>NZ_CP152029.1:4897500-5276023 GCF_038630395.1 Heyndrickxia sp. FSL K6-6286 | reverse complement strand
ATTTTGAAATAATTCTGTCGGTTCCTCTGTTTTAGGACCAATTTGTGGTGTACTCCTCATTTGAATATCCTCATCATCTTGATTTTGAGGAATAATAAATTTTACAGTTAGCTCTTCGCCTGTTATTTCATAGAGGACTTCTGAAATTAACGGGACATAACGACCTTCTAGCCAATCTCTAGCAAAATCATTAGGTACTGAAACGATAAATGTATTTCCTTTTAATGAATGTGCCTTTGTTGACTTGAGCCAAGTCTCAAAGCTGGGCTTACTGATCTTTTTTTCAATTATTGATAAAGCTTTATTCCAAAGATCAGCTATATTTTCCAAAACCATACCCTCCTTTTTTAATTAATAGTTATTTTAGTAGGCAACGTAACATTGTTACATACGTATTCAGAATCTATATAATAAATTTTACAAAGTCGTCTATTTTAATAGTGTAGCTTAATTATTCCTATAGTGTTGTGGAAAACTTATAATAAGGAAAGAAAATAGATTTCGACAGTATCCACTGATTGTGGACAAGTTTATACATAGCTTGTTTAAAAACTATCCACAAGATATCCACAATTTGTGGATATCTTGGTTATACACATACATTTATTCAGAGTGAAAACACAATAATCATATCAAATAATTATAGGCGTTGCAACGAAATTTAAAAATTGTCCACAACTCAATGAAACTGAGGAAAAAAATAATCCACAGGCTATTAATTTGTGAAAAACTTGTCAATAATTGTTGTGGATATAAAAATTCGTGTCGATAATTATCCACAAGCTTATTTTTTTCCTTATAAAATAAATAATATCTGCAATTGGAAAAAGTATTCTCCTATAAGGAGTTGACAATTATAAAAGTTGATATTTATAATTAATAGGACTGTCTTTAACTTATAAGTATTTTTAAAAAATATTGTTGCTTAAAAAGCAATCGGTTATAATTTTTTATAGGTTTAACCACTATTCAAAAACAGTCTACTAATATAAAAGATCCTCGAGGGAGGTGTCATAAATGAAAAGAACATATCAACCAAACGCTCGTAAAAGAAGTAAAGTTCATGGATTCCGCGCACGTATGAGTACAAAAAATGGACGTAAAGTTCTAGCTAACCGTCGTCGTAAGGGAAGAAAAGTATTATCAGCGTAGACCACTGAAACGTCTCAGTGGTTTTTTTTTCATCTTTATTTGGTGGAATGAAAGCATGGGGAAGATTAGTGGAGCTGTGGTACAAGCCACTTCTAACAGTATTGAGAGTGATTACTATTGAAAAAACTATATCGAATTAAAAAAAATGATGAATTCCAAAAGGTATTTAAAAAAGGACAATCATTTGCAAATCGCCAATTTGTAATATATGTCCTTAAAAAAAGGGATCAAGACCATTTTCGTATTGGTCTATCTGTAAGTAAAAAGATAGGCAATGCGGTGAAACGAAATGAAATAAAGCGTTATCTTCGACAATCCATCCATGAATTGCAGGAATGGATAGAACAAGGTAATGATTATGTGATTATCGCACGGAAACCTGCGGCCGACATGAATTTCCATGAAGTAAAAAAGAGTATTCAACATGTTTTTAAGGTAGCGAAAGTAATTAAAAACCTTAAACAATAAAGGTTCTTCCTTTATATGTTTTTTATGTAAGGAAAAAGGGGTTGTTTATTAAGGATTTAAGCATTTACTTTTTAAACAATCCTCAATTATATAGCTTGTTATATTAAGGGAGGAAACTACGCTTGAAAAAAAGAATATTTCTAATTATCGCAATCGTCGGTTTGATGACGGTACTTGCGGGCTGTACGGAATTTAATAAAGATATTACTCCTGACAGCAAGGGTTTTTGGAATGAATATATTGTATGGCCACTATCATGGGTAATCAAAGAGGTTGCCAAATTATTAGGGAACAGCTATGGACTATCTATTATAGTCGTTACAATAATCATTCGCCTTATTATTTTGCCATTAATGATTAAGCAAACAAAAAGCTCAAAAGCAATGCAAGTAATCCAACCAGAACTAAAGAAGCTGAAAGAGAAATATAGTTCAAAGGATGCTGTGACACAACAGAAATTACAGCAGGAAACGATGAAGTTATTTCAACAATATGGCGTTAATCCTTTGGCTGGATGTTTACCATTAATCATTCAAATGCCAATATTAATTGGATTTTATCATGCAATTAATCGGACACCAGCTATTCGTGAATCTATGTTTTTATGGTTTGATCTAGGCTCACCAGATTATATTTTAGCGTTTGTTGCAGGGGTAACCACTTTCCTTCAACAAAAAGTGATGATGGCTGGACAGGATCAAAACCCGCAAATGGCCATTATGCTTTGGGTTATGCCAGTGATGATTATTGTTATTGGAGTAAGCCTACCTGCTGCATTACCTTTATATTGGGTAGTAGGGAATATCTTTATGATGATTCAAACGTACTTTATTAAAACTCCGGCATTACAGAAAGATACTACAACAGTGGGTAAAGCGAGGGGAGTTAAAAAGTGAAGGAATATACTGCTAAAGGACATAGTGTCGAAGAAGCAGTCGAGTCAGCCTTACGAGAACTAAATGTAACGAAGGAACGTATTGAATATCAAGTAATTGATGAGGGAAAAAAGGGTTTGTTTGGCCTTTTTGGTAGTAAACCTGCTATTGTTCATGTTCAGCTCAAACCTGATCCGATTGAAGAGGCAAAAATCTATCTAGTCGATATTATAAAAAAAATGGGAATTGATCCTCATATTGAGATTAAAACAGAGGGAAAAATTGCTGAATTTAAAATCACTGGAAAAAATATGGCATTACTTATAGGCAAAAGGGGACAAACGTTAAATTCCTTACAAGTACTTACTCAGTTAATTGCTAATCGATATACGAATCAATTTATTAATATAGTGTTGGATGCAGAAAATTATCGGGAACGAAGGGAATATTCTCTTATTCAGTTAGCTGAACGATTAGCTGAAAAAGCTATTCATACAAAACGGCCTGTAACATTGGAAGCGATGCCTTCCTTTGAGAGGAAAATTATCCATAATGCATTATCCCGAAATAAAAAAATTCAAACTCATTCAGAAGGTGAAGAACCAAATCGCTATTTGGTCATTCATCCAGTTGTGAAAAATCCAAGCAATTAGTGCTTGGATTTTTTTGCGTCTGCATGTCAACTAAAAGTGTATCATGTTTAGGGCCTGGCACTTTTCATGATCCCCAATATCGTCCTCATCGATCTATTACCTGCTTTCTTGTTATTCACATGTGGATAAGTTAAAATAAATATCATTAAAAACGAAATTGTGGATAAAACTTTCTGCTTTTTTTAACGGTAAGAATTTGTTATTCTAATATTTTGGGGATAACTATTTCAGTTTTACAACTATTATTTTTTAAATAGATGATTTTAACTAAAGAAATGAGGTGAAAGTGATGGAATTTGATACTATATCAGCGATCTCAACTCCGATGGGTGAGGGAGCAATAGCGATTGTTCGGCTTAGTGGTGATCAGGCAATTGAAATTACCGATAAACTATTTGTTGGTGTGAGCGGTAAAAAGCTTGAGAATGTGAGCTCCCATACTATTCACTACGGTAAAATAATTGATCCAACTACAGATGAAGTAGTTGAAGAAGTAATGGTAAGTGTGATGAAAGCACCAAAAACATTTACTAGAGAAAATATTGTCGAGATTAACTGCCATGGTGGTTTAGTTTCAGTGAACCGCGTGTTGCAGCTTGTTTTAAGATATGGAGCAAGATTAGCTGAGCCAGGGGAGTTTACGAAAAGAGCCTTTCTAAATGGACGAATTGATTTGTCTCAGGCTGAAGCAGTAATGGATTTAATTCGTGCGAAAACTGATCGTGCGATGAATATTGCATTGGGGCAAATGGAAGGAAGACTATCAAAGTTAATTCAAAAACTACGCCAGGAAATATTAGAAGTAGTTGCTCATGTAGAAGTGAATATCGATTATCCAGAATATGATGATGTAGAAGAAATGAGTCACCGAATGTTAAAGGAAAAGGCAAATTATGTTCGAGATGAGTTAAAGAAGCTTCTACAAACAGCAGGTCAAGGAAAGATATTAAGAGAAGGACTTTCTACTGCTATAATCGGTAGACCTAATGTAGGAAAATCCTCCCTATTGAATAGCTTAGTTCAAGAAAATAAAGCCATTGTAACGGATATTCCAGGAACAACTCGTGATGTAATTGAGGAATATGTAAATGTTCGTGGTGTCCCACTCCGCTTAGTAGATACAGCAGGTATTCGTGAAACAGAAGATATTGTTGAGAAAATCGGTGTGGAGCGCTCTAGAAAAGTATTAAAGGAAGCCGATTTAATCCTTCTTGTATTAAATTATGCAGATGATTTAACAAAGGAAGATGAGCAGTTATTTGAAGCGGTAAAAGGAATGGATGTTATTGTTATTATAAATAAAACAGATTTACCGCAAAAAATAGATATGGATAAAGTAAAAGAGCTATCCAATGAACATAAAGTAATTACAACCTCCTTATTAGAAGAAAAGGGTGTTGATGATTTGGAGGAAGCCATCTCATCAATGTATTTTCAAGGTTCAATTGAAGCTTCTGATCTAACGTATATTTCAAATAGCCGCCATATTGCATTAATTGGGCAGGCATTAGATGCGATCGAGGACGTTTTAAGTGGAATTGAATTTGGAACGCCAATTGATATTATTCAAATCGATTTAACACGTACATGGGAGTTGTTAGGTGAAATAATAGGGGATACTGTACAAGAGAGCTTAATCAATCAATTGTTTTCACAATTTTGTTTAGGAAAATAAACATACAAATAAACAGTTTTAAAAGGTAAGGAGGGAAATATCATGCAAAAATATGATGCGGGTGAATATGACGTAATCGTCGTCGGTGCCGGTCATGCTGGCTGTGAGGCAGGACTTGCTGCAGCAAGAATGGGTGTGAAAACCTTAATGGTGACCATTAATCTTGATATGGTTGCCTTTATGCCATGTAATCCTTCGGTAGGAGGCCCTGCAAAAGGTGTAGTTGTACGGGAAATAGACGCACTTGGTGGCGAAATGGGGAAAAATATCGATAAAACCTATATTCAAATGAGAATGTTGAATACAGGTAAGGGCCCAGCGGTTCAAGCGCTTCGTGCCCAAGCAGATAAGTTCCAATATCAAAATGAAATGAAAAAAACACTTGAGAATGAGCCAAACCTGACCTTGCTTCAAGGTATGGTTGAGGAATTAATCGTAGAAGATGGAATTTGCCGTGGTGTTGTTACTAAAACAGGTGCTGTGTATCATTCGAAGACGGTTGTTATAACAACAGGAACGTTTTTACGAGGTGAAATTATTATTGGGGACTTGAAATATTCAAGCGGACCAAATAATCAACAGCCGTCTATTAAACTTTCTGAGCACTTAGAAGAACTAGGATTTGAGCTAGTTCGTTTTAAAACTGGGACACCACCAAGAATTAATAGTCATTCCATTGATTATAGTAAGACAGAAATACAACCAGGTGATGAAGTACCTCGAGCGTTTAGCTATGAAACGACAAAATATATTACGGACCAATTACCATGCTGGTTAACATATACAAATGAACAAACCCACCAGATTATTGATCAAAATTTACATCGGTCTCCTATGTTCTCAGGTATGGTAAAAGGAACTGGTGCCCGTTACTGCCCATCTATTGAGGATAAGGTTGTACGTTTTTCTGATAAACCAAGACATCAAATCTTTTTAGAGCCAGAGGGAAGAAATACACAAGAAGTTTATGTACAAGGTCTTTCAACAAGCCTTCCAGAAGAGGTTCAGCAGAAGATTTTAGCAACAGTTCCTGGCTTAGAGAAAGCTCAAATGATGCGTGCTGGATATGCAATTGAATATGATGCCATTGTACCAACACAACTATGGCCAACATTAGAAACGAAAACTGTGAAAAATCTTTTCACTGCAGGTCAAATTAATGGTACTTCTGGATATGAGGAAGCGGCTGGCCAAGGATTAATGGCTGGAATTAATGCTGCAAGAAATGCTCAAGGAAAAGAAGGAGTTATATTAAGTCGATCAGATGGTTATATTGGCGTATTATTAGATGATTTAGTAACGAAAGGAACAAACGAACCTTATCGCTTATTAACTTCTCGTGCTGAATACCGTTTATTACTTCGTCATGATAATGCAGATCTTCGTTTAACAGAGCTAGGCTATCAAATAGGATTGATTAAAGAAGAAAGATATGCAAAATTTATGGAGAAGAAAGAATGCATTGAAGCGGAAATCCAACGTTTACGTTCGATTATTATTAAGCCGAATGAAAAAACACAGGATTTAATTCGTCAAGCGGGTGGAAGTGAATTAAAGGATGGTATCCGTGCTTCAGATTTACTAAAACGACCAGAAATGTCATATGCCCATATTCATGAACTTGTACCTGCAGAAACAACTTTACCGCAGGAAGTTACTGAACAAGTAGAAATTCAAATTAAATATGAAGGGTATATTGATAAATCACTACAACAAGTAGAAAAACTAAAAAAACTAGAAGACAAGAAAATTCCAGAGGATATCGACTACGATGCAATTAATGGAATTGCTACTGAAGCTCGTCAAAAACTAAGTAAGGTACGTCCACTATCAATTGCCCAAGCTTCAAGAATCTCTGGTGTTAACCCATCTGATATATCAATTTTGCTCGTATATATTGAACATGGCAGAATAGCAAAGGTAGCTAAAGAATAATCATTAAGGGTGGACATAAACATGAATATTGAGCAATTTACAAAACAATTAGAGGAAAAGGGGATTTCCCTTTCCTCTAAACAATTACAACAGTTTGAACGATATTTTGAACTCTTAGTTGAGTGGAATGAAAAAATGAATTTGACTGCCATTACTGAAAAAAATGATGTATATTTAAAACATTTTTTTGATTCAATCACTGCAGCTTTTTATGTGAATTTTAATGAACCACTAAAAATCTGTGATGTTGGAGCCGGTGCTGGATTTCCAAGTATTCCACTGAAAATATGTTTTCCTGAAATAAAGGTTACAATAGTAGATTCATTACAAAAGAGAATCTCATTTTTGGATAATTTATCGAAAGAGTTAGAATTAAAAGACACCTTCTTCTATCATGATCGAGCAGAAACCTTTGCTCAAAAGAGTGAACATCGTGAACAGTATGATTTAGTGACAGCAAGAGCAGTTGCTAGAATGTCCGTTCTAAGTGAATTATGTATTCCTTTAGTGAAGCAAAATGGTCTTTTTGTGGCTATGAAAGCTGCCAATGCAAACGAAGAGTTACAGGCAGCCTCTAAGGCGCTAAAACTTCTTGGTGCAGAGGTCGAAGCAATACATTCTTTCACATTGCCATATGAAGAAAGTGAACGTAATATTATAGTAATAAATAAAAATAAGCAAACCCCAAAAAAATACCCACGAAAACCAGGAACACCAAATAAATTGCCATTAGAGTAATATCATCTTCTAATGTTTATATGTAATTAAGGCACTATTTTTAGTATTGTATTAGCCTGAGTTTTATTAGGTGAGAATGATGGGATTCAATCTGAAAATGTCCTTCCTAGGGGAACAAAGGGGTATACCAATGATTATTAATATGAGCTCTTTTCTTAAAACTTGTTTACAGTAAAGTTGTTTTCGCATCGTTTGTTGCTTTTTTCTCAGTAAAATGAAACGTGTAGCGATCTTCAGTCTATATTTATTAGTTACTACTTTACTTAAATAGCAACAATGTTTTTGAAAAGAGCCAACAGTAAAGAAAAGGGCTTGTAATAATCATTTTTCATAAATAGATTTTTAAAGAAATGTTGACAGAAAGATAGAATCATCCTGTTTTTTTGAGTAATTTCTACGAAAAACATTATCATATTTATAATTTCTTGTTTAATCATGTAGGAAAAACTCGAAAAATTACAAATGTAAATGCAGGAACTTGTCTTATAATATAGAATAAGTAGGTAGGGAGTTTCTTAAAGGTGGTGTCAGATGATGAAGCATCCTTTCTCTCGTTTCTTTGGTGTGGGCGAAAAAGTGGAAGAGGCGGAAAGGGAAATCATAAATGAAAATGAGGAAGTTAGGAAAATACCTACTTCTTGCATTGTTCCCAATCGTTTTCAGCCAAGAACCATATTTGATGATAATAAAATTGAAGAGTTGGCAAGAACCATCCATACACATGGAATTATTCAGCCAATTGTTGTACGAGAGTATAGTACCAATCAATTTGAAATAATTGCAGGTGAACGCAGATTTAGAGCTGTTCAAAAGTTAGGTTGGGATAAGGTCCCTGCTATTATTAAAAACTTTAATGATACAGAAACGGCTTCTGTTGCATTAATTGAAAATCTTCAGCGAGAAGAGCTATCTCCTATTGAAGAGGCAGTTGCTTATGGAAAGCTTTTGGAATTACATAATCTTACGCAAGAAGCATTGGCACAAAGGCTGGGTAAAGGTCAATCGACCGTTGCTAATAAGCTTCGTTTACTTAAGCTTCCACAGGAAGTACAAGACGCACTTTTACAAAAATTAATTACAGAGCGTCATGCTCGTGCACTTATTCCTTTAAAAGAACCAGAAAAGCAAATTAAGCTTTTAGCTGAAATTATCGAAAAAAACCTCAATGTGAAACAAACGGAAGATTATGTTGTTAGGTTATTAAATAAATCAGAACGAAAAGCAAAACCACGTCGCCAAGCATTTAGTAAGGATATGAGGATTGCTGTAAATACAATCCGTCAATCTTTAACAATGGTCGCTGACAATGGCATTAAGTTAGATTCTGAAGAAGAAGAATTTGATGAATACTATCAAATTACAATAAAGATTCCTAAGAAAAAATAAAATGCTAGATTACGAGAAGCTTGTATGCAAGTTTCTCTTTTTTTCTATAGGCTCTTTCTCAAACATTATGGCTAATAAATATTGGGTAAGACATCAGCCCCCCTCAATTTACTAAGGATAAAAGCAGCAAAACTTCAAAAAAACTATTCGAAAACAATCCTTTCGAAAAATTGAAAATAGCCCTGTAAGTATATCCAAATATTTTCGTTTCTTCTACTAAAAATTAGAAAATGAATTTTTTTACATAAAACTAAACCTTCTATATGAAACTTTGATAAAATAGAAAATATGATTGCTAATTTATTAGGAAGTTGAAGGTGGGTGACACGCTTGGGCAAAATTATTTCAATTGCCAACCAAAAAGGTGGGGTCGGGAAGACGACTACCTCTGTCAACTTGGGTGCCTGCTTAGCTTATATCGGTAAAAAAGTATTGCTAGTTGATATTGACCCACAGGGAAATGCAACGAGCGGAGCAGGCATTGATAAAGGTGAAGTCCAACAATGTATTTATGATGTACTTGTAGATGATGTTGATATAAAAGATGTAATTAAGCCAACCGAGGTTGAACGATTATATTCAGTTCCAGCGACTATTCAATTAGCAGGGGCAGAAATTGAATTAGTTCCAACCATTTCAAGGGAAGTTAGATTAAAGCGTGCGTTAGAAACGATTAAAGAGGAGTATGATTTTATTATTATAGACTGTCCTCCATCTTTAGGATTATTAACAATTAATGCACTCACTGCATCTGACGCTGTCCTTATCCCTGTACAATGTGAGTATTATGCATTAGAAGGTTTGAGTCAGCTTTTAAGTACCGTTCGATTGGTACAAAAACACTTAAATCATGATTTAATGATAGATGGTGTCCTTCTTACGATGCTTGATGCGAGAACCAACTTAGGAATCCAAGTAATTGATGAAGTGAAGAAATATTTCCAAGATAAAGTGTATCGGACGATTATTCCTCGCAATGTACGATTAAGTGAAGCACCAAGTCATGGTGAACCAATTATCATTTATGATTCAAAATCACGAGGAGCGGAAGTTTACTTAGATTTAGCAAAGGAAGTGGTGGTAAATGGCTAAAGGTCTTGGGAAAGGCATTAATGCACTATTTGCTAATGTAGATGTTTCTAATGATGAAACTGTAAAAGAGGTTAAATTAAAGGAATTACGACCGAATCCTTATCAGCCAAGAAAAGTATTCCAATCAGAGGCAATCGAAGAATTAAAGGTTTCAATTATTGAGCATGGAATTCTTCAGCCGATTATTGTTCGAAAAAGTATTAAAGGTTATGAAATTGTTGCGGGAGAAAGGCGTTTTCGTGCAGCTAAGGAAGCAAAGCTTGATATGGTTCCGGTGGTTGTTAGGGAATTAACCGAGCAACAAATGATGGAATTTGCTGTCCTTGAAAACCTTCAGCGTGAGGATTTAACGCCAATTGAAGAGGCGAATGCTTATCAAATGCTGATAGAGAAGCTACATTTAACCCAAGAGGAGCTCTCTAAACGTTTAGGAAAAAGCAGACCACATATTGCGAATCACCTACGGCTTCTTGCTCTTCCTAAAAAAGTCCAAGATCTGATAACTGCTGGCAAGATATCCATGGGCCATGGACGTACGCTTTTAGGGTTAAAAAATAAGGATAAATACCAAGCTGTTGTAGAAAAGATTATAAAAGATGGCTTAAATGTTCGACAGTTAGAAAAGCTTGTTCAGCAATTAAATGAGGATGTTCCACGTGAAACAAAAAAAGTAAAAGAAGAAAAAAATGTGTTTATTCGTGAGACAGAAAGTGTTTTACGAGAAAAACTAGGAACAACTGTTTTAATTAAAAGAACAAAGAAAAAGGGAAAAATTGAAATTGAATTTTTCTCTGATGAAGATTTAGAAAGAATACTAGCCGTTTTAGATAAAAATAATAATGAATGATAGACCATCTATGTAGATGGTTTATTTTTTAATCTATATAGGTCGTTTTTGTATAGTTTGTTGCTTTTGTAAAAGCCCAACTGCCAGCTTTAACACCTTATAAAGGATTCAGCAGTATTATAGGGCTTTCAGCTCTTTTCTCCGCGAAATAAAGAATGTAGCAGTCTTCAACCGATAGTTATTAGTGAGACTTTAAAAATTGTGAATAGGTGATATCGTGGTTTTATTAGGGACAATTGTAAATGCATTGTGTATTATTATTGGTTCACTGTTAGGCAAGTTATTACATAGAATTCCAGAAAAAATGAAAGGCACGGTAATGCATGCAATCGGCCTTGCAGTAATTGTATTAGGGTTGCAAATGGGAATAAAAAGTGAACATTTCCTTATAGTCATTCTAAGTTTAGTATTTGGTGCAATTATTGGAGAGGCATTGGCATTAGAAGACAAATTAAATCAATTAGGTTATTGGCTTGAAAAAAAGATTGGGGCTAAAGGACAAGGAAATATTTCAGAAGGTTTTGTTAATTCTACGCTCATTTTTGTTGTAGGTGCTATGGCTATAATTGGTGCATTGGATAGTGGAATCCGTGGAGATCATAATGTTTTATTTACGAAAGCAATTATTGATGGTTTCACAGCATTAATCTTAACAACTACACTGGGGATTGGTGTGATTTTCTCTGCAATGCCGGTGTTGATCTATCAAGGGATTATTGCTATTTTCGCCACACAAATTGATCGGATTGTTCCAGATGATTTAATGAATTCATTCATTGTTGAAATGACATCAACGGGAGGAATTATGATTGTGGCAATCGGGCTTAACATTACGGGATTAATAAAAATTAGAGTAGCAAACCTATTACCGGGTATACTCGTTGTGGCCATCATCGTCACACTGATATATTTTTATCAAATATTAATAATATAGTAGGGGAGTGTCATACCTTCCCCTGTTATTTAAATGGTCCTTTCTTTTCCTTGGTTATTATTCCAGTTTGCTTCCTGTAGGGATAAATAATGATCATACGAACGACTTGCGCGATAAATACCACCCGCAATTGTCCTTGCCATTTTTACCACTAAGTTTAGACGTGTATTTTGAAGGACAAAGAACTCCATAAATCCACTTACATTAACAATCCCTGTAATATGCATATCGCCAACATAAGGCAACTCCTTTTTCACTCCTGCACCAGGTTTAATCGGTCCATCAATGATTTGGATCATTCCTACGCTCTTAAGTTTACCTAGACATGCATCGATGGCAATAACAAAGGGATTATCATGTACTTCGTAGATCATTTTAATTTTTTCTTCCAGGTTTACTGCATGGACAGGTTCATCTAATGTTCCATAAACTGTGAAAATACTCGGCCCTTTTTCTTGTAAAAATGTTCCGGTGAGTGGTCCTAATGAATCCCCAGTTGATCGGTCGGTGCCTATACAAACAATAATTAATGGTTGATTATTCTTCTTTGGTAGCATAGATAATAGTTGGGATGAAATAATATCCTTAGCCATCCGTTCATCATAGGGTATCTTCTTTTCTTCTTGATTGTATTCAAATATCCTTTTTCCAAGATTCATTCGTTCCACTCCTCATCAATGGTATTATCAGTATACGGACGAAAGCTTTTTTCTATACATAAATGAAGACAGTTTTAGGGAAAATAAAAAATTAACCCTTTATAATAATTGGATAGGATCATTTTTTCTATATAGGTTGGTGAAAGAATTGAATAATATGGAGAAGTCCACTGAAAAAGTGGTTGATAAACTGTTTAATGAAGAAATGTGGATGAATATAGGGGAAATAGCATTAAAAATTTTTATCATCTTGGTTGTCTCTTCTCTTATTGTTAGAATTGGAAAGATAATGATTCGCAATGTTTTTAAGATGAGAGCTAAATCACCCATCCGTATTTCAGAACGCAGGGAAAATACTCTATTAAAGCTCTTAGAAAATATGCTAACGTACTTAATATATTTCATTGCATTAATAACGATTCTTTCAACTTTAAATGTAGATGTAAAAGGACTTTTAGCAGGTGCGGGAATTGTAGGGTTAGCAGTAGGGTTTGGAGCACAAAGTCTCGTTCGAGATATCATTTCAGGTTTTTTTATCATCTTTGAGGATCAATTTTCAGTAGGGGATTATGTAGGCATTGGAAAGTTCGCTGGTACGGTAGAGGAAATAGGACTTCGTACGACAAAGATAAAAAGCTGGACAGGTGAAATTCATATTCTTCCGAATGGAAATATAACTGAGGTAACGAACTATTCGATAAATAATAGTATTGCGGTGGTAGATATTAATATTCCTTATGATGAGAACATTAGTAAGGCAGAAGATGTAATTGAAAATCTTTTAGAAGGACTTCAGGATAAGTATGAAGAAATGATTAGTAAACCTGAATTATTAGGTGTTCAAGGATTAGGAACTTCAGATTTAAAATTACGGATCATTTCAGAAACAAAACCAATGATGCATTGGCATATTGCAAGAGTGATAAGAAAGGAAATTAAACTAACACTGGATTATTATGGTATTAAGGCACCATTTCCTAAGTTAGTCATGTATTCACGTAATGGTGAAGAAATGATGAATGAACAATTTGGGAGGGAATAATATATGGAAAAAGAATTTGGAATGAATGATATAGTAGAAATGAAAAAACAACATCCTTGTGGAACCAACCGTTGGAAAATAATACGTATGGGGATGGATATTCGAATCAAATGCGAGGGCTGTGGACATAGTGTAATGATCCCAAGAAGAGAATTTGCGAGAAAAATGAAAAAGGTATTAGTGAAGCATGAAGAATAAATTCATGCTTTTTTTATTGGGATGTGGGTTAAACAAGGCGCTTGCGCTTTTCTATATGTCTAGCTCCAGCGCCTAGCCCCTCGAGGTCAAATAACCTAGCCATATCGAAGCCAAAGAACGGACTTCAATATGACTAGAACATTTGCTTGTCGGGGCTGATCAAGGCGCTTGCGCTTTTCTAAATGTCCAGCTCCAGCGCCTAGCCCCTCGAGGTCAAATAACCTAGCCATATCGAAGCCAAAGAACGGACTTCAATATGACTAGAACATTTGCTTGTCGGGGCTAATCAAGGCGCTTGCGCTTTTCTATGATAATTCATATAATTGAGCAAGGTATGTTTACGTTAGATGAGACAACAATAATTTTAATAGATATTTTAGAGGAGTGACCGAATATGGCGCTTACAGCCGGAATTGTAGGATTGCCGAACGTTGGGAAATCTACATTATTTAATGCGATAACAAAAGCTGGAGCAGAATCTGCAAACTATCCTTTCTGTACTATTGATCCCAATGTTGGGATCGTTGAGGTTCCAGATGAACGTTTAAATAAATTAACTGAACTTGTTCAACCGAAAAAAACTGTACCTACAGCATTTGAATTTACAGATATTGCTGGGATCGTTAAAGGTGCAAGTAAAGGGGAGGGATTAGGAAATAAATTCCTCTCTCATATTCGCCAAGTGGATGCAATTTGTCATGTCGTTCGTTGTTTTGCTGATGGAAATATCACACATGTATCCGGTAAGGTAGATCCGATTGACGATATCGAAACTATCAATCTTGAGTTGATTCTTGCCGATTTGGAAACTGTTGATAAACGAATTGGCCGTGTAGAAAAACTTGCAAAGCAAAAAGATAAAGAAGCATTAGCAGAATATGAAGTGCTAGCTAAATTAAAAGAAGCACTTGAATCTGATCAACCAGCTCGTTCAGTAGAATTTACTGAAGAAAAATTAAAGCTTGTAAAAGGCCTTCACTTATTAACAAGTAAGCCAATTTTATATGTAGCAAATGTTGGTGAAGATGAAGTTGCAGATCCTTCTAATAATGAATATGTTCAAAAAGTACGTGAATATGCAACCAATGAGGGTGCAGAAGTTATTGTGGTTTGTGCTAAAATTGAAGAAGAAATTGCTGAGCTTGATGAGGATGAAAAGGCAATGTTCCTATCAGAGCTAGGAATTCAAGAATCTGGCTTAGATCAATTAATTAAAGCTGCATATAATTTACTTGGACTAGCTACTTATTTTACCGCAGGTGTTCAAGAGGTTCGAGCTTGGACTTTTAGAAAGGGAATGAAAGCTCCGCAATGTGCAGGTATTATACATTCAGACTTTGAAAAGGGCTTTATCCGTGCAGAAACAGTTTCATATGATGATTTAATGGCTGGTGGTTCTATGACTGCAGCAAAAGAAGCTGGGAAGGTTCGTCTTGAAGGGAAAGAATACCTTGTTCAAGATGGAGATGTTATGCACTTTAGATTTAATGTTTGATTCTATCTAGAAGGTAGTACGATACATCGTACTGCCTTTTTTGTTATTGATTTTTTTTTAAAATTGTATATTAAATCTTTGCATAGAACGTATATTCGTGTTAATGTAAGGATAATAGTATAACTGCATACGATTTTTGTAAAAAATATCTATCCCATTGCAACATAGCAGTGATTATGCTATAATTTTTTATTGTGAGTAATGACCGTAAATATACATTGCTCCTTGCCCTTTATAGAAAGGGCCGCATAGTCCATAAGGAGGTGACAGAAAGATGAAAAAGTACGAAGTTATGTACATTATCCGTCCAAATATTGAGGATGAAGCTAAAAAAGCTGTAGTTGAACGTTTTGATAACATTCTAACAACTCAAGGTGCGGAAATCATCGAATCTAAAGACTGGGGTAAGCGTCGTCTTGCATATGAAATTGAAGACTTCCGTGATGGTTTCTACCGTCTAGTAACTGTTAATGCTAACCCAGAAGCGGTTCAAGAATTTGACCGTCTTGCTAAGATTAGTGGCGATATTATCCGTCACATCGTCGTTAAAGAAGAAGAATAATTTAAATAGTTGCTATGTTTCACATGGAACATAGCTTTGAATAAGGGAAGGAGTTGATTCTGATGATGAACAGAGTAGTATTAGTAGGTCGCTTAACGAAAGATCCTGATTTACGATATACTCCGAGTGGGGCTGCTGTTGCTACATTTACTCTTGCTGTTAATCGTACATTTACGAATCAACAAGGTGAAAGAGAGGCAGATTTTATTAATTGCGTAGTGTGGCGCAAACCTGCAGAAAATGTTGCTAACTTCTTGAAAAAGGGAAGTTTAGCGGGTGTTGATGGACGTTTGCAAACTCGTAATTATGAAGGTCAAGATGGAAAACGTGTCTATGTTACTGAAGTTGTGGCAGAAAGCGTTCAATTCTTAGAGCCAAGAAATTCTGGACAACCTCGTACTGGTAATAATGATTTTTATGGCGGTGGCCAAGGAAATCAGGGTAACCCATTTAGTCAAAATCAGAATCAACGAAATCAAGGATATACACGAGTAGATGAAGATCCATTCTCAAATGATGGGCAACCAATCGATATTTCAGATGACGATCTTCCATTCTAAAGTGATCTAAATGAAGGAAATGGAGGGAAATAACATGGCAGGTGGACGCAGAGGCGGACGTAAACGTCGTAAAGTGTGTTACTTCACATCTAACGGTATCACACACATCGACTATAAAGATGTAGATCTTTTGAAAAAGTTTATTTCTGAACGTGGAAAGATTCTTCCACGTCGTGTAACTGGAACAAGCGCTAAATACCAACGTAAATTAACGATTGCTATTAAACGCGCTCGTACTATGGCTTTATTACCATATGTATCTGGTGAATAATATTAAAAAGTATTAAAAGCACAGTGAAGATAAATCTTACTGTGCTTTTTTGTATTCATTTTTACCTTTAGAATATAACTGATTAGTGCCCTACTTTAAAGAATTCACCTTGTTGCGTAATAGTTATAATTGATACGAATTTTTCTCAGCTATCACTATTAATAATAGTAAATTATTTTTAGAAAGAAAAAAGCCCAATTTCTCAGTTCTTCATTTTCACACTGAGAAATTGGGCTTTATTTAAAGGAAAAGAAAAATCTTTCTCTCTCTAATAATTAGAACATCAGAGGGATACAGGGCAAACATATCTGGATATCCCTGTTGCCCCTTCCAAATTTAATATTAATTAAAAATAAAATCGGGATAGTATGCATTTTGCATGATGAAGTTGAGCTTGAAAAAAAGCTATATAGATACTCTCAAACTATTTTGTTTCGTGAATTGCACTATACATCTTCTCAAGCGTTGTTTTGCCAACCTTATTCACTTTGACTTGTTATTTCTACCATGGTGTTTCAGTTTTGTGTTCAATAACTTGTAATACTTTCGGTTCAATAGCTTTTAATAATTGTTCTGTTGAAGGATTGTTTTTATCAGCTTCAATTTGTCTTTCAACCTGTGTTTCTGCGATCACATCAATCACTTGTTGTTTAGAGACACTTTTAGATGCTGCAATCTCCACAACAGATTTACCTTTTGCTAATTCTTGTTTTAATTCTGTCGGGTTCATTTTTAATAAAGAAAAGAGTTTTTCATCATTTATAAAGGCATCAGCAGTATAATCGGGCTTACCATTTAATGAGAAGAAACCTTCTACTCTACTGTTTGAAGGTGTAGTCTCACCTCCGATAAGAGAAACACTGATAGTATTGTCCTGAACAAATACTTGGTAGAACGGTGTTTTTGATCCCTTTTTGATGTAATTCAACATAAATGTTTTTTGATCTAGGTTCTCCATTTGCTCCATAGTAAACTCGTAATCTTCGATGTTGCCATACATTTTATCAATGAGCAAATCTACTTTCGCCTTGATTTCCTGATTGGTTAAAGTAATGAGTGGCTTCTCTTTAGGCTCCCAATTCTCTTGATTCACGTGTTCAATTTTACCTGTATTACTGTTTGTATGAAGGGTAATCTTTTTGCCGGTTCCTCCTTTTTCCTGCAGTATGATGCTTGTTTGGATACCTTCAACATTGCTTGCATCGATAATCTTAAACGATTTTGTTTCAGGAAATGCGCTATACAGCTTTTTAAGTGTTTCCTTGCTAACTTTATCCATCTTGACTTGTTCAGCGGTCATTGGTGTTCTAGTAAGCATTTCAATCAGGGGTGGGGCAGCAAATGCAGAGGTTGGAATCAAAATTGCAGCAGCAACTAATCCACCAATTAATCGTTTTTTCATGGTTACTTCTCTCCTTTTTTGTTGAAAATATTGAGAATATGATTGTTCTATTCGTTTGGAAATGTCCGTAGGGCACTCCATAGTTTCTGCCTGTTTGTGCAGATGTTCACGGATTTTGCGTTCAATAGTCATTGATATTTTCCATCCTTTCCAGGGGGAGAATCCTTTTATTTTTTCGAAGCGACTGAATGGCTGCGTGATATCTGGACTTGACTGTCCCCAGTGGAATATCGAGCAATGTCGCAATTTCCTCAAGAGTATAGTCGTGAAAAAAGCGGAGGATAATTACCGCCCGTTGTTTGTCGGTTAGTTTTTGGATAGCTTTTGATATCAGTTGGTTTGTTCCATCACTCAACACAGTAGGTTGATCCCAATGAGACTCTTCCTGTGAGAAGCTACGGATGCGTTCAAAAATTCGGAATCTCCGCCAGCTCTTTACTCGAAATCTCTGCACTTGACGGATAACTAATCCGTTTAGCCAAAAGTGGAAAGGACGGTTCGTGTCGTAGTTAGCAAGTGAGGTCCACATTTGCATATAGATCTCATTCATGACATCTTCTCGATCCTGCTGATGATCCACCATAAAGGAGACTGTTCGGTAGACATCCTGATAGGTGGCATCATATAACGTATGAAACGCCTGTTGATCACCATCTTTCATTTTTGTGAGTAATTGGTACATATATTCACTTTGCATGCAGAAGGCCCTCCTGGGTAAGCAGCTTACACACTATATTGTCTCTTTATCAGAAAAAGGTTCGGTTTTTTTCTTATTTTTTGCAAATAATTGATTGTAAGAGGTTATCAGTCTGGAAAAACAAGACTCATAGGTAAAATAGGATGTATTCAAAATTAAAGAATGTAGTGACTGAATGATAAGAGACATGACGAATTGAAAAAAGGTCTACTAAATATTAAAAAATTCCAACATATCTCCCTTATCTAAACAATTTGCAATTTTTGTCGAATATAAAGGTAGAATGAACTATTGTATTCATCCATCCTTGAGTAGGCAGGTGTGTTCGAGATTTGATTAAATCTATTAAATTTAAATTTATATTTATTATTTCTCTACTATTGATTATTGCTTTTACGGTAATGATTGGTTTAACAACCTTGAGAGTTAGCGAAAAGAACGAAGAGAGTGTTATTTCCGAAACAGACCGTTTAGTTGATGATTTAAATTATTCGATCCAGCTTTATTTTAATCAGTATGAGAAGAGCTTACAGCAAATGAGTTCATATGAAAAAGTCGGTCAATATGGATATAATGAAATTTCTTCAAAGAAAGCGGAAATATTAAAAGATAATGATATAAAAGAGTTGTTCGATGGATACTTAAATACATATAAAGAGGCAACGAATATTTATTTTGCCACAACAAATAAAAAAATGCTCGTTTTCCCAGCGGTCCAATTACCATCTGATTATGATCCAACCTTAGAAAGCTGGTATAAAAATGCCATTAATACAACTGGAAGGGTCGTTTGGACGGAGCCATATAAGGATAAAACGACTAATGAATTTGTTATTACTGGATCAAAGGCTGTTATTAAAAAAGGAATGATTGTCGGTGTAATCGGCGTTGATATAAAACTATCTGCAATAACAAACCGAGTTTCAAACATGAAAATTGGCTATAAAGGTGTTCCTTTCATTGTAAATGGTGAAGGAAAGTCCATTATTTATAAGGATTCCCGCGGCGAGGATGTAACAAAATACCCTTATTTCGATCAAATGATGCAAGAGAATAAAGGGCATGGGATTATTCATTATCAAAAAGAAGGAGATAACAAGGTTCTTGTATATAGTACCAATTTAACGAATAGATGGAGAATCGGTGCAATATACTCACAAAAAGATTTGATGGTGATGGCAAGAGATATTCAATTGACTCTCTTAGTTCTAGGAATCATTACCTTATTCATTTCTATTTGTATCTTAACCTTTATTTCAATTCGAATTACAAAGCCTATAGGGCAATTAAAGAAAGCTATGGGGCAGTTATCGGATGGAGATCTGTCAGCGGTATCCATCGTGAAATCGAAAGATGAGATTGGTGATTTATCACATCACTTTAATACGATGGTGAATCGCATAAGAGAAATTATCTTACGTGTTAATTCTTCTGTCTTTAAAGTTAAGGAATCAGCAGAGTCTCTAAGTGCAACTTCTGAGGAAACAAATGCTTCTAGTGAGCAAGTGGCTGTCGCAGTAAATGAAATAGCGGAGGGAGCATCAAGATCTGCAGAAGAAGCAGAGGCTGCTAATAATAACTCAGCTCAGTTGAGTACACAAATCAATGAGATATATCAAAAGTCTGGGCTAATGTCCGATGTTGCTAAGAAGGCAAGTGAAATGAATGATCTTGGTATTAATAAAATGAATGATTTAACTGACTCATTCAGGCAATCAGAGCAGTTCATTCAATCTATGTCTTCAATTATTACTGATCTTTCACATAAGGTGAAAACGATTGAAACAGTTATTCAGGTAATTACTAATTTATCTTCACAAACCAATTTACTTGCTTTAAATGCTAGTATTGAAGCGGCTCGTGCAGGAGAGCATGGAAAAGGTTTTGCCGTTGTGGCTGAAGAGGTTCGGAAATTAGCTGAACAATCTGTTCATGCAACAAATCAAGTGAAAGACACCATTCTTGATATACAGGTAGAATCCCAGCGGGCGGTCGAAGAAATGGATCGAACGAATGAAATTTTTATGCAGCAATCTCAAGTAGTTCTTGATACAAACGATACATTCAATGCCATTTCAACACTTATTAATGATCTTCAAGATTCTATCCAAACAGTATATTCAAGTGTTCAAGCCGTTTCAGATCATAAGGAGGAGTTAGTCCATATAATTCAAAGCATGGCTGCAATGTCTGAACAAACAGCAGCTGCTTGTGAAGAAGTGGGTGCGTCTACGGAGGAGCAATTACGTGCGATCCAAACTATCGCGCAGTCGTCAGAGGATTTGAAAGGATTAAGCTATGATTTGCAAGAAATTGTATCTTATTTCAAAGTGAAGAATAAATAAAAAAATTAGTTTAGAGAGGTTGACTGAGGCAATTTCAGCAACCTCTTTTTTTTAAAAGTTCTTTTCTCAAATATGGTTGAAGTTTAGAGCATGTTTTAACCCAAATCTAGGATGAAGACCAATTCCAATAGTAAAAGCCTTCGGTAGGGCTTTACAGAAGCAACAATCTCGTTCGGATCAGACTCCCGATCATAGCCCCCATGAGTTCGAACAGAAGTCCTTCATTGAATTATGATCCATTACATTTCGAGTTTTCTTCTCTGTATGGTAGTATAAAGCTATTAGATACATGAGGTGAAATAATGGGAAAATCAAAAATGTTGACTGAAGGAGCTCTAATGCTCGCTGTGTTCGCGATACTACTATTTATTTACAACTATATACCCCTTTTATCTATAGTATCCGTGCTTTTTCTACTCTTACCTTTCATATTATATAGTGCTAAATATCCGTTCAAGCATGCTTTAGTATTATTAATAGGAAGCATTCTCATTTCGGTATTATTAGGATCACTTTTTTTAATACCAGTTGCATTAATTTATGGAACAACAGGGATTGCAATTGGATACTGTATTCGAACGAAAAAATCAAAATTCGTTTTGTACATGTCAGCTAGTATATTATTTTTGTTAAATGCTATCCTACAATACATTGCGTTTATCGTTCTATTTAATAAAAACATTTTAAAAGTATTAATTACTACATTTGAGGATTCATTTCAACAAAGTGCAAAGATCTTAGAAGGACTTGGACAAGGATCCTCGGAGCAGCTAATGGAGCAATATAATGCATTCCTGGACACAATCACAACTTTGCTACCTAGCTTACTAGTTATTTCCTCCTTTGTAGTTGTTTGGCTACTGCTAGCGATTAATTTACCGATTGTGAAACGGTTTAAAATTGATGTTCCTAAATGGAACGCCTTTCGTGAATTAAAATTACCGAAAAGCATATTATGGTATTATTTAATTACCATCATATTGGCTATAGTTTGGCGCCCAGAACAAGGTACTTATGGAAATATGGCTTTAGTTAATTTAAACTTTATTTTACAGATGCTAATGGTTCTCCAAGGATATTCTTTTGTGTTCTTTTTTAGCCATGAAAAAAGATGGACAAAAGCGATTCCAATACTAATTGTTATTTTTACTTTTTTCCTTTTCCCACTTCAATATATAATAAGGATATTAGGTATAATGGATTTAGGATTCGGCTTGCGACAATTTTTGAATCGAAAATCCTCATAAACAAGGGTAGACTATTGTAAAGAGATTTTACTATGTTTGTTATTAGAGAAATCTAAAAGTGAACAGTCTATACGAAAATAGCCTTCAATAAAATGGGAGAGAAAAATATGCCTTCAAATTTTAATAAGCGAATGGTTCGATATCCTCTTTATGGTTTATTGGCCGTTTCTTTGGCCCTTTTGGTGCTTATTGGTTTTTATCATTGGTGGATTACCGTAATCGGACTTCTTCTATTAGGAGCACTTTTTTATCTAGCCTTTTTTCTAGAGCAAAAGTCCAATGAGGAAACACTCGATTATATTTCCACTTTATCTTATCGTATAAAACGAGTCGGTGAAGAGGCGTTAATGGAAATGCCGATTGGAATTATGTTGATTAATGATGATTTATTTATCGAATGGACCAATCAGTTCATGGCTTCCTGTTTTAACGAAGAAACACTCGTCGGTCGTTCCCTTTATGATGTTGCGGAAGATGTTGTTCCATTAATCAAGCAAGAAATTGACTCGGAAATGGTTTCCTTAAATGGGAGAAAGTATAAAGTGACCTTAAAGCTAGAAGAAAAATTATTATATTTCTTTGATGTAACGGAGCAATCTGAAATTGAAAAACTTTATAAGGAAGAAAGAACAGTCATCGCAATCATATTTTTAGATAATTATGATGAAGTTACTCAAGGAATGGACGACCAAACTAGAAGTAGTTTAAACAGTCTTGTAACCTCTATACTAAATAAATGGGCCATGGAGTATGGCGTTTTTCTAAAACGGGTCTCTTCCGAGCGTTTCATAAGTGTATTAAATGAAAAAATTCTCCTTGATTTAGAGAAAAGTAAATTTTCAATCCTGGATGAAGTTCGGGAAACAACGTCAAAACAGAATATCCCTTTAACATTAAGTATTGGGATTGGAGCAGGTGTCCCAGCATTGCCGGATCTAGGGGTATTAGCCCAATCAAGTTTAGATATCGCCCTTGGTAGAGGTGGCGACCAAGTTGCGATGAAGGAAATGAATGGAAAGGTCAAGTTTTACGGTGGTAAAACCAATCCGATGGAAAAACGTACACGAGTGCGTGCTCGCGTAATCTCTCACGCATTGAAAGAGTTGATGACGCAAAGTGATAAAATATTTGTGATGGGTCATAAGTTTCCCGATATGGATGCAGTTGGTGCAGCAATTGGTGTACGGAAGGTAGCTGAAATGAACGGGAAAGAAGGATATATTGTCATTAATTTTTCTGAAATTGATACAGGTGTAAAACGATTAATAGAAGAAGTAAAGCAATATCCTGACTTATATACTCGTTTCATTACTCCAGAGGAAGCCTTGGAGATGGCAACAGAAGATTCACTACTTGTGGTTGTAGATACTCATAAGCCTTCCTTTGTAATTGATGATCGATTGATTAAAAAAATTGAAAATATTGTTGTCATTGATCACCATCGACGTGGTGAGGATTTTATTAAAAATCCTCTACTTGTATATATGGAGCCTTATGCTTCCTCTACTGCAGAGCTTGTTACCGAACTATTAGAGTATCAACCTAAAAATGAAAAAGTGAATATGCTGGAAGCAACGGCATTATTAGCAGGTATTATTGTTGATACAAAAAGTTTTACCTTACGTACAGGTTCGCGTACATTTGATGCAGCATCTTATTTAAGAGGACAGGGTGCAGATACCGTTTTAGTCCAAAAGTTTTTAAAAGAAGATTTGAATACTTATATAAAACGTGCCAAACTGATTGAAAGTGTGGCGTTTTACCGTGACGGCATTGCTATAGGGGTGGGTACGGATGATACGATTTATAATTCAGTCTTAATCGCCCAGGCAGCTGATACGTTACTTACAATGGATGGAGTTGAGGCTTCATTCGTCGTATCCAAACGGTCTGAGGACGAAATTGGTATTAGTGCCCGTTCATTAGGAAAAGTAAATGTTCAAGTCATCATGGAGAGTCTCGGTGGTGGTGGCCATTTATCAAATGCTGCTACACAGCTGAAGGATACAACAATTGAGGATGCAAAGGAACAATTACTAAAAGCAATAGATGACTATTTAGAAGGGAGTCAAAAATCATGAAAGTTATATTTTTAAAGGATGTAAAAGGGAAAGGTAAAAAAGGCGAAACAAAAAATGTTGCAGATGGATATGCACATAACTTTCTAATTAAGCAAGGGTTAGCTGTTGAAGCTACGGCAGGAAACCTAAAAGGTTTAGATGCTCAAAAGAAAAAGGAACAAAAAATAGCTGAACAAGAGCTTGAGGATGCAAAGATATTAAAGGAAAAGCTTGAAAAAATCACTGTTGAGCTAAAAGCAAAATCCGGTACTGGTGGCCGTTTATTTGGCTCAATCACAAGCAAACAAATTTCCGAGCAATTAAATAAAACATTTAAAATAAAAATAGATAAACGTAAGATGGAGCTAGATGATGCTATCCGTACACTAGGCGTAACAAAGGTTCCAGTGAAATTACATTCTGAGGTCACAGCTACTTTAAATGTACATGTAAAAGAAGAAAGTTAAATTTGCCAGCTTCATTTGAGCAAAATCATGATAAAATAGAGAAGTGAAGATAGAGGAATAAATTCTATTCTTCTATCTTTACTAGAAATAGCTAAGTAATACCATTATGTGATCTTTCGATTGTTTGATCACTTTTTTTAATGGAGAGATGAAATTCCCTCCATCTAAATATCATAAAAGCTATGATTCATATAGATTGTTTTAACTTTACTATCCGGTTAGTATATTTTTTACCCCATAAAGAGAATGGGAGGTTTGTAATAAATGAGTGATTTATTTGCAGATCGTATGCCCCCTCAAAATATTGAAGCGGAGCAAGCAGTAATAGGTGCTATTTTTCTAGAACCAGCCTCGTTAATCCTTGCTTCTGAAGTATTAATTCCCGAAGACTTTTATCGCAGTGCCCATCAAAAAATCTTTAATGTATTTTTAAAATTAAATGACGAGGGGAAAGCAGTCGATTTAGTTACTGTCGCAGAGGAATTGGCGGCCACTAAGCAATTGGAAGATGTCGGGGGAGTTTCTTATTTAAGTGAAGTCGCAGGCTCAGTGCCAACTGCTGCAAATATAGAGTATTATGCAAGAATTGTAGAAGAAAAATCTTTACTTCGACGATTGATTCGAACTGCAACAACAATTGCACAAGAGGGATATGCTCGTGAAGATGAAGTAGATGCTCTTCTAAATGAAGCGGAAAAAAATATTATGGAGGTTGCCCAACGGAAAAATGCAGGTGCCTTTCATAATATTAAGGATGTTCTTGTACGAACATATGATAATATCGAGATGCTTCATAATCGCGTGGGTGACATAACAGGAATTCCTACAGGTTTTGCGGAGCTTGATCGTATGACTGCAGGATTTCAACGCAATGATTTAATTATTGTAGCTGCTCGTCCATCAGTAGGGAAAACAGCCTTTGCTTTAAATATTGCCCAAAATGTTGGAACAAAAGCGGGAGAAAATGTAGCTATTTTTAGTTTAGAAATGGGCGCGGAACAGCTTGTTATGCGTATGCTTTGTGCAGAAGGAAATATTAATGCGCAAAATCTTCGGACAGGTTCCCTAACAGATGAGGACTGGAAGAAGTTAACGATGGCAATGGGAAGTCTATCAAATTCAGGTATTTTCATTGATGATACACCGGGTGTTCGCATTAGTGAGATACGATCTAAATGTCGTCGATTAAAACAGGAACATGGTCTTGGAATGATCTTAATTGATTATCTTCAACTCATTCAAGGTAGTGGACGTTCAGGTGAAAACAGACAACAAGAGGTATCGGAAATATCTCGTTCTTTAAAGGCACTAGCGCGTGAATTAGAGGTTCCAGTTATTGCGTTATCTCAGCTATCCCGTGGCGTAGAACAACGGCAGGATAAGCGACCAATGATGTCTGATATCCGTGAATCAGGAAGTATTGAGCAAGATGCCGATATTGTTGCCTTCCTTTATCGTGATGATTATTATGATAAGGAAAGTGAAAACAAAAATATCATTGAGATCATTATTGCAAAACAGCGTAATGGTCCAGTTGGTACAGTATCATTAGCATTTGTTAAAGAGTATAATAAATTTGTTAATTTGGAACGGCGCTTCGATGATGCACAGGTTCCAGCAGGCGCATAATATGGTTATCATAGATTATAATAAAAAGGAGAATGGTTTTTTACCATTCTTTTTTTTATTGATAGAAAATCACCAAACTACGAATAAATATAATAGTAAATCTATTTAATGTTCGTGTTTCGGTTGACTTTTCTATTTGAATGGGTAAAATAGAAAAGGTAAAGAATAGAGAACGTAAGTATATTTATTGGAGGTGCCAGATTATGTCGTCAGTTGTTGTAGTAGGAACTCAATGGGGAGATGAGGGAAAAGGGAAAATTACCGATTTCCTTTCAGAAAATGCAGAGGTCATTGCCCGTTATCAAGGCGGTAATAATGCAGGCCATACCATTCGTTTTAATGGGGAAACTTATAAGTTACATCTAATTCCATCTGGGATTTTTTATAAGGATAAAATTAGTGTCATTGGAAATGGAATGGTTGTTGATCCAAAGGCGCTTGTACAAGAATTAAAAGGATTACACGATAGAGGAATAGCAACAGATAATTTACGTATCAGTAATCGAGCTCATGTGATTCTTCCTTACCATTTAAAAATTGATGAAATGGATGAGGAAAGAAAAGGGGCAAATAAAATCGGTACAACGAAAAAGGGAATCGGACCAGCATATATGGATAAAGCGGCTAGAGTAGGAATCCGAATCGCTGATTTATTAGATAAAGAAATTTTTGAGGAGAAGCTTTCTCATAATCTAAAGGAAAAAAACCGTTTACTTGAACGTTTCTATGAAACAGAAGGGTTTAATTTAGAAGACATTCTCGATGAATATTTTGAGTATGGTCAACAAATAAAACAATATGTATGTGACACTTCCGTTGTATTAAATGATGCATTAGATGAAGGACGTCGTGTATTATTTGAAGGTGCTCAAGGGGTTATGCTTGATATTGACCAAGGTACTTATCCATTTGTTACATCATCTAACCCAATTGCTGGTGGTGTGACAATCGGATCCGGTGTTGGTCCAACGAAGATTAACCATGTAGTAGGAGTGGCTAAGGCATATACATCTCGTGTCGGTGATGGTCCATTCCCTACGGAATTACATGATGAAATTGGCCAACAAATTCGTGAAGTAGGACGTGAATATGGCACGACAACTGGTCGTCCACGACGTGTTGGTTGGTTTGATAGTGTAGTTGTTCGTCATGCTCGTCGTGTGAGCGGGATTACAGACCTTTCCCTTAATTCAATTGATGTGCTTACAGGTATCGAAACAGTAAAAATTTGTGTGGCATACCGTTATAAGGATGAAATTATTAAAGAGTACCCAGCAAATCTAAATATTTTAGCTGAATGTGAGCCAATCTATGAAGAACTTCCAGGTTGGACAGAGGATATTACAGCTTGTAAAACACTAGATGAATTACCAGCTAATGCTCGTCACTATTTAGAACGTATATCTCAATTATCAGGAATATCATTATCTATGTTCTCAGTAGGTCCAGACCGTGAGCAAACGAATATCATTCATAGTGTGTGGAGATAAGAGATTGTAAGCAACTTGAGCAGCACGGACAATTGGGGAAATCTATCCTTTGATTTTCTTAAGGATGTCGAAATATAGATAGACTAAGCTTTAGTAAACAGTATTGAATTTAATACTTATTTCTAAAAAAGGCTATAAAAAGCCTTTTTTTTCTTTATTTGCGAAATCCAATCTTCATTAAAAATACATAGTTCTATATTAGAAAATGAAGAAAAAATTTTTTTTGCTGAAAAATGCCGAAACTTGTTGCAGGATTATATAATATTATGCTAATATAAAATACGTTGTTACGAAATAGTAATAATTAAGTTAATAACTTAATTATCAATGAGTTTATTAGTTTTTCTGAGAATTAAATTATGAGCCATTAGCTCAGTTGGTAGAGCACGTCCGAATATGCATCGAAGCAAAACTTCAGAGTACTGATCGAGTAGCTTCTTGAATAATCATACTGAGATCAGGACGTCGTAGATGCCTTGCTGAAAATAGCGAATCTTTATTTATTTCTCAAAATTATTATGAGCCATTAGCTCAGTTGGTAGAGCATCTGACTTTTAATCAGAGGGTCGAAGGTTCGAGTCCTTCATGGCTCATCCCATATATCATAAAGTGGTCCGGTAGTTCAGTTGGTTAGAATGCCTGCCTGTCACGCAGGAGGTCGCGGGTTCGAGTCCCGTCCGGACCGCCATTTTTATAAAAAATACAGCTCAGTAGCTCAGTCGGTAAAGCACGTTCGAATAAGCTACAAAGCAAAACATCAGCGTACCAATTGAGTAATAGCTTGAATAAGTTATCTGAAATTTGGGCGATGACGAACTACAATTAATTACATATAGAAAATGCATATTATATACGGCTCGGTAGCTCAGTCGGTAGAGCAATGGACTGAAAATCCATGTGTCGGCGGTTCGATTCCGTCCCGAGCCATCCAAAAAGCACTGCGATGACATAGACTCTCGCAGCGCTTTTTTTTATGCTATCTCGTTGTAATCTATTTGTAATGATAATGGAAATAAAAGGATGTTTGCATGTTGATTTCTATATACATTCCTCTCGATAGTCCCTATGAAAGCCTTTTCTTATCAACATATTCTCTCTTAAAATAGTACAGAAAAAAGAAGAAATACTTTATCATTTTTTGGATGAAAATGTAACCTTTTATACAATTATGTTACATTATGAAAAATTGTGTAAACTTTCTTAAACTTTATGTTAATGTAATAAAGGGAAAAAATTGAATCCATTTTCCTAGTAGATTGGACGTGTTTTAGGTAATTTGGGAGGTTTACGTATGAATTGGAAAAGAACATTACTCCATTACTCATCCGGGTTTCCAAAAGAAAGCATTCAACATCAATCAATGAATCTATTCAAAAAAGCGGTTATTTTAGCATTTATTCTTTCTTCTATATTCTTCAAAGTAATTTCTTCATCAGCAGATACAAATATAGATACCGTTTTCCATGTATATATGAATGATGAATTTGTGGGTACCGTTTCGGATAAAAATGTCATCGAAGACGTTGTTAATTCTGAAGTGAATGGTATGAAAGCAAGGTTTAAAGATTACCATCTCATTTTAGAAAACAAGCTTACCTACATCCGAGAACAAGTTTTTCGACCTCAAGTTGAAAATGAGCAAACAATCGATAGAGTAAAAAAATTACTAACCATTCATGCAGAGGCAGTTAGTCTAGTCATTAATAATAGCCCTGTATTATATGTGAAAAATTCTAGCGATGCTGAAAAGGTCCTACAAAAGCTTAAACAAGGATTTGTTTCTGAAAAGGAATTGTCCCAATTAAAGGCTATTGGCACAAAATCAAGTGAGTTGCCGCCACTTAAAGAAAATCAATCTCGACTATTAGACGTTTCATTTACTGAAAAGGTTTCATTTAATAATACAAAAGTAGATCCAGGTAGCATCTATACTGTAGATCAAGCCGTAAAATATCTGCAAAAGGGTACGCTAAAACAGCAAGTTTATAAGGTGAAAGAAGGAGATGTACTTGGATCAATTGCAGCAGAGCATCAATTAGAAGAGGAAAAATTGCTCCAATTGAATCCGGATTTAAGTGAAGATACGATTCTTCAAATTGGACAAGAATTAAATATTACGGAATATGAGCCTCTTGTTCATGTCATGGTTCAAAAGGAAATACATAAGATTGAAAAAACCCCATATAAAAAAGAGGTCATCGAGGATCCTTCTATGTACAAAGGGGATAAAAAGGTTAAACAAAAGGGGAAAAACGGAAAAAGTGAATTGACTTATATTATCACTGAGGAAAATGGTAAACAAGTAAAGAAAGATATAAATGAAGAGAAGGTATTAAAAAAGCCTATTAACCACATTGTCATCGTAGGAACAAAGGTAACCCCATCTAGGGGATCTGGTGATTTTACTTGGCCAACAAATGGGGGCTATATCTCCAGTCAGCTTGGTCAAAGATGGGGTAGTATGCACAAAGGAATTGATATCGCAAGACCGAGTAATCGTACGATTAAAGCTGCAGATAATGGAAAAGTTGTATTTGCAGGCTGGGATGGCGGTTACGGAAATAAAATTATTATTGATCATAATAATGGATTCCGTACAGTCTACGCTCATTTAAGCTCAATCAATGTTTCCGCCGGTGAAATAGTACCAAAGGGATCAGCCATTGGGGTCATGGGAGCAACAGGAGATGCTACTGGTATTCATCTACATTTTGAAGTATACAAAGATGGAAATTTAATGAATCCATTAAGTTATTTATAAATAGGGAACTAGGAAATGCTGAGGGTATCCAATAATGGATACTCTCACTTTTTTTAGAACAATCCATTAATTAAAGATATTTACCTTGTTGTTTGGTATAGTTTTAAGAATAAATATAGGTTAAGGACCGTAAACATCCTTCAATTCGCTAATAAAAGAGTTGCAAACTTTATAAAAACATAGTCTTGATTAGAGACGAATAATCAGTAAGAAGTTTATTCTTTTTGTTAGGGAAATGGCAATAATGGAAAAACCTAATTTGGCATAAAAGATGAATTCATGAAAAGAACATGTTAAATTAAAATAGAGGAATTTTAAGATTTTTGCCGTATTACCTTCAAATAACTAGATGTTTGTTCTAGAATAGATGAGATCATTCATTTAGTGATTATACCGAAAATGCTTATTTTTATAGATAGTAAAAGAGAAGTGGAATGCTCATTCATATAATATGAAAAATTAATGATTGAAACGAAAATAATACGTTTAAGAATTAAACTGATTTTTTATATGTAGGTCGGAATATTAATTTTATAAATAATAGTTAGGGGAGTAGTTAAATGGATAAGACGATATTAGTCGTAGACGATGAAAAACCAATTGCTGATATCCTTCAGTTCAATTTAAAGAAAGAGGGATATACCGTCCATTGTGCATATGATGGTGATGAAGCTATCAAGATGGTCGAGGAATTGAATCCAGATTTATTAATTCTTGATATTATGCTCCCAAAACGTGATGGGATTGAGGTATGTAGAGAAGTCCGCAAAAAGTATGAGATGCCAATTGTTATGCTAACTGCCAAGGACTCTGAAATTGATAAGATTATTGGACTAGAGCTCGGAGCTGATGATTATGTAACGAAGCCTTTTAGTACAAGAGAATTAATTGCACGTGTGAAAGCAAATTTACGAAGACATCAGCAGGTAGCCACTCAAACTGAAGAAGAGGAAAAGAGTAGCGAGATAGCGATTGGATCATTAGTGATTCATCCTGATGCTTATATTGTGTCAAAACGTGGCGAAACAATTGAATTAACTCATCGTGAATTTGAGCTGCTATATTACTTAGCCCAGCATATTGGTCAAGTAATGACGAGGGAACACCTGCTTCAAACAGTTTGGGGTTATGATTATTATGGCGATGTACGTACAGTCGACGTAACTGTAAGACGATTAAGGGAAAAAGTTGAGGATAATCCAAGTCACCCAATATGGATTGTAACAAGACGAGGAGTAGGCTATTATTTACGCAATCCTGAACAGGAGTAATGGAATGAAAAAGGTTGGATTCTTTCAGTCAATACATTTGAAATTTGTATTAATCTTTATTTTGCTTATATTAATTTCTATGGAAATTATTGGGGTTTACTTTGTTAACAAATTGGAAGAAAAGCTACAACAAAACTTCACGAGTTCAATTGAAGGTCGGGTAAAGAGTCTAGAATATTTAATTCGTGAAGCAATGAAAAGTGATAATAATACCAATGAAGATATGTCCAGTAAAATTCATAAAATACTATCTGATAATGAAACGAACGATATAGAGGAAATTCGCCTTATAGATAGTAATGGTGTGATCCTGGGAACATCTGATTCAAGCAATCAATCAGTCACAGGGCAGAGGGTTACTGATATTAACATTAAACGAGCACTTGTATCAGGTAAAAAATGGGATAGACGATTTATTGATAAAGCTGGTAAAAGGATTTGGGTTCTAGTTAATCCTATTCAATTAAATAGTAATGATACGGGTTATATTTATATCGTTGGGAAAATTGAATCTGTTTATAAAGAAATCAATGAGATTAATAAAATTTTCACTACTGGAACAGCCATTGCCATGGTTATTACAGCAATGCTCGGGATAGTACTAGCCCAGACGATTACGCGACCAATAGCTGATATGCGAAGACAGGCGATGGCAATGGCGAAAGGTAATTTCTCCAGGAAAGTAAAAGTATATGGAAATGATGAAATTGGTCAATTAGCATATAGCTTTAATCACATGACTAAAAAGCTTCAAGAAGCTCAAGCAACAACGGAAGGGGAACGGCGTAAATTAGACTCAATCCTTGCACATATGACAGATGGTGTCATTGCTACGGATCGAAAAGGGAAAATCATTCTGATTAATAATCCCGCTGCTGAAATGCTAGATGTTTCACGTGAAACAGTCCTCTCTCAAGAGCTAGTATCATTATTGAATATTGAGGATTTACACCAATTTGAAGATTTATTAAAAGAACAAGATTCGATTATCTTAGACTTTAGTACAAAAGAAGAACCGTATATTTTAAGAGCAAGTTTTTCAATTATACAAAGTGAAACAGGTTTTGTTAGTGGATTAATTACGGTGCTTCATGATGTTACCGAGCAGGAAAAAATCGATATGGAAAGAAGAGAATTCGTATCAAATGTTTCACATGAATTAAGAACTCCACTGACTACAATGCGAAGTTATTTAGAGGCATTAGCTGAGGGAGCAATAGATGATAAGGAAATTGCACCGAGGTTCCTAACCGTCACACAAAATGAAACGGAACGTATGATACGTCTTGTGAATGATTTGCTGAAGCTTTCAAAAATGGATAGTCGGGATTACCAATTGAACAAAGAATGGGTCAACATTATCGAATATTTCCATCATGTGATTGATCGCTTCGAAATGGCAAAAGATCAAAATGTTACGTTTAAACGTAAATTACCAAATGCGGGTGTATTTGTAGAGGTTGACTTAGATAAATTAACTCAAGTTCTCGATAATATTATTTCAAATGCATTAAAATATTCTCCTGAGGGAGGACAAATTACTTTTCGGGCGCGAGAACTAGAGGAAATGGTTGAACTTAGTATTTCCGATCAAGGAATGGGAATACCTAAGGATAATCTTAAGAAAATTTTTGAGCGTTTTTATCGGGTTGATAAAGCACGAACAAGAAAAATGGGCGGTTCTGGTTTAGGACTTGCTATTGCAAAAGAAATGGTAGAAGCACATGGTGGTGAAATATGGGCCAGAAGTGAGGAAGGAAAGGGCACAACGATTTATTTAACCCTCCCATATGATCGCACGCAAGAGGATGATTGGTCATGAAATATGAAACAATGAAAACAGTTATTCTTGTATTTCTCGTAGGAGTAAGTATTTATTTGACGTGGACATTATGGACTTTCCAAGTTAATTATGAGGAAATTAGCAATTCTGAGCCGGTAAAGGAAGTAGTTGAACCGAAGGAAGTAAAGGAAATTGTACAGCCTAATAAGTTGGTTTTTCACGAAAATGACTATTACGTTGGAACTACGAATGAAACCGAAATTAATCGTGTGATGGATGAGATAGCTGCTTGGAAATTCTATGATATAGGCGAAGCAAAAGCATATAGGAACAATGATATAAATAAAGTGCTGTATGGTCCGAATAAGCTAATCATAGAATTCCCAGATCTTGTTCCGTTTGAGCTTTATAAAGGTGTTCTACGTGTTAGTGATCGTGAAATACCTAATGAAGAATTTGATAAATTGGTAATTGATTTATCAAATCCATCACAAAAGGTGGCTACTGCCTATTTTATCAATACTAAAGATAATGCTAATAAAGTATTTAGTGGATCAGCGAGTTATACTAGTTTACAAGCATTTGTGAATAAAATTAAAAACAAAAATGAATCTTATGTTCCGTATGATTCCTACAAAGTAACAAATGGCAAATCCTTATTATTACCTAAAGATAGTGTGAAACTTAACCGAAATAGATATTACTGGGATAAATTAGATGGAGATATTATTGAAAGATATAAAAATGCCTTATTTCCAGATCCGAAAGTCGTAGAGAAAAGTCTCGATGGAAATAATATCGGATATAATGACGGGACTAGCTTTTTGAATGCAAAAACAGATCTAGGTACAATATCTTTTATTAATCCGGGCGAGAAAACAGGGAATTATCATAATGGAAAAGACTTAATCAAACGTAGTATTGATTTTGTTAATCAAAATGGAGGGTGGAATGATGACTTTCGTTACTTTAGTAAAAATCAAGAAAAAAGCCAAGTCATTTTTCGCTTATTCATGAATGGAATTCCTGTTTTTAATAATAATCATCTTGCAGAGATTGTGCAAAGCTGGGGAGAATCACAGATATATGAATATGAGCGCCCATATATAGATGAGATGGGGAGCCTCCTAATGACTGATTATCAAGAGGTTCAATTACCTAGTGCTTCTAGTGTCTTAGAGTCATTGTTAAAAGATGATAAAATTGATCATAAAAAAATTGAAAATATCTTAGTTGGTTATCAGCTTGATTATGATTCAATCAATAAAATCCTTCTCTTTGAACCGACATGGTACTATCAGTATGACGGTAAGTGGCAGCCATGGGATATTAAGGGGGAGAAATATGGATTGGAATAAAACAAAGTCGATGTTTATATTTGTATTTCTGATTCTTGATATATTCTTATTGGTCCAGTTTTCCCGCCAATTTGAGGAGAGCAAAATAGAGAGATTAAAGGATCCATCATTAGAGGAAAAACTAGAAAACAATAATATCAAATATTCAGGATTACCAACTGAAACATTGAGAAGCCAATATGTTAGTGCTAAAGTAAAGAAGTTTACAGAAAAGGATATAAAGGAATTAACTGAACAAGATATAACGATCGGACCCAATAAAACAACGCTCAAATCAAAATTTAAAAAGCCAATAAAAATAAAAAGTGGAAATGACCATGTTCTAATGGAGAACATTCTTAAAGAACGTATTCTGTTTGGGGACCAGTATAAATATTGGAAATATGATAAGGACAAAAAGGAAATTGTTTTTTATCAGGTATATGAGAATAAGGTTTTCTTTAAAAATAAAAATGGACATGTTATCCTACACTTAAACGATAAAAATGAAATTGAATCCTATGAACAAACATTTTTAGAAAATGCGGAGAAAAGACGTGAAGAAAATGTTTTACCCGCAATAACGGCGATAGGCAATCTTTTGGATAAAAATTTAATCATGCAGGACAGTGATATTAAGGTAGATTTAGGCTATTATACATTAATTCAACAAACTGAATCACAGGTTCTCGTTCCAACATGGCACTTAATTGTGGAGCATGATAAGAAAAAAGAAGATTTATATGTCAATGCCATCGAAGGCCGAGTGATACCGAAGGATGATAAAGAGAATGAATCATTGGAGTGAAAATAATGTCATTGCATTTTAGTGTACTTGCTAGTGGAAGTACAGGAAATGCGATATATGTTGAAACAGATAAACATTCCTTTTTAGTTGATGCGGGACTAAGTGGAAAGCAAATGGAAGCCTTGTTTCAAAAAATTGATCGCAAACCGGATAATTTAGACGGAATTCTTGTTACACATGAGCATAGTGACCATATAAAAGGTGTTGGGATACTAGCACGTAAATATAAATTACCCATTTATGCTAATGAAAAAACGTGGAAAGCAATGGATGGATTAATCGGAACGGTTCCAACCGAGCAAAAATTCCTATTTGAGATGGAAACAATAAAAACATTTGGATCATTAGATATTGAATCCTTTGGTGTTTCACATGATGCAGTAGAACCAATGTTTTATGTGTTTAATCAAGGGCAAAAAAAGCTCGTAGTCATTACGGATACAGGTTATGTTAGTGATCGAATGAAAGGAACCATTTCAAATGCTGATGTTTTTATTTTTGAAAGCAATCACGACGTTCAAATGCTTAGAATGGGGAAATACCCTTGGAATATTAAAAGAAGAATATTAAGTGATGTAGGACATGTTTCAAATGAAGATGCTGCCATTGCAATGAGTGAGGTAATCGGCGACGCAACTAAGCGAATTTACCTTGCCCATTTAAGTCTTGATAATAATATGAAAGATCTTGCTAGAATGAGTGTAGCGCAAACACTCGAAGCACAAGGATCAGGGGTTGGTCATCAATATGATTTGTTCGATACCGATCCAAAAATTCCAACTCCACTTACAGCGGTGTAATATTGGTGAAAGAGTAGAAAATCTTTATATCCAGGTTTTTTACTCTTTTTTTTGTGGTAAATAATCTATAAAATTGGCTGTTTTTCGATGATAATACAGACCTTCTATATCATCCCATGACCCCTTTAAATCCCAATTTAATTTACAATCATATGAATTCTTAATGCGGTTTAATGATATTTTAATAATTGCTGATTATAATAAGGATATACACAAGGTAAACTATAGGATATAGATATCGAAAGGACTGGTGTAGCGTGGGTTATTATGATGATCATGAAGAGAATCGCTATAAACAACCAAATAGAAAAAAAGGCGGTTCTTTTTTATCTGGATTAATTGGAGCAATTATTGGAGCACTTATTGTCGTACTAGCATTTCCTGTTATAAATGGTGTGACAAATAATACCTCAGATAACGAAACAACATCTACAGTAGAGAATAACCAAAACAGCCACAATAATGTAACAGGAAAAACGGTCTCACTTGATGTGACCACCGATGTTACCAAAGCAGTGGCAAAAGCCGAAAAAGCAGTAGTTGGGATTGCTAATATTCAATCTCAAAGCTTCTGGAGTCAGCAGGGGCAAGGAGATCAATCCCAGGAAACAGGCTCTGGCTCAGGTGTCATTTATAAAAAAGAAAATGGGAAAGCCTTTATTGTGACGAACAATCACGTGGTTGAAGGGGCAGATCAATTAGAGGTAACTCTATCTGATGGTAAGAAATTACCTGCAAAATTACTAGGCAGTGATGTATGGACTGACCTTGCAGTTGTTGAGGTTGACGGTAAAGAAGTGAGCACAGTTGCAGAGTTTGGCGACTCAGATAAATTAAAACTTGGTGAACCTGTCATCGCCATTGGGAATCCACTTGGACAGCAATTTTCGGGTTCTGTCACACAAGGAATTGTATCGGGTGTGAATCGTACAGTACCAATGGATTTAAATAATGATGGATTAGAGGATTGGGAAGCAGAAGTATTACAAACAGATGCAGCAATCAATCCTGGTAACAGTGGTGGTGCATTAGTAAACGTATCTGGTCAAGTTGTTGGTATTAATTCAATGAAAATTGCACAAGAAGCAGTAGAAGGGATCGGCTTCTCGATTCCAATTAATTATGCTGAGCCAGTTATCAATGATTTAGAGAAATACGGAAAAATTAGAAGACCAGCTATGGGTGTGACTTTACAAAATGTAAGTGATATTCCAGCCTATCATCAACAAGAGACATTACGATTACCAAAAGATATGAATCAAGGTGTGATGGTTGAAAGTGTATCACCGGGATCTCCAGCTGGCAAAGCAGGAATGCAAGAAATGGATGTTATTTATGAATTGGATGGCCAAAAGGTAAATAACATTCTTGAGTTAAGAAAGTACTTATATAATAATAAAAAACCTGGCGATACTATGAAGGTGAAATTTTATCGCCAAGGAAAATCAAAAGAAACAACATTAACATTATCGAATGAATCCAACCTATAATTCACATGTGAATAATAAAAGGAAGGCCTAGTGCCTTCTTTTTTTGTTTGGTTCTTATCTCAAATATCCTCTGTTTATATTAGTATGTGGATAAGTGCTTGTACGGTTTAAATAGTAGAATCTAGATGCTAGGCTTTCCCCATGTGGATAAATCATGTAAAATATCTGGTGGATGATTGAGAAGACTAAATAGAAAGAGTACTTTTAAGATAAAGGGGTGAAATCGATGATATATGCATGTGCGGAACATGTTGAATATGCGCTGGAAATCGCTACAGAACAGAGGATGGAAGCACCAAATTTAAAAAAAATTGATGAGAAAAACAACTTATCCACAAGCTGTGAATATTGCAAAAACCCAGCAATATATCTTGTGGGGAACTAATATTCCCCTACAAAATGTGGATAGTTTTTGTGGATATGTGGATAAGTGTTGTGGATATAATGTTTGCAAAGTGGGGGTAATCTGTGAATATCTCAATAATTACAGTAGGAAAACTAAAAGAAAAATATTTAAAACAAGGAATCGATGAATACTTAAAACGCCTCACCGCCTATGCGAAGGTCGAAATCATAGAAGTCCCCGATGAAAAAGCACCAGAAATTTTAAGCGAAACAGAAATGGAACAAGTCAAAGATAAAGAAGGCGAACGAATCCTCGCAAAAATTCACCCCGATACCCATGTAATTGCGCTAGCTATCCAAGGGAAAATGAAAACCTCAGAGGAACTAGCTGATACAATCGATAAGCTAGGTACATACGGAAAAAGTAAAATTGCCTTTGTCATTGGTGGATCATTAGGATTAAGTAAAGCCGTCATGGACCGTTCAAATGAAAGTCTATCTTTTTCCAAGATGACGTTCCCGCATCAGCTGATGAGATTGGTATTAGTCGAGCAGGTGTATCGGGCGTTTCGGATAAATCGGGGGGAACCGTACCATAAGTAGATGAGGTTTTTAGTATCATGGTTAGTATTAGATTATATGAATTATTAAATGCTCATACTTTATGTATTAATTCTATATGGAGAGAGGAAAATGAGTATATATCAATGTAAGGCTATTTATGATACGGTTTAAATATCATGTGACAACAAATAGTGAAATTCAGATCTGTTCCTTTTGATGAAAATCTAGGAGGAACTTTTTTTATTATGGGAGGACGCATAATAATTGGTACAATTTAAGATTAGGGAAAAATCATTTAGGATTTAGCAATATAATGTTGAAATATTTAAAGTAAAATATAGTTTAATAAATTCAACGTTTCGGAGTTTTGAACATTTGGTCTGATTCAGCTATCATATTTTTATCGACTTATACATACATAAATCGAAGGAGTAATTACATGAAAATAGAAGTAGAGTCAAATAGAATTTCCCTATCACCAAATATTAACAATGATGCAATGATATCTAACGAGGTACTAGACGATGTTATTGACCAGTTAAAGCAACAATTACTGTTTGGAGACAACACTAGTTTCTTAGTTTCGGGGTACAGGGGGGCTGGAAAGACGACACTGGTGAGTAGATTAAAAAATTCGTTAACAAAGGAAAAAATTATCTTTGTTAATTTAAATTTTTCAAAATATGAAAAACATACACTAGTTTTAAGAAAACTTATTAGGGAACTTTACCTTTCTCTAGAAGACAGTGGTAAGTTAAAGAATATTCAGAACAGGGAGCTAGTAGACCAAATTCAGTTACTATACGATCATACCTTTTTTGAAATTTCTTCATACTCAAGCTTATCAAATTCAAAAGCGTATAGCTTACAAATAGATAATACTATTAAGTTAAAAAAACTCTTGAACAAAATATTTCCAATAATTGCGTTGGTTCTTTCAAGTGTAAATTTAGGTATTGGTATTCTACCATTTATAATAAATCATGTAAATATAATTATGTTATTGGGAAGCTTTGTTTGGTTTCTTGTTGATACTGTTGAAATAAATAATAAGTTTCAAAGAACGAAAACCGTATCAGAGGAGAGTACAAGAAAATCTTTATATGATGATGAGATTGCTGATTATCACTTGAAAGATATCTTAGAAAGACTAAGTGAAGAAGGTATTAAGACAGTATTTGTATTTGATGAACTAGACAAAATTGATAATGAGCAAGAAATGGAAAGTTTAATATCTGATTTGAAACCAATGTTACTATCAAACTTAGCAACTTTTATAGTCATATCCGGACAAAAACTCTACTATAAATTATTAACTTCAAATATTCTGGATGATTCTCTGATGACAAGTATCTTTTCTAGGAATATTCATGTCCCCCTGGCTAGTGAATATGAATTAGAAAAAGTATTTGATTCTTTTATCAAAGAAAAAAGTGATAAAAAGAATGAAATCATCAAAATCTATAGAAATTCATTGATTCTTAACTCAAATAGAACCCTTAGACGGTTCATAAATCTTGCCTTACAAGATTTAAGATGGGAGGGAAGTAAATCTTATCTTGAAATTGATGAAGAAAATGAGGTTATATATAAAACAGATACAAAAATACTTGAAATATTGAGTAAAATAATTGAAGAGAAAATTGACACATTGGAATACGAGGAGGGTGTAAGGGATTTTTTGACATATCAACTTTATATATGGATAAAAAAGATGAAACTGAAAGGGAGTACATATTTTACGCTAGATGAAATATTTAACTTTGAGGAAGATTTTTCTGATATTTATCCACTCTGGTATAAAGTTGAGTTAAATGATTTATGTAATTCTATGGCAGTCGAATTAACTCTAGGGAAATTACTTGAAAAAAAGGAAGATAACAAAACTGAGGAGTCCTTTTATCGTTGGACGAATCAAGCAGAGATAAAAACAACTGGTATTCAGAATGATATTTCAAATAGTAAAATTAAATTTCTTGAAGAAATGATTACTATTGAAAAATACGCTAGGGAAATATTAGATGATTTAAACCTTTTGGAAGAGAATAAAAAGATAAACTTGGTAAACTTGATTACTTTACTTATACAAAAAGAAATTATTTCTGAACGGTGGCTTAACGAAAACTATTCAAACTTATTTAAGTTAAGCAATAAAATTAGGCATGGTGATAATTTAAGCATGGAAGAAGTGGATACAATAGTTAGTAACAGAAACCGAATAGTTATGATGATTAATGAATTGATCGAGGGTTATTGTTATTACATACTAAATAACTATTTATCTAACTATGATTATACGGTTACAAGTAACGGAAAATTATTGATTAATAATTCTACTTATGAGATAGATATTATTGCAAAAAGTGAAAGTAAGCATGATATTCTTTTTGAGATATTTTACAAAAATGCAACTTCGAGTCAAGATATTAGTAGGATCTCGAGACTCATTGATTTATTGAGTAGCTATAATAACAATTCACACAAGTTTAACAAGCTAGTTATCTTTTGGTTCGCCAAAGATGGCGGACGAAAGGCTTTTGACCATTTTAAGGATAGAGTATATAAGATTACTGATAAGTATGAGAGTGGGATTAAAGACAACATTTATATGTTCTATGCTTCTGAATATAGAACCAATTTTAATACTGAAAGAATGAAAGCATATTTGGATAAAGTTCTTTAAATTTTTAAAGTAAAAAATGAAACTTATTCTCTATTAATACTATTAAATCAAAAACTAAAGAAGACAATTGATTTTGCAAAGAAGAAAAAAAGTAAATTCTTGGGTCTATTTACAGATGGAGTACTAAGTAAAAGTAAACTGGTCAAAGACTGAAATTCTAATCGAAATATTAATGCAGCTTTATTATTATTCAAAATATATGTTTACGCACCTACACAAAAATGCGAGGAAAATAATACTACAAATACAATTAAGTCGTTAAAATCTCATTTAGATAAACCAAGGAGAGCCTTATCATATGTAAATGAGGCTTATTGCAATGACTATATTAACTATATTAAAAGCATTCTAAATAAAATCGACAGTCAAGGTTTATGACTGTCGTTTATTTCTCAACAAATTTAAACGTAAGCGAAAGATTGAGGAGCAGCGTTTATCCCGTATTCCTTTAATTCTTTAGGCTCTGGATAGACTGTAACATTCTTTAATTGGTAAGCTATGGCTTCTTGTTTATTTCTGTAGTAATCTTGATAAAAGGTTTCGTCTATACCGGAATAATCAGATGTTTTGCTCCAAAGATTTTCAGGTGTATCAATTAGTATGTTTTCTACTTCTGCTTCACCAATCACTTGGGATACTGGTGATGTGGAATAAATTATTATTTTCTCTGGAGGCAATTTAGCTTTTACCTTTCTAAACTCATAGCGCTTTTCACCGCTGATTATCTTTTCAACAAATCGTGGATGAATAGATAATATAATATTACTCATAATTCAATTCCCCCACTATTAAAATTAGATAAATATAAGATCTTTCTTAAATTTTGCTTCATTTAAAATTAGATTAAAATCATGTTCAGAAATATTTTTAGTTGGATAATCTTTATCGCCAAGAATATCATTTTCCAATAAGAAATGTCTAATAGGTCTTTTCTTAAAAGAATAAATATCATAGAACTTCAAAATATTAACACCGTATCTATGCCTTGCAAGTTTTTGTTTAATTTCTTTTTCTGTTAGAACGGTTCTTTTAGATACAATTTTTTCTACATTTCCAAAAGACTTTATATTTTTATGGGATTCAGAAACAATTCCAAAACCGGTTAATGTAGTAGCAAATCTTGCGGCTCTTTTATCACCTTCTGGCTTCATTCTATAGTATATAATAATATCACCAGGTTGTGGGTTGATTCGGTAGTTTCCAATATAGATTTTTTGAATTGCATTTGCAGCAGTAATATCACTAGTAAAATCACTTGGATTTTCTTCCCTAATTATTGAGTCAGGTATTAATTTTGTGTGATAAACGGAATCAATACTTAGCAAATAATAGTTTCTACCCTTATTTTTATCAATATAAGGGTAGTTGTTTAAACTAGGTTCAGTATTTAATATAGTGTTCATTCTTCGGACATACACTTGTTCATCTGTTTCTTTGTTATTTGTATATAAGTTAAACCCAAAATCCTCCATAAAACTAATAAGTTTCTTTTGTTCATCACGTTTTGGGAAAATTGTAACATATATTTCTTCAACTTTATTAATAATTGCGTGCTCTAAAATAATACGAAAAAACCTTTCTCCTAAATAATATCCATTTTGTGATATTTTAAATGTACCAACTTTTAATCTTTTTGCAGGTTCAAGTTTTTTTAAAAAATGAGAATAATCTTCGTTTTGGTCTTCTATTTTCATATATAAAAAGGCTTGAATACCATTTTCATTTTTCACAACAAAAGCTTTTTCTCGGCCTTTTCTTAAAAACCAATCGCTAAACTCTGGGTAATCTGATTTTAGTGAATCGAAAAAAGCATCTTCTAAATCTAATTCGGAGAACGAATATTGTTTTACGCTTAGGACATCGTAAGATTTTAATTCCATTATAGTAATCCTCCTTTAATTATTTTATTAACTAAACTCTCTATCTTTTCCTTATTAGTGTCAATATTTATAATGGGTATCCCAAGTTCATTTGAAATCTTATTAGCATGTTTTATTTCTGCTTCTTGGAAGTCATTTAGAGTACTAACATCAATAAATAAATTTCCATCTCTTTCCTTTAATCTATCTACAATATTTTCCAAAGAAGTTGTACATATAATAATGCAAGAAAGATTTAAGTTTTGGAACGTTTCGTGGGGGAGATAAGTGATTCTTTTCTCTTTATTTAATAATGTGCAATGTCCATCCAATATAATAGTTTTAACTTGAGAGTATAATTTTTCTAATCCATCTAATAAAATATTTTGATTCTTAACAATATCTTTAACGCGTTTCTCATTGTCCCAATTTTGTTCTGTCATTTTTTTAATAATGTTACTTGCACTGTCAAATGGCAATTGTAACTCTCTAGATAATTTTTGACCTAAAGTAGTTTTGCCACTCCCATGAATACCGCTAATAAATATAATTTTTGGCAATTTGTATACAACTCCTTGAACTAAATTATATAGACTTCCAAGGTTCTAACTAAAATGAACAAAACACTTCTTATGTTACTATTTTAATAAAGATAGGATATTTATACTATGAATTCGACAAAAGGAGACAAAACATTACATATTTATATACTATTTAGTAATTATTCTAATAAACTAATAATTAGAGAAGTGAATTAGTTATTAAGATGGCCTTATTGTTGAAGATTGAATTTAAAGATAATAAAGGGATTTTTTTGTAAAGTGTAGTATTATTACATATACATTATCAACTTATCACATTCTTTTGAAGTGGATTATAAGTTAATTAATACGATTTAATTTTTTTCTTATAAAGTAAGCACTAATGCCATATGTATAGTAGGTATGAATAAACATAGTTGAAGATAGTGCAGTTGGATAAATATATACATGTCCTTGTATCGCTCTACACAATTGTGTGAAATACAAATATTAGTCAAATCACTAAATGGGAAATAAATAAAATTTTAGTAGAAACCTCATTTACCTACTACACTACGGTGAACCGTATCATAAGTAGATGAGGTATTATAAGAATTAATAGTACCTCCTAAATTGATGGATGGAGCTGCTGTTTTGTATGTTAATGCTTCAGTATCGAGCCTCATTAGCAAGTAACCAACTATTCTTTCTGCTATGGGCGAAGACTGTAAGTCTATTGCAGACCATCGTTAGAATTTGGAATAGAATCCCTCCTCTCTCTTTTTAATGTTACTTAACAACCGGTATTCACATTCACCCAATACCATGACCTGAATCAACTGCAGGAGTCGGTATGCCTTCTAGTTTAGGTAATGGCGCCGGTTGAGATTAATTACTGAAATCTCCTTCAGTTTGAATAGGGCTCCGGCTATGCAAGCACGGCTGGCGGAAGCGGAGAGTAAGAGAACGGCACTGGTATTCACCAACTGGATTAGTAAGTAACTCATTATGCATATATAGGAGTGTTTGGGATGATTGTTTTGAAAGATATCGGGAAGTTTGAGGAACTGCCGGAAATCGCCATGCATATTTACCAAGGAAATATTCCAGCTTTGCACACTGCAATTACAGCGGGTTGGGATATTGAGGAAGGCATTGTACTTAGTAAGCATACTACATTAAGCCCTTTGGATTTGGCGCTTGTATTGCAGAGAAAGGAAGTTGTAAAGCTGCTAGTAGAGCACGGGGTCAATCTGAATGTCCATCATAATCCGGCATTTTTGCGAGCTGTCCGCTATTGCAAGGAAGACATCGTTAGGTACATTGCAGCACAAGGTGCCAAGTTGGATAAGCTCAATCAAACAGGTTCAGGCGCATATTCACAGGCCTACTATGGCAACAAAAATAATATCCCGCTTATTCATGAGTTGGGATTAGATATCAAGCTGCATGGCGGCGCTGTATTGCGTCAAGCCGTATCGGACCATGACCTTAAGACACTCAAGTATTTGCTCGATCATGGAGTGGATATCAATTATAATAAGCCGGATATGGTCTATCCTTATCAAGCGACTCCGTTAACCGTTGCCGTACGTATGGGGAATTTGGCTATGGTCAAAGTTTTGATTGAACACGGGGCGGACGTTACTTTAGCAGAAAAGGACGGCGAGAGGCCTTATACGATTGCCGTCAGTAATAAGCATACAGTTTTGGCCGACTATTTAAAATCGCTAGAGCCGGCTGAAATACATAATCTAGAAAACAAGAAGTATGAACTGAAAAAATATAAATTACCCGATGAATTGGTAACTTTTCTTACCGGAGATGAGCTCCGTCTTGAGCTGGCACAAAATGAATTTGAAATTAGGCATATCAACTTTTTTACATTGACCGATACGATTGAAATGAAACTCGGCAGGCAAAAGATGCTGCGCTTATCAGCTGATATAGATAATTACTCTGATCTGCAGCTAGTTTGGAATCCGAAGAAAAAAGGTCAGATAGGCTGCTATGACGTGGAGCATCAGACTTATGCGGATTTATGCAGCTTTCCAAAGTTCCGTGCGCAGCCTGAAATGTACCTCATTAAGTTTCTTGAGGGAGAGTTGTAAATGAAGAACTGCACGAATATTTTAGTTGAGAGAACAGACTGTATTCTTTATTATGCGAGTCCAGTCCTGTCAAACGAACATGGTATAGGCTGGATAGGTGGGAATGCACCTGACTTCTTTGATGATCAAGCAGACTTTATCCACGAAGGTAACCAAAAATATTATTTTTACTTGAGTCTCGTCCATCCCTTTAAAACTGAGAGCATGATTACAATCTTCATCCCAGAGGACTATGAGGAATATTTGGACAACAATGTTTATCCGAATTGCTCAATAAAGGTGATTGAGCATCGAATATCAACGGAAAGCGTCAAAGATATGTTTACTAACCCAGGTCTTATAAAACATGTAATTTCAGACGGAGAAATAAGCAATGACGAAAAATCCATGAATCAGTCTTTCCTGATCAAACTAGGTGGAAATCCGAGACTTATTCAAAATGAAGGCTATTATTTTACGAAACTAAAGGAGGAATCATTTTCTTTTTTATTTCAAGTAGATGAAGATGGTTACCCCGAAACACTGCTTCATCCTGATTACAATTATCCTTTTGGTTTTGGATCACTATATATTTTCGCCAAAATAGGGATAACTGAAATCCAACATCCAGTAGCAGGTTTTTGGCAATTTTCTTGATTTAACGCAGGGAATGTAAAGTAATTGAACTGATCCTGGAGGGATGCTGTAAACGGCATAACCGGAATGAATGCCCCATATGTCTCCTGAATATAAAGTAATAGACTAGATTCGCTGAATCCAAGCGACTTTTAAATTACGAATCTGACACACTCTGAAAAATAGTTTTGACTGATCCCTGAAGAAAGAACAGCAGCAACCAAGTATGAGAAAATAAAGTTCAAGACTGCTGCTGTTTTATTGAACGAACATACCCGTTAGCTCAAAGATGTACCTTAATTCTTAAACCATCTAAATTAGAGGGAAGGTGGTATGATATACTCAGGGATATAACTTAGGTAGTTTATTTTATATCGAAGGAGCAGTCGAGATGTTATCGGAAAAAGTGATTAATTATTGCAAAAGTAAAAACTGGTGGTTTGATGACGTTGTAGAGGAGTATGAACACGCATTAGTAAAGTTAGGCATCGATTTGAGTTCAGATTTTGCTAAGTTTTATTTGCATGCAGAGGATGGGCCGACTTTCTTTAACAGAAAACGTGAAATCTATCAGATTTGTTGGTTTATGATCAATTCTTCTGATTATATGTTAGGCATGAAGAGAACTCATGTCGTTTTAAACCTGCCTGAAGAATATATTCCGTTGGATAGTTTTGTGAACTGCACCCTGTCAAGTAGACAGTATAAAAAAATAAAATTAGGCAATGGCCTTAGTTCGATATTCTATCGGGCTAAGGCCATTAAATTTGGCTTGTAAACGGTCTTGATTATAAAACTTTATATAATCTTTGATATCCTTTTGAAGCTCCTCAAAGGATTGATAATGATGAAGATAATATCTTTCTACTTTCAAAGTCCCCCAGAATGATTCCATGCATCCATTATCAATACATTTTCCTACTCTAGACATACTGTGGATAAGATGGTTTTTTTCGATTATCCTTTTAAATCCATTTGATGTATATTGAAAGCCACGGTCACTATGAATTAAACGTTGCTCATCATGTAAAGGATTCTTCGTTAAGGCACCTTTGATGGTTTTAAAGACTAAATTATTATCATTTCGATGTCCCAATACAAAGGATACGATAGAATTGTCATACAGGTCTAAAATAGCGCTTAGATAGGCCTTTTGACCATTCCCATATTTTAATTCTGTTATATCAGTTACCCATTTTACATTTGGGTGTACTGCCGTAAATTCTCGGTTCAAGATATTCTCTTCCACGTTATTATCAGATGGGCGATGATCCCATTTCTTTTTCCGTCGTATCTTTGATTGTAGGCCAACTAATCGCATTAAACGATGAATTCGTTTTGTGTTATAATGCTTATTCATTTTCCGATTGAGATTCATGGTAATACGTCGATAACCGTATATTCCATCCACCTTTTGATAAATCGCTTTAATTTCTTTAAGTAATCCGCGATTTTCGCGTTCCTGATCCGTTTCCTTTCGATTGACCCATTTATAGTATGAAGACCGATTGGTATGACTTATTGTACAAAGGAGCTGAATAGGGTAATTCATTCTTTCATTTAATTCCCGTATTGCACAATAAGCGACTTCATTCCGAACCTTGCTTAGTACCGCCTTCTTTCGATTTCCTCCAACTTTTTTAAAAAAGCATTTTCAGCTTCCAATCGATAATTTTTTGCTTCTAATTCCTTAATCTTTATCCTTAATTTCTCTTGTTCTGACATTTCTTCTTGAGGTTTCTTTCTTCCACGGTGATCCCGTAGGGACTCTGGTCCATCTGCTTCATATTTTTTTGTCCAACTGTATATTTGCTGGTAGCTAATTTGGAATTTCTTCATGACAGCTGAATAGTCATGGCCATTCTTTATACAAAAATGAACTGCCTCCACTTTCTCCTGGAAAGACAATTTTCTAGAATGAATCATAAGGGATTCCCCCTGACTTGTTTGTCTCGTTTCCTTATGATTATTATAGTTCTTTATCCAACCCCTGAGGGCGCCACGGCTCACTTTATGCCTTCTACATATTTCCAACATGGAATAATCACCAGATATATAGTCTTGAATTGCCCTTAATCTTATTTCATCCGAGTATTGTTTCCATCTGCGTGATTCCTTTAAACCATCAATACCATATAATTCATATTTATCTTTCCAGCTATGGAGTGTGGATTTAGATATTTTATATTCTTTTATCAAACTGCTGGGGCTCATTTCCCCCTCTATGTATTTCATTAAAATTTGATATTTCTCCTCGGTAGAATATTTACTTCTTTTTGACATAAAAAATCCCCCTAGAGTAACGACAGATTTTTGTTTTTTCATCTGTCCACTTTAAGGGGAGCATATCATTGAAGGGGAGTTTGGCTTTTTTTATAATAAGAACACAGACGAAGTGTTAGGCCTAGGATTGGGTCAGCAGATGGAGGCTTTTTTTGCTGGTAAATTGAATCCTCAATGGAAAAGCTTTAACTCCTTCCTAGAGTGGTATTTTGAACTGACAGATTCGTGTGTGACTATATAGATCAGCTACCGCTGCGAAGAGGACCACAAGGACGTACCTAGTGGTCTGACACACCATTTATTATTTGAGTAATTTAATATCACTTCTAGCAACGTCCACAAGGTTCTCTGACTATTTTAAAAAGTGCTCTTCAAAATATTTCAATTGGTAATCTAAAGTTATAGAATCGTTAAACATAAAGGCATTTCCATCCACTTCAATTACATGGTTGTTCTTCACAGCTGGCATTCCTTTATATAAATCTGTCTGTTGATAGGAATTATCTTGGTCATTGTATTTACTAATAATTAAGTAGTCCCCAACATAGTCCGGTAATACCTCAGAGGAAATCATGTAGTAACCTTCTAGGGAACAAACAAGTAGATATAAAATAGGATGGAGTAAAGCTTCTCATTTCAAATCTATAATGATAAAAAGGCAGGGAGTAGAATTAGTAAAAACTCTTCTGCCTTTTTATTATTCTATTTTAAGTCCTTCAAGAATCGGGAAATGGTATAATTATTAATAGAATATTATAAATATTTATTCGTTTGAATATTAGAGCGGGGAGATAAGGTATTGAAGTAGTTAAGCATAAAAAAACGGGACAAAAAGCAAATGATATTAAAAAGTTTTTGTAAAGAATGTGGTAAAGATGCTTGATTTAGAAAAAAGTCAGTTGATAGTAAAGAAACATGACAATGACTGTAAATGAAAGAAGTCAAAAGCTTCTGGAGAAAAAATAGATAATAGAGCATAGCTCATGAAATTCAAGCATTCAATTTTGATATCATATATCCCATTCAATAAGGAGAGGTAAGCATGAAAAAATCGTTTATTGAACAAGTTCATTACATAAGAATTCCGGTTAGAGATTTAGACCAATCAGCTAAATGGTACGAAGAGGTGTTAGGATTACAACTGTTAACCATCACAGATGACCCTTATGCAATTATTAAAGTAAATGATGGACCATTTTTAGTTATTTTAGTACCCACTGATGATGAAACTTATGCTCATTTTACCGTTAATGGTGAACCGGCTTTCAACATTGGCTTTACTAGTCCTGAATTAATTAAATTTCACCAGCATCTAATCGATACTGGAGTCAAAGTTGAGGATATAAAAGAAGATAATGGGCATGCATATTTCCATTTTTTTGATCCAAGTGGTAATAAACTTCAAGTACACTGGTAGAAATCATTATATAATTATCTTTCAATGTTATATAACAATTAGTAGAGCAAATCCCTGGATAAGGGGAATTTACGGAAATAAAGTAAGCAGATAATCCATGATGTAGAAGCTAACAAACTTATATGATAGGTTGTTAGCTTCTTTTTCAATTTCAAATAAGTATGTATCTCCAGTTGATTACGATGCTAAAAATCGCAAAGTCAATCACAATTGATTCGATTGCTTTTCTGACAAAATGTACTAGAGATAGATTCTTACTCTTTATTTTTAACGATGATTTCACCTAATGTTGTTGTGTATAGGTATGATAATCTTTTCGCCATTTCCTCGGGAGAACTTTTAAACCCTTCTTTAATCCAGTAGATAAACAAACCTAAAAAGGCATAGGTTTCATAATAGTTGACTGCTTCTATATCGAACCATACACCATCTTTCAATTCTAAGTCGTTGCGGCTAATAGCCGAGATAGTTTCGCAAAATATATTTTGTGACCCTGGGATCACTTCTCCCATTAACATGAGAGAAAACACAAATTGGTTATTAAAAACAAATTCAAAGATTGGAATACTTTGGGTGGAGTCAGCTAAAGAGAATGTCTTTTTCCCTTTAAAACTTTCTTTATAGTACTGTGCTAGCTCATCTAAATAATCATGAAAAATATCTGCTAAAAGCTGCGTACTATTCTCATAATGGGAATAAAATGTAACCCTATTGCAGTGAGCAACTTCTGCAATTTTAGTAATAGAAATTTCCTTAAATTCCTCTTCCTTTAATAGCTCCAACATTGCTTTCTTTAAGTTTTTTCGTGTTCTTAAAATACGACGATCTTCATTTGCCACTTATTTTCCTACCACCTTGCAACGTACATTCTTTTCAAAAGTATAACACGAAATAAGAAAGAACACTTTTAGTAGATTAGCAAATCTCCTTCTTTGACTTTTATATAGAATTTTGTTATTTTACAGTTGTAGTTTAACTATAATTATTTTTCTATTGATGAGATATTCAGTTTCGTACTGAAAAGGAGGAGTTATTAATGACTCGTTTAGAAGGTAAAGTAGCAATTATTACAGGTGCTGCCCAAGGAATGGGAGCATCTCACGCAAGACGCTTTGTTGCAGAAGGTGCAAAAGTTGTTATAACAGATTTAAATGAAGAAAAAGGTACCGCTTTAGCCAGTGAATTAGGTGAAAATGTTTTATTTGTAAAACAAAATGTTACTAGTGCAGAAGATTGGGCAGCTGTTGTGGCGAAGGCTGAAGAAAAATTTGGGCCAGTCAATGTATTAGTAAATAACGCAGGTATTACAATGGCGAAATCTATACTTGAAACGACAGAGGAAGAATACCGTCGCATCGTGGATATTAACCAAGTATCTGTCTTTTTAGGAATGAAAAATGTTATTCCATCTATGCAAAAAGTGGGTGGCGGTTCAATTGTTAACATTTCTTCAATCAATGGTATTGTTGGGGGTGCTGTTGGGTACACAGATACTAAATTTGCTGTTCGTGGCATGACAAAAGCGGCTGCAATGGAATGCTCACATTATGGCATCCGTGTTAACTCAGTACATCCTGGTGTTATCGCCACACCTATGGTTGTGCAAGAGGATACAAAAGCAGCTGTAGAGGAATTTGCTAAACATATTCCTTTAAAACGAGTTGCACAACCAGAAGAAGTAACAAATCTTGTGCTTTATTTAGCTTCTGATGAATCAAGCTACTCAACTGGTGCTGAATTTATTGTAGATGGCGGCATCACTGCAATGTAATTAGATTTAATAGAGTAAAGCCGTAAACTATCGCGGCTTTATTCTATTAAACACTTCCTTCTCTCTTATTCCAATTTATTATATTTTTGATAGAGTAATAACCAGCATAAAAAATAAGGTTCATCGTTTATTCATAAATATTGTGAAATGTTTCACATATTATATGTTAAACTAACCATGTTAAAAAAAGCAGAAAACAAGCATTCAAGTAAACTATATTTTTTTAAATCAATTTGTGAAACACTTCACAATATGGTCGGCCATTTGTGTTTTTTAGTATATATATTTATTAGTTAATCTTTCCCTTTTCATAAATTAATTTAATCCTGGCAATTCTAGGATTAGACTATTTAGATTGATTGAAATTGGAATAATCAGCTGGCTAATCTTTAATTTTATAGAATCTGAAGGGGGATCTATTCTGTGAATAAAGAAAAAGTAAATCGTATTGTATTAGTTGGAACAGGTGCTGTAGGTTGTAGTTATGCCTATTCTCTTATTAACCAGGGCGTGGCGGAGGAGCTAGTCTTAATCGATGTTAATGAAGCAAAAGCTGAAGGTGAAGCGATGGATCTTAATCATGGAATGCCTTTCGCACCCTCACCTATACGTGTATGGAGTGGTTTTTATCAAGATTGTGCGACGGCCGACCTAGTTGTTATCACTGCTGGACTGGCGCAGAAGCCAGGGGAAACCCGTTTGGAATTAGTCGAAAAAAATACGAAAATATTTAAGCAAATTGTAAAAAGCATTATGGAAAGTGGATTTAATGGGATATTCTTAGTTGCAACAAATCCAGTGGATATTTTAACCTATGTGACTTGGAAAGAATCGGGTCTACCAAAGGAACGTGTAATTGGTTCTGGGACAGTATTAGATTCTGCGCGTCTAAGATCTGCGCTAGGAAAGTATTTCAATGTAGATACAAGAAATGTTCACGCAGCCATTATCGGTGAACATGGAGATACAGAGCTCCCAATTTGGAGCCATGCAATGATTGGAATTGAGCATCTCAATGCAGTATTGAAGCGTAAGGGAGATTTAAAAAAAGAATGTTTAGATGACATCTTTGTAAATGTCCGTGATGCGGCCTATCAGATCATTGAGAGAAAAGGGGCAACATATTATGGGATAGGAATGTCTCTCGTTCGGATTACAAAAGCAATCCTTAATAATGAAAACAGCATTTTGACAGTATCCGCTTATCTTAACGGAGAATATGGACAAAGTGATGTATATATTGGAGTTCCCGCTGTCATTAACCGTTCCGGCATTCGCGAAGTAGTTGAGATTGAGCTAAATGAAAAGGAAACAGAACAATTTAATCATTCTGTTTCTGTGTTAAAAGAAACGATGCGGCCTGTGATTGAATGAATTAAAGTATAGATTATTTTCATTAAAGAACTTTCTGCAAGAATAAATGAGTTTCTCCAATAAGATTTAATCTAAAAAATGATGAAATTAGACTTTGCAAGTGAAGCACTGTATAGCTTCACTTTTTGTTTTATTTTAGGCTCTTTTCTCAAACATTGCTATTATTTAGGGAATTTTGGTTGGTGAAAGTTGGATGAAGTTAATCAAATCCCTTATCCCACTGAGATAAATGCTTTAAACCCGCCATAGATACGGTGAATCATTTATTTAGTGTAGAAGTCGTTAGTAAGGGCTTTTATAATAGCAACGAACGACACTAAACCAGCCTTGTTTTATATCCAGACCATAAGAGCAAGAATGAGGACGAATTGGAGATCTGTTACTTGTTAAAATGAATCCAGGAACGATTAGGAGGACAATAACATGAACAAGATACAGGAATTCAATGAGTTACATTCTTCAAAGGAATTATTATTTTTAGGAAATGCCTGGGATTTACTTTCAGCCTTAACACTTGAAAAGGCAGGTTTCAAAGCCATTGGAACGACTAGTTGGGGAATTGCAAATTCAATAGGATTACGAGATGGTGAATTAATTGATTTTGAAAGGCATTTAGGGATCATTAAAACGATAGTAGATAATGTGAAAATTCCTGTATCTGCGGATATTGAGGCGGGATATAGCGAAGATACTAGCAAGATTATTCATCATGTTTTAAGGACCGCAGATGTAGGGGTAGCAGGTATCAATATTGAGGATTCATTAAAAAAGTCAAATGGCTTAAGAGAGATTTCATTGCACTGTAATCTTCTGGAGAAAATAAGAATCGCGTTAGACCATCATGGTTATAAGGATTTTTATATTAATGCTAGAACAGATACTTACTTCCAAAAGGAAAACCCTTTAATGGAAACTATAGAACGAGCACAGGCATATGTTGATAGTAGCGCAAGCGGGATCTTTGTTCCAGGCTTGAAAGACCATTCAGAAATTAAAGAAATCACTATGAATGTCAATGCTCCACTGAATGTCTTATCTTTACCAGGACTAACAAATTGTCATCAGCTTCAGGAATTAGGAGTGAGACGTTTTAGTTTTGGAAATGCACTATCTGATACAGTCATTGCTTATTTAGAAAAGAAGGTTGACGAATTGATAGAGCTTAAGGATACATCCCTCTTGTATGAGTGATAGTATGAAAAAGTAGTTAGTCAAAACGACAAAAGGGATAGTGCACCAGCGATTAAAAAAGTGATTATAGTTGTTTGTTAAAATGAGAATAAGAAATTATCATATCTTTTTATCATTTTCAGACGATGATCTCATCTATTAATACGATTAAAAGAAGAGGTGTGACCAAATTGGCGCACTCTTTTGTTGTTCAGCGATTATGCTTCTAAAACAATTAAATTTGTGTTTGTTTTTTTAAATTGATTGATGAAAAGTTTATTTATATTATGATCTGTAATAACATAATCGATTTCGCTGAGTGGTGCTATTCCAATGGTGACGTTCTTACCGAATTTTGTACTATCAGCGGCCACATAGATTTCATTGGATAGTTCGATCATTTTTTTTCTGGTGATGGCTTCTTCCACATTATAGTCAGAAATTCCTTTTTCGATTGTGATTCCACTTGCACAAATAAATGCCTTTTGTATATTTAATTGGCTAAAATTAAATAAATAGTCATATGTTACGACTGATCTTTCGTCTCTCCTTATTTTTCCACCAATAATAATCAGTTCGATGTCACTATTTAGTAGTTCAAGTATAACTGGAATCGAGTTAGTTATGACTGTTAGCTTTTTTTTGTTTTTTATATATTTTGCAATCTGAAAAGTTGTCGAACCGCTATCAATATAAATACAATCCCCATCTTGAATGTATTCACTACATTTTTGAGCAATGGTTTCCTTCTCTTTTAAGTGGCTGACCATTCGTTCATCCATGGTTGATTCTCCGAATTTTTCCTCAACAATTTTAACGCCGCCGTAAATTTTCTCAATCTTTCCTTGCTTTGTCAGCAAGCTGATGTCCCTACGCAGTGTATCAATGGAAACATTCAATTCCTTCGTTAACTCAGTTAACTTCATTACTTTTTTTATCATTAATAACTCGACAATTTTCTTTTGTCTTTCAAGAGGAAACATCTTATTCACCCATTTATAGTAAGTCTTTTTAAAAGGCTCTTTTCTAAAACATTGTTGCTATTTAAGTAAAGTTTTAACAAATAACGATCAGCAGAAGACCGCTATATCTTTTATTGGATGTAAAAGCATGCGGTAGCTTTTACAAAAGCAACAAGCTATACGAATCACAGCTTTTTAAAATTATACTTTAAGTTTACTGATTGCTTATTAAATTTTCAATATATTAGCATATGTTGTCGTTAAATTAATTATGATTTATTAATGATTTAGTAAAGAGTTATGCATAATTTACATATTATTTACATGATCCTAAACTTACATTTACAAATGGTAATTATACTTAAAGTCGTAATCAGGGAGGTGAACAGTTTGCTGAAGCTGCAAAATATAGGCAAACACTATGACAAAAAGGTCATTTTGGAAAATATCAATCTCGAAATTGATACTGGAGAAATTGTTTCACTATTAGGTCCAAGTGGCAGTGGCAAGACCACCTTATTATCTATTATTTTGGGGTTAACTAAAGCGGATCAGGGGAAAATCATGTTTAACGATGTGGATTTGAGTAATGTATCGATGAAGGAACGAGGTTTTAATATTGTCTTCCAGGATTACGCACTTTTTCCCCATATAAATGCTTATGAAAATATTGTATATGGAGTAAGAAATAAGAAAGGATTAGTGTCAGAGAAAGAGATAAAGGAGTATATCGAATTCCTAGAGCTAACCCCCCATTTAACCAAAAAAATAGGAGAATTATCAGGTGGTCAGAAACAAAGGGTTGCACTCGCAAGAACATTAGTAACAAAACCGAAAATATTATTGTTAGATGAACCTTTAAGTGCATTGGATGGGGTCATTAAGGAATCAATTAAGGAGCGGATTAAGTCAATTGCAAAGGAGTTTAAGCTTACAACCATTCTTGTCACCCATGACCCGGAGGAAGCCCTAACCTTGTCAGATAAAATTTTGATCATAAATCAGGGAAATATTTCGCAGTTTGGGACCCCATATGAAATTATTAATCAACCAAGTAATGGTTTTGTGAAAGAATTTATTCTCAAGCAATTACAAATTAAGCGACAAAATATTTATCACTTATTTGGTGAAAAATATGCCTAATGGAAAACCAGAAATGCGGATTATTTTTACCATCATAGTATGTTTATTTGCAGTCTTTCTAGTATGGCCTTTGGCCACTTTATTTGTTCGATCATTTGAAACAGGTAATGGATTCGATGTCGCGAATTATCACTCGATCCTATCTAATAAGGAACTAATGAAGTCCATAGGGAATAGTCTATTAATTTCTAGTATTACGGCTATTATCTCTACTATTTTAGCATTTATCTTAGCCTATACCATCAATTGTACGAGGATTTATCAGCCCGTAAAGGGAGTAATTATAACGGGGATGCTTATTCCAATGCTGCTTCCGACCATCACCTATGGATTTGCGATTATGTATTCTTTTGGAAATCAAGGATTAATTACAAAGCTTTTTGGACGAAAAATATTCGATATTTATGGATTTAACGGCTTATTAATAGGTTATGTCATTTATACATTACCATCAGCCTTTCTTCTTATTAATAATTCCTTTAAGTATATTGATAAGAAATTTATCATTGTTTCTAAGCTAATGGGTGATGGAACATTGAGAAGTTTTATGAACACGATTATTCGCCCTTTGTGGGGAACCTTAGCTGGTGCTTTCGTCCTTTCCTTTATCTTGAGCTTTACCGATTTTGGAATCCCTGCTTCGGTTGGGGGAACGTTTGATGTGGTAGCAACTCAGCTATATCAGGTGATGCTTGGTTCCATACCAGATTTCAATAGTGGTGCTGCAATTGCGGTAATCATGTTAATCCCTGCTGTATTTGCTGTTTTTCTTTTAAATTATCTTGAAAAATTTAATTTTCACTATGACAAATTTACAGAGATTGAAATGATTCAAAATAAACCAAGAGATATTTCCTTTAGTGTAATCTCTTCTGTCATTTTAATAGGAATGGTTGCCATTTTTGCCGTAATGTTCGTTGCACCGTTAGTAAACAGCTATCCTTATAATCTAACATTTACATTGAGCCATTTCATTGATGTGTTTCAATCAAGTGATTTAGTCAATGTTTATAAAAATTCAATAGTAATAGCATTATTAACGGGAGTAGTTGGTACGTTTGTTGCCTATAGTGCGGCGCTAGTAAATGTACGTACACCGCTTAAAGGAAAAAGATTAATGGACACAATTTCAATCATTACTAATACGGTACCAGGTATGGTATTAGGTTTATCGTATTTACTTCTTTTTAATAATAGCAGTTTAAAAGGAACGATCACCATTATTGTGCTATGTACATTGGTCCACTATTTTACGACGCCTTATTTAATGGCTAAAAATACCCTAGCTAAAATGAATCCGACTTGGGAAACAACGGGAGAATTATTGGGAGATAGCTGGCTAAAGACGGTTCGACGCGTTCTTTTGCCAAACTCAGTATCAACAATATTTGAAATGTTTAGCTACTATTTCATTAATGCGATGGTAACGATTAGTGGAATTATCTTCTTAGTTACCGCTGAAACTTCAGTAGTAGCGAGCAAAATTAAAGAATTGCAGCACTTTGCTAAATTCAATGAAATCTTTGTATTATCGATACTCATTTTTGGTACTAATTTAATCGTTAAATTACTTTGTGATTATATTCAAAAACGACCATCAATTAATGGGAATTGAAACTTTTGATAAAAGTGAGGGATAAATGATGTTTAAAACGATTAAGGGAATGTTACTGTGTCTTATTGCTTTTAGTTTAGTACTTACATTAGTTGGCTGTAATAATAATTCAAATGCAGTAAAGGCAAATAAAGCAAAGAAAGTAGTTATTTTAACGAATGGGGATGAAGAAGCAGTTGCAGCGATGGAAAAGTCATTAAAAGATGCGGGCTATGAGGGGAAATATGTCGTTCAATCTTTGGGTACATCTGAATTAGGAGGAAAGCTAACCGCTGAGGGAGATAAAATAGATGCTAATTTAGTCACAATGAGTTCTTATTTTATCCAAAGTGCTCAAGAAAAGCACAAAATGTTTACAGATTTAACATTCACAGCGAATGCATTAGAAACATATCCATCCTACTATACACCGATTCTAGCTAATACCGGTTCTATATTTGTCAATACCGAGGTCATCAAAGAAAAGGGTCTACCAATGCCGACTTCTATAAAGGACTTAACAAAGCCGGAGTTTAAAGGATTAGTATCGATCCCAAATATTATGGACTCTTCTACAGCCTGGTTATTAGTCCAAGCTATTATCAATCAATATGGAGAGAAGAAAGGAAAAGCTATTCTTCACGATCTAGTAACAAATGTTGGTCCACATCTTGAAAGTTCTGGATCAGGTCCTATTAAGAAAGTTCAGGCTGGGGAAGTGGCTGCGGGTTTTGGACTTCGTCACCAAGCAGTAATTGCAAAAGAACAAGGGGCACCAATTGATTATATTGATCCATCTGAAGGAAATTTCTCACTGACTGAATCTATTGCTGTGGTGAAAAAGGATGATAAAACAACAGATTTAGCGATGAAAATGGCAGAGGTCATTGTTAAGGAAGGCAGAAAAGAGTTAATCAACAATTATCCAGTTGCCCTTTACGAAGGAGAAACAATTAGTGATATACATAAACCTGCCCACACAAAGAAATTTGAAAAACCATTAACTGTTGAACTATTAAAGCAGCATCAAGAGTTTTTCAATTCAGCGAAGTAAAAAAATAGGGAGAGATGGACATGTACAATTATAAACTAATAACACCAGGTCCTTTAACCACTACAAGCACGGTTAAAGAGGAAATGCTATTTGACCGTTGCACGTGGGACAATGATTATAAATCCATTACGCAAAAAATTAGGGCGCAGCTTCTTGAATTGGCAGTTGCTGCTGAGGATGAATATACGGTTGTGCTTATGCAAGGGAGCGGTACGTTCGCAGTTGAATCCGTCATGCATACAGCCATTGCAAATGAAGATAAAGCTTTAATCATCACGAACGGTGCATATGGTGAACGAATGATAAAAATGGCAATGTACATCGGCCTTAACTTTAAGGAGTATCGTGTACAATACAATGAGTACCCAATTGAAATGGAAATAAAGGCTATTTTAGAGGAAGATCAAGAAATTACACATATAATCATGGTTCATTGTGAGACAACGACAGGAATCTTAAATCCAATTGAAATGGTTTCAAAACTGTCGAAGGAGTTTGGAAAAACCTTAATTATTGATGCAATGAGCAGCTTTGGCGGTCTAGAAATCAATGTACCTGTTCTAGGAATTGACTATTTAATCAGCAGCGCAAATAAATGTATTCAAGGTGTACCTGGCTTTGGCTTTGTTATTGCTAAACGTGAGAAACTACTAGCATGTAAGGGGAACTCTCAAAGTCTATCATTAGATTTATATGATCAATGGGTAGAAATGGAGAAGGATGGAAAATGGCGCTACACCTCACCAACACATGTAGTGGCTGCCTTTTCTAAAGCAATTGATGAATTAATAGAAGAAGGCGGCATTCCAGCAAGATTTGCCCGGTATCAAACTAATAATCGTATGTTAAGAGAGAGACTTGCCAAGATAGGAATTCATGCCTATATTACAGATGATAAACAATCGCCGATTATTACAACCTTTCTTTTCCCAAATGAGAAATTCAACTTTGAAGAATTCTATTCCTATACAAAGGAGAGAGGCTTTGTCCTCTATCCAGGAAAACTAACCGATATAGATACCTTCCGCATTGGGAATATTGGTGAAATTTATGAAGAAGATATCCTAGCATTGTGTGAAATTATTGAAGAATATATGGGAGTGATGGTAAAGTGAATAAAATTGAAGGAGTAATTTTGGATTGGGCAGGAACAACGGTGGATTTCGGCTGCTTTGCACCAGTAAATGTATTTATTGATATTTTTAAACATGCAGGTGTTGATGTGACAATGGAGGAAGCAAGAGCACCGATGGGATTGCTTAAGATTGACCACATTCGTGCCATGCTGTCGATGCCTAGAATCTCTCATTTATGGAAGGAGAGATTTGGCAGAGAGTTTAATGAACAAGATGTAGAGAAATTATATGCTGAATTCGAGCCTGCACTCATGTCATCCTTAGCTGAGTATACAGATCTCATTCCTGAGGTGATTGAGGCCGTTCAAACTTTAAGAAGCCAAGGATTGAAAATCGGTTCAACAACAGGTTACACACAATCCATGATGGATGTTGTTGTACCTAATGCACACAAAAAAGGGTATAGTCCAGATTTTTATATCACTCCTGATGGTACCAATTCTCTGGGAAGACCTTATCCTTATATGATTTATCGAAACATTGAAGCATTGAAATTATCAGCATCCTGGAAGGTAGTAAAAGTTGGAGATACGACCTCAGACATAAAAGAGGCGGTTAATGCTGGCGTTTGGTCAGTCGGCGTCATAATAGGTAGTTCCGAAATGGGGCTAAGTTTATCTGAATATGATGCCTTATCCGAGGTAGATCAAGAGAAGGCCATCTCTAGAACAGAACAAACTTTTTTACAAAGCGGGGCAGATTTTACAATAAAAACAATGGGAGAACTACCTGAATTAATTGAAAAAATTAACAGTCTTATCTCGGAAGGTAAGAAGCCTAGTGCAGGTTTAACGTACTTAGTGGAGGGGATTTATTGAAATCAATATCAAAAAAGAATAAGATATTTATTTTATTATTTATAATGCTTTAATGTGTTGCTTGCTTCTTTGATATTAAATATAAAGGATTATTCTTCCAACTACTACCTAATTCGATTCAATCATATTTAGCCGGTTTTTTTTAATAACCTCTTTTGTAAAATTAATTTCTTTCCTAGCTAGCCTTGATGGAGAAGCTCTGATGAGTAATAAAAGGACCGGGCATTTTTTGCCCGGTTTATCTTATGTAAGTGAAACTATTGTCCCCAGACCTCTTTTGCGATACGTACTACATGGCGTAATTTACTCCATTGTTCTTCTTCTGTTAGGATATTTCCTTCTTCAGTAGAAGCAAATCCACATTGCGGACTCAAACAAAGTTGATTAATATTCACATATTTTGTTGCTTCTTTAATCCGTCCTATAATTTCATCTTTATCTTCGAGTTCAGGAGTTTTAGATGTGATGAGTCCCAATACCACATGTTGATCTTTAATGAATCGTAATGGTGTAAAATCTCCAGATCGTTCATTATCATATTCTAAGAAGAAGGCATCTACATTAACACGTGAAAATAACTCTTTTGCAATGGGTTCATATCCACCTTGATACAGCCAGGAAGATTTGAAATTTCCACGACAAATATGCAGGGTAATTGCCATATCCTCGGGTTTGTTGGCTACAGCTTCTACAGTAATATCAGCAAATTTTTTCACAAGCTCATCCGGATCGAATCCTTGTGATTTTATTTTATCTCGGAAAGCATCACTGAACAATGCTCCCCAGCTTGTATCATCTAATTGTAAATAGCGGCAACCTGCATCATAAAATGTTTGAATGGCATCTTGATACACTTTAATAATATCGTTAGCTACCTCATCAAATGAAGGATATGAAGGATTATTTAAATATGGTTCACTTCCAACTACACCCGAGTAGAAAATCATATTAGGGCCTGGAATTGTAATTTTCGCAATATGATCACCGGCAATGCTTTTCAAATACGTGAAGTCTTCTAAAAAAGGATGATCCTTAGGGAAACTTAATTTCGAATCAACTGTATATGCTTCTGCCTTATTCATCGCTCCATTAAATGCACCAGTGATGTCTATTTCATAAACACGAATCCCCTCAATAGCTCTGATAAAATCTAAGTGCCACCATCTTCTTCTGAATTCACCATCTGTCACTGCCGTTAGTCCTACTTCTTTTTGCTTTTCAACAATTCTAGCAATCTCAATGTCTTCTAATGCACGTAATGCTTCCTTCGTTATTTGGCCATTCTTATATTGAGCCCTGGCATCTTTAAGTGCTTGTGGACGCAAGAAGCTCCCAACATGGTCTGCTCTAAATGGTGCTTTCTTAATTGTATTAATCAAATTGGACAACCCCTCTAAAGTTAAATTAGTTTTTTTCTTAGCTTTTTCAGGGTACAAAAAAACCCTTCTTAAAAAAGAAGAGATTAAAATCATGGATAATTACTCTTCTTATCTTCAAGCAAAACGCTACTGGAATTAGCACAGTACAAAAATGTCTGTTGCTGAGATATCTCAGGGCCAGTCCCTCCATCTCTCTAAATAAGAAAGTGACAAATTTAATTATTAATTATCAATTTACCTGTATATTCAGAGAATGTCAATTTTCCGGTGCGAATAAGTATGATGGAACTCATATTCATCATATGGGAAGGGGCTTTTATTGAGGGAAACGTTATCTCGGTATACAAATAATCAGTTTATTCAAGAAGAAAAGGAAAGAACTATTAGTGGACTCCTGCAAAATTATCATATTCATAATCAAAGAGAGGTCATATAGTAAAGAACATTTTAGTTGTGATGAGTGGTTTTGTTTATTTATATTAATATAATTTTTTGGAGTCGACGATCGATTATGACTAGAACCATTCCGATAAATGGAGCCAAAAACAGGTTAAATGATGTGGATTGTTTCTCCATTTTTTACGTAATTTTAGATATCTTATCACTCTCATACAATAGTGATATTTAAATCTATAAATAATAGTGATATACTATAATTAGGAATGAATTGATACAGAAAAGGTGTGTGTGATCAGGTCGCGCCTTGGCTTGCTTGTTACGCCGAAGAAGGAGCGTCTACATCCTTTTTTGCAAATCTAACGGTATAAGGGACGATAAAAATGAGTAACAGACAAACTAAAACAGACGTTATCTTAATTGGTGCCGGAGTCATGAGCGCGACTTTGGGATCATTACTGAAAGAATTAGCACCGCAATGGGAAATTAAAGTATTTGAGAAACTAGCAAATCCAGGGGAAGAAAGCTCTAACGAATGGAATAATGCGGGTACAGGGCATTCTGCACTGTGTGAGCTTAATTATACAACTGAAAAAGCTGATGGATCTATCGATATTACGAAAGCGATTAAAATCAATGAGCAGTTTCAGCTTTCAAGACAGTTTTGGTCTTATCTTGTAAACCGTGAACTGATTCATAATCCACAAGACTTTATCATGCCAATTCCTCATATGAGTCTAGTCCAAGGGGAAAAAAATGTAACGTTTTTGAAAAAGCGTTTTGAAGCGCTTTCAAATAATCCGTTGTTTCAAGGAATGGAATTCTCTGATGATCCGGATAAACTAAAGGAATGGATTCCACTTATTATGGAAGGTCGTACCGATAATGAACCAATAGCAGCAACCAAAATTGACTCTGGAACAGATGTTAACTTTGGTGCTTTAACACGCATGTTATTTGACCATTTAAAGAGTCTAGACGTTGAGATTAACTATAAGCACACGGTAAAAGATATTAAACGTACAAACGAAGGCTTATGGGAAGTGAAAGTACACAATATTGAAAGCGGTAGTACTGAATACCATACAGCTAAATTTGTCTTTATCGGCGGTGGAGGCGGAAGTCTACCATTATTACAAAAAACCGGAATTCCCGAATCTAAGCATATCGGAGGCTTCCCGGTCAGTGGCTTATTTATGGTTTGTAATAATCCTGAAATTGTTGAACAGCATCATGCAAAGGTATATGGTAAAGCGAAGGTTGGCGCACCTCCAATGTCTGTTCCACATCTTGACACACGATATATCGACAATAAGAAATCATTGTTATTTGGACCATTTGCCGGCTTTTCACCGAAGTTTTTGAAAACGGGTTCAAACTTAGATTTAATCCTTTCTGTAAAACCTAATAATGTATTGACGATGTTGGCGGCAGGCTTCAAAGAGATGGCATTAACAAAGTATCTAATCCAGCAAGTATTGTTATCGAATGAAAAGCGTTTGGAAGAGCTAAAAGAGTTTATCCCGAATGCTAAACTTGAGGATTGGGATATCGTCGTTGCTGGACAACGTGTGCAAGTAATTAAAGATACGGAGACAGGCGGTAAAGGTACACTACAATTTGGTACCGAAGTTGTTACTGCATCGGATGGTTCGGTAGCTGCATTGCTTGGTGCTTCACCGGGTGCTTCTACTGCTGTTCATGTTATGCTTGAAGTATTAGAAAAATGCTTCCCGCAATACATGATGGAATGGGAGCCGAAACTAAAAGAAATGATCCCTTCTTATGGTATGTCTTTAATGGAAAATCCAGAGCTTTTACAAGAAATTCATACCTCAACAGCACAAGCACTTGGGCTAAGTCAACAAGAATTAGCTTATAGTTAAGAACGAATAAAGAATCTTTGATCTATCATTAGATTAAGGATTCTTTTTTTGTGTTTAGAGAGGTAAAAATTTATGATGAAGAACATTTGTGTGAGTTTAATAGTTGGTTTTGTCGTGCTAGAGGATCATTGTCTTTCATAACCGAAATAAAGTAAGTTATTTTAGAAGTTTTTGTTAACCTTTTAGGGATTGAAACGTTTTAATGGTGGGAGGTCCGAAATGAATGATTCCATGATGGGAAAAAAACTTAACGAAGTACTAAAATTTGTTTACTCTTATCTATTAAAAATGGGTGCTTCAAAGGAAGATGCAGAAGATATTATTCAAGATACTGCATATAAATTCTTACAATATATTGATTCTGTCGGAATTTCTAATGTACAAAGCTGGCTGTTTAGAGTAGCAATTAATCAATATTATGATATGACCCGAAAGAATTCTAGACGGAGAGAAATTTTATTGTTCAACTTACAAGAATTATTTGAGGAAGAGACGCCAGAAAAATTACTTTTACAAAGTGAATTAGAGAAAGACATCCATGAACTGTTAAACAAATTAAAACCGAAGCATCGTCAATTACTTCTTCTTAAATATAGTACCGGATTGAAAATAAATGAAATAGCAGATCTATTAGGTATGAAAGTAGGATCGGTTAAGACAATTCTACACAGAGCCAGGTGCGAATTTATTGAACAATATAGGAGGTATGGTAATGAATAAAGAAAATGAATTTTTACCAAAAGATTTAGAGTTTGAGAAATTAGTAAAAAAGGCAAAGAGACGTTCAATGACAAAAATGGTGTTGATTTCATTAATTATAAGCTTAATCGTATTTACTGGTTTATATCTTATGGGTGATAAGATTATGAATATGAAAATAGAAAATGAATTTATAATGGATTCAACTTGGAATGAGATTTTAGGAGCAAATGTTGAAGAAGTAAAGGGAACAACTTATAACTATTCTCCAATATCAGCAACAGCAAAAACAAAATTAGTTAAGAAAGTTGGAGGGGTTCCAATACCGTGGGGGGAAAAAGAAAGAGTCTTTACTATTTTGGGAACGTCGAGATTGATTACGGATGTTCCACCGAGATCAGGTAGTATAAGGGATGAACGTATCCCTTTATATTACCAAGGAGAAAGAGTCATTGAATTCTATCACCCAGACGTTATATATAAGGAGATTTTTGATGATAGAGATTTGTTGAATCAAATTGATGATAACAAAGTTGTTGAAATGGCATTTTCATTTAATAAGGGATATTCAATCGAAGAAGTTGAGAAAATTTTTAAAGATCAATTAGCATGGTATTGGGTAGATACCTATAGTAAAAAGGATACAAAGGAGTATAGCAAGTTAAATGAAGAGAATTCAAGTGGATACACCATAAATGGATTTGAAGCATATGGATTTAAATATAATAATCGTTCAGCATCTACTTTTATATCTAATCTTCAATTGATTAGATCAAAAAGTGGAGAGTATCAAGAGGAAGCAACTGAAATTTATAATAACATTACGAATAACGGTAGGGATAAATTGACACCCAAGAACCTTAAAATTATTGGTGTCGTAGTTACAGGAAAACCAAGTGATTTAAAAAAGTATAATGACACATCTATCATTCGAGGTGCTATGTTAGGGGCAACAACCGATCAGTATTAAAATGATAGAAAAAGGGTTTTCCCTTTACAGAGAGGAAAGCAAATGTATCCATTTTACAATGGATTAGTATAGGAATTTTTGGTGGAGCAGAATTCCAAACAAATTCATATGAGGGTGTTATAATAAGTATTTGGAAAGTATAAAGCAATGCTATCCAAATACAAAAATTTATTTTAACTATTATATTTTTTATTTCAATATAATAATAGGAGGCTCTTTTATGAATGTTTTAGTTGTTAAAGCAAATAACCGCCCAGCAGCAGAGGGTGTTTCCAGCAGAATGTATGAAACTTTTATGGACGCATTAAAAGGTGCGAAAAATTTGAATGTGACTACATATGATGTATTCGCTGAGGATACACCTTATTTTGGTCAAGATATATTTAATGCTTTTGGAAAAGTGAATAACGGTGGAGAATTAACTGATGTGGAACAACGTCTCTTAAACGCGAAACAAAAAGCAATGGATGCGTTATCTGCTGCAGATGTAGTTGTATTTGCATTCCCATTATGGAATTTAACTATTCCAGCTAAATTACAAACTTTTATCGATTATGTATACGCTGCTGGATTTGCATTTAAATATGATGCTGATGGTAACATGATTCAATTAATGACGGATAAAAAAGCCATTTTCTTAAATGCACGTGGCGGAATTTATTCTACTCCAGAAATGGCACAGATGGACATGTCTGTTAATTATATGCGTAACGTATTTGGTGGTATATTTGGTATGGAAATTATCGATGAAGTCATTATTGAAGGTCATAATGCTATGCCTAATAAAGCAGAAGAAATCATTCAAGAAGGATTACGTAAGGTTACAGAGGCTGCTAATAAACTAGCAAATCAAGTGGCTTTAGTGTAAATTTTTCTGTATGCAAGTAAAAATACTGATCGTACTTTGAGATCAAAGTTATTCGATAAGAAGTAAACGTCAATATGAGATGATTAACCAGCAAAGCTCATTTGACTCCCAAAAATAGAATTTAATCATAATAGAAAAGGCTTGAGTTTGACTCAGGTCTTTTTTTTATTTTAGAACTACTTGAACAAATTAGAAAATTTAGATAATATCAAAGATAGGCACATAAATTATTAATATACGGACGAATCGGGGGGAGAAAGGTATTTATGAGAAAAAAACGATTAGTTTTTATGGCAATCTCCTTAACAATTATACTGCTATTAGCAGGATGTGGTACTAGCGAAAAGGAAACGGTGGGGACAAAAACAACAGATAAAGAAACATTTAAAGTAGGTCTTGAAGCTGGGTATGCTCCATTCAACTGGACACAGAAAGATGATTCTAATGGCGGAGTAAAAATTGATGGTAGTGCAGAATATGCAGGTGGTTATGATGTGGAGATTGCTAAAAAAATAGCTGAAGGTTTGGGAAAAAAACTTGTAATCGTTAAAACCGAATGGGATGGCCTTGTTCCAGCATTAACTTCTGGAAAAATCGATGCCATCATAGCAGGAATGTCACCAACAGCAGAGCGCAAAAAGACAATCGATTTCTCGGATATCTACTATAAATCAAATTTAGTGATGGTCGTTAAAAAAGGTGGGAAATATGAGACAGCAACTTCTATTCAGGATTTCAGTGGCGCTAAAATAACAGCTCAATTAAATACATTCCACTATTCAGTCATTGATCAAATTAAAGGTGTAAATAAGCAGCCAGCAATGGATAATTTTCCGGCAATGAGGGTAGCGCTGGAATCAGGAGTCATTGATGGATATGTATCCGAACGTCCAGAAGGAGTCAGTGCTGAATCTGCTAACAAAAACTACAAAATGGTTGAATTTACTGATGGATTTAAAACATCAGATGATGATACGGCTATCGCTGTCGGTGTTAAAAAAGGCAGCAGTTTAACAGATGAAATTAATAAAATTTTATCAGGGATCTCAGAAGAGGAACGTTCGAGCATTATGGATACTGCTATTAAAAATCAACCAGCAGCAAATTAATAAGGAGTGAAGCCGGGTACATATATGCACCCGGTTTTGTTGGTTCCGTTAGATTGTAAATATCTTATATACGATTTTTATCATATTTTTAAGCCGTTTCTACTTGTTGTCTTTTGGGTCTATTGGAATACAAGTGGTCAGGGCTTGTTTTCGCCATATTTTACGAAAAAATTTATAACATTGAAATAAGAAGTGTAAGAGGTTTTGGTAGGGAAAAGGGGGATAAATATGACTTTTGATTGGTTAATGAAGATTGTTACAGAAAATTGGCCAATGTTCATCCGCGGTGCAGGGATTACAATGTTGATTTCTATTGTGGGTACCATTCTTGGATTTATCATCGGTCTAATAATAGGAGGGATACGGACAATTCCTCTGCCTGAGAGAGGAGCAAAGAGAGTTTTTCTTAAAGTGATACGTGCGATATTCTCTACCTATATTGAAATATTTCGTGGAACACCGATGATCGTACAAGCAATGGTTATTTTTTATGGATCAGCTTTAGCATTTGGTGCAGACATGGACCGTCTATATGCTGCCTTCCTCATTGTATCGATTAACACTGGGGCGTATATGGCAGAAATCGTCCGAGGCGGGATTCTCTCGATTGATAAAGGTCAGTATGAAGCAGCGCAGGCAATTGGAATGAACCATTTTAGAACGATGTTCCATATTGTCCTACCTCAAGCCATTCGTAATGTTATACCCTCAATTGGAAATCAGTTTGTTATTAATATTAAGGATACCTCTGTTCTAAATGTCATTTCTGTATCAGAATTATTTTTCCAAACAAAATCAATCGCCGGAAATAACTTTAGATATTTTGAATCATTTTTTGTTGCCTGTGTGCTTTACCTAATTATGACCATAACCGTATCACGAATATTAGCGTATATCGAAAAGAGATTAGATGGACCGGAAAATTATTCTCAAATTATAGTAGAGGCACCTGAAGATATGTACAGGAAAAATGCCAGCCAATAGTCGAGGAGGAGATGATATGGAAAAAATCATAGAATTTCAGCATTTAAGTAAAACCTTTGGAAGCAATGAAGTGTTAAAGGACATCAATTTTTCAGTTAATAAAGGGGAAGTAGTCTGTATTATTGGTTCGTCTGGGTCCGGAAAGTCTACACTTCTTCGTTGTGCGAATCTATTAGAAAAACCGAGTGGCGGTCAAATTCTTTATAAGGGTGAAAACATATTAAGTAAAGATCGCGATATTCCTGAATATCGTACGAAATTAGGAATGGTGTTTCAGCAATTTAATTTATTTAATAATTTTAATGTACTTGGAAATTGTGTAGTAGGGCAAATGAGGGTGTTAAAACGTTCTCGAGGAGAGGCAGAAAAGCTAGCACTGAAATATTTAAAAGTTGTTGGAATGGATCAATATATTCATGCCAAACCAAAACAATTATCAGGAGGTCAAAAACAGCGTGTAGCTATAGCAAGAGCACTTTCTATGGAACCAGATGTAATGTTATTTGATGAGCCTACTTCAGCTCTTGATCCTGAATTGGTAGGAGAGGTTCTAAAAGTTATGAAAGAGCTTGCCGGCAGTGGTCTCACAATGTTAATAGTTACCCATGAAATGGGATTTGCAAAAGAAGTTTCAAACCGTGTAGTGTTTATGGACAAAGGAGTAATTGCAGAGGAAGGAAGTCCAGAACAAATCTTTAATCATCCCACACAAGAACGGACAAGAGAGTTTTTGAAACGTACACTAGCACAAAATGTGTAAGAAAGGGGGTCAGTCCCCCACTGCTTTAAAGCGGTGGGGGACTGACCCCACCTTTTTATCTTGAATGGACTTTTTTACCTTGAACCCAGACTTCTCGAATGTTTTCTGGTCGAGTATTATACATGATTTTTTGGAAGATATCATATAGATCTTCATTTGGATCGAATATTGGGAGCTTTGCAGAAGGTACGTTTGTGTCGATAATTTGTACATCCCATGTATAGTTTTCGTGTATTCGTCCAATTGGTAGGCTTAAACTTTCTCCACCGCCTGCTGTTGCGAAGTAAAAGGCTTCATTAATGGTAATGCGAGAATTAGGCACGCCACGTTCTTCTGCAGGAAGGGCATTATTGACTCCATCTTCTAGCATTCTTGAAGAGACAACAGATTGTTTTGCGTTATCGTAAAGACTAGGAGTGGCCCCAGCTGAAATATCCGTTCCTAAGCCAATATCAATCCCTTTGTCCCGAAAGCGGGCAATGGGAATGACACTATTGGCAAAATAAGCATTCGATAAGGGGCAATGACCAATGGCTGTTCCCGTTTTAGCAAATAATTCTGCATCATCATCATCTAAAAAATTGCAATGTGCCATGACCGACTTATCACCTAATAGTCCAAAATCATGTAATGCAAAGGCATCATGTTTATGAAACCGATTTTTGACATATTCGTGCTCCCAATCACTTTCACTACAATGGGATTGGATATGTGTATCATACTTTGCTGCTAATTCTCCTAATCCTTTAAGAGCCTCAGTTGTGCAGCTAGGAATAAAGCGTGGAGTAACAACAGGGTATACCCCTTGTTTTACCTGCTTCGCTAACTCTTGAACAGCTAAAATGAATTCTTCAGTATCTGCTAATGCTGTTTCTGTATTTATATCTCGGTAATAGTCAGGATTTTGTTCTGGATCATCCATCACCACTTTTCCCACCAAGCCTCGCTGTCCTTTCTTTGCGCATATTTCTGCAAGTAAGAGACTTGCCTCCTTATGTACCGTTGCAAAGTAAAGTGCAGTTGTTGTTCCATTCGCGAGCAAGGTTTGAACTAAATCTTCATAGACAGTTGCCGCGAAGTCTAAATCCGCATATTTAGCTTCTAATGGAAATGTGTATGTATTTAACCAATCATGTAGTGGAAGGTCCAGTGCTGTTCCAGATTGTGCCCATTGTGGGGCGTGAACATGTAAATCGACAAAACCAGGCAGGATATACTGGCCATCGGCAAGGCGATGGAAATTATCTTTCCCTTGATATTTATCTAGAAATAACTGGTATTCTTCGTTCTCTGGGACAACTATTTTTTCAATAATGCCATTCTCATTTATACAGAATAGGCAATCTTTCAAAATAGTAATCTCTTTTGAGGTATGACTAGTGAAAGCTGTTCCTTGGAAAATTTCATAACATTTATCCATGATTACCACCTTAATGTTCGTCTTTTTCTATAATAGTCAGTATAATTGTTTGGAATTTTGATGTCTACTAAATTATTTCCGTTTTTTTTATAGAATTTGCCTTGCATTTGATAAAGTTCATGCTATACTGATAACATTCAAAAAAATTAAATATCGTTTTTCATATAATCGTAGGGATATGGCCTACAAGTTTCTACCAGTTTACCGTAAATAAACCGACTATGAAAAGCAGAGTGAAGATAGTCTCCGGTTTATAGGAGGTTTGTCTTTTCTTTCGTATTTCATTGTGAAAGCTCGAAGTACATTGCTTTTCTACGTTGTGGAGAGGCAAGTGCTTTGAGCTTTTTTATTTAGGCTTTGATTATATGGATGTACTGAAAATGTATAGGAGGCTAGATGATGGAAAGTATTGCTAGAGAACGAGAAACAGAGAAAATAGGGACAGATGTTGGTGACCATACGGAGAATATTTCTATACTACAATCGATTTTTTTAGGCATCCAACAAGTATTAGCAATGGACCTTTTTATTCCACCTATGGTTTTAGCCGGATTATTATCATTTTCAGTTACTGAAAATGCTTTGCTCATTCAAATGACATTTATTGCTTGTGGGATAGCAACGATTATTCAAGCAGGAATAGCAATGAAGCTTCCTGTTATGCAGGGTCCATCCTTTGTCCCGCTAAGTGCTCTTGCAGCTATTGGAACAACATCTGGTGTTGGTGCGATGATAGGAAGCTTAATACCTGGGGCCTTGTTAATAGCTATATTGGGTTATCCAATGAAAGTGTTTAGTAAAGTAGTAAGGAAATTTATCCCGCCAATTGTTGCAGGGACAGTTATTGTTGTGGTTGGAATTTCTCTTATGCCTAGTGCCATAAATTCTATTTATACTGCACAAGGTAGTTTTGGAACAAATATGTTTATTGCCCTTATAACAGCAGCTGTTCTGATTTTCTGTATGTATGTTGGCGAAAAGTCTAAAACGAAATTTAGATATATTAAAGTTGCGTCTGTCATTTTAGCATTAGGTATTGGTACGATTGTTGCCTCATTTTTCGGTTTAGTTAATTTTTCATCAGTTGGGAAGTCTGCTTGGTTTCAGATGCCAAGTATCTTTGCATTTGGAAAACCGACTTTTAACCTAGATGCCATTCTCATTATGTTAGCAATTTACTTTATTATTATGATTGAAACGACCGGTACATGGTTTACTGTTAGTAAAGTGACTGACGAACATCTTGATGATAAACGATTAAATGGGGGAGCGTTTGGAGAAGGTTTAGGATGTTTTCTAGGTTCTTTCTTTGGTGGGACACCTGTAACAGGCTATTCCTCTAATGCAGGGATTATTGCAATTACAGGTATTAAAAGCCGTAAGCCAATTATTGCTGGTGGAGTGATTTTAATTTTATTAGGTATGATGCCGAAACTTATGAATGTGATTGCCAGCATTCCTTCAGTTGTCATTAATAGTGTTTTTGCCATTCTTTGTGTAGTGATTATGATGAATGGATTTAAAGTGATCAAAGAAGTTCCTTTTACAGAAAGAAATATGTTAGTAATCGGTGTTTCTATCATGCTTGCGTTGTTTGCAGTACTTATGCCAGCTAATATCTTAAGTGGATTACCAAACTTAGTGACGTATTTTGTCTCATCTGGAACGGCAATTGGTGCTATTACTGCATTGGTACTTAATTTGATACTTCCTCAAAAGCTGGAAGATAGAGGGGTTGCAACGAAGATGACAGAAGTAAGTGCAAAAGTAAATTAGAAGAGGGGAAATCTATTATGCAACAAGATCGATTATGGAATGAATGGCATCCAGTATATAAGGCAGAAGAGTTATTAGATGAACCAAAACAGGTATTTGTTCTAGGTGAGCGTGTGGTAATTTTCCGTAATGAAAAAGGGGTACATGCATTTAAGGATTTATGTATTCACCGTGGAGCTGCACTTTCACTCGGAAAAGTAAAGGATGGGAATTTGGTTTGTCCGTATCATGCATGGGAGTATAATTCTGAAGGAACATGTGTAAAAATTCCTGCATTACCGTGTAAAAGACCGATTCCTAAGAAGGCTAGAGCAACGGTTTATCATTGCCAGGAACAATATGGCTTAATTTGGGTTAATTTAGGCGATGACCCTTCAACTATGATTTCTTATCCTGAATATCATACAGAGGGGTATCGTACAGCTATTTGTGGACCTTATGAAGTAAAGGCAAATGCACCGAGAATTATCGAAAATTTCCTAGACGTTTCACATCTTATGTTTGTTCATGAGGGGATGCTTGGAGTCGAAGATCATGCTGAAGTTATAGATTATGATGTGGAGTTTATTGATAATCGTTTTATTACGAGTAAAATTCCCGTATACCAACCGAATCCTGATGGAAGGTCAAAAGGTGGATACGCAGATTATATTTATGAAATATTAAATCCAACAACTGCCCGATTTACTAAAACAACAGAAGGGTCAGATGAGGAATTTACGATTTTGCTCGTTGTAAATCAGGAAGATAAAGAACAAGCAAAGGCATTTATGCTATTAACTCGAAATTATGATTTAGATAAATCAGATGATGCGTTTATTGAATTTCAGGATATTATTTTCAATCAAGATTTAGACATTGTCGAAAGTCAAAAACCTGAACTTCTCCCACTAGATTTACAGGCAGAAATGCACCTTAAATCTGATGCACTAACTATCGCTTATCGTAGATGGCTGAATGAGCTAGGAGTAGAAAACGGTGTAATCGCTCTTAGTGATGAAAAGCGAAGTAAGCGTAAAGCATCTTTAGTAAAATAAAAAACTATTAGTAAAATCATTATCAATGAACCGGCATAGGAGGCTTCCATCGCCGGTTTTTTTTACTTTTATAATGTGTTTAGGAGAAGGGATAGACAAAATTTTAACTGCTTAATAATGTCAATAATATAAACGATGGTAGGTGCTAAAAACTATAGTAGAATAAATGTAATCTTACTTTGTCGATTGATTCGTCATTGAAATAAAGTTAAACTTTGCATATATCGCCATTTAAGAGCAGGTGCAACTAGATGAATAATAGACAGAAGGAATTGTTGAGAAGATTGCTCATTCATGAAGAAGGGGCATTGCATATTAAAGATTTGGCGTCAGAGCTTGATTGTGCGGAAAAGACGATCCGGAATGATTTGGACCGGTTGGAGGAATTTTTACTTGAATTCCCTAATACCGGTTTAATTCGTAAGCCTGGTTTAGGTATTTCTATTGCTATTGATGATGATAAACGTAAAGATATTTTACACCGTCTTCTTTCAAATGAGCCAAAAACTATGGAAGAGCGGTTATTTGAAATGGCCTTTCAACTGTTGACGAATAATAAGCCTACAACATTACAGTATTGGGCAGATCGTTATTATGTTCCAAAAGCAGCAGTTAAGAAAGACATTGATATCATTAGTAATTGGATACAGCGCTTTGACCTTGAGCTCATTACAAAGCAACGGTTTGGGAATACGATACAGGGGTCGGAGTTAAAAAAACGAAATGCATTAGCCCATTTATCCGAGCTCATTCCATCTACTTCAAGTGATAAAAATTTGGTATTAGATTTATTTTTGCCATATGAAATTACGATCGTGAGAAATGCATTGCATGATTTAAAGAATCGATTTTCTCTTACTTTTACAGATGGTGCTTTGGAAAGTTTGCTTGTACATACGCTGATTATGATTAAACGCACACGACAAAGGGCGCAAGTATTTATCCAAGGGTTTGAAAAAGAGAGTGCAGAGAATAGTCAAGAATACAACTATACAAATTGGTTTTTCGAACAACTTGAATCGGTTTTTCGGTTAGTCTTTCCTGATGAGGAGCGGGTTTATTTTACCTGGCATCTCATGAGTAGCAAACGAATGGAAGAGGAGTTAGAACGGATATTAATAAAGGATGAAGAAACGACCAGAATTATGAATACACTGATATACAAAATGGAAAATCTAACCCAATTACCATTTGTGGCAGATCCCATTTTAGCAAGTGGACTAGCTGTTCATATGCATTCTGTTATCAATCGCATCAAGTTTGGCTTTCCAATTACTAACCCATTGTTTGAAAATATCAAACGAATGTATCCGTATATGTTCAGTATGGTCATATTGGTTCTCGAGGAACTAAACACCACTTTTTCGATCGACATCCCAGAAGATGAGGCAGCATACATTGTACTTCATTTTCAAGCCTCTCTTGAACGTATAGAAGGAGGAAGAGAAGAGAAAAAAAGAGCCTTGATTGTTTGTCATATGGGTATTGGCATGTCACATTTGTTGGAGGCGAAGATTAAACAACAGTATCAGGGCATTGAAATTCAAGCCTGTATTAGTAAAATTAAGGTGAAAAATTATGTAGAGATTTTCCAACCTGATTTTATCATTTCAACCGTACCACTTGAAAATGTGAATAGTGAGTATATCGTTATTTCCCCGCTCTTTGGACAGGATGACAAGCAGAAATTGCGTCAATTTGTTGAGGGGTTAGTCAACAAACGTAAGTCTATTACTACAAATAATGTATTGTCGCAATACTTAGTGGATGATCTTATGTTCTTTCATGTAGAAAAAGAGCATCGTTATGAGGTTGTGGAAATGTTGGCCAGGGCTCTTTTTGAAAAAGGATATGTTAAAGAAGAATTTATACGTAATGCTATCAAACGGGAGCATTCATCGGCAACGGCCATTGGTGGAAGTATCGCCATACCGCACGGGGATCCGTCATTAATTCAAACATCCGCTGTTGCGACAGCAATTTTAAAAAAACCTATGGAATGGGGCAGTGAGCAAGTATCACTAGTATTTATGTTGGCAATTTCAAAGGGAGATCAAGGAGATATTCGTGAAGTGATTGGGGAAATTGCCTCCTTAAGTCAGTCACCATTGGTGGGACTCGCATTAACTGGGGCAAATGATTATAAGGACTTTTTAGGAATATTGGAGAAGAAACAATAATCGATTTACTCATTGGCCACAATGTATTGTGGCCATTTTGCTTTTTCTAGAGGTCATCTAGTAATTTTTGATTCATTATATGTCGATTAAGGCCATTCATTTGGAGTGATATTTGAATGTTTCTATAGTCATTATTAGAGAGTATTTAAAAGCATAGGGACGGTTCTCTTGCTTCCTTCTGTATCTGAAGTATAAGCATAAGAACCGTCCCTTCGCTTCAAATGGAGGTTAATATTAATGTATAAAAATGAGCCAATCTTTTTACAGCCTGTATTTCAAGAGAGGATTTGGGGAGGGAAGAAGCTGAGAGAAGAATTTAATTATGATATTCCGTATGAGAGGACAGGGGAGGCGTGGGTGATTTCAGCACATCCGCATGGTCCAAGCCATATTATTAATGGCCCTTTTGCAGGGAGAACATTGGCAGATGCATGGAATGAGCATAAGGAGTTATTTAATAAACCTAATGACTATCAAGGAGAATATCCCTTACTTATAAAGATTCTGGATGCAGCTGATGATTTATCCGTACAAGTCCATCCCAATGATCGATTTGCCCGTGAAGTGGAAGGGGTTCCGTATGGTAAGACCGAATGTTGGTATGTGTTGAGTGCTGAAGAAGGAGCGGAACTTGTGTTAGGGCATCATGCTAAAACAGCAGAGGAATTGGCGCAATGGATTGATCAAAGTGAATGGGACAAGCTCTTAAGACATGTGAAAGTAAAAAGTGGAGATTTTGTCTATGTTCCAAGTGGTACGATTCATGCGATTGGAAAAGGTATTGTTATCCTTGAAACACAGCAAAGTTCTGACATAACCTATCGAGTTTATGATTATGATCGAACAGATGCCTCTGGTGAAAAGAGAGAATTGCATCTAGGTCGCTCAAAACAAGTAACCACTGTTCCACACAAAGATGTTGTTGTCCAACCAACGGAGAAGATAAATGGTGATTTAATCGACAAGAAATTAGTTGAGGAACAATATTTTACTGTGCATCATTGGCAATTAAATGGACGTGCTGTCTGTGATATGGATAAAAACTTTTTACAGGTAAGTGTGATAGAAGGACAGGCAGTCCTTACCATTAATGAAAAGTCATTTACTATTGAAAAAGGGAACCATTTTATCTTACCGAATGGTATTCAACAATATTCATTGGCAGGGCAAGCAGAATTTATTGTTTCTCATGAATCCATAATACCGAAGGATGAATGATCTAAATCCCTATAAAATTATATATTTCCACATTTCATTGGTTTCATTGCCATAATGATTGGTAATAAAATCATTCAAATAAATGAGGGAACAAAAAAAGTCACTGTGCTACCAAAAACTTGATAGCGCAGTGACTTTGTTCTATTAATTTCTGATTAAATAATCGAATGCACCTAAAGCTGCATTTGCACCTGAACCCATGGAAATAATAATTTGTTTATATGGGCTATTCGTGCAGTCTCCTGCAGCAAATACTCCAGGTATGCTCGTTGCTCCACGGTTATCTACTACAATCTCGCCCATTCTAGTACGTTCAACCGTATCACCTAACCAATCAGTATTTGGAACAAGACCAATTTGAACGAAGACTCCTTGTAATTCTACATGGTGCTCTTCTTCTGTCTCACGGTCTATATAGGTAATGCCGTTTACTTTATCAGTACCGGTAATTTCCTTCGTTTGTGCGTTCTTAATAACTGTAACGTTTGGAAGGCTGTAAAGGCGATCTTGTAATACAGAATCAGCTTTTAGTTCTGCTGCATATTCAATAACTGTTACGTGCTTGACGATACCTGCAAGGTCAATAGCTGCTTCAATACCTGAATTACCACCGCCGATTACGGCAACGTCTTTTCCTTCAAATAATGGACCATCACAGTGAGGGCAATATGCGACACCTTTGTTTTTGAACTCGGCTTCTCCAGGAACTCCGACATTGCGCCAGCGAGCACCTGTTGAAAGAATGACTGTTTTACTCTTTAGAACAGCACCATTTTCAAGCTCGATTTCAACAAAGTCTTTTTTCTCTAAGCGCTTAGCACGTTGAGAATTCATGATATCGATATCGTATTCTTTCACGTGTTCTTCAAGGCTTGCAGCGAGCTTAGGGCCTTCAGTGTATTTCACGCTAATGAAGTTTTCAATGCCCAGTGTATCCATGATCTGACCGCCAAAACGGTCAGCCACAATACCTGTACGAATGCCTTTACGTGCTGCATAGATCGCTGCACTCGCACCAGATGGGCCTCCACCAACAACAAGCACATCAAAGGGGTCCTTATCTGAAAACTCAGAGGCATCAGCAGTATTCCCCATTTTAGTAAGAATTTCTTCGAGTGTCATTCTACCACTACCAAAAGATTCGCCATTTAGGAAAACCGAAGGTACAGCCATAATGCCTTTGCTTTCAACTTCTTCTTTGAAAGCCGCACCGTCAATCATCGTATGGGTAATGCCAGGATTGAGAACACTCATAATGTTCAAAGCTTGTACAACATCTGGGCAGTTATGACAGCTTAGGCTAACATATGTTTCAAAATGATATTCGCCTTCGATGCCTTTTACTCGGTCGATTAAGCTTTGGTCAATCTTTGGAGCTCTTCCACTTACTTGTAAAAGAGCTAGCACGAATGAAGTAAATTCGTGACCAAGAGGAATACCAGCAAAAGCGATCCCAGTATCTTCGCCAATGCGATTGACACTAAAGCTTGGTGTTTTCGCTAATGTTGTTTTCTCTATTTTTATTTTTGGTGACATGGTTGCTAACTCATCAACTAGAGATAGAATGTCATTTGATAACTTATCGGATCCTGCACTAACTTTAAGTAGTACATCATTTTCCAATAGTTGTAGATATTGATTTAATTGTGCCTTAATATCTGCATCCAGAATCATTTATAGCACCCCTTAGATTTTCCCTACAAGATCAAGGCTTGGTTTAAGTGTTTCTTCGCCTTCCTTCCATTTAGCTGGGCAAACCTCACCAGGATTGTTACGAACATATTGTGCTGCTTTAATTTTGTTAATAAGTGTGCTAGCATCACGGCCAATGCCATCAGCGTTAATTTCAATCGCTTGGATAACCCCATCAGGGTCAATGATGAATGTACCACGGTCAGCTTGTCCTAATTCTTCGATGAATACATCAAAGTTGCGAGAAAGAACATGCGCAGGGTCACCAATCATTGTATAAGTAATTTTACCGATTGCTTCAGATGTATCGTGCCATGCTTTATGTGTGAAGTGAGAATCTCTTGATACAGAGAATACTTCTACTCCTAATTCTTGAAGAGCTGGATATTGATCTTGAAGGTCCTCAAGTTCTGTTGGGCAAACGAAGGTAAAATCAGCTGGGTAGAAGCAAACAACACTCCAGTGACCTTTAAAATTTTCTTCAGTAACTTCCATGAAATCGCCGTTTCTGTATGCTTGTGCTTTGAATGGTAATACTTCTTTTCCGATTAAAGACATAAGTAAATTCCTCCTAGTTGAGTTTTAATTTATAAAATAGGTAGTTAGGACATAAAGTCATAACTATTAAAAACTAAATATAATTCTGCTTTTGATTATAATTAGTTTTTTATAATAATTATAATTCAAAAACCATTATCATATAGATCTTATTGATTTGTCAAGGAAATAAACTTTTATTCTTAATATTGGCTGTTTCCATATCGTTTGCTTGTTCTTGTAATAGTCAACTGCCGACTGTTACACCCAATAAAGGATTCACGCGGTTCTTATGCGGGTGGCAAGACTTTTCTCAGTAAATTTTAAAGGTGTGGCGATCTTCAGCCGATCATTTTTCGTTTAAAATTTACTTAAATAGCAACAATGTTTGAGAAAAGAGTCTTAATATTAATTGGTTATCCATATAAGATTATTAAATTCTTATTAGCATTCTATATTGTAAGTGGAAATAGGAGTTGACGTTATAGTGAGGATGTAAGGCAATTTTCAATTGATATTATTATTTCTCAATTAACAAATATTATACATACCGGCTCGGATAGAAGAAAAAGACCACTGCTGAGTGGTCTCTTGTTTTGGATTTTTTTCAAATCACGTTGCTATTTATAAATATAGGTTGTCATTAAAAGGAAATTAATAAGCGGTCCAACCACCATCAACAGCAATAACTTGTCCATTGACAAAGCTTGATTCATCTGACCCTAAAAAGATAGCCATTTGTGCAATTTCCTCAGGTTGGCCGGCACGAGGATTAATAGCTAAACCTAATGATTGACGACCTGCACCAAATTCACTCACATTTGTCATCGTTGAAGCAATATTTGTTATAACTGCTCCTGGAGCAATACCGTTGCAACGGATGTTTTTATCTGCATACATGAAAGCTGTGTTTTTTGTAAGGCCTACGACAGCATGTTTTGAAGCAGTATAAGCAGCACCAGCACGTGCACCATATAAACCCCCGGCAGAGATATTATTTACTATAGTTCCATGTCCTTGTTCTAAAAAGAGATTGATTGCGATACGCATAGATTTCATAACTGCTAATGTATTTACAGCGAATACTTTTTCCCAGCGTTCATCCGTAACTTCTCCTACGGGCTCCATGCCATCCATGATGCCAGCATTATTAACAAGGATATCTAATGTTCCAAAGGCTTGTTTCGTTTCTGTGAATAAACGTTGTAGATCATCTTCAGAAGCTACGTTTGTTTGGACGGCGATTGCTTCTCCACCTGATGCCTTAATTCCTTCAACAACTAATTTTGCACCATCTAAGTTTATATCTGATACAACAACCTTTGCACCTTCTTTTGCATAACCTTCTGCAATTGCCTTACCCATACCTGATGCAGCACCAGTGATAATAGCTACTTTTCCATCTAATCTCATTCGAAATGCCCCCTTTAATTTTATTGTACAGTTGTTCAATAAAAATTATAATAAAGTTGGACAGACGCCTACAATTACAAAATAACGATATTTGTTCAATAATTAACACAAATTAAAAAATATGTTCAATAAAAGGTGATAAAATGAGTACCGATTTGCGTATCCAGAAAACGAAAGAGGCATTGCATCGTGCATTATTAGAATTATTGAAGGGAAAAACTCTAGAAATTATCACAGTCTCGGAAATTTGCAGGAAAGCAAAGGTCAGTCGAGGTACATTTTATTTACATTATTCCAATATCGAGGAATTATTTGAGGAGTATTTTATGGAGATAACCGCGGATTTAATCAATTCTTATCAAGAGCCGTACCGCCACGTATCCGTGTTAAAAACGAGCGAATTAGATCCTTCTACTATTCGGATATTTCATCATATCGAAAAATATCAACCTTTCTACAAAATTATCTTTTCAAAAAAAGTTCCATTGACGTACTATTATTTATTATTTGAAACAATTAATCATTTATTGCTTCAAGATACAGAAGCAATCATTAAAAGTGGAATCAATCGACAGCTTTATTGTGCTTATCAAGCTAATGCTATGATTGGTATGATTATACATTGGTATCAGAATGATTTTTCATATAGTGTGAACGATTTAAATAGTCAACTCGTTCAAATATTAAATATGAAAATAACTACTTAATCATGTAGACAGTAAATGGGACAATAACAATCATTAAAAAAATATTTTTGGATTATATTAGAGGCTGGGACATAACTAGCTTCAAATAGTGAAAAAGTTGAATTTGAGCGAACTGAAATTCAACTTTTTCTATTTTTGTGTGTTGATCCTTCTATTACCGTAGTTGTTTGGCCGTGAATTTTCTTAAATTCACGGCCATTAATGCGAGTCCCATTTCATTTTCTACCTTCGATTTTCCTCGTACAGAAAATCGAGTGAAACGCAAATTAGCCTTCAAGAATCCAAAAACTGGTTCCACATCGATTTTGCGTTTTCGATAGATGGTGCTCGTTTTCTCTTCTGAAAGCTTCGCTCTCACATATTCTTTTTGTTGTTCCCATTGTTCATTCACCATTAGTTTTCGATTGTTGCCTTCTTTAGCTTTTGTACATGATGAACGGAATGGACATCCCGAACAGTCCTCACACTCGTAGATCTTGAACCTTCGTTGAAATCCTGTACGATCAGTACGGACAGAATGATAGTGAAATTCAAGACGTTTCTGGTTAGGGCATATATATGTATCTGTATCTTCACAATACTGCCAGTTATCGGGATTCAATGGGTTTTGTTTGTACTTTTTCTTTTGCTCCTTCAAATATAGATTATACGTAATCAGTGCTTCTCGTTTTCTGTTCGAAAGGATATCATTATAGTTTTGTTCACTACCATAACCTGCATCTGCGACAATATGTTTCGGTAACACGAAATAATGGTTCTCGATTTCATCAAGAAATGGAATTAACGTACGTGTATCTGTTGGGTTTGAAAATAAACTATAGGCAAGCGTGTATTGCCCTTCCGTTGCGATTTGTACATTGTAGCCAGCTTTCAATTGTCCGTTTTGCATATAATCATCTTTCATTCGCATAAATGTCGCGTCCAGATCTGTTTTAGAATAGCTATTACGTGTGCCAAAGATTTCAAAGTCTCGTTGGTATTTTTGTTTTCGTAAGACAAAATCAATCAACTGTTTACGCACTTGTTTCGGGTATTTGCGTTCACTTCTTAAAGCTTTTCGTTCTGGAACGTCTGATGATTCCTTAATTTGTTTATCATACTCAGCTACGACATTGTCCACTTTTCCTACCAATTGAGCGAGCTCTTTCAATGATAATTGTTCATCACCTTCCCGTTCAATTTCAGGTATAATTTCGTTCTCAAGTAGCTCGTTATATAGCTGGTTTGACCTTTCAATTAAACTGTGATGATATTTCTCAATCGATTTCTTCCAGACAAACGTAAATTTATTCGCATTTGCTTCAATCTTTGTACCATCAATAAAAATTGCTTCTTGATCGATTAGTTTTTCTTCGATTAATTGGCAACGAAATTGGACGAAACATTGGCGAATTAATTCTTTCACATCTGAATGAACACGGAATCGATTGATTGTACGGTAGCTTGGTTCATACCCTTGTGATAGCCACATCATCCGGATACTGTCTTTTAATAGGGCTTCAATTTTTCGCCCTGAAAAGACAGATTGGGTGTAGGCACATAAAATAATTTTAAGCATCATGCGTGGATGATAAGCAGGATAGCCCTCATTTCGCAGAAATGGTTCGAAAACTTCATGAGGAATACTTTCAACTAGATGATGGATATGAAAGGCAATATCATTTTTTTGTAATTTTACTTCTAAATCTAAAGGCAAAACTAATTGATTCATGGTATAATTTTTAAACATAAGGATCCTTCTTTCTGTATAATTTTGTTGTGGTGACTTAATTTTATCAGAAGTGGTCCTTATTTTTGTTAAAAAAATAATCAAAGCCGGTGAAATTTTACTTGTCGTAAAATTTCACCGGCTTTTTCATCTCAGAGGTGGGTTTTGTCCCAGCCTCATTTTTTATTGTTAAGGTTAATGTAAGGTTCAGATTAAAAGGGTGTAAGGTTTGTTTATTAAACTAATTATATTCACATTATTTTAGTAGAGGAGTTTATTGTATGAAACCTTCCATTCCTCAGAAAGAACGTATCTTGTCTCTAGACATTATCCGTGGTATAGCATTATTTGGCATACTACTAATTAATGTCGGGGCATATAAAATCATTATGGGTGAAGAAAGTCTTCCTGTTTACAGTGGTTTTAATAGGATTGTCGACACACTCATTGACATGTTTATTGAGAAAAAATTCTTTTCAATCTTTTCATTTTTATTTGGTGTAGGGTTTTATATTTTTGCCTCACGTGCTGAAAGCCGTGGAGATAAGCCGCGTTGGAGGTTTGCTAGGCGTTTAATCGCCCTTTTCCTCATTGGGATCATCCATTTTTTTGTTTTTTGGGGATCGATTTTATCTATATATGCAATCATAGGTCTATTCCTTCTACCTTTTTATCGAGCAAGGGTGTCTACAATTAGTAAGTGGTTAGGAATGATAATTGTTTTTTATATGTTTTCAATTGTAATGAATCTATTTGCTCCGGATATGGGGGTATTTTCTAAAGTTTTTGCCTTTATAGGAAATGATGCAATTGCTATTTTCATTATGTTTTTATCAGGATTTCTAGCTGCTAAAGCAGATTGGATTCGTCATGTTCGTGATTTATCCAGACAAATAAGGCTGATACAAATGGTGACATTCCCATTATTCATTGGTTTCTCAGCCTGGATTTGGTTTGCCTCTCAAGCAGATGATCAAAATATCCAATCAATTATTGGGCTTGGATTAATACCGACCACCTATTTTTACCTTGTAAGCTTATTTTCTATCTTAGAACATAAGCAGATCACAAAATTTCTTCAGCCAATTGCACATGTTGGTCAAATGGCATTTACAAATTATTGGGCGCAAAGCTTTATTGGGTTGGGAATCATTTCATTAATGGGGCTTGAAGTAGTGTCACCAAGTAACATTGTGATCATTTCAATCGTCATTTATGTGATCCAAATGTGTTATAGTGTCATCTGGTTTAAGTTCTTCAAGATGGGGCCATTAGAGAAGGTATGGCGTTTTATGACATATGGGAGGAAAATTCCTGCCAAAGTGAAATAAACATGACGCCGTTGTCATGAATTGTTTTTTAATAGAAATGAAAATTGAGTTAGACAAAGTCCTCTAAGTTGTAGGACTGTCTAACTTACATTCTATAGATTACACTTAGACTGAAGCTTTCTATATATCCTTCCAATAGAAGGTGTATTCATTATATTTGTTATCTTAGACTTTTTACTAATCTTCCATCGATGACTAAAGTTATAGAAAATATAGATCTATAAGTATCTAGTCAACCATCGTTGCTCTTCTACCAACAACTCGAAATACATCCTCTTTTAACATCTAATCCAGTTTATTATTTTGAAGCATTTTTGATTATATCAGTAGTAGCTTAGTAATTTGGTTCCAACGCTCTACCTATCTTGGGCTTTATCTAGGTGAAAATAATGATCTCTAAGGCAGAAACCCTGTGAAAATTAGGTTTCTGCTTTTTTAAGGTTTTTGTAAGGTTCAAATTAAAATGATGTAAGGTACAGTCAGTATAATTATTTTTGTTGATAGAGCTGCTTACTTATTGAGCTTTAAACTCAAACAATTCAAGCAGAATTGAACCTATTGTTCTTCGTCAATTGCAATGAATGATAAGATCGGCATATTTTCGGGGGCATTTTTTTTAAAAGGTTATTCTTTCTTAATAATATGGCAGAGTATAAGGGCATTGTTTACAAAATCAACTTAGTTTAAGGAAAGATCTTTAATAAACAGGAGGATTTCTTAATGAAAACAATTTTATCCGCAAAAAATGTTCAAAAAATATATGGCTCAAAAGGAAATCAATACAAAGCATTGGAAGATATTAATTTAGAAATAAAGGAAGGCGAATTTATTGGAATTATGGGGCCTTCAGGAGCAGGTAAATCAACATTATTAAATATTTTATCGACGATTGATACGCCCTCAGCTGGGGATATAATCATCGCTAATCAAAATATCGTCAAAATGAAGGAAGAAGAACTTTCCGATTTCCGCCGGAATCAACTCGGATTTATTTTCCAGGACTACAATTTACTAGATACGCTAACGGTAAAGGAAAATATTTTGCTTCCCTTGGCGTTATCGAAGGTCCCAGCACAACAAATAAACAAACGCGTCGAGGAGATTGCTGATACCTTTGGGATTCGAGAAATACTTCATAAATATCCGTACCATATATCTGGAGGTCAAAAACAGAGAACAGCTGCATCCCGTGCAATAGTAACTAATCCAAGCCTAATCTTGGCGGACGAGCCTACAGGTGCCTTGGATTCAAAATCTGCAACAAGCTTATTAGAAAGCTTAACCTCCCTTAATGAAAATAATCAATCAACCATTCTTATGGTTACACATGATGCGTTTGCTGCAAGCTTTTGTAAAAGAATTCTATTTATTAAGGATGGACGAATCTTCGCAGAAATTCATAAAGTGCAGCAGTCTCGTCAGGAATTCTTTCAAAAAATAGTTGATGTCCTTGTTTCACTTGGAGGTGGACATTAGAATGACTCTATTTAGCATTGCTAGAAAAAATATTAGGAAAAATTTCACCAATTATTTTTTATATATTGCATCAATGATCTTTAGTATTGTCATTTACTTTACTTTTGTTTCTTTAAAGTATGATGATGCTATCCAAGCTTCAACAGACTCTTCTACAAAAATTAGTTCAGCCTTTAATGGTGCTGCCGTTGTTTTAATGATTTTTGTTGCCGTCTTTATCTGGTATTCGAATTCATTTTTTACGAAGAAACGGAAAAAAGAAGTCGGACTTTACTCTTTATTAGGTGTTAGAAAGAAACAAATTGGTCAAATGTTATTTTACGAAAACTTTATTATGGGCATCATCGCTCTTATTATTGGGATCGTCCTTGGTACACTATTGTCTAAGTTCTTTGTAACACTTTTAATGAAAATCATGGGCTATGAAGCAATGGGGAATTTTGTTATCTCGCCCGCAGCTATCATAAACACAATTGTTGTATTCATTATTATTACAGCCATTACTTCCATTCATGGTTACCGGTTAATTTATCGTTTTAAATTAATTGAGCTATTTAAGGCAGAGCAAGAAGGGGAGAAGGAACCAAAAGCATCCTTCTTAATTGCCGTTTTCTCCATTATATTACTGGGTATTGGCTATTGGTTAGCTCTACAAAATTTATTAGAGTCAAATGCGTGGAGAACACTGGGCTTTGCGGTAACTCCAATCGTTATTTTGGTTACAGTAATTCTCGGTACTTATTTATTATTTAGTACATTAACCGTATATCTATTGAAGGTATTAAGTAAAAATAAAAAGCATTTTTGGCATGGGATTAATCTGATTAGTATATCCCAACTACTTTATCGAATGAAGGGAAATGCCCGTACATTAACGATTATCGCAGTATTAAGTGCTACTACACTATCTGCAGTCGGAGCTGCTTATAGTTTTTATTATAACAATAGAAGTAATGCAGAAATAGCCAATCCAAATAGCATGATGTTTATAACGAAGGATTCACATATCGCTGACCAGGTCAAAGAGCGTGTATCACAGGATAAAAGCCATAAGATTGTCTATCATGAGACCATTCCAACACTAAATATAGATGTTGATATTACAAATCTAAATAGTAAAATGTCTGCGGATCAAGTGGAATATAGCGTTATTGACAATAAAACCTATAATAAATTAATAAAGTTACAAAAAAGAAATGACTCCCTTTCACTGAAAGGAAATGAAGCAGCTGTCCTAGATGCAGGTTATTTTGAAGGTTTATCACCTAAATATGTAGGATCAACAGTTTCATTAAAGGTAAATGATAGCAGTAAAAATATAACCTTTAAAACTTTGAAGAAATTTAATGTTCTCAATCTCTATACAGCTAATACAACACTTGTAGTTAGTAATGAATTATTTTCGAAATTAGCAAATGAAACAAATCTAGTAAACATAGAAGCATACAAAATAACGAATGAAGATGATGCGAAGATCTTAACGAAAGATATTCAATCTTTATTACCAGAGGAAGCATACTTTTCAAACTTCTATAGTAATTATGCTCAAGGAATGGAGTCATCAGGTTTAATTATATTCATGGGTGGTTTCCTTGGATTAGTATTTCTTGCAGCAACAGGTAGTATCATTTACTTTAAACAACTTACGGAAGCAAATATAGATAAAGAGCGCTATGAAATTTTACACAAAATTGGTGTAAATAAAAAAGAAGTAAAAAAATCTATTGCTAGACAAATATTATTTATTTTTGCCCTTCCACTTATTGCAGGAATTGCTCATAGTATCGTTGCTTTAACAGCTTTATCAAGGCTAATGCAAACAAACTTAGTTATTCCAGTGTTCATTTGTATAGGTATTTACGTATGTATTTATATTGCCTATTACTTCTTAACAGTGAATACCTACTACAAAATTGTAACGAAATCAGATAAACAATAAAGGATTGGAGTAAAACAATGAAAAAAATCATATTATCATGCCTCATCATAGTAGTGATACTAATTGGTGGAGGGTTAGTTCTTCAGAAGGTTAACTTTAATAGATTAGGAGCAGATCAATTGTATACCCAGATTAAGGGTCAAGGAAAAATGATCGAAGATAAAATCGATAATGGTGAGAAAATAATCAGGTACGAGTACAAATTGCCATCCTTTAACAAGAATGGTCAACAACAAACCTTGTCATTTACTTCACCAAAACAACTTAAGGAAAATGCTTATTTAATGTTATATACTAAAAAAGGTAAAGGTGTGACTTCTTATCAGGAAGTAGCAAAAAAAGATTTACCAAAGAAGGTTAGTGAAAAATTAAAGTAGTAGTATGTAGAAAAATGAAAGAATCCTTGTTAAAAAGGGTTCTTTTTTGATAATAATAAAAGAGGCAATCATTACTGGAGGTATATATTTGGATGTCCTTAAATAATAAAAAGGTATTAATTATAGATGATGAGGAAGATATTTTAAGATTAATAAAAACAGTGTTAGAAAAGGAAGGAATAAAAAACGTTATTACTTCGACTACTGCTAATGGTGGGTTCAGTCAATTCAAAGAAACTAATCCTGATCTTGTTTTATTAGATATTATGCTGCCAGATGGAGAAGGCTATGATGTATGCAGACAAATAAGGAATATCTCACGAGTACCTATATTATTTTTATCAGCAAAAACAGAGGAAATTGATAAAATATTAGGCTTTGCCATTGGTGGAGATGATTATATTACCAAACCATTTAGTCCTAAAGAGGTAGCCTATCGAGTAAAGGCACAATTACGAAGAGCAGATTATATGCAGATAACTATTGAGAAGGATTCGGTTATAAAGGTCGGCCCATTTGAGTTAAATGAGGAAAAAGTACAATTGATAAAAAATGGAAAAATGATTGAATTAAAACCGAAAGAATTCGGATTGATGAAGTATTTTCTAGAAAATAAAAATAGGGTGATCAGTAAGGAACAACTTTATGATGCAGTATGGGGTGAGGAATTCTTCGGGATGGATAATACGGTTATGGTTCATATACGAAGATTACGGGAGAAAATTGAAGAGCAGCCTTCCCATCCTAAGTACTTGCTTACCGTTAAAGGCTTAGGTTATAAACTGATGGTTGAGGATGAATAATTCATGAAATGGAAGCTGACGGGAAGGTATTTATTATCGGTTGTATTGGTTGTTATCCTAGTAGTTTTCATTAATATTGCTATTGCTTTAACCTTGCTCGTTGCTCAGTCAATTTTTGACATACCTTTATTACAAGAAAAGGAATCCTCTCCTGAACAATTTACTAGACAGTTTCAAAATAACATAGTTGTCTCGGATTCTGACGTGTCAATTACTGAAAAGGGAAAAAAGGAACTTGATAAAAAGAAGGCTTGGATACAAATATTAGACGAAAATGGCAAAGAAATTTATGGTTTTAAAGAGCCAGAAAAAATTAAGAAGAAATACACCCCTTCTGAAATTATTCAAATGTATAAGTATAGGGAAATTGATGCGAATACGACTGTTTATTTAGGAGAAAGAAAAGAAAATGGTAGAACATACAGTTACTTTATAGGAATTGACAATCCTAGATTAAATAAAGTTATTGTCTCATTGGACCTTGGAAATATTTTTCATGTCTTTAAATCAGGAACTTTTATTATTATTATTGATATTCTTATTGCTTTATTGGTCGGGTATTTTTTCAGTAAGCGTCTTACCCAGCCTTTATATACCTTAATGGATGGGATAAAAAAGCTAGCAAATAATGAATTTTATATAAATGATAAACCAAAAGGAATTTATAAAAATGTATTTGATAATTTAAACCACTTATCCGACCAATTAAAAGTGAATGAAATAGAAAGAAATAAATTAGATACAATGAAGGAAGAATGGATAGCAAATATTTCGCACGATATAAAGACCCCACTGTCCTCAGTTCAAGGTTATGCTGAAATGATAAAGGATCCCGAATATGACTTTACTATTGAGGAAATAAGGGAATATGCAGAGATTATTGAAACGAAATCACATTATATTAAAGAGGTGATTGAAGATTTAAATTTAACGACACGAATTAGGAATAAAGAACTTTCGTTAAATAAAAAGTGGATAAATATCGTGGCATTATTGCGTAATATTGTGATCGACATATTAAATGATCCGAAATATTCCGATCGAGATATCCAGTTTCATGTAAAAGAAGAGAAAATCATGCTTGAGGTGGATGAAACTCTGTTTCATAGAGCGATAAATAATTTAATTTATAATGCCATTGTCCATAATGAACGAGAAGTAAAAATCATTGTAAGTATTGAAAGAGCAGAACACACGCATATTGTAATAAAAGATAATGGTAAAGGGATAAAGAAGGCCGAGCTGAACAGAATCTTTGATCGTTATTACCGTGGAACCAATACGGGAATCGCACATAAAGGTTAAGGACTAGGAATGGCGATAGCTAATGATATTATTCAGGCACATGAGGGAGAAATTATGATTAACAGCGAAGTTGGTCATGGGACAACAATTGAAATTCAAATTTAGAACTTTAAGTAGGGACAATTTGTCTCTGCTTTTTTTATTCCTCTACCACCTTGATTTGCATAATTTTACATATTTATTAAAAGCAAGGAAATAATATCGATAACAAATATGTAAGGGGCAATGTACACATGGCTAATGAAAAAATAAAATTGACATCTGCCGAGATCGCTAGTATTTGGACAGGATATATGAATGATAGTTTGTCAAAATGTATACTAGGTTATTTTTTGCAGCATGTTGAAGATAAGGAAATTCGTTCTGTTGTTCAATTTGCTTATGACTTATCATCTGCCCATATTGAAAAGTTGAAGGTAATTTTTCAACAGGAACAAATTCCATTACCTATAGGTTTTACAAGTGAAGATGTTAATCTGAATGCCCCAAGGCTATATACTGACATGTTCATGCTTACATATATACTAAATATGGGGAAAGCTGGTTTACTTGCATATGGTGGATTTTGTGCGATGTCTGCAAGAAAAGATATTAGAGATTATTTTAGGGAAGGGCTTAAGGAAACATCCGACCTTTTTGATAAAAGTTCAGAAATCTCCTTATCGAAAGGTATATTTGTAAGAGCTCCTTTTATTGCTTATCCTTCAAAAACAGATTATGTAGATACCCATAAATATTTAAGTGGCTTTTCCTTTTTTAGCAAACAACGCCCATTAAATTCAGTTGAAATCGCCCATTTATATACGAATATTCAAACCAATTTGATGGGAGCAAAGCTAGCAACTAGTTTTGCTCAAGGCTCACCCAGAAAGGATATTCAACAATGGATGCTAAGAGGCAGAGATATATCAGAAAAGCACATTCAAGTTTTTACAAAAGCGTTGCTTAGTAACGGTATCCAGCCACCCGTATCATCGGATATTAGTATTACTGATTCGATCACCCCTCCGTTCTCAGATAAGCTAACGATGTTTCATATGAGCCTGTTAAGTGCAACAGGGACCGGAAATTATGCTACTGCTGCCGCTGCAAGTCAGAGAAGTGATCTTATAATAAATTACGAAAGGCTATCACTTGAAATTGCACAATATGCGAAAGATGGAGCAGATATTATGATTAAATACGCATGGTTGGAGCAGCCGCCAGGTACCCAAGATAAAGATAAATTGGTAACGAAAAAGGAACAGCAATAATGAAATATTCCATGACTGCATGAAGAAAGATAGGGAGATATTAAACTTCGAACATGATGGAGGATCGATGTTGATCTTCCTATTTTTTTTGACGTTCATTTTTCAAAAATTATTACGATTCGGTACAGATAAATTCCTCAACTTGTATAGTTTGTTTCTTTTGTAAAAGCCAGTAGTGGTTTGTTAATCAAGCAAAATCGAGAAAAAGGATATTGACGAATGTGTATATAGTGTATATATTATATATATACGGTATATAAGGTGCTGAAAAATAAATGGATATAATTATATCAAATACATCTAAAGATCCCATTTATCAACAAATCATTAAGCAAATTAAAGAGCTTGTACTAAAAGGAGAGTTACTGGAAGGAGATTCTCTTCCGTCTATTCGCCAATTAGCAAAAGATTTGCAAGTAAGTGTGATTACAACGAAACGTGCCTATGAAGAGCTAGAAAATGAAGGATTTATCGTTTCAATTGTTGGTAAGGGATCATTTATTGCTAGTCAAAATCAAGAGTTGTTAAAAGAACGACGCTTAAAAATTATTGAAGAAAAAATATGTGAAATTATTGACGAAAGTAAACTTATTCATTTTTCGAAAGAAGAGCTCATTGAATTGATTAATATATTGTATGGGGATGATCCAGAATGACGAATGTAGTTGAATTTAATCATGTATCAAAATCCTTTAAAGATTTTTCGTTAAAAGATGTAACCTTTTCCATTAAAAAGGGGTATATTACGGGGTTCATTGGCTCTAATGGTGCTGGAAAAAGTACAACCATTAAGCTACTCATGAATCTATTAAAAAAGGATAGTGGTGACATTACGATTTTCGGACTTGATCAAAACAAATATAATCAAGAGATTAAAAGTCGTATTGGTTTTGTGTATGATGAGAATTGCTTTTATGATACTTTAACCATTAAAGAACTAAGGAAAATCATTGCCCCGATGTACCCGAAATGGAATGATGACCTTTTTTATAAATATGTCGACCAATTTCGTTTACCGGAGAAACAGCAGGTTAAAAGCTTTTCCAAAGGAATGAAAATGAAATTGGCGATCGTATTTGCTATTAGTCATGATCCAGAATTTATAGTAATGGATGAGCCAACCTCTGGACTAGATCCTGTGTTTAGAAGAGAAATATTAGAAATTTTACATGAAATTATGTTAGATGAACAAAAAACGATTTTCTTTTCCACTCATATAACTACCGATTTGGATCGAATTGCTGATTATATTACTTATATCCATAAGGGACAAATTTTATTTTCAAAGGAACGTGAGGAACTGCTTGCGGAATATGGAATAGTCAAAGGGAAAAATGATTTATTAGATAGAGATACAGAAAAAGAGTTTGTTAGTATTCGGAAGACAGGTGTTGGCTTTGAAGCATTAACTAGTAATGTGAAGAAAACAATGAATCTTTTCGGCGATGAGGTTTTAATTGAAAAGCCTAGCCTTGAGGATATTATGTACTATACAGATAAGGGGAATTTGTCATGTACTCATTGATTTTAAAAGATATTCTTATGTTGAAAAAGATGTTATTACTGATTGTAGGATTTATAGCCTTATTTTATTTTTTAGAGAACCCTCCTGTAATGGCCATATCATTGGCAGGAATCATTTTCATTTCCAGTACAGGGAGTTTTGAAGATCGTAGCAATTCGCATATTATGTTAAATAGTTTGCCTATTAATCGTAAAAGTATTATCTCTTCCAAATATGTTGGGGCAATTTTGTTTGGAATATTTGCGACAGTTTTAGCGACACTATTTCAAATGATATTTTATTTTATATTGGATGCGTATAATAAGCCGCTACCAAATGCAAATCAATTAGTGTTGGGTATGTTAATCATCCTTTTATTTTCGGCTCTATATTTTCCAATATTATATAAATTTGGAGAAAAATACACAAGAATCATCCTTATGATTGTTATTTTTGGATTTATTATTTTTGGGCAAATGGCGATGTATGCTTTAAAAGGTAATATAGAAGTGTTTCAATTATTTCTTAATCAATTTACATTTACTCAGTTAACGATTGCAGGTTTTGCAATCACAATCATCGTCTTTATATTTTCTTGGCTAGCCACGATAAAAATATATGAGGCTAAGGATTTTTAGGTAGTTAACTAATAATCGAACACAAAAGCTGCGGAGAATTTTTTCTGCAGCTTTTTACTATGCTCAAATTCACTTAAAATATTAAAATAATATTTAGTATATTTTGAAATAATATTAAAATATTGTTCGGGTATAAATTTATTAATAAAACTGTTTTTTCTAGAAAATACAATTGTATTTTTGGTTGTTAATTATTATTATAGAATAAACGATTTGAATTTTTAAGATAATTATTTAAAGCAAGTGGCTATTCATAAGACTTCTTCAAATCTTTAAATAAGTGATATCAAAAAATGAATGACAGCACGTAAGCTTTTTAAAGGGAGAGAGGATTCAAATGGCAAACAAAGAGTTAAAAAGAGGTTTAGAAGCTCGTCATATCCAAATGATAGCGTTAGGGGGTACCATTGGTGTTGGTTTATTTATGGGGTCAGCCAGTACGATTAAATGGACAGGGCCATCTGTATTGCTTGCCTACGCTATTTCGGGGATATTTATTTATTTGGTCATGCGTGCTATGGGAGAAATGCTGTATGTAGAGCCTAGTACTGGATCATTTGCGACCTTTGGACATAAATATATTCATCCACTGGCAGGGTATTTAACTGCATGGAGCAATTGGTTTCAGTGGGTTATTGTTGGGATGTCAGAAATCATTGCAGTTGGGCAGTATATGCAGTATTGGTTTCCGGATCTGCCTGGCTGGATACCAGGTATAATTGCCATGCTGATTCTTGGTGCAGCAAACCTGATTTCTGTCAAATCCTTTGGAGAAATAGAATTTTGGTTTGCAATGATTAAAATTATTACGATTGTATTGATGATTGTTGCAGGATTCGGTTTGATTTTCTTTGGTTTAGGTAATGGAGGGAACGCTATTGGCTTAGAGAACTTATGGAAACATGAAGGTTTTTTTACTGGTGGCTGGTCTGGCTTCTTCTTTGCACTATCTCTTGTCATTGCTTCTTATCAAGGAGTTGAACTTATAGGGATTACAGCCGGTGAAGCAAAAAATCCACAGCAAACACTAACAAAGGCTATTAAAAGTCTGATATGGCGTATATTAATTTTTTACATTGGTGCAATTTTTGTGATCGTAACTGTTTATCCATGGGATCAGCTGAATTCAATCGGCAGTCCGTTTGTTGCCACATTTGCGAAGGTAGGGATTACTGCCGCTGCTGGTATTATCAACTTTGTCGTCATTACAGCAGCAATGTCTGGCTGTAATAGTGGGATATTCAGTGCTGGACGTATGCTTTATACGCTAGGAGTGAATGGACAAGCACCAAAAGTGTTTACAAAGGTAACAAGTAGTGGGGTGCCCATATACGGAACAGTCGGTGTTATGCTAGGCTTAGCGATTGGTGTGATTCTTAGTTATATTGCCCCTGAGAATCTATTTGTATATGTATATAGTGCTAGTGTGCTTCCCGGTATGGTGCCATGGTTTGTTATTTTAATTAGTCAAATTCGATTCAGGAAGGAAAAGGGAGCAGAAATGGTAAACCATCCATTTAAGATGCCTTTTGCTCCTTTTACAAACTATGTAACGATTGCCTTTTTAATAATGGTTTTAATAGGTATGTGGTTTAATGATGATACACGAGTATCACTTGTCGTAGGTATTATTTTCTTAGCCCTTGTAGTCATCAGTTATTATGTATTAAGTATTGGAAGTCGTTCTTCCAAAGTTGATAAAGAAAGGAAATAAATCCCTCAATTTTTATCCAATCCAGTAAGGGGATCGATCGCTCTTCTCCCTTTACTGGATGGTTAATGATCGTACTGATCCCTAAGTTTTTTCATTTCCTCTACTAAGTCTTTACCTATAATCGGAGCTAGTTTGTCGTATAACGGATATAGCTTCTTTGTCCACACTTTTCTTTCCTCATCGGTTAATTCATGTATTTGAATAGAAGATTTTTTTCGAATGAGCTGAAGCTGCTCTTCATTTAATTTTTCTGCTTGTTGTTGGTTCCAGGCAGTTGTTTCTGCCATTGCCTCGGTTAAAATCTGTTGAGTTTGTTCCGATTGCTTGTTCCAAAATGATTGATCCATTAAAACAACATAGCCTAGATAGCCGTGATTACTGATTGTCAAATACCTTTGAAGATTATAAAATTTCTTTGAATAGATATTTGATAATGTGTTTTCTTCTCCATCAATCTCTCCGGATTGTAAGGATTGAAAAGTAATATCAAATGCTTGTTGAATTGATTTTGCATCAAGTTGGTCGAATTGAGATTTTAAAACCTGACTTTGCATAATTCGAAAGGTTTGTCCTTTTATATCATTAGGAAAAATGATCGGCCCTTTATTGGATGTGAATTGTTTAAAACCATTTGTCCAGTAGGCTAACCCTTTCATTTGATCCTTTTCTAATGATTGTAATAACAGATGGCCAATTTTCCCGTTTAAACCTTTCTGAACAGCTTCATAATTAGGAAAGGCAAATGGTAAATCAAGTACCCCCCATTTACTAGATAAGGATCCAAGCTTTGATGTAGAAGGAGCAATAATTTGAACTTTATTTTCCTTCAATGCATTGATTTCCTCAATATCGGAATATAGCATCCCGTTTGGAAAAATTTCTACTCTAATTTTTCCATCGGATTTTTTATAGACAATATCCGCAAACTTTTTTGCAGCCAGCCCTTTTGGGGTGTTTTCAGCGACCACATGGCTAAACTTAAGAACAATTTGCTCGTTTAATCCTTCTTGTTCAGAATCATGAACCAGTTTATCATGAGGAAAAATGTATTTCATACCAAGTAGGAAAATAAAGATGACAATCAAAATTGAAAATAAAAGGACCATCCATTTTCTCATATGATTTTTCCTCCTTAATTGTTTGAAAAATTGTCCCTTTATAGAATTTTACTATAAAAAAGAAGAATTTATCATATCGGTGATAGAAGGTGATGACAAATGAAATTAAAGCAATTACCTATTCGTTGGAAAATGACCATTTTATCTTATACCATCGTCGTTTTTTCTTTACTAGTAGGCGGGACCTTCTTAATTGCTGATATTCAAAAGACAAAGGAACAGGAAATACAAACAAGTATTATGAATACCGCTAGAACTGTAGCGGAGCTTTCGGATGTAAAAAAAGAGGTTCAAGCACCTGATGGTTGGGAGCGATTAAATCCTTTGATCGAAGAGATTCGGTTGATAAATGAAGAGGATTATATTGTCGTGATGAATATGAATCGGGTTCGTTACTCACATCCGGTAAATAAACTATTAGGGACTGCTTCTACAACTAATGATGAAGAAGCAGCATTTGCGGAACATAATTATATTTCAAAAGCACGTGGTGAGGTTGGTACATTTCTAAGAGCCTTTTTTCCAGTTAAGGATCCAGATTTGAACCAGATTGGGGTCGTTGTTGTTGGTCATAGGTTACCATCATTTTTCGAGATTTTTACTGACTTAAAAAAGGAAATGATCATTATCACCGTTCTTACATTATCCGTAGGGCTAGTTGGATCATTTCTGCTTGCACGTCATATTAAACAGCAAATGTTTCATTTGGAGCCACATGAGATTGTCCGTATTTTAAATGAAAGAACAGCCACCTTTCATTCAATGCATGAAGGGGTAATTGCCATTGATTATAATGAAATCATTACTATTTTTAATGAGAGAGCCAAGGCCATTTTTTCCGTTGTTGGTGATGTAGTTGGCAAACCAATTAGAAGTGTATTGAATGATACACGGCTTCCTGAAATTGTTGAAAATAATCAAGCAGTATTTAATGAAACCATTATTGTTAGTGGAAAAACGATTGTTAGTAGTAGAATTCCTGTATTGATAGACAATCGCGTTGTAGGAGCTGTAGCTATCTGTCAAGATCGCACAGAAGTAGTAAAGATGGCTGAAGAATTAACCGGAGTAAGGAATTTTGTTGATGCATTAAGAGTTCAAAATCATGAACATATGAATAAATTACATACAATTGCTGGTTTAATTCAGCTTGGCAAGTCGGAGAAAGCTTTGGAATTAGCTTTTGAAACCTCAACCAAACAAGAGAATTTAGATCAATTTTTAAAGGATTCAATTAAAAATGATGCCATTGCCGGACTATTATTAAGTAAAATAAGAAGAGGAAGAGAATTGGGAATAGAGGTTTCAATTGATCCTAACAGCTATTTAACTACCTTCCCATATCAGATTGACCAGCATGATTTTGTTGTGCTCTTAGGTAATTTAATTGAAAATGCCTTTGGCTCATTTATGCATGTTGAAAGAAACGTGAAAAAAGTTGAGATCAGTATTGAGCAGTCTGAAGATATTTGTGCCATTTTAATAGAGGATAATGGATGTGGAATCCCAGAAAGTGATCTTCCTCATATATATGAAAAAGGTTTTACGAGAAATAAAAAAAATGGTTCTGGAATCGGCCTATATTTAATTAAACAAGCGGTTGATAAAGGAAATGGAGATATAATGGTTACATCAGTATCAGGGGAAGGGACAAGCTTCACAATTACTTTTCCTATGGGAGTAGGTGTTTGATAAATGTCAAATAAAACAATCAAAGTACTGTTAATAGAAGATGATCCAATGGTACGTGAAGTGAATAAAAGTTTTATTGAAAGTATTGATGGCTTTGAAATAGTAGGACAAGCGGGTGATGGCGAAGAAGGGCTTCGAATAGCTTCAAATAAAGATATTGATGTCGTCATTTTAGATATTTTTATGCCTAAGTTAAATGGGATTCATACATTACAAGAATTCAGAAAACAGAAATGGGATATTGATGTCATCGTTGTGTCTGCCGCCAAGGATAATGAAACGATTAATAGTATGCTTCAGAACGGTGCAATAGATTATATCATTAAACCATTTAAGTTTGAAAGAATGAAGAAATCATTAGAGAACTATCGCTTTTATAAAAACTCATTAAATAAAAGTAAGACATTTTCTCAAGAGGAATTGGACGCGATGATGAATGTCCGCCAAGAAACCGGGAGCAGTGGTACCCTCCCAAAGGGATTAAATATGTTCACATTGCAACAAATTACAACCTTTATGAAAGGAGAGAGTGTATCAAAGTCAGCGGAAGAAGTGGCAACTGCTGTTGGTATTGCGCGTGTGACTGCTCGGCGTTATTTAGACTATCTAGAAAAAACAGGGGTCATTCGTTTAGATGTACAATATGGCAGTGTAGGTAGACCAGTTAACCGATATGTTATGAATTAGACAGCTATCTTAAGACCAAAAAGACCAAAATGTCCTATATGAACACAAACTTCCTCGTTAACAAAGAAAGCGTTATCATCTACTTACAAGAAAATTCAATTTTCAGAGAAGGGATGTATACAATGAAGGGGAAGCGCATATATAAAAATTTAACCGTCCAAGTTTTAACTGCTATATTCATTGGTGTCATCGTTGGTTTAGTATGGCCAGATGTTGGGAAACAAATGAAGCCACTTGGAGATACATTTATAAATGCTGTAAAAATGCTCATTGCACCAATCATATTTTTGACCATTGTTTTAGGAATTGCAAAGATGGGGGACATGAAGAAGGTTGGCAAGGTCGGCGGAAAAGCAATCATTTATTTTGAGATTGTAACTACACTTGCACTTATCATTGGTTTGCTCGTCGTCAATATTTTACATCCAGGGTCAGGATTGGATCCAGATAAACTTCCGAAGGGGGATATCTCTCAATACACAAGCGATGGAGAAAAATTGAATTGGGTTGATTTTCTTACCCATATTGTACCTCATAGTATGGTAAGTGCCTTTGCAGAAGGGGATATATTGCAGGTTCTATTTTTTTCTATCTTATTTGGAGTTGGTTTAGCCGCATTAGGTGAAAAAGGTAAAAGTATCATCGACTTCTTTGATAAAATTTCACAGGTATTCTTTAAAATTATTGGATATGTTATGAGAGCGGCTCCTATTGGAGCTTTCGGTGCAATTGCTTATACCATTGGAACATTTGGTCTTCAATCATTGGTTCCATTAGGAAAACTAATGATCTCGGTTTATGTTACAATGTTCCTGTTTATCTTTGTCGTTTTAAATTTAATTTGTCGGAAATATGGATTTAGTTTATGGAATTATCTTCGTTTTATTAAAGATGAATTATTAATCGTATTAGGTACAAGTTCTTCTGAATCTGTTCTACCTAGAATGATGGATAAAATGGAGAAGTTTGGCTGCTCCAAATCTGTAGTTGGTCTGGTTATTCCAACAGGCTATTCTTTCAATCTAGATGGAACATCTATCTATCTAGTAATGGCTACAGTATTTCTTTCACAAGTGTTCGGTATTGATTTGACGATTGGCCATCAAATTACGATTATATTAATTCTGATGCTAACATCAAAAGGCGCAGCAGGTGTAACGGGTAGCGGGTTTATTGTTTTGGCATCAACGCTTTCAGCCTTACACATTATCCCTATTGAGGGATTAGCCTTATTATTAGGGGTTGATCGTTTTATGAGTGAAGGCAGATCAATCGTAAATCTTATTGGAAATGGCGTTGCAACGATTGTTGTGGCAAAAAGCGAAAAAGAATTTGATGAATCAAAACATGCAGAGGCAATTACGGAAATGAAACAAATGAAACAAGCAACCACAAGCATATAGGATATGGGATCAATTCTCCGCGATATAATAAATCGTAGGAGGAATGGTCCTTTTTTATTTCGTTAAAGAACATAGTAAGATACGATTTTGCACAAAATGGTTTAAAGGAATGAAGTTTGAAGCGAATATATTGGAAAAGGAAATAAAAAGAATGGCTAAAGGTATTGAGATAGAGTTTGGTGTACAATGTGAACGTACCTATGCACCAGATTACCCACCATTATATAATAACCCTGAGTTAACAGCCTTAGTAGCAGAAAGTCTAAGAAATATAGACGGTGATAAAGATATTAAGGAGATAAAGGAATTCCCAGCACTAGCACCATCAGAAGACTTTGCCTATTATGCAGAAAAGTTCCCAGCTTGTTTCTTTTATATCGCTTGCTCTCCAAAGGGAGTATCCGAACCTTAGTTTAATCCAAAATTTGATATAGATGAAGATGCACTTTTAGTAGCAGCGAAGGCAGTCGGCCAAGTAGTTTGTGAATACTATCAATTGAACTAATTTGTAAATAGATAAAAGTTGTTGTCTATAAGACAACAACTTCGGTAACTAGATTTATTTTGTATAATTATCGAAATATCCTTGAATAAAGATAATCGGTGTACCCTTATCTCCACTTCCAGAGGTTAAATCAGATAATGATCCTATAAGGTCAGTTAGCTTTCTTGGTGTAGTACCTTGTGCTTCCATTGCCCCTGTAAGATCGGAATCTTTATTATCGATGTATTGTGAAATGGCTTGTTTTAATTCTTCGCCCTTTAAGTGAGCAAAATTATTATCTGCAAGATATTTTAGTTTTACTTCATTCGGTGTTCCGTTCAATCCTGCTGTATAAGCTGGTGAAACAACTGGATCAGCAAGCTCCCATATCTTACCGACTGGGTCCTTGAAAGCTCCGTCTCCATAAATCATGACTTCCACGTCTTTACCTGTTTTTTCCTTTATTGCTTGTTGGATGTTATCAACGACTGGTTGACAGTTACGTGGGAAAAGCTTCACACTTTGTTCTGTTGACTTGTTTGATCCGAGCAGACCGTAATCTTCATTATATCCACTACCATCAATAGACTTAGATAAGATGTTATCTAGGCTAAATATTTTTTCCCCGCCATTTGCTTTTAGAATTCTCTTTGTTCTAAATCTAGAATGAATATCACAAGTAAGGACATTTTTTGTATAATCCAAAATTGTTTTTGGATTATTTGAGAAAATTACTTCACATTCCACACCGTATTCTTCGATTAATGATTTATAGTAATCAATATAATCTACACCAGTAAATGGGTGTTTATTATAGCCGAAATACTCCCTGAATTGTTTTTCTGTCAATACGTCAGTCCAAGGGTTTACACCTTTTTCATCAAGTATTTCAAGATCTACTAGATGATTCCCTACCTCATCAGAAGGGTAACTTAGCATAAGAACAATTTTCTTTGCTCCCTTTGCAATACCGCGTAAAACAATAGCAAAACGATTACGACTTAAAATAGGGAAAATAACACCAACTGTATCTTCACCAAATTTTTCTTGAACGTCCTTGGCAATGTGATCAATGGTTGCATAATTTCCTTGAGCACGAGCAACAATAGACTCTGTCACTGTTACGATATCTTTATCATTAATTGCAAAGCCTTCCACTTCTGAAGCCTTTAACACGCTATCAACAACAATTTCTTCAATATTGTCACCTTGATTGATTATAGGACAACGAAGTCCTCTAACAACTGTTCCAACTACTCTTTCCAAAATAATCTCTCCTAGTAAAGTGTATTTGAAAGTCTCTCTAAAAACTTGACTACATTTTCTACTGCCAAATTTTACTTATCGGTTAAGTAGAAAATAGCGCGATATCATTTATATTTTGGCTTTAACCTACATATGAAAAGCCAATGGAAAATACCTACTTGTAATATACCTCTTTCTAATGTTATAAGTGAAATTAATATCTTTAATATTAGATATAAGGAGAATTTATAATGATTGGTAAATTGGATTTATATAAAGTATTTTGTAAGGTAGCACGTTGCAAAAGCTTTTCAAAGGCTGCAAGAGACCTATATATGACCCAACCAGCTGTGAGCCAAGCAATTATGCAATTAGAAAGAGAGCTTGATACAAGATTGTTTAACCGGACACCAAAAGGGGTGTCTTTGACTAATGAAGGAAATTTATTATTTGAGTATGTTTATTCGGCCATAAATTTAATTAATGTTGGTGAAGAAAAGATACTAGAATTTAAAAATCTTACAACAGGGGAATTAAGGATTGGTGTTGGTGATACGATTGCTCGATATTTCTTACTTCCGTATTTCGAACTGTTTCATAATCAATATCCAAACATTAAATTTAAAATTGTAAATGGTACAACGATAGAGCTATGTTCTTTATTGAAATCGGGTGAGGTAGACTTAGTTATTTGTAATCTCCCTCTTGAAGACTCAACTCTCTTTATTAGATCATGCATTGATATTCACGATATTTTTGTTTGTGGAAAGGACTATAAACATCTTGCATCAACTCCAATACGGCTTGAAGAATTAGTTCAGCTACCGTTGATATTATTGGAAAGAAACTCCAACTCGAGAAAATATGTAGAAGATTATATGCTATCGAAAGGATTGCAGATCTCGCCGGAAATTGAATTAGGTTCCCATGATTTATTATTAGAACTTGCCAAAATTAATCTAGGCATAGCATGTGTGACAAAAGAGTTTTCTCAAGAGTATATAAATAAAGGATTGTTATATGAAATCCCCCTCATTGAGGAAATCCCAAAACGCTCCATTGGGGTCTGCTCTTTAAAAAGTGTGCCATTATCACCCTCCTCAACAAAATTTGTGGAAATATTGGAAAGAGAATTGAAGGATGGATAGGATAAGCATCCGTATATTGACAACATAATAAGTTATTGTCATAATAAGATTAATTGAAATATTGGTACCTTTAATTCAGTCCAGAGAGGCTGACAAGGACAGCGGAAATTTATAATCAAACACTAGTGGTGTAATTAGATTACACCCTTCTGTTTGATTATAAATAGAAGGGTTTATTGTCAGATGACGGCAATAAACCCTTTTTTAGTTTATAGGCTTGTTCAAAGGACCATTTTCAAATCAACTTTGGGGGAATACGTATGGAAAAAGTGGACTTGGAATTTTCGTTACAGCCTGTACCAAAAGGGCATCGAAATGGTTTTTGGAAGATTCTCGCTGTTATGCTTGGATTTACATTTTTCTCAGCAAGTATGTGGTCTGGTGGAACATTAGGGAACGGTTTATCATTTACTTCATTTATTTGGATTGTGTTAACGGGTAATTTGATCCTTGGCATTTATACCGGTGCATTAGCCTATATTGCAGCAAAAACAGGGCTATCCACCCATTTGTTAACCAGATATGCTTTTGGAAAAAAAGGATCCTATCTATCCTCTCTTTTATTAGGAATTACTCAAGTAGGTTGGTTTGGTGTAGGTGTGGCAATGTTTGCTGTTCCGGTCCAAAAAGCAACAGGTCTTAATGTGTATCTATTAATTTTTATTTCAGGAATTTTAATGACGATTACCGCAATTTATGGAATAAAGGCTTTAGCAATATTAGGTGTAGTTGCTGTGCCATCTATAGCAATCTTAGGAAGCTATTCTGTACTAGAGGCAACAGAAAAAGCTGGTGGATTTCAAGGGTTAATGGAATATCAGCCTTTAGAAGCGATGGGAGTAGCCACTGCGTTAACAATTTGCATTGGATCCTTTATTAGTGGTGGGACACTGACGCCCGACTTTGCTCGATTTGCTAAGACACCGCGGTCTGGCGTTGTTTCAACGGTTATTGCTTTTTTTCTTGGTAATTCGCTAATGTTTCTATTTGGAGCAGTCGGTGCGATCGTTTATGGTAAGTCAGATATATCTGATGTGATGTTTCTGCAAGGGTTAATCATTCCAGCGATTATCGTATTGGGTCTAAATATTTGGACAACTAATGAAAATGCTCTATATGCATCAAGTTTAGGATTCGCAAATATTACTAAAATATCAAAAAAGAAAATTGTCATTTTTAACGGTCTGGTCGGAACAGTAGCAGCTATGTGGTTATATAATAATTTCGTTGAATTTTTAACATTACTTGGATCGATATTACCATCAATTGGTGCCATTATTTTAGCAGATTATTTTCTATTGAATCGTGGCAAATATAAGAAATTCGAAGCGATGAAATTTAAAAACGTTAATTGGATAGCCATCATTGCATGGATTATAGGTGTAGCCGCCGCAAACCTCATACCGGGAATTCCTCCTATTAATGGGCTCATTGGAACGGCGGTTGTTTACATTATTTTAATGAAATTGGTATCTAAACGTGTGAATAATGAACAGCTACAAGAATTGAAGGGAGAACTAATGAATGATTATTAAACAGGCAAAGCTGAGAGGAAAAGAAGGGCTTTGGAACATCGTTGTACAAGATGGAAAGATTAGTAAAGTAACAGAATCATTGGATGATGTTTCAGGTCATGAAATTTTTGATGTAGAAGGGGCTCTTGTACTTCCTCCTTTCATTGAACCACATATTCATCTAGACACGACCTTAACTGCTGGTGAACCTGAATGGAATAAAAGCGGTACATTATTTGAAGGGATTCAAAGATGGTCACAAAGAAAAGAAACATTAACACATGAAGATGTGAAAACAAGATCGAAAACTGCATTGAAATGGCAAATTGCTCAAGGAATTCAACATGTCCGCACACATGTAGACGTAACAGATCCCAGTTTAACAGCATTAAAGGCAATGCTTGAAGTGAAAGAGGAGATGGCTCCATATGTAGATATTCAACTCGTTGCTTTTCCACAGGAAGGAATTCTTTCTTATCCAAACGGAATAGAGCTGCTTGAGGAATCACTAAAAATGGGAGCAGATGCTGTGGGAGGGATTCCTCATTTTGAATTTACACGTGAATATGGTGTGGAATCCTTAAAAAAGGCCTTTGACCTAGCTGAAAAATATGATCGTTTAGTAGATATTCATTGTGATGAAATAGACGATGAACAATCCCGCTTTGTAGAGGTAGTTGCCAAAGAGGCTTATGAGCGTGGGATAGGTGCTCGAACGACTGCAAGCCACACTACTGCTATGGGATCTTATAATGATGCTTATACGTACAAGCTTTTTAGATTATTAAAGCTTTCTTCTATTAATTTTGTATCGAATCCTTTAGTCAATATTCATCTTCAAGGGAGATTTGATTCGTATCCAAAAAGAAGAGGTTTAACGAGAGTAAAAGAATTACAAGAAGCAGGCTTAAATATTTGTTTTGGACATGATGATATCTTTGACCCATGGTATCCACTAGGAACAGGAAATATGCTTCAAGTATTACATATGGGGATTCATGCTGCACAGTTAATGGGATATGATCAAATCGTAAACTCCATTGATTTAATTACTAATAACAGTGCAAAGACTTTACAAATTGAGGATGCCTATGGAATTGAAGAAGGAAAACCAGCTAATTTTATTGTTTTATCTGCAGAAAATGAATATGAAGCCATTCGTAAACAGGCAACCGTCAGATATTCCTTTAGAAATGGCAAGATCATAGCTGAAACGAAGCCAAGTGAAACAACTGTATCCTTCGGAGAAAATACGGAAAAGGTTAATTTTAATAGATAATGAGGGAGGCACAATTTGTGCCTCTTTTTTAATCGATAGGAAGGTATACCATTCAATCGATTTTAAAAAGTTATATTGCTCGATATTTTTGTCCATTTCTAATAGCTAGCCCCCTTTATGTCAACTAACCTAGTGTCGATTTTACCCGTTTGAAACATATGGGTTGTTGGGTTTAACATACAATCTATACATTTCTAGGCTCTAGCTACTTATATACTGAGCGATATATTTAAAACTTTTAATAGATTGAGTAATAGCAGGATCCTTTCTTTGTAATATTCCTACTAGAAAAGTAATACGGTTGTTATCTTGAATATTTTCAAGTATGGTATATAGAAAAAAAGTATAGGAACAACAAAATAATAAAATGAATGGGTGAATCGAGGATGTCTAAAACGATTGTTGAAAAATTAAATTTAACTAAATATGCAAAAGTAGCAGTTTTAAATATGCCTGTAGATAAAGATTATCTATCCGGACTAAAGGGCTACAACACTGAGCTTAACGATAATACTTACGATCTTATTTTTGCTTTTGTATTAGATATGGAATCATTACAAGCGATGGTACACAAAGTAATTGAAGGGAATTATTTGAATGAAAAAGGCTATCTCTTTTTGGCTTATCCAAAAAAGGGGAATAAAGTATACCCAACTTATATCCATCGTGATGAGTTATTGAGTGGATTAGGTGCTGACGATCAGGGCTATATTGGAACAAGCGATATTAAATTTGCACGAATGGTAGGTTTAGATGATGTCTTTACGGTTGTTGGTTTAAAGGAGGCATCTCGAGAGAAAACAAAGCCAAAGACTACAGCGAGCCAGTGTGTAGATGATTATGTTGCAATGATTCCAGAAGTTGAAACAGAATTAAAAGATAATCCGGATTTACTTGCCTTTTATCAATCTCTTACTCCTGGCTATCAAAAGGATTGGGCACGTTATATCTACAGTGCAAAGCAAGAAGCGACTAGGAAAAAACGTCGTGAGGAAATGAAGCAGATACTTAGAGAGGGGTATAAAAGTAGGGATCTCTATCGTAGGGATAGAATGGAGTGATTTTTCCCCTGTTTAAATGAATATATGACATGTGTACTGTATTGGAGCATGTGTTTATTTTACGCGGGTAAGAAGCTATCTGACCAAGAAGGGCAATGAAAATAATTCTTTCTGGATGGGGCTCATACATAACAATGGAGCCCTCTTTTTTTGAACCATCAGTCTAATTTCATCCCGGTTAAAATGGAGGTTAATGTCATTCATTCTCTCCTGTTCATTTGAAATATCCTATTGTCATATATATTTCAAAAGGGAGAACAAATATCACAATAAAATTTAGAATAGCTTAGAAAAGGGACACAAGAGCTGTGTCCCTTCTACTAGTTAATATACTTTATCTCCATTGAAAATCGAATTCTTAACGACTACATAATCTACATTTCGAATAGCATCTAGTTTATTTCCTCCGGCATACGAAATAGAGGATTGCAGGTCTTGTTCCATTTCTATTAATGTATCGATTAAAGATCCTTTGTGTTCCACAAGCATTTTTTTGCCTTCTACATTTTTTCTCTCACCCTTTTGGAACTCTGATGCTGAACCAAAATATTCTTTATAAAGTTTCCCATCTTTGTTAATAGTTTCTCCAGGTGATTCTTCATGACCGGCAAACAATGACCCAATCATGACCATTGAGGCACCAAAACGTATTGATTTGGCGATATCGCCATGTGTACGAATTCCTCCATCAGCAATAATTGGTTTGCTGGCAGCTTTTGCACACCATCTTAGTGCAGCTAATTGCCAGCCGCCAGTTCCAAATCCAGTTTTTATTTTTGTAATACAAACTTTCCCAGGACCAATTCCAACCTTTGTTGCATCTGCTCCTGCATTTTCTAGTTCTCTCACTGCTTCAGGGGTCCCTACATTTCCAGCAATAACAAAGCTTTGAGGTAAATGCTTTTTAATATGTTGAATCATAGCGATTACAGCATTGGAATGTCCGTGTGCAATATCAATCGTAATATAATCAGGTATAAGATTAGCATCAGCTAATTGTTGGATGAAAAGATATTCCTCTTCCTTTACTCCTACACTTATGGAGGTAATTAATCCACGTGATTTCATGTCTTTAATAAAATCAATTCTTTTCTCGGGCTGAAAGCGGTGCATGATATAAAAATAACCGTTTTCTGCTAAATAAATTGCGATGTTCTCATCTATAATGGTTTGCATATTTGCAGGCACCACAGGGAGTTTAAAGGTATGTTCACCTAATTTAATTGTTGTATCACATTCAGATCGACTATTTACAATACATTTTGCGGGTATTAATTGAATATCTTCGTAATCAAATACATTTTCCATCGTTAACACTCCTATAGACGAATATTATATATATCATTCATTAAAATCGTTCGTATATTATGTAATTTACCTTAAAATTGTCTTTCTGTCAAAGTATTTACTAATTTTATACGAGTAATCCTTAAAAAAGGATATGAAAATGTGAGGGATTGACAAATGACACCGTGTCATTTATCCTGATATTAGATCGAAGTGACAATGTGTCATATTGAGGTGGGAAGATGAAAAACGAGAATAAATATTTAAAGAAACTAATGAAGCTGATAGAAGATTTGAAATTACAGGGGATCAATGTCTCCTTGTGTAAAAGACCCAGTATAAAAAGTGAATAGAGCGGGAAGATTAAAAAAGTTAATAATATATTAACTATTAAGGAGAAATATATGGAAGTAAAAGAAATCATCGATTTGCCAAAAATGAAATCTTTAAAGCAAGATCTAATTCGCTTTATGATGTCTTATAAATTTGCATTAAGTGAAGTAAATACAAAAATAGATATTTTAAAGCAGGAATTTCAATATATTCATGATTACAATCCTATTGAACATGTGTCATCACGTATCAAGTCCCCTGAAAGTATATTAAAAAAGGTTTATAAGAAAGGCTGTCCTCTCTCGTTATCTAGTATAAGGGAAAATATTAGGGATATTGCTGGAATTCGTATCACCTGCTCGTTTATATCTGACATTTATGAAATAAGCAGCATGCTCCAGAAACAAAAGGATATAACAGTTATTGAATGTAAGGATTATATTAAACATCCTAAACCAAATGGATATCGTAGTTTACATTTAATTATCCAGATTCCTATCTTTATGTCAGACAGAGAGGATCATATTTTTGTAGAAATCCAAATCCGCACGATTGCAATGGATTTCTGGGCAAGCTTAGAACATAAAATATACTATAAGTGTAATAAAGAGGTACCACAAAAAATGAAAGACGAGCTTAAACAGGCGGCTGATTCATCTGCCTTACTAGATAAAAAGATGGAAAAAATCCATAATGATATGAACAAATTAAAGGAAAGCATTGAGATTGAGGAGAATATGCAGGAGCTTCAAATCAACGATGACAAGTTCCATCTTCCATCTGCTTTTTTAACGAACGATATACATGAGGAAAATGATAAGTAATAGGAGAGTTAAAATTGCCGAAACTAACTTTTTTTAATTTACCAGAGATTAAGAAACAAACATTAATTAATGCTGCTAAACAGGAGTTTTCAAGAGTGCCATTGTTTGATGCTTCCATTGCTAATATTGTAAAGGCCGCAGGAATTCCTCGTGGTAGTTTTTATCAGTATTTCGAAGACAAAGAGGATGCCTTTTTTTATTTATTAAATGAACATTCAAAAAGTAAGAAGCAACAATTTATTTTTTTCTTAAATAAATATGATGGCGATATTTTTAATACAATGGCTGAATTTTATCAATTGATGATTAAAGATGAGGAGGATCTCAATTTTTTAAAGAATGCATTTTTAAATATGACGCACAAAATAGAACGTTCTTTTGAGAAGATGGTTAGTGATAATGAAAGCAGTGGGAATTTTAAAGAAATTAGTTCGATTATAGATAAAGAACAATTGAATATTACGAATGACGGGGAGCTAGTCCATGTTCTGCAAATTATTATGGCAGTTACATTACGAAATATTGTAGATAATTTTGCAAAAGACCTACCCTATGAGGTGGCGGTAAAAAACTATATGATTGAAATAAATTTATTAAAAAAAGGTTTATCGAAATAATTTTAAAGAAGAAACTATAGATTTCCACTACTTCCTATTAATTATTTTAGTATAACGAATTTTTTGATAAATTATTTTTTCTTTAGCACCAATTATTGTTGCGTTATAATAGGAAAGTTCGTAATACTAAATATTTTAATTAAGGAGGTTTTAACATGAAAAAGACATGGGTTTCTTCGGTAATCAATCTTGTTCTTTTAGTATGTTTGGTATTTGTACTGTTTATATACAAGGGACCACAACCTTCACAAACAGCAGCAAATGCTAGTGCGCATGGAACAACTGCTTCAGCTGGTGATCCGGAAGGGATTGTTAAGAAAAATTGTATCACTTGTCATGGAGATAACTTACAAGGTGGAGCTGGACCGGAGCTGGCTAAAATCGGATCTAAGTATGACCAAGGTGAGATCGAGAACATTATTAATAATGGAAAGAATGGAAGAATGCCTGCTGGTCTTATTTCTAAGGATGATGCGAAGAGTGTTGCTGAGTGGTTATCACAAAAGAAATAAGTGCTAAATATTAGAAGAACCTGACCCCAAAGGGGATCAGGTTCTTTTTTTGTCGTTTCTAGAAAAAAGATGTCCAATTAAATACAACTGACCATACTAGGGTATTTAATACTAGACCCGTGATTAAAAGAGCCCAACTATTTTTCTTCTGCTCCCAACATGCAACGATAACTGCTAAACCAATTGGGACCCCTATAAACGCTAACCATGGGAATGTGTCATTGGCTTTGAAAAGATAAATTGCTAGGCTAGCTGTTAATAATATTGATAATAGAATTTCACTGAAGAGAGAAAGTTCAGCTTTATTGTGAGTAGACATTGTATTTCTCCTTGCAAAGAATTTTTTGTTAATTGTTAATTATCTTTAAAAAACTTTTTTTCTTGATTTAGTGATTTTTCGATTCAATCGGCGTATAATGTTTTTTGTTATTTCGTTTTCCTAAATATAAGTATACTATTTTTTTATCCGTTTAAAAAGGAGTGAGCTCTAATTTAATATGGAACAGGCAAATCATCAAAATGATCAGGAACATGTACTTGTTTCGCATCTGACTGAATTAAGAAAACGGATGATCATCGTTATTGTTTTTTTTATACTTTCTTTAATATTAGGATTTTTCGTATCTTCTACCATTTTAAACTTTATAAAAGACCAACCATCTGCGGTGGATATAGAGTGGAATGTATTTGGATTTGGAGACGGAATTACCATCTATTTAAAATGTGCACTTATTGTTTCAGTATTAATCACTTTACCTGTTGCCTTATATCAAACGTGGAAATTTGTGAAACCAGGATTAACTGAACAGGAGAAAAAAGGTACATTTATTTTTATTCCGATTTCATTTTTCTTATTTATTCTAGGCGTAGTTTTTAGTTATTTTGTCTTGTTCCCGATGATGCTTCAATTTTTAACTAAAATCAATCAGACAATCGGAGCAACAGAAACATATGGAATTAACCAGTATTTTAAGCTGATGTTTGGAATTATATTTCCAATCAGTATTATGTTTGAGTTGCCTGTCATCGTCATATTCCTTACGAAGGTTGGTATTGTAAATCCGAAGTTTTTACGGAAAATCAGAAAAGTGGCGTATATGGTGTTAGTTGTTATAGCTGCAGCCATAACTCCACCTGACTTTGTATCGGAAATATTAGTAAGCATTCCTTTACTTCTTTTATTTGAGATTAGCATTATTTGCTCAAGCTCAATTTATAAGAAAAAAGTAAGAGATTCATAGTTTTATAAATATTAATTTTAGGAGTGAATATTTCATGTTTAGTTCAATTGGAATTCCAGGACTTATTATTATTTTAGTTCTTGCATTAATTTTATTCGGACCTGCTAAATTACCACAACTAGGAAAGGCAGTGGGGGATACCCTTAGAGAATTTAAAAAATCAACAAAAGAGGTTGTTGATGAGGTAACAGAGCCTTTTGAATCAGAAGAAAAAAAGGAAACTAAAAATTAATTGCTATTCAGGTATTTAGTATTTCATTTTTACACAATGATGAAATTCTAACTCCATAGTCCCAACAAACAGTAGCTTTAACTCAATATTGTAACGGGTTAAGATTATTCTTTTGTTAAATCAGATTATTTAGTAATGATAATTGGGGGTTTTTTGTGTGTCAGATAAAAAAAATCAAAATGGTGTACAAGATAGTTCAAGACGTGTTTTCTTGAAAAATTCCGGATTGACCGTCGGTGGAATCATTGTCGGTGGTGCATTAGGTTCTCTGATTGGGAAAAAACCTAGTTCAAAACCAGCATCAACAATGAGCGGTGGCCATGAAATGTCTGGTTCATCTAATCCGTCAAGAGCATTGATGTATTTTACAAAACAAGAGGATTTTACGACAATTGAAGCTGCAGCAGAACAGATTTTCCCAAAAACGGATGTTGGTCCGGGAGCAAAAGATCTAGATGTAGCTTATTATATTGACCATCAATTAGCAGGGAACTGGGGATTAAACACAAAAGAATATATGTCTGGTCCTTTTTCTCCAGCTGATTCTGTTCCTGAGCTAGGATATCAAACACATCTAAAACGACATGAAATATTTGATCTTGGAATTCAAGCTTTAAATGATACTGCACAGAAGAAACATAAGAAGAAGTTTCATGAGCTTGAAGACGATCAACAGATTGCTATTTTAAAAGATTTTGAAGCAGATAAAGTAAAACTTAATGGAGCAACTACCGCGAGTAACTTTTTTGCTTTATTAAGAAAGGCAACCATTGAGGGAGTTTATGCTGATCCAATGTACGGTGGAAATAAGGATATGGCTGGTTGGAAAATGAAAAAATTCCCAGGACATCAAATGTCTTATAAGGATATTATCCAAAAAGATTCATTGGTGAAGATGGATCCTAAAAGCTTAAGCTCTATGTGATAAATTTTCTAATAGAAGGTGACTAGTGATGGCAAAGAAATTACCAAAAACGGATGTAGTAACGGTTGGTGTAGGCTGGGTTGGTGGTATTATCGCTGCTGAGCTTACAAAAAAGGGATATAAGGTAGTAGGTCTAGAACGCGGAAAAGGTCGTTCTACGGAAGATTATTTAAAAGTACATGATGAATTACGTTATGCTCAACGTTATGAACTAATGCAGGATTTATCTAGAGAAACGATAACTATTCGTCATGATCTGAAGAAAAAGGCATTACCATATCGCGAATGGGGTGCATTCCTGTTTGGTGATGGATTAGGTGGTTCTGGTGTTCACTGGAACGGACAAACGTATTTATTTTTACCATATGATTTTGAAATTTATTCTAAAACCGTTGAACGTTACGGCAAGAATAAAATTCCTAAAGGTATGACAATTCAAGATTGGGGAATAACTCATGATGAATTATTGCCTTACTATAATACATTCTTGAAAATGTCAGGTATTTCTGGAGAGCCAAACCCATTAAAGGGTTCACCACAATACAAATATCCGACAAAGCCAATGCTTGATAGCCCTGAAATGAAATTATTTAAAGAGGCAGCGAATAAACTTGGATATCATCCATACAGTATGCCATCAGCCAATCTTTCAGAAAACTACACAAATCCAGACAATATTAGTCGTGGTGCATGTCAATATTGCGGTTTCTGTGAAAGATTTGGTTGTGAGTATGGAGCCAAAGCAGATCCTGTCGTAACGGTTCTCCCAGTTGCTGAGAAGACTGGTAATTATGAATTACGTACACATTCTGTTGTTCGTAAAGTCTTACATAGTGGTGGGAAAGCTACAGGTGTGCTATATGTTGATACTCGTACGGGTGAGGAATATATTCAAGAGGCAGAAGTAGTTCTACTATCTGCTTATCAAATGAATAATGTCAAGATCATGTTAAATTCAAATTTAGGTAAGGCTTATGATCCAAAAACAGGACGAGGTGTAATTGGTAAAAACTATGCATATCAAGTAAACTTTGGTGCTTCTACTGGATTCTTTGATAATGAATACAATGCATTTGCTGGGGCAGGAGCATTGGGCGCTAATCTTGATGATTTTAACGGAGATTTCTTTGATCACTCTGATTTAGACTTTATTCACGGGGCTAATATTAGATATGGCCAATCTGGAAATCGTCCAATTCAAAATAATGCTACACCTGCAGGTACACCTACATGGGGTAAAGAATTTAAAGATGCATCTGTTAAATATGCGAATCGTACCATTTCAATCGGTGCGCAAGGTGCTTCTATGCCGTGGCAAGACAATTATTTGGATTTAGATCCAACATATAAAGATGCCTTTGGTGACCCACTTATTCGTATGACATTTAACTGGAAAGATCAAGATAGGCAATTAAGTAAATTTCTTGGTGAGAAGACTGCAGGAATGTTAAAAGAAATGGGAGCAACAAAAGTTAATCAAGGTGGCCAAAAAGTTGGCAACTTCGATGTTCGAAACTATCAATCTACTCATAATACTGGTGGTTCAATTATGGGAGCAGATCCTGAAACAAGTGCTCTTAATAATTACTTACAAATGTGGGATTGTGAAAATGTATTCTCAGCAGGTGCGAATGCTTTTGGACATAATTCCGGCTATAATCCAACAGGAACAGTCGGTGCATTAGCATACCGTGCTGCAGAAGGTATTGAGAAGTATCTTAAAAAAGGCGGTTCACTAGTTTAATTTTTAATTGATGAAGGCAAACTGTATATTTATCCAAGGGTCTGTGCTCACATGTGGGGCCAGACCCTTTTAGTTTCTATAGTCTTTTTTATCAAAAGCTGTATTTTGTATCGTTTGTTGCTTTTAAAAGCCCTGCTGCCGACTTTTACCCTTCGATACAGGGTTCAGCTGTTTTAAGGAAGATATGCAGCTCTTTTCTCAGTAATGAAGAGACCTGTTTTTATCGTCCATATATTCTAATAACAGCAATGTTTGAGAAAAGAGCCTTTATATTATGGATTTAAAATAAGTGTATGACCTTTCTTCGTATTTAAAGAAGTTTGATGATAGGTACCATTTGCCCATGCATTTAATTGATTGTGGTACCACTTGCTTTTTAAATGCCCGGATTGTCCTGGACCGACCAAATGATATGCTGAATCCATGTTTGCAGTATCAATGACAAATCTCCAGGATCCCCCGTGGTTAACTGTTCCATCATTTTTATTGGCAGCAGCCTGTACAGTCACACTAGAACCGCCTACTGGAATACGGCCGTCACTATTAAATAAATAATTTAACGGTTTTACACTTGAAAGTGGGTGTGGGAAATAGAGTTGGTGGTATTCACCCCATGACCATTTACTAACAGAATTACCTTGTTCATCTATTATTTCATTAATGGCCAGATCAAAAGATTTTTTGAGTACCGCTTGTAATCCACCATTCTCTTTTATCCATGGACCAGGATTCCCTTCCGCAGCATGCCTTAAAAGCTCATCGACTGCCTGTTTTCTTCCCCCAAACTTTTCAAGCATCTCTACTGAAATTTCCTTATTAAATAGAACATCAGAGATTTTTGTCATCCATCGATTAAAAATAAGAGGAGCAGCTAACTCTTCATTATCAACAAAATTCCATTTTTTTAATTGTTGAATCGCTTCTTTTCCCGTTTTATCTTTTATTCCTTTTAGTTCATTGAGAAAAATTGGAACAAACTCTTTAGCCTGTAGATTCAGCTTATCCATCTGTAGATCGCGCATATCCTTTGCTGTAATTTGATCATTCGCTTTTAGAACTTCTTGGATACGCATTTGGCGATAAGGTTGGGCCCAATTATGACTAATATGATACGGATAATCATCTGAGATCACCTTGTTATTTGCGGTCGAGATGAATCCCTCCTTAGGGTTAATGGTTTTAGGAAGTTCATTGAACGGAATATAGCCTGTCCATTCATATTCATCTGACCAACCTGGAACAGGAAGCAAGCCATCACCTTTTTTGCGAATCGGAATTTTACCATTGGCTTTATATGCAATCGTCCCATCGTTAGAAGCGAAGACAAAGTTTTGGGCAGGTGTTTGGAAATTTTCAAGAGCCGTTTCGAACTCATCCCAATTCTTTGCTCTATTCATTTTTAGTATAGCTTCTAATTCATTAGAAGGCTGTAAGGCCGTCCATTGTAATGATAGGACTGTATCTTTGCCACTATCTGCTGCAAATTCAGAGATGATTGGACCATGTCTCGTAACGATTACATTATAATCTATAGTTTTTTGATCCTTGACTTTTATTGGTTCCTTGATTACCTCTGCATCTTCCCATTTTTCGTTATAAAGGAATTGATTCTTGTTCGTTGGATTTCTTTTTTCAATATATAAATCCTGTACATCAGGACCAGTATTAGTAACTCCCCAGGCGATTTCCTCGTTATGACCTAAAATAATACCCGGAATTCCGGCAAATATGACACCGCTTACATTTGTGTCAGGACCTTTTAAGTGCATTTGATACCAGATTGAAGGTGTACTAAGTGATAAATGAGGATCATCAGCTAAAATGGGCTTTCCTGATTTAGTTTTTTCACCACTTACTACCCAGTTATTGCTTCCATTAAATTCGTGTGGAATGATAGCAGAAGCGAAGCTTTTTTCAAGGTTTAATGTGTCTTTGCTTATAATATATGGTGCATCCTTAGGATAGGAGGGAAATAAATCGTATGCTTTTTCTTCTGAGAAGTTTTGCAATAAATAATAGCGAAATGCCTGATCCTCCCAATGTCCACCAAGATCAAATGCCATATATTTTCCTATTGTTAAGGAGTCAGTAGGTGTCCATTCTTTAGGTTTATAGCCAAGTAACTTAAATTCAATGGGCCACTTCCCGTTTTCGTCTAGTTCTTTAATAAATGCATTTACTCCTTCTGCGAACCAGTTAAGTGTATCCTTTGCTTGATTCGAGTATTGATCATAAGAGGCGACCGCTGCTCTTCTTAATCCCAGAGCTCGAAAGTATTTATCTTTATCTATCGCTGCACTACCAACGACTTCGCTTAATTCACCGGATGCTTGACGGCGACTAAGATCCATTTGAAATAAACGATCTTGAGCCTGAACATACCCCTGTGCCATGTATAAGTCATGATTGTTTTTTGCACGGATATGAGGAACTCCATCCTTATCTCTTATAATTTCAACTTTTTCTTTTAATCCAGATAGTTGTATTTCCCCCTCTGTTTTTGGTAATGACCGTGCGATATAAGCATTTGCCCCGAAATAGATCGCTGCAATTAGAACGATGATGATGGCCACAATCCATGCTGTAATCTTTGTCCATTTTCTCTTTCTTTTTGTATTTGCTTGTACAATGACTTCCAATGCTTCTCCCCCCTTAGGGGTAATAATTCGTTTTTTTTCTTCAAGAACCCTGCTTACATTTGAACATTTCCACCCTATATAAAAAAAACTGACTTATAGGGGGGTATCCCTTGTAAGTCAGCCTGTGAATTCTATTTAGCAATTTTAGTGAACACCCTTCATAAAGCTTTGAATCTTTGGTGAGAGAATAAATAGAATAATACTAAGAACAATTGATGCTCCTCCAATGATTCCGAAGTATACCATTTCGGTTGCAGGTGTATAGAATTTTACAATTTGTGCGTTAATAGCTTGTGCAGCTGCATTAGATAAGAACCAAAGACTCATCGTTTGTGCAGAGAATGCAGCTGGTGCTAGTTTTGTAGTTGCTGAAAGTCCAACTGGTGATAAACATAATTCTCCGATGACAACGATAAAATAACTAAGAACAAGCCATAATGGGTTGACTAATGATTCCGAACCACCAAAGTAAGCAGGTAAAAGAATAACCAAGAATGAAATTCCTGCAAATAGTAATCCAAATGAAAACTTCTTAGGAATAGATGGCTGGCGTTTACCTAACTTCATCCAAAGCCATGCAAAGACCGGTGCAAACACAATAATAAATAAAGGGTTTAATGACTGGAACCAAGCAGGTGAGATATGAATTCCTGCAAAATCTAATTGTGTGCGCTTGTCTGCGTAAGTTGCTAGTATAGTTGAACCTTGTTCCTGTATTGCCCAGAACATAACGGAAGCAATAAATAATGGAATATAGGCAATAATGCGTGAGCGTTCTACCTTTGTTGTTTTAGGACTACGATACATAACAATAAAGTACATTGTAGGGATTAAAATTCCTAAAATACCAATTAAACCAATAAAGGTCTCAAAATTAAGAATGCCTGTTGGAATAGCAATTGCACATAAGATTGCGATAATTATAATCGCTAATCCGATGATGCTGAATACTTTTTTCTTTTCAGTTGGGGAAAGAGGATTCGCAACAAATGTCCCCGCTAGGCCAAGGTTTTTCTTCTTTGTAACAAGAAAAACAACTAATCCGATAAACATACCTACTGCCGCACAGGCAAAGCCTAGGTGGAAACCATAGTTAGATTGAACGGCTCCAACAACTAATGGAGAAACAAATCCCCCAAGATTGATTCCCATATAAAAGATACTAAAACCGGAATCACGACGGCTGTCCTCTTCACTATAAATTTCACCGACTACACTAGAAACATTCGGCTTTAATAATCCTGTACCTAGAACAATTAATACCATTGAAATAAAGAAAAAGGTAATGTTGCCTGGGATGGCTAAAGCGATGTGACCGAGCATGATGAGTATTCCACCAATAAATACCGCCCTGGATGTACCAAAAATACGGTCAGCTAACCATCCACCGATAATTCCAGACATATATACTAATGATCCATAAATAGAGACAATAGCTAGAGCAGTTGATTGATCAAGCCCTAAACCGCCTTTTGAAACTTCATAATACATATAATAAACTAGGATTGCTTTCATTCCATAGTAGGAGAAACGTTCCCAAAATTCTGTAAAAAATAATGTAAATAGTCCTTTAGGATGCCCGAAAAATCCTTTTTGGGGAACGGTAGACAAAATTTTCTGTCTATTTTATTCTAACATAAGAAAACCTCCTTTATTATTATAATATAATACTTTAAATTTAAAATATTGTCAAAAAGGTTCTTTTTTCTACAATTTTATTTCGGGTTTTTAGTGAAACAGATTTTTCAGAATAATAGTTAAAGTAAAGGGACTTACTTACTAGGGAAAATTTATGCATACTTCAATTATTTGTAAATTAAATATTTTTTGTGCAATATGTTATACTATTCTGAAAAGGGAGGGGTAATTTTGGAGAATATGATATTAAAAGCAATACAAGATGAATATCCAGATGATTTTTCCTGGTGTTATGGCTGTGGTCGACTGAATGAGAAGGGACATCATTTCCGTACAGGCTGGGATGGGGAACAGACACTAACAATTTACTCCCCTAAGCAAGAGCATATGGCACTTCCAGGCTTTGTATATGGAGGACTTATTGCATCATTCATTGATTGTCATGGTACGGGATCTGCTTCGTTAGCCTTGCATCGGAAAAATGGACATGAACCGGGGGATGGAGTTGAACCTCCTAGATTTGTAACCGCCTCTTTAAAGGTAGATTTTATTAAACCAACTCCGCAAGATACTCCTTTAAAGGCGATTGGTACCATTCATGAAATTCATCCGAAAAAGTGGAAGGTTGAAACAGAAGTATTTGCTAATGATATACTCTGTGCACGTGGTGAGGTTATTGCTGTAGTCATGCCTAGTACTTTTGTAAAATAAGAAGTAGTTTTTCTAGAGCAGCGATTATAAGTAGGTAGGAATCACCACTTTCAGGAGGGGAACAGCTTATGGAAAGTTATGTTTTTAATGCTTCCGAAGAATATGCACTAAAATTAGATAAAAATGATTGTCTAGCTTCATTTCGAAATGAATTTTATGTAATGGACGGAAAAATTTATTTAGATGGGAACTCCCTCGGACTCCTGTCAAAACGCTCAGAGACATCATTGCTAACATTACTAGATTCATGGAAACAGTTTGGTATAGACGGATGGATGGAAGGGGAGAATGCTTGGTTTGATTTATCTGAGAGATTGGGAGGACGTCTTGCTTCATTGATTGGAGCTTTACCTGTTGAGGTAATAGTAAGCGGTTCCACAACATCGAATCTCCATCAAATGATTGCTACCTTTTATCAGCCTCAAGGGGAAAAGGTAAAAATTCTAGCAGATGAACTCAATTTTCCCTCTGACATTTATGCAATTCAAAGTGAACTGAAATTAAAAGGCTTTGATCCACATACACACTTGGTTCAGGTATCGAGCCGTGATGGACGTATAATTGAAGAGGACGATATCATCCGCGCGATGACAGATGACATTGCCTTAATTGTGCTACCTAGTGTCCTTTATCGAAGTGGCCAAATATTAAATATGAAAAGATTAACAGAAGAGGCACACCAGAGAGGGATCATTATTGGCTTTGACCTTTGTCACTCCATTGGGGCAATTCCCCATGAATTGAGTGATTGGGGCGTTGACTTTGCTGTGTGGTGCAATTATAAATATTTGAACAGTGGTCCAGGAAGTGTCGGTGGTTTATACGTTCACAAAAAGCATTTTGGGCAAGTTCCAGGACTTGCAGGCTGGTTTAGTTCTAGAAAAGACAAACAATTTGATATGGAGCATGTATTGACCCCTGCAAGTCATGCAGGAGCTTATCAAATGGGAACCCCCCATATTTTAAGTATGGCACCATTAATCGGCTCACTAGAAATTTTTGAAGAAGCTGGATTAAAGAATATCAGGAATAAATCATTACTGATGACACGGTATATGATGGATCTCATAAAATATGAGCTTCGTGAGATGGGATTTTCGCTTGGTAATCCTATAGAGGATTCAAGGCGTGGCGGTCATGTCTTTCTAGAGCACCAAGAAGCAGCACGTATTTGTAAAGCACTAAAGGTCAATGGAGTAATTCCAGATTTTCGTGCACCTAATGGCATCCGTCTTGCCCCCGTTGCTCTTTATAATACATTTAAAGAAGTGTGGGAAACGGTTCAGATTTTGAAACGAATAATGACGGATGAGGAATATAAACAATTTGAAAATAAACGCGAAGTAGTAGCGTAACCATGTAAGAAAGTGGATTGTTTATTGTTAAAAGGGACAGAGTCAATAAACAATCCACTTTTTTCCTCATTAGGATTTTTATTTTAATTTGTTTAGCTCAACGATCTCACCGTGGACAGCATTGACCCCGTACTGACTATCTAATTTCCCACATAATATATATTCTTTTCGTTCGGCATTATAAACATAGACTGGGGTTAGCTCAATATATGGCCTTATATATTGAAATGCCTCATCTTTCATTACTTTAATGATGCCAGATTTGGGATAGGATCGAAACATCTCTATTAAAAAGTCATTATCCATATAATTGATCACTTCATAAGACTTCCGATTAATGAACAAAAGAAGTTTCCGTTGAAAAACAAGATTGTCCTGTTCAGATTGTTTAAGAGTGGCGTGAATATATCCATTATCACGATGGAGTGTTTTTAGTACCCACAACCCTGATTGGTTCGGATAAACTTGTCGTAAAAAATTAGTAACCGCTATCTTACAATATTCTTGCTCTTCACTAGTAATAGGAAATGCATCAGGACTAGGCAAATTCGAAAGGGCTTGCTCAAGGGTAAGATCTTCTATTAAATTCATTTTTTCTCTATTAAATAGTTGATCAATTGATTCTTGCCATTCTATGATCTCATTAATAGTTATTGTATCTCGTTCATCTAAAGGAAATTCAATAGTGACAGATTGGTCATTTGCGATATACAGTTCCTCTATTGCATAAACAGGGAGCAATTCTTTGGTTTCATCGGAAGGAAAATGGATGAGCTTAAGCTGTTCCCTTGCAATTTGTTCAATATCTTCAAGAATAAGAGAATAGTCTCGCTCTATTACACTATTTTTTGATGGATAGTTTCCAATGACAGAATAAAAGACAAGCTTCCCATCGGAGTTAATTTTTACTTCAATAGATCCCCCAGGAGAAAGTGGAATTCCTTTAATGCATGTTTGAAAGGTAAACTCACCTTTGTCCTCCCTATGTAGTCTAAAATGTTCTTGATAAACTAAACCAGTTTCTTGTTCAATCCAATGTATAATATCCTTCTTGTCTTGACTACTAAATGATATTCCATCTTTTACATAGGTAATCCCACCTACGAAAATCGCGCTTTGAACTTTTAGTGTATGCATATTTAATTCTATAGATGCAGTACCATCTGGATTTAGACCATCTTCCTCACGATCCATAATATGTGAGGGGAACCACTCCATGCAAAGCGTATAGATGGTTTCACTATTGGTGTTTATTTTTCGATAAATTTTATAATCGTGTATTTGGTAGTTTACTAAACCAAATTTATTTTTAGTCCATTCAAGGTAATCACTTATTGTATTAGTCATATTAGCACCTCCTATCAAAATTGTAACATAAAGTGGTGCATATTCCTTATTTTGTATATTTATCAAGCAATAAGGTTGCCTGAAGGACAACCCATGCTTTATGGAAATTATAAAAAGAAACCATTTGAATTCATTTTAAATTGTAACTACTTATTTGTACTATGTTGCTTGTTAGGTAATTTGAAGCTTGAGCTTTCGCTTCCTTTTTTTCGATTTTTGTCTGCCTTTTTTTGATTCTCATTTAGTTTCTCAACATATTCATGTGTATTTTCCATGTCGTAACCTCCTATACTAAATAACTTCATTGTTACTATAACCATTCGGAGCGAATGAATACTGCAAAATTTACCGTGAGTATGGGTAAGGAATTATTTCTTTGATTGCTCAGAATATCATCTCAACTTTTTAAACTGCTTCCCCTCGTTAGGGTTGTGTCTAGCTTTTCATATGGATAAGAGTTTAAAAAGTTTTAGGTGTTTTTCTCATGTTTACATTTCCGTTCTCAGGAACTAAAAAAGGTGTCAGACTATGCCTGACACCTGATGTTTTTGTTTTATGCCTTTTCTTCAAAAAGTTTTGTTATACCGATGATTACCTGTGTTGCTTTCTCCATATTATCTACTGAAATATATTCATATTTCCCATGGAAGTTTTCTCCACCTGTAAAAATATTTGGTGTTGGTAATCCCATAAAAGAAAGCTGAGAACCATCAGTACCACCACGGATTGGTTGTATAATCGGTTCGATGTTTAAGTCTTTCATTGCCTCATAGGCAATATCTACAATATGTTTTACTGGTTCAATTTTATCCTTCATATTGTAATATTGATCACTTATTTCTAATATGATGTTGTTCTCTCCATATTTTTGTTTGAGTTCATTAACAATCTTTTCAAGATTTGCCTTTTTGGCTTCAAATTTTTCCTTATCATGATCTCGGATGATATAGTTCATTTTGGTCTGTTCAACATCACCGTTCATTGATAACAAATGATAGAAGCCTTCATAACCTTCAGTATATTCTGGGGCTTCCTCTGCAGGCAGCTTATTTTGAAGCTCCATTCCAATTTTGATGGAGTTGATCATTTTTCCCTTTGCTGATCCAGGATGAATATTGCTACCTTTAATGGTAATTTTCGCACCTGCAGCGTTGAAGCTTTCATATTCTAATTCCCCAAGCCGGCCGCCATCAACTGTGTAAGCATATTGTGCTTGAAAAGCTTCTACATCAAATTTATGTGGTCCTCTACCAATCTCCTCGTCTGGAGTAAAGGCAACTCTCACTTTACCATGCTTGATTTCTGGATGCTGGATTAAATAGGCCATTGCAGTCATGATTTCAGCAATTCCCGCTTTATTGTCAGCACCTAGAAGTGTGGTTCCATCTGTTGTAATTAATGTATGCCCCTTATAATTTTCAAGATTAGGGAATTCTTTTGGGGACAAAGTAATATGTAGGGAATCATTTAAAAGTATGTCTCCACCATCATAATTTTCAACTAGTTGTGGATTTACATTTTTGCCGGTAAAATCAGTCGCTGTATCAACATGTGCTAAAAATCCAATAGTTGGTACATGCTTATCGGTATTAGAAGGGAGAGAGGCCATTAAATATCCATTCTCGTCCAATGTAACATCTTCCATACCTATAGATTTAAGCTCTTCTTCAAGCTTATGAAGTAGATCCCATTGTCCAGGTGTAGAAGGACATGTCTCGCTATCTTCATTAGATTGGGTATCGATTTTTACGTAAGATGTAAATCTTTCAATGATTTCATTTTTCATTTTACATTCATCTCCCTGTTAGCAATCTATTCTTATCTTATCATGAACTAAAGTTCAATACATATGACAAGATTAGTGGAAATGATCAATCGTGTTAAGTTCATTCAAAAAAGTTATTTAGTAATTAAGCGGGATTGATGGTCTTCAATTTATATTTATTCGTTAAATAGTAAAGAAAAAAAGGAGCAAATTCCCACTCCTTTTTTTACTTTTTATGACGTTTTCAATGCTTTCATTTTAATCTTTGCCACCTTGCGTTCCCATGGTTTTGATAACCAGCGTCTAAAAGCAAAGCAACCCCTAAACCATTCATCTGCACCTTGTGCAATCCAAATTCCTAAAAGACCTAGACCAAAATGGACGCCAAGTACATAGCTTAAAACGACTGCAATGCCCCACATAGATATCATTCCAATGATAACAGGAAAGCGTACATCCCCTGCAGACTTCAAGGAGCTCATCAACACAATATTCATCGCCCTACCAGGTTCAGTTATAACAATAGCCCATAACACAGGAAGCCCGATAGCAATAATTTTGGGATCATCAGTAAAAATACTTAATATAGGCGACCCGATCAAAGCAAGAATTAATGAGGCGATAAATGAAGCGATCATTGCGATTTTCAATGTACGAACCCCACGGCGTAATGCACGTTCATATTGCTTTCCACCTATATATCGTGCAACGAGAAGTTGTGTACCTTGTGCGATTGCTAATGTAAATAAGTAACAGATCATTGATAGATTCAGTAAATAAATGCGAGAAGCCAGTGCAGATGTTCCAATCGTAACAACAAACCCTGTAATGACGAGTTGAGAAAGTTGATAGGAAAGGTTTTCACCAGCTGAAGGGATGCCGATTGATAAGAGACTTTTAACATCCTCCTTCTTAGCCTTAAATAAATCACTAAATGTTAATCTAAGTGACAGTCGTTTATATACAAAGTAAATGAGTGCAAGAACAGCGAAGCTACGCGCCACAACGATAGCCCAAGAAACACCGACTACACCCGTAATCGGAAGACCTAGAATACCAGTTGTTGCAAGAATGTTTCCACCAATACTAATTAAATCCATGATCACCGTTACGACCATGGATTCCTTCGTAAAGCCATGGCTACGCAAAACGGCACTTAATGCTAAGGATAAGGATTCAAGGAAAAGGGAGGCACCGCAAATACGAACAAAGATTAGCCCATAGTCAAATACTTTTCCTTCAATATCAAATAAGCGCAACAAATGTTCACCAAAGAAAAAAACAATCAATGCGATGATCATTCCGAACCAAAAATTCAGTCCAAAAACGGACCTAGATAGCTGTCTGGCCTTTTTAAAGTTTTCTGCACCTAGGCTTTGACTAATTAAGACAGTGGCACCGATAGAAGTAACTGTAAATACTAAAATAAAAATATTTAACAGTTGATTTGCAACACCTACTCCTGAGGCAGCGTCATCTGAATAATGACTAAGCATAAGTGTGGCCATAATTCCCATTCCCATATGGAGGGTTAGCTCGATGAGGAGCGGCCAGGTAATACTGAAAAGTGTTTGTTCTTGAAGTTTATTTGTACTCAATGAAGTTCTCCTTCTTTTTTACAAAATGATATATAAAATCCATTTTAACTCTATAGGTATATTAGTAAAATAGGAAAACATGATATTCGTAAAAAATATTCTTCTTTTTAGAAGAAATATAAAAAAGGACGAGCATCTACTATGCTTGCCCTTTAAAATGATTAAGCTTGAAAAATATCATCGATTTGCTTTATTTCTTCTGGAGTTAAATGGACAGCTAAGGTAGCCAGATTTCTCTTTACTTGTTCGGGCTGTTTTGCTCCAGGGATTAGTGCATCAATTGAATCACGTGTTAAGTACCAAGCAAGTACGACATGAGCAACTTCCGCTTCTTTCTTTAAAGCGATTTCACGAACAAGCTCTACTTTTTCTAAGTTCTGAATAAATGCATCACCTTGGAATAATGGATTTTTAGAACGTCCATCTTTAAACGTTGTTTCCTTTGTATATTTTCCACCTAATAGCCCAGCTGCAAGTGGGAAATAAGGAACAAATGAAATATTCTTCTCTTTCGTATACGGTAATAGCTCTTTTTCCGCCTCACGTTTAAATAGGTTATATTCTGATTGCAGTACATCTACATATCCATCTTTATTGGCTTCCTTTAATTGCTCGATTGAAAAGTTAGAAACGCCAATTGCTCGAATTTTCCCTTGATCCTTTAGTTCCTTTAAAGCGCCAACCGCCTCATCTTTAGGGGTTTTATCATCAGGAAAGTGAATATAGTATAGATCAATATAATCAGTCTTTAATCGTCTAAGGCTTTTTTCAACTTCATTTTTTAAAAAAGCGGGAGAATTATCAAATATTATCTTTCCGTCTACTAACTTATGTGCCCCTTTAGTAGCAATGATGATTTCTTTACGATTTCCTGTTTCTTCTAAAACCTCGCCGATTAATTCTTCAGAACGTTCTGGTCCGTAAATATAAGCTGTGTCTAAGAAATTGATTCCATTAGAAATAGCAGCTCTTACCACATCTTTACCCGTTTCCTCGATTAAATTGGGGTAAATATTATGTCCTCCTACAGCATTTGTACCAAGACCAATTGGATTAACATATAAATCTGTTTTACCTAAACGAACTTGTTTGATCATATACTCATCTCCTTCGTTTATTTAGACATATCATAGCAAAAAATCAGCATTAGATGGAAATGATTGGTTTGGAAGATTAGATTAAAGTGTGAAAATTTACTACCTTTTCTATTAGGGAAAGTTAATATAGTAATAGATATAAATTATTCCATCGTTTCCAAAGCCATGGAATCTTAAGAAATTCTTCATTTTTTAATTAGCTGATTGTTAAGAATTGGGTTTTATACTATAGATAACACGAATAAATAGGTGGGGGAGTAGCTGGTGGATACATATCGTGTATTAGTTGTTGATGATGAAATAGAAATTCGTGATGTAATTGAAATTTATTTAAAAAACGAAGGGATTACTGTGATCAAAGCGAAGGATGGGTTGGAGGCAATTGAAAAGTTAAATGAGTACGATATTCATTTAATTTTACTAGATGTCATGATGCCTAGAATGGATGGTATAGCAGCGACATTTAAAATTCGTGAGAAAAAGGACATTCCCATTATTATATTAAGTGCTAAAAGTGAAGATACCGATAAAATATTAGGATTGCAAATTGGAGCCGATGATTATATCACCAAGCCATTCAATCCTTTAGAGTTAATTGCTAGGGTGAAATCACAGCTACGAAGGTATGTAAAGTTCGGTACTTATGAGGGAGCGAGGAAAGTAATTGAATTAGACGGACTAACTTTAAATCCAGTTGCAAAGGAAGTGACTGTAGATGGAGAATTAGTGAAGTTCACACCTATTGAATATCGAATTGTTGAATTATTAATGAAGAATGCTGGTCGAGTTTTTTCTATATCTGAAATTTATGAGCGGGTTTGGAAGGAGCCTGGGTTTAATGCGGAAAATACAGTAGCTGTTCATATCCGTAAAATTCGAGAAAAAATTGAAATTGATCCGAAGAATCCAAGATACATAAAGGTGGTGTGGGGGATTGGCTACAAAATGGAAAGGTAGAACTTTTGGATTTATTATTGCTTTGCTTTTGTTCACTTTCGGATTGACAAGCATTGGATTATTACTGGACCGTGGGCATGAATATCTTTTTAAAACCTATTTTGATACAGATCAATTTGCGGCTGAAATAGAGTCTTTCATTCATGAATTGGGTAAATATGAAATATATCATGGTGAAGACGTTGAAGATGATTGGATTAAGGAAAAGGAATTATCAGAACTGTATGATTTTAAGAAGGTATTTAAGTTCTATCTAAGGGATATAAATACGAATGAGGTTTACACTAATTTATATTCTAGCAATGAAAGCTTTATTGATTCCGAATTTACAAAGCCTGATATGAAGTATGTTCAAGAGTACTCTCGTTTGGATGGAACAGAGCTAGTGGTGAATAACTTCCAAAATGAGATAGATGGAGATCCTAAATTATTAGAAGGTAGGATTGGTGTACTTGTTTCCGCACCAGAGGATAGTTCTGTCATTGCCAACTATCAACAATACCCGCAACAACAAATGGCCTTTTATTACTATATAATGGGTGGAATGGTCACATTATTTTTTGGCCTCTTACTAATGAAAAAATTAAGTCCATACCCTTCCCTTACAAGGCTTCAAAGGTATTATCAAAAAGTGCCGATTGATATTGGTTTGTCTCTATTAATATTCTTGACTATGTATGAAAATATAATTATTGGAATCATAAGTAGGCTTTATTTGAGCGAGGGATTTCCGGTAGACTCCTATTTATTCAATTTTATTTTAGCTGCAATCCTTACTTTTCTTGTACTTATACAGCTGGCACTCATGTATCGCAGAATAATGGATGTTGAAAATTTAAAAGTAGATATAAAAAAAAGTATACTTTTTCGACTATACTTCGCTTTAAAGGAAGCTTTCTTACTCAGAAGTATAGGTACCCAGGTGCTTATTTTTTTCGCCGTTCTTTTTTCATTTATACCTATATCAGCTATTGCAGGGACCGAGCCAGAATTAGTCATTATTTACTTACTTCTAACAATATTGATATTTATCATCGTGATTAAACAGGCAGGATCTTTTAATCGGATTCTTAAATATACTTCGGAATTAGCAAAGGGGAATCTTGAACCAGATCTCGCCATTGGCGGAAAATCATCCATAGCAAAGCTAGCGGAAAATATTAATCATTTAAAGCATGGGGTTAAAACCTCAAAGAAGGAACAAGCTAAGAGCGAGCGACTAAAGACAGAGCTTATAACGAATGTAAGTCATGATTTAAGAACTCCCTTAACATCTATTATTACCTATACGGAACTATTAAAGTCAAAGGAATTAGGGGAGGAAGAAAGAGAAGCTTATATAGGGATAATTGACCGTAAATCTAAGAGGTTAAAAGTTTTAATTGATGATTTATTTGAAGCTTCGAAAATAGCCAGTGGCAATATAGAGCTTGTCAAGAAGCAAGTTGATATGGTGCAATTACTAGAGCAGGCACTTGGTGAATATAACGAGCAAATGAATCAATCAAGTTTGCAATTTCGAATTTCTACACCGAAGGAACCGGTATATGCTCATGTAGATGGACAAAAAATTTGGCGCGTGTTCGATAATTTAATTGGAAATATACTGAAATATGCATTAGAAAATACAAGAGTATATATATCAATTGAATCGACTAGTGAACATGTGATGATCATTTTTAAGAATGTATCAAAATATGAGTTAGGAAAACATACAGATGAATTATTTGAACGATTTAAACGTGGAGATCAATCTCGACATACAGAAGGTTCTGGATTAGGTCTTGCCATTTCTAAATCCATTGTTGATCTTCATGAAGGAAGCATGGATATTGGGGTAGATGGAGATTTATTTAAAGTGATTATTGAGCTAAAACGTCTATTTTAGTAAATAGACGTTTTTTATTAAAGCTGTTTTCATATTGTTTCGTGCTTGTGTAAATGCTCTACCGCAGCCTATTACACGTCCTGGTAGTTCTTATGAAGTTTATAGCTCTTTTTACTCAGTGAAATGAAGGAGGAGCAATGGTCTTCAACCTATATTTAAAAAAACAATTGACAATTGATCCCATTTCACATAATATTTAATTGAACAGTGGTTAATAAGGAGGAAATCATGTCACCAAGAAAATCTGTCCAGCATGAACTTTCGCGGGAAATGATTATGAATGCAGCAAGAGAGTTATTCATAACGAAAGGTTATCAACATGTTTCTATGAGGCAAGTGGCCAAAGAATTAGGGTATAGCCATGGAGCGATTTATTATCATTTTAAAAATAAAGCAGAGCTGTTTTATGGGTTAGTAGAAGAGCACTTTCATATGTTAGATCAAGTACTTGATCGTATCTTGGAGGAGGAGCTTGATACATTAGAAAAATTAAAAAAGGTGATGCTAGGCTTTATCGAATTTGGGTTGACCTATCAAAGTCACTATGAAATCATGTTTTTAATTAAAGAAGAGGAAGTCATTAACTATATTAATCAGGGGCCAAATAAAAGCTATGAGAAATTTGCTCAAACAGTCCATATGTTATGTGGGCGTCAAACAACTATCCAAGAAATTTGGAGCATCTTTCTATCTCTACATGGGTTTGTTACACATTATCTTCGGCATGTCACTAATTTTGAAGATGTGAAGGAATTAGCTCATTTACATGTTAATTTCTTGTTAAAAGCAATGCTATAATTTTTTTTAACTATATTTGAACAGTGGTCAAATAAATGGTGGGAGGAATTTTTTATGAAAAAGGCTTTGGTATTAGGGGCATCAGGCGGTATGGGGTATTCGATAGTAAACGAATTAATTAGCAGAGGAATTCATGTTGTAGCCTTTGCTCGTACAAGAAGCAAGTTAGAAAAATTATTTCAAAATCAGCAAGGCATCACAATATTTACAGGTGATATTTTTAATTTAGATGATTTGCTTAAAGCAGCTACTGATGTAGATATCATTTTTCAAGCAGCAAATATTCCATATCCAGAATGGGAAGAAAGGCTTGCTACGTTTATTCAACAAATTATCAACGTTTCTGAGATGAGGGGAATTAAGCTAGCGGTAGTTGATAATATTTATGCATATGGGAGAAGCAATCGTGAGAAAGTTTCTGAGAATGCACCTAAAAACCCACATACTAAAAAGGGTAGGATCCGTCTGAATGTGGAGAACATGATAAAGGAGTCCAATGCTCAGGCATTTATTGCCCATTTTCCAGATTTTTATGGCCCGAACGCAGAAAATACCCTTCTCCACGTTACTCTGGAAAAGGTTGTAGCTAATCAATCATCGATGTTTGTAGGAGATCAACGGATTGCAAGAGAATATATTTATACACCAGATGGGGCGAAAGCCATCGTTGAGCTTGCTTTCCGTGAAGATGCCTATGGAGAGAGCTGGAATATTCCAGGACATAGTGTGATTACTGGGAAAGAGATTATGGAAACTATGCGCGAATTGACCAGCTATGATAAACGTGTATTAACGATTACAAAGTCAATGATACGTATGCTCGGGCTATTTAATCCAATGATGCGTGAAGTGGTAGAAATGTATTATTTAAATCAGGAACCAGTTGTATTAAGTGGAGATAAATATGAAAATAAAATTGGTCCTGTTCCACGAACTTCTTATAGGGATGGATTAAGGCAAACCATAGAGTATATGAAAGACCAGCAATAAAAAAGGCTTAAAGCAGGTTTTAGTGACCTGCTTTTTTAGTTTCCCAGTTTAGGGACGATAGAATAATACATAGTCACCTGGCCCAATTAGTGCTACTCCAATGACAACGGCGATAAGAACAAAATTATACTCAAAGCCATTATTGGTGAGCCAGTACCCATTACGACCATGAACAGATACAATGGCATCAATCATAATAATGGCAATTAGAGCTGCGCCTATTGGGGTGAGTACACCCGCACTAAATAATAATCCCCCTACTAGCTCAAATAACCCTGCACAGATTGCCCAAATAGTACCACCAGGTTTTATTCCAATTGATTCTAGCCATTCACCGGTTTTAGTCGCACCCGTACCACCGAACCAACCAAATAGTTTTTGTGCACCATGTCCCACAAATGTAAGACCTACCACTAAACGAATAATAAGTAGTCCAAGGTTTGCCATCCATATCCCTCTTTCATATTTTTAATTTCAGTATGAGCGAGAGTTTGGATTTTATTCACAATAGAATCAGATGAGATGTATATCTTTCTATTAAATAGCAAAGGGTAAGAATAAATTAAAGGAGGTATATTCAAGTGAATAAACAACGGGCACAGGAAATTGCTGAGTCTCCTAGAATGGTTAATGTTACTTATAATGGAAAGCCAATCTATATTCAGCATGTTGACGAAAAAAATGAAACCGCTCGAATCTATCCTTTGGGTCAACCAGAAATGGAAGAAGAGGTTTCATTGAATAGTCTTATTGAAAGTGAATAAAAAAACACAGGGCCGGTTCTTTTCCACATTTAGTGGGACAAGGGACCTGACCCTGTGTCCCTATCGATTATTACTTTTTGGATCGAAGGCATCACGAAGGCCATCGCCAATAAAGTTTATACAAAGAACAGTTAATAGGATTGCGAGTCCAGGAGGAATCCATGCTTCTGGGCTATTGCGTAAAATACGTAAGCTTTGAGCTTCAGAAATCATATTTCCCCAAGTAGGTGTGGGCTGTGGAATACCAAAGCCGATAAAGCTAAGAGCGGATTCAACAATAATCATTGTTGCCATCATGAGTGTAGCATTTACGACAATAGGTCCGATGGCGTTTGGAATAAAATGCTTAAAGATAATTCGAAAATCACTGGCCCCAATTGCTTTTGCTCCTAGGACAAATTCTTGTTCGCGAAGAGAAAGAAAGGTTCCGCGAATAATCCTTGCCAGGTTGGGCCAAGAAGTGATGGCAATAATACCTACGAAGATTCCGATAGTAACTTTTTGCAAAATGGCTACAATGGTTAAGACGAGAACAAGAAAAGGAAGCATGAGAATCAAATCGGCAATTCGCATAATGATCCCATCTACGATGCCTCTATAGTATCCTGCAATTGAACCAAGTGTTACCCCTATGATAAGAGTACAAAACATGGCACTAAATCCGACAATCATAGAAATTCGTCCACCATATAAAAGACGGGAAAGATTATCTCTTCCAGAGCTATCTGTTCCTAAAGGATGATCGGCGCTTGGTGGCTGTTCAATTAGGAGCAGATTCGATTTAGTAGGAGGTTGATTCGTTAATAATGGAGCAAAGATAACAGCGACGACAATAAGAAACAAAATAATCAGCCCGGCCATTGCAAGTTTGTTTTTCATAAATCTTCGGAGGGCTAGCTGAAAAGGACTTTTCCCTTTAATTTTTCTCTTAGAATTGACTTCAGGGTTCGAATCGAAAGTAAGATTCGTTTTAGTATCCATTCTTTTCCCCTCCTAATCATAGCGAATTCTTGGATCGACGATACTATAAAAAATATCTGCCAATAAATTTCCGAAAAGTATAAAGAAACCTAATAATAAATTGATCGCCATAATGACAGGGTAGTCGCGGCTTCCTATTGCCCTTAAAAATAATTGACCAAGTCCAGGGAATTGGAAAACTCCTTCGGTAATAACTGCTCCGCTCAATATACCTCCTATTTCAAATCCCATAAGAGTAATAATTGGTATCAGTGCATTGCGAAGAGTATGTTTATAAAGGACATTTCGTTCACTCATCCCTTTTGCCCTTGCAGTCCGAATATAGTCTTTCCCTAATACATCTAGTACCTCCGATCGCATATAACGCATATAGGCAGCTGTTCCTGCTAAACCAAGTGTGATTCCTGGTAAGAAGAGATGGTGAAGCTTATCAAAAAATAACTCTAAACCAGTTAGCCCTGGTGTTGATACAGTTCCCTGGGATGGAAACCAACCTAGAGTGATCGATAAGACGTATATAGCAACTAGTCCAAAAAAGAAATTTGGAACAGCTAAACCAAAGAATCCAAAGGTTGTAGCTCCATAATCAAGCAAGGAATAGGGCTTTTTTGCTGAATAGATGCCAATTGGAATGGAGACGATTAATGTAATAATGAGAGAAAACAGTCCTAAACTAAATGTATTACCTATTCGATCACCGATTAATTCGGAAACATCTCTGCCATTATATGTGTAAGATTGACCTAGGTCCCCCTTAGCAACAGATGTGAGCCATTTCCAGTATTGTACATGGATTGGGTCATCTAAACCAAGGGCTTGCCTTTGCTGCTCAAAGACTTTTGGGTCAATTCTAGGATCGACCATTCTACCAGAAAAGGGATCGCCAGGTGCCGCTTGGATGAGAGCAAAGACGATAATTGTTAAGCCGAGTAGCATTGGAATAAAAACGAGTATCCTACGAATAATGTATGTTGTCATAGGTCCCCTCCGTTCTTGGAAAGGATGGGAATATCTCATGAATGGTAAAATCTCTTTTCGCTGAGACATTCCCGTTATCCTTAGATTTTATTAAATTTATTTAGATGACACCCACCATAAATGTGTATCATTATACATGGAGTATGGTAGAGGTTTAACATTTTGTAAGCGCTTGTTATACCCCCATAATGTATTTTGTGCATATAAGATTAATGCTGGTAAATCATCCTGGAATAATACTTGCCAGTCACTATACACTTGATCGCGATAGGCTTGATCAAATGCTTCTGGAGGTTGTACCGCCTTTTTCATTAGTTCGTCGGATTCCTTATTATTCCAACGACCATAGTTGTAGGCAGCTTTGGAGCCCCATAGGCCGCTTGGATCTGGATCTGTACTGCTGAGGCTCCAGCCAAGTAAATAAAGATCCCAATCATCACTATCTTTTTCAAGAACATCAGAATACGTAGAGAATTCAATTGGCTGACGAAGATCTATTTTGATTCCTACAGCCTCTAACATTTCTTGAATAATTGGTGCAGATCGCATACGAAGCTCATTTCCTGTTGGATAATTTAATGTAAGAACCCATTTTTTTCCGTCTGGGTCTTCACGGAAGCCATCATTATCTTTATCAACATATCCAGCTTCATCCAGTAGTTTTTTAGCTTCTTCAACATTAAATTTGTATTGATTTGGTTTTTCGCCGTCATAAGCGGAGAATTGAGTAGCTATCGGTGCATTAATAACCGCTCCACGCCCATGAAGTAATGCTTTAATTAATCCTTCTCGATCAACGGCATAAGCAATTGCTTGGCGCACGCGTTTGTCTGCAATCTTTTTATTAGAGACCCAATTCTCAGGTTTAATCACACCGGCTTTTACATCTTCAGGCGTACGATGGTTTACCATGAAGCCCATTAGCTGGTATCCAAACTTTGGCTGCTCAATAATTTCAATATTATCCAATGCACTAATGGAGTCATAATCCGCTGGTTGGAAGCCATTTGGGTCAGCTACGAAGTCGAGTTCTCCTGTTTCGAGCATACCGACAATAACTGATTGATTGACTACCTTCCAAACAATTTGATCAAGGTATGGCTCACCTTGCCAATAATCTTTGTTCTTTTCTAGAATGTATTGCTCTCCTTCAATCATTTTTGTGAATTTAAATGGTCCTGTTCCAATCACCTCTCCCGCATTGAGCGTGGCACCAGCTTTTGGCATATCTTTTATAGGGATATCTTTAAAAATATGTTCAGGAATAATCGGGAAGCTAGCATTATCAAGAGCTGTTACATTTGGTTCACTAAACTTAAAGGTAACTGTATGCTCATCTTGGGCAACTACACCTTCCAATTGATCAGTTTTCCCCGAATTGAAATCCTCGTATCCTAAAAGTTTTTCTACATATTCGGTACGAACTCCGCCAGCTTCAACATAGCCAGGGCTAGCAATCGATTTGTAAGTGAAAACAACATCATTTGCTGTGAATGGTTTGCCATCATGCCATTTAACATTATCCTGTAAGGTAAACGTTACTTCAGTTTGATCATCATTGAATTTCCATTCCTTTGCCAATGATGGCAAAAATTCAAGTTTTTCATTTTGCGTGACTAGACTTTCATGTGTAAATGACAGAATGTTACTTTCATATGCATCTGTGTAGAATATAGGATTAAATACACCGGCAGGAGCCGTATCCATTGCCCCAGTAATCGTCCCGCCCATTTGTGCTTTCCCTGTTTCTTCAGAAGGGTTGTTAGACCCCTTTTCGTTTTCCCCTTTTTTGGTACTATCTTCCCCACCTTTACAAGCTGCAAGGAACATACTTAATGAAAGAATGAAGATTAAACTAAGAAGAAAGCTTTTTCTTGTTTTCAAATTTTTTCACCCCTTTTTATCTTTAAAGAAAACCAGCACTTCAAATGTGAATTTCTGTGCATCACCTCCTTTGAACCACTCATTTTATTTTTTTGAGTAAAGATGGCAGGCTACAAAGTGATTGGTGGTCATGGTAGATAGTTCAGGTCGCTCTATTGCACATTTTTCGAAAGCATGTGGGCATCTTGTTCGGAACGCACATCCAGACGGTGGATTGGATGGGCTAGGGAGATCTCCTTTTAAAGTTATTTTTTCACGTCTTATGTGGATATTTGTTGTTGGTGCAGAGGATAGAAGTGCTTGTGTATATGGATGTAACGGTTCCTCGTATAACTCCTTTTTTTCAGCTATTTCTACGATTCGGCCAAGATACATGACAGCTACACGATCGCTAATATGTTTCACAACACTTAGATCGTGTGAAATAAATAAATAGGTTAAATCAAATTCATCTTGAAGATCGGACATTAAATTTAGTACTTGTGCCTGTATAGATACATCCAATGCAGAGACAGGCTCATCACAAATAACAAATTTTGGTTTAAGGGCGAGAGCACGGGCAATACTTATTCGTTGCCTTTGACCTCCGGAAAATTCATGAGGATATTTCAGGCGATCTTCGGGACGTAGCCCAACCTTTTCAAGCAGTTCAATTGCTTTGTCTTTTCGTTCCTTTTTATTTAGCGATGTTTGTACCACAAGAGGCTCCTCAATTAATTCAGCTACACTCATTTTTGAGTTTAATGAGGCAAAAGGGTCTTGAAAGACAATCTGCATATCTTTTCTAAAAGGTCGAAGCCTTCGATTCCTTAAATGGGAAATGTCTTGGTTTTCAAAGATGATTTGTCCCTCAGTTGGTTCATGTAGGCGGAGGATAACTCTTCCAAGTGTGGATTTTCCTGAACCGGATTCCCCAACAATTCCAAGTGTCTCTCCTTTTTTAATATTTAGAGAAACTCCATCTACAGCTTTTACATGACCAACAGTTGATTTTAAAATTCCTCCTTTAATTGGGAAGTACTTTTTAATATTTTTAGCTTGTAATAGGTATGTGTCTGTTTCTACTTGTCTTTCTTTAACATTGTCTAATTGCAAATAAAATTCCTCCTTATTCATAGATATAACAACGAACATCATGTCCAGATTCTGTTGTTTGTAGCTGCGGCAAAGCTTCTTTGCATTTTTCCATCACTTTCGGACATCGATCGGAAAAACGGCAGCCTTTTGGAAAGTTATAGGAAGGTGGCACGGTCCCTTTAATCGCACCTAGTCTTTTTACCTCTTTATCAATACTTGGTAAGCTCTCAAGTAGGCCAATTGTATATGGATGCTGTGGATTAGAAAATAATCTTTCAACCGTTGTATCCTCCACAATTTGTCCACCGTACATTACCATGACCCGATCTGCATACTCTGCCACCACGCCAAGATCATGAGTAATTAAAAGTATGGCTGTATTGAATTTTTTCTTCATTTCATTCATTAGATCCAAAATTTGTGCTTGGATAGTCACATCTAATGCAGTTGTAGGCTCGTCTGCAATTAGTAATTTAGGATCGCATGACATGGCGATTGCAATCATTGCTCGCTGGCGCATTCCTCCTGATAATTGGTGAGGATACTCTTTAATGGTTTCCTCTGCCCTGGGGAATCCGACCATTTTCAATATTTCGATCGCTTTACTATAGGCTTGTTTTTTTGTTAATTTTTTGTGTTTGATTAAAGTTTCCACGATTTGATTGCCAATCGTGAATACCGGATTTAAAGCTGTCATTGGCTCCTGGAAAATCATTGCAAGGTCATTGCCCCTAATTTTCGCCATTTGTTTATCCGAAAAGTTTAGTAGGTTATCTCCGTTAAATATAACTGTGCCCTCTTTGATTTTTCCTGGTTTATTAATTAACTGCATAATTGAAAGGGATGTGATGCTTTTCCCACTTCCGGATTCTCCAACGAGAGCAACAGTTTCGCCTGGATAAATAGAAAAGTCAATCCCGTCTACTGCTCTAGCAATTTTCTTGTCGTCTAGATAGAAATAAGTTTTTAGTCCCTCTACCTTTAGCAATGCATCCTGCATATTTCCTTCTCACCTCGTATCCCCAAATCTATTATTTAAGTAGTATGAGGTATTCCCATTTTCTACAATCCTGCTTGTGCATCCATTTCCATTTTGCAGATTGCGAGAATACAATTTTTTCTTTAACTACTATGTGTAACATTTTTGTAATATGACTAAAATATTTTTTTTATGTCGAATATGATCCAAGTATTTCGTGAAAAGTATGTATGCAGTGAATAAACTCTTAATTAAATGCTGTTTTCGTATAGTTTGTTGCTTATGTAAAAACTCAACTGCCGACCTTTACACCAGGTTCTTATGGAGATTGCAAGTTCTTTTCACATTAAAATGACAGGTGTAGCGATCTTCAGCCGATATTTATTAGTTAAAACTTTACTTATATAGCAACTAAATTTGAGAAAAGAGCCTAAAAAAATAAGGTAACAAAAACGACATGAAAGATTGAAAAGGATGGGAGATATGAAGCAGAAGAAGGAGAAATCAGTCTTTGAAAATCAATCAATGCTGATTTGGAAAATTGCGATTGCCTCTGCATTATCATGGGAGATAGCCAAATTTACAGGTTCACAGCATCCTTATTTAGCTCCGTTGACGATTATTTTGTGTATTAAAACAACTCTAGATAAAACCATTCTATTTTCATTTTATCGTTTCGTGGGTACAGTGATTGGCATCATATTAATTGTTTTGTTAGCAAAGTATGTTCAAGTAAATGGTTTTACCTTAGGGATTTTTATTTTAGGAGGTTCATTCATAGCAAAATGGATGAAATTAAATAAGGTGATTATCGAACAGGTAGCCTTGTCGATTCTATTAGTGTTGGCTCTAGAGCAACAATCTAGTGGTTATGCCTGGGATCGGATCAAGGATACATTGATTGGGGCAATTGTAGCTATTTTAGTGAAAGTTTATGTTTTTCCATCTTCAGGTATAAAAAAGGCTACAACGGCATGTAACAATTACAGCAATCATTTAACAGGAATGTTCATTGAATTTTCAAACTGGATAAAAGGTGGATGTGACCCTGTAAAAGGAGTGGAATTCCAAAATCAGTTAAAAAAAGATTATCAGTATCTTGATCAAATGAAAATGGATTTAAATCAAACTTCAAAAGCTTTTAGTTACTTTCCTTTTTGTTCGAAGAAAGGGGAAGTAGTAAAGATTTTACATCAAAAAACGAAAAACATTAGTAAAGGTTATTTATATTTATCGAATGTAACAGGAATATTCAAAGAATGGGGAAAGGCAGGTACAATGACAGACCAGGACAAAGCTTCATGGGCAAATCAAATGAAGTTGTTTAGTGAGAGGGCGAGCAATATAAGTAGTAATTCCCCTATTGTGACGAATGACTCTATGATTATATCCATACCAATGGAGTTAATCAATTGGCAATATCATGTGTCACTATTTCAAGAAACGAAGGAATTTTTAAACGGTAGTTCTTCATGATTCACTTCTAATCTCTTATCCCAGATGAATATACTTTTATATAGTACACAGGAAAGTGGTGAATGTATGGAGGACATTTTACCAATATTATTAAAACTTCCTTTTTTGAAAGAGAGCAGTGTTCTGGCAACTATTATACATGTTGAAGGATCTTCATATAAAAAGGAAGGTTCCTGTATGCTTATTGAAGAAAATGGGGAACAAATTGGGATGTTAAGCGCAGGATGTCTAGAAGAGGATGTTAAATGTCATGTAAAGCAAGTTTGGAAGCAAGGGGAGTCAAAACTGTTAATCTATGACCTTAGAGGGGAATCCGATTTAATCTGGGGCCAAGGGGCAGGCTGCAATGGAATCGTGCATATATTATTAGAACCGTTGAAAGAACCGTTAAGAAACGATTTGATGCAAGTAAAGTATTTTTTGGATAAAGGGCAATCTGTTATTCATTTAAAACGATTTGATAAGAATTTTAACCTACTTTCGAATAGCTATATTCCTCAGGATGGGGCTGCATTTGGTGATTTGTCCTATCTAACGGATTTACCTGTTTTTCCTAATAAGAGTGGACTATTCTATACAGAAAGTTTGCTTCCAATATTTAGCCATCATTATATGCCGAGACCACGAGTTATTGTTTTCGGAGCAGGCTTTGATGCAAGACCTTTGGAAAATTTTGCTGCTCAGGTGGGCTTTGAAGTGATCATCTGTGATTGGCGACCTCATTACTGTAATAAAGTAAATTTCCCTTTTGCAAGCAGTTTAATTGTATGTTTCCCGCGTGAAATAGATGAAAAGCTAGATATAAAGAATGGAGATTTTGTGGTTTTGATGACTCATGATTTTCAAAAGGATAAAGAACTCCTATCTATTCTGATCGATAAAAACCTATCCTATCTAGGGATATTGGGTCCAAAAGAAAGAACGAAACGTCTATTGGATCATAATGACATTCCAGATTGGATCTCTTCCCCAGTTGGAATCTCAATTGGATCAAAGGGAGCGGAGGAAATTGCCATAAGTATAGTAGCTGAGATGATAAAAGCTCTCCGGAATCCAAGGAGATTCAATGAGTAAAAGCAGAATTATTGGTATTTACCTTGCTGCTGGCAGGAGCAGTAGAATGGGGAAGAAGAATAAGCTTGACTTACCTTTATTAGATGATTGCCTAGGCAGTATCGCTTTGAAGACGATCATGCAAACAGATCTGGATTTTACTATTGTAATCACTCCAACGTCTGAGGTGCCATCGTGGATTACACCACCTCTTTTGTTGAATAAGAAGTGGTGTTCTTTTTTATGTACGGAGGCTGAACAGGGGCAGGCCTACTCCTTAAGATGTGGAGTTATGAAGGCCATGAGTATGGAAGCGGATGCTGTAATCGTGTTTCTTGCGGACCAACCATTAATTTCCCGACAAATCATTCATCAACTAATTCATACTTATACATCAAATAGGGACTTGGAAGTTATTGCATCCTCCTTTAATGGAATTTCTAGACCACCTATCCTTTTTTCCCATCAAGCCTTTCCAAAACTACTAGAGCTAGAGGGGGATATTGGAGCGAGGCAATTACTAAAGAAAAGTAAAAGGAAAGTATGTATCGAGTTTAATGATGAGGTGCCCTTCATGGATGTTGATAATGAGGAGGATTATTCATTAATTCGGAAACTCACAATGGGGAGGGATGAGAATTGAATGTGCTTGGAAAGGGGATAACGCGGAAGGATGCAATAGAAAAGGTAACAGGAAAAGCAAAATATATAAATGATTACACCACTTCTAACATGCTTCATGGAGCCCTAGTTATCAGTCCACTAGGTCATGCAAAAATAGTGAAAATTGATGCTGCTCGTGCTAGAAAAGTTCAGGGGGTACGAGCGGTCATTGCCGGTGAGCGTTTTCCACTAGTAGGTGAGGAAATGAAAGACCGCCCACCAATAGCAGTTGATAAAGTTCGCTACCATGGGGAGGTAGTAGCTGTAGTCGTAGCAGATACTTTTATGATAGCCAAACATGCTGCCAAATTAATTAACATTCAATATGATCCTTTGCCAGTTGTTAACTCACCTAGTGAAGCGATGCAAGAAGATGCGCCAATTATACATGAAAACCTAGGGAGTTATGAAAAGATTCCCGCTGTTTATCCGGTACCAGGAACCAATATTGCTAGCCTGCAAAAGATTCGTAAAGGGAATATCGAAGAGGGCTGGAACCAGAGTGACTTAACCGTTGAGGGGAGTTTTTTCCTTAAACCTTCTGACCACGCTGCCATGGAAACACGGTGTGCATCTGCGGAAATAAAACCTGATGGAAAGATCATTATTTCTACAACCTCTCAAGCTCCATTTATGGTCAAAAAGTTGATTAGCAATTATTTTAATGAGGAACTTGGCAAAATCATTGTGAAAACTCCATTAGTTGGTGGTGGTTACGGAGGCAAGGCATCTACCCAAGTAGAAATTCTTGCCTATCTTGCTTCAAAAGCGGTTGGTGGTAGGCCTGTCAAAATAAGATATTCAAGAGAACAAGATATGTTGACAGCACCATGCCATATCGGTTTAGAAGCAAAAGTTAAACTAGGTTGTACAAACGAAGGAAGGCTGACTGCTGCGGAAATTACTTTCTTATTTGATGGCGGGGCCTATTCGGATAAATCGATTGATTTAAGTAGAGCAGCCGCAGTCGATTGTACCGGTCCATATCATATCGAGAATATTTGGTGTGATTCATACTGTCTTTACACAAACCATCCTTATGCAGCTCCATTTCGAGGATTTAGTCATTCTGAGCTTTTATTTGCATTTGAACGCACAATGGATCTGTTGGCAGAAAAATTACAAATGGATCCTTTTGAATTACGTTATATTAATGCCATTCTTCCTGGGGATACAACTCCTACTCAGGTGGAGCTGAATCAAAGTACTGTAGGAAATTTAAGAAAATGCATTGAACGTGTGAAGCAATTATCTAATTGGGATGAAGGACAAATTATTGAAATAAACGATCGTTTTGTTCGTGTAAAAGGAGCAAGTTGTGGCTGGAAAACGTCAACTATTGATACGAATGCAAGCTCAGGTGTCATTCTAACCTTTAATTCAGATGGGAGTATTAATTTAATTTCAGGTGTTATTGAAATTGGTACTGGAACCAAAACTGTTCTCGCCCAAATGCTTGCTGAAAGGTTACAGATGAGTGTGGATCAAATTCATGTGCGAATGGAAGTAGACACTCAGACAACACCTGAGCATTGGAAAACTGTTGCAAGTAGAGGAACATTTATGGCAGGTAGAGCATTATTAGAAGCTGCAGCAGATGTAGAAAGACAACTAAAAGATGTCGCTTCGTGTGTCTAGATGCTCCCCAGAGGATTTAGTGGTCGCTAATTCCCGTGTGTTTTTAAGGGATGATCCAAAGGTGGGGTTGGCCTTCCCAGAGATTGTATATGGGTATACGTATCCAAATGGAAATGCTATAGGTGGTCAAATCATCGGTAAAGGAAACTATATTTTACGTAGAATGACGTATATTGATATGGAAACAGGTGCTGGAAAACCAGGACCGGAATGGACGGTTTGTGCTTCGGTTGTCGAAGTAGAATTTGATCGTAGGGATTACACCTATAAGATTATCAAAGCGAGTACGGTGGTTGATATAGGAAGAGTATTAAATGAAAAAACCGCAAAAGGTCAAGTAATAGGAGCTATGAACATGGGCCTTGCCTATGCGGGACGCGAAACATTTATTTTTGATGAACTAGGGAGGGTATTGAATCCGCAATTAAGAACGTACCGCCCTATTCATTACGGTTAGAATCCTGAGTACTGCGTAGATTTTATTGAAACAAAACAGCTAGATTCACCCTTTGGCTTACGTGGAGTAGGTGAGCATGGAATATTAGGGATGCCCGCAGCTCTTGGAAACTGTTTGTCAGTAGCAGCTGGTGTTTCATTGCACCAACTCCCCCTTGTTCCTGAATTACTTTGGAGAACAAAGGAGGGGAATTTAAATGATTCCATATGATTTTGATTATTATCGTCCTACATCCATCCAGGAAGCCCTTACTATGTATCAAACATTAAAGCATACCGGAAGAAATCCAATGTATTTTTCAGGAGGAACCGAGATCATTACTCTTGGGAGAGTAGACTGGGTTTATACCGATGCTGTTATAGATTTAAAAGGAATTCCTGAATACCATGTGCTCTTTAAAAGTGAAAGCCGTCTGATCCTTGGTGCAGGACTATCCCTTGTACAAATTGAAGAAGCTAATCCATTTCCTCTACTATCTAAGACGGCTAGTGAAATTGCCGATCATACAGCACGGACAAAGATTACATTAGGTGGGAATATTTGTGCACAGATTTTTTATCGGGAAGCCGTACTCCCCTTTCTATTATCTGATAGCTTAATGGTGGTTGCCATGCATGATGGAATGAAAATCTTTCCGATACATGAAATATTCTCGAAGTGCTTATGTTTAAATGAAGGTGATTTTCTTATTCAAGTGAGCACCGATCAAAAATTTGTAGAAGCTCCATCGATTAGTATTAAGCGGCGTAAACAATGGAATACAGGCTATCCGTTACTAACTGCTGCAGCGCTAAAGGTGGATGGAGCCATTAGATTAGCTATAAGCGGATTATGTCCCTTTCCTTTTCGGGCATTTGAAATAGAAGAATTGCTTAATAACAGTGATTTATCAATGGAGGAAAAAATAAACGGTGCAGTCGAAAGACTCCCATCTCCCATATTAAATGATGTAGAGGGATCGGCAGAATATCGTCTATTTGTTTTAAAAAATACGTTGATTGATATTTTACAAGAGTTAGGGAAGGAGTGAGGCAAGTGTCATTGGTTTCGATGTCTTTAAAAGTAAACGGGGAAAGACGGGAGGTTAATATTCGAACGTCGGAAACGCTTCTTAATGTTTTACGAAACAGATTAGGACTAACAGGGGCAAAGCCGGGCTGCTTAAATGGAGATTGTGGTGCATGCACCATTCATGTCGATGGATGGCCAATGAAATCCTGCCTAATGCTCGGTGTGGAGGGGGTAGATAAAGAAATCACAACCATTGAAGGCTTAGACAATACATCTATTCAACAAGCATTTATTGAACAGTTTGCTTTTCAATGTGGGTACTGTACTCCAGGCTTTATTATGAATTGTCAATCCCTAATTGAGCAACATCCAGATGCATCTGATGAAATGATTCAAGAATGGCTAGAGTCGAATATTTGCCGCTGTACTGGATATCAAGAAATTGAACAAGCGATTAAATCGGTATTAGTACGGAAACAAAATTCGGAGTAAGCGGGTGAGGAAACCCGCCGTTTTCTGTTTGCCCGTCATTTTTCAAGGATGCTGTACCAATCAGTTATTTTCCATTGGTCATCTTGTTTAATAAGAGTAATTTCAATTGTTGCTAGTTGATTGGGGTTTGATGGGAATGGGACTTTGCTCCAAACCACTTTAACTTTATTGTTCGATATAATTGTGTAGGATGGATATTCTTCGAGGTTCAGAGGCAAGGTAAGGAATTGTCTATCTACAATGTTATTTTCATTTTTAACTTTTTCTAAAATTTGTTCTTTGAAAGTAGCAAGGAAGGATTCATCAAAATAATTAGGTAGAATGTTATCATAGTCTTCGGTAGTAGTATCTTTACTAGAAACTAAATTGATTAGTTTGCTGCAAGCTTTTCTAATATCAAGTAATATTTTGTTCTTTTCTTTTTCTGTTAGCTCAAATTTCTCATTAACTGGTTGAATAGCTTTTTCTGTTTTAGATGGATCCTTTTCTGAAAACATAAAGGATAAAACAAGTGCAAGGACAAAGATGATCGGAATAAAAACAAAGTTCTTTTTCAATTCTTTACACCCCCATAGTAATAATTCTACCATAATTTGTTGTGAAATCAGAATATTTAGGGAAATTGATTCGAGCTATATTTTCTCTTTCGAACAATTTGATTGCGACATTTCCATTTAAAATTTATAATCGCTAAAGACGAATGAAATAAATGGGGGTGCAGCATGTTACGCAGATTTTTTTCTTACTACTTGCCGCATAAAAAATTATTCACTATCGATTTTTGTAGTGCAGTAGTAGTTGCTTTATTAGAATTAGGGTTTCCGCTTGCTGTACAGTGGTTTATTGATAGTTTACTACCAGATGGGAATTGGTCAACCATTGTATCAGTAGGTGCTGGATTGCTTGTGCTGTATATTATGAGTACTTTTTTACAATATATAGTGAATTATTGGGGGCATAAGCTGGGGATTAATATTGAAACAGATATGAGACAGCAATTGTTCCAACATGTACAAAAACAATCATTTCGCTTTTTCGATAATACAAAAACAGGACATATTATGAGTCGAATTACGAATGATTTATTCGATATCGGTGAACTAGCCCATCATGGTCCAGAGGATATGTTTATTGCAATAATGACATTTGTGGGAGCATTTTGGATTATGTTGGGAATTAATGTTAAGTTAGCATTAGTGACCATTATCATTCTACCATTCTTAGTCTGGTTGATTACGGTGTGTAATCTAAAAATGAATAAAGCTTGGAAACGAATGTATGGCGAGATAGCAGATGTAAACGCACGTGTGGAGGATAGTGTATCAGGAGTAAGAGTAGTACAATCCTTTACAAATGAAAACTATGAAATTTCTCGATTTACAACGAATAACCGTCGATTTAGAAAGGCAAAGCTAACAGGTTATAAGGTAATGTCATTTACCAATTCAGGAATTTATATGATGACTAGGCTGATCACTCTCGTCGTTTTAATCTATGGTGCATGGCTTAGTTTTAATCATCATTTAACATACGGAGAACTTGTTTCCTTTATTTTATATGTGAATGTTCTTTTTAAACCGGTGGATAAAATCAGTGCGATTATGGAGCTTTATCCGAAGGGAATGGCAGGATTCAAGCGTTTTATCGACCTAATTGATCAGGAGCCAGAAGTACAGGATGTTAAAGGTGCTAAGGAGGTTTCATATCTCAACGGCGATATCCAGTTTGATAAGGTAACGTTTAGATATGATGAGCATAAACCAGTGCTTCAGGGAATTGACTTAAACATTCATGCGGGAGAGACCGTTGCTTTTGTTGGACCATCTGGTGCAGGGAAGACAACGATTTGTTCATTGATTCCGCGATTCTACGATGTGAATGAAGGAAGGATATTAATTGATGGCATCGATATACGTCAAGTGACGAAACAATCACTACGTTCTCATATAGGTATTGTTCAACAGGATGTATTCCTTTTTACAGGTACATTACGGGAAAATATTGCATATGGAAAGTTAGATGCGACAGAAGAGGAAATCGTCGAGGCTGCAAGAAAGGCCCATCTAGAAGAGTTTATTCATTCACTTCCATTGGGTTATGAGACTCAAATTGGGGAACGCGGACTAAAGCTCTCAGGAGGACAAAAACAGCGAATTGCTATTGCTCGAATGTTCTTGAAAAACCCACCAATTTTAATACTAGATGAGGCAACTTCTGCCTTAGATACAGAGACAGAAAGAATCATACAGCGAGCATTAAATGAACTTGCAAAAAACCGTACAACCTTAATCATTGCCCATAGGCTTGCGACGATTCAAAGTGCTGACCGCATAATGGTTGTCACAGAAGAGGGGATTGCTGAGGAAGGTACGCATGAGGAATTAATCGAAAAAGGCGGTATATTTGCTAGATTACACAATGTGCAATATCAACAGCAAGGCGTTTAAGTTTTGTTGTTAAATAGATAAAGCTGCAACAGATGGCTGTTGCAGCTTTATTAATTTTGGTTGTTTTCGTATTGTTTGTTGCTTTTGTAAATGTATGACTACCAGCTTTTAATTTCACAAGCAATATAGTTAAAACTTAACCTAAATAGCATCATAATTATTTATAATCTCGAGAATCCTTCTTCATGTAAATATTCTGCAGCTTCTTCGTAAGAATTAAACGTACCATCTAGATTTAAACCTGCATACACATTCCACATATCATCCTCATGTAAAAGAACTAATGTAAAGTTGTTTTGATTGATCCACTTTTCTTCAAATGGTTCCTCGTTGCTTTGTATATCTTCTATGGCTTTTGGTTCTAAAGATTGGATCGATTTTTCAATGATATGACGAAGTTCATCTTCAGAAAAGTCGCGAATGTTCACCATCCCTTTATCGTTCGTAGTGTACCCTAGTAAATGCTCAGCATAGACAAAGCCATTTCCGTTAGGATGTAAATGATAAACAATATTCTTTTTGTCAGATGTACTTTCCTCAAAGTGAAAATTAATTCTTCCTAGGGAAACATCTTTTCTTTTTAATTGTGGAAAGGATTCAATGATTGCCAGTTTTTCTTCAAAAGTAAGCATAATGCCTCCATGTAAGTGATAAATTTAATTGAATAATTATAACATACTCCGTTTAGCAACAAAAAAAGGTTGTCTATTTAGGAGTCAGACCCCACCTGAACACTGTTTGTATTATGGGGTCTGACCTTTTAGACAACCTCTAATTAAACGCTTTTTTTAGCCAATTTTTCCCTTCTACTAATCGGCTGACCATCATCGCACAGACGGTGTTTCCTGTTGAATTCAGTAATGTTGCAGGGACATCTATGATGGTGCTAATCACCGCAATAATTGGTAGCACCTCTGGTGGAAATCCAAATACGCTAAGGATGAGCATTTCGCCAATCATCCCTCCACCTGGAATGGCTCCCATTACCGCCCCAACCAAAAACGAAACCGCGATAATACTGAGTATCCCAGAAACACTTGTCATATCTTTCCCAAATAAACTAAACAAGAAGACGATTTTTAGGACACCCCCAAATACCGAACCATCTTTATGCGTATTCGCTCCAAGAGGAATAATGGTTTCCGCAATATCAGTAGGTACGCCCATTTTTTTAACTGACTCAAGGTTTACTGGGATGCATGCAGCACTCGAACAAGTCGCAATCGCTGTAACAGCAGGAGATATAGCATTTTTCCAAAACACTTTTACCCCATCCTTGCCACTTGCAATAAATGCATACAGTGTAAAGAAACCAAAGAAATAAACTATAGTTAAAACTAGATAAAGAATAAATGCACGGGCATATCCCTCTAAAATTTGCGGCCCTAGTTCACCAATGACTGTTGCGAAATAACAGCCAAGCCCAATTGGGGCATAGTACATAACGAACTTAACGATTTTCATCATGATCGCAGAGCCAGAGGATAGTAAATTCGCAATGGGCTTACCTTTGTCTCCAACCATTGCTGTTGCTAATCCAAATAAAATAGAAAAAACAATGAGCTGAAGCATATTACTTTTCGAAAATAACTCTGAAAAATCCGAAACGGTAAAGGTCTTCACAAGTTGTCCTAGGAAAGTAACATCCTCTGCATTTGAATCAGTTCCCGGATCGGACATAATGCTCTTAATAGAAGATACATCCGTGTTTTTTAATGGATCAACAATAACAGCACCTATATAACCTAAAATCGCTGAAATGAGTGCAGTAATAACAAAAACTAGAAAAATACCCCCCATAATTTTTCCAAGTCGCTTCATTCCGCTCATATTCGCGATTGCTGAAGCAATACTGAAAAATACTAGCGGAACAATAATGGTAAACATTAAATTAAGAAATAAATCACCAAATGGCTTTACAATCGTTGCCTTTGATCCAAAAACGACTCCTGCTACTCCGCCAATAATGATGGAAAATAGCAAAAGAAACGTTGATTTATAATTTGATAGCAGCCTTCCCAAGATGTCACACCTCTTTTGTTTTTCTATACTTGCCTAATTCATTATTATCATCCGAAAAGATAGGTTTGACAATAAAAAGTTGATATTGCTGTCCTTGGAATGTATTACAAGTTCATGCGTAGAAGGAAGAACAGGGAAAAGTGTGTTGGAGGGTGGTGAGTGGAGACACATTATGAGGGAAAAACCGGGGAAATGTGTGTCAGAAGAGTAAGTGGAGACACATTATGAAGGAAAAACAGCAAAAATGTGTGTCAGAGGAGTAAGTGGAGACACATTATGAGGTAAAGACAGCAAAAATGTGTGTCCAAGGCCGAAGTGGAAACACATTACGAAGGAAAAACAGCAAAAATGTGTGTCAGAGAGTGAAGTGGAGACACATTATGAAAGAAAAACAGCAAAAATGTGTATCCAAGGCCGAAGTGGAGACACATTACAAAGGGAAAACAGCAAAAATGTGTGTCAGAGAGTGAAGTGGAGACACATTACGGAGGGAAAACAGAAAGAATGTGTATCAGAGAGTGAAGTGGAGACACATTATGAAAGAAAAACAGCAAAAATGTGTATCCAGGGTTGAAGTGGAAACACATTACGGAGGAAAAACAGAAAGAATGTGTATCAGAGGTTGAAGTGGAGACACATTATGAAGGAAAAACAGCAAAAATGTGTGTCAGAGAGTGAAGTGGAGACACATTATGAAAGAAAAACTGCAAAAATGTGTATCCAAGTTGAAAGTGGAAACACATTACAAAGAAAAAACAGACAAAATGTGTATCAAAGAGAAAACACTGAGACACATTTATAGAGTAAAACAGAAAGAATGTGTCTCAGATTAGAAGTCCAATAAGACTCATGATGGTTGAAGTCCTAATTGCATTCTATAAAGAAATTAAATGTAATAGGAGGACTGGCCATGTCCAATGATGTTAAAGTTTTGTGAGAGGATCCTAGAGATTGTTCGTTTCGGCATGATTTTACACCATTCATAAATTGCATTTGTATTAATTTTATTATTTGGAAAAAGTGTAGTGTATTCTTTGATTGATCGTAAAACTGCAGTGCTAGCATTTTCTTTGTAACCACATTTACAAATTACTAACTTTTTATGAAAGTCCCCAATAAACCCACCACACCTCGCACAAATGACTCCTTTTTTCAGTTGTTCAAAAGTGTATTCTGGTATTCGAGTATATGGTGATTCTTCGATATGCAGTGAAATTAATTTCTTTGCTAATTGAGTATGTCGTGAAGATGTATTTGATGCTGCAGTGGTCATCATCCGATTAAAAAATCGTTGTATTTGTGTTGGATAAATAATGGGTTGATTCCGTGGAGCGTGATACAGGTGGAATTCGGGGTTAATAAATATAACATGGGCTTTAATTGGCATATTTAATTGAAGGTCTTGGAGTAGTTTACGTAGTAAGGTTTCAGTTCGTTTTAATTGGAGGATAGGGTTTTTTATCTCTGATCCAGAAGATGAAAACCATCGATCATCCTCCATATAATAATCCCCATCGTAATTTTTAACCTCAAATATATAGATTGTCGAATTGGTGATAACCATTGAATCAATTTGGAAATGAGAATGAGAGAATTCAAAGAGTAGATCATTCAGGATAAGCCAATTATCCGGTAAATGGTGTAACCACTCATCAAAGTGCTGTTCTCCTATGAAGCCCTTATTCAAGTTTAAATAATTCAAATGATCTTTTTCCGATAAGTTCATTCTCTTATATAGATACTTCAGAAGTTCTAACTCTAATGATTCGTAGCGTGGCTTTAATATCATAATAACCTCTCCTTTTATAAAAAAATAATTACCAGTTCATTATTCAGCGAGATTGGAAAAAATATAATTAAACTTTAGAGCTGGAGGAATGAATTTGATTTATGACTGTGTCATTGTTGGTGGTGGAATCGCTGGATTACAGGCGGCTATTCAATTGGGAAGGTATCAACATAAGATTGTTGTGATTGATTCGAATAACGGCAGATCCAATTTTTGTTTGGCTTACCATAATATTTTAGGCTGGCCTAATGGGGTTAGTGGAGGATTCCTAAGAAGAGTAGGCCGGGATCAAGCGGAAGATTTAGGTGTAGAGTTTGTACAGAATAAAGTAATGAGTATTGAAAATCAAGAGAATAATTTTGTTTGTACGATTAAAGATGGGAAAGAAATAGTTGGAAAACGTCTGTTACTGGCTACAGGAATTATGGATCGCCTACCTTCTTTTCCGGAAATTTATCCTTGCTTAGGTGTCAGTGTATTTGTTTGCCCTGATTGTGACGGGTATGAAGTGAAAAATGAGAAGACAGTTGTTATCGGTTCTGGAGATGTAGGGGCTAATATGGCTTTAACATTATCATATTGGACAAATGAAATCATGTATATTAATCATGAAAAAAGAGAAGTCAGTGAGCAAAATCAAATTGAATTACGATCTAAGAACATTATCTACCATGAGGAAATAATCGATAAATTTATGGCAAAAGGATCACAGTTTAAGGGTGTAGTATTAAAAGATGGAACGAAAATAGAATGCGAATATGCTTTTGTCGCACTTGGAGGCAATGAGGTTCGTTCACAGCTCGCATCAAAGTTGGGGGTAGAACTACATGAAAACAAGCATATTCTCACTGATTCACGAACGAAAATGACGAATATAAAACATGTATGGGCAGCGGGGGATGTTGTTGCACATTCAGAGCAGGTAACAATTGCTATGGGTGAGGGTTCTCAAGCAGCGATTTGGATACATAAAAGTTTACTGTCAGATGAGTAATTAAAAAATATACGAAAGAGCTTGAACCAAAATAAAATTGGGTTTCGAGCTTTTTTATTTTCCTAAAAGAGAACTTAAACATTAAAACTTAATAATTCCTCTACAATTTCTTAACAAATGAATAGTATAAAAGTCTTAGAGATAAGAAAATTATACCAAGGGGAAAGATACAATGCCATTTCTTCATAAGCTTAGCCTGCGAACTGTTTTGATTTTGCCTATTATACTAGTCATTATTTTGTCCTCTGTAATCATTGCTTATTTCAGTTATACAAAAAATAAGCAAATAACTGTTCAATCGACAGAACAACAGCTACAAGCCTCAGTAGAAGTAATAAGTGAAAAAATTACAATGTTAAAAGCCACTGTCCCGAAACAGCAATTTGATAAAAAGTTATCCTATGCTTTAACTCAAAATAAAAATAGATTTCGATCATCTAGTTTGTCTCCTATGCAATTTAAACTGACAAAGGATCAAACCATTGAGCTATTTACGGAATACCGTGATTCAATTCCAAAGCTTACAAAAAATAATATCAAGCAAATTATTCAACAACGCCAAGGGATTATTCATGATCAAGGGATGATGATCGCCTTCGCTCAACAAGTAGAGTTAGATGGTGCGTACTATATCATTGCATTGAAAGATCATGATTATTTACAACTAGTAAATAACTATAGAATAATGTTGGTTGTGATAACGTCAATTACTGTAATAATCGCCAGTCTAGTTGGTTTCTTTACCATTCGGAGAGTAACGAAACCAATCCTATATTTAAAAGATTTAATGGGGAAAGTCTCTAGTGGCGATTTACGAGCAAGAATTGGATTAAGCCATTCTAGTAAGGAGCTAAATTTATTAGAATCAGGTTTTAATCAAATGGTGGATCGCCTGCACTCGATCATTTATCAACTAGAGGAAAGTGCAAATCGAGTGACAATATCATCTGAAAGAATGAGAATGACAGCCTCAGACTCAAAATCTGCATCAGAACAAATTGCTATTGCGATGGAAGAGGTAGTAGGAGGATCCGAAGTACAAGTTAAGTCCGCGGAACGTGTTACCAATGACGTCTTTAAAATTGCTAACAAGATGGATCAAGTCTCTCATTCCATTCATAAAGTAAAAGAGTCCAGTCAAATTGCATTTCGAAAAGCGAAGACTGGGAATCAGTTAGTAGATCGCACAGTTGAACAAATAAAGCTAGTTAATGGATCAATAGAGAGTACAGCCCAATTGATTCATGCTTTAAATGAAAAGTCCAATCAGATTGACCATATTCTCAATCTCATTCAAGAGTTAGCCAATCATACGAATCTATTATCATTGAATGCAACGATTGAAGCAGCTCGTGCTGGTGAACATGGAAAAGGTTTTTCCGTCGTAGCACAAGAAGTGAAAAAACTATCTAATCAGTCGGGACAAGCTGTATTAAAAATAAAAGAAATTACTGATGAAATACGGAACGAAACGGAAGATGTGGTAATGGCTATGAAAAACGGGTTAGCAGAACTAAAAGAAGGAATTGATATGGTGCAACAAACAGAAGAAGCATTTGTAGATATCACGAATGCTGTCAGTGTTGTTACTGGTGAGACAGAAGATGTTTCAAAAATTGTGAGTCATGTTCATTCACAGACAAAGGATGGGGTTCTACAAATAAGTAATATTTCAGCGATATCTCAGGATTTTGCAAGATCGATACAACAAGTGACAGCTGCATCAGAAGAACAACAAGCTTCCATGGAAGAAATGCTAAATGAAGCAGCCGCATTGAATGATTTATCAAATAAATTAGAGCAGACACTCAAAAATTTTACTATACAAAGTATGGTGAACAAATAAGCAAAAGCCGGCAAAAAACAACAAACTATACGAAACCAGCCTAAGACAAATAAAAGAACCCCTCTAAAGAAAAGGATACTTTTATTATCTTATAAAATTATGATTGGCATATTTGTTTTAATATATCAACGAGTTCAGTTAAATTTTTGACAATTCTATCTGCCTGCGAAGGTGCACTAATTCCATGAGGGTCAATTAATATAGTTTGGCAGCCTAATTCCTTCGCGGGAGAAATTTCATTAATAGCATTATCTCCTATACTTAGTATTTGGTTATATTCCACCAGATATGATTCCTTAATCATCTTTATATGTTCCTTGGTTTTCATAGGTTTTTTTCCATCAAAGATTTTTTTATCAAACAGGTGTTGGAAACCTAGTTTTGATAGGAGCACTTCACTATCTCTTTTCGGGGAGTTTGTTAGCAAAATGAGCTTTGAGTGAATTGCTAATTGTTTAAGCACCTGTTTAAAATCTGGGACTTCTCTCATTTGAAACCTCGGGGACATCATGTATTCACGAGTTTCTATAAAGGAACATTCCGCATCTTGATCAGTAATCCCATAATGTCTAGCGATTGCTGCTGGAATCCACCATAAATCTCCGATGTTTAATATAGAGTGGAAGTCAAAATTTAAAGTAGAAGGATAAAATTTTTCTACGGTTTCTTGCTCTAGTGGTTTCCCTTCCCATGTACAGGCATAGGTTACTCTTCCGTGGTCCTGGGTTAATATGAGATCTTTTTCCACATCAAAAATTGTTCCCATTTTTAATGGATGCTTTCCTTCTAGTACTGCTTGGTAATCATGTGTAAAAAGTTTCCTTTTCGGCTCACTAAGTTTTTCACATAGTTTTTTTGCATAATAATCAAAGTGGTGTGTGTCTTCATATAAAGTTCCATCTAAATCAAATACGATTAATCTGTTATTTTCTTGCATGTTCTTCAACTCTCCCTACAGTAAATAGAGTATTTCATTTTTTATTATACAAAAAAAGCCATGTGGTATAGAGGGAAAGATGGTTTATCGTTTAGTAATTTATTAATTTACCACTTTACTAAAGTAAAGGAATATTATATAATGATAACAAATTAATAGAGATATTCGGTTTTATAGAATTTATATATAGAAAGGTGAGGCAGCATGAATAACAATAAATGGGGACTATGGATATTAACAACCTTCGTTGTAGGGAATATGGTAGGTGGCGGGATTTTCATGCTTCCAGCTAATCTAGCTCAAGTTTCAAGTCCATTGGGATCTACGATTGCTTGGGTGGCTACAGGTTTAGGTGTATTTATGATTGCCCTTGTTTTTGGTAACCTAGCGATTAGAAAGCCTAATTTAAAGGCTGGTCCACAAAGTTATGCACAAAACTTATTTTCTTCACCAAAAGCAGGTAAAGTTGCAGGCTATAGTATGGCATGGGGCTACTGGGCTGCAAATTGGGCTGCCACAGCATCTGTCATTATTTCATTTGCAGGATATTTAACTACCTTTTTTCCAATAATGCAAAGTAAAAAAGTCTTGTTCTCATTAGGGTCCTTCGAATTAGAGTATGGAAAAACGATCACCTTTATCATCTGTTCGATTATGCTATGGGGGATTCAATGGATTCTCTCTAAAAGTTTTAATAGTGCCGGGAAAATGAACTTAATGGCTACAATTACAAAAGTGATAGGTTTTGCGTTATTTATTATTTTTACACTTTTTATCTTTGATAAAGCAAACTTAGGAAGTGCAAAGGAATTTGTCGATGCTTCAGGGAAATCTTTTTCATTAGGTGGACAAGTAAATGCTGCAGCGATTGCTACGCTTTGGGCTTTTATAGGGATTGAATCTGCTGTTATGCTTTCAAATCGGGCGAAATCACAAAGGGATGTGAAAACTGCAACGATCCTTGGTCTAGTCATTTCCTTAGTTATTTATATCGGAATTACCCTACTAACGATGGGTGCCTTATCTCAAGAAGCGTTAAGGGAATCACAAAAACCATTAGTGGATGCACTTGGAGAAGTAATTGGAAGTAATGGAACGTATATCATGGCCGTTTTAGCTCTTATTTCATTATTTGGATCAACTGTTGGTTGGATTGTAGTAAGTTCTGAAGTCCCTTATCAGGCTGCAAAGAATGGATTATTTCCAGCTGTTTTTGCCAAAACGAATAAAACAGGGAGTCCGAAGAATTCTTTAACAATCACCAATGTAATGACACAAATATTTCTATTTTCTACTATCTCGGGTACAGTTACTCAAGCCTATAATTTTGCTATCGTTGTGGCAACTCTTGCTTATTTAAATCCTTATTTAGTGTCAGCAATTTATCAAATGAAGCTAGTAATTACAGGTGAAACATATGATGTCGTAACAGGCTCTCGCTTGAAGGATGGAATTATTACAGTGCTAGCTTTTGTATACTCTATATGGGTAATTAAAACAGGAACAGCCGATATGAAAACCTTCTTATTAGGCATAGGTTTGTTTGTAATAGGTTTAATACTATATCCAATGATCATGAGGAATTCACATCCAAAAGAAGAAGAGCCAGTAGAAACAGAAACATATGCATAAAGTTATTTCATTGGCTAAGCCCTTTTTTCAGGCATAGAGTTGATGTTTTCTGAGAATTGGGGTATATTATTGGTAACTACATGGAAGGAAGTATCTAAATTAGACATTATGATTTCCTTACACTTTTTTCGAAAATAATTTTATACGAAAAAGTGGCTCTGCCTGTTGAGGCAAGTGATAGGATACGTATGTCTATATTTAGGTACTTCAATTCTAAAAAGAACGGTATGATTTATAGGAGAACTATAGTTTTTTTGAGTTCTTTAAATTTGTAACCATCACTATTTCAAACACAGGCAGATGCCCTGTGTTTTTTTGCTAAAAAAGACTGTTTTCATATCGTTTGTTGCTTGGGTTAAAGCCATATTAATAGCTTTTACACCTAATAAACGGATTAGATGTCTGATGAAGTTTGCAGCACTTTACTCAGTGGAATGAGCGACTGGTCGATCTTTAATCCGTTTTTATTAGTTAAAGCATTACCTAAATAGCAACAATGTTTGTGAAAAGAGCCTTAAAAAAGAAGGTGGTGGCTGTTTATGTTTTTATTAAAAGCAGAAGATGTAAGTATTGAAATAAATGCAAATACATTGTTTGAAAAGGCTTCATTGGAAATATGTGAAGGCGAACGGATTGCCCTAATCGGAAATAATGGAGTAGGAAAAACAACTTTCATTAAAGGATTGATGGGCGTAATCCCTATTGCTAAAGGAATCATTCAATCAAAATTGAAAGCAAATGAAGTTGGTTGGATGGATCAAGTATCCATTGACGATGGTCAAATAACAACGAGAGAGTTTATTGAAAAGGAAAATGAAAAGTTATATGAACTTAAAAGGAAATTAAAGAAATATGAAACTGAAAGTAATTTCGCTGATGACTATATGGAAAACTTTCAGCAGTATCTAGATTTGAACGGATATGATTGGCAGGCAGCTATTGATAAACAACTATATAAAGTTGGCTTGCCGGAACAACTTTGGGCACAATCCTTTTTAACATTGAGTGGGGGGCAAAAAACACGAGCAAAGCTTGCTAGAGTTATGGTGAAGCAGCCGAAATTGTTAATTTTAGATGAACCGACTAATCACTTGGACGCAGAATCCATCGATTGGCTTGTCTACTGGATTTCGCAATATAAAGGAGGAGTCCTTTTTACCTCACATGAGCGGGAATTTATTGATCGGGTAGCGACAGTAACCTATGAGTTAACAAATAAAGGAACAAAAAAATATGAGGGAGGATATTCGTTTTATCGTGAGCAAAAGCAGTTTGAGCAAAAAACACTAGAGGCCCAATACCAAAAACAGGAAACTGAAAGAAAAAAGTTAGTGGAAGCAGTAAACCAGTATAGACAGTGGTTTGAGAAAGCACATGCAGCTGCAAGTGAACGGGATCCTTTTGCTAAGAAAAAAGCCAATAAAAATATGACGCGACTAAAAGCTAAAGAAAAAGCTTTAGAACGTTTAGAAAACAATCGGATCGAAAAGCCCGTTGAATCTAAAAAATTAAATTATAGCATAGACGCGGAAGAATTTTCGAGTAGAACGATGTTGGCTTTAACAGATGTTTCTTTTTCATATTGTAGTGAACTCCCTCTTTTTGATCAACTTTCTTTAATTGTAAAACGCGGTGATCGAATAGCCATTATTGGACGGAATGGTACTGGAAAAACTACTTTATTAAAATTATTAACTGGGAAATTAGAGCCATGCAATGGTGAAGTGAAGAGAAATCCACAATTAAAAATTGGCTATTTCATGCAGGAATTAGAAGGATTGAATGGAGAGGAGACCATCCTTGAACAGGTTCTATCCTTACCAAACATGACACAAACAGAGGCGAGAACGATATTGGCTTGTTTCCTTTTCCATAGAGAGGATGTGTTTAAAAAGGTAAAAGACTTGAGCATGGGTGAGAAGTGTCGCGTCGCTTTTGTGAAGCTTTATTTTTCACAGGCCAATTTACTTGTATTTGATGAGCCAACGAATTATTTGGATATTGAAACGAGGGAACGAATTGAAGAAGCTTTAGCTATGTATCCAGGTGCAGTGATAATGGTTTCTCATGATTCATTTTTATTGAGAAAGGTAGCTAATCGAGTTATTGCATTAGGGGATGGAGAGACAGTGGACTATCCAGGTACCTATGATGAGTGGGCAAATACAGCCCCTGCATCCAATGATCTTCAAAAGCTGAATAACGAAAAAAGTATCCTTGAACTTCAGCTTACAAACCTTATTGCCGAAGAGGCTCCTGATGACCAACAGCAAAAAGAAATATTTAAGCAAAAGCTGATGGATCTGAAACAAAAAATCGCAAAACTAGATGAAGAATATAGGAAATAGTTTCTATTATTGAAAATCTGTCTCCACATATACAAGAAAAATGTGACTCATATCCAAATCGGTGGGCAGAACAAAACATTATATTGACAATAAAAGGGCATCGCTTTGATGCCTTTTTTATTCGAGCTTCAATTAATTTCTACTTAACTAATCTTTGTTCCATTAATGATTGCCTTTTATTTATCCTATAAATTATGCATTTAGTATGCATAATTTATGCAATTGAATAATAGAAATTATATGAAATATAAAAATAAGTGTTGAAAAAGATAGGTTTACAGTTTATTATTTTTACTAACAAATAAATAAAAATTAAGGTGGATGAATAAATATGTATAAAATGACCGCTAAAATTAGTATGGTTTTAATAGTATGTTGTATATTTATACTTTCAGCTTGTGGACAAGGTTCGAAGGAAGCAAACTCAAATGGTTCGGATAATAAAACGTTGAGCGTGGGTACAGAGGCTACTTTTGCACCATTTGAATTTATGAAAAAAGGGAAGGTTACGGGCTTTGATGTAGATCTCTTAAATGCTGTGGCAAAAGAGGCTGGGTATGAAGTGAAAATAAAAAATACTGGTTGGGACACCATGATGGCTGGTGTTCAGGATGAAAGTATTGATATCGGTATGGCAGGGATAACAATTAATAAAAAAAGATTGAAAACCTATGACTTTTCACATCCTTATTTTGAATCTATTAATATGATTGTTGCTCCAAAAGATTCACCTATTGAGAATGCAAAGGATTTAAAGGATAAAAGGATTGGGGTACAGAATGGAACAACGGGCCAAATGGCAAGTGAGGCCTTATTTGGGGAAAATAATAAGAATATATTAAAATATGAAACTTCAGCTATGGCGTTCATGGCATTGGAAAATGGTGATGTAGAAGCAGTGGTAACGGATTATGCCGTTGCGAAAGAATATGTAGAAAAAAATCCTGATAAAAATGTAAAAACGATTGATGATCGAACAAACTTTACACCGGAATATTACGGAATCATGTTCCATAAGGATAGTAAGTTAAAAGCAAAGTTTGATCAAGCATTGAATAAAATCCTGGATGATGGAACATATACAGAAATTTACAAAAAGTGGTTTGGTACAGAGCCAGATGTCGATACATTAAAAGCTGCACAAGAAAAGTAAGTAAATTTAAGAATAGGGACTGTCATGTAAATCATAGGGTCCGACCTATAAGACAGTCCCTTCTTTATATCTGACCCTTCAAAAAGGAGCAATACTATGAATTTTCAATTTGACATTGTTCAGGAATATTTACCTTTTTTCCTTAAAGGAACATTACTTACAATCGCATTATCACTTGCAGGAATCGTGTTAGGGTTGATTCTCGGATTGTTTATTGGAATGGGAAAGATGTCAAAGAAGCTAATTCGCTTCCCGTTCATTTGGTATATTAATGTTTTTAGAGGTACTCCCCTATTTGTACAGATTCTCATTATTCATTTTGGTGTCATGCCAATCTTTATGAAACCAGTTAATCCGATTATTTCAGCAATTGTTGCATTATCTCTTAATTCTGCTGCATATATCGCAGAAATTTTCCGCGCAGGAATTCAGTCGATAGATAAAGGACAAATGGAGGCAGCCCGTTCATTAGGTATGAGTCATGTACAGGCAATGAAAAAGGTTATCTTGCCACAGGCATTTAAACGAATGATTCCACCACTTGGAAATGAGTTTATTGTATTATTGAAGGAGTCCTCCTTAGCAGCTATCATTGCTGCCCCAGAACTTTTATATTGGGGGCGTGCTGCACAAGGGGCCTATATGAGAGTGTGGGAACCTTATTTAACCGTTGCGGTGATCTATCTTATCCTAACCTTATCATTAACCTACCTAATTCAATATTTAGAGAGAAGGTTTGCAAAAGAATGATTTCTGTTCAAAATTTAAAAAAGTCCTTTGGTGAAAATGAAGTATTAAAGGATATTAATATAGAGATAAAGCCTCAAGAAGTTGTAGTTGTGATAGGACCTTCTGGTTCAGGAAAATCCACTTTCCTCCGTTGTTTGAATCTGCTTGAAACGATTACTGCTGGCCATGTATATATTGAAGGAACGGATATATCGGCAAAAAAGATTAACATTAATGATATTCGCAAAGAGGTTGGAATGGTATTCCAGCAATTTAATTTATTCCCTCATAAAACAGTATTAGAAAATATTATGATGGCTCCAATGACGGTCAGAAAATGGGATAAAGATAAAGCAAAATCCAAAGCGATGGAACTATTAAAAAAAGTCGGATTGGAAGATAAAGCGAATGTTTATCCTGATTCGTTATCGGGTGGACAGAAGCAGCGTGTTGCGATATCGAGGGCTTTAGCAATGGAACCAAAGATCATGTTATTTGACGAGCCTACCTCTGCCCTTGATCCTGAGATGGTAGGGGAAGTGTTGGAAGTTATGAAACAGCTAGCGAAGGAAGGGATGACAATGGTCGTTGTTACCCATGAGATGGGCTTCGCAAAAGAGGTAGGAGATCGTGTGATCTTTATGGACGGAGGATATATTGTCGAAGAAAATACTCCAAAGGAATTATTTGAACATCCTCAGCATGAGAGGACAAAGTCGTTTTTGGGTAAAGTATTATAAGGAGGCTGGGACATAACTAGCTTCAAATAGTGAAAAAGTTGAATTTGAGCGAACTCAAATTCAACTTTTCCTATTTTTGTGTGTTAATTCTTCTATTACCGTAGTTGTTTGGCCGTGAATTTTCTTAAATTCACGGCCATTAATGCGAGTCCCATTTCATTTTCTACCTTCGATTTTCCTCGTACAGAAAATCGAGTGAAACGTAAATTAGCCTTCAAGAATCCAAAAACTGGTTCCACATCGATTTTGCGTTTTCGATAGATGGAGCTCGTTTTCTCTTCTGAAAGCTTCGCTCTCACATATACTTTTTGTTGTTCCCATTGTTCATTCACCATTAGTTTTCGATTGTTGCCTTCTTTCGCTTTTGTACATGATGAACGGAATGGACATCCCGAACAGTCCTCACACTCGTAGATCTTGAACCTTCGTTGGAATCCCGTACGATCAGTACGGACAGAATGATATTGAAATTCAAGACGTTTCTGGTTAGGGCATATATATGTATCTGTTTCTTCACAATACTGCCAGTTGTCGGGATTCAATGGGTTTTGTTTGTACTTTTTCTTTTGCTCCTTCAAATACAGATTATACGTAATCAGTGCTTCTCGTTTTCTGTTCAAAAGGATATCATTATAGTTTTGTTCACTACCATAACCTGCATCTGCGACAATATGTTTCGGTAACACGAAATAATGGTTCTCGATTTCATCAAGAAATGGAATTAACGTACGTGTATCTGTTGGGTTTGAAAATAAACTATAGGCAAGCGTGTATTGCCCTTCTGTTGCGATTTGTACATTGTAACCAGCTTTCAATTGTCCGTTTTGCATATAATCATCTTTCATTCGCATAAATGTCGCGTCCAGATCTGTTTTGGAATAGCTATTACGTGTGCCTAAAATTTCAAAGTCTCGTTGATATTTTTGTTTTCGTAAGACAAAATCAATCAACTGTTTACGCACTTGTTTCGGGTATTTGCGTTCACTTCTTAAAGCTTTTCGTTCTGGAACGTCTGATGATTCCTTAATTTGTTTATCATACTCAGCTACGACATTGTCCACTTTTCCTACCAATTGAGCGAGCTCTTTCAATGATAATTGTTCATCACCTTCCCGTTCAATTTCAGGTATAATTTCGTTCTCAAGTAGCTCGTTATATAGCTGGTTTGACCTTTCAATTAAACTGTGATGATATTTCTCAATCGATTTCTTCCAGACAAACGTAAATTTATTCGCATTTGCTTCAATCTTTGTACCATCAATAAAAATTGCTTCTTGATCGATTAGTTTTTCTTCGATTAATTGGCAACGAAATTGGACGAAACATTGGCGAATTAATTCTTTCACATCTGAATGAACACGGAATCGATTGATTGTACGGTAGCTTGGTTCATACCCTTGTGATAGCCACATCATCCGGATACTGTCTTTTAATAGGGCTTCAATTTTTCGCCCTGAAAAGACAGATTGGGTGTAGGCACATAAAATAATTTTAAGCATCATGCGTGGATGATAAGCAGGATAGCCCTCATTTCGCAGAAATGGTTCGAAAACTTCATGAGGAATACTTTCAACTAGATGATGGATATGAAAGGCAATATCATTTTTTTGTAATTTTACTTCTAAATCTAAAGGCAAAACTAATTGATTCATGGTATAATTTTTAAACATAAGGATCCTTCTTTCTGTATAATTTTGTTGTGGTGACTTAATTTTATCAGAAGTGGTCCTTATTTTTGTTAAAAAAATAATCAAAGCCGGTGAAATTTTACTTGTCGTAAAATTTCACCGGCTTTTTCATCTCAGAGGTGGGTTTTGTCCCAGCCTCTTTTTATTTTGGCTGTCTTCGAATTGTTTATTGCTTTTAAATATCTCTACTGTCGGTATCTATACCTAAAAAGGGGTTCGGAGGTTCTATGGAAGGTTTGCAGCTCACTTCTAGTGTAGTGACGGGTTTTTCAGAATTTGAACCATTCTTTACTAGAAAAGCTTCACCAATGAATAATAATGTTTGAGCTATTATTTATGAAAAGAGTTGTGCTGTCACATACTAAATGATAATTAGTTTTCGTTTTACTTATCTCTATGAAGAACACTAAAATAGATAATTAGAAATATACATCAAGGGGGGACTCTAGTGGTTTCTTTTTTACTCACGTTGAAAAGACTTTTTCATGGATTATTTCATTCATTTAAGGAGAAGGAATTTCAAGTTATATTTGTATTAATTATAGCTATCCTTCTTTCTGGTACTATTTTTTATACGAAAGTAGAAGGTTTAAGTGTTATCGACTCACTCTATTTCTGCTTTGTAACCTTAAGTACGATTGGTCATCCTGATTTTGTCCCAGAAACAGCTTTCGGAAAGATTTTTACAATGATCTATATATTAGCTGGAATTGGACTCTTTTTCGGATTAATTGTACGGATTGGGAGAGGAATTATAAAAAGCAAAAATGACTAAAAAAGATCGTGGTCATGAAATAGGAGTTTTTTATTGTTTCTCTACTTATATCGTATTATTAAAGCCAGAATAGACAATTTTGTGAAATTCAAAAATACTAGCATATAATTTTATGGAAACGGATTGACAGGGAGATTTAAACTGATAAAATAAAAATGTAAATGATAATGAATATCATTGATAAATGGTGCATAGTTTTAAATAAAGTATTCTGTTTGGTTTCCGTTTATCGGTTATTTTTTATAAAATTAAATGATAATGAATCTCATTGTCATAGAATTCAAGGTACATATATCATAGCCAGCTAAAGGGAAGTTAGGTTTTCTATGAAAAAAGTAGTTTTAATACTCATGTTTATTGTTCTATCAATTATTTCATTATTTGTAGGTGTTCAAAATATTACACCACTTGATATTTTTCATCTTACTGATGAACAAAAAGACATTTTGCTTATTAGCAGATTGCCAAGATTAGTTAGTTTGATATTAGCTGGAGCTAGTATGAGTATATGTGGTTTGATTATGCAGCAGTTATCCCGGAATAAGTTTGTATCACCAACGACTGCTGGAACGATGGATTCTGCGAGATTAGGGATTCTTGTTTCCTTAATTATTTTCTCGTCAGCCAGTATGCTGGAAAAAATGGTGTTAGCTTCTTTATTTGCACTTATAGGAACATTCGTGTTTATGAAGGTTCTAGATAAAATTAAGTTCAAGGATGCCATCTTTATTCCACTTGTTGGTTTAATGTTCGGGAATATTATTAGCTCGATTACCACGTTTTTTGCTTATAAGCATGATTTGATACAGAGTATATCATCATGGCTGCAGGGGGATTTCTCCATGGTAATGTCAGGGAGATATGAAATGATCTATATCAGTATTCCTCTGCTTATCCTAGCGTATTTATTTGCAGGTAAATTTACATTAGCAGGTATGGGAGAAGATTTTGCTGTAAATCTTGGCTTAAATTATAAGGTTGTTGTAAATATTGGATTGGTAATTGTGGCATTATCTGCAACCTCAGTATTGTTAACTGTAGGGACAATTCCATTCCTTGGGTTGGTTGTTCCAAATATTGTTTCCATTTATAACGGTGACAATTTAAAGAAAAACCTTTCTCAAACTGCCCTATTAGGTGCCGTGTTCTTGTTGTTCTGTGACATTTTAGGCCGCATCATCATTTATCCATATGAAATTCCAATTGGATTAACGGTTGGTGTAATAGGAAGTGGTATTTTCCTTTACTTACTTATGAGGAGAAAGGCATATGCGTAATAAAGTCAAATTATTGATCCTAGCAGTTGTGTCAGTCATTTTAGTGAGCATTTTTATGTTTACAGAAATGGGGAATTTTCCAGCGTATGTACTGCCAAAACGAGGCATAAAAATATTAGCAATTATCTTAACTGGTGGTTCCATCGCATTTTCAACCGTCATCTTTCAAACAATCACGAATAATAAAATATTAACGCCAAGTATTATCGGGTTAGATTCTCTTTACATGTTAATCCAAACTTTTTTAATTTTTGTCTTTGGTGCAACCAGTGCGACTGTGATGAATAAAAACTTAAACTTTCTTCTCTGTGTCGCATTAATGGTCGTCTTTGCAGGATTATTATATAAATTCTTGTTTAAAAAAGAAGGCCAAAATATTTATTTTCTTTTACTAGTTGGTCTTGTAATGGGGACATTATTTCAAAGCTTTTCATCGTTTATGCAAGTGATCATTGATCCGAATGATTTTATGGTTGTTCAAGATCGAATGTTTGCAAGCTTTAACAATATAAATACCGATTTATTAACGATCTCGTTTGTTTTGGTGATTTTAATTGGTCTATATTTTATTAGATTTATAAAATTCCTAGATGTCCTATCATTAGGTAGGGAGGAGGCTATTAATCTAGGTGTGGATTATGATTACGTCGTCAAACGTCTCTTAATTGTCGTGGCGATTCTCATTTCCATCTCTACAGCATTAATAGGTCCTATTACATTTTTGGGATTACTCGTGGCAAATGTATCTTATCAATTTTTAAAAACCTACAAGCATTCATACTTAATAACTGGCTCCATTTTAATAAGTATTATTGCTTTAATAGGGGGATTATTAATTGTAGAGCGAGTATTTACATTCTCTACAACATTGAGTGTCATTATTAATTTTATCGGCGGAGTCTATTTTATCTATCTACTTTTAAAGGAGAGTCGAGCATGATTGAGATCAGAAATGTTTCAAAAACATACGGGAACAAGAGTGTAGTCGAAAATGTCTCTTTGAATATAGAAAAAGGGAAGATCACTTCCTTCATCGGTCCAAATGGAGCGGGGAAAAGTACTCTGTTATCAATGATGAGTCGATTAATTTCGAGAGATAGTGGCGAAATTTTAATTGATGGTAAAGATATCAGTAAATGTAAATCCAATCTGTTAGCGAAAAAAATGTCCATTCTAAAACAATCTAATCATATTAATATTCGCTTAACAGTTAGAGAATTGGTTTCATTTGGTCGTTTTCCTTATTCACAAGGGAAGCTAACGAAAGAGGATTGGGTGTATGTTGATGAGGCGATTGCCTATATGGAATTAGAAGATATTCAACATAAATTCTTGGATCAATTAAGTGGCGGGCAACAACAACGTGCGTATATCGCGATGGTTATTGCTCAAAACACAGAATACATCCTATTAGATGAACCATTGAATAATTTGGATATGAAACACTCTGTTCAAATCATGAAAGTACTAAGAAAGCTAACAGATGAATTAGGAAAGACCGTTGTCATTGTTATCCATGATATCAACTTTGCTTCTTGTTACTCAGATCATGTTGTGGCATTAAAGGATGGAAAAGTTATTCAAGACGGTCCTACTGATCATATAATTGACTCATCCATTCTCGGTGATATATATGAAATGGATATAGCCATTCAAAATATAAATGAAAATAGAATTGCTGTTTATTATGCATAAGGGAATATTTCCTACTGATAAAGTATTGTGATTGTAACAATTAAACCTAATAACTGAATTCACGGATGGCGCCTTCGTGTTCAGTTTTTATATTCCATATTGAGAATGAATTTCATTTGCTTGGAATGTTTCAATTACAATTTTTATAAATTATGAAAACTATTAAAAGAGGTGTAAACATGAAAAAGAAATTATCCTTATTTTTTATCATAGCAGTACTAGCGGTATTTGCAGTTGCATGTGGAACAACTAAAGGTGACAACACATCTGGTTCAAAATCAGAAGGCAAGTCAGAAAGTAAATCTGAGGTATTAACCATTAAACATCAGCTTGGAGAAACACCAGTACAGAAAAATCCGAAAAAAGTAGTAGTTTTTGATATGGGTACTTTAGATACATTAGATAAATTAGGTCTTAGTGATTCTGTAGTAGGTGTTCCACAAAAAAATCTTCCATCTTATTTAGATGCTTACAAGGATTCTAAATATAGTAATGTAGGTGGATTAAAAGAACCGGATTTTGAAGCAATTAATGAAATTCAGCCAGATTTAATTATCATTTCTGGTCGCCAACAAGATTCTTATGATAAGTTTTCTGAAATTGCACCAACTATTTTCATGGGTGTAGATACGAATAAATATATGAATTCATTTAAAGAGAATGTAAAGACAATTGGAGAGATTTTTGGTAAGGAAGAGCAAGCAGATAAGGAATTAGCTTCTATAGATAAAGATATTGCTGACTTAAAAGAAAAAGCAGATGCAAGTGATGCAAAAGCATTAATTACATTAGCAAGTGGTGGTAAGGTAACTGCTTATGGACCATCATCTAGATTTGGATTAATACATGATGTTTTTGGTGTTAAAGCTGTGACAAAGGATCTAGAGGCTGATCCTGTTCATGGACAAAATATTTCAATGGAATTTATTACAGAAAAAAATCCTGACATACTATATGTTATCGACCGTGATGCAGCAGTCGGCGAAGGTAATAATGCAAAACAAGTCATTGAGAACGATTTAGTCAAGAAAACGAATGCATATAAAAATAATAAAATTGTTTACCTTGATCCTGGCTATTGGTACTTATCAGGTGGAGGCTTAGAGTCTGTAACAGAGATGGTAAAAGAAGCAGCAAAAGGATTAGAATAAATGAAAAAGGGAATGGATGATCTAATAAGATACTCCATTCCTTTTTTTCGTTTAGTCTTTTCAAATAGATGAATAAAGGTGATTTTTAAGAATAGAAACAAAGCTGTTGAAAAGAGCACTAGCTAATAAGAAAAAGCACAATAAAGTATATAACCATGGCACTTAACCCTACTGGAATTCCGAACTTTGCCCACTCTTTACTAGAAATTTTTAATTTTCCAGCTGCAATAATATTTGGTATATTTCCTGGTACAAGAATTCCACCACTTATTAGGAGTCCGAGTAGAATTGCTTTAATCGTTGCTCCATCCATTGCAGGGCTAATTTCAGCTGCAGCTAATGTAGCATTATCCAATATTGCCGAGATCATATTAATCCAATATAAGACGAATGGACTTAAATCTAGTAAGTACTCTTTAATTAATGGCTCAAATCCAGCCCCTAGTAACGTGAGCCCCATTACAAAGAGATAGATCTTTAGTGCTCGAATAATTATTTCACCATATCCTTCGGCCGACTGATCACTCTTCAGTCCGTTCTCATCATTTTTCGGCTTTACTAAAATCGCAGCTAATAGACCAAAGATAACAACAGCTGATATCACTTCCGGTCCAATTAAATGAATTAAATAGAAGAAGTCTGCATGTAGCTTACTAATTGCAAGTGTAGATAAAGGCTCACCAATGGGTGTTAAAGCAGCCCCTAACCCAATGGAGAAACAGGCTAAGACAACTAGGCGAAGTTCTGACTTTCGATCTAGACGAAGAACACTAACGATTAATACCAATATGAGTGCAGCAATTATTGCAGTGATAATACTCGAAATGAGACCCAATAGAATAACAATCAAGGCGAAAAAAAGTGGATATGGAACTGCACGACTGATGCTTTGAATGATTTTCTCAAGTGGTCGCTGTAGCCATTTAAACAATAATCCTGCAATGAAGACTGCTAAAGTAATCTTAATGGGATCCTCTAATGCCTTCATTATTAAGGGTCTATCTAACACTCCACTGACTAATACAGCAGCTAGTCCCATTATGAATAAAAAGACTTCCAAATTATGCTCTACAAACTTAATAGAAAATGGTAATAGTAAAACACATAGTAAAATAATGATTAATCCTAGTAGCATAGAAACGTTCCTTTTCACATAGATTTAATGATGTTATTCATTAATAACAACACTCTTATTATTTTAGTATAAATAGAAAGAAAAATAACTTCAATAAAATTGACAAAATTCATTGACTTTTCAATTATTATATAAATAATAAGAGGACTGTTTGCAAGACCTTTTTAGGTATAAAAAAATAATAAAAGCCGATTTTCTTCGGCTCTAATCCTATATATTTATTTTTACAAAGGTTATTGTTTCTTCCAAAAGAAACAATATTCGTAGGTATGTATGCAAAATTATATTCATTAGTTTTAATATAAAAGTGTAAAGAAATAGAAAAGATTAAATTCTTGTAAAGAACAACGCTTTTTTTAAACTTTATGATAAGATATAGGATATTTATACTGAATAAATGGAGATTATAAATGGAAAATCAATCAGCTCTAACATATAAAGTGGTAGAAACATGTTTGCTTGCAGGGAAGATCATGCTTCAGAGTGGTGCTGAAACGTATCGAGTGGAGGATACGATGACAAGGATCGCTGAATCGTTTGGCATTTTGCACACACATAGTTTTGTAACGCCAACAGGGATTATATTTTCTATTGATGGATCAGAGCCTACGAAGCTTGTTCGTGTATCGGAACGATCCACGGATTTAAAAAAGGTAACGATTGTAAATAGTATTTCCAGAAAGTTAACAGGTAGAGAGATATCATTAAATGAAGCATGGGATGAATTAAAAATAATAGAAAAAACAAATTTTGCTTACCCTATTTGGATTCAAATCACAGCTGCAGCTATCGCTAGTGGATGCTTTATGATCATGTTTAATGGTGGTTGGGGTGATTTTATTCCATCGGTTATAACTGGTGGCTTAGGCTTTACTGGTCTAATTTATTTACATCGAATTGTAAAGGTGAAATTTTTTTCAGAATGTCTCTCCTCCCTTATCATCGGATTAATGGCAATAACTTTTGTAAAGCTGGGCATTGGTCATGAACTAGATAAAATTATTATTGGATCAGTTATGCCACTTGTTCCAGGATTACTTATTACGAATGCCGTTCGTGATTTAATGGCTGGTCATCTTGTATCTGGAATATCAAAGGGTGCTGAAGCGTTTTTAACCGCCTTCGCTATAGGAACCGGAATCGCTGTAGTAATATCACTCTTTTCAATGATATAGGGAAAAGCGTAAGCGCTAAAATGGAATCGGTAGGAAAGGAATATGAGTTTCATGATTGAACAACTTATCACTAGCTTAATAGCAACGGGTGCGTTTGGGATTATCTTTAATATACCGAGGAAAAAGCTATTTTTATGCGGCCTCGTTGGTATGTTGGGTTGGTTTGTATATATTTTACTTATGTCATCCTATGCAAATGCTGCAGTAGCAAGTTTAGTGGCAGCCTTTGTCATTGCTGTAATCAGTCAAGTTTTTGCCAAGATATATAAAGCACCGATTATTATTTTTAGTGTGTCTGGAATTATTCCGCTTGTTCCGGGTGGAATGTCCTATGATGCCATGCGCCATTTTGTCGCTAATGATTATAATACGGCACTTCAACTAGCAGCTAAAGCATTTATGATATCCGGTGCAATTGCTATTGGTATTGTGTTTGCAGAGGTTATCAATCAAATGATCAAAAGTGTTTGGCAAAAGAAAACAACATAGAAATAAAAAGGCTGTTTTCGTATAGTTTGTTGCTTATGTAAAAGCCCAACTACCGGCTTTTTCTCCCCATAAAGGATTCTAGCGTGTCGTCTTATGGAGATCGCAGCTCTTTTCTTAGTGAAATGAAACGTGTAGCGATCCTTAGTTGTATTAGTTATAACTTTATTTAAATAGCAACAATGTTTAAAAAAAAGAGTCAATAAAAAAGAGGTTACCTAGATAACCTCTTAAAAATTTTCTGTCTTATTTTTAGAAGGGAGAATTCTCTGTTCAATTCTCTCATAGCCTTTTAGTATTTTTGTGATTAGGGAGATTTTTGGAACAAGCCAATACGCAAATAGTGCTGAAATAATCCCTATTATAGCACCAGTCATTACATCTACTGGATAATGAACCCCTACCCATACTCGAGAGATAGCTACTAAAATCGCAAGTGTAATCCATAACCACCATTCTTTTTTTCGAACGAGCCAAAAGGAAAAGCAAATCGAGAAGAAGATGATAGAGTGATCACTTGGAAAAGAATTATCTATTCCATGTTCAATAAGTTGACTAACATTTGGAAGTACGGCGAACGGTTGGTGATGGGAATAAAATTGGCCAGCAATTTTCCCGATAATCTCAGCAAGAATAACTGTTACCACAGATTGAATAACCATCATTCTATTTTTTTTGTTTCGGGTAAACCAATGAAGAATCATTGCAAGAAACAAAAAATATAGCAGATACTCTGCAATAAAGACGACAACAGGATTTAAAAATGAATAATCCTTTCCTAAATTATTAATCATTCGGAAAGCATCAATATTTAATTCGGAAAACGACAATATTCTTCCTCCTAATTCAAAAAACTATCAATGATCAAAAAATCATCAATGTTTGTATTATATAACAAACTGCTGTTATATAACTACCTTATTCTATTACAATTTCCTTACATCCTTGTAAGGAAAACACCTCAAATATTTTATGGACAACTCAACGAATAGGCATTCGCACATATAATAAGTATCAGTTTTTTAGATCTTGGATGGAGGAGATGCTTTAGATGTGCGGAATAACTGGATGGATTGACTATAAGACAAATTTATTAAATAAGCAGGACACTATTCAAATGATGACAGAGACATTATCAAAACGTGGACCTGATGATACAAATATTTGGTTAACAAGGAATGCTGCTTTCGGTCATAAGCGATTAGTAGTAGTGGATCCTTTATGTGGTGTTCAACCAATGTCTCGAAAGAAGGAAGACTATACTTATACACTTTGTTATAATGGCGAGCTATATAACACGGAAGACATTCGTAAGGAACTTCTAAGCAAGGGATATCGATTTCAAGGACATTCAGATACGGAAGTTTTGTTATCTGCCTATATGGAGTGGGAAGAGGATTGTATCCATCATTTTAATGGGATATTTGCTTTTGCAATTTGGGACGAAAAGAAGCAGCAATTATTTGCAGCGAGAGATCGGTTGGGGGTAAAACCACTTTTTTATAGGGAGCATAATGGTGGATTATTATTTGGATCAGAATTAAAGGCAATATTAGCTCATCCAGAAGTTAAACCAGAGCTTGGAAGAGATGGACTATCTGAAATATTTGGGCTAGGACCATCGAGAACACCAGGACATGGAATCTTTCAAGGAATTAATGAGTTAAGGCCTGCATTCGCATTGACCTTCTCAAAGAACGGAATGAGACAGTGGAGGTATTGGAATGTTAAGAGTGAAAGGCATCTTGATTCATTAGAGGAAACAGCTGAAAAAATTAACTATTTATTTAAAGATGCTGTAACAAGGCAGCTAGTATCGGATGTTCCAATTTGTACGTTTTTATCAGGAGGAGTCGACTCCAGCGCCATCACAGCTATAGCGGCAAACCACTTCAAGGAAAATAATGAAGGTCCGTTGCACACATTCTCTATCGATTATGAAGGAAATGATCAGTATTTTAAGGCAAATGAATTTCAGCCAAATGCAGATTCTTATTGGATTGAGAAAATGACACAAAGCTTTGGAACTATTCATCATTCAAGTATTATAGGGCAGGAAGAGCTAGCTGAGTATTTAAAGGAGGCAGTTTTAGTTCGAGACACTCCTGGAATGGCAGATGTGGATTCCTCTCTGTTATGGTTTTGTAAAGAGATCAAAAAGGATTTTGTTGTAAGTTTATCAGGAGAGTGTGCAGATGAGATTTTCGGAGGCTACCCATGGTTTTATCGAGAAGAGGATTTAGCTAGGAATGGATTTCCATGGATGCGTTCGATTGACGAACGAGTCGATTTGCTAAAAGATGGTTGGAGTAAAAAGCTAAATATCGAAGATTACGTTTTAACAAAATATGAAGAGACTGTCCAAGAAACACCAATTCTTGAAGGAGAGTCACTTTTAGAGGCGAAGAGACGCCAATTGTTTTATTTAAATATGATTTGGTTTATGACTACATTACTAGATAGAAAAGATCGAATGAGTATGGGGGCAAGTTTAGAGGTACGTGTTCCGTTTGCTGATCATCGATTAGTGGAATATGTTTGGAATATCCCTTGGGAGATGAAAATGTATGGGAATCGTGAAAAAGGTTTACTGCGAAAAGCATTAGAAAATATTTTACCTGCTGAAGTTTTATATCGTAAAAAAAGTCCATATCCAAAAACCCATCATCCAGTATATACAAAGGTTGTTAAGCAGTGGCTAAATGATATTTTAGAGGATAAAAATTCAATTTTATATGAAATGTTAAAGGCAGACCGATTAAAGGAAATTGTTGAAACAGAAGGAAGGGCGTTTCAAGTACCATGGTTTGGCCAATTAATGACAGGACCTCAATTACTTGCGTATTTAGCACAAATACACTACTGGTTTGATGAATATGGAATTAATATTAAGGAATAATGTTATGATATTTAGTGATAACATCGATATAGATGTTATCACTTTATTTTGTATGAGAAATGATAATAATGAATAGTAAACAGTTTTATGTAAATATTTTTTAATGCCAACTGAGAGAAAAGGAGCAATCATGGGAGATTTTTTAACAATCGGTGTACAACCGATTATACAGAAGCAGCTTAAAGCAAATGGAATACATGAACCAACAGCCATACAGGAGGAAGTAATCCCATTACTTTTAAAAGGCAGTGATGTGATTGCACAAGCACAAACTGGAACGGGAAAAACACTAGCTTTCCTTTTACCAATTTTAGAGAGAATTGATTCGGCTAATCCTACTGTTCAAGCTTTAATTGTTACGCCTACAAGGGAACTTGCTTTGCAAATTACAGCTGAATTAAAACAATTGACAACTGCACTGGACACGATAAATAGTCTAGCTATTTATGGGGGACAAGATGTAGAGCAACAATTAAAACGATTAAAAGGAGCTATCCATATTATTGTTAGTACACCAGGTAGACTACTGGATCATGTAAGAAGAGGAACGGTAGATTTATCTACTGTTTCGATGTTTGTATTAGATGAAGCAGATCAAATGTTACATCTAGGGTTCTTACCAGAGGTAGAGGATATTATCTCTGCATTATCAAAAAAAAGACAAACGATGCTTTTTTCTGCAACGATGACGAAACAAGTGAGCTCGATTGCAAAGGAGTATATGAATAATCCAATTAGTATCCGGGTGCAAAGTAAGCAAGTGACTTTGGATAAAATTGATCAATTCGTTATTGAAACGACGGATCGTGCTAAACAAGCAAGCCTTCGTATGATGATGGATGAGCACCGTCCTTTTTTAGCAATTATTTTTTGTAGAACAAAGAGAAGGGTAAGTACATTAACTGATGCTCTAAAAGGATATGGCTATAATACAGAAGAGCTCCATGGTGATTTATCGCAAGCAAAGCGGGAAAAAGTGATGAAGAGCTTTCGAGAGGCGAAAATACAATATTTAGTTGCAACAGATGTCGCTGCAAGAGGAATAGATGTTGAAGGCGTTACACATGTGTTTAATTATGATATTCCTCAAGATGTAGAAAGTTATATTCATCGAATTGGAAGAACTGGTAGAGCAGGCGGGAAAGGAATGGCGTTCACATTTGTGGCTCCAAAGGATCGCTCCTACCTCGAGATGATTGAAAAAGGAATACGTCAGAAATTAGATAGGATAAATATCCAATTGCCTAATAACCAATCAGAAATGAATTCAATGGAAATAAAAACAAAGAAGAAGCCTCAGAAAAGTTACCGTAAATCTGAAAAACCAGCTTTAAACACAAGAAAGTCAAAAAGAAGAAGATAGAGTTTGCATAATATCTCTACGTTTATTCAAACTATCATTGTAATATATAAAAAGGAGATGGATATGATGGGAAGAACAAAACGTGGGAATGCTAATGCTCAAAGAAATAATAATGTAAAAAATCACAATGAAATTAGTGAGGAATTGGTCGAATTCCATACAGATAAAAAAGGAAAAACAAAAAAGAAACAGTAAAGCGGTAGGCATTTGCCTACCTTTTTAATTTAATGGATGCTGAACTTATTACATAGGGAATTTGTTAATTTAAAACAAAAAATTTATCTATATTTGTCTAAAATTAATGTTGAATCTAGGTCAATTTTAGTAGATAATGAATAATGGGAGAGAACCTTCTAAATTCTCCCAAAACTTTATTATATCTTAAAGTAAGAATAGAAGACTAGAAAAATCATTGCAAAAAGGTTGTTTTTTTACAAATTTTTGAAGCTTTAAAATATTCAACAGAAATGCTTCTATTATCTCCTTGGTTGTATTTACCTTGTTATTTCTCACATTTTCAGAATTGTCCATGTACATTTTTATGTATAATAGAAAAGTAGGGTATATTCCTTTTTTAGCATAAGAAATCATTTTGTATGTTAAAGGAGATAAGTTCATGAGAATTATATTTTTCTACTTTTAGAGTGGAAAGAAAAAGTTTTGTAAAAAAGTAAACTGTAATGAGTTTAAGCGAGTTTACTGGTAAAAAAAAGATGTTGTAAGATTATTTTTTGTCCAATTTTTTTGCTTAAGTATTTCCTAAATTGCCAGTCTATTTTTACTTTTGCTGTATAAGAAAATAATCCAAAAGGGGAAATAATTTAAAAATGATAGAATTTAAAAATGTATCTAAAGTTTACCCTAATGGGACGAAAGGCCTGAAAAATGTAAACCTTACCATTAATAAAGGCGATTTTGTTGTTATTGTTGGGTTATCAGGTGCTGGTAAATCAACGCTTCTTCGTTCTATTAACCGTCTTCATGAAATTACAGAAGGTGAAATTTTAATTGATGGTAAATCAATTACTGCAGCAAAAGGAAAGTCCCTTCGCCATATCCGACGTGACATTGGTATGATTTTCCAAAACTTCAATCTTGTAAAACGTTCTTCCGTTTTGCGTAATGTATTATCAGGTCGAGTAGCTTATCATTCAACAGTACGAACTCTATTAGGCATGTTTCCAAAAGAGGATGTTGAACTAGCCATCAATGCACTTGATCGTGTGAATATTAAAGAGAAAGCGTATTCACGTGCGGATGAGCTATCTGGAGGACAACAACAACGTGTATCTATTGCTCGTGCATTAGCACAAGAAGCAAAGATTATTCTAGCGGATGAGCCTGTAGCGTCACTTGATCCTTTTACTACTAGACAAGTAATGGATGATTTAAAACGAATTAATCAAGAATTAGGGATAACAACGATTGTAAACTTGCACTTCGTTGACTTAGCTCGTCAATATGCTACTCGTATTATAGGTATACGCGCTGGAGAAGTCGTATATGATGGTCCTGTTGAAGAAGCTACTGATGAGGTTTTCTCTCAAATCTATGGTCGCGAGATTAAGAAAGATGAGATGCTAGGAGAGACAGATCAATGAGTTCAGTAAAGGTGAAAAAACCGTCTAGAATGAAAGGTATCGTCACGCTCATCCTAATTATTGTTATTTTATGGGCGAGTGCATTAAATACTGAGGTATCATTTCAAAAGCTGTGGGCTGGTCTGCCAAACATGGGGACACTTCTAGAGGAAATGTTTCCTCCAGATTGGAGCTATTTCAAATCAATCACAGAGCCAATGCTTGCTACGATTCGAATGGCTGTTCTAGGTACAACCTTTGGTGGAATTGTTGCGATCCCAGTTGCATTACTATCATCCAGTAATGTAGTACGAATTCCTGTTATTTATCAGATTGCAAGATTTATCATGAATCTTATCCGTACAATCCCAGAGCTATTATTAGCCGCTCTGTTTGTTCCTATTTTTGGAATCGGTGAAATCCCTGGTATTCTAGCAATTTCTGTATTTTCCTTTGGTATTATAGCGAAACTTTTTTATGAAGCAATTGAGGCGATTGATCCGGGCCCATTAGAAGCAATGACGGCTGTAGGAGCAAACAAGATCCAATGGATTTTCTTTGGTGTCATTCCTCAGGTTCTTGCTCATTATATGTCATTTTTCTTATATAGCTTTGAAATTAATATTCGTGCCGCAGCTATTCTCGGATATGTAGGAGCAGGGGGTATTGGTTTATTCCTTAATAATGCTTTAGGATTTTTCCAATACGATCGCGTATTATCGATTATTATTTATACCTTTATCGTGGTTCTCATTGTTGATGCGATAAGTAATAAGATTCGGGAGAAATTACTATGAGTCAAATAAAAAAACCACTAAGTAAACGAATAAGAAATTGGGCCATTTTTGTCATTGTTATTGCCATCTACGTATGGGCATTTGCAGGTGCCCCGTCGATGGTATTAAAGGATTCAGCTATTCAAGCACTTAAAGCAATTTTTCATGGATTTCTTCATCCTGATTGGGATTATATCTATGATCCAGCAGGAGAGGATTTACTTCGTACCTTACTTGAAACATTAGCGATTGCTGTATTAGGGACATTTATCTCAGCTATACTTTGTGTACCATTCGCGTTTTGGTCAGCAAGAAATATGAGTAAGAATAGAGCTATTTCAAGTCTTGGGAAAATCATATTAAGCTGTATTCGTGTATTTCCAGAGCTAATCATGGCATTATTATTTATTAAGTCTGTTGGTTTAGGACCATTTGCCGGCATTCTTGCTTTAGGATTTCATTCAATTGGTATGTTAGGGAAGCTATTTGGTGAGTCGATTGAGAATACTGAATTTAGTGCAAGAGAGGCTTTAATCGCTTCTGGAGCGAATAAGCTACAAGTTTTATGGTTTGCGATTATTCCTGAGGTAATGCCAGCGTTCATGTCCTACACATTATATCGATTTGAAATTAGTGTACGTTCAGCAACTATTCTCGGTATCGTAGGAGCGGGGGGAATTGGTGCCCCATTAATCTTTGCATTGAATGGTCACTCATGGGATCGTGTAGGGATTATATTATACGGAATCATTGTCATGGTAACAATTATTGACTTAATTTCTGCTGCAATTCGTAAACGTTTAGTTTAATAAATTTAAAGGAAGGGACGCTGGCTATCAGCGTTCTTTTTTTATAATTAACTAAGTATAAATTGGGCTGTTTCTGTGGGTCTCATTCTAACTCTTCGAGATTTTATGTTGATTCGGTGCAAAAGAGTTCTCTTCTGCTTTTATTTTGGAGATAATAGGTTTGCTAAATATTATGTATAAAAAAGAAGAAGCGCCAATATGACGCTTCTTCTTTTTTATTATTTACCGACTTCTGCAATCTTTTTAGTGTAATCACGAACTACATCAAAGTTAGAGTCGTCAGATTTTTTATAGCCAACATGTGAATAGATTGCTTGGATAATTTCTTTACCCTTTTCATCTTCACCAATTTTTACGAATGCATCTGCAATTTTATCTTTCCATGCTTGATCCATATCAGGGCGAACACTGATTGTATCATTTGGAATTTTATCTGTTGTGAATAGATAGTGTGTATCTTTATAAACATTTGGATATTCTTTTTCAACGATATTACGTGCATCAACGAATAATGCTGCAGCATCAACATCTCCACTTAGGACACCTTGAACGCCTTTATCATGTCCTTGAAGCTGAATGCCTGTTACATCTTTTTGTGCGTCAACGCCGTCTTTCTTCATTTCAACAGCTGGCCATACATATCCTGCTGAAGAAGTTGGAGCTTGCCAGCCGATTGTTTTGCCTTTTAAGTCTTTAATGCTATTAATACCAGAGTCATTTTTTACAAGAATTCCAGATAAGTAGTAATCTACTAATTCATCCGTATTTTTTCCTGTTTCAGGATCAACTGCATAACGTAATGCTTGAAGTAATACATCTGCATAGCCTTTTTCGTGTGCTAATACATAGTCAGTAGGTGGTAGGAAACCAAGGTCAAGTTGTTTAGAACCCATTGCTTCAACTACACCATTGTAGTCAGTTGTTACTTGAACTTTAACAGGGATATCAAGTTCTTTTTCTAGTAGGTCTGCTAAAGGTTTTGCTTTTGCTTCTAATGTCTCAGCATTTTGAGATGGTACGAAACCAATTGTTAGTTCTTTTGGAACATAATTTTTGCTATCTGATTTTTTGTCGCCATTCTTTGCTTCGTCATCGCCTTTGCCGCAGCCAACCATTACAATGGCAACTACACCAAGTGCGAGGAATAATGCAGCAAATTTTTTAAGCATACATGTACCTCCGAATGTAAAAAGTTTTTTTGAATACGCTTTAAGCATATAATATTTTTAATATAAAGGAAATAAGAAAATTGCATTTCTATTAAATTTTTTGAAGAACTATGTCTATTGTTATAGTAGTATTAAATTGATGTAAAAAAATATGTATTTTTTGTAAAGGTTTCCTAGAATATTAATAATTCTGAAATAATTAGGGGTTGTTCCTCAATTACTATATGGTAGAGAGAGTTCATATTTTTAGTTTATAATAAAGAGTAAGAATTAGGTCCTTTTTTTAACTTGTTTTTACCTAAAAGGACGTAAAAAGATATAAGAAATACATATAAAAAAACAGCTAATGATATAAGGATGGGTAAAAATGAAAAAGATGAATATAACAATACTTGAAACTAGTGATGTACATGGTAGCATCTTTCCGATAAATTATGGGACAAATAAAGAAGCAGATGTAGGGCTTGGTAAGATTGCTTCATTAATTAAACAGGAAAGACAAAAGAATGAAAATACAATTCTAATTGATAATGGAGATTTAATCCAAGGCACACCTTTAACTTATCATTATGCCAGAATTAATCATGAACGTCCTAATCCAATGGTTCTTTTAGCGAATGAATTACGATATGATGCAGCTGTCTTTGGTAATCATGAATTTAATTATGGAAAGGAAGTTCTTAGATCAGCTGTGAATGAATCAAACTTTCCTTGGTTATCAGCTAATATTATGAATAAAGAAACAGGGGAGCCTTATTATGGTTGTCCGTACTTAATAAAGGATGTTAATGGTGTGAAGGTAGGAATCTTAGGATTAACAACACCATATATTCCAAATTGGGAGCAACCGGAAAATATTGAAGGCATCGATTTTGTGAATCCTGTGGAAGAAGCAAAGAAGTGGGTGAAATATCTCCGTGAAGAGTTGGATGTAGATATTGTGATTGTGTCTTATCATGGAGGATTTGAGCGTGATTTAGAAACAGGAGAACCGACTGAAACGTTAACTGGGGAGAATCAAGGGTATCAAATTTGTCAGGAGGTTGAAGGCATCGATGTCTTATTAACTGGCCATCAGCATCGACAAATTGAAGACCAAATGATAAATGGTGTGATCGTAGTGCAGCCGGGAAATAATGGGATAGCTTTAGGAAAGGTTTCTCTGCAGCTTGAAAATCAGGAAGGGATATGGAAGATCGTTAAAAAGACTTCTGCATTACTTCCAGTGATCGGTGTTCAAGCTGATTTGGATTTGCTCGATCAAGTAAGAGAATATGAACAAGCAACCCAGGAATGGTTGGACCAACCAATTGGTAAAATTGAAGGAGATATGGTTGTGAATAATCCAATGGAAATTAGAATGGGAGACAATGCATTGATTGAATTCTTTAATCATGTACAGATGGATGTTGCTGATGTAGAGATATCTAATACCGCTTTATTTGATAATCAGTCTCCTGGACTTACAGAGAATGTGACAATGAGGGATGTTGTTTCGAATTACATCTATCCTAATACATTAAAGGTCATTCGTATTTCTGGAGCTGATATGAAAGAAGCTTTAGAGCGTTCGGCATCGTACTTTAAACAGTATGATGGTGGAGAGGTTGAGGTGAATCCTGCATTTACTACGCCAAAGCCACAGCATTTTAACTATGATATGTGGGAAGGCATAGAGTATGTTATTGATATTCGTAAGCCTGTTGGAGAGCGAATCGTGAAACTTGAATTCAAAGGAGCCCCGGTAGACCCTAATCATGAATATGATGTTGTTATGAACAATTATCGAGCTGGTGGTGGGGGAGAATACTTTATGTATAAAGATAAACCTGTCATTAAAGATATTCCTACGGATGTATCAGAACTTATTGCTAATTATATTTTAGAAAAGAAAGTCGTTACAGCAACAGTTAATCATAATTGGAAAGTTATTTATTAAGATATAAATGAAAGGAGGCTACCCAGTGGCAGCCTTCTTTTTTTTTATGCCATGTTCAGCATAAGTAACATCGCGACGATCGCAATAATAGGAAAAGCCAAAATCATCATGAGGCCAATAAATGTAAAGGAGCGAATGAATGCTTTTATCTCCTCGGTCACATCGACTTTTGATTGCAAAAAAATGAATAGTACACCAAATAATGTTGCGATAATGGTTATAGCGATAGGAATCAGTAAATCAGCTGTACTAGATACTGGGCGTGTATTCATAAAACCGAATACCACTAAAATAATTGGAATAATTTCAATGATGGCATTTGCTATAAAAAATTTCGTTTGTATTTTTCCTTGATCAACTGGATTATCCTTCATCTTATCGATATGGAATTTAAAATTAACAGAAATTCCGATCACCGCAATGAGTACGGCGAACACAAAATAATAAACGGAATGCATGTTTATCCTCCTTTATTTAAAAAAATTTCGTTGTTTATTATATGTACGAATTTAAAGGATTTTTAGTTTCGTTATTTAACTAGAGAAACTTTTCTTTAGTGTATGAATAGTGGGTGAATACATATGATAAAAAAACATAGATTAAAGTAATTCCTACTTGACTGATTGGATTAATTATAATATAGTTTTGCTTGCAATAAAAAAACAATTGGCTTTGTTAAGAACGATGTTGCTGGTTAACTTAACCAATTTGAGGAAAGAAAATCAACAATACTGTTTAACAGCGCTATTTTATTTTAAGGGGGATAAAAGTGAACACTTTTCTTGTTATTATTAATATTGTTGTTTTGTTACTTTTAATCTTCGGCCTTTTTATTATGCAAAAGAAGCATGTTTCCTTTTCAAAACGTGTATTCGCTGGATTAGGTCTAGGACTTATTTTTGGTTTTATCATTCACTTGATTTATGGTACGACGTCGAAAGTAACAATTAATACTATAGATTGGTTTAATATTGTAGGTAGTGGTTATGTGAAATTACTTCAAATGGTCGTTATGCCACTTGTTTTTATTTCCATTGTCGGTGCTTTTACAAAATTAAAACTTACGAAAAACCTTGGGAAAATAAGCTTTTTAGTTATAGGAATCTTATTGGGAACAACAGCGATCTCTGCTGCTGTTGGCATTGGCTCAGCATTAAGCTTTAATTTAGATGGAATTCATTTAAATCAAGGTGAAGCTGAAGCTGCGAGAAACGCAGAGTTGCAAGAAAAAGTAGTTGGTGTTCAGGGAATGACTATTCCACAACAAATTATAGAATTATTCCCAAGTAACCCATTTCAAGATCTAACAGGTGCTCGTCCAACTTCTACAATTGCAGTCGTTATTTTTGCAGCATTTGTAGGAATTGCCTTTCTAGGTGTAAAACGTAAAGATCCAGAGCATGGTGAGTTTTTTGCAAAAATAATAGATACTATTTATGCCATTATTATGAGGATTGTTACCTTGATCCTTCGATTAACTCCATATGGGGTTTTAGCATTAATTACGAAGGTAACGGCGACAAGTGATTATGGAGCAATTGCTAAGCTTGGAAAGTTTGTTATTGCTTCCTATGTTGCGTTAATTATTATGTTTATTATTCATTTACTTTTAATTGCACTAGTCAAATTAAGTCCAGTCAAATATGTGAGAAAGGCATTACCAACCTTAACATTTGCTTTTACCTCTCGTTCAAGTGCAGGAACACTGCCTTTAAACATTAAAACACAAACTAGCAGTTTTGGTGTTTCTGAAGGGATTGCCAATTTTGCAGGATCATTTGGGTTGTCAATTGGTCAAAATGGATGTGCCGGTATTTATCCAGCTATGCTGGCGATTATGGTAGCTCCTTCAGCGGGAATTAATCCAATGGATCCATCGTTTATTGTGACGCTTATTATTGTTGTTGCCATTAGTTCATTTGGTGTGGCAGGTGTAGGTGGCGGTGCTACATTTGCAGCATTAATAGTGTTATCTGTACTAAACTTACCGATTGCTATTGTTGGATTGCTCATTTCAGTAGAGCCATTAATTGATATGGGCCGTACAGCATTAAATGTAAGTGGAAGTATGACAGCAGGGATATTAACTGGTAAGGTAACAGGAGAACTTGATAAGGAAGTATATCAGCAACATAAAACAATCGAAGCATAATATTATGTAAAATAAAAAGAATGCCCTCAAACTAACTTGACGGCATTCTTTTTTTGTTGGTACAACTAAACTTCATGTATTAGTTGATGCATTGTTCCATTTTTCTCATAATTTATGTGCCAAGAAAGGGCTTTTTCTAGAATATGTGGTGTCTGTCCACCTTTTTGCTTTGCTTCTTCAAAGTATTCAATTAACTGGTCCCGATAAGATGGGTGGACACAGTTTTCGATAATGAGAGGAACCCGCTCGATAGGTGCTAATCCTCTTAAATCAGCATAGCCCTGTTCGGTTACAATGACATCAACATCATGCTCTGTATGGTCGACATGTGAGACAAACGGAACAATGCTTGAAATATCCCCGTTTTTTGCAATGGATTTTGTCACGAAAATCGCTAAACGTGCATTTCTAGCAAAATCTCCTGAACCACCGATTCCATTCATCATATGTGTGCCTCGAACATGGGTGGAGTTTACATTTCCATAAATATCAATTTCAAGGGCTGTATTTATGGATATTAGTCCTAGACGACGGATAATTTCCGGATGGTTTGAAATTTCCTGTGGTCTAAGAATTAAATAATTCTTATATTTATCTAGATTGGAGTATACCTGTTTCATCTTTTCATCTGATAATGTAATGGAACAACAAGAGGCAAATCGTACCTTACCAGCATCAATTAAATCAAAGACTGCATCCTGAAGTACCTCGGAATAGACTTCTAAATTAGTAAAATCAGATTCTAGTAGTCCATGTAGCACTGCATTTGCTACTGAGCCTATCCCAGATTGCAAAGGTGCAAGTTGATTCGTTAATCTGCCAGCTTCAACTTCGCTTTTTAAAAAACGTATTAAGTGATTAGCCATGATTTGTGTTTCCTCATCAGGTGGAACGATCGTAGAGGCTGAATCAACTTGATGAGTGAATACAATACCGGCTATTTTATCACTATGAACAGGAATTCCTACAGATCCAATACGATCATCTACATTTTTTAACAGAATGGGTTCTCTTTCACCTTGCTTCCCTAACTCATAAATATCGTGAAGACCTTCTAAAGCTTGTGGTTGAGCCATATTAATTTCAACAATGACATGCTTTGCCTTTTCAACAAATATAGATGAGTTGCCCACTGAAGTAGAGGGGATAATGAATCCGGATTGATCAATCGAAACCGCTTCCACTATTGCGAAGTCAATAGGATTTAATACATCTGAGCGGATAGCTTCAGCCATATGTGATAAATGCTGATCAACAAAAAGCATTTCTCCTTGATTGATTTTCTTCCTCATCGTGCTGTCTGCTTGGAAAGGCATTCGTTTATGAATCATGCCAGCTTCAGCCATTAATTTATCAATATCTGAGCCTAAGGATGCCCCTGTATATATATTTAATTTCATTGCTTCGTTTTTAGCTCGTTCAATCAATGCGGTTGGAACAGCTTTGGCATCCCCAGCCCGTGTAAAACCGCTTAAACCTAATGTCATTCCATCCTTTATCCATGAAGCAGCTTCTTGGGCAGACACAATTCGATTCATTAAGCGAGGGTCTTTAATATAATTAGGTATATTGATTTCCATTTCTCGTCATCCTTTTATTTCTTTTGAAATATTCTATCAATCAATGAATGCCTGTTCACTAGTTTATGGATGAAAGGGCTTTTATAAAGTGTAAAGCAGAATATTTTGCCCGTTAAGTAGTAAAAATATTCAAAGAAAGCTGTTTTTAATCGATCTGTGTTAAATATTCAATTTTGTTTCAAATCTAAGTGGTCATATTCCATAAAAAAACAACCAGCGAGAGTGCGGGTTGTTAGAAGCAAAGTATTTTTCTAAATTGACTAGCATAAGTCTGGCTTACAGGAATTTTAGATCCATCCTTCATAATTAATAAAAAGGTTGAGTGGGAGTCTGGATGTATTTCGGCAATAAAATTAATATTAATAATATAAGAACGATGACATCGAATAAAAATATCATCGGGTAAATAAAACTCTAATTCTGTTAAATTATATTTATGTGCACCAATTAATGTATCTGAATGTACATTTGTTTTTCTACTTTGGGCTTCTAAATACATAATTTGTGAAAATGGTACAGGCAACCAACGGTCATTTGTTTTTACAGTAAGAAAATTAGTTGAGAAGGTTGCTGGCTTTTTCGGAAGAATTGCGGTGATACATCCTTTCAAATGCCCTTCATCTATAATAGGGAAGGATATACCGAAGTAAGAGATTCCTAGCACATTCTTATCGATATAGTCAGATATTTTTTTTTGTACAGTTAATGCTTGGTATGTTGCTGTACCTTCTCTAATACGATCACCTGGTTTAATTTTTAAATCAATTTGTTTGCTCGGCTGATAATAAATATATTGCTTCTCATTCGTTATGGCAATCGAGGTATCCTTTGGTACTAAGTCTTGTATAACTTCCATAATTGATGAAATAGTATGCTGGTCCATGCTGATTTTCACCTTCCTATTCTCTTGTTAAAAGAGCTTAAAAGAAATAAATAATTGCCCACTAAATGGTAGAATAGTATAAATAACTCATCAAAGCTATAAGCAGAACTTATTATACCATACTAGTATAGGAGAGAAAATCTATGCAAATAAGAGTCGGTACAATTAATGATATTAAGGGGCTTGCCAAGGTACACTATGAAAGCTGGATTACAACTTATACAGGAATGTTTTCAGAAGAAACATTTAAAAAACGTACCTACGAAAGAGTACTTGAAAATTGGCGACCGAGATTAGAAAATTTAGATCCTAATTATCGATGCTTTTTAGCAGAAACGGACGAGGGTGAAATTTTTGCTTTTGCTGAATGCGGTAAAGAAAGAACCGGAGAATTCAATATTGATAGCGAGCTTTATACCATTTATATGTTAGAGCTTTTCCATCGAAAAGGTATTGGCAAGCTATTGTTTCAAAAGGTAATAGAATTTCTCAATGAACAAGGTTTTCATTCTTTATTAGTATGGGTGCTTAAAGATAATCATTCAGCAAGGAAGTTTTACGAGAAGCTTGGAGGGGTTCAAATAGCCGAACAATCGTTGGGAGATAGTGGTATATTAGAGGTTGCATATGCATGGTCGAATATTCAAGAATTGAATATCTAAATATTTTTAGGTACTCTAATAGTAGAAATTGAGGTGTCTATCAATGAATAGAAAAGAAATTGAATATAAAATTCAAGATTTAAAGGCGGATTATGTTCGCCTCCAGCATGATCTAGAAAAGCTAGAGTTTGTGAAAGGGAATTTATCGCCGCTTGAACTTCAATTAGAGGGTCTTGAGAAGGAGCTAAAACTCCTGAATGAACAATTAGCAAAGATGGAAGAGAACGATAAATAAGGACTGAAAACAGCTTGTAGAATGAGTGAATCTCAATGCAAGTTGTTTTTTTATTTGGCTTTTTTCACAAACATTATTGCTTTTTAGGCAATGTGCTAACTGAGTAATAACTTTGTTCTTTTGACTACAAGATAAAATTGATATTGCCATATTCACCCATCCTTATGCAGATGAATGAGGCGTTTTTGCTTTTCTTTTCACCTAATATCATCATTTGCATAGGCTAATGTGTAGAGAGATTGTTTTCATCCTACTGTAAGAGGAGTGTTTTACATGGCAGGGAAAGTATTAAATTACTTTGCTGGTGGTAATACAGGAAGAGGTTTCTATAATTTATTTGATTCGAATCTTAAGGGATTGGACCGCCTTTTCATTCTAAAAGGGGGACCTGGGACAGGAAAATCAAGCTTGATGAAAAAACTTGCAAGTGAATGGAGAAATAAGGGGTATGATATTGAAATCATTCATTGTTCATCAGATAATGATTCAATTGATGGAGTTATTATTCCTAAACTTAAATTTGGAATCGTTGACGGAACGGCTCCGCATATCGTTGAACCAAATGCACCAGGAGCAATCGAGGAATATGTTAATTTAGGGGTAGCATGGGACAGTGAAAGGCTACAGCAAAATAAAAATCGAATTATTGCTCTGCAAAATGAAGTAAGTCGAGCATTTCAGTTGGCATATGATACTTTTGCAAAAGGATTAGAAGAACATGATGACCTAGAAGAAATTTATTTCAAGGAAATGGATTTTAATAAGGCAAATGGATTAACGGATGAATTGATTCAGCAAATATTTGGCGAGCAGCATTTATCCAAGCAAGCGATCGTCTATCACCGTTTTTTAGGAGCGGCTACGCCAAAAGGGGCAGTAGACTTTATTCCGAATATCACAGAGGGATTAAACAGAAGATATTTTTTAAAAGGTCGAGCGGGAACAGGGAAATCTACTTTATTAAAGAAAGTAGCTGCTGTAGCAGAGGAAAGAGGATTTGACACGGAAATTTATCATTGCGGTTTTGATCCTAATAGTATTGATATGGTAGTTATTAGGGAATTAAGCTTTGCTATCTTCGATAGTACCGATCCGCATGAATACTTTCCAGATCGAAAAGGTGATAAGATAATTGATCTATACATGGCTGCTGTTACTCCTGGTACTGATGAGAAGTATAATATAGAGATAAAAGAAGTTCATAAAAGGTATAAGGATCAGATGAAAGAAGGAACGAAATGCTTAGCTAAAGCAAAGGCATTGCATGATGAGTTAGAAAAATTGTATGTAGAGGCGATGGATTTCTCAATTTTAGATAAATTTTATCAAATGATTAATCAAGAAATTATTCGATTAGAAAATAATTTATATAGTATGAATGAGTAAAAAAGGACACTATGCCATTAAAAAGAACTTTTCAAAAATGAACTGCCCCCCAATTGTTAGACACAACTAACAATTGGAGGTGCAGTTTTTTTATGACGAAATATTCACTGGAAATTAAATTAAATGCTATTCAAGACTACCTTAAAGGTGTGGAATCTTTCAAAGATACAGCAAAACGCCATAATGTCAGTACAACGATGTTAAAAAAATGGGTAGCGAAGTATCGACAACATGGATTGGAAGCTTTTCGGGAAACATATACAAATTATTCGGTTGAGTTTAAAATGGACGTAATTCATTATATAAATGAAATGGGAGCGTCCATTAATGAAACCACCACAGTCTTTAACATTCCTGACTCTGGCACTGTGTGGAATTGGAAACGTTTATTTGAAACACAAGGGATAGACGCTCTACAACCGAAAAAGAAGGGGCGTCCATCCATGAAAAAGGAATCAAAGAAAACTCAACCAGTAGAAGGATCACCAGAAGCACTACTCGCTGAAATTGAACGTTTACGTATGGAGAACGCCTATTTAAAAAAGTTGAATGCCTTAGTTCAAGAAAAGGAAAGATTACAGTACAAGACAAAGCGAAAGTAATTTATGAACTAAGGCAGGAATTTAAAGTGAAAGATTTAGTAAAAGTGGCTGAAATTCCTCGCAGTACGTATTATTACTGGGTAAACCAAATGAATAAACCAGATAAATATAAAGAAGTGAAAGAAGTGATCCAACAGATTTTTGATGAACACCAAGGTCGATATGGCTATCGTCGTATCACCTTAGAATTGCGTAATCGTGGTATAAAACTAAACCATAAAACGGTGCACCGCTTAATGAATGAGATGGGGTTAAAATGTCTTATCCGCATGAAAAAGTATCGTTCATACCGTGGAAAAGTAGGAAAAATCGCCCCAAATATTTTAGAACGTGATTTTCAAGCAACAAAGCCAAATGAGAAGTGGGTAACCGATGTAACGGAATTTCATTTACATGGGGAAAAGCTATATTTGTCACCAGTCCTTGACCTTTATAACGGAGAAATTATTGCATATAATGTTGAAAAACGCCCAGTTTACGCACTTGTTTCAAAGATGTTGGACAAGGCTTTTAAGAGATTAGAAGATTGCGATACCCCTATTCTTCACTCTGATCAGGGCTGGCATTATCAGATGAAGAAGTATCAACATGCATTAAAAGAACATAGAATTACACAAAGCATGTCTCGTAAAGGGAATTGTTTAGATAACGCGGTGATAGAGAATTTTTTCGGCTTATTAAAGAGTGAACTGCTTTATCTTAAAGAATTTAACAGTATGGCGCATTTCAAAGAAGAATTAGAGAAGTATATTCACTATTACAATCACAAACGAATTAAGGCAAAATTAAAAGGCATGAGTCCGATTCAATACCGTACTCATGCCAAGGAAGCTGCTTAAAATTCGTGTCTAACTTTTTGGGTTCAGATCAAAATGAAAGTTCTTTTTTGCATTTGTTTATTAAGCGCTTGCCTTTTCTTATTGTTTGCCCTAAGTTATATTAAAGCTATGTAGATGTATGAGTAATAGGGGGATTATAAAATGAATTGGAATGATTGTGTGGTAAGGACGGGTACACATTCGGTTAAATGGTCGAGTATACCTGATCCTAATGAAATTATCCCAATGTGTATAGCAGATATGGACTTTCAAGTAGCACCTGAAATTATGCAAGCGATGGTGAAAAAAGCTGCACATGGTATTTATGGTTATACAACTTTTTGTGATCGTTACTATCTTTCGATTATCCAGTGGTGGAAAAAAAGATTCGACCTGGATATAGATAAAGAGTGGATATCATTTAGCCCAGGGATTATCCCAGGAATTAATATCCTTCTTCAGATTTTAACAAAGCCAGGAGAACATGTGATTGTTCAAGAACCTGTATATTATCCTTTTTATAGTAGTATTGAAAATCATCAGTGTAAAATTGTACAAAATTCACTTGTTTATAAAAATGGTACATATGAAATGGATTTCGCTGATTTAGAGGAAAAAGCAAGCAATCCAAAAGCAAGTGTATTGATTTTATGTAGTCCTCACAATCCTGTTGGAAGAGTATGGACGATTGATGAATTGAATAGAGTTGCTGAAATATGTTTAAAACACAATGTGTGGATTATTTCGGATGAGATGCATGGAGATCTTGTGTATAAAGGAAATCAACATCATCCATTATTTGAAGTGAATCCAAAAATCAAGAATCAAAGTATTATATGTGCTGCACCAAGTAAAACCTTTAATGTAGCAGGATTACAAACATCGATTATCATGATTCCAAACAAGGACCTTCGAGAACAATATCAGCAAAAGCTTATTCAGTTCGGTTTAATGAGGCCGAATGTATTCGGGGTAGAAGGAACAATTGCTGCATATGAGTCTTGTGAATATTGGCTTGAGGAATTGCTTGTTTACTTGGAGGAAAATCTGCAATATGTCTTAAATTATTTTAAAACACAGATTCCTGAGATTATTCCTATCCAACCAGAAGCAACCCACCTTATCTGGCTTGACTGTAGCCAACTTGGTATGAAAGGAGAAGAATTATTTCAATATTTCTTAAATGAGGCAAAGATTAAATTTGATGAAGGATATAAATTCGGTCAAAATGGTGATTCCTTTGTACGGATGAATATTGCATGTCCACGAGAAAGATTGGAGAATGCAATGAAGAGAATTGAAGAGGCAGTAAAGAGTGTTAAGCATAAATAATAGTATTATTCTTACAGACTAAATCTAGTATATAACTTAGAAAAACTTGGTAGAAATACCGAGTTTTTTTATATTAAAATCTTTTATAAAATACGGTTTTAAAATATTAATTCAAATTTTAATAGATTATATTGACATTTTATTTCTAATATATAAAATGAAATTAAGAAATAAAATTTAAAGGATGGTACTATGCTTGAAAAACTGACTACAGAAAAACGCAATGACAACACGATGAATCTAGATGTCATGTCAATTCATGAAATTTTAGAAACGATGAATCGAGAAGACCAAACAGTGCCTCAAGCCATTGCTATGGAAATTCATAGTATTGAAAAAGCCGTTCACTACGTTATCCAATCATTTCAAGAAGGGGGACGATTAATTTATATAGGTGCAGGTACTAGTGGAAGACTAGGAGTTTTAGATGCTGTTGAATGTAAGCCAACATTCGGATCACCACCAGAAATGGTCCAAGGTTTTATTGCAGGTGGTGTGAAAGCGTTTACCGAAGCTGTTGAGGGCGCCGAGGATGATGAAGAACAAGGCGGGAAGGACCTAGCAAGTATCACTCTATCGAATAAAGATACTGTGATAGGTATTGCAGCAAGTGGGCGTACACCATATGTAATAGGTGCTCTAAAGTATGCGAGCGAAATAGGGGCTAAAACGGTGAGCGTAAGCTGTAATAAAGCTGCAGAAATAAGTAAATATGCAAGTGTTTTTATTGAGGTTGAGACAGGACCTGAAATATTAACTGGTTCAACACGATTAAAGGCTGGTACAGCTCAGAAGCTAATCTTAAATATGATTTCCACTGCATCAATGATCGGTATAGGCAAGGTCTATAAGAATTTAATGGTTGATGTTCAATCAACGAATCTAAAGCTTGTCGAACGGTCAAAACGGATTATTATGCAATCAACAGAAGTTGATTATGAAATCGCAAGTGAGTACTTCGAAAAGGCTAATCATAATGTCAAAGCAGCCATTGTAATGATTCTACTTCAATGCTCATATGAAGAAGCGTTGGTAAGTCTAAAAAAGGCGAATGGATTTATAAGAAAAGCACTATAAGCCCATTGGGGGGAGAAATGATGAAAAAAGAACAAGCAATAGCTGAAGGTATTCTAGAGCATATTGGTGGAAAGGAAAATATTAGACAACTTGCCCACTGTATGACACGTGTTAGACTAAAGTTAAAGGATCAAAACAAAGTGAATATCGACCAATTAAAAAAGGTCGATGGGGTTATGGGTGTAATTGATGATGAAACACTGCAGATTGTTGTTGGGCCTGGGACAGTAAATAAGGTTTCAGATGTTTTAAGTAATATGACAGGGTTAAAAGTCGGAGAGGCAGCAGAATCTGGTGATTTGTCCTTTGAAGAAAAAGCTCAGTTAAAAAAAGCAAACATGAAGAAAAAAAATAATACGCCTTTTAAAAACTTTCTAAGAAGTATAGGAAACATCTTCATTCCGCTTATTCCTGGTTTAGTTGCATCCGGTTTAATCAATGGAGCAGCGAATTTTGCAAAAAATGCTGGAGTAGACCCAGAATTGACTTGGATGAAGATCCTTCTTTTACTTGGTGGATGTATCTTTACTTATTTAGGTGTCTTGGTTGGATGGAATACAGCAAAGGAATTTGGTGGAACACCAGTACTTGGTGCGATTGCAGGGATGTTCTTATTTAATCCAGGCTTAGCTGATATTCATATTTTTGGAGACGCTCTCATTCCAGGGCGAGGTGGCCTATTCGGTGTTATTTTTGCTGCGTGGTTAATGGTTGTTGTAGAAAAGCAAGTAAGGAAAATTATGCCAAACTCAATTGATATTATCTTTACACCACTTATTACCATTTTGATTGTTGCTATTTTATCTTTATTTATTGTAATGCCGGTTGCAGGACTTTTATCTGATGGAATCACAAGTGGTATTAATGCAATCTTAGATTTCGGTGGTGTAGTTGCAGGAGCGTTATTAGCAGGATTTTTCCTACCACTCGTTATGGTTGGGTTACATCAAGGTCTCACACCTATACATGTTGAGTTAATGAATCAGCTTGGAAATACACCGCTTTTACCAATACTAGCAATGGCAGGTGCGGGTCAAGTTGGTGCAGCAATTGCTATATTTGTAAAAACGAAGAATAAAAGATTACGAAACATTATTAAAGGTGGACTTCCTGCTGGTTTCCTAGGAATTGGTGAGCCACTTTTATATGGGGTAACTGTTCCACTTGGAAGGCCATTTATTACTGCATGTTTAGGTGCAGCAGTTGGTGGAGCCTTTCAGGCAGTAGTTAAAACTGCAGCTACTAGTATTGGGGTTTCTGGTCTATCACTTACAATGCTCATTGCAGATAATAAATATTTATTATATTTAATAGGAATTATTATTGCTTACGCATTTGGCTTTTTATTCACTTATTTATTTGGATTTAAAGAGGAAATGGCGGAAGATATTTAATAATAAAAAGGGAGGACGATCCTCCCTTTTATTATTATAGGCTGTTCTTGTCTAGTTTGCTGCTTTTGTAATGGGTTCAGCGTCTTATGGAGATTCTCAGTCTTCAACTTTTTTATTTGTAAAAATTACCTAAAATAGCGAAAATGTTTGAGAATAGAGCCTAATGATAAGATTAACCGAGGAGTGATTGCTTTGCTAGGAATATCCGTATATTTATCAGAGCCAATTAGTGGACAAAGGGAGTATATTGAAAGGGTATCAAAAAGAGGATTTAAATCAATTTTTACATCACTACATATTCCAGAGGATAATCCAAATCTATTTAAAGATAGACTAATGGAACTTGGAACTATTGCACGAAATAATGATATGGAACTAATTGCTGACATCTCACCGAAGTCACTACAATATTTAGGTTATTCATGGGAAACTGCGGATCAACTATTATCATGGGGACTAACAGGTCTTCGTATTGATTATGGTGTAAGTGAAGATATGATTGCTAAGCTATCTCATAAATTAAAGATTGCTCTAAATGCTAGTACGTTAAATCAAAGCGCATTAGAAAAATTAAAGTCTTTTAGTTTAAATTTATCCTCAACGGAGGCTTGGCATAATTTTTATCCTCGACCTGAAACAGGTCTTGGGCGTGAGGATTTCCAAGTGAAAAATAAATGGTTAGCATCTGAAGGAATAAAAACGATGGCGTTTATTCCTGGAGATAGAAAACTCCGCGCCCCGCTATTTGAAGGACTACCAACATTAGAGGATCATAGAAAAGTATCTCCATTTACTGCTTATTGTGATTTACATTTTAAGGAAGGAGTTAATAAAATATTAGTAGGCGATGTACAGCTAAGCGATGAGACTCTTGAACAGTTCTATACCTTCATAAACGAAGACTGCTTTCTGTTAAGAGCAAGGGCGTTTACCAAGGACAAAGAACTTATTGCAATAATGGAGAATGCTCAAACCAATCGATTAGACTCAGCGAGGGATTGTATTCGTTCAATGGAATCTAGGGAATATGGATTAATTGGAAAAAGACCGGTTGAGCCTGAACATATGATTGAACGCAGGATGGGCTCAATTACGGTAGATAATAGCAATTATGGGCGCTATCAAGGGGAAATACAAATTACAAAAACGAATTTAGCTGCTAATGAAAAGGTAAATGTGATTGGCGAGGTAATCGATGAGGATAAAAACCTCCTTAAGTTTATTAGTGGTGGGGGCAAATTTAAAATAAAGTGGGTTTAAATCGATAAAATTCAAAGAGGATAACAATAGGGGGAAGCTGATGTCATATATTATTGGTATTGATGCAGGTGGGACAAAGACTAAAGCACTTATACTAACAGAAAATAAAGAGATAGTCTTTGAGGTGGATTCTGGATATGGAAATCCGAATATTGTTTTTGAAGCTGCTGTATCAAATATTTTAGATGTTCTGAATGCGTGTTTAGAGAGCCCTTATGGTCCGCAATGTAAACAAGTTGTTGCAGGAATTGCTGGTATTGAAGCTGGGGAGAATCGCCAAAAAATAAATCAATATCTTAAACAAACAACAGCTCTACCTATTATTCTTGTCAACGATGCTGTCCTCGCATACCATTCTATTTTTGAATTAAATGATGGCGTCCTTACAATTGCAGGTACAGGTTCTATTTCATATGGAAGGAATGGAGAAAAAGAGGAATATGCAGGTGGTTGGGGACATCTATTGGGGGATGAAGGAAGTTCGTATGATATCGCTATTCAAGCCTGTAAACAAATAATAGGAGAAAAGGAAACGGGAATAACATATTCTCCATTTTCTTTATCTATTTTAAATCATCTAGGCATGAGGGATGCAAATGAATTAAAGGGATTTATTTATCAAGCAACAAAAGGAGAAATTGCCTCTCTTTCATATATTGTTTATCTTCAAGCGAAAGAAGGAAGTCAAGAAGCAAAGGAAATATTTCGTAAAGCGGGTACGGAACTAGGTAACCAAACAATAAGGCTTATCAAAAAATTAGGTCTGGAAAATTCTGTGTCAATTGGATGCAAAGGTAGTTTGCTCGAAAAAAACATCTTTGTACAACAAGCTTTTCAACAAACAATATCAAAAGAGCTACCGTCTAGTATTTTTTTAGAATCGGATTGTATACCGGCCACTGGTGCGCTTGCTATTTCTGAAATATATAAATTGAATCGATGAAAGAAAAAGTGGGGTGGTCAAACTGGAAAAATTAATAGTTGGACTTATGTCTGGAACATCCATTGATGGTATTGATGCAGCAATTGTTCGGATAAATGAATGGGGATTAAGGACCAAAGCAGAACTTATTCATTTTATTAGTGTTCCTTTTTCAGAGGAGATACAGCAGGAAATTTTACAATGTATGAATGTAGAAGAGTCAAATATTGCAAGGATTACGAGTATGAACTTCAAGCTAGGAAAGCTTTTCGCAAATGCAGTTAAACAAGTTTGTAAAGAAGCAGATATCCCTTTGAATCAAATTCATGCTATTGGCTCACATGGGCAAACGGTCTTTCACATCCCACAAGAAACTGACAACATCGTTCAATCAACTCTACAAATTGGAGAACCTTCTGTTATCGCCTATGAAACAGGAATAACAGTTATTTCTAATTTTCGATCAATGGATATAGCAGCTGGGGGGGAGGGAGCGCCACTTGTACCTTATACTGACTACTTAATTTATCAAAATGATTCTAAAGGGAGAGCATTGCAAAATATTGGTGGTATAGGGAATGTCACAGTCCTGCCAAAAGGTGGGGAAATCAAGGATCTTTTTGCATTTGATACGGGTCCAGGAAATATGATTATTGATGAAGTATGTAAAAAAAGACTAGGTTTGGCATATGATTGTGATGGAAATTGGGCCGCAAAGGGAAGGGTTCATAAGGAGCTAGTTGCTACATGGCTGAGAAATCCTTATTTTCACAAACAGCCGCCTAAGTCAACAGGTAGGGAGCTTTTTGGGAATACTTATACGGAAAAAATCCTTAAGAATTATCCCCAGATGTCTGATCAGGATTTGATTGCTACAGTTACGTATTATACGGCTTATTCAATATATGATGCATACAAAAAGTTTGTCTTTCCAAAAGTCAAAATTGACGAAATAATTCTAGGTGGTGGCGGTAGCCATAATCGTACTTTAATAAATATGCTTAAAGGACTATTACCAGATTACAAAATTTATACACAAGAGGATCTAGGCTATTCCTCAGATGCTAAAGAAGCAATTGCCTTTGCCATCCTAGCAAATGAAACAATTCATCAGCAATGCTCTAATGTTCCTCAGGCAACGGGTTCGAATAAACAGGTGATCCTTGGTTCTATAACCTTATCACCTACAGGAGATAAAAACTTTATATATAAGGGAGACTAGCTAACTTAAATAAACTAATTATTCATACTACTGTGCTAAATTACCCGTTTGATTAAATCTATGAATCTTTTGTTCTATCATTCTCCAAATATTGCTATAATCTTCCTTAAATGGACATATAAATAATAGGAGGATGATGATGAAAAAAAGTGGATTTGCTTTAGTTGCAATAATATTGCTAGTTGCCTTATTTCCATCTAAAAGCATCGATGCAAAAGAGGTAATTTCACCAAAAAGAGAATTCAGGGCTGTGTGGATTGCCACTGTAAACAATATCGATTGGCCGTCCAAAAAAGGATTATCGATAAAAAAACAAAAAGAAGAATATATGAAATTACTAAATGATGTAAAGGGCATGGGCATGAATGCAGTGATTGTACAAATAAAACCAACTGCTGACGCCTTTTATCCTTCTAAGTATGGTCCTTGGTCTGAGTATCTTACTGGTACACAAGGGAAGAACCCTGGCTATAACCCATTAGAATTTATGATTCAAGAAGCACATAAACGGAATTTAGAATTTCATGCATGGTTTAATCCTTACCGAATTTCAATGAACCACAAGGATATAAAGAAACTTTCTAAAGATCATCCAGCAAGAAAGCATCCTGACTGGGTTTTAAGCTATGGAAAACAATTATACTATGATCCGGGTATACCTGAAGTTCAGGATTTCATCGTCGATGGCATTATGGAAGTTGTCAAAAATTATGATATTGATGGTGTCCATATGGATGATTATTTTTATCCTTATAAAATAGCTGGTGTAGAATTTCCAGACAACCGCAGCTATAAAAGCTATGGTTCAAAGCAATTTACTAATAAAGGTGACTGGAGAAGAGACAATGTAAATAAATTAGTTGCAAAAATTAACACTTCTATTAAAAATGAAAAATCATATGTGAAATTTGGAATCAGTCCATTTGGTGTATGGAGAAATATAGCAGATGACCCGTCAGGATCTAATACAAAAGCTGGACAAACGAATTATGATGATTTATATGCGGATACAAGGCAATGGATTCAAAATGGAAGTCTGGATTATATTAATCCACAAATTTATTGGAGCATTGGGTATAAACCTGCTTCATTTGATGTGTTAAGTGCCTGGTGGAGAAAAGAAATTGCCGGAAAACCAATCCATTTATACATTGGTCAGGCTGCCTATAAGATAAATAATAATTCAGATCCTGCTTGGTCCAATTCGCAGGAATACTCAAAACAAATTAACTTGATGAGGAACTATAATGATATACATGGTAGCGTTCATTTTAGTTTAAAGAATTTAATTCGAAATCCACTTGGTATCAAAAATCGCCTAATGAATGATCTATATAAATCTCCAGCACTCATTCCAACGATGCCATGGTTGGACGATACTGCTCCAAAAATGCCAAAGCTTCGGAATGGAGTTCATCAACGAAGTGGTGTTCAACTGACTGTAGAAGATCAAAAGGAAAATGATACTGCCTATTATGCTGTATATCGATTTGATGGGAAACAAAAAGGAAGTATAAATAGTTCTAAATATTTGCTAATGACAGTTCGAAAAACATCCGAAAACCAAGTAATCTTGGATAAAACGGCTAAGCTTAATAAAACTTATACTTATGTTGTTACCGCACTAGACCGTTTGCATAATGAAAGTGTGGAAAGCAATACAATCACTGTAAAATAATTTCGGACAGTGAATAAAGGCAGTATGAACCTCACTTCATACTGCCTACTCTTTTTTATCAGAAGAAAATTACCTTGTGACTGAAATATTATTTTATTTTTATAATAAAAATATCGAAACATTAATATTATATATTAGCACTTTAAGAGTTAAAAAAATTAAACATCACACCTAACATTCTTCTAATCATTTATCTCCTTTCGTAGATCACAAGCTAACAAGAATAAGTGCTTATCATCTTCAATCATTCCTTAGAAAACATTTTCGATGAATTTACTAATGATAAAAGGAGGGTTATCTAACGCCATATATATGTAGTGGACTAATCTCATTCTATTTATTCCTCAATATTAAAATTGCCGACAATGTATTGTAAAGATTTGAAGCTGGATTATGAAAGGAGACAAAATAGATGAAAAGATGCTTAATATATTTTATTACCATTTTATTTGTATCAAGTATTTTTCTTGCAGGCTGTTCCTCTTCGTCATCTGATAGTGAAAAGAAAGTAAATAAGGTTGAATTAACCATTTATAGCTGGAGGCCTGAAGATAAGGCGGCATATGAAAAGTTTATTGATGAATTTGAAAAGGAAAATAGAGGGGTTGAGGTGAAATTTAAACCCTTTAAGTCTACCGAATATGGAACGATTTTAACGAATGCTTTATCCTCTGGAAAAGGTCCAGATATTATTCAGTTAAGACCTTATCAAGGGGCTACGACAATTGCGGATTCAGGATATTTATTACCCTTAGATAATGTGAAAGGGCTTACGGATATACCTAAGGAATACCTAGACGCAGCTAAAGGAAGTGACGGAAAAGTATATGGTGTACCATTGACACTAAATTCTGCAGTTATTTTTTATAATACACAGTTATTTAAAGAAAATGGGCTAGAGCCTCCAAAAACATGGGACCAACTACTTCAAGTTTCGAAGGAATTTCAAAGTAAAGATATCGTACCAATTGCCCAGTCAGGTAAAGCTAGTTATCTTCTTTCATTGACCCATAGTGTAATTGGTGCAACAACTTATGATGGTAATCAATTTGTAGAAGAGTTTCTAACAGGCGAAGTAAATTTACATGATCCTAGATTTGTAGAATCTATTAAGCGGATGAAGGAACTTGAACCATTCTTCCCTAAAGATTTTGTCGCGATTGAAGATAAAGATGCACAGGCTTTGTTCTATACAGGGAAGGCTGCAATGTATATCAATGGTGACTACCGGTTAGAGTCTTTTGAACAAAATAATCCAGATTTACCAATAGACATTTTACCATCTGTAGCTAATACAGAAGGTGGTGATACCCCATCAGTTACATGGGTAGATGGATCTTATGGTGTGGTTAAGGCTTCAAAACACCAAAAAGAGGCCCTGAAGTTTATGGAATTTTTAGCATCTAAAAAATTCGGGCAAATGTTTAGTGATGAGCTTAATCGGATGAGTGCGATTCCTGGAGTTACTCCTAAACACCCTCTAGTTAAAAAATTGACTGAGATGAGTGAAAAAAGTAATACACCTTACTTTATGCTTGTGCATTTAGGTGATGGTAGTCCGACAACTAAAACGACTTTTGAAAATGCCCTGCAGGGAATGTATATTGATAAGTTAACCGCTGATGACGTGATTGAAGAGACACAAAAGTCATTGGATAAGTGGTTTAAAAAGCAATAAACACCTTTATTTATATTCAGTTAGGCTGGAATTTTAAGCTTAACTGAATATGGTCCTTAACAAGGGGGGAGAAGTCATGAATGAACAGAAAAAAGATGTGAAATATATGCCCGCAATAAGAAAAGCAAGAAATCCTAGAAAACATCTTGTTCACTTATTTTTAATGCCGGCCCTATTTTTTTATATCGTATTTCAAATATATCCAATCTTGTCTGCCTTCCTAAATAGTTTTTTCTCCTTTAAAGGAATGCATAAGGATTCATTTATAGGGTTAGAAAATTTTGTTCGCCTTTTTACTGAATCCCCTTTTAAAGAAACATTTAATAATGCTTTTTGGCATAATATCATTTTTTTTATTGGGACCGTTTTAACGAAATTAATTGTTGCATTTATATTAGCGTTAATCATTAATAGTAAAATAAAAGGCAAGGAGTTTTTTAAAACCGTATTATTTGTACCAAAACTTTTATCAGTCATTGTAGTAGGCTTTCTATTTAGCTTAATCCTTAATCCGACATATGGTGCACTTAATACATTCTTAAAAATAATAGGTCTAGAGAGTTTAGCACAACCTTGGTTAGGGGATCCCGACACGGCATTATATACAATTATTTTAGTGAATAGTTGGTATGGTTTAGGCTTTGCCATCTTAATATTCCTTGCGGGTCTTCAAGCGATTCCTGAGGATATTTTTGAGGCAGCGAAAATGGATGGTGCAAAAGGTCTAACCATGATACTGAAGATTACGATACCAATGATCATGCCAGCCATTATGATTGAAACAATACTTACCTTTATCGGTTCATTTGAGACATTCGAATTAATTTTTGCCATGCAAGGCTCATCAGGCGGCCCTTATTATTCAACAGATGTATTAGCTACCTATTTCTACCGTTTAGCATTCGGAACTGTTGATGGTGGTGAAGCCATTGGTTTAGGATCAGCTTTAGCAGTTGTTTTATTTCTTATTATTGCAGCAGCAACTGCCATCATATTATTTTTCTTCAAAAAGAGGGAATTTGAACAATAAGGGAGGAAAATTGATGATAAAAAGATTTCCACAAACGATTAAGTATACAATTTTATTAATCTTTTCCTTTTTAGCTTTGTATCCAGTTTTCTTGATGATTGTATCTTCCTTTAAATCAAACTTAGAAATATTAACTTCACCGCTAGGGTTACCTAAATCTTTTTCTCTTGAAAATTACTTAACTGTTTGGAATAAAGTGAACTTTAGCGGTTATTTATGGAATAGCATCTATGTTAGTGCACTTTCCATTTTTCTCATCCTTTTTGTATCCTCTTTAGCAGCATATTATTTATCAAGATATGCTTATAAATGGAATACTTACATTCTATTTTTCTTTATGCTTGGTCTAATGCTTCCTATGAAATTGGCTATTCTTCCTCTTTATATGATTATGATGAAATTAAATTTACTGGATTCTCTTTCTTCACTTGTAATTATATATGTTGCTGGTGGGATTCCCTTTGCAGTTTTTGTGTTTTACGGATTTTTTCGTTCGCTACCAAAAGATTTAGACCAGTCGGCACGTCTTGACGGTTGTAATGAATTTCAGGTGTATTACAAGATTATCTTACCGTTAATGAAGCCCCCTTTAGCCATCGTTGGGATTGTTAATTTAATTAGTGTTTGGAATGATTTTTTTTACCCACTAATTTTTATTCATGATGATGATAAAAGTACAATTCCACTAGGAATGTTAACGTTATTTGGTGAATATGATACGGATTGGAACTTACTGTTTTCAGGGCTATCCATATCATCTTTACCCATGATCATAGCTTTTTTGTTTGCTTCTAAACAATTTATTGAAGGACTTACATCGGGGGCGATGAAATGAAAAAATGGCTAACATTTGATTTGGATGGGACAATTATGCAAAATCCATTCGTAAAGTATGTTTTTCCAGAGGTACAGAGGAATATTATAGATAAATGCAGCTATGAATATAATGTTATTCAAGAGCTTTTTAATGAACATTATTTAAGAGTGAAAAATAAAAGAACCGTAGAAGCTTACGACTGGGATGACATCGTTGAACAACATATTAGAAAACAGCAATTAGAGTTACGCATCAATATAGAAGAATTGGTGGAAAAACATTCAACATTTCCAAAAGTTTATCTCTTAGAGGATGAGTCTTTATCTGTTCTTGAATATTTAAAAGAAAGAGGGTACTCATTGGCAGCTGTAACAAATGGCTTTTATAAATATCAATATCCTGTAATGAGGGAATTAGGACTGACTCGCTATTTTGAAAGAATTATTACACCTGATCAAGTAGGGTATGGTAAGCCAGATCATAGAATTCTTCAATCACTTACTAAGGATGGAGAAATCATAGCACATATAGGTGACAGACTGGATGATGATGTTCAATTAGCAAATGCATTTGGGATTTATTCAGTTTTTATTTATCGTCAGCTACCATATCACTTACTTATAATTAAGGCTGACCAAAGAAGTAAGGATGTAGAAATAAAAAAAATCTTAGAATCGAAATGGAAAAGGGAAACACAACATCAATTAAATTCGCTAACTGAATCTCCTATTCCGGATATTATCGTATCTTCACTAAATGAATTAAAAGATATATGGTAACTTTCATTAGTCAGTAAAAATAAAAAAGTGTAATTTTATTTTAAAAATAGTTGAAAAATAATGAATATTAATTATAATTACTTATATCAGGATTTATAAATTCTTTAAATAAATGACAGCGCTACCATTATTTAGAGAATTTTATTTTTGATGTTTCTGAAATAATATTACATGTATTGTGACTGTTTTTTATTATTTTTTTTTACGTACGAAAGAAAAGGGGTGAAAAACTTGCGCTTAACCAATTGGGATGAGGGGAAACTAAAGGAATTAGTAAATTTATGGAATGAAGAACTCGGTAAGCATTATCCAATGAGGGAAGAGTTATTTAAGCAAAATAGCTTTGATGATAAAAATATTTATTTATCAGGTTCTGCAATCGCTCTTGATAATGATAATAAAATTATAGGATTTGTAGTATCTAAGAAATGGAATGAGGATAATTGCCCTGTTCAATTAAGTAATAGGGTTGGATGGATTCAAATTCTCTTAGTTGCAACAGATCATCGAAATCAGGGGATCGGCCAAAAGTTACTAGAACACGCAGAAAATGCATTAGCAGTAGCCGGTGTTCAGGAAATATTATTAGGTAGGGACCCATGGCATTATTTCCCTGGAATTCCCTCTGAATGTAAAGCGACTAACCCATGGTTTGAAAAACAAGGATATATAAATAATGGCTATGATTATGATTTAATCTCCCACTATAGTAAAGAATTAACTTCACCAATGCCCATTAAGGATAAAGTAGATTTTACTTTACTTAAAGAAACGGAAAAGGATGAACTATTAAGCTTCTTACATCGCTGTTTTCCGGGTAGGTGGGAATATGAGGCCCTCCACTATTTTAATAAAGGTGGAACAGGACGTGAATTTGTAGTCTTGAAAAAGAATAATAGAATCATAGGTTTTTGCCGAGTAAATGACCCCGAATCACCATTTATTGCTCAAAATGTGTACTGGTCACCTCTATTGAATCGAGCATTAGGTGGAATTGGCCCTCTAGGTGTAGATTCTTCGGAAAGAAAGAAAGGTTATGGTATAGCCATCGTGGAAGCTGGAATTGCCGTCCTTCGATCACGTGGGATTAATGATATTGTCATAGATTGGACGGGGTTGGTAGATTTCTATGGGAAACTAGGTTATACCAAATGGAAAAGCTATGCTAAATATAGTAAAAGTTTAGACTAAACCTATTAATAAGTATTCTTATCTTGAGTATTACGTAATGCTTGGAAAGGCGTGTGGAAATGAAAGTAAATCTTTCAACATTAATGACAGAACAAACAAATAATCGATCAAATAATATTGATCAACTTTCGACATTAGAAATTATCGAGCTGATGAATGATGAGGACTACACTGTTGCTGCTTCAGTAAAAAAGGTCCTTCCATTAATATCAGTAGGAATTGAGTTGATCTATACGGCTCTATCAAATGGAGGAAGATTATTTTATATTGGTGCCGGAACGAGCGGAAGAATAGGTGTCCTTGATGCTTCGGAATGTCCACCAACATTTTGCACTCCTCCTGAATTGATACAGGGAATTATAGCAGGCGGCAACACAGCCATGTTTACCGCTGTAGAAGGGGCAGAAGACAATAGAGAGAATGGAGCAAAAGACTTACAAGATAGACAACTAAAAGAAATGGATATAGTAGTCGGAATAGCCGCCAGTGGTCGAACTCCCTATGTTATTGGCGCACTAGAATATGCCAGAAGTATAGGCGCAAAAACCATTGCACTTTCATGTAATGAACAAGCTGAAATTAGTCATTATGCTGATTTGGGTATTGAAGTAATCGTTGGCCCGGAAATATTAACAGGCTCGACTCGCCTAAAATCTGCTACTGCACAAAAAATGGTGTTAAATATGTTTACTACAGCTACGATGATAAAACTTGGCAAAGTATACGGTAATTTGATGGTTGATTTGAATCCAAGTAACATCAAACTCATCGAAAGAGCTAGAAATATTGTGAAAAACATTACAGGAGTTAGCTATACAGAAGCAGCAAACATATTAAATAAGACCGATCAAAAAGTAAAGCCAGCAATCGTTATGCTTCTCGGTGGAGTTTCCTTTGAAAAAGCCAAACATTTACTGGGTGTTACAAATGGATTTGTTCATGAGGCAATTGAAAAGGCGAAAGGAGGCACAGTAACCTGTGAAAAATAAGGTGATTCAATTCCTCCAGCATGAGATTCTTTTAGGGAATATTCCAGGTGCTGTTATTCAGATTACCCACCAAGGTCAAACGCTTCTACAAGAATCGATAGGAAATCGTGTTGTATATCCAGAGAAAAAGCCTATGCATAATGATACAGTATTTGACCTTGCTTCCTTGACAAAGGTAGTCGCTACATTACCAGCTATATTGAAATTAATAGAAACAGGTACAATCAGACTTGACGACTCAGTTCATTTCTATCTTCCAAATTTCCACATCAAAGAAATCACTTTAAGGCATTTATTAACCCATACATCAGGACTTCCAGCACATCGACCGTTTTACAAAGAAAAGTTAAATAAAGATCAGATAATCGAGAAAATATGTCGAGAACCTTTGACATCAAAAGTTGGTGAAAAGGTAGTATATAGCGATCTTGGACTCATTCTACTATATAAAATAATTGAAATTGTCACAAAAGAAAAATTTGAAGACTTTATTCAAAGGGAAATTTTCAATCCGCTTGAAATGAAAGATACAGGATTTAACCCAAAGCATAATCGTGAGCAATATGCTGAAACAGAGTTTAATGAAACAATTGGTGATTATAAGGCGGGCATTGTTCATGATGAAAACGCAGAAAGTATGGGAGGAATAAGCGGTCATGCCGGTTTATTCTCTACAATTAAAGATTTACGAAATTATGCATTGATGATTGAAAACGAAGGATTGTATAAAGGCAAGCGAATTTTATCAAGTTCAGTTCTTTCATTAGCAAAGCAAAATTTCACTCCATTTGATAAGGAATATAGAGGATTAGGTTGGATGCTAAAGAGTGACACATATTCCTCATGTGGAGATTTGTTTTCCAATAACTCTTATGGACACACGGGTTTTACAGGAACTAGTATTTGGTTTGATCCAGAAATAAAGCTCCATGTCATCTTATTAACCAATCGTGTTCATTTAGGGAGAAAGGATGGCATTATCCGTTTACGTCCTCGCTTACATAATTTGATTCGTTCTTACTTTTAACAATTTGGAGGTATCATTATGCATTTAGTGGTTTTAGGTGCTCATTGTGGTGATGCGGAAATACAGGCTGGAGCGATTGCACATAAATATGCGAAGGCCGGGCATGAGGTAACCTTTGTTCATTTAACTGCAGGTGAAAAAGGAAATCCAGTAAACATTTCAGTAGAAGACTATAGAATACAAAAAATAGAAGAGGCCGAAAAAGTCGCTAAAATTCTAGGGGGCAAAAGTATAACTCTAGATTATAAAGATGCAGAATTGACCTGTGATGATGCAACTATTACAAAGGTAGCAACTTTAATGCGAAAGCTTAAACCTAATGTGGTGATTACCCATTGGGTGAATAGTATCCACCCAGACCATGCACTATGTCCCAAAATTGTTCAAGCTGCTCAACTTAAGGCTGGTCTCCCTGGATTTGACTTAGACGGACTGCCACCCCATTATTACGGCTTTTACCATAGTGAAAACTGGGAGGATATGGAGGGATATGAACCAGATGTTTTCATTGATGTATCGGAGGAGTTTGATACATATTTAGAAGCATTGTCCAATTATTGGTTCATTATGAATTCAAAGTCCTTTCGTTATTATGATTACTATAAAGCACTAGGCACGGTGAGAGGATGTGTGAATCGAACCCAATATGCACAAACTCTGAAGTTTCCTGTTGGAGCGAATGTTAGAAAGGGGTCTATTATTCCGGGCTTTGAACTATAGATTGGAGGGAATGGTTTGGACTTAAAGAAAAAAGTAGGTCAATTAATGGTATTTGGTTTTAATGGAAAAGAAGCTACACCTGAAATTAAACAATTAATCCGAGATTATCATTTAGGTGCCATTATTTTATTTGGAAGAAATATTGGAACACCTGAAGAGGTTCTTCATTTAACTACGGAATTGCAGAGGGAGGCTAAGGAAGCAGGTCATAAACATCCATTATTAATATGTACAGATCAGGAAAATGGTGCCGTTCGCAGACTAGGCGAAGGTACTACTGTATTTCCAGGTGCCATGTTATTAGGAGCAACTAATAACCCAGACAACGCTTTTAAAGTTGGTAATGCTACGGGGAAAGAACTTAAAGCCTTGGGCATCAATTGGAATTTGTCTCCCGTTTTGGATGTTAATAATAATGCTGAAAATCCTGTTATTGGTGTACGATCTTTTGGAGAGACACCATCAAATGTTTCATTATTAGGTCAACAACTTATGAAAGGCATGCAGGATGCTGGAGTTATCACGACGTTAAAACATTTTCCTGGACATGGTGATACGAGTGTAGATTCTCATTTAGATCTGCCAACGATAGAACATGATTTAGAAAGATTAGAAGTTACCGAGTTACTTCCTTTTAAAGAGTGCATTAATAATGGAGCAGATACTGTTATGACTGCGCATATTTGTTTCCCTGCGATAGAAAGCCAAGCAGGTCTTCCGGCAACATTATCTAAAAAGGTTATCAGTGGTCTACTACGGGAGAAACTACATTTCGACGGGGTAGTAACAACGGATTGCATGGAGATGAAAGCTGTATCGGAAACATTCGGAACACCAAAGGGTGCAGTAGAGGCTATTAAGGCAGGGGTCGACTTAGTCATGATTTCACATAACTATACTCCTCAAATAAGGTCCCTTGAGGCAGTTATTGAAGCAGTAGAGTCAGGGGAAATTGAAAATAGTGTTATTGAGTCTGCTCTAAGTCGGATCACTAAGCTGAAAGAAACATACTTAAATTGGGATGATATACCTCTTAATGAAAAAGGAAAAGTACCAGAATTAGTGGGGGGTAAGGAACATTTAGAAATGGTCAATGAGGTCTATCGCCAAGGGGTAACAGTAGTCAAGAATGATGGTGGGATTTTACCGTTATTAAATGACAAAGCAAATAGGGTATTAATGGTTTATCCTGAAAACATATCTACAATGGTGGTTGAAGATAAAAGATACTCTACCTTTTCTTTAGGTGAATCGATTAAAGAGATCCACCCATCTGCAGAGGTGGTTAAACTATCGAACCCGCCAACAGATGATGAAATACAAGAAATCTCAAAAAAAGCCAAACAATTCGATACCGTAATCATTGCGACATTATCAGCGCAGAAAGGTAGTAATCAAATAAAGTTAGTCGAAAAAGTTTTCGAGGTTAATAAAAGAGTGATAGTTGTAGCAACGAGAAGTCCTTATGATTTATCGAATCTTCCTGATATTCCTGGGTATATTTGTACTTATGAATTTACAACGCCTGCATTAAGAACAGCAGCAGAAGCGATATATGGTGAGAAGCAGGTAGAAGGTAAATTGCCTATTACACTACCAAACATTATTGCTCAAATGTAAAAAATTATTTTTCTACTAAGGAGGTGAGGGGGAAGGGAACGGTCACATATCATTTTAGACATTTATTATCACAGTTATGAATGATAGGGGGAAAGTATATGAAAAAGCTACTGGTCTTATTTGTTTCATTGATACTAGTTGTTTCAATGGTTGGCTGTAGTAGTAAGGAATCAAGTGGGGAGTCAAAGGATGGGAAAGATGTAATCACAGTTTGGACGTTTCCACATTATCGAGAAAATAAGGAAACTGGCCAAAAGGGCTATGAGGACCATTTAAAGGAACTAATTGCTGATATTGAAAAAGATAACCCAGATATTAAAGTAAAATATGAAATTTTATCATGGGAAGAAGGAGATAAAAAGTTTGATATTGCTTTAAACTCAGGAAATCCTCCTGATATCTTCTTTTCTGTTATGCAGCCAAAGTATATAAAAACAGGTTTAGCGGTTCCATTAGATAAATATTTAACTCAGGAAGACTTAGATGACATAGAACCATTTGCTAAAAATAATTTCTCGAGTGATGGGAAGATTTGGGCTATTTCTCAATGGATTTCGATTCATACCTGGGGTGGAAATAAGAAGTTGCTAGAAGCTGCTGGAGCTGATGTAGCGAAAATTCAAAAAGATGGATGGACATGGCAGGAATTTTACGATATTTCAGAAAAAATTTCAAAAATGAAATCAAAAGATGGAAAGAAAGTTTATGGATTTGCTACTCAAGGTAAAAATGAAGAAACATTTACCCACTTAATGAGAAATAACGGTGTTGTAAAGTCTGTATCAGAAGATGGAAAATTCCATTGGAATGATGAAAAGGCTGTTGAAACGCTTAAATTCATGAAGAAGCTAATGGATACAGGGGTAATGCCAAAGGAAACTGCTGGTATTGATGAACAAAAGGTTATTGATATGTTTACTGCTGGTGAGGTTGGCATCTATGGTAGAACTGGTCCGTATCAAGTCCGCTTTAATGATAATCGAAATAAAGAAATTGATGCAGGAAAAACAAAAGGTGAAAAAATCGACTTTGTTTTACTTCCATTCCCACATAATGAAGGAGAAAAAGAAGTAGCTACCGGCGGTGGTGGCGGTATGTGGTTATTTAAGCAAAAGAAATATAAAGGAGATAAACATACTGATAATGCAGCGAAAGTATTGAAATATATTACTGGCACGAAGTCTAGTGTAACAGCTGCAACAATGTTTATTCCACCGGCAAGAAAATCTGGCCAAGAAATGTATAAGGATCTCTTACAATTAAATACTGATAACGGTCAATTTATTAAAAGAACATTGGATTACGTTGTTCCGGGTGCAAAATTAGAACCAGAACTTGCGCAAAAGCAAGACCAAATTCTGAATGATGGAATACGACCAAAATTCCAAGGATTTTTAGCTGGTGAACTAACACCTGAACAAGCCGTTAAGGAATGGTCAGAGGTTGCCAAAAATGTACTTAAGTAATAATTGCTAGGGCTGTCAAGATGGGGGGGCCTTCCCCCTAAAGATAGCCCTATCTATACTAATAGAATTAGAGTGAGGGGATGAATCTATGGCCTTTGCAGTAAGAGGGACTCCTAAAAAATGGTCATGGGAAAACTTTAAACAGTTTATGAAGGATTATGGCTGGTGTTATGCATTTATTGCGTTACCATTTCTTTTATTTCTTGTTTTTACTGTGTATCCATTAATAACGGCTTTTATCATGAGTTTTCAAGAATATGGAATCATGGAATCAAAATTTATCGGATTAGATAATTATAAGTATTTACTAGAAAATGATATATTCTGGAAATCAATGAAAAATACAGTTATCTATACAATAGGTACTGTACCGGTGAATATCATTATTACATTTTTCTTAGCTTTAATGATTTTTCCCCTTAATAAACGTTCTCAAACATTTTTTAAGGCTTCATTTTATCTTCCTGCAGTCACTTCGGGAATAACTATGTCATTAATTTGGTTATGGATGTTCGACCCTACTCAATCAGGATTAATGAATATTATTTTAGGTTGGTTTGGAATAGACCAACAAATGTGGCTTGCTAGTTCTAGTTCCGCATTATTCTCAATTATGTTAATGACATATATTGGAGGACATGGGAGTGGGGTTATCCTATATTTGGCAGCAATGGGTGGAATTCCGAGATCGCTTTATGAGGCTGCTGATATCGATGCTGCGAGCTGGTGGTCGAAATTAAAGAATATTACCTGGCCATTATTAAAACCAACCACACTTTATATGCTAATCACTGGTGTGATCGGCTCGTTCCAAGTATTTGAAGCTACATATGTGATGACCCAAGGGGGCCCTAACTTTGCCACGACAACCATTGCCTATTTAATTTATCAGCATGCCTTCCAATATTATCAATTTGGGTTAGCTTCTGCTGAGGCATTTATTTTAGGTTTTATTATTATCGTCATTTCGATCTTACAATTTAAATATATGTCTAGTGACGTAGAATACTAGGGGGAATTGATATGGAGCTTAAATCTGTAACTGATCCTCAATATCAAATTATACTTGATGAGAAAAGAGATTTAAGAAGAAAGACATTTAAACGGATAGGACTATCTGTTGTTTATATTATTTTAGGAATATGGGCGGTATTCACCTTCGTTCCTTTACTGTGGATGCTCAGTTCCTCCTTCAAGGATTCATCAGCAATTACAGCTGTCCCACCAGAATTAATACCTAAAAGGCCAACTTTAGATGCTTTTAAAAGAATTTTTGAAGTAGGTGGAATGGCGAGATGGTTTTTAAACAGTACGATTGTAGCGGGAGTAAGCACGATTATTAATGTATTTTTTGCTGCATTAGCTGGATATGCATTTTCGAAGCTTAAATTTCCGGGGAGAAACTCTATTTTTTGGATTTTGCTTTCATCGATGATGATTCCTGGACAAGTTACTCTTATTCCGCTTTATATTTTGGTTGTAAATACATTCCAACTGGAAAATACATTTGTCGGTTTAATTGTACCAGGAATGATTAGTGTGGGAAGTATTTTCTTAATGAAGCAATTCATGAGTTCACTTCCAAGTTCTCTTATTGATGCTGGAAGAATTGACGCATGTAGTGAATTCGGAATCTTTTGGAAAATTATTCTCCCGATGTCTAAGCCTGGCTTAGCAGTTCTAGGTATTTTTACTTTCGTTGGTCATTGGAATAATTTTTTCTGGCCGTTCCTAGTAACAAATACTAATAGTATGAGAACTTTACAAGTTGGTTTAACAAGTTTTCGATTTGAAAATTTGCAAGATTATGGAGCAATGATGGCAGGAGCCGTATGCAGTGCCATTCCTATGATTATAGTATTCCTTGCGTTGCAAAAGTATTTCTTAAAAGGTATCACTATTGGGGCTGTTAAAGGATAGGGGGAATTTCTATGGCAGAAGTAAAATTTATTAATGTGGTAAAAGAATTTGAGGATGAAAGAAAGGGGAAAGTTCGCGCAGTAAATGATGCGAATTTTACTGTTAAAGATAAAGAATTTCTTGTATTCGTTGGTCCATCTGGTTGTGGGAAAACTACTTCCTTACGAATGATAGCTGGATTGGAAAGGCAATCTAGTGGAGATATCTATATTGGAAATCGACTAGTGAATAAGGTTCATCCAAAGGATAGAGATATAGCGATGGTATTCCAGGATTATGCACTCTATCCGCATATGACAATAAAGGAAAACTTAGCCTTTGGATTAAAAAATTTAAAAACTCCTAAGGCTGAAATAGAGAAAAAAATCAATGAGGCAGCAGCTATTTTAAGCATCGAAAATTTATTAGATAGAAAACCACGTGAATTAAGTGGTGGACAAAAGCAGCGTATTGCTGTTGGAAGAGCCATTGTCCGTAATCCTAGTGTATTTTTATTTGATGAACCATTAAGTAATTTAGACGCTAAATTACGGGTACAAATGCGTGTAGAGCTTTCGGAATTACATAAAAGATTAGGGGCAACTGTTATATATGTAACACATGATCAAGTAGAAGCGATGACACTAGGTCAAAGAATAGTAGTCATGAATCAAGGAGAAATTCAACAAATTGCTGCACCTGAAGAATTATATGAGAATCCTAATAATATGTTTGTTGCAGGTTTTATTGGTTCACCCCCAATGAACTTTATAAAATGTAGATTAGATGGAAATAAATTAATTGCTGCTGATTGTACTTTCACAATACCTACAGAAAAGCTAGAAAAGTACAAAAAGTATCAAGGTAAAGAGGTGATCTTAGGGATTCGACCTGAGGATATTCTTTCTACTAATCTATTAAGTTATCAACCAGAGACAAATATTGTCCAACGAACATTAAAGGTGGTCGAGCATCTCGGAGCGGAATTGCTATTTTACTTTAGTGTTGGTGATGATCAGGTTACAGGCAGAGTAAGTGCGGATGCAAAGCTTACTGGTCTGACGAAAGTTGAACTATTCTTTAATCTCGAAAAGATGCATCTATTCGACCCAACTACACAAGTAAGAATTTAGGAAAATATTTTAATGGAAAAGGAACGGTGATCATTTATATGTTATCAATCAGCAAACTTCTGAAAAAAACAGGACATCAAATATTTTTAAATATCCTTACAGTGCTGGGGGTTAGTATATGTTGGTCTTTATTTATCGTTCCTGCCATTTTTCTACTCCCTATTCAATGGGCAATTGTCTTTCTTATCTTAACCTTTATTCCCTCGACAACTGCAGCATATGCAGTCATGCATCATGTATTAGAAGGCAAAAAGTATAAGTTCGGTATGTTTTTAAAGTCATTTCTACGTTATTACAGAAGAGCATTTCTATTAGGATTGGTTTATAGCTTAGCTGTTCTTATTCCATTATCTGAATGGTGGTATTACTTCACTATCAATCATAGTTATTTTATTTTTATCTTTAGTGTCTTTCAGACGTATTTATGCTTAACATTTCTTGCAACCCAGGTTTATGCGATTCCAATGTTAGTCCTTAAAGATTGTAAGATGTTAGCAGCTATGAATCAATCGATTAAAGAGTTTATGGGGCACACTTGGTACACCATTGGTCTTTTTATACAAATTTTATGCATTACCGTATTGATTAGTTTTACAGTTATAGGTTTCTTTTTACTCTTCATCGGAATGCTAGCCGTTTTTGTATTAAATGCAACAAGGAACTTGGAGCTTGATAAGAAAAAAGAAACGATTATAGAAAAAAGTAGAATTGAGCAAACGGTATGAAGTAAAAGGATGTGTTGATTATATGAAATTGGGTGTAACGGTATTTTTAGAGGATTATATCCAAAAGTTCCAAGGACAGAGGATAGGATTAGTGACAAATATGACTGGGGTGGATAGTTCTCTAATTCCAACTATTGATTTATTTTATGAGCATTCTGACATTCATTTAACCGCATTGTACGGTCCAGAGCATGGAATTAGAGGTGATATGAAAGAAGGAGAAAAAATAGAATCCTCTATTGATCCGTACACCAATCTGCCAGTATATAGCCTATATGGAGAGCATCGAAAGCCAAGTAAGGAAATGCTTGATCCTGTTGATGTAATTGTATTTGATTTGCAGGATATAGGTGCCAGGTATTATACCTATATCTATACAATGGCTTATGTAATGGAGGCATGTGCAGAGAATGGGAAGCATTTTGTTGTACTCGACAGACCGAATCCAATTTCAGGTATAGCGACAGAAGGAAATTTAGTAGAGGAAGATTTGCGATCATTTGTAGGTCTATATCCCATTCCAAATAGACATGGGATGACGGTAGGGGAGATTGCTCAACTCTATAAATATGAGTTTGGAATCAAGTGTGAACTAACTGTTATCCCTATGGAGGATTGGCATCGTGATATGTATTTTGATGAAACAGGTCTTTTTTGGGTACCGCCATCACCAAATTCAACTGGTATTGATATGAGTATTCTGTATCCAGGTACGTGCTTAATTGAGGGGACGAATTTATCGGAAGGAAGGGGTACGACGAAACCTTTTGAATATATTGGTGCTCCTTTTATTGAGGGTTATCGTCTAGCGAAAGCTTTCAATGAGAGAAACATACCTGGAATACTAGCGCGGCCAGTTTCCTTTATGCCTACGTATCAAAAGTATAAGAACGAGATTTGTGAGGGCGTGCAGTTACATATTGTCGATCGTTACCAACTGCATTCCCTATCTGCTGGCTTGACCTTACTTGAAATAATCGCCCAACTGCACCCTAATGAATTTGAGTTTAAGCAGGACAAAGAGAAAAATAGGTATTTTTTTGATTTAATTGCGGGAACTAGAAAGGTAAGAAATCACATATTACAAGGTACAATACAGGACTTTGTGGATAATTGTCGTAAAGATCTTGAGGATTTTAATAAGAGGAAACAAGCGTATTTACTATATTAGTAGTGGTCTTTTTTGTTAAGGAGGACATATCATGATTAGCTACAATGATTATCGACCAGGCGACGAAAAGTCAATTGTACAACTTTGGAACAAGTGTTTAGTCACAGACCCGATTAATCAAATTAGATTTAGAAATTTAGTTTTATTAGATGCTAATTTTGATCCTGAAGGGTTAAAACTTGCTTTTGATCAGAACCAACTGGTTGGTTCTGCTTATGCAGTTCGGAGAATATTACCTATGCATGGTACTGACTTGGAACAAGACAATGGGTGGATCACCTTCTTTTTCGTCCATCCATCATATCGACATTCAGGAATTGGCAGGAAATTATTGGAGGATGCTATATTATTTTTGAAAACGAAAGGGAGAAGAAATGTATTCTTCTCCTCCTATGCACCAAACTATATATTACCTGGAATTGATGAAAGCGAATACCCTAATGCATATAAGCTTTTACAAAGTTTAGGATTTGAGACATTATATTCGCCTGTAGCTATGGATAGAAATTTAGTTGGTTATGAGAAACCTCAGGATGTGAATACATTAAAAAGTCTAAGGGAATCGGAAGGATATGTTTTTTCTACAGCTGAAGATAAAGATTTATTTGAAGTCATTCAGTTTGCAAATGAGAAATTTAATCCTGATTGGGGAAGAGCAATTCGTGAGGGAATATTGCAAGGTCTTCCATTAAATCGAATATTAGTTGCTAGGCATGAGAAAAAGATAGTTGGATTCTGTATCTATGGAGGATATGAAGGGGTAGCCGATCGATTTGGCCCCTTTGGAGTTGATCCTGAACAGCAAGGTAAGGGATTGGGGAAGGTTCTCTTGCATGAATGTTTAACCCTAATGCGCTCTGAGGGACTACATGGAGCATGGTTTTTATGGACCGGAGAGAAAAGTTCGGCGGGTTATTTATATCGAAAAACAGGATTTGAAATTACCCGAAAATTTCATGTGATGAAGAAAACTCTTTAAAATTTATTTTAATAAGATCTTAAATAGCTATTTATATTGACATATATATCTTAAAATAGATATAAAATGACATAGTAAATAGAATGTTCGAAAGAGATGATGGTATATGACAGTTACAACTGGAGGTTTAGCGATGCTTTCGGAAATGCTTTCAAAGCTACCTCCGTCCGAAAGGAAAATTGCTTCTTATATATTAGAAAACCCTCAAGAATCGATCACGATGACTGCGAGTGAATTAGGGAAAAATAGTCTAACAAGTAGTGCAGCTGTTATTAGACTATGTAAATCCCTAGATTTAAAAGGTTTTCAGGATTTGAAGTTACGAATTGCTGGCGATTTACAAAAAACGGGTGAGAATGGTTTCAGAGATATTGAACCAAATGAATCGAAGTTTAATATTATTGAGAAAATGACAAGTAATAGTATTCAAACGATTAAAGAAACAGCAGAGCTGCTTAGTATTGATGAACTATCAAAGGCTGTAGAGGATCTGCAAAAAGCAAATAATATACACTTCTTTGGTGTAGGTGCATCTAGTATTATTGCTCAAGATGCTCAACAGAAATTTTTGCGGATAAACAAAAATGCCACTGCATTTTCTGATATTCATATGGCAGCGACCTTGGTGGCGAACTGCCAAGAAAATGATGTAGTGTTTGGTATTTCGTTTTCTGGAAAAACATTTGAGGTTGCAAAGCTACTTGAATTGGCCAATAAGCAGGGGGCTAAAACCATTAGTTTAACAAAATACGGAACGTCCATTGTAGGTGATCAGGCGAAAATTAGATTATATACCTCCGCTACACGAGAACCCACTTTCAGGAGCGGGGCAACCTCATCACGAATTGCGCAATTGCATGTGATTGATATTCTTTTTATGTGTGTAGCATCACAGGCGTATGATGAAACGGTTACGTATTTAGATGAAACAAGAGATGCAATCAATTTTTTGCGAGAAAAAATAAAAATTAAATTAAAGTAAAGGAGCAAAAGGATTAGAATTTCGTTTCTAATCCTTTTTATTATGGAATACTAAATGAAAGGTAAAATAGTTAATAAAAAATGTCCTCTACATATAAACATTTTTTTGTATATGTGATAAAATGCTGCTATAAGAGGATTTATAATTGAATATTGTCTTTTTCTGGAGGACATGTGTTTGTAAAACGTTTACATAAAAATGGAGGGATTGAATATGTCAAGTAACGCATTAGATCGCTTTTTAAATGAAAATCTCGAGGATTTAAGAGACAAAGGGCTTTACAATGAAATTGATGTTGTCGAAAGTGCAAATGGCCCAGTAATTAAAATTAAGGGAAAAGAACTTATCAATCTTTCATCCAATAACTACTTAGGATTAGCTACTGATAACCGCTTAAAAGAAGTAGCCGTTGAAGCGATTAAAGATTGGGGTGTAGGGGCAGGAGCCGTTCGTACAATCAATGGAACCTTAGACTTGCATATTCAATTAGAAAAAAAATTAGCAGAATTTAAAGGAACGGAAGCTGCTATTGCTTATCAATCTGGTTTTAATTGTAATATGGCTGCAATTTCTGCTGTTATGGATAAAAATGATGCGATTTTATCTGATGAACTAAACCACGCTTCGATTATTGACGGCTGCCGTTTGTCTAAGGCAAAAATTATTCGCGTGAACCATTCAGATATGGATGACCTTAGAAAAAAAGCCAAGGAAGCGAAGGAATCTGGTTTATATAATAAAATCATGGTCATTACTGATGGTGTATTTTCGATGGACGGGGATATTGCGAATCTTCCAGGGATTATTGAAATCGCAGAAGAATTTGATTTAATTACCTATGTCGATGATGCTCATGGTTCAGGTGTGACTGGAAAAGGTGCAGGTACGGTAAAACAGTTTGGCCTTGCCGATAAAATTGATTTTCAAATTGGAACACTTTCTAAGGCAATTGGTGTTGTTGGTGGCTATGTTGCAGGTAAGAAAAATCTTATCGATTGGTTAAAAGTACGTTCTCGTCCATTTTTGTTTTCAACGGCGGTTACTCCTGCAGATGCTGTAGCAGCTACGAAGGCGATTGAAATTCTAATGAGTTCAACTGAATTAAATGATCGTCTATGGGAAAACGGAAATTACTTGAAAAAAGGATTAAAACAACTTGGATTTAATATAGGGGACAGTGAAACACCAATTACTCCATGCATTATAGGAGATGAAAAAGCAACACAAACATTCAGTAAACGTCTGATTGAAGAAGGGGTATATGCGAAATCAATCGTATTCCCAACTGTTCCAAAAGGTACTGGACGTGTACGGAATATGCCGACTGCTGCACATACGAAAGAAATGCTAGATAAGGCAATTTCGATTTATGAAAAGGTTGGAAAGGAAATGGGTCTAATTTAAGTGTATTAATTTCTATAAATGAGCTGTTTTTTGAAAAGGGTGTTATCGTCTAGTTTGTTGTTTCTGTAAAAGCCAAACAACCGGCTTTTACACCTAATATAGGATTCAGCGGTCTAATGAAGTTTGCGGCTCTTTTCTCTGTGAAATAAAAGGTGTGGCCCTCTTCAACCGATAGTTATTATTTAAAGCTTTACTTTAATAGCAACAATGACTGAGAAAAAAGCCTTTGAAAAACATTAGAAAACAGCTCACAGGATTTATCAACTAGAATGGGCAGCATTTACAGGAGGAATTCGTGTGAAAAAGATACTTGTGACCGGTTCATTAGGACAAATCGGCAGTGAGTTAGTAACAAAAATGAGAGGTATATATGGTTCAGACCATGTCATTGCTACAGATATAAGGGATAATGGCAGTGAGGTTGTAACATCAGGTCCCTTTGAAATACTTGATGTAACAGATGGAGCAAAGATGTATGAACTAGCAAAGAAATATGAAGTGGATACGATTGTCCATTTAGCCGCTCTCTTATCAGCAACTGCAGAAAAGAAGCCATTATTAGCATGGAATTTAAATATGGGTGGTTTGGTGAATGCACTCGAAACAGCTAGAGAACTAAATTGTCAGTTTTTCACTCCAAGCTCTATTGGTGCCTTTGGTCCAACTACACCAAAGGATCAAACACCACAGGATACCATTCAACGACCAACGACCATGTATGGAGTAAATAAGGTTTCAGGCGAACTTCTATGTGATTACTACTATACTAAATTTGGGGTGGATACAAGAGGTGTACGTTTTCCTGGGCTAATCTCTTATGTAGCGGAACCAGGCGGCGGAACAACTGACTATGCCGTTGAAATCTATTATGAGGCGATCAAAAATCAGAGTTATACTTCTTATATTGATAAAGGTACATACATGGACATGATGTATATGCCGGATGCCTTACAAGCGATTATTGATTTAATGGAAGCAGATCCAAGTAAATTAAAACATAGAAATGCCTTTAATATTACGGCAATGAGCTTTGTTCCGGAGGAAATCGCTACAGAAATTAAAAAGCATATACCTCATTTTGAAATGAGCTATCAAGTAGATCCTGCAAGACAAGCAATTGCAGATAGTTGGCCAAATTCCATAGATGCATCAGCTGCTAAGGAAGAATGGGGTTTTAAAGCGGATTATAATCTTGAAAAAATGACTATAGATATGTTAGACAAGCTAAAAATCAAATTAAAATAGGCGGGGACGGTGAAAACCGTTCTCTTCTTTTTTCACCGTTTAGCATGTATCTTACATACATTCCGAATCGCTTTTTATGCTAAAATAGTAGAAAGTCCTAAAGATAATGTTCCTTTATAGCCTATCAACATTACCGCAAATCTCTACTTCGTTTTTTATACCTCTAATAAATATTCCAATAAAAATAAAGTAATGATGAAAAGGAGGTTTTATTTTGCTTAATCATGCGAAGGAAATTCTTCAGACCTATTATGGATATGATGAATTTCGAAATGGACAAAGTACAATTATCGAACAGGTACTTTCAGGGAAAGATACTGTTGCAATCATGCCCACCGGCGGAGGAAAGTCAATTTGCTATCAGGTTCCAGCTCTCATGTTACCAGGAATTACGATTGTTATTTCTCCGCTAATTTCATTGATGAAGGATCAGGTAGATGCATTAAATAATGCGGGTATACCAGCAACATTTATTAATAGTTCGATTAGTGGAAGTGAAATGTATGAACGGATACAGGCGATTGAAGCAGGTAAGTATAAATTACTGTACTTGGCTCCTGAAAGGTTAGAAGCACCTTCCTTTGTTGAATTAATCAAGAAAATGAATGTGTCATTAATAGCTATAGATGAAGCACATTGTATTTCTCAGTGGGGTCATGATTTCCGTCCTAGCTATCTCTCAATTAAAAAGTTTATTAATGGGATTCAACCAAAGCCTGTTATTTTGGCTTTAACGGCTACAGCAACACCAAATGTTAAGGAGGATATTTGTGAGTTACTCGATATCCCTTTAAATCATGTCGTTCTTACAGGTTTTGGGAGAGAGAATTTACTATTTAAAGTTGTTAAGGGACAGGATCGTGATGTTTTTATCGAGGAGTATATTAGGAAAAACAGCGGACAAGCTGGGATCATCTATGCTGCGACTAGAAAAGAGGTAGAACGAATCTATCTTCAACTAAAGAAAAAGGGAATATCTATTGGTAAATATCATGCTGGAATGACGGAAAACCAGCGGAATGAATATCAAGAACAATTTCTTTACGATAATATAAGTATCATGGTTGCAACAAGTGCATTTGGTATGGGAATCAATAAATCGAATGTACGATATGTGATCCATTATCATATTCCGAGAAATATGGAAGCTTACTATCAGGAGGCAGGGCGTGCTGGTCGTGACGGGGTAGAGAGTGAATGCATATTAATGTTTGCTCCTCAAGATGTTCATATTCAAAAGTTTCTAATTGATCAGTCTGAAATGGAAGGGGAACGCAAGGAATATGAGTATGCAAAGCTTCGGAAGATGGTTAGTTACTGTCATACGGAATCATGTTTTCAACAATATATCTTAGATTATTTTGGTGAGGAAAATGCAGGGGAATGTCAAAAATGTGGCAACTGTACAGATGATCGATCCCAAGTGGATATAACGAAGGAAGCACAGATGGTATTATCCTGTATAAAAAGAATGAATGAAAAATTTGGCAAAACCTTTGTTACGAAAGTCCTTACAGGATCAGCAGACAAAAAGATTATTAGCTTTGGTTTTAACCAATTAACCACTTATGGAATTATGAGAGATCGAACTCAAAAAGATGTGAATGAGTTGATTGATTATTTAACAGCAGAAGGTTATTTACGCCCAACTGATGGTCAGTATCCTGTTCTAATGCTAACTAACTTAGCCGTTGATGTTCTTCGTGGGGAGATAAAGGTACTAAGAAAAGAAAAAATAAAGGTGAAACAAATAATTGAGGATAATCAACTATTTGAGCAATTGAGAATGCTGCGGAGGGAAATTGCTGAACAAGAGAAGGTACCTCCATATATTATTTTTTCAGACCAAGCATTAAAAGAAATGAGTGCAAAATTACCTACAACTCCAAGTTCATTATTACAAATAAAGGGTGTAGGAGAAAGAAAGCTTGAGATGTATGGGGAATCTGTCCTTTCAACCATTCTTTCCTATTGTGAACAAAATCATATTGATTTAGGACAAAATCATAGTTCTGTCAATAGTAATGAATTGAAGCCACAGGAAGAAAAGGAAAAGAGTCATCATGCTACCTATTCTTTCCTTAAGAAGGGAATGTCGCTAGAGCAAATTGCTGCCCAAAGACAAATGACTGAAAGAACGATTGAAGGGCATGTAATGAAATGTGCAGATGAAGGATTGTCCATTGATTGGGAACAATTTATTCCTACACAGTTTGAACCGCTAATTGCAGAGGCAGTGAAAGAAGCTAACTCAGAAAGGTTAACTCCTATTAAAGAATTATTACCAGACGAAATTAGCTTTTTTATGATTAGAGCTTATTTACAAAAGAGTAAATGAATAAAAAGTGGATGTCTGAATGAAATTTTCCTCAGACATCACTTTTTTTAGCATTTATAAAAATAACATTCCTAAACTAATAATCACTCCACTTACGATTAGAATAATGACACAGAACCCCATAATATCCTTTGCTTTTAATCCAGCAATAGCAAGTGCTGGCAATGCCCAGAATGGTTGAATCATATTGGTCCATGCATCCCCCCATGCAATCGCCATTGCTGTTTTAGACAATGAAGCTCCCATTGATTGAGCAGCATCCAACATAATAGGGGCTTGAACCGCCCATTGTCCTCCTCCAGAAGGAACAAAGAAATTTACCAAACCACCACTAAGAAAAGCAAAGCAATAGAATGTAAAATCATTGGAAATGGATACAAATGCTTCTGACATAACTGCTGCAAGACCAGAAGCTGTCATCATTCCCATTATCCCTGCATAAAAAGGAAATTGAATGATGATTCCAGCTGCTCCTTTAACCGCGTTTGCAACGGCATCCAAAAAGCGCTTTGGTGTCCAATGACAGAGTATCCCTAGAAATAAAAAAGTAAAGTTAACAATATTTAAATTTAATTGAAATCCATGGGTAATAATGTAATAACTAATGAAGATTAAACCTAAAATTCCTATAATAAGAGAAACAATAAAACTATTTTCTAATCTAGTAGCCGGAGTTATGCTATCTTTCTCAATAGAAGCTGCATGCATACTTGTTGCATCATCAAGAATGGCTGGGTCAACGGTAATCGTTTTGTCTTTAGACGGCATCATAAAGCGATTTAATAATGGTAGAATAATAAAAAGGGCAAGAACAATAGCGATATTATACGTAGAAAAAATAGTTTCACTTGTAGATATAATCCCCATTTGGCTTTCAAAAGGATGTTTGTCCGTTGCGATTGATAATGGTATCGATCCAGAAATACCACCATGCCACACAAGGAAACCAGAGTAAGCGCTTGCAATTAAGAGGCGATAATCTACATCTTTAACTCTTTTAGCTAGCTCTTTAGCAAATAGTGCTCCAATGACTAAACCAAATCCCCAATTAATCCAACTGGCAATGATTGAGACGACGGTGACAATAATAATAGCTGACCCCGGTGATTTTGCAGTGGTTGCTAGCCCACCTAATATTTTATTAAATAATGGACTACTTGCTAAAACATGGCCAGTTACAAGGACCAAAACCATTTGCATTGAAAAATCGAGCAATTCCCAAAAACCCTCTCCCCAAAATTGTACCATCTCAATCGGGGAACTACCTGTAAAAATGAGTCCTAAAATAAACACGACAAAGGTTAGTAGGACAACAAATAAATAGGGATCAGGTAAATAGCGTTGCATAATATGATTGGAAAAGTTAATGATTCCCTTCAATCTAGTCATTCCTCCCTTTGATAAAATAAGATCTAGTTAGGTATTTATGAGTCACCTCACTCGAAATGATATTTTTATATTTTCTAAATATTCTACCCAATATGTGGGATTTCCTTCTTAATTCCATGCAAATCATTTATTTGAATGGAATTGTAAGCAATGATACAATATGGAAATACATGAGAATTCGGATAGAAAGGAAGATATCTTTATGATCCGATGTATTGCATCCGACATGGATGGTACACTATTAAATTCAAATCAAGAAATTAGCCAGCTCAATCGTGAAGCTATTTCATATGCTAAACAACAAGGGATTGAAGTGGTCATTGCTACTGGTCGATCCTATGAGGAAGCCCATTATATATTAGAGGAATCAGGCATTAAATGCCCTATTATTGCAGTTAATGGTGCTGAAATCAGAAATGAACATGGGGAAATTACGCAAACAGCTGGGATTGATGGAGAGGTTGCCCAAGAGATTGGGAAGGCTCTTAATCAAATAGGCATCTATTTCGAAATATATACAAATAAAGGGAAGTTTACAGAGGATTATGAACGAAGTATAAGTGTAATCGTGGATATATACAAAACGGCGAATCCGGAAAAAGATATAAACGAAATTCGTTCAACTGTTGAGGAACACTTTGCTGGAGGCTTCATCCAATCGATTCAGGACTATGGAGTGATATTCTCTGACCCTGAATATATCATTTATAAAATTATTGTTTTTTCAAAGGATCATGAGCTTCTAGAAAAAGCGAGTGAATCATTAAAACGAATCGAAAAGATTAAAGTAACATCTTCGGCACAAGATAACCTGGAAATTAATGATATTCATGCACAGAAAGGGATAGCACTCGAAGCATTTGTAAAAGAAAAAGGGATTACCTTAGAGGAAACGATGGCAATGGGAGATAACTTTAACGATTTATCTATGCTGCAAAAGGTGGGACATCCTGTTGCAATGGGGAATGCTGAGCAGGAAATAAAAAACATCATTCCAAATCATACGACATCGAACAATGAAGATGGAGTGGGCAGGGCTATATATCAAGCATTGAATGTGTTGAAATAAAGAGGAGGAGTGTACTAACACTCCTCTTGCTTGACCGACAAACCATGTAAAATAAACTGAATCGTTCTTTCAACTTCTAGTTCATCATCCCAGTCTGCTTCGGGAAACATTAAATATCGTCCGATCACAAATCCGAGGATAGATGATGCAATCAATCTAATGGCCGATGGTGGCGGTAACTGTATCATTTCTCCTTTCTTTTGATAGGCATCCACAATAACTTTCAAACGCTCATATACTTTATTCATGACATGTTCTTTAAATTGTCCTCGTAATTCAGCATGGAAAGGGATTTCCTGTATGAGGATCTTTATGGATGGCAAATGTTTTTTTGCATATTCCATTCTGTTAATGATGACCGCTCTTAGAAAGTCTTCCAGGCTTTGATGTTCAGATAATAGGACCTTGTTAAAATCACGAATAAAAAGTGGTGCCATAAATTTAGCCATTGTTGGTGCAATAATCGATAGCAATAAATCTTTTTTTGTCTTATAATGGCGAAAAATTGTTCCCTCCGCTACGCCGGCTTTTTTGGCAATTTCACTAGTTGAAGTACCCGAATATCCTTTTTCAGAAAAAATTTCAACCGCAGCTTCAAGAATTTTCTTTTGTTTTTCTGTCATGTTTTCTTGGTTTTCAAAAAGCATTTCAAAAATATCCTCTTTTTCAGGCATGAAACCACTCCGATCTATTCGATCATGTCGAAAATACTCATCCTTTATATTTTACGATACTTTTTTAAAGCAAACACGTTTAAAACGACAAAGAGAAGAGCAAATCCAAAAAGTATTAATAAATCTGTACGTATATCACTAAAGCCCTTTCCCATATACATAATACTTCGTAAAGCATCTCCACCGTAATACATAGGCATAATTTTTGCGACTGCTTGGAGCCAATTAGCCATTCCTTCAACCGGTAAAATTCCTGCGAAAAATACTTGTGGAATAACAATAACAGGAATAAATTGCATCATTTGAAACTCTGTATTGGCAAATGCAGATAGTAAAGTCCCTAATGATAATGCAACAAGGGCTAACAATAAATTTATCAGCAGTACATTCCAGATAGAGCCTATCAGTGTTATATCTAAAATTTTTGTTGCATACAACACAATAATAACGGTCTGAATAATAGCAAAGATGCCATATCCAAATAAATAACCGAGGACAATTTCACTTCGTTTGATAGGTGTTGCCACTAATCTTTCTAACGTACCTGTTGTTCGCTCCCTTAAAAGGGCAATTCCGGAAATAAGGAAAACGAAGAAAAAGACAAAGAATCCAACGAGAATGGGACTTAGTACATCAAAAAAGCTCGTATTTTTATTTCCATATACATAAGAAATATTTATATCCGGGCTCTGTAACGAAGCATTAGATACTTCATTTGCCTGCTTCATCTTCATTTCTAAAGTAAATAGTTGTTGAATTTTCATTTGTAATGCTTTGGCTGATGATGGGTCTGCGTTTTTTAACAGCAAGGTAGCATGATTATGGTCCATTTGAATCATGCCATCTAAATCCTCATTGATTAGTGTCTTCTCATTTAGTGATGTATATTTTTTTATTTGGATGTCATTCTTTTTAAGCTGTTGGATGAAAGAAGGATCCATGTTTGTTACACCAATTGTCATTTTTTTAGTTGAATCATTAGTAAATAGAAAGTGAACAAGTGTAAGAATGATGAGAGGTGCAATCATCATTAATGCTAATGTACGCTTATCTCGTATCATTTGCCGGCAGATCCTTTTAATTAATGCTGATATTTTCATTTCTTCTCCCCCCAGCCTTTAAAAATACTGCCTCTATTTGATTTACTTTGTACATCTTCATTAATTCTGAAGGTGAGCCAGTGGCAAGGATCTCTCCATCTCGAACCATTGCTAGACAATCACATTTTTCCGCCTCGTCCATGACATGTGTGGTGACGAGAATGGTCTTTCCAGCTTTTTTTAAATTGGCTAGCTCATTCCATATCGAGAGTCTTAGCTCTGGATCAATTCCAACTGTCGGTTCATCCAGAATGAGTATTTCAGGGTTATGAACTAAAGCGATAGCAAGAGATAGTCTCCGTTTCATACCTCCGGAATAAGCTCCCACTTTTTTGGAGAGATGAGATGTAAGGTCTACTAATCTAGCTGCATAGGCAATTCGTTGCTTTAATTCTGCCTTTTTTAATTTAAACAAAGAAGCAAAGAAAACCATGTTTTCCTCTCCTGTTAGTTCAGGATAAAGTGCATCAGATTGAGCCATATAGCCAATCCTTTGTAGAATATTAAGATTAGGCATTGTCGTATTTAATACATGAACAGTACCTGTTGATGTAGAGTCCATGCCAACAATAATTTTTATTAATGTAGTCTTCCCAGAGCCTGAAGGGCCGATTAGGCCATAGATTTGCCCGGAATGGATGGATAAATCAATCTTGGATAAGACATTCTTTTTTCCAAAGCTCTTGCTTACCTGATTAATCTGAATGACAGGATCCATTAAAAATACCCCCTAATTATAAAATGAGTGATTACTCACTTTAAATCATAAAGGGAGTCTATGTCTGGTGTCAATCAAAAAATGAGTGATTACTCACTTTGGTTTAGAACGAAAGACAAATAATCATAAATAAGGGGGAGAAATGTATCATGCGGGAATGGACAAATGATCTGAAAAAAAGAGAGATGCCCTCCATCAATGAGATGAAAGACAAATGCCTTAGGGGAAATAAAAGAAGTGTCCGCCAGATAGAATATATCAAACTAACCCTATTAAACAAAGCTTATACTCCCAATAAAGGATTCTAGCGGTTCTTATGGAAATTGCAGTGTTTTTCAGTAAAATGATAGGTGTAGCAATCCTCAGTCGATATTTAAATTGTTATAACTTTACTTAAATAGCAAAAATGTTTGAGAAAAGAGCCTAAACAAAAAAGCCACCCTTTAGGGTAGCCTGCTGTATAGATTATTTCACTTGATCATTTTCCCATTGGTAGTTCCAAAATCTTTCGTATTGTAGCCATGCGAGGGTTTCGGGATCTTTTTGCTTTAATTTTTCCTCACGATCAGCAATCATCCAACCAGTTTGTGAGATATGTGCTTTCATGGCACCGATTTTTTGATCAGTTACCGCACTTACATCATTGATGACATCCGGAGCACCGATTTCTTCTTCGTGGTTATTAGAAAACGCAACACAATGGAGCTTTGGTCGTTGTTCAACAGGTAGACGTCTCACGGCACGGACAACAGCTCTTCCTGTTGCTTCGTGATCTGGATGGACGGAATAACCTGGGTAAAAGGTGATAATAAGTGAAGGATTTAATTCTTCGATGAGACCTGTTACCATTTTTGTTAGTTTTTCATCATCCTCAAATTCAACTGTTTTATCTCTGTAACCCATCATTCTTAAATCTTGAATTCCCATGACTTCTGCTGCTTTTTGAAGTTCCTTTTTTCGAATATTAGGCAATGACTCTCTTGTTGCAAATGGAGGATTCCCAAGATTTCTCCCCATTTCTCCAAGGGTTAAGCATGCATAAGTAACTGGTGTTCCATTATTGACATGCGTGGAAATGGTGCCTGATACACCAAAGGCTTCATCATCGGGATGTGGGAATATAACTAGAACTTGACGTTCTTTTTCCATAAAAAAAACTCCTTTCAACTTTTTGTCTCTTATTCAAATGGTGTTTCACTAAGTTCTAGTGCAACTGCAAGTTTCCCATCATATCCATGGCCGGCCAGAAGCAAACGTCCTAGGTCATCTACTTCAAAATGGGTTAAGCCTTCTGCATAAATCCAGCCGATTGCAAGCTTCAATCCTACACGGTAAGGACCATCTCCAATAATCTTCCCATGTTCATAACTTACTTGGGCATTTCTTATATATGCTCCAGCGGAAAAAAAGGATTCATTAAAATGAGACGCATAGGCCCCATTAGTTGTTTCTAAATGTATATAGACTGTCTTACCTGATAACTCATTGATTTTTTCTTGCACAGCGGAGATTTGTATAGGCTCCATTTAAGAACCCTCCTTTTATAAAAATATTATCTACAAATCAATATAAATAAAGTATGTGATTATTTTACTAAAAATAGAAGGGGAAAGCGAAAAGATTGCTTTATAGAAAAAAAGGAGTGGGTCTCCACTCCTCTTTAAAGATTATTTATTTGCCACAAAACGTGTGTATGCCCCATGCATTACAGGTCCAACATATTGATTTAGTTTAAATCCATGTTCTATAGCAGCTGCTACAAATTTTTTCGCTAGGTTAACTGCTTCTTTTACAGAGCTTCCTTTTGCAAGCTCTGCAGTAATAGCTGCAGCAAATGTACAACCTGCCCCATGATTATATGTTGTATCTATTTTTTCATTTTCAAGTAAGGTAAATTCTGAACCATCATAGAATAAGTCAATAGCTTTATCATGATCTAGTTGTTTACCACCTTTAATAACTACATTTTTTGCCCCAAGATCATGAATTTTTACAGCTGCTGTCTTCATCTCATCGATAGTTTTAATTGGACCCGTTTTTGCAAGTTGTCCAGCCTCGAATAGATTTGGTGTAACAATCATTGCGCGTGGTACTAATAATTCCCGCATAGCATCTGTATTTTCAGGCTGTAAAACCTCATCTTCACCTTTACATACCATAACAGGATCAATGACAACCTGAGTTAGTTTATGCTCATCAATTTTACGGGCAGCTAACTCGATAATATCTACTGAACCGAGCATACCTGTTTTCATTGCATCAATTCCGACAGATAGAATCGTTTCTAATTGTGGTTCAACCGTTTTTACATCAATTGGGAATACATTATGATGCCAGTCATTATTTGGATCCATGGCAACAATGGATGTTAAGGCAGTCATCCCATAGACACCTAGTTCCTGGAATGTTTTTAAATCTGCTTGAATTCCTGCTCCACCACTTGAATCAGATCCTGCTAGAGTTAAAGTTTTTTTCATTGTCATGACTACTTCCTCCTCAATCAACGCGATAGATGAATTTTGATGAAAGGCTCTTTTCTTAAACTTTTGCTATTTAGTAAAAATATTCTTACTATCGATTTTTTTACGGTTGTTTTCTGTCTTCCTTTTTAGAATACAGAAAAGAGCTCGTAGCCTTAATTATAGGCTATAATCTATAGGCGAAAAGCAATAGGCTAAATCCTTTGGTGATTTGAACAATCCATGCGAAAACAGCCTTCCGAAATGAGTTCTATTTTAGAATAAACTAATAATTACATGATGACAAATGGATTTAACTGATAAAAGAAAAAAAGGGCGATTTTACAGTCCATATACATAAAAAACTCTTTTCAAAAATATTGTTGCTATATGTAAATAGGGTTTTATCAAAAATCGATCGGTTAAAGGCAGCTACATCTTCTATTTCATAGAGAAATGAAAAACAACTGAATCCTTTACTGGGTTAAAAGCAAGCAGTTGGACATTTATAAAACCAAAAAACTATACGAAAACTGCTTAAAAAAAAGACTTTCTGTAAAGAATTTGTCGGCACAATACCTCATTATAGTATGGTAATCTCTAAAAAAGATCCATCTTTTGAGGTGAGCATTATGACAAATATTTATCAGAAAGCCTTTAAAAAAAGGGGGGATCATCGTCTTTCATTAGTATGGTCAGATTCTATGAATCTATACATTAAAATTTGAATAAAATCAATTTTTTGAAAAAAATATTTACAATTCACAGTTATTGGTATACAATAAGTTCAATTAATACCAAAAAAAATTCCTGGAGGTGCATATATGATGAAAAATACATTAATTGCAGTTACATTCAATTTCATAATGCAGTCCATGGGAAATGATGATATTTAGTATTTTTCTGTTTTTACCATTAATGAATTTCTCTATATTCATGTATTGAACTAAAGACCATGGACTGCGACAAATCAGTTCATGGTTTTATTTTATTTAAAAATAATCATTACATTGAAAATGGAGGAAATTCAATTTGAATTTACAAACATTAGGCTGGAATCAATATTTTGAGGAAGCATTTAAAGAGTATAAAGAACAAGGTTATGAAGTGGGAAGAGTTATTTTAGAGCATAAAAGAATCTATCGTGTGTTAACAGAGAAGGGAGAACTGCTTGCAGAAGTTTCAGGGAAGATGCGTTTTCAGGCCTTGGAGCGACAAGACTATCCTGCAATAGGAGATTGGGTTGTGCTCACGCCTAGGTATGAAGAAAACAAGGCAACTATTCATGATATTTTGCCTAGAAAAAGCAAATTTTCTAGAAAAGTTGCCGGTATGACAACAGAGGAACAGATAGTTGCAACAAATGTGGACACAATTTTTCTTGTAAATGCATTGAATGCAGATTTTAATATTCGCAGGATTGAACGGTATGTATTAACTGCATGGGAAAGCGGAGCAAACCCAGTTATCATTTTAAGCAAGTCCGATTTATGTGAGGATATCGAGGAAAAGATTGCGCAGGTTGAATCTGTAGCATTTGGTGTTCCTATTCATGCAATTAGTGCCGAGCAGAATATAGGGATGGATCAGCTTGCTCCATATGTATATGAAGGTCAGACAATTGCTTTACTAGGTTCCTCGGGCGTTGGGAAATCAACCCTTACGAATGCATTATTAGGTAGTACGAAGCAAGAGGTGCAAACTGTGCGCGAAGGTGATGATCGTGGGCGTCATACAACAACCCATCGCGAATTAGTTATTTTAGATAAAGGCGGTATACTAATTGATACGCCAGGGATGCGTGAATTACAGCTTTGGGAAGCTGATGAAGGCTTTAGTCAGAGTTTTTCCGATGTGGAGGCGTTGGCTGAGAATTGTCGCTTTAGAGATTGCTCTCATATGAAAGAACCAGGCTGTGCTATACAAGAAGCGATTGATGATGGGACTTTAGAAAGAGATAGATATAATAGCTATGTTAAATTTCAAAAAGAGCTTGCCTTTCTAGAAAGGAAGGAAAATAAGCGAGCAGCACTTTTAGAAAAGGCGAAGTGGAAAAAGATTACAAGTACTCAAAAAAAGAGTAAGAGATAAGAAAAGCGGAAAGCCCCTTGTTCTAGTACTAGCAAGCAATTATTCTCTTTTAAAAGGAAGTTAGCTTTTTGACCTATGCTGATTTCGTCCAATAAAGAATTCAGCGGTTCTTATAGGGGGGCAGCACTTTTCCCAATGAAATGAAAGGTGTAGCGTACTTCAACCGCTATTTAATTAAAACTTCTATTAATTAGAACAAAGTATGAGAAAGAGCTTTGCCCTAAAAGGGCTAGGAGCTGGACATTTAATTCGATAGTTTTTTATCTGTTAAAATGGGGACCTCTAGATTAGGTCCCCTTTAAAAATTTCAAAACTAATAATATACTAATTCCAGATATAGTTAATTAAGGTGGAATGCGAAATGGTACAGATTTTATACATAGAGGATGATCATGAAATTGGCAAATGGGTCACAGAAGAATTACATGATAGAGGTTATAAAGTGAAATGGCTTCAAACAGGTGAAGGCTCTTTGGGATATATACAGGAAGCGGATATTGTTGTATTAGATGTTATGCTCCCTGGCTTAGATGGCTTTACTGTAGGAAAACGTTTGAAAAAGGAAGCACCAAATGTACCAATCATGATGTTATCTGCACGGACTTCTGTGGAGGATAAGCTACAAGGTTTAGAGTTCTCTGATGACTATTTAACGAAACCGTTCCATCCAGATGAGCTTGTGGCTAGAATCGAAGTGTTATTAAGAAGGTTTCAGAAGCAGAAAAGGGAATCGTTTATTATCCAGCATTTAGAAATTATTCCATCCGAAAACAGGATTATTGATCAGCGAACAGGAGATGAAATTCTCCTTACTGGAAAGCAATATCATATCTTTCATTACTTTTTAAAGCATCCAAATCAAATATTAACGAAAGAACAAATTTATGAAGGTGTATGGGAAGAGCCTTATATTGATGGAGATAAAACATTAATGGTCCATATTCGCTATCTACGTGAAAAAGTTGAACAAGATCCTGCAAATCCCAAAATTATTGAAACGATCAGAGGAATCGGCTATCGGGTGAGGCAATGAAGCTTAGACATTCAATCCTTGGGAAATTCCTCCTTATCATTATGATTGCCGTATTATTTATTCCTATTGTCATTCCGGTTACTTCAGCCATTTTCTATATTCCCATTTTGACACGGGATCAAGGAGATACAGATGATTATTATAACGGTGTTGATTTAGAGAAGATGTGGCACAAAGAAGCAGCCTTATTGGGCGAAGCCGATGCCAGAGAGATCAATAATAAGCTTATTGAAATAAAAGAAAAATACCCAGATGCTACACTATTTTGGGTGAATAATGAGGGGAAAATGCAAAAACAATTACCAGTAAAAGAAGGGATTCCACAAATTTGGAGCTCTTCCTTTACGGTTGATTTTATGAAGAAAAGCTATGATAGTGATCCTTTTACGACGGTTGCTTTTATCGGAGGGAATAGGCAAAAAGGATTTATGGTTATGCAAATGCCCCGTAACAGAATGAATGCACCAATTGACGAACTAAGAAGTCGTTATGATTTTCTTTATAGTGTAGGGTTGCTTGGCTTATTTGTTATCTTTATTCTTCTTTCCTGGTTATTTGTTTATAAGCTACGAAAACGTCTCCTTTATTTGCAAAATGCTATGGCAGAGAAAGGTCCCCATGGAATTCCGGAGCCAGTTTCTGTAGGGAAAAAGGATGAAATTGGTCAGTTAGAGCATGCCTTTAATCGAATGATTGGCCAATTAAAGGAAGGAAGGGAACGAGAACAAGAAGAGGAAATGCTACGTCGTCAATTAATTGCAAATCTATCACATGATTTGCGGACGCCTCTTACTACTCTACGTGGTCATGTATATTCATTAAAAAAGGATCAACTGAGTGATCAGGGAAAAGAGTCCATCGAGATGATCGATCGAAAAATCACTTATATTGGACAATTGCTGGACAATCTTCTTTCCTACACACTATTATCTTCGGGTAAATACCCTTATTATCCACAAAAGGTAGATGTATTAAGAAATACTCGCCTAATTGTAGCTTCTTGGTATCCTGTATTTGAAAAAGAAGGTTTCAATGTAAATATTGATCTACCAGAGAAAAAGATTGAATGGACAATCGATCCAGGGTGGTTTGAACGCATTATTGATAATTTATTTCAGAATATCATTCGTCATACAAAAGAGGGAAGATATGTTGGAATTTCTGGATTCGAAAATGATGGACAATTTACGTTAATGTTAGAGGATCATGGGCAGGGATTAAACAAAGAATCAACGGATAAAGGAGCAGGAATCGGGCTTTCCATTGTTTCAATGATGTTAAAAGAAATGGATCTAACCTGGGAGATTGATTCAAATCGTCAAGGTACAAGAATAATGATAACAAATGTGAAAAAATAAGGAGTGTGATCACTCCTTATTTTTTTAACCACTAGAAAATTAATAAATTTTGTCGAAATAAAGAATGAAGATGACAAATATGTTGAAGTGGAGAAATGAACGAATGAAATGGAATGTACAAAGAAAGATTTTATCTGGATTTATTAGTGTTTTAATTTTATTACTTGTTTTAGCAGGAATTAGTTATAGTCAGCTTTTAACTGTCAATAAAACATATAGCAACTTGTTAGATGAACAAGTTGAAAAGGTTTCAATGGCAAAAGAATTAGATTTGCTCTTTCAACGTCAAAGTGCAAGTATTCGTGGTTATATTATTACGAATAATTCTGATTACTACAATCAATATCAAGAAGCTAGATCTCTTTATTTAAATACATCGAAAAAAATTAAAAAGCTTATTGCTAGTTCAAAGGGTAAGCAGCTTTATGAACAAATCGATTCGCTAGATAATCAATATTTTGATGCTGTTGATCTTGAAGTGAAATTATTTAAGGAGCACAATCAGGCAGAGCTTAATAAATTTATTACCAATGATTTGAAAGGTATAAGCGAAAATTTTACCGCTAGTGTGGATGCTCTAGTAGATCATCAGCAAAAACAATTAGATGAGACTCATGATCAAGTTAGGGAAAAAGTTAATAACATTAAAGTATTTATTATTGTTATTACTATATTTGCACTCCTAGTTGGTATTGTTATTGCGCTAGTAATAGGGAGAATGATTTCGAGACCAATCAAAAAAGTATCCGGAATTATGAAATTAGTATCAGAGGGCGATTTAAGGATTGATCCAGTAAAGGTTAGGTCTGAGGATGAAATTGGGGAGTTAGCCCGTTCATTTAATCAGATGGTAGAGGATCTCGCATTGGTAGTAAGACAAGTAACTGACTCTAGTATGCAGGTGGCTTCTAGTTCAGAGCAACTTACAGCAAGTGCACAGCAAAGCGCTAGTGCAGCAGAGCAAGTAACTCGTGTAATAACAGAAAATGCGAATGGAACGGAAAAGCAGCTAGAAACATTTTATGAAGTCAATGGTGCAGTAAATGAAATGGCAGAAGGAATGAACCAAATTGCACGAGCTAGTGAGGAAATGCTACATTCATCAGAAGAAACTAGTACACTTTCAGAACAAGGTGTTGCATCGATAACGAAGGTAGTAGCTCAAATGAATGAGATTCATACAACGGTTGAAGAAGCAACTAATATGATTCATTCTTTAGGAAGACATTCAGAGGATATTAGAAAGATCACTGAAATAATTACTGGTATTGCTAACCAAACAAACTTACTTGCTCTTAATGCAGCAATTGAAGCAGCAAGAGCCGGAGAGCATGGAAAAGGATTTGCTGTTGTAGCAGATGAAGTAAGAATATTAGCAGAAGAATCGCGTAAGTCATCTGATCAAATTTCAGCTATGATTGAACAAATCCAAGCGGAAACGAAAAAAACAGTTATATCAATGGAAGCAGGAAATAATAAGGTGGAGCAAGGACTTGCTTTTTCCAATGAGGCAAATGAATCCTTTTTCAAAATATCCCAATCAATTTCCACTGTGGCAAATAGGGCGGAACACGTGTCGTCGTCTGTTGAAAATATACAAAGTATAACATTAAAAGTAGCTAAGGCGATGGAGGGTGCTAAAAAGATATCTGAACAGGTAGCAAATGGTAGCCAAGAAAATGCAAGTGCATCTGAAGAACAGCTAGCAACGATGGAAGAAATCGCTAGCTCTGCAGAAAGTCTATCTCACTTAGCAGAGGAATTACAGATGGTCATTTCAAAATTTAAACTAACGCAACAATGAAACAAATGAAAAGGAGTCGCTAATAAGTCGACTTCTTTTTTTGTTACTTTTTTAAACAAAATTTAAACGATCACTAGCGCTTCATTTAACCTTGTGTGCCTAGAATAGGAAATGAGGTGAGAGAAGATGAATGAATTTATTATAAAGACAAATAATTTAACTAAAAAATTTAAAGGTAAAAAGGTAGTTAATGGAGTGAATTTAGAAATAAAAAAAGGCGAAATTTATGGATTTCTCGGCCCTAATGGGGCAGGAAAAACAACGACGATTCGCATGCTATTGGGTTTAATGAAACCTACATATGGGTCTATTCATATTTTTAATAAGGATTTAAGGAAGGAAAAGCTATCTATATTAAAAAAAGTAGGTTCACTTGTAGAATCTCCGTCTTATTATGGTCATTTAACAGCAAGGGAAAACTTGGAGGCATTGAGAAGAATATTAAATGTACCTAAAACAAGAATTGATGAGGTGCTCAATATTGTTCGTTTAAGTAATGAGGCAAATCGACCTGTGAAAGGCTATTCACTTGGGATGAAACAGCGCCTAGGTATTGCAGCCTCACTTTTAGGAAACCCAGAACTTCTTATTTTAGACGAGCCAACAAATGGATTAGATCCATCTGGGATCATCGAGATGCGTGAATTAATAAAGGACATGCCTAAGAAACATGGAATTACAGTCATCGTTTCGAGTCATTTATTAAGTGAAATGGATCAGATGGCGACACAAGTTGGTATTATAACCAAAGGCTCTATTATTTTTCAGGACTCTATTTCAGTATTAAAACAACGTTCAAAAAGCCAAATCCAGATTCTGACCAACCATAATGAATCAGCATGGCGAACATTATTAGCGAATGGGATTAAAGCAGATTTTCACGAAGGTCATATTTTTGTAGAGGAAAGTGAGAATCAGCAAATCGCCAATGCAGTTGAAAAGCTTGTTCATCATGAATTTTCCATCTATCGTGTCGAGGAGAAAAAAATGTCCTTAGAAGATATTTTCCTTGAGCTTACGAAGGAGGCTTCTAGTTTATGATGTTCAAAGTAATTAAAGCAGACTTGCTTAAAATGAAAAGAAAGTGGATATGGTTTTTAGTTGTCCTGGGTCCCTTGGGAGTCGTCTTATTACAGGCAGCGAACTATGGACTTCGCTATGACTACTTGGTGAAACCAGGTGATGACCACTGGAAGGGGCTATTAGAAAATATACAACTTTTTATCCCAATCACCTTAGGGCTCGGTTTCACAATTATTGCCTCCATGACGGCTAATGTAGAGCATCAACAAAATGCCTGGAAGCAGCTTTTGGCACTGCCTATCTCAAAAAAATCGGTATATACTGCAAAATTTATAGCCAATGGTGTCCTCCTTTTTATTTCTTGCTTTCTATTAGTTATTATGACTTGTGTTCTAGGGATTATTTTAAAATTTGGTATTAACATACCATACTTACAAATTATAAAAATGAGCTTTTTTCCTTTGCTTGCAGGGATTCCTATCCTTGGATTACAGGTATGGCTTTCTATTACATTTAGAAATCAAGCATTGCCATTAACAATTGGGATATTAGATGCAATTTTCTCCATGTATGCCATTTTAGTACCTGATTGGGTAATCTGGAAATGGCCATTATTAATTGGCGAACACCATGATTCATTATGGTTTGTCAGTATGGGGCTTGGCGTTGGTCTTATTATCTTTTTAATTGGAATGCTAGATTTTATCAAACGGGATGTGAAATAGATGTTTTGGAAAATTGTAAGATCCGAATGGCTTAAATTTAGAAAATCAAATATCTGGTTATTATTATTCGTGAGTCCAGCACTTGCCTTTTTACTTGGAATATTGCAAGGCTATGAAGATTCACCAGTTCAATGGATTACTTTATATACAACGATGATTTCCATTCATGCCCTTCTGTTTATGCCGTTACTGACAGGGATATTCTCCGCTTTTGTTTGTCGATATGAACACCAGGGGGGAGGATGGAAGCAATTACTCGCCCTACCTGTTTCTAGAGCACAAGTATTTTTAGGCAAAGGATTTTTGGTGATTCTGTTCTTAGCAATTACTCAGCTTCTATTTTTCATTAGTTTCTATTCTATTGGATTGATCAAGGGATTCTCAAGCAGTTTTCCTACTGAAATAGTATGGAGAGGGATTTTGGGAGGCTGGCTTGCGTGTTTCCCATTAGCTGCTTTGCAGTTATGGATATCAAGTGCATGGGCAAGCTTTGCGGCGCCGCTTGCTTTAAATGTTATCCTTACCTTGCCGAATATACTTGTGGCGAACTCAGCAAAATATGGTCCGTGGTATCCATGGGCGCAGCCTTTTCTGATTATGATTCCTAAGGAAGGGGATATCGGTTCATTATATGTATCAACTGAAACCCTTTTATATGTTATATTAGGAAGCTTTATTATTTTTCTATTCTGTGGTTTTACTTATTTTCAAAAAAAAGCTGTTTAAAGAAGTTCGTGTCAGTGCTTCGTTCTTACCCATCATTTCATGTGAAAAACGGTAGGAGAGGATTATTTGAAGACTTAAATATAGTTTAAAAAGTGACAGTTCTCACTGTGGGGACTGTTCTTTTCATGTTAAAGTAAGATTATAGAAATAGAAATATACACTTATAGGGGGGAGTTTGTTTTGCTTCACCACTTAGAAATATATGTTTCGAATTTAGAAGAATCGGCGAAATTTTGGGGATGGTTTTTAGAAAGGCTAGGATATGAACCATTTCAAAAATGGGAGTCTGGTATCAGTTGGAAGTGTGAGAACACTTATCTAGTTTTTGTACAGACACAGGAAAAATATCTGGAGATTCCTTACCATCGTTGCCGAGTAGGATTGAATCATTTAGCCTTTCATGCGCATTCAAAGGAACAAGTGGATGATATATCGAATGAATTATTGAAAAAGGGAATAAACATTCTTTATGCTGATCGACATCCTTACGCGGGAGGAGAACATCACTATGCCTTATACTTTGAGGACCCAGATAGGATTAAAGTCGAATTAGTCGCACCTTAAAGGAGCTAAATAATGAATACAATTATACTAGCGGGTGGAAAATCAAGTCGAATGGGAGAAAATAAAGCCTTACTAACAATTGGTGAGAAGAGAGTAATTGATCGATTAGTAGATGAATATTCTACTATTTCCCATCAGATTATTCTTATCACTAACCAACCTGAGGTATATGATGATTTACGAGTTACCATAAAAAGTGATGTGAAAGAATTTAGGGGACAAGGCCCTCTTGCAGGAATATATACTGGATTGAAGGAAGCGACAACAGCTACTTCTTTAATCATAGCATGTGATATGCCTTTTGCATCAAGTGCTATGGGAGGGTGGTTAGAAGCTGAACTTGTTCAGGGAGATTATGATGCGGTGATACCTTCTGAGGACGGTCAATTACATCCTTTGTTTGGAGCTTATAACAGACGAATTGTTCCAGTTGTTCGAAATTGTTTAGTAGAGAAAAAAAGAAGGGTGACAGATTTATTAAGCCAGTTACATATGAAAATCGTTGAAAAACAGGATGCACCAAAGGATTTACAAGAAATATGGAATGATAGCTTTTGGAATATGAATACAAAGGAAGATTACAGGCTTGCGCTAGAGATTGATAGAAGGATTAGAGGTGACAAACATGAATTATGAAATTACCAAAGAACCGATCGTGTTAGAAGCTGTTGTTCAAAAAGTTGTTCAAAGAAATGCAGGAGCTATTACTACTTTTATTGGTACTGTAAGAGAATTGACCGAGGGAAAGCGAACGGTGTATTTAGAATATGAAGCTTATGAATCCATGGCTATAAAAAAGCTTGAGCAAATTGGTAACGAGATTAGTGAGCGTTGGCCTGGTACGAAAACAGCCATAACGCATCGGATTGGACGTTTGGAAATCACTGATATTGCGGTAGTAATTGCAACATCGACTCCCCATCGTGCTGAAAGCTATGAGGCAAATCGCTATGCTATTGAAAGAATAAAGGAAATGGTGCCAATTTGGAAAAAGGAATATTGGGAAGATGGAGAAGAATGGATCGGTAATCAGTTAGGAACAAAGGAATATGAAACAGGGAAACCAAAGGAGGTTGATCTTAATGATTAAAGTGATGTTATTCGCACAGTTGCGAGAGCAGGTAGGAGAAGCCGAAATAAAAATTAACGCCTTTGAAGGCTCTGTTAATGATTTATTAAACTATTTACACGAAAAATATTCATTACTCAATATTGAAAATCTTATGATTGCAGTTAATGAGGAATTTAGCCCTACTGATAAAGTTTTACAAGAAGGGGATGTTGTTGCACTCATTCCACCTGTAAGTGGAGGGTGAGAATGAAATGAGTGATCGATATTCTAGGCAAATTCTCTTTGCACCAATTGGCATTGATGGTCAGCGACGCATAGAGAAAAAGCATGTTCTTATTATAGGTTTGGGTGCTTTAGGCTCTAGTATTTCTGAAATGCTAACTAGAGCAGGAGTAGGGAAATTAACTTTAATTGATCGAGACTATGTAGAAGAAAGTAATCTTCAACGTCAGCAATTATATACAGAAATGGATGCTAAGGAAAAAATGCCAAAAGTAGTTGCTGCTAAACATAGACTTTCTGAGATTAACCATGATGTCTACATTAATGCAATCGTTGGTGAAGCAGATATCCTTATACTAGAACAACTAGCTCCAAATGTTGATCTAATTATAGATGGAACTGATAATTTTGAAATTCGTTTTATTTTGAATGATATTGCTCATAAATATAATATTCCATGGATTTTTGGATCATGTGTTGGTAGCTTCGGTTCAACCTATACAATTATTCCGGGGAAAACTCCTTGTCTACATTGTCTGCTCCAAAAGATTCCAATGAGGGGACAAACTTGTGACACGGTCGGAATTATTGCACCAACAGTACAAATGGTCACATCATATCAGGTAGCAGAGGCGTTGAAAATTTTAAGTGAGAGTGAGAAGGCTCTTCGGAATACGTATATTACTTTTGATGTTTGGGAGAACCAGTATTTGTCAATTAAAACAAGTGATGCGATAAGAAATATGGATTGTCCAACATGTGGGAAAGAGAGAACGTATCCATTTTTGGCATTTGAGGAGCAAACAAAATTTGCGGTTCTTTGTGGGAGAAATACGGTACAAATTCGTCCATCAACTATTTCACATCTATCTCTGGGAGAACTTGCATCCCAATGGAAACAAGCAGGATACGAGGTAAAACAAAATCCTTATTTAGTATCTATTCAAAAAGATGAAATAAGGCTGGTTTTATTTAAGGATGGGCGTGCACTCATTCATGGGACAAACGATCCAGCAAAAGCCAGAAGGATTTATTATTCTTTAATGGGGTAGAAAGACAAAAAGAGGGTCTGACCCCCACAATAACTCTTTAGTGGGGGCCAGACCTTTTAATGGACAATGGAATTAAATATAGGGATTCCCTATTAGGGGTTCCTTAGTTGTTTCCTTTGATGCGATGACAACTAATTTCCCTTGATCAAGCTGTTTTTCGCAATCGGCAGCTTGATGATCAGTTAGGCCTAGGGCAGACATTTTTGATCTAAGCTCGTCCCCTCTCTTTTTAAATACATTTCCCAAAGTATTTAAAACACCTTGTTCTTCCACTCCAACTTTACCTGTCTCAGTTGCTTCAGTAATATCCTTTGACCGTTCTTCCCCGTGAGCAAATATATAAATTTCATTTTTTAGATATCCTTCATTCTGTAATTCGCTAATTAGATTTGATGCTTCCAATCCATTTTCAACTATGTTTACTTTATACATGGAAAAATCTCCTCCTTTAGTTTTGAGGTTTCTATCACCTCGTCTACTATTTATATAACCGATTATTAAATGGATAAACATAATTTTTTTATGTCTGTTTTCGTATATTTGTTGTTTTTACACCTAATATAGGATTCAGCAGTTCTACTAAAGATTGCCGCTCTTTTTCTAGTAAAACGAGGACTACCGATCTTCAGATGATATTTTTTAGTTAAATTTTACTTTAATAGTAACAATGGTTTAGAAAAGAGCCTTTTTAAAAGATTTTGAATTATGACAAATAACTACATGTTTCACGTGAAACATGTCGAATGAATGAAGTTAATGTGTAAAGGGAGGATTTAAACTAAGTGTGGTAAAATAACTCATAACTATTCATATATATTGGAGATGAAAGAATGAGTATATCAGTGACGTCTTTATTAAATAGAATGGAACAGGAAATCACTTTTGCAAAGAACGTAGATGATAAAGGAAAATTGAAGAATCATATTTATTCAATTAAGACGCTTTGTGAGATTATTTTATCTAATGATCAAGAGGATGCTGGAATGGTAGATGTGCAACGAAAGCACCAACAAAATTTTTCTACGACTGTTCCCTCTATTACATTAACGGAAAATAAACCACTTAAAACAGATGATGGGGCAAATGGGGAGTCAATTTTTGATTTCTAGACGTACTTTTCATAAAATGAAAATGAATGGATAGGCAAGAATGAAGTACTTATAAAAAGAAGGAGTGAAAAGGTTGAAGGTATTTATTATTATTGGTGCAATTAATGCATTTCTATCAGTTGCTCTTGGCGCATTTGGAGCACATGGCCTGGCAGATAAATTAGATCCGAAATATCTAGACATTTGGAAAACAGGGGTAAACTATCAAATGTTCCATGCTTTGGGGATTATTGCGGTCGGCATCATTGCCGGTAATATACAGGGTTCCTCACTAATGTCTTGGTCTGGCTGGTTAATGTTAGTTGGTATTATTCTATTCTCTGGTAGCTTATATATATTAAGCCTAACCAAGATTGGTATATTAGGAGCAATTACCCCTATTGGGGGAGTAGCATTTTTAGTAGCTTGGGTTCTGTTAGTTATTGCCGCAGTAAAATACCTATAAAAATAAGGCTGTCTTCAAGGCATCTAACCCCACATGAAATAGTATTCAGTCGTGGGGTTAGCGCTTTAACTTGTAGACAGCCTTGTTTTATCTTGGGGAATACGTAGAAAGATTTGGAGCAGCTCCGAATGGGTACTCGTATTCAATTTCCTCACTAAATGTAATGTAATCTACATAAACCATTGGAATTAAGTTACGTTCCCCAGATTGTGGGTCACTTAAAATAACATGATCCCGTCCTGCAGCTTCAATAATTCCTTTAAATATCTTTGCATTCCACTCTCGGTTATTTTCAAAAGTGGCATGCAGAGTGACTAGCTTTCCTTTGTTTAGACGTAAAATATTTTCAATATACGATTGCTCAGGTGGTAGCATGCCTGGAACATTAGGTCCAGTTGCGTTTGAGCCTCCCCCTTGTTGAGGTGAAAATGGAATACCTGCTGGTGGTACTTGTTGCTGTGCAGTATACTGTGGAGGATATCCCCCATAATATCCCTGTGATCCAGAACCCTGTGGGGCTTGGTAACCATAAGGTGGATTATAATTTGACTTTGACAAAATTCTCCCTCCCTAACCAAAATTTCTCTATTTACTGATCAATCGTTACGTGTCACGTCGTCATGAATAATCATGATCGCATAGACGAAAGTATAACGAATCAGTATGTCACCTCTCTTTGTTCATTTCATAACAGTTATGTGGTGAGTGATATAAGATAAGCTTTTACAATTCATATGTATGTATGAGGAAGGGGAGATATGCTAGAAAAATCTATTTTACTCTCCAATTAATCTTATTGAGATACAGAATTTGAAAAAAAGGATGCTAACCGGTAAGTGTGTTAGCATCCTTGCATTTAGATTTTGTTAGTTTACATGTAAAAATTGAGCAATTTTTTCCTCTTCTAAAAGATTTCCTACGAAGAAGGAGCCGAATTCACCATAACGTGCACTCACTTCATCAAATCTCATTTCATAAACAAGCTTCTTGAATTGAAGCATATCGTCAGAGAATAAAGTGACACCCCATTCATAATCATCTAAACCAACGGAACCAGTAATAATTTGTTTCACCTTGCCTGCATATTTACGTCCAATAAGGCCATGGCTTCTCATTAATTCACGACGGTCATCCATAGAAAGCATGTACCAGTTATCATTACCTTGTCTCCGCTTATCCATTGGATAGAAGCAAATATATTTAGATTTTGGAAGGATTGGATACAATCTTGATTTTACATATGGATTTTCATATGGATCTTCGTTAGAGTCTCCACCACCTACATAATTACTTAACTCTACAACTGACACATAAGAGTATGTAGGAATCGTATATTCTGCGATTGTGAGTTTATTAAATTCATTTTCTAAGTCATTTAACTCTTCCATTGTTGGGCGAAGCATCCAAAGGATAAAATCAGCTTTTTGCCCGATGATAGTGTATAAAGCATGACTTCCTTCTTTCTTTTCTTGTGTTTCATTTAATTTATTTAGAAATTGGTGAAATTCTTGGATAGCTGCTTGTCTTTCATCACTTGAAAGTTCTTTCCAAGCCGTCCAATTCATCGCTCTTAAATCATGTAAGGAATACCAACCATCTAATGTTTGAGCTGCTTCACTCATCTAGATCACTCCTATTCTTAATTATCTCTATCATTACTATAGCATAGTTTTTCCAAATCACTCATTTTCAATCTTAATTGTTGAAAAACAGACAAGAACCGGAATACAATTTTACGATTTAATGAAATCTGTTCATTTATCACTTACGATTATGATAAATTTGGTTATGCTAAAAGAAATGATTTATTAAGGAGGATCAATTTTGAGCAATCTTTTTACTGAATTGAAACGTAAATTATCTGGAAAGAATCTATCGATTGTTTTTCCTGAAGGCTTAGATGAGAGAATTTTAGGTGCGGCTGGAAGACTTGCAGCGGAAAAGGTTATTAAGCCAATCGTACTGGGGGATGAAAAAGAAATTCTGAAGAAAGCAAATCAGCTAGGTATTGCTATAGACAATATCGATGTGTTGAACCCGAAAAAATATGAGCTTATGGACGAAATGGTTCAATCCTTTGTTACTAGACGAAAAGGGAAGGTGACTGAGGATGAGGCACGAAAAATATTATTGGATGAAAACTATTTTGGAACAATGCTTGTTTATATGGAAAAAGCAAATGGACTAGTAAGTGGTGCGGCCCACTCGACAGCAGATACAGTAAGACCTGCTTTGCAAATTATTAAGACAAAGGAAGGGGTTCAAAAAACTTCTGGAGTATTCATTATGGTAAGGAATGAAGAGAAATATGTGTTTGCTGACTGTGCCATTAATATTGCTCCAAATAGTCAAGATTTAGCTGAGATAGCGATTGAAAGTGCGAAAACTGCTAAAATGTTTGATATAGAGCCAAAGGTTGCTATGTTAAGTTTTTCAACTAAAGGATCAGCAAAATCTCCTGAAACAGAAAGAGTAACCGAAGCTGTGGAAATTGCTAAACAACTTGCACCTAACCTTACTTTAGATGGGGAGTTTCAGTTTGATGCGGCATTTGTTCCATCAGTAGCAAAGAAAAAGGCACCAGATTCTGTTATACAAGGGGATGCAAATGTATTTGTCTTTCCAAGTTTAGAGGCAGGGAACATTGGCTATAAAATCGCACAGCGTTTAGGTGGATTTGAGGCAGTTGGACCGATTTTGCAAGGGCTAAATGCTCCTGTCAATGATTTATCTAGGGGCTGCAATGAGGAGGATGTTTATAATTTAGCACTAATTACAGCAGCCCAAGTTTTGTAAGAAGGGACCTTCTTATCTTATAAAAATAATAAGTGGTACGAAGGAGAAGCAAGATGGAGCAGGCACTAACATTATTAAAACAGGAAAAGTGGAGAATTATTGATCAATCAAGCTTAGGGGTGCAATTTGATGCATTACAATCCTTTGCAATGGATGATACTCTTTGTGCATCCGTTGGTTCAGGCTATTCAACAGCAACGGCGAGATCATGGGTCCATCATCAAACAATTGTATTAGGAATACAAGATACGAAGCTGCCTTTTCTAGAAGATGGATTGCATTATTTAGAACAGCAAGGGTATCGATATATCGTTCGTAACTCAGGAGGATTAGCAGTTGTTTTAGATGAAGGAGTATTAAATCTTTCGCTAATTTTTCCAGATACGGACAAGGGAATTGATATTAATAGAGGATACGATGCAATGTGGTCCTTAATTAAATTGATGTTTTCTGATTATGAAGCGGTCATTGATGCAAGAGAAATCATTGGATCCTACTGTCCAGGAAGCTATGATTTAAGTATAGACGGAAAAAAATTTGCAGGCATTTCACAGAGGCGCATTAGAAAAGGGGTAGCTGTGCAAATTTATTTATGTGTGACTGGAAGTGGACAGGAGCGTGCTAGACATATTCAACAGTTTTATGAAAAGGCAAGAAAAGGAATCGAAACCAAATGGACTTATCCGGATATTTACCCAGAAGTCATGGCATCACTTGAAGAATTACTAGATGCTCAAATCACGGTACAGGATGTTATGCTTCGCTTTCTAAAAGCACTTAAGGGAATGTCTCAGCAAATATTTTCTGAGCCATTAACAGGTGATGAGTTAAGGTGGTATGAAGAATATTATCAGAGAATTGTAGAGAGAAATGAACGATTTGTGTAAATAGGATATTAAATTAAAAATTAGCAATTGACACACAATTTAATTGATGGTAATCTAACAAAGTATTACCAAAATAGTTGAAAGCAAGGGAGGTATTGTGATGATATACATTGATTTTAATCATACTGAATTAACTAACTTTATATATCACGCTACCTGTCCAACGCTTTGGATCTAATTTATTCTCTTTTTACTATTGATATGATTAAGCACAGGAGGCGTATTGTTTTCTGTGCTTTTTTGTTGTCTTAGCTACAACTGTTTTTTAGTTGTAGTTTAATGGGCAGCTGCTAGTGCAGCTGCCCATTTTTTTATCTCGAATTGGGTGGTGGGAAAATGTTTCGAGTTTTGTGGAAGCTTCGTTGGTTTTTTAAGGAGCAGTGGAAGCGGTATGTTATTGCAGTGCTATTATTAGTGATTGTTGGTATTTTAGAAGTAATTCCGCCGAAGCTAGTGGGTATGGCCATTGATGATATTCATGTTGGCAGTTTGACATGGGATGGCGTAATAAAATATTTACTCTATTTATTGCTCATTACGGTTGTTTGTTATGGTATTACGTATGTTTGGATGTATCAATTATTTGGCGGAGCATACCTCGTTGAGAGGAAACTTCGTTCACGTTTAATGGGGCATTTTTTTAAAATGTCACCTGCATTTTTTGAAAGAAATCGAACGGGTGATTTAATGGCTCGTGCAACCAATGATTTAAAAGCCGTCTCCGTAACTGCAGGCTTTGGTATTTTAACCTTAACGGATTCAACTATATATATGATTACAATATTGTTTACAATGAGTTTTCTCATTAGTTGGAAGCTTACTTTAGCAGCTATATTGCCATTACCGATTATGGCGGCTTTAATGACTATTTACGGAAAGAAAATCCATGAGCGGTTTATTGCAGCCCAAGATTCATTTGGTGATTTGAACGATAAAGTGCTTGAATCAGTTGCGGGAGTGAGAGTAATACGGGCATATGTTCAGGAAAGGGCGGATGAAGACCGTTTCCACCAAATGACTGAAGATGTTTTTGTGAAAAATATGAAGGTAGCAAAAATTGATTCTTTATTTGACCCGACAATAAAAGTTTTAACTGGGCTCAGCTATTTGATTGGTTTAGGCTATGGTGCATATCTCGTTTTCCATCAAACAATTACTTTAGGAGATTTAGTATCCTTTAATGTTTACCTAGGTATGCTGATTTGGCCCATGTTTGCCATTGGGGAATTAATGAACCTCATGCAGCGAGGAAGCGCATCATTGGATCGCGTAGAGGAAACGCTAAGTGCATCTGAGGATGTTAAAAATCCAGAGAAACCAGTGCAGGTTAATCAACCGAATAGGCTGCAATTTCACGAATATAATTTTCAATATCCTTCTTCCTCTGTGGAGAATTTAAAGAATATTCATGTAGATTTAAAAAGAGGAAAGACTTTAGGAATCGTGGGAAAAACGGGAAGCGGGAAAACAACCTTTGTTAAACAACTTCTCCGAGAATATGAAAAGGGTTCAGGTAGCTTTGCACTTTCTGGCGTGGACATAAGTGATCAAACAAAGGAACAAGTTCGCGATTGGATTGGCTATGTGCCACAGGATCATGTTCTTTTTTCACGTACTATTAGGGAAAATATTTTATTTGGTCATCCAGATGCTAAGGAATATGAAATTCAGAAGGCTATTGATCTAGCATCTTTTAGAAAGGATTTAGAGCTTTTGCCAGAGGGATTAGAAACCTTAGTAGGGGAAAAGGGAGTGGCTCTTTCTGGAGGGCAAAAGCAAAGAATCTCTATCGCCCGTGCATTAATTAAAAATCCTGAGATTTTAATTTTAGATGATTCCCTATCTGCAGTTGATGCTAAAACGGAAACTAGGATTATTGAAAATATTCAACGGGAACGAAAGGGGAAAACGACAATTATTACAACTCATCGTCTATCTGGAGTAGAACATGCAGATTGGATTCTAGTATTAGATGACGGTGCAATTATACAGGAGGGAACACATGAGACATTAATTCGAGAGGAAGGTTGGTATTTAGAACAATTTCAACGTCAGCAGCTAGAAGCTTCAGATAGTCAGGAGGTGTTACGATGAAGGTTGGTAAAAAATTAGTTAAATATGCGATGGAATATAAAAAGTTTATACTTATTGCTTTACTTATGCTTACATTTTCAGTGGGTGCAGAGTTAACTGGTCCTTTTATTGCCAAGAAGATGATTGATAGCCATGTTTTAGGGATTGAATCCCCATGGTTTGAAACCGTCAAAGGAAAAGATGCGGTTTTGTATGAGGGTAAATACTATAAAAGATCTCAATATTTCCGTACGGATGAGCAGAAAGGAAAAGAGGTACGTATTATCCAAGTGGGAAAAGGCTTTTATTTTATTAATGGAGCCATTCAAATGGATGGAGAAAGATCCTATCATAAAGGAAAAATAACGATTAAACAGGGGGATTCTATTCAAACATTAACAGCTAAAAAAATATCTACTACACAGTTATTGGAATTTTATCAGCCTGAAATTCCACGTATTATTCGTCTGATTTTGTTCTACTTTGGACTTTTATTATGTGCTTCATTATTTCAATATGGTCAGCATTATTATTTACAAAAGGCCGCTAATCGGATCATTCAAAGGATGCGCACAGATATTTTTGCACATATTCAAAAATTGCCTATTCGTTATTTCGATAATTTACCCGCAGGAAAAGTAGTATCCCGCATAACAAATGATACAGAGGCGATTCGAGAATTGTATGTGACCGTTCTAGCTACTTTCTTTACAAGTACTATTTATATTACAGGGATATATATTGCATTATTTATATTAAATGTAAAGTTGGCAGCTATTTGTCTTCTATTACTACCATTACTTTATCTATGGATTATCGTTTATCGCAAATATGCATCAAAATATAATCATGTGATTCGTTCTAAAGTTAGCGAAATTAATGCCACAATTAATGAATCTATTAATGGGATGAATATCATCCAAGCATTTCGCCGTGAAGAAAAAATGAAAGAAGAATTTGAGGAGCTTAATCAAACACATTTTAACTATCAAAATAAACTTTTGAGCTTAAATGCTCTTACTTCTCATAATCTAGTTTCAGTGTTAAGGAATATTACATTTGTGGCTTTTATTTGGTATTTTGGCGGAGGCTCGATCGGTGTAGGCTCTTTTGTTACCCTAGGTGTTTTATATGCTTTCGTGGATTACATCAATCGTTTATTCCAACCAGTGACAGGTGTGGTTAATCAATTGGCCAACTTGGAGCAGGCCTTAGTAGCAGGAGAACGTGTTTTTGAATTACTTAATGAGAAAGGAACAGATGTGAGTGATGAGCGTATTCCAAGGTATAAGGGGGATGTGACCTTTGACCATGTTTATTTTGGCTATAAAGAGAATAATGATGTGTTGAAAAATATAACCTTTGAAGCAAAGCATGGTGAAACAGTTGCATTAGTTGGGCACACAGGCTCTGGCAAAAGTTCGATAATGAATCTCTTGTTTAGATTTTATGATTCCACGAGAGGGAATATAAAAATAGATGGAGTTAACATTAAAAATATATCGATTCAAAGTTTGAGAGAGCATATGGCAATTGTACTTCAGGATCCATATTTATTCACAGGTACGATCGCTACCAATGTAAGTCTAAATGATCCGCGGATTACACGTGAGGTTGTAGAAAAGGCATTAAAGGATGTTGGAGCAGATAAAGTCTTAAAAAATCTAGAAAAAGGCATTGATGAACCAGTTATTGAAAAAGGTAGCACACTTTCATCAGGGCAACGACAACTCATTTCCTTTGCCAGAGCATTAGCCTTTGATCCTGCTATACTTATTCTAGATGAAGCCACATCGAATATTGACACCGAAACAGAAGCATTGATTCAAGAGGCAATGGATGTATTAAAAAAAGGGAGAACCACTTTCATCATTGCTCATCGATTATCAACTATACGTAGCGCCGATCAAATACTTGTTTTAGATAAAGGTGAAATTGTTGAAAAAGGCAATCATGAGGAATTAATGGAACGTAAAGGAAAGTACTACCAAATGTATCAATTACAGCAAATTAAGAAGGTAGGGTAATTCTTAATAGCAACAAGTACACCCCGTCACATGTTTTGAGAACGGGGTGTACCTTTTTTATATATGTTGGTCTTTCTTTATCCAGCTCCTGTCTCTTTGGTGAGATCGGGGAGCTTACCCATTTTTGATTCTCATAGCTGGCTAAACAAGGAGCATGTGCTTTATAATTACTCCGCCAGTTTCTCCAAATTTCCATTGCGATCCATTTTGAAGGTTGAATTCGATGGTTCATCTTCTTCAAATAGTACAAGCTTTCTAGCTCTATTCATTATTTTCATCATGGTTTCATAATCATCCTGCATTGTAACAGAATTCTTTTCAAGCTCGTGGATTCGATTTTGCAAATCCTCGTTTTGATGTTTTAAATCTAAATTTTCTCGCTTTAATCTTGCATTCTCGCTTTTTAAAATGGTTGATTGAAACTGTGTGCTATTTAAGTATTGTAAATAGCTTATAACCTTCTGCAAATTTAATTCCTCGTTGATTTTATTCATGGATGTAGAAGTAGCTGTAATTGGCGTTTTGACTACATCTTTTTCTTCTGCAAATTCCTGATTAATAGTTTCCAAAGGTGTATCTCCAACTTCTTCTAAGGTTGGAGTAGGTGGCTGATAGAGTAGCTTTTTCTTTCCACCTTGGTCTTTTCCGAGTAAACGTTGTCTTTGTTTACGCTGCTTCTTTGCTAATTGTAATGCTTGCTCATAGTCGTGACGCACTACAGCATTCCAGCGAAAACCACAGGCTGCAGATGTTCTGTTTAGTCTGTCTCCTACCTCTTCAAAGGCATTTAATTGGGTACTGCCTTCACGGACATGCCGTAAAACTGTTTCTGCTAAAATTAAATCATTTTCTTCTGTCCAAGCATCTTGGCGATCTTTCATTCTTCTCAACTCCCATTTCATAATTAACTTTCCCCGTTAATCAAAGGATGGACAAAAGAAACAACTTTTATACCAATATTGTAAAAAATAAAAATTATAATAGTTTCGCAAATTTCCATAAGAAGAATTTACATACATTACTTTGAAACAGACGGTAAATAATCCTTACCTTTACCAATTTATTTCAGCTTGTCACTAGCCAAAAAGATGGAATGCCAATTTTCAGGGTATTTATTCCGAGCCACTTTCCTATTGAAGAATAACTCGGGTATAATAAAATTATGATAGTCTAGGAAGAGGGTTAGACATGGAATATTCTAAACAGAAGTTAACCGAAGAGAAGGTGTTTAAGGATCCTGTTCACCGTTATGTCCATGTACGGGATAAGGTAATATGGGATTTGATAGCTACAAAAGAATTTCAACGCCTGCGTCGAATACGCCAGCTTGGAACAACTTACTTTACTTTCCATGGAGCGGAACATAGTCGCTTTAATCATTCCCTAGGTGTATATGAAATTATTAGAAGAATTATTGACGATGTTTTTGACGGAAGACCTGAATGGGACCCAGAAGATCGCCTTCTTACCCTATGTGCAGCCCTTTTGCATGACTTAGGACATGGTCCATTCTCACACTCTTTTGAAAAGGTATTTCATCTGGATCATGAGGAGTTCACACAGGATATTATTGTTGGGGATACGGAAGTAAATGCCATTTTAAGTAAGGTGAATGCAGATTTTCCAACAAAGGTAGCTGAAGTAATTGCGAAAACATATGAAAATAAGTTGATTGTGAGTTTGATATCCAGTCAATTGGATGCAGATCGTATGGATTATTTACTTAGAGATGCTTACTTTACCGGAGTAAGTTATGGTAATTTTGATATGGAAAGATTGCTGCGCGTTATGAGACCGAAGGAAGACCAGGTGGTATTTAAATATAGTGGCATGCATGCAGTTGAGGATTATATCTTGAGCCGCTATCAAATGTATTGGCAGGTTTATTTTCACCCAGTTACAAGAAGTGCGGAGGTAATCCTAACGAAAATCCTCCACCGAGCAAAAGAGCTTCATGATGAATATTATTCATTCAAACATCATCCAATCCACTTTTATTCCCTTTTTGAGGATGAATTAACATTAGAAGACTATTTAAAATTGGATGAACATATTATATTATATTATTTTCAAATGTGGCAGGAAGAAGAAGACAAGATTCTAAGTGATTTATGTACGAGATTTGTGAATAGAAGCCTATTCAAATATGTTGACTTTGATCCGGCAAAACAGTTTAAAGTACATAGCCAATTAGAAACTCTTTTTAAACAAGTAGGAATTGATCCTAATTATTATTTAGTCGTTGACTCGTCCTCAGATCTACCATATGACTTCTATCGCCCAGGTGAAGAGGAAGAAAGATTACCTATTCATTTATTAAAAAAGAGCGGAGAAATCCGAGAATTATCGAGAGAATCTGATATTGTTGATGCTATTTCGGGAAAACGGAGAACGGATCATAAGTTATATTATCCAGCCGATCTCATTCAGGATGATACGACTAACAGTGAAATGAAGCAGAAGATTCGTTCTATATTGGAAAGTTTATGATGTAATATTTCTAGTTTGAGTAAAGCAGGAGATGAGTTTCATTGTTAAATGATCATGTTAGATTAATGGGGGCACTTGCTGCTTCAGGAGAAATCATTGGACGAAAAAAGCTGCAAAAAATGATTTATATCGCGAAAAAATTAGATTTTCCATTTCAAGAGAAATTCCAGTTTCACTTCTATGGGCCATATTCAGAAGAATTGACATTAAGAGTGGAAGAACTTTCGAATTTAGGTTTTATAGAAGAAACTAAGGAAAAAAAGGGCGGCTATTTTCAATACCGTTATTCCATCAGTGATAGTGGAAGAGAGTTTTTAAGTATGTATGAAACGAAGATGCCCTATTTGGATGAGTGCTTAGAAAATATGAATGACCAAAATGCTCGTTTCTTAGAATTGGTATCAACTGTACTCTATTTTGATAATCTTTCACGCACAGAGGTTATTGAAAAGATTCATAAAGTAAAGGCTAAACAAAATTATACTGAAGATGAAATTGACCAAGCATATCAATATATTGACTCACTAAAAAAAATCGCTAAGCCCCATCAATGAGGCGTAGCGATTTTTTATAAGTTAAACTGTTGTTACTATGTCCTGTGATCGAATTATTTTTCACTAAGTCGTTTTCCACCGACAGCATAATGATTTTTTGTCATTTCTTCAATAAAAACAACAATGTTTTCTTTAGGTGCTCCAGCAGTTTCACTTACAGCCTCGGTCACTTTTTCTACAAGTGCTTTTTTCTGCTCTTCAGTACGTCCTTCTAACATCTTTACTGTAATATATGGCATCTTTTCTATCTCCTTTATGTAGATATAATAATAATCACTATAATAAAAGTGTATGGTTTTATGCAGAAGGAAGCAAGGGAATAATGGTGATTGACGTCCTTTTTAAACTGGAAAAAAGAAATTCATCCGATGTTGTTGTATACTTATAAAAAGTGGTTTTTTTCGCTAGGATTTTAAATTGGTGAATATGGAAGTAAGAATGTTATTGCTAGAAATAAAGTTTAACAAGAACATAATAAAATATTTTAAAAAGGGGATAGGTTGTGGATCAGTTATCAAATTTTTTATCTGGAATATTAAGATATCCAATTGAACAACTTCCATTTGTGGTAATTACTTTATTAATCGCATTTACTGTTCATGAGTTTGCCCATGCATATACTGCTTATAAATTTGGAGACCCTACAGCAAAAGATCAAGGTCGTTTGACGCTAAATCCGATTCAACATCTCGATCCATTGGGTACAATTCTTATATTAATTGCTGGATTTGGTTGGGCACGTCCGGTACCAGTGAATCGCCGTCATTTTAAAAACCCAAGGGCAGCAGGAGTTTTAGTTTCACTCATGGGTCCTGTAAGCAATTTGCTAATGGCCTTTATCGGATATGGGATTTTTTATTTTATCATTTCTTTGGGTTCTTGGACGACGACTTCTAATTTCATCATAGATTTTTTAAATGTATTTATCCAACTAAATATGATGCTTTTTGTTTTTAATTTATTTCCGCTACCACCGCTTGATGGGTATCGAATTGTAGAAGATTTAGTAAGTCCGTCGATGAGGGCAAAGCTAACACAATATGAACAATATAGTATTTTAGTTTTTTTAATTATTTTAGTGACTCCATTAGATAGATATACAATTTATCCGATCATGCAGGCTGTTAGTACATTCTTTATTAGGTGCTTTCAATCGATATTTTCGATGTTTATGTAGGAGGTCTTACAATGGAACAAGGAAAAAAGAAGGTAGAATTTAATATTATTAAAAATGACCCTACTGATGGACATAGAGGGTTTGGAATTGGCTCATTAAGTCTAGAAAATGTTTCACCAGTATTTATTGATGTAGAAGAAGGGGAAGCATTTGTTGACATTGGTGCAATGCATGCAAGAAGCTCCGTAGAAAAGAGGGTAAAGTTTTTGCCCAATCGTGATGAGGTTCCAGAGGGAGCGAAGCCATATTGGTTGGTATGGGTGACGATTGATCGGAAGGTAGAGGGCCCCTATTATGCTGGGGTTACAGCGTGTGAAATGACTGTCAATAAGGAAGCACGTAGGGGCTACAAATCATTGCCAGAGCATGTCAATCGTTTGGATAAATCGCTAAAACGTCATATTATTGTCGAACATATGGATGAAAATTCGAAAAAAGTATTGGAGAAATTTTTAAAAGACCATAATGAGGAGATGTGGAATCTTTCAAGTGATGAGTTGAAGCAAGGCCTACATGTTGAGTAAAGAAGAGTAGGATCCAACGTGATGCCTTGTTAAGGCTCTTTTCTCAAACATGGTTTGCTATTTAAGAAGAGTTATAACTAATAAATATCAACAGTGATCGCTACACGTTTCATTTTATTGAGAAAAGAGCTGCAATCTCCATAAGAACCGCTAGAATCCTTTATTGGGAGTAAAAGCCGGTTGTGGGGCTTTTACAAAAGCAACTTTAATGATACGAAAACAGCCTTTGTTAAAGATAAATGTGAACAAAAAGTGACAGTTGTTTGAATTTATCCACAGTCACTTGCTGATTTTTAAGAAAATAAGTAAACTTAAATTGATGGTTTGCAATTACAAACTAGGACACGAAAAACTCGGGGACGCACACCCGAGTTTTTCCATGTATCAGTATATTTTCCTTCATTTACACTTTCACTCTTCCTAAAATAGGCGGAAAAGTTTGTTAAACCATGGTTTATCCTCCTTTTTTGACTTTTTATGTTTATGTGGATGGGGGGAGTTGCCAATGTGTGTATCACAGTAATCGGTTGGCTCTGTGCCAGCAACAAAATAGGTTAATCGTGAAACAGGGCAATCAGCTGTTGCTATTTTACCGCTTTCTGGGTCTATAGGAACAGAAACGACTCCCTTTGGTTTTTTAAAGGTTTTAATGGGTTGATGTTCGAGTGAACGTTCCATAAAGCGTATCCAAATATTTTTTGCATATAATTTATCAGCTGTTAATGTGATAGTCTTTCCTTCATCATATCCGGTCCATACTCCAGCTGTCAGTTGAGGTGTGAATCCGATCATCCAACTGTCGGAATTAGTTGAACCTGATTTTCCAGCATATAGCCTAGTCATTTGGTTAGCAATCGTTGCGCCGGTTACAGAGGAATAACCATTTAATTTTTTATCAAACATTCCTGTCATCATTTGGTCCAAAACAAAGGTTAATTTCGGATCTAGTACCTGCTCTTTTTTCGGTTCATATTGGTAGAGAATATTTCCTTGATAATCCTCCACTTTAGTAATAAAGACAGGCTCTACTTGATTTCCGCCGTTAGCTAATAGGCTATATGCATTGACCATATCAATGACACGTACGCCCGAAGTGCCAAGTGCAAGGGAAGGAACCTTGGCCATTTTTGAATGAATTCCAAATTGCTTTGCTGTATCAATTAAAGTTTGTTGCCCAAGAAAGAGATGAGTTTTTACAGCAAAGACATTATCTGAAAGTGCGAGTGCTTGTGCCATTGAAATATCACCATTTGCATATTTGCTATTAAAATTATGTGGGGTATATTCTGATCGGCCATCATCAAAACGAAAAGTGGTAGGTTCACTCTTCATCATTGTGGTTGGAGTAAATCCCTTTTCTAACGCTGCATAGTATAATAGCGGCTTTATCGTTGATCCTGGTTGGCGTAGTGCTTGAACAGCTCGATTATATTGACTCTTATTATAGTCTCTCCCACCAACAAGGGCGGAAACAAATCCTGTTTCAGGATCCATTGCAGCAAATCCAATTTGAATATTGGAATTCTCCGAAATGGTTTCCTCTACTACTTCTTCTGCAATTTTCTGTTGATTCGTATTTAATGTTGTATATACATGTAACCCTCCTAAATCAATGATGCGATCATCGATATTTAGCTTAGATTTTAGGAGACTTCTAACTGTATCTTGAAAATAGGGAGCGATTGTAGCAGTTTGATATGAATGTTCCCCTACAATGGCGAGTTTCTCCTTTTCAGCGAGATTTGCCTCTTTTTGTGTTATATATTTATTTTTAACCATTGCTTGAAGAATGATTTTTTGCCTTGTTTTTGCTCTATCAAAATTAGTAATGGGTGAATAGATACTTGGCCCCTTTGGAATTCCGGCTAAAATAGATGCTTCTCCAAGACTTAGGTCTTTTGCACTTTTTCCAAAATAAAATTGACTTGCGGCTTCAATCCCGTACGCTTGATTGCCATAATTAATAGTATTTAAATACCCTTCTAAGATCTGGTTTTTATCATAATTCATCTCAAGTCTTATTGTAAAAAATGCTTCTGAGAGCTTTCTTTTCCAAGTTTTATCTAATGTTAAAAAAAGATTTCTTGCATATTGCTGTGATATGGTGCTGGCTCCCTGTACCTTATCCATTGCTTTAATATCTGCGATAATTGCCCCACCAATGCGCTTTACATCAAACCCGTGGTGACCATAGAAATTTTGATCTTCAATCGATATGGTCGCATGAATTAGATCCGTAGAAATATCATCGATATTAACCCAATATCGTTTTTCACCATTATTACTCTCTCCAATAATCTTTCCATCGCTGGAATAGTATAATGATGATTGTGGTACAGATAGAGGCGGTGGACCTAAAATTTTTGCGTAAATGAGTATTCCAGCAATAAAAATAATGAATATAGTAAGAACGATTAAAAAGGCTAATAAGGATAGCCTAAAATATCGCTTCGTTTTTTTTATTTTGGGACTTGGCATTGTTTCTATGATGATCACCTCATTTATCTTATATGCGTGGGTGGCAGTGCTAGATTTATTTTGCAAATAAAACATAGGTCTTATGTTTATAAAATGTATATTCTATCAGTATGAAAAAACAGAGCCTTTTTTAAACATAAGGTGACAAATTTCTTAGAAAACAAGTAAAAATTTTTCTTGCAATTTGACTAGAATTCTTTATACTTTTTCTCATGTTTGTATTTAATGTCTTAGGGAAAAATGGATGTAGAAGCATCTATAGGAAGACAAAAACTATTGAAACGGAAAGGAAGTTTACGATGGGTGGTTTATGGTTTACAGAGAAACAAACAGAGCATTTTGGAATTACAATGGAGATAAAACAAACTTTACATACAGAACAAACCGAGTTTCAAAAATTAGACATGGTTGAAACTGAGGAATGGGGCAATATGTTACTCTTGGATGATATGGTCATGACTACTCAAAAGGACGAGTTTGTCTATCATGAGATGGTAGCCCATGTCCCTTTATTTACACACCCAAATCCAGAAAATGTTCTTGTTGTTGGTGGTGGTGATGGCGGAGTTATTCGTGAAATTTTAAAACATCCAAGTGTGAAGAAGGCAACTCTTGTGGATATCGATGGAAAGGTAATTGAGTATTCTAAAAAGTTTCTACCAGAAATTGCTGGTGAATTAGAAAATCCACGTGTAGATGTACAGGTTGACGATGGTTTTATGCATATTGCAAATAGTGAAAATGAGTATGATGTCATTATGGTAGATTCAACTGAACCTGTAGGTCCAGCGGTTAACCTATTTACAAAAGGCTTCTATGCTGGAATTTCTAAAGCATTAAAAGAAGATGGACTTTTCGTTGCTCAAACGGACAATCCTTGGTTCAAAGCTGATCTCATTCGTGAGGTACAAAAAGATGTAAAGGAAATTTTCCCGATTACTAGACTTTATATTGCTAATGTACCGACGTATCCAAGTGGAATGTGGACATTTACTGTAGGTTCTAAAAAATATGATCCACTTGAAGTAAGTGAAGACCGTTTTCATGATATTAACACGAAATATTATACGAAAGAGCTTCATAAAGCGGCATTCGTATTGCCTAAATTCGTAAAGGATTTAACAGAATAATTATTTTAAACAGTAGATATCAGAGGATATCCTTTTATAGAAGGGGGATCACCAAATGAGATTTGATGAAGCCTACTCAGGAAATGTATTCATTAAAAGTCATCCTCATTATGAGGATAGTCAAGCGGTCATTTATGGAATGCCGATGGATTGGACGGTAAGCTATCGACCAGGCTCACGCTTCGGTCCTGGAAGGATTAGAGAGGTATCTATAGGATTAGAAGAATATAGTCCATATTTGGATCGTGAATTAGAAGAGGTAAAATACTTTGATGCAGGAGATATTCCATTACCCTTCGGGAATCCACAACGCAGTATTGAATTAATTGAGGAATATATTGATGGCCTATTAAAGGATAATAAATTTCCACTTGGAATGGGTGGAGAACACCTAGTTTCATGGCCTGTTATTAAGGCAATGTATAAAAAATACCCTGATCTAGCGATTATCCATATGGATGCTCATACGGATTTACGCTCGGAATATGAAGGGGAACCATTGTCACATTCTACACCTATTCGTAAAGCTGCAGAATTAATAGGTCCTGGAAATGTTTATTCATTTGGTATTCGTTCAGGAATGAAAGAAGAATTCGAATGGGCAAAAGAAAATGGAATGCATATTTCAAAATTTGAAGTACTTGAACCATTAAGAAAGGTTCTACCTTTATTAGCAGGACGTCCGGTTTATGTAACTATTGATATTGATGTTCTTGATCCTGCACATGCACCAGGGACTGGTACGGTTGATTGCGGTGGTATTACTTCTAAAGAACTATTAGCCTCCATACATGAAATCGCTCGTTCGAAAGTAAAGGTAGTAGGTGGTGATTTAGTAGAAGTAGCTCCAATCTATGATCCATCTGAACAAACGGCCAACACAGCAAGCAAATTAATTCGCGAAATGATCCTTGGATGGGTTAAATAAATATAGTAACAATATAGAGTATTTTATACATTGGTAAGAAAGACTGGATAGAAAGGATTATTTCCTTTCTTATTCAGTCTTTTTCTTTGTCCATAGCTTCAAGTTCTAATGGTGTTACCTTATGCTATAATGTTCTGGTGATCATAAATATTTTAAAGCAATTTTTGTGAACGTTTGATTGGAGTGTCATTCATGGCAATCGTATTAACTATGTTACTTTTAGGAGCAATTCTCGGCTTTGTAGGTGCAGGTGGGTCGGGATTTATTATTGCTATTCTTACACTTGTATTCAAAATTCCAATTCATACTGCATTGGCCACTTCCTTAACCGCAATGGCTTTTACAAGTTTATCTGGTGCTTTTAGTCATTATCGAGAAGGAAATATTTCTATTAAGGCAGGACTGTTAGTAGGCGGCTTTGGAGCAATTGGAGCTTTAATTGGATCGAAAATTGCAGCCTTTATTCCTACTAATGAGATGCATTATTTAACAGGTGGAATGTTATTTCTTTCTGCAATTTTATTAATTCTTCGATTATTACTGTTGAAAAATAAAGATGGAGAAGACAAAAAATGGTCCATCAATTCGGCTCAAATCATGAAAGCAGCGTGCTTAGGTATGATTACGGGTATACTATCGGGTACGTTTGGTATTGGCTCAACGCCATTTATTCAATTAGGGCTGCTAACTTTTCTTGGACTTACTCTTCGTCAATCCATCGGTACCACAATGCTTGTAATTGTTCCTATCGCAGTTGGGGGAGGAGTCGGGTTTTCAACAGAAGGATTTTTAGATGTCACTTTATTAATTCAAGTTTTAATAGGCACGATGCTGGGAGCATATATTGGGGCTAAATTTACGAACCTTGTACCGAAGGTGGTCTTAAAAGCTGCTATGATCTTAACACCAATTACAAGTGGATTGATTCTTATGTTTTAAGGAAACACCAGTTTAATTTTTATTCCAATAAGGTTATAATGAGAAAATTAAAGATACATAAAAATTAAAGGATGTGGATCATTTGGCAGAGGAAGTCGGTCATCAAATGCCTGTCAAAATTCACTTAAAGACAACAATCACACAAGATCGGGAAAACGAGAAGTATGAGTTAATGCTTTTAGGTGAGTATTACCAAAAGGGCGATGCAGCTTTTTTGAAATATAATGAAGAACTAGAAGAGGGAACTGTACATACGATTGTAAAAATGTCGGAGGAAAGTGCAGTTATTTTACGTAGTGGGGCACTTAAGATGCGATTAGGTTTTCATAAGGATGTAGAAAAAAATGGGTCATATGAGAGCCCATACGGCACATTCTTGCTATCTACGAAGACGAAAAAAATTGAATATAAAAATATAGGCAATAATGAAGGTCAATTTTTATTAACATATGATCTGATGATGCAAGGAGCTTCTTCAGGTAAGTATGAAATGTTGATCACATATAAGGAGGCATAAAAATTCATGAATATAGTCGAACAAATTCAAATGAATGTCAAAAATGAAATAAAAAATGCAATAATCAAAGCTGGCCTTGCAACAGAAGAACAAATTCCTGATATCATTCTTGAAACACCAAAGGATAAGGCTCATGGAGATTATGCAGCAAATATAGCGATGCAGCTTGCACGTGTTGCAAAAAAAGCACCTCGTATGATAGCAGAAGAGATTGTTTCTCATTTTGACCCTTCTAAAGCTTCAATAGAGAAAATTGAAATTGCTGGCCCTGGATTCATTAATTTTTATATGAATAATAGCTATTTAACTGACTTAATTCCAACTGTGCTCTCTGCAGGTGATAAATACGGTCAATCTGATGCAGGAAAAGGCCAGAAAATACAAGTAGAATTTGTTTCTGCTAATCCAACGGGTGATCTTCACTTAGGACATGCACGTGGTGCCGCTGTAGGGGATTCTTTGTGTAATATACTTGAATCGGCAGGGTATGAAGTGAGCCGTGAATATTATATTAATGATGCAGGAAATCAAATTAATAATTTGGCATTATCAGTAGAGGCACGCTATTATCAAGCACTTGGACAAGAGAAAGAAATGCCTGCAGATGGCTATCACGGAAAAGATATCGTAGAAGTTGGTAAACAGCTTGCTAATGAATATGGTGAAAAGCTCCTTGAAAAAAGTGATGAAGAACGTTTTGAGTTCTTTCGCCAATATGGTTTAGAGTATGAAATGGAAAAATTGAAAACCGATTTAGAAAATTTCCGAGTTCCATTTGATGTCTGGTATTCTGAAACATCATTGTATAAAAACAATAAAATTGATGAAATGTTAAAGACCTTACGTGAACGTGGACATGTGTATGAATTGGACGGTGCCACATGGTTCCGCTCTACTGCTTTTGGTGATGATAAGGATCGCGTATTGATCAAAAATGATGGTTCGTATACGTATTTAACACCAGATATTGCTTATCACAATGATAAATTTGAACGTGGTTTTGAAAAGTTAATTAATGTCTGGGGTGCTGATCATCATGGTTATATACCGCGTATGAAGGCGGCTATGGAGGCATTAGGCTATAATCCCGAAAATCTTGAAGTAGAAATCATTCAGCTTGTTCATTTATTTAAAGACGGGGAAAAAATGAAAATGAGCAAACGGACAGGAAAAGCTGTAACAATGCGTGACTTAATTGAGGAAGTAGGACTTGATGCCACTCGTTACTTTTTTGCAATGAGAAGTGCAGATACTCATCTTGACTTCGATTTAGATTTGGCTGTTTCGCAATCAAATGAAAACCCTGTTTATTATGCACAATACGCACATGCTCGAATTTGCAGTATCCTCCGCCAAGCAGAAGAACAAGGATTAACTGTAGATGAAACCGCTAATCTTAGTCTTATCAATGCAGAAAAAGAGATTGAAGTATTGAAGAAAATAGGTGATTTCCCTGCAATAATAGCTGAGGCAGCTGAAAAACGAATTCCGCATCGTATTACTAACTATATCTATGATTTAGCATCAACATTCCATAGTTTTTATAATGCTGAAAAAGTATTAGATAAGGAAAATGCTGAACTAACAAAAGCACGTCTAGCCTTAATAAAGGCCGTTCAAATTACCTTGAAAAATGCACTAGCTTTAATTGGTGTTTCTGCACCTGAAAAAATGTAAAACAAAGAGGCTGGGACATAACTAGCTTCAAATAGTGAAAAAGTTGAATTTGAGCGAACTCAAATTCAACTTTTCCTATTTTTGTGTGTTAATTCTTCTATTACCGTAGTTGTTTGGCCGTGAATTTTCTTAAATTCACGGCCATTAATGCGAGTCCCATTTCATTTTCTACCTTCGATTTTCCTCGTACAGAAAATCGAGTGAAACGTAAATTAGCCTTCAAGAATCCAAAAACTGGTTCCACATCGATTTTGCGTTTTCGATAGATGGAGCTCGTTTTCTCTTCTGAAAGCTTCGCTCTCACATATACTTTTTGTTGTTCCCATTGTTCATTCACCATTAGTTTTCGATTGTTGCCTTCTTTCGCTTTTGTACATGATGAACGGAATGGACATCCCGAACAGTCCTCACACTCGTAGATCTTGAACCTTCGTTGGAATCCCGTACGATCAGTACGGACAGAATGATATTGAAATTCAAGACGTTTCTGGTTAGGGCATATATATGTATCTGTTTCTTCACAATACTGCCAGTTGTCGGGATTCAATGGGTTTTGTTTGTACTTTTTCTTTTGCTCCTTCAAATACAGATTATACGTAATCAGTGCTTCTCGTTTTCTGTTCAAAAGGATATCATTATAGTTTTGTTCACTACCATAACCTGCATCTGCGACAATATGTTTCGGTAACACGAAATAATGGTTCTCGATTTCATCAAGAAATGGAATTAACGTACGTGTATCTGTTGGGTTTGAAAATAAACTATAGGCAAGCGTGTATTGCCCTTCTGTTGCGATTTGTACATTGTAACCAGCTTTCAATTGTCCGTTTTGCATATAATCATCTTTCATTCGCATAAATGTCGCGTCCAGATCTGTTTTGGAATAGCTATTACGTGTGCCTAAAATTTCAAAGTCTCGTTGATATTTTTGTTTTCGTAAGACAAAATCAATCAACTGTTTACGCACTTGTTTCGGGTATTTGCGTTCACTTCTTAAAGCTTTTCGTTCTGGAACGTCTGATGATTCCTTAATTTGTTTATCATACTCAGCTACGACATTGTCCACTTTTCCTACCAATTGAGCGAGCTCTTTCAATGATAATTGTTCATCACCTTCCCGTTCAATTTCAGGTATAATTTCGTTCTCAAGTAGCTCGTTATATAGCTGGTTTGACCTTTCAATTAAACTGTGATGATATTTCTCAATCGATTTCTTCCAGACAAACGTAAATTTATTCGCATTTGCTTCAATCTTTGTACCATCAATAAAAATTGCTTCTTGATCGATTAGTTTTTCTTCGATTAATTGGCAACGAAATTGGACGAAACATTGGCGAATTAATTCTTTCACATCTGAATGAACACGGAATCGATTGATTGTACGGTAGCTTGGTTCATACCCTTGTGATAGCCACATCATCCGGATACTGTCTTTTAATAGGGCTTCAATTTTTCGCCCTGAAAAGACAGATTGGGTGTAGGCACATAAAATAATTTTAAGCATCATGCGTGGATGATAAGCAGGATAGCCCTCATTTCGCAGAAATGGTTCGAAAACTTCATGAGGAATACTTTCAACTAGATGATGGATATGAAAGGCAATATCATTTTTTTGTAATTTTACTTCTAAATCTAAAGGCAAAACTAATTGATTCATGGTATAATTTTTAAACATAAGGATCCTTCTTTCTGTATAATTTTGTTGTGGTGACTTAATTTTATCAGAAGTGGTCCTTATTTTTGTTAAAAAAATAATCAAAGCCGGTGAAATTTTACTTGTCGTAAAATTTCACCGGCTTTTTCATCTCAGAGGTGGGTTTTGTCCCAGCCTCTTTAAATTTTAGAAATGAGCTGTTTTTATCTAGTTTGTTGCTTGTGTAAAAGCCTAACCACGGCTTTATCATCCAATAAAGGATTCAGCGATTCTTATGGAGATTGCAGCTAACTCTATTCTCAGTGAAATGACAGATGTAGAAGTTTTTTACCAAATAATTACTCGTTAATACTCTACTTTAAAAGCAACAATCTTTGAGAAAAGAGCCTTTTTTAAAGTATATCAGCGATTATTCTTGCGCCGACTTCCTTTGCCTTTGTTAGTAGAGAAGTACGAGCCAGCTCCTCTTTATAAAGCTTATGCGAGTCTAGTATATCCTTTTCTACCACTTTAATCATACGTTCAATAAAATCCTGATCATAAATATAACAATTTAATTCATGATTTAGAAATAAACTCCTTCGATCAAAATTTGCTGTTCCAATTTGGCAAACAGTGGTATCGATAATGATAACCTTAGCATGGTAAAAGCCATTTAAATATTGGTAGACATGTGCTCCCTGAGCTAACAATGTACGAAAATATCGAAAGGATGCTTCTTTTACTAATAAATGATCCGACTTTTTAGGAACAATAATTTTGATAGTAATGCCTCTATTTAACGCAGCAATGAGTCTTTTCATAACTTTAGCTGAAGGGATAAAATAAGGTGTACCAATATAAATGATATCTTGAGCTGAATCTATTAGTTTACATACTTGCTCCTCTAAGCGTATTCCTTCGGTCGGAAAGAGGCAATGCTTCATTGTTCCATTTGTATTTTTGGGTGGGAGCTTTTCAGAGGATTCCCCAGTTGCCCTGTACCAATTAACAAAAAACTCTTCATGTAAATCCTGTAAACTTTCTCCTTTAATACGTAGGTGATAATCTCGCCATGGTGATAAGACTGGGTCATTATCAATATATTCCTTACCAACATTATATCCACCTAAATAACCGATTTCTCCATCGATAATGGCACATTTTCGGTGATTTCTTTGCTGCAAAGTGAAAAAAAAGAAGGGTAAACGCGGACGGTGACAAAAGGAAACATTTACACCAGCTTGTTTAATTCGATAAATTAAGTCTTTCGATGTATTATGGCTACCTAACCAGTCAAGAAGCAAACGGACCTTAACCCCTTGGAGAGCTTTTTTTTCAAGAAGTTTTAAAAACTCCTTGCTTATTTGATCATTTTTTACAATATAAAAAAGAATATTGATACTCTTTTTTGCTTGATTTATATCTGAAAAAAATGATGAAAATAAATCCTTTCCACAATTGATAAGATGAATATCTCCTTGGCGTATGGGATAGCTTCTTTTTCGGCAATGAAGTTGGTAATTTCTTTTACCCAAGAAATAATCTGCTGCACATAAAGCAATGATTATGAAAAGTACACTCAATGATATCCAAAGCCATGTCAGCATAGATTCCCTCTCCTATTTGAAAGAATGACGTTACAGTAGTATCTCCATAAATTAAGTAAACATGTAGGGGAAAACTTTTTAAAGAAAAACATTGACTGAATGCTCATTCATTATATAATGGTAAGTAAGCAACATTCAGAAAATTAGGGGTTTTTTAGACAAAGGGATCAATGGAGAGGAGTGTATATGATGTCGTGGTTACTATGGGTTAATTGGATAGCCTTTCTTTTTGTAACCGTTTACGGAGTATCGTTATTCGTATACGTGGTTAAAACAAGGATTAAATATATCAAACTTGGCAAAAAAGTAGAGTTTGACCATCGTGTAAAAGAAAGATTAAACAAAATTTGGGTGAACGTATTTGGGCAAAAAAAATTATTAAAGGATAAAAAGAGTGGGGCTATTCATGTCATGTTCTTCTATGGCTTTATTCTTGTTCAATTTGGTGCAATTGATTTTATTTGGAAAGGGCTTGCTCCTGAATCACATTTACCATTAGGACCACTCTATCCTGCATTTACATTCTTCCAGGAGATTGTCACCTTAGTCATTTTAGTCGCAGTTGTTTGGGCATTTTATCGACGTTATATTGAAAAATTGGTACGTTTAAAAAGAGGATTTAAAGCTGGTCTGGTCCTTTTATTTATCGGCGGACTCATGATATCAGTACTGATTGGGAATGGAATGGGGATTATCTGGCATGGTGAGGAAGCAGCATGGACAGAGCCTGTTGCATCACTTATTTCATTGGCATTTGGTTGGATTGGTGAAACAGCCTCGATTGTTGTTTTTTATATTGCTTGGTGGATTCATCTCATCTTCTTATTATCATTCTTAGTCTATGTTCCACAAGGAAAGCATGCTCATTTAATTGCTGGTCCTGCAAATGTTTATTTAAATCGTCTTGATGGAGTAGGGAAATTAAAAACAATTGATTTTGAGGATGAATCACAAGAGTCCTTCGGTGTGGGAAAAATTGAGGATTTTAGTCAATTACAACTAGTTGATTTATATGCTTGTGTTGAATGTGGACGTTGTACCAATATGTGCCCTGCAACAGGTACTGGGAAAATGCTATCACCAATGGATTTAATTATTAAATTGAGAGATCATTTAACCAACTATGGAGCAGCAGTAACTTCGAAGCAACCATGGGTGCCGAAATTTGCCTTTTCAAATACAACAGGAAATCAATTAGCACTTGCTAGTGCAGGAAAAGGAGTAGAAGAGGCAGCGGCATCGCTGGCATACAATCCAAGCCTAATCGGAGATGTTATCACTGAGGAAGAAATATGGGCTTGTACAACCTGCCGTAATTGTGAAGATCAATGTCCAGTAATGAATGAGCATGTAGATAAAATTATTGACTTGCGTCGTTATTTAGTATTAACAGAAGGTAAGATGGATGCAGATGCGCAACGTGCGATGCAGAATATTGAAAGGCAAGGAAATCCTTGGGGGTTAAACCGTAAAGAGCGTGAAAACTGGCGTGACGCACGTGAAGACGTACATGTACCTACGGTTAAAGAGATGAAAAAATCAGGTGAAGAGTTTGAATACTTATTCTGGGTTGGATCAATGGGATCATTTGATAATCGCAGTCAGAAAATTGCCTTATCCTTTGCAAGACTTCTAAATGAAGCAGGCGTAAAATTTGCGATTTTAGGTAATAAAGAAAAGAACTCTGGGGATACCCCACGTCGATTAGGGAATGAATTTTTATTCCAGGAGCTTGCTGGTCAAAATATTGCAGAGTTTGAAAAGAATGAAGTGAAGAAGATTGTAACAATAGATCCGCATGCTTATAACATTTTTAAGAAGGAATATCCTGATTTTGGTTTAGAGGCAGAGGTTTTCCATCATACAGAACTCCTATATGAGTTAGTAAAGGAAGGGCGTTTAAAACCGAAATTTGATGTTAGAGAAAAAATTACATTCCATGATTCATGTTATTTAGGTAGATATAATGATGTATATGATCCACCAAGGGAAATTTTAAAAGCTATACCTGGTGTTCAACTTATTGAAATGGACAGAAATCGGGAAAAAGGGATGTGCTGTGGTGCTGGTGGCGGGCTCATGTGGATGGAAGAAGATACTGGTCACCGCATAAATGTATCACGAACTGAGCAGGCATTAGCAGTTAACCCATCTGTTATCAGTTCAGGATGTCCGTATTGCTTAACAATGCTATCTGACGGTACAAAGGCTAAGGAAGTCGAAGAGACCGTCAAAACGTATGATGTAGCAGAGTTATTAGAAAAAGCAGTATGTGGTGAACCAGAGCAAACAATAGCATCATAAAAGAAATGAATTAATTCAGTAAATAGCAGAGATTGAACATAAATATAATTTAGAATTTTTTATAAAATGTTTCAATTTCTGCTATTTTTAGTTTAAAATAAACTTAAAATTAAAAAGATTGAGTGTACTAGGGGACGGACGATTGTCCCTATTTATGAAGTTAGTCATCGAGCGAGCGTTCAGTCAATATTCTGTAAGCGGTTTCTGTTAGTTGGAGATCTTCGATTTTACTAAAGGAGAGGATAGAGATGACAAAAACAGTCATTGTTAGTGGGGCAAGAACACCGTTTGGGAAATTTGGAGGAGTGTTGAGCACTTTTTCAGCATCAGAGTTAGGTGGAATGGTGATTAAAGAGGCTTTGACCCGTGCAAATATTGAACCCAAGACAGTTGGGGAAGTGATTCTTGGCGCTGTACTGCAAGGTGGTCAAGGTCAATTGCCTTCAAGGCAGGCTGCTCGAAATGCTGGTATTCCTTGGGAAACGAAAACTGAAACAATCAATAAAGTTTGTGCTTCTGGAATGAGAAGTGTAACACTAGCAGATCAACTGATTCGTTTAGGTGAAGAAGAAATTACTGTCGCTGGTGGAATGGAATCAATGTCAAATTCTCCTTATTTTCTACCTAAGGCTCGTTGGGGTTTAAAAATGGGTGATACTGCTTTGAAAGATATGATGACACATGATGGTCTAACCTGTTCATTCACAGGGGTACACATGGGAACCTATGGAAATAATACTGCAGAAGAATTTGAGATTACTAGAGAAGAACAAGATCACTGGGCATTACGGAGCCATAGAAGGGCCATTCAAGCAATGGAGGATGGAAAATTTGCTGAAGAAATTGTACCAGTATTAGTACCCCAGAGGAAAGGAAATCCAATTACTGTTACGAAGGATGAGGCACCAAGAGGTGATACAACATTCGAAAAGCTTTCTGCACTGCCGTCAGTTTTTGATAAGGATGGAACAATTACAGCAGGAAATGCTCCAGGTGTTAATGATGGTGCTTGTGCCATGGTCTTGATGAGTGAGGAAAAGGCGAAATCATCAGGAGTTGAACCATTGGCATATATACTTGGGCATACAGCTATTGCGGTTGAAGCAAAAGACTTCCCGCAAACTCCTGGACTTGTCATTAATGAATTATTAAAGAAAACAGGGCGTGCTTTAGATGAAATAGATTTGTTTGAAATCAATGAAGCTTTTGCAGCTGTATCCCTTGCTAGCAGTAAGATCGCAGGATTAGATCCAGAGAAGGTTAATGTAAATGGTGGAGCTATTGCACTTGGCCATCCTATTGGAGCGAGTGGGGCTCGAATTATTTTGACCTTAATTTATGAATTGAAGCGACGTGGTGGAGGCATTGGGATTGCAGCAATATGTTCGGGTGGTGGTCAAGGGGATGCCATCATGGTTGAAGTGAGAGGAAATTAGGTGGATTTCGTGCGAAACTTAGTAAATTTCGTACGAATCACCTATGAATTTACGCAAATCAAGCTAAGTTTCGTGCGAAATGACTCATTTATCACTGGTTCATTATACAAGGGGGTTTTCAAAAATGGAAATTAAGTCAGTAATGATAATTGGCGCTGGGCAAATGGGATCAGGAATTGCTCAAGTTTGTGCCCAAGCAGGATATACTGTGTATTTAAATGATTTAAAAGAGGAATTTATTGAAAAAGGAATGGCAGTCATTTCAAAAAATTTAACGAGGCAAGTGGATAAAGGACGAATCACAGAAGAAGAAAAGAATGATATCCTCTCGAAATTTATTCACTCAACAACACTACAGGATTCGCAAAATGTAGATATTGTTATTGAAGCTGCTGTAGAAAATATGGAGATAAAAAGTAAAATTTTTAAAGAATTAGACATTTATGCTCCTGCACACGCAATTTTAGCCTCTAATACTTCTTCATTGCCGATTACAGAGATTGCAGCTGCAACCAATCGACCAGAGAAAGTGATTGGAATGCATTTTATGAATCCGGTGCCTGTAATGAAACTTGTTGAGATCATTCGTGGATTGGCAACTGCTGATGAAGTTTATCAGGCAGTAGAGGACATGACGAAGACTTTGAAAAAGGTTCCTGTAGAAGTGAATGATTTTCCAGGTTTCGTTTCGAACCGCGTATTAATGCCAATGATTAATGAAGCCATTTTTACTTTGTATGAAGGAGTGGCAACAAAGGAAGCAATTGATGAGGTGATGAAACTCGGGATGAATCACCCGATGGGACCGCTAACTTTGGCTGACTTTATTGGTTTAGATACGTGCTTGTATATTATGGAAACTTTACATGAAGGTTTTGGGGATGATAAATACCGCCCATGCCCATTACTAAGAAAATATGTAAAGGCAGGATGGCTTGGCAAGAAATCCGGTAGGGGATTTTACACCTACGATTAGTTTAAGGGGAGACTATGATGAATCTACTATTCAGCGAAGAGCATGAAATGATGCGTAAAATGGTTCGCGACTTTGCAGAAACGGAAATTACTCCGTATATAGACAAAATGGAGGCGGGGATGTTTCCTAAGGAAGTACTTAAAAAAATGGCAGAAATAGGATTAATGGGCATAACCATTCCCGAGAAATATGGTGGGGCAGGGATGGATTTCACATCGTATATTATTGCCATTCACGAGCTATCAAGAGTGAGTGCAACGATTGGTGTTATTTTATCTGTTCACAGTTCAGTAGGAACCAATCCTATTCTGTATTTTGGAACTGAGGAACAAAAACAAAAATATATTCCGAAGCTGGCATCGGGTGAATACTTAGGTGCATTTTGTTTGACTGAGCCGAGTGCTGGTTCCGATGCAGCAAATCAAAAAACCAAGGCGACTAGAAAGAATGATCATTATATCATAAATGGGTCAAAGGTGTTTATTACCAATGGTGGTGAAGCAGATACATATATTATATTTGCTGTGACAAACCCAGAGGCTGGAAAAGAAGGTATTTCTGCTTTTATTGTTGAAAAGGATACGCCAGGATTAATCATAGGAAAAGATGAACATAAGATGGGGCTACGTGGATCTCGGACAGTTCAACTAACGTTTGAAGATATGAAGGTACCTACTGAAAACCTTTTAGGTAATGAAGGGCAAGGATTCAAAATTGCTATGGCAAATCTGGATGTTGGCAGGATAGGTATAGCCGCTCAAAGCTTAGGGATAGCCGAAGCTGCATTAGAAAAATCAGTGGAATACTCGAAACAACGGGTACAATTTGGAAAACCAATCGCTGCTCAGCAAGGTGTTGGTTTTAAACTTGCAGATATAGCAACTCAAGTTGAGGCTGCAAAGCTATTAGTTTATCGTTCTGCCAATTTACAAACAGAGGGGTTTCCTTGTAAGTCAGAAGCATCGATGGCTAAACTTTTTTCCTCACGCACTGCAGTTGAAACGACAACTGAAGCCATTCAAATATTTGGAGGATACGGATACACAGAAGATTATCCTGTAGAAAGATATTTTCGAGATGCAAAAATAACGGAAATCTATGAAGGTACTAGTGAAATACAGAAATTAGTGATTAGTAAGCAGCTATAAATTAAACAATTATTGGGGGAAATGAGCATGAATTTCAAACTATCGGAAGAGCATGAAATGATTCGTAAAATGGTTCGGGACTTTGCTGAAAATGAGGTGGCTCCAACAGCTGCAGAGCGTGATGAAGAAGAACGTTTTGATCGTGAAATCTTTGATAAGATGGCTGAATTAGGGCTTACAGGGATTCCTTGGCCGGAGGAATATGGCGGAATTGGTAGTGATTATTTGGCTTATTGCATAGCGGTGGAAGAATTATCAAGAGTATGTGCTTCGACAGGTGTCACTTTATCTGCTCATACGTCGCTTGCTGGATGGCCCATATATAAATTTGGATCAGAGGAGCAAAAACAAAAATACTTACGACCGATGGCACAAGGGGAAAAGATTGGTGGTTATGGCTTAACAGAGCCAGGTTCTGGATCTGATGCTGGAGGAATGCAAACCACTGCTCGATTAGAAGGGGATCATTACGTTTTAAACGGATCAAAGATATTTATTACAAATGGTGGTATAGCTGATATTTATGTAGTGTTTGCTTTAACTGATCCAGCAAGCAAACAAAAAGGAACTAGTGCTTTTATTATTGAAAAGGATTTTCCAGGTTTCTCTGTGGGGAAAAAGGAGAAAAAGCTTGGGATTCGTTCCTCACCAACTACAGAAATTATTTTTGAAGAATGTAAAGTCCCTAAAGAAAATTTACTAGGTGAAGAGGGGCAAGGATTTAAAATTGCAATGATGACACTCGATGGTGGAAGAAATGGGATAGCCGCTCAAGCCGTTGGCATTGCGCAAGGTGCTCTTGATGCATCTGTAGCCTATGCAAGAGAGCGTCAGCAGTTTGGAAAACCTATTGTGGCAAATCAGGGGATTGCATTTAAATTAGCAGATATGGCGACAAGCATCGAAGCTTCTCGACTATTGACATACCAAGCTGCATGGTTAGAATCAAATGGCCTTCCATATGGAAAAGAATCGGCGATGTCTAAGCTCTTAGCAGGTGATACAGCAATGAAGGTTACGACAGAAGCTGTGCAAATCTTTGGAGGGTATGGTTACACCAAGGATTACCCTGTCGAAAGATATATGCGCGATGCTAAAATCACTCAAATCTATGAAGGTACACAAGAAATTCAACGTCTAGTCATCTCTAGAATGCTCACTAAATAAGATAGCCATTGATAAAGGGGATAGCATGAATGGCTTAAAGGGTTTGGATGGGAGAGAAGGTGATGATTGTGAATAAGAAAAGAAAAGTGCATGCTTCTGTGAAGGATGAACGGTTGATCAATATGCGTAGGACGCAAATGATTCGAGGTGCAGTGGCTCTTTTTAAGGAAAAGGGGTATCACCGCACAACTACAAGGGAGATTGCTCAGGCAGCGGGTTTTAGTATCGGTACATTGTATGAGTATATCCGAACGAAGGAAGATATTCTTTATCTTGTCTGTGATAGTATATATGACCAAGTACGTGATCGCTTACAGGGGATGGATGTAGAAAAGGGGACTCTTGAAAGTCTAAAGCTTGGGATTGCTTATTATTTCAAGATTATGGACGAAATGCAAGATGAAGTTTTAGTCATGTACCAGGAGGCAAAGTCCTTATCCAAAGATGCTCTACCATATGTTCTGAAAAAAGAGATGGAAATGGTAGGAATGTTTGAAACATTGATCCGTCGTTGTATTGAAAATGGTGAATGGATGATGGATGATCCTCATATCGATTTATTAGCACATAATATTTTTGTTCAGGGACAGATGTGGGGATTTAGAAGGTGGGCTCTTAGAAAGAAATATTCTCTTGAAGAGTATATCGAACTACAAACGAATCTACTTTTAAAAGGAATTAGTGGTTTTTAACAACTAGTTTATAAGTATAAACGAAAATCATCAATCTATGTGAAAGAGCTAACATCTAAAATGGAAAGCCAAAACAAACAATGAAGAACAGGGGGAGAGAAATTGAGTACGGTCGAAATTTATAAGCCTAAACACTCTGTGCGCTTTGTTACTGCATCTAGCTTATTTGATGGACATGATGCGTCGATTAATATTATGAGAAGGATTATACAATCAAGTGGTGCTGAGGTGATACATCTTGGCCATAATCGTTCGGTTGAAGAGGTAGTCAATGCGGCCATACAGGAGGATGTACAGGGGATTGCGATATCATCCTATCAAGGTGGACATGTTGAATATTTTAAATATATGTACGATCTTCTTCAGGAAAAAGATGCTTCCCATATACGTATTTATGGCGGTGGTGGCGGTGTTATTATCCCGAGAGAAATAAAGGTGCTCCATGATTATGGGATCGCCTGGATTTTCTCTCCTGATGATGGTCGAAAGTTTGGTCTTCAAGGAATGATTAATATTATGCTAAAAGAATGTGATCATCCAACAATTGAGGGGAATATTAATGATGAGGTGACCAAACTAAAAGAAGGAAATGTTAGATCCATAGCTAAGATGATTACACTTGCAGAGAATCAAGTAGGGATAAAAGATGAAGTCGCATCAGCGGCTGAAATGGCTTTTCAGGAGATCAAAACGTTGAATTCAAATGCACCGGTCATTGGTATTACTGGTACAGGGGGAGCTGGGAAAAGTTCTTTAACTGATGAGTTAATTCGTCGATTTTTGAATGAAATACCCGAAAAGAAGGTTGCTATATTATCTATTGACCCTACAAAGCAAAAAACTGGTGGAGCACTTTTAGGGGATCGAATTCGGATGAATGCCATCTTTGATTCACGTGTGTATATGAGAAGCTTAGCAACAAGGGGATCGAGATCAGAGCTAAGCTTAGCAATCCGTGATGCAATTAATGTAGTAAAGGCTGCAGGGTATGATTTAATCATCGTTGAAACGAGTGGTATTGGTCAAGGGGATGCAGAAATTGCAGAGATTAGTGATATTTCGATGTATGTCATGACTAGTGAGTTTGGGGCTCCATCTCAGCTAGAGAAAATTGACATGATTGATTACGCTGATCTTATTGTGATTAACAAGTTTGAACGGAAGGGCTCAGAAGACGCAAAGAGTCAAGTACAAAAGCAATATCAACGCAGTCATCTATTATTTGATAAAGAACTTGGGAATATGCCCGTTTATGGTACAATTGCAAGTCAATTTAATGACCCAGGTACGAATGCGTTGTTTGCTGCATTGATTGAAAAGGTTAATGAGAAGATGGGAACCGATTGGGAGGTTTCTTTTTCAAAAAATGCTAAAGTTGAAAAGCAAAATGTCATTATACCAAATAGTCGTCGCTATTATTTACGTGAAATATCAGAAACAGTAAGAAATTATCACAAAAATGCTGAAAAACAGGTTCAATTAGCAAGAAAGCTTTTCCAATTAGAAGGTGCAATTCAGGCAGTAACCGATAAAAAAGCAAATGAAGAGGTACTAAATTCGTTACAAACTATTAAAGATGAGATCTATGAAAACCTTACTAACGAATCAAAACGTATCATCCAAACGTGGGAACAGACTAAGGAAAAATATACTTCCAAGCAATTTGTAACAAAAATTCGTGACAAAGAAATTATTACTGAGTTAACAACTAAGAGTTTGTCAGGATTAGATATACCAAAGGTTGCCTTACCGAAATACGAGGATTATGGAGAAATTCTTCGTTGGGTTTATAAAGAAAATGTTCCTGGTTCATTTCCTTATACAGCTGGGGTTTTCCCTTTTAAACGAGAAGGTGAGGATCCGAAACGTCAATTTGCTGGTGAAGGAACACCAGAAAGAACAAATCGGCGCTTCCATTACTTGTCTGAGAATGATCCTGCCAAGCGATTAAGTACAGCCTTTGATTCCGTCACTCTTTATGGTGAGGATCCCGATTATCGCCCTGACATTTATGGAAAGGTTGGAGAATCTGGTGTAAGTATTTGTACATTGGATGATATGAAGAAACTATATGCAGGTTTTGATTTATGTCACCCATCAACATCAGTTTCAATGACTATCAATGGTCCTGCACCTATTATTTTAGCAATGTATATGAATACTGCCATCGATCAACAAGTGCAGTTAAAGGAAAAAGAGCTTGGTAGAGTGCTATCTGTAGAAGAATTTACACAGGTGAAAGAACAGACTTTACAAGTGGTAAGAGGAACGGTTCAAGCAGATATTTTGAAAGAGGATCAAGGTCAGAATACATGCATCTTCTCAACGGAATTCGCATTACGAATGATGGGAGATATACAGCAATATTTTATTGATCATAAAGTACGCAATTATTACTCAGTGTCCATATCTGGCTACCATATAGCAGAAGCAGGTGCTAACCCAATATCCCAATTAGCCTTTACGTTAGCAAATGGCTTCACATATGTTGAATACTATTTAAGTCGTGGAATGGATATTAACGATTTCGCACCTAATCTATCCTTCTTCTTTTCTAATGGTTTAGATCCGGAATATAGTGTTATTGGTCGTGTGGCACGTCGGATTTGGGCTACAGTCATGAGGGATAAATATGGAGCGAATGAAAGAAGTCAAAAGTTAAAATATCATATTCAAACTTCTGGGCGTTCGCTGCATGCGCAGGAAATTGATTTTAATGATATACGAACTACATTACAAGCATTAATGGCTCTACATGATAATTGTAACTCCCTTCATACGAATGCATATGATGAAGCGATAACAACGCCGACTGAGGAATCAGTAAGAAGAGCAATGGCTATTCAAATGATTATTACGAAGGAACACGGATTAACGAAAAATGAAAATCCGTTACAAGGATCATTTATCATTGAAGAATTAACCGATTTAGTTGAGGAGGCAGTCCTTGCTGAATTTGATCGCTTAAATGATCGCGGTGGGGTACTAGGTGCAATGGAAACGCAATATCAACGTGGAAAAATCCAAGAGGAGTCCATGTTTTATGAAATGAAAAAGCATAGTGGAGAATTACCTATTATTGGTGTGAATACGTATTTAAATCCAAACCCACCTTCAGAAGAGGAAATGAATAGCATTGAACTAGCCCGTGCAACAAAGGAAGAGAAGGAATCGCAAATCCTGCATTTAAACCAATTTAAGGAAAGAAATTCTGATAATATTGAGCAAGCATTGCTGAGATTGAAAGAAACAGCTGTAAGTGGTGGAAATATATTTGCTGAATTAATGGAAACAGTTAAAGTGGCAAGTCTTGGCCAGATTACAAAAGCCCTATATGAAGTAGGAGGGCAATATCGCAGAAATATGTAAGCTGTTTTTTTAGGGACCAACAACATGATAAATGCGAATAAAGAAAATAGGTAAACCAAAGAATTAAATGCTGGCGATATAAGCCAGTTTCTTTGGTTTAAGAAGAAAGCTTTGAAAACTGTAATAGGATTGTTTTTGTTTAGGAGAGAAGGGACATTGACGGTTCATTCTTGTTGGGAATTTGAGGGAAAAATTTATTTAGACTTGAATTTATTGAATGGTAGGGCAAAATAAAGGTAGAATCAAATGAGAGGTTCATTCTTTAGTATGAGAGTGCCTAAATAGGATGTGTAAACATGTCATTTAAAGCCTTGTTGAAATATATAGGTTTTATCCTTTTTGTGATAATTGGATATGTATTGTATACAAAACAGTTAGGTGCTATCCCTTTATTGCTTTTGTCATTCATTCTTTTCTATTTAGGGTTTCGCTATTTAAAACGTTCTAATGAATGAATTAATTTTTATTTGTAATTAAAAAACGTTGAAAAAGGGATATTAAAGCTAGCATAAATGTTTTAGATTTGTTTATAATGATAAATATGTATTTTGCTATTATTTATTGATTTCTGCCCTTTTCACTCCAAAAAATTAGGAGTGTGAAATAGTGAAAGGAAGTGCGAAATTTGAGTTTACAGCAATTATCAAAAGAAGATTTACGTGAGATGTCTCTTATCGAGTTAGCGCATCAATATCTAGAAGAAAGTAAACAAGCAATCTCATTTTCTGATTTAGTAGATGAATTAGCAAAGCTTCTAGATCTATCTACAGAAGAAATAAAAGCAAGAATGGTGCAATTTTACACAGATCTAAATATTGATGGCCGTTTTATTAGTCTTGGTGAAAATAGATGGGGGCTACGTACGTGGTATCCTTATGATCAAATTGATGAGGAAGTAACTGCACCTACTAAGTCCAAGAAGAAAAAGGCGAAAAAGGTCGTTGATGAAGACGAAGATGATTTATTAGAAGATGACGATCTTGATTATGATGACCTTGATGACTTTGAAGACGAAGATGATCTACTTGATGAAGATGAAGATGAAATTGATGAAGACGATTTCGAGGATCTTGATGATGAAGAAGATGATGATGAAGTCTTTGAAGACGATGATTTAATCGGTGAAGATGAGTATGATCTAGACGAAGATGATGATGAAGAACTAGATGTGGAAGAGGAAGAAGAGGATAAATAATCCGCTTGACTTCTTTTCGTTAGGCAGGTAGTATTTTATTTGGGCTCCTTTAAAAAGGAACGAATAAGTATACGATGCTCCCCTTTGTTATTTGAGGGGGAGCTTTTTTATTTTTATATACGAAAATCCCAATCGTTTTTCAGACTAACTGGAACTATATTGTGTAACAATAACTGTATGTTGAAGGGGGAAAAAATTGTGACAAAATACATTTTTGTAACTGGTGGAGTTGTATCTTCACTTGGAAAAGGAATTATCGCAGCATCCTTAGGGAGATTATTAAAAAACCGAGGATTAAAAGTAACTACACAAAAGTTCGATCCTTATATCAATGTGGATCCTGGAACAATGAGTCCATATCAACATGGTGAGGTTTTTGTAACAGATGATGGTGCTGAAACGGATTTAGATTTAGGTCACTATGAACGTTTTATTGATATTAACGTAACTAAATACAGTAGTGTGACAACAGGTAAAGTGTATTCGGAAGTTCTTAGAAAAGAGAGACGTGGTGAGTATCTTGGTGGTACCGTTCAAGTTATCCCACATATTACAAATGAAATTAAAAGTAGGGTATTCCGTGCAGGTGAAGTGACTGATTCTGACGTAGTCATTACGGAAATAGGTGGAACTGTCGGGGATATCGAGTCTTTACCGTTTCTAGAAGCCATTCGCCAAATTAAAAGTGATGTTGGGCGTGACAATGTTATGTACATCCATTGTACACTTGTGCCATACATTAAAGTTGCTGGCGAAATGAAGACTAAACCAACGCAGCATAGCGTAAAAGAATTACGAAGCCTAGGAATTCAACCAAATATTATTGTTGTTCGTACAGAAATGCCAATATCTCAGGATATGAAGGATAAAATTGCACTGTTCTGTGATATTGATGAAAAGTCCGTTATCGAGTCAAGAGATGCAGATACATTATATTCCATTCCATTATCCTTAAGAGATCAAAATCTTGATCAAATTGTTTGTGATCATTTAAAACTTCAATGTCATGAACCTGATATGACAGAATGGATGGGCTTAGTTGAAAAGGTACGAAACTTATCTAAAGTCACAAAGATCGCTTTAGTAGGGAAGTATGTTGAATTACCTGATGCCTATCTTTCTGTTGTCGAAGCACTAAAACATGCAGGCTATGCATATGATTCAGATATTGATATTAATTGGATCAATGCTGAGAATGTTACAGAGGAAAATGTGAAAGATCTTCTAATGGATGCAGATGGTATTTTAGTACCTGGTGGATTTGGAGATCGTGGTGTTGAAGGTAAAATTCTTGCTATACAATATGCTCGAGAAAACAAGGTACCTTTCCTTGGAATTTGTCTAGGTATGCAGTTGGCATCTGTTGAATATGCTCGAAATGTTCTTGGACTTAAAGGAGCACATTCTTCTGAATTAGATCCTAATACTCCGTATCCAATTATCGATCTTCTTCCTGAGCAAAAGGAAATTGAAGATTTAGGTGGTACATTACGCTTAGGTTTATACCCATGTAAAATTGAAAAGGGATCAAAAGCATTTGATGTATATCAAAATGACATGATTGAAGAACGCCATCGTCATCGTTATGAATTTAATAATGAGTATCGCGAACAAATGGAAGCAGCTGGATTTGTTTTCTCTGGTACAAGCCCAGACGGAAGACTTGTCGAAGTGATTGAAATTGAGGATCATCCTTGGTTTGTTGCTGCACAATTCCATCCAGAATTTACATCAAGACCTACTCGTCCACAACCACTATTCCGTGGATTTATTGAATCAGCTTTAAATAATAAATAAAATAATGACACTGTGACTGGTTGTTAAATATTATTTTATTTAATAAATAAACCCCCTAGCAATAAAAATTCGCTAAGGGGTTTATTTTATTTTGCTCTACAAGCCGGGAATGGGAGTTTACAAAAGCAATAGACTATATCAAAACAGCGTGAATGGGGTTTCTAGTACTCCTCCATAATGTCATCAAAGGCAAGCTTTATACAATGGTAAATAAATAGAGCAGTCATTGAAGAAGGGAAACAGACTCTATCACCAGTTTCTGTAGGAAGCATCGGTTTGAGTAGAGATGTATGGATATGTACATCTGCTAAATTTTGCAGATCATTGGTTTCACTCTTCAATTTTCCAGAAATTGCAGCAAAAGGGATATGGGATGCTACTAATTTTTCGGCAAGATCGATTGCTTCTTTATCATTGGAAAATCTTGTGATTAATAATACTCGATCCGCATCAGTAACTGCGTTAATGTCTGTTAAGAGCTGGGCATTTAAAAATGGTTCTGCTCCATGTAATGCTTCAATGGTCACTGACTCCATCTCATTAAAACCTTTAATATATATGTTTCCTTCCCCGACAGCAGCTTGTGCCAATAATCTTGCACAATCTTCAATGGAGAATTGTTCTTGTTCGTAAATTCTAGAAAATAAACCGTTTGTTTGGGTTAAAAACATTTTCATTAGTGTGCACTCCTTCAAAATTTAGGTAGATTGATTCAATATTCTGCTTAATAAAATGATATGGCAGGAAAATAGTATGGAAAAATAGAATATATTTCAAGGTGGAATTAAAAACTTTATATATAGTAGTCTATAATAAGATCAGTTACATTCATTTTATCCTAATACATATTTTACATAATATAAGAAAGTTAGAAAAAAGCACAAGACATATACTTTGGGGGGAAAAAAGATGGAAGAAAAAATATTAATTGTTGATGATCAATTTGGAATTCGAATCCTTTTAAATGAAGTACTACAAAAGGAAGGATATCATACATTCCAGGCAGCAAATGGCGTTCAAGCATTGGAAATTACAAAGAAGCATTCACCAGATCTCGTCTTGTTAGATATGAAAATACCAGGAATGGATGGTATTGAAATTTTAAAAAGAATGAAAAGTATTGATCCAGATATTCGCGTGATTATTATGACTGCGTATGGGGAATTAGACATGATCCAAGAGGCGAAAGATTTGGGTGCACTTACACATTTTGCTAAGCCCTTCGATATAGACGACATCAGAAAAGCCGTGAGAGAGCATTTACCAGTAAAAGGTTAGAAGGTAAAATTTTTTAAAAAATTTTATTATTTTTATCCGATCATGTTCATTGGTAAAAGAAAAGCGAATTTGATATGATGAAAATGTTATTTTAACCTGTATGATGTTAAATTGTTTGTTTAATCTATAAGGGAAGGGATTGAAGAATACGTCCTAACTTTTGTACTTGAAATACGGACAATTTGACTGTAATTAAAGGAGGAAATTGTATCATGCCATTAGTCTCTATGACTGAAATGCTCAATAAAGCTAAAGAAGGCCATTATGCTGTTGGTCAATTCAATATTAATAATTTAGAATTTACACAAGCGATTCTTCTTGCCGCAGAAGAAGAAAAGTCACCAGTTATTCTTGGGGTTTCTGAAGGTGCTGGTCGCTATATTGGTGGTTTTAAAACAGTAGTAAAAATGGTAGAAGGTTTAATGGAAGACTATAAGATTACAGTACCAGTCGCTATTCATTTGGATCATGGTTCAAGCTATGATAAATGTAAAGAAGCTATTGATGCTGGATTTACTTCAGTGATGATTGATGCTTCACACCATCCATTTGAAGAAAATGTGGCGATTACATCTAAAGTAGTTGAATATGCACATGCTAAAGATGTTTCTGTAGAAGCAGAACTTGGAACAGTTGGTGGACAAGAAGATGATGTGGTTGCAAATGGTGTCATTTATGCAGATCCGAATGAATGTCAAGAACTAGTGAAGCGTACAGGTATTGATACACTTGCTCCAGCATTGGGTTCTGTTCATGGTCCTTACAAAGGTGAACCAAATCTTGGTTTCAAGGAAATGGAAGAGATAGGTAAAGCTACAGGTCTTCCTTTAGTTTTACATGGAGGAACAGGTATCCCAACAAAAGATATTCAAAAGGCGATTTCTTTAGGAACAGCTAAAATTAATGTAAATACAGAAAACCAAATTGCTTCAGCAAAAAAAGTGCGTGAAGTACTTGCTGCAGACGCAGAAATGTATGATCCTAGAAAATATTTAGGACCTGCTCGTGATGCCATAAAAGAAACTGTAATTGGTAAAATACGCGAATTTGGTTCTTCTAATAAAGCTTAATATAATTACTACTATAATTTTTAAACAACTTAGACCTACAACTTGTGAAACCGCCTTATCCTAGGCGGTTTCGGTGTATATATATAAATTTTTTATGCAGAGGTGAGTAAAATGAAATTTTTTATTGATACGGCAAATTTGGAAGAAATTAAACAAGCATTTGAACTTGGTATTATAGCAGGTGTAACAACTAATCCGTCACTAGTAGCAAAAGAGAATGTATCTTTTCCTGAACGCTTAAAGGAAATCACTAGTTTCGTTACAGGTTCTGTTAGCGCTGAGGTAATTGCCTTAGATGCAGAAGGTATGGTTAAAGAAGGACGCGAACTTGCTAAAATTGCCCCAAATATTACGATAAAGGTTCCAATGACTCCAGAAGGCTTAAAAGCTGTACATATTTTCTCGAAAGAGGGAATAAAAACCAATGTAACGTTAATTTTTAGTGCAAATCAAGCATTGATGGCTGCCCGTGCTGGAGCATCATATGTATCTCCATTTTTAGGAAGACTAGATGATATCGGTCATAATGGAATTGAGCTTGTATCCACGATAGCAGAAATTTTTGAAACTCATCAAATTAATACAGAAATTATTGCTGCATCTATTAGGCACCCCCAACATATCACGGATGCTGCATTAGCGGGTGCAAATATTGCAACGGTTCCTTTTAAAGTAATCATGCAATTATTTAAACATCCACTAACGGACAAAGGAATTGAACAATTTTTGCAAGATTGGGATTCACATCTGCAAAAATAAGAGAAAACAATTTACAGAATGGTAAAAAGGTATGAATTAGGAAGGCATATGGTAAAACTTAATGATATTGACATCATTCTCTATTTAACCTCGATGATGATAGTGGTATCGTAGAGGATATGAGTATGTAGAAAAGCATAATTTCTATATACAGCCCATTCATCTGGTTGATTGTATAAAGCTGTTTTTGGTCAAAACCCAGATCTACGGAAGGGAGTATAAAATGGAAAAACTAAAGATTGCAGGGGGATATTCATTAAAAGGAACAATTAAAGTAAGTGGCGCTAAAAACAGTGCGGTTGCTTTAATACCTGCCACGATCCTAGCAGAAACCCCTGTGACGATAGAAGGTTTACCCAATATTTCAGATGTTGGAATTTTGAAAACTTTATTGGAAGAAATCGGTGGGGCGGTTACATTTGAAGACGGTGAAATGGTAGTAGATCCAACACAAATGGTTTCGATGCCACTACCAAATGGAAAGGTCAAAAAACTTCGTGCATCCTATTATTTAATGGGAGCTATGCTTGGAAGATTTAAAAAAGCTGTGATCGGATTGCCTGGTGGTTGTCATTTAGGTCCAAGACCTATTGATCAGCATATTAAAGGGTTTGAGGCTTTAGGTGCAAAGGTCACAAATGAGCAAGGTGCAATATACTTACGAGCAGATGAATTGCATGGTGCAAGAATTTATCTGGATGTTGTTAGTGTAGGTGCGACCATTAATATTATGTTGGCTGCAGTCAAAGCAAAAGGGAAAACTGTCATTGAAAACGCTGCAAAGGAACCAGAAATCATTGATGTAGCGACCTTACTTACAAATATGGGAGCAAAAATAAAGGGAGCCGGAACTGATGTCATACGAATCGAAGGTGTAGAATCATTAAATGGTTGTCGCCATACAATTATTCCCGATCGTATTGAAGCAGGGACATTTATGTTACTAGGTGCAGCTGCTGGTGATGGTGTATTAATTGATAATGTAATACCGCATCACTTAGAATCATTGACTGCAAAGCTTCGTGAAATGGGCGTTCCAATAGAGGTCGGCGATGAGCAAATTTTCATTGGCAAAGGCGAACATTTGAAAGCAGTTGATATAAAAACCTTGGTATATCCTGGTTTTCCAACTGATTTGCAACAACCTTTTACTTCACTTCTTACTAAGGCAGAAGGAACTTCTGTAGTAACAGATACGATTTATTCTGCACGATTTAAGCATATTGATGAATTAAGAAGAATGAATGCGAACATCAAGGTTGAAGGTCGTTCTGCAATCATTAATGGACCTACTACTCTACAAGGAGCAAAGGTAAAAGCAAGTGACCTACGGGCTGGTGCTGCCCTTGTAATTGCCGGTTTAATGGCAGAAGGTATTACTGAAGTAACTGGTTTAGAACATATTGACCGGGGATATAGTAATTTAGTTGAAAAACTAGAAGGTTTAGGGGCCACTATTTGGCGTGAAAAAATGACTGAAGAAGAAATGGAACAGCAAAAGAGCCTGTGAGAATGAAACCTTAATGTGAAATCGATAAATAGTAAACACAATTCTCGTTAATTGTGCTACAATATAAAAGAAATGTGTTATACCATTTATGGATTAGTCAACAATATATGTTGATCACATAGGGGGAAGAAAGATGGAAAGAAGTTTATCGATGGAATTGGTCCGTGTAACGGAGGCCGCTGCTCTTGCTTCTGCTCGATTAATGGGAAGAGGGAAAAAGCCAGAAGCAGATGATGCAGCTACTTCAGCAATGCGTGATGTATTTGATACCATTCCAATGAAAGGTACAGTAGTCATTGGAGAGGGAGAGATGGACGAGGCTCCAATGTTATATATCGGTGAAAAACTTGGTACAGGATATGGACCACGTGTTGACGTAGCTGTGGATCCTCTTGAAGGAACAAATATTGTTGCATCTGGGGGTTGGAACGCATTAGCTGTGTTAGCGGTTGCAGATCATGGAAATTTATTACATGCTCCCGATATGTATATGGATAAAATTGCTGTTGGTCCAGAAGCTGTTGGCCAAATCGATATTAATGCTTCTGTTCTAGATAATTTAAAAGCTGTAGCGAAAGCAAAAAACAAAGATGTAGAAGATGTTGTAGCAACAGTTTTAAATAGACCAAGACATGAGCATATTATTGCGCAACTTCGTGAAGCAGGAGCAAGAATAAAGCTTATCAACGACGGGGATGTAGCAGGAGCAATAAATACGGCTTTTGATCATACAGGTGTTGATATTCTATTCGGATCTGGCGGTGCACCAGAAGGTGTGATTGCTGCGGTTGCCTTGAAATGTCTTGGTGGAGAGTTACAGGGAAGATTGTTACCACAAAATGATGCCGAAATAGAACGCTGTATTAAAATGGGATTGGATACGAATAAAATTTTATTAATGGAAGACTTAGTCCGCGGTGATGATGCAATCTTCTCGGCAACAGGTGTTACAGATGGAGAACTTTTAAAAGGGGTTCAATTTAAAGGCTCCTATGGTTCTACTCACTCAGTGGTTATGCGAGCTAAATCGGGAACTGTTCGGTTTATTGATGGACGACATAGCCTAAAAAAGAAACCAAATTTAGTAATCAAATAAGATTTTTTGAAGATCTATGAGAATAGTGTTTTAATTAGATGATAAAAAGATATGAATAATTTCCTATCAACTCAATAAATTTGTACAGGTCAATTGCCTGTACAAATTTATTTCCTTCCTTCTTATTGATTCTTTCTCGAAAATATGGTTAAAATAGATATTGTTTTTGCTTTCTTTATTTTTAAAGTTCTTCCGAGGCTTCTGAATCTTCAATATTTTAAATATTCTTTTCTTCGGCGCCCTTAATACTATTTTGGTGCTAAAAGTACTCTTATCGACAGAGATATACCTCTTTCAATGATCTTTTTTAAAGAAAGATTAAATACCACTTTCTTTAAAAGAAATTCTTTCCTCAGAACACGATAGTACTTTCATGAAGATCTGATTAGAAATGAAAAAAACAATTTTAATAATAATAATAATAATAATAATTTAGCATTGAAAAAAACAAAGTGTGGTGTAGATATGGAAGGTTTATCAATTTCAAGTCTTGATAATATGACGCTTAAGGAGCTCTATGCTTTAGCACGAGAGTATAAAGTTTCATACTATAGTAAATTAACAAAAAAAGAACTTATTTTTGCGATTTTAAAAGCACGTGCTGAACAAGAAGGCTATTTCTTCATGGAAGGTGTTCTTGAAATCATCCAATCGGAAGGCTTTGGTTTCTTAAGACCAATAAATTATTCCCCAAGTTCAGAGGATATTTATATTTCAGCTTCCCAAATTCGACGTTTTGATTTAAGAAATGGTGATAAGGTTTCAGGAAAAGTTCGTCCTCCAAAGGAAAATGAACGCTATTATGGATTACTTCATGTTGAAGCAGTAAATGGGGATAATCCAGAATCTGCAAAGGAACGTGTGCATTTCCCTGCACTAACACCATTATATCCAGACAGACAAATAAAATTAGAAACAGCTCCCAATAAATTATCCACTAGGATTATGGATCTAATTGCCCCTGTTGGTTTTGGACAACGTGGTTTAATTGTCGCTCCTCCTAAGGCAGGAAAAACGATGCTTTTAAAGGAGATAGCTAATTCCATAACAACGAATAACCCTGATGCCGAGCTAATTGTTCTATTAATTGACGAGCGTCCTGAAGAGGTAACCGATATCGAGCGCTCAGTTAATGCAGAGGTTGTAAGTTCAACTTTTGATGAGGTACCAGAAAATCATATTAAAGTAGCAGAATTAGTATTGGAAAGAGCCATGCGTTTAGTTGAGCATAAGCGTGATGTTGTTATTCTGATGGATAGCATTACTCGTCTAGCCCGTGCATACAACTTAGTCATTCCCCCAAGTGGACGAACTCTTTCAGGTGGTATTGATCCAGCTGCGTTCCACCGTCCAAAACGTTTCTTTGGTGCAGCTAGAAATATTGAAGAAGGTGGTAGCTTAACTATTTTGGCGACTGCACTTGTTGAAACTGGCTCACGGATGGACGATGTTATTTATGAAGAATTTAAAGGAACCGGTAATATGGAACTCCATCTTGACCGTTCACTATCAGAAAAACGAATCTTCCCTGCTATTGATATTCGTCGATCAGGAACGCGTAAAGAAGAATTACTTATTCCGAAGGAGCATTTAGACAAACTGTGGGCAATAAGAAAGTCAATGTCTGATACACCTGATTTTGTAGAAAGATTTTTACGCAAACTAAAGAAAACGAAAACGAATGAGGAATTTTTTGAGGTTTTAACTGCTGAAATGAAAGGCAGTACAACTGGAAGAAGAACGGTTTAATATAAGGGAAAAAGTGGATAGTAAATATTAAACTGTAATATTGCATTTCAAAAAATAGCTTGTTATAATATACCCATGTGTTTGTAAATTCTAATGGAGAAAATCAGAAATCAAGATTTTCTAAAGATCGTTATCATTATAACTTTCTTTGAACCCATAGAAATATATAACTCTGTTTCGAAATGACTCAGGGCAAAGGAGATGAAAAGAATGAAAGCAGGTATTCATCCAGGATACAAAAAAGCAATGGTTAAATGCGCTTGCGGTAACGAATTCGAAAGTGGTTCAGTAAAAGAAGAGATTCGTGTTGAGGTATGCTCAGAATGTCATCCATTCTATACTGGTCGCCAAAAATTCGCTTCTGCTGATGGACGTGTTGACCGATTCAATAAAAAATACGGTTTTAAACAACAATAATGATAAAAAACAGGCAAGAAAGCTTGCCTGTTTTTTATTTCTGTAAATTTGAAAATCGGAGGGAGGATGCTCAATCAATGTATGTAATGGAACACTCAGGTTGGATAGAAGTAATTTGTGGCAGTATGTTTTCAGGCAAGTCTGAAGAACTAATCAGACGTGTACGTCGTGCACAGTTTGCTAAACAAGAAATTGCTGTATTTAAACCTAAGTTGGATGACCGCTACAGCAAAGAATCAGTTGTTTCTCATAACGGTACCTCGGTTATTGCCCTTCCGATAGAAAAAGCACGTGATATCTTTGAAAACATACATAGAAATATTGATATCATTGCCATAGATGAGGCACAGTTTTTCGATGAAGAAATTGTTGAGGTTGTTCAAGAATTAGCGAATAATGGACATCGGGTTATTTTGGCTGGACTTGATCAAGATTTCAGAGGGGTTCCTTTCGGGCCGATGCCAAAACTTATGGCTATTGCAGAATTAGTAACAAAGCTCCAGGCAGTATGTACAGTTTGTGGATCACCTGCAAGTAGAACTCAACGTTTAATTAATGGTAAACCAGCTTGTGCGGATGATCCAATCATCCTTGTGGGTGCTTCGGAAGCTTATGAAGCTCGCTGTCGTCATCATCATGAAGTCCCAGAGGGAATTAGTATACCTCTAAAACAAATTGTTACTAGTGTAGAATAAGTCTCTTTTTAGAGGCTTTTTTTGATGACTCCTTTAAAAAATTAACTTTCGAATCACGTTTTAAACCTCATTTAATTTCAGTAAAGTAATAAATTTTGAAAAACATCTAGTATATTTCATTATTTTTCCATAAATAGTGAAAAAGAACTAAAAATCATTGTTTTTCTATACATACTTCTATATAATAAAATAAATTTCGACAAGTTTATTGATTTTGAAAATTCATGATATCTTCGCTTTCGTCCAATAAAATGGACATACAACAAGACTCCTTATTTCCCCATAGTCCTTTTCAGAGGAAAAGCCACTTAGTAAGTATGGATTTTTATCTTAATTAGAACAAGGAAGTTCTATAAAACAAAACTGTTAAATATTTGATGAGGAGGAATTTGCTGTGAATTCAAAAAATGATCTTGATAAGTCCTCTAGTATTGATTGTTTTCCTGAGGTTACGAGCTTTTCTGAGTATTTTATGGAAAAAGGAACTGTACCGTACTTTAGAGTGAATGATGGAATTGCATCGAATACGATAATCATTAATGGAAAAGAAATGATTAATTACTCAACTTATAATTATTTAGGAATGAATGGTTGTGAGGAAATAAATGAGCAAGTATATAAAGCTATACAACAATATGGAACAAGCGTATCTGGAAGTAGATTATTAAGTGGAGAAATTGAGCTTCACTCAAGATTAGAAAAAAAGATTGCATCTTTTATTGGAACAGAAGATGCAATTGTACAAGTAGGTGGCCATAGTACAAATGTAAATACGATTGGAAATCTTGTAAATGGAGAGGATTTAATTCTATATGATGCATTAGCACATAATAGTATTATTCAAGGAGCTATTTTATCGAAGGCCAAAAGAAGGCCATTTAAACATAATGATATGGAAAGTCTTGAAAGTAAGTTGAAAAAATTGAGATACAAATACCGACGTGTTCTAATTGTTGTAGAAGGTGTTTATAGTATGGATGGAGATATTTGCAAACTACCTGAGTTGATCAAATTAAAAAACAAATATAACGCACTCTTAATGGTCGACGAAGCACACTCAATTGGTACAATTGGTGAAAATGGTCGTGGAGTGACAAGTTATTACAATATTGATCCAAAAGAAGTAGATGTATTAATGGGTACATTAAGTAAATCACTTAACAGCTGTGGGGGATATATCGCGGGTAGTAAAAGATTTATTCATTATTTAAGATACAATTCTCCGGGATTTATTTTTAGTGTTGGTATAACTCCTGCCAATGCCGCAGCTGCGTATGCATCATTAGAAATATGTGAGAGAGAAGAGCATTTATTTGAAAGGCTAAAGAAGAATTCAACTTACTTCCTTTCAAAGTTAAAGTCATTGGATGTAAATACTGGAGATAGTTGTGACACACCTATCATTCCGATGATTATAGGAAATACTGATAAGGCTCTTATGTTTGCTGAAAAGCTTTATCAAAGAGGTGTGAATGCAATGCCTATTGTTTATCCAGCTGTTAAGGAAAGCCAAGCAAGAATTAGATTTTTTATGTCAGCGGCGCATACGAAGGAAAATATTGATCAAACCATCCAAATAATCAAAGAAGAATTAATCAATCAGAAGGAAGAAGCATTACAATACAGTTGATTAAGGGGATACTTTATGCGGGAATGAAGGATGTCGACCTCTAACCTATTTTTAAAATAAAACAATAACTAATAGCAACAATGTTTGAGAAAAGAGCCTTGATATTACATGAAAAAATACTTTTGTATTTGTAAAAGCCCAACTTCCGGCTTTTACACCTAACAAAGGGTGAAGCATTCTTATAAAGTTTGTAGCTCTTTTCTCAGAGGAATGAAGGATGTCGACCTCTAACCTATTTTTAAAGTAAAACATTAACTAATAGCACTGTTTGAGAAAAGAGCCTTGATATTACATGAAAAAATATTTTTGTATTTGTAAAAGCCCAACTTCCGGCTTTTACACCTAACAAAGGGTGAAGCATTCTTATAAAGTTTGTAGCTCTTTTCTCAGAGGAGTGAAGGATGTCGACCTCCAACCTATTTTTAAAGTAAAACAATAACTAATATCAACAATGTTTGAGAAAAGAGCCTTTTTAAGTTGTAGTTCTACATAAACATTCTTCATCAGGAAAAGCTATTCCTATGGAGGTGCAGTTTATGTGGAAATTGACAATTAGCTTTCTATTCTTATTAGGTTTATTATCAGGTTGTGGGAGCAATCAGTTAAATGATGATGCACTTACAAATAATGGGGCTAAGGATAATAAGTATAGAGAGATTTCTACTAGTCAAACGAATGAAAATCCAAATATGATTGATTTAAAAAAGGGTGACCCTCAACCTACGGTAGGTTCTGAAGTAGATAAGGCGAAGGATGTCGTAAGAAGCCAAAAGGGGTATGTACCTTCTTCTGTTTGGATTAATGGAAATAATATGTGGGTGAATGTTCATACGAATAAACGTTTAACCCATCATGAACGAATGAAAGAGGAATCAAAGCTTCATAAGAAGCTCATTCAAGCTTTGCCGAAATATGATATTAATGTAAAGATTGATGAACAATAAAAAAAGGGCTGTCTGATACTTACTTATTCAGACAGTCTTTTTATATGGATTTGAAGCTATAGAATCCTTAATGAGCAGAAATCATTAGTAAAATTAAAAATTCGAATGCTCAACTATTCCTTGTCATAGATGGAAAGATGTATGAACTTTTTTTACAGAAGGTTAGTTTGAAAGAGTGAACAAAGGGCGTTTCCTATTTACGAGGGTAGTCGAGTATACTATAATAGTACTGTTACGGACATAATTGATAATGAGATCCATTAAGACTTTAGATAGAATCATTTATAATTTTTTAAGCGTAAGCTTATGATAATAGAGGTGAAATGCCATGTTTGATCGATTACAAATTGTAGAAGATCGTTATGAGAAGCTCAATGAACTTTTAAGCGATCCTGAAATTATTAACGATACAAAAAAATTAAGAGAATATTCAAAGGAACAGTCTGATATTCAGGAAACAGTTATGGTGTATCGTGAATATAAAGAAGTTCAACAGCAATTTAAAGATGCAAAAGCAATGTTAGAAGAAAAGCTAGATAATGAAATGCGTGAGATGGTTAAAGAAGAAATACATGAATTAGAAGAACAAATTGAAGGCTTTGAAGAGCGTTTAAAAATATTACTTTTACCAAAAGATCCCAATGATGATAAGAACGTTATTATGGAGATTCGCGGAGCAGCAGGTGGAGACGAGGCAGCTCTTTTTGCAGGAGATCTTTATCGAATGTATAGTCGTTATGCAGAGGCTCAAGGTTGGAAAACTGAAGTGATTGAGGCTAGTACCACTGGTGTAGGCGGCTATAAGGAAATTATTTTCATGATTAATGGGAAGGGAGCATTTTCAAAACTAAAATTTGAAAATGGAGCTCATCGTGTTCAACGTGTACCAGAGACAGAATCAGGTGGTCGTATTCATACGTCTACTGCGACGGTAGCAGTTCTACCTGAAGCTGAAGAGGTTGAAGTGGAAATACATGAAAAGGATATTCGTGTAGATACGTTTGCGTCTAGTGGACCAGGTGGACAAAGTGTTAACACGACGATGTCAGCAGTTCGTTTAACACATATTCCAACTGGAACAGTAGTTTCTTGCCAAGATGAGAAATCACAAATAAAGAATAAGGAAAAGGCAATGAAAGTTTTACGTGCACGTGTCTATGATAAATTTCAACAAGAAGCACAAGCAGAATATGATGCCAATCGTAAGTCTGCTGTTGGGACGGGAGATCGTTCAGAACGTATTCGTACGTATAATTTCCCGCAAAATCGTGTTACTGATCACCGTATCGGATTAACTATTCAAAAATTGGATCAGATTCTTCAAGGAAAAATGGATGATATTATAGATGCGCTTATTTTGGAAGATCAATCCCATAAACTAGAAAGTGTGAATGACTAATGGTTCAAGGCCAAAAAGTCTTTGAAGCTCTGCAATGGGCTTCTTCTTTTTTAGTGGAACATCAACGGGACGCGAATGCAGGTGAAATCCTGCTGAGACATTATCTACAGATGAGTAGATCTCAGTTATTTGCAAACCAACAATTGGTTCTTCCGGAGCAAGTACAGAAAGATTTTTATAAAGCTGTTAGGATGCATGCAGGTGGAGTTCCTATTCAGCATATAATGGGCTATGAAGAGTTCTATGGCAGGGAGTTTATCGTTAATCAGGATGTACTTATCCCTCGTCCAGAGACAGAGGAATTAATTGTTGAAGCCATTACTAGAACTAAGCGAATGTTTCCAGACCAAAAGGATTTGAAAATGGTCGATATAGGTACTGGTAGTGGAATTATTGCTATCACAATGAAACTTGAATGCCCATATCTTTTTACTTCAGCCATAGACATATCTGGAAGTGCGTTGGAAATAGCGAAAAAAAATGCAGCCCGGTATAAAGCGGATATTTCTTTTATACAAGGTGATTTATTAATCCCTATTATTAAGGCAAAGGAAAAAGTGGATATTATATTATCCAATCCTCCCTATATTCCGAACAGAGATATTGAAGTATTATCTGATGTGGTGAAGGATCACGAACCACATCAGGCACTATTTGGAGGATTTGATGGGCTCGATTATTATAGAAGATTAATGGAACAGATTCCTGAAGTTATTAGGGAGAAGGCATTAATTGGGTTTGAAATTGGAATGGGTCAAGGGGAACAAGTCGCTGAAATCCTTAGAAAGTCATTTCCACAAAGTGTCATTGAAATAGTAAATGACATAAATGGAAAGGATCGAATGGTTTTTTGTGAAATATAAAATGAATTTATGGGCTACCTGGCTTTACTTTTTTAGGTAGTCTTTTTTTATAGGCTCATTTCTAAATCACCAATAAATATAGGGTTAATAACGAATGCGAAAAGTACATTAAAAGTAAATCGTCTTATGAGAATTACTTCTATAAAAAAATTCAAGTTTACTAGTTTAAGATTTCAACATTTTGTCCACAATATCTTAGTAAGGGATGGTGGAGAAAATGAATAAAAAAAATGTAGCATGGATTTATATTATGATGTTATCAATTGGCACAATTCTAAGTTTATATATACCAAAGCAAGAAAGTGTTGCGGATGAAACCATTGTTATACCTCAGGAGGCGGTTCGTCTGCGGATCTTAGCCAATAGTGATACGCAAAAGGATCAAGCGATAAAGCGAAAAGTACGTGATGAAGTAAATAAAGAAATCACAAGATGGGTGGAAAGTCTGACATCTATTGAGGATGCAAGAGAAGTCATCCAATCTCATTTAGGTGATATTCAAATGATAGCAGAACGTGTTGTAAAGGAAGAAAACAGTAAACAATCCGTCAAAGTGGAGTTTGGTCAAGTTCAATTTCCTACTAAGCTATATGGACAATTTTTATATCCAGCAGGTAAATATGAGGCAGTACTAATTACACTTGGTAAAGGCGATGGAGCCAACTGGTGGTGTGTTCTGTACCCTCCATTATGTTTCCTAGATTTTTCTAACGGTGTAGCAGTAAGTCCGGGATTTGATAGTAGTAATGAAGAAAAAAAGAAATCAACAGAGCGTATTAAAGAAAATGCTGAAACACAAATGAAGGAGAATAATCAACAAAAGAATGTAGAAAATGTGGATATTGAGAAGGATGATAGTAAGAATAAGGATAATGAGGATAAGTCTACGGAAATAAGTAAAAAGAAAGGCAAGAATTCTTCAACGGAACCTTTATATGTAAAAGATAATGAGGATGAAGATGATGTAAAGGTTAAGTTTTTTATAGTAGAATTATTTGAGAAGGTATTCTAGCAGGAGTCGCAAGACTTCTTTTTTGTTTTCTTTGTGGATATTTTATTATTAAAGTGGTTATTCACATTTTTCTAAAAAGTTATCCACTTTATTTATGAAATTATCCACATATTGTGGATAATACTTGTTTTCATTACTTCTTTTTAATATACTTTCAAAGGAGAAATGAATCGATAACTGACAAAATAAGATAAAACTCGACATTGTTCAATTTTGAGGATTAATTTTCAACATAGAAGAAGAGGTGATATGCTATGAAAACTATTCAGTGGTTTGTGGATAAAAATGTGGATATTTCCCCAAATAATCCACAATTAGAAAAAGCAGCAAATTTATTAAAACAAAATGAAGTTGTTGCATTCCCTACAGAGACTGTTTATGGTCTTGGGGCAAACGCGTTATCAGACGATGCGGTACAGAAAATATTTGAAGCGAAGGGAAGACCGAGTGATAATCCACTAATTGTCCACATAGCAGAGCTTAGTCAATTAGAGGAAATTGTAACGTTTATACCTGAAAAGGCAAAAATTCTTATGAATACGTTTTGGCCTGGTCCATTAACCATTCTTTTTAATCGTAAACCGAATGTTCTTTCGGAGAAAGTAACTGCTGGAATGGAAACAGTCGGGATACGCATGCCAGATCATCCGATTGCCCTTCAAATTATCCATCAATCTAATTTACCAATTGCTGCGCCGAGTGCAAATCGTTCCGGAAGACCAAGTCCAACCATTGCTGAGCATGTTCTAGAGGATTTGGATGGTAGAATAGCAGGTATTGTTAATGGGGGAGATACGGGCGTAGGTGTAGAATCAACTGTCATCGATTGTACACAGGATATACCGATGATTCTTCGCCCAGGGGGTGTTTCAAAGGAAGAAATAGAACAGGTAATTGGTGAAATTGCAATCGATCCAGGTCTTGAAAATAAAAATATCATTCGCCCCAAATCACCTGGGATGAAATATACTCATTATGCTCCTGATGCACCTGTTTATTTAGTTGAGGGTACAACTAATTTTCTCCAGGAATTAGTTCGAAATAAGCAAAATGATGGCATGAAAGTAGGTGTCATAGCGACAGAGGAAACACAAAAAGAGTATGATGCGGATGCCGTCATTTCCTGTGGAAAAAGAGGCGATTTACATTCTGTTGCACATTCATTATATGATACGTTAAGAGCATTTAATAACCTTGATGTTGACATCATTTTTGCTGAGACCTTCCCACTTGATGGGATTGGCCTGGCGATCATGAATCGTTTGGAAAAGGCCGCAGGACATCGGTGGATTCATCAATAATGATTTTCTAGAGAAGACCAGTTAAAAATACATTCTAATCCTCTAAGGACATGCATATGTTGTCTGTAGGCACGTCCAAAGGAGGAAATGGAATGGAAGCAATCATCGCAGAATTATTTACATTAATGCTAATGGCGTTTGCATTAGGTATGGATGCATTTTCAATTGGTCTTGGCATGGGGATGTTTCAACTACGCTATAAACAAATTTTTTATATAGGATTAACGATTGGATTTTTTCATGTTTGGATGCCTCTTCTCGGGATTATTGCTGGACATTTTATATCTGATAAGTTCGGAATGATCGCACAGTATATTGGTGGTATTTTATTAATTATTTTAGGAATACAAATGATACTTTCTAGCCTAAAAAAGGAAGAGAGGATTGTTATAAAACCATTTGGGTGGGGTTTAATAGTTTTTGCATTAAGTGTTAGTTTAGATAGCTTTTCAGTGGGTCTATCCTTAGGTATATTTGGTGCCAGGTCAGCAGCTGTTGTGATTTGTTTTGGAGTGGTTGCAACGTTATTGACATGGATAGGATTATTATTAGGGAGAAAGTTTCAAGGATATATCGGCTCATACAGTGAAGCTCTAGGTGGAAGTATATTATTGGCATTCGGTATCAAATTATTATTAGTCTTCTAAAAAGCTATAATTTTAAATGGTGGTAAGCAAAACAATCTGCTTACTTTTTTTTATATAGAAAGTATCAAGCATGCTATTTCTTATTCACATTATTTTTAAAAACGCCACTATTTAATCTGAGTCTTTTAGACTATAATAAGGGAAAGAAGACTACTTAACATATATGGTGATTTTTGGAGGGATATATCAATTTGAATATTCTATTCATTTGTACGGGAAACACATGTCGAAGCCCAATGGCTGAGGCTATTTTGAAAAATAAAGGGATAAAGGGAATATCGGTAAGGTCTGCTGGAATTTTTGCTATGGATGGACAGCATGCTTCAATTCAAACACAGCAGGTTCTCGATGAAAATAGTATAAAACATAATCATGTTTCGAAAAAATTAAGTGTAGAAGATATTGAATGGGCAACAAAAATTATAACAATGACAATGGACCATAAACGATTTATTCTAGATACCTACCCATCTGCTTCGGAAAAAGTGTTTACATTAAAAGAGGCGGCTAATGGTCACTTAGGGGATATGGATGTAATGGATCCTTTTGGGGGAAGTATTGAAGTTTATAGAAAAACCTATAATGAATTAACAAAACTCATTGAAAATCTAATCATGAATGATCAATGATCAATTTTTAGAAAAAGGCTCTTCAAATAACTTGGGGAATATAAAAATAGCCTATATAAAAACACAGCTTGGGGGAGAGGGGAAAATGAAAAGAAAATATAAGTTTGGTCTGCGAAAAAAACTAGTTTTATTTGTTACTTTATTAGCATTAATTACTTATTCGACGAGTTTCTTCTTTATTAGTATTGTTCATTCTAAATTCGCTACCAATATTGATGATTCACTTTTTAATAGTATTACTCTATTATTAGGGATATTTTGGACAGGCTTACTTGCTTATTTTGTAGCAGGTGTTATAACGAAACCACTGCAGCGTTTAGAACATGCAGCTATAAATGCAAGTCAAGGAAATATTAAAGAGGATGTTATGATACCTAAGTCGGATGATGAAATTCGTTCATTAGGAATGGCGTTTAACCAAATGCTCTCTAATTTAAGAGTTATGGTACATAGTATTGAAGATAACTTCCAACAAACAAATGGTAATGTCCTCTCTATTTCAGAAAAAACTACAAGGGCAACCCAGCAAGCGGAAAGTATTGCTCAGACAATAAATGAAATATCTGCAGGTGCTGAGAGCTCTGCAATTGCAATTCAATCAACAGCTGAATCGGTAGAGGATATCATTCATATTGCGAATAAAGTACAAGAAAATGCCAAGTCTTCTAAACAAGTTTCCGAAGAAATGGTAAAGGAGCTACAAGATAGTAAAGAGGTAATTAATTCTCTTATAACTGGAATAGATCGATTAGCCAAGGAGAACCAAGAATCGTTACAAGTGGTTCATCATCTTGAGGAGGATGCAAAGAAGGTTGAGCAAATCATATTATTAGTTGGTGATATTGCGGCTCAAACCAATTTGTTAGCTTTGAATGCTTCAATTGAGGCTGCGCGTGCAGGTGAGCATGGAAAAGGATTTGCTGTTGTAGCTGAAGAGGTACGTAAATTGGCGGATGAAAGCGCAAAAGCGGTACAAGGAATTTCGGAGCTGATCCAAAACATCCAAAGTGGTGTAGAAAGTGTTGTTAAACAAATCTCAGAACAGGTAAAAACAGCTAATCATGAGGCTTCAAAAGGCGCTAAGACAAATGAAGTTATTGGAGCGATGACGAATACCATTCATATTGTTGCAAATAAGGTGCAAAGTATTTCTGCCTTAGTTGATAGTCAAATGGAAAGCATCCAATTAACTTCCCAACAATCACAAGAAGTAGCAGCAATTGCCGAACAAACTTCTGCTGGCGCAGAAGAAGTAACTGAAGCAACGAAAGAGCAGGCAGAAGTTATGGAAAATGTGGAAAGTCTCGTTTTCCAATTAAAAGATCATGCGGAAAAATTAAAAGGAACCATATCACAATTCCATTTATAAACAAAAAAAATCCAACGATATGTTGGATTTTTTTTGTACTTAGCTTTCTTGCTTTTGTCCTTGGGTTACACGTTTTAAGAAGAATGCTAGAATAAAAGCTACAGCTGCAATAAGGACGGAAACGAAAAATGAATCATTAATTCCTTTAATTGTTCCTTCCATAATTAAATGTTCTTGCATTTTAGCTATTGCTTCTTGAGTAGGTTGCTGTGTCATATGCGCCATTTTGCTTGTAGCTTCAGCGACCATATCTTCAATATGATGTTTTGTACGTGAACTCATTACGGTTACAAGTAACCCGGTACCGATAGCACCTGAAACTTGAGATAGTGTACTATTCATAGCAGTTCCATGTGGATTTAATCTTTGTGGTAATTGATTCAATCCATTCGTCATAACCGGCATCATAACCATAGACATCCCGAACATCCGAAGGGAATACATAACAATTAATGTAGAATATGATGTAGAGTCAGAAAGCTGACTGAATGAATATGTTGTTCCTACAGTAATTGCTAATCCGATGAGAGCAAGAATTTTTGCGCCATATTTATCGAATAATTTCCCTGTAATAGGAGACATAATCCCCATAATAATTGCCCCTGGTAACATTAACAGACCTGAATGCATTGGAGATATACCACGAATTTGTTGTAAATAGATAGGCATTAAAATCATTGCTGAGAACATAGCCATATTTACTACGATTGAAATAGCAGATGCTAATGCAAACATAGGGTATTTATACACGCGAAAATCGAGCATTGGTTTTTCCAATCGAAATTGGCGTAAGATAAGTAAAAATAGACCAAGTACACCTGCAATTAAAGTGATATAAACCTCTGGACTACTCCAGCCTTTTGAACCAGCTGTACTACATCCATATAGGATGCCCCCGAATCCGATGCTTGAAAGAATAACGGATAGAATGTCAATTTTTATATCCACTTTGTCTTTTTTATCTTTTAATTTAAAGAAGGCTAGGATCAATACAATCAATGCGAAAGGAATGATCATATAAAATAGCGTTCTCCAATTGTAATGCTCTATTATCCAACCTGATAAAGTAGGACCAATTGCTGGAGCAAAGATCATAACTAAACCGAGAATCCCCATTGCTCCTCCACGTTTTTCAATTGGGAAGCTAGTAAGCAAGACATTCATTAATAGCGGCATCATTACAGCCGAACCAGCAGCTTGAATCATCCTTGCGATTAATAAAAGGGTAAATGAATCTGCAAGACTGGCAGTCACTGTACCGACAGTAAAAAATAGCATCGCTGCTATGAACAGACGACGTACAGAAAACTTTTGAATTAAAAATGCAGTCGTTGGGATAAGAATCCCGTTTACTAGCATGTATCCTGTAGCTAACCACTGGATTGTTGTTTCTTTTACCTTCAAATCTTCCATCATCGAAGGTAAGGCGACATTGAGTAATGTTGAATTAAGTATCGAAACGAAAGCACCTGCTAATAGTATCGCTATGATTCCATAAGGTGGACGTTTCGTCGCTTCTTTTGTAGCACTCATAGGCTTCCTCCTCTATTTAAACCATTAGTTCATTTTTTTATACAAGTATTATACAAAGAACTATATTACTCTCGTATTTTGTTTTTGGCAATAAAAAAATATCGGAAATTTAATGGATTGTTATCACAACAGAAATAAGTTAGGATACTTTGTAGAACTACAGTCCAATTTAGAGGGGGATACAAAATGTACGAACGAAAGAAGCATGTGATAGTAAAAGCACATCAGCTATTTATTGAAAAGGGTTTCAGAGCTACCTCGATACAAGATATTTTGGATCATAGTGGAATATCTAAAGGTACATTTTATAACTATTTCCCTTCTAAAAGTGAACTGTTTAAGGCTGTTCTTCTAAATATTCAGGAGAATTATGAAAAGGAAAGAAATGAATTACTGCTTGGAGAAAGTCCAGAAGATATAGAGATATTTGTAAAACAATTGGATTTAATGATGCAATCCAATCGAAAAAATAAATTATTAATCCTAATTGAAGAAGTTATTTTTTCGAATGACGAAGATTTAAAGAAATTTATTCAGGAAATACAAATGATGTATGTAAACTGGATACATAATCGTTTTGTTGATTTATTTGGTAAAGAAAAAAGCCCATATTTATTGGACTGTACTATTCTTTTTTTTGGCATGCTCCATCAAATGCTTCGCTATAATTTCATGGATAATGGACCAAAATATCAAGGGATAGAGATAATCCGATATTGTATGGATAGAGTACAGCAAATTGTTAAGGATGTAAGTAAATCAGATGTGCAATTATTGAATCCTGATATATTAAAGGAGTGGTTATCGCAGACAACCGATCATACCAATGATTTTTTTGATGACCTGGTGCACCAATCGGAGGAATTGAAGAAAGAGATCATGCTAGTGTTACGTAAAGAAACGGATAAAATAAAGTACATACAGACGGTTGATTTTATTCTAGATGAGATAAAGGGAAGCAAAGTTCCGCGTTTGTTTTTAATTGAAAGTTTACTTATTTTTTTAAAGAAATGTTCGGAGTTAAAGAAATCCAAGGTGTTTGAGGATTATCAACGGCTTATAGAGAAGTATGTACTAGTATAAGAAGGAGCTTTCACGAGTACTGGAAGCTTTATATATTCTATTAAGTGTGTAACAATATTATCAAGAAAATATTCTATATAATGGAGGTTTTAAAATGAAGGTTGCATTAGCATCTGATCATGGTGGTATTCATATTCGTGAGGAAATACGAAAGTTATTAGAAGAGCTAGGCATTGAGTATGAGGATTTTGGTTGTAATTGTGAAGGATCTGTTGATTATCCGGACTATGCTTTACCTGTGGCAACAAAAGTAGCAAATGGGGAATTTGATCGTGGGATATTAATTTGCGGAACAGGTATTGGAATGAGTATTGCCGCTAATAAGGTAAAAGGGATCCGCTGTGCATTGGTTCATGATGTATTTAGTGCAAAGGCGACTCGTCAACACAATGATACGAATGTTTTGGCTATGGGTGAAAGGGTTATAGGCCCAGGTCTTGCTTTAGAAATTGCTAAAGTATGGTTAACTACAGAATTTGAGGGTGGAAGACATTCACGCCGAATTGAAAAAGTAACAAATTACGAAGAACAAAATTTATAATTGTTCCTATTGATCTTCTTTTTATAGCAAAGGCGCTACTTATAGTGAGGTGTTAGGATGGATAAGGATTTATTGCAGTGGGAAATACAATTGGAGCAAATCTTAAGTGATTTCTCATCTCAGGTTACTTTTAAAAAGGGGCAGGTATTAGTTGTTGGATGTTCCACTTCAGAAGTAATTGGCGAAAGAATCGGAACTGCAGGAAGTGATGATGTTGCTGCGATGATCTACAAGCATATGATTAGATTTGCATCCCAACATAGTCTATTTCTAGCATTTCAGTGCTGTGAGCATTTAAATAGGAGCCTGGTGATTGAACGGGAGATTGCTGAACGTAGAGGTTGGGAAGAAGTTAATGTGATTCCGGTTAAAACAGCTGGTGGTGCTATGGCTACCTATGCTTATCAGCATTTTAATGATCCAATGATTGTGGAATTTATTCAAGCTGATGCAGGTATAGATATTGGTGATACATTTATAGGAATGCATTTAAAGCATGTAGTTGTGCCTATAAGGGTAGTACAAAAATCAATTGGATCAGCCCATGTTACTCTTGCTACAACTCGACCTAAATTAATTGGTGGAGCAAGGGCAGTCTATAACAAAGCTCTTTCCTCGAACGATGGAAAATCATGCTAATAAAAAATATATTTTAACAACCATTTTGAATACATATTATATAGGGGAAATTTTATACTGAGCATATTTGTAGCATCGCAATGAACTTTTAAAAAAGCTTTCTTAAATAATTTAAGTTTTAAGAATTAAATAACTTGCCTGCAAGAAACTATGTTAAAATAGGTACGTATTTGACTATTTGTTGACGCAGGAGGGGACCAATATGAGTAAGATAGCAGGGCAGGACAAAGAAGTATATCTAGCAATTCAAGATGAACTAAAACGTCAGCAATCGAAAATTGAGTTGATTGCATCTGAGAACTTTGTAAGTGAAGCTGTAATGGAGGCACAAGGATCTGTATTAACAAATAAATATGCAGAAGGATATCCAGGACGCCGTTATTATGGTGGCTGTGAATATGTAGATGTAGTTGAGGATTTAGCTAGAGATCGTGCAAAGGAAATTTTTGGTGCAGAACATGTAAATGTACAACCTCATTCAGGTGCACAGGCGAATATGGCTGTTTATTTTACCGTCCTTGAGCCAGGTGATACTGTTCTAGGTATGAATCTTTCTCATGGGGGTCATTTAACACATGGTAGTCCCGTTAACTTCAGTGGTGTACAGTATAACTTCGTGGAGTATGGCGTTGATGAACAAACCCATATGATTGATTATGAGGATGTATTGAGAAAGGCACGCGAGCATAAACCGAAATTAATCGTAGCTGGTGCAAGTGCGTATCCTAGAGTCATCGATTTTAAAAAGTTTCGTGAGATAGCAGATGAAATTGGTGCTTATTTAATGGTCGACATGGCGCATATTGCAGGTTTAGTTGCTGCAGGATTACACCCAAGCCCAGTGCCTCATGCAGATTTTGTTACAACAACAACACATAAAACATTACGTGGACCACGTGGCGGAATGATTTTATGTAAAGAAGAATTTGCCAAGAAAATTGATAAATCAATATTTCCTGGAATTCAAGGTGGTCCATTAATGCATGTTATTGCTGCGAAAGCAGTTGCTTTTGGAGAAGCTCTTCAGGACAGCTTTAAAGAATACTCTCAACAGGTAATTGATAATTCGAAACAACTTGGAGATTCTTTAATGAAAGAAGGGTTAAATCTTGTTTCTAACGGAACAGATAACCATTTATTATTGGTTGACTTACGTTCTTTAGGCTTAACAGGAAAAGTAGCAGAAAAGGTTTTGGATGATATCGGAATTACTGTTAATAAAAACACCATTCCTTTTGATCCAGAAAGCCCTTTTGTAACGAGTGGAATTCGTATTGGAACGGCTGCTGTAACTTCTCGTGGATTTGGAATTGACGAAATGGATGAAATAGCTTCCATAATTGGGGACACGTTGAAGAATTATGAAAATGATGGGAAATTAGAAGAAGCACGCAAGCGTGTTGCTGCACTAACAGAGAAGTTCCCGCTCTATCCAGAAAAATAATAATATTATAATAGATAAAAAGGAGTTTATTCAATAAGGTCTTACCTTGAGAAGAGACTCCTTTTTCGTGTAGAATGGGAATGGTAAATCTGTCATGACGATAAAAGATAATAATAAAGGAGAGAATGAAATGGGAAACGTTTATGTAATTGACCATCCTCTAATTCAACATAAGTTAACTTATATAAGGGATAAAAATACTGGAACAAAGGAATTTCGCGAACTTGTAGATGAAGTAGCTACACTTATGGCATTTGAGATCACAAGAGATATGCCACTACAAGAAATTGAAATTGATACACCTGTAAGTAAGGCAAAAGCTAAAATCTTGTCAGGTAAGAAAATTGGTATTGTACCTATTCTTCGAGCTGGGATTGGTATGGTAGATGGTGTCTTGAAATTAATTCCTGCTGCTAAGGTTGGTCATATTGGTTTATATCGTGACCCAAAAACATTAAAGCCAGTTGAATACTATGCTAAGCTTCCGAACGATGTGGAAGAAAGAGACTTTATCTTAGTTGATCCAATGCTGGCAACTGGTGGATCTGCAGTTGAAGCGATTAATTCACTAAAAACACGTGGAGCTAAAAACATAAAATTTATGTGTCTAATTGCTGCGCCAGAAGGTGTCGATGCAATTAAAGAAGCTCATCCGGATGTTGATATCTATATTGCTGGATTAGATGAAAAATTAAATGAAAAAGGCTATATTGTTCCAGGTTTAGGAGATGCAGGAGATCGTTTATTCGGAACTAAATAGTAATGCCATGATACTCTATTCTAAAAAGGGGAAGGGATAAAAATATATAGAATCTTCCCCTAAAAAGGAGAAAATGACATGACAAAACCAATTAAAGTAATGACCATATTTGGCACAAGGCCGGAAGCGATCAAAATGGCACCTCTTGTATTAGAATTACAAAAGCATCCAAATTCCATTGAATCGATCGTAACTGTCACTGCGCAGCATCGACAAATGTTAGATCAAGTATTGGATATATTTAATATTAAACCAAACTACGATTTAAATATAATGAAAGACCGTCAAACCTTAAAGGATATAACAATAAAGGCTTTGGAGGGCCTTGATCGTGTCATGAAAGAGGCAAAGCCTGATATTGTTCTTGTACATGGGGACACAACAACTACTTTTGTTGCAAGTCTCTCAGCCTATTATAATCAGATTGTTGTTGGACATGTAGAAGCAGGATTAAGAACATGGAATAAATATTCCCCATTCCCTGAGGAGTTAAATCGTCAATTAACAGGTGTAATCGCTGATATACACTTTGCTCCAACTGATAAAGCGGCGAATAATCTACTAGATGAGAATAAAAAATCCGAAAGCATTTATATTACGGGAAATACGGCAATTGATGCCTTAAAAACGACCATCAAAAAAGAGTATACTCATGATGTACTTGAAAAGCTTGGAGATGACCGGTTAATTCTACTAACAGCCCATCGAAGAGAAAATCATGGAGAACCAATGCGAAACATGTTTCGTGCAGTTAAGCGGTTAGTAGAAGAAAATCCGAATATTCAAGTGGTCTACCCGGTACATTTAAATCCTGTTGTACGGGAAGTAGCATCAGATATCTTGGGTAATGATCCGAGGATTCATTTAATCGAACCTTTAGACGTCATAGATTTTCACAATTTTGCTGAACGTGCACATTTAATATTAACGGATTCAGGAGGAGTTCAAGAGGAAGCACCATCATTAGGTGTTCCAGTTCTTGTTCTGCGCGATACAACTGAGCGTCCTGAAGGCATTGAAGCAGGAACGTTAAAATTAGCAGGGGTAAATGAGGAAACTATTTACCAATTAGCTACGGAATTACTAACAGACCCTGTGGCATATGAGAAAATGTCTAAAGCAACCAATCCATATGGGGATGGACAAGCTTCTAAAAGAATTGTTGAGGCTATTCAATATCATTTTCATCAAAGGGAAAATAAACCCGAATCATTTAAGCCACTGTAAAAGACGGAGTAATCCGTCTTTTTTTCTTTTATAATCTAGTTTCGTGTATATCACTTTCAGGGTGAGAGATGATAATGGAAAAAGATTAGGGGGAATTTTTTTTGTTGCGACGTTTATTTCTGCTTACTATCGTTTTACTTTGTTTGATTCCGCAAAAGGGTTTTGCCCAAAAATGGGTCTTTCCTTCCCTCCCTTCTCCTTCACCTGAAGAGAAAGCTATTATGATTTTTGCTACAAAGGGTCCACCTAATATTTCAGAAATAAAGACAGTTCTTAATCAATACCCTTCATCAAGTTTAAGAATGATATTTACACAAACTTTTGAGGGTTTTTCAGTCAGTGGGAAAAGAAAAGAATTACTCCAATTAGCACGCATGTATCAACCAAGATATTCTATGTTTGAAAACTCCATTTACACTGTAGATGCTGAGGTTAGCTCCCCTTTAGAAATCATTGGAGCGAAAAATGCGGCATCTTATACAGATTCAAAAGGACATCGTTTAACGGGTAAGGGAATCAGGATCGGTGTGATCGATACAGGAATTGATTATACCCATCCAGATTTAAAAGCGAATTATGGTGGTGGATTTGATTTAGTCGATAATGACAATAATCCGATGGAAACATTAGATCACCAAGGGAAACCTACTATTCATGGGACACATGTGGCAGGAATTATTGCTGCAAATGGTCAAATGAAGGGTGTGGCACCTGAAGCAAAAATATTTGCATATAGAGCATTGGGGGCAGGGGGAAGTGGAACAACTGAGCAAGTACTTTCAGCCATAGAACGAGCGGTTAAGGACAAGATGGATATTATTAATCTTTCATTGGGTTCAAATGTTAATGGACCTGATTTACCTATTAGCTTAGCACTTGATAAGGTTGTTGAAGAGGGGATTGTTGCTGTAACTTCTAATGGTAATTCTGGTCCTCATATGTGGACGGTTGGCACTCCTGGAACTTCCTCTAAGGCAATATCCGTGGGTGCATCAACGCCAACATTGAGAATTCCCTTTCTAACAACGATTCGTTCTAATAAACCTATAAAAATTACTTCTTTAGTAGGAAGTAAAATGTGGAGCCTTGATAGGTCATATCTAATTGAAGAAGTTGGTCTAGGAAATAAAGAGGAAATGAAACAGCTGCAAGGAAGGATTGCATTAATACAACGTGGTGGAATGACATTTACGGAGAAAGCTAAAAATGCTGAAAAGGCAGGAGCAGTTGGGGTGCTTATTTACAATAATACAAAAGGCAATTTCATGGGTAAAATTGAAGGAAGCCTCTCCATACCTGTTGGTGCTATTTCAAAAAAGGATGGTGAAAGTTTAATTAAGCAAGTAAACAAAAACAAAATTCTTGCCAAAACAATTTATAAAGAGGAAAAGGATCTATTAGCTGATTTTAGTTCGCGTGGTCCAGTTACTTCAAATTGGTCGATTAAGCCGGATATTATTGCTCCAGGGGTGTCCATTAAGAGCACGGTCCCTAATAACCGATACTTGGCACTTCAAGGAACAAGTATGGCTGCCCCTTATATTGCAGGAGCAGCTGCTTTAATTAAACAAGCACATCCAAAATGGACACCAACGGAAATTAAGGCGGCATTGATGAATACGTCCACACCCCTATACAATAATGGAGGAGCACGATATAAAGTATTCGAGCAAGGAGCAGGAAGGGTAAATATTGATAAAGCAATTCATACGGATACACTCGTAATCCCTGGCAGCCTATCATTCGGATTATTAACGAATCAATTTGATGAACGCCGTAAGGAAGTTGTTGTACAAAATATGAGTCAAACAACGAAGCAATACCGATTTCAGATTCCTCCAAATAATCTTTATGTAGATTGGAAGCTTCCATTATCATTTGAGCTAAAGCCAGGGGAAAAGAAAAAAATATCGATTAATGCATTTATTAAAAGAGAGTTTGAAAATAGGAATGAAATTATGGAAGGGGAACTTTCATTATTAGAAGCCAATGAAGAAATTAAGATACCTTATATTTTTATTAAAGAAGAACCATCGTATCCAAGGCTGATGGGCTTGACGATTGTACAAGGAGATCGACCCAATACTTATCGTTACGAAGTATACCTACCCATGGGAGCAGACGAATTTGGTATGGCACTTTTTGATCCTAAAACGTTGGATTTTAAGGGTTATTTAGATGTTGGAAATAACATTAGTCCGGGAATAAAAGAGAATCAATTAACTATACCGAATCAAGAAGGAGTTCGGCAATTGGTTGTTGTGGCTTTTGCGCGAAAAAATGGTTTTGAGGATAAAATATCTCAAACATTAAAATTTAAGACAGACTTGGATGGAAAAAAATAAATATGGAAAAGCCGTGGAAGAACAACTAAAATATAAGAGTATTAATAAGGACATACAGTGATCCTTTTATTAATTGAAAAACTAACTATTTCAAAATTTGATGATTTTGTGACAAATTTTGAATAGACCCTAGAGTACATGCGGTTTTTCATAGAAACCAATTGACATTGGTAATACCCTATTGTATGCTAACAGAGGGTGTTAAATGATAGGGTTTACAGTGTTTTTTCGACAATAAAAGACGCTTGTATACTCATCTTTAAACAAGGCAACTCTACGAGAAATCAAATGGAAAATTGTAAGTGTGATAAGAGTTAGAAGATTAGCTTTTTCCTATATGGTCGATTGAAGTCTACCATTCTTACTTTTACGGGATTTTTGGAGACCTTGGCTATAGTTGAGTTGATCCTCTTTAATGCTGAACCACTATTTTCATCGGACTACTCCTGGCTAACATGCTTTATGTTAAGCCTGCTTCATTCAGTCTGACATTTCTTTTCGGGAGAGATTAGAAAGATATGCCGGAACTCCAACTAATGTTTAATAGGCATCGTAAATACATGCTTTATCTTTTATCCCTATATATCTTAGGTTGGGGATTTACCCAATATCAATCTGTATTTTTAGGTTTGTTTTTTGGCACGACTATTAGCCTTTATAATCATTGGCTTATGGTTAGGCGAACTAAGAGATTTGGTGAAGCCGTAGAGACTGGAGGTAAATTTCGGTCTTTTGGAACTGTGACAAGAATGGTGGCAGCGGTCCTTGCGGTCATGGTAGCCACTCGTTATCCAGATCATTTTAATTTCTTATGTGTTATTTTGGGATTAATGACTTCATATGTCGTCATTATGATAGATTTTATTATTCATCATATTATACAATCACATAAATAGCAGGAAGTGAGGTGAATTTGATTGGAACATGAAGCGCCGTTATGGGAATTTATGGGGCTTACTTTTAACTTAGCAAACGTTTTAATGATTACAGTTGCCTCATTAATTGTATTTATTATTGCGCTGATCTCAACAAGGAAGTTAGCAATGAAGCCAACAGGTATGCAAAACTTCTTTGAATGGATTATGGATTTTGTTAAAGGCATTATTAAGAGTAACATGGATTGGAAAACAGGTGGAGCTTTTCACGTGTTAGGTATTACAGTTATTATGTATATCTTTGTTTCCAATATGCTAGGTCTTCCATTTTCAGTTGTGATAAATGGGGAGCTTTGGTGGAAATCACCAACTGCAGATCCAACTGTTGCTTTAACGCTAGCCATAATGATTGTGGGATTAACTCATTTTTATGGTGTTAGGCAAAAAGGATTTGGTGGGTATTTAAAAGGTTTTAAAGAACCATTTGCGTTTATGATTCCTTTCAAAATTATTGAGGAATTTTCAAACACATTAACATTAGGTCTCCGTCTTTACGGAAACATCTATGCAGGTGAGATTTTATTATCACTTCTAGCAGGTGGACTTGCAACTGGAGTAGGTGGAACAATTGCCGCTATTATTCCAACACTTGCATGGCAAGGCTTTTCAATCTTTATCGGTTCAATTCAAGCATTTATTTTCACAATGTTAACGATGGTTTATATGGCCCACAAAGTGAGTCACGACCATTAATATATTTTTTTTTCGTAATTCATTATCTTATAAAAACTTTTTATACAATTAAAGGAGGAACTTTATAATGAGTTTGGGTGTAATCGCAGCAGCAATTGCTATCGGTTTAGGTGCACTAGGTGCAGGTATTGGTAACGGTCTTATTGTATCTCGTACAGTTGAGGGGATTGCTCGTCAACCTGAAGCACGTGGTATGCTTCAAACAACTATGTTTATCGGGGTTGCATTAGTTGAAGCCCTTCCGATTATCGCAGCGGTAATCGCGTTCATGGTTGTTAATAAATAGTTTTAACATTCCTAAATGGCGAAGATCATTCTGATAGAACCTTCGCCATTGCTTTATGTTAGACTACCGAATGATATTCTACTGTACTTAGGGTAACAAGTATAGCAGATATACGAGAATAAATACGAATAATATGCATGTTTCTATAGAAAGCTTATCCATTTAAACTGGATAGGTATTGACTCTTTGAAGGGAGTGAATAACGGTGACAACAAGTAGTTTAGTACTTGGATCAGCTGATCATCCGTTTTTAAATACGGGAGATATTGTGTTCCAGCTGGTCATGTTTATCATACTGTTAATCTTATTAAAGATATTTGCTTGGGGCCCATTAATGGGAATCATGAAGCAACGTGAAGAACATGTTGCAAATGAAATTGAGACAGCAGAAAAAAGTCGTGCTGAAGCAAGCAAATTACTAGATGAACAACGTGAATTACTAAAAGAAGCTCGCCATGAAGCACAAGGATTAATTGAAAATGCTAAAAAACAAGGTGATCTTCAACGTGAAGAAATTATAAATACAGCAAGAGCTGAAGCCAATCGCTTAAAAGAAAGTGCGAAAATTGAAATCGAACAACAAAAGGAACAAGCAGTTTCCGCATTACGTGAACAAGTGGCATCCCTTTCTGTTCTAATTGCTTCTAAAGTGATTGAAAAGGAAATTACTGTTGACGATCAAGAAAAGCTTATTAATGACTATATTCAAGAGGCAGGAGAAAAACGATGAGTAACAACGCAGTTGCAAAACGTTATGCTACCGCGCTTTTTGAGCTTGCAAATGAGCAAAATCTTTTAGAACTTATCCAAGGAGAACTTCGTGAAATAAAGAAGTCAATTAAGGATAACCCAGAATTGATTAATCTTTTAAAATTACCTAAGCTTTCTTCAGATAAAAAGAAACAGGTTATTAAAGAGATTTTTCAATCTACTTCACCGCTGGTTGTAAATACACTAATGTTATTGTCTGACCGACATCGTGTGGACGAAATAACTAGTGTTGCAGATGAGTTTATTGAACTTGCTAATAGCAATCGTGGGATTGCAGAGGCAACTGTATATTCAATTAGACCGTTAACGGCTAGTGAAAGTGCTGCAATATCATCTGTTTTTGCACAAAAAGTTGGTAGAGTTTCATTAAATATTGAAAATATCATCGATACGGAATTACTTGGTGGAGTGAAAATTCGTATTGGTAATAAAATATTTGACGGTAGTCTACGTGGTAAATTAGACCGTCTAGAACGTAGTTTAATAAGTTAAGCTCTTTTTAAACCTTTATTCCTGTACAAGATAAAGTTTTGAATGGGTAATCGCTTTCCATACTCTGGTATGTTGTTAAGAGCTTGAAATCAAATCTATTAAAGTAATATCTATGCGAAAATAGTCGTTATTAAATTTTAACATGAGGGGTGAAATTCATGAGCATTAAAGCTGAAGAAATCAGCGCGCTGATAAAAAAGCAAATTGAAAACTATCAGTCTGAAATGAAGGTTAGCGATGTTGGTACTGTTATTTCGATCGGTGACGGTATCGCTCGTGCTCATGGTCTCGACAATGCTATGTCTGGTGAGCTTGTAGAGTTTTCAAACGGAGTTATGGGCCTTGCTCAAAACTTGGAAGAGAACAATGTAGGTATCATTATTTTAGGACCATATACTGATATTCGTGAAGGTGACGAAGTTCGTCGTACAGGTAGAATTATGGAAGTACCTGTTGGTGAAGAATTAATTGGCCGTGTAGTTAACTCATTAGGGCAACCTGTTGATGGATTGGGGCCAATAAACACTTCAAAAACACGTCCGATTGAAAAGAAAGCTCCGGGAGTAATGGCTCGTAAATCTGTACATGAACCATTACAAACAGGTATTAAAGCGATTGACGCACTTGTTCCAATTGGACGCGGTCAACGTGAATTAATCATTGGTGACCGTCAAACTGGTAAAACAACAGTTGCAATTGATGCAATTATTAACCAACGCGATCAAGATATGATTTGTATCTATGTAGCGATTGGTCAAAAAGAATCTACAGTTCGTAGTACTGTAGAAACTCTTCGTAAGCACGGTGCATTAGATTATACAATTGTTGTAACAGCTTCGGCGTCACAACCATCTCCATTGCTATACTTAGCTCCTTATACTGGGGTAACAATGGGAGAAGAATTCATGTACAACGGCAAGCATGTTTTAATTATTTATGATGATCTTTCAAAGCAAGCTGCTGCTTATCGTGAACTTTCCTTGTTATTACGTCGTCCTCCAGGTCGTGAGGCATATCCAGGGGATGTATTCTACTTGCATTCACGTTTATTAGAGCGTGCTGCTAAGCTGAATGATGAATTAGGTGGAGGTTCAATTACTGCTCTACCATTTGTTGAAACACAAGCAGGGGATATCTCTGCATATATTCCGACAAACGTTATTTCAATTACAGATGGTCAAATCTTCTTACAATCAGACTTATTCTTCTCAGGTGTACGTCCTGCGATCAATGCGGGTCTATCTGTATCTCGTGTAGGAGGATCAGCGCAAATTAAGGCAATGAAAAAGGTATCTGGTACACTACGTCTAGACCTTGCTTCATTCCGTGAACTTGAATCCTTTGCACAGTTCGGTTCGGATTTAGATGCAGCTACACAAGCTAAATTAGCTCGTGGACAACGTACAGTTGAAGTATTGAAACAAGATTTAAATAAACCAATTAAAGTAGAAAAACAGGTAATGATTCTTTATGCATTAACTAAAGGCTTCTTAGATGACATTCCTGTTCAAGATATTGTTCGTTTTGAGTTAGAATTCTACACTTGGTTAGATGCAAACCGTGCAGAATTATTAAGTCAAATTCGTACTACAGGTGGATTACCTGCTGATGAAGATATGGCTTCGGCGATTAATGAATTTAAAAAGACTTTTTCTAAATCTGAATAATACTGTTTGAAAATAGATGTAACCTTTTAGCCTTCGCTGTTAATTAGGATGAAATCCTTAATCGTGAAGGCCTACTTAAAACAAGGGTGGTGAGATTTAGTGGCATCCTTACGTGATTTAAAATCTCGTATTAATTCGACGAAAAAAACTAGCCAAATAACAAAGGCAATGCAAATGGTATCTGCATCTGCTTTAAATAGAGCTGAAATGAATGCAAAATCTTTCGTTCCATATATGGAAAAAATCCAAGAGGTAGTTGCAAGTATTGCTCTTGGAAGTAAAGATGCAACGCATCCTATGCTCCTAACTCGTCCTGTCAAAAAGACTTGTTATTTGGTAATTACCTCCGATCGTGGTTTGGCAGGAGCGTATAACAGTAGTGTATTGAAGTTAGTTCATAATAAAATTCTCGAAAGACATCGTTCTAAGGATGAATATGTCATTGTAGCAATTGGACGTGTAGGTACTGATTATTTCAGAAATCGTGATATGAACGTAGTACTAGATGTAATTGGTCTTCCTGATCATCCATCATTTGCAGATATTGTAAAAATAACAAATAAAACAGTTAGCATGTTTGCAGATGGTACGTATGATGAACTTTACATGTATTACAACCATTTCGTAAATGCAATCAGTCAAGAAGTCACAGAGAAGAAGCTATTGCCACTTACTGATATTGCATCATCTAATAAGTTGATTTCGTATGAGTTCGAACCATCTGCTGAAGAAATTCTTGAGACTTTACTTCCTCAGTATGCAGAGAGTCTTATATACGGAGCATTGTTAGACGGAAAGGCAAGTGAGCATGCAGCTCGTATGACTGCAATGAAAAATGCAACTGATAATGCAAAGGAATTAATTGATTCATTAACACTTTCTTATAACCGTGCACGTCAAGCAGCCATCACACAAGAAATAACTGAGATTGTTGGTGGAGCAGCTGCACTTGAATAGACTGAAAAATGATTGTTTAAAAGAGGCTTTTACTAAAGCTTTCTCTAATGCAAGATAGGAGGGAAAATGATGAACACTGGACGCGTTCTTCAAGTAATGGGTCCGGTTGTTGACGTCAAGTTTGATAACGGTCAACTTCCAGATATTTATAATGCGTTAAAAATTCAATATAAAGCCCAAACTGCAACTGAGGTTGATATTGATTTAACTTTAGAAGTTGCACTTCACTTAGGTGATGATTCTGTACGTACGATTGCTATGGATTCGACAGACGGTGTCCAACGTGGAATGGATGTACTTGACAGTGGTGCACCAATTTCTGTTCCAGTAGGTGACGTAACTCTTGGTCGTGTATTCAACGTATTAGGTGAAGCAATTGACTTAAATGGTGAAGTTCCTGCAGATGCACGTCGTGATCCGATTCATCGTACAGCACCAAGTTTTGAACAGCTTTCAACAGAAGTTGAAATTCTCGAAACAGGTATTAAAGTAGTTGACTTACTTGCTCCATATATTAAAGGTGGTAAGATTGGTCTCTTTGGTGGTGCCGGTGTAGGTAAGACTGTATTAATTCAAGAGTTAATTAATAATATTGCCCAAGAACATGGTGGTATTTCTGTATTCGCTGGTGTAGGAGAGCGTACTCGTGAGGGGAATGACCTTTACTGGGAAATGACAGATTCTGGTGTTATTAAGAAAACAGCAATGGTCTTTGGTCAAATGAATGAGCCACCAGGTGCACGTATGCGTGTTGCTTTAACTGGCTTAACAATGGCGGAATATTTCCGTGATGTACAAGGTCAAGACGTGCTTCTATTTATTGATAATATTTTCCGTTTCACGCAAGCAGGTTCAGAGGTATCTGCCCTTTTAGGACGTATGCCTTCTGCGGTTGGTTATCAACCAACACTTGCAACTGAAATGGGTCAATTACAAGAACGTATTACATCTACAAATGTAGGTTCAGTTACATCGATTCAGGCAATTTACGTTCCTGCCGATGACTATACAGATCCGGCTCCGGCAACAACATTTGCTCACTTAGATGCAACAACAAACTTAGAGCGTAAACTTTCTGAAATGGGTATTTACCCTGCGGTAGATCCACTTGCATCTACATCCCGTGCACTTTCACCTGAGATTGTAGGTGAAGAGCATTATAATGTAGCTCGTCAAGTTCAACAAACATTACAACGCTATAGAGAATTACAAGATATTATCGCTATTTTAGGTATGGATGAGTTAAGTGATGATGACAAACTTATTGTTGCTCGTGCTCGTCGTATCCAGTTCTTCTTATCCCAGAACTTCCATGTAGCTGAACAATTTACAGGTCAAAAAGGGTCTTATGTACCTGTAAAAGAAACAGTTAAAGGATTCAAAGAAGTACTTGAAGGTAAATACGACCATCTTCCAGAGGATGCTTTCCGTCTTGTTGGTTCCATTGAAGATGTTATCAAACAAGCTAAAGAGATGGGCGTAGAGGTATAATAAGGGACCAGGAGGATCAAAAATGAAGACATTAAAAGTCAGTATTGTCACTCCAGACGGCCCAGTGTATGATTCTAATGTTGAAATGGTAAGTACAAAAGCCCAAAGTGGTGAATTGGGTATTTTGCCGGGACATATTCCAATGGTTGCACCACTTCAAATCGGTGCTGTACGACTAAAAAACGGCAATAACACTGAGCTAGTAGCAGTAAGCGGTGGGTTTCTTGAAGTACGTCCAGAGCAAGTAACCATTTTAGCTCAATCAGCTGAAAAGGAAGAAAGCATTGATATTGAACGTGCGAAAGAAGCTAAGTCACGTGCAGAAAGTCGCATTCAATCAAACCAAGCAGATATTGATCAAGTGCGTGCAGAATTAGCATTAAGACGTGCAGTCAACCGGATTAATGTTTACGAACATCGCTTCTAAATTGCTTAAAACACCTTCTGATAGTTTCTGTCAGAAGGTGTTTTTAAAAAAGTATTTATTTCTTGTTGCTTGCAATGTTTTATAGTCATTCAAAGGAACAAAAAATAGATTGCTTTGAAAATGAAAGGATGTAAAAAAGTAATGGATGTAAGCTTTGGTCAACAAGCATTAACTAATATTATTTCACATTTGTTTTTTATATGCCTTACATTTTGGGCATTAGGCGCATTAAATTTTGAAAAGCTATTAAAGTCTAATCGTGTATTGCAGGCTAGACTCTTATACATTTTCATCACCATTGCAATAGGTTCTTCAATTAGTAATTTCTTTTTAGACTATCTACTTTGGTCCAGGCAGCTTCCTCTTATTCTTGATTTCGTCATTAATTTGTAATAAATAGACCAACTTTCCTATTTTCAAATGAATAAATATTGATTATGATTTGATTTAATGTTGTCATTTTAGTGTTACTTTTTCAGTGGAAAAACGTCTAAATAGTGATACTAAAAATAGCTGTATGGCAACGTTTGAGGGACTTAAAATGTCCAACATTTTCAGCTGAGTTTACTAAATAAGAGCTGATAACCATTGTCAAAAGATGACGACTTTTCCCAAGTATGTACTCTTCTCTACTGGTAAAGACTTTTACTAAGGAGAGGGGAATTTAATATGAAAAAAAATATGACTTACTTTCTAGTTATTGGAATTATTATTTGTTTTGTATTTGTCATTATTGGGAATAAGATGGTATCTGCTACAGTTACTACCGATTTAGAAAAATTGGCTGAAGCGATCAAAAATGAAAAAGGGAAGATAACTGGATGGTCTCTATATACAAGAGAAACCATTGATATTTCCTCTAATGAGGAGTGGTTAGCTCAGGTTCAAAGAGTAAAAAAACAATATCCCGCTTATGATTGGAAGTTAAGTACTGAAAATGATGAATTAATAGCAATTGGTTTTTCAAAAAAAAGGGATTATGTCGAAACAATAAAAATATTGTCGACCCCAACAAAAAATCAACCGCAATCGTATTTAATATATGAGGTTAAAGGAACTGTTTGGAATAATCAAATTGGGATAAAAATCAATAAAAGAATCAGTGAAAAAATGGAAGTTTTATTTAAACAGAAACCTGTAGTTTTCTCTTGTATTAAAGGCGAATTCAGTGATAAAATTGATAAGGTTTTATCCTCAAAATTATCTAATTTAATGACAAGCTTAAAAGCTAAAGAAGAAGAAGCATTGATGGAAAAAGATTTTTATTCTATTTCTGCCTATTCATCAAAATTAGAGCAATCAATTCCTACTAGGAATCATTCGATGAATATGCAAATTGGCTTAAGAAAAAAAGGATTGGGCGCTAATACGAGCATTGTAATTGGCACACCTATCATAACGATTGAATATTAATATAGAGAAAATGGACGCGGAGGGGAATACTTTTGGAAAAAATCATCGTCCGCGGCGGAAAAAGGCTTAACGGTACGGTTCAAGTTGAAGGTGCAAAAAATGCTGTACTGCCTGTTATCGCTGCATCATTGTTAGCTAGTGAAGGAATAAGTGTTATTCGTGATGTACCATCACTCTCCGATGTATATACAATTAGTGAAGTGTTACGCTATTTGAATGCCGAAGTAACGTTTCAAGAAAATAAAATTACTGTAGATGCATCAAGAGAGTTATTAATTGAGGCTCCATTTGAGTATGTACGTAAAATGCGTGCTTCTGTACTTGTTATGGGACCATTATTAGCAAGAACAGGAAGAGCTCGTGTAGCATTACCTGGTGGTTGTGCAATAGGATCAAGACCGATTGATTTACATCTTAAAGGTTTTGAGGCTATGGGTGCTAAAGTTAAGGTAGGAAATGGTTTTATAGAGGCTGAATCAGAAGGGCGTTTACGTGGGGCAAAGATTTATTTAGATTTCCCAAGTGTTGGTGCTACGCAAAATATTATGATGGCTGCAACTTTAGCTAATGGAGTAACTACTCTTGAAAACTGTGCAAAGGAACCAGAAATCGTAGATTTAGCAAATTATCTAAATAAAATGGGTGCGGTCGTCAAGGGAGCAGGAACTGGTACCATTCGTATTGAAGGTGTAGAACGACTATATGCTGCTGATCACACGATTATCCCTGATCGAATCGAAGCAGGTACGTTTATGATCGCTGCTGCTATTACAGGAGGGAATGTACTTGTAAAAGGAGCAGTTCCTGAGCACTTAACATCATTGATTGCTAAGCTTGAGGAAATGGGTGTAGTGATCATTGAAGAAGATCAAGGCTTACGAGTTATTGGTCCAGAGAAGCTCAAAGCAGTAGATATTAAAACAATGCCACATCCAGGATTTCCAACGGATATGCAATCACAGATGATGTCTTTACTAGTCGTTGCAGAGGGTACTGGAATGATAACGGAAACGGTATTTGAAAACAGATTTATGCATGTTGAAGAGTTTCGTCGGATGAATTCTGATATTAAAATAGAAGGACGTTCTGTAATAATCAATGGTCCGTGTCAGCTTCAAGGTGCAGAAGTGTCAGCTACTGATTTACGCGCTGCTGCAGCTCTAATTATTGCTGGCCTAAGGGCAGAAGGTTATACAAGAGTGACAGAACTTAAACATTTAGATCGAGGTTATTTAAATTTCCATAATAAATTAGCTGCACTAGGAGCAGATATTGAACGTGTTAATGATGAAGTAGAAATTTCAAATGACTCGAAACAATTTCTTTCAGAACAGATTTAAACCAATAGAAAATTTTCATAATGGTTATTGGCCTCTTGAAGGAGCAAAGATTATTTGCATGGTGCAAAATAATCTTTGCTCTTTTTTGTTGTCCACTAAATGATATAGTTTCGTTTGTAGTGTATAAAGACTGTTAATACCATCTAGGTCAAAAAAGCAGAATATGATGTAATGGTTTGGATGCTTAAGGAAAAATAAAAATAGCTCATCCTTATTCCTACCGAGACAGAATAAATGGTTTTCCGCAAGTGTTTGTTTTAGCCCTGAAAGTACGAGAATTACTTGTCATAAAAGCTTGTCCATCTCCATATGAATGGAATGTAGTGTATAAAAATATAGGAGGCATCAAGCATGAAGCAATATAAACTCATTATACTTATTACAGTCCTAGTTCTAGTCGTATCCTTCACCATTCCAACCCTACTTGTACTTCCCTACTCTTCCGGAAAAGCAAGTGGAAAGCTTGATGACAATGTAAAAAAGCCAAAATCAAATATTGTTACACCATCCATAGAGGTGTCAGTATATCGCGATCAAAGTCAAAAAGTTGAAACATTGCCTCTTGAAGAATATGTTGTAGGAGTTGTAGCCTCAGAGATGAATGCTGACTTTGAAGAAGAAGCGTTAAAGGCTCAAGCTTTAGCTGCAAGGACCTTTATTATTAGGCATCTGTTACTAGGTGGGAATAGTGACCTTCCTGAAGGGGCTAATATTACAGACACGATCAGTGATCAAGTCTTCAAAAATAAAACTGAGTTAAAAAAACAATGGGGAGATGAATATAATTGGCGATTAAAAAAGATTACAGATGCAGTAAAAGCAACATCTGGTGAAATATTAACATATAACGGAACGCCAATTGATGCCGTATTTTTCTCTACAAGTAATGGATTTACTGAAAACTCTGAGGAGTATTGGTCTAGTGCTATCCCTTATTTAAAAAGTGTAGAAAGCCCTTGGGATAAAAATTCACCAAAATTTCAAAGCCAAAAAACAATTAGTGTCACTGATTTTGAAAGTCAGTTGGGTGTCAAACTTAATGGAACAGATATTGGGGCTATTACATCATTAACAAAAGGGAAACGAGTCAGCACGGTTATGATAGGGGGAAAGCAGTTTACTGGAAGAGAAGTTCGTAGTAAGTTAAATTTGCGATCATCTGATTTTCAATGGATTAGAAAAGGGGACAATATAATTATAACAACGAAGGGTTACGGACATGGAGTGGGAATGAGCCAATATGGAGCAAATGGAATGGCTGAAAAGGGGAAGAACTATAAAGAAATTGTAAAGCATTACTACCAAGGTGTTCAAATTGATTCTACTAAACCGTTTCTAGAAAAAGTAACAGCGAAAAAATAATAGAAATGAAAAATAGCTTGTAAAGTCTACAAGCTATTTTTTGTTGTCAAAATGACCATTTTATTAAGGGCTTTCCTCAAACAATATTGCAAAATAGGTATACTAGTAAATATCTGCTAAGAACGCTAAACTCCGCATTTCACTGAGATAAGAGCTACCAACCCTTCTATCCTTTATTAGGTTTAAAAGCCCTCAGTAGGCATATACAAAAGCAACAAACTATATGAAAAAGCCTTTAATAAAAAATGCATATTTTTAATAACTATGTCGAATACTAAAGACTTTAAAATTTTTTTCGAAATAATGTATATATTTGCTCATTTGTGTTCAAAATGGTTGCTGAGGTGATGAAAATGAGAGAGGAAGAAAAGAAACTAACTTCTCGAAAAAAAGGTACAAAAAACTTTTTTAAAAAGCGTTGGGTTTATCCTGCTATTTATCTAGCAAGTGCTGCATTAATCATTACAGCAATCTTTTGGTACCAATCAGCAGGAAATCAATCAGCAAAGGATGAATTTGGCTATCAAGGGGATAAACTAGGCAAAGATGGATATAAAAATCCTGCGGTTGAAGTAAACAAATCTGTAGAAAACTTCAAGTGGCCCGTAAAAAATGAAAAGCAGGCCCAAATTGAAAAAGAATTCTATGACGCAAATGCATCAGAAGAGAAGCAAGAGGCGGCAATGATAGTTTATGGATCAACTTATGAACCAAATCGTGGTATTGATATTACGATGAAGGACAAAAAGGAATTCCAAGTAGCAGCTGCATTAAGTGGTACAGTTTCTAATATACAAAATGATGATTTATTAGGAAATGTAATAGAAATTAAGCATGATGATGGTGTTGTGACTCAATATCAATCGGTTAAAGACATTAAAGTAAGTATTGGAGATAAAGTAAAGCAAGGTCAAGTAATTGCTACCTCCAATACTAGTCAATTAAACCAAGAGGCTGGGACACACTTGCATTTCGAAATTAGAAAAGATAATGTTCCGGTAAATCCTGTATCTTATTTTGGAGAACCACTTTCTTCCATTAAAGAAGTCATGAAGGAAAATGTGAAGGAAGAGCAAAATAATGAAAATGTAAATGGAGAAGCCGACGAAAGCCAATCCAATTCATTGGATGGCGAAAATAAGAAAGATGATGCATTGGATCAAACAGAAAACAAAGATTCACAAGGTTAACAACTAAAAAAAGGGGAGATACCCCTTTTTTTATTTGGAAATAAAACTACATAATATAAACGGTTTTGTTATATTTTTCAGAAATATTTACATTAGTCTTGTCCTTATTATTGTTTTTGTGCATATATTTTTATCCAAGCTAATAAAATGTTACAAACTTGACAAAAACAAAGAGAGGTTTGAGGTGAGGAATCGTTAACCCATTTCCTATAGATATAGTTGCGTACTTGATTAGTCATTGTAAAATGGAAAGTTATTAATAACTTTCTGCCGCTTTTGAGAATTTATTTATGAAATTGCAAATCTCACACGCGGGAACTAGCATATTCATTATAAGAGCGAGTCTCATTTCGCACTTCTCACACATCCAATTTAGGGAGGGCGAGCGGTGTGCACGATTACATCAAAGAGAGAACTATCAAGATTGGAAAGTATATCGTGGAGACGAGAAAAACAGTTCGCGTCATTGCGAAGGAGTTTGGCGTGTCCAAAAGTACTGTCCACAAAGATTTAACTGAACGATTACCAGAAATAAATCCTGAACTTGCTAATGAGGTAAAAGAAATATTAGATTATCATAAATCAATTCGCCATCTTCGTGGTGGAGAAGCCACGAAACAAAAATATAAAAAGGAAGAATTACAAAGTAATTAATAAATGGGGAAGCAATCTAATAAGGTTGCTTCTTAATTTATATAGTGGACTCTGTAGAACTAGTAGATAATCTATATGATCAATAATGTTTTAAAATTATTTCGAAAAAATATAGAATAGGTGCATTTTCCTATTGATAAAGGAAAAGTTTCATAAAAATTTTCCAAATTTTAAACATAAATTTATGACAATACATTCCTAATATCGACAAAAATATGCTAGAATATTAACTTAGGGAAATAAAAAATTTTGTACATATAAAACTTTACATAAATAAAAAAAATCGCAGGAAAGATGATGGAAGGAGCTTCATTTCATGTTTGCAAAGGATATTGGAATTGACTTAGGAACGGCAAATGTATTGATCCACGTAAAAGGGCAAGGAATTGTATTAAATGAGCCATCAGTAGTAGCTATCGATAAAAATATTAATAAAGTTCTGGCAGTTGGAGAAGAAGCACGTAGGATGGTCGGAAGAACACCAGGAAATATTGTCGCCATTCGTCCATTGAAAGATGGAGTTATTGCAGATTTTGATGTAACCGAAACCATGCTAAGACATTTTATCAATAAGCTAAATGTGAAGGGGTTCTTATCAAAACCAAGAATTCTTATTTGCTGCCCAACGAATATCACAAGTGTTGAACAAAAGGCAATTAGAGAAGCTGCTGAAAAAAGTGGCGGTAAAAAGGTTTACTTGGAAGAGGAACCAAAAGTAGCAGCCATTGGTGCAGGGATGGATATATTTCAGCCTAGCGGGAATATGGTCGTAGACATCGGTGGTGGTACGACAGATGTTGCGGTACTCTCTATGGGGGATATTGTTACGTCAGCATCTATTAAGATGGCAGGGGATAAATTTGATAATGAGATTCTTCAATATATTAAGAAGGAATACAAGCTCTTAATCGGTGAGCGCACAGCGGAAAATATAAAGATAAATATTGGAACTGTCTTTCCTGGTTCTAGACATGAAGAGATGGAGATTCGCGGTCGTGATATGGTAACTGGTCTTCCGAGAACAATTACTGTTAATTCAAAAGAGGTTGAGTTAGCCCTACGAGAATCTATATCTGTAATTGTTCAGGCAGCTAAAAATGTATTAGAGAAGACTCCTCCTGAGCTATCAGCTGATATTATTGATCGTGGCGTCATTTTAACTGGTGGTGGAGCCTTACTACACGGTATTGATCAATTACTTTCAGAAGAGTTAAAAGTGCCTGTATTAGTAGCTGAAGAGCCTATGGATTCTGTTGCAATTGGTACTGGTATTATGCTTGAGAACATGGACAAAATTGCAAAAGGAAGAATCATTTAATATACAGTAGATGAATGAAGAGGTGTAACTTATATGCTAAGGGGTTTTTATACTGCTGCATCAGGAATGATAACACAGCAAAGAAAAACAGATTTACTTACTAATAATATGGCTAATGCAAATACACCCGGATTTAAGAGTGATCAATCAATGATTCGAGCATTTCCTGAAATGCTTTTGCAGAGACTTGATTCAAAAAGCTTACCAGTAAATAACTCGTTATCACTATCTAAGTTTCAACCAATTGGTGGATTAAATACTGGGGTTTACATGCAGGAAACGATTCCTAAGTTTTTACAAGGTGATTTAAAAGAGACGGAATTAAAAACAGATTTAGCACTTATAGATTTAAATGGGAATACAAGCTCATCATTTTTTAAAGTTCAGGATGCTAGTGGACAAGTAAAATATACACGTAATGGGAATTTTACAATTGATTCAGATGGCTTTTTAACTACAGCTAGTGGTCTTTATGTATTAAATGACCAGAACAGACCCATTCAATTACCTGATGATCAATTTACTGTGAGTAATAGCGGGGTAATAACTTCTAATGGTAACCAAGTAGGTCGATTAGGGATTGCATATACCAATAATCCAGATGCCCTTATGAAAGAAGGCGACGGATTATATCGTACAGAGAACGAGGAACAACTTCCAAACGCTGTAGATAATCAATTCCGTATTCAACAAGGATATATAGAGAGATCGAATGTTGATGTATCACAAACAATGACAGAAATGCTCTCTGCTTATCGGTCGTTTGAAGCCAATCAGAAGGTATTACAGGCATATGACCGGAGTATGGAGAAAACGGTAAATGAAATAGGAAGAGTGAATGGCTAATAGAATGCAATGTGAGGGAATATAACTGTGAATAGATCAATGATTGTCGCATCGAATACAATGAACCAATTGCAAAAACAACTTGACATCATTAGTAATAATCTTGCTAATATTGATACAAATGGCTTCAAAAAAAGAGAAGCTACATTTACCGACCTTTTAGCTCAATCATTTAATAATCAACCGAATAAGAATGAGGAAATAGGGAGATTAACTCCTAATGAAATACGTGTAGGTGTCGGGGCTAAGCTTGCACAGTCACAAATGGTGACAAAACAGGGAAGCTTAAAACAAACGGGTAGACCTTTAGATATTGCCTTTACTAATGAGAGTCAATATATGAAGGTATTAGTTGATAATAATGGAGAAGGTAATATTCGTTATACTCGTGACGGTGCACTATATTTATCACCGATAAATCAAAATGAGATGCTTCTAGTTAATAGTGAGGGCTATCCAGTTTTAGACGAAAATAACCAAATGATTTCGATTAGTGGGAATAGTAGTCAATATACATTTTCATCTGACGGAAGGTTTGAAGTGACCTTAACGAATGGACAAAAGCAGGAATTTAATCTTGGCATTGTTTCCGTTAAGAAGCCTCAGTTTCTAGAACAGATGGGCGAGAATTTACTTGGAGTACCTGCAAATGCTGGGGTGACGGTTAATGACATCCTAACCGAACTAGTTGGACCATTGAGAAATCAAGTTTCGATTCAACAAGGATCTCTAGAAGGTTCAAATGTTAATTTAAGTAAAGAAATGACAGACTTGATTAATGTTCAACGATCCTATCAATTTCAATCTAAAGCAATTTCGTTATCTGATCAGATGATGGGTCTAGTTAACGGAATTCGTTAAAGAGGTTCAGTTTAAAGGGGTTTTTTCAATGATGGAAAAGGAAATCCACGAAAGTCCGAAAACTCGTGAACAATTAAAAAAAGAAAAGTTAAAAAACAAGCCATCAATGAAGGAAAAGCGAAAAATTCGCATTCGCCTTATCCCTATTTGGTTAAGAATAATAATTGTTGTCATAGCTTTGGTTGCTAGTTTACTTGCGGGTGTTGTTGTTGGCTATGGGGTGATTGGTGATGGAAATCCGATGGATGCGTTGAAAAAGTCAACCTGGACCCATATAATTGATTTAGTGAAAAAAAAGTAGGAAAGGATGATTCCTTTCCTTTTTAAGTTTACCTTTTAAAAATGGCTGTTTCCGAATAATTTGGCATTTGCAAAAAAACAACTGCCGGCTTCTACATTCTATAAAGGATTCAGTTCAGCGAATCTTATGGGGTTTGTAGCTCTTTCCTCAAAGAAATGAAAGGTGTCGTAGTCTGTAGCCAATATTTCTTTAGGTAATACTTTACTTAATTAGTTATATGTTTGTGAAAAGAGCCTAAAAAAATCTATCATGAATAAAGGAGATTATTGTAATGTTAGATATTAAACAAATAAAAGAGATTATACCGCATCGTTATCCATTTTTACTAGTTGATCGGATTTTAGAAGTTGAAGAAGGAAAGAGTGCGGTAGGGATTAAAAATGTAACAGGCAATGAGGATTTTTTTAATGGACATTTTCCAGAATATCCAGTTATGCCGGGTGTTTTAATTGTAGAGGCACTTGCACAAGTAGGTGGAGTTGCGATGTTAAAAAAAGAAGAAAATCGTGGAAAACTTGCTTTCTTTACTGGTATAGATAAATGCCGATTTAAGCGCCAGGTTAAGCCTGGTGATCAATTAAGACTAGAGGTAGAGATGATCCGTTTTAAAGGGCCAATTGGCAAGGGAAAGGGCATTGCAACTGTAAACGGTGAGCTTGTTTGTGAAGCAGAAATGATGTTTGCATTAGAGAAATAATTGAAAGGAGAGATCTGTTTTGAGGCAGATCTCTCTTTTTATATTTTTTTATTTATAAAGGCTATTTAGGTAAAGTTTTTGACTATACATATAGGTTGAATATCGTTAATTCCCTTCATTTTAATGAAACACGAGCTGCAAACTTTTTTAAAAGGTGTATAAGAATGGTTGTAGAGTTTTTATAAAGCAACAAACTATACGAAGATAGCCCCATTTGTATTTTGCTACTAAAGTATTGAATGGAGTTATGGCAATTGGGAATAGTAATATCAGGTCATAAATTAAATTCATAATGAAGAACATTTGGAAGGGGATTAGCGAAATGACAAAGTTCATGAAACTATTTGGTGCAACAGTACTTACTGCACTTATGCTTGTAGGGTGTGCAAATAATGATAATCAAAATCCTCCACCGCCCAACAATAATAATGGGGTAAATGATGTTGATAAAAATGATGTAAATGATCATAATACCCCAGATGTTAATGATGACAATAACGATACTGGCGATGGTACTGATGTGGATGATAATAAGTTACATGACAGTGATTTAAACGATAAATCGAATGACCTTAATGATACTGATACAAATGATACTGATAATAAAATTGATAAAGATGATACTGATATAAATATGAATAACAATAAAGATAAAGATAATAATAAGAAATAAAAAGCAGGGGTGTCCCTGCTTTTTATTGTAAATAATGCAGTAATTTATAAATAGTTGCTCAATATTAAAAAATAGAGTAAAATTCATAAATAGTGTTCCTTTTCTATTTACCAAGATTTACAATAATGTTAATGTGATTATGCCTGTTGCAAGGTGTTTAATTATGATATAGTAGAAAATGGTCTAAATAATCTATTATTTAGGGGGTATTTTACATAGATGTTACATTCATTACCATCAGGATTGAAGATAAGTATCTCTCGATCTATTTCAACCGTTTTTGAACAATATATGGAGAAAATTGGTTGGGATGAAAAAAAGTATAATATAGAGGATTTTATTAAACAATGGCAAGTGTATATAAATGAGCATGCCTCTTGGTACGATAAGTTGAGTGATGATATTAAAAAGGATCCTTCCTTCCATGAAGAATTAGCTGCCAAGATTAACGAAACCATTCAGAAAATCCTTTCAGAAGCACCAACAGATGAACAAATGAAAACCATTGAAAACCTTCAACGGAAGCATAATAATAAGGACTCCTATTCTTGCAAGATGGAAGCGAAGTTTTTAATTAATTCTCTGAAAAGCAAAACCAAATAGACATAACATGTGAGCTTTTTTATAAAGGCTCTTTTCGCATGGCTGTTAAGAACCTTATTAGGAAATTAGAATATTCCTAAATGACATTTTTTAAGTAACAAATAGTAGAAAAGAGCCTTTTACATTCATTTTTAAGATAGTGAAACATTATAAAAAGCTCAACGGCAGGAGCTGATAGAGCTTTTTATATAATCCGATATCAATTATTTTTTGATACTGGATATTTAGTCTTTTTACGCATTCGATTTTTAAATTCTGCTAATAAATTGTCACCCGCAAAGCCCTCTTGCACCAACTCGTTTAATAATAACTCCGCATATTCGTTTCTCTTTACATTTAAATGGCCTTCAAGTAACACACTCATATTTTTTTCAAATAGTTTTATACAGCGGATGTGGGTTCTAAATGGAGCTGGATCATTCGCTTCATTTGTTATAATGACTTGTACCTTTAAATCTTTGGTCATTTGTTGAGCTGTTCGGAAAAAATCGTAATATTTTTTATCTGTATATGCTTCGATTAGCCAAGTCATTTTTCCATCCTCTTTATTAATAATTAATCCATCTTCTAATACGATGTCTATTATATTTTCATTATCAATGACTTGTAGTGAAACAATTTTGAAGGTCTTCATTGAAATTCCTCCTAAGTTATTTGTCAAAATTATACCATAATATATTAAGAACTTGAAAAGGCATGAAAAAAAGTAATTTCATACATTCATGCTTTTAAAAATGGCCTTTTCGCGTTCAAATTTCACCATTTTATAACAAATTTTAACCGCATAAGTATATTTCCATCATTTTACCAATTGAATAAATCTAGATATGATAAGGTCAAATAAAGAAAAGGAGATGATTGATGTTTGTTAAATCAAGTGACATTAGTAGGTAGATTAACAAAAAATCCGGAGCTGCGCTATACAATGGAGGGGAAAGCTGTATCAAATGTGACACTTGCCTTAAATCGTCAATATAAAAATAGTTCCGGTGAATATGATGCGGATTTTGTCCTTTGTACGCTATGGAATAAAGCTGCAGAAAATACAGTTAAATATTGTTCTAAGGGTTCTATTTTAGGACTTGTTGGGAAGATTCAAACTAGAAACTATGAAAATCAAGAAGGAAAGAGGGTGTATGTAACAGAGGTTGTTGCAAATTCAGTACAATTTCTAGGTGGTAAACCGTCAGAAGATAGGGAACTGCACACATCATAAATAGAAAGGACATTGGTATGGATGAATTAAAGTTGAGAATAGAAAAACTAGAGAAAGTGGTAGAAGACCTAATCCTTATTTTAGGAAAAATCAATCAACGTGCTGTTAATCTTTCAATACAAACTAATTATTTAGAGAAACAACTTAATGATGCTAATCAAAATATTACTATCTAAACCAAAGATATTCTCCAATTTCCTCCTCATCAGATAAAAAGAAAAAATCGAACCTCCGATGCCTCCTCATAAAATATGGGGCTATCTGAAAAAAGGAGTCATACACTACCATTCATTAAATTAAGAAAGCAGACAAAATTTTGATTCAATTGGTGTATGATGATACCCCTTTTCAGGTTGCCCCAATTATTTGTTTTATGAAAGGGAAAGTAATTGTTGTAATTCTACATTTGTAAGTTCTGTAATCCAATTATCACTTTGGATGATCTCATCATTTAGCGCTTGTTTCTTTTCGAGCATGGCATCAATCTTTTCCTCTAGTGTACCGGTTGTAATAAATTTATGAACGTGAACAAAACGGTTTTGACCTATCCGATAAGCACGGTCAGTTGCTTGATTTTCTACTGCTGGGTTCCACCACCGATCATAATGAATGACATGATTGGCTGCAGTAAGGTTCAACCCTGTACCCCCCGCTTTTAATGATATAAGGAAGATTGGAAATTCGCCATTTTGAAACGCCTGTACATATTCGTCTCGTTTTGCCTTCGGCATACTTCCATTTAAAAATGGGACATTTAGTTGGAAATGGCGTTTTAGTGTTTGTTGAATTATTTTCCCCATCCCAATATATTGAGTGAAAATTAAACAGCCTTCCTGAGCATCTAAAATTGTTGAAAGAAGCTCGATAAGCTTTTCAATTTTATGGGAACGTTTTTCAATATGCTTAGGTTCCTCTTCTTTCAAATATAAAGCTGGGTGGTTACATAATTGTTTTAGATGGCCTAACATTTTTAAAATGAGCCCTTTCCGTTCAAAGCTTGATAATTTGTCAATTTCATCAAAAGTATCGCGAATAAGCTGTTCATAGAGAGAAGCTTGTTCGGTCGTTAACGGACAGTACTCTTTCTCCTCAATTTTATCTGGTAAATTGAGTTCGACTTCAGGATCTTTCTTTGTCCTTCTTAGTAGGAACGGTCGAATGATTGCTTGTAGTTCACGTATTTTTTCTTCAGAGCCATCCTTTTCAATTGGCAAAATATATTTTTTTTGAAATTGAGAGAATGTCCCAAGGAATCCGTGGTTCGTGAAGTCAAATATCGACCATAATTCCGATAAACGGTTCTCCATCGGTGTTCCGGTTAATGCGATTTTGTGACTGCCTTTTAATTTACGGATAGCTCGTGATTGCTTTGTCCCTGCATTTTTTATATTCTGGGCCTCATCAATGGCAATCGTGCTCCATTCAATGAGTGATAAATCTTCAAAATCAAGATGGGATAAGCCATAGGTTGTTAAAATGATATCAACATTATGAAGTGACTGAATAAATCCATCTCCTTTAGAACGATTAGGACCATAATGCAATACTACATTCATATTTGGGGCAAATCGCTCAAACTCTTTCTGCCAATTTCCAAGCACTGATGTTGGACAAATAATTAGTGCGGGCCCATTTGCAGGAGTGGTTTGCTTCACATGTAATAAGTATGTAAGTAACTGAACCGTCTTCCCAAGACCCATGTCATCAGCTAAAATTGCTCCAAATTGGTATTTTCTTAAAAAGGTTAACCAACTATATCCTTGAACTTGATATGGACGTAATTCTCCTTGAAAGTCCTGAGGAATAGAGGTCTCAGGGATATTATTCATATCGGTCAGTTGATTTATTAGTGTTTTAATAGACCGGTTTAGTTCAATTTGTATTTTAGCAAATGCTTTTGGGTCATAATCCTCTAATGCTTCCTCATCATTTTCTATGAATTCTTGTTCAAGAATATCACGAACTCTTAATCCTTCTTTCTGTGCACGTTGCATGAGCTCTTGTAACTGTCTAATCATTTTTGGGTCTAATCTTACCCATTCACCATTGACTTTGATTAATCTCCGTTTACTTTCAATCATTTGTTGGAATTCTGCCTCGGATAGTTCTGAACCGTTAACGGATAAACGCCAATCAAAATCTACCACTGCATTTAGTCCGACAAATGACGGTCGGTAGCTAGCGCTGGATTGTTTTACTTTTGCTTTGAGAGTGATTTGTGCATCCTTCATAGCTATCCACCAAGAAGGTAGTAATATTTCAACACCTAGTACTAGAAGTTTCTCACTGACATCGGTTAAAAAACTCCATGCCTGATCCTCGTCTAGTTGATCTGTTAATCCATTTCCATCTTTTAGCCAAGGAAAAAGCTTAATCCACCTAAGCTGTTCTTCCGTTATATCTCCTTGAAATTTTCTCCATTTATCAGGATAATTTGTTATTGGATATAAACGATCCGTTATTTTCCGATCGCGGAGAATTGTTTCTAATTTCCAAGGCTCATCTTCCATTTCAGGCTCTGTTAAGCGTAATCCGATATGGAAGGGTAACTTATTTTCTAATGCCACCCACTGTTGAAAACTCTGGTCACTAAAATAGGAAGTAAGCTCTTCTGGTAATAAGTTTGAATGGATTAAAGATGATACTTTCTGCTTTAATTTAGGATTTGATAAATAATAGTTTTCAACTGCTGATTGAAACCAATGTTCAACCATTTCTAATACGGTTGTGTCATTTATTGGCCGAGTCCAGAACGATTCATGGAAGTCCTCCTTTACATAAGGGGGTAGTGGCCACTGGATGACCGGATCAGTTTTAGAAAAAAGCGGGGAAAAGGACCCAGAGCGTATAGCTTCATACATTGTATAAGCAACACCAAGAAACATTTGCCCTACTTCATCCCAGTCCCATTGAATAATGGAGCTGAAATTTTCATTCGCTAATAAAGTTAAAAGCTCCCAGCTATTTAATGTAATGCCATCTACACCTTGGAATGTTTCAATATCCAAAGAAGTTCCAAAATAGCTTTCTTTATGCCATATAAATAATTGTTTTCTCCAATCATTAGGGTGAACAAAGGATTGATTAATATCTTTGACATAGATAAAGAACCGTCCATCTTCTAAAGGTTTAATTTGAACCTTTAGCATCATTGTTTTAAGCATCGATCAATTTGCCCCTTTTGCATTCTTCATGAAACGCACGTAGTCTCTTCGTCTTAAGCAATAAATTTTCTAAATAAGTATCCCAAAAATCCATCATTTTTTCCTTCTTATAGATGGTCCTAAGTTTTTTTAAATATTTTACCGCTTTTTTATATGAGTCCCTATTACGATTTGAAATGGAAAATTCCACGGCATCGTGATAAAGTGGCATAAGTAAACTAGGATTATTTTTGGAGATAATATCCAATTTGCCACGATCGATAAATTCTAACTCGATCCCTTTATACTGCTGTAATTCAACCCATTCCTTATATTTTTCTTGCCGAAATAAGTGATCACTAAATTGATAATAAGTATGGGGTAATGCTTGGATATAGATTTTTTCTAATAAGAGTGGGTTCTGATCTGCTAAGGAACCCTCATCAATGTTTTGAAAAAATGAGCGAATAAAAACAAGACGGTCATATTCATTTTCCGTTTCTAAATACTCTGGAATAAATGCAGATATTGTATTTACGTATTGGTAAAATCGGTCCTGAGGTTTTTGTTCACTTAAATACTTAAGCCAGTATGATGAGAAATATGAGATTTCTGATCCGTATTTTTGTATCTCATCTAATGCGAGATCGTCATAGCCGCATAGAATTGAAATATGTATGTAGCCGATTTTAACACGTTTGGATTGATCGTCTTCCATAATGTCATTTAAGCGTTTATGCTCTAATTTGCGCCAAATGGATTGTTTAAATAATAATGTCCATAGCAATTGGTAAAATTCGACAAGTTCTAATTCATAATATGTGGGTTCTTGTAGTAAAAAAATACAGTCCTCACGCAAATACCTTAAATACTCATCAAATGCGAAAGGTGCTGCTGCTACAGAGAGAACTTTTAACGCTTCATCTGCTTCATCCAGCATATAATCAAAATATCGCTTGAATGTTCGTATATGCTGAGAAGAGCAAATTCTATTTACGATTTTTATTGACTCATACGCTGCAAATAGCTGGAATAGTGGTTTCCATTCTCGTAGAGAAGGGCTCGATTCAATCAAACTTCGATATTTATTCTTACACGAAACCTCCAATACAAATTCATTGGTTATATCAATTCCTTGATAGGCTTGTTGGAAACGGTTTAACCAGTTTTCTACACCATCATCTACACCAGCAGGAGTTTTTGCTTTTAATAAGTCACTCCCTCTTTTTATTCCTTGTAAAATCTGTTTGGATGAATCGTTCTTTTTCCAGTCTTGTACCCATTCAAAAACACTGCCAGTTTCACTATAGGTAGAAAAGAAAAGTGCCAGCTGATGCCGGCAGATCCCTTCTATTGGGCAAGAGCAGTGGCTAGAATTTAAATCATTATGCAAGACAACCTCTACAGGGGTTACATCTTGTACTTTAGCAGTTATTGACGATTGAGATGTTTTCTTTTGATATACAAGCTGTTGCCGGTATAACAGCAATCCTTTTTGGATAAGTTTCTGATGATTTTCATTGTTAGGATCTAATGTTTTTTGCAATTCTTCTCCTATTAGGTTGATATCTACTGGCAAATAAAACACCTCCTTATTAAGTTAATGCCAACAATACATTCTCTTTATGGTTTAGGATGAGGGAGTGGGCCCCGCACCTTTTTGCTTTTCTAAAATACTGATCCAGAACTTATTTCCGTTACAAATAGTAATTCCATCTAATTCTACAACATTTTCATTGAAAACTTTAATATTTTTGTTTGCAGGGTATTTGATTGTTTCATTATTTTTTTTAGCAATAAATACAGGATTTTCTTTATTAGAGCGATCGATTTTAGTAAGATATCCTTTTTGTTCATAATAGTCCGCGGCATCAACAAAAAGAAGTTTGTTTAGCTTTTGAAAGGACTCAACCTGTAGGAAAGAAGCGATTATTTTTGGAATTTCTGTATTGTTAATTAATCCTGTGGGTTTATTTGGTCCATATGCATATAAGAATACATCTTCACCAGTATGTCCCTTAGTAGTAAAGCCTAAATTTGCCCGTTTGGCTAATTGGTTAGCCATTTCATCTTCAAGATTCTTGGCTGTTTTTAATCGCTTATAATCTTGCTTTGAAAGTGGGTTTAAGCCATAATCTTGTGCTATTTTCTTTAAGTTTGATTGATCCTTTTTCAAGCGGGAAATGGAGCCTGCTAAAGTAAATTTAGCTTTTTTTAATGGATCAATAAATTTTGACACAGGCATTTTATAATAAGAATGATTCGTATTAGTGTTTCCCATCGTCAGCCCGCTATTTCCGTGATCCGTTACCGCAATTAAAAGGGTATTCTGATCTCTTTTTGCAAAATCCAAAGCTGCTTTAACTGCTGAATCAAAGGATAGAACTTCACTTATCATCCCAACTGGATCATTTTTATGAGCTGCCCAGTCTATTTTACTCCCTTCTATAAAGAGAAAGAAGCCGTTGGGGTCTTTTGATAATACATTGATCGCTTTTTTCGTCATTTGTGCTAATGAAGGTTGCTGAGGAGCTAAACGTTTGCGGTCAAACTCATATGCAATATCCTCTGTAGCAAAGGTACCCCAAATTTTAGAACTGGATACGGAATTGAGCTGTTTTTTTGTTTCGATGTATTGATATCCTTTCTTTTTTAGTATTTGAATTAAATTTTCTCCATCTTTTCGATACAGTGGAAGTGTTGACCCTATTCCAGATAAGTGTTGTGGTAAACTACTCGGGTTCGTTGATTTTGGAAGAAGGGCCATCTTGCCTCCGCCTAATACAACATCCATGTCTTGATAAACCTGTTGTTCTGCAATGTCATCATAATCATTTCTTGAGTTAGAATGCGCAGAAAATGCGGCAGGTGTTGCATGTTGAATAGGGGATGTAGCAACAATTCCTGTGGCCATTCCTTTCTGTTTTGCTGCTTCCAGTATAGTGGAAGTTGGACGTGCAATAGAGCCTATTTCTCGATCCATATAAGGAATCATACCAATCATATCCTCGACAGTTTTTTTACCTGTGGCCATTGCAGTTGCCGCAGCAGCTGAGTCAGTAATACCGGATCGTAAGGAGTACGTCTGTACACCGCCTACAAGAATACTGTCAAGCGCAAGTGGATGACCTTTAAACCAGCGAGATAATGTAATTACGTCTGAATTGGTTCCATCCATGACCATAAATATCACTTTTTTAGGAGTTTGTTCACTTGCTCTTGCGAAGAATGGTGATGAATAGAAGAATAGCGATAATAAAGATAATACCGAAAGCAATATTTTCATAAGCTGCCACCTCATCCGTTTTATTCTTTAGCTTTTGAGGTTGGCGCTAAAATATTCTTTTATGATGCCATATGTTAAAAAGAATAAGAGCGCCATCTTTTTCAGCGCTCTTATTCTTATTTTTGCAATAAACCAATCAGTATATATTTAACCGAGGATTTTAATCCAACTGTTTTTATTGCTTGCTTATCTATTTTAGTGATTTTTAGAGACGTAATAAATTCCCCAGGTTTCTTAATTTGCTGCGGTTTTGTGATATATAAGTCACCAATATTTGCTCCATCTTTAATTTGCTGCTTTTTATTAACTTGCAATCCTTTTTGAATTTCCTTTTTCTTGACTAGACCATGGTCTAATGACCAAATAAATTCTTTATTTTTCTGATGGTCTACGCTATTTTTTTGTATAACCTTAGCATCCTTTATTTCCTTTGTTATAATGTTCGACTTTACATGATAGCCAACCTGTAATTTAGAATTGGGTTTATCTAAAGCTATTTCGTATGGATAAACTGATTGTTTATCAACATCTGGATCATTCTTTGGAGTATTTCCTACTTTTTCTATGACTCCCTTCATTTTACCTTTTATTAGATGGGTGGTAGTTAGCGTCTGCATCCCACTTTTCACTTTTGACTGCTGTTGTTCTGATAAATACCCTTGAATAATAGGTTGCGATGAAACGATAGTAATGACCGGATTATTTAAATCGTAGGCTACTTTTTTAACGACCCCTGCAGTATCACTAACGATAGTTAAATTCGATGCTTCATCATTATAACCTGATTTTTGATCATTATATTGATCGATACGCTGTTCGAGCTTTTCTTTTGTAAGTTCCTTATCGTTTATCTCCAGTTTAATGGAGTAGGAAGCTGTTTTGGGTACTACTTGAATTTGATCATCCTTGTTTTCTGAGGCTTTTTCGTCTGTTTCAGCAGACGATAGCATTGCCTCTAGGTTCTGGATGGATGCATCAATACTTTCTATTTCCTTCTCTAACCGTTCAATTTCTGCATCAAGCAATTTTTGCTGCTTTTCTAAAGTAAAAGTAGAGTATTCGAACAAAGGGGTTCCTGTCTCTACTACGTCGCCTTCCTTTACTAAAAACTGATTAAAACCTACTTCTTTATCTATATATACATGATGTGTTTCAGAAGGAATAACTACCCCGTTACTTGAGAATGATTGTACTAAGCTCTCTTTTTTTACCATATCCCACTTTGGAACGAAGTGTAATTGAGACACTTTACTATCTTTCTTTTCTAGTAAAAAAAGGTTTATCCCTATGAAAATAATTGCAAGAGCAAGAAGATATGGCCATTTTTTCATGATCTTCACCAACCTTATAATAAGCGATAGAAATCCATATAAGTAAGTAATGCAGAAATTCCCCAAAATAATAGATTGATAATGAATACTATTGCAAATAACGGTAAACGTTTCATTTCAGACAGTACTTTCAATCCCGTAAATTGAATATACATTCCCCAGATTTTAAAGATAGAAATACAGCCAAATAAGGCAATAAGAAAAGGTATCTTCGTAATATATTGTCCAATGATCCCGAAAGAAAGTGGAGAGGAATACCAATCCAAATGAAGCAATAGTAACAAGGGGATGTAGGTTATTTGCTCAATTAAGAGGATGAACAGGACAAATACCTGTAGAACAACTAGCTTATAAAATGATACTTCTGTCATCATATTGAATAATAATGCTGGTACAAATAATATGCAGGAGGCATATGCTATTCCTGATAGTAATTTTCCTATAATAAATAGAGCTTTATGCCATTCATAAATATTTCTAGGATCTAATGTTAATGTGGTTGAAATTGAAGAAGAACCGATTCCATAGTATCCTTGAACGGCGAAAATGACTGTGCTAAGGAAAAACAGTAATAGTATTCTCCATTTTAGGCTATAAATGGTTTCAGCTTTTTGGAGTTGATAGAAAGTCGTAGCTGGTTTGAATAAATGAAAAATTCGAGATTGATAGACCATAAATGAACCTCCGATAGGTAGAATATCTACCATTATTCTAGCTTACTTTACATAAATATTCCATTACTTCTAAAAAATAAGCTAAAAGAAGGAGAAATTGCTCGAAAAGTGTAAGATATGTAATAAACACAATGCTTTTAAATAAGGGGGGATGGGCTTGATGCATGAGTGGATGAAAAGAATTTCTGTTAAATATCCTATTATACAAGCACCAATGGCAGGAGGAATAACAACACCGCAATTAGTTGCTGCTGTATCGAATGAAGGTGCTTTAGGAATGCTAGGAGCGGGTTATTTGAATGCGGATCAGACAAGGCAAATAATACGTGAAGTAAAAAGTTTAACTACTAATCCATTTGGAATCAATTTATTTGTACCGGAACAATGTGTTGCTACCGATGAAGAAATACGGATGGCGGATAAGCAGTTGCGAATCTATCGAGAGGAATTAAAAATTCCCGATTTGGGCCAATTCACCAAGCCTAAACAAGCATATGAAGAACAGATAAGGATTATCTTAGAGGAGGAGGTACCTGTATGCAGCTTTACATTTGGTCTTCCAACTGAATCTATTGTTAAGAAATTAAAAGAAAAGGATATCTTGTTAATCGGTACGGCTACTACTGTGAAAGAGGCACAAGCCATTGAAGCTGTTGGATTAGATATTGTGGTAGCTCAAGGAAGCGAAGCAGGAGGTCATCGTGGTTCGTTTTTAGAAAGCCCAGAGAAAAGTGGAATTGGACTTATGTCTTTAATCCCACAAATTAATGATCATGTGACTATTCCTGTTATTGCTGCTGGAGGAATTATGGATAAGAGAGGTTTGAAGGCAGCTACATGTCTAGGTGCTCAAGGAGTACAAATGGGTACTGCATTTCTTACTTGTCAGGAAAGTGGTGCTCATCCACAGCATAAAAAAGCGATTATTCAGGCTACAGAGGATGAAACAGTCCTTACCTCTGTTTTTTCAGGAAAGTATGCAAGAGGAGTAAACAACCATTTTATTAAAGAAATGAGCAAGAAAAAAGATGCACTAGTATGTTATCCTTATCAAAATGAACTAACAAAGGATATCCGAAGAGCTGCTGGGGAACAAAACAATCGGGAATTTATGTCACTTTGGTCAGGGCAAAGCCCGAGACTAAGCAAGGAAGAAACCGTTGCAGAGCTTATTCAGAGGATGGTAAGTGACTAAACGTAATATAAAGGTAATAGAATAAAACAGTGTAACAGTCTTTTATGAAGGCTGTTTTTCTTTGGCTTTTTTTATATTCTTTTACTTCTGTAAAAGCCCAACCGCCTGCGTTTTTATTCAATAAAGGATACAGAGATATTATTGATTCTACAGGTATTTTCTAAGCTTTTTTTGAGTTAAGTATACATAGTTAGATTCATTTAACCATGCGATATTACCTGAATTTAAATTGGGTTAAAAATTTATATAAAAAATTATTGTCAAACGTAACAGTGTTATGTTACATTGTTTTCATGAAAGGAGTCGTTAAACAATGAGTCAAGAGTTAATTTCAAAAAAGGACTTATTAGACATGACTGGAATATCGTATGGACAGTTATACAGATGGAAGCGGAAAAATCTAATCCCAGAGGAATGGTTTATTCGAAAATCAACCTTTACTGGGCAGGAAACCTTTTTTCCGAAGGAGAGAATTCTTGAAAGAATTGAAAAGATTCAACTGATGAAGGAGAATCTTTCTCTAGATGAGCTGGCAGATGTATTTTCTCCTGATCTCACAAAGTTAAGTCTTGATGAAGATGAAATGATTAAACGAGGTATTGCTTCAAAACTAGTCATAGACTTTTTTATAGATAATATGGGTCAAATGAAGGAGTTTTCATTTGAACATACGCTAACTATTTATATTCTTGAAAAGCTGTTGGAATCTGGAGAGATCAATCTTGACGAAGGGAAAATCGTTTTGCAGGTATTAACAGATTATTATTTAAAAGTAGATCCTAAAACTGCAGAGCTCATATTTATTCGCAAATTTGGAATGTCTTCATGCTTTTTAGCTTCAAATAGTGATGCACTTTACTTTGAAAGTGGGACCAAAATGGTATCTCGCCTTTCGTTATCTAGTTGTTTAGAGGAATTAAAATCAAAATGGATCTAACTGGAGGGGCAAAAGATGGGTGTTGAAAAAAAGGATTTAATCATTAATGGTTTTGGAAGTTCAAGCGGGGGGAGCTTTGATGATGTTAGTGTTAATGGGAAGGGAACCGTTGTAGGTGATATTAAGTGCAATAAATACGATTGTAATGGTCTTGGCAATGTAAATGGAAACGTAACTGCTGATCGAGTACAAATAAATGGTAAAGGTAAAATCAATGGAAATTTAGTGGGCAGAGATATAACGGTAGATGGTCATAGCACTTTAGGTGGAGATGTTACTTACGAATCTTTTAGGATCTCTGGAAGCTGTTCAATCGGTGGGATGGTTAAAGGAGAACGTCTTAAAATAAATGGAAAGGCTACTATTGGAGGAGATTGTGAGACGGAGGAATTCGTATCGGAAGGAATTTTTAAAATTGGTGGCCTATTAAATGCAGAAGATATTGACATTACTTTATATGGAGAATGTATGGCAAAAGAAATAGGCGGACAATCGATAAGGGTTAGGCAGAAATCGTATGGTTTGATAAAAATCTTTAAAACTCTCTTTCCCTCACGATTAGTGGCAACAGTCATCGAAGGAGATGACATTTATCTAGAAGGTGTTCGAGCGAAAATAGTAAGGGGTAATAATGTTGTGATAGGGAAGGACTGTGAGATTGATTTAGTTGAATATTTCGAGGACTTTACCAATACAAAAGGGTCCAAAGTGAAAGAACATACGAAGCTGTAATCAATGAAAATAGGAAGTGGGGAGAAGAAATGGAACAAAGGAACATCAATATATTTGGATCAGGAAGTAGTGGAGGCGGACATTTTGACAAGGTCAAGATTAAAGGCGATGGATCGATTACTGATGATATAGAATGCCTTCAATTTAAAGTTCATGGCAATGGTTCATTATTAGGTAACGTGAAGGCACAGGCATTTGCAGCATATGGCACTGTTGAACTGCATCAAAATATAAAATCAGAGATTATTAAAGTTTATGGATCGATGGATGTAGCTGGAGATATTTCTGGTGTGAAAATTTCGATTCGTGGGACTGGGGATATTGCTGGAAATATACTTGGTGAACAGCTCGATGTAAAAGGAGGCATATCAGTAAAAGGTAACTGTGAGGTAGAAAACCTACAATTGGATGGTGGGTTTGAAATTGATGGTCTATTAAATGCTGAAAAAGTCAATATTGGTATGAAATTTGGAGACAATCGAGTGTCAGAAATAGGCGGTGAAACGATTTCTATAAAGAGAAGGTCAACGTTTCTTGGGATAGGAAAAGGTGAGGGGACTCTATCAACTGAATTAGTAGAAGGTGATCATATTTATCTAGAGTACACAACTGCCAAAGTTGTGAGGGGGAAAAGTGTCGAATTAGGTCCCGGCTGCAATATTGAATTGGTTGAGTATAAAGAGAGTCTTAAACAGCATAAATCAACAGAAGTAAAAGAGAACAGATTGCTATAAAAACAAGGAGTTGAATGTATGGTAAATAAAAATAGTAAATTAGGATTTGTCGTAGCAGGTCTATTATTAGGTATACTCATGGCTTCGATGGATAATACCATAGTTGTTACTGCAATGGGAACCATTGTCGGTGATTTAGATGGTATCGACAGTTTTGTATGGGTGGTATCTGCTTATATGGTAGCTGAGATGGCGGGAATGCCTATTTTTGGAAAGCTATCAGACATGTTTGGTAGGAAACGATTCTTTATTATGGGCTTAATAATATTTATGTTAGGTTCCATTCTGTGTGCAACAGCTGGAAGTATTACGCAATTAAGCATTTATCGTGCTATTCAAGGGATAGGTGGAGGTGCATTGGTGCCCATTGCCTTTACGATCGTCTTTGATATATTTCCACCAGAAAAACGGGGGAAAATGGGAGGTTTATTTGGTGCAGTTTTTGGCCTTTCCAGCATTTTTGGTCCATTAATTGGTGCTTATATTACAGATTATATTAGCTGGCATTGGGTGTTTCTGATTAACCTTCCATTAGGTATCTTAGCTTTAGTATTTGTCATAGTATTTTATCAGGAATCAAAGCTGCATGTACAACAAAAAATAGACTGGTGGGGTGCCATTACCCTTGTTGGTGCTGTTGTTTGCTTGATGTTTGCCCTAGAACTTGGTGGTAAAAAGTATGACTGGGATTCATCGACGATTATAAGCTTGTTTGCTGGGTTTGTTGTACTAGCATCCATCTTTATCTTGATTGAAAGAAAGGCATCTGAACCGATTATATCTTTTCCGATGTTTCAAAAAAGATTGTTTGCTGGTAGTACAATCGTAGCCTTATTTTATGGTGCAGCATTTATGGCCGCAACTGTGTATATTCCTATTTTCGTGCAAGGTGTGTACGGTGGAAGTGCAACCAATTCAGGTTTAATTCTCCTTCCAATGATGCTGGGTTCTGTTGTTACAGCCCAAATAGGGGGATTTCTAACAACAAAAATGCGTTATAGAAATATTATGTTCCTTTCAGGGGCGATTATGATCATTGGTATTTTATTATTAACAACCTTAACACCGGAGACAAAAAGATACATGTTAACTCTTTATATGATTATTCTAGGATTAGGTGTCGGTTTTTCTTTCTCTGTCCTACAAATGGCTGCTATTCATAGCTTTGGAATGGAGCAACGGGGTTCAGCAACATCGACAAGTAACTTTGTTCGTTCGTTAGGAATGACGATCGGAATAACGGTTTTTGGTATGATACAAAATCATGTATTTACGAATAAAATGGAAGTTGCATTCGGAAATATGGGTCCAGTGCCTAAAGGTACTTCAATAGATCCTAATGCAATTCTAGCAACAGATGCAAGGAGCCAGATGCCAGCAGAGATTCTTGAGAAAATAACAACCAGTCTATCATCATCAATTGTTCAAACGTTTATGTGGGCATTAGTCCCTGCTGTTCTTGCTTTTATTTTCATTTTCCTAATGAGTAAAGAAAAGATGGTGTATCATACAGAATCAGATGTAGAAATGGTTAAGAATTAAACAAAAAAATATTAAAATTTTTTGAAATCAATATACATCGTAGTTAGTTTAGGGTAAAATATGAGGAGATGTTATATTTGAAGAGGTGATCTTCCTTGAAAAGAGATCATGATCAATTAAAGAAAGTCATTGCAAACTTTGCGGAAATTGGGGTAAAGCTTTCAAAAACGAAATCCCGACTAGAAATCTTCAAAGTGCTGGGCGAAGTTAAAAACATCCCTAAATATCCGAAATTACATCATTAAGATAAGATAAACTAGACAAGATGTCTAGTTTATTTTTTTTTGTTCTTCATTCATTCATACAGGTTGCAGACTGCTCCCACTCATTGCACTACAAACTTCATAATGTCTGCTACCTTTATTGAAACAATAAATGAGAACAGCATTTTTTAATTAAGTCATTCTAAGCATGTTAGTCCTTGAGAAAATGATATTTTGGCTGGCTTTTATAAATGTAAAGAAGGTCTGATGGAAATTCCGCCTCTGGATGGAAAACATTTGAAAATAATATTGTATAATGAATACAGAAAATTCAATCTTAAGGGGTGCGGGAATGGAATATATTATCGATATTCAAAATCTTAAAAAGAGTTATAAGAAGAGAAAGTCGAATGAAATTATTGAGGCTGTGAAAGGTATATCTTTAAAGGTTAAGAAGGGCGAAGTTATTGGCCTATTAGGACCAAATGGAGCAGGAAAAACAACGACGATCAAAATGATGTGTGGTCTGTTATTACCGAATGAAGGATCAGTAATTATTAATGGAATAAACATGGAAAAGAATCGTTTGAAAGCACTTCGACATATTTCAGCTGTATTAGAAGGAAATAGAAATTTATATTGGCGATTAACGGTACGAGAAAACATGGAATATTTCTCGGGAAATCGAGGAATGTCGAAAAAGGAGATATCAGCACGGATTGATGACTTGTTAGATCGACTGAATTTAACAGAAAAGTCGAATGAGATGGTTAATTCATTATCAAGAGGGATGCAACAGAAACTATCTATAGCGATTGCAATTTTATCAGATACAGAAATTATTTTTCTTGATGAACCAACATTAGGATTAGATGTTGAAATTAGTTATGAAATTAGAAAATTATTAAAGGAAATCGCAAAGGAATATAATAAAACAATTCTACTTAGCTCACATGATATGCCTGTTGTGCAGGAGATTTGTGAAAGGGTAATTATTATTAACAAAGGTAGAATTGTTACGGATGATAGTGTAAGCAATTTACTCTCATTATTTGATACGAAGGCATATTCATTTACATTAGGAGCTACATTACCTGAAGAGGATCTTAATAAAGTGAAAGAGCAATTTATTGTACATACAGATACAAATGAAAATGGTCAATCAATTATTACGGTAACCATTCAACACAGTGATGATTTTTACAAGGTGATTGAAATATTTAAAAACAGAAATATAGCGATAGAAAAAATTGACCGTTCTATCATCGACTTTGAACAGGTCTTTATGAAAATTGTTAAGGGGGAGTTCAGTGATGAAGTGGCTGTATCTGTTTAAAGCTAATTTCCGAAGGGAGTATATTTATTTAAAAAGATATTTACCGAATACAATTAGTGAATTAATTACTTTTTATGCGATATTCTTATTTTTGTTTTTTGGTATACAAATTGTAGGTGATCCAACCACTGTAGAAGTGAATGTACAAAATACAATTGTTAACTATTTATTTTGGTTCTTAGCTATGATGGTGATGCAGGGAATTGGTTGGAGTATTATGAATGAAGCACAATTAGGAACTCTTGAACAGCTTTATATGTCGCCGATGGGAGCATGGAAAATTTTACTGTCACGGATTGTTTCAACAACAATCATTCAGTTGATCATGATTATTATTCTCCTGTATTTATCGATGTTAACGACAAATACATGGCTGAACGTAGATGTATTATCCATTATTCCGATATTGATCTTGACATTGGTAAGTATGGTCGGCGTAAGCTTTATGATTGCTGGATTAGCTATCATTTTTAAGCAAATTGGTTCCTTTCTGCAAATTTTTCAATTTATCTTAATGGGACTAACCTTTGCTCCAGTTTCAAGTATGCCATTTTTAGTCTTTCTGCCAGTAGTTAAGGGAGTAGATATGTCGAGAGGAATAATGATCCATAACTATGGATTAGGAGATTTTTCATTAGGAGACTATACAGCTTTAATTGTTAACGCAGTAGTCTATCTAATTATTGGTATCGCAGTTTTCAAACGATGTGAAAGAACAGCTATGATAAAAGGAGTATTGGGGCAGCATTAATTCAATAAATTTAAAAAACTTCTTGCATTATAAGTATTAACCATGTAATATTTAATAAAATTTCAAAAAAATCAGTGATGAAGAGAGTAGTTTATCGCAATTCAATTAGCGAACTGGGGATGGTGGGAGCCTAGTATGAATCGATAAATGAAGCGCACTTCTGAGATGCTAATTCGAATACGTATTAAAGTAGAGTTAGTCGGGAGCTCCCGTTATAAGGTAAAGTGGTCGGTAATTTGAACAAGTAGAGTGGTACCGCGGGTTTAGCTCGTCTCTTATTTTATAAGAGGCGAGCTTTTTTATCGTTAATATTTTCTATCCCGAGAAAAAGTCCGTGCTGAACGGGCGGTAATCAAAGAGAGGGAATGAAACCCGAAAGGAGCTCTAGCCGATTGCAAGGTAACCAAAGAGGGTGAATGAATCCCAAGAAGGACCGTCGCCGGAATGCACAGTAACCAAAGGGAGTGAATGAAACCCGAGAGCGTGGGAAACACCGATTCATATAGGTTGCCTCCTTCAAATCACTGAGAAATGAGCTGTAAATTTCAAATGAAGCCTATATTAGGTGTAAAAGCTGCAGTAGATCTTCTTTTACAAAAGCAACAATTAAAAGTCGTAAGAAAAAGGAGGAATCTTTATGGATTTAAAAGCATTATTCTCAACTAAGTTAAGTGAAGTTTTAAAAGGCAGTTTAACTACTAAAGAAATCTATAGCCTGATCGAAACACCAAAAAATGATGAGCATGGAGATCTGGCATTTCCCTGTTTTCAACTGGCTAAAATACAAAAGATCTCACCGATCGAAATCGCCAAACAACTTGCTTCTCAAATAAATGATTTAGTGTTTTCAAAAATCGATGCTGTAGGGCCTTATGTAAATATATTTTTCTCTAAAAAAGAGTTAGGGAAAGCTATAATAAACCCGATTCTTCATCAAGACCAGAATTATGGTAGTAGTGAAATTGGTAAGGAAAAGACGGTTGTACTTGATTTGTCATCGCCAAATATTGCTAAGCCATTTTCGATGGGCCATTTGCGTTCAACTGTTATTGGCAATGCTATAGCGAATCTAGCAAAAAAGTGTGGATACCGAACGGTGAAAATTAATCATATCGGAGACTGGGGAACTCAATTTGGAAAATTGATTGTGGCATATCATAGGTGGGGAAACGAGGAGGCAGTTGCTGCTAATCCTATTGGTGAATTGTTTCATCTATATGTGCGATTCCATCAAGAAGCTGAGAAGAATCCATACCTAGAGGATGAGGGTAGAGCGGCTTTCAAAAAGTTAGAAAATGGAGATAGTGAATATTTAAAGCTTTGGGAATCGTTCCGTAATGAATCACTACGTGCCTTTAAATCGATTTATGATCTACTAGGTATAGAATTTGATTCTTTTCAAGGAGAAGCCTTCTATAATGACAAGATGGATGAAATTGTTCAAATGTTAAAGGAACAAAGCTTGCTTGAATTGTCTGAAGGTGCAGAAGTAGTACGACTTGATGAACAGCAAATACCGCCATGCCTTATCAAAAAATCAGATGGAGCTACACTTTATGCGACAAGAGATTTAGCCGCTGCTCTTTTTCGTCAAAGGGAATATAAATTTGATGAGGCCTTGTATATCGTTGGACAGGAACAGACTATTCATTTTCAACAAGTAAAAGGTGTGTTGAAAAAGCTAGGTTATGTTTGGGCAGAGCAAATGGAGCATATCCCCTTTGGATTAATCCTGCAACATGGAAAGAAAATGTCAACTAGAAAGGGGAGAGTGATTCTACTAGAGGATGTATTGAATGAAGCAATTAAGCTGGCTAAAAAGAATATAGTAGAGAAAAATCCCGGAATTCATGATCCAGATGAGGTAGCAAATGCAGTGGGAGTTGGCGCGGTTATTTTCCATGACCTTAAGAACGATCGGATGAATAATATAGAGTTCTCCCTTAGAGATATGCTTACATTCGAAGGGGAAACAGGTCCATATGTACAGTATACAAACGCAAGAGCTCATTCTATTTTAAGAAAATATAAAGGTACAGATGTTTGTTTCGAAGGTTTAGATGATGATGAAAGCTGGTGGGATGTTCTAAAATTGTTAAATGAATTTCCAAGGGTCATTGAAAGATCCTATAAACAGCACGCTCCATCTATTTTAGCCAAATATTTAATTCATGTAAGTCAAGCCTTTAATAAATACTACGGGAAGATTCGAATATTAGCGGAGGATGAACATTTACAATCGAGAGTATCGATCGTAAATGCTGTTACAATAGTTTTAACAGAAGGTCTTCAATTATTAGGTATGAAGGCACCGAAAGAAATGTAAAAAAAGAGGGTGACGATTAGTCACCCTAACTTTTATATTGATGCTGCTTCAGAATTTGTAATCGGAAGCTGTTTTGGAAGCTTCATGTCTTGTGTGAGCTTTTTTTTCACCTCAACATATTTAACATGTAAATCTTCCATCTCTTTGATGATAAAATCAAAGTTCTCATATTCGATGATGTCCCCTTGTTTGGCTTCGTAATTCTCTGTTAATACCCATCCGCCAATTGTATCAATATCTTCATCATTTATATTCGTTCCAAGGAGATCATTAACTTCTGAGACTAATACTTTTGAATCAATAATATAGTGATTTTCTTTTATTTTACGAACAAGTGGTACCTCATCCATATCGAATTCATCGCGGATTTCACCAACAATTTCTTCGATGATATCTTCTACCGTAACAAGTCCTGATGTCCCACCATATTCATCGATTAATACGGCCATATGAATGCGTTCTTTTTGCATCATTAATAGTAACTCTTGAATAGGAATTGTATCAATTACACGTATAATTGGGCGAATATATGAATTAAGCGTCGACTTATTTCGATCCGAATCACTAAGTAAATCCGTTAGTAATTCCTTCGCATTCACCATTCCAATTATATGATCCTTATCCCCATCAATGACAGGGTAGCGTGTAAAGCGTTCCTCACGAATCGTTTGTAGCAGCTCATCAAAAGAATCTTCTTTTGAAAGAGATGTAATTTCTGTACGTGGGACCATAATTTCCTTCGCAATTCGATTATCGAATTCAAATATTTTATTTACATATTTAAACTCAGATTGGTTAATTTCACCGCTCTTGTAGCTCTCAGAAACAATTATTCTTAATTCTTCTTCAGTATGGGCTAACTCATTCTCGTTAACTATTTTAAGACCAAATAATCTTGTTACAAGTCGAGAAGAAGTATTTAAAAGCCATACGAATGGGTAAAGAATACGGTGAATTAAGATAAGTGGTCGAGACGTTAATAAACTAATGGTTTCAGCCTTCTGAATCGCCACTGTTTTAGGCGCTAATTCACCTACGACTACATGAACAAACGTAATTAGTAGAAATGCGAGAATGGTTGAAATTACATGTACAGATGGGCCGGTAATATGAATAAAAGAAAATACTGGCATTAACAGATGAGAAACTGTTTTCTCCCCAATCCATCCTAAAACTAAGGAAAGGATTGTAATTCCTAGCTGAACGGTAGATAAGTATTCATCTAAGTTAGAAAGTATTTTCTTAGCGGCAAGAGCCCTCTTATTTCCTTCTTCAACAAGCTGATCAATTCGTGTACTTCTTACCTTTACAATTGCAAATTCCGATGCAACAAAGAATGCGGAAAGTGCTATGATTATAAAAACAAGCACAAGCCTAAATATGTCGTCCAAATAAGTTTACCTATCCCGTAAGTAAAACGAGATAGGAGTCACCTCCTATTTTGTTAATAGATTTATAGATTGTTGTAAACATGTACTTTCTGATAGAAGTCTTTTGTAAAAAGTTTCCTTTTCCTCTTGGCTCAATTTTTCAAGCACTGAAATTAAATCGGATAAGTCACTATTTAATTGTTTCATTTGATGATAGACAAAATCAAGGCGTTGTGTAAGCAACTTCTCATCAAGTGTCCTTCCCTTTTTTATTTCAAGTTTTTTTCGAATCGTATCAAGGGGTAGGGACAGCTTCTTACAATCTTCTATAAACTTTAAGTCATCTAGTGCTTCTGTTTCATAAATTCGATAATTAGACTTTGAGCGATTCGCCCGCAAAAGACCAATACTAGTATAATAATCGATTGTTCTTTTTGAAACATTTGCTAAAGATGCTAATTCGCCAATACGATATACAGCCCCATCCGATCACCCCTTCATATAAGTAATTAATACTATTATAAAAAAAACAAACCGTACAGTCAAACGTGATACTTTTTTTGAAGTCTTATCATACTTTATTTTATGGGGGGAATTTGTACAGTATTCTTGCTTCTTTCCTATTGTTTACGCATAGTTGTTGCTTTTGTAAAAATCAACCTGCCGGCTTTTATACCTAGGTCATCAATCGCTCATAAAGGTTCCCGTGTCGCCGGAATTTCCGTCTTCAAAGTAATCAATCGCCCTCTTTAAGTACCGCTTATTGATACAAACTGTCCGCTTAAATAGCAACAATGTTTTAAAATAACCCCTTCTATCAAAAAAGGTAACATTTAGTTATCCGATGAAAACATATATTCTCTATGATAAAAACGAATACTAAAAATTAAGCCAATTGCAAGCATATTCCCCATTAATGAGCTGCCTCCATAGCTAATAAAAGGAAGAGGAATTCCTGTGATAGGGAGTACCTGAATACTCATTCCAATATTTTCAAATACGTGAAAGGCAATCATACAAATGATCCCTGCACAAACATATGAATTAAATGGATCTTTTGTTTGTAATGCCGTTTTTGTTAAATGATAAATTAGGACGAAAAATAAACAGATAACAACACTTGCACCTACAAATCCAAATTCCTCTGCTACGATACTAAATACAAAATCTGTATGCCTTTCTGGTAAATAGACCTCTTTTCCTAAAAAGCCCTTTCCGGTAATTTCTCCTGAACCAATTGCTGTCATCGCTCGAATCAAATGATATCCGTCTCCTTCAGGATCAATTGAGGGGTCGAGCCAAATATAAATGCGACTAAATTGATAGGCTTTGACACCTAAATATTTTTTTAACAAATCCGGCGCAAAGACAACTAAGTATAATATCGTTCCTCCAATAGATATAACAGAGGCGTATAGTGGGACAATAATCTTCCATGTTATTCCTGAGATTAAGATTAGACCTGAGGCGATTGCCATCATTACTAGGCTTGTACCGAGGTCATTATGTAAAACTAATCCAATTGGAAGAAGGGAGGCTATGCCGATCTTTAGTAGTAGGTAGAAATCAGTTTTAGCTGTTTTTATCGTATTTTTTTCATGGTGAGATGCGATGATATTACTTAGTGTTAAAATTAAAAAGATTTTCATGAATTCTGAAGGCTGGATTAAGCCTAATTTAGGAATTTGATACCAGCTAGCTGCACCGTTTCGTTCCGCAACTATACAGCCTTGCTGACAATGGGGAAGAACAATAAGTCCTAAAAGTAACATAATCCCGAAACCATACAAAATCCAAGATAATTTTCTATATTGACTTGGATCGAATAATAATGAAAAACCAATGACCCCAGCTCCAATGATATACCACATAGCCTGTGATTTAACAAAGTTTGCTCCATATTGATTATCTGTTTGTGCACTGTAAATTGACACAGAACTGACGATAAAAAATAGGAATAAAAGCAATACTAATGTCCAATCAATTTTATCTATTAATTTATTTTGTTGATTCTTCAAATTAATTTCACCTAATTTCTCCTAACACATCCATTTATTATTAAGACGATTAAATAGAGAAAAGGTTTCCTTTTTCTAAAAGGATAAGCTTTTTTAAGTAAATAACTTTACTGATTTTTTTTAACTTCTACATATTGAACATGAGATTCCTCCATATCTGATACGATAAATTGAAAGTTCTCTAGCTCAATGATGTCTCCTTTGCGTAAATCATATTTTTTAGTCAATAGCCATCCACCGATAGTATCAATTTCTTCATCATATATATGTGTCCCTAGAAGGTCATTAACATCCTCCACTAATACTTTTGCATCAAAAATAAAATGGTTTTCATTAATTTTTCGGATAACTGGAATTTCGTCTGAATCAAACTCATCACGAATTTCACCAACAATTTCTTCAAGAATATCCTCCACAGTTACTAGGCCAGCTGTTCCTCCGTATTCATCTAGAAGAATAACCATATGTGTACGGTCTTTTTGTATTTTTGCTAAAAGCCCCTTGATTGGAACAGTTTCGATGACCCTTGGTACTGGTTTTATGTATTTTTCAATCGGATTATTTTCAAGGCATTCGTTGAAAATACAATCTGTTAAGATTTCCTTAATATTAACAATCCCAATAATGTTATCTTTGTCCCCATTTGTCACAGGATACCTTGTGAATTTTTCAATTTTGACGATCTCTAATATTTCATCTATTGTAGAATCCTTTTCCAATGTGACCATTTCAGTACGAGGTACCATAATTTCTTTGGCAATTCGATTATCAAACTCAAAAATATTATTGACATACTTATATTCCGATTGGTTTATTTCTCCACTTTTGAGACTTTCAGAGAGTATGATTCTTAATTCTTCTTCAGATGGAGCTAATTCATTTCCTGAAGCTGGTTCTAAACCAACTAATTTCGTAACTAAGCGAGAAGATTGATTTAATGCCCAAATAAACGGGAACATAATACGGTTGAACCAAACCAATGGTTTCGCAACGATTAAGGTTATTGCTTCAGTTTTTTGAATAGCATACGATTTTGGAGCTAATTCTCCTAAAACTACATGAAAAAATGTAATAAGTGCAAAGGAAAGAATAAATGAAAGAACGCTGGCTAGAGAAGCTGGGATATTGATTGTTTCAAATATCGGCTTTAGTAACACCTGCACAGTAGGTTCACCAAGCCATCCTAAGATTAAGGAAGTAACTGTAATCCCTAATTGAATAGCTGATAGATAACTGTCTAAATTTGAAATCACCTTTTTAACTGTAAGGGCGGAAATGTTGCCCTCTGCAACTAATTGATCAATTCTCGACGTACGCACACGAACGATAGCGAATTCGGAGGCAACAAAGAAAGCTGTAATTGCGATGAGAATAATAATGATAATAAGATTTAGTATAGGCATAATATGAGGATTCCGTAACATGCGGTAGCCTCATTTCACCTCCTAGTTTGGCGTATATTAGACTTTTATCCTGTTATGGTTTGATTAAAACCTTTGCTTTTCTATGTAATATTCCCGAAATATTAAAGAATACTATAAATCATAAAGAACTGATCCAAAGAAAATTTCAAAAATATGAGGATTTATTTTATGAATTTGGTAAAATAAGAATATAAAAATGGATGGAAGAACAGTTTCAACATTGAAGCTGTTTTTTTACGTATCCCTAGGTGATGAGGAGATACATTTTTCGGAGGGAACCCAATTGAAAAATCATATTGCGAATCTGGGAGTCATCTATGCACATATGAATCATATCGACCATTATGTTTTAACATATGGAATCGAATTTCATGAATTTTGCCAAGCTTTTCCGGACTTATCCAACCTTCTTTTGCTTCGTCATCGTTATGAGGACGGAAACTTTAATCTTCATACATTACTTGAATATGTAGATGCTGATTCCATTAAGCGGCTTATAGAAGATAATGTAGCTGCATATGGTGATTTCTGTTGGATTGATTTTGATGATGAGGAAGCCTTGAATAGGTTAGATGGACAGGAAATAGCTGAATTACTTTATTTAGGACATATTAAAAATCATTTGCGCATTCCATTTTACCGTAAGTTGAACAATCGTTTTGCTTATTTGTCTCATGAGGACGGCTGGCTTAATAAAACATATTATCGCACGATGGATGATTTTTATATAACTTTAGGAAGTTCAATTTCCATGAAGTTAAATGATAAGGGAGAAAAGACGTTTTTTGGCCGAAGGAAAAGGAAGGAAATTCCTGAGATTCCAGTAGAAATTCTTTATCCTTTCATTGAAGAGATGAAAGAAGGAATGATTATTTCGATTGAAAAAGCTGTACATACTAGAACCTCTGTAGAGATTCCAATCTGGGTTATCGGTGATTTTTATGATATGGAAGAAATGTATGAAGAGTATAAGGAAATACACGATCGCCCATTAGATGGAAAAATTGTTTTTGATCGCAAGGAGAAAGAATGGAAAGCTTATGTTAAATAAGAGCTGCCATTCTCTTTAAAGTATCAAAATGTATAAGTATTAACATCATCTAAAATCATTTACGAGTTTAGACTTAGTTTAGCTCTAGCGTCTATCGACTAAAGTATCTACGCTACGATAAGTCAACATCGACTCTTCGATGTATTTCTTTTATCTTTTATCGAGGATACGAAGGTGAAATTAGCACTTCAAATTTTACTCGTCGTATGTCGATGAACAAGGCGTCTTCTGCTTTTTTGCCCATTGACTATAATATGGTCAATGGGTTTACTTATTTTTTTCTTTAAGCTAATATTATTACCGTCTAATAAGGTTTTAGGCACAGATAAAGACTTTTTTCATAAGATGAAATAGGCATTTATCATGAATTTTTATAAAATTAGCCTTTATAATATAGTATCTAATGATGATGGGGGATTAACATGAAAACCAAACTTTGTTTACTTTATGGTGGTAAGTCAGCGGAACATGAAGTGTCATTACAAACAGCTAAGGCAGTCATTCAAGCTCTGGATCTCGAGAAATTTGAGATTGATCCAATTTTTATTAATGCAGAAGGGAACTGGATTAAAGGACCACAAATTGTTGGACCTGTAGAAAACGTAAAAGCTTTAGCATTTTCTGATGGTCAAGAAATGGTTCCAAACGCCCTATCTACATCATTAGGTGAAAATACTGGATATGACGTTATCTTTCCTTTACTACATGGACCAAATGGAGAGGATGGCACAGTACAAGGAATGCTAGAATTATTGAACCTCCCATATGTAGGGAATGGAGTACTTGCATCCGCTGCTGGTATGGATAAAGTCATTATGAAGAACTTATTCGCTCAAGCAGGACTTGATCAAGTGAAATATGTTTCGTTTATTCGTAGCTCTTGGGATCATAATAATGAGGAAGCTTACAAAAAAGTTGAAGCAGAATTAGGGTACCCGTGTTTTGTTAAACCGGCTAACCTAGGTTCAAGTGTTGGAATTAGTAAATGTACGAATCGTAAGGAGCTAGAAAATGCATTCATTGAAGCATTTCAATTTGATAGAAAAGTGATCGTGGAGGAAGGCATTATTGCAAGGGAAATTGAATTAGGTGTTCTTGGAAATGATAACCCTGAATGCTCGGTGCCGGGAGAAATTGTTGCTAAAAAGGATTTTTATGATTATAAGGCGAAGTACGGCGATGAAGAAACAGCCTTGATTATACCTGCAGAGGTTTCTGCTCATGTGTATGAAGAATTAAAGAGTATGGCGATAACAGCTTTTAAAGCACTAGATTGTTCAGGTTTAGTCCGTGCAGATTTCTTTGTTACGAGAGAGAATAGAGTTCTAATAAATGAAGTAAATACGATGCCAGGATTTACACCTTTTAGTATGTTTCCTTTATTGTGGAAACATACAGGAGTAGACTATCCAGAGCTAATTGAACGATTAATACAGCTTGCTATAGAACGCCATGAGGATAAACAAAAGATCAAGCATAGCTTTTAAAAAAAAGTAGAATACCCTTAAAATATAGAGTTATTTAAGTTAGTTTGCCCTTCTTAAAGTTTTTTTCCAAAAAGTAAAATCTCTTTAAGAAGGGTAACTTAAAAATGGTCTTTTTATTTGGAGGAAAAAGCATGATTCAAAGAACGATTGGACAATTAGCAACAATGATCCATGTAGAAAATGATGTATCAAATTATTCTGAGATCGAAGTAACTGGAGTATGTATTGATACGCGTAAATTGAAGAGAGGAAACCTTTTTATTCCATTTAAAGGGAATAATGTTGACGGTCACCAATATGTGGAAGACGCAATTAAAAACGGTGCTAGTGCTGCATTATGGCAAAAGGATGTGCCAAATCCTCCCTACCATTTACCTATTCTAGTTGTTGAAAATACGGAGCATTCTTTACAGGATCTTGCAAGAAGTTATAGAGATCAACTTAATATTAAGGTTATTGGAGTTACTGGTAGTAATGGGAAAACGACTACAAAGGATATGGTAACAGCTGTATTAAGTGAAAAGTTTAATGTTCAAAAAACTGAGGGAAATTTTAATAATCACTTAGGGTTACCAATAACAATTCTCTCTTTAAGAGAAGATACTGATGTAGCTGTATTAGAGATGGGAATGAGTGCTAAAGGTGAAATTGACTTTTTAACAAAGCTCGCGAAACCAGATATTGCTATTATTACAAATATTGGTGAAGCCCATCTTCAAGATCTTGGTTCTAGAGAAGGCATTGCTGAGGCAAAACTCGAGATTACAAATGGTTTGAAAAAAGATGGACTATTTATTTTTATCGGGGATGAACCGCTTCTTCGAGAACGTGTAGATCAATATAAGAATTTTCGAATCCAAACATTTGGCAAATCCAAAGTGAATGATCTATATCCTATTTCTATTGAGCAGCAAAATAATGGAAGTGTTTATAGTATCAACAAAGCTCCAGAAAAAGAACTTTATCTTCCAGTTCTCGGCGAATATAATGTATTAAATTCATTATCAGCAATTTTATCAGCACTTGAATTAGGACTATCAATGGATGAGATTGAATTAGGCCTAAAAGCACTTAAATTATCTTCGATGCGCATGGAAAAGCATACAGGTATAAAAGGTACAAAGATTATTAATGATGCATATAATGCCAGTCCTACTTCAATGAAAGCAGCTATTCATATGTTGGAAACTTTAGCTGATGCAGATGATAAAATCGTTGTGTTGGGCGACATGTTAGAACTTGGGGATAATGAGGTGGAGTTTCATCGTGAAGTAGGAAGAGAACTGAAAGAAAGTAAAATAAAATATGTGTTTACCTACGGAAAATTGGGTAATTATATAGCTGAGAGTGCAAAATTAACTTTTCCTGAAACACGAGTTTTTGCCTTTATGGACAAACAAGAGCTTGTCCAGCATTTGAAATCTGTTATTAATGGGAATGAGTGGATTTTGGTTAAAGGTTCAAGAGGAATGAAATTAGAAGAAGTTGTGCAAGAATTGGAAGAGTAAAATAATTTCTTTATGTAAAAAAAAGAAAATTATTTTTCCCATCTAAAAAGGGAATACTTTATGATAGTTTCCTTATAATGATGATAATTTGGAATATCTTGCGCGTTGAAATCCAAGCTTATTAATGGTACCATAACCGTACATCGTTTACACTTTTTGCCGGAACTCTTTATTTTTACAAAGGCTCTTTTCTTAAACTTGATATATGTAAGAAAATAACATGAGCTGTATTCTACTTTCTTTAGAAAATGATCTACTATATGTGACAATCCTACTATTTAGAGAGTAATGTATACATTTTACTTGTAGCATAGATTATAACAATGTTTAATAAAGAGTGTCTTTTTTTGTATGGTATCGGGGAAACGAACCTTAATCTTATGTAGGTTTACTTGGCCCTGTTAAGTTATAAAGGAGAATGAGAAGCATTGACGAATTTTTCAGAGTTAAATTTAAGCCCCTCAATTTTAAAATCATTAAAAAGAATGGGCTTTGAAGAAGCATCACCAATTCAAGCAAAAACAATCCCATTAAGTACCCAAGGAAAGGATATTATTGGGCAAGCGCAGACTGGTACTGGTAAAACAGCTGCTTTTGGGATTCCGCTTATTGAAAAAATTGATACAAAAAACCAAAATGTTCAAAGTATTATTATTGCCCCTACCCGTGAATTAGCTATCCAAGTATCAGAAGAATTATATAAAATTGGTTACGATGCAAGAGCGCGTGTATTAGCTGTTTATGGCGGGCAAGATATTCAACGTCAAATTAAAGCGTTGAAAAAAGGCCCACAAATTATTGTCGGTACTCCAGGGCGGATTCTTGATCACATCAAGCGCCGCACATTAAAACTTGACCAAGTAACTACTTTAGTACTTGATGAAGCAGATGAAATGTTAAATATGGGATTCATTGATGATATTGAAAGCATTTTATCTAGTGTGCCGGAGGAAAGACAAACATTACTTTTCTCAGCAACTATGCCTGATCCTATTCGAAGAATTGCTGAAAGATTTATGAATGATCCGGAATTAGTCCGTGTGAAAGCAAAAGAAATGACGGTTCCTTTAATTGAACAATATTATGTAAAAGTGCAGGAAAGAGAAAAATTCGATGTGCTTTCACGTTTAATTGATGTTCAATCACCAGAACTTGCAATTGTATTTGGTCGTACAAAGCGTCGTGTTGATGAACTGGCAAATGCCCTAAACTTAAGAGGATATATGGCAGAAGGAATTCATGGCGACTTAAGTCAAGCAAAGCGCTTATCCGTATTAAGAAAATTTAAAGATGGAAAAGTGGATGTTCTTGTTGCGACAGATGTTGCTGCTCGTGGATTAGATATTTCAGGTGTTACACATGTATATAATTATGATATTCCACAAGATCCTGAAAGCTATGTTCACCGTATTGGAAGAACTGGCCGTGCAGGTAAAGAAGGAATGGCTATTACATTTGTAAATCCTCGTGAAATGAGCTATTTAAAAATTGTTGAGCAAACAACGAAAAAAAGAATGATGCCTATGCGTCCGCCAAGTTGGGATGAAGCATTAGAAGGTCAAATTCGCGTTTCAATGGAAAAACTTTCTGATATAGTAAAAGAAGGAAATCTAAACGATTATCTTTCAGTAGCAAAGGAATTACTAGAGGAAAATGATGCGACCCAAATTATTGCTGCATCACTTAAATTAATGACTAAAGAACCGGATAAAACACCTGTTCATATTACAGAAGAACGCCCTCTACCAATGAAAAAAGATGGGCATAGATCTTCTTCAAGACGTGGTAAACCTTCCTTTAGCGGGAATAAAGGTGGTCACGGAGGAAGTGGCAGAAAGCCGAGAAGATCAGGAAGAAGAGATTATCAACATAATAAAGATCAAAGATCTTAATTAATTTATCATAATTAAAAATTAGTGATACGGGGCCAAAAAAGAGTAAGCGATCATGACGCTGGCTGAATAGAGGAGAATGCTATTTCTCCTCTTATTGCATAAAAGCTTGCAATAAAAAGCAATCAGAGCGATGTCTGATTGCTTTTTTTATACGAAAATTTAAGTAAAAGGTCAAATTATAAAAATAGCGGTTTGATGTTTTGTAGGTTAAACGTTCTTTTTGAGGAAACTGAAAATCAATTTTTCAGGGGAAAAAGAGATCATTCGTATGTGTGAAACTAAATAAGGGATTGATTCGTACATATATTATATTCAACTAATTGGGGGATTTGTATGGAGATATATGTACCAAATAAGCGTATCTCAAAAAGTGCGTTAACGGTTTGGAAGATAACAGGAAGCATCCATTCACTTTGTATTTGGGTTTTAAGTATAATTGGAACGTATTTGTTTATAAAGTATGATTGGAATCGATGGTTTATTGTATTGGCAATTTTGATTGCATTTTTATATTCAGTTTTATTTATTTTTATCATTCCAAATATTAGGTGGAAAAGATGGAGATATGAAATTAGGGAAAAGGAAATTGAATTGCAACATGGAGTTTTTATTATTAAAAGGACGCTTGTTCCAATGATACGAGTTCAGCATGTAGATACTGTCCAAGGACCTCTTCTAAGAAAATATCGTTTAGCTACGATTACGATTTCAACTGCAGCTACCGTGCATCATATTCCTACAATCGATGTAATAGAAGCAGAAACTGTACGTCAGTCCATATCAGCACTTGCAAGGGTGGATGAAGAGGATGTCTAATCATAAAAGGCTGCATCCAATCACTGCTATATCAAATTTTCTAAATGAACTAAAACAATTGATCGTTCCATTTCTTATTTCTTTCTTCATTGGAAGAGGAGACAATAAAGAAGGTTTTTGGGATTACACTCCTCAAATCATCATGACATTAATTATTGTTTATGTTTTGATTTCAGGGATTGTTAAGTGGTTACGATTTACTTATCGTCTAGAGGAAGGCGAGCTTCGTATAGAGTATGGATTATTCGTAAAGAAAAAACGATATATTCCTTTTGAAAGAATACAAAGCCTAGATTATTCAGAAGGCATCCTACACCGTCCCTTTGGATTAGTGAGGGTGAAAATTGAAACTGCTGGCAATAGCTTAAAGGAAGCTGAGGCAGAATTAACAGCAATTAAGAAAAAAGATGCAGAAGAAATCCAAAAAATAATAACTGGTGCTAAAAAAACGCCTGAAAAGCTGAAGGAAGTAACAGAAGAATTTTCTTCAGCCAAGATCATTTATCGAATTACGAACCGAGAAATGTTTATTATGGCTTCAACCTCAGGTGGTGCAGGAGCAGTATTTTCCGCTCTAATTGCATTTTCAACACAATTGGATGAGATTATTCCGTATAAAAAGATATTTAACGAGTTGGGTCATATTATACAAAGTGGTGTATTCATTGTAAGTCTTCTAGTGTTTATTTCCTTATTACTTGTTTGGCTGTTCTCTATAATCGTTACTCTCCTAAAGTATAATGGTTTTACGACGAAGTTTGCAGATAATAATTTAATTATTACAAGAGGATTGCTAGAAAAAAGGCAAACGACTATCCCGTTACACCGAATACAAGCAATACGTATTACTGAAAATCCGTTAAGGCAATTATGGGGCTATGCGACCGTTTATATTGAAAGTGCAGGTGGATCAGTAACAGATGCAGAGAGTATGAATGTCATTCTTCTTCCAATGGTGAAAAAGAATAGAATAAATAATCTTATTAGTGATATTTTTAGTGATTATCAATTAGATGTGCCTTTAAAGAAGGCACCAAAGCGTGCAAAAAACCGTTATATTATTAGAGAAATATGTAAGATACTCCCTATCTCTGTGATTGTAACCATTCTTTTTTGGCCATTTGGTCTTTTAGGGGTATTATTGCTTCTTCCGATGGTTCTGTTTGGGATATTACGATATCGTGCTGCGGGATGGAATATTGAAGGAAAGCAGTTTGTGATGAGATACCGTGGTTTTTTAAAGCACACCATTTATATCAGGAAGAATAGGATTCAGAGCTTGGGAATTAGGGAAAGTTGGTTGCAAAGGAAAAGAAACCTTGCGTCTATCGTGTCAACAGTGAAATCATCTGGTGCAGGAAAGACATCTAAAGTAAGACATCTAGACGCAAAGGATGTAGAAACAATTTATCTATGGTTTAAAAACTAGTGAAAAAGAGTTTAGCTCTTTTTCATTTCTTTTTTAGTAAAAAATAAACAAGACTAAAGAGGAATCCAGACGATAGACCGAAAATATGGGCGATGATATTGACATTTGATTCCAAAAAAGTCATGATAAACGCAATTGCAATGAGAGGAATAATGATCTGAGTTGATTTAGCTACTTCTATTTTCTTTAAAACAATCAATGCTAAATAGATTCCAAAAAGCCCAAATATCGCTCCACTTGCCCCAACATGTCCATAAGTAAGTGGTAAAAATAAATATGTTGCGATATTGGCCATTAGGCCACAACCAAGATAAAAAAGGCTGAACAATTTTTTTTCGAGAGTTGTTTCTAAGAAAGGGCCAAAAATAAGGAGGGAAAATGAATTAAAAAAAAGATGTGTAAAGTCTCTATGAACAAAGATAGGGGTAATTAAACGCCAATATTCACCGTTTGCAATATAGATGTTTACCCCAGATAAATACTGTAATATGAATTTATGCGGAATCATGGGGATAAAGTTTATAATAAACAATAATATTTGTAAAAGGATAATGGTACTTATTACTGGATAATTTCTTACATATTGAGAAAAGCTTTCGTGACGAGTAAACATAATTTTGAACTCCTTTCGCCATGAGATCTTGTACTAATTCATATGCGAAGCGGTTCTATGATAGAAGGTGTTAAAAAATGATTCAAGGTATTGGACTAGATATTGTTGAAATCGAACGGATTCATCAAATACGGACACGACAATCTCGATTTCCAGAAAAGGTATTAACTAAATCTGAATTAGAGGATTATCAGGGGCTGAAAGAGACTCGAAAATCTGAATTTTTAGCTGGTCGTTTTGCGGCGAAAGAGGCTTTTTCTAAAGCACTCGGTACAGGGATTGGCAAAGAATTAAGCTTTCATGAAATGGAGATTATGGTTGATGAGAGAGGAAAGCCTTATTTTAAAAAACCTAAAGAAACGGGTGTACATCTCTCTATTACACATAGTCGAGACTATGCAGCTGCACAAGTTATTATTGAATCTACCTGAAAATTAATTTACCTTTTGCATATTCCGAAAGGTTGTCTCATATATTCATAGTGCGATAGGAGAGACAAGGCTTATTTAAACATTGCTATAAGTTCGAAGCAAATCTCAAGGAAGGGATTAAAGTATCGAGGAACTTTTGGTATATGATTGAAACATGCCTTTCTCTTCACCAACGATTAATCACACTATGAAGGGGTTGAAGGGATGAAAAGAAAGGTTTGGATGCTTGTTGTGGCTCTTGCAGCAATCTTAGTACTGTCAGCTTGTGGATCCAAGTCGCAAGAAGATGTTGTGAAGAAATTGGATGAACAGATGGGAGAATTAAAGGGATATAAAGCTAATGCCAAAATGACTCTGCAAATGGGAAATGAACCACAAACATATGATATTGAAATTTGGTACAGTAAACCGAATTATTATCGAGTTCACTTGAAAAATGATAAGAAAGAGCAGAGTCAAATGATTCTAAGAAATAAAGAAGGCGTATATGTTCTAACACCTGCACTTAACAAAAGTTATAAATTTCAGAGTGATTGGCCAAAGAATAGTAGCCAAGCTTATCTATATGAATCACTTGTAAAGGATATTTTAAGTGATAAGGATGCAACTTTTAAGGCAACAGACGATCAATATGTTTTTGAAACGAAAACACGTTATCAGAACAATAAAATGTTGCCTTATCAAGAGATTACATTTAATAAAAAGAATCTATCTCCAAAAAGTGTAAAGGTGATGGATACTGATCGAAAAACATTAGTGGCTGTACAGTTTACTAAAGTTGAATTTAATGCGAAATTTGATAAAAATGCTTTTAATACGAATAAAAATCTAACAGGGGCTAAACTTGATATCCCGGTAAATGCTAAACCTGATGAAGATGAATTTATTGTAAAGTATCCAACTGTAAAAATTGGTGATACAGCTTTACTAGATGAAAAGGAAATAAATACCGAGGATGGAAAACGTGTCGTTTTAACTTATACAGGTGAAAAATCATTTACGATGACTCAAGAAAAGGCGGAAGTACTACAAACGGCTATTATGGCGCCTACACCAATGAGTGGGGAGATGGTCGATTTAGGATTTGCGGTAGGAACATTAACTGATCAGTCTATTGCATGGACACAGGATGGCGTTGATTACATGATTGCTTCTAATGATTTAACAGATAATGAGTTAATTGAAGTCGCTCAATCTGTACAAGAGGAGCCGGTTAAGTAATAGTGCAACTCCTTATTGAAAGTGAATGACTGTTGATACTAAAAAAGGCTGTTTTCGGATCGTTAGTTGTTTTTGTAAAAGCCCAACTGCCGGCTTTTACACTTAATAAAGGATTTAGCGATTCTTATGGAGTTTGCAGCACATTTCTCAGTGAAATGAAAGATGTAGTGGTCTTCAGCCGATAGTTATTCGTTCAAACTTTACTTAAATTGCGACAATGTTTGAGAAAAGAGCCTTTAAAAAAATATATAAACCATTAAGTTTCCTAGCAGGTTCTATTAGAACCTGTTTTCTTTTTGGCAAATAATATGATTAAATTAATGTGGAGATATAAAGAAACTTAAGGAATTTGGGAAGTGGTTATGATGAGGAATGAAATTTCGTTTTATCGAGATACTTGGGTGGAAATCAATTTAGATCATTTAACTACAAACATCACATTAATGAAGAACCATTTACCGAATGGAATAAAATTACTCGCAGTAGTGAAGGCGAATGCTTATGGACATGGGGATATACAAATTGCCAAAGCGGCATTAGAAGCGGGAGCATATGGGCTAGCTGTTGCTATTTTAGATGAAGCCATCTCGTTACGAAATCAAGGAATTGAAGCACCTATCCTTGTGTTAGGCGCAAGTCGAGCTAGTGATGCACCATTGGCTGCTAAGCTTGGGATTGCTTTGACTGTTTTCCAAAAGGAGTGGTTGGAAGACGCTGCGAGCCGACTAGCGAAAGAAGAAAATAAGCTAATTGTCCATGTAAAATGTGACACAGGAATGGGAAGAATCGGAGTAAGAGAAATAGACGAGCTTAAGGAAGTTGAACAATTTCTAACTGCTCATTCAGAAATCTTTTTATTTGAGGGATTATTTACCCATTTTGCTACAGCAGATGAAGTAAATACAAGCTATTTCGAGAAGCAAATGGAAGCTTTTAAAAAAATGGTTACAGCATTAAATGTGAAACCATCCCTTATTCATTGTGCCAACAGTGCCACATCGCTGCGATTTAATCAATCTGAGTTTAATGCAGTGAGATATGGAATTGCAATGTATGGCCTGTCGCCATCAGAGGAAATAAAGTCACTACTGCCATTTGAGCTACATCAGGTATTCTCCTTGCATACAAAAATTACAAATGTAAAAAAAGTTCTAAAGGGCGATTCAATAAGTTATGGAGCGGTTTATAAGGCAGAAAAAGAAGAGTGGATTGCAACTTTACCAATAGGGTATGCGGATGGCTGGATTCGTAAATTACAGGGTCAGGAAGTTTTAGTTGACGGAATTAGGGTACCTATTGTCGGACGTATTTGTATGGATCAATGTATGATCAGACTGCCGCATTATATCCCTGTTGGAACTCAGGTTACATTAATCGGTAGTCAAGGTGAAGAGAATATCACGATGGACGAGATTGCAAGGAAACTTGATACGATTAATTATGAAATTCCATGCTTGACATCTATTAGAATACCGAGAATTTATAAACGTTCTAATCAAATTGTAGAGGTGGATAACCGTTTATTAAAGGGATTATTTTAATGATAAATATTAAATTTATCTTTTGATTCTATATAGAATGCATAATTTCTAGTTTTTTTTGGCGATAATAGTTAGGAATGTTCAATTAGTCTTTGCATATAGTGAATTTGGTGGTATTATTAAATTGGTATTTAGAATCGGTGTGTAGTGATTGGTGGAGGTGTAGTTTGTGTCTGAATCCAGCGCAACAACAGAAATATTAATTCGGTTACCAGTACATTTATTATCAGAACTTGATGGATTTGCTGAGCAAGAGAATGTGAATCGAAATGAATTTATTTATCGAGCTACAAAGATGTATCTTCGTGAGCGTAAAAAAAGACAGATTCGCGAATCTATGAGACGCGGCTACATGGAAATGGCTAAAATTAATTTAGCAATAGCATCTGAGGCGATTCAAGCAGAGTACGAAGCAGAACATACAGTAGAACGCTTAGTAAGCGGGGGTTAGTCCTTTGATTGTTAAGCGTGGTGACGTGTATTTTGCTGACCTTTCCCCAGTTGTCGGATCTGAACAAGGTGGAGTCCGCCCTGTTTTGGTCATTCAAAACGACATTGGGAATCGGTTTAGTCCCACTGTAATTGTTGCTGCTATTACAGCGCAAATCCAAAAAGCAAAACTTCCTACACATGTTGAAATTGATGCAAAGCGTTATGGCTTTGAACGCGATTCTGTTATTTTGCTTGAACAAATTCGCACCATTGATAAACAACGCTTAACAGACAAAATCACACATTTAGACGAAGAAATGATGGAAAAAGTGGACGATGCACTGCAAATTAGTTTAGGACTTATTGAATTTTAATCTAGAAACGCTCATAAAAATTGAGGGTTTCTTTATTTTTTGATCCTTCTTCATAATGAGGAAGGTTTTTTTATTAGGCTCTTTTCTCAAAAGCCGAAGACCACTAATCTCCTTCATTTCACTGAGAAAAGAAATGAAACTCTTCTTAATAAGCTTGATACCTTTATTTAGTGTAAAAGCCGGCAAAAGGACTTTTACAAAAACAACCTTTATGTATTTTTTTATATATGTAAAGGATGAGATAAATGATCGAACTATTTTATAGGTAATATTACCTATTTTTGTATAAGTGGGAAGATATAAATTTTTTCGTTATTTATTTTTTGCTAACATGAATATAGATCACTAGATAGAATTTATATTTAGGTGCTTTTGTAGCAACTTGTTGCAAAAAGTAAATTTCCTATCAGGATTTTTGCTGTTGTTTTCTTCCTCATTACGATAAGGGCCTCAATTATTTAGTATCTAAGCAAATATGTATGAGGCAACAAACCAAGAGTAAAGAAGATTTAGAGATAGGAGAGATTATTATGTACAATTTTTTATTAGAATATATTCCAAACCATAAAGATGAAATTTTAACTGAATGGATGGAAAGAATGAAGCAAAACGGTGATGAAAGGTTTATCAATGTGGTTTCTGACCAGGTATATGTGAATACTAGCAGTGAATTTGTAGATGTAATTTTGTCCCGATTAGATACGAGCGAAAACTATAACGAGAAGTTATCCGAATTCGCTGAAAAAATCGTTCGACTAGGTTGGCCGTTAACTTTCGTCACTTCAGGATTGTCTACAATGGGGAAAATTATTTTTGATAAAATTAATGAAACAACGGATCTTCCAAAGGAAAAACATTCTGAATACTTCTTGGTTTATGATAAATGGATGACACCTATGTACAATGAAATTATAAGCGCATACACAGCAACATGGGAAAGAACAGTATCTCTACAAAAAATCGCTCTTCAGGAACTTTCTGCACCACTCATTCCAGTTTTTGAGAAAATATCAGTTATGCCGTTAGTGGGCACCATTGATACGGAAAGGGCAAAGCTAATTATGGAGAATCTCTTAAATGGGGTTGTAAAGCATCGAGCTGAGGTTGTATTAATTGACATTACAGGAGTTCCTGTTGTTGACACAATGGTCGCACATCATATTATTCAAGCAGCAGATGCAGTCCGTTTAGTTGGGGCGAAGTGTATGTTAGTAGGCATTCGTCCTGAGATTGCTCAAACTATAGTTAATCTAGGTATTAATTTAAATCAAGTCATAACAACAAGTACGTTAAGAAAAGGAATCGAACAAGCTTTGGAAATCACTAACAGGAAAATAGTGAAACTGGAGGGATCCTTGTGAGAATACCCATTTTAAAATTACATGATTGTTTGGTTGTCTCCATTCAATGGGAATTAGATGATCAGACAGCACTTCAATTTCAAGAGGACCTTTTACATAAAATACATGCAACAAGTGCTAGAGGTGTGGTAATAGATATTACCTCTATTGATTTTATTGATTCGTTTATTGCAAAGGTATTGGGTGATGTCATTAATATGTCTAAATTAATGGGTGCACAGGTGGTAGTCACTGGCATAAAACCTGCTGTAGCCATAACATTAATTGAACTCGGTATTCGTTTAGAAGATGTCCTAACCGCAATTGACCTCGAAAATGGTTTGGAGAAATTACAACAGGAACTGGGGGAATAGCGTTATGGAGTTCCGATCCTGCGTAAAGATTTTAAACGAGTGGGACATCGTCGCCGTTCGTCAATTAGGGAGAAATGTTGCAAAGGAATTAAACTTTGGAATTGTAGATCAGGCAAGAATTACAACTGCAATCAGTGAGTTGGCGAGAAATATCTTTCTTTATGCTGGTCAAGGACAAATATGCATAGAGAAGATATTTAAAGATGGAAAATCCGGTGTAAAGATTATTGCAGAAGACAATGGACCTGGAATTCAGGACGTAAGAAAGGTAATGGAAGATGGCTTTTCAACCTCTGGAGGACTAGGTGCTGGATTGCCTGGCGTTAAACGACTAATGGATGATTTCGATATTGATTCAAAACCGAATGAAGGAACAACCATTATTGTAACGAAATGGCTCCGATAGGAGGAGTAACTATGGACAGTAGATCGTTATTGGAGCAAAAATATAGAGAGATTATTAACAATTATTTAAGTGACCAAAATGAACAGCTACTTTACCAAGGGCAAAAATTAAGTAGGAAATTGATAGAATATAGTACAACTCCAGAGGAAATTATTAATTTACATCGCTCGATTTTAATTGAATTAGAACCGAATTTGTCACAATCAGTGCTTTCATCCTTTGATATACTTCTTGAAGTCATGATGGGATATGGATTAGCCTATCGTGAACATCAAAGTTTAAGAAACCAACAGCAACAGCTTAAAACAGAAATTGAGATAGCAAGGAATATGCAAAAAACATTATTAGGAACAAAAATTCCAAAAATGAAAAGTCTTGATATTGGAGCAATTAGTGTACCTGCTAAGCATATGAGCGGAGATTATTATCATTTTGTAGAAGATGAAAATGGATGTATGGGCGTTGCTATTGCGGATATTATTGGAAAAGGAATTCCTGCAGCTCTATGTATGTCTATGATTAAATATGCGATGGATAGTTTACAAGAAAATGTCCAACCTCATGCAATTTTAGAGAGTCTAAATCGCGTAGTTGAACAAAATGTTGATCCGAATATGTTTATATCAATGTTTTACGGAATGTATAACCCAATCGATCATCAATTTCTATTTTCTTCTGCTGGGCATGAACCAGGATTTTTTTATGATTCCAAGCATCAACAATTTACTGATTTGAGTGCCGAAGGATTATTATTAGGAATTGAGAAAAAAACAAAGTACAAACAATATGATATATCTCTACAAAAGAATGATTTGGTCATTTTGCTTTCTGATGGAGTAACTGAGTGTCGAACCAAAGAGGGGTTTATTGAACGAAAAATACTTACTGAAATAATTAAAAAATATATTGATTTGACTGCACAAGAAATGGTAAATCATGTGTATAAGGAATTAGAAAGAATTCAGGCTTTTCAGTTACGTGACGATTTTACTTTGATCATTTTAAAAAGAGTGGATTAAAAAAGTTTATAAATATGTTATTAAGGGTAAAGAAAGTATATCAAAGAGAAAAAGATTTAAAATGAGGTGAACGTGATGAATATTTCCATCGATATACAAGAAATAGATAACCACGTTTTTGCGAAAATTAATGGTGAAATCGATGCGTATACTGCGCCAAAGCTTAGAGAAGCACTTATACCGTTTAACGATAAACATGGAATCGAAATGTCGATAGATTTATCGGGAGTTTCCTATATGGATAGTACAGGCCTGGGTGTCTTTGTTGGCTTGTTTAAAGGTCTCCGAACGAATGAAGGCAAACTAAGTTTAAATGGATTAACAAGCAGGATCGAACGATTATTTGATATTACTGGTTTATCAAAGATTATGGATATTAATACCGAGGTAGAAGGTGGCGTTTAATGGTGGAGGCATTCGATTGCATCGAAATGAAAATTCCTGCAAAACCTGAATATATAGGTGTTATTCGATTAACAATTTCAGGTATTGCTAGTCGTATGGGTTTTGCTTATGAGATGATCGAAGACTTAAAGATTGCAACTAGTGAAGCAATTACAAACGCAGTTCAACATGCATATAAAGGGAATCCAAGTAAAGAAATTATTATAGGTTTTAGTGTGTATGAAGACAAATTAGAAATTAAAGTTGCTGATCAAGGAAAAAGCTTCGATGTAGGAAAGACAAAGGAAAAGACCGGACCATATTTAGAAAGTGAAACCGTGGAGTTTATGCGTGAAGGAGGTCTTGGTCTTTATCTAATTGAAAGTCTTATGGATGAAGTGAAAATTCACTATAAGGAAGGGGTAACGGTCATAATGACCAAATACCTCGAGGGAGAGCAGGTGGAGACTGATGCCCAAATTGTCTCAACCTAGTCAGTTTGGAAAAGAACATATAAATCATTTAATTAAATTATTTCAAGAGAATGAAGATCAAAACGCACAGAATGATCTTGTATTACACTATGAAAAATTAGTGGACTCCATTGCACGAAAATATTCCAAAGGAAGGTCTTATCACGAGGATATTTTTCAGGTTGGAATATTAGGTTTACTAGGTGCAATTCGACGTTATGATGAATCCTATGGAAAAAGCTTTGAATCATTTGCCATCCCGACGATTATTGGCGAAATTAAACGATTCCTTCGTGACAAAACATGGAGTGTTCATGTTCCACGACGTATTAAAGAAATTGGACCGAAAATTAAGGTAACCATTGAGGAATTAACAACCGAATTACAGCGATCTCCGAAAATTGCAGAGATTGCTGCTAAATTAAATGTATCCGAAGAAGAAATTTTAGAAGCGATGGAGATGGGGAAAAGCTACCAAGCATTATCTGTTGACCACTCTATCGAAGCGGATTCAGATGGAAGTACTGTCACATTATTAGACATTGTAGGAAATGAGGACGCTGGATACGAGAAAGTAGATCAACGCCTTGTTCTTGATAAGGTATTACATGTTTTAAATGAAAGAGAGAGGCAAATTATTCAATACACTTACCTTGATAATCTTAGTCAAAAGGAAACAGGAGAAAAATTAGGAATTTCTCAAATGCATGTTTCGCGTTTGCAGAGAAAGGCGATAAAAAAATTAAAAATGGCCATAAGTGGTGACTCTTTGATAAAGGAGAGTCCATCGTTATGAAACATTTTCAACAGGATTTGGTTGAGGTATATGCGTATCAGCTAGCAAAGGAAGGAAAATCCTATTGTGGTGATAGCTATTACTATACAGCCACAGATGAGTACTTTTTATGTGTACTAGCTGATGGATTAGGGAGTGGGCAATATGCATTCGAAGCCTCATTTGCAGTTGCAGAAGCAGTAAAAAATAATGCAGATAAAGATGTTGATTCGTTAATGAAGCATTGCAATGAGGTTCTTGTTCAAAAAAGAGGAGCGGCGGTAGCGGTTTTAAAAGTTAATTTAAAGGAAAAGGAGTTCGCATATAGTTGTGTTGGAAATATACGCTTCTATTTGTATACACCTTCCGGAAAACTTACTTATCCTATTCCTGTAACAGGGTATTTATCGGGTCGTCCTCAAACTTTTCGAACTCAATGTTTTCCGTATGAGCCTGGATCAAAATTTTTACTTCATTCAGATGGATTAAGAACTTCCAATTCTAAAGCGTTATTAAGAAGCTGTTGTTCAATTGAAATGATTGCAAATGAACTCAAGAATGAAGAATATTTGAATGCGGATGATTCTACATTTATTATTGGGAGCTTGCACTAATGGCAAGCTTTTTCCTTTTGGTATAGTAGTGTTAAAATAAGATTATTGGAAACGATGTTATAAATTATGAGAAGTAGGTGTGTGCGGATTGGAACAAACGATTGAAAGAAAAGAAGAATTGCAGCAACGTTTATCGAAAGAGCTTAATTTTTCTAATAAACAAATAAAAAATGTAATCGCCCTTCTAGAAGAAGGTAATACGGTTCCGTTTATTGCCCGGTACCGAAAAGAAATGACAGGTGCTCTGGATGAAGTTCAAATTAGATCCATTATGGATAGATGGAGTTATATTCAAAATTTAGAGCAGAGAAAAGAAGAAGTGATTCGCCTAATCGATGAGCAAGGAAAGCTCACTGAGGAACTTCAACAAAGCATTATTCAAGCAGACAAATTACAAACGCTTGAAGATTTATATAGACCATACAAACAAAAGAGACGAACGAAGGCAACAATAGCAAAAGAAAAAGGATTGGAACCGTTAGCTGAGTGGATCATGACATTTCCATTGAATGAGGACGTTAATAAGAAAGCAGGACTTTTCCTTTCAGAAGAAAAAGATATTCATACAGTAGAAGATGCTCTTGCAGGGGCGAAGGATATTATAGCGGAATGGATTTCAGATGATGCTGCAAATCGTGACTGGATACGAAAAGAAACGTTTAAAACAGGAATGATAGCTTCATCGGTAAAAAAAGAGGAAATTGATTCTAAAAAAGTCTTTGAAATGTATTATGAATATGAAGAACCAATTCGTAAAATTGTACCGCATCGCATTTTAGCCTTAAATCGTGGTGAGAAGGAAGAAGTTCTTCGAGTGTCTATTCATCCGGAAACGGAGAAAATTGTTAATCACCTTTATCAAAAGGTGATAAAAAAAGCACAGTCAAGTGTGACTTCACTAGTAAAAGAAGCGATTGAAGACAGTTATAAACGTTTAATCCAACCTTCTATTGAAAGAGAAATAAGAAATGATTTAACAGAAAAAGCGGAAAATCAAGCCATTCATATTTTCTCTGAAAACTTAAGAAACCTTTTGCTTCAGCCACCGTTAAAAGGAAAGATTGTGCTGGGGGTCGATCCTGCTTATCGAACAGGGTGTAAATTAGCTGTTGTTAATGAAACAGGTAAAGTATTATCGATAGGTGTGATCTATCCTCACCCACCAAAAGCAAAACCAGAGGAAGCAAGGCAGAAGCTTATTGAGGTTATTAGAGATTCCAATGTAGAAGTGATTGCGATTGGTAATGGGACCGCTTCACAGGAAACGGAACAATTTGTAGCAGAAATTTTAAGGGAAATAGATAAGGAAATATCTTATATTATTGTCAATGAAGCTGGTGCAAGTGTTTATTCAGCTTCGGATCTTGCCCGAGAAGAATTCCCTGATTTTCAAGTTGAAGAAAGAAGTGCAGTCTCTATAGCGAGAAGATTACAGGATCCACTAGCCGAATTAGTAAAAATAGACCCGAAATCTGTCGGTGTAGGCCAGTATCAGCACGATGTTTCTCAAAAAAATCTAAATGAATCTCTTACTTTTGTTGTAGAAACAGCGGTTAACCAAGTAGGTGTTAATGTAAACACGGCTTCCTCCTCCCTATTACAATATGTATCAGGATTGAGTAAATCAGTTGCCAATAATATAGTTAAATTCAGAAATGAAGCGGGGAAAATTAATAATAGAAATCAACTAAAGTCGATTCCACGTCTAGGTGCGAAAACCTACGAACAATGCATTGGTTTCTTGCGAATTATTGATGGTGATGATCCATTAGATAAAACACCTATCCATCCTGAAAACTACGATGCTGTGAAAAAGCTATTAAACAAAATCGATTGTACAGTGGCAGATATAGGTGGGGAGAAGTTAAAGACTGCTCTTGAATCGATTTCATTAAGTAGCCTATCCGATGAACTAGGTATTGGTGAACTGACATTGAAAGATATTATCGATGCCTTAAACCGTCCAGGACGTGATCCGCGTGATGAGTTGCCTCAACCGTTACTTAAGAAGGATATATTGAAATTAGAAGATTTAAAAGTAGGTACTGAAATGCAAGGTACTGTTCGAAATGTAGTTGATTTTGGGGCATTTGTCGATGTAGGTGTAAAAGAAGACGGCCTTGTTCATATATCAAAGCTAAGTAATAAATTTGTTAAGCATCCATTAGATGTAGTTGCTCTAGGAGATATAGTAACTGTATGGGTAGAGAATGTGGATGTACAAAAAGGAAGATTATCATTAACGATGCTACCAAAATAAAAGGCGTGTTATCACACGCCTTTCTTTATTGGCGTAGTAATAAAGATTCGAATCATTTATTTAGTTGAACTTCAGGTAAATTCCTACTCCTTGAATTTATCAATGTAGGAATCTGAAAATGTAAGGGTGTAAAGTACCTTTTTGTCATTTCATTAATAATAAGTGAGGATTGTCTAGAAAGTTGTTTCAGCTTTAATTTTGAAGTTTATTTTGATAGAAGAACCAACATTGGTTAAGTAGTTTGATTTGGTAATGATCTTTTTCTGAAAAGGCTTTTCGAATTTGGTTTTGAAACCATGTCGGCATAACATCAAGTCCTTCCTTAATAAAAAGTAGGTTAATACCTAGTATATGCTATAATAGGTTGTCTTGTTCGTTCGAAAAAGGGGTGAAAATAATGAACAATGATCAGCTTCAAGATTTGGTTGAAAGATTATCATTGCAATTATTTGGAAAGACATTTAAACATAAGGCATTATTTAATCCAAGGCTTCGAACAACAGGAGGAAGATACTTATTAAGCTCCCATAATATTGAAATCAATAAAAAATATTATGATGAATTTGGAGAAGCGGAGCTAATTGGGATAATCAAGCATGAGCTCTGTCATTACCATCTTCATTTAGAGGGAAGGGGCTACCAACATAGGGATTCAGATTTTAAAAAGCTACTTTCAGCTGTCGATGCTCCAAGATTTTGTACCCCATTATTAACGAAGAGTGTTAAAAAAACAACTCTAGACTATGTATATATTTGTACTGATTGTCATACACTATTCAAACGTAAAAAGCGGATGAATATTAACCGATATGTATGTGGGAAATGCCGTGGAAAGTTAATGTTAATTAGTGAAAAAAGATCATAAAATAAATTTTAAAAAACTAGTTGACATTGTGATTGATTCTAATTATAATTTTAAGAGTCGACAAGATGATTGTCATTCCGCAGTAGCTCAGTGGTAGAGCTATCGGCTGTTAACCGATCGGTCGTAGGTTCGAATCCTACCTGCGGAGCCATATGGGGAAGTACTCAAGTGGCTGAAGAGGCGCCCCTGCTAAGGGTGTAGGTCGCGTAAGCGGCGCGAGGGTTCAAATCCCTCCTTCTCCGCCAGTAAAACTATTGAATGTGGCCCGTTGGTCAAGCGGTTAAGACACCGCCCTTTCACGGCGGTAACACGGGTTCGAATCCCGTACGGGTCATTTTTAAAAAAATATATTTGGTCCGGTAGTTCAGTTGGTTAGAATGCCTGCCTGTCACGCAGGAGGTCGCGGGTTCGAGTCCCGTCCGGACCGCCATTTAAAAACAAAAATGGTTTTTGATAAATACATATTGGGCTATAGCCAAGTGGTAAGGCAACGGACTTTGACTCCGTCACTCGTTGGTTCGAATCCAGCTAGCCCAGCCATTTTTTTATTTTGGTAAGGAAATAAAGAAATATAAAAATAGTATGAGCCATTAGCTCAGTTGGTAGAGCACGATCGAGTAAGCTGCGTAGCAATACAACAGCGTACCAATCGAGTTGCATCTTGAATAAACTTTCTGAGATTGGGACGTCGTAGATGCACAATTTGTTCTAAGGTGCATATCTATAATAGCTTGAATTTAATAGTAAGAGCCATTAGCTCAGTTGGTAGAGCATCTGACTTTTAATCAGAGGGTCGAAGGTTCGAGTCCTTCATGGCTCACCTTTGTTTTTGTGAAGTAAAGTAACTTAACTTTCATAACGCGGGTGTGGCGGAATTGGCAGACGCACCAGACTTAGGATCTGGCGCCGCAAGGCGTGGGGGTTCGACTCCCTTCACCCGCACCAAAAAAATCTTGACTTTTATCTAGCAGTTTGTTATCATATCTTATGTCGCTTTTTTAAATGCGGTCGTGGCGGAATGGCAGACGCGCTAGGTTGAGGGCCTAGTGGTGGCAACACCGTGGAGGTTCAAGTCCTCTCGGCCGCACCAAAGATTATATACAGGCAAAAGAACTGAAGTTTTTGCAAAGCAAAATATCTTTCCGTGATTGCGCCCGTAGCTCAATTGGATAGAGCGTCTGACTACGGATCAGAAGGTTATGGGTTCGACTCCTATCGGGCGCGCCATTATATATCCTAACGGGAAGTAGCTCAGCTTGGTAGAGCACATGGTTTGGGACCATGGGGTCGCAGGTTCGAATCCTGTCTTCCCGACCATTACAAATTTGAATATTATGCGGGTGTAGTTTAGTGGTAAAACTACAGCCTTCCAAGCTGTTGTCGTGGGTTCGATTCCCATCACCCGCTCCAAAAAAAAGTTGTTGACATCAACTTAAAAAGATGTTAAGATATAAAAGTTGTTAAAGAAATAGATTGATCTTTGAAAACTGAACAAAACGAAACGTCAATGAATTACTTTTATTTATAAAGAGCTATATCAAACATCTTTTTGGAGAGTTTGATCCTGGCTCAGGACGAACGCTGGCGGCGTGCCTAATACATGCAAGTCGAGCGAATCTGATGGGAGCTTGCTCCCTGATGATTAGCGGCGGACGGGTGAGTAACACGTGGGTAACCTGCCTGTAAGACTGGGATAACTCCGGGAAACCGGGGCTAATACCGGATAACTTTTTTCTTCGCATGAGGGAGAATTGAAAGATGGCCTCGGCTATCACTTACAGATGGACCCGCGGCGCATTAGCTAGTTGGTGAGGTAACGGCTCACCAAGGCGACGATGCGTAGCCGACTTGAGAGGGTGATCGGCCACACTGGGACTGAGACACGGCCCAGACTCCTACGGGAGGCAGCAGTAGGGAATCTTCCGCAATGGACGAAAGTCTGACGGAGCAACGCCGCGTGAGTGATGAAGGTTTTCGGATCGTAAAACTCTGTTGTTAGGGAAGAACAAGTATCGTTCGAATAGGGCGGTACCTTGACGGTACCTAACCAGAAAGCCACGGCTAACTACGTGCCAGCAGCCGCGGTAATACGTAGGTGGCAAGCGTTGTCCGGAATTATTGGGCGTAAAGCGCGCGCAGGCGGTTTCTTAAGTCTGATGTGAAATCTTGCGGCTCAACCGCAAGCGGCCATTGGAAACTGGGAGACTTGAGTGCAGAAGAGGAGAGTGGAATTCCACGTGTAGCGGTGAAATGCGTAGAGATGTGGAGGAACACCAGTGGCGAAGGCGACTCTCTGGTCTGTAACTGACGCTGAGGCGCGAAAGCGTGGGGAGCGAACAGGATTAGATACCCTGGTAGTCCACGCCGTAAACGATGAGTGCTAAGTGTTAGAGGGTTTCCGCCCTTTAGTGCTGCAGCTAACGCATTAAGCACTCCGCCTGGGGAGTACGGCCGCAAGGCTGAAACTCAAAGGAATTGACGGGGGCCCGCACAAGCGGTGGAGCATGTGGTTTAATTCGAAGCAACGCGAAGAACCTTACCAGGTCTTGACATCCTCTTGACCTCCCTAGAGATAGGGATTTCCCTTCGGGGACAAGAGTGACAGGTGGTGCATGGTTGTCGTCAGCTCGTGTCGTGAGATGTTGGGTTAAGTCCCGCAACGAGCGCAACCCTTGACCTTAGTTGCCAGCATTCAGTTGGGCACTCTAAGGTGACTGCCGGTGACAAACCGGAGGAAGGTGGGGATGACGTCAAATCATCATGCCCCTTATGACCTGGGCTACACACGTGCTACAATGGATGGTACAAAGGGCTGCAAGACCGCGAGGTTTAGCCAATCCCATAAAACCATTCTCAGTTCGGATTGTAGGCTGCAACTCGCCTACATGAAGCCGGAATCGCTAGTAATCGCGGATCAGCATGCCGCGGTGAATACGTTCCCGGGCCTTGTACACACCGCCCGTCACACCACGAGAGTTTGTAACACCCGAAGTCGGTGAGGTAACCTTTTGGAGCCAGCCGCCGAAGGTGGGACAGATGATTGGGGTGAAGTCGTAACAAGGTAGCCGTATCGGAAGGTGCGGCTGGATCACCTCCTTTCTAAGGAATATGGAAAACCACTTACGTGGTTCAGACGTCTTCTGTTTTGTTCAGTTTTGAAAGGTTAATCCTTTCAGTTTAATAGAGGTGAATTAGAAGCGAGAAGGTCGAGGAAGCAAGCGAACGAGCACCGGAACGTATAAACATACGTGAGGATGTGAGTGAGTGCGCTGACGAAGAGATTCGAAGCTTATCATTCGCCGGATTGTTCCTTGAAAACTAGATAATATTAAGAAGTAACCAAGTAATAACCGAGAATCGCCACTTTATGGATGAATCCATTAAGTAGTTTTTAAACTGAAAGGGCAAGGAGAAGCGAGAAGATCGAGGAAACGAACGAAGGAGCACCGCAGCGTATTACACATACGTGAGGATGCGAATGAGTGAGTTGACGAAGAGATTCGAAGCTTATCATTGGCCGTAGGTTAAGTTAGTAAGGGCGCACGGTGAATGCCTTGGCACTAGGAGCCGATGAAGGACGGGACTAACACCGATATGCTTCGGGGAGCTGTAAGCGAGCTTTGATCCGGAGATTTCCGAATGGGGGAACCCACTGCCCGTAATGGGGTAGTATCCTTACTTGAATACATAGAGTAAGGAAGGCAGACCCGGGGAACTGAAACATCTAAGTACCCGGAGGAAGAGAAAGCAATTGCGATTTCCTGAGTAGCGGCGAGCGAAACGGAAGAAGCCCAAACCAAGAGGCTTGCCTCTTGGGGTTGTAGGACACTCTATACGGAGTTACAAAGGAACGGAGTAAATGAAGAGGTCTGGAAAGGCCCGTCAAAGAAGGTAACAACCCTGTAGTTGAAACTTCGTTCCCTCCAGAGTGGATCCTGAGTACGGCGGGACACGTGAAATCCCGTCGGAAGCAGGGAGGACCATCTCCCAAGGCTAAATACTCCCTAGTGACCGATAGTGAACCAGTACCGTGAGGGAAAGGTGAAAAGCACCCCGGAAGGGGAGTGAAAGAGAACCTGAAACCGTGTGCCTACAAGTAGTTAGAGCCCTATGCTTTATGCAGGGTGATAGCGTGCCTTTTGTAGAATGAACCGGCGAGTTACGATTTCATGCAAGGTTAAGCTGAAGAGGCGGAGCCGCAGCGAAAGCGAGTCTGAATAGGGCGATCAAGTATGAGGTCGTAGACCCGAAACCAGGTGATCTACCCATGTCCAGGGTGAAGGTAAGGTAACACTTACTGGAGGCCCGAACCCACGCACGTTGAAAAGTGCGGGGATGAGGTGTGGGTAGCGGAGAAATTCCAATCGAACTTGGAGATAGCTGGTTCTCTCCGAAATAGCTTTAGGGCTAGCCTTAAGGTAAGAGTCTTGGAGGTAGAGCACTGTTTGGACTAGGGGCCCTCATCGGGTTACCGAATTCAGACAAACTCCGAATGCCAATGACTTATCCTTAGGAGTCAGACTGCGAGTGATAAGATCCGTAGTCAAGAGGGAAACAGCCCAGACCACCAGCTAAGGTCCCAAAGTATACGTTAAGTGGAAAAGGATGTGGAGTTGCTTAGACAACCAGGATGTTGGCTTAGAAGCAGCCACCATTTAAAGAGTGCGTAATAGCTCACTGGTCGAGTGACTCTGCGCCGAAAATGTACCGGGGCTAAACGTATCACCGAAGCTGTGGATGGACATCTATGCATCTTTTCCTTC
>NZ_CP152029.1:175000-4895000 GCF_038630395.1 Heyndrickxia sp. FSL K6-6286 | reverse complement strand
CGTTTACAGGATTCAAGTGAGGATTTGGGCTTTGATGAGTATTTTGAAGGTGAGGGTGTAACCATTGTAGAGTGGGCACACTTAATTGAGGATCAACTGCCCGATGAATATTTATCTATTTCCATCTATAGAATTGGGGATGAAGAACGGAAGTTTGAATTAAAGCCATTTGGTAAACGCTATGAATTATTGTGTGAGGAGCTATTTGTATGAAAGTACTAGCAATTGATACATCTAATAATCCTCTAGGGATTGCTTTATTAGATGAAAATAAAGTAATAGGAGAATATATCACTAATTTAAAGAAAAATCACAGCATTCGGGTGATGCCAGCGATTCAACAACTGATGACTGACTGTGAGATAGAACCATCAAAATTAGATAAAATCGTTGTTGCAAAAGGTCCAGGTTCCTATACGGGAGTAAGAATTGGTGTAACCATTGCAAAAACATTGGCATGGAGTTTAAATATCCCATTGGTGGGAGTTTCAAGTCTTAAACTCTTAGCTGCTAGTGTTCGTTATTTCCCTGGGTTTGTGTCTCCTCTATTCGATGCACGAAGAGGACAAATTTATACTGGTCTTTATCGTTATAATGGTTTAACTTTTGAAACGGAAATAGATGATTGTAACGTATTAACAGTTGATTGGGTTGACAGGCTAGAAAAACTAGACTCTCCAATTTTATTTATTGGAAATGATGTTTCTTTACATAAAGAGATATTAATCGAAAAGCTAGGAGATAAAGCAGTCTTTGCTGAATTTACAGAAAATAATCCTAGACCAAGTGAACTAGGTTTATTAGGGATGAACATAGCTGGAGAAGAAATTCATACCTTTGTTCCTAATTACATCCGTTTAGTGGAAGCAGAAGCAAAATGGTTAGATTCCCAAAAAAGTGATGGGAAAAAAGAATGAGAAAAAGTATGATGGATATTCAATTAAGAAAAGCGACATTAGCAGATTTAGATGGAATTATGGAAGTAGAAGTACAATCATTTACCTTACCTTGGTCAAGAGAAGCTTTTTATAATGAATTTGTAAAAAACCATTTTGCTGTTTATTTTGTACTTGAGGATAAAGAAAGAATTATAGGCTATTGTGGAGTCTGGCTTGTTGTTGATGAAGCCCATATAACAAATATAGCTGTTCTACCTGAGTATCGGGGGCAAAAATTAGGAGAATTATTATTAAGAAGTATGATGGAATTCGCAAGTGAATCTGGAGCAAAGTCAATGACATTAGAAGTAAGGGTAAGTAATACAATTGCTCAATCCTTATATAAGAAATTGGGATTCTTCGAGGGTGGAATAAGAAAGAACTACTACTCTGACAACCAAGAGGATGCCTTAGTAATGTGGGTGAATTTATAATGAAAAAAGACTTAATTATTTTAGGGATAGAAACAAGTTGTGATGAAACAGCGGCGGCAGTAGTAAAGAATGGACGGGAAATTGTATCAAATGTTATTGCTTCGCAAATAGAAAGTCATAAGAGATTTGGGGGAGTTGTTCCTGAACTAGCTTCACGACATCATGTGGAGCAAATTACTCTAGTGATTGAAGAAGCTTTGAAAAAGGCTGAACTATCCTTTGAGGATATTGATGCAATTGCAGTGACAGAAGGACCTGGGCTGGTTGGTGCTCTGCTTGTTGGTGTGAATGCTGCTAAGGCTATTGCCTTTTCGAGAAATATTCCATTGGTTGGTGTGCACCATATTGCTGGTCATATATATGCAAACAGACTGGTAAAGGAAATGAGTTTCCCACTGTTATCACTCGTCGTGTCTGGTGGTCATACGGAATTGGTGCTGATGAAGGAGCATGGAGATTTTAAAGTCATTGGTGAAACAAGGGATGATGCAGCAGGAGAAGCATACGATAAAGTGGCAAGAACCCTTCATCTTCCTTATCCTGGTGGCCCACATATTGATCGTCTTGCGCATGAGGGGACAGCAACAATTGATTTACCAAGAGCATGGTTAGAAGATGATTCATATGACTTTAGTTTTAGCGGTTTGAAATCTGCCGTTATAAACACGTTGCATAATGCAGAACAAAAAGGGATATCTATCGATCCAAAAAATATGGCGGCTAGCTTTCAGGCGAGTGTGATTGATGTACTAGTGACAAAAACCTTAAAAGCTGCAAAGGAATTTAAGGTGAAGCAAGTTTTATTATCGGGTGGCGTAGCAGCAAATAAAGGTTTAAGAGAAGAATTAGATAAAGCGTTCGCTACAATAATGGATATTGAATTAGTTATTCCTCCTCTAGTGTTATGTACTGATAATGCAGCTATGATTGCTGCAGCCGGAAGTATACTTTATGAAAAAGGAAAACGAAGCCAGTATTCTTTAAATGCAAATCCAAGTTTAGATATAGAACATTTTTGAGGCATGTGACCACATGCTTCTTTTTTTTTAGTTCTTTTCTCAAATATTGTTGCTGTTAACTGCAGGACCAAAAGCCAGTTGGTCTTTTATAAAAGGAACAAGTACAAAACAACCTTTTTAGTAATGTAAAAAGTAAATATGGAAAAAATTATCCACATGTGAATAAGTGGGATGCGAACAGTTGTTGTTGTGCACATTATGTGGATATCTTGTGTATAAGTTAATTGGCGTGTGAATAAATAATTGACCAAATAGTATGTTTTCTGTGGATAATGTGTATAAGTCTGTTGATAATCTGATGAAACTACAAATAATAACACTTTTATATAGGAATAAATAATAAAAAACTGTGGACAATCATGTGGAAAAAGATATAGAGACAAGTTGTTTAGGAGAAATGATCGTTAATCTTTTTAGGTACTATGGTTCAATTTCAAGTAGTATGTATAACTGTTATAGGTATAAAACAAGGATGTCTATAAGGAATAAGTTCCTTTAGACACCCTTTGTTTTATGTCTTCTCAATATCTATTCATTACTTTCTTCTATTTCGGCCCACTCAGACATTAATTCATCAATGTCGGTTTTGAGTTTTTCAATTTCAGCGTTTATCTCAGTAACTTTTTCATGATCCTGATATATGTTAGGATCACATAATAATTCCTCTTTTTGTTGCAACTCATTTTCATATTGTTCAATCGTAGATTCGATCTCTTCAATTCTTCTTTTACGTTGTCTTTCTAGTTTTTTAGCTTCTTTATCTAGCTGATAGGATTGCCTTGCAGTATTCGGTTTATCTTCTACCAGTTTCTGACCTTCGTTTTTAAGTTTTTTTAATTCCAATAATTCCAGTTGCTTTTCAATATAGTAATCATAATCTCCAAGAAACTCTGTTGTACTTTCCTTAGAAAGCTCAATCACTTTGGTTGCTAATCTGTTAATAAAATAGCGGTCATGAGATACGAATAGGATAGTTCCAGGATAATCAATTAAGGCATTTTCGAGTACTTCTTTACTATCTAAATCCAGATGGTTAGTCGGTTCATCGAGAATGAGGAAGTTTGCTCTTTGCATTAAAAGCTTGGATAATGCAAGTCTAGCTTTTTCTCCACCACTTAAGCTGGAAACCGTTTTTAGTACATCGTCTCCTGTAAATAAAAAGTTGCCTAATACAGTACGTATTTCTTTTTCATCTTTCAATGGATAGTCATCCCAAAGTTCATTTAACACTGTTTTATTGGATGTCAGATTCGCTTGTTCCTGATCATAATAACCAATTGTTACATTGGAACCATAAGAAATATTCCCCGATAATAGCGTTAGTTTTTTAATGATACTTTTTAGAAGAGTTGATTTCCCGACACCGTTAGGACCAACTAATGCAATACTATCGCCTTTTTTGATTGCAAGCTGGATCCCTTTAGCGATAATGTTGTCTTCATAACCAATTGCACCGTTTACCAGGTTTAATACCTCATTTCCACTTTGTCGTTCGATGTCAAATGTGAAATTAGCTGATTTTTCATCACCGAGAGGTTTATCCATTATTGTCATCTTTTCAAGCTGTTTTCTTCTACTTTGAGCTCTTTTAGTTGTAGATGCTCTTGCTAGATTTCGTTGTATAAAATCTTGAAGTTTCGCAACTTCTTCTTGTTGTTTTTCATATTGTTTGAAATCACGCTCATACTGTTCTGCTTTTTGAACTAAGTATTGACTGTAATTACCGTGAAATTTTTGTATAGAATGGCGTGAGAGTTCATAGACTTGATTAACTACTTTATCTAAGAAATAACGATCATGAGAAACAATTAGAATTGCACCATCATATCCTTGTAGATACTGTTCTAACCAAGAGAGTGTGTCAATATCCAAGTGGTTTGTAGGCTCGTCCAAAATCAATACATCAGGTTTCGTTAAAAGTAGCTTGGCAAGTGCTAGGCGAGTTTTTTGACCACCACTTAGTGTTTCAATCATTGTCGAATAGTCAAAAGTATCAAAGCGTAAGCCATGAAGCACAGAACGAATATCTGCTTCGTATTGATAACCACCAGAATCTTTAAATTTAACCTGTAAACGATCATATTCAGATAGAATTTTTTGATGGAGATCAGGGTTTTCATAGTAGGTAGGATCAGCGATTTTTTGCTCCAGTTCTCTTAATTGTGTCTCCATTTTTTGCAAATCTTTAAAAACAGTTAACATTTCATCCCATATTGATAATGATGATTCCAAACCTGTATTTTGAGCAAGATATCCGATTGAGACATCTTTTGGTTTCATGATCTCTCCAGAATCAAGAGATAGTTGACCAGAAATAATTTTTAATAAGGTGGACTTACCCGCACCGTTTCGTCCAACTAGAGCAATACGATCTCTCGTTTGAATTTCTAGCTTTATATTCGATAAAATAAGTTCAGCACCAAAATGTTTTGTTAGTTGTTGAACTTGTAATAAAATCATAGTTTTTTCACCTCATCTATATAGGTAGTTTAACTTATTGACGAGTGTTTCGGCAATGAAACACATTAATTAGATGAAGGACAATACCTATAAAATAGTGTATGATGAAGAGAGAGGTGTTTGAAAATGTCCAAGCTTACACATTTTAATGAACAAGGTCGAGCGAAGATGGTTGATGTAAGTGCTAAGCCTGAAACTATTCGAACCGCTTTTGCTACATCGAGTGTAGAATTAAGCCATGAATTATATCATTTAATTCATGATAATAAAATGAAAAAAGGTGATGTTTTAGCGGTTGCTCAGGTAGCTGGAATTATGGCTGCAAAAAAAACATCGGATATAATTCCAATGTGCCATCCGATACTAATAAATGGGGTAAACATTGAGTTCGCTTGGGAACAGAAAAATGAACTTCAATATATCCTAAAGATCAATGCCACTGTTAAGACAAAAGGAAATACCGGTGTTGAGATGGAAGCTTTGACAGCAGCATCCGTATCAGCTCTAACGGTATATGATATGTGTAAGGCGGTAGACAAAGGAATTGTCATTGGACCAACATTTTTAGTAGAGAAAACTGGTGGTGTATCAAGCGCTGATTTTCAAAGGAATAGGTGAAACACTGAGCAAGTGAACGGTAAATTTACATGATATTTCCTTTTCGCTTATGTACTAGAGACTTATGGGGGAGTGCGTATGAATGAAGAGCAAATAAAGATACCTCAAGCAACGGCAAAAAGATTGCCACTTTATTATCGATTTCTGAAAAATTTACATTCATCCGGTAAACAGCGTGTATCATCTGCAGAATTAAGTGAAGCGGTAAAAGTAGATTCCGCAACTATCCGCAGAGATTTTTCCTATTTTGGGGCTCTTGGAAAAAAAGGATATGGCTATAATGTAAATTATTTATTGTCGTTTTTTAGGAAAACATTAGATCAGGATGAAGTAACAAAAGTAGCGTTAATTGGCGTGGGTAATTTAGGTACTGCTTTTTTAAATTATAACTTTATGAAGAATAATAATACAAAAATAGAAATTGCATTTGAGGTCGATCCTGACAAGGTGGGTAAAAAAGTAGGACAAGTACCTGTCTATCATTTAGATGAACTTGTACCACGTTTGATCGAGGAAGACATCAGTGTCGTTATACTTACTATACCAGCAGAGGTTGCTCAAGGGGTTACTGACGAAGTAACTAAATCCAATGTAAAAGGTATATTAAATTTTACACCGGCTAGACTAAATGTACCTTCATCAATTCGGGTGCACCATATAGATCTAGCTGTTGAATTGCAATCATTAGTTTACTTTTTAAAGCACTATCCAAATGACACGGAAAATTCACAAGACTAACTATAATTAATAATGGATTCTCGTCACGAATTGCTTTATGATGATACTATGAGGAGGTGGGCTTGATGGGACCAGGAATTGGAAGTATTATTCTCATTGTCATTATAGCCTTACTAGTTTTCGGACCGAAAAAATTACCCCAATTAGGCAGAGCTGCAGGGGATACATTAAAAGAATTTAAAAACGCTACAAAAGGCTTAGCAGATGAAGAAGAAGATAAGCCAAAAACAGAAAGTAAAGATCAAGTAAAATAAATCTCGTTTTCTTAATACTAGGTTTTGGCATCTTTTCATTACAACAGAAATGATAGTAAGGAAAGAGTCTAAGTAAATGTTAGGATGAAATTATATGAGTCAAAAAGACATGACGATTTTTGAACATATATCTGAGTTAAGGAAACGACTGTTTGTTATAGTCGTTTTCTTTATCTTGGCTGTAGTAGTGAGCTTTTTTCTATCACAACCACTCATACGCTATCTTCAGGAATCAGATTTAGCAAAAGAAATAACGATGAATGCTTTCCGATTAACTGATCCATTTAAAGTTTTTATGGAGATGACATTATACTTGGCGCTGGTGATTATTTTGCCTGTCATTCTCTATCAGTTATGGGCGTTTATTAGTCCTGGTTTGTATGAGAAGGAGCGAAAAGTTACATTAAGCTATATTCCCGCAGCGGTGCTGTTGTTCTTAGCTGGAATAGCTTTTTCATATTTTATCTTATTTCCGCTTATCTTAAAATTTATGATGCAGCTTTCATCACAAATGAATATAAACCCAGTTATCGGTATAAATGAATATTTCTCGTTCTTATTTCAGATTACGCTACCTTTTGGGCTTTTATTTGAACTGCCAATTGTTGTTTTATTTTTAACACGTTTAGGTATTATTACACCGATGTTTTTGGCTAAGGTACGAAAATATGCCTACTTCTTATTAATCGTTCTTGCTGCCTTTATTACACCACCGGATGTAATGTCACAAATTGTTGTAGCAATACCTTTAATGATTTTATATGAGATTAGTATCTGGCTCTCAAAAATCGGCTACCGTAAGTCAAAAGCGGCTGAATTGCAATATGAACTTGAAAGAGAATCTGAATAAAAAGAGATGTTCATAAGTTTGATACTTATGAACATCTCTTTTTTTATTACTGTTGTAAAATCATAACTGTATACTTTTTATTTTTTCTGTTGGCTTTTTTGCTTAAAGTGCAAGGTGATTAGTCGAAATCCAGAGCCATAATCAATGGTTGCTAAAAAGATAAGCATATACGCAAAAAAAGACCAACCATTTATATTCACTTGCTGAATAGCAAAGAAAGTGAACAAAGTGCCTAAAAGGCAATATACTACCCCGGATAATAATGGTCTCATGTGAAAAATCCTCCAATAAAACTTTGATTCTCAATTAATTTTTGTATTTCTTCACGATTAGCAATTTGTGCAATGACAACTAGTGTATTCATCATAACATGAGCAGTAATAGGTACGATGATCCGATTCGTCATTTTGTAAAGAAACGCGAAAGTAAATCCCATGGCAGTATATAAAAGCAAATGAGTCAATTCCATATGGGCAAGTCCGAAAATAATGGAACTAATTAGAGCCGATAGAAAAAAAGATAATCGTTTATGTAATGATCCAAAAATCACCTTACGAAATACAATTTCTTCTAATATAGGACCAATAATCGAACTTACTAGGACAACAATTGGAAAGTTTTCTATAATCGTAACGATTCTTTGCGTATTTTCAGAACCAACCTTAATTCCAATCAACTGTTCAATAATGGAGGCGATTGCTTGAGCAAAGAAGGCTAAAAAGATTCCACCTACTGCCCATAAGACTGATTTCCCAGCAGACAGCTGGTCCTTTCTTTCAGAACGCTCTTTTCTTTCTGACTTTCTTAGTAGGAGTAAAACAACTAAAAGACAGGCAAGAAAACTGAATACCATCCAAATGATTGGGGCCATTTTGATCATATAAGCTTTTGAAGCATGAAATCCGTTTACACCAATCTCATATACAATGGGGTTACAGATATAACCAGATAATTGCATGACAATATAAGCGATTAAGATAAATGCATACTCTTTTTTCACATTCATATATCCTTTCATGGTCTGTCCTAGTATCATAATTATCATTCTACTATTGAATATATATACGTTCAAATGTAAGACCTTTATTCTATTATATGTAAAAAACTTTTTAATCTATGAATAGAAAGTAAATTAGTACATAAACTTAACTGTTTACATTTCTCAATAAAAAGAAATTTATAAAAAACTTCCTCTTGAGACTTGCAAAAAGGCTTTAAATTAATTATTATAATAATTGTGTTAGCACTCATGAGTGTTGAGTGCTAATAATCATAAAAATCTACATAAATTTTTAAGGAGGTTGTTTCACTTGTTAAAACCACTTGGAGATCGCGTCGTAATTGAACTAGTAGAAACAGAAGAAAAAACTGCAAGCGGTATCGTTCTTCCTGATTCTGCAAAGGAAAAACCGCAAGAAGGTAAGGTAGTTGCTGTAGGTACTGGACGTGTTTTAGATAGCGGTGAGCGTGTTGCTCTTGAAGTATCTGAAGGCGATCGCATCATCTTCTCTAAATATGCTGGTACAGAAGTGAAATACCAAGGTAACGAATATTTAATTCTACGTGATACAGACATTTTAGCTATTGTACAATAGTTATTAACCATTTTCGTAAATAAATACTTCTTTATTGAAAAGCCTTGGCGCCCATATTGATAGGCGCCCTGACCGAGTAAAACTAATTTAAGTCTGAAGACTTTATTGAACTTCATAAACTTTTAAGAAAGAATCAAGGAGGTAATTTCAGATGGCAAAGGAAATTAAATTCAGTGAAGATGCACGCCGTGCGATGCTTCGCGGAGTTGATAAATTAGCAGACGCTGTAAAAGTAACACTTGGACCAAAAGGACGTAACGTGGTACTTGAGAAAAAATTCGGTTCACCACTAATTACAAATGATGGTGTAACAATTGCAAAAGAAATCGAATTAGAAGATGCATTCGAAAACATGGGTGCGAAGCTTGTATCTGAAGTAGCTAGCAAAACAAATGATGTTGCTGGTGACGGTACAACAACTGCAACTGTTTTAGCTCAAGCAATGATTCGTGAAGGCTTAAAGAACGTAACAGCTGGTGCAAACCCTGTCGGCATTCGTAAAGGTATCGAAAAAGCTGTACAAACAGCGGTTGAAGAACTTCAAGCCATTTCTAAACCAATCGAAGGTAAAGAATCAATCGCACAAGTTGCTGCTATTTCTGCTGCAGATGATGAAGTAGGACAATTAATTGCAGAAGCAATGGAACGTGTAGGAAATGACGGTGTCATTACAATTGAAGAATCAAAAGGCTTCACCACTGAATTAGATGTTGTAGAAGGTATGCAATTCGATCGTGGATATGCATCTCCATACATGGTAACTGATTCAGATAAAATGGAAGCAGTTCTTGACAATCCATATATCTTAATCACTGATAAAAAAATTACAAGCATTCAAGAAATCTTACCAGTTCTAGAACAAGTTGTTCAACAAGGTAAACCATTATTATTGATTGCTGAAGATGTTGAAGGTGAAGCTCTTGCTACATTAGTAGTAAACAAACTTCGTGGTACATTCAATGCAGTAGCAGTTAAAGCTCCTGGCTTTGGTGATCGTCGTAAAGCAATGCTAGAAGATATTGCTGTTCTTACTGGCGGTGAAGTAATTACTGAAGATCTTGGTCTTGATCTTAAAACTGCAACAATTGATTCTTTAGGACGCGCAGCAAAAGTTGTTGTTACAAAAGAAAACACAACAATTGTTGAAGGATCTGGAGATTCTGCAAACATCTCTGCTCGTGTAAATCAAATCCGTGTTCAATTAGAAGAAACTACTTCTGAATTTGACCGTGAAAAATTACAAGAGCGTCTTGCTAAGCTTGCTGGTGGTGTAGCAGTAATCAAAGTTGGTGCAGCTACTGAAACTGAATTAAAAGAACGCAAGCTTCGTATTGAGGATGCACTAAACTCTACTCGTGCAGCAGTAGAAGAAGGTATCGTATCCGGTGGTGGTACAGCTCTTGTAAATGTATATAACAAAGTTGCTTCTGTTTCAGCAGAAGGTGATGTAGCTACTGGTATCAACATCGTTCTTCGTGCATTAGAAGAGCCAGTTCGCCAAATTGCACACAATGCAGGTCTTGAAGGTTCTGTCATTGTTGACCGCTTAAAGAAAGAACAAGTGGGTGTTGGTTTCAACGCAGCAAATGGTGAGTGGGTAAACATGATCGAAGCTGGTATCGTAGACCCAACAAAAGTAACGCGCTATGCTCTTCAAAACGCAGCATCTGTAGCAGCAATGCTTCTTACAACTGAAGCGGTAGTTGCTGACAAACCAGAAGAAAATGCTGGTGGCGGAATGCCTGATATGAGTGGCATGGGCGGAATGGGCGGAATGATGTAATCTCCCCCCCTCGACCCTTTAGTATATAAAGGTTTGTTGGTAAAGTGAGAGTGATTTAATAACATTTTGCTAACATTGAAGATATTAAAGGAGGCTTCTCAAAAGTTCATTGAACTTTTGAGAGGCTTCTTTTTTTATTTCTTTCGTAACGTGGAGGTCCACATTTTTTCATAGCTTATCCATCTTCACCAATTGTTCAATTGTTAATCTTTCTTACATAAGCAAACTCTGTAGGCACTTTCTTAAACAGCTTCAGATCTAATGCCCTCGAAAAATTATTCTCCTGTTCTATTGTTCCCTTCCTTTGTTGTCAGAAATCCCCGATCTTTAAAATGTATAACACATCTTGATATATCTAATGTCTTTGCATATCAATAAATTTTTTTAGTTTTTTGGGCTACAAGTGTCCTTTATCTCTCATTAGATGGTGAATAATTCGTTATTTTTAGAGACAGAGTGAACAGTTAGGAAATCATAATTCATTGGTAAAAGTGGTTATTATTTCATATGTTACATTGTTATACGAGGTAAATTGTTTTACAATGTTAATGTAAAAACTTGGAGGTAATGTTATGGACAGAGAGCTGCTTAAGGGCAGTATTGAAATCTTATTACTATCATTATTAGCGGAAGCGGATTGCTATGGTTATGAAATGACAAAAAAATTACGGGTATTAAGTCATGATGCTTACCATATGAATGAAGGAACACTTTACCCTGCATTAAAGAGGCTGGAGAAAAAGGAATGTGTGACGTCGTATTGGAGTCAGGAATCGGATGGTGGTCGCAGAAAGTATTACTCTATTACTAAAACCGGGCGAACTGTTTTGGCAGAGAAGCTGCAGAATTGGAAACAAATCAATACGTTAATAGAAAATACTGTGGAGGGATTATCGTGACGAAGATCGAACAGTATGTAAAGGAAATTACCTTGGATTTGCCTGATGATGAACAGAAGGAATTAAGGGAAGAAATCTATATACACCTTCAGGACCATGTGAAAGAACTTTTAATTAAAGGATATTCTGAAGAAAAGGCGGTCCGTCATGCTATCGAATCTTTTGGTAATCAAGGTAAGTTGAATCGGGAATTAAAGAGGGCCCTTTTCCCCTTTTATAAACTAATTCGGTTCGTGTGGTGCGTTATTTTTGTTACCGGTCTTTTATGCTTTGTTTCCTATTCTGCTATGGAATACTATCATCCAGAGTTTAATAATAGTTTGCCGCTTTACAGTGTGTTGATGGCTATGTTCTTAGTAACCCTTATCGCAGGGACTGGCGAGGTTTTTTATGAAGCCCTTGCCAGTCAATTTAACACGAAATGGCTGTTAAACCCTTGGATATTCTTTTTGGTACCGTCATTGGTATTTGGCGGAATTCAAACGCCGATGCTATTTAAGCACCCAGAACAGTATCAGGACAGCTTGTTGCTGGACTTGTATGCTGTTCCAATTGGTGCATTTGCATACATTATCTCAAGGCAGCTGTTTACTTTGCTCTTTGTGCGTAATAAAAATAATTATAAGAGGACAAAGGTTAATTAAAGTTTTAGTATGGAGGTTGTTTAATTGTTTGATATTACAATGAAAAAAATGAATATACTACTTCCATTGTTATTATTAGTTATCAATCTTATATTCTCAGCTTTCCTAATTGAAGAATTAATCGATGCCTCTGATCCGAATTATGGAGTAGCTGGTTTCTTTACACCTATAATTGGTTTGATTTCTTTTATATACATTAGAAAATGTGCAGGTAAAAAGATAAATCTGTTGTTAAGGGTTTTACAACTATTTAACGGGATTTTTATTATTTTCCCTATAGCTATTTTCTTTTATGGGATCATTATCATGGTTAATTATTAATAATCGGATATTTCGAGATAAGAAATGTGCTTTTTCTAAATATAACTCTGTATTCTTGTGGATTTAAGGGCTTATATAATCGAAGAAGCGATAATAAATTCAACAAACTGGAACAATCGTATGAATATGAAAACTATACTTTATCTTTAATAACAAACAGGTAGGTATTATTGTATGAAAAATCCATATAAGATAGTTGTTGCTCTTAAAGGTTTCATTGTGAATGAAGGGAAAGTTTTGATAGTTCAACGTGAAAAAGATGATGAAATTGGCAGAGGAACTTGGGAATGTGTTGGTGGCAAAATTGAATTTGGCGAGGATTTAGAAACTGCACTTTTACGGGAAGTTCAAGAAGAAGTAGGTTTATCTGTTACAGTAGAGAAGATTTTATATGCAACCACATTCAAAACTGAACCAACGAGACAAGTTGTTATTTTGACCTATTTATGTAGTAGTAATAGTAAAGAAGCTATACTATCCAAGGAGCACTCTCATTACAAATGGGCAACTAAAGACCAATTGAGATTACTAATGCCGCAAGAAATAATAAGTGATTTCGAGAAACATAATGTTTTCTCCTTAGAAGTATTGAATTGAAAATTACTTTGGCTCTGCTTAAAATCTTGGAAAAGGCTAAGTAGCTTGAAAGCAAGAATTTGCTTTCAAGCGTTTTTCTTTTCTATAGCCTCGAACCAAGTTGCCGAATTTGGTAGAGGCGTTTTTTCTTTAATGATTTGATAAATGGAGGTATACTTTTGAGATTACTCTAGGGGGAATTCATAATATCACTTAATTCCATTTCTGCCTGTGCAATAATAGATGTGTGGTTAAAATCTCCACAAATTTGATTAAGAAAGGATATCCGGGCTGACGAGATAAATTTGTAAAACAAATCCCCCATTAAAAATACGATAGTTCGAAAAAACTAGGTTAAGGCAATCACTACTTATTTATACCTAACTGCCATTGTGGTTCAGGACATGAAGAGTGTGAAAACGGTAAGAAGTGATGCATGTATATGCCTAATTGAGTATAGTGTAAACCTAGGATTTAGTTTGAATCCCCCACCTATTTTGGACAGTCTGATTACGATAAGATACCCGCATAGTCTACCAATTTTGCAATAGTAACTATCTCCTTACCATCAATGACCTCATCTTAAACATTTTATTTTCCTTCATGATTTAGTCTTCGGCCTAGCTAGTTGAAATTCCAAAGTTTTATTCATGGGATTGTAATAGGTCATGGAGTTGCAATCGCATGGTTATTAATATCAATATTACATGCTTCACTTTAGAGAAACAAACTGGAAAAGGTAGCAAAAACAAATTTTGGGGATAGTCTTATTAAGCTTATTCAATCTTATTAATAATTTATTTCAAATATATACTTGAAAGAAGTATATATTTTTGTTAGATTTATCCTATGGATAGAACAAGTTTAATTAAAGGTCACTTAGAGATGTGTGTATTATCGATTTTGTCAAAGAATAAAAGCTATGGTTATGAAATTATGAAAGAGCTTGAAGAACACAATTTAAAACTGAAAGGAGTAGGAAGCATTTATCCCATCTTGACTAAACTTAAAGATCAGGAATGGGTTAGTACTTATCGTGAAATGACGGAAAATGGAAAAGTTAGAGTTTATTATGAGATCAATGAAAAAGGGAAAATGCATCTTCAGAAGAAAATCAATGAGTGGTTGGAATTACAACAAGATATAAAATCCCTTCTGCAAAGTGGTTTGAAAGGAGATCATTTGGAATGAATATTAAATTGAACATGGCAGAACAACAATTTTTAAACGAAGTTCTCGAAGAGCTAAAGCAATATCATATTAGTTCAAAAGATAGAAATAATATTAAACAGCAGCTTTTAGAACATATTCAGGAATCCCGTGAACTCGGGAAAGATAGTATAAAGGAATTAGGGAATTCTCATGAATTAGTCAAAGATTTTTTAGAGATTAATGGAATAGATCTTCATTCAGAAATAAAGCAAATAAGAAAATCAAAAAGTAGAACAGGAATTTTATTTGTGATAGGATTCTTTACTTTAATTCTCAGCTATCTGGGCTCTCAGCTAATATTATCTATGTTTCTAACGGAATCCTTTAATCCGCAAAGTACCAGCAATAGATATTATTATAATATCTTTTTTCAGATTTCCAATAATTCATGGTGGAATTCGTTGTTAATGATCATTAGCATGTCTATTGCTTGTTTAGTTTCGGTGCTTGTAATTAAACTTTTTTTACGAAAAATAATAATTAGGTAAAATTAATGAAAATTATAGCACTTATAACAAAATTTACATTAGTATGTTTAGTATTAATTTCGCTTATTATATTTCTACCAATTTCACAAATGTCCGCAGAACAAGACCTCAAGAGCACGCTGGATAGCTATATCAAAACCTTTTTAGAAAGTCATCGAATTCCGGGAGCCTCTATTGTTATTGTTCATGAAAATAATATTTTTTACGCCAAGGCTTGGGGGGTAACGGGAGAATCTGAGGAAAAAGTAACAACTGAAACTCCTTTTACAATAGGTTCGATAAGTAAATCATTAACCAGCTTAGCCGTAATGAAATTAATTGAAGAAGGGACCGTCCAATTAGATGATCCGGTTCAAAAGTATATTCCATGGTTTTCACTTAAAGATAAAAAAGCAGCATCCCAAATAACAATTAAACATTTACTAACGCAAACCAGTGGGATAAGTACTTATTCTGGCTTATCCATATCAGATAGAGAATCTAATGATATGGACGCAATAAAGAAAAATGTAGAAAGTTTATCAAACTTGAAGTTGACTGCCGTACCGGGAGAAAAGCATCAATATAGTAATGCTAATTTTTCAATTCTCGGTGCTCTCATTGAAGAAGTTACAAATCAAACCTATTCTGAATATATGGAGAAACAAGTTTTTTCACCATTAGGAATGAAAAATGCAGCTGCTGATTATAGCGCAGCATATAAAAAAGGATATGCAGCTGGTTACCAGTCATGGCTAGGATTCCCTCGAAATAGTGCAGTAACATATGATAACGGAGGCGCACCATATGGATACCTAACCGCAAGTGCAACAGACATGATCCAGTACATTAAGTTGCTTAGCCAGCGCGATAGTAATAATTTTTTAAGTGAAAAAACAATGAATTTATATTTGTCCCCTTATGTTCAAACTGGTGAACATCGATATTATGGTCTTGGTGTAAGAATCTCCAATCCAAACTCTAAAGAAGAAATGATATGGCATTCGGGTTCTACTCCTGATTCACGTGCAGAAGTATTTCTTATACCAGAAACCAGTTGGGGAGGTGTGATTCTTACTAATAAGAATCATATTTTAGAAGAAGAGGGACTTATATACCTAAAACAAGGGATTATCAATATATTAAATGGAGATGAGCCGTTGGATATACCTCAATCCAGTCCTATTGTTCAATTCATTTTAATAGGGATTATTACCTTGCTCCTTGTAATGTCCATTTATTTGCTTGTAAAGATTAAATCGGGAAAAACTCGTAAAACAAAGGTATGGTGCATTTCCGGAATTATTCTATTAGTTATAGCTGTTGCTATAATTCCGTTACTAATCTATAGTACTGGATCTCCATGGCATACGATAAAAGTATTTGCTGCAGATATTGCATTACTAACTAAAGTAATGGTTATCTTGATGGGGTTAAACGGTTTATTATCAATATATATTTCATTAAAAAGATTTAAGGAAGGTGTTTAGCAAAAAAACTCGGTATCCAGCTCGGCGTTCGTTTTCAGTCATCGATTTAGAAAATAACATAGTTTAATTCTTAGTTCAGGCAAACACTACTTATTCATACCTAACTGCCATTACGGTTTAGATCATGAAGTGTATGGAGATAACTGTAAAAAACATCCGTTTGAAATTGCTAACATTTTGTTAACACATCCCTTATAAAACGGGGTGTATTAATTCCCGTAACTGCTTTTTTAATGAAGCGTTTTTCAACACGTCAATTATTTATTAGCTCGATGCTATTATTGCTTTTTGGTTCTATTTTTTGTGCGATTGCAACAAATTTTTCAGTATTATTAATTGGACGTATGATCCAGGCTGCGGGTGCAGGTATAATCATGCCGCTCATGATGAGTGTCGCTATGTTTATCTTCCCACCTGAAAAAAGAGGAAGCGCAATGGGTCTATTAGGGCTAGCAATGATTTTCGCACCTGCAATAGCACCAACATTATCTGGTTTCGTGATTGAATATGTATCATGGCGTTGGTTGTTTATTGGATTAATCCCACTAGTAGGGATTGTTATTCTATTAGCATTCAAATATTTAATTAATGTCTCTGAAGGATCGAAAGCAGATTTGGATGTACTTAGTGTCATTCTATCAACAATTGGTTTTGGGCTAGTTTTATATGGATTTAGTAAAGCTGGTAGTAACGGCTGGGGCGATGCGCTGGTGTTAACAACAATTATTTTAGGTATTATTGTGTTAGTGCTATTCACCATCCGTCAATTACGCTCAAGTGATCCATTCTTAAATGTACTTGTATTCAAAAACAAGACCTTTACAATGACGTCTCTCATTAATATTATTGTAACGATGATGTTATATGCTGATATGATTTTACTCCCCATCTATTTACAAGATGGTCGAGGATTTACAGCATTTGATGCCGGACTACTCTTATTGCCAGGAGCCATCGTGAATGCGTTCTTATCTCCTGTTACCGGAAAATTGTATGACCGATATGGAGCAAAGCCACTATTTATTATAGGTTTAATTTTTGTCATTCCTTCAATGTGGGTTGTAACAGACTTAACAGAAACAACGTCATTTACTTTCTTAATGATTCGGACGATTTTCTTACGCATTGGTTTAAGCTTTATTACAATGCCACTGAACACAGCAGGTTTAAATGCTTTGCCACAAAAACTTATTACTCATGGAACGGCTGTAAACAATACGGTTCGACAAATTGCAGGGGCAATTGGTACAGCAGTGGTCGTTACGATTTATACATCGAAAGCGACGGAATATGCTGGCAGTTTAGTTAACCAAGGTGTGACAGAGAGAAGTAAGGAATTAGCTTCAATTTTTGCTTCGGGTGAATCCTACTACTTCATGATGGGGTTAGCCATTATTGCTTTAGTGATAACTTTTCTTACACCGATAAAAAGGCCTATATCTGAAAAAGTAAAAGAGAAATAAAAATAAATAGAAGCTTAAAATGATAACTAAAAGTAAATTGACACTTGAATGTACTTCAAGTGTCAGTTTATTACAGGGTTAGTACTTTCTATTTTAAATGTAGTAAAAAATTGAGATCAAAATTTATCTTTATGTATTTAATAAGATAGATTTTCCTATTAAATATTTGCTTAGCAATTCTTATTTGTTAATAAGGGAGCTATAATACTTATTAATCAAACATCTACGTTAAGTCATTTCTATCAGCAGCTTCAGGTGGCCGTTCCATCCAATCATTTTCAATCATGATACTCATGGCATCCTCAACATAAAAGCCAACATCAAGAATAAACCGAGAATACATCGCGGCTAAATCTCTTCTTCCGTTTACTGAAATAGAATTCGCATAGGATCTTATTTTCATAGCAAACATATCGATCTTATGGAATAACATTAATCTGTCAGAAAACGGGGCATATGAAGAAGTACTAACTAAATGATCCAATAAGGATGGTGACGGTAAGTGATCCTTTGATAATTTTTGCGAGCATTTTTCAATATGTTTATGTGTTAAGTCTCTTCCTCTAATAAAAAAATCTTTAACCTTTTCATTTTTAGCTACCTGACTAAATCCAATCAGAAGGGCTTTACTTACTACATCACTTTCTATATTATCATTTAGATGCGCTATCTCCAGAGCATGGAGATTCCGCACACCTCCAAAAAATCCATTTAAATAATCATTAGACCTTATAATTTTAACTTTTTCTGGATTTGGAATAATGGAGGGCTTCATTAAAAGCCCTTTCATATTTAGAATATTATTTACTTCAATTAACAGCTTTTCTGTAGAGTTAAGACAGAAAGAAAAAAAATCTCTCACATCCTGCCTTATTACCATAGGTATTGCAATAGAATAGAGGCTAAGGCCCGCTTTACTGGCATATTTCAAATAATATAGATAAAATTCATCCTCAAATAGCTTAGGGGCACCTAAATTTACATCCTGTTCACCAAACCCCAAGGGTACTGGGAAGTTATCCTGTATAAAAATCTTTTTACTTCTTTTTACCATTGTTTCACTTAGATTCAATGCATGATTTAGTATCTTTTTAATTTCTTTATCCTTGGTATGTAAAAGATAGTATGTGAGGACCCTTATAGACATGGAATTTCCCATATATGTCGCCCACAGTTTTCCCATTTCAGCCGACGTTAATTTCTCATTTAAAGAGTTATCTCTTAACATTATCATACACCACTCCAGGAAGAGTATTTTTAGTATTGTTTTAATCCATTTTAGTAAACACATGACGTTGTATGAATAATATGCACCTATAAGAATTTATTATACGATTTTTTATATTGAGGAATTATCTGTAATGCAGAATATAAGGGTATAAAAAATAACAAGATGGGTATTGTAAAAATTCATTGTGAGCATCAGTTATAATATTAAGTTCGTAGGTGGAATGGTATATTTCATTCTAACTATAAGACCCTCCTTTTGACGAAAAGTGTAAAGGAGTTTTTTAGCTTGTCTTAAAATTTCCTCCTTCTTAAAGTAACAACATAGTGAACAAAAAAACGGTAGAATTGTACTATAATTTGTAATATTTGAAATGTATATTCCGTAATTTTCCTTTTTTTCTCTCCGTAGTACCTAGTTACTTTATCTTTGTCCCATCCATTTCACCTATTAAAAAATCCTAGTTTCGAAATACCTTTAGAAAAATAGTACCAGACACCATTCGACACCGTTTTTAGTGCGATTGACCGCTACAAAAACAGGTGGTAAATACTTATATATAGGAATATACTTCCACATGAACTATTAGCTAGTAGAATTACAGTAAAAAAGACTTCCCTTATATATACCTATTATTTATAAAATATCGTTAAAAGTTAGGATTCTTCTCGAAGAAAGGAATGTAAAAGCAATGGTAGTAGTTTGCTTTTTCCTTCATGATTATAAAAATATTTACATTATTTAGGGAAAGGGAATGAGGTACAAGGATGTTAGAGTCAAAGAGAAGAGCCATAATATTTTTTATTTTATCTTTATTATTGGCGTTAACAGCGGGATTACTTGTGTTAAAAAAGGTTCAGGCAATAAATGATAATTTGGGAACCATGGTAAAAGTATATGTAGCAAAAGGGGACATTTCATCACGGGCTATCATTACTCCTGAAAATGTAACCACAGATGAAATCCCAAAGAAATATTTAAAAGACTACCATGTGACAAAAACTGAAGACTTACTTAATAAAGTTGCTGTAGTACCTTTATCCGATGGCGATATGATTACGAAAAATATTCTAAAGCAAGCATCAGCTGTAGTTGAGGAAAAAAATAGATTAGTCACTTTGATGCAATCAGATAGAGTCTATTTTGATGAACCATTAGAGGCTTTAGATCGTGTTGATATCATTGTATCAGAACGTTTTTCTGGAAAAGAAGAAACAAAGTTCTTTATGAAGGATGTAAAAGTAGCAAGAGTGGCAAAAGAAAAAAGTAAATTTAAAGGGATTCAAGTAGAAATTCCCCAATCACTAGTCCCCGAATTAATACATATGCAGAATTACGCGGACAGTGTACGTATCATTAAATCGAATGTAGGACAATCCAATGAACCCGTACAAAGTAAATTGGAAGAGAATCAAGAAGAAATAAAAGAGAACCAAGCTTCTACTGAAAATGAGGCCAAGGATAAAAAAGATAGTAATGAAAAGCAACAAAATAATCAATCACCAACAACTAAAGAAGATTCAAAAAAACAAGACCAATCTTCAAAGGCTAATACTCCAAATGAACAAGGGCAAAAATCTGAAAAAGGCGATGAAAAAAAATAATTTCAGGGTTATGAAGAGGACTGGGGTAAGGAGAGCAAAAGTATGGAGAAATCACAAAGAATTGTCATTATTGGAGAGGAAAATGATCAATATAAATTAGTAGCAGAAAGTATTGCAGAATCCTTTGAAGTTCAATTAATTGAAACACGCTATGTTCGGAATGAAGTTAAAAAGCAGGAATTAAATATAGCTATCTTATTGAATAGCAAAACAGAAAATCCGATAGATACAATTCACTATATGCGAAAAGAAAATCCTAACTTAACGATTCTTTTTATTCATGATTCACAAGACTTTGAATTATATAGAGATGTAATAAGAGCAGGGGCTACAGATTTTTTAGTGATCCCTGATGAATTGCCTTTATTGAATGATAAATTAAATAGCATGGTTTTACAAAGAAAGACAATGACAGAACTAGCTGCTACCTCGGGAACATTTCAGAGGGGGAGCGGTCAAGTCTTTGCATTCTATAGTGGAAAAGGTGGAAGTGGTAAAACCTTTTTAAGTTCATTGTTTGCTCAAACATTGAAATTAGAATCAACTGCACAGGTACTATATATAGACCTAAATCTTCAATATGGAGGGGCGGAAACGTTTCTTGGTATGGAAAGTAGTCGCTCTATCATTGATTTGAAACCAGTTATTCGGGAAATAAATGAGCATCATATACGCAATGTGGCAGAAAAAGAACCGCATTCAAAACTTGATGTACTATTAAGCCCACGTGATGCGGAATTAGCAGAAAGTATAGATGCAGAATTCATTGAGAGCCTATTAAAGGCATGTCGTAGGAGCTATGATTTTGTCATTGTTGATATTCCTTCATATATGGATGAGGTAGGTGCAGCTGTTTTAGAGGATGCGGATCGCGTATATTATGTGATGACTTTAGATACACCGGCAATCAAGGGATTAAAACATGTAGAAGTACTCTTTCAACGATTAGGTATTATTACAAATGATCGCATGGATATAGTGATTAATAACTCAGGTAGTGAAAACGAGTTAACAAAGAAGGATTTAGAGAAGTTTGTTAAATATCCTATAACTGCTCAAATACGCAGAGATGCAAAAGGTGTTCTTTCAGCAATAAACCAAGGGAATCCTGTACGTAAGGAACCGAAGGAAAAAAAGCTGATTCCTGCTGCAAAGGACATACAAAAATGGGTAACCTCGATGTTGAAATAATGGCCAATTCTTTATAAGAAGGGGGAAATGAACATGTCTTTATTTCGACGAAAAATCGATCGGCCAGAAGTTGAGGAAGCTATATCCGATGTGAATGTTCAACAATTTAACCCATATATTGATCAGTTAGTGGAACATTATAAATCTAGGTTATTGACAGAAACGAATTTAGAAACACTAATTAGTCTAGCAGAAGGTGAGAAGCGGTTAACTATTGAAAGATTGATTAACCAGTTTTTATCGGAGGAAAAAGTAGTTATTCCACGTACAGATAAGGAACTACTTTTAACTAGATTAATAGATGAAAGTGTGGGCTTTGGTCCACTTGAACCCTTTTTAAAGGACGATGAAATTACGGAAATACTAGTCAATGGACCGGATGAAGTATTTATTGAAAAAAGCGGAAGATTAGAGAAAGCAGGAGTTAAATTTAGAGACGAATCACATGTTAGACATATTATTGATCGCATTGTTGCTCCATTAGGAAGAAGAATTGATGAAAGTTCACCGATGGTTGATGCCCGATTACCAGATGGAAGCCGTGTAAATGCTGTTATTCCACCGATAAGCTTGAATGGAACACTGATCTCGATCAGGAAATTTAGAAAAGTACCTTTTGAGATGGTGGATTTAGTTGAAAATGGAACATTAACAGAGGAAATGTCTTTATTTTTAGAGGCCCTTGTTCAGGTAAAAATGAATATTCTTATTTCTGGGGGGACAGGGAGTGGTAAAACTACATTATTGAATGCAGTAGCAAAAGCTATTCCTGAGTATGAACGGGTTATAACGATTGAGGATTCTGCAGAATTAAGACTAAATCGAGCAAGTGTTGTTGGATTAGAAGCTCGGCCACCCAATGTTGAAGGGAGAGGGGATGTTACCATACGTCAGTTGGTTAAGAATGCACTTCGTATGAGACCCGATAGAATAATCGTTGGGGAAGTACGTGCTTCAGAAGCTTTTGATATGCTACAAGCGATGAATACAGGACATGAAGGATCATTAACAACTGTCCATGCAAACTCACCAGCAGATGCAATTAATCGTGTGGAAGGTATGGTTGTGATGGCAGGAATGGATTTACCGACACATATTATTCGTGAATACATCGTTGGTGCGCTTGATTACATCATTCAAGCCGATCGTTTAAGTGATGGCACACGAAGAATTACTAATATATCAGAAGTCTATGTGGATGAGAATAATAAAATACAAGTCCATGATATTTTTAGATTTCAAAGAACAGGCATCAATTCTAAAGGGCAAATTCAGGGGATATTCACTGCAACAGGTACGATTCCTAAATGTCTCGAACGATTTTCAATCAATGGTATTCAAATGGATCCAGCTATTTTCGAACCAAAAGGGGGGATTGTTTATGAGTACAGCAGTGTCCATCCTGTATAGCCTGGCTGTCTTATTCCTCTTGTGGGCATTTTATATTTATCTAGGATATCGTTCAAAAAAGCGGGCATGGGGAAATAAAGTGAATGAATGGTTCCCTGAGGAAAAAAGAAAAAGCTTTATTAGTGTAGTCGGTGACCGATTTGATCAATCAAAACAAGCAGAGGCCCTATCCAATAAATTGATTGGTGCTAATGTGCCGCTATTACCATCAGAATATTTGGGAATTCATATTTTGGGATTTTTTATCCTGTTCATTTTAATAGGGAAATTTTTTAAAACTTCAGCAAGTATAAACATACTTATTTCAATAGGTATTCTAATAGGTGCCCACTTCCTTATGTTCTATATGAGAAAAAATAAGTACGAAGAAAGGTTTAATGACCAATTATCAGATATATGTAGATTACTAGGAAGTGCAGCGAAATCTGGATTGACCATCAGCCAAGGAATCGATTTAGTCTCTAAAGAGATACCAGCACCAGCTGGTAAAGAATTCAAAGGAATATCCAATCAGTTAAAGCTTGGGGTTCCTTTAGAAATTGCTTTACGATCAATCCAAAAAAGAAATAAGTCTCGCGATTTTCAATTATTTATTTCAACCATCCTTATTCAAACGAAAACCGGAGGTAATTTAGCTGCAACCTTGGAAACAATGTCCAATACGTTAGAAGATAGGAAAATACTTAATCAGACTATTAAGACGATGACGTCAGAGCAAAGATATGTATCATTTATTGTTCCTGCTTTGCCAATCTTTATTCTATTAGTAATGAATAATGTGGTGGATGGATTTACAGATCCATTGTGGACATTACCAGGAATAATTATTTTAATATTATTTCTTTTAGGAATTATCATTTCGTTTATTCTCATAAGAAAAATTTCTGATATAAAGGTGTAAATATATGGATGCCCTTATTATATTAATGATCATTTTATTCTGGTTTACTATTTGGATGGCTGTTCGTCATTATTACGTATTTTCTAGAGAAAAGCGTGAGCTGCTTGAGCATATTTCAGATGTAACCTATACAGATGTTTTTGAAAAGAAAACAAAAAAGAAAAATCGACGAGGACGGCTTATTCAGAAGCTAACCAAATATGCGGAAGATTTTTCGGATTTAGGACAGAGAGTCAACTTTTTTAGTGAAAATCATGATGTGGAAAATTGGTTGAGAAAGTCAGGTAATTCTTACAATCTAACTGTAGAGCGATTTCAGGGATTGAAAATCTTTTTACTTATCGTTGGATTCTTTGGAGGTGTGTTATCCCTAATCATTGGTTTGCCATTTTCGCAATACTCAATTATATTTCTGCCGATTTTAGGTTATTTCTTACCTATTATAATCGTTCGTAATCAAGCAAAAAAGAGGCAACAATTGATTAGAAAGGATTTACCTGACTTTTTAGATACGATTAGTACTAGTCTTCAAGCTGGTATTAATCTAGATCAGGCATTGAGGGAGGTGATTCGTTTTTTCGATGGACCTCTAAGAGAAGAGTTTTCTCGATTTAATTATGAAATTGAATTAGGCGTCCAGAGAGAAACTGCTTATCGGAATCTGTTATCGAGAAATGATAATACTGAGTTTCAGAGTCTTATTAAGTCACTTATACAAGGTCAAAACTTAGGGGTACCTATTGCTACGACGTTTAAAATTCAGGCTGAAGATATGAGAAAACTAAGAGAAGAACAAGTAAAAGAATTAGCAGCGAAAGCCTCACCGAAAGTGACACTAGTAACAACATTTATTGTTGCACCTGTTTCGATATTGATGATTGCCGGACTAATGATATTAAACATGATATATGGGGAAAATAGTATTTTTAATATGCTTCAATAATCTAGCAATCTGATTAAATTGTAGTACTAAAAAAATAAAGATAAAAAATGTGGAGGATGACAATATGAAAAAATTAAGGGCTTTTTTATTAAAGACAAATATGAGGTTTAGTAATTTGGTGAATAACCAAAAGGGTTCACAAACACTTGAATGGATTGGTATTGCTGCTGTTGTAGTTATTGTAGTTGGATTAATCTCAACGGCATTCTCTTCAAATACTGAATTTGGAACGACTGTCCTAGATAAATTTAAAGGCTGGATTGAAAAAATGGGAGGGGAATAATTTTTGGTGCAAAGGAAAGTTCAATACAGAAAACTCACTCTACTAATATTACTAATAATCGTTCTAGTATTGGCTGGTTGTAGTGAAAAAAATGTAGATAATAGTAGCAAAGATCATCACGAGAAAAAACAACCTAAAAATGAACAAAGTATAGAAAGTAGCGGGAACGTAAGTAAACAAGAAACTACAACGAAAATATTCGACAACTTGCCAGAACTTCCTACAACTGCGGAGGATTTAATTACACAATCCCCAGGAAAGTTTGCGGACCAAGAAATATTGTCTGACGAAATTGCATCAAAAGTAAAGGAGGAAATTAAGGATTTACCTCCTTTAAACGAAAATCCTAGTGAAGAAGAGTTAAATGAGTATATGAAATATATTTATTCACTTGTTGCTACGGATTTTCAGGACCCCAATGATCTGCTTAATAAATGGGAATTTTCTATGTCAGGAAATCCTGATTTACCTGAATCACGTTTTCAGTTTAAAGACAATTATAATATTGAAATTATTTTAGATTCAAGTGGTAGTATGGCTAATACAATTAATGGAAAAACCATGATGGAATTAGCCAAAGAATCTATCAATAATTTTCTATCAAGTTTGCCTAAAGAAGCAAATATATCACTTAGGGTATACGGACATAAAGGTTCTGGAGCGGATTCTGATAAAGCATTATCATGTTCAAGTATAGAACAAGTTTATGGTTTTGGTCCGTATAAACAAACTGAGTTCAATCAATCATTGAATAAGTTTAAACCTAGTGGCTGGACACCTATCGCGAAAGCATTAGAAGAATCTAAGCAGTCATTAGCTAAATTCGATGCTAAAACAAATACAAATCTTATTTATTTAGTAAGTGATGGGGTTGAAACATGTGATGGAGATCCTGTAAAGGTTGCAAAATCATTTGCCTCATCTAATGTTGCACCTATTATTAATGTCATTGGATTCAATGTAGATTCGGAAGCCCAGAAGCAACTAAAGCAAGTTGCAGAAAGTGCAAATGGAATCTATACCACTGTTACTAGTGGTGATCAATTGAAAAAGGAATTTCAACGTGCAGAAGAGGTTCTTAAAAATTGGGAGAGATGGAAAAAGGATTCAATAAGAAGTGCGGAGGCTCTTCGAGTGGATAATAGTTTTGATATTTTAGAACTTACTAATGACTGGGGATATAGAGCAACTAGGCAAAATTTGAATATTGGTTATATGCTATCAATTCTAAGAGATGAAGGTAAGATTACATTTAAGCAAGAAGATCAACTGAAAAAGATCAGAAAAAATATTAAAGAACTAGTGATTCAAACAAAAAAGGAAATGGAGGGGAATTTAAAGGAAATTAATATTAAAGAAATAGAAGATCTCAAGAAAAAGATCAATGAAAAATATAATACTAATACTCAACAATAATCAGGCAGCGGTGGTGATTGAATCATAAGTGAAATGAGTGGTACAGGTGAAAAAATTTATTGGTAGAATACTAGTTTTTTTTGCTTTAATTCTCGTACTTCTTCAAGCATTTTCTGTCCCGATCATTGCAGCAGTAGCGAAGCCTTGGACAGGAACACCATGGACAGGGAACTCCTGGAGTAGTGAAGGTTGGAGCGCAGATGGTTGGTCAGGAAATTCATGGGAAGGTTCATCCTGGTCCATTCCTCCTTTCTCAGGTAATCCGTGGGACGGAAACGGATGGAATAGTAGTGATTGGGACGGATCTTCATGGAGTAGCACCCCATGGTATCTTAATCCATGGATGAATAACGGTTGGAACTCCACAGGTAATCCAAATGGAAACGGCTGGGGAGGTAATGGTTGGAACTCCACAGGCAATCCGAACGGAAACGGCTGGGGAAATAATGGCTGGAACTCCACAGGCAATCCAAATGGAAACGGTTGGGGAAATAATGGTTGGAACTCCACAGGTAATCCAAATGGAAACGGCTGGGGAAATAATGGTTGGAACTCTACAGGTAATTCCAACGGAAATGCGTGGAACTCTTCAAGTAACCCAAATGGGAATGGATGGAATGGACAGGGTGGAAATGGTAGCCCTTGGAATAACCCCAATTACGCTTATGACCCAATGAATCCATTGGGACCTAATTTTCCATCATATTTTCCTCCATCGGGTAGTAGTGCCGGTGGTGGAGGCGGAAGTGGTGGTTTTGGCGACCCAAACTCCATATTAGATATAGATTTACCGTATGGATATGAAGTTGCAAAATACGTTGGTAATGATATTATCGGCGGTCAAATAGGAATGATTGGTGACTTCATGGAAAACCCTAATCAATTTCCTGCAGGATCGGCCGGAAGCTTTTATACTAATTTAGTGTTAAATGGTGTAAAAGTAGGGATGGGGGATAAGACCCCATGGTATATTAATGGTGCCTCTGAAGCTGTGGATGCTTATTCAAAAGTTAAGGATGGTGCCGAGGCATCTCTAAAATTGTTTAATAGGTGGGGTCCAACGGGTACTGTAAGTGGTACTACAGCGCGAGGTGCTATTACAGGATTAAATGTGGGCGCAGTTTCTAAGTTTAACGTAGTTACTTCTGCTATCGGTGCAGGTTACGGAGCTTTCGAAACGGGCTTTAAAGGTGCAAAAGCAATAGACGTATTAAAGAGCAATGCTGATTCATCGAAAAAGGTATCCGCTGTTGCAGATGCAACGGCTAGCTTAGGTGAAACTATGATGAATGCAGGAGTCGTTCTAGAATATATTCCAGGTACTCAAGTTGCAGGAACAGTATTGATTGCAGGTGGTGCAGTGATTTGGGGAGCATCTAAATTAACTAAACTAGCTGCAGACAATTGGGATAAGATTGTGAAGGTAAAAGATAAGGCTAAGAATGCAATTAGTAAAGGATGGAAGAAAGTAAAAGGTTGGTTCAGTTAAAAATAGGGGCTGTCAACATATAAAGGGGATAGAATGCCAATAGACAGCCCCTTTAAAGAATGAGTAAATTTATTAAATAGGTGATTATAAATGATGGAAGTCGAAAAGTTAATAAATGAAGTAAAAAAGCATAAAAAAATGTTTGAAAACTATGCACTAAATCCTTTTGGTTATGAAATTAATGAAAATAAATATTATTTTGTTACATATAAAAGGAAAGAAAAGGAAACTGGTTATGCTGTTATCTCATTAGACAGTCCTTTAAAGGATGAATATATGGAAGCATTGCAAAAATTACTTTTATTTTCAGGTGTGTCGCGCAATATTTTTATAGAAATTGGTCCAAGAGCAAGTGTAGGTCCTGAATTTTTTACCAATATTATTAATGCAGTAGAAGATTATTTAAAGCAAGGAGGAGATAAAGAAAATAAAATTTTAATAGAAGGTTTAAATCTATTCAATAAAATGCGAGAAACACAAATCAAAACAATCCAATTATATAAAGAGTACGAAAATTATTATGATAATGGAGTTTTAAAAAGAAATATTATAACTGATAACGATATAGACTATACACTAACAATGGTACATCAGTTTGATATGCTATTATTTACCCTTAATTATTTATCTAATAACCATATCGATGCTTTAGAGAGATTTAAAAATGAGATTTATTCAAAAAATATAGATAGAACGATTGATAAAGAAAGTAAAAAGTTTTTACAAGGATTATTAGCGGAAAAAGAAAATATAGCAAAAGGATCACAGAATTTTATATTAGAGGAAAAAATAAAAGACCTGCCGTTAGAAGAACAATTAACAAAAAAGAAAATAGAGGTTCAAAAAAGTGCTGCGGAATTTCAAGAAAAGGTAATGAAGAATTTAAGGCACCCGTTAAATATATAAGATGAGGGATATTATGGAGAAGCCATTTAAATATGCGATAGCATTATTTACAAGTAAGTATGAAAAAATTCTATTATTAATTGCAATTATCCAAATTCCATTGTTAGTTTTCCATTTGTTTCTTACTAATTTTATTTATGCAGTTACACCTTTTAATGGAACAATTCATTCAGCAGGAGATACCTACTATGGATTTTTAACCTTATTACTTTATTTATATGCTCAAATTCCATTCATTAAGTTAACATATAATGACTACATGGGACATGAGAAGCCTCTGAAAAATGCCATATATACTTTTTTAGTGCAAGGCTTTAATATTTTTATATTTGCTATAGTATTGTCTTTTTTGACAACAATCGGTTTTATGCTTTATATATTGCCAGGATTAATTCTCTTTTCAATATTTATACCAGCCCCTATTATTGCTGTGATTGATAATAAATCTGTTTGGAAATCATTGAAAGAAACAATTACTATTTATAAAAAACATTGGCTGAAACTATTACTCTATATTTTGGTGTTTGGGTTATTTGAATTAGCCATTGGAATCGTTCTTAATCAATTGATATTGGGTATAACGACTTCGTATGCTGCATTAGTCATTTCACAAATCTTTTTAAATACTTTATTCTATCCTTTTTTTATCGTTTTACTTACTTCCAGCACCATTAAGTGGAGAGAAAATTTAAATATGCTTAATGTGGAAGATCATAGTACAGCATTGTAAGAAGTTTAAATAAAGGAGAGCTTTGCTATGAGGTTAATGAAGAAAATACTAAAAAAAGAAGACGGGTCAGCGACCATTGAATTTCTAGGAATGATCCCATTTGTTTTGATTCTTGTTGCAATTATTTGGCAGTTTGGAGTTACTATACATGCCGTTGTCGTAGCAAAGTCAGCCGCTAATGAGGCTGCAAAAGTTTATTCACTTACACAGGATACAAATGAAGCATCAGATGCTGCTAAGAAAATTGTAGATATGAATGGAGATAACATTAGCTTTCAGGATACTTCAATACCTCCAGGAAAGAAATTCAAAGCTACTGTCAATGTAAAAATAAACTATATATTTCTTCCTAAAAAGCTCTTTGGTGGAAGAACACCATCATATTCCTTTTCCTCATCTGCAAGTGGGAGGACGATTGATTAATGAACAAATTTAATAAAATCATAAAAAATGAAGAAGGAAGTATGACTCTACTCTGGATTGGTGTATTAGGAGGGATGATGGTTTTATTTTTATTCGTTCTTAATTTATCAAAGGTCCTTGCAGTGAAGGAGCAGGCAAACACAACCTCACAACAAGCAAGCTTCGCTGCTACTTCAGTTATTTATGATAATCTTAGTCCATCCATAAGTAGTTATGATAATTACATCTTAAGTCTGAATCTTGATCCTCTACCAAAATTACTTTCTGAAAAAATAGCTGAAATGGAGTCAAGTATCCGTAGTAATCCTAGATATAGAGATTATAGTAATAATGAAATCAGTTTAGAAGCAATGGATCGTGCTTTAACAAGCGAATTGAGTGGTGGCTTTGAACCTGAACTTCTAAAGAATTTGCTAGAAAATGCACTACAAGGCGCTGTTCCAACAATGATAAGTGTGGCTAGAGACACCATTGCTGAAAATAAGGGGAATATAGATGAAGCGAAAATTAGATTAAAGGATAATCGGATTTATATAAGAGCCTCTAACGACTTTAATGCTACAGCTTATGATAAATATATCAAGGGGTTTCGAAAAAAACTATTCCAAGAATCAGCTGGACCAGAAATAGGTTTTCTATCCAGTCTGTCACTAGGTATTTCTGATAATTGGATCCCTCTGGGGGATGAAGAGATTACATGGGAAGAGAATGATTAATAGATTTTGGGAGATTTCTTCACCAAAGGACTGAGTATAAAAATTTTTTTAGAAATAATGAAGTTTCCTCTTGTTTCTATAAGTGGTTCTTTTCTTATGGAGTTTCCAGCTCTTTTCACAGAGAAATGAAAGGTGCAATGGTCTTCAGGCGCTAGTTTGTTTGAGAAAAAAGCCTTTCTTATTTAATGATATTTTAAAATGGTATTAGGGAATCTAGAGTTAAATGGTGAATGAAGTATTAATATTTTTTATAACGACCGTGATTCTTACCTTTCCTATACTATAGTTTTAAATAAAAGGACTAAAGAATTGTGCGGTATATTAGTACAGTTCTTTTTTTATATTTATATACTAATGATGAAACAGAACATAACGATAAACCGTAAAAGAAAGATATAGCAAAGAGTTATTCAATTAACATAGGGAGATGGGATAATTGTCAAAACAGGAGAGGAAATGGAGAAGGATTTATTTCTGGTTAATGATTTTTATCTATTGTATTTATGGACCAGTTGAAATTCTAGAGTATGTATTAGATGATGGGAATTTCCCGTTAAGTTTTATCTTTGTAGGACTTGCAATACCATTTATACGGAAAAACCATTTAACCAAGCTTTCAGAATAAATAACTAAATTTAATCAACATGTGGGGAAGGAACTGTTTGAGCTCTTTTCTAGTTTCTCCCTAATAGCTGTAATATAAAAAGATTTATAGTTTTTGGAAAGTAGGAGAGGATATGCAATTACTAAAACGTTTATTTATATGTATAGGATGTGCTCTATTATTATTAATAGTAGGTTGCTCATCAGAAACGGAGACATCCATTAAAAAGGTAAAGACCTCGAATATTAAAACTGTAGATAGAGAGCCAAAGGAATCAGAGTTAATTAAAGAAATTGAAGATATTACTATACCAAATACGATTGAGGAATGGAAAAAGATAAAACCTGGAAAGCTTTCGGTAAATTTTGATTATAATCATGAAACCTCTGCATGGCCAGCTTCGGTCGATGAGGTAAAAGAGGGATTCATCACAGAAATGGAGAAAGTGCTACAGGAGTCAAAAGATGAAGATCTAGTATTTAAATCACTTATCTATTTATTAGGCAGTAATATAAACCAACAATTATTAGAAGAACAAATTACGTATAAAGCTAATTTTGATCTTCCCTATCTCCCTGAACCCGAAGAAGAAACGGTAAAAGAGCAAAAGAAAGGTACGCCATCAAAAGCTATTATCTTGCTAGATGCGAGCTCCAGTATGATTCTCAAAGTAGATGGTGAACAAAAAATGCAAATTGCCAAGACAGCTGTACGAAGATTTGCGAAAACGATTGGTGCGAAAAGTAATGTATCCTTATATGTATATGGACATGCGGGTACACAAGAGGATAAGGATAAAAAAATTTCTTGTTCTACCATTGATGAGATTTATCCAATGGATAAGTATGAAGAAAAGTCATTTTCTGAAGCAGTAGATCATGTACAAGCGAAAGGATGGACACCACTTGCCAATGCAATCAAGAAAGTTCGTGAAGATACTCAGGGTTCATCTGAAGCTATTATTGTATATATCGTCAGTGATGGTGCGGAGACATGTGGAGGAGATCCTGTTCAAGAAGCGCAGAAATTTGCCAAAGATTCTACACATAAGGTAAATATTATTGGTTTTAATGTTGATAAAAAATCGGAGGATCAATTAAAAGCAGTAGCAGAGGCTGGTAATGGAGAATACTTAAAAGCTGACAATCCTGATGAGCTTAACCAAGGTATTTCAAATAAATGGGTTCCACCTGGCTTCTTAGATATACTAGGAAAACAATGGTCTTCACCGAAAGTGGGCACCGCATCATGGGGACCATTAAATCATGTACAAATGAAATTTTATAGCATCGATTCGGGAATGTTTGTTGAGCAAATTAGATTTGATAGTGCCATTACATTATTGGCAAATGAGAAAATGATATCAGAAGAACAAAAGCTAAGGCTAAAGGAAAAGCTCAAAAACTATGAAAAACAGCTAAAAAATTTGAATAAACAGTTACTTGAACAAAAAGAAAAGGAAATTAATGAAGATGCAGATAGAATTGACCAACAAATTAATGATTGGGTAAAACGGATGGAGGAATTAAAAAGGCAACAAGAGAAAAGTAACAATTAGGTGTCATACAAACAAAGATATTTTTTCTATGTTCTTTTAAAGAAATAGGGATAAGGAACTATTCGGTATAGAACTGGATAGTTCTTTTTTATCGTTTTAAAGAAAAAGGAAACATTCCAATAATTGACCAGGTATAATCATAAATGGAAATATTTGTGTTTAATTAAATTGATTTAAGTGGGTGAGTTCATACTCCAAACAAAAAGAATCTAGCCCGAAAACGAACATGAAGCAGGAGGGAAATAAAAATGGAAAATCATTCAATAAAATTTTACAGTCATCGAGTAAAAACAGGAATAATAGGGATCTTATGTTTTGTTATGATATACATCCTTTATACTAAATTGCTGGCTGATCCGTTTGGGCTAACATCCATAGCGATAAGTGCATGCTGGGCAATGCTTGTAATTTTGTTTATTTTAGGTGTAGTTTTTTTATTAAAAACCTTTGATCCTAGACCTATAATAGAGATTATGTCTGAAGGTTTAACCATTAGAACTTTTCTTTTCTTTGAGGACTTTGTCCCTTGGGAAGAGGTAGTCGGTGCCAATCAAGAAAATTATACGAATCGAGTAGTAAGTATGCATGGATATGCAAGAGTGACTACAACTTTCTTAAGAATCTATAGACCAAAAGGACGTTCATTAGCAATCAATCTTTCTTTGCTAAATAAGCGTGGGACTGAATTTCATCAGGCCCTGTCTAAATATTTGGCTGCTTAAAGACTGATAGGGGAGTAGAGTATGAGTGATGCACAACTATTAAAAAAACATAATCGATTAGTAATGAAAATTCAAAAGTTAGAGAATGATCGTTTTTTATTATCTAATTGTTAAATAAGCAAATCTCTGTCAAGCATAATGAGACGATGCAGAATATAGAATATACGCAAAGAGAGTAGAAAGTGGTATATTCTCGGGAATTGTTTTAGGTGATTATAGAGAATTATAAGTTCTTATACCAAAGCTAATAGGTTATAAAAGGAACACATTTCTGATTTCTGTGAGTGATATTTACTATATCAAAGTTTAATATAATCAAAAGAGCCAATGCTTTTTTTAAAAAGGACATTGGCTCTTTGTTTTATTTAAATTCATCCACATCAATTTTGCATTCCTGCAGAGGAACCACTTTTGTCTTTTTAATCAATTTATAACCTAACCACATTACAATAAATAATGGAATTCCTAGATAAGCGGCAATGAGATCCATCCAATCAATTTTATCAGCGAGAAATGCTTGATAGTCTTGAGCTAGGATGACAATTAGTCCAACTAAAAAGGCGAAGATAGGACCAAATGGATAAAGCTTTGCTCGATAAGGCAGCTCCTCTAGTGAATGTCCCTGTGCTAGAAATGCTTTACGAAAACGATAATGACTTCCAGCGATTCCTAACCAAAAGATGAAGCCTGTAATCCCAGCTGCATTTAATAGCCACATATAGATAGCTCCGTCTCCAAATGCAGAGGCAAGGAAGGCAAGCATCCCTACTAAAGTAGTTGCAACGAGTGCAGCAACAGGAACTCCGCGTTTATTTAATTTGCCGAACAGCTTTGGTGCTTGTCCTTCCTTAGCCATGGCATATAGGATTCTTGTCGATGCATAAAGGCTTGAGTTACCGGCTGATAATACAGCAGTTAAAATGACAGCATTCATTAAAGAGGCAGCAAAGGCTAATCCGGCCTTTTTGAATACTAAAGTGAACGGACTAACCATAATATCATCACTTTGTAATGTTTCAGTTGTATAAGGAATAATTAAACCAATAACAATAATGGCTAAAACATAAAATAAAAGTATTCTCCAAAATACGCTTTTAATTGCTTTAGGTACATTCTTTCTTGGATCTTCGCTCTCTCCAGCAGCTACACCTACGATTTCCGTCCCTTGGAAGGAGAATCCTGCAGTGAGAAATACACCTAAGACAGCTAAAAATCCACCATGAAAAGGGGCATCGCCGATTGTGAAATTTTTAAAACCGACTGCTTCACCTTTCATAATTCCAAAAATCATTAGAAAGCCGACGATGATAAAAATGATAATCGTAGCAACTTTAATGAAGGAAAACCAGTATTCCCCTTCACCATAACCTTTAACGGAAAGAATATTAATACCAAATATGATGATAATAAACAATCCACTCCATAACCAGGAAGGACTGTCAGGAAACCAGAATTTCATTACTAATGTTGATGCAGTCAGCTCGGTTGCAAGGGTAATTGCCCAGCTATACCAATAGTTCCAACCTAAGGCAAACCCGAGTGCAGGATCGATAAACCGAGTAGCATACGTACTAAATGCTCCGCTTGTAGGCATGAATGAAGCAAGCTCACCAAGGCTTGTCATAATAAAATACACCATAACACCGATAATAAGATAGGCGAGTAATGCTCCACCGGGCCCTGCTTGATAAATGGCTGAACCGCTTCCTAGAAATAATCCAGTACCAATGGAACCTCCGAGTGAAATCATCATTAAGTGTCGTGCTTTTAAACTGCGTTGCAATCCTCCATTATTGATGGTGTTAGTTTGTTTCCCCATCTATAGGTCCCCTCAATTCTTTTAAATATACGATCTATTTAAAGTGAATAATTATTAGTATGATTTCATATAAATACTATTTAACAATATCATAAATGGTATGACTTGAAAATGGAAAGCTGTATTTTTTACCATTTCTATGAATAATATTACAAATTATATACTTTTTTAGAATAGTAAAAAAATTCTTTTTATTACTATATTATATCTTTGCTAATTTTTCAATAGGAATCGGAGAGGATTTTTCCCTATTTTATGAATTTGTTGTACAATAGTGACGAGATTGTCTATAGGGGGAGTAGGCTGATGAAAAAGGCTCTAATTAATATCGATTATACATATGATTTTGTTGCAGATGCAGGGAAATTAACCTGTGGAAAACCAGGTCAGGATATTGAAGGTGCGATTGTACAGTTAACCAGTGAGTTTATTCAATCAGGTGATTTTGTTGTTTTTGCCATTGATTGTCATCAAGAGGGAGATACACTTCATCCAGAGACAAAATTATTTCCACCGCATAATATAAAAGGAACTGCTGGTCGAAATTTATTTGGAGCCTTACAGAAAGTGTACGAACAACATAAATATGATGGAAATGTACATTATATGGATAAGACACGATATAGTGCGTTTGCAGGTACTAATTTAGATATTCAGCTTAGAGAACGAGGAATCGAGGAACTTCATCTTTGTGGGGTTTGTACAGATATTTGTGTGCTACATACAGCGGTAGATGCCTATAATAAAGGTTTTAAAATCGTTGTTCACAAGAATGCAGTGGCTAGCTTTAATGATGCAGGGCATCGTTGGGCATTAGAGCATTTTGAAAATACATTAGGGGCAAAAGTTCTTTCTTAGGGGCGGCAAAAGGAGTGCGTTTTAATGGTAAAACTATATAGTGATGATAGTTTCGGGCTTCATACGGATTTGTATCAAATTAATATGGCAAAGACGTATTGGGACGATGGAATACATGAACGTAAAGTAGTATTTGAAGTATTTTTTAGGAAGTTGCCGTTTGAAAATGGCTATGCTGTTTTTGCTGGTTTAGAGCGAATGGTTGAATATTTACGAGATTTTCATTTTTCAGAGACTGATATTCAGTATTTACGTGAAGAATTGCACTATGATGAAGAATTTTTACAATATTTAAGTCAGATGCGATTTACTGGTACTATTCGTGCTATGCGAGAAGGTGAGCTTGTTTTTGAAAATGAACCGATGATTCATGTGGAAGCACCTTTGGCACAAGCACAAATTATTGAAACAGCTATACTTAACATTGTGAATTACCAAACATTAATTGCGACAAAGGCAGCTAGAATTAAAAATGTAGTTGGAGAAGAAACCGTACTAGAATTTGGTACAAGAAGAGCACATGAGATGGATGCAGCGATATGGGGAACAAGAGCTGCCTATATAGGTGGATTTGATGCAACGAGTAATGTAAGAGCAGGTAAAAGATTTGGTATTCCTGTATCTGGTACTCATGCACATGCAATGGTACAAGCATACAGAGATGATTATACCGCTTTTCATAAATATGCAGAGAGTCATCGTGATTGTGTCTTCTTAGTCGATACATATGATACATTAAAATCAGGTGTACCGGCTGCAATTAAAGTAGCAAAGGAGCTAGGGAATAAAATAAATTTCATTGGTATCCGTTTGGACAGTGGTGATATGGCCTTTCTATCCAAAGCTGCAAGAAAAATGCTAGATAAAGCAGGCTTCACCAAGGCGAAGATTGTGGCATCCAGCGATTTGGATGAATATACAATTCTCCATATGAAATCCCAAGGAGCGAAAATTGATATATGGGGTGTTGGTACGAAGCTCATTACTGCATATGATCAACCGGCATTAGGTGCCGTATATAAAATGGTTTCTATTGAGGATGAAAATGGAATTATGCAGGATACGATAAAAATTTCCAGTAATGCTCAAAAGGTAACAACACCAGGTTTGAAAAAGGTTTATCGAATTATTAATACAAACACTTATAAATCAGAAGGTGACTATATTGCATTACAGGATGAGGATGTTCAAGCGCAAGAAAAGCTGAAGATGTTCCATCCTGTTCATACTTATATTAGTAAAACAGTAACTGATTTTGAAGCAAGGGACTTACATCACGATATTTTTGTCAATGGAGAATTTGTTTATAAATTGCCGGAACTAAAAGAAATTCAAGGGTATACAAAAGAGAGCTTAGGCTTGCTTTGGGAAGAATATAAACGTTCTTTAAATCCTCACGAATATCCAGTGGATTTGAGTCAAAAGTGCTGGGAGAATAAAATAAAAAATATTGAAGAAGTACGTGAAAAAGTATCCAATTTAAAGCAATAGATAGATTCAAGTTTTATGAGTATAAGGAGGTTGGGAAAAATGGATCAGTTGCAAAAAGCAATAGTAAATGAAATGAAAGTGAAAGCAATAATAGACCCTAATGAAGAAATTCGTAAAAGTATTGATTTCTTAAAGAACTATTTAAAAAAATATCCATTCCTTAAAGGGTTTGTCTTAGGGATCTCAGGAGGGCAGGACTCTACCCTAGCAGGGAAGCTTGCTCAGCTTGCTATCAATGAAATGATTGAAGAAACTGGAAATCCAGATTATCAATTTATAGCAGTTCGTTTGCCGTATGGGATTCAAAAGGATATGGATGATGTAAATGATGCAATTGAATTTATTCAGCCAACTAGAGCCTTAACTGTTAATATTAAAGCAGCAGTAGATGCTAGTGAAGCATCATTGAAAGAGGTAGGAATCCATTTATCGGATTTTGCTAAAGGCAATGAAAAAGCAAGAGAACGTATGAAGGCACAATACAGTATTGCTGCAATGGAAAATTGTGTAGTATTGGGCACAGACCATTCTGCCGAAAATCTAACAGGCTTCTATACAAAGTATGGAGATGGTGGAGCTGATCTTGTTCCGTTATTTCGATTGAATAAGCGCCAAGGGAGAATGCTTCTAAAGGAACTTGGATGTCCGGAGCATTTATATATGAAGACTCCAACTGCTGATTTAGAAGACGAACGTCCACAACTGGCAGATGAGAGTGCCCTTGGAGTGACTTACGAAGAAATTGATGATTATTTAGAAGGAAAAGAAGTTTCAGAGCAAGCGAAAAAAACAATCGAAAACCTTTATGCTAAATCTGAACATAAACGGCATTTACCAATTACAGTCTTTGATGATTTTTGGAAATAATAATAGAAAAGGAAGACGTGAGGAACTTATTTAATATAAGAATTCTCACGTTTTTTTAATCTCAAAAATAAGTTGAACATGTACAAAACATAGACTCAATTCGAGTGTATATTTTCCTAAACTCTCTTCTTAAACATTTTTGTTATTTAGACAAGGCTTAATAATAATATAGGTTGAAGATAGTACCCTTCATCTTCTCTTAGAGGAGGAGCTGAAACCTTTATAACAACCCCCGGAAGCTTTCAATAAGTGGTTAGAACTATTACAAAAGTATCGAACTAAACGGCCTAGTCATAAGGGGAATGATGTATAGAGCATCTTCTATTTTTAGAAATGTATAAAAACGTTAAAAATATATTAAATTTCCTGTTCCACCCTTTTTCTTAAGTCAGATTCATAGTATTCTAGAAATAATAAAAAATTTTAAAAAATTTTGCATAAAGTTTTGAATACATAATTAGGGGGATTCGAATGACAATTACAGCTATGCATCCAAAGTTACAGCAAGTCTTAAGTAATATAGAAAAAGTAATGATAGGAAAGACTGATATAGCAGAGTTAAGCCTAGTTGCCCTACTTGCAGAAGGACATGTCCTACTAGAGGACGTACCAGGTGTAGGAAAAACAATGATGGTTCGTGCACTTGCTCGATCTGTAAATGCATCATTTAAAAGAATTCAATTTACCCCAGATTTGCTTCCTTCTGATGTACTTGGTGTTTCTATATATAATCCGAAAGAGTTGGAGTTTCAGTATAGACCTGGTCCAATAATGGGTAATATTATTCTAGCGGATGAGATTAATAGAACTTCGCCAAAAACCCAATCCGCGCTTCTCGAAGGTATGGAAGAAAGCAGTGTAACTGTGGATGGAAATACAAAAAAATTGGAGCGCCCCTTTTTTGTTATGGCAACACAAAATCCGATCGAATATGAAGGAACATACCCTCTTCCAGAAGCTCAGCTTGATCGTTTTCTATTAAAAATGAAAATGGGCTATCCAACAAAGGATGAAGAAATTGAAGTGTTAACAAGAACGCAAAAACAAGCCCCAATTGAAGGATTAGATTCAGTAATTTCTCTTGATGAACTAGTAGAGCTGCAGGATCAGGTAAAAGAGGTTTATGTTGATTACACAATCAAACACTATATTGTCGAGCTTTCTCATTATACAAGAACCCACAAAAGTGTTTATTTAGGGGTTAGTCCGCGTGCATCAATCGCTTTGATGAAGGCATCCCAAGCCTACGCCTTCTTGCATGGTCGAGATTTTATTATTCCCGATGATGTACAGTACTTAGCACCTTTCGTATTTTCACATCGAATTATATTAAAGGCGGATGCGAAATACGGGGGCAAAACCGCTGAAGATATTATTAAAGAAATTTTACATTATGTTCAGGTTCCCGTAAAAAGGGCTGTGAGATAATGATTAGAGCACAATTAAAGACATGGGGGAAATTTCTTCTTTTAATTCTGTTTCTTCTGTTAACATTCTCCTATGCAATGTTTCAAGGTGGCTTTGTCAGCTGGTTTTTATTCTATAGCTTTACACCGTTTGCATTGTATGCCTTGTTAATTGCTCTCTATCCGTTAAGTGACTTAACTGTGGAAAGGAGATTTAATCGGGATACATATGCTGCAGGGGAACATTTGGACATGGTTATAACGATTGATAGGAACTATCCTTTTCCTCTCTTCTTTCTTATCATAAATAACACTTCTAGTCTTTCAACTAGAAATGGAAAACAAATTTTATTTCCTGGATTTAAAAAGCATATTCAGCTCAAGTATAGCATGGCAAATATTCCGAGAGGGGAGCATTGTTTTTATGACATTTCTATTAAGGTTGGTGATCCACTAGGGTTATTTTCTAAGGAGAAGAGTTTTTCATTGAAAAAATTCATTCTCGTTTATCCTTCCTATACAGACATTATTTATCGTTCAATTGAAAGCAGATATGAACAAGGGGCAACAGCTTCTCAAATAAAAATTCAAAATGATACGACTATGGTTAGTGGAATCAGAAACTATGAGCCTGGGGATCGTTTTACCTGGATCGATTGGAAGGCTACGGCAAGAATGAATGAAATGAAAACAAAAGAATTTGAAGAGCGACAATCCAATGATGTAACCATTATTTTAGATCGTTCACCCTCGACCTCATTTGAAACAAATGTGAAATTTGTTGCCTCACTTATTCGTACGATCATACGCCATGGGGGGCAGATCGGCTTTTATTCTATTGGTGAAGATCAATCTATTTTTCCAATTCGTGGTGGTGATGAATACCAGCAACAGTTATTCCATCATCTTGCAAAAGTAAAAGCAAATAGTCAATTACCTGTATCATCTATTTTAGAAGGGGAATCAGTCTTTTATCAACAATCTGCATCATTAATGATTAGTACCTCTAATATAACGGAGGAATTAATAGAGATGCTAAGAAAGCATGTGAGAAGAACGGGGATGGTGATTGTTTTCGTTATTAAAAATCACAATGAACCATTTAGTGATGAGGAATATCGATTAGGTTATGCTGCTTCCCAGTTTGGGGTGCATGTAAGCTACCTACATGAAGAAGATTTCCGTTCGGCTTTGACGGGGGTGAAGCATTAATGACTCGAACAAAGGATTATCATCGAATCCTTACACTCACTCTTTATTTTTTTAGTTTTCTTTTATTAATGGAATGGATCTATCCGTTAAAGGAAGTGGCTAATACTGGTAATACGGTTTTGTTTATAGTGTTTATCGCTTTATCATTCCTATTCTACCTTTTTAATGTGCAGTTTTTTGCAGTAGTTTTAATGAAGTTAATTTTTATTTTGTTTTCCCTCCATCATATTTTCTTCTTCGAGTACTTTATTTTCGATATCCAATGGATGGGAGTCGTAGTAAAAGATTTAATTAAAAATACAAACTTTTTATTTGGGAGAGAGTGGGAGTATCTAACAAATGAGTTTCGGACGATTTTGTTTTTTGTTCTCTTGTGGCTCATTACGTATTTGCTTAAATATTGGTTAATTGCTAGAAGAAGTATTTTTTTGTTTTTTATCATGACTATCGTTTATATTACGGTGCTTGATACGTTTACAGCATATGATAGCAAAATGGCTATTATTAGAACAGTAATCTTCGGCTTTATATTGTTAGGTATGCTCTTCTTTCAGAGATTTGTAGAGAAAGAAAATTTGGGGAATTCCAGAAAAATGATGGTTAAATGGATGATTCCTTTAGTTATCATGATTATCGGGAGCTCATTTCTAGGTTGGATTGTACCAAAAGCATCGCCCATATGGCCTGATCCTGTACCTTTCTTTAAATCATATGCTGGGGGAGATGAAAGAGGAGGAAATAAAAAATCTGGTGTTAGTAAAGTTGGTTATCGGAATGACGACTCTTCACTAGGTGGGCCGTTCATAGGGGATGATACAGAGGTTTTTCAGGTTGTTGCCGAATCTCGACAATATTGGCGTGTGGAAATGAAGGATTTATATACGGGGAAAGGATGGGAAACTTCCAAGCCACCTACAACATCAACTTATACAATCGAGGAGAAACCGCAAATTTCCTTGAATGAGGGAATAGATGAATTTCCTTTTGCTGAAAACGAAGGGCAGGGGTATGAGGAAAAGCAAGTATATAAGGCTGCGAGGATCACGAAGGCAGAGCTTAATCCTAATCTGGTTCATACCTATGGTTTAGCGAATATTATCTATGGAGAAGTCTCTGTCGCCGGTGGTTCGAAGCAAGTTAATCAATTATCAGTCAATAACGTTACCGAAAAAGTAACAGCAAGCAGAAATCAGGGGCCCTTTTCGATGAGGGAATATGCAGTCATTTACCAACCGCAAAAATATAGTATTAAAAAAATGAGTGAAACAAATGGCCAAGGTGTACAAGTTGATCCAAGGTACACGCAACTGCCGGATAATTTTCCTAAGCGCGTAAAAGACTTAGCGGCAAGTATCACAAAAGGTAAAACGAATTGGTATGATAAGACGAAAGCCATTGAATCCTATTTCCAAAATGGTCAATTCACTTATGATCAAAAGGATGTTGCGATTCCAAAGGAAAAACAGGATTATGTTGATCAATTTCTATTTGAAACACAAAGAGGATATTGTGATAACTTCTCGACTTCAATGGTAACCATGCTTCGGTCGATAGGAATTCCTTCTAGATGGGTAAAGGGATATTCGTCTGGAACTTATCAGGGTTCTGATGGGGTGTCCGAGAATATATACAAGGTGACAAATAATAATGCTCACTCCTGGGTTGAAGTTTATTTTCCTAATGTCGGTTGGGTACCATTTGAACCGACTATTGGATTTAGAAATACATCCATTTTCAATAATGATGTAGAGCAGACTTCCCAGGTAAATAACACAGATCAAAAAGATGAAACTGAAGAATTGGAAAAAGACAAGAAGGAAACGGACTTAACGAAAGGAACAAGTAGTGAAGATAATTTCTCATTCTCAGAGTTATGGAGTAGAATCACTACTTATTTGAATAAACATTGGCTCCTACTGACATCCATATTATTGATGATTTGTCTTATTAGTTATGTCGCTTATGTCAAGCGTAGTAAGTGGATTCCATATTTACTCATTTGGAAGTACCGAAATAAAAGGGATTCAAACACCTTTATTAAGGCATATCTTTCATTATTAAAGCAATTAGAAAGATATGGTCTTAAAAAAGAAGCTGGACAGACATTACGTGAATACGCAATTCAGGTAGATGGCTTCTTTGGTAGTCAAATGATGGGAATATTAACATTGGAATATGAGAGATCTATTTATCGTCATCAAGATACCTCTATTAACTGGGAACAACACCGCGAATTGTGGGAAAATTTAATTAAAAAAACAACGGGTTGACCATGTGTTTAAACAAGTATAAAATGATGACTATTAATAAAATAGCACTTCATATAATTTTGGTAATAAGGTCCAGAAGTCTCTACTAAATCACCGTAAATGATTTAACTATGAAGGCAGTACTATTCTATCTTTTTGTCATCATTACATTCAAATGGTGTATTTCCGTATGGTTGGATACAAAAAACTAGAATTCTGCCTTCTTAGTTTAGAGGTGGAATTCTAGTTTTTTTATTGGTTCTTTTTTCTAAAATATTGCTGTTCTTAAGTTGGAATCTTGAGTCACAAAATCTTTAGGATTCATAGCAATCTATGTGAAGTGAACCTTTTTATTTTAGCAATGTGTAAAAAGGCCGGATCTAATGCAGAATAATGAACAAACAATTATAAATAGGGGGATATCAGATGACTGAGATAGCACAGGAAATGATTGTTGTACTCGATTTTGGAAGCCAATATAATCAATTAATTACAAGAAGAATTCGTGAGTTTGGTGTGTATAGTGAATTACATCCACATACGATTACTGTAGAAGAAATCAAAAAAATGAATCCAAAAGGAATTATTTTTTCCGGAGGACCAAATAGCGTTTATGATGAAAATTCATTCCGTTGTGATGAAGCTATTTTTGATTTAGGCATTCCTGTGTTTGGAATTTGCTATGGAATGCAATTAATGACAAAACATTTTGGTGGGAAGGTAGAACCTGCTACTCATCGTGAATATGGAAAAGCGAAAATTGAAATTCAGCATGAATCCATGCTATTCAATCAGCTGCCTACTGAGCAAGTTGTATGGATGAGTCATGGTGATCTAGTTACTGAAACACCAGCAGGCTTTGTAACAGATGCGATTAGTTTATCTTGCCCTATTGCAGCAATGAGTGATAAGGATAGAGATCTTTATGCAGTTCAGTTCCACCCAGAAGTTCGTCATTCGGAATATGGTAATGATATTCTGAAGAATTTCGTTTTTGAAGTTTGTGGTTGTTCAGTAAATTGGTCTATGGAGAACTTTATTGAATTAGAAATGGAAAAGATTCGTCAAACAGTAGGCGATAAAAAAGTTCTTTGTGCTTTAAGTGGAGGAGTAGATTCTTCTGTTGTTGCTGTTCTTATCCATAAAGCGATTGGTGATCAATTAACATGTATTTTTGTTGATCATGGTTTGCTTCGTAAAGGTGAAGCAGAAGGGGTAATGAAAACTTTTGCCGATGGCTTCAATATGAATGTTATCAAAGTAGACGCAAAGGATCGCTTTATGAGTAAACTTGAAGGCGTTTCTGATCCTGAAAAGAAAAGAAAAATTATTGGTAATGAATTTATTTATGTGTTTGATGATGAGGCGACAAAGCTTGAAGGAATTGAGTTTTTAGCACAAGGAACGTTATATACTGACATCATTGAAAGTGGAACAGCGACAGCACAAACAATTAAATCACATCATAATGTTGGCGGACTTCCTGAAGATATGCAATTTAAACTGATCGAACCATTAAATACATTGTTTAAAGACGAAGTTCGTGCATTAGGAACAGAACTGGGCATTCCAGATGAAATTGTATGGAGACAGCCATTCCCAGGACCTGGTTTAGGTATTCGTGTGCTTGGAGCTATTTCTGAAGAAAAATTAGAAATTGTTCGTGAATCTGATTATATTCTCCGTGAAGAAATTAAAAAGGCTGGCCTAGATCGAGAAATCTGGCAGTACTTTACTGTTCTTCCGGATATTCGAAGCGTTGGTGTCATGGGGGATGCAAGAACGTATGATTATACAATTGGTATACGTGCGGTTACATCGATTGATGGGATGACATCTGATTGGGCACGTATTCCGTGGGACGTATTAGAGTTAATTTCTACTCGAATTGTGAATGAAGTAAGTCATGTCAACAGAGTAGTCTATGATATAACTAGTAAGCCACCTGCAACGATTGAATGGGAGTAAAATACGAACAATATAAACATTTTTTAATTTAATATTCGTATTATATATTGACTAGTACGAAAGATCCGGTTAAGATGAGAATATAAATCGAAAAAATAACATCGTATAATTTCGGGGATATGGCCTGTAAGTTTCTACCAAGCTGCCGTAAATAGCTTGACTACGAGGTTATGAGAGTAAATAGGATTTCTTATTTTCCCATATACTGATTTTCTCATTCCTTAAAGTCTTTCAAGGCAGTCTATTAAGGGTCTGACCCCCAAGCAAAGTCTAGAAATGTATGAACTTTTACTAGATATTGCTTTGTGGGCCAGACTCTTTTGTTTTGGGCGGCCTTGTTTTTAACGATAAAAAATAGAAGAGACAAGGGGGAAGAAGTCTATGAAGAAGTACTTTCAATTCGATGAATTAGGAACAAACTATCGACGTGAGATTATTGGTGGAGTCACTACATTTCTATCGATGGCTTATATACTTATCTTAAATCCGTTAACATTATCTTTATCCTCTGTTAAGGATTTTCCAGATGAATTGAGAATGGATTCTGGTGCTGTTTTTGTTGCTACAGCACTAGCAGCGGCAATTGGTACTCTGATTATGGCGTTTTTAGCTAAATACCCAATTGCCCTTGCACCTGGTGTTGGGTTAAATGCCTTTTTTGCTTATACTGTTTTATTAACTCTCGGGATGTCGTGGCAGCAAGCACTAACAGGGGTGTTATTTTCGGGAATTATTTTCGTGATATTAACATTATTTGGATTTAGAGAGAAGATTATAAATGCTATTCCAGTTGAACTAAAGCTTGCAGTCGGTGCTGGAATCGGATTGTTTATCACTTTTATTGGTTTAAGAAATGCTGGTATTATTGTTGATAATGATGCGACATTAGTAGGTTTAGGAGATTTGACAGATGGTAATACATTGCTTGCGATCTTCGGTATTGTACTTACTATTATTTTAATGACTAGAGGCTGGAAGGGTGCTATTTTCATTGGAATGATCATAACAACCCTTGCTGGTATGGTGGTTGGATTAATTGATATTCCTCATAAGATAGTTGGTGCAGTACCTAGTATCGCTCCGACCTTTGGTGCACCATTTGAAACACTTTTTCATCATACAAGTGACCTATTCACTGTGAAGATGCTTATTGTTGTATTAACTTTTTTGTTTGTAGATTTTTTCGATACGGCTGGAACATTAGTGGCGGTAGCTAACCAGGCTGGTTTGATGAAGAATAATAAATTGCCGCGTGCTGGAAGAGCATTATTTGCAGATTCATCTGCTACTGTGATTGGTTCTATACTTGGGACTTCTACTACAACGGCTTATATCGAATCAACTGCTGGGGTTGCAGCGGGAGCAAGAACGGGATTTGCTAGTGTCATAACAGCTATATTGTTTCTTTTGTCACTATTTTTCTTCCCGGTACTAGGAGTTATTACTTCACCAGTGACTGCTCCGGCACTAATAATTGTGGGTGTATTGATGGTGTCAACCTTAAATGAAATCGATTGGAAAAAGTTCGAAATTGCCGTACCTGCCTTTTTTACAATTATCATGATGCCATTAACTTACTCTATTGCTACAGGTATTGGAATTGGTTTTATCTTCTATCCAGTTACCATGCTTCTTAAGGGGAGATGGAAGGAAATTCATCCAGTCATGTATGTGTTCTTCTTTATCTTTATTTTATACTTTATCTTCATATTATAAATTAAGTGGGAACCTAACTAGGTTCCTTTTTGATTTTAATAAATTGATATCATCTAATATTTTATGTAAACTTAATAAAGCTCGAATTAGTTGAAATCTAGGAGAATTAATATGGAAGCGTTTGAAGTTAAAAAGGTACTGAATAATAATGTTTTAATTGCTTCTAATTCTAAATATGAAGAAGTTGTCCTGATTGGTAAAGGGATTGGCTTTAATCGAAAAAAGGGTAGTACTATTTCAAAACAAGAGGCTGAGAAGCTCTTTGTATTAAAAGGCGAAACAGAACAAGAACAATATAAAAAGCTCCTTCCTTTTATCGATGATGAGACGCTAGAAGTGATTATTTCCGCGATTGATTTAATTCGTAAAAGAACAGCTAAGTATTTAGATGAATATATTCATGTGGCATTAACTGATCATATTTTATTTGCGATTAATCGGTTAATGAAGGGGCTCGCTATTAAAAACCCGTTTAATGAGGAAACGAAAGTATTATATCCTACTGAATATGAAGTGGCGAATGAGGTAGTCGATCTTATTAATGAAATGACGAATATAGAGCTACCTATTGGAGAAGTTGGGTTTATTGCCTTGCATATTCACAGTGCAGTTACGAGTAAAAATCTTTCGGAAATTAATCAAAACTCACAATTAATTGCACAACTTGTCCATACCATTGAAGAACAATTTGAGATAAAGCTAAATAAGAATGAAATAAATTATATACGTCTCGTTCGACATTTACGTTACACCATTGAAAGGGTTTTAAGTGGTGAGAAGGTAAATGAACCAGAGAAAATTTCATTCTTCTTGAAACAAGAATACCCTCTATGTTACAATCTAGCATGGAAACTAATTAAGATTATGCAACAAACATTGAAAAAACCAGTATTTGAAGCTGAAGCTGTCTATTTAACGATGCACCTCCAGCGTATTCAAAATAAAATAAAATAAAAATAGTCATCATTATAACGTGTTACTGATTCGATCAGGCATGAGTAAAGAAGATAATGAAATGAGTTTTTATGGGAAGTATATCCCATATAACTCTTTTCTATTTTCTTGCTCATGCCTTTTTTATTTGTCTTTTAAAGAATGGTTAAGGAAATATGTTCCCTATTCATCTCTAAAGTATATTCGTTAGGTAATTTTTCAATGGTATGGAGCAAATCTTTAGTTTTAATAGAAGAAGGAGGTTTTATCATGTTTAAGAAAATCTTCGGTGTTTTACAAAAAGTGGGTAAAGCATTGATGCTCCCCGTGGCGATTTTGCCAGCTGCAGGTATTTTACTGGCAGTCGGTACAGCACTGACGAATCCGACACTTGTAGATATAGCACCATTTTTAGATGCATCTTGGGTCAAGCATGTAGCTGACGTTATGGCAAAAGCTGGTGGGATTATCTTTGATAACCTAGCTTTACTATTCGCAGTAGGTGTAGCGGTTGGACTTACTGGTGGAGAAGGTGTAGCGGGATTAGCTGCTATTGTAGGTTATTTGATAATGAATGTAACCATGGGTGTTGCGAAAGGGATTGAAATGACAGATGTAATTGGTGAACATGTCAATCCAGCTCATGCGTTAGTATTAGGAATTCCTACTCTTCAAACAGGGGTTTTCGGTGGGATTATTGTTGGTTTAATTGCTGCCTATATGTACAATAAGTTTTTTGAAATTGAGCTACCTTCGTACTTAGGTTTTTTCGCGGGTAAGCGATTTGTTCCTATTGCAACTGCAGCTTCAGCAGTTATTTTAGGGTTAATTATGATTATTATATGGCCTCCAATCCAACATGGATTAAATGCATTTTCTAATTATATGCTTGGATCACAACAGACATTGGCCGCATTTATTTTTGGGCTAATTGAACGTTCTCTTATTCCGTTTGGATTACACCATATTTTCTATGCGCCATTCTGGTTTGAGTTTGGATCTTATACAACACATGCCGGAAATGTGGTTCATGGTGACCAAACGATCTTTATGAAACAAATTCAAGATGGTGTTCAAAATTTAACAGCAGGTACATTCCAAGTTGGTAAATATCCATTTATGATGTTCGGACTTCCAGCAGCAGCTTTAGCGATTTACCATGAGGCGAGACCAGAGCGTAAAAAATTCGTAGCAGGAATTATGGGTTCCGCAGCTTTAACATCATTTTTAACAGGTATTACTGAGCCACTAGAATTCTCGTTCTTATTTGTTGCTCCTGTATTATTTGGAATACACGCTGTTTTTGCTGGTTTATCGTTTATGGTGATGCACTTGCTAAATGTTAAAATTGGAATGACCTTTTCAGGAGGTTTAATTGACTTCCTATTATTTGGAGTTCTAAATAAACAAACTCACTGGTGGTGGGTAATACCAGTCGGTTTAGTATTTGCGGTTATCTATTACTTTGGTTTCCGATTCGCCATTCGTAAATTTAATTTAAAAACACCTGGACGTGAGGATGTTGAAGACTCTACAGAAGAAACTAGTGCGCAACCTACAAGTGATTTACCATTCGACATTTTAGAAGCAATGGGTGGTCAAGAAAACATCTCCAATTTAGATGCTTGTATTACTCGCCTTCGTGTTCAAGTATATGATGTGAAAAATGTAGATAAAGATCGTTTGAAAAAATTAGGTGCTGCAGGCGTATTAGAGGTTGGAAATAATATTCAAGCCATCTTTGGGCCAAAATCAGATACATTAAAATCACAAATGAAAGATATTATTTCTGGAAAAAGACCACGGAAAGCTGCGACAAATCCAGAAGAAGAAGTACAGCAACAAATTGAAGAGGTACAACCAGATGTACTTCAATCAAAAATAGAAAAAGTAAATGAAAATTTTGTCTCTCCAGCAAAAGGAGAATTAAAACCAATCACAGAGGTTCCTGACCAAGTTTTCTCCGGAAAAATGATGGGCGATGGATTTGCTATCCTTCCATTAGAAGGAACCATTGCATCACCAGTTGATGGGAAAATCGTAAATGTCTTTCCTACTAAACATGCTTTAGGAATTATGTCTGATACAGGTAGAGAAATTCTAATTCATGTAGGAATAGATACTGTGAATTTGAAGGGTGAAGGGTTTGAAACCCTAGTAAATGAGGGAGACCAAGTATCTGCAGGTCAACCTTTACTAAAAGTAGATCTTGCATTTCTAAAAGAAAAAGTTCCTTCAATAATGACTCCAATTGTATTTACAAACCTGAAAGAAGGAGAATCTGTGGTGTTAGAAAAAGAAGGATTAGTAGAGATGAAGGAATCTAATATTATTTCTATTAAGTAAAATGCAATAAGGATTGACCTTGAGAGTCAATCCTTATTTTTTTAGTTAGTGGTTATATAATAGATAAGTTTGGAAAGTGTATGGTTGCTAAAAAAAGAAGGTAATACATTATTTCGATTGTAATAATAGCAATATAAATTTTTAAAAAATAAAGGTTGACCAAGTGTTAAATAGATGATAGTATATAGGAACTGGCGAAATTGCTAGTGAGAAAATAATGAATAACGGTTGACAACACAAAAGGTTTTTGATATATTATTAATTGTCGTTTTTAAGACAAGAAAAAATAAATTAAAAAAGTTGTTGATATCATTTGAAAGAAATGATATGATATAAAAGTTGTTTCTTTAAAACAATGATTGATCTTTGAAAACTGAACAAAACGAAACGTCAATGAATTACTTTTATTTATAAGAGCTATATCAAACATCTTTTTGGAGAGTTTGATCCTGGCTCAGGACGAACGCTGGCGGCGTGCCTAATACATGCAAGTCGAGCGAATCTGATGGGAGCTTGCTCCCTGATGATTAGCGGCGGACGGGTGAGTAACACGTGGGTAACCTGCCTGTAAGACTGGGATAACTCCGGGAAACCGGGGCTAATACCGGATAACTTTTTTCTTCGCATGAAGGGGAATTGAAAGATGGCTTCGGCTATCACTTACAGATGGACCCGCGGCGCATTAGCTAGTTGGTGAGGTAACGGCTCACCAAGGCGACGATGCGTAGCCGACTTGAGAGGGTGATCGGCCACACTGGGACTGAGACACGGCCCAGACTCCTACGGGAGGCAGCAGTAGGGAATCTTCCGCAATGGACGAAAGTCTGACGGAGCAACGCCGCGTGAGTGATGAAGGTTTTCGGATCGTAAAACTCTGTTGTTAGGGAAGAACAAGTATCGTTCGAATAGGGCGGTACCTTGACGGTACCTAACCAGAAAGCCACGGCTAACTACGTGCCAGCAGCCGCGGTAATACGTAGGTGGCAAGCGTTGTCCGGAATTATTGGGCGTAAAGCGCGCGCAGGCGGTTTCTTAAGTCTGATGTGAAATCTTGCGGCTCAACCGCAAGCGGCCATTGGAAACTGGGAGACTTGAGTGCAGAAGAGGAGAGTGGAATTCCACGTGTAGCGGTGAAATGCGTAGAGATGTGGAGGAACACCAGTGGCGAAGGCGACTCTCTGGTCTGTAACTGACGCTGAGGCGCGAAAGCGTGGGGAGCGAACAGGATTAGATACCCTGGTAGTCCACGCCGTAAACGATGAGTGCTAAGTGTTAGAGGGTTTCCGCCCTTTAGTGCTGCAGCTAACGCATTAAGCACTCCGCCTGGGGAGTACGGCCGCAAGGCTGAAACTCAAAGGAATTGACGGGGGCCCGCACAAGCGGTGGAGCATGTGGTTTAATTCGAAGCAACGCGAAGAACCTTACCAGGTCTTGACATCCTCTTGACCTCCCTAGAGATAGGGATTTCCCTTCGGGGACAGGAGTGACAGGTGGTGCATGGTTGTCGTCAGCTCGTGTCGTGAGATGTTGGGTTAAGTCCCGCAACGAGCGCAACCCTTGACCTTAGTTGCCAGCATTCAGTTGGGCACTCTAAGGTGACTGCCGGTGACAAACCGGAGGAAGGTGGGGATGACGTCAAATCATCATGCCCCTTATGACCTGGGCTACACACGTGCTACAATGGATGGTACAAAGGGCTGCAAGACCGCGAGGTTTAGCCAATCCCATAAAACCATTCTCAGTTCGGATTGTAGGCTGCAACTCGCCTACATGAAGCCGGAATCGCTAGTAATCGCGGATCAGCATGCCGCGGTGAATACGTTCCCGGGCCTTGTACACACCGCCCGTCACACCACGAGAGTTTGTAACACCCGAAGTCGGTGAGGTAACCTTTTGGAGCCAGCCGCCGAAGGTGGGACAGATGATTGGGGTGAAGTCGTAACAAGGTAGCCGTATCGGAAGGTGCGGCTGGATCACCTCCTTTCTAAGGAATATGGAAAACCACTTACGTGGTTCAGACGTCTTCTGTTTTGTTCAGTTTTGAAAGGTTAATCCTTTCAGTTTAATAGAGGTGAATTAGAAGCGAGAAGGTCGAGGAAGCAAGCGAACGAGCACCGGAACGTATAAACATACGTGAGGATGTGAGTGAGTGCGCTGACGAAGAGATTCGAAGCTTATCATTCGCCGGATTGTTCCTTGAAAACTAGATAATATTAAGAAGTAACCAAGTAATAACCGAGAATCGCCACTTTATGGATGAATCCATTAAGTAGTTTTTAAACTGAAAGGGCAAGGAGAAGCGAGAAGATCGAGGAAACGAACGAAGGAGCACCGCAGCGTATTACACATACGTGAGGATGCGAATGAGTGAGTTGACGAAGAGATTCGAAGCTTATCATTGGCCGTAGGTTAAGTTAGTAAGGGCGCACGGTGAATGCCTTGGCACTAGGAGCCGATGAAGGACGGGACTAACACCGATATGCTTCGGGGAGCTGTAAGCGAGCTTTGATCCGGAGATTTCCGAATGGGGGAACCCACTGCCCGTAATGGGGTAGTATCCTTACTTGAATACATAGAGTAAGGAAGGCAGACCCGGGGAACTGAAACATCTAAGTACCCGGAGGAAGAGAAAGCAATTGCGATTTCCTGAGTAGCGGCGAGCGAAACGGAAGAAGCCCAAACCAAGAGGCTTGCCTCTTGGGGTTGTAGGACACTCTATACGGAGTTACAAAGGAACGGAGTAAATGAAGAGGTCTGGAAAGGCCCGTCAAAGAAGGTAACAACCCTGTAGTTGAAACTTCGTTCCCTCCAGAGTGGATCCTGAGTACGGCGGGACACGTGAAATCCCGTCGGAAGCAGGGAGGACCATCTCCCAAGGCTAAATACTCCCTAGTGACCGATAGTGAACCAGTACCGTGAGGGAAAGGTGAAAAGCACCCCGGGAGGGGAGTGAAAGAGAACCTGAAACCGTGTGCCTACAAGTAGTTAGAGCCCTGTGCGTATTTTCCTTTGGAAAAACGCCGGGTGATAGCGTGCCTTTTGTAGAATGAACCGGCGAGTTACGATTTCATGCAAGGTTAAGCTGAAGAGGCGGAGCCGTAGCGAAAGCGAGTCTGAATAGGGCGATTAAGTATGAGGTCGTAGACCCGAAACCAGGTGATCTACCCATGTCCAGGGTGAAGGTAAGGTAACACTTACTGGAGGCCCGAACCCACGCACGTTGAAAAGTGCGGGGATGAGGTGTGGGTAGCGGAGAAATTCCAATCGAACTTGGAGATAGCTGGTTCTCTCCGAAATAGCTTTAGGGCTAGCCTTAAGGTAAGAGTCTTGGAGGTAGAGCACTGTTTGGACTAGGGGCCCTCATCGGGTTACCGAATTCAGACAAACTCCGAATGCCAATGACTTATCCTTAGGAGTCAGACTGCGAGTGATAAGATCCGTAGTCAAGAGGGAAACAGCCCAGACCACCAGCTAAGGTCCCAAAGTATACGTTAAGTGGAAAAGGATGTGGAGTTGCTTAGACAACCAGGATGTTGGCTTAGAAGCAGCCACCATTTAAAGAGTGCGTAATAGCTCACTGGTCGAGTGACTCTGCGCCGAAAATGTACCGGGGCTAAACGTATCACCGAAGCTGTGGATGGACACCAATGCATCTTTTCCTTCGGAAAAATGCTGGATGTCCGTGGTAGGAGAGCGTTCTAAGGGCTGCGAAGCTAGACCGTAAGGACTGGTGGAGCGCTTAGAAGTGAGAATGCCGGTATGAGTAGCGAAAGAAGGGTGAGAATCCCTTCCACCGAATGCCTAAGGTTTCCTGAGGAAGGCTCGTCCGCTCAGGGTTAGTCGGGACCTAAGCCGAGGCCGAAAGGCGTAGGCGATGGACAACAGGTTGATATTCCTGTACCACCTCTTCACCGTTTGAACGATGGGGGGACGCAGGAGGATAGGGTAAGCGCACTGCTGGAATAGTGCGTCCAAGCAGTTAGAGGGGTGACGAGGCAAATCCCGTCACCATGTACCTTGAGCTGTGATGGCGAGGGAAATTTAGTACCGAAGTTCCTGATTCCACACTGCCTAGAAAATCCTCTAGTGAGGTGAAAGGTGCCCGTACCGCAAACCGACACAGGTAGGCGAGGAGAGAATCCTAAGGTGAGCGAGAGAACTCTCGTTAAGGAACTCGGCAAAATGACCCCGTAACTTCGGGAGAAGGGGTGCTCTGTTAGGGTGCAAGCCCGAGAGAGCCGCAGTGAATAGGCCCAGGCGACTGTTTAGCAAAAACACAGGTCTCTGCGAAGCCGTAAGGCGAAGTATAGGGGCTGACGCCTGCCCGGTGCTGGAAGGTTAAGAGGAGAGGTTAGTCGCAAGACGAAGCTTTGAATTGAAGCCCCAGTAAACGGCGGCCGTAACTATAACGGTCCTAAGGTAGCGAAATTCCTTGTCAGGTAAGTTCTGACCCGCACGAAAGGCGCAACGATCTGGGCACTGTCTCAACGAGAGACTCGGTGAAATTATAGTACCTGTGAAGATGCAGGTTACCCGCGACAGGACGGAAAGACCCCGTGGAGCTTTACTGCAGCTTGATATTGAATTTTGGTACAGCTTGTACAGGATAGGTAGGAGCCTTTGAAGCCGGAGCGCCAGCTTCGGTGGAGGCATCGGTGGGATACTACCCTGGCTGTATTGAAATTCTAACCCGCACCCCTGAATCGGGGTGGGAGACAGTGTCAGGCAGGCAGTTTGACTGGGGCGGTCGCCTCCTAAAAGGTAACGGAGGCGCCCAAAGGTTCCCTCAGAATGGTTGGAAATCATTCGCAGAGTGTAAAGGCACAAGGGAGCTTGACTGCGAGACCTACAAGTCGAGCAGGGACGAAAGTCGGGCTTAGTGATCCGGTGGTTCCGCATGGAAGGGCCATCGCTCAACGGATAAAAGCTACCCCGGGGATAACAGGCTTATCTCCCCCAAGAGTCCACATCGACGGGGAGGTTTGGCACCTCGATGTCGGCTCATCGCATCCTGGGGCTGTAGTCGGTCCCAAGGGTTGGGCTGTTCGCCCATTAAAGCGGTACGCGAGCTGGGTTCAGAACGTCGTGAGACAGTTCGGTCCCTATCCGTCGTGGGCGTAGGAAATTTGAGAGGAGCTGTCCTTAGTACGAGAGGACCGGGATGGACGCACCGCTGGTGTACCAGTTGTCTTGCCAAAGGCATCGCTGGGTAGCTATGTGCGGAAGGGATAAGTGCTGAAAGCATCTAAGCATGAAGCCCCCCTCAAGATGAGATTTCCCTTAGTTTATCTAAATAAGATCCCTGAAAGATGATCAGGTTGATAGGTTCGAGGTGGAAGTGTGGCGACACATGGAGCTGACGAATACTAATAGATCGAAGACTTAACCAAATAGATTTGAGGTTATGAACCGTTACTTCTTGATATATCTAGTTTTGAGGGAATAAACCCTTAATAACATATAGTCTGGTAATTATGGCAAGAAGGTCACACCCGTTCCCATCCCGAACACGGAAGTTAAGCTTCTTAGCGCCGATGGTAGTTGGGGGCTCTCCCCCTGCAAGAGTAGGACGTTGCCAGGCAAAATGAAGCCACAGAATTTATCTGTGGTTTTTTATTTGTTTTATAATTTTTCTTTTAAATAAATTGTAGCTGATAAACCCATTAAAATGAGTTTCAGACCAAACAAAATAGTGAAGAAACACTACAAATAATATTAAAAACCATCAACAAACAGAACAAAACCATTCAGAAATCGTAGAACCATACATATGTATAAAGAAACACTTCAAAAAAATTGCTGAACCATTCAAAAAAATAATTGGACCCTTCAAACACTCCTGATAAACCAATCACTATTTTCTATTTCAAATGATAAATATCAAAAAATCTGTTTGATAAATTAATTTTAGGAAAAATATAAAGTAATGCTATTTTTCTGGGAGGGCTTGTATTGCTTCAAAACAGTATTATAATGGTATTTATTATTTTGATTATTAACATTGTTTATGTTTCTTTTTTTACAATCCGGATGATTTTAACCTTAAAGGGTTATCGATACATAGCAGCATTTGTAAGTATGATTGAAATCATAATATATGTAGTCGGATTGGGACTAGTCCTCGATAATTTAAATCATATCCAAAACATTATTGCTTATGCCGTAGGGTATGGTATTGGTGTGATTGTTGGAATGAAATTAGAGGAAAAGCTAGCATTAGGATATATTACAGTTAATGTTATTACGAAAGAATATGACAAGGATTTACCTAAACAATTAAGAGATAGTGGGTATGGTGTAACAAGTTGGGCAGCGAATGGCTTGGAAGGTGATCGAATGGCACTACAAATTCTAACACCACGAAAATATGAATTAAAATTATATCAAAAAATTAAGGAATTAGATCCTAAGGCTTTTATTATTGCATATGAACCTAAAACTATTTATGGTGGGTTTTGGGTGAAAAGTGTAAAGAAAGGAAAATTGAAGCATGAGTAAAAAAAAGCAATTTGAAGTACTACAGAATGAAACGATATCTGATTGCTTGACCCGTATGGAAAAAGAGGGGTATCGTCCAGTAAGAAGAATTGAAAAGCCAATTTTTAAAGAAGTTGTTACTGATAAAGATACTGAATATGAACCAATTAGTCGAATTATTGTGTTTGAAGGCCAAAAGACCGAATAAAACACGAACATTTGTAATTAACGATAAATGATTGTTCGATTTTTGATTGACATGGGGTAAACCTATTGTTAAGATGTAAATGTAAAAGTTAAAGTTAAATATTCCTCTCATATATAATGGGGATATGGCCCATACGTTTCTACCCAATTACCGTAAATGATTGGACTATGAGAGAAAGTCGATTTTGGGATTTATCTTCCATTTATTTGAATTCGCTTTTCTCCCGGATGAACTGCTTTCTCTCAACTGATAGCAGATTTATCCGGGTTATTTATTTTAAAAATTATGACGGAGGCCTATATGAAAACCAAAGTCGGAGTTATTATGGGAAGTATTTCAGATTGGGAAACAATGAAATATACTTGTGAAATATTAGAAGAATTAGAGATTAAGTATGAAAAAAGGGTAGTTTCTGCTCATAGAACTCCTGATTTAATGTTTGAGTATGCTGAAACTGCCAGAGACCGGGGTCTAGAAGTGATTATTGCTGGGGCAGGTGGCGCAGCTCATTTACCAGGAATGATTGCAGCAAAAACAACGCTTCCTGTAATTGGAGTACCCATTCAATCGAAGGCTTTAAATGGCTTAGATTCATTATTATCAATCGTACAAATGCCTGGTGGAGTCCCAGTAGCAACCGTAGCTATCGGGAAAGCAGGCGCTCAAAATGCAGGGCTTTTAGCTGCACAAATTCTATCTATAAATAATCAAGAAATCGCTAATCAATTAGAAAATAAACGCTTAGAAACAAAAAAAAGTGTGCTTGAAAGTAGTGATCATCTTGAATAATACATTTATTCAACCAGGGAAGACCATTGGAATTATTGGTGGAGGCCAATTAGGTAGGATGATGGCATTAGCTGCTAAAGAAGCAGGGTTTAGAATTATTGTATTAGACCCTACTGATGATTGTCCATGTGGTCAAGTTGCCGATGAACAATTAACAGCCGGCTATGATGATTTTCAGGCTTTACAACGATTGGCAGAAAAATGTGATGTCATCACATTTGAATTTGAAAACATTGACTATGAATCGTTAGTTTCGCTGACGAAAATAGCAAATGTCCCGCAAGGCGCAGAAATTATCCGTATCACACAGGATCGAATCACTGAAAAACGTACACTTATCGATGCAGGTGTTAAAGTGGCACCGTATGAGGTAATCCACTCAAAAGCGGAATTACTCAATGGGATTGAACAAATCGGATATCCATGTGTTTTAAAAACAAGCCGTGGAGGATATGATGGAAAGGGTCAGCATGTATTGAGAAGTAATCAAGATGTCTTAGAGGCTGAAAAACTTCTCGTACATGGTCCTTGTGTTCTTGAGTCATGGCTTGCATTTGAAAAGGAAATATCAGTGATTATTACTAGAAACGGAAATGGTGACATGGAATGCTTTCCAGTAGGAGAGAATATTCATGTAGACAATATTTTGCATCAAACCATTGTCCCAGCACGTATAAAAGAAGATATCGCTGAAACTGCATATAGACTAGCAAGACAAATTGCAGATCATATTCATCTTGTTGGAACATTAGCAGTTGAGATGTTTGTGACTAGGGATGGAGACATATTTATTAATGAACTAGCTCCTAGACCACATAATTCGGGACATTACTCGATTGAAGCATGTGATTTTTCTCAATTTGCACAGCATATTCGATCCATTTGCAACTGGCCATTAAGTCAGCCTAAACTATTAAAACCAGTCGTAATGGTGAATGTATTAGGTCAACATGTGGCAAAATTAATCAAACAAATTCCATTACATTCAGATTGGTCTATACATTTATATGGAAAGGCTCAACCAAAGCATCAAAGGAAAATGGGACATGTTACAGTTTTGACAGATAATATTGATATCACATTATTAGATTTAAATAATAGTGGGATTTGGAATTTAGAATCGGAGGAAAAATGAATGATTGATCGTTATACACGTCCAGAAATGGGCGCTATTTGGACAGAAGAAAATCGTTTTAAGGCATGGCTAGAGGTAGAGATCTTAGCGTGTGAGGCATGGGCTGAACTTGGAGAAATACCGAAAGAGGATGTACAAAAGATCCGTGAACATGCAACATTTGATGTAAATCGTATTAAAGAGATTGAGGAAGAAACTCGCCATGATGTGGTAGCTTTTACAAGAGCAGTTTCAGAATCATTAGGTGAAGAACGAAAATGGGTACATTACGGATTAACTTCAACGGATGTCGTAGATACAGCTTTATCCTATTTATTAAAGCAAGCAAACGAAATTATTTTAAAAGATATTGAGAATTTTATTGAAATCATTGCTGATAAAGCAAAGGAACATAAATATACGGTAATGATGGGAAGAACCCATGGTGTCCATGCAGAACCAACTACATTCGGTTTAAAACTCGGATTATGGTATGAAGAAATGAAACGTAATCTTGAGAGATTTAAGCAAGCAGCAGCTGGTGTAGAGTTTGGTAAGATTTCAGGAGCAGTAGGTACGTATGCAAATATCGATCCATTTGTTGAGAAATATGTATGCGAAAAGCTTGGATTACAGGCAGCACCTATTTCAACACAAACATTACAAAGAGATCGTCACGCACACTATATGGCAACATTAGCACTAGTTGCAACATCAATTGAAAAGTTTGCTGTTGAGATTCGCGGATTACAAAAAAGTGAAACTCGTGAAGTAGAAGAGTTTTTTGCTAAAGGTCAAAAAGGATCGTCTGCGATGCCACATAAGAGAAATCCAATAGGATCGGAGAATATGACAGGTATGGCTCGTGTTATTCGTGGCTATATGACAACAGCCTACGAAAATGTAGCATTATGGCATGAAAGAGATATTTCCCATTCATCTGCAGAACGAATTATTTTACCTGATGCGACGATTGCCTTGAATTATATGCTGAATCGCTTTGCGAACATCGTGAAAAACTTAACTGTATTCCCTGATAACATGAAGCGAAATATGGATAAGACCCTTGGACTTATTTATTCACAACGTGTGCTGCTAGCACTAATTGATAAGGGAATGGTCCGTGAAGAAGCATATGATACTGTTCAACCGAGAGCAATGGAGGCGTGGGAAAAACAAATTCCATTCCGTGATCTTATCGAAGCAGATCCTGTCATCCAGAGCAAACTAAGCAAAGAAGAAATTGCTGATTGCTTCGATTATAACTATCATCTAAAAAATGTAGACATCATCTTTGAGCGCTTAGGACTTAATTAAATATAGGATCTCTAGCAGCTTTTAACTAATAGCTTAATGCATTTCTAATAAACTAGACACTTACGATTCATAATCGTAAGTGTCTAACACCTTAGGGGGCTCATGTAATGGAGAAACAAGAGTTGATGTATGAAGGGAAGGCAAAGAGGGTTTACAAAACAGATAGTGCTGGCGTTTTGTGGATTGAATATAAGGATTCTGCAACCGCATTTAACGGGGAGAAGAAATCAGAGATTGCTGGTAAAGGACAGCTTAATAATGAAATTACAAGTATAATTTTCGCGCGATTAAAGGAATTTGGAATTGAAAGTCATTTTATTGAAAAAATCTCTGGATATGAACAGCTGGTTCAACAGGTTTCAATTATCCCCCTAGAGGTTGTAACGAGAAATATCGTGGCGGGAAGCTTAGCGAATAGACTTGGATTGGAAGAAGGAACACGATTAAAGCAACCGATTGTTGAATTCTATTACAAAAATGATGAATTAGGCGACCCTTTAATTACAGAGGACCATATTGAAGTATTAGAGATTGCTAGTTTACAAGAACTTGCTCTTTTAAAACAACAAGCACTGAAAATAAACGATATTTTATCAAAAATCTTTTTAGAGTTAGGCGTTCGCTTAGTTGATTTTAAACTAGAATTTGGTAAGGATACTAGAGGAGCAATATTACTAGCTGATGAAATTTCACCAGATACTTGCCGATTATGGGATAAGAAAACCAATCAAAAGCTAGATAAAGATGTTTTTCGACGAGATTTAGGAGACATAACAATTGTCTACCAGGAAATATTAAATCGCTTGAAGGGGGAAACAACACATGTATAAAGTAAAGGTTTATGTAACTTTAAGAGAAAGTGTTTTGGATCCACAAGGAACAGCCGTTAAAAATTCACTTCACAGTATGAATTATCGTGAGGTGACAGATGTAAGAATTGGTAAATATATGGAGCTGATAATTGAAAAAAGCGATCGTGATATAGAAGAGGTTATTCATGAGCTATGTACACGTCTCCTTGCTAATACTGTTATTGAAGATTACCGATATGAAATTGAGGAGAGTGTTGCACAGTGAGATTTGCCGTAATCGTATTTCCTGGTTCTAACTGTGACGTAGACATGTTTCATTCAATTAAGGATGAACTTGGAGAAGAAGTTGAGTATGTATGGCATGATTCGGAACATCTTGACGAATTTGATGGAATTCTTTTACCGGGCGGTTTTTCTTATGGTGACTATTTAAGATCGGGAGCCATTGCTCGATTCTCCAATGTTATGAAGCAAGTAATTAAAGCTGCTGAAGCAGGTAAACCAATTTTAGGTGTCTGCAATGGATTTCAAATTTTATTAGAATCTGGTCTACTTCCAGGTGCAATGAGAAGAAATGATAGCTTACAGTTTATTTGTCAAACAGTTCAATTAAAAGTTGAAAATAGAAACACAATTTTTACTTCACAATATGAAAAAGATGAAATGATAAATATTCCGATTGCCCATGGTGAAGGGAATTATTATTGTGATGAAGAAACATTAACACGTTTAAAAGAGAATAAACAAATTGTCTTTACTTATAATCATAACCCCAATGGCAGTATTGCCAACATCGCAGGCATAATCAATGAAAAGGGCAATGTCCTTGGCATGATGCCACATCCGGAACGAGCAGTTGATGAATTACTAGGAAGTGCAGATGGACTTAAATTATTTCAATCAATAGTTAAGAACTGGAGGGAAGCTCATGTCGTTAATGCTTGAACCACATCCATCCCAAATAAAAGAAGAAAAAATATATCGTGAAATGGGCTTAACTGATGAAGAATTCGTCATGATCGAGAACATTTTAGGTAGATTGCCAAACTATACAGAAACAGGACTGTTTTCTGTTATGTGGTCAGAACACTGTAGCTATAAAAATTCCAAACCGATACTAAAAAAATTTCCAACCAAAGGTGAAAGAGTCCTTCAAGGTCCTGGAGAAGGGGCAGGTATTGTTGATATTGGCGATAATCAGGCCGTTGTCTTTAAAATAGAGAGTCATAATCACCCATCAGCTATTGAGCCCTATCAAGGAGCTGCAACGGGAGTAGGCGGGATTATCCGTGACGTGTTTTCCATGGGAGCAAGACCGATTGCCTTATTAAATTCATTACGTTTTGGGGAATTGGAAAATTCCAGAACAAACTATTTATTTAAAGAAGTGGTAGCTGGTATTGCCGGCTATGGTAATTGCATTGGGATTCCTACAGTTGGTGGAGAGGTTCAATTTGATCCTTCTTATGAAGGGAATCCACTAGTAAATGCCATGTGTGTTGGCCTAATTGATCATCAAGATATCCAAAAAGGTCAAGCAACTGGTGTAGGAAATACCGTGATGTATGTCGGAGCGAAAACAGGTAGAGATGGAATCCATGGGGCGACTTTTGCTTCTGAAGAATTAAGTGAGAAATCAGAAGAAAAGCGTCCAGCTGTCCAAGTAGGAGATCCATTCATGGAAAAACTATTATTAGAAGCTTGTCTTGAATTGGTGAAGTCTGATGCCTTAGTTGGTATACAGGATATGGGTGCAGCTGGTCTCACAAGTTCATCTGCAGAAATGGCAAGTAAAGCTGGATCGGGTATTGAAATGAACTTAGACCATATACCACAACGTGAAACAGGTATGACAGCTTATGAAATGATGCTTTCAGAATCACAGGAAAGAATGTTGATTGTTGTTAAGCAAGGAAGAGAGCAAGAGATCGTTGATTTATTTTCTAAATATGGATTAGAAGCAGTTTCTGTTGGACGTGTAACAGATGATAAGAAGCTTCGACTCATCCATCATGGAAAGATTGTTGCAGATGTACCGACGGATGCACTTGCTGAAGATGCGCCAGTATATTACAAGCCTTCAGAAGAGCCAGCTTATTATCGTGAATTCCAAGAAATGAATGAAGAGATTCCGAGTGTTGAAGATTATAAGAATACCCTGGTCAATCTATTAAAACAGCCTACAATCTCTAGCAAGGAATGGGTATATAAACAGTACGATCATCAAGTACGTACGAATACGGTTGTTACTCCAGGATCTGATGCTGCGGTAGTTAGAATCCGTGGAACCAGAAAAGCATTAGCGATGACAACGGATTGTAATTCCCGCTATTTATATTTAGATCCAGAGACAGGTGGGAAAATTGCTGTAGCAGAGGCAGCAAGAAATATTGTTTGTTCTGGAGGACAGCCATTAGCGATTACTGATTGTCTGAATTTTGGTAATCCGGAGAAACCAGAAATCTTTTGGCAGCTTGAAAAGGCAGCAGATGGTATGAGTGAAGCATGTCGTGCGCTTAATAGTCCCGTTATTGGCGGAAATGTCTCTCTTTATAATGAAACAAAAGGAGAAGCAATTTATCCAACACCTGTAATTGGAATGGTTGGCTTAATTGAAGACCTTAACCACATTACAACACAGCAATTTAAACATAATGGTGATCTCATTTACCTTATTGGTGAGACAAAGCCTGAATTCGGGGGCAGTGAGCTTCAGAAAATGCAGAATAACGATATTTTTGGCAAATCACCGACGATTGATTTAGCAATTGAGTCTAATAGACAGGCTCAGCTGTTGTCCGTGATTAAAGAAGGTTTAGTTTCTTCAGCTCATGATATTGCTGAAGGTGGACTAGCAGTTGCCTTAGCGGAGTGTTTATTTGGAACAAATGGTTTAGGGGCAGAGGTTATCCTTGATGGAAACCCTGTAGTTGCTCTATTTAGTGAGACACAATCTAGATTTATTGTATCTGTCAAAGAAGAGGATAAAGAACAATTTGAAGCTAGCGTTGATCATTCCTATTTAATTGGTCGAGTAACCGGCGATGAAAAGCTTTTGATTAAAGATACAAGTCATAAGGTCATTATCGAAGCGGATGTTCACGAGTGTGAGCAAGCTTGGAAAGGGGCTATCCCATGCTTGCTGAAATAAAGGGTTTGAATGAGGAGTGCGGTGTTTTCGGAATTTGGGGTCATCCAGATGCAGCAAAAATTACTTATTATGGTTTGCACAGCCTGCAACATCGTGGTCAGGAAGGGGCAGGTATTGTTGTAACCGATGGAGAAAGTTTACACGGAATAAAAGGAGAAGGACTTGTCACAGAAGTCTTTACTGAAGGAAAGATTGAAAAATTAGAAGGACAATCTGCGATTGGTCATGTTCGTTATGCAACAGCTGGTGGGGGTGGAGTTGAAAATGTTCAACCTCTCCTCTTCCACTCTCAAAATGGCAGCTTAGCCCTTGCCCATAATGGGAATATAGTCAATGCTAATGCCTTAAAGCATCAGCTTGAGGCACAAGGGAGTATTTTTCAAACAAGCTCTGATACAGAAGTATTAGCCCACTTAATTAAAAGAAGTGGCTTCCTTTCCTTAAAGGATCAATTAAAAAATGCTTTAACAATGTTGAAAGGTGCCTATGCATTTTTATTAATGACGGAATCAGAGTTAATGGTTGCACTTGATCCAAATGGTTTACGTCCCTTATCAATCGGTCGAATTGGAGATGCATATTGTGTAGCTTCCGAAACATGTGCATTTGACATTATTGGAGCGGAATTTATTCGTGACGTACTACCTGGGGAGCTCATTGTTATTGACGATCATGGTCTTCGCTCTGAACCATTTACGTATTCTACCTCAAGTGCTATTTGTACAATGGAATATGTATATTTCTCACGACCGGATAGCAATATCCACGGAATCAATGTTCACTCAGCTAGGAAAAGAATGGGGAAACAATTGGCAATAGAAGCTCAAATAGAAGCGGATGTTGTCACTGGCGTTCCGGATTCAAGCATTTCTGCCGCGATCGGATATGCGGAATCTGCGGGGATTCCTTATGAATTGGGATTAATTAAAAATCGATATGTTGGAAGAACATTTATTCAGCCTTCACAATCACTAAGAGAGCAAGGGGTCCGAATGAAGTTAGCACCAGTTCGTGGAGTGGTTGAAGGGAAGCGAGTTGTTATGGTAGATGACTCAATTGTTCGTGGAACAACAAGTAGAAGAATTGTCACGATGCTAAGAGAAGCTGGAGCTAAAGAGGTTCATGTGTGCATTAGCTCTCCGCCAATGAAGAATCCTTGTTTTTATGGGATTGATACTTCTACACATGAAGAGTTAATTGCATCGAAGCATAGTGTTGAAGAAATTCGCGACATCATTGGTGCAGATTCCCTTACCTTCTTAAGTGTTGATGGAATGCTGCAAGCGATTGGAAGACCTCAAGACGGAAATCAGTGTGGTCAATGCTTAGCATGCTTTACTGGAAATTATCCAACAGAAATATATCCAGACACTGTACTACCTCATGAAAAAGAACTTGTGCGCTAGGGGGCTATGATAATGGGAAATACGTATCGTGATGCAGGAGTAAATATTGAAGCTGGATATGAAGCGGTAGAAAGAATCAAAAAGCATGCAGTACGTACTAATCGTCTAGGGGTTTTTGGGCAACTAGGAAGCTTTGGTGGTGTTTTTGATCTTTCTGCTTTAAATTTGAATGAACCTGTACTTGTATCAGGTACAGATGGAGTAGGAACCAAGCTAAAATTAGCTTTTCAAATGGATAAGCATGACACAATTGGAATTGACTGCGTAGCAATGTGTGTTAATGATATTGTTGTGCAAGGGGCAGAGCCATTGTATTTTCTTGATTATATTGCCTGCGGAAAAGCAATACCTGAGAAAATAGAAGCAGTTGTTAAGGGGATCGCAGATGGTTGCGAGCAAGCTGGTTGTGCTCTTATCGGTGGAGAAACAGCAGAAATGCCAGGACTATATGATGTGAATGAATATGACTTGGCGGGATTTTCCGTCGGTGCATGTGAAAAATCTGAATTGATAACAGGGGAATTCATCCAAGAAAATGACGTGCTAATTGGACTATCTTCTAGTGGAATCCATAGCAATGGCTATTCACTAGTGAGAAAAATCTTTTTTGAAGATCATCAACTTTCTATAGATGAAAAGTTACCAGAATTAGAAGAAGCACTAGGAACTGAATTAATAACCCCAACAAAAATATATGTAAAGCCAATTTTAGAAGCAATGGCTAAATTTAAGATTAAAGGTATGGCACATATTACTGGTGGTGGGTTTATTGAAAATATTCCTCGTATGTTACCGAGCGGTTTGGGAGCTGAAATTCAGCTAGGAACATGGCCGATTTTGCCAATATTTAAAACACTGAAAAAATATGGTGAAATTACTCAGGAAGAAATGTTCAATACATTTAATATGGGAATTGGTTTTGTTATTGCAGTTGATTCATCAATTGCTGATGCGGCACTCGATTTCTTCAACACTCAGGGAGAACAGGCATACCCTATTGGGAAAATAACAAAACAGCCGGGTGTACAGTTTGTTAAAGGGAGTTAAGTAGATGACGAAAATTGCTATCTTTGCTTCAGGAAGTGGAAGTAATTATCAGGCTATTATGGATGCAATAAAGTCAGGTAGTCTAGAAGCATCAGTTGAATTACTCGTTTGTGACAGAGAAGACGCTTTTGTTCTCGAAAGAGCTAAAAGAGAACATACTCCTATTTTTCAATTTGATCCGAAGAGGTATGATTCAAAGTCTGATTATGAGAAAGAAATTACTAATGTACTGCATAAACATCAGGTCGAATTTATTGTTTTGGCAGGATATATGAGGCTCATTGGTGATACTTTACTACAGAAATTTACAAATAGGATTATTAATATCCATCCTTCACTTCTCCCTTCCTTTCCAGGAAAACATGCTGTGAGACAGGCACTCCAGGCAGGTGTTAAGGTGACAGGAGTAACAGTTCATTTTGTGGATGAAGGTATGGATACGGGTCCAATCATTGCTCAAGAGGCATTAAAAATAGATATAGTGGATACAGAACAAACATTAGCCGAAAAGGTGCACAAAATTGAGCACCGTTTATATCCAGAAACCATTCAATTGTTATTGCAAAAAAACGAGGGGGTTACACCATGAAACGTGCATTAATCAGTGTTTCAGATAAAACAGGAATCGTAGAGTTTGCCAAAGGATTACTTGAGGCAGGAGTCGAGATCATTTCTACTGGCGGAACAAAACGAACACTTGAAGAAGCTGGTCTATCGGTAATTGGAGTAGAGGATGTGACAGGATTTCCGGAAATACTGGAAGGAAGAGTAAAAACACTTCATCCTTTCATTCATGGTGGGTTGCTAGCAAAACGTACTCCTGAACATCTTCAACAAATAGATCAACAAGGGATTACTCCTATCGATCTTGTTTGCGTGAATTTATATCCATTTCAACAAACGATTTCTAAGCCAAATGTGACAGAAGAAGAGGCTATTGAAAATATTGATATTGGTGGTCCAACTATGCTTCGTTCTGCAGCAAAGAATCATGATTATGTGACTGTCATTGTTGATGCACAGGATTATGATGGTGTATTAAAGGAAATAAAATTGAATGGTGCAGTGTCTAAAGAAACGAATAAACGTTTAGCTGCAAAGGTTTTCCGACATACTGCTGCATATGACTCTTATATTGCCGAATATATGACAAATCTTGTTGGAGAAGAAAATCCAGAACGTATCACTTTTTCTTATGAAATAAAACAATCATTGCGTTATGGAGAAAATCCTCATCAAAAGGCAAGTTTCTATATGAATCCAATTGGATCATTATTTTCTATTGCACATGCAAAGCAATTACATGGCAAAGAACTTTCTTACAATAATATTCACGATGCAGATGCAGCCCTTCAAATTGTGAAGGATTTTTCTGAACCTGTTGCAGTTGCGGTTAAGCATATGAACCCTTGTGGTGTTGGTTTAGGAAATAGTATAGCAGAAGCGTTTAAAAAGGCATATGAGGCTGATTCTACATCGATTTTTGGTGGTATCGTAGCATTTAATCGAGAAGTAGATAAAGAGACAGCTGAGCAACTACATGAAATCTTCTTAGAAATTATTATTGCACCATCATTTTCAGATGAAGCTCTATCAATTTTAACAAGTAAAAAAAATCTTCGCCTCTTGACAGTTTCTTTTGATCTCCAGCAAAAAAATGAAAAGGTCATTACATCAGTTGAAGGTGGTCTACTCATTCAAGATCAGGATACACATACATTTGATGATGCAAATATTTCAGTTCCAACCAATAGAAAGCCAACAGAGTCAGAGTGGAAGGCACTAAAACTGGGATGGAAAGTTGTAAAACATGTTAAATCGAATGCAATTGTTGTTTCCAATGATGAAATGACACTTGGAATTGGTGCAGGTCAAATGAATCGTGTAGGATCAGCTAATATAGCCTTAGAGCAAGCTGGGGATCTAGCAAAGGGGGCAGCAATGGCTTCTGATGCATTCTTTCCAATGGATGATACAGTTGAAGCAGCAGCGAAGTCTGGAATTACAGCGATCATTCAACCAGGTGGTTCAATACGTGATGAAGATTCTATTAAAAAGGCAAATGAGTACGGAATTGCCATGGTGTTTACAGGAATACGTCATTTCAAGCACTAAACGTTCTTAATGATACAAAAGGACTTTTCAACAGGTGGCAAAATTTTTTAGCACCAGGAATTTTAGATCATACCAAACAGATTTTAGAGAAGAGCCTACTAAAAAAGAAAAAACAATGGGCACCTTGGGCGTAATTAAACCAGGTGCCATTTTTTAAGAGGGGATGAAAAAATGAATATTTTAGTCATAGGCAGAGGTGGGAGAGAACACGCAATTTGTAAAAAAGTGAAGGAAAGTTCATTGGTAAAAAAGGTATATTGTGCACCAGGTAATGGTGGAATTAGTGCGGATGCAGAGATTGTTCCCATTTCAGAAATGGATTTCAGCGAATTAATCACCTTTGCAAAGGAAAAGAAGATCGACTTAACCATTGTCGGACCTGAAGAGCCATTATCTGCTGGAATCGTTAATGAATTTCAAGCAGCTGGGTTACCTGTGTTTGGGCCGCGAAAAGAAGCAGCAATGATAGAAGGAAGTAAGGCTTTTGCCAAGGACTTAATGAAAAAATATCAAATTCCTACCGCAGCATATGAAACCTTTGATATGTATGAGGAAGCTAAGACGTATCTAGAGGAGCATGGTGCACCAGTTGTTATTAAAGCTGATGGTCTTGCTGCAGGTAAGGGAGTAATTGTGGCTTTCACGCTAGACGAAGCCCTATCCGGTCTTGAGGAAATGATGGTCAATGAAAAATTTGGTTCAGCATCGACAAAGGTTGTTATCGAGGAATTCTTAGAAGGTGAAGAATTTTCTTTAATGGCCTTTGTAAATGGTGAATCTGTTTATCCTATGGTGATTGCTCAGGACCATAAGCGTGCATTTGATGGAGATCAAGGGCCAAACACAGGGGGAATGGGAGCTTATTCACCTGTACCACAAATACCTCAGACTGAGGTTGATCGAGCAGTTAAAGAAATTTTAGTTCCTACCGCCCATGCATTAGCACAAGAAAACAGGAATTTTACAGGAATTCTTTATGCAGGGTTAATTCTTACGCAGGAAGGACCTAAAGTAATTGAATTTAATGCCCGCTTTGGTGATCCAGAAACTCAGGTTGTACTAACTAGACTCGAATCCGATTTTGTTCAAATACTCAAAGATATAATGGATGAATCTACGCCGACAATTTCTTGGATAGATGAATCGGTAGTTGGTGTCGTTCTTGCTTCAAATGGTTACCCAAATTCATATGAAAAGAGTATAAAAATTCCTGATTTAACAAAGCTTGATTCCTCTACACTTGTGTTTCACGCGGGAACAGAGATGGGGGCAAATCAAACACTTGTATCTAATGGAGGAAGGGTACTACTGGTAACATCCAAGGGTGAGGATCTCAAAACAGCCATAAATAAAGTGTATGGAGAGATGGAGAACTTGACTATCGAAGGTTTTTTCTATCGTAAAGATATCGGATCAAAGGCTTTGGCTTTAGTGGAATAATTTAATCGTAGGTGTCTAGTAAAAATGAAAAGACACCTACGATTTTTTTTCAAACTGAAAGTGTAAAACAATTCCGCAATGTATGTTCCTTTGGGTGCTTGCGAATTAGTTTTTGCGCTTAATCTTTTAATTGATCTTGGAAGTTCTTGATCTCTTTCATCACATTGATATCTGTTTGATTATCTGAATGTTTTGCCGGAGTCATTGAGTGTTCTTCTTTCCCTTTATTACTGCCCATTGGATTTTGTCCGTTCTTCAATAGTTCTGTAACAGGACAATATCTGACAATACCTTCAGCCACTTTCATTGCGCTTAAAATCATCACAATAATATACGAATTGCACCATGGCTTTTTTGATAATTTTGCACTTGACCATGATAGTAAGGTTAAGCCGCAGGTTATGCGAATTAATGCATTGAGTATCCCAATATTAGGAGTAATTTTCATTTTATTGTTCTCCCTTCACAAATAAGTTGAAAATTATTGTAAAACTTTACTGCGTTAAACAGTAAAATATGATACTATAAGCAAAAGTAAATATCTCCTTAGGGAGGGATGTTAATGTTAGACCAAAGATACCGTTGGAAAAACAAGCAAATTCGCGAGCATGTTGCTATTTTAAACGGGAAGAAATCACCAACGATTCTTTTGAAAAATGCTAAATACTTACACTCGATTTTTCGAAAATGGATGACCGGTCATATTTGGATTTATGAAGATCGCATAGTGTATACAGGGAAAGCACTTCCTGATAATACAACCGATTGCGAGGTTATTGATTGCTCTGGATTAACTCTTGTTCCAGGCTATATTGAGCCACATGTTCACCCATTTCAATTATATAATCCCCAGTCCTTTGCACGATATGCATCAGAAACAGGGACCACGACTATCGTTAATGACAATTTAGTGCTTGCTTTGCAATTAGGAAAAAAGAAAGCGTTTTCTTTAATAAGAGAGCTACGCCATTCTCCAGTCACGATGTACTGGTGGAGTCGATTCGATTCCCAAACAGAGTTAAGGGAAGAGGAGACAGTATTTTCTCATAGTGAAGTAAAATCATGGCTTGAACATGATGCAGTTTTACAAGGTGGAGAATTAACAAGCTGGCCGAAGCTTCTAGATGGAGATGATTTAATTCTACATTGGATTCAAGAGGCAAAGCGCATGAGGAAAAAAATAGAAGGTCATTTTCCTGGTGCTTCAGAAAAGACATTAGCAAAAATGATGTTATTCGGGGCTGATTGTGACCATGAAGCAATGACAGGTGAAGAAGTTTATGATCGTTTAATGCAGGGTTATATGGTTTCTTTACGTCATTCATCGATTCGTCCAGATTTACCTGTTCTTTTAGATGATATGAAAAGATTAGGAATAGACCAATACGGATCCATGTTCTTTAATACTGATGGCTCCACTCCTGCATTTTATGAAAATGGAATATTGGATATGATGATTCGTATGGCTATTGAAAAAGGGATTCCAGTCATTGATGCTTATCTTATGGCCTCCTATAATGTAGCTCGATATTATAATATTGATCATTTACATGGCCTTATTACTACAGGGCGTGTGGCAAGTATAAACTTTCTTGAAGATGAAAAAAATCCTACTCCTATTGCCGTTCTATCTAAAGGAAAATGGTTAAAGAAAGATGGAATGGTATATGTTGAGGATCAGGATATAGAATGGAAGGAATATGGATTTGCTCCATTAGAATTGGATTGGAAACTAACGTATGATGATATGCAATTTTCTATGCCATTTGGGATTGAAATGATAAATGATGTAATTACGAAACCATATTCTGTAAGCTTTGATGTTTTTGCTGATCAACTTACTACAGATCATGATGAAAGTTTTATGATACTCATTGGCAGAGATGGAACATGGAGAATGAATACTATTGTAAAAGGTTTTTCTAGTCATGTTATGGGATTTGCATCATCATTTTCAAGTACAGGGGATATCATTTTAATTGGGAAGAACAAGAATGATATGATGTTTGCTTTTGATCGGATGAAGGAATTGGGTGGGGGAATTGTTTTAACCGAAAATGGAGAAGTTATTCATGAAATTCCTCTTTGTTTATCAGGATTTATGTCAGATAAAGAAATGAATCTTTTAATCAAAGAGGAGAAAAAATTAAAGGAACTGCTTGCAGATCGAGGCTATCCTCATAATGATCCAATTTATTCCTTGTTATTTTTTTCAGCAACTCATTTACCTTATGTCAGAATTACCCAGAGAGGAATTTATGATGTAATGAACAAAACGGTACTCTTTCCAACAATAATGCGGTAAAATGTTAAAGCGAATACTTTTGAAAAAAGGGATGGGTTTTAAGAATATGGGTAAACGGAGATTGATCTTCATGATGATTATGTTGCTAACATTGTTGTCTGCCTGTAATCATCGTGAGCAATCAAAAAAGGAATCAGCACAAGCTCCTGAAAGAGGGGAAGTTTCGGGAGACCAGCAGGAAGAACTTGAGCCTACATTCACTTTTCCATTAACGGGTTTAGGTACAGAAAATGAGCCGAATAATCGCTCAATTGCTGTTATGATCAATAATCATCCAAAAGCAAGACCTCAATCAGGACTAAGTAAGGCGGACATTATCTTTGAAGCATTGGCTGAAGGGGAGATCACACGCTTTCTTGCAATATTTCAAAGTGAAAAGCCGGATAAAATTGGACCTGTCCGAAGTGCAAGAGATTATTTTATCGATTTAGCTAAGGGGTATAACAGTCTTTATGTAGCACATGGCTACAGTCCTGAAGCCTATACGATGCTGGAGAACGGATATATTGATCATATAAATGGGATGCAATATGATGGCACCTTGTTCGAACGTACAAGCGATCGTCAAGCACCACATAACTCATATATCACATATGATAATATTTTAAAAGGTGCAGAGTTAAGAGATATCAATATGGACTTCGCACCACATCCATTGGAATTTGCAACAAATGATGAAATACAGCAAATTTATGGAGAAGAGATAAATCAAATAGACATTACTTATTCGAAAAGCAATGTATTTAATGTGAAATATGAATATAATAATGAGATTAAGAAGCTGTTAAGATATTCCGACGATGAACAAACAATTGATGAGGATTCAAATGAGCCAGTATTAATTGATAATCTTATTATTGTTGAAATGGAACATCATATCATTGATAATGAAGGTCGTCGAGACATTAATGTAACCTCCGGTGGAAAAGCATATATAGTCCAGAACGGAATGTACCGGGAAATTGCATGGAACAATATCGAAGGGGAGATTATCCCATATGAAAACGGGGAACCAATCAAACTTTTGCCAGGTAAAACGTGGATTAATATCGTTCCAAGTTTGAGTGATGTATCATTAAAAAACATGTAAATCACTATTGTTAATACAAAACATCCATATTTAAAAATAAATATAAAACTAATGAAAAATAGGGGAGATTACTAATGCAAATAGAAAAACTTCGTGGAAGAGCATTGGATCAATTATTTGAATCGGTGCTTTCACTGAAAGATATTGAAGAATGCTATCGATTTTTTGATGATCTTTGCACAATCAATGAAATCCAATCTTTAGCCCAGCGCTTAGAAGTAGCAAGAATGCTCCGTGAGAAAAAAACCTATCATGTAATTGAAGACGAAACAGGAGCAAGTACAGCAACCATTTCTCGTGTCAAACGTTGCTTAAATTATGGAAATGATTCTTATGAGATGGTGTTGGAAAGAATTAAGGATAAAGGATTAGAGAAAAAAGAAGAGACGGAATAGTAATTGTAAAAATAGCATGGGATCATGCTGTTTTTTTTTGTGGAGAATAAAAAAGAAGAAGTAAAAGTGGTTTTTACTTCTTCTTTTTTTAATTAGGCTATAATACTTCTAGTTGAAAGTACACTAGGTTCTTTTTCTCCACCAGCTGCTATGTTTTTGACTGAACCATTACTATATATTATTCCACCAAAAAGTAAAGCTCCAAGTGTAAAAGATACTAGTACTTTTTTCATTAATACCCCCCCTATACTTGAATTATTTGTTTGTATGAATAATTAACTAGCTTATAATAGTTAGCTGCATTTTTATACTTATGCATACTTTCAAAGTACTCGCCTAGCATTTCTGCATATTCTGTTAACTTTGCATAATTTTTTTGTTCTTTTAAATAGGGTATAAATTGATTTACCATTAGGTTTTCAAACTTTTCATTTTCTTTATCTATTAAGTACAAATAACTTAGAATTTCATAATAAAAAGATAAATATTTATTTTTATTCTTTGAATTAATCCAACTCAAAGCACTTTTAATTCTTTTTTTCGCTTCGTCAAAGTTTTTACTATTATACGATTGACCAATTATAGATGTAATTGCTAATAATCGATCATGTAGTGTGGAATCTTCTTCATTTACTATCATATCAAATTGCTCTATAGCAAGTTTTGGATCACCTTTTACTAAGTAAAGGTAACCCATATTTAAATGAGTTAACCTTATAAGTTTTTTATTTTGAGTACTTTCCGCAAGTTGTTTTGCTAAATTATAATTTTTTAATGCTTTATCATGGTTATTAATTCTTCTATAACATATACCGAGAATTAAATGACATTCAGCACATCGTGAAAAATGATAGATTTGCCTATAATATTCTAAAGCTTTGTTTGCATAACTTTGAGCTTCAGATGTTAAACGGAATTTACTATAAGTTACTGATAATGCATATTGTAAATCAGCAACTTCTTGTTCAGGTAATTCTATATTAGGGATCAGATCTTCGGCTAAAGTATAATTATGTAGCGCATCATTTTCTTCTTCAAGTATTGAATAATAATTTCCGTTAAACTTAAACCAATAGTACTTTTGAAGATTATTAAAGGTTCCGCTTACATCTTTAAGTGAGTTAATTTTTTCAAAAGCTTGATCTGTATCATTTATTTTTAAATAATGTCTAATCATATGGATTTTAATTAGAATTTGCAATTCAGAGTTATGAAGAGATTTACTCAATCCTTTTATTTCTTCAAATTTATTACTCAACTCATCTACATCCGAAGAAGTCAATAACAGGCGAAACCATTCTTCACACTTTTCTCTAATACTGTCATCTATTTGATTATTCACTTGAATTCCTAGTTTACGACAAAGAAGTTTGATCACCTCTTCATTTGGTTCAATCTTACCATTCTCAATTTTCGATAGATAAGAAATAGAAATAATTCCATCTGCGAGGTCTTCTTGGGTTAGGTTTTGATTAATTCTATTTAATTTTATGATGGCACCGATATTCATAGTAATCACCTGAACCTACATATTTCCTTTATTATATATTAAAAATTATGTGAAGTGGTAATAATATGAAAATTATTTAGGTGATTCTACTTATCTAGTGAAATTGTGATGGTTCAGATTACTTATATTCATTATATTTAGAATAGCGCAAAAATATCCCTTTAACAATTAATTATTGAAAGAGGGGGCTTTTGAACTATTCAAAAGCCCTTTATATAATCAAGCCTTTTGTAATTCACTTGGATGACTTTCATTTAATAACCTATCAATTTTGAAAATCAGAATGTCAATCTCTCGTTTAGTAATCTTCGCTGGTTTCTGTTCTGTTTTTACTTTTTCAATTTTCATTTTTTCATCCTCCTAACAAATTTTATTGCTTGGTGGAAAAGTTCTTAACCTAATAATAGCACACTTTCTAGGTCAAATAACTTGGGAAAATAACACGAAATTATTGTGATAAACCATCAATAAATTTTCAAATTTTCCTAAAAGTATTAATATTTCATAATATAAATTCATTTCACAATAGTTCTTTTGAATCAGAGCCTAAACAGCCCTTCTTATTTTATATGTACCACTTACATTTTTTTCCCTACCAAATAAATATGGAAATCCTTTTTTGCTAGTTCAATCAAATGCTATAATGATGGAGGAATATAGAATGGGGGATTTTATTCGGATGTATGACGTTCGCGAATGGCGCCACGCCTTTAAATTAGATCCTAATAAGGAAATATCAGACTCCGATTTGGAAAGAGTATGTGAATCAGGTACTAGTGCCATTATTATTGGTGGATCTGACGGAGTTACATTGGACAATGTTCTTAATTTAATGTCAAGAGTTAGAAGATATACAGTACCATGTGTATTAGAAATTTCAAATCTTGAATCGATTACACCTGGGTTTGATTTATATTTTATCCCAACTGTTTTAAATAGCACGGATGTAAAATGGATAAAAGGGATACATCATCAAGCGGTGAAAGATTATGGTGTTCTGATGAATTGGGATGAAATTCTTGTAGAGGGTTATTGTATCTTAAACGAAGATTGCAAAGCAGCCAAGATGACTTCGGCTAATGCCAATTTAGATGAAGATGATGTCGTTGCTTACGCAATGATGGCTGAGAATTTATTTAAAATGCCAATTTTCTACTTGGAGTACAGTGGAAAATACGGTGATGTAAATCTGGTAAAATCAGCAAAAAGGTATTTGAATAATACAACCTTATTTTATGGTGGGGGCATTAAAAATGCTGCACAGGCGAAAGAAATGGGACAATTTGCTGATGTTATCGTAGTAGGTAATGCACTCTATGAAAACTTTGGAGAGGCATTGAAAACTGTGAAAGCAGTTATGAATTAAGGTAGACAGACTAGATCATATATAATTATAATAGGAACAAATGTTCTGAATGGTGGTGTTGAAAATATGCAATTTTTAACGGATCGGCTTTTAAATGGCTTGAATCCTCAGCAACAGGAAGCAGTGAAAACAACAGATGGTCCCTTGCTACTTATGGCAGGAGCAGGAAGTGGAAAGACAAGAGTTCTGACCCATCGAGTGGCGTTCTTAATGGTAGAAAAAGGTATAAATCCATACAATATTTTAGCGATCACCTTTACGAATAAGGCTGCGAAAGAAATGAAGGAACGGATTGGAAGTATTATGGGTGGTGCAGCAGAGGATGTATGGATTTCAACATTTCACTCTATGTGTGTGCGGATATTAAGAAGAGATATCGATCGAATCGGCTTTAACAGAAACTTTACGATTCTGGATTCAACGGACCAGCAATCGGTTATTAAAGGAATTTTAAAGGACAAAAATATTGATCCAAAGAAATTTGATCCTAGAACCATTCTAGGATCCATTAGCAGTGCGAAAAATGAATTAGTGGATCCTGAAGAGTATTCAAAGCTTGTCGGTGGATTTTATGAACAAGTTGTTAGTGATGTATATGAGGAATACCAAAAGCGCTTAAGAAAAAATCAAGCGCTAGATTTCGATGACCTCATCATGAAAACCATTCAATTATTTCAACGGGTTCCAGAAGTTTTAGAATACTATCAAAGAAAGTTTCAATATATCCATGTCGATGAATATCAGGATACAAACCGAGCCCAATATACGCTTGTAAAAATGCTTGCATCCCGTTTTCAAAACCTTTGTGTAGTGGGTGATTCCGACCAATCGATCTATCGCTGGCGTGGTGCAGATATTGCTAATATTCTATCCTTTGAGAAAGATTATCCTCAGGCAAAAGTAATCTTACTTGAACAAAATTATCGTTCAACGAAAAGAATTCTTCACGCGGCAAATGAAGTGATAAAAAATAATGCTAATCGTAAACCGAAAAATTTATGGACAGAAAATCAGGATGGCCCCAAAATTGTCTATTATCGTGCAGATAGTGAGCAATCTGAAGCACAATATGTTGCAGGTAAAATAAAAGAGCTGACAAGCTCGGGTGCACGTAAGCTTTCTGATATTGCTATACTTTACCGAACCAATGCACAATCACGTGTGATTGAGGAAGTTTTCTTAAAATCAAATATTGAATATAACATTGTTGGTGGAATTAAGTTCTACGATCGAAAGGAAATCAAAGATATACTAGCGTACTTAAGGCTCATTGCGAATCCAAATGATGACATTAGTTTACAACGTGTTATAAATGTTCCAAAACGTGGGATTGGGGCAACCTCCTTCGATAAAATGGCTCGATATGCTGCTGAACATGATATTTCAATTATGGATGCATTAAAGGAAATTGATTTTATCGGGGTAAGCCCGAAAGTAGCCAAAGCAGCCTATGAATTTTACGAACTTATAAAAGGGTATACTGGGATGCAGGAATACTTATCTGTCACTGAATTAGTCGAAGAAGTTCTTGAAAAATCAGGTTACAGAGACATGTTAAAGGTTGAAAAAACCTTGGAGTCCCAAAGTAGACTTGAAAATATCGATGAATTTTTATCAGTAACGAAGAATTTCGAAGAGGCAAATGAGGATAAGAGCTTAGTAGCGTTTTTAACTGATCTCGCTTTAGTTGCAGATATTGATCGTCTTGATGAGGAAGAAACAAAAAGTGAGACATGTGTGTTGATGACACTCCACTCTGCCAAAGGTTTAGAGTTTCCAGTTGTATTTTTAATTGGACTTGAGGAAGGAGTTTTTCCTCATAACAGATCCTTAATGGACGAAGCGGAAATGGAGGAAGAAAGACGCTTGGCGTATGTTGGGATTACGCGAGCGGAGGAAGAGTTGTATTTAACAAATGCAGGTATGCGAACATTATTTGGCCGCACGAACATGAATCCTGTTTCTCGTTTTATTAGTGAAATCCCTGAGGATTTAGTAGAACCAGTTCATAAGCAAGCGAAACAAATTAAGAAACCATTCGGTTCTAACCCTACTATGAATCGTCCAGTGACAAGACCTGTTCCAGCAAGCTCCGGTGGGAATGATGCTGCTTGGGTAGTAGGTGATAAAGCGGAACATAAAAAATGGGGAATAGGGACTGTAGTTAGTGTTAAAGGAGAAGGCAATGGAATCGAATTAGATATTGCTTTTCCAAGTCCTGTAGGTATTAAGCGTCTCTTAGCTGAATTTGCTCCTATTACTAAAATATAATAAATTAGGATGAATGAAATCGGCTCCATCGATTTCATTCAGCTTATTTACTTTTAACAATGGAAGGGTTGTTGTTATGGAAAAAAAGGCTGCTGAAAAGCGTGTACAGGAGCTGCATACACTCCTAAATCAATACAATTATGAGTATCATGTGTTAGATCATCCCTCCGTTCCAGATGCAGAATATGACCAGTTAATGAGAGAGTTAACAGATATTGAAGCACAGTATCCCGACTTAGTTTCACCGGAATCCCCTACGCAACGTGTAGGTGGGGAAATTTTATCAGCCTTTAATAAAGTTGAGCATAAGATTCCAATGTTAAGTCTCGGAAATGCTTTTAATGAAGCAGACTTACGTGATTTTGATCGCAAAGTAAAGCAAGCAGTTGGCGACGATGTTGAATATGTATGTGAACTGAAAATAGATGGATTGGCAATCTCTCTACATTATGAAAACGGGCTATTTATCCAAGGATCTACTAGAGGAGACGGAACGTTATCGGGAAAAGATAATTTGTATAAAACAGTAAGGTATATACTGATTAATGGTACTAAATTGCACCCCGTTATATTTAGACAGGTAGGGGGTAAAGTAGCATGAATGTGAAGGATAGAATTGAAGAGCTACGGAACCAAATCGTTTACCATAATAATTTGTATTATGACAAAGACCAACCAGAAATAACTGATTATGAATACGACCAACTTGTTCAAGAACTAAAAACTTTAGAAAATGAAAATTCTGAATATCTTACTGATTCCCCTCTTCAACAGGTAGGAGGAACAGTTAAACGAGAACTAAGAAAAGTACAACATGATGTACCAGTAATAAGTCTTCAGGATGCATTTTCAAAAGAGGAAATATACAATTTTGTAAATAAGGTTAAATCTCAACTTATAAAGCCTAAATTTGTGGTGGAAAAGAAAATTGACGGTTTAACTGTAATGTTAAGGTATCACAATGGAAAATTAACAGAAGGTATAACGAGGGGTAATGGTGAAGTCGGAGAAGGTGTTTATGAAAACATCTTAGAGATTAAGAGCATTCCTCAAAACATCCCAGTGGATTTACCATATTTAGAAGTTCGTGGTGAAGTTTATATGTCCAATGAAACTTTTGAAATGGTCGTAGAAAAAGAAAAAAATACTGGTGGTAAAACTTATAAAACAGCAAGAAATTTAGCATCTGGAACATTAAGGCAATTAGATTCGAGTAAAGTTAGAGAACGTAATTTAGATATTTTCGTGTTTAATCTTGAAATATCAGAAGGAAAAGACTTTATTTCTCACAGTGAAACTTTAGAATGGTTGAAAACATTGGGTTTCCCGACTATACCTGATTATAAGGTTTGCACGACAGCAGATGAAGTATGGGAAGCTATAACAGCAATTGGTGAGGAAAGAGTGAATCTTCCTTATGGGATTGATGGAGCTGTTATTAAAGTTGATAATTTAAATGATAGAAAAGTATTGGGAAGTACCAGTAAAGTTCCAAGGTGGGCTATTGCTTACAAATACCCACCAGAACAAAAAGAAACAGTTATAAAAGATATAAAAATACAAGTAGGTCGTACTGGTAGATTGACCCCTTTAGCAATATTAAAGCCAGTAAAATTAGCAGGAACAGATGTTTCAAAAGCAACTCTGCACAATCAAGATTTTATTGATTCTAAAGATATTCAAATTGGTGATACCGTTGTTATTCAGAAAGCTGGAGACATTATTCCAGAAGTGATAAGAAGCATACCTGAAAAGAGACCAGCCAATGCGATTAAATACAATATACCAACATCTTGTCCTGTATGTAATTCACCCACAGTAAGGGAAGCAAACGGGGCAGATACACGTTGTATTAATCCTGAATGCCCTGCACAACAACTGGGCGGAATAGTATATTTTGCATCCAAAGAAGCAATGGATATTGAAGGACTGGGACCAAGTTCTGTTGAATCTCTTGTGACAGAAGGTTATATCAAGAACATTGCTGATATCTATTTCCTTGAACAGTATCGTGATGAACTAATCGAAAAAGGTGTAGTGGGAAGAAAGAAATCTACAGATAACCTTTTAAAAGCTATTGGGAAGTCAAAAGATAATGATTTAGATAGGCTTCTAACGGGGCTTGGAATAAAAAATATAGGGAAACAAACCGCAAGAGTATTAGCTATGAATTTCCCTGATATCGATGCGATAGCTAATGCAACTTATGACCAATTGATAGCCTTACCTGATTTTGGGGACATTGTTGTTAATAGTGTTTTAAACTATTTCAAACAAGAAAAAAACCAAAAACTAATTGCTGAATTAAAAAAAGCAGGAGTAAATGTTAAATCAAAAACTTCAGAGGTTAGTAAAGACGATAGATTTTCAGGTCAAACGTTTGTGATTACTGGAACACTCCCAACTTTAAAAAGAGACGAGGCAACTAAAATAGTTCAATCATATGGTGGTAAAGTATCTGGCAGTGTATCTAAAAAAACATCCTACGTTTTGGCGGGAGAAGAGGCAGGAAGCAAATTAACAAAGGCTCAAAATTTAGGGATTAGGATAATTAGTGAAGAAGAATTCATGAATATGTTAACTTAAATATTAAAAACAGCATAAATTTCTATATAAATTAGTACAAAATAAACGCTTGGTGTATATCAAATTACCAAGCGTTTTAATTTTAAGTGTAGGCATTTACTTAATTTTCATTTCTTTTTTCAGAACAGTAGCGAGGAAATCCAATTTAGGTCTTTCGTCAAATCTAAGAAAATCAGAAACCGATGCGTAATCTGCCGACAATAGTACAATAGATGAAAATTCAGGTTCTATTCCTGTATCGTATAAACATTTTTCAAATTGTTTATATTGAGTTAGAAAATCCACCGAATCTATATTTAACTGAATCAGATAAACAAGTGCGATATTTCCCCAATGTACGATATATCGTGGTTCAACTTTTTGGACAAGTTTTTGATTATTCAAATCCAATCCAATTTCTTCTTTCGCTTCACGAATAAGACTGCTGAAAATATCTACAGTATTTCCAATTATGTCGTTATCATCTATTCCTCCTGCAATAAATTGTATTCTCCCTGGCGTAGATGTTTGATTATTCATCTCCCCTAAGATAAAGAAGTTATCTTTTGTTAATATAAGCCCGTTGGCAACTATTACACGACATTTAAAGTTGTTAGGTATTTTACAATACTTAGAGAATAAAAAGTGAGCATAATCAGTTCTCTGTAACGTAACGAGTAGCTCAGTACCTGTCTCTTTCATTTCTTTTATAGAAAATAACTCTCCCCTGTAGAACATTTTTCCTTTTTCCGTAAGAAATTCCCAATATGAATTAATTGATTCTTGAAGAGCAACTGGTAGATACATGGGTTTATCAGAGATAGTTATCTTAACTTCATTCGGGATTTTATTAATTTTTACTTTATTCAAAAGTCTAATCCCTCATTCCAAACGTGTTATATAATGTGCTGTTTTGCCAACTTCTTTTCTAATTCTTTTGTCTCTCTAAATTCCTTTGCTTCAGCTATTATTTTAAATTTAACTGGTTTATTATGTGATTGATATACCACTTTCTTTATATCAGCTAAATCAACTTTAAAAAATTCCTTTCGTTGATTTATTCTATTTACTCTTCTATGATGAAATGCTCTATGAAGACTTGCTTCTAATGCTGGAGCATCTTCAGAAAAGATAACAGCGTGTATATCAAAGTGGAAAGGTACTGACGCTCCGCCAAGTTCTCTTACTCTGTCTAAGGGGTCTAATCTTCTTGTCATTCCAATTTTATAGACATTTTCACCAAAGCAACCAATGTTGGATATTACATATACATAACCAGCCTTAGTATTCTTTACTCTATAGTCTACTTGTTCAATTTGCTCTCTAATTTCACTTAATCTATTTTTATATTTAAACATTTCTTGTTCACTAATTTGAGATGAAAGTTGTGATATAACATTTAATAAGTGCTGTTCTTCTTTCCTTATTTTCTTTAACTCTTCCTCTAATTCCTTCTGCGCTCTTCGCTCTTCACGTAAGAGTTCTTTAATTCTTCGTTGCTCTTCTTTTTCCTCTTGTTTTTTCTCAATATACTCATAAACTAAAAAAAGTTCCTCTACTTTTAAATTAAGATACTCTTCACTAATTTCTATTAAATTGTACCGATTCAGTTTATTAATTTTATAAAACTCGGTTCTTATTTTTTTCTCAGCAATTTCTACGTTGTTAAATTTCACTTTGCTTATGATATAATCACATTCATGATTGAAAGACCTAATTGCTATCTTGATATTTTGATTATTCTGTGCTGAGCCTTTTCTTGAACTTCCATTCAAAGTCCAATCCGAGTGATGTTTGGTAGCAATTTTTTGTCTTACCAAATCTTTTTGCTTCTGTCTTACTAACTCTATAGATTTTGAATACTCTTCAGAACTATCAAAATCAAATTGTTTATCATAGAATCCGAACGATTGGTATAATGATTCATCTTCTAATTTTATTAATTCTCTTTTAAGAAATTTAATCTTTGAATTTAACTTTTCAATATCTTTATGTTTTCTTTTGAAAATCTCCTTCAATCTTTGTTTTCTTTCAAAAATAGATGTTTCTAATTTAGATAATTCCTTCTGTTTAGCTGCCACCATAGCTATCATTCTTAGCTGTTGTGTAAGTGTTAGTATCCATATCTCTTTTTGTTTTTGTACCACTTGTATTTCTAGATTTTTCTCTTGTTTTTCAATTGATGCTTTATATTTCATAAATTTTTCTTTTTCTGCTTTGCCTATTGCCATCGTTCTTAGTTGTTGTGTAAGAGCTATTATGACTAATTCCTTCTGTTTTTGAGCTATTTGATTTTCTCTTTGTTCGAGAGATTCCTTTTGCATGGCTAACTCTTTTTCTTTGCACTGAAATAATTCCTTAATTGTAAGATTCTCCTCTAATCTAATCATTCTCCTTTGGCGAAATAATAATATCAATCCAAATATTAAAGGAATAATAAGAAACCAGAGAGAAAATAATATGCATATAAACCAGGATGACAAATACCATTTACTGTTCTTCATTGTATTCCTCCTAAACCCTTCAAAATATCAACAATTTTTCCTAATTTTATATAAATCATAACACCCAATAAGTAAAAAGTGGTGGGTGTATTCAATTTTATTTCTGCTTTTGTCTTAATCAATAAGGCGATAGCGAAAATGCACAAATTGGCGTAGTCAAAGTGACCGAGTGTTTGGTTTATCGAAAGGATTATAGGAGAGAAATACCAAGAAGACCACCTCTTTTTGCTATAAAGGACTTTGGGATATATTTTACTTTTTTTATTGATATGATTTGATGTCACTTGTATTTGTAAATAATAATAGAGTTCATTAATTTTGTTATGAAAATATAAGAGCCTTGCTACAATTCAGTTGTAGTCCTTAATTTTTTTCCATACATACCATGGTAATTTGTAATCCATTTTCTTACCTTGTTTATTATTTTTATCTATTACTATCCAATTACCATCTTTCTTTTGTACTTGATAATTTACATTTGTACCATCAGACTTTTTAAAAATCATATAACCTGTATTGCCTTTTATAAAGGTTAAAGGGTCAATAACATTTTTGTAAGGTATCTTTCTATCAGGAAGCAAAATGTTGGTTACTATTTCTTCTGCAATATTAAATAGAGATTTAAATTCCTTATTTATTTCTGTTTGGTATTGCAATTGATTGTATGTGTAACAAGAGTAAGACTCAAAATTCAAATTAAAAGTCTGTTTTATATCTAAAAGTGTTGCTTTATAAAATTCATTTATATCCTTTTCTAATTTATCTCCCTCATGTTGAAAGCTAATTGATTTAACCCCAAATGGGTCTATTTTAAAAGTCATTGTTTCTTTACCATAAGGAGGGTCATGTGCATGCTCAAATGTTGTGACTTGGATTTTTGCAATAAAGCTAAACTGACCTTCATGCTCCCTGATGATACTCAAAATCTTAGCATCATATAAACCATATTGTTTGGGATATCCATAGTGATTAATAATTTCCTTTTGTATGGATGGTACAAGGGATGTAATCAATGTGTCATATATAAGTTTATAATCAGGTTGCTCCCTTTGGGCATCATGATTTCCTGAAATTAATGTTAGCAAAGCATCTGTGTAAAAGTCCTTATTCGGGGTTTTCTCCGCAACCACTTGATGGTTATTAATATGGATACTAAGAAAGACAAAAAATAATGTTACCAGGATTTTCTTCATCGAATACTCCTTTAATATAGATTAAATTAATGAGTATTTTTCTCTGAAATCTTTAATTTATTCTTTAACTAACATGCCCCTTTAGTACAAATAAGAAAAAAGCCACCTTGAAGGGTAGCTGAAGCTTTTACTTTTGCCCGTTCTCAAAATTCCAAGTAACTTATTTGTTATATAATCTAGACAATAAGTTATAAGTTGGGTTTACCTCCCAAGTTTCATATGGAATAAAATACTTTGATTTCATCGCATCTAGCGTCTGAGATTTTTGTTGTGGGCGGGTGATATATTGTTCTATATTAGATTCATTTATTCCAATAAATCTAGCCTCTTTTATTTCCTCAGGTTGAATTTTTATTTCTCCACTAACATATTCAGCTTTAAAAACAATTGATAATACTTGCTTTGTTGCATTAAAATAGACACCTGTAATACCAACAGGACGTATTACGACCCCTGTCTCCTCTAAAAATTCTCTACAAACAGCCTTATCTAAGGGTTCTCCTACTTCAACATTTCCACCTGGCATTTCTCAAGTATCAGAACGCCAATGAGTCCTAAGTAATAAAATCTCATCTTTATCGTTTTTTACTAGAGCAGAAACTGCAATTGTCTGTTTTGGTGGTTCATAATCCATTTAGTATCACCTCATATGATAATTTCGGCAACATCTAATAAATTCTTTCATTAACTAACCCTCCCCTTTAGTTTATTAAGAATTAAACAACTTTATTAACACATAAAAGTATTTGTCCCCCTATATCATTATTAATTTAACATATGTAATGAATGGATATTTCCTTTTTTAGTTGATGGTAAATAGTTACAAATAGTCTTAAAATTAACATATTTTTTTACTGGAATTTTACTGTATATATTCTGTATTGTGGATAAAAAACTTGATATACCAACTTTTTTTATTATCGGGATGTACATCTATATATCTGGTCAATTTTGACTTAAGTCAATAGATTCACATGTTTTTAATCAAGTCAATATGTATCCATAAAGTACCATTTAAATTCAGAAACTATAAAGATATTATAAATTAGCAACTGTTCGACGGTTGTAAAATTCAATTAGGAGTAAAAACTCATGGCAAATATTGTAGATGCAGAATTAAAAAATAAAGGGACTGTCCAATTGAAAAAGGAACTAACTCCAGATGCCTTTCAAAATCTTATATCAAAATGGAGTTGTATTGTTAGGAATTTTCCTATAACAATTGATGTTTTAGTTGATAAAATAGAAAAAGGACTTGAGAGAGTTTCTGGAGGGATAGTATTAGAGGCTGAATTTCAACGAGACCATAAATGGACAACAAAAAAGGCTTCATCAATCATTGAGTCTATCTTTTTAGGGATTCCTATACCAACGATATATTTATCACAAAATACTATGAACGATGTTGTTTTATTTAACGTAATCGATGGACAACACAGGATATACTCGATTGAAAGGTTTGTAAAAGGAAATTATCGTTTAAATGGCTTAAGTAAGCTACCAGAATTAAATGGGAAAAAATACAATCAATTACCCAATTTTCTCAAAAATCGATTGTTATATGATTCGCAACTCGATATCTGTAGTATAGATATCAGTGAAAATGAGGAATTAGAATATGAGATTTTCTTACGTTTTAATCAAGAAACAAACCCACTTACAAAACAGGAATTACTTGACGTTCTTTATCGCTCGGATTACGCTACATGGTTTAGAAGTGAATTGATACCAGAACTGGTAAAAGACGATGCTTTCAATACAATGTTTAATAATACAGGTAAAAGATTCAAAGATAGAACACTTAATTATAGCGTTTATACATGCTTGGCTTATGCATATACAGGATTAATAGAAGGAAAAAATGATAGTCCTATATACATTGGACAGTTTATGAAAGCAATGATGTATGTTGAAGACGGTAAATTAGAAGATGCGAAAAGAAAAACTAAAGAATATTTATTTAGTTTTATCAAATTCTATGAAAAAATCTCGGCACAACAAAAAATTAAACATATATTTTCTAAAGAATTTTTAAATAAAAGAAATCCCCAAGGGAATCATATTTTTCTTATTAGTTTTCTCATACCTTTAACATTAGTGTTTAAGTATCTGTTGGAAAAACAAATTGACTTAAAAGGAAATGGGAAATGTTATCAAATATACGATGCAATAATAATAGGTATGCGAAATGCACAATTCGGTGATTTCGGTGGCGTTTCTTCGACCAGTTATAAAACACAAATTAAATGTTTTAATGAAATGAAAAAAAGCATAGATGATATCTTATGTTGAAAACAATTTTTTCATATATTAGTTTAATGCAATAAATAATATTGTTGTTTTAATGGTTTAAAGAGAGACGTCTGTCAAATTTATCCAGAATGAATAAACTTTTGATAAAAAAGTAATTCAGTTTATTAGTGCAAATTGGATTAGTGTTAATTTTTTATCAACAATTTAATGAGAGTTTGTCCTATAATATAAGTAATCACTAATGAAAAGACAAACAATAATATGACACCCTTGCTTCATGTGAAATTTATAGGAGGGCTTCGGAATGAGACTAAAGTTTAATGAAAAAATTACAACTGCTATACCCACAGACGAGGAATTCTTTCTTTCACCGTTTACTGGACAACAACTAAAGAAATTTAATCTTTCACTTTTGGTTAGGCAACCACAATTATCAGTATTTGACGTTGAATTAGATTATGTGAAAGAGAATGGTATAACTGAAGTTAATGATGATGGAGCAGAAATCAAAAAATATAAAATAGTGAACATTTCTTACAGTTATAGTAATCATTCAGATGATAGAACATATTCTTTTGAATTATCGGAAGTAGAAGAAATCCAAATCAATAAGTTGTTGATTGAGGATATGGAATTAACACCATATGAATACGAAGAAACATTTGATGATGCTATTATTATTCAAGCAAAGGTTAGGGTTACTAAAGATATTGCAGACCGAATTGAAGAATTGAGCCAAAGTGAAGACAAATACTTTTCTGTCATTCGTGAAGGTATTAACAAGAAACCCATAAAAATGAGATTTGGTCAAAATATTTGGTCAGAACATGAAAATAATATAATCAAATATAGATTAGTCATTGTTGAAGATAAGTATGATACTGAGGACGATGTTAGCAGACCACTTTATTATCCTGAAATACAAAATATTCAATCTATAACTTTGTACCACAAAACGTATATAGAGTTATTAGCCGATTTATTTGTAGAAAAAGGCTTATTAAGCAAAGCCGAAATTGAAGGCCTAAAAGAAAAAGCTAAGGTAGAAAAAAATAAATATGAACGATATATTTATCAAGTTAAGGACGTAGATAAAGAGAGTCTATAGTATAAAGCAGGTTAATCCCAAAGGCTGACCTGCTTTTCTTTCACTCTGTTACGTTCAAAACGAAAACATTGGAACTTGTTTTATTGGAACTCATAATATGGAATATCTTCATTATTTATAATTAACTGTTTCATTTTTTTATAAATCTGTATATATAAATCATGCGAAATTGAAAAGTATTCTAAGTGATATTCACTAATTTCATGAGTTTCGTTTTCATCGGTGAATTTAACAGCCTTACCTTTATCTAAAATCTTATGTCCTAACATATATCCAAAAGAGTTGGGATGGCATATTTCTGATAGAAAATCGTATCCCTCCCTGAAGAGTTTACCTTTTAAACCGTATGACTTTAAAAAATGGTCTACTGAATCAATCAACTTCATAGCGTTTTGAGGATTAGGAGCTTCGGGTAAATTTTGATTATCTTTTATACCAAGATATAGACTTCTTAAATTATCTTCAAAATCTTTTTGTTCAATTTTATTAGTAAGGTATTGATTGTACTTTTTTAAAAGTAAGGCTAAAGCACCAGTTGTTTCAAAGTGTGCTCTTAAAGCTAATACTGACATTAAGGGATTATTCCTATTTAACCCGTCTAAATATGCTTTGGACAACATTTTCGACCTATATAAATTTGTCTGTAAAAAAACTATGCTATTTTGTCCAATGAAATTTTTAGGTCTTTTATTAAAATTAATGGTTAAAACCTTCATATAGTTTTCATTATAAAAATTAAACACTTCTTTTATAACTTTAATATAATCCGATTCAGTATTTGTTTTTAATTTATTCATTACAGATTTTTTTAATTGCATAGTCCACCTCGTTACCGCCTGATAACAGCCAATATTCACTTAGTTGCTATGTGTAATCTTTCAAATAAGAATTTCCAGTAGACAGGGCAGTTTTCAGGGCCATTTATCTAAAGTTTACAAATGATTCTTGCTCATATCAACTGAGAACGTAATTTATAGAATCAAAATAATTTGATATTAAACAAGTCAATGTCTCTTTGTATCTGGCACTTTGCGTTTGACTAAGATTATAAGTGGTTTTCCCTTTCTTTATTACAATTTGAATTTTGCGGAGGTATAAAGATATGGAGAAAAAGGAAGAAATACCTGAAGAACATTGCTCTTTTTGAAACAGGAGCTTGATAAGAATTTTATCGGAACAAGAACAAAAAAAATATAATCTTAAATATGTAAGAGAAAAAATAGGGATAAGTAATTGGGATTCAGTTTATGCGTGGAAATGCCCTTATTGCTTGAAAATCTGGAAGAGGGAATATTGATTAACAGTTTTTTTGTTGAAGTTATTAAGCTCCCTAAGTTAGATACGATTATCTCTAATGGGGCTGGTTAGCTATTTGAAATTGATAAAAAGCTTGATGAGATTAAGGAAAGGGTTGTTTAAGAGATACAGAAAAAATAACTGCTATTATTCAAAAATAGTAGGCTTTCTCATATTCGACAAAAGGGGCAGTTTAGTTTAGGTAATTATGGTATAATTTAACATATAAAATATATGATGGGGGATGTTTAGAATTAAAAAAATAATGCCTTTAGTGATTTTAATGTTCATATTTTTAACTGGTTGCTCAACTAAAACAGCTTTAGCCTCAGATGAAGAAATTACAAATCTTGTGAATAATTATTTAGAGGCTTTAGAATCAAGGGATATATCATCAATGGTAAAATATGCTGATGATATAAGGTTTCCAGATAAAGATGAGCAAAAAGAGCAATATTCAAGTATTGACGGAGATATTACTGATACTAAATTAATAGAGCTTCAAAAAGTTAATGAAACTGAGTTTGAGGTAACTGTTGAACTAGTTGATAACGGAGAGTTAGTTAATCTTAAATTCCCTGTTAAAAAACAAAAAAAGGGTTGGAAGGTTATCGTTGGACAAGACACATAGTAAATATAGATTATTACTATTCAACTAACGGCCGCTTTATTGCAAATGAAAAAAATTCAAGAGCCTAAATTATACAAGGTTTATGCACATCTTGCTTATTTTGGCTCTTTTTCTCACTTATAAAGTTACTGTCATTGATAGAATTTTTTAATTGTCAAATAAAGAGAGTTGGTTTTTTATCAGTATTATCTGACTGAGGAATATGCTGGTATTGAATTCATGTTTGGTAAAAACAAAGAGAGACTGCGATACAGATAATTTATCACTGCCTCTTTTAACTGAGCCTAAAATCTTTAGCAGGACTTATAAACTTCCATTTTGAGATTATTTTAAATTTGGTAATACTCTAACATTGGAACTTTTTTGACTTACGTCATTACTCCCTTTTTTATTCTTGGTTTTTAAGTTATTATATTTCTCATGTAGTTCTTTGTTTTCCTTCTTAATATTTTTTAAATCACTTTCTAATAAGGTAATTTTTCTCCGCATGAGCTCTAGTCCAACATCTCTCTCCGACATTAAGTTAACTTTATTTTCAAGTTCTGTGATTCTCTCCTTAAGTTTTTCATTTTTTTTAAAAGGGTCAAATTCATTGTATTCTCTTATCCTTATTTCAATATAATTTTTTAATAGCTCATTATTGTAAATAGTTTGTCGAGCGATTTTTGCTTTTGAAGCAGTACTGTTAATGGAAGGTCTTGTGTTTTTTACAGAATTTTTAAATTCCTCTTGTACTGTGAATGCTTCAGTTAACACAGCCTCAATTTTTTTTATATGTTCCCAGTTTTTCGGCTCAACTAACTCAGTTTGTATATTCATTTTTTCTAAGGTAAGAGTGATAGTATCAACTAATTCAGCCATGCCTTAACCTCCTTATAGATGGTTTCATAGTTATCAATAAAAAAGGACACTTGTGGGAATTTTTCTTTGGTGGTCATTTCACCTTTTAATTTGACTTCTTTAGCTAATTCTTCAAGTTCTGGAATAAGAAACTTTTCAATAATATATTTTAACTTATTTGTTTCTTTCTCAACTGCCTTTTTGAACTTTTTTTCTTGATTGTATTTAATTGTTTTTAATAAAGTAGTATATTTTTCATAATTTATATCTATCATAAAAAAAGAGTGAAATAGATTAGTACACATTCCGTATGCACAGTACATGTTATCCGTTCCATCGCTTTTACTGCACTCTCTAATAGGACCACTCTTTATACAGATACCCCCATTTTTAGCTCTAATGGGCATTTTCTTTGTTAGTCCACTAATTATTTCATCTAAATCTGTAGCAACATTTAACTTCGACTTTTCAATATACTCATTTATGCGTAGCATCAAGGTATCTTTGCCATCACCCATAACTTGTGATTCGCCTGTAACAAGCATTTTCATTACAGATTCAGCGAATTCCTTTTCCTTCGCTAAGTCCTGTTCCCGTCTATAATAGCCATAGGTAATTTCCTTTGTTAAATGGTTCATATGTCTTTGAACGTAAAATATTGGAACACCTTGATTAATTAAATCATTGCACAATCTCACCCTAAATTGATGTGGGCGAGGGGTGCTTATAGTATCTGTCGGTTTGTAATTTTTAAGATATTTTTTGCCTACTACATTACGTTCCATCAATATTCCGATATTTTGATGGTGAAATTTTTGATACTTGTCTTTTACGTTAATACAACCGATTTCCCTTCCATGTTTTAAGGAGATATTTACTAACATTCTGGATAAAGCATTTTCAGTAACAGGAAGTGTTTTTGCCCTTAGAGGTACAAATAGCAGACTACTTTTTATTTCCTTTCTTCTGTTCGCATAAATTTTTTCTAAGGTTTGATAAGCCCTACAAGCTAAATCTGTCATGGTGGTGTTTACTTCCTTAAAGTTTCCGTTTCCTTTTACACCTTTTGATGTCTTATAACGCATGTAATAGGCTATTTTTGTACCATTAAGTATCTTTACGTTTTCTAAACTATTTATTGGAATATCACAAATCTCCCCATTTCTTAGTCCAGTTTGGGATAATAAAATGACCATTGAGGAAATTCCTCTGTCATCAATTGGAGCATTTTCGTTATCCATAATGTTACTTAAACAAGATAATAAGTTATCAAAATATTCATCTGGTATTGTTTCCCACTTGTTAGATTCTCTTTGTGCTTTGAGAGCATGACTATCTATTTCAGTTAAATATTTATTTATATCGTTCCAATCAATTTTATGGTAGTTATTTGAAAAAAAATTAAAAAAATCATTAATGCAATTTTTGTAACTCTGAATAGTATTGGGAGCAAGGTGACTTTTAGATTCAATGTATTTTTTTACTGATTGAAGGCTTACATACTCAAGAGAATAAATATCATCTGTTGAAAGATAATTTACGAAATCTTTAATATTTCCAAGAGTTTTGTAGATTGTTTGAATCTTATCCTTATCTTCCCACACTTTAGACAGAACAAAAAATTTTACTTGTTCTTTATAAACATCATCTACCTTTGTAAAATCAAAGGTAGATTTTCTCCTGGGAACACGTTCAAGTGTGACTGAATTAAAATCCCACACATCATTTGAAAAGTAGATTTCTCCAGAAACTATCGGTAATTTATCCATTCTTTTTATATGCATAAAAATTCTATTTGTAGTTACACCCTTTAAGACCGAATCATCATATTCATCTGGGAAAAGCCATTGGATATTGTTAATCTCTTTTAAAGTGCCATTCATCATACGGTCTCCTTTAACTCTAATAACTTTCTTAAATAAGCAAGGTAAAGACGTTTTATAGTGACTAAACGTTCTTTATCTATAGGTAGTTTAGCTGATTTAATTTTATTATCTATACTTCTTATTTTATCTTCGTAAAATGGTATTCTATCAACAGTCGCTATGAAACCTGAACACATTAAACAATCTAAACTGTCGTTTTTCTTGATACACGATTCGTAAGGACAATATCCACATTGGTCATTTACAAGGTCTTCATTTTTTTTGTCTGTTTCAGCAACTATATTCCCTTTGATAGTCGGGTTTCCTATAATAACCATATGAGTTGCTTCAAGGTAATCATTAATTTTTTCAGCAACATAGTGGTTAGTGGTAGTGCTTATATTTTTATGGTTAGTTAAAGCTTTTAGCTCCAAATCAGATAAATTGTTCTTAATGGCATATTCTAATGATTTAGTCATATAGGTATCTCTTAAATTTTGTGCTGTAAAAGGTTCTATGCCTAAGTCTATACAAATTCGTTTTAGGTAATCTGAAAAACTTCGGACATTTATTACCTTAAAATACAAATTTGAATATTCATGAATAAAAATGTGCTCTTTAATGGATGCATCTTTACAATTATCTCTTACACCTTGGGTGAATTTTACAGCAGTTTCTATATATCTTCGTGTAAAAGGGGTAATGGGGATGGGCACTTTTTTCCCTTTTGAAACTTTCGTATTCGATTTTAAGTAATATTCCTTTTTTACACCTGGTACTAAGCAATCCACTTTTAGATTTATTATCTGAGATATCCTAAATTCTGTAGCAATAGCGATATGGAAAACAATATAGTAAAGAGTATTTAAATAATTATCAATTGCATTTTCCTTTAATTTCGCCTCGATTTTCAATAGATTTTCGTTTGATATATCTCTGGCGGAGTTCCTGACCTGCTGTGGTGGAGAGACTAAATATTTTAATCCGCTTGGCTCAACATAGTAAAGGTTGTTTTCATTAATATATATTAGGAACTTTTTTACGCTTAAAATGTACTGAATATTTTTGTTACTAGCTTTTGTAAATTGTACATAGGAGAATATTTCTTCAACGCTTATAGAATTTTGTTTATCAGTTGACTGGGTCATTTTTTTTATACTAAATTTGCTTTTTAAATCGTTTATGAAGTTTATGAATTTTATTACTATATAGGTATGGTCAATCCTTGCTGTTAAACTAATTTGAGAATTCCAAAACCAATGTTTTACACAATATTTTAATACTTCATCTTCACATAAAGAGAAGTCGATAGGCTTATATGAAAAGCTGTTTATTTTAGTTGTTTTATTTTCAGCACCGTTTGGCATTACTAGCCATTTATCGCATTCTGGAACTGGGTCAAAAGGATTTAACGGGATAGGAAGAAATCCCTCTTCATAATTCTTGTTAAAACTTACTGTTTGAAGCATATTACCATCTATACCGTCTTTCCAATGCAATATGTTCTTTCCCTCGGGATGACTTAACAGTTTTAGATAGAATTTTTTTAACAAGGTTAGTAAGGTAACTCTATATTTAAAATTCCTAAAAAAATAGTATTGTTGTTTAAAAGTTTTTGCATTGAAATCGGTTATCTGATTAATTACCTCCCCATTAAGGCTTGCTTGGAAGTTTTCGTAAAAGTCAAAACTACGTGCTGTAGTATTATGAACAACAAAATCTCTAAGCAAATTAGAAAGATAGAGATTTGAGCAATCATTTATAAAACATGAGGTACGCTGTTTGTTTTTATAAACAATTAAATTGTGTGGCAAAAGTGATTTGGAGAAAAGATGGAAAAGTGCCACGACCAAGTTTTTGGTGTGTACTGATTTAAATGTTTCAACTACATCTATAAATTCTTCATTATAACAATCGTTCTTTATAAATTCCGATATTAACCTACATGTACATTCTTGCATTTCCTGATTTAAACCCTTATTAAATAGTTCCTGGAATAACTCCCATGTGATTGAAGAACTATCTATATCTTGTGGTAAAAGGTCTATAACGCTATTAACAGTTTGAACACCAAAGCTGGAATATTTTACATTTCCTTTAGCCTTTGTTTTATTGATAAACATATCAATGATTTTTTGTATCTTTTCATCTTTAAATGCATATTCGTTTGGGATACTTGTTGTCATTTCCTATCCACCTTCAAATAGTTAGTTCTGGAATTACCTCATAAATGGATGCTACTAAACTTGTCCTCTGTTCTATAACCTCTTCATCGGTAGGGCGATAATAATGTTTAACAGAATTAATGTGATTATGTCTCAGTAGATTTTTTAAGGTGAGTGCATCAACATTTTTATATTTAACCATGAACATAGCATATCCATGTCTAAATCTATGACTTAAATTATGTTCTCGTATTCCTTTATCGACATTTAATCCCGCTTTTTTGAAAATACCTCTTAATGTTTTGCCCCACAAATTTTGGCTTAATGGTCTCCCTATACTGTTGATAAAGATATAGAAATTGTCATTATTATCATCTTCAACTGAGTCAGCATATGAGTATTTTTGATAATTACTTTGAAATTTAACGCTTTCGCTTAAATGGAATTCGTTTACATAATCATTAATTTTGTCTAATAAAGTATCGGTCAAATAAACAACTTGATAACCAATATTCTTGGTTTGATATTTCTTTGTCTTATAATCCTTTATATTTTTTGGAATCATACGCCATTTCGCTAATTGGTCAGATGAATCCGAACATCGATTACGTATGTATAAAAAGTTCCCCTTTTCATTTACAACAATATCTTCATTTGTAATGCCAAGTGCCTCTCCAAGCCGTAAACCATTTTCATACATTAAACGTACTAAACACTCTTCTCTTAGTGTATATTCCTTTCTAATGACTTCAAGAATGTTTTTAAAGTCCTCAACGCTTATGTATCTTGGAGTGCTTAATTCGGGTTTGTAATTTTTAATGCTTACATCATATTTATATATTTTCATTGGGAAGTCAGTTTCGTCATTATATATAAGTTTATAATTTGAACTTTTTTTTAAGAGAGGTGACTTATCATAACCTAAGAACAAAACGAAGCTCCTATATAGAGCAATATAAGTTTCGATAGTGGAAGGGCTTCGCAAGGTGAATAGGTCCAACTGATATAAATTTCCCTTTTTAGAGATTCCTTCAAGAAATGAAAACAAGTTTTGAACATCGTTTTTTGAAAGTGATTCAATTTTTAAATCATATAGTTTTAAAAAAGAATATAAGATTTTTAAAGCGTTTAATACAGATTTACGATGGTTTGGGGAAGCATCTTGAAGTTCAAAATTTAAGTAATCAAAGACTTCAGGTATTGGTTTCATTTCCATGTCGTAGAGAAAAATATATTCATAATCCTCATGTTTAATCTTTGCATTTTGGAAATGAACTTTTTCTTTAAAAGTTATTTGTCCATCCTCTGTAATATATTTTTTTTCATAATAGATACCATCGTAAGAGTTACATTCAGTTATCAAATACATAAAATTTCCCCTTGTAGAACATTTTGTAAATATATTATCATTCTTAATATAATTTGACAATTCACATTTTACTGATAAAGTTCAAAGAGAGGGCTTAATCCATTTTTATTAGTAAATAGTAGGAAGTATATTTCATTTGGTTGTCTAAATGGTTATAATGTAAAATGATTTAGTAAGTTGTTGTATTTAAAAGCTTTTTTAAGAATGTACAAAAAGTATTTTACTGATAAGGTTTTATTGGTGAGGATATTACGGCTAATCTTAAGACAATCCGTTCCATTCCATTGCGGATAAGTCAACCAATGACAATTGAGGTTCGTGGCGAAGCATATATGCCGAAAAAGTCCTTTGAAAAATTAAATCAACAAAAGGAAGAGAATGGAGAAGAACCATTCGCTAATCCTCGAAATGCTGCTGCTGGCTCTTTACGACAGCTTGATCCTAGAATCGCAGCATCTAGAAATTTGGATATATTCCTGTATGCTATCGGCGATTTTAGTGAAACAGGTGCTACGACCCATCATGACGGATTAAATTTATTAGAAAAGCTTGGTTTTAAAGTAAACAAGGAACGAGAGAAATGTACAAGTATTGAAGAGGTCATTCAATATGTGCAGAAATGGGTTGAAAAAAGACCTCATCTCCCGTATGAGATTGATGGAATTGTTATAAAGGTAAATTCATTTGTTCAGCAAAGTGAACTTGGGACGACAGCAAAAAGTCCAAGATGGGCAATAGCTTATAAGTTTCCTGCAGAGGAAGTCGTTACAAGGCTACGTGATATCGAATTGAGTGTTGGTCGAACAGGTGTGATTACACCGACAGCATTATTGGACCCTGTTCGAGTGGCGGGAACGAAAGTACAAAGAGCATCATTGCATAATGAAGATTTAATTCGTGAGAAGGATATTAAAATTGGCGACCATGTTGTCATTAAAAAAGCAGGAGATATTATTCCTGAAGTAGTGAATGTATTAGTGGAAAGACGTACAGGTGAGGAAAAGGAATTTTTGATGCCTACACATTGTCCTGAATGTGAAAGTGAACTTGTTCGTCTAGAAGGTGAAGTTGCTTTACGCTGCATCAATCCAAAATGTCCAGCTCAAATAAGAGAAGGGTTAATCCACTTTGTTTCTAGAAATGCAATGAATATAGATGGTTTAGGTGAAAAGGTTATTAGTCAATTATTCTCACACGAGCTCATTCACGATGTTGCAGATATCTATCGTTTACAGAAAGATCAGCTATTAGCTTTAGAACGTATGGGAGAGAAGTCTGTAACAAATTTATTAGCGGCTATTGAAAAGTCAAAATCCAATTCATTAGAAAAACTATTATTTGGTCTTGGGATTCGCCATGTAGGGGCAAAAGCGGCTAAAACATTAGCGCAACAATTTGGAAACATGAATGAGCTAAAGAAGGCAACAAGAGAAGAGCTTACAGCTATTCAAGATATTGGCGAAAAGATGGCAGACTCAATTGTTTCTTATTTTGAAAATGAAGAGGCAATTTCATTGATCCAAGAGCTAGAAGCTGCAGGGTTAAACATGAATTATACAGGTCCAATGCCGGTTCAAGTGGAATCCATTTCATCTTCTTTAGCAGGGAAAGTTGTAGTTTTAACCGGAAAACTTGAGCAGCTGACAAGAAATGAAGCAAAGGAGCAACTCGAGGCATTAGGGGCTACAGTTACAGGTAGTGTAAGTAAAAAAACAGATTTAGTCATTGCTGGAGCAGATGCAGGATCGAAATTAACAAAGGCAACAGAGCTTGGCATTGAAGTTTGGGATGAAGAGAAAATGCTGGAAGAGTTTAATCGTTAAAAGAGAAAATGTTTTAGTTTATCAGCTAAAAAGATTATACTACGTTAGGACTAAGTGAAACTTTATTTTTAGGTAAAACGTCTATGAAATTAGGACGAAATTAAAGGTGGAAATAGTATGAAAAAGTGGTTGCCGGTGTGCGCTACTGTCATGCTCCTATTGGCAGGGTGTGCACCAAAATTTGATACGGAAAGTAAAATTGTACAGGACAAGAATAATAAAAAGGAATCGGCGATTATCCCTAACTATCAAGTTTCTGACCAGTATTATCGAACGATCCTACCATTTGAACCGAGTAAAGCAAGAGGTAGAATTGTTAGCAACTTAAATACTCGCTATGATATACAGGAATTTGAAACAGGATTAATGAGAGTCGCACAAAAAACGTTTTCACCGGACACGTATCTTTTTCAAGAGGGACAATACTTGGATAAAGATACAGTCGATGCATGGTTGAATCGAAAATATACTCCAAGTCAATTAAAAGAAAAAAAGATGACGGAAGCAGAAAATTTAGGATTAAATCCAGCTAATGATGAAAAGGGGACAGTTGAAGAACAAAATGAGAAGAACCCAATCTACTTAGCTCATATCCTAGAACATGATTATTTAGTAAAAGATAAAGAGGGAAAAGTATCATTAGGTGGAGTTGTTATAGGATTAGCCTTAAATACTGTTCACTATTATCAAAAGGAACAATACGGAGCTGTATATGAGGAAGATATCCATGAAAAAACTGAAAGTGAAGGGAAGAAGATTGCTGAAGAAGTAGTCAAACGTCTTAGAAATATGGATGGTTTAAAGGAAGTTCCTATAACCGTTGCCCTATTCAAGCAAAAATCGAAGTCTTCAGTTGTCCCAGGGAACTTTGTATCTTATACAGAAGTTGGCAAAGGGAGCGCTAGTATCGGAGATTGGAAAAAGATCGATGAAAAGTATTATCTTTTCCCAGATGATGAGACGAAAAAGGACTATCGCGACGATGCCAATACTTTTGATAAATTTAAGCAAGATGTAGAAGAGTATTTTCCTAATTATAATGGTGTTATTGGACGAGGATTATACAAAGATAAACAACTTAATCAATTAAGTATTGAAATACCGATCCAGTTTTATGGAGAGGCTGAAGTAATAGGTTTTACTCAATATATAACAGGTTTAGTAATAAACACCTTCCCTGATTATGTCTCATTAGAAATTAATGTAACCTCTGTTAACGGACCAAAGGCAATTATTGTCCGAAACCCAGGTGAGAAAGAACCATTTGTTCATATTTATCAGTAACAGACGGATGAATCCGTCTGTTTTTTTTTTCAAACTTGTTGTTCATGGGGAATGTTTCCCTAGGCTCTTTACTTAAACATTGTATCTATTTAAGTGAATTTTTAACAAATGGCTCTAGACTGAAGACTGCTACGCCTTTTATTTTTCATTAATAAAAGAGCTATCTTTTTTAAGGTATAAGAGCCGTTAGTTGGGCGTTTACAAAGCAACAAACTATACGAAAACAGCTTTTCACTAAGTTGAAGAACGACGAGTCTTTTTATTTCACCGAGGAAAGAACAGATACTGAACTCTTAGGCCAAGAGCTGGCTATGGCTTTGACCAAAACAATTATTAATTCACTCTCATGTTTAATTTGCGAACTTTGTCGTAAATATTCTAAATATTTATTCGAAATAAGTGTTGCACCACACCAATTCTGTTATATAATACATAAATAAATACTAAATTGTATTATAACAAAATTGAGGAGGAGTGGGAGTGGATATTCGAATTTCAGGAACTGAGATAAAAGGAGCAATTAGGCCAGGTTATGAAGATATTTTAACAGCGGGGGCTCTTCATTTTATCGAACAATTGGAAAGGCAATTTGGAGAAAGAAGAAGAGAACTGTTAGATAACAGGAAAAAAAGGCAAAGAGAATTAGATCAAGGAAACTTGCCATGTTTTTTACCTGAAACGAAACATATTCGAATGGGAAAATGGTCCATTGCCCCATTACCTTTAGATCTTCAGGATCGCCGAGTAGAAATTACTGGACCCGTTGATCGTAAGATGATAATTAATGCACTAAACTCTAATGCAAAGGTGTTTATGGCTTGTTTTGAAGATGCCACCTCTCCGACTTGGGACAATTTGATAGAGGGACAGATTAATTTAAGAGATGCAGTGAACAGAACGATCTTTTATCAAGGGGAAAATGGGAGGCAATATAAATTAAATGAAAGCACTGCTGTTTTAATGGTTAGACCACGAGGGCTTCATTTAGATGAGAAGCATGTGTTAGTAGATGGGGAACCGATGTCTGGATGCCTTTTTGATTTTGGTATGTACTTTTTCCATAATGCCTTGCGACTGGTACAGGTTGGTACTGGACCTTATTTTTATCTACCAAAACTTGAAAGTCATCTTGAAGCCAGATTATGGAACGACATTTTTGTCTTTGCTCAAAAATATATAGGTATTCCAAAAGGAACGATAAAAGCAACAGTATTAATTGAGACTATACTAGCAGCTTTCGAAATGGATGAAATTTTATATGAATTAAAGGATCATTCAGCTGGATTGAATTGTGGCAGGTGGGATTATATTTTTAGCTATTTGAAAAAGCTGAAAAATAAGGAAGATGTACTTCTGCCCGACCGCTCGGAAGTGACGATGACTGTCCCGTTTATGCGTTCGTATTCCTTACTTACAATTAAAACTTGTCATCAAAGAAAAGCACCAGCTATTGGTGGAATGGCCGCACAAATACCTATTAAAAATGATCCTGAAAAAAATGAAGAAGCATTTGCGAAGGTACGTGCAGATAAAGAAAGGGAAGCAAGCGACGGACATGATGGGACATGGGTAGCACATCCGGGTCTTGTCCCAGTTGCTCTTGAAGTGTTTAATCGTGAAATGCCTACACCGAACCAAATTTATTCTGATAAGCAACAAGGAATAACGATTACGGAGGCAGACTTGCTTGAAGTACCTAAAGGCCTCATTACAGAAAAAGGAGTTCGTCAAAATATTAGAGTTGGAATCCAGTATACCGAATCATGGTTGAGTGGAAGAGGGGCTGTCCCTATTGACCATTTAATGGAGGATGCTGCGACAGCTGAAATCTCCCGTGCGCAAATATGGCAATGGATACGTCATAAGAAAGGGATATTAGATGATGGGCGAAAATTTACGTTTCAAGTATATGAACAGCTAAAAAAAGAAGAAGTGGTAAAAATTAAGTCCAAGTTCGGCGAAACGATGGCAAGGCTAGATGAGGCAATAGCATTATTTGATCAACTCATAAAAGAAGATGAATTTATTGATTTTCTAACTATTCCTGGTTACGAAATTTTATAGATTAATAGATTAGGAGGAGAAATTAATGAATAACGAAAAGGTCATACAGCTACAGGATGCATGGGAGCTTGAAGAACGTTGGAAAGGAATTAAGCGTCCTTATACTGCAGAGGATGTTCTGAAGCTTCGAGGATCTATTGAAATTGAGCACACATTGGCACGCCTTGGTGCGGAAAAACTATGGCAGCTTCTCCATGAAGAAGAATATGTTCATGCGTTAGGGGCATTAACCGGGAATCAAGCCGTTCAACAGGTGAAGGCAGGTTTAAAGGCCATCTATTTAAGTGGATGGCAAGTGGCAGCAGATGCTAATTTATCCGGACAGATGTATCCTGATCAAAGTTTGTATCCAGCGAACAGTGTTCCACATGTAGTAAAGCGTATAAACCAAGCTTTACAAAGAGCCGATCAAATTCATCATATAGAAGGGGATCATTCGATTGATTGGTTTGCACCGATTGTTGCTGATGCAGAAGCTGGGTTTGGTGGACAGCTTAATGTTTTTGAGTTAATGAAATCCATGATTGAAGCGGGGGCAGCAGCCGTGCACTTTGAGGATCAATTATCATCTGAGAAAAAGTGTGGCCATCTAGGAGGAAAGGTGTTACTGCCTACCCAAACTGCAGTGAAAAATCTAATCTCCGCACGGCTTGCGGCTGATGTTCTTGGTGTTCCAACTCTGATTATCGCAAGAACAGATGCGAATGCGGCAGATTTGATTACTAGTGATGTAGATCCATATGATGCTCCATTTATAACTGGAGAGCGAACGGCGGAAGGATTTTATCGTACAAAAGCAGGCCTAGATCAAGCAATTGCACGTGGCTTAGCATATGCCCCATATGCAGATCTTGTCTGGTGTGAAACATCCGAACCTAATGTAGAAGAGGCAAGACGTTTTGCAGCAGCCATTCATAAACAATTCCCAGGGAAGCTGTTAGCCTATAATTGCTCGCCATCCTTTAATTGGAAAAAGAAGTTAGATGAAAAATCGATTGCCACGTTTCAACAAGAGCTTGGAAAAATGGGTTATAAATTTCAATTCGTCACACTTGCAGGGTTCCATTCGCTAAATAACAGTATGTTCGAATTAGCAAAGGGGTATAAAGAAAGAGGGATGGCCGCCTATTCTGAGCTACAAGAAGCAGAATTTGCAAATGAAGTTCATGGATACACTGCTACAAGACATCAGAGGGAAGTAGGAACTGGATACTTTGATGAAGTATCAATGGTAATTACAGGAGGCACCTCATCTACAACAGCATTAAAGGGTTCCACCGAAGTTGAGCAGTTTATCAATAGGTAATCCTTAAAAATATCTTCTCACTATAGATGGGAAGATATTTTTTTGTCCATTCTTTGATGCGCATTTGTAGGAGTGAATGGTACAAACATCTGTATCAGAGAGAGGAGTGAGGCACATTTTAGGAGAAAACAGAGCGGAATGTGTGTCCAAGAGAGGAGTTGAAACACATTATAAGAGAAACCGGGATTAAGTCCGTATAATTGTGTAAAAAGAAAATGCAAAAAAAATGAGTCATTTTATTCACTCTTGGCAACACTGTTTTCAACCACGATAAACAATGAAAAGAGGAATAAAAATGACTCAAGTACAGTTTAACCTAAATTTGGATGTTTTAAAAGAAGCCATTGTAAATTCCAACCTTGATATGGTTATAAAATCAGCGGTTGTCTTAGTACTAAACGAATTTATGGAAAAAGAAAGGGATGACTATTTAAAGGCTGCACCTTATGAACGAGCTGTTGAACGCCGTGACTATCGCAACGGTTATTATGAACGTGATCTTATGATGAGCATCGGTACCTTAACACTTAAGGTACCACGGACACGCAACGGGGAATTCTCAACTACCGTTTTTGAAAAATATGCCCGTTGTGACCAGGCATTGGTCCTCTCTATGCTGGAAATGGTCATCAATGGTGTTTCAACTAGGAATGTTACCAATATTGTCGAACAGCTTTGCGGCAAGAACATTTCCAAGTCGTTTGTATCATCACTTACACAAAAGCTTGATCCCATTGTGAACGAGTGGGCTAAGAGACCCTTAAATACAACATACTACCCTTTCGTATTCGTTGACGCTATGTATATAAAGGTGCGCGAGCACCAAAGCGTTGTTTCCAAGGCTGTTTATATTGCCACTGCCATTACTGAGAAGAATACACGTGAAATAATTGGCTTGAGTGTTGACCATGCGGAAAGTTATGAGAGTTGGGGGCAGTTCTTCCAACAGCTAAAATCACGGGGCCTTCAATCTCCCAAACTAATCATCTCTGATGCCCATCAAGGTCTCCAAAAAGCGATACAGCGTGAATTTATTGGGACAGCTTGGCAAAGATGTAATGTCCATTTTAAGCGAAATATCTTTGATAAACTTCCCAAAAAGAGCTCGGCTGAAATCAAGACAATGATCAAACGCGTATTTGAAGCAGTAACCATTGATGATATCCGTCTGTTTAAAGATGAGCTAATGAGTAGGTTCGGGACAGAGCCAAAGTTTGAAAAAGCACTCTCTATATTAGATGAGGGGTTCGAAGATACCATCCAGTATATGATCTTTCCCGAAAGTATCCGATGCCACATCCGTAGTACCAATTCCCTTGAACGGTTGAACCAAGAAGTCCGTAGAAGAGAAAGGGTCATACGTATTTTTCCAAACACCCAATCGGCTTTTCGCTTGATTGGAGCTGTTCTAATGCAATATCAGGATACGGTTTACGCTAAGAGAAAAGCACTTATGGGTGGAAGATAGAACAGATTATTTTCAGCTAAACTTCCATCATGGATGATCACATATCCGGTAAGGGATGTCAAATTGAAAACCATTTGACATCCCTTACCGGATATGAAGTTCAAAATCCATGGAAGTTTCGCAAAAAAAATAAAAGGGTTAAGGTTGAAAGTACTTGCCAGTGATTTTACACAAAAACCAGGACTTGACTGAAACCGGAGGAAAATGTGTGTCCAAAAGAGAGCTTGAAACACATTATAAGAGAAAATGGAGGAGAATGTGTGTCCAAGAGAAAGCTTGAAACACATTATAAGAGAAACCGGAGGAAAATGTGTGTCCAAAAGAGAGCTTGAAACACATTATAAGAGAAACCGGAGGAAAATGTGTGTCCAAAAGAGAGCTTGAAACACATTATAAGAGAAAATGGAGGAGAATGTGTGTCCAAGAGAGAGTGTGAAACACATTTTAAGAGAAACCGGAGGGGAATGTGTGTCCAATAGAGGAGCTGAAACACATTTTAGGAGAAACCGGAGGAAAATGTGTGTCCAAGAGAGAGTGTGAAACACATTATAAGAGAAACCGGAGGAGAATGTGTGTCCAAGAGAGAGTGTGAAACACATTTTAAGAGAAACCGGAGGAGAATGTGTGTCCAAAAGAGAGCTTGAAACACATTATAAGAAAAAAGTGAGGAAAATGTGTATCCAAGAGAGGGAGTGAAACACATTTTAGGAGAAACCAAAGCAAAATGTGTCCCAGAGTATGCGTGGAATACATTCTTAAAATGATGAGCCAAAAAAATGTATTTCAAGAAGTGCTCAAAAAAACACGAAGAGATCAGAATGACGTAATAATCAAATATTCACTTAATATATGGCTTATACCCTTGCCTATATACAAGCCATTCTGCTATTATCAATAATATTGTAACTATATTAATAGGTGTATGATTTTCATTCGGAGGTGAAGGAAATGTCTAGAATTACAAAGGAACAGGTAAATCACGTTGCTAATCTGGCGAGGCTGGAATTCGATGAAGAGCAAATTGAGAAATTTACGAAGCAGTTAGATGATATTATTAGTCTTGCAGAGTCATTAAATGAACTAGATACAACAAATGTGGAGCCGACTTCCCATGTGTTAGATATTCGTAATGTTCTTCGGGAGGACAAAGCAAAACCAGGGCTACCCCGAGAAGAAGTATTAAAAAATGCCCCTGACCAAAAAGATGGACAATTTCGAGTGCCATCAATTATAGAATAGGAGGGTTAGAGTTGGCTTTATTTGATCATAAAATCTCTGAGTTACATGAACTTTTACATAAAAAAGAAGTTAAGGTTTCTGAATTAGTTGAAGAATCCTATCAAACTATACAACAAGTGGATGGAAAGGTACAAGCTTTTCTTACATTAGATGAAGAAACAGCTCGTGAAAAAGCGAAACAATTAGATGAAGCTCTTGGTTCTGAAGAATCAAAGCACCCTCTCTTCGGAATGCCAATTGGAATTAAGGATAATATCGTCACAAAAGGTCTTCGAACTACATGCGCTAGTAAAATCCTCGAAAATTTTGACCCTATTTATAATGCTACAGTTATGGACAAATTACATAACGCTGGTACGATCACAATAGGAAAATTGAATATGGATGAATTTGCTATGGGATCATCGAATGAAAACTCTGGTTTTCAAAAAACCTTTAACCCTTGGAATTTAAATGCTGTACCGGGTGGATCATCTGGTGGCTCTGCAGCCGCAGTCGCAGCAGGAGAAGTTCCTTTTTCATTAGGTTCGGATACGGGTGGTTCGATTAGACAGCCAGCAGCTTTTTGTGGTGTAGTCGGATTAAAACCAACATATGGTAGAGTCTCCCGATTTGGTTTAGTTGCATTTGCGTCATCGCTTGATCAAATTGGCCCGATTACTAGAAATGTTGAGGATAATGCTTATCTTTTACAAGCGATTTCTGGTGTGGATCCACATGATTCAACATCTGCCAATATTGATGTGCCAAATTTTGTTCAAAGCTTAACAGGTGACATTAAGGGCATGAAAATCGCTGTACCAAAAGAATATATCGGCGAAGGCGTAAATGAAGAGGTCCGTCAATCGGTTTTAAATGCATTGAAGGTACTAGAAGGCTTAGGTGCAACTTGGGAAGAGGTTAGCTTGCCACATTCAAAATATGCGACAGCCGCTTACTATATTTTATCTTCTTCTGAAGCATCATCAAACCTTGCCCGTTTTGATGGAGTACGTTATGGATATCGTTCACCGAATGCAAAGAACCTAATGGAATTATATAAAAAATCCCGTTCCGAAGGTTTTGGTGAAGAAGTGAAGCGTCGAATTATGCTTGGAACCTTTGCATTAAGTTCTGGTTATTATGATGCTTATTATAAAAAAGCTCAGCAAGTGCGGACATTAATTAAAAACGACTTTGAAAAGGTCTTCGAAAAATATGATGTCATTATTGGACCTACAACACCAACTCCTGCATTTAAAATTGGTGAAAATACAGAGGATCCATTAACAATGTATGCAAACGACCTTTTAACCATTCCTGTGAACCTTGCGGGTGTACCAGGAATCTCAATTCCTTGTGGATTCGAAGGTGGTCTACCATTAGGCTTACAAATCATCGGAAAACACTTTGACGAAGCAACTGTATATCGCGTGGCACATGCGTTTGAACAAGCAACGAATTATCATAAAGAAAAACCACAGCTGTAAGGGGTGAAAAAAATGAACTTTGAAACAGTTATTGGACTTGAGGTCCATGTTGAGTTAAAAACAGATTCCAAAATCTTTTCTTCCGCACCTGCTCACTTTGGTGCTGAGCCCAATACGAACACAACTGTTGTTGATTTAGGGTATCCAGGAGTATTACCTGTTATGAATAAGCGTGTGGTTGAATTTGGGATGAAAGCGGCAATGGCACTGAATTGTCAGATCGCTCAAGAGACTAAGTTTGACCGAAAAAACTATTTTTATCCCGACAATCCAAAGGCTTATCAAATCTCTCAATTTGATAAACCAATTGGTGAGCACGGTTGGATTGAGATTGAGGTGAATGGACAGAAGAAGAAAATCGGAATTACCCGGATTCATTTGGAGGAGGACGCAGGAAAACTAATTCACTCAGAAGATGGTTATTCTCTTGTTGACTTAAACCGTCAAGGGACTCCACTAATTGAGATTGTTTCCGAACCAGATATCCGGACACCTGATGAAGCATATGCTTATTTGGAAAAACTAAAATCCATTATTCAATATACAGATGTATCCGATTGTAAAATGGAAGAGGGTTCACTACGCTGCGATGCGAATATTTCGATCCGACCTGTTGGCCAAGAGGAGTTCGGTACGAAAACGGAATTGAAAAATTTAAACTCCTTTAACTTTGTTCGTAAAGGCTTGGAATATGAAGAAAAACGTCAAATTGAAGTGGTATCCTCAGGTGGTGTAATTGAACAAGAAACACGCCGCTTCGATGAAGCAACTGGAAAAACATTATTGATGCGTGTTAAAGAAGGTTCAGATGATTATCGTTACTTCCCAGAGCCAGATCTAGTCTCTATCTTTATTGATGAAGAGTGGATGGAAAAAGTACGTTCTGAAATTCCAGAATTACCTGATGCACGGAAGAAGCGTTATGTTGAAGAACTAGGATTGCCTGCATATGATGCCAATGTTTTAACTGTGACGAAGGAAATGGCAGATTTCTTTGAAGCAACAGTTGCAACTGGTGGAGAGGCGAAGCAAGCCTCAAACTGGATTATGGGGGAATTGTCTGCTTACTTAAATGCAGAGCAAAAAGAATTAGGAGACGTACAGTTAACTCCAGAAGGACTTGCTGGAATGATTAAGTTAATTGAGAATGGAACTATTTCTTCGAAGATTGCCAAAACCGTTTTTAAAGAACTAATCGAAAATGGTGGAGATCCAGAACAAATCGTAAAAGAAAAAGGCCTTGTTCAAATCTCAGACGAGGGTGCTTTATTAAAGATTATTGATGAAGTATTAGCGAACAATCAACAATCCATTGATGATTTCAAAAATGGTAAGGCGAAAGCTGTTGGCTATTTAGTTGGACAAATTATGAAAGCTACAAAGGGCCAAGCCAATCCTCCATTAGTGAATAAGCTATTAGTTCAAGAATTAAATAAGAAGTAAAATAGCTAAGGACAAATTTGTCCTTAGTTTTTTTTGTTGGAAATCTGGGTATAGTTCATTGGGCAACTAAATGGTAAAGGTGTGAACAACAATGTGCCAAACTTACATAGATTTCAAAAATACTTGCTCATATTGTTTGCGAAAAGTAGGAAAAGAGATTGATCAGGTGCTTCCTATATATGATTGGAAGACAGATAAATTGTTAGGTTATTTTTGCAAGGAGCACTATATGAAAGTAAAAAGCAGAAATATTATAAAAAGTTTTGAGCAAATTAGTTAATAGCAGATATTAGTGAACATGGCTAAACTAATAATATATATGAATTTAAAAATGAAATATTTTTCTTTCTATGCTATTTTTAAACTATTAAGAGTAAGGAGTGATTAAAGTGACTACTTTAAACGAATGGTTTGAAAAAGGAATTCCTGCAAAGGATTTTATTGACTCGATGAAGGTACATAAAGAAAATTTACAATCTGTTTATGATCAGTTTTCAGTTGCAGTGGAAGATCAATCATTCTTTCAAGATGTAAAAGCGAAAGAGCTTAGGGCAATTGTCATTACTGAGGACTGGTGTGGAGATGCGATGATGAATACTCCAATCCTTTTAAAAATTGCGGAGGCTACAGGTATTGAAACACGCATGATTTTACGGGATCAAAATTTAGAATTAATGGATCAATATCTAACGAATGGAACATCTCGTTCAATTCCAATTTTTATCTTTATTGATAAAAATGGAGAAGAAAAAGCTGTCTGGGGACCACGGGCTCCAAAAGTTCAAGAGTTCGTTATGGAATTACGATCTGCTTTGCCACCTAAAGAGGATGAGTCGTTCGAAGCTGAGCAAAAAGAAGTATATAAAAAAATTACGCAGGCGTTTACTGAAAACACAAACCTGTGGAATGAAGTATATAATAGTATAAAAGCAACCTTAAAGAATGCCTAATAGGAAAAAAACAGGATTGTCTCAAGAAGAAGACAATCCTGTTTTTTATGTTTAAATAAGTCTTTAGGACTAGTTGTTTATATGATACTATAATACTAAAAGCGTTTTCTTTAAATGGGGATTATAGGAAAGAGGGGCATAGATGAAGAAAAATAGTATGTTTGCCAAATTATTGCTATTTAATAGTTTACTGATTGTATTGATGGGATTAATCATTGGAGTATGCCAATTTTACTTGTTCGAGCAATCTCTTAACCACCTAATTCTCTTACTTAGTTCAGTTATTATTGCTGTCTTATTGAATATTGGTATATTCACGATGGTTTTTCGAAAAAAGTTTGCATTACTAAAAAAATCTGCTGAGCTTTCAGTAATTCTATCAAAAGGGTTGGTAACTGGGTCGAAAGAGACTCAATCCGTAGACGAAATAGAACAGATTCATCTTGCCTTAAATAACCTAACTCAAGAATCAGGGGTATTAATGAAAAAATTAAACGAAGTGAGCGGACAAGTAATTGAATCCGCCGCCGAGCTTTCTGCCATTTCAGAAGTGACCTCTAACGGTAGCATAGAGATTGGTAAAGGGATAAATGAAATTGCGATAGGTGTCCAAAATCAAGCATTAGACCTAGAAAATACAAGTTTTCGAGTTGAAAGCTTAAATCAATCAATTGAGACAATGAATCTCCACAATCAAAAAATTAAAGAGGTAACAGCAAACTCTGAGGAAGCAACTAAAAAGGGAGCAGAGATTGTAATAGAGTTGAAAAAGTCTAACGAACAATCATTAAAAGCTTCAGAGGAAATTAGTGTTGGTATTACAAGCCTTTATAATAAAACATTGGATATTTCCAGAATTACAGAAACGATTAATAGTATTTCGGCAGAAACCAATTTATTGGCATTAAATGCTAGTATTGAGGCAGCTAGAGCAGGAGAACATGGAAAAGGATTCGCGGTAGTGGCTAGTGAGGTGCGGAAATTAGCCGAGCAATCCAATGAGGCGACCAAGCAAATTCAAGAAATGATCCATGGTATCGAGCAAGAAACAGAAAAGACGGTTCTGGCAATGTCTGAAACAATCACCCATACGCAACAGCTTGATGAAGCAGTGAAGGCGACAGAAAAAGAGTTTACATCTATTTCTAATGCTGTTACCCAGACGATTCAAGCGATTGATAAATTAAATGATGAACTTCAAAATATCACCGAACAAAATCAAAGTATAATGACAGCTATTCATAGTGTTTCAAGTGTGTCACAACAAGCTGCTGCATCGGTTGAGGAAATCACAGCAACCATTGAAGAACAGAATAATATGATTAATCATATTTCAAATTCTGCTAATCATTTAAGTAAAGTAAGTTCACAATTAAATTCATTAATAGACCGATATGACGCGTAAAGAGGGAATCCATTTTGGATATTCTCTCTTTTTTTTAGCCATGTAAAAGATTCTTTTCTGTCTAAAAAAGAACTATGTGAAAAATGGGCATTTGACGAAAGAAGGAAATTCATTTATAATTATCTTGAATTCGAGATATTTTAATTGAAGATGATTTTTAATCAATGTAATAGATCATAATAGAAAAAAGGAGGATGGCATATGCAAAGTGTAGGTATCCATCATATTACTGCGATCGTCGGTGATCCACAGGAAAATGTCCATTTTTATTCAGAAATTTTAGGTTTAAGATTGGTAAAGAAGACAGTGAATTTTGATGATCCGGGCACGTATCATCTTTATTTTGGGGATGAAGCTGGAAATCCAGGAACCATTATTACTTTTTTCCCTTGGATAAATGCTTATAAAGGCCGAATAGGTGATGGTCAAGTGGGGGTGACTGCCTATGCAGTTCCAGAGGGAGCCCTTTCTTTTTGGAAAAACCGATTGACACAAAATGATATCCATTTTGATACAGTTGTTCGTTTTGAAGAGGAGTCTATCCTTTTCAATGATCCCCATGGATTAATCTTAGAAATTGTTGAAAGAAAAGAAGGTAAGAAAAGTGAATGGGGAATGGATGATATTTCAACAGATGTAGCGATTAAAGGGTTTGCTGGTGCTACTTTATTTTCTGGGGCTCCTAATAAAACAATGAATTTATTAGAAGAGCATATGGGCTTGGAGAAGGTTGGAGAAGAAGGAGAATATATTCGCTATCGTTCAATAGCTGATATTGGAAATGTAATCGACATTAAATTAACGACTACAGGTAGAGGATCAATGGGGGTAGGAACGGTCCATCATATTGCCTGGAGAACAAAGGATGATAACGAGCAATTGGAATGGCAGAAGTATTTGCCAACAGCTGGCTATCAAGTAACTCCTGTTCAAGATCGAAATTATTTCAATGCAGTCTATTTCAGAGAATTTGGAGGAATATTGTTTGAAATTGCAACAGATCCACCAGGATTTGCAATAGATGAGCCAAAGGAACAGCTTGGTGAACATTTAATGCTGCCTGCAAGATATGAAGGATATCGTCAACAACTTGAGGCGACCTTGCCACCAATACACATAGAAAAAAATAGGAGGAATGAGAAATGAAGCACTATTTTCAAAAAGGTAAGGATGCATCCAAGCCAGTCCTATTATTACTACACGGAACAGGTGGGAATGAACACTCCTTACTCCAAATAGCTGAAATGATTGATCCAGATGCATCAGTTTTAAGTGTCAGAGGAAATGTTCTGGAACATGGAATGCCTCGATTTTTTAAACGTTTAAGTGAAGGGGTCTTTGACCTAGATGATTTGGAGCTTAGGACAAAGGAACTAAATGATTTTTTAAATAATGCTTCAGTAGAATATGGATTTGATCGCCAAAACATCGTTGCAGTAGGGTATTCAAATGGCGCAAATATTGCAGGAAGTCTTCTATTTTATTTTGAAGAGGCTTTAAAAGGAGCTGTACTCTTCCATCCAATGGTACCGAGAAGAGACTTGGATATCCCATCGATGGATCAGCTTCCAGTATTCATCGGAGCAGGTGTGAATGATCCATTAATTAAAATGGCTGAGACAGAAGAACTAAAGGAAATTTTAGAGAAAAAGGGAGCAACCGTTACACTTTTTTGGGAAAATTATGGCCACCAATTAACGGAAGCTGAAGTGATGAATGCAGCGAAATGGTATCAGGAAAATTTTCGTAAGTAGGAGAGGGATCGAATAGACGTGCTAGAGGAATAGAATGGACGTTATATGTGAAAAAGCGTTATTTCGGTCTGATAATGGGCATACAAACCTTCTAATAAATTTGGGCATATAGCAGATTCAGTGTTTATAAAAGCCTTGAAACAGTAAGGTTATTTTGTCCGTATAGAGATAGAGCTAAATGAAAAAACCTGGATTTCTTTGAAATCTAGGCTTTTTTTATGTGGTCATTATTCTCTATTCTACTCTTATTAACCTCTTGATGTAATCGGATGGAACAATAAGATACTCCTTTAATAGAAGGATCATACATGGTTCAATCCTATCAACTATAATGATCGGGTTTTTTAATCCAGCAAATGCCTGCTATACTAAAGTTTATATCGACCTTTCAATAAATTTCTTATTTTTATCCATACTATATTTGAGGTGAAGTTCATGTATAAACTATTATCACATAATGATTTAGACGGAGTAGGCTGTGGCATTTTAGGGAAGCTTGCCTTTGGTGATAAAATCAGTGTTCGCTATAATTCTATTTCAAATCTTAATCGGGAAGTGGAATCATTTTTAGGGAATGATGATAAAGATACATATTTATTTATAACAGACCTATCTGTAAATGAAGAGAATGAAAAAGGATTGGCCTCATATGTACAGGAAGGGGGCAAGGTCCAATTAATTGATCATCATAAAACTGCGTTGCATTTCAATGAGTATTCATGGGGACATGTAGTCGTTGAGGATGAAGAGGGGAAATTAACTTCTGCAACTTCTTTATTATATGAATACCTTGTTTCTCATCAATATTTAGAGCCCACGAACGCAATTGCCGAATTTGTGGAGCTTATAAGACAATACGATACATGGGAATGGGAGAAAAATGATAATCAACAATCACAACGTTTGAATGCTCTATTTTTCTTAATTTCCATCGATGAATTTGAAGAAAAAATGCTTCAACGTCTTCAAGAGGATGACCATTTTGACTTTGATGAGTTTGAGACAAAGCTTTTAGAAATGGAAGAGCATAAGATTGAACGCTATATTCGTAGAAAAAGACGAGAACTGGTGCAAACAAAAGTCGGAGAACATTATGCAGGGATAGTTTATGCAGAATCCTATCACTCTGAACTAGGAAATGAATTAGGGAAAGAATATCCACACCTTGATTTTATTGTGATTTTAAATATAGGGGCAAAGCGTGTAGGATTTCGAACGATTCATGAACATGTGGATGTATCTGAAGTGGCTGGACATTTTGGTGGTGGAGGGCATGCCAAAGCCTCTGGCTGCTCATTAAATGAAGAAGCGTATAAACAGTTTGTTACTAACACCTTTCATTTAGAACCACTTCATGAGGATGCACAACGAAATCGTCATAATCTTAAGGGGTCTGATCTTGGATCTATGTATAGAAACCATAAGGCAGACATCTTCTTCCTTTATAAAGAAAATGAGCAATGGGTCATTGAGAAAAATAAAAGAAAAACGGAACACGCTTTTACAAGCTTTGAGGATGCAGAGAAACATTTAAAGAGAAGTGAAGCTGCTTGGCTTGTTAAAGATGATGAGTTTGTAAATTATTTATTAGGTGAAGTTAGGAATAATAAATAATAAGGATAAAAACAGAGCAGCTTGTTACCCAAGCTGCTTATCTATCATATACCTTCTTTTGCTTTAAAAGATACCTTTCTTCAAACTCCTCCTTCAAAATGGAAAATACTTTTAAATCCCAGTGCTTTTCTTTAATAAATACTGCTTTTCGTAATGTTCCCTCATAGGACATACCGATCTTTTCCATCACACGTTTTGAGCCGATGTTTTCAGTAAAGCATCTTGCTTGGATACGGATTAAATCCATTTTATCAAATCCAAATTTGATTAATTCTTTCGCTGCTTCAGCTGTTATTCCCTTGCCCCAGTAATCCTGATGTAATACATATCCAATTTCTGCAGTTTGATGGGTTGGATTCCATAAGACAAAATCAATGGTTCCAATCACCCGACCATTATCTTTATATTCAATTGCCCACGGTGATACCTGTTTTTCCGCATACTTGTTTAGCACAAATTCAATAAATTGCTTGGTGTCGGATAATGTACGGTGTGTGTCCCAAGTTACATATTTAGATACTTCATCATTTGAACCATATGCAAATATATCTTCAAGGTCTTCTAATGACATTTTTCTTAGGATTAATCGTTCCGTTTCAAAAGTAGGGAAATTCCCATAAATATCCTCAATATTCATCATATCACCCTTCAATAGTTTGTTCTCCATTATATAATGTATAATTGAGAAAATAAATAAAATTTAATTATTATCAATTGAACGATGGTTATATGTCTGAATGTTTTATATAATTAAATTAGAACAATCGTTCAAATATTTTAGGAAGGTTTGGGAAATGGGAAGAAGATACGATAGTGAAAAATCAAGAAAAGACATCATGGAACATGCTTTTTCATTATTTTCTCAACATGGCTATGCACAAACATCTGTAGGTGATATTTCCAAGGCATCAGGCTATAGTAAAGGACATATTTATTATCATTTTATAAACAAAGAAAAACTATTTGTCTTATTAGCTGAAAACACAATGAAAGAGTGGCATGAAAAATGGTTACAAAAGGAAAGGAACTATCAATCAGCAAAGGAGAAACTGTTCGGAATTGCCGAGCATGTCCTGTATAACTATCAAACCCCTTTGCTTAAAGCAGGACAAGAACTTGCATCAAATCCGCATTCAACTCCAGAATCAATCAAGCAATTATATGAATTAGCCATTGTTCCGATGAGTGTGTACAAAAAGATTTTACAGGAGGGAATGGATCAAGGGGAATTTAAAAAAGAGGATATTGAGGAATTGACTACTTTATTAGGGACCTGGTTGGGAGGACTATGTCAATTAACGAATACACAAGAATTAAGTACCTTAGAGCCATTATTTAAAAAAGCGATTACTATCTTTTATGAGTCTATTAAGAAGTAATGATAAGGGGGTAACCATGTGAAGATAGGATTGATTGGAGACAGTTTGACTGAAGGACGACCAGGTGTTTCTTTTTACAAAATTTTAAAAGGAAAATACCCGAATGAAATATTCATAAACTTAGGGAAACCTGGAGAAACAGTAAAAAGCTTGTACAATCGTCTATCTAAAACAACATTGGATACAGATTTTGATCTTATTTTTCTTTGGATTGGCGTAAATGATGTCTATTCTAAATTGTTAAAAGTTCAGGCACAACCGGTATCTAATAATCGTGAAGAATTTGAAGATTACTATAAGCGAAATATTGAATGGATCAAAGCCTATTCTAAAAAAGTCATTGTTGTTACACCTGCTCTTGTCGGAGAAAAGATGGATAGCCCATCTAACATGGAGATTAAGGAATTAGCAAAAATGGTTGACTCGATTGCTAGTTCTTATATGGATATTTCTGTGCTAGATATGCAACAAATTTTTAGCAAACATTTAGCAAACCTTGAATGTTCAGATTATATTAGTACAAACGTGATGACCATTATGAAGGATGCACTCTTTGTAAAGAAAATTCCTCGAATCGATAAGCTTTCAAAAGAAAGAGGTCTTTATTTTACTTTGGATGGGGTTCATATGAATAGTAAGGGTGCTGAAATAGTAGCTGATGCATATGGTTCGGTGATTGACCTAATTGTATCCAATCAAACGATTGGCATTCAGTAAAAGGGAGGATGATTTGAGTTGGTGAGAAAGTCATTACAGGTATCAACATTACCAGGTTATGAAAAGGAAATTGGTCGGTGGCTTTGGTGTTTAGAGGACGTTCGCCGAACACTTATCAATGCATTATCTGGAACAAATGAAAATGTTCTCGATGCTAAAATTGATGATAGACAATCGATTGGTTCATTGTTATATCATATTGCATTAATTGAAGCGGATTGGTTATACGAAGAAGTTCTTTGTACAGATTGGGATCCTGACATTCTCTCATTATTTCCGCAAGATTGCCGCGCTGAAGACGGAACATTATCTCATGTTGAGGGACAAAGTCTAGAAGAACATTTGCACCGCTTATCGAAGGTACGTGAGGTATTTCTCTCTCATTTTCGTTGCATGGATCTAGAAGATTGGAGAACACCAAGGATTCTTGAACCCTATGATGTGACGCCGGAATGGGTGGTCTATCATTTAATTGAACATGAAGCCCATCATAGAGGGCAAATCTTACAGCTATTGAAGCAATTACAGAGGTAGTAATCAATCCTATCAACAATCAATCTTTCATCACGTTATTGCAGGAATTCTTACTTTTTGCGAGAATGTTTTATTAAGAGGTATACTTTAATTAGATACTGAATGAAAGAGTGATTGTTTTGGAACAGACGGTTGAAAACTATTTACGATATTTAAAAATAGATATGGAGTTACCTTCCCAAAACTATTTACAGCGTTTGATCCAACATCATCTATCTCGCATTCCTTATGAAACGTTTAGTAAGTTCCATTATTTTTATGAAGGAACGGGTTTTGTTCCCTCATTAGCTGTATTTGTTGAAAATTTAATGGAAAAGGGATGGGGAGGAACCTGTTATACACTAAATATTAATTTCTCTCGACTTCTCTCAGAGCTAGGATTTTCGTGTTCCCTAGTTAGGGTCAATCCAGGGCATTTAGCAATTATGGTGACATTGGAAAATCGTAGGTTTTATGTTGATGTAGGTTATGGGTCACCTATAATGAAACCAATTGACCTAGAAGCTAAGAGGAGACATATCCTCCATGGATTCGGTGAGGAAATTATTTTTACTCAAACTACAGCTGACCGATTTGAAATCGATCGCCGATCAAACGGAAAATCCTTTGTGAAAAAGGAGATTGAGTGGGTTCCGTTAACAGAAGCAGATATTAAAGATGATATTATACATTCTTATATGGATGAGGATCAAAACACAACTATGAGACGAATTACGGCTGTTCGATTTAATGGGCAAGAATGTTATTTCCTACGGGATCATTCAATTAAAGTAATGACCTATCGAAATATTCGAGAAATTCAAATGCGTGATATAAATAAATGGAAGAAGACCGTACAAGAAGTTTACCAAATAGAAGAAAATTCCTTAAGTGAATCTATTCAGTTCCTCAAGGAACGTGGCGTTGTATTATTCAAAAATGGGTAAATTTAATTACTAGCCTTATCGTAGGCTAGTTTTTTAATGGGTTGTTGAGAATAAATGTTACAATGATGGTAAACAATGAAAGCATGATGAAATTTGTAAATTAAGGTATTTCAATTGAAATCCACACTTTAATTGTGACGAAAAATTGTTAATACTAGATTTTTACAGTCAAAAGAGGTATGATATTTTCGTGAAAGAAGGACTTAGATCTGGCTACGGCCAGTTTTTCTATGTAACAGGATATCGATTGAACGTAACTTTTGAATGTAAATGCCAAATACGAAAAATAAATTTGTAAAAGTAAGGTTAGGATGATGAAAATGAAACGTGCAAGAATAATCTATAATCCAACCTCAGGACGAGAATTATTTAAGAAACATATTGCGAATGTATTGCAAAAATTAGAGGTTGCTGGTTATGAAGCTTCTTGTCATGCGACAACAGCTGCAGGAGATGCCATTAACGCTGCGAAGATTGCAGTTGAACGTAAATATGATATTGTTATCGCAGCAGGTGGAGATGGAACAATTAATGAGGTTGTAAATGGTCTTGCAGAGCAAGAATATCGTCCGAAGCTAGGGGTCATTCCCGTTGGGACAACGAATGATTTTGCGCGAGCATTACATATCCCGCGTGATATTGAAGCTGCAGTTGATATTATTGTAAAAGGTGATACGATTCCTGTCGATATCGGCAAAATGAATGATAGCTATTTTATCAATATTGCCGGCGGCGGTAGATTGACTGAGTTAACTTATGAAGTACCAAGTAAATTAAAAACAATGCTTGGACAGTTGGCCTATTATATGAAAGGAATTGAGATGCTTCCTTCTATTAGAGCGACAGAAATGAGCATCGAGTATGATGGGAAACTATTTGAGGGAGAAGCAATGCTTTTCTTAATAGGACTGACCAATTCGGTTGGTGGATTTGAAAAATTAGCTCCAGATTCATCGATAAATGATGGTTTATTTTCATTAATTATTTTGAAGAAGACCAATCTTGCTGAATTTATACGAGTAGTAACAGCTGCAATTACAGGTAATCATATTAATGATCCAAATGTCATTTATACATCGGCGAATCGGATCAAGGTGAATTCAACAGAAAAAATGCAATTAAACATTGATGGAGAATTCGGTGGGTTAGTTCCTGCAGAATTTGAAAATTTATATCGCCATTTAGATGTATTTGTTCCAATTGATCGGATTCGACCTGAAGATAGAGTGGATTAATAAAAACGCCTTAGAGCACTTATCATATTTTTTAAGATAAGTGCTCTTTTATAAGTATTTGATAAAAAATGATTGACTTTTCTATTATTCCAAATTAAGCTAGGTGTGTAAGTGATTACTTGCATACATGAAGGTTGGATGAAAAAAATGAATGAACAAAAAAATACTTCAGAAAGAATTATTGAAGCATTTATCGAATTGTTTCGGGATTTCGGCTATAAAGGGGCAACAACTCGAGCTGTCGCAGAACGTGCTGGGGTCAATGAAGTAACGATTTTTCGGCATTTTGGAAACAAAAAAGGCATTATGGATGCTGCTCTCGAATCTGTGTCCTACAGTCCCTTTCTTGAAAAAATCATTAATGAGGATATGGTATGGGATTTAGAAAAAGACCTGTGGAAAATAGCTGATAGTTATCATAGGTATATGGTTAAGATCAATGATTTAGTATTAATTGGTTTCCGAGAGGCTCAGCTATTTCCTGAGCTTAATGACACGATTGTACAAATTCCTAAGCAATTAAAAGCCAATTTGGTTTCTTATTTAACAGAAATGTATAACAGAGGCAAATTAATTGAGACAAATATTGAATTTCAAGCAATGAACTTTATTTGGTTGAATTTCGGCTACTTTCTTTCAAAAAGTCGTTTTGGTAATCAGGTGATTGCAAGCTCACAAAATGAATTTTTGAAACATAGTATACAGCTTTTTGCTAGGGGACTAACCCCCTAGTAAATTTTTTAATTATTATGCAAGTATGTACTTGCTTTAATTAGGGAGGAATAAAAAATGACTATGATGAAACAGTTTTTTAAGCAATCTGAAACATTTATTGGTCTAGGAGCAGCATTTTTCTTCCTGCTCATTTTCTTTTGTGTATGGATGACTGCGTATGATGGAGTGAATGATCGAATTGATCAATTAAAAATTGGTTTTGTTAATGAGGATAAGCAAATGGGTTTAGTGATAGAAAAGGAAATGGAGAAAAACATTCCATTTGATATAAAAATATACCAAACAATTGAGTCTGCCCAAAAGGATATGAACCAACGGAAATTGGATATGGTGATGCAAGTACCCAAAGGCTTTTCAAGCGAGATTCAAGAAAAGGGAAGAACAGATCTTAAATACTTCATTAATCAGGCAAATGCTTCATTGGCGAAACAATTAATGGATGTGGCTGCAAATACGATTACACAAAGTGTGAATGAAAATGTCTATATGTATAAGCAACAGCTTATTCTTTCTAAAGCACCCGAACAGATGACTACTGTTATTTCTTCAAAGGAGCTTGCACAAAGTCTTACCAAAAATATAGAGTCAGCACTACAATCATTGAGTATTCAATCAGTCCAGCCATCTGTTGAAAAGACAAATCATGTAGATGGATTTGCTGCGACAATGGTTCCAATGATGATTGTACTTGCTTCCTTTGTTGGATCGATGATTATGAGTCTCAATGTTTATATGGCATCAATCAAATTAAAACCAAGCTATAGTAAATGGAGGGTCTTACTAGCAAGAATAGTTATAAATGCAGGTGTTGCCCTATTGTTGACAGTAATCTCACTTGTATTAATGGCAGCTTTCAATATTGAACTGCAAAGAACCTTCATAGAAACAGGGGTTTTTCAATTGTTAGTCTACTTTTCCTTTTTAAGTTTAACTCAGATGTTTGTGGTATTATTTGGACCTGGGGGAATGCTGTTCAATATCCTCGTTCTTTCACTACAACTAGTTACCTCGGGAGTGATCGTTCCTAAAGTGATGCTATCTAATTTTTATCAATCAATCGGTTCTCTACTCCCAGCAACCTACGCTGCAGATGGTTATTATACGGTCATATTTGGTGGAGAAAAATTAGCATTAAATATGATGATTTTACTACTCATATCATTGGTGTCTGTTGTTATTGTAATAATTAAAGTAGCATTTCAGAAATCTAGTGCAGGAGTATTAAGGGAAAAAGTCTCTGTATCACAGTAAAAACAATCCCGAGTATACAATAATGGGCTGTCAACAGACAGCCCATCTATGTTTATTCTTGTTTTAATAATAGTTTGCTTTGTTCAAATTCCTTTTCAATTTCCCCATTATGCTTATAGGTAGCTAAACTAACGACAATACTTACGATGAGGTTTACTATGAATCCTGGAACGATTTCATATAAGGTGTCACTGAGTCCAAGATTAGACCAGATAATAACAGTAGCTGCACCTGTAACCATTCCAAAGATGGCCCCCCAGTTATTCATCTTTTTCCAGAATAGGCTTAGGAATACAACTGGTCCAAAAGATGCACCGAATCCAGCCCATGCATAAGATACAAGCTTAAGAATAGTCGAATTATGATCAAATGCTAATAAAGCCGCAACAATGGCTACAACGAGAACAGCCATTCTTCCGAAGAAAACTAATTCCTTGTCTGAGGCATTACGACGGAACATTAATTTATATAGATCTTCGGTTAAGGCACTAGAAGTAACGATTAATTGAGAGGATACTGTACTCATAATAGCTGCTAGTACTGCGGCAAGAACAAGTCCTGCTATAAGCGGATGGAAAAGAATTTGCCCTAATTGGATAAACACTGTTTCAGCATCTGCTTTACCTAATGGTGCACCAATATTATGAAAGTATGCAATTCCGATCAAAGCTGTTAATGATGTTCCCGCTAATGAAAGGATCATCCAGCCCATTCCAATTCTTCGAGCACTTTTTGTTTCTTTAACCGTTTTAATTGCCATAAAGCGTACGATAATATGTGGCTGTCCTACGTAACCAAGCCCCCATGCAAGAGCAGAAATAACTCCTAGCACAGTGGTTCCCTTAAATAAATTAAGTAAAGTCGGATCAATTGAGCGAATGGTTTCAAATGTTTCCGCAGGACCTCCTGTTTTAAAGATTGCGATTGCTGGTACAAGAAGTAAGGCAATCACCATTATGAGACCTTGAATAAAATCGGTCCAGCTAACAGCAAGGAAACCTCCGAATAATGTATAGGCCACGACGACCCCAGCTACAATAAATAGGCCTGTTTTATAGTGTAACCCGAAGGAGCTTTCAAAGAAAACAGCCCCGGATACCATTCCTGATGAAACATAGAAAGTAAAGAATATTAAAATAACTAAAGACGAAACAATTCTTAATAATTTCGTAGAATCTTTGAATCGGTTTTCTAAATAAGATGGTATCGTAATAGAATCATTGGCAACCTGTGTATAGGAACGTAGACGTGGGGCAATTAATACCCAGTTTAAATAAGCACCAATCGTTAATCCAATGGCAATCCAGGCATCGGCTAATCCGTTTAAATATAAGCCACCTGGAAGTCCCATTAACAACCAACCACTCATATCTGCAGCTCCTGCACTTAAGGCAGTAACGGCTGGACCTAATGAGCGTCCACCTAGCATATAGTCAGTTAAATTACTTGTTTGCGGTATGCGTAAAAACCAATTAATAGCATCAATACCATATAAAGACCAATGGCTATCAGTTTGTATGCATCATCTGTCATCATGATCATCTCCTTCTAGTTGTATAAATTACACATTCTGAATGCCTTTTCATTATAGCGCAAAAAATGTATTTTTAAAATTACTAATGTTAGGAAAAGAGTAGATATATAAAATTATCAGTAAAGGATAAATAAAGGTTGCATTACAAAAAGTAATATACCTATAATTGGGAAAAGTGTGAAAAATGTAAATGAATAGCGAAATTTGCTAAAAAGGGGGGAGTAGGGTTATGGCTATAAAATTAGTGCTTCAATTATGTAAAACACTATTATTATGGCTGTTTGTGACAACCATCTTAATCTTGCTTATTCTTCTTCCAAGAGGAGATAGTAAGATCGATTATTCAAAATCACGGGTAGAAATGACGGAAGAATATGAAAAAAATATCACTACCTTTTCATGGGAGAGTTATAAAAATAATATTACTGATTTTTTTTCATATGCAATTAAAAACAGAAGTTTGGGTCAAACAGAATATGGTGTTTCTGTCGAATTTGAAGTATGGAGATATACGAAAAAAAGTATCTATATTTTACTCCCTAGTATTATTATTAGTTTTATTTTTGGTGTAGTAAAGGGGATCTATGATTTTAAAGTAGGCAAAAAGGCATTCAATCTATTTGGGGAGAAGATTACTTCCTTTTTTTTATCTGTTCCTGATTTTTTTGTCATCATTGCCATTCAGGTTGGAATCATGGCTCTAATCGATTTAGGCTTTCCTCACGTTAAATTGTATGGGAGTGAGACACTAACTAATAAATTATTTGCCATAGGATTTTTGTCCATCTATCCGACCTTTTACATCGCAAGAATAACAGAAAATTATCTCTCTTCTGAAAGTGGAAGGGACTATGTGCGAACAGCAATTGGTAAGGGGACATCTAGTAAAAAAATTATCTACTTGCATATGCTTAATAATTGCTGGATTCGTGTTGTTGGGCAAATTAATACATTAGTGCTGTATATTTTATCCAATCTATTCATTGTTGAGTTTCTAACAGGTTATCGTGGAGGTGCATACCGATTTTACCAGGCATTTCATGTCCCAAAACAATTTAGTATAGGCTCCAGCATGAATATAGATATTCCAATTGTTGTGGAGTTTATCGTACTGTTCACTACGATTGTGTTACTAACAAAAATAGTGAGTGATATGATCCATTCAATATTGCTTAGAAGGGAGGCCACTATAGAGAAATGAAGAAAAATAAATCATTAATTATAGGTATCAGTTTAGTTTCTATTATTCTATTCATTGCTATTGCTGGCCCTTACCTTCCTTTTGTCGATCAAGAATTAAAGACAGAAGGAGTACGAAAGATGGATAATGGGTCACTTAAGGTTCCTGCTTTTTCCCCGTCTAGTATGAATCTATTAGGGACGGATTCAGAGGGAAGAGATATTTTAAGTCGTTTGATTATGGGGACTAAAGAAGTTTTATACAGTGTAATCGGGATAACGTTAATTCGCTATTTAATTGCTGTCCCTTTTGGACTTTTTGCAAGTTTCTATCAATCAACTAGTAGATTACTAGATTTCTATAATAAAATCTTTTCGTTTGTACCAATCATTTTTATGGTGGTGCTTATCGTCAATCTACCATATATTATGTATTCTCCTCATAGAACCATTCTAGTCATTGTCATTATTGCATTGCTCGAAGTGGGGAGGGTTGGACAATTAATCCAAAATACGATATATACGATTTCTAAAAAGCCATTTATTGAAGCGGCTACATCTATTGGAACAAATAATCGTGGAATGTTTACTCGTCACTATTTTCCTTTTCTTTTGCCTGATTTGATTGTAAATCTAGTTTTAGATATTGGAAGAAATATGTTCCTACTCGGACAACTAGGGATTATTAATGTTTTCCTCGTGCATCGAATTGAAATTGTTGGAGAATTAACCGCAGAAGTCATTAATGATTCAAATGCGTGGCCACTGCTTTTTAAAGATGTCACATTTGATATATTTTCTAAGCCTTGGATTCCGATTGCTGCATGTGTGGCGATAACATTAGCGATTCTGGCCTTTAATCAACTTGGTAAGGGATTGAGACAGTTATTTGAGCAGAATGAGGTACGGTATTTTTAAATATATAGGGAAGAAAGGCGACAGTGATTATAAAGTGAATGGGGTAAGGATATGGAATTTTTATTAAAGGAATCAATTATCGAAGAACGTACAATTACGCAACTTCAAGAATCGATGGAGAAAGGTGAACTTACATCAAAGGAACTGGTCATGTACTATCTATATAAAATCGCGAAATATGATCAGGACGGACCAAGGATCAACTCTGTTCTTGAAATCAATCCGGATGCCATTTTTATTGCAGAAGGATTGGATCATGAGCGGAAAATGAAAGGTTCAAGAGGTGTTCTTCACGGCATTCCCATTTTATTAAAGGATAATATTGAAACGAAGGACAATATGCATACGAGTGCGGGAACATTGGCACTTGAGCAGTATGTAGGGAAAAAGGATGCCTTTCTAGTCGAAAGGCTGCGACAAGCAGGAGCGGTGATCTTAGGAAAGGCAAATATGACTGAATTAGCGAATGGAATGTCTAGTAAAATGTGGGCAGGATATAGCTCAAGAGGTGGACAGGTGGTCAATCCGTATGGCTCTGAATTCTTTGTTGGTGGTTCAAGTACAGGCTCTGCAGCTGCTGTTGCCTCTAATTTTACAGCAGCAGCTATCGGAACGGAAACAGATGGCTCTATCCTAAGTCCAGCCGTTCAGCACTCGGTAGTGGGCATTAAGCCAACAACTGGTCTTATTAGTCGTACAGGAATCATTCCATTTACGTATTCGCAGGATACAGCAGGACCGATGGCAAGAACAGTAGAAGATGCAGCCATTCTATTAGGGATGTTAACAGGTGTAGATTCAGAGGATCCAGCAACATATAAAAGTGAAGGAATGTTCGATGGGGACTATACACATTTCCTAGATGAACAAGGATTAAAAGGGACAAGAATTGGTGTATTTACTCAAGTAACAGAAGATTCTTTCATGCCAGGGGAGTATGATGAAGCTTTATTTCAGCAAGCGATACAAATCATGCAATCAGCAGGGGCAAAAATGATTGTCGATATTGATCTTCCCTCCCTTCATCGAGAATGGAGTTGGTCTGTTAACTATTATGAGCTAAAGCATAGTCTAGCAAACTTTCTTAACCATCTACCGGCTCATTTTCCGGTACATAGTATTAGAGAGTTAATTGAGTATAATCGAGAGAGTCCTGAGAGAACATTAAAATATGGCCAAGATAAGCTCGAGATAAGAGGAGAACTAACAAATACGTTAAGAGAATCAAATTACTTATTGGCCAAACTAGAGGATTTATATTATGCACGTGATAAAGGGATTGATGAAGCTATAGAAACCTATCAATTAGATGCCATTCTCTTTCCTGCATATGTAGGATCTACAATCTGTGCTAAAGCTGGCTACCCATCTATTGCACTTCCCGCCGGATTCATGGAAAATGGCCGTCCATTTGGAATCACATTGGCTTCAGGGGCATTTAAGGAAGGGACATTAATAAAACTAGGATATGCCTTTGAAAAGGCAGGGGGGTTTAGAAGAAGACCATTATTTTCATAACTAAAACAGGGAAGCCCACAGACGGGTTTCCCATGTTTTTATATTAATTTATAAAGATAGTATTCATTGACCGGGTTTCCATCAATCATTAAGGAATGGACCTTTTCACCTTCAATAATAAAGCCCATTTTTCTATATAGGCGAAAGGCATTTTCATTATCTTTTATTACAGTTAACTCAAGTCTTGTAAATTCTCTTTCCTTTGCCCATCGAAACATTTCTTCAAATAATTGCTTGGCAATTCCTTTTCCACGATGTTTCTTTGATACTCCTAAAACGAGATAGGCGGAATGTCTTGTGCGCTTTACACTGCCACCTATCGCAATCATATATCCAATCAGCTGTTCATTCTCTTCAACGACTAAAATCGTTGAACGATCATCCCCTAAAATACGTTTTATTCTTTTCTCTTCCATCTCAATATCAATCATTCTTTCACCCGGATCATAAAGCATAAATCCTGACTTGTCGATTTCCTGACATAGATGGCTAAAGTCTTTGGCATCAGACGGTTGAATCTCTCTAATTTTCATATATGATGTTCCTTTCAATTTTGATAGTAAATATATTTCTAGGAAAAGAGCTTTTTTCCTGTAATTATTTTTAAACAAACGTTTGATTAGTAATGAAAATAGTACATTTATCAATCGTTTATGTCTTTAAACAAACGTTTGATTAAGCCAGCTTTCTTACGTTTGTTACTTTGTAAAAAGCCTACCGTGGGCTTTTACACCTAGTAATGAATTCAGCAGTTCTTTTGGAAGTTTGCATCTCATTTCTCAGTGAAATGGAGCAGGTTGAAGTTCTTTAACTATATTTATTAGTTAAAACTTTACCTAAATAGAATTCTTGATTAAAGAAGAAAAAATAGTTTGAAAGGAGCTATTGATTTAACAAATTGACATGAGCTATCTTTTATGATATTTAAAATATGGTTAGCACTCTTTGTGTGAGAGTGCTAAAATGGAATATATAGTTTATTAATAGGAAGGAGATATTCATATGGCAAAGAAACAATTTAAAGCAGAATCTAAACGATTATTAGAAATGATGATTAACTCCATTTACTCTCAAAAAGAGATTTTTTTAAGAGAATTAATCTCGAATGCTAGTGATGCTATTGATAAAATTTACTACAAAGCATTAACGGATGAAGCATTAACATTTGATAAAGATAGCTATTATATTAAAATTGAGGCGGATAAAGAAAACCGCTTATTGAAAATCTCTGATACCGGAATTGGGATGACAAAAGAGGATCTCGAAAACAATCTTGGTACAATCGCTAAGAGTGGTTCTCTTGCGTTTAAAAATGAAAACGAAGCAAAGGATGGCCATGATATTATTGGTCAATTTGGTGTAGGGTTTTATTCTGCATTTATGGTAGCAGATGAAGTAACAGTTGTCAGTAAAGCTTTAGGTAGTGAAGAAGCATATAAATGGGAATCTAAAGGTGCGGACGGATATAAGATTGATCCATGTGAGAAGGAGTCCGTGGGAACAGAAATCACCTTGAAAATCAAGGGAAACACTGAGGATGAACAATTTGATGAGTATTTAGATGAGTATCGTTTAAAAGCGATTATTAAAAAGTACTCTGATTTCATTCGCTACCCAATTAAAATGGATATGACAAGCAGCCGTCTAAAAGAAGGCAGCGAAAATGAATATGAAGAGTTCACAGAGGAACAAACAATTAATAGCATGGTTCCGATTTGGCGAAAAAACAAAAGTGAGCTTACCGAAGAGGACTATGAAAATTTCTATCAAGAAAAGCGGTACGGCTTTGACAAACCATTGAAGCATATTCATATTAAAGTAGACGGTACAGTACGATATAATGCGATATTATACATTCCAGAAAATGTTCCATTCGACTATTATTCTAAAGAATTTGAAAAGGGATTAGAGCTATATTCCAGTGGTGTATTAATTATGGAAAAATGCTCAGACCTATTACCAGACTACTTTGGCTTTGTAAAAGGTATGGTCGATTCAGAAGATCTATCCCTAAATATTTCACGTGAAATTTTACAACAAGATAAGCAACTTAAATTCATTGCGAAAAACATTAAAAGCAAAATCAAACGTGAATTGGAAAGCCTCTTAAAGAATGAACGTGAGAAATATGAAAAATTCTATAATGCCTTTGGTCGACAATTAAAATTTGGCGTTTACAATGACTTTGGACAGGATAAAGAAGTCCTCCAAGATCTAATTATGTTCTATTCATCGAAGGAGAAAAAGCTTGTTACATTAGATGAATATGTCTCAAGAATGCCTGAGGACCAAAAATATATTTACTATGCAACAGGAGAATCCATTGACCGAATTGACAAGCTTCCTCAAACCGAACTTGTCTCTGAAAAGGGATATGAAATCCTCTATTTCACTGATGATGTAGATGAATTCGCAATCAAAATGCTAATGAACTACAAAGAAAAAGAATTCAAATCTGTTTCTAGTGGTGATCTCGGTATTGAAGAAGAAAGTGAAAAACAAACAGAGTCTGAGGAAAAAGAAAGCAAAGAGCTCTTTGATTACATGAAAGAAGTACTTGGTGAGAAAGTTAAAAATGTTCGTGCTTCCAAGCGTTTAAAATCCCATCCTGTTTGTCTAACAGCGGAAGGCGAAGTATCCATTGAAATGGAGAAAGTTCTCAGCGCCATGCCAAACAATCAAACTGTGAAAGCAGATAAGGTTCTAGAAATTAACGTCAATCACGAAGTGTTCTCTTCCTTAAAAACTGCCTTTGAACAGGATAAAGAAAAAGTGAAACTATTTACAAATCTACTTTACAATCAAGCTCTTCTTATCGAGGGTCTGCCAATCAATGACCCAGTTGAATTTACAAATGATATTTGTAAAGTGATGGTTTGATCGTTGATGTAAAAGCTTTGTTCCTTTACGGAGCAAAGCTTTTTAAATGATAGAACGATCATAAATTTGACTTTGGATATTGAACCGCTTAAAAATGGTTTTGAACATTCAAGAGGAGGAGTGAACTATTCAAAAAAAGATCATAAACGATCATTTTAAGAGAGACCGCTCAAAAAAAGGAAGAGAGCAATCAAAAAAAGATGTAGACCATTCAAAAAAAGAGCGAATCACTCAAAAAGTGAAAGAACCATTTAATTAAGGATCGACCATTTAGAACGATCATGTTACTTCTATATTTATCCCAGAATATTAAATAATTTTAAAAATCCTTTCCGTTTTCCACGCTCTCGAAATTCGACTGGTTGGGTGTCTGTTTGACTCTGTTGCTGAGTTTCAAATAGTTTTTTCTCTAATTGTTCTATACGATTCGTTAGCTTGATCATTTCATTCTCTAAATCCTCAATTTCCCTTCTATGTGATAAAAGTTGATAGCTGACAACATTATCAGCCTTTCCGTTTATTTGACCTTCTAATTGGATTAATTTTTCATGAAGGGTATTGGTAGTAGGTTGATCGCTTTGAGTTTTCTTTCCTTTGCGTACCTTTTTAAAAGGTAAATTAATATCGTGGAGGAGCTTTCCCTTTTGAATTTCTGCTTGTATTTGTTTAAACATCGCAATATCTTCATCGCTAAATTCGAAATGACCCAAATCATTTCGATTAATTTCCAGTTCTAATTGTTTAATCCATCGTTGAATCGTGCTATGTGAGACACCTAATAATTTCGCTACACTTGCTGTATTCAAGTAAATCCCTCCTTTTCTTTAGATTATTCTACTTTGACTAAAGGAATCCTTTGCATACGACAAAACTAGTACCACTTCGGCAAAGAAAGTGGAAGTTTTTCGCTATTGTCGAATATTTGAACAACCCTAATGTATACAATTAGACAATTATTCATAGAAGACGAATCTTCCTCCACTCCGTTTGTCTTGCTAGACCATAAGCTTCAAGCTATAATACAGGCTTTTCAAAAACGAATATTTACTTTGGTTACAAGGAATTTTATGTGAATTGTTTATATAGACTTTTCTCTTCACAAGACAGATTTAGTAGAAAGACAACCGTATATTTAAATAGACTTGGATAAGTATCTATTACAACAATTTCTAGGGGGAATATAAATATAAGTAAACGGACATGTAAAGATAGGGATCTAGATGTTGAAGAAGAAAGGAGGGTTTATATGAATTATGACATCTTCATCACAGGTTTTGTCTTTCTCATTACTATGCTGATTATTTTCTGGAGACCAAAAGGAATAAATGAAGCATGGCCTGCCTCAATTGGGGCTTTAATTATATTACTAACAGGCGTTGTATCAAGTAGAGATATACAAGACATTATCAGTAAGATCGGTGGTGCATCCATTACGATTATCTCTACGATTGTTATGGCGGTTATATTAGAAAGCTTTGGTTTTTTTCACTGGGCAGCAGCAAAACTTGCAAGCTTAGCGAGAGGATCAGGATATCGATTATACTGGTTTATCCAACTATTATGTTTTTTGATGACACTTCTATTTAATAATGATGGTAGCATATTAATTACAACTCCTATTCTGATACTTCTATTAAAAAATCTCAGTCTTAAACCACACCAGCAAATCCCCTACCTTTTAAGCGGTGCATTAATAGCTACTGCCTCTAGTGCGCCAATTGGAGTAAGCAATATTGTTAATTTAATTGCTTTGAAAATTGTTCATATGTCTCTGTATATGCATACCGCTATGATGTTTATCCCAGCTACACTAGGACTACTTTTTATGTCAGGATTAATGTTTATATTGTTAAAACGAACATTACCAAAAAAATTGCCAAATACGAAATATGATTTAGAAGCAATGTTTTTCATCAAGCATTTTCATCCTTTAAAAGGTGGCATAGATGTTAATTCAAAAAAGAAACGGACAACATTCATGTTGAAATTACTATTTTTTGTGTTTATCATGCGATGCTTATTATTCATTGCCTCGTATTTCTCCATTCCTATCGAAATTGTTGCAGTATTGGGTTCAGTCGTATTGTTAGTGTGGAGATGGTACTATTTGCGAACTAATCCTGTTGATATATTAAAGAAAACACCCTAGCATATACTCATATTTGCCTTTTCTATGTATGTGATTATTTACGGGCTTCATAATGCAGGTTTAACAGAATTTCTCGTGAAAATTTGCGAACCGATAGTGAACCAGGGATTGTTCTATGCCAGTTTTATTATGGGGGGATTAGTATCTATCCTATCGAATTTGTTTAATAATCACCCCGCATTAATGATTGGAACCATTACATTAACGGAAATGGGACTTGATCCCGTTACACTAAAAACTATCTATTTAGCAAATATAATTGGCAGTGATATGGGATCTTTATTATTACCAATTGGAACACTCGCTTCATTAATTTGGATGCATATTCTAAGACAAAATAAAATTAAAATTAAATGGAAGGATTATTTGAATGTATCACTGATAGTCATCCCGTTAACTACCATCGTTACCCTATTCCTATTATTCTATTGGGTACAAATGATATTTACTTAAGGAGAGGTAGGAGGGAGTAAATGAATAAAAAATAAAAAAGCACCCGTAATGATCTGACCCATTAAAGTTAGACAAATATTTTTTATGCAACTTTTAAGACTTAAGTTCGGTACTCCACCGGACTCAAGTCTTTTAATTTTGCCTTTATTCGTTTGTGATTGTAATAGTAAATATAGTCCGCTAATTCCCGTTCAAAGTGTTCAATACTGTCAAATTCCTGTAGATAAAGGAGTTCGGACTTTAATAAGCCAAAGAAATTTTCCATAACTGCGTTATCCAAACAGTTACCCTTTCGGGACATGCTCTGTGTAATTTGGTGCTGTTCTAATGTTTTTTGATACTGTTTCATTTGATAATGCCAACCTTGATCTGAATGAAGAGTTACTTGGTCTCCTGGCTGAAGATGTTCAATCGCTTGGTCTAACATATCGCCCACCAATTTGTAAACCGGACGTTTCATGACGGTATACGCTATTATTTCGCCATTACACAAATCCAGTACTGGAGAGAGGTAACGTTTCTCACCAAATAGGTGGAATTCTGTAACGTCGGTTACCCATTTTTGATTCATTTTCTCGGTAGAGAAATCACGTTTTAAAACGTTCGGAGCGATTTTGCCTACATTTCCTTTATAAGAACGGTACTTCTTCATGCGTACCAAGCATTTTAAACCGATTTCATTCATTAACCGATTGATGGTTTTGGGATCATGTTGAAACCCTCTTTTTTTTAGCTCTTTCGTAATACGACGATACCCATAACGACCTTTATGTTCATGATAGATCTCGTTGATAGCTTCTTTTAATTTCTCATATTTATCAGGTTGATTTAACCGTTTTTCCCAATAATAATACGTGCTGCGTGGAATGTCAGCGACTTCAACTAAATCCACAACCTCATACTCATCCTTTAGTTCGAAAATTACTTGCGCTTTGATTTTGTTTGTAATTTTTCCTGCATTTGAACTAAAGCATTCAACTTTTTTAAGTAGGCATTCTCCATTCGTAATCGTTCGTTTTCTGCCTGTAAGGCCTCTAATGATCCCTCTACTGGTTGAGTAGATTTCTTTGTCTCTTTTTTCATGGATGGACGCCCCTTTTTCTTCGATTTAAGGGCATCTAATCCTTCCGTTTCAAGTTTCAGCTTCCAATCCAAAATAGTACTAGGTGCTGAAATATTGAAAATGGCTGCTGTTTCATACAGAGACGTCCCTTGTTCGTTCAAATAATTAAGTACGTCTAGTTTAAACTGAACTGTATAGTTTGTATAGCTTTTAATAAGCCCTTCCTCACCATTATATTGATACTGTAAAACCCATTTTTTAATGAGATTATGCGAAATTCCATATATTTTACCGAGGGACTTATAACCTCCCTCATTATTTAAATATCTTTGAACCATTTCTAATTTCTTTTCGAATGTAAATTTGGACATAAAAACACCCCGCAAATGTTAGTTTGGTGTCTAACATTCACGGGGCAGTTCAGTAAAGGATGCTTCAAAATAACCCCAAAAAGATCCTCTATCTGTTATGTTAGATGGAGGTCTTTTTCCATTCACTATATATTTATTAACATAAGTGTAAAATGGTTAATACTAAAGCAATTTCACATTTAATCAAACGTTTGATTAATAAATTTTCATCCCAAACAGTTGTGTGATACAATCGTGACATCATAAATTGGTTTTAGCAAAGGAAGAAAACAATGAAAATTCAGCTACCCGTCCAGAAAAATGATTATATAGATGTAACCTTTGTCGATCTCACACATGATGGCCATGGTGTTGCTAAAGTAGATGGCTATCCCATCTTTGTTCCTAATGGATTGCCAGGAGAAAAAGCAAAGATTAAAGTAATTAAGGTCAATAAAGGATATGGATTTGGCCGTCTCATTGAGTTATATGAAACAAGTCCAGACCGGGTCACACCAGATTGTCCGATCTATAAGGAATGTGGAGGATGCCAACTACAGCATCTGAGCTATTCAGGTCAACTAAAGGCAAAACAGAAACAAGTAAAAGATGTACTACAAAGAATTGGTAAAATTGAAAATGTAACAGTTCATCCGGTCCTAGGGATGGAAGATCCATGGCGTTATCGCAATAAAGCACAGGTACCTGTCGGTGACAGAGAAGGCGGACTAATTGCCGGATTTTATCAGCATCGCAGCCACGATATTATCGATATGGAAGCTTGTCTCATTCAACAAGAGAAAAACGACACAGTCATCCAAATGGTAAAAGAAATTTGTGGAAAACATGGAGTTCGTGCATACAACGAAGCAACACATAAAGGCACATTACGTCATATAATGGCTCGCTATGGAATGAAAACCGGAGAAGTCATGGTCGTACTTATTACACGGACCGCAGATCTCCCGAATAAAAAAGCAATTATCGATGAAATCACAACACAAATACCTGGTGTAAAATCTATTGTTCAAAACATTAATACGAAGCGTACAAATGTCATTTTTGGACCAGAAACAAATGTACTTTGGGGAGAAGAAGTCATCTATGATTATATCGGTAACATCAAATTTGCCATCTCAGCTCGCTCCTTCTACCAAGTCAATCCAGAACAAACGAAGGTCCTTTATGATCAAGCCTTAAAATACGCAGGTCTAACCGGTCAAGAAACAGTTATTGATGCTTATTGCGGTATCGGAACAATCTCATTATTCTTAACCGAAAAGGCGAAGAAGGTTTATGGAGTAGAAATTGTTCCTGAAGCGATTGAAGATGCCAAACGAAATGCAGCATTAAATGGAATCACCAATGTTGAATTTGCTGTCGGTGAAGCGGAAAGAGTTATTCCTAAATGGTATTCAGAAGGCATCACTGCCGATGTTCTTGTTGTTGATCCACCGCGTAAAGGCTGTGACGAAACATTATTGCAAACCATTATTGATATGAAGCCAAAGAAAGTGGTTTATGTATCTTGTAACCCAGCTACATTAGCGAGAGATTTAAGAATATTGGAGGATGGGGCATATCAGACGGTTGAAGTGCAGCCGGTGGATATGTTCCCGCAGACGACGCATGTGGAGTGCTGTGCGTTGATAAAATTAAAAGAATAAATAGTCAAAAATCTATGCTGATGGAACTGTTGGTTCTCTAAAACGATAATTGATTTCAATGGTTCCATTTGCATGTACTTCTATTTCATCTACTAACAAATGAAGCATTTCAGGGGTAAGTGTACCTTCCTTCATGAATTTATCTAAGCTCTTTTTAAAATCAATTATTTCTTTTTCAATCTTTTGAAATTCTAGCTCCTTAGATAGTTGGTGAAGGGTAGTTTCAAAATTTGAAATGTCTTCATTGGTGATATTTATGGCTAATTGGTAATCTTCTTTAGATATAACACCATTAGCAAGAGAGATAACTAAATTGGATTTATCTCTCTTTTTATCGTTTAATTTTTCATTAATTTCGATTATCTTAGATTCGATTTTTTCTTTATACTTTAACGCTTTTTCACTTAATTCTTTAAAATAATTTTCCTTACTGAATTTCAAATATATCTTATTTAGGTTGGTTATTACTTTATCAGTTAAATCTATTTCACTTACGTAATGATCACTACATGCTTTTAAACCATATTTATTATAACTTCCACAAACATAACCTTTTCGATTCTTTTTAAAATGCATTGACTTCCTGCAATCTTTGCAAACCGCAGTATTTGTAAAGAGATGTACTTCAGCTTGAGGTCTCCTTCTTTTTCTAGTTTTTAAAATCTCTTGTACAATAAGAAAGTCTTCTAAAGGTATGATTGGTTCGTGGCTTTTTTCAATAATTATTTGGTTTTCCTCATTAACTGACCTTCTTCTTTTACTGGTAACACTCGGTCTATATTCTCTGCATTGTTGTAGTGTCCCAGTATAGTGAGGATTTTCGAGAATTTTTCTTATTGAAGATCCGTGCCATTTGTCAGTAGCGTTCTTTTTGCGGGCAAGCTGCGAGGGACTAGTGACCCCTTCGTTATACAATCCCCTTGCTATTGCATCAAAGCCTTTTCCAGCAATATATTCTGAAAAGATTCTTCTTACTGTGTCGGGTGTTGAATCGTTGCGGACTTTAAGTTTCTTATCTACGACTTCATAACCATACGGAGGATTAGAACCATTAAATTCAGCCATCTGTGCTTTCGTTTTAAACATGAGCTTTAAGCGTTCGCTAGTGTTTTGTGATTCAAGCTCATAGATCCAAGCGTATAAACCAAACATATTCCCCTTTTTTTCAAGAGTATTGATTGCACCATCTAATGTGATCAAATCTAAGTTATACTGCTCAACCATATCTTTTATTTTATATGCTAATGAAACATTTCTGGCCAACCTAGATAGCTCTTTAGCTAAAATAATATCGTATTTCCCATGAATACCATCTTCAAACAGCCTTTGAAGGCCTTCACGTTTTTCGGTTGTACCAGACTTTTGGTCAATGTAAAAGTCGTAAATATCCCAACCGTTATCAGCAACATATTTGTAAAACATTCTTTGCTGATTTTCTAATGAAGACTCTTGTTCTATACGTCCTGTAGAAACTCGTACTACTATAGCGCATCTCATGAAATTTCTGTCCTTTCGTTTTTCATGAGATGTAGTGGTGTATAGTAATCATAATTACGTATTTGTATTCCGTCAATTTAGATAATGGGCGTTATAGCTGAAAATAAAAAACCACTCGAATCTCTATAACAAGCGATAACGAGTGGATCTAATAATTGATTTATTTAATTCATAAATGATTTATCGGATACACGATAATATATTTTAATATCACCATACTCTTTTACTTCAATTCTATTAATAAGCAAGTGTATTAATTCGGAAGTTAGTTGATCAAATTTTATATAATCATTAATTTCAGCTTGAATTTTATCGATATTGATTTTTTGCTTAGTATTAGAAATTTTGAGTTCTAGTTCAATTTTTTTCTTTTCGATTTTATTGATATCTTCTTCTATATCTTTGATTGTTAATTTATAAGCCTCTGGACGAATTTTCCTTTTTGAGAAGTCTTTTGTTAGTTTTATGATATCTTTCTTCAAAGTTGTTAATTCTCTTTCCGCACGAGCTATTTCTTTAGTTTCGTTGGCAATCTTCTTATTAATTTTCCTTTTAATGATATCAAACTTGTCTTCTAATTTCATTTGTAAAGAAACTTTTGATAAATCATTCAAGATGACATTAATTATTTGATCCTCTTTAATATAGTGAGGTGTGCAAGCTTTTTCACCATGCTTATTATAATTACCGCATACATACCCTTTTCTATTTTTTTTATAATGCATTCCTCTACCACAATCTTCACAAAAAATTGTATTAGTGAAAAAATGTTTTTCCTGCTGTGGTCTTGTACGGCTTCTAGAAATGATTAAATCTTGTGCAGCCCAATAAATTTCAGGAGACACTATTGCCTCATGCGTATTTTCTTTAATTGCATAATCTTTTTCTTGTACTTTTTTCCGTTCATCAATTACTGATGGTTTTGTATCTCTACATTGAACTAGCATCCCAATATAATGAGGATTCATTAATATTTTCTTGATGGTCGAGCCATGCCATTTATCGCTAGCATTAATTTTTTCACTAATTTGAGATGGTGTGGGGATTCCTTCGTTATATAAATTTCTTGCAATAGCATCAAATCCGCGACCCTCTATATACTCTCGAAAAATACGTCTAACAATTTCAGGCGTATTGTCGTTTCTTATATATAGAGTTTTATTTTTTACATAGTATCCATACGGGGCTAGTGAACCTATGAATTCGCCATCTTTTGCATTAGTTCGAAGTGCTTGTTTAATTCTATCACTGGTATTCTGAGATTCTTTTTGATAAAGCCAAGCGTATAATCCGAAGTTATCTTGATTTTTATTTAAAGTGTCGATTGCCCCATCAAGTGTTTTGATATGAATATTATTTTTGCTAATTATATCTTTTAATTTGTAAGAAAGTGGTACGTTTCTTGCTAAACGTGAAAGTTCTTTAGATAAAATTAAATCAAATTTTTCATCCTTAGCATCTTGAATTAATTGATCTAGGCCTTTTCTATTGTATTTTGTACCAGATTTGACGTCAGCATAGAAGTCATATAAGATCCATCCTTTTTCCTCAATCATTTGCTTAAATAATTTCTCTTGGTTTGCAAGAGATGTTTTTTGTTCCTCTTTAGTAGTAGATACCCTTATTATTACAGCAACCCGCAAAGGCTTTCCTGATAGATAATCTTCAAGTATTTTATTAGCTTTGTCATTATTTATATCATTTGCCATTGCGAATCTCATGATCTTTCACTTCCTTTAGCAAAATCGTGATTCGGATCAATATTGTTTGACTGAATTTTAATAAGGTTATCAATTTGTGTGTTTAATAATTCCTTTAATATTTTATCTATTGTAATTTCTCCAGAATAAATTCTTTCTACTTTCATTTTTAAATTAGCCTCCATTTAAGTTTGGTGGCTAGATGTTTCAGCCGGCTTTCTGATCTAGCTGAAACATGATACTTTCGGATTTTATATATTTTAATAGGGGATAAAAAGTTTTTATTTTCAGATTTTTTTAAAAATGAAAGTAAGAAATAATAGGGGTGATTCTTTTTTATTTCTTTGAGTTACTTTTATGGATGTATAATCGAAATTTATATTCGCATATATCGACTGTAAAGATACTTTTTATAAGATGAAAAGTGTGATATAAAATGTTAAAATGAGGAAAGTAAGGGGTAAAACCCCTTGCTATCCAAATGGCTGTTCCATTGTGGATTTAGAGCATAATAATCCACCCTAACGGTTCACAGTGTAGCGGGGTGGATTATTTATTTATAGCTCTAAAATAACAATTCTATGATTTCTTTTTATAAATTAAGAGGGGGACGGGGTCGAATATGTATTTTTTACTATTTTTCTTAGTTCTTATGGTATTAATCATTCTAATTGTTATAAAGAGAAACAATAAAAAGTTAGTCCTAGCTTTAGCAGTTATACTGTTTCTGCTTACTATTGGTGGAATTATGTTTATCAGAGATGTTGTGCAAAATTTTGCCCCATAGTTACTAACTGAGATAAGAATATAAACAGGAGTATGAAGAATGAAAAGCTCAAATAAAATAGTTGTTGCTCTTAAAGGTGTTATTGTAAATGAAGGCAGGGTATTAATAGTTCAACGTGCAAAAGAAGATAAAATCGGCGGCGGGACTTGGGAATGTGTTGGTGGAAAAATAGAGTTTGGAGAAGATTTAGAATCTGCACTCTTACGAGAAATTAAAGAAGAAGTAGGATTATCTGTTACAGTAGAGAAACTTTTATATGCTACTACATTCAAAACCGATCCAACAAGACAAGTTGTTATTTTGACTTACCTATGTAGTAGCAATAGTAGTAATGCTATCCTTTCCAAGGAACACTCTAGTTTCAAGTGGGCCACTAAAGAACAATTGAGATTACTATTGTCTCAGGAAATAATAACTGATTTTGAGAAAAATAATGTTTTCTCTATAGAAGTATTGAATTAATATCATCTTCCTTGAAAAGTTATTGTATCAATAAGTGGTTCATTTACCGTTGAGAAAAATCATAACAAATCATTCACTAAATAATTTAAGCTAGAACAAATAGTTAAGGGGGAAAACAAATGATAAGAAATCTTATTAGTATAATTAGCTGCCTTCTTCTATTTTTTAGCGGGATGTACAATATAATTACTCATGGTTTTACATTTCCATTTCTTATTCTTTCATTGGGAGGTTTAATCGGCCTTATTGGTAGTTTATTTTACAAAGTGAAGAAAAAAGAAGCTTAACAACCTTATGGACTGAATCCTTTTCAGTCCTTTTTTGTTTATAACTTTGTAGAATTAAGTGAAAAGGTCTACAGATTTGCTCAAAACTCCAAGGTATTGAATATGAATCACATGTCTCATAAAGTAAGGGTATTAACCTTACTCAATACTTATATTCATAATTGAAGTCCAACAGGGATAAGTAATTGTTATGTACACTTTATTAAACAATCGGATACGGGACGAATGTCTACAACTATTATTGATGAGAGTTAACAACAAAATTTAACGGTAAATTATGTTTTTCAAAAAGGATTACTAATAATTTTTTATTAAGAAGATTTGATGATAACCACCCAAAAGGTGGTTATTTTTATTGTGGTATGTAGATCAACAACAGGTATCTTTAAAAAAGAGAACAAAATGAACAACAAACCAACATTTTATTGACAACATATGTAAAAATGTTGTAAGTTAAGGTGGACAGAAAGTTTGAAAAGGAAAAGTGTGGTGATTCCTATATTCCGATACATATTGCCTATGAGTCTTAATACTGAAAGGTTAGACCCGCATTACTATGAAATAAAAGAGAAATTAAATATGGAGATAGAGAAAGTTAACTCAGTTGAACTTTCGGAACTGTGTGAAGGGATATCTGATGGCACTCGTAATGCTAAAGATTTTTTTAGTGAGGGGATTCCATACATTAAGGTTTCCAACATAAATAACCAACAGATCGACTTGACTAATGTATCTTATTTAGTAAATTACTCAGGTATTGAATCGAAGGCAATTATCAAAAAAGGCGATATACTCATATCTAAGATAGCTGCAATCTTGAAGGTGGCTATAGTTGATGAAAAAGCCGATGGTGCTATTATCAGTCCAGATTTATTGAGAGTAAGGCCTAAAAGTTTGAAAGCAAAAGACATGATCTTTAATTTTTTGAATACTGAACTTGGTGAACTTTCATTAAAGCTAGCAGTTACTCCCTCGGTTATACCGAAAATTTCTATTAAGGAAATAGGTAAAATGTTAATTCCGTTAGATGAGCAACCTACTAGCGCCTCTACGAATCTAGATATGGAACAAGTGAATTATAAGCAGCTGCTAGAAAACTTTTATAACGTTGACGAGAAACGATACTTAGAAAATCTTTCACCTAATTTAATATGGGTATCGAAAGAGTTATCTCCAGATAGGCTCGATGTCCTATACTACCAACAATGTAATACAAGGTTGTATATGGATTTCAAAGAGCGATTAAGAAATGAGGAATGGGTACAACTAAGTGAAGTTGTTGAAATTGTTGATAAAACAATTAGTCCTTCTGAATTCAAAGATCAAATTATCTCGTATATTGGTATAAAAAATTTGGACCGTGAAAAATGGCTAATTCATACAACTGAAAAAGTTCCTTATAAAATAGTTAGGAGCCGTGCGCGCTATGAAGTAAAAGCAGGGGATATATTATTAGGGGTTATCGGCACAAAAGTTGGTGAAAAGGAGCAACCACTTGCAATTGTTCCAAACCATCTCACCAATTTCATAGCGTCCAATGTATTTGCAGTTTTAAGGACTTATTATTTACCAGAACGATATATACTTTGGTGTCTAACTCACCCATTTGTACGTTTACAGTTGAGAATAAAGAGTAGAGGTGGAATACAGCCTTTTCTATCAATACATGATTTAAAACAAGTTCTTGTTCCAAGGTTATCAAATAATAAAATAAAAGAAATTGACAGTATCTTAGACCTCTTTCAAGGAGGTGATCATCTTGATATTTCATGAATACCTAACCACACCAAAAACAACAGAACAATTAGTGAACATTGCAAAAGAACATGGATTGAATTGGAATGAGGACCAAGTAAAATTATATAGCTTGCTTGATCCTTCTATATATGAAACAGAATCAGGTCAATGGGCCGTTAAGGTTGATGACCGTCGCCAAACCATATTAGGGGCAATTGAAAAAGCATTAGAAAAGCGACCGATGACTAAGATTGACCCAAATATTATTGAACAGTTACCAAGTGATATGATTGTGCCTCAAAATGAGGTAATTGAAGTTGCTGTTAGTACAGGGCGTTATGAATCACCGAGAGAAAATATTATCCGAGTGAAACGAAAATAGGGAGGAACTAATAATGCAAGCATTAATTGAAGAGTTAAAAGAACAACTCATGATGAAGGGGTATAGTACATTTTCTGAACCAGAAACACATGAAGAAGATGGCACAACGATTTTCTTAGCTACCGGTGATGAAAAAATTGTTTATGTAAAGGTATTTGACAAAGGAGCAGATTTATCTTTTGAAGTACAAGATGCTGCTTTAATAGAGGCCCAGTATCATGAAGAGGCTCCAGATTTTATTTGGGCATCAAATGGTGAAGTGAATTATTACGCCGACTGTATCGAGTCAGATCCACTGGCAGAAATACCAGCTGTTATTGATGTAACTAAAAAAGAAAAACGACAAATTTCTAAACAAGAAGAATGGTCAAGAAAGATGTACTCTGCTCTTCAAAAGCGATTTGATGATTTGCATGAGCGCTTATATGGACCGGGTGGGGCTGATAATATTAGCAGTACTAACGAAGCCATCGATGAATTAAGTAAATTGCTGTTTATGGAGACTTTCCGCTTGTATCATCCGGACTATGTATTAAGAGAAGGGAAAAATGCAGGTCTGCGAATTTTTGATATTTTAAGGCATCAATACATAAAAGAGAAGGGAAAAGAAGCTGTTAGACAAATCCGAGATGCTTTTAAAGAAATAAAAAATCATGAGGATTATGTTGCAGTAAATGATCTTGGTGAAGAATGTTTTATCTTTAGTGAAGATGAGTACATTCGCCTAGAAAATCCAGCAAACTTTATTGCAGCGTTTGAAACATTTCAAGAACTAGATGACTTTGAAGATGAAAATGGAAACCGAGTGAAGGCGACATTGAAAAATGTCAGTGCGGATATACTAGGACGTTTATTCGATGTATTGATGCGTGGTAAATATGACAATAAAATCGGTCAAGCTACATATTTAACGCCAAGACAAGTAACTGAAGCAATGATTGAAATGGTTATGCATGATTTAACATCTAACCCAAAAGAAGCATCAAAATTAATCACTGCCGATGAAAAAGGTTTACCAACATTTAGAATGGGCGACATAACTTGTGGCTCAGGTGGATTTTTAATTAAGGGCTATGAAGGTGTTAAAAAGTATATGCTATCCCAATTTACAGGAACAATGAAAGAAAAAATGGAGAAGCATTTTGAACTTATGAAGGAACATAGTTTTGTTGGTGCAGATAAAACACGAAACATGGTATTGAAAGCTCGTTTAAATATGGCCATGCATGGATTACCAAAAGCACCGATATTCTGGGTGACAGATTCATTAATGACTGAATCATTAAAGCCTGAAAGTTTTGATTTAATTGTTACGAATCCACCATTTGGGTCTGGTTCAGTTTCTAATAAAACAGATGAAGGAAAGGAAATTATTAAACGTTATAGTACTGGTATTGATGAAACAGGCAAAGCGAAAAATGATGGGCTTTGTTTAGGTTCAAAACCAAATGCAAAAGGTGTTTGGAAAGAAGTTAATTCAACGGACCAAGCGGTATTGTTCATTGACCGTAACTTACAATTATTAAAACCCGGTGGACAGCTGATTATAGTTTTACCTGATGGAATTTTAAGTAATTCAAGTTATAAACACGTGCGAGAATATTTAATGGGTAAGAAAAATGAATTGACAGGTGAATTTGAAGGTGGTAGGACAATTGTTAAAGCAGTTGTTTCACTTCCAACAGTTACTTTCCAGCTATCGGGTACTGGAGCAAAGACATCTTTCTTATATATTAAGAAAAAGGAACACGAGAACGAGAGACAGGGTTCTGTATTTATGGCAGTGGCAGATGAAATAGGTTTTGATGTTAAAAATAAAGTAGAAGTGCAGTTAGGAAATGATCGTAATGATTTATTGAAGATTGTGGATGCTTATAAAAAGGGTGAATAATTATCCATTTAAAAACAACTAGAAAGGAGATTGTTAATGGCTCTCACAAACCAAATAGATGCTAATTTTATTGATACTAATTTTATCCTTGAGGATAGATTAGATGCCCATTATTATTCAAATAAATTTCATGATGTTGAGAAAAAAATAAAATCAACACCTTTTGAAGTGAAAAAGTTTATAGATATTTCCAAAAAGATTAAATGCGGGCCTTTTGGTTCATCAGTTTTAGCTGAAAATTATGATGAAACTGGGATTATTATGGTAAGACCTTTAAATTTAAAAAATGTACTGTTATCTAACGATGATTTGGTTAGGTTTCCAGAAAAAGCTCTTGGTAATAATTTCCCGAAATTTAAACATGAGGATTTGTTGTTTGCAAGGGTGGGAGTGCCTTCTTGTTCAATTATTCCCAAAGCATTTGAATGTGTGACAATTAGTCCTAATATTATTGCTGCTGAGTTAATCGAAAATGTTGATGCTTATTATATTGCAGCATTCTTAAATACTACTTTTGGTCTTTTGCAGATTGAACGAAGGTTTAAAGCTGTATCGCAGCCAACAGTTTCTACAGAAGAAATAAAAACATTAGATATTCCTTTGCCTGATATAAAATTTCAAAAGTATATAGGTGACAAAATTCGCAAAGCAGAATATTTACGTGTAGAAGCCGATCAATTGATAAAAACAGCAGAAAATCAATTCAAAGAACTTTTAGAGATTAAAAAGGACTCCAGCATTTATAACAATAATGCCGGAAACCAATCCCTAAGTTCAATAAAAAAGCCTGTACTTTTATATGTTAATGAAAATGAAATAAATGAGAGGTTAGATGCACAATCGTTTCATCCTGAGTATTTTGATACTGTAAAGCAAGTTAAGGATATGAGGTTTCCTAACATTAAATTAAAGGATACTTTAAGTTATTTCGATACTGGGATTTCTTCCCCTACTTATAGTGACAAAGGTTTTCATATTATTATGACAAAAAACTTAAATAATTCCTTCATTAATATGGAAACAAAACGTGTTAGTGAAAAAGAAGTACCTAAAGATAAGTTATTAAATAAAAATGATGTGCTATTAACTACATATGGTGGTCCTTCTATTGGAAAAGTAGATATATGGGATATAGATAAAGAAGCAACATTTGATTATACAATAATGAGATTAGATTTTAATGAAGAATTTAGTCCTCATTTTATGCTTCTGCTTTTAAGATCTAAGTTTGTTCAAAATCAAATCAGATATAAGATTAAAGGAACCACAGGTATTACGTTTGTAAATCCAAAAGATATATTAGAAGTATCTATTCCTAAAATACCAAAAGAACTTCAAAATTTAATTAGTGAATATATTACTAGGAGTACAGAGTGTTATTATGACTCTTTGAAATTAATTGAAGATGCTAAATGCATTGTAGGATCCCTTATCGAAGGAACATTTGATGAATCGGAAATGGCAGAGATGTAGTAGTTTTTGGTGAAGGGAGGCTTTTATTTGGATGTAAAGAGGAACTATCAATCATTAAAGCAATTATATGATTATGGAGAAAGTAGGTATCAGGAATCACTAGCTTTTTTAGAGCAACAGAGGCTACTTAGACGAATACAAGACCGTTATGTTATTACAAATAATTGGATTGCTTATCATCAACAAATCCAATACGAACAAGAGTATTTATTCTCACTCTTTTGTCTTAAAGATGATTATCAAAAATATTTAGTAGAAGTTGCACTTTTAACCGCTTTAAAGATGAGTGAAGTGAAGGATATAGAGGGAATTGAAACATTTGTTAGTAACTTATCAAATCTTTCTACATATGCGGTTTCTGTATTAGCAGAAATTAAAGAAGATAGTGGTTTTTCAATTACGCATTTAGAAGGTCAATTAAAACAAAAAGAAGAACAATATCAAAATCTCAATAGGTTTATCTTTGATGGCCCACCACATTATCAACGTGTCATGTTTTATCTGAATTATGTTCAAGCATATAAGCAAGAAAACGTGATGGATAATATAGAACTTGGAAAAAAGATTGATGAACAGTGGCAAAAAGGGAGAAAGATTTCAACTGATTTATCCCTCGTTCCTTTAAAAGAACGGTTACGTTATATGTTGGTGCCTTCGATACCTGAGCGAAAAATTGAACACCCACAATTTCAACATATCTTTACATATCCGTGGAAGTTATTTGTTTTCCTTTGTTCTATTGTACGAGAGAATTTTGAAGCACAAGGAGTACAGGCTATTCGCTTTCAAGTGGTTGGGGATGGTGTTGATGTGTTATTAACAGCAAGTAATCATCAGGAATTTCGATATGGGAGCTTTGATGAATTTGCTACTGAATTCTGTAAAGTAAATCAGTACCAACTGTTTCCTAATGAATTGCGTAACTTACACACTATTTTTCAAAACCTTGTTGAACGTAAATTACTTACTGTTGTAGACGATGAATATCGTTTACCAACAACAATAGAAGATGTAATATATCATACTCGTTTATTTATTCCTCTTATTGCCGAGAGTAAACAGCTACGTGGAAGGTTGGAGCAATGGGTCGATGAATTGAGGGAAAAACGATGAAACATATTCGCCTTTCAATTGAACGCTTTTGGATTGAACCGGGCAACTTTGAATTATGGTGTGAGCAATTATCGCGCATACCACAGCAAACAGAAGCAAAATCAATGAAAGAAATTGCCTCATTTTACTTAGATAAAGATGTAATTGAAAAAGATAAAAAGCTTGATCGTTCAAAAGAATTGTTTGGATTATTAGGATATGAGTACTTTAAACGAACTGCTCAATTTGAAATTAAAGGTGTATTCTTCCTTGAACGAATTGATGGCCATTTACAACTAACTGAGGACGCAAAAAAAATTACAAGTTCCTATAAAAATGATGAAGGATGGGAAGTGTTGTTAGCAAGGCAGTTACTACGTTTCTCACCAAGAGTTAGGGTTGTTATTCATATGCTTTTAAATGGTGGATATTTTAATACTAATGGTGCATCGTTGGATTTTATCGGGAAATGGCAGCTAGATATGGACGGTGCATCATATCATCCTTTTGCAAGTAATCCGCAAAAAAATGATATGAATCGTTTATTAGAACTTTTTAAAGTAGAAGCATTAGGTAATGAGTGGATGAAACTTCTTCTGGAGAAAGAAGTTGGGTTGGAAGAAGGTTGGTCTTTTATTGGCTCTGGAGGAAAAGAACCTGCTATAACAAATCTAACAGCATTTATGCGCGCTCCTATGCAATTGTTTGAATATCTAGATTGGTTCATTAGAGATGAAGGTGGAAAAGTAATTTTAAATAAAGAAAAAGTCTCTAATGACATAGATGACTTAGGTTCGCTATTTACAATTACTCCAACAGATTCAGTAGATGAAGTACATACATTAAAAGAAACCATTCATTTTCTTTCTGATGATCGCGGCTTTTTCCCACTTGAACCAGTTTTAGAACAAGTTTTAATAAAACATTACCCTTCTTGGGATAAGGGTCTTTCTCGGTTCATTGATTATTATATTACAGATGGTATAAATAAGGGGATTTTTACTGTAGTTGCACATGAATCAGGCCAACCACGTCATGGTAGAGGTTATCTAGGAAAACGCGAGTATCAGTTAATAAAGCTTGATATTCACCGATAAGGAGTGTTCAATTCATGAAAAAATCAGTTTGGTTAAAAGATGGGGTTTCTACCTTTCCTGTATTACAGCCAATGGTTGGACAGCATGAGTTTTTTCAAGCATATCAGAATTTTTTAAGTGATATCAAAGATGCACCGATGTCTCGTATTTTTACACTGATTGCGAAATGGGGTATTGGTAAATCAAGGATTGCTTATGAACTCATAAGTGAGGTCCTTGGAATTGATAAAGGTTGGACGATTCGAAATAGTGATGGAGATTTAGAAGAAGTCAGGCTTTTAAAAGAAGATTTTGAAGATCGTATATTACCAATTTATATTCGCTATGAACAAATGAATGAAGATTATCTGTATGGAGACAATTGGGTGGGCTATGGAGCATATATTGCTCTATCAAAACTTGCCAATCAAAATGTTGAAACAACAATTCAGGGCAGTATTATTAAGCATTTGCAAAGTAGTCTAATTCCACTTGGTTTTTCACCTCAAAAATTAGGTGAGATTATTGAAAAAGGACAACATTCTCCAGAACAATTATTAGGAGAAGATATTCCACTCCTAGATAAGCTTGTACAAGAAGGAATGAAGTATTTAAATCAATTTTCAATTGATCACCTACATATTATCGTTGATGAAGTGGAATCAGAATATGAATTGTTTAGAGATGAAATACATGAAAACAATGAAGAACGAAAAAAGAAACTAGATGGTGAAGCGATAAAAGTTATAACGTCTGCCATTAAGCATGAAGATAGTCGTTCTCGGCATCCTAATGTTTCATTCTTACTACTATGCTCTCCAGCAATTGGTGATCAAATTAAGTCACTAGAAGCATTAGATCGTCGTGGAGATAAGCTAGAGATGACACAGAATTCGTACGCGGATATCTCCGATTATATTGAATCTTTACAAAAAGCGGGGAAGATTCGTCAATATCCTGAAGGGCTCGTTGAAGCGTCTTATACTATTGCTGCAGGGAACTTTGGTTGGCTTAATGTTATTATGGCTCATTGTGATCAATATTTAGATAATCAACCTGATGCTGAGGCAGGGCAAATATTACTTGATCTTTCTCAATCTGTACCGCGTTTTAAAGATAGTTTAATTGATATTTCACAACTTGATTATATTGATTCGAGTCCTGTACATCAACCGTTGCTAAAAAAGGCATTATTACGTCAATTACCGGTCCCTAAACAGGAGTATACCGAACAAGAGCAACAAGTATTATTATCAGCCAAAAATCTTCAAGGAATTCCTTTATTTAAAGAATTTATTGCTATTCCACTTACAAAAAGTGATCTTGGATTTTATCTTGTAAATAATAAATATCGCCCAGATGTTGACCATTTCTTTGTAAATGAGTCAACAGGTGAGAAGTTTAGCCTAGATGTTTTAATTCGTAGTTTGGAAACATTTTCTATTAATGCACCAGATAATTATTTTATCATCGGAAAAGAAAGGGAAACTTTTCTTTCACAAGTAAGAACACTTTATCCAAAAGATGAGGTCGTCGATGCAGCTGAGATTTTATTTAGTTATTTTGAACAAAAAAAAGACCAAGTTTTAAAAGAAACGTTTATTGGTCCAAACTTTGCTTTTCTTGAGCGTTTGAATCGTCGGTATGCTGCACAAACGGGTATTGCAAATTACTTGTTATTAGATGAAAAGGATCAAGCATTACAGCAGTTGCTAAAAGAACGTACAAAGGATTATGGAAAAGATATCGAAAGAACGGTTTTAGGGTTTATTCGTTCATTAGAACAAGAATATCCATCTACTGAAACACTTAAAGTTAAAGGACAAGTGTGTGGATTTAGGAGTCATGTTGAACGGGATATTTACTTAGGGGTTCATCCTAAAAAGGTTGTAGATGTCGTTTGGGCAAGTAGATTGGAAAAGTTAAATGACCTTGCAGAAAGTAATCTTCTTGATATTGGCGTGCATCCAATATTTATTTTATCGTCTACAGCTGATACAGAAATTGATATTAACAAGTTCAAACGTGACTACCCACTTGCAGGTAGATGTGTAATCTTTTTCCAAGTAACGAATTTACAGAAGAATGTATTAGAAGTTTTATCTGTTGACCGTGAAGTCATGGATATTCGACCAGTTGCTCATCAATTAGCTACTCCATTTAAGGCAAAGATTAGAGCATTACGTGATGAAATTTCTAAAGTTTCAAGAGCTTGGTTTGAACATATTGATCAGCAAGGCCATGTTTTAAGACCATTAATCTTTACAAAGGCCGAAGAAGATAACCTACCGTTATTAGCAGAAGGGTACACTAGGATGTTAATTCATAGTGCAACCTCTACAGAACTTGGTATTAAACAAGGGGTTAAATTCCCTGAAAGTGAAAAATACAATAGATTTTTCCAAGTCCTAAAAGCAACAGAAGTTCGGACAAAGCTAGAAAAGGATGGATATGAGGGTGCTAAGTTATTTGTAAAGACCAATGAAGATGATTATGAGGTTCAAGTGCCTGTAACATTTGCCGCATTGTTAACCTATATAGGGAACACTCGACGTGTTTTTAAAGATATTCAAAATACGTTCTTTTTTAGTTCTGTCGATACAATCAAGCCAGTTAAAATTGTTGAGCAATGGATTTACTTTTTACAAGATTTAAAAGTCATTGAGGTTCAAGGTGGCACTCACGCTCAAAATGTAATAAAAGCTACATTAGAATTTCAACGTGATAAAGTTCAGAAGTGGCGTGATGAAGAGTACGACAAGTTAGTTGACGAATTTAAACAAACTATTGATAAAAATAGACTAGGAATACTAAAAGACGATAAATATCGTGGTCGTTTAGATTTAATTAATGAAGTATTAAAAGAGATTAATCTTTCTTCATTACAGGTTGATACAGTTAATCCACTTGATACTTGGAAGGAACAATTAAAGCTACTACAAACTTTCCATACAGAATGTAATTTTATTTATGATGAAGAACAATGGAATTCAATACCGTTTAATGAGCGAATAATAAGCACTTTAAATATCCAAGACAATGAAATGCCTATTTGGAAAAAGCTTCGACTCGTTCAGTTGTTCCATGATTATATTTCGACCTTACAAAGAAATATATTGTCCAAATTAAAGGAAAAACTTGAATCAATAAAATCTAAGAGTATCTATAAGGATTATGTTTTACCAATTATCCAATTTACTAATGCATTAGAACGCTATCAGACAGAAATCGAATATGCAAAGGATTATATAAAATCTTCAAAACGTGAAACAATGGTTGCTCAATCAGATAGCCTAGCACATCATTTATGGTTGGCTAATTACAAAGAGGCAATAGATAGATTAAACACGATGATTAGTGAAATAGGTTTGAAAAAAGAGGGACAAAATCAAGTTGAATGGAAAGAGCATAGTGGTATTTCTGGTCGTTACGATGAAATGTTTGAAAAATTTAAACAAGTAGTAGATTATTTTGTTGAGAATCAGCCAATTGTTCAGAAATGGTTATCTTACTTTGAGTTAGCACCTATTGATGTAAAACAAAAAGTTCAGTCAGACCAACTTGAGGCAAATTATCATGAAATTCAGATGTTTCTTGATGCTGGTTTTGATGAGCAAATCGATGATTACCATCTGGCGCAAAAAGGTAATCCTATTCAACTAATTGAATACAGTGAGAGGTTATTACAAGAACACAAGAATAACATTACATCTTTAATCTCAATGCTTAACCAAATTGAAAGTTCAATGAGGAAAATTCGTGACGAATACTATGATCAAGAATTGATTGATTCAGTAAACTTTATTTATCGTCTTCAGCATAAATTACCTTATCAGCCGGAAATTGGTACAGCGATCCAAGAGATCAGCTATGAAAAAACAATAGAAACTGTAAAAAAGAAAATGGAACAATTAGATGAAGACGGTAGACGATTCTTTAAGGATAAGAATGCTCAGTTTGTTCGATTTGAATTTTTTAAAGAGGTTGTTAAGAGAAAGGCAGATATTGATTGGAAAAGTTATCCGAGAGAAAAAGAGGAACTAGAAAATCTCGGACTAATTAAGACAAAAGTGGTGTTGTCCTAATGAACATCCAAATCGTTAAGAATTATACAAAAAGAACGGAATATAAAATGTTAAAGAACTGGATAAATGTCAACGAACGACATATCGATGAATTAACGTCTGGTATTTGCGTTATTCCAGCTATTATCATATTGAAACTGTCGGAAGTAGAGTTGCAATCATTAAATAAATGGTGGAGACAATGGGGGAACCAACTTATTGTTTCCCCTCCTTTTCATCAAATGGACGTTGTTTCTTTGCTTCAGTTAAAGGTTGATCTGTCAGTACAAGGAACTGAAGCCCAATCATTTAACAGCCTTCCTGTTATTGAATCAATTAAGACTAATACTAAATCAAAGTGGGAACTTGCTAACGGTGAGATAGTTGCTATTGATCATTTTGAACATTCGGGAAGTGGATGTGTCACTTTAACAACAGTTCCATTACTCGATTATCGTTTATTGTCCAAGCAAGATGTATGTAAAAAGTTGTTTTTAGAATTAATAATAGATAATAAATATGATGAATCCACCACAGTTCGGGAGCAATTTATACTTAGCCCTGTTCATGAATACATACTGATACTAGCTTCTGCAAACGTATTAGAACCATCGAAAATATCAGGGCAGTTAAGCAACTTCTTTAAGGAAAACCTATCAGATAATGAAGCTTTGGAATTGCTTCAACAGTTGATAGATCAGAAACTTCTAGAGGATTCTTGTGCAATAACAGACGCGGGAGAAACGTATATCAATCTTAAAGGGTATAAAGCGTTTGTTCGAGAGATAAAGATATGGAGGCGTGACGATGGAACATGGAGATAAGAAAAGAGATATATCCATCGCGAATAGTTTAGTTGCAAAGGTACAGTTGGGTTTACCAAGTACAGTCGCCAAACTGGGTTCTAAAATGCGTTTTATTGATCAAATAGCCCCAAAACTTCGCAATAGTGGTGTAATTCGAACGGTCACTAAGAAGATCCCGTTAACTCTAAACGTTACAGGAATTGCTACTGCGAGTAAAACAATCCCTGCTTTTGGTGGAATTCTTTATAGTGCAGGTGCGCTTCGCCAAGATCTTTCAATTCAAGACGGGGTAGTATATCAAACCTATCAAGATAGTTTAGTGGATATTGATGAAGCGGATGACGTTGATGTAACCCAAAAGTTGAAATTTGTTCATATAAATCAGATGTATGATTTGTTAGAAGAATTACTAAATGAAGCCAATAGACCTGAGCTTGTAATCGTAGATTCACCTTTAATACTAGAACGAAGCGATGCACCGTTAGAATCCTATGAAGAACTTCACTTTGACTATATCGCTTGTAAAGAGAGAATTGAACAATTTTGGAAAGATCATAAACATGAGATTTATCCTTTTAACTCTAGTGGTGTGAAAATAGTTTCAGTTAGCTCAAAACGTTTTGGTTCTGTTTTCTATGGATTAACTTCTGATCATACAGAAAAATATATGATTGATTCATTAGTTACACAAGAGCTTTCATCTCTAAGTACCTCTTTTGATAAGATAAAAAAAGTCGGTGTAAAGAAATTATTAAATGGAGTATTAACAAGAAGAACAAGAACAGCTGCCTATGAATTTGACCTTTTAACTTCAGATAATCGGTTAGAACCACAATTTGTTAGAGAGCTTGGGGTAATAAATTTTCATTTTCGTGCAGGTATGAGAACAATGCCTCTTTTGGTTGAAGCGATTGGGCATAAAGAAGACTGGAAAACTGAATCAGTTGATGAGCTAACCTCTGATTTGATTTCATTATATACAATTGATCAATTAAAAGCATTACCTCTTCCACTTTGGTATGCAAGTCATGGATTAAAGGCTATTAAGACAGGGACAATCATTCAGTATTATAAGTCACAAGCACATGAAATGATTAAAAATGAAAACGTAGAAAGTGTATGGACCGAGGAAGTTGATTTGTTTGGGGAGGATGACTTATGAGCGAAGATAAATATATTGGTAAGCTAATTGGAAACACAGGAAATCCAAACGATTTAAAAATGATTCTCCATGATAGTTTTGTTGCAAGACGGGGGGAATTTGTTAAGATAGCCCACCAAGAACGAGAGGATGAAGAAGTAACATATGTTCTTGGACGCATTACATCTATATCTAGGAGTAACATTCTTTATAACAGTGAAATGGGAGATGGATTAAATTCCATTGAATTACTGCCCGGTACACAGATGACAGGAGAAACACTTTTTGGAACGATTGATCTTGTAGGATACAAAGAGGCTAGAACTGGTCAAATTCGTATTCCGAGAAGACCTCTTGATCCCGGTAGTAAGGTTTTAGGAGTCGATTATGAATTTCTTGCTAAATTCTATCAATTTGATGAGAACAAAAGCATTGCAATTGGAAATCTAATAGGCTATGAACGTGGAGAAAATATAGTACCAGTTTATATGGATGTTAATAAATTAGTAACGGAACATTTAGCAGTATTAGCGATGACTGGCTCAGGTAAGTCATATACAGTTGGACGTATTATTGAAAGATTAGTTGCTCAAATGAACGGAACAGTAGTGGTCTTTGACACTCATGGTGAATACGGTAAGGCTTTTGAAAAGGGAACTGTTCATTTCAACAGTGATTTAGAACATATTGAGGATCCGAAAGAAAAGGATAATATCCTATTTATTCAAGAAAGACTAAAGAAGCTGCAAGAAGCTGGCGGTGGTATTAGGGTATATACTCCACAAATGGAGGAATTTGATTACAAATATGCTGGTAAAAACAATCATCTCGCCTTACAGTTTGACCGTTTTGAAATGGATGATTTTGAAGAAATTTTACCGGGCCTAACGGAACCTCAACAACGAGTACTGGATGTTGCACTTCGTTACTGGAAATTCAAGTATCCACATCCACCAAGGGATATTAAAGATTTGCGTGAATTATTGTCTGGCGATTTAGAAGAGTTAAAAAGTTGGGATGATCTTTCAGATGCTGAATCACGTGCTTTGAATGGTAGGAGTGCTGCTGTGGCATCTATGAAGTTAAAACGAGTTATTAATGAAGCTAAAAGCTTCTACACTAGGGCAATTGGAGAACCTACCGATATATACAATTTAATTGGTGAAATGAATGAAAGAAATGGCCGATTAATTATAGTTGATTTACAAGGGATATCTGACGATGCGAAACAAATTGTAACAGCTTTAGTGTCTAGTGAAATTATGCGTGCTGCTGCAGATAAACAGCGTCCAATTCGTCCATGTTTCTTAGTATATGAAGAAGGACATAACTACGCACCTGCTGGTACTCCAACCATTTCAAAGAAAATCATAAAGAAAATTGCAGCAGAGGGAAGAAAATTTGGAGTTGGTTTTGCGATTGTCTCTCAACGCCCATCTAAGTTGGATGCTGATGTTACTTCACAGTGTAACACTATTATTACTATGCGTTTGAAAAACCCAGATGATCAACGTTTTATAACTAAAACTTCAGATATGCTTACAAAAGCCGATATTGACGAATTGCCTGCACTATCTACAGGAGAAGCTTTACTTACTGGTCGTTCTATTCCTGCACCTTTATTGGTAAAAGTCGGTACGAAAGCCCTTGTTCATGGTGGTCAATCACCAGAGGTTGTTAAAGAATGGGGAGTCTTTAATGGATGATAAGGAAAAAATAAAAGAGTGGATTATCCAAGAGTTTAAAAACGGTGAGATTCGTGATACTTGGTTTCCAATGCTTGCTGTTTCAGGAATGAGAGATTATTCAGAAACTGTTCATTCCACTGGATTAAACTATATCACAGAGATAGGGAGACGGTTAGACGGATATACAGCGGTTTCTGAGTATCCTGTGTATCCGATTAGTGAAAGTATAGGGCATAGCATAACTCGTGAAGTTCGACCTGATTCAATTTGGTATAACAAAGAAGATCTAAAGCCAGTATTGGTGTCAGAATTTGAAAGATTCGAAAATTCTATAGCTAAAAATAATAAATTAAGGGAAAAGATTGAAAATCTATTGATTGCCTATCATCAGCTTGGTGGTAATCTCCCTATTATATTATTTGTATATTGGTCTCATAGTGGAATAGTACCAAAGGATATTGATAAATATATTTCTATTTTTGATGAAGGTTTTCGTTTACCAAATGGCACTTATATTAATGGGATAAATTCATTTGAAAGTGATTATTTGGTTTTTCAAGCGGTTGCTAAAGGTAACAAAGAAAAATTGACGATCAATCAATGGATTCAGGTGAAGTAGTATGGTACGTAAACGATATATATTAGATTTAAAAAGGGATATGGAACTAGGGGACAAGTATGTTTTACAGGAGTATGTAAGTGAAGGGACTTTTGGTCAAGTGTGGAGAGCGGTTAGGCGTGATGACAGTCAAACAGTAGCTCTAAAGATACCTAAAAGTCAAGAAAAAGGAGATAAGGTATTAGCAGAGGGGTTGAAGCTAAAGGGTCTCTCTCATCCTAACCTTATTCAAATCTATGATATGGGCCGTGTTGACGGATATTTCATTATTGAAATGGAATATTTCGAAGGCCATCCCCTATCCCAAGAGTTAACAAGCACTGGCATATCCACTCTTCGTACTTTCCAAACAGTGTATGAAATATTCGAGAGGATCTTAGAAGGCTTAGAATTTATGCACGATTTGAAGATAGCTCATGGAGATATTAAACCAGATAATATATTAATTAAAGATGAGCAAGTGAAGATTACAGATTTTGGGACAAGTCGTTTAATTGAAGATATCTTTGTAAAGACAATTGATGGTGCAGGTACATATGCGTATATAGCTCCAGAGGTTGCTAATTCAAAAGAGAGATATTTAAATTCAGATATCTATTCACTAGGAGCTATTCTATATCAATTCCTTACAGGGCAAACACCGCATGATACTTTTCTGGATGTTATTCATAATAAGCCTTTTCCACGTCCAAGAGAATTAAATATATCCATACATGAAAAAATGGAACAAGTAATCCTTAAAGCCTTAGAACGTAATCCGGAGGAACGTTATCAGACGGTCACTGAGCTAAGGAATGATTTTAAACGGGCCGTAAAAAAGCACCTCCAGCAAGAAACAAATAAAAAGTATGTACCAAAAGCTACCCTTGTTGAAAAAAGGGATGCTCTTGAATTAGCAATAACTAATTGCAAGTTAGGAAAATTTAAGCTTGCAGAGAAGATTCTTCAAACAGAGATTGCAAATGATCATGTATATCCCGACTTACTTCTTCAGTTATCATTCGTTTATTTTAAAACGGAACGTCGTTTTGAAGCGTTAAAAACAATAGATAGTATTAATGTAAATGCCGTTGAAGAAACCAGAAGAGAAAACTTCATAACCTCGTTGAAAGAATTAAAAGCAAGAATCTTATTCTCAATTAAGAAATTCGAAGAAGCTCAGAAAATCTATCAACAATTAGTACAAAAGCAACCTAAATCTATAGATTATCGCTACCGTTTAGCAATATGCTATGGCCTTTGTAATCAGGAAGATAAGGCAATTCAAATATTAGAGGATATTAATCAAGAGACACCGGGAGTTTGGGTTGTAGTAAAAAAATTAGGTCTAGCATATGAGCAGAAAAGAGAGTACGAAAAAGCAAGGGGATATTTTAAATATGCTCTTAGGTTAAAGCCTGATGATCGGGAGATTATAGCAAAGCTAGAGAAATATGATTTTTACCTTTAGTTTAAAAAAAGGTTACTTTACATAGTAATGCAATAATGAATGGAGGGTTAATAATGGGGATTTTTAGTAGTATTTCATCAGCACTTTTTGGATCATCTGAATCACAAAGAATTAAAGCTAAAAAGGAGTTAGCTTATAATTCTCAAAAAGCTCTTTTTCCAAACGAAGCAAAGGCAGTAGAAGAGCTACTTCAGTATCATTATGAAAAAGCCTTGAGAGATATTATTTATGTATTAGGTAATGCGAGCAACCACCATGCTAATCTTTCAGATAGTGAATATCAAAAAGTGAAAGGCAGTCCGTTTGTAGACCGTTTTATAGAATATTATGCTTATGAAATATTCATAAATGCCTATTCCCTTGGACATCAATTAAGAGCAGGTACTGCAGACGAAAAGTTTCAAAGAGAAATAATGGTCATGATGCAAGAATTAAATAGAAATTTACTTGCTGAGGCTACTTCAACATTTTCATCAACAAAGATAGCCGAGTGTTTTTCAATTGCAGCAAGTAAAGCTGCTGATTTAGGTGCTGAAGCTGGGGCTGAAGTCTATGATCAAGAATATATTGTTGTGAAGAAATAATTAAATAATAGTGCTAGTAAGAGTGCGAAAATTACCATTATCGCACTCTTTTTAAAAATCAAAGTTAATTGACCTTAATGTATTTCATTGTAAACATTGTATTACCACAAACCAATTCACGTAAATGTTTGGACGATTTTACATGCATTTCATCAGTCAAAGACTTAAAAACACAACAAAGGTTACAAATTATGATTAGTGAGATTTTATCCACATATAATACTGGAACCAGTGAATTGTGCTAAGAGAGTTGAGGATATTTAGAATTCAGTTTTTACAAATTTCAATTTTTGATTATAGCACATGAAATTTATAATAATAATTATTGCGGTTTTTTAATAAGGAATTGAGAAAGATGGTGAGGATATGCAATTTAGTTGGTTGGAAGTTAAGAATTTTAGAAACTTTAAAGACATCAAAGTGGATTTAACAAATCAAAATGTAATATTCGGCATGAACGATATAGGAAAAACAAATTTTTTAGCAGCATTAAGATTCTTATTTGATAGAGATATCAGAAAAAATGGACTTACAGAGAGTGATTTTTATATGAGGGATACTGGAAAGGATATATCTATTACAATCTGTATGAATATAAAAGATTTTGATGATAGTGATCATTCTAAACTTATAGTTTCAAGACTAAAAGATGCTAGGGATTCTACAGACTTAGAAAATGTCTATTTAAAATTATTTGGTAGGTATGATAAAGAAGAAGAATTAGGTGGAATAACACTTTTTTGGGGAAATAACCTTAAAAAAATGAAAGAGATACCTCAAAAGAACGGTTTTACTGAATTAGACAGAATTTTTAAAGTAGTATATATTGATCCGCTGATTAATCTTGAACATATTTTTCAAAAGAATAAAAAGGCAATATTTGCTCAAGAGAAATTTAGTAAAACCGATATAGAAAAATCAGACAAAATAAAGAGTCTTACAAGAGAAATCAATACTCAAATTGGTGAAATGGATATTATCAATAATTTCGAAAAGGAAATAACTAAAGAATATTATAGTTTAAAAAATGAAGAACTAGAAGTAACTATAAAATCGGAAATGGCTATAAATGGGTATTTTAGCGATTTAAAGCCATACATAAAGAAGAGTAATGATGATAATTTGTATCCTACCTCTGGAGATGGAAGAAAGAAAATTATTTCTTATTCATTAATGAATTATGTATCTAGAAATTTTAATTCTGAAAAAATATCATTGTTTTTAATTGAAGAACCTGAAAATAGTCTACATAGATCCTTGCAAATTGCACTTTCAAAAAAATTATTCTCCCATGAATCTTATAGATATTTCTTCTTAACTACTCATTCGTCAGAATTACTATATGAGATGGATAATGCTTCATTAATAAGAGTCCATTCTGCTGACAAAGTGGTCTGTTCTTCTTATTTATATAATGTCGGGGAAGATTATATAAATATAAAAACTCAATTAAATAAATTTTTAGTAACAGCAATTTTTTCTGAACGAGTATTACTGATAGAAGGTCCATCAGAAAGGGTATTATTCGAAAAAGTTTTAAATGAAATTAAACCAGACTATGAACTTGAAGGTGCGTATATTTTAGAAGTTTATGGCATATCTTTTAAAAAATATTGGGATGTATTAAATGGCTTAGGTATTAAAGTTTTCGTGAAAACTGATAATGATTTAAAGAGGAAAAAGGGTTCTCCCGATACATTCGACTTAATTGGTTTCAATAGAGCTTTAGAATTATGTGGAGAAGAAAAGAAAAAGCCAATAACAATTGCTTTTGAGAAAACAGATACAGACATTGATAAGAATGAAAAAATTAAGAACAGTAAGATAAAAATATTTGATAATTATCGTAAGAGCAAAAAAATTATTAAAGAAAATAATATTTTTTTATCTAGGATAGATTTAGAGCATGATCTTTATGAAGCACTTGGCACAAGATTAGAAGAACTAACAGGAAGCAAAGACCCAATTAAGTATTTACAATCATCAAAACTTATTAATATGGCAGAATTAACGAAAGTATTAAATCATACAGATTGCCAAAAAATTTATGATGACTCTAGATTTATAGTTTTAAAGGAGTTGATTAACAATGGTGATAAGCGATCAAAATATAAGGGATCAGATATTGAATGAGGATGTGAAAAATATTGCTGTATCTGCGAGTGCTGGATGTGGCAAAACTACTATATTAGTAGAAAAGTTATTAAGAACATGTAATGCAATTAAAAATCATCAAACCATCGCAGCTATTACCTTTACTATCAAAGCAACAGAAGAATTAAGAGAAAGGACAAATACAAATTTACATAAAGATTTAACTATATGTACAAATGACAGTTTTGTTGAAAATGAAATTATACGACCATTTATTATGGACGCTTTGGGTGATGAGTTCAGCCCAGATTTTGTAGTTGATTTTAATAAGAAATTTAATTTTGAAGAAGAGGGATTAAAGTATCTAAAAGCTGATAAAATTTTAGGTAGTTATTATAACAATAAGAAGAATTTTAAGTTTAGATTAGGATTGTATATTTTAAAAAATTCAGTAGCAGCCCAACAATATCTTATTTCTAAATATAGAATGCTATTTTTAGATGAGTATCAAGATAGCGATCAAGATATGCATAATTTATTTATGGATATTAAGGATATGCTAAATATACCATTGTTTATTGTAGGAGACTCGAAACAAGCAATTTATCTATGGAGAGGTGCTAAAGAAAATATCTTTGAAGAATTTGATGAGAGCTTTACTAGATATGAGTTATACCATAATTTTAGATCTCACTATAATATAACTAATTTTGCAAATTTAATTCATAAAGAAAATTATCTAGAAAATAGGGCTAGTGAAATAATAAATGAGGTAGCACTATATTCAACGGATAAAAGCTTTAATAATGCTGTTTTAAAGATTCTACATAAAAAAGAAATAAATTTAAATAAAAAAGTCACTATAATTATTAATATTAATAGTGCTGCTGAGGAGTGTAGGGACTTTTTAAATAAGAATGGATTTCAATTTGAATTTATTCCACGAACTCCGATTGATGATGGAATAATAAATTCATTTGTTTTACGATGTTTAATGAAACTAATTGTTAATAAATATTACTCTGTCTATGACTTTTTATTAGATTTAAATTTAGAAATAAACACTATAGAAATCAGAAATTTAGAAAAACAAGTTGAATTGCTTACACAAAACAATTTAGAAATTCAGAATTTAGAAATAATACTTAAAGAAATTGCTGATATCATAAATGTAAAGTTTAGTGAGAATGAGATTAGAAAGTTTTCACAGACTCTTGAAAATGATAGTTACTATATCTCTTTTTTTAATAACGATAGTAAACATAAAATTATGACTGTGTTTGCCACCAAAGGCTTAGAATTTGACCAAGTTGTAATTAGAGCCTCTGATTATCCATTAGATGGTACAGGTAATTTAAATAATCACTATGTAGCTTTAACAAGGGCTAAAGAAAAAGTTGTTATTGTAGATAATACGAATATCTATCAAAAGAATATCTTTGATAGATTGGAGAAGAAAAACATTCTAACTCTAGATCAGGTATTAAAATCATATGATGTATAAATATTCGGTACAATATAAGAAACGTTTGAGTTAACATTGATGAAACATAATTTAGTTAAGATAGGATAGTTTTTTTATGGTGAATATCTCTAGAGTGCGAAAATAGATATTATCGCACTCTGATTTTTTTCAATCTGGCCAGATTAGAGCAACTTTTAATGAGGAAAGAGATTGTGAAGAAATGTATTCGAAGTAATGAGAGTAAATGAAGAAAAATAATAGAACTATCAATATTATTAAAGAGACTTATTGAAGATGATAACATTGTTTCATAATGTATAAGTGAAAATCTAGATGAAAATAAACTAAGGATTTTTTAGATATTAATTTACAATTTATGATTTTAAAAAATTTTTATTAAATTTAACAAAATATCTTAAAATCTTAAAAAATGCGGCTATAATTTTTATAGTTTAAATTGAAAGGAGCGAAAATAATAAAATTAAGTATAAACAAATAAATTCAATTTGTTTTAATTCAAATTAATTAAATTCAATTTAAAAAGGGAGATCCCCAACTTGATTCTTATAATGTGTGTTTTTAAACATTCATTATCTGAATAAGGAGGGGGTCTTTTTATTTTCTAATTAGAAGGGGGAAATATGGCAAATTCCATTTTAAAAAGAGCAATTATTAAAGAAGAATTAGTAGTATTAACAGGAAACTTTGCCTTGGCAACAACTTTAAATCAATTACTTTATTGGTCAAAACGAGTAAAGGATTCAGACGGCTTGATTGCTGAAGAGTTAGAGCGTATTTCTACAAATAAAGTTTCTGATTTAAGACATGGCTGGATTTATAAATCTTCTGAAGAATTGTCTCAGGAAATCATGTTAGGAAGTCCGAGTACAGTTAGGAGAAACTTGAAAGAGCTTGTTAACCAGAAATATGTCTTTGAAAGGAGAAATCCAAACCCAAGATATAAATTTGATAAAACCCTGCAGTACAGGGTTAATTTAGTGAAAATAGTTGAGGAACTTAATAAATTGGGCTATAGACTAGAACACTTTGATAATTTTTATAATGATCGAGTTAAGTTTACTGAATCATCAAAACAGGTATTAAGTGAACCATCGAATGTGCAAAATGACGCATCGATGAGTATTACTGAATTCTCGGGTAATCAAGGTGCGCGAGCAATACCAGAGAATACTACAGAGATTTTTTATAAAGAAATTGATGAGGAAGACACTAAGTCAGCAAATGATAGTTATTTCCAAGACCCATTTGCTGATCAAATTGCTCGATATTTTTTAATGAAAAGTGCCAAGTACGTTTTAACGGATTCGGATAGATTATCAATTACACAAGTTGCACAACTGGATCTTAATTTACAAACAGTAACCCAGTTAATTGACAATTGTTTCAATGGGTTTGTACCACAACACGAAAGGGACCGTATTCGGTCATTTGCATATGTGGCAAACTACATTTTCGATAAGCATCATAATTTTAAAAAGAAATTAAATCACCAGCAAGATAATATTCAGGAGGAAAAATTTAATGGAAAAACTAAACGATCAATTTTCGCAAATACTAAGCAATCTTCAGGAGAAGTATGGTTCAATCGAGCAAAAGCGAACGGAATCATTTGAAGTCTTAGATGAGGTTTCAGACAAATGTCCTTATAAACAGTGTGACGGTTCAGGTTATATTGTATTTAAAGAACTAGGTGAAGTTAAAATGGCTATTTGTGAATGCCGACAAGATAAGGAATTATTAACTAAGTTTAAATTCGCAAAGATTCCAATTGACCTTCAAGATTGTACTGTAAAGGAGTTTCGAACAGATATCTATCGAGTAGAGGAAAACCGGATGAAAGCTGAGTTTGCTAAACGAGTCGCAAGTGAATTTACGGAGAATTTTCATGAATTCAAGGATCACGGAAAGGGATTGTATCTTTACAGTAAAACAACTGGTAGTGGAAAGAGCCGTTTGGCAGTTAGTATTGCGAATGACATTATCAGACGATTTGATATAAATGTGTTATATATTTCTTCAGCAAATATGCTTAATGAGCTAAAAAATACTTTTGACAATAAGAATGGCATTCGTGAATTAGATATTTCAAATTATTACGGAAATGTGGAAGTTTTAATTATTGATGATTTTGGTGTAGAAAAAGCATCAGATTGGTCAGAAAGCATTTTTACTCAGATTTTAGAAGAGCGCATGAATAATAAAAAAGTCACCATTTTAACCTCGAATTTGAGTGTAGAGGAATTGTCGGGTAAATATCCGGCTGGAAGAATTCAGGGCAGAATCGAAAAAATAACTTTTCCTCTAGCAATGCCGGAGGAAAGCGTTCGTTCTATTTTAGCAGCAGAAGAGAATGAAGGCATATTTGAAAAAATATTCGGCGTTTAGATAAGAAGCAATGAACAAGATCAATCTGATTAGGTTGATCTTGTTTTTTACAGAGGTTCGATTATGTGAATTTATCGTTGTAACAATAAGAGCAACCGTAAATTAAATAAAGAAAGCCAATTCTTGAGAGGAACTGATATTGGTAACCCATAATAGTGTCTATTTCATGTAATGGTTACCATGACTGGTTACCTTAATCGAGTACCATAACCAAAAATTATAGTTTATTAAGATTTAAGTGGCACATAAATGGATTTCTTTGAGAATTCTAGCTAGAACTTACGTTTGAAAATGATTTGGTAACGAATGATGGTAACTATATAAAATGCCATTATATCAACGATTTTGCAACACTATATATTAACGGTATCTGAATCTAGTAACCATTGAAAGTTACTAATAGCCGTAATAAGCATTTGATGGCAAATCCGGATACAGGAACAATCAATATAGTTCAAAGTACTTCGATTTTATGATCTTAAATTATTGACATATAAAAACATTTCAATAAATCTAAATTAGAGATTTCGAGCATTTAATTGAAAATTATTATGAACCTTGTGCATTCTTAGCCTTTCAGTTTTATTATGGTAGTTTACTAGAAATATAGAGAATCCCCGATATAATGCTTAATGAAAAGCAGTTAGATTAAATCCATTTTGAGCTTTCTCTACTGAATTCTCTATATATACCAAGGTGATATGATTTCCTATCTAGTTTTATTAGGTCGATTTTAATCTAAGTAATATAGTTTAATTGATCCGAAATAATAGGCTTTCAAGTAGAGGAAACTCTATTACTTTGGAAAACACTGTTACTCTGGCTTACTAATTCCGGGGTAACAGACTTTAGCAGTAACAACTATAAAAGGGGATAGGTACTATTTGTTTATCAAAGTAATTTTTTAAAAAAATTTGAAGGGAGTTTGTAAAAGATTGGACGATGTTAGTGTAATTAAAGGGAAAGGGAGATCCCGGCTGGAAGTTAAAACTTCTGAAATCCTGTTATTAGAATATTTAGAACGTCATCGATTGCTTACGATGGCACAACTTTATAAGTATTTTACTCAGTTCTTGGGAGAAGAGATTAAAGAATACTCATTTAAAAATCGATTAAGAAGACTGGAGGAATTTAAATTAGTTCGTTCTTCTAGTTTTGCAGAAGGTTTCGATGGTGAACGTTTTAAGTGTTGTTCAATTGGTACTGGTGGAATCAATTTGTTAATTGAAAATGGGCTTTTGTTTGAAGATTACAATAAGAATCAAATATATCAACTATTAGAAAAGAAGAATAAACTTCATTTCTTATATACACAAGAGGTAGTTCTGAATATTATGTGTACCACTAAACAAAGATTATCATTGCCGCAATATAAGCATTACAGTCAAACTAAATTATATAGCTCGTTATCACCGTCTCATGTTCCTTATGAAATGTGGATTGAGAAGGCAAGTAAGCCCGTAGCTATGTTTAACAAGGGAGCAGCACACGCTAGAGCAGCACAATTTATTAATAACAATCAACAGTATAAAAAAACTACTGGTGATTGGGTAACAATTATTCGTCCAGACTGGATATTAAAAAGGGAATTTGAAAATCAAGGACAAAAAACAAGATATCTAAACATTGAATTAGATACCGGTACGGAGCCATTCGAACAACTTGAGGATAAGGTTTGGAGATACTGTATACTGGCCGAACGAGAATCAAATAGTAGTAAACACGGGGTTCTATTTGTACTGCCTGACGAAAGTTTTTCAAAAAGGACGAAGTATGGCGATAGAAGTCAAAGAATAACAAATATCCGCGAAAAAATATTTAATGATCCGTTAATGGCCGATAGGATAAAAAAAGTAAATTTAGCAGTAGGTGTAGTATCGTTAAGAAATGCTGGGGTTGTTGCAACTAATTTTTTGGTACCGAAATTATTTAAATAGTAAACTATTAAGCAAAGTTGCAGCTTTTAGTACTTTATGAAATTTGTTTGTAGATGTGCAAGTGAATTTATCCCCCATCAGAGGGGGATATCATTTGATTTTGGAAGTACAAATGTTATTATTACAACAATCTTCAGTACAAAAATTACTAAGGCATTTGAAACAACGAATATACGAACTATCTTAATAACTAGTAAATTCACCTTCATTTATTACATTTTTTTATAGTGTTTACTATTTTATTACTTCCTGATGATTAAAAATTAATTACCATAGTTTTTGGAATGATTAATGATATAGAAGTTTGACTGGATTTCAAAAAGATCACACTTTCGCAAACGGGCCATTTAATTGAATTAGACTTGAATATTTATTCTAGTAAATAAGATTGTAAGACAGATAAGATGTAAAACATATTTGACATCTCATTTGTCTTTTTTTATAATTAAAGTGTAAAAAACATTTTACACCTTATAAAAATTAAAGGTGGTTGAGTGAATGGAAAATAGAATTAAGGAGTACAGAGAAAAAAGCAGTTTTTCACAAGGGAAATTAGCAGAATTATGCAATGTAAGCAGACAAACGATTAACGCTATTGAGAACAATAAATATGACCCAAGTTTGCAGTTAGCATTTGATATAGCAAGGACTTTGGGTGTCGCTATGGAAGATTTATTTATCTCTGAGAATAGGAGGGAAAGGAATGAGTAAAACCAAAAGTATTATAGCTATTTTAGTCTTTATTGCTTTTCTATCAATTGTAGGATTTTCCTTATACAAATGGGTTAGTTTTGGAACTATAGATGCAGCGGGTATATTCTTTAGTTTTCTAGCTTTAAGCTATTTTTTTAATTGGCTTAATTGGGGTCATCATGAAGGCGGTGGAGAAAAAGATGAATTAGATAGACATATTGAAACTCAAAGTGCCAAAATAGGTTATTATGTACTAATGATTCTATCTGGTCTAATATTATTTATTTCTGAAGGAACTGGTAATTTCAAACATATTAATAATTATCCACTGGTTGTAGTGGTAGGCCTTACATTTGTTACGGTCCCAATTACAGAATTTATATATTCAAAGAAGTACAAGTAATAAAAATGGTTACTATGTTATTACACAATCGGGCGTGTTTGTGGAAAATCAAAAGCCTAATCCCTCGCAAAAAAATATAGGGGGATTAGGCTTTTTTCTTTCGAAATCCTTTGCGTTGTAAATACCGCTTTCCGGATTTTCCCCATAGGTAACTGCATTGGCGATAAGTGGTAAATATAATGGTGAAAGCTAGTGAGAATTATAACGAAAGTGGTAAATTCTTATGGTTGTAATTAACTCTTACCCTTTATGCTTATTGTTATAAGTTAGTCTTCTTCTCTAAGAGAAGATAAAAATGCAAATAAGTTCTTCTTTTGCTTTTCAGTTAGCGAGTGGATGCTTTGCATTAACTGTTGATCAATTAGGTTTTGTTCATCACTCATATCGTTTAATTGCTTGAAAAATTCATGAAGTGGAACGTTAAAATAATTACAATATTGTTCTATAAAACGGATACTTATATCTTGTTCTCCAGCCTCGATTCTTGATAGTCGGGGCTGTGTCGTTTGGAGCGCTGAAGCTAAATCCATCATAGAGACTTTATGTTCTTTTCGGATCTTTCTAATTAATTCTCCTGTGCTTTTATTGATCATGGTCCATTATCCTTTTTAGTTCTAGTTTATCTTTTTCCCATTTTACAAGCAAATAAACATAAATTATAATATAAGTTATATAAAAAATATATATAATACGTTATAAAGGGTGGGATAAATGGATAACCTATCATTTGATGAAGCTTTTAATGATTTTGTCGAGAAGCGTATTCATGAAGCTTTAACAAAAAAATCAGATTCAAAGCAGAAGGAATTACTAGAAAGTCTTGAAAGTGAATTGTTATCGCTCTTATCTTCAGAAAGCGATAGGGATAAATTAAAAGAAATTTTCTTCAAGATATTATGTGAACAGAATCAAATTTGCTATGAGTTAGGTTTGGCTGATTCGCAGTTATTTTCATTAAAACTTTCTAAGTAACGATTAAAGTACCACCATTGAAAACTTGAAAAAAGTAAATACCTTAATCTGCTTTTTGCAGTATCAATAATTACAAGCTGGAGGTGCGTTATTATGGGAACGTATATTGGTTTGTCACTCCTTCCCAAAGGAGTATCTCAACTACAATGGGGAAAGGTATACGAAGAAAGTCTTGAATTATTAAACGCATTTCCGTTTGCAGATATAATAGAGAAAGATTACTTTGGACTCACTATCCCTGTGTTTGTACAAGCAAAAGAAAAAGTTAAGCAAAAAAAGTTTTGGCAGTTTTGTGGAGATTTAAATAGCAAAAAATATGGGGAAACTTTCAAACTTTATAAAGACATAAGTGTTTATAAGAAATCGGTTGAATCTGATGAAAGAAAAGATATTTTACTAGAGAATCAAGCGCAGCATATAGTAAACATTTTTGATTCAAAGACGCAAGGTCATGAGTATCATTTGTATATATTAGCTATTGCAATGCTTATAGAAAGCCGTCTCCCCAAATACGCCTTAGTCAGCGGTAATATTGACTATAAACAATGTGTTAAAGCAAAAGAGTTGGCAGACATGCATCTTTCTACTCCAATTGATCTACCTGTTAGGGTGAATGCAGAGAGGCTGTTTTCGCGATTTAGTCATATTAATAATGACGTTGATAAGATTGAAATTTTGGAAAGGTGGTTAATTGCTGATCAAGAAAAAAAGTTTGAAATGATATTTAATCTCTTTTCAAGGGAGAGTTTCGTTCAGTGGTATTTAAGGAATCTAAGGTCTTATTCTTCACCAGTACAGGTAGGCTCATTGAAACTTATGATCTATTATTTGAACATAGTAAAAGATATAAAAAGTTTAATTTATTTAGCATGTAAACATGAGGATGGTCCTAAATTTCATTCACTTGAAATGATAAAAGCCATTGCACGGACATGGATATGTTTGCCTCAAGAACACTTTTCGTTTATGAAGGCTTTTAATAAAGTTGAAGGGCATCCGGAAATTGTTGAACGGCAATTTGGAATGATGGTGATGGATTTAAAGTTCTCAGGTAGAGAAATCAAAACTCATATTCTTTTAGACGAAGTAGCAGCAAATTTAGAGAACCATTTTCCAGATTTTGAGGGAAGTATTGAACAAACTTTAATCAATGAAATTTCTTTAATAGAAGGAGAACTACAAACATTTCGTGAGCAAGCTAAGACATCTCTTGAACTATCAGATGTATCTACTGAAGATAAAATGTATTTTGCAGATGAAGAAGCGTTTCTATATTTTAATGGTGATAGTGTAGTCTTAACAGAAGAGCAAGAACTACATTTGAAATCTATTGCATATAGTATTAAGGTCTTTTTAGAACAAAATGAGTATTCCACGATGTTAAATCAATTCTTATTTGGATCCATGTTAGACATGAAAAAAGTGTTAGCAGGGTTAGCTAATGAAAAATTCCATATGATATTGACAGAACATACGTGGAACTGGATTCAGGCAACAGATAATGTTGAGTTAATAAAAATATTATTGTTAAAACTACTAATTGACGAGCTAATGGCTAATAAGAATGAAAAAAATAAAATGGATATGCGGAAAGCGATGTTCGAAAACAGGATACTTTTGGAAAGAATAAATGGATATTTGAAAGATGAACAAACAATGGAAATGCTTAATAGGTGGAGTACACACCAAAAATAAACTGAATCAATAGTAGGGCATTTTATTTTCTGCTAATTGAACAAGAGGGAGAAAGGCTTATTAAACTTTTACTTTGTAAAAATTGTGGCGACATATTTAATCTCGATTTTATTGTAAAAAGTTGTCGGTGTGGTGTTACTGGTGGTAAGTACTTAGATCAAAGGTTGGCTGAATACTTTGGCGATGCTATACCTATAGGGATTGCTAATGATTCGCTAATTAGTGCAATAAATAATCAACCGTATGACGGTATGGGGGAATTATTTAAGGCATTTGTAATTCCAGTTCAATGCCACACTTTTATAAGGAAAGAAGATTTATAAAAATAATTAGCTACATTTATTGAACAGACTACTTTAATAGGGTAATTTAATAAATTTCTCAATCAATATTCTTTATTAACATTATTAGCTATGTTATCACTTATTCACTTATTGTTGATTTGAATAATCAAAGCGAGGTGGATCTGTTTGATGGTCAAAGGCTATCTTCAGTTGAAATATGCTCGAAATTATCAAGCTTCGCATAATAAATGCTATAGATGTAATACAGAACTAACTTATTTTATTCAAACTGTTAAAATTGGAAATCAAACTATTGAAAATGCTAAGGTACTTATGTGTCCAAATTGTTCAAAAATGTACAAATATAATTAACAGATGTTTCTTAGGAACTCCGATTCGTTTTTTAGGTATAAATTATCGTATAACTAAAACACGAGTCGGAGTGTTGGTAGCATTTCGGTTCGCGTCCATTGTGAATCTTAGAGCAAATAATCCACCCGAACGGTTCATAATGAAAAAAGGTAGCCTATAAAGGGATTAGTCCATCTCTATAGGTTGCCTTTTTTATTTGTGTTAATTTAATTGTTAATTTACTTGCTATTTAAGTGGAGGAATCATTTGTTATTTTAGTTGCAAATTTATGTTTTCTCCACGTTATCTGAACTACTTAATGAAATATCCATCTGTTTTTTTGCGTATTGTGTATTTTGTTTTATAACGATGTAACCTTCTTCATGAATTAGTTGCAAAAATAAATCGATAATTTCTTGCGCCTGAATTAAATCTATCCCTTTTTCATTGGATATTTCTTTAGCTAATCTATCGCGAGTATTTCGTATCATTACGTAACCCCCATTGTTTAAGATAAAAGGCTGGAAGTTCAATATTTTACCCTGATTTTTGTATGTAATTATTATTTTACTCCATTGCTAATATGGAACACCTTGGCTGATTGGCCTATTACCTCCTCAAGGCGCATTTTGAACTGTCTTACTACCTCATCAGCATGTATCGTTTTATTAATCCAATCTGTATCAACATATACGGCAAACTCATCATTTATCAAGTAACCATCTTCTGACTGCTCTCCTTTAATAACCATTCGTGTTGTTCCTTTTACCGTATCTATAATATATTTTAACTCATCATCCATTTTCACCTGTTTTTGCACTGCATTACCCCCAAAATAGTATTTTTTAAAGCTTTTCATGCCTTTTTTACGTTATTTTTAATACGAGTTTAGCCAATTCTTATTTTACAATGAATAAAACATATTTTATAATATATTATATATAATAAATATATAAAATGTGATATAAATATTGGTATAATGAATTACTTATTCATTAAATTCTCAAGTAATTAGTGGTTAAAGGAGTAGCGATGCAGTACGTAAAACATTTAGGATTTCTACAATTAGATATGTGTATAATCACAAAGTTAGACGAGGTACCACATTCAAAAATCTCTGATGAGCTTTTATCAGATATCGTAACTGTCCTTGCAAAACACGAAGTTGTAACGGATAGTATAATTTTCGATTTTTTAAGTAGTGAGAGATGTGAACAGAAGGATATTTTACACAAGGCGTTGATTGAAGCGGGTAAACGAATTGCGACGGAAAATCTATTAGCAGCTCAGAAAAAGCAATAGTTCATTATTAAATTTTTAAAACACTACTAAAGAGGAAGTGTTCGATGTTTATATTTAAAAACGAAAAGGAAAAAATCCTCCTAGAAATAAATATTGACTACCCTATTGAGGATTTCTTTTCCTTAGTAAATTACATAAAACGAGCCACAAATCTAGATCTAGTAAGAACAGAAACAAAGCAGTTAATAGAAGCTAGCACCCAAGTATGCTCAAATAGATTTTACTACAAAGATTTAAACCAAGAGATTGAAATAATGATTAAAGATAGTTCTTATTCAATTCATTTTAGCAATTTTGTTACCTTATCTGGTGTTATAGAGAAGGAAAAGCATAAGGAACTTGAGTGTAAAGATATTAAAGAAATCAGAATTAAAATAACTAGTAGAACTGAAACGGGGTTGTATGAGGTCTGTATTGATAATATAAAAAAATATTACCTAATGGAATCGACTTCTCACCTTTCAAAATATCAAATAAAAAAGATTCTTAATGGAAAACGTTCTATAAATTATATACAGATTAGACTATAACGTATAGAGAGTAAATAATATATTACAAGTAAAAAGGGGAATATCAACATGGAAATATACTCTGGTAAGTTAAAGATAGAGCTTGCAACAATTGTTGAGTCTTCAGAAGAAAACAATATGAAAAACAAAGCTCATGAAGGGTTAACTATGGAATTGTTGAAGGAACTTCGCCTTTTACTAGGTGCTGCTGGATACATGGTAGGAGCTATTGGAACAACATTGGAAAAAGTTGAAAATCCCAAGTCTAGTGATTATTCTATGATTAAATCAGAAGTAGAGAAATCCAAAAAAGAAATTAACCGCGTGTATAACAAGGCTAGTAGAATATCATTTAGAATTGAATAAATTGTATTATTCCGCAACCGCCTTAAAATTAAGAAGGCGGTTATTTTTATATTTTTATATCGCTTAGATACAAAAAATAATGTCCTTATGAAAAGAATTATTTAATCAATATTTAGACAAACATAGATCAAATAATCGACTTCCGATGTACAAATGGAGATTTTAAAGCTTTAGAAGCCCTTTTCAAGCCTTTTTAAAGCTCTAGCATAGGTCGTATTCCGCTCTTTTTCTTCCCAATCGAGATTTTGAAGTATACGTTGCCAATAAATATTCCCTTTTTCGGCGTAAGACTTTGCTGTCTCCCGCCATAAAAAGGCTTCCGCCTCTTCCAAAACGATAAAGATCTACTTTGAATTTTGAAATGGGGCATACCTTCTTCTTTTATTAAATGGTATATCGTGGCAGGACTTGATCTGAAATACTCGGCAGCTTCTTTTACCGATAATACTGTTCTTCCATACTAACGTGTTTTTTCATTCTGTGCTTTCGCATATAAATCTTTAGAAAATTTATCAAGTTCCTCAGTTCACCTCTGTAAAATGATTTTGTTCAATCCTAATATAAACCAGCAATGCAAAATCAATATGGTAGGCTGTTAAAAGGGCTGCTTTCCGTAGAAAAATGAGCTGTTGGGACAATGCTAACATTATAGAAAAAAGTAAAGAAAAAATGCAAAATAGATATGAATGTATCTACAAGAAAAATTGTAAAAACAATTGGATATTTCTGTTAAAATAAAAAGGGATATTTATAATAAGTTAGGTTGAAAATCAATTTCATATATTAAGGGGTGAACCATCGTTATGAAAATTACAAAGGGGATTATAATTGGAATTATTTTCGGTTTAATTTTATCCTTCTGTATTTCTTTTATTTTTATGGTGGTTACACAAGGGCTAGCAGGTGGCTTTACATCTTTATTTGGAGAGAGTTGGTTATACTACGCAACGGTTTTTCCCTTTGTATTAACCTTTTCAATATTAGGATCTTACTTTGCAAAACGAGAAAATGTATCAAACGAAAAGTTTTGGTTATTGAGTCTAATATCGGCATTGTTTATTACCCTCTATAGTGGAACTATTGGGGCTTTATTTGGTGAGTATCTTGTCAGGGGAGGAAGCCTTAGAACTTATACAGCGGGTGGTTTTATTGGCGTTAATGTAGAGGGTGTCTTAGTTTGGGGAACCATTTATGCTTTTGTTATGTTGCCTTTGACTGTACCATTGGCACGTTTGAGTATCCAAGTATTTTTCCAATTGCTTAGTAAATTTAAAATACCGTGTTAAGCAGCAACAAGTTATCTCTTCGGATACTGTTATTAATTTGAAAAGGAGAAATTCCAGTGGTGATGGTTGAAAAGTATAACCTTAATGAAGAAACGTTAAATTTTATACTTGATTTTGAGAAAAAAGTTGAAAAGGGTAGAGTTTTTACAAATAAGGAATTGGTAAAGCTGTTTGAATCGTCCTCTTTCTACAACGAGGTGGTGCAGTCTTATTATAAGACGGCAATACAAAAATCTATCTGGTGGGCTGTTAAAAGGAGTAATAACTGGCTCATGGAGAGAGGGAAATATACGAAACTGTAATAGAGTTTAACTATGGGAAGTTAGCTCCCAAAAAATCGTATTGAAGTTACAGTCGACAGATAAGAAATGAATCTGTCGTCTTTCTTTTCCTCTTACATAACGAATAAATTGTATGTTTTCATAAATTTATTAATCCAGAAATATCTAGAGAAAAAGACTCACTTCATTAAATAACTATTTAATGAAGTAAAAATAGAATTATAGAGATTTGGATTTTCAATTCACCGTAGAGAGAGCTCGAAATCAATAGGCAAAGCAAACGCTATAAAGATTTGAAGATGAGAGGGAGCTATGGGGAGATCTGTGAATTATATTTGCCGGAAGCTTTAATGGATTTGATTGAGGTGCTGGCTCCGCTATATTAAAAAGATAGGGCTTCTTCCCTTGAAATGATTTACCATGTGGATACAGACCGTTGCAGGGGATACAATCAGAAGTGGAAAGGGAAGGATATTTCCTTCAATGGTTGTTATGCCTAAAGGATAGAAATTCTAAATAAGTAAAAAGAAACGGAGATATTATAAAAATGAACGATGTCTTAACTGTACAAAAACAACTCATAGATGAATACGAAGGTCATTTAAATAGATTAACTGAAAGACTTGGATTTAGGTATTCAATTTCTCCTGATCAAAATTTAATAGAGATATGGGGGAAAACATTAAATGAACCTAGGTTTAAAATGTTTACCATAAATGTTTTTGGTCCGGATGAAATTGTTGGCGAACTTACTATGACGGAGTTGTTTGTTCCCAAAGAATTACACCATAACAGAATAGTGTTTGGATTAATGAATATAACATATGAGATAGCCAAAAAGTATGACTACGATGTTTTTATTACAAATATGGTAAGTAGCTTTTATCACTATATGACTAAAGTTAGAGGCGCTTTACCAATAGAGGTTGAGAACACTGTACAATTGGTAGATACAACTAATTTAAATTAATCAAAATAAAATAAGATATAGGTAGACAATCAATTTAAGATAAGTGATATAAATGGAAAAAAGATATCAAAATCCAAGGGAGAAAGAAAATGACTGAAATACTTGATAAATTAGGTGTTTTAGCTGCTCAACAAAGATTAGTCCCATTTATGGGAGCCGGTTGTTCAGCTTCTATGATGCCGGATTGGGATTCCTTAGTAATGGAAATGGCAGAGGAATAGGACATACATCTGCTACGTTTGATAATTTAGATATTGCTCAAAAATATGTAGATACATTTGGGAGAGATAAGTTCTGTGAGTTCCTACAAAGTAAGTTAGAAATCTCAGACTTTGATGATGAAAAAGGGTATATTCATTTAACGATGATGAATATGGGTGTTCCTGCTATTTATACTACAAATCAAGATAATGTTATGGAAAAGGCGTTCGAAAAGTACGGAAGAAAACATAGAATTATTGTGCAATTAAAGGATTTTGCTGAAGTGAAACTGTCAGAATTACTCTATATAAAGTTTCATGGCGATCTCAATAATCCAGAAACAATTGTTTTTACAAAAGAAGATTATAAAAAAAGAATGAGCGACCCATTGAATGCGCTCAATATTCGCTTGCGAGCGGATTTGTTGGCAAAAAATTTGTTGTTCGTAGGTTATAGTTTTAGAGATATAAATATTCAGGAAATGTTTGCTGAACTTCAGGAAGCATTTTATGGACAGTTGCCAAATTCCTATATGATTGCATATAGGTATAGTAGTGAATTGCAGTCTTTGTGTGATAAATACGGAATTGTATTAATAGATCCAATGAAGGAAATACCTGATGCTAAAGGCTATTCAGAAGCCTTTGAAACCTTCCTAAAAAATATTTTGGAAGAAGCAAGGAGCAAAAAGTTTGAAGATGAAATGAAAGAATTTTTCACACCATCTTCTCCTATACCTGTAAAGGTGGTAAGCAAGCAAGAAGTAATTCTTTTACAGGAAACAATAAAAAAGAATCCTTTTTCAACTAGTATTAAGTTATTTCGTGAAATCTGTGATATATCAGAAATTCCCTCTGATTATGAAAGCCATATTGTCGATGCATTTGTTGAATTAGCAAAAAAAGCAGAAAGCGACAAAGATACAGAATCTTTAAATGCTGCTATTTTTAACTTGCATTTAAAAAATCAATTGAATAAATTTAATGTATTAGCAGCATTAATGGCTTCCGCTAATGTGAGAACTCCTAAGAGCAAGTACGGTGGAGATCGATTTTTTATATCTATGAAAGGAATCAAGGAAGCATCGTATATTGTCATTGCAGCGAAAGCAATTGAATACATCTATAGATGGGGAAGGAAGCCAACTGCCCCTTTTTCTTGGAATGTTGGTCAATGGATAGAGAGAGGATCAGACATTAAAGTTTTGCCAGAACAAATACAGAGTTACGTAAAAAAATGGGTAGATAAAATGAGAGAAGATTGCAAAACAGTTGCGGAACATCCGATTAACAGACAACAAAGGCTTCTTAAAATTTCTCCATTTGCTAGTACTTCAGTTAGTCTTACAGCTGATGAAATTGATATTTTAAGAGAAGTAATGAATTTGGAATTGTAAAAAGAAACATAGGATAGAAATCCTGATGCTGTTTTTTGCCTCTTAAATAGAGTGCATATGTATATAAAAGATCTCCTGTTGGAAGCAAATACAAAAAAGAATTACCAATTCTATTTGAATGGTAATTCTTTTTTGTAAATATTTATTTATTATTGGGCAGTTGACGGTATTTTAGCAGTCAAAGATTCTTTACAACAAGCTGTTGCAGAACTTAGAAAAAAGGTATCATTCCGCACAAATCATCAGTTTTACTAAATTGGTTACTCTAAATCATCCAAAAAGAAATCAACGCCTAAAGTAAATTCGTATGCTTCAGAAAGAAGAGAACTCCGCGAGAAGCAACTTGCGAAAATTAGGGAACTATCAAAAACGAAGAACATTGCAGATATAGAGTTCCCCATCTAATTATTGAATTGATTCTCAAAATCGTGAGTAAGCTGTTGCTGACCCTTGTTTAAAAAAGAGTTTCATACAGCTTATTTGTCGTGCAATCATTTATATCTCACAACAATTGATAAACATTGTGGGAACTTAAAATTAATTGAACTTGGTAAAATCATATCAAGTACTTTTTTTATGTAAAAAAAAGGGAATAACCCCCTTATTCCTTCCCTTTATAGGTTGCCTAAAATGGGCTACAGAAGGAAAGATATAGAGGATAATAGCAATAAAATTTATGATATGTTTCTAAATAAGCTCTATCCAGTCCCGTAACCAGAAAAGAGTTTTCATTATATAAAACACCAAAGTCCTAATATACCAAGGGTTTTTAATGGTTTTATTATAAGTTAAGGTTTTCACTAATGTATTTTGTTATTAGGTTTGAAATGGTGTTTGTTATTTAATTTGTTATAGATAAGATTGTTACATATCCAATTAATTAAATTATTATTGAATGATTTAATTATTGTAATAATTTGGTACTATTGAATTAGCAAATTAAATGGGAGGTTAGTAGTATGTCGAGTTTAATACCAAAAAGTATTGGTGAAATGCTAGATGCTAACATAAAATTTTGGATTCCATCCTATCAGCGTGGTTATCGATGGACATCTCTTCAAGTTACAGAGTTGTTAGATGATATTTGGGAGTTTCATAAGATGGATCCAAAAAAAGATGATTACTATTGGCTACAGCCGATTGTTGTTAAGGGACATAAGGATACTATTGAAGTGATTGATGGCCAACAACGATTAACGACAGTATTACTTATCATAAAATATATCCAGTCCATTATTCCGTTTTATGAAGGGACAGGATATACGCTAACATATGAAACTCGTAATGGGAGCAGTTCGTATATTGCCAATATAATAAATGGAGAAAGCCAGCGTAACGACAACATTGATTACTACCATATGTATAATGCATTTGAAACTATTAGAGAATGGTTTAGACAACATCCTGAAAAAAACTCACCCGTTCATATATGGCAGCGTTTAACAGAACAGGTCAAAGTATTATGGTATGAGCTTGATGCTCATTATGATTCAATCGATTTATTTACACGAATTAATATCGGGAAAATTGCTCTAACAAATGCTGAGTTAATTAAAGCGTTGTTTTTAAGTAAAACAAATTTAGGATCAAATACATCACAACATGATTACATAAAATTAAAGCAGATTGAATTAGCCACACAATGGGACCAAATCGAAATTCATTTACAAAACCCTGATTTTTGGTTTTTCTTGCAGCCTACCAATGTAAAGTATGACAACCATATCGAATGGATATTTGAACTCGTAACAGCAAATTTTCCTAACGATACAAATATAAAAACATCATATAAAACGTTTCATGCTTTCCATGATGAAATAGAACGTCGTGTGGATGAAGGTGAACAAAGGTATGAGGTCGTTGAATCTCTTTGGAAAGAGATACTTGCTCTTTATTATCAGTTTAACGAATGGTATGTAAAACGTGACTTATATCATTTGGTTGGATACTTACTTGAAATTGGCGAACCTATTAGAAATATTTTGGCAAATGCAAAGACAATGAAAAAAGATGCGTTTCTAAATTCACTTTACAATATGATTAAGTCTCGTATAAAAAATTGGGATATAGCAGAACTAGACTATGAAAATGATAGATCAAAGGTTAAAGATACACTTCTACTATATAATATTATGACTCTACAACAAGATGTGAACTCTAAGCAACGTTTTGATTTTGATCGTTATAAAAATGAAAAATGGGATATTGAACATATTCATGCATTGCAAAGTAAAGTACCTGAAAAACAAGAAGAACAATTAGAATACATTAAAGATGCTTTATCATTTGTTGAAGATTTAGATTTCAAAGAACAGCTAGAACAAAATATACAAACAATTAAGGAAGAGGCTTTGGAAGTTGAAGAGTTTGAGAAAATTCAACAACAAATTGTCGACTATTTTGGAAATGAATATTCAAATCATATCTCAAATTGTACTTTATTAGACGCTAGAACTAACCGTTCTTATAAGAATAGTATTTTCCCAAAAAAGCGGGAAGAAATCATTAAACGCGACCAAAATGGTGTGTATATACCACCTTGTACTAAGAATGTATTTTTAAAATATTACAGTAAACAAACTACGCAAATTCATTATTGGAATCAAGAAGACCGTGAAGCATATATGCAAAACATACTTGATGTATTAGCACCCGTTATTACAAAACATTCAAAGGAAGAGGTGAGTTTAAATGCATGATTCTAAGGTCTATAGTTTTTGGGAGTTAATAAATCATTATAAAATAACTATTCCTATAATTCAAAGGGACTATGTTCAAGGAAGAAAAAATAAAGATGTAGAAATTGTGCGGCATGATTTTTTGCGAGTGCTATTTAATTCACTGAAAACTGGGGAACAAGTCGAATTAGACTTTATTTATGGTACTGTCGATCAAGCCAATCATTTTGCACCACTTGATGGGCAGCAACGTTTAACTACTTTGTTTTTACTATATTGGTATATTGCCTTAAAAGAAGATAAGCTTGATAACAATAAGGAAACATTCAAGAAGTTTACTTATGAGACTCGTATGAGTAGTAAACTATTTTGTCAGATGCTCGTTTCCTTAACAGAGTTAGATTTATCAGAAGCTTGTTTATCAACTCAAATCCAAAATGAATCAAGTTTCTATTATGAGTGGGTTAATGATCAAACCATACTGTCAATGCTTGAAATGATTGATACTATTCACGCGTATGCAAAAGAATATGATTTACCAAATGATTTATTTGAAACATTGCAATCAAACGCGCCTATTACATTCCAATTTATTGATTTAGATACGTTCCAGTTAGAGGATACTTTGTACATTAAAATGAATGCTCGTGGAAAGCCTCTAACTTCATTTGAAAACTTTAAAGCGCGATTCCAGCAATATCTAGAATCAGTTGAGTATGAAAATAGTGTAGAACTCATGCATAAAATGGATACCATTTGGTCGGATTATTTCTGGAAACATAAGCAACAAGAGTATGATGAATCGTTTTTACAATTTTTCTATGCATTAATGTACAATCAATTAGCCCGTTTTCAAACCAACCGAGGGCGACTATTTCAAGCAATTAATCAAGAAAATGATATACGATTTGAAGAATTACAAAGTTTGGAATTTGACCATGAAGCTTGGTTAACTGATATTAATAATGCTTTGGATTCATTATATTCTGAAACACTTACTACACAAAATTCTGCTATTAACATTGAGAGTCTTATTTTTGAAGCAATGACTTCTAATATCAATTACACAGATCGAGTGCAGCTTTATGCTACAATTTCATATCTTCGTTTCTATGGTAATGATTTTTCATCATTTGAACGATGGATGCGGTTTATTCGTAATGTATCAGTAAATACGATTTATAATAGAATTGAAGATTATATCCAGTCAATACAAGCACTTGATGTTCTTATTCAGCATGTAAGAGAACTTGATAAGTATTTAGCTAATTCAAATACTAAACTAACTGGTTTCTCAGGCTATCAGCTTAAACAAGAACAAAAAAAAGCAAGGTTAATACTGAAGGATGATGCGTGGGGAGAAAAGTTAGCGCAAGCAGAAGATTATCCTTATTTTGAAGGAGACATCGGATTTTTATTACTTCATATTAAAATTAACGAGATTGACCAATTAACTCAAGAAGAACTCTATAAAAAACAGTTGAAATTCCAAAATTATTATGAAAAGGCAGTTGCAATTTTCGGAGCTGTAAAGCTCAATGTACCAAATGATTTACTAAGTAGAGCGCTATTAACTTTTGGTGATTACTTACTTGAATCTGGGCAAAATCGTAGCTTCTTAATTGAAGGTTTTGATCGTGATATATAATGGACCCAAGAAACTAGACACGAAATGAGGAGATGTTAAAGTAGGTTTATGAAAAGAAATCGATACACACCAGAGTTTAAAGCTCAAATCGTGCTAGAGGTCCTAAAGGAAGAAAAGACCATGAATGAAATCGCTTCATCTCATGGAATTCACGTCAATCAAATTAGACAATGGAGGAATGCATTTCTTGATCAAATGCCTTCGATCTTCGCTAAAGAAAATAAAAAAGCGGATCAAATGAAGGCGGAATATGAAAATCAAATTGAAAACCTCTACGCTGAGGTTGGCCGTTTAACCACGCAATTGTCGTGGCTTAAAAAAAAATCTGGAATCAAGGAGTAGGGCCGAGCGTATTCAAATGATTGATTGGGATGATAAAGAGCTGCCAATCACTACCCAGGCTCAGCTGCTTGGGCTCAATCGTACTAGCTTGTATTATAAGCCAGTCGAGCCTTCTCCTGAGGAAATATTTATCAAGCACAAGATTGATGAAATTTATACCAAGCATCCCTATTTTGGGTCTAGGCGAATTACTGTTGTTCTAAACAACAATGGAATAAATATTAATCGCAAGGCTGTACAACGTCATATGCGGGAAATGGGCATTGCAGGGATTTCTCCCGGCCCTAACCTTAGTAAACGCAATCTTGAGCACCGGATCTATCCGTATCTTCTTAGAAATTTGGCCATTAGCCACCCTAACCACGTCTGGGGAATCGATATTACCTACATTCGCCTCCAACGAGGCTGGATGTATCTTGTAGCTCTGATAGACTGGTATTCTCGCTTTGTCGTTAGCTGGGAGCTAGACCAAACACTAGAGATTGACTTTGTCTTGGAGGCAGTGAAACGGGCTCTGTCGGTAGGACAGCCAGAGATCTTAAATAGTGATCAGGGTAGCCATTTTACCAGTCCCCAATATACCGGATTACTGCTGGATAAGGACATCCGAATTAGCATGGACGGCAAAGGAAGAGCCCTTGATAATATTGTTACAGAGAGGTTATGGAGAACGATTAAATATGAGGAGGTTTACTTAAAAGATTACGAGAGTCCAAGAGAAGCAAGGAAAGAGATTAACAATTTTATCCACTTCTATAACTATGAACGCCCTCACCAATCGATTGGCTATAAACCCCCCGCCTCCGTTTATGGCCTCGGAGTGATTCATCCATAAGGGATGATACTTCTCAGGGAAGAACCTGTCAAGGGTATGGCTAGCCCTCGCTCCGCTCGCCCTTGACAGAACCTCCCCTGAGAAGGAAAAATAGAGTAGGATGAATCACTCGCAAAAAAATGTGCACCTACCACCCCCCTAGCCCCAGTGAGCACCTCTAGCTCCTATAAAGCAGATATCCATAATGGATTCTGACCCACCTTAAAAAATTTAAATTAGTGTCTTGACGAAGGGGTCCACTTTAATATAAGTTGGAAGCGATTCTTACGTCACAAAAATGTAGTTTATTTAGTACGACTATTACAACAAATTTCGCCTGATACAGTTAAAGAGGACTTAGAGAAAATCATTGCGCAACATACAGTAACTGATTGGAGAGAATACTTTATTCGATATCCTCAGATTTTAAAGAATTGCTGTGGGAACAAACGCTTCATTAGATTTAATGGAGAAAAGGATATTTTACTTTTGGATACAACAATGACCAGTGGGTACTGTCAGGAGTATTATAGTTATGCTGTTTATGCAGAACTAAAAGAAAGAGGTATCGCGTGTTCTTACCAAGATTCAATTGGTGCGTACAATGACAAATATGTTGAACTAGATCATAGTGGTTATACCTTAAATTTTGTTGATGAGTATTTTCACATATATAACAAGAATGAAGTAATTGTAACTACTACTAAAGATTTTGATGAAGCAGTGCAAAAAATGGTTGATTGTGTAAGTGTAGTTAGCTAAGTCAGGGTAAAACTTCATTTCAAATAAATATCGTAAATACTTAAAACCTAAAGTTGCTGTGACATAGCAGTATTTTTTAGGTTTTTTTGTATTACTATTTTTAATAATTGGTAGCATGTGGTCAAGTTAATACCTAGTAGTCAAGGGATTAGAGCAAATTATTCTTTTTGTACTTAGTTCAAATCTCTATTTAAATGAAATTTAAATTAGCATTATCAATCAGTTAATAGAACATTTATTCCCCTAAAGTGTTGTTTTCTGGAAATATTATGTATAATGTTTAAATGAGATAAAATGCCGGAATACAATATGAACTGATTCGTAGGTCAAAAAATATAAGTGATGAAAAAATTAAAGAATAAGGAGCTGGAGAAATGTCTGTAAATGATTCACCAAATGCACTACCTTTTATGGATTTAACAGAGTTGGAGACAACTATGCAGGAAAGTCTAACAAAGACTAGAAGTGTAATTTCTCAAGCAGATCCTTTGATAACTTTGATTCAATTGCATGGATATAAATTTTTCAAGCATTTTGGGGACATAGAAGCATCAGTTCATGGAAATGTTATGCCTTATGAGAATAAATTACTTGACTTTACACAAAATCTTATAGTGACTAGTGATGTAAACGAAGGAAATTCATACTTAGATAAAGATGATATAACTTGCTATGTAGAAGAATTGGAAAAGCTTTATACAGTTGCAACGGTTTATGTAAATCTTGCACCAAAAGATGAATTAATCAAATATTCTCAAGGAATGCAAATGAACGTTTCTGGAACGCTATATCCGTTTTTTGAAAAAGAACATTTTACGGATATGTTGTCTCCGTATTCGGATCTATTTAATGAGAACTTTGGCATAACAAGTTTTGATGTAGTAGAAGGCCTTTTGGCAATAAGCAGACATTTACGTACTTTGGGATTTATGGATAATCTGATAGATTCAGGTGCTTCACTGGAAGAGGTAATGTCAGTCGAAATATTACTAAATATGGCTGATTATTTCAATGTTGAGCGTATAACAGGATGGCCAATTGAGTTTATTAAGGAATTATCACTTCGACAGGGCGAATGCAGGGACTTTTATGAAAGTGACCTACATGTAATGTTGAAGGAGTCTCCGATAAAATATAAGCCTTTTATTGATATTGATGGTAAATATTATTGTTTTTCTATTGATAATTTAATAGATAACTTTTATAGAACAGTTCTAAGAGCTTTGCGTAGGAAAAATGGGATTGTTTCAAATAGGATAAATGAAATACAAATGGAATTATCGGAGTCATTACCATTTAGATTTTTTAAATCCATCTTACCTACATCACAAATGTTTCAAAATATCTTTTATAAAGCACCAGTTGGAGCAAATGGAAAAAATGAATGGTGCGAATGTGATGGTATTATTCTCTTTGATGATGTAATGATAATTATAGAAGTAAAGGGTGGAGCTTTATCACCAGTCTCACCTTTTTCAGATGAAGAAGCTTATAAAAAATCATTAAATGAATTAGCTAAAAATCCTTATGAACAATCTCTACGATTTTATGAAGAGTACAAAAAGAATGGAAAGATAAATATTTATCATAAAGAGAGTAAAAGGCGATATAAGCCAATAACTTCTATTGAGAATATTAAATTTATCCAAGCCTGCTGCGTTACTTTAGATGATTTTAACGAAATTGCTTCACAAATTGAAAAAACTGAATTCATTCAAACTAGTGACCTACCTGTTTGGTGTGTTTCCGCTAATGATTTGCGAGTATACCCTGAACTATTTGATTCTCCAAGTTTGTTTTTAAATTATTTATATCAAAGGAGTCATGCCGCTAAGAATCCTTATATAAAGCTTAATGATGAATTGGACCATATAGGGATGTATTTTGCATATAATGACTATTCTACGAGTATTCAAGAAATTGCTGATGAAAAAGACATAGGAGAAATATTTATTGCTAGTCATAGAGATGAAATTGATGCCTACATGGCAAGGAAAATTAACTCCGATTTTAATGATGGTGAAGGAGGAAGTTTTCTTGACCTCTTAATTGGGCCTGCACCAAAACCTAAACAAAAGATGGATTTCATGTTTGAACAACTAATCAAATTATTAGATAGTACAAAAGATCATTTGTGTATACGGGCTGCAAGATACCTTCTTTTATTAGATTCCTATACGAGGGGTAATATTAATGAGTTTCTTTTATCAAGAAGTAAAAGGCTTGCGATATATAAAAATCACAAAGCAATATTAACTCCATATATAGCGTTCAATTATAAAAAAGAAGATAGAATCAGTGAATTACCAGTTATAATGATATTCCTACTCCATGCATCCAATAAATTATTTAGAGATGTAGTCCAACGCAAACGTTTTTTAATGGAGAGAATTCCACATGAAGATGAGACAACCTATTGCATATTGGTGGGAATGAACAAAAATAAAGAGTTAACAAAAGTAATAACACATGTTATAGGTCCTGAACAGTTTCAAATGTTACCAGAGTCAGCATATAAACATCTTAAAACGACAAGAGAGAAGATAAGTAATTCACGTAATATCAAAGAATTTGAATAGAAATGACTTAGACAAAGTTTTTTAAAAGGATAGCTGTTGAGAATCTGTAGTGTCTGTATATAGTGTTTCTTTTGTTAAGAAAATAAAGTCTACAACATTAAATCTTTTATAAATGAGGGGAAATAATTGTTTTATTTAACACCATTTAAAACTCGTAGAAATAAATCGGGTTTTCATTTAGTAAGTGATAACTGGAATGACTATGGTTTTTATACTCTCTATAAGTTATTTTATCTTGATATTAATTTGAATGAAACTGAAATAGGTTTCGTTAAAATCGGATATAAAGGTCAAGAAGAAGGGTCTACTGTTCTCCCGAATAGTTTTGATAACATTCCGGACGGTTTTTTCTCTTTGGGACAAAGCGTAAGCTTTTATAGTGAACTTCGGAAATTGGGTGATGAAGTTCGATTAAAGTGTTTAATTGGTTTAAAAGATATTGCTTACAATAACCAGTTATATGATGAAGTAATTGAAGAAGAAGTAGTTAAAACCTCATTGTTAAGACAGTTAAATAGAAAGACGGTCACTAAGCAATTTAGTAGAATTACGCGTGGTGGTGCAGTTTTAACAAATTATAAATTTAACTTTAGTATTCAATCTGACGAAGAGAAATCGAGATTTTATTTTGAAGTAGTGCCAGAATCATTACCACCTACTAATATCCATGCAATTATTGGCACAAATGGAACAGGGAAAACAACTACTCTTAAAGGAATAATAGATGGATACTTAGAGGATAGTTTGAATGAAGATTTCTCAAATGCAATTTTTATTTCTTTTAGTATTTTCGATAAAAACGGTCATTATGAATCTAATGACTCTGGAAAAGAGTATTTTTATGTTGGTGTTAAAACACAAGAATCAAAAACAAAGACACAAGAAGATTTAAAGTTGGAATTTTATGAGTCTGTTAGTAAAATTCTCTCAAAAAAAGGCATTATTACCTTCATCGAATGTTAGAGATTTTATCAGCAGATGAAAATTTGGGTAATTTTGGTTTAATTGATATTCTAGAGGACTTCATTAAACAGCCTCAAAATAATCAGGCAGTAGAAGAATGTAGTACTTTTTTTAGTAAAATATTTGATGTTCTTAGTTCTGGACATCAAATAATATTATTATCGCTTACTAAAATAGTTGAATTAATTGTTGAAAAGACATTAATCTTAATTGATGAACCCGAAACCCATTTGCATCCACCTTTACTATCGGCATTTGTACGTGCAATCTCAGAAATAACGGTTGCCGAAAATGCAGTAGCAATCTTAGCAACACATTCACCTGTTGTTTTACAAGAAGTTCCTAAGTCATGTGTGTCTATTATTCGTAAGCATGGTAGTAAAGTAAAGATTGAAAGACCGCGTTTTGAAACCTTTGGAGAGAATGTGGGTGTTTTAACAGAAGAAGTATTTGGGCTTGAAATTCCAAAAACGGGTTTTCATGCGTTACTTAGAAAAATAGCTGAAGAAACACCTGACTACGATTTAGTTCTTGATCGGTTTAATAATGAACTTAGTATTGAGGCAAAATCAATTATTAGAACTTATATAAACGAAATCAACGGGATTTAAGAGGTAATAATATGTATTTATTAAAGCTTCCAGAATACTCTATTGAAAATTACTTTGATGAAATGCTTAATGGGCGTCATGATAACGAAAAAAATAAGTTTATAAAAACTAGATTAGAGTCGATAAAAACTAAACTTATAGTTGAAGAGAAGTCTTATCAATCTTTAGCAGAAAAGAAGGAGCTTTATACTATAAGGGAACAAGTTAATATAAGTATCCCTAAAACTGTGGAGTTAAAAGAATCAATTCCCGAAACTATTAATGTTACGGAGATGGAAAAAGTTTATACCAACTTTTTAGTCGATAAGCCAGATTCGAAAAAAATTGGTCGAAAGGTATATGACTCGATTTTATCGAACACATACTACAACCTTTGTCCTTATTGTTCACATAGAGAAGTTAAAACGGTTGACCACTATCTTCCGAAATCTAAATTTATCTCTTTTGCAGTGACGCCAATCAATTTGGTTCCATGTTGTTCTGATTGTAATAAAGATAAATTAGATGATTATAATCTTATTGAAGAGAAAATGTTAATTCACCCTTATTTTGATGATATAAGTTTAATAGATTGGTTAAAATGTAGAGTAAAAGTAAATACTTGGCCAATCACATTTTCCTTTCATGTATCAAATAATATTACTGATACAGTACTTAAATCACGTATAAATTATCAATTTCAATTACTTAATTTAGGTAAATTATATGCTGATAATGCCACTAGGGAATTTAATAAAAGAGTAAAATCATTGGTAACAGAATATAATTCTAATCCAACAAGGAAGGCTTTTGATTTCTTAAATGATAACTATGAATCATATGGGTCTGAAGATGCTAATTCATGGCAAACAAAAATGTTTGAAGCTTTAAAAAGTTCAGAATGGTTTATTGAAGAAGCTCTTCCTAAACTACAGAGTTTTTATCTTAAAAATTAGAATATATTTTAGAGTTTTATTTAAATAGGTATTACTATGGAATTTATGAGGGGGTGCGTAAGATGACATATTTTCAAGAAAATTATACTAATATATATTTTTCTAAAGCAACCGATAAAACTAATGGATTAAGGAATGCTCAACTGGGGGCAATACATGCCATTGGATCATATTTCACACGAGAGAATAAGAATAAGGCGCTAATTGTATTACCAACTGGTACTGGTAAAACAGCTGTTTTAATGATGAGTCCTTATATTTTAGAATCAAAAAAAGTTCTGATTATAACTCCTTCAATTCTAGTAAGAAATCAAATAGCAGAAAACTTTTCTGAATTAAAAACACTTAAACACATAAATGTTTTACCTGAGATTTGTATGTCGCCAATTGTATTTGAACTAACTGACACAAAAGTGGAGGACCATATTGAAAGAATAATTCAAAGTGATGTTGTTGTAGCAACTCCACAGGGAGCTTGGAATATCTCAATGAATCCGAAATGCTCAGAATTATTCGATTTAGTATTAGTTGATGAGGCACATCATGAGCCAGCTAAAAAATGGAGAGAAGCACTTGAAAATTTTTCAGAGGCAAATAAAATTCTTTTTACAGCTACTCCGTTTAGACTAGATAATAAAAAACTACAAGCGGATTTGATTTATAGATATTCACTTTCACAAGCATATAAAGATAAAGTGTTTGGTGAAGTTAAATTTATACCTATTAAAATTGAAAATAAAGAAACTAAGGATATAGAAATAGCCTTAGAAACAGAAAAAATATTTTTTGAAGATAAGTCTAAGGGTTTGAAACACTCACTAATGGTAAGAGCAGGTTCAATTGAAGAAGCTAAAATTTTATATGGTATCTATAAGGAAAATACCGAATTAAATTTAGAAATAGTCCATAGTAGACTTTCAGCAAAAACTATTAGAAATGTCATAAAAAAATTACTGGACTCTGAATTAGACGGTGTAGTTTGCGTAGATATGATGGCAGAGGGGTTTGATTTTCCTAATTTAAAAATTGCTGCGATACATTCTCCACATAAATCTTTAGCAATTACCTTACAATTTATTGGGAGATTTGCAAGAACCAATGCATCAGAAATTGGTGAAGCAAAATTTATCGCTGTTAACGATGAAGAGTTCATTTTAGAAAACCATAAATTATTTTCTTCAGATGCTGTCTGGAAAGACATTATTATTAATCTAAGTGAAACGCAAATCACTGATGAAGAAGAAAATCAGAGATTTATTAACAAGTTTACTCCCAAATTAGTTAATCGAACTGAAATAAGTAATGAAATAATTAACATGAGACCAAATTTCCATGCAAAAATCTTTCATACTGTTTCATTTAATATACATGCTGATTTTCCTGAAGTTGGATTTAAAATAGAAAGTTTATTAATTAATACAGAAGATAACACAGTAATTGCTATACTAAGTGAAACGGTTGTACCAAAGTGGGCTACTAGAGAAAGTGGCATATATGATAATAACTTCTATTTAATTGTAATGCATTACTCACCAGAATTTAATTTGTTGTTTATAAATTCACAGTTAAAAAGTGAAAATCTCTATACAATTATCGCATCATCATACTGTGGAGAAAATCAATTTTATAAACTAAGTAGGAATGAGTTACATAAAGTTCTAGGGGATATGGAAAATTTCGAAATATTCAATTCAGGGTTACAAAATCGTGTGTCAAATGAGGAATCCTATGTAATAAATTCTGGGCCAGATGTTAGCAATACATTTGATCCGGCAACTGGTAAATTATATGCGGCAGGACATGTTTTTTGTAAAGCTCAAAAAGATGGAGTTGACTATACACTAGGATATAGTAGCGGTTCGAAAATATGGAGTAGTACATATGGATCTATCAAAGAATTTGTTGAATGGTGTAATATAAGTGCAACAAAAATAAAAAATCAAAGACTAATAGTAAAAACTAATACTGCTTTTGATTTCGTTCCTATTCCAGAAAAAATTATCGAATTTCCTAATACTATATTTTTAATAAGATGGGCAAGTAGTACTTACTCAAATCCTCGTCCGCTATTTTTAGATGAAAAGGTTGGAGAAAGTACAATATTAGACTTAGATATCAGCCTAGTTAGCATTACAAAGAATGAGATTAAGTTTAAGTGTAAATATAAAGATACAGACTATTTATATGCTCTAAATCTTGAAGGTAATATCACATCACTAGAAGAAGATGAATTGTTAGTTCAAGTAGGCAGAAGACATATGAAAATTTCTGAGTATTTAGTAGGTAACCCAGTTGAATTTCTAACTACTGATTTATGTTTAATTTCAGATAGTGAAATCGCGAAAAATAATATTAAAATTGAAAATTTTGTACCTATTTTAATTGAACAGAAAAAATGGTCAATATATAATACAGATATTGAACTAGAGTTCGGAAAACCCAAGAAAAAGGGATTTATTTCTATTCATGATGCCTTAGAAGTAATTTTAAAAGGTGATGGATATGAGTATTTAATTTATGATCATGGTACGGGGGAAATTGCAGATTACATTGGAATAATAACGACCCCATCCGAAATAAATATACATTTTTATCATGTGAAAGCCATGAAAGCCAAAACATACAATAATTCGGTAAACGATTTATACGATGTTTTAGGACAAGCTATAAAATCTGTAATTTGGTTAAAATCAAAATCTGTATTTAGAAATAAGCTTAGTAACAGAAGAGATTCAGGATACTGCCAGTTTATTTTAGGAGATTTTGATACTTTAAAAAGTCAACTCCTTTCTAATAAGATTATAAAAGCGAAAATTATTGCAGTTCAACCATCAATAAAGAAAAATCTGAAAATGACAGAAAAAATAGCAGAATTACTTGCAGCAACTAATCACTACATTAAACATTCAGGATCTGCTAATGAGTTTGAAATTTGGGGGAGTTGAAAAATAAATTAATTGCTTAGAAAAAACGATGTTTAGCAAATACACATAAGCCACTATCGAAAATCAAGTCTAAAAAGATAATGTTTAATAGAATAAATAAAGTTTTTCTTTTTTCTTGTCTCCGTAAGCAAATTAGTAAAACCTTATTAATTCCTTTGTAAGAGCATTTTTCAATGGTCAAATAAGCCCTGTAAACGTTGATATGGTAAGGTTTTAGGTTTTTAGATCAGTAACACCCGCCGTCACCATGATTGCTTGAAAAGTAAAAAGCTGCATAATGATTTAATCTTGACTTAAATGAACATGTTATGAGTGACATGAAAGTTCTAAGTGGACTTAAAGCCAATTTAAAAGAGAAGAATATAGACAAGAGTTGGAAAATCCAACCCTCGTCTAATATTTTGCCTCTTAAATCGCCACAGGTGATTTGTATCACGCAAAACTCATTGAAATAAAAAAGAAATTACACCACTACATCCCATTTTGTTTTATGATATTCCTACCGTCAGCACTCCACACATGTGGAGTGCTGTTCACTGTTAGTGCGGAAGGACTGTAACCCCAAAATAAAGTCCTGTACTTTATAAAAAAGTCGCAACATCTTGTATTTCGTGTTTAAAATAAAGTCGTGTATCCTAAATCTCTGGAACCCTTGTCACTACTGACTTTCTTCAATCTTTAACTTACAGAACTTCTTTTTAAATCGAAAAAAACATGAACAAAAAGCGTGAAAAAAAAGTGTGAAAACGGTCAAAACGTGATCGAAAATGTGTGAAAATGAGGGAAAGATAGCGTGACTTTATTTTAAACGGCAACGGTAGAATACGGGTTTGCGTGGGGTAAAGATGTGGTGAGTTTATTTTAAATGGACAAGGACAATTAAATCGGAGATGTATTGAAATAGTAAAGAGGGGCTGAGAACCCCTCTTTTTTGTTGCCTAATTCAGTTTTGTAAAGTATCTTATTTCCTCTTTATCCGCGCAGAACCCTACCGATTCGTACACAGACAAGGCAGATTTATTTGTAGTTAATACCATGAGGTTAGCGTTTTGTAGCTGATGAGATTTGAGATATTTTAAAGCTTGTGTAAGCAAATACTTAGCAATTCCGCGTTTTCTCCATGGTTCACGGACAAAAACATCCTCGATTACACCGTGGTCTGCTTCTTGCCATGCCATCAGTCCGCCGACAATAGCGTCTGATTGACGTATGACCATGGATGTCCATAGTTTGTTATTCTTGTATTCAGTCAACCTATTAAGTCCTAGTGGAGTGTCAGGCCAAATTTCAGCTTCTACATTAAGATAATCTCTTTCTTCGTCAGAGGTTTCCATCTTCCAGTATGAGAATTGCAACTCCTCTTGAAGCTTTAACTCAGGAATCGGTTCATTCAAATCTCGATTCATGCGATATAAACTATTCAGATGAAGGTATCCTTTTTGGATAAAAAACTGATTGTTTGCTGTTTCTGTTGAATCGTTACCAACACAAAGCATTGTTCCGTATTCTTTAGGCAAGGTTTCCTTTAATTGATTTGCTCTTATGAAAAGATACTGATAGACGTTTTCGAGCAAAGCAATGTCGTTTTCTTTTTCGGAAATGGTTTTAAGATTGACGTAGATGGAATGATTGTTCTCTTTTGAACGACCGGGTGGTACAACGTTAATGATGCTAACTTGCCCCTTAGCGACCATTTTCCCATCTTCAAATGCGCAATAAACGTTACTCCAATTATCTTCGTCCCCGACCCACCAAAATGTTGCATTTTCTTTTGCTGTTACTGATTGATACAACTCGCCAAGTAATAGCATGTCTCCATGTTGGAAATTACGAATGAAAATTTCTGTTGATGATTGGCTCAAAACAATACCCCTCTCAGTAGTGGGGGATTCGCAGTTTAGAGGGCTAGCTATGCGAGTTCCCCTTAATGAATTCGCCCTTTGCTAACATTTGATTACTCACAACAAACGCCTCCTTTAACTGTTATTATCATTGACATTAACATACCATGACTATTGTATCAAACATAATTTACAACTATAATTGTTTTCTCCACATGTATGTAATACTGTTCAAATGCAGTTATACTTTATTGAGCAAGAACCAATGGCATGAACACCTTATTTACAAGTACAAGAATTTCATGAAAATTTTATGCGCGTCAGATGATCGTAAACTGTCCCTAAGACCACTCATCCAAGATGCTAGCTACTGGTACCTCTTACTACTCGGTTGCATAGAAGAGGAATACGAGCGTCTTAGGGCAGGTATTATATTAGTCTCATGTTACACAGCATGAAGCTGTCAATATCACCTTCGATTTTTGTAGGCGGTTCATCACCAAAATGAAGATCAGATTCAAGCAGTATACTAGCCGAATTTTTCATTTTAAACATCTCCTATATTGGTTTCTCCATCATTTTCCACATTATGAATGTTGCTTTCTAAATCAGAGGTTTTTAATAGAAATACTAAAGCCTTGCTTTGATAAAGATATTTATTATATCGGTTCTTTGAATGTGAATGATAAATTCCCAAATTTTAGATAAAAGGAATTACACTTTATAATTTAATATTGTAAAATAAAGTAAAATAAGTTGGATAAATGGATGAAGAAGATGATATCTTGAATATTATTAAGAAACTCACTAGGAAACGTACCAGTAGTGAGACATTTACCTTTCCGATAAGGTTATATCTTGTTCCTTAAAAGATGGTTTATGAATTTCCTTCAATAAATGAGGTGTCATGTTAAAATGAACATTTTTTTTAATTTGTTCTTATTTTATAATAAGCGATTACTGAAAAGTTTCTTTTATTTAGGGACCATGCTATTTATGGTTGTTATGTTATTTCTGAGATTTTTTATTGATGATAATAAAGCTTATGATTATATGGATTATGGGAGCTTTGTAGGAGAAATGATGCTTATTATTCAAGCCGTCATGTTATTATTTATTGTCTTCTTTTATAGGTTATTTTCGGACGAATACAAATTTGGTGCAAATAATTTATTTGTTGGATCTTTTCGAATTACATTATTAAAAATTGCTGCATTATTGTGTAACCATTTACTATTTTTAGTTATTTTCTTAGGTGCACAAATTTCCTTCATTTTTGTCTATTTCCACTCAGTTGGAATTCCATTTTCCTCATTCTATTCACAAACGGCTTCTTACATCATTGTATATTGGTTTTTACCATTTGTTTTTGCATATTTCTTAGGTATTTTAGTTGCACTGCTATTTGGAAAAGGCAAAATTAGCTTTGTACTAATGATTGTAGTCTGGATAGCGATTGGACCCATGAACACAGAATTATATTCTTCATATTTTCGTAAACTTTCATTTTCTGATTTAGGTAGTTTATTCTATATTGGTCCCCTCCATAGTGAAAATTCGTTTAATGAATTAGTTGGTTATAATACTTCTGAATCTGCATATTTAAAAATTACTTTTTGGTGTATTTCAGCCATTGGTATTGTGTTTATTTTACTTCTAAAATCAGCTCGGACAGTCCGTGATAAAACTTTTATCTTAATAATATGCCTTTTTCTTCTAATCGGTAATACCATAATCTTTCCAAACATATTTCAAGATGAAAAACCAATTTTTAGTTATGAAAATTCTGCTAAGGAAATTAAGTATTATAAAGTACCAAAAGAAGATGTTGCTCAAAATTATTTACAGTATTCTATCAAACAATATGATATTACATTAAACGTTGATAAGAATGTTTCGGCAGAAACGAAGGTAACAGTAAATAATATCATGAATAATACTCTATCTTTTGTACTTTATCACTTTTTTAAAGTGAAAAAAGTGATTGATAGGGATGGTAATCATTTACCTTTTGTGCAACATGGTGATTTTGTAACGGTGAGAAGGTCGTCTAAAGTGCCAAACGATAAAATAACTTTTTATTATGATATGAAAGACTCAGCCCAGATTCCAATTTCAGAAAACTATTTGTATTTACCGAATTACTTTAGTTGGATACCTGTAAAATCTGATCATGCACCATTTACATATAAAAATGTATACGGCGATGCAATAAAATCCCTTTCTATGCAATCCAAAAAAATTATTCATTATAATTTAACGTTTAATGGTGAAATCCCTATCTATACTAATTTGCATTCTCATAGAAATGGAACCTATAGTGGTGATGTTTCGGGTGGAATAACAGTTATTGCTGGAGAAATTACAAAAAAGAAATTCGGTAGACAAGAGGTGATTTACCCCAATTCTTGGTCGGATATTTCAAAGGACTGGCAAGTATATGAAAAATATCTAATTGAAGTGAATAGAGAAATTAGGGATATGTTTCATTTAAATGATATGAAGTTGCCTAATAAAATCGTACTAGTATCTCCTAATTGGGAATTGAATTCTTATTTAAGTAGTGATCATCTTCTAATTCAACATGAAACACTTTTAAATATTAGTTCTGCGGTAAAAGAAATTCCTGAAGTCTTTATCCCTGCACTACTGTGGAATTATAATCAAAGAACACTTTCCTCTTATGAACAAATCTTTGCGTTTAATGATATTCTTTCTATTTATATACGAGATAAAGTGAAGATTAAATCTCCAGTTTCTGCTCCTACAAGTGCAGAACCTCCATATTCAACGCAAAAAATTGTTGAGCAGTTTTATAAACAATTCTATGATTTATCGGAGAAACAACAAAAGGAATTTTTAGTTTTATGGTATAAGGAAATGAGTAACGTTTCGGATAGTTGGTTAAAAACGGTAAAACTTTTTCAAGGTTTTAGGGAGAGGGTAAAATGATAAAGGTTTCCGGGATAAATAAAAAAATCAAAAAACATGAGATACTATCTAACATTACATTAAATATAGAGGGGATATATGGATTAGTTGGACCAAACGGTGCTGGGAAAACTACCTTAATGAAAATTTTATCCAGCCTTATTTCCATGAATAGCGGGAGAATTGAAATAAACGGAGAAGATTATACCAAGGGTAAGTATGTAAAACAAAATACACTAATTGGATATTTACCACAAGATTTCATGGTCTATCCAAATATTACAATAGTGGAAGTACTAGACCATATTGCTATGCTTCAAGGAATGATGGATAAACATAAAAGGAAAACGATTATTAATCAGGTAATAAAGAAGGTTAATCTACAGAGCCATGAAAATAAAAAAATGATTGAACTATCTGGGGGAATGAGAAAAAGGGTTGGAATTGCCCAGCTATTAATGGGGAATCCATCCATCTTAATATTTGATGAACCAACTGCAGGTCTAGACATTGAGGAACGAATTCGATTTCGAAATTTATTAAGGAATCTTGGCTCCGAAAGAACTGTCATTATTTCTTCTCATATTGTAGAAGATATAGAATTTTTATGCACAAAGATTGGGGTCTTAAAGAATGGGAAAGTACTATTTGAGGGTACTCCTTCAGCAATGAAGGCATACGCGGAAGGATATGTTTATGAATATAATGTATCACCGGAAAATTTAGACTTAATAATGATGGAAAAAGAAGTAGTACAAATTACCGAGGAAGAAACGGGTTTAAATATTCGTATCTTTTCATTAGAAAAGGAAGTAGATGCAATGCCGGTAGCACCTAGACTTGTAGATGGTTATTTGGCGATTGTCAAGGGTGTGAAATAGATGAAGAAATATGTTTATAAACTTTATGCTTTCTTCCTCTTTGATCGTAAGACAATGGGTATTATCTTTTTTGTCCCAATTATAATGTTTATCTTCGCTGTGTTTTTAATACTTTTTATTCCAAGAGAGCAAACAGGTATTTATAATAACCTTATTGTAATACAAGGTGTTTACATCCCTTTTTCATGTTGGTGTCTTATGTACCGTTTGAGTGAAATGTATCAAGATATAATGGACCCAAGAAACTAGACACGAAATGAGGAGATGTTAAAGTAGGTTTATGAAAAGAAATCGATACACACCAGAGTTTAAAGCTCAAATCGTGCTAGAGGTCCTAAAGGAAGAAAAGACCATGAATGAAATCGCTTCATCTCATGGAATTCACGTCAATCAAATTAGACAATGGAGGAATGCATTTCTTGATCAAATGCCTTCGATCTTCGCTAAAGAAAATAAAAAAGCGGATCAAATGAAGGCGGAATATGAAAATCAAATTGAAAACCTCTACGCTGAGGTTGGCCGTTTAACCACGCAATTGTCGTGGCTTAAAAAAAAATCTGGAATCAAGGAGTAGGGCCGAGCGTATTCAAATGATTGATTGGGATGATAAAGAGCTGCCAATCACTACCCAGGCTCAGCTGCTTGGGCTCAATCGTACTAGCTTGTATTATAAGCCAGTCGAGCCTTCTCCTGAGGAAATATTTATCAAGCACAAGATTGATGAAATTTATACCAAGCATCCCTATTTTGGGTCTAGGCGAATTACTGTTGTTCTAAACAACAATGGAATAAATATTAATCGCAAGGCTGTACAACGTCATATGCGGGAAATGGGCATTGCAGGGATTTCTCCCGGCCCTAACCTTAGTAAACGCAATCTTGAGCACCGGATCTATCCGTATCTTCTTAGAAATTTGGCCATTAGCCACCCTAACCACGTCTGGGGAATCGATATTACCTACATTCGCCTCCAACGAGGCTGGATGTATCTTGTAGCTCTGATAGACTGGTATTCTCGCTTTGTCGTTAGCTGGGAGCTAGACCAAACACTAGAGATTGACTTTGTCTTGGAGGCAGTGAAACGGGCTCTGTCGGTAGGACAGCCAGAGATCTTAAATAGTGATCAGGGTAGCCATTTTACCAGTCCCCAATATACCGGATTACTGCTGGATAAGGACATCCGAATTAGCATGGACGGCAAAGGAAGAGCCCTTGATAATATTGTTACAGAGAGGTTATGGAGAACGATTAAATATGAGGAGGTTTACTTAAAAGATTACGAGAGTCCAAGAGAAGCAAGGAAAGAGATTAACAATTTTATCCACTTCTATAACTATGAACGCCCTCACCAATCGATTGGCTATAAACCCCCCGCCTCCGTTTATGGCCTCGGAGTGATTCATCCATAAGGGATGATACTTCTCAGGGAAGAACCTGTCAAGGGTATGGCTAGCCCTCGCTCCGCTCGCCCTTGACAGAACCTCCCCTGAGAAGGAAAAATAGAGTAGGATGAATCACTCGCAAAAAAATGTGCACCTACCACCCCCCTAGCCCCAGTGAGCACCTCTAGCTCCTATAAAGCAGATATCCATAATGGATTCTGACCCACCTTAAAAAATTTAAATTAGTGTCTTGACGAAGGGGTCCACTTTAAACCAGATGTTATCAAATATGATAAAAAGGGGGATGTATACATTTTTTATGATTGTTCCGAGCAAAGTCCTAAAGGCCGCAGAAGTGTTTGTTATGATCGTAAGGCTCTGGAATCAAGGAAAGAGCATAAACCGAAAAATAACGCTATGGATATGGCTGCAGACCTGGGTATTGAGATTTTAACGGAGGAACAATATCGGGAGCTGCAGAAACTGGGAGCTTTTGATACTAAAACTTCGAGCTGGGTGAAAACACCTGCTAATATTAGAGACCTAGGTGGTGCTGTCTTTTGTGATCGTCGTTACGACACTGTCTTTTTGTACCATAATGGGGCAGAATCCTATTATGCTTCAAGAGGTTTTCGTGGCTCGCTAATGGTTTGATTTTTGGGTGAAACCATTGGGGCATAGGTAAGTTTATATCTCATGTGAAGTGGTAGCAAGAATAGGACTAAACTAAAAAATAGAAGGCTCCAATCAAAATGTATCATTTTCTTTCTATTAACAGTTGGAACAAAGTAGGTAGCAGGTCATTTTCTTTATCGTAAACCTGCTTCTTTTTTTGTGGACTCAACACCTTTAGCCCGATTATTGATGTGTCGGGCATGGAATAAATAGTATAATTTTAGGGAGAAACTGTGATTACAAAATTCTTTACCTTATAGTTAATAATTATTGTTGGGAACTAATATAAAAAAGAGGTACCACAGACAATATAGCTTTAACCGAATAATGTAGGTAAGTTGAGATTTTAGCAATTCAGAGTAGGTGCTTTTCTTTTATAAGCATAAATTGAAAAAATAGGAGGTTTAATTAATGGATAATAACGATATATTGATTCGTTTGAGATATGCATTAGAAATAAAAAATAAAGAGATGGCAGAGATATTTAAGCTTGGTGGCGTGGAGGTATCAGTACCTGAAGTGGTCAAGATACTTACAAAGACATACGATGAAGATGAATACGAGAATGAAGATCAAATTAAATGTACGCACAGTATGTTAGATTCTTTTTTAAATGGTCTTATTATTTATAAAAGAGGGAAGCAAGAGCCGAAGCCTGGACAACCTAATCCAGCAGAATCTCCCTTAAAGACAAGTGGAAATGTGAATAATCTTCTTTTAAAGAAAGTCAAAATAGCATTGTCTTTAACGACGGATGATATACTAGATATTTTTAAATATGCAGGATTACGGGTATCAAAAGGTGAACTAGGAGCTTTATTAAGAAAAGAGGGGCATAAGAATTATAAGGAGTGTGGAGATAATTTCGCTAGAAACTTCTTAAAAGGACTTGCGATTAAATTTAGGGGATAATGCTATTGTGAACTATACAGGTTGACAGGATAGATTCGGACAGAAAAATTATAGTCCCAACAAGGAAAACAAAAGAAACATAGTTAAGGTGCTTGATCCCTATGGTGAAAAAATTTACCGTGGGACAGGCACCTTTAAATGATGTTTTGATTTTAATTTTTTATTATAATTGTATTTCTGGATAGTTCATAAGTATTTCTTGGCTATAATAATAGCTAGTAGCCAGTGCAATGATAAGTCCAATATAAATTAAAAGTAATTGAATCTTCGTTTTTTTGTTAGTTTTATAGTAGCTCTCCGTTGTCTGTATTTCTTTTTTAAAGTCTAGTAATTTTTCCTCTAAGCTGTTGAGAGTACGTTCAACGACCTGTTGATTTGGATGATGGTGTTCTTCATTTAATACTAGGGTACCCGATAATTGTTGAAGATATATATCTTTTTTCATTTTTTCAATTTCTGTATTTAGTGTATTTAATATTTTAGTGATTTCTTGGTTTGTGACTTTCTGTTTTGCTTTGTCAGTAACTTCTTGAATGAAATCTAAATCGTTTGATCCATTCTTTATTTTTACGACCAAGTGTTCAAGTTCTTGGACTTCCATTTTATCGTTATGTAAACTTTTTTGTTTTTTATATAATTTGTACCACTCTGTTCCTCCTAAGATGACAATTAAAAATCCTATAGCACTACGATTCAGCATTGAAAAAGCTAATAATAGGATGATACCTAACCCCCATAGTTTCGTACTAATTCCTGCAGCAATTCTCCCGCCATCCAAAGGGGTAATTGGGATAAGATTAAATAAATTGATCATCGCTCCCAAAATTATCAGAAGAGCCCAGAATGGTTCATGTGTAAAATAATACAAGGGAATGGCAGGTAAAAAGGATAATAGTCCAAAAAAAGGCCCCATATATGCAACAAATCCTTCATCCTTTGCATTTTTAGGCATTTCCTTCAAACCAATAACGGCTCCAACAAAAGGAATAAATAGGGCAGGGCTGACAGGAAGTTTAATCTTTTTAGCAGCATACAAATGCCCCATTTCGTGAACAAACAATAAATAGACTAGCGCAACTGCGAACTTCCAGCCAAAAAAAAGAGCATAGGTACCTAAATAAATAAACATGCTTATGAGTGTCTGGAGTTTTAAGAATTTAAAAACGATTAAAACATACTTTATTTTACCAAGTAAAAAGGCCCCTATTGCAATAAATATCCCTAAAGAGGTTTTCTTACTTCTCGTTATATTCGTTTTCCTCAAATAACCATCCCCTTAGCATTTTCGACGATTGAAAAATGAAGCTAAAATTAATGTAAGTATATTATAAAAGGAACCATTTGAAATCACCTAGAGCACAGTTACACACGAGTGTTTGGTCATTTATTTTGATTAAGTCACATTAACATTGGAACCCAAAGTTGTCCCTAAAAATAAGTGCAAAAACTGTTTCATTTCTTCATCCCTATATTATTTCTACGTATAAAGTTTCATGTCATAGTTGAAGTGATTTGCTATGAAAAATTACATAAAATATAATGGACCCAAGAAACTAGACACGAAATGAGGAGATGTTAAAGTAGGTTTATGAAAAGAAATCGATACACACCAGAGTTTAAAGCTCAAATCGTGCTAGAGGTCCTAAAGGAAGAAAAGACCATGAATGAAATCGCTTCATCTCATGGAATTCACGTCAATCAAATTAGACAATGGAGGAATGCATTTCTTGATCAAATGCCTTCGATCTTCGCTAAAGAAAATAAAAAAGCGGATCAAATGAAGGCGGAATATGAAAATCAAATTGAAAACCTCTACGCTGAGGTTGGCCGTTTAACCACGCAATTGTCGTGGCTTAAAAAAAAATCTGGAATCAAGGAGTAGGGCCGAGCGTATTCAAATGATTGATTGGGATGATAAAGAGCTGCCAATCACTACCCAGGCTCAGCTGCTTGGGCTCAATCGTACTAGCTTGTATTATAAGCCAGTCGAGCCTTCTCCTGAGGAAATATTTATCAAGCACAAGATTGATGAAATTTATACCAAGCATCCCTATTTTGGGTCTAGGCGAATTACTGTTGTTCTAAACAACAATGGAATAAATATTAATCGCAAGGCTGTACAACGTCATATGCGGGAAATGGGCATTGCAGGGATTTCTCCCGGCCCTAACCTTAGTAAACGCAATCTTGAGCACCGGATCTATCCGTATCTTCTTAGAAATTTGGCCATTAGCCACCCTAACCACGTCTGGGGAATCGATATTACCTACATTCGCCTCCAACGAGGCTGGATGTATCTTGTAGCTCTGATAGACTGGTATTCTCGCTTTGTCGTTAGCTGGGAGCTAGACCAAACACTAGAGATTGACTTTGTCTTGGAGGCAGTGAAACGGGCTCTGTCGGTAGGACAGCCAGAGATCTTAAATAGTGATCAGGGTAGCCATTTTACCAGTCCCCAATATACCGGATTACTGCTGGATAAGGACATCCGAATTAGCATGGACGGCAAAGGAAGAGCCCTTGATAATATTGTTACAGAGAGGTTATGGAGAACGATTAAATATGAGGAGGTTTACTTAAAAGATTACGAGAGTCCAAGAGAAGCAAGGAAAGAGATTAACAATTTTATCCACTTCTATAACTATGAACGCCCTCACCAATCGATTGGCTATAAACCCCCCGCCTCCGTTTATGGCCTCGGAGTGATTCATCCATAAGGGATGATACTTCTCAGGGAAGAACCTGTCAAGGGTATGGCTAGCCCTCGCTCCGCTCGCCCTTGACAGAACCTCCCCTGAGAAGGAAAAATAGAGTAGGATGAATCACTCGCAAAAAAATGTGCACCTACCACCCCCCTAGCCCCAGTGAGCACCTCTAGCTCCTATAAAGCAGATATCCATAATGGATTCTGACCCACCTTAAAAAATTTAAATTAGTGTCTTGACGAAGGGGTCCACTTTAAAATTCAGGAGCGTAAAGCAGCAAGTGCATAACGCTTAGATCACTTTATATCTATCTTACGTATTTTGTTTTACTATAGAAGACACCTTCATTTTGTGGATGTGGAGAAATTAGATGGTAAATCCCTACTAAAACAACTTTAAACCATTTTTATAGATTACTGGGATTCACTCCTAAACTTTTTTCAATCAAATAAAGCGATGATTCTTTAGCTTTGTACAAATAATAAAGTTCTTTAACAAAGATAAAAAGATGATATGAATTTGAGTATTCATGTAACCTTTTTATAGTATATGAGTATTTTTAATTTTTTATATTTTACTGTAATTCGTTGTTAGATAAGAGTGTATAATACATCCATAAGAATTATTAACATATTGCAAAATGAAAGAGGGACAAATAATGGAGACTTGTGCAGATGTATTAATCGTCATCGATTTGCAGAATGGCGTATGTTACAGTGGAGATCACTTATTTGATTTAGATAATCTAATCACTAAAGTAAATAATAGAATTGCCTTATATCGAGAATTGCATAAACCAATCATTTTTGTTCAACACTGTGATGAAGAATTAGTGCCTGAAGAAGAACCGTGGGATATTCATGCTAATCTAGATGTTCAGGAACAAGATTTTTTTATTAGAAAAATACATGCAAATTCCTTTTACAAAACAAACTTAAAAAATCTTTTAGACCAATTAGCTGTACAGCGTATTGAATTTTGTGGTGCCCAAACAGAATACTGTATGGATGCTACGATTAAATTTGCTCATGGATTGGGATACGAAAACTTCATGGTACAAAAAGCAACCTCTACTTTGAATAATCCATTTATGTCTGCAAAAGAGACGATTGATTTTTATGAAAATATATGGAATCATCGATTTTTAAAATTAATAGGAGATGAATCTTAGAATGAACGATGATATAAAACGACGTAAAAGGTAGAAAACGATATAAATAGACCACCTGTATACATAAAATCAATTATGAATACAGGCTGCTTGTACTAATGGGGAATCTCTATTTTATTCTTTTTATGAATATCTTCTGTTCCAGCATCCAATGCAGTCTTGTAATAGGAACATTTATGCTCTATGAGTTCCATTGTTTTCTTTAGCTCTTCCATCTGTGCCTCTACACTAGCCTTTCTTTCAATAAACATGTCATATCTTTGTTGCAAGGTGGAATCCCCGTCAGAACACCAATCAATGAAGTTCTTAATTTCCTTAATAGGCATCCCCGTTGATTTCAGACATTCAATAACTTTTAAAGCATCGATATCTGATTCTTTGAACAATCGTATTCCGCTAGGGGTACGTTCTACAAAAGGGAGAAGTCCTTCTTTATCATAGTAACGTAAAGTGTATACGGTAAGATTCAATTTTTTTGCAACTTCACTGATAGAATATGTCTTCATTCTAATCACCCCTTCTTAATAAGTAGACCTCGAGTTAACTCTATTATTGAAAGAGAATTCTATCAAGCTATTTTCTCAATGTCAAAGTTACCTAGCAAAGTAAAATCAAATAGATAGTCGTGAAGTTAAAATATATATTAATCACTTGACCTCGAGTTAACTATAGGTATTAACATTGATTTGTAAGAGAAAAAAGTAGGGATAGACATGAATGGAGGAGAAGAAAAACTTGGTCCTTGTTTATCCCTGAGTAACTCATTCTTATGAAAAAATGATTACAGGAGGTTTATTTATGATAACTGCTAAAGCACGAGCTGTTGATGGTCCGGATAAACCGTTTCGACCGGCTGAAATTAAACGTCGCGATCTTGATTCGCATGATGTTCTTATTGAAATTAAATATGCAGGGATATGCCATTCTGACATCCATACTGCTCACGGAGAGTGGGGTCCAGTGAATTATCCCCTAGTTCCTGGACATGAGATTGCAGGAGTGGTTACTGCTATAGGTCCTAATGTTACAAAATATAAAATAGGTGACCGAGTAGGGGTCGGGTGTATGGTTGATTCCTGTGGTGAATGTGAGAACTGTCTTCATGGAGAAGAACAGTACTGTCTCAATGGAAAAACGGATACCTATGCAGCTGTTGACAAATATGGAGAGCCAACTCAAGGCGGCTATTCTACTCATATTGTAGTAACAGAAAACTTTGTCCTGAGAATTCCAGATAATATAGAGCTTGACGTTGCTGCCCCATTACTTTGTGCTGGTATTACGACCTATTCACCATTAAATCATTGGAATGCTGGTCCTGGTAAGAAAGTAGCGGTTGTAGGTATGGGTGGTCTTGGTCACATGGCTGTTCAAATTGCACATGCTATGGGGGCCGAAGTTACCGTTTTGTCACAAACATTGAAGAAAAAAGAGGATGGTTTAAAATTAGGCGCAGATAACTACTATGCTACAAGCAACTCAGAAACATTTGAGAAACTTGCCGGACATTTTGACTTAATCATTAATACGGTAAGCGCAAAGATTGATCTGGATGCCTATCTAGGGCTTCTTACACTTGATGGTACTTTGGTAAACGTTGGTGCTCCTGCAGAACCGGTGTCATTAAGTGTAATAAATTTAATCAGTCATCGTCGTTCATATGCTGGCTCCATGATTGGAGGTATTCGTGAGACTCAGGAAATGTTAGAATTCTGTGCAAAACATAACATTACTCCAAAAATTGAGGTGATTTCAGCTGACCAAATTGATGAAGCCTATGAACGAGTATTAGCTTCAGATGTCAAATATCGATTCGTAATTGACATTAGCACAATGTGAGATTGGTGAATAATGGTTTTGGATGGCGAGTTAAGGATGTCCTACAGGTCTTACTTTTGGGACATCCTTTTTTTTGAAATAACAAAAAGGGATGGTTCTGAAACGCTTTTTCTTTTTGGTCTCATAAATTTTGCTGATCTTTTCTCTGTGTAATGAAAGGTGTACGTTCTTAAACAACAGCTATAAAAACATAAAGTTGCTGTGCTCCATTTTTTATCGTTTTCTCTATCATTTAAAAAAGATTGATAATGTAATAACTACATATTGCAATCAAACAGCATCTTTTCCTTTACTTTCAGCTATTACAGTTCCCTAAAAGAGGATTAAAAGAAACGCAGCAAAATAGATATGTTGCGGAGATACTCAAAAAAATGACCCGGATAAGAATCCGCGCCATTTCTTGTACAACATCGTTCCAATACCGACGATACATTCATTTTTATTGAATTTTTAATATCGGCTTAATAACCTCACCAGATTTAGATGCGGCAAAAGCTTCATTGATTTGATCGAAGTCATAGAATTTCACTAACTTATCGAATGGGAATAGTCCTCTTTTATAATAATCTACAAGTTGTGGGATAAAGATTTTTGCGACTGCATCTCCTTCAATAACACCCATCATGGTTTTACCTTCAGCCATTAAATCATTGTGAACATCAATGCTCATTTCAGGTGTTACACCGACGATTGCTGCAATACCTAATGGACGTAATGAATGTAAGGATTGACGTACGACTGGAGGAACACCAGTTGTATCAATTGAAAATTCTGTACCGCCATTTGTAATTGCTTTAATTTCGTTTACAACATTCACTTTTGTTCCATTTAGAGTATGCGTAGCACCTAGTTCTTTGGCGAGTTCAAGTCGATTATCATGTACATCAATAGCGATGATATTTTTGCATCCTACAATTTTTGCTGCCATGATTGCACTTAAACCAACAGCTCCAGTACCGAAAATGGCAATAGAAGTACCAAATGTTGGTTGAAGTTTGTTGAGAACGGTACCTGCTCCTGTTTGGATGCCACAGCCTAAAGGTCCTAATAAAGCTAAATCTACCTCTTTATCAACTTTTACTACATTGCGTTCATGTGAAATGGCGAAAGTACCGAATGAAGATTGTCCAAAGAATGTTGATAATTCTTTCCCATTTTGTGATAAACGATGTGTATGGTCATCGTTTATACCGCCAAAATTAAGCTCATTAAATGTTTCACAGGCTGTTGGATGTCCGGTTAAACAATTATGACAATGACCACAGTGAGCAAATGAGAGAACCACATGGTCACCGGGTTCAAGATCTGCAACATTTTCACCCACTTTTTCTACTATTCCTGCTCCTTCATGGCCTAAAACAGCTGGAAGTGGTGCGATTGCTGCATCACGTGCAACGGCATCTGTATGACAAACGCCAGTAGCTACAATTTTTACTAATACTTCATTTGCCTTTGGTTCAGCAAGTTCAACTTCTTCTAAAACAAAATCTTGACCTTGTCCATGAGTCACTGCTGCATTTATTTTCATCAAAAAAACCCCTTTCAATCAATAATAGATATACCTTCCTATGTTTCCTTTTTAAAAATGATAATTATTGTAAATTCACCTCTATCGTATTCCGATTTAAAAATAGGTACAATATTTCTTAAGGAATGAATAGATTCCTTTATGTCAATAAGAGACTAGAAGGTGTTTTCATGCAATTATTACAATTACAATATTTTTTAACTGTAGCTAGAATTGAACATATGTCGCAGGCAGCGCTTGAATTAAATGTATCTCAATCATCATTAAGTAAGACGATTGCCCGTTTGGAAGAAGATCTCGGTGTACCTTTATTTGATAGACAGGGGCGTAAAATAAAATTAAATGCCTATGGTGAAATTTTTGCTAAAGCAGCAAAAGAAGCTTTAGTAGGACTTGATAATGCACGGTCACAAATACAGAACCTCGCAAATATTACAGAGGATCGAGTAACAGTCAGTGTAATGAGTTCAAAAATTTTGCCGCATGTCTTTAAAAGCTTTTATCTTAAGCGTCCTAACGTAAAAATACATCAATCGATTTTGCCAGACTCAGTGGCAAAAGAAAGATTAATAACAGGCGAAATTGAATTATGTATCTCGAATAGTCCTATCACTGGACCAGATATTATTTGGTTACCTGTCTTAAAAGAGCAACTTGAATTAATAGTTCCACTTAATCATCCGTTGGCAATGTTTGATGAAATCGACCTAAAACAAGCTAGACATGAGCGTTTTATTAGCTATAAATCTGGTTCAACTGCTACGAATATGATTGAAACATGTTGCCATGATGCTGGTTTTGAACCGAACATTATCTTTGAGGGGACAGAGCTTTCTATTGTTCTTCAGATGGTAAATGAAGGGGAAGGGATTACCTTTTACCCGCAGTATTCATTTCTAGAGGAAAACTTAAAAAATACGAAACGGATCAAAATCAGAAATCCAGACTGCTATCAAATGGTCGGATTTGCATGGATGAAGACTAGAAATTACTCATATGTTGCGAAGCAGTTTCGTAAGCATATGATTCAAGAATTCGAAGAAATCAATAAGGGGAATAGCTGAATGGGCAACGTCGCTTATTTAAAGGGAGCGCGGCTGAAAGATAAACATTTTCTGGGTTATACACATAATAAAAGTGAAGCATTATATGAAGGACACTAAATATACACAAATGGAAAAACTCGTCTTGAAATGGCGAGTTTTTTTAATTGAAGTTGCTGTTACCGTCATTTAAATTCTTTTTACTAAATATTATGCCTTTCTTTTTCATTGACAAAAAAAGTCCATCCAAATAATATAAATCGTATACGATGTATCGTGTGCGATTTATTTAGAGAAGGGGGGAGAAATATTGAATAGAGCTGAATTTATTGGGGAATCTATTGACTTTTTACATCGTTATACGATGAAAAGTCTGCAGAAGAAAGCAGAGGACCACGGGGTTACGATTCCCCAAGTAAAGGTGATCGGTGAAGTGTATTCACATAAAACGGTTAGTATTAAACAACTCTCTCAAAACTTAAAAATGACGCAAAGTACTGTTTCGGATATTGTTGAAAGACTAATTTCTAAAGGGTTTCTAGTAAAAATGCCGAATCGGAAGGATAAACGTATAGTAGATATTTCCTTGTCTGCTAGACTCGCTGAAGATATCGATGAGAGTATATCAGAAATTACAAATCAGTCATTAGTTGGTGTATTAGATCGTTTAAGTCCAAATGATCAGGAGATTGTGGAGAAGGGAATGAAATTATTAGTTTCCGCTGTTAAAGAAAACATGGTAGCGGAGGGAATGGATAATTATGAATTCTTTAATGTTTTGTTCTTCTCCGGTAAAGACAAACAAGACAAGTAAACATTTGAATGGAATTTGGAGGGCACAATGTGAGAAGAATAATAAAGGGCCGTTGGGCAATTTTTGCAATCTGGCTTATTGCAACGATAGTGCTTACTGTCATTCAGCCAGATGTAAATGCTATTCTACGGCAAAAGGGCCAAGAAGGTACAAGTAAAGACAGTCCATCTGTCATAGCAAGTAGTATATTAAAAAAAATGGATACCACAAAGGGTACGGATAACCTAATTGTATTTTATGATAAAAATAAAATTTCCAATGATGAAATGAAAGGAATCGGGGATGTAGTTAAATCACTTAGTGATAGCAGCTCGGAACTTGGGATCACAAACATGATTGATCCCTTCAGTATGCCTGATGCGAAAAGCTCATTAGTTTCCAAAGATGGTACAACTGTCATGGTGAGCTATAAGCTTGATAAAAAAGGCAGAGAAATTGATGATATTAAAAAGCAATTTGAAGAAAAGTTAGATAAAGTACCTGTTACATACTATTTAAGCGGGGAAGACTTTATCAATAATGATTATTTGAAAGCGACCCAGTCAGGTGTAGAGAAGAGTGCGGCATTAACTGTTATCTTTATTTTAGTTGTACTTATTCTTGCATTTAGATCAGTTGTTACCCCGCTGATATCTCTTGTGGCGGTAGCCTTTTCCTATCTTTGTTCGATGGGGATTGCTGCTCAATTAATAGATAAAGCAGGATTTCCAATAACCAGCCTTACTCAGATGCTTCTTGTGCTTATTCTCTTTGGGATCGGCACGGATTATAATATCCTTCTATTTAATCGGTTCAAGGAAGAACTATCACATGGTCATTCGATTGATGACGCAATAGTAAATACGTATAAAACGGCAGGAAAAACAATTGCTTATAGTATACTCACTGTATTTATCGCATTCCTAGCTCTTGTTTTTTCCGAATCGCCAATCTATCAATCTGGTGTTGTAGTCGTTATCGGTGTAAGTGTTCTATTACTTGAAATTTTGACGCTAACTCCTTTTATTATGAAGGTATTAGGCAAGAAAATATTCTGGCCATCTAAAAATGTTGGTGGGCATAAAGAAAACAAGTTTTGGGGAAAATCATCATCCCTTGCGACCAAGCACCCTATTATTATTACAGTGATCATTCTTTTAATTATAGGGCCAATGATGTATTTCCATCAGGAAAAGCTTAACTTTGATACGGTTGGTGAACTTGGAAATAAATATCCTTCTTCTAAAGCCATTAATTTGGTTTCAGATCATTTTGGTAAAGGGCAGTCCATGCCGGCTACCGTCGTTATTGAAAATGATCATGCCCTTGATAATAATGAGTCTCTTGCCGTCATTGATAACATAACAGAACGACTTAAGAGTATAAAGGGAGTGAAGCAGGTTTCTTCGGTCACACAGCCTCTTGGGGAAAAAATTGATGATTTTTATGTCGATAGTCAAATGGCAACTGTAACAGATGGTTTATCCCAAACAAAAGATGGGGTAGATCAAATCCATGATGGAATGAAGCAAGCACAGGAAAAGCTTGGATCTGCTGACTTTACTGATGTTAACAAGATGGTTGATGGTACCGCGAAGCTTCAGGACGGTATGACTGCCTTAACAAGTGGATTAAAAAAAATCCAGGCAGGGATAGATGATAAGTCGAATAATCCACAAACAATAAGTAATGGTATTGCTGCGATTGAAACAAATCTCACGAAGATGAGTCATGGAGTAGCATTATTAGCTGATAATTATAATAAGATGCAGGCGGGTTATAAGGAAATGGGTGCTCATTATCAAGAGGCAGCTCAGGCACTTCTTGGTGTGAAAAGTGCCATTACTCAAATGCAATCGATGACAGATGCCCTTGGAAGCAGTTATACGAATTCGAATAACGATGCAAACTTTCAAGCGTTAAAGCAAACAATAAACCAGTTAGCAACAACCTTAAGCCAAATTACACCAGAGAGCATTCAAGCATTAAATGAAAATTATAATGCAGTGACAGCTGGTTTTGGTACTGCAAATAAAAATCTTGCTAGCATGTCAGGTGGATTAAACCAAATGGCAGACGGCTTGAAGAAACTTAAAGAAGGACTTGGCAAAGCATCCTCAGGAATTGACACCATTGTTACAAATATGAATAGTGTAAATGAGGGGCTTGGCCAGATGAAAACTGGTCAAGAGCAGCTTGCGGCTGGTCTTAATGGATTTGGTGCGTTTGGAGACCAATTATCGGATGTGAACGGTGGATTAGAACAAATATCTGATGGAATTGGTCAAACAAATGGTTACTTAGCTCAACTTAATACGAATAAGAACTTCTTTATCCCAAAAGAAGCGTTGACAAATGACGAATTCAAACAATCATTAGATGCTTTTATGTCTAAAGATCGAAAAATCACTAAGATGACCATCGTTTTGAGTGATGACCCTTATTCGAATGAAGCTTTAACAACAGTTAAAAGCATCAATACAACAATTTCAAATGGATTAAAAGGTACAGTACTTTCAGATGCTAAGCATGGAACAGCTGGATCAAGTGCGACAACTAAGGATATGAATGATGTATTGTCTAGAGACTTAAATAAAACAACGATTATTGTCATCGCTGGAGTATTGCTTGTTTTATTTTTTGTTATAAGATCTTTCTGGACACCAGTTTTCATAACAGCATCCCTTGTTGGTGCATATTATGCAGCTATGTTTATCGTAAACTATATTTTCTTAGATGTACTAGGATATGAAGGATTGTCTTCTTTCGTTCCATTCTTCTCCTTCATCATTATTGTTTCCTTAGGAGTAGATTATAGTATCTTCTTGATGATGCGCTTTAAGGAATACCCGGATCTTTCACCTAAAGAGGCAATTGTATTGGCTTCCAAGCATACGGGTGGTGTCATTATATCAGCAGTTATTATCCTGGGTGGTACGTTTGCGACACTTATGCCTGCAGGAATCGTCCTTTTATCGGAATTAGCCATTGCTGTTATTACAGGTTTAATCGTACTTTGCTTTATTTTACTACCTATTTTTGTCCCTGCATTAATGGCCTTACCGGAAACTTTAGCAAATGTCGTTTCTAGAAAAAAAGATGAGCGCTTAAGCTTTGAGGAAAAATAGTGTAGGTTACTAACTAGGGGACAAAAATACTTTTATATGAAACTTAAAAAAAGGATGACTTCTTTTTAATTAGTGAAAGAAGTCATCCTTTTCTTTGATATAATTAAGTCTCATCAGGTTTTTCGCCATTCTGTAAATCATTAATGCTTAAGCCAAAATCCATTTGTAGGTGCGGATAATCTTTAAATTGAGCCCAATCTCCACCCCAAGAAAATCCTAAAGCTTTTGCTAAGTCTACAACCTCGTACCAATCTGATCGACCATTTTTATTCCCATCATACTCCATGTCCCAAATAACATCTCCTGTAGGAGTTTTTAGTGCAAAATCAACGGCAAGACCGTAATTATGATAGGACTCTCCACCCTTTGCATTGGTGACAATATTTCCACTCACCGTTCTTCCTTTTTCATAAAGCTGGTCTTGATCTTTAGAGCTCCGGAAATCATCTGTAATAATAACCGTAATTCCTATTTTTGCAGCTTGCTGGATTAATTGATTCGTTTTCTCTTTTACAAGTGGATTAAGTCCAGTTGCCTCTATTGTTTTAGTCGAGATTGAATTGGATTGATTTTTATGCTCATTATATAGAGATTGAATATAAAGGAAGCAAATGAACAGAAGAAGAATGACAAGCCAAAATCTTTTTAACCGTTTTTTCAATCTTACTATTCCTTTCTTGATCGCAATACTATGATGATGACGAAAATATTAATTAAATTGTTTCATGGTTTTTGAAGGAAATCAAATAGGAAATCTAATAAAAAGTTTGTAAATCTGGTGTTAAATTCCTTTGCTGAAATTTACTCATAAAATAAGTTAATAAATTATTTGATACAAGGAATGAGTAAAAACTGTCATTCAAAATACGAAGGACAGTTTCTACAGAATTTTTACTATATTAACTACTGCACCCACTACCACAACTAGAGCAACTAGAACCTCCGGAATCCCCTCCAGAGTCTCCTCCTGAATGACAACTATCAGAAGAACTACTACAAGAAAAACCAGAACAAGTAGCTCCTGTGCCTGTAGTGGTTGCTACTTTATAATACTCGTCTGGCAATATTTCATCCATACTGTTTTGAAAAGAATGTGAATCATATAACGAGTAAAAAATGGCTGCACCTACTGCTAAATGAAATATTTGCGACTCAGATGATGAATGTGATAAAGGTGTAGGTTTTCTATTTGTTTCCATCATCTGTTCGGATAACAAAATTTCACTTTTAAATTTTCTTATTAATTCCAATTTATTATTGAGCCAATCATGCCCTTGACGAAAATACTTATTTAATAATTCGTTTTCTGATAAGCTTTTAAAATCATCAATAATTTCCTGCTTAATTGGATTTTTAAGAAATCCTCCCCAAATCGCTCTGCTGTTAGGAGTTGATTCAAATATGCTTAAATACACCCAATCAAAAAAGCCTCTCTCACCCGGAATCGGAGTTACCTCCATATTTGGCGTATGATGCAAAACTTCCTTATAATAATCCTTTGAGAATTTTTCATATTCTCTAGTAAACATAAGCATTTCATGCCAAATATCATCCACACGCGGGCTAAACATCGGGACTGACTTTAATAAGCTATTCATAATAAAAAAGCGTTTTAATTCAAAAAGAAACCAATCAAACTCATAATCTCTAACTTTTGGATGTTCCTTCAAAAATCGTGCTTTTACATTTGATGTATATGAACTCGATAGGGTTCTATCTAATTCTTGAACAATGGGCAGCAATGTATCTGTTTGAATCCCGAGATTATCTGGAATAGCTCGATCTTTTATGTTTAATTTATTCTTTGTTTTAGTGGAAGCAATCATAAAAATAAGAAATATGACTAAAATAATAGCTACTAATAGGATTGGCATAAGCTATTCCCCCTTTTTTCATCCTCAATTTTTATACGTTCACAAACTGGAAAAGTTTCAAAAAATGCACCTAAAGGTAGGCTACTGATGATAAGGCGTTGGCAGATTATCAAATAGGCATATGAACAAAGGCGTATTGCAATAATTAGCCTAATTTTTATCGATTCTTACCAGTACATCATAATTTTAGTTATATCAGGAAATAATGAACATATTCGGTAACCTATTTTTAAGTGACTTTTTAAGAAATGTAACAGATAAAAACGGATGAAAAAAGCAAGACAAAATGTTTGACTAATGTCTAGTAATCTTATAGGATTTATGAAGCGTGAATATTCTAAGTGAGGTCAATGTAAGAAAGAGATGGATTTAAATAGACAAATTTTAAAGAGTTGATTTCGTAAAATTGCTTTATTCTGTGGTTATTCAAAACCATTTCTCAAATATTGTCACTACTAGTAAGGGCACTTTGAATTTTTCAACTTATTTCGCATCTATAGAAGGAGGAGACAACATGAAGAAGACAAAATTGTTTTTTTCAATAATCGCTTTAGCAGTACTTGTTTTAGCTGCATGTGGTAATAATGATAATAAAACGAAAAAAAGTGAAGAAAACGCACTTAAAACGATACAAAAAAATGGTGAATTAACGGTGGGAATTATGGGAACGTACGCACCGTATAATTATATGAACGACAAAAAAGAATATGATGGTTTCGATGTAGATATTGCGAAGGAACTAGCAAAACGTCTTGGGGTAAAAGCTAAATTTGTCGCACAAGATTTTTCAGGGTTAATACCTGGACTACAGAAGGGGAAATTTGACATGTTAGTTAGTCAGGTAACCATCACTCCAGAACGACAAAAGCAAATCGATTTTACGAAACCCTATATTACAAATGAAGTAAAAGTGATTGTTAAAGAATCAAATACAAAGATTAAATCATCTGATGATTTTAAAGGAAAAACAATAGGTGTTGGTCTTGGTACAAATGATGAAGCCTATTTACGAAATGATTTAATGCCAAAAGTAGGAAACTTTAAAATTAATACTTATGATGATGTAATAACAACGTTAAAAGATTTAGATGCTGGGCGTATTGATGCAACGATTAATAACGTATATGCGTTAAAACCAATCGTTGAGGAAAATGGTTATAAAATAAAAGCTGTCGGAGATGCAATTAAAGCTGATAAGGCTGCTGTTGCAGTGAAAAAAGGCAATACTGAATTAGTTGATGCGTTAAATGATGCTCTTGCTGAGATGAAAAAAGATGGCAAGTATAAAGAAATCTTTGTTAAATGGTTTGGAGAAGAACCACCAGCAGAATAATGAAGGTAGGTAACTACAATGGATTTGGTAATTGATAATTTTTCTTTCTTATTGAAGGGTGCATATTACACATTACTTATTACAGTGGTTTCTATGTTCTTCGGTTTAATCATTGGCTTGTTAACCGCGATTGCTCGAATTAAGGGCAATCGCGTTCTACGTATGATCGCAAGAGCGTATGTGTCAATCATTCGCGGTACACCTCCGCTTGTACAGATAGTAATTGTTTATTATGGATTAGTGGATTATGGAATAGAATTAGATGCATTAACGGCTGCTTATATTGCACTAAGTATTAATATTGGTGCTTATGTTTCTGAAGCATTCCGTGGCGCGATACAATCGGTGCCAAATGGCCAAACAGAGGCTGCATTGGCAACAGGAATGACAGCTGGTCAAGCCATGCGGCGAATTGTCATTCCGCAAGCGATCCGCTACGCCATTCCGCCCCTGGGTAACACCTTTATAGGAATGTTAAAAGAAACTTCGCTCGTTTCTGTCATTGCCGTAACAGAATTGATGCGTTCTGCACAATTATTAGTCGCTCAATATTACGCTTATATGCCATTTTACTTGGCCATTGGAATTATGTATTGGGTGATGAGTACATTCTTTTCATTTATATTAAATAAAATTGAAAAACGGTTATCTGTATATTAAGGTGGTGAAAATATGATTGACATTGATCAGCTCCAAAAGAAATTTGGAGAAAATGAAGTGTTGAAAAATATTTCATTAACAATACCAGCACATCAGGTAGTAGCTGTAATCGGTCCGAGTGGTTCAGGTAAAAGTACTTTTTTAAGATGTATTAATGGTCTAGAAAGTATTACTGGTGGAAAAGTAACTGTAAATGGTCATGAAATCAATGCTAAAGCTTCGATAAAAGCATTGAAAAAAACCATTTATGCTATTCGTCAGGAAACAGGCATGGTGTTTCAACAGTTTAATTTGTACCCACATAAAACGGTAATTGAAAATGTGATGGAAGCATTGGTTGTTGTAAAAAAGATGTCTAAGCAAGAGGCAAAAAATATTGCGAAACCATTATTAGCACGGGTTGGTTTAGGTGAAAAAGAAAATGTTTACCCTTCCCAGCTATCAGGTGGTCAACAGCAACGTGTCGCAATTGCTAGGGCATTAGCAATGGAACCGAAAATAATGTTATTCGATGAACCAACATCAGCTCTAGATCCAGAATTAGTTGGGGAAGTACTGAATGTTATGAAAGATTTAGCCGAAGAGGGAATGACCATGGTCATTGTCACTCATGAAATGAAATTCGCTAAAGACGTGGCAGATCGTATTCTATTTATGGCAGATGGTGTCATTGTCGAGGATGCTGAACCAAATGATTTCTTTGAACATCCACAAACAGATCGGGCACAAAAATTTTTACGACAGGTATCAGAGTTTTAATCAGAAAGGGATTGAATATTATGCAAATTAAAGCAAAATGGCAAGGCGGACGTGCCTTCGAAGCGGTTGGCCCTACTGGACATACAATGTCCATGGATGCCACAGCAAATTATGGTGGATTAGGACAAGCACCTACACCAACAGAAATGTTACTAGCTTCATTAGCTGGATGTATCGGTATTGATGTTACAATGATTTTAAAACCACATTTAGATCAAATTGAAAATATTGAAATTACAGTGGATGGCACACGCAGAGAGGAAATGCCAACTGCATTTACCGCTGCTACACTTACTTTTACAGTAGATGGGGATATTGCAGCTAAAAAAGTAAGACGTGCTATTCGATTAGGTGAAGAAAAGTATTGTGCGGTTTCTGCATCATTAAAAGCAGATATATCCTATAAACTAATTTTAAATGGTGAAGAAGTGTCAATTGAGGAAGAATAGGAATGTTGATAGACGACAATTTAGGCTCTATATGAAATAGAGACTAATTGTCGTTTTTTGTTCTCCACAGATTAGTATCTTGTTTTGTTGGCTTATATATATTTTCTTACTGTAAAAAGGAAAAAAAAGAGCTTGGTTTCTACCAAGCCTTATTATTCCTCTTTATTAAAATTAATTCTTATACTTTGAGATTTATTCAAAGTCTTATGATTCTCATCAAGAACATCACTTGTTTGAATGTCTATCCAATTTACATCTGGCGTCGATTTTTCGATAATAAATCCAAGTGCCCCTTGTTTAGAACCGTTTGGTTCAATCTCACCACCCAGATATTCAATATAAAAGTCATCTTCAAAATTTTTAATCTCTCCATTACTTGTTTCTAAATGAGCAATTGGCCCAAAATGTACTTTTTGGTTCGATTGGTTGATTAGTTCAATTTCTATTTTAATAAAATCGAATTCCTCATATTTTTCCGTAAATTGATGGAAATAGTCCATTAAAGAATACGTAGGTGTATTATGAATGAGCTTAACATTCTTGATTTTCATTTCAACGGGTCCAATAGTATATAATTTATTCAGAGAAGCGATTTCCTTTAAGGTGACGGTCCCCTTACTATCATTAATTGTTTTTCCTGCATTAAGGAGCTTTGTATCATCTGAAACTTGAGGATTAGGGACATAAATATCAGCTAAAGATTTTGCTCTCTTTTTTTCCTTTTCTGTTCGATCTTGTTCAGATGGATGATCCTGTTTTTCAGTTGCTTTAACAGGAGATACCGAAGTTGAAGCAGTTTTACATCCGCTTAAAATTAGGGATAAAGCGAGTATAATGGGAGTTAGTACTTTCATAAAAAAATCTCCTTCCTTACTTATGGGAAAATAAAAATAGGATCGATTATGATAATTGAAAACGAATAATTCCATAAGCTGATTACGGTCAAAGAATGAAGGATAGCTAGAGACTTAGTCTGATTAATTCCGAATCAATCTACATGTAAAAAGGAACCCGTTGAACAATTGTGCAACGGGGAATTAAATGATTTTATAAACTAGATCACTTTCCGTTTTTTAAAATCTCGAAAATTAGTTTGGCTTGGTCTGTATTATCTATATTTCCAGCAAATAAGTCGCTACCTGGCCCAAACGCGTACACGTTCACATCTTCACCTGTATGACCACCCGTTGTCCATCCAGTAAAAGATCGATTATCAAAGATAGCCTCAATCGCATTATCTATCTCTGTAACGTCTTTAGATTCAGCAGACTTTTTAACCGATTGGATTTCTTGAGCTGTGAGCTGTAAGTCAATGTATTTCTTTAAAGTTTGTTCTACATCGGAACCTTTAGCAATCTGTTCTGCTATATAGTCTGGTGTGCGTTTTGCTGCTGCAATGGGTGCCCCAAACCAGTTATATTCACCCTTGGCTCCGATGGAAAATCCTCCGGTTGAATGGTCAGCTGTTGCCACTACTAGTGTATGTTTATCTTTTTTTGCAAAATCTATTGCTGCTTTAAATGCCTGCTCAAAGTCTTCCATTTCGCTCATTGAACCAACAATATCATTATCATGTCCAGCCCAGTCGATCTGGCTCCCTTCAACCATTAAGAAAAAGCCTTTTTTATTTTTGCTTAATTTATCTAATGCTGTTTCGGTCATGTCTTTTAAAGAAGGCATAGATTCGTCACGATCAAGCATTTTTGGCATGCCACCTTGAGCAAATAATCCTAAAATATGAGAGCTTTTGCTATTTAACATGTCATTTTTATTTGTTACATATGAATAGCCCGCTTTTTGAAATTCTTTTGTTAAATCCCGATCAGGGCGTAAAAAGTTACTTTTACCGCCACCAAGCAAGACATCAATCTTATGTTCTCCATTAATCATTTCATCATAGTAATCATCGGCAATCGCATTCATATTTTTACGATTTACATCATGAGCACCGTAAGAAGCAGGTGTTGCATGAGTGATTTCAGAGGTTGCTACTAGTCCGGTGGATTTTCCCTTAGCTTTAGCAGCTTCAAGAACCGTTTCTACTGAGGAACCATCATTATCAACACCAATCGCCGCATTATATGTTTTAATCCCGGCAGACATGGCTGTTGCAGCAGCTGCTGAGTCTGTAACATTTTGATTAGGGTCTTCTGGATAAGTCTTTTGTTGCCCGACAAGATATTTATCAAATTCTGTTAGTTCTACCTCTTTTGTTGATGGATCATCCTTTAAATAACGATAAGCAGAAGTGTACGAAACCCCCATCCCGTCTCCGATTAAGAAAATAACATTCTTAATTTTTGCATCGTTTTGTTTAGCTTCAATGGCTTTAACATCATCCCTATGTAGAGAACCAAACAAAGCTCCAAGCGCTACCGTAGAAAGAACAGCCACAGGCAAAATCCTCTTTTTAAATCGGTTTTTAAACATCATCAGAACCCCCTAAAATTTTTCATTCAATAAATTCGAACTTCTATTAAACTATAAAATGTTTTTGTTAATCTAGTATTAATACAATGTAAAGATTTATGATGGTGGGACAGGGGGTCGGTTCCAATGTCCCACCAATATAAAAATGTGAGAAGTTGCTATTCTATTAAATTTGGTGTTTAACCATTAGGAAATTACACGATGATTTTTTGATTTAGATCATTTTTACGTAGCTATCAAAGTTTTTATATTTTTTAAAATTGGTGTAAAATACATTTTTAGGGATAAAGGTGGTTCAATCTTCACTGTGGCTGAGTAAGCATCACGGGGCACCACACGTTGGGCTATAATAATGGATTAATACGCAAGATTTATATATAATCTAGTATTAAAAAATCGTGTAAATTTGTATTTTGGAGTTACAACAAATGTAGGACAAGGTTGAACATTTAACCTTATAAAGGAACTTTTCAAAATGGGTAAATAGGAGGATTTTTTAATCAATGAGGTGCTATATCTATTATTTGAATAAATGGAGATAATTTGAACAAGATATTTAAGCTTACATAGAAGGAGTAAAGAGATATGCAAAATCGAAACATAATGTTAGCCATATTATTAATCAATCTATTCATTGTCTTCTTAGGAATTGGTCTTGTTATTCCAGTTACTCCTACAATCATGAATGAGTTACATATTTCCGGATCTGTTGTCGGCTATATGGTAGCATTTTTTGCTCTTACACAGTTAATTTTGTCACCAATTGCTGGTCGCTGGGTAGACCGCTTTGGGAGAAAAAGAATGATTATTATCGGTTTAATCATTTTTGGAATCTCGGAGTTCTTATTTGGAATTGGGAAAACAATTGAGATACTTTTTATTTCACGAATGCTCGGTGGTGTCAGTGCGGCATTCATTATGCCGGCAGTTACAGCGTTTATTGCAGATATAACGACGGTTAAGGGACGCTCAAAAGCTATGGGGTATATGTCAGCCGCTATTTCGACAGGTTTTATTATCGGACCTGGACTGGGTGGCTTTTTAGGAGAGATAGCTACGCGCTTGCCGTTCTTCTTTGCAGCAGGTTTTGCGGTAGTAACAGCTATCATATCGATCACTGTACTTCATGAACCTGAACGACATCCTGAAAAGGAAGAGGAGAAAGGACAAAAGACAGGGTGGAAACGTATTTTTGTACCGATCTATCTTATATCTTTTATCATCATTTTTATTTTTTCGTTTGGTTTAGCTTCCTTTGAATCGCTTTTTTCATTATTTGTCGATCATAAATTCGGTTTTTCACCGAAGGATATTGCGATAGTGGTAACAGGTGGTGGGATAATTGGGGCGATTTTTCAAGTTGGTTTATTTGATCGTCTAACGAAATGGCTGGGAGAAATTCGTTTAATTCGTTACTGCCTAATTGTCTCGGCAATCCTTGTATTTTTAGTAACAATCGTGAACACCTATTTTACCATCTTACTTGTTACAGTCACTGTATTTGTTGGATTTGATTTGATGCGTCCGGCTGTAACCACATATTTATCAAAAATTGCCGGTGATGAGCAAGGTTTTGTCGGTGGAATGAACTCCATGTTCACTAGCATTGGTAATGTCATTGGACCAATAATAGGCGGAATATTATTTGATTTCAATTTAAACTACCCTTTTTATTTTGCAACAGTCCTATTAGCTGTTGGAGTTGGAATATCATTTGCATGGAAAAGAAGGGAATACCACACGACATAAGGCGGGACAGAGGGTCAGGTTTACTGTCCCACCACCACAAATACTTATGCAGAAAAATTTAATTTTGAAATAGGTCCATCTTTTGATGGGCCTTTTCTATTAAATAGGATGAATACATTTTTATGAGATAAATTAGTAAATACATGAGAATTAGGTGAATTTCGTGGGAATTACTACACCTAGACTGGGACACTGGACCTGACCCCCTGTCCCACCTTTTGCATTTTAGTACGTCAAAGTAGTAGAATTTGAGAATCAGTATATTCTTAAAAAAAGTAATTTTAGGGGTGAATGGTAAGTGATAAATTTTCAAAGTGATTATTTGGAAGGGTGCCATCCGAAAATTTTAGAAAAATTAGTAGAGACGAATTTTAGGCAATCTTCAGGATATGGGAATGATGAGTATTCGAAGGATGCTATTTTTAAAATAAAGGCTGCCTGTAATAAAGAAGATATAGATGTGCATTTTTTGGTAGGAGGAACACAGGCCAATTCTATTATTATTGCATCTATATTGCGCCCACATCAGGGAGTAGTGAGTGCTATTTCTGGGCATATATCTACAAATGAAGCTGGGGCAATCGAGGCTACCGGACATAAAGTACTTACACTTCCTAGTGAGGATGGGAAGATTCGGGCTGAACAAGTAGAGGAATTGTACTATGCACATTGGAATAGTCCAATTCGTGAAGCGGTTGTACAGCCTGGGATGGTGTACATCTCCAATCCTACTGAAATGGGTACCTTGTATACGAAAGCTGAATTGGAATCATTAAGTAAGGTTTGTAGAGAATTGAATCTTCCATTATTTTTAGACGGTGCCAGGTTGGGTTATGGTCTTACAAGTCCATATAATGATGTAACACTTAAGGATATCGCTCATTTATGTGACGTCTTTTATATTGGTGGCACAAAATGTGGGGCGCTTTTTGGTGAAGCGGTTGTGATTAGTTCCAATCCATTAAAAAGAGACTTCCGCTATATTATGAAACAACGTGGTGGTGTACTTGCAAAAGGAAGGCTATTAGGGATTCAGTTTGGTACACTCTTTGAAGACGAGCTATATTTAAAAATTTGTGGAAGTGCTGTAGAGTACGCATTAAAATTGCGGCAGGCATTTGAAGAAAAAGGAATCGAGCTTTACGGGAACTCGCTAGCGAATCAACAATTTCCAATTTTAACAAATACACAAATGGATGTCCTTAGAAAGAATTATGGTTTTGAGGTATGGGGTAATTTAGATGAAAATTATACGATTACCCGTTTCTGTACAAGCTGGGCAACTAAATTAGAGGATATTGAAGCACTAATTAAAGATGTAAAATTATTGTAGAATATTTAATTTTACTAAAGGATGAATATGGATATAAAACAGTTCCGATTGATTCATATTCCATTAGCATATAAAAAGTGAAAATGAAGTGGGGTGAAAAGAAATGGGGTAACGGTAAAAGATTTGCTACAATTGCCATCATTTAGAGGGGCAGAAGTGTTGACCGGTAAAAATAATCTTAATCGAACTGTCTCCTCTTTATCCGTGTTAGAAGTTTCAAATGTAGATTTTTTCTCTCAGATTATTCAATCTGTTCAGGATGAGTGGTACGCGGAAGAACTAGTTATTAGCTCATTTTATTCAATTAGAGATAGTGTTGAAAAACAATGTGAAGCGATTCAGCACTTACATGATCTAGGGGAATTAGGGCTTATCTTATATTATGTGGGAATCGTCCTGCCAGAGATACCTGAGGAAGTTCTGCAATTAGCAGATTCCCAGGGCTTTATAATCATTTGTATGCCGAAAAACGATTATTCACTTCGTTATAATGAAGTGATTTATGAAGTAATGGAATCGATTGTAAGTAATCAAGCTGTGAATGATCATTTTGTTAAGGAGACACTAGAAAAGGTTTCCTTGTTGCCAGAACATCTGCAGAGTGTGGAAATCACACTTAAAATGTTATCGGATCGTCTGAAGGCGAATATCCTTTTGACAAATACCAATTTTGAGATTGTGAATCAAGTAATGTGGCCGCGTAATTCTTCTTTAGACGTGTCGGAAATCATTCAAGAATATACTCGATCGGATCTGAATGGGGGCAAGGGGACACAAGAATTAGAAAGAACGGTTCCCAATGGTTTTGTAGAACATAAAAGTATTCATCAAAAAAATGGAGAGATGCTTCATCTATTTCTTATTAAAGAGAATACGAGATTGCAGGCGAAAATTATAGAAAAAATCAGTGAAATCGTACAAGTTGCAATCAATTTATGGGGAGACAAGCATGATGAAGTGAGCGAATATGCCTTGGTAAAAGCGATTATTAATGATGAAAGTGAAAAAATGCGTAGATTAGCAAAGAAGCTTCATATTGATGTCTCCGCTATTCAAATGATGTGGTTAGTTTATATAAACGATTTGTCGGAAGAACGGGAGATTAGAGAAGAGCTGGAAGAGCAGCTTTCGAAATATTATAAAACGAGAGTAATTCAAAACATCGATCAATGTATTGTAGTCCTTCTAGGAAATTGCTTATATAAATACAATGAGTTTGACATTGCTAGTGAGTTTATCGAAACGACGAATTACTTCTCTCAATTGTCGGAAATAGTCTATTCTCCAAAAATGAGACATACAACTGATGTTCGTCGTATGTATCAATTGGTCAATCAAGTAGGAAAAAAAGTACATTCAATCTATCCTAAGAGAAAACTGTATACAGCTGCAGAGGTTCGGTCAATGAAGCGTGCCATTGACTTCAGTAAGCAGGGAGAAGAAATGATTGAAGAATGTTTTTCAGTTATTTCTCCTATTCTAAATGATGAAGAATCTATGAGAACTTTGATGACCTTCCTCTTAGATGCAAATGGAAATTTTGATACATGTGGAAAGCTTTTATATATTCATAAAAATACAGTGAAATATCGGATCAAAAAGATTAGTGAACAGATCGGAAATGATGTAACGATGTATTCTGAATTTTATGATGTGTATATCGCTTGCATGATTTATCGATTAATTAACAATGACATTTTTTAAACTTTCAAGCCATCATTGGTTATATCCGGAGTTTTGTCAGAAACGACAAAATTTCGGATTTTTTTTTCATTTTTGAAAAAGACTCACCCCCATTGTTTCTTTTATAATGGGAAATAAATTTACTAGTCACTTTTCAAAAGGATGTTTTCGTATAGTTTTGTTGCTTTTGTAAATACGTTGCTGTCTAATTTTCTAAACAAAAATCGGAGTGTGATTTTTAAGATTGTTAACAGTTGAACAAAGTAGAAAATCAGATTTATTTAGGTTTTTAATACTTACGAAAATCAACACTTTATATGAAAAGAGGAATGAATGGAGTAAAGGAGGGGCTACAATATGAGAAATAATGGCGAGCATCAATCATGGTATAGTCTAGGAATTGTCTGGGCTGGTGCAATGATTAGCATACCAAGTCTATTAGTAGGAAATACACTTATTTCTGGTATGAGTTTACCTAAGGCATTATTCGTAGCATTTGTCGGTTATTTCATTGTCGTCGCCATCATGATTTTGCAAGGCATGCAAAGTAGTGATCTGGGAAAGCCAACTGTTCATATTGCCGGACAAGTATTTGGTAAAAAGGGCTCACGAACAATATTATCAATTATTTTAGCCATTGCTTGCTTAGGATGGTTTGGAATTCAAGCCAATGTTTGTGGGGCTGCATTAGCGAATTTACTGGCGAATTATGATATGAATATGCCAATACCATTAGCCTCTTTCCTTTGTGGTTTGGTAATGGTGGTCTCAGCTATCTATGGAATTAAGGTGCTACGCGTAATAAGCTATATTGCAGTTCCATTATTGGTCATCATTTCTATAGTTGGTTTAGTTCAAACATTGAGTGGAGATCATTTACAAGCAATTCAGAACTATAAACCTAGTGGTAATATGAGTTTTATGGATGGGCTTTCAGTCACAATGGGGTCATTTGCATTAGGAGCAGTGATAGCGGGTGATTATTCCCAATTTTCCAAAAAACGTTCAGATGTTTTTAAAGCAGCCATCTTTGGAATTATTCCAGCTGGAGTTCTGATGATTGGCGTAGGTGCAGTTTTAACGATTGCATATCAGACGAGCGATATTACTGCGGTCTTTTTGAATATAGCAACCCCATTCATTGGTGGTGTCATTTTAATCTTAGCTACATGGAAAACAAATTTGGTTAATGCAATATCTGGTGGAATTGCCTTGATTAATGTTTTTAACATTTCTAAGCAAAAAGAAAAAATGGCAGTTGGAATTGCTGGTACGGTGGGAACTTTACTTGCCGTGGTGGGAATATTAAATTATTTCACACCTATCATGTCTATATTATCAGCAATGATTCCACCAGTTGCAGGGGTAATGATTGCCTCCTATTGGATAATGAATAAGGGCAATATGAATAATTGGAGACAAGTGGAGGGTGTGAACCGTTTAGGCGTTTTCTCTTGGCTAGTAGGTGCTGTCATTGCTAGTATTCCAGTTGTTTTTTCTTTATTCCCTAGCTTGCCTCAAGTACCTAATCAGCCATTAACTGGGATTATTATTTCATTTGTAATTTATTATTTTGGCAATCGTTTTTCTATACAGAAATCTATCATGTTGGAGGAGAATAAATGAGATATTTAGATAAAGATGCGATTGAACGAATTGCTATTGGAGCAGCCTTTTTAGGAACAGGTGGTGGAGGAGACCCTTATATTGGGAAAATGATGGCTCTTTCCGCTATTGAGAAAAATGGACCAGTACGACTATATTCAGTTGATGAAATCGAGGATGAGGACTTTTTCATTCCAGCCGCGATGATGGGGGCACCATCAGTTTTAGTAGAAAAGTTTCCACGTGGAGATGAGTTTGTAAAAGTTTTTCAAAAGCTAGCGAAATATATAGGGAAGGAAAAGATTACAGGAACTTATCCAATGGAAGCAGGTGGGGTAAATTCGATGATCCCGATTGTGGTAGCTGCACAATTGGATTTACCTCTCATTGACTGTGATGGAATGGGGCGGGCGTTTCCAGAACTCCAAATGGTGACCTTTAACTTGGATGGGATTTCAGCAACGCCAATGGCCATCACTGATGAAAAAGGAAATATCGGGATATTTGAAACAATAGATAATAAATGGACAGAACGTTTGGCTCGAACAGAAACGGTTGAGATGGGTGCTAGTTCCTTGGTTAGTTTGTACCCAACGACTGGTGCACAGATTAAGAAGAGTGGCGTCCATCATATCATTACACTTTCCGAAAAGATCGGTGAAATTATTTCTTCAAAGGAACAAAATGCAAAAGAAAAACTTCAGGAATTGCTAAAGTTAGTCTCTGGATATGAGTTATTCCAAGGGAAAATTGTGGATGTGATTCGAGAAACCAAGGGTGGCTTTAACCTTGGGAAAATGAACCTTGAAGGTATTGAAGAAAATAAAGATGAAAATATGAAGGTCCATTTTCAAAATGAAAATCTTATTGCAGAAAAAGATGGTCAAGTAGTTGCTATGACTCCGGACTTAATTTGTTTAGTGGATTATGAAACCTTATTACCAGTAACAACTGAAAGTCTAAAATATGGGAAAAGGGTACGTGTGATTGGGTTGCCAGCACATGAAAAATGGAGAACGGATAAAGGAATCGAAACAGCTGGTCCAAACTATTTCGGATACGATTATGATTATGTTCCAATTGAGGAATTGGTTAAAAAGGTGGTAGTAAAACATGTATAAGATTGGTATAGATGTTGGTGGAACAAATACAGATGCTATTATTTTAGATGAACATCGTCATCTAATTCATAGTGTAAAATCTCCTACAAGTTTAGATATTAAAACGGGGATTGAAACAGCTTTAAGAAACGTTTTAAAAGAAGCAAATATTGATAAAACGAAGATCACTCATGCGATGCTAGGGACAACCCAGTGTACAAACGCAATAGTAGAACGGAAGAAATTAGCCCGAGTTGGTGTCATTCGGCTTGGCTATCCAGCAACTGCCTCTGTTCTTCCTTTTACCGCCTGGCCGAAAGATATGGTTGAAGAACTTTCTGGAAATTATGCATTAGTACATGGTGGTTATGAATACGATGGTCAATTATTGGGAGCGCTTGATGATAATGAAATTAAGAGTCTACTAGAGGAATGGCAGGAAAAAGTAGAATCGATCGCTGTAGTTGGTGTATTCTCTTCGATCAAAAATGATCAAGAACTAAAGGTACGTGATCTCATCCAAGAAGTATATGGAGAAGAATTCCCGGTTTCTTGCTCTTCATTGATTGGTTCTGTAGGGTTAATTGAACGTGAAAATGCAACCATTCTCAATGCAGCCTTATGTAAAGTAATTGAAACAACAACACAAGGATTTATTCATGCATTGGAAGAGGAAGGGATTGCTAACGCGGAAGTCTATTTATGTCAAAACGATGGAACCTTGATGTCAATCGAATATGCGAAACAATTTCCTATTTTAACAATTGCATGTGGACCAACAAACAGCATCCGGGGTGCTTCCTATTTAGCGCAAATCAAAAATACAATGGTTCTTGATGTAGGAGGTACGACCTCTGATATTGGGGTTTTACAGGACGGATTTCCGAGAGAGTCTTCTGTAGCAGTTGAGGTTGGAGATATCCGCACCAATTTTAGAATGCCGGATATTATTTCTGTAGGTCTGGGTGGAGGAAGTATTGTTCGTGTAAACAACGGCAAGATTACCATTGGTCCCGATAGTGTAGGATACAAAATTAGTCAGGAAGCACTTGTATTTGGTGGAAGTACCCTGACTACAACCGACATTGCGGTTCGTCTAGGCTTAGCTGATGTAGGTGATAAAAACTTAGTCGAGCACATTGATGAAGCTTTCGCTAAAGATGTGCTAATAGAAATTTCCTCATTAATTGAGCAGGCCATCGATAAAATGAAAACCTCCTCAGAAGATGTTCAGCTTGTTATCGTAGGAGGAGGAAGTATTATTGTTCCTGATACGATTCGTGGGGTATCGAATATGATTAAAGCGGAAAATGGTACAGTAGCCAATGCAATTGGTGCATCAATTGCTCAAATTAGTGGGCAATATGAGCAGATCTATATCTATTCTAAAGAATCACGTGAGGATTCCTTGAAAGATGCTCAGGAAAAGGCAGTGAAACAAGCTGTATTAGCTGGTGCGGTTGCTGAAACGATTGAGTTAGTTGAGGTAGAAGAAACCCCGCTTGCGTATCATCCGGAAAATGCAACAAGACTAAGAGTGAAAGTGGTAGGGAAGATGGAATAGACGCCAGTATCTTGTAGGTTTGTCTACCAATAAATTTTTATATCATATTGGTAAAAAGAAAAGTAGACCTTAATTTAAAACGGTTGTGAGACTAATTTGATTCAATAAAAGGGTTCAGAATATACCCATTCTGAGCCCTTTCATTTTTACTGTTTCGTATAGAATGTTGCTTTTATAAAAGCCCAATTGCTTAGCTTCTAAACCCAAAAGGGATTTATCCATATGTGAGCCTACCATCTACAATAAATTTAGAAATCATGCGTTGTTACAGTTAATTGAATAATTATTCCAAATGGATCTTTCACCACTCCGTAACCGGGGCTAAATGAATTTTTATTAAAAGGGATGAGAGTATGGACTTGATGATGTCTAATAAGGCTATGAAAGATGGTTTCAATTTCTGAGTAATCCTTAGATTGGAAACATAATGATGAACTATTACCTAATTGCCAAGGACGTGTTGAGTCCATTTCTTCTTCTGCAATCATGATTTTATTTCTACCAATTTGTAAGACAGAATGCGTAATATAGTCGTCCTGGCCGTTGTCATAGGTGAACTCCGGATCCATTTCTTTCATTTCTTTATAAGTTTTTTTAAATAATACTTTAGCTCCTAGATACTGTTCATAAAATGAAATTGCCTCAGCCCCCTGCCCCTTAAATGATAAAAATGGAATAACTTCAATATTCATTGTATTGCCTCCTTCGTTATGATCTTTTACACTTTAAGTATAAATTTAAAAGGTGACAATAAATGGCACCTATAAGGAGAGTCCTATGAAAAAAAGTGAACGTTTAAATCAGATGCTTCGCTTTATTAATAAAATGCAAATGTTCACATTGAAGGATTTAATAAATGAATTTGAAATATCAAAACGGACAGCACTTCGTGATATTGCATCACTAGAGGAAATGGGTGTCCCATTATTTGTAGACTACGGTAGGTATGGTGGGTACCGGTTACTGAAACCAATGGCATTGCCTCCAATATCGTTTACAAGCCAAGAGGTCTTTGCGCTTTATTTTGCTATGCAAGCATTAAACAGTTTTGCAAGTACTCCATTCCATATATCACTTGCTTCGATTAATAGGAAGTTTTTAGAAGCCGTTTCATTAAAAGAACATGAGCAAATTGAAAATTTAAAAAAGAGAGTAGCTTTTTACCATACAGAACAAATACATGAATGTGTGTATCTAGAAGAACTTCTGTTAAACGCAGTTCAAAATAAGGGAATTAAAATAAAGTACGAGACACCGAAACAAACGACCGTGAGGAGTATTCAACCACTCTCCATATATGCAATGAAAGGGTATTGGTATTGTCAAGCATTTGATTTGGATAAATCTGCTTATCGTGTTTTTCGTTGCGACCGCATTACTGAATTAGAGGAAATAGAATATGATCATCGTCTTGATCTAAATGAAGTAACCATTCATAATACCCATTCCTTATGGAAATCAACAGATCAAGCCATTTCATTTAAATGTTTACTTACTGAAACTGGAGTAGAAAAATATAAGCAACAACCATTTCCTTCTATGAAGGTGATAGATGAAAATGAAAAGAAGTATCTAACGGGGACATATGAGCCTAGTGAAATGAATTTCATGATTTCCTACCTAGCCAGTTTCGGAAAAACTATAAAAATAATTGAGCCGTCTTCCTTAAAAGAGCAGATGAAAGAATACTATTTAGACTTAATTAATCATTTGTGATGAATATGAAAGTGGGTCTATGATTCACATGATTGCTGTTTATTAGTTCGAAGAATTGTTATGAATGAAGAACAATATAGCTTAAAAATAACGAGTAGGGATTCAATTAAAAGTAAAAAAGAGGAAAATGGCGGAATTGTTCATTTTCCTCTTTTTAAGTTATGAAAAATTATTTAGACTAGATTGCCCAGTCTCCATTTCGGAAGATAGGTACAATCGTGCCGTCTTTTTTGATTCCATCGATATCCATTTGGTTAGAGCCGATCATGAAGTCAACATGAACGTTTGAAGTGTTCATCCCATTCTTCAATAATTCTTCTTCGTTCATTTTTGTTCCACCTTGAATGGTCGTTGGATATGCTGCCCCAATGGCCAAATGATTGGATGCATTTTCATCAAATAGTGTATTAAAGAAAGTAATATTGGATTGAGAAATTGGTGATGGGTCTGGTACTAAGGCAACTTCACCTAAGCCTGTTCCACCGTCATTGTCGAATACTAGCTTTTTGATTGCTTCATTTCCTTTTTCAGCGGAAATATCCACGATTTTTCCATCTTTAAAATGAACTTCAATGCCCTCAATGAGCGTACCTGCATAACTAAGTGGCTTTGTGCTGCGAACAACACCTTCCATACGATGTGTATCAGGAGCAGTGAAAACCTCCTCTGTAGGCATGTTAGCAATAAATTCTTCCCCTTTTGGGTTATAGCTTTCAGCACATGCCCAAATATGGTTCTTCGGTAAGCCTAATGTTAAATCAGTCCCTGGTGCTGTGTAGTGAAGGGCATCAAATTGAATTTCATTTAATATAGCTGCTTTCTCATTTAAAATCTTTTTATGCTCATCCCATGCGGCGATTGGATCTTCTTCATAAACACGGCATGTTTTGAAAATTTGATCCCATAAGGCATCCACTTGTTCTTCAGATGTTGATAAATCAGGAAACACTTGCTTTGCCCAGCCAGCTCCAGCAGCAGCAGCTACCGTCCATTTCAAATCATCATTCTGCGTTGCTATTCGCTGTGCCTTGAATGCTTTACCGGCTACATTTTGATAAGCTGCAACTTTAGAAGGATCCACTTCATTAAGTAATCCTGGATCACTGGATACAATCGAAAGTCGGCTAACGCGATGATTTAACACATGGTCTTCTGATTCTTGGATTTCATATTCAGGAATGTTGGTTAATACTTCTACAGGTTGATGTATGTAATTCAGCTTGCTGATTTCATCATCAGACCATTTAATAATGACCTTTTCAGCCCCTAAATCATAAGCCTCTTTCGTGATAAGACGTGCTAAAGGAGCTTGATCAACTGTGATCGTCATTTTCACCCAGTCACCTGGCTGAACATTGATCCCTTTTGCAACTAAAAGCTTTGCATATTTTTGTAAGTTTTCTTCGAAATTTGGCAGCACCATTTTATTACCTCCTAAATAGTAAGGGAAAAATTATCCCAGTAATTATTCTTATGTAACAATGAAGTTATGTAAGTTAGTTTAACCTTGATAACTAATGGTATTATACTCTACCTTGTTCCTTGAATATACTAATTTGTTTTTCAATTTTGACAGAAATTTTCTCACTTCAAAAAACATGTAAAGAGAAGCGGAAAAATTACCTTTCTAATAACAAAAAAGTATGAATATGTTAAGAGGATTGATGCCTTTACAAAAATTACAAGTATAATAGATTTAATGATTCACAAGTTGGAATGTAATAAGAGCAATTTCTGATTAATAAAGGAATGGTGACTAGTATGAGTAAAACTAGAGAAAAAAGTCAATTTGAAAGTCGATTTAAGGAACAGGTGATGGAAGTAATAGCTGTTACAGGAGCTTCGGGAATTAGTGCGGGAAGAGCCGGAGGAAATCAAATGTGGAATGCCTCAATCCCGTTAATTGCCTGGAAAGCCTTGGGGAGCAATGAACCTTCTATAAAAGAAGAGCTGCGACTTGAATGGTTGGTAGATGATGAGGAATGGGAAAAAACAAGAGACCTATTGGGTATGAATTCAATCGCAAGACTTCAGGTACGTAAGGCTGAAAAGTCGATGATGCTTGTTAGCGTAATCGAAAAGGATTATCGCGATGATGAATTAGAAATCATCTTACAGGAATCGCTAAAGCCCGTTTTTTATAATGATGATGTATTAGGTATTTTTGAGCTTAATAAGGGTATAAAGGTTTTTGAAAAGGATATTTCCTGGGCTGTTGAAGAGGGATATTTATATTTTGATTGGAATGAAGATAGGACGGTTATGCATTCTGCATTGAAAACTGCCTATGAGCTTTTTAAGGAGCAGGATAAATGGAATAGGAAAATTAGAGGTTATGCTGCTGAAGAACTGGTTGAATTGGCAAATGAATGGCTCGAGGATAATGAAGAGGCAGAAATGAATAAGATTACAAAGGAAATATTTGTTGGGCTTATGAAATTAAGTAGTATTAGTGTTTATCCAGATGGTGATTTTGACCTATTTTTTGATGATGGAGATATGTTTTGGGGGCATTCAATTATAGTAACTGGAAATATTAATGGGGAATTTAGTTCTGCTGAAATTGCTGGGTAAATAGAGATTCTACTGTAGTTTAACTGATGTTTGAAATGGAAAAAACGGAGATTTTTTGAGAGGTTATCCACATGTTAAAACAATGGGTCTCAAAGCCTTGAAGCATATATGAAACAGGTGTAATATAGTCTTGGGATATGAAAACGGAATCATTGTTTTAAATTGCTGTAGATGTTTTGGACAAACTGATAAATTGGAAGCAGGTCAGGAGTCCTGTATCCCGCTAGAAAGTGATTGAACGATTCCTTTTAATAGGATGATTAATGAGTATACTATTTTTTTAGTTTTTTCTATTTAATAGAGGAGAGAGATTAATATGTCAACGATAAAAGAGCATATTCGAATTGAGAAGGATTTTTTAGGATCAAAGGAAGTACCTGTTGATGCTTACTATGGGGTTCAAACTTTACGTGCAGTTGAAAATTTCCCAATCACTGGGTATAGAATACATGAAGAATTAATTAAAGCTATGGCAATCGTGAAAAAGGCAGCGGCACAAGCAAATATGGACGTGAAACGTTTATATTCAGGAATTGGAGATGCGATTGTACAAGCGGCGGAAGAATTGATGGAAGGGAAATGGCATGATCAAATTATCGTAGATCCTATTCAAGGTGGAGCAGGGACATCGATAAACATGAATGTTAATGAAGTCATTGCCAATCGTGCCATCGAAATTCTTGGGAAAGAAAAAGGGGATTACTTCCATTGCAGTCCGAATACTCATGTGAATATGTCTCAATCAACCAATGATGCATTTCCGACAGCTATTCATATAGCCGTATTAAATCTACTCGAAAAATTACTGAAAACAATGGAAGATATGCATAGCGTATTCCAACAAAAAGCAAAAGAATTTAATCATGTAATCAAAATGGGGCGTACCCATCTTCAAGATGCTGTACCGATTCGTCTTGGTCAGGAGTTTGAGGCATATGGACGCGTCATTGATCGTGATATTAAGCGGATTAAACAATCCCGCCAACATTTATATGAATTAAATATGGGAGCGACAGCAGTCGGAACCGGATTAAATGCAGATCCACGTTATATCGAATTAGTAGTCAAACATCTCTCAGATATTAGTGGTTTACCACTAGTGGGTGCAGAGCATCTTGTTGATGCAACACAGAATACGGATGCTTACACAGAAGTATCTGCAGCATTAAAAGTATGTATGATGAATATGTCAAAAATCGCAAATGATTTACGTTTAATGGCATCTGGCCCTAGAGCTGGATTAGGAGAAATTACGCTACCAGCACGTCAGCCAGGTTCATCAATTATGCCTGGTAAAGTAAACCCAGTTATGGCGGAGTTAATCAATCAAGTAGCATTCCAAGTAATTGGTAATGACCATACAATTTGTCTTGCATCAGAAGCAGGTCAGCTTGAATTAAATGTCATGGAGCCAGTACTTGTATTTAATCTGCTTCAATCAATAAGTATTATGAATAATGCCTTCCGCGTCTTCACAGATAATTGCTTAAAAGATATTAAAGCAAATGAAGATCGGTTAAAGGAATATGTAGAAAAGAGTGTGGGTGTGATTACAGCGGTTAACCCTCATATTGGTTACGAGGTGGCTGCTCGAATTGCCAGAGAGGCAATTTTAAGTGGGGCTCCAATCAGAGAACTTTGTCTGAAATATGATGTTTTAACCGAGGAAGAGCTTGACTTAATTCTAGATCCGTATGAAATGACACATCCTGGAATTGCCGGTGCAGCATTGCTAGATAGAGAGTAGATAGTGGATGCTAATAAATGATGAGTTATAGGATCTGAGATTTAAAATATCGATAGTAATTGCTAAAAGAATGACCTATGTATTGAAACGGGGTCATTCTTTTCTATTAAAATTTAAATGGATGTTAAAGGAGCAGTTTGAACATCAAGTGAAATGAACGGTTATCGTAACAGAATGCTTGAAAAAGGTAATCGTTTCGGTCAGCTTTTTTTATTGAGTAATTAGGAAAAAATAACATAAAAAATAAATCTTTACTTTTAGCGATGAGTTCTATATAATACTTACTAAGAAATAGCTAATAACTTTTAGTAACTTAATTTTACAATGAATTTACTAATATATTTTTTTGTATTATATCTTGAATTCAAGATTTTTATATTCCGAAATAAAAAAGAGGGTTGATTAAATGACTCAATTTATCGATTTGGTGAATAAAAGAAGATCTGCAGGTAACTTTCTTGATAATATTCCTATCACTAAAGAGGAACTTAATGAAATTTTTGAACTTGTAAAACTGGCACCATCTGCGTTTAATCTACAACATACTAAGTATTTTGTTGTCATTGATTCTGAGATAAAAGAAAAAATGAGAAAAGCAGCTAATGGACAATATAAAGTTAAAAGTTCATCTGCGGTTATTTTAGTATTAGGTGATAGGAATTCGTTTTATGAAGCTCCGAAAATCTATGAAGGTTTGAAAATGTTAGGGATTATCAATAAGCAAGAATATGATCATTTGGTTTCAGACACCATATCCTTTTATGAATTAAGGGGACAAGAATTTCAAAAAGAGGATGCGATAAGAAATGCATCTTTGTCAGCTATGCTCTTTATGTTAGCTGCTAAGGAAAAAGGTTGGGATACTTGCCCGATGATTGGATTTGATCCAAAAGCAGTAAAAGAATTGTTAAATATTGATGATGAACACGAAGTAGTTATGATGATCACAATAGGAAAAGAGAAAGTAGAAAGCAGAAAACCAAGGGGCTATCGAAAACCTGTTAGTGAATTTGTATCTTATTTTTAAAGAAATATTATTCGAAATTGCTACAGTTCCTCCAGGTTTCACTCATGATGAATCATACGGAACAATGGGTGAGAAATTAATGTTGCCACCTCAATATGAAATGTACCGAAGTCGTCTAAATGATGTATTGATTACGTTACAAGTAAGAAAAATAGATTAGTTCTACGAAAGGAATGATTTTCTAATGTTGTCAATTGACCCATCCTTAAATACTGAAAGAGAAAATTACAAACTTTTAATTGGAAGCATCATTCCAAGACCAATCGCGTTTGTAACGTCGCTTTCAGACAATGGGACCTTAAATGGTGCACCTTTTAGCTATTTCAATATTGTCTCATCGAACCCACCGATGATTTCTCTTTCTATACAGCGTTCTGGAGGAAACCAAAAGGATACAGCCCGTAATATTATCCATTCCAAAGAGTTTGTTGTTCATATTGTGGATGAACAAAATGTTGAAAAGGTAAATCTTACGGCTGCTAGTCTTCCACCAAATCAAAGTGAAATTAAATTAGCTGAGTTAACACTAGTTAATAGTGAAAAGCTAAAGGTGCCAGGGGTGAATGAATCTAAGGTTCGGATGGAGTGTACTTTGGAACACTCCTTAGAGATAGGAGAGAACGGCTCAATAGGCTGTGACCTTATTATTGGGAAAATAGTTCATTTTCATATAGATGAGGAAATTTATGAAGATGGAAGAATCAATCAAGCAGGTTTAGCAGCGGTGAGTAGATTGGCTGGTACAAACTATTCTAAAATCGGAAAGGTTTTTTCTATAAAAAGACCAAAGTAAAGGGAGGTGTACAGATGTTAAAAACGGATGGGATCCATCATATCTCAGCAATGGTGAATGATGCTCAAAGAACTATTGATTTTTATACGGGTGTACTAGGATTAAGGCTGATAAAAAAAACAGTCAATTTTGATCGTCCAGAAGTTTATCATCTTTACTTTGGAAATGTAACAGGAGATCCTGGTACAGTTATTACCTTCTTTCCATGGGCCAAACAATTGAAAGGACGTATAGGAACAGGACAGGTCGGTGTTACAGCATATATGATCCCAAAAGGTTCTATCTCCTTCTGGGAAAGTCGCTTGCAAAAATATCAAGTATCTTATCAATCTTCTTCTCGATTTGGTGAAACCTATTTGGAATTAAATGATCCTGATGGACTACAAATAGAGTTAGTGGAGCGAGCAGAGGGAGAAAGAAACAGATGGAAATTATCAGACATCCCTGCTGAATATGCAATTAAAGGATTTGCGGGAGCGACTCTATTATCAAAATTCCCTCATAAGACCGCAGAAGTTCTAGAAAATGTATTAGGATTTACCTGCCTTGGTCAAGAAGGTGAATTTCTGAGGTTTAAGGCTGACGGAAAGTTTGGAAATATCATTGACACTAAGTTATCAGCATCTGTAAGAGGGCTGATGGGTGCGGGAACTGTCCACCATATCGCCTGGAGAGCTAAGGATGAGGAACAACATCAGAAGTGGAGAGAATTGCTTGAACAAGAAGGATATTTTCCAACTGAGATTTTAGACCGTAACTATTTTAAAGCATTATATTTTCATGAAGGCGGAGGGATTCTTTTTGAAATCGCAACGGATCTACCTGGATTTACTGTTGATGAACCACTGTCCGAACTAGGGAATAAACTTATGTTGCCTACATGGCTTGAGGATAAACGAGAAGAAATGGTAGAACTACTTCCGCATATAGAGGTTAAGAGTTTGAAAGGAGAATAAAAGATGAAGCATTTCTTTCAAAAAGGGAAGGATCCCTCAAGACCCACGTTACTATTGCTCCATGGTACAGGTGGTAATGAATCAGATTTATTACCAATTGCAGGGAGAGTTGACGATCAAGCATCCGTATTAAGTGTAAGGGGAAATGTACTGGAAAATGGAATGCCTCGATTCTTTCGTAGATTAGCTGAAGGGGTTTTTGATGAAGAGGATCTAATTTTTCGAACAAAGGAGTTAAAAGACTTCCTCGATGATTCAGCTGAAAAATATCAGTTTAAGAGAAATAATGTAATTGCAATTGGTTACTCCAATGGTGCTAATATAGCTGCAAGTTTATTATTTCATTATCAGAATGCTTTAAAAGGAGCAATTCTTCATCATCCTATGGTTCCAAGAAAAGGAATTGATCTACCTAATTTATCAGGGAAATCAGTATTTATTGCTGCAGGAACAAACGATCCAATTTGTTCTCCATTAGAATCTGCAGAATTACAATCATTATTGCAGAATGCTAATGCTGATGTGGAACTTCATTGGGAAAATAGAGGTCATCAGTTAACAATTGATGAAGTTGAAGCAGCTGCTCAATGGTATAAACAAAAATTTAATTAGTAACATTTCGTATCCTAGGTGGGATTGTGTTCTTCTTAATTTTTACCAGTTCGAGCCTTATTTATTGTCATTAATAATGTTTGGCGCAATTGTGAAAGTGTTATGGATCCAATTTTAATAGGTTTAGGGGAACTTTCTTTAGCTATATTACTAGGATAAGATATGTCTGCTAAGTAAAGAAATCCTTTAAAGTTAGACATGTTATTTCATAGATCCTTGGGCATGAGTATGGTACTAAACCGGACTCATGTCTTTTAATTTTCACTCATTATATTGTGATTATAAGTATTAATTACTTCTTGAATTTGTATTTAAAATACTGCATACTAAATAGTTCTAAAATCATTAGTTTAGTCGACCATTTTTTTAAAATATTTTTTCATAAGCCGATTTATAATTTTACTCCCCAATCTGTATCTATTAAATCTAAGTAGGTCAATTGTTATAATAATCTACATATGATTGCAAGATATCATCCGTAAAACTTATCATTGACAAACCTAATAAACTTGTATTAATATACCTTTAAACTTCAATACATAAAAGCATAAAAGCATAAAAGCGTTGAACTAATAAAGTAACTGATTGTTTAGGAGTATAAGAGACTTAGTGGGTGGTGTGAACTAAGCCAGGCATTTAGTGAATTACAATTAGGGAGCTGACATTTTGTCCGGCATTGTCGTTAATCGAATGAGTGAACAGTTAATTATTGTTAATCAGGGTGGTATCGCGGAGCTTCCGTCCCTTTATAGGGGTGGAAGCTTTTTTTATTTAGGAATTTTGCCGAATTTTAAGAAATCTTACTATTGCACTTGCAGCATATTTAGTAATAGAAAAAGTGCATTGATAGATAGGCATATTAAAAAAGGAGACATTTATGATGAGGAAAAACATTTCAATTAGTTTAGCTTTTTTACCTATTTTAACTTTAATTGCTTCAGGAGCTGCATCTATTTTTATTTGGAAAGCAGGGATGTTCATCCCATTAATAATTGGGATCATTACAACAGTTCTTGTTGGCTTGATAAGTGGATATAAATGGGATGATCTCCAGCAAATGATGGTAAATGGTGTTTCAAAAGCTTTGCCTGCCATTTTTATTTTATTGGTGATTGGGTTGATTGTAGGGACGTGGATTTCTAGTGGGGTGATTCCGACAATGATTTATTATGGCTTATCATTTATTCATCCATCGATCTTCGTTCCAGCAGTTGCCCTTGTTACAGGAATCGTTGCAGTTACTCTGGGAAGTTCATTTACTTCTATTGCTACAATTGGTTTAGCATTTATAGTGATCGGTGAGGGGATGGGGTTTCCCCCAGGCATCATTGCTGGTGCAGTTATGTCCGGTGCATTTTTTGGCGATAAATTATCACCTTTATCAGACACGACCAATATTGCACCTGCGATGGCAGAAACAGATTTATTTAGTCATGTTCGTCATATGCTGTGGGATACGATTCCTGCATTTATCATTTCATTGATTTTATACGGTATATTTAGTGGTGGTTCTCATCAGCATACGATTGATACAGACAAAATTGATATGATTTTAACAGGGATTCAGAAGTCATTTTTTATTCATCCATTACTGCTTTTATTACCTGTTCTTACTATTATTCTTATGATGAAACGTTTACCTTCTTTACCTACATTAATGATTGTTGGATTGTTTGGTGGTGTCCTCGCCTATTTCATACAGGGCCAGTCTCTCACTTCTATTGTAAATACAATGACGAATGGCTTCCATGCTGAATCTGGTATAAAGGAAGTAGATGCCTTGTTAAATAGTGGTGGAATCGCTTCGATGTTGAATACAATTGGATTGTTAACGATTGCTACCGCTTTAGGTGGTCTTTTAGAAGGAACGAGTGTTTTTCAAACACTCATACGACCGATCGTTAAAAAAATCAAGTCTGCTAGTTCATTGATTGTTACAACCATTGTATCAACATTTGTCGTGGCATTTGCAAGCGGTGCACAATTTTTAGCGATTATCCTGCCGGCAAGAACGTTTGTTGAAACATATAAAGATTTAAAAATTGATACTAAAAATTTATCTAGATGTGTGGAAGCTGCAGGAACAGTAGGGATTACTTTGGTTCCTTGGGGAGTGCCTGCTGTTTTCGCAGCGAATATGTTAGGGGTAGGCGTTGAGCAATTTATACCTTATCTTTTCTTTGCATTCCTTGTGCCAGTTATTAATATCATTTATGGGATTACGGGATGGACCATTACGAAAAAAGATTATCAAGAAAAGTCGCTGCAAGAAACCGAATCATTAGGAGGAAATTAACATGTGCGATGTGATCGTGAATATTATTGGTACTGCACAAGATGCGGGTATCCCCCATCCAAATTGCTTTTGCAAAAACTGTATGAGAGCAATAGAAGATAGAAGATATCGGAGGTTTGCTGCCTCTTTAGCGATTATTCTACCTCACTCAAAGGAATGGCATTTGATAGATGCTACTCCTGACCTAAGAGAGCAAATGACAGCTATTCAATTGAAATATCGGCTACAAAAACAATTGATGAACAATATTTGGCTCACACATGCACATATTGGCCATTATCCCGGATTAATGTTCTTAGGGAGGGAGGCTATTGGAGCAAACGGAGTAGCGGTTTATTGTGGTGGGAAAATGAAGCAGCTAGTAGAAACACATGCCCCATGGAGGCAGTTAGTGGATCTAAACAATATTAACCCGATAGAAATTATCCAGGATGAATCGATGGAACTTTCTTCTGGTATAGAAATAATTCCTGTTGAGGTTCCACACCGTAATGAATTTTCAGAGACGTTTGGTTATTGGATTAAAGGACCAACTCGTAAACTCTTATATATCCCGGATATCGATAGATGGGAGGAATGGGACCGTGATATTTATGATATGGCGAAGGAAGCAGATATTTGCCTATTGGACGGCACGTTCTATTCAATTGAAGAAATTGAGCAAATGGGAAGAAGCTATAACGAAATACCTCACCCAATCATGACAGAAACCATGGACCGTCTCCAAAACCTAGTAGAAGAAACAGACATATATTTCACCCATTTTAATCACTCTAACCCGGCAATCGATTCAAAAAATGCCGAATTTAAAGAAGTAAAAAACAGAGGATTCCATATAGCGGTGGATGGAATGGAAATTCGATTATAGGTGTATAGTTGGGGTCAGACCCCCAGTGCGTTAAAGCTTTAAAGTAGTGGGGGTCTGACCCCACTTATTTAATTTTTATAACAATTTTCCCTTTTGCATGATGGGATTCGCTGAGTGCATGTGCCTCTCGTACTCCTTGTTCACTAAATTCAAAAATTGAACCTACCACGGGTTTTAATTTCCCTTTTTCCATTAAATCCGCCAGCTTTTTTAGTTGTTCACCATTTGGAATTAACCAATGGTACTTTGCGTTAACCTCCAATTTTTCTGCCTTTTTTTCATCTGGAGGCTGAACGATTGAAACAAGGGTTCCCCCTTTTTTTAACACTTGAAAACTTTTATCCTGGATGTCTCCTCCCATCGTGTCTACAACGAGATCGTACTCCTTAAGCTCCTGTTCAAAATCCTGTTGATCATACTTAATTACAATATCTGCACCGATGGATTTCAGAAACTCTTCATTTTTTTTGCTCCCAGTCGTTGCAACGAAGTAGCCAAGACTTTTTGCTATTTGAATGCCTAAACTTCCAACACCACCAGAACCCGCATGAATAAGCACTTTATCACCTTTATTTAAATGTGTAAAATTAACTAGACATTGATAGGCAGTCAAACCTGCAAGTGGGACTGCTGCAGCTTCTTCAAAAGTGATATTGTCAGGAATTTTTGCAAGAAGTTTTTCCTCAGTAACGATATATTCTGCATAGGTACCTTGAGCAGTAGTTTCAGGTCTAACAAATACTCGGTCACCGATGCTGACTGTAGATACATTTGAACCAATTTCAGAAACGATTCCTGCTGCATCCCAACCTAAAATGATAGGAAAGTCAAATGGTAGCATTTCCTTAAGATAGCCTTCTCGAAGTTTCCAATCAATAGGATTCACGGAAGTGGCGTGCAACTCAATTAATACTTCTCCTTCCATAATAGTAGGTTTTGGCATTTCTCTTTCCTTTAATTCTTCTTTACCGCCATATTGATCAATAACAATTGCCTTCATTTATTAGTCAACACCTTTTTTTAGTTTCCCTTATAACTTAATGATTAGTGTGTATTGAAAAAATTCTTTTATACGAATGAGTCAAGAGCTTTCAACGATTACACATTATTTTGCGTAAAAAGTATACAATAAGTAAAGGATGCACCCTTCTGTTAGAAGGGTTTATACTAGTAAAAAGATGTTAGATTTTATTAGAATATCGTTATTTTTTATAGAAAAAAGGTGACATAATGGAAAATAGTAAAGAGATGGGATGGAATTTGGAAAATAGCTATTCACGCCTTCCGAATTCCCTTTTTACTACTCTAAACCCCACTCCTGTTCGTTCGCCAAGGTTAGTTATATTAAATCATCATTTGGCAAACTCATTAGGGTTTAGTGTAGAAGAGCTAAAAAGTGAAGAGGGTATAGCAATTCTTGCTGGAAATCAACTACCCGAGGGTGCATTACCGCTTGCACAGGCTTATGCAGGACATCAATTTGGCCATTTCAATAGATTGGGTGACGGTCGAGCAGTCCTTCTTGGTGAGCAACGATCTCCTCGTGGAAAACTGCTTGATATACAACTCAAGGGTTCTGGACCAACCCCTTATTCTCGCGGTGGTGACGGTCGAGCAGCACTTGGTCCGATGTTACGTGAATATATCATCAGTGAGGCGATGCAAGCTTTGGGCATTCCTACGACACGTAGTTTGGCTGTAGTGACAACTGGAGAAGCAATTATACGTGAGAAAGTTTTGCCTGGTGCGATATTGAGCAGAGTAGCGTCCAGTCATTTAAGGGTAGGAACCTTTCAATATATTGCTCAGTGGGGAACAGTAGAAGAATTGAAGGAATTGGCGGATTATGCTATCGAGCGTCACTACCCGGAATTAAGTACAGATGGTAATCAATATTTGTTTTTTCTTCAAGAGGTAATCAAACGTCAAGCTAAACTAATTGCCAAGTGGCAGCTCGTTGGGTTTATCCATGGAGTCATGAATACGGACAATATGACGATTAGTGGAGAGACGATTGACTATGGCCCTTGTGCTTTTATGGATACGTACGATCCTGCTACTGTGTTTAGTTCGATTGATACGCAAGGTCGCTATGCTTTTGGGAATCAGCCGTATATAGGTGGGTGGAATTTAGCACGATTTGCTGAAAGTCTTTTGCCATTATTAGATAAAAATTTAGAACATGCTCTAAAGCTAGCACAGGATGCAATTTCAAATTACTCTAAGCAATATCATGACTATTGGCTTGAAGGAATGAGAGCAAAGCTAGGATTGTTTAACATAGAAAAAGAAGATGAATCACTAATTGAGGATTTACTTAACTTGATGCAAAAGTATCAAGCAGATTATACAAATACCTTCCGTGCTTTAACGATCCAAATAGAAGATGAATCGAAGTTGTTTAAAGCACCAGAATTTATAAAGTGGAAAGATGTTTGGGAATCAAGAAGAGACAGACAAAAGGAATCAAAAGATTCGTCGCAGGAATTAATGCAAAGAAGCAATCCAGCCATTATTCCCCGAAATCATCGAGTTGAAGAAGCACTAGACGCAGCAGTGGAGAGGGAAGATAACAGTGTAATGGAGAAGTTGCTCAATGTTCTCTCAATCCCCTATGCCTATACAACAGAACAGGAGAAATATGTATCACTTCCTGAGCCTAATTGCCAACCTTATCAAACATTTTGTGGTACATGAAATAGTGGGGGTCAGACCCCCACTACTGTAAAGCTTTAAAGTGATGGGGGTCTGACCCCAAAAAAAATCGTGTGGTACGCACGATTTTTTTATTATTTTTGGTGTAACTTTTGACTATTTTATTCGTTGTTTAAGTGAGTGGTAAAGGGGGAGGGTCTTGGATAGGCAGAGTTATAATGAGCTGGATCAGATTTACCGGCGATATGCGGAGGGATTGTATTATTATCTTCTTCATTTGTCTGGTTCTCCTTCTTTATCAGAAGAGCTGGTACAGGAAACTTTTTATCGAGCAACAATTTCTTTAGGAGTTTTAAACATCAAGAGGTTAAACCGTGGCTCTATAAAATAGCAAGGAATACTTATATTGATGAGTGGAGAAGGAGAAAAAGATGGAAGTGGGTTCCTTTCTTTGAGAGAAAAGAAATGGTTAGTCCGTATGGAATCCCTGAAGTAGAAATGGTAAATAAAGAAAATATACAAGAACTAGAGGAAATACTGCAATTATTGCCTGAGAACTATCGAACGATTATTTATTTAAGAGAATACGCAGGGTTTTCTTATGAAGATATACAGGAAGCAATGGATCTAAGTGAAGGACAAGTCAAGATCACTCTTTTTCGCGCAAGGAAAAGGATGAAGGAATTAAGTAAGCGGTGGAGGGGGTAAAAAACATAATGCAGGAATGGACAAAGGATAAGGAAAAAAAGGTGTTATGGAAATATAGGTTTTTACTAACTGTCAGGATTATTAGAATTATTTTCATCCTTTTATTTATATATGCTATTTATATGATGATTTTGTCTATTATTTATGATCAAACAAATTGGGGAAGAAAGCACGAATTTCAAATGAAGCTAGCATTAGATTGGACTCAGGCTGGGAATTATGGAGAAGTTAGTGAAGTCACTTCCGGAAAGATTACACCTTTTCTCACTCAAAAAATAGAATTTCCACTCTATCAAACCATTGGAAAAGAAGAGCAACCGGTAGGAACAGTGAAAATGAAGAAAACTCTATTTAATTCCTTTTCCAATTATGAAATAAACTATTTAAATCCATCTGATTCAAAACGGTTTACTTTCTATTTACCAGAAGACCCTCGAACAGGGAAGACAATAAAATTAGCAGATACAGCCGAAGTGTGGGATACATTGGATAAAATTCATGAAGGAACAGTGGCTAATTTAGCCTTTTCGACTACTTCATTTTTAAAACCCAAAGAGCTTCTTAAGCAATTGGAAAACGTTGATGTTGATGTTCTTTGGATGCCTCTATATGCAGGTGAGCTTAAATCAATAAAAAAAGTAGATTATATGGAAAGCGGTAAGGGGAATGTGTCTGTAGAAACATTAGGTTTATCTTGGGCACGGAAAACGGATGATTACCATTCTTCTTCTTTAATGAATATTAGTAAGGAAACAATAAGCGAGAATGAAAAAATTATGCTAGCAAATATGAAAAATTTATTAGACCATGAGAGTGATACCTATATAGATAGAGTTTTAGGCTTGTCTCATTTAGAGAAAAGATATAATTATTTAAAGAAAAATGGCTTTCAGGTATATGGTGCAGTTGTTACTGGTCCTGTAAAGGAATTATTAAAATTAAAAAACTATCCATTCATTCAAGGTGCTGAATTAGGTAAATTTGAATATTGGAACTGGGAAGGGTGACTCTAAGAAAACAGTATCAGCATAATCAGAGCAAACATGCAAAGGGAGTGGTATTCTGGAAAGGAAGAAGTAATTTTGTTTTGCAAAATAAGTACCGTGCTCCTTCTAAAAAATGAAACTTTTTATAAAATAAAACAGTATAGTGTATTAATAAGTTTTTCTATATCTATTTTACTAATAAAAATAAGGGATTAGATTACGAAAGACGAATGCTGAAAAATATTGGAGGTATGTAAAAGATGAGTATTATTACAAGATTTAAAGATATTATGTCCAGTAATATTAATGCATTATTAGATAAGGCAGAAAATCCAGAAAAAATGATCGATCAATACTTAAGAAACTTAAATAAAGATTTAGGAAAGGTTAAATCTGAGACAGCATCAGTTATGGCAGAGGAACAGCGGGCGAAAAGAGTATTAAATGAGTGTCAAGAAGAAATGGAAAAAATGGAACGCTATGCAATAAAGGCTTTAGAAGCAGGAAATGAAGGAGATGCTAGGAAGTTTTTAGAGAAGAAGGGAACCCTGGCAACAAAATTATCCGAATTAGAAGCAGCGTATCAATTAGCAGCAACAAACTCAAAGCAAATGAAACAAATGCATGACAAGTTGGTTGGTGATATCGGAGAATTGGAATCCAGAAGAAGTATGCTGAAAGCAAAATGGTCAGTTGCTAAGACACAAGAAAAAATGAATAAGCTTGGGGCTTCTGCTGCGGACTCAAGTAATACCATTTCTGCATTTGGACGAATGGAGGATAAGGTGAATCGTGCGCTAGATGAAGCGAATGCGATGGCAGAATTAAATGCTGGTCCAAAAGATGATATCGAGGAGCTAACTGCTAAATATGACGAAACGAGCAGTGTGGATAATGAACTTGCTGCATTGAAGGCTAAAATACAAAATAATGGATAGGTGAATAACTAAAGGGGTTGTCTTATTGTAAGGAGTCAGACTCCTAAATAGACAACCCCTTTGGAACGCTATCTCTTTTCATTTTACCCTTTGCTTGATAAATAAGAGGTGAGTAAAACATGATACTTCATTATAAATGCCCTAGCTGTGGCAGTGATATGAGTTTTGATAGTGAATCAGGAAATTTATCCTGTCAAAGCTGTGGAAGTCAAGAAAATATAGAAAATTACCCCGAAGAGCTGATTACCGCGAGATTTTCGGAGGAAGAGGCAAATGAATACCATTGTGAGAATTGTGGTGCTGTTTTAATTACGGAAGCGGAAACAGCTGCAACGACTTGTAGTTTTTGTGGAGCGGGTGTAGTCATTGCGGATCGATTGTCAGGCCATCTTGCACCTAGGAAGGTGATCCCTTTTACGATCAGCAAGGAGGAGGCAGGAAGTGCCTTTCAAAAATGGTGTAGAAAAGGTCTTTTAACCCCAAAAGGTTTTATGACTGCGGATCGAATAAAGAGTGTAACAGGGATGTATGTTCCTTTTTGGCTATTTGACTTGAATAGTAAGGTCCAAGTAAGTGCGGAGTGTACAAAGGTAAGGACATATACACGGGGAGATTATATCTATACAGAAACGAATTATTATGATGTTTATCGTGATATTAACTTGGAGTATGACAAGGTTCCTGTTGATGCATCAGAGAAGATGGATGATAAATTGATGGATAAATTGGAACCATTCCCATATGATCAACTAAAAGATTTTAAAACCCCGTATTTGGCAGGATATATTGCTGAGAAATACAATTATACAGATAAAGAACTACTCCCGCGGGCAGAAGATAAAATTAGTGGCTATATTGAATCCTATATTTCTTCGACACTATCAGGCTATCATTCCGTTCGTTATTTGAATAAGCAAATTCATACGAGAAATATAAATAGCGATTATGTGTTACTGCCTGTTTGGATGGTCAGCTATAATTATAATAATACTATCTATACATTCGCGATGAACGGACAGACAGGAAAAATTGTAGGAAAACCGCCAATCAGTACTGGAAAAGTGGCGACATGGTTTAGTGGTATCGCAGCGGGAACCTTCCTCGCCTTAAAATGTGTTTCCTATTTTATGGGAGGTGGCTTCTGGTGAGTACAATTCGTATGCAAAAGCAGGGCTTCCTTTTCTTATTGATGTCTCTAGTGCTTATCTTGTCCATGGGTATCACCGCTAAGGCGGAAACCTTTGACCGCCATAAGTATATTTATGATGATGCAGGTCTGTTGACAGATCAAGAAGAGTCAAAGCTTCAAGAATTATCTAGTCGGCTAAGTGAGGAAAGAGATACTGCTTTCATGATAATAACGGTAAATGGAACTGATGGGAAAGATCCTGAACAATACGTAGAGGATTTTTACGATAAGAATGGCCCTGGATATGATCAGCCGTTTGGAAATACTGCTATTTTATTTCTAGATATGCAGGGTCGGGATATATATTTAGCAGGCTATAAAAAAGCAGAGGATTATTTGACTAAGGAACGTCTCGATCTCATTCGTGATGAAATTACCCCTGCTCTATCAGAGGGGAACTATTTTGAAGCATTTTCGGACTATATCACTACTTCTCACGAGTATATGGGTGAAGAGCCAAGCAGCGGTTCGGAAGAGTATAATGGATATGATTCTGATGCGGACCATCAGGAGTATGCGAATGAAGACACGAATGTTGATTCAGAAAATATTCTTTTTCAATGGTGGTTTCAAGTCATAGCTGCTTTAGTTGTAGCTGGCATTGTTGTTGCTATCATGATTTATAGCTCTGGTGGTAGAGTAACAGTAAATGGTCAAACCTATATAAATAATAAACATTCAAAAGTGCTTAGCAGGTCTGATAGATTTGTAAGACAAACTGTAACGAAACAGAAGAAACCTTCAAATAATACAAATAACACAAGTGGTGGAGGCGGAATTTCAAGAGGTGGTCATTCGCATAGCGGAAGTGGAGGTAAGTTTTAAATATATTTGTTTAGCCAACGATTGTTGAAAGGAGCACAAGCTAGATGTCTTTTTTTAGAAACCAATTTGCTAATGTTGTAGAATGGGAAGAATTTAGAGATGATATGATCTTCTATAAATGGAGTAATCGTGAAATTAAAAAGGGAAGTAAATTGATTATTCGCCCAGGTCAGGATGCTATATTTTTAAACAATGGAAAAATCGAAGGGGTGTTCGAGGATGAAGGGGAGTATGATATCGAATCTCAAATCATCCCCTTTCTATCGACTTTAAAAGGCTTTAAGTTCGGCTTTAATAGTGGTATGCGGGTAGAAGTGCTATTTGTAAATACGAAAGAGTTTAATGTTAAATGGGGAACTAGAAATCCGATTAATATTCCTTCTCCTGGATTTCCGGGTGGGATTCCGATTCGAGCAAATGGCACGTTTAACTTTAAAGTAAATGATTATATCGCATTGATTGATAAAATTGCTGGTGTGAAAGATCGTTACTTAGTTGAAGATGTCAGAATACGTATTACGTCTATTCTTGATCAGTTACTCATGAAATGGATTTCGAAGGAAGGAAGGGATATGTTTAATCTGCAGGCCAACTCCTTCGAAATATCCAAGGGGATTCAAGAGGACTTAGATATGCAGCTGATGGAAATTGGTATTTCAATTACAGGATTTAATGTCATGAGTTTCAATTATCCAAAAGAAATTCAAGACATGATTAACAAAAATGCCTCATATGGAATGGTTGGTAATATTGATAAATATCAGCAGATTTCAATGATAGATGGTATGGCATCTGGAAAAATGAAGGGTGGTGGGACTGCAACTGATATGGCAGGGATGATGATGGGAATGAATATCGCTAATCAAATGATGAATCAAATGAATCAAAATACCCCAAATCAGCCTGCAGTATCACAAGATGATCAATCCCATTCGCCACAGCAGACAGCTGAACAAAAAAGGCCTAACTTTTGCCCGAATTGTGGGACAAAAACAGGAAATGCGAATTTCTGTTCAAACTGTGGGCAAAAGCTTATTTAAAAATCATCTGTTAAAGGCAATACTAGTGTATTTTTATCAATATATGGAAAAAGGGACTTGTTTCTTAATGAAATAAGTCCCTTTTTCCATATAGCTTCTTTTTTTCAAACATTGAGTTTTAATTAATAACTATCAGCTAAAGATCACTACACCTTTCATTTTACTGAGAAAAGAGCTGCAATCTCCATAAGAACCGCTGGAACCCTTTATTGTGTGTTTGTAAAATCCGGCAGTTGGGCTTCTACAAAAGCAACAAACGATAAGAAAACAGCCTTCATATGAATGATTAGTAAATATCCATAGATTTCTGTCTACATATCGAAATTCCTACTAACTCCCAATGTACAAAGCAAAAGGGGATAGACGTTTGCATGAATTTTGAAATAGGAATTGACTTTTTGATTCATTACATGTATGGTTAATTACATAAGTAACTAACCAATCAGGTGGTGAGGGAATGAGCATGTTAATCGATGATAGTCGTCCTATCTTTGTTCAAATAGCTGAACGGATTGAGGATGACATCATTAATGGAGGGTTACTTGAGGAATCACAGGTACCATCCACTAATCAATTCGCTTCCTTTTACCAAATCAACCCAGCAACAGCGGCGAAAGGTGTCAATCTCTTAGTAGATCAAGGAATTTTATATAAAAAACGCGGCATCGGAATGTTTGTCGCAGAAGGGGCACGAGCAAAGTTGATGGAAAAAAGAAAGGAACAGTTTTTTGAACAGTATGTAATTAAAATGTTGCAAGAGGCGGATAAGTTAGGGATTTCGGTAGAAGAGCTTACGGATATGATCAAAAAGGGGGATAAGTAAAATGGGGAATGCGGTAGAGGTTAAGAATTTAACTAAATCATATGGAAATATGAATGCTGTGAATAATGTTTCATTTTTATTTGAGCCCAATAAAATATATGGGCTACTTGGGAGGAATGGTGCAGGAAAAACAACAATCATGCACATGATCACTGCCCAACTATTTGCAACGAGCGGAGAAGTAAAGGTTTTTGGAGAGGTTCCTTATGAAAATAATCAAGCACTTAGTAAAATTTGCTTTATCAAGGAAAGTCAAAAATATCCACCAAATTTTACTGTACAGGATGTATTAAACATTTCTTCGGAACTCTTTCCTAATTGGGATCAATCTTATGCTGAATTATTGATTAATGATTTCCAACTGCCACTATCCCGAAGAATAAAAAGGTTATCTCGAGGGATGTTATCGTCGGTAGGAATAATCATAGGTCTTGCAAGTCGTTCACCCCTTACAATTTTTGACGAACCCTATCTCGGTCTAGACGCAGTATCCAGAACATTGTTTTATAATCGTTTAATTGAAGATTATGCAGAACATCCACGTACAATTGTTTTATCCACACATTTAATCGATGAAGTAAGTAAAATACTAGAGCATGTTATTGTCATAGAAAAGGGCGAGCTTATTATTAATGAAGATGCAGATATGCTGCGGGGACGTGCTTTTACGGTTACAGGTTTGGCTAACAAAGTAGACACATTTATTTCAGGGAAAACAGTGATCAATCATACACCATTAGGTGGGTTTCATTCAGCTATTATTATGGGTAGCCTCGGAATGGATGATCGCAAACAAGCTGAATCACTTGGTCTTGAACTTACCCCAGTATCTTTACAACAATTAATTATCTACCTTACAAATGGTAATTCCCAAGGAAGGGCGGTCGGTTACGAATGAGTCAAGTAATGGGTGTTATGAAAATGCATGTTCGTGAAAAGTGGGGATGGATTTACACTCCGTGGATCATATTATTCTTCAGCTTTTTCGTCAACCTAGTTATTAGCTCACTAATAGATGGGAACGACCCAATGTACACCGGGGGCTTGATGTCCATTTATATATACATGCTTGTAATGGGAATGGTTACGATATCTCAGATGTTTCAATTTGCGATTGGTTTAAGTATTAGTAGAAAAGACTTTTATCTTGGAACGTTGGGAATTTTTGTTGCAATGAGTGCAGGTATATCCATTGTTTTGTTAATACTTAATAATATTGAACAGTGGAGTGGAGGATGGGGAGTTAACCTGCATTTTTTTCATCTTCCCTATTTAAATGATGGCTTACAAATTGAACAAATTTCCATCTCCTTTATTGTCATGTTGCATATGTGTTATTTGGGTTTTGTAATATCAAGTGTGTTTCAACGATTTGGACGTAGCGGATTACTCATTTTTCTTGGGGTGCTGTTTGTATTGTCCAGCATTCTTGCCTTTCTTTGTACTTATTATGAATGGTGGATGGATATATTTTATTGGATCGCTAAGCATACTGCATTCGAACTTGCATTATGGATGATACCTTTAGTAATTATTTATATGGTGGTTTCTTATTGGTTGCTTCGAAAAGCTACAGTATAGCCTTAGGGAGTTTAAAGAGCAATCCACAGAAGTTCATACTAACTTCTGTGGATTGCTTTTTTATATTAAAAATTGACTATAATATTTTGATTATGCTAAAATTTGATTGAACAATCAATCAAAAAAATAAATAACTATTCAATAGGTGAGTAAGTGAACAATATTTTTTTAAATATTACGATGAATACAAAGGAGAACTGAATAATGGAAAAGGGAAAGCAATCCTTTATAGCAGAAGCACGACGTGATCAAATTATTGAAGCAGCAATTAAAACACTGGATGAAGTTGGATATGTTAAATCAAGCCTTTCGCAAATAGCTAAGCGAGCAGGGATCAGTACAGCATTGATTTCATACCATTTTTCCAATAAAGAGGACCTAATGAATCATCTGTTGACAAAGCTTTTGGAAGAATCCACTTCATATATTATGGATCATGTACTTGCGGCAAATTCAGCACAGGAGAAATTAAATGCATTTATAAAGGCAAGTCTATCCTATCAAAATACACATCCTGCACATAATACAGCGCTTATAGAAATCGTTTTTAATGCTAGAACACCTGAAAACATTCCCTACTATAAATTAGTGGATGATGAGGAAGAAGATCCGATTTTGGCAGAGCTTAAACTAATTTTATATGAAGGACAGAAAAGTGGGGAATTTAAATCCTTTCATGTAGACGTGATGGCAAATGTTATTCAAGGGGCAATTAACGAATATATGTTTACCAATCCTGTCCTTACTAAGAAAGTTGATTTAAGTACGTATATAAATGAAGTGGTTCACATCATTAGCAGCGCAGTAAAAAAATAAAACTATATCATAGCTGGTTTCAAACAAGTCAATCAAGACTTTACGAATATATGATGGATGAAAGGAAGTGTTCTATTTGATGTCAGGTGAAATAAATTCTAGTTCGAAAACTATTCTAGGATATTCAAAAGCTCTTGGAATCTTACTATATGGAGGATTTAGTATACTAGGTTTACTATTAGGATACTTTTTGCCAAGGATTGCGGATTGGGCATTAAAACTTCCTTGGCTGCCGTTTGAAGGACCAATAAAACTAATCCACGCTTTGAATGGTCCGTGGTTACCAATTATTTTAGCAGCTCTTGGTTGTATTGCTGGTATAGTGATTGCGTATATAGCGATTAAAGAAATTCTGATTATCACATTGACAGATCAAGAGATCTTATTGGAAAAAGATGAGCAAAAAACTAGGCTATTAAATGAACAAATCGAATCAGTATTTTTAGATGGAAGGGAACTAGTGATACTCGGAAAATCAGGACATGAATTAGTAAGGGAGAAACATGATGATTCCCCCAAAAAAATATGTGATGCATTTATCAAGCACGGCTATTCTTGGTTAGCAGAAGGTGATCCATTCAAAGACGAATATAGAAGGTGGGTACCGGATTCACCAGAATTATCATTATCAGCCAATGCATTAATGAAAGCAAGAGAAATGGCATTAAAAAATAATGAAGTGAAGGATGTTAAAGAATTAAGAAAGGAACTTGAAAAGCTCGGCTATATCGTTCGTGATGAAGAGACATGTCAATACTGGAGAAAAGTGGAGAAGATTGGATAATAACTTTTTAGAGGGGGCCACAGGTTATGAACCCGCATATTACTGTCATTACTTTGGGTGTAGATGATTTAGAAAGATCGCTGTTATTTTATCGAGATGGACTGGGACTACCTACAAAAGGTATAGTTGGACAGGAATTTGAGCATGGTGCAGTCGCCTTTTTTGATTTACAAGCGGGTGTAAAGCTTGCTATTTGGAACCGGAAAGATATAGCTTATGATACAAAGATCAGTCAAAGCGCACCAAGTCCAACTGAATTTACGATTGGGCATAATGTTGGAAGCAAGGAAGATGTAGATAGGGTAATGGAGCAAGCAAGGAAAGCAAATGCAACGATAACAGTACCTCCTCATGATACTTTTTGGGGTGGATACTCTGGCTATTTTCAAGATCCAGATGGTCATTTATGGGAGATAGTTTGGAATCCTAATATGGAGGGATAGCATAGAAGTGAAGAGGGAGGATTCATTAGTTATCACTTGATTTTCTTCGAATTTCTTATTCCTGTCCCATTAAAAAGCACACTAAACTTTATATTAGTGTGCTTTCTATATACAGATTTATCTTACCTTTTTCATTTCCTTCAAGTTACTTTCATAACGGTTGATACGTATAAAAGTTTTATCTTATTTCTATTTAAGTGAATTGATGAAACAATTGCCAAATTTTCTACAAATGGTATAGTAATTTCTGAATATGAATTTACGAAACAAAAAGCGGCTCCTTTTAGTTTTTTAGAACGAGGAGAACCGTTTCATTTCTTGTTGGAGGTGCACGATGTACAATAATGAACCGATTTTTTTACAGCCGGTCTTTCAAGAACGAATTTGGGGAGGGCAGAAATTAAAAACAGAATTTTCTTATGAGATCCCGTTTGAGAAGACGGGTGAGGCATGGGCGATTTCTGCGCATTTACATGGGCCAAGTGTCATTACTAATGGTCCTCTAACTGGGAAAACATTAGCTGATGCATGGAATGAACATAAGGAGCTTTTTAATAGGGAGACCGTCGATTCTGGAGAGTATCCATTATTAGTTAAAATTCTTGATGCAGCTGATGATTTATCTGTTCAAGTTCATCCAAATGATCAGTTTGCACGTGAAGTTGAAGGTGTCCCCTTAGGTAAAACAGAATGCTGGTATGTATTAAGCGCCGAAGAAGGGGCGGAGCTTGTGCTAGGCCATCATGCTAAAACATCTGAGGAATTTACTCGAATGGTCGATAAGGGAGAATGGGATAAGCTCTTAAGGCGAGTAAAAGTAAAAGCAGGAGATTTTGTCTATGTTCCAAGTGGGACAATTCATGCGATTGGAAAGGGGATTGTCATTCTAGAAACTCAACAGAGCTCAGATATTACCTATCGCGTATACGACTATGATCGTATGGATTCCGATGGGAATAAAAGAGAGTTGCATTTGGAGCGCGCAAAGCAAGTAACGACTATTCCACACCAAGATGCTTATGTTAAGCCAGTAGAAACGATTCAAGGTGGTCTATGTGAAAAGAAGCTGGTACAGGAACAGTATTTTACCGTTCATCACTGGCAATTGAATGGACAGGCTACTTGCAAAATGACTGCGAATTTTTTACAGGTGAGTGTTATTAAGGGGCATGCAGTTCTCGATATTGATGGAAAGTCTTTCGTGTTAACAAAGGGTAGTCATTTTATCCTTCCATACGGAATTCGGGAGTATACGTTAGATGGGGAAGCAGAATTTATAGTATCACATGAATAAAAATAAACTGTTATACGTTTAATAACGGTGAGTACTTCTCCGGAAATTGTGCTTGATTTGTACGTAGATAAAATACTATTTTAGCAGCGATACTATATATTTAGGGTGATAATTTTTATGAGTTCGATACAAGTATCTAGTGAATATGCGAAGCCCAATTGTACGAAATGTCTTTAGTTTATAAATTCCCATTATGCTCCAGGATATCATTTAAAACATTGGGCCAACAGTTGATACGACCTATCATATATAAGCAATTTAAGAAGAATGCTGGAGCTACACCCCATGAAAACAATACATATAATGAGAGAAAACAGTAATAGATTATTGTAGAAGGGGTGATGAACGTTGCTAAATAATTTACAAGGTACGAAAGAAACCTATCGCTTTCCAAAGAATTTCTGGTGGGGAAGTGCTGCATCAGGTCCACAAACAGAAGGTGCCTCACAATGTGACGGTCGAAAACCGAGCATATGGGATTATTGGTTCAGTGTCGAGCCAGGGTGTTTCTATAATGAAGTGGGCCCAGAGCATACATCTGATTTCTATCATCGGTATAAGCAAGACATTAAACTAATGAAAGAAACGGGACATAATTCCTTTCGAACGTCTATACAATGGTCGCGATTGATTCCAGATGGGATCGGACAAGTGAACCAGAAGGCGGTTGATTTTTATAATAACGTCATCGATGAACTAATTGCTAATGATATAGAACCTTTCTTGAATTTATACCATTTTGATATGCCTATGTGTATGCAGGAGAAGGGTGGCTGGGAAAGTAGGGAAGTCATTGAGGCATACGTGAAATTTGCAGAAAATTGTTTTCAATTATTTGGGGATAGAGTGAAGTATTGGTTTACATTTAATGAACCTATTGTCCCAGTCGAGGCAGGATATTTATATGATTTACATTATCCAAGAGTAGTAGATTTCAAAAGAGGAGCACAGGTTGCTCATCATACCATTGTCGCTCATGCAAAGGCAGTTGAGGTTTTTAAAAAATTAAATATAGATGGAAAAATAGGTATTATTCTTAATTTGACCCCATCTTATCCACGCTGTTTGGATGCTGTCGACGTAAAAGCTGCTCATATTGCGGATTTATTCTTTAACCGTAGTTTCCTTGATCCTGTAACAAAAGGAGAGTATCCGAAAGAATTAATTGATATCTTACGTGAAAGAGAACTACTACCAAACGTAGAAGCTGAGGATTTATCTGTCATAAAAAACAATCCAATTGATATTTTAGGAGTGAACTATTATCAGCCACGCCGAGTAAAAGCAAAGGAATCCCCCGTACCAGAAGATGAAGCCTTTATGCCTGAACATCTATTTGATCCTTATATTATGCCTGGAAGGAAAATCAATCCTCATCGTGGCTGGGAAATATGCGAGGAAGTTATATATGACATAATGATCGATCTTCGTGACCATTATGAGAATATCCCATTTTTTATTTCAGAGAATGGAATGGGTGTTGAGGGAGAAGAAAAATTCCGTAATGATGAAGGGTATATTGAGGATGATTATCGGATTGAGTTTATCCAAGAACACTTAAAGTGGGTGCATAAAGGTATTGGTGAGGGAGCGAATTGCTTAGGTTATCACCTTTGGACGTTCATGGATAACTGGTCATGGACAAATGCCTATAAGAATCGATATGGATTAGTCGAAGTAGATTTGAATAATAATTTAAAAAGAACGATTAAGAAATCAGGGAAATGGTATAAAGAAGTCTCACAAAATAATGGATTTTAAACTAAGGCTCTTTTTTCAACTATTATTGTTATTTAGGTAAAGATTTAACAAATATCGTTGAAGACTGTCATTCCCTTCATTTGTTCGAGAAAAGATCTTTAGCACTATTGAAGCGTGTCAGTTCGAGAATGATGCAAATTTAATTGGTGCCCTGTTTCATTTCCTACGGGTATTTGACAAAACATCAATATAAATAAGAAATAGTGGAGGAAGCTGAAATGTTTGGTGCAATTGAAGCTGGTGGAACAAAATTCGTTTGTGCAGTAGGAGATGAAAGGGGGAATATTATTGACCGGTTGCAGATCCCAACAACAGTGCCTGAAGAGACAATGACTGAGGTCATCGGATTTTTTAAGAAACATTCATTAAATGCTATCGGGGTCGGTTCATTTGGACCAATTGATGTAAATTCTGAAAGTCCAAACTATGGAATGATCACCACTACACCTAAACTACCGTGGAGAAACTATCCAATTGTACAAGCATTAAAGGATGCATTTTCTCTTCCGATTGGTTTCAATACTGATGTAAATGCAGCTGCCTTAGGGGAAGCGACTCTTGGAGCGGCTAAGGGATTGGACAGTTGCATATATATTACAGTTGGTACTGGAATTGGTGCAGGTGCTGTTGTTCAGGGGAAACTTCTTCAAGGTCTATCCCATCCTGAAATGGGACATATCTTAGTAAGGCGTCATCATAATGATAAGTATCATGGGAAATGCCCTTATCATAAAGATTGCTTAGAGGGGCTCGCAGCCGGACCTGCTATTGAGGAGCGATGGGGCAAAAAAGGAATCGATTTAGTAGATCAGAAGGAAGTATGGGATTTAGAAGGTTACTATATTGCACAAGCTCTTATGCAATATATTTTAATCATATCACCAAAACGAATCATTTTAGGTGGTGGAGTGATGAAGCAGAAGCAAGTGTTTGCTTCTATATATAAGTATCTTCAGGAGTTGCTAAATGATTATGTCACCTTACCTGATCTAAAGACATATATCGTAAGTCCAGGGCTAGGAGATCACGCAGGGATTACAGGCGCTCTTTTGCTGGCATATCAAGCTGTCAAAGAAGAGATTCAGAGCTAATGGGGAAAAAATATAAGTAAAAAATACGAGAAATGAAAAGTCCATTTCTCGCTACCGTCAAAATAATGGTTAATAAATATAAGGATGGGTTCCATATTTCTTATAAAATTGGAACCCATTTGAATTTATAATTTATTACTTATTTTCTTCGCTTTCATAGCTTAACTGCCATGGGATACCAAATTTGTCTGTTACTTGTCCGTAGCACTTACTCCAAAATGTTTCTTGGAGCTCCATATCCACCGTTCCTCCTTCTTTTAATCGATGAAAATATGTTGTAATTTCATCTTTACTTTGACTAATGATGGATAGATTAATATTGTTTCCAACAGTGAATGGCATACCAGGAAATGTATCAGAAAACATGACAGTACTTCCGTTTATAGTAAGACGCGCATGCATGACTAAATTTTTTGCTTCCTCTGGTAATGGGTATTCCGGATTCGGTGGTGAATCCGCAAAACTCATTATTTGTGGTGTTTCTGTATCGAAAACTTTCGCATAGAATTCGACTGCTTCACGACAATTTCCATTAAAGACTAAATATACGTTAAGAGACATTAACTTCACTCCTTTAGTGAATTCATGATCATTCAGAAGACTATTTTCGATTAAATTGTAAGTATGTATATCCAATTAAAATAGTAGACACAAAATAGTAGATAACATTCATAAAAAATGATGTACATTTATTTTAACCAGTAGTTTGCGGAATTAAAATATTTTTCAGAATAAATATCTGCCATGATATAAAAAACTTTTCGACATTTGTACAGTAAAATAGTCGAATGATTAAATTGACTTTGGGTTTGATATGAAGTACTATTTTATTATACTTTTTATACATTTTAATATAAAAAGTATAAAACATAATATTGGAGGTAACTGGAGAATGGGGAAATATGAACTACCAAAATTAAAATATACATTTGATGCATTGGAACCATACATAGACAAGCAAACAATGGAAATTCACTATGGCAAACATCATCAAACATATGTAGATAAGTTAAATGCTGCACTAGAAGGGAAAAGTGAGTTACAAAGTAAATCATTAAAAGAATTACTTAGTGATTTAGGTTCATTACCTGAAGATATTAGAACAGCCATTAGAAATAATGGTGGAGGACATTTTAATCACACACTTTTCTGGGAGATTATTGCTCCGTTTAAAGAGGCATCTGCCCCTTCAGGAAAATTAGCAGAGGTGTTAAATGAAACGTTCGGAAATATTAGCATCTTTGAACAACAATTTGCTGATGCTTCAACCACTCGTTTTGGTTCTGGTTGGGCATGGCTTGTTGTTAATAAGAATGGTCAATTGGAAGTAATGAGCACACCAAATCAGGATAATCCGATTATGGAAGGCAAAACACCTATTCTTGGTCTTGATGTCTGGGAGCATGCATATTATTTAAGCTATCAAAATAGAAGACCGGAATATATTGAGAGTTTTTTCAATATTATTGATTGGGATGTAGTAGCTGAAAAATATGAGCAAGCCATAAACTAATAGAAGATGAATGGAGGAGGGAGAATATGGCCTTCGTTATTACAAGTCCATGTGAAGCGGAGAAAGCAGGAGAATGTGTAACCGTTTGTCCAGTCGATTGCATTGAGAAAGGTCCTGACCAATACTTTATCAATCCAGATCTATGTATTGATTGTGGGGCTTGTGTATCTGTATGTCCGGTAGATGCAATTTTTGAAGAATATGATTTAACTGATCAACAACAACCTTATTTAGAAAAAGCAGAAAGGTTTTTTGGGATTCTTTGATTAAACTGTAAAGTTTTCTATGTGGAGCGAAGGTGTCTATAGAGACACCTTTTAATTGCTTCCTAATTGTTATTATAATTTTTGAAATAGATTTGGGATGTCCTCTCCAGGTATCGGACGGCTAAAAAGATAGCCTTGGCCAATTGGGCAGGAAACGTCCATTAAAAACTGTAATTGTTCTTTCGTTTCGATACCTTCAGCAATAACATTTAATCCTAAATGAGTAGCCATCATAATAATGGTTTCTACAAGTACTCCATCATCATTTTTAATATCCCCAATAAAAGATCGATCAATTTTCAACGTATCTATAGGGAAACGTCTTAAGTAGGAAAGAGAAGAATATCCTGTACCGAAATCATCAATTGAAAGTGAAACTCCTAGGGATTTGAGTTCTTTTAATATAAACAAGGCCCTATCGGGATCTTGCATAATACTCTCAGTAATTTCAAGTTCAAGTAATTTGGGTTTAATTTCATATTGCTGAATCATCCTTTGAATTGTCTTGGCTAGTCCATCTATTTCGAATAAATAGGGAGACAGATTTAGGGCGATATTGATAGGAGGTAAACCTGAATTCTGCCAATGCTGAATTTGCTGACATGCAGCATCTAGAACCCATTCGCTTATTGGAATAATGAGCCCTGTTTCCTCAGCTATTGGTATAAACTCTGATGGTGGAATAATGCCCAATGTTGGGTGATTCCAACGGATTAAACCTTCTACGCCGATGATTGCTTGATTATTTAAGTCAACAAGGGGTTGATAGTGTAGAATAAATTCTTTTTTTTCAATTGCCTGTCTTAATGCCGATTCGATTTTCATATTTTTAGATAAAGCTTCATGTGCTTCATTTTTAAAAAATTGAACTGAATTATTTCCAGCTTCCTTTGCTCTATACATAGCAATATCTGCCTTTTTAACTAATGTTTCGATATCCGATCCGTCCTGTGGTGAAAGGCTAATGCCAATACTTACACTAAAGTAATATGGATTATTATGTAATGTAAATGGTTTTTTAAATAGTGCTTTTACTCGTCGAGTAATTTCTTTTACTTCATCTAGTGATCGATTTTTTACAACAATGGTAAATTCATCACCACCAAACCGATAAACATCTGCAATCCCATTAAAATGCCGGGATAAGCGCTTAGAAATTGATTTTAGTAGATAATCTCCTTTCGAATGCCCTAATGTATCTGTGACATTTTTAAATCGATCAATATCAAGAAAGATAATTGCTAGTTGGTTTGTTTGGCTTTTCATACTTAACCAAGTATTGAGTTCTTCATTGAAATAGCGACGATTGGGTAATCCGGTTAATTCATCATGATATGAATGATAAATCAATTGTTCTTCGAGTTTTTTTAGCTCAGAAATATCATAACGTATGGAAATATATTGATAAGGCCTCCCTTTTTCATTTAAAAAAGGGACGATGGTCGTATGAACCCAATAGAAGGACCCGTCCTTTGCCATGTTTTTAATTTCTCCAGACCAAACTTCACCAATACCAATCGTTTTCCACATGTTTTTAAAAAAGCTTTTTGGGTGGTACCCAGAATTGAGTATTCGATGATTTTGCCCAATTAGTTCTTCCTTCTTGTATTTTGAAATGTCACAGAATTTCTGATTAGCATAAATGATCGTTCCTTTTTGATCTGTAATTGCCACAATAGTTGATTGGTCTAAGGCAAATCTGATATCAATCATTTCTTTAATTAATTCGGGAGAAGGTTGGTTACTAAGTTTATTTATGTTAAGATATTGCATTTCGTGGTTTCTACGGTTGGATTCATTCATAAAAGATCCCTCTCTCCATTTATATAACGTAAACATTTATATCAATATGCTTAATTATACTTAATTTTCACTTAGGATAAAGTGATTAAAATTATGCATGATGTGCTAATGTGGGTGAGGGAAGTATGTATTCTATAGTTTTAAAATGGGTGTTTCTTTAAAAAAGTGATACAATAATGTAAATCATTTCTTGGAGGAACATATGAAAATAGTTAAGACGAATGCCATGCGGATATTGGATAAAGAAAAAGTTCATTATAGGGTGCTATCCTATATGGCCGATGATGGAAAAATTGATGGTCTGTCTGTTGCATGTAAAATTAATAAGGAATCTAAAATGGTTTATAAAACCTTGATTTCACAAAGTACAAGTGGATCATATTATGTTTATATTATTCCCGTAGAATTGGAGCTTGACCTAAAAAAAGCTGCTAAAGCTGTCGGAGAGAAAAAAATAGAAATGATACCTGTTAAGGATATTATGAAAGTTTCAGGATATATTCGTGGTGGATGTTCCCCCATAGGTATGAAAAAACGATATCCTACTTGTGTTGATGAAAGTATAAGAAACTTAGAAACAATTATTATTAGTGGTGGGAAAATTGGTGCTCAGATTGAAATGAATATAGAAGATTTCATAAAAGTAACAAATGCTCAAGTAGATCATTTAACTAAGTAAAGGTGATTTATTTGAGTTTTTTTAGTTATAGCGATTATTTTATATTTTTACTTTTGCCCCTTAAATGATTAAGATTTACAGTTACATTCTCCATCATGTTGACCTATACGCTATTTTATCGTAGGAATGTAGAGAAAATGTAGAGTTCAACATGTCATAGTACAAACTAATATCATATAAGGGGAGAAAGATATTGAATATTTCTTCAATAAAAAATCAAAGCAAACAAATTTTGGATAATGTAGCGGTATTATCCGCATTGGAAATAAATTTAGCGATGGTTGAATTCAATATGAAGGGCGAAGTGATCTGGGTAAATGATAACTTTGCACAAACATTAGGTTATCAACCTTATGAAATGATACATATGAAGCATAAACAATTCTGTACACTTGAATTTAGCACCAGTAAAGAATATGAGGAATTATGGGAGAAACTCAGTAAAGGTGAAAAATTTCAAGGAAAGATTGAACGTGTTGGGAAAACAGGAAATCGATTATGGCTTGAAGCGACATATGTTCCTATTCTAGATGAAAAAGGTCAAGTGGAAGCTGTCTTAAAAATAGCTACAAATATTACAGAAAGGGAAAACAAAACAACTGAAATTGTCTCAAAATTAAAGGCGATGCCTGAAAATCTAGTAAATAAAGTAATGGCGAATTCTCAGGAAAATATGAAAGCACTTCAATCATTAAAAAGCCAAACTGAGCTAATTAGTGAAGTATCTAGGTTGATTCATAAAATATCTTCACAAACAAATATGTTAGCTCTGAATGCAGCAATTGAAGCAGCAAGAGCGGGAGAGTACGGTCGAGGGTTTAAAGTTGTTTCGGATGAAGTCCGTAAATTATCGGGTCAAGTAGATGATGCAATTAAAATGGTCAATGAGAATGTAGAAAACATATCAAATGAAGTAATCAAGGTAAGCGAAATCACTCACAACTTAGAGGATATTGTAGTAACTACTCAATTAGAATCTAATCAAATAATGCAGGAACTTGAAGATATGTAAATTTAATAATATTTACCTAATTTCACCCTTTTTGAATTTGTCATAGTGTTGTATAGATATTGTATAGTTGTGTATGTCATAATAATTGAATAAATCTTAAATCACCTATTAAAGGCGGATGAGAAAAGAAATGTATTTAGAGGGAAGTTATAACTTCTATATTGTAGCTCTTTCAATTGTTATAGCAGTATTGGCATCATTTTCTGCACTGAATATCGTAGGGAAAATTTCATATACAGAGGGAAAGGCGAAATTTTTTTGGCTGTTAGCAGGGTCTTTTGTCATGGGTAGTGGTGTGTGGTCCATGCATTTTGTTGGGATGCTTGCTCTGGATTATCATATGAAAATGGAATATGATGTACGGCTCACCCTGTTTTCTATGTTAGCCAGTTTCCTTTCTTCACTTATTGCTTTTTATATTATGAAGGAAAAGGATATTAATTGGTATAAAATTGTCATTGGTGGCGTTTTTATGGGTGGCGGGATTGTCACCATGCACTATATGGGAATGGCAGCGATGAAAATGAATGTTGAACCCTCATATGACAAAGTTCTTCTGACCTTGTCTGTTGTTATTGCTCTAGTTGCTTCATTTGCTGCTTTATTCTTATTTTATCGTTTTCGAAGCCAATCTTCATCTATTTGGTTAAAATGGTTGTCTGCTATTGTAATGGGTATTGCCATTTGTGGAATGCATTATACAGGAATGAAAGCGATGAGATTCCACGTTCATTCCCACATAATGATGGATGGAGAGCAAATAACTGATTCTTTTTTGTTATATGGAGTTACTGTAACGATATTTATTATTTTATTTGTATCCTGGGGGGCAGTTTTCTTTGACCGAACTGTTTTAGAGAAGTTAGCCTATCAAGATACCATTACACGCTTACCAAATCGTAACGAAATGAATCGTTTTTTTGATACGTATAGTGGAAATGAAACCATTGGGGTTTTATTTTTAGATCTTGATCAATTTAAGTTAATAAATGATACTCTTGGCCATGATTTCGGTGATTTACTTATACACGAAGTGGGGAACCGTTTACGAAAGTTTATTAAAAGTGACCAACAGGTGTTTAGAATTGGTGGTGATGAGTTTTTAATCATTATAAAAGAATGTGATCAAGAACGAGCGGAACATTTGGCCGAAAAAATCTTGATGAGTGTGAAAGCTGTCTATCCTATTGATGGAAATGAATTGTATGTGACTGGCAGTATCGGAATTAGTATCGGCTCGATTAAAGAATCCAATCGTTCAATGCTTCTGAAGACCGCAGATACTGCCATGTATCGAGCAAAGGAATTGGGGAAAAACCAATATTGCGTATATAACGAGATCATGGGTATGAAGGAAATCCGAAAAATGGAACTCGAAAAGGATTTACAAAGAGCTCTAGAGGATAATCAATTTTATCTAGTCTACCAACCAAAGTGGAATGTAAAAACTAACAGTCTAGTAGGTTTTGAGGCATTAATACGATGGAATCATCCGCGGCTTGGGATAGTTTCTCCAAATGAGTTTATTCCGATAGCTGAGGAGACAGGCATCATTGTGCCAATCACAAGATGGGTTTTAGAAGAAGCATGCCATCAATGCAAACAATGGCAAACTCCAGGGAAAGCTCATCCTGTATCAGTCAATCTTTCTCTTAAACTTTTTCAAACAGATAATTTAACCGACTTTGTTCAACTAGTGTTAGAAAAGATAGAATTAGATCCACAATTGCTAGAGCTGGAGATTACTGAATCGATGGTATTATACGATATTAATGACATTATTCGACAACTGGAAGTGATTCGAGGACTTGGAGTCAAGATTTCAATGGATGATTTTGGTACAGGATACTCTTCAATTGGATTATTAGACCGAATCCCCATTGATTCACTTAAATTAGATCGTCTTTTTACAAATGATTTAGAAACACCTAGTAAGCGTGCAATTATCCATGCAATCCTTTTAATGGCTGAAACTCTGCAATTAGATGTCATTGCTGAGGGAGTAGAAAATAAAGAACATATTGAATCATTAACTCAACTAGGATGCACGATTATGCAGGGGTATTTTTACAGTAAGCCAATGGAAAATAAAGAAGTTGATAAATGGATTCAATCGAATGAATTGGTTCCATTAAACTAGTTATATTAGTATAGTTAATAGGGAAGTCTGCTTTTTTGAATGGTATGTTTTATGAACATAGCAATTAAAAGCAGACTTATTTTATTATTGTCAATTTATGATATCTTTATTTTGTTTAAATCCTTAGAATAATAGTAAAATAGTATGTACCATGTTTTAAAATACCTTTTTACCTAATATCATGATGAAGAGTGCTAATGGAGGGTGCAATGAAGGCGATTATAATTGATGATGAACAGTTAGCATTAGATTATTTAGAGCAACTCCTACTAAACATAACAGACCTTCAAATAGTAGGTAAATATTTAGATCCCTTTAGAGGAAAAGAAGCTATCGAAAATAATAATGTGGATATCGTTTTTTTGGACATTCAAATTCCAGAAATAAATGGAATTGAACTAGCAGAACAGCTGTTAGAAATGAAACCTAAATTAAGCATAGTGTTTGTTACTGCTTTTGATAATTTTGCGATTAAGGCATTTGAATTAAATGCTCTTGATTATATTTTAAAGCCTGTGCGAAAAGAACGATTATTAAATACGGTTGAACGGATCAAACAAAAATTTCCTGACCAAATTTTAGGTAAATCAGAGCTTTTGCACATATGTATGTTCCAGCAAGGAATCATTACAGATTCGAGCAATAATGTATTACAGCTTCAATGGCGAACAAATAAAGTTCTCCAGTTATTCTTATACTTGGTCCATCACAGAGGAACAATCATTAGTAAAGCACAACTAGTAGAGTTACTTTGGCGTGAGTATGAGCCCAAAAAGGCATTTGCACAGCTATATACTGCTATTTACCATATACGGAAAACGCTTGGAGCTATTAGCAATTATATATCAATAAAAAATATATCTGAAGGATACTTAATAACCTTGGAGAATGTAGATGTTGATGTTGATAGGTTTGAAAACTTTATACAAACTGGAGTGCCCATTTCTAAGGATACGATTGGGGAATATGAGCGAGTACTTGGTTTATACAAGGGGGAGTATCTACAAGGTTATGATTATTTATGGGCGGAAAGTGAACGTCAAAGATTACAATTACTGTGGGTAAGTAATTCGCTGAAAATAGTAAACTGGTATTTTTCTAATCATGAACTAGAAAGAGCAGTGGAAATAGGATTCGATATCATTTCAAGAAACCCTTTAGTGGAAGAAGCTTATTTTCTGCTCATGAAAATATTTGCCTCAATGAATAATCGCTTATTCGTTCATCAGCAATACCAACAATTAAAAGAAGTATTATATAAAGAATTAAATGAAGAACCTAATCAATCCATTACATATTGGTATAATCAATGGAAGGAAAACAGGGCTATTTGAAAGACAAATTTTCAATTAGCCCCATTAGGAATATGAAAGGTTATGCAAGTTCCTTCATCGGGTTTACTATGGATCTTGAGTCCTCTTCCATAAAGCTGCTTTAGTCTTCGGTCAACATTCTGTAGTCCTATACCGGTTCTTTTCTTCGAATAATCTTTTCTTATAAGGAGTTTCCTAACTTCTTCTTCGTTCATCCCTATTCCATTATCGATAATAGAAACCTCTGTATATTTAGCTTCTATTTTTATCCGAATGCATACCTCTCCGCCTTTTACTTTTTTTAGAATTCCATGCTTAACGGCATTTTCTACCAATGGCTGTATTGATAGGGGGGGAATAAATAGATCCGTTGTATGATCTAGCTCCCATTGTAATCCGTGTACTCTTGCCTTTAGTTCCCAAGAATCAACGGGTTTGGTTACATAATCATTTGCCCCAGATTGAAAGCCTGTTACTATATCTTCTGTTCGGGATCGGGCAGTTAATAATAGTACAGGTAGTTCAGAAATGGAAAAACGTTTCCTAATCATCTGAGTTAATTCATAACCTGATACTTGAGGCATCATAACATCTGAGATAACAAGATCAAATTGTTGAACCTCAATCTTCTCCATTGCCTGACGGGCACTTGTTAATGTAGTAATATCAAATTCTTTTTCGCCGAGAATAGTAGTAAGTACGTTTAAGTTAATCGTGTCATCATCTACCGCTAGAATCCTTGGTTTCGAAAGGGAGATATTTTTTTCAGTAAATATTTGAGTTGCATGTGTTTCCTCTGCTGCTGCGATTGTATCCAGATGATCATTTACAAAGAATAAATTGCTGCTTTCCCCTTCATTATCCTCTTCTTTGAATAAAGGTAGGGTAAGAATGAAAGTGGAGCCTTTACCTGGAACTGAATGAGCGGTTATTGTCCCACTATGCAACTCAACTAATTCCTTACAGATACTTAACCCTATACCAATTCCACCACTATCCCTAAAATTATTGATGGATGCTTGCTCATAAGGTTGGAATATTTTTTGTAATGCTTCTGGATCAATGCCAATTCCAGTATCTTCAATATAAATCTGAGCTTTTCCGTTGGCTAATGTTGCACGAACGGTTATGGAACCTTCATCTGTAAATTTTATCGCATTATGAATTAAATTAAATACTATTTGTACGAGTCTATTTTCATCAGCTTTAATCGGAGGAAATGTATTGCTAATACTCATTTGTAAGCGAACCGGTTTTCCTTCAACCATTTGTTTCGTCATATCGATAACGCCTATCACTACTGCTTGTAGATGAACCTTACTCAAATGCAGTTGAATGGTTTTTTCTTTTAGTCTAGCAACATCAAGAATATCATTTAAAAGAAAAGACATTCGTTTACTTACATTTATTAATATTTTTAGACGATTTCTATGTTCGGTACTGATAGAATGCACATTATCATCTAAGATTGACTGAATCATATTCATGATTACATATAATGGATTCCTAAGTTCATGTGAAGTATTAACTAAAAAGTCATCTTTTCGTTTATCCTCTAGCTGTAATTTATCTGCAAGCTGTTTCACTTCGGATGAAACTCGGAAAAACCGTTTAAACCAAAAAGCAGCAAAGCAAAGTAATGCTAATATCATGTCAAAGGGATAGTGCATCAATTCTATTGAAACATTCGTTTTGATAGTGGACCAAATAATATTGATCCCAATGCTTAAGCAAGCAAGAATTAGAAAGATAATTTCATCTATATCCGTTGTTGCTTTTCGTAAATTTATTGCAGGTATAAGAACAGAAAAAATTAATGCTGAGCTAAGCAACACTTTTGATGATTGTAAAATGAAATCTTGTGGTACTAATATGACAAATAAAGAATACAAGACACAATAAGATATAAAAATGCGTAAAGCCCTTCTGTTGATGTATGAAGGGAATAATTGATTAATGACAAGTGGAATAAATGCACCGACACCAATATAAGATAAGAAAAGAATCTTAATTGACCACTTATAGTCGAAGGAAAACCATTTAAAAAGTAGTTTATCATCCGAAACAAGGACACTGAAAATAGCACATATGAGTAACAGTGAAAAATAAATTAATCCCTTATTTGGGGAAGGACCTATAAAATACAAAATAACTGCATACACACTATGTAATAATAAAACAACGCATAGTAAAAGCTGTAATCCTATTGATAAATAGTTTCGAAAATTGATTGCTTCCATCAAACCAAAACGAATGGGCTTAATGATTCCTCCCTTTTCTCTATTGCTTGAAACATGTATGAGCAATTCAATTTCCTTTTTCTCTGGGGTAAAGGATACTGAATATGGGATGTTTTTTCCTTTATGATCTTCAAGCGTATTTGCAGGTTGTCCAGTTTTCCCAATTAAATGTCCATTCACATATATAGCAGAAGCATTATTCAACTCACTTACTCGAAATCCAAAGTCTTGTTTATGTTCGTCAAGCAAAATTCGAAGTCTATAAGTGCCATACTGTAATGAATTTTTTTTATCATTCTCAAATAGTGCATCCCATTTTTGAGGTACATGTAAATAAACTTTTTTGCTTTTTTCAGCCTGTTCTTTTGTAGTGATAAAAGTGTTGGGGAAAAATTCCCACTCTCCGTTTAACTGAAGGGTTTTTCTGTCCGAAAACTGCCATCCGCGTAAATCTAAAATGCCATGATTTGCTGAGGGATTATCTGGGAAGTCTAAACGTGTTAGAAAGCCTATCCATAATAAGCGAATTGCTGTTATTGAAATAAGAAATATAACGATAATTAAGGCCCATTTATATTTTTTTATTTGTTTCATTGTAGTGATTCATTCCCCATGTCATTATTCCATTTTTGTATAAAAAAGAATGAAAAGAACCATATTTATTAAATATTGTAATAAGATGATAGCACATAAATCTGTGATAATCCTATATTTACATAATTGGATATAATAATTAGGCTCTTTTATCAAAACATTGTTGCTATTTAAGTAAAGTGCTTATTTATACATATCCAGTCGAAAACGTTTCACCCCTTTATTTCACTGAGAAAAGAGCTACAATCTCTGAATCTTTTACCAAAGCAACGTTCTTTACAAAAAAAGTCAATAATTAATATAAAAATCTTACTATAGTAGTTAAGTAGGTTTTTTATGTAAAAAATAAGCATATTATAAAAATTTGGAAAAAACTTAAAGTTCATGTAAAGTTTAAATATAAGATAATTGAAGAATGGAGGTGAATAAAAAACGTAGTTAACTTAATTAATGCTTAGTGTTACTTCAATGTTTGACAGATGATTAAGTGAATATACTAATACACGAGGTAAGACGATGAGAGTATTATTGATTGATGATGAAGTACTTGCATTAAATGTATTAGCATCTATGTTAACTAAACTTGATGATATAGTAATTGCAGGAAAATATACAGACCCAGAGGTAGCTTATCAGGAATTATCCAGCTTGCAAGTAGATGTTATTTTGCATGATATGGATATGGGGCCGATCCATGGCATTGGATTTGCTGAAAAGCTATTGGCAGAATATAGTCATCTTGAAATCATCTTTGTCACTGCCCACCCACAATTTGCCTTAGAAGCCTTCAATGTGAATGCCATCGATTATTTATTAAAACCTGTAAATATGCCACGGTTAAAAAAAGCAATGGAGAAAACGAAAGAAAAAATAGATTTATATTATGAAAAAAAAGCATCCTTGATGAGAACAAATTTAAAACTCTATGTCTATACTATGAATGGCTTTAGACTATTAGACTTTCAGAATAACGAAGTAAAATGGCGAACAAGAAAGGTTAAAGAGCTATTTGTGTTTTTGTGGAATGATCGAGAAAGGCAAGTTCATAAAACAAAAATTATCGAAGAACTATGGCCAGAAGTAGAGATAACGAAAGCAATTACCCTCCTTCATACAACAGTTTATCAATTACGTAAAACATTAAAGGAGATAGGGGCTCAACACTCTATTAAATTAGTAAATGATCATTATCAATTAAATATTTCTATAAATAGCGATATAGAAGAGTTGGAAGCTATCATAAAATCAGGAGAGTTAACTCCAGTAACTATTGAACGAGTACTTGAACTTTATGAGGGCGACTACTTAGAAAAGGATGGCTATACATGGGCTTTTCATGTTCAGCATCGGATTAAACAGTCTGTATTAAGTTTTTTAAATCAATATATTAATTTAGCAAAGAAAACTCAAATGCCCAGTTATTTAATTGAAAAATGTTTAGAAAAAATGCTGACCTTAGATATGTATAATGTCAATTACATGTATCAGTTTATTGAGTACTATGGTAGAACCAATAACATCATAAAGATGAAGAAATTGTACGAGTGGATTGTTGAAATATTTGAAGTTGAATTAGGGATTTCTGTTCCTTCAAGATTAGTTCACTTGTATGAAAATTATATGAAATGATTCAAAAAACTGCTTATTTTTATAACAAAATAGGCAGTTTTTTTCAATTTATGCTGAGTAATTAATGTAATTATCAATAAGTTCAGAATTTGTTCAGAATGAAAGGTTACTATTTTCAAGGCATTTCCTATTTAGGGGAATGTAAAACAAACAATTGAATCAATGAAGGAGTGAATGGAAGGCATAGATAGAAAATGAATGGAGAGGCGACATAGTTATGAGGAGGATCATTTGGGGGCTTGTGTTCATTTTATTAGGACTGGTTTTTCTTTTTTATCCTTTGGCACAAAATAAAGCGTTTCAAGATAAACAGGAGAAATTAATTGCAACGTTTGAGCAATTAGGCAGCTATGAAGAAGGTGAAGATTCTATTTCTACAACAAAACTTGAGAAAACTCCTACGGATGATGAGATCAATGAGATTTCTGGTGCGAGAGGTGTAATTGAGATACCAAAAATCAATCTAAAAATGTTGATATTTGAAGGAGCCGATGCCCAAGCACTTAGTAATGGTGTTGGCATGATTGAGCCAAATAAAAAGCTTGGCGTACAAAATGTTGGTTTAGCAGGACACCGTGGGGCAGCATATGGTAAACAATTTAACCGTTTAAATGAATTAACTAGTGGTGATGAAATTACTATTAAAGCAAATTCTAATGTTTATACATTTATTGTTGACCAATCGTTTATTGTTCACCGTACAGAAGTAGGAGTATTAGCAGATAAAAAAGAACCATACCTAACATTGGTCACTTGTACACCCATAGGTAAAAAAAATCCTCCAAAACGATTAATCGTGCAAGCAAAATTAAAAAGCACAAATCACTAATAAGGAGGTTACTATGAAAAAAATTGGTATTAGTATACTAATGGTTATGTTAATCATTCAAAGCTTCATTAGCCCAATAGCTGCAAGTGCAAATAGTGGTCAGCAATCGTTTTCTCTAAATATAGGAGAAGTAGAGATGGACCCATCGGACGAATCGAAGGGTAAAGTACAGTTAAATTGGGCGTATGTTTCTAATGGAAGTGATAAGGAAGAATACTTTGAGTTTTCCCTTCCAGAAGGTATCAAAGTAGAGGAAGCACAATCCGGTGACCTATTAATTGATGGAGAATCTATTGGTACGTACGTAATTAACCCTGATGGTTCTATTCAAGTGACAATTTTACCGAAACAAGAGAAAAATGGAGTAGGGACGATTGAAGTAGCTGGGACTATAATCGTGGAAGAGCCTATACCAACTAGTGAAGAAAAAGAGGATGCATTAAAGGAAGAGGTTCAAGAACCACAGGAAGAACAAGAACATCAGGAGCCTAATTCGGTTATTGAACAGACGGAAATAACGCAAAATATTCTTACTAGTGCAGATTTAACTTTTTATAATAGTAATAATGAAGAAGTTGATCGTGTTAACCGTGAATCGATTATTTCTGTAGTGTATACATGGGAGATTCCAAATGGGCATGGATATAAAAATGGTGCCACATTTCATTTTCAACTGCCTGAAGAGTTAAAGGTTTATGAAAGTATTAATAATGTTCCAATTAAATTTGGAGAGGTTGAAATTGGGAATTTTAGTGTTGATATGAATGGGGCAGCTACCATTGTTTTTAATGAGTTTATTGAAAATCACTCGAATATTAAGGGAAAGTTAGAGGTGTTAACAAGAATTAATGAAACGATCACTGTGACAGAGGATCGAATCGTTAAAGTGACCCCAATTCAGGGAAAAGACTCTATTGATATCCCTGTTGATTTTCAATCAAATGGTTCTACGATAGATAAAAAAGGGATTCCGAATAAAGAATATAATACTGAAAGCATTGAATGGACGGTTGATTTTAATAAAAACCTTGCAGAGATTAAGAATGCTATTCTAACTGATCCGATTCAGGAGGGACAAGAGCTAGATAGGGACTCTTTGAAAGTGTACAAGCTTATAACTAAATTAGATGGTAGTGTCACTCAAGGTGAGGAAGAAACAGAGATACACCTAGAAAAAATAGATGATAACAAGGATTTTAAGCTCTCATTAGGAAACATCAAATCTGCCTATCGTGTGATTTATAGAACAAAGATCATTAACCAGGATAAAAATAGCTTTAGTAATGAGGCTATATTATCAGGGGAAAATTTCTCCGAGCAGAAAGCTAGTGCGACAGTAGGTGTAAAAAGAGGGACTCCACTAGAGAAAAAATCCATAAAATATAACCCGGCAACTCAGACCATCACATGGGAAATTAAGTATAACTATAATGAAAAGTTAATTTCTAAGGAGAATGCAGTACTAACAGACTTTTTCAATGGAACACAGGACTTTATTGAAAATACTTTTGAAGTGAAAAATGTAATAATTGATAAGGACGGTAAGGAGAAAGAAGGAGATCCTGTTGGTAAAGATACCTATTCTGTGCAACATAAGACGGAAAATGGAAAAAATGGGTTTGAACTAAGATTTAATCAAGATATCAAATCTGCCTACAAAATTGTCTATCAAACGAAAGCAAAGGACCGAATATTTAATAGTGAAGATATTACAAATACAGTAACAACAGGAATCCATACATCAACAGGAAAACAAACAATTTCACAACAAATCCTGTTTAAGTCATTTGTAAAAGCTGATTATAAAGATAAAACAGCGACGTGGAAAATTAACTTTAATAACGATTGCAAACCAATGAAGGAGATTGAGTTAACTGACCAATTTACAAACAAAGGGTTAACTTTATTACCAGAGACACTAACAATTAAAATCGATCAGGAAGTATTGGAAGAAAATAAAGATTATCAATTAAAAAATAATGATAAAGATAAGTTTGTTATTACGTTTACAAATGAGATCGATCAACCAGTTAGCATCGAATATCAAATAAAGTTTAACTATGAGGAACGAGAGGATCAAAGTAAGAACTACTTAGAAAATAGCGTTTACCTTGTATGGAAGGATTCCGAAGGATCAGTACATGAGAAGAAAGCAACCGCAACATTCAAGCCTGATACGTATACGCAATCTAATGGATTTAAAAATGGATCGTATAATGCAGAAGATAAAAAAATCACTTGGAATATCGGTGTGAACTACAATCTTAAAACAATTACAGAGCCAAAAGTAGTTGATACCATATTGGATAACCAACAATTTATTGAAGATTCACTGACCGTATTTAAAATGAAATTAACAGGTGAAGAAAATGGGACGGAAGTCAAAGAGCTAATAGAAAATGTTGACTATAAAATTAATTGGAATCCAGAAAGAAAGGAAATTACCGTTACCTTTACAAAAGAAATTGATTCTCCATATTTAATCACCTATCAAACAAGTCTTGAAGGTCAGCAGATTAAGAATAATTATTCAAATACAGCTATTGTTCTTGATAACAATACAAAAGTAACCAAGCTAGATGCCAGTGTATCGATTCCATATGGTGGCGAGTATACGAAAAAATTGGGAGAACAAAACGGGAAAATTATTAATTGGAATGTAAATATTAACTTTAGCCAATCGTATGTGACTAATGGCAAATTAATAGATCATCCAAGTCCTAATCAATCACTTTTAAAGCAATCCTTTCACTTATATTCGACAACTGTTAGTGAAAATGGGGAGGTTGCAAAAGGGAAGGAATTAGAACAAGGGAAGGATTATACTCTTAGCTTCTTAATGAACGAAAAAGGGGAAGAGTATTTTGAGATTAGTTTTCCGAATGCAATTGATATACCATATATACTTGAATATCAATCTCTTATTTTGGCGAAAGTAGGAGATACTATTAACAATGAAATAAACTTTACTGGTGATCAATTAACAACAGAAAATACTAAATCAGAAAAATCGCTTGTAGTGAAAAGAACGACTGGATCCGGTGAAGGTGAAGGTAAAGTTGGAAGTCTCACCGTTAAGAAAGTTGATGCTGAGGATGAAAATAAGTTATTGGAAGGTGCTACATTTACTTTAATTGACAAAGATAGTGGAGCGATTATTGATACTGTCACGACTGGCAGTGATGGTGTAGTTAAATTTGAAAAATTACTTTACGGAAGCTATTTATTAAAAGAAGACAAAGCGCCAGAGGGATATGTGATAGGGATTAATGATACGAAAAAAATTGAAATTACTCAAGAATCACAAGTGGAAACAATTACAAATGAGAAAATCATCCAAGCTGTCGAGTTAATAAAGCAAGATAAAGAACATCCGGATATCAAACTCCAAGGAGCTGAATTCGAACTTCAACGTAAGGATGGAACTGATTTTAAGACAATTAGTACACATACAACGAATGATGAAGGAAAAATCATTGTTAATAATCTCGAGCCAGGTGAGTACCAGTTTGTTGAAACGAAGGCTCCGGAATATTACTTGCATGATAATCAGCCTGTTTCATTTTCAATTACTAAAAATCAAACTTCTATTGTTGAAGTAAAGAAGGAAAACAAGAGAGGCATTGGAGAACTCACTATTATTAAGGTTGATTCAGCAAATAAAAAACCTTTAGAAGGCGCAGAATTCGAACTGTATAATAGCCAAAATGAGAAAATTGCTTCAGTAATTACCGATGTGGATGGTAAAGCAATTATAGAAAATCTGCCATTCGATCAATATACAATAAAAGAAGTGAAATCACCTGAAGGCTACTTAATCGACAGCAAAACGGATTTTGTTATCAAAGTTGATAAAGAAAAAACTCAAACAACGATCGAAAACAATAAGCTAATACATGCATTTAAGCTGAAAAAGGTAGATGCAAGTAATCCACTAATTGTATTAAAGGATGCAGTTTTTAAATTATTGTTTAAAGAGAACGCTGCTGATAAATACACAGTAATAGAAGGAAAAGAACAATTAAAAACAGATGAAAATGGAGAAATTTATGTAGAAAAACTTACTCCAGGTCATTATCAATTAATTGAGGTAACAGCTCCTCCTGGTTATTTAGTTGATAAGACACCAGTTGAGTTTATCATTGAAAAGGATCAAATTAGTGTCCTGCAGCTAATAAAAACAAATAAGCACCAACCTACTAATCCAGGTGGCCCGATTGATCCAGGAGATCCAAGTAAACCGGAAGATCCAAGCAAACCAGGGGATCCAAGCAAACCAGGAGATCCAAGTAAACCGGAAGATCCAAGCAAACCAGGGGATCCAAGCAAGCCAGGAGATCCAAGTAAACCGGAAGATCCAAGTAAACCGGAAGATCCAAGCAAACCAGGGGATCCAAGCAAGCCAGGAGATCCAAGTAAACCGGAAGATCCAAGCAAACCAGGGAATCCAAGCAAACCAGGAGATCCAAGTAAACCGGAAGATCCAAGCAAACCAGGGGATCCAAGCAATTCAGGAAAACCTAACAACTCAGGTAATCCGAATAACTCGGGGCATCCAAGTACTTCAGGAAAATTAAATGATTCAGATATAGGTAAAACCTTGCCATTAACTGGTGAAGAAGTTAGAACGAAACCACTTCTTTTTGGAATCACTTTAATTGTATTAGGGATATTGATCATGGGATACAGAAGAAAAAATAAGCAAATGTAAGAGAATAAAAGGCTATTGATTCGATTTTATGTTTCAATAGCTTTTTATTTTTGATTATTAATGGTCTGAAAAATGCCCCTAGGCTTTTTTTCTACATTATTGCTATAGGTAAAGTTTTAATGAAAGGCTGTTTTCGTATAGTCTGTTGCTTTTGTAAAAGCCCAATTACCGGCTTTTATGGTGATTGCAGCTCTTTTCTTAGTAGCCATCCTCAGTAGATAATTATTAGTTTTAACTTTACTTAAATAGCAATAATGTTTGAGAAAAGAGCCTAATGGAAAAATATGGGTATCCTTTATTTTACTGGAAAAAAGAGCTGCACACTTAAAAGAACGGTTCTCAAAAAAACGAAAACAACTTTTTTTAAATATGAATTTACCATTATTTTCTTTTTTTATAATAAATGGACTGATTATACAGAAATTGTTCAGAAGCCTATGGTAACCTATCACCAGATTTGCTTAAAGGGGTATAAAGATAAGAGGGTGGAGAAAATATGAAGTAGCGGGAGGAATGGATAGGAATGAAGGAAAAATTAGATAAAGATTGGGTAAGCATGTTATTAGAGGCTAAGCAATTAGGATTGTCTATAGAGGAAATATCCAGGTTCTTTCAACAAAAATCCCTATCAAAGTATTTGTACCTAAATCAAGAAAAAGAAAATAAGGACCATATAAGAAATAACTAATTTTACTTAAGAAGGATAGAGATTAATAAATGTATAGAGTGCTTTATAGTAAATTAATATGGTTGTTATCTTAAGGAGCTATTGACTAAAACCAAGGTTAATAGCTTTTTTTATTGCATTTTAATATTATTCGACAAAATCATGCAAAATTTGGAGAATGATAGCGTTTTCGAAAAAATATGCTATAATAATATCAGGCTATTTTCATCTGAATGGTTAAAATTTTGTTGCTTTTCAAATATAGATTAACTCTTAGGTTACGTTCTCTTTTTTTCAGCAATTCACAAAATTACCTAGTATTAAACAGTACATCTCTACTATATTACTAATTGCAACAGGTTTAAGAAAAGAGCCTTATATACAAAAAAATCATATATTAGTAAGGAGTAATCGCTATGTTGAAAGATCTTTTTATTGGTTTATCCCAAAATCAATTTCTGAATAGTGCAGCTAAAAAGTATGGGTTAAAACTGGGAGCACAAAATGTCGTAGCGGGGACGAATATAGAGGAGACAATCAAGAGTATTAAGGAGTTAAACGCTCACGGAATCTCTTGTACGGTTGATAACTTAGGTGAATTCGTTTATCAAAAAGAAGAGGCGACTGCAGCAAAAGAACAAATCATCGCAGTTATTGAAGCCATTCATGATAATAAAGTTGATGCACATATTTCTTTGAAACCAACACAATTAGGGTTGGATATAGATTATACATTTTGTTTAAATAACCTAGAAGAGATTGTCGCTAAAGCTAGTGATTATGACATTCATGTCAATATTGATATGGAGGACCATGGACATCTTCAACCATCTTTCGATATTTTAGATGAGCTTTCTAGTAAATATACTAATGTAGGAACGGTCATTCAGGCTTACTTTTATCGAGCAGAGGAAGATATTCAAAAATATAAAAATTACCGTCTGCGTATTGTTAAAGGAGCATACAAAGAGCCTGAGGATTATGCATATCAAGATAAAAAAGATATTGATAAAAACTTTATTAAATTAATTGAATATCATTTATTGCATGGTAAATTTACATCAATTGCTACCCATGATCATAATATAATTAACCATGTTAAAAAATTTGTTAAGGCAAATCAAATTCCTAATGATAAATTTGAATTTCAAATGCTATATGGATTTAGAAAAGACCTTCAATTACAACTAGCAAGTGAAGGCTATAATTTCTGTACTTATGTTCCTTTTGGTAATGACTGGTACGGTTATTTTATGAGACGTCTTGCGGAAAGACCACAGAATTTAAATCTTGTCGTTAAACAAGTATTTAATAAAAAAACAAACACCGTAATCGGTGTTGCTGCAGGCGCATTTTTACTTGGAAGATTATCTAAGAAGAAAAAGTAATCAAAACTAAAAAATATTATTAAAATAATTTCGAAGAGTCCGATTCCTAAGGGGAATTAGGCTCTTTTTTGTGTTTAGAAATATTCAATTTAGGTTTTCGACGATTTCTAGTGTGCCATCTTTCATGGATGGACTGCTTTTTATACTTAGTACAGGGAAAATAAATGTCCATGGCATACTTGTTTGTTGTTCCACGATCGGTATTGGCTGCTGAAAAGTATGCTCCGCAATGAGGTGATTATTTTCAATATATTGCAAGTTTTTATTATGAAATGAAAATGGATATTCGCTAAAGTTATGTACGAGAACAGTTATGAGTAGCTCACTTTTATGATTTATTGCTTGCCATATGGGAGTGAATTGAATGTCTTCTCTACTATTCATACTTGTACTAACAAAAATTTGTTCTATATAATTGCGATCCTTGGTAGATAGTGTTTTATCCCATGCAGATTCAAACATTAGCTTTTGCATATTGGCACCTCTTTCTTATAAGTATCCTTATATTAACATAATAGAGGCGGGATATCATAAGCAGAAATATTAAGTTTAGTTAAGTTCACACACTTTACACAGAATTTACTGTCAATTATAATTATTGCAAAAAAAAAAAGGAGGGGTATAGTGGAAAAGAGGATATCAAAAAAGATTCTTGTTGCAAGTTTAGTAGGAAGTTCAATTGAATGGTTTGACTATTTTTTGTATGGAACAGTAGCCGCGTTAGTATTTAATGAATTATTTTTTCATAGTGAGGATCCGACTGTCGGTTTAATGTTGGCCTATGCTTCTTTTGCATTATCTTTTTTTATTCGACCGCTTGGAGGAATTATTTTTAGTCATATTGGAGATAGAATAGGAAGAAAAAAAACACTGGTCCTAACTCTTTCATTAATGGGTGGTGGCACTGTACTCATGGGATTGCTCCCAACCTATAGTACGATCGGTGTTACTGCCCCAATATTATTAATCATTTTACGACTTATCCAAGGTTTAGGATTAGGTGGGGAGTGGGGAGGAGCACTGCTTCTTGCTGTAGAGTATGCTCCAAAAAATAAACGAGGATTTTTTGGAAGTATCCCTCAAATGGGGGTAACAATTGGAATGTTACTCGGTACCTTAGCCTTATCAATAATGACCCTACTTCCGGAAAATTCTTTTATGACGTGGGGGTGGCGTGTTCCATTTCTTTTGAGTGCTTTGTTAGTATTTTTTGGATTATGGATTCGTAAAGGGATCGATGAAACCCCTTCATTCAGGAAGGCTCAGGAAAAAGGGGAAATTGCAAAAATTCCTTTCATTGAAACCATTCGAACACATTGGAAGGAAGTATTAATCGCCGTCGGAGCAAAGGTAGTTGAGACAGCGCCATTCTATATTTTTGGAACGTTTATCGTTTCCTATGCAACGACACAATTAGGTTATTCTCGAACAGTAACATTAAATGCTGTTACCTTAGCTACGATCATTACAACAATACTAATCCCATATATGGGGAGGCTATCAGATACGTTTGGACGAAAAAAACTTTATGTAATCGGAACTTGTTTGATGATTATATATGCTTTTCCGTACTTTTGGTTAATTCACCAGCATTCAGCTGTCTTGCTGACTGTAGCAACAGTGTTAGGTTTAGGGATTATATGGGCACCAATTACAGCTGTACTTGGGACAATGTTTTCTGAAATCTTTAAATCCAATGTCCGATATACAGGAATTACCTTAGGGTATCAAATTGGAGCCGCGGTGGCAGGAGGTACAGCTCCACTTGTTGCAACTGCATTATTAAAAGCATATAACAATTCATACGTACCGGTGGCACTATATATTATATTAGCTTCGATTATTTCACTGATTGCTATATGGTCGGTACGTGATCGTAAAAATGAAGAATTGGACACTGAGGCAGCTTAGGAAAATGAAAAGGATCTCAAATACGTTATTTTTATAGTTAACGTTCTCTTTAGAAAGAAGGTATCCCATGCTTATATTATCAGAAAAAGAAATACGAACCTTGTATTCTATGGAAGACGCTATTCAAGATTTAGAAGAAGCATTATTGTTTTATAAAAAAGGAAAAATTATCAATCCAGAACGAACAGTAATTGAGTTTCCAACGAAACATGCTTCTGCACTCTATATGCCAAGTGCAATGGATCCAATAGGAAAAGCAGCTGTTAAGATTGTAACAATTTTTCCGCATAATCCATCTAAGGGTAAGAGTACAACACAAGGTGTTATCCTATTAAATGATACAAATAGCGGTGAGCCATTAGCTTGCTTAAACGCTTCCTATTTAACAAGGCTTCGAACTGGAGCAGTAAGTGGAATTGCAACAAAATACCTGGCAAAGGAAACGGCATCAACAGTGACCTTAATTGGCTGCGGTGCAATGGTAGAGAGCCAGCTTCAAGCAATTCTTTTCGTTAGAAATATTAAGGAAGTTTATCTTTTTAACCGAACAAAAATAAAGGCAGAACAATTTGCAGAAAAAATAAAGGATATAAGCCCATGGTATAAAGGAACAGTTTCAGTAGTGGAGGATGTAAATGAAGCTGTATCAAAATCTGATATTATTATTTGTAGTACTCGTTCAGAAACTCCAGTTTTCTTAGGTGAAGTATTAAAACCAGGCACTCATATAAATGGTGTGGGATCCTACCTTCCTCATATGCAAGAAGTAGATGTTAATACCCTATTAAAGTGCTCAAAAATCGTAGTTGATACTCTTGAGGGATCAAGGACGGAAGCTGGCGACTTTATTATTCCGGACAGAGCTGGTCTTTGGAGCTTCTCAGAATTGCATGGTGAACTTGGTGATTTGGTTTCAAGGGATGCTACTGGTAGAGAAACTGATGAAGAAATTACTTTTTTTAAATCCGTGGGAATTGCCTATTTTGATCTTGCTGTTGCTGCAAATGTATATGAAAAAGCGGTAAGTAAAGGTATTGGAACACAAGTAGATATATGAGTTCTTTGTGCGATGTACCTGTTAATGTTAATTAGGTTTTTATAAAGTAAGGAAAACTCGATGAAGCCTATTTGTTATCATCGAGTTTTTCATTATGTTTGTTAGCTTCTGCTTGAACAAATTTTAATGTTTGCAAACTAAATTCTTTGAATGGAGAATTGGGTAGTTCATTAAAGTTCTCCATAGCTTGGTTTGCACTCAGCAGCGCTTGATCCCATTTTTTTAAATGGATATAGCAAAGAGCTTTGTATGAATCCTTTTCATAGAAGATGGCCAAGTCAAACGGGTGATGGGTATGCGATGGGACTTCAACTTTGTCCAACCAATCAATGGCTTCCCGGTAACGACCGAAACCGTACATGGCCTCACCCTTTGCGAGGTACATCCATGGTCCAAAGCTTTCTAATACCTCTTCATTAGACATATGCCTTTCTATAAGATCTAGTACCTTTGTATAGTCTTTTCTTTCTTTAATAAGATATATTAGCATCACTAAATCATGCGATAAAATGGATTGAATATCATCTGCAAAATCTCCATATTGTTTTAACTTCATTAAATAATAATTTATTCTCTCCTTATTATTTGACATCATTGCATGTGCGGAAGCTAATCGATATAAATCATCTATACGATAAAATGTTCTATATTTTTTTGAGATTTGAATGGCTCTTTCCATGACCTTTGTGGCAGTATTTAAATCTTCCACAGCAAAATGTAATATGGCTTCATGATAATCAAGATCAAGCATTGTCATTGGATCGATATACGCATGCTGAGTTTCAAGTATCTTTCTTTCATTTAGCAGAATTTTTAAAGATTGTCTGTAATCATGTTCAGTGAATTTTACCATTGAACGAAAAATGCCTAAATTTGCTCGTCTTCCAGTAAGGTTTATTTGATCGTACATTTGTGCTGCTTTTTCAGAAAAACTTTGCCAGTCATCCCTCTTGTTAAAATAAAGACATCGGCAGTAAATATCTAATAATCGTGCTGACTCATATCCTTGATTTAAATTTGGGATATAGGGTTCAATTAGCTCGATCAACTGAATATATTTGTTAGGCAAATCTTCAGTTTTCCTATTGTATAGAGTTTCTGCTTGCTCAAGGATCTCTCTTAGTTCATGTACACTCAGTTCTTCCAATAAATCTGCTGTCTCAACTTCAAGTCTTTCAGCTATATAGGCAAGACTTTCAATTGAAGGTTTCGCTTTATTATTTTCAATTAGGCTGAGCATCCCTTTAGTTAATCCTTCACCTGCAAGAGATTCCAGTGTCATCTTTTTTTGCTTTCTTAACTTTCTTATTCGTTCACCTAACATATTTTATTTATACACTCCTAAGTTGATAATAAGTTTAATTATATTAAACTTTAGATTGAAATGGAAGTGTGATCATGATATGATTTGTTTAATTAAATTAAACAAATGGGGGATATTTATGGAGGATCGGATCAAACTGCAGAGAGCAACATATCATTTATGGACATTCACGGTTAGTAAACTAATTTCGACATTCGGGGCACAGGTGTATTCGTTTGCCATTAGCTTTTATATTCTACAATTAACTGGCTCAGCTACTAGCTTTGCTACAAATCTATTATGTAATATACTACCGCGGACATTGGCAGCACCTTTTATTGGATATGTTGCTGATAATTACTCACGTAAAATTATAATCATTACATCTCAAATAGCTACTACACTTGCTATTGGTGGGCTTCTATTTATCAGTTTAACCTCTGGATTATCATTGATAGCCATCTATACTACAACCTGTATTTTATCAATCACTTCAACCTTCTCCGGAGTAACATTTACCTCGTCTATTACAGGCCTTGTTGATGAGGCGAGGATTCAGAAAGCAATGTCATTGAATCAAATATCTGTTTCCTTTGCTTCTATTGGAAGTCCTGCAGTAGGAGGATTATTATATGGAAGTGTTTCAATGCCAGTTTTTCTTATTATTTATTTGATTGCTTCATTTATCGCAGTTCTCCTTGAAGCAACGATGAATTTTAATCTTTTTGCAAAACGAAAGACGAAAGTAGACGGAAGCACGAAGGAACCCCTATTGCAAAGTATGAAAGCAGGAATTCATTATTTAAAATTACAGCCTATTATCATGACAATTATTTGGATATCATTACTTATTAACTTTTTATTTGGTGCATATGAAGTGGGATATTCATTTATACTTATTGAAAAGTTAAAAATCGTATCACAGCACTTCGGTTTTACACAAGGAGCATTTGCGATTGGAATGCTATTACTCTCAATATATTTTTCAATAGGAAAAGAAGTGAAATTTCCACTTCTGACATCTAAAAGAGGAATTATTGGAATGGGTATAGTTTTAAGTTCCATTGCCTTGCCGTTACTAATCTCCATGACATATGGCTTTATGGTCCTCTATTATGTAATGATTATGTTTTGTTTTGGCTCTTTGATGATTACTGTTAATACGCCAATCCAAGTGATGTTGCAAAAGAAAATAGATGATGATTATAAAGGGCGTGTTTTTTCGATCCTTGAAACAATGGCAATGGCCTTGATGCCATTAGGAATGGTTCTTTATGGTTTTTTATATGATATTTTTCCGGCTCAATGGGTCTTGATTTTATCAAGCTTTCTTTTAATTAGTGTGGTTCTTATTTTGGCTCGACCATCTATAATAAAGAAAGCACATCCTGAATTGATAAAACATGTAAAAGGGAAAGCTAGAGCTGTTTCATAAGAAAATGGAAATCGGAGTTATCGATCCTATCGATAACTCCGATTTTATCCTTACATATTTTAAATAATATTCTTTGTCGATGAGCAGAATATAATATTATTAAAAAGTATTGACAGGAGTAAAATGTAATAGTAATATAGTAAAAGTCGTTAAGATAGTTTGATTAGAAAAAGTGATTTCTAGTACTATATTAATCTTTTAAAAAAAGATGTTGACATAATGAAATAATAGTAGTATAATTTATAAATGTCGCTGGTTCAGCGGAATAAATTATTTCAAAAAAACAATTGACAACAAAGAGATTGAATGATAAAATGAAATCCTGCGTTAATGATTGATCTTTGAAAACTGAACAAAACGAAACGTCAATGAATTACTTTTATTTATAAGAGCTATATCAAACATCTTTTTGGAGAGTTTGATCCTGGCTCAGGACGAACACTGGCGGCGTGCCTAATACATGCAAGTCGAGCGAACTTGATGGGAGCTTGCTCCCTGAGAGTTAGCGGCGGACGGGTGAGTAACACGTGGGTAACCTGCCTGTAAGACTGGGATAACTCCGGGAAACCGGGGCTAATACCGGATAACTTTTTTCTTCGCATGAAGAAGAATTGAAAGATGGCTCCGGCTATCACTTACAGATGGACCCGCGGCGCATTAGCTAGTTGGTGAGGTAACGGCTCACCAAGGCGACGATGCGTAGCCGACTTGAGAGGGTGATCGGCCACACTGGGACTGAGACACGGCCCAGACTCCTACGGGAGGCAGCAGTAGGGAATCTTCCGCAATGGACGAAAGTCTGACGGAGCAACGCCGCGTGAGTGATGAAGGTTTTCGGATCGTAAAACTCTGTTGTTAGGGAAGAACAAGTATCGTTCGAATAGGGCGGTACCTTGACGGTACCTAACCAGAAAGCCACGGCTAACTACGTGCCAGCAGCCGCGGTAATACGTAGGTGGCAAGCGTTGTCCGGAATTATTGGGCGTAAAGCGCGCGCAGGCGGTTTCTTAAGTCTGATGTGAAATCTTGCGGCTCAACCGCAAGCGGCCATTGGAAACTGGGAGACTTGAGTGCAGAAGAGGAGAGTGGAATTCCACGTGTAGCGGTGAAATGCGTAGAGATGTGGAGGAACACCAGTGGCGAAGGCGACTCTCTGGTCTGTAACTGACGCTGAGGCGCGAAAGCGTGGGGAGCGAACAGGATTAGATACCCTGGTAGTCCACGCCGTAAACGATGAGTGCTAAGTGTTAGAGGGTTTCCGCCCTTTAGTGCTGCAGCTAACGCATTAAGCACTCCGCCTGGGGAGTACGGCCGCAAGGCTGAAACTCAAAGGAATTGACGGGGGCCCGCACAAGCGGTGGAGCATGTGGTTTAATTCGAAGCAACGCGAAGAACCTTACCAGGTCTTGACATCCTCTTGACCTCCCTAGAGATAGGGATTTCCCTTCGGGGACAGGAGTGACAGGTGGTGCATGGTTGTCGTCAGCTCGTGTCGTGAGATGTTGGGTTAAGTCCCGCAACGAGCGCAACCCTTGACCTTAGTTGCCAGCATTCAGTTGGGCACTCTAAGGTGACTGCCGGTGACAAACCGGAGGAAGGTGGGGATGACGTCAAATCATCATGCCCCTTATGACCTGGGCTACACACGTGCTACAATGGATGGTACAAAGGGCTGCAAGACCGCGAGGTTTAGCCAATCCCATAAAACCATTCTCAGTTCGGATTGTAGGCTGCAACTCGCCTACATGAAGCCGGAATCGCTAGTAATCGCGGATCAGCATGCCGCGGTGAATACGTTCCCGGGCCTTGTACACACCGCCCGTCACACCACGAGAGTTTGTAACACCCGAAGTCGGTGAGGTAACCTTTTGGAGCCAGCCGCCGAAGGTGGGACAGATGATTGGGGTGAAGTCGTAACAAGGTAGCCGTATCGGAAGGTGCGGCTGGATCACCTCCTTTCTAAGGAATATGGAAAACCACTTACGTGGTTCAGACGTCTTCTGTTTTGTTCAGTTTTGAAAGGTTAATCCTTTCAGTTTAATAGAGGTGAATTAGAAGCGAGAAGGTCGAGGAAGCAAGCGAACGAGCACCGGAACGTATAAACATACGTGAGGATGTGAGTGAGTGCGCTGACGAAGAGATTCGAAGCTTATCATTCGCCGGATTGTTCCTTGAAAACTAGATATATAAGAAGTAACCAAGTAATAACCGAGAATCGCCACTTTATGGATGAATCCATTAAGTAGTTTTTAAACTGAAAGGGCAAGGAGAAGCGAGAAGATCGAGGAAACGAACGAAGGAGCACCGCAGCGTATTACACATACGTGAGGATGCGAATGAGTGAGTTGACGAAGAGATTCGAAGCTTATCATTGGCCGTAGGTTAAGTTAGTAAGGGCGCACGGTGAATGCCTTGGCACTAGGAGCCGATGAAGGACGGGACTAACACCGATATGCTTCGGGGAGCTGTAAGCGAGCTTTGATCCGGAGATTTCCGAATGGGGGAACCCACTGCCCGTAATGGGGTAGTATCCTTACTTGAATACATAGAGTAAGGAAGGCAGACCCGGGGAACTGAAACATCTAAGTACCCGGAGGAAGAGAAAGCAATTGCGATTTCCTGAGTAGCGGCGAGCGAAACGGAAGAAGCCCAAACCAAGAGGCTTGCCTCTTGGGGTTGTAGGACACTCTATACGGAGTTACAAAGGAACGGAGTAAATGAAGAGGTCTGGAAAGGCCCGTCAAAGAAGGTAACAACCCTGTAGTTGAAACTTCGTTCCCTCCAGAGTGGATCCTGAGTACGGCGGGACACGTGAAATCCCGTCGGAAGCAGGGAGGACCATCTCCCAAGGCTAAATACTCCCTAGTGACCGATAGTGAACCAGTACCGTGAGGGAAAGGTGAAAAGCACCCCGGGAGGGGAGTGAAAGAGAACCTGAAACCGTGTGCCTACAAGTAGTTAGAGCCCTGTGCGTATTTTCCTTCGGAAAAACGCCGGGTGATAGCGTGCCTTTTGTAGAATGAACCGGCGAGTTACGATTTCATGCAAGGTTAAGCTGAAGAGGCGGAGCCGCAGCGAAAGCGAGTCTGAATAGGGCGATAGAGTATGAGGTCGTAGACCCGAAACCAGGTGATCTACCCATGTCCAGGGTGAAGGTAAGGTAACACTTACTGGAGGCCCGAACCCACGCACGTTGAAAAGTGCGGGGATGAGGTGTGGGTAGCGGAGAAATTCCAATCGAACTTGGAGATAGCTGGTTCTCTCCGAAATAGCTTTAGGGCTAGCCTTAAGGTAAGAGTCTTGGAGGTAGAGCACTGTTTGGACTAGGGGCCCTCATCGGGTTACCGAATTCAGACAAACTCCGAATGCCAATGACTTATCCTTAGGAGTCAGACTGCGAGTGATAAGATCCGTAGTCAAGAGGGAAACAGCCCAGACCACCAGCTAAGGTCCCAAAGTATACGTTAAGTGGAAAAGGATGTGGAGTTGCTTAGACAACCAGGATGTTGGCTTAGAAGCAGCCACCATTTAAAGAGTGCGTAATAGCTCACTGGTCGAGTGACTCTGCGCCGAAAATGTACCGGGGCTAAACGTATCACCGAAGCTGTGGATGGACACCTATGCATCTTTTCCTTCGGAAAAATGCTGGATGTCCGTGGTAGGAGAGCGTTCTAAGGGCTGCGAAGCTAGACCGTAAGGACTGGTGGAGCGCTTAGAAGTGAGAATGCCGGTATGAGTAGCGAAAGAAGGGTGAGAATCCCTTCCACCGAATGCCTAAGGTTTCCTGAGGAAGGCTCGTCCGCTCAGGGTTAGTCGGGACCTAAGCCGAGGCCGAAAGGCGTAGGCGATGGACAACAGGTTGATATTCCTGTACCACCTCTTCACCGTTTGAACGATGGGGGGACGCAGGAGGATAGGGTAAGCGCACTGCTGGAATAGTGCGTCCAAGCAGTTAGAGGGGTGACGAGGCAAATCCCGTCACCATGTACCTTGAGCTGTGATGGCGAGGGAAATTTAGTACCGAAGTTCCTGATTCCACACTGCCTAGAAAATCCTCTAGTGAGGTGAAAGGTGCCCGTACCGCAAACCGACACAGGTAGGCGAGGAGAGAATCCTAAGGTGAGCGAGAGAACTCTCGTTAAGGAACTCGGCAAAATGACCCCGTAACTTCGGGAGAAGGGGTGCTCTGTTAGGGTGCAAGCCCGAGAGAGCCGCAGTGAATAGGCCCAGGCGACTGTTTAGCAAAAACACAGGTCTCTGCGAAGCCGTAAGGCGAAGTATAGGGGCTGACGCCTGCCCGGTGCTGGAAGGTTAAGAGGAGAGGTTAGTCGCAAGACGAAGCTTTGAATTGAAGCCCCAGTAAACGGCGGCCGTAACTATAACGGTCCTAAGGTAGCGAAATTCCTTGTCAGGTAAGTTCTGACCCGCACGAAAGGCGCAACGATCTGGGCACTGTCTCAACGAGAGACTCGGTGAAATTATAGTACCTGTGAAGATGCAGGTTACCCGCGACAGGACGGAAAGACCCCGTGGAGCTTTACTGCAGCTTGATATTGAATTTTGGTACAGCTTGTACAGGATAGGTAGGAGCCTTTGAAACCGGAGCGCCAGCTTCGGTGGAGGCATCGGTGGGATACTACCCTGGCTGTATTGAAATTCTAACCCGCACCCCTGAATCGGGGTGGGAGACAGTGTCAGGCAGGCAGTTTGACTGGGGCGGTCGCCTCCTAAAAGGTAACGGAGGCGCCCAAAGGTTCCCTCAGAATGGTTGGAAATCATTCGCAGAGTGTAAAGGCACAAGGGAGCTTGACTGCGAGACCTACAAGTCGAGCAGGGACGAAAGTCGGGCTTAGTGATCCGGTGGTTCCGCATGGAAGGGCCATCGCTCAACGGATAAAAGCTACCCCGGGGATAACAGGCTTATCTCCCCCAAGAGTCCACATCGACGGGGAGGTTTGGCACCTCGATGTCGGCTCATCGCATCCTGGGGCTGTAGTCGGTCCCAAGGGTTGGGCTGTTCGCCCATTAAAGCGGTACGCGAGCTGGGTTCAGAACGTCGTGAGACAGTTCGGTCCCTATCCGTCGTGGGCGTAGGAAATTTGAGAGGAGCTGTCCTTAGTACGAGAGGACCGGGATGGACGCACCGCTGGTGTACCAGTTGTCTTGCCAAAGGCATCGCTGGGTAGCTATGTGCGGAAGGGATAAGTGCTGAAAGCATCTAAGCATGAAGCCCCCCTCAAGATGAGATTTCCCTTAGTTTATCTAAATAAGATCCCTGAAAGATGATCAGGTTGATAGGTTCGAGGTGGAAGTGTGGCGACACATGGAGCTGACGAATACTAATAGATCGAAGACTTAACCAAATAGATTTGAGGTTATGAACCGTTACTTCTTGATATATCTAGTTTTGAGGGAATAAACCCTTAACAAAATATAGTCTGGTAACTATGGCAAGAAGGTCACACCCGTTCCCATCCCGAACACGGAAGTTAAGCTTCTTAGCGCCGATGGTAGTTGGGGGCTCTCCCCCTGCAAGAGTAGGACGTTGCCAGGCGATGCCCCTAAATTGGGGCTATTATTTTTCTAAACTATATTAGCAAATTCTGCAAATGTGGCCCGTTGGTCAAGCGGTTAAGACACCGCCCTTTCACGGCGGTAACACGGGTTCGAATCCCGTACGGGTCACCATTAAATAAATTTTTATATTGGAGGATTAGCTCAGCTGGGAGAGCACCTGCCTTACAAGCAGGGGGTCGGCGGTTCGATCCCGTCATCCTCCACCATTAATTATTTTGATAGTGGTGCAATATTTTTTGTGTAATAAAATAGTTGGATTTTTTTGACGTTTGAAAAGTCGGAATAAATAATTTACAATATAAATGTACGAGCCTTTATATTTAAAATTATAGACTACACGATCAATCATTTTATTATGAGCCATTAGCTCAGTTGGTAGAGCATCTGACTTTTAATCAGAGGGTCGAAGGTTCGAGTCCTTCATGGCTCATCAAAGTTTGCTTTGATTCAATTTGCGGAAGTAGTTCAGTGGTAGAACACCACCTTGCCAAGGTGGGGGTCGCGGGTTCGAATCCCGTCTTCCGCTCCAAACAACCCTTGCCGGGGTGGCGGAACTGGCAGACGCACAGGACTTAAAATCCTGCGGTAGGTGACTACCGTACCGGTTCGATTCCGGTCCTCGGCACTAGAAATTTTTACGAAGTAAAAGATTTAAGGATTTTTGCGCAGCAAAAGATCCTTCCATAAAATATCTTACGATATAAATCATGCGCCCGTAGCTCAATTGGATAGAGCGTTTGACTACGGATCAAAAGGTTAGGGGTTCGACTCCTCTCGGGCGCGCCATGAACGGGAAGTAGCTCAGCTTGGTAGAGCACATGGTTTGGGACCATGGGGTCGCAGGTTCGAATCCTGTCTTCCCGACCATTATATAATTGGGGCCTTAGCTCAGCTGGGAGAGCGCCTGCTTTGCACGCAGGAGGTCAGCGGTTCGATCCCGCTAGGCTCCACCAATATCTAAAATATACTATGGCGGCGTAGCTCAGCTGGCTAGAGCGTACGGTTCATACCCGTGAGGTCGTGGGTTCGATCCCCTCCGCCGCTACCATAGAGGACCTTTAGCTCAGCTGGTTAGAGCAGACGGCTCATAACCGTCCGGTCGTAGGTTCGAGTCCTACAAGGTCCACCATATATAATTGGAGGAATACCCAAGTCTGGCTGAAGGGATCGGTCTTGAAAACCGACAGGCGGGTTACACCGCGCGGGGGTTCGAATCCCTCTTCCTCCGCCATAAATATTCCTTTGAAAACTTTTTATATTATCATCGCGGGGTGGAGCAACGAGCGTTACTTCATCGAACAACTGCGAGTTGTACCGATTGAGCTGCTACTAGAACAGGCATACTGAAATCGGGACAGTTGATAGTAAGATTGGATTAAAAAACTTTTTATAATATCGTCGCGGGGTGGAGCAGTCTGGTAGCTCGTCGGGCTCATAACCCGAAGGTCGCAGGTTCAAATCCTGCCTCCGCAATCATTTTCAAGTAAACTTGAAAGAAATTTGGTCCGGTAGTTCAGTTGGTTAGAATGCCTGCCTGTCACGCAGGAGGTCGCGGGTTCGAGTCCCGTCCGGACCGCCATTAATTTATGCAAAGATTAATATGGAGGGGTAGCGAAGTGGCTAAACGCGGCGGACTGTAAATCCGCTCCCTCAGGGTTCGGCGGTTCGAATCCGTCCCCCTCCACCATATATAATATAGGGGCATAGTTTAAAGGTAGAACTAAGGTCTCCAAAACCTTCAGTGTGGGTTCGATTCCTACTGCCCCTGCCATGGCGGATGTGGCGAAGTGGTTAACGCATCGGATTGTGGTTCCGACATTCGTGGGTTCGATTCCCATCATCCGCCCCATACTTAATGAATGAATATTGCGGGTGTAGTTTAGTGGTAAAACTACAGCCTTCCAAGCTGTTGTCGTGAGTTCGATTCTCATCACCCGCTCCAAAATACATAAAGGGCCTATAGCTCAGCTGGTTAGAGCGCACGCCTGATAAGCGTGAGGTCGATGGTTCGAGTCCATTTAGGCCCACCATTTTTTATATTTATATATTCCGCAGTAGCTCAGTGGTAGAGCTATCGGCTGTTAACCGATCGGTCGTAGGTTCGAATCCTACCTGCGGAGCCATTTTTATAAAAGATTTCAAGAGCGCATTAGCTCTTTTTTTGTATATTGAATAGTAACATGGTCAAAATAGCCTAGCTTGAAAAGGTTATTTATTTTTGTTAATATACAGAATGAACGTTCAGTATTAATGTTAATATTGGCATTGGAGTTGAAATAGTTGAATAAAAAGAAAATCCAAAGTGAACAAACCAAAAAGCGTGTAGCAGATGCTGCAAGGAATCTTTTTGCTAATAAAGGATATAAAGCCACTTCAATTGAAGATATTGTTGAAGCTACCGGGAGTAGTAAAGGGAATATATATTACCACTTTAAAAGTAAGGAAGGATTATTTTTATATTTATTAGATGAATGGGATAAAGAGTGGGAACAGAAATGGGTAGAAAAAGAATCATTATATAAAACAACGAAGGAAAAACTTTTTGGGATGGCCGAACAAATGGTTCTTGATGATTTGAATCACCCACTTACAAAAGCAGCTGATGAGTTTTTTAATAATGAAGAAAAGACTGGTGAGATTGAAGAACGAATTGCAGAGATGGTAATGGGACATTTGAAATTTAATCAAAAATTAATTCAGCAAGGGATAGATAGTGGTGAATTTAGAAAAGAAGACGTAGAAAGTCTCGCTATTATTCTAGAAAGCTTATTAATTGGTCTAAGCCAGATGTCAAGAAAGTCAACAGTTGAGGAGGCATTAACTTTATATAAATTAGCATTTAATGTATTTTTATTTGGAATATCAACAAGCTCTAATAGATAAAATAAGTGAGGGATTACACCTGGAAGGATCTTGCATAGACCAGGTAAGGGTAATCCTGTAATTTAATATAGAATGAACGTTCAGTATTTCTAAGTTCATGAGGAGGTTATTTATGTCATTATTGTTCAGAAATAGGGGAGCTATATTGCTTCTTATGCTAAATATATTTTTAATTTTTACGGGAATTGGTCTTGTTATACCTATAATGCCAACTTATATGATCGAGCTACATATTAATGGGAGCATCGTAGGATTGCTTGTTGCAGCTTTTTCTCTCACCCAGCTTATCTTCTCTCCATTTGGTGGGAAACTATCAGATTCAATAGGCAGAAAAAAGATTATTATTGCTGGAATGATCATTTTTGCTGTTTCTGAATGGATATTTGGAGTAGCTAATTCATCATTTCTTCTATTCGCTTCTAGAATGCTAGGAGGAATCGGTGCCGCATTAATTATGCCGTCTGTTATGGCATACGCAGCGGATGTAACATCTACTAAAGAGAGAGCGAAAGGTATGGGCTTTATTAATGCTGCTATAACTACTGGATTTATTATTGGACCAGGAATTGGTGGCTATATAGCTGAATTTGGGATTCGCGTACCATTCTTTGCTGCAGCAGTTGCGGGTGTGGTTGCGGCGATTATTACTTTACTCGTATTACCAGAATCTAATATTAAAAAAGAATCTGAATTAGCACAGTCTATTCAAACAAATAAACAAAGTTTAATCAGTCAATTGCTTCACTCCTATAAGGAGCCATATTTTTTAAGTTTAATTATCGTGTTTGTTATGTCGTTCGGTTTAGCTAACTACGAAACGGTTTTTGGATTGTTTGTTGATCAAAAGTTTGGGTTTTCACCGAAAGATATTGCGTTTATTATAACATTCGGATCTATCTCAGGTGCAGTAGTACAAATGACTATATTCGGATGGATGCTAAATCGCTTTGGAGAGAGGAAAGTTATTTCATCTTGTTTAATTATAGCTAGTCTATTTGTATTATCAACCTTATTTGTGCATAAGTATTGGCTAATTGTTGTAGTTACTTTCATTGTGTTCCTGTCAATTGATATTTTACGACCTGCCATTGGAACACAGATGTCGAAAATGGCTCAGGATCAACAAGGATATGTAGCTGGATTAAACTCCGCTTACACAAGTCTAGGGAATATTATGGGTCCAATAGTGGCTGGTTTCCTATTTGATATGAATGTTAATTATCCATATGTTTCAGCTTTTATCTTTCTTTTTGCCTGTTTTGTTTTGTCCATCCGGGCCGCAAGAAAGGTTGATAGCATCAATACCCAAGTTAAACTAAGGAAAAGTTAACATAGATATTTTTTTAAAAGATTCAGTTGTATTACTGAGTCTTTTTTATTTTATTCACAGGATATTTTCGTAATTATATCGAATATGGGTGACTATGTAGTATGTAGGAACTAAGGAAGGAGAAATGAGATGGGAAATCTACTCCAGCTGATTGATTGGAAAGAAAAAAATAATAGGGAAATGGATAAACTTTTATCCGGTAAGGAAACTTTATACGTTCAATCGATGAATTCTGGATATGAAGCAGAAGTAGCCAAAATTATTCATCAAGGCAATCAATTTGTACTTAAAGTATGGAATAGGGAATCTAAACCAAATGTTCAACTTCAATATCATTTATTGCATGTGCTTACTCAAAGAGAGGTTCCTGTTTCAAAGCCATTAGCATGGGGAGTGGATAGAAAAGGAAATAAAGTATTATTAACAACATATGATGGACTGTCTTTTCAAACATTTAGTAGCAAAAACATCACTGAAATGGCACGGATTCTATCAAAAATACATTGGATTTCTCCATATCAAATTAAAAATGTTAATCTACCAAAGTATCAATTTATCGATTATTTTTTTTCCGGGATTGAGGAATACCTGGATCTTAGTCAATTATTAATCCAGTTGGTTAAAAAAGCGCAAATAACACAGAGTGAGTTCATTCATGGAGATTATCATTTTGAAAATATCGTAGAAGAAACGGGAAGATTTACAGTTATAGATTGGACAAATGCTCAATTAGGGGATAAAAGATATGATTTTGCATGGAGTGTATTTCTATTAAAAATTTATGCGATATCAGAAAAACATGCTTCATTATTTCGTTCAGCTTATATATCGGAAAATTCTATTAGTCAGGATGAAGAAGAGTTATTTGAAGCAATAGCTTGTATAAGATGGTTATTATTATATAGAAAAAATAGAATCCCTATCCGCAATAATACTTTAGACAAGGTTCAAAGAATAATAAAATATAACCCTTATCTTAATAAAACTTTTTTTTATACATATATAGAAAGGAACGAGGGATAAATGAATATAGAAAAAATTTTTAATGAATTTCCTATTTTGATAGCAGATGAAATTTCATTGTTAAAAATTGAAGAGGATCATCTTGATGACGTGTTTGCTATATATAACAATGAGCAGGTTTTTGAATTTTGTGGAATTATCCCAAAACATAATAAAGCAACCGTAAAAAAAATGATTAGTCATTTTGAGCGCGATTTTAATAATAAGAAAAGAATAAAGTGGGGAATTGTTACACGTTCTGAATATAAATTAGTTGGAATTGTAGAAGCATTTGATTTTAATCAAAAAATCAATATGGTGACAATCGGCTACTATTTAGCAGAAGACTATTGGGGGAAAGGGATTGCATCAGCAGCTGTAAGTAAAGTAGTGGAGTTTCTATTCAATGAGGTAGATGTGAATAGAATTCAAGCGGATGTGATGCCGTTAAATGATGCATCAAAAAAGGTATTGTTAAAAAACGGTTTTCTAAAAGAGGGATTACTAAGGGAAGCAACGATTTGGTCAGGTAAAGGCATTATAGATATTGAGATTTATAGTATCTTAAAAAGGAATTATCATAAAGAGAGTATAGGGAAATCAATATAAACGGTTTAAATTAATCCATCTCTTTCATTATACTAAATAGTTCCTATTAAAGTGTCAAAATACTCTATCATTCGCTATTTTATATGAAAATTTTGTAGATTAAATGTGAAATTTTAGATAAAATAGTATTATTTTAACATTTTTTATCATTTACATGTTATGATAGGTTAGTATGATTACGGATTAATAGGAATAAGGAGAGGAATAATGATTAAGAGAATTAAAGCATTGTGCGTCCTTGTAATTGTCGTATTAGTTGCACTTTTTTCAAACTTTAATGTCTCAGCAGCAACACTTGTTGGGAAAGATCTATATACAATGAAGAATGTTTCAATTGAGATTAATGGAAAAAAGGCTTCTATCAAATCGTCTATTTTGAATAAAAAAGGTCATCTTTTATTACCAATGAGAGAATTATATGAAGCACTTGGTGCACAAGTGTCATGGGATCCAAAGAAAAAAACAGCAAGTTCTATTAGAAATGGAAAACGTGTGGATCTAACGATTAATTCTAAGACAGCCAAGGTGGATGGAGTAAGCGTTTCAATGGAAGTCGCTCCTCTACTTTATAAGAATCGAACATACTTCCCTCTAAGATTCGCCAGTGAAAATTTCGATGGGATCGTTGTTTGGAATGAAGGAAAACAAAAGGTTGAAATTACATTAGATCAATCAAACGGAAGTAATCCTCCTCCTACTCCAAATGTACCGGAGGGAGAAAAGTATACATTATATATTAATAATCAGAAGATAATAATGGACGATCCAGTTATCATTAAAGAGGGTAGGACATATATTCCTGCTAAATATTTTTATAATTATGTTGAGGATTCATCAGGTTTATGGGTATCTGATCGAGTGTTTGAAATGTTATTAGCTGGACTTAGCTTCCAATTTACAGATGGAAGCAACAATATATTAGTCAATCAAGAACCTGTTTCTATAGATGAGAAACCATTTATCAAATCAGGAGAAATGTATGTCCCAGCACCTTTCCTTGTTAAAGCTTTAGGGGGGAATTTACGTAATCTTGTTGACAGAAAAGAAATCTATATTACGTTTAATGATTATATGTTTTATAGTGAGTTTTTGGAAAAACAAGAAGGTTCAACTCCTAAACCTCAATATATACCAAATGCTCAATTAGAAGGATCACGAAATTTATTAGTTAGTGACAATCCGGAGAAAATTAATGCATATATGTTATACGGAACTACAGCAACACTTTCAATGCAAGAGGTTCAATCAACTACAGCAACAAATGAGCACCGAGTATTTGGGTGGCATTTAAATGAACTAGGTACAAAAGCTAAAATAGCCATTACTATTCAAAATATCTCGGATACAAATAGTATTAAGATTACGGATTCTAAAGGGTTAGCGAAAACTTCGGATAATAGTTGGATTACATATAATGTAGGTTTACCAATTGCAGATTCCGTACTAAATGGAAAATTAAAAAACTCTGAAAGTACTGGTATTGTTATTAATCCAGGCGAGACGAAAGTGATTGAAGCATATGACTTGGCTCCGGAGTTTCTAGTCGGCTTCTTACAGGATATTGATATTAGTTCTGTAAATGGCGGAAATAGTAAGTATATTATACGAACCGTTTTAGCTCAAAATGATGAAGATTTAACAAAGGTTCATTCTGATCCAATTTCAACAGATAGATTTGCTCATCCTAGAGGTGCCTGGCCACAGTCTACACTAAAAACGGAAATACCAGCCTATACAGTTGGTATACCAGAGGTGGGGTATAATCTTTCAAATGGTCAAACAGATCATTTGTTAACGGCTGAAAATTCACTATCTACTCTCAATGGGTCAGTTGGAAATCCAGGTCATTTTGGAATGACTTATAAGGTAAGTATTCCAATTGTAAATCCAACTGGTAGTCCAGCAAAAGTAAAAATCGTTTTAGCAGGTAGGGGTGGTCTTTACAGTGGAGCTGTGAAGATGAATGGAAAAGTTCATTTAATCCCAACACTTAAACCTAGTCAGGAATATGTAGAGCTTCCTGAGTATACGGTAAGTGGTTCATCAGATACCATCAATTTAGAAATTATGCATGCTGGTGGCGCTAACTTACCAGTTGCTGTTTATGTAGAATCAGTTGAATAAAAGCAAGGGGTCTGATCCCACTTAAAATACTCTACCTAGAGCGATTTCGTAATAGATAGTGTATGTTATGGGGTCTGACCCCTTTTTAGATATCCTTAATTTTTAATTTCTGATCTACAAACTACATTGAATAATGACAACTGAACATAATAAACATCTGAAACGCCTTACTTGATTATGCTTCTTTAAAGGAATAAAATATGTAAGTCCATGAAAGATAAAGAAAGGAGTGCTTCATTTTGGCACAGTCATTAAAAGGAAAAGTAGCAATTGTAACAGGTGCTGGAAAAGGGATTGGCAAAGCCATCGCCATTGCTCTAGCGAAAGAAGGAGTTAATGTTGGATTACTTGCACGTACGGAGGGAACTCTTAAAGAGGTTTCCAATGAAATAGAAAATTTAGGGGTAAAAGCAGCTTATGCAACTGTAGATGTTTCTTCCTTAGCTGAAGTAGAAAAAGCAATCGAAAAGGTAACAAATGAGCTTGGAAAAGCAGATATTTTAATAAATAATGCAGGTATAGGTAAATTTGCATCAGTTTTAGATATGGATCCTGAAGAATGGAAGAAAACCATCGATGTTAATTTGATGGGAACGTATAATGTCACTCGAGTGGTACTTCCTCAACTAATTGAAAAAAATGCTGGGGATATTATCAATATTTCATCTACTAATGGTTTAAACGGTGCAGCGACTTCAAGTGCTTATAGTGCTTCTAAATTCGGAGTTATTGGCTTTACAGAATCATTAGCTCAAGAAGTTCGCCGCAACAATATTCGAGTGACAGCATTAACGCCAAGTACAGTTGTAACAGAACTGGCTGTACAAAGTAATTTAATCACAAAAAATGAGGAAAAATACATTCAGCCAGAGGATATTGCAGAATTTATTGTTTCTCAATTGAAATTAAATCCTAGAGTCTATGTGAAAACAGCTAGTCTTTTAGGAACAAATCCATTCTAATTTGTAATGGTTAAAATCAAAAGGGGTAGGTGCTATTATTGCACCTACCTCTTTTACGTTCCAAATTATTATTGTTATAAGCTGTTTTCGTATAGTTTGTTGCTCTTGTAAAATCCAAACTGTAGGCTTTTACATCCAGCCGTTCTTATGGCGATTGCCGCTCTTTTCTTTAGTAAAATGAGATGTGTAGCAATCTCCAGCCGATAAAAATTTTTCTTAAATAAACAGCAACAATGTTTGAAAAAGAGCTTTGTTAAACAATGGAGAGCATGAAAAATCCTGTACAAGGTGAAAATAGGAAAAAAGGAGGCTAGCTTATGAAAGAGATAGATAAAAACCATATGGATAGATTTACCGTTGCAGGAACAAATATTGATGAAGTAAAAAGGCAAAATGAACGATCAGGAATGTCGTATAATCAGGTAAAAGAGTTGCTTGCTAAAACGACAGGTGGCAAGGGAACCTGGATCTATAGTGATACAAATATTGAAGAGGTAAAAAAGAAAAACCAAAACCAACAGTAGATGGAATCTGAATAGAATGAAATCATCATGTTAATATATGAAATATTGTGTTTTCATAACGTTAGATGATTAAATCCTAAGTGGTAAAAAAACATTTAGGATTTTTGTTTTTTTAAGCGGAGAAGTAGAAACTTTTCTCTTTCTAATTCGTAAGATTAATAAATAACTATTAGAAGGAGGTATTTATATATGGACATTGTTTTTATAGTTCTTGGATCTATATTTGTTCTTTATATCTTGATAATGGTTCCTTTGCAATATTCTTATATTTCATCTATGAAAGAGTTAGAGAAAACTACTAGGAAATCACATAATGAAATATATGAGGATATGAGTTTTGAAAATGAGCAACTTCATTATCACCTTCAAGGAAGTATCTTTAATTTGCCATCCAATCTAATTGCTTCGGTTGTTTATAAATTTCGCCATCATAAGAAGTAGAACTTCAATTGCTTCCGTAAAAATTTTTAAAAATGTTACCGCTTCCACTTGTGCTTTTCAGAATTGAATGGTACTATTAACCTATAATCAAATAGTGCATCACATGTTACTGATACGATCAGGCATGGTGGTAAGAAAAGAGTTGAACTTTCAACTTTTTATCGTACCTCCATGCCTTTTTGCGCTACATATTAATAAAGAAGTATTAGAAATGGAATGAGAAAAGGAGTCATTTAGTATGGTATTCAACTTTTTTAAAAAAGAAAAAGAAGAATTACAGATATATGCACCAATTAATGGACAGATTATTTCGATTGAAGAGGTCCCTGATCCTGTTTTTAATCAAAAGATGATGGGAGAGGGAGTTGCGGTTATTCCAACAGAGGGGAGTATTTGTTCTCCAGTTGATGGTACAATTCTTCAAGTTGCCCCTACAAAACATGCAGTGGGAATCCTTGCTAAGGATGGTTCGGAAATTTTGATCCATATTGGTTTAGAGACGGTCGCATTAAAAGGAGAAGGGTTTCAAGTTGCTGTAACTACTGGTGATAAAGTTTCTAAAGGACAACGACTGATTGATGTTGACTGGGAATATATTAAGATACATGCTAAAAGCATTATTACACCAATTGTTATAACAAATAGTAGTCATGGAGATAAACAGTATATCGTTACAAAGGAAAAGGAAGGCATACAAGGAGAAACCGTAATCATCACATCTTCCGAAACGTGATACACTGTGAATATAGTGAAAAACAAGGAGATGGCTTCCGATGAAGATATCAAAGATTCTTAATAATAATGCTGTGATTGTAGTAGACAATCAGCAGGAGAAGATTGCGGTTGGAGCAGGAATTGCCTTTGGTAAGAAGAGAAATGATATTTTAAATTCAGGGAAAATAGAAAAACTTTTCGTAATGAAGGAAAATGAGAAGCTTCAACAGTTGCTAAGTCGGATACCGGAAGAGCATTTTATCATCTCGGAAAAAATTATTTCCTTTGCTGAAGATTATATTGGAACAAAGTTAAATGAACATATTCATATCGCACTGACGGATCATCTTTCGTTTGCAATTGAAAGAGAACGTGAAGGAATTCAATTAAAAAACAAGCTTCTCCATGAGATAAGAATATTGTATAAAAAAGAGTTTGAAATTGGGCTTTGGGCAATTAAGCATATTAAGGAGTCTTGTAATATTAATATGCCCATCGATGAGGCTGCGTATATTGCCCTTCATATACATACAATGAAGGTTCAGGGTGGTGATATGCGACAAACAGTCATACAAACAACGATTATTAGGGATATTGTTGAGACCATCACAAAATTTTTACAAATTAAAGTAAGTGAAGATGATATTTCTTACCATCGACTGATCACGCATTTACGCTTTGCTTTAACTCGTATTAATCAGTCAGAAGTGAATACAATGGATGAAGAGATGCTGGACATGATCAAAAAGAAATTTCCACTCTCCTATCAATGTACGTTAGAAGTGGCTAAGAAAGTATCATCACAACATGGCATAGTCTTGCCAGACCACGAATTAGGATATATTACCCTGCATATTGAAAGATTACAAAAGCAATAAATGGATATAGAAAAATTAAAGGGGGTGAGATGTAAGGAGTTATACTATGAATAAATTACGTATATGTTTGTTAAGCTTGCCATCATTTAGCTAAAATCCAGAATAAAGAACGGCTCTTATTTACTTTATATTACTTACTACTAATGTCACTAGATATTTCATTAAAGATTAACGTATTCAAGTGGAATTGCATGAAGTACTATGTGACGGGAATGGAATGTTTTAGCTATTTGGTTATTTAATTATTCAGTATAACCCTATTGAGAAAATTAAGTATATGTATGATCTTTTGATTATGAATGGATCTAATATCAATATATTTAGATTTAAAAGAGACTGATTATTCTGTATTTTTAGGGGGAGAACGAAAAATGATGAACTATTTTCAAAGAATGGGTAAGTCGTTAATGCTTCCAGTCGCCGTATTACCAGCGGCAGCCATTCTTACTGGGATTGGATATTGGATTGATCCAACTGGATGGGGAGAAGGAAGTCCAGTCGCAGCGTTTTTAATTAAGGCGGGTAACTCTATATTAAATAATATTCCAATTCTCTTCGCAGTTGGGTTGGCGTTGGGGATGTCAAAACAAAAGGACGGTGCAGCAGCATTAAGTGGGTTAGTAGCATTTCTAGTAGTGAAAACTTTGCTTTCTCCTGATTCTGTTGCCATGTTGCAAGGAATCGAAGAGGCTAATGTCGATCCTGCCTTTTCAAAAATAGATAATGCATTTGTTGGGATAATTTCAGGATTAATTGCTGCAAGCATGTATAATCGCTTTAGTAAAGTACAACTACCTGCAGCATTTGCGTTTTTTAGTGGGAAACGACTCGTTCCTATTGTGACGGCATTTTTAATGTTAGTGGTATCGGTTATACTATTCTTCGTATGGCCAGTGGTCTATACTGGACTTGTTTCCTTCGGAGAATCAATCAGTAAATTAGGTGCTGCCGGTGCTGGATTGTATGGTTTCTTTAATAGATTATTAATTCCAACTGGATTGCATCATGCGTTAAATAATGTATTTTGGTTTGATGTAGCTGGAATTAATGATATTGGTAACTTCTGGTCAAATAAAGGTGAAAAGGGAATTACAGGAATGTATCAAGCTGGATTCTTCCCAGTTATGATGTTTGGATTACCGGCAGCTGCGCTTGCAATGTACCATACAGCAAAAACAAAGCAGAAAAAAGTAACGGCATCATTAATGTTAGCTGCTGGATTTGCTGCATTCTTTACGGGAGTAACAGAACCGCTTGAATTTGCTTTTATGTTTGTGGCACCAGCGCTTTATTTTGTGCATGCAATTTTAATGGGACTATCGTTAACAATAGCGGCATTGTTCCATTGGACGGCAGGATTTAGCTTTAGTGGAGGCTTTATCGACTTTTTCTTAAGTTTACGAGTTCCAATCGCTAACCAGCCATATATGTTAATTCTTCAGGGACTAGTATTTGCAGTTATTTACTATTTCTTATTCAGATTCTTGATCGTGAAATTCAACTTGAAAACACCAGGTAGAGAGGATGATCCTGTTGCAGTTGGTGAGGGAGTACTTGGAGAATCAACGGCTACAGCAGGTGCTTCAGGAAGCAAATTTGCGAATATGGCTGCGATCATTTATGAAGGTTTAGGTGGAGATGCAAATGTCACTGGTGTTGACAATTGTATTACCCGCTTAAGAGTAGATGTGCGAAATATGAATGCGGTCGATCAAAATAAAATAAAATCAGCCGGTGTTCCAGGAATTAAAGTCGTAGGTTCAAATCATATTCAAGTTGTTGTAGGGACATCTGTACAATTTGTCGCTGATGAAATTGCAAAAATACGTGATGAAAAAGGTGCCTGATTTTCATATAAACAACTTGCATCAGCATTCAAATATAATTGAATAGGGAAACAAAATGAAGAGGTGCTTATAAAGGGGTGAGTTGACTCCTGTATAAACACCTCTTTTAATATGGTTGTTTAGTTGCACTGCTGTATAGTGTAATTAATAGGACAAGCATGATAATGTCTAGACGAGCATTAAATGCAAATGAGATTATACTAGAATGGAAAATTGGAATTTTAGTAACTAGTAGGGCTCCCAGCATGATTCCGATTAAAGGAATTGTCGCAAGTTTAATCACTCTATTCATTAAGATCAAAACACCGCACACGACCTCTAGAGCTGCGACTATATACATTAATATAACCGGAAATGGTAGTCCTAGGCTAATAAAGTAATTACCCAATTCCTCATTAAGTAGTTTCATAAGTCCTGAGGTGATGAAAACATAGGCAATAAGATATCGAATAATGGCTAAGGACGTAAACATATATTTTTCCCCTCCCCTTATATTTATATGCACGTTTGGTGACAAGCTATGTACAAATGGACAAAAATTCTGAAAATAATTAAACTAAATAAAGGGAGTGATAAAATTGATTAGACTGTTTGTGACAAGACACGGTGAAACAGACTGGAATCGACAAAGAAGGTTACAAGGGTGGAAAGATTCTGAGCTGACTGAAACAGGCATAAACAATGCAATCGCGCTTGGACATAGACTCAGGGATATAAAATTTCAATCAGTTTATGCAAGTCCAAGTACTCGAACGATTAAAACCGCTGAACTTATTATAGGAGATAGAAACTATCCAATTATAACAGATGATTGTCTTAGAGAAATACATCTAGGGGAGTGGGAAGGGCAGACACAAGAGTTCCTTGAGAAGGAGTATCCTAAAGAATACAACGCCTTTTGGAACACACCGCATTTATATCAATCCGAAACCGGAGAGAGCTTTGCTCAGCTACAAGAAAGGGTTCAAATGGCATTAAAACGTATATTAGCTGAAAACGACGATGGAAATATACTTGTTGTGACACATACAGTATTTATCAAGTCTTTATTAGCGCATTTCAAACAATTCCCCCTGGAAAAGCTTTGGTCACCCCCATTTATCTATGATACAAGCCTTACAATTATTGAAGTGGATACTGAATCTAATATAACCTTGGAAGGTGATATTACGCATCTTTCTAAGGGGGTCTTGTAATGATTCGATATGCGGTGGGGGCAATTGTTTTTCATGGCACAAAGTTTATGCTTGTTCATAAGGTGAAAATACGCACACTAAAGGGTGCTAGCGATTTTAAAGGAGAATGGGATTTTCCAAAAGGAGGGGTAGAGCAGTCGGATGACAGCCTTATCAGTGCGTTAATAAGGGAATTAGAAGAGGAAACGGGTTCGAGGAATTATCAAATCATCAAACAACTTGCTGAACCGATTTGTTTTGCATTTAGTAAAGAATTCACTGAACAAACAGGGTATGATAAACAGATGACGACCATGTTTATCGTTGAATATAAGGGGAAACCTTCTGTACTCAAGGCAAAGGATAATGAAATCAATGAAATTCTATTTCTTAATAAGTTAGAAGTGTTGCAGAGATTAACTCATGATGAAACGAAAAGTTATTTTGAAGCTGTACATGATAACTATTTTAATTGAATTTCAAATTTAAATGATTTAATGTAGATAGCTTCGATTATTTCGAGGCTTTTTTATTTATAACAATGATTTTAATAGAATTTTACTTGTGGTTCTCACTTTTCATAAGAACCGCTGAACCTTTTATTTGGTGTAAATACCGGTAGTAGGGCTTTTATAAAAGCAAAATACAATACGAAAACAGCTTTTTTTTTACAAATGGTCTTGACCTTTACGTTACGTGAAGGTGTATCTTGAAAGTAGAGGAGGTGAGCTCATGGAATATACTGTGCAAAAGCTTGGTAAATTGGCAGGGGTAAGTACAAGAACACTGCGATACTATGATGAGATTGGAATTCTTAAGCCGGCAAGAATCAATTCATCTGGATATCGGGTATATGGTCAAGGAGAAGTGGATCGTTTGCAGCAAATTTTATTTTATCGCGAATTAGGTGTTAGTCTAGATCGTATTAAGAAAATTATTACATCCCCTTCCTTTGATGGAAACCAAGCACTTAGAGAGCACCGTGAAAAACTCCTCGAAAAAAGGAAACAATTAGACGTCTTAATTGCAAATGTAGATAGAACCATTCAATTATCAGAAGGGAGAATTCAAATGTCAGATCAAGAAAAATTTGAAGGATTTAAGAAGAAAATGATTGAGAATAATGAAAAGGAATATGGGGAAGAAATCCGCAAAAAATATGGAAATGGGACAGTTGACCAGTCTAATGCAAAACTAATGAATATGACAGAGGAGCAATATGAAGAAGTAACGAAATTAGAGAAACTAGTAAAGGAAACTTTGGCGGAAGCTTTTGCAACAGGAGACCCAGCAAATGATATTGCTCAAAAAGCCGCTGATTTGCATAGGCAATGGCTCTCATATTATTGGAAAGATTACAGTAAGGAAGCACATGTAGGACTCGCACAAATGTATGTTGCCGATGAAAGATTTACAGCTTATTATGATGAAGAACAACCAGGAATGGCAGAGTTTTTAAAGAATGCGATTCAAATTTATACGAAGAAATAACAGGTAGTAGTTAGAATAAAGGAAAAAATTAAGTATATAGTGACTAGTTGGCAGAAAAATAGAATTTCAAATAAAAAACTTCAGCTGTATTAAAAAAAGGGGGATGTCTTATTTAATAAGGCACCCCCTTCCTTAAAAGCTTTGCCTTTCATTTTACTGCGAAAAAGAGCTGCAATCTCCATAAGAACCAAAGAAAAAGTTTATTGGGTGTGAAAGCCGGCAGTTGGGCTTTTACAAGAGCTACAAACTATACGGAAACAGCTTTTAAAATAACTTGTTGAGTAGGACCTAGGAGTAGAGCATTTTCATTTTTAAGTTCGTATTGAACTCCATCGATAAGTAATATTGAAATAGTGTTACTAGTCACTTTTTCAACGACTTTTATAGTTTCTACATGATAGCCTTCATTTTCAAGGTGTAAGAGAACTGCGTTATGAAACTTCAGAGGCTCTTTGTACCACTTATACCAATTATCCAACTCAAAACGAATGGTAGTATCTTTTTGAAAAAGGGACTTTTTTAAGCGTTTAAACAAATGAACTCCCCCATTGCCCTTTTTTTCTTATATTAAATCTAACACATTTTTGGTTAATATTACCAATTATATCTAAATATTTTGATATATATCCTTTTAAGGAGCGTAAACATTGCATAATTAGCAACAATGTATGAGAAATGCCTCTTATTAGCTATTAAGATTAAAAGTCACCATTTGATGTTTTATCATGTAGCTATTTCAATTACAATGATAGTAACATTATATTTAGACCGAAGAGATCAGAATTTTTTTGGAGGAGATTGTAGTTGAGTAATAAAGTGTTAATTATTGAAGATGAAGAAAGTATTCGGGGCTTTATAAAAATTAATTTTAATATGCATAATTTTCAAGTGATAGAGGCTGAGTCGGGGGAAAAGGGTTTAATGATGGCGAGTTCAGAACATCCCGATATTGTTATCTTAGACGTGATGTTACCCGGGATCGATGGCTATCAAGTATGTGAATCATTGAGAAAGGAATTTCCCGATATAGGTATTATTATGCTTACTGCAAAAGGGCAGGATTTGGATAAAATTAAGGGGTTAGAGCTTGGCGCGGATGATTATGTTGTTAAACCATTTAATCCAATGGAGCTCATTTTGCGTGCGAAATCTTTAGTAAGAAGAGTAGGAGAAAAGCATGACCAAGTACAAAGTCAAAATGTCACATATGGACCATTTGTTATAGATACATATTCCAAAAAGGCTTATAAGAATGATAGAGAATTATCACTAACTCCAAAGGAGTTTCATTTATTACAATTATTTATGGAAAATCCGGGAAAAGCTTTTTCAAGAAATGCTTTATTGGATACAATATGGGGCAGTGATTTTGTAGGGGATCATAAAATTGTTGATGTAAATATAAGAAGGCTGCGAGTGAAGATAGAAGATAAAATGTCAAAGGATTTATTTATTGAAACCGTATGGGGTACTGGTTATCGATGGAGGAAGGATTAAGCAGATGTTCAAAAAAAGAAACAAGAGTGTTTCTTCAAAAAGTATAAAGACAAGACTTGTTGGTAATTTCATCATTATTATCCTCATAAGTGTGTTAGTCTTTGAAGCGTTACTAATTTATTTTACTAGATATTACTTCTATCATAATGTCGAAAATGTATTAACGAATCAAATTAGAATTTCCTCGGACTTTTATTCAAAGTATTTTTCCAATGTTCCGCTTGAAGAGAATGTCATTGATAATGTAGATGTCTTTTGGCAGCAAACGAATGCACAGGTGCAAATTGTTGATTTGAAAGGCAGGGTCCTATTAGATTCAATTGGAGTAGAAAATAAACAAACTCTAGGTAGCTCTGATTTCTATGATGCGTTGGCAGGAAAGAAGGGCGTTAGTATTGGAAAAGTTGACTATGGGCGCGAAAAGGTAATGACTGTGTCCTATCCTTTGAAATCAGATGAAGAAGTGGTAGGGGTATTGAGATTCATTACCTCACTTTCTGCCGTTGATAAAGTAATAAGGAATATAACTCTTATCTTTATTAGTATAGGGATTGTTGTAATTGTTATTACTGGTGCTATTGGTTTAATTCTCTCCTCAAGTATTGTACTTCCACTAAGAGAGGTAACAAATGCAGCGGAGATCATGGCCGGAGGTAATTTAGAAATACGAATAAAGAAAAATAGAAATGATGAGATTGGAAAACTAGTAGATACGTTAAACTATATGGCAGAGGAAATAAAGAAAAGGGAAGAAATCAAAGATGATTTTATCTCCTTGGTTTCTCACGAGCTGAGAACTCCTCTAACTTCAATAAAGGGCTGGGCTTCAACATTAAGTCGGGTTGATCGAAATGAAACCAAAATATTTGATGATGGCTTGACGATAATTGAAAAGGAAAGTGACAGACTAGCCGTAATGGTTGAAGAACTTCTTGACTTTTCAAGCTTTGCTTCTGGGAAAATTTCATTAAACAAGAAAAAAACAGATCTTAAAGATATTTTTTATTATATTGAAAAACAAATGCGGCCAAAGGCAATTCGCGAAGGGATACATTTTCAAGTAGAGTGTGAGGAACTCCCACTTATTGAACTAGACGGAGATCGAATTAAACAGGTACTGATTAATCTTTTAGGAAACGCCTTAAAATTTACTCCTCCTGATGGTACAGTCTCTCTGCATGGTTTTATGGAGAAAGATGCGGTTATTATGTCTGTAATTGATACAGGATGTGGGATAAGTAAAGAAGAATTGCCAAGAATAACGGAAAAGTTTTATAAAGGAAAAAATAGTAAAGCACATACAGGTTTAGGTCTTTCTATATGTGATGAAATAGTCAAACTTCATAAGGGAAGTCTCCAATTTAAAAGTGAAGTAAATGTGGGGACAGAAGTTATTGTTAAGCTACCACTTGAAATCAATCATACAGGGGTATCATGATGAAGCGAAAATTACATAGGGTACTGACCCTAATCCTATTGTTAATGATGGCTACCTTAATGGGATGTACGTCAAGAGACTTTAGTATTGGTGGGAAAATTGCTCCTCCCGTAAATGAGAGGATAACCATTAAGGGGACGTGGAAGATTGCAGAGTTTATAACGGCAGATGAAGGTCATGCAAATAATAACGATCAAATTCAAGATTATATCGGGAAAACGGCTAAATTTAATCATGAAGTTTGTGTTTTTGGTAAAGATGAATGTTTGAAGCCCGAATATAAGATGATTAATGTGTCAGCGGTTGATTATATGCAGAATAAATTTAAAATCACGCCAGAACAAATTGGAATTCATGATAAAAGAATGGATATAATTACTGTCACTTCAAACAATCAAATTTTCTATGAATTTATGAAGGTAAATGATCAAACCTTATATGTATCTGTGGAAGATGGTTTCTTTAAATTAGAAAAACAATCAGAAAACGTTCATATAGGCAAAAAAACCAATGATTTAAATAATGCAAAAATCAATGCAAGTATTGCAAGTGAGGACAAAAATCCATTTAAATCGGGACTATTGCTTGGGATTCGTTCCCAGGACAATACCTACAAAACCTTGTGGATCAGCTATATTAATAAAAAATTGCATCCAGTCATGGAGACTGAGCAACTTTTTGTCCCAAGGAAAAAAGGATTTTGGGAAATAGGATATAAAAAAGCTAACGAAGGTGTGGGCGGCAGCTTATATGTTAAGCCCGAGGTTGCAGCACCAAGTAAACTAGAATTAAAGTCTAGAAATATTCTTACAGAAAATAGTGCGCGAAAAATAGTTTTTGTTGGAAATGATTACATTGGCACAGAGCGTTTTCAACGCTATCAGGTGCTTCCAATTGACCACATTAGTGGAGGAAAAGGGATTACACTTTCAGATGTAACCATTAAACATTCTTCCAATGCGTTAATTCGTTCAAGTGAGGCATTTATTGCATCGCTAGAAAAAAAGAAGGCACAACTGCTTAATCCTGAACCAATAGAGGACAATTTCATTTTAGAAAGACGTAATGGCCATTGGATTATACGAGGCAGACTCTATTATAAGCAGCCTATTGGATCGAAGAATTACGAGGATTTTGATATCAATGTTATGGTTCCTTCAAAATTAATCCAGTATGATGAAATGAACATTCCTTGGGGAGAAATCAAATCGAAAATGCCTTGGGTGATCGATGCGTATGAATCTCCAAATAAAGATCTATTAATATTGATATCTACAGATACAATTTATATTTATTCACTTGTAAATGGGAATATCTCAAAACATCCTTTGAAGGAAATTCCATTAAATGAAGGAGATTCAATTGTCATGGCTGAATGGTCACTTGGACATTATGTTGAGAAGTGGGGAGAAATTGTTCAAAGAAAGTTCACCCCTTTTAAGGAAAAATGATTTAAGGAAAGGTTGCTTTTGTATCGTTTATTGCTTTTATAAAAGCGCTACTCCCGGCTTTTTACTTCATAAGAATTCAGCGGTTCTAATGGAGTTTCTCAGTGAGTGGAAGAGGGGCGACGGTATTCAAACCCATATTTAATAGTTAACACTTTACCTAAATAGCCAAATGTTTGAGGAAAAGGTTTAGGAAAATCACTAACACAAAAGAGGGATTAAAGTGAAACAAGTATATAGTGAGATCATCCAATTTCGTGGAACTCATTATGATTTTGGATATTTACAAGGGGAAAAATTAAAAGATTCACTTACCGTTAAAAATCGTGAAAATCAATGGAAGGTTCGGAAGCCACGTTTTCAAGTACAAGAGGAAGAGGTAAGAGAGGCAGTTATTCCTTTTGCTCCTGGCATTTGGGATGAATTATTAGGAATGCAGTCTGCATTAGAATGGCCAATGGATCGCATATTAATGGAGTTTGGCGGATATCGCTTAGATTATGTCCGTTCAGGTTGTTCAATCTTAACAGGGGAAGATTATTTAATTCGTAACTATGACTACCATCCAAAAACTTATGAAGGGCGCTATACACTTTTTCAACCTACAGATAAAGGATATGCCATTATTGGGCCGAGCCAGAGAGTGACGGGACGAATGGATGGAATGAATGAAAAAGGATTGGTAATAGGATATAATTTTATGCATCGGAAAAACCCAGGAGATGGGTTCATTTGTTGTATGATTGGCCGGTTAATACTAGAGTCATGTGCAAATGTGCATGAGGCAGTAGAAATGCTGAAAGAAATTCCTCATCGACATTCTTTTACCTATGTCGTATTTGATCAAAGTGGTGAATCAATTGCCGTTGAAACCTCACCTCGTAGAGTAGAAGTTCGTCAAACCAATATGTGTACCAATCATTTTGAAATAATGAAGCATGAGAACCGCAATCATCTGGTCGATTCCAAGCGGAGATTAGAAGTCTTGCGTCACCATCAAGAGCACCTCGAAGGAGCCATGGAAGCCTTCCGTTTATTGAATGATACAGATAAAGGTGTTTTTTCAAATCTATATGGAAGTTGGGCAGGTACCATTCATACTTCCGGATATTTAGCAAGAAAAATGGAAGCATGGTTCGCCTTAGGTGGGGATCACGAGCCAATCAAACTAGATTTTGCTAAATGGCTGAGTGGTGAGGACCTGAGTTTGGAACGTATGATAGGAACAGTTGATACTGACATTCCCTTTGTGCATATGGATGAGGGTGCGGACTGGTTTAAAAGCTAATAATTTAGGAGGAAATAGAGTCATGTTTATAAGACCTGCAGAAAAAAGGGATGCAGTTGAAGCAGCAAATCTTATCCATCTAGCAATAAAAGATATTGCTGAAACTCTAACTGGAGAAAAGGAAGATACAAAAATAAGACAAGTTCTCGCTCAGTTATTTACTGAAGAGAGAAATCGTCTTAGCTTTCAAAATTGTTTAGTAGCTACTACTGATCAAGCAATTATGGGAATTATTATTATCTATTCTGGAGCGGACGCTCAAATGTTAGATAAGCCAATTATTGATCGATTAAAGCAATCAGGTGAGGAAAAAGAAATTGTGATCGATAAAGAGGCTGAATTAGAAGATTACTATATAGATACAGTTTGTGTAAATCCTGATTATCAAGGCCAACGAATTGGAACTCACCTTATTCAAGCGGCTGAAAAATTAGCTTCAGAAAAAGGTTTTAACCGAATCTCTCTAAATGTAGCGAAGGATAATCCAAAAGCATGTCAATTATATACGCGTTTAGGATACAAGAAGGAACAAGTAATCCAAATTAATGGACATGATTATGATTATATGGTGAAAATCATAGATTAATTGTTGGCAGAGCTGTCTGATCTTATCTTCAGACAGCTTTTTTCATATTTTTAATGTTTCATTCGGATTCAAATTTTACTCTTATAAAGAAAAACAATGGCACCTTCATCTATAAGAAAATGTTGCTAATGATGACAAATAACTCCTATCATTCTATAATGGGATTATTGAAAAAATTCAGATACAGGGGGACTTCCATTGCCAATTAATATACCGAGACAATTACCTGCACGTGAAATTTTAGAACAAGAAAATATTTTTGTTATGGACGATGAACGAGCAAACAGTCAGGATATTCGTCCATTAAATATTCTTATTTTAAATCTGATGCCTGAAAAGGAGAGAACAGAAGTACAATTACTTCGGCTTTTAGGTAATTCACCCCTACAATTGAATATTATGTTTTTGCATATGGAATCACATGAATCGAAAAATGTGAGCAAATCCCATCTTGAACAATTTTACACAACCTTTAAGAATATAAAACATCGCTGTTTTGATGGAATGATTATAACAGGAGCCCCGATTGAACTTTTAAGATTTGATGAAGTGGACTATTGGCCGGAAATGGTAGAAATTATGGAGTGGACAAAAACGAATGTAACCTCGACTCTTCATATTTGTTGGGGAGCACAGGCAGCTCTGTATCATCACTTTGGTATTGATAAATATGAACTTGGCAAAAAATTAACAGGAGTATTTAAGCATCGTGTATTAGATCCGACGGTAAAAATCGTTCGCGGCTTTGATGAAGAGTTTCTCGCTCCTCATTCACGATATACAGGTAATTTAAGAAATGAAATGGTCGATTCCGATAATCTTATGTTACTATCAGAATCGGATGAAGCAGGCCCGTTTTTGTTCATGTCCAAAGATGGGCGACAAATAATGATGACAGGTCATTTAGAATATGATGCCGGGACACTAGCTGAGGAATATACACGGGACCAATTAAAGGGTACAGGTGAGGTCTATCTGCCAAAACATTACTTTCCAAATGACAATCCCGATGAGAAACCGCTCCATAGATGGCGTTCCCATGCACATCTCCTATTTTCAAATTGGCTCAACTATTATGTATATCAAGAAACGCCGTATCAGTGGGAATAAGACGAAATAGTAAAGAGGAATTTCAAAGATGGTTGAAATTCCTTTTTAGAATATATTAATTTCCTTCAACATGCTTATAGGAGGGAAAGGGAATATTTCCTATTGTCTGATTTATAAAAAAATGGTATATTAGTATCATTCCTTTGTAAACGATTTCATGATATAAGTTTCTGCAAGTGCCCCTTGTCTGTCCCTTATATCGTCTGAATAGCTCTGAAAGGAAATAAATAGATGTATAATGAAAACACTATTTTTATTATTGGGGATGCCAAGGCATCACAAAATAATCCGATTACCAAGAAATTTAGCCAGTTTTTTTTGGCATTCGTAGTGGATCGAACCGATGGGAAAATAATTGATGTAGAATGTTCTGCAACGGTTAACTTAACAATCAGATTTATCCAATCGATTTTTATCAATCGTTTTATGGATGATCCGATCATTGTTGAAGATATTAACCAACGTTATTTTGGCGCATCTCAAAAGGCTTTGATTGTTGCTTATCAAGATGCTTTAAAAAAATATCAAACTATTACTGCTTTGTCTAAATAAACCTAGGCAAAATCCAGTCTAACTTTTCATTGTTAGACTGGATTTTTGTCTTTTAAAGGGTTATTCCTTTGTTGTGATTAAACGATAAAGTAGGTAATAAAAAGGGGAAATGTAGATGATTAAAGATGGATTCATGTATCTTAGTGTATTGGTCGCTTTTGCAGCTTTAATGGTTGCCTTTGAGAAAAAGTTTAGTAGTAACCGCTTTTTTAAATTTATTCCTGGTATTGTTCTTATTTATATCGGAGCAGCAATTATGCAAACCTGTGGCCTGTTTGCACATAATGAATCAACAGCTTCAGTTTATTCAAATGTAAAAGGTGCTCTACTTCCAGCTATGCTTGCGATCATGCTATTAAAATGTGATATCCGCAGCATCTTCAAATTAGGACCAAGAATGCTTGGAGGATTTCTAGTAGCAGTAATTAGTATAATGATTGGTTTTATCGTTGTTTATGTTGCTTTTCAGCATTTCTACATAAAGGATACATGGAAAGCTTTTGGGGCTCTTGCCGGTAGTTGGACAGGTGGTTCTGCCAATATGGTTGCACTTCAGGGAATATTGAAAGTGCCAGAAAATATCTTTGGCTATGCTTTAATGATGGATACTATTAACTATGCAGTGTGGGTCATGTTTATGTTTTGGCTCGTGCCATTTGCTGGTAGGTTTAATCGTTGGACAAAAGCTGATACTAGCTTCATTCAAAAAGGATTTGAATCAGCAAGCTCCGAGGAGCAGACTGGCATCCAATTTCAACACTTATTATATTTGCTTGGTATTGGTCTTTTCATTTCTTCATTTTCCACTTTTGCAGGACAGCATTTACCTGAAGTTGGAGCAGTGATCAATGGGACAAGCTGGACAATTATGATTGCTTCAGTCATTGGGTTAATTTTAGGACAAACTCCAGTAGCTAAAATTGCAGGCGCATTAGATGTCTCAAATGTAATGTTATATATTATTGTGGCACTGATTGCTTCTCAATCCGATTTTTCAAATATAGCTCAGGCACCAATTTATCTTTTATCTGGATTGTTAATCATGTTAATTCATTTGATTATTATGCTCTTACTAGGAAAACTCTTTAAATATGATCTCTTTACTCTTGGAGTGGCTAGCCTTGCTAATATTGGAGGTATGGCTTCAGCACCGATGTTAGCAGCAGCATATAACCGGGCATTAATTCCGATTGGTGTCATCATGGCTTTAATAGGTTCCTTTCTCGGAACGTATTTCGGTATGATTGTCGCAAAGATATTGAGTATCTTTTGATTAGTAAAAGTAATAAACTCCAACTATATGAAAACAGACTGATGGGAAATTGAAAGGAAGCGATCATAGTGATTATTCAGGATCTACAAGTTAACAGTAGAAAATTGCCCTTACATATGCCATTTAAAACAGCTTTAAGAATTGCTACAGAAATAGAGAGCATTGAGGTATCTCTCATACTTGAAAATGGAGTTATTGGAAAAGGAGCAGCGGCACCTACATTTGTCATTACTGGGGATTCATCAGAGGGAATGGAAGCAGCGTTAATAGGTCCAATAAAAAATGCTCTTATCGGTTTGGATATTACACTTTTTCAAACAGCACTTCAAAGGGTACAAAGTTGTTGTGTAGGAAATCCTAGCGCGAAGGCAGCCGCAGATATTGCTTTGCATGATGCTTATTGCAAACTATTAAATCTCCCGCTGCATGCCTTTCTCGGAGATAAAAAGCCCCTACATACTTGTATGACGATTGGCGTTGATACGCCAGAGAAAATGGCTTCTGATGCCATAAAAAGTGTCAAAGATGGATTTCAGATTTTAAAAGTAAAGGTTGGGGCAAATCCAGAGCTGGATATTGATCGGATCGAAGCGATTCAAGAGGTTGTAGATGAAACAACGAAGCTTCGGCTTGATGCAAATCAAGGATGGAAACCGAAACAGGCAGTTTGGTTAATCAATGAAATGGAAAAAAGAGAGTTTAATATAGAGTTTATTGAACAACCAGTTGTTAGTTACGATCTAGAAGGATTAAAATTTGTCACTGAGCGAGTTGGCGTTCCAATAATGGCCGATGAAAGTCTCTTCTCAGCGAAGGATACAATGAAACTCATTACTGGTAGATATATTGATCTATTAAATATAAAACTAATGAAATGTGGAGGAATATCCCAAGCGTGGACTATTGCAAGTATTGCTGAAACGAATGGTGTAGAATGTATGATCGGCAGTATGATGGAACCGGCGTTTTCGGTAGGCGCTGCCGCACACTTTGCAGCCGCCCATCCAAACGTAAAGTATTTTGATCTTGATGCACCACTTTGGCTTTCAGAAGAACCAGATGTCTTAAAGTATAATGGTGCGGATATTCAATTATCTGACTCACCGGGTATAGGGGTAGTAGAAAATTAAATAGATAAAACAAGTTGGTCTCAATCGTAAAAATCGTTGAGACCATTTTTTATTAAATTTATAGTAGTAGGAGGAATATAAAGGAAAATCAAGAAAAATAGAGATATAAGATGCTTGGAGTATACCCTTGAATAGAAAGTAAAGTATCGTTAATAGCGGTTATTAAAATGGGGATGAATATGGAAAAATAAAGTTAAAAATAACCGGCATTTGAGTATTTTTTATAGAATATAAAACTAGCGCAGAAGTGGGTAAAAGGTTAAGGGGCTTGTGAGAATCAACATTTAGTGAAAGTCAGTTGAAAATAAACGAGAGAATAGCTCTCTCGTTTATTTGTGGTAAATTTTATTCTAGTTCACCTTTAGTAATTGTAAAATCATACTTTGCTGTTGATTGGCTTGAGCCATCATGACCATCGCAACTTGTGCAAGGATGGATTGTTTCGTATACTCCATCATTTCCTTTGCAAGATCAGCATCGCGAATCCTTGATTCTGCTGCTGTTAGGTTTTCTGCAGTGTTTTCTAAATTATTGATTGTATGTTCAAGACGATTGCTGTAAGCTCCAAGTTTGGAACGTTGAGACGATACAGTCTTCATTGCCTGATCAATCTTATCTATTGCTGATGAAGCTGATTCATGCGAGGACATATCAAGAGTTCCTTTTGCTGTATAACCTTTCTCACCATTCCCACTGTCAGTTAATCCCAACTCTTCAGCACGCATATCTGATATTTCAATGACCATCGTTTGTCCTGCATTTGCGCCAATTTGGATCGTATATGAACTCTTTGAGCCATCCAATAATTTCATTGTGTTAAATTCAGTGTCGTTACCAATCCGTGTGATTTCTTCAGTAAGCTGGTCAATTTCTTCTTGAATCGCATTACGATCTGCATCACTAAGTGTGTCATTAGCAGCCTGCACTGAAAGTTCACGCATTCTTTGCAGAATCGAATGTGTTTCATTAAGAGCGCCTTCTCCAGTCTGAATAAGAGAGATCGCATCCTGAGCATTTCGGGAAGCTTGATTTAACCCCCTAATTTGTGCGCGCATTTTTTCAGAAATCGCTAATCCAGCAGGGTCGTCCGCTGCTCGATTAATCCTTAATCCCGAAGATAATCTTTCCATTGCTCGACTCTGAGCTGTAATTGCTCGATTATACATTCGATACGCATTCATTGCAGCAATATTATGATTAATAATCATGGGATTTTCACATTAGCAAACCATCTAGTACTGCTTTGCTAAAAGTTCCATTTTCCCTCCTTTCTTTAGTTATTTTTACTATTAAAAATGATATTCTAGCTGAATGTAATACTTTTGAGAGGTAAAATACATTTCATCCAGTATTTTACTAATCCCTCTTCTTTATATCGGTTAAGAACATAGGAATATGAAGGTGCCTTTTGAAGAAAAGTGGGCATTATATCCGTTCTTAAAAACGATTCACCCATCGTTATCGTGAGTACTTAACTTAAATAGCAATAATGTTTGAGAAAAGAGTCGAAATAAATGAATGAAGTCCTCCTGGTATAACCACTGTTGTACCTTGGATAATTCCTCATCCAATGTGAAACAATACCTTTGTCAATTCAATTGCGACAAAGTTAGCTTTCTTCATCATTGAATGAAGGTTTTCTGTGATTTAACATGGATAGTGTAAAATCTAATGAAAGGAAGAGAGCGAAATGGCTCAATCAAATATAAAAGTAGCTGTACAGAAGTTTGGTAACTTTCTTAGTTCTATGGTTATGCCAAATATTTCTGCTTTCATTGCGTGGGGATTGATTACGGCATTGTTTATTCCTACTGGTTTCTTCCCAAATGAAAGCCTTGCCAAAATGGTTGATCCAATGGTCACATATTTACTTCCGTTATTAATTGCTTATACCGGTGGTAAGCTTGTACATGATCAACGTGGAGCGGTAGTAGGTGCTATTGCAACGATGGGTGTCATTGTTGGAACAGATATACCGATGTTCTTAGGTGCAATGATTATGGGCCCATTAGGCGGCTATGTCATCAAAAAATTCGATAAGTTAATCGAAGGGAAGGTCAAAGCTGGTTTTGAAATGCTTGTAAATAATTTCTCCGCGGGGATTTTAGGTGGAATTTTAGCTATATTAGCATTTTTAGCCATTGGTCCTGCCGTTAAAGGATTAACTGGTTTATTAGTAGATGGTGTTGATTGGTTAGTTGGAACAGGGCTGTTGCCACTAACAAGTATTATTATTGAACCTGCAAAGGTCTTATTCTTAAATAATGCCATTAATCATGGTGTTCTATCTCCAATAGGCGTGGAGCAAGTAAAGGATGCAGGAAAATCGGTTTTATTCCTTTTAGAAGCGAATCCTGGTCCTGGTATTGGTGTATTGCTTGCGTATTGTATTTTTGGAAAAGGTACGGCAAAGAGATCTGCTCCAGGAGCAGCTATTATTCAATTCTTCGGTGGGATTCATGAAATTTATTTCCCATATATCTTAATGAAACCTATGCTATTCTTCGCTGTTATTATTGGAGGAGTAAGTGGGGTATTCACATTAGTTCTATTGGGCGGTGGATTATTTGCTCCTGCTTCCCCAGGAAGTATTTTAGCAATTGCTGCTGTTACACCACACACAGCTGGTTCATATATTGCTAACTTTGCTGGGGTTCTTGTTGCCGGTGTTGTTTCATTTCTTTTATCTGCACTTATTTTAAAAACAGGTAAGCAAACAGAAGAAAATATTGAAGATGCAGCAAGAAAAATGGAGGAAATGAAAGGTAAGAAAAGCTCAGTTGCTGATGTATTTGCTTCTCAACCAGGAGAATTTCCTGAAAATGTTCAAAAAATCGTATTTGCTTGTGATGCAGGAATGGGATCAAGTGCAATGGGTGCATCATTATTGCGCAAAAAGGTGAATGAAGCTGGTCTAGATATTTCTGTAACAAACACAGCAATTAGTAATTTACCATCGGATGCACAAATTGTTGTGACACAGGAAGAATTGACTCCACGAGCGCAAAATAAGCTTCCACAGGCATTCCATGTATCGGTTGATAATTTCTTATCTAGTCCCGAATATGACCAATTAATTGAGCGATTAAAAGGTGATGGAAAAGACAATCTACAAGAAATCGTTGAGGATGCAGAAGAAGCAGTACCTGGTCCAGAGGATAATGAAAATACAGATAATGACTTGCTTTTGGAAGAAAATGTATTTTTAAATCAATCCTTTGTCAATAAGGAAGAAGCAATCCGGTTTGCTGGTCGTGCTTTATATAATGCAGGATATGTAAAAGAAAGCTATATTGAAGCAATGATTGCACGTGATCAATTGACTTCAACATTCATGGGGAATGATGTAGCGATTCCACATGGTACGGAAGAAGCGAAAAAGGATGTATTAAAATCTGGGTTTACTGTTATACAAGTTCCAAATGGTGTAGACTTTGATGGAAATAATGTCCGTTTGATTTTTGGTATTGCTGGGAAAGATGGCACACACCTAGAAATATTATCTGGCATTGCCGTTACATGCTCTGAAATGGTTAATATAGAAAAAATGGTCGAGGCAAAATCTGCAAAAGAAATTATCGATATATTAAATAATAAAGAATAATTTTTTGTTGAAAATGTACCGATCACTTCATTATTAGAACTAGGAATAGAAAAGTGTTTTATACCACTTTTCTATTTCTGTATTTTCTCTTGTAATAATAATAGAAAAGAGATGGTAGCTATGTTTATTACTTCAAGGGAAAAAGCAATCATCGAGCTTATTATTAAAACATCTGGGAAACATACGGCTTTTTCCATAGCCACTTTTTTAAATGTAAGTGTCCGTACGATTCAGAGAGATTTGAAAACAATTGAAAAGATTCTCCATCAATTTCATCTTCAATTAATCCGAAATACAAAGGATGGATTAATGATCGAGGGGAAAAATGAACAAATTTTTCGTTTAATTCAACATTTAACAGGAAGTCAGCCGGTAGATCAACCACCACAAGAAAAAAAGCTCTTACTTTTTTTGAACTTATTACAGGAAAGTGAGTCATTCAAAATACAAGTTTTAGCAAATGAACTTGGTGTCAGTATTACTACTTTAACTGGATACTTAGACGAATTAACAGAATGGCTAAGGAATTTTAATTTAGTTATCAACCGAAAAAGAGGTGTGGGTGTTGAATTAAAGGGTACAGAAAAAAATAAACGAAAAGCTTTGGCTAGTTATTTTTTGCTTTATTTTAATGAAGAGCTTATTGAGAGTCTATTTTTACTAGAAAAGGGACAATCAAATCAAAATCAAAATCAAATCCTTTATTTTTTTCAACCTAATCGTTTATTAGATATCGATCATTTGGTAAATAATGAAGTGAACAGTCGACAATCTCGTTTGGCAGATAGTGACTACATAGGCCTTGTTATTCAAATTTACATTACGATGCAAAGAGTTACGGATGGTTTTCTTATTGAGAATGAAATAATTTCAAGAGATGATTCTGATGAATATCGTTTGATTATGAAAATATGTAGCGACTTAGAAAAGCGATTTTCTGTTAGGTTTAATGAAGGTGATTTGGACTTTCTGACTACCATTTTAAAAGGTTCTAAGCTACAGGAGGCAGTTAATATTCCATACGATAGTGTGGTATTGGGGCAAATGATTAAAAACGTGATCCAATATGTCTCGTCCCAATTACATATTGACTTAACAAATGATTTTTCATTATATCAAGGATTATTAGCCCATATGGAACCATCGTTATTTCGTTTGAAACAAGGTTTGAAGTTGTTTAATCCTTTAACTGAGGAAATCAAAAGGAAATATCCGGTGCTTTTTCTGGCTGTAAAAAATAGTGTGGAAAAGGAATTTAAAGAGATTGAGGAATTTCCAGATGATGAGATTGCCTTCATTGTTCTCCACTTTGGCTCTGCCCTAGTCCTGAGGGAAGAGGAGATTGCAATTAAAGCACTTGTAGTTTGTCCTACAGGAATTGGTACATCAAAAATGCTTGCAAGTAGATTAAAGAAGGAATTTTTAGAGATTGATTCGGTTGATATTAAATCAATTAAAGATGTTCAGTTGCAAAGGAATCTACAACAATATGATGTCATTCTTTCAACTGTTCGTCTTCCATTCTTAAATAAAGAATATATCTTAGTAAATCCACTTTTAAGTACAGAGGATATAGCTGTTATTAGAGGGTTTTTACAAAAAAATATTGAAAATCTAACAAAAAATAAATTATATAGTGGAACTCAAGAAAATTCCTCCTCCAAAAAATTACGTCCTTCTCTAATGGAAGTATTGAAGGAAATGAAAGATATACAATCAGGTATAGAAGCCATCCTTCAGCATTTCCGAGTGTATCGCGTGAAAGATACTAATGATTATAAACAAATTATGCAAGGGATGTTAGAGAAGGCTAGGAAGGAAAAGCTATTAACCAATGTCGAAAATGTTATGGACTCCTTAATCGATCGAGAAAGAAAAGGAGGTCTAGGAATTCCAGCAACAGGAATGGGATTATTTCATTGTCGAAATCGGTATGTACATCAATTAATTTTTCAAATTGCTCATTTGAATGAGCCTTGTTCGGTAATGGGAATGGATGGGCAAAACATGCAGATGAAAAGTCTTCTACTGATGTTGGCTCCAGAAGAATTAAGTTCTAGAGAACAGGAAATTATAAGCCTATTAAGTACTAGTTTAATCGAAAATAATGATGCTATCATGATGTTTTCATCAGCTGATGAAGCAGTAATTCGTAAAAAAATGGAATCCATTTTTTCAGACTATTTATTTACTAATTTGATAAAGGAATGAGATAATTGAAACAAGTTGTACATTTTGGCGCAGGAAATATTGGTAGAGGGTTTATTGGAGCACTATTTTCACAATCTGGCTATCATGTTACTTTTGTCGATATAGCAGATCAAATTATTGACCAATTAAATAAGGACAAACAATACAATGTAAAATTAGCGACGGATCAAAAAGAAACTGTGACTATTAGTAATGTATCTGGATTAAATAATTTAAAGCAAGAGACGGAAGTTGTAGAGGCCATAAAAGATGCAACATATTTAACGACTGCCATAGGGCCTACCATTCTTCCACGTATCGCACCATTAATCGCAAAAGGATTAATAGAAAGAGTCAAGACAACAGATGAAAAATTATATGTTATTGCCTGTGAAAACCAAATTTCTGCAACAGATTTATTAAAGGGCTACATAGAAGAGCATTTAGACGCAGAGACAAAGGCGCATTTATCGAATAAAATTTATTTCTTTAATTCAGCTGTTGACCGCATTGTTCCTATTCAAAATAACCAAGGATCACTTGATGTGCTTGTTGAACCTTATTACGAATGGGTAGTGGAAACAACAGAAAGCATTCCACCAGTTGAAGGGATGAAAATTGTCTCTGATTTAGCCCCATTTATTGAAAGGAAATTATTTACCGTTAATACAGGACATGCTGTTATTGCTTACTTAGGGTATCTTGAAAATAAAACAACAATCGACCAAACTTTGACTGACGAAGCTATTGTGAAGCAAGTCAAAGAGACTCTTGGCGAAACGGGTGCTTATCTGATTAAACAGTATGGATTAAATCCTGATGAACATGAACAATATATCAATAAAATTATTCAACGATTTAAAAATGCCTATTTAAATGATGCCGTTACAAGAGTTGGCCGCTCACCGATCCGTAAGCTAGGACCAAATGATAGGCTTGTCCGCCCAGCTACAGAGGCGCATAAAGCCGGACTTTCTTACACAAACCTTGCAAAAGCTATTGCTTCTGCTTTACTGTTCGATTATAAAGAAGATGAAGAAGCAGTGAAATTGCAAGAAATGATAAGTGCTCATGGTGTATCTCATGTATTGAAGGAAGTAAGCGGGTTAGCTGAGGACAGTGACATTACGAATGAAGTTCTAAAGCAATATGAACAATTAAATAAATAACTCCTACAAAAAAAGTCGCTAAGAAACTCAATTTTCTTTTGCGACTTTTTTTGTTTATTAAATTTTTAAATCACTATGGTTTAAAGATTTCGTTTCTATTTGTATTGTTGTATGTTCAATTTGAAATTTATCTTTTATTAAATCTATTGCCCGTTGAAGAATTTCTTGAGTATCGGCATGTTCTTCAACAAGAAGGTGGCAGCTTAAAGAATCTAATCCAGATGTAATTGTCCAAATATGAAGATCATGTACATTGATTACCCCATTAATTTGTTTTAAATAGGATTCGATTTCACTTTGATCAATAGTAATAGGGGTACCCTCCATTAGGATGTGTATGGATTGTTTCATTACACCCCATGCACTTTTTAAAATCAATAGAGCGACAATCACGGAAATAATAGGGTCAGCGATATACCAATCAAATAAAAGCATTAAGGCACCAGCAATAATAGCACCGACCGAACCTAAAGCATCTCCTAATATGTGTAAATAGGCACTTCGTAAGTTGACATTATTTTTTATGTCGCTTTTTCTTATAAGAGACCATGCACTTATTAAGTTTGCAATTAGTCCAATTGCTGCAATAACCATCATAGAACCACTAGCTACTGTAGGTAGTTCGAAAAATCGCCCATAGGCTTCCCAAACAATAATGCCAGAAATGATAAATAAGGTTAATCCATTAAATAAAGCAGCTAATATTTCAAAACGATAAAATCCATACGTTTTATTACGGGAAGCTGGTCTTTGAGCGAACCAAATAGCGAATAGGCTTAATATTAAAGAGCTGGTGTCACTTAACATATGACCAGCATCAGATAAGAGAGCCAAACTATTTGTGACAAGACCGCCGAAAAATTCTAATAACATGATCCCAGCTGTAATCGTAAGAGCGATAATTAATCCTTTTTTATTCCCTTCTCTTGTTTCCGCAAAATGACTATGACCATGATGATGTCCGTGATGATCGCCTGAATGATGGTGATGTCCCATAAAACAACCTCCTCATTATTTTAATATGTGATAAAAAAGCGATTAAAGACATAAAAAATGTACTAAAGCATTTAATTTTTATATATGAATATATATTCATATATAATATATATTCACAAGCAATATTTGTCAATAGTTAATAAAAGACGAAAATCATTTTGGGATAATTTAGTATTCAAAGAATGAATCACATATTTAAATAAAATGGTCATGCTTTGTTATAATGGAGGTAATTATAACGAATGTTGAAGAGGAGAGTCTAAATGAAGGATTTTATAGCTATTGATTTTGAAACAGCCAATCGAAATCGATATAGTGTGTGTTCGGTTGGTATGGTGTTTGTGGAAAATGATAAAATAGTGGATTCGATTTATTCATTAATAGATCCAGAGGAACCCTTTGATCCAATGAATATATCTGTTCATGGAATACAGCCGACGGATGTAGAAGGAGCTCCAACATTTAATACTTTTTATCAATCGATACAGCATCATTTAGAGAATCGATTAATTATTGCTCATAATTTAGCTTTTGATGGCTATGTATTAAGAGATAGCTTAGCTCGTTATAATTTAATGCCGGTTCCAAGTAAATTGCTTTGTAGCTATCAATTATCAAGGAGATTAATTGAGGGAATAGGGAGTTATTCCCTTAAATCTGTCTGTGACCATTTTGAAATTGATATTATAAATCACCATCATGCATTAAGTGATGCACAAGCATGTGCAGAGATAGTGTTGAATCTCTCCAGGGAGTATGAATTATTTAATTTAGATGATGTATTCTCCAAAACAAATATTAAAGCGGGTGAGATATCACCAGGTTATTATCGGTCTTCTTTAGTTTCTTCGTCCAAAAAAAGAAAAAGAGAAATATCATAAAATTACATAGATAAGTGAAAAAGGCTCGTATTGGGTCTTTTTTTGATGGCTTCAAAAGCTTGGTCTTTTCTACTTATTTCAGTTCTAATGTGCTGCCCCTCGAGGTAAAAAAAGTTTCATTTTTTGACGCATATTTCAATGAATATTTTCTAACGCTAACTGGTAAAAAAGGAGAATAAGAATGAATGGAAATGTTTTTAATTGTTCTCTCACTTTTAGCTATTATTGGTCTCTCTAATATTGTTAATCACTTGATCCCGTTTATTCCTGTTCCTCTTATTCAGATAGCTCTGGGTATTTTGGTAGCCATTCTTCCATTCGGAATTCATGTACCAATGGAAACGGAGTTATTTTTAGTCCTATTTATCGCACCACTTTTATTTAATGATGGCAGACATGTATCAAGAAAAGCCCTTTGGCGCTTACGTACACAAATTTTATTGCTGGCATTAGGACTTGTTTTTGTTACAGTCTTTGCTATTGGATTTTTAATTCATTGGATGATCCCTTCTATTCCTCTCCCAGCTGCTTTTGCTTTAGCTGCTATTCTATCCCCTACAGATGTGGTAGCAGTAAGTGCAATGTCCAGTAGAGTACGCATGCCTAAAACGGTCATGCATGTTCTAGAAGGAGAAGGACTAATGAATGATGCATCTGGTTTAGTAGCATTCAATTTTGCCGTTGCTGCGACAGTAACAGGAGTTTTTTCATTAGTAAATGCAAGTGTGAGCTTTTTAGTGATTGCTATAGGAGGTTTCGTTGGAGGAGCACTTCTTGCCATCATTATCATTCGTTTTAGAGTGTTAATTCGACGCTTTGGTATGGAGGATGTAACCATTCACATGTTAATCCAAATCCTCACACCCTTTATTATTTACTTAATAACAGAGCATTTTCATCTTTCCGGTATTTTAGCTGTTGTTGCTGCTGGTATTGTACATGCGATTGAAAAGGATCGAGAAAAGTCTCCGACGGTCGAGTTGCAGATTGTTTCCAATAGTACGTGGACAGTGATTCTATACATATTAAATGGACTTGTTTTTGTACTGCTTGGATTACAAATTCCTAGTGTCGGGAATGAAATTTTTAAAGATCCGTTATTTAATAATATCATTGTTATTAAATACATTTTGATTATCACTGCAGCACTGCTTTTACTTCGATTTATCTGGATTTATTTTTCCTCATGGGTAGGATGGAAGCTAAAAAAAAGGAAAATTAGAAAGATTGATCTTAATCAAATAGGTATTACTACAATATCTGGTGTAAGGGGAGCAGTTACACTGGCTGGTTCGTTTTCTATTCCCTATTTTTTAAATGATGGAAGTCCTTTTCCAGAACGCTCATTAATTATTTTTATTGCGGCTGGGGTTATTTTAGTCACGCTAATCATAGCTAGTATTTTTTTACCAGTCATGGCTAAGTCTGAAATAGGAAAAAGGGAAGCTGAAAGAGAAGCGATGGAAAAGGTCGCGTTAATTCGATCAAAAATAGCTGCTATTCGTGCAATAAGAGAAGTGATGAATGACGAAAATCGTTCTGCAGCTTTTTCCATTATCTCCATTTATAATAGTAAAATTAATCAATTAAAATACACAAATAATGAAGAGGATTCCTTTCAAGCGAGAAAATTGGATAAGTCTATTCGGATGAAGGCTCTTGAAGCAGAATCAAATTATATTGAAAAATTAGTAAGAGAAAAACAAATCGACCGAACGGTTGCTTATTTATCTCAAGAATATATTCAAAGAATGGAAATCGCTATTACGAATCACATTAAATTTCGAGTACTGGTGATGTGGAGTTTAATTAAAAGAAGTATCCTTCAACTATTCCAGCTATTCCTTCCAAAGAAGAAAGAAAGACGAAAAAAACGCAGGGAAAGATATACAATGATGCTTCAGCTAAAGATGAAAATGGCGGAGGTAGCCATTAAGGTATTAAAAGAAGGAATGACACCGGAAAACAGAAATATTACATATATTATTATTGGCGAGTATAATGAGCTTTTGACAAAATTACAATTAGTAAAAAATGCTGATGCCTCTAAAAAATATGCAAGAATGGAAAGAGAGCTACAGGATAAGGCGTTTCAAGCGGAGAGAGATGAGGTCCAGAAAATGTATGAAAAGGCCCATATTACTATTGAGGTTGTTAGAAAACTACGTCAACAAATTAATATAAGAGAAGCATATTGGATGGAAGAGAATACTATACATGATGCATGATCAATTCTAAGTTGATGCTGGAAATTAGTTGGTCTTGTAAATTTGAATGAAAAAGGGAGTCGCCTATAGGTGCTCCCTTTTGTTGTCTACGGCATGTTAGGATGAATCCGTTTAATGATAAGCAAGGTGTGTTGATATTTAAGGGAAATAAGGTAAAATGAAAACGAATTTATTTTCTAATGATTTCAAATAAATCAAATTGTCTTTCGCACAAATGAGGTGGAACAAAAATGTTAAAAGATGATTTACTTTCATTTTTAAATAGGGAGACAAAGGATTTTGAATGGGACAATCCGTCAACATCATTTACTGCGTCAAAACTATCAGAATTATTCAATGTTAAACGGAATACTGTCAGTCATTATCTTAATCAATTAGTCCAGGAGGATAAAGTGATTAAGATTAATACAAGACCAGTTTATTTTTTGAGTAAGTTTGTTTTTGAACAAACTTTTTTTACAGTAAATAAGTCTATCTATGACAGCTTACAAGAATTAAAGGAGAGTCAACTTGAGACGGAAATTTATCCATGTCCAGACTTATTTGATGAATTAATTGGTTCGAAGGACAGCTTATATAAAGCGATTGAACAAATTAAAACATCAATTTTCTATCCAGATGGTGGCTTACCGATCATGATTAGTGGTCCAACAGGTGTAGGGAAAAGCTATATTGCGAATTTGATATATCGCTACAGTATTGAAAAAGGAATTCTAGCTGAAGATGCTCCATTTATTAGCTTTAATTGTGCTCAATATGCTAATAATCCTGAATTATTATCAAGTAGTTTATTTGGATATGTCAAAGGTGCCTTTACAGGGGCCGATTCTATGAAAGCAGGCTTGTTAGATGCTGCAGATGGAGGAATCTTATTTCTAGATGAAGTGCATCGATTAAATGAAGAAGGACAAGAAAAGTTGTTTAGCTTTCTTGATCAAGGTGTGTTTCGGAGAATGGGTGAGAACGAAGGATCTCATCAAGCAAAAGTACGTTTTATTTTTGCAACCACGGAAAATTTAGAAAAAAGCTTTCTAAGTACATTCTTACGAAGAATTCCTATTCGTGTCATTATTCCAAGTCTGAATGATAGAAGTGAGAAAGAAAAAAAGCAATTGGCTTATATGTTTCTCATTAATGAATCAAGGAAATTTAGTTTACCATTACGTATATCAAGCAGGGCGCTAGATGTAATAATAAAGCATCATTATTCAGGGAATATTGGAGACTTTAAAAATACAATTAAATATATTACTGCTTCATCCTATATGAAAAATAGAGAGAAGGAAGAAATATCTATCAAGTTACATGATCTACCTGATATTATTTTAGAGGATACGATTCGATTTGCTGATCAGAAATATAGGCAAAATAATGATATTTTAATTTTCCCGACTTCAACATTAGATCAACTGTACGAATCGAGTTTATCTAGGTTCCAGCAGATAAAAAAAACATATGATAATATTTTAGACTCTTATGACCGCAGTCAAATAAAGCAGCAAGATATGACTGTTTTTGAACAGCAAGTATTCAGCGAAATTCTAGCTCTTTTCGACAAGCTTATTTTCGATACTTCTAAAGAAAATACGAGTGTGATGATGGAAATAACAACTGTGAATGTTCAAGAAATTATCCGTTATCTAGAAAATGCATATAATGTCAAATTTAATGGGAATAGTGTTTATGCAATGGCACATTTTCTTTACTATAAAGGAAATACTGAAATACACTGGACTGATAAACAGGAAGTAATAATCACTGACCTGACAAGCTTTGTTGATGAGAATTGCAAAATGGAACAACAACTAGCAAAACAATTTGTTCATTTGCTGGAAAGCAAGCTTGATGTGAAGTTGTATAAGATGGATGAAATATTTTTAACCTTTTATTTACGAAGTATGACGATAGAGCGTACGAATAATAAAGTAAAGGCAGTAATTTTAGCACATGGCTATGCTACTGCTAGCAGTATTGCGAATGTAGCTAATCGTTTACTTCATAAAAATGTCTTTGAAGCGTTTGATATGCCTATTGATGTTTCAGTTGGAGAGATTGCTTCTAGAGTCCTAAATTACATTGAGTCGAATGATGTATCAAAAGGGCTAATTCTTTTAGTAGATATGGGTTCATTAAAGGATATCTATTCACAATTTAAAAAAGAGGTAAATGGACCAGTTGCAATTATTAATAATGTGTCTACACAAATGGCCTTATTCCTTGGAGATATGTTAGGCAAGAATTTATATATAGAAGAAATGATTGAAAGGCTTCAGGATGCAAGTAAAACTGAATATAGTATCATTTATCCGGAAGTAAATAAGGAAAAGGTTATTGTAACTACATGCTTAACAGGAATGGGAACAGCTATTCAAATTCAAAAGCTTCTTGAGGCTAGCATTCCAGAAGAATTAGATATTAAGGTACTTGCTCATGATTATAATCGATTAAAGGAACATGGTACATCAGAAGCTATTTTCCAAATGTATCAGGTACTGTCAATTGTCGGAACAGCCGATCCTGGACTTCCTTTAGTAGACTATATCTCCTTAGAAGATTTAATTTCTGGTCAAGGAGAGGCAAAATTAAGGAAGATATTTAAACCCTTTTTGAATGAAGATTGTATTCAAGTGATAAATAATAATTTAATTAGAAATTTTTCTCTTGAACGTGTAATTGAGTCGATTACTATATTAGATACTGAGAAAATTCTAACGCATGTCGAAGCGTTTCTTCATCAATTAGAAGTACAATTAAATAAGCGTCTTACTAATGATAAAAAATTAGCTTTGTATGTACATATGAGCTGTTTGGTTGAGAGACTGATTCGGCAGGCACCGATTGAAACTTATACAAATATTGAGGAATTCGAACAGTGTCAAAAAGAAATGATATATTCTATTAAAGAGGCATTTAGTGTCATTGAAAATATTTATAATGTCAAAATCAATATAGCAGAGATTGGTTATATTTACGATTACTTAATTGCTGAACCTACTGATAGTAGTGAATTTTAATATTATTTGAAACATTTTGTCGAGGCGTGCCACTATTTTGGCATGCTTCTTGCATTTCTATAAGATAAGAGGATTCGAACAAGGAGGTGAGGCATCGATGAGATACTTTGTATTCGCATCCCATGGAACATTTGCTGATGGAATTCTAAATTCATTAGAACTAATAACAGGCAAGCATGATAATGTTTGGACCATTAATGCTTACATAAATGAAAAGGAGGATATTAAAGATCAAATATCAGCAGTTGTTAATCGCATTGCGGCAGAAGATGAATTAGTGGTCGTGACAGATATTTTTGGTGGAAGCGTCAATAATGAATTTATGAATCTATTAAATAATAAAAATATCCACTTAGTTGCAGGATTAAATTTGCCATTAGTAATTGAACTGGTAACTATGAGCGTGATAGAGAAAGATACAAAAGCCTTAATAAAGAGAGCATTGGAAAATGCAAAAAGCTCAATTCAATACTGCAACATAGAATTAGATAAGCTCAATGAAGATGATGAATTTTAAGAGAAGGGAATATTGAAAATGATTAAATTACTGCGTGTAGATCATCGATTATTACATGGTCAAGTTGCTTTTTCTTGGACACAAAATATTGGGGCAGATTGCATATTAATAGCAAATGATGATGTTCCTGTTAATGAGTTACGCAAAACGACAATTAAGCTCGCTAAGCCACAAGGAATCAAACTAGTGATAAAAAATATTGAAGACTCTATTCAAGCATTGCAAAGTGGAGTAACAGATAAATATAAGCTGTTCATCGTAGTTGAATCAGTAGCAGACGCCGAAAAAATTGTAAGTGCTTTCCCTGAAATTAAGCAGGTGAATCTTGGAGGAGTGAAAGCAAAAGAAGGAACTAGAAATATTTCGAAAGCAGTTAACCTCTTACCTGAAGAGGAGGAACTAGTGAAAAAGATGGTAGGTCAAGGTGTTGAAGTGGAAATCAGACAGGTTCCAAATGACAAAAAGATTTTTGCACAAAACGTACTATAAAATGAATCTTCTAAAGGAGGTTGAGATATGCTTACTGCATTATTGCTCGGTCTTGTAGCTTTTATTGCGCAAAGCGAATATGCCTTAGGGACAAGTTTATTATCCCGACCAGTCGTAACAGGGTTACTAATTGGACTTGTAATGGGGGATATTAAAACGGGTCTCATTATGGGTGCAACATTAGAGTTGGCATTTATAGGTTCATTTTCGGTTGGGGCGGCCATTCCCCCTGATGTTGTCACAGGAGGAATATTAGGTACTGCATTTGCTATTTCTTCTAATGCAGGGCCTGAAACAGCCTTACTATTAGGATTGCCGATTGCCACGTTAACACTTGTGTTAAAAAATATTTATTTAGGTCTTTTCTTGCCATTTCTATCACATAAAGCTGATAAGTATGCCGAAAATGGGAATACGCGTGGTGTGGAAGCCATGCATTTAATTGGTGGCTTTGGACTTTCTTTCATGCTTGCTTTAATTGTTACCATCTCATTTTATGTAGGTAGTGATGCTATTAAACAAGTGCTAGATGCTATTCCTGCATTTATTCAAACGGGGCTTCAAGTCGCTACTGGTATTCTTCCAGCACTAGGTTTTGCGATGTTAGCAAGATTATTGATTAATAAACAAGTGGTTCCTTATTTCTTCCTAGGATTTATCATCGCTGCTTACTTAGGTGTACCTGTCACAGGTATTGCGATATTAGGGGCTATAATTGCTGTCATTATGGTAAATGTCATGAATACTAAAAAGCCTCAAGTGGCTACAAATGAAGGGGGAGGGGTAAATTATGACGATGATGAAGACTTCTGATTATGAAAATCAAGATGCAACAGATAATCCAGAATTAACGAAAAAGGATCTTCGCCGCTTATTTTGGCGTTCCTTTCAAATGGAATTTTCATGGAATTACGAACGACAAATGAACTTAGCGTATACGTACGCGATGATTCCAATTTTAAAAAAATTGTATAAGAAAAAGGAAGACTTATCGAATGCATTAATGCGTCATTTGGAGTTTTTTAATACGACACCTCATATTGTAACGATGATGCTAGGTGTATCTGCAGCAATGGAAGAACAAAATGCTAAAGATAAAAATTTTGATCCATCCACTATTAATAATGTGAAGGCATCATTAATGGGACCACTTGCTGGTCTAGGCGATTCATTCTTTTGGGGAACTTTGCGCCTAATCGCAACAGGTGTAGGTACTTCCCTTGCGTTACAGGGGAGTATTCTTGGCCCCATTTTGTTTTTACTTATTTTTAATATTCCTCATCTCATCGTTCGGTACCTTTTAACAGGCTTCGGCTATAAGATGGGAACAGGCTTTCTGCAACGTCTTCAAAAAAGTGGCGCAATGGGAAGTTTAACATTCGGAGCAGCTGTTCTTGGGTTAATGGTTATTGGAGGTATGAGTGCTTCAATGATCAGTATCCATGTACCTTTAAAAATTGGTAGTGGTGAGGGGGCCTCTGGTGTTCAAGATATATTAAATAATATTATGCCGGGACTATTGCCATTGTGTGCATTTGGTATCATTTATTGGCTGTTAGGTAAGGAAGTAAAAGCGACAACCATTCTCCTAGGTATAGCTTTTGTTGGCATATTAGGAGCATGGATTGGGGTTTTTGGAGCCTAATTATATATAAGTATATGGATGAAAGGAGTATTTTGCATGAAGGAAACGATGATGACTTATATACATGAAGAGAAGGACGTATGTGAGGCAATTGTAGCGAGTTTTCAAGAAAAAACAAAGGCTTTTAGACAGCTAATAGAAAAAAGTAAACCTAAAAACTGGCTAGTACTTGCAACGGGATCAAGTTCAAATGCCATGCTCAGTGCAAAATACTATATAGAAAAAGTTGCTGGAATATCGATTGAAATTCAAGAGCCATTTAATTTTGTACACTATGAAACTCTTAGGGATTCTATTGATTTTGTCATTGCTGTTTCACAAAGTGGTCATAGTTATTCAACTATTGAAGCTTTGAAAAAGGTACAAAAAGAGGCAAAAATTCCAACGGTAGCTTTAACATCACAATTAAATAGTCCTATTGTAAATTATGCAGATTTGGTTCTTGATATTGGCTGTGGGACGGAACATGTAGGTTTTGTAACAAAGGGATTTACTGCTACTGTGTTAACCTCCATGCTCTTAGGAATTGTCACCGGAAATGTACTAGGTAGATTAGATGAAATGGCGATGGACAACGAGATTCAAGCTTTAAAAAAGCAAATCAAAGAAATTCCTTCTATTATTGAGAAAACAGAAGAATTTTATAAAAAGCATGCAGCTGAATTACATGAAATTCAACGTTTTTCAGCAATAGGCTATGGACCTACTGTAGGGACTGCCAAAGAATTTGAAACAAAATTCACTGAAACGGTAAGAGTGCCCTCGCAGGGATTCGAATTAGAAGCCTATATGCACGGCCCATATTTAGAGGTTAATTCCAATCATGGCTTAATTTTTCTTCAAACCGAAAGTAAACTTTCGGAAAGAGCCAGTAAATTAAAGCAATATTTCCAAGCATATACAGATCATTGTTTTACCATCACTAGCCTAAAACAAAAAGGTGATGAAAAAACATTAGCATTAGACTTGGAAGTTAACGAATTTATGAGTCCACTTGTGATGGTGATTCCGTTTCAACTGTTATCTTACCGAATTGCAACTGGAAAAGGAATCGATCTAGGAATTAGAATCTTTGATGACTTTGATAAAGTGTTAAAAAGTAAGATTTAAATAAATACTGATCAATTAAAATAATAAACTAAAAAGGTTAGGAGAATGATGATGCTTAAATTTGATGAAAATGTATATTTAGAAAATGCACGACTTACTTATGAAACACGTGATGAAATTGAAAAGGTTGCAGATGAAATTACTCAACAGGGCTTTAAAAACATCTTTTTTATTTCTGTAGGTGGTTCTATATCGCTTATGTGGCCAATTCAGGAAATGTTAAAGCAAATGACAGATATTCCTGTCTTTTCAGAACAGGCAGGAGAAATTATTTTAACTGGACATAAGCAATTAACGAAGGATTCCATCGTGGTTATGGCCTCAAAATCCGGTGATACAAAAGAAACAGTAGCAGCGGCAGAATGGTGTAAAGAGCAAGGTTATCGTGTAGTATCACTTGTAGGTACGCCAAATACGCCACTAGAAAAGGCGAGTCACTGGGTTATTCCAAATAAGGCTAAAAATGGTGTGGAATTCGAATATATGCAATTGTTCATGCTACTCTTTAAATTAGTTCATAATAAAGGTCAATTTCCTGCTTATCAAAAATTTGCTGATCAGCTTGAAAAGCTTCCAGAAAACCTGCTTCGCGCAAAAGAAAAGTTTGAACCGATTGCAGACGAAATTGCTAAAACCTACCATAAAGAAAACTATAATATTTGGATTGGCGATGGTGAGATGTGGGGAGAGGTGTACCTATTCTCTATGTGTATATTAGAAGAAATGCAATGGGTGCGTACGAAAGCAGTATCATCATCAGAATTCTTCCATGGGACACTTGAATTAGTGGAAGAGGATGTTCCAGTATTTTTAGTAAAAGGGGAAGGGAAGCGTAGAATACTAGATGATCGTGTGGAAAAGTTTTGTCAACAATATACGAAAAAGCTAGTTGTTATTGATACGAAAGATTATGAATTAAATGGGATAGATGATGAGTTTCGTTGGATCTTAGCACCGACAATTTCATCCACTCTTTTAGTTGATCGATTAGCCCGCTATTATGAAAAATATACTGGTCATGATTTAGATATGCGTCGTTACTATCGTCAATTTGATTACTAATATGGTAATATAAGGCAGAGTGTCATATTCTCTGCCTTATTTTTATAAGTATTTTTTAATGAGTAGTATTGTCGAATGAGAAAGTCCTTTTGGTAATTAGAGCTAATCATACCATTTAAAAATAGGAAAAGTTATGATTGAGTTGTATGTGGAACATTCTTTTGATGTACACAGGAAGATAAGAAAGTAATTAACGAAAGGGTGGTAGTTAAATGAAGCCAATTCGGTTAGTAATTTTTGATATGGATGGTTTATTATTTGATACAGAACGACCCTCATTTCTTGCAATGAAAGAGGTAATGAAAAAACAAGGATATCAGTTTACGATAGAAAATTATCGGCAAATGATTGGACTTTCTGGACCTAAAAGTAATATCGTTTTACAAGAAATATATGGTAAAGATTTTCAGTTTCATAGAATTTCTGATGATTACAATGAAACGTTTAAAAGAATACTCGAGTCAGAAGGATTAGCTATTAAGCCGGGAGCTAATGAATTACTAGATGCGATTGAGCAAAAAGGGTTAAAAAAATGTATCGCTTCATCCAGCAGTAGGGAAACGATTCAACAACATTTAATTAAAACTGGATTGGAATCAAGATTTGACTTCTTTGTAAGTGGGGATGAAGTAGAATTTGGTAAGCCTCATCCTGATATTTTTATTGAAGCTTGTAACCGTGCTAATGAAAAACCAGATTCAGCCTTAGTTTTAGAAGATTCATTGAATGGACTAAAAGCAGCTTATGGTGCAAATATTAAGTGTATTATCGTTCCAGATCTGATTCAACCAAATGAAGAAATGAAACAAAAAGCATTTTCAATTGTTAAGGACTTATCACTAGTAGTATCCTACATTGAATAAATAAGACGGATAATCTTGCTCCATAAAACAAGGGTTATTTGATAAGTATGATATATTTATCAGATAACCCTTCGACTTTTTATTATATTAAATTTTGTTCTTGAAGGATTTTCTTCAGTAATGCTTGGCAACCTTCTGTTATTAGTTCATAGGTTTCCTCGAAATTGCCAGTATAATATGGATCAGGAACATCTTTTTTTAGCTCAGTTAAATCAAGTAGACGAATAATTTTTGGATGCTTAGCCTGATTTAACATCGTATATATATTTGATAGATTACTCTCGTCCATTCCAATAATGTAATCAAATCTTTCGAAATCCTCTTTTTTTAATTGACGTCCGAAAAGTCCCTCAGCTGAAATGTTATTTTCTTTAAGAATAGTGAGTGTCCCTTGGTGGGGGCTATCTCCTATATGCCAGGATCCAGTTCCTGCAGAATCAATCATAATTTTATCAGTCAACTGTGCCTTATTAACCATATGTCGAAATACAGCCTCTGCCATTGGAGAACGACAAATATTGCCTAAGCAAACAAATAAGACGTGAACCATATAGCCCATCTCCTTTTTAGTTTATTATATAAGAATAGAAAAATTAGTGCGAATTTTTCAGATGAAGCTTTTGCGATTATAAGTGAAGAGAGAAGACCATATTGTCAATAAGGGTGGTAGGATTGAGGACATCAATTTTCTTTATTTTGAAAGGAAGGCTTTAGGGAAAATTGGTAGACTCGACAATGCCGAGGTGATATTTTTATAATATTTAATCCACCTATTATTTGATTATTATAATAGATGGTATAGTGCTGGGTATGATTAATTTTGTAAAGAAAATCCTCATATGCTTCAGTAACTGGGCGTGTTTCATAATCTTGATATTTATTAAAGTCCTCTTGAAAAGCTTCTTTCTGTATATTGAATAATTGCTTTACTTCATGTTTTTCCGTGTTCAGTACGTTAATATCCATGCTGAACACCCTTTCACGTTTTCGATATCATCATATGACTAAGTTTGAAAAAAATTGGGGCTATGACTAAAGATGGGTGCTGAATTTGAACCTATCTTTAGTCACGGCCTAGTATAGTTTTCCTTCAATGCATATTTCACACATCTTTACGGTGATAAACATAGTGTGTCCTTAAATAATAATCAAGGTTTCACAACAATACGATTGACACTTCCGTTAGCCAGTCGATCAAACCCCTCATTTATTTCTTCTAACGGAATAACATCACTTAATAGGCGATCTACTGGAAGACGTCCTTGTTTGTACATCTCGATAAATCTTGGGATGTCACGGGAAGGAACACAGCTTCCTAAATACGAGCCCTTCAATATCCTTTCTTCAGCAGTTAGAGAAGCTTGTGGAAAGGAAAATTCATGTTCATGATGTGGAAGCCCAGTGGTTATCGTTGTACCTCCACGTCGTGTAATATTGTAGGCAACCTTCATGGCTGGAACTGCTCCTGCTGTTTCGAAGGCAAATTCTACTCCGCCATTGGTTGCATGTTTTATCTGATCAATAACATCTTCTTGTGTAGAATTGAAAATATGAGTAGCGCCTAGTTGTTGAGCAAAGGATAATTTATCTGGATTAATATCGACAGCAATAATCTCACGTGCTCCAGCTGCAATTGATCCAAGTAATGCGCTTAGACCGATACCGCCAAGACCAACTATAGCAACCGAGCTTCCCATTTTTAAATGTGCGGTATTGACAACGGCTCCGACTCCTGTCATTACTGCGCATCCAAAGAGTGCAGCTTTTTCAAAAGGAATTGAAGGATCAATTTTAACTAAAGAATTTCTTGAGGTTACAACAAAATTTGAAAAAGCTGAAACACCTAGGTGATGATGAATGTATTGTTCCCCATCATGCAATCTTTTTTCTCCACCTAAAAGAGTGCCATCATTATTAGCTTTTGCACCATTTTCACAAAGAGCTGGCCTCCCTTCCTGACAAGATGAGCAATGTCCACAAGTAGCAACGAAGATACATACAACATGGTCTCCTACTTTTAAATCGGTTACATCCTCACCTAATTCTACAATGACTCCAACTGCTTCATGACCTAATGCCATCGGTACAGGGCGGGGGCGACTTCCATTTATAACAGACAAATCTGAATGACATAATCCAGCAGCCTTAATTTCTATCAAAACTTCTCCGCGTCCTGGATTATCAAGCTCCAATTCCTGAATAATTAGTGGTTTGCTTTCCGTGTAAGGCGTAGTTGCACCCATTTTATGGAGTACAGCAGATTTTACTTTCATGATGAACTCTCCTCCATTTATTTATCGTGTTTCCATTATTCATAATATCCTTGCGTCGATTTAATGAATTGTTCAAATTGCTTTGAATCATGACCAAACCACACTTGGGAATTTGTTTCCTTCGCGATCCGTTTAATTTTTTCTACAGCTTTTACATAGCCTAAAGAGTCATAGATAATTCCTGGTATTTTAATAGGAGGACCATAATTCTCTGCAGAATAAACCGCATCAGAAGCTAGAATAATACCTCCTGATTCAGGCATATCAATTTGTAGTCCGAGGAGTCCCCAAGCATGACCGCTACCAAAGTTTAAAATTTTTACACCTTCTACAAGTTCGAGACTATCTTCATTCCTTCCAATGGTTTTCCATTGCAAGTGGTTTTTTATCCACGCATCGATATCAGCCCAAATATATGCACCACTCTTATCATGATTAGCATAGGAACGAAGTGTTCCATTTAGCTCATCCTCATGAACAATGATTTTTGCATTTGTAAACATTTCAAGACAACCTGCATGATCTAAATGTAAGTGAGAGGCTACAACAAATTTAATATCTTCAGGACGAACATTTAATTGTTCAAGACGATTGTGTAAATAACATTCTTCGTTTGCTTCCCATGGAAATGTTTTTTGGGTAATTTCCTCCCAGCGTCCTTTTTCACCCATAGAGTTCGGGTTACATGCAGTATCGAATAAAATTTTCCCTTCAGGATGATCGATTAAAACTGTATATATTGGAAATTCTACAAATGTTGCGGGTTGATTTGGATGATCGATAGATGCTGGATTGTGCATGGCAACCATATAATTCTTATCCATTCGCATTCTTCCATTATCCATAACAAATAGCTTTGGACGTGGCTTAATTATGTTTGTCATTATTCATCCCTCTTTTTTTCATTTTTTGTATAGTTAATCAGTATATTCCACAAATGATACAAGTTTTAATAATGCTTCCTCCTTTCTACTTGTTTAGTATGCAAGAAATATGCCAAATTCAGAGCAGATTACTGACTAGTCCGAAAGTTCTGTATGGTTAAAAAATTCACATAGACATGCTATGATAATGTATATACTCTCTATGGAGAGCGGTTACATTTTTCTTTCTCAAGTAGAAATATTTCACCACCTTTAAGGAGTGAACGAAATATGCTAGAACAAGATAAGTGTTATTTGTTGAACGATAAAGTTAAGACAATATTAGAATTTATTTCTGATGGAGTCTATGTTGTCAATAAAGATGGGGTTACCCTTTTTGTTAACGCTGCATACGAGGAATTATCCGGTTTTGATCGAAGAGATCTTCTTGGTAGATATATGGGGGATTTAATTCGAGAAGGTTATATTAGCCAGTCCGTATCTTTAATGGTGCTTGAAAAGAAGGAATCCTTGTCTATTATGCAAAAGCTTGGTGGAAAGAAGGATGTGATTGTTACCGGTCGGCCAGTTTGGAATAGGAATGGAAATATTGAGATGGTTGTTACAAGTGTACGTGATATAACCAATTTAAATTATTTAAAAAATCATTTGGAGCGTCATGAACATATTTCAAAACTAAATAATTATCGATTTACATATGATCATTTAGGAAATCAACAGTCACAATTTCTCTTTAAGAGTAATATAATGAAAGATTTAGTTCGTAAAGTTGAACAAGTTGCCCCTTTCCCAACTAGTATTTTTATAATTGGACCTTCTGGAGCTGGAAAGGAAGAGGTGGCTAATTTGATTCATTATATGAGTGATCGCCGGAAAAAGCCGTTTATAAAGGTGAATTGTGCTGCTATACCTGAGTCGTTATTAGAATCTGAACTTTTTGGTTATGTAGAGGGAGCATTTACTGGTTCAAAGAGAGAAGGAAAGATTGGATTGTTAGAGCTGGCCGATGGTGGAACATTTATGCTGGATGAAATTGGTGAAATGCCCTTATCGTTACAGGTAAAGCTACTAAGAGTATTACAAGATAAACAAGTTCAACGAATTGGGAGTACACAAATAAAGACAATAGATGTGCGTATAATTTCAGCCACGAATCAAAATATAGAACAAAAAATGCAAGCAGGGGAGTTTAGAGAGGATCTTTTCTATCGATTAGCAGTGGTTCAAATGGAAGTCCCTCCATTAAGAGCTAGACTAGAGGATGTTGATTTGCTATTGGATCACTTTTTCCATAGTTTTAAGGAGCAATATAGAGTTGAGAAGGAATTGTTAGAAGAGACAAAGCAAATTCTTCTTACATACCACTGGCCGGGTAATATAAGAGAATTAAAGAATGTGTTAGAAAGCCTAATCGTCTCTATTCCAGAAATTATCATCAAACCTGAAAACTTACCTAGACATATAACTCAAATATCTAATAACACTTCGTCTCGTACTTTAAAAGAGCAGGTGGAAAACTATGAAAAAATGATAATAGAAAAATCCCTTAAGCGAAACCAATCAATTAGAAAAGCTGCCAAGGAATTGGGCGTGCACCATACAACACTATTGAAAAAGTTACATAAGTGGGGAGGAAACGGTTAAAAAAGAATGTTTAGATTTTGACTCGAATTTTGAAATTCATAGATAACGAACAGTATCAAATACTGTTCGTTATCATCTGGTTCTAAACACCTTAATCAAAGGCTGTTTTTGTATAGTTTGTTGCTTTTAGTTAAAGCCCAACTTCCGGCTTTTACACCACTAAAGGATTTAGCGACATTTTAGGAGTATGCTGCTCTTTTCACAGTGAATGAAAGATGTAGCTGTCGTCAACCGATAGTTAGTTAAAACTTACCTCAAATAGCCACAATGTTTGAGAAAAGTCCTTAAACAAAAGAAGCGGTTATTCTTTATCTTTCACATGCATAATTATCATGATCACGATCCATTTTTGCTTGGTAAGCAGGGTGTGTACTTGGTACTCCATCTGGATATTTTTTTCTTAATTCCGTACAGTTGGTAAAAAATTCTGTACTACCTGTTCCAGATGTAGGTGATGTGTTCCTTTTGATGCTGAGTTTTTTGATTCAGTCGGTATGGACGTCTGATTAGTACTTGATTTTTTTACATCAGTAGCACAACCATTAAAGCCTCTATCTGTTACGAGTCCTTTATTAGACCATATCCGTAAATCATGTGCTCTTGAGCAATTTTTTCATCCTGTTTAAATTGATCAAGATATTTATACGTTGGTTCATAAATGTATGCGACTCGAGCATAGCCTTCTTTTAATAAAGTTTCTTGAACCGATTTTCCATCAACAAAAACATAGGCTAGTAGGCGCCCATATTTATCTCTTTCATTTCCATTATCAAATTCTAGAGATAAATCTCCACTCGAAACTAATTGTTCGTTTTTTTCGGAAGCACTTTTTGCATATGGTTGAACACAAGTTCCTGGTTTTTTCGATTCGGGTGTATCAATTAATAAATAGCGAACCGTTTCCTCTTTCCCCTTATAAAGCACCTTTATTGTGTCTCCATCTACAGCTCGTGTTAATTGTACCGAGACACGTTGATTGTCAGAAGTACCCTTAGATCCATTTTTTTGCTTATTAGCTATATTATCTGCTTTTTTATTTTGATCTTCTTGTGTCTTTTCCACCTGTACACTATTTGTGACTTTTTCAGGGGTATTGATAACTCCTTTATAGACTAAAACAACAAGAATAACAGCGATAACAAAGCCAATTCCTCCAAATTTCCGCTTACTCAAAATCTTGATCTCCTTTTATAAAATTTGCATTTTATCTGGGCTGATAAAAAGGAGTCTTACCGATGTCAATATTAAAAAGACTCACGAGGCCTATTATACAATAAATAGGTAAGGAACTGTTTTAACAATTTGGTTTTACTTCAACTGTCCATTCGAATGGATCCGGTTCATTACCATTTTGAATACTAGTGATTGTATGATAAAGCTTTTTTGACAATGATCCAGTCTGCCCATTGTTAATCACCATTTTTTCACCTTCCCAATTCAATTCCCCAACAGGAGAAATAACTGCAGCTGTACCTGTTCCGAAGATTTCCTCAACTAACCCTTTTTTGTAGCTTTCATAAATTTCATCAATAGATATCCTGCGCTCAGTAACAGGAACACCCCAGTGATTTAAAAGATGAATGACTGAGTTTCTTGTAACGCCTTCTAGGATACTGCCATTTAAGGCTGGTGTGACTACTTCTCCATTGATTTTAAAGAAGATGTTCATACTTCCTACTTCTTCAATGTACTTTTTCTCAATTCCATCCAACCAAAGAACCTGTGAATAGCCTAGTTTTTCTGATACTTCCTGTGCTTTCAGACTCCCTGCATAATTTCCTGCAGTTTTCGCCTTTCCTGTACCACCAGCAACAGCACGAACATATTCACGCTCTACAAATATCTTTACTGGATGAATTCCTTCCTTATAGTAAGATCCGACAGGGGAAAGGATAATCATTAATCGATAGGTTTTTGATGCGGCTACTCCTAAATATGGTTCTGTTGAGATGATAAAAGGACGGATATATAGGGAAGTTCCCTCAGCTGATGGAATCCAATCTTGATCCATGCTAATTAATTGTTTTAAGCAATCTAAAATAAATTCTTCTTCAATTTGTGGTATACATAAGCGATCATTCGACATATTCAATCTTTCCATGTTTTTTTCAGGTCTAAATAAAAGCACCCTGTTATCTTGTGTTTTATATGCTTTAAGCCCTTCGAATACGGTTTGTCCATAGTGGAAAATCATAGCAGCAGGATCTAAGGAGATAGGCTGATAAGGTACAATTCGGGGATCATGCCATCCTGTTCCTTCTGTATAATCCATTATGAACATATGGTCTGTAAAGTGTTTTCCGAATTCAAGTTGATTAGGATCAGGCATTTGTTTTTTTTCTTGATTTTCGATGATAGTAATTGAATAATCTCTCATTTTGGTCCCTCTTTATCTATAAAATTTATTTTTAAGTTTTATTATTCCACCAATTTTCTAATAAATCAATTTTATTTAGTAAATAAAAATACTCCCCCTCAAAAAAGAGGAGGGGAGAAGAAGGTAAGAATAACAAAAAGAATAAGCAGCATTCATTCGAAAAATAATCTTGTCACTAATTTCAAAATGATTTTGAAGGACACAACCACTTTTTTCAGATATAACATCTTCTTAGACGATAGAGAATTATTGCACCTGAAACTTTTACAATGGTTGCTTCAAATTTACCTGAGGTGTCTTTCGAAACACCTCAGGCGCTTACAATTAATAAACTACCTAATAAGACCTTAGTCAAATTTCACTATATGATCTATATGAACTGTTAAGTTTTGTTAACAAAATTGTGAATAATAGGAATATATATAACGGAAAATGAAATATTCATTATGTTACAATTGACATATAACATAAATCATATCGAGTGGAGGGAATATCATTGAAATGTCCTGTTTGTGATAATGTAAGTATGAAAGAAGTAGAAAAGGAAAATGTATTAATTGATATTTGTCCTAATTGTAAAGGTGTTTGGTTAGATCGAGGAGAATTAGAAAAAATTACACAGGGCTTAAAAGATGATCAGCAATATTATCAGTCCTATCCATCAGAAGAAAGATCCTTCCAGGAAAAACACTATTCCAAAGAATATGATAAAAAATATAACAAACATTCCTATCCACCGAAACATAAAAAGAAAAAATCGATGATGGATATTCTTGGTGATTTATTTGACTAATTAGAGGTGTCTCTCCTTATATGGGGAGGCACTTTTTATTAGTCCAATTCATTATCGAATGTATAAATATGCTGGTTAATAGGTATTAATTTCCTAACCATTGACTACGATTATAAAAAGTGAAATAATAACATGAAAATATTCCTTTTTTCGACAAATTCAGACAGTTTTATTTATCCAAGGTAGTGGAGGGGAATATCATGGGTTCCGATGGTAAAGAGGCATATAAAGGGATAATGGATTCAGTAGAGATAAAAAAGTATGAACAAGATGATCATTTATATAATTTTAATCAAGCTTATCAGTCGATTTTAGATCATCACCCCGATCTTATATTTACATTAGATCTAACAGGGAATGTTCTATCATTTAATAATAAGGTCCCCTCAATGTTTGGATATGATAGTAGTGAAATATATGGTTCGTTTAAAAAGTATGTAGCACCAGAATCATTAGATCATTCCATTTATTACTTTCAACAAGCATGTAATGGTAGACCTGAAAATTACGACATTGCCTTACTACATAAAAATGGGTCTGCCATTGAAGTAAATATTAATTTAATTCCTATTATTAAACACAAAAAGATCGTTGCTATATTTGGTATTGCTAAAGATATAACGAAAAGTAAGGGAATTGAAAAGAAGCTCAAAGAAAATGAAGAGCAGTTTAAAAAAATTTGCAATAATCTAGAAGTATGTATTTGGTCACAAGATCTCAAGACTAAAAAAATATTATTTGTTTCTGAAGGGCTTCATAATATTACAGGTTATTCTTCTGAGGAGATGATGACCAATTCCTTTCTATGGAAGGATATTATTTATGAGCAAGATCATTCCATTTATTTTGAGAAGCAAAGTGAGTTAAAGAAAGGGAAATCCATTCATCATCAGTACAGAATCATTCATAAGAATGGTTCGATTCGTTGGCTGCAGGATCAAACGATTCCTTTTATTAACGAAAAGGGAGACATTACAAGACTGGATGGAATTATTTCGGACATAACAGAACAAAAAAGCAATGAGGAGCAAATTGCTTATTTTGCCTATCATGATTATTTGACGGATTTACCGAATAGAAGAATGTTTGATGAAGTATTGCATTCATTGATTGAGGATTCACAGGAAAAAAATCAATCATTTGCCGTTATTTTTCTGGATATGGATCGATTCAAATACATTAATGACTCTTTAAACCATGATATTGGCCATGAACTATTGATACAGATCGGACACCGATTAGTTGAAATGATACCTGATAAAGAATTGGTTGCTAGAATCGGTGGGGATGAATTTGCCATTTTGTTAAGAAATGACAAGTATATTTATGATTTAAATCAAGTAGGGGAACAAATTATTCAAGGAATAAAAGAGCCGTTTACAATAAATGATTATGAGTTGTATGTTTCTGCAAGTGTAGGGATTTGTCAATATCCTTTAGATGGTAAGGATGCATGGACTTTACTAAAAAATACAGATAGTGCTCTCTATCGAGCAAAGGATCTTGGGAAGGATAATTATGTTTTATATTCTCAATCAATAATGAAGTGTCCAAATAAATCTACATTCTTTGAAAAGGATGTAAGAAGAGCATTAACTAACAATGAGTTTAGGGTTGATTTTCAACCTAGAATTGATGTTAAAACAAATAAAATGGTTAGTGCTGAGGCATTAATACGTTGGGAGCATCCAGAACGAGGACTTGTCCATCCAGGAGAATTTATTCCTTTTGCTGAAGAATCAGGCTTAATTGTAGAAATTGGAGACTGGGTTATTCGATATGTATGTGAACAAATAAGACATTGGCAAGTTCAATCCATGCCGGTCGTCCCTGTTTCAATTAATATTTCACCGAAAAGTTTCTTGAAAAGAAACTGGAGTATAGGTGTAATGCAAATTTTGCAAGATACTGGGATTAGTCCAAACTTGCTTGAATTTGAAATCACTGAAAGAATTATTATGCAAAATGAAAAGATAGTCTATGATTCGATAAAAGATTTTAAAGAAAGAGGGATTACATTCTCTTTAGATGATTTTGGTACAGGATATGCTTCTATTACCTATTTGAAACAATTTCAATTTGAATATGTTAAGATTGATCGTTCGTTAATACAAAATATTCATTTGGACTCTCAAGATGCTGCCCTAACAAAGGCAATTATTGAATTAGCACATGGGCTAAGGATGAAGGTTGTTGCAGAAGGAATTGAAACAGTTGAACAATTTAATATTATTCAATCGTTTCAATGTGATGAAGTACAAGGGTATTTATATAGTAAGCCTTTAAAGACTGAGCAGTTTGAATCATTTATGAGTAAGGGGATCCATTAAAATCGATGATTAGGGATGAAAGGAGTTTATACTCCTTTTTTTTATACTTGACAATAGTCAGAATACTGGATATATTAAATTTTAAGCAATTCCAAGTTTTCTTATAGGAATATATAATTTAGTTTTTTCTTATCTAGAGCGGTGGAGGGACTGGCCCTATGATACCCGGCAACCTTAATCTCCTTGATTAAACGGTGCTAATTCCAGCAGAGCAAATAGGTTCTGAAAGATAAGAGGAGATTGTTCAAGTATTTTGAGCCTTTCTTCTTTTCGGTAGAAGAAAGGTTTTTCGATTTTTAGGGGTGATGAAAAAGTGGGTAGTTGAAGATGATATCCTTTTTGTTGGCTACGGTACAGAAAAATGTAAAGAGAGGGGATTTTTTTCATGGAGGACAAAAGGAAGGTAGTTAGCATTATTAGTTGCTTGACATTCGTTATGTTATTGGCAGGCTGTACAACATCAGCAAATCATTCATCAACCGATGAAAATGGTAGCAAGATTCGAAAGGTAAAAGTAGCTTTTGATCAATCCTCCAAGCCCATTTCATACATAGATGAGAATGGGAATCCAACTGGGTATGATGTAGAGGTCATGAAATTAGTCGATGAACTCTTACCTGAATATGAATTTGAGTATGTAGGTACAACGAGTGATGATTTACTATTAGGGGTAGAACAAGGGAAATTTCAGGTTGGAGTAAAAAATGCATTCTGGACTGAAGAAAGGACAAAGAAGTTTATTTATCCTAAAGAATTTCTTGGACTGAGTAGTACAGGACTTGTATTAAAGAAAGAAAATAAGGAGATTAAAAGTTTAGAAGACTTTGCTTCTGCGGGATACACCCTCGCACCGATTGCCGCAAATAATGCTCAGTATACAGTTATTGATGAATATAATCAGTCACACCCAGATAATAAAATTAAGCTCAAGGCAGGAGAAACCTTTTCGGTTGATGTTGTCCAATGGGTGAATGAAGGACGTGTAGATGGTGGAGTAATGATTGAGGGTCCTTTTAAAAAACAGGTAGAGGAGAAAAATGGTCCTTATCATCATTTAGTTAATGATGTTGTCTATAATGAATTCGCCGTAATAAAAACCTGGCCACTATTTAATAAAAAAGAGCAGGAATTTGCGGATGCATATGATCAAGCGATCAAACAACTGCAAGAGAAAAAAGAAACGAATGAGTTAAGTAAGAAATTTTACGGAAGAGATTTATTTGAAGTATTAGATCAAGCGAAAAAGTAGGAAAAATGGAGGGGGATAATGGAAAAATACTTTGATGCATCTTATATATTCAAATCCATCCCAATGCTGCTTCCTTTTCTAAAAGTAACATTTATTGTTACTGGCTTATCGGTAACGTTTGGAACCATTCTAGGGTTTATTTTGGCGATGGGGAAAATAGGAAAAGGTAGGATTGCTAGAAAAATTGCTAATGGATACACCACTGCCTTAAGATGTACGCCATCGATTGTTTTGTTATTTCTAGTCTATTATGGGGTTCCAGCACTATTAGAAAAATTTTCAGTTCAGACTGGTAATGTTGACAAAATTGTTTTTGTAGTAATTACTTTTTCTCTTCAGTTTGGTGCATTTATGTCTGAAGTAATAAGGAGTGCGTATGAATCTGTGGATAAAGGGCAATTCGAGGCTGCTGTTAGTGTGGGATTAAGTCCTTTTCAGGCATATAGAAGAATTGTCTTTCCACAGGCATTTGTAGTAGCTATTCCAAACTTTGGAAACAGTCTATTGGAGTTAATTAAAGAAGGCTCTTTAGCATATACGATCGGCCTAATAGATGTAATGGGGAAAGCCAATCTCATTATTGCAAGCAATTATAATGCACATGCTTTAGAGATCTATTTGGCATTATCGATCATCTATTGGATTATTTCTATTGTGATCGAACAAGTATTTTTAAAATTTGAAAAGGGATTTAGTAAAGGAAAACAATCATTGAAATCAACATAAGGAGGAACGCGAGTGCAAGGTAGCTTTAATCTAGAGTTTTTAGTCGATACGTTTTTTGTTGCTTTATCAGGCGTACCTACTGCCTTAATTATAACGATTGTCGCATTAATAGTCGCCTCACCATTTGGTTTTTTATTGGCATTAACAAGAATTAATCGCATCCCAATTTTAAGTCAACTTTCGAGAATATATGTTTCATTTGTTCGTGGAACACCTGTAATCGTTCAGATATTTATTATCTATAACAGCGTACCTTTAGTCATATCATCGTTATTCTCTAGGCTCCATATAGATAAAAATGTTTATGAGGTGAATCAGATATGGTATGCATTTATTGTTTTTTCTCTAAATACGATTGCAATCTTAATTGAAATATTTCGTTCCTCATTAATAACAGTAAGTAAAGGACAATTAGAAGCTGCCCAATCTGTGGGATTAACGAATGTTCAAGCCTATCGAAGAATTATTATTCCACAAGCATTGGTGGTGGCATTGCCAAATATTTGCACCGCTACGGTAAATCTGATAAAAGCAACTTCCTTAGGCTATGCTATGTCCTTACCTGAAATTACTTTAAAGGCAAAGGTAGCGGCAAATGTAGGATATAACTATGTTGAGGCCTATATTGATATTTTTCTTGTGTATTTGATTATTTGTAGCATAACGGAATATGGGTTCAAGCTATTTGAAAGAAGACTTAGCTCCTATAAAACAACTACAGCAAAAGGGGGGCAACATTATGCTTGAAATTAAGAATGTGCATAAGACATTTGGGAAAAGTGAAGTATTAAAAGGGGTAAATTTAAGCATAAGTAAAGGAGATGTTGTTGTTATTCTTGGTCCTAGCGGATCTGGTAAAACGACATTGTTAAGATGCATTAATTTTCTTGAAAGGGCCGATCAAGGTCAGGCTGTTTTTGGGAATATGAATGTAAATCTTAAAGCAGCTACTAAAAAACAAATTCATGAGGTCAGGCAAAAGGTTGCGTTTGTTTTTCAAAATTATAATCTTTTTAATAATAAAACAGCATTAGAGAATGTAACAGAAGGTTTAATTATTGGAAGGAAAATAATAAAAGAAAAAGCAATTGAAATTGCAAAGAAATCTTTGGATAAGGTTGGATTATCGGATAAATATAATGCTTATCCAAATGAATTGTCAGGTGGGCAACAACAAAGAGTAGGTATTGCAAGAGCGATCGCGTTGAATCCAGAGATTATCTTATTTGATGAACCTACTTCAGCTCTTGATCCTGAGCTGGTTGGTGAGGTTTTAAACATCATGAAGAAGATTGCCAATGAAGGAACGACAATGTTGGTAGTTACACATGAAATGTCATTTGCACAGGATGTAGCTAATCGTGTTGTATTTATGGATGAAGGTACGGTAGTAGAGGAAGGGACACCGAAGGAAATTTTTACACAACCTAAGGAAGAAAGGACACAACAGTTCTTAAAACGAGTCCTACCGAAGGAATATATTTATTATATTTGAGAAAAGAACAGGGTTTTCTAGTAAGAGGATAAATTTGTCCTCTTATAGACAACCCATTTCTAATGCTTAGCATTGTTGTTATTTAGGTAAATGTATTAACGTATAAAAAGAGTTTAAGAACGAGAATTCTTTTTAATTCACTGATAAACGAACTGCAAACATGAACCCTGTTACATGAAAAAAAACGACGGTAGGGGTCTTTTTCAAATGTAACAAACGAACGAAACCATTAAATAGACAAATCAAGAACAATTGGGATGGGGGTATTACCAAACAAATAGACCAACAATCATTGCACTAAGTAAAGATACTCCAATCCCGCTTACTAATAGCTTCCATACATTTTTGCCAATAATTTCGGAGCTCTCTTCACCGAAAATAGAGTTGTAGGTTCCATAAATCATACCTACTGTACTAAAATTAGCAAAAGACGTTAAGAAAGTAACCGAAACTGCTATCGTATGAGGCGCCATATTTTTGAGATGGTTTTTTAGATCCATCATTGCTACAAATTCATTTGTAGAGATTTTGATGCCCATTAAAGACGCAACATACATCGCGTCTTGACTTCCTAATCCAAGTAGAAATGCAAAAGGACTGAAAATAAATCCAAAAATCCTTTGAATTGTTAGACCATGGATAAAGAAACCTAGAATTCCATTTAAGCAAGAGGTGAGCGCTACGTAGCCAATGACCATTGCCACAATAACAATGACCATCCGCATTCCAACAAGCATACTATTTGAAATGGTTGAGAAAAAGTCTTTTCGATCTTTCTTTGGTGGGACATACACAATATTTTCCTCTTTACTCACAACAACAGGATTTAACATACTTGCAAGTAAAAGTGCGTTTAAACAATTTAAAGGAATTGCAGCAAATACATATTCTGCAGGAACCATTGATAAATAAGCACCTATAATTGATCCACTAATACTACTCATACTCATGATTCCAAATGTTAATAATCTCTTTCCTTTAAGAACCATTAACTGTTCTCGAATAACGGCTAATGCTTCTGTATTTCCTAAAAACATCATTTGAATGGAGAAAAAGCTTTCAAGCTTCGGTAGACCAGAAACCTTCGATATCACCCATCCAACCTTATCTATGATCCATTTCATAATCCCTAAATACGAAAGAATATCAAAAAAGGTAACAATGAAGATAATTGGCATTAGTGCACTGAAGAAGAAATCGACTGTCTCGTTTTTCATTACAGAAGGAAAGGCGAAAGAAATTCCCTCATTTGCACAAGAAACTAACCATGAGAAGAAGGAGGCGATTTGATCTATTACCCATGATCCTACAGTGGTTCCTAACATAAACCATGTAATGAGCAATTCAACGATTAACAAGCTAATGATCGATCGCCAATTGATTTGTTGCTTTACTGGTGAACATAGATAGATGAGAAAGCCGACAACGAGTATGCCGAGTACATTTATTATGAAAAACATATCATCACTCCAACACCTATTGTCCCCATAATAATAGACCCTATTCATACATGTAATTTATTAAAGATAACAAGGAAGGGATAAAAATCTCTAGTTCCTAAAAACCCCTTTATAATTATCTGTAATAATGGGGAAAATGTATGACAAACTGCGCTACTTGGTTAATATTACTAATGATATCGAAGTTGCGTATGATCTATGAAAACTTATATTATAGGTAAAAACATATGAAAAGTTCATAATTGTTGTGATATGAGGAAAGAGAGGAACGGCTCATGGAACGTTTCTTAGAAGATGTAGGATCTAATGTACAAACTTTCTTTACTATATTTGATTCGATCACCGATTTAATTTTTATTATAGAGTCAGATGGAACTTCTTTTCGCTATGTATATGCTAACCATTCAACATCTAAGGTTCTTCAATCGGGAAAAAATATTGTAGGTAAAAGGGTGGAAGAGATTGTTCCGAAAGAGCACGCTTCTAGGATGATTTCTTATTACAATAAGGTGATTTTAACAAGAAAATCAATAGAATTTATCCAGAAGATTGTAACATCTGAGGGAGAAATGATAGGAGAAACATCTCTTAATCCATTAATCCAAAATGGACAAGTAAGATATATTATAGGAATTGTCAGAGATATTACTGAAAGAAAAAGAAAAGAGCAAGAAAACATAGAGACAAAAAGAAAGCTAGAGAAGAGTCAAAAACGATTATCTTCCTTGATCGAGCATAATAGTGATGCAATATACGAGTCGGATTTACAAGGAAATTTTATTAGTATTAATAAAGTAATTACGGAAATTACAGGGTTCCGTACAAATGAACTTGTTGGGAAATCAATTATCAACTTTATTGTTGAAGAATATTTAGAAGAAACCACTCGCTATTTTAGAAGGGCTGTGAGTGGTAGAAATGAAGAATATGAAACTTGGATCTATACAAAGAGCGGGGAAAGGGTTCATTTAAATGTTAAAAACGTACCAATTATTGTTGATGGAATCGTAGTTGGTGTCTATGGAATTGCACAAGATATTACGGAGAAAAGTCGATTAGAAACACGGTTAAAAGAAAGTGAGCAAAGGTACAAATCCTTATTTGAGAATCATCCTGAGGCTATTTTCTCTTTTGATCTTAACGGGAATTTTACAAGTGGGAACCTAGGAGTTGAAAAAGTAACTGGTTACTCATTTGATGAATTAATTGGGACGTCATTTATCCCTTTAGTTGATTCGAACGATCTGGAAAGAACATTATTCCATTTTAAACAAACGATTGAACAGAAAAAGGCAGTAAACTATGAAATCAAATTAAAACCTAAGCTTGGACACTCAAAAGAAGTGTTAGTAACCAATATTCCAATTATTGTAGATAATCACGTAGTAGGAGTACATGGAATTGCTAAAGATATTACGGAAATTAAAAGAGCACAAAAGGAACTCCAAACAAGTGAGGAGAAATTTCGATTAATTACTGAAAATGCTTTTGATGTCATTAAGATGATTAATCCTCAAGGAGTGATAGAGTACGTATCTCCATCGAATGAGAAAATTCTTGGTTATTCCAGTTTAGAGTATGTTGGTCAATTATTTACGAAATATATTCACCCTGATGATATTCCAATCATAAAGAAAAGATTTGAAGGCTTTCTAAAAGGCGCCAAACCAACATCTATCGAGATTCGATTACGACATAAGAAGGGGCATTATATATGGTTGGAAATTACAACTACCCCAATAATCGAACAAGGAGAAGTTATACAGTTAGTAACTGTTGCTCGAGATGTTACTGAAAAAAAGAAGCATCGTGATGAATTAGCAAAAATGGCCTTTTACGATTATCTAACTGATTTGCCGAATCGACGTACCTTTGATGATCGGCTAGAGATGGCAATTCGTAATGCAAATCGTTCAAATAAGAAAGTGGCTCTTATGATGATTGATGGACGGAAATTCAAACTTGTTAACGATACATTTGGTCATGATGCTGGAGATGCAGTACTAATAGAAATGGCAAGGAGACTCAAAGCATGTGTCCGCGAAACGGATACGGTTGCGAGATTTGGAGGGGATGAAATAGGAGTAGTTCTCCCAGAGATAGATTCTGTTGATATTGTAGAGGATATTGCTAAACGAATTATAGATTCATTTGAAAAACCATTAATTTTTAAACATCATCAAATTCTTTTAGGTGCAGGAATTGGCATTGCTCTGTATCCAGATCATACGATGAAAAAAAAGAATTTAATTAAGTTTGCCGATGAAGCATTATACCGTGCGAAAGAATCGAATTATAGTGACTATTTTATTTTTCATGAAAATATATAAAAATTATTCGTTAAGCAGAAGGAAGAGCCGACTTTCTGGAACAATTATGTATTAAGAGATAGTGATAGAAAATCATCACAGATTCATGTAAAATAGAAGTTATGTGAAAAAGTATCTTTGAAAAGAGGGTAACGAATGACTAAAGAATCCATCTATGGATTAACAATAGATCAATTAACAGACTGGTTTTTGGAACATGGACAAAAGAAATTTCGTGCACAACAGGTGTGGGAATGGCTATATAAAAAACGTGTAAAAAGTTTTGCTGAAATGAGTAATATAAATAAAGATTGTATCCAATTATTAGAAGAACATTTTAACATGCATACACTACAACTTGAAATTAAACAGGAATCAAAGGATGGTACCGTTAAATTTCTATTTAAACTACCAGATGGAAATCTAATTGAAACCGTGCTAATGAGACAAAAATATGGTTTATCAGTTTGTGTAACAACCCAGGTAGGTTGTAATATCGGCTGTTCTTTCTGTGCAAGTGGAATTTTACGAAAAAATCGTGATTTAACGAGTGGTGAAATCGTTGAACAAATCATGAATGTTCAATTGCATTTAGATGAAATTGGTAAAGATGAAAGAGTAAGTCACGTAGTAGTGATGGGTATCGGAGAGCCATTTGATAACTTTACGAACTTAGTTACATTCTTAAAAAATATCAATTCACCTAAAGGTCTAGCAATTGGTGCAAGACATATTACTGTTTCAACTAGTGGACTTGCTCCTAAAATTTACGAATTTGCAGACTTAGATTTACAAGTTAATCTTGCTATTTCTTTACATGCACCTAATAATGAGCTACGTACACAAATTATGAAAATCAATCGTGCTTATCCATTAGAGAAATTAATGCCTGCTATTGATTATTATTTAGAAAAAACAAATCGTAGAATTACATTTGAATATATTCTATTAAATGATGTGAATGACCATAAAGAAGAAGCATTACAGCTTGCTAAGCTTCTTCAAAATAAACGCCATCTTGCATATGTGAATCTCATTCCGTATAACCCGGTTAGTGAACATATTCAATATAAAAGAAGTACACAAGAATCAATTATGACATTTTATGATACATTGAAAAAGAATGGAATTAATTGTGTTGTTCGTCAAGAGCATGGAACGGATATTGACGCTGCTTGTGGACAATTAAGAAGTAAACAATTAAAGAAGGCGAATTAAATTGTATACGAAAAAAGAGGGTGACCATGTATGTCTTGCACTCCAAGTGGAATCTAACTTTGGGGATGCAGACATCATATCATCCTCTTTTTTATTTTGGCTGTTTTTGTATAGGTTGAAGCTCTTTTCTCGGTAAAATGAGATGTGTAGCAGTTTTTAGCCGATAGTTATTCGTTAAAACTTTAGTTAAATAGCAACAATGTTTGAGGAAAGAGCCTTTATTTTCGAAACATTACTTTATTAATCCTAATCGGAAGGCTGATGCCACAACCTGTGTACGATTTTTGGCTTTAAGCTTTGTCATTAAACTACTCACATAATCCCTTACTGTATGTTCACTTAAATATAGTAACTCCGCCATTTTTTTATTATCATACCCTTCAGCTAGTAAATCAAGAATCATCGTCTCTCGTTCTGTTAGATGAAGCCCAGTTGTTTTCGCTACTTGTTCACTCTTTCTTGCAAAAAATAGACCAAGGCGTATACCTACTTCTTCTAAAATATCCAGTTCCTCTTTAGAACAATCAAATTCCTCGCCTAATTGATCAAATGTTAACCAGCCATATAATTGATTATCATGTGCAATTGGGATAAATATAACAGAAGATAGATTAAATAAATGGATATGCTCTTCTTTAATGAAATTTTCAGGATTCTTTAAAAAAATGGGCTGTTTCGTATTAAATAGCATTGCTTGCTTAGGATTGAGATGGCCTTTCATACTTTGTACCTTCGGAAGTTCAGAACCTATTACCCCATAGAATTGATTAGACCACGGAATATAAGCATAGAATACGCATCGTTTAAAGTGAAAATATTCTTCACATTTTTTTAAGATAAATGCTAAATCATGAACACCTGAAGATAAAATAAGTAGTTTATTTAGTTGATCAATTAACTCGAACTTCGTCAGTTCCTTATTTTTATTATGTTGTTTCGCATTCTTTTTGGGCTCCTCTATCCATTTTTCATAGCTGAAATCAAGATAAGTAAAGATAGATAATAAAAACATTAAAAAAGAACTTGTTCGGTTATGTTTTATTTGGAGCATAAGTGTAATAAATGATTTTTCAAAGAGTAAACGAAACAAGTTAAAGCGTTTCATTGTCAAGGTTGATAATTGGGATTGGAGCCAATTGTCTAAATAACTCTTATATACGTCATTGCCATTCTGTATGTTTGGTGATGTTAAAAATTGCAAAAATGTATCGAGTAGATTTTTGATGACTTTTCTATCTGATTCTGAGATGGCTGTTTCTAAGTTCAAGTAAGAATTGATATTTTCCTCGAGTTGTTGATGATGGGATTTAATAAATATGATAAATTGTTCAAACGTAATTTCTTCGTAATGACCTAACGCTTGTGTCATAAGAATTCAATCTCCTTAAAACAAAAAGTACCCCTATAAATGGTGGATATTCATTTTACAATTATACAGCATTATATAGGATAGTATTTAAAAATGAAAGGAGTAGGATAGAAGTATAGCTAGTGACTGAATCTATATGTTCTTTATTTATTAGTAATATTATTTACTTCTGATTTTTCCTACTTAGGAAATAATATTAGACGAAAGAAGAGTGAAATTCATGAGACTCGAAAATAAAGTAGCTATTATTACCGGCGGTGGCACAGGTATTGGCAGGGAAACAGCTCTTTTATTTGCAAAGGAAGGGGCAAAAGTTGTTGTTACCGATATTAATGAAGAGTCTGGAAGTCAAACTGTAAAGGATTTACAGGCTAATGGTAACGAAGCAATATTTATTCATCATGATGTGAGTAACGAGGATGATTGGAAAAAGGTAGCAAAAGAAACGATTGATCAGTTTGGGAAAGTAGATATTCTTTTTAATAATGCAGGTATTTATAAGATTAAACCACTAGCAGAAATTGCATTAGACGAATGGAATCGCTTAATGTCAATCAATGTAACAGGTGTATTTTTAGGAATGAAACATATTATGCCATTAATGGCTAAACAAAAGAAAGGTTCAGTCATTAATGCCTCATCAATAGCTGGCTTAATGGGCTCTCCTGGACATGTTCTATACGGTGCAAGTAAAGGTGCTGTTCGTATTATGACTAAGGATGCTGCGATGGAATATGCTCATGTTGGTGTAAGAGTTAACTCGATCCATCCTGGATACATTGATACAGGAATGGCAGATTATGCTTCTGAGGTTACAGGAAGTTCAAAAGATGAATTAGGCAAAAACTTATTCCCTCTCGGCCATCTAGGATCTGTTAAAGATGTAGCCAACACTGTGTTATTCCTTGCTTCTGACGAATCCGCTTTTTCTACAGGAGCTGAATTCGTTATAGATGGTGGAGCAACTGCAAAATAATAAATAAGTATCCTTTTAAAGAGAAGAAGAAGCGAATTATAGTACAAGATTTTATTGAAATGGAGCGAAAAAGATGAAATTAGAGAATAAAGTAGCCATTGTAACTGGTGGAGCAAGTGGAATTGGTGAAGCAACGGTCCGCCTTTTTGCTGAGGAAGGTGCACAAGTTGTCATTGCAGATTTTTCTGATCGAGGACAAGCATTATCTGATGAGTTAAATGCCAATGGCTTCGATACATTATTTGTTAAGACAGATGTAACTAAAGAAGAAGAAATTAAACATATGATCTCTGAAACAGTGAATAAATATGGCAAGCTAGATATTATGTATGCGAATGCGGGAGTTGCAGATGATGCACCTGCACATGAGCTAACATATGAAAAATGGAAACGAACTATTGATATTAACCTATCAGGTGTTTTCCTTTCTGATAAATATGCAATCGAACAATTTCAAAAACAAGGCACAGGTGGAGTCATTGTTAATGCTGGGTCAATCCATAGCTTTGTTGCGTTACCAAATCCGACTGCTTACTCTTCTGCAAAAGGCGGGGTAAAACTATTAACACAAAATTTATGTACAGCATATGCTAAGGATGGAATTCGTGTAAATGCAGTTTGTCCTGGCTATATTGATACACCATTATTAAATAAGGTTGACCCTAAAACAAAGGAATATCTAGCATCTCTACATCCACAAGGTAGACTTGGAAAACCTGAAGAAATTGCAAAGGCGGTTTTATTCTTAGCAAGTGATGATGCAAGCTTTGTTAATGGAACAACATTACTTGTTGATGGTGGATATACTGCACATTAATAAATTGGTTTAACTAAATAAAATGGGAGTAGTCCAATAAGGATTACTCCTTTTTGCGTTTTATATTTATGGAGTGTTTTAACCAATAAAAATGAGTTGAAGAGCAACATATAATAACGCTGAACCTAGTACAAAAGCGACAAACAACAGTTTTAATTTAAAATTAATTTTTTATTGATACCATTTCACTTGTTCTATTGAAAGTTATTGTAGAAATGTAAAGTGGAGGGACATCAATTGAAAAAATTTATTATAATACTACCTTTATTATTGATTATTGGAGGAATGGTGATTGTTTTAAAAAATATGAAAAGTGAAAGCAGCTCAGTAATACCTAAGACAACAGTCTCTTCTGCATATGATGTTGAACGTTTGGCTACCCAAGAAAAAACAAGTAGCGATATGATGAAAACATATAAAAAAGGAAATTATAGCCTTACAGATCCGTATATTATCAAGGACCCCTATAATGTAGCACCATTAACAGCCTTAGTTATGTTTAAAACAAAAGAAAAAACCAAAATTACAATAACGGTGGAGGGCAAGGATACCGAATCAACTATTACTAAAACTATTTCTGATTTTAAAACAGAACATGAAATACCGATTATTGGTTTATATGCGGATTATAATAATACCGTAAAGATTAAAAGTGAAGCGGAAGATGGGACTGTAAAAACGAAAGAATTGAGGATTGAAACAGAATCTTTGCCAGAAGATTTTTTACAAAATGAAGTCGTTAAAGCGAATAAAGAAAAAATGGAGGATGGTCTAACTTTTATTGAGTCCAGTTTTGGATATGGATACGCAGTAGATAATAATGGGGACGTAAGATGGTTTAGCTCACTGCCAATACATGCCACATTCAAGCGATTGAAAAACGGAAATGTTTTGTACGTTACAAAAAAGGAGAAGCAATATAATGAAATTTTAGAAATGGACATGCTTGGAAAATTGAGCAATGCCTATACCATCCAACCCCAAACTTATACTAACTCAGATGTGATCCACCATGATCTAATTGAGATGCCAAATGGAAATCTACTAGCTACAGTGAATTCTGATGAGAAGTATATTGAAGATGTTATTGTGGAAATCGATCGTCAGACAGGAGAAGTTGTCCATACAATTGACTTAAAGGATATTTTACCAGAAAATTTTTATATGGAATATGATGGACCTAGCGGGGAAGATGGTGAGGTAGATTGGTTCCACTTAAATGCCATTGTTTATGATGAATCTGATGACTCTCTTATTATATCTGGTAGGCATCAGGATACCGTAATGAAAATAGATTATTCAACAAGCAAGATAAAATGGATCCTAGCAGATCATGAAGATTGGCCGAATTCCTATAAGAAATTTTTATTAACTGAAAATGGAAAGGATTTTAAATATAATGCCGGCCAACATGCACCAATGATTTTGCCAGATCAGGACAACAATTCTGATACACTGGATATCCTATTATTTGATAATAATAATGTAATTTCTCGTGGCAACAAAACAGAAAGTCAGAAATATAGTCGCGCAGTTCAATATCGGATTAATGAAAAAACTAGAACAGTAAAAGAAGTATGGTCCTATGGAGAAAGCAGAGGGAAAGATTTCTTTTCTAGTATTGTCGGAAATGCAGTTTATCAAAATAGTACGGGGAACCGACTTATTACATCTGGATATATTTTAGGCGAAAATGATTCTGCTGAAAGTAGAGTAGTCGAGGTAACAAATGATTCAAATGCAAACGTAGTCTTTGAATTAAAGATTACTGGTTTCGAACAAGGCTCACATCGGCAAGTTTATCGAGCATGGAGAGGGGCATTATACCCTGATTTTTGGGAATTTAACCTTGATTACTAAGCAATGATTAGATTGAAATAACATAGTTGGGGCTATCTGAAAATGTTGGGATAGCCCCGGTTAGAATGAAATAAGGTATTATTTTACGAGTAAAACTGGTACAGGAGATTTTTGAACGACGACATGACTTACACTCTCTAAAAACTCTTTAATTCCTCTTAATCCCCTGTTTCCCATAATAATTAGATCGTTCTCATTTGTCTCTACATGATTTAGGATTGCCGTAATTGGTTGACTATCAACAATATATTTATGGATGGGGTTTTGAAGGTCAGCTAAATAGTTAACTGCATTTTCTAGAGTTTCATCAGCGTAATCATTGAACTTATCTTGGGATTCTTGAATCATTACGCCCCCTGGATACGTGGGAATAGGAACTTGGTTGGCAAACAAAAGATCTATTTCGGCATTCGGATTCACTTTTGCGAAATTTTTAACCGTTTCTAAAGCTTTGTTTGATAGATCCGTATTATTATAAGGTATTAATATTTTTGAATATAGCATAATATTCACCTAGCCTTTTTAATCATTTTTCTTTCTCAAACATTGCTGTTACTTAGGTAAAGTTGTAATTAATAAAAATAGGTTGAAGTTCGTAAAAGCCCTGCAATTTATGGAGCTTATAAAGAACCGCGGGACCTTTATTGAATGCAAAAGCAGGTAGTAGGCATATTTAGTTATTAGTTTGTATTTCTATATACCCCGTTTTTTTGACAATCAATCATTTTGGCGTAGTCCAATTTTTTTTAAGAACTTTAAAATAAAAGGATAGGCTATGGTTACTTAGAGATTAGGGAATGCTGAGAAGAAGAAGGTTGTTTCTGGGAGGATAGTCATGTCTAGTAGAAATTTTAGTAATTATTTAATTGGGACATCCATTATTATAGGTGCAATACTTATGCTAATTGCTACGCTACTCCATCCACCATTAGTTAATCCTTATGATGGGAAGACTGCATTTCAGGGATTTAGCGATGCCGATTTCTGGATGTGGGACCATATTTTAATGCTTATTGCCACTTCCTTATGGTTAATCGGTTTGGCAGGAAGTGAACATTTTTTTGCAAATCGAAGCAAGTCGGCTAAATTAGGCTCTTGTTTATTTTTTGTTTCCTTAAGCCTGTGGATATTTATCCTAGCTGCTGAGCTAACAGCTTTACCAATTTTAGGAGAAGAGTTTATTAAGGGTAGGAATAGGGTGCTTCTTGAGTTATGGCAGGCATTTTTCTCTCTTGGATTGTTAGCTGGATATTTTGCTGTTATGTGTAGTTGGCTAGGAATTTGTTTATATGGATGGAGTCTTAAACAAACCCATACTGATTTGCCAAGCTTATTTACAAAAGGAGCCTTTTTTTCCGGATTAATAGGTGTGATTGGAATTTTATTAACGTTCTTATCCTTTAATATGGGGTATATTCTTATTCCTTTGACTTCGGCACCGCCCTATTTATGGAGCATTTGGTTAGGTTGGAAAATAATGAAGAATGGTTATTTAAATGAATGAGGAACCCTTTGGGTGGAGTCTCTTTTCTATATATGTATCTTTTGTATGTTTCGAAATTTGGTTATATCACATATTAGACAAAAGTGGAAAAGCTGGAATGATTTCATTGTAGTTATCCAAACATTCTTTTATCAGTGATAAAAAGCGTTCCTTTTCTTCTTTCGAAATGCAATATGGTATATTTAGGATAACCATTTTAGCCTAATAAACATTTAAAAGGAGAGATTATGCAATGGCAAATTTCACTGGATTTATAGGAACATATACAAAAGGAGAAAGCGAAGGAATCTATACTTTTTCATTGGATACTGAGGAAGCTAGAATTCAAGGTGTAAAGCTAGCAGCATCATTAGATAACCCAACATATGTAACAGTTAGTCAGGATAAGCAATATCTTTATTCGGTTGTAAAAGAGGGAGAACAAGGTGGTGCTGCTTCTTTCTCTATTAAGAATAGTGGGGAGTTAGAGGAATTAAATAGAGAACTATCACCAGGTGCATCGCCTTGTCACATAAGTGTGGATAGCAAAAATAAGACGGTTGTAACAGCGAACTATCATAGGGGAATAGTTGAAGCCTATTTAACGACTAGTAATGGAAGCCTTGAACCAGTATCATCTATCATCCAGCATGAAGGATCAGGACCGGATAAAGAAAGACAAGAAAAGCCACATGTTCATTATGCTGGATTTACTCCAGATGAAAAATATGTTGCGGTCGTTGATTTAGGAATTGATCAGCTCATTACTTATGAAGTCGTTAATGGCCAATTAAAATTAGCCAATAAACTATCATTAAAACCTGGCTGTGGACCTAGACATTTAACCTTTCACCCAAATGGGGATTATGCATATCTAATGACAGAAATGAGTTCAGAGGTCGTTGCCTTGCAATATAATAATATGGATGGAAGTTTCCAAATAATTCAATATATCTCAACGCTTCCAAGTGATTTTACTGAAAATAGTCAAGGTAGTGCGATTCATATTTCTTCAGATGGCCATTTTGTCTACGCTGCCAATCGTGGACATGATAGCATTGCCGTATACGGTGTGAACCAAGAGACAGGTGAATTAACATTTATCGAACATACTTTAACAGAAGGTAATTGGCCAAGAGATTTTGTATTGGATCCAACAGAAAACTATCTCATTGCATCCAATCAAAATTCCAGTAACCTTGTTCTATTTAAAAGAGATTCAGTGAGTGGAAAATTAACGCTGCTACAATCAGATATAAAAGTACCTGATCCAGTTTGTGTAAAATTTCAATAAGGCACTTTAAGTGATAGGCACGGTGGTTCTTTTAGAGAATTAGATCGTGCCTGTCATTAAAGTTTGCTGTTGCGGTAACCAAAGAGAGAGAAAGGTGCCTGCTAGAGAGGAAAAAGCGGTTTTGCGGTAACCAAAGAGAGAGAAAGGTGCCCGCCCGAGAGGAAAAAGTGGTTTCGTGGTAACCAAAGAGAGAGAAAGGTGCCCGCCAGAGAGGAAAAATCGGTTTCGCGGTAATCAAAGAGAGAGAAAGGTGCCCGCCCGAGAGGAAAAGCAGTTTCGCGGTAACCAAAGAGGGAGAAAGGTGCCTGCTAGAGAGAGAAAAGCGGTTTCGCGGTAACCAAAGAGGGAGAAAGGTGCCTGCTAGAGAGAGAAAAGCGGTTTCGCGGTAACCAAAGAGGGAGAAAGGTGCCCGTTAGAGAGGAAAAAACGGTTTTGCGGTAACCAAAGAGGGAGAAAGGTGCCCGTTAGAGAGAGAAAAAAGGTTTCGCGGTAACCAAAGAGGGAAAAAGGTGCCCGCCAGAGAGGAAAAATCGGTTTCGCGGTAACCAAAGAGGGAGAAAGGTGCCCGCCTGAGAGGAAAAAGCGGTTTTGCGGTAACCAAAGAGGGAAAAAGGTGCCCGCTAGAGAGGAAAAAAAGGTTTCTTGGTAATCAAAGAGAGAGAAAGGTATCCGAAGCGGAAAACCATTAAATAACCTATTATTAGTAGTTAAAACATTACTAATGAGAAACAAGCATTGAAAAATGAATAAAAGAAAACGACAGAATAAAAATGTAAGCTCTTCATATGTGTCAGGCTATTTTATTCTAATATGCATAAATGATGCCTGGCACTAAGGAGGATAAATGGAAGAATTAGAGTTCATACATGTAAGTAAGGAGTTTAAAAATAAAAATGAGACCATACAGGTATTGAAAGGAATTAATGGAAAGATACAAAAGGGTACGATTACGACGATTATTGGTCCATCTGGTTCTGGAAAAAGTACTATATTGTCATTATGCAACTTATTAAGTACTCCAACCGAAGGGGAAATTTTTATTCGTGGGAAAGAGATTCGCGAATGGGATGTACAAAAGCTTAGATGCTATGTGGGGATTGCCTTTCAATCTGCTCCGCTCATTAAAGGAAGTGCCTTAGATAATTTAATACTCCCTGCAAAATTACATGGTCGAACATTGGCGCAACCGAAAAAATATATGGAGTACGTTGGGTTATCAGAGGATTTACTTGATCGTCCTGCGAAGGAGCTATCTGGTGGACAGCGCCAACGGCTATCGCTAGCTAGGACATTAGTAAATGATCCCTCTATTTTATTACTTGACGAAGTCACCTCCGCTTTAGATTCTATTTCTTCCCATGAAGTGGAAGAGCTAATTAAAAAATTAAATCATGAACATGGTACAACCATCCTATGGGTTACACATGATCTTGATCAAGCGAAACGTGTAGGGGACCAAACATGGCTAGTATTAGATGGTAAACTGATTGAAGCAGGACCAACGAATGAATTTTTCGAGGCACCAAGCGAACGACAAACCCAACAATTTTTAGAGTTAAAGAGGAATATGAGATGAACCTGCTTACTATTTTACTTAGTTTTGGTTTTGTTATTATTGCACTGTTTCTATCCGCAGCATTTAAACTAGGACTTGGGCGTGACTTACTAATAACGAGTGTCCGTGCAACCATTCAGTTAATGATCATTGGCTATATACTTAAAATGGTATTTGGCTTTAAAAATCCCCTCGTTATGATCGTGATGATTGGATTAATGATTTTAGTAGCAAGTAGTAATGCAGCAAAACGGGGGAGGGGATTACCACATATTTTTTGGAAAGTCTACTTAACAATCTTAATCGTTGAAGCAATTACACAGGGCTTTTTATTACTGCTACATATTGTACCTGCTACTCCGCAATATATTATTTCTATCAGCGGAATGATTATTGGTAATTCGATGGTAATCGCTAGCCTCTTTTTGAATCGTTTAAAAGGAGAGCTGGATATGAGGAAAGATGAAGTGCTTTTGGTATTATCACTTGGTGGGAGTCAAAAGCAATCGATTTATCCAATTCTAAAGCAATCGATAAGGTCTAGCTTAATTCCAACGATTGATAGCCAGAAAACCATTGGTCTTGTTCAACTTCCTGGGATGATGACAGGTCAAATTATTGCAGGGGCAGATCCTATTCAAGCCGTTCGTCTTCAACTTCTTATTGTATTTTTGATTATGACCGCAGCTACATTAACTTCTATTATCCTTGGCTTTCTAATCTACCCTGGTCTATTTAATCGCGAGCAACAATTGGATATTCAGGGCTGGGAATAAAAAGGGTGCTGTCTACTAAAAGGAATCCTCTTAATAGACAGCACCGTATTTAACAACAGCGGTTTACCTTTCCACTCTCATATCTTTCCTTTAATGCAAACATATAATATTCCTTTTCAGACATGATCGGCTCTTCTGGATGCTTTCTCTTCCGATGTTCTACGTAAATTTGGTAATTAGGTAATCCAAATATTGTTTTGATATTGCAGCCAATCTTGCTGAAAAAGGGATTTAATTTTTTCATTATCTTCACCTTCCAATTGGAATGTTTGGATATTTAGATGGGACAAAAGGACTTTCATGTAATTTAGCCTTTTTCTTCTTAATTAATATATCGTACCAAACTTTAAACGAAGCGATAACCATTAGAAGAACGATTGCTATAAAGATAATTGTTAATATAGCATCTAGTCGATCATTAAACACAATTTGCTTCATGACCTCCATATCGGTAGCCGGAGCGATGACTTTACCGGCATCAATTCCATCCTGATAGATTTTAGCGTGACTGAAAAACCCGATGGATGGAACTTTGGAAAATAGCTTCATACATGCTGCTACCAAGGTTGTGATTGTTAGAAACACATATGGAATAATGGTGACCCAAGCATAGCGGGCTTTGCCCATTTTTATAATAATAGTCGTTGCAATTGCAAGAGCAATAGCCGCTAACATTTGATTGGATATTCCGAATAATGCCCATAAGGAGTTAATTCCCCCGAAAGGATCAATAGCCCCTTGGTAGGTGATATAAGCCCATCCAATGGTAATAATGGCAGAAGCGATAATATTTGCTACTAAATTATTCGTTTTTGCAAATGGTTTATAGAAATTACCTACTAGGTCTTGCAGCATGAACCTGCCTATTCGCGTTCCAGCATCAATGGTTGTAAGGATGAATAAGGCTTCGAACAATATGGCGAAGTGATACCAAAAGGCTTTAGCACCGGCTAAAAAGCTAGTGAAAATTTCAGCCATTCCTACTGCTAATGTTGGTGCACCGCCTGTTCTAGACATGATAGTACTTTCACCAATTTCCTTTGCTGCATTCGTTATTTCACTCGCTGAAACTTGGAAGCCCCAAGTGGAAATGACAGAGGCGGCTTGTGATGCTTCTGTACCTATCACCGCTGCAGGTGAATTCATCGCAAAGTATAAGCCAGGATGTAGAGAACAAGCAGCGATAAGAGCCATAATCGCGACACCTGACTCCATCAGCATACCTCCATAGCCAATAAATCGGGAATGAGATTCTTTTTCGATCATTTTTGGAGTTGTTCCCGACGAAACTAACGCATGGAAACCAGAAACGGAACCACAGGCTATTGTGATGAATAAGAAAGGAAAAAGGTTACCTGCAAATACAGGACCTGACCCATCAATGAAGCGACTAATTTTTGGCATGTGTAATTCTGGCAAGACAATTAAAATTCCAGCTGCTAATAAAAAAATGACACCAATTTTTAAAAAGGAACTTAAATAATCACGTGGTGCGAGCAATAACCAAACAGGTAGAATGGAAGCTACGAAGCCATAAATTCCAATCATGATAGCTAATTGTCCACCTGTAAAAGTAAACATTTCGGCTAATGTAGGATTTTCAGCAACGTATTGACCACCCCATAGAGCCAATAGTAATAAAACAAATCCAAGAATTGATCCCTCGAGCACCTTACCTGGTCGAATATACCTCATGTATACTCCCATGAGTATAGCAATAGGAATAGTGGCAGCAATAGTAAATACACCCCAAGGAGAACCAGCGAGCGCTTTCACTACAACCAGTGCAAGTACTGCTAATAATATGACCATAATCGCAAGAATTCCGATTGAGGCGATGATTCCACCAAAAGGACCGACCTCTTCCTTGGCCATTTGTCCGAGTGATTTCCCATTCCTTCTCATAGAACCCATTAGAATCACTGCATCTTGTACAGCTCCAGCTAGAACTACACCGATAATGATCCAAAGTGCACCTGGTAAATATCCCATTTGTGCAGCTAAAATTGGACCTACGAGTGGACCTGCACCAGCGATGGCAGCAAAGTGGTGTCCGAATAGCACCCATTTATTTGTAGGAACATAATCCTTTCCATCATCATTTACTTCTGCAGGAGTTGCCCTTTTATCATTTAATTTAAAAATTTTATAAGCAATAAATTTACTATAAAAGCGATATGCAACAGCATATGTACAAACAGCGGCAATAATCAGCCAAGCAGCGGAAATAGTTTCTCCATTAGCTAATCCAAGTAAGGCGAAAGCAACTGCACCGATAATTGAAATAACGGTCCAGATTAGAATTGAAAGAACTTTATTTTTCATGATTATACTCCTTCCCTATTAAATAAAAATAGACTAATTTAAATCATCTACCCTCCTTGTTCGATAGTTTAAAATATTCGGAATTCATTAAAATATAACAAATACATCCATTTTAATCAATAAGGCACAGTTGATAATTTATTGAATAAATAACTATTTTTCGACAAAAATGTCAAAAAAAAAATCCTCTATCAAGGAGTCAATCTATTCTCTTCGATGGAGGATGAACTTTTCTATTCTTTGATGACTTTAATTGGCCTCATCATATCATGATCTTCATGTTCCAATATATGACAATGCCAAACATAATCACCGATATGATTTTCAAATCTCATAATAATACTTGTAACCGTACCAGGTTCTACCTTTATAGTATCCTTCCAACCTCTTTCATAAAGTTCAGGCTCTCTAGCAGGACCGGTATATTGAATGAATCCATCCTGATTAAAACGGTCGATGTCAAAAGGTCTCCGATTTATTAATTTAAATTGAACCAAATGGACATGAATCGGATGTGGAAAAGGTGTTAAATTAATGAACTTCCAAATTTCAACACTGTTAAGAACGGGTTTCTCCGTAACAGGATCATCCCACATACGATGATCTAGTAGAAGCATTGGCCTGTTAAAATGATCAGTTGAAGCACTTAAAGTTAATAATCTATTTCTTTGAACTGAACTAATATCAAATGAATGATCTGAACATAGAAAATTTGGAATATCACTTGTATCTTTCTCTGAAAGGGGGAGATTTACTTTAAATTGCATAATTATACTTAAATCCCCGTCATCATTGGTGTTTCGTAGTATGAATGTTTCACCTTTTAAATTGGTAAAGTCAATGATAATATCTGAGCGTTCAGCAGGCTCCAATGGAAGTGAGTTAAGTTCAACAGGTTTGGACAGAAGTCCTCCATCAGTACTAATTTGATAAAACGGGTGATCATTGTCGAACCTTAATGTATAGGCATTGGTATTGGAGGCGTTTAATAGTCTAAAACGGTATTTTCGTGGTTCTACTCGTAGATATGGCCAAATTTTACCGTTTACTACAATGGTATTGCCATTAAATGCTGGTACTACTGAAGGGTTAATTGATACAGGAGGATTCGTATTTTCAGGGTAAAATAAAGCTCCATCTGCTTGGAAAGATTTATCTTGGATCATTAGCGGAATATCATATTTTCCTTTCGGCAACTGTAAATGATCTTCCCTAGGATCATGGATTAAGAAAAAACCCGCTAGTCCTGCATAAACGTTTAGTCTGGTAATTCCAATTGCATGGTCATGATACCATAATGTTGCAGATCTTTGATTATTTGTATATTGATAGATTTTCTGTTTAAAGGTGCTACCCCGTTGTGAAAAATTTGTAGTAAACCATGCCTCCGGATGCCCATCACTTTCTGAAGCGACATTTGCTCCATGAACATGAACAACGGTTCTTACATCTGGTGAATCCGCTGCCCCATGGAGTGATCGATCGATGGGTAAAAAGTGTTTTTCTGGTAAATGGTTCATCCATTTTACTTTTATGGTTTGATTACGCTGAACCTTAATTGTTGGACCCGGATAAGTTCCGTTATAACCCCATATGGTTGTAAGTGGAAAAAGTTTATGGAATTGATGCTTGGCCTCCTTCATTTCAATTTCATAATAATGAGGCTTATCGTTAGCCTTCATTTTTGGTTTTAATACCCGTGGAATGGGTAATTCATCGATAAATTTAGGAATGGTTTCTGGTTTTGAAGGATCAACTTCCTTTCCTTTCGTTTCAAATTTATCCACTAAAAACTCCTCCTTACCTCTGCTTATTAAGCAATTTTTAAAATAGTTTATGTAGGTAATTTGTTTATGAAAGGGGCAATAGCGGAGAAATTAGGTTTTTAACTTATTTTTTGCGAAGAATCTATTTATATAGTTAACTGCGATTTTGTCAATTTTTAATAGATATTGTGATTTTCATCACCAATAATTTAAATCATATTTCTTATAATATAAATGAAAAAGTCAATTAAAAAGAGAGGATGAATAATATGGATAGTGAAAAGACTGATCGTTTACGCGTACTTCTTCAAGAGGCATTAGCTCCATTAGTGGAAAAAATAGAACATTTAGAGAAGGAAATTAGAAATTTGAAAGAAGAACAGAAGTAAATGAAGCACTGTAAATATACAGGATTCAAGTTGGAGTATATGAGATGTGCTTAAATGGGACCCGGCTTGTATGTCACTTGCACTCCTACTGGTAAAGTTGACTGTTTGTATATCTGTGGGGCATGAAGGAGATTAAAGTGTAGGACAGACAATTTATGCTTTGATAACCAACATGTAAACTATAAAGATTTAAAGCAAAAGGCTAACTTCAAAAAGAGGGAGTTAGTCTTTTGAATGTGAAAATGTTGGTTTAGGCTACCTTCCTTATATTGTAAAATTAAACGAAAGGGAGGTGAGATAACATTATGATAGCTTATAAAAGATTTGCTCTAATTTCATTTTTAATAATGTTTTTTAGTTTATTTATAAGTAGTAGTTTAAAGGACAACATCTTTGTATCTTTATTAACTTTCCTAATCATAATGGTTGTATTATATTCAATAATGATTATTATCCCTTTTTACTTTAGACGAAAGATAAATATATTTAATCAATATTATACTTGGATAGAAAAAGGAGGAAGATTTGGAAGCAAAAGATGAATTGCTAGAAGTTTTTCAGTGGAACATTCAATTAGGATGTTCTTATTTTTGTTTCATTTTAATCTTAAACACATATTCTTTGAGAGATAACACTACAGAATATAGATTTACGTATATAGAAGGTAGAACGTGTAGATAGCCATTCTTGAAAAGATGTTGAAAACACCCCTTTTCGCATCACGTATGAATAGAGGGGTTAGTTTATAAAATGAATCATTCGGAACCTATGTACTGAATTAATAGATTTCTAACTTGGGACTAATATAGAAACTAGTAGGATAAAAGTTTACCTATTAAAAGAATATCTCGTACAATTTTCTCATTTTTAGAAAATTCTGTTATTTTAGATGATTTTCATATATAATAAGGGTAAGGAATGTTAGTAAATCTATCAATGGAAGGGGAAGTATCATGGAAAGAAAGTTAATTCCTTATAAGGTGATAGAAGTTGTAGATTCAGTTGAGGAGAACATTCCAGAGGGCATTAAATTAATTCATGCAGAAGAATTGTGGGAAGATGCGGACTATGGTGAAGGCGTAGTTATCGCAGTCATAGATACAGGTATCGACCGCAATCACCCAGATTTAAAGGATCGAATTATTGATGGGAAGGATTTTACTGGTTCCGGTGATTATCAAGATGATAATGGTCATGGGACACATGTTAGTGGAACCATATTAGCTACTATGAATCAGTTTGGTGTTGTAGGAGTTGCGCCACGTGCAAGTGTATTAGCACTAAAAGCATTAAAGGGTGACGGTACAGGAGACGTTCAGTGGATTAATCAGGCGATTGATTATGCAATCAATTGGAAAGGACCAGATGGTGAAAAGGTCTCTGTCATTTCAATGTCACTCGGTGGACCTGAAGAAGAAGAAGAACACCAGTTAATTAAAAAAGCTGTTCAACAAAATATTTTAGTGGTATGTGCTGCCGGAAATAGTGGTGACGGTCGTGATAATACAGATGAATTAGATTATCCAGGTGCCTATCCTGAGGTTGTACAAGTTGGTGCAGTTGATTTAGAGAAGAATTTGGCTGATTTTTCAAATACGAATGATGAAATAGATTTAGTTGCACCAGGAGTTGAGATTTTCTCGACTTATCCAGGTGGAAAATTTGCGAAGCTAAGTGGTACCTCAATGGCAACGCCACATGTCAGTGGAGCAGCGGCATTGATTAAAAACATTGCAGAAAAAGAGTTTGAACGAAAGCTTACAGAAGCGGAGCTTTATGCACAGCTATGTAAAAGCACGGAGGATCTAGGAATTAGTAAAAAGGCACAGGGAAACGGAATTCTTAATCTAACAAGCCTTCATAAAACAGCAGAAAAGGAAATCATGATAACGATAGAATCAAAGAGTCTCGGGCTGTCTGCTCAAACGGTCTCTATTTCTTATAAGTAGAAAAGGAAAATGGGAAACTATAATAGTTTCCCATTTTTACTTTTATCCAGCACTAAAAAACAAATCGGACTTTTAAAAGGCTATTGTCATTTAGTTTGTGGCATATATATGCACTACTGCAGGCTTTTACATCTAATAAAGGGTCCCGCAAGTTCTAAAGGAAGCGGCTCTTTTTTTAGTGGAAAAAGATATTTAACGGAATTCAACCAATTAATTTCAGTTAAACTCTTTAGCGAAATGCCAACAATGATTGAGAAAAGAGCCTTAAAAAATAGAGGAATAACTAAACAATAAAACGAATGTTTGAAATATAAATAGGAAATTGATAAAGAAGGAGGGCTAACTGTGTCTAGTAATTTAATAGCAGGGAAAGATGTTCAGCAATGGAAGGATGATTATCCCTTACTCGAGAAAATTTCTCGTCTGGAAGAGGTATTTTGGAGAAATATTGATTATGGTACAAAGAAAGAAATGGAATATTTATCAAGCAAAGATATTACTGATGGTTTAGAACGATTGGAGAGGTTTGCTCCTTTTATTGAAACGATGTTTCCTGAAACTTTACATACAAAGGGAATTATTGAGTCTCCTTTAAAAAAAATTAATAAAATGAAGAATCAGCTAGAACATGTCTATAAAATCGATATAAGTGGTGAGTTACTTTTAAAATGTGATAGCCATCTACCTATTTCTGGATCAATTAAAGCAAGAGGGGGTATTTATGAGGTATTAAAACATGCTGAGGATCTTGCTCTTGAAAATGGATTACTTACCAATACGGAATCATATACCATTTTTTCATCAGCTAGGTTCAAGGAGCTTTTTTCAAAATACAAGATTGCTGTGGGCTCCACTGGGAATCTTGGTTTAAGTATTGGGATTATGGGTGCAGCATTGGGCTTTCAAGTGACTGTTCATATGTCTTCAGATGCAATGACATGGAAAAAGAATCTGTTACGTCGTAAAGGTGTGACCGTAATTGAATATCAAACTGATTATAGTCATGCAGTTGAAGCGGGAAGAAGGCAGGCTGAAACCGATTCGACATGTCATTTTATTGATGATGAAAACTCGAAAGATCTTTTTTTAGGCTATGCAACAGCAGCATCCCGTTTAAAGGAACAATTCAAAAAAAGAAATATTATTGTAGATGAAGATCACCCATTATTTGTTTATTTACCATGTGGTGTGGGGGGTGGCCCTGGAGGAATTACATATGGTTTAAAAAACGAGTTTGGAGAAAATGTTCATTGTTTTTTTGCGGAACCGACTCATTCACCATGTTTTCTCATTGGTCAAATGACAGGTCTTCATGATAGGATCTCTGTGTTTGACTTTGGTCTAGATAATCGAACAGCAGCTGACGGACTAGCAGTCGGTAGACCATCAAGTTTTGTTGGGCAGACAATTGGTCACCTGCTTAGTGGTTGCTATACCATCGATGATCAAAGACTTTTCTCCTTTTTAAGGAAGTTAGTTGATACTGAAAATCTTTTTCTAGAGCCTTCTGCCCTAGCAGGATTTTATGGGCCAATTCAATTATTTAGAACGATAGAAGGAAAGAAATATTTAGACTGCCATCAATTAAATGATAAAGTATCAAATGCACTTCATCTTGTATGGGCAACAGGTGGCAGTATGGTGCCTAAAGAGGTGGTTTCTGAATATTATGAAGAGAAAATAGAGGAGTAAGATCCTATGAATCTTCAATATTTTCCATTTTTGTAGTATATTATTATATAAATAAGTTTGAATGGGGCGATGGTTTTGACGGATGTAATTGGAGTCATTATGGTGTTTTCTATTCCAATCATTGCTATTATAACAAGCCATATTCGTAGTAATACGAAAATTAAGGGCAAGCTGATTCAAGATCAATTGGAATTAGAGAAATTGAAACATCAAAATTTCTTACTTGAAACAGAGAAAATGCGACTGGAATTGGAAAAAATGAACCAGATCGATACAAAAGATACGCCGAAAATCCCTTAAAAGAGGGTTCAGTCCCCTCTCATACGTGTGCTTAAATCTTACAGGTCCGTATGATATGGGGATTACAAAGATTAATATAGAGAAATAATATGTTTTGTAATTTTAAATCGTAGCCTCTGTTTTTTTCTTTTTACTTTTTCGATTTTTAAAGGTTGCGATGACCAATAGCAGGCTAGGAATGATTACTTGCATTGGTAGATGTAAATAGAGAGGTACGATAACTAAGCCTTCCTTTATGTGTTCAGAAAAATTACTGGCAATGGTCATAGATAAAAAAAGAATCACTAATCCTAGTGGGTAAACCAGTTTTTTATGCTTGCTAATTTTGAATAGATCAGCTGTTCCAATTACACCTGCATAGAAAAAAATACTAATTTTGAAAAACCCCCCAATAATGACAGCGAGTAAAAAGAAAACATCCAGTCGTTCTAAAAAATCGGCTACTTGAATACGTTGGATGGTTGTGAGTAAAGGAAAGGGAGCACGTGAAACAAGATCCACCCCAAGGACAGATATGTTTACTCCCATTGAAATCGCTAAATTGACACCACTTAATGCCATAGCAGATATGCCAATCCACTTTGCTTTTACGGGATTATTAAGATAGTTAAGAATCATTGTAAAGGCAACCATCTCTCCATAAGGTACATATAATGTTTGAGTAAATGTAACCTGGAATATTTTCATAGCTCCTTCATCTAATATAGGCTTCAGTCTATTTAAATCGATTAATCCAGAGGCAACCACAAGAACAAATCCGGAAATAGCTAATAAATATAGAAAAAAGAAGAATATTTCGCCTGTTCTCGTTAAGACCTCAATTCCTTTATGGATAGCATAAATGACAGTTAAAATCATGATTGCGTTTATAATAAATTCTGGTGTATTAGGGTAGGCAAATGTAATTAGAAGTTCTCCGAAATCTCTCAAAACCCTCGCAGACAGATAAAAAAAATAAAGGATATAGACAAATGCAAGGATCTTACCTAAAAAAGATCCAACTATTTTTTGAACATAAGAGGTAAAGGGAATATCTGGATAATAAAGGTAAAGGCGATTATATAATAAAAATAAAAATATTCCTAAGATCATTCCAGTAAGAATGGTAATCCAGGCATCTTGTTTTGCTCCTGATCCTAATGAGATAACTAGGGCACTACCATGTTCAAATAGGACCATAATGACAAATAATTGGTAAGCATTGATTTTTACATTTTCCACCGGACCACCCTCTGTAATTCTAGTTATTCACTTCAGTAATATAAGGATTATTTCTTAATCCCGTACGACGGATAAATGCATCAACGTCTACGTCTACTTTTAGTTCAGGAAAACCAACGTCATTCCAATCATTTTTTAGCTGGTTCCAAACTTTAGGAGAAGTACGGTGAATAACATCTCCAAAACCAAAAACATCAGTCTTTTCCTTCTGAATCATTTTTATGGTAGCCATAATTTCCTTTTTTATTTCCTTTTCTGCTAATTTTTCCAGCTGAAATATTATATTAGGATTAGTGAGATCAATTTGTATATCTGCTTCTCTTATATCGCCTTCAGCTTCAATATGAACCTTTATTACCGGCTTATTTTTTTCTAGTTTTGACTTAATAATTGATTTACCGCGAATCACAAAAAAGGCAAGAGGTTTATTGTTATTTTTCCAATTAATATTTACTGGAGTTTGTTGAACTTTGTTTTGTACCCAAAGTACACCACGGGCATTTTTTCCATGCAACCATCTTGTTAGTTTGCCTTCTTTAAAAATTGCCATTCCTCCTGCTTGTAAACGTGCTGCTGCCTCAGTTGTTTGGAGATTAGCTTGTCCTTTTCCTTCTTCTGAATTTCCAACAATTTTAAATCCGCTAATTATCGGTTCCTTTCCGGGACTGACCATATCTCTTATTACATCATCTACACTAACATCCATATTTTCCCCGAGAGCTTTTTCAGTGAATTTGAGTGTTTTAGTTATTTTATTGGCAGGAAGCTTATCAATTGGTGTAAGCATTTTTAGAAGATCTTCTGCTGTTGAATTTTCAGCAATGACGATGGAGGAGGTTGTACGAAATTGAGGGTCTCTTTCCATCACATCAAATAGTTGCATTAATCCTTCTCTAGCTAGATCTTCACCAATGACAACGAGGTTTGCATGGGCATAATATATTTGGCGAGAGACATTTTTTGAGCCCAATCTTGCTGCATCTAGCATATTTCTTCCTGAAACAGTATAAACCGTGATTGGTATCCCACTTGTTTGTGCACCGCCTTGCTGATTTCCAGCAACATTTCCGGGATTAATAATTTGAAAGGTGTTACGAAACTTTCCATTTTCTAATTTATCTACTCCAACTGCATTGACAATGGCTAGATCAGTTAATTCACGTTTATCCCAGCATCCTGCAAGAAAAGTGAGACATCCTAATATTAATAATAAGTGCCACCATTTCTTCTTCATTCTTGATTCTCCTTTTTAGGCTGACTTGCTGTCTGTTTTGGAGGATGTGGTTCCTGATTTTTACCTGAACGTATTATATTTTTTTGGCTAATTAATCTTGGTCTTTGTTTTAATGTCCAGATTGGCAGTCGGATCACTGTATCACCTGCATTAGATGGGGTGAATGGCGCCAATGGGAACATATATGGAACACCGAAAGATCGTAAATCACATAGGTGAATGAACATCACTAATATGGCCATAATTAATCCATAAAATCCAAAAGTAGCAGCAATGATCATGAACAAAAAGCGAATTAGACGAGCGGATATAGCCATTGAAAAGGATGGGGTTGAAAAATTTGCAATGGCTGTTATTGAAACGATAATTACCATTGCAGGTGAGACAATCCCTGCTTGAACAGCCGCTTGACCAATGACAAGTGCCCCAACTATGGAAACCGTTTGACCAATGGCTTTAGGAAGTCTAATTCCTGCTTCACGTAAAATTTCAAAAATTACTTCCATGATGACAGCCTCAACAAATGATGGAAACGGTACAGCCTCTCTTTGTGCTGCAATCGTTATTAGGAGCAAGGTAGGTATCATTTCTTGGTGAAAGGTAGTAGCTGCGATATAGATAGATGGAGCAATAATTGAAATGATAAAAGCTAACACTCTTAATAACCGAATCCCTGTTGCAATATCGAAGCGAAAATAATAATCATCTGCAGCTTGGAAAAATTCCACAAATAATGCAGGTGCAGTTAGAACAAATGGAGTTCCATCCACGAAAATTGCAACCTTTCCTTCTAAAAGATTAGCAGTAACTACATCAGGCCTTTCTGTAATATAGAGTGTTGGAAATGTTGTGAAGGTCTCATCTTCAATTAATTGTTCAATATATCCAGTGTCTAATATGCTATCAATATCTATACGCTTTAACCGTTTTCTCACTTCCTTGATAACCTTATCATTAGCAATTCCGTTGATATACATGATTGCAACATCTGTTTGAGTTACTTTCCCAATTTGCATCGTTTCCAGCCATAAGTTGGGGTTTTTTATTCTGCTCCGAATTAGGGATGTATTGGTCCGTATCCTTTCAATGAAACCAATTCTAGAACCACGAATGGTTAATTCTGTACTAGGTTCTGTTAATGCTCTTTTTTCTCCACCTACTGTACTAATTGAAAGAGCCTCATTGGCATTATCCATAAGAATGATTGTTTCCCCTGATAAAAGGGAGTGAAAAAGTTGATCCCAATCATAAATCGATTTAACTCCACTTATAGATATCAATTTTTCTTTTATTATGTGCAATGAGTGCTGTTCAGAAATTGTTTCATCCATGCTTTCCTTAGTTAGAAGCTCTCCTATGATGTTATTATCAATTAATTTGTCATCTGCCAATCCATCAGTATAGATAATTGCAATCCTGCTAGTTAGACCAATTTCCATCTTACGGATGATAATATCTGAACTATTTCCTAGCGTTTCTATTATTTTCTTTACATTTTCATCAAGATTATTCCCAAAGTATTCTTCGGGTATGAATGCTGCCTGCCCTGAACGGTCTCCACCGGTTTTGACACTTTTCTTCTTTTTAAGTATTTTCTTAAGAAATGACATATTAATTCCTCGTTTTCACTAACTTTTTGTACATATACCAAATTCTTCTCAAGCTTTGGTTGGATTATGCGTAAATGTGATTTTTCAAGAAATTTTGGATATGCTAAAGTGAAAATTATCTCAATGTTTTAGGAGGAGATAAATTGAAATTATTTGGAATAAGTATAGGATTAATCAGTTTTTTAATTGCTCTTTCAATTGGAATTGATATGATTATGGGGTTTGAATTAAAAAATGCAATATTCAACGCATTCAATCCTTTTAGAGTAATGGATACAAGTGAGTTTGTCGTATTCTTTTTTTTTATATTAGTATTTCTGATTCAATCCATTACTACCTATGTTTTAAAAAAGAAGAAAAGGAATCCATCGTAAAATAATTAAGTCAAAGAAAAATATAAATAAAACTGTTATGATAAGTGAATAGAAAGATTTAGGTGAGGGTGTGAATCGAAGAATCCCCCTTGGTTTGTAGATATTTAAGCTTATAAGTACTAGAAAGGGTTCTCGCATGAATAAGGAAGCGGAGTTTTTTAATTTCAGTCAGATAAAAAAGAGAGTTATTTTAAATCAGCAACAACAGAAGGCTATTTTACATACTGATGGTCCCCTTCTTTTGTTAGCGTCGCCGGGTTCAGGAAAGACAACAACGATCATTATAAAAATTGGTTATTTAATAAAAGAAAAAGGTGTTAATCCAAAAAGAATTAAGGCTGTAACCTTTAGTAAAGCTTCAGCAATGGATATGAAGGAACGATTCAATTCATTTTTCCCCATGATACCGCAAGTAGATTTTTCAACTATCCATAGTCTTGCATTTGAAGTGATACGAGAGTACTTTAGGAAAACTAATACAAGCTTTCAACTTATTGAAGGCATTCAACCACTGGAAAGAAACCAACTCACATTAAATAAGAAAATCATCATAAAGGAAATTTATAACAATTTAGTTGGTGAAAATATAACAGATGACCAGTTAGAGGAATTGATGTCCTATACTAGTTTGCTGAAAAATAAACTAATTCCGGAGGAACATTGGTCTACCGTTAAATGTCAAATACCAATGGCTGAAAAAATAGTTCAAGAATATGAGTTATTCAAACGAACGAGAGGGACGGTTCGATTAGTCGATTATGATGATATGCTTACGATTGCAAATCAAGTGTTTGAAGAGGATTCTGAATTTCTTCGAACCTATCAGCAACGGTATGATTATGTTTTAACGGATGAAAGCCAGGACACTTCACTGGTTCAGCATGCAATCATTGAAAAGCTGGTTTGCAATCATCGCAATCTTTGTGTTGTTGCAGATGATGATCAATCGATTTATACTTGGCGCGCAGCAGATCCAAAATATTTGCTTGATTTTAAGCAGGTATATCCTGAGGCAGTCATCCTTATGATGGAGCAAAATTATCGTTCATCAAAAGATATCGTAGATGTTGCTAACCAATTCATTCAGCAAAATAAACACCGATATAACAAACAGATGTTTACTGATAATCCTTCCTATCAACCCATACAATTAAAAAGATTGGCAGATTATCAAAATCAATCTAAATATTTAATAAGGGAAATTTCTCAGCATGATAATTATCGAGAAGTCGCAATTTTATATCGGAATCACTCTTCATCTATCAGTTTAATGAATGATTTTGACCGGGCAGGTATCCCTTTTTATATTAAAGACTCAAATTCTCACTTTTTTTCTCATTGGGTAGTACAGGATATATTAAATTTTATGAGAATCTCTTATAATGATTCACGTACAGACATTTTGGAGAAGATTCATACAAAATTTAATGGCTATATTACAAAGCAACAAATGAAAGATCTTCAAAAAATAAATAATAAACAATCCTGTTTTGATAATCTTTTGCAGTATATCAATCTGAAGGACTATCAGATTAAACAACTACAAAAATGCAAAAGCTTGTTCCAAGAGATGAATGGCATGGCACCACTACAGGTGATTCGTCTAATTCGCGAATCACTAGGATATGAGAAAGCTCTTGAAAAATTAAGTGAAAGATATGGATTCAACCTAGATCATCTATTGGATATTTTAAATACTCTCGAAGAGATTGCGACCACATTAGATACGATGGAGGAATTTGCTGGTCGTTTGCAATATTTAGAGAAGAAAATGAAAGAGTCTAAGTTTGGAAAACATAAAAATGTGGTAACCTTCTCAACATTACATAGTTCAAAAGGATTAGAGTTTACGAGAGTATATATGATCGATTTGGTTGAAGGAATCATCCCTTCAAAAGAGGAAACGAGGTCAAAAGAGCAAGGAAACGAGGAATTAATTGAAGAGGCTGTTCGTCTATTTTATGTTGGGATGACTCGTGCAAAGCTTCATCTAGAATTGCTCTCTTATGAAATAAAGAATGGAAAACTTGTAAATGAGTCACGCTTCGTGGGAGGTGTTCGTTCTATTATGAGCCCAAAAAAGGAGAAGAAGATGAAGCACGGCTTAAATGGTAAGATGGACACATCTTCAACAGCAATAAAAGAAGAAGAGCAACTCTATGTTGGGATGGAAATAAAGCACCCTGTTTTCGGTCAGGGTGAAATCATTTTACTGGACCGTGAACAATTTGAAATACGTTTTGAAGCCGGTGTTAAAAAACTGTCACTTAAAACATGTCTAGAGATGGGGTTGTTGGAGGCAGTATAATCATTTTAAATTACAGGAGAACTTTTCAATGAATCAAACGTTTACGATAAAAGAAAAAACAAAACAAATTTTCATTCTCTTAATACCTATATTAATTACACAATTAGGTATGTTTTCAATGGTTTTTTTTAATACTATTTTATCTGGTAAGTATAACTCCTCCGATTTAGCTGGAGTGGCGATCGGTTCTTCCATTTGGAATCCTGTTTTTACAGGCTTAAGTGGGATATTGCTCGCTGTATCACCTATTGTAGCCCAACGTTTTGGTGAAAGAAAAAGCAAAGAAGTCTCTTCGATTGTAGTTAATGGGATCTATCTATCACTAATGATTGCTATAGTTGTTATCATTCTTGGATTTTTTCTGTTAAATCCGTTATTAGACTCAATGAATTTAGAAACAAGGGTTCAACATACAGCGCATGCTTATCTCGTAGGTTTAAGCTTTGGAATTATTCCTCTTTTTATTTTTAATGTACTCAGATCGTTTATTTATGCGTTAGGGAAAACTCGTATTGTTATGGTCATTATGATCTCTTCATTACCTATTAATTTCTTTTTAAACTATGTTTTGATATATGGGAATATGGGATTTCCTGAACTGGGTGGTGCAGGCGCAGGCTATGCCACGTCCATTACCTATTGGATGATTGCAGGAGTAACAGCCTTTATTATTAAAAAGCAAGATCCTTTTTCAACTTATCAAATCTTTTCAAACTTAAAAGATTTTTCATGGGGGAATTGTAAAGAAATCTTGAAAATTGGGGTACCGATGGGGCTTTCGACCTTCTTTGAAACAAGTATGTTTGCAGTAGTAACTATTTTAATTAGTAAGTTTAGCATTACAACCATTGCCGCCTATCAATCGGCATTGAATATTGTTTCATTTCTTTATATGGTACCTGTTAGCATATCCCTTGCTTTAACGGTGCTCGTAGGATATGAGGTAGGGGCTAAAAGGTACCGGGACGCTCGAATATATAGCTGGCTGGGCATTTGTCTAGCGATTATTATCGCTTTATTTACTGGACTTTTGGTTGTGTTATTCCGTTATAAAGTGGCAGGATTCTATTCAAATGAAGCAGCGGTTATTCAATTAACTGGTCACTTTTTAATATATGCGCTATTTTTCCAGCTATCGGATGCAATTCAAGTGACAGCACAGGCTGCATTAAGAGGCTATAAAGATGTAAATTTAGCATTTATCATGACATTGATTGCTTATTGGATGATTTGCTTGCCTGTAGGTTATCTTTTAGCCCATTTTACCAATCTTGGTGCTCCAGGATATTGGATTGGCCTAACATCAGGATTGTTGGCTGCTGGAGTAGGACTGTCATTAAGGCTTCTATATATCCAAAAAAGGAAATTTGTTATTTTAAGTGCATAAAAAATTGGAGCTATCTCTTTTAATATTTTATGAGGTAGCTCCTTTACTAATTTTTATATGGTTAATAAATAATTTGTATACAAACTATATTTACACGAATAATAATTATATGTATAATAATAATTGTGCTTGAAAGGAGAGCCTCTCTATGGAGATGTCAAAGGATAAATTAATCGGATTTGCTTCAGTTCGAACAAGTAGAAAGATTAGTCGACTATTAAATCATTATTTAAAGCCATATCAAATTACATCTGAACAATGGAGTGTACTTAGAACACTAAAAGAGTCGGATCATATATCTCAAAAGGAATTATCAGAGAAAGCCGATAAAGATCAGGCTACACTGACTAAAATTCTTGATTTGCTTGAAAAAAATGATTTTGTCAAAAGAGTAGCTAATCCTAAAGATAGACGATCCTTTCTCATTACTATTACCGAGAAAGGGACTGGGTTAGCTGAAGAATTATATCCATATATTGAGGGCATTTTTAGTAAGGTTATCGATGGAATTAATAAGGAATCGTTGGAGACATATTTAAATGTATTACATTCAATTGAGAGTAATACTGATTCACTTCTAAATGATATCAATAACTAGAAAGAAGGATTATTAAATGAACGAATCACCTAAGTTGTGGACACCACAGTTTATGGCCATTGTCTTAATGGCTTTTTTATTTTTTCTTTGTTTACAATTATTAACCGCTGGCTTTCCAGCCTTTATAACAGATGTGAAAAATAACCCAACTCAAGGCGGACTCATGACTACTATTTTTATGCTTGCTGCTATTGTGACCCGCCCGTTCGTAGGTTACTTGATTCATCGTGTAAATGTGAAGAAGATGAGCGTATTTACATTATTATTTGTTGCAGTAACATTGTCTCTTAGTTACGGACAGGAATCTGTTCCGTACTTGCTTCTTTTGAGAATTTTTCACGGTATTGGTTTTGGCATAATGACAACAATATTAGCTACATTGGCAACGAATATTATACCTAAGAAAAGGCTAGGTGAAGGGATTGGCTATTACGGACTTGCTACGAGTATCGGAACAAGTATGGCACCAATGATTGCCTTAGCTTTACTTGCATATATGCCTTTTAATACTTTATTAATCATTGCAGTGGTATTAGCTGTTATCACTTTTTTATGTAGCTTTATGATTAAAACACAAGAGGCACCTGTTTCAAGTAAGACAATCGAAAAGAAACTTTCTTTTAAAGAATCTATTTTCGATAAAAAGGCATTTATACCAAGTCTACTATGTGTTTTTTTCTCCATCACTTTAGGAGGGGTAGTTAGTTTTCTTCGAGAGCTTGGAAAAGAGGCTCATTTAGGTGGTACTGTTTCTTTATTTTTTCTTATTGTAGCCATTATTATGCTTGTTGCACGTCCTATTTCTGGAAAGCTTTATGATACTTATGGACATAAAGTAATTATATATCCAGCGATTATTTGTGGGGTCATTGGGTTATTTTTATTATCGATAACTAATGGTTCAGTAACACTACTTACCGCAGGCTTTTTCTATGGAATTGCATATGGAACTGTCACACCTACACTCCAAGCAATAGCTGTCAGCCTAGTAACGAAAGAAAAACAAGGAACGGCTAATGCAATGTATTTTTCAGCAATGGACTTAGGAATGGCCATTGGTTCTACTGGTCTTGGTATTCTTGCTGCTAATAAAGGCTTCCATTTTATCTATGGATTTTCAATTATTTGTCTTGTATTATTAATCCTCATTTACGCCTTACTATTTACGAAGAAAAAAGAAACCGAAGCACCAGTGTCTGACACGTATTATTCATTAAAGTAAATTTTTTATTTAAATAAAAGATATGAGAAAAAGCTATCACATTTATGCGATAGCTTTTTCTCTATTTTATAGTTGTTGTTCAAAATTCACGCGTTTATTTAAGTAATACATAATTGGAGCACCAATTGCCATTACAACAAACTCTCCAATTGCAGTCGTTACCCATGTAATCGTGAATGGCAAGTCAAAAGCCAGATGAAGTTCAATAGCGATGAGGAACATAGTAATTGTAAAGACGATCGTATTTACTATCATGCGTCCCCATATATTTTTAATAAATTTTGAAATGATGATCGTGATAAGTAAGGCAATGATAGATTGTCCAACCCCAAAAACAAGGTCATAAGCCCTCATAGGGGAAAAAAATAAATTGGTAAGAAAAACACCTAAGACAATGCCGATCATATACTTTTTGTTAAACACGACCAAATGATTAAATATTTCGGATACTCGGAATTGTATATTCGTAAACCCAAAGGGTTGAATGATAAACGACACGGCAATGTATAATGCAGCTACAATCCCATTTCCGACAAGAGTTTTGACTTTCATATTCAGTTCTCTCCTTAGTTTTTTATCGTGGGATGGTTTCGAACCACGTTTGAGTAAACACTCAAGATATAATAATATAATATATATAGAAAATTCGTCAATTATAACTAATGGCTGTTTTGGGAGAATGTGCTATTAAAATTAAAATAAGAGGGTAAGTTGAATGACCCCATTTACTGAGAGAGTCGTAACAATTATTCGAAATATACCGGAAGGAAAGGTAATGACTTATGGACAAATTGCTACAATTGCAGGTAGTCCAAGAGCTGCAAGGCAGGTTGTAAGAATTTTGCATTCTATGAGTAAGAAATATCAACTGCCATGGCATCGAGTGGTCAATTCCAAGGGAATGATCGGTTTTAAAGATGATGAGTATTATCATGTTCAAAAGTTCTCCCTTCAAAGTGAAGGGGTTGAATTTAATTCGAATGGAATCATCAATCTTAAAATATTTCAATATCAACCTGATAGTCTGTGAATACACGCGAAAAGGGGTGTCTAAGGGAGGGTGCTCCCCAATAAACACCCTAAATAAAGCCTGGCCAATTTTTCTTTAAAGTAAAGTCCAACTATATAACATTAAAGATCTCTAGAAAAAATAGTGACCCCATAAATATCGGAATTTTGCTCACATATTTTATCAAATCCACTTCTGATTAAACCTTTAGCTGCTGTTTGATAAGGTTCACTAGAACGTAAAAAACGTTCACATTTACCTGCTTCTCCAATAATGGTTACTTCAACAATTGTACGTGGTGATTTTGGATTTAATGGATTTCTTTCTGAAACGATCGTAACAACATCTGGTGGTTTCGGTATCATATCATTTAAACCCACTTTCTCACCTCATTTCTGTTAGGTTTACTTTATTAAATGTTCTTCTCAATAAAATTGCTTGTTTTACTATCATATAGATTAGAAGAAAAGGCATAATATTAAATAAAACGAGAGTTATATAATCATATAATTTAATGCTCGGTATTCCAAATATCGCTTCCTTCAGGATGTTTAGATGAGAATGGAGGAACAAAACAAAGAAAAATATACTTCATTTTTAGTATCCCAGTCTATCTGTAGTGCATTTTCATATACTATACAGTGGGCTTAAGAATGGGGGTGTATAAATGAAAATAAGGGATAAATTTCGTCTTTCTTTTCTCACATGGAATTTGTATATGGGGGCGGAATTGCCACCACTGTTTACCGCTGTTAGAAACCAAATTCCGAATTTAGTATCAGATGTGTATCGGCAATTTCTTGCAACCAATTATCCACTTCGTGTAAAAGCGATTGCTCGTGAAATTGCACAAAAGAAGCCAGATTTAATAGGTCTTCAGGAAGCTGTAAAGTGGCAGTTAGAAATCCCGAATTTTCGAACGATCACCTATGATTTTGTACAGATGTTAATAATTGAGCTAAAAAAGAAAGGCTTAGACTATGCCCTTGTTGTTCAAAATAATAATACAACAGTAGAGCTTCCAGACAGTAATGGTAATTTAATTCGTTTGATGGATAGGGATGCGATATTAATACGAAATCAAAATAGATTGCAAGTGAATAAAAGAATGAAGGCTAATTTTCAAACGAATCTTAATATACAAATTCAAAATCAACAGATGGAAATTCTACGAGGATGGTGCTCGATTGATATTAGACTTGATAGAAAACAATTTAGATTGATTAATACTCATCTGGATACGCAAATAGATATTCAGATCCAGCAAGCAAGGGAAATAATTATTGGACCGGCTCAAACAGATTTGCCTCTAATAGTGATGGGAGATTTAAATTCTAATGCGATGACCAATGACTCGATAACATATAAACAGTTCAGCGAATTTGGTATGCAAGATATATGGATAAATAGTGGAATAGATACCGGTGTTACATGCTGTCAGGGACCTGATTTATTGAATGCTGAATCAAGTCTAGATAGCCGTATTGATTTTATTCTATATAAAAATGGTTGGACACCAATAGAGGCAGAGATCGTAGAAGGTAGAACAAATACGGGGTTATGGTCTTCGGATCATGCAGGTGTATCTGCAAAAATGTATCTAAATTAAAATTTCATGAACAGCAAGACTCGTCATTAAGACGAGTCTTTTTTTTGAGCAATTCCTTCCCCTTTATAGAAGATTACGTAGAAAATCGTTTGTCATGGTTTGAAAGTAATTATGTTACTATTAACTAAAATGGAAAAAATTAAGGGGGGATTCTGAAAATGGAAGGAATTTTGACAATAAATAATTTAAGAAAAAGCTATGGAGCGAATGAGGTTTTACAGGGGATTGACCTTACAGTATCAAGAGGGGAAATTATCGGTTATATAGGACCAAATGGTGCGGGGAAAAGTACAACTGTAAAGATCATTCTTGGTATTGAAGAAGGATATACAGGTGAGGTTAAGCTATTTGGAAAAGATATATCAGATGGAAATATTGAATATAAGAAAAAAATCGGCTATGTTCCTGAAATTGCTGAAGTATATGATACTTTAACTGGATTCGAGTATTTAACTTTTATTGGTGAATTATATGGAATGGATTTTGATTTGGTAGAATACAAGGCTAAGAGATTAATGGAATTGTTCGGAATTGGGGACGTTTATCATTCAAGAATTTCTTCTTATTCTAAAGGGATGAAGCAAAAATTACTAATCATCTCAAGCATGTTGCATAATCCAGAAATTTTATTTTTGGATGAGCCAATTAATGGATTAGATGCGAATAGTGTAATGATATTTAAGGAAATATTATCTCAATTAGCAGAACAAGGGAAGACCGTGTTTTATTCATCACATATCATGGATGTAGTAGAGAAGATTAGTAGCCGAATTATTCTGTTGAATGGTGGAAAAATTGTCGCTGATGGAAGCTTTGTTGAATTAAAAAATCAAAACAAGGAAGGTACATTGGAGGAAATCTTCAATCAATTGACCGGGTTTAATGAGCATAAAGAAATTGGTGAAAGATTTGTATCCATTGTTCAAGAGGTGTGACTATGGAAGATTTTCGAACCTTAAAAATTCTTGATCGTTGCCAAGGTTTATTCGAAAAAATGGGTGTTGATTACTCCATCTTGAGAAAAATTTTAAAAGTCAAGCTAATGATGGATCAAAGAAGAGTTCCTACTATATTTAGCCAATCATCAAAGAAGAAAAAAGACAACAATAAACAAGAAACGAATGGATTTATTAAATCCTTATGGATTTATGCGTTTATTGGTTTATTTACGATTCCATTTATTGTATTTGGAACAAATTATATGTTTCAGATGAGTATTGTTTTTGGGATAGTTATGTTTATGGTTATGACATCAATGATATCTGATTTTTCTTCTGTATTATTGGATGTTCGTGATAAAAATATACTACATACAAAACCAATTAACCGTAAAACAATAAGTATCGCAAAGTTTGTCCATATCTGTATCTATTTAGTTCTTCTAACTACATCGATTACGGCTATTCCAATGATTGTAGGATTATTTAGGCATGGTATTGTATTTTTCATTATTTCAATCATTGGATTAATTTTAACGAATTTATTAATTGTTGTGTTCACTGCATTATTGTATATTTTTGTTTTAAAATTTTTTGATGGAGAAAAGCTGAAAGATATCATTAACTACGTACAAATTGGTTTGTCTTTGGCATTAATGGTTGGTTACCAGGTACTTATTCGCTCATTTGAAATCTTTGATTTTGACTTCGTATTACATCCACATTGGTGGCATATATTTATCTTTCCTATGTGGTATGCAGCTCCATATGAATGGATAATAAATGGCCAAAGTTCAATGTTCTATATAGTGTTCTCTTTGCTAGCTATAATGGTTCCTTTGATTGCCTTTTGGATATATCTTCGTCTCGTTCCAGCCTTTGAAAAGAATCTGCAAAAGCTTTCAAACCAAAGTAAATCTAAACTAATTAAGCGTAGAGGCTGGAAAGAGTGGTTATTAAGCTGTATTTGTCGAAGTAAAGAGGAAAGGGCATTCTACCGATTTACAACTTTAATGATGAAGCATGAACGCGATTTTAAATTAAAAGTCTATCCTTCATTAGGCTTTTCCTTCGTAATCCCATTTATTTTTATTTTTACAACCATGAATCATAGGGGATTTAATCAAGCTGGAAGTAAATCCTATTTAACTATTTATTTTAGCATGTTAATTATTCCAACTGTTGTGATGATGCTTAGATATTCTGGGAAATACAAAGGAGCTTGGATATTTAAAACATTGCCAATTAAGGATTATTCACTATTATTTAAAGGTACATTAAAAGCATTTTTAGTAAAACTATATTTACCAATTTATTTAGTACTAAGTTTCATTTTTATCATCATTTTTGGCATAAAGATTGTACCTGATTTAATCATTATTTTAATAAATTCCTTTTTGTATACGATGATAAGCTTTCTTTTTTTGGAAAAATCAATCCCGTTTTCTGAAAGCTTTGAAACGATTGGGCAAAGTGAGGGATGGAAAATATTTGTCTTATTTATTCCAATCGCTCTTCTCGCTGGAATTCACTATGTTAGCTTGCAGGTTCCAATTGGAATTTATATTAATATCGTAATATCTTTTATTACCAGTTTGATTCTTTGGAAGATAGGATTAAGAAAGGTACGAATATAAAATGCCCTTTGGGAACAAGGTCTTGGAGGAGATAATATGATGTTTGATCAACAATTAGAAAAATATGCAGAGCTTGCTGTCAAAGTAGCACTTAATATACAAGAGGGACAGCTGTTATGGATTTCAGCACCAACAGGTACTGAAATTTTAGTAAGAAAGATTGTGAAGCAAGCGTATCTTACTGGTGCGAGAAATGTTCATGTTAATTGGTACGATGAAGAAATAAAGCGTACACATTATGAATTAGCTTCGAATGAAGTGTTTAAGCAATACCCTAAATGGCTAGTAGCTGCACATGAGGAGCTAGTAGAAAATGGTGGGGCCTTTTTACAAATTGAAGCCGACGATCCCGATTTATTAAAAGGGATTTCAATCGATAAAATTACAAATTGGCAGAAGGCACAAGGGGATGCGCTGGATCATTTTTATGAAGCAATTGATACGGATAAAATTAGCTGGTCCATCATTGCTATGCCATCGAAAAAATGGGCAGATAAAGTTTTTCCCCAGCTACCTGAGAGGGAGCGGATTCCAGCGCTTTGGGAGAAAATTTTTCAAGCAGTTCGCATCGATCTTGAGAATCCAGTAGATGCTTGGCGAAAACATATAGATGAATTATCGGAAAAAGCTAATTCTTTAAATGAAAAACGGATTAAAAAGTTACATTACAAAGCAGAGGGCACTGATTTATGGATAGAACTTCCAGAAAGGCATCTCTGGTTGACAGGGAGCAGTGTGAACTCAAATGGTGTGACTTTTATCGCTAATATGCCTACTGAAGAAGTGTATACGGTTCCTCATCGAACGGGTGTAAATGGATATGTATCAAGTACAAAGCCATTAGCTTATCAAGGAAATGTAATTGAAGATTTTACTCTTACCTTTGAATCGGGAAAAATTGTGGATGTAACAGCAAAGGTAGGTCAGGAATTATTAGAGAGATTAATAAAAACAGATGAAGGTGCTTCTTATTTGGGCGAAGTAGCATTAGTTCCTCATAATTCGCCAATCTCTAATTCACAATTACTATTTTTTAATACTTTATTTGATGAGAATGCATCGAACCATTTAGCGATTGGTTCCGCATATCCAACTTGTTTAGAGGGAGGACAACTCCTTTCAGAAGAAGAAAGAAAAGCTGAAGGTCTAAACGATAGCATTGTTCACGAGGACTTTATGATTGGATCTGCCAAGATGAATATTGATGGCATTTTAGATGATGGTACAAAAATAGCCATATTTCGTAATGGTAATTGGGCATTTTAGAGATTATATCTACTTCTTTAAAGGGAATAATGACCGAATCAAAGAATCATATATTTAAAATTATAAGAAAGAAGCGATCGAGATGAGACAAATTATTGCCCTTGGTGGTGGTGGATTTTCTATGGAACCGGAAAATCCATTGTTGGATCGTTATATCTTACAACAATCAAATCAATCAGCACCAAGAATTTGTTTTCTTCCTACTGCGAGTGGAGATTCTGACAATTATATTCAGCGATTCTATCAATTTTTTGATAAACAATTATGTCATCCCTCTCATTTATCACTTTTTAAACCTCCAACAAGAGATTTAGAGTCGTTCATTTTAGAGAAAGATATTATTTATGTTGGAGGAGGAAATACTAAAAATTTATTAGCTTTATGGAGAGAGTGGGGACTAGATCTTATATTGAGAAAAGCTTGGGAGCAAGGTACCATATTAGCAGGTATTAGTGCTGGCTCTATATGCTGGTTTGAGGAGGGATTAACTGATTCATTTGGTACTAGCCTTGAACCGATTCAATGCCTAGGCTTCATAAAAGGTAGTTGTTGTCCCCATTATGATGGAGAGATTGAGAGAAAACCAGCATACCAAAAGATGATCTATTCAGGAAAAATAAACTCGGGTGTAGCAATAGATGATGGAGTGGCAATCCATTATGTCGACCAAAAAATGAACAAGATCGTTAGCTCGAGACCTGAAGTAAAAGCATATGAAGTCAAACGAATAGATAATGAGGTTATTCAAAATGAACTGGAAGTAAATTATTTGGGGACGAAATAGTATGTTCACTATAATTACATTCTTTAAACAGTTGAATTGGAGATAATATAATGGAGTATCTTAAAATATTTAATGATGAGAAAGAGCCCGTAGGTATCGCATCACGTGAAGAGGTACATAAAAAGGGTTATTGGCATGAAACATTCCAATGCTGGTTTATTAGTAAATGTAAAGATAAGTGGTTTGTCCTGCTTCAAATTAGAAGTAGAAATAAAAAGGACTATCCAAACTTGATTGATATTACAGCCGCTGGTCATATCATGGCAGATGAAGCAGTTGTAGATGGTGTTAGAGAAATTCAAGAAGAGCTAGGAATTAATGTGAAATTTAACGAATTGATTTCTTTAGGAATGATTGATTATAGTGTAAAGCATAAAGATCTTATTGATAATGAGTTGGCAAATGTATTTTTATATAAAAGCAATCATACGTTTGATGATTTTACCTTGCAGAAGGAAGAAGTTTCAGGGATTGTAAGAATCGAATTCTCCTCCTTTTATGAATTTTGTACAGGCATGCAAGAGGAAGTTAGGATACAAGGTTTTGTTTTCAATCAGAAACATGACAGAGTTCATATCAATCGAATCGCCAAGAAACATGAATTTGTCCCGCATGAAAGATCATACTATGAGACAATTGCAAGAAGAATAAAGGAAAAGATTGAAGAAGAGAATGAAGGACAATGAAAAGGGTGAATGACAATTACTTCAATTTGTTTAGTTCGACATGGAGAAACAGACTGGAACGTGATGGGAAAGATTCAGGGAAGAACAGATATACCATTGAATGCTAAGGGAATATTACAGGCAAAAGAATGTGGAGAATTTTTGAAAGGAACCAATTGGGATGTTATCATTTCTAGTCCTTTAAAAAGAGCAAAGCAAACAGCAGAAATCATCAATACATATTTACATATTCCGCTTGAAGAAATGGATGAATTCGTTGAACGTCACTTTGGAAAAGCGGAAGGTATGACTTTAGAGGAAAGAATGACTGCATACCCTGATAAGCAATATCCGAATCAAGAAGAGATTTTATCTGTAGAAAAACGTGTGAAAATAGGGATTAATAAAATTCATGAAAAGTATAAAGACGGAAAAGTACTTCTTGTTGCCCATGGGGCAGTAATCAATACTATCTTATCTTTATTTTCAGATGGTGAACTAGGTTATGGAAAAACAAATTTAGTTAACGCGTGTATTAGTAATATTGAATACTTTCAGGAAAAGTGGAAAGTGAAGGATTATAATCAAATTTCTCATCTATCGCAATACAGGAATAATGAAAAAGGCTGAATCATTAGGGTGAATCAGCTTTTTTCTATTTTCAAGATTCATTATACACAGAGATATTATACTAATCATTTATAGAGTGTATTTTATTTAGGAATACGAATAAAAATAAGTGACTATTAATACGTAAAGAGGTATCTTAAAAGTAGTAAAATCAGACAAGGATGACAGGGATGAAGTTTTTAAATAAATATATAAAAAAATATTGGTTTCCATTTAGTGTCGCCGTGTTGTTTTTAACCTTTGAGGCTATTTGTGATTTGCTGCAGCCAACAATCATGTCAAAGATCATCGATGTCGGTGTGGCTAATAGAGATTTAGATTATGTGTTTAAATATGGGGGACTGATGCTATTAATAACAGCTGGAGGTGCAATTGCCGCTTCTACACGGAATATATTATCAAGTATTGTGTCGCAAAATTTTGGTTCGGAGCTTCGTTCAGATTTGTTTCGAAAGATACAGTTTCTTTCTTTTAGAAGCATAGACAAGTTTGACCGTGCATCGCTTGTAACGAGACTAACAAATGATGTGACACAGGTCCAAGTGTTTGTAAATGGGTTGATGAGGATATTTGTTAAAGCACCGCTATTATGTGTTGGTGGACTGATCATGGCAACCAAACTAAATGTGCATTTAGCCGTAGTTTTAGCTGTAGTTGTTCCGCTTGTAGCATTAACGATTATTGTGAATATGAAGATTAGTTTTCCTTTTTTTATCAAAGTGCAAGAAGCATTAGATAAGGTGAACGGACTTATGAGAGAATACTTATCTGGAGTTCGTGTAGTTAAGGCTTTTAATCGTTTTGATTTTGAAGTAAATAAGTTTAATGATGCAAATGCAAAATTTCAAGATCGATCGATCTCGGCAATCAGAATCATGTCAATTTTTAGCCCGATCATTATGTTAGTGGTGAATTTGGGGATTGTTGCGGTGTTATGGATTGGCGGCATTCGTGTGGATCATGGTCAATTACAGGCAGGGACAGTTATTGCATTCACTAACTATATGACACAAATTCTTTTTTCTTTAATGATGATTTCTATGGTATTTAATATGTTTGTGCGAGCGAAAGCATCTGCAAGCAGAATTGGAGAAGTCTTTGCAGAAAACAATGAAATGACTTGGAAGGAAAATGACACAAAAGCTGTAACAAAAGGGCAAATTGACTTTGAACAGGTAACTTTTTCTTATAATGGTTCGGGAGATCCGATACTAAAGAATATAACCTTCACTTGTTTACCAGGAGAAACTGTGGGGATTATTGGCTCAACAGGCTCTGGGAAATCAAGCTTAGTTAGTTTGATTCCACGATTCTATGATGTTCATTCAGGAAGGATTAAAGTGGATGGGAGAGACATTAAAGAAATCCAGCCTAGCAAATTGAGAGAAAAGATTGCTATAGTACCTCAAAAAACGACATTATTCACTGGATCAGTCATTGAAAACATTCGATGGGGAAAAGAAGATGCGTCATTTGAAGAGATTCAAAAGGCTGCAAAAATGGCACAGGCCCATGAGTTTATTCTAGAAACTCCAGAAGGGTATGAGACCCGAATAGGTCAAGGTGGAGTGAATTTTTCAGGTGGACAAAAGCAACGATTATCGATTGCACGTGCGCTAGTTAAACAGCCTGAAATCCTTATTCTTGATGATAGTACAAGTGCTCTAGATATGGTAACGGAGTCTAGATTAAAAGAGTCACTAAAAAAATACTCTACTAATTTGACATGTCTTTTAATTGCTCAGAGAATTACTTCTATAATGGATGCAGATAAAATTCTTGTTCTTGATGATGGGGAGATTGTAGGTATTGGAAAACACGATGAATTAATAAAACACTGTAAGGTGTATCAAGAAATTTATCGATCTCAAATTGGAGAAGAGGTGAGGTAGAGTGTCGGAACAAAAGGCTAGTCAACCAAACAACTTTCAGCGACCAGGCGGTGGACCACGAGGGCATGGGGGTAGAGGCGGTCCAATCGTTAAACCGAAAAATTTTACAGGTACATTAAAGAGACTTTGGCGTTATTTCGGAAACGAGAGAAAAATTCTATCCACGATTTTGATATTTATTGTCGTTGATTCACTCATTACCTTATCCGCACCGTATTTGATTGGTAAATCAATTGATGCAATGACCATTGGTGGAAAAGTAGATTTCGGATTGCTAAAAATGACAATACTCGTCCTATTGATCGCTTATGTTGCTGACGGTATACTTACATTCTTACAAGGTTGGTTAATGGCTGGCGTATCGCAACGAATTGTCAAACGTCTACGAAGTAACTTATTTAAAAAGCTACAAAAGCTTCCTGTATCTTTTTTTGATACACGTACTCACGGAGAGCTAATGAGCAGACTTTCAAATGATATTGACAATGTCAGCAATACCATTTCACAGTCCACCACCCAATTAATGTCTGGCGGAATTGTATTAATTGGATCATTAATCATGATGCTGATCTTGAGTCCCGTCTTAACATTAGCTAGTCTTGTAACAGTTCCATTAGTCTTTTTATTAACTCGAACCATTGCTAAAAAAACTCGAGTATTATTTAAAAACCAACAAATTCAGCTTGGTAAATTGAATGGACATATTGAAGAAACGATATCTGGAATTCAAGTCGTCAAAGCTTTTAATCATGAGGACAAAGCGATTGAAGAATTTGAAGATATCAATACAAAACTAAAACAGGTGGGGTTGAAAGCACAAATCTGGTCTGGTTTTCTAATGCCCATCATGAATGTAATAAATAATTTTGGATTTGCGGTAGTTGCTATCATTGGTGGTTTGCTTGCTGTGAAAAGTTTAATTACTATTGGTGTTATTGCAAGTTTCCTCACTTATTCTAGGCAATTTGGTAGACCATTAAATGACTTAGCAAATATATTTAATGTGCTTCAATCAGGTGTTGCAGGTGCAGAACGGGTCTTTGAAGTACTTGATGAAAATGAGGAACTACCAGATAAGGAAGGAGCAATAACATTAGCACAACCGAAAGGGCATGTTGTATTTAATAATGTAACTTTTGGTTACCGATCAGATGCTCCTATACTTAAAAATGTTAGTTTTGAATCTGAAATAGGCTCGAGCTCTGCACTTGTCGGTCCAACGGGTGCTGGCAAAACCACAATTGTAAATTTATTAACTCGCTTCTATGATGTGACAAGTGGAAATATTTATTTAGATGGTAAGGATATTCGTGAGTATACAAGGGATAGCTTACGGAAATGCTTTGGTATTGTCCTACAAGACACCTATTTGTTTTCAGGAACTATTAAGGACAATATCAAATATGGAAAACCAAATGCGACGGATGCTGAGGTTCAAGAAGCAGCAAAAATGGCAAATGCAGATGTGTTTATTCGTAGATTGCCAAAAGGTTATGACACCATGCTTTCCGAAAATGGTGGTAACTTGAGTCAAGGACAACGGCAGCTACTTGCGATTGCCCGTGTTATTCTAGCTAAACCAGCATTACTTATTTTGGATGAGGCAACAAGTAGCATAGATACTCGAACTGAGCTACATATTCAAGATGCATTATTAAAAGTGATGGACGGAAGAACAAGCTTCATCATCGCCCATCGTTTGAATACAATTCGTGAAGCTGATACGATTATGGTAGTTGATCATGGGGAAATTGTTGAAAAAGGAAGTCATGATGAGTTAATCGATAAGCAAGGGATATACTATCGTATGTTTTTTAATCAGTTTAAAAATATTGAAGGTGTATAGAATCGAGGGGTAAACCATGTATTTAACGATAAAGGAAACATCTGAATATTTATCACTGCCAGAGACCTCTATTGAAAAATTAATTATGCAGGGTAAGATTCGTTTTGTTCATGATGGTGAACAATATCTATTATATAAAGACCAATTTAAAACCCATATAGAGCAAATGGAAAAATATAAGAAAAGGGTCGAAGAATGGTACAATGATCCCATTCCTGAAGATCCCGATGTAAAGGATGAGGATTAATCAATGAAAAAAATTTATCCACATATAACCATTGAGAATTGCAAAGAAGCAATTGAATTTTATGCTGAAGTACTGGATGGTCAAATTAAGAATACTAAACTTGCTGATGGAATTGAAATGTTTAAGGGTCATGAAGGTAAATATATACATGCAGAATTACATTTCCCTAATGGATTTGTTATTTACTTTAATGATGTATTTGGCCATACACCGATCAAAGGAAACAACATTGAGATTGGTTTAGATCTTGAAAGTGAAAACGAAATCAATAAAATTTACGGTGCCCTTTCAAAAGATGGAAAAGTAGGCATGGAGCTTCAGACTACATTTTGGAACGCCACTTATGGGAAGGTAACAGATAAATTTGGGATTACGTGGGAATTGAATTACCAAAAGGAATAAAGAGTGGGGTCTCCTCCACCCTTTACCCTTTTTGAATTACTTATGGTACTAATCCGATACAATGGATATTTAAAATAAAATGGTATGATTCCCTAAAAATTCTATGCAAAAATCAATTATTTCCACTCAATAACTACATTCCTAAAACATACTCTACTCTTATTATTCTTACCATTCACTTTTTTGTAACAAAAGTATAATTCGTAAATTTTAGAATAAAAGCTTACATTTCAAAAATGTTAAAACTGTTACTTAAGCCACTGTTTCTGTATCGAAAATGAAAGTAAAATGAAATTCATTGTAAATATTCATTTGTTAGAATACTAGAATACAGTAAGTATACATATTCAAAAGGTTTTCATAGTTTAGTAAAAGGGTAGTATATTTTAAGGACTATTCGCATTAAATGATTATGTAAATATGTCATATCGGGGGATTTATAAAATGACCTTAGAAGAGGTATTAATTGAAAAACAATATTATAAATATACATTCATGAAGGAGGGAGTAATCGATCCTCCTGTACGAGTATTAGGAGAGGCTTATGTTATAGAGAACCAGAAGGAATTTTCTGATCTGTCCTTTATTCGTTATGCACAAGGTGAGGTTTACTTTCACAATAAAGATTTTGAATCAGCAATTTTTAAATGGGAAAATATTAATAATGAATTAGAGCCATGGGCGAAAAAAAATATGGCAGATGCCTACTTTGAACTTGGGCTATTTTCTGCTGCTGAAGATTTATACCATTCAATTACTTCAGACTCCCAAGTCCTCACTACAGAGTTATCTCTCAAACTTTTTAACGTATATAATGTTCAAGGAAAAATGGATAAAGCTGTTGAAACAATTAAGGAAGCAGTTGCTTATAATCCAGATCATTTAGATGTTGCAACGATTGCACGAGAGTTTTTTGAAGAAAACGAGGATTGGAACAATGCAGTAGAATTAGCAGTAAATTCTGCAAGTAGCACAGTATCAATGGATTGGTTTGAGATATTAAAGAGATATAGTGATGAAGGCAAAACAAAACAATTTCCACCAAGTTATTTCAGTAAAGTGTTAACAGTCCTATATATAGAAAATCAATATCTATTTGAGAAATTAGTTTCCTCTTTATGGAGAAGTTATCAGACAGAAGCAAAGGATGTCTATATAGATTGGATCAAAGAGATCAATTTGCTTCTTATCAATATGGAAGATAGTAGTTCAAATGTATGGAGCGAACTATCCCAACTGTACTTTGACACGTATTCTGGTTTATTAAATGGGGAGCTCCTTGTTAAAGAACTGAGTACAATTATTCCGTATCATTTAGAAAATTGGCTGAAAATAGCGGATTCTTCAAAACAATTAGTGGCTTCGGCATCAGTATTAGCGTGGGAAGAAATATTTCCATCAACCTTTAATCAAGATGTTATACGTAACGCCGAAACTTTAATTATTCAATCAACAGGGGACATCGATGTATTAGAGGAAAGTTTAAAACTATTCCAGTCCATTTTACATTGGGCAGAATTGCAAGATATGCAGGTGGATTATTCTTTAAAATGGATGGTCCGTGAGCTATTAGATTTGGGAGTCCATCACCTTCTTGTCACCGGTTCTACAGAAAGTGGAAAAACGGATTGGGTTAATTCAATACTAGGAGGTCAAATCCTAGGTACACCTTCTGCTTCAGTCATCATGTATAAAGATTATGATGATTTGGAGATTGCGGAAATAACAGAAAATGGCATGAACTCTATCGACAGTATATCTGAATTTCATGATGCAATTTCAAAGCGAATGTTAATTGAGTGTAAACGGCCGGCTGATATTCTTAATAAAAATCAAATTACGATTATAGAAGCACCAAGTGTGAAAGAAGAAAGGTCTGTTAAGGAGTTTTTATTAGCTGATACTATAGTAGCGGTACTAAATCCAGATGAATATAATTGGGATGAAATAACGGAGCTGCAAAATCAAAGCGAAAATGTACCCATTCATTTTGTGATTAGCCAGTCAGAGAATCTTTATAATGAGCAAAAGATAACACTCCTAAAGGAGGAACTCCATTCTAGATATCCATATGCAAAGGTGTTTATCAATAAAAATAGTAATCAGCAGTATGAATTGGATCAATTTATACAAAATATTACTAAAGAGATTTATGTGGAAGAAGCACGAACATTAAAAATTCTAGGTTCTATTCGATTATTGATGTCAACTATTTTAGGAAAACGTGTGGAAATGGAGAATGCTTTAAATGATTCTATAAAATGGGACGAAGATATGATAGCAAAATTAGGTGGCGCTATTCATCAACTCCAAGATTTAGAAAGTGAAAAAATTAAAAGCATTACTGGTTCCTATCAATTTATTAAAAATGAAATTAAACAAGAATTATCTGAATCCATTCCTAAAATACTTAAAGGCTGTTCAAGTCTTATTAATGAGAGCAGTGATTTCCGAAAGCTTCATTTAGAGTTAAATGAAGAAATGAACTCTCGAATTCAAGGTCACTTATACAGTAAGGTAATGCCATATTTCTATACATCCATCCGAAGCTGGATTGCAAATGCAGAAGAAGAATTTTATCAAAGTAGAATTTTTCTAGAAGAGATGCGAAATGGCTTTAATACCTTATATGGAAAAGACCAATTACAGTTACACACAGATAGCAAAATCATTGATGATTGGCGACGTGATGCAGAGAGAATGAAGAATGGGATACGAATGGAAAAGGTTAATATTCTATTAAGACATACGCCTAGCCAAGTTTTGTTGAAAAGTGCGGGTAAATTATTAGGCTCCCTTACACAAAATAAATCTATGCTAAGTAGCCGATATAAAAAGTTTATAGAAAACGAGGACTATCAAGCGATAGTGGATTTAGTAACTGAGAAGTTCCTCGTACAATTTGAATTATTTGAAACAGCAATAGAAAGAGATGTTAGTATGTTTTTCCAAGAACCTCTGTCAGAGCTTGAAAAAACAGTCCAGCAAACATTAATTTCTCGAAAAGAAAATGAAAATAGATTAAATAAAATGAAGTCTAACCCTGAATTTTTCCAAGACCCACTAACTTTATTTAAAGTGAAATTAAGACAATATGAATGGATTGTAGATGTGAACAAGGAAATAAGTTTAGTAAGATAAACAATTTTTACTGTAGCTAGGATGTATAAATCCTAGCTTTTTTTAAGCTCTTTTCTTAAGTCATTGAGAAAAGAGCTACGAACTGTAAAAGGCCACAGAACTATTTATTAGGAGTAAAAGCCATCAGTAAGGCTTTTACAAAACAATGAAAATAGCTATTTAGACAATAGATATATGAAATAAGAGCAGTTTCCTCATTTTAATAGTTGTGATCACTATATAGGAGTTCACTGTATAGAGACATTTGTATTCCCTGAGTAGAAAAACTCTTGCTAATTTCTCTAGAAAGAGGGATAATAAAAACTAAAATTTATCAGAAAATTTACTACAACGGGAGATGTGGATATGAAGGTTGTTAAGTTTGGAGGATCATCTTTAGCGACAGGTGAACAAGTAAAGAAGGTTTTTGATATTGTCATGTCAGATCCAATGAGAAAAATAGTTGTTGTTTCTGCCCCGGGAAAAAGGTATCCAGAGGATGAAAAAATTACGGATTTGTTAATCTCTTGTGGAAAGTACTATTTAAAAAATAGAACATTAGGTCATGCTTTCAAAAAAATAGTTGAGAGATATACAATCATTGCAAATGACTTGAATCTCTCAAGAGAATTAATCGACCAAATTAAGGAAGAGTTTGTTCGCGTGTTAAATCAGGATTTTAGTAATCCTATCATATATTTGGAAGCTGTAAAGGCTAGTGGAGAAGATGTTAATGCGAAGCTTGTGGCTGCCTATTTCCAACAATGTGGTGTTGAAGCTTCATATATGAATCCCAGGGATGCAGGGCTTTTGGTTAGCAATGAACCAGGGAATGCACAGGTTTTACCTGAGAGCTATAATAATCTAGCTAACTTAAGAAATCATCCAGGTATTATAATTTTTCCAGGATTTTTTGGGTTTAACAAAAATGGAGAGGCACTAACTTTTTCAAGAAGTGGTTCCGATATAACAGGATCTGTATTAGCAAATGGGGTTAAATCAACTATTTATGAGAACTTTACTGATGTTGATGCTGTGTATTCAGTCAACCCAATGATTATAGAACACCCAAAAGAAATTCGGGAGATTACTTATCGAGAAATGCGGGAACTATCCTATGCTGGATTTTGTGTTCTTCATGATGAAGCGTTAATTCCTGCATATCGGGCAGGAATCCCCGTACATATTAAAAATACGAATAATCCATCTGCACCAGGTACAAAAATTGTATTCGAAAGGGTACAAAAAAATGGACCTGTTGTAGGAATTGCAAGTGATAATGGATTTTGTAGTATATATGTAAGTAAATATTTAATGAATAGGGAAGTTGGATTTGGAAGAAGGCTTCTTCATATTTTAGAAAAATTTAACCTTTCCTACGAGCATTCTCCTTCTGGAATTGATGATATTTCAATTATTTTACGAGAAAGCCAATTAAATAAGGAAATGGAAAAGGAGATAATCAATTATATAAAATATGATTTGGATGCTGATGAAGTTAAGATGGAGCATGGCCTTGCATTAATTATGATTGTGGGTGAAGGCATGCGAAGGTTTGTAGGAACAGCAGCAAGAGCATCTAAAGCTTTAGCAGAAAACAATATTAATATTGAAATGATTAATCAAGGATCATCGGAAGTTAGTATGATGTTTGGTGTAAAGGAAATGGACGAAGTAAAAGCAGTTCAAGCATTATATCAGGAATTCTTTGCGAAAGTTCTTATTTAAAGTTGTGACCTTTTCGAGAAAAAACCTCAGTCCTAGAAATATGGTAAAATAATACTAGTATGTATGTTTTTTTTAATGAGGGGATCGAATTGGGGCAAAATATATGAAAGAGTTAAATCAACTATCTAATCTTAAATGGTATAAGATCATTGTATTATTTATTATTTGTATGATGGCTTCAGGTATAATCATTTCACCAGCACCGATCTTTAGCATCAAGAAAATGATCCAGCTTTTATTTACAGTGACGATTTCAATTGTCTTTTTTATCTATCCAAAAAAAGAGACATTTATGTTTAAGGGAATATTAATTTATTTAATCGCTGGATATTTTTATAGTTTATTTTTGCTTTATCCTGAAACAACGTTAAATTTTGTATTTATTACAGTATTGCCATGCATTGCTATTGCCTTTTTTCATAAAAAAATTTATTACTCGATTGGAACTGTAAATCTTATCGGCGGGTATGGAATATTTGCTTATATATATTTTATTGATCAAGGGGAAAGATTTCCTTACTTTTTAGAAGATTATTGGGGGAACATTATCAACTTTACTGCATGTCAATTTATTTTCTTTTTTGTCTTTTTTATCACTAACAGTAGAACTGAAAAATTAAAGCTTTATTATGAGCAAATTCAAAGAACAGAAAGATTAAAAAATACAGGACAATTAGCAGCAGCTGTTGCCCATGAAATTCGCAACCCAATCACTGTGGTTAAAGGATTTTTACAGTTCTATGAAGAAGATCAATTAATACCAATGAAATCAAAACAGCATTTTCAATTAATGTTGGATGAGCTAGACTTAGCCGAAAAAGTAATTTCGGATTTTCTATCACTTGCAAAGCCAAATACTGAGAAAACCCCTGTTTCCAATGTAAATGATACAGTACATAGTGTAGTTGAGTTGTTGTCGTCTTACGCTTCAGCGAATAATATTATTTTTTCATTATCCATTCATGACAACATAAATGTTCATTGCAGTAAAGTAGAAATGAAGCAATTACTTGTAAATTTCATTAAAAACGCAATAGAAGCAACGGATAAGAAAGATGGAATCATTAAAATTTCTACTGAACTTCATGAATCTAAACTACATTTACTCATCGAGGATAATGGGATTGGAATGGATAATGAAGAAATGGAAAAAATAGGAACTCCATTTTATTCTTTAAAAAGCAATGGGACTGGATTGGGACTAATGATTTGTTATAACATTATAGAGAATTATAACGGTTCCATTAAATTTAGTAGTGAGAAGGGAAAGGGAACAAAAGTAACTATCCAATTTCAAATTGCTAGGTAATGGAATGCATTGAAAAAAATAAACTGCACTGAGTGCTAATTAAGCTTAAATATATATATAAATCTGATGATTCTAATAGAATCATCAGATTTTTTAATGATACGTATTAATGAAAGCTAATTTAGTTTATGATAAATTCCTCTTGGAAATCAGTAATTATTTTTGAAATTAAATGAACCAATTCTTCACTATATTTTTTTCTTAGTGTGAATGAAATCTCCATTTGAAAGGTTTGAAAAAGATCTTTGTATCCCTCATATTCTTGTCCGTCACCTAAACGATGATAGGCGATTGATCGGTCTCCAATAAATTTCCTATCGAAGATTACATTTACTTCAGGTAAATACTCCTTTAATCCATTCGTGATGGAACGCTCGAACCAATGCTTCATTTCTTTTGAACAGGATTTTCCGTTGAGTGTGCCAATCTCTATAGCAAAAGGACCATAATGAGCATCCTTCATCCCGTGGATAGATAGATGAAGGTAGGGCTTTACTATTTGACCACTGCTAATATCCAATATAGTTAAATATTCGAGAATATCTTTAATGGTTTCCCGATATTCAATGATGGCTTCAATATTTTCAACAGAAGGACTACGATTTAAATCAGCATATTTTCTTGATACTGTACTAATTATGCCTGCACATCCGATTTTTTCTACTATATTTTCAACTAATTTATCAGGGGTATTGAGCAAGATGTGGAAAAAATGACATGTATAATTATATTAGAAGGGGCGACGGTCAGTGGAGAATTGGTCCATTCCGATGAACATAAAGGAGTTGAATACTTTTCGCTTGATGAAGCTCTTAACAAAATGGAAATACAAAAATATAAGGAAAGGCTTAAACATTGTGTAATGGAGGAGAATATTCCTTTTATCCTTTGACAAAAGTAAAAATAGTTTTTTAATTGAAGTAAATGTATAGGTAATATGAATGTTTGTATATAGTCGGTATAGGTTGCATGAGAAACGTCACTTAGAACATATTGTAGAATACAAAAAAACTGGTGTTACCTGAAAAAAGGATCTGTACATAAGGCAGAATGCCATTGTACAGATCCTTTTTTTATTCTTAGTGAAATGACTGTTTAATATCCTTTCTCATAATTAACTAAATTTGTATTTGGAACACCCTTTTGTAAATAATGTTTTAAGTTGGGGATAAATATATCCTCAATCACTCTGGATTCATAATGCTCGGTTGAACCTGCAGTATGTGGTGTAATAATGACATTTTCGAAATTCCAAAGTGGACTATTTTCTAATAAAGGCTCTTTTTCGAAAACATCTAATCCTGCTCCAGCAATTTGTTTTGTTTCAAGTGCGTGAATGAGATCATCTTCGTTTACAATTTCTCCTCGCCCAATATTAATAAAAATGGCGGTGTCTTTCATTAATTGAAACTGATCCTTACTAAACATATAATAAGTTTCACTCGTTAGAGGAGCTGTCACCACGATATAATCACAAAGTGGAAGAACAGAATTAATATGCATCATATTATATACTTTATCAAAATCCTCTTCTGATTTGTCTGACTGACGAATCCCAATCACTTTCATATTAAATGCTTTAGCAATCTTCGCTGTTTCCTTCCCTATTGCTCCAACTCCCACAATACCTATTGTTTTCCCATGTATTTCTAAACTTAAATTTTCATGATGCCATTTTTTAATTTGTTGGTTTTTAATATATGTATGGATTTTCCTCGTTAGTGCTAACATGAGGGAAAAGATTGTTTCAGAAATTGGATAAGCATGGACGCCGCTTGCAGTCGTTAATAGAATGTCTCTTTCTTTCATATGATGCAATGGAAGGCTATCTACGCCTGCACTCCAGCTTTGTAGCCAACGAAGCGAAGAATTCTGTTCTAGGCAATTTTCTTTTATTTCCTTTTTCCAACCAACAATAACTTCTGCATGATTTAAATGTTCCTTCCAAGTCTCTGGGTCTTTCCCTGAAATAATTTCCCACTCTGGAATAAGAGCCTTTATCTTTGCTTGTAGCTCTTGATGGATATTCTGTGTAATCACCAATTTTCTCTTTGACACGTTTCTCCCTCTTTTCTATTGTTCGAATACTTTAATTATACATAAAAAAAATGGGCATTTAGAAAGTAAGAACTTGATTATTCTTTTATAGTAGATAACAGTTTTCGTTTCGTCGTTTACAGTTAAGCAAGAAGCTTAGAAAGCTTACAAAAAAAACATCAAGCGCTTTTTAACACTTGATGTTTTATAAATTATTTTAGGATTTTAACTTTTACGCTTTTTCGTCCCCATTGAATGGCTTTTTGTTTTGAAGAAAAGAAGACATCAATTTTTTTACCTTTCATAGCTCCACCAGTATCGCCAGCAATTGCATTTCCATATCCTTCAACATAAACTTTTGTTCCAAGTGGAATCACTTTAGGATCAACAGAAATTACTTTCATATTAGGATTCTTTTTTAAATTTATGCCAGTTGCTGTAATTCCACTGCAACCCTTACAGCTTCCTGTATATGCAGTAGCTGTAACAGTGAATTCCTTAACTACTTTACTACTAGTAGAAGCAGCAGTCGTAGCTATCTCCTTCGTATTACTAGGAGCAATTACTAATTTTTGATTGGGAAGAATTTTATCTGATTTGAGATGATTCCATTGCTTTAATTGGTTAACCGTTACTTTATTTTGTTGAGCAATTTTCCACAATGAATCTCCGCTTTTTACTGTATATGTATTTGTGCTTGCAAATCCCGCACTTGATATTCCGACACTTAAGCATAGTGCTGTACTGATAGATATAATAAACTTTTTCAAAGAAGTCGACCCCTTTACTCTGTTTGTCATGTTAAAACAATAACATGGAAATATAACAGTTATGTTTCAGAGGTGTACTAATTCTATTACATCTTTTTTCAGATGCTATTTTCAGAGTTACATGTATAGAAGGATCCATTAATAGTTAAGTATTTTTTAAGATTTCATCTATATTCTAAAATCACTGAAGATAAATGGAGGAGGGAAAAAGTTGATTAAACATGCAAAGGGCAGAAGTGAATTAAAATATGCTGTTACAAAAGCGGACTGTCATTTATTAAGAAGAAATCTTCAATTTGTTATGCAGCCAGATCCACATGTAATGAAGGATGGGAAATATTTAATCCGTAGTGTGTATTTTGATAACCTCGAAAACAAAGCACTCAATCAAAAAAAAGAAGGTTTGAAGCATCGTGATAAGTATCGTGCTAGGCTTTACAATTATAAAACTGATTTTATTCAGCTCGAAAAGAAAAGTAAGCAAAATGACATAACTTATAAGGAAAAATGCCAAATGACGGCAATGGAATATGAGCGAGTCCGGTTAGGTGATATCAAGTGGATGGAAAATAATTCAAGGAAGCTCATTCGAGAATTATATGTCCAGATGACCTTATATCAAATAAAACCAACGACTGTTGTAGATTACGAAAGAGAAGTGTTTACCTATGAATATGGCAATGTAAGAGTTACGTTTGATAGTGAAGTAAGGACAAGCTTAAGAAATATTGATTTTTTAAACCCTGAATTACCGATGGTTCCTGCTTTGGATCCAAATATTGTTATTCTTGAGGTGAAATATGATGAGTTTTTACCTGACATTATCAAACAATTATTACAGATTGGCGATACGATGAGGACATCGTCTTCCAAATACCAACTAAGTAGAAATTATGTTTAAGGAGGACAACATAAATGAATACAACAACAAAAACAACTTTTAATGATATATTCAAATCTAGCTTTTTGGAGAATACAAGTAGCTTCTCTATTATCGATTCTCTTATTGGAATTATTGTCGCTTTTGCAGTAGGTTTATTTATTTATATGGTTTATAAAAAGACATTCTCAGGGGTGTTATACTCCCATAGTTTTAATATTTCACTAATTATTATGACGATGGCAACGGCTCTTATTATTATGGGGATTTCTACGAATATTATTTTATCACTTGGTATGGTTGGTGCTTTATCGATTGTCCGTTTTCGAACACCAATTAAAGATCCAATGGATCTTGTATACCTTTTTTGGGCTGTTGCGTCTGGAATTCTTTGCGGAGCAGGACTAATTCCACTAGCTATTATAGGTGCACTAGCAATTGGATTGGTACTGATATTCTATGTGAACCGATTAACCGTTGAAAATCCTTACCTATTAATTGTGAAGTATACCAATGAAGGCATTGAAAAGAATATTGAAGAAATAGTCTCAAAGCAGGCGAAAAAATATACTGTAAAATCAAAATCAGTAATGGGGCAAGATCTAATAGAAATTACCTATGAAGTAAGATTAAAGAAAGAAAAAGATGCTCAATTTATTAATAGTATTAAGCGATTAGACAGTGTGAATTCAACTGTCATGTTAAGTTATGATGGGAATTTTACTGCATAAAGAACTTTTCGCTATAGAAATAAAAATAAAATAGTGAAAGGAGCAATGCGATTTGAAAAATAAATATATCCTCGGATCGGTTTTATTTTTACTTCTGCTTTTTATTATTATTATGTTCGTACTTCCGAATAGTAAAATCGAAAAAACTGCGATGAATAACGAATTTATGACAAAGGTTTTTGATAAGAGTAAAGTAACAACTGTAGATATAGTTATGAATGATCAGGATTTACAAGACATTTTGGACAATCCACTTGAAGAAGAAATGGTGAAAGCATCCGTAGTTATTAATGGTAAAAAGATGAATAATGTCGGTATTCGTACAAAAGGTAATATGACATTACGATCTGTAGCGAATATAGAAGATTCTAATCGATATAGTTTCAAAATTGATTTTGATAAATATGAAGATCAGAGTCTATATGGTCTTCGGAAGTTAAATTTAAATAATGGGTATTCAGATTCCACGCAAATAAGAGAGTATATGTCCTATGCTCTTATGGAAGAAATGGGAGTCCCTACACCACAATATTCCTATATGTATGTCACTATCAACGGAGAAGAATACGGTTTATATTTAGGGGTTGAAGCTATTGAAGAGCCGTTTTTACAAAATCATTTTGCAAATGGTACAGGTGATTTATATAAGCCGGATGGAGTTGGAAGTGACTTAAATTGGATTAGTGATGACATTGATGATTATTCAGGATTGGATTTAAAGACAAATACCGAGAGCTCTGATCAATCTGCAATGATGAAAATGCTAAAGGAAATAAACACCAATAAAAACATTGAGGGTTCGATAAATATTGATGAAATGCTTAGGTATTTCGCAGCAAGTACAGCTCTTGTAAATTTAGACAGTTATCAAGGAACAATGAAGCATAATTATTACTTATATGAGGAAGATGGTAAATTCTCAATTTTGCCATGGGACTTGAACATGGCTTTTGCTGGCTATCCAGTTGGTAATAGACCTACAGGGCAAAGGGGTAACAATGAAAAAAATATAGATACTGCTCAAAATGCCAATGAAGGGGATCCTGCAAATAATAAGAATCAAGGGCCCGGTAATATGGGAGGTATGGGTACTAATTTAATGAGTGAAGAGAATATTAATTTCAGTATTTCATCTCCAGTCTCAGGAGTGACATTAGAGGATCGTCCATTATTAAATGCCTTACTCTCCAATGATCAAAATCGAAAAACGTTTAATAACTATTTAAAGGAAATAGCTAATGGTTTTTTCTCAGAGAAAAATATGAATGAAATGACGAGTAAACTATCAGCATTATTGAAACCATATATTGAAAAAGACCCTACAAAGTTCTATACTGTTGAACAATTTGAAGAAGGAATATCCGGGGAGAATAGTTTAGTTGCATTCGCAGCAAAACGGGCTGAATCAATACTTGCTCAGATTTCAGGAGAACTAGTTGTAGAGACAAATTCATCGCTAGCTAAGGGGTCAACAAAAATTGAAAATAGCGCCCAAAATTCAAATAAGATTGAAGAGAATCAGCAAAAGGATAATGAAGACCAATCTGTGAAAAATGGTGCCCAACCAAATATGGGAAATGGTAAAGTAAATGGAAACATGCAACCACCGAATATGGAAAATGGCGAAGAAAATGGAAACATACAACCACCAAATATGGGGAATGGAAATATTGGTCCAATTGAAAGAGGGGATAGGAACAATAGGAATCATTCATTAGACACTGCAACTTTTTCGAAGGAAACCATAGCTATATATTTAATCTTCTTTTTGCTACTAATTGGTGGAATGATCTTTGTCTTTAGATTTAAAAGAAGAAAATAATTATCCATTTTATATGTATGAAATCTAGAAGGCCTTTTCCAGCAATCAATATAGTTGGATATTTTATAAAATAGTATTACAATGGGGCTGTCTTACAAATGGGCAGCTCCGTTTGTATTGGACTAATTTATTTTTTTCAGCCATTTGTAAATACTAATATAGTCTGTTAATAGAGTTTATATTGAATAAAAGGAGAATACGTATGAAGGCAATTATTGTAGATGAACTAACGAATCGTATGTCTGTTGGAGAATGGGAAGACCCTAAAGTCGGTACAAATGAATTATTAATCGATATAAAAGCAACGGCTATTAATCGTGCAGATGTTTTACAAAAGTATGGAAAATATCCTGTTCCACCAGGGGTAACACCAATAATGGGCCTTGAAATGTCTGGTATTGTAGAAGAGGTAGGTTCATCAGTAAGAGGTTGGAATAAAGGGGATCGTGTATGTGCATTATTACCTGGTGGGGGATATGCTGAGAAGGTTACCATCCCTGCTGATATGGCAATCAAGATTCCAGATGATTTTTCATTTGAAGAGGCTGCAGCAATTCCAGAAGTGTTTTTAACTGCCTATTTAAATCTTTTTGAGCTTGGTCAACTAGAAAAAAATCAAACAGTATTAATTCATGCAGGAGCTAGTGGTGTTGGAACTGCAGCAATTCAGTTAGCACGCGAAGCTGGTGCTACCATTATTATGGTTTAGAAAACCCCTGGCTATGCCGGGGGTTCCAGAGAGCTTATAGCGTGGTAATAAAAAAACCTCACTTCAGGGTAAGATAAAGTTGGTTTCCCGACCACTTCATCTCACCATAGAAGGAGGTATGCCCTGTGAAGGACATGAATAGTTTAGCACACACAACATGGAATTGTAAGTATCACATAGTTTTTGCCCCAAAGTACAGAAGGCAGATTATTTATGGAAAATATAAAAAGAGCATTGGGCAAATCATACGAGATTTATGTGAACGGAAAGGTGTAATAATTCATGAAGCAAATGCCTGTCCAGATCACATTCATATGTTAGTCAGTATTCCACCTAAATTAAGTGTATCTCAATTCATGGGTTATTTAAAAGGAAAAAGTAGCCTCATGATATTTGATCGACATGCCAATTTGAAGTATCGATACGGAAATCGGAAATTCTGGTGTAGGGGCTTCTATGTTGATACAGTAGGCAGAAATAAGAAACAAATACAAGAATACATTAGAAATCAGCTAAAGGAAGACTATATGGGTGATCAATTAACATTATTCGAGGAATATGACCCATTTACAGGAGAGAAAAATAAGAAGAAATAAAGAAATTCTTTAGAATTAGTGAGTGAATGTGGTGCAGGCGGGAAACCCTCTCAGTGGGCCTTTTAGGCCAAGGCCGGTAACATAGGCTTTCAGCCGCAGAGCAAACCACCAGTTCACACTGGTGGTTTTGATTGTTACAGCAGGAAGTGAGGAGAAGCTTAGCCTTTGTAAAGAACTAGGGGCTCACTATACAATTAATTATAAAAAGGACAATTTTGCAGAAAAAGTAAGTGATATAACAGAAGGAAAAGGTGTGGATTTAATATTAGACTTTATTGGTGCATCATATTTTGAAAAAAATATTGAGTCCTTAAAAATTGAGGGTCGATTAATTTTAATTGGAACATTAGGTGGAAGTCGGCTAGAAATAGATTTAATGTCATTAATGATCAAACGGATAAAAGTATTTGGCAGTACATTACGTTCACAAACACCTGCTCAAAAAGAGAGCTTAACGAAAAAATTTGTTGAATTTGCTATGCCCCTTCTAACAAATAAACGTATCTCACCTGTCATCGATTGTGTATTCCAGCTTCACGAAGTAAATGAAGCCCATGAAAAAATGGAGAGAAACGAAAATAAGGGTAAGATTATATTAAAGATCAATTAATATATATCAGTTCAGAAGGAAAATAAAAGGGGTCTGACCCCATCATACGATATTTATTACGAAAATGATGAAATTCGCTCTAAATACTGTATGTTAAGTGGTGTCAGACTCCTTAATAGACAACCTTTTTATGCTTTTTGAACATTTGTTGCTTGTGGTCCACGTGCGCCTTCTTCGATTTCAAAGGTTACAGTTTGTCCTTCTTCGAGGGTTTTGAACCCTTCCCCTTGAATTGCTGAGAAGTGAACGAATACATCGTCCTGTCCCTCTACCTCGATAAAACCAAATCCTTTTTCTGCATTGAACCACTTAACTTTACCAGTTACCATTTATATACCTCCAAAATTCGGATATTTACTAATCTCGTTCAAACATCAATAGTTTTCATACGTAAAGTGAAATATCCATAAATAAGTAAATACACAATATATTTTTGGCACAAATACTCAAAGTATACATAAAAAAATAAAAAATAATTGCTGAAGGGAAAATAAATGAAATATTAGACAATTGCCAAAGAATATTATATAATCACAAATACGTCTTTGAACTTTCAAAAGGATAGAGAAGTCATGAATTAGTTGAGAATTCATGGCTTTTTCCTGTCTATAATGTGTTAAATGAAGAAAAAAAGGGAGGGAAGGGAATGTCTAAGGCACATCCTGATTATGAAAATGAAACGGAAAGACTCGATTTTACAAAAAAGTATATGAATGTTGTCATCCAAGCGTCAGAATCTAATGAAGAAACATTTAGGGAAAACCTAAAGCAATCATTAGAAGGCATGGATATAAAGGATAGTAGTTTTAGCTATATGACCATGTTGACGAATTCGAATCTCTTGCAACGTACAGGAGACGAGTTAAAAAGGCTAAAAAAGTTTAGAAACAAGCCTTATTTTGCAAGAATCAATTTTCTACAGGAGAATGTGAGCCAGGAAGAACATTTATATCTGGGAAAAGTCTCATTATTCGATAAAGAAACGCAGCAGCCGATTATTGTGGACTGGAGATCACCTATTGCCAACTTATATTATGATGGCCGATTGGGAGAGGTATCGTATGAGTCTGAAGGTGATACGTACCATGGTTTTTTATCATTAAAACGACAATTTATTATCGAAAATGGCGAATTGCAGGAAATTCGAGATATCGATTTAACGACAACAGATGAATTATTGCAAATGTCTCTATCAGAAAGTGCAAGCAATCGTTTAACAGAAATTGTATCGACCATACAAGAAGAACAAAATAATATTATTCGTGCAGATTTAAATAGACCGATAATTGTTCAAGGAGCGGCAGGAAGTGGAAAAACAACGATTGCGCTTCACCGTATTTCTTATTTCATTTATACCTTTGCAGAAAAGTTTACAGCTGATCAATTGATGATCTTAGCACCGAACCGCTTATTTATCGACTACATCTCAGAAGTCCTTCCTGAACTTGGTGTTGAAAATATTTTACAAACAACCTTTGTTGATTATGTACGTTCCTGTATTGGAAAAAAAATCAAACTAGTTCCTCCAGACGATAAGCTACTTCGTTTTATTAACCAAGAAATAGATAATCCCGAATTGGTAAAATGGATGTCGGAATTTAAAGGCTCTTTATTATTTAGAGACATTATTGATCGATATCTAGAAGACATACTTAAAACACTACTTCCAACTGAAGATTTTTATGTATCAAAGTTTCGTCTATATCATGCGATGAATTTAAGACAGTTAATAGAATACGAATATCGGTACCTACCTTTCTATCAAAGAATTGACAAAGTTAAGCGTGTATTACAAAACCATGTCCGCACTGAAAAGAAAAGGATGATTGATAAAGTTATTAAATTTTACGATGGTAAATTAGAAAAAGCACTTTATAGTAAAGTGAACTCTGAAAAGAGAAAAGCATACATATCAAAAGCTTTAGATAAAAAGGAGGAAGCGTTGAATGACATTAAGAAAGAAGCTAGGGTCGCTGTCAATCGATATATAAAAAAGCTACCAAAGCATGATTTGTTTTATTATTTTAAGCAGCTTCTTACCAATAAGGAAATATTCAAAAAATATGCCGATGGTTTACTTGATGAGGATAAAATTGAGTTTTTCATTCATTATCAAATGAAATTAATGTCTAATGGCATGTTTGAAATAGAAGATTTGGCATCCTTGCTATATTTACAGGGAAAAATATTTGGAATTGATCAGCAGTTACGTGTGAAGAACATCGTTATAGATGAAGCGCAAGATTATAGTTATTTTCAATTATTTGCGTTAAAAACTGTATTAGAAACTGATATGTTTACAATTGTTGGGGATCTAGCGCAAGGTATTCATTCGTATCGAGGTATTAAAGATTGGAGCATCGTTCAAAATGAGATTTTTCCAAGAGCGAGCTATAAAACCCTTCAAAAAAGCTATCGGACAACTGTTGAAATTATGGAAGCAGCTAATCAAATTCTAAAGTTACTGAAGTTAGAACTACCAATTGTAGAACCTGTAGTGAGACATGGACAAAAGCCTTCATTCCATACAATTTCAACAAAAATCGATGCCATTCAATTAATGGAACAAGAGATTAATCAATTGTATAAAAGAGGTATGAAAACTGTGGCAATAATAGGAAAAACGAATAAAGAATGTCAGGAATTAGCTAAGCTATTTAAAAAGCACTCGTCCCTTTCGATTCAAGTTTTAAAAGAAAATCAAGAAATCCATAAAGATGAAATTGTCATTGTCAGCTCAAATTTATCAAAAGGTTTAGAGTTTGATGCAGTTCTCATCTGCTCTTTAGATGATTCATTTCTGGATTCTGAAATTGATATAAAATTATTATATGTGTCGATGACTAGGCCACTGCATCATTTGTCTTTATATGGAAAGGATTTAGCTTGCTTCTTACTAGATCAAGTGAATGAAGATGTAATCATCAAATTATGAGGGAAACGTGTTGTTGGAAACCTTCTTTCTAACAGCACGCCTTTAGTATTCTATCTAAAACTCTCCTAAAAATATTTGGCTGTAAAAGTGAAATTATGTCACTTTAAATGAAGGAAAATTGCGAAAATTGTCGTATTACTAACGTTAATATGACAGAATCGGGGAGTAATACTTATATGGAAAAATTGATTTTACATGTGCTTTTTATTTTATTGCCTGTACATATTTATAGTGTTTTTCTTGAGAATAGAAAGGCAGGTCAATCTCCATATATTTTAGGTATAGTAAATAGTTTATGTGCAATTTTAACGATGTCATTTTCAATCTCTGCATTTAGTTTGTATTGGGATTTACGTTATATCCCTTTAGTTATCTCTATTTTTTATTATGGTCCCATTTCTGGCTTTATTGTATTTCTCACCATTTTAATTGAACGAATGATTATAGGTGGTGAGGGTGTCTGGATAGCCTATATATGCCTTATCGTAGCCGTACTATTTCCTATGTATATTAGAAAGAAATTTAACCACAGTTCAAGAAGAAAAAAGATTTTCCTAGCTACAATATCTGGAATCCTAATTGCTATAGGTCAATTAGTCATTACATACACTTACCTTTATTTTCATTATGGACAACAACTAAATGGAATAAAATTATTTTTTATTGTTCTTGTTTATGGTGTAATACAAACCTTTGGGATATTAATTTCTACTTTATTACATGAAAAAATACTAGAAAAGAAGCTGTTGCAACAAGAGATCATTCGAGCGGAAAAACTGAATACTATGGGGGAAATGGCCGCATCCATTGCCCATGAAATTCGTAATCCATTAACAGTAGTAAAGGGATTTCTCCAATTAATGCAAAAACAGGAAAAAAACGATAACCTTCAATACCTTACTCTCATTTTAAGTGAATTAGCTAGGGCAGAGCTAATTATTAATGATTATTTAAATTTTGCTAAACCTCAGTATAAAAAGGTAGAAGAAATTCAGTTGGGGGATACCCTATTTCATGTTGTCACCTTAATTGAATCTCTAGCCCTTAAAAATGGAGTAAAGTTGGAATTTTATGGGGAAAAGAACCCGATAATTCTAGCAGATCGAAACCATCTTATTCAAGCGTTTATCAATCTTATTAAAAATGCAATTGAAGCAACTCCGAATAAAGGGAGTGTTGTTGTAAAAATAGATGAAGACAATGATTATATCTATATTAAGATTTTAGATACTGGTAAAGGGATGTCAAAAGAACAATTATCTAAAATTGGAACCTTATACTATACAACAAAGGACAAGGGGACGGGGATTGGAACAACTGTATCGTTAAAATTTATTGAGGAAATGAAGGGGAAGGTTACCTATCAGAGTACCCCAAATGTAGGAACTGAGGTAACAATCCTTTTTCCACGGATCAAAAAATAGGATTCTATTGTGGGACTTTAAATGTCTGTGCCAGACACTTCTCACCACTTTCAATGACCATATTTTCCGAGTACTCTAGTTGCATTTCTTTGAAAAGAGATTTCCAAAATTGGATGGCATTTTGATTCTTTTCCAATTGAACAACGTAATAGGTTCCTGGATAAGCAGAAATTAGTTTCTTTACGGCTTGTCCAGCAAAACCTCTTTCTCGATATTGGGTGAAAATAAATATATCATTAACGCAATAATCGATAGTCTCGCTTTTTTCTGTCTTAACAAATAGGAGGAAACCGACCACCATTTCATCAAATTTAATAAAATATGGAACAAGATTTGATTTAGTGAAAAAGTAAGTCAAACTGTCGTATTCAAATATTCCTTGATCATTTGTTTTAAGCTGATTCGTATATTTAGACAAATCATCTAAATAAAAATGGAGCATATTTTCCAAAATACTCTTTTCTTCGAGCTTAACCTCAACCAATTCAATTGACATATGTAAAATCTCCTTTCTACGACGATTAAGAAAGTGAAAAAAATGAATACAACTCTTAGTTGTTTCTCCACTGTTCTATCCCTCTGCCACTATTGCTGTCTCAGTTAATTAAGACACCTATGCTTTTCTTATTGTAAAAGAAAATAAACGAAAAGAGAATAGGTGAACCATTCCCAGTCCTAATTTTAAATAATAGACTATTAGGTTATAGTTGAAATTTACAGAAATGGTTGTTTAACGGGTTTCCGAAAAATATAAGACACGTATATATACAATATAAATTACCCTAATAGATAAAGTGATCTATAATCAGCGAGGAACAAAGACTCCAGCTGATTACTAGGTAAACTAATCGGGCAGTACGGACAGTTATTCTACCTGATTTCTACTAGGTTGAAAATCTACTGACGTTTATGCAAGGGAGGAAAATAAGGAGGATAAAAATAGAAAAAAGTAATCTTAATAAGGAAAATTCTGCCCCTATCTCTCTTCCTTATTCATTAAAAGGAAAGAATGTAACCATATATAGAGGTGGGCCAGAGTCTAAGACAGGAAGGCTGATTGATGTACAATCTGATTATATTGCACTAGGTACAGAGAATGGGGTTATTTATTATCAGGCTGAACATATTAAAAGCATTAGTGAGGATCCAATCTTTAATTCAATGCAATCTAATTTAATGCAAAAGGAAAAAATTATATATTATCAGAGCAAGAATTTTGTAGGTATTATGAATAATTTAAAATCCAAACTAGTACAAATTAACCAGGGAGGACCGGAATCAAAAAAAGGTTTATTATTGGATGTCAAGAGTGATTATGCTGTGGTCAGTACTAATGATGATGGAATTGTATATTACAACATTCAACATATAAAGAGTATTATGACTCCTCAAAATAACAATTCACAAATTGGAGATGAAGTAACTAATTTAGCTCGTCAAGAATATATTGGAGCTCCAGAATTTAATCAACTATTTACGCAAATGACACATGGATGGGTTTCGATTAATCGTCATGGACCAGAAGCTCTTGAAGGTATCTTAGTTGAAAATACTGATGGATATTTCACCCTTATAAATAATAAAGAAATATACCGAATTCATCCTCTTCATGTAAGGAGTATTAGTTTTGGTCCAAAAGGATTCTTAAAGAAATTAAACAATAAAGAGGATGATAATGCCGAAAATAGTGATGATAGTCAAATGGAAAAAGGGAAAAATAGCAATAAAACCAATGCAAATAAAGAGGTGGAAGTGGATAGTTCTGGGGAAGAAAATCAACAATTACAAATTAAAGATTTGGTTGAAACATTAAATATTCCTTCCGTTGCAGGATTATTTATACAACAGGTAGTTTTAAAGGGAATGGCTAAAGCTTTAAAGATATTTTAATATATTATTTCACGAGTTGGCAAACCAGGGTGCATTGGTTTTTGACTAGTGCACCAATCTATTGAAAGGAGGATGTAGAGTTGTCAGGAATTAACCAATTAATTAATCAAGAGGTTGAGGTTGAAATTTCAGGAAAGAATCTCATATCAGGCTTATTACTTGATAAGGGACTGGATATAATTGTGATCTATACTGGCAATAAATTTTTATATATTCCACTACTACACATTCAGCACTTAAAGGAAAAAGTAGTAAAAGAAATAGTAAGCGAACCACCAGAATCCTTACTCATGATAAATGAACCGGAACCGATTTCCTATAGAAAAATATTAAATCATGCAAAAGGACAGTTCATAGAATTATTTGTTACGGGGAACAAATCGATTCACGGATATATTACTAGTGTTTTAAATGACTACATTGTTTTTTATTCCCCAGTGTACAAAATTATTTTTATATCGATGCAGCATATAAAATGGTTCACCCCGTATTCAAATCAACTAACACCATATACTTTAGGCAGTAAAGATTTGCCAATTGTTCCTGCAAGTATTCCTTTAGCAAGATCTTTTGATGAACAATTAAAAAAATATGAAGGGCAATTAATAGTCCTGGATTTAGGAGATAATCCAGAGAAAATTGGATTATTAAAAAATGTCTCAAATAACATAATTGAACTTATAACTGCTAATGGCCAAGCTATTTATTGGAAATTTACTCATATTAAAACAGCAAATCTACCATAAGGGGACAGACGTCTTTAATAGATAACCTCAATATGTTGATTAAAAATGCAAGATTGCTTTCCTTATTTGTCATATAAACTTCTAGTAGTGTATGATAAAGTGAACTTTGTGTTGATTTATAAGAAAGGCTGTTTTTATAGTTTGTTGCTTTTGTAAATGTCCAACTGCCGGTTATTACACCAAAAAAGGATGCAACGATTTTCATGGAGCTTACAGCTCTTTTCAGTAAAAAGAAAGGTGTAGCAGTCTTCATCAGCCGATAGTTATTCGTTAAAACTTTAGTTAAATAGCAACAATATTTAAGAAAAGAGCCATAAGAAAAAATGAAAATAGAACTAAAGGAGAGCAATATGACAAGTAATTGGCCATTTTTATCAACTTTAAAACCAAACTTTCAAGATACATGGAAGACTGCAGGATTTGATCAGCCTACAGCCATCCAAAAGGAAACTGCTGAGATAATAATGGAAGGCAAGGATGTTATTGCTAGTTCACCGACTGGAACAGGGAAAACATTAGCCTATGTTCTTCCATTATTAGAAAAGCTAAATACCGATAATAAAAATATACAAACAATTATTCTTGCCCCATCTAGGGAACTAGTGATGCAAATCCTTCAAGAAATTCAAAATTGGGCCTCTGGAAGTGGGATACTGGCAGCATCATTTATTGGTGGTGCAAATGTAAAACGCCAATTAGAGAAGCTAAAAAAGAAGCCGCATATCATTGTAGGAACACCTGGGCGAATTTTTGAATTAATAAAACAAAAAAAAATAAAAATGCATGAAGTAAAGACGATCGTTTTTGATGAAGGCGATCAACTCCTTACTTCAGAAAATATGCAAACAATTACTGGGATTATTAAAGCGACATTAAGTGAAAGGCAACTTCTACTTTTCTCGGCAACACTTCAGGAGCAAACAATCCATTCTGCGCAGATGCTGATGAAAGAACCAGAAATAATAAATATTAAGACTTCCGAAAATAAAGCGAAAGTTGAACATATTTATTTTGTATGTGAAGAAAGAGATAAAATGGAGATATTAGCAAAACTAAATAGAGTAGAATCTATGCAAGCTCTTGTATTTTTTAACGATATTGGAAAGCTAAATGTTATAGCAGAAAAAATGAAATATAAAGGTCACTTGGTTGGAGAATTACATAGTGAATTGAAAAAAGAAGCAAGAGCGAAAGCAATTAGTCAATTACAGTCTGGTGAGTATTCTCTACTTTTTACTACTGAAGTAGCGGCAAGAGGGTTAGATATTGCCAATCTTCCATATGTAATCCATTTTGATTTACCGGACAATACCTCCCAATATACTCATCGTTCAGGTAGAACAGGAAGATTAGGTCAGGAATCAGGAACGGTTATTTCTATTGTTACATTACGAGAAGAACGAACGCTAAAACAGTTTTGTCGAGAACTTGAAGTCCCTGTCAATCAAAAATATTTGTATGCTGGAAACATCGTTGATCAGCGAGGTTAATGGATACATTTGAAATAGGCATCTACACATTTTTTGTCAGTAGATGCTTTTTTATTATTCAGTACCTTGCATTAATCAGTAGTATCGATTATTATATAGTTAATACTAGTGAACAATGTACAGTAGCTGATATTAATTTATAGGAGGTGGATTTTTTGAATGTCCAGTTTAAAAAGGGTGTTTTAGAACTATGTGTTCTAATATTAATTTCTAAAAAGGATCAATATGGCTATGAGTTAGCTCAAAATATATCCAGTAAAATAGAAGTTGCAGAAGGGACTCTGTATCCTTTACTTAGAAGGTTAACAAAGGATGATCTTTTAACCACTTATTTATTAGAATCCACTGAAGGACCACCAAGAAAGTACTATTCAATTACAACAAAAGGCCTTGAATATATGTTTGATTTAATTAGTCAATGGAGGCAATTTTCTGAGGCAGTCAATCAATTTATAACGGAGGGTATGGCGAATGGGGAGAAATGAATTTATAAGAAGTTTAGAAAGCTATCTATCGAAAGTTCCTGAACGTGATCGAAAAGATATGCTTTATGATTTTGAAGAGCATTTTACAATCGGGATTGAAAATGGAAAAACGGAGGAAGAAGTTGTTTCAGAGCTAGGGGATCCACAAATGATTGCCAAGGATTTAATAGCAGAGTATCGGATAAGTGCAGCAGAAAAGGATCGATCTGTTCCAAATATTACACGTGCGATGATTGCAACGATTAGTTTAAGTTTTTTTAATATTGTTTTTTTATTGGGGCCTGTTCTAGGGCTTATTGGGGTGTATATTGGATTGTGTGTGACTGCAATTGTGATGACGGTTGCTCCTTTATTAGTCGTTTCATGGGGGATATTTACAGGATTTGATTTATTTTTACTGCAATTTTTTGCATCGATTGTGTTATGTGCGATCGGGTTACTATTAAGTATTGCAATGATCAATATAGGAAAGTTATTTTATTCCGTTATTCTTCGCTATATAAAATTTAATGTAAAGATAATTAAAGGGGGAAAGGCATAATGAAAAAAATGATTTTAGGGGCAATCATTTTATTGATAATCGGTATTATTGGCACGACAGCAAGTTTATTTGCAAATAAGGATTCTTTGTTTCATCCGAAAGAGTGGAGTGAAAAGAAGTCAATTAGTGGTAAAAACATAAAAGAAATTCAAATTGATTCTGGATCTGTGGATGTCATATTAGAACCGTCAAATAGTGATGATGTTCAAGTTGATTTATTAGGAAAAGAAACGATAAGAAAAAAAGGACAGTATAAATTAAAAGTAGACAATGATGGGGACCGTATTAATATTAAGGTTAAGGAAAAAATTCGATTGGGAGCTACATTTTATAGCAGTATAAAATTATATGTAAAAATTCCTGAGAAGATGTATCAATCATTAGACGTAAAATCTTCATCAGGAGAATTAAATGTAAAGGATTTTTCTGCTGAAAATGCAACTTTTAAAGCAGCATCTGGTGATGTAAATGTTAAAAATGGTAAGGTGAATAATAAACTGGTTATTGAATCAACTAGTGGTACAATCAAAGCAGCAAATAATCAGGCAGAAGATCTATTCTTGAAGGCGACGAGCGGGGATATTACAAATGACGATGTAAAAGTTGCCAATCAATTATCTGTTCAAGTTTCAAGTGGTGAAATTAATGTAAATAACAATGAGGCAAAAAAAGTAAAGCTAAAATCTACTTCTGGGGATATCAATGTGGATCAGCTTTTAGCAAAGGAATCAGAAATCAATGCCACATCTGGAAGCATCGTTGTTGATGATATTAGTGGAACTATTATTGGAAATGCCACTTCTGGTGATATAGAGATTGGACCTAATAAACACGTTGGTAATATGAATTTAGAATCAACAAGTGGTACAGTTGAAGTTAGAACAAAGCAACAGACATATCCTTTTGCCATTGATTTTAATGGCGGATCAGGTAGTGGAAAAATTCAAGTTTCTGGAGCAACTTATACTGAAAAAAACGAACATGAAATAAAAGGCAAAATTGGTGACGGTTCAATTCAATTAAAGGTAAAAACGACATCGGGAGATTTTGTTTTAAAATAAGGATCTTTTCTCAAACATTGTTGCTATTTAAGTAAAGTTATAACTAATAAATATCGACCGAGGACCGCTACACATTTCATTTTCCTAAAATAACAATCAAAATAAGGAGGGAATGAATAATGGAAAATCCATTATTCATTCCCTCCTGTGCTTTATAATTAGTCATTAGTTTTATAGTGTTTACAGATCAAAACACCTTTTTTGGTGTTTCCAGATCAAAACACCTTTTTTTTGTTTACAGATCAAAACACCTTTTTTTGGTGTTTACAGATCAAAACACCTTTTTTTGGTGTTTACAGATCAAAACACCTTTTTTTGGTGTTTACAGATCAAAACACCTTAGTAGTCCAGTTTTCGCAGTTCCATACATCTGTTACGACATCTTGGTAGAATTCCGGTTCATGGCAAATAAGAAGAACACTGCCTTTGTAGTCTTGGAGGGCACGTTTTAATTCATCCTTCGCATCGACATCTAAATGGTTTGTCGGCTCATCAAGTACTAGGATATTTGTTTCTTTGTTAATTAATTTACATAGACGAACCTTTGCCTTTTCCCCGCCACTAAGTACCTCAACTTTGCTTTCAATATGCTTCGTCGTTAATCCACATTTTGCTAATGCAGCTCGAACTTCATATTGTGTAAAGGAAGGGAATTCATTCCACACTTCTTCAATACAAGTATTATAATTTGCCTGTTTAACTTCTTGTTCAAAATATCCTGTTAATTGATAATCCCCACGCTCAACTAAACCAGATAGAGGTTTAATTTCTCCTAGTATACTTTTCAACAATGTTGTTTTTCCAATACCATTAGCACCAACTAGAGCAATCTTTTGGCCACGTTCCATTTGAAGGTTCAATGGTCTTGAAAGTGGTTCATCATAACCAATAACTAAGTCCTTTGCTTCAAAAATCATTTTTCCGGATGTACGTCCCTCTTTAAAGCGGAACTCTGGCTTTGGCTTTTCTGCAGCCAATTCAATAACTTCCATTTTATCTAGCTTTTTCTGACGTGACATTGCCATATTTCTGGTTGAAACTCTCGCCTTATTTCTTGCTACAAAATCTTTTAGTTCAGAAATTTCTTGTTGCTGCTTTTTATAGGCAGATTCTAATTGTTGTTTCTTCATTTCATATACTTTCATGAAATCATCATAGTCACCAACATATCGATTTAATTCTTGATTTTCCATATGGTAAATTAAATTAATAACACTATTTAAGAATGGAATATCATGTGAAATTAAAATAAAAGCATTTTCATAGTTTTGTAAATAGCGCTTTAGCCATTCAATATGTTGCTCATCTAGATAGTTAGTAGGCTCATCAAGAAGCAAGATATCTGGTTTTTCAAGAAGTAGTTTTGCGAGAAGCACTTTTGTCCGTTGTCCACCACTCAAATCCTGAACATCTCGATCAAGTCCGATGTCATCAAGTCCAAGCCCTCTTGCAATTTCTTCAATTTTGGCATCAATAATATAGAAATCATTGTTAGTTAAAATATCCTGAATGGTTCCCACTTCTTCTAGCATTTTCTCTAATTCTTCCGGTGTGGCTTCACCCATCTTTTCATAGAGTCCATTCATTTCTGTTTCAAGGTCGAATAAATATTGAAATGCACCTTTTAAAGCATCTTTCATGGTCATTCCTTTTTTTAGGACCGCATGCTGGTCTAAGTAACCGACACGGACTTTTTTCGCCCACTCAACCTTTCCTTCATCGGGCTGTAGCTTTCTTGTAATGATATTCATAAACGTAGATTTACCTTCACCGTTGGCTCCAACTAACCCGATATGTTCCCCTTTTAACAAACGAAATGACACATTATTAAAAATAGCACGATCACCAAAACCGTGACTCAAATCTTTTACTGTTAAAATACTCATCTATATACACCTTTTTCAATCAGTTTCTTATTGCACATATAAAAATTATAACTAATAAAGGAGTAGGATTGAAAGCTATTTTTTTAGGGATGGACCTAGAAAATATTGTCGCATCGATAGAGTGTTAATAAGAGTTAAAGGAAGAATTATTTGAGTTCGTTGCAGATGGTTAAAGGTGTCTATGCCTTTGTTAGAAAAATAGGCTTTTAAAAATAGCAATAATATTTTAGGAAAGAGCCCAATAAAAAATAAAAAGAGCATAAAAACAATAGAGAACATTCTAATGGTTTTATGCTTTCTTTAGATAGAAAATGAAAATCATTACATTGTTTTTAATAAAAGTGGCTGATTGTTTGAATTTTGGTTCATCTCAGTTGTGGAAAAATAGAAATTTAATTTTCCTTCATAAACTAGTTGAAAAGGCGAGGTTGCTTTTAAATCACTTGGAGTAACGAAGGCTAAAGGCTTATTAATGAGAACGACACCCGAATCTTTTAACACTGATGCAACAAATTGAGAGCAGAAATAGGCATTTTTTCTCTCAATTTCTATATTAAATAGGACTCCAATAAGTCCAATAAGATTATATTTATAGTTTTGCTTATTATTTTCAAAATTTATGATTTTTCTTCTCATTTCTTGGTATTGCTTTTCAGAAACCGTACAACTATAAATAGCACATTTAGCATGTTTAAAAAGACCCGTACGAATATTTTCTTTTACAAACCCTCCAATAAAAGGGTTTCTCATATTTTTTCTGCCAAAGCTATATACCTCAACCAGATTATCATCAAAGGCTAATGAAGCGTGGTTGAGTGGTTCTTGAGTAAAAAGCTTTATCATTCTTGTAAACATTGTACCAGTATCGGTTAGTAATAAATAAATTTTACGTTGCTCCACACAATTTTCCTCCTATGTAGAATTGAAATATAGGAAGGGAACATCTTGCTTTAAAGACTCTTTTAAATTGTAAGAACTTCATGATTTTTCCCCTTTATTGGTATCTTATCTCATTTATTCCAGATAGAATACGAACTATCGCAGTAATTATCTTTAAGACCTAAGACTGAGTTATTTAATTAATTTTCGTAGTATGATTTGTCATTGAAGTCATCGTATAGAGCAAACCTATTTCCATCAATCAACATGTAGATAGTGGTATGAGAAAGCTCCTTACTCAATCTAAATAGAAGAGTATATTTATCCTATTTTTATAAATATTGATTCTTTTAGATAAGATTAACACAATTAACAATGAAAGGTAATTTCTTTTTCGTTTCATTTTTATTAAAAAATTTTAAAGATATATTTAAGGAAAACTTAAGAAACAGTTTCTTTTATTTTAAAGATGGATCTTTATAATGAGAAAAAAGATTACAAATACTAAGGAGAGAATCTTAGGGTATGGATAGAATAATAGATCGTGAACAACAGAAAAATATAGATATAGAAAACTTTGTTATCACACATGGTAAAGCACTTTTAAATTATATATATTCGCTAATGAAACATTGGGAAATAGCAGAGGATATATATCAAGAAACTCTTATAGCTGCATATATTGGATATGATTCCTTTGAACACCGTTCATCGTTTAAAAACTGGTTATTTAAAATAGCTTTAAATAAATGTAAGGATGAATGGAAAAGACAGAAAGTAAAGTACCGATACTTAGAAGAAAAAATGGATGTAATTGAACAAAATGAAGTACAGGATGAAACAGAAAAAATGGTACTAGAGAAAGTTTTACATGAAAATTTAATAAAGAAAATTAATGAACTTCCGAGCCGATACCAACAGTCCTTACTACTATATTATTTTTATGATTGTAGTATGAAAGATATATCACAACGAACGTCTATGCCATTATCAACGGTAAAGACTCATCTTAAAAGAGGAAAGGAACGATTACGAAGAAAAGTAGTGGGAATATACTAAAGAAATTAGGTTGAGTTCTCAGACGATATAACATTTGAAAACTCTGTATGATGCTTGTTGCAAGTCTAGTTAGATTAATCATAAAAAGAGTGATGAATTTGAGAAAAAGCAGAAAACAACAGAAAAAAATTAAAAATGAACACTATACATTTTGGGATTTTGTTTTAGATCTATTATCTTGGATACCAGAAATAATTATCTGGCCTTTTCGAATAGCGTTTAGATTGATTAGACATATTATTGACGGCTTTTAATACCATTGTTAATTCATTTTTTTGTATGACACTAATAATTTATGCAAAATTGGTGAAATAAGTTGAAAGTATCTAAAATTTTTTTAGAGAATATGAACTTTTGCAGAAAGAGCTTCATATAATAAAAGTAAGGCTGGTGTAAAACGATTGTAATTTCCCACTTTAGAAATTTTTTTGTTTGAAAATGAAACTTTTTCTTAACTATTGCGTCTATATAAATAAGAAATTCAACTATTATTCAATGAAGCTGTATTAAAAAAAAGCAGCGTATATCGCTGCTTTATCAACTATAATCTCTTCGCTCCGACATATCTTGTTTTCCAATAAGAGCTGTTTAATTTGTCTATTTTAACACCTTTATCCACGGAGTGAATGATCTGATTATCGCCTATATAAATTGATACATGAGAAATTCCTGAGCCGCTTGTGTTGAAAAATACTAGATCACCAGGTTTAAGTTCTGATTTACTAACTTTTTCCCCCTTATTATATATGGCTGCAGAAGAATGGGGTAAAGTAATTCCCATTTTATTGAAAGAATAATAGACGAAACCTGAGCAGTCAAATCCACTTGGCGTAACGCCACCCCATTTGTATGGTGTTCCAATATGTTTTTTCGCTTCTTTAATAAGATCATCTGGAGAAAATTCTGCAGCGCTTGCAGATTGGAATGGTAAAATTAGTAAAATTGCTAGGGCGATTGTTATAACAATGGATCCGATACGTTTCATTAATTTGGCCACCTCAGTCGTTTTTTGTCTACTATTGATAATATAACAGATAATTGTCGAAATATTTTTTACAGTTATTTTAAACAAATATTACAGAAATGTTACAAAGGTAAACCTATAGCATGAGGTTTCTTCCGTTTATTGGAAAAAAATAAGGCTATTCGTTGTTGGAAGAGTGGAACTTTGGATTATGAAATCTTTTTTTATATAATGAAAAGGGACTATGTACTTTTTTTGAAAGGAAAGATCAAATGATTGTAAAAAATGAGAAGGATTTAGAAGCTTTAAAAAAAATCGGTAAAATTGTAGCTGAGATACGCGATGAATTAAAATCATTAACGAAGCCTGGTGTAACAACAAAGGAATTAGATGAAAGAGCAGGTCAATTATTTGAAAGCCATGGTGCAATTTCTGGACCAAAAGGTGAATATGACTTTCCTGGTTATACATGTATTAGTGTAAATGATGAAGTGGCACATGGTATCCCAAGTGATCGAATGATAATGGATGGAGATTTGGTTAACATTGATGTTTCAGGATCTTGGAATGGCTACTATGCAGATACAGGTATTTCGTTTGTGGTCGGAGAATCAAGTCCTGAATTAGAAGAGCTATGTGATTGTGCTCAACGGGCATTTCAAAAAGGACTTGCAAAAATTAAGGCTGGTTCAAAGCAAAATCAAATTGGTAAGGCAGTAATGAATGAGGCAAAAAGAAGTGGTTTTAATGTCATCCTAAATTTAACAGGTCATGGGGTTGGACGAGCACTTCATGAAAAGCCTGATTATATTATGAACTATTACGAGCCTTGGGATAATGATTTATTAAAGGATGGAATGGTAATAGCTTTTGAACCCTTTATCTCTACTGGTGCTGAGGAAGTAGTTGAGATGGATGATGGGTGGACATTCAAAACTCCAGATGGAAGCTTGGTTGCTCAGGTTGAGCATACTGTTATCGTCACGAAAGAAAAACCAATAATATTGACCTTATAGTCAAATAAGTTCAATTATTTTCTGTAACCTAGAAAGAAAAAAAGGAGCTGCATTTGGAAATGCTAGCTCCTTTTTTGCGTTATTTTGCTGATATAGAAAAATGCCGGATTTTTACTGTTCTATGTAGGCGCATTGCAAATAAACCTGCACAGATAGACAGGATAATATCTTTTGGAAGTGGTGCAGCCATCCATAGCCATGCAATTTTATAAGTAAAACCGTCTGGAGCTGATGCCCATAATTGATAAGCAAAGTACATCCAATTTGTACCAATAATATAGTTGACCACTATTCCAATAAGTGATGCTGTTATGAACATAAGAAATGTTGGTTTCTTCTCAATAATCTTGCCAACTATGTAACTTGTAAAAATAAATGAAACAATAAACCCGAAAGTTGGGCTGACTATATCTCCTATTCCACCACTGAATCTTGCAAAAACAGGTGCACCAGCAAGCCCTACAATAGTATAAACAATCATTGATATTGCTCCTAGCCGGCTTCCAAGGGTCGCTCCAGCAAGAATGGCAAAAAAGGTTTGTAATGTAATAGGAACCCCACCTATTACCATAAATGGAACAATAGAAGTGATATTCGCTCCAATCATCATAAATGCTGTAAATAAACCAATATAACAAATATCAATGGCTCGAAATTTCATTAGTTCATCCCCTTTTTATCTACTATAAAAAAGAATAATGAAAGGGAGGAAATATGTCAACTAGAACATTGTATAGGTTTACAAAGTAGAGGGGCTAATAAAATTTGTCTCCGGTTTATTGAAATTATTTTTTGAAATTCTTTATATATTAAAGGTGGGGGACGCCTTATAAAGAGATTTTAAAAAAGGATTAAATATTCTCAGTACTTGTCTCATATCATAAATTAGGATGAGTTTTTACTAGATAGGAGAGACAGTATGACTTCTTTTTTTAAAGGGACATTTTTGTTGGTAGTTGTAGCATTTATTGGTGAATGTGTTGAGTTTTTTATAAATATGGTTTTGGCAAAAGAACTAGGTGAAGTAGGCATGGGTTTATATATGTCTATATTACCGGTTATCTTTTTTATTGTTGTATTAGCAAGTATGGAATTACCTGTTTCCATTTCAAAGTTTATTGCTGAAAAAGAAGACAAGTATCATTTAAGTATGCTCCAGCATGCGATCCGATTTACGGTGTTATTTACAATCGTCCTAGTTATTTTAGCACTTGCCATTTTGCCAATACTTCCCGTATTTAATCACTATCATCCATATATACGTGGACTAGTAATTGTGTTGATTCCACTTGTATCCTTTTCCTCAGTAGCTAGGGGCTACTTTATGGGAGTGCAACATATGGGAAAGATTGCAATAGCAAATTTTTTGAGAAGAATTGTTCAATTAACTTTACTTGTCATTGTATATAATTTATTTCAATTCGAATTAGACAAGGCTATTTTGATTGCTCTTTGTACATTAATCGGAAGTGAACTGATTGTTTTCGTTTATTTAATCCATACCTTCTTTTTACAATTTAAGTTAATAAAATATAAAAGCGCTGTAAGACTTACGGGTAAATCTGTGCGGAAAAGTCTCATGTCGGTTTCACTACCGACTACTGGAATGAGAATCACTCACTCTATTTCCCATGCGATCCAACCTTTTCTGATAAAAGCAGCTTTAATGAAAGCTGGATTTTCAGGAACAATGGCGATTGAGCATTTCGGATTATTAACAGGGGTGGCTTTTAGTATCGGTTTTTTTCCAGCCTTCATTGCTCATTCTCTTTCTACTGTATTAATTCCAACTGTATCTGAGGCATATGCGAAAAGGGATTTTGCTAAGCTAAGAAGCCTGTTGCAGCAGGTTATATTGATGACATTTGTTTATGGAATACCAGCTGTCATTATTTTTCACATTTTTGCAGAGCCACTTACCCATATGTTTTTTGATTCAGATATTGCCCCTATGTACCTAAAACTTCTCTGGCCATATTTTTTATTTCACTTTTTCGCTATTCCTATGCAAGCTTTTTTAATAGGAATTGGTTTAATTAAAGATACGCTTCTTCATTTTGTTTGGTCTACGGTTGTGATGTTTATAATGATGATTATTCTTGGATCTCAACAGGAATTTAATATGATTGGTATTATACTTGGGATGAATACAGGAGCTTTACTTGTTATGCTCATGCATTATGTAACAATATGTAAAAAAATTGGTGTATCATTATTTTTTAGAAAACCTGTAAAACAATCCTTTTAATAAACTTTTAAAAGCAATCTAGGACTTTTATAATATATATGGAAACGCATTCAAATAAACGTTAAAATTAATATAATTATCTGATTAGAATAATGAAGCCAAACGATTACAGAGACAGGAGGTGAACAGATTGAGCAGAAAAGATGAAATTTTAGCCTTTCTTAAAAATTCTAATGAGAGCTTCTCCGCCCAACAAATTGCCGATGAACTCAATCTCGATCGGGCCAATGTTAGTAGGTATTTAAATGAACTTTATAAGGAAAAAAGTATAGAAAAGCAAAGTGGAAAACCTATTCTATACCGTGTTGTTAACAAAGGAAAGCGACAAAACTATCCTTTTCGACAATTAATTGGTGCAAATGGAAGTTTAAAAATAGCTGTTCAGCAAGCTCAAGCGGCTATATTATATCCACCTAGAGGATTACACACTTTAATTCTTGGAAAAACAGGAACGGGTAAATCATTATTTGCCGAATGCATGTATGAGTATGCAGTTGAGTCAAATATTTTAGAGAATCCTGCGCCTTTTATTACGTTTAATTGTGCAGATTATTCACAGAATCCCCAGCTTTTATATGGACATATTTTTGGAGTGAAAAAAGGTGCATATACTGGGGCGGATTCAGACCGACCCGGATTACTTGAAAAATGTGATGGTGGTATATTGTTTCTCGATGAGATACACCGACTGCCACATGAAGGACAAGAAATGCTATTTACCTTTATCGATAAAGGGGAGTTTAGAAGATTAGGAGAAAGTGATCAGTTGCGTAAAGCTTCGGTACAAATTATTGGAGCCACAACCGAGAATCCTGAATCTTTTTTACTGGAGACTTTTACTAGAAGAATTCCTATGTCCATTACCTTGCCATCTTTAGATGATCGAAATTTAGAGGAAAGGTTTCAATTGATTGAACATTTTCTAATCCTTGAGTCCAAACGATTAAATGAAACCATTTATGTGGATCGAAGAGCTTTGAGTGCCTTATTAATTTACCATGCATCTGCGAATATCGGTCAGCTACAGCGTGATTTGAAGTTATCCTGTGCAAAAGCATTTCTCAATTATAAGTCCAATCAAATTCAATATTTAAATATTACACAGATGGACTTACCTATCCATGTTCAAAAAGGTTTGCTTGATACTAAAGATTTCCGTGAAAAAATGGATCGCTTAATTGGAAGTGATCAGGAGATTTTTAAATTTCATGATCAAGAGTCAGATAGTGAATTGAGAGATGAGGATGAAAATTTTTATGATGTAATTGAAAGTAAATTGCATCAATTACATCAAGATGGACGAAGCGATGCGGATATTAAAAAGGAGCTCCTTGTCGATATTGACCAATACTTCAATCGGTATTTAGATAAGCTTCCTGAGGTTGGAGTCAATGAAGTTGTAGATGAACAAATTTGGGAGATAACTGAAAAAATATACAGATTTGCCGAGGGTGAATTAGTTAGAAGTTTCAGCAATAAAATGAAATTTGCCTTTGCTTTACATTTACAAGGGTCTATTGAACGGATTAAACAATTCCAGACTGTATTTCATCCAAATTTAAATGAAATAAGAAAGAAATACTCGAAGGAATTTAAAGTTTCTATTGAGATTGCTCAAATGATTGAAAATGAATTAAATGTTGAAATTCCACTTGATGAAATTGGCTTTATTACAATGTTCCTTGCTGCCGATATTGAGGAAAATATGCATCAACAAGGACAGAATGTAGGAATAATTGTAATGATGCACGGAAAATCTACTGCATCAAGTATGTTACAAACTGTACAGGATTTATTAGGTGTTCAGCAAGGGAAAGCCTTAGATATGCCATTATCAATGGAAGTTAGGGATATGTATGAACGAGTAAAAAATACTGTCATCGAGTTGAATCCAACAAAGGGAGTATTATTTCTAGTTGATATGGGATCGTTATCTTCTTTTGGGAACATGATTTTTGAAGAAACAGGTGTGAAAACAAAAACAATATCAATGACAAGTACACCGATTGTGATGGAGGCTGTGCGCAAAGCTTCATTGGGAAGAAGCCTAGAGGATATTTACCAAAGCTGTCAACAATTATTCGATTATAAATTTAGTACATCTAAATCTCGGGAAAAACCTTTAAAAAAGGCGATTATTACTGCTTGTTTTACTGGTGAAGGTGTTGCATTGAAATTGAAAACTAGATTAGTTGATCTAGTAAAAGGAAAAAATATCGAAATTCTATCTATTCAATTTCTCAATCGCCATGCGTTCACGGAAAAAGTCGGACAGATCTCTGAACAATATGATATTTTAGCAATCGTAGGTACTGTTCATTTTCAGTATGATGATATTCCTTATTTTTCTGCCATCGATGTGTTTCATAAAAATAAATTTAAAGAAATAGAAAAATTAATTGAGGATGAAGAACCATACCAGAAAATGGCCCAGTCTCTTGAAGGGCATATTTCCACTATCCCACATGTTCAGCAGTTAATTCAGCGACTTAGGAAATTAGTAAACGAAATAGAACGTAAATTAAAGATTACCCTTGAAGATGGGGTAGATAAAGGAATCATTATCCATCTTATTTTTTTAATTGAAAACATGAAATTAAAGCAAGCCGTTCGTCAATTTGATGATTTTTCTGGTTTTAGAAAAAAATATGCTAGAGAAATGAGCGTAGTAAAAGAAACGTTAAGGGATCTCGAAAAAGAGTTTGATTTTATATTATCGGAATCAGAAACAGCTTATTTATGTCAGATGTTTATTGAAAATAGGAAATCATAAAGTGTGTAATTAAAAACACAAGTGTGTAATCATCATTACATATTTGTGTTTTTCTTTTTGGCGATAGAATAAGGAGTTTCGTCAAATTTAAGTTGGCACAGTTTTTGCATATTAATTAAATATAGGAGGTAAAACACTCATTAAGGTTCTATAGATTTATTATTCAAAAAGGCTGTTTTCGTATAATTTGTTGCTTTTGTAAAAAAACAACTGCCGGATATTGCACCTAATAAAGGATTTAGCGGTCCGATGGAATTTGCCGCTCCTTTCTCGGTGATTAACTTTACTTAATTAGCAACTATTTTTGAGAAAAGAGCCTTCATAAATGAAAGCGCTATTAGATTTAGGGGGAAAAAACAACATGAAAAAAATTATGTTAGTTTGCTCAGCTGGAATGTCTACCAGTCTACTTGTAACAAAAATGGAAAAAGCAGCAGTAGAAAAAGGGGAAGAAATACAAATATTTGCAGTGGCAGAGGCAGAAGCGAAGAATCATTTTGAAGAGATTGATGTTTTACTTCTGGGACCACAAGTACGATTTTTAAAGGGGAAACTTGAAAAGCAGCTTGATGGAAAAGGAATACCAGTTCAAGTGATTGATAGCATTGACTATGGAACAATGAACGGGGATGCAGTGCTTACTAAAGCCCTACAATTATTATAGGTAGGGGATAAGGGGGAGAAATGGATGAATAATCTTATTCAGTTCTTAGAGAAATATTTTGTTCCTGTTGCAGGACGGATTGGCGCACAAAGACATTTAGTTGCTATACGTGATGGATTCGTTGCTATTATGCCGTTGATGATTTTAGGATCGTTTGCAACATTATTTAATAACTTGCCAATTAAAGCCTATCAGAACTTCATGAAGTCTATTTTTGGGGAAAACTGGACCATGTTTGGTGGAGTTTTATGGCAAGGTACTTTTGCAATTGTTTCAATACTAGTCGCGTTTACAATCGCTTATAATTTAGCTAAGTCATATGATAAGGATGGACTTTCCTCGGGGGTTGTATCTGTAGCTGCCTTACTATCAATTATGGCGACAACAAAGGATGGTGGATTACCACTATCATGGGCAGGGGCATTAGGACTTTTTGTCGCTATTTTTGTCGCATTAGTTTCAACAGAGATTTTTACTAGACTTTTAGGGAATCCTAAATTAGTTATTAAAATGCCAGATGGAGTACCTCCAGCAGTATCGAAATCATTTGCCGCATTATTTCCTGCAATGATCACATTAACGATTTTTGGACTTTTGAAAGTGATAACTGTAAAGCTAGGAATGCCTGATATACACCAAGCATTATATGATGCTCTTCAAGCACCTATTTCAAAAATGGCAAATACATTATGGTCGGCAATATTAGTTGCTGTTATTATTCATGTTTTATGGTTCTTTGGCTTACACGGATCCAATATTATAGAGCCATTGATGCAAGCGGTTTATTTGCCAGCGATTAATGATAATATTGCTGCATTTAAAGCAGGAACAGAAATAACAAATATTGTTACGAAATCATTCTTTGACGGCTTTGTTCTTTTAGGTGGATCAGGTACTACAATTGGATTGCTACTAGCTATAATCTGGGTAGGGCGTAAACAAAAGCAATATTATAACTTATCTAAGTTATCTGTAGCCCCTGGGCTTTTTAACATCAATGAACCAGTTGTATTTGGATTACCAATTGTATTAAATCCGATTTTATTTATTCCGTTTATTTTAACACCTATTCTATTAACGATTATTAGTTATGTATCAATTGCCACAGGACTTGTTCCGAAAACTGTTGTATTTCTTCCTTGGACGACACCACCAATCATTGGAGGAATCATAACCTCAGCTTCCTGGAAAGGTGGAGTTTTGGCAGCATTTAATCTATTGGTATCTATCATTATTTATATCCCATTTGTGAAAATGGCTGAACGAGCATTCTTGAAAAGTGAAAAGCAAAAAAACCAAGCAGAGCCCATCCAACAAGCGAAATAGACAGCAAAGGAGATCATATAATGAATGTAGAACAAATTGTAATGACGATCATTACGCATAGTGGGAATGCAAAAAGTGATGCTGTCGAGGCAATTCAAGCAGCAAAAGCAAAGAATATTAGTACGGCCTATGAGCTTATTACAAAAGCAGAGAAGGAATTATTAGAGGCACACCATGTGCAAACATCATTAATTCAAAATGAAGCAAGAGGGAATCGTGCCGAGGTAACTTTACTTCTTGTCCATGCTCAGGATCATTTAATGAACGCCATTACATTTAAGGATCTTGCAAAAGAGTTTGTTGAGCTATATGAGTCTATGAATCAATAAATAGTGTCGAACGTGGAAGTGAGGGTAGAGTGATACCCTCTCTTCTTTTCTATAAATGATTAGAAAGTAGAAAGTATTAAATACGAAAGGGGAATTGATAATGAGACAATTAGGAATATCCATTTACCCACAATATGGAACGGAAAAGGAACAATTTGATTATTTAGAACGAGCTAGTTCCCATGGTTTTTCAAGACTCTTTACCTGTTTAATGTCAGTTAGCGAAGAAAAAGATGTTAAACAAATGAAAAACTTATTAAGTAGGGCACAAAAACTTGGTTATGAAGTGATTGCTGATGTTAGTCCAAGTGTTTTTCAAGATTTGCAGCTTTCTTATAAGGATTTAGGATACTTTAAGGAACTTGGTCTTTCAGGTTTACGTCTTGATTTAGGTTTTTCTGGTTTAGAGGAAAGCATCATGTCGATGAACGAGTATGGCTTAAAGATTGAATTGAATGTGAGTCAAGGAACAAAATACTTAGAGCAAATCCTTTCGTACTCACCGAATAAGCATGCATTGATTGGCTGTCATAATTTTTATCCTAGAAAATACACGGGCTTATCACGCGAGCATTTTCTAAAATGCTCAAAGCAATATAAAGAGCATGGAATTCGAACAGCAGCTATGATATCCTCTTCACATGCAAATTATGGGCCATGGCCAGTCCAAGAAGGACTCCCAACATTAGAGGAACATCGTTATTTGCCGATTATCGTACAAGCGAAGGATTTGTTTAATACTGGCGTCATTGATGATTTAATTATTGGAAATGCTTTTGCATCGGAGGAAGAATTAAGTCAGCTCGGTCGTTTAAATCGTTATCTTCTAGAGCTAAGCATACAGTTTAAATCAGGCATATCACAGGTAGAAAGGAAAATCGCACTGGAACGAACACATATTAATCGTGGAGATGTTTCTGCCTATGTGATTCGCTCAACAGAGAGTAGAATAGAGTTTAAAAAGGAAGCATTTCCTGCACATCATACAGAATTAATTAAACGTGGTCATGTAACAATTGATAATGACCAATACGAAAGATATAAAGGGGAATTACATATTGCTTTAAAAGAAATGGAGAATGAAGGGAAGTCAAATATTATTGGAAATATTGCTGAAGAAGAGCTGTTTCTTTTGAATAAAATCGAGCCTTGGCAAAAGTTTAAGTTAGTTGAAAAAAAATCATAAGAACTGGGAGCTATCTGTGTGAGATAGCTCCTTTTAGTTTTTCGTGATTTGACAGAAGGATAAAGAAATAAATATAATGAATTCTGATTAGACTAAATAATCTAAAAATATTAAAAAGGAGGTTTCATCGATTAATTAAAAAACGGGGGAGGAAAAGAATGGAGAATTCAATTTATTCATTGTTACCACCGCTAATTGCTATTTTAATGGTTATTTTAACTCGAAAGGTATTATTGTCATTAGGAATTGGAATTGTAACAGCGGCACTGTTGTTAGCAGAAGGCAATATTTTAAATACATTATCAACATTATTGGAAGCGCTAAAAGCTATTTTTTGGGTAGATGGTCAATTAAATACATGGAATATTTTTATAGAATTATTTGTTATTATCCTTGGTGTTATAACTGCTTTTATTACAATAATTGGTGGTGCACGCGCTTTTGGTGAATGGGCAATGAAACGTGTAAAAACAAGAGCTGGTGCTCAAATGATGGCTGCGATTTTTGGCGTAGTTATTTTTATTGATGATTACTTTAATGCCCTTGCAGTTGGGCAAGTATCTAGACCAATTACCGATTTACATCGCGTTTCGAGAGCAAAGCTCGCCTATATTATTGACTCTACCTCTGCACCAGTTTGTGTCATTGCTCCTATTTCAAGTTGGGGTGCCTATATTATTGGGATTATTGGCTCTGTTTTAACCGCACACAGCATTTCAGATATTGCTCCTTTAACTGCATTTTTAAAAATGATTCCGATGAATCTCTATGTATGGTCAGCTTTAGCGCTTGTTTTTATTATTGCCCTTCGGGGAATAGAATTTGGTCCAATGAAAAAACATGAAGATCGTGCAATGAATACAGGGCAAGTATTTGATCCAAATAAAACTGCTCCTGGAGAAATGAAGGAAGTAATTCCAATTAGCGATAAAGGAACAGTTGGTAGTCTAATTTGGCCATTAATTACATTGATCATCTCCACTGTTATTATGATGCTTTGGACAGGATCTTCAGCATCAAATGGAAGTAACAATTTAATGACGATCTTTGAAAATGCAGATGTTGCTAAATCCCTTTTTTTTGGAGGAATAGTTGGGTTAGTTATTACTCTTGGATACTTTTTTAATCACAGCTTTAAGAAAAAGACTGTCGAGTCTAAGCTCTTCTTTATAGGGTTAAAAGAAGGAGTAAAATCTATGGTTCCAGCGATTTTAATACTAATTTTTGCATGGATTATCGTCGATTTAATTGGCCAATTAGAAACGGGAAAATACTTAGCCGGTTTAGTAAAAAGCATGAATATGAATGTAACCTTTTTACCTTTTATCATGTTCATCATTGCTGGATTAATCGCTTTTGCGACTGGAACCTCCTGGGGGTCATTCGGAATTCTATTGCCGATTGCGGGTGAAATCTCTGCTGTTACAGATGTATCCATCATACTACCTACAATGGCTGCTGTCTTAGCTGGCGCCGTATTTGGTGACCACTGTTCACCGATTTCGGATACAACAATTCTTTCATCGACAGGTGCAGGGAGTGATCATATGGATCACGTTATGACTCAGTTACCTTATGCATTAACTTCTGCAGGAATAGCTGGCTTTGGTTATCTAGTTATTGGGCTAACAAGTAGTACCATTGCAGGTCTTGCAACCGTGTTGGTGCTGCTCATTCTATTTGCGTTTTTTATGAAAAAGGGTGAGGATTTTACAGTAAATGGAGATGGAATGTCTTCTAAAACATAAGAATCCCATTAAAAACTGACTCAAGAGTATGAGTCAGTTTTTCTTTTTTGAGGAGCAATATGAGGGTACTAGTATAAAAGGACCACAATTTAGAAAATTCAAAATAAATATTGATAAAATGTAAACGCTATCATATAATGAACCTTGTAATATATGAAACTGTATTTCATATAATGAAATGTAGTGAATTGTATATGGAAAGAGGGGAATGAAATGTCTTCGTTTGTCTCCAAAAGGGTTCAAGGGTTACCACCTTATTTGTTCTCGGTCATTGATGAAAAAAAGAAACGATTGCAGGAAGAAGGGGTGGACGTTATTGATTTAGGAATCGGTGCACCTGATCTACCAACACCAAATTTTATTGTAGACCGATTAATAAAGGAGTTACAAGATCCAAGTAATTTTAAATACTCTGGATACGCAGGTTGCCAAGAATTCCGAGAGGCAGTAGCTTCCTTCTATAAACAACATTATGAGGTGGATCTGGATCCTACTACCGAAATTCTTACTCTCGTTGGTTCGAAGGAAGGAATAGCTCATGTTATTCCAGCAATGATCGATCCGGGAGATGCAGCACTTATTCCTGATCCTGGATATCCTGTTTATCGAACGGCCACGTATCTTGCCGGAGGGCAGTGTATAGATTTACCACTTGATGCGCAAGACCATTACCGCCCTATCTTTTCACAATTGCCTCCATCTGTTTATGAAAAGGCAAAGCTTATGTTTTTGAACTACCCAGGAAATCCTACAGCTGCAACTGTTGAATTAGATGTGTTTGAAGAAGCAGTTGCCTTCGCAAAAAAACACCAAATCGGTGTCATTCATGATTCTGCTTATGGTTTAGTTACGTTTGATCAATTTAAAGCCCCAAGTATATTACAAGTTGAAGGTGCAAAAGAAATAGCAATAGAATTTGGCTCTCTGTCCAAAAGTTTTAATATGACTGGCTGGCGCATTGGGTACGCGGTGGGAAATTCGGAAATTATTCGTGCGTTATCAAATGTAAAGAGTAATATAGACACCAGTCAATTTTTACCGATTCAAAAAGCAGCAGCTGAAGCATTAACAAGTGATTATCATGCGGTCGAACAAAATAATTCGATTTATAATGAGCGGTTGGAAAAAATGCTTGAAGCATTAAAAAGTATTGGAATTCATGTGGAAAAGCCGAGAGGATCATTCTTTATTTGGGCTCCAGTACCGAGTGGTTTTTCTTCCAGTCAATTTGCTGAGATGGTATTGGAGAAAGCGGGTGTCATTATTACACCGGGAAATTCATTTGGGCCATCTGGTGAAGGTTATTTTCGTATCTCCTTATCCGTTCCAACTGAGCGTCTTGATGAAGCAGTCAAAAGAATAAAATCCTTGAACCTTGAGGTGACAGAACATGCCCCAAACCATTAAAAAGAAAGTAATGGGAGCTGCACAAGCAATCATCGAATGTATGAAAATCGAAGAAATAACAAAGGTGTTTTGTGTACCAGGAGAAAGCTATTTGCCAATATTAGATGCAATATACGACGAACCAACCATAGATTTAATTTCTACGAGGCATGAAGGTGGAGCCTCATTTATGGCGGAGGGGTTTGCAAAAGCAACGAGAAAACCCGGAGTGGTGATGGCAACCCGTGGGGTAGGTGGGGCAAATTTAGCAATTGGTGTTCATACAGCATATCAGGATTCGACTCCTATGGTAGTATTCTTAGGTCAGGTTCACAGTAAATTTCGTGGTCGTGAAGGATTTCAAGAGGTAGACTTGGATCAGTTTTTTGGTCATATTGCCAAGTGGACTGTCGAAATTAATGATGCTGAAAGAATCCCTGAATTGGTACAGCGAGCATTTCGAATAGCTCAAACGGGAAGACCAGGACCAGTTGTCGTTTCTTTACCTGAAGATATATTAAAGGAAAATTGTGAAATGGCTTTTGGTTCAAAGGTAAATGTGCCAAAACCTGTTCCAGCTAAGACTGAGTTAGCTCAAATTGAACATATCTTAAATAATGCACGGAAACCACTTATTATTGCCGGGGGTGGCATTATTCATTCGAAAGGTGAGCAAGAGCTCATCGACTTCGCGGAAAAATATTATTTACCAGTTGTAGCCGCTTTTAGGAGACATGATGTTTTTCCTAATAATCATCCTCTATATGTCGGCCATTTAGGTTTAGGAACTGCTAAAGGAATACTTCAAACCGTAAATGAAGCGGATGTAATTCTTGCTATAGGTACACGTCTATCCGAAGTCACAACTCAAGATTATACATTACTCTCCTCAGAACAAACATTAATTCATATTGATATCAGTGCAGATATGCTTGGGAATGTTTATCCTCCAGAAGTAGGGATCGTAGCAGATGCAAAAAATGCATTATTTGCTTTACAAGGCATCCAGGTGCAACCTACATGGCAAAAATGGGTGGATAAATGCCACCAGATTTATATTGAAACAACTTTAATAAGGAATAATGGCAAAAGTGAAAAACTAACTAATTTTGATGTCATACAATTATTACAGGAAAATCTTCCGGAGAACGCTATTATTACGAATGATGCGGGTAATTTTGCAGGATGGCTACATTCGTATTATCAGTTTCATAGGGAGGGGACCTATATTGGTCCAACTTCAGGAGCAATGGGGTACGGTTTACCAGCAGCCATTGGTGTTAAGCTAGCACATCCAGATCGTACAGTCGTCTCTTTATCTGGGGATGGCGGGATGATGATGACTGTCCAGGAATTAGAAACAGCCTCACGTTACAATATACCGGTCATTAGTCTCGTATTTAATAATCGCATGTATGGAACCATTCGTATGCATCAAGAAATTCACTATCCAACTAAAGTTAGTGGAACTGATCTAGGGGATATAGATTTTAGTGGATTAGCCCATTCTTTGAATGCAAATGGTGTAAAAGCTAGGACAAAAGAGGAATTTAAAAAAGCCTTACAAGAAGCGATGTCTTCATCTAAGCCTACTGTAATCGAAATTGATATGGACAGGGGACAAATCTCTACGACAAAAACGATAAAAGATATACGTGAAAATTTATAAGGAAAAAGGAGATAGGAATATGTTAAATACAGTCATTAGTGGAGAAAGAGTAGTTAATTATATCAATGGGGAGTGGACCGTTCCAACTGAAGAAAAATATACATCAATTGTTAATCCGGCTACAGGAAAATCCATTGGGGAAATTTTACTTTCATCAAAAGAAGAGGTTGATCTTGCAGTAGAAGCAGCAAAAAAGGCGCAAAAAAAGTGGGCATTAGTACCAGCTCCGCAGAGAGCTGAGATTTTATATCGTGTTGGCCTAATTATGAAGGACAAAAAGGAAGAATTATCACGAATATTGACGCAAGAAATGGGAAAGGTCATTGAAGAAGCACGGGGAGAAGTTCAAGAAGGAATAGATATGGCCTTTTATATGGCGGGGGAAGGAAGAAGGTTATTCGGAAATACAACTCCATCTGAATTAAAAGATAAATTTGCGATGAGCATTCGCGTTCCTGTTGGGATTGTTGGTATTATTACTCCTTGGAATTTCCCAATTGCTATTGCAACATGGAAGTCATTTCCTGCAATTGTCGGAGGAAATGCAGTCATTTGGAAGCCCGCAACGGAAACACCGCTAATGGCTAGAGAACTAGTAAAGATATTTGAGGAAGCAGGCCTGCCAAAAGGAGTGATAAATCTTGTTTGTGGCTCAGGTTCCCAAGTGGGGAATGCGATGGTTGAGCATCCAGATATTGATGTCATTTCTTTTACAGGATCCAATGAGGTAGGGCGCACGATTGCAGAAACATGTGGAAGAATGTTAAAGCGAGTATCCCTAGAAATGGGTGGAAAAAATGCCGTTATTGTAATGGATGATGCAGATTTAACTTTAGCTGTAGAAGGAATTTTATGGAGCGCATTTGGAACAAGTGGTCAAAGATGTACAGCATGTAGTCGCGTTATTGTTCATGAGAATGTAAAAGAGAAACTTGAAGAGCAGCTGTTAGTAGCAATGGGAAAACTAACACTTGGAAATGGTTTAGATGAAAGTGTGAAGATAGGTCCAGTCATTAATGGAAGTGCACTTCAGAAGATCCATGAATATGTTGGAATCGGAAAGGATGAAGGGGCAAAGCTTTTAGCAGGTGGTTCAATAGTCAAGGAGGATAGACTTGGAAATGGCTATTATTATGAGCCAACCTTATTTACGGATGTGACACCAGATATGAGAATTGCACAGGAAGAAATTTTCGGACCTGTAGTGTCAATCATTCCAGTCAAAAGCTTTGAGGAAGCAATTGAAGTGAACAATAGCGTTACATATGGATTATCAAGTTCTATTTTTACTAGAGATGTGAATCGAGTGTTCGCTGCACAAAGAGATTTAGACACTGGAATTGTATATGTTAATGCAGGAACGACTGGTGCTGAGATACATTTACCATTTGGCGGAACGAAAGGTACAGGAAATGGCCATCGTGATTCAGGAGTGCAAGCACTAGATGTATTTACAGAATGGAAGAGTGTATATGTGGATTATAGTGGGAAGCTTCAACGTGCCCAAATAGATGTGGAGTAATTGAATCTTTTTGATCAACAAATTTGAAACAATCAAGGGAGGAATTTTCATGAAAATCGCTGTTTTAGGTGCTGGACTTATGGGAAAGGAAGCAACTAGAGATTTGGTGAATAGTGCAGGTGTGGAGAAAGTTACATTAGCGGATGTGGATGTGAAAAGAGCTGAGGCTGTATGCCAGCAGCTACAATCTACGAAACTATCATCTGCCTACTTAGATGCAACTAACCAAGATCAACTGGCAAATTTTATCCGTGATTATGATGTCGTTATTAATGCCCTTTTTTATACTTTCAATGAAAAAGTGGCTAGAGCAGCGATTGATGTGGGGGTAAACTGTGTAGATTTAGGAGGGCATATTGGGCACGCGACAGATCATGTTTTGGCAATGCATGAGGATGCAAAAAATGCAAATGTGACGTTGATTCCTGATTTAGGTGTAGCACCTGGAATGATTAATATTCTTACAGGTTATGGTGCTAGTCAGCTGGATGAGGTTAAATCGATTAAAATTTATGTAGGTGGTATTCCTGTCGTACCTGAACCACCACTTGAGTATAATCATGTATTTTCTATGGAAGGGGTATTCGATCACTATACTGATCCATCTTTAGTTATAAGAAACGGAATCAAACAAGAGGTTCCTTCTTTATCTGAGATTGAAACAATTCATTTTGAAAGATTTGGTCCACTAGAAGCATTTCATACAGCAGGTGGAACATCGACATTATCCCTGTCCTATCCAGATGTAGAGACACTTGAATATAAAACGATACGGTATCAGGGGCATGCAGAAAAGTTTAAATTACTAGTTGATCTAAATCTAACAAGAAGTGATTATGAAGTAGAAGTAAACGGTCAAAAAATCAAGCCCCGGGATGTCTTATTAAAAGCATTAGATCCGATAGTTGAGCTAGGTGAGAAAGATGATGCTGTACTTCTTAGAGTGATTGTTGAAGGAAATAAAAATGGTGCAAAGAAAAAGCTAGAATATGAATTGATCACCTATAAAGATCGTGTGAATCAAGTAACCGCCATGGCTCGGGCAACTGCAAATACGATATCTGTTGTAGCCCAAATGATTGGTAGTGGACTTATTTCTCAAAAAGGTGTTTACCCACCAGAAAAAATTGTTCCTGGAAGGACTTATATTGAAGAAATGGCAAAGCGCGATGTTAATATAGTGGATAAAAGTTCGCAATCTCGTTCTAATGTTAATGTATAATCCTGTTTCTCTCCCTCTAATAAATAGGGGGAGTATTTTATAGCTTGAAAAGGAGTAGAACAAAGTGAATCAAAGTATTATTAAGGCATTAAGCCTTCTGGACTTTTTCTCAGAGGAAAGACCTGAATTGAGCTTAAAGGAAATAACTGAACTTGTTCAATTACCAAAGCCAACGGTCTATCGTTTATTGTCATCATTAGAATATTGTGGTTTTCTAACGAAAACAAGGGATTCTGACTATGATAAGCGTTACAGACTTGGATTAAAGCTAATGGAGTTAGGACAATTGGTTTCAGATCAATTGGAATTAAGGAAGATTTCTCTCCCTTTTATGAAAGAATTGGCCAATGAGATAAATGAGGTTGTCCACTTGGTCATTGTCCATCAGGATGAGGCTGTTTATATTGAAAAAGTGGAAAGTACCCATGCATTACGGTTATATACAAGAATTGGAAAGAGATCGCCTCTTTATCTTGGTTCCGGCCCCAAATTACTATTAGCCTATTTATCAGATGAAAAGAGAAAAGCAATAATAGAGAAGACGACTTTGCAAGATTTAAAAAAAGATCTTTTGAGTAAAGATCGGTTAATGATGGAAATAGAAGAAATCCAAAGAAATGGTTTCTCTGTTAGTTATGGAGAACAGGATGAGGGAACAATCGGAATTTCATTTCCTATATATAATTATTACGGTGAAGTAATCGCTTCTCTTGCGGTAAGTGGCCCTTATTATCGCTTTGAGGGTAGGAATTTAGAGAATATTAAAGACAAGACAAGGATTATTTCTAAAAAAATTTCCTCCGAGTTAGGGCATCGTTCATGTTCGATTTAAGTGCTATCTTTTATCAATGATAATTGCTATATTAGTGTTATTGTTTAATTTGGAAGAAGGTTTACAGAAGTGCTGAAAACAATGTTATCAAATATAGCAATTATATTATTTATGCATCTATGTCTCCAGCCTTTGTATTTTGCAAATAAAAAGCAAGGGAAAAGGAATGCAGTATTACATGTTTTTATTGTCGCATTTACAGTTATTAGTTTATTTTATTTTCCTATATTGATAGAAGAGAAATTTCGATTTGATTTAAGGGCCATTCCCATTTCCTTTATATCTGTTATGCATGGAGTGAATTTTGTGATTCCAGTTGTTATTATAGCAAGTGTATGGAGATTTATATTAGGTGGGGCGGGGGCATTTCCAGGTATTATTTTTTCAATTATCATACCAGCAATATTGAGTTTGATTATCCGTCGCTTTTTTCATTGGAAAAAATTTGGAGTAATGAAGGTGCTATTTTTTTCTACTATCATTTGGGCAGCTTGTGATCTTCCATTTCTATTTTTTGTCGATTTAAATATAAACTTTTATATGATGCGTTATGTGACATTTCAATTAAGTGTATTAATATTATTTGCTTTCACTAAACTATCTTATCATCATCTTCATTTACTTAATCAATTTAAGTTTAATGCAGAACATGATTCATTAACAAAATTGTTTAATATGAAAAGGTTTTATGAGGAAATAAAAGCAATTAAGCCTTTAAACAGTGAGGGTGGATATATTGCTATGATTGATATTGATCATTTTAAAAAGATCAATGACACATATGGTCATCAAACTGGAGATTTAGTTTTAAGAGATTTTGCAAAAATTTTATTGAAACATAGACAGCAAAGGGCTGTAGTAGCCCGTTACGGTGGGGAAGAGTTCATTTTTTTTAAACAGACAGATACGCTAAAAGAAGCTCTCCAAACATTTGAAGAGGTTAGAAAAGATGTTGAAACCTCCCAGTTCTATAGAAAAACTGGGGAGCTTATAGGTCAAGTTACTATTTCAATTGGAGTGGCGTCATTTCCAGCCAATTCAAAACTAGAGTATGCAGTAAAGATAGCCGATGAACAGCTATATAAAGCAAAAATGAATGGAAGGAATCAAGTGGTATGTTCGATGAAATAATCTTTTACATACCCAACTAGATATAGAGAACCAGTAACTAATACGATTCCGGTGCGTTGTGTTTGGTGAAATACATAATCAAACACATCAGCTATGTTGTTAAGAAAAATATAATTTGTTTTTCCAATTGAGCGAAGCGTGTGATGAATATCTTCGCTGCTGCTATTTCTCTCCAAAAATGGATGTGGCGTAAACACATAGATTGCAATAGGAATTTCAATGGAACGAAGCATTGTACTAATCTCTTTATTGGAGGAGATAGACATAATAACAATCGAAATCGGCATGTTTAATGAATCGATGTTTTCTTTCAAGGTTCTTAACTCTAGTGAATTATGGGCACCATCAAACAAGAATTGTTGTCCTTCTATTTCTAGGAGCTCCATTCTACATGAAGATTGGACATGTCTTAAGGCTTGCATAATTTTTTCTTTATCAAATGAATAGCCCATCTCTATTAATGCTTCACTAACCGCTAGTGCATTACTAGCATTTTGAATCTGATGGGTACCAAGCATTTGTAATTGTTGTTTTTCTATTAAAAAATAATTTCCTTTATAATAGAATATACTTCCATTTTCATCAGATTGCTTCATTATAAATCCATACTCACGATTGATAAAATGGAATTTTGTTTCATCCAGTGCTTCAAGCTTTAATAAATAGTTCCTTGCTTGAACATTATTCATTCCACAAATAGCATATTGGGTGGATTCTTTAATAATACAGGATTTATCGATAATAATATCCTCAATTGTTGCTCCTAATAAATGAGAATGATCCATCGTAATCTCCGTAAAAACGGCAATAAGTGGATCAATCACATTGGATGGATCTGTTTTTCCTCCTACTCCATTTTCAAATACAATTAGTTGAAGTCCTTGTTGCTTAAAATAAAGCAGTGCGATCACTATCATAACATGCATATGAGCAACATATTGCTCAAATTCATAATTGCTAAGCTTATTTTCAACTACTTCTACTAAGGTAATAAAATCCTCACGGTCAATCCTTTTTCCATTATGTGAAAATCGTTCTTCATAATGGGTGAGATGAGGTCCAGTAAAAAGTCCATGCGGATAGGAATGCTGTGTAAGGATAGCTGAAATAAATTGTGCAGTGCTACCTTTCCCGCAGGAGCCAGTGATTTGAATAAACTGAAATTCAGTTAGATGAATGGAAAATAGTTCGAGTAAATCTCTCATAATTTGGTGGTGGAATCCATTTTTTCGATTCATTGTTCGACCATTAAATTTTGAAAGAAAGCTAAGAGCGTGATTGTACCGTGAATTCACCATAGTATGAAACTCCTGTTTTTTACGATAGTCATGATAAAATTTTACCATAAGTGTATTAAATCTCAAGAAAATACAAACCGAAAAAAATAGGTTGTCTAAAAAGCTTATTAGACAACCCTATTGTCGGGTTCCTTTGGTAATGGATCGACTCTATTGGCATCTTCAAGATCTAATGCTTGTAAAATTCCGTAAATAAATGTCCATCCAGAGAAACCTATTATTGTGATAAGAACACCGAATGTAATCACATAATCCAACATAATCCTCATCCCCTTTTAATAAAAGGTATGCAGGTCATTGGATGAAATTTCATGATTTTTTCGCTAAATTTTCATTAATTTAAGTTCTAGTCTTCCATTCCTTTTTCAAGAGACCGAATAATAGCATATCATACGTCTTTCCGTGGCGCTGTAGAAACTCTCGATAGATTCCTTCCTGTTGGAATCCTAGCTTCTTATATAAGGAAAGAGCAGGTACATTGTAATCAAATACAGTGAGCTGTACACGGTCTAGATTTAGCTCGTAAAAGGCGAAATCTAATGCAAGCTTCATGCTTTCATAACCATATCCCTTCCCACGATGATCTTTTCCGCCAATTGCAATAGCAATCCAGCATACTCGATTATTCCATAGAATTCCGTCGAGTTCGATGTATCCAATCAGTGCATTAGTATGTATATTTCTTATAGCAAATAGGTATTGGGTGTTAGAATCAGAAAACTCATCAAACCATTTTGTTAATTGTGATTTTGAACGGGGAGTGGCAGGCATTGCATCAAATAAATGGGAAAATTCTGTATCGTCAAACCATGGCAGGATCGTCTCTAAATCGCTTTCATGAAGTGTAGTTAATTTAACTTGTTCTCCTGTGAATACATCCATAATAACCCTCCCACTTTTTTTACGTATAAAATTCGACAAAAGGAGAGAAAATCCTGCAACCATTTTTGATGTAAATTATTTTGTATTATTTTGTTCATTTAAAAGTTGGTCTACTTTTTTCTCAATTCTTTCTAATTGCTTAGCTTTTATGTCTGATGAGCGGCGAATGGATCTGACAATGTAGATACATAAAAATACTAAGAATATCCAAAAAATGATAGGAAATAAACCTGAGATAAATTGTATTTCCATAAATATTATCACCACCATTGTTGGAAAATTTAATCCATTTTGAACGGATTATTCGGTTTTACTTCGGATTTTTCTTTTTTCAAAATATATCCATATGTAATAAATTGTCCAGGCTAACACTAATATTAGGAAAGAGTAATTTTTATATCTTTCTGGAAGATAAAGTATGCCTAGTATGGACAGAAATAGTGCGGGTATGATTAAGGTAATATACTTTTTTTTATGCATAATGAATTTCCCCTTTATCTATATTTACGAACGAATGAATAGTAAGTTTCAAATTTGATGGAATATTGTGAAGTTAAATCGTATGGTAGATTAGCTGTTAATGATTAAAATTAGAGGATACGAAACAGGGTGTGCAAGGGAGGGGCACAAAAGAAATGCACAGGATAATTTGTAGTTAAAAAAGGGTATCTAGATGCTTTAAAATCAACAAGATACCCCATTAATGAACATGATTTTATTGGTGGGAAGAACACAAAGAACTTGATATGACAATAATACACATCTATTTTTTTAGTTTCCTTTTATCTAGCAAGTATGTATAAATCGATATACTTACTTTTATTACTCTAAATTTTATATTGTTTATTTTCTAAGACGATAATTTTCTCATGAGTCGGAGTAAGAGCGGTTCGTTTGGTATTTTCCACTAATTCATGAATTTGATCCACACATTTTTGGGCTCCCATTACTAATAATGGAACCCCGATAGGATTTAATTTTAGTCCTTTCGCGAGAAATCCTCCTAAGGACATAGAAAAAGGGACAGTAGGTGACGTATTAGAAAAAATAATCCGTTCCTCCACTTTGAAATGTTTCAATAGAAGAATTCCGAAATTTAAAAGTGAAGGAATGACAAGATTTTGCGATTTTCTACCTAATGTATAAACAGAGTTTCCTTCCGCATCTTTTCCATGGAATATAAACGTACCGAAATCTTTATTGCTTAGTTTGTTAAAATAAGGAACTGATAAAATTTCCTCTTTTGATAGAGATGTGAATGGTGGTTTAAGAATTTGCAAATGAATAGCTGCAGCCAGTGAAGTGGTATGGGTTCCACCGTAGTCGTTATAAATATATATCATAAAATCTTCCTTTCAAGAAATTCAAAAGTGAGTTAACTACAAATAATTCTGTATTTAATAGGTAGGATATTTCTCAAAGTTAGAAACATATAGGTACAAATGAACCTTGAAAGTTAGTTTGCATATTATTTTTGTTCTTATTCTGCAAACGATTGTACTACATTAGATGTTACAATTCTTATCATTGGTTCAGAGACAAAAAAAAACAAAGGTTTCAAAATTACTGAAACCCTTGTCTTTCTTGAGTTTTTATTAACGGCCCCGAGAGGACTCGAACCTCCGACGCATGGTTTAGGAAACCAACGCTCTATCCGCTGAGCTACGGAGCCATAATAAATTATTTTTCATTTAACGACACTAATATTATATATGAATTATCCTATTTTGAAAAGTTAGAGACTCAAAAGGAATAGAAAAGCAAAGGCATTGTAGGCTTTTAGCTGCCTTTGCTTTTTAGTTTATGATGAAAGGTTTAATAAGCTAGGCTGAATAACCCTTTGATATGAGATAAGTAACGAATATTACTTGCTTCCTTCATTAAAGATGCTGGAAGACCTTTTAATGGTGTTTGATTTCCACCGATAATAGCAACTGCATCTTTTCGACCAAGACTTGCAAGTGTTCCAGAATCTACTGGAGAGAATTCTTCTAATTTCTTATCTGCTATTAAAGCAAAGACATTGTATCCAACAAGTTCACCCATTTGCCAAGCATTTTGTGCAGTTGGAGCATATGGACGCCCATTTGGAGCCATTAATACAGCACTGTCACCTACAACAAATACATCAGGATGAGAAACAGATTGAAGATATTCATTGACTGTTGCACGGCCACGATTCACTTCAAGACCTGATTCACCAACTAGTGGATTTCCTTGTACCCCACCAGTCCAAACAAATGTATTAGTAACAATCTTTTGACCATCTTTTAAATCAACCGTATTGCCTTCAACATTTGTTACAGGAAGACCAGTTAAGAATTTAACGCCACGTTTTTCTAAGCTTGTTGTAGCACGCTCGATTAAGTGGTCTGGTAAAACTGGTAAAATTTTAGGACCAGCTTCTACAAGCATAATTTTAAGTTCTTTTGGATCAATTCCATATTTTTTAGCTACACCTGGAATAGTGTCAACAATTTCACCGACTAATTCTACTCCAGTTAAGCCACCGCCACCAATAAGGATTGTAGCGTCAGCTTCATTTTTTGTTTTTGCGTATTCTTGAATACGTCCTTCAATATGACGGAAAATTTTGTTCGCATCATTGGTTGATTTTAATACCATACTGTTTTCTTCTAATCCTGGAATTCCGAAATAAGAAGTAACACTACCTAGGCCGACAACAAGTACATCATATTTAAGTGCAGTGCTATCTGCAAGATGTATTTCTTTTTTGTCTACTGAGAAAGAAGTGACCTTTGAAATTTTAAGATCAATATCTTTACCTTTGAATAGTTTTTCTAATGGCATTGCAATCGCTTGTTCAGAAATATTTCCTGCAGCTAAGCGATGAAGCTCAGTGATGATTTGGTGTGTTGGGTACTGATTAATAACTGTAACAGTAGCTTCTGACTTATCTAAATATTTACGAATATTTAAGGCTGATAGAAGGCCACCATACCCAGCACCTAAAATGACGATATGTTTTGACATAGTTTATCCTCCATCCTATAAAGAAATTATCGTTGTTTACTACGTTGTTCAGACACTTGAAGAAATGCACTTAGGAAACGGAATAGTTTTTGTGCTTGTGGGTCTTTTAGCATTCTAAGTAGACCAAATAATCCGATTACTTCACCATTGTTCTCTTCAGCAAGATCTTTTGCTTCGATAGCTGTTTGAGCAATGCTTTTTACACTTGTTTTGATTGGTTCTACAATCTCAGAAATTGCTCCAACTGTATCATTCTTTAGTACTTCATCTGTAGAAACAGATTTTGCAAAATCATAGGACTTCGTTAAGATAGTAACGAGTTCTGTTAGTTTTGGCAATTGTTCAACTAATACAGTTAATGATTCCTGAACTTCAGGCTTTAATAACTGATCAAGCACATCAAGTTGTTGCTGGCTAGGAACAGGTTTTTGTACATTAAGCTCAGCGTTTGTTTGATTGTTAGTATCTGACATTTTCAATTCTCCTTTTCTTTAGGCATCACTACTAGGCTACTCCACTTCTAAATACTTGTCCATTAATTAGTGTGGATTTTTTATAAAAATATATATAAATTTCTTCCTATATTGTATCAATAAAATCACAAGAGGAAAATATTTCGTTTACAACTGGAAAACCCCTCATTTTAAATACATAAAATAGATTTTTTTCAATCAAATTGATCACTGAGCATTTTCTATTTTCCCCCTTTGAAAAATGACTTACGCTCGTCTTTTTTTTAATTTTTCTTCATATGAATGAATAAGACAAAAGTGAGGTGATTAATTGATCCAATTGGAGGGCATTATCCCGGCGATAAGAGGTATGAAGGGGTTTGATAAAATCTTGAAGAGTGAAAAGAAGCATATTGTTTTTTTAGAAACTCGCCTTTCACTACTTCTACATGCAGTAAAGCATGCAAAACAAATGGATAAGCAGGTACTCGTACATGTCGACTTAATTCAAGGATTAAAAGCGGATGAATATGGATTAGATTTTCTCATTAGAGATATGAAGGTAGATGGGATTATATCCACTAGAGGGAGCGCGATTAGTTATGCTAAAAGAAATAATGTAACTTCTATTCAAAGAGTGTTTGCATTAGACAGTCATGCTCTAGAAAATAGTATTAAAATGATAAATACGTTAAAGCCAGATTATATTGAAATCCTACCTGGTATTGTGCCGTTTATCTTAGAAGAGGTATATGAAAAAACGGGGATACCAATTATTGCAGGAGGGTTAATAAGGACAAAACAAGATATTGAATACGCATTTAGTAAGGGAGCTAGGGCAATCACAACCTCAATGCCATTATTATGGGAATTATAAAAATTTTTAATAAACCGGGTTGACTTTCTTGATATTCCGCATTAACCTGTAACTAACAAGTTAATAGGTGGATGGAGATACGGAGACCCATTTTCAATAGCTGTTTATCCTTGGATAAATAGTATATTGATTTTGGGTCTTTTTTGATGTCCCAATCATTGACTTGTAGAAATTGACTCTTACTTAAAGGGAGATGGGATGATGTCTGAATTTCTTGCCGAATTGATTGGAACGATGATTCTTATTATCTTTGGTGGTGGTGTTGTCGGCGGGGTAGTCCTTAAAAAGACAAAAGCTGAAGGCGCAGGATGGATCGTTATAGCGATTGGCTGGGGTCTTGCAGTGACAATGGGTGTCTATGCAGTAGGAAGTATTTCTGGAGCACATTTAAATCCTGCTGTTACAATTGGATTTGCTTCCATTGGTGAGTTTCCGTGGGATAAAGTGCCTCTATATATTCTGGCACAATTAATTGGAGGTTTCATCGGTGGTGTAATTGTCTTTTTTCAATATCTCCCACATTGGAAAGAAACAAAAGATCCAGGGGATCAGCTTGCAGTTTTTTCAACGGGTCCTGCCATTCGAAGTACTCTTTCGAATTTGGTAAGTGAAATGATTGGTACATTTGTCCTTATTATGGGGTTATTATTTATTGGTGCGAATGAATTTACGGAAGGGTTAAATCCTGCCATTGTTGGTTTATTAATCGTAGCGATTGGTTTATCATTAGGGGCAACAACAGGTTACGCAATTAATCCTGCACGTGATCTCGGACCAAGGCTTGCCCATGCGATATTACCGATTATTGGGAAAGGAAGCTCTGACTGGGGATATGCCTGGATTCCAATCATTGGCCCCATCCTTGGAGGAACTTATGGAGCATTATTTTATAAAGCTATCTTTATAGGAAAGTTTACAATTGCATTCTGGATTGTTAGCGTTGTCATTGTCATAATATTTATCGGTGCACTAATGAATGAATTAAAAAATAGAAATCTTTCAAAAAACAAGTTGTGAGGGGGAAAATACATGAATCGATATATACTAGCTCTTGACCAAGGAACAACAAGCTCACGTGCGATTCTATTTAATCATGAAGGAGAAATTATTGAAACGGCTCAGAGGGAGTTTGAACAATTTTTTCCAAAACCGGGCTGGGTTGAACATGATGCAAACGAGATTTGGACATCCATTTTGGCGTGTATGGCTGAAGTCATAAGAAAAGCAGATATTGAACCAGATCAAGTGGCTGGTATTGGGATTACGAATCAACGCGAAACGGCGGTTGTATGGGATAAGAATACTGGCAAACCAATTTATAAAGCTATTGTTTGGCAATCCAGGCAAACAGATGACATTTGTAAAGATCTCCGTGAAAAGGGTTACAATGATTTGTTTAGAGAGAAAACAGGATTACTCATTGATGCTTATTTTTCAGGGACAAAGGTTAAATGGATTCTTGATCATGTTGAGGGAGCAAGAGAAAAGGCAGAAAAAGGTGAATTATTATTTGGAACGATTGACACATGGTTGGTTTACAAGCTATCGGGCGGGAAAAGGCATGTTACTGACTATTCAAATGCCTCTCGAACACTAATGTATAATATCTATGATTTAAAATGGGACGATGAATTATTAGACATTCTTAATGTGCCAAAAAGTATGCTGCCAGAGGTGAGACCATCTTCGGAAATATATGCAAATACCGTTTCTTATCATTTCTTTGGTCATGAAATACCGATAGCTGGAATTGCGGGTGATCAGCAAGCAGCATTATTCGGGCAAGCATGTTTTGAAAAAGGCATGGCAAAAAATACTTATGGAACCGGATGCTTCATGCTAATGAATACGGGAGAAAAAGGAGTAAAATCTGATCATGGGCTACTAACTACTCTTGCATGGGGTGTTGATGGGAAAGTTGAGTATGCCCTTGAAGGAAGTATCTTTGTCGCTGGCTCAGCGATTCAATGGTTAAGAGATGGATTGAAAATGTTTGAGCATGCTCCTGACAGTGAAGCGTATGCAACAAAAGTGGAATCAACAGACGGAGTTTATATGGTACCTGCTTTTGTTGGGCTCGGAACTCCTTATTGGGATAGTGATGCGCGTGGTGCAGTATTTGGTTTAACGCGAGGAACAACAAAGGAACATTTTATTCGAGCGACATTAGAATCCCTTGCATACCAAACGAAAGATGTGTTAGATGCAATGATCTCTGATTCAGGGATTGAGCTGAAAACACTACGTGTCGATGGTGGTGCGGTGAAAAATAATTTCCTCATGCAGTTCCAGAGTGATATTCTCGGTACACCTGTTGATCGCCCAATAGTCAGTGAGACAACTGCATTAGGTGCTGCCTATCTAGCAGGCTTAGCTGTTGGCTATTGGAAGGATAGAGAAGAAATTTCAAAGCAATGGAAAATAGAAACTACGTTTACTAATAAATTAGATCGAGAAATAAGTAAGAAGCTGTATGAGGGATGGCAAAGGGCAGTAGCTGCTACACGGGCATTTAAAGCGTAATTTAATAATTATTACTCGTATAAGTTAATAGAATGGCAAGGACATAGAGACCGCAAGCATCAAAAGATATTGTCTTGGATGGATTGTGGTCTTTTTTTATAGGCCTTTTTTCACGCCTTGTTGCTATTAAGTAAAGATTACTAATTAACTATCGCCTGAAGACCGCTACATCTTTCACATTTAACGGAGAAAAGCATCCTTTATTAGGTATAAAAAGTTGGTAGTTTGGGCTTTTACAAAAACAACAAACGATACGAAAACAGCCTTTTTATATTAATCATTATTTAGGAGTGGGGTTATCATGAAAAAAATTATCAATGATCCTAATCAAGTAGTCCAAGATATGTTAAAAGGAGTACTTGCTGCGTTTCCAAATGAATTGAAGGTTATTGAAGGAACGACAGTTATTGTTAGAAAGGATTCTCCAGTTCCGAATAAAGTTGGAATTATTAGTGGAGGTGGTAGTGGTCATGAACCAGCACATGCAGGATATGTTGGGAAAGGGATGCTTGATGCAGCAGTAGCTGGTGAAGTGTTTACTTCCCCAACACCTGATCAAGTCTATGAAGCAATTAAAGCTGTAGATAGTGGGGCTGGTGTCTTAATGGTGATCAAAAATTATACGGGTGATGTAATGAATTTTGAAATGGCTGCAGAACTTGCTATAGCAGATGGAATTCATGTAGAAAAAGTCATTGTAAATGATGATGTTGCTGTTGAGGATAGTTCGTTTACAACGGGGCGAAGAGGGATAGCTGGGACGGTCTTTGTCCATAAAATTGTGGGTGCTAAAGCGGAAACGGGTGCTGAATTACATGAAGTAAAAGCTATAGCTGATAAAGTAGTACAAAATGTTCGTTCCATGGGAATGGCCATTAGTCCATGTACAGTCCCTGCAGCTGGAAAGCCTAGCTTTGTTCTTGATGAAACGGAAATGGAAATAGGGATGGGGATTCATGGAGAGCCTGGAATTGAGAAGAAAGGGATAGCTACTGCAAACGAAATTGCAGAAGAGCTTACAGGAAAGATTTTAGACGATATGGTTTTACAAAAAGGTGATGAGGTTGCTGTAATGATCAATGGATTAGGATCTACTCCGGAAATGGAACTTTATATAGTAAATGGAAAGGTTCATGACATCTTATCCAATCAAGGGATAAGCGTATATAGAACCTATGTAGGTGAGTTTATGACCTCATTAGAAATGGCTGGATGTTCGGTGACATTACTAAAGCTTGATAGTGAATTGAAACAATTATTAGATGCTGAATCCTTTGCCCCTGCATTTCGAAAATAATTGATTATATGAAGGATGGGAAGGAAATGAATTTAACAGTAAATGCTACTTTAAAATGGATGGAAAAAATGAATGAAAAAGTTCAAGCAAACAAAGAGTATTTGACTGAACTTGATCAGGCAATAGGTGATGGTGATCACGGTATTAATATGTCTAGAGGCTTTCAAGAAGTAGTGAATAAAATTTCTGTAACAAGCTATGAAACGGTATCAGATTGTTTGAAGGATGTTGCCATGACGCTAATGACTAAGGTTGGCGGAGCGTCTGGCCCCTTATATGGCACTGCTTTTTTGAAAATGTCCATCTCCCTGAGAGGAAAAGATAAAGTGGACGGGATGGCTCTTATATTAGCCATTGATGAAGCGGTAAAGGGAATGATACAACGAGGAAAAGCGGCAGTTGGTAATAAAACAATGCTTGATGTTTGGATTCCCATTCTTAACCTGTTCCAAGAAAAACAAAGTATTGATTGGAATGATGTTGAAAGGACTGCAAAAAATTCTATGGAGAAAACAAGAGAAATGCTAGCCATAAAAGGAAGAGCTGCTTATTTAAAAGAACGATCAATTGGCCATATCGATGCAGGTTCAGCTTCCTCTTTTTATCTATTCCAATCACTTGCTGAAGTTGCGAGGGAGTGTGAAATATGATGGAAACTGTGGGAATTGTTCTAATTTCTCATAGTATAAAGGTTGTCGAGGGAATTAAAGAGATCATTTCCCAAGTAGTTGACAATGTGTCGATACAATTAGCAGGTGGAACAGATCATCAAATGATCGGAACAAGTGTGGAGAAAATCCTGTCAGCGATAGAACGAGCACATAGTTCAAAAGGTATCATTCTCCTTTATGATTTGGGAAGTGCATTGATGAATGCAGAGCTAGCAATTGAAATGTCACAATATGAGAATATAAAAATCGCTGCGGATATTCCTTTAGTAGAAGGAGCATATATTGCGGCGGTAGAGGCTGGAATGGGTAAAGAGATTGATCAAATTCTTGAGAGCTTGGAAAAATGTTTTTGAAAGACTCCTTTCTCAAATATAGTTACTAATTAAGGAAAGTTTTAATGAATCACTATCGGTTGAAGAGTGCTGTATTTTATTTCTGAGAAAATATCATAATGTCGCTGAATTCTTTATTGGGTGTAAAAACCCGCAGTTTGGCTTTTACAAAAGCAACAAACCATACCAAAACAGCCTCTTCTAAAAAGAGAGTCCGAAGAAATGAAAATCCCGACCAAAATTAGGTCGGGTATATATAAAATAAAAAGGAGGTTCACTAGACTGAAATTAGGGGGAGTCTAGTATTAGGAAAGCCTTGCTTGTCCTTGTGAATAAAATATTAAACTAAAAATCCTAAAAAAATATGAAAGAAAGATGATAATTAGATGAGAAACAATTTTGACACAAATTATATAAGTGCTTAAAAAATGCACTTCAATGAAATTAAAATAATTCGTCTGACAAAAACAAATGAATTTACTAACATCATAATGCGAACCACCAATGGAAAACAGATAAAGTAGACTGTGTTTTTTGCATTTTATTAATAAACCTATTGTCGGATAATACATCTATATTTTTTACTAACCATTTGGTAGGGACCCGTTTAAACGGGTCCCTTTTTACTATAATGAAGGTATAGTGGTACAAAAAAATAATTTTATTAATTTTAAAACTTTTTATAATTATTTCCGTCTAAATATAGAATTTCTAACAGAATAGGAGGGGGAAAGTTGAGGAAAGGGAGGAAACATGATATCGAGGAATGGTATTTGGAGTATGGGGATGCAATTTTTAAATACATTTTATTGATGGTAAAGGATTATCAGTTAGCAGAAGATTTAACACATGAAACCTTTATGAAAGCATATATGAATTATCATGCATTTAAAGGGGAATCTAGCCCAAAAACTTGGCTATTTAGTATTGGTCATAATGTTACAGTAGATGAATTGAGAAAGAGGAAACCTCTTATGATTTTTAAAGAAATCTTACATTTCAATAAGGATAAGAGTCCTCTGCCTGAAGAGATTGTCCAAATAAAAGAAACATCAAAAGAGATTTATCGAGCATTAGGGGAACTCAAAAGTTCATATAGGGAAGTTATTATTTTGCGCAAAATTAAAAGGTTTTCAATTGAGGAAACATCTAAGATTTTGAATTGGTCTGAGAGCAGGGTGAAATCTACACTTTTCCGAGCCATTCCTGCATTAGAGGAAAAAATGTTAAAGGAGGCTTTTCTGAATGAAAAAACAGTATGAAGAAAGTATCTATGATGGATACTTAGAAAGATTAGATTCAGAAATTATTTGGGACGAGAACAGAAGTAGACATTTGCATAAAAAAGTAATGCAGGATATGAAAAGGTTGAATGTTCGAACGAGAATGAAAAAGTTGTTTGTTTATACTTCAACTGCTATGGCCCTTCTAATACTAACAATTTTTAGCTATGACTTGGTAGATAAAAATAAGGAGTTACAAATGGCAGATCCAAAAACAAATGAGGAGTTACATATGCAACAAGTCGCTAATGAGAATAAAAAATATCGAACAGCATTCAAAAAAATACAGATTGGGGATCCTATAACATTTAATGGGAAAACATCGATGATAATTTCTAAAGAAGCAACTATTCCAATTGATTTGAAAGAAGTAATTCCTAATATCACAGATTTAAGTTCAATTTCTTATTCTACTGCATTGACCAATGTAGAAGTGTTTTATTCCTATGGTAATGATGGGAATTATCTCATGATTAAGCCAAAACCCACTATATCCTCCATTGATGAAGTAATTAAGGAAAAGCTAGCATATAAAAAGGCGAATACAAAGGAATTGAATATATCCGGAAAAAAAGCAGTACTATGGGAAAATAAGGAGGGATTAGCACCAGAATTATTTTTAGTGACAGCAAATTATATTTATAGTGTGGAATATGGATATATACACCAACCGGATTCTAAAGTGGAGCCGTTAATCCAGCTAGCCGAACAAATTCAATTTCATGAATAAATTTCTTCTATTCTAATGGATACTAATAGAAGATAGGAGGGATTGTATGGAAATAAAGGTTGGACAAATATATAAACAAAAGGAAAAGGATACGATGGCAATGGTCACTGGGATTAAAAATGAGAGAATATTTCTAGGAAATGGCGTTTCTACATCGAAGGGAACTTTGCATAATCATTATATATTAATAAAAGATGTTGAGAGTTGAAGGAAATAATTAGAAAGGAGCTGTCTATTTAGGGAATCCCCGATAATGGTTAGCTCCTCTCTTACTTTTAAATAATAAAATTGCTTCAAAACCTAGCCTTAAGGCTTAATGACCTCTTCACAATAAAAGAACGGACTTAAGTATCATCCACTTATTAATTTTCTCTATTATGCTCGCAAGAGGCTTTCGATTTTTAAGAACTTAGTGTACTGAAAAAGGGTTGAAAACTTATTGGTAATAGTATTTCGATTGTCGTCCCTATACCTTCTTCACTTTCAATTATTAATTCTCCATGATGACTTTCAATAATTTTGAAGCAGGTCATTAGACCAAGACCCGTTCCCTTTTCCTTAGTTGTATAAAAAGGTTCACCAAGTGTAGGAATCCGTTCTTTAGGGATTCCTACTCCATGGTCATTTACAGAGATGGAGATTTGGTTTGGACTTTTCATTTGAGCATTTATTTTAATTAATCCTCCATTTGACCTACGAGCGCTAGTTTTTCAGACTTCAGTAGTAGGGAATCTGTTTGTTTTTTATCATCTGTGACATCTTTTCCAATCGAAAGGATAATTTCTTTTCCTTCATATTGGGATAATTCGGAGGTTACTTCAAAAAAGATGATTTTACCATCGAGTCTTTTTAATCTCACAACAATACTTGATGTTGCTACATTTTTCTGTAGTCCTTTTCTAATTTCTTTTATATTGTTGTTAGAATCAAATATTAGAAAATCATAAATAGATCTACCGATAAGTTCATTTTTGTTATGAGCAGCGATCATTTTTTCTGCAGCTTTATTTACAAATAGAATGATACTATCTTGATGAATAATTACAGGCTTGGGGAGCCACTCTATTAATTTTTTATAATTTTGCTCGCTTTTTTTTCTTTCCTTAGCAAATAATCTTAATTTATCATATTGCCATCCCACAATCCAAGCGATGAGAGTCGCGACTAAACATTCAGTAATATCTAGAAAATGATACTCTCCGAAAAAAATCGCCTGAACCAAAGAAAATAAAATGGAGATAGAAACTAGTATTATTTGAGCATTTCTTTTCATATTCAAATCCTCTTTCGAAAAGGTAATGTTGGAATATGGGTAACGAGTTCATCAATATCAACCATTATGTACGACTATTATACCACTATTGGTTAGAATTTTATAAATTTTATAAAAATTAGTACAGCATAATATAAATAATAAAAATCAAGCCTAACATTTCAATACCTAATGTACGTAATTTTTTACTACTTGTTCTACATACTTCGGTAATGATCCAATCAAACACATATAAAATAAGGACAAATACTATTAATTTTAGATACATATGAATGGTTAATGATTGAAAGATTTGGGCGAGACTGTCTTTATTCATAGAAGAACACTCCTTTTAAATTTTTCCATAACTATTTAAGAGGATTGACTAAAATAGATGTTAATATATGTTTTTTCCACATTCATTGTTGCTACTTAGATAAAGTTTTAACGAATAAAATAGGTTGAAAACATATCTCGCTTCATTCTTACACAAACTCTGAAGTCTTTATTAGGGGGGGAAATCTGACAGTCGGGCTATTACAAAAGCAATACACTATAAGAAAGCATCCTAGTATATTGGTTGAAGATATTTTTGAATAGATTATTATTCCAAAAATGGATGATTAATACAATAAAAAAGAGAAAAGTTACAAAAAAAGGTATTTAATAAAGGTATATGTGAACATTCATTGAAATTGAACAAAAGAATGTTGATAATGATTAATGTTCATTATAAAATGTTAGGTAGCAAAAATTCTAACGAAATGGCAAACCTTGCGAAAGTGAGGGACGCAAAGCTACGGGTCTAAGGTTCATTTTGAATGATGATCGCCGGGCTGCCGAATAGTCATAATGAGCTTATTAAAATTGACTATTTCTATATGGGAATAGTTTTTTTGCTGTTTACCACTTTTCGTTAATAAGGTTTCATGCAAAAGTTTTTTGGGAAAGATTATGATTCCTTTTAAATACTTTTGAATGATGAAAAGGGGACGGAGCGTCGCTAACTTGAATAGTATAAAGATTTATACTTAAATAGCAAAAGATTTTGATCTGCTTGGCTCTGCTCACACCGCCTTATCAGAAGAAATCAAATGATTTCATGATAAATGGTGGAGACGAGAATTGCCCCATACTAGTTTTCTAGGAGGATTATGATGGGAAATGAAATTGTACTTGAATCAACTATAGAATATTCAAGTGTTCGCATTAGTTTAAATCAAATGAAGGATTTGTTATATAAATATATTCTTCCATTAAACGAATTGAATATTAGATTAAGTGATGGTGAACAGATTCAAATTAGTAGTGAGACATTAATTAATTTATTACTGACAAAACTTAGCCGTAATCAATTACTAGAATTAATTCATATGTTTCAAATTATTAATAGCCGTAAATCAAATATTAAGCACTATTTAGAATATATTTTACATGGAATTTCTATGTAATTAGACAAATAAGTTAAGCGAAAAAATCCCTGCATTTGGCAGGGAGAGCTTAATTTTCATATCCATTAACAACTAAATCCAATTTTCCTGTCTCAGGGTCGATAACTAAACCATGGACTGGAATATCTTTTGACATTAACGGATGATGTTTGACCATATCTACACTATGCTTTACACTATCTTCAACACGATCAAAGCCTTGGAACCATTCATGTAAATCGATACCGGAGTATTTAATTGTTTCTAGTGTTTGTTCCTCTATCCCTCTTTGCTTTAACTTTTCCAATACAGAATCACTGTTAATCGCACTCATTCCACAATCATGATGACCAATAACTAAAACTTCATCTGCATGTAATTCATAAACAGCGATTAATAAGCTTCTCATAATACTGCCAAATGGGTGAGAAACAATCGCACCTGCATTTTTTATTATTTTTACATCACCGTTTTTGGTATTGGTTGCTTTATGTAGCAGCTCAACAAGTCTAGTGTCCATACATGTTAGAATTACTAAACGTTTATCGGGATATTTCGTTGTTGTAAAATCCTCATATTTTTTTTGGGATACAAATTCCTCATTGTAGCTGAGAATATCATTTAATAATGTCATTCTATCACCTCAAATTAATAGCTTTTCAATTAATGAACCACTTTTAATTTTAACTCAATTTTTAACACTTGAAAAACAAATTAGGCGAATGGACTATTTTCATTTGCTCGATTGCACATTTCTTTATTTCATGCTACATTAAATTCATAGTTTTTTTATAGGAAATGAGGGGATTAAAGTGGGCAGAGAGTTTAATGAACTATTTGATCAGTGGTCCCATACTTATGATGACACAGTAACTGGAAATGATCCTGAATATGAAGAAGTTTTTACTCATTATGATGTGATTCTTTCAGAAGTTGCAAAGAATGCTTCCGGTACCGTTGTAGAATTCGGGGTAGGTACGGGGAATTTAACTAAGAAATTATTGAATAGAGGATTAAATGTATATGGATTGGAACCATCAAGTGAAATGAGAAAAATTGCAAAGGATAAATTACCAGAGGTTCCAATTTGGGATGGAGACTTTCTTGAATTTCCAAATATATCAGTGCCAATTCATACTTTTGTCAGCACATATGCCTTTCATCATTTAACAGATGAGGAAAAGGGTAAAGCGATTAAAAAATATAGCCAGCTTTTAACTGCGGATGGGAGAATTCTTTTTGCAGACACCGTTTTTGCTACGGAGGATGAAAAAAAGAAAATGATTGAATGGGCTAAACGAAAAGGATTTAACCGGTTAGCTACGGATATAGAGACAGAGTATTATACTACGATTCCAGTTCTGCAAACTATTTTCAATCAAAATGGTTTTTCCGTTGAATTCAAAAAATTAAACCGATTTGTATGGTTAATTGATGCGAAGAGACAAAATTGTTAGATTATTATATAAAGAAATATATTTAAGAGGAGAAGGGAGAAAGTAGACATGACAGTAGAAAAGAAAATGAATGTAGAAAGTTTTAATTTAGATCATACAAAAGTAAAAGCTCCTTATGTGCGTTTAGCAGGGGTGAAAGAAGGGTTTAATGGAGATATCATTCATAAATATGATATTCGCTTTTGCCAACCGAATAAAGAGCATATGGAGATGCCAGCACTCCATTCCTTAGAGCATATGATGGCAGAATTCAGTAGAAATTATTCCAACAATATTGTTGATATTAGTCCGATGGGCTGTCAAACAGGTTTTTACCTTTCTCTAATTAATCACAATGATTATGATGATGTACTTACTATTCTTGAAAAAACATTGAATGATGTCTTAACAGCTACAGAGGTGCCCGCATGTAATGAAGTCCAATGCGGTTGGGCAGCAAGTCATAGTTTAGAAGGGGCGCAAGCGATCGCTAAAACGATGTTAGAAAAGAAAAATGAATGGTCTAAGGTATTTGCTTAAGAAAGGATTGTTCATTGATTGTTAGTTATTACCGCTATCCAATTTTTAGATTGCTAGTTTCATTAGAGAGGGATATTTAATGAAATATGTAAAACATGTGAGTGAATTAATTGGCCATACACCATTGATAGAAATCACATCATATTCACTTCCAAAAGGTGTACGAATTTTTGCTAAGCTTGAATATTTTAATCCTGGTGGAAGTATCAAGGATCGCTTAGGCCAATTTTTATTAAAAAGAGCTTTTGATGAAGGGAAATTAAAAGAGGGTTGGACGATTGTTGAGCCAACTGCCGGAAATACGGGAGTTGGCTTGGCATTGGCAGCAATTCAGTTTAAGGTTAATGCTATTTTTGTGACACCTGAAAAGTTTAGTCTTGAAAAACAAACATTGATGAGGGCACTCGGAGCTACTGTAGTGAATACACCGACTGCATTTGGTATGCAAGGGGCAATTGAAAAGGCAAAGGAATTGTTGGAGGAAATTCCTCATTCTTTTTATCCAGGTCAGTTTCAAAATTTCGCCAATCCAGATACGTACTATGAGAGCTTAGGACCAGAGCTATACGAGGAACTTGATGGGAAGATTGACATTTTTGTTGCAGGGGCAGGGTCAGGGGGCACATTTATGGGGACCTCACGTTTTTTAAAAGAAAAGCTGCCTCACATAAAAACCGTAATTGTTGAACCTGAAGGCTCTATTCTTAATGGTGGTGAGGCTGGCTCTCATCGTACAGAAGGAATAGGGATGGAATTCCTTCCTCCATTTATCGATCGTGATTATTTTGATTTCATCCATACTATTTCAGATAAGGACGCTTTTTTTCGCTTAGCAGAAATAGGTAGAAATGAAGGTCTTCTCATCGGAAGTTCATCGGGGGCGGCATTAGAAGCATGTCTCCGTGAAGCGAAACAGGCAGAACCTGGAACGAATATTGTAACGATTTTTCCAGATAGCAGTGAAAGATATATTAGTAGTGGGATTTATGAATGAAAGGTGTTGATGCAAAATGAAGAAAAAAACAAAATTTATTCATGGTGGCATAAGTGTTGATCCATATACAGGTGCAGTTTCTACCCCTATATACCAGGTGAGTACGTATAAACAAGATGGTGTCGGAAATTTCACATATGAGTATTCAAGAACGGGAAATCCAACGCGTGAATCATTAGAAAAGCTAATTGCAGATATTGAAAATGGTACACGTGGGTTTGCTTTTGGTTCTGGCATGGCAGCAATAACCGCAGTGATGCAGTTATTTTCCGCTGGAGACCATATAATAGTAACGGATGATGTGTATGGTGGTACCTTTCGTGTCATGTCAAAAGTGCTAAACCGTTTCAACCTTGAAGTATCATTTGTTGATACATCTGATTTAAATGCGATCAAAAATGCTATTCAGACGAATACAAAGGCAATTTTTGTGGAGACGCCAACTAATCCATTGCTAAAAATTACTGATATAAAAGCAGTAAGTGATCTTGCAAAGGAAAACAAACTAAAATTTATTGTTGATAATACATTTAGTACTCCTTATTGGCAAAACCCATTAGATTTAGGAGCAGATATCGTTGTGCATAGCGGTACAAAATATCTAGGTGGGCATAGTGATGTAGTAGCTGGTGTAGCCGTTGTAAATGATGAACAATTAGGTGAGCAATTGCATTTTATTCAAAACTCAACTGGAGGAATTCTTGGACCACAGGATAGCTGGTTACTTATTCGTGGACTAAAAACTTTAGGCATTCGGATGGAGGAAATTGAAAAGAACACAGTAGAAGTCGTTAAATTTCTTCAAGATCATCCTAAGGTGGGAAAAGTGTTTTACCCAGGACTTACGGATCATCCTGGTCACCAAGTACATGTTTCACAAGCAACTGGCTTTGGAGGGATGATTTCGTTCACAGTTGAAAATCAAGAGAAAGCTTTATCTGTTTTAAAGAATGTTAAATATTTTACACTTGCAGAAAGTTTAGGTGCGGTAGAAAGTCTTATTTCCATCCCTTCATTAATGACTCATGCATCCATCCCACGTGAACGTCGTCTCGAACTTGGAATAGAAGATGGTTTAATTAGAATTTCTGTGGGAATCGAAGATATAGAAGATTTACTTACCGACTTGGAGCAGGCATTGGATGTTAAGTAGTTTTTTCTATTGACGATTTCAATTATTTTATATAAGCTAAGAGCTGTACAATTTTATACTCGTGCATACGGGAGAGGTTCATAGCTGATACCCTCTATAAAAAACTATGGATTTATGACAATCTGCCATGTCCATATTAGGACATGGCTTTTTATTTTGTCTATTCATCTATTTAGTGGCTGTTGAGATGTGAACCTCTATTAAATGTACGAAATCATTTAAGGAGGTTTTTTTATGTCTGGAAGAAAAGAAAATGAAGGGTTAGCAGATTTGACTCTGTTAGGGAATCAAGGAACAAAATACTCATTCGAATATACGCCTCAAGTATTAGAATCAGTAGACAATATGCATATGAATCGAGATTACTTTGTAAAGTTTAACTGTCCGGAGTTTACTAGTTTGTGTCCCATCACAAATCAACCCGACTTTGCAACGATGTATATTAGTTATATCCCTGATAAAAAAATCGTAGAAAGTAAGTCTTTGAAACTTTATTTATTTAGTTTTCGTAATCATGGGGATTTTCATGAGGATTGCGTAAATATCATTATGAATGACCTAATTAAATTATTAGATCCGCGCTATATTGAGGTGTGGGGTAAATTTACTCCAAGAGGTGGAATTTCAATTGATCCTTATTGTAACTACGGTAAACCAGGTACCAAGTATGAAGAAATGGCCAATTACCGTATGATGAATCATGATTTGTATCCTGAAAAGGTGGATAACCGTTAAGAAAGGATTAATTGATTATGTTGTTATATCTAAATGGAATATTTGTAGGTTTGTTAATTTTGGCAAATATAGTGGCAGTTAAATTATTTAGTATCGGTGAGTGGGCCGTTTTACCTGCTGCAGCAATTATATATATTTGCACGTATCCTATTGTCGATACAATTGTTGAGGTTTACGGGAAGGAAGCTGGCCAAAGAACAGTTAGAGCAGGCTTAGTTACTCAATTATTGGCTATCCTTGTTATCACCATTGCTATTTATTTGCCTCCAGCACCATTCTTTGAACACCAAGATGCATTCAAGACGATATTAGGCGGAAGCTTCCGGGTCATTTTAGCAAGTTTAATTTCATATATGATCAGTCAGAATCTTGATGTTTATGTATTTAATAAGCTAAAACAAAGGCATGGGTTAAAAAAACTATGGCTTAGAAATAATGCGTCCACAATGCTTAGCCAATTAGTGGATACATTCATTTTCATCATTATTGCATTTTATGGAACTATGCCAATCGCAGCCTTATTCACATTGGTATGTACACAATATATATTTAAATTTATTGCTTCAATCATAGCCACCCCGTTTGTTTATGTACTTGTCGGTATGATCCGAAGAAAAAAAGCAATTACCACTCAAAAGGAAATGGAATATTTGTCCTAATCTGAATTATGGTATAATTGGATTATCTGATGCAGAGAGAAAAAACTCTTTCTGCATCCCCCTACATTTCAACTCTTTTAGAACTTCACTCAGTTTTTAAAACTTTTGTCACATTTTTTGAAACTAAATCACATTTTATTCGTAAATAAGGTAGTAAGGAAAATTGAGAGGTGTGATGTACATAGTCTTTAAAAATATATAGTAAAGGAATTGGTGAAAATGACCATTTTCGGAACACCTATTGAAACAATTTATTTAGTACTATTGATTGTTGCAGGTAGTTTAACGATCCTTTATATTCTGTTTGGCGATCTATTACATGGGATCGGTGAAGCCCTTGGTTTTCTACATCCAGTTTTAGTGCTTTCATTTATTACTTTTTTCTCTGCTTCAGGGTACATCTTTGAAAAAGTCACTCCTTTATCAAGCTTACTCATCATGGCTATTTCTGCAATTATTTCGATTATTCTAGTCATATTGTTAAATGTATTTGTACTTATTCCATTATCCTCAGCAGAAGAGTCACTTAGTTATACAGAGGATTCTTTAAAAGGAAGAGTGGGAAAACTAATCATTTCTATTCCGGAAAACGGTTTTGGTGAAGTAGTAATTGATAGTAAAAGTGGGATGATTTCCAAACCATCAGCAAGCTATGACAATATTGCTATTGAAGAAGGAAAACAGGTACTTATTATTGAAGTGAAAGATGGCGTTCTATATGTTGTCCCTTATGAAAATAATCGTTTATATAATGAAGAGTTAGGATCGACAACAAATACAACTCCATAAAAAGGTTAAGTATTTGGACACCATTTTATTCAACATCAAGTGTCCATATTAAATATAAAGAAAACATGTAAGGGGGAGAAACAATGTTTGAAAATGTAGGATTATTAGTCATCATTGGGATTGTAGCATTTCTTATTATAGCTTTAATCGCTGTATTTATTTCGAAATATCGTACGGCAGGCCCTGATGAAGCATTAATTGTAACAGGAAGTTACTTAGGTGGTCGTAATGTTCATACAGATGAATCTGGTAATAAGATAAAGATCATTCGTGGTGGAGGTACATTCGTACTGCCTGTATTCCAACAAGCACAGCCACTGAGCTTGCTATCAAGTAAACTCGAGGTAACAACACCAGAAGTGTATACGGAGCAAGGAGTTCCGGTCATGGCTGATGGTACGGCGATTATTAAAATCGGTGGATCTATTGGTGAAATAGCTACAGCAGCTGAACAATTCTTGGGGAAAACAAAGGAAGATCGCGAAAATGAAGCGAAAGAAGTATTAGAAGGACATCTTCGTTCTATTCTTGGATCGATGACTGTTGAAGAAATCTATAAAAATCGTGACAAATTCTCACAAGAAGTTCAACGTGTGGCATCACAAGATTTAGCGAAAATGGGTTTAATCATTGTATCATTTACTATTAAAGAAGTACGTGACAAAAACGGCTATTTAGATTCACTGGGTAAACCGCGTATTGCCCAAGTAAAACGAGATGCAGATATTGCAACAGCTGAAGCGGATAAAGAGACAAGAATTAAACGTGCAGAAGCTGCTAAGGATGCAAAAAAAGCTGAATTAGAGCGTGCCACTGAGATCGCGGAGGCAGAAAAAGTAAACCAATTAAAAATTGCTGAGTATCGCCGTGAGCAAGATATTGCTAGAGCGAAAGCCGACCAAGCCTATGATTTGGAAACAGCTCGTGCGAAGCAGGATGTAACAGAACAAGAAATGCAAATTAAAATTATTGAACGTCAAAAGCAAATTGAATTAGAAGAAAAAGAAATTTTACGTCGTGAGCGTCAATATGACTCTGAAGTGAAGAAAAAAGCGGATGCTGATCGTTATGCAGTAGAACAGGCTGCTGTTGCGAATAAGGCGAAGGAATTTGCTGAAGCAGATGCAAATAAATACCGTATTGAAGCAATGGCAAAAGCTGAAGCTGAAAGAGTTCGTGTAGATGGTTTAGCGAAAGCAGAGGCTCAAAGGGCACAAGGGGAAACTGAAGCTGACATTATTCGCCTTAAAGGTCTGGCTGAAGCGGAAGCTAAGAGAAAAATTGCTGAAGCCTTTGAACAGTTTGGTCAGGCTGCTGTACTCGATATGGTTATGAAAATGCTTCCTGAATATGCAAAACAAGTGGCTAGCCCATTAGCAAATATTGATAAGATTACAATTGTTGATACAGGAAGTAGTGGAAGTGAAGGCGGCGCTAATAAGGTGACAGGCTATGCAACTAACTTGATGTCTACATTACAAGAATCATTAAAAGCATCGTCAGGCATCGATGTAAAGGAATTACTTGAAAATCTCTCAGGTAAAGGGAATATCCGTAGTAGTATCGATCAACTCACTTACGAAATGAAAGAATCTAATAATCAGCTTGCTGCTGGTAAGAAAGAGGAATAAAAGAAAAAGAGCAATTTCGTAAGTTACTTACGAAATTGCCCTTTTTTCATGTAAATGATAGACATGGAAATTAATACTTTATTATTTAGCTACAGTTTGTAGCTTATTAATAAATTGTAATGATCGGCCTGTTCCGATTGCAACTGATTCCAATGGACTTGGTGCAAGGTGTACAGGTACGATGATTTCTTGACTTAGCCATTCCTGCATTCCATTTAGCAAAGCACCACCACCAGATAAAATAACACCACGATCAACTATATCACCACTTAATTCAGCAGGACAGTTTTCTAAAGTAGCTCGAATACTTTCAAGTACACTTAATAAGGAATCACTGATAGCATGTTGAATTTCCTTGGAATGAAGTGTGATGGTTTTTGGTAGTCCTGACACTAAGTCACGTCCTCTGACATCCATTGTCAGTCCTTCGTGACTTACAGGTGCATACCCGATTTCCATCTTTAACTGTTCAGCGGTCCTCTCACCAATTAGGAGATTATAATTCTTACGAATATATTGGATGATATCCTCGTCCATTTTGTCTCCTCCAATACGAAGGGTATTACATGTAACCACTCCTCCGTAAGAAATGATAGCCACTTCTGTTGTACCACCACCAATATCCACTACAACATTTGCGACTGGCTCGTCCACTGGTAAATCTGCTCCCATTGCTGCTGCAACTGGTTCCTCGATTAAATGGACATTTTTTGCACCAGCATTTTTAACCGCATCCTGTATCGCACGACGTTCGACAGAAGTGGCACCTGATGGGGTGCATACGATAACATTTGGCTTGCGGACTGCGAATCCTAGTTGTTTACTGATTTTTCTCATGATTAATTTTAACATTTCAGTTGTAATATCGTAGTCTGCGATGACACCATCTCGCAAAGGACGGATGGCAACTATTTTACCTGGGGTTTTTCCTATCATGTTTTTAGCATCCATACCAAATGCAAGCACCCGTTTAGTATCAGTGTTAATGGCAACAACGGATGGTTCATTTAATATTACACCTTTATTTTTACTATAGACTAATATATTTGCAGTACCTAAATCGATCCCTATTTCTGTACCTGAAAACATATGGATTCACCTTACCTTCAAATTAAATCGTTTCTTTAATATATATACTACTTCAATAAAGTATAGGACATTTATGTCGGTAAAGATGAATACATTTTATTCCATAAATGATTGTTACATTTTAAGGTATCAGGATATTTATTAGAAACGTTGATATACAAGGGATTTATGCATGCTTTTTTAAATACGTTAATTTGTATGTTAACAAAATTTAAAAATTGTAATCTATTTCATTTTATGTAATAGTCATATAATTGTAAGAACCAGTATCATTAATGGGAGATACTGGTTCTACCTAAGTATTCATCCTGAAAAATACACATTCTTAGAGCATCATGATATTCTCCATCAACAAAAAACTCATCCTTTAGTTTCCCTTCTAATTTAAATCCAACTTTTTTATAAATATGAATAGCTTTTGCATTGTTTTTATCTACAATTAAATAGAGCTTATGCATATTTAAAACGGAAAAGGCATATTTCATTGCCAATTGAGATGCAATAGTCGCATACCCATGTCCTTGATGCTTGGGGTCAATAATGATCTGGAATTCAGCTCTTCGGTGGATATAATCAATTTCAACAATTTCAACTAAACCTAGCATTTCTTTATTGTTTTTAATTATAAATCTCCGTTCTCCCTGATCATGTATATGCTTGTCATATAAATCCTGTAATTCAACAAATGCTTCATATGGCTCTTCAAACCAATAGGACATAATGTTTGCATTTATATTTAGAGCGTGAACAAATTCTAAATCGGCTCTTTCTAAAGGACGTAACTTAATTTCATCACTCAAAGAAAACCATTCCTCCCTTAACATGTTCATTTTATTTTATCCAAGAAGGAATCAATTGATTACTAATTCAATACGAAAAAACCCATGATTAAAAGTCATGGGTTTTAATAAGGCTCTGTTTAATAACTTGAAACTCCGATAGAACCTTTTTTAATAAGTGCGATATACATAAGGATCTTCTGGTTTTGGAATAGTTTTCCATCCGGTTACTTCTAAGATCGGAATTGTTTTCTTAAACGGCTGGTAATATTCATTGCTTAGTTTACCTTCTACCTGAATCCATTCATCATTTTTAAATTTAATATCATCAGGAAACTGTACTAACATCCCAAATACTCCTGAGTCGGCAACACAATGGATAATCCCAAATCGAAATAAGAAGATTTGATTTGATTCAAGCTCTTTTTCATTATAGGTAAAGCCTTGTACTTGGATGGTTTTATCATCGAAATAACCAGGAAACTTATAAATGGTTTCCATTCCAATGAGATAATCTTTATCATTTAAAATCACGCGATTATTGTTATTTACAAACTTTTTCTTAGCCTTATCCATATATTCATCATAGCCTTCTTGCCCATAATAGATACTAGAATCCGGCTGTAAAAACTGATGGATAGCTGAGGCGTCTTTATCATTATACACGTCAAAATTAAACCCTTTTGCCTTCACTATATTTGAATCAAGTGTAGCAATGGGAATAAAAAAGACAGAGATAATCGGGAATATGAGAACTGGATAAAAGATATACTCTTTCCAGCTATTCCTTTCATGATGATGATCGCACCCATATTCACAATCTTCCTCTTTATGTTTATCTCCTTTTATATAAAAGAAAAGCTGAACAAAAGTAAGGAAAAACATAACAAAGATGGTGATATAGGAAATATATGAATACTTCATATTTATATATTTCGAGATCGATCCTGTCACATGCAAATGCATAAAAAGAAATGAAAAGCCAAGTAAAATCAAAAATCGTAGCATCTGTAGCCCCTCCTTACTTTATAGAAAGCCTATAACAATCGAACCTAAAAATACAAATATACTTACGTAAATAAATAAGTAAAAAACAAATTTTGCTTTAAACGCACTTAGCATCATTAGGGTATTTTTGATGTCGAACATCGCTCCGAAAACAAGGAAGGCAACGAGTGAGTTTAAAGAGAATGTACTTTGGAATGATGCAGCAATAAATGCATCAGCTTCGGAGCATAATGAAAGGATATAGGCTAATCCCATCATTACGATAGAAGATGAATACTCACCATGTCCGATTGCAGTTAAGGTAGATGTTTTTAAAAAGGTTTGCATAGCAGCTGCAATAAACGCACCTAATATTAAAAATTTCCCAACAGAGAAGAATTCATCAATTGAGTGCTGAATCGTTCCTTTTATTTTTGCGAAAATTCCATGTCCATGATCATGAGTATGAATATGTGCCTCTTGTCTTAATTGTGAATCCTTAAATTGATAGGATAAAATAAATCCTATGATTAATGCGACTACAAAGGATAAGCCGCCACGATAAAGTACCATTCTCCAACTATTCCCAAATGCGATATAGGTTGAAAATAGTACAATTGGATTAATAATTGGTCCTGTAAGCATGAAACCAATCGCAGCATGAAGAGGAACACCTTTTGCCATCAATCGCCTTGTAATTGGAACAATTCCACATTCACATGCAGGGAATAGAGCGCCGATTACAGTTGCTGATAAAACAGCTAAGAATCGATTTTTTGGAATCACCTTAGCAATCATTTCCTCTGTAATAAACATTTGAATGACACCAGAAATGATGACACCTAATAAAACAAATGGCAATGATTCTATTAGTATACTAATAAAAATAGTATTCATTTGTAAAAAAGACTGAGAAAACAAAAAAACACCTCCGATATAAATTGGAAGTCTAATATATTTAATGACTTTTTCAACCCACTGTCTAAAATAGACTATCCCAGTATAACATAATTCGTTTGAATGAAAATCCTTCTTTAAAGAAAAATACTCAACATCCGAAAATGTAAAAAGACTATCTCTCTATAGATAATGGTAGAGGATAGTCTATGTAGCCAAAAACTTATTCTGAAAAGAAGTGTGCGAGCTCTTCACTTTCTTTTTTGCGAATTTTACGATGCTCAGCACGTCTAGTTGCCGTTTCATTTAACCACTTTTCTTGATCGGTTTCCGGAACTACCATTGGAATTTCAGTAGGTTTTCCATCTGGCCCAAGAGCAACAAAGGTTAAAAACGATAAAGCCGCAATGGATTTTTCACCTGTTAATAGATTTTCCGCGGTGATTTTTACAAACACCTCCATTGAGCTTCGTCCTGTATAAGTAACCATTGCCTCTAATGTAACTGCATCGCCAACACGTATCGGTTTAATAAAGTCTACGGAATCCGTTGAAGCAGTTACAACCGGATTTCTTGCAAATTTAGTCGCAGCAATAGACGCAGTGTCATCTATGTAAGCCATTAATTTACCACCAAATAAAGTACCGTGATGATTCGTATCTGGTGGGAGAACATGACTTGTTTTAATTGTTAAGGTTTCTCTCATAAATTTAGTCGGTCGATTACTCATTGTATTCACCTCATTTTAATTTTACTTTGTCCAAGTTAGTTATAATTTATATCTTGTTTATAATACCATATTTTTCATTCGCAATATTATATCGGAATAGTCTTTATTTTGTTAATAATGTGCATAAATACTATGATAACTTGTTGAAATCTATTGACATCAATAGATAAAATCGAATAATCTGAATTTATAGTGTTCTTACTTGGAGGAAATTGCAATGGAATTGGTAATATATAAAAATATATATGATTCCTATTTTAAAAAAGGCTTTATCACATTTATTTAGTGATAAAGCCTTTTTCTTTAGTTCACTAATGCAGTAGTTAATCAATCAAAGGGGGACAAAAAATGATACAGTTAACCGGAAATACATTAACCATTCATGAGGCTAAAAGAGTATTGTTTGATAATGAAACAGTTGAAATTTCTGCAAAAAGTATGGAAAAGGTAATTGCAAGTCGCCAAGCAGTCGAAAGAATTGTAAAAGATGAAAGGGTTGTTTATGGAATAACAACAGGATTTGGAAAATTTAGTGATGTTTATATAAATTCAGAGAATGTTGAAGAATTGCAATTAAATTTAATCCATTCTCATGCGTGTGGAGTTGGAGATCCTTTCCCTGAAGTTGTCTCAAGAGCAATGCTTTTATTACGTGCTAATGCTTTGTCAAAAGGATATTCAGGTGTCAGACCGGTGATCATTGATACGTTAATTCAATTTCTAAATGCCCAAATCCATCCGGTCATTCCTCAACAAGGCTCATTAGGTGCTAGTGGAGATTTAGCTCCATTATCTCACCTAGCCTTAGCACTGATGGGAGAAGGAGAAGTATTTTATCAAGGAGAAAAAGTGGATGCGTCTAAGGCATTAGCTGACGCAAATATTCAGCCTGTTACATTACAGGCAAAAGAAGGCTTAGCGCTCATAAATGGTACACAAGCAATGACAGCAATGGGAGTCGTAGCCTATATTGAAGCAGAGGCGTTGGCAAAGCAAAGTGAGCTTATTGCTTCAATGACAATCGAGGCTCTTCGCGGGATTATAGATGCCTTTGACGAAGATGTTCATATTGCTAGAGGATATCAGCAACAAGTTGATGTAGCAAATAGAATACGTCAATATTTATCAGATAGTCAGCTTGTTACTAAACAAGGGGAGCTCCGTGTTCAAGATGCTTATTCCTTGCGTTGTATTCCCCAGGTTCATGGTGCATCCTGGCAAGCTCTAGATTATGTAAAAGAAAAGCTCGAAATAGAAATGAATGCAGCAACTGACAATCCACTAATTTTTAATGATGGGGAGAAAGTTATATCTGGAGGGAATTTTCATGGCCAACCCATTGCATTAGCTATGGACTTTATGAAAATTGCCATAGCCGAATTAGCAAATATTTCTGAGCGAAGAATAGAAAGACTTGTTAACCCTAGTCTAAATGACCTTCCAGGATTTTTGAGTCCGGAACCGGGGCTACAATCTGGAGCAATGATTATGCAATATGCAGCTGCATCCTTAGTCTCAGAAAACAAAACATTGGCCCATCCAGCAAGTGTGGATTCAATACCATCGTCTGCAAACCAAGAGGATCATGTAAGCATGGGGACAATCGCCTCCCGACATGCTTATCAAATCTTGCTAAATTCAAGAAGGGTTCTTGCGATTGAAATGATTTGTGCGATGCAAGGCGTAGAATTTCGTGGGGTGGAGAACATGGCATCCTTAACGAAGGAGTTTTATCATCAGGGAAGAAGAATTGTCTCAAGTATAGTAAAGGACCGAGTTTTTTCAAAGGATATTGAGGCTTTAAGTGCTTGGTTATGCGCAAAGAGAGAGTAAAAAGGTACGGGCTGTTTAAAGACAGCCCGTCACTTTATGATTATTCACGATCCTCAACATAAGGATCATGTTCATATGCGGGTAAATCCCCAAAGGTAGTCATGATTCCTTCTTCGTCTAATGACTCACTATACTCATCATATTTTGTATTTGGATAAAAACGTGTATTCTTTCCATACATATCATTTCCTACAAAGTTTTCAAAATCTTCAACATAGCCGATGTTTTCGTCAGATTCTATATACATATCATTATAATGGTCTGGCGGATTCATGAAATCAGAAGGAGATTCGGATGTTCCCCATTCTGCAACTGCTTGCCATGAATCCTCTGCATCAAATTCAACATGTTCATTCCGTTCATCATTAAAATCAAAATTTCCTAATGATGATAAGAGAACACGTTCTTCTGCTGGACGGTCATGAGAGATGGATTGATCTGGACTATGTTCCTTGCAATACAATGTCGTTGGAATTGCTTCTAAACGTTCAACGGAAATTTCCTTTCCACATTTGGTACATTTCCCATAGGTCCCATTTGACATTGCATGTAGTGCATGATTAATGTTTGTTAATTCATACTCACTATGCTCATTTAATGCTATATCTTTTTCTCGTTCATATAGCTCAGTACCCTCATCACCAGGGTGATTATCATAGCTCGATAGTTCTCCAACTGACTCATGAGCATGTCCCTTATTTAAATCATAATGGTTATTTTGCTTTAAGCGATTCTCTATTTCATTTTTATTTTGTAATAATTGTGCACGTAGTTCTGAAAGCTGCTTATTTGTAAGCATACATAAACCACTTCTTTCATTATAAAATCATTGTCTATAACTAGTATGAAACGAATAAGGTGGAATCATTACTGTAAAAAAGTACAAAAAAACAGCAACTTTTTTTAGAAGTTGCTGTTTTGAACGGTATTTAGAACGCCCAACTTCCGTTACGGAAGATAGGTTCAGTTGTACCATCTTCTTTAATTCCATCAATATTCATCTCAGCTGACCCAACCATAAAGTCAACATGAGTAATACTTTGATTTAATCCGTTTTTTAATAATTCTTCACGTGACATTTTCTTTCCGCCTTCAATACAAAATGCATAAGCACTACCGATTGCAAAGTGGTTAGAAGCATTTTCATCAAATAAGGTATTGAGGAAAAGAATATTGGATTGAGAAATTGGCGATTGATGAGGGACAAGGGCGACCTCTCCAAGATAATGTGAGCCTTCATCTGTTTCCACTAGATGTTTTAAGATTTCCTCACCTTCTTTTGCCTTGAAGTCAATTATCCGGCCATTTTTAAAATAAATGGTAAATTCATCAATAATGTTTCCTCCATAGCTTAATGGCTTTGTACTAGAAATATGACCATTTACACCATCCTTATGTGGAACAGTAAATACTTCCTCCGTTGGCATATTTGCCATAAATTCAATGTTTTGCTCATTCTTGCTGCCAGCGCCAACCCATAAATGTCCATTAGGCAATTCAACTGTTAGATCAGTTCCTGGAGCTATATAGTGTAATTTTTTATATTTTTTTTCATTTAAATAATGAACTTTCTCATGCAAGATGGCGTCATGATCCTTCCATGCTTGAATCGGGTCCTCAAGATCTGCTCTTGTTGCTTTGAAAATAGCATCCCATAATTTTTCTACTGCTAATTCAGGTGTATCATCAGGAAAGACCTTTGTTGCCCATGCTTCGGAAGGAACCCCAACCACCGTCCAGCTTACTTTATCAGATTGAATATACTGACGATATTTTTCAAGTGCTTGTCCAGCAACCTTTTGGTAGTTAGAGATACGTTCGGTTTTTACACCCTTCATTAAATCTGGACTAGAAGAGACAATGGACATAAAAGCGGCGCCATTTTCAGCTAGTTCGATCATTTCATTTGCTCGATGTATGGGGTATTCATTAAATGCTTCGTCAGGTGCTAAATCATATTTCAAACGGGATACCACATCATCTCCCCAATTGACTATGACATTTTTTGCTCCTGCTTCATACGCCTTTTTAGTAACAAGTCGAACAAATTCTACAGCATCGATGGATGCATTTACAGCAAGAGTTTGTCCTTTTTGAATATTAACTCCAACCTTAACAACTAATTCAGCATATTTTTCAAGTTTTTCCTGAAATGTACTCATAATGTAATCTCCTCTTTTTCAGAATCTTTATTTCTATTTTAACAATCAAATAACAGAAAGCAATAGTATCAATAATATAGGATGGCTTGACAATAGTGGGACAGTATTCAAAACTTTTAATAATAGCAGGAACTTTCAGGAGGAAAAGATGATTAACATAAAAAGAATATATGAGCCAACAAGCCCAGAAGATGGAAAACGAATTCTAATAGACCGATTATGGCCTCGGGGAAAGTCAAAAAAAGAGGCAGACATTGACGAATGGATGAAACAAATCGCTCCAAGCAATGAATTGCGGAAATGGTTTGCCCATGATCCTCAGAAATTTAATGAATTTTCGAAAAGGTATAGGAGAGAGTTAGAGGATTCTGCATTTCAAGAGGAATTAAGTTTATTAGTTCAAATGCATAAGGAAGGAACGATTACACTACTTTATTCAGCAAAAGACGAAGAGTTTAATCAGGCAATTGTTCTCAAGGAATATTTACTAGGAAAATCTTGAAAATAGTCGTCTGAAAAGATTTTCATTACTAGCATCTAAATAAGGTATTGAGCTTTATTTAGGTTTAAGTGAAAAAGCTTTTCAAACGACAATAATCTTTAGGTTGATGATTGATTAATCGCAGAATTTAAAATAGAACGGTATTTTAACGGATTATGAACAATATCCGCTAATGTATATTGATCTAGAACATCTAAATAGGCAGATAATGCATTTTTTAGTAAATGCTTTAAACCACACACAGGGGAAAGGATGCATGCTCCCCCTTCACCATTAAAGCATTCTACGATTTGGAAATCGTCCTCAGTTTTTCGGATTATTGCTCCGATATTAATTTCTTCAGGAGGGAGAGCAAGGCGAATGCCACCATTTCTCCCGCGCACAGTATCGATTACACCCATTTTTCCGAGTTCATGGGTCACTTTCATGAGATGATTTTTGGAAATGCCATAGGCTTCAGCAATTTCCTTTATGTTAGATAACTTCGCTGGCTCTTGCGAAGCTAAGTATATTAAAACTCTAAGTGAATAATCAGTATAATTGGTTAATCTCATTAATCTCACCCTTTACAATCGTCATTCTTATTATACGTTTTTGGACAATGCCTGTCTAAATTGTGACAGCTTTTCTAAAGATGTATTTCAAATATTGCTTTTATGTTTTGGTGGGTGTATTTTAAACATGTATTTAAAATACTTCTTTAAAAAAGAGGAGCGAATCGAAATGTTATCACAAAAAACAATTGATATTATTAAATCAACTGCACCAATATTAGAAACAGAAGGTAAAAAAATTACTACATGTTTTTATAAAATGATGTTCGAAGCACATCCTGAATTATTAAATATTTTTAATCATGTAAATCAAAAGCAAGGTAGACAGCAAACTGCACTAGCGAATACAGTTTATGCTGCAGCTAAATATATTGACCAGCTAGAAGTAATTGTACCAACAGTAACCCAAATTGCTCATAAGCATCGGGGTTTAGGAATTAAACCGGAACATTATCCTATTGTAGGTGAATTTTTATTAAAAGCAATCAAAGAAGTTCTTGGTGATGCTGCAACTGATGAAATTATTGGTGCATGGGGTGAAGCATATGGAGTGATTGCTCAAGCATTTATTGATGTTGAAAAAGGAATGTACAATGCCGCAGCAAATCAAGAAAATGGATGGATGGATTTCAAAGACTTCACAGTTGTAAAAAAAGAACAAGAAAGTAATGTAATTACATCTTTCTATTTAAAACCAGCTGATGGTTCGGGTGTGACAACATTTGTGCCTGGGCAATATTTAACAGTTAGAGTAAATATTCCAGGTGAAGAATATTTGTTAAATCGCCAATATAGTTTATCTTGTGCACCTGGTCATGATTATTATCGTATATCTGTAAAAAAAGAAAAGGATTTCGAACCAAATGGTAAAGTTTCAAACTACCTTCATGATCATGTGCAGGTTGGAGATACGATTGAAATTAGTGCTCCATCAGGTAATTTTACATTAAATATGGAAGAAACTGCACCTGTTGCACTGATTTCAGGAGGTGTTGGCTTAACTCCAATGATGAGTATGCTTGAAACATTAGCCAATAATGAATCAAAACGTGAAGTGTACTTTGTACATGCAGCAAGAAATGAAGAGTTTCATGCATTTAAGGAAACAGTAAGGGATCTTACTGATAAACTAGAAAATGGTCACGCTTATTATGGTTATGAAAAACCTTTAAATTCAGATGGAAATCATCATTTTGAGGGCTATCTTTCAAAGGTATTTCTACAAAATTTAGTTACTAAAGAAACAATTACTTATATTTGTGGACCAGTCCCATTTTTGAAAAACACGGTTCAAATATTAACTGATCTAGGTGTAAAAAAAGAGAATATTCGTTATGAATTCTTTGGACCTGCGATGGATTTAACGGCTGAAGAAAAAAGTGAAGTTACTGCATAATAGAGGCTATACAGGAAATGCCCTTATGGCTTAATACAAACGAGGATGATCATTGATCATCCTCATTTGGTTTTATTCAACTTCCTCTTCCTCAATTCTATTTTTAAAAGCCTCTTGAGTAACAATAAATTCCTCATCACCAATTGCTTCTTTTGTTTGCTTTTCCGTTATACTATTTTTAGGAAAATTCCCAGGATGCCCTTTTTTCTTATGATTGAATTGATTTCCTCTTGCCACAATCTCACTCCTTTTCAAGCAATACCTAACTTCATAATCAGTTTTTCCAAAGAAACTGGATATTATCACAGAAGATCATCCATCTTACAAATAAGGAGAAATAGTGACTTAAAGATCAAACTGAAAAAATGGGTTACCAGTAGTCGGAATATTGTCAATTTTACTCAACTATCATCATGAACTTTTTAAGAAAACTTCGATATAATCTAAGTAAGATCATAAAAATGGGGTGGTAGTATGGATTTTATGAAACTTGTTGAAGACCGAATTCGTGAAGCACAGAAGAATGGTGAATTCGAAAACCTTCCTGGCTTTGGAAAGCCCTTACCAGATGATGAATTAGCTAATATTCCTGAGGATCTGAGAATGGCTTATCGCTTGATGAGAAATGCAGGATTCTCCCCTGAAGAAGCATCAATTAAAAAAGAACTTATGACGATTGAGGATTTAATTAGAAAGGGAAAAAGTGAACTTAATCAGGATGAATTAAAAAATCAACTAAATGAAAGCATGTTAAGATATAATCAACTACTTTCAAAGAAGCGAGTAAAAACTAATTCCTCTGTTTTTAAAAACTATGAACAAAAAATTGAAAGAAAATTTTTAAAATAGGTAATTAGTCTGTATTAAGTATACTTTGTCGAAGTTTTGTTCTAATTCTCTAAAAGAATCATCTTTTTTGTCGATATAAAGGACAAGAAAACGACTTTTATTAATTAGGGTGAAGCAAATGGACAAAACATCGATTTTTGGAGTTATTTTAGGGATTATTGCCGTCGGAGTTGGGATGGTATTAAAGGGTGTTCCAATATCTGCGCTAGCAAATCCTGCAGCATTTTTAATCATTATTGTCGGTACTGTTGCAGCAGTTGCTATCGCTTTTCCGACTAGTGAAATTAAAAGAGTTCCTAAATTATTTGGCGTACTTTTTAAGGAAAAAAAGCAAATTAGTGAGAAAGAAATCATTGGTCTTTTTTCTGAATGGGCACAGGTAGCTAGAAAAGAAGGATTACTTGCTTTAGAGGCAAAATTAACAGAAGTAGACGATCCTTTTCTTAAAAATGGACTAAGTCTAGCGGTTGATGGACAAAGTGCTGATTATATTCGAGATGTGTTAAGTGAAGAAATTGAAGCTATGGAAAGTAGACATCAAGCTGGGGCTGCAATCTTTTCCCAAGCAGGTACATATGCTCCTTCACTAGGTGTTCTTGGAGCCGTTTTGGGACTCATAGCAGCATTAGGTAATATGGGTGATACTGAAAAATTGGGACATGCAATATCCGCGGCTTTCGTTGCTACAATGCTAGGGATATTTAGTGGATATGTCCTTTGGCATCCTTTTGCGAATAAACTTAAGCGAAAATCTAAACAAGAAGTAAAGATGAAAGAAATTATGCTTGAAGGAGTACTATCTATTTTAGCAGGTGAGGCTCCAAGAGTAATTGAGCAAAAGTTAGCTTCCTATCTACCTTCTGGAGAACGTAAAAAGTTTTTAGAAGAAAGTAGTGAAACAAATGAGTAAGCGTAGAAAAAAAGGTCACGAAGACGAACATGTCGATGAATCCTGGTTGCTCCCTTACGCCGATTTATTAACCTTATTATTAGCCTTATTTATTGTATTATTTGCATCTAGTACGGTTAACGCTCAAAAGTTTCAACAGCTCTCAAAAGTATTTAATGGGATTTTTGCGAGCGGTGAGGGGGTAATGGAGTATTCAAAGCCCCAGCCGGCAGATGAATACTACTCAGGTAAAATAAAAGCAGATCAAAATAAAGAAAAAGAAAATAAAAGTGAGAGCACTGAAGAAAAAGATAAAGAACAAGAATTGAAAGACCATTTACAAAAGCTAAAACTAGAGGATCACGAAGAGCTTGTGCAAGTACAGGAGAAAGTAAATGCATACATTCAGACCAATCATTTGAACGGAAAGTTTGCAACTTCTCTTACAACCGAAGGTTTATTATTAACCATTCGAGATAATGTGCTTTTTGAATCGGGTAAGGCAGATATTAGTGAAAATAATTTGAAAACTGCGCGTGAACTTTCTGATTTACTTGTAATGGATCCACCAAGAAATATTATTATTAGTGGTCATACAGATAATGTACCTATTCATAATTCGAATTTCAGCTCGAATTTCGAGTTAAGTGTTATGCGGGCGTTAAATTTTATGAAGATTATATTAGAAAATAATCAGTTGAACCCTCGTAACTTTAGTGTAAAAGGTTTTGGAGAATACAAACCAATTGCATCAAATGATACATCTGAAGGCAAAGCAAAAAATAGACGGGTTGAAGTACTTATTCAACCAAGGGTATTGCCATCAGATTCAAATTAAAAAAGTTGTCCCAAAGTATTTTGGGACAACTTTTTTAGATAACATAGGAATAATATGTAGCTCTCCAATTGCATCCTTTTACGGATTCTTAGCGATATAACGCGATTTTTGTGGAAATGAGTATAAGTGAATTCGACAATAACTAATTGAATAGATAACGATACAATCCCTTTTATTTCTTGGGAAATAGATTGTTTTTATACTTCTAAATTATATTATTTTATTTAGTAATATTATTCTAATGTCAAAAAATATTGTAGAAAAATGTATATAATGATTATTCCTATTAAAACATGTGTAATAAAGATGGAATTTTAATTTTTTTGCCATTATATCCATTTAGCGATATGATAAAGACATGTTGATTATCATACAATATTTTCATATATATAGATAGTTTTATTGAAAGGAAGAGGCAAATGATTACGTATAAATCCCAACGTGAAATAGATATGATGAAAAAGGCAGGGGAATTACTGGCAAAAGCACATAAAGAAATTGCAAAAAGGATTAAACCCGGAGTAACAACTTGGGAAATTGAAGAGTTTGTTGATCAGTTTCTTAAAAAACATGGGGCAACTCCAGAACAAAAAGGATATAAAGGATATGAATTTGCTACATGTGCTAGTATAAACGATGAAATTTGTCATGGATTTCCAAGAAAGGAACCACTTCAAGAAGGAGATATCGTTACCATCGATATGGTGGTTAATTTAAATGGTGCACTAGCAGATTCAGCTTGGAGTTATCCTGTTGGAAAAATTAATAAAAAAACAAAAGAATTATTGGATGTAACAAAAGAGGCACTTTATAAAGGGATTGAACAAGTGAAAATTGGAAACCGAATAGGTGATATTGGCCACGCAATCCAAACATATGTAGAGGCACAGGGATTTTCTGTTGTAAGAAACTTCATTGGTCATGGGATCGGACCAACCATTCACGAAAAACCTGAGGTTCCACATTTCGGTTTACCAGGTAAAGGTGTAAGAATTAAGGAAGGCATGGTATTCACTATTGAGCCTATGGTGAATATAGGTACATTTGAAACTAAAATGGATAATAACGGATGGACTGCACGTACTCGTGATGGCTCTCTATCTGCACAATATGAGCATACAGTTGCAGTGACAAAGGATGGAATTATCATAATAACTGATCAGGAATAAGCTCCAATTAGGGAGCTTTTTCTAATGGCAAAAATCTAATTAACAACTTAAGATTTTTAATAAAGGATATCTCTCTCCATATAAAGAAGTAATTATTATTAATTACTTTGGAGGGGTTGTCTTGCTACGTTTTTTTTTGTTAATCATTGTTAGTCTATTGTTAGCAGCCTGTTCAGCTCAGGATAGCAATATAAAGGAAGCAAAAAAAACAATGACTAGGGACAATGCAGTATCAATGATCAAAAACCTAGAAGTTCCTTGGTCAATAACAAAGATGAAAAACACCTTCTACATTAGTGAGCGCAAAGGAACAATTGTGTCATTTAATGAAACCAATCGTAAAATGGAACGTTTAATAGTAAAAACTAATCAACCTATCCATCAAGAGGGAGAATCGGGCTTGCTAGGGATTGAATTAACACCTAATTTTTCTGAGTCACAACAAGCCTATGCTTACCATACCTATTATGAAAATGATAAGATATTAAATCGTGTGATCGTTATTCAAAAAAATAAAGATTCGTGGAACGAAGTAAAAGTTCTGTTAGAGGAAATACCTGGTTCAGCCATTCATAATGGTGGACGAGTAAAAATAGGGTCTGATCAGAAACTATATGTAACAATAGGGGATGCTGCTGTACCAGAAAATGCACAGAAATTAAACTCCTTGTCAGGAAAGATCATCCGCATGGAGTTGGATGGTAGTATTCCAAAGGATAATCCATTTAGAGATAGTTATGTTTTCTCATTTGGTCATCGAAACGTTCAAGGATTAACATGGAATGAGAAAGGTGATATGTATGGTACCGAGCATGGGCAAAGTGCACATGATGAAGTTAACCACATCATTGCCGGACATAATTATGGATGGCCTATCATTGAAGGGGATGAAACCAGAGAAGGTCTAGAATCCCCATTTTTTCAAACTGGTAACATAACATGGGCTCCATCTGGTATTGATTATAAAAATGGGAAAATATATATTGCCACCCTCCGAGGAGAAGCAATAAGGGAATTGAACCTTGATACTAGTAGGGTAACTACCATTGCAGAGGATTATGGAAGATTAAGGGATGTGTTGATCGATGGTGAAAATGTATATTTTATTTCAAATAATTTAGATGGAAGAGGATCACCTTCGAAACATGATGACCAGTTGTGGAAAATCGATTTAAGTGCTCTGCAATAAAAAAATAATGGTTGTGAAATGAAGGGTCTTTCTCCCATATTTCACAACCATTATTTTTATTGATTTCTTAAATTACCTAATTCTTCTACTATTGCTTGCATTTCATTTGGACTAAATGTGTTTTTTTTCATAACCATTTCATAAATTTCTTTTAAATCCTCATATATCTCTTCAGTGTAATTGGAAGGCTTTATTGCATCAACATTTACCATTTTTAATTTGGAAGTTATTTCTGTAATCATAAATTGTATATTTTCATTAGACTTAATTGAAAGATCCACCACTAACATCCTCTCATAATTCAGTTTATTTCTATCTTTCCATGAAACAAATGAGGTGTCAATTATATAACAGGTTTTATTCAAAAAGCTAGGGGGAATATATAAAGAAGAGTGGTTAACCTTGAATAGGTTACCAATGGTTGATCCTAAAAGAGACCCTGCACGTTTAATGAGGTGAGAGAATGGGGAAATCAAAGATTATTAGAGATAAAAATTTTATCATCTCCTTAATCAAACATACGATGTACAACGATATTACAGGTTTAGCTGCACAATTAGCATACTTTTTTTTATTGTCATTATTTCCACTGCTTCTTTTTATAGTCACACTTCTCCCATATTTGCCAATTAATACAAACGATATTTTAAATGTAATAAGGAACTTTGCTCCAGAGCAAACATTAAACATGATTGAGTCAAACCTATACGATATTCTAAATCATAGGAGTACAAGCTTACTCTCTGTCGGGATAATAGCAACATTATGGTCAGCATCAAAAGGAATGAATGCGATTGTAAAGGCATTAAATCGTGCTTATGAAGTGAAAGAGACGCGCTCATTTATTGTGGCAAGAGCAATGTCTGTTCTTTTAACCTTGGCTATGATATTTGTTTTTTTAATCGCTCTAGTATTACCGGTCTTTGGGAAGTATGTAGGTTATTATTTATTTGCATTTTTCGGTATTTCAGAACAATTCTCTCGTGTCTGGACCGCAATTCGATGGATCATTAGTCCATTGATTTTATTCATTGTATTCGTTGGAATTTATTACTTTGCTCCGAATAAGAAAATTAAATGCTTAACTGTTTTTCCAGGAGCCATCATTGCATCGATTGGATGGGCAATTGTCTCCCTAGGCTTTTCCTATTATGTCAGTAATTTTGGACACTACTCAACGACATACGGAAGTTTAGGGGGAATTATCATTCTCATGCTTTGGTTTTACATTAGTGGAATTATCTTAATTATTGGTGGAGAAATTAATGCCCTTTTGACAGCAGTTGATAAGGATTGTTGACTACCAATTCACAAATCTATTGTAAAAACATTACATGAAAGGTTTTTGAGTAATGAAACAAACTAAGAATGAAAGTAAATCTCATCTTGCGAGAGGAGGAGTAAGAATGGGTAAAAAGACGAAGCAAAATAGTAAGCAGAAACCTAAAGGGAAAACTTCTAGTTCATCTAATGGTCAAAACGGTTACCATTAAATATAATGTATTCATTAATAAAAAAAGTGGCCCACTCATAGGCCACTTTCTTATTATCCAAAAGGTAGATATTAATCTATGGAACGGAGACATCTTAAACTGTTTAAAATCACCAATATCGTACTGCCTTCATGACCAATTACACCTAAAGGAAGGTTTAAAAATTGTAAAAAATTTGATGCGATTAATAACATAATTACAGAAAGTGAAAAGATGATATTTTGTTTTATAATCCGATTCATTTTTTTTGATAGTCGGATGGCTTCTGCAATTCTAGATAAATCATTTTTCATTAAAACAACATCAGCAGTTTCCATTGCAACATCACTACCTTCACCCATCGCAATTCCTACATGTGCTGTTGCAAGTGCAGGAGCATCATTCACACCATCTCCAACCATTGCAACAATCCCATAATGTTCTTTGATTTTCTTTATTGTTTCAACTTTTGTCTCTGGCATGCACTCAGCAATGTATTCATTAATATTGGCTTGAGCGGCAATATTTTTTGCAGTATTTTTACTATCACCAGTTATCATAACGGTATGAATTCCTTCATTTTGTAATACCATTAATGATTTCTTAGTTTCTGGACGGACGATATCTTGTAGACCAATAGCCGCAACGATTCCTTCTGAACCTTTTACATAGACAACTGTTTTACCGCAAGATTCTAAGCTTAATGAAACACCATTTTCAAATTGTTCGGCTTCTTGTTGTCCAACAAATTCCTTATTACCAATTAACCATTCTTTATTATGAAACCATGCTTTTATCCCTTTTCCTGGAATATCCTCTATTTTATCAGGATGGATGAGATTATCTTGATAATTAGATTTCCAATAATTTACGATAGCAATTGCAAGTGGATGATTTGATCGATTTTCAATGGAAGCAATTGTTCGTAGCAACTCACTTTTATTTAGATTAGGTTGAACGATCATGTCTGTAACTTCTGGTTTTCCCTTGGTTAATGTACCTGTTTTATCAAAAGCAATGGCTTTAACATGGCTTAAGCTTTCAAGATGCACACCACCTTTGAAGAGAATACCACGCCTCGCACCATTTGAAATAGCAGATAGAGTTGCAGGCATAATGGATGCTACTAATGCACAGGGGGATGCAACAACTAATAAGATCATTGCCCGATAAAAAGTGACATTCCAACTCCAATCCAATAAAAAATGAGGAAGAAACATCATAATTAATACAACGAGAAGGACTATTTTAACGTATGCACCTTCAAAACGTTCAATGAAAAGCTGGGATGGTGATTTTTCACTTTGAGCAGTTTGAACGAGTTCAATGATTTTTTGAAAGACTGTTTCATTTGAAGGCTTTGTCACTTGAGCTGTTATAGCACCATTTAAATTAATGGTACCAGCAAAAATTTCTTCTGCCTCTCCTTTAGTAATAGGTAGAGATTCACCGGATATCGTTGATTCATCAATTGTTGTACTGCCTTGGATAATGACTCCATCTGAAGGAATGCGTTCACCGGGTTTAATTAAAATTTGATCACCAACCTTCAATTCAGAGACAGGAATCGTTGTTTCCTGCCCATTTACTATACGTACAGCTGTCTCAGGTTGAATACTCAGTAAAGTAGAAATCTCCTTTTGACTTTTATTGTTCGTATAGGTTTCAAGTGCACCACTAACAGCAAATATAAATATTAGCATAGCACCTTCTGCCCAATAGCCGATTATTGCTGAACCGATTGCAGCAAAAACCATCAACATTTCGACATTTAGATCTTTGTTTTTTATTGTTTCTTCTATACCCTCTTTTGTTTTAGCAAACCCACCGATAATAAAAGCTAAAAGATAAAATGTAATGGAATATGTGTGGTTATCCCATTTTGAAAATAACCATCCTATAAGTATGAAAAGTCCACTAACTAAGGCAGCGATTAATTCAAGATGAAGAAAAAACTGTTCAAATCGATTGGATGGTTGTATGTTCACTTGTTCATTGGTTGAAGCTGTTGCTAATTGACCTTGCGACATATTTATACCCCCTTAATTGAGAAATAGAATCAAAGTCATTTGCCCTATAAAATGACGAAAGCTGTCATCAATTTGATGACAGCAGGACTTGCTTTTTGAAAAGTATTAATTTTGTATATCTTATCATATTCATGATGGTGTGAAAAGACATAACTAATGAGAAATACTTGAATAGTTATTCTTTTTAGATGTCCGAAATGAACAGAGCGATAGAAAAATAATAAAGAGCATCGTACTAATTAAGTAAAAGAAACTTGCTCCTTCTATTTTTTCGATGATCATCCCTGCAAAGAAAGGTCCCACCATACTGCCTAAACTAAAAAGTATTCCACACATTATATTCCCTGCAGGGAATAAGGTTTTTGGCAGTAAATCTGCCATATAACTAATTCCAAGTGAGAACGTTGAACCTACTGCCATTCCAGCAATCAAGAAGCATATGACTAAGCCAATCACAGATTGATAAACCAATCCTGCAGAAATAAATGATAATAGGCCAATAATTAGGACAACGATTAATGTGTTTTTTCTACCAAATTTATCACTAAGCATGCCTAAAGGAAGCTGTGTAATAATACTTCCAATGGAAAAGGCGGGAATGATAAAAGAAACCGATTCAACATTGATCCCATTTCTTAATGCGAAAACAGGAAAACTCCCATTTAATGATGCTTCCATAAATCCGTAGCCGAAGGGAGGTAACAAAGCAACCCATGCATATTTCCATACCTTACCGAAACGTTTAAACGTACCTAGAAATGAAACTGAATCCTTATCTTTTTCAGGAAAGTCGTTTCGTAAAGTAAAAACTGTGATCCATAAAATAAAACTTACTGCGGATGTGAGCATAAAGGGTAACGCTTCATTTATTTTTACTAAACTAGTTAATGAAGGTCCAAAGGCAAATCCTAGACTAAAAAACAACCCATATAATGATATATTTCTACCCAATTTTTCCTTCGAAGAAGTCGAAGTAATCCAAGTTTGAGTAGCAAAATGAAGGGTATGATCGCCGATACCTATTAATAGTCTCAAGGCAAACCAAAACCAAAAAGATTTCCAAAGAGGAAACAGAAATAATGTCAATGCAACGGTAAACCCTCCAATTAGTATTAAAGGCTTGTACCCCATTTTTCTAAGTGGTGCTTCCATTAATGGAGAAGCAATAAGAACACCAAGATAAAGTGCCGTAGCATTCAATCCGTTTAGTGAGGAGGCCATTCCATCCTTTTCAAAAATAACTGCAATAATTGGCAGTAACATTCCTTGTGAAAAGCCAGATATCGCGACAATGCTAACTAAAATCCAAAAGCGGTATTTTTCTGTCCTAATCATAGTTGACTCCTTATTGAATGGTAATTTTTGCTCTTTTCTTCTATTAAAAAATAGTACTGGTATATGAAAGAATTAGCAAGATAATTCTGGAAAAAATAATAGTGGGAATATTTGTTTTTCATTTGATGTGTTTTATAAATTGTTTTTGGTTAAAATACTGACCAATGAAAAAAATCTTTTATAAATTGGGATTTTGTGCTATAAATTTTAGGGTAATAAATGAAGTAAGCTCTTCTTTCTAACATTGTTGCTATTTTGAGTAAAGTTTTAACGAACTCAGAAAGGAGTTCCAAACTTCATAAGAATAGCTGAATCCTCTATTGGATGTAAAAACCGGCAGTTGGGCTTTCACAAAAGCGACAATCTTTACGAAAACAGCTATGAAGAAAGAAAAAAAACTCCATTTAAAGGAGGAGAAAGATGAATAAAATTTTTGCAATCATGGTTTTTATTGGGGTACCAATTTCAGTAATCGGTTCCTTAATGCATTGGCCAAGCGTTATTATGTTCATTATATATTGTGTAACTATTATTGCATTAGCAAGCTTTATGGGGCGAGCTACAGAAAGCTTAGCTATTGTTGCAGGTCCACGGATTGGTGGACTTTTAAATGCAACTTTTGGAAACGCAGTCGAACTAATTATTTCAATTTTTTCTCTACAGGCAGGATTAACAGGAGTAGTATTGGCTTCATTAACAGGCTCTGTTTTAGGAAATTTACTTCTAGTAGCAGGAATGGCATTTTTTATCGGCGGTGTAAAATACAAGAGACAAAAATTTAATGTATATGATGCACGACATAATTCTGGCTTGTTGATATTTGCAGTCTTAGTTGCTTTTGTCATCCCAGAAGTTTTCTCAGTTAATTTATCAAAAACAGAAACGATGAATCTAAGTGTAGGGATATCTATCACTTTAATTATTTTATATTTGGCTGCATTATTTTTTAAATTAGTCACCCATCGTGGAATATATCAAGACCCGGAAGTAAAACAAGTTGAAGATGAGGAAGAACCGGAATGGGGCAAGTGGAAAGCGATCATTGTTTTAGCGCTTGCTACATTAGCAGTAGCATATGTTTCTGAAAAATTAGTACATACATTCGAGGCAGTTGGCGAAAGCTTTGGATGGAGTGAATTATTTATTGGTATTGTTATCGTTGCCATTGTAGGTAATGCTGCAGAGCATGCATCAGCCATCTTAATGGCCTATAAGAACAAGATGGATATTGCAGTTGAGATTGCCTTTGGTTCAACACTTCAGGTAGCAATGTTTGTAGCACCGGTATTAGTAATTATCTCACTGCTTTTCAGTCAAAATATGCCACTGGTATTTACACTTCCAGAGTTAGTGGCAATGGCTACTGCCGTGTTATTAACCATTGTTCTTGCTAATGATGGAGAAACAAATTGGTTTGAAGGAGCTACATTATTAGCTGCTTATGTCATTATGGGGATAGGTTTCTATTTATTATAATCGCACATTCCTATTTGTTTAAAGTTAATGTTAGATCTATAGAAACGAGTAGGAATTAATAAAAAGCTTTAGTAAATGAAATTGGATGAAATAAAAAAGCCTCTAAGTATGATTCATGAGCTTAGAGGCTTTAACTTTTTATATTCATAAAAATAATTCAGCACGTTCAAAAGGCTATATTGCTTATTTAAATAGTATTAACTAGCAACAAATTTAAGAAAATAAAGACTTGAGAATAACCTCTCATCCATTCCCCCTTTATGAGTTGTGTGCTGCCCTTCAACCCTCCTCTTAAAAAAGTTAATTACAGTATAATGTATTATTTAAAATTTGTAAATATTCAGATTTAATTTTAAAAGAAATCTTCTGATTGATGGATAAATATTTTATTAAGGAAAAAAATAAAAACAAAACCCAATAGAAGTAATGAAAGGAGTCAACAATATGAAATGGCATCGAATTCTTCTAGTGTTTTTATTTGTTCTTTTATTGGCATCACCACAAGCATCAGCTAATAAGAAAAATCTTGTCAATGTAAAAGTAAAAATTCCACCTTCGGTATTAAATATTGCAAAGGAAAATACGTATCCAAATCCAACGCAAGATTTGCCTTATTTACAACCTAGTGATTTTACGAAAAAAATTATAAAAACATCGAAAGAGAAAATTGAGAATCCCAATTTGATTCGAATGCTCAATGAGTCCGCCATAAATAATTCGCCGCTTTCCATTGGTTTTCGTGCGACGATTTATCTTGGGGAATGGCCACTTAATTATGAATCCATTGAAACTGCACCTAACTGGCGATATCAAAAAATAAATACTAATTATTTTGATAATCGTGGGGGAAAAGGAAATTATCAAATTCATTATGTTCAAGAAGCACAAAAAGTAGTTAGGGGTGGCTTAACTGCAAAGGTTGATAAAGCCGAAGATGTAAAAAAAATGATGCTTCTAAAAGCAATGGAAAAATCAAATTTACCACTTTCCTTTGATACGATCATTGGTGGAGGAACAAAAAAAGATCAAGTATATAATATTCCTGCCAAACGTTTAGGGTATCTTTATGGTTATGCACCTGCAATAAATGAAAAAGGCAAGGTCACATATGGTGAGGTGTATTTGGTTATTAAAGGGACAAAAAAGAAAATTGTTGTTAAAAATGTTACTTCACAAGGAATTGGTGCATGGATTCCTATTCAGGATCATGTCTCATTTGGCTTTACTGCAACCGATCATCCTAGATAATTGTTAATGGCTGTCATTTAGACAGTCATTTTATTTTTAGAAATAATTATACCTAACGTATTGCTATAGATTTAAAAAAATATGATAAAATTTAGAAAGGATTTTTATTAGGAGGTAAGTAAGGATGGGGAATCAATCAATCTTAGTTGTTGAGGATGAACAGAAAATTCTACGTTTATTAGAGATCGAATTAGAATTTGAAGGGTATCAAGTAACAAAAGCAGCAGATGGCTTAGATGCATTTGAAAGATATCGTTCACAAAAATGGGACCTAATTTTGTTAGACGTAATGCTTCCCGGAATTAGTGGCATTGAATTATTACGAAGAATCCGTGCGCATGATCAACAAACCCCTGTCCTTTTACTTACGGCAAAAAATTCAGTCGAAGATAAGGTCTCAGGTCTAGATCTTGGGGCTAATGATTATATAACGAAACCCTTTCAAATCGAAGAATTATTAGCAAGAATTCGTGCGGCACTTAGAATACATAATAGAGACATGGGACAAGAGGAGAATAGTGAATGGATCATAGTAGATGATCTAAAATTGAATGAAAAGTCCAGAGAGATCTATCGAGGAGAAGAATCTATTGAGTTAACTCCTAGAGAGTTTGATCTTTTACTTTATTTGTTAAAAAATAAACACCAAGTATTAAATAGAGAGCAAATATTAGAAGGCGTTTGGGGCTTTGATTTTTATGGAGATACAAATGTGGTGGACGTATATATCCGCTATGTTCGTAAGAAAATTGACCTTCCTAACAAGTCTCCACTTATCCATACGATACGTGGTGTAGGATATGTATTAAGGGAATCAAAATGAGACTACAAAATAAAATTAATTTATATACAACGGTCTTATTTGTCATTTTACTTATTATGATGAATCTTTTTGTGTATTTTGTATCTAGTTATATGATTATTGATAGTGAAATGCAAAGGATTCGAGCTGAAACAGAGAAAATGGTAGAAAGCATGAATGAATCTCTTAACATCATCCCTACAGAAGAATTGTTAAGAGCCTATGTTCCTGTTGACGGAATGGTTAGGGTAGTGACACAAGATAAAAAGGCACTCTCACCAGTCACATCCTCAACAGAAAAGGAATTAAGTAAACTGAAGAAAACTTTCTATTTAGGTGAAAAAAGTGAAAAAATCACATTTCATAATAAAACGTATGCTTTTATTTCCATTCCGATCATATGGACCGATGAGCATGTAGTCAATCTACAAGTTGTTAGAAGTATTCAACCATCAATAGCTATTTTACATGTTTTGAGAATGGTGCTAATTATCATTACAATCATTGCTATGGTTCCAGTTATTCTTTCTAGCAGATTCCTTAGCCGTTTTATTACCAGACCGGTTACCTCAATGATTGAAACAATGACGGAAATTCGTAAAAGTGGACAATTTAAAAGAATTCAAGTGAATCATAAATCAAAAGATGAGTTAGTTGAGATGGGAGATACCTTTAATCACATGATTGATCTGCTTGAAGCGAATTTTGTTAAGCAGGAGCAATTTGTCTCCAATGCATCACATGAACTAAATACACCTTTAACAATTATTGAAAGTTATGCCAGTTTATTAAAAAGACGAGGTCAAGTAGAACCCGATATATTTCGTGAATCCGTGGAAGCCATTCATTCTGAAGCGGTACAGATGAAGGAATTAATCGAGCAGCTTCTATTGCTAGCTAAGCATAATGAAAAATGGAATATTAAAAAGAGTAAAGTAAATGTGGCTGAACTTGTACAGCATTCCGTACAATCTTTTAAAAAAGCCTATCATCGGGAAATCAAAGTCATTCAAGAGGGAGAATATTTAATACATACGGATGAACAAAAGCTTCGTCAGCTGTTATTTATCATTTTAGATAATGCAAGAAAATATAGTGATCAGATGATAAAAGTCTATATAGGAAGTAAGCAACAGAAATGTGTCATTCAAATCAGTGATCAAGGCGTAGGGATATCTAAAGAGGATTTAACGAAAGTATTTGATCGATTTTATCGAGTGGACAAAGCAAGAACAAGAAGTCAGGGTGGAACAGGACTAGGACTTTCAATAGCAAAGGAAATTGCGAATGTCTTAGGAGCAACGCTTGATTTGGAAAGCGAAGAGAAGAAAGGGACGACAGTGACGATTGCACTCCCAATGAACTAGAATTTGCACTCGAAATAAATAATGGCTCTGATTGTATAAATTGCTAACAGATTTTCACGGTATACGGATAGAAGAATGTATACAGTAACTACCATCTTTAGCAAAGAAATAAAATCGTAGGAATAATTAATGAGGTGCTATTATGAAATTTAAGAAATGGTACTTTATTGTGGGAGTAGTCATAGTACTTACTATTTCTGTCATTATGTTTTATGGGATTCCTTCATATCGTGCATCCCAAATTTTATCAAAGAAAGATGCGATGGCGAGGATCATGAAAAAGTATCCTGGTGAAATTACTCATATCCAACTAGAAGATCATCGATACTTCATAACTTTGGAGAAGGGTTCAAGTACATATAAGATAAAAATGGATGCATACAATGGGAATATCACATCCCTCATTCAAACTAAGCAAATAGTGAAAGAGGATGATCATACGCCTAACTGGACAGAGGAACAGGTTAGAAAGAAGATTTCTAGTATTTCTAAGGGAGACATTGAGTCTTTGACCCATTCGATGATCAATCATCAATTGATATATACAGCCATTGTTATGGAAGAGGATCAACGAAGAACAATACAAATAGATTCTAAAACTGGTGAAATACTTATAAATAAGCTTGATAAAGAAACCATCCCAAACAAAAGGCTATCTGAGCAAGAAGCGATAAAAATAGCTTTGAAGCAAGTACAAGGTGAAGTGGATGATGTAGATTTTGACACTATTGATTCCATGCCTTATTATTTTGTACAAATTGAAACCGCCGATAATTATGAAGCAGAGATACAAATCCATGCAATAACTGGAGAAGTAAAATCTGTTACTTGGGATGATTAAATAAGACTCTTTTCTCAAACATTGTTGCTATTTAAGTAAATTATAAGTAATAAATATCGACTGAGGATCACTACACGTTTCATTTTACTGAGAAAAAGAGCTGCAATCTACATTAGAACCGTTAGTATCCTTTATTGGGAGTAAAAGCCAGTAGTTAGTCTTTTATAAAAGCAACAATCTGTACGAAAACAGCCTTAAATAAATAAAGATAATAACATAAAAAGGCTGATGATCAGCCTTTTTTATGTTATGTATGGCTCGTGCTACTTAAACATTGCCGTCTCATTAGCTAATGTTCATGTTAAGTACAGGTTGCTTGAGGGGGAAGGTCATGGACAATTCTTCGCTCATTGATAAATCATCTTCTTAAATTTGTATAGAGAAGTAAAGGCGTAGGTAATTGGTTGATGAAATTCTTCTCAGTGATTTCTAATGTTTGTATATCTATCCTCTAATTTTCAATGGATACAATTAGTACATAGCATTAGAACAAGGAGGAAATAAAGATGAAAAAGAAAATTTGGATTGGCGTACTTTCAGCAGGGATTGCTTTGGGCGGTGCATTATCAGTTAGTGCGATGAGTAAAGGGACTATCAATAGTAGCGAATCTTCTGCGAATCAAGAATATATTTCAATGGATAAAGCGAAGGAAATAGCTCTTAAAAAAATAAATGGAACGGTTAAGAGTATTGAACTCGATCATAAATTCAATCATGCCTACTATGAGGTTGAAATCAAAAAGAACCATATCGATTTTGATGTCTATGTTGACGCCGTTACGGGAAACATACGCGGTGTTCATAAAGATGTGAGCAATAAAAAATATATAAACCAGGGTCAACATAAGGATCAACAAATCAGTGTAACAAAGACGGCTATTACTGCAGAACAGGCCATATCAATTGCAAAGAAAGAGATTGACGGAACCGTAACAAAGGTTGAAAAAGATGAAGATGGTGGAATCATTAAATATGAAATGAACTTCAATCAAACCAAGGAGAAGTTGATATAGATATTAATGCGAGTATAGGAAAAATAATCGAAATTGATTATGAAGATTAATAGGATACTAAAAATGAGGCAGAGATTCTTCTGCCTCATTTTTAGTAACTAGAATCGATGCATTTTATTTACTAATATTCGCTGATCTTGATTGAAAATCAATGTCTTTATAATATGCATCCTTCACTAACACATTCGGTCCCACACATTGAACTGCTGGACAATGACAATTAAGTGATTGAGCAAGAGGGGACTCCATCCATTTATCATAAAGAGCTGGAAGCGTATCGTATTGAATATTACCTAGCGAAGGTGTATCACCGAAATCAGTAACGATAACATCACCAGTGAAAATATTAACATTTAAACGAGAACGACCATCAGGATCATTACGAACCGTTACATTTTTGCTGCTATACAGTCTTTTTAATAATGTTAAATCCTCTTCTTTTGGGCTACAAGGATAAAACGGAAGCGTTCCAAAAAGCATCCATGTATTTTCGTCCCGAATGTCTAATAAATGATGAATCGCTTCACGTGTTTCCGCTAAAGATAACACCTCTAAATTTGCAGCAAAATCACTAGGATACATAGGATGAACTTCATGACGGGCGCATTTCATATCTTCAACAATTTGCTTATGAATATGTTCTAAATGTGGAAGTGTCCGTTTATTCAACATCGTTTCGGCTGAAACGGTCACGCCCTGCTCAGACAGCAGACGGCTATTTTCAATCATGCGATCAAATAATTTTTTTCGTTGTTCACGTGTAGGTTTACGTGGCATATTGGCAAAACCACCGTCAATAAAATCATCGACAGTACCCCAGTTATGTGAGATGTGAAGAACATCTAAATAAGGGGCGATTAATAGGTAGCGATCTGGATCAAGTGTTAAATTGGAATTAATTTGTGTACGTATCCCGTTATTATGTGCATACTTAAGTAATGGAAGGACATAATTTTCAACGGATTTTTTCGATAGCATTGGTTCTCCACCTGTGATACTTAATGCACGTAAATGTGGAATCTCTTCCAAACGTTGAAGTAATAGATCAAGGGGTAAGGCATTAGGATCCTTTGGTTGCAATGTGTAGCCTACCGCGCAATGCTCACAGCGCATATTACAAAGGGTAGTGGTCGTAAATTCAATATTAGATAGAACAAGACTCCCGTGATCTTTCACATCTAAATAAGCTTCCCATGGGTCATTGGTTGGCGTGATCAATGGAAGTTGTGAAACATTTTGCATAATAAAAGACTCCTCTTATAAAAAATAAAGATACCTTAGTCATTATCAAAAACGAATGACTAAATGTCAATGCTTCAGCCCCTTTTCATAATATTGGATGTTTGATATGATAATAAAACGATGAAAGGAGAGACAGCCTTGGGAAACGCAGTACATGACAAAGACTCACAAGTATTATATTTAAAGAAAAGACTAAATATGTTTTTAGAAGTATTAGAATCCATTGATCCTGAAGATGCCGATTTAGAAGATATCGATCGTCTAATCGAAATGATTGATGATCTTGAATTGAAATGCGAACAATTTAAGAAATAATAATGCTTTCACCTCAAATACTACTTAGATAAAGTTCTAATTAAATATAGGTTGAAGATCGCAACACCCTTCTTTTTATTGGGAAAGAACGGATGTGGAAGCCTGCAGTTAGGTTTTTACAAAAGTAATATACGATGCGAAACTAGCCAATTAAACAGAAATAGCCAAACTTCATTAAAATGAACTGCACCCTGTCAAGTAGACAGTATAAAAAAATAAAATTAGGCAATGGCCTTAGTTCGATATTCTATCGGGCTAAGGCCATTAAATTTGGCTTGTAAACGGTCTTGATTATAAAACTTTATATAATCTTTGATATCCTTTTGAAGCTCCTCAAAGGATTGATAATGATGAAGATAATATCTTTCTACTTTCAAAGTCCCCCAGAATGATTCCATGCATCCATTATCAATACATTTTCCTACTCTAGACATACTGTGGATAAGATGGTTTTTTTCGATTATCCTTTTAAATCCATTTGATGTATATTGAAAGCCACGGTCACTATGAATTAAACGTTGCTCATCATGTAAAGGATTCTTCGTTAAGGCACCTTTGATGGTTTTAAAGACTAAATTATTATCATTTCGATGTCCCAATACAAAGGATACGATAGAATTGTCATACAGGTCTAAAATAGCGCTTAGATAGGCCTTTTGACCATTCCCATATTTTAATTCTGTTATATCAGTTACCCATTTTACATTTGGGTGTACTGCCGTAAATTCTCGGTTCAAGATATTCTCTTCCACGTTATTATCAGATGGGCGATGATCCCATTTCTTTTTCCGTCGTATCTTTGATTGTAGGCCAACTAATCGCATTAAACGATGAATTCGTTTTGTGTTATAATGCTTATTCATTTTCCGATTGAGATTCATGGTAATACGTCGATAACCGTATATTCCATCCACCTTTTGATAAATCGCTTTAATTTCTTTAAGTAATCCGCGATTTTCGCGTTCCTGATCCGTTTCCTTTCGATTGACCCATTTATAGTATGAAGACCGATTGGTATGACTTATTGTACAAAGGAGCTGAATAGGGTAATTCATTCTTTCATTTAATTCCCGTATTGCACAATAAGCGACTTCATTCCGAACCTTGCTTAGTACCGCCTTCTTTCGATTTCCTCCAACTTTTTTAAAAAAGCATTTTCAGCTTCCAATCGATAATTTTTTGCTTCTAATTCCTTAATCTTTATCCTTAATTTCTCTTGTTCTGACATTTCTTCTTGAGGTTTCTTTCTTCCACGGTGATCCCGTAGGGACTCTGGTCCATCTGCTTCATATTTTTTTGTCCAACTGTATATTTGCTGGTAGCTAATTTGGAATTTCTTCATGACAGCTGAATAGTCATGGCCATTCTTTATACAAAAATGAACTGCCTCCACTTTCTCCTGGAAAGACAATTTTCTAGAATGAATCATAAGGGATTCCCCCTGACTTGTTTGTCTCGTTTCCTTATGATTATTATAGTTCTTTATCCAACCCCTGAGGGCGCCACGGCTCACTTTATGCCTTCTACATATTTCCAACATGGAATAATCACCAGATATATAGTCTTGAATTGCCCTTAATCTTATTTCATCCGAGTATTGTTTCCATCTGCGTGATTCCTTTAAACCATCAATACCATATAATTCATATTTATCTTTCCAGCTATGGAGTGTGGATTTAGATATTTTATATTCTTTTATCAAACTGCTGGGGCTCATTTCCCCCTCTATGTATTTCATTAAAATTTGATATTTCTCCTCGGTAGAATATTTACTTCTTTTTGACATAAAAAATCCCCCTAGAGTAACGACAGATTTTTGTTTTTTCATCTGTCCACTTTAAGGGGAGCATATCATGAAAATGTTGTTTGGCTATTTTTCATGTCAATCTCACTTTAAAACAATTATTATTAGGAGTATAATGGGAGTTGAAATTATACATATATAATATTCGGATATGAAGGGATAAAGGAGAGGGAAAAATGAATTTGGAAAAGTTTCAAGAGAGCATGTATCAATTAATTGTCGAAACATCTACGAATCTACCAAAAGATGTTCGCAGAGCTGTTAAAAAGGCCAAACAAAGTGAAAGTGCTGGTACACGCGCAGCAATGAGCTTAGGTACGATTACAAATAATATTCAAATGGCAGATGAGAATATTTCACCGATTTGTCAAGATACCGGACTTCCTACCTTTAAAATTAAAACTCCTGTTGGGGTTAACCAAATTAAAATCAAAGAAGCAATCTATAATGCAATTGCACTGGCAACTAAAGATGCGAAACTTCGTCCAAATTCAGTAGACTCATTGACTGGCAAAAACAGTGGTGATAACCTTGGCGGAGGAACACCAGTTATTAAATTTGATCAATGGGAAAACGATTACATTGATGTACGTTTAATACTAAAAGGTGGCGGATGTGAGAACAAAAATATCCAATACAGTCTACCATGTGAATTAGAAGGCCTTGGTCGTGCTGGACGTGATCTCGACGGAATTCGTAAATGTATTCTACACTCCGTATACCAAGCACAAGGTCAAGGCTGTAGTGCTGGATTTATCGGTGTTGGTATCGGTGGCGACCGTTCATCTGGTTATGATTTAGCAAAGGAACAACTATTCCGTTCTGTAGAAGATGTAAATCCTCATGAGGATTTACGCAAACTTGAAGATTATATAATGGAAAATGCAAATAAGCTTGGAATCGGTACCATGGGATTTGGTGGGGAAACAACGCTTTTAGGTTGTAAAATTGGTGTTATGAATCGAATCCCTGCTAGTTTCTTTGTATCTGTAGCATATAATTGCTGGGCATTCCGTCGTTTAGGAGTGAAAGTAAATCCTGAAACAGGTGATATCAAGGAATGGCTATATCAAGACGGTGAAAAAATTGAATTTGCAAATGAAGCAGAAAATGAAGTAGCAGCAACAAAAGAGGAAACCAATATTATCACATTAAAGGCACCTATCACAGAAGAACAAATCCGCGAACTAAAAGTGGGAGATGTTGTTCGAATTGATGGAAGAATGTATACAGGTCGCGATGCCATTCATAAATACCTAATGGACAATGATGCACCTGTAGATTTAAATGGTCAAGTGATTTACCATTGTGGGCCAGTAATGGCTAAAGATGAGGAAGGTAATTGGACAGTTAAAGCGGCTGGTCCAACAACTTCAATCCGTGAGGAGCCTTATCAAGGTGACATTATGAAGAAATTCGGAATTCGTGCAGTAATCGGAAAAGGCGGAATGGGACCAAAAACTCTTGCAGCTCTTCAAGAACATGGCGGTGTGTACTTAAATGCAATTGGTGGGGCAGCACAATACTATGCTGACTGTATTAAAAAAGTTGATGGTGTGGATCTTACTGAGTTCGGTATTCCGGAAGCAATGTGGCATTTAAATGTTGAAGGCTTCACTGCCGTTGTAACAATGGATTCACATGGAAATAGTCTACATGCAGATGTTGATAAGTCTTCATTAGAAAAATTAGCGCAATTTAAAGAGCCTGTGTTTAAATAATAGGTAAATAAAGGTTGTGTGTGAAAGGGTATCCTTTTAACACACAACCTTTTTTCATATAACGTTATTATCCTTCATACGTTTGCTATAGATAGTATTTAATAAGGAGGAGTTGGAATGAACCAAATAGATACAATTTGTCATCAGTTTGGAACAATTCTTCGCGGAAAGGGTAAAGCGAGTGAAGAAGGGTGTACTGTTGAATTACATCGTCAATTTCATGTTACTGTCCAAGGGAAATCAAGTAAATCTGTTGTTCCCGCAGGCTTTACCTTTGAATCACTTGATCAATATGGAAATGCTCTTAATTTAGGAGAAATCGCTATATTAGAAGAGGAGATACCCGCTTTTACCCATTCCATAGTCCAACAAGGAATTACAATTAGTGCTCTACATAATCACTGGATCTTCATGAAACCCAATCTCTTATATCTTCATATTCAATCTGTCGAGCCCCCATTAAACTTTGCAAGAAAGGTTGCCCATTCCTTTCAATTTTTGCGTAGATATCCCATTTCAAAAGACTAGTACTTGAAGAAGTGGTCTTCAGCTAATAGTTAATAGTCAAACTTTACTTAAATAGCAACAATGTTTGTGAAAAGAGCCTAATTCAAAATTTTGATTGCGAAGTATCTCTCCATACTCGTGCGTACAGACTATTTTTTCGGAGTATGGAGTTTTTTAATCAAATACAGAGGTAGAGACACTTATAAAAATTGGACATGCTTTCTATCATTAAGATTCATCTTTCGACCATAAGAGCAAGAATAAGGACGAAATAAGTAAACTGACTTTGATAAAATGGTACAACAATAAACTAAATGGTTAAAATTATTGCTTTTATAATAATAAATACGACACAATTAAATGAAGTATGATAAAAGGAGGAAATAGCACTCTATGGCTGATCTCAATCTTTCTTTTGATGAAATGTGGGAAAAAATAATGGCTTGTGATCAAACCTATGATGGGTTATTTTATACAGCTGTTAAAACGACAAAGATCTACTGTCGTCCTTCATGTAGATCAAGAAAACCCAAAAAAATAAATGTTGAGTTTTATCATGATATTGAAATGGTTGAAAAGGCAGGCTATCGAGCGTGTAAAAGATGCCAGCCAGAGGTTGAGCAATCCCCGAATACTGCAATCGTTAAAGCGGTAATAAGCTTTCTAATCAATCATTATAAACAAAGGCTTGTTTTAAACGATATTGCAGAGAATGTTGGGATAAGTCCGTTTTATCTAGAAAGACTTTTTAAACAAGAAACCAATGAGACTCCAAGAGCTTATTTAGAAAGAATTAGGATTGATAAAGCAGCCCATCTTCTTAAAAACACTCAACTTTCAAATCTAGACATTTGTTATGGTGTGGGATTCCATAGTCCTTCTAATTTTTATCGAGCATTTCGGCGAGTGAAAAATTGTTCTCCAAGTGAATTTAGAAATAAGGAAGGGAGTGATGAGAATGGAATGGGTGGATCATGAGACATTTCTTGAAATTTCACTTCCTGAGGAATTCAATTTTTATGAATTGCTCGTTTTTCTTGGGAGATCCGAGTATGAGCTACTGCATCGTATTGTGGAAAATGAACTTTACAAGCTGTTAAAAATAGATCAAAAAATGATTTTAATCAGGATCAGTAATCGCAATTCTACACTCAAAGTTGAATTTTTATCAGGGGAGCCAGGTTCTAATGAACGTGAACAAATTGTTGCTTATATCTATGAATGGTTTGATCTAGAAAAAGATTTAACAAGTTTTTATAGTATGGCAAATGAAGATCACATTTTATCCCCACTCGTGAAAAAATATGCTGGACTGCGGATGATCGGTATACCAGATTTATTTGAAGCATTAACTTGGGCAATTATCGGCCAGCAAATTAATCTTACTTTTGCCTATACATTAAAAAGTCGGCTTGTTACACAATTTGGAGAAAAACTAGTATGGAATGGGGAAACCTACTGGCTTCATCCTTCTGCTCAAAGAATTGCTTTATTAGAAGTTGAGGATTTAAAAAAACTCCAATTTACAACGCGGAAGTCAGAATATATTCTTGATATTGCAAAGTTAATTACAGAAGGAGTTTTAACGAAGACAAGTTTAAAAAATTTACAGGATAATCATGCGGTACATGAAACATTAATGGCTATTAGAGGGGTTGGAGCTTGGACAGCCAATTATGTGATGATGAAATGTCTTAATGACCCAAGTGCATTTCCAATTGCTGATGTGGGACTGCATAATGCATTAAAAATTCAGCTTGAATTGGAACGAAAGCCAACCATCGAAGAAATAAAAGAAATCGCAACAAACTGGAGCGGGTGGCAAGCCTATGCTACATTTTATTTATGGAGGTCTTTGTATGAATAAAGTAGAAAAAATCTATTATGAATCCCCAATTGGAATCGTGGAAATTGCAGGGGACAATAAAGCAATCCATTCGATTCTGTTTATAGACCAAGATGTATCGTTTCGCTCTATTTCAGCAAAAACTCCTAAGGTTCTAATAGATTGCTATGAGGAGCTAGATGAATATTTTAAAGGAGAACGACAAAGCTTTACTTTTCCATTAGCATATGACGGGACAGATTTTCAGAAAAGCGTCTGGAATGCGTTGACCAAAATTAACTATGCTGAAACCTGTTCGTATAGGGATATTGCAGTCTCGATAGGGAATGAAAAGGCCGTAAGAGCTGTAGGAACTGCAAATGGTAAAAATAAATTAAGCATCGTGATTCCTTGTCATCGAATTATTGGAGCAAATGGAACGTTAACTGGATATGCTGGTGGACTGTGGAGAAAAGAATGGTTGCTAAACCATGAGAAGGTTAATAAAAAATAAATAACCATCATCGTATTCAGAATCTTGTGTTAAAATAAATAATAAAGGAGTGATCGCATGCAAAATCGTCCTAATCCCGGTGAATACGATCCTTTTTATACAGGATATATTGAATTAGTACCAGAGGGCAATATTGTTCAGATACTTAGTGAACAAATACGTGAAACCATCCATATGTTAAATGGGCTTTCAGAGGATCAAAGCCAGTTTAGCTATGAGTGTGGAAAATGGACCATCAAGGAAGTGTTAGGCCATATGGCGGATACTGAGCGAATTATGGCATATCGGCTTCTTTGTATTGCTCGAGGAGAAACGATTTCACTTCCAGGATTTGAAGAAAATTTATATGTACAAAATGCCGCATTTAACGAGCAATCTCTGCAAGAGCTTCTAGAAAATTTATATGTAATTCGCCAATCGACGACTAACTTACTTAAAGGTTTAAAGGAAGTGGCATGGGTCCGGAAAGGGAATGCCAATCATTCGGAGGTAACAGTTCGTGCAATTGCATACATAATTGCTGGACATGAAAAGCATCATCGTAACATCTTAAAAGATCGATATATGGGTTCAAAAGATTATCCATTATCCTAACATCAAAATGATTCAAGGAGAGATGTTATTTGACAGATTTATTTTTCCAAACTCCACCGAGATTAGAAAATGAGAACATTAAATTAATCCCTATGGAGTTCGATCATGCCAAACCTCTATTTGCAATAAACAGCTCAAACCATTGGGCATATATGTTAACCGTAGTTGAAACGGAGAAAGAAATGCAGGAATGGGTCATGAATGCGATTAAAGAACGGGAACAAAATATCTCGTTACCCTTTGTCGTTATTCTGAAAGATAGCAATCAAGTAGCTGGAACGACAAAAATGAGCTTAATTAATTTTGCCCAAAAATCATGTGAGATTGGATCAACCTGGTATGGAGCCGATTTCCAAAGAACATTTGTCAACACAGATTGCAAACTACTTCTTCTATCCTATTGTTTTGAAGAATTGCAGATGATTCGAGTGCAATTAAAAACAGATGAACGAAACCTCCGTTCTCAGAAAGCGATTGAACGATTAGGTGCTGTTAAGGAAGGAGTCTTAAGAAATGAAAGGATTCTCGCTAACGGTTATATTCGGAACGCCGTTTTGTATTCCATCACCAATCAAGAATGGTCAAATGTAAAAAGAAAATTAATTGAAAAAAGGAATTCATATTCGAATTAATTTCTCAAAATAAATGTAGCGAAATAACCTTTTAGCATTGTAATTTGGAGATTTAAGGAGAAATCAGAATGTCAGTACAGCTCAAAGCAGTAACTAGAGATAACTGGGAAGAGGCTTTAGCTTTAAAGGTTTCGGATCATCAACAAGTATTTGTTCCATCAGTTGCCGTCTCTTTGGCAAAAGTATTCATTAAACCTGATGGAAAAAATGTAGAATATCTACCATTTGCGATCTATGACAACGAGACAATGGTAGGATTTATCATGCATGCTTATGAAGAATCGACGAGTAATATGTATTGGATTAATGGATTTTTTATTGATCATATCCATCAAAATAAGGGATATGGAAAGCAATCAATGATTGAGATGATTCGCTGGATTCTTCAACGTTTTCCCCAATGTCAGGAAATTCGCTTGACTGTTCACAAAGAGAATGAAATTGCCCGCCGATTGTATAAGGATTTAGGTTTCTTTCCTTTAGGACAGTCAGTTGGGGATGAAGAAATCATGAAATTGGAAATAAGTAAAAGTAGTTTGTTTGGTAGAAAAATCTGAGATTTAATTACAATGTTTACTCGAAAGAAGGAATGCTATGATTTATGAGGTTAAGGGAGAGCAAAGAAAAAATCTAAGTTCATTGTTTGCTAGCATGGATAGTACGATCATACTTTCTGCTCTTCAAGGTCATATGGGTACAGTATGGGTAGATGATTTAGAAAATCCAACTGCTGCACAAGTGACGGTAGGAATATTTGTTTTTTATGCAGGGAATCCTTCTTCAAAGGGAGCAGAAGAACTTCTATACAACTTGCCTGATTTTACACTTGCTATTGTAGAAACGGATGAATGGAAAAGCCTTATTGAAGAAGTACATAATGGAAGATTTGAGAAGTTTCAAAGATATCAATTCATAAAAAATCTAGAACATCTTGACATAAGATATATAGAGGAATTATCAAATGCAGTACCAAAGGGATATGAGCTAGTTAAAATCGATGCTACTATAGCAAAATACTCATCACTTCATAAGTTGTCGGAGGATTTTATTAGTCAATTTGATTCACTTGCTGATTTTATAGATCGTGGTATAGGTTTTGCTGTATTAAAAAATGGCAAAGTAGTTTGTGGGGCAACATCTTTCAGCATTTATGATGAAGGAATTGAGATTGAAATTGCTACTCATCCTGAGTATAGAAGAAAAGGTTTAGCTACGATAACAGCAGCTGCATTGATAAAGGAATGTCTGGAGCGAGGATTATATCCAAGCTGGGATGGTGCTAATATTGAATCCGTTAAATTAGCCCAGAAGTTAGGATACCGATTAAAAGGATCGTATGATACTTATTTTATAGATAAATAAAGGTATTCATATTGTATAAGACTGCACCTTCATGCTTGAAAAAATAATTGGACGTGCAGTTATAGAGTTATAATGAGCATAGTCGTATTCCAAATAAATTGACTTATCCACAAAAAAAGTCAGATAGAAAATTAGTTTCCTCAAATATATGTGTAAAAATTCTATTTATTTTCAATATTGTCCACAATATCAACAGTTTCATCCACAAAAACCATAATCATCCACAGGAAAAAGAACGTGTAATAAGAAAACGAATTATTTATCCACAATAGCAAAGGACTGGAAGATTTTATCTAGCATATCTAAGTTACCTACGAAAAAAATAAGAGTAAAAAGTAGGTGACAGAATGAAAAAATGGTTAATAATGATAAACGTAATTCTCCTAGCAGGAATACTTTCAAATCCAGTATCTGCTGCTTCCAATTTTCCTGTTCATTGGGGATTTAATAAAGGAAAAAATGAACAGCAAGCTGAGGCAGGAGCAAAATATGATGAACTTTTAAAAAAATATCATGCATTTTATAAAGGAAATCCAAATGATAAGGTTCTCTATTTAACCTTTGATAATGGATATGAAAATGGCTATACACCAAAAGTTTTAGATGTCCTAAAGAAGGAAAAAGTACCTGCTATCTTTTTTGTAACAGGGCATTACCTAAAATCAAAGCCTGATCTAGTAAAGAGAATGGTAGCTGAAGGACATATTGTTGGTAATCACTCATGGAGCCATCCGGATTTAACCCAAGTTTCAAATGAAAAATTAAAAGAAGAACTACGAAAAGTCAAAGATGAAACAGCTCGAATTACTAAACAAAAAGAAATGCTGTATTTACGCCCTCCTAGAGGAATCTTAAGTGAGCGAACCATGCAATTAGCAAATGAAGAAGGATATACCCATGTTCTTTGGTCCCTTGCCTTTAGAGATTGGAATGTCGACCAACAACAAGGGTGGAAATACTCCTATGATAATATTATGGCTCAAGTTCATCCAGGAGCGGTAATGCTTCTCCACACTGTTTCAAAAGATAATGCAGATGCATTAGAAAAAGTGATTAAAGATTTAAAAGCAAAGGGTTATCAATTTAAAAGTCTGGATGACTATATGGTAAAAGAGAGAGGAAAAAAGTCAAATAAATAAGTTAACCGATGTTAAGTTTCGGACATCATGTTCGAGACTTTTCTTTTTTACACAATGTCCCTCTGAATTCTTGCCCATCCTACTTTATGATATAATACAGAAAAAACGTAGCCATGTAATAGCGGAGTGATAATTTTTGAAAAATGATAAAGATCTTTTAATAAAAGTAAAGCAACAGTTTCCATTAACAATTAAACGTTTAGGAATAAATGGTGAGGGTGTCGGCTATTTCAAAAAGAAGGTAGTATTTGTCCCAGGTGCTTTACCTGGTGAAGAAGTAGTTGTAGAAGTAACAAAAGCCCATCCTAAATTTGCAGAAGCCATCGTAAAAAAGGTACGAAAACGTTCAGAACATCGAGTAAAAGCTCCGTGTATTGTTTATGAACAATGTGGTGGTTGCCAGCTTCAGCATTTAGAATATTCCCAGCAGTTGAAAGAAAAACGAGATATCCTCATTCAAGCATTGGAGCGTCATACTCGATTTAATATAGAAGAAATGGACATTCGACCAACCATTGGAATGGACAACCCGTGGCATTATCGGAATAAAAGCCAATTCCAATTGGGAGAGGATCATGGGAAAGTTATCGCTGGTATGTATAGTATTGACTCCCATCGATTGATTAATATACCAGAATGCATCGTTCAACAGCCAGTTACAAATAAAGTAACAAATATCGTCAAACAGATTTTAGCAGATTTTAGCGTGCCAATTTATAATGAAAAAACTCGAAAAGGCATTGTACGAACTATTGTCACTCGAGTCGGTGTTCAAACAGGTCAAGTTCAGGTCATGCTAGTAACAGCAAGAAAAGAACTGCCTCGTAAAGAAGCCATTTTATCAGAAATAAAAAAACGATTACCTGAAGTTGTATCAGTCATGCAAAATGTTAATCCAAAACGAACCTCTATTATTCTTGGGGATGAAACCATCCATTTAGCAGGTGATAAAATTGTTGAGGAACGTTTAGAGGAATTTACCTATGAGCTGTCTGCACGAGCATTTTTTCAATTAAACCCTGCACAAACCATCGGCCTTTACAATGAAGTCAAAGAGGCTGCAGCATTAACAGGAAATGAAAAAATTGTTGATGCCTACTGTGGAGTAGGAACTATTGGGCTTTGGCTTGCAGATAAAGCAGGTGAAATACGAGGAATGGATGTAATACCAGAAGGAATTGAAGATGCCAAGAAAAATGCAAGGAAGCACGAAAGAAAAAATGCATCTTATTTCACTGGAAAAGCAGAAGATCTCATGCCCAAATGGGTAAAAGAAGGCTGGAGACCAGATGTGGTAGTAGTTGATCCCCCGAGAACTGGGTGTGATGAAAAGTTTCTTGACACAATCTTGAAAGTAAAGCCGAAAAAGTTTATTTATGTATCATGTAATCCATCAACCCTTGCGAAGGATTTGCAGATGTTGGGAAAGAAGTATGAGGTTGAATATTTGCAGCCAGTAGATATGTTTCCACAAACAGCACATGTAGAAGTAGTTGGAAAACTCGTATTGAAAAACTAAGAAGCTGCCAGTTGCCGCCTGCACGAAATCGTCAGGTGGTAACTTGGCAGCTTTAAAACTTTACAATAAAAAAAACTTCTTCATCAAAATAGGTGAATATATTTACGAGTTTTACATAATGTTCTTGAAAACCTTACTCGAAAATAGATTGGTATTGATAGATAGAACAAGTAGAAGTTCTTTGATGAAATGAATTTTTTCAGGTTGGAAGCTTCTAGAAATATGTTATCCTTGATAAAAGGAGTGGGTTATATGGAAATTCGTGAAAAGAGATAGCTCTGAATTTAAAATTCGAAATATTTAGATTACAATAACTAAACATTTAGGAGGATGACTATGAATGTGAATAGTAAAGATAGAATAAATAAAATAGAGGAAGTCCAAGCAAAAGAGCAATTTTCAGGAACATTTTATGCAATTTCAAATGGGGATAAGTTAACGGGGAGTTATGGTTATGCAAATCGTGCTGAAAAAATTAAAAATCAAATAAACACGAGATTCGGGATAGCTTCAGGCTGTAAAATTTTTACCTCCATAGCCATTTGTCAACTAATTGAAAAGGGGAAAATAAATTTTGATACTAAGCTTAAAGAATGCTTGAGTTTTGAATTTCCTTATTTTGATGAAGAAATAACCATTCATCATCTATTAACCCATACATCAGGTATACCAGATTATTTCGATGAAGATGTGATGGATGACTTCGAGGAGTTATGGGAATCGATGCCTATGTATAATCTACGAAGGTTACAAGACTTTTTACCATTGTTTCAAAATGAAAAAATGACAACTGAGCTAGGTACCTTTCATTATAATAATTCTGGTTATATATTATTGGGTCTGATTGTAGAAGAAGTTAGTGGCCTTGTTTTTAGTGATTACATTCAGCAATTTATCTTTAAAAAAGCAAGTATGACGGATTCCGGATATTTTGAAATGGATGATTTGCCTGGCCGAGTGGCTCTTGGTTATATAAAAAAGCCTGATGGTGGATGGCGAACAAATATTTATTCATTGCCAGTTAAAAGTTCTTCTGATGGGGGTGCTTATGTAACAGCTGAAGATATGATCTCTTTTTGGGATGCTCTAATGAATGCTCGACTGTTAACGAAAGAAATGACTCAAACTTTGTTAACTCCACGTGTGCAGGTAAAAGATGATATTTATTATGGTTATGGGGGATATATGCAAACCAAGTCGGAACATGTCGAAAAATACATTTTAATGGGCTATGACCCTGGTGTGAATTTTCGCTCTGTTCATTACCCTAATAGAAACCTTACGATTGTCGTTTGTTCGAATAAATCTGATGGTGCTTATGAAATGATAAAAACTATTGAAGCTAGTTATTAAAAAATAATTAACTAAAAAAATCTGTATACAATTAAAAAACATGGGCTTGGTATAAACTTACCGAACCCATGTACAAAAGTTGTTTAATATCTCAGTAGGGCATAACCTAATTATAAAGATTTTAATCACAACAAATCATCTTTGTTAATAAATATAGAATGTAGAGACAAAATAAGCTTTCTTTGATTTTAGGTTAGTTAACCATCATACCAGGCATCATGTGAAGTGACATGTTTTGCGATTGAACCTGGGTATTTATTGGATACCCATGATAATGGTGAGCATGATGAGCATGATGATGAATTGGATGTTCATGGTGATGCATCATTCCACCACAACAAGGATATCCCATCATTTGATGCCCTGCTCCATAAGCAGGATGCCCCATTAACCATTCATGACCAACTCCATATGCAGGAGATCCATATCCCATCATATAGGGATTATAACCCATTCCATAACTTCCGAATACTGGATTCATTTTTTTCACCCTTTTCATTGTAGTAAACTTATAACCAATTACATGCTATGCTATTAACCTAGGAAAGGAGCTTACTTTTATTAAAATGGGTGAATACCTAAAAATAAAGGGATGGTTCCTTACTTTTTTGAAGCAGGAGAACCGTCCCTATGCTTCCAGAACAGGAATGGTTATAAGAAATGTTGTGCCTTTACCTTTTCGACTTTCAATATCAATGCTTCCTTTTAGTTTATTAATGGTGCTGTATACCATGAGCATGCCGAGGCCGGTGCCTTTTTCTTTTGTTGAGTAATAGGGTTGACCTAGGTGGGAGATTTGATCTCTTGTCATTCCGATTCCGGTATCTTGAATTTTGATCAGGATCTTTTGTTTTTTTTCTGAGATGTCGATCGTTAACGTTCCTCCGCCTGTCTCTTTCATTGCTTCAATTCCGTTTTTATATAAATTAATTAAACACTGTTGAATTTGATTCCGATCATATCGGGTAAATAAAGTATTTGTAAAATGAAATTGAACCTCTACTTGATGCATGGTAGCAAAGGGAATAATCAAATCTTTTGTATACTCAGTTTCTGTGAAGAGATTGGAATAAACCATATTTTCAGATTGAGGTTTCGCGAACGAAAGATAATCACTCACAATTTTTTCGGCTCGATGCAATTCTTGTAAAGAGAGATCTATATATCTTTTATCTTCATTTGAGATGGTGGTTGACTGTTTTAATAATTGTAAAAACCCACTAGTCACCGTAAGCGGATTTCTTATTTCATGGGAAACGCTAGCAGATAATTCACTTACAACATTTAATCGTTCCGAATGGACAAACTGCTCGCGATTTTTAATATTGGCGATAATTTGTTCAATTAAGATCATAATAATAAGAATCGCTCCCACATTTGTCATAAATGTGAGCAGGGCTACATACCAGAATTCACTATTTAAGCTGTTAAAGAAAGTACTTAATGAGGTTAAGTAAATACAAGCTATAAGTGAGCAAACAAAACCTGCAAATAATACCCGTTTTTTTGAAGATAGCTTAATAAACTTACGATTAAACAACGGGATTAAGGTAAAAATGATGGTTGAAAATAGAAAGGAATGGAATGTTCCCTCTCCTCCAACATAAAAGCGATAGAGATTTAATAATATATAAAGTGGCCAAACAGCTTTATATCCACCATATAGGGCCACGATGATAAATGGGATATACCGAAGGTCAATAATAAATCCTAGTTTTATTTTGATAGGCATTGTTATGCAAAGAATCATCGTCACTGCCGAAAGCAAAACAAGTACGAACTTATTATTAGAATGTGGCCTATGTTCAAAAAAAATAAGAAAGATTAATACTGGAATTAATAGAAATAAAAAGTTTAATAATAATGTTTCTAACAATGTTGAGCTTCCTTTCGGATATATTCATGTCCTTCTTAATTGATGAGTCTTTGTATTAATATATCTATATTATATTAGCAAATATGGATCATTACATTATATTATAAATCGTAGAAAGCAAAAAAAGCGATTGGACATTCTATCCAGTCGCTTTCTTCATTCCAAATAAGTAGGTTAAAGCAGGAATCGTCTTTTGCTAAGTCCTATTGCTGGCGTCTTTACACCTGATTAAGGTTTTAGCGTTCTTATGAAGTTTGTAGCTCATTGAAGTGAAAATGAAAAGACTTGTCTTCATTTAAACAGAAAAGAGAGCCTTATTTATAATATATAACTAAAGCACAAAGCATAATGATGAGTGTAATGCTTCCAGTGACAAACAAATAGTTATACCTGAAAGTAATTAATTTTGATAAAGGTCTTCGATCTTTATCGGTCATCCGACTAAAAACATGCTGAAAACTTGCAAAGACAACATCAAAGAAACCTTTATTAACGACGAAAACAGTTAATGATAATAATAGGTAAAGAAAGCCTACAATAAAGGAAACATTAATATATGTCAGAAGATTAATGGAATGGTATGTAATAAGAGAAAGTATAAAAATTAATAGTTGTGTTGCAATTACCCAAATGGAATATTTCCTAAACATGTCATCACCTCTTTCTAGTCCATACAAATTTATAACAAGGCAGTTTTCGTATAGTTTGTTACTTTTGTAAAAGCCCTACTGCCGGCTTTTACACTTAATAAAGGTTGAGCGTTCTTATATAGTTTGCCGCTCTTTTCACAGTGGAGTGAGGGACATGTCGCTTTTTAACCTATATTTATTGGTTAAAAGATGATCTAAATAGCAACATTGTTTAAGAAAAGAGCATTTTAACATAGATGTTTTTCAGTTAATTTGTAAAATGAACATCTACTCCTTAATTTATTCCCAAAAATTAAGTATTAAAAAATTATAATGTAGTTTTAATTTAAAATAAACTGATAAACAGAAACTTAAATATTAGGACTAAAGACATTATTCTATAAATATTAAATTATCTAAATATATTATATTGTCAGAAATGTAACTATGCTAAAATAGCATGTAAAAAGCATATATTGAGCATAAAATAGAAAAAATATGTAAATTTCCCTAAAAATATAACATAAAAAAGTTAAAAATGTTTTGTTAAAATAATGTACAAATAAAAAGAAAATTATTATAATGTTAATAGAAAAGCTTTTTAGAATCTTTTTTAAAATCTTTTTAAAAAAAATGGGGAAAAGGTGGAAAGTAAATGAAAAAGTCAAAATTTTATCTATTTACTGTACTTACTCTAGTACTTGCTCTAGTATTATCTGCTTGTGGTACAGGCGATAAAAAAGAAAGTGCAAGTAAAGGCAGCTCATCTGCTGAGCAAGTACTTAATATGATTGAACCAACAGAAATTCCAACAGGAGACCCGACATTAGCAACGGACTCTGCTAGTTTTATTGTAATTGGACAAACAATGGAAGGTCTTTATACATTAAATGATAAAGATTTACCTGTTCCTGCAATTGCTGATGGGAAACCAGAAGTAAGTAAAGATGGTACAGTTTATACATTTAAATTACGTAAAGATGCAAAATGGGCAAATGGTGAACCAGTTACAGCAAATGATTTCGTATTCTCTTGGAGAAGAGCTGTAGATCCTAATACAGGTGCACAATATGCATACATGTTTGCAGATGTTGTTAAAAATGCAAGCGCAATTATGGAAGGTAAAGCAAAACCTGAAGATTTAGGCGTAAAAGCAATTGATGATAACACATTAGAAGTAACATTAGAACAACCAGTTCCATATTTAGATTCTTTATTAGCTTTCGGCACATTCGTTCCTTTAAATGAAAAATTCGTTAAAGAAAAAGGCGACAAATTTGGTACTAACAGCGACAATATGTTAGCAAATGGTCCATTCAAATTAGCAAAATGGGATGGAACAGGATTAACTTGGAAATATGAAAAAAATGATAAATATTATGATAAAGACGCTGTGAAATTAAAAGAAATTAATGTTCAAGTTTCAAAAACTCCAAACACTGCGGTTAACTTATATAACACTGGTAAAGTAGATCGTACAGGTGCATTAAGCGCAGAATATGCAAAACAATATGCAAACAATAAAGATGCAGTAAAAATGGTTGAATCAAGCTCTTGGTACTTAAAATTCAACCAATTACGTAATGGCAAGGAAACACCTTTAGCAAATGTAAATATTCGTAAAGGTTTAGCTATGGCTTTTGATAAAAAAGCCTATACAGAAACAGTACTTTCAAATGGATCATTCCCAAGTAATGGATTAGTTCCTAAAGGTGTAGCAAAAGATCCAAGTGGTGAAAAGGACTTCCGTGATGAAAGTGGAGATCTATCAACTTATGATCCGAAACAAGCAAAAGAATATTGGGAAAAAGGCTTAAAAGAATTAGGTGTAAAAAGCTTAGAACTTGAATTATTAAGTGATGATACTGAAAATGCGAAGAAAACAAGTGAATTCTTCCAAGATCAATTACAAAAGAATTTACCAGGCTTAAAGCTTAAATTAACAAATGTACCATTCAAAATCCGCCTTCAAAAACAAGATCAGCAAGATTATGATATCCAAATGGCTGGTTGGGGTGCAGACTATTTAGATGCAATGACATATCTTGATTTATTTGTAACAAATGGTGGTAATAACAAAGCTGGTTACTCTAATAAGAAATATGATCAGTTAATCAATGATGCAAAAGTAAAATATGCAAATGATCCTGAGAAGCGTTGGGAAGTATTGTTAGAAGCTGAAAAGATTTTAATTCAGGATGACGCTGCAATTGCACCAATCTATCAAAGAGGTCACTTAACACTAACACAGCCTTATGTGAAAAACTTTGAAGAGCATTTATTTGGCCCTGACTATACAATGAAAAATACTTATATTGAAAAATAAGTCGATTTTCAATTGAATTAATGGGACCAAAGAAAAGAGAGTATTTTTAATTAAGAATACTCTCTTTCTCCTTTTAATCGTTCTGGTTGAAAATTTTAAATAATTCGTGATTAGGAGGCGAATTGAATGGCGAAATATATTTCGAAACGTATCATTTATATGATCATTACGTTGTTCATCATTTCATCATTTACGTTTTTCTTGATGAAATTATTGCCTGGTACGCCGTTTCGAGCGGAAGAGAAGCTATCGGATGAACAAAAAATCATCTTACAAGAAAAATACGGATTGAATGACCCAATTCCTGTGCAATATGGGCGTTATATGTTGAATATTGCGAAAGGTGATTTAGGGGTATCATTCCAATTTGATAATCAACCGGTTACAAAACTATTAATCAACCGAATGGGACCATCACTTCAATTAGGTTTCCAAGCCATGTTTATAGGAACATTAGTAGGGATATTATTAGGTGTTTTAGCTGCGATGTTTCAAAATACGTGGATCGATTATGGAAGTACATTTTTAGCAGTATTAGGTAAATCGATTCCTTCTTTCGTTTTTGCTGCTCTTTTACAATATATTATAGGTGTAAAATTACAATGGCTTCCAGTTGCCTCGTGGGATAGTTTTGCTTCATCAATCATGCCTACCATCGCACTGGCTATTTTCCCAATTGCAACAGCAGCTCGTTTCATGAGGACAGAGCTAATTGAAGTACTAAGCTCAGATTATATTACTCTAGCAAAAGCAAAAGGAAATTCAAGAATGGAAATTTCATTTAAACATGCTGTCCGTAATGCATTGATTCCATTAATTACTGTATTAGGACCTATGGCAGTTGGTTTAATGACAGGTTCCATGGTAGTAGAACAAATCTTTGCCATTCCAGGGATTGGGGAGCAATTTGTTAAATCGATACAAACAAATGATTACCCTATCATCATGGGAACAACAATTTTCTTTGCATTCTTATTAACGGTAATTATCTTAATTGTTGATATTCTTTATGGAATCATAGATCCAAGAATTCGTGTAGCGGGAGGGAAAAAATAATGGCTGAAATGTTAGAAAAAATACCAAAAGAATTGCTCGAACCCGCTCCAATGAACCATGGAGAAAGTGAAGTAATAGCGAAACCGCAACTTTCCTTTGCTAAGGATGCATGGCTAAGGGTTAGAAAGAATAAAGGGGCAATTATTAGTCTAGTATTATTAGTACTAATTATTCTTATGGCGATTATTGGTCCACATCTTTCTCCTTTTAATCCAAATGCACAGGATCTTTCACGGGCCAATCTTCCTCCAAGAATCCCTGTTTTAGAAAATATGGGTATTTTTGATGGAAGTCAAAAAATTGGTGGCGTTGAAACGAATGTTTATAAAGAACAGCATATAAAAGATTATTATTGGTTTGGAACAGATGGACTTGGCCGTGATCTCTTTTCTAGAGTATGGCTAGGGACGAGGGTTTCATTATATATCGCTTTTCTAGCAGCGATCATTGATATGGTCATTGGTGTAACCTATGGATTAATTTCTGGTTTTAAAGGCGGACAGGTTGACAATGTGATGCAACGTATATTAGAGGTCATCTCTGGTGTACCGAATTTAATTGTTGTTATTCTCATGCTATTAATCATGAAACCTGGGATATTATCAATTACAATTGCGATGGTTATCACCGGATGGATAGGAATGGCACGTGTTGTACGTGGACAAGTACTAAAACTAAAAGGTCAAGAATATGTCATGGCTTCAAGAACATTAGGAGCTTCTAATGGCAGGATCTTATTAAAACATTTATTACCAAATTTATCAGGTGTTATTATTATCAATACAATGTTTACAATCCCAAGTGCGATCTTTTTTGAAGCATTTTTAAGTTTTATCGGTATTGGTTTACAAGCACCAGATGCATCGTTAGGAACATTAATTGAAGATGGATATAAAACATTCCAATTCTTACCTCATTTAATGATTATTCCTTGTTTAGTTATTTGTATTATTTTAGTTGCATGTAATTTAATTGGTGACGGACTTCGTGATGCATTTGATCCGAAAATGAGAGATTAAAAGTGAGGTGAAAAAGATGAAGAAAATGCTAGAAGTGAAAGATTTGAATATTTCGTTTCATACATTCGCTGGAGAGGTAAAAGCGATCCGCGGTGTAAACTTTGAATTATTTGAGGGAGAAACACTTGCAATTGTTGGAGAATCTGGTTCCGGAAAATCAGTTACCACTAAATCAATTATGAGGTTGCTACCCCCAGGAAATTCTGAAATTAAGAACGGGCAAATTCTATTTAATGGAACAGACATAGCGAAAGCTTCTGAAAAGGAAATGCAAAAAATCCGTGGTAAAGATATTTCAATGATCTTCCAGGATCCAATGACATCCTTAAACCCAACAATGACGATTGGTAAGCAAATTATGGAACCACTTTTAAAGCACCAAAAGTTAGGGAAAGAGGAAGCGAGAAATCGTGCTATTAACTTATTAAAGCTAGTAGGGATTCCGAAGCCTGAATCTCGTATGAAACAATATCCACATCAATTCTCTGGTGGGATGAGACAGCGTGTTGTTATTGCCATTGCATTAGCTTGTAATCCGAAAGTGCTTATTGCCGATGAACCAACAACTGCTTTGGACGTAACGATCCAAGGTCAAATATTAGATTTAATGAAAGAATTACAAAAGAAAGTTGATACGTCTATTATTTTTATTACACATGATTTAGGTGTTGTTGCTAACGTAGCTGACCGTGTGGCGGTTATGTATGGCGGGAAAATTGTTGAAGTTGGAACAGTTGATGAAATTTTCTATAATCCAAAGCACCCATACACATGGGGACTGATTAGTTCTATGCCAAGCCTTGATGCCACAGAGGAAGAATTATATGCAATTCCAGGAACACCACCGGACTTGTTAAACCCGCCTAAGGGGGATGCATTTGCTCCACGTAACCCTTATGCGTTGAAAATAGATTATGAAAAAGAACCACCAATGTTCAAAATTTCCGATACACATTATGCGGCAACATGGCTGCTTCATCCAGATGCACCGAAAGTAGAACCACCAGAGGCAGTGAAGAAGAGAATGCATAAATTTAATGCTAAGAACAATGCTACTCCGAATAAGGAGGCAAACTAACCATGGCAGAAAAATTATTAGAAATTAAAAACTTAAAGCAATACTTCAATAAAGGAACATCAAATGAAGTACGTGCGATTGATGATATTTCCTTTGATATATATAAAGGTGAAACATTAGGTCTAGTTGGCGAATCAGGTTGTGGAAAGTCAACAACAGGACGTACGATCATTCGGTTATACAATGCAACTGATGGAAAAGTCCTTTTTAATGGAGAAAATGTACATGCGAAAAAGTCCAAAAAGGAATTAAAAAAATTCCACCAAAAAATGCAGATGATCTTCCAGGATCCTTATGCCTCACTGAATCCACGATCAAAAGTTGCTGATATAATCGCTGAAGGCATTGATATTCACGGTTTAGCGAAATCGCCACAAGAAAGAATGGAAATGGTAGAACAACTCCTTGAAACAGTTGGCTTAAATCGTGAGCATGCGAATCGTTATCCACATGAATTTTCAGGTGGGCAAAGACAGCGTATCGGAATAGCTCGTGCACTTGCAGTAAATCCAGAGTTTATCATTGCCGATGAACCAATTTCAGCATTGGATGTTTCAATCCAAGCACAAGTGGTAAATTTAATGAAAAAGCTTCAAAAGGAAAAAGGATTGACCTATTTATTTATTGCCCATGATTTATCTATGGTTAAATATATAAGTGATCGTATTGGGGTAATGTATTTTGGTAAATTAGTGGAATTAGCACCTGCAGATGATTTATATAATCATCCACTACATCCTTACACACAATCGCTGCTTTCAGCTATTCCACTTCCAGATCCAGATTATGAACGTACACGTGTTAGAAAAACTTACGATCCGTCTGTTCATCAATATGAACAAGGTGAAGAAGTGAAAATGCGTGAAGTAGTACCTGGACATTTTGTTTATTGCTCTGAGAAAGAATTAAAGCAATATCAAGCTGAATATAAATAATAGGAAGGGTTGTCATTTGGCAACCCTTTTTCTATGCCATTATCAACAATAACTTTGGCTCTTATCTCACTTAGGTAAAGTCAGAACCCTTCATTCCACAAACTCCGTAGAAGAATTGAATCCTATAGTAGATTTTAAATTGTATTATGACTTTTACAAAAGCAATAAACCTATACGAAAGCATTCATAGCTTTTAGTATGCTATACTAAATTTAACGGTTGTATGTACGTATGAGGAAGGGGAAAGAAGGATGAATGACAAAACTGTCCAGTTGATTGAATATGAAATTGCTTTACTTGTTCGATTGACAACAGCCCATAGTCCCCGGCTTGGTAGTCTAGACAGGGCAGAGTATCTATTATTAAGTCAACTTCAAAAATCTAGTCCCATTGCAATAAATGCATTAGCAGAACAATTATTGCTTAATCTTTCTACTGCGAGTAGACAAATTGCTGTCTTGGAGAAGAAAGGGTATATTAAGCGCTTTCCTGACCCAATCAATGGAAGAATTAGTCTTATCGAGTTAACGGAGAAGGGAACGAATATTCTTAAAAAAGTACAAGATGCACGCTCTTCTGCTTATACTGAAATGCTAAATGAATGGTCACCAGATGAATTAATCCAGTTAAAAGATAGTCTAACGCGTCTTAATCAAGATTTTAAAAAGTGGAGAAAGTAATCTGTAGAGGGATATAGTCTATCATCCCTCTTATTTGGGGTAAAGGAATGCATGTAAAAAAATTCTATTGACCTTTTTTATATAAGTTGTATAATACATATTGTATTATGAAACTTATTGAGTTTAAAGGAATTTCCCTTTGTGGAGATTCTTTTTGTGTTTTAAAGAGCAATTTAATGATGTTGTTCATTCATATGATTCATACTTTGAAGTCAAATGAAAGGAGGAAGATAGATGAATCAAGAGACCCCAAAGGGATTCATGGGAATTCCACAATATATAATTATATCCTTTTTGACTATTTTTGCTATAGGACCCCAGTATTTTATAAATTTATCTTATTCAATGAATCAGGAAATTGTTCAAAATAGTCTACATTTCGATTCAGAAGGATTAATGATTCCGTCTATTTTAGCAAATATAGCTTTTGCTCTTGGTATTCCATTTGGACCTGTTTTAACAAGAGTATTAGGATTTAAGAGAAATTACTTAATAATGGTATGTATCTTTTTACTTGGCTCGATCATTGGGGTAATATCACCTGATTTATTACTACTAATAATAGGGAGAGTCATACAAGGGGTTAGTGCAGGTATTTTGTTTTTAACCATTTTACCTGTCAGCTTAAGATCGTTTCCAAATAAAGTTCGAAATACCTTTTTGTTTATGGTAATTACCGGATTGTTTGGTGCAACTGCAATGGGAGCACTCTTCGGATCATTATCCCTAAGCGTTAATGCATGGCGTTGGCTATTTATATTAAATATACTATCTGCTTTGCTATGCTTAATTGTAGGATACTTTGGTCTTCCGAGAGATGAAGTACATGATCAACAAAAAGCAATGGATAAGACAGGGGTCTTTTTATATTGTCTTATGATGATTATATTGGCCTTTCCTTTGTGTAATTTAATGGAAAAAGGGTTTGCTTCACTATATGTGTGGCCATTCTTTGTTTTAGCCTTCATTTTGGCTGTTTTATTTATCTTTATTGATTTAAAAGCGGAAAATCCATTAATTCCCTTTCGAACTTTAAAAGCGGCAAAGCCTATTTCAGGAACGGTGATGGCGGTTGCCTCCCATGTATTGCTAGTACTCTCGATTGCAGGGATAAATGGCTTTGTCCGTCATAATATGGATCTTCCATTTCATTATTTACTGCACTTTTATTTTTGGTTTTTTATTGGAATAGTAGTTACCGCAATTCTTCATACATTGCTTTATAGTGCTTTAGGTGCAGGTAAGTTAGGAATTGTTGGGTCATTAATTGTAATATATGTAAGCTTTCAATGGAGAACGATGAGTCCTGAAATTTCTTTGACTACCCTTTATTTTCAAATTGCATGTTTAGGTGCAGGGGTAAGTATGGTATTAGTTGGGGGGGCATTAGGAACAGCATTTGCAGGTGATTTACATTTTGCGCCGATGCGTTCTGCTACCTTGCATTCTATTCGTAACTTTGTTGGGGCGATCATTACACCAATTGTAGGTTGGTTTATATCCATGCAAAATGCGATCCAATATGAAAATATCAGAGGGAATCTAGGACAATTTGGAGCGGAAGCGAAATCTGAAATGGCTCAGACCATTCATCGATTAGTAGAGACAGGAATGTCAGCAAGTGAGGCAAAAACCTTAGCATCATATGAACTAATAGCCAATTCCAAAAAGGCAGCAATTCTAGGAGCCTACCATCATTTATTTACCATCATGCTAGGAGTGGCTGTTATTATGCTCATTGGATCAATTGGTAAAATGGCAACTGGAAAGGGGATTGGTCTAGTAAAAAAGGAAAAAAAAAGTCCGATTTCAAATGTAAAAGTAAACCCAAATCATATAAAATGAGAGGAGAAAATTGAATGAGTAAACGTTTAATATTAGCTAATATTATAGGGGTATTGATTATCTTTGTTTTGATAGCAACTGGTGCCTATTTTTATTTTCAAAATGAAAACTATGTAAAGACAAATGACGCTGTAGTATCAGCTGATATGCTTCCGGTTGTGTCACCAATGACAGGTGTATTAACGAATTGGAAAGCAGATCAAGGAAAAGATGTAAAAGAAAATGAAACAATTGGTAAAGTATCCGATGGAGTAAAGGAAATTCCAGTTACATCAAAGATGAGTGGGAAAATAATCAAAAATGAAGCAAGAAAAAATCAAATGGTTCAAGCTGGTCAATCACTTGGAGAAGAGGCAGACATGGATCATTTATATATTATTGCAAATATTAAAGAAACCGATTTAAAAGATATAGAGATTGGTGAAAGTGTCGATATTGAAGTTGATGGAGATAAAGATTCGGTGTTTGCAGGAACCGTTAGTGAAATTGGCTATGCAACGAACTCAGTATTCTCTGTATTGCCACAAAGCTCTAATGGAAACTATACTAAAGTAACTCAAAAAGTAGCCGTAAAAATTGAAATAAATCAGCCATCTTCAAAAGTCCTACCCGGAATGAACGCTAGTGTGAAAATATCCATATAACATATTATGATCAGGTACTACTTAGACAAAAGAAGTTAAATCATTAGGTGGTGCCTGATATTTTTCTCAATTTTTTTGTTAAAATATAGGTATTCGTTTAGTACAACTGTCTTCCATGAACATAGTCTATACTGTATAGAAAAATATGAGGATGGAAGGAGTATTGTCCAATGAGTTACTATCATCACCAGCATCTACAGGGGTGTGGAATCAAACATTGCCCACCTTCAGTATTACCAACACAATATGATCCGGGTTTAACAGATCCACCGCAGAACGCAGTCAGAACAACAGTTATCCCACATGTAATAAGACATGTTCATCCTTCACATACAACGAATGTGAATAAACATGTTTTTACACATCAACATTATTTTCCACATACGGAATCAGTTGTAAATGTATGCTGTGAGAATCATGTATTCTGTGGATGCCCAGTTGATCCATGCTGCCCACCAAGACATTTTGGATTTTATTAATGATAATATAAAGTAGTTAGAATAAAAAACATCTACCATTTTGTGTAGATGTTTTTTTTAGGTTCTTTTCTCAAACATTTTACGAAAAACATTATAAGAATAGATGAGTCTTTTATTGGGTGTAAAAAGCCAGTTAGTTGAGCTTTTACAAAGAAATATTCTGTAATACAACAGACTTTTTGTAAATAAACTTTATTCATTTTTTATTAAAGAATACTTGTCATAAAAAGGGCACTGAGCTTATTTAAATAAGTTAAAGAAGAATATACTATACTGATGATAAATTTTGGGATTATTTTAGTTTTCCTCTACGTAAGACCACTTTCATAGAAAATCTTTAAAAGGCTTTTTATTTTGGGAGGTGGGATCATGAAGATATCGGAATTAAATCCAGATCAATTAACAGATAAGCAAATGGCAGACTTATTATACAATCATGTTCATGATGATATGGAGAAAGGGGACTGCATACTTGTATTCGGTAGCCGTCTGGCTACCAAGTCCCGATTGCCAAAGGCTATCCAATTATATCGAGAGGGTCGGGCGAAAAAGATTCTTTTTTCAGGTGGGACGATTTGGGGAGTAGGTAATGATTCTGAGGCAATTTTATTGAAGAAGAAAGCTTTGGAGCTTGGCATTCCAGAGACAGATATTTTGGTGGAGACGGAGTCACAAAATACAAAGGAAAATATTATCGCTTCATTACTAATTTTAGATCGATATTTTGAATTACACAAAATAAAAAGATTGCTTATTGTAACATCCAACTATCATATGAAAAGAGCCTATCTAACTTTAAAAACCTATATGCCTAGCTGGATTGAATATTCTCTATGTAAAGCAGAAAACCAATATACGCATGAAAACAATTGGTTTCTAACCGAAGAGGGGAGAAAAAGAGTAAAGGAGGAGTCTAAAAAAATTATAAAATATGTAAAATGGGGAGCAATCATTGACGATGAGATATAAATAATTGGAGGGAAGTAACCACATCAGGTGGCTTCATTTTTAGTGAAAATAGTATAACTATACCCACTTGTAGGAATAAAAATAACTCCCCGTAAATAATGGACAATTAGCCAAATTTACGGGGAGATTTTTATTTTTTATCCTTCTGCATTAGCGAATTGTTTTTAAGGCACGGCTCCAAGTATTAACTTGGTCAAGCATTAAATTAATATTGTCAAGATGAAGATCTTGTGGTTTAAATACAGTACCATTTTCAAAATCTGTAAATAATGACAATGTAGGATGAGTACGAACATCAGCAATCATCAATTCACCTAGGATACCACGTAAGTGTTCAGCTGCACGAGCACCACCAGTTGAACCATAGCTAACAATCCCTGCTGCTTTGTTATTCCATGCTTCACGAGCTAAATCAAGGGCATTTTTTAAAGCTCCTGTAATACTGTGATTATATTCTTGAACAATGAATACGAATCCATCTAATTCAGCAAGTTTTTCATTCCATGCTGCAATTCCTGGTGCATCTGCTTCACCTAAAAATGGTAATTTGAAATCTGCAATATCAACGATTTCATAATTAGCATCTCCACGTTGATCTGCAATTCCTTTTACCCATTCACCGACTTGAGGACTTAAACGTCCTTGGCGTGTACTACCTAAAATAATTCCAATGTTTAATTTTTCTGTCATGATTTCTTCCTCCTTCGTTGTTTTACCAAATAGTTTGTTGAGAAAACTCATTTTTACACCACCTTAGTTGTTGATAGATCTATGCTATTGTGTAAAATGTATAAGCATTGAATTAATTTCACTCATCGAGTTACTTTATGTAAGTTAGTATAGTTTAATAATTTAATTTCGTCAAGTTATTAATTAGATATCATTTTGATGTTCCAAAAAATGAAGTATGAATGATTCATTTGAAAGTTAGTTTAACTAAATTAAGACATTCATATTATTATAAGAAAAAAGTTGAAATGCTCAAACCAAGAGATATCCACTTGCCCCGCTGTTGTATGATTGAATGGAGAATAGCATGGAGGAAAATGGTGAAAATTGAATATTCTATAAATTGATGATACCTTTTAAAAAAGCTCACCTTTTTATAGGTGTAAAAGCCGGGAGTAGGGCGTTTACAAAAGCACAATAGATATGAAGACAGTTTAAGTAAATAATTACAAGGAAGGGGAAATGAATGAAAAAGATTAGAAATTACCTCATTCTGACATTCTTATTGACCTATGTGTCATGGGGAATCATGATAATGTATACTCAAGTAAATAATGTTCCTTTTGGTTCTTCAATCTTCATGTTAATTTTATATGTGATTGGAGTAGTAGGTCCTGCAATAGGGGCTATAGTGGTTAATAAACAAATGGATTCTAATGTACAATATAAAAGTTTCTTGAAAAATATATATTATCCATCAAAAAGAATAGGATGGTACTTATTTATTGTATGTATCGTTATCATTTTTCATATGGGTCCATACATTCTTATTGGTGGAAATAAAATTGCCCCGTTTTCCCTTTTATTCTTGCAATTTCCTTTGTTTATCGTTATTGGAGGGTTTGAGGAAATTGGGTGGAGGGGACTTTTGCTTCCAGAGTTAGAAAAGAAAATATCTCCGTTTCTTAGTACCCATATCTTAGGTATCATTTGGAGTGTTTGGCATTTACCATTGCTTTTTATACAAGGAACATACCAATATCAATTTTTAAACTTTTTTACATTTACGATTAGTACGATCGCTTTTTCATTCATATTAGCGATTGTTTATTTAAAACGAGAAGTATTTTCATGTGTATAATGACACATGCATTTTTAAATAGTATTGCAGGAGTGTTTGTTATTAACGAATCGCTACTAGCGGAAATGCTCCCTTTATTATTTGCGTGTATTATATTCTTCATTTTTTTAAATAAAAATAGAGCTTTAGTAATCAATAAAGATTCTAATCTATCAAAAAGAAACATGGAGTGATATTAAGAATATCGACCTTGAAAAGTAAGTAGAAAGAACTATTTATCATACAAATTTTTCAATTGACTCCCGGTATAATTCTAAAAAATGCTTCATTTATGAATTTCATTTTATTCAAGAATATTGAATAAATCAATGAAATTCGTACTTGTATGGCCAATAAAATCCATTAATGATCAAAAATTATATGAGAAGATGAAGGATCATTTATTGTAACTTACCTTAATGACTATAAATATCCTACTATGTTACAATAGCTCCGAAGTAATAGGTAGTTTTTACCGATATCGGAGGGATAAGATGAAACGTCATAGTAGCATTTCTACAAAAGTATCCCTTGTTTTATTTATAGTTATTGCAATTGTTCTTTCTGCAACTGCTGTTATTGTAAACGTTTATACAAAAGATATAATGGCTGAAAGTATAGAAAAGGAAGTAAACGTTGAAAGCAAATCGGTTGCAGATAAGGTAAATAATTTTTTTGAAGGGAAAGGGCAGCTGGTTGATCAGATTACTAGTAATCAAACTTTGCTCCACTACCTAAAGACAGCAAAAACACGTGACGATGCATTGACAAATAAATATTACAAGGATATGAATCAATCATTAGAAGATATTAAAAGTATGAACCCAGATATAGCTATGGTTTGGGTCGCAAGTGAAAAAGGAAATTTTTTAACTGGAACCGGAAATGTTCTTTCAGATACCGACTTTGATCTATCAGAAAGACCATGGTATAAACCAGTAACGAGTACTGAAGGTGTATATTACACGGAACCATATATGGATCAAGTATTCGGTAAAGTAATTATGAGTGTAATGAAGGAAGTAAAGGTAGATAATGAGCCAGCAGGAATTGTGGCGGTTGACCTTTTCCTTGATTCCATTCCATCAATAATGGAGCAATATAAAATTGGTAAAACTGGTTACAGTATTTTACTAGCTCCTGATGGCAATGTGATTTATCATCCAAATAAGGATCTTATTATGAGCAAGCCGTTGACAACTCAAAAGGGAGATATCGGAGCGATTGCGAAGAAAATGATTGCTGGGAAAACTGGCCTTGAAACAGCAAAGCTTGATGATAAAGATTATTACATTGGCTATAAACCAGTAGAATCCACTGGTTGGTCCGTTGCAACAACTGTTACGCAAGATGAGGTTTTTAAACCATTAAAAAGTATGGGTACCAAACTCATCATCTTTTTCATTATTGCTATAGTGATCCTGATTACTATTGCTTATATTCTTTTAAAGTATATGTTGAAAAATCTTTCGGGAATGTCTGATATCATTAAAAAGATTGCTGCTGGGGATATGACCCATCGTATAGATATACGGTCAAAAGATGAATTAGGTCAAGTATCTAGTGATTTAAACGGAATGCTCGATAATTTAAATGGACTTATTCGAACTGTTCAAGTTAATGCATCACAAGTAGCTGCATCATCTGAACAATTAAATGTAAGTACAGATCAAACGGCACAGGCCGCTCAAGTTGTAGCAGGAACTGTTGATTCAGTGACAGCTGGAACATTGCAGCAAATTGATAGTACAAAAAAAGCCGCAGAAACTGTTGTTAGAATGTCTAATACCTTCCAAGAAATTTCTTCTGATTCAGATGAGGTAGCGAAACGTTCCGAAGACGCTGTTCAAAAAGCAAAGCTTGGAGAAGAATCGGTTCATTCTGCGATGACTCAGATGGAAACCATTAAAGAAACGGTAAATAATGCAGCGACTATCATTGCAAAACTAGGTGAACGCTCAAATGAGATTGGCCAGATTGTAGATGCCATTTCTGAAATATCCAACCAAACCAACTTACTGGCTCTAAATGCTTCAATAGAAGCGGCGCGAGCAGGAGAGCATGGAAAAGGCTTCTCTGTTGTTGCAAATGAAGTCAAAAAGCTTGCTGAACAATCTAACCAAGCAGCAGGTCAAATTGGGGAATTAATCAAGGAAATTCAGATAGATACAGATACAGCTGTAAACTCAATTAATAAGGGAACTCATGAGGTGAATAAAGGATCAGAGGTTGTTCAAACTACAGGGGAAACCTTTAACGAAATAACTTCTATCGTATCTCGTGTCTCTCAACAAATGATAGCTATTTCTTCATCAATTCAGCAGTTATCATCAGAAACAAAACAAGTAGTCGACATTATTCAAGATGTAGATGCGGTTGCCCATTCAACTCAAGAAAGCTTTGAAAATGTAGCTGCTGCTGCGGAAGAGCAGACTGCTACTCTTGAAGAAATTGCTTCCTCAAGTCAAGAGTTATCTTCTATGGCTATGGAACTTGAAAATGCTGTGTCTAGTTTTAAAATTTAATTTTCAAGGGACAGTTCTTTCGCTTATTCAAAGCTAGAGGACTGTCCTGTCTTTATTTTTAATATACTTTTTTATATGAAAGAATGCTCCAACGATATTGATGATTCTCTTTTGATAGAAGTAATTATTGAGGATATTGCTTAGTCATCATACTTTACCACATTTAGGACTTTCCTTATTTTCGATTCAATCTCTGGATATACCTTATAATTATTTCCAATTTTTTGTTTAAACTTATTGTCTAAAGGAATAATACGAATATAAACAATGGAGAATGCAGCTATTTTCTCAATAAAATGAAACGTTAGTGATCCTCAGTCGATATTTATTCGTTATAATTTTACTTAAATAGCAACAATGTTTGAGAATAGAGCCTAAACAATTGATAAGGGAGATAAGATAATGAGAATAAAGATGATAGTGCTTATTTGTTTATTATCATTTGGTTTATTCGCCTGTTCAACTGAAAAAAGTCGAAAGGATAATAGTGATTCTAGTGATCACACTCATAAGCAAGCCCAGCAGGATTTAAAACAATACTCACAAGATCCAGATAAAGATTCTAATCAAGACTTTGATTTAGTAGGTAGATTAATTGAAGAAAGCGATGACCAAATTAACATAAATATTAACGGAAAAGAGGTCTTGATTCCAAAAAGTAAGTCCTTTGCGGTTAAAGGCTCACATAATAATTTGAAAAATCAGCTTGTAAAAGTAGAGATAGGAAATCAAAATCAACAAGCAGAAGAGATGGAGCTAACAGCGTTGGCAAAAGCAGATCGTGATGGGGTATATGAGAAAAATGTTGATGAAACAAAAATCATTGGGAATTACATTTCAGAAACAGATAAGGACTTAACAATACAAGTGAAAAATGGAGATAAGACTTATTTGAAATCCCGAGACTATAAGATAAAGGGAAAGCTTCCGTCTAAACAAATAAAAGGTAAAATCGTAAGACTAGAATTACAGAAGAACAATAAAGTAAAAAGCTTAGAATATAAACAGGAAGACCAGAATGTAAAATAAGTAAGGGGGTGTTTATTAGAATAGACACCCTTTCCTTTATTAAATATTTATTTGAAAGTATTCACTTGGTTCGTTTTCTCAGTCGATTTAGCCCAATAAGTAGAACGATAATCATACAATCAAAAGCAAGAATCAGAGTCATTTTATCTACATTTATGATGTTAATAACTTGAAAGAAGTGATTCAGGATTTTCTGTAAAAGGGCATCTTTTGCTATTGCAAGAATACTTATGTGCACTAAAAGTGCACCTGCGATAATTTGAATCCAATAAAATGTGTTAATCATTCGGGTTAGTAGTGGGAGTAATGAGAATGCGATGACTAAACTAATGAATAGACCTAGTAATGCTTGGAAAATATTATTCGTCATTTCGGCCATAATAAAAACAGTGTCAAAGGAGATAACAAAATCAGTTAATAAAATGATAAATAACATTTTATGAATAGGAATTAAAGGAGCACTAGCACCAAAAGAAAACCAGCGATTATCCTCATCTTGTCCTACATTCATCACTAAGCGAAAACCGATCCAAAGAATAATTAATCCCGTAAGTAAATGGAGTCCAGGTAGTTCACTAAGAGTTTGAATAATAGATACATAAAATGTTCTACTAAGAGTCAACATACAAACTGCTAATACTTTAACAATAAAAAGTGCTCTTGGATGTTGTTCATATAAATTTTTTCTTAATAATGCAGCAATAATTAAAATATTATCAATATCATTTATTACATTTAGCAAAGCTAATTGAAAAATTTTTTCCACATTTAACCCTCCAACACTGTAGGTGAAATGGAGCAATTTTGTCCAATCATTAAATACTATGCTAGTAAATGATGAGACATGCTTTATATATAGTAGGGGTACTAAACGTATCATGTTTTTCATGCAGAACAACCAAATGATCATGCTTTTTTGTTTAGAATAGGCTAAAAGTCTAATAAACTATAAAAAAATTGGAAATTATACCGATAATAAGGTAGATAAATATAATATTTTGTTATATGAAAATTAAAATACTTTTAATTTCAAAAAGGAGTTTAAACAGATGCCATTGTTTCAAACAGATTCAAGAAATAAAGCTTTTGTCATTACAATAGAAGGCTTTGCTGAAGTTGATAGAGCGGCGGATTTTGTTGGAAAGTTAAAAAATGAGGTATCAACCATTGATGTGAACAATTATACGCTTATCGCGGATGGGACCCATCTAAAAACATTTAAACCAGAAATATTACCTCTATTGGAAAAAAGCTATGCTCTTTACATGAGCCTTGGTTTTAAAAAAGTGTTAGTTGTAAATCCACAAAGAGTAACACCACGTTTACAAGTAAAAAGAGTGGCAAAAAATGTTCAATTTACTGGAGAATTTATTCCAAGTTTACAAGAAGCACTACATATATCAGCCAATCTATAAATCTTATAAAAAATACTAGATGTTTTTGATAATAAGGAGAAAAAAATGACAACCAGTATTACTCTAAAAGATGTAGCTATTTATCATCCAAATAATGCAATAAATAATGATTTCTATATTAATCACTTTCAGGAACAAGGAAAGGATATACATAATTTACTTCAAGCACTTGGAAGAGAAAATAGATATGTAGCGGATTATTCGAAAGAAAACACTTTAACAATGGCAATCGAGGCTTCAAAAAATGTGTTAAATAAAGCTAAGTACACTGGTCAAGATTTGGACATGATTGTTTTTGTATCTAGTACACCTGAGTATTTTGCGCCACCCAGTGCAGTTGCTATACATCGTGCATTAGAGGGAAAAGAAGAAGCAATTGTTTATGATATGAATGCAGCCTGTGTTGGAATGATTGTCGCAGTTGAACAAGTAAGTAGAAGTATGCTAGCTAATCCACATATTCATCGAGCATTGGTTGTAGCCTCTGAGCAACTCCTTCGATATGCATGGGAGGAGGAAGCGGTTACTTATTCAAGCTTTGGAGATGGGGCATCAGCTGTATTGCTTGAAAAACAAGAAGAAACCAATCAAGGATTTATCGATTCTGCATATAAAGTGAATACTGAATCAATTGACAAAATCATACTTCCAGCATGTGGAGTTTCCAATCTGAAAGATCAGAACATTTCTGATTATGAAAAAAGAGTGAAATGGGAAAACGTTAATAATGATAATGCCTTTAAGTCCACTGTTGAGCTTATAGAAAAGCTATTAAATAGAAATAACCTAACGACCAGTGATATACAAGCTTTTTGTTTTTCACAAATTTCGAGAAAGAATATCTATAAAATACAGGAAATGTTTAATGAAGATCGTAAGAAGTTTCCTGTGGTAGGGACGAAATATGGTTACACGGGTTCGGCAAGTCCCTTTATGGCTTTTGAATATGCTGTACGGACTGAACAGGTGAAAAAAGGTGATTATGTTGTGTTTTGGTCGGTAGGTGCGGGATCCTCTGCTTCAGCAATGTTATTTAAATATTGAGTCATAGATCAATCAATTAATCATCATATTACATTAGGAGAATTAGGATGAGTAAAAATAAGGAAAAAGTAAATATTATTCCAAGCTTAGTAATGACATCTATACTTCCATCTGTATTAATTGGTTTAATCATCATTGGAAGCTTTTTTACAAAAAATCAAATGCTACAAATTAGTGCAGTAATTATCGGGGTTATCCTTTTAATAGGGGTTACAATATTATCCTCTCTTCGCTTAAAGAAAAAGTGGATTGTTATGGGTGAACTGTCGCAAAGACTAGTTTTAGGAGATCTAACCTCGTTGGAGAAAAAGAAGAATAAAGAAAGCTTAGACCATATCTCCCATAATTTATACACGGCTACAAACAATATGAGAAAGCTTGTTGTAAATATGAAAAATGGCATTTCTGATGTAGACAGTCATTCAGATGAATTATTAGCAACAGCTACAGAGCTTACTTATATTATTCAAGATGTAAAAGATACGATCGATGAAATGACTCAGGGAGCATTGGAGCTAAGTGCAACCAATCAACAAGTAAGTGCATCAATTGAGGATATCGAAACTTCGACGAATAAATTGGCAGATAAAGCAAAGGACGCAGGGAAGTTAGCTGAGGAAATTCAGGTTCGTGCGGCTAAAGTGAGAGAGGATGCGACTCATTCAGTACAAACTTCAGAAAAGATATTTATCGAAAAAGAAGAAAAAATAATGAAAGCTATGGAAGAATCAAAAGTAGTAGAAGAAATTACAATACTAGCGGATACAATTGGTGGTATTGCAGAGCAAACCAATTTATTAGCATTAAATGCTTCTATAGAAGCAGCACGAGCTGGAGAGGCTGGTAAAGGATTTTCAGTTGTTGCTGAGGAAATACGAAAATTAGCTGAGCAATCTTCCAAGTCAGTAGAAAATATCCGTAATGTTACTAGTAAAGTTCAACAAGCTTTTGTTAATTTAACAGATAATTCAAAGGATGTTTTGCACTATATGGATAGCGAGGTTTTACCTGATTACGAGAAATTTATACAAATTGGTATACAATACGAAAAAGATGCTGAATTTATTAAGCAAATGTCTGTTGATATTGCTAGTTCATCAGGTGAAATGGCATCTGCAATAACAGAGGTAAATAAAGCCATTCATAATATTTCTGCCACAACTCAACAATCAGCATCTGGTGCAGAAGAAGTTCTAGAGAATGTTTCTGAAGTTTCCTTAGCCATTAAAGAGGTAGAGGAAGGTGTTCAGAAACAGCATGAATTGACAGTGAATGTAAAACTGTTATTGGATCATATTACAGTATAAATTGTTCGGGCTGGACAGGCTTAATGAAGGATTATATTTCATTCTTTATAGGCTGTATTTGTAGTTAGAAAAAAGAGTCTTATAATAGAAGGTATAGAGATTAAAATCTAATCGATACCTTCTTTTTTTTATTTTCAATTCAATTCTGAAAATATTGACCATAGTAAAAAAGAACTATATAATATGAATGAAATAGTTTTACTTTAAGTATTTTGGTGATGGTATATGAGAATTAAAAGGCAAATTCATTGAAAAATGAAGACGCAAAGCTATAGGGGCTAACATCATAGGATTATGCCAGCCAGTTATTGAAAATGTATGATTAAATGATTAATCGATAGATGATTAATTTTTTTTTACCATTAAAAAATACCTTTATGATAGTTTGGAAGTGTTCTAAGTGAAAACGGAAAAACAAAATAATGAAGATCAACAAATTTTGGACATGATTAGTAAGTTACTGAATGTATTCATTTCAAATGAAGGCAATTTATTAGAAGATATAAAAGAATTAACGGCTAAGCCTCAATATCAAACGCCAATGGTTCAAACGATCTTCAACCAGTTACAAACCATCCATGGACAAATAGAAAATATGCACTGGATGAATAAGAATTATAAAATCCTCCACGAATTTGCACAAATATGCAGTAAGACTTTGGACGTTACTGTTCTCCTTAAAAAGGCGTATGAAATGGTATCGCAAGTTATGCCGACGGATTCTTTTTATATTGCTTTATATAATGAAGGGGAAACAAATATTCAATTTACTTTTGTTGTTGATGGCGGTGAGATTGCCCCTTCATTCCAAACTGAATATGGAGAAAATTTTACTTCTAAAGTGATTCGAACGAGAGAAATTATTCACCTAAAGGGAAGTAATCAATCGTTAGAATTTGAAACCAGATATGGAGAGGTAGAAAAAGACACCAATTCTTGTCTTTTTGTTCCCCTTATCATTGATGATCACGTAAAAGGAGTCATTTCAGCACAATCCTATGCAGATTTTGCTTATCGAAAAGAGCATGAAGAACTTCTACAAATTATTGGTACACAGGTTATTAATTCAATTGAAACAGCTAATCTATATGAAAAAATTTATACCATTTCTCAAACGGATGAACTAACTGGATTAAAAAACCATCGGGCTTTTCATAATGACTTATCGAATCTAATTAGTAAGGGAACGCAAGAAATTACTTTAGTAATGCTAGATTCAGATAATTTGAAACAGGTTAATGACCAATATGGGCATGATATTGGTGATCAGTATTTGAAATCACTTGCCAATGGTATCAAAAGCATTAGTGGAGAAGGAATCGAAGGCTATCGATATGCTGGCGATGAGTTCATGGTGATAATTCATTCCAATGATCGAGATGATTTAGAAGATATGTTTGATAGACTTAAGGAGTATCTCTCTCTTCATGCGATTTATATTGGACAGGTAGAAATAACTGTGTCCATAAGTTCTGGTGTTGCTACATATCCTTTACACGGTTTAACCGTTGATTCTTTAAAAAAATCTGCTGATCAAGCATTATATACAGCTAAACAAGGCGGAAAAAACTTAATCGTTTTAGCTAATTAAATAATTTCAATAAATTATGACACCGATATTACGGTGCCTTTTTTTATGAATAGTGAATTGAATGAATTTAATCGAAACAACGTTAAAGCTACAAAGCGTAATATGCTGTTTATATAGGTTAATTGATAAATTCTACGGATTGATGTGATGAATATTACAGATTCTAATAAAATCTAAGGGTATAATAGATTAAGCAATTAATGGGAGGGAAGCAAAATGCCTGATCCACGATTACAAAATTTATATGATCAAATTGGCGGAGAAAAGATTGAAGAACTTGTTAATGCATTTTATCCAAAAGTTTATGCCGATCCTGATTTAAGTCCATTGTTTCAAGGCGATATGAATGAAATTATGCGGAAACAGCGGATGTTTTTGACGCAATTTCTTGGTGGACCTGCTCTTTACAGTCAGGAATTTGGACCTCCAGCAATGAGACAGCGCCATCACCCATTTGAAATTACGCCAAGAAGAGCGGAATGCTGGCTTCGATGTATGAAAGAGGCATTTGAAGAGGTTGGCTTAGATTCATATCCAGTTGGTGAATTTTTTTATAATCGCTTGAAACAAGTAGCTGCTATTATGATCAATTCTCCAGATCAAAAATAAGGGAAAGGGGCATACCAAATATTTTTTTGTTCAAAGTAGCATGTTTTCAATAGTACTTTTAGAATTGATATATAATAGGATTTACAGCTAAACGGAGGGGAACCAGATTGTTTACTTTTTATTCCATCCTCGTTTTTATACATATTTTTTCTGCAATACTTGGAATGGGACCTGGATTTATTTTAACTAGAATCGCAAAATTGGCGAATTCGATGACTGAAATAAGGCAAGCTTTTAGAATTAGAAGAGATTTGCATATTTTCGTCATGATCGGTGGAACACTACTTTTAATCACTGGATTATTAATGGGGTTCATTCATCCTTATTTGTTTAAAATGGGGTGGTATGTAACAAGCTTGGTATTATTTCTCACTGGACTTGCGATGGGTCCCTTTGTCTTATCACCAAAATCTAAGCCAATTAAGGAATTATTGCAATCGCATAAAGGGGAAGATGTTCCTAAGGAATACGAAACTTTATCTAGGGAACTATTTCGTTATGAAAGAATTTTAAATATCATTTTTCTTATTATCATAGTACTGATGATTTTGAAGCCGTTTTAGCAAGGTTTTTAAAAGTGAGATGGAGGATGCCTATAATAGACGTCCTCCATTTTTTTATCTAATAAATAATAAGCTATTCGAATGTATAATGTGTACAAAAGAATTATAGAGATTGGAGAATATTTTTTTGAATGGTACGAATAATATCTCCGCGACTGATGACTCCGACAACTTTTTGGTTCTGATCAACAACCGGAATTTTTTTGAAATGGTGTTTAGCTAACAGTTTCAATGCCTTATCCATATCATCGTCTTCTTTAACAGTAATAAGGCCATGCTTTTTGGCAATTTTAATTAAAGGTTGATCTTTTAACTGTGATAATACTTTTTCAAGATTTCCTTTTTGATATGTGTAAGCCATTAAATTAAAATAATCATATACCACCATATCCTTTGGTTGTATATTTCTTAACACATCACCATCACTAATCATTCCGACAAGCTTCCCATTACCGTTTACAACTGGTACTCCACCAATTTTATTTTCGACAAGAGTATTTAGTAAATGTTTAATGCTGTCGTCTTCTTTAACAGAAATTACATCTTGAATCATGAAGTCTTTTACCTTCATACCAAGTGCCTTCTTTCTCCAAAGTATTTTTTGTACCTACCATTATTTTACCATTAAAATCAGTTAATATAAATGAATACTTAAAGTTGGAATATCTCACCTGATCCTAAAATAAGTATGAATACTGACAATAGGAATGGAGGGATAGCTGTTGAATCATGATATGGATTATTTAATTACTAGGGACATGCTTGTGCACTATGACGAATTGAACCGAAAGAAAAAAGAAGTTGAGACGCAATTAGAAAAGTTGAAAAAAGCATTCAATCAGTATTTTGATACTTCCGTTGGTGAAAATGTAAAAGGAGAAATAAAAATAGGCGATTACCACTTACTAAGACAAATTAGAATATCTGAGAAGTTTGATCAGGACATAACAGTCAAAAGGCTAGAAGAGCTTAATATGCAGGGTCTTATTAAGAAAAAACCGGATGAAGTGAAAATAAGGTCAGCATTAAATTTAGGATTAATTAAGGAACAGGATTTAGAAGGCTGCATACAAAAAAATGCCTCACAGGCAATATATGTAAGGCAACTTAAAGTGAAATAAATTGATCTTTTAATGACAAAGCCAATAATTATATTGGCTTTTTTCAAATCCATGGGAGATTGTAGCACTACCATCACTTTTAGGTAATTGTAAATTGTATTGTCCTGGTAATAAATCTTTGGTAGATTAGAATTTAGTGAGCATCTTAGAAAAGAAGGTGATGGAAAGTTGAAAATTTTAGAAAGCATGGTTGGGGGAGTAAATACGATCCTGTGGTCCTATATCCTCATTATATTATTAATAGGACTTGGACTATATTTTACTTTTCGAACGAAATTTGTACAGTTTAGAATGATAGGAGAAATGTTCCGCCTACTAGGTGAGGGGGCAAAGGACGATAAAAAAGGGGTCTCATCCTTTCAAGCATTTTGTATTAGTACCGCCTCACGTGTAGGAACAGGTAACCTTGCAGGTGTTGCAATCGCCATTACAACTGGAGGTCCGGGTGCTGTTTTTTGGATGTGGCTGATTGCTTTGATCGGATCAGCATCAGCATTTGTGGAAAGTACCTTAGCTCAAATTTATAAAGTAAAAGATGGGGATACATTTCGTGGAGGTCCTGCCTATTATATGGAAAAAGCCCTAAATGCTCGATGGATGGGAATTTTCTTTGCGATATTAATTTCACTGACATTTGGACTAGCCTTTAATTCAGTTCAGGCCAATACAATAACTAGTGCATTTCACCAATCTTTTGGAATTAATAAGATTGTCATTGCGATTGTGTTAGCTCTCGTTACTGCTGTGATCATTTTTGGAGGAATTAAACGGATAGCAAGAGTTGCTGAATTAATGGTACCTGTAATGGCAGGAGCATATATTTTAATTGCACTATTTATAATGGTAACTAATATTACAGAAATACCTGGTATATTTAAATTAATTTTTGAAAGTGCTTTTGGAATAAAAGAAATTGCTGGTGGTGCTATAGGTGCTGCAATGATGGAAGGAATTAAGAGGGGATTATTTTCAAATGAAGCGGGTATGGGGAGTGCGCCGAATGCTGCTGCTACCGCTGATGTCAGTCACCCTGTTAAACAAGGGCTTATTCAGTCACTAGGTGTATTTGTGGATACATTAGTGATTTGTAGCAGTACGGCATTTATTATTTTATTATCAGGATTATATAATTCAAAGGAATCTGATGGTATTGTACTAACTCAAAAGGCGCTAGAAACTGGTCTAGGTACATGGGCTAGTATTTTCTTAGCTATTATTGTTTTATTGTTTGCGTTTAGTTCGGTTGTTGGAAATTATTATTATGGAGAATCGAACATTGAATTTATAAAGAATAGTAAACTATGGTTAAATATTTACCGAATTGCTGTTGTTGCAATGGTTGCCTTTGGTTCTTTAGCTTCGCTAGATTTTGTATGGAGTTTAGCTGATTTGTTTATGGCTCTGATGGCCATAACGAATTTAATTGCTATTGCATTATTAGGTAAAATCGCTTTCTCTGCATTAGCAGATTATAAAAAGCAGAAAGCACAAGGGAAAAATCCTGTATTCTATGCTTCAAGTATTAAAGGATTAAAAAATGTAGAATCATGGGAAGACGAACCTTCAAAAGGAAATGAAGAAATTTTATAGGAACTGACCTGAATAAATTTTGGATAAGTAGTGTAATTTTCCTGAAAGCATAATCGATACAATATGTACTGTTTTAACATGAGATATAAATGCTCTCTTTTGGGTGCTGAATCCTTTCATTTCTAGTAAGGATGAAAGGTGACAATTAGGCATTATCATGGCAATTCCTTTATGGGACATGCTTGTGGTAATGCCTTTTATTTATAATAACGATAATGAAATGGGGATGTCTAAAAAGGCATCCCCATAATTTTTGTGAGTATATTAACTTTTTAGCTTTTTATTGTCTTTTACCCATTTTAATAGTGAAAAAAGTACTGCTTCTAAGCTTTTCCCGGCTTCTGTTAACAAATATTCGACTTTTCTTGGAGAAGAGGTGAGAATTCTTTTTTCCACAAGTCCTTCATTTTCTAATTCTTTAAGACGTTCAGTAAGTAAACGATCAGAGATACCAGGAATTTCCTCAAGAAGTTCATAATAGCGCTTTGGTCCATTTAATAAGTTATAAATGATAAGTCCCATCCAACGTCTCCCAATAAATTCTATAGCCCCGTGGAAATTATCACAAATATGTTGAGATTTTAACTTATTTTGTAAGCAATTATCGTGATTTGATTCATTCATTAAGGACTCCTCCTTCCCTTCTTTTATTTTATCATAAGGAGTCATTATATTTGACTTTTGAGCTTACTAATAGTAAGCTAATTTCAACTTACTAAAAGTAAGCTGAAAAATGGATAGGAGGATGTAAGCATGTTAAAGACATCTGAGAAAAGTTTATCAACTGTTATAAAAGAACGAAAATCAGTCAGGATTTATGATCCAGAGTATAAAATTTCGAGAGAAGAAATAGAAGAGATTCTAAATGAAGCCATTCTTGCTCCTTCTTCAAGTAATCTTCAATCTTGGCGCTTCCTAGTTATTACTGATCAGAAAACAAAAAGAGAATTAAGACAAATTGCCAACAATCAGGAACAAGTAGAAACCTCTTCAGCAGTTATCGCAGTACTAGGTGATGTTGATGCATATAAAAATGTAGAAAAAATATATAAAAGCGGATTCGATGCAGGATTTATTGATGAAGAAAATATGAATCGAATTATTAATAATACCAATAATACGTATCCATATGCATCTGTTGAAGCTAGAAAAAATATTGCTTCATTCGATGCCGGGTTAGTATCTATGCAGTTAATGTTGATAGCAAAGTCAAAAGGATACGATACGGTTACAATGGGAGGATTCGATAAGGAGAAATTTATACAAAGATTTAATATTTCAGATCGCTATATTCCAATTGTTTTAATTTCCTTAGGCAAAGCAGCTGGACCTGCATTTAATACAACAAGAATGCCATTAGAAGAAGTAGCTAAATTTATATAAGCTATTATGTTGTCAGGCACCATTTACCCATTTTTAAATATTCATTTTACTATATTGTGTAATTGGTGCCTGATAATCTATATTATTGTTTGTTCATTCCTTTTCCGTAATAAACCGCGACTAATAGGAGTAACCATAATGGTCCAACAATTAGTGCTATTCGTGTATCAGGGAAGAATCCCATAAGTATGACAACCATAATAAGAAAGGCTAAGGCAATATAGGATCCGTACGGCCAAAACGGAGCTTTAAATTTTATCTTCGCTTTTTCTTCTGCAGATAAATTTTTTCTATACTTAAGCTGGGATAAGAGAATCATTGCCCATGTCCATATTGCTCCAAAGGTTGAGATACTTGTTACCCAGGTAAATACCTTTTCTGGTACTAAATAATTTAAAATAACCCCTATAAGCAATGCAGCCGCTGATAGAATAATAGCTAAGGATGGTACACCACTTTTACTTACTTTTTTCAATGAGGTAGGTGCCTGGTTTTGCTCTGCTAAATTAAATAACATACGGCCTGTACTAAAAATCCCACTATTACAGCTAGATAATGCAGCTGTTAAAACAACAAAATTAATAATTCCTGCTGCTTGGCGAATCCCAATTTTTTCAAATGTCATAACAAACGGGCTTCCGGATGTTCCAATTTCATTCCAAGGATAAATGGACATAATGACAAACAATGCCCCTACATAAAAGATTAGAATACGCCAAAATACGCTATTAACAGCTCGGGAAATTGTTTTTTCGGGGTTTTTCGCTTCCCCTGCAGTTACCCCAAGCATTTCAATGCCTAGATAGGCAAACATAACCATCTGCAAGGACATTAGAATTCCTTTAATCCCATTTGGAGCAAATCCTCCATGCCTCCAAAGATTACTAATTCCTGTCGCAATTCCACCATTCCCGAAACCAAATAAGATAATCATTAAACCAATAACGATCATCGCAATAATGGCAACAATCTTAATTAGAGCGAACCAAAATTCAAATTCTCCGTATGCTTTGACAGTAATTAAATTTACAAGAGTCATTATTACTAAGGCAGCCAATGCCCAGATCCATCTAGGGACATCTGGAAACCAAAGATCCATATATACACCAACAGCTGTAATTTCAGCCATACAAGTAACTACCCATAAAAACCAATAATTCCAACCTGTTAAAAATCCAGCTAATGGACCTAAATACTCCTGAGCGTAACGGCTGAAGGAACCTGCTACTGGATTTTGAATAGCCATTTCTCCAAGTGCTCTCATGATGATAAACATCATCGCACCTGCAATCACATATGCAATTAATATTGCAGGTCCTGCTAATTCAATAGTTTGAGCAGACCCAAGAAATAAACCTACCCCGATACATGCACCAAGTGACATTAAGGTAATATGTCTTTCTTCTAGCCCACGATGAAGTTCTTGATTGTCCATATTGTTCCACCCCTTAGTGTAGTCTTTGTTGTCAAAAAGTTTAGTCTGTTAATTCTGACATATTATCTCGATAGAGTAATATACAATTGTATATTTTTTGAAATAATATACTGGCATTCTACTATAATAATACTATTTTGAAAATACTTTTTTGTAATCGTTTACAACATTTGTATATTAAACTATTTTAAAATAGTATAAACTACTTTCGACTTTATTTGTAGTATTTATAAAAAATATATCTACATTTTTGTGTAAATGCACAAACGGGTGAAATTGTGATAAAATAAAGATTATATTTACGAAGGGGGAATCAGTATGAATCATTCTCCATTTCTTAACGATGACTTTGATTCTTTAGAGGGTTTGGCAGATAAAATTGGGGAAATGTTAAATTGCCCAATTACAATTGAAGATTCTAATCATCGAATCATTGCTTATAGTAAACATGAGGAAAATGTAGATGCTGCAAGAATAGCCACTATTATTAGAAGGAGAGTACCAGAAAATGTGATTAATACTCTTTGGAAGAATGGTGTTATGCCGAAGTTATTTGAAAGTGATGCACCGGTAGTTATACCAGCAATTGAGAAAGTAGGATTAGGTAATCGGATTGCTGTTTCTGTCCGCAAAAATAATGAAGTATTAGGGTTTATATGGGCACAAACAGATGATGAGAAATTTGGTGAAGAAAAATTACTCTTGCTTAAAGAAGCAGCGAAAATAGTGAAAAATCAATTGCTCCAACACCAGTTAAAAAGACGAAAAGTAGAGGAAGATAACCAAGACTTCTTTTGGAAGCTATTAACAGGCCATAACAATAAATTAAATGACATAAAGCGCGAGGCAGATCGATTTGGAATGAAGCTTGATGGTAGTTTGGCAGTTGTGATTATTGAATTTGATAAAGAAGTCAATCAAAAGATTGAAAAGCATTCTTATTATTTGACAGAAACTTTACAGAATGTTCAAGTTGTGTGTCGTGTTTTTGATGAGAATCAACTCATTCAATTGATCCGTCTTGATTCAAATGAAGCAACAATAAAGGATTTAAAACATTTTATCTATAACTTTATCGAGCGGATAAATGAAAGACTGCAAATTGGAAAGGTAAAAGGTTCCTGCGGACTAATTTATCAATCACCTCAGCAAATTAATAAGAGCTATCAAGAAGCGCTTAAAGTACTGGAGCTTAAGGAGCAATTTCCACAGGAATTACAGAATACTTATAGTTATCAAGAACTTGGTATTTATCAATTTTTAAATGATCTTTATCATATTAGGACGAAAGAACAATATAAAAATTCAGCAATTGAAAAGTTAAAAGAATATGACCATAAGCACCAATCAAATTTATTGAAAACGATGAAGGCCTATTTGGAATGTGATAATAATGTCCAGGAGGCAGCAAAGGTATTACATGTTCATACAAATACATTGAATTATCGCCTGAAAAGGATTACGGAAATTGCAGATATGGATTTAAAAGATCCCAACCAAAAGATTACTTTTTATTTAGATTTAAAAATTGAGGAAATGAAGAGTGGTCATTTGTGAAATTTCACAAATCATCGCTCTTATTTTTTTCATTCTAAATAAAGAAATTTTCACAAAAAAGACATATAATCGAACTGTAATTGGAAAGTGACTTATATCATTGAGGAGATGTTTTAAATGATTATCGGTGTTCCAAAGGAAATTAAAAATAATGAAAATCGTGTGGCAATGACCCCTGCAGGTGTTGTCCATTTATTAAATGCTGGACATAAAGTAATTATTGAAACCAATGCTGGATTAGGTAGCGGTTTTACAAATGAAGAATATAAACAAGCTGGTGCGGAAATAATTGAAAGCGCTTCAGATGTTTGGGCGAAATCTGATATGATCATGAAAGTAAAAGAACCACTTTCATCTGAATACAACTATTTCCGTAAAGGATTAATCTTATTCACATATCTCCATTTAGCGGCAGAGCCGGAGTTAACAAAAGCGTTAGTAGACAGTGAAGTAATTGCTATTGCATATGAAACTGTAACCGTTAATCGAACGCTTCCATTACTTTCACCAATGAGTGAGGTTGCAGGTCGTATGGCTTCTCAAATTGGTGCACAGTTCCTTGAAAAGACACAAGGTGGAAAAGGAATTCTATTAAGTGGTGTACCAGGTGTTAAACGTGGAAAAGTAACGATTATCGGTGGAGGTATGGTAGGTACAAATGCTGCAAAGATTGCAGTTGGATTAGGTGCCGATGTTACAATCATTGATTTAAATCCAGAGCGTTTACGTCAATTAGAGGATATTTTTGGTACAAGTGTTCAAACTCTAATGTCAAATCCATATAATATTGCAGAAGCTGTTAAGGAATCCGACCTAGTCATCGGTTCCGTATTAATTCCAGGTGCAAAAGCTCCAAAACTTGTAACAGAAGAAATGGTTAAATCTATGCAACCTGGTTCGGTTATCGTTGATGTAGCGATTGATCAAGGTGGAAACTTTGAAACAGTTGATCATATTACAACACATGATAATCCAACTTATGAAAAACACGGTGTTGTCCATTACGCAGTTGCAAATATGCCTGGTGCGGTTCCACGTACATCAACTATTGCGCTTACAAATGTAACCATTCCTTATGCAGTACAAATTGCAACAAAAGGTGTCTTAAAAGCAGTGAACGATAATCCTGCGATTAAATCTGGTGTCAATGTAGCGAATGGTCATGTAACGTATGAAGCTGTTGCTAAGGATCTTGGTTATGACTTTCTAACTGTAGAAGAAGCACTTTCAAAGGAATCCATTAATGCATAATATAAAAAAAGTGTCAGGCAATTGCCTGGCACTTATTTTTTTGCTGCTCCAAAACCAATGGAATAACCATCTGGGTCTTTAATAGAGAATTCCTTCCAAGCACCCCAATCAAACTCACTTACTTCAGGTTCCATGTTTACAATGGCTCCGTTTGATTTAAACTCGTCATACAAAGCATCGATGGAGGAGAAATCCTCAACATAAGCATATGTATTCCAAGTTCCCTTATTTGGCTTGACATCATGAATATCTTCTGCCTGAATTAATTTAAAACCTAATCCGAAATCATCTCGAACAGCCCAAAATTCGGTTACTTCACAACCAAGTGCATGTTGATAATAGTCCTTCGATTTTTTTAAATCTGATACGAGTAAAACCGTAAGAGAACTTTCTATTTTTGCTTTTATTTTTTCTTGCATATACCCACCCCTCAATATAAGAAATTAAATTATACTATTCGCTAGATTTAAGGAATTTCCTCCTATTTATATGATGTTTTATTTAAGTTTCATCGATTAATTTCTTTATCATTCCTTCATCCATAGGACCTACAATTTTTTTTCGTATGATTCCCTTAGAATCAACAATGTAACTTGTTGGAATACCAAAGGCTTGAAATTTAGAGCCAATTTCTCCTTTTTCATCAAGCAAGATAGGGAATGAGAGCTTATATTTATTTGAAAAATCCTTCACATCCTGAATCTTTTTCTCCATACTAGTTAAATTAACAGCCACAATCTCTATTCCGTTATCTTTGTTTTTTTCATAAAATTTTTGCATATGGGGCATTTCAGCGACACATGGGGGACACCATGATGCCCAGAAGTTCAAGATGATTTTTTTTCCTTTAAAATCGGATAGGTTGGCTTTTCTTCCTGTCAAAGTAGTTAATTCGAAATCAGGTGCAGAATCCCCTTCTTGAAGTGAAGATGAATTAGTCTTTTTAAGAGAACCTTCTAAAATGGATTCCTCTATGTTTGGCTTTGGATTTACTTTGTCACCACGGGTTTTTATTGGTTCCCATAGGTTGATGACGATTATTGAAATAGCTAAAAGGAGAATGACTATTGAAATGATATTTTTCTTCAAGGGTTTGTTACCTCCTCTTTCTTCGCTAGGATACTAATGAGAATAAATATCCAAGTGAAGGTTATTGTTTCTGTGGAAAAAAGTGGATGAAAAATGCTAATTAGACAAAACTCCAATAGAATGATAACTACATACATTTGGAATGGAATCTGCTTATTTCTGTTTACACTCATAGCATAGTAAACTATAATTCCCGCTAATAGAAATAGTTGAATTAGAAAAGCAAGTATACCGTTTATGAAATATTGAATACATGTTTCATATAGAATAAAAAACAATAAGATTTCTAAAGGTGCATTGTTACTAAAAGTTGAGGTTTCTCTTTTTGAAACAATGACTAAATATAGGCATAATACGGTAATGGCGAAGATATGTCCTAATGATCCACCTCCAAAAAATAAGAGGGACAACGGGCTTTTAAGGAAAATCTTGAAATTGAAAAGAATATAGCTAAGCTTCCAAGTGACCAAATAGATAAAAAAACCGTTCCAGTACCACGAGTGGATGCTTGTCTTCCTAACGATACGATAAATTAAAGCGGTTAGAAAACAAGCTAATAGAATAGCAATCCATATAACTGGAATGGAACGGTGTCCAATTTCAATATACATCACTGCTTAAATTTCCGTTGAGAAAGTAATTTCTAAAGTAATATCGATACTACCGAGGACTGATTGAATCATGCCACAATTTCCAATTACAAGTTCAGATAATTTATTTGATTGTTGCTCTGTTAACCCTTTATTAGAAAAAACATTTGCTTTGATCGATATTTGTTCAATTCGATTGGCTTTAGCAGGATTTCTTACAGAATCAACTTTTATCTCAATACTTTTAGTTGCAATTCGTTTTTTTTGAAGGATATTGCTAAGTAATGTCCCACTACATCCAACCAATGAAGAGATGAACAATTCATATGGTCGAAAGCCTTGCTCGTCATTTGGTGATATAGGTATATTTCCAAACTTTAATAATCCAGTTATTTTTTCGTTTTCAATCGTGAAATTCATATGATCAGCTCCTTTTAGAGATAGTATGCTTATCATTTGTTAAGATTTAATTAAGATGATTGAAAAGGTAAACGAAGATAAAATGTATGTCTGTTTCCGTTCGTTTTTAGCCAGATTTCACCATTATGTGCTTCAACAATCCTTTTAGTAATAGTGAGTCCAAGCCCAGCCCCCTCTGCTTTCCTACTTCTAGACTCTTCCATGCGATAAAATCGATCAAAGATGAATTCTTGTTTATCAGGTGCAATATATTCACCTGTATGGGTGAATGAAATGACATAATCCTTGTCTATAAGCTTACCTTCAATCCAAAGATCATTTCCGATATTGTAATCAATAATATTTTGAAGAATATTTGTGAATGCCTGTCTTAGTCCATCTTGATTTGCATTCAAAAAAATGGGATCAATATCAATCTGCCTCTTGTGAAATTGTTCTTCCAGTTTTAATTGAAAGGCAATAAGCGTTTCTTTTAAAGTGTTTGAAACATTGACTGTAGTAAAAGGCTTCTCTAAAAAATAGATACCTTTTTCCCATGAATTTAATTCTGAAATCAATTCTACGATTCTAGTAATGCGTTGGGATTCTTCAAGTAGAGAACCAAAAATTTTTGGATTTCCATCAATTACACCATTCTGTAATGCCTCTAAATAACCGTTTATATTTGTAAGCGGTGTCCGAAGCTCGTGAGCAATATCCTTTAACATATTTTCTCGTTGATATTGTATCGTCGATAATGTTTCAACCATATTATTAAAATTTGTTGTTAGCTCTTTAAGTTCCCCTGATGCAGGTATTTCAATTAACGGAGGAATATGTCCTTCTTTGATTTCCTTTGTAGCAAAGGATATATCCTTAATTGGTTTAACCATTTTTTTTACTGATAGAAAGTGGATCATCCCTGCGGTAAATAGGGATATAACGCTTGTAATGACTAAGAAAATATTCAGTGAAGAAACTAGCTCAGCACCTGTAATATTTTTTCCATTTACTAAATAACAAGCATAGTCCTTGAGTGTAAGGGCGGCCAATAGGATAACAAGGATGATTATTAAGGTATTGATAGCAATTAACTTGGATATAAGTAAAGAAGTATACTTTTTAAGATGTTGCAAATTTATACCCCATTCCTCTTACTGTTTGTATATAATCCTTTGGCGTGTTTTCTTTTATTTTGTCACGTAAATTCTTAATATGAACATCAATGGTTCTTTCAGTGACTGCCTTTTCCTGGTGCTCATATATATAATTCAGTATTTGTTCTCTTGATAAAATTTGATCTGGATGCTGCATGAACATATGGAGGAGCTTGAATTCAAAATTTGTTAGTTCTAATTTTTTACCATTGATTAATGCTTCACCTTTTACGGGCTTCACGGTCAGTCCTGTAAAGCTTAATTTGCCGCATCGACTGGCGGTTCTTCTCAACACTGCCTCAACACGAACCATTAATTCAGCGGGGCTAAAAGGTTTTACAACATAATCATCGGCACCTAATTTAAAACCAGCTATTCTTTGTTTTTCTGAAGCTTTTGCAGTGAGCATGATTATAGGCATCAAACTCTCATATTCCTCTCTAATCCAATGACAGATTGCTTCACCACTCATCTCAGGTAGCATAAGATCCAGAATAACAAGGCACGGATCATATTGTTCAATCATTTTTTTACCGACATTTCCATTGGCTGCTTCTAGTACTTCATATCCCTCCTTTTGGAGATAGATTTTAACAAGGTTACGAATTTTGTCATCATCCTCAATGATAAGGACACTTTTACCAATTAAATGGGTAATCATCTTCCTTTGCCTCCTTTACTAAACTGAAAATAGACTAAAAGATGATAGCCATGCACTAATTTTTTGCATTTGGCCTGTTAATACTAGGAGTCCTAGTACGATCATAATCATTCCATTTGCAAAAGCAAGCTTTGATACATACTTATTGATTCGTTTCATTGCTTTTAGGGAGAAGGAAATAATGAATGAAATAAGAATAAAAGGAACAGCCATTCCAATAGAATACGCGCTTAATAAATAGATTCCTTCATATAAAGTATCAGACGAACTAGCTAATAGCAAAATCGATGATAGGGCAAGTCCGATACATGGGGACCAACCACTTGCAAATGCCATCCCAAGAAAAATAGAGCTGAAGATCCCATCTATTTTGCGTTCAGAATGGACACTCTTTATTTTCATTAAATGTTTAATCTTTAATAGACCCGCCATTTGTAGCCCAAACACGATGATGAGAAGTCCACCTACTTGCATAATAATGAAGCGATAATTCATAAAGATTTTCCCCAAAAAGCTTGCTGATGCGCCCATAATAATAAAAATTAAACTAAATCCAATAATGAATCCAAGCGAACGTATGAATAGTTTTACTCGCTCAACTTCCATCTTTGCATCTTTAATCTTACCACCGGTTAGATGGGTGATATATGCTGGTAAAAGCGGAAATACACAGGGGGAGAAAAAGGAAAGAATCCCCGCAACTAATGCAAACCATATACCAATCTCCGTCATACTGATCACTCCTTTTTTTCATCATGCAAAAGGTATGTTAAGAATTGATTAAAAATAAAAAAATAATAGAGAGCAGAACTTGTCTGCTCCCAGTCTAAAAAATATCATCAACTCTGATTTTTTATTTCATTAATAATGACTTGTAACGTATCTCCATGTCCACTCACATTCATGTTCTTAATAAAGTGATCACGATTATGTTTTAGTTTATCTAATGACTGAAGAAGGGTACTACTTGTAAGATTTTCCTCCAATAGCGTGATTGAATAACCTTTTTTTTCAAATGACTTGGCATTTAATATTTGATCACCACGACTTTGCTCCTTTGTTAAAGGAATAATAATCATTGGAATCTTTAAAGCTAAAAATTCAAAGATCGCATTTGAGCCGCCTCTAGTAATAACAAAATCTGTTGCGGCTAATATATCCGGCAATTCTTCATTAATATATTCATATTGTCTATATCCGGGAATATCGAGCAACCCGTTATCGATATTTCCTTTTCCGCAAAGATGAACAATTTGATAGGCTTTGTTAAGTTTCCCTAGAGATTCCCTTATTGCATCATTGATTCTTTTTGCCCCTAGGCTTCCCCCCATTATTATTAAGATTGGGAGTTGTTTGTTGAAGTTCAGGAATGCTCTGCCTTTTTCAGCAGATCCCATGAAAATTTCTTTTCGTATCGGTGATCCGATGACCTTCGTTTTTCTTTCTGGAAAGAATTTTTTCGTCTCTGCAAAGGATGTAAATATTTTAGTTGCAAATCGTTGGGATATTTTATTGGCAAGTCCGGGTGTCATATCACTTTCATGAATAAAAATAGGAATTTTTAGTGATTTAGCTGCAATTATTACTGGTACAGAAACGAAGCCACCTTTAGAAAAAACTAAATTTGGCTTTAATTTCTTTAATACCCGCCTTGCCTGAAAGCATCCTTTAACAACTCTGAATACATCTTTTACGTTTTCAAAATCAATATATCTTCTTAATTTCCCGCTAGAAATTCCATAGTAAGGAAGATGGAAATGATGGATTATATCTTTTTCGATTCCTTGCTTAGAACCTATATAGTGTATATCCCATTGTGATGTATCCATTTCTTTTATAATGGCGATATTTGGTGTAACATGACCAGCTGATCCTCCACCTGTAAATACAATTGATTTTTTTTTCATATTTCCTCCATAATGATTTTTATCAATTATATCCTAATTATATGGCCTAGAAATAAAAATCGAACCTTTTGTTTATTCAGGACCAATATATAATGAAAACAATAAAGGGGGGATGAATAGTGAATGAACAAGAGATTCATTCTTTGATAAAGAAATTTATTCAGGGGGATAGACGAGCATTTGAAATCATTTATGACCAGATACATCAAAAAGTTTATCGGACGGTCTATTTTTTAGCTACGAATAAAGATGACGTAAATGATTTAGTAAGTGAAGTGTATATTGAGCTGTTTAAATCGATTGAACGGTATAATTTTGAATCACCATTTCATTCATGGCTTAATGGGTTAATTATAAGACAAGTAAATAATTGGAATCGCCAAATTTGGAGGAAGTTGAGGCTTTTCCATCGATATCAGGAGCTTGAAATTCAACCACCCAATCAGCATTTAGATGAAATGCTTCTTGCAAATGAAGAGAATGAGGAGTTACTTCAATGGGTTGAACATCTTTCCTTTAAACTTAAGTCTGTTATCGTATTAAGATACTATCATGATTATACATATGATGAGATTGCAGGTATTCTTTGTATTCCTATTGGTACTGTAAAATCAAGACACAACCAGGCGATACGTAAATTGAGACAGTATGTTGAACGTTTATCAAAGGTGAAGGGGGAAACTTTTCATGTTTCTTGAGGATCGACTAAAAAATGAGTTTAGAAAAAAAGCAGATACAATTAAAAGCCCAAAACAATTGGATCAACATATCGCATCATTATATCACTCTCATCACAATAAAAGTCAAAGAAAAGATCATTCTTTTTCACTGAAAGTTCCAAGATATGCTCTATTTGCCCTCGTATTTGTTGTTTTAGCAGGATTTGGTTATGCAACCTCCAAGCTTTTATTTGAAACAAAAAGCAACACATTAAATCTTGAAGTGAGACAGGATACCACTATTAAGATGAAAACCATCTCAAAGGACCAGGTTAGAAGCAATATTGCGAAGGTGAAGGAAAACCTTGTCCCTGGAGAAGCTGCCCTTATTTATTTTGCTGATTTTGAAAATGAAGCCCATCCATTCTTTAAAGAAATGCCAGGCATGATCGTTTCAAAGCCTATCAAGGTTCATGCATATGAACAAGGACTGAAAATGCTAGATTCAATGTTTCATTCATATAAGAAACCAATAATGAAAATAGGCAATTATTCTTTCACAAATGCATTTGCGGGCTATCCATTAGATGGTGGTCTTACACCTGATATGATTAATCGTTTAGATAAATTAAAGCAGGAAGCAAAAGACACTGGAAAAAATGTGATTTGGGAAAAGTTAGACGAGATTCCGCAGATTCTTCCGGCTATTACATTAACTTATAAGAATGACAAAGAAAATAAGATTTATCTTACGTTGAAAAAAATTAATGAAAACACAAAGCTTGAAACAACGATTGACGAGGACAGTAGCTTTGAAAAGCTAATGGTGCAAAATAAGAAAGCATATTTCATAAAGAATACCAATCAATTTCTAAGTTCAACAGGTGAATATGAGGAGATTCTGTGGATTGAGCAGAGTGAAAAAGAAACAATCATTTATAGCATTTCTTCGGATTCTTTAGAAGTAACGAAAGAAGATTTATTGATGATGGCAAATAATATGAATTAACGATAAAAAATTGGGTTATCTATTAAGGGATATAGCCCTTTAATAGATAACCCTACTTTCAATTAGTAATTATGAGGCTTGTGATTCCTCTTTAGATGAAAGAACTTCTTTTTTCAAAAACCAACATAAAACAAATGCAATAATGGCAATGACAAATGAATATAAATAGATATGCTGGAATGATTCAACAAATAAGGTTTTAATTTTTGTGAAAAGTTCTGGAGAAAGTCCATCTGGAATTCCGCCGGCAGCTAGGCTATTCATATGCTCAGACATATTCTTAGGCAGACTATTGCCTAGTGTACCAAGTTTTGATGTTAGAGTTGAAGACAATAGTGTACCGAAAATACTTACTCCTACTGTAGCACCGATCGATTGAAATAATGGAACGGTTGCTAAAGCAATTCCCTTATGTTCCTTGTCAACAGATTCCTGAACAATTAAATTATCCCCACCGAACATGACCCCTAGTCCAAGTCCGGTAATTAAAAAGAAGATAATGATTTGTACAATGGTTGTGTGAATATTCATATGTGAAAATAAATAGAAACCAATAATCGGCATAATAAATGCAATTCCAAATAATTCACGATAGCGAACTTTAGTAAGTAAGAATCCTGAGATCATTGCCGAAAGAATAGCTCCGACCATCATAGGAAGGGTTAAATAACCTGCCTCTGTTGGAGTAAGACCCAGTACATTTTGTGCAAAATATGGGAAGGATGCGAATGATCCCATAAGACCAATACCAACAGCAAATACAATCATAGACAGCACTAGAATATTACGGTTTTTGAATAAATGGAGTGGGACGATGGGTTCCTTTACTTTCGATTCAACCCATATGAAAAGACCGATTAATACAGTTCCTAAGCATAGTAGACTAATAATAGTCGGTGACCCCCATGTTAATCCTTCATTTTCAATTAAAACGGGTGTGATGAGCAAAGAAATTATCGCTGAAATTAACAGAACAGCCCCGGCCCAGTCAATAATGACTTTTCTCTTCTCTGTTGTTTCTTTTAACCCACTTGCCAATAGAATCGCTGCAAGAACTCCTACAGGAATATTAACAAAGAAAATCCAATGCCAACTTACTTGATCAACAAAAAATCCTCCCATTAACGGGCCTAACAGCATGGGGATGAACATTATAGGACCCATAAAACCTTGAACCTTCGCCCGTTGTTCTACTGGAAATAAGTCGCTGGAAATAGTCATTGCAAGTGGCATCAATCCTCCGGCACCAATTCCTTGAATTCCTCGTCCTATCAAAAGCATTGTCATGGATTGGGAAAGTCCACAAACAATAGATCCGCCAATAAAAAAGGCCATTGAGATTAAATAGATTTTTTTTCTGCCAAATAAATCAGCCAGCTTACCAAGTATCGGCATAAAGGCAGATAAAGCTAACATATATACGCCTGCAACCCAGCCATACATGGAGAGTCCGCCCAAATCTCGAATAATTGTTGGCATAGCCGTATTAACAACTGTTTCATCTAATTCTGAGAAGATTAATCCAATAATAAGACCTACCATTACTAAAACCTTATTACTTTTATTTGTTAAAAGTGACTTATCACTTTGAACGATGTTTTCCATCTTATCAATCCCTTTCTGAAATAATATGGGTATTATATAAAGAATTTGTGAACTGAATATGAACTTATTGAGATTGATTTAAGATGGAGAGAAGATGTAATTAAAAAGTGAACGTTGAGGCGCAACTAAATTACATAGGGCAATGAGTTTGTCAGAAATTCATCATACATATGTAGTAAAAGCAGGAGGGAAGGCTGCCTGCTTTGTTAATTGTTTCCAGTATTAGGTTGCTCAACAATACTAGTATCCAATGAATTGGTGATACTATATAAGCTTATGCTATTAAAAAGGACACCTTCTAATCCACTTCCTGCACCATGTGTTGCTTTTGATGTTGATTTTGGTGAAATAAAGGCAGTATCCCCATACTGAATAGTTGCTGATCCGCCTACATTAATAATTTGAGAGTTCCCTACAAAAGAAGGCATAGACACCATTCCTTTTCAAACATTTATTTTATTATATTTATAACATGAAAAAATGTATAGGCAGGTAAATGTAAACAGATGTGTAGAATATCCCTCGGTAAAGTTGTACTATTGAAGTAGAAGCATAAAGCATAAGAAGGGGTATTTTAATGAGACAGAACAGAATACTTGCGATTAGTGATATTCATGGATGCTATGATGAATTTATTGAATTATTAGATTTAGTAGAATATAACTCTAGTGAAGATCAATTGATTTTACTAGGTGATTATATGGATCGAGGCAAGAATAGTAGGGAGGTCATCTACTATGTAAAAGAATTAGTCGAGGTTCACCATGCAATAGCGTTAAAAGGGAATCATGATAAAATGTTTTGTGACTGGTTGGATGATCCGATTGGTCAAAAAGAGCGGTATTTTAGAAATGGTGCTCAGGAAACCATTACTTCCTTTTTAGGGCAGGTTCAGCTAGATGACATTTCCGATTCCACTTATAAAGCTTGGGCAAAGGAAATTATAGAATCAAATGAGGAACTCATATCTTTTATGAAAGAACTTCCGTTATTCTATGAAATAAACGATATTATTTTTGTTCACGCAGGTATTAATCCAGAGCATAATGATTGGAAAATGACGAATGAGCATGAAATGGTTTGGATTCGTGATCCATTTCTTCAAGCGGATCATCCATTCGATCAAACCTTTATTCATGGACATACACCAGCAATCAATTTACATGATAAAGCGGATGTTTTTTATGGAAATAAGAAAATCGGCATCGATGGTGCTTGTGTTTATGGTCATCAGCTGAATTGCTTGGAAATCAAAAATGATCAATATAGAGAGTATTTTGTAAAAAGTAAGGAAAGTGATTGGAAGGATGAATAGAAATTATTTGGAAAGTGAGATGGAATTATGGACCTCCGAATTCGAGAGGTGACAGCTGAGAATTGGCTTTCTACAGCCCTTTTATCAGTAGAAGAAGACCAGAAGGAATTTATTGAAAGTAATTCATTTTCACTGGCTCAGTCGATGTTTGAGCCTGAATGGCACTCTATAAGTCTATATGATGAAGAAACAATTATTGGCTATGCTATGTATGGAGGGAATATATCAGACGAAGGGATATGGCTTGATCGTTTCATGATAGATAAACATTATCAAGGGAAAGGCTATGCGAAACGATTCTTACCTTTAGTGATTGAACATATAAAGAGCATCTATCAATGTGATACTTTGTATTTGAGTGTATCTCCAGAGAATAAAGCGGCACAAGCATTATACGAAAAATTTGGTTTTTATCTTAATGGTGAAATAGATAATAGTGGAATAGTAGCGGGGTTGGTTATGGAATTAAAAATAAGCAACCGTAGCTAATAGAAACTGTTTAATGACAGGGCATGACTCTAGCAAAATTGCTAAAATAAGGTCAAGCCCTTTTCTATTTGAGTATCATTCTTCTTAGACATGTTTCTTTTTTGAAAATTGTAGTTCAAACCGGCTTCCTTCACCGAATGTACTATCTACTTTTATCTTTCCTCCATGTTTATCGACTATCCATTGTGCAATAGAAAGACCTAATCCTAGGCTATTCGTTTTGGTACGGGACGAATCTATTTGGTAAAAGCGATCGAAAATCTTCGTGAGCTCCTCATTTTTCATTCCAATCCCATTATCTTCAACAATTATGCCGACTACATTTTTATTTTCATAAGATGTTAACTGAATGATTCCTTTTTCATTAGTATATTTCATCGCATTATCTAAAAGGATAACGATCAATTGGTGTATCCGATCTTTATCTCCAAAGAAAGTAATCGGAGGATTGGATGTAAGAATAATCTCTTTTCCCTGGAATGAAGCTAGTTCTGAATAATGTTCTACAATATCATTTAGTAATTGATCGAGAGGAAATTCCTTTCTCTCTATTTCAATTTCATTGGAGTCTGACCTAGCTAATGTAAGTAAACTGGTTACGAGCTTTGTTAGCCTGCGACATTCTTTTAAAACAATTGATATATCTAATGCCTTTTCTTGGATAGTAGCATTGGGTTCCTGCAACAATAATTCACTTCTTGATTGGATGACTGCGAGTGGAGTTCTTATCTCATGAGATGCATCAGATACAAACTTTTGTTGTTTATCCCAGGCATGCTTAATTGGCTTTAATGCTTTTTCTGCAAGAAAAAATCCAGCTACTATAGCTAATATACTTCCGACGACACAACCAATAATCATAATTATTAAAAGACGATTCATTACTTGATGTTCGACTTGAGTACTGCGTATAAACTCAAGAACAACAGGTTTGTTATCGATATGGGCTTTGACTGAAATAACACGATAGGTCGTATTTTGTACCTTAATATCTTCCAATATATTTAATCTCTTTTGTATGAATTTTGTATAGTTCGCCTGTATGAATTCACTATTAAATAGATCATTTGCATTCAATAGCTGATTGTTTTCGTCCCAAATAAGCACAGAAATAATTTGCTGTGGCTCGCCTCTAGGACCAGGGAGAGGTCTCCCTTTTTCAAGACTTTTAATAGAAGTTTGTAAAGAATGATCAACATCTTTATAAATATAGGAATTAACAAAGGAATAAATGATCGTTCCTAATATTGCAATAAGAATAATAAAAACAAAAGAGTTTAAGAGTGTTAGTTGTAAACGGGTTTTTTTAAACATTAGCTCTCCTTAGGTGCTTTTAATATATATCCTATGCCGCGAACATTTTGGATATCTTTATGATATCCGTAGCCTTCGAGCTTCTTCCTAAGATGATGGATGTAAACCTCGACAACAGCATCCGTTGTATCAGAATCGAATCCCCATATCCGATCAAAGATTTGCTCCCTCGTAACAATTTTACCGCTATTTTGAATGAGATATTCAAGTAACTCGTATTGAGTATTGGTTAATTTTACAAGATTACTATCAATTTTTATTTCTTGCTCCTTGCCAAACAGCTCTATGCCTCTATATTTTATTGTATGATCAATGGTGAGATTTCCACTTCTTCTTAATAATGCTCGAATTCTAGCAACCAGTTCAGGCGCTTGAAAAGGCTTGACTAAATAATCATCACCACCCATATCTAGACCAGATACGCGATCTTCAAGTGCATCACGAGCAGTTACGAAAAGGATGGGGGTCATAATATGTTCATTACGTAACTTTTTAAGAATTTCAAATCCATTGATCTCAGGCAACATCACATCAAGTAAAATGACATCATATATATTTTGCATAGCTAGGAATAATCCATCTTCACCATCTGTTGCAGTTTCAACTGTAAACTCATTTTGGAGAATCATTTTCATTGAATCCAGTAAATCTACATTATCTTCTACAATTAAAATACGCATATAAATCCTCCTCGCTTTTATCATATCAAGGTATTAAAAAATTGGAAATGGAATGAGAGCTTGTCCATTGTAAAAATCGAATGAACTCATTTTATAAGTCAATTGTTAATTGAATAGGATTAAATTAGTATATATAGGTATTCTTAATATTTCCTTAACGCTAGAATAAAAAAAATGTCAGAATTAGCATCTGACAATATTTTAAAGAGGAGTTTGGATATTAATTATGTGAAATAATTTTATCAAAGGCATTCATGTTTGAGAAATGAGCCTTAACAAAAGACGTTGAAGATTAAACCAGCAAAACCTAAGTATCCAATAAGTTCACAATGATTTTTAAGTGGCTTATAATCTTCTAAGTTGTAAAACATAGAACAACCTCCTTTTTAGTAACAAATAATTCGAATTATGAAACTGAGCGAGCAGGAAGCCAATTCGCTAAATAGGAAGGAATGGCACCATTCTCTGGTAAGCTAGCATGACCAGAGTTTAGAAGATGAATTGTTTTATCTGTACTTGAAACTAAATCCATAATAGGGGTAATCTGATCTCGTGTAACTAATTGGTCAAAATTTGAACCAATTACAAGTAAATTAGCTGATATGTTTGACAAAGAAGCGGGACATCCATCTATTTCAAATTGGCCCTCAATAAGTTTATTATCAATGATTAAATCATTAACGATTTGCTTCATTGCAGCACCTGTCATTGGGATATGTCCATTTGTCCATTTGTTTAATTGACCCCATTTTTCCCTATACTGACTGTCAGCGCCACGATTAAGAAGTGATAGATAATGAGAATAATAAACTGGAGAGGTTATTAATCTCATTCCACCTTTTACAAAAGAGGCGGGAACGAGTCCCATAGCGTCTAATATCGGATCAACCTCAATTTGTTTATTCACAAGAGAATTTTGCCATTGATCGAACTTAGGAAAACTTCTGAAATCAATTGGTGTTAAGGAAAGAATGATATTTTTTATAGGCTCCTTAGCTATACTTGCATACATTGTTAGAAGTGTTCCACCTAGGCAGAAACCCATCAAGCTAATTTCCTTAGCTCCTGAGTGGGCTAATGCGCGACGAACTCCCCTTTGAATATATTTTGTCACGTAATCATCGAGGGATGAATCTTTGTCCTCATATCCTGGAACGCCGAAATCGAGAAGGTAGACTTCAAAACCCTCATCCATTAACGTCTGTATTAAACTATTTTCAGGTCCTAAATCGAGAATAGATGGTTGATTAATGAGTGAGTAAATAAGCAATAGCGGGACATTATATTTTCTTTCTTTAGGTTCGTAATACCATAAAGTTGTTTTATTTAATTTCCAAATAGCTTCACGATTCCGTTCATAATCGACTGGAGGATTCACTAATGCTTTCGTAAAGCCCGCCCATCTTTGAAGCTCCTTTGTCGTTTGGGTACTTATTTTCTTTTGTAAATTACCCATTTTCGGACATACCTTCCGATGTTAATTGTTTAAGCTCCTCTAAGGTTAGTAATATTTCATTTACTTTTTCGTTTAGAAGATCAACCTTCTCTTCCGTTTGTATATTGATTTTAGTTGCATTAGCAACATCTTTTTTTGTAGGAAAGTTTAATGGAATTGAAATGGTTTCAATAGAATTTTGCAGTTTCCGAATAACTGCAGCTGCTACTTGATTATGTGAACCGAAAGTCTGGATAAAGAATTTTTGATTCAGTTGTGACTGTATAGATTGGTTTAACATATTTTCAAACTTTAATCCATTCAATTTTAATATTCGGTAGACATCTAATGCTTGTTTATTCGACATAAATAAACTCCTTTCTAAAGTTTTACAGGTTTACTGTTAGTCCACCATCAACTATTAGGCATTGGCCAGTAAGATAATCGGATGCGTGGGATGCTAGAAATAGGGCGGTTCCTTTTAAATCTGTATCGTTTCCAAAGCGTTGTGCAGGAATTTTGCTTAGAATAATTTTGTTTATCTTATCAAGTGCCTGTGTAATTTTTGTTGGAAAAAAACCTGGAGCAATGGCATTTACTTGGATATTACTATTTGCAAGCTTTACTGCTAGCTCCTTCGTTAAGGTGATAACAGCCCCTTTACTTGTGTTATACGCGATAGAATCAAGGAATGCAGGATTGGTCCCATATAGACCTGTGACAGAGGAGATATTGATAATTTTTCCACTTTGCTGATTTTTCATTACTTTAGCTGCTGCTTGAGAGAAGAAAAACATGCCCTTAAGATTGACATCCATGACTTTGTCCCATTTCTCAGCGGGTAAATCAAGTACAGGAGCGATCCATGATGTTCCGCTATTATTAATTAAAATATCAATACTTCCAAATTGATTTACTGTTTGTTCAATTACATGGTCAATATCCTCTTGTTTCGTTACGTCGCATTGGAGCGCAATAGAGTGGTATCCTTGTTGGTTCAGAGCATTACTAGTTGCTTTACAGACTTCGAGATTACGAGAGCAAATAACAATATTGGCCCCAGCCTCTGCTAGAGCCTCAGCCATTTGCTGACCGAGTCCACTTCCACCACCAGTAACAATGGCTGTTTTGTTACTGAGGTCAAATAACTCCTTTACACCCAATTGAGTTCATCCCTTCCTATATATAATGTTCAATAAAACTCAATAATTGATTTCTATTTATTATAGGTTCGACCCTCATAAAAGGTGTTAAAATTGATATATTCGCCGCCGCCTTATTTAGCCTCATTCCTATATATTGCTGTTCCTTATAGGCTGTTTTTGGTAGTTGTTGCTTTTGTAAAAGCCCTACTACCGGATTTTACTCATAATAAAGGATTCTAGCGGTTTTTATGGAGATTGCAGCTCTTTTATCAGTAAAATGAACCATGTAGCGATCCTCAGTCGATATTTATTAGTTATAACTTTACTTAAATAGCAACAATGTTTGATAAAAAGAGGCTTCTTTAAAAAAATAAGGGTAAGACCACCATCAATTTGTTAATGGGGTCTTACCCTTATTTCTTTGACTCTTCCAACTTGACCATCAGTTAATCTTACCTTAATTCCATGAGGATGGTAGCTTGAATTGGTCAATATGTCTTTGACGACTCCACACGTTGTTTTTCCAGTCCTTTGATCCTTTTTAAGGACAATTTCTACTGTCATTCCAGCATTAATGTCGTTACGGTTTTTTCCGTTCATTTATACTCCAGTTCTTCTCCTTTGATTATTCGTTTTCTTCGTTTGTTGACTTTTCATTTTTTTAGTCGTTGGAAGTGTATTTGTATTTGTTTTACTAGAATTTGACTGATTTTTTTTATTTTCGAGTTTTTGTTTCATTGCTTCTTGTAGGCTAATTTTCTTTTTGGGAGTTTGATTTGGTTCTAATTGATTGGACTCGGTCATAAAACATTTTCCTCCTTGTCGTTTATTATAGACAGTATAATCTATTTTTTATTATAATGGAAAACAATATTAATAAAGTATAACCATTACCATCCAGTTTAGAGATTATTTTGAAAAGTAATTTTTTCAAAATAATAAAGGGAATAATGGCTACCTCCCTTTGATCTTACTTATTAGGAATATCTTCAAAGTTTCCATAATCTGTGCTTTCCTCTTCGGATGATTCATCGACACTTTCGCTGCTAGATTCATCTGATGTATGTATATTGTCCATATTTTTATTTTCATTAAGATTTTCCATTAAATTTTCCACCAATTCTGCTGGTATCACACCTTTTCCATAGGTTGCTCCAATATTTAATTGCCCACTAATATTTTTAATATCAAGTTGTCCAAAATTATTTGTTTGTTCATACTTATCTAATAAAATTTTTTCAATATTTACTTTTTGTATCACAATTTGTTGTTCATTTTCAGGCCTTTGTGGGGGATCGGGGGGACGATTTTCAAGTATGTGTATGGCTTGTGACAAGTGCTCGGTTATTGATTGCAGGGATTCGTAATTTTCTTCCATTCTATTAAATAGGTTTTCTAGATGATTGATTTGAGTTTTAAGTGGCATCAACTCTTGGTCAATATATTTTTTCATTTTCGAGAAAATTTTATTTTCTAATGTCTGTATAGAACGTTGAGTATCAACTTGATTTTGTTGGGGGACGTGGTCAGCCTTAGGTTGAGGTGTTTTCTTATCAGTTTGTTTATAAGAATATATTTGCTTTTGTAACTCAGGTTCTAATTTGATAAATCTCTTTATTTGAACCTCTAATGTGTTGATTTTTTTTATTTTCTCTTCTAAACGCTTAATTTTTTCTTTAAGTATATCGATGTCTTCATTTTTTTCACTGTGATTGAATAATCCTTTTATAGCCATATTTTTCCCCACACTTTTTTTTAGACTTATATAGAAACTTTTTAAGAAATTGGAATTTGTTCCTCGCTTGAGTATTTTCTCATATAAGTTACTATCAGGAGACCACTTTCGAACTTTGCATATAATTCTGAGGCTTTTGTTGGTTCAGGAAGTTCTATTTTCCTCTCAAAAGCACCATATTTTCTTTCATTTTGTATAACAATAGGGTTCAGTAACGGTAATCGACTTGTTCCTTTTACTACTAGAATATTTCCTGCTAGTGATAAGGAAACATCCTCTCGTTTATAGCCAGGTAGTTCAATGATCACAATGATTTGTGTATCAGTAAGATAGATATCCACTAATGGATAGGTACTAGTAGAGCGAGCATTTGGTGTAGGAGGTTTACTGTTTGCTTCATTTTGAGAAGGATCTTTAGAAATTTGGTCGAAAATCATATCCCAAAAGTTCCCGTTTTGATATTTTTGTGAAATATCCATCCATTGCTTTAATTTATCTATGTCCACAGGTATACCTCCTTGCTTATATGATATTGAACAGGAACTGATGAATGATCCTAAATCATTTCTAATCTCATCTATATATCTTATTAATCAATCATTTTCTTCATGCACCTTTAATTCTTCATTATAAATAACTAACTTCATAAATGTTGAGGAAGAGTAATATATTTGGAAGGAAATCTTTCTCTTACCAAAGTAATAATTATCATAATAAGGAGGGAACAATGTGAAAGGAGCATCTGTAAATATCAATATTTTTATGTTAAAGATTAATTCCTTTGAGAATGCTTCAGCGGTTAATATAGGGCAAAATCTATTAGCAGACTGGAATAATTCAGATAAAAAATCACAGGGATATGGCCAAAATTTTGGTGATGAAAGCACTTTTGTTAGCCCACAAAGCTTTGTAGATGATAGGGACCAAATAGACTCTCCGGCTTCCTTTAGCTCGAACCCGATACTAAAAAGAGATTAAAAAATTATCGCTTTAGAAGAGGAAAAACTCACCTCGAAAAAATGAGACTTATATGGAATCACATCAAAGCTTAGGAAGAATATGCTGGAGATAGGGGTGTGAAGATAATGATGACTGGTGAGAGTAAAGAGAAACAAGTAATTCGTACTATTCAACGAGATATTAATATTGCAACAGCGGCTTTATTACTCACCGGACAAATTACTATTAGGGGAGTGTTTGTTACACCTCAGGCCTTTCGTTTATCATTAGGTGGTCCTATTACTGGTACTCAAAGGATAGAAGGAGTAAATAAAAATAAGACAGCAACTATTTTCGTTGACGTCATCGATATTTTTATTTCCATTTTACTGATTAAATCATCTTTAGCAGTTGAGGGAGTTTTTATAGGATCTAGAGAATTCTCACTGGTTGTAGGAGGTCCAATCACGGGATTGCCATTACCAGAACCTTCACTTTCTGAAATAAAAGAGGATTATCATTTATATAAAAAAGTAATTTCCGATCGATTCCATCTGAATAAGGATTTAATAAACACCTTGAAAAGGAATGATAAGTATGGCTTTAACGGATCTACCAACGGTTAAACTTTCTAAAGGCGGGACGTTTCTAATAGCACTTCCTATTATCTTATTTATCTTTTTCTTTACTCAACCAAAGGAAAGTGATAAATAAATATAAAAAAGGCATAAAAGGGAATAACCTTTTATGCCTTAAATTATTTAATAATGGGTGCTCCAGTTAATGATTCAGGAACGATGCCGAGAGCAAGAAGGCTTAATTTTGCATAGCCATTGCCTTTGAACTCAGTAAAAAATTGTTTTAGTTTATCAAAATCTATATCATTTTTTAATAATTGAACTTCTTTTTTGTATAAACGCAGCACAGATGCTTGAACAAAATTAGGAGAAGAAGTGCCTGGATCTTCATCCATTAATAAGCATCCCATATATTGATATTTAAAATTTAGTGCTCGTGTTAAATTTGTCACATGTACTAAGCGATCAAAAAGGGCAGGAAAGGATTGTTGTAAGTTTGCAAGGCGCTCTTTTGCAGTTTGCAGTTCATCAAGACTTGACAGTGTCAACATAGCAAATTTCCCTCCTTAATTATCCCACGGTTTATTTACATTAAGATAACCAGCGAGCTCTTTACTCTTTTGTCTTCTGAGTCTACGTATTTCTGCTCTTTCTTTCCCTGTATTGTATAAAAACTTTTCTTCTTCTGTTTCTGGAATGACTTCTGGAACGGGAACAGGACGTTTATTTTCATCTAATGCAACAAAGGTTAAAAATGCCGTTGCAGCAATTCTACGTTCGCCAGTCATGATATCCTCTGCAATTACTTTACAGAATATTTCCATTGACGTACGACCTGTATAAGTGACGAAAGATTCAACACAAACAGAATCAGTTTGGTGAATCGGGTATAAAAAATCAATTGAGTCAGTGGATGCCGTTACACATTCTTTTACCCTTGAATGTCTACGGGCAGACAATGTTGCAGCATCATCTAATTTTTTCATCAAAATTCCACCGAATAATGTATTATAATTATTTAAATCGCAAGATAATACTTGCGCAGTATTTACGATACGACTTTCTTTTACTTTTTTTGCATTCATATTACTGCTTCCTTTCATAAAGAAAATCCTATGAAACTTATGGGAGTTCTCCTAGCATTAATAAGTGTACGCCCCAAATAACGAGAAGTAAAATGGTTAAATTTCATTGGAAATATAGCTTTTATCAATGAAACCGCTTCTCCCTTTGCCTACCTAAATGTCAGCGAAAGAAGGATACAATATAAAAGGAAGAAAAAAGTATATTCAGTCAAATACTTGATTATTTATGATAAGTGTTTTTTTGTAAATTGCAGCCATTCTTTCGCTGCATAGGAAAGATATTGATTTTTATTCCAAATGATTGCTAATTCCCAGCGGATGGAAGGGTTTTTTATCGAAATCGCCTTTACATTTTTACTTAAATGTCGACAAATACTTTCAGGTAAAAGTGATACTCCTAAATTCCAAGAAACCATCTCTTCAATGAAAGACCATTGTGAACTTTTTGAGATGACATGGGGATTGAATCCTACACTGTTACAAGAAGAAATGATACGGTCATGTAATGCAAAATCTTTATTAAATAAAATAAATGGTTCAGAAGCTAGTTCAACTAGGTGAACCTCCGTTTTCTGAGCTAATGGATGTGATGGATGAATAATTAATTTTAAATCCTCCTCCATTAAAGGGAAATGTAAAAATAGCTCATTATTCGTTGGAAGTACGATAACACCGACATCTAAATGATTATTGTGAACATCCTCTTCAATTTTTTTTGAACCGTCTTCTCCAAATTCAAAAGTAATTCCAGGATACTTTTCATGAAATCGTCCGATTAGTTGAAGTAGAAATTGTGCGTCAAAAATAGGTGGGATTCCAATTCGAATATGTCCTTTTTTTAACTCTAAAAGATTATCTAATTCCGTTTCTAAATTGTGAAAGGCAAGGTCAATTAACTTTGCTTGTTCCAAAATGATTTGCCCAGCATCTGTTAATGTTAGCTTCTTTTTAGAACGATCAAACAGAGAAACTCCTAGCTCTTTTTCGAGGTTTTTAATCATTTTACTAATAGTTGGTTGGGTGATATATAAATGTTCAGCAGCTAATGAAAAACTATTGTATTTTGCAACCTCTAAAAAATATTGTAAATGTTTAATATCCACGCGTAATCACCACTCAAACTTATATTGTAATTTGGATATTATATCGTATTCTACCCAAAGAAGTACAACTTATCGATTTTATTAATAAATTGTGATGAAATCTCCTTAATTGGATGCAATAATCCATTTAGTTTTCATTAATGTCTGATATATAATAAAATTAGTGAAATTTTTATTAAATTTATTTTTTAAGGAGTCATGAAATGCCCAAAATTAAAATAGTAACCGATTCAACGGTTGATATGTCTAACGAAATGATAAAAAAATATGGAATTGAAGTTGTTCCCTTATCCTTATCCATTGATGGGGAAAACTTTCTTGATCGTGTAGACATAACTCCTTCTGAATTTATTCGGAAAATGAACGCTGCACAAGAACTTCCTAAGAGTTCTCAACCTCCAGTTGGTGTATTTCTTGAGCTATATGACAAATTAGGGGAAGGCGGGTACGATATATTATCGATTCATATGTCAAATGGTTTAAGTGGCACTGTAAACTCTGCAGAAAATGCGGCTGCCTTATCAAAGGCAAATGTAACAGTGATTGATTCTCGTTTCATTTCGAAAGCGTTATCATTCCAAGTCATTGAAGCTTCTCAAATGGCGGAAGATGGAAAGACTATAGAGGAAATTCTAGACAGATTGGAGACCATTCGATCAAAAACTAAGCTATTTGTAGTAGTTGAAAAGCTTGATAATTTAGTAAAAGGTGGAAGAATAGGAAAAGGAAAAGCGCTAATTGGTTCCTTGCTTCATATTAAACCCATTGCATCATTAGAAAATGGGGTCTACCATCCTTTAGCAAATGTTAGAAGTCATGCACAGGTTGTTAAATATTTGGTGAAAAACCTCGCTGAGGATGCAATGGGAAAGACGATTAAGAAAATCGGAATAGCCCATGCTGAAGCATCCGAATTAGTTGCCAAATTGAAAACGGCAATTTTCACAACAACTGGTTACGAAAATATAGATATTGAGTTTACGACTCCAATTATTAGTACCCATACAGGTGCGGGAGCAATTGGTTTTATGTATTATGTAGAATAAATGAGACTGTCTTTTTAGGGAGGGTATGAATTTACCTTTCCTTTTTTGATTTTAAGTTTTAATACTATTGAAAATACATTTTTCCCATTCTACCTGAAATGCAAAAAGTAATTACGATCTTACTTGAATAAAAGGAATTTCCACAGTTGTAGAGAAAATCTATAATTAAGGATGGGGGGGTTAGCGATGTATAGTGAAATGTTTAAAGAAATCGTTTCGATTTGTCGCCATGATTATTCCGGATGTCAAGATAAAAAAGGTTGGGATTATCCAGAAAAATATGTTGATGAAATATGTATTTTAGAGGAAAAACAGGAATTAACTCCTGAAAAATTTGTAGAAATTGTACAAGATTATTTACTTGATTTTAAGGAACAGCATATGTTTTTTAAAACATCTAAAAAAAGTGCAGAAAACCGTTATGATGTTGGCTTTAAAGTTAGAAGATTCGAGAATCAATTATTTATTACAGATGTCGGAAAGGAAATGAGAGTAAAGAAAGGCCATGCAATTGTGTCATTAGGGAATGTTCCGGTTATCGATTTAGTCGAAAAGCACCGCAGAGAGTTGATAGAGGACCATCAGGAAAGGGAAAACTGGAATTCTATAATTGGAAAATATCAATTTTGCGAAATAATGGATGGAAATGGGCATACCTATCAGATGGAGTTAAAAAAATATGAGAAGGATGAATACACACCTCAATATACGATTGAGGAGCTGGAAAAAGGAATCCTTCTTATGACTTTAACAGACTTTGCTAATGCTGATGCAATTACACAGTTAGTGCACCAGCATCAAGAAGCATTAGAAAATTGTAGAAAATTAATTATTGATGTGAGAGTCAATTATGGGGGAAATGACTCCTCTTATTTTCAATTGCTTCCCTACATATTTGAGAATCGAGAAGTGAATATAAATACTGAAGACGATGAATATATGCTCATCAACTGTACAGAACGATCCTGTGAACTTGAAATAGCCGAAATGAAAAATGCTATCGCTTCAACGGAAGATGAGTATACAAAAAAAGTATTAAAAATCTTTTTAAGGGAGTGGAAAAAAAATAAAGGAAAGGGCTTTGTTCAATTTGATTTGTCTGATTTAGAGGATACTATTATACAAGGAAGAAAAAACCCTGAACAAATTATTGTAATGACTGATGTCACTTGCGGTAGCTCAGGAGATTCCTTTGTAGAAATTTGCAAAAGATCTTCTAAGGTAACAGTTATTGGACGATCTACAGCAGGTTTAAATGACTACGCTAATCTTGCCGTAATGAAATGGCATGATGAATTTGAATTATGGTACCCAACATCAAGGTTATCAAGAATTGATAGTGGAAAAGGAATGACTGGAGTAGGTATTAAACCACATATACATATCCCATGGACCCCTAAACATCTTTTCGACGATGTAGATATTCAGACGGCATTGAAGTTATTAGAAGAAAAAGCAAAAGCTTAATGTTTTAGTGAGCAGGTAGTCAATATATCTGCTCTATTTTTATCGATGAAAATTCTAAAATATTTGTATGGATAACTGTAGTGTACAAAGTGTGTTAGGTCAACAGTTTGAGAGCAAAAATCAGCAAGTGGTTTAGGGTAGGACCTTCGGAGAAATCCGTCATTTGAACTCTCTACTTGTAGGGGCACCTGCACATTATTACGATAAAGTAGTATAAAAAGTAAAATTGACAGACCACTTATATAAAAATTAATATATAATAGATAAGTTATATAAAAAATAGAAATTATATCTATATTATAAAATTTGGCTACATAGAAAGGACATAATGATGAAAGAAATGCATAAGTCGAAACATGTGTTAAAAGAATATTTTTTCGTTATTATCGGTGCGGTACTAGTCGGTTTAGCCTATAACATGTTCCTCTTACCTTCAAAGCTTGCTGCAGGGGGAATATCAGGTGTTAGTACAATTTTGCATGAAGTATATGGGATTGAACCAGCCTATACACAATTTTTAATCAATATCCCATTATTTATTATTGGTTGGATTACGATGGGAAAAGATTTTAGTGGGAAAACATTAGTTGGTACATTTTGTGTCCCATTTGTTATATGGCTTAGTACAGATATCCCGATCACTGTAACGAATCCTTTTTTAGGTTCACTTTATGGTGGGATAGTTCTTGGGATTGGTCTAGGAATTGTATATAAAGGAAATGGATCAACGGGTGGAACTGCGGCAATTGCACAGATCGTTAAAAAATTCACGGGATTATCAAGCGGCTATTCTCAATTAATTGTAGACGGTCTTGTTGTAGCAGCATCCTTAATTGTATTTAATCTAGAGCTGACTTTATTTGCTTTAATGTGTATATATGTTTCAAGTAAAGTAATCGATTTTGTACAACTACGAACATCAGCAACGAAATTAATCTTAATTATTACAGAAGAAGAAGAAAAAGTTCAATCAATGATTCGTGATGAAATCGATCGTGGTTTAACAAAGATTCGTTCAGTAGGTGGATATTCAAATCAAAATAAAACAATGATTCTTTGTGTTACAGAACAGGTGGAAGCGATTTACCTTAAGAAAAAACTCCAACAAGAAATTCCAACGGCCTTTGTTGTATTTATTAATGCATCTGAAATTCTTGGACGAGGCTTCACGATTGATAAATATTATGGTCAACAATTATAGGATGTTATAATAATAAGGAGCTTGTTCCTATATGGACAGGCTTCTGTTTTTTAGAGGGAAGTAATGGGTTAGACGAACAGCAATGATTAAAACAAAAAAGCATTGAATCTTATTCCTTAAATAGTAGGTCAATCATATATTCTGACGAAAGGAAGGAAAGTTTATGCAATATAAGTACACGATTTGCTTTATTAAAAGAGGTCATCAGCTCCTCATGCTTAATCGTGAAAAGCCCGAATGGATGGGAGTGTGGAATGGTGTTGGTGGTAAAATAGAGAAGGGTGAAACGCCGGAAGCAGCAATTATTCGTGAAATTAAGGAAGAGACTGGAATTGATATCGGTCATGTAGCATATAAAGGAACGGTTACCTGGTCGGTGAATGAAAGTTATATTGGTGGCATGTATGCTTTTGTCGCTGAATTGCCAGAAACCTATGAATATCACACTCCTATTAAGACTCAAGAAGGGATCTTGGACTGGAAGGATCTATCTTGGATTCTTCATCCGGAGAATGTTGGAATGGCAAATGTGAAGTTTTTCTTACATAAAATGTTGGATGATTATCGTATTTATGATCATCAGTTTATATATATTGATGGTGAAGTGGTTGACTTTCATTCAGAACGTCTAGATACGTCGACAGTTCTTCATTAAAGCTCTTTTCTCAAAAAATTGATGCTAATGAGGAAATGTTTTAACGATAAAAAAAGGTTGAAAATCGACAAGTCCATCATACCGCAGAGAAAAGAGCTACAATCTAAAAAAGACCGCGCTCTCTTTACTAGGTGTAAAAGCCGGCAGTAGGGCTTTTACAAATACACCAACAATTTTTTCTATATATTAAAGCTCTTTTCTCAAAAAATTGATGCTAATGAGGAAATGTTTTAACGATAAAAAAAGGTTGAAAATCGACAAGTCCATCATACTGCAGAGAAAAGAGCTACAATATAAAAAAGACCGCGATCTCTTTACTAGGTGTAAAAGCCGGCAGTAGGGCTTTTACAAATACACAAACAATTTTTTCTATATATTAAAGCTCTTTTCTTAAAATTGTGCATTTTAGGTAATGTTTAATTAAAAAAAGTGAAGATCGACAAGTCATCATAACACAAAGAAAAGAGCTGCAAACTATAAAAAGACCGCGATCTCATTTTTTTAGCAACAAACTATACTAAAATAGCTTTTATTAAAAATTAGTTGTCCTAATAAGGGGGAGCTCCCCTTATTGGACAATCTAATTCAACTATATTCCGAAACCAACACTTGAACGTTCTTCCCAATGGTTTCGCAGTGCTTTTCTATTATTTGTCTGTAAATCCCTCAGTATTTTTTCAATGTTTACCTGCTGCTCATAATGCCATTGAAGGGCAATAGACATATATAATTCATTTAATTGTGCAATGGATAGACCATTCGTTTCTTTAACTAAGTGATCTAGCTCATCTTCAGCTACAAATTGATGGATATTCTTTTTTATCAAATATTGTCTTCGAGTGTGCTGATCTGGAAGTGTAATTTCGTATGCACGATCAAATCGTCCGGCCCGATTAATTAATGCAGGATCAATTTTTTCTGGATAATTCGTTGTTCCAATTAGGAAAATTCCTTCTTTCGAAGAAGCACCATCAAGTGCGTTTAAAAATACAGATCGAGACTCTTCAGGCATGGAGTCTATATCCTCGATAACTAAGGTCATGGGTGCCATTTTAGTAACCGTATTAAACACCTCTTTAATGGATTAACTATTCGTATATTCTGTTATTTGCCAATAAACGACTGGTGCAGATATACTTCCAGCAATCGACTTTACTAGAGTCGTTTTTCCATTCCCTGGACTTCCATACAAAAGAATCCCACGTTTATATGGAATATCATATTTCTTGAAAAACTCACCCCCATGTATAAAGAACTCATCGATTGACCGGAAAATTTCAGTTTTTATTTCTTCATCCAATATCACATCTTCCCGCATTACTTGATGAGTAATTCGTTCCTTTACTCTTTCAATTCCATCATCAGTATCTGTGAAAATAGTAATGGCATCCTTCATATATTCTTTTTGTTTTTTATAAATATAATCAAAGAACCCTAGTAAACTTTCATCATTATTAGCAAAAATAAAATCCTCTTCATAATCTTCATGACTTTGAAAGATTGGTAGCTTTGCAAAGGCTACTTGATACATTGGAAAATAATAGACCGAATTATTTAAGGAGGGGATGATGTTGAATTGGTGCTCCTGATTAAAATTCGAGTATTTAATCGTTGCAGTTTCTAAACAGTCAAAGACATGTCCAATGATTTGAATGTCATTTGGATCTGATTGTATGACATATTCAATCGTATCCCATATTTCCTCTTCAATTCCTTCTTTTGAAGTATACATGTTAAAATCGATTCCTGTTTCATTTGCTAAAAGTTCCTTAATCCGATAAATAGCAGCAGCAAAGTCAAAATAGTGAGGCATCATTTCCTTCGTGATATCTTTAAAATTTATAATAGATGGGATATCTTTCATTATGATTTCCTTTCTTTTATTGAATTAGCTATAACTGTAAATCATTAAAAATAGGATAGCAAGAAAAACATAGATTCGTTTATTAACTTGATAGATCGGTTACATCGACATTACTTGGTCTTATTATGGATGGTTTAGAGGACCGAGAAATTATTTCAAACAATGTGAAGGGAGCTGAACAAGTCTGTCATAAGTTAGGCAATCTGTTTTTGTAAAAGGCTGTTTTCGTATAGTTTGTTGCTTTTGTAAAAGCCCAACTGCCGGCTTTTACTCTCAATAAAAGATTCTAGCGGTTCTTGAGGAATGCAGCTCTTTCTCAGTAAAATGAAACGTGTAGCAATTCTCAGACTATATTTATTCGTTATAACTTTACTTCAATAGCAACAATGTTTGAGAAAACTTTCATGATCTTTCGCTCTCAACCCAGAATGAAAATGGGTTCACTGCCCCATAATGTAGATACCACAAACAGTGAGTATATGACGTAGCTCTTATTGGTGGTTTTACCCTGTTGAGAAAACTGTTGGAATGAATTTGGTGCACAACCCATTGTTAGCTCTCTCATTTCGAGAGATGACTACGAACAGAAAAATGTTTAATTTCAAATTCATTCCACTGTTTGTGGAATATTTTCAGAAGGTGGAGTGAAATGGAAACATTGCACAAACGATGTGCAGGCCTAGATGTTCATTCGGAAACAATAGTTGCCTGTGTCATTCTTGGAGAATCAGAAACTGACTTGATTAAGGAGACCGAAACATTTCCTACTTTGACGAAGGATCTGTTTCATCTTCTTAAATGGCTTGAGGAGAAGGAAGTAACCCACATCGCAATGGAAAGTACAGGCGTCTACTGGAAACCTGTATACAATATCTTGGAGGATTTCTTTGATATTACTTTGGCAAATGCTCAAAGGATTAAAAATGTCCCTGGAAGGAAAACAGATGTTTCGGATGCTGAATGGATTGCTAAATTATTAAGACATGGCTTAATAGAGAAAAGTTTTGTCCCTTCTGAAGACTTTCGAAATTTAAGAGATTTGACTCGCCTCAGAAAAAAATGGATTGGACACATGACATCCGAAAAAAACCGAATCCAAAAGGTACTAGAGTCCTCAAATATCAAATTAAGCACAGTTATTTCAGATGTATTTGGAGTATCAGGACGAAAACTGTTGGAACAACTCATGAATGAAGGTTATATCGACCAAGAAGATGTCGAACAAAAAATACATGGAAGAATGGCCCATAAAAAGCAATTGATTACCGACTCACTATTTGGAACATTAAATGATCACCAGCTATTTCTTATTAAGCAATCTTGGATGCACATTGTTAATTTAGAAGAATTAATATCAGATATCGAGAAAAGAATCGACGTCATTTTATCCAACTATCAGGAGGAAGTACAGCTTCTGATTACAATGCCGGGAATTAAGAAAGACACGGCAGCTGTTATCATTGCGGAAATAGGAGTAGATATGGGACAATTTCCAACCTCTAAACATCTTGCATCATGGGCAGGATTGTCGCCCGGAAATCACGAAAGTGCCGGAAGGAAAAAAAACACTAAAACGGTTAAAGGAAATCCTCATATTAAATCTGCATTGTGTGAGGCTGCGTGGGCTGTTTCAAGAAGTCGGAAACAAAGATTAGGAATCAAATATTGGTCACTAGCTGCAAGAAGGGGAAAGAAAAAAGCACTCGTTGCCATCGGACATCGAATGCTAACTATTGTCTATCATATGCTTCAGAATAAGGAACCCTACCACGAGTCAACTTAAATTAGCATTATAGACAAACAACAGAAAAGTTAAACGAGAAACCGAAAAACTCGGTAGCTCTGCTTTCCTATTGCCCAAATTAAATTATTTATAGCTTGCACAATTTTAATCAAGTTTAAACTCAATAAATTATTCTTAAAGGCGGAGTTTTATTTTCACAGAAAAGAGCCTTGTAAAAAACATTACTAGACTGGATTTTTTGTCATGGATATTATCTGGAGAATTTAGATGGGCAAAAGGATAAAAACTAGTACATTAGTAAGTTGAGTGAGGGGGATCTATTTAGGTTTCTAACCCGATAATTGAAAGAAAATTAGAATTATATTCATAATAGAGTAATTAGTTAGGAAGTTGTTGACAATCTTCTTCTGAATGCTATCATAAAATTGATTGAAAACGATGAATATTATTCCAATATAGTAAATTAGGTAATTGTTTTATCTAACTATGCTGAGGCGGTGAAAGCATCATGAGTGAACAGTGGTATTTTATTGATTCAGGTGAAAATAGTCCATCCTTTAATATGGCGATGGATGAGGTCCTTCTTGATTGGCATTCCCGGGGGTTACTTCCTCCTATTCTGCGATTTTATAGTTGGAAGCCTGCAGCATTGTCTCTAGGACATTTTCAAAAAACGGTAGGTAGAATCGATGTTGATAAGGCGAAAGCAATTGGGGTTGAAATTGTGCGAAGGCCAACTGGTGGACTAGCCGTTTTACATGACAAAGAACTAACTTATAGTGTAGTGCTAAGCGAGAAGCATGATAAAATGTCGCCATCAATCATTGAGGCTTACCGAGTACTATCACAAGGTATACTTGAAGGATATCGCTATCTTGGAATTCAAGCTGATTTAGCTATTCCTAATGCACCTATTGGAAAGACCGGTACTGCCGTTTGTTTTGAAGAATCTTCGTGGTATGAATTGGAGATCGAAGGAAAAAAGGCAGCTGGAAGTGCACAAACCCGACAAAAGGGAGTTATTTTACAACACGGCTCGATTCCAATGGAAATGGATATTGAACAATTATATGATTTATTTACATTTCCGAATGAGAAGGTGAAGAATAAAGCAAAACACCTTTTTGAACAAAAAGCTGTTACGATTAACCAGATTCTTGGACGTCAAACGTCACTCGAAGAGGTAAAAGATGCCTTTAAAAAAGGCTTCGAAAAAGGATTAGATATTGAATTTACAAGCTATCAACCGAATGAGCAGATGTTAGAAGAAATAAAAGAACTTATGCGGACAAAGTATGAAAGTGAGAAATATACTTTTCAAAGATAGGGGTTAATATCAATGGCGAGAAATGAAGAGTACATAAGAAAACCTGAATGGTTGAAAATTAAACTGAATACGAATCAAAGCTATACTGGTTTGAAAAAAATGATGCGTGAAGAAAGATTGCATACTGTTTGTGAGGAAGCAAAATGTCCTAACATTCATGAATGCTGGGCCATTCGAAAAACAGCTACGTTTATGATATTAGGGGATACTTGTACACGTGGCTGTCGTTTTTGTGCGGTAAAAACAGGATTGCCAACTGAATTAGATTGGGATGAGCCGGAGAGAGTGGCGAGATCAGTAGAAGTGATGGGACTTCGTCATTGTGTCGTTACTGCAGTTGCTCGTGATGATTTGGCTGATGGAGGTGCAGCAGTTTTTGCTGAAACGATCCGTGCGATTCGACGTCGTGTTCCATCTTGTACGGTTGAGGTTTTACCTTCTGATATGAAGGGGGATTATGAAAGCTTACATACACTTATGGATGCAGGACCAGATATCTTTAATCATAATATTGAAACAGTTAGACGGTTAACAAAACGTGTTCGTTCAAAGGCGACTTATGACCGTTCTTTAGAATTGTTGAAAAGGGTTAAAGAAATAAGCCCAAACACTCCGACTAAATCAAGTCTTATGGTTGGTTTAGGAGAAACTCATGAGGAAGTACTTGAAGCGATGGATGATTTACTTGCGCATGGAGTAGATATTATGACGATCGGACAGTATCTTCAACCAACGAAAAAACATTTGCGCGTAGAACGATATGTACATCCTGATGAATTCGCTAAGTGGAAAGAAATTGCGCTTCAAAAAGGCTTTAAACACTGTGAAGCAGGTCCTATGGTTCGGTCTAGCTATCATGCAGATGAACAAGTAAACAAGGCTGCGCGTCTAAGACAATTAGAGGGAGAGAATTCTGATCCAGACCATTTAATTAGCCAATATAAAACAAAGGTAACAGGGACAGAACATCCGAAACTATAATCCTTTACAAGAAAAGAATTCTACACTGAAACTTAAAAAAGGTATTGACAGTTTTGAAAATTTCGCTATATAATACTAACCATACTTAAATATTCATGCATTGAAGGGAATATAGTATTGTTTATCTCCCTGTTTTATAGAGAGCTGATGGTCGGTGCAAGTCAGTACAAAGATAAACATGAATTTCACTCCTAGAGCACTTTTTCATAATAAAGTTGTCATGCTTTATGAAGGAAAAGGCGGTCAATTGATCGTTAACAATGAAGAGTGGTAGATAATTGGATCTACAACTAGGGTGGTACCGCGATAATATCGTCCCTACTGATTTATTCAGTAGGGACTTTTTGTATTAAAAAAATAATAATAAGCAAATAATATAAGCGAAGATAGGATGTAAAGTAGTGTTTATCTCCCTGTTTTATAGAGAGCTGATGATTGGTGGAAATCAGTACAAAGATAAACATGAATTTCAATTCTGGAGCTTTCTTTTCTAAAAAAGATGAAACATCTTCTAAAAGAAAAGACGGTCAAATAGATCGTTAACAATGAAGAGTGGTAGATAGTCATATCTACAACTAGGGTGGTACCGCGATAATTGATCGTCCCTACTGGATATCCAGTAGGGACTTTTTGTGTAGTTAGTTGGTGCTGTCTATAAAGCAAAGACAGTTCCTTTAAATACATTTTGAAAAATAGGAGGAATGAAGAATGGGAAACAATGAAATGGTTCAATTACGTCAAAAGGTGGATGAAATTAATACACAGCTACTGCACCTACTAAATGAACGTGCAAAGGTAGTCCAAGAAATAGGTCAGTTGAAAAAAATACAAGGTACAAAGCGATTTGATCCGGTACGTGAACGAGAGGTTCTTGATATGATTGCAGAACAGAATGAAGGACCGTTTGAAACAACGACTCTACAGCATATTTTTAAGACGATTTTTAAAGCGAGTCTTGAATTACAGGAGGATGATAATCGAAAAGCTTTACTTGTTTCCCGGAAAAAGAAGCAAGAAAATACGATTGTTGATATTAAAGGAGAAAAATTAGGAAGTGGCTTACAAACATTTATTATGGGGCCCTGTGCAGTAGAAAGTAAGGAACAAGTAAGACAAGTTGCAGAAGCTATGAAGGAGCAAGGCATAAAATTAATGCGTGGAGGAGCCTTTAAACCAAGAACATCTCCATATGATTTTCAAGGCTTAGGGGTTGAGGGTCTGCAAATATTACGTGAAGTTGCGGATGAATATGATTTAGCCGTTATTAGTGAAATACTCAATCCGAATGATGTGGAAATCTCTCTTGAATATGTTGATGTGATCCAAATTGGAGCGAGGAATATGCAGAATTTTGATTTATTACGTGCAGTTGGAAGAGTAAATAAGCCTGTTTTATTAAAAAGGGGATTGGCTGCAACCATTGATGAATTTGTTCATGCGGCTGAATACATTATTTCACAAGGAAATGACCAAATTATTTTATGTGAGCGGGGAATTCGTACGTACGAAAAAGCAACTCGGAATACCCTTGATATTTCAGCTGTTCCGATTTTGAAGAAGGAAACTCATTTACCAGTAGTGGTAGACGTTACCCATTCAACAGGACGAAAAGACTTGCTTCTTCCAACGGCAAAAGCAGCATTAGCAATTGGGGCAGACGCAGTCATGGCTGAGGTTCACCCTGATCCTGCTGTTGCTTTATCGGATTCCGCCCAGCAAATGGATATTCCGCAATTCCATACATTTATGGATGAATTAAAGGGGTTTAAAAACAAACTTGCTTAAAGCAAAATCGTAGCTGTCTATTAAGGGGTCTGACCCCTTAATGACAACTGCAAACGAGAATATAGGAAACATAGTTGTTTACATCTGAGAGGAGAATGAGAGTGAGTCAGCAAGAACAGTGGTCATCAAAGCTTGGCTTTATATTAGCTGCAGCAGGGTCAGCAATAGGTTTAGGAGCAATTTGGAAATTCCCTTATATCGCAGGTCAAAATGGGGGAGGAGCTTTCTTTCTAATTTTTATTCTATTTACATTATTACTAGGACTTCCATTGCTTTTAGCGGAATTCTCCATTGGTCGATTAACACAAGAAAATGCAGTGGATTCGTATCGAAAAATAGCACCAAAAGCGAAATGGCACTGGATAGGAATTTTAGGTATGATTGCGTGTTTTATTTTACTTTCTTTCTATAGTGTCATTGGTGGTTGGATCATTATTTATTTATACAAGGCGATTACCGGTCAGTTAAACGGTCTTTCATCTGATCAATATACACAAGTATTTGGGGACACAATTTCTGATCCAATTATTAGTTTAATCGTGCAATTATTATTTATTCTAATGACGATTGTTGTTGTTGCAAGAGGGGTTCAAAAAGGGATTGAACAAGCAAGTAAGATTATGATGCCTGCATTATTTATACTATTTATATTATTAGTTATTCGTTCAATTACCTTAGATGGAGCAATGGCTGGTATATCCTTTTTACTGCAACCGGACTTTTCAAAATTAACTTCAAAAACGATCTTGGAAGCCATGGGGCAATCATTCTTTACGTTAAGTGTAGGTGTTTCAGTAATGGTGACGTATAGTTCGTATTTACCGAAAAATCAAAGCTTACCCCGTTCAGCTTTTTCTATTGTAGTAATGAATTTAGTCATTGTACTTTTAGCTGGTTTAGCAATCTTTCCAGCAGTATTTGCTTTAGGATTGGAGCCGGGTGCAGGACCTGTACTGTTATTTAATGTACTTCCAACAGTCTTCAGTCAGTTACCGCTTGGAATGCTTTTCTTTATAGCATTTTTAATTTTATTCCTTTTTGCGGCATTAACATCAGCTTTTTCTATGCTTGAAATTATTGTGTCTGTGATCACTAAAAAGGATATAAAAGGACGTAAAAAATGGTCATGGATCATCGGAATTGCCATCTTTATTTTTGGTATTCCATCTGCCCTTTCATACGGAGCGTTAGGTGATGTTACTCTTTTAGGTAAAACATTTTTCGATTTAATGGATTATACCGTTAGTAATATTTTAATGCCGCTTGGTGCCCTTCTTATCGCTATTTTTGTACCACTTAAAGTGAAGAAATCCGTTCTTTACGAGGAATTAAAACAAGGGAGCGGTCTTAAAAGAGGACTGTTCGAAGCTTGGTATTTCCTCATACGTTTTGTTGCACCAATTTTAATTTTTGTTGTCATGTTAGATGTGCTGGGAGTTTGGTAGTGCTGTAAATCATTTATTAGCATAAAATTTTTCAGGATAGTCATCCATATATCTTTCCTGTATAATTGTTAATGGTTGAAAATTTAATATATTGCAACGAAAACAGGTACTTTCTTTGTGAAGGTTTAAAAGGGAAGTTTGGTGTAATTCCAACGCGGTCCCGCCACTGTAAATGGGAGCAAACTGTAATATCCACTTTATCCATTAAAGGATAAGGGAAGGTACAGGGAGCAATGATCATGAGCCAGGAGACCTGCCTGTTTTTTGAGTGCACCAGTTTGCCTACGAGGATAGGGGGGTGTTGACGAAAACGTTTTTTAGCGTGCATGATTTGCTATTATACCGTTTTACATATGACATCTCTTTTATTAGAGATGTTTTTTTTAGGTCTTTTTCATAAAAGATATGAACAAATGTATTGTTTTTTTCCTTCTACATTAATTATGGAGGATAAAGGATCTTTGTGAAAACGGCCATCTTTATGACTATTTTAAATGTAAAAAGGAGTTTACAAATGAAAAAGCTATTAAGATTTATACCTATTTTTTTACTAATTTTTATATTGGCTGCATGTGGTACACAGCAGGATAGTGAAAAGAAAGTAAGTGATAATAAGCAGGAGACTAAGCAACAAGACCAAGCTTTTCCCGTAACAATTACGGATGGAACCGATAAAGAAATTACTATTGATAAGAAGCCAGAGAAAATTGTTTCCCTTCTTCCAAGTAATACAGAAACAGCCTTTGCCCTTGGGTTAGATAAAGAAATTGTTGGTGTCTCGGATTTTGACAATTATCCCGAACAGGCGCAGTCAAAGGAAAAAGTTGGTGGACAAGAATTCAATGTTGAAAAAATAATTTCTTTAAAACCTGATATTGTTTTAGCTGATGCTTCACAGGCTCATAATTCTAAGGATGGATTAAAGCAATTAGAGGATTCAGGAATTAAGGTTATTGCCGTCAATAATGCAAGCTCATTTGCAGATACGTATAAAACGATTGAAATGATTGGTGCAGCAACTGGGACAAAGGAAAAAGCGGATGAAATTGTCGATGGAATGAAAGCAAAAGTTGAAGAAATTAAAGAAAAGGCGGCAGGAATTTCCAAGGAGGAGCAACCAAATGTATGGATGGAAATCTCTGCTCCACCAGATATTTATACAGCAGGTTCAGGTACCTTCATGAATGAAATGCTAGAAATGCTTGGCGCCAAAAATATTGCAGCTGCTGAAGAAGGATGGCCGAAATATTCGGAAGAAGCAGCAGTTAAAGCAAATCCGGATGTAATGATCATAACATATGGTTATTATGTAAAGGACGCAGTAGAACAAGCTTATAGCCGTAAAGGGTGGGAAGAAGTATCCGCCATTAAAAATAAACGAGTATATAGTGTCGATTCTGACAAAGTGTCAAGACCAGGTCCACGTCTTGTGGAAGGTTTAGAGGAAATGGCAAAGGCAATATATCCCGATACATTTAAATAAGTGGAGATAAGAGTGAGGAGGAAATGTTATGAGAATCTATACTAGAACAGGTGACAAGGGGCAAACAAGTATCATCGGTGGTAGAGTAGATAAAGATGATTTAAGGGTACAAGCTTATGGAACAGTGGATGAAGTGAATTGTTTTGTTGGACAAGCGATGGCTGAATTGGATCCCGATCTTTTTTCTGACGTACTTGATGATCTTGAAAAAATTCAACATGAATTATTTGATTGCGGAGGGGATCTAGCGACAAAATCAACTAAACGTCCTTATAAGCTTCAACAAGACATGATTGATTACCTTGAAGAGAAGATTGATGAGTATATCGCCAGTACACCTGAATTGGAACGCTTTATTTTACCTGGTGGGACAAAAGCGGCTGCTTCTATTCATATAGCAAGAACAGTTACAAGACGTGCTGAGCGTCTAGTTGTTAGTTTCTCAAAAGCTGAAGAAATTGTTCCTCCACTCGCTCAAATGTATTTGAATCGTTTGTCGGACTATTTTTTTGCTCTTGCAAGAGTAATTAATCACCGATCAGGAAAAAAAGATGTAGAATATATTCGAAGTGCCAAGGTTTTTCGTGACGGCAAAAGAAAAGAGAACAAAACAGAAGAAAATTGATTGATAGAAATAGGGGCTGTCTAAAGGCATAGGGGTCTGTCTCCTTTTTAGACAGTCCTTTTTCAAATGTACTAAAAGGAGTTGAAAGAGACTGCAGAAGCCAATTACTATTCGGTATCTACGGAAGAATAATTATTTTCCTTATCTATTTGGAGTGGTTTTTTTAAGTTTTTCTATTTTAATAGGCATTTCCATTGGTTCAGTAACGGTGCCAATGAAGGATATCATCCAAATCATCGGAGCGGCTATTTTCCACTTTCCATTAAGTGATAAAATAGATGCGATGAATACGAATATTGTTTTAGATATTCGACTGCCTCGTGTAATATTGGCTGGGCTAGTTGGTGCTTCATTATCGATTGCAGGTGCGGCATTTCAAGGGTTGCTTCGAAATCCTTTAGCAGACCCATATACTTTAGGGGTGTCGTCTGGAGCCTCTGTTGGAGCAGTTGCAACATTATTCTTTCATTTATCTATACCATTCATCGGAATACTTACATTGCCATTAATGAGCATAATTGGTTCATTTATTACGATATTTAGTGTTTTATTTTTTGCAAAAAAAATTGAGAGATCAATGAAAGTAGAAACAATTATATTAACTGGCATTATATTTAGTTCATTTTTTAGTTCGTTTATTTCCCTAATCATTGCTTTAACAGGCGATGAGTTAAGACAAATCATTGGTTGGCTACTTGGAAGTGTATCTATGCGAGGGTGGAGTTATGTATATATTATTATTCCATTCTTTCTCATAGGTTCAATATTATTATTAATGAATGTGAAAGAGCTTAATGCGATGTCATTAGGTGAAGAACGTGCCCAACATCTGGGGGTAAATGTTGAAAAGCGAAAGCTTCTTATTCTAATTGCTGGATCAATATTAACTGGTGCTGCCGTTTCAGTTTCAGGTGCGATTGGTTTTGTTGGATTAGTGATTCCTCATTTAATACGGATTATTCGTGGACCTAATCATAAAGGATTACTACCATTATCGCTACTCTTTGGAGCAGGGTTTTTAATTATAGCAGACTTAGTGTCACGAACGATTATTCAGCCATCAGAACTTCCAATTGGTGTGATTACCGCATTAATTGGTGCTCCTGTCTTTGCATGGATTTTAATGAATAGTAAACGAAGAAGAAGAGGGTAGAGTATGTTAACGATACGAAATGTAGCCGGAGGATATAATGGGCATAAAATAGTTAAGGACCTTAGTTTTCAGGTACATGAAGGTGAATTTTTTGGAATCCTAGGTCCGAATGGCAGTGGAAAAACAACGTTACTAAAAATGATTAGCGGGATATTACCTTTGATAGAAGGCTCGATACACTTAAAAGATCAGCTGCTTTCGACGTATCCTCCTAAAGAATTGGCAACCATAATCGCTGTTCTTCCTCAGCTCACAGGTGAATCCTTTTCTTATACTGTAGAAGAAGTTGTTGTTCTCGGACGTTACGCGCATCAAAAAGGTTTGTTTCAATCAATGAGTTCAGAAGATGAGAGAATCATTGAAGAGGCGATGGCTCAGACTGGCATTCTTTCATTTCGTCATAAATCTTTGATGGAGCTATCGGGTGGGGAGCAGCAGCGGGTTTTTCTTGCTCAAGCACTTGCCCAGCAGCCAAAAGTTTTATTATTAGATGAACCAACGAACCATCTCGATTTAACCTATCAAAAGGAATTACTCGATTTGATTAAAAAGATGACGAAACAAAATAGGTTGACTGTCATTTCTGTTTTTCACGATATAAATTTGACAGCGCTATACTGTGATCGCTTGCTTCTTCTTGATCAAGGTGAATTAGATCGAATGGGTTTACCTAATGAAGTCATTAAGGAAGAAATGATTCAACGCGTATATTCTACAAAGGTAAATAAACATTATCATCCATCTATACCAAAACCACAAATTGCCTTAATACCAGAAAGTATACCAGAGAATGCTTTAATGATTTTAAATGAAAATTATTTAAGACAGGAAGGGGAATTTCTCGTCTATGAATCTCCTATTCCATTAAAAACAATGTCTTCAGCTGTCATAAATCCTGGAGTTGGCTGGTTCCAATCCTTTGTTAATCGTCACGTTGATAAGAATTATAATTGTGAGAATCATTATGAGGAAATGTCCCAATATCTAGTAGAAAAAGGGTTTCTTCTAGAGTCTACAGTAGGCATGATGACAGCCGTAAAAATGGAGGATGCTATTTGGAAATTTGTCGAGGGAACGGGCTTCTCATTATTCATCGTTGTTACAGCAGGAGTGGGGAATGCGGTAGATGTCTCTAGAGGAACCGATCATTCATCTAATTACATACCAGGTACCATTAACATATGGATATTTATAAATGGAGATTTGTCAGAGGAAGCTTATATTCAAGCGATTGCAACAGCGACTGAAGCGAAGGTAAAGAGTTTGCATGATATGAAAATAATGGACCCTTTAACAGGAACGATTGCAACGGGCACCTCTACAGATAGTATCCTTATCGCAGCAACTCAAAACGGTGAAAAACTGCAATACGCAGGTTCAATAGCACCTTTAGGTCAGTTAATTGGTACATATGTTTATCAATGTACGAAAAAAGCCATTGAAAAATCTATCGAAAGGAAAAGCAAATGATTTTACATCATCTCTGTGCACTAACCATCGCAATTATCATTGATTGGTTTATTGGAGATCCACCGAAATGGCCACACCCAGTAAAATGGATGGGTTCATTGATTTCCTTTTTCACTAAGCATTTAAATAAGGGAAATCATCGTAAGGGTAGAGGAGTCTTCATGCTTAGTTTAATTGTGTTATTAACAGGTTTAATTGCACTAACTATTACGATTCTATTACATCAATGGCATACATTAGCGGGAGTAATTGGTGAAGCGTTAATGATTGCCACTACCATTGCCCAAAAAGGATTGAAAGATGCTGGATTAGAAGTGTATGAGCCATTAATGAATAAGGATTTACCATTAGCAAGAACTAAATTGTCCTATATTGTAGGAAGAGATACGGAGCAGTTGGATGAATCAGAGATTGTAAGGGGAACGGTCGAAACAATTGCAGAAAATACAAGTGATGGGATAACTGCTCCATTATTTTGGGCACTAATAGGTGGTGCTCCATTAGCTATGATTTATCGAGCAATAAATACCTGTGATTCAATGGTTGGCTATCGGAATCAAAAATACGAACAATTTGGTTGGGCATCAGCCCGTTTAGATGATTGGGTCAATTGGATTCCTAGCCGGTTAACAGGATGTATAATTCTCCTTTTTTGTAAACCTGTGTATTTGAATCTAAAACCAGCTTGGAAACTATTTTTGACAGATGCTAAAAAACATCCGAGTCCTAATAGTGGCTGGTGTGAAGCAGCTGTTGCCGTTATTTTAGGCATTCAGTTAGGAGGCGTGAATTATTATAAAGGGATTGTATCGGATCGTGCACGGATGGGACAGCCATTTGAAGCGTTAAAGGCAGTACATATAAAAAAGACGATAGTGATTATGAGTAGTGCCGTACTTCTCTTTACACTATTTTTATGGATAGGAGGGATTACTATTGACATTGCCACCTCATGGTTCTAACCCAAAATATGTTTATCAGGCAACAAAGCTCCCAACTCCACAACAACTAATAGATTTTAGTGTGAATGTAAATCCATTTGGTTCTCCCCCTATTTTAAGAGAAAAGTGGCATGAATGGTTTCCTCTATTGGAAGATTATCCTGATCCACATGCCTCCATTTTGAAGCGAGAAATTTCAATAAAAGAAGGGATCGGAGAAGAGTATATTTTAATTGGAAATGGTGGTGCTGAGATCATTGCTTTGGTGGCTCAGCTTTTTCAAGGGAAAAGAATCTTAATTATTCAACCTGCTTTTAGTGAGTATGAACAAGCTTGTCTTGCACAGAAATGTATAGTTGAACATCATGTTTTAGAAGAAGGCATTTGGAAACTAAAAATGGAGGAACTATTGCCGAAAGTTAAATATTATGATGCGATCTTTTTATGTACGCCAAATAATCCAACAGGTGTTGTATATGATCGGCAATCGATCATTGAACTAGTGGAAGAGGGATATCGCTCGCAATGCTCGATTATTATTGATGAAGCATTCTATGATTTTACTGTTGATAGTGAAACGTATATTTCTTTAGTAAAGCAATATCCTAATTTGATTGTATTACGTTCATTGACTAAGATGTTTGCGATAGCTGGTCTAAGATTGGGCTTCGGCGTAGCCCAACCTCAGGTTATTCAACAACTTGCAGCTTTAAAACCGCATTGGAGTGTGAATGCGATTGCAATAAAGGCAGGGCTTGAATGTATATCTCAAGAATCATATATTCGTCATACGAAGCAATTAATTCATGTGGAACGCAATAGATTAAAAGACTTTTATAAAGAGAATGGATTCTGTATGTCCGAATCGGCTGTGAACTTTTATCTCGTAAAAGATCCAACAATAACAGAGGCAGCACCATTATACGAGTATTTGTTAAAAAAGGGACTTGTACCAAGACATACGATGAATTTCCCTGGACTAGATGGACGTTGGTTAAGATTTGCGATCAGAAAGCAAAACGAAAATAACCAGCTAATGGAGGCACTTTCGGAATGGAAGAATCAAAACTAATTTTTATAAGTGGAGGAGTTCGAAGTGGAAAGAGCAGCTTTGCTGAGAGTATAGCAATAAATCATGCAAAAATGATTAATGGCAATCTACATTATTTGGCTTGTGGCAAGGCAACAGATCCCGAAATGCTCGATCGAATTGCCCATCATAAGGAAACCCGAAATTCTAGTGAGCTTCCTTGGACGAATTGGGAGTGTCCAACAAATATAGGGAAGTTAAGCCCGAATTTTAAGCAAGGCGACGTTATCTTATTAGATTGTTTAACGACTCTATTGAATAATGAATTATTCATAGATGAAAGGGCCTGGGAAAAGGAAAGTTACCAAGAACAGATTTATCACGCTATTCTTGAAGATATTAAAAACATAAGAGATCAATGTAGTATATTGATCATTGTTTCAAATGAAGTGTTCAATGAGGTGTTACCAAAAAGTGAGATTGTTTTTGCGTATGAAAGACTATTGGGATATTTACATCAAAGCATAACCAAGCAATCGTCTTCTGCATATTTAATTGAATCTGGGCTTCCTCATGTCATGAAGGGAGAGGTGAATGAACTGTGTTAAAGGGTTTGATGATTGTTGGTACGGCATCTGATGTTGGAAAAAGTTTACTTGTTACTGCCTTGTGCCGGCTATTTACTCATGAGGGTTGGCGTGTGGCACCATTTAAATCCCAGAATATGTCCAATAATTCCTATGTAACAAAGGATGGAAAGGAAATTGGACGTGCCCAAGGAATTCAAGCAGAAGCTTCAAAGACTGAGGCAACCGTCTTCATGAATCCGATTCTCTTAAAGCCAAAGTCGGACCAGCAATCTGAGGTTATCCTTTTCGGAAAGAGTGAGCAAGTACTATCTGGCAAAGGTTATCGACAATCTTTCTATGAAAAAGGAATCGAAGCAATAGAAAAATCCTTAGAAAAATTATCTACTGATTTTGATTTAGTTATCATGGAGGGGGCAGGTAGTCCTGTTGAGATTAACCTGAAGGATCGGGAGCTCGTGAACATGAAGGTAGCTGAAATGGCTGATGTACCAGTTATACTTGTTGCTGACATTGATCGTGGTGGCGTATTTGCGAGTATTATTGGGACGATTGAGCTATTAACTGGGAATGAACGAAATCGAGTAAAAGGGATAATCATAAATAAATTTCGTGGAGACATTAATTTATTTTATGATGGGAAAGTATGGATTGAAGAAAGAACCGGTATCCCAGTTTTGGGAATTATTCCTTATATCCCTCAGCACATGATTGAAGGGGAAGATTCTCTGTCACTACAAGATCGATTTGCTTCCGTAGGACATGGTGCGATTGATATTGCTGTCATTAAACTCCCTTATATTTCAAACTATACAGATATGGAACCTTTTTTGTATGAGGAGGATGTAACCATTCGCTGGGTTGAAAATATAAACCAGCTAGGTCAACCTGATGCGATCATCATCCCTGGTACGAAAAGTACAATATCTGATTTGCAGTTTCTTAAGAAAAACGGTCTTTATGAATCAATCCGTGTGCAGTTGGAACAAGATAAGTATGTGGTTGGTATTTGTGGAGGATATCAAATGATGGGAGAATACTTAATTGATGAAGCAGGAACAGACACTGGTACTGTAAATTATACGGAAAAAGGTTTTGGAATCATTCCGGCTTCCACTAAATTTCACGCTGAAAAACGGACAACTCAGGTAAAAGGAAAAAGTCATCAAAATACAAGATTACCAGTTGAGCTTACGTTTGAAGGATATGAAATACATTTAGGACAAACATCCATACATGATCATCCATTTCTTATCTTAGACGATGGTCGTCTCGATGGATATTACCATCTTGATGGTAAAATTATTGGTACGTATATGCATTCATTATTTCATAATGATGAATGGCGAACCTACTGGTTAAATCGCATTCGTGAAGAAAAAGGGCTCCCTGTAAGATCTGTTATTCCACTCCGCCAATTAAAGGATCAAAAATATGATCAACTAGCTACTCATGTGAAAAATTATCTTGATTGGGAGAGGGTAAAAGAGATGGTTAATAAGTGGGGACAAGCATGATAAATAAAATGAAAAAGATTATTGATTGGTGTGGACCTATAAAGGGAATGTTGATAAATCTTCAGTTTTTTACAATCGTTCCAATACCCTATGAACTCCCTATGGATAAAAAGCATATGACCTATGCGGTTAAATTTTTTCCACTATTAGGTTTATTACAAGGTGCCATATTTGTCGGGGCTTTATATTTGTTGACCAACTATACACCATTTTCGACATTAGCTACTGCATTTATCCTTTGGCTGCTAACCATTATTGTTACAGGTGGCTTACATATTGATGGTTGGATGGATGCAAGTGATGCTTTTTTTTCATATCAACAAATTGATAAGCGCTTAGAAATTATGAAGGACCCTCGAACTGGCGCATTTGGTGTTATATCGGTGATTATCTTATTAAGTGGACGTTTTCTTTTTATATATGAAATTATCGATATGTTATCTACTAGTAGTTTTATTTTTATTTTAACATTGCCATTTTTAAGCAAAAGCTTGATGGGGTATCTTCTATTAAATGTTCCAGCAGCAAAACAAGAGGGGTTAGGTCATTTTTTTCAAAAATCTGTTCCCAAAAATGCACTATTTATTTATCCATTTTACATATTGCTATATTTAGTGTTTGTTATACTTTTCTATCATCAAGTAATAGAATTTGTGCTTATATTGATTTTGATCACTTTGCTCGCTGGCTTTTTCTTTAAGCGGAAAATTATTAAATGGTTTAGTGGGATTACTGGGGATGTTTTAGGAGCAAGCGTTGAAGGGGTGGAATGGATCTTATGGATGAGCATCTGGTTGTTACATTACTTCGCCACGGTTTGACAAAGCAAAATGAAAAGCATCAATATTTGGGCTGGACCGATGCTTCTTTAAGTGAAAAGGGAATACAACAGGTAGGCAGCTATCAGCTTTTGTCGAAGGCTGACTTATATTTTAGTAGTGATTTGAAGAGATGTGTCGAAACAGCGGGAATTTTATTTCCCGATAAAGAAATCTTAACCTGTTCACTTTTTCGAGAAATGAATTTTGGAGATTGGGAAGAAAGAACGTATGAAGAGTTGAAAAATAATGATGTATACCAAAATTGGTTGCAGCAACCTTTCACCATATGTCCACCAAATGGTGAATGTTTTCATCAATTTACTGCTAGAGTGGATAAAGGGTGGAAGCAGCTTCTCTTGCAACTTTTTCAAAAAGGGAAAACGAAAGCGATCCTTATTACCCATGGGGGAGTCATTCGCTATTTGTTAAGTCGCTTTTCACCAAAGGAAACAAATTTTTGGGATTGGAGAGTTCCACATGAAACAGCGTTTGAATTGTGCTGGACGAAACAAAAAGGGAGGGGAGAGAGCCGATGCACTTTATTACGGGAGGTTATTTTAACGGAAAAGCAAAATGGGTGAGGGATCATTTTGGACTGAAGGAACGAAGTGATTATCTGTGGCTTTCTGCTTATCAATCAAATAAATTAGAACTGCCGTTTCAAAATAAAGAAAAACAATTGCTTATTATTGAAGGGGTAGAGCAATACATAAAAAAATGGATTGATTTAGATATTGATATACAAATAATTAGAGCCCAAGCAAAAGATCTCGTAGAAAAAGCGGTAAACTGGGAGCAGGCTGATGAAAATAATGAATTGATCTTGATTGGAACAGATATTTCAAAGGGGATTGTTCCAATTGAAAAAAAGGATCGACAGTGGAGAGATATTACGGGATGGGTGTATCAGGATATTGTTGCAACTTCTGATTCAGTTTATATGGTTTGGTATGGTATTTCAAAACGAATAAAATAAATGTAGGGGGAAATATGACTAGTAAAAAAATCGTTTGGTTTGCCTTAGGTTTTGCATTCACTGTCATTGGGTCATTAATAAAAATCCCTGCAATTGTTGGAAGTGTAGGATTAGATGCATTTCCATCCTTAGTGATTGCGAGTTTGTTTAGTGTAGGAATGGGAGGAATTGTTGCAGGAGTTGGTCATCTTCTTTCTGCCTTGTTAACAGGATTTCCATTAGGTCCGTTCCATCTATTAATAGCGTTTGAAATGACTTTTTGTGTTCTCATCTATGGATATTTATATCAAACAGGAAAGAAAAAGTTAGCTGCAGTTATGTTTTGGATTGGGAATGCACTCATTAGTCCTATTCCATTTATATTTTTATTAAATTGGTCATTTTTTATAGCTATGATTCCATCGCTAATGATTGGTGCAGCAATAAATATTGTTGTAGCCCTTCTCTTTGTACGAGTATTTCAAGAAAGATTATCTAGAGTGATTAAAAGAGGGGATTAAGATGAGAGATGTGCTGATTGTACCATTTAATGATACGGAAAATATCGTTATATCAACTGATAATAGTGGAGCCATTGGGTTAAAAGCTGAGGATGTAGTGAAAGTACCTTATGAAACGGTAGCTTATTTTTCATTTCGAGTTGCAGTAATGGAATGTATGGCAGCAGGTGCTATCCCTTTCAGTGTTGTGATTCATAATTTCTGTCAAGAGGAATCATGGGAAGCGATGAAATTGGGAATTGAGAAGGGAATAGAAGAACTCGGTTTGGATGAAATATCAATGATCGGAAGCACGGAAAGTAATTTTCAATTAACTCAATCTGCGTTAGGAGTAACTATTTTAGGGAAAATGAATAAGTCAGAAATGAAGGAAGTACCTATTCAGCCTACAACAAAATTTGCTTTAATTGGTATGCCATTAGTAGGCAGTGAGGTCATTGAACAGAAAGACCAAGTAGCACCACTTTCTTTATTTAAATGGATGTGTAGTCAAGAGGAAGTTACACATATTTTACCCGTTGGATCAAAAGGAGTCTTATATAAGTTAAAAAAATTAAATTCGTCTTTAGATAGAATTTCAAAAGAAAGTACGATCGATCTTTTAAAATCCTCTGGTCCTGCTACATGCTTCTTGATTGCCTATCAACGAAAAAGCGAAAATAAATTAATAAAAAAAGCAGGCACTCTTTTCCACCACTTATGAGTGCCCGCCTTCTTTATGCATTTAATTGATTAAAAATAATTTCAGCGGTTTGTTTTCCATTCGAAATGCAGTCCGCAATACCTACACCGTAGTAGGAGCAGCCAGCAATTAGAATATTAGGGAATAAGTCATTTAGTTTTTTGTTTAGTGATTCGATCGTTGAACGATGGGTAAGATGGTATTTGGGCATGTTTTTCGTCCACTTTGTTACCTCTGAGCATACTGGTTCCCCTGTTATCCCCAAGCTTTTTTCCACATCTTTTAAAGCCACTTGCAGCAGTTCATCTTTTCCTAAGCTGTTTAAATAGGTAAACGTATCCGGATTCGTGTTCTTATAAAAAAGTCTCAATAAAAGCCGATGGTTCTTTGAAGTATGTGTCCACTTTCTACTTGTCCACGTACAAGCATTACAAGTTAGCTCACTATTTTCTGGAACGATAAAGCCAGTTCCATCTGCAGGAAGCTTTTCATCTGGGATATCAAAACCAATATATACACTAATCAGTGAAGAGTTTACTAGCTTATTGAAATCGGTATCTAAGTTGTCATTCTGTAGGAGCGATTGTGCCACAGTATGAGGGGTGCTTAGAATAATTTGATCCGCTTCAATCCTTTCATCATTTTCAAGCGAAATCATATATCGACTATTATCACGTTCAATCTTAGTTGCTCGTATCCCTTTTAATATATTCACATTCGTTAATTGCTCTTCCATCCGTTTTATTAATGTGGAGAGACCATTTCTAAATGAAACGAATTTTTTGTTATCAGCGGATTGGAATTTCTCTTTATTCTCTGAAAGACCTTGAATAATACTGCCATATTGATTTTTATATTCTAAAAGATAGGGAAGTGTAGTAGCTAAGGTAAGTTCATTTAGTTTGCCTGAATATACCCCGGAAAGTACAGGAGCAATTTGATTATTGACAATTTCTTTACCAAGAAAGTTTTCTAGAAATGAACCAATAGAGCTATCTTTGGTAAAGGTAGTATTTGGTGTTGTAAAATCCTTTAAAGCCTCATTTTTGGCTTCTTCAGATATTAATTCACTATTAAATAAAGCTTCTTTGCTCATAGGAATTCCGAAAATAGTATCATCAGGAATCGGCTTTAGCTGATTGTGATGATAAATATAAGATTTTCCAGTAGCATTATGAACAATTTCGTCATCTAATTCGAGCTCATCTAATAAAGCAGCAACACCAGATTTACGTGCTACAATGGAGTCAGCTCCTGTTTCCATAATAAATTCATTATTATCTATTGATTTGATTTTTCCACCTAATTCATGATCTGCTTCAATTAAAATTAATTTTACTTCTTTATCTGAGGTAGTTAATTGTTGATTTAAATAATACATGGTTGAAAGTCCTGTAATACCTCCACCAATGACTACGATCGTTTTCAAATTGTTCACCCCTATATGTTAAGACAATTTCTGTAATCTATTTATTATTATAAATCATTATTGAATTTGTGAATATGTAAACAATGTGACAGCTTTCATGTAGGATTTCCCACAATTATCAATATCATAAGTATAAAGTGTGAAAAGGATTGTTAATTGTTCTCATTTCGGCATGATTTCTATCTCTTTTTAATATTGGTTTAATAATTGTAAATAGTGGAAAATTGAACTATCAATGTAAACGCAAAGGAGCTGACAGTATGAAAATGCGTGAATTAGAGAAGCAAACAGAGCTGGAACGGACAGCGATTGAATATATGGACGAAGTTTACGAAAGTATACAAGAAAGAAATCCTTTCGAAGTAGAGTTTCTACAAGCAGTCAAGGAGATATTTGATTCTCTCTTGCCTGTGTTTATAAAAAATCCACAATACATGGAAAATGGAATATTGGAGAGAATTGTGGAACCAGAAAGATTATTGATCTTTCGTGTGCCTTGGGTGGACGATACTGGTAAAGTAAGGGTAAATCGTGGATTCCGCGTACAGTTCAATAGTAGTATTGGCCCTTATAAAGGTGGACTCCGATTCCATCCTACCGTGAATGCAAGTATTATTAAATTTTTAGGATTTGAACAAATTTTTAAAAATGCTTTAACTGGCCTACCAATCGGTGGTGGCAAGGGAGGCGCAGATTTTGACCCGAAAGGAAAATCTGATCAGGAAATTATGAGGTTTTGTCAAAGTTTTATGACAGAACTATATAAATATATTGGGCCAGACAAAGATGTTCCAGCCGGCGATATAGGTGTTGGTGCCCGTGAGATTGGTTATTTATTTGGTCAATATAAAAGACTTGAAGGAGATTTTCATGCTGGAGTCCTAACCGGAAAAGGACTCGGATACGGTGGAAGCTTGGCAAGGAAGGAAGCCACAGGTTATGGGACCGTGTACTTTGTCGAGGAAATGCTTAAGGCAAATGGGATGTCGTTTAGTGGAAGTACAGTAGTTGTATCAGGTTCAGGAAATGTTTCTATTTATGCGATGGAGAAAGCAACACAATTAGGTGCTAAAGTTGTCGCATGCAGTGATTCGGATGGATATATTTATGATCCATTTGGAATTAATCTTTCAACTGTTAAACGTTTGAAGGAAGTTGAGAGAAAACGAATCGAAGAATATGTAAATGAGCATCCACATGCACAATATTCACCAGATTGTTCAAGCATTTGGTCTATTCCTTGTGATATTGCTTTGCCATGTGCTACACAAAATGAAATTAATGCAGATTCAGCCCTTCTTTTGATTGAAAACGGAGTAAAGGCAGTCGGTGAAGGGGCCAATATGCCATCCACATTAGATGCAATTGAACTTTTTCATAAGCATCATGTACTATTTGGTCCAGGAAAAGCAGTAAATGCAGGTGGTGTAGCCGTTTCTGCTCTTGAAATGGCGCAAAATAGTATGAGGTTGTCTTGGAGTTTTGAAGAGGTTGATGTGAAGTTGCAAGAAATTATGAAAAATATCTATCAAAAAAGTATGAAGTGTGCAGAAGAATATGGTCAACCGAATAATCTCGTTGTCGGTGCTAATATTGCCGGATTTTTAACGGTTGCAGATGCAATGATCGCACAAGGAGTGATTTAATTGTAAAATAGGAGGCTACACAATTTTGTGGCCTTTCCTTCCTTCATTAAGAAATATAAATTGTCGTCCACATTCTGTCTTTAGACCCTCGCTCTCAACCATGTCGGTAATCAAACTTTGGTGTTTGTTTTCCAGTCATCATTATTGAACCTAAAAAAGAAGCATCATGTGCCCTGATGCTTCATTGTTCATTAATTCTTTTCTGACTCTTCCTTTTCAAACCTGATTAAAGCAGCTTTTGCACGATCCCTAAGTGAAACTAAATCAGCTTCTACCTTCAAAATTTTTTTCTTTTTTTGCTCGATAAGATTTAATTGTTCAACTACGGTTTGATAAACCTTCTCTAATTTTTCCTTCTGTTTATTGGTTCCCTTAAACTGTCGATAATCCATGCGTTGAACTTCTAATTCGTCATTCAGTTTAATGAATTCCTGTAATTCTTGTAAGGAAAAGCCCATCACTTCCTTTGCATTGGTGATTTTCTTCAAAAATTCCACATGTTCTTGAGAATACAGTCTAAAGCCACCGTCGCTTCTCGGAGGGGAGGGAAGGATTCCAAGTTGTTCATAGTAGCGTATTGTACGTTTTGTGAGCCCACTTTGTTTAGCCACATCATCTATTTTTAATTCATCCATTGATACTCTCCTATGAAAAATATTTTTATATAAAATAATCATGTTGATTAATAATAGGTATATGCATTTAAAAAAAATCCATCGTATATTTTATAGGTCGCTAGTTAAATGCGAAAGAGCTTATAAAAAATATACTTAATATCATTATACATCATGATTTCTCTTTATCCCTAAATCCCTGCATGTTAAAAATATCATATTCATCATCATTTTTACAAAGTTGACGTTGACGTAAACGTTATAAAGTTATATACTGAGTTAGGAAGATTAATAGGAATTTTATTCTTTATTTTGTGTGAAAATATGTATTGGTTGCTTAAAAGATTTTCCGACCATTACTGTTTTCATTTTTTATTTTCATTTTAAAAATTATATAAAGGAGTTTTGAGGTATGTCAGAAGAAGCGCTGAAAGCTCATAATCAGTCGGCGAAACAGCCACTTGTCATATGGGTAATCTTTTTTGCAACGATTATTTCTTTCATGGGATTAGGTTTAGTTGATCCGATATTACCTGCCATTGCAGAAAAGCTTCATGCTACCCCTAGTCAGGTATCATTGTTATTTACTAGTTATAATTTGATTACTGGTATTGCGATGTTAATTACTGGAGTAGTTTCTAGTAGAATTGGTATTAAGTGGACATTATTAATAGGAATTTTATTTATTATTATTTTCTCCGCTCTTGCAGGCTCATCCAATGGAATATGGGGTGTTGTAGGCTTCCGTGGTGGTTGGGGTCTTGGAAATGCATTATTTATTGCTACGGCCCTATCTGCTATTGTTGGATTATCAGTCGGTGGAACGGCAAAAGCAATTATCCTTTATGAAGCGGCAATTGGACTGGGGATCTCAGTTGGTCCATTGCTTGGTGGTGAATTAGGATCCATTTCTTGGCGTGGTCCATTTTATGGTGTAAGTGTACTTATGATTATTGCCTTTTTAGCATTATTATTAAAAATGCCTAAAGTAGCTAAATCAAAAACAAAAAGTTCTGTCTTGGATCCAATTAAAGCGTTAAAATTTCCAGGATTATTTAGACTTGGATTAACAGCATTCCTTTACAATATTGGATTTTTTACATTGATGGCATACGCACCATTTGTTATGGGATTAGATGAACATGGTTTAGGCTATGTTTTCCTTGGTTGGGGACTTTGTTTAGCATTTACTTCCGTGTTTGTTGCTCCGAAAATTCAAGCAAAATTTGGAACCATCAAATCTATGTGTACGATGCTAACGCTCTTTGCATTAACACTTTTAGCTATGGGAATATGGACAGATTCAAGCACGGCAATTATTGTAGCCGTAATAATAGCTGGATTATTCCTTGGTACGAATAACACATTGATTACAACAGCCGTAATGGAGGTAGCTCCGGTTGAACGTTCAATTGCATCTGCTGCATATAGCTTTGTTCGTTTTCTAGGCGGTGGTGTTGGACCGTGGTTAGCAAACAAGCTTGCTGAAACCTATACTCCACACATTCCTTTTATTACTGGTGCTATCTTTGTCTTGTTAGCAATGCTAGTCGTAGCTACTGGACGTAAACACCTTGCACATGTCGACAAAGTGACTCATTAAGAAGTATGGTGATAGATGATTGAAGGGAAGCGATCATATGTATAAAAAAATATTAGTAGCAATGGATGGCTCTACGCCTTCTGTAAATGCTTTACAACATTCTGCAGAATTAGCGAAAGCACTAGGATCTGAAAAGGTAACTATTTTGCATATTAATAAAGATTTACCATTGCAGGAACCTCTTTATAACATTAATTTGTCTGAGTTAATGGATGAAGAAAATCGTGAAATTTTAACTCCAGCTGTTCAATTCCTGACAGATGCTAATATTCCTTTTGAAACACATACTTTTCATGGCGACCCAGCAAACCTGATTACATCCTATGCGAAGGAGCATAAGTATGATGTGATTGTAATGGGGAACAAAGGAAAAGGGTTTATTCAAGAAGCGTTGCTAGGGAGCGTAAGCCATAAGGTAGCTCATTCGGCTCCTTGCCCGGTTATTATAGTAAAGTAAATCAAATATGATGTAGGTGGTTTATAAGTTATATTTCTTATAAACCACTTTTTTTTTTGCCATTTTTCTGTTCATGAAAAATAAAGTTGGTGCATTTACAAAAAAGTCATTTAAAAAGATGGTGTGGAATTTTTTTTATCCCTTCTTTATTTGTTTCTTTGTATAGTAAGAGAAAGAAGATTTCTATATTCAAATATGAAGAAAAGGAGAGGTGTTTCATCTATGTTTTCAAATGAACAGTTGCAAAACTTAATTGAAGGAAAAATTATTGGGAGCAAGTTTCCTTATGACACAAAAAATGAGCAAGAAATTGAAGCGCATATCAGACGATTGTACTATCGAATAAACCGTATTCCAAATTTAGTATGTGAGGTAGAGTGGGATCATTTTGGTAGTGGCTACGCATCATTTGTTGAATTTTTTTGTTATCAAAAAGAAGATGCCGTAATCGTTGAAGAGAAATATGGTCGGCGAGAGATAAAGACAGAGGGGATTATAATTGATATTTGTCGTTTAGCACCTGTAGCCATCATGGGGCAAGATGACCGATATAAGACAATTCGTATTGAAACAAACGAAATAGTGGGTGGGGCACACGGTTCTTTACTGGGGGGTACAAATCAATTAAAGGTAAGTAAGAAATTCCGAACCATCGAAGAAAAATTGAAACAAGCTTTAAACGAATTTGATTATGAACTGTTAGAAGCTGAAAAGATGAATCAACCTTTGTCTTTTAAAACGAAAATTCCCACGATCTATAGGGAACCTGGAGAGTATTCAATCATGGATGCTATTTTTTATTGGGAGGATTAGTTTATGATTTTATTCAGTCTAAAACGGGAGAAGTTGGATATTAGTGTGAGGAAGATAAATAATAATAATTTAGTATTCTGAAAAACAACTTTCATAGATAGTGTAAACAAAATCTTAAAAAGCCTCCTAAATTAGAAAGGAGGTTATTACATTTCTATGAACTAACTTTAAACAACTTTATCATATATAAATATTTTACGGGAAAAACTTGCTATTTTACTAGATTCATTCCATAATAATTTGGTAAAATTTGAAACTTTTACTAGGCTTGAACGTATATAAAGGTGTAAAAGGGAGGTAAAGGAATGAAAAGGATGTTAAGAACCTCATTAGCGATTGCTGCTTCTGTAATGTTGGTCATTCCATCAGTGGCACAGGCAGTAGAAAATGATGAAGTGTATCAGAGTGCAAGTATGAAGAAATCAGCATTGACTGAACAATTATTGAAATCTGAAAAGGAACAAAAGCTTGATGCCTACAAAAGTAGTCAGAAGGAAAATTTAGATATTGATACTTTAGTTGTAAGGTATAGTCATACAATATCTAAGGAAATACATAAAAGAGCTGGTGTCCAAGTGGTCCGTTCGATTCCAGCATTGGGATATGATATTGTTTATATTCCTAAAGGAAAGAAACTTAGTGAAGTACTAAAGGTATATAAGAATGATAAAGCAATTACTGAAATTACTCCAAGTGTAAAATTTAAAAAGCTTGGGGATGTTGATCCGAAAAAGAGTAAAATGTATCAACTGCAAATGCTGAAAATTGAAAAAGCCTTAAAATATGCAGGAAATCATAAAGTGGTTGTGGCTGTAATTGACGGGGGTGTCGATTATCGTCATCCAGAATTAAGCTCACAGGTATTACCACCATACAATGCTGCAGCACCAGCTAAAACTCCTGTTCCAGATATGCATGGAACCCATGTAGCAGGAATTATTGCAGCCGCGGCCAATAATGGATTAGGTGGTCATGGAATTAACCCTAAAGCCAAAATATTGCCGATTGATGTATTTAATGGTGGTCAATCAGCAAATGACTATACAATCGCTCAAGGAATTATGTATGCAATAGAGAAAAAGGCAGATATCATTAATATGAGTCTAGGAAGTTATAATAATTCACCAATTCTAGCAGATGCAATTCAGAGAGCAATTGATGCAGGAATTACAGTGATTGCAGCCGCTGGGAATGAAGCAACAGATGATTATTCTTATCCAGCTGCATACCCGGGAGTTATTAGTGTAGGAAACATCAATAAAAATAAGCAACTATCAGAATCATCCAATTATGGCTCAAGTGTTGATCTTGTGGCTCCTGGCGAGGAAATTTATAGTACTGCCTATTCAACCGAGAAGAATCACACATTTATGAAATTAACTGGAACATCAATGGCATCGCCAGTAGTAGCAGGTGTAGCATCCCTATTAAAATCAAAATATCCGAATCTTAAACCAAATGAAATAGAGTATATACTAGAAAATACTGCAATCGATATAGGTGAGCATGGATATGATCTTACCTTTGCAAATGGTTTGGTTAATCCAGTTGCAGCATTGAAGTTTGATCTAAAACAACTTCCAAAATTTAAAAATGTACAAGGCTCTGAATTATTGAAAGCAGCACAACCTTTAAAACAAGAAGGCAAAAATAGTATTAATGGAAAAATTACATTACAGCAGGAAGTACAACTATTTAAAATGGAGCTTAAAGCAGGAGAACATGTGCAAACTGTCTTAGATGCAGCAAAAAGCTTCGATTATGGGATGGACTTTTACTTTTTTCCAGAGGGCTCGCAAAAAATAAATGGACAACCTTTAGAAATAAATAAAACAAGAGCTGGTGGTCAGGAAGCCTATTTATATAGTGCAGATATGGATGGAACACTAGTCATTGGGATTAAGGACGTAAATGGAAGCTATAGTAAAACTGGAAAATCGACTTTTACGTTTACAGCTGAAAAATTTACGTCATTAATACCAAATACTAATTCTATGGAACAGCCAATTAAGATTGATTCTTTTCCATATAACTCTGCCGAGCAAAAGGGTGAACCATTAACACTTTTTAATACGGAGGGAATGCCAGATAGTGATTATTTTACTTTTGAAGTGAATGAACCAAAAGTATTATCTTTCACATTAGATGGACTTCCAGGGGTTAATTCAACACTTTCCGTATCAGTATTGAATAATGAAAATAAACAGGAATTAGAGTATCTTCCAATCATATACTCTGATGATAATGGAATTGGAATAGGTGAACGACTCTCCTTTGAAGCAATGCCAGGAATGAAGTATATGCTTACTGTTTCCAATGAAAGCATGCCTGATTTTTCAATCACCGCTCTACTTGCTGGACTTTTAGGAACTGGTGGTGGGATTAATCAAGAGATATCCTTTGATTATTCCGCATATCCTTACAATCTAAAAGTAGAACAAGCGATGTTGCCGAAGGATGAGGACGGACTTCCTTTAGTTGATAATCTTGAATCTCAGTTTATTAATGACCAAATGACGATTTCTGAGTATGCTGATAAGAAATCAACAGAGACAAATAGTGGATTGGACGCTTTATTAGATGATGATGGCAACGAATTTAGTGAGAAAGAAATCGAAGCAATATTGACCCAATCTATACCAATTACTCAAAATCATCATAAAGGCTATTTTCAAATTACAGGAGATCAGGACTACTATACAATTTCTCCTAACGAGGATGCAATTTACGATATTTCAGTTGAAAATGGTCCGGGACAGCTGATAAATTCAAGTATTTATGAATATGATCCAGATCTAAATATGTTAATGCCATATAGTAATTTATCTGGAGGACTAGGTGATATTTTATCCCTCTTATTAGGTATCGGTAGCTCATCTTCCTATGTTCCTTTGAAAAAGGATACCCAATACATTATTAAACTGGAAAATGATATGGGGAATATTTCTGCTGATCCATATTTATTAACGGTAGATAAAGTAGCAACATCACCTGAAAAAGATGAAGATTTAAATAGTTTTGAGACTGCTGTAGATATGATCCAAGGAAAGACCTATCAAAATTATTTTATTTATCCTGGAGATACCGATTATTACTACTATCAACACCATGGTGCAAATCAAATCATGGATTTGAAAATTCAGGAGAAACAACGTACAGCAATGGAAAAGGGGAATCTTCCAACTGATTTATTTCCATCTACTATTTTTTCAGGAATGTTAATTGAAGATACAAATGGGAATAAACAAATTGATAATGATGAAATGTTAAAATCAATTCCGATTGGTGCAAGTCTATTTGATCTATCCTTAGGAGATATTGACGTATCATTCAAGGCCCAAAATGGTGTAGGGTATTTTGTAGTCCTAAATCCTTTAATCCCTCAGGTTAATTTAAATCCATACGAGGTCAAGATGATCGCATTAAAAGATCAAAAGACTGATGAAGATGGTGAGGTAACCAATCATATACCAAAGAAACCATTGGTATTAAAGAAGCAACAGGGGAAATTGATTGGACAAGGGTATATGAATGCAGGTGTTCCTTTTGGGGATATTGATCATTTTAGATTAGATTTGAAAAAAACAACGAATGTCTCTATGATGCTTGAAATGGAAAAATCATTAGACGGAGTAATCGAAATATATAATTCTAAAGGTAAACTGATTAAACGGTTTGATGATTATGGTGAAAGTGATGAAGAGCTAGCTAAGCTAAAGCTAAATAAAGGAACCTACTATATTGAAATAAGTGAAGCTACTGGTAAGGCAGGAACGGAAAAATATAAGCTGACTATTTCATTGAATTAATTGAAGGGAGCTGTGTCTGTTTAGTCTGGGGACTGAATTGGCCAGCTCCTTAGTTTTTTATTAGAAAAGGCATATCTTTGTAGTGTAACTTGTTCGGTTCTGTAAGAGAAAAGCTGAAATAAAAAATCAAATAAAAGTGTGTTTTAGCAAATGCTTTGATCAAACATTATAAACCCAAACATTAAACATTTCACTTTGTTGTTGTAGTTCCCAATCCGTCTTGTGAAAATAGTCATTGAATTCCGAAACAGTTGGGCAAAAAGCAATGATAGGTAAATCATTTATCGTTTTTAACATCCTTTTTAATAACCCCTGACCACGATACTCCTTACTTATTGCAAATTGATATAAAGATATCGTATTTTGTGTCTTTTTTCGGTAAAACCGAAAGGCTCCCACTACTTGACCTTCCACTGTTGCTACGATCATTTGCTTTCTTTTTATAGCTGCTTTAATTCCAAGAGGACATAAAAACTCTTCAGAATAAACTGCGTTGTTATTGCAGTCTAAATTTTTGTTAAAAAAAGTTACAACCTCAGATATATGCATTGGATTCGCTAAAGCTATCTGCATATTTCTTCCCCCTAAAGCAACATTTTTTATGGTAGAAGAGATTTATATATCTCCCCAATAATCCCTTCCAATTGATGAACGCCTAATTCTGTATTCGTCATAATAACGGCAGCTTTTTCTAAGTATGGATATGCCACCATCATACACTGAAAACCTACTCCCCAACCCATAGATGTAATTTCTAATTCTTTTTCGGAACCCTCTAGAAATACACCTAATCCAGCCCAGCTTCTTCCTCTTTGAGAAGTTATCATTTCTTTAGCTAAACTTTTTAAAATTCCAATTTTACTTTTTCCTTTTAAAGCATTCATTAGCTCAAGGACTAATGCAGCTAAATCTAATGAAGTCGTCCATAATCCTGAAGCTGTTGGATAAGGGTAAATAGGATATTTTCCATCTACCAATTCACCATTTTTATTATGACCACAAGAAAATTTCTTTTTTACTATCTCTAACATCGTTGGATTTAAATAGCTACTTTCCATACCCAATGGCTTAAATATGAACTCATTAACCACTTGATAAAACGGTTTTTTCGTTACATCTTCTATTAGTTGCTGAATAATACAATAGCCTGCATCAGAGTACTGGAATTCACTCTCTGGCTCGTACTGTACTTCAATTGGAACCTTACAATATGGTGTTTTTCCCTCTAGCAATTCAACCATTGAAGGAGTGCCTATATCTGAAATTCGTTCAAAAAAACTACCTTCAGGGTCCTTGATTCCAGCTTGATGACTAAGCAGGTTTCTTAATGTAACAAGTTTATTTTTTGTAAATTCATTATCGGGCACTTTCCACGTTTCAAGTCTTTCATTTACATCTTCATCTAAATCAAGAAGGCCTTCCTCAATTAGCTTTAATATCATCATTCCGGTTAAAAATTTACTAATCGAACAAGCACTAAAAATAGAATTCTCATTTACCTTCCTATCGGTATTTGCCTCAAGAAAACCATAATTTTCTACTCCGTTAATTTGACAGTTTTCAATTAACACAATACTTAAACCTTGCACCTTATAATGTTTCATTCTTTCTTCAATATTAATATTCTTTAACTTCATATTATCCTCCTAGTTAAAGCTTTAATAATATTGTATCACGAATATATGTTCTGTTGGATGAATTTGGAAATAATATTAGCGTAAATTTTCAAACCAGTGAAGAATGCTTTTTGTTTAAAGATAAAGTGATAATTATCAATAAAAATATTATAAAAAACAATATTAATTTATTGTAAAACGATAAATACTGTGATAAATTAATTAAACAATATATAGGTGAGGTGCTTTTTATATGAAACAAGTGTCAACGCTCTTTTTAAAGATAGCAGTTATTCTTATAGGAATTCCTATTCTTGTTATGTGCATCTTTTTGGTTCCTGAGATTGGAAATATTGCAGAGCAATTGTTACCGAAGTTTGCTTTTATAAAATATCTCGTTTTTATTATTTTCTATGGTTCAACGATACCTTTTTATTTTGCTCTTTATCAGGCATTTAAGCTTTTAATCTATATTGACAAGAATAAGGCTTTCGCTGAAATTTCTGTAACAGCCTTAAAGAAAATCAAGTACTGTGCCATCATCATTAGTTGCTTGCATGTGTTCGCCTTACCGCTTTTCTATCTTTTTGCGGATAAAGATGACGCACCAGGTGTTGTTTTTATTGGTTTGGTAGTTCCTTTTGCTTCGATGGTTATTGCCATCTTTGCCGCTGTTCTTCAAAGGCTCTTGAAAGAGGCAATTGATATAAAAACAGAAAATGATTTAACGGTCTGAGGTGAATAACATGGCGATTATAATCAATATTGATGTGATGCTGGCAAAACGTAAAATGAGCGTAACAGAACTTTCAGAGAAGGTAGGAATCACAATGGCCAACCTTTCTATATTAAAAAATGGAAAGGCAAAAGCGATTCGACTATCTACATTAGAGGGCATTTGTAAAGCTTTAGAATGCCAACCTGGGGATATTTTAGAATATCGCAGTGATGATGATACAAAGGACAATAAGTAGTAAATTTCTTTTTTTGTATGACAATCGAACAAATTTATAAAGGGGATATATTCATGAATTTAATCATGGAATCATGGAGGAGCAAAAATTTTAGAGCTTTAAAACAGCTTATTCATTTTGGGTGGGAGCAGGCCTTATCATGTTTGTTTCCCGTTGTTATCTTTGCCTCATTGGCTGTTACAAAAATGATCCCACTTCCCTTCTTACCACGGTATGACTGGTTGCTTCTCATCTGTCTGTTGATGCAATGGTTGATGGTGCGTTCTAGACTTGAAACACGAGATGAATTAAAGGTCATTACCTTATTTCATCTCATTGGTCTAGCGCTTGAATTGTTCAAGGTACATATGGGCTCTTGGTCTTATCCAGAGGAAGGGTATTCTAAAATATTTGGAGTGCCTTTGTATAGTGGATTTATGTATGCGAGTGTAGCGAGTTATCTATGCCAAGCGTGGAGAAGACTAAAGGTTGAATTGATTAAGTGGCCACCATTTTTAGTGGTTGTGCCTCTTGCTGCTGCGATTTATTTGAATTTCTATATTCACCATTATTGGATTGATGTTCGTTGGTGGTTATCAGGACTTGTGATTATCGTCTTTTGGCGATCATGGGTCATATATGAGGTAAATGGAACTCGTTACCGTATGCCACTCGCACTTTCCTTTGTGCTTATCGGATTTTTTATTTGGGTAGCCGAAAATATTGCAACATTCTTTGGTGCTTGGGAATATCCCAACCAAACCGATGCATGGAGTCTTGTCCATCTTGGCAAAGTGAGTTCATGGCTCTTATTAGTCATTGTTAGCTTTCTAATAGTAGCGACATTAAAACGGGTGAAGGGACAATCATCTACTAAGGTAGGTACTAGTCAAACTTTATAATAGAACTAGCTTTCTAAAAAGTCGTTACCTTAATGGAATGAAAATCTACTTTGATTGATGTTAACCTTTGTACAATAGTTAAAATTGTATGTTCGTGTGAAAAGAATTACGTAATCGGTGAGGGCATTAATCATAAGATGGATTAATGCTTTTTTTTTGCAGAGATTTTAATAGGTATTTTCGCCTTTTGCAAAAAAGCGGAAAGTTGTTTATTATTGTTGACTTTATTAAAAGAGTGGAATAGAATGAGTAAATACTCTAATTAAAGTACTTTTATAAAAGTAATAAATTTAAAGTATCTTAATTGTACACATATCTTTTAGAAAGGATGCAAAAATATGAAATTTACTCAGTTTTTAAAAACAAGAGGTGCGATTGCTGCCATATTTATGGGGATTTTCTATGCCGTTGCAATGCTGGGCATCTTTTTACCTGGATATGCAGCAATTCCCGGAAATGTTGATAAATTACCGATTGCTATTGTCAATGATGATGCAGGTGAATATGGGGCAAAGATTGCTGACCAGCTAGAAAAGAATTTACCGTTTAAGAATATTGAGACGGATGTAGCGAATAAACAGGCATTAAAGGATTTAGAAAAAAATGAGTTAGCACTAGTTGTACACATTCCAAAAACATTCTCAGAGGATATGCAAAAAGGAGAAACATCATCAAGTATTGACTTTACAATTAACGAAGCTGGTGCAACAACGATTTCCAGTACGATGAAATCAGTCGTCACGGAAATTAATAACCAGTTAAGTACTCAGTTTTCGCAACAAACAGCTCAAGGGGTATTAATGAATTTTAATGTACCAAAAGAGCAAGCAAGCGAATTAGCAAAAAAGATTGAAACAGCTTATGTCGGTAATGTAGTTTCAATTAATGAAGTGCCAAATGGTATGAATAATAATATGCTACCAATGTTTTTAACAATGGCTGGATATACAGGTGCAATGATTGGAGCAATGCAGCTAGTAGGAGCATTTAAAGAGAACCGTAGAAAGGCAAGTAAAACACGATTATTCATTTATGTCCAATTGACAGCATTACTCATTGCAGTTGTTGCATCACTTGCCGCTACGGGAATAGCCTATATAATTAATGATCCAAGTGCTAGCAAGTTCTTAAGTATAGTAGGACAACAAATATTAAATTATATGGTATGCTTCAATTTCACCGCCATTTTAATTTTCTTAGTTGGTGAAGGTGGTATGATTTTAAATTTACCAATTTTATTGATTCAAACACTTGCAAATGGTGCAACGATGTCACGTGAAATGATGTATAAACCTTATGAATGGATGAGCCACATCTCACCAATGTATTATTCAGTACAGGCTTACTTTGCTAAACTATATGGAAGCATTAGTCCGAGTCATTTTATTTGGCCATTGATTGCTGTTGGCGGGGTTGCCATTCTAATTAATATCGCGATAGTTGCTTTTATCCATAAACCAGTACCAGTAGAGAACTCGGTATCAGAGGATAAAATGGAAAGTGTAAAGAATGAAACTGAAGTTACCGCTTAGATTTGCTACAATAAGAATGTAATTCTTCTTAAAGGAGATAAGAGAATGTCCATTCAAATTTTTATATTGAGTAAACTAATGGAGGATAATAATTATCCTTATAAATTAAAAAAACAGATTTCAGAGCCTATACCATTGGATAGATTAGCTGGATTAACAGAAAGTAAACTGTACTACCATTTTGATTCCTTAGCAAAAAAAGGATTAATTGAATCGATCGAAATCATCAAAGAAGAGAATCGCCCTGATAAACAAGTATTTGCGATTACGGCTAAAGGTCAGGAAGAACTACCGAAAATGATTTACAAGTTGTTTGAAAATGCGGATTCAATTAGTGATATGGTGGTAGGTTTAGCTAACATCAAATATGTGGAACGTCAGAAGGCAGTAGAAATATTAGAAAAAAAATTAACAAATATAAAGCAACGTTGGGAAGAAGTTAGTGGGTACGAAGAGAAAGTAGAGGTAGACAAAGCTCAAGAAAAGTTTTCAGAATTTATGTTGGGCTATGTTTCGACTAAAGCAGAGCATACGATTTATTGGCTTGATGAGTTAATTAAACGGGTTAAACAAGGGGAAATATAATGAAATGATACCTTGTATCATAAGTTGATTTTTACTTCTTAAATTGTTTCATACTTTCCTATTGATTAAGAGAATGAATTGTTTGTAGCAAGGGCTTTACTTCATAACGGAGTAGAGCCTTTTTTGTTTTTCACTAATAGCCTATTTTGTAGGGAAGGATTTCTAATCCAAACTGTTAAGTGTGAAAGGATCATAATTGGAGGTGTTATTTATTCTTTGAAGGAATGGTAGGTTATTATAATTGTGAAATTTATGTATAGCAAGGCTATTTTTTTAGAGAGAGGGCATATATTAATTTTATGCTTACTAGCTAAGAAGATTGGAATAGTTTAATGGATAGCAAGGTTTTAGTGGTACTCAGCAAATAGAATCGAAATTTCTTCTAAAGACCAGTTGTGGATGGAAAATTTTTAATTTACTATAAAATCATTAGAGGGATGGATTGATTTAGGAAAGGAGGTTAAATCTATTGTTAAACAACGAATGGTTCAGAAACAATGTTTACTGATGAAAGATATGAATGTGCATAACAGTGATAAAGGGGAGATAGAAATGAGTAATCTAAGAGTGATTGATGAATACAAAAGCGATCTTCAAAACTATTCATTGGAACAATTAAGATATAAATCGGCTGAAGATGTTTGGTCTATAGGTCAGATGTATGATCATATAATCCTTGTTGCACATGAATACCTTGACAATGTGGAGACTTGTACTAGAGAAAAAGAAGAGCAGAAACTTGGGAAAACGGAATTTGGTGAGCAATTATATAAAATGGGTGGGTTCCCAAAAATTAAAATCAAGTTACCTGACGAATTAAATACTCCACCAAGCAATTCTGATAGTCAAGAAAGTCTTATGTGGCGACTAGATCAGGTAAAGCAGAGATTAAAACTATGGGAACCACAAGTAGATAGTATCAATTCAAATTTTAAAGTTAAACATGGGGGTTTTGGTTGGCTAAACGCAAGGGAGTGGTATGATCTTGTATTCATGCATTTCCATCATCACTTGGGTCAGAAACGTGAGTTAGAACAAAAACTCTAGGAATATACTGATTGTTGTTAGAAATTAATTTAAACCAAAGGTATTGCAAGTTAATTGAATAAAAGATTGTAAAGTTAGAGACATATATTTATCTTTATGCCAAACCATTTGTGTATGAACAGGTGTCGTAACCTGATGACAAACTAATTCTTTTAATATCCCTTTCTCAATCTCTGCTTTTACTACCATCTCAGGTAATACTGCAATACCTAAGTCTAAAATGATACATTGTTTAATTGCTTCTACACTTACAAATTCAAATTTATTCGATGCACAGATTCCAGATTGTCGAAACAAATTTTCTAGTATCACTCTATATGAACACCCTGATTCAGTTAATAAAAGAGTCTCATGCTCAAGATCTTCTAAATGAATTTCAGGTTTATTAGCTAAATGGTGCTGGGGAGAAGCAACAATTGTTAATTTTTCTTCAACCAGACTTTGTGCTTTTAAGTTTGAATCTTGATGTTGAATAGGCTCCATTGTAAATGCAATATCCAGAGTACCATCAAGTAATTGAGCCTTCGTTTGCTCTTGTAAGTAAATCGGTTTAAAGATAATTTTTACCTTTGGAAATTGCTCCTTAAATTCCTTCAATATTGGAGGCAGTCTATATGTACATTGGCTCTCAGAAGCTCCAATGATAAGTGTACCTGCCGGTTCCTCAACTCCGCTTATAGCGTTTTTCGCCTCATTCGTCAGTTGAATCATTTTATCTGCATATATTTTAAACTCTTTACCTTGCTCTGTAAGGACTAAGCGCTTCCCTAAGCGCTCAAATAAAGGAGTTTCAAGTTCATTTTCAAGCGCTTTTATTTGAGCAGTAACGCTTGATTGAGCAAAGTTTAAGATTTTAGCTGTATAGGTAAAATTTAAATTTTCCGCAGCCGTTTTAAATGTGATAAGCTGTTTAATTTCTATTTTTCTCACTCCAATATAATCGATAATTACGATTGATCTGATCGTAATGTTCAGCTGTATTGATTTGTAAGTTAATTATAAAATAGAAAAAATCAAACAACAACATATAAAACTACCTAGAAAGGAAAAGGGGTGTAGTAATGAGTAGCAATAAAGTGGATAAGAATGAACAAAAAAATCTAGACCAAAAGAACAATATAAATGTCAACACAAATATGTACACTTTCGCTTGTATAAGAATGTACAAAATTACTCATTTTCTTTCGCTAAATGATTCTTTAAACGATAAGATTCTCCCACGATTGTAACGACAGTCGCGTGGTGTAAAATTCGATCTAGAATCGCGTTTGCTAACTTCGGCTCTTGAAAGATTTCATCCCATGATTTAAAGTTCACATTCGTTGTCAATATGGTACTTCGTTTTTCATAACGCATGTCTATGAGCTGGAAAAAGAGCTTCGCATCTTCGGCATCAATAGGTAAATAACCTATTTCATCAATTATAAGCAGCTTGTATTTTGTATAATGCTTTAAACGGGCTTCTAATCGATTTTCTAGGCGTGCTCTCTTTAGATTTTGAATGAGGTCATGACACTTTATAAAATATGTACTAGTTCGTTTCTTTGCTGCCGTAATTCCGATGGAAGTGGCCAAATGGGTTTTCCCCACGCCACTTGGACCTAGAAAAACGATATTCTCATTCTTTTCAATAAAGCGAAGCGTTAAAAAGTCTAAAATCTGTTGCTGATTGACTGACGTTTGAAAACTAAAATCAAAATCCTTTATTTCTTTAAAATGCGGAAATGCCCCCACTTTGACCATCGATTGAATCATATTTTGCTCACGTACATCAATCTCATAATTCGTTAATTTGATAAGTGTATCAATAAACGACATTTGATTATTTACGCTGAAATCGATGACCTCGTTTAAATGTAAAGTCATTTGCTTCATCTTTAAATACTCTAAATTTTGTACGAGTTGCTGGTAATTTGTTGTCATTGGATTCATTATTTATACACCTCTCCAATCGCCGCTAAATTTCGTTTGGCCAAATCATCTATATCTGGAAAACGTGGCATTGATACACCCAGTGCTTCTTGATAATGAGCTTCCTGATAATTTAACTTCTTGTTGCTAATAGGGTGTTGGGCGATCAGCTCTGTGTTATAATAAATCCATAATTGATCATCATACACTTGTAAGCCTACTTTTTTTCCTCGGTACTTTGCCGGTACCGAGTATTGATTGGATTTGTAGGAAATCATGTTTGAGGCATTGATTTTGACAAGCGTATGTTTGATGCGATAAGAATCTCTTACTTTCTCAGTTGGTAGCTGGTGTAAGAGGTTCTTTTCTTTTCTAAATTCAAAAATAGGAATCTTCCCCGTACCTTGATGCATTTCATGGTTTATCCGATTACATAAATCTTGCACAAACTGATGTAACTCTTCGAGGGTTAGTTGTCCCTGATAAGCATGGATTTCGTCCAGTAGCTTCATCGTTGTTTCTACTTTTCCTTTTGTTCGTGGTCGACCTGCTATACATGGTCTCACCTTAAAGCCAAAATCCTTCGCAAATTGATCGAACTTAGGGTTTACTTTTCCAGCAGAATACTCTGTTCGTGCTTCATCCATTACGGTTTTCATGTTATCCGTCACAATTTCATCTGGTACTCCCCCAAATGCTTCAAATGCCTCCGTTAGAAAGGATAGAAGCACACGTTGAGATTTTGAGACACTTAAATGAAAAGCACGGAATCGTGAATAGGAGAGAAGAAGAACTGCTACATTCACCTCTACTTGTTCCCCATCCTTTGTTTCAAATAGGATACTTTCTTTCCAATCCAACTGGGCTTGTTTTCCTGGTGGTGTTTCATATCGAACCACTCCTTTAGGAGAGGCAATCCGTTTATCTTCCTCAAAATAAGCTTTAAATTCTGGAGTACGTGCAATATAAGCACGAAATGCAGAGTCTGAACATTGTAACCCATGATTATCTTTTAAATACTGCCATAGTACGCGTCGGTAATAGAAAACTTGTTTAGAATCCTCGGATAGGAGAGCTGCAATAATCTCATAATATTCATCTATTTTGGATGGTTTTTCTCGTTTTCGTTTCGGCACAAAACCCTTTAGGTATTTGTCAATCGTCCTACGATCTACACCTAACTCTTCGGCTAATTTACTCTTATTGATTTTCATTTTTAAATGCTCCATTAGTTGTTTAAATTTTGGTAAGTCTGAAAGACTAGTAATCTCAAAATTGGTTTCAACATTTAGCGCCATGTACATACTAATCACCCCAAGATTAGTATGTAATGAGCAATCAATTTTGTACATCTTTATTCAAGCACGATTGTACATATTTAAATTAGCATTTCTAGAACAAAGACAAAAAGGATTTTAAGCACTATTGGAATGAAATTATTCGTGCTCTTATCATAATTAAATAACTCAGATTAACTAATTATCTTCCAATCTATTTTTGTTTCGATAGCATACTTATTTTCATAGTTATATTCTATTTATTAATACAGATTACATAACGATTTAAGAATGGTGAAAAAAACTTAATCATGCTTTGTGAAAAATGGTTCTTATTTATTGGGATATATTAGAGTATGTTTTGTTAAATTAACTTTAATGAATAATGAGATGAATCTGTTAGACAAGCAAAAACCCCTTCAAAATAAGTTGAAGGGATTTTTTTATACGGTCGTATTCTGGAAGAATTGGTTAGATATAGGAGAGCAATAAAAGGGTAAATGTGGAATTATGTCGAATCTCTTATTTAATGAGTGAAGTGGAGGGGAAAATATGAGAAAGCCAAGTATTCTTGTTCTTGGAACTGCCCATTTAAGTAATCCCGACAATAATGGAGATTTGGTTAAAATAAATACGGGAGATATTTTCAGCGAAAAAAGGCAGATAGAAATAAAAGGAGTGGTAGACTCCTTAAGGAAGTTCGAGCCAACAAAGGTTGCGCTAGAAATCCTATCAGAAGATAGTGATCATATAAACGAAACTTATAAAAACTTTCTAATGGGGAAGTACGAATTAACGAGGAATGAATGTCATCAAATCGGTTTTCGATTGGCTAAGGAAATGAATCACAAGGAAGTATTTTGTGTTGATTGGAATGGTTCTGTTCCTGAAGTACCTGACTTAGATATATGGACTAAGGAACATAAATCGGAAAAATACAATCAAGCTGTAAGAAGAATGCAAGACTTAGCAATAAATATGGAGGAATTTTTAAAAAGCCATACAATTAGAGATTACTTATTATATTTTAATCATGATGATTTTATTAGAGAAAACCAAAGATTTTATATGAATCTTGCTCTAGTAGGAGATAAAAGTAATCCAGTAGGTGCGATGTGGACAGCTAAATATTGGTATTATAGAAATTTGCTCATATATAAAAACATAGTTGAACTAGTTGAGTCTGATGCTGATAGAATTTTTGTTTTATACGGAGCAGGACATCTTCATTTACTTAATCAATTTTTAAATGAAAGTGGACTTTTTAAAGTGGAAAAAGCGGAAGATTATATATAAATATATTATTTTTTAGTAGTTATATGATTAATTGTATATGACTTTTTTGACATAACATGAACGAAAAGGAGCGTCAATTATGCAAAATGTTCCAACACATATTGCAATTATGATGGATGGGAATGGTAGATGGGGAGAAAAAAGAGGTTTGACAAGAAGTCAGGGGCATTTTGCTGGCTCTAAAACAATGGAAAATATTATTAATGCCTCATTAGAATTAGGGGTAAAAATCTTAACCTTATATGCATTTTCTTCTGAAAATTGGACAAGACCAGAAGAAGAAGTAAAGTATCTAATGGACTTACCCGTAATTTATTTAAATGAAAAATTGCCTAAGTTTATACAGAATGATATAAGAATCTGTGTTTTAGGTGATATAAATGGCTTACCCACACATACTAGAGAAGCAGTAAAAAAAGCTGTTGACCAAACATCAAATAATAGTAAATTAATTGTTAATTTCGCTTTAAATTATGGCGGAAGAAGTGAAATTTTATCTGCTATCAAGTCCTTGATAAATGATATAAACAATTCTAAAATAACGGATAATGACATTACTGGAGACTTAATTGAAAATTACTTATATACAAAAGGGCAGCCAGAGCCAGATATAGTGATTCGTACTGGAGGGGAAAAGAGAATGAGCAATTTTTTATTATGGCAATCATCCAAATCTGAATGGTGGTTTACAGATACACTCTTTCCTGATTTTGATAATAAATTGCTCCTTCAAGCAATTAATGAAGTCAATCAAAGAAAGGAAATCAATATTAGTTAATTTTAATTATTAGCATGATTAATCATTTAGGCTTTTGCCAGTGCTAAGGAAAAACATGAAAAAGCTAATTAGTTGATAAAAATTGAGGTGTATCATGGGCTTTTATTATATATTATTACTCCTTATAGGTGTTGTATTTCTGATAGTTGGAGCGCTTAACAAAAATGTTTCTCGTCCAATAAAAATAGTTATCTTCTTCGTTGTTTTTGGCACCCTATTTATTGTTACTTCGCTAATATTATTAATGCCGGGAAGCTCTGAAATAATATCAGATTTAATTAAGAGTTAGAACTAGGTTTTTATTGAATAGAAGTAAAGATTTATGAGGAATGAATACATTTTCAAAATATATCGGAGGGATCCTATTTGAGAACTTTCATTTATATGGTGAGACACGGGGATTCGCCAAAAGAAGGAAATGAAAGAACGAGGGCCTTAACTGAAAAAGGGAAATTAGACGCGCAAAGAATAGCCGAAGTTTTAAAGGATGAAGGGATTAACACTGTTATCTCCAGTCCATACTCTCGATCAATTTTAACGGTTGAGCCGTTAGCTAAACAAATAGGACAAGAAGTTATAATAATTGAAGATTTAAAGGAACGAATTTTTACAGCTGAAAACGAGCGAATCTCTGATAGTGAACTCTTTCCTTTATTGGAAAAATCATATGTGGATCCGAATTTCTCTTTAAAGGGAGGAGAAACGAATGCCGAGTGTCAAAAAAGAGTTGTAAAAGTTTTAAAAGAAATATTAAATACTTATATAGGAAAAAAAGTAGTAATTTGCACTCACGGATTAGTCATGACATTAATGATGGGAGACTATGATTTAAGCTATGATTTGACCTTTTTACATAATACATCTAAACCTGATATTTACAGGATGGAGTTTAATGGACAGGAATTAGTTAAGGTTAATAGACTATGGGAAAGTCATCGTTTCAAGTAAATCATTATCTATTTAGATTTTATGCTATAACTCACTCTCGTCCTCAAGAATGTTTTCTTGGAGGTAAGATTTTTTTATTAGCTATTAAATGAAAAATTCTAAGAGGTGAATCAAGTGATTCCAATATTATTGGATGTTCCGTTACAATTAAAAACTGAAAGACTAATTCTCCGTGCACCCTATCAAACTGGAGACGGGCACATTGTAAACGAAGCAATTAGAGATTCCATTCATGAATTGAGAGCTTGGTTACCATTTGCCCAAGAGCTTCCTAGTGTTGAGGAAACAGAGATTAACTTGAGAAATGCTCATATAAATTTCCTTAAAAGAGACAGCTTTCGGTATCTTATCTTTCATAAAGATAGCAATGACTTTATTGGAACAACGAGCCTTCAGAGTATTGAATGGAAGATTCCTAAATGTGAAATAGGATATTGGATTAATACCAGGTTTAGTGGAAATGGATACATGACAGAAGCAGTGAAGGAATTAACTAACCTTGGTTTAAATTACATCAAATTTAAAAGAATTGAAATAAGATGTGAATCTACCAATTTTAAAAGTCGTTCTATCCCAGAAAACCTTGGTTTTGTGTTAGAAGGTACTTTAAGGAATGATGATTTGTCCGCAGATGGTAGTAAGCTGACTGACACATGTTTTTATTCGAAAATAAAATAAGGTCATTAACGATTATACCTATATGAATAGATGTAAATCACCTTAGTGGCTTTCATCTATTTCAAGGGTATAAGAAAACCCTTAAAGGTTAGATAATTACCATCCTTGTTAACTACATAATTTAATTTCCAAAAATCAGAGTATGTTTCACTTTTAGTTGAAACAATTTTATGATATCTTCCTTGATTTACATAAACCAAAGGGAGAATTTCTTTATAAACAAAAACAACTAATTCCGTTTTATCGTTACCTAAATTGCTATCATGTCTTTCGATAATATAATCATGATTAAGATGATGATCTTTTATTTCATAAAATGTAGAGCCTGCTAATAATCTGGGGAAAATAAGAAATAGGGATAAAACAAAGATCCCATATAAAGTTAATGTATATGCTTGTTTCTTAAAGTATATTGTTGATAGTACTCCTGCAGAAATTAATAAAATATAATCTAGATATAATGTCCCTATTGTAAAATCAGTTTGTAGGAAAGTTGAATATACAACTAGTTTTCTTGTGAAAAGTCCTCCTAACCAAATAATACGAACAATACAATAAACGATCGTTAAACCAACTGTCAAAATGTAAAGGCGTTTTTTTTAATTTGGCTGATTTTGTACTGATAATTTTTCACCCCATTTTTATTTTAATCTATTTTACCTAATAAATAATATAATTACTTCTTTTTTTAATAACAGATTCTTTCTCTTAAAAAAAGGCAGCTATAGCAAATGAGAGTGTTTTAGATGAAGCAGATTAGGATGTTTTTTCTTTATAACCGAGATCATCTTCGATAGGATTATAAAAATAAAATAACGGAGGCATTAATTTATATTGTTTAAGTATACAGTATGTTTTATAAAAAATAATAATGATATATTAATGCTTAACCGAGAAAAACCTCCAATTATGGGTGTTTGGAATGGGGTAGGAGGAAAAATTGAGAAAGATGAATCTCCAGATGAAGGTGCATTACGTGAAGTATTTGAGGAAACAGGCATTATAGTAGATAACTATTTTTCCAAAGGTACTGTAAGTTGGAAATCTTCTAATGGTGAACTTGATGGAATATATGTTTATCTTTATGAGGTGAATAATAATCTAAAGTTTGAAACTTCTAAAAAAACAAGAGAAGGTATATTAGATTGGAAATCAATTGATTGGGTATTAGACCCTGATAACTTTGGAATTGCGGATAAAGTTTCTCAATATTTACCAGTTCTTTTGAAGGGAGAAGGGATCTATTCGCTTCACTATAATAATGGTAAGATGATAATTGTATAGGACTTTTTTTCTTGAATACGGTTGATGTTTAGGTGGAATAATGAATATCTGGAATGCTAATCCCCTTCATCAATAAACGGGAAAAATAGAAGTTCTTGCTGCCATTTTGGCGGCTTTTTTTATTGAAGTAAGAATCATTTAGTAAGAAGGATTTTATTATATTATCAGAAGTTAGTAATGGTGATTGCTGAAGATAATTACAGACACAAAGAGATATGAATAAGATTACATAATAAGCGAAGAGCATCTGAGCATAATCAGTCAATTCTCCCATTTTATTAATATTTATGTTTAAAAGAATGAAAGTTTGGAAATTATAGAAATAAAGATGTTAATAGGAGGAAATGATTATGTCGAGAGAAAATCAATTAAAGTTGTCTGATTTTATTATAAAAGATCAATTTGAACTAAGCTCTTACTTAACATATTTATTTCATCAGTTTTATGATGCTTATCCAAGCGATATGTAGATAAATAATAAATAATATGGTTAAACTTAAATATAGGTGTGAACGTGGAAAAAGTAAGCGACGATATTATTCAAATCGGAATAATATCGTCGCTTATTGTGTTTGATCTTAATCTTATTAAAAAAAGGTGTTATACATAACAAAAAAATATTTCCTTTGTATAGGACAAGTTTAGAGTTGGGAAGGATGAAAACTAAGGAGGCGATATATAAGTGAATACTTTTGAAGTGTTATCTCTGATGATCAGCTTTGGAATGTTTGTAATCGCCGTTTTGGGTTTTAAAAATAATGATAAAAATTCTTAAACACGCTGAGAAAGCGTGTTGTTTTTTGGGGGGCTGAAAAGCAAATACAAAAACAAAAAAATAATCCACTTATCTATCTTATTGTTCGGTTCTTTTCTAAAACATTGTTGCTATTAGGGAGTAAAGTTTTAACAAATAACTATCAGCTGAAGAGCGCTACACCTCCATTGCCTTTTGTTATTTATATAACGAATTAGTTTAATGGGAGGAGGAATGTAGCTAAACAGTGGAGAATATTGTTAGGAAATGGTAAAACCCTTGACTGAAATGGAGGACGTCAATTGATTTCGAAGGAGCCAGAAACACCTCAATTTACAGCTGAACAAATTAGGGAACTAACAAATATTGTTTTTCTTGAGGAAAAACAACCATCTCCTTGTGATATTCTATTTGTTTTTGCGGGGACACATTCAGGACATTGGGAAAAAGCAATTCAAGCATATAACAAAGGCTTAGGAAACAAGCTTATCGTAACTGGTGGCTATAATTCAAAGATGAATTTATATGAGTCAAGAGAAATAATAAGCCATCTGGTTGAGGCAGGAATCTCAGAAAGGGATATTATTTTTGAAGATAAATCCTCTAATACTTTAGAGAATGTTCTTTTTGCGAAAGAAGTCTTTAACTTCGAAACAATAAATAAGGTCCTCTTTATTTGTAAGAGCTATGCTGCAGGAAGTCAGTATCGAACCTTGGTACAACACCTACCTAGACATCTTGAATTTATTAAATATTCATTTGATGCAAAATTTAGCGATATCACAGTAGCGAGGGATAATTGGTATAGTTCTGAAATAGGGCGTAAACGTGTTTGGGGGCAATACTTAAGAATTATAGAATATGGTCGTAAGGGGGATCTTCAACCTTTAAAAAGACGTATTGAAGGATTATGAAAATAGTTAATAACCAAAAAAATTTATGTTTCTTGCGATTTGATTAAGAGTAGAAGGTTGTTAGTTTATTAATAATATATAAGGAAGGCTTGAACAATTTGAGGTTTTTCTTTGTTATTCCATTTATTTTTATTGGTGCTTTTTTAATTGGGCTAACGATTAATAACTTTGGTGATAGAGGTAATTTCATGATAGATACTATAGGGTATGGATTTATTTTAGTGGCTATTTTAATCGGAAGAAAAAAGAAAGAAAACAACAGCCTTCCTAAAATAGTATTAACAAATAAAGACGATGTACGGTAAGGGGATAAAAATGAAAAAAAGAAAAGTAGGGATTTTCCTCTATGATTATGTTGATATTCTAGACTTTTCTGGTCCGGCAGAAGTTTTGTCATTAACTTCGAATAGTAAGCCTGAGCAACTATTAACCTTATACAAAAAAGAGTTGTTACCTACAAGACCATTTCACGTTTGTACAATAACAGAAAATGAATTACCAATTAAAACTCATTCAGGAATAAAAATAGAGTCTGATTATAGGATTGATAACCACCCGGAATTAGATATCCTAATTATTCCTGGTGGACCTGTAAGGGCTATACAATCTATGGTTAAGAATAAAAAAGTCCAAGAATGGATATTTAAACATAAAAACATTGAATACATCTGCTCGGTTTGTACAGGAGCGATAATCCTAGGTGCAACAGGATTATTAAATGGCAAGAATGCAACAACCCATCATCTAGCATTAAAAATTCTACAAGATAGCTACCCCGATATTCGTGTGGTGAAGGAATCTAAAGTTGTACAAGATGGTAATATCATAACTTCTGCTGGAGTTACTTCAGGTATAAATATGGCAATATATCTTGTAGAAAACATTATTGGAAAATCGGCAGCGGAAAGAATAGCTAATACTATTGAATTTTATTAATATTAGTGAACAATTATTTTTAATATAAGTAAGATGATGGATGGATTAAATAATGAAAATTTTGAAAATGTTATTATCAAATGAGATTACTATATTTGGAGGGGTTTGTAATGGGAAAATACACTAGCTTTAAAATATTCTCTTGCTAGCAGCAAAGGCTGCTATTAGTGAGTATAATGATTTGGCGGTCTTTGCTTTTTTTATCTATAACTATAAGAAAGCAGGGACAGAGATGGGATATAAAAAGGCTGATGATTTTTTACCAAAAGAATTAGTATTATTAATTCAAAACTATGTTGATGGAGATTATATCTATATACCTAGGAAAAAAGGAAATGAGCTTTCTTGGGGAGAAAAAAATGGTGCAAGAAAAGCCATCAAAAATAGGAATCATGATATTTATATTAAATACAATTATGGGGCTACCAAGGAACAATTGGCTAAGGAATATCACCTTTCGATCAAAAGTATAGAACGAATTATATATAAACATAGAGAATAGTTTTCTTTAAAAATGCCTTATGTAAGATTACACATAAGGCATTTTTTTCCGCCTCAAGTTTAATATATAACCATTTTAAAGGAAGATCATTTTTATATATGGATATAGAATAAATATAAGTACATAGACAGATTAGGGGATGAAGAAGGATGAGTTTTATTATTAGAAAAAGAACGGAAGAAGATGTTAATCAGTTTCTTACTTGGACTTATGAGGGGATATATTCTTTTTATGATAACAATATACAAGAAGAGAAGGTTGATGGATTTAAACAAAGTATTGATTCGGATAAGGCATTTTCTGTGGTAAATGAAGATAATGAATTAGTAGGGAATTGCGAGTTCTTTGATGTGGGTGATGAAGGAGAAGAAATCATTGCAGTTAGTGTACAAATGAAACCAAATTTGACGGGAAATGGTCATGGAATTAGTTTTGTGAATGCGATAATTGAACAGGGTAGAGGATTATTTAAATTTAACCATTTAGAGTTAATAGTGGTTGATTTTAATATACGAGCAATAAAGGTCTATAAGAAAGTAGGGTTTAGAAAGATAGGAGAAATTGAAAACGAAATAAGAGGCAGAAAATATAATTTTATAATAATGGCTAAAGATTGGGAATTTGATGCGTCCAATATGTTAGTTACTAATGATCAATAAGGTAATAAAGATATGAACTATTATTAAATTCTTATCTGAAAGTACTGGAGGGATCGTTGTCACATGTTATTTTGATTAGGGGAAAAGCAGGAACTGGGAAAACTACATTGGCGAATGCATTAGGCAAAAAGTTAAACATAATAGTTTTACACAAGGACTATATATATGATACGGTTTCAAAATACATAAAAAACAACGAAGATAGGAATAATATCTGTTTTGAAATCTTATACAAATTACTCAAATCTTCAATAGTATCCGATGTTGATATTGTAATAGATTTTGGATTTAACCACCTGGATGACGTAGAACAATTAAAAAGTTGGATTCATCAAAATAAGGGTAGTCTAAAATCGGTCTTATGTACTTGCGAAGATTTCATTTGGGCTGAAAGGCTGAATAAGAGAAAATTAAGTCCGTTACCTAATCAATTAATTACTAATATTGAAGATCTCAAGAAGCATTATGCAAAAATGCGTACAGGTGTCCTAGAGGGAGAGCTTGTAGTTGATACTGCTTTAGAATTAGATTATTTGGTTGAATTGGTAGCTAATTATATTACTTATTCAAATGGAATACCAACTAAGATTTTAAACTAATGGGGCAGTTGTTTGAATTAGTGCAAAGGATGTAGTAGAGTTTCAGCCCCTAGTCTGAAGTATTTGAGTTTAAATACACATATAATTTAGCCACTACTAAAAAGGAGTGGTTATTATGAAAAAGATATCAAAAAGTCCATTGTTCAGTTTTGTTGTCTTAACTTATGTAATCTTTTTATTGTTTTTTATGGTCATTGGTATAAGCATAATGTTAGATGCACCAGAGAGCGTAATAAACATTTTACAAACCATTGCTGCATGGTCATCTACCTTTGCATTTATTATTTTATTTAAAAAAATTTATCCGGGATTAAGGTTAAAGGATTTTATAAAACAGCAATTTGCTCAAAAACTTAGGTTTTCCGTTCTTGGCACCGTTGTATGCATTCAAGTTATTATCATCGCTGTGACAATATTTCTGTTATCAAAAACAACTGATACTCAGGTTTTAGCTCTATCATTTACAGGTCTGGGTATAATGTTTCTCACTTTTTTAGATAAATTAGTTCAGGGGCCTTTGGGTGAAGAGTTAGGTTGGAGAGGATATGCTCTAAATGAATTACAAAAGAAGTACTCTCCTTTGCATTCAGCACTAATCGTAGGTTTTTTATGGGGGGGTTGGCACACTCCACTATGGTTTACCTCAGGTTATACTGATATGAAATTAATCAAGTACATCGTTCTTTTTATGATTGGAATTATATCTTTCTCAATTATTGTGACATTCTTCTACAAAATAAATAAGAACCTAATGATACCTATTGTTATGCACCAAATTTTTAATTTTTCTCTCGTTTTGGTAAAAGGAGATTTATTAGACATTTTAGTATATGTTATGCTTTCTTATTTTGCTGTAGCAGTAATACTAATTGTTATAAATCCTAAAGAAATTCTATACAAAAAAAGCATTGGAAAAGATGTTAACATATAGTCAATTTGTAACCGGATCTTATATCAGGAACTTTAAAAAATATATAGAAACTTTTTTATTCAAATAACGGGGGCAAGAGTGGAGATCAGAAGAAGGTCAGAAGCTCTTTTTTTATTTAACAACAGGGGCAAGTAAGTTGTCGAATAAAAAGTTTTTGCAAATAGGATAAAGACTCGTTATTATGTATCTGTAGGTTTCATCCTATCTATGTAAAAAGGAGTTAGGTCCATGATTATTCAATTCATTCGTTACAGATAGAAATGGGTATAGACTACTTTCAAATCCAACTCATATTTTTTTTTTTAAATATGATGAGGGTTTATTTGTCTATGCCTTTTTCATTATCTAAAAACGAATGAATGAGGTGACTTCTTTGTTACAAGAGAATAAAAAAATAAAGAGTGCAAAATATGTGAGCGATGTTGAAACCATTTTTGCTTGTCCAATTTGTCATTCCTCTATGAAGGTTATGGAGTTTAAAAGTTTAATTTGCTCAAATCATCATACGTTTGATTTTGCCAAGCAAGGATATATGAACTTGACAACTCGCTCAGTAAATACCAAGTACAGCAAAGGTCTTTTTGAAGCACGAAGAAAACTTATTACTGAAGGTGCCTTTTATAAACCATTAAGCCATGCTATTGCAAAAATAATAAATGAACATGCTGGTAAGAAAAAAGAATTTATATCTATACTTGATACGGGGTGTGGCGAGGGTTCACATCTCACTAGTATTTGCGATATTGTTAAGTCTGACTTTTTCAAAGGTGTAGTAGGAGTAGGAATAGATATTTCTAAAGAAGGTATTCTAGTAGCTTCTAAGAACTACTCTAATAAGATTTGGGCTGTGGCTGACCTTGCTAACACGCCATTTAAGAATAAACAGTTCGATGTTATTCTAAATATCTTATCTCCGTCAAATTATGCCGAATTTAATAGATTGTTGAAATCAGATGGTTTAGTCATTAAGATTGTGCCTAAAAGTGGTTATTTAAAAGAGTTAAGGGAGCATCTTTTTCATCAACCTGAAAAACAAAATTACTCTAATTCAGAGACTGTGGAAAGATTTAAAGAGAGCTTTCAATTTGTAGAAAGTTCAAGATTAAGTTATACCATGAACCTTAATAAATCTTCACTTGAATGGTTAGTTCAAATGACTCCATTAACTTGGTCCACAACAGAGGAAAGAGTAACATCTTTTTTAAATAAGAATGTGACTCACATAACGGTTGATTTGGATATATTAGTCGGTAAAAACACAATTTAGAAAAACACCTAATAGTATTTTCTTCAATAACAAGTATGCAAGAGCAAAGAAGATGAGGTCGCTGCGGCGATCTTTTTTTGTTCCACTAACGGAGTAGTACTGGAATAACATTTTGTGAGTAAATGATAAAGTTTTTAGAAAAAACAAGTTATGAGGGTAAAGTGTTCTTAAATAGTTTTAGAGAGGATGAATTTAAAGTTCATCAAGCCGAACTTAAATTAGGCCATTATTATTCGGTATATAAAGAAGTGTTGGTTAATCATACTAAACCAACTAAGGAATTAATCCCGGTTATGTATCAAGCAATTAACATCTATTTAGATCTCCTAAAAGAAGATAATGCAGTGGTAAAATATATTAATAAAAATAAAGATTTAGCTACAAAAGAATTAATCAAGAGGTTGTTTGATCTTTTCCCAACAGTAGGCTACGGAGATACACAATATAAAGAGCTCATTAATAAAATTAGATGAGTATAAGGAGCAACATCAAAAGAAAAATACTGTAAAATGCTTAAACACTCAGGGACTTTCTTTCGTAAAAGGAAGTCCTTTTTTAAGCAACGTTCGTGGTAACATTCCTGTAAGTGATTTACTTAAAGTAATGAGTACGTTATTCAAAAAGGATTAACGCCTTTTTTGTTGAATTTCTGACTGTGTAAAAGGGGAATTTTAGTTGAAGCAAATATGTTATATTTGTAGCGAAAAAATGCGTTTTTCAGATCGGGAGGTGAGGATTGTTGAAAACAAAAATTGGAATAGCAGTGTTAGTTCTCATTTTCTTAGGAGTAATGTATAAGTTTTTAGTCGATCAAGAAGGTGTTGACCAAACCTATTTATTGCCTTCGGGTTTTGAAGGTTGTGTTGTTATTCACTACAATGTGGATGGTGCAAAACCACTAAAAATAGAAAATAATGAAATTGTTTACAAAGTTCCAGAGAGTGGAATTCTATATACTTCTTCGCCCTCGCATTTTGGATGGGTTAATGAAAAACATTCAGGAGCATATCAATTACGTGCGTTTTATGTTGATGAAAAAGGAGAAAAAATAGAAGAATTACCTCAAGAAAAAATAAGATTTGGAGCGAACGGAGCTAGTCAAGAGTAAGGAAAACCGGAAAAACATTACTTCTATCAGATTTTTGGTTCAGAAGAAATTGAAAACAGAGGTTGTCCAGGACTTAGTCTATAAAAAAACTTTGTGAAATAACCGGGGCAAGAGTTGAAGAGCAGTATTTAATTTGTATACAGTAATAGGAGAAATTCTATATAAGATAATCTGTGAAATGAGGGGTTTTTATGGAAAATAATCACTCTAAGCAAATAGAAAAAATGATTAAAGCGTTAGCTAAATCTTGGTCATCAGAATCAAGTTCAAAATGGAGTAAAGATAACCCTGCAAATGGACAATGTGGTGTAACTGCATTAGTAGTAAATGATATATTAGGTGGGGAAATAAGGAAAACTAATCTATCAGGTGGATGGCATTTTTATAATTTTATTAATGGAAACTTATACGATTTTACAGCTAGTCAATTTGGAGAAGACATAGTGTATATGGATATTCCTTCAAATAGAGACGAAGCATTTTTGGATACCAATGATAAACAATATAATTATTTAAAACAAAGCGTTCTAATCAATCTAAAACTTTAATTAAAAGTGTTTGATCTAATATGAATTTAATACTCTATTATGTTGAACTTATGTTCAACATTCGGACCAGTTAACGGCGCAACTCCAACAGAAGCCTTGCCCTTATTTTGTAGAGATTCCGTCATAGATGCGTTTACACAGCCATGTCTGGCAACTCCAGAGTCACTGAATAATCTTCTCCATTAGGATGTGGTATATTATTTTGTAATAAACATTCAAGGGGGGCAACCAATGAACAAAACAGACCGATTGTTAGCCGTCGTGCTGGAGTTGCAGCGTAAAGAAGTTGTACGTGCTGAAGATCTGGCAACCCTGTTTGAAACGAGCGTGCGAACCATCTACCGCGACATTCAGGCGCTGAGTGAAGCTGGCGTGCCAATCATAGGAGCCCCTGGAACAGGATATTCCTTAATGAAAGGCTATTTCCTGCCTCCTATCAGTTTTACGGTACCTGAAGCCGTGAGCCTTCTGATTGGAACAGACTTTATCGAACAACAATTTGATGATGATTATCGTGTCAGAGCTCAAGCAGCTCGTAGCAAAATCGAGGCCATTCTTCCGACGAGCGTTCGCAATGAAACTTCTCATGTACTCAAGGCTATGCGTTTGCTCATTTCTGATAAACAGGTTACGCCTTCAAAAGAAAAGAAATATCTAGAAAAGATCCGTCGCGCAATATTAGACGAGCGAAAGATAAACTTTCATTATGCAAAAAGACTTGCAGATTCCGAAGGGAATTACCATAGTGTTCGTACCGTTGCTCCCTATGGATTGGTGCTTATTCAAGGATCGTGGATGCTCGTAGCTCGATGTGATCTTCGTCAAGACATTCGCCACTTCCGCTTGTCCCGAATGACGGAACTTATCAACCTGGAAGAACGATTCGAACTGCCGGCGCATTTTAACTTAAGGGAGTATACCCCTCCGGATGATAGGAACTTGCGAGTTCGCCTTCGATTTAACCATGACATCGTGGATAAAGTGAGGGAGTCGAACTATCATTATATAGAGTATATGGAAGAGCATCAAGATGGATTGCATGTGGTTTTACGCGTTCGTCACCTAGAAGAATTGCTACAATGGGTGCTTGGCTGGGGAGCGGGAGTGATTGTATTGGAGCCTGAATCATTCCGAAATCGGATTCATGAGGAAGCAAAAAAAATGTTAAAACACTACTGACATACTGTTGTCAGTAGTGTTTTTTTATAATCGGAGTAAGTAAACATAAAGGAGTGGGATGCGAAGTATGTTTTGCAAAGGATAATTCATATCACTATAGACCAATTGCACAGTAGCCAGACATGGAAAAATGGTCGTTAAACCAAAAATGGAATAATTATAGATACAATCAAGCCCTTACAGAGAGCCAACGAAAGTTGGTTAACCCGCAAATTAGGCTACTTAAAATGGAAAAAACAGGCCTCGTAACCCTTTGCAATTTATGATAGCATTGCTGGTTCTGGCCAAAAATGAAATGATACGATATTTTATCAGTTATTATAGGAAGGATGATATCTCGTGAATTTTGCTTCTGTACGCATTATTACTGACGATTTGGATCGTCTTGTCAAGTTCTATGAAAAAGTCTTGGGGGTTTCGGCAGAACGTCCCGCGCCTGTCTTTGCGGAACTTGTTTTGACATCGTGCACCCTGGCAATCGGCCATTCGCAGACGGTGCCACTGTTCGGTACTGGTTCCGCAATAGCAGCCAGCAATAAAACTGTCATTATCGAATTCCGTGTCCATAATGTCGATGCTGAATACGAACGTTTAAAACCGTTTATTGACGAGTGGGTAAAGGAACCGACCACGATGCCGTGGGGGAACCGTTCCATGTTGTTCCGTGATCCCGACGGCAACCTCGTTAACCTCTTCGAGCCGGTGACCGAGGAAGCAATCAAACGGTTCAGCAATAGAATTGACGGATAGTTGAAACGAGTGAGGCCACAATTTTGAGAGTGGAAACGATTGGTAAAATATATAGCTATTTTTGGCCAAATGTGCCGATATCATTTCTCTGGTGACAACCTCGTCTTTCCCGGTTTGACAATGAACCATTTTGAACTATAATCGTGTGGTTTAAAATAGCACGATAAAACAGGAATAATTGTCGTACCCCTCTAGATATATTAAAATGATTTTGAAATCACGTCTTCCATAAAAGGGCACAATTCTAGCGCCTTTTTACGATGGTCAAGATATCAAAACAATAGATTGAAAGTTTCTATTTAAACTATAGGGCATTCCTTTAATAAGGGATGCCTTTTCTTAATGAAGGAAATTTATTACAACTTAGAGAACCTTTTAATTAACAGAATAAAAGGATTTTTTTGTGGTGATATAGAGCTAGATTGGTAAAGGGAGATGCACAAATGAAAAATATTTTTAATCAATTGCATTCAAAGGAAATTTTAAAGCGTATTGACAAATTAAACCCAAATTCAAAACCCCAATGGGGTAAAATGGATGTTGCCCAAATGCTAGCACATTGTTCATCCTTTCAAGACATTGCAATGGGATATTCTTTTCCACCAAGAGGTTGGTTAGGAATATTAATAGGAAACTTTGTAAAACCAATGTTTTATAACGACAGGACTTTAGCCAAAAATATGTCCACCATTCCGACCATTTTGATTGTAGATGAAAAAGAATTTGAAACAGAGAAGGAAAAACTGAAACAAAAAATTATAACTTTCCAAAATAATGGTCCAGAAAAGTGTACGATTCATCCACATCCCTTTTTCGGTAAACTTACTTCCGAGCAATGGGGAAAAGGTATATACAAGCACCTTGACCATCATTTAAAACAATTTGGAGTTTAGTTAGTTTTCTAGAAAAAAAATAAAAGTTGACCAAAGAGACAAGTAACGAAATGCCTTAATCTTTTCTTATTGAAGTAAAGGGACAGCTTAACGGAAGAGTCCAGCTTTTTCTTAGTTCAGTAATAGAACCATTATCTAGAAAAATACTGTATGAATTAACGGTAAATTTAAATCACATAAATTATCTGAAATAATCAATCAAATTAATTGAGAATCGTTATCATTTGTGATATATTAAATAATAACAATACATGTAATTGAGTGAGGAGAATATACATTGCAAATATACTGGACTAAAATAAATAAGATTATAGAGGAAACGCCTGAGGTTAAAACGTACTTGCTCGACTGTCCGGAAGACTTTACATGGGAAGAAGGCTCCCACACACACTTCGCATTGGAAGGTTTCAATGCTGGAGATAAACCAAACCGCAGCCTAATTCGCCATATGTCAATTTCTACTTTACCGCACGAAAATGCAATAGGTATCACAACACGCATTAGAGAGCAATGTTCTGAGTTTAAGTCGATTTTAAGAAATCTTGAAGTCGGCAATGAAGTGGCGATATTTAAAACTCATTCGAATGTACCGCTTAAAAGAGAAGACAAAAATGTTTACCTGCTGTCATCAGGTGTCGGTCTTGCAACTTTCAGACCACTTGTACTTGAATATTTCGAACGTGCAGACAATGTCAATAAAATTCATTCTCTGAATATTGATTCAACAAAGAATTTCTTATTCACTAATATTTTTAAATCTGAACCTGACAAGAAATTTACGGCACAGTTCGTCGATAACCGTAAAGACTACTATGAAGAAGTGAAAAATCTTGCTGCAGACAAGGATGCAATCTTCTATGTTGTTGGCAGCGACGAGTTCCTTGAGCAGAACATTGAAGTACTGCGTGAGCAGGGGATTAAGCCAGAACAAATTATGCTCGATAAGCGTGAAAATGAACTGCCTAAGTTTTTATCATTTGATATGTCAATTTAAGAGTGACAAAATATTTTCGTAGATAAAACTAAATAGATGTTCCATACAAGAGTGCGATTCTTCAATATCGAAGGATCGTTTTTTTATTGTAAAAACGGAGTTACTTATTTGATAAAAAAGTTTTAATAATGAAGTATAACAAAAACAATCCTGGAATCTTAAATTTGTATCCCAGGATTTGATAGAGAAATTAAAGGAAATAATTCCTGTAGTAAATAATCAAGGCTATCATTGATATTAACGTATAAATAAAAGAGGTATAAAAGGCAATTGAAGGTTTATATGTAGATTTTTCGGTTTCCATTTTTTGATTAGTATTGGACAATACTAAAAAATCAACGCTTTTAGTAGTAAATCCACCTTTGGTGGTGAAGAACCAAATTATCAGAGTTACAGCAAGCCCTATGAAAAATGAGTATTCGAATAAGTTTGCATCTAATAAATATGATACTCCATAATTAAGACCAAGTAAGACAGATAAAGTTATTATTATAGATAAAAATTTCTTCATGGAATTCCCCCTTATGAAGAGATACGTATAAAAAAGAAGGAAGTTTCATTATTTTAGGAAAATATTGTTATTGATATTCTTGTGAATAATGTGTTGGTTTGTATTGTAGAATAAAGGAAGAAGAATACTTGAACAAGCATGTAATTTTAAACCAAAACGTATGCGGAATAATGTAAAAGTACATAGATAAATAATGAAGACGGGGAACTGAAATGGATTTTATAATTTGAGTAGCTATTGTACTTATTGTGTTGTTCTCTTCAAGCATTTAAAAGAGATAAAATCTATTGAAAGACAAAATAATCGTGTACTTAAAATACTGGAAGAAATAAGAGAATAAAATTGTTATTCCACTAGCGGGGGCGTTAATCCATAAAGACTATGCCCCTCTACGTAGAACTAATGATTTGTTATTTTGTGAATCAAAGCAAATTTTCCCCTCTTAACTAAACCCGTTACAGGTTAACTGTTGACATTGAAAATATTATTAATCTTGGATGCTGTAAGCTTCTTCAATGGAATCTACAAATATTCCAGGAAAGATAATTTTTCTTACACAATTTATAACCTGCATTCTTGAAGTGGGAGAGGAAGGAATAATAACTATTATCTTTTTAAAATTAGCCATCGAATATAATTTTAAAACGAATATGATATCATCCACCACTTGATCAGCCACTTCTTCTTGTCCACTTGCATCTATAATTAATTTATACCTCGAAGGGTTAATGGTATTTACGATGGTTTGAAACTCGCTTAAATATATTTTTGCATCTTCCTCTTTAAAAAAGCCGCCCACTTTTACAAAGAAAATGCCTTTTTCTTCATCCAATTTAAAGGAATATAGTTTTCCCATTGTTTTTCCCCCAAAGCGTCAAAAATAACTATTGGTACCATAATACATAAAACGACCCATTTCGACAAACTTAGATTTTCTCATTTTTAATTATAATCGTACCATATGAAATATTTTACTTAAACTACCATGAAAGAACATAATTATCTTCCAATCTCTGTGGTAAATTGTCATTCATGGATGGATAACGGAGTCGTAATTGAAAAAGGGTTAATGCTTTTTTGTTGAGTTAACTAAAAAACGAAAGGGCAGTTATCAGTGTGGAAGATGAAGAAACTATTAAGAATAATAATTAAATAATAAACCGTTAATCTAGTGTTTAAACGCTTTTATTGTTGAAATTCCAAACTTACGGAGCGGTTTACTTCTATAAGAAGAGCAATTATTCCTTAGTAAGGCCTTATTTAGGAAAAATGCTATTCAACTTTTGTATGCTGAAATTATGATTAAAATAGCATTAACATCAAAACAGCGCGTCTCCAAAATGAAGACAGCGCTGTTTTGTAGAAATAGATTATTTATTAGTAGCTTGGCCATCAAGGTCATGATGTAGTTCTGGTGCTGGGACTATAGGGTCTGGAATGTTACCTTGTGGTGCTGGGTCAGGTAGATAAACGAAATCTCCAGTACCGTCTGGAGCACTTCCGGTAGCCCATAGACCTGTAGATGATTCTTCGCCTTGTGAAAGGTCCCAGAATTCTAACGCATACGGCTGGGATTCCTTTTCAGCTTCTGGTGGGAAGGATGCTGGTACGACTACTCCGTTTTTCTCTTCGAGTTCACTGATGGCAGCCATCCATTGATATTGATGATAGCGGTCACGGGCAAGCATTTTTCGGAATGTTGCACGAACGCCTTCGTCTTTTGTCATATGGTAGATTCGAGCAACCTGAAGACGTCCTTGACTTTCTGCATTTAGGTTTGCACGCATATCAGCAAGCAAGTTGCCACTAGCTACAATATAGCCAGCATTCCATGGAATACCTTGGGAATCCTTAGGAGTTGCTCCAAGTCCACTAACGATTAAGTGTTGAGGATTTACTCCGCCCATGATAGCAGCCAATGTTGGATCTTTGGCAGCTTCTGCCTGCTGCTCGGGGGAAGCACCGTCCAGCAATTGGCAAATTAAAGAACAAAGCATTTCAACGTGACCGATTTCTTCTGTGCCGATATCCATCAACATGTCTTTATATTTTTCATTTCCGCGACAGTTCCAACCTTGGAATAAATACTGCATCATAACGGACATTTCACCGAATTGGCCGCCTAGTAATTCCTGAATATGCTTCGCAAGTTGCGGATCGGGACGCTCTACTTTTACTTCAAATTGCAATTCCTTTTGATGACGAAACATGTATATCCTCCTTTAAAATTAAGAAGCTTTTTTAGCATAAGAATTAGTAACATGATGCTTACACATATGTAGAATGGAAACCCATTTATTCTTACTAGTAAAAAAGCGCCTTTATGGATTGTGGATCTCAACTCCACAGTACTTTTTTACCCATCTTTAAGCCTATAAAACTTAAAAATAACTTTTAAAAAGGCTCTTTTCTCAAACATTGTTGCTATTTTAGTAAAGTTATAAATAATAAATATCGACTGAGGATAGCTACACGTTTCATTTTACTGAGTAAAGAGCTGCAATCTTCTTAAGAAAGGCTAGAATCCTTTATTGGGAATAAAAGCTGGCAGTTGGGCTTGTACAAATGCAACAAACGATACAAAAAGCCTTTAAAAAAGAAAACAAAAATTCAAGGGTTTAACCTGATTTTTAGGGAAAAAATGATAAAAAAGGTGCAGTAAAACCATGGCAGATCCAAGAAGGGTTCATATTTTTTATGAAGCTATTGTGTGAAAGGGATAGATTAACAGAATACAGTAAAAGAGATAAATTAAATCTTTTAGAAAAAATATAAATCCCGAACTTTGTATAATAGGTAGTCTTGTTGAGTTGCCGTTTTTTTTTAGATTGGGAGTTAAATTCTCTTACCAATATAATAATCTAGCATTTTAAAGAATAAGGGTTTACCTCCTTAAAAAGTAAAGCCTTTTTTTGTTATTCCACAATAGGAGCAGATTAGCTAAATAAGTATTAACATGTAAATAAAGGAATACATTCCGTTCATTTTTAAGGAATGGCTATTTACAAAAAGAAGATGTCTGATTATAGTTATTAGAGAGTTATCATATCTATAATAGGAATAATAGTGTTAAGCAACATAGTTTCCAATTAAAATATAGGCTTTTTTCACAATGGTTGCTAATTGGGTAAAGTTTTAGTAATTAGTATGATACAAAAAAGCCAAATTATAACTTGAAGGAGATAGAGATATAATGGAATTTTGGGAATCAAGTTTTATAGACAAACAGACAATGTGGGGATTCGAGCCTACAGACTCCGCAATTTTAATAAAAGACTTTTTCCTTGAAAAAAACGTTAAGGACATACTAATACCAGGTATTGGATATGGAAGAAATGCGAAGGTATTCATTGAAAACGGAATAAATGTTACAGGGATTGAGATTTCAAAAACAGCAATTGGTTTGGCGAGGGAAAATGGAATTGATAGTGAAATTTTTCATGGTTCTGTTACTGATATGCCTTTTGATAACAAGCTTTACGATGGCATATTCTCTCACGCACTTATACATTTATTGAATGGGCAGGAGAGAAAGAAGTTTATTAAAGATTGCTACGATCAGTTAAAACCGAATGGATATATGATTTTTACAACTGTTTCAAAAAAGGCACCAATGTTTGGTAAAGGCAAACAATTGGATAGAGACTATTTTGAGATAATGGAAGGCGTAAAAATGTTTTTTTATGATTCTGACTCTATAAAACAAGAATTTGGAGACTATGGTTTGGTAGAGTTTTCGGAAATTAATGAGCCAAATAAGGACATGAAAAATAAACCTTCAATAAATTTTATATTGGTGAAATGTAAGAAAAAATGATAAAGATTAGAATGGGCTTTTTGCTTCTTTTTACCGGAAAATATTGTGATGCGGGAGTGCCAGCAAAAGTTATAAAAAAATTAATAATAATTTAGAGTAATTTTGTGGATTGAATCTATAGGCTTAATAGCCTTTCCTCTTCATATAAAAAAAAGTGGTGCAACGCTAGCACCACTTTTTTTGAAGTCTGTATTGGGATTATCAATTTTGTAATCTTTCCAAATAAGGAAAGGTTATTTACTGAAAAAGATTGTACTTCAGACATTAATGTCCTCTTCCTACTTTAATTATAGCATATAAAAAAAGTACATTATAGACTATTTCTTTCTATATAGTGCTGGTAAAATCTATAGAACATTAACGGTTAGGAGAGATGTTGAATGAGTTCTTTGGTTCTCGATTTTCAGGAGATTGAAAAAACACAGCTTTCGCTCGTTGGAGGAAAAGGGTTAAATTTAGGAGAATTATCAAAAATTCAAGGAATACAAGTACCAGAAGGATTTTGTATTACAACAGTGGGATTTCAAAAGGCCATCGAACAAAACGATGCGTATCACGCTTTAATGGACCAACTAAAAAGGCTACAGGTTGAAGATCGAGATCAGATTGGTGAAATCAGTCGTAACATTCGACAAATTCTTCTGGAAGTTGAAATTCCTTCCGATGTTGTGAAAGCAGTTACTCACTATCTCTCCCAATTTGGCGAGGAACATGCTTATGCAGTGCGTTCTAGTGCGACTGCAGAAGATTTACCACATGCGTCTTTTGCGGGTCAGCAAGACACCTATTTAAATATCATCGGCAAAGAAGCAATAATGCAGCATATTAGTAAATGCTGGGCTTCCCTATTTACAGATCGTGCGGTCATCTACCGTATGCAAAATGGATTTGATCACAGTCAAGTATATTTATCCGTTATCGTTCAAAAGATGGTTTTTCCACAGGCTTCAGGGATTTTATTTACTGCTGATCCAATAACCTCCAACCGAAAGCTCCTATCAATCGACGCCAGTTTTGGACTTGGAGAAGCATTAGTTTCTGGTATTGTAACGGCCGACTGTTATAAAGTGAGAGAAGGGGAAATCGTCGATAAGAGGATAGCAACAAAAAAATTGGCCATCTATGCACGAGAAGAAGGCGGAACAAAGACTGAGCAGATTGCTCCTGATCAGCAAAAGTCCCAAACACTTACTAACGAACAAATTTTACAATTAGCTCACATTGGAAGACAGATTGAAGCTTATTTTGGTTGCCCGCAGGACATCGAATGGTGTTTAGTTGATGATACATTTTATATAGTCCAGAGTCGTCCTATTACTACTTTATACCCCATCCCTGAAGCGAATGATGAAGAAAATCACGTTTATATTTCTGTCGGCCATCAACAAATGATGACTGACCCAATGAAACCATTGGGATTATCTTTTTGGTTGTTAACAACTCCTGCCCCTATGCGTAAAGCTGGTGGTAGGTTGTTTGTTGATGTTACACAAAATCTAGCTTCACCTGTTAGTAGAGAAATTTTATTAAATGGCATGGAAAAACACGATCAACTCTTAAAAGATGCATTAATGACCATACTAGAGCGAAAGGATTTCATAACACCGTCCTCAAATGATAAGAAAGAACAGAGTCGTCCGAGTATAAGTAATAAAGGTAATTCGATGGTGGATTTTCAGACACTAATCGAAAACAATCCAACAATTGTTTCTGATTTGATTAAGAGTAGCGAAACATCGATAGCAATGTTAAGACAAAACATCCAAATGAAATCGGGATTGGATTTATTTGATTTTATTTTAGAGGATATCCAGGAATTAAAGAGGATATTATTTAACCCACAAAGTTCGATTGTGTTTAGGACTGCTATGGATGCATCATCATGGATCAATGAAAAAATGAATAAGTGGTTAGGTGAAAAGAACGCAGCAGATACGCTTTCTCAATCTGTACCAAACAATATTACATCGGAAATGGGTCTAGCCTTAATGGATGTTGCAGATGTGATTCGACCTTATTCGAAGATCATAGAGTATTTACAACATGTCAAAGATGATCACTTTTTGGATGAGCTGGTTGAGTTTGATGGTGGACAGGAGACCCGAGACGCGATTAATGCTTATCTTAACAAATATGGGATGCGATGTGCAGGCGAAATCGATATAACTAGAACTCGTTGGAGCGAAAAACCTACTACACTTATCCCTTTGATATTAAGTAACATCAGGAATTTTGAGCCGAATGAAAGCAAGAGAAGATTTGAGCAAGGTCGCCAGGAGGCCTTGCAAAAAGAACAAGAGTTAGTAGATAGATTGAAACGATTACCGGATGGTAAACAAAAAGCCAAAGAGACAAAACGAATGATTAGCATCATCCGGAATTTTATTGGTTATCGTGAATATCCAAAATACGGCATGATCAATCGCTACTTTGTTTATAAGCAAGCTTTACTGAAAGAAGCGGAAAAACTTGTTCAAGCGGGAATTATTCATGAAAAAGAAGATATATACTATCTCACTTTTGAGGAACTTACCGAAGTAGTACGCACAAATAAATTGGATTACCAGATTATTAACAAACGAAAAGACGAGTACAAATTATATGAAAAACTAACTCCACCACGTGTGATTACATCAGATGGTGAAATCATAGCAGGTAAGTACAAACGAGACAATCTACCAGCCGAAGCCATTGTTGGTTTACCTGTTTCCTCTGGTGTTATCGAGGGAAGAGCACGTGTCATCTTAAACATGGAAGATGCCAATGTAGAAGATGGAGATATATTAGTCACCGCCTATACTGATCCTAGCTGGACACCATTGTTTGTATCCATAAAAGGCCTAGTCACCGAAGTTGGTGGATTAATGACCCATGGAGCAGTTATCGCACGTGAATATGGCTTACCAGCAGTGGTCGGAGTAGAGAATGCAACCAAACTGATAAAAGATGGACAAAAAATTCGCGTGCATGGAACAGAAGGATATATTGAAATATTGTAATGACTAAAATACATCCAGATTTCATTAGTTAGCGCCGCTCCAATGGTTACCAGTGCGGTGTCTTTCACCTTAAACTATCTAGAAATGATACCAGGGGTCGTAATAAGATTCCCATAAAACGTCTACATTTAAATTGAATTATTCTATGAGCGACGCAAAAATAATCATTTGCGTCGCTTTTTACATTGGCAACAGATTGGTTAATGTAGTCCATTGTCATAGTTCTTTATTTGCTATAAAAAAATATCATAAATTGATATATCAAATTATGATATAAATCTGGACATATATATCACATCATGATATATTATTTATAGATACATATATCGTTTTGTGATATATCTTATGATGATATAGAGGGTGATGAATTGAATAAAGCGGAGCAATTAACAGATTCAATGTTTTATATTATGGCTGCTTTAACTAAACCAAGGCATGGTTACGCAATTATGAGCTTAATTGAAGAAACAACAAAAGGTGCAATTACAATAGGTCCTGCTTCAATGTACACGATTATTAAAAAGTTATTAAAACAAGAGTGGATTTATTTATATGATGGTTCGGATTCAAGACGTAAAACCTATCTGCTCACTGAAAAGGGTAGAGACGTGTTAGAAGAAGATGTAAAGCTAAGAAAACAGATGATTCAATTAGCGGAAACTGGATTGAAGGAGGTGGAAGAATGAAACAAACAAAGTATATTATGTCAGGTGGGTTAGCTTTTTCTGAGGATAAGGACATGGAAAAATTACGCCAATTTTCTTTGAAGGGTTGGCATGTCAGTGATTTTAAGTTTATGGGATATACGCTTAAAAAAGGAGAAAGCTCTGATTATATCTACAGTGTAGATTATCGTTCGTTAAACGAGGATGAAGTAGAGGAATACCTTGACTTTTTTTCATCTGCTGGATGGTCGCATATTGCCTCAGAAGGTGATATTCATTTATTCCGAGCAGATCCTGGTACAATACCAATCTATAGTGACCGTGACACATCGGCTGAAAAGTATGCGAATTTAGCCCTTTCTATGAATTACTTTGCCATTCCGCTCGTTTTAATAACAGTGATCGCATGGATTGGAGCAATGATCAGTTCAGGTACCTTTCAATCATTACTTTATGTGATAGCTATTATTTTAACTGTATTTGCCATTCCGACAGCTTGGACTGTAATCACGACATACAATAACAAATGGAAGGCAAAAGAAAAAAAAGGATTCGTCTATTTATCAAAAACGATACTAATTCTTTTCTTCTTAATGGCTATTATGATTTTGTTTTTAGTCAATGGTAGTGCAGTTCAACTCATAGCATCTATGATCATTGGAGCAATCTTACTTCCAACTGCAATTTGGGTCATCATGTCTATTTATCATAAAATAGGTGGGAAGAAAGCTTAGGATAAGAGACGTATAGTAAATTTTTTTGACATTGTTATGGAGTTATCAAGTACAAGACTTGAGGAAAATTAGGTCGCTACGGCGATCTTTTTTTATTCCACTATGGGGGACTGTTAGTTCAACAAGTTTTAAATAACTTCAATTAGATATTGATGTTAATTTAAAAGGAGATTGTGATAAATGTACTTAAAATAAAGAACAGACTTGTGGACGAAAAAATAAAAAAGGAAACCGAATTTTAGATATTCTTAATTTGAGGTTTCTTGTGTGTTTTTTTATTGGTAATTTTCATTCTTTTCTTTAAATTTCTATTGTTTGAGTATCAACAATAGTGTATGATACATAGTATAGAACAAATACTGTATGACATATAGTAAAAAGAATGGGGTGGGTGAATGAGTAATTTATTGATTTCATTAACGACAGAGCTTAGGAGAGGAACGTTGACATTAGCAGTTTTAAGTCAATTACAAACCCCCCAGTACGGTTATTCATTAGTCCAGCTATTGGAGGAATCAGGTATTGCCATTGATCAAAGTACCTTATATCCATTGCTTCGCCGATTAGAAAAACAGGAGTTGGTGTCGAGTAGTTGGGATACATCGGAAAGTAGACCACGTAAGTACTATGTTTTAAGTGAATATGGGGTAGAAATTTTTTTGCAGTTAAAAAAGGAATGGTTAAAGAGTTCAAAAGAGCTTTATAGCCTATTAAAGGGGGAGGAAGATGATGGAGTTGATTGACATCTACATTCAGGAAATTACTCGAAGGCTACCTGAAAAAAATCGTGAGGATATTGCACTTGAGTTACGGTCAACAATAGAGGATATGCTACCTGATGATTATAATGAAGAGGATGTAAAGGCAGTTCTTGAAAAATTAGGAAGTCCAATCACATTAGCTAGTGGATATCGAGACCGGCCAATGCACCTTATTGGCCCACGTTATTTTGATATCTATGTAACGTTGCTAAAAATGATTTTGCCAATTGCCGCTATCTGTGCGTTAATCACAGTCATTGCCGAATATTTTATTGGATATAGCGAAGAAGAAGCGTTAATCAATGTGTTTTTAAATGTAATTGGATTTGGCATATGGAGAATCATTGAAGTAGAGATTCATGTATTCTTTTGGCTCACACTTATATTTGCTATTTTAGAAAGAACAGATAAAGGAAAAGAACAGTTCCCACTAACAGTAAGCTTTAAAAAATGGACGCCAGATGACTTGAAAGATATTCCTTATATCCCTAAGAAAAAGGCTATTTCAAAGTTCGAAGTATTTGGAGGTCTAATGTGGACTGCGATCTGGGCAACACTTTATTTTTATGCAAATCAGATTGTAGGTATATATGATGGCGGTGGAGGTAGACTTGAATTTGTTGTTCCATCTTTAAATCAGGAAGTTTTACTTCGGTATTGGCCGATTGTTGTTATTATGGTTGGTTTAGAAATAGCATTGGCTCTTTATAAATTAATCAAGGGTCAATGGACAAAAGGAATGGCACTATTTAATACTGCCATCCATGTTATTGGAACCATTGTATTCATTGTTATATTAATAAATCCAAATTTAATGAATAAAGAGTTCATTATGTATATAACGGATTTATTTGCTATTTCCGCGGATCAATTAAAAGATTGGATTATTGGCGGGGGAATCTTTTTCTACTTGTTATCTGTAACGATTATTATATATGATGGCTTTCTCAAAGCTAGAATTCGCTAAACTGTATTTGCTTATTAAGCACTAATGAAAATTGCATGCTACCCATATAGGATGAATAGACCGAATAATCAATTTTATTTTGTGTGGAGCAGCGCTAATATTGCGATGCAGGGGCAACTATCAAGTATTTATCTTGAATAAGATTAAACATTAATCTTCAACAATCGGGCGCTTTTCTTTAGCAATAGGCGTCTTTATTATTTGCTCCTATACAAGGTAAAATAAGATTTTCCTTTGGCTTAATATGAAATAATTCCTTTTTGTGGAATTTTTAATTGAACCAAAGATGCAGGATAGTTGAAGAATATTTGGAGATTATACATCTAAAAAAGGGTGTAAAACTATGAAAAGAATAAACCTTATTGTTTTACTTTTGTTAAATGTTATTGGTTCTAACGAAAAGGCATATGCCAATACAAATAATTTTCCAAGACCATTTGAAGAGATATTTCCTGAAGTTGGTTATAAATCTGTAGAAGAGGCAATAAAAGAATTTGAGGATTATTTCAAACAAGATTTGAAGCTACCCCTCCGACAACCCCCCATTACTTTTACACATCAGTTCGGAAGGTTTAGTAACTTAGAAGGAGATAGTAACGATTCGTTTGAAGTAAAGTTTATAAGTGATAAATCACCTGAAAACCATTATAAGATTAATGTTCACCCGATTAAGCATAAAATCTCAATCCCAGATAAGCATGTTCTAAAACTTGTTAAGCTAAAAAACGGTAATGATGCAACATATATGAACGTATCAGGATTTAATATATTAGTTTTCGAAAGAGATAATTGGCAATATTTCTTAAGTATTGATAAAAGGCTGTCTAGAAAGGTGACTCTCGAAATGTTAATTGATATTGCTGATTCAATTGATTATTAACTAAAATAAAAAATTAGGTATTAAATGAACATGTACATTCTTATTATAAAAGACATTTTAAAAAAAATCATGGTGAAGTCTAGTTGAATAATAAAAAGTCAAGGAACTCTATATAGAGAGGTGTTCTTATGAAAACCTCTTTTGGAATATTATTAATAGTACTTCTTATTAATTCACTTATTATTGTAGGTAAGTAATTGTTAGTAAGAACCCCAAGATTAATTTCAAAGGTGAAAATCACTCAAGCCCTTTTGGAATAAGAGAAATTAACTCTATCTATGCTCCTCAAATTATCTATAAACACAATAAATAAAGACCAAGATAAAGAGTTATTCATCATTTTTACAAAAGGGCCAGATTGTTGAAAATAGTAGGAACTTGATTGTAAGATTTGAAACTACATTTTTTGAACATTTAATACCATCCGGCTAAAATTACAGCTGTTACAAAAATTATTTGCAGGATGGTTCTAAGAAACAAAGGCGTAACGGGTTTTTCACCAATCCTGACACTTACCTTTGCGGCATGGATATTAGCTGGAAACATAACAATTAGTAAAATGACCAAGCATATCGAAGCAATTTTTGAAGTGATCGGTATCAGTAGACCTAAAGCACCAATAATCTCTAATATCCCCGTAATTGTTACGATGAAATGGGGATATGGCAACGAAGAAGGTACCATTTTAATAAGACCTTGACGTCTCTTTCCCCAATGAGCCATTGCAGTAAATAAAAACATGAGAGCGACAGCAAGGCGCAATGATGTTTGCCATTCATTCAAAGGTAATTCAAAATAACCAATTACACTAAACATCAGAAATCCAACAATTAGAACAATAAAAGGAGCCATTTAATTCATCCTTTCTAGTTAATTTAAAATGCTTTTGTAACCATAAGATACAAAATGACCACAGGTAATAGGGTAGCTGCTATTCCAACAATTGCCCAATAACGAGATACATTCTGATATTTATTCGAAATGATGCCGTCGTCTATTGATCGGGCACTGGAACGGATCATGCTTCGCTGTATGGGTATAAGTACTGCTAACCAAAGAATACCGGTTAATACAAACAAGAATAATGACAATGTAAGCCAATTGAAAGTGTCCATTGAATATCCTGATTGAACGGCCATTAAAATGCCTGGAACAATAATTAGTATTAATCCTGGCAATGTAAAGATGAAATCAGCCAACATAACGTTTTTCACAGTGTGATGAATAAACTTAGGATCCCTTTTTATATCAGCTCTAATTTTCCAAAAGGCGGCAGTGACAATATTCCCAAGAAAAATAACTGCTCCAAGAATGTGCAAAAACAACAAAACGTTCATTGAGGTTAGCACCCTTTCTTTTATTTTGGTTTTGATTGCAGTAAATCCACCATAAGTAATGAAAAATCATCTGCACTGAAATCGTGAGAATCATTAAAGATGGAACTGCGCACACGGAAGCCGTAGGAGATCAATATAAATAACTCAGCTGTCTTATCTGCATTAACCGATAAGGGAATGACCCCAGCATGTTGACCGGCAGTAATCCACTGTTTGGATAATTGAAGGGACTGATCGTAAAATTTATTAATTATTGTACTGATAGCAGGCTGATCGTTTTTCGATAACAAATAAAGAAAGATTTGATTTGTTGCATCGTGGGGGTCTTGCAGTGATGGCAAATTTTTAACAATTTCTTTCAAAGGGCCTTCAAACTCTTTTTTACCTTGGTTTACTTCGGCAAAAAATCGATCATTGGTTTCTTCTATCCTCTCCTGTAAAACTAAAGCTAATAGTTCATCCTTGCTTTTCACATAATGGTATATAGCTCCTTTGGAAAGTCCAGTACGTTTGATAATGTCGTTCAGAGTCATTTTGTGACATCCTCTTTCCTGTACTAAAGCTCTTGTTACATCCAATAGTAACTTTTTTGTGTTTTTTCGTTTTGATTCTCGGTCCATTCCTCTTCATCCTTTAACGTTAGATTTATTGTTAAGGTTATCATAACATACCGACGGTCGGTTTGTAAACATTTTCTTATTCCATTACTCTGTTTAGCAATATTAGCTACTATTATTAATGTGTTATTCCATTAAAGGACGCTTTTCTTTAATAAGTTCGTGTCTTTTTGTTGACAACACATTTAAGGATTAAGTTTATTAGGTGAAAAAAGAATTGTTAAGTATTGTACTTAAGTAAAGGGGGTAAGAGTTGAAATCTTAGAGGTAGTAATGTATTTATCGAATTGTTGCAAAGGACCGTAAAATTCAATAAATACATAAAATCCTCTTTATTGATTTGGTAACATTTAGTAATGTTTAAATAGAGATGTAAAGAAAGGGGAATCTATACTACATGTGTGGAATACTTTGAAATGATTAGTTAATTGAATAGAGAGATAATGGCGATTCTTGATTGTTAAGGATGCGTTTATTTGTCAATCTATAATCATTCAAGGGATTCCATGGTGTGGACAATTAAATTTCCATTACTAAGCAGATACCTTTGTATATCTGTTTTTTTATGGGGAGAATTACATCTCTATTGGCACTATCATAGCGTTCCTATATCGGGGGAAAATTAATGACAAGTCAGTACGAAAATGAAGAAATGCTAACAGGAGGAAATGTCTCTAACGTTTATCGTTCGAGAGATACTGTTAGGCGAGAATTAAAACCAGAAAGTCCCAAAATTCATAAGTTATTAAAGCACTTAGAAAACAAGGGGTTTAGTTATGCACCAAAGTTCTTAGGTATTGATGAAAAAGGGAGAGAGATTTTATCATTTATTGAAGGAGAAGCTGGTAATTATCCTTTAAAAGAATATATGTGGTCAAATGAAGGATTAAAAGATATAGCTAAAATGCTACGTCATTATCATGATGCAGTAAGTGACTTTCCCTTATCAGATGATTGGAATCCAATAGATAATACTCCAAACAAGATGGAGGTTATATGTCACAATGATTTTGCTATATATAACATCATTTTTAATCACCAAAAACCAGCAGGCATAATTGATTTTGATATTGCTGCTCCTGGTCCAAGACTTTGGGATATAGCTTATACTCTATATACTTGCGTTCCTTTAAGTCGACTTTATCACACTGAAACAGGTGAGGCAGTTTATTATGATTCATTAAAGGATGCCAAACGAATAAAAGAAAGAGTCAAATTGTTTTTTGAATCTTACGGTATTGAGGGATTAATAGAAGATTTTGTAGAGATGGTATTGTTACGATTAGAAGGATTATGTAAATTTATGATAAGAAAGGCTAGTGAAGGTGACATTGCCTTTCAAAAGATGATGAATAAAGGGGAACTTAAACATTATCAAAACGATATAAAATTCATTCGTGAACATGGAAAAGAGTGGATTTGAAGAATAAGTAAAAAAAGAAGTAGCGTTAAGCCTAGAAGGTTTGACGCTGTTTTTGTTAATATCATTCTCTTCAAGAGGCAGGTTAATAAAATAAAGCAGGACTTTTAGATGGGGTGTCGTATTCTATTTGTATACAATAGTCATAGAGTGATTGAAATGTGTTTAAAGGCTACAAATTGAAGAAAGCTGTTTTCCTCATTTTAGTTTTACTTATTATTTGTTTCGCATATACATACCAAAAACCAGTATAAACAACTGGGAAAAGTGCAGATTATGGAGCTTGTTTTTTGCAATCTCCACCAAAAATTGAGGATGAAAGCTGTGGATATTAGAAAATTTCTATTGATAAAATGAATGTTTTTTTTCAAAACTACCAATCAATGTGAGTACACTAAAAATGGTAATGATCTAGCCGTTAGGATAGATTTACATAAGAGAAAACAAATAGTATTTTTATTTTGTGTCACGAAATTAATGGGGAGGGATAAACATGGAATACCGTCGTTTAGGAAATACAGGACTAAAAGTGAGTGAAATAAGTTTAGGGAGCTGGCTTACGTATGGTGGGTATGTAGAGGAACAAAATGCTACAGCATCTATTGATAAGGCATATGACCTTGGGATAAATTTTTTTGATACTGCCAATGTTTATATGCAAGGGGGAGCAGAAATTGTAGTCGGAAAAGCCTTAAAGAAGTACGTACGTGACTCCTATGTTTTAGCCACGAAGGTATTCTGGCCAATGGGTGATGGGCCGAATGATCGTGGGTTATCCCGAAAACATATAATGGAACAATGTCATGCGAGTTTAAAACGTCTCGACACCGATTATGTGGATATTTATTATTGTCACCGTTTTGATCAGGAAACCCCGATCGATGAAACATTGCGGGCCTTAGATGACCTTGTACGCCAAGGAAAAGTATTATATATCGGGGTTAGTGAATGGACAGCTGAGCAAATTACAGAAGCTGTACATCTTGCAGACAAAAAGCTCCTTGACCGAATTGTTGTCAGTCAGCCACAATACAGTATGCTTCAACGGTATATTGAAAAGGACATCATCCCAGTATGTGAAAAACATGGTATTGGCCAAGTCGTTTGGTCTCCTCTTGCCCAGGGTGTTTTAACTGGTAAATATCAGAAAGGTTCTCAGGCACCTGCAGGAAGCCGTGCATCACAAGAAAAATACAGTAATCTTTTTGGATTACTAACTGATGAGAATCTCGATAAAGTGGAACTGCTAAAAGAGGTCGCCAAAGACAATGATTTGTCACTTGCCACACTCGCACTATCGTGGATTTTACGACAACAAAATGTCTCCAGTGCTCTTGTTGGGGCCAGTCGACCTGAACAAATGGAGGAAAATGTAAAAGCATCAGGTGTAAAGTTAAATGATGAAACTCTTAATCGAATTGAGGATATTTTAAGATAAGGCACTGTGAAAAAACTGGAAGTAATACTGTGGAAATGGTGTTTTTTCCTATTCGAATATCAATTAAATACATTTTCACTTTGAGTTCCTGTTAGACTCAAGGGTGCAAAAATTCAAGAATCAGGTTTGCTGGGGCAATCCTTTTTTGTAGATAGCTAACGGGCCAGTTTGATGGGAGGGAATCGGCTGGTTCATATCGAAATTATAAGTTATGAAGAGAACAACATACCAAATGAAGTTTTGATGAAATGGATTAATTGGAGGGAATAGAATGGATGTACGGACACTATTGTTACAGCAATGGGCAAGCTGCTTAGATGAAGAAGATTGGTTTCCACCACTTGAAAAAGTGCTAGAGAATATTACTCTTGAACAGGCAATTTGGAAGCCAGTTGAGGGGAAAATGAATTCCATTTGGGAATTGGTTAGTCATTTACTTTTTTATGAGAAGAGACTTCTGATGCGATTTCTTGGTGAAACAGAAAATGAACCCCAGGCAGAAAATAATGAAGCTACATTTCGATTACCAACTGCGACGTTGCAAAACTGGATGGAAACAAAACAAGAATACTTTAATGTTCATCGGGAACTTGAAAAAATACTAGCACAATCAGAACACGAAGACTTGTATAGACAAATCCCTGGAGAAAGATCATTAGTGCTTGAACTGAAAAGCTTAGCCTTGCATAACGCATATCATATTGGGCAAATTGTATTCTTAAGTAAAATGCAAGGAGCTTAGGCATTAGCTTTTAAAGAGCTATATTAGCTTTACAGTTATTCCATATAGAAGGGTTTTGTTAAAGAAGAATATTAATTTATTGTAATGGAATTCCTACAATTCAACTTAATTCACGTAGTACTCTTTATTCACCTGAAACAACTTATTGATTAAGTACAAATATTCTATTGGGGGAGCCCTATGACTGATATAGCTTTAGACAATATTAGGATTACAGTGGACTCAAATGAAACGGACTACAACCAGGTATGTAATAATTTATATGAGTACAATGTTCGTGTGACAAATGGGTTGCTCAAAAAGCCAGGCAAGGACATTAATTTATATCTAAAAGATGATTCAGGCAAAGTTGTGGGCGGTTTGTTTTGTGAAACCTGGTCTTATGGTCTGTATATTGATGTATTTTGGATAGCTGATGAATACAGAAACAAAGGATATGGAAAAATCATGATAGCAGAAGCTGAAAGGCTCGGGAAAGAACTTGGTTGTATATTTTCTCATACTTGCACATTTTCGTACCAATCGCCGGAATTTTATAAGCGTATGGGCTATGAGGTTTTTGCTGTTAATGATGAATATCCAGAAGATATAAAACAATTTTTCTTAAAGAAGAAATTATAGTATAAATATTTACTATTACACTAACAGAAATCGTAAATTGAAGAAGAAAGAACATAACATAATAATTATATAAAATATATTATGTCCTTTAACTATAGGCGCAGTTGATTTTACAATAATTCTCAAATTCAGTTTACATATACTAATGTATATGATAAATTACTCAATAATAAATTTGGCAAAGGGAGGTGTAAGCAATGTTAACTGTTTTTAGAATTCTCTTCGGTAAAAATGTAAAACTTGGAAATGGTTTAGCAGACAAAGGGAGTAGTCTGTCCTTTTTTATGCTATACAACCATAGAAAAACAGTTATCGGAGCTTTGCCTCTATGGCAAATAAATTAGAGGGTAATGACTTATAGTCCTTATTTATTTGACCATATTTTATTCTAATTTCGGCACCGATAATTCTATCGGTGCTTTTTTGTGTGTATTTTTAATTTAAGCGATAGACACTTCCTTTCTAATTACTCCTATAAAACTAGAGAGTCTTGTGGAAGGATGAGAAAGATGCAATTAAAACAAAATAATAAGTACGGAAGAATAAAAGAATTCTTAAGGAAATATAATTACCCCAACTTTAGAATGAATCAAATATTGAATGCGATTTTCAAAGAAAGAATAAGTAAATTCTGCGAAATGAGTGTACTTCCAAAATCGTTAAGAGAAATTTTAGTAAAGGAATTTGGAGAGTCTATTTTAGGAATTGTTCCTTTAAAGGAACAACATTCTGAGCAGGTCACTAAAGTCTTATTTGGAATTTCAGGAAATGAAAAAATAGAAACGGTAAATATGAAATATAAGGCTGGATGGGAATCATTTTGTATATCATCTCAGTGCGGATGTAATTTTGGGTGTAAATTTTGTGCAACAGGTGACATTGGATTAAAAAGAAATTTGACTTCAGATGAAATAACCGACCAAATCCTTTACTTTTACTTAAAAGGTCATTCCATTGATAGTATTTCTTTTATGGGTATGGGAGAAGCGTTAGCCAATGTACAACTTTTCGATGCTTTAGATGTACTCACCGATCCTACGATGTTTGCTTTAAGCCCGCGTAGGTTAACTATTTCAACTATTGGTATTATACCTAGTATAAAAAAAATGACTCTGAATTATCCGCAGGTTAATTTAACGTTTTCGTTACATTCTCCTTTTCATGAACAACGAAGTAAGTTGATGCCGATTAATGATAGGTATCCATTATTAGATGTACTGGACACATTAGATGAGCATATACGAATAACATCAAGAAAAGTATATATCGCATATATTTTGTTACCTGGGGTGAACGATTCTATTGACCATGCGCAGGAAGTAGTACGTCTATTGAAAGGTCGATATAAAGAAGGTCGTTTATATCATGTAAATTTAATCAGATATAACCCAACCGTCAGTTCTCCTTTAAAGTTCGGTGAAGTTAATGAAGATGATGTTACTAATTTTTACAAAAAATTAAAATCATCAGGTATTAATGTGACCATTAGAAGTCAATTTGGAATTGATATAGATGCTGCATGTGGTCAATTGTATGGAAATTATCAAAAGAGCAACAAGCAGTAGTCTGAGGTGAGGATGGTGCTAATATTGTAATTCATAAAAAAAATTGTTAATATAAACATACAATTATGAGAGGACTGATGGATGAACAATGATTAACTAATCTATATTTTTATTTGAAATGAATAACTTCAAACTACAAAATATAGGATTAGTCTGTCCATTTTAAATCAATCAGTTTATACTTTATTTGTCATTATTCGAATGGCAAAAAAGAGCTTTTAAGTTAAGTAAACGACTAATCCTTCCAATGAAAAATTGGGAGGATTTTTTATTCTCTCATAGATTTTTAACTTTAACCTATAAATAAAGGAGGGAGAGAAATGAGTAATTTAGACACAATTGTTACACATGTAAAACTCCGTATAAGTCGATAATATCCATCAAACTTATACGGAGAAATTGTGAATAGATGATGGATATACCGACTTTGTATAAAAAGTAAAAAGTATTGGTATACAAAGGAGGAATTATCATGTCAATGATACAAGTTCAAAACTTAACTTTTTCTTATCCAGGAAGCTTTGACAATATTTTTGAAGGTGTGAACTTTCAAATAGATACGGATTGGAAACTTGGATTTATCGGTAGAAATGGAAGAGGTAAAACAACATTCTTTAATTTATTATTAGGAAATTATGAGTATAGTGGAAAGATCATATCTTCGGTAGAATTTAATTATTTCCCTTATCCAGTTTCGGATAAAAATAAATATACTTATGAAATCATTGAAGAGATTTGCCCTCAAGCAGAGGATTGGGAATTTCTTCGTGAAATATCCTATCTAAATGTTGATGCCGAGGTCATGTACCGCCCATTTAAAACATTATCAAATGGAGAACAAACAAAGGTGTTGCTTGCTGCCCTTTTTTTGACTGAGGGTCAATTTCTATTAATCGATGAGCCAACCAATCATCTTGACACTGATGCACGAAAGATGGTCTCTAATTATTTAAGGAAGAAAAAAGGGTTCATATTAATTTCACATGACAGGATCTTTTTAGATGGATGCGTTGACCACATCTTATCGATAAATAGAGCAAATATTGAAGTTCAAAGTGGTAACTATTCTTCTTGGAAGTTAAATTTTGATAGACAGCAGGAACACGAAGAGGCAACCAATCAGCGTCTACAAAAAGACATAGGGAGATTAAAACAGGCTTCAAAGCGATCAGCAGGTTGGTCTAATCAAGTGGAAGCTTCCAAAAATGGGACAACAAATTCGGGTTCTAAGTTGGATAAGGGTTTTGTAGGACATAAAGCGGCTAAGATGATGAAGAGAGCAAAGAACCTTGAATCAAGGCAACAAAAAGCGATAGAGGAAAAGTCAAAACTGCTAAAAAACGTCGAAAAAACTGAGTCATTAAAATTGGAACCAATGGAATTTCAGACAAAAGAATTAATTGTTTTGGATGAAGTGTCTATTAAGTACGATGACCAAATAGTGAATCAGCCAATTAGCTTTAAAGTTGAACAAGGGGACCGAATTGTACTTGATGGAAAGAATGGAAGCGGAAAAAGCAGTATCCTAAAACTAATTCTAGGAAATCCGATACAACATACAGGATCAATGAAGTTAAGTTCAGGCCTCCTCATTTCCTATGTCCAACAAGATACTTCTCACCTAAAGGGACAGTTATCGGACTTTATTGAAGAGCATGCGATTGATGAAACGTTATTTAAATCTATCCTCCGTAAGATGGATTTTGACCAAATTCAATTTGAGAAAGATATATCTCATTATTCTGGTGGGCAAAAGAAAAAGCTGCTCATAGCCAAAAGTTTATGTGAAAAAGCTCATTTATATATTTGGGATGAACCGTTAAATTTTATTGATATTTATTCACGTATGCAGATTGAAGAGCTTATTCAAAGCTTTAATCCCACAATGGTTATTGTTGAACATGATTTGGCATTTCAACAAACAGTTGCAACAAAAACTATATCTATGTAGGTTTCGTATGAATAATTGAAGGTTATCAGTAAATCCGGTTAGGGGCATTCCTTTAATAAGGGATGCTCTTTTTTAAGTAAAGGGGAGTTTAGTACAATAAGGTAAAGGACTTTCCAAAAAGAATAGAGGTTGAGTATGAATCAATTATATTTGTCTTTAAATGAAGCAGGTTTGATGTTTAAGGGGGATACAGATCAGGGAGAGGCTGATTTCATTCTTCTTGAAACTTATCCCAATGGAACAATACAATCAGTAGATGTGAATACATTCGAAACGCTTTTCGCCGATGTAAAAGGGAAACTGACCTATGAAGCATTGTCAGGGTCGCATACTTTTAAATTGGGAGATACGCAATACACCATGACTGCTGAAGAAATGGGTTATCAAATATATTTCGATCAATGGAAAGAACAAGGATTGTTTAACTGAAGGGTAGTTTAGTCCAACAAGAATAAATACATTATAATGTCGGAGGTGTTTTAATGATTACGGTTAATAATGCTGAAAGTTACCTTAAAAATAAGATTAGTGAAGATACCGATGATATAAAAAAGGTTTGGGAAACATTTAAGGCTTTTTGTAAAGAGCCAGTTGAGGAGGAAGAAGATAAAGAAATCCTATTTCAATGTGGTGTATATGATTATACTGGGGAAGAATTATTTTACCTTGATTTTGTACGTCAGTTTACTGTTTATGAAGAAGATGGATATTCACATATGGAACAACTTCACTGTGAATTTTTATTTAAACCAACAGATGAATTGAGGAGGTTAGAAATCGAAGAATGGTCAATGGATTATAATGATATAGATCATTTTTTTTATAAGATAGAAAACCTTAAGGAGTTTAAAATACCATTGAATCAAAAGCCGATAAAAACAGAAATATATCAGGAAGAAATTTAAATCTAATTCGACTAAAGAGTTGATCAGTTGAATAGGGTAAACAAAGGTGGAAGCAATCCTTAACTGCTTCCACTAATTTTTGATCATTTTAAGTTGTCTTTGTGATAAGGCGAATGAATCTCTTCACTTACTACACTAAACGTATTTCCATCAGGGTCGAAGAAATCAAATCCTTTCATAACACCATAATCATGAATTTCTGTTGTTTTAACTCCATTTTGTTTCAGAAGACCGTAAGCTGGTTCAATATCCTCAACAACAAAATTATAATAGACATTTTTGCTTTTTCCTTTAATAGTAAATTCTGTGGGTTGAGGCTTTTCAACCTTTATTAATGCAAGACCTGTCGAGTCATCTTTAAAAACATATCCCACACCATGATCTAAACCGTTTTCCTGCCATTCATCGACTTTTGTTACACCAAGGTTTAATTCATACCATCTTTTAGATCGTTCCAAGTCTGTAACAGGAATAAAAATACCGCCTACTTTAAACATTATAAAATCACTCTCCTTATTTTTTTCCTTATATAAACGATTATAATGAAATAAAAGTTACATAATAAAAAAATATTTTGGAGGCAATATGGTTACTGAAGCTATAAATATTGAAGAGATTTCATTGAAGTTATATAAATATTGTTTATCTTTAACAACCTCCGAATGGCTAGCAGAGGACTTAGTCCAGGAAACACTGATTAGATTTATCAAGTTAAAACAAAGAGAACCCAATAGGGAGATCAATATTACTTTTCTATACACCATCGCAAGAAACATTTTTATTGATGAAAAACGTAAGAAAATTGATATTCCGACTTCTCCCGACGAGTTATATAAGAGTAGTTGGGATTCTACTGAGTGGGATAGCTTATTAGAAATCTTATATGGAACTCTTCCACTTCGTCAGGCAATGCTAATAACCTTAAAAGATGTCTTTCAATATACTTCAGAAGAAATCGCTGAAATGCTGAGAGTTAGTAATGAATCTATTAAAACTGCCCTTCATCGAGCTAGAATTTCGTTAAGGGCAAATGCTATAACGGATACAATTAAACAGAAAAACAACTTTAATATAATAAAAGAATTGTCACTAGCAGTTAAAAATCAACAACCGTTGAAGATATTTTACTATTATCGTCTACTCCAAGCAGAAAACTTCAAAGTATTTACTAATAGAGAAAAGGAGCTTTACACAATTTTTGTATCGGACCCTGATGGGAATATTCTTCAAGTTTATTCAGGAAAGAGATACTGAAAAAATGTACTTAAGCTAACAGAGGTATTCTTTTAACAAGGGATGCTCTTATCTTGAAGTAGTTGCAAAATAAATATTATATAATACACACGTGTTTTTTTGATAATTGGAAGGGAAATTGAAATATTTAGCGAAGTGGTTATATAAAAAAACATGGAGGGATCTTTATGTTCTTAAAATTAGACCATTTTTTAAAATCTTGGGAATATGAATCCGGGGTTACCCATAAATTACTAAGTGCTTTAACTGATGACTCACTTAAACAGGATATTACTTCACAGAATTGGACTTTAGGACGTGTAGCTTGGCACACCGTTTGTTCCATTCGCATCATTGCCTCAAATACAAATTTAACATTTGACGCTCCAGCAAAAGATTGGCCAGTTCCTGATTCGGTCCAGTTTATAGCAGACAGCTACAAGCAAGCCAGCAATTCATTTATACAGTCATTAAGAAATCAATGGAGCGATAAAGACTTAGAAGAACGGATAAACTTTTTTGGGCAAGAAATTCCTAATGGGTCACTTTTATTGTTTTTGATTCAGCATCAAAACCACCATCGCGGACAAATGACGGTTCTAATGCGTCAGGCGGGATTAAACGTTCCAGGTATTTATGGCCCGTCAAAAGAAGAATGGGCAACTTTTGGTATGGAAGCTCCAAAAATGTAATCTATCAATAGAAAGGGAAGGCTCTTTAATATCAAATAATAGATAGATTGTTATATAGTGCACTTAAACCATTGGAGGCGTTAATCGAAGAAGGATTAATGCTTTTTTTGTTGAAGTGATTAAGCCAAAGGGACAGGTTTGTTTATTTAGGAACTGTTGGACTGGAACTATTTTAAGGTTATTTCGTCTATGATTCCTTAAGGGAGGAGATTTATATGAGCTTAAAGGGTAAAAGAATTATTGGAGGAATAGGGGGATTATCCGTACTAATCCTACTTTTTATTTTTATAATGACTTTGTGTTACCCTTATTCCCCTTTCAGTGTGAAAAAAAATTACGTTTATCAGCCCAATAATGTTTTGCATAATGGTAAAACCTTTGAGGAGATTTTTAACGATTTCAAGGGTTCCTATGAAAACGATTTAAAGGCGGATTTGAATAATAAAGTTCCAAATCTTACTATAGACCGAACACAATATGTCCTGCCTATTTTTGAACAGGATTGGTTAGTTAGTAAAGATTCTATCCCTATTGATAAAATGAAGTTGGATACAATGCTTTTCGAGGTCAAGCAAGTTAGAGAAATTTTTCTAAGCCTTCTTGTTCAAGTGGATTATACAAGTGAACAAAGAGGATATTTAGTTAACAATATAAAGGATCTATTATTGTTGGAGGAAAACATTATTCAATTAAAAAATGGGAGCTACTTATCTAGAGGTGAGTTAAAACGTGGATTTAGAAATCTTTCCACGGAGTTTACAAAAAACTTTGATTCATTCGTTACCTTTTATGAAAGGTCACACTAATGGGGGGATTTTTTAATACATGAGGGCAATTGTTTCAGCAAGGGCAGTTGCTACTTGTGCTTTCATATGGTATTCCAATAATAAATGAAATTAGTTCTAAAAATTTGTAAAGGAATGTACTTACCCTATAAGGGGCATTAATCGAAGAAGGATTAATGCTTTTTTTGTTGAAGTTATTCAAGTAAGGGGGAAAAGCGGAGTTGAATATGAAACTCTTGAACTTAAAAAAGTAGGGTCTTTATAGAGAAGGGGAGATAATATGGTAGATAAAATTCTTGAATTACTTAATGAAATATACCCAGTGGATATTATAGAGGTTAAAGCAGTAACAAATGAGATGTTTCGGTGTATTACTAAACAAGGTGATTGCTTCGCAAGAATCACAAACTATAAAAATTATGATGAACAATTAGAAGAAGTTAATTACACAAACTTCCTGTATAAAGAAGGATTAGGTGTATCACCAACAATATCTTCACTAAATGGCAAGGTAGTAGAGAAGATAACTCTAAACAATAATGAAAGATTAACTGTTCTTTATCAATCGGCGCCTGGTGTACATTTACCAAGAAACCAATGGAATGCCAATATATTAAAAGAATTAGGTCGGCAAATAGGTAGATTACATCGTTTCTCCAAAAAATTTGAAGAGATGCATCCAATTAAATATATCAACGATTGGCATGATAATGAGGAATATGCTTTTCTCAAATACATTCCTAAAGAAGAAACTGCTATTAGAGAAATTGCGGAAGAGGTTTTATTAACAATAAAAGAAATGCCAAAAAATCATTCGAATTATGGATTATTACATGGTGATTTATGGTTAGAGAATATATTAGTTGATCATGATTCAAAATTGACTATGGTTGATTTTCAAGATTGCGAGAAACATTTTTATGTTTTTGATTTAGCAGTTCCAATCTATAGTGCGATGGAGTATTCGTATGTAGGTGGAGGTAGCATTGTTGAATATGGAAGGGCTATCACAAAAGCAATTATCGAAGGATACCAGGAGGAAAATGAAATATCCTCAGAAATGCTAGATAAACTGCCCTTATTTATTAAATTAAAAGAAGTATTTGAATACAGCTTAATGCACATGTACTGGAATAAAGAAAAGTTAACTGAGGAGCAAATAAGGATAATGAACCATTTTAGGTTGAGAATTGAACAAAATCATTGTCTTCTTACTAGCACAAACGGTGTATTGTTGTAGGAGGTAGTTTAATAAATAAGATGTTTTACATTTTTGTTATGTAGGTAGGCGAATAATGTTTGGAGGTTTTGATTTGGATAGAAATAAGTTTTCAGCAATAGCCCATAAAAATCATTCTTTTTATAGCCCAGTTAACCCAGCAAAAATTGATAAAGTTGTTGAAATCCTTTCTTTAACTGCTAATGATAAGGTAATTGACATAGGTGCGGGCAAAGGTGAAATTCTTCTTCGAATAATTGAAAAGTACAGTTCTAATTGTATTGCAATTGAACAATATAGTAATTTCGTTGAACAATTAAAGGTAAATGCTAAAAACAGAGGTGCTCTAAATAACATTGAGATTCTTAATCAAGACGCTAATCTAACAATAAAAACATTGAATCAAGAATTTAAAGTAGGAATTTGTATTGGGTCTTCACATGTTTTAGGTGGCTATCAAAATACTATAGAATCCTTGAAAAACATAGTAGTAAAAGGCGGATATATACTTATAGGAGAGCTTTATTGGAGAAAAAAACCCGATAAGGAATATCTACATTTATTTGGTGTAAAGGAAGAGGAAATTTTGTATCATACCCAGAATATATTTACAGCGGAGGATTATGGTTTAATACCGCTATGGTCTACTGTTGCAAATGAAGATGATTTTGATGCATATGAATGGTTGTATTCAAAATCGATTGAGGATTATTGCTATATGACACCTGAGGATCCTGATTGTCCTGCGATGTTGGAGAAAATTAGAAGTTGGAGAGAAATGTATCTAAAATGGGGAAGAGATACCCTTGGATTTGGTTTATATCTTTTTAGGAATGTTTAGGCTTCGATGAGATATGCGAAAAGTGAAACAACAAGGGATTATGCCTAATTAAGTGGCCATTTAAGACGAAAACTGTATAAAAAGTATTTTTGAAGGTTGCTATATATAAGTAGCAGCCTTTTTAGTACGAGGCAACTTAGTTTAAGAGAAAAATGTATGAATCCGAATCTTAAATGCATTCCAAACGTATTACCTGAAAGAGGGGGAGTGTAGTAATGACAAAAAATAATAATAAGGCAAAACCCATTATTTTTTAAGTTTAATGTTGATCATGTCAGGTTTTTTAATAGCTGCTTGCTCAAAGGTTGATGCAGAAGACATAAATAAAGAAACAATTAAAAAAGTTCTTGAGCATTAGTTTACTGGTCCAGATGAGCAATTTGTGGAGCTATTTAATAAAGATGACTTTTACAGAGTTAGAGAAGTATTACACAGAGGTATACGGACCTTATTTTATAGAATCTGCGTTTGATTCCTTCATATCTGCTCTTGGTGGACAATACCCAACGTTAGCTACCCATAATGACTATAAGTTAAGTCTTAAGAATATCATAATTGAGCAAAGTGAGAAGAATTCATATCTTTATAACTTCATTGCAAAGGTTGGCTGTCAGAAAAATGGAGTTGAAGAAAAAACTGCAAGCGTAGAAGGGATAGTTCTTTTTTCTGAAGAGGAAAAAGGGAAAATTGAGGGGTTTCGATACATGAATGACAATGGCTTATCGGAAATTTTGAGAACGAGCAATTGAACAATTTAAAATGTAAATACAAAATTGATATAACATCAATATTATAGACAACTTGCTGAGATTAACAGGAGGCAGGCAGAATCATGAAAAGGAATGATTTTAATGCTTATCACATTGTTACTAATAAAGAAATGAGTCTTGGGCAGATTATTAACTTTGATAATAACCAAAAAAATAACTTATATCGCTTCTTTTTTGAAAGAGAACGATTTAATTCTAAAGGCGAAGACTTTATACAGATATTATATAATCATTTTACCAGTGAAGGCCTGAACTTGAATAAAGAGAATGCCAAGGTAGTTGTAGATTATGCGGATCAAACAACTAGAGCTATCAGAGAAGTAATAACAGAAATGGTTAGATTACAAGAATATCCAGATTATCCTTCAAGATTATCTTGCTTATACGCTGCGAAAAGCTATGATGAAGCTCTGAAATGGAAAGAATTATTTGATTCTTATAATCGAAAAGTTATGCAGATTGTTAAACTACGAGTTGTAGGGAATTATTTTGAGGGAGATGGAGAACTTTTGCCGAAGGCAGATGGGGTTCCTTTCTCGCAGAAAATTGAACAAGCTAGAGAATATTGGAGAGGTAATGTAAAAAACGAGCTTCCTGAACTATTGATTAACGGAGAAATTGAAGTTGTAGAAATAATTCACGATTACACAATAGAGTAAATTTAGTTATAAGGGTTCATAAAAAAACGAGCTTTTTTATACCTGTAACACCTCTAAAATGTTTACTTCTCAATATGTCAAAAAATGTACTTAAATTAAGAGTGGCGTTAATTACAGTATTATTAACGCTTCTTTTGTGCAAGAAAGGCTTATTAAGATAATAAAAAAACTATGTAAGGAAAAAGCTATGTTTGATTGCTATATTTTGCAATCTAATAATTGATTATAATTATAATTTATTTGTTGTTTCTGGAATCGTTTTTTTTGGGGGGGGGGATCTTTCACCTAGTGTAATAGTGATAACTGTAGTATTAATTTATGTAACAAGAAGCAATTTACATAAGGAGAATTGAAGTTATGAAAAGACATTGTTGTGAGAATATGACTTATCATGCGAATTTTGAATGTAAAATACATGAGAATCATTTTGAATGCCCTGATAAAATAATAATTTTCGATAGAAAAAATAATGACTATGGTTTGATAATTCATGATGGTGGCACATCGAGTATTAGTATTTCTTTTTGTCCTTGGTGTGGTTCGAAACTTTGAATATTAAACACTTCACATTCGCTAACGAATTTGGTGGATAGTAGGAACCACTGTTTGGGGAGTAGTGAGTATCAATCTTTGGGTGTGGTGGTTTACTGAAATTTAGTAAGCTTTTGGCAATGTTTTTGTGAAGATATCTACTTGAACAAATGGGTGAAATAAAGAGAACATCAAATAGATAATCCTTTCTTGTTTGAATATTCTGAATATTAAGTTAAATATCTAAGCCATAAACAAATTTTGAAAACGGTAAATGTCTCTAATGATAGTGGAAAAGGCGCAGAAATATAGTTAAGTCTCGAACTACTTTACAAGTAGCTTTTATAACTTAAGAAAGTATAGTTTAATAGTTGACTTAACCTATTTTCAACAATTGGGCCATATTGAGGAGGAGCTTATCTTTTCTATTTTTGTGATTTTTATTTAAGAGAAATTTATTAATTGGCCGCTTGAATTATTGCTATTAAATCAGATGAATATATGAAGGAGTGGGGAAAAGTATGGTTCATGCTAAAGATGTATTATCCGATCAGTTGTTAGCAAATGCTAATGACCCTAGTTGGTATCTTCCATTTTCGGACTCAGTAGAAAATTTGTCAGAAGAAGATGCATTATGGAAGCCTAATGAAAATAGTAATAGCATCGCTGAAATAGTGCAGCACCTACTCTATTGGAATGAAACTTGGCAAACTAGATATCAAAAATCTCATTTAAATGCTGTACCTTCCATAGGAAATAATAATAATAGCTTTATCATTCCAGAAAATAAAACATTTAATGATTTAAAAGAAGAATTATTAAAGGTTTTATTACAATGGCAAGATCTACTTACAGAAGAAAAAATAGAAAGCAATGTAAATGGTTTCCCTGTACCTGCCCAATGGTGGGCGATACTTGGAAATGTAGTAACCCATAACGCTTATCATATTGGACAGATCATTTATATTCGGAAGCTGCAAAAAAGTTGGAAAGTAAATGATAGAGAATAGGAATTCCATCATAACCTTGGATATAAATGCTGTTTACAACCCCAAAACCTGGGGTCTTTTTTATTTCCTAAGCTCCTAAATAAACTCACATCTATGGATAGTCCAATCAAAAAGTGAAGTTCCAACAATAAAACATATTCTATTTTCTTCCTATTTTATTGCAAATGCAATAAAAATGAGTTATATTAAATGAATATGATTATTATTGCATTTGCAACAAAATAGATTAAGGAGTCAATGATAATGGAAGTTCTTCGTGAAATCGGAATGATAGCAAGGGCATTAGATTCTATTAGTAATATAGAATTTAAAGAATATGATCTTACAAAAGGCCAGTATTTGTACCTTGTGCGAATATGTGAAAATCCAGGCATTATTCAAGAAAAGGTAGCTGAGATGATCAAAGTAGATCGAACAACAGCTTCTCGTGCTATAAAAAAACTTGAAATAAATGGATTTATTGAAAAGAAAGAAGATGAACAGAACAAAAAAATAAAAAAGCTCTTTCCAACAGAGAAAGGGAAAAATGTTTATCCATTTATAAAAAGAGAAAATGATTATTCGAATAGCGTTGCATTAGAGGGATTTTCCGAAAGTGAAATAGAAATCATTTTTAATCTTATTCAAAGAGTAAGAAAAAATATAGAAAAAGACTGGGAATTTGTAAAAAAGGGAAACAGGAGAAATTATTAATTATTAAAGGAGAGACATTTTATAATGACTATAAATATCAAACAGTGCACCCTTCAAGACTTACAAGAACTTCAAGAGATTAGTTACGAAACATTTAATGAGACATTTAAACATCAGAATTCTCCCGAAAATATGGATGCTTATTTGAAAAAGGCTTTTACTTTAAAACAATTAGAGAAAGAATTATCGAACAGTTCTTCTCAATTCTTTTTTGTTTATTTTCAAAATGAAGTCGCCGGATATTTAAAGGTCAATATCAATGATGCTCAGTCTGAAGATATGGGCGATGAATCACTTGAAATCGAGAGAATTTATATAAAGAAAAAATTTCAAAAACATGGGCTTGGTAAATATCTGCTAAATATAGCGATTGAAAGTGCGATGAAATGTAATAAAAAGAAAATCTGGCTAGGTGTATGGGAAAAAAATGAAAATGCTATCGCTTTTTATAAGAAAATGGGGTTTGTTCAAAGTGGATCCCACTCTTTTTATATGGGTGATGAAGAACAAACGGACATGATTATGACCAAAACAATCATGTGATTTTTTGTGCATGTTGATTACCGATCAGTTGAAGAAACCATTGAATACGGTTAGGACAGTAAAGCAGCTGTGATTCGTGAGGTCAAAGAAAAAATAAATCAAGATACTATTGAACCAACTTTGCAAGGTATCACTGATCCTTGGTATGGAAAAGTGGGGTATGAATTTGATATTATATATGTATCCAAGTATCTCTATAACAAAGCTTATGAATAGGAAATCATTCAAGGGATTGAAGGGGATACAGAATATTTAGATGTTTGGAAAAGATTATCCGATTTTAAGGATAACCTTAACATTAACCTTGTAACAGACGGGTTATATGAGATGTTAATAAACGAGGGACAATCAGGTTATAAATAATATAAAACACATAAATACCAAAGATATATTAATAACACTTACGAGTGCAAGTAATTAAAATCTAGCTGACAATTTGGTGACATTTTTTATTTGATTACGATGTAGGTTAGCTCGTTAGAAATACATACTTTCAAATTAATTTTTGAATGGTCGATGAAAGCTCTGTATGTTGTTAATAAATATGTTATACTGTAGTGAACCTTTTATAGCTTAAAATCATTTTACGGTACCTGTTTTAGATTCCTACTCGAACGTTGAGTAGGTTTTTTTATTTAAGAATAATCTAGAAATACATAAAAAAACAGGCTCTATGAAATAGGGCCTGTTTGTACAATTTTATTTAGATTAAGCTTTTTGAACGTTAGCTGCTTGATCTCCACGAGGTCCTTGCTCAACGTCAAATGTTACCTTTTGACCTTCGTCTAAAGATTTGAAACCTTCACTTTGGATAGCTGAGAAGTGTACGAATACGTCGCCTCCATTAGCACGCTCGATAAAACCAAAACCTTTGTCTGAATTAAACCATTTAACTGTACCTTGTTCCATTTATGTTGCCTCCTAGTGTGTAACCACACAATGTGTTACTATCCTTGCCCAAAGTGATCATCAAGACGAAAAGTCGACACTTATACTATCCTTTACACCGAACAAAAATAATTCTTTATTATCATAACAGAAAATGAAAAAGCTTGCAAACTCTTTCGGCCTCGTTGATTTCTTTTAATCATTAAGTTCTTGCACTTAGAAGAAATTTGGGCAGGTTAGCGAAAATTGTGGTTGGAAACTATACTCTTCGAAGCTTGTGGGAATAGAGAAAATGGTTTACCCTTTTTAAGGAGTGAAAATAATGTTTGAAAATACTTGAGATATTACATACAAGGAAGTAGTCGAGTTTGCATTAGACCATTGATTTTTTCATACATAAATAAAAATCAATTATATCAATGGAGTAGCAGGAGCGTATAATCATCCCGGCATTCATTCTATAGTAGCAATTGTCAATTCAGAATTACCAAGATGTATGGTTAATAGCCTAGTAAAATGACTAATACTAACTCGATAGGTATACCAACTTAGAAAAATAATGGAGTGATTTTATGAGTAAAGCTAAAGGAAAAGGCGGTACAGGGAGAGGAACAGACAAGAAGGGGTGGAATCGTTGGCAAGCTAGTAAAAACAGAAAAAAGAGTGCAAAACCATATATCAGTAAAGGTACAAAAAAAGTTTTAAAAAATGACCCCACGAGCAATAGCTAAAGTCACTTATCAATATTTAGATAGTGTGGAACAAATACAGTATACAAGCAATCTAAGAGTGGATTATCCAGTTGACAATGGAAAGATACTTTTCCTTTGAACTAAGAAAAAACCTCTCTAAATTCCTCTTAATTAAGAAATTACATGAGAGGTTTGTTTTATATTCTACTTTTCGAAAAATATTTCCGAGTATCTTCACGCATTTGTTTGGGTAAGACACGATCAAGCTCTTCACTTAACCAAGAAAGAGTTTTACTACGTAAATAATCACGCATTTTTTCCTCCGCGGAAAGCATAACTAAATTGATGGTGCAAAAGGAGGGAGCTGAACAGCAGCTTTCTCTATACAAATAACCATTATCTTTAATATTTTTACATTGAAAAATAGGCTTAGGACCTTCAACTGCTTCAACTACATCCCAAAAGGAAATTTCTTCTGGAGACTTAGATAACCTATAACCTCCCTTTACACCTGAAACAGAACTTACAATACCAGCCTTAGATAATTTACCGAAAACTTTTGAAAGAAATGTCTCAGAAAGTCCTTGAAATTCTGCCAAATCTTTAATTCCAACACTTTCATTGGAAGGAACATCAATTAAATAAACCAGGCAATGTAAAGCATATTCAACTCCGACACTATATTGCATAAAATTTACCTACCTTTGTTTGGATTATCAAATTGTATCTTAGGTGCATTTAGGGTTTTAGTCAAATAAAAGATATCCTTTTTGGAAGATTTTATTCATTTGACAAAAATAATTATTGCATATATCATTGACAATATTAATCGGCGATTAACTTGATCTTTAATTATCGTCTTATAAAGAAGCTGAAATGGCTGCTTCAAGATTAGCATCTAAATTAATACAATCTTAAATGAAAAGAAATAAAAGGAGGAATAAAATTGGAACAACGAATTGATTATTACAACGTAGCGCCAGAAGCACTTAAAATAATGATGGAAATGGAGAAGTATACGAAAACTACAGGTATAGACCGTAAACTACGTGAACTGATAAAAATTCGGGCTTCACAAATAAATGGTTGTGCGTACTGTTTGAATATGCACACGGCAGATGCTAGAAAAATGGGAGAAACGGAACAACGTTTATATTGTATTAGTGCTTGGAGAGAGTGTACATTTTACACAGATGCAGAAAAAGTAGCTCTTGAGTTGACAGAGTACGTGACTTTAATCCCGACAAAACGCGTGCCAGATGAGCTTTATCAACGAGTACGTGAATATTATGACGAGAAGCAATATGTTGACCTAGTTCTTATAATCAATCAAATCAATAATTGGAATAGAATTTCTATTGCAATGGGGAACACAGCAACTGAAAATAATAACTCTCAGTAACACATCTTATGGTGTTCGTTTCGGATACATTTAATAATATTTATAATCAGCAATCGGGCGCTTTTCTTTAGTGATAAGGCGTCTTTTTTGTATGATCCTACACAAAAGATTGTGAAGGTATTCTTATTAAACTATAAGGGGACCTTAGTTGAATAATTATTAAACAACTTTAAGGAGCCTTACTACAATAAAATGTAGAAGGGTTCGTATCTTTTAAAACTTAAATTCAATAATTTTATTATCACTAAACAGAACTAGATCCCTTACCTAAATTTAAAGTGATTGTGAAATTATATACTTAAAAAGAAATCCTAACTTATTTAAAATAGAAGATATACTAGTTTAGTGTAATATGTTGATTCTTAAAAGGAGATTCGTTTTAATGAATATATTAATTTTAGGTGGAACTGGACGAGTTGGGGGCCAAATAGTTACTTATGCTCTTGATGACGGACATCATGTAACTGTATTAGTCCGGACTCCAGAAAAGATTCAGTTAAATCATGACAATTTAACTATCCTTCAAGGAAATGTTTTAAATAAAGACGATATTGTACGCGCATTGCATGGAATTGATGTGGTTATTAGTGCACTCAATACAGATGGGACAACCACTTTATCAAACAGTATGCCGTTTATTATCAAAGCAATGGAACATGAAGATATACTAAGAATTATTACTATAGGAACTGCTGGAATTTTGCAAAGTAGGATTAGCCCATATTTACTACGTTATCAGTCAAGTGAATCTAAGCAAAAATCAACCCGTGCAGCCGAAGAACATCATAAAGTCTACGATATGCTTAAACAATCAAAACTCGACTGGACGATTGTTTGTCCTACATATTTACCTGATGGGGAAAGGTTAGGCAAATATCGAACAGTTAGTCATTTTTTGCCGGAGGGTGGTATTAAAATTTCAGTGTCGGATACTGCTGAATTTGCATTTAGTCAAATAAAAAGTAGCGATTATATAAAAATGCGTGTAGGGATTGCCTACTAATAATAATTTCATGCACTATCTATTTTTAGAAATGCACTTTTAGTTGAATAAATAAAGGAGTTGCTGCTTCATTTCCACGAAAGGGGAGTTTAATTGAAGAAGGGTATACGATTCCATAGCTATTATTAATGGTATAATTCCGTATATAAAAAAGCTGTACTGGCAATGGTTGTTTTTTACACCTTTATTTAATAATAGTCTTTTTATGCTAAAGGGATCTGATTCGGACTCGATTACCTAGATTCGCTCTACATGTCCGAATTCACACAAATAATACAGAGCGCAACAAAGTTTACGAAGAGATCCAAAAAACACAAACAAAAATCATATTAACTTACCATAGAGGTTATCAATGAAGTTATATACACTTAAAAGGCAATTTAATGGGTATAAAAAAGGAACACAATTCTATTTGATTGCCGAATCAGAATTTATTGGAGTAAAAGAGTTTGTATTGAGAACGAAGGATTTAAAGTATAGTATATCGGTAAATGAAAGTGAACTTCTTAAGAATTTTTTTCATAAAGGGAATTTTTTTATGGAATAAATGCGAAGGAAATAGGAGGAATATCATAGGAGTAAAAATTGTAAAAGAGAGGTACTAACTCACATAGTACAAACATTTTTTGCAATAAGGAACTGTTTTTTTACCATAAGGAGCGATTTTCAGTCTTTGTGCTAAAGGAGGAGAATAGTTGGAGAAGAACATGTTAAAAATATAAAAACATTTAACCTACTTTTTGTATCAATTTAACTGTTGAGATTGCATGATACGTTTTTTTATCAAGGAACTATAGAATTGCTTATATATAATAGGTAACCAAAAAGTTACTTAATATTTACAGCAACCAAAAAGTTGCATATACTGAAAATATGAAATGGGATAAAGATACTATATTCAAAGCTCTTAGCGACTCAACTCGCCGACTTATATTAGACGAATTATCCTAACGCAACGAGATGACATTGTATGAACTTACGGCACGTCTTATTATGAATCATAACCTTTCCGTTTCGAGACAGGCGATAGCTAAACATCTTTCTACATTGGAAGGTGCAGGACTCGTAAAATCAAAACGAAAGGGAAAATATCGAGTAATTATTTTCAACAACGAACCACTTAAAAATTTGCTGGAAGGATGGATAGAGTAGTTTTATAAATCGGAACAGGAATTCTGACAGATGTGTAGTCGTTTTACTTGAAGCCAGTTAGTTAGCATAGTACCTTGCGTCATAATATCAAAGGAGGAAAAACATCATGAAAATCATTGTTACCAGTTTATTTGTACAAGATCAAGAGAAGGCATTAAAGTTTTATACAGAAAAGTTGGGTTTTGAAAAAAAGCATGACGTTCCCGTCGGAGAATTTAGGTGGATAGCTCTTGTTTCTCCAGAAGATCAATATGGAACCGAGCTTATACTCGAACCGAACAATCATCCTGCTGCCCAGGAGTATCAAAAGAAAATATATGCCGATGGTATCCCGGCAACAATGTTTGGTGTTGAAGATATTCATAAAGAGTACGAACGATTATCGGAAAACGGCGTGAGGTTTACTATGGAGCCGAAAAAAATTGGAGAAGACATAATAGCTGTCTTCGACGATACTTGTGGAAACTTAATTCAGATAATCCAGCAGTAATATGTTTTCCCTGTTCTAAATGTTAGAAATGGATAACATTGGTATTATACAATAAAATGTAACATTCTGAGTATTGTCAGGGGCTAGAGCTGATTAACAAGAGTTAATCAGCTCTTTTTTTATGGTTTAGAAAACCCCTGGCTATGCCGGGGGTTCCAGAGAGCTTATAGCGTGGTAATAAAAAAACCTCACTTCAGGGTAAGATAAAGTTGGTTTCCCGACCACTTCATCTCACCATAGAAGGAGGTATGCCCTGTGAAGGACATGAATAGTTTAGCACACACAACATGGAATTGTAAGTATCACATAGTTTTTGCCCCAAAGTACAGAAGGCAGATTATTTATGGAAAATATAAAAAGAGCATTGGGCAAATCATACGAGATTTATGTGAACGGAAAGGTGTAATAATTCATGAAGCAAATGCCTGTCCAGATCACATTCATATGTTAGTCAGTATTCCACCTAAATTAAGTGTATCTCAATTCATGGGTTATTTAAAAGGAAAAAGTAGCCTCATGATATTTGATCGACATGCCAATTTGAAGTATCGATACGGAAATCGGAAATTCTGGTGTAGGGGCTTCTATGTTGATACAGTAGGCAGAAATAAGAAACAAATACAAGAATACATTAGAAATCAGCTAAAGGAAGACTATATGGGTGATCAATTAACATTATTCGAGGAATATGACCCATTTACAGGAGAGAAAAATAAGAAGAAATAAAGAAATTCTTTAGAATTAGTGAGTGAATGTGGTGCAGGCGGGAAACCCTCTCAGTGGGCCTTTTAGGCCAAGGCCGGTAACATAGGCTTTCAGCCGCAGAGCAAACCACCAGTTCACACTGGTGGTTTTGATTATTGCTCCACAAACGGTGTATGTTAATTTAATAATAGATAGCATGACTCCTTTTTCCAGATTAATTGGATCCTGTAAAAATTAAGTTTGCTTTTTATCTTGACTTGAAATGCATTTCATAAATTAGATTGAAAGTAAGCTTTTTTTAAGAAGGGAGAAGAAAGATGAATAGAAAATTTATCCTTCAGCGAGAGGAATATGTACTATCTACCCTTACAGGATTATTGGAAATCTTTGATGGAATACAAAATATATACTTTGGAGATTTGGTATTAACCAATAAAAGGTTACATGTAATAAGCCCCAAATTATTAAATATCGAAATGTCTTTCTGGTTTGAAGGAGAAACAGGAGATATTGAAGAACATTCTACACTTATCTTAGGAGACCACAGAATTGCGGTAAGATGGGTTTTTAATGGAAATCTCCAAAACTTTATAAAAAGTTTTCAGAATTTGAAAGTAAACGCGTAAGTTTCCTTGGCGATATATGTTGGAGGTAATGTAATGACAAATATTAACGATATTGCTAGATTAGCGGGTGTATCAGTCTCTACTGTTTCTAGAGTTCTTAACAATTATAAGTATGTTGCTAAAGAGAAAAGAGAGTCTGTTCTTAAGGTTATTGAAGAAATGAACTATACACCTAATAAAAATGCCATTGATTTAATTCGAGGAGAAACAAGAACAATAGGAGTTATTTTGCCATATAACAATAATCCAGCATTTGATCAAATATTAAACGGTGTACTAAACAAGGCATTAGAGAATGATTATTCGATTACGGTGCTTCCTTCAAATTATAGTAAAGCAAAAGAAGTAGAGTATTTGCAAAAATTAAAAAGCAAACTGTATGATGGCATCATTATTACTTCAAGAGCAAATGATTGGGAAACGATCATTCCATATAGCGATTATGGTACAATCGTATCTTGTGAATATACGCAGCACAATGAAATTGGATGTTCCTATATGGATCGCTATTCTTCTTATCTAGAGGCATTTCAATTATTAAAAAGTAAAGGACATTATGCGGTAGCTTTCACAACAGCTAGGCTTGAAAGCAATAGCACAAAGCAAATGATTGATGCTTATAATGAAATTTTTGGTGAACTTCGCCCTGAATATCATATCTCAGGGTGTCACTGCTTAGAAGACGGATATAAAGCAGCTGAGCAATTCCTGCATTTAATTGAAAGACCAACAGCAATCTATGCGAATGGTGATGAAGTGGCTGGTGGTATATATTTATATGCGAAGTCTAAACAATTGAAAATCCCTGCTGATTTAGCAATCATTGGTCAAGAAAATCAACCAATTGGTATCGGTATGGGGATTTCTACAGTAGATCACCAGTTAACGAAAATCGGTGAACAAGCTTGTAGCCTAGTGATAAAAAAATCGAAAGAAAAAGTAAAAATACCTTATCGCATTGTAGAAAGAGAATCTGTTTAACAATATAGAAGTGGAAAGACAATTTATAGCACTTAAGGATTAATGAGCATTTCATTGTGTAGAAGTCTATGAGATGTTAGGTGAAAAAAACGGCAAATTCAATGTAAATTGATGTAGTAAGATCAAAAAAAATGTAGCATAATGTGGTGAAAGAAAAATGCATAAGAAATTTATTGTCTTTGACATTGATGGAACATTATTAACGACAGAAATGAAGATTCTCGACAGTACTAAACAAGCTTTGATTTCTCTTAAAGAAAAAGGACATGATATCGGCATCGCTACAGGAAGGGACTATACAACAGCAAAATCGATTGTTGACGAACTTGAAATTGATACATATGTTTTATGTAATGGATCGGTCGGCTATGTCGGTCATGAATTAGCACATGAGGAAATATTCTCAAAAGAATCTATGGTGAAACTAATTGAAATTGCGACGGAAAACAATGATCAGATTGTGTTCCAAACAGTGAACGGATTAAAAAGACATTTCGAAGAACCTGGGGAGTCGTTAATTAAAGCTTACGAAGGTTTAGGATGGTCCCTCCCTGATTATGATGGAATGTTTTGGAGTAATAACCCAATTATTCAAGCTATGCTTTTCTGCAAGCCAGAGGATCTTCAGATTTACACTATCAATGAATTCAGATATGTGAGTTGGCACAAATTTGGTGTAGATGTTATACCTAGAGAGGGATCGAAGGCAACTACAGTTTTGAAAATCGCAAAAGAAAATGGATGTAAGCCTGAAGATATTGTCTTTTTCGGAGATGGCATGAATGACATTGAATTAATAGAATTTTCGGGAATTGGGGTGGCAATGGGAAATGCGGAAACTAAAGTTAAAGAGAAAGCCAATTTAATCACTGATAGTTGTGATGAACATGGAATTTACAATGCTCTTAAGAGTTTGTCATTAATATAACAAGAGAAATACATAAAAATTTATATACACATCGAAAAAATTCTCGAGGACTCTTCGACGTATTCACCTCCTTCTTTAAGTACTTTTCTATTTTTATTAGATAACGATTAATTACGTATTAAATCTATTAGATTGATCAGGTAAGGTAGGAATATTAAGCAAAACTGCGAAAATAAGAGCTTGTTATTTCTCTATTGAGGCAGATTTGTAAAACCAATTTACTGTTCATTCGTAAATAGATTACGAACGAAAAAATAGAGATTCAATCATGAGAAAGGTACTTACATAGGGATTTGCTTTTATTGTAATTTGTACTTTAGGTACTGGATGCGTTCGTATATTAAGGAGTATGCCTTTTTCTGTTGCTCGACTAAAGAAGGAGGTAATGGGGATTTTACTATTTGCCATTTTTTATATCTTAATTATTCCAATGTGTGTATTATTGCACGAAGTAGGTCACGGTCTTGGTGTCGTTTTATCGTCAGGTGCTCGAGCTTCTATTTATTTAGGTAAATTTAATGAAAAAGAAAATAAGAAGAATTTCCATATTGGAAGACTTGATTTTCATATCCAATGGTCCTATTTTGGCTGTTGTTATTCAGCAGGAGACTTAAAGAAAAATCAAGAGTTGGCGTTTTTTATTGGAGGACCTTTGATGTCGTTAATCCTCTCGCTTATCTCTTTTTGGCTATGGTCCACAACTTCGGATGGTGTTTTTCATTCTCTTTTTCAAGGAATAACTATGTTTAGTATAACCCAATTTTTAATAACAGCAATTCCAATTAAATATCCCAAATGGATGGGTTCCTATAGCGGTTTCTCGTCAGATGGATTGCAACTTTTAAAAATATTGAAAAGTAAATAAAATTTTATTCTGCAAATTGTAATCGGTACTTTAAGGAAGGGGCACCGTTTCTTTTTCAGCTAGCGATGGGGCATTCCTTTAATAAGGGATGCTTTAGTCTTATAAAGGAATGTGCATACTAGAGGAATAAGTCCAAAGGGAAAATTGTTAATTTTTAGTTGAATTATTATCTTTTTACACATAATATGAATATATGAACGTATATTCATATTATATCGAGGTGTTTTTAACAATGTATGAAACTATCATTATAGGTGCTGGTCAGGCAGGTATTTCTATTGGATATTATTTAAAAAACATCAAAAAAATTTCTTATTCTTGATAAAAGCTCGGAGATTGGAGAGAGCTGGAAGGAGAGATATGACTCCTTAGTATTATTTACACCACGTATGTATAGCTCTTTACCTGGTATGGAAATGGCGGGAGACAAACATGGTTTTCCGAATAAAAATGAAATTGCCTTGTATTTAAAGACGTATGTACAAAAGTATGAGTTACCAATTAAATTAAATACTGAAGTTACAAGTGTTTCTAAGAAAAGTAATTATTATCAAGTTGGAACTAATAAAGAGGAATTTTTGACCAAAAATCTTATTATTGCTACAGGACCTTTTCAGACACCAAACATTCCGACCTTTTCTAAAAAAATATCAGATAAAATCTTCCAAATACACTCTTCTGAGTATAAAAACCCTTCACAGCTTGCAGATGGAAATGTTTTAGTGGTAGGTGGTGGAAATAGTGGTGCTCAGATTGCCGTTGAGTTATCTAAGCAAAGAAAGACCTTTTTATCTCATAGTAAAAATTTCAAGTTCCTACCACTAATTTTTAATAAAAAAAGCATCTTTTGGTGGTTTGATAGGTTTGGTATTTTAAAAACAAATCATTCATCTTTAATCGGAAAGATTATGCAAAAGAATGGTGACCCTATATTCGGGTATGAATTAAAACATGAAATAAAGAAGAATAATGTGGTGTTAAAAGAAAGGGCAATAGATGTTCAAGACGATAAAATAATTTTTAATGATTTTTCAGCTTTAACTTTTAATAACATTATTTGGGCTACTGGCTTTAAGTATCAATTACCCTGGCTGAATATACAGGAACTTTTCGACAAGGATGGAAAACTCATACATGATCGAGGGAAAACGTCAATAGATGGTCTTTACTTTATTGGCCTACCTTGGCAATATCGACGTGGTTCCGCCTTACTTCAAAGAGTTGGCTACGATGCAGAATATATTGTAAACAATTTAATGAGTAATAAGAATGCAAAGAATTGAAGTATGTAAAAGGAAACTTGCTCGCTTAGGAAAAATACTTACTGAAATAAGGAGGAATTAAACTCTTATCAGATGTTCAGTGTTCTTTAGAAAAAGTAATAATTACACTTAAATGAATCATGGCGTTGATCTAGATAGATTAACGCTTTTTAATTTTTATTTTTAGATTGATAGTTTATAAATAAAGACACTTAAACGAATGTGGGGAGAACTGACTAACAAGAGTTAAAATCAGCTTTTCTTTTTGTGCTAAAAGAGCACAATAAAAATTTACATGAAGATAATAATATACATCATACTCTTTAATAACTAGAATAAAATGGTAGTAAAAAGATGTTGGAGGGGTTCTATGAAGCTAGTAGGGGATCAAATTTATCTTCGACTTTACAAAATTTCTGACGCCAGCGAGTTGGCTAGCTTACAAACTAGAAATCGCGAATTTTTTCAAAGAGTTAGCCCATTACTCCCAGAAGCCTTTTATACAGAGGAATATCAAAAAATACGCCTTCAACAGGCATTAAAAAAGACAGATGAAGGGCAATTATATCCCTTTGGAATCTTTTTAAAAGCCAATGATAAACTTATCGGAGACATTTCATTAACTCAAATTACTAGGGGAGACCTCCAAAGCTGTTATACAGGATTTACCTTAGATAAGGAGTATAATGGAAAAGGCTATACAACGGAAGCTCTTCAACTTGTTGTAGACTTTGCTTTTAGAGAATTAAAGTTACATAGAATTGAAGCAGGAGCAATGCCTGACAATATAGCATCTATTCGTGTATTAGAAAAAGTAGGGTTTAAAAAAGAAGGTATAGCTAAAGAGAATCTAAGGATTAATGGCAAATGGACAGATCATCAAATATTAGCTATCATCAACAGCTTGGATGTGTAAGCCTATAAATGGATGTTGGTACTTATCTAAAGAGTTACTGGGTATCACTCTTTTTTATAGAAGATAGAGTATTTGCTATTTGGAAGTTAAGTCCAAAAGGTTCCTGATGTCGAAATAATGCTACCCCAAAAGTTAGATTTTTGTCCTAACTTTTGGGGTACATTCATTATTAGTTCAAGTATTTACTTTTGGTTTTTGATCCCTTTAATGTAGTATTATTTATGAAATGAACGATTAAAGCGATTAACGGCAGAGCTGTTCCAATAAGTAAAGTTAATTCACTATTAAATTTATAGTAAGTATGCCTTACTACTAAATGTAAATATTAAATTTCTACAAATAACCTACGCAACAGAAGTGAGAAAAATATCAATGATTAGGCTAAACGGTTTTTTTCGCAGCCTCTATAGCTATAACCTCCCTTGCTGCTTCTATGAAGGATAATATGATCGGAGAAAGCCACTTGTCTTTATGCCATGCCATATGAGTATATACGTGCAAGTCCGGAATATGCCATGGAAGAGTAACAAGTTCCCCCCGTTCAACTTCGGCTTCGGCTGTTATTTCAGGAAGAAAAGCAATACCGATTCCCGCAATGGCACATTGTTTAATGGCTTCGGCATTTTGAAACTCTAAATAAGTAATATTATCAATGCCCTTTTGCTCAAATGACCGGTCAAACATGGTTCGGTAGGTACAACCCTTTTCATTAACTAGGAATACCTCTTCTTGAAAATCATCCTGCTGTAAAACAGCTAGTTTCGCAAGACGATGGTCGGGAGCGACGAAAAAGCGGAAAGTTTCTTCCAGCAACGGTTCCACTGTTAGTCCAGTTGAGAGAATGGGTTCGTCCAGCATAAATACTACATCTGCGGTTCCCTCAAAGAGCGTTTGCTTGAGTTGCTGATTTGGAACAGAGCGGAAGATGAGACGAACTCCAGGATAACGTGAACGAAAACGCTGAAAGACTGCTGGAAGTCGATAGGCGCAAAGAACCTCGTTGGCACTTATCGTTAGGGTGCCGCTTATATTTTCATTGTTATGAATGATACTGCGGGCTTCGTCCAACTTGTCCAGAACACTTTGAATATGAGTTAAAAAGCGCTTACCAGCAGTTGTGAGAACGAGTTGCTTGCCCAAACGGTCAAATAGACGAACACCAAGCTCTTCCTCCAATGCTTTGATTTGCATCGTGACGTTGGAGGGGACGTAGTTTAGCACTTCCGCTGCCCGACTGAAATTTAAAGTGGATGCAACCGTACGGAACGTATTCAATTGACGTAATTCCATCATACTACCCCCATATACTTTCAATATTTTTGAATACTACTTTGAATTTTGTTCACTTTTATTGAGGTTACCACGGCTTTATACTAACAACAAGAAATACATTTTAAATATTTGTATTTCATTTTGAAGGGAGAGACAATACATGGATTATGAGATTTTTGAGTTGGGTGACGTAACCTTGCAATCAGGAGTGACGTTACCGAACGCTTTTCTTGCTTATAAAACTTATGGGAAATTGAATAAAAAGAAAGATAATGTGATCATCTATCCAACTGCTTTTGGAGACCAGCATGTTCAGAATGAATGGTTAATTGGAAAAGGAATGGCACTAGACCCACAGAAATATTTCATTATTGTTCCAAATCTGCTGGGAAACGGATTATCTTCGTCACCTAGTAACACACCTCCTCCGTTCGATCGGGCTAATTTTCCACAGGTAACCATCTATGACAACGTTAAATTACAATATCGGTTGGTGACTGAAAAATTCGGCATTCAAAAGATTGCTCTCGTAGTTGGATGGTCGATGGGAGGCATTCAATCATTCCAATGGGGGGCAAGTTATCCAGACATGGTAGAACGAATAGCACCTTTCTGCGGAGGGGCAAAGACTTGGCCGCAAACGTATGTAGTACTTGATGGAATGAAAGCAGCGCTCATGGCAGCAGTTGGATTTGATTCAAGTAAAATTAATAAATTGACCTCTGCAGAAATGCGCGCCGTAGGTCGTGTTTATGCTGGCTGGGGCTTATCGCAGGCGTTTTACAGAGAGGAACTTTATCGGGAGATGGGATATGACTCATTGGAAGGTTTTGTGGCTGGTGTCTGGGAAGATAGCTTTATGAAGATGGATCCGCACAATGTCCTTGCCATGTTATGGACAGGACAATTTGCAGATATTGGTGCAGACCCTGCCTATAATGGAGATTTCGATGAGGCGCTCAAAAGCATTAAAGCGCTTTCCTGCATCATGCCAGGGAGCACGGATTTATTCTGTACAGCGGACGAGAACAAATACGAGGCTAAGCTTATACCTAACGCTGTTTTTAATCCTATTGAGTCAATCTGGGGCCATTTTGCCGGTCGTGGAATCAACAACGTCGATAATAAATTTATTGATGACAATCTAAAACGCTTATTGGCACTAAGTACAAATGAATAGATTATCATGAATCATTGTTGCGGTGGGAAAATGTCATAGAGAACAACAAAAATTGTAAAGCTACATTTCAAAAAAGAGCTAAAATTGATTCCTAGTGAGTTAGTGGAGAAATACATTGGATATAGATTAGATGGCGTTATCCCGTTTACGATCAAGTCTTACGTTGCAAAATATATGGTTGATTATTTTTAGGTATAATGATGTAGAATAGCAGGGTGCTGGAAATGAACAAAGAAGAATTTTCTATGGAGGAATTATAGAGCTACTTAGCTTTTCAAAATTGGTAGATGTCTGAAAGGAATAGTAGAGATTTTTCTCTTGCAAATTCAAATTTTTGTAGTTGAGTAGCAGTATATTGATATTAACGAGTAGATGAAAAGTAATGTTAACCAGCTGTTGTTCTATTCGCTTGAATTAGTAAAGGTAAGTAGATAAAAAAATCTATATATCAGAACAGGGATTAATCATGATATTGATTTGAAGATTTGTCCAAAAGGATACTAATCTATGGAGATAAAAAAAGCTAACATCATGTTAGCTTTTTTTTGGTAATAAATAATTTTTAGAGTATCAGTCCTTGAGCTTAAGACAGTAACCAGGTAATGGTGATGCACCAATTTCAGTAGCAGAAGATGCTGAGCTAAAGTCCACTTATTTGCAGTTGATGATTGTTATCGGATTTGCCTGGCAAAAAGAATATCTTTATTTTTTTCTTTTAGAATATCTAAGATTGCATTGCTTAGTATATCAATATTTTCACCAGTCTTTGAGGAAATCGGACAAACTTTATAATCGTACTTTGTTTTATCTTGTATGTATTTAACAAGACTAGGAATGTCTTCAGCAGCATAATTAACCAGATAATTAGGGGAAATGTTGCATCCGTAGGGTGCTGAAACCAGGATAAATAATAATAGATAAATATAAATACAAGGACAAAATAATATTTGCTGATACACCAAGTTTAGATGATATTAAACATTAAAAATTCAGAGGAAACATTAAAATTCTATAAAAATGCAGATGTGTTCTTCCTTGGTAGAGGATTTCCTAGCGTTTAACATCACAAATCATCGCAAATACTCTCTCTTTTTCTAGTTCCTCATTTAATCAATTTATTTCATCTTCATATGTTTTTTCAAAATTACTTTCATTGAACTTGAATTCAACCATTTGATTAATCCTTTTAACAAATTAAACAAAATTTATATTTCCTGTATGAGGGGGTTAATAATGTTTAACAAATTAGAAATTCTAAAGATTGCATTGCTGAATGTAATAGGAAATTATAAAGTTTACGTGACTTCGGTATTCTAACGGAGTCATCTTTTTTAAATTCTATTGTCTCCTTGATGATTATAGAAAATCATATATTGGTTAACTAATTGTTTTAGTACTTCAAATTTATGTACTTCTTTATAGTCCATTTTATCTTTCATATGTCCAAATAAGGATTCCATTTGAGCATTATCGATGCAGTTGCCTCTACGTGACAATTAATTATGTTTAGTATAACGGGCTTTACTTATAAAAAAAACCCCGAATAGGGCACTTTTATTAAAAGTGTCTACTATTCGGGGTTCCGTTCAAACATAAATTACATGAACTTCTAATTTCATTTTTTTCTAAATTATAAATGCCTCTTAAAGAGATTTTGTTAACTAAAAATACAATTATTTGAAAATTTTATTTAACAAATAGTTGACAATTATGTAAATAATGTAATAATATCAATATAGTAATAAATTTTGAATATATTGAATCTGTGATTTAAAGTAATAATATTTTCATTTAAATCACTTAAGATAAACCTTGTAACGCATGCCTTTAAGCAAGGAGTTATTTGATATCAATATAATTTATTCGAAGAGTATTTAAAATTGACTGAAAAATATAATAATGCCAAAATAATAATTAAAGTAACGGATTGGTAGGTATATTATGGATATTAAAAAAAATTACAAAATAAATAGTAAATGCATCTATTATGAAATTGATTCCCAAATTGACCTTTTGAAAATTTATTCAAGAAAAAAAGAGTTTACACTCAATGGAAAGTCAATCTATGATGTTGTAAATATTTTAAAGTTAAGTGATGAAGATGTAACTCTAGAAGATATTGGGAATAAGTTAGATTTAGATTTCGAATATGTCTATGAAATTGTAAATATTTTAACGGAGTATAACTTAATTGAATTAATTCATGAAGAAAATAAAGTTCCTTTTATGGATAGGGATACTTATCAAAACTTACAAAGTTATTTTACTTCTAAAAATGTAAGTAATGTTAATAATGAAGTATCTGAAATTTATAAGAGGAAAATTGGGATTATAGGTAATTCGCAGTTAAGTAATATTCTTTTTACATACTTAAATAAAATATTTTCAGTAGAAATAATCGAAAATAGTTCAACACTAACCGATAAAGATTTATACATAGTTGTGGATGATCATGAAAACATTGACTTATTTAAACATGTAAGTAAAAAGTTATACAATAAAACGAATTTTTTAAGGATTGTAGTTGATGTAGAAAGCATCCATATAGGACCATTAATCATAGCAAATGAATCCGCTTGTTATAGTTGTTTTTTGAATAGATTAATTACAAATAATGATAATCCTGATCTTTTTGTTAAATACAATAAAAATTTTAGAAAAATAGACAGTTTACCTCAGGAGTATTTGGATATTTGTTTTAATTTAGTTAAATTAGAATTGATTAATTTTTTTAGTAATGCAATACCTTGTAATGTGGTTGGAAATGAATACGCTTTATTTTTTGAAAATATGGAAACGTACCTTTCCCCAGTTTTAAGAATACCAAATTGTACATTATGCTATAAAGAAAGCTTATGATTGGTAGGTTTTGTTATGGATAAGACATTAGTTAAAAAATTATTAGTTGATAATAGAACGGGGATTATTAATAAGGTTGAAAAATTATTCTTTTTACCAGGTTCTATTCCATTAAAAGCTTATCGTGCTCAAGGGAATTTTGTCATAAGAGAAGAAGATAACTTTAAAACGATTAAGCGAAATACATACAACGGTTTAGGATTTTCAGTGTTTTCTGATGAAAAAGCTGAAATTTCTGCTCTTGGAGAATTTGTAGAAAGATATTGTTCAACTTTTGTGACTCAGGAAATTTTAGAAAAATGTATATCTGAGGAATTCGGGAACAAATTAGATCTTACACAAGTAACAACAGTGAGTGAGGAACTTGCTAAAAAGTACAATATAAAAAAATTGACTATTGATCAAGATACTTCGTTCTATTGGGTTCAAGGGATGGATTTACATACAAATGAAAGCATTTGGATACCTACAGATCTTGTTTATCTTACTACCTATATTAAGAATGAGTCACCAATACGTGATATGGTTTCAACTGGAACTGCTACTGGCAATTCCATAAATGATGCTATTATAAGAGGATTATTAGAGTGTATTGAACGTGATGCTATTACAATTATGTGGTTAAATAAACTTTCAATGCCAATTGTCGACAATAATACAATAAATGATAAGGAAATTTCTGAAGTAATTAAAAGGATTGAGGATCAGGGGTTGAAGGTCACTATTCTAGATATTAGTAATAATATTAATATTCCTAGCTTTTTTACTGTAATTGAAAGTAATACTTCACCATATATCTCAACAGGTGCAAGTACAAAATTTAATCGTACAGAGGCACTAATGAGCTCTATTGAAGAAGCTATAGCTATCTACAATCTTTCTTTACTTAAGATAACAAATAATACAATTGATAATTTCGATCCAACCGACATTAAAAATCTAAACGATATGGATAAACACTCAGATTATTATGCAATAAATGACATGAGAAGCAAGATAAGTTTCTTATTTGCAGGAAAAAAAATAAAATGGCAAGAAGATGATAGTAATTATATACACAATTATGAACAATTAATAACTGAATTAAAGAAACTAAATATCGATGTGTATGCTGTAGATTTAACTACTAAAGATATTGAAAAAACTAATTTATATGTTGTAAAAACAATAGTCCCAAAATTTGCATTTTTAGAATGTTCTATTCCTATGGACCAATGCAATCGATTGAAAGAAGTACCTAGTGAGCTAGGGTATGATGTAAATGATGAATTGAATGATTTAATACATCCGTTCCCATAAGGAGGAAGCATGAAAAAGACTCAATTGATAAATCGTGATTATTTACTTGCTAAAGAGTTTCATATAAATACCAAACAATATGAAAAAACATCTAAGAATTATAAATATGGTAATTACGTAGAGGACTATGAATTAAAAAAGGTTGCTTCAAAAGAAAAAATTCCACTGATTAAAAGTGATGTTAATGAAAATGAATTATTTAAATCTATAATTCATCGTAAATCATACGATGAATTGGAAATACGTGTACCTGTAGATAAACAAGTTTTATCAGATCTATTAAACTATTCCTATGGATCTAAACCAAATAATTATCATTTTATTAATACTGTCCCATCTGCAGGAGGAAGATATCCAGTTAGTCTTTATCTTATTTCTTTTAATGTTCAAAATTTACGTAAAGGAATTTATTATTGGGATCCATTTGAACATAATCTTTGTTTAATTAAAGAAGGAAATTACAGAGGAAAATTAAAGGAATCAATTGCTATAAATAAATTAGATATAGAGTATTGTTCATTTGCAATAGTACTAACAGCTGATATCGATAAATCATGTGCTAAATATGGTAATAGAGGTTATAGGTTTGTATGTATGGATGTAGGTTTTGTTTCACAGAATCTTTATTTGCTTAGCAGTAATTTAGAAATTGGAACAAGAGCAATTGGAGGTTATTACGATGATGGAATTAAAAATTTACTTTCAGAGGAAAAAGAAGAGGTTATGTTAGTTCATATTTTTGGAAAAGAGTGTATTACTCCTAAAGAGCAATTAAAGGTTGACCTTTCAAATTATTTCCATCTCGATTAATCAGTCTTGGGTTTATTGGTTCTCCCGAAATAAAAAAACCAAAATAAATAAAAGGGGGAATACTTAATGTCAAGTATTTCAAAAGTAGACTTATCAGTAAAAGAAAGTGGTCAAATTACGCCTATGAAAGATATGCCTGATAACGGTGGCGGCGGTGCTTGCTGCTGTATAGCTTGTATTACTTGTACTAACAACGGGTAATTAATTCTTAAATTCTAAAAGAAACACTTAAGTTTAATTTCTTTAATCTTAAGTGTTTCTTTATTAAAGGCTGGTAATAATGAAAAAATTTCTATTTAAACATTATTTAAAACAAAAAAATAGTATAATAGCATATTTTATTATTCTACTCATTTTATCTTTATTCTCTTCTGTAATCCCTTTAATAATTAAATATATTATTGATTTGGCTTTCAAATCTAATCATAGTTATGCTATTGAGCAAAAATACATATTGATTATTGTGATTTTTATCATATTTATAGTACTTAATATATCTAAAGTCCTATTAAATAATAGGATAATAAATAATTCTAATGTTTTATTAAGAAAAAGTTTAATGAAAAGAATAATGGGGAGCAAATATAGGTATATAGTAGAAAAAAAAGGTGTGATCCTTCAAGTACTAGCTGATGATCTACCTTATTGTCAAAGTATATTAACCTCTGTAATTTTTGAATTAGTTGTCCAAATTTTTACATTTTCTGCGGTGTTGATTATATTATTCAATATGAATATTAATATTAGTATTTTTTTAGTTAGCGCTATTCCACTATATATATTAATTTCAATTTTTTGTGGGAAAAAAATTGAAATTATCAATGAGAATTATTTAAAATTTAGAGATAAAATGAATGAAAATATTAATAATGTAATTTCGAATATTAAAGTACTGAAAAATAATACTGATTCTCCAAATTATGTGGAAAATTTTTATTTAAGTATAAATAGAATTTTTACCTGGTATAAAAAGAAAGGAAAAACAGATTCCTTAATAACAGCACTTTATGTTTCATTACAATCAATTTTGATTATGATAGTTATTTTATATGGTAGTAATCTGGTTCTACATAATAAACTATCCCTTGGATCCTTTATTGCTTTTGTAATGTACTCATTTAGTTTTTTTGGCCCATTACAGGCAATAATTGATTTAATAATCGGGTATAGAACGGCTAAAGTCTCAGTAAAAAGAGTGTATACTTTATTTAATTTACCGTATGAAGAGGATATTCAAACTTCTAATATTAATACAACTACTTTTAGCAATGGGGATATTCTTATTAATGAACTTGACTTAGTAGTAGGAAAAAATCATAAAATTTATGAGAAATTATCGGGTCGGTTCAATAGAGGTTATTTAAATTTTATAAAGGGACATAATGGGGTTGGGAAAACAACTCTTATATATGATTTGTATAGATTATATGAGGTTCCTAATGACAAGATATTTATAGATGGTATTGATATTAATCATATAGATTTAAATACATTACGTAGAAATATAGAAGTAATATATCAGGATGAACAGTATACTAGCGATGTAATAAATATTCCAGATAAGAATATAATTAAAAAATCTAATAGTTTATTAGGAAAAGATATACAAGATTTTATTGAATATTATAGGGATAGCTTTATTAATAAGGAATTTATACAAGAATTATCAGGAGGGAAGCAACAACTTTATAGGTTTATTAATGCAATTGCAAAAGTACCTGAAATATTAATCATAGATGAAGGTTTCTCTAACATGGATGTAGAGACTAAGGAAAATTGTATTAGACTTTTAAAAAAGATACGTAATGAAATTACTATAATTATTATTACACATGATAATGTCAACTACGATGAGTCGGATTACGTATTACAAATTGGATAGCTTTAAATAAATTTATAATGAAGAGGATGAATAGTAGTGAAAATCATTGAAAATTATCCAATAATTATGGGAAAACACTGTGCGTCAACTTCTTTATCAGAAATTATGAAATTTAATGGATATAATTATATGACAGAATCACTAGTATTCGGTATTTCTGGTGGTTTAGACTTCCTTTATTTTAATCAACATTTTGAAGAATATTCAAGGCTGGTTTTTTTCAGAACTCCTATGTTGGAAGTTGACTTTTTTAATAATATTAATAATCCTTACAAGTGGAATTTCAGGAAAGACATTGATTGGAAGGAGATTGAAAACTACATAGATAATAATATACCTGTACTGTTTTTAACTGATCCATCTATGCTTAATCTATTTGATACGAAAATAAAAAGTGCAGCAGGACACACTTTGACTTTAATTGGTTATGATGAAAAAAATGTATATATATCAGATGGACTTAAAGATACTATATTAAAATGTACAAAGGAAAACTTAATTAATGCTATTGGTGAACCTAAACCTGTATTTTATGAAAAAAATATATGGGGACCGGTACATCCAGTTAAAATTAATGAATCAATTGAACAATTAATAGTAAAGGGAGTACAAAGAAATGCATATACTATGCTTTATTCAAAATCCTCATCCAAAGGTATAGCTGCAATTGATAAATTAAAAAATGAAATTGATCATTGGGTTGATTTACCAAATTTCCTTGGTTTATGTTCCCATGTTTATCATTCAATTGAACTTATAGGGACCGGAGGGAATGGTTTTAGAAAATTATATTTAAATTTCCTTATTGAAGCATCAAATTATGTTCGGGATATAGCTAATAGCAAACTAATTGTTATAATGGATAAAATCACTAGACAGTATAGGACCTTATCAAGGGGTTTTTATATGATTTCAAAAAATAAGCAAAGTACTAATACGGGAGATATAAAAGAAATTCTAAATAATATATCAATACTTGAAGAAAGTTTTTGGAGAGAAGTGGAAACTCTATTCCCAGTCTATGAATTTGCTAAGGAGGATATTGTACATTGAATGTATCTTTAGTTTATTTAATATCGGGTTTAATACTATATCCACTTTCAACATTTATACATGAGCTTGGACATGCTTTTTTTGTGAAACTAAATGGAGGAATAGTAAAAGGAATACAAATCGGCATCGGTCCTAAAGTATTTCAAATTGGTAAATTTTCAATAAATAGGCTTTTTTTTATAGGTGGATTATGTCGTTATGAATGGACAAATCAGCATGTTAATAATATTCAAAAATTCTCTGTGCATATTGGAGGGATCCTATTCAATGCATTATTTATTGGATTTCTATTTGTGATTAGAATATTCTTTAATGTAGAATCTGTTTATATAGGCTACTTAAATTTTATAAATTCTCTACTTATAATATTTTGTTTAATTCCAATGTATTATTCAGCAAATGTTCCAAGTGATGGAAAACAATTACTAGATTTATTCCGAAAAAATAAATAAATAGGTTGTAAGCTATTTTTTATTTGGTTAAGTTTTGCCTTTATATCATTTAATGCACATGTACATGTCTTATAATTATGTGAAGAGCCGAGTTTTAAATAGTATATATGTACTTAATCAATTTTCTGTTTTTTAAATAACTATAATCTATTAGGTTTTAGTAAGTTAGGAATACTATTATAAAGTAAAAATAAATGTAATTGTAAACAGTCCAATTTTTAAACATTAATAGTTTAGAAATTGGACTGTTTACATTAACCATTCTGCATACATCCGACTTTGTTATTATTAATTCCAATTACTAATAAGTTGTAAGTTTTAACCTCTTCAATAATAATCTCAGTTTAAGCAAAATATAAATTCTATTTTCAAAGACTTACATTATAAATGTCTTATATTTCTAAGTTGTTCAAAAAAAAACAACAGTTTCAAGTAAAAAAATAGGAATGAGAATCTCTTACTGTATTCTCAACAAGAAAAAATACTACTTCAATTTCTGATCATAAAATATACCTAATAAAGATTGATATCCGGTAGAAGCATTTCAAATTATTAATTATTATAAAAACCATTCTATCTAACTATCCATTGTTCACGACTTTAATGATTACATGACTAAGAATATCTGAAATTACAAAAGCAAAGTGGAAAGTTATTTGTTAAGAAGTTGCCACAGTAGAGTTTTGGCTAAAGGGGTATGGTAAAAGAAAAAAACTTTATTAAAGAGAATTCACCAAATTATTTTGAGAGAATTAAACAGTATAGAAAACGAAGAAAGTTAAGTACTGTAATTGATAAAAGTATGAAACTCCACTATTTTCTGACAGAAACCATAGACATTATATTCAACTCAAAAAATTAGCAACTTTATACAAGGGAATTGGTGAAAAAGTCTGTTTCTGCATACCTCATCGGACGGGGTCTCAATTTCACCCGTAAAAGTAAGTTTATAATAATTTCCTCCAGGATGGCATGAATAGTTAAAAGCACTGCTGAAAGCAACGAGTTATTTACTTATGAAAAGGATAAACTAATTGTGTTTCGTGATGAATGAAAGGAATATTTATACTAATATTTTTATTAAAAGGGTGACGATTATGCTTGATGAAAACACAATTAGTATTGTTCAAACCACTGCTCCTGTGTTAAAGCAACACAGTAAAGAAATCGGGAAAAGGTTCTATACATTATTATTTGATAAAGCCCCTGAATTAAATAACATTTTTAATCAAACGAACCAAAAAAGAGGGCTCCAACAAGAAGCTTTGGGATATGCTGTGTATGCAGCCGGAGAACATATAACAAATCTTGAGGCAATTAAACCTGTAATAGAGAGAATTTCTCAAAAACATCGGGCGATTGGTATAACACCTGATCAATATCCAGTGGTAGGTGAAACGTTATTGCAAGCAGTAAAGGATGTACTAGGTGAAGCTGCTACAGAAGAAATAATTGATGCATGGGGTAAGGCTTATGGATATATTGCGGATGCGTTTATTAGCATTGAAAAAAAGCTTTATGAAGAAACTGAGCATCAACCTGGAGGATGGGAAGGCTATAGAGATTTTTATGTAGATAAAAAAGTGAGAGAAAGCGAAGATGTTACATCCTTTTATTTAAAGCCCAAGGATGGTAAAGGAATTGCAACATATAAACCTGGGCAATATCTTACCATTAAGGCAAAAATTCCAAATGAAAAATATACTCATATTCGTCATTACAGCCTTTCTGAAGCTCCTAATACCAACTATTATCGTATTAGTGTGAAACGAGAGGATGAACATCCGAACACTCCTGAAGGAATTGTCTCGAATTATTTACATAAACAAATTAAAACCAACGACATCCTTCAGTTTTCTGCCCCGGCGGGAGATTTTGTTTTAGATAACAAAAGCACTCCTGTTGTTCTGATTAGTGGTGGTATTGGAATTACTCCCGCTCTTAGTATGTTAAATACTGCTGTAACGGAACAACCTAATCGTAAAATAATATTTTTACACGCAGCGCGGAATAGTAAGTATCATCCTTTTAAAGACCACATTCAGCAATTAGAAAACAATCATCCAAACTTAAAATCCTTAGTTTGTTATGATTCACCAACAAATGAGGATAAACAGGAGAAAAACTTTGATAAGGAAGGATATATTGATTTGGAATTTTTAAAATCTAATGTATCAGACAAAAATGCTGATTTTTATTTTTGTGGTTCTATTCCTTTTATGGATTCTGTTATTAAAATATTAAATGAATGGGGTATACCAGCGGAGCATATTCATTATGAATCCTTTAGTCCAGTGGCTATTTTGGGAGAGGACTAATTAAATATTTAAAGGTTGATTAGTGAGCATTTAAACTAAAGTTGTAAATCACTATTGATTAATTAAGGGAGACAGTCAATCTAACTCGTATTACCAACATCTTTGATAATAATAATGATTATTTTACTATTAGAATCTTATTGACGTGTAAAAGATACTAAGAATTAATGGAGAAAAATCCTGAAACAATGGCCCCTCTCGAATGAGAAGGGCTTTCGAGAATGATTTAAAAAATACGTCTTCTAAAGCGAAATGAAAAGACGAAAATAACTGCTGCAAATGGCATAAATCTTCTTCTGAAACCCGATATCAAGAAGAACCCTCCTGGAGGTGGATCCCCACCAATTACTCCTCGATATACTCTTCCGTCACGCATTCTTACTTCAACTGGTTCTCCTCGATATCTCATCATTGGATTCATTTTGTCACTTCCCTTTTTTTGTATTAAACAAAAGGACAGAGGCTTCTGTCCTTTAGTGGTGTGTTCACTTAATATGACCAATAAGAAGTACCTACAATGATAAGCAAAATAAACAATACAACGATTAATACGAAGGAACTGCCACCACCATATGAGGTTCCGCCATGACTATAACCACCTGCCCCACTCCACATATATACTCACCTCCATATAATAATTTAGAGTTCGTTCTTACATAAGAAGGGTTGTTATTAATCAAATAGAATCAATTAATAACCTCCTCCTACAAAAGAAGTTCCTACAATGATAAGCAAAATAAACAATACTACAATTAAAGCAAACCCCATTCCTGTGCCTCCCATATTCACACCTCCTGTTCATAAACTAGATACTATAATCTATCCACTATTACATTATGTAAATCCTAATATTATGGAATGGACAAACGTAATAAAAAGTAGAAAATCCATGTTTGTCTAATAGATTTAAATCCTATGGAAAAAAGCGTATGCAATAGACATACGCTTTTTTCCGGGAGGTGATCGTTATGGTGGTGGCTGCAGCTAATATATAAATTATGTAGAATTTAATAATCTGCTTGGACGAGTGTATTTGTATTTATAAATTGTAGATTAAACCTATCATTGTCCATAGTAAAAATACCTTCACAATAAAGTCAGACGAGCTAATCCTGGTATATTTATTTCGAGATATTAGTCGAAGTATTTTTGAAAAAATAGATAAACAGTGTGTATCCAATATAAAGTTATCTTATTGGAGAGTAGTAATAATGCAAGAAGTTTTGGTGATACTCCATTTATATTATTTGAGTCAGCATCGAAAACAATGCAAGGTGTTAGAGGAGGTTATTCAACAATGGATTTTCCCGCATTTAGTATAGACAATACTTTTGTTATTAGCATCGTTGAAAAACCTATGATAGAAAATAATTAAAAGATCCCATCTTCATTGAGACGGGTCTCTTAAACTAACAGGAAGGATTAGTTTAATGAGGATATAGATTTCTATGCAATAATTATAACCATTTCTTAGTATCATTTTAATAATATAGGCAAGCTGTTTTAGTGTGTTAGGTACAGTAACCACAGCATTTAGAAATTTCAAGGTATGGTAAACTAAATACACGAATAAAATGCTTTGTTAAAAGGGAATATCGGTAAGAGGGAGTATGCTGTGAAAATTACTAGGGAGACTTTAGAAAATAAGCAAATTTGGATATATGGGGGATCGCTAATTTTTGGAGGGATTATGGGAATCAACAAAGGTATAGGAACTAATTTAGAATGGATGATTTCGCCACTCATCGCTATTCTTATGTATGGAATGTTTGCTCAAATTCCATTTTTAAAATTGCGTGAGGCTATAGCAAATTTCAGATTTATTTCTGCATTATTAATAGGAAATTTTATAGCTGTTCCAATAGTTGTTTGGATTTTAACGGCAATGTTCCCTCAATCACCTCCAATTTTATTAGGGGTTTATTTAGTTTTACTTATTCCATGTATTGACTATGTAATTGTCTTTACTCAACTTGGGAAAGGGAATGAAAAATTAATCTTAGCATCTACACCTATCCTATTTGTCGTACAAATGATATTACTTCCTGTATATCTATGGATATTTATTGGTGAAGAGATGGCAGGAGTTTTTGAAGTAGCTCCATTTCTTGAAGCTTTTCTATTCTTAATAGTTGTTCCCTTAATATTTGCCGTAATTTCTCAAGTATGGGCGAAAAAAAAAGAAATTGGAGTGAAAGTACTAGAGTTTACAACTTGGTTCCCTGTTCCATTTATGGCTTTAGTATTAATTGTGGTCGTTTCCTCTCAAATTGGAAGGGTTTATAGTGATTGGGAATTAATTGTACGAGTCATTCCAATATATATTTTATTTTTAATCATTACACCATTTATATCTAGACTGATCGCCAATATATTTAGATTGGATAAAGGGGCAGGAAGAGCTTTAATATTTAGTACAGGGACTAGAAATTCGCTTGTAGTCCTTCCATTAGCATTAGCTTTACCCGAAAATTGGGCAACCCTAGCTGCTGCTGTGATTGTTACACAAACAATTATTGAATTAATAGGAGAATTAATCTATATAAGAGTTATTCCAAGGTTAATAATTAAAGACCATTCCGAATCTAAAATACAGTAGTTGTTGTGAGTAGTTTGATAGAGAGAACAATTAAAGCTGTATAAAGAAGAAAGGGTCAGCCAGTGAAGAAATGTACTTGGAGTACCGGGTGCATTCCTTTAATAAGGGATGCCCTTTTTGATTATAGGATAGATTAGTAGACGAGCGGTGTTTTCTTAAGTTCAATAATGGAAAAAGGAAGGCTAAATAACAATTAGATATATAAGTTTATGCATTTTTATGTAATAATTATTTTGTGAAATGTAAATTTACTATTTATACATAGTGAAAGTGGGGATCATAATGGCAACGGGAACACATACAGTAGACATTCCAGTAGATGTACAAGCAGTTTGGGATTATGTCAGTGATCTTGAAAAATGGGCGACGTCAGTGCCAGCCTATAAAGAACATAAACTCATCAATGACAAGCAATCTATCTGGACATTTGAAGGTAATGTGAAAGGTATTAAAAAAACAATACAAGCTCAGGTAGATATTACTGAATGGAATGAACCTTCAAATATTAAGTTTGAACTAAAAGGTTTATCAGATAATTTTACAGGAAGCGGTCAATTTACTGCAGAAGATGGTAATGGTAAAACAACAATGACTTGTACGGTGAACGTTCATGCAGGTGGATTAACGGGTGCAGTGTTAACACCAATTATTAAATGGGCTGTTCCAAAAGTAGCATCTCGTTTAACAGAATCTATCGCACGTAAAATAGTAGTATTCTCATAGTTTTCAAAGATTGAAAGCTGAATGATATTGGAGATTTCTTCTAAGTGACGAATGCTATAATAAAAAGTTTCAATAATTAGTGGAAAGGGGCTATCCAAAAGAGGATGGCTTCTTTTTTTAATCCATAATGGAAGCATTTCAAGAATAAGAAAGTGTTCTTTCGTTGAAAATCAATCTATCCTCAATCATTGAGAAGGTAAGAGGTGGTTCTGTTTATTGTTACATAAACGATTTTATTGCTAAGTTTCCTGTAAACCCTTACTATGAAAAAAGAAGTTTATTTAAGAGTGTAGAAGAAACGGAGATTTAACATGTGGGATTTATTATCACAAATGCTTTCACGAATGACGCTCATCATCACGATTGCTTTTCTCTTTACACGGCTGCCTATTTTTAGACAGATGATTTATCGGGATTTAAACATCAAAGGTAGCTTTGTTATGATTATGCTCTTTGGATTATTTGGTGTCATAGGAAATTATACAGCAATCGTCGTCAATCCAGATGCACATGTAATTTCTAACTTATGGAATCCTGAACTTCAAATGGATAATGCCATTGCCGATACACGTAATATAGGCATTATCATTGGTGGCCTGGTTGGAGGCCCAATTGTTGGACTTGGATCAGCATTAATTGCAGGTGGACATCGTTTATTTATGGGGGGATTTATTAGCAATGCCAGTTTTATTGCCTCACTTGTAGGTGGTGGATTAGCTGGACTTTTCGGCCGTAAACTACGTGGAATTGGCTTAATTCGACCTTTACCTATGTTTTTAATTGGTCTTTTGATCCTTATCATTCAAATTCTACTTATCCCATTGATTACTACCCAGCACATGACAGCTTTTCATTTAATTAGCTATACTGGAATTCCGATTATCGTCATCAATAGTATTGGTATCTGGATTTGTGCGATGATTTTTTATAGTGTGATTCAGGCTGAGGAACGAACACGTGCCAACCAAACGGCTACTGCACTATCCATTGCAGACCGGACACTTTCACTTTTCCGTCAAGGGTTAAACGAATCCACGGCATCAAAAGCCGCAAATGTCATCCAACAGTTAACCAATGTCGACCATGTAGCAATTACCCGTGGTATTAGAGAGCTAGCTCATACAGGTGGAAGCAGCAATCCATCTGAGCTTAAATATAGAGAGCAGGTCATTCAAACGGGGAAAATGAAAATCGTTCGATCCTATACGAATGCATTATATCCGCGAAATGCAAATAAGGCGGCGTTTATTGTATTACCATTACTTGTGAAAGATAAAACAATTGGGACGTTAACATTTTATTTTCGCCACCCATTTCTCATGACGTCTGTTGAACGTGAAATGGCAGAAGGACTTAGTAATTTATTTTCTAGTCAATTAGAGCTGGGAGAGGTTGAACGCTATAATCAGTTATTGCAAGATGCCGAAATAAAGGCGCTCCATGCTCAAATTCATCCTCATTTTTTATTCAATGCTCTAAATACAATTGTTGCGCTTTGCCGCATGGATCCTATGCTCGCTCGTAAATTGTTACTTCATTTATCTACCTTTTTAAGAAACAATTTGACAGGACTCACAGACCGTCTTGTACGTATCGAAAAAGAATTGGAAAATGTCCATGCCTATTTCGCATTAGAAGAAGCTCGATTTCCTGATAAATTTGAACTTAGCGTCGAGATGGATCCGAATCTCAGTCATGCTCTTATTCCACCATTTATTCTACAACCGCTTGTAGAAAACGCGATTACCCATGGTGAATTAAAGAACTTGGGGGAGATTGGCAAAATCCACATTAACATTAAGCAACGAACAGAAACGAAACTACAGTTAACGGTGATCGACAATGGAATTGGCGTGCCACCAGAAAGGCTCGTTGATTTAGGCCAGCGTGTTGTTAACTCCACCAAAAACGGAAGTGGGTCGGCACTCTTTAATATTAAGGAACGCCTAACCGCTTTATTTAGCCGGGATGCGACTTTTAACATGGAAAGCAAACAAGGGCAAGGAACTACCGTTTCAATTACATTACCGATACAATTTTAATTACATAGAGAGGTTAGGTAGATATGCTGTATGCGTTTATTGTAGAGGATGAACAATTTGCACGAGAGGAATTAAAATATTTATTAACTGAAACAGGTGATATAGAGATTATTGGCGAGTCCGAAACGATGCACGAAGCTCTATGGGATATTAATGAATGTCAACCTGATGTGGTGTTCCTTGACATCCAGCTGGCTAAAGGAAATGGAATGGAATTGGCGAAACAATTTAAACATATGAAAAAACAACCGATGATTGTATTTGCTACAGCTTATGATGCGTATGCACTTGATGCATTCGATTTGGATGCAATTGATTACATTGTTAAGCCAATTGATGGGGTGAGGCTTCGTAAAACGGTAGACAAATTACTAGTTCATGCACAGTTCCATCGTGGTAAACCGCAACAAGAGGATATACAGCCACAGGGAACAAAAACAATTCCAGTAAAAGACGACGTCGAATGATTATTGTACAAGTTGATGAGATTTATTATATAGGAACAGAAAATCGCCAAACGTATATTAAAACGGCCCAGCATAAATATGAAACAGATCTGTTACTTTATCAAATATTAGAAAAGCTAGGAGATGACTTTTTACAAGTGCATCGAGGGTATATTGTTAATTTAAAACAGGTTTCCGCTATTGAGCCATGGCTTAATCGTGCGTATAATTTAATTTTAAAAGATGGATCAAATGTACCTATCAGTCGCTCCTACGCGAAACATGTTAAACAAAAATTGGGAATTAAATAAGTTGATTGCGTCTTGCCTTCAAAAAATAAAAAATAGCATCCATTCTTTCATTAAAAGGATGGATGCTATTTCTGTAATTTATTAAGACCAGCCAATCATTTGGGCGATAACAAGTGTTACAACCGAAATTCCTGCCCAAATGAGGAACAATGGGAAGAAGAAACGAACCCATTTTTGCCATTGAACACCTGCAATCGCAAGTGCTGCCATGAAGTACCCACTTGTCGGATAAAATATATGGGTGAACCCATCACCAAGTTGATACGCTAGAACAGCAGTTTGTCTCGTCACACCAACCATATCAGCAAGTGGCGCCATTATTGGCATGGTTACAAGTGCTTGTCCACTACCAGACGAAATAATAAAGTTAATAAAAACCTGTACAACATACATACCAACTGCCGCTAATGCAGGTGGCAAATCACCAACGAGCGAACCAAGCGTATGAACCATCGTGTCCATAATGTTACCATCTTCTAGTACAACAGCAACTGCCCGAGCCAGCCCAACTATAAATGCTCCCATTAAAACATCTCTAAAACCTTGATTAAAGGCTTCACAAATTTCGCCTAATTTAAGACCGGCAATCATTCCGACGACAATTCCCATGATGATAAATAGTCCTGCCATTTCAACCATAAACCAACCTTTTGAAATGACACCATATACAAGAATGACGAAGAATACAAGCGCTACAACCGCTGCCCACTTTTGCCTTGCAGTGGCGGAAATAGCTTCAGCTTTTCCCACACTAGTATATAAAGCACGCTTTTCCACATCTTCCTCATATACTAGACTACGTGTTGGATCTTTTTTGATTTTCTTTGCATAACGGATAATGAATAAAATAGCTGCCGTAACTGTCACAATAAAAACGATTAAGCGTAATCCAAGTCCAGAGAAAACAGGCAATCCTGATAATTTTTGTCCAAGCCCTGTATTAATCGGATTTAGAACACCTGCTGTAAAACCAACAACAGTTCCACAAAGTGCAATAGCTGCTGCTGTAATTGAATCATAACCCAGTGCAATAATAAGAGGCATAATAACCGGAATGTAAACAAGTGATAATTCTGCTGTACCAATCAATGTTGCTATAACGGCAAACACGGTTGTTAAGACAGGAATGAGCATAATACTTTTATGCGAGAATTTCCGTGCCAGCTTATCAACAGCGACCTCAATGATTCCAGTACGTCTTAGAACCATAAACATCCCACCAATGATAAACGTGAAGAATACAACCTCACCTGCATCAATCAATCCCCGTGGAATCACCGTTAAAAAGTCTATAATCCCAACAGGTGTTTGTTCAACATGATGAAAGGAATTTGGGTCAATCGTTGTCCGACCTTCCGGACCTGGTACACGTTTAAATTCCCCCGCCGGAATGAAATAGGTGGTAATGGCGGCTAGCGCACTAAAAACAAATAAAATGACATAAATATGTGGCATCTCAAATTTTTTCTTTTTCTTTTTTGGCTCCTGTTCCGTGTTCAGTTGCTCTGTATTTAACATGTTACTCCCCCCGGAATGTGTATGATATTACCAAATAAGTGCAAAAAGTACTAAGTCAATCTTGGTATGTACACATTATAAAAAAGAAAACGCTATCTCGGACGTTTTTGTGACAAAGTGTTCACATATAAAACAAAAGGTACACATTCCGAAACGAACTGCACACTTTACTTGTCATTATGTGAATTTATTTGCACTTGGGAGATGAATGCAAATATTAGGATGAAAGTTTATATGGAGTTGTGAACGGGAACGGGTTCGGGGTAACGAAAGAGTGTGAATGGATCCGCAAAAGAAGAAAAATCGGGGGTTCCGGTAACTAATGTGAGCGAATGGATCCCCAAAGGGAGCAAAACCCGGGTTCAGGGTAACGAAAGAGAGGGAATGGTTCCCCAAAGGGAGCAAAACCAAGGTACAGGGTAACGAAAGAGAGAGAATGGTTCCCCAAAGGGTGCAAAACCCGGGTACAGGGTAACGAAAGAGAGAGAGGGAATGGTTCCCCAAAGGGAGCAAAACCCGAGTACACGGTAACCAAAGTGAGTGGATGGATCCCCAAATGGAGAAAAACATGACCACTGTAACGGGGATATATGAAAACAGAAGTGCAACTAAAAAAAACCTTAATCATTTTGTAAGTAAGGGCTAAAAACCTACTTTTAAGTCTACTTCGACTAAAGGGATAGATTACTTTAACAAGGCATTAACTAAAGAACAGATAAATAATATGAAGTAATTCGATGTACTGATTTAAGGAGGCTCAATTTATATGGTAAATTGGGGGCAAATTAGAGAAAAAGGTAAAAGGCGAATTGTCCTATTGTATGGAATCGTCTTATCAATACCGTTGATACTTGACTATTATATAGTTAAATATCTTCTTAAATCGTTCCGACTAGACTTTACTTTTGTTGAATTTTTGATTGTTTCGATCTTTTGTATTTTTTTAGGTTTCATACTTGCTTTACTTATTTGGCATAGGATGGAGAAAGATTGGTCTAACACCAATTCCTTTTTTAAGAAGCGGGGATAGATTTTTGCCAAGGTGGCAGGTTTTTTGAATAAAGACCTAGAAGAAGTAGTATTAGATGAAATAAATTAGTAGATATGGAGATAAAACTATGAGGATTCGTGAAATTAAAGAAAAGGACAATCAAACAATAGAAAAAATTATTAAGCGTTCTTTGGAATCATTTAACTTAAACATTCCAGGAACAGCCTATTTTGACCCTCAACTAAGCAATCTAACACAATTTTACAAGGAGCAATCAAATGCAAAGTATTGGGTTGCAGTGAATGAAAAGGATGAAGTGTTAGGCGGTGTGGGTATTGCTCCATTTGGACAGAAGACGGGAATTTGTGAGCTGCAAAAGCTTTACATTACCTCCGAAGCTCAAGGCATGGGTTTGTCGAAAGAGCTGATGAAAGTAGCACTCGACTTCGCTAAGGAACATTATACTCACTGTTATTTAGAAACATTGAAGAAACTACAAGTTGCCAATCTCCTTTATATCAAATTAGGTTTTCAACAACTTGAAAAGGCACTAGATGGTTCTGAGCATAGTGCTATGGACGCTTGGTATATAAAGGAATTATCGTAAACTAGTAGAATACATATATGATTTTGCAAGATTACTCTCCAGCTAAATAAAGATTTTTTTGATAGCTGTGGATGGAATATGAGATCTTGTAGCATTACATGGAAATGAGAAAAAACACGATTATAAAAGTAGAATTATAGATCAATTATAGGAGCACTCTTTTTATAAGGGATGCTCTTTTCTTAGGGGAAGTAAATGGACAAGGATTGAAACTTGTTCGAGATATAAAGGTTGTACAATTGATCTTGATTCAAATATTACCTGGCTTTTTACTACTATTCTATTTTTAGAGAAAAATAAAGTGATTATAAATATCAATATGGCAAGATTGTAAAGCTATTGAAGGTAAACAGCTCTTAATACTTAATCGCTAGCTAAAAAAGGCTTCAATAAAAGCCCTTATTTAGCTAGCATTTTTACAATCATAGATAAGCGTTTAAGACCATCGTGTATTTCTGGAAGCGGAGCAAATGAATAGGAAATTCGTAGATATTGTTCAGCATGATGATCATAAACATTTCCTGGGTTTAGTAAAATTCCTTCTGAGAGTGCGATTTCAAATAACTTTCTCATGGGAATTAACGGTAACAAACGCAACCATATGTAAAATCCTCCAGTGGGTTTTTGCCAAACGGCTAGATCGGAAAAATACTTGTTCAAAGTATCTAAAGTAAAATCTCTTCGAATTTTCAGTTGTTCTCTTACTTCATTTAAATGTTTAGAGTAGAATCCGCTTGAAAACCATTCTACAGCAGCCCACTGTGATAAAGAACTAGAACCGTAATCGGTTTGCATTTTAATATCTGCTAAATGCTCAACTACTGGTTCTGGACCAACAATCCATCCAATACGGAGACCAGGACTTAAAGATTTAGATAAACTTCCCAAATAAAGTACAAGGCCATTTTTGTCAAAAGACTTAATTGGTTTTGGTAAATGTTCATCAAACCATAGTTCTCGGTAGACATCATCTTCAATCAAAGGTAGTTGTTCTTGTTGACAAGTATCCAACAATTGTTTCCGCCTGTCCATAGTCATTAACGTACCCGTTGGATTATGAAATGAAGGAATGGTATAGAGTAAAGCAGCTTTTTGTTGTTTTTTATATTGTTTAACAAGCTTGGCTTGAATTCCTTCTTTATCCATAGGGATACCCATTAAACGCATACCTGCTGACTGGAAGACATTTAAAGAATGAAGATAGGATGGTTTTTCTGTTAATACGGTAGAACCCTTATGTAATAAACCAACACTGATAAGCTGTAGAGCTTGTAATGCACCGGATACAATTAAAATAGAAGAAGGAGAAGCATAAATCCCAATTGTCTTTAAATAGTTGGCTATCTGTTCTCTTAATGGCAGCAACCCCTTCGGTTCTTCATATCCATAAGAAATTTCTCTATTTGCCAATTGATGAAATATTTTTTTCATTGCCATGCTCGGAATAAGATTTGGTGATAATTCTCCAGTTCCAAGACGAATGATGTCAGGAATAAATTCAGCTTGATTTATTTCTTGAATCGTTGGCAAATTTGGCTTGTGAGTTCCTACCTTTACATATGAAGTCCAATCGGGAGGAGGCGTGGTTACTAATAAATTCCAAGTATTATTAACCACTCTGGTTCCACTGCCGCTTTTTCCTTCAATTAGTCCTTCAGCTATTAATTCATCATAGGCAGTTACAACTGTACTTCTATTTACTCCTAACTCTTTTGCTAAAGTACGTTGAGGAGGGAGCTTATATCCTATCGTCCATTCACCATTTGTTATTTTTTCCTTAATAAAATCAGTGATCTGCCTATGTAAAGGTACCGACGATGATTTATTTGGTTTCCAATCGGTTGTAAACATCAAAACGTTCTCCTCTTTTTGTTTCAATTATATAACTTGGTTGGTTTGGGTTCCATCCAATTGGTTGGAGACAAAGACAATATTTCAACTACAATTGACCTTGGAGCATAAATCGAAAGGGGAATTTTGTATGATAGAACCATTTATTCATGGGTTTATTCTTTCACTTGGATTAATTCTGCCACTTGGTGTCCAAAATATTTTTATTTTTAACCAGGGCGCTATGCAACCTCGATATATGAATGTATTACCAGTCGTTATAACAGCTTCTCTATGTGACACCCTATTAATTTTAGTATCTGTTTTAGGGGTTTCCTTACTGATTTTAGGTTCATTTTGGTTTAAAGTTATTTTAATTGGGGGAGGTGTTATTTTTTTAGTCTATATGGGATGGACTACATGGAATAGTAAACCAAATAATCAAAGAAATGCAGATGTAAATAGATTTTCTTTAAAGAAACAACTATTATTTGCGGCATCTGTTTCTTTATTAAACCCACATGCAATCATGGACACTGTGGGGGTAATAGGAACAAGCTCAATAAAATACCATGGAGTTGAAAAAGTAATATTTGCTTTTACCTGTATTATGGTTTCATGGCTTTGGTTTATTGGACTTTCACTACTTGGTAGAGTCATAGGGAAAATTGATAAATCTGGAACCTTTTTGTTGGCTCTGAATAAAATATCTGCCATTATCATGTGGGCGGCAGCAGTGTATCTTGTTTTTTCTTTAATTAAGATATAACGGTAAGGGTCATTCAACAGGATATTACGATAGATATTTTCCTACTTTAAAATAAAAGGGGATCATGTACGATAGTAGAAATAAAGTAAAGATATTAAAAATACAAGAGGAAATAAAATGTTCGGTCAGTGGTATGTCAATGGCCGCTTAATCAATGATTGTAGAAAGGAAATAAGAATTGAAATTAGAACGTTTGATATCTATCATATTCAAGCTCTTAAATAATGAAATTTTGTCAGCTTCAAGTTTAGCTGATGAATTCCAAGTATCAACGCGAACGATTTATAGAGATATTGAGGCGATTTGTGCGGCAGGAATACCAGTCGTTTCTTACCAAGGTACTAATGGGGGCTTCGGTATTATAGAAGGATACAAATTTGATAGGAGTTTAATAGGTTCCTATGACATATTGAACCTCGTCACTGTATTAAGTAGCTTGTCAAGTATTTTTGAAGATAAGGAAGTTGAACATACGATAGAAAGATTAAAAATGCTAGATACAAGTGGAAACAATAGAACTTTGTTAGTTGACTTAGATAGCCATAGAGCAGAACCGAATTCTTTAATGGATCTGCGAAAAGCTATTCATGAAAAAAGAGTAATTCGCTTTGATTATGTAAGTAATAAAAATGAATTTACATCACGTGAATTAGAACCTGTTCACCTTCATTATAAGTATCGCAACTGGTATTTATATGGGTATTGCAGAGAACGTCAGAATTATAGAGAATTTAGAGTATCACGTATGATGAGTATAATTTTGACGGAGAAAACGTTTTTTCAAACTCACGAAGGGAAAGAAGATTCAACTTATTTAGTTGACAATCTAGAAGGAGTTGAGGATGTAGTAATTTGGGTTAATTCTAATTCTTTAGCAGGAGTATTAGATCAATTCCAGAATTCTGCAAAAGTCATGAACAGTGATGGAAGTATGACAATTACATTATCTGTTTATCAACCTCTACATGCTAGATGGCTTAAATCAATTCTTTTAAGCTTTGGTAGTGGAGCTAAAGTTATAAAACCTGTGGAACTGCAATCAATTATAAAAGATGAGGCAAAAAAAATAATGAAAATTTATGAAGATATATGACAATCTGCTGTCATATATCTTTTTTTATAATACGAGTATCAAGTTTTGAAACCAAGAAGCTAAGGAGTAGATGTTAAATGAATCATGCAAAAAATATGTATAAGTACCATGTTTGGGCTAATAAGGTGTTATTAGAAAGAATAAAAGAACTACCAAACAATGTCTTATATGAAGAGGTAAGTAGTTCATATCCAAATATTGCTCAAACGTTTAGTCATATCTATGTGGTAGATGTTATGTGGTTACAAGTACTTAAAGGAATGGATATGCAAGAGGCGTTGGAAGCCTCTATGGTAATTCTAGAAAAGGCTAATTCCTATTCATTAGACGAGTTTGTTAAGTATTTTGAAGAACTCGCTTTACAGTACGAAGAATGGATGAATAGCCAAAATGATTTAGAACAAAAAATTAATTTGAACAATCCTTGGTCAGGAGCTAGAGAAACTGCATACTCAGAAATTTTATTTCATGTTGCTAACCATGGTACGTATCATCGAGGTAACATAACAACTATGTTAAGACAACTGGGATACGCTTCGACAATGAATGACTTCTGTTTATATTGGTATCAGAGTTAAGGCAAATTGTACTTCAAATGAAGGATAACTCATTTATGAGAATACAATAATTTAAGTCGATTCCTTAGTGTATAGGAATTCGACTTTTTTAGGTTGAAATTCGCTTGTTGTAAAGATTTCCGAGGTTCTGATGTTACCCCTAATATAAGTTAAACTTCCCCCTACATCACAAATATTTGTTAAAACTATGCCGAATATTTTTAACCTACTTAGAAGAAGTAAGAGTTGGAGATCTAGTGAGGATCAGCAGCTCTTTTTTTATTCATAGAAGCATTTTCTGAAAGAAGGAGATAAATCAATTATAGATAAATTATAAGTAATAGCTAAATTTGTGAGAGGTGAAACTCAATATGGATAAAGATAGATATTATTTAGAAATAGCACTTAAAGAGGCGGAGCAAGCTTTGAAGGGGAATACTTATCCAATTGGAGCTGTTATTGTTGATGAGAGTGATAATTTAATTGCAAAAGGGAGAAATCGCGTTCATTCAAATCAAGATGCGACAGCCCATGCAGAAATCGATGCTATTAGAAATGCTGGTCAAGCCATTTTAAATGCGAAAGTTAAACGAGAAAAATTTACAATATATACAACCTTAGAGCCATGTCCAATGTGCACAGGTGGTATATTGTTCGCAAATATAAAAAAAGTGGTATGGCTATTAAATGATGATTTAGGCTTTGGAGGGTACAGAAAAATAAAAGCAGCAAATGTCTTTGAAGAAAGATTTGATGAAGTCGATATAATTGAGGAACCTTTCGAGGACTTAAAAAAGAGACAAGTGGAGCTAATGGAAAAATGGGCAATCAATCCGAATAATGTAGTTCATTTAAGAAAGGCATTAAATAAGTAATTTATTATGGACTGCTTTGACAGTCCTTTTTGTTATCGTTCTTCAACTTGTTCGTTCAGAAGAATGTTATCATAGTCTCTTGAGATTTTTTTCAATTCTCTCAAATGTAAACAGTTATCTATTAGATTATGTATCCATATTTTCAAGGACAGTATCTCCCTTTATTTTGCTCATCTATTTTTTACAAGAAGATAGACTTTATTCATAAAAAAACTCATATTAGGCACTATGTTTTATCAAAAGTTAAGAATTCTTAAGGATTTTTACTCCTTTTTCTTCAGATTTGGATTTTAAAGTAGGATTATCAATTCAAATCAATGGAGTGATTATCAATGAAGCGATTGTTTTTCCTATTTCAATATATAGTTAATCCTAGAACAGTTGGTGCAATACTTCCTAGTTCCAAATTTCTTGGAGATAAAATGGTAGAAAGAATTAATTTTGCGAAAGCTAAATACATTATCGAGTATGGACCAGGTACCGGTGTATTCACAGAGGAGCTGCTCGAAAAGCGAAACCCAGAGACCATTATTGTATTGGTGGAATACAATAAGGAATTTTACTTACTTTTGAGAGAAAAGTTTAAAATGGAAAAGAACTTATTCATTATAAATGGTTCCGCAGAAGATATTCATAATTATTTAAAGGACTATCATATTCCTTATGCAGACTATGTTATTTCTGGTCTTCCTTTTGCAAGTTTGCCAAAAAACATTTCCCAAAAAATTTTAACAAATACCACTAAAATTTTAAAAAAGGATGGAGAATTCATTACTTTCCAATACACTAAATGTAAAAAGGCTTTTATTGAACAGTTTTTTACTAAAATTCATGTGAATAGAGAGATTAGAAATTTGCCACCAGCCTATGTCTTTAACTGTTCTAATCCACAAAAGAATATGGAGGGATAATATGGAGTCTAAAATTCTTATTGTTGATGATGACAAAGATATTAGAAATCTAATTTCCGTTTATTTAGAAAACGAAGGTATGCGCACTCAAAAGGTTGAAGATGCTATTGAAGCTCTAAAACTATTGGAAAAAAGAGAGTTTGATCTCATTATATTAGATATAATTATGCCGAACATGGATGGAATAGAAGCATGTATGAAGATTAGATAAGAAAGAAATATGCCCATTATTATGCTTTCGGCAAAATCGGAAGCTGTAGATAAAATTCAGGGACTAGCTTCTGGTGCAGACGATTACTTATCCAAACCATTTAATCCCTCCCCATAAGTGGAATGCTGGTGATTACTATGATAAAAAGAGATTTTAATGTTAAACTGTTAGGTATCTTTTTCGGAAATGAGTTGGATTTATGCAAGAATTTACGATTAAAGGCAATCAAGGGTTTATCCGAATGGAACTACAAAAGGCTAGTGATTTTCTACAGAATACAAACCAATGTGGTGGATATGATGCTGAAGGGATTGTTGAAATTAAGAGTGGAAATTATTATGTATTAGGCAAAACCTGGTTTACCACTAGTGAAGTCTATGAATTTTATAAGCAATTAGATCATTGTTATAGGAACCTTAAAGGGAAGGCTATTTTTTGGAATTATGAAGCTTCTCTCAAGATAGAAGTTATATTTTATCAACTTGGTCAGGTCGTTTTAAAGGGTTATTATAAAGAACAAGCATACTTAGATAATGAATTGCTATTTGAAATAGAAAGTGACCAAACTTTTTTACCACCAACAATAGAAGAACTTAAAAGGTTTGTTGAGCATTACGGTCATTAAAAGGGAACATCAAGCAGGGGCATTCCGTTAATAAGGAACGCTCTTTTTTTATTCAAGTAGAGGTAAGTTTAATAGGTAATTCATTTTAATGGGGATTTTTTTACTCTTGACCTTAGAGTTTACTCCAATGTTATGGTGTATGTACTGGAGGGTGGTTAATTTGCAAATCAAAGATTTTGCTAACAAATATTCTATTCAAGCTGATACAATTCGTTATTATGAAAAAGAGAACATATTGAAACCAAAAAGACGTGAAAATGGTTACCGGGAATATGATGAAGAATGTGAAAAACAGCTACAACTTATCATGGTATTAAAGCAATTAGGTTTTACAATAAAAGAGATTCAACAATTACTTATATTAAGAGACGAATCAATATCAACAGAATGTAACAATTCAACAGTATTGTTATTAAATCAAAAAATAATGAAACTTGAGGAAAAAATTCAGTTTTATCAACAAGCATTAAAAGTAGTGCAAACCGTTAAAGAACTAGTAAATGAGGAGAAATATTTAGAAAACAAAGAGGTTATCGAAGATTTGCTAGTAGAATTTTTCAAAAGTATTTATAAGAGGGGAATATCATGACTATTAATCAAATGGTTCGTATTGAAAACGGATTTGCCCTTGCCATTTCTTTTTATATTTATATACAGCTAGACTTTCCAATCTGGTTGTTTTTTGTACTTTTACTCGTTCCTGATATTACAATGATTGGTTATGCAATTAATAATAAAATAGGTGCAAATATTTATAATTTTGGACACAGTTTTATTTTACCCATACTTTTAGCATTAGGTTACTTATACTTTTCAAAGGATTATTTACTAATCATATCTATCATCTGGTTATCTCATATATTTATGGATCGACTATTTGGCTTTGGGTTGAAATATCAAGATTCTTTTAACAAAACACATATACAAAGGCTTTAATTGATTCGTACCTTGATAGAAAATTGTTTGTGTAATCTACATATTTGTTTATACCTAAAAGAGAGCGTTAATCGAAGATGAACTGCACCTTCAATTGTTAAATTAGTGACTAACAATTGGGATGCAGTTCAATGAAGGATTAATGCTTTTTTTTGTTGAATATATTTACCTGAGATTGATTGCGGGAGGAGGAAAATAGAAAAAAGCTTTTTCAATTTATTAAAAGTGAGGGGATGTATATGCCATCTAATTTTTTTGAAGGCGGGTTACATGGGGAAAATGCTCATGCTGATCCGTTGGAGGTGTTTGAGGGTTTACAGTGGGATACAGCTGGGGTAAAACCTGCAAACTGTCCATATTCAGTGTGGCAGGTTCTAAACCATATGATTTTTTGGCAAGATTTTTATCTTACCTACCTTAAGGGAAGTGTACCTGTTCATCCAGAACATGATGAAGACTCATGGCCCGTTGAGATAGCCCCGTCAAATGAAACCGAGTGGAGTGACGCTATTGTTCAATTTAGTAAGGGTCTACAGGAAGCTGAAAACGAAGCAAAAAAAGACTTAAATGAAATGAAGGATACGAAATTGAAAAGGACTCGTGGTGTCATTTTAGCCACGCTTATGACGCACAACAGTTATCATACCGGACAGGTAGCACTGATTCGGCGAATAATTGGAGCATGGCCACCTCCATCTTGGTGATACTTCGTTATAATTTTTAGGTTGAAAGTTAAACAGGGGACGCGTTTATCTAGAAACGTGTCTTTTTTATTTTGGCTTTTTTCTCATACATTTTTGTTATTTAAGAGTAAAGTTTGAATAAATGAGCGGTAATCTAACAGAGCGATTGATTACCGATAAGGAGGAAAAAGGGTGAGCTCGGTAACTAAAGGGAGTGATTGATTACCGAGAAGGAGGAAAAAGGTAGTGCCCGGTAACTAAAGAGGGTGTTTGATTACCGAGAAGGAGAAAAAAGGTAGTGCAGGGTAACAAAAGCGAGTGATTGATTACCTAGAAGGAGAAAAAAGGTAGTGCAGGGTAACAAAAGCGAGTGATTGATTACCGTGAAGGAGGAAAAAGGTAGTGCAGGGTAACAAAAGAGAGTGTTTGATTACCGATAAGGAGGAAAAAGGTTGTCTTCGGTAACCAAAGGGAGTGTTTGAATACCAATAAGGAGGAAAAAGGTTGTCTTCGGTAACCAAAGGGAGTGTTTGAATACCGATAAGGAGGAAAAAGGTAGTGCCCGGTAACTAAAGAGGGTGTTTGATTACCGAGAAGGAGAAAAAAGGTAGTGCAAGGTAACAAAAGCGAGTGATTGATTACCGAGAAAGAGGAAAAAGGTAGTGCAAGGTAACAAAAGCGAGCGATTGAATACCTAGAAGGAGAAAAAAGGTAGTGCAGGGTAACAAAAGCGAGTGATTGATTACTGAGAAGGAGGAAAAAGGTAGTGCAGGGTAACAAAAGCGAGTGATTGATTACCTAGAAGGAGGAAAAAGGTAGTGCCCGGTAACTAAAGAGGGTGTTTGATTACCGAGAAGGAGAAAAAAGGTAGTGCCCGGTAACCAAAGGGAGTGTTTGATTACCGATAAGGAGGAAAAAGGGAGTGGATAATTTTTTCATCATCTATTTTTCATTTTTAAAGTAAACGCTCCTATCCTATTAAAAAATAAGGAATTTATTTTTTATTTGTTAATAATTTAATGTAAATTATCAACTATATATATTATGATTAATTCGTTAGTACAAGGAAGTACCTTATTAAACGAACGAATAAGTTGAACTTTAAACACGATATGGCTGTGAGTATTGTAAATAAAGTAAAGCTTGAAACAGATCAGTGCAAGGAAAAAATATCTCCTTCAGTAGGATTCTTAAAACAGATCTAATTTCTAATATACTCTCTCAATAAGTAGAGGCCATATAATAAAACGTTAAAAATTATACAATGATTCAGTAGAAGGATCTTTCTTTGTAATGCAAAGAAGTTAGGGGGAATTAGTTTGGATAATAAAAATAATGCATTAGTAATTGTAGATGTACAAAGAGCTTTTGATGATAAAAAATGGGGAGAACGAAACAATCTAATGGCAGAGGAAAACATTTGTAGGATACTAGAATTATGGAGGAACAAAGGTTGGCAAGTAATACATATTCAACACAAGTCCGATAATCCTAATTCTGTTTTTCATCCGGACAATGAAGGATTTGCTATAAAAGAATTGGTTGCGCCTATTGAAGGAGAAGTTGTTATAAACAAGAAAGTTAATAGTAGTTTTATTGGTACAAATTTAGAAGAGTTTCTCCGATTAAATGATATTACGACAGTGGTAATAACTGGTTTGACTACCCCACACTGTGTATCTACAACTACAAGAATGAGTGGGAATTTAGGTTTTAATACATATCTTATTTCAGATGCAACAGCAGCGTTTGGTATTACCGACCAAAATGATAACTACTATGATGCCGAGACGATACATAATATCTCCCTAGCAACTTTAAATGAAGAATTTGCTACAATACTTACAACAGAGCAACTTTTAAATAGAGTGTAAGATGAGTAGTTCTTTGTTTAGGTAAGGTGAACTCATATTCCACAATCTGGCCATAACTGTAAATAAAATAGATAAATACCACCTGAATCGAAATATATTAACTATATGATTCAGGATTTTTCTTTTTAGAAGACCTCAAGAGTACTTATCTAGTGTTTATTCGAATGAACGGATCAAGTGGAAGACTAAAGCTGCTTTATTTCTTAGAACAATCATCACTTATAGGCCCATTTTTTAAGCAGTTCCCCTCTAAGTGTATTCGTCTTGATTTACTTTCTCAATATTGCACTTAACCTAACAATAGGATATTGTTGTATTCGGCTATATGGTTTATCAACTTAAACCAATAAACTAACTATTGGAGGTATTATACTGAATGAATAAACAGGACCAACTAAATGTGATCAAAGAGGATTTTATTAATTGTCAAAAAGTATTGTTGGCAATTGGTGACGAAACACGTCAGTCGATCCTGTTAGTTCTAATGGGGACGGATTGTCAAACAGGATTACGTGTAGGTGAAATCACTGAACAAACACATCTTTCTCGACCTGCTGTATCCCATCATCTTAAGGTTTTACGAGATGCCGGTATTGTTTTTATGCGTAAAGAGGGGACAAAGAACTTTTATTATATAAATGTACGTACAGAATTAAGTTTATTAAGAACACTTGTGTTGGATATTGATAAGTTCATGCAAAGCTTTTATGGAAATGATGGAATCTAAACACATATGATTTGGAGGTATAGCTTATGAGAGCAATGGTTATCGATAGGTATGGGAAATTTCCAATGAGATTGGCAGAAATGCCCACACCTGAAATTGGTGAATATGAGGTACTCGCAGAAATTCATGCAGCTAGTATTAATCCGATTGATTTTAAGCTGCGCGATGGGAAAGTAAAATTGCTAGTTAAATATAAAATGCCTCTAATCTTAGGGAATGACTTTTCTGGTGTCGTTGCAAAGGTTGGCGCCAAAGTCACTCGTTTTAAAGTCGGTGACGAAATATATGGCCGTCCACGTAAGAGTAAGATCGGTACTTTTGCTGAATATATCGCTATTCATGAAGATGATATCGCCTTAAAACCTAAAAATTTGAGCTTTGAGGAAGCAGCATCGATTCCATTGGTTGGACTAACCTCCTATCAAGCCCTAACAGACATTTTACAATTACAAAAAGGACAAAAAATCTTAATTCAAGCTGGGGCTGGTGGGGTTGGTACCTTTGCTATTCAACTGGCTAAATTAATGGGAGCCACTGTTGCGACGACTGCCAGTGAAGCAGGGGCTAATTTAGTAAAATCTCTTGGTGCAGATGAAATTATAAATTATAAGACGGAAAAATTTGAAGAGATACTGAAAAATTATGATGCCGTATTTGATACACTTGGGGGCGAGATACTCGAAAAGTCATTTGAAGTGATAAAAAGCGGAGGAAAAATTGTCTCCGTATCGGGATTACCGAATGCTCGCTTCGGTAAAGAATATGGTTCCGGATTTTTTAAAACTATGTTGTTTTCAATGGCAAGTCATAAATTGACTGCGCTTGAAAAAAAGTATAATGTTCAATATACGTTTTTGTTTATGAAACCAAGTGGAGAACAATTACGTATAATCGCAAACTTTATTGAGACTGGTAAAATAAAACCTATCATTGATAGAGTTTTTCCTTTTAAAGATGCTCAAAAAGCGATGGAATATGCGGAGTCAGGAAGGGCGAAAGGGAAAATAATATTAAAAATTAAATAGTTATGAAACGAAGCAAAAAAATGTGCTGAATAATGCTCCATAAAAAAAGCGTATTTTTTGTATGCTTCTACACAATAGAGTGTGAATATTCTAACTTAAACTATTGGGGCATTCCTTTAGTAAGGGATGCTCTTTCTTTATTAAAAGGAATGGGGCGATTTTGTTTAAGATAGATTGAATAAATAAGTTTAAGGAATATTTATAAAGGGGGATTTTACTTGGGTTTTGAGTACTTTATTCTTAATTCAATACCTGCAGTTGATGTTTTAAATGGAATTTTGGAATTACATAAAGATATATTCGGTACTTCTGACGATTTGATTAACAAAATGGCAAGCAAACCTCAATTATTAGTAATTACTGCAATGGATGGCAAAAAAGTTATTGGGTATAAGATTGGATATGCAATTGATAATAATAAATTTTATAGTTGGTTAGGTGGTGTGGATCCTAATTACAGAAAACATGGGATTGCTTCCATGCTAATGGAAAAGCAGCATCAATATTTAAAGGAAAATGGCTATAAGGTTGTTCAAACAAAAACAATGAATAAATGGCGTAATATGTTAATTTTAAACATTAAAAATGGTTTTGATGTAATAGATACTTATACGGATAAAAAAGGCTTACATAAAATTATACTTGAAAAAAATTTACTCAACTAAGATGGTTAGAGCTGAATAACAATAGTTAATCAGCTTTTTTTATGTGCTAAAGGGTTAGTTCATATATTTGCGGATTATTACTAATTTGACATGAATTTAATGCTTATAAAAAAATTACAATTCTCATTTAACTAATCGTTCGTAAACCAATTCTTTTCAAGAGAAGGTATAGTGGGTATTCAAACTATAATTTGGATACCCACTTTTTTTATTTAAGATATTGTCCCAAAAAATGCACCTAAAGCAACGGTTGCTAGGGTTAAAGATTCAGTGAAGATCCACAGCTCTTTTTCTTCTTCATTTAATTGGCTTTGATTCAGAAAGGGATCGAAGTGTTCACATAGGAATTTCATTTACAATTCGCTTAAATTATAATAAAGTTGTAATATTTAGAATAATCCTATTATCTTTCTACTAACAAATAGTCTAATTAAAGAAGGTAATGCTTAACGTCTATAATATCGTTTGTTTATAAATTGTGTGAGGAGTTTTGTAAATGCTTAAAAATAGCAAAATTATAGTAACTGGTGCGGCTTCTGGAATCGGAAAAGAAATTGTTAAGCAATGTTTAAATGAAGGTGCTGTAGTAATAGCATGTGATATTAATGAAGAATCTTTAAATGATATAAAACGATCAATAGATGTCCGAAATGTTTTGCATACATATCAGTTAGATGTAAGTAGGTACGAAGAGGTTTCTAGATTCTTCCAATATATAGAAACAGAACATCCAGAAATAAATGGGTTGGTTAATAACGCTGGAATTTATTTAGCCAAAAATATAGTGGACTATCAAATTGATGAAATTGATAAAGTCCTAGATATAAATGTAAAGGGATTCGTTTATTTTTCGCAAATGTTCGGCAAGAAATTGCTTCAAACTGAGCGGCAGGGGGTGATAGTAAATATGTCTTCAGTCTCAGGTATTGAAGGTAGCTCAGATGCGATATATGGGTTATCAAAAGCTGCCATACTGGGTTTAACTAAGAGCTGTGCAATGAACTTCTCACCGTACATCCGAGTGAATGCGGTTGCTCCTACGATGGTTAATACTCCAATGATGGGCGTCATTCCTGATTGGAGGAAGGAGGAATATATAAGTCACGAACTCATTCATACTCCTGTAATGCCTGAAGATGTTGCTGATACTGTCGTCTTCTTATTATCAGATAAGTCCAAGCATTATACAGGTGCAACATTTGATATTAATAATGGTTGTTATCTAAGATAAATCTAGTTTTTAACAACTCTGTTGTTGATTTTGAGAAAATTAAGCAACTATTTTAAACACCGTTCGAATTGCCAAACGATGATCTGCATTTATTGCAAAGAAATTAAATCATTTTACTATCATCACATATGAGGCCCCTTTTCTAGAACCAAACTAAAGGGGCAGGTTCACTCAACAAGCATTAGCTTTAACCTCTTGTTGTTTCTCTGAATTTAACATCAATTATTTGTTCCGTTTTACTATCAAATAAAATATCGACAAATACACCAAATTCTTTGTTGTTTTGCTTTAACCATAATTTGAATTTTTCTAAAGAGGTATCCCCTTTCTTGTCACTCCCAATATGAAGATAATCAATAATCTTTGCTTGAGGATACTTTTCTTTTGTCTTTTGTATAGCAATTTGGCCCCATTTAGCATAAGAGGGGATAGGTTTCTGTTGTGCATACGTTGTATTGATAAAATTGTTTAGAAAGAAATTATGAGAGCTAAAAATTACAGTTATGAATAAACAAATTAGCAGCTTTTTCAATAAACATCCTCCTTTGATCTTTTTTATCTTGGCTTTAATAAAAACAATTATGCGGAAAGAATGATCACTCCCAAACCTAAGATGGTTAGAGTTGAATAACAAGAGTAAATCAACTTTTTGGCTAGATGAATAATTTTCATTTTCTTGTATTCCACAATCGGGGAAGATTAGTTCAATAGGATTTACTTGAAAATTACAAATGTTACAATTTAGGATGTGTATCTCAATTGGATCGATTTTGTTTAGGAATGATAACATGGCTAAATTATCAAAGGCATACTTTTGCCTAATTGCAGTGTTCTTACAGGAATTATAGTTGTGAGTATGCTTCGTAACGGAGAAATAAATTGGGTAGTAACTGGTACTACATTTATCCTTTCTGTTTTAGTGTTTTTTGCTATATTGCTTACTCGTTTGGAACCCAAAAGAAAAGGCACTAAAAAAACACGGCGTTAGTTAAACAAGAATAAGCCCCTTTGAATTGAGATGGGACTTTTTTAGCTCTTTTTTCTAATTTGACTATTGAATAAATATGTTTATATAATATATACATTAAGATAATAAATACTAATGTCCTATGATGAGGAATAGTAATTAAATATAGCTTCAATACAGAGAGTTAGGGTAGTTGAGAACCTAGCAAGAAGAAATTTAATGAATGGACCTCGAAGGAACAAGGTGAAATCTTTAAAGAGAGTATCTAAGTGGTGGGCTGCACCTTATAGCAGATAGAGTATGTTAGTACTTGATGATGAGTGGTGTAATTTTGTCTATTAATTAATTACACAATTTAGGTGGCAACACGGAAATGATCTCCGTCCTATTAATTTAGGGCGGAGTTTTTTATTTTTTTAAAATAAATATGAAGGAGAGAGAACATTGAAAAAAGAAATTTTGTTAACAGGAGATCGACCTACAGGTAAACTTCATATTGGGCATTATATAGGTTCCTTGAAAAATCGAGTTAAATTACAAGACCAATACAATAGTTTTATAATGATTGCAGATCAACAAGCATTAACTGATAATGCAAGAAACCCTGAAAAAATTAGAAACAGCCTTACTGAAGTAGCGTTAGATTACTTATCAGTAGGTATCGATCCCTCTAAAGTAAATATCTTTATTCAGTCACAAATTCCAGAACTTAATGAATTAACGATGCATTACCTTAATATTGTTACAGTTTCTAGACTTAAAAGAAATCCTACAGTTAAAAATGAAATTAAGGAAAAGAATTTTGAAGAAAGTTTACCTGCTGGATTCCTTATTTACCCAGTTAGTCAAACAGCAGATATTACAGCTTTTAAAGCGACCGTCGTCCCAGCTGGGGAAGATCAAATACCTATGATTGAACAAGCCAGAGAAATTGTTAGGAGCTTTAATTCTATATACAAAAAAGAAGTACTACTCGAACCCAATGTATTACTTCCGGAAAAAGGTTTAGGGAGATTACCTGGTATTGATGGTAAAGCAAAAATGAGTAAATCATTAGGTAATGCAATATACCTTTCGGACTCCCCAGACATTATTAAAAATAAGGTTATGTCAATGTATACAGATCCAAATCATATAAGGATTGAAGATCCAGGAAATGTGGAAAATAATACTGTCTTTTCATACTTAGATGCATTTTGTTTAGATAAATTACATTTAGAAGAAATGAAAGAACATTATAGAAGGGGAGGTTTAGGAGACGTAAAAGTGAAAAAATATTTGAATGATATACTTCAAGCAGAATTAGAACCAATTAGAAATAAAAGAAACTATTATGAACAACATTTAGATTTTGTATTTGAAGTATTGAAGAGAGGCAGTCAAAATGCACGTTTAGTAGCAGCAGAAACACTTTCAGAGGTGAGAGAAGCGATTGGAATTAATTATTTTTAAATAATGGATAAATTTTTTTTGATGGTTTGTGAATACAAAATTAACATATAGTGAATGAATACACTTAATTTGCTACTGAATATAGTGAGAGAAGGGTTTTTTATCAATCTATATTTTCAAGCTCAACATCAACATTCATCCTGGTAACTGAAACTAAATATCTGTTGAAGATAAAAAAACTACATATTTATTGTTAAATACAATAAATATGTTTCATCGCACATAATATGTTACTACATACAAAAAAAGTCTCCTCAAAAGCACTATAATACCAGTGTTTTTGGGGAGCTTTTGATTGTTAAACAGTAAAGTCATGAAAAACTAAACCTTACATCTTATAACAGTCGATGTATCTGAATACTGTTAATCCAACAGAAACAACAATTAATGAAGAAGCCACCATAGCAAATTACCCATAACTTTCCACCCCCCTGAAAAAAGTTTGATGTAACGAATTAAATAATTCTATAAATTCCTCTACAATCCTCCTGTCTATTTTGAATTTTTAGAAAATAATTATAGTTTGATAAAAAAGATTGATCATATAAAACAAAGTTCGGTTATTTAAAAAAATATTGATAATTTATAATCAAGTTTGATTAATATCCGGTTTTTACAGGACTTTTTTCTTTAACTATAGTGGCAATTGAATTTAATAAAGAAAATGATTGTTTATGATGAAATTTCCTTAAATGGTAAAATGAGGATGAAATATTGTTTATATAATTATGGAGGGGGATCTGCTCGTGAAATCGATTAAGGTTTATCATTATGATGCTTTTAGTATAGAGCCCAATAAAGGGAATCCAGCAGGGGTTATTTTAAATGGAGATGACTTAACGGACGAGGAAATGCAGGAAGTTGCTCTAAAAGTAGGGTTTAATGAAACTGCTTTTCCAGTTAAATCTAATATTGCTGACCTTAGGATACGGTATTTTACACCAGGTCACGAAATGAACCTATGTGGACACGCAACAATCGCAACTGTATATGCTTTAAAAACGAGAGGATTATTAGGGGATAAAACAAATTTTACAATCGAAACAAAAGCAGGAGTTTTACCAATAAAGATTGATTCAACTACTGATAATGATACATATATAACTATGAAACAAGCTTCACCACAGTTTAAAGATTTTAAAGGTTCTAAGGAAGACTTAGCTAACTCAATAGGAATAAACAAAGTGGATATTGAAGAGGCATTACCGATTTTATATGGAAGTACAGGTACTTGGACACTTTTAATTCCAATAAAAACACTTGATGCATTTAAGAAAATGAAACCAAATAACAAGTTATTTCCTTCTATATTAAAAGAAATGCCAAAAGCATCAATTCATCCGTTTTGTTTAGAAACCTATGATTCGGATGCCGATATGCACGCCCGACACTTTTCTTCACCTTTCTCAGGTACTATTGAGGATGCAGTTACGGGAACTGCTTCTGGGGTAATGGGTGCATATTTTGCAAAATATATAAAAAGAGATTTTGAAGAATCACTAAACCTTGTTGTAGAGCAGGGGCAGGAAATTGGTAAAAATGGTCGGGTAATGGTACGAGTTTCTAATAATGAAGATAATTATGTCATAGAGATAACTGGAAATGCAGTCTTTGTTAAAGAGTTCGATGTTTTAATAGAAAAATAGTAGTTTGTGAAGTAACTTACTTAGATTATCGGGGGCTTTGGTAAAAGGAGAGAAGGCTGCGGCGATCACCTTTTCTTATTGTGCTATAAGGGCAGCCTAGGTTAACAAGAAAACATTCTGGAATTACTGTGCATTCTATTCGTACAAAATATATTGGCTTGGTTTCAAATTTTCTAAAAGGCTATTTTTGTATGCTCTCTACCTGGAGGATAAATAATTGGTTAATCTTATTTTGGTGTCTAAGGAAAATAAACATATTTTGGAGAATATGTATCAGTTTTATAATTATGATTTTAGCGAATTTACACAGGAAGATATAAATAGGCAAGGATTATATGATGTGGATTTAGAGTATTTCTGGCAAGACCCACGATGGAATCCTTTCTTTATAAATCACGATGGGAAAATTATAGGTTTTCTAGTTGTTTTTTTGAAAACGATGATGTTGACCCTGACCCGACACATGTAATTTATGACTTTATGATTCTTAAGAATTATAGAAGGAATGGACTAGGAAAAGAGGCAGCTTTAGCTTGTAAGAATTACGGATTTGAACAATTAAAATTAAATAGGATGGTCTCATTGCCCGATGTAAACAATATTCCTTCAACTAAAGTGGCTGAACGGATTGGTATGCAGGTGATGAAAACTATAAATAAATGGGGAAAAGAAGTATATGTTTATTCTGTCGCTATTTAAAATCAATATCTTAAAAGAAGTAAGTGAAAAATTACACTATAAACTATAGGTGCTTTCTGAAGAAGAATTAAACAACTTTATTATTCATTTTGAATGTAAACACCCTTATATAAATAGATATTTTATGATCACTTAGCAGATTGTCATTTAAAATAAAGTTCGAAAATGATAAAAAAGGTTGATAATCTGTAATAAAATTTGATTAAAAGTCCTGTATCATATACAGGACTTTTTTGGCGATTAGACCACTTAATGGATAAAATACAATAAATAAATTGGATATTTATGCTAAAATTGAGTGGGATTGTAATGAAATGTTCTTAAACAAAAATAGTCAACTAGAGATATGGAGGCAAAGCAAGGGGGAGAAGTAGTATGTTTATCGTTAGAACAGCTATTTTGTGGATGATTATATCAATTATCATTAATGCATATTTAATGACATTACCCATACCTATTTTTCGAAAAAGAGATTATCCAACTAACTATCTAATTAAACGAAATAATAGAATAGATTTACAAAACAATAGGGAATGTGCAGCATTTTCAACGGCATATGTGTTGCGTCATTTTGGAATGGAGGCCGATGGTGATGAGTTATATACTAATTTCCCTAGTAAAATGAAGTCGGGCAATGTATATCCAAAGGGAATTCGTACGGTGTTAAGAGAAAAGGGATTTAAAACAATCTATTATAAAGGAAATATTAATTCATTAAAGTACGAGGTTAGTAAAGGAATTCCTGTAATTGTTTTTATTAAAGTACATAAAGATCGTAATAATTTGCATTTTGTTCCTGTCGTAGGATATGACACTGAGTATATTTACCTTTCGGAATCATTAAGTCAACTGGTGAATTGTAATGATGATAATAAGAGCTATAATCGAAAAGTTCCCATTAATGAATTTAGGAAATTATGGAATGTGAAAAATGTTAATATGCTTTTTTATAGCAATACATATATTACCGTAGACGTCATACAGAGCTAATATTAATGATGAAGAGTTTTATCTGGATACAAGGTGAAAAAATATCGAAAATTATTGGAATCTTATTAGTTTTCAATAATCTGGAACCGATAAGATCACATTATTGAACAAACGATGCAGTTTAGTTTATAATCATTTACTTAAAAATTACAAAATGTTACAATTGCGGGAATATATTTGAATTGGATCAATTTTGTTTAGGAGTGATAACGTGGCCAGAAAATTCAAAAGCATATTTTTGCCTAATCGCGGGTGTTCTTGCAGGAATTATAGTTGTGAGTATGCTTCGTAACGGAGAAATAAATTGGGTAGTAACTGGTACTGCATTTTCCCTTTCTATATTAGCGTTTTTGGTTATATTGCTTACTCGTTTGGAAATCCAAAAGAAAAGGCATTGAATAAAAGGGTGCAGTAGCTAAAGAGAACATTTTAATTTTTAAGTGACAAAAACTTCTATAAATCAGAAAAATGGCGTGTAAAAGCTGTTCAGTTCGCACGCCATTTCCATTGTCAATTATATGATATGCCCCTCAAAACGGCATCTTTAAACAAGGAGATCATTGAAATGATTGCCTTTTTCTATTCAAAAGTTCTGATTTTATTTTTTGAATATTACGTCATACTAATTTAGATAGAGGATAGATAGAAACTATTAAGCTAGCGGGTAGGATAATTTAATAAATGCTTAGGAGTTGTCAAAATGATTGAACATAAAAAATTTCCGAATTTAGAAACAGATAGGTTGTTATTGCGAAATATAACTAATGAGGATGTTGATTTTATTTATAGGCTTTTTAGTGATGAAAGAGTATGTGAATTTTTATATGATGAAGAAATATATATAAGTAGAAAGGATGCAATAGAGTTTGTTGAGTGGAATCATGATCCAGAAGAAAAGGGACACAATCGTTGGGTATTAGTTAAAAAAGGTGCTAACAAAGAACAAATTGGAACTTGTGGATATGATAATTGGGACAGAATGAACAATATTGCGGAAATAGGCTATGATTTATGGCACGAATTTTGGGGACAAGGATATATGAAAGAAGCATTAATTAGTGCAATTGAAAGTGGATTTAATCATATGAAATTGAATAGAATTAATGCTTATGTTGCTTTAGATAATGTCAACTCTATGAAGTTATTAGAAAAACTTGGATTTGTAAATGAAGGAGTATATAGAGATAAGCATTTATTTAGGGGGAAATATTATGACCATTATTCCTTTTCCTTGTTAAAAAGAGATTGGAACCAACAATAAGGTATATTAAATACCGAACTAACGAACTCAATTAGGGGGGGATGATTATGAAATATGAGAAGGAAGTTCTTTACTTTTATATGATTTTGGTTACAATCGGAACCGTACTTATTGCTTTAACAACACTGAGATATATGTCTAATGTAAATGATTCTAGTGGATACTTAATACTTTTTGGATTAATATTTACGATTAGCTATATCAATTACTTAGAAAAAAAAGCAGGAATAAGTAAAAAAGTCATTTGGATTAGAAATAGTGTGTATACGGTTTTAGTTATTTCTTTAACATATTTCTTATATTTTTAATAGATTCTTATTTAACTAAAGGAGTGTTAATCGAAGAAGGATTAATGCTTTTTTTGTTGAATCTTATAATTGAGCTTTATTAGCAGGGTGACTGAAGCATCATTTTTAAATCAAAAAATTACGGGAGGAGGAATTTAAAATTTTAAAACCTGGTCAAAATAGGCGGTGTGAGATTGTAGTTTGGACAGAAAATACCGATTTTTGGATTACGCCTAAGTCCTATAAATATTAGAGATAATTGTCTCGCGCAATGTAACTATTCCAATTTTAGGAGGAAAAAAATGAATGAGTTTTTAGCAGGGATTGATGATCCTTTTCAAAGAGAAAAAACGGAAGAAGTGTTTAATTGGATAAAACATAAGTATCCACATTTAAAGACTGAAATTAAATGGAATCAGCCGATGTTTACTGATCATGGTACATTCATAATCGGCTTTAGTGTGTCTAAAAAGCATTTAGCCGTTGCCCCTGAAAGTGTAACAATAACCCATGTAGAGGATGATATTGTGAAAGCTGGATACGACTACACCAAGGAGTTGATTCGAATTCCATGGAATAAACCAGTTGAATACTCACTACTAGAGAAAATGATTGAGTTTAATATTTGGGACAAGGCAAATTGTACGACTTTTTGGAGGAAATAAAAGTACAAATATATTTTGAAGCTGTTGTTGCTTTTATGCGAATAGGAAGGGGTTGGCCTAATGAGCATCTTAAAAGATACGTTGTCGATTTTCAAAAAGAGAGAATTATCATTTTTAGAGTGCCATAAAGAATCAGAAAACGTTTATACTTTTTTATTTGAAAAAGATGTTGATTTATCCTGGAAAGCTGGGCAACATGGCTTGTTTAATATTATTCATAGGAAAATTAAAAATCCTACACGACCATTTACTTTTTGCAGCTGCACCATCTGAAAATATTGTAAGAATCACAATAAAAATTGATGAAAATCCAAGTGAGTTTAAAGATGCGATGTTAGAGCTGAAACAGGGAATGAAAATTAGCATGAGTGGGCCAGTAGGGGGCTTTTATTTAAAAGAAAATATTCCATCACTCTTAATTGCCGGTGGTATTGGTATTACACCATTTAGATCATTATTTAAGCAACTAGAAGAGGAAGGGGATAGCATCAGGAAACCAATTCACCTACTCTATATGGATAGCAAAAAGTCATTTTTGTTTAACGAGGAACTTGATGCAATTGCAAACCACCCTTCAATTAGTGTAACTTATCTTGATTCTAGGGATGGCTTATATCAAGAAATAGAAAAGTTCACATCTTTATATGATAACAATAACAATAGCAAATACTTTATTGCAGGACCAACTTCAATGGTAAATTCAATTGCTTCCTATTTGCAAAATAATGGTGTCCTAAAAAGGAATATTAAAAAGGATGTTTTTTACGGTTATAAATAATAATTGAATACTAGAATAGGGATAATCAAGTTATCAAATGAAAGTGGGATTTGTATGAAGAATGGCCTCTTGAAAAAATGATATGCCCAGAGCTGGCCAGCTAAAAAGGACAAAACATTATTCGGAGGTCATACAAAGAATTATAACCAAAATCATAAAATAGCTCAAATGACTTCTAAAACCTTGATAATTGGAAATTGATATTGCCAAACATCATCATGTAGCTAGTGCATAAGATTATCAAGGAATAGAACTTGGTTCTACTTGTTAAAGTTGATTCGGATATTGTGAATTTTTTACATAAGTAACGGGAGGAAGGAATAGAATTAGTATCAAATAATGGGGGGATGTCCGTGCAAACAAAACAAACTGAAAAAGTCATCAGTTCTATTGAAAAATCATTCATAAAACAAGTACAAAAAGACAAAAACTTAAAAAGTGCATTTTTACTTGTACATTCAGAAAAGAAAGGTATCTATTTAAATATCGCAGAAGGGGAAATGAATGTAAATCAGCCAGCATACATGGCAAGCGTAGGAAAAATATTTACTTCCGTTTTGATAAGTATGCTATATGAAAACGGTCAATTATCATTCGAAGACCGTATTACAAAATATTTAGATCAAGAATTAGTCAAACAACTTCATGTATATAAAGGCAAGGATTATACGAATGAGATTAAAATTAAACATCTACTCAATCAAACATCAGGTTTATATGATAATTTCCGTCCATTACTAGAAAAACTTCTGAATGATCCAAATTTTACTATGAGCCCACAAGAGACAATTATTTGGGCAAAAATACATCAAACACCTCATTTTCCTCCAGGTAAAGGTTTTAACTATACCGATACAAACTATCATCTATTAGGATTAATCATAGAAAAAATAACAGGGATACCCTTTCATGTCGCTATGAATCAATATATTTATCAGCCCCTCGGTATGATGAATTCATCTGTACTACACTATTCTCATCCATTAGATGAAGATACCCAATATTTAGCAGACTTTTATATTAATAATAACAACTTAACTAATCACAAAGGATATGCAGGACTCGATTATGCCGGCGGTGGAGTAGTATCTACTGGAGAAGATATGTTGAAGTTCATGAAGGCTTTAACAACCTATCAATTAGTGAAAAAGGAAACGCTTGAGAAAATGATGAATGATAAAGCAAAGTATGGTGTAGGAATTGAATATGGTTATGGAATTATGCAGTTTAAAACAGTTCCACTACTCATGCCGAAACTATTTAATGTCTGGGGACATGCAGGTGCAACAGGAGCCTATTTATTTTATCACCCTAAGATGGATGCTTATTTTATTGGTACTTTTAATGACTTTTCTTATGAAAGAAAAGGTGTCAAATTTATGTTAATGAAAGTAATAAACCAATTGAGAAAGATTAAATGAAAGAAATGCGATTTCATATTCAATCAAAGAGCGCCTTTAGTTGAAGAAAAATTAAACAACTTTAAGGAGCTTTACTGAAACTAATTTTTAGCCGGCTAGTATACTTTAAAACAAAATTCAATAACTTTATTATCACTAAACAGATTGATCATTTAAAATAAAGTTTGAAAAATGATAAAAAAGGTTGATAATCTGTAATAAAATTTGATTAAAAGTCCTGTATCATATACAGGATTTTTTTTATTCCGCAATCGGGTCATTTAATGGATAGATGAGTCTAATAGCTATAATCGAATAGTTCCTATTAACAGATTTAGGAAATTATGGAATACGAAAAATGTTAATATGCTTTTTTATAGCCATACATATATTACCGAAGACGTCATACAGAGCTAATATTAATGACGAAGAGTTTTATCTGGATACAAACACCCAAAGTTATTGTAATGTTATTACTATTCAATAATTTGGGACCAATAAGATTCATTATTGAACCAACGATGCAGGCTGGTGGAAGAGTGATGTTTAACTTGTGTTCAACAATCGGGTCCGTTTAGTGGAATAAGAAAATACAATTTAGTATGAACCATCGCAATTGCTAGGCTCCTATTTTAGAGCCTAACAAACCAATACATATTTAAGGTATTTTATGGGGATGATATTAATAGTATTTCTATGTTGGAGGTAGCTTATGGAGGAAAAAGAAATCCAGATAAGGTTAACTGCAGGTGAGATCAATCAACTTTGGGTACAATTCTTAAATGATAGTTCAAGCATATGTTTCCTCACATATTTCTTAGAAAAAGTGGAGGACAATGAAATTAAACCTATCATTAAATATGCACTAGAGTTATCTCAATCACACATTAAAATAATTACAGCTATATTAACAGAGGAAAAAAATGTAGTTCCTCATGGTTTTAGAATTGAAGAGGATGTAAATTTAACTGCTCCAAGATTATATTCTGACAGTTTTGTGCTTAATTTTATAAACCAGATGTCGAAAGTCGGTCTTACTTTATATGGAGCTTCTGTTGCAGCATCTGTAAGAAATGACATAAGAACTTATTACATGAATTGTCTTACGGAAACAATGGAATTATATAAACGTTCAACGGACTTATTATTATCCAAAGGATTGTTTCATAGATCACCTAACTTACCCAATTTGGAGAAGGTTGAATTTGTGAAAAAACAATGGTTTATGTTAGATGTTTTTGGAGAAAAAAGACCCTTAGTTGCTTCAGAAGTTGATAATTTATTTGCGAATCTGCAAAGAAATGCTCTCGGAGTAGCTACACTTCTTGGTTTTAGCCAGGTTGCAAATGATAAAGATATAAAACAATACTTTTTAAAAGGGATAGAAATTGGGAATAAGCACATTAAATTATTTAGAGGGAAGTTAGAGGAAAGTAAACTCCCTGCACCGATGGGGTGGGAGGCAGAAATAACAAACTCTACCACTCAAACATTTTCCGATAAACTTATGATGTTCATTATATCTGGATTGATTTCCATGAGTATTGGATATTACGGTACAGCTGTCAGTCAAAGTCCCAGAGGGGATATTACTTCAATGTATAACAGGCTATCGTTAGAGGTTCAATTGTATTCTGAGGATGGAGCGAATCTCATGATAAAAAATAGCTGGATGGAACAACCTCCAATGGCATCTGATCGCGATGAATTAATACAAAAATAGAATCAATGATAATCCATATTCAAAGTCCTTCTGCACATAAACAGAGAGGACTTATTTTTTATCATTAGGAAGTAAGCAACTCCCTCCGGAATATTTTCCGAAGGATTTCCTTAAATCATGGGGGATTAGTATAACAAGATTAAGCCCCTCTCCAGTAAGAAGAGGCTTTTTTTCTTATTCGACTAAAGGAGCAGTTTAGCATTCCTGTAGATCATTAAATATCAGGTTTAAAAAAATAAGAGCTCCTCAGTACGATACGAGTAAGAGACCAATCAAACTCCAAACAAAACTGGATATTTAGGTTAATATCGGAATAGTTATTAGTTATTGAGGGAGTTAAAGAAGGAACCTTACCATTTTCTACCGAATTATAAAAGTATTTAAAATAAGGAGATGATTTATAATGTGTGGGATGATGAGATTTGATTAACCAATTAATTCCATATGTAATCTTGTTTGGAGCTATGGGCTCAGGCTTGGTTGCTGGAGTGTTCTTCGCATTTTCTTCATTTTATAACCCATTCTATTTTTAATTGGGAAAGTGCAAATGCCATTCCTATGTTTGCTGGAAGTTTGCTATATTTTGTTGGTAGTTTTCTAGTCACGGTTGTACGCAATGTTCCTCTAAATGATGCATTAGCTCGTGTTGATACTAAGGAGGGAGAAAGTTTAACTTTATGGAAAGATTATCTGTCAAAATGGACGATATGGAACCACATTCGAACATTAGCAAGTTTTGCAGCGATGGTATTATTTATTCTAGCGCTGTAATAAACTAACAGCTAGCATTAATCCAAGAAGGGTTAACACTCTTTTTTTAAGAATGAACGCTTATTTTTGTGGAAATTCATAAGCAACAGACCGTATCTATTCTTCAACAAACGGGGCAGGTTTGTTGAAGAATAATTTTTTGTTCCTGAGTTCTTTATAAAAAACAAAAAGGCGCAATTCGTGAATGGGAATTGTGCCTTTTTCAGTACTAGAACCAATATTACTAAATAACATTTTTTTTAAAACTGATTATTGATAAAATACTATAGGTAAGATTGTAAAAAGCAGTGATTCCGCCATAAGCAATTATAGCTAAATTTTATATTTGAAAAGTATAATGTAATGGACTCTACTAATCTTTATTGGAATTTAACACTACATATTTCGAACTAAGTATCTACTGTAATAAAATTAATATTGTAATATACTATTTTAAATAGGTTAACAATGTTAATCTATGTTTTATTCAAAGATCTCTAGAATGTTTAGTAAAAAAATGATAAGGAGTCCTAAAATGAAAAAGAAAATAAGCTATTTAATCTTACTTCTAGCTGCCATCTTTATAGTTGGTTGTACTAACGTAGAAAATGTATCGAATACTGATGGGAAAGCCGATTCACAAGAAGTAACTACAAAAAATAGTGGAAAAGAAAAAACTACGACTGAGGAAACATCAACTCAATCAAAAGATCAACTGTTCAAAGGTTACAAACTAATTGAAGTTGATGGTGGAGATTTGTCTGGACATCGCGAACCTAACGTCGTCGTTGACATTGGTTTTGGGGACCGAGAGTATTGGTCCTTTACGAATGAGCACGGGCAAGTAGTCCGTGTCATTGCTAACAAAATCGTTCTACAGGATGATCGTACTGAACCTGTAACATCGTCTGGCAGATACTACGCTGATGAGGCAAAAGTTCCTGGTGTCGAAAGAGCAGATTTAGATGAAGGACATATTATTGCAGATTCTCTTGGTGGGGTATCAAATGCTTATAATATTACGCCACAAGATAGTACGCTTAACCGACATGGTGATCAAGCATATATGGAAGACGCTATTCGTAAAGCTGGTGGAGCTACTAATTTTGAAGCAATAATCACATATCCTAATACGGAAACGCAGATTCCATCTCATTACAAGTACACTTACACTTTAAAAGGGAATAAAATTGTAGATGAGTTTGATAACGGAAACCCTGATGAAATAAATAAATCTCTAGGATTAACTGAACGTAAATCAACTAACTCAAATAAGTCAACAAGTTCTAAAAAGTCCAATGCTTTGAATGGCACTGAAGATATTTCTAGTGTAGATACAGATGGAAATGGTCAAGTAACGATTAAAGAAGCCAAAGCAGCAGGTTATAGCATGCCAATAACGAGTGATCACTGGTTATACCCATATATGCAAGATAATGATCACGACGGTATGGTAGGGGAATAAGCACCTAGAACTCAAGGCAAAGAAATTGAATGAAATAAACGGATGACTTTACAGAAACAATCGGGTGCGATTGTTGAAGAAGCGTCGCTATTCTTATTAAACTAAAGGGGCAAGTTAGTTGAATAAGGTAATAGTTGGATTTAGATAGATGTAAGTCAAGGGTTGTTTTATTGGAGAGAAATATTGAGGGTGTAGATTTTTCAAACAAGTAGTAAAAAGACTTTGCAAAAGAAACAATATTTTATTTTACTAAGTTTTTAATGTTTTTACTGATTGATATATGTATAGTTAGCAGTACACTAATAAAGTAATAAGGTTTACTTCAATAAGGTATATTATATTTGTTGAATAGATTCTCTTTAAAGACTAGAAAAGTAGGTGAACAAAATGGGAAAATATCAATTGGATCACAAAGGTCAGGTAGCTGTGACGAAGTTTCATGAAAAACATACACCTGCCAAATTTGATAAAAAGCAGCACCTTGAAAAAATTCGTGCGGAGTATTTGAAAAAGAAGCAAACAGATAAATAATGTGAATGAAAACATAGGAAGACTAAAATCTCCCTATGTTTTTCTTATTCGAAGCTCGTTTTTCAATTGCGATAGTTAAGAAACATTATATTCATCGTAAAATATACTACGCATACAAATAAAATCTATTTGAGCTAACTTTTGTGAAAGAATGTACTTAAAGTAACGGGGGCGATTGTTCAATAAGAGCAGTCGCTTTTTTTATTCGACTATCGGGGCAGTTTAGTGGAAGCAGGTAAAGTTTTTTTATTTGTCGAATAATAGAGATATGAATGAATACCTAGGAGATAAATATGAATATATATGAAGACTTATTAGTAAGGACCATTTCGAGAAGTGAGCCAGTAAATAAAGTTTTACAAACCCTAAAAGATTTAAATTTGCCATTTGAATACTATGTTGGTGCCGGATGTATAACAAATACTATTTGGAATGATATCTCTGGTTATCCGCTTGAATATGGCATTTCTGATATCGATATAGTTTATTATGACGAGGATGATCTGGGATCCGATAGTGAAAAGAAACTAATACAAAAACTGGAAAGTAAACTTTTGGACTATCAATTTGATTTTGACATTAAAAATCAAGCAAGGGTACATCTTTGGTATGAAAGCAAATTTGGCTTTCCCATAAAACCATACCCCTCTCTTGAAGCAGCAATCGATAGCTGGCCAACCACTGCAACTGCTTTGGGAATAAGAATAGAGAAAAATGGTTTACATAAGATTTATGCACCTTACCATTTAGATGATTTATTTTCAATGGTAGTAAGGCCAAATAAATCGCTAGTGACTAAGGAGATTTTCGGAAATAAAGCTAACAAATGGAAAAAAAGGTGGCCGAAGCTCCAGATCGTCCCTTGGTAAACGAAAGTTTCTTAGGATAATGTAATCATGTTTGAGAATGACTGTACTTAAGCTATAGGGTGCTGAAGATCAAGCTGCCAATTTGGTGGCTTTTTCTTATTCGACTCAAGGGGCAGATTAGCTGAAAGAAAATAGAATCAATGAAATAACATATTTCTACTGGCATCTAGGATCGCAAATTTTATATAGAATTCCGTAATCCCCATCTTTTATATCTGGAAAGGGTTAGAAGTATGGCTTCAAAGCCCTGTTTATGAGCCAGTGAGCAAAAAGTGTCGCAACTAATGTGGCGACACTCTTCAAAGAAAAGCTATTCATAAAGCTTAAGGTCATTACTTAACATATAGCTTTGTAATTTACTTTGGAAAGCTCGTGATAACCGAGCGAGCTTCTCTTTTATGAGTAAAATCATATGATTTAATTCCTTTTGCTTGGCTTATAGGTCAACAAATAATTTATAATTCGAAAGTATTTTATACTCATTTACTTAATTTAGTAGTAAGTTAACAGAGCCTTCTCTTAGCTATGTTTTTTCATCATCCAAGTTCATTTGGTTAGCAAAATTGGAATCCCCATATTTTGAGAATGTAGATTATAGTAGAATTCGATTCTCAATCAGGTTTTTCAAGCTGATAAGGGATTTGGATGGACCGAACTTTATGATAGAATCTTGAAATTGCCCAATATCCTCTATGGATGCAGTTTGCACCTTGATCATGTAATTATATTCACCACTAATTCGATACATATCAGTTACAGCGGGAGTTCGTTCGCAAAAATCAACCAGTGCTTGGCATTGCTCTGTCTTAATAAGAAAGAATGCCGTGGTCCCTCGGCCAAGTGCCTGATGACGATATGTTGCCGTATAACCCACAATGATACCTTTCTCCTCCAGCCTTTTTATTCGTTCCCTTACCGAGGGCTGGGACATGGATACCTCTTTACTAATTTGTGAAATGGAGATACGTGCATTTTGTTGTAAAAGGCGCATGATGTGATAGTCAGTCTCATCCATCCAATCTTCCATATATGATTCCTCCTGATGCATATTTTCAAAAATGAAAAAATCTATTGGATTTTCGTTATTTTTGGAAAGTGAAAAGCAATTCGTTCCTTTTTTAATGTATGTATTTTCTCTTTACACTATTCTATACTGAATTCATCAGAAAGGGGAAATGATTTTTGAATAATAAGGGCCTTGCTCATATTGCAATTCAAGCAAAAGATTATCCAGCCACAATCCAATTCTACATTGAAGTATTGGGATTTAAGCGCGGCCATCATTGGAGTCTGCCTTCGTTTCAAATCAAGGAAGCTTCGATGCTGATCTCTCCCGACGGCAGAACATGTCTCGAAGTTTTTGATGACGATGCTGTCATTCCAGCACAAGGGAAGAAAGCACGGACGGAAGAGGAAGTTGCTTACGGAGCTATGCTTCACTTAGCGTTTTATGTGGAAGATGTCGACAAAGCGTTTCAAACGGCACTTGCTCATGGGGCAAAACCTTATGTGGAAGCAGGCAATCTCACTCTCGGAGATCCTCCTCTACTTATCAGAAACGCTCTAGTCCACAGTCCTAATGGGGAGGTTATCGAATTTATTCAGGATGTGGATTTTGATATAGAGTCCTATAGTTCAATGCAGTAGTTCGATAAGCTAGTGGCATAAGTCTTTTTCTCATCCTAGACTGACGCTGTTTGTTTATGAACAACTTCTTTTTTATGCTGGTAACGGGACAACATTCCTGTAATGAATGAGGTCATTTTGTGAAGAAACGTACTTAAACAAAAGGGGGCGTTAGTTAAATAAGAATTATCCTCTATCGAATGAGAAGGGCTTTTTTTCAACTCTTTTTTTCTTATTCGACCAAAGAGGCGGGATATTGAAAGAAGGAATTCCCCTAAAAATGAAGAAGTGATACAATATCTTTTCTTTTGTGGGGGTATAAATATGGAAAAATGGTTTGGTGCAGCAGGGATATGTTTAAATGATAACGCTGAATTACTGATGGTTTTACAAGGAAAACTTGAAGAGAAAAAAACGTGGTCTATTCCATCGGGAGGAAAAGAACACGAAGAAACATTCGAAGAGTGCTGTATTAGAGAAATTAAAGAAGAAACGGGATATTCAGTTGAAATGGTTGAAGAAATTAAGATTAAGAAAATGACTTATGAACATCTCGATATATCTGCTGAAGTCCATTATTTTTTAGTAAATATTGTGGGTGGAAAAAGGAATTTACAAGACCCTGATAATCTTATTTATGATATTGCCTGGAAAACCTTAGACGAAATACAGTCTTTAGAATTAACCTTCCCTGAAGATAGAGATTTTCTTATTAACTACATAAAAGAAGATATACCATCCTATTACCGCTAGAGCGGCCCCTTTCATATTTAACTAAAAAGGGAAATGCTCCTGAAAATTCTTTATTCAATTATAGAATGAATTGATCAGCTTTTTTTGTGCTATATCACAAGTTCAATTTTTCACAACCTAATAAGAAAAAGGCCGAAATACCTTTGAATATTCGGCTTTTTTCTTATTTTAAAATTTTAATTTGTCATTTATTATATAATTCATTAGCGACAGATTCTAACCTGTCTATTTGCTCCCATCGCCATTGATAAATGCTTATATCTCAATTAGGGGTGCAATCAGCTATGCGTATTTACTAGATAATGAACATGTATACAAGAAGTAGAAGATTTCAACAAACGTTCTGATTAACATCTATCCGAGACTTGGTGAATACAATGAACTAAGATGGGCACATACGGACCTCGGGTGTTGGCTATTCACTAATCTTATGAAAAAGGATGTTGCAAATAATCTGCATTTAGGATTACTAAAATGATATTTAAGACAGCAAACATAAGGGCTGGTGCTGTTTTGCCAAACGAATCTTTGACTCTAATATGTGCAAAGCATGCCATGATCATGGTAATTCCAAGCAAGATACCTGCCCATGCGACAGGACCTCCAATCCAGTAACCGATGATCAGTAGGATTGCTCCAATTAATTGAACAAACCCTGTTACGACACGAAACCATTGAGGAAGCTTAATTTGCTTAAATATATCAACCCAATATTTAGCCCCTATGATTTTAGCAACACCTGAGAAAACATAGTATAAAACCAACAAACTTTGAAGAATTACAGAAACTATAATCATCTTGAATTCCTCCTAGTGTTATAGAAAATTTGTTTTACAGTTCATTTAACACTTGTTCAAGTTTATCACCCATTAATACCCATCCTTGTTTGGCACCATGATACGCATGCCCTTGATTTACAAATCCAGTTTGTTCGAGATGTAAGAACGTAGTTCCATCTGCTTCTTTCAATGTCCATGTAACGGTAGTGCTTTCTCCAGCGGTTATCCAAGTGTAAGATAGTTTATTTGGTTGATCAACAACGAGTACTTCGGAGTTGACAATGCCATCCCACAATTTATTCGGCTTAGCTCTGAATTGAAATTTATGTCCTACGATTGGTTTAAAATCATTATCCATTACCCATTTTGCTAGAATATTTGAGTCTGTTAATGCTAACCATACACGGTCAATGGAATAGTTAAACTGAAAATCTAATGAAACTTTATGCATTTCTTCTTCCTCCTGTAATAGTTGGTGTAGAAGCATTATTTTATCATTCCAAAACTTTGTGTAATATGTTACCCAATCTTGAATTTCTTGAAGTGGCAAGGCATTTAGACGATATCTTGTTTCCCTGCCTGCTTTTCGGCTAATGACAAGTCCAGCATCCTTGAGTATGGTCAAATGTTTTGAAACTGCCGTACGGCCCATTTGAAAATTCGTAGTTAGTTCGTGGAGAGGCATTTCTTCTCTATTTGCTAACAAATCCAGTATCTTGCGTCTCGTAGGATCAGCAACAGCGTCGTAAACATCCCTTGTTTCGCTTTTCTCTTTCACTACACCCTCCTCCTAATTTTTTTATTTAATAGGACACCAATTGGTGTCTTAATTTAAATTAATAATACGACACCAAATCGTGTCCAGTCAAAATAAACTTTGTGTGAATTTACTACATTTTTCGACAATTCTATTTAGACGGTTGTTCTAACAAAAATAAAGTAATCTAATAAGTGGATTTTTTGGGGTTAATGGTCTTACGAGGAGATAGAGTAATAGTAATCTGGTTACACAAAATGGGCAGGTTAGTCGAAGAAGGGAAAATAGCTTATTGTGTGGAATTTTTAACATGACTTCAAAAATTGATAATGTAAATTTAGTTAGTGTAGAAAATATTTTAAACTTTTTTATAAGCAAGGAGGGGAAAATATGAGGAAACCATTACTTGGGTTCTCGTTAATGTTATCAGCTTCAATTGGATTAAGTCCTATTATCAACGGTATTATGGAATATGTTTTGAGTTATGACGGATATCATAAGAAATGGCTTATTTTTAATTTTATTACACGCTTTCACTTGCAATATTTAATTTTGTTCTTAATAGGGGTTTGGATAATAGGTTTGTATATCTTATGCAAGGAATATTTTTCAAAGGACTGAATGGTATATACAGCATAGGAGACCTCTCGTAGTGCAAGGGTCTTCTTCTAAAACAAATATATAATAGCGTATTTGCAACTCTTTTGCTTGTTTAGCTAAAGGCACAGTTTAATTTAGATGCTATTATTCACAATCTTTATTATTAAATGACCTTTTCCTCCACACAAAAAGACTGCCACCACATGAAAAAGGAGAATGAATTCATTAGAAATCATCCCCTCAAATAGTTTGAACATGCTTATACTGATATTATTGACTTGCCAAACGTTTTTCAAAATCTGCCTTAAACAACAGAATAGCATCAATATTTACAGCAAAATCGTGGTCACTGATATTAAAATTAGTTGTAAACTCGCCAGACTTCTCACGAACCATAATTGTCGGACGGATATTGTCTCCAATAGCGTCCTTAGTTACAGCACTTCCATAGAAATACCAGTTAGTTTGAGTAGGTACATTTTCTGTATTCTTAGATAAGTCATTTTTTACTAAATCGCATAATTGAACCATAAAATCCTCATTAAGCTTAATGGTTTTTCCATGCTGACCGTCAACAGATATATCCGCATATCCATACCAAATATTCCTACTTGTATATTTTCCGTCATCTGAAGTGTATGTTTCATCAAACAAAATTTTCATTCAATACCCTCCGTTAGTTTAAAATTTCTTCACACTATTATATACCAATTAGAAAATGTAAAGTAGCTTACTGTTAGTCTCACTATACTTGTAAGAGTTAGACAAAGCTAACATCATGGTAGGTTTCATCCTAAAGTTGTGAGATAAAATGGTGTCTAATTGGAATGTATTTTTACGTGAAGCCTGTTATTCATATTTTGGAAAAGCAATATTTGAATTTATGTACTCTACGGGTTGCTGAATTGGTGAAGTAACGAATTGGGTTCAATGATAGATATTGTTCTACTATCGAAAAAAGAGTTAACCATTCATTATCATTATAATGTTTGTCATTATATAATAACCGAGAAGGGTCGATACCTTTTTTTATTGAGGGAGTTTAGTTGAAGAATATAGGGTATTTTAAACAAAAAAAGTAAGGAGATTAGAATATTCTAATCTCCTTTTTCGTTGATCATTCTTTCTGCAATTAGTTTAAAATCCTTTTCACTTATTTCGAAATGGCCAAGTCGAAAAGAATAACCCCAGTTCTTTGCACTCTTAATAAAAGAGAGTTGAGGTATGAATGGTTGAATGGGTATTTCCTTGCAAGAAATATAATCTATATTTCTTCGGAAAGGAAAGAAGTTATTTCCTGATTCAAACTGAAAGATAACATCATCTATAACCCTTCCAATAGCCGTAAATTTCTGATACCGAGCACTATCTTTAAATTTCACTTTTGGGGAATAATAAATAATCCAATCACCAGTATTCATCCTTTTTAAAGGTTCTTGTTTGCCATGACAAAGCTGTGCAAATCCACCCTGAACGGCATTCATTACATGGTCTCGTGATGCAACACCAATCCAATACCTATTCGATTCCACTAGAATTAGCACCCACAGCTATCAGAAATGTGATCATTTTGAGTCAAATCCGTAATAGGAAAGTTCATCTCTTTCCATGCCGCAATTCCACCAGTCAGTTCTTTCACTTGATAGCCACGTTCCAATAAAAATGAGGCTACTTTGGCAGCCGTGTTACACCAAACATCCCAACAGTAAACAATAATTTCCTTATCTTTCGGTATTTCATCTAAACGATCTTGCAGTTCTTGTTGAGGAATAATATGGGCATCCTTAATTGTTAATGTTTTTACATGATCAGGACCATTTCTTACATCAATCAAAAAGTATTTATCAGGATCAGTTGATGCCAATTTCAAATAATCCATAGGGCTAATGGTTGCTTCTAGACGTGCATTAAAATACTCAAGTGCATTCATAAGTAGTTACCTCCAGTTTTATAGAGTAGTCCAAACTTTAATAAGGAGCTCCTTCAATAATTGTTTTTCTTCATCGCTTAAAGGGGCTAAAACTTCCAATTCTGTATGGATTAAAAACTCCCAACGTGAATCCAATACATCTTTTCCTTTATCCGTAATCAATAGACTATAAGATCTTCTGTCATTTGGATTCCTCGTTCTCTCTACATACCCTAAACCTTCTAAGTGGTCAATATGACTAACCATTGTTGTTCGGTCGATTTGTAGGTTTTCAGAAATATCTTTTTGTGAAGAGTAAGGGTTTCCTTCGATAAATAAAAGAACTCCATATTGTCTAGCATTAATTTCAAATGGGGAAAGTCCTTCAACGAAATTCGTTTCCATTTTTTGAAGAACCTTTCCAAGTAAAAAACCATAAGATTGATTCCACTTTTCCAATTATTCATTTACACCTCCAAAATTAATCAGCTTAATATATAATCAGTTTAACTGATTAATTTCCGGAAATCAAGTAATTAAATTCAGTAAAATGACTATTTCACGAAACAAAGCTTCAATCATTCTGTAATTACAAATAAAATTTGGAACAGTGTACATATTCATCCATTGTTAAGTATTAAGTTTATAAGAAACTCGACGCTTCCTTTGTAATAAAGTTGTTTCCGTTATATGGTAATTTGTCATACGCAAAAACCTAGCTTTTGTAGCTAGGTTTTGTAACCATTAGAATTTATTTTGCTTCCATATAACTTAACTTTTTTGCTTCTGCCATAATGTTTTTAATTAATGATTTGACGTTTTGATTCTTGGCTAATCTTGGAGTTTGACCAGACCAAAGTGACATGAAATCTTGATTTTTTTGTGCACTGGAAGTCTTTCTAATATCCTGGGTTAATGTATTTTGAGCTGGGAAATCTGGTAGGAGTGCTTCATGATTCTGCATTTCTAAAATAAATTTATTTTTTATTCCTCTTGCCCATTTACCAGAAAATGAACGAGTTAAAACAGTTTGCTCATCTTTAGCATTAAGAATCGCTTCTTTATGAACTATATTTGCTCCACTTTCGATACAAGTCAAAAAGGCCGTCCCCATTTGTACGCCCATTGCTCCTAAACAAAGTGAAGCCATTAATCCTCTCCCATCCATAATTCCTCCAGCAGCAACAACAGGAATGTTTACATCGTCGACAACTTGTGGAACTAATGACATTAAACCAATCAAACTTTCTTGTGACCCATTCATAAAGCTCCCTCGATGTCCACCAGCTTCACTACCTTGAGCAACAACAATATCCATACCTGCTTTTTCATTTTCAACTGCTTCTCTAACGGTTGTAGCGGTTCCTATTAGAATAATATTTGCCTGTTTTAATTCAGCAATGATTTCATTTGAAGGAATGCCAAATGTAAAGGAACAAATAGGGACCTTTTCTTCAATTACGACCTTAATTTGCTCTATAAATGTTTCATAAACATCTTTATAATTAGGGATTTCCATGTTCTCCTTTTGTTCCAAATTCAATTTCTGACGAATGGGGTTTAAGAACTGGTTTGCTGATTTAATTTCATTCTCTGTCACTTTAAATTCATTAGGAACAAATAAATTAATACCAAAAGGGTTTGATGTTAGTTGCTTTACTTCCTTAATTTGTTCTCGCGTTTGAACTGGGGTCAAATACCCAGCTCCAATCATTCCTAGACCTCCCGTATTTGAAACCTCAGCGACTAATGCAGAAGTAGTTATTCCACCAGCCATTGGAGCTTGTATAATTGGATATTTAACTTTCAATAGTTCTGTCATTTTATTGTTTAACATAATTTTGCACCTCGTCATTCTTTTTACTCTATAATGAGCCTGTTAGAAATTGTGCTTCACCTAGTCCAAAACTCCAGTCGGAATCATTGTTCTCTGTTATAGAAACAATCAAATCTTGTGGTGAGATGTCACATTCAGATTCAAGCTTTTGGGCTAGAAGTGAGTATAAGGCTTCTTTTTGTTTAACGGTTCTTTTTTTACTAACAATACTAATAATTACAAGGTCTTTGCTTCTTTTAAATCCTAATCCTGTATCCTCAATTATGAGTTCATGCTGCGGGTGTTGATGAACGATTTGATAACGGTCACTTTCAGGTACTTGGAAAGCTTCAACCATCGCACGATGAGCCGAATCCAATAATTTTTTTAGCGCTTCTTCACTTCTACCTTCTATCAAATCAAAGCGTAATAATGGCATGTTGTGATCTCCCTTCAAATTGAATAATCTTTAGAATGTCTCTTTTTACAAAGATTACCCCCATTTAAAAATGTAAGATATTTAAATCATATAGCTTTTTTGTTATTTGGTATAATACATAAAAATGATATTTGGTATCACTTTTATTGATAGCTAACTTTAAAAATTAGGAGAGATTATTTTGGATTTGCATACATTAGAAATTTTTCAAGCAGTGGCAAAGTTAGGGAGTATTTCACAGGCAGCAAGAAAACTTCAATACGCACAATCTAATATCACGATGAAAATTCAGCAGTTGGAATCGGATCTTCAAACTACTTTATTTTATAGACATAATCGTGGAACTGCTTTAACAGCCAAGGGGAGCATACTATTAACATACACTGAAAAAATATTTGACCTTATAGAAGAAACAAAAAGTGTAATGAGCGATGATCAAACACCAAAAGGGCCGTTAATGATTGGGTCGATGGAAACAACTGCTGCAGTTCGTTTACCCAACCTGCTTGCAAAGTATCACAAAGACTTTCCAGATGTTGATTTAACGTTAAAAACGGGCTCTACTGTACAAAATATTCAAGGAGTTTTGCAGTATGAACTTGATGGGGCATTTGTGGCTGGACCTATTGAGCACCCCGAGTTGAAAGAAAAGGAATTAATTGATGAGGAATTGGTGATTATTACAGATACCATTCATCCTCCTATTTCTTCCTTTAAAGATATTCAAACAAGGACCTTGCTTGTATTTCATGCGGGATGTTCTTATCGAGAAAAACTTGAACAATGGTTACAGCAAGAAAAGGTAATTCCAAATAAAATAATGGAATTTGGCACTTTAGATGCAATAATTGGCTGTGTAGCAGCTGGACTAGGCATAAGTATGCTTCCACAGAGTGTTGTTTCAAAGCATGTACAAGACGGGATCCTTAGAGAACATTCAATTCCGAATTCATATGGAAAAGTAAAAACAGTATTCATTTATCGAAAAGACAAGTATGTACCTACATCCTTAATAAAATTTATAGATATGATTGGTGAGTAGGTGAGCTGTTTTTATATACTTATAAAAAATAATATTGGGACATCGTCGCTTAAATAATCAGTTTAAGAAATGTTGTACTTCAAGTATGGGGGGCAAGAATTGAAGATCCAGATAGAGATCCGCAGCTCTTTTTTTATTGGACGAAAGGGGCAATTTTATTTGAACAAATTTAATTAGTTTTTATTCAACAATAAGGCTACACAAAATAAGCAGGTATTTTTATATGGGGCATTGAAATAGTTTATATTCAAATAAACGGTCTTAAGTAAATTAGTTTAACAATAAAAAAGGTTTGAAAAGGAGATCCCAATGATTTTAGCGTTTCGAAAAATTGCAGCTCTGTTTCTAGTAGTTTTAATTGTTTTAGTTTCCACAGGGTGTGAAATAAAAAAAACAGACCAACAAGTGAGTAAGGAGTCGGTGTCAACCATAAAAGTTAAGAACTTAGATACCTTTAAGGAAAAAACGATTTCTTATACTAAATCTAGTGAATTACTTCCAAATCCAGCAATAAACAATATAAGCTATAACATCCAAGAATATTACAACAGCAATAAAAAAGAGTATCAGTATGTATTAAATCTTCATAGCAATCCACTAACAGAAGTGCAGAAAGGGATAAATATTATTCCTTACAATGTAATTAAGTTTTCCGTAGGTGCCTTGCAAAACAATGAAACTAATACATTTATAAAATCAGTTTCTTCCCCGATGTTTATAAAATTTAATAACTCATACATAAGTGATGGTTCTTACTATTTATTTAGTGCCAATAAGCCAATAAAAGCAACTGAATTCCAACTTGAGGGTATATTCGTAAATGCAGTTGCTTTTGAGAATAAAAAAGTAGGGGAAGAGACATATCGGTATATTTCAAATTCAAAAGAAAGTTTAATGACTGACTAACCATAAACCGGATTATTAATATTCGGAGGCTTTTCTTTAGTGAGAAGGCATTTTTTAGAGTTACGACTACATAGTAAGGAAGTAGATGTTGTTCAGGCAAGATTCATTATGAGGATTTTCACTGAAACTAAGTGGGTATTCTTTTAACAAGGGATGCTTTTTTGTTTGAAGTAAAGGAGAATGATAGTACAAGAAGGATTCACACTATTTTTGTTGAAGTTATTCATCTAACGGGCAGTTTGTTAAATAATAGACTAATGCGAGTAAATGTTAACTTGAAATAAGGGAGTGTGAGTGAAATGGTGGATTTAAGTCATAAACCACGAATAGAAGGGGAGAAAGTTGTGCTCAGACCTTTTAAGGATGAAGACTTTCCTTTTATAGAGGAATGCTTAAAGGATCCCGAGGTATTAAAACTGACAGGGAGCAGTTCGGATTTTGATAGGGAATCCATTCTCAAATGGTATACAACAAGAAATGAACAAACTGATCGCTTGGATCTAGCTATTGTTGACCAATCGCAGGGCATTTTAGTGGGAGAGGTAGTGGTCAATTTATACGATGAAAATAGTCATAGCATGAACTTTAGGATACTTATTAGTCCAAGGGGAAGAAACCGAGGATTAGGAACGGAAGCAACTAAGCTCGTAATTGACTATGTATTTAAAAATACTACACTTAATCAACTAAATTTAAGCGTTTTTGACTTCAACCCAAGAGCCAAATATGTTTATGAAAAGGTTGGTTTTGAAATAGATAATATTGATGAAAACGACCTAGAGTTTGAAGGAAAATGGATTGACTCTATCAATATGAAATTAACAAGAGAAAATTGGATAAACAGAGAATAGCATGCTTTTTAAGCTAATAAGGGCTTGAATTCAAAGCTGGAGTTATTTAACAAACGGCTAGATGGTGGAATTAAAATTGGGCATCAAAAAAATAGGGGAGTGTGTAGATGAAGGTCAAACGAATTGTTACTAATATTGAGACGAAGGACATCTCTAAAGCAAAGTACTTTTACGGGGAAGTGCTTGGGCTTGATCAACTGATGGATATGGGATTTATTACAACCTATGGATCATATGAGAAAATGGACATTCAGATTAGCTTTCTTTCAGAAGGAGGCTCCGGGACACCAGTTCCCGATTTGTCCATTGAAGTTGATGATCTTGACCATGCATTAACTAGGGTAATAGAAGCGGAGATTCCCATTGAGTATGGGCCAGTTGATGAGCCATGGGGAGTTCGGCGTTTTTATGTAAGGGATCCATTCGGAAAGCTAGTCAATATTCTTACCCATTTATAGAGAATCCGATAACATTCTTATATCCAGCACATTAATTGAAGAAGACAGCACAAAAATAATCATATGTTGAATGGAGATTTAGAAATTATGATCCACCTTCCCATGATCCAGGATCACATTCTAGTGCAGGTGGTTGAGGTTAAAAAGCAACTAATTCATTTTCCTAGGTTGCTTTTTTTTTGCCTTCACACTTCCACTCTATTATCCATCTGGAGTGTATAAACCCATAGATACATATGATTTAAATGATTAAACTTCTTGAAGTGAGATGGGCTTGTGAAAAAAACAATAAAAGTATCGGAGGGGTTAATCGAAGAAGGATTAACGCTTCTTTTGTTGAAGATATTAAGCTAACGGATTATGTTTCATTATGTGGTTGCAGCACATCGAGAAAAAAAGGAGGGATAGGTTTGAGCAGCTTTGAAAAAGAATACCTATCTATTATAATTGGGCAATTAAAACACTTTAAAGAACGGGCAGAAAAGGGGATACATCAATTATCTGAAGATGAATTACACTGGAAGCCGAGTGAAGAGTCCAATAGTATTGCAATCATCATTAAGCATTTAAGTGGGAATATGCACTCTAGATGGGTAGATTTTTTGACCTCTGATGGGGAAAAACCTTATAGAAATAGAGATTTAGAATTTGTAGATAAAAATGAAACGAAAGAATGTCTAATGAAAAGTTGGGAAGAAGGATGGAAATTACTTTTTAATACAATAGAAAATCTTAAACCAGAGGATTTAAATAAAACGGTTACCCTTAGGAAACAGCCTTTAAGTGTTCTTCAAGCAATTCAAACTGAATTGGTTCATATTAGTTATCATTTGGGACAAATTCTTTACATTGGGAAGCAAATAAAGGATAAAGATTGGACTATATTAAGTATTCCTAAGAATGGATCGAAAGAATTTAATGAAAAGGTAGCAACTAAAAAAATGGTGAAAAGTTGAATAGGTTTATTACAGTAACCCTATCTGTGATTTTATTCTCAACAATATTTTCTGGGATTTCATATGTTCCCAGTTCTCAACGGGAACCTAATGTTTATTATTTTGGTTTTTTTGAAACGTTAATTTTAGTTATGATTTATGCTGGACCTGTTTATTCATTTGTAGGACTACCACTTTCAATTTTTATTGATAAGCTAATTGAGAAATCTAATTGCAAGTCAGTCTGGACAAGATATTTTGTTGGACTCGGATTATATTCATTATTTGGTATATTCGTTGGGTTTATTTTTCTTATATTACTTATTCGAAATAATAATATATATCATATGGAAGTTTTTTTATATTCAATATACTGCTTTATCGCATCAAATATTTATTATCATTTGTTACTGTTAATTTCAAATATAACTAGAAAATAAAGAGTTTCAATCACTAACGAGAGGGGACTATGCTTAATTAAGGAGTAAAGTCTTTTTTTCATTGAGGGAGATTGCAAGAAGGAATTGTTTCTTACATTACAGAATACTCCTTATAATAGGAAATAAGCGGGCAGGTGATAATTTTGAGTCAACAACATAGTAAAATCAAGGTTATCTTCTTGGATGCTGGGGGTGTTCTTTTTGAGACTTTTGTAAAAGAAGATGATAGAATTAGGAATTTATTAAAAGAAAGAGGATATCAGATTTCCGAAATCGATGCTGCAATTACGAAGGCAAAGCAAAATGAATGGTCATTTATTACTAATTGGAACCAAGAAGAACAATTTTATAAAAATTATTATGGAACAATTGCTAAAGAACTTGGGGATATTGATCTAACAAATGAATTGTTCTTTTTTACTCATTATGCGCATCATTGCGAGTTATATCCTGAAGTAAAAGCTACACTTGAGGAATTGAGAAAAGACTATCGTTTAGCTGTTATTTCAAATGCAATGCCAAGTATGGATTGGATTTTTGATAGATTAGGTATTCGCAAATACTTTGAGACTATCATTCTTTCTGCATATGTAAACAATGAAAAACCTGAAGAAGGCATTTATAATTACGCTCTTCAAGTTGCAAAAGCTAAAAAAGAGGAAAGTCTTTTTATTGACGATAAAATGGAAAATGTTGAAGGTGCTGAAAGAGTTGGTATAAGAAGTCTTTTTTTAGATAGAAAAAGGCAAGATTTGAAAGAACTACTAAGTGAATATCAATTAATAAAGTTCTCTCGATAAATTCTAATACTCAAATAACAAGCTAATTGATTTTTTTGATTCAGGTGGTTAGCTCATTAAGCTAGTTTTTCTTTGATCAATGAACAGAGTATAAAGTTTCTTTTTTATATGTGGACAATGTAATTTATTCTAACAATCAAGGACTCTTAGATTAATAGGAGGCGTCTCATGACACATGAAGTTTTAGATGAACAAACAGAGTCACAATTAAAAGTATTGGGTGAGATGAGTAAAATTTGTGAAGCACTTGAAATCGAATTCTGGTTACGTGGAGGGTGGGCCATTGATTTTCTGCTAGGCAAAATTACTCGGTCACATGATGATATTGATTTAGTCACTTGGATACAGAATAGAGAACGCTTAGAAAAAGAACTTGTAAAAGTAGGCTATGAGCAAATTCCTGTTAAAAAGGAATTTCAAAATAGGCAGTCTGATTTCAAAAAGGGTAATGTGGAAGTCACATATTGTTATATCACGCATTCCGTTGATGGGAATCTTATATTGAACGGGTTGCATGAATGGATTTGGCGAAAAGATTCCTTGTTAACCCAAAGTTTCATGTTGCATGGGATATTAGCAAATGTCTTAAATCCAAAACAGCTTTTGGAAGAAAAAGAAGTATATGAACAAATTGGTCGACCATATCGACAAAAGGATGCAGAAAGTAAAAAGATATTATACCGTTTAATATCGGATTTTAAGTAGAGAATGTATTTAAAGCAATGAGGCCATTTTTTAAATAAAAATTGCTATTAATCTAGTCTAATAGAGAAGGTTTCATATGAAAACTATATAAAAAGTTTCTAAAAGGGTTGCCGCATATAAGTAGCACCCTTTTTTACTAAATGGGCAGGAAAGAAGGATATTCATCATTTTTATCGTATTTAATGAGTAATTAAGAAGAAAAAGGGTGATAGCTATAGGTAAAAAGCAAAATATAATAGTGGATGATCAAATCTTAGAATCTATTGTCAGCAAGCTACGGAGTGCCGGTTGTGTTTTTGCAGAAGAGGAGACTCAACTGCTTATTTCAGAGGCACATTTTTTACCGGACCTTTTAAAAAAGGTAGAGATGCGCACTAAGGGAATCCCTCTTGAATATGTCGTTGGGTGGGCAATGTTCTGTGGTTTACGAATAGAAGTGGAAAAGGGAGTTTTTATTCCTCGGCGTCGTACTGAATTTCTTGTTCATCAAGCTGAAAAATTAGCTTGTGTTGGTGATATTATCGTTGATCTTTGCTGTGGATCAGGGGCTATAGGTGCGGCTCTGGCAGCTGCTCTTAAAGAAATTACTTTATATAGTTCTGACATTGATCCCATTGCAACCCAATGTGCAAAGAGAAACGTATCAAAATTCGGTGGAAATGTTCTTAAAGGTGACTTGTTTAATGCATTACCAGAAGTGCTAAGAGGTCGAATAAATATTTTGGTTGCTAATGTTCCATACGTTCCCACTCTAGCAATAGAACGCTTACCATCTGAGGCTCGTGTTCATGAACCCAATATTGCTTTAAACGGGGGAGATGATGGCTTGACTATCTTACGAAGAGTGGTGGAAGAAGCTCCCTATTGGCTTGAACAGGGAGGGAACTTATTGATAGAGACCAGTGAAATGCAAGCACCTTATGCTTATGAAATTTTTACTAGTGTTGGATTAACAACAAAAGTAGTAAAGGAAGAAGAACTGGATGCAACAGTTGTCATTGGAACCAAATCATTACTTTGAATGTTTCGGCATCTGCGTGTTGAATGGAAACATAACAAAGAAGATTGTAGTTAAGTGAAAAGGAGGATGAGATGAAGAACTATTGAGGGTCAATAGCTCTTTTTTTTTTTGACTAAAAGTGCAGTAGTGTTGAAGAGTGGTATTTGTTGTCATTGCTAAATATAGTTATATGCATATAAAGCGGTGGGGATTTTGTAGATTAGAGATAAAGTTTGATAAAAACAAGCCATTACTATACTATGTTTCTGAAAGTAGTTTTTTTATTCTGATAAATTAAGTGTAAAATTGTATATGGTTAATAGGAAATAAAGAGATAAATTAGGTTTATGTAACAGAAAACAAATAATTTCTAAAAACTTGAACCAAAAAATAATTTTTTAGGAGGAGAGGACATGTACAATGAGCTTCTTAAAATTGGGCCAGTAACTATTTATGGGTATGGATTAATGATTGCGCTTGGTATATTTTTTGCATACCGACTCCTTGTTCATCGAGCCACAAACCGTCCATTTGAATTATCGCATATTTTTTCACTAACCGTGTGGGGACTAGTTGGTGGATTCATTGGAGCAAAACTGTTGTATTGGATTACTCAATTTCCAAATATTATTAGTCATCCTAGCATCCTTCTGAACTTTGGGGAAGGATTTGTTGTATACGGAGGAATTATTGGCGGTATTTTGGCTGGTTTAGTGTATTGCAAAATGAAAAATATTAAATTCCTACAGCACCTGGACCTTTTTGTACCTTCCATTGCATTAGCACAGGGGTTTGGAAGAATCGGCTGTTTGCTCGCAGGTTGTTGTTATGGTGAAGAAACACACAGCTTTCTGGGAATGACCTTTCACCACTCTGACATTGCTCCGAATGATGTTAAATTAATACCCACTCAAATCATGGAGAGTGTGTTTAGCTTTGCTCTCTGCATCCTTTTGCTTTATTTGGCGAAAAGAACGAAAAAACCCGGACTCGTTTCCTGCATCTATTTGATTCTTTACAGTTCCGGAAGATTTGTTATTGAGTTTTTCAGAGGAGATATTATTCGAGGTCAAGTGGGGGTACTTTCAACCTCGCAATTTATTGCACTCATTATTGTACTCGTAACCGGCATCTTCCTAGTCATGTCACATAACCAAAATAGATTTATCGGTAAAAATGTATAAATGTTAGAATTGACCTAAAAACCAAAGCCTCTTATCCGTAGTGGACAGGAGGCTTGGTTTGATGATTGATATTCTATCGGATTTGGTTTAATGAAGGAATTACTAAAAGTAACCGAGGAATTAAATAAAACGGCCATTAGTTATTTTCTAATTTAAAACGGTCCTGCCCCTGGTGGAGGTAGGTTATTTCTTTGGTCATAAGGGTTTTTTTCAAGGTCTTTGTCCATTCTCTTTTTAGTATTAGAACTATTTGAAAAGAAAACTATTGGAAGTACAATCAGTATTCCCAATAATACATATAACCACCACATTGATGACTCAACCTCCTTTAAATTTATAATAACACAAGTAATGATTAAATAATTATAATTTTCTAAAAATAAACATCCGGTGTATTACATTTACATCCATTAATATTTTATGATTATAACAACAGGATGAAACCTAACTGTTGAAACAGAAAGGAGAACATTTTTCGAGAGGGGCGGTTTGGTTATAAAATATATTCAACTTTTCAGAAAAATATTGACAATTATTCCTTTTATTTTTATACTACATATAACCTAATGGTTATATGATGAAGGTGAGGGTATGATAGGTGCCAGATATTTATCGAGCTTTAGGTGATTCAACACGAAGGCGTATATTAAGTATGCTAAAACAAGGAAATAAAACTCAAAAGGAGATAGTCGATGCATTTGATATCTCTCAGCCTGCGATTAAGAAGCATTTGACTATTTTATTGGAGGAAAGAATGATCTCAGAAAGGTTGAATGGGAAATATCGTATCTATTCATTAAATCTCAGCATACTCCAATCGGCTTACCAAGAAATGCTTCATTACATTGGGGAACTACTTGATGAACAGCTCATAAGTTTAAAAAATTATGTGGAAAAAGGAGAATTTCAAAATGAAGATGACTGAGGAATCTGTAGTGAGAGAAATTGTCGTTCATGCCCCTTTAGAGCAAGTTTGGGATGCGTTGACAAAGTCTGAGCATTTAAACCGTTGGTATACCAAAAATGCTGAGATTGAATTTCGAATAGGTGGAAGAGGCTATATGGAACATGGCTGGGGGGCAACATCTGAAGGGGTATTTACAGAAATAGATCCAATGAAACGCTTTGTACTTCAGAGCCTTGATGGGGATTTTACGACTATTACTTCTTTAAAAGAAGTTGAAAGTGGGATTCAGGTAAGTATTGAATATCAGGCTTCTTTTATTAGTCAGATGAACCCAGCTACAAAGGAAAATATGTTGTTTCGAACAGCTCAATTTTTAGAAAATCTAAAGAGTGTCTATGAAACTGGAATTGATAATCGCTCAAAATATTGGAAAACATGGATTGGTATTGCACATACAACCAACGAGAAAAATAAAGGTACAAAGGTTTTACAGGTGAAGGAAGGTTCGGTAGCAGAGGCTGCTGGAATTAAGCCTGATGATATTATTATAGAAATGGATGGAAATGAAATTGAAGGATATGAATCATTTGAACGAACATTAAATCAAAGCACTGTCGATTGCGTAGTTGCTATGACCATCGTAAGACAAAGTGAACAGCTTCAGATAAACTGTCTTTTAGATAGATATCCAGTGCCTTATTAAAAATCAATGAAGGTTTATGGAAATAATGGAGAGGTATACAAAGTAAGCCTTTTAAAATAGAGGTGGATGTTATGAAGAAAGGAAACCAACCATTTGTTATTGCTATTTCGGGAGTTTCTGGTGGAGGGAAAACAACTATAGCCAAACATTTAAATGATAGATTATCTAATTCTGAAACACTATTTTTTGATGACTATGATTTTGATGGTCCCAATGACATTATTCATTGGGTTGATAATGGGGCTAATTATGATGAGTGGAATTTAGATCCGTTCATTAAAGATATAAAGAAATTACTCTCTGAGCCTTTAGATTTCATTGTACTTGATTATCCATTTGCGTATAAGCACTCTAAAACTAGTCAATTGATTGATTTGGCTGTGTATATTGATACTCCATTGGATATTGCAATGGCACGTAGAGTAATAAGAGATTTTAAAAATAGCTCCCATGAAAGAATCTTGAATGAGTTGGAAAACTATATATCACAAGGAAGACGGGGCTATCTTGAAATGCTAAAGACAATTAAACCTAATTCAGACATCATTGTGGATGGAACATTTTCGATATCTAGAATTGTAAATGAAATATATGATGAAATTTTAAGGCTCTTTTCTAAAACATTGTTGTCATTCAAGTGAAGTTTTAAGAAATAAATATCAGCTGAAGACCGCTCCACCTTTCATTTCATTGAGAAAAGAGCTACAAACTTTATAAGAATCGCTGAATCTTATATTAGGTGTAAAAGCCCAACTACATGTTTTAGTTTTACATCCAATAAAGTATTCAGAGCGGTCTTATAGAAGTTTCAGATCTTTTCTCGTGAAATGAAAGGGACTAGCTCTGTGAAGAGGTATTTTGTTCCTTCACTGCATTCAAACACTCTCTTTGGTTCCCCGTACACACTCCTTTTTCATCTTCAGGTAATCAATCACTCAATATGGTTCCCGTACACATGCAATTTTCATCTTCAGGGTAATCAATCACTCAGTATAGTTACCGTACACACTCCTTTTTCATCTTCAGGGTAATTAATCGCTCAGTATGGTTACCGTACACATGCAAATTTCACTTTCACGGTAATCAATCACTCTGTATGGTTCCCGTACACATGCAATTTTCCCCTTCAGGGTAATCAATCACTCTCTTTGGTTACCATACAGACGCAAATTTCTCCATCAGGGTAATCAATCATTCTGTATAGTTACCATACAGACGCAATATCCTCCTTCACGGTATTCATACGCTCTCTTAGTTACCTCATATTGATTCAAACTTTACTTCTTAATGATTGTCGACTATATATAACTGTTTTGATTCCGTCGATATCTGGTTAATGAAAATATTAAAAGAATTTTCCTGCTTTTCAGCTTTGAATATGTTACAATGTAAATAATTAAATACAACGTACTTGGAGGAGCCTGTCACTAAGGGACTACTATGTCTTTTAGTAACAGGCTCTTTTTGTATTTTTGGTTAGATTTTAACCAATCTTATAAAAAGAAAGGTGGTCAAAAGGGTGGTAATATTACAATTAGCCATTATTTTAATTGCATCAAAGATAGCTGGGAGTCTGAGTGTAAGATTAGGGCAGCCATCTGTTCTTGGAAAACTTTTAATTGGAATTGTTCTGGGTCCATCGGTATTAGGGTTAGTAAATGAGACAGAAACATTAGCTGAATTTAGTCAAATAGGTGTTATTTTATTAATGTTTATTGCTGGATTAGAGACTGATTTAGAAGAATTCAAACGGACAGGAAAAGCATCCACTTTTGTAGGTTTTGGAGGGATTATTGTTCCCCTTGTTTTAGGTTATTTTGCGGGAATCATTTTAAATCTAACTACGATGGAATCATGGTTTTTAGGTTTATTGCTTTCGGCGACAAGTGTGAGTATATCCGTTCAAGCACTTAAAGAAATGAACAAATTAAAAACACCTGAAGGAACGACAATATTAGGAGCTGCCGTCATTGATGATGTTGTTGTCATCATTGCTTTGGCCTTCTTAATGAGTTTTGCTGGGGGAGATGTTCATTTAACGACTGTTATTTTAAAGAAAGTTGTATTCTTTGCAGCAGCTATTCTTATTGGTTGGAAGGTAGTTCCTTGGTTTTTGAAGAGGTTCTCATCATTAAAAGTAACAGAAACGGTCATTTCGTCTGCATTAATTATCTGTTTTATTTATGCCTATTTTGCGGAATATACAGGGGTTGCAGCAATCATTGGGGCTTATATTGCTGGTGTAGCCATAAGTGTAACTAACTTCAAACACGAGGTTTTTGAGAAGGTTGAAACGATTAGTTATTCCATTTTCGTTCCGGTGTTTTTTACCTCAATTGGTGTCACAGCACAATTTACAGGTATTACGAAAAATCTAGGTATAATAATCATTCTGAGTATATTAGCAATTTTAACAAAGTTAATTGGCGCTTCTATTGGTGCTAAGCTAGCTGGATTTGGGTGGAATAGCTCATTGGGGATAGGCTCAGCAATGGTTTCTCGTGGGGAAGTGGCATTAATTATTGCATCTATTGGCTTAGAATCAAAGTTATTAAGTCAAGATATGTTTGCTGTCATTGTTGTGGTTGTGCTTGTGACCACCATTGTTACCCCGCCAATGATGAAATTGTTTTTTAAATCACATCCTAAAAAAGAATCGAATATCGCTTAACAAATGATCACATCATTCATTTCTAACTAAGTGAAGGTCCTATACAATGAAAGTGAGTTAATTATCAGGGGCGTTTATCCAAGAAGGATAAACGCTTTTTTTGTTGAAGTTACTAAATGAACAAATCAAGGTAGTAGGAGAAAATGAGGGAGAAAAATGTGGAAGCGAGATATTATTGAAACAAATAGAGGGAAATTTGAAGTGTTCGTTTCTGGTAGTGGAAATCCTTTGTGCGTCACTCATCTATATTGTTCATATGATGAACGTGGAAATACTTTTGCCAATCCATTTACAACTGATTACAAAGTATTCTTAATAAATCATCGTGGTTGTGGTAATTCTGTTAAAGCCGATAGTGAAAATCAATATAGTATGGATGAATCCGTGAAAGATTTAGAAGCTATCCGATTTGCCTTAGGATATGATAAATGGGGATTTGCTGGGCATTCCACAGGAGGGATGCTCGCACTTAAATATGCCATACTTGCACCATCATCATTAACAAAGATAATTGCAGGAGGAACGTCCGCTAGTAAAGAATATAGCTCAGATCCGAAGTGTATTTATTCCAGAAGGAATCCTAACTTTACTCGCATAATGGAGATTATGAACCAACTGAATGATCCGCTTACCCCAGCAGAAATTCGAAAACAATTAGGATATGAATGGGATTTAATGTCCTTTTATTCAGAGGAAAAACTTAAAGAGGCGTTAAAAATTCCTAACAGTGGTAAGACTGTGGGTGTTCGTCTAAACCATTTTATTGAGAAAGAAATTCCTACATATGACATAAGAGATGAGCTAGTAAACATTACAATCCCAAGTTATATTTATGCTAGTGAGCATGATGTAGAATGTCCTTATAAATATGGGGTAGAGATTGCAAATTTAAATCCCAATGCCAAACTAACAACATTTCAGCATAGTAATCATCATCCTTTTGTTGAAGAAGCTGATAAATTTAAGAAGTTCGTTAAGTCGACTTGCGTTCAGTAGACTGATATGAAATAGACAGTGGATAGGGGTGGAAAAAGCCACTTGAAGTGGCTTTTAATCGCGCATTGCTCCTGCTTCTCGAGATGTCATTGCACCTTGTCCTTGGCTTACATCTTTTTGAATTTCTTGTTTTACCTTTTGTTTATCTGTTCCAGCAAATTCTGGTTTCATAATAGAACCCATATTTTGTTTACCTTGTTGATTCTGTTGCATACTGAGATCACCTCGGATTATTATTTAACCTTATTATTTACAAAGAAATTGGTTCTATGAGATGTTATTTAAAGTAAAGTGGCATACGAATCATTCTTTGGGTAATCTCTCCTTTATTAGATTGGTAAATCATTTCAAGTCTTTGATGTGATTCCATTGCTTTTTATAAAAAAGGAGGACTGTAAAAATCAATACAAATGTTTAGGGGGCTTCATTTTATAGGAAACGATCAGAAGGAAAAATAGCTTATCCTTCTATTAAATGTCGTAGTTATTTACCAACATTTTTAGGCATGAAATGTCGGGTAGTATGATTATTCATGTTTTACAGTATAGTTGAAAGGGAGTAAGGCTATGGATTGGCTACATAGAATGAATAATGCATTAGATTATATTGAAAGTAATTTGGATGAAGAGATTGATTATAAAAAAATTGCAAAGGCTGCTAACTGCTCTGAGTTTCATTTTTCAAGAATGTTCTCTTCCATCTCAGGGATATCGCTTTCTGAATATATTAGAAGAAGGCGATTAACACTCGCTGCATTTGAAATTCAAACAAGTGATATTCGGATCATCGATGTGGCAATAAAATATGGTTATGTTTCTTCTGATACTTTCTCGCGTGCTTTTCAAAAAATGCATGGAGTAACCCCATCTAATGCGCGTAATAAAGGTGTCCAGTTGAAAGCCTTTCCGAAAATTTCCTTTCAAATTTCTATTAAAGGAGATACCGAGATGGATTACAGAATTGAAAAGCTAGATTTTGAATTAAGAATTGTAGGAAAAGGTAAACCAGTAAAGACTAGCAGAGCATTTAAAACAATTCCTACGCTTTGGAACACTGCAAAAAAAGATGGATTCATGCAAGAATTAAAAGATATGTCATGGGAACATCCAAAATGCACGCTTGAAAGCCTTTTGGGGGTTTGTGGAAAAGAGGCAGCTATTACAGATGAAGAGTTTACCTACTTTATGGGTGTGAGATACGATGGGGAACCCCCGGCCGATATGGAAACACTCATTATTCCAGCAAGTACATGGGCTGTTTTTCCGAACATAGTGGATGCATGGAAACGTTTATATTCTGAATGGGTTCCAACTTCTGAGTACGAACTGGCAAATTTACCGTGTATAGAATGTTATTACGGCCCGAAGCATAAACCACGACATGAACTTTGGGTCCCTGTTTTACCAAAGTAAAATATATACATTTGTAAGATACCGTTTATTTGTAAAGGAAAAAGCCCAATTCTCAAATTTAGCTTCTGAGGAGATTGGGGCTTTTTATATTTGGATTTTGTTAAGGATTTAAATCCGGATTTTCTAAACGGTTCATCTATTTTACTAACGAAGCACTTTTTATAATGATGCGTACAGATTTTATAATCAGAAAGTTGCTAAAAGTTCAATTTAATATTGTTATTAAAAAACGAATATGATATATTGTCACCAATACTTATTAAAGTTCTTTAATAAGTATTTAGTTAGGTGGTGAAATTAGTGAGTGACCTTTTTGCAACACCAAAATCGATGAAGAAGCTTATCCTTCGTGGTATTCGTTCGACTCTTTTAGACCTTGGAAGTGCGACTAAACTTGAGCTCAGCCACGCTTTAGATATTAGTTTTCCAACGATAAGCAAGTTTTTAGCGCAAATGGAGAAGGATGGGGAAATTATTTCGGTGGGTTTTGATGCTTCTAGTGGCGGGAGAAAGGCGAAAAGATATAGATACAATCCGGAGCATATGCTAGGTCTCGCCATTTTCTTAGAGAAGACAGAGACGAATTATGCAATTTTCAATTGTGTCGGTGAAATAAAGAAACTTGGAAAAGCACCAAGTGTATTAGTTGATGATGGGCTGAATTTATTAACAAAGTGCATTGAAAATATAATGACTTCCTATCCCAAAATCAGTTCGGTCGCAATCGGAGTTCCAGGTTCAGTTGATAGTGGTCGGATTTTTCATATACCTGGTTACATGCAATTTCAAAATTTTGACTTGAAAGGATACTATGAGGATTATTTTTCTTTACCTGTTGTAGTAGAGAATGATATGAATGCCGCTGTTCTCGGATTTCACCATCATAAGGGGATCAAAGAAAATCAATCACTAGTATATTTGTATTCTGGTCAAAATGGTCCGGGAGCGGGAATTATGATTAATGGGGATGTAGTAAGAGGTAGCACTTTTTTCTCTGGAGAGGTTTCATACATCCCACAGTATAATGATCGAAATTTTGGTCAGGTGTTAGAAAAGAAAAGTGGATCAAGAATGATTGCCGCGGATGATGAAATAGACGCAATCAGTAGATTAATAGCCTCATTTGTAGCGATTATTAACCCTCATACGATCATCTTTTGTAATGATGAAGTTGAAAAGAAAGTATTGGAAAAAATCACGAAAGTCAGTTCGCAATATATCCCATCAGAACATCTACCAGAGTTAACAGTGAGTGAGTGGAAACAGGACTATTTATTTGGATTACAAAGTCTTGGAATTGATCTTATGATGAACAGAATAAGCAAATAAAACAAAAGGAAACGCAAAAATATGTAATGGTGAGGTGTAGGATGGCAACATTCCTTTTGGTCATTATTTATTTGGCATTTATCAGCTTAGGTTTACCAGATTCATTGCTGGGGGTAGCGTGGCCCGTGATGCAATCGGATTTTGATGCGCCACTTGATACAGCGGGATTCCTTTTTATGACAATTGCTGGAGGGACGATTATTTCCAGTTTAGTGAGTGGAAAGATCCTTAGACGGTTTGGAACAGGAAAAGTTACCTTAATCAGTTGCTTGTTGACTGCTTGTGCTTTGCTAGGATTTTATTTTTCCCCATCAATTATTTGGTTATTTATATGTGCCGTCCCTCTTGGATTAGGTGCTGGAGCGGTTGATGCAGGGTTAAACAATTTTGTTGCTATACATTATAAAGCACACCATATGAGCTGGTTACATTGTTTTTGGGGAGTCGGAGCGACAGTGGGGCCACTTATTATCGCTCAATTTATTTCCGGACAAAATTCATGGAGAAATGGATATTTTGCCATTTCCGGCATTCAGTTTACGTTAGTTGTCATCCTGTTCCTTTCTTTGCCCTTATGGAACAGAGTGATCAAAAATAGGAATATCACTCTAAATAAGGATTCAGATGGAGATAAAAATTTTGAGGATGATACAAAAAATCTAAAACCTTTACAAATCAAAGGAGTTAAACTGGCATTGATCTCTTTCTTATTTTATTGTGCGGTTGAATCAACAGTTGGTCTTTGGGGGAGTAGTTTTCTAGTAAATGTAAAACACTTACCTGCAGCGGTTGCTGCCCAATGGGTTTCTCTATATTATGGAGGAATTACTGTTGGTCGATTTATTACAGGATTTATTACCTTTAAAATGAATAATGCGACTCTCATTCGACTAGGGCAAATCATTGCCTTAATTGGTGCCATACTTTTATCCCTGCCCTTTCCATCTATTTTCTCACTTATCGGTATGATTTTGGTTGGCTTTGGTTTAGCACCAATCTTTCCATGTATGTTGCATGAAACCCCCACTCGATTTGGGAAAAAGCAATCCCAGATAATTATGGGCTATCAAATGGCAGTTGCTTATACTGGTAGTACTTTTATGCCGCCGCTTCTTGGTTTCCTTGCATCTCATTCAACAATCGGGATCTTCCCGTTTTGTATTTTGTTTTTTGTTATAGCAATGCTTTTAAGCTCAGAAAAATTAAATATCTATTTGAAAAAGAAAGGCACTTTTCTCAAACATGATGCTAGTCAGGTAAAGCTATAACTAATCATTATCGATTGAAAATTTGTTAACCACCTCCATTTCACTGAGAAAATAGTAAGTAAATGATAGGAGAAATGAGCATCTAAAACAAAAAGGGGAGAGAGCTTTAATGATTAAATTAGTGTTATCTGACATGGACGGGACATTCCTTAATAATGATGGAGAATTTAACCGGGAGCTGTATAAAGATGTAAAAAAGATAATGAGTGAAAAAGGAGTTGTTTTTGCCCCTGTTACTGGGAAGCAATGCGAGCGCATAGAAGAATTATTTGGTGATGATGCAGACGATTTATGGATTTTAGGTGATAGTGCAACACGAATCAAACATAATAAAAAATTTGTTTATGAATCTCTTATTAATAACACATTAGGATTGGAAATAATAAGTTGTCTTGAAAAAATAAGTCTGAACCATACAATCATTGCTTGCACTAGAAGTGGTGCAATGATTAAAAATAACATCCCTCCAACAGAAGCAGCCATTGTTAGAAAATCCTATGCGCAAGTAAAACAGGTATCGGAATTTAATGAGATAACAGAGGATTTTGTTAAGATTACCATTCATGATCCTGCTCTTGGTTGTTTTGAAACGAGGGAAAAATTATCCCAGTTTTTTGACCGAGCATATATGGTTGCTTCGGAGCCTGCATGGATTGATATAGCTAATGTCAATGTTCATAAGGGTACTACAGTGGCACATTTACAACGCTTATTAAATGTTACTTTTGAAGAAACAATGGTATTCGGAGATGGTCATAATGATATTGAGCTTATGTCATGTGGCTTGTATAGCTTTGCAGTTCGAAATGCAGTTCAAGAAGTAAAGGAAGCAGCAAATTTTATTACTCGATCGAATGAAGAGGATGCGGTAATGCGAACTATCATTCAAATATTGGCTTTACAAGGAAATTAACGAGTTACGTAACTACTTTCGCATAAAAATTAACTAAGGACGAGGATACCTATGAAAACAGAGAAAGAAAAAATGCTAGCTGGGGAAATGTACAATCCCGCTGACCCAGTTTTATTACAGGAACGTGATGAAGCAAGACGAAAGGTTAGAATATATAATCAAACCCTTGAAACAGAAGGAGAAAAACGAACGCAATTACTAAAGGAATTACTCGGTTCAACTGGTGAAAATATATATATGGAGCCAAATATAAGATTTGATTATGGTTATAACACGCATGTTGGAGAAAACTTTTTTGCAAATTTTGACTGTACCATCCTAGATGTTTGTAAAGTCCAGGTTGGGGATAATTGTATGTTTGGACCTGGGGTGCACATTTATACGGCCACACATCCACTGAATCCAATTGAACGAAATTCGGGTAAAGAGTACGCAAAACCTATTACGATTGGTAATAATGTATGGGTTGGTGGAAGTGCCGTAATAAATCCAGGAGTGACGATAGGTGATAATGTTGTCATTGCATCAGGTGCAGTAGTTACTAAAGATGTACCAGATAATGTAGTAGTCGGTGGTAATCCAGCAAAAGTAATTAAGCAGATTATCGGGAGCGGTTGTGGCATATGAAAATTTCTTTAATTGTAGCGATGGATAAAAATAGAGTCATTGGTTATAAGAATGATATTCCATGGAGAATACCGCGGGATTGGGAATATGTTAAAAATACTACAAAAGGACATCCAATCATATTAGGTCGGAAAAATTTCGAATCGATTGGCAGGGCTTTATCGCATAGAAGAAATATTATTTTGACCAGGGATAAAAATGTCACATTTGCTAATTGTGAAATGGCCTATTCAATGAATGATGTTTTTGAGATGTGTAAAAACGAAGAAGAGATTTTTATCTTCGGGGGAGAACAGATCTATAAATTATTCTTACCTTATGTTAGGAAAATGTACATAACAAAAATTGATCATGAATTTGAAGGAGATACCTTTTTTCCAGAAGTTAATTATGATGAATGGAAAGAAGTATCTGTTGAAAAAGGCGTAAAGGATGATAAAAATCCATATCATTATTTTTTTCATATTTATGAACGAAATATCGCTACTGAGATTTAAATTTTTAGGGGATTTGATTTTACTTTGTGAATAAGGATAGGTTGTAGGAGGTTTGAACAAATAAGCATTCTACCTGTACCTCAAAAAATTCTGAACTAATTTAAAGAAAACAGCTTTTCCCCATCTATTATGTTCTACAAGGATGAAGTTTCAATAGCTACAGGGGGCACATATATATGAATTTACTTTGGAAGGGTTTATTATTTGGTATAGCAATATTTATTTTCTTTGTGATATGGGATTATATAAAGGAAGGTGAAATTGATTGGTCTGATAGCATTATTCGGTCTATTATTTATGCGGTAGTTTACATCCTAATTACAGCTTTAATGGATAAAAACGAGAAAGTAAACTAAGAAGCCCCGAATTCACTATTAAGATCAGTAGACTAGAAGAAGGAAAGAAACCCACTGCTTGTATCAGAGTCCTGTTTGATATGAAGTAGTGGGAAATGGGGGAAGATGGAAAATCTGCAATAGTGATAGTTTTATTTTGTTATATGAATAATATTATTAGAAATCTTTAGGTTTAAACTGAACGCATCTGCCATGTAGCGGATTGGTACATAAAGTGTATTATTTTTTACAAAGGGACCTTCATAGATATCCTTAATCAGTTCACAAAGATCTGTTTCACTAACGCATTTGATTTTTGCATCATATATTTGAATATCGTCAGGACTATATTCTTTTCCAATTCTTTTTATTATCGAATAGCCTCTATTTTTATTTCCCCAAATAGTGACTCGTTTGCTTGCTCCATCAATTTCATAATATTGATAAAGGTCTAATTCATCTACAAGAGCGTATGAGATTGTGTATCCTAATTTGTTTGTAATGGCTCTTAGTGGGACGTAGCTCCTTCCTTTGATGACTTGAACATTTGCATTAACTTTTTTCCCATTTATAGATAATGTATATTTTGATGCAGATGTTAGTGTCGACGCATTCGCAATTTGTTTCTCTACACCCCAAAACATTAATGAAATGGTTATTAAAATGGATATAGTAACAAAAGATAACATTCTACTAATCATTTTCTAGCCCCCTTTTTGCAAAAAATAACTCCCATATTTTAATTCATTAATCCAATTGCTGTTTATAATATTCTAATAATTCTGTGATGTATAATCAACTTCATATTCTAAATCAGTCCTAAATACTCATTTTTACCTAATAGCCATTTAAAGAGCTGTGTAAAACAACCTTTCATCCCAAGTTGACTGTAGTACTATCGTTTAATTTAGCAGAATGTTGTTGAAAATAATCATGTAGTATAGTATATTATTGGAAATTAGAGGTGGGTATCATGCGTTCATTTCAGTTAATTATGCTGTTCTCACAATTACATCATCATATCAAGTAGCCTTGCTAACCGATTTTAAAAATCGTAAATAGGAAGGCTATTTATCATTCAACCGTATTTGATTAAGTTTAACACTTAAATCAAGTGCGGTTTTTTCGTTTTTTTTAGGAATGTTGCTATGTAGATAAGTTTTAACTTATCTTCTTCATTCCATGGAGGAAAGAGCTATACACTTATTAAAATTTGGAGGTTAAGATGATGAAGAAAATGGATTATCAAAATGTGAAGGGAACTCAAGATTATTTACCTAATGCTGAAGTGGTCCGAAGAAATATTCGACAAATTTTAGAAGAGGTATTTATACAATATGGATGTCAACCACTGGAAACACCAATATTAAATTATACTGAATTGCTTGCTTCGAAATATGGCGGAGGCGCTGAAATATTAGAGGAAATGTACACGTTAACTGATCGAGGTGAAAGAGAGTTAGCATTACGATACGATCTTACTATTCCGTTTGCAAAAGTTGTTGCTATGAACCCATCATTAAAGATGCCTTTTAAAAGATATGAAATTGGTAAAGTATTTAGAGATGGACCTATAAAAACAGGGAGGTTTCGAGAATTTACACAATGTGATGTTGATATTGTAGGAGTAGATTGGCAAGTAGCAGAAGCTGAATTAATGATGATGGCTTTGGATGTATTCAATAAACTTGAATTAAAGGTAACTATTCAGTATAACAATCGAAAATTGCTAACTGGTATGCTTGAAGTATTTGGTATAGAGGTTGAAAAAATGAACAAGGTTGTGTTAATTCTAGATAAGCTCGAAAAAGTAGGGTTGGCTGCTGTTATTTCTGAACTTAGTGAACAGGGATTATCAAGTTCAACGATTCATTTAATAAATCAATTTTTAACTGATGAAAATAATACAAGTTTTAGCTATTTTGAATCCTATTCCAATCAAAATGAAAAAGTAAGGCAAGGCTTAAATGAATTAAAAGAGCTCGAATCCTATCTAGAATTTCTTAAAGTAGAGAAATTATGTGTATTTAATCCTTTTTTAGCAAGGGGATTAGAGATTTACACAGGTACTATTTATGAAATATTCTTAACGGACCAGTCGATTAAATCCAGTATCGGAAGTGGTGGCAGATATGATAATGCAATTGGTGGATTGATAGGAACAAATGAGAGCTTTTCAACGGTGGGAATCTCATTCGGCCTTGATGTTATTTATACGGCTATACGTACATCTACGGAAGAAATGAAGGAAAATCCATATGTGGATTATTATATTATTCCATTAGGAACTCAAAAAGAATCCTTATTAGTAGCCAATTATTTAAGAAAACAAGGCTATAAAGTCGAATATGAGATGAGTAACAAAAAACTAGGTAAAGCCCTTGAAAAAGCAAATAAAGAGAAGATTCGCTATGTGATCATTATTGGAGAGAATGAAGTGGAAAATAATCAATTTAAAATCAAGGATATGTTTACAGGTGATGAAAAAATAGTATCTTATCAGTACAGGGATTGAAAAAGTGTTTCCGTAGCTATGATGACTGAATAAGGCTCTTTTCTAAGAGAATTGAAGGTTTTCAATTTAGAAAAGAGCTAAATCAAGATAACGAACTGTAATGTAAGGAGTGTGTATAAATGGCACGTGTTTTATTTATTAATGGTGGATCAGAAGGACATGTGAATCCAACGATTGGAGTTGTGCAAGAACTTATTTCACGTGGGGAAGATGTCGTGTATTTTACAATAGAAGCTTATCGGGAGCGCATTGAGAAGACAGGAGCTACTGTAAGAACATTTGACGGTGACAAGTTTATTAAAGCCTTTATTTCGGGTGGACGAAGGTTTTTACTCGAAAGAATCAATGGTCTATTGCGTACAGCGGACATCATTATACCTAGTGTGCTTGAGCAAATAGAAGGTGAGCAGTTTGATTATATGATCCACGATTCGATGTTTGGGTGTGGACGTTTGCTCGCACAAATCCTTAAACTCCCTGCCATTAATTCCTGTACTTCTTTTGCCGAAACAAAAGCAGGATTCGATCAAATGCTGGAGCAACTTTCAGAAAATATCCCTACAGATATACTTAAAACGCTAAATGATGAATTTCAACATCTGACCACTAATATTAAAGACAAATATAATGTTCAAATCCATTCGCCCTATGAAGTATTTTGTAATCCTGCACCACTTACAATGGTTTATACAACGAGGGAGTTCCAACCTCTTGCAGAAACATTTGACGAAACTTATCAATTTGTTGGCCCATCCATCTCTATCCGACCAACACAAGAAAGCTTCGACATGAGTGCTATAAAGGGAAAAAGCCTCATTTACATTTCACTTGGTACGATCATGAACCATGCAATTGACTTTTATAAGCTTTGTATCCAAGCATTGGGGAACACGGATCATCATGTTGTCATGTCAATTGGCGAGAAAACTCAAATAGCTGAGTTAGGCGAGATTCCTAAAAACTTCATCGTCAAACAATATGTTCCGCAAACTGAGGTGCTAAAAAACACTAAATTATTTATCACCCATGGTGGAATGAATAGTGCACATGAAGGTCTCTATTATGGGGTACCGCTCATTGTCATCCCACAAAGTGCGGATCAACCGATCATTGCCGAGCAAGTTGTCAAAATCGGAGCAGGAATTAAATTAAATATGCAAAGCTTGACCGAAGATCAACTACGTGATGCTGTAGATCAAGTATTAAATAATCCTTCCTTCCAAAGCATGGCTGCAAATACTAGTGAATCCTTTCAAGCATCGGGTGGATATCGCCAAGCTGTTGAAGAGATTTTCAAATTTAAAAGTAAATATGGGATTTAAAAAAGTTATTGAGCGGGAGAGTAAATAAACGCGTAATAAAGGAAATTCTTGCTTCCATATAGAAAGAGTAACAAACACGTTGTGAAGGGATGAAAAAATATGGAGGCAAGTAACCAAATCATTCAGATTAAGCCTTGGGCAGAAGAAGATCTTAATTTACTATTTCAAATTAATTCTCCAGAAATGATGCAGCACCTCGGAGGTCCAGAGAGTGAAGAGCAGATTTTGAAACGTCATAAACGATATTTAGAATTAGGTGATAGGGGGCGTATGTTTTCCGTTATTGTATTGCCAGAGTACGAACATGTTGGTTCTGTAGGTTATTGGGAAACTACTTGGAACGGAGAAAGTATCTATGAAACTGGATGGAGCATCCTACCAGGCTATCAAGGAAAAGGAATTGCTACAAATGCAGTGAAATTAGCCATTGATGAGGCAGCTTCTATGAACAAGCATAAATACATACATGCTTTCCCTTCCATTGATAATCCTGCATCAAATGCAATTTGTCGGAAGCTTCATTTTCAATTACTATCTGAATGTGAATTCGAATACCCTCCAGGAAATTTTATGAGCTGCAATAATTGGCGCTTGAGTCTATGATCGTTAAGATAAAAATGAGGCCCTTTAATAGATTAACTATAAAGGGTCTCCTTCTTTTTTTGAGATTGCCTTTTTGGCGAAGAAGCATTTTTATTTAAAGCCAATAATAGGATCATACCTATGATACAAGCTGTACCTACCCATTGGAAAACTCCAAAAGGCTCTTTTAACCAAAAGACAGTCGTTAGTACAGCAGCTAAAGGCTCGATGCTGCCTAAAAGACTAGACTCTTTAGGTGATAGACTTTGTAAGCTTTTTATATAAAACCAAAATGCGATCATTGTACCGAATATGATGACAAAAACTAAGTATGAATATGCTTCAAGGGTTAAATGAGAAAAGTCCATTTGCCAAGGTGGGTGAATAAAGCTTAATGCAAAGCCTCCGATAATCATCGCCCAGCCAACAATGACAAGGGAATCATACTTTTTCAGTAAAGGAATAGCGAATAAAGTGTAAAATGCCAACGCTAGTCCTGATAAAATCCCCCAAATGATTGCAGGTGTCGGAACGGATAATTGTGATAGTGAAGCGTTTGTTAATAAGAAAAAGCAACCAATTAATGCGAGTAACACGGTATATATATCTTGCCGTGTTAGAGTAGCCTGTTTGCGTAAAATTAAGTAAATGATAATGATGACAGGAGCTAAGTATTGCAATAGCGTAGCCACGGCAGCATTCCCATGTTTAATGGAGGCCATATAGGTATATTGAACCGCGAGCATACCAATTAAACCGAAAATGATCAGCTGTACTGCTGTCCTCTTAATTTTCCAAACCGTTACTACTTGAGAACGGTCCTTCCCAATTAATTGAATCACTAATAGTAATCCACCAGCTATCAGTAGTCGTGTTGAAACAAGCCAATTCACATCAATCCCATATTGTTGAAACAGCTTTTTTGCTACCGTACCACCAATTCCCCAAAATATTGCTCCTGTTATCACAAGAAATAAGCCTTTACCTCTGTTCATAGTTATTTTCCACCTTTAAATATAAAAATCGTGTTGTACTATAGTAATAATAAGTGGTATTTCCTTAAAAAAATATCTAAATTGAATATAAAAGTATCAATATATTGAGGTGATTATTGATGATTAAACATTTCACGGTAGATCAAAGTTATAAAGAGTTAACCGAGCATCGTACATTATTGTTACCGATTGCCTGTTATGAAACGGCAATTAACCAAAATATAAATGGACATATCCCCCTCCATTGGCATGATGAAATTCAATTTGTCTTGATCATCAGAGGAGAAGCTGTCTTTCAAATAAATGAAGAAAAAATAATCGTCCAAGAAGGTGAGGGACTATTTATCAATAGTGGCTGTCTGCACATGGCTGAGGAGATTAATCATTCTGGATGTGTTTATATCTGCTTAAATGTTTCACCTCATTTCGTCTTAGCTCAAGATCTCTATGCAACCTATGTAGCTCCGTATATTCAAGCAACAAATTTAACGTATGTTCACCTAGACACAAAGGAAGAATGGGGGAAAAACATTTTAGAGGCGATTATCAAAATCAATCATTTGATGCAAAAAAAGTCCCCATATTATGAAATTGACATCACGGTACAATTAACTTTGATGTGGCAAAACTTAATCATAAACGGTTTCCAATTAAAGTACGAACAGTCAGAAATGATAAGGAACAAGCGAATGAAGCAAATGCTAAATTGGATTCATCAACACTACACAGAGAAAGTCATGCTAAAAGATATAGCACGAGCTGGGCAATTGAGCCGTTCCGAATGCTGTCGCTATTTTCAACGGTATTTAAAGAAAACCCCATCAAATTATCTTACGGATTATCGAATTCAGAAGAGTAAAGCTCTATTACAGCAACCAGATTCAAATGTCACGGATGTTGCTTTTCAAGTAGGATTTAACAGCACAAGTTATTTTATCGAGAAATTTAAAAAGTCGATGAACATGACACCTCTAACATTTAAGAAAAATAAAAATGACTAATATTTAAGAAACAGTCGTTCTTAAAATTGACAGATTATTCAATAATAGAAGGACAAAATAGGGCATCCATATAATAAATAATTAAGCATATTATTATGGGGTGTTCTATATGAAATTGGAGGACAAAAAGTAAAAGAAAAAGTATTTATTAATCATATTGAACGCCATTTTTGATTTGTAGGGTAATGTGCTTGAAAGAAATACGAAGGTGGTTTTAGGAGATGAATGATAAAGAAAAAATCTATTATGAACGAGGGACAGAGGAATTAAAAAGGAAGAGTAATCGTGCACATCAACTTGTTCGGAAACTGAATAATATGGACGTTGATGAGGATTTACAGAAGATAGAAATCATAAATGAATTATTCGGTAGTGTTGGTGAAAGCCCTAGTATTGAACATAATTTTCATTGTGACCTAGGTTACAACATTCATGTCGGTCATCAATTTTATGCTGGGTACAACTGTACTATTTTAGATATGGCTGAAGTGAGAATCGGTGATCATTTTATGATAGGACCGAATGTTGGAATATATACGGCGGGTCATTCGATTGAACCAAAAGGGAGAAATAAAAGTGGATATGCCATACCGATTAGAATCGGAAATGATGTATGGATAGGTGGAAGCTGTGTGATTTTAGCAGGGGTTACCATTGGGGACAATTCCATTGTTGCTGCAGGCTCTGTTGTGACAAAGGATGTTCCTGCTAATACAATAGTTGCAGGTAATCCAGCGAAAATATTAAGAAACATTTAAATGTATATTTATCTAATTAATGAAGTGCTTTACTTACGATAGAGTAGAGCATTTTTTATTTTCTAGGCTCTTTTCTCAAACATATTTAAGTAAAGTTATAACGAATCAATATCATCTGAGGATTTACGGAGAGGCTTTTTAAAAGCAACAAACTATATGAAAACAGTATTTTCTAAACAGATGGCGCTTGCCAGAATTGGAGCCATTTTCGGAAGAAAAAATTGTATGGTAAATATTTTTACTATTTTTCCAAATTATGTTGAAAATGAAATAAACTTTGTGTATATTGTATATAATGTATGTATCGATATATATATAATTTGTGAAGAGGTTTTGTCATGCAAATCATCATTTCGAATCGTTCAAAGCAACCCATATATGAACAAATTTATACCCAATTTAAAGATCATATTCTTGCGAATAGATTGAAAGCGGGACACCATTTGCCTTCCATGCGCCAATTAGCTAAGGAGTTGAATGTAAGTCTCATTACGACAAAGCGTGCTTATGAAGAATTGGAGAAGAATGGTTTTATTTATTCAGTGGTTGGGAAAGGCTCGTTTGTATCGGATCAGAATAATGAAATGATTAAAGAAGGAAAAATGAAGGCGATTGAAGAGCAATTGGTGACAGCCATTAAAAATAGTAAGGAAATTGGTGTCACTCTAACAGAACTAAAAGAATTGCTTACCATCTTATATAGGGAGGAAGAATGATGGAAAATGTGATTGAAATTCAGAATGTTCATAAATCATTCGAAGGTTTTCAGCTGAAGGATCTAACATTGACCGTAAAAAAAGGATTTGTCACGGGGTTTATCGGAGGAAATGGTGTAGGGAAATCCACAACGATTAAGCTGATCATGAATTTATTGCAGCCTGATAGTGGAACGATTTCTGTATTTGGTTTGAATTATAAGGAGCATGAAAAAGAAATCAAGCAGCGCATTGGTTTTGTATATGACGAAAATGTTTTTTATGATCATTTAACATTAGCTGAAATGAAAGAGATTGTGAAACGGTCCTATGTAAATTGGGATGATCATCTTTTCAATGATTATGTGAAAACATTTAACTTGCCGCTTATGAAAAAAATTAAGTCATTTTCCAAAGGAATGATGATGAAAGCCTCGCTATCTATTGCTTTATCCCATCATGCGGAATTAATTATTATGGATGAACCTACGTCTGGATTAGACCCAATTTTTCGTCGAGAGCTGTTGGATATCCTTCATCAGCTTATGCAAGATGGAACTAAGACAATCTTTTTTTCGACCCATATTACAACGGATTTAGACACAATTGCAGATTATATCACTTTTATTCATCAAGGAGAGCATATTTTTACAAAGGAATTGTATCAAATTGAAGAGGAGTACGCGATTGTTAAGGGAGGACTGGATTTATTAGATCGAGAGACAGAAAAGGAATTTATATCTATCCGAAAATCAAATTATGGGTTTGAGGCATTAACAGCAAATAAAGCAAGGACAGAAGAGGTATTTGGTGAAATGGTGTTAATTGAAAAACCAACTCTTGAAGATATTATGTACTACACAAAGAAAGGGGCTGAACAGTATGTTCAATTTAATACGTAAAGATCTAACCTTACAGAAAAAAACATTAGCGCTGTTATTACTTGGTTTATGTATTTATTTATTTTTAGATGCCTCCCCCCTCTGGGTAGGGATTGTCTTTAGTATTGCTATTTCGATGAATGCCATATCGATGGATGAAAAGTCTTCCATCCATATGCTCATCAATTCTCTACCATATACGCGGAAAGAAATTGTCAGTTCAAAGTATATTGTTATGGTTCTCTTTACGCTGATGGTAGCTGCAACCATTTTTATAGGAAATTTAATCATTCATGGTGAACTCTTTGAATGGAAAGACATCTTGCTAATGATTGGAATTGTGATGGTGGCTATTTCATTAATGTTGCCATTCTGTTATAAGTTCAAAAGTAATTACTTGTTTATCGCTACTATTATAGGATTCGGCGTGTATTTGTTAGTGATAAATTTTGTCATTCAAAACTTGAACGATAGAATTAGAGAGTCGGTTCATATGCTACTAACTTTAGGAAATACTCAGCTTTATGTCTTGATTGGCTTATTGGTTATAATTTTATATATAGGTTCATGGCTACTATCGATTCGTATTTATAGAAATAAAGTGTTTTAAAAGGCCTTTTTCTCAAACATTAATGATATTAACGATTTACTGAGAAAAGAACTGCAAACTCCTGGGTGGAAAAGCCCGCAGCTGGGCCTTTACAAAAGCAACAAACGATAAGAAAACAACCTTTGAAAAAGTTAGTAAGGGAGTCTAGGAAATGAGAGAAATACGGATAAAAGGGAGAACCAAACAAGATCGTAGTTGGATGATTTCTATTGGGGCATACGTGGGTTTGCAGATCATTTTTCTTATCATTGACAATTCTTCATGGTCACCAGGCTTCAATAAAGGGGCATTTTTTAATAGACTAACAAATTCTAAGTTTTTTACGGAATGGTTCACTCCATATGACATCGTCCAATTTAATATATTTACAGTGGTCTTTTCGATCACTTTGCTTCCAGCTGCATTAATAGGTGCAGTGAAATACTTTTATGCTAGGAAGAAAACAGTCAGTTAACTGAATTAAAACCTATTTCACAAAATGTTCACTTACGAGGCAATTTTTCCATCCTTATAATACAAGAGGTATACAAAAGAAGGGATGATGAAATTGCCAACAACAAAGAAAGAAAGCTTACAATTTGGTTTACTCATGTGTTTTGGAATGGTTTTAGTTATGACTATGTATAATTTTTTCCTTAATGGTACCTTTGGTCAAATAACTTTTATTGAAGGAATTTTAGATTTCCTGGTGGGGTTTATTATTGCCTTTATCCTTGACTGGTTTCTCGTTGGACCTCTTGCTAAAAAAATTGCCTTGCAATTAACCGCCAATACAACAAAAAAGATCTATACAGTATTAACAATTTCGATATGTATGGTTATTGGAATGGCGTTTTTTATGTCCATTTACGGAATGATTATGTCTAATTTAAAAAATGGATTTGATTCCAACACAGTAATCACTGATTATTTATCTGTTTATGGTAAAAATATAATCGTTGCCTTGCCGTTACAACTTATTATTATGGGCCCAATCGTGCGTTATATTTTTACGAAGTATATTAAATCTGATAAAAATAAATATGGAAACATACACAGCATTTCATGACTATTTAAGGTTATGATTGCAATAGACTACTGCGTTATCCTAAATGGATAACGCTTTTAATTTACACCTTGGGACAGGTACTACATAATAGTTATATAATTTTTACTTTATTAAAATGAAAATCTCTACTTAAAATAAAAACAGTTGAAAGGATTATCAATGATGGAACAATTTATTTGTAACAGCTGTGCAAAAAAGTATGATATTAAACCCACTTTATGGAAGTGTGAGTGTGGTGGCGTATTTAATATTGTAAAAGAGACACCAAGAATAAATAAATTAGCCTGGAACAACTATCCGAACTCGTTATGGCGTTATGTTGAAACGATGCCATTCGCAAAAGATTCGAATACGTGGAAATCGATTACAATGGGTGAAGGCCAATCTCCATTGATCGTTTTAGACCCCCTAGAGCCAAATACATATGTAAAAGTCGAATATATGATGCCTACACTATCTTTTAAAGATCGAGGGGCTGCTGTCTTAATGACTAAGGCGAAGGAGTTAGGGGTTTCAAAAGTGATTGCCGATAGCAGTGGAAATGCTGGGACGGCGATTGCAGCCTATGCAGCCCGTTGTCATATTGCCTGCGATATTTATTTAAGCGATGAAACCTCACCGAAAAAGATTGCGCAAATAAAAGCACATGGAGCAAATATTAAAGCCATTCATGGTACACGAGAGGACGTAGCGGCTGCAGCACAAAAAGCAGTAAATGAAGAAAAGGTTTTTTATGCAAGTCATGTGTATAATCCTTACTTCTATGAAGGAACTAAAACCTATGCCTATGAAATTTATGAGCAATTATCAGGGGCACCTGATTCATTAATCATTCCTGTTGGAAATGGTACTCTTTTACTTGGTGCATTTTATGGTTTTAAAGAGCTATTGGAAAACGGATTGATAGATAAAATGCCGAAAATGATTGCAGTCCAAGCGGCAAACTGTGCACCTCTTATTCATGCTTATGAAAATGGGAGGGACGTCGCTGCATCGGTTACGAATCAAGGGACTCTAGCCGAAGGAATTGCGATTGCAGCACCTGCACGTTCAAAACAAATTTTAGAAGCGGTACGTGAAACATGCGGAATATTTATTGATATAGAAGAAGCTGAAATTTTGAATGCACGACAAATGCTAGCTGCCAAAGGCTTTTATGTAGAAGTCACATCAGCAGTAAACTATGCAGCTTACTTAAAATATAAGAAGCAACCAGAAGAAAAAATCGTCATCCCACTTTGTGGTGCGGGAATAAAATCTAATTAAATAGGAAAATGGGAAATTTTTTAGTCCAATGGATGGACAATGATTATTTGCCATTTTTATTTAATGAAGCTGCCTATACAAACGGCAGCTTTGTTCCGCTAACTGGTACCCATCCGAATGAATTGGCGTAATTAGCAAGTGGTTTGTCGCTCTATGCTAGTTACAGAGCGATATCGGATTGGTATGATAATCATTGTCCCTTCGGATAAGACAAGACTTAATGATAAAGTATAAACAAGTGAATCTAGATAGCTAAAGGAGGGCGATATGTATGACTTCACAAACACGCATTAAAATTCCAGCTGGATTTTGGACTGGGTTACGTCAATTAGGGATGAATCCCCACGATGTGGTTCGCAAAGCGAGTCTGCCGCTTACGATTATTAATAAACCAGTTGTCTCTACCACCCAGTATTTCGCCATCTGGCAGGCGTATTCTGACCTTATCGGCGACACTGCCAAAGGAATCATGATGCTTCCAACCGTCTTTGAAACGGCTCAGTATCCACCGGCTGTCTTAGCAACTTACCATGCTCGTGACTACCGGGACGCTTTAAACCGAATGGTTCGGTATAAACAAATGTGCCCTCCTGAAAGCTTATGTATCAAAGAGGAAGGTGAGAATTGCACGATCGAACTGAAATGGTTATCTACGGAGGAAGCTGGACCACCAATACTTGTTGGTGTCACGCTAGCATTTCTACTAGAGCTAGGACGCCGGGGTACAGGTCAGCCTATAGTAGCAAAGCATGTTGAATTTTCACACGAAATGGGCAATGTACAAATACTTGAGGAATACTTTGGCTGCCGGATCCGGGTCGGTGCAAATTGTAATCGATTGACGCTGCATCGAAGAGATCTAGATCGCCCCTTTGTCTCGTATAATGCGGAGCTGTTGGAGATTCTGACTCCCGTACTGGATCAATCATTAGAAGAGCAGAAAAACATATACTCAACCGCTGAGAAGGCAAAGTGGATGATTAAACGTAGTTTAACAGGAGGGCACACCGACATTCAGACGATCGCGAGCGAGCTGGGGATGAGCAATCGTACTTTGCAACGCCGGCTTGCTGATGAAGGCACGAACTTTAAGCAATTGTTGACACAAGCTCGACATGAGCTAGCACGTGAGTATTTGGCAGACCCATTGCTTGATATTAAAGAAGTCGCATTCCTGGTTGGATATGAAGACCAAAACTCATTTTACCGTGCCTTCCGCCATTGGGAAGGGAATACCCCTTTACATTGGCGTGCAGAGCACTTAGGGACAAATCGAATAAATTAAACTTTGACAAAATTATCCCCTTTCATAAAAAGGGAAATCTAAATAAGTAAAGTAAAGGAGAATATTTTATGGATATGCAGCTAAAAGGTAAAACAGCCTTAGTAACAGGATCAACGAAGGGCATAGGGAAGGCAATTGCCATTGAACTTGCCAAAGAAGGGGTGAATGTATTAATTAATGGACGAAATTTTGATGAGGTAGAACGAACAGTAAATGAGATGAAGGCAGAGTTTCCTGATACTTTTCCTCAAAATGCGGCTGCTGATATCGTTGATAAAAAACAAAGAGAAGCTTTATTTGATAAATATCCACAAATTGATATTTTAGTGAACAATATGGGGATTTATGAAATCATGCAATATGACGACATAGATGATGAAGTATGGGAAAAGTACTTTCGGACAAATGTACTTGCAGCGAATGGATTATCTAAATTTTATTTACCGAAAATGTTGGAAAATAATGATGGCCGGATTATCTTTATTGCGAGTGAAGAAGCCATTATGCCTTCAGGTCAAATGCCCCAGTATTGTATGACAAAATCAATGCTTTTATCATTATCAAAAAGTTTATCTAAATTAACGGTTGGAACAGAAGTGACAGTTAATACAATCATGCCAGGACCAACCCTCTCGGAAAACGTGCAGCAAATTATTGAGGGAATATACGCTAATGAAGATATGACTTTTTCCGAGAAAGAGAAAGCTTTTATGGCAACAAACCTACCTCAATCAGAAATACAGCGATTTATTAGACCCATTGAAATAGGGAGACTAGCTACATTTGTATGTAGTCCTTATGCATCGGCATTTAAAGGTTCCCCAATCCGTATGGATGGTGGTATGGTACCAACTATTTATTAACATAGCTCTAATGCAAATATTTAATATCGATTGACGATTGGATATTAGTAGGTTGCAAAAAGAATCGACTATGTCCATTTGGGGTAGTCAGAATAATAGGCTAATAATAAGGACATTTTATAAAACAAAATACATTGACATATCGAAATATCGCGATATAATGAGTTGTATGGAACCAATTGAAATCTTTAAAGCCTTATCAAATGAATCAAGGTTGCAAATTTTGCAATGGCTAAAGGAGCCTGATCGTCATTTTATACCCCATGAAGGGATTGATATGAACACAATAGGGGTATGTGTTAGCCAAATAACAGATAAATTAAAAATGACGCAATCAACTGCCTCCCAATATCTCTCTATACTTTTAAGAGCTGGTCTGATTAAGGCAGAACGAATAGGCAAGTTTACTTATTACAAAAGAGATGAAGACGCGATTAGCAAAATTGCTGACTTATTAAAAAAGGAAATTTAAAAGTACACGGAATGCTTTAGAAGCAAAAATAAACATCTGAGGATGTTTATTTTTACAGAAAACATATCGATATATCGCGATGTGTATTTTTTTAAAACAAACATATCGTTATTTTGCGATATGTTGATATGATGAATGATTAAGGAGTGATAGAAGGTGTCTAACACATGGAAAATTTATATTTTAGCCATTATTAGTTTTTTGGTAGGAACGTCAGAGTATATAATTTCCGGGATTCTGGATAATATTGCTCAAACACTGGGGATCACCTTATCTGCTGCTGGCCAGTTAATTACGATTTTTTCACTTGTTTATGCTATTTTTACACCGATTCTCATGGCAGTAACAGCAAGTATAGACAGACGTAAATTAATGATATATTCTCTAGGTCTATTTGTTTTAGGAAATATTCTTGCTTATGTCTTGCCTGGATATGGATGGTTTATTGTTGCGAGAGTCATTATGGCATTGGGAGCAGGAATGGTTGTTGTAACGGCATTAAACATTGCAGCCAAAATCGCATCGGAAGGGAAGCAAGCGAGTGCAATTGCTACAGTAGTCATGGGATTTACAGCATCACTAATTATTGGTGTTCCGCTAGGAAGAATGACCGCTGAAGCATTTGGTTGGAAATCTGTATTTGGTGGAATCGCTCTTTTGGGATTAATAGCAATGGTGGTGATGTTCTTTACCCTTCCACATACTGAAGGAGATAAGCCTGTACCTTTAGCTCAACAGCTCTCTTTATTGCGAAAACGAAAAGTTCTGCTTGGATTAGCCATCACGTTCTTCTGGCTCGGGGGATACTCTATTGCCTATACTTATATATCACCCTATCTTCTGACCATTTCGGGGATAAGCGACAAGTTGTTAAGTGGCGTTTTGCTTATATTTGGAATCGCTAGTTTGGTAGGATCAAAGTTCGGAGGCTATAGCACGGATCGATGGGGAGTAGCCTTTACTCTCGTTGGTGGCATGGGATTACATATTATCATGCTGCTGCTACTATCTATCGTAACCCACTCGTATGTCGGAGTACTAATCATTCTAATATTCTGGTCTTTTGCCGCATGGTCTACAGGTCCGACACAACAATATCACTTAGCCACAATTGAACCAGAGTTATCGGGTGTATTGCTTGGTATTAATCAGTCAATGATGCAATTAGCTATGGCTGTAGGTGCAGGAGTAGGTGGAATCTTTGTTGAAAAGGTCTCACTAGCTTCCATAACCTGGATTGGGGCATTAGGTGTTGCGTTCGCGATTATTGTTTCTTTGATAGCTTTCAAATCAAATGCTAAACAGAAATTAGCGAATGTAAAAGCATTGAATGAGTAATGCAATTCTTTAGTCTTTAGCGGAATAGATATACTGTTCATTTTGGGCATAGGATTTCATAAAGAGGGTTCTAAATGGATAAAAATTACAAGATGAAGAATACAATTTTGAGGAAAAGGGTGCGTTTCTTTAAAGAAATGCACCTTTTTTAAGGAGGAAAAGCGTCATTAATTACCGTATATAATTAATAACCTTTCGTTGATTTCTTCTTTAGTTAAAGTCCTAAAAATTAGTTTTTAATAGAGGTACATAAAAATTGGAGGTTATAAGTATGTTCTCATCTAAAAGGATCAAATTACGGAAAGTGGAAAAAGGGGATACTGAAAAATATCACTCTTGGCGAAACGATACAGATGTCATGTTTTCTACAAACCCTTCATTAGACGTATATTCACTTGATGATACTAGAGAGTTTGTGGAAAATGTTCTTATTCATTCTGATTCATCGAAAAGCTATATGATTATTGAAAAAGAAAATGAGGTATCCATCGGGATTACATCATTAATAAATATAGATTATAAAAATAGAAATGCTGAATGTATTATTGATATTGGTGAAAAGGAGTACTGGGGCCAAGGATATGGTACGGAGGCATTAAGTATCCTATTAAATTATGCATTCCAGGAACTTAATTTACATAGAGTATCATTAAGAGTTTTTTCCTTTAATGAAAAGGCGATTAAATTATACAAAAACTTAGGATTTAAAGAGGAAGGGAATAGTCGTCAGTCCTTATATAGAAATGGACAATGGCATGATATTTTACATATGGGGATCTTAAAAGAAGAGTTTATCAATTAAATAGGTGTTCACTTTGGAAGACTTTACTTCAATATGGAGTGGAGTCTTTTTTTATGGCTCTTTTTTAAAAAGTCTGCTATTTAAGTAGAGTTTTAACAAATAATCTTTCATTTCACTAACTACTGTTTATTGTACTTTCCTATTAGTAGGAAAGAAAAATAAATGTAAGGGCTTTAATAAGTTGATATCATTTAAAACAAATAAGAGGAGGGAAACATTATGACAAAAAAAGTTCTTTTAGTATGTGGAGCAGGAGCATCTTCTGGTTTTATGGCGGCAGCTGCTAGAAAGGCTACTAAGAAATTAGGTTTAGATATTGAATTTAAAGCAAAAAGTGAATCTGAAATTGGTGAACATTTAAATGATACCGATTTACTATTAGTTGCACCGCATTTGAAATACATGATTGATGATGTAAAAAGCGCATGTGAAAAAGCAGGTGTTAAATACGGTATTATTCCCCAAAAAGTATATGGATCTTTGGATGGCCAAGGGTTAGTTAAGGTTGCAGAAGAAATTTTACAAGGTGGTAATGAATAATGGAACAAGTAAATAAAGAAGAATTAGCATTAATTTCAATGAACGTAATCTTACATGCGGGTAATGCTCGTGATTATGTTTTTCAAGCCGTAGATAAAGCTTCTAATGGAGATTTCAATCAAGCAGATGAACTTATGAAAAAAGCAGATGAGGAGATCGTTATCGCTCATAAAGCTCAAACCAATACTCTGCAAAAAGAAGCAGAAGGTATTGAGATTCCGTTTTCGCCATTATTTGGACATGCTCAAGATACATTAATGACTGTTAAATCAGAAATGAACATCATGAGGGAAATTATAAAGCTTTACAAAAAAATCTAGGGGGTGAGAAAGATGGATAAATTTATGTCCTGGATGACGGATAGTTTTGCTCCGAAGGTCAATAAGATAGCAAAAAACGCTTGGGTTGCATCGATTCAAGACGCTATCTTGACAGCCATGCCAATGATTTTTATCGGTTCATTTGCAACTATTTTGTCAATCGTTAAGGATTTTTGGAAGGGCTTTCCTGACTTTTCGATGATTAGCACTTTTTCATTCGGTTTATTCTCAATATTTTTAGCTTATTTAATACCAGAATCCATAATGAACCATAAAGGCCATAAGGGTGTTTCAAAACAAGCAGGTCTTGCTGGTTTGGCATTTTTCTTAATGTTAGTATATCCCCAAATTACTGCAGACGGTCATATTAAGTTTGATTTAAATACATTTGGTACCGGTGGGATGATTGCTGCTCTAATTGCCGGATTGTTTGTAGGTTTTGTTATGAATCTCTTCTCAAAATGGAAATTTATTGGTGAAGATTCACCGATTCCAGACTTTGTTGCGGTTTGGTTTAACACGCTAATTCCTATCATCGTTATTTTATTAATTGGTTGGATTTTTACATTTGAAATGAATATCAACGTATATGATGTCGTAAATTCAATCTTTTCGCCATTAATTAATCTAGGTCAAAGTTTCTGGGGATTTGTATTGATTTTCTTCCTTGGTTTTTCATTCTTATACACATTTGGAATTTCAAGCTGGGTTTTATATCCAGTTCAAACCGCTATCGCATTACCAGCTATTGCGGAAAACCAAGCAAACTTTGCAGCTGGTAAGGCTGTCACAAATATTTTCACGGTTGAGACAGGTTCCTTATTTCTTATCGGTGGTGGGGGAGCCACATTAGCTCTCTGTATCATGTTAGCATTTATGGCTAAATCGCAACGTTTAAGAATGATAGGAAAAGCATCGCTTGTTCCTTCGATTTTCAATATTAATGAGCCAATTGTATTTGGGGCGCCAATCGCCTTCAACCCTATTTTGATGATTCCAATGTGGATTAATGGACTACTAGGACCGATTCTAACTTGGTTTGTGATGAAAGTTGGTTTGGTACCAATTCCACATGAGCCATTTCAACTTTGGTATTTACCAGGTCCAATTCAAAACTGGATTATTACAGCATCAATTATTGGGCTGATTTACTTTATTGTATTATTTGTCCTTTCATGGATCGTCTATTATCCATTTTTCAAAATTTATGACAAACAAGCGGTTAAACAAGATGCAGAATTAGCAGAGGAAGGAGAATAATAATTATGAGACAAAATAAATATGCAAGTTTTCCAAAGGACTTCTTATGGGGTGGAGCTATCGCTGCAAGTCAAGCAGATGGTGCTTTCAGTGAAGACGGTAAAAAGCCCAATTCATCAGATGTTCAACCATATCTCAAAGGAATGTCAAATGAAGAAATTCAAGAGTTGGAAAAGCAAGGAATGACATTGGATGAAGTAAAAAAGAATTTGACTGATACGAAGCATTACTTTCCTAAACGCCATGGAATAGATTTCTATCATACCTATGAAAATGATTTGGAATTACTAGCAGAGATGGGCTTTAAAACGTTTAGAACTTCGATTGATTGGTCAAGAGTATTCCCTAACGGGGATGAAACTGAACCGAATGAAGCAGCTTTACAGCATTACTGCAAAATGATCGATAAGATGAAGTCCCTTGGAATTGAACCAATCATCACCATGTTACATTATGAAACACCGATTAATATTACATTACAGTATGGTGGTTGGAAGAACAAAGCAGTCATTGATATGTTTGAACGTTACGGTAAGGTATTATTAGATCGTTTTGGCGATAGAGTAAAGTATTGGATTGTTGTGAATCAAATAAACATGATTCAGATTGAACCATTTTTGTCTTTAGGTATATGCAGAGATCAATATGATCATATTGAAGAGGCTGAATATCAGGCTGTTCACAATCAAATGGTAGCTTCAGCTAAAATTCAAAAGTATGCTAAAACATTACATTATGACTTAGAAATCGGGACTATGGTTGCTGATATGACAGTATATCCATATTCATGTAAGCCAGATGACATTGTGTTGGCGATGCAGCATAATCGTATGCAATACTTCTTTACTGATGTACAATTCCGAGGAGAATATCCGAAATATGCTGTAAATTATTTTAATGAAAATAATATTCATCTTGATATTACCGAAGAAGAGACAAAACTGTTAAGGGATCATACGATGGATTATCTTGCCATTTCTTATTATTTCTCACAAATGGTTGATTCGACAAAGAATGTGAATAAAGCTGATTCAACTTCAGTGAACCCAAATTTAGATGCGAATCCATGGGGATGGAATGTCGATCCACAAGGACTATTTAATACACTATCTCAATATTGGGATCGTTATCAAAAACCAATCATTATTGCTGAAAACGGATTTGGTATGTATGATACGGTCGAAGAAGGAAAGATTCATGATGATTATCGTATATCCTATTTAAGTGACCATATTGAGCAAGTTGGTCGTGCCATTCATGATGGTGCGAATGTCATTGCCTATTGTGCATGGGGTCCAATTGATATAGTGAGTTGTTCTTCACAACAAATGTCAAAACGTTATGGTTTTATCTATGTTGATCTAGATGATGAAGGGAAAGGATCAGCTAAGAGAATGAAGAAAGATAGTTTTTACTGGTACAAACAAGTGATATCAACGAATGGATCAGAAATTTAATAAGGCTGTTTTCGTTTAGTTTGTTGCTTTTGTAAAAGCCCAACTACCTGCTTTTACTACCAATAAAGGATTCTAGCGGGTCTTATGGAGATTGCAGCTTTTTTCTCAGTAAAACGAAACTTGTAGCCATCCCCAGTCGATATTTATTCGTTATAACTTTACTTAAATAGCAATAATGTTTGAGAAAAGAGCCTTTCAATAAACATAAAGAGGAAGCTGGAGTCCTTCCTCTTTTTACTATACAAGGAATGATTTGATGAACAAAACTGATATGTTACTCGATTATCTTAAAAGACATTCTGGAAATGAATTTATATCTGCTAAAACATTAGCTGAATCATTAGGGGTAACCGACAGAACCATTCGTCACTATGTTAAGTCGATTAATGAAAAACAGCCTCATCTGATTGAATCAAGCAGAGTCGGATATAGATTAAGTAATAATATGGCTACTATTCAATATCCAGAGACAAATGATCATATGGACAATCGCCGTTTTTATATTTTAAGACGACTGATTAAGAGTTCTGACCGTGGCTTAGACTTATTTGATTTAGCGGATACTTTGTACGTTTCAGATGCTACCATACGTTCTGATATAATGAATCTCAATCGTTTAGTAACGACACATAATTTACAGATCATCCAACAAAATAATCGTTATGTTCTTACTGGTGATGAAAAGAGTCGCAGAAAATTGATGATCGATTTAATTGATTTTTCTAAACCAACTAAAACATCAATTGAAGAAGAGGTTCAACGATTCCTTGGACCTATATCACTACAAGAGTTAATGGAGTTAAGTAAGAACAGCTTTGATAAGCATAGTATTCATCCAAACACCTACTTCTTTAAGAATTTCATTATCCATTTAGCTATTGCTATTGAGCGTGCAACGGATAATGAACAATTAGAACAAAGTTCATTTCCTATTCAAAATCGAAATGCAACGAGTTATAAAATCATTAATGAAATTGCAGAAAATCTTAATAAAAAATATGCTATCCAGTTTTCGCAAGCCGATAAGGACGAGTTGGCCATCCTGTTTATTGGTCATATAAAAGATGATGAGCTTTCAATGGATAACTATGCAAGCATGAAAGTATCGAAAGCATTAGACCATGCTATTCAGGAAATAAGTGAAGTTTATATGCTTGATTTTACAAATAATCATTTTAAAACTCGCTTATTAGTGCATGTGCAAAACTTGTATAATCGTCTAAGTCAAAATAAATATACAAGAAACATGAGTGTACTGAACATTCGGATCAAATATCCAATAATATTTGATATAGCCGTATATCTAGCTTCAGTATTAGCGAATGATTTGAACGTTGAAATTAATGATGATGAAATTGCTTTTATTGCCCTACACATTGGGACCTTCTTAAATAGTCAAAATGATGGAAATAACAAAATCAATACGGTTATTATTACACCAGCCTATCTGAGCCAACAAGCAGAAATTGAAAAGTGTATTGAAAAGCATTTTGAAGATGAATTATTTATTAGTGGGATTTATGAAGATGTTAGTGAGTTGAATTCGCTAATGTCCAATGATTTAGTCATAACCACTCAAAGCACTGAACATATAAGAAATCGAATGGGAATGGTTAACACGGAATTCGTAAATATTCATGAATTTATAACAAAACACGATATTGCCTTGATCAGCCGTGCGATTGAAAAAATTAAACATAATAATTATACGAACTTTCTCAAAGACAAGATTCCCGAATTAATTAGTGAGAAGTTTTTTGTTACGATAAGTGATGATTTTTCTAGAGAACAAATCATGGAGACTATTGCAGAGAGCTTTCAAGAGGAAGATTATGTTGATTCGGATTACTTGAAAAAATTAAATGAGCGGGAAAAAGTTTCTTCTACTGCCTATCCAAGTGGTGTAGCCATTCCTCATACAATGAAGTTTGAAGCAAAAAGGACAGGCTTAATGATATTAAAACCTGTCAATCAAGTAGAGTGGGATCGTATTAAGGTTAAACTAATTATTGGGCTTGCTGTTAACAAGGATGATTCACATATGTTTAATAAAATATTTCCGCGAATCATTGAATTGGCTGCAGAGCCGTATAATATTCAATATCTATCTGGAACAAATACTAGAAATGAATTTATTGATCGTTTAATTGAATTAATGGTGAGAGATTATTTTCCAGAATAGATCAAACAGAAATTGTTTCATACTTAGATAGGCGATTCTTCCATAGGAAGAATCGCTTTTTTAGTGTAGCAGTAGAGGATCTTTGCTCACTTGTAGTGTGTCGGATTTATTGTTAGAAATACAGAATTATCAGAAATTATTTTAGGTTATTGTCGTATATATGAATAAGATATATGAATAAGTAAATCTTTTAAGGGGGGATAAAAGTAAAAAGGTTTTTATATAATTTTGTTTGTACCGTTGTTGTTGGAATTATTATTTATTCAGGCATGAAGTATCAAGCTTATTTAAAGAAAGAGGCAATGGTTACTATTAATTTAACGCCAGTCATATGGTTTGCAACAATATTTCCAATTATTATTGGTATGTTGTTACGATTACCTAAATTGATTATCCAGATGATAGAAAGAAAGAGTTGGACGTTTGATTGGGTTACAGTAATTTCTATTGGAATACCAGCTCTGTATATAGCATTGTTACAATACTTTCCATACAGCTCTTTAGGAATGTATATACCCTTTGCAAGAAATTTTATCATTATCGATAATTATGTATTAACAATGACTGGAGGAATTGTCTTTGGTTATGTTTTATTAGCCAGTATTAAAAAATGATTGTTTTTACATAATTACTAAAACTAATTTTTGGTAATTATGGAACTGTTTAAAGAGAGGGATAAAGTTGTGGAATATAAATGAAGCAGGATTTATCATTCCAGATGGTTTATTTAGCTACAAGATTCGACTCTCATTATAGCGAGGATTTTATAAAAATTGAAAACCTCCGCTTGTCAAAATGGAGGTTTTTCATTCAAAATTTTATTAAGAATACACAATTTCGAAAAGGTAAACATTGATTAACCTACATCAATTCTATCCTGAACATCCTTAAGAATCATTTCAAGTGATGTGACAATTCCTTTATCATCCTTATACATAATATGCTTTGGTTTAAAATGGACAGGTGAATCTAAACCGGCTGCGGCAGAGATGCGAAATAGCCCTTTTCTTAGTGTGACAAGAAAATTCACGACACGGAATTTCTTTTCATCGATCACAAGTGCTTTTTGTAGGTCAGGATCGGTTGTTGCAACGCCTACCGGGCAGGCATTTGATTGGCATTTCAATGTTTGGATGCATCCAACGGTAATCATAAAGCCGCGGGCAATATTAACAAGATCAGCACCCATTGCTAATGCGATGGCAATTCGGTCAGGTGTAAATAATTTTCCTGAGGCGATAATCTTCACACGATCACGTACCCCATATTTTTGCAATGTAGAAACGAGGATAGGCAATGCTGATTTAATCGGCAAACCAACACTATCAATTAGCTCTTGATAGGAAGCCCCAGTACCACCTTCTCCACCATCAACTGTAATAAAGTCAGGACCCTTACCCGTTTCTTTCATATATTTGGCTAATTCCTCGACACTGTCATTTCCACCAATAACAATTTTCATTCCGACAGGCATGCCTGTTACCTCGCGAATTTTTTCAATAAACTCACACATAGTTGGTACATCACTAAACTGATGAAAACGATTAGGGCTATCGACAGATTTATAAGGCTCTACCTTTCGAATTTCCGCGATTTCCGGGTTCACTTTTTCTGCATCGATATGGCCGCCACGTGTTTTTGCCCCTTGAGCGAGCTTAAGCTCAAATGCTTTAATTTCAGGTATTTCACTTTTGCGTTTTAATTCATCCCAATCGACTTCCCCATTTTTATCGCGGATCCCGAATAAGCCAGGACCAATCTGCATGATAATATCCACTCCACCTTCAAGATGATAGGGAGATAAGCCGCCTTCGCCTGTGTTCATCCACGTCCCTTTTGCTAATCCAAGTCCTTTGGATAATGCAGTGATTGCATGCTTTCCAAGTGCACCATAGCTCATTGCGGACATGCCAATTAATCCTTTTAATACAAAAGGGTATTTCGTATTTGGTCCAATGACAACCGCATCATCATCATGCAATAAATAAGCAGATGTTTCTTCATCCTCCCATTTTTCCTCCCGTTGTGAAAAAAGGGGGTCCTTCATTAATATGTATCTTTTAGTGAGAACCTTTGTGTCCTCATCCATTTTGATCTCTTCTGTCAATTTAGGAAACATATCATTTTTTACATAGAATCCTTCTTCGTCGAAGTCACGCTTTGAACCGAAGCCAACGACATCACGCTTATATTTTGCGCTTTTTACGATATGTTCATAGTCATCTCTCGAAAATGGTTTTCCTTCAGTATCACTATTGAACCAATACTGACGCATTTCGGGACCAATTTTTTCAAAGAAATAACGAATTCTTCCGAGTGCCGGATAGTTTCTTAAGATGGAATGACTTTTTTGGTTACGATCAAACAATAAGAAATAGATAAGAAAAATGATTAAACCGATGAGTAGCAATGCAATAACAATAAAACCAATGATGATTAAAATATCTGCAAGTTTCATTACGTCCGCCTCCTCTAACAATATTCATTACACGAAATGAAAAATATATGCATTGGCTGAACGTCACATAAATTTAAATGGGATTGGAAAGCTACTAAAAAACAATCAAGGAGGTACATATTCTTGAAAGCTTCCGATCTATTTGTTCAATGCTTAGAAAATGAGGGAGTGGAATATATTTTTGGAATACCTGGAGAGGAAAATACGGATTTAATTGATTCTCTTATAGGTTCGAATATTGAATTTATCGTTGTGCATCATGAACAGGCAGCTGCATTTATGGCGGATATTTATGGTCGTTTAACAGGAAAAGTGGGCGTTTGTTTAGCAACATTAGGACCTGGTGCGACCAATTTATTAACTGGAATTGGGGATGCTTATCTCGATCACGCTCCAGTTGTGGCAATTACAGGACAGGCTGGTCTTGAGCGTATCCATAAGGAATCACATCAATACGTTGATATTATCGGGGTTTTCAAAGAAGTAACAAAATGGAATCAACAAATAAGAGTACCACATACCATTCCTGAAATTATCCGAAAGGCCTTTAAAACAGCAGTTCTTGAAAAGCCGGGTGCTGTTCATATTGAATTACCTGAGGATATTGCCATGATGGACACAGAAGGTGAGCCATTACCAGTTACACCTCTTCCGATATCTCGACCAGCAGAAAGTGCAATTAAACAGGCCGCAGAAGCAATTAATCGATCAAAACGTCCAATTATTCTAGCTGGAAACGGGGTTATTCGTGATGGAGCAGTAGAGAGCCTTCGCGCATTTGCTGAAGCAAAAAATATTCCTGTAGTGAATACGTTTATGGCTAAGGGGGTCTTGCCATCTGATCACCCGCTTACCTTGTATACAGTTGGAATGCAGGCAAAGGACTATGTTTTATGTGGCTTTGATTTAGCCGATCTGATTATTACGGTTGGCTATGATTTTGTTGAATATTCACCTAAATATTGGAATGATGAAGCAATGAATCCAATCATTCATTTGGATAGTTTACCTGCTGAAGTCGATGCGTTTTATCCAGTCCAAGTGGAGCTAGTTGGAAATGTGAAGGAAGGATTAGATGAATTAAGTACATATGTGGAAAAAAAGGAATTATGGGAAAAGGTAAAACAATTAAAATCCCAATTAGATGAAAAACTTCATGCGAAAGACACGATTTCCGGAAGCCCGGTTAAACCGCAAAGAATACTGGCAGACTTAAAAAAGGCGGAAAAAGGAGAAGCTATCGTAATTTCAGATGTTGGTGCACATAAACTGTGGATTGCTCGAATGTTTCAACCTGAAAAACCAAATCACACAATTATCTCCAATGGTTGGGCGTCTATGGGGATTGCGGTTCCTGGTGCCATTGCAGCAAAATTAGCCAATCCAGACAAGCCAGTAATTGCTGTAACAGGCGATGGAGGGTTTCTTATGAATGGTGTTGAAATAGCAACAGCCAAACGACTTGGACTTGCCATTGTGATTATTATTTTTCACGATTCAAAATTTGGCTTGATTGAATGGAAGCAACTGAATAAATTTAATCGATCTAATGAGATTGAATTTACTGATCCAGACTTTTTAGAATTCGCAAAGAGCTTTGATGTGCAAGGTATAAAGGTAAAGCATTCAGATGAATTGTTACCTGCTTTAGAAAAAGCGATGCCTAGTGAAGAAATTGTCATCATTGATGTGGATGTGGACTACTCAGAAAATGTGGAGCTATCAAAAACACTTGGAAATTATATTTGTAAATTATAAATTCGTTGATCGTAAATCGAGGAGGAAAAGAACATGAAGAAAAAATGGTCCTTGTGGATAGGTGGTCATTGGAGGGATGCGAAAGCGTATGAACCATTATATAATCCTCATACAGATGAGGAGCTTGCAGAGATTGGGCAGGCTGAACCAGCAGATGCGGTAGAAGCAATTGTAGAGGCACATGCAGCTTTTCAAAAGTTTCGAACAGTCCCGGCACATGCAAGAGCAAAAATTTTATATAAAGCGGCAGAAATAATGGAAGCACGCAGTGAGGAATGTGCGAAAGTCATTGCTTTAGAAGCAGCCAAATCAATAAGAAATGCGCGTGAGGAAATGAATCGAACGGTTCAAACCTATCGTTTTGCCGCGGAAGCAGCCAAAAGTAATTATGGAGAACAAATCCCAATGGATGCTGCTGAGGGTGGGGAAAATCGCTTTGGCTTTACGATTCATACTCCCATGGGTGTAGTAACGGCAATTACTCCATTTAATTTTCCGTTTAATCTTGTTGCCCATAAAGTAGGTCCTGCCATTGCAGCTGGCAATACGATAGTTCTTAAACCTGCGGAACAAACGCCATTAAGCTCTTTATTACTTGCTGAAATTTTTAAAGAAGCAGGGCTGCCAGATGGCGTATTAAATATTATTCCCGGAAAAGGCGAAGTACTCAGTGAAGCATTGACCACACATCCATATGTTAAAAATGTGACATTCACAGGTAGTGTTGAAGTAGGACATATAATTCACCGACAGGCTGGCTTTAGAAAATTGACATTGGAACTAGGGTCAAATTCTCCTTTTATTATTGATGAAGGGGTGGATATTGATAAAGTTATCGAACGCAGTGTGTTGGGTTCATTTTCTTATAATGGTCAAGTTTGCATATCGATACAACGAATCTATGTTCATCGAACATTATACAAGTCTTTCTTGGAGAAATTTATCGCACGGACAAAACAGCTTGTGATTGGATCACCACTCGATGAGAATGTAAATATCACAGCCGTAATCTCTAAGAAATCCTTGAATCGGTTACAAACCTGGATTAATGAGGCTGTACAGTCTGGTGCAAAGGTAGAATGTGGTGGAACAGTAGAGGGGAATGTCCTGACTCCAACCGTTTTAACGAATGTCTCACGTGATTCGAAAGTATTCCGAAATGAAATTTTCGGTCCAGTCGTTTGTATTTTTCCATTTGACACCTTAGAGGAAGCGATTAATGATGCAAATGATTCGATATATGGGCTCAATTCTGGGATTATGACTAATAATATGGAGCATGCTTTTTATGCGGCTGAACACCTTGAAACAGGTGGAGTTATCATCAACGATATTCCTACTTTCCGTATTGATAATATGCCATATGGTGGTTGGAAAGATAGTGGAGTTGGGCGAGAAGGGATAAAGTATGCGATGAAAGAAATGATGGAGGAAAAGTTTATTAGCTTTAAAACAAAGTAAGTTGTATGTATAGATAATCCATTTATGGCAAGTATGTAGATGATTCGAAAGGAAAGGAGGGAACTGGCAAGATGGAAGTTGATATGAGTGTAGAAGAAGTATTACGCGAAATTCAGCAATTGCATATGAACGGGAATTCATTAGGTAAGAAAAGTATTAAAAAGTCCCACCCGCAATTAATGCGAAGTGCACTATATTATTTTCCAGATTGGGATAGTGCCATAGATAAATCTATTTCCTAAGAATCACTACATACTTGTAGGTTGTCTTATTCGTATAATAAGACAACCTTTTTTTCGTGCGAAAGTTGGATTGATTCGTGCGAATCATATCGGAATTTGTGTGAATCAAGGAGTGAAATTGGGATTCGCGCCAAACGTAGTCCGTTTCGTGCGAATCCGGCATAAGTTCGTGCGAATATTCCGGAATTCGTGCGAATCGGGCAAAGAAAAAAGTGATTCGCGCCAAACAAAGTCCGTTTCGTGCGAATCACCAAAATATCGTGCGAATGTCAGCCTAATTCGCGCGAATCACGAAAATGTATTGCTAACTCCACTTATATTAATTGCCTGTTTCCAGGAAAAGATGGAACTTTAGTCACACCACTGGAGTCTGGCTGTAGAATTTCATATTGATAATCATTAAATGTTTGCGAAATGACCTTTGCAATGGCTTCTCCTTTATTTTTTGGAACGAAGGAGATGATTGTAGGACCTGCCCCACTTAGGATGGTTCCGTAAACTCCGAGTTCATGACCTAATGCTGTAATTTTGGCTAGATCCGGAACGAGTGCTGCCCGGTAGGGTTGATGGAAAATATCCCTTTCCATCATTCGTCCGGCCAGTTCCCAGTTGTTTTGAAAAATAGCAGCGATAAGAACATTACTAATGCTACTCCCTTCGATTGCTTTACTGAAGGCAAGAGTTTCAGGGAGAACCGATCTTGCTTCTTTTGTTTTTAACTCGAATGAAGGAATCATTGCGATGATATCTATTTCTGGAGTAGGACCAATGATCGTTTCTGTTGATTCATTCGAATGAGTAGATACAGTTAGTCCACCCCATAAGGAGGAAGTAGCATTATCCGGATGACCTTCGAAGCTACTTGCAAAATGACCTTTCTCTGATCGACCTAATTCAAGCTCAAGAATAATGTCAGCTATTTCTATCCCGGCAACAATTGCAGCTGCGCTGCTTCCGAGTCCTCTTGCAAGTGGGATTTCACTTTGCATAGAGATGGTTAGTGGGGGCAGTTCTTTTTTGTAAAAATCACTGACATATTTCGCTGCATTATAAATAATATTTTCCTCGATGTCTGGTAATGGAACCTCATTGTTTATAAAATGGATATCCCATTGGTCCGAAAGTTGGGCACTCACATATAAATATCGATTAATCGCTAGCCCGATGGAATCAAAACCTGGACCCAAATTGGAGGTACTGCCTGGAACTTTTAAATAAAATGGTTCGTTCTTCATCGTGCCACCTGCTTTAGATGGTTTAGTAATTCATCCTTATTTGCTTTAAGTGTTTCAGGTTGGATTTTTAATTGATCCATCGCAGTAGCCGGATCCTTTAGTCCATTTCCTGTTAGGACAGCGACGATTTTACTACCTTTCTTAATTTCTCCTGATTTGATTTGTTTTTTTATTCCGGCAAGGGAGGCACAAGATGCGGGTTCGGCAAAAATCCCTTCTAATCCTGCTAGTTCTCGATAGCTTTCTAGTATTTCTTCATCGGTAACACTATCAATTTTCCCATTGGATTCATTGGCTGCTTCCACTGCTAGATTCCAGCTTGCCGGATTACCAATTCGAATCGCAGTCGCAATCGTTTCTGGATTTTCAATCACTTTATTTTGTACGATGGCTGCTGAGCCCTCGGCTTCAAATCCACGCATTTCTGGAAGCGAGTAGCCCTTCTTTTGGTGAAATTCTTTAAAGCCTTTCCAGTAGGCAGAGATGTTTCCGGCATTCCCTACAGGAATGGATAAAATGTCTGGTGCTTCTCCTAATTGTTCGCAAATCTCGAATGCTGCTGTCTTTTGACCTTCAAGGCGAAACGGATTGACGGAGTTGACTAATGAATATTCGGAATGCTTGGAAGTATGTATGACCATTTCTAGAGCATGATCAAAATTTCCCTCAATTTCATAAATTTTAGCGCCATACATAATGGATTGCGCTAATTTTCCAAGTGCAATTTTCCCTTTTGGAATAACAATTAAACAGTCAAGTCCAGCTCTTGTACTGTATGCAGCGGCCGCAGCAGCCGTATTTCCTGTAGAGGCACAAATGACTCCACGGCTGCCACTTTCCTTTGCTTTTGCAACGGCTAATACCATTCCGCGATCTTTAAAACTGCCTGTAGGATTCGCGCCTTCATACTTTACATAGATTTCTACCTGCCATTTCTCTGATAATACTTTTAAAGGGATCAACGGTGTATTCCCTTCCATTAGACTTAGGCTTGGTGTATTTTCAGTGATAGGTAAATAGTCTTTATATTGATTAATGAGCCCTTGCCAATACATTTAATTCATCCCCTCTACGCGATAATTGCTCTTCACATCGATGACTACATCTAAATCTGTTAATAGTTGATAGATTTGTTCAAATCGTTGTTGATTGGTTGTGTGTGTGATAATGACGACCTCTGCTAATTTCTTAGATACAATTGGTTCTTGAATAACCTTCTGCAAGCTCATTTCCTGCTCGTTGAATAGACCTGTTATTTTAGACAATGCCCCTGGTTCGTCCTTTACATGAAGACGAAGGAAATATTGACTTTCAATGGAGTCAGCCGGCTTTAGCTTCTTTTCATTTTGAGGTAGGAAAATATGCTGACCATTGATTCCGTGTTTCATATTTTTGGCGACAGAGATTAGATCCGAAACAACCGCGATCGCCGTTGGGAGTTCCCCAGCACCAGGACCGTAAAACATGGTTTCTCCTACTGAATGACCATAAACATAGATCGCATTATACTCATTATCTACTGAAGCAAGTGGGTGATTAGTAGGTAATAATGTTGGAGCGACTCGGACATCAATCTCTCCATTGTCTAGCTCTGCAATCCCAACTAATTTAATGGTATACCCCAGTTTTTTACTATAAAGGATATCTTCTTCAGCCACATGGGTAATTCCTTCAACGACAACATCTTCTAAAGTTACAGGAATTGAGTAGGCTAAATGACTTAAAATGACCATTTTTCTTGCTGCATCCAATCCCTCTACATCTGAGGAAGGATCACTTTCGGCAAAGCCAAGTGATTGTGCCTCCTGCAAGACTTCTTCATAGCTTACCGAATGATGACTCATTTTACTTAAAATATAATTAGTTGTTCCATTTACAATCCCGATTAATTTTTTTATTCGATCTGCTGCAAGACCATCTGTTAGCCCTCTTAAAATCGGAATACCACCACCAACGCTTGCTTCATAATACAGATCACAGCCCTGATTTGCAGCAGCTTGTAGTAATTCACTACCATGTAGGGCCATTAAGTCCTTATTAGCGGTGATGACGTGTTTTTTATTTTTTAAAGCAGTATGGATATGTTTTCTCGATTCTTCAATTCCACCCATGACTTCTATCACTATATCAATCTCAGGATTATCTACTATATCACTCGGTTCAGTTGTTAATAATTGATTATATTGATCGATTTTTCGAATTTTATCTGGATCTTTTACAAGGATTTTATTAATTAGAATTTGTGTGCCTGTTTGCTGCCTAAATTTTTCTTGCTCATTTGTTAGTAGGTGCACGACACCAGTTCCGACTGTTCCAAATCCTAATAATCCAACTGATAGTTTATCCAAATCCTCCACTCCATTCTTGTTTGCTTTCTTTTGGAAATTTCAATCAATCCATTTTAGAAAAACATTTGTATTCGTATAACGGACATTATAATCCTTTTTCAGGTCTTTGCTCAAGCCTATTTTAAAAATTTATCTATTTTTCTTATAAATATCATTTCGTTTTTTTAACTCTAGAATATTCACAAAAAATTTATAAAAGAAGGAAAGTGATAGTGATAGGGATGTAAGCGTTTACCAATTGACAGTTAAATCTAAATAGTCAAAAAACTTTCTGAAAAGGGGTTGACCGGTATATTTTAAAGGCGTATGATTGTCAACAATTAAATCATTTTTCTAAAGATTCATAATTGAAAGGGTTGAGTAGTCTTGGCAGACCAGTGGATTTTTTTAAATGACCGTTTTGTAAAAAAAGAGGAGGCAGTTGTCTCTGTTTATGATCATGGTTTCCTATATGGTGATGGTGTGTTCGAAGGGATTCGAATGTATAGTGGGAATGTTTTTCGCTTAGACGATCATATAAAACGGTTATACGAATCAGCACACTCAATCACTCTAAAAATTCCTTATGATCAGGAAGAATTAAAACAATTGATTATTGAAACATTGCGAAAAAATGAGTTTCAAGATGCTTATATCCGTGTAGTTATTTCAAGGGGCGTCGGTGACTTAGGTTTAAGCCCTTTTACTTGTAAGCATCCAGGAGTCATTATTATAGCGGAACCACTCGCATTATTTCCAAAAGAGTTATATGAAAGTGGCATTGAAGTTGTCTCCGTCGCTAGTCGACGAAACCGTTCAGATGTTTTAGATCCTAAGGTGAAATCTTTGAATTACTTAAATAATATATTAGTGAAAATTGAGGCTAGCTTAGCGGGTGCAAGTGAAGCATTGATGATGAATGACCAAGGTTATGTTGCAGAGGGCTCAGGCGATAATATCTTCATTGTAAAAGACAATGTCATTAAAACACCGCCAGGATATGTTGGGACGCTCGAAGGGATTACGAGAAACGTCATCATTGAACTTGCTAAACAACTAGGATTTGAAATTCGTGAAGATGTATTTACAAGGCATGATGTTTATATAGCTGATGAAGTGTTTTTAACGGGAACAGCTGCTGAAGTCATTGCTGTCGTAAAAGTAGATGGCAGAAACATTGCTGACGGCCAGCCTGGTCCGGTAACGAACAAATTACTTGAGGCTTTTAGAAATGTAGTTACCGTCGATGGAACAAAGGTGTATGAAACGGATCAGATTCAAGTTAGTTAATGGAAAGGGGTTGAGGTGAAGCAACATGCGAAGTGACATGATAAAAAAGGGAATAGATCGTGCTCCCCACCGAAGCTTGCTATATGCAGCTGGGGTAAAAACGAAGGACTTACATAAGCCATTTATCGGTGTGTGTAATTCCTATGTAGATATTATTCCTGGACATAAGCATTTAAATAAGTTTGCAGAGGTTGTAAAGGAAGCGATTTGGGAAGCTGGTGGTGTTCCTTTTGAATTCAATACCATCGGAGTCGATGATGGTATTGCGATGGGACATATCGGAATGAGATATTCACTTCCAAGTCGAGAGCTAATTGCTGATAGTGCAGAAACTGTAATCAATGCCCATTGGTTCGATGGTGTTTTCTACATCCCTAACTGTGACAAAATAACACCAGGAATGTTAATGGCTGCAGCGAGAACGAATATTCCTTCCGTATTTGTATCCGGAGGTCCAATGGAAGCAGGAAAAACAGCTGATGGAAAAAATCTTTCTCTTACTTCTGTTTTTGAAGGGGTAGGAGCATATAAATCAGGAAAAATCGATGAAGAAGAATTACTTGCGCTTGAAACGAGTGCTTGTCCAACATGTGGTTCATGCTCGGGAATGTTTACAGCAAACTCAATGAACTCACTAATGGAAATTCTGGGGCTAACCCCTCCGGGAAATGCAACCATTGTTGCAACCTCGGATGAGAGACACAGGATCATTCGTGAAGCTGTCGGTCATTTAATGAATTGTATTGAAAAGGATATAAAGCCGCGTGACATTATTACGAAAGAGGCAATTGATGATGCCTTTGCACTAGATATGGCAATGGGAGGATCCACCAATACGGTATTACATACATTGGCGATTGCCCATGAAGCAGGGATTGAATACGATTTAGATCAAATTAATGAGGTAGCAAAACGAGTACCTTATTTAGCAAAAATCAGTCCTGCCTCAGATTACTCGATGCAAGATGTACATCGTGCAGGTGGTATTAGTGCCATTATCAATGAGCTTTGCAAAATCGATGGAGCCATTCATCGCTCAAGAATAACCATTACAGGTAAGAGTACTTATGAAAATGTCAAGGATGCAGTCATACACGATCAAGATGTGATTCGTCCGATTGAAAATGCGTATAGTCCAGTTGGCGGTCTTTCCATTTTAAAAGGAAATCTTGCTCCAGATGGAGGAGTAATCAAGGTAGGTGCCGTCGATCCATCTATAAAAACATTCCTCGGTGAGGCGATTGTATTCGAATCACAGGAGGAAGCACAGGAAGGAATCGATAATGGATTAGTTCGTGAAGGGCATGTCGTGGTTATTAGATATGAAGGACCAAAGGGTGGTCCGGGGATGCCTGAGATGCTAGCACCAACCTCATCAATAGCTGGAAGAGGATTATCGACCAGTGTCGCATTAATTACAGATGGAAGATTTTCTGGTGCGACACGGGGGATATCCGTCGGCCATATTTCACCAGAGGCGGCTGAAGGTGGTCCGATTGCTTTCATCAAAAATGGGGATCAAATATTAATCGATTTAATTAATCGAAAGATAGAAGTTATGTTATCAGATGCAGAGCTTGAACGAAGAAGATTAAATTGGGATCCTCCAGAACCAAAGATTACTACTGGTTATTTAGCAAGATATGCAGCATTAGTAACATCTGCAAATACTGGAGGAGTATTGAAAATAAAATCACCGCAAAAAACGTTGACGAGGACAAATGGTTAAGACCAGATACTTACAGAGAGTCGGGAGCGCTGAAAACCGATAGTATCCCTTACCATTACTCACCTCTAAGTGCTAATCTGAACGGGTACAAGTAGGAATAGCCGAGTGTTTACTTTAACACTCGTTATCAAAAGCAACGCTAGTAAAGAGGGGAAAAGGATTTTAGTCAAATTACTAACCTTTCACTTTATAAAACTAGTCGCTGTAAAAGGTGTTATTCGTAAGGATAACATAAAGTTGGGTGGTACCATGGAAAGAAGTCTTTTCATCCCTTCATAATTGGTAGATTTTTTTATGCCATATTTTTGAGGATGAATGGGCTTTTTTTGTTAGATTCTTTTCTTGCAAGTTTGCTATCCCAGTTTTGTTAAACAAATGAATGTAAATTAGGAGGGAAAAAGGTGCAGGCTAAAGCGTTTTCGGATGATCAATTGGTGATGGAGGAAATTAACGGAGCAGACTTACTCATTCAATTAATCATCAATGAAGGAGTAGACGTGTTATTTGGTTACCCAGGTGGAGCAGTTCTAACAATCTATGATGCCTTATATGGAAAAAGCATTAAACATATTCTATCGCGACATGAGCAAGGATCGATTCATGCAGCGGAAGGATATGCACGTGTGACAGGAAAACCTGGCGTCGTCATTGCAACTTCAGGACCGGGTGCAACAAATTTAGTGACCGGTATTACTGACGCCATGATGGATTCTTTGCCTCTGGTCGTCTTTACAGGACAGGTAGCAAGTACAGTGATTGGGTCTGATGCCTTTCAAGAGGCAGATGTGATCGGAATAACAACACCGATTACGAAACATAACTATCAAGTTCGTGATATAAAGGATCTTCCAAGAATCGTGAAGGAAGCTTTCCATATCGCATCGACAGGGAGGCCTGGGCCAGTAGTCATTGATATTCCAAAGGATATTTGTTCACAAAAAATCAAGCTATCAACCGATGTTGAACTGCAATTACCAGGTTATCAACCGAATTACAGTCCCAACGTCTTACAAATAAAGAAACTAGTAGAGGCACTGGCTAAGGCGAAAAAACCGGTTATTTTAGCCGGAGCCGGTATATTGCATTCTGGTGCAAATGAATTACTTTTCGAATTTGCAACTAATAACCAAATACCAGTCACTAATACTTTACTAGGCTTAGGAAGTTTTCCTGCTGAGCATCCTTTATTTTTAGGAATGGCGGGGATGCATGGAACATATACAGCCAATATGGCACTGTATGAAACGGATTTACTTATTAATATCGGGGCACGGTTTGATGATCGCTTAACTGGAAAATTAGAGCACTTTGCACCACATGCGATGATTGCCCACATTGATATTGATGCAGCTGAAATTGGTAAAAATGTCGAAACGCATGTTCCAATTGTTGCAGATGCGAAGGAAGCATTAGTAAAGCTATTGGAAGAAGACATACCACAATTAGAAATCGAGCAATGGAACGAGAAGCTATCCCAAAATAAAGAGCAATTCCCTTTATGGTATAGCGAGAGTGGAGAGGAAATGTCTCCGCAACGATTAATCGAGCTCGTCCATCAATATACAGAGGGAAATGCAATTATTACCACCGATGTTGGTCAGCATCAAATGTGGGCGGCACAATATTATCATTTTTCTAAGCCAAATCGTTGGGTCACTTCGGGGGGCTTAGGAACAATGGGCTTTGGGTTTCCAGCAGCCATTGGTGCACAGTTAGCAAATCTAGACCAAACCGTTGTCGCAATTGTTGGTGATGGAGGTTTCCAAATGACTCTTCAGGAATTGGCCGTAGTGAAGGAGCATCATTTGCCGATAAAAGTGGTGATTGTCAATAATTATTCACTTGGTATGGTACGACAATGGCAGGAAACCTTTTATGAAGAGCGTTATTCCTATTCAAAGATTCCCGTACAACCAGATTTTATTAAACTGGCAGAAAGCTATGGAATTAAAGGAGTACGTGTAACGAATGAAGAGGAGGCTGCAAGGGTTTTCGCTGAATGTTTAACAGATGATTCACCGGTTGTCATTGACTGCCGTGTAAAACAAGAAGAAAATGTGTATCCAATGATCGCTCCTGGTAAGGGATTACATGAAATGATCGGGGTGAAACCATGAAACGGGTAGTAACTGCAACAGTGTTAAATCAAAGCGGTGTGCTAAATCGTGTGACAGGAGTGCTATCAAAACGGCAATTCAATATTGATAGCATCACCGTTGGTCGAACAGAGAATGAAGGAATTTCAAGAATGACCATTGTTGTAAATGTAGAAGATGAAAAGCAGGTTGAGCAGCTAACGAAGCAATTAAATAAATTAATCGATGTATTGAAGGTTGCAGATATTACTGATCAAGCCATTGTCGCTAGAGAACTTGCGTTAATCAAGGTACTAAGCACCCCTCAAACAAGAAGTGAAATTGGCGGTATCGTCGAACCCTTTAGAGCATCGATTATTGATGTTAGCAAGGAAAGCATTACCATCCAGGTGACTGGTGATACAGAAAAAATCGAAGCATTAATTGATCTATTAAGACCTTATGGAATTAAGGAAATGGTTCGCACTGGTTTAACGGCCTTCTTAAGAGGCTCTCAAAAGCCAGTAACTGAACTAACTTCCTATTCCCTATTAAAATAATTAACGATTAAAGGAGAAGATGAAAAATGGCAAAAGTATATTATGATTCAGATATTCAAGATGAGGTTTTAAGAAATAAAAAAATCGCGATCATTGGTTATGGCTCACAAGGTCATGCACATGCACAAAACTTACGTGAAAGTGGATTTGATGTGGTAGTAGGATTACGTAAGGGAAAATCATGGGAGCAAGCTGAACAGGATGGTTTTGCAGTGAAATCTGTTAAAGAAGCAAGTGAAGAAGCCGATGTCATTATGGTTCTTTTACCTGATGAAAGACAAACTCAAGTATATAAAGAAGAAATTGAACCCGTACTATATCCGGGCAAAGCAATTGCTTTTGCACATGGCTTTAATGTTCATTTTAATCAAATCGTTCCTCCAGAAAATGTAGATGTGTTCTTAGTAGCACCAAAAGGACCTGGACATTTAGTACGTAGAACATATGTTGAGGGTGCAGGCGTTCCAGCTCTTATCGGAATTTACCAAGACGTAACTGGCGAAGCAAAAGACGTGGCACTTGCTTATTCCAAAGGAATCGGTGGTTCTCGAGCAGGGGTTCTCGAAACGACGTTTAAGGAAGAAACTGAAACTGATTTATTTGGTGAGCAGGCAGTCCTTTGCGGTGGATTAACATCACTTATTAAAGCAGGATTTGAAACATTGACAGAAGCAGGATACCAGCCTGAAGTTGCATATTTTGAATGTCTTCATGAAATGAAATTGATTGTTGATTTGATTTATGAAGGAGGACTAAAAGGAATGCGCTATTCGATTTCAGATACAGCACAATGGGGTGACTTTGTTTCTGGACCAAGAGTAGTGAATGAAGATACGAAAAAACGGATGGGAGAATTGTTAAAGGAAATTCAATCTGGTCAATTTGCTAAAGGTTGGGTATTAGAAAATCAAGCGAATCGTCCTGTATTTAATGCGATTAATGCAAGTGAAAATCAGCATCCAATTGAAGTAGTTGGCGAGGAATTACGTAAGCTCATGCCATTTGTTAAGAAGGAGAAGAAAGAAGAGGAAGTGGCAGCATATGCAAAAAATTAACATTTTTGATACGACCCTTCGAGATGGCGAACAGTCTGCAGGAGTGAACTTAAATGCGATAGAAAAGCTTGAAATTGCCAAACAGCTCGAACGACTTGGAGTAGATATTATGGAGGCGGGATTTCCCGCTTCCTCCCAAGGAGATTTTCTAGCAGTACAATCAATCGCAAGATCGATCCGTAATAGTTCAATCACTGGATTAGCAAGAGCGAATAAACGGGATATTGATATTGCTTGGGATGCATTAAAGGATTCTGAGGAGCCGAGAATTCACATTTTTCTTGCAACTTCCCCGATTCATATGACCTATAAATTAAGAAAAACCCCTGATGAAGTATTGGAGTCAGCAGTTGAGGCTGTAAAATACGCCAAACAAAGATTTTCCCACGTACAATGGTCTGCTGAGGATGCAAGTCGGTCAGATAAATGGTTTCTAGTAAAAATTATTAGTGAAGTCATTCAAGCTGGTGCAACAGTTATTAATCTACCTGATACAGTCGGTTATAGTACACCGAAGGAGTATGGCGAGCTTTTCTCGTTTATTCGGGAAAATGTTCCTTCTATTGATAAGGTGATTCTGTCAGCACATTGTCATGATGATTTAGGGATGGCAACCGCAAATTCACTGGCTGCTATTGAAAATGGTGTACGGCAAATAGAAGGCACGATTAATGGTATTGGTGAAAGAGCTGGAAATGCTGCATTAGAGGAAATAGCGGTAGCTCTTCATATTCGCCAAGATTATTACCAGGCAAAAACAGGATTAAAGCTAGATGAAATTAAACATACGAGTCAGCTAATTAGTAAATTAACGGGAATGGTCGTTCCAGGAAATAAAGCAGTTGTTGGTGCAAATGCATTTGCTCATGAATCAGGAATTCATCAAGACGGTGTGTTAAAGGAAGCATCTACCTATGAAATTATTACTCCTGAACTCATTGGAGTCGCATCGAATAACTTAGTTCTCGGAAAGCATTCTGGAAGACATGCGTTTAAGCAAAAAGCCTTGGAATTAGGATTTGAGCTGACACCGGAAAAGCTGAAAGATGCGTTTGATTCATTTAAAGCATTAACGGATCGAAAGAAAGAAGTGACCGAGGATGACCTATTTGCGATTCTTACGGATAAACAGACTGAACAAATTGATGTGAAAACCTATGAGCTGCAAAGTGTTCAGGTGCAATATGGTACAAATAATATCCCAACAGCTACCGTAGTTGTGAAGTCTCCAAATGGTAGTGTCCTAGAAGAGGCAGGAACCGGTGCAGGTAGTGTGGAGGCAATCTATAATACATTATCACGAATGATTGATGGTCCGGTAGAGTTAAAAGATTATAAGCTTCATTCGCTTGGTTCTGGAAGAGATGCATTAGCCGATGCCTTTGTTAAGGTCCAGTATAGTGGAGTTGAATCCGGTGGAAGAGGCTCGGCACAGGATGTCTTAGAGGCGTCAGCAAAGGCCTATTTAAATGCGATTAATCGAGTCATTGTTCATGAAGAATATAAAAAGGAAAAATTACAAGTTTAGATGATAACTCCAAACTATTAAACTTTTACAAAAATCAAAGGAGGCAAGGTTTATGAATAAAAGAATCGCAGTTTTACCTGGTGATGGAATTGGCTCTGAGGTGATGAATGGTGCTGTTCGAGTCCTTCAAGCCATATCTGATTGTTTCGATCATGAGTTTAGTTTCGAGGAAGGTTTAATAGGTGGTGCAGCAATCGATGATTGCGGCCAGCCCCTTCCAGAATCTACTTTAGCCTTATGTAGGGAGAGTGATGCGATTCTTTTAGGAGCGGTTGGTGGGCCCAAATGGGATTCCACTTCACATGCTGTCAGACCAGAGCAAGGACTACTTGGACTAAGAAAGGAATTAGGTCTTTTTGCAAACCTACGTCCCGTTACAGCCTATGAACCGCTCATCCATGCCTCCACATTGAAAAAGGAAGTTATTGAAAACGTAGATTTATTAATTGTTAGAGAGTTAACTGGTGGACTTTATTTTGGAAAACCAAGTGAAAGACGTGGAGAAAACAAAGAATTAGTTGTTGATACATTAGTCTATAACGTTTTTGAGATTGAAAGAGTGGTAGAAAAAGCATTTCAATTAGCACAAAAGCGGAGAGGAATACTAACATCCGTCGATAAAGCGAATGTACTGGAATCGAGTCGAATGTGGCGTGAAGTAGTTAATCGCATCGAAAAAAAATACCCAGATGTAACAGTCAACCATATGTTAGTCGACTCGGCGTCTATGCAACTTATTTATCGTCCGGAACAGTTTGATGTAATCGTTACAGAAAATTTATTCGGAGATATTTTAAGTGATGAAGCCTCTATGATTACTGGTTCACTAGGGATGCTTCCGTCGGCAAGTTTACGAAGTGATTTAGTCGGATTATATGAACCTGTTCATGGGTCTGCCCCTGATATCGCTGGGAAAAATTTAGCCAATCCGTTAGGCATGATCTTATCGACAGCCTTAATGCTTAAATTTTCATTTGGCCTAGATAAGGAAGCACATATTATTGAGGAAGCGGTCATGAAGGTATTGAATGAAGGGTATCACACAGGTGATTTAAATCTACAACATGGAAAACAGGTTGGGACAACAGAAATGGTTCAAAAAGTCATTGATGCTATTAATGAAAATCAAGCAATCTCAGGTATTTTGACTACCTATATTTGTGGTTAGGGGGGGATTTGATGCATCCGAAAACAATTATCGAAAAAATATGGGAACAGCATTTGATACATCAGGAGGAAGGAAAACCAGATTTACTTTATATTGATTTGCATTTAGTACATGAAGTAACATCTCCACAAGCATTTGAGGGACTACGACTCAATCAGCGAACTGTCAGACGACCGGATCTAACCTTTGCAACAGTCGATCATAATGTATCTACTACGAAGCTTCGTGTCTCCAATGATCCTATTGCCAAAAAACAAATGAGCACATTGGAGAAAAATTGTGAGGAATTTAAGATCCCATTAGCTGGCATTGATCATCCTGATCAAGGGATTGTTCATGTGATTGGTCCTGAACTAGGTTTGACCACTCCTGGAAAAACAATTGTATGTGGCGATAGTCATACTTCTACACATGGTGCATTTGGTGCCATCGCTTTTGGAATCGGCACAAGTGAAGTGGAACATGTTCTTGCTACTCAAACTCTATGGCAAAGGCGACCGAAAACATTACAAATTAAAGTAAATGGCAAGCTAGGTCTTGGTGTGACAGCGAAAGATTTAATTTTAGCGATCATAGGTAAATTCGGTATCGATGTTGGCACAGGATATATTGCTGAATATACAGGTGAAGCCATACGGAATATGTCAATGGAGGAGCGGATGACAATCTGTAATATGTCCATTGAAGCTGGAGCAAGAGCAGGTTTAATCAGCCCAGATGAAACAACCATTTCTTATTTAAATGGTAGAAAGTATGCACCGAAGGGAACAGAATTTGAAAAAGCAGCTGAATATTGGTTAAGTCTAGCCACAGATGAAGGTGCTGAATATGACCGCACGATTGAAATTGATGCAAATGAAATTGCGCCACAAGTGACATGGGGGACTAATCCATCCATGTGCTTATCTGTAAATGATTTACTACCATCAACTGACACCATCACAGATAAAAGTGAGAAGGAATCGGTCGAAAAGGCCCTTCAATATATGGGACTTACCGGTGGTACACCTATAGAGGAGATTGAAATACAGCATGTCTTTATTGGCTCATGTACGAACTCTCGTCTGAGTGATTTACGTCATGCGGCTGAAGTGATTAAGGGGCATCATGTGCATGAGAATGTAAGAGCATTAGTTGTACCAGGCTCACAAACGGTTAAAGCACTTGCTGAGGCGGAAGGTTTGGATAAAATCTTTATCGAAGCAGGCTTTGAGTGGCGGGAATCGGGCTGTAGTATGTGTTTAGCAATGAATGATGATGTTGTGCCCCCAGGGGAAAGATGTGCATCCACTTCCAATCGGAATTTTGAAGGACGACAAGGAAATGGATCAAGAACACATCTTGTAAGCCCAGCTATGGCTGCAGCAGCTGCGATTCATGGACGATTTGTTGATGTGAGAAAAATGGAAAAGGTCTACCAATAGGAGGTGAATATTTGTGCAGCCATTTCAAACATTTCAAGGATTAGTTGTACCACTTGATCGAACGAATGTCGATACAGATCAAATTATCCCAAAACAATTTCTCAAACGCATTGAAAGACAAGGCTTTGGAGAATGTCTCTTTTACCATTGGCGTTTTAATGAAAATGGCGAGGAAATAAAAGAGTTTCCTCTGAATCAAGAAAAATATAAAGGTGCGCAAATACTTGTAGCTGGACCGAATTTTGGCTGTGGATCATCCCGCGAGCATGCTCCATGGGCCCTTCAGGATTACGGGTTTAAAGTCATTATTGCTCCAAGCTTTGCTGATATTTTTTATAATAATTGTTTGAAAAATGGTCTTTTACCTATTCAATTAAATCTTGAAACGGTCAAATCACTAATAGACAAAGCGAATGAGGCAACTATTGAGTTAACGGTTGATTTAGAAAATGAACGACTAACCTATGATGATCAGGTCATCTATTTTGAAATGGATCCATATCAGAAGGAAACACTTTTAAAAGGCTTGGATGATATTGCAATCACGATGATGCTTGAAGACAAAATTGCAAGCTATGAGGAAAAATGTAAAGGAATTAGCTAATAATTGAATCACTGCAACCGCAGTGATTTTTTGTGGATGGATATAATATACTATGGTTCTGTGATACACTAAAATAAGAAAGTGCAAGCTCCTAGATCTTCCTAACAACCAGGGGGAAACGACCATTGCTAGCTGGTTATTAATTTGAAGAGCTAGAGCTTGGAGCTGGATTTTATACGTTTACCTTAAATAAAGGGGGATGAGTATGATTCGAACTATATTATTTGATGTTGATGGTGTTTTACTAAGTGAAGAACGGTATTTCGATGCGTCCGCATTAACTGTTTGGGAGCTTTTACATAGTAAAAATTATTTAGGATTAGAATCAGATCAATTTAAAATTGTATTAAACGATGAAGAAATAACAAGCATTAGGAATACCGTTTTTCAAAATGACCAGGTGCTTAAGTTTTTTAAGTCAAAAGGATTAAATGCAAATTGGGATATGATTTATTTAACCTTTAGCTTTCAACTAATTCATCTTTTAGAGCAAGTGGTGGGTGAAGAAAAAGAGAATATCTCCAAGTGGTTAACTTCAGAAATTGATCGTAGCGTATTACTTGAAATACAAGAAAGCTTAGCTCAGTATAAAGCAACGATTAATTATGACGAATTTATTAGCGAGTTTCAAAATGCAAAGGCAAATAGCAAGGAAGATTTATTTGACTATTTAAATGTATTGGTTGAACAGAAATTTGGAATCAAGACTAATTTATTTAGTGAAAAGAATCATCTTTGGTCGGTTTGTGAGCATGTATCACAAGAATGGTATGTTGGGGACGAAAATGTACTTTCCTCAACAGGGAGACCATCTGTTCAGTTAGGGAAGAAGGGTTTTCTTTCTGACGAAAAGACATTAGCAAAGCCTGAGCAAATTGGGCAGCTTTTTCAGGAGTTGACTGATGCTGGCTTGCAAATTGGGATTGGAACAGGAAGACCGGATCTTGAAACCATTAAGCCTTTCGAGTATTTGAACTGGCTAAACTATTTTGATCGGAATCATATTGTCACAGCCGATGAAGTTCTTGAAGCAGAGAAACAGCATCCAAGCTATGCCCCTTTATCTAAGCCGAATCCATATACATTTATCCAAGCAGAGAAGGGGAAACAAACTCCGGTTGCATCGTGCTTAAAGCTAGATCTTCCATTAGAAAATGGGGATCAAATATTAGTGGTCGGTGATTCCTTAGCCGATCTATTAGCGGCAAGAGACATGGGCTGCCGATTCGCAGCGGTACTAACAGGATTATCTGGGAAGGAAGCAAGAAAGGAATTTGAAGAACATCAAGCCGAATTTATTCTCGACTCCGTGTTGGATGTAAAGGAAATTGTTTTGGAAAATGTTCGTAAGGGATAAATATTTCCTGTTTAAATGGAGCTGTTCATAAAATTGAACAGCTCCTTCATTTATACTTATAGCCACTCTAATAGTTCAATTCGATTACCAAAAGGGTCATTCACATAGATTCGATTGGCCCCAGGTAGTTGAGTATCTACGGTGAATTTAATTGAGTGCTTAGTTAAATGCTGTTTTAGCTCCTCAAGATTTTCTATCTCAAATGCAGGATGTGCTTTTTTAGCAGGGGAAAAAGGGTCTTCGATGCCGATATGTATTTGATAATGATCAAATCCAAACCATACACCCCCACGTTTTTTTAATTCCTCGGGCTTTTCAATTTCTTGAAGTCCTAGTATTCTCCCAAAAAATTCTCTTGCTTCCTGCTCACAGCCTTTCGGTGCAGCTAGTTGTACATGGTCAATTGTTTTAAATGCAAAAGTCATATTAAAACCCCCTTCGTTACCCTCATTGTATTTGAAGTAGAGTAATAAGAAAATACTGAAATGATTATACTTTTAGTTAAGTTTTTCTTATGAAGTGAACAGCATTAAATGCATGTTTTAATGGATTGGAACAGCATGTACGGGGGATGTTTAGTAGAATTTACAGGGGTACGGATATAATAGGGAAGCAAGTTATTGCATTTTGGTAATAGGGTATCTCATGAACTCGGTAACCAATGGGCGTGGTTGATTCCCGTGAAGGGGGATATTCCGTGTCCAGGGTAACTAAAGAACGTGATAGATTCCCCTGTCGGAGGATATTCCGTGTCTAGGGTAACCAAAAAGCGTGATAGATTCCCCAGGCGGAGGATATTCCGTGTGCAGGGTAACTAAAGAACGTGATAGATTCCCCTGTCGGAGGATATTCCGTGTCTAGGGTAACCAAAGAACGTGTAAGATTCCCCAGAAGGAGGATATTATGTGTGCAGGGTAACCAAAGAGCGTGATAGATTCCCCAGGCGGAGGATATTCCGTGTGCAGGGTAACCAAAGAGCGTGATAGATTCCCCTGATGGGGGATATTCCGTGTTCAGAGTAACCAAAGTGTGTGATAGATTCCCCTAATGGGGGATATTTCGTGTTTAGGGTAACCAAAGTGAGAGTTAGCTTCCCCTGGTGGAGGAAATTCGATTAAGTCCGTATAATTGTGTAAAAAAAAATGCAAAAAAAAATGAGTCATTTTATTCACTCTTGGCAACACTGTTTTCAACCACGATAAACAATGAAAAGAGGAATAAATATGACTCAAGTACAGTTTAACCTAAATTTGGATGTTTTAAAAGAAGCCATTGTAAATTCCAACCTTGATATGGTTATAAAATCAGCGGTTGTCTTAGTACTAAACGAATTTATGGAAAAAGAAAGGGATGACTATTTAAAGGCTGCACCTTATGAACGAGCTGTTGAACGCCGTGACTATCGCAACGGTTATTATGAACGTGATCTTATGATGAGCATCGGTACCTTAACACTTAAGGTACCACGGACACGCAACGGGGAATTCTCAACTACCGTTTTTGAAAAATATGCCCGTTGTGACCAGGCATTGGTCCTCTCTATGCTGGAAATGGTCATCAATGGTGTTTCAACTAGGAATGTTACCAATATTGTCGAACAGCTTTGCGGCAAGAACATTTCCAAGTCGTTTGTATCATCACTTACACAAAAGCTTGATCCCATTGTGAACGAGTGGGCTAAGAGACCCTTAAATACAACATACTACCCTTTCGTATTCGTTGACGCTATGTATATAAAGGTGCGCGAGCACCAAAGCGTTGTTTCCAAGGCTGTTTATATTGCCACTGCCATTACTGAGAAGAATACACGTGAAATAATTGGCTTGAGTGTTGACCATGCGGAAAGTTATGAGAGTTGGGGGCAGTTCTTCCAACAGCTAAAATCACGGGGCCTTCAATCTCCCAAACTAATCATCTCTGATGCCCATCAAGGTCTCCAAAAAGCGATACAGCGTGAATTTATTGGGACAGCTTGGCAAAGATGTAATGTCCATTTTAAGCGAAATATCTTTGATAAACTTCCCAAAAAGAGCTCGGCTGAAATCAAGACAATGATCAAACGCGTATTTGAAGCAGTAACCATTGATGATATCCGTCTGTTTAAAGATGAGCTAATGAGTAGGTTCGGGACAGAGCCAAAGTTTGAAAAAGCACTCTCTATATTAGATGAGGGGTTCGAAGATACCATCCAGTATATGATCTTTCCCGAAAGTATCCGATGCCACATCCGTAGTACCAATTCCCTTGAACGGTTGAACCAAGAAGTCCGTAGAAGAGAAAGGGTCATACGTATTTTTCCAAACACCCAATCGGCTTTTCGCTTGATTGGAGCTGTTCTAATGCAATATCAGGATACGGTTTACGCTAAGAGAAAAGCACTTATGGGTGGAAGATAGAACAGATTATTTTCAGCTAAACTTCCATCATGGATGATCACATATCCGGTAAGGGATGTCAAATTGAAAACCATTTGACATCCCTTACCGGATATGAAGTTCAAAATCCATGGAAGTTTCGCAAAAAAAATAAAAGGGTTAAGGTTGAAAGTACTTGCCAGTGATTTTACACAAAAACCAGGACTTGACTGGAAATTCTGTGAGCAGGGTAACGAAAGAGCGAGTTAGCTTCCCCAGAAGGAGGAAATAACCTGTCCAGGGTAACGAAAGAGCGTGTTTGATTACTCTGATGGAGGAAACTCTGTGTCCAGGGTAACGAAAGAGCATGTTAGCTTCCCCTGGAGGAGGAAATAACGTGTGCAGGGTAACTAAAGTGTATGTTAGATTCCCCAGAAGGAGGAACCAATGTGTGCAGGGTAACTAAAGTACGTGTTTGATTACTCTGAAGGAGGAAATAACGTGTCTAGGGTAACCAAAGAGTGAGTTAGCTTCCCATGAAGGAAGATAAGCACAAACAATGAATCAACCTTCTCCCAAAGGATGCTGTGAAAGCTAGCATTTTGGACTATCCTTTGATAATATTTAATTTAAAAACTTATGATGGAGGTGGATTATGAAAAAACAATGGAACCTATTATTTGCACTCGTTGTCGTCTTAATTATTGCCATTTTTTCTGTGATCAATGTCGAACCGGTAACGGTAAATTATTTATTTGGTAAAGCCGAGTGGCCATTAATTCTTGTCATTATTGGATCTGTTTTACTGGGAGCAATATTGGTGGGGTTAATTGGTATGATGAAAATTTATCAGCTTCAAAGAGCCTTAAAAAAAGTAGGTCATAATGATATAAATGATGATTTAGAGCGGTAGAATCGGATTGCTGTTAAGCAAACCTATAAAAAGTTGAACGGAATCGTATGTTACATAAGGAAGAACAGCAGATTACGTATGCATAAAAAAGTAAAAAAAGGGTTGTCTATTTAGGCGTTAGAAATAGCTTTTGGACAACCCTGTTGTTTTTTATTTCTCTAAATAATATCGGCAGCGTTCGTGAATCGAAGAGAATTTATATTACAATTCCTTCACTAAATTAAACCAAGTCTCACCTGCATGTGTCGAAACAGATTTACCTTCATTAACGAAACCATTGGCTTCATAAAAAGGAATTAAATCATCTAAGCAGGTTAAAGTTATTCCGCTTCTTTGACTTTTTTTACAAGCTTCTTCTAGCTTATCTAACAGACTAGTAGCAATTCCTTGCCCTCTATAATCAGGGTGAACGACAAGGCTAAGAATACTTTGGAAGCCCTCATTTGTAGGATTGGGATGAGTATTCTCAAAGAGATCATCCGTCAAATAACGATGATTTATCACTGGACCTACAACATATCCCATTATTTTATCCTGTTCATCTCTCGCAACAATAAACGTATCAGGTATATTCTTAATTCGTTCTCTCATTGCTTTTTCCGTAGCCGCTTCATCAGGTCTGAATCCTAAATTCTCGATATGCATGAGCTCTTTTAAATCATTTAAACCGGGTTTGGTGTAATGAATATTCATTATGAAATCTCCTTCGTAACTAGTTTATTCATTATAAAAATACTTAGGATATTTTCTCAATATTTTGTTACTAAGTGAACAGCAAACAATTATCACAATTCTTTTTCTTAATTACTGTAATTAAAGAAACACGAGTAATTGAAGTCCTCGTGTCGATTTTACAAAATTTATAAATGCAATGCTTTCTCTACACTTAACTCTTCCTCATAGGATAGCTCCAAAATTTGTACATCCTCTAGTCCAGAGATTGAGTGGAGAGCATGTGTGACTTCTTGTTCGATCTTTTTATCAAGAGTGAGGATCATGATTGCTTCTCCACCTATCGCTGCACGCCCTACCTGCATTGTTCCGATATTAATAGAATAACTGCCCAATATCGATCCAACCTGACCAATCATTCCTGGAATGTCCTGATGTTTTATATAGAGGAGATGTTGCTCAGGGCGTACATCTACACGATAGTTATTAATATTAACAATTCGAGCACCATATCCATTTAGGACCGTCGCACCGATATTGACCTTTTTATCTCCTTTATATAAAACTAGTTCCATATAGTTGGCGAAGCCTTTATTTGTAGCATTTCTTTGGACATTATAGGAAAGCCCATGTTCCTTTAATAAGTGAATGGCATTGATTAAATTAACTGAATCACTTAAATGATAGGAGAGTATGCCTTTTACCATATATCTCGTTAAGAGACTCGTATCTTCTTCGACTAGATCTCCGTAATAGGCGATATCAATTTTTTCTGGTGCTTTCTTCAGTAATTGTATGGCGATTTCAGCTAGTTGTTCACCAAGCTGAAGATACGGTTTCATTTTTTGTTGGGTTTCTCCAGACATTTGTGGAGCATTAACTGCGTGACGAATCGTTTGCGATTCGAAAATATTGATAATCTCATCACTTACTTCTTTTGCGACTTTTTCTTGAGCTTCTTCTGTAGATGCTCCGAGATGTGGGGTGACAATGATGTTTGGATGTTGGAGTAAATCTAAGTTAGTAGGAGGCTCTTGCGTAAATACATCTAAGGCAGCACCAGCAACATGACCGCTTTGTATGGCACGGATTAAGGCAGCTTCATCAATAATTCCACCACGGGCACAATTAATGATTCGTACTCCCCGTTTTGTTTTTTGTAAAAACTCATCGTTAACTAGGTTTCGTGTTTCTTTAATGAGTGGGGTGTGGACAGTGATAAAGTCAGACTGAATGGCAATTTCATTAATGCTTGCCTTAACGATACCAAGCTTTTTGGCGCGTTCCTCAGTTAGATAAGGATCATACCCTAATATCTTCATTTGGAAGCTTTTTGCCCGTTTCGCCACTTCCGTTCCAATCTTCCCCATCCCAATAATACCAAGTGTTTTTTCATATAGCTCAACCCCTTTAAAAGCATTTCGATTCCACTCACCGTTTGACATGGATTGATAGGCATGTGGGATTCTACGAGCTAATGAAAGTAGCATCGCTAAGGTATGTTCACAGGCAGCAATGGTGTTCGCACCAGGTGCATTAATGACAATAATTCCTTTTCTAGTGGCTGCCTCAACATCAATATTGTCGACACCAACACCTGCACGTGCAATGATCTGTAAGCGGTGGGCTGAATGAATCAGCTCCTTCGAAACGATTGTTTGACTACGGACAATCAGGGCATCATAATTTCCGATGATTTCCCTAAGCTCAGCACTGGATAGCTGATCCTTTTTATCTACTAAAATAGATGGATGCTCATATAAGCTCTGCAATCCCTGAACATTGATAGAGTCTGTTACTAGTATTTTATACATAGTCAATCCAAACCTCCTCGGCCTTTTTCGTTGCTTGCCCAAACACATTTCTACCTTCTATTGTATAAATGGTCATTTCTAGGCCTGTCAGAACTTTTAAAATATCAAAAGGGGTGCAATAGCCCATATGACCAATTCGGAAGATTTCTCCCTTTAATTTCTTTTGTCCTCCAGCAATGGTGATGGAGTACTTATCTTGAAGGGTCTTTTTGATTTGATTTGCTTTTCCATTTAAAGGTTTAACTGAAGTGACAGTAGGGGAAGCATGCTCATCTGAAACCAGTAATGGCAGCTCGAGTGCTTTGATCCCTTCGCGAACCATTGTTTTTAGAAGCTGATGTCTCTGAATCACTTGCTCTAAGCCTTCTTCTTCAATCATGTAGCAAACCTCAAGTGCTCCGGCTATTAGTGAAACGGCAGGTGTAAATGGTGTTGATTTTTCCTTATCATAGGATGCAAAATAGCGATTTAAATCTAAATAGAACCGTTTAGATGGACAGGATTGAATCCTTTCTCTTGCGATTTGATTGACAGCAATAAAGGCCAGGCCAGGTGGTAGCATTAAGGCTTTTTGCGAGCCGGAAACAAGAATATCAATATTCCATGCGGCCATATCCACTGGTACGGCACCAATGCAACTGACACCATCAACAATAAATAATGCATCTGTTATTCGCTTGGTCACAGCGCCTAACTCCTTAATGGGGTTTAGAACACCGGTGGATGTTTCACAATAAGTAGCAAATACCGCCTTACAATCCTTATGAGCATATAAAAAATTCTCCAATTGGTCTGGAGTGCATATTTCACCCCATGGAATCGTTAAACGATGTACGATCGCACCAAAGGTTTCACAAATCGTGGCAAAGCGTTCTCCAAAGGCACCAGTTACAATTACAACGACTGGATCATTCTCTTCAATAATATTAGCTGCAGCGGCTTCTAATGCGGATGTCCCACTACCTGTTAGTACGAGGACGGGATCCTTTGAACCGAAGATCGGCATGAGTCTTGTGGAGACCTCTTCTAGTAATTGTGCAAACGCTTGACCTCTATGACCAATCATAGGTTGATTCATAGCGAGCTTTACACGCTCAGGGATTGGAGTGGGGCCTGGAGTAAATAAGTATTGCTGGTTTAGTAACATGTTTTCTCATTCCTTTCATGATCATTTTCTAGCAAAGTAAGGCTGTTTTCGTATAAGAGTGTGGCTTTTATAAAGTGTTCTTATGAAGTTTGCAGCTCTTTTTTCAGTGGAATGTAGGGATTGTCGGTCATGAACCTTTTTAGCTACATAGCAACAAGGTTTAAGAAAAGAGCTTAAAAATAAAAGCCCCTCATAATCAGCCGATTTTCAGCCAATTATGAGGGACGATCATCCGTGGTGCCACCCTCTTTTATTACTATGTACATAGTAACCTTCATGAAAATAACGGCATCATACCGTGATAGCCTACTTGAATGGTTCAGCTATCCAGTTCAGAAGTGCTCGGCATTATGAAGCAAAAGTATCGGTTTGCAGCAACCACCGACTCTCTAAAAACTCTTCCTTCACACCATCTTCATCGAAACTTTTAGAAAAATGATATTGTTTAAAATACTTTACCAAATTCCTTTATTCATGTAAAGGATTAAAATTAGATTTTTTTATCCTTTATCACACCTGTCTGTAACCATTTCATGTATCGATCGTATATTAGATAAGGGATTTAACGATGTTAATCTATTTTTATTCGTTCAACATTACCTTAATAGCTAGAAAAAAGGGGGAGAGAGATGAAAAAATTATATTTCATCATTCCATTTCTTGTGCTATTAACTGCTTGTAGCCCATCTCATATTGTCATCGATTGGGTTGATTTTATGCAGATCACTGGAAAACACTATACTGGATCTCAACAATTAGTTATTTCAAAGCAAACATTAGTAAAGGATAAGATCGGCGAAGTAAGATTTGAAGTAAATGAGCATGTGAAAAATCCTAAATATAAAATAAAAGAGGGGGGTGCCGCTTATTTATCAAAAGGAACAGACGTCTATTCGATTGAAGGATATCCTGATCATTCAATCGTTGCGGTTAAAGATAAAACAAAGATCCATGGGTATAAGCTATACAGTACCGATAATGCCGAAACCCTAGATGTGAAAACCATGGATAAAGTTCAAAGAATAGAGGTATATCTGTCTGATGGGGCAAAACCGATGAAACAATTAAAAACTTTAACTGGAGAAGAGGTTAAGCAGTTCTTGAAAATTCTTGAAGATGGGACAGTAAAATCAGCCTATTCACCTGATACATCCACTAAAGATCCTCAAATGTTTGATTTTGTATGTTATACAGCTGCACCGATTGCCTATCGTGATACTGTATTTTTCGATGGAGAGGTCTATTATTGGTATTCGCCCGAATTAACGATTTTAGATGATGGGATCGTGAACTATTTGAAATAGTCATGTGTTTTTCGGGGCAGGGGATGTGTTCAAAACAATTATGTTTTTTTCATTAAACAAGTTAATATCCTGCAGTCTTTAGTATGTTTTTTTAATTTTTTTAATTTTTTATTAAAGAATATCCCGAATAAATAATGCAGTTTAATCTAATTATTTAATACAACCGGAAGAACCACATTATCACTAATCATTTTTACACAATCTGTATCATTAATTATTTTTACTACCCTACCTATCTCCCTAAGTGTATAGTTATTTCTTTCTATGTCATTGACCAAATCAGTATATTTAACATTTTCAAAAAAGCCCACCATTGATGCCTATATTTGGTATATTTAGTTATATAGTTATATAGTGAAAGGAGCTGCATGATTTGATTAATAGCAATCCAGCAATAGCTTTACATGAAATCTTACTAAACCTTAAAAATTCAACTCACAATTATTCGAAATTTAATGGTGCCTGGTCACATGTATTTGAACTAGAAACAAGGGATACAATCAATTTACTTTCCAAAATACGTTTAGTTTTCGATTTATATGAAAAAACAAGAAAGCTTGTTGAAACAAATCCCCGATTAAACAAGGAAAGAAATATTATGTTTTTAGATAAAGTTGGACTAGGTATATCTGAAGTGAATTTCAATGGAGACATGAGTAATTTCCATAAATACATTTCCGACGAAGTTTTAACAGCATTAAGCTACATGGCTGATCATATTGGTTTAGTTTTTGAAATTGATGAGAACTCCCAACTTAATGAAGAGGAAATAGTATCATTAATAGGTGAAATTGAACTATTAATTTCAAATATTATTGATTCTTCTCTTCCGAAAGATGTCCAAGCATTACTCGTTAAAAATTTAAATCTTATAAAAGAGTCCTTATTGGAATTTAAATTCTATGGAGTGGATGGACTTCGAGTAGCAGTCGAGCAAAGCATTGGTTCACTTGTTCTAAGTGAAAATATTTTGGAACCACAAAAAGAAAATGCAACCCTGCAAGGCTTTATGGGATTTATGTTTAAGTTAAAAGGATTATTTGACACTATAAATGCAGGTAAAGATTTAATAGCACCTATCATAAAGCATTTTTTAACACGTTCATAAAATGCAAGTAAATATTATGTCTTTATTTCGTAGAGAGAACATCTAAAAGGTGATCTTTTTAATGTTTGGCACAACAAATTTTATATATTTTTGTGGTCTTAATCTAAATGTGTTCCTACCTTTGGGACTGGTACTTTAGAACAATGCTGTTCAATAAAATCAACTTTTCAATTGCACAATTGCTCTATATAAAATTAGTGATAAATGTATTTCTTAGTTGCAGTTTGTGCTACAAACACTGTTTAAAATTATATCTAATTCCAAATGTATTTAAGCTGTCAAGTAATGATTCAGGTTTATATTTACTCTAATATTCACCTTTAAGGGTTTTCTGATAAACTTTTGAAGAGTGAAAGTATGGAGAGATTTATTGATAAAGGCATAGATATGGTTAAATGTGGACCCAGTGAAATATCTTTTCTGCGTTTTTTTGGCACTCATTGTTATCGAATAGAGGATAAAATTCACCAGTATGCAAGAAGTTCCGCTACGCAGGTTAAAACACTCTAGGAAAGCCTTAAGCAAGACTTTCCCAGAGTGTTTTTTTACAGTTTTCTTGATTGTAAAATAGTAAATCCTAAACTAGGCAAACTAAGTTCCTCTACATCGCTAGTCAATTGTTTCTCGTTATTCCATAGGTTCGTCACTTCATCATTTTTTGCCAAAAAAGGAATCTTGATTTGAATAGATTGCTCACTATTATTGATGGCAATGAAAATCGATTCATTCTTGCTTCTTTTTTCATAAATAATATGGTTGGTTTCTGTGTTACTTTCAATAATATGAAATTCACCTTTATTCCCTAGTGCTGGGACATTTTTTCGTAAGCTGATCAGCTTTTGGACAAATTCAAAGAGTTCTAAATCCTGTTCTTGTTTATCCCAGATCATGCATTTACGGCAACCAGGATCTTGTCCGCCTGTCATTCCGATTTCGTCGCCATAATAGATACATGGACTTCCAATGAACGTTAATTGAAATAAAAAAAGCAGCTTAAGTCGATCCTTGTTTTCATTAGCGATCGTTAATATTCGCGGTGTATCATGACTTCCGAGTAAATTGAATGAAACCTCGTTTACATTGTTAGGATAAGAATGTAAAACATGAGATATTCTTTGCGCGAATACGTCAGCATTGATGGTCCCTTTTGCAAAAAAATCGAGGGCACTTTGTGTGAAGGGATAGTTCATGACGGCATCAAACTGATCCCCTTGAAGCCATGGCATCGAGTCATGCCAAATTTCGCCTAATATATAGGCATCGGGTTTAACTGACTTTACCGTTTTTCGAAATTCACGCCAGAAGCTGTGATCTACTTCATTGGCTACATCTAGACGCCAGCCATCGATATCAAATTCCTCAATCCAATAACGGGCAACGTTAAGAAGATATTCTTTCACCTCAGCATTTTCTGTATTTAGCTTCGGCATTTGCTCTGTAAATGCGAATGTATCATAATTTGGCCTCGGCTTTGTGATAATAGGGAAGTCTCTTATATGAAACCAATCCTTATATTTAGAATGCTCCTGATTTTTCAATACATCCTGGAAGGGTGGAAAATAATATCCGCTATGATTAAAGACAGCATCCAACATCACTTTGATTCCGTGCTGATGACATACGTCAACGAGTCTTTTAAAAGTAGCTTTATCACCAAACTGCGGGTCAATCTCCATATAATCAATGGTGTCATATTTGTGGTTAGAGTAGGCTTTGAATATAGGGGTGAAATAAAGACCTGTGATACCTAATTCAACGATGTGATCAATATGTTGAATGATTCCCTCAAAATCACCTCCAAAAAAATTATCCCACTTAGGTTCTGTACTTCCCCATGGAAGGGTATTTTCCGGATTGATCCTGGGATCTCCATTTGCAAACCGTTCTGGGAAAATTTGATACCACACTGTATCTTTCACCCAATCGGGAGCATGAAAAACATCTGCCTTATTTAAAAAAGGGAAGCAAAAGAAGTAAGAAGTATCGTCAGTAGGGATCTGATCAAAAAAACCTTTCTCTCCATAAACCATCGTTTCATTTCCACTCATCAGTTCAAAACCGTAGCGCATCCTTCTAAATTCAGGAGCGACTTCAACAAACCAATAGTCAAACAATTGATCGCTCCCACTTATCGTCATGTGTTTTGTAGAAAAGATCCAACCGTCTTCATTCCATGTATATGGATCCCCAAAGATAAGATTCACTTTTTCAATATCGTTCTTTTTCGTTCGTATACGAATATGAAGTGTTTTGTCATTGTAAGCATAGGCATAATTGTTTTTTGGTCGGTGATAAATGGATTCAATATTCATAATGCTACCTCCCTTTAACGGTATATGAAACTATAATAATAAAAAAATATCATATGAGATAATTTAATGCAAACGGTTGCTTTTAGAATTTTCAAAATGTATAATAATTTCATGCAACCGTTTTCATTAGAAAAGGAGGGAAAATAAACGTAAAAGTGGTATTATCATATTATTTTTTTAGTTATTTCAAAAATAGTAGAACAGTGCACGATTTTACATCGAAAACAACAAAGCTTTTCGAAATTTAAGCGAAGAAACATTTAATCGAGGGGGATGAAAATGAAGCTTAAAAAGACAATGGGAATAATCGCTTCTAGTATTCTATTGGTGGGACTCCTAGCTGGCTGCACCCAGCCAAAGGGAAAGGAAAAAGCAAGCAAAGAGGTTGAAGAGAATGCAGAAGTAAAGGAAATTAAACCGGAGGAGGGAGCCAGTCTTATTCTTTGGGATAATGGCGGTGCGGAAGCAGAATGGGCCAATTACGTCGCTGAGGAATTTGAAAAGAAATATAATGTTCCTGTTGAAGTTCAAGAGGTCAGCCATACGGATGCAGCTGGTAAATTAGAAACAGATGGTCCAGCAGGACTTGGAGCAGATGTCTTCAACGCAGCCCATGATCATTTAGGTACTCTCGTTTCAGGTGGATTAGTATATGATAATTATTTTGCAGATGACTACAAAAAAGACTATATGGATGCTGCTGTAAAAGGGACATCGTTCATAGATAAAGATGGAGAATTGAAGATGTACGGTTTTCCAATTGCGATTGAAACCTATGCACTCTACTACAATAAAGATATTGTGAAGAAAGTTCCGGAAACATGGGATGAATTATTTGAGCAGGGAAAACAATTTCAAGAGGGATCAACGAAAAAGGATCGTAAATATGGATTAATGATGGAACCAGGGAATTTCTATTACACATATGCATTCATGGCAGGATATGGCGGATATATTTTCGGAAATGACAATACCAATCCAGAAGAAATAGGGATCAATTCCGAAGGGGCAATCAAATCTGGTGAATTGATGAAAAAAATTCATAGCGAGCTACTCCCTCTAAAGAAGGAAGATATTACTGGTGATGTGATTTCTTCATTCTTTAATGAAAATAAACTAGCATTTAGGATCTCAGGACCATGGGATGTGAAGAATCATAAGGATGCTGGAATTAATTTAGGTATCGCCCCACTCCCTAAGCTGGATAATGGAGAAACACCTAAATCTTTCTCTGGAATTAAAGCATACTACGTAAACTCCTACAGTAAATATCCAGAAGCAGCCACACTTTTAGCCCAATTTGCATCAAGTGAAGAGATGCTTTTAAAGCGTTATGAGATGACAGGGCAATTACCACCTAAGAATTCACTCCTTGAAAATGACACAATCAAACAAGATGAAGTCTCAATGGCATTTTTAGAACAAGCTCAAAATGCTGTTCCTATGCCAAATATCCCTGAAATGCAAGCGGTATGGGGACCAATGGAAACAGCTTATACGGCTATATGGAATGATGGTATGGATCCGAAAAAAGCATTAGATGCTGCATACGAACAAATAGAGGATGCCATTTCTACTCAGAAAAAGTAGTCATATGAATAGCCGATATCCTTTGAACATGGGGTATTGGCTTTGTTTCTTACTTGGATTACCCAAAAGGAGATGGTATAGGATGAAATCACATGCCAAGATTAGTACAATCCTCTCTCTTTTATTTATGGGATTGGGACAAATCTATAATCGGCAATACATGAAGGGCTTATTATTCATATGTTTAGAGATTTATATCGTTGTATTTTGGTCATTACCATTTCGAAACGCAATGTGGGGGCTAACGACCCTTGGGGAAACCACCCAAAAAAGGATTGGCTTTAAAATTCAACCAGGTGATCATTCCATATTTTTAATGATTGAAGGCATCATTTTTCTCATATGTGGATTGTTATTGATTTGGGTCTATTATTTAAATATTCGTGATGCAAGGAGAGTAGGAATAGCAAGGGATTTAGGCCAAAGGCCGAATCATTTTAAAGAAACCTTACATGTGATCGCAGAAAAAGGATTTCCTTATTTATTGCTTACCCCTTCAATTATATTTACATCGTTTTTGACCATATTACCGCTATTATTCGGTATTGCTATAGCCTTTACCAATTATTCGGGACCAAACCATCTACCACCTGCTGCCCTTGTTGATTGGGTTGGTTTTCAAACATTTATTGATCTTTTTAATTTGAAAACATGGAATCGCACCTTTTTAGGAGTATTTGAATGGACGATCATCTGGGCCATTCTCGCAACAGTGACTACTTTTTTTACAGGGTTACTTTTTGCTGTTTTATTAAATTCAAAAGGAATACGATTCAGAGCTTTTTGGAGAAGTATTTATATTCTTCCTTGGGCCATTCCTGCATTTGTCTCTATCTTGATAATGAGAAATCTATTTAATGGGGAGTTTGGGCCAATTAATCAATACTTAGAAGCTATCGGCTTGGCGGGAATTCCTTGGCTTAGTGATCCGTTTTGGGCAAAATTTACTCTTGTTCTCGTCAATATTTGGTTTGGATTTCCTTTCTGGATGGTCTTAATGAGTGGGGTTATGACGGGAATCGATAAAGAACTATATGAAGCGGCGGAAGTAGATGGCGCTAGTCCGAGACAGCGTTTTTGGCGAATTACGATGCCAATCGTCATGTTTTCGACCGCTCCGTTACTCATTATGCAATTTGCGGGAAATTTTAATAATTTTAATATGATTTATTTGCTGACACAGGGGGGACCTGTAAATGTTGATTATAGCTATGCTGGTTCAACGGATATTTTAATTTCATGGATTTACAAGCTTACGTTGGATCAAAGTCAATTTAATATGGCATCTGTCGTATCCATCCTCATATTTATTGTGATCGCATCGATATCCGTCTGGAACTTTAGACGAACGAGAGCATTTAAAGAGGAGGATATGATGTAGTGAACAGAAAAACAAAAGAGAAATGGATTAGTGTTGGTAAACATATCATTTTAGTGCTAGTGGCTATATTTACTGTTTACCCAGTGGTATGGGTTTTTATTGGCTCGTTAAATCCCGGGGATTCCCTTTTTAATACCTCTCTATTTCCTAAGTCACTCACTTTCAAACATTATGTTGAGTTATTTCAGGATACACAATATTTCAATTGGTATAAAAATACATTAAAAATTGCCATTTGGAATATGATCATTTCGACATTTTTGGTTGTTACTGCTGCGTATGCCTTTAGCCGTTTTCGCTTTCCGGGACGGAAGGAAGGCTTAATGACGATGTTAGTTTTGCAAATGTTCCCAGGGTTTATGGGGATGATTGCTATCTATATTCTCCTGTTGCAACTAGGGTTACTAGACAATCATTGGGGGCTTATTTTGGTCTATGCTGGTGGTTCAATTCCTTTTAATGCATGGCTTGTGAAAGGGTATTTTGATTCGATGCCAAAAAGCTTGGAAGAAGCCGCGAAAATGGATGGGGCGGGTCATGTGACGATTTTCTTTCGCGTGATGATGCCGTTATCTGTTCCAATTCTTGTTTTTGTTGCCGTTTCAAATTTTATTGGACCATGGATGGATTTTATCTTTGCTCGGCTTGTCCTACGGTCTAATGAAAATAAAACTCTAGCCATTGGCCTTTTTGAAATGGTCACTGGACGGGGGAATACGGAATTTACTACGTTTGCTGCTGGGGCAGTATTGGTGGCCATACCGATTACTATTCTATTTATGATTTTCCAAAAGTATATGGTAGAAGGTCTAAAAGCAGGAGCGAATAAATAATCTTTCTAGTTGGGAGGTTCTCATGAAAAAAATACGAATAGGATTACTATTCTTGTTTTTACTCGTAGCGGGTTGTGATTCGCAGGTCACCTCGAATAAAGAGAGCAAGAAAATGTCCTGGTCAATCGATCAAAATGTCGTTAAGGATTCGAAACATCGTGTGTTCTATGAGATTTTTGTTCGCTCCTTTGCTGATAGTAATGGGGATGGAATAGGGGATTTAAATGGTGTCACACAGCAGTTGGACTATTTAAAGGAATTAGGGATTGGCGGCATTTGGCTCATGCCTATTCAACCATCCCCTAGTTACCATGGATATGATGTGACTGATTATTATGATGTAAATCAAGACTATGGCACATTAGCGGATATGAAAAGGTTAGTGGAAGAGGCCCATAAAAGGGATATAAAAATAGTGATGGATTTAGTCATGAATCATACATCAAATAAGCATCCGTGGTTTCAAAAGGCCTTAACCGGTGATCCAGTTTATCGAGATTTCTATGTGTGGAGTGATGAACAGACAAATACGAATGAGCTGGGAGATTGGAATCAAAAAATTTGGCACGGAGAATCGGAGTCGAAGTATGAAGGGATATTTTGGGACGGGATGCCTGATTTAAATTATCATAACCCTGCGGTAATGGAGGAAATGAAAAAAATCGGTAGCTTCTGGTTAAAAGAGGTTGATGTAGATGGATTTCGTTTAGATGCAGCGAAATATTTATTTAGTTCGCATCAAGTGAAGGATCACCATGATAAAAATGCGGCATTATGGGAGGAATTTAAACAATCTACCCAAAAGGCTAAATCTGATTCATTTTTAGTAGGCGAGATATGGGATACCCCAGCCATTGTAGGAACCTATCTTCATGGGTTGGATTCAGGATTTAATTTTGATTTGTCATCGAAAATTCTATCATCGGTGAAACAGGAAAAGGATGCAGGGATTGCTTCTAGCCTTGAAAGAACGAGGGCATATTTTCAAAATGTATCAAATGAATTTGTAGATAGCATTTTTATTACGAATCATGATATGAATCGGGTCATGAGTGAGGTGGCTGGAAATCAAGATCAAGCAAAAATGGCTGCTTCATTGTTATTCACATTGCCTGGAAATCCGTACGTTTACTATGGAGAAGAGATAGGGTTAGAAGGAAAAAAACCGGATGAAAACATTCGTGAACCGATGATATGGTCTGAAATTAAGGATGATTCATTGAATACGACATGGATCAAGCGAAAATATAGTAAAAATGCAAAACAACTGGCTGTTTCTGTACAAAAAAGTGATAAGAATTCTCTATATAACCACTATAAAACGATGATTTCTGTTCGAAAAGGACGATCCGCTTTATTAGCTGGAGAAATCAAGGGATCCGATGTTCGCAAACAAGGATTAGTCTCCTTTGAACGTATGAATGAAGATGAATCCCTATTGGTTCTTCATAATATAACAAGCAAGAAAATGACGATTACGATTCCGAAAGAGTGGAAGGATGTTTATTTTTCTAGTCAATCATATGAAAAGCAGGACCAGAAGCTGATATTAGCCCCTTATTCGACAATCATCTTTGAAAAAGAAATATAAAGGGCTTTTAGGAAAGTTGAAGCTTGATTTAAACATTTCCTAATGAGCATTAGATAAATGTGAACATAAAAGGGAGGAAGCGAAATTGAGAAAAGTAAAGGTTGGGATTATTGGTTGTGGGAGCATTGCTACACATCGCCATTTACCAGAATATATGTTGAATGATCATGTCGAAATCGTGGCTGTTTGCGATAGTGTGGAGGAGCGAGCGAAGGAAAAAGGAAGGAAGTATAATGCAAACGTTTATACGGATTATAAGGAATTACTCTCGGATTCGAATATTGAGGCAGTAAGCGTTTGTACCCCCAACTACTTACATGCGCCAATTACCATTGCAGCACTGAATGCAGGGAAGCATGTTCTTTGTGAAAAACCAATGGCTACTTCGAAGGAAGAGGCATTAGCCATGATCGAGGCAGATGAAAGAAACAATCGAAAACTAATGATTGCCCATAATCAAAGATTTGTTGAATCACATGTCCAAGCGAAAAAAATCATCGATTCAGGGGAAATCGGAAAAATATATAGCTTTAGAACGGCCTTTGGACATGGTGGTCCAGAAGGCTGGAGTGTTGATGGGGCGGATAGTTGGTTCTTTCAGAAAGAGAAAGCCTTTATTGGAGCTATGGGAGATTTAGGCGTTCATAAAACGGATTTACTGCGTTATCTACTTAACGAAGAAATCGTAGAGGTAGCTGCCTTTGTAGAGACAAGTTCAAAGCAGGATTCCACTGTGGATGACAATGCGGTCTGTATTTTGAAGACGGAAACGGGAATCATCGGAACACTTGCTGCAAGCTGGTCCTATGTCGCAAAGGAAGACAATTCGACGATTATTTATGGTGAAAAGGCTGTTCTTCGATTAGAGGATGATCCAGACTATTCATTAATCGTTCAATATAAAAATGGAAAAACAGATAAGCATAAGCTAGGTGAAATTCAGTCAAATGAAAATGGTGGACAACATAATTCCCATGTCATTGACCAATTTATAAATTGTATTGTCGAGGATAAGGAAGTGCCAATTGATGGATATGAAGGGATGAAATCATTAAATGTGATATTGGCATCTCTCGAATCATATGAAACGAAGAAAATCGTATCAATAGAGTAGGTTAGAGGATTAAAAAATACTCAATTTAATTATAGAAAGTGTGGAGATTATTCATGAAACTTGGTGTGTTTACTGTATTATTTGCTGAAAAGAGCTTTACCGATATGCTGGATTATGTGAAGGATGCCGGCTTAAAAGCGGTTGAAATTGGCACAGGGGGCTATCCAGGAGATGCCCATTGTAAAGTGGATGAATTGCTTGAAAATGAAGGGAAGAGAGAGGTCTATTTACATGAGCTGAAATCAAGAGGATTAGAAATTAGTGCATTTAGTTGTCACGGAAATCCTATTTCACCGAATAAAGAATTCGCCCAACAGAGTCATGAGGATCTCAAAAAAACCATCCAATTAGCATCGCTTATGGGTGTTCCCGTAGTCAATGCGTTTTCTGGAACAGCAGGCGATCATGAAGGAGCAATATATCCGAACTGGCCTATCGCGCCATGGCCGAATGAATTTTCAGAAGTTCTAAAATGGCAATGGGAGGAAAAGCTTATTCCTTATTGGAAGGAGATGGGACAGTTTGCAAAGGATCATCAAGTAAAAATTGGTCTTGAACTACACGGTGGGTTTTTAGTTCATACTCCTTATACGTTACTTAAATTACGTGAGGCGACCTGTGATGCCATCGGAGCCAATCTAGACCCAAGTCATCTTTGGTGGCAAGGAATTGATCCCGTAGGTGCGATTAAAATACTGGCAAAAGAAAATGCGATCCATCATTTCCATGCGAAGGATACATATATTGATCAGGATCATGTGAATATGTATGGTCTGACCGATATGCAGCCTTATGATGAAGTAAGAACCAGAGCATGGTCTTTCCGCTCCGTTGGTTGTGGGCACAGCTTGCATGAATGGTCCAATATCATAAGTGCCCTGCGCACATATGGCTATGACCATGTCGTAAGCATTGAGCATGAAGACCCGATTATGTCTATTGAAGAAGGATTTACACGTGCAGTAACTAATCTCAAAGCCGTACTAATTGAAGAAACACCAGCCAATATGTGGTGGGTATAGTGAAGGAGGGGGTCAGACCCCCTCATACAAATCCTTTTTTTATGCGCTTTTCTAAGGCATTTTGGCTTGTATTGGTGCCATAGGAAAGCGTGTTTTATTCATCCTCTTCGTCCTCCTGATAATGTTCATTGAGATAGGAGTTTTCTCTTGAGGCGAAATTTACATTTTGTAGGCTCATCTCAGGTTCTAGCCCGTACAGTTCTTTTTTTTCATGCGCTTTTTTTGAAGTAATTTCTTCTACTGACATTTGAATCACCACCCTTATGAATGAATTTGCCTGTATTCTTCTCTTATGAAGGGATTATTATTAAAAAAAATATTGTAAATGGTTATGGAAGATAACATATGACTAAACATCTATATTAGTGAAAGACAGTTTTTCAAAAAGAAGATGAAATGTCCTTCATATGCGAAATTTTTACCAAAAATTTCGATCATTCGAGTGAAACATTCAGGGATCATCAGAAGCTCTCGCCACCTGCCTTTCAACATGATAAGCGATGAACAATGCTGTTTTTCAATATTTCCTGGGTGGTAAAAAAATTTATAAAAATTCCTTGACATATAAAAACAACCGTAATAATATAATAAACAATAAATTTAAATAAACGGCGTTGACGAAGAGTAGTAATTTATATGAACTCTATTAGAGAGCTGGTGGTTGGTGAGAACCAGTGAGAACATGTAAATGAATGGACTTCTGAGCTTCCAAACCGAAAATCTAATGGAGCAGTAGGCTTTGGCGAATGTCTTATCGTTACAAGAGACGGATATTAAGCTTGAATTTCAAGCTCGATATTGTCAAAGTGAGCTGTTTGTCAGCTAATAAAGGTGGTACCACGGGTTCCTCGTCCTTTTGGATGAGGGACCCTTTTGTATTTTTATAACAATAAAATAAATAAAAAAATCGTTGAATAAGAGGAGTACGTTTCATTTAAATCGTTACAGAGAGCTGGTGCAGGTGTGAATCCAGTACGAGGGGTGAAACGGAATGGACTTATGAGAGGTTTCTTGAAAATGAAGTAGGGAAACACGGCTTCCACCGTTAACAGGATAGGGTATCGGATCGTGAGTATCCCGTACCTGATCACGAGGAAGGGATCAGAATTTCCCTTCGAAAAGAGGTGGCACCACGATGAGAATCGTCCTCTATAAACACAGATTTCTTGTGTTTATAGAGGGCGATTTTTTTTATTTCAAAAAGTGACCGAGTATGTCTAGTTTCAGCGTCTAACAGCTTTATGAATTTTTCTTATAGGAGGAATAGTGATGAAGATTACAGGTTATAAGATCGAACATATAAACGCGGATACCCTTACTCCCATTGCTGTGTTCAATCGCATTCAGGGGAGAAAGAAATTTTTATTGGAAAGCTCATTAAAGCACGAAGAGAATGGTCGGTACTCATTTATTGGGATGAATCCATATATGGAGTTTATTGCAAGAGGGAGTCAAGTTGCGATTATCAATCAGCAAAAGGAAGTTATGAAGGAGGAGACGGGAAAACCGCTTGAGTTATTAAAAAAGTATATTCCGGGAGAAGAATTATCCATACTGAATATCCCATTTATCGGGGGAGCAGTTGGCTATATCGGCTATGATGCCATTCGAGAGTATGAAAACATTGGAGAAGTGATCAATGATGAGGTAGAAATGCCGGATATCCATTTTATGTTTTATCAAGATATTCTTGTGTTTGATCATCTGGCACAAACGATTTCGATGATTGCTTTAAATCTGTATGAAAGTAGAACAGATCAGGAGCTGGTAAAAAGCATCACTGACTTAAAAGCTTTCATTACGGAGTCACATTCAGAAAAAGCTTTGAAGCTAGAGGCATCGAATGTATCGTTTACCCCATTAATGAAAAAAGCGGAATTTATGAAATTAGTTGAGGTGGCGAAGGAACATATTCTTCAAGGAGATATTTTTCAACTGGTTCTTTCGCAAAGAATGATCGGAAATATTGACCATGATTCTTTTCAATTTTATCGCAAGCTACGCAATGCGAATCCATCGCCATATATGTTTTATCTCGATTTTGAAGATTATGTGGTTCTTGGTGCCTCGCCGGAAAGCCTAATCAAAACAAAGGGAAAGCAATTAATTACCAATCCGATTGCGGGAACTCGGCCAAGAGGGAATACGAAGGCTCATGATCAAACATTAGAAAATGAATTGTTAAGCGATGAAAAGGAGCTAGCAGAACATCAGATGCTCGTGGATTTAAGTCGAAATGATATCGGGAAAATTTGTGAACCAGGAAGTATTTCGATTCCCAAATATATGATAGTCGAGAGATATCAGCATGTGATGCATATTGTTTCCGAGGTTAAAGGAACGATGAGGGCAGAGTTTTCTGGGATTGATGCATTGATTGCCTGTTTACCAGCAGGAACGGTATCTGGGGCACCGAAAATTCGCGCGATGCAAATCATCAATGATTTAGAAAAAAGAAAGCGAGGCGTGTACGCAGGGGCGATCGGCTATATCAACGTGAATGGGGATCTTGACTTTGCCCTAGCGATCCGCACATTAGTGATTAAAAATGGAAAGGCCATTTTACAGGCAGGTGCGGGCATCGTTTATGATTCTGATCCAGAAAAGGAATATGAAGAGACGCTGAATAAGGCGAAATCACTTTTGGAGGTGAATAATCATGATTATCTTGCTAGACAATTATGATTCATTTACGTATAACCTTTATCAATATTTATTGGAGCTCGGGGAAACAGTAGAGGTTTTTCGAAATGATCGAATCACTGTCGAAGAAATTAGGGATATGCAGCCGAAAGCGATCATTCTTTCTCCTGGACCTGGGGTACCCGATCAAGCCGGTATTTGTATGGATGTCATTAAGAAATTGCATCAACAAATCCCTATTTTAGGTGTTTGTTTAGGACATCAGGCAATCGGTGCTGCCTTCGGTGCAAGGATTGTTCAGGCAAGGGAAATTAAGCATGGAAAAACATCGAGAATTCTTCATACAGGTGAAGGAATCTTTCAATATATGACCCAGCCACTTGAGGTGATGAGGTATCACTCATTGGTGATTGAAAAAGCAAGTTTACCAGGACAGCTAGATATTTTAGCTACATCAATGGATGATCAAGAAATTATGGCCATTAAGCATACTATCTTCCCTTTATATGGCATCCAATTCCATCCAGAATCGATTGGAACAAAAGCAGGGAAAGAAATGATCAAAAACTTTTTAGTCGAAATCAGAAAGGAGCATTCATATGAAAGCATATCTTGAAAAGATGATGGATCATCAGAGCTTATCCTTTGAGGAGATGACAAATGCCGCAAACTATTTACTTGATGAAGCTATTTCCGATAGTGAAATGGGAGCCTTTTTAGCGACGCTGAAGGTAAAGGGAGAAACCGCTGAGGAAATCGCCGGACTCGTTCAAGTGATAAGAGATAAATCGTTGAAAATTCAGCTTGATATCGATCATGTGATGGACAATTGTGGTACAGGTGGGGATGGCTCACAAAGCTTTAATATTAGCACTACCTCTGCCTTTGTTATTGCAGGTGCAGGGATAAAAATTGCCAAACACGGGAATCGCAGTGTTTCTAGTCGTACAGGGAGTGCCGACGTTTTGGAAAGCTTAGGAATTTCGTTAAATTTCCGAGCAGAACAAATTAAAGAGATTCTTGAAGAAAACGGGATTGCCTTTTTATTTGCCCCCAATCTTCATCCGAGCTTAAAGCGGATTATGAAAATACGCAAGGATTTAAAAATCCCAACAGTATTCAATCTAATTGGGCCATTAACGAATCCAGTCGATTTGGATACCCAGTTATTAGGCATCTACCGTCGTGACATGTTAGAGATGATGGCAAGCGTTCTTCATCGTTTAGGAAGAAAAAGAGCCCTTATCCTTAATGGTGCAGGCTATATGGATGAAGCCTCATTATCAGGAGAAAATCACTTGGTTCTTTTAGATCATGGAGATATTATTCCTTTTACATTGAAGCCAGAGGATGTCGGCTTGCCACATTATGAAAATAGTGAAATTCGCGGTGGCAGTTCTGTTGAAAATGCATCTATCCTCATGAGTGTATTAAATGGAGAAAAGGGAGCCTACAGGGATACGGTTATTTTCAATGCAGGACTTGCGATTTTTGCCAATGGATTAGCTCAAACGGTGCAAGAAGGAATAGCCCTTGCAAGAGAGAGTATTGATTCAGGAGCAGCCTTGAAAAAATTAAACTATCTTATTGATTATAGCCAAAGAGCGAAGGAGGAAGTGATGTAGATGACGATTCTAGATGAAATTATTTTTGAGAAGGAAAAGGAAGTTAGCTTTTTAAAAAAGTACTATCAAAAAAACGAAAGGATCAGCCAGAAATCCGTTGCATCCATCTATGATTCCTTTCGAAGTGGAAAGCAAATGAATATCATTGCAGAAATCAAAAGGGCATCTCCCTCAAAAGGAAATATTAACATCGATGTCGATCCCATTGCACAGGCAAAACAATATCAGGAACTAGGGGCGAATGCTATTTCTGTATTGACTGATGGAAGTTTTTTTAAAGGATCGATGAATGATTTACAGGCAATTAGAGAGGTCGTCGATTTACCTATATTGTGCAAGGATTTTATGATTGATTTGATCCAAATCGACCGTGCCAAGGAATTTGGTGCCAATATTATTTTGCTGATTGTCGCTGCTTTATCCAAGCAAAGGTTAGAGGAGTTATATCGCTATGCGAAGTCCTTACATTTAGATGTTTTAGTCGAAGTCCATAATGAAGAGGAATTAGAAACAGCCCTGCAAATTGGTGCCAATATTATTGGTATTAACAATAGGAACTTAAAAACATTTGCGGTTGATTTGGCTGTAACTGAACGATTGGCAAAACGAATCGACCGAGATGAGGTACTAATCATTGGTGAGAGTGGAATAAAAAATAAGCAGGATGTAGAACGGATGAAAAAGGCAGGAGCGAAAGGAATTCTTGTTGGTGAAACATTAATGAGTAGCCCGGATTTATCTACTACTTTTCAGCAATTACAAATTCCGCTTTGATTTAGGATTTCCTCTATACGAAAACTATCTTAAATAAAAGGAGGCAACTGACTTTGCAGGTGAAGATTTGTGGAATTAAAAGCTTGGATGCGGCAATGAGTGCTGTAGAAGCAGGTGCCGATTTGATCGGCTTTGTCTTTGCGGATAGTAAGCGAAGAATTTCTCCGAGCCAAGCCAAGCAAATAGCCGATCATATCCCGTCAGATGTAAAAAAAGTAGGCGTTTTTGTCAATGAGGATGCCGAGAAGATGACTGAAATCGCTGAATATGTTGGACTCGATTTCATCCAATTACATGGAGATGAAACACCGGAAGATGCGATGACCCTTAATCGTCCGATTATCAAGGCATTCTCTATTGATCGAATAGTTGAAATAGAAAGTTTTCCATGCGATTACTATTTAATAGATAGTCCGAGTGGACGGTACCGGGGAGGAACAGGACTCCCTTTTAACTGGGAAAAACTTCATCACACTCCGCTTAATAAGGATCAATTGATTCTTGCAGGGGGATTGAATGAAGAAAATGTTGCGGAGGCGATCGCAATCGTAAACCCCGCATTGCTCGATGTCTCTAGTGGTGTGGAAACCAATGGGGAAAAGGATCCAGAGAAAATTCGGTCATTTATAGAGGAAGCAAAACGAGCGTTTCAATACTTAAAGGAGAGTGAAGGAAATGACAACATATACACAACCAAATGAAAAAGGACATTTCGGAATGTTTGGTGGCAGATTTGTTCCGGAAACATTGATGCCAGCTGTATTGGAGCTGGAGACGGCTTATGAAGAGGCAATAAAGGATCCGCAATTTTTGCAACAAGTTGATTATTATTTTAAGCAGTACATTGGTCGGGAAACACCATTGTACTATGCTGAAAATTTATCAAAACAATTAGGTGGTCCAAACATTTACTTAAAACGAGAAGATTTGAATCATACAGGTGCACATAAAATCAATAATGCGATTGGTCAGGCTCTTTTAACACAACGGATGGGAAAGAAGAAGGTAGTGGCAGAAACGGGTGCCGGTCAGCATGGGGTTGCAACGGCAACTGCCTGTGCCTTGCTTGGACTTGAATGTGTAGTATTCATGGGTGCTGAAGATATTCAAAGACAAAAATTAAATGTGTTCCGCATGGAACTATTAGGTGCAGAAGTAAGAAGTGTCGAGCAAGGGAGCGGAACATTAAAGGATGCGGTCAATGAGGCATTAAGATACTGGGTCACACATGTTGAGGATACCCATTATATACTAGGTTCTGTTGTTGGACCCCATCCATTTCCGAAAATTGTTCGTGACTTTCAAAGTGTCATAGGAAGTGAAACACGTAGACAAATACAAGAACAAACAGGAAAACTTCCTGATGCAGTAGTGGCTTGTATTGGAGGGGGCAGTAATTCAATCGGAATGTTCTACCCGTTTGTTAATGATTCCGATGTCAAGCTTTATGGCGTAGAAGCAGGAGGATCAGGCGTCGATACGGGAAAACACGCGGCAACATTAACAGATGGGAAGATCGGGGTACTCCATGGAACGATGACGTATTTATTGCAGGATGATCATGGACAAATTCAAGAAGCCCACTCCATTTCAGCCGGTCTGGATTATCCAGGTGTAGGACCTGAACATAGCTATTTGAAGGAATTAGGCAGGGTGCACTATACAGCAATTACCGATGTAGAAGCATTAGAAGCGTTTGAGCTTTTAACAAAAACAGAAGGGATCATTCCAGCATTAGAAAGCTCGCATGCTGTCGCCTATGCAACTAAATTAGCTAAAGAAATGTCTGCTGATGAAACACTTGTCATCTGTCTTTCCGGCAGAGGGGATAAAGATGTAGAAACCATTAAAAAAATTAAAGGAGGGCTGTAAGAATGGGCATTGAAAAATTAAATCAAGCGTTTCAAACTGTTCTTGAAAAAGGGGATAAGGCATTTGTTCCATATATTATGGCAGGTGATGGAGGGCTTGAAAAACTAAATGAACAAATTGATTTTTTTGAAGAAAGTGGGGCAACTGCCTTAGAATTAGGCATTCCATTTTCCGATCCGGTTGCTGATGGGCCAACTATTCAGGAGGCAGGTATTCGCGCATTAAAGGTAGGAACAACCTTGCAAGCGGTTCTTGAGCAGCTGAAATTAAATAAAAGCACCAGGACTATTCCGATTGTGATTATGACCTATATGAATCCTATTTATGTATTTGGGATAAAAGAGTTTGCAAGAGAATGTGAGCATGCAGGTGTCGATGGTGTGATTATTCCGGATTTACCGATGGAAGAGGAGGAAATTCTAGCAGATTCCTTGAAGGATCATCAAATCGCCTTAATCCGTCTAGCAGCATTAACGAGTTCAAAAGAAAGGGCGAAGGAAATTGCGAGTGGAACCCAAGGCTTTTTATACGCTGTAACAGTAACTGGTATAACGGGGGCAAGGGCCTCTTATAGTGAAAATATTGGTTCCTATTTAAAAGAATTAAAGGAACTATCAGGTGCTCCTGTTTTAGCTGGATTTGGTGTTTCTACTCCTGAGCATGTCGTAGAGCTAGGACAATATTGCGACGGTGTCGTTGTCGGTAGTAGAATCATTGAGCTTCTGCAGAAGAACGATCGAGACAGTATAAAAAAACTGATAGACGCTGCTAAAAAAACATCTTTAATCTTGAAAAATTAGACGATCGTTTTTATGTAAGAAGAGGGGGGAACTATGATTCGTTCCCCCTCTTTATAGTAGGCTTTTTTCTCAGTGAAAAACTCGTCGATCTTTAACCTATTTTTATTGGTTAAAAGATGATTGGTTATGAAAAGAGCCTTTTAGTACTATAGTTTATCTATAATTCCCTTTGGTAGATTGATAGGTGGCCAAAAATCCCCAATTGCATGATCAACAGGGTGGAAAAGTTCCACAGTATTCGGTACCACTACTGCTACTATGATTAGAACGATAAAAATCCATTTAACTAGCGTCATTCTTTTTTTCAAAAGAAAACCCTCCTTAAAGTTCTAAAATTTTTTCATAGACGGAATTTGCCTTAGCGAAAGAGAGCGCAGCCTCCTTAAATCTCTTTTTCTTCTGGTAATATTCTCCGAGTTTTTTTGAATAAACGATAATGGATTGATTCTGCTTTCTTTCTTCGAAATAAGGAATCGCTATATTCAATATAAAATCCTCGAAGCCTTCAGGGTAGCCCCTTACAATATACTGGAAAAAGGTTAATTCAATATAGTGCTCTTTTTGTTGATCAATGGACTCAATGAGGGAAAAACCATGATCCAGCCAAATATTTACCTCGTGAATAAAGCCAATCTTATAGTATTCATTGATGATGTTAATAATTATTTGGAGTTGGTCATTTGTTTTCTGTTTATCTAATTCTTCATAACTATTCAGATAATGTGTAATCGCCTCCTTTGATTTACCTTGACGAGATTTTAACAATCCTAAATTATGTTCAATTTTATCGATTAAATCTGTATAGCTAATAGATTTTGCTAACTGTTTGGCAATCGTGTAATGATGTTCAGAATCGCTATATTCTTGCATTTTACTATAAACCACTCCAAGTAGCATATGACAATCTGTACAGCGCTTCATTTGATAGGTTTGTTGAAAAAGTGATAATGCTTCTTCAATGTAGAAAACCGATAATGTGTTTTTGTTGATTCGACCAAGGGTCAGTCCATACATATAATATAGGTCGGCTTTTTCATCAAGTAAATTTGCATCAATCGCAAATAAGTAATTTTTTGCATTATTAAATAGACTAGCTGCCTCAGCGAATTGATTTGTGTAGTAGAGATAGTTTCCGTGGAATTTTTGAAATGAGAATTTTAAGTCATCAGCCATTTCAAAGTGAAAAGGTTTAACCATTTCGATTAATTCTTTTGCTTTTTCAAGCTGTTTTTGTATTAGGTAATATCTGATTAAGTATACATGATAGGTTAGAATAAGTTGGAAGTCCACACTATCAGAAAGTTTGCTTGAAATTTTCTCGAAAATGGCAGAGGATTCCTCTTGATCATTTTGTAATAAAGAAGGTTTCCATTTATTCAAGAGCTGAGTTAATTCTTCGTTCGGATACGTCATAAATGGAATTTCAAGCCGGTCACATAATTGACTTAGCATTTCGATAGGAGGTGTATGACCATTATTTTCAATAGATGCTAGATACGATAGTGCGGTAATGCCATCAGATAATTCCTCAGGACTAAGTCCTCTTAAAAGACGATAAAATCGAATTCTTGTCCCAATATGCATAATAAAGACTCCTAGCTAATACATTATTTTAATTTTGAAAATTCAGTATCGTTTTGTCTATTATGTAAGATTTTTGTAAATATTTCAAGAAACTAACTTATGGAAAATTATTTTCGTTTAAAAAAATATCCACAATGATATACACATATTAAATACGATTAAATAAAGGTTCTAAAAGGAATTCCACAAGTTTGACAGCTTATCCACATAAGTTATTAACAGCCTTATCCACAACATTTAAGAGGGGTAATCTATTGATTTGAAGGGGGTTTTAAAAAACTATACACAAAATTAGTAGAGTTGTGGAAAACTAGGGGGTCTGACCCCACAACGCTAGTTCTTTTATGGAAAAGGTTGATTTTATCAGGGTTTTCTTAGTGGGGGTCTGACCCCCATAGGAAAAGCAGGGGAGGCCCCTGCTTTTTACATTTTTTTGTTTTTTGCTCGTTTTTCGGCTGCTTGGGATCGAGCTTGTGCTTCTCGATCGTTTTGGTCAGCTAGTTCTTCGGAAAACTCTACGTCTTTACCGTCATATTTTAAATTTTTAGGAACTTGGGGAAGTTTTGCTTTATTTTTGTCACGTGTTTTTTGCTTATGTGCTCTACCCATTTTTAGTGCCCCCTTCAAATATAAAATTGTACGGAATGTTTTCCGTTTCTATAGATTGTGTAAAATTCTTTGGTTTTATCAAGAATTTTTTTGTCTGTCTTGGATATATCCACCTGCACGATCGGCAATTTTAAATTCATGGGCATAGTTAATGGCTTGCATACTCGATAAATTACTTTTTGTTTTAACACGTTTATCTTTCGACATCTCATTTCACCCTTTCACTGATCTTTTTAAGAATGTTGAACATGGCATTTCTGACTAGCTCCAGTGCCTTTACCCTTAATAGGACTTCCGAGAAAATCAATAAAGCTGATTTCCTACTCAACAAGGCGCTGTGCTTTTCTATACAGTATTACCTTAATCATGGCAAACATACGGAATAGAATGGTAAAATGAGATGGAATTCAAATAAAGAGGGATGCTTTCTATGCCAATTATTACGAAAATATCCGTACAAAAGAATAATGTTGAACGGTATAATATCTTTCTTGATGGGAACTACTCCTTTAGTGTGGATGAAGAAGTATTAGCACGATTTCAGTTAATGAAGGGGAAGGAACTATCTGAATTAGATATTACTGAAATCAACTATGAGGATGAGATCCGTAAGGGTGTTAATAGTGCCATACATTATCTTTCCTTTCGCATGCGTTCTGAAAGGGAAGTTAGGGATTATTTAAAGCAAAAAGAATATCCTGAACCTGCGATTCAAGAGGTTATCCATAAATTATATCAATTGAAATATATAAATGATGTAGAGTTTGCTATTGCCTTTGTTCGAACACAAGTCAATACAACGAAAAAAGGGCCAAGTGTTTTAAAACGGGAGTTAAAGGAGAAAGGGATTTCTGAAACGAATATTGACATAGCGATGAAGGAATATCCAATGGATGCTCAGCTTTCCCATGCGACAGCACTGATTGAAAAAACAATCAAGCAGAACCAGAAGCTTTCCGAGAGAAGTTTAAAGCAAAAAATTGAACAGAATTTACTGAGAAAAGGTTTTTCGGGAGAAATGATCCAAATGGCCATGAATGAGGTAACGATCGAAAAGGATGAGGATCAGGAATGGCATGCGATCATTGAGCAAGGAATGAAGGCCCATCGGAAATTCCAAAAGTATAGTGGCTATGAATATGAGCAAAAAATGAAACAGACCTTATATCGAAAAGGATTTTCAATCGAATTAATCGACCGATTTATCAATGAATATGAAAAGTGAATAGGTGGGAAACAACTCATGGAGCAAGAAAAAAGATACAGTCAAATGACAGAGTATGAATTAAGACAGGAAATATCTTTATTAACCGAAAAGGCCAGGAAGGCAGAGCAGCTTGGTATTGTAAATGAATATGCCGTTTTAGAAAGAAAGATCGTAATGGCCAAAGCCTATTTATTGAATCCTAAAGACTTTATTCCGGGAGAACTCTATGAAATAGAAGGAGATCCAGGAAGCTACTTCAAAATCGATTATATTAACGGTGTTTTTGCATGGGGCTATCGCTTAGCTGGCCAAAAGGAAGAAGAGGCACTTCCGATATCTGTTTTAAAGAAACTAAAATAATTTAAAGGTCAGCTCTTTACGATAAAGGAGCTGACCTTTTGTGTTTTACATGGTATTAGACGTCGCTATCTCTTCTACTTGATGCCTTCATTCTTTCCTGTGGGTGCGTGTTGATGGATCCATCTGCACGTGTGGAAGCAAATTCTGCTTTTGCTCTTGGTTCACCTTCAAATTTATTATCATTTCCATAAGGAAAGCCTTTTGCTTTATTTCTCATTATGGTAATCCCCCTTCGAAGGTTTTATAAAAAGGGATGTAAAAACTTATAGACAGCCCTATCCATTATTATTTTCCTTCATTAAACCATTATAACTAGAAGGTTCATCCACTTCCTATCAAGTTCTTGTGGCTATATCTAATTTCTTTCTCAGCTTTTCTTTACTATAGATCCAGCCAGTATAGGAACCCGTAATGTCCAGATCATCCTTCATTTGCACGATGGCAACAAATGGGTAATGTCCTTTACTTCGGTAGCGCAAATCAATAAATTGTACTTCGTAGCCGGTATTTAGCTCCTTAATGACCCAACGATAAATCGGGGAAAAGGATAAAAAGGCTGAGATGTTTTTGTCTTTTTTTGCTTGGTCGATGATGTTATTTTCAGGGATAGGTATACGATCAAATTCATCTAGTATCGTAACCTCATGTTTATATGCACTTCCGACAAAAAATTGATCTTTTGTGCTAACAACGATTCTCCATTTAAAAAATCTCATAGTGGGGGCGATGATGATTTTTTCAGCATCCGGGATGAGCTTTAATACGGCTTTTTTAACTAACCATTGCTCAGCAAATCTCGTTAAATAATAGATAATAATGATGCTGTAAACAACGATGAAGGTGATCCCAGGATTTGCTCCGAACGCCCAAATAATCAATCCAATGACATGAATAATAAAAATGAAAGGATCAAAGGTATTGATGATGCCTAATGCAACCCATTTGGAGGAAAACGGTCGCAGGGCTTGTGTTCCGTATGCATTGAAAATATCAACAAATACATGGAGAAAAACGGCTAGAAACGCCCAGAGCCACAGATGAAATAAATTGGCTCCTTGAAAGATAAAACTTCCACAAATCGTTATGAGCAAGGACCACAAAATGATAGCTGGTATCGAATGGGTTGCCCCGCGATGATTGCGAATGTAAACAGCATTATTGCGAAATTTTAAAAATGTATCGATGTCAGGAATTTGTGATCCTATAATTGTGGCAAAAAGGATACTATGTGAATTAAGAGTGTTCTCGGTTACAACTGGGTCCAGAGTGGCTAATCCACCCAGTGCAAACCCCATAACAAGATGTGTACCTGTATCCAAAACTAACTTCCCCCTTAAAAGGTTGGCAAATCATTATCCAAAATTTGTACTGCAGAAAGTAAATGTATCAGCGTATGAATTATTGTTAAAACATGATATGGTAAAAAGGTGTGATTTGCAATGGACATTCCGTGAAGTAAGCAATTTGTAATCGAATCTTAATATTCCGTTTTTATTGTTTCGGATTTTACACGGAAGTCATTATTTCCTATTACTTTTCCCCATAAGAAGGGGAAATAACATAATTTTATTAGAGGTTGTTATGAAGCTCTTACATGTTCATGGTGATAACCTTTACGATAGATTGCTGGAGGACTATATGGTAAGTACGATTGAAAAGATAAATAAGCAAGAATTCCAAAATGATTTATTAAATTGGTATAAGGAAGAGCAGCGTGACCTCCCTTGGAGGAAGGATCAAGATCCTTATAAAGTCTGGGTTTCGGAAATTATGCTACAGCAAACAAGAGTGGATACTGTTATACCCTATTTTAATCGTTTTATTGAGAAATTTCCAACCATAGAAGCGCTCGCAGATGCTGATGAAGAAAGTGTGTTAAAGGCTTGGGAAGGTTTAGGATACTATTCCCGGGTTAGAAATTTGCAAGCAGCTGTGAGAGAAGTCAAGGAAAATTATAATAGTAAAGTACCGAATACACCTGAGGAAATCAAGTCATTAAAAGGGGTTGGCCCTTATACTGCAGGTGCTATTTTAAGTATTGCCTATGGTGTTCCCGAGCCTGCTGTCGATGGGAATGTCATGCGAGTATTCTCAAGAATTCTAACGATTTGGGATGATATCGCAAAGGCTTCTTCAAGAAAGGTGTTTGAACAAGCCGTTCGCGAGCTCATTTCACATGACAATCCATCTTATTTCAATCAAGCCTTGATGGAATTAGGTGCATTGATTTGTACTCCTACCTCCCCGGCGTGTCTCCTTTGTCCAGTAAGAGAGCATTGCCTAGCTTTTGAAGAAGGAGTTCAAAATGAATTGCCAGTGAAAACGAAGAAAAAAAGCATGAAGCATATTGAACTAATTGCTGCGGTGCTAAAGGATCAGGAAGGGAAGTATCTCATCCATAAACGGCCAAGTGAAGGGCTACTAGCAAATTTATGGGAGTTTCCAAATGTAGAAAAAAGTCAGCTAGTCAAACCGAAAGATGTCCTTCATGATTTCTTGAAAAAGGATTTCCAAGTGGATATCCAATTGGAAAAAGAAACATTGACTACCATTCCACATGTTTTTTCCCATTTAACATGGAATATTGACGTATACTCAGGGGAAATCCTTGGACAAGTAGAACAGAAAGAGGACTTAAAGCTTGTGACAAAAGAAGAATTAACTCAATATGCCTTCCCGGTATCCCATCAAAAAATGTGGAAGGCGTATCAGGAGATGGTTAGGGCATAAAACAGATGGTATCAAACCGTCTGTTTTATTTCCTTTGAAGCTAAGTAGCGATCGATTTCGATGGCTGCTTTTTTTCCTTCTTGAATGGCCCAAACGATTAAGCTTTGTCCTCTTCGCGCATCACCAGCTGCAAATACCCCATCTTGAGAGGTTTGAAAGCTATTTGTTACTGTGGCGATTCGTTTTTGTGATCGTTGAATGGTTGGGAAAATATCCTCTTTTACGCCTTCAAACCCAATCGCAATCAGGACTAGATCGGCATCCCAAAAATTATCCGTTTGATCTAATGCAGTATTTGGCTGGAAGGAAACCGTACGTAGTCCAATCACCTCATCTTTGTCATTTCCGACAAAGGATTGCGTTTGGATAAAATATTGACGTGGATCTTCACCAAATATCGTTAAAGCTTCTTCATATGCATAATCAAGGGAAAAGATCGCAGGGTTTTCTGGCCAAGGATTACCTGGTTGTCTTTCTAATGGTAACTGACCATGCTTGCCAAATTGCACCACACTTTTACAGCCTTGTCTGATCGCTGTTGCTACACAGTCAGCCCCTGTATCACCACCACCGATGACAATCACCTTTTTTCCTTCGGCTGTCATATCACAAGCAACATCTGGATCTAAATAATGCTTAGTGCTGGTAGTTAAGTAATCCATCGCATGGTAGATTCCTTTTAACTGTCTACCTTCAATCGGCAATTCGCGAGGTTGTTCAGCGCCGATACAGAGGAGAACCGTGTCAAAATTTTGCTCTAATTCCTCGATAGACAGATCGATACCAACATGTATATTGGCTCGAAATTCAATTCCTTCCTGCTTTAAGAGCTCAATTCTTCTTTCAACATATTTTTTATCAATTTTCATATTTGGAATACCATACATGAGAAGACCGCCAAATCGATCTTCCCGTTCAAAAACAGTAACTGAATGCCCTAATTGGTTGAGATCATCGGCAGCCGTCAGTCCCGCCGGACCAGAACCGATGACCGCGATTTTATGTCCTGTTTTTCTTAACGGCTTCCGAGGCTTCACCCAACCTTCTAAAAAGGCCCGATCAATAATTGCTTTTTCAATACTTTTGATGGTTACAGGTTCACTAGGGACTCCTGCCGTACAAGATCCTTCACAGGGAGCTGGGCAGGCACGAGCAGTAAATTCAGGAAAGTTATTGGTTTTGGCTAAGCGTTGATAGGCCTCATACCATTTTCCTTGATGAACGAGCATATTCCATTCAGGAATAAGATTATATAATGGACATCCACTCGTACCTGTTGAAAGAATGGTCCCCATCTGACAAAAAGGAGTCCCACAGTCCATACAACGGGATGCTTGTTGTTTTAGCTTTTTCTCAGTGAAGGGCTGCTGATATTCGCTCCAGTCATTGACCCGTTCAACTGGAGGGCGTTCCTTCGCATTCCTTCTCTTGATATCGATAAATTCTGTTGATTGACTCATTTTCCTTCACTCCTTTATCACGTTCTGTTGTCATTCTTATAGAGAGACGCCCATTGTCGGATGATCTGCTGTGATGGTTTTTCCGTCTTTTTTTAGATTGAAGGCGGTGAGACTTGCTTCATTATCAGGCATTCCTTTTTGTTTTAAATGATGGATTAAATCGATCATTTTTTTGTATTCATTTGGAATCACCTTAATAAATTGATGACGGAGCTTATCCCATTGCTTTAGGATAATTTTTGCTTTTTGACTTCCGGTTAATTGATAATGCTTTTGGATCATACGATACAACTCAATGAACTCTTCATTTGATTGAATGGACTCTATATTAATCATTTCGAAATTCATATGTTTCATAACGGCTGACTGAGATTCTGAGAAAATATAGGCGCTTCCACCTGACATCCCTGCGCCAAAGTTTTTTCCAATGCTTCCAAGGATGACAACCTTTCCGCCTGTCATATATTCACAGCCGTGATCACCGACACCCTCAACGACCGCATGCACCCCACTATTGCGAACGCAAAATCTTTGTCCTGCTGTTCCATTAATATAAGCTTCTCCTGAGGTGGCGCCAAAAAATGCCGTGTTACCGATAATCGCTTGGTCGCCTGCTGCCTTCCACGTGCTAGTTGGTTTAATGACGATCGAACCGCCAGAAAGTCCTTTGCCGACATAATCATTGGCATCCCCTTCAAGGGTTAGGGACACTCCTTTTGGAATAAAAGCACCAAAGCTTTGCCCTGCTGAACCGTTAAAGGATAGCTGGAGAGTATGGGGAGGTAATCCAGAATTTCCCCAAAGCTTCGTCACATAATGTCCTAGTAGTGTTCCAACTGCCCGATCGGTATTTTTAATATCAAAGTGGAAATGAACCGGCTGCTGCTTTTCTATATATGGCTGTAGAAGTGGCAGAAGGGTGTGCTGATCCATTCTTTTTTCAAGTTCATGATTTTGTGCAGTTGTACATGTATGAGAATCTTGCTGATTTTGATGTAAAAGCTTATCTAAGTTGATATGTTTTGCTTTCCAATGCTCTTGGACCTCTTGTTTAGGCTGGAGGAGCTGCGTTTGTCCGACGATTTCCGTTAAGCTTCGATAGCCACATTCAGCTAAAATTTCACGAATTTCTTCCGCAATAAACGTCAGGTAATTGACAATATGGTCGGGATTTCCCATGAATTTTTCCCGTAGCTTTGGATTTTGTGTTGCAATACCAACTGGACATGTATCTAAATGACAGGCCCGCATCATTAAGCATCCGAGAACGACTAAAGGAGCTGTCGCAAAGCCGTATTCTTCCGCACCTAAGCATGCAGCGATAACGACATCTTTTCCAGTCATTAGCTTTCCATCTGTTTCGAGGGTTACTCGGTCACGTAAACCATTTAGAAGGAGGGTTTGGTGTGTTTCCGCAAGACCGATTTCCCAAGGAATACCCGCATGTTTAATGCTTGTTTTCGGAGAGGCACCTGTTCCTCCGTCATGGCCACTAATCAAGATCGTATCTGCAAGCCCTTTAGCTACACCGGCAGCTATCGTTCCAACACCCGCTTTAGCCACTAATTTAACACTGATTTTTGCATGAGGATTGGCACTTTTTAAATCATAAATAAGCTGTGCAAGATCCTCAATCGAATAAATATCATGATGGGGAGGAGGGGAAATCAAGCCGACTCCTGGAGTAGAGCCTCTTACTTCAGCAATCCATGGATACACCTTTGTCCCTGGTAATTGTCCGCCTTCACCTGGTTTTGCCCCTTGGGCCATCTTAATTTGGATTTCCTCTGCTTGGGTTAAATAATAGCTAGTGACCCCGAATCTTCCTGAGGCGACCTGCTTGATGGCACTTCTTTTAAAATCACCATTTTGTTCGATGAAGGAGCGTTCCAGCTCTTCGCCACCTTCACCACTATTGCTTTTTCCGCCAATTCGATTCATGGCAATTGCTAGCGCTTCATGTGCTTCCTTGCTTAATGAGCCATAGGACATCGCACCTGTTTTAAAGCGTTTGAAGATTGTTTCAATAGGCTCGACTTCTTCGATTGGAATCCTGCCTCGATCACTTTTTATTTCAAGTAAGCTGCGAATCGTAGTAAATGGACTTTTTTCATGCATAGCAACAAATTTCTTATACGTATTTTTATCATTCATCCTTGCCGCACGCTGCAATGTGTGAATACTAAGAGGATTAAATTGGTGATGCTCACCCTCGCTTCTCCACTGTAATTCGCTACCAGAGTCAAGTGTATGGTCATGAGAAGTCATTTCAAAAACGGCATTTGCATGACGCTTCATGGATTCCTGTGAGATTTCTGTTAGACCAATCCCACTAATGGATGAAACCGTTCCACTGAAATATTTAGAAATAACCTCTTCCGAGATGCCAAGTGCCTCAAAGGTTTGCGCTCCACGATAACTCTGTATCGATGAGATTCCGACTTTAGACATGATTTTAATGACACCATTTTTCAATGCTTGGATATAATTTTGCCATGCTTGCTTTAAAGGAAGCGGAATATGCTTTTCACTCACTAATTGTTTAATCGTTTCATAAGCGAGATAGGGATGGATAGCATCTGCTCCGTATCCAATCAGGGCAGCCATATGATGTGGATCTCTCGGTTCTCCGGAATCAATGATGATGCTCGCCTTTGTTCTTACTCCTTTACTGATTAAATAATGATGGAGACAAGAGGTAGCAAGCAAGGATGGAAGCGGCACTTGGTCTTGATTAGACGGACGATCCGTGAGAATAATCAGCTTGCACCCTTCATTAATCGCGGATAATGCTTCTGTGCATATACGATTCAATGCTTCTTCTAATCCACTGCTTTGGGTAAAATTTATTAGAATTTCTTTAGATTGCAGTGATGAATGCTTTAATGCTATAAACGATGCAGGATCGATAAAAGGATGCTCTAGTTTCAGATGTTTTTCGTCTGAAAGACTTTGATCCAATAAATCGATCTGGGGTCCAAGCCAAGTGACGGTTGAAATCACACATTCTTCTCTTAGTGCATCAATCGGCGGATTGGTTACTTGGGAGAAGCTTTGCTTGAAATAGTGAAACAATAGCATCGGTCTCTCTGATAATACAGCCAGTGGTGTATCAATCCCCATTGAACCTGTAGGCTCCTTCGCATCATTAGACATAGGTAGAAGCATTTTCATCACTTCCTCGTACGTATAGCCAAACATTTTTTGCAGAAAAATCGCTTCACTCGGTTCAAATTTTGACGATGCTGGTAGTTTATTTCCCTTATTTTTTAACGGAATGACCTGTTGATTGATATATCTTTGATACGGTTTTTCTTTACTTATGAAGGTTTTTAATTCATCGCTTTTTAGTAGCTTTCCTTTTTCGGTATCGATAAATAGTAATTCTCCTGGCTTCAAATGACGCTTTTCCTTAATATTGTCATCTTCTATATCGATGACACCAACCTCTGATGCAAAGATAATCCGATCATCACCTGTAATATAGTATCGCCCTGGACGTAATCCATTTCGATCTAAAACGGCACCTATTTGTTTTCCGTTCGAAAAGCCTAGTGCCATTGGTCCATCCCACGGCTCCATTAATAAGCTATGATATTCGTAAAATGCTTTAAGCTCCGCTGGCATCTCATCATCTAGCTCCCATGGTTCAGGAACCATCATCATGATTGCATGGGGGAGGGACCATCCATTTAATAATAAAAACTCTAAAGCATTGTCGAACATCGCAGAGTCACTGCCGTTTTCTTGAATGATTGGTGCGACTTCAGGATGTCCAGTCATTTTAGCGTTAAACCAGTTTTTGTTTCCTTTAATCGTATTAATTTCTCCATTATGTGCGATCATCCGATTCGGGTGGGCACGCTCCCAGCTTGGGAACGTATTTGTACTGAAGCGCGAGTGAACTAGGGCTAATGCTGATGTAAAAGCGTGATTCGTAAGGTCAGTATAAAATGAAGTTAATTGTTCGGCTGAAAGTAATCCTTTATAAACAATGGTTTGGTTTGAAAGACTGGAAAAATATAATTGATCTGCAAATTTCTTTTCCATTGTTCTTCTTAATAGATACAGCTGATATAAAAACGCTTTTTCACTCATGGTATTCGCTTTTTTAATAAATAATTGTTTGATCACAGGTTGAGTTGATTTTGCGACTTCACCTAGAATGTCTGGAGATACAGGAACTTCACGTTCTCCAATAAAGGAAAGGTTTAACGTTGAGGCCTCGTGTTTGAATGCTTCAATGATTTGCTCTTGGATCTTTTTATTTGTAGGTAAGAATAGCATTCCGACTGCGTATTCACCTTTTTGAGGGAGAGTAAATGGGCAGACTTCCTTGAAAAATTGATCAGGAATTTGCAAAAGAATTCCTGCACCATCGCTTGTTAGGTTATCACTGCTTTTACCAGCGCGGTGATCAAGTCTTTGGAGCATAAGAAGTGCTGAAGAGACGATATCGTGAGAGGGGCGCCCTTGAATATCTGCATAAAAACCTATACCACAAGAATCATGTTCAAAATCCTGGCGATATAGTCCACCGTGATGTTTTTCATTTTGTCTCATCATAGTCTACATCCTTCCGTTACTATATCTAAATAGTTTGATAATAAAAAATTTTACTTTAATTCATTCGATCTTTACAATATATTATTAAGAACATATTTATCTCAAAATTAGATTGGTGGGGAAATGGATGGAATTACGCCAAATCATTTATTTTATAGAAGTGGCTAAGCGGGAGCATGTAACGAGAGCGGCAGAAAATCTCCATGTTGCTCAGTCTGCCATTAGTCGTCAGATCGCATTACTTGAAAGTGAATTGGGCACCCCCCTGTTTGAAAGAGAAGGTCGCAATGTGAAATTAACACATATGGGGAAGGTGTTTTTGGAGCATGCCGAGAGAATTGTGATTGAAATGGATAAAGCGAAAGAAAGAGTGGAAGAGTTTTTAAATCCTGAAAAGGGAGTGATTCATCTAGGGTTTTCCTCCAGCTTGTCCGTGCATACCTTTACAAGGGTTTTTACTCAGTTTAGAGAGGAGCATCCGAATTTACATTTTCAATTACTTCAAGGGACGAAGAAATATTTAATGCAGAAAATTGAAAAGGGAGACATTGATATTGCGTTCATTGCTCCAGTGGTGACTGATCACCCAATTGTAAAGGGAGATACTTTTTTTACGGAGAAGCTGTTGCTGCTGCTGCCAGAAAATCATTATTTATGCTCGGAACCGATTGTTCGGATTGGCCAATTGGCAGGAGAACGATTTGTTACCTTTCGATCGGATTCATCGATTCGGCGGACGATCGATAAGGCATGCAATCAGGCGGGATTTGAACCGATTATTGCCTTTGAAGGCGAAGATATGGATACGATAAAGGGACTTGTTTCTGCAGGATTAGGAATTGGGATATTGCCAGAGCTTGCTTTCTCTTACAATTTGCCAAAGGATGTTCGCACTGTCGAAATCGAAGATCCTTCTTTTATTCGATCGGTAGGCGTTATCACCCCCAAAAAAAGAGAGCTTGCCCCTTCGGAAAAGCTCCTCTATGGATTTTTAAAATCCTTTTATGATCGACTGTATCGTTTTCAATTATAATTGGCTTTTGACGTCTTTCGATTTCCTCAATGATTTCTTTATAGATGGTTTGACCTTCAGCATTTAAATAAGGAAGAATTTGCTGAAAGGAATGATGAAAATGTTCAACTTCGGAATTATTCCAGTCGGTGATCGACATCATGGATAACTCGGTCATATCGCGAATAACGGTCATTTTACCTTCCTCCTAAAAGAGATATTATCTATAGGATGATACAATCATTGTTTGTTATTCATTTTATCTATACAATATTAAAGAAAGTGGACGTGTCTTCATAAGACACCAAGTGAACTAAAGAAAGGTGATTCAAATATGACGAATAAAGTGGCATTAGTTACAGGGAGTAGTCGTGGAGTTGGGAAAGCGATCGCGATTGCCCTTGCAAAAGAAGGATATGATATTGTCATCAATTATGCACGCAGTAAATCTGCTGCACTTGAAACCGTAGAGGAAGTTGAAAAGTTAGGCAGAAAGGCATTGCTAGTGAAAGCCAATGTTGGGGATGTTGCGAAAATTAAAAAGATGTTTGAAGAAATTCGTGAAACCTTTGGACGTCTTGATGTGTTTATTAACAATGCCGCTTCAGGTGTACTGCGCCCAGCGATGGAGCTTGAAGAGTCACATTGGGATTGGACAATGAATATTAATAGCAAGGCATTATTATTCTGTGCACAGGAAGCTGCCAAGCTAATGGAGGAAAATGGCGGAGGAAAAATCGTTAGCTTAAGCTCTCTTGGATCGATTCGTTATTTAGAGAATTACACGACCGTAGGGGTATCAAAAGCAGCGGTTGAAGCTTTAACAAGATATTTATCTGTGGAACTTGCAGCGAAAAACATCGTTGTGAATGCTGTTTCAGGTGGGGCGATTGACACTGAAGCATTAAAGCATTTTCCAAATCGTGCAGAATTGCTTGAAGATGCGCGTTTAAATACTCCGGCAGGACGAATGGTTGAAATCGATGATATGGTAAAAGTAGTGAAATTTTTAGTTTCCGATGATTCGTTTATGATTAGAGGACAAACGATCATTGTTGATGGCGGTCGTTCATTACTCGTATAATTTATTCGACTTTTTTTAAAAATTTTTCTCGAAAAAATGAGCATAACTCCCTCCACGTTTGGTTACATTAATGAGCGTGGAGGTGATAACAATGGCAAACCAAACAAACAAAACAACTTCTGGTACAAACGCTAGCCAAGTTAGACAACAAAACGCTCAATCTGCAAAAGGCGCTGCTGGACAAGGTCAATTCGGTACTGAGTTCGGAAGTGAAACAGATGCACAACAAGTAAGAAAACAAAACCAACAAGCTGAATCTCGTAAATCACAAAATGCTGGAAATTTTGGCCAACAATAAATAAAGTAATGAAAAGGGCATCCTAACTCGGGGATGTCCTTTTTAACTTTATGTGCCATTCGACAAAACGATAGGGATTATGACAGAACTAGTCAAAGGAATTTTTACATAAAAAAAGAAATAAATAGTTTAGAGAGAAGGGAAGGAAGGTATCTGTGAATGAAGGAATTTAATGAACTAATACAAGACCAAATGAAAACGATGGAACAATTGCTATACCTTCAAAATGAAATTGAACGCTGTCAGGAAATTGAACAGGAACTAAGCAAGCTTCAGGAAGAAACGAAAGTGGATCAAATAAAAAAGGAAATTAATGAGATGAAAAAAGAGCTGAATGAAATTCATAAAATATTTGAATCACAAACAGATGAGGTGATTCGAAAATATCAAGGCTTGAAAGAAGCCCCAGAAGAGGCTCTTACCTGAAGGTAGGGGTTTTTTCTATTGTTGTAGTTTTAACCAATAGTTATCTGCTTAACTCATCAGAACTAGCTGAATCCTAAAAAAACCGACATAATTTTATCGATGATAAATGCGATACATATAAGAGTCTTTTGTTTTAAATTTTCTTAAAAAACGTTATAATAATAGAATATTAATAAGGGATTTTTAGGAATTAGACAGAAAACAGATACTTTGATTTATTTGAACGGATACAAATTTTATAAAGAAAGTAGGGAGAAAAGGTATGGGCATTCCCATTGAAGGTGATACGATACAAATACATAGCTATAAACATAACGGATACATACATCGAATATGGGAAGAGACGACAGTATTAAAAGGATCGAAGTCCCTTGTGATTGGTGGGAATGATCGGACTATTGTAACGGAATCGGATGGTCGCACATGGATTACCCGTGAACCAGCTATTTGCTATTTTCATTCGGATCATTGGTTTAATATTATTGGAATGATTCGAGAGGATGGAATATACTATTACTGTAACCTAGGTTCACCATTTGTGTATGATAAAGAGGCGTTAAAATACATCGATTATGATCTAGATATTAAAGTCTTTCCTGATATGACTTATACGCTTTTAGATGAAGATGAGTATGAATACCATCGGAAACAAATGGGATATCCTGATGTCATTGACCATATTTTAAAGCGAAATGTGGACAACTTGGTAAGATGGATACGCCAAAGAAAAGGCCCATTTGCACCCGATTTTATTGATATTTGGTACGAACGCTATCTAACCTACCGTAGATGAAATCATCTAGCTACTAATTGCAAATCATTTATTTTAATTTAATAAAATCGATTAGTTACCTGTTGGTAGTTACAAGCCACAGGTTTTTTTCGTGAACCGGCAGCAGATAATAAGGTGAGCGGGGGGCGAGTGGGGGTCAGACCCCTAAACGTCGTTTCAAATAAAGAAAAGGTTTATAGCTCAAGCTTTTAACAAGTGGGGTCAGACCCCCAAGCGACATTTCCAGGAAAGACAAGGGTTCGTAGCTCTAGAGTTTAACAAAAGGGGTCAGACCCCCAAACGCAATTTCCAGTAAAGACAAGCTTTACTACCTCTAGGTTTTAATAAATGGGGTCAGACCCCCACAGCGAGATTTTTCAGAAAGGGAGGGGATTTTATGAGTAGTACAAAGAGATATATGAAGTTTGTTAAGCCGTATACGGGTCAGATTATTGGGACGTTGATTATTGGTTTGATAAAGTTTGCGATTCCGCTGCTTATTCCCGTTATTATTCAGTATGTGATTGATGATATTGTGACGAATCAGCATTTGTCAGTTGATGAGAAAACGTCGAAGCTTTTGATCACGATGTCGATTATGTTAGGTGTGTTTGTTGTTTTAAGGCCGCCGATTGAATTTTACAGACAGTATTTTGCTCAATGGACATCAAGCAAGATTTTATATGATATTCGGGATCGCTTATTTACGCATTTGCAGAAATTAAGCTTTAAATTTTACTCTAATACGCGTGCAGGGGAAGTAATCTCCAGAGTGATTAATGATGTCGAGCAGACAAAGGACTTTGTTATTACCGGCTTAATGAATGTATGGCTGGATGCGGCGACAATCATCATTGCGGTTTCGATTATGTTTACGATGGATGTTCCGCTAACCCTCGTTTCGCTCATTGTGTTTCCACTGTATGCGATATCGGTTAAATATTTCTTCGGCAATTTACGTAAATTTACAAGGGTTCGTTCCCAAGCACTTGCTGAAGTGCAAGGGTATTTACACGAGCGGGTGCAGGGGATGCCTGTTATTAAAAGCTTTGCTATTGAAGATACCGAGCAGGAACGCTTTCGCGTACATAATTCGAATTTTCTCGATAAAGCCTTGCAGCATACGCGATGGACAGCGAAGGCATTTTCTGTTGTTAACACATTGACAGATATTGCTCCATTAATTGTCATTGGTTTTGCAGGATACCAAGCGATCCATGGGAATTTATCGATTGGGACAATGGCAGCATTCATTGCATATATCGATCGTTTATATAGCCCACTACGTCGATTAGTGAACTCTGGTACGACATTAACGCAATCTATTGCTTCAATGGACCGCGTCTTTGAAATAATGGATGAAAAATATGATATCGATGATGCGCCAGATGCGATTGAATGTAAAAATGTTAAAGGGGATATTTCATTTGAGCATGTGAACTTTGCTTATAATGAAAAGGAATTATCTGTCCTTAAGGATATCCAATTACATGTTCGTGCCGGTGAAACGATCGCGTTAGTCGGGATGAGTGGTGGAGGTAAATCTTCATTAGTCAGTTTGATTCCCCGTTTCTATGACGTAACGAGTGGGAAAATCCTTTTAGATGGCACTGACATTCGCGATTTTAAAGTAAGAAGTCTTCGCGATAAAATTGGGATGGTCTTACAGGATAATATTTTATTCAGTGAATCAGTTCGATTGAATATTTTACTAGGTAAACCAGATGCGACAGAGGAAGAGATCATACAGGCAGCGAAAGCGGCAAATGCCCATGAGTTTATCATGAATCTTCCAGAAGGATATGACACAAAGGTTGGGGAAAGAGGGGTGAAGCTTTCCGGTGGTCAGAAGCAGCGGATTGCGATTGCTCGTGTATTTTTGAAAAACCCTCCTATATTAATTTTGGATGAAGCCACATCTGCACTGGATTTAGAAAGTGAGCATTTAATTCAGGAGGCATTGGAAAAACTGGCTAAGGATCGGACGACATTTATTGTTGCCCATCGGCTTTCCACTATTACCCATGCCGATCGCATTGTCCTCATAGAGCATGGGGAAATTGTTGAGATTGGCCCGCATGAAGAATTAATGGAAAAACAAGGGCATTATTTTAACCTATTCCAGGTACAACAATTAGATTCTTAATGTATACCTTCAAATAATGGTACAAAAAAAGGGAGGTTCTGCTGTTAGTCAACAGCTGAACCTCCCTTTCCTTCTATTCCTCAAACTCTTCTTGAATCGACACTTCATTATCCTCTTTATGATAATTTTTAAAGCTATCGATTAAAATGCTGAGATGCTTTAATTGTTCTTGGTAGTCCATCATGGCGGAGAGAAGTCTCATAAAATGATATGATTGATTATCACATTCATGTTTTTCATCTTCAATCTCTTTTATATAGAGCTTCATTAAATCCTCATGGTACGTATTTAAATTTTCTTCATCGTATAGATCATTTTGTTTTACTTTTCCAAGAAACTGGAATAATAATTTCTGGTGTTCATTTATTAAGAAATCCAGACGATCATGAAGCTGAATTTGGATTTCTTCAGGTAACTTGACGATATCATATTCATATCGATGCAGTAATTTTAGAATATCAAAGCAATCCTGTGATGCGGTCACCATCTGGCGATAAATAACCGTTTTTCTTTTCTTTTCAGGCGTGCTCTTTTTAAAATAACGTCTTTCCTCATTAAACAATGTATAAAACTGATTAACCTTTACTAAACGATCTCTAATCTTTTCAATTTCTATTTTCATTACATGATGTTCTGAATCATGGCTTAATATTAAGCGAATCAGTGTAAAAATATCTTCTGTTAAGTTAGACATGCGATGGAAGAGCTTTGTTTCATATTTTGGCGGTAAGAAAATTAAATTTACAATAAACGCCGAAAGAATTCCAATGAGAATCGTTGCAAAGCGCAACCATGCAAACTCGAGAAAATGCTCACCAGGTGATTCAAGGATAACAATCATGGTCACAAGTCCTAAGCTAATACTATTTTCAAGCTTTAGCCTCAACATAATCATAATCGTTATTAATGCTGCAAGCCCCACGATTATATAATTGTTTTCAAAAATTAAACCGAAGGCAACTGCAACAACAGCTCCGATGACATTCCCTTGTACCTGCTCCACAATCGATAAATAGGATCGATAAATGGTCGGTTTAATGGCGAAAATCGCAGCAATTCCTGCAAATACAGGGGAAGTCATTCCTACCAGCTTTGCAATATACAATGCCAAGACGATGGCAATTCCCGTTTTAAAAATGCGGGCACCTAGCTTCATATCAGTGATGATTCCTTTCGTAAATATCTTTTCATTAAGATAACATATTAATACCAAATTAGTAATATACAATGTCCTAGAAAGAATATCAAGAGAAAATTGTACGGAAGGAGGAAATCTTTTTTTAGAGGGGTGTTTAAAGTGAAAGGGGTCTGACCCCATCCTTTATGTGGTGTCAGACCCCTGAGAGAGATTAGTTGTTCAATTTTGAAAAAGCAATGTCAACTGCTTTGATTGTTTCCAGAATATCTTGCTCTGTATGTGCGGTCGTAATAAACCATGCTTCATATTTTGATGGAGCTAGATTAATGCCTTGCTCAAGCATGAGCTTGAAGAATTTTGCGAACATCTCACCATCGGTTGCTTCGGCTTGTTTATAGTTCTCAACCTTTTCAGTGGTGAAATAAATCGTTAAGGCACCTTTTAAACGGTTAATTGTAATCGGTGTTTGATGTTTTTGCGCCGCATCCAAAATACCTTTTTCAAGAATCGCCCCTAAGCGATCTAATTCATCATAGACGCCCTCTTGTTTTAATACTTCTAAACAAGCAATTCCCGCTAACATGGATGCAGGGTTACCAGCCATCGTTCCTGCTTGATACGCTGGTCCAAGCGGAGCCACCTTTTCCATAATTTCCTTTTTACCGCCATACGCACCAATTGGTAGTCCACCACCAATGATTTTACCCATAGCTGTTAAATCTGGCGTCACACCTAATAAATTTTGTGCCCCACCATACATGAAGCGGAAGGCTGTAATGACTTCATCATAAATGACAAGTGCTCCTGCCTCATGAGTTAATTCATTGACTTGCTCTAAAAATCCAGGCTTCGGCTCAACAATCCCAAAGTTGCCGACAATTGGTTCAACTAGTACGGCTGCAACTTCATTGCCCCATTTATTTAAGGCTTCCTTAAATGGCTCAATATCATTGAATGGAACTGTAATAACTTCCTTCGCAATATTTTTAGTCACACCTGCTGAATCGGGCATTCCTAATTGAGAAGGACCAGAGCCTGCCGCAACAAGCACTAAGTCAGAATGGCCATGATAACAGCCTTCAAATTTGATGATTTTATCACGTCCAGTGAAGGCACGAGCCACACGGATCGTTGTCATGACTGCCTCTGTTCCAGAGTTAACAAAGCGAACCTTATCGAGTGCAGGCATTGCCTCTTTTAGCATTTTGGCAAATTTCACTTCAAATGGAGTAGGCGTCCCGTATAATACCCCATTTTCAGCGGCTGTTTTGATTGCTTCTGTAATATGTGGGTGTGCATGACCGGTAATAATGGGTCCATATGCAGCGAGATAGTCAATATATTTATTATCATCGACATCCCAGAAATAAGCACCCTGTGCACGCTTCATCGCAACGGGTGAACCACCACCGACTGCTTTATACGAGCGGGAGGGACTATTTACGCCACCAACGATGTGCTCAAGTGCTTCTGTATGTAAACGTTCTGATTGTGAAAAGTTCATTTTTTTTCTTGCCTCCTAATTTCGATCCATCATATCTATTGTAGTACCTTCTTTTTGACGTGTCCAATCAGCATAAAGATTTCATATAAGGAAATGTGTCCGAGTAGAATAGAATGACAAGCTAAAATGTGAATGAAAAGCTGAGGAGACTTTGTATGATCTATGTACTGATGATAGCAGTAATTGTCTGCATAAGTATGAGCTTACGAACATTATTTTTCCCTTCGAAATTAAAGTATAAGCTTGTATCCTTTGAGAACTTTCTCTTTTTAGGATACACCTATAGTGTGATTATGATTGGATTTGGCTTGCTATTTATGCTGCTTGAACTAAAAGGATTTCACGTCATTGTCGAACAAGGTGCCTTATTTTCTGGAAGTTATGTTGAAAAACTAGGCTCAGCGATGTATTTGAGTGCGATTACTTTATTTTCCGTTGGCTATGGAGATATTGTCCCGGTTGGAATCGGAAGACTATTAGTCATCTTAGAGGCATTGATTGGCTATACGATACCTGCTGCTTTTGTCGTCAAATCCTTCATTGATTTTGAGCATAATAGTGAATGGAAGAAGTAAATGATTTGGATATCTCATCATTTTTAGGTAAGGTTGTAAGAAAGGAAGGGAATGAACTCCCGAAAAAATAGGAGGATTTATATGACTACACAAATAGGAAATAAAGCACCTGATTTTACTTTGAAAGCAAATAACGGCGAAACCGTTCGTTTATCTGATTTTATCGGGAAAAAACATGTCGTTCTTTATTTTTATCCAAAGGATATGACCCCTGGGTGTACAACAGAGGCATGTGATTTCCGTGATTATCATGAAAGCTTTGTCGATCTTGATGCCGTTATTTTAGGTGTCAGTCCTGACCCTGTTACCCAGCATCAAAAATTTATCGATAAGCATGGGCTTCCTTTTCTGTTATTAGAGGATAGTGATCATAAGGTAGCTGAGGACTATGATGTATGGAAGCTAAAGAAAAACTTCGGAAAAGAATATATGGGGATTGAACGATCCACATTTATTATTAATAAGGAAGGAATCCTTGTGAAGGAATGGAGAAAGGTGAAAGTGGCAGGACATGTGGAGGATGCCCTTTCGTATATTAAGACTGAGCTAGCATAATTGGGTCAGCCTATTTTGCTTGTTAAAGGCTACTGTCCATTCAAAGCAGTCGAATTTACATACCTTATATTAGGGCATACCTCCTCAGAAAAAATAGATCTTGGACCGAGTGATTCGGTCCTTTTTTCTTGCTCTGTAAGAGGGAGAAATAATTATGATATGATAAAAATAAAAGCTCTTTTCGCCTATTGAAAAAGAGTGAAATCAAGGGGTGGATGGAATGAAGTGTGTATTTACCTTTGAACCGTTAGAACAATTGAAAACTGATTTAGTTGCCTCGTTTCCAGCTGTTCAGTTCTGCTTTTATGAGAACGTGACACTTGCGGAGCAGGAAATGAAAAGCGCAGAAATCATTGTTACCTATGGTGAGGACTTAGTGGATGAGCATATTTACCAAGCAGAGAAGTTAAAATGGATTATGGTCACCTCAGCAGGATTAGAGAGAATGCCGTTAAAAGCGATTAAAGAAAAAAATATTTTAGTGACAAATGCACGTGGAATTCACAAAATACCAATGGCGGAGTTTACATTAGGGATCATTCTCAGCCACGCAAAGGGATTTCAACGATTATGGGACAATCAAAAGGAAGCTGTTTGGGATAAGCAAACCCCATTAACAGAGATCCATGAACAATCGTTGCTAATTGTTGGTGCTGGTGCCATTGGTCAAGAAATTGCTCGCTTGGCAAAACCGTTTGGGATGAAGATTATTGGTGTGAATAGTCGTGGGAATGCGATAGATCATTTTGATGAGATGTACACATTAGAAACGATCCACTCTATTCTTGGTAGCGTCGATTACATCGTTTCGATATTACCAAGCACGGAAGAAACAATTCATTTTTATCAGCCAAGCGATTTCGAAAGCATGAAGCAATCTGCTGTATTTATCAATATTGGTCGGGGAGATGTCGTCCAAGAAGAGGTATTAATGACGGCCTTGAACAATCAAGAAATAAGCCATGCCTATTTAGATGTATTTGAGGTGGAACCATTACCTAAGAGTCACCCATTTTGGAAAATGAATAATGTGACAGTTACCCCACATATCTCAAGTACAACCGTGAATTATTTACCGCGCGCATTAGAAATATTTCGAAAAAATTTACATACATATATGAATAACGACCATGATTTTATTAATGTTATCGATCCGGAAAGGGGATACTAAAATGAGGATTTACACGAAATCTGGTGATAAAGGTACGACATCCCTTGTCTATGGACAGCGAATTCCGAAAAATGATATCCGGGTGGAAGCATACGGAACCTGTGATGAAGCCAATTCGATGATTGGCCTTGCCATCAGTCATTTGAAACATGCCACTTTCCCTGGCAAGGATGAAGTAATCGAAGTATTTCACAAGGTTCAAACGGCGATTTTTCATGTCGGGGCAGAGCTTGCTACGCCAGAGGGAAAAGAAGTGAAATGGAAGTTAAAGGATGAAGATATTCAAGAATTAGAGCATACTATAGATAAATGGGATGCAAGTCTCGATCCATTAAAGAACTTTATCCTTCCGGGTGGACATCCAGCCGGTGCCGCCATGCATTGTGCACGTACGATCGTCAGAAGAGCAGAAAGATGTGCGGTTGAAATAGAACGGACGAATCCTCTAGTATTGGCTTATTTAAATCGCCTTTCCGACTTATTATTTGTTGCGGCAAGATATATAAATAATGGTTTAGGAGAGGAAGAAATGACTCTACATCAAGGGTTATAACAATTGAATGGATTGACAAAAATGCTTGTTCCTTAGTAAACTAATTATAAACATTTTAAAATAAGAATGTCTCCTTTTTGATAGTTGATGGCTTTTTGGAAAGGTATTTATTCTCATTCATTTTTTCTTTCATAAAACCAACTATTAAAAGGACTGTCAGTTAACTGTACAATTCTAAACCGTTTTGAATGGTTTCATATGACTTAATTACTATTAGAAAAGAGGTGCATGACGGTGTCTGAACATCAAATCAAAGAAGCAATTGAAACTTTGAAAGAAACTGGAGTTCGTATCACGCCTCAACGTCATGCGATATTGGAGTATTTAATACAATCCATGTCACATCCTACAGCCGATGACATTTATAAAGCACTCGAAGGAAAATTTCCAAATATGAGTGTGGCTACCGTATACAATAATTTACGTGTATTCCGTGAAGTTGGTCTTGTAAAGGAACTAACATATGGGGATGCATCCAGTCGCTTTGATTTTGTCACAACTAGTCACTATCATATTATTTGTGAAGATTGCGGAAAAATCGTTGACTTCCATTATCCTGGACTAGACGAGGTAGAGCAGCTTGCATCACATGTCACTGGTTTTAAGGTGAGTCATCATCGCATGGAAATCTACGGCACGTGCCCAGAATGCTCGAAAAAAGAAGTACATTAAAAAAGAATTGTTCGATGGATCATCGAACAATTCTTTTTTAGTTTGATTGGTTCTTTTGTGGTTTTTTACGATTGTAATTTTCATCAAAATCTTTGCCTTCTAGATTAGGATCCAAAGTGAGCGGTTCGCGGCAGTGCATACACATATCCACTCGACCGAGAATTTTAGTCGGTTTATTGCAGTTTGGACAAACCACTTGTACCGCTTTCGTTGATAACATACCTATCCAGAAGTATACGACAGTGCTGGCAATAATACTTAATAAACCTAAAACCATGAAAATCGTCATGACGATTGGATGCGTTCGGAAAAAGATTCCAAAGTACATAATAATAAATCCGACGAATATGAGACTTAACGCAAATGTGCGTATCTTATTGATTTTATTTGAATATTTTTTAGCCATGGTCGAACCTCCTAGATGTAATATACCATAAAAGCGGTAAAAGTGGACATAAGGCTCAAAGGTGTTTGTGACGATCTGAAAAACAACTTTTCAATTAGCAGGAAATTTATTATCATTGTCGAAGTAATATTCTTATCTAGAAACTTTGGAGGAATTTAATTATGGAGGATATCCTTCGCCCCATTTATCAAGAACGGGCAAGTCAAACCAATACCTTATCCGTACTTATTATAGAAAAAAGGCAAAATGAATGTACAGTCACAGATACATTCGATGCGATTTTATTAATGATTGTAAAAGAGGCAGAAACTCCTGTATTTATAAAGCACTATATTTATGAACAAAAAAAGGCTGCTCTTCATATTGTAAGAGAGGATCAATTGAAAGAGTGGTTACTATTAGGATCCAATCGAAAAATTGTTGAATGGATCACGCATGGAAAAGTATTATTTGATCGAAATGAATATATGGCCAACCTAAAGGGTGAACTAAGAGACTTTCCTTTTTCAGAAAGAAAATTAAAAGCGGGCTTAGAATTTGCGAAGCTTATTCGTAGATATATTGATGGCAAAGCCTTCTTTGACAATGATCAATATCTTGATGCCTACAATCATGTCGTTCATGCCCTACATCATTTGGCGAGACTTGCGGTAATCGAAAACGGATTTCATCCGGAAATAACCGTATGGAACCAGGTGAAGCAAATTGAACCAGAAATCTTTAAGCTCTATGAAGAATTAATTACAAGTGATGAATCAATTGAAAAAAGACTAGAGCTCCTATTCTTAGCCAGTGAGTTTTTAATTCACTCTAGAACGAAGGTTTATGCCTCACATTTACTTGCGGTCATGCAAGAAAAGGAACGCTGGACCATTAATGAATTGCTCTGCAATCCTGACTTAGAAAATTACGGGGTGGATCTAGGTATTTTACTAGAGTTTCTAACGGAGAAACATTTTATTAATGAAATAAAGGTAGAAACGAAGGGACCACGTATTTATCATCGCTATTATGAGGTCGGAAAAAAATTATCGTAAAATATTAAAAAAGTTGTTGACGAGAAGTGAAATACTTGTTATATTAATAAGCGTCGCTGCTAAACAACAAAACTTAGCAGTGACGAAAAAAACAAAAAAAGTTATTGACAAAAAATAAATAACTTGATATGATAATAAAGTCGCTGTTGAGAAAACAGTGAGAGATTGATCTTTGAAAACTGAACAAAACGAAACGTCAATGAATTACTTTTATTTATAAAGAGCTATATCAAACATCTTTTTGGAGAGTTTGATCCTGGCTCAGGACGAACGCTGGCGGCGTGCCTAATACATGCAAGTCGAGCGAACTTGATGGGAGCTTGCTCCCTGAGAGTTAGCGGCGGACGGGTGAGTAACACGTGGGTAACCTGCCTGTAAGACTGGGATAACTCCGGGAAACCGGGGCTAATACCGGATAACTTTTTTCTTCGCATGAGGGAGAATTGAAAGATGGCCTCGGCTATCACTTACAGATGGACCCGCGGCGCATTAGCTAGTTGGTGAGGTAACGGCTCACCAAGGCGACGATGCGTAGCCGACTTGAGAGGGTGATCGGCCACACTGGGACTGAGACACGGCCCAGACTCCTACGGGAGGCAGCAGTAGGGAATCTTCCGCAATGGACGAAAGTCTGACGGAGCAACGCCGCGTGAGTGATGAAGGTTTTCGGATCGTAAAACTCTGTTGTTAGGGAAGAACAAGTATCGTTCGAATAGGGCGGTACCTTGACGGTACCTAACCAGAAAGCCACGGCTAACTACGTGCCAGCAGCCGCGGTAATACGTAGGTGGCAAGCGTTGTCCGGAATTATTGGGCGTAAAGCGCGCGCAGGCGGTTTCTTAAGTCTGATGTGAAATCTTGCGGCTCAACCGCAAGCGGCCATTGGAAACTGGGAGACTTGAGTGCAGAAGAGGAGAGTGGAATTCCACGTGTAGCGGTGAAATGCGTAGAGATGTGGAGGAACACCAGTGGCGAAGGCGACTCTCTGGTCTGTAACTGACGCTGAGGCGCGAAAGCGTGGGGAGCGAACAGGATTAGATACCCTGGTAGTCCACGCCGTAAACGATGAGTGCTAAGTGTTAGAGGGTTTCCGCCCTTTAGTGCTGCAGCTAACGCATTAAGCACTCCGCCTGGGGAGTACGGCCGCAAGGCTGAAACTCAAAGGAATTGACGGGGGCCCGCACAAGCGGTGGAGCATGTGGTTTAATTCGAAGCAACGCGAAGAACCTTACCAGGTCTTGACATCCTCTTGACCTCCCTAGAGATAGGGATTTCCCTTCGGGGACAGGAGTGACAGGTGGTGCATGGTTGTCGTCAGCTCGTGTCGTGAGATGTTGGGTTAAGTCCCGCAACGAGCGCAACCCTTGACCTTAGTTGCCAGCATTCAGTTGGGCACTCTAAGGTGACTGCCGGTGACAAACCGGAGGAAGGTGGGGATGACGTCAAATCATCATGCCCCTTATGACCTGGGCTACACACGTGCTACAATGGATGGTACAAAGGGCTGCAAGACCGCGAGGTTTAGCCAATCCCATAAAACCATTCTCAGTTCGGATTGTAGGCTGCAACTCGCCTACATGAAGCCGGAATCGCTAGTAATCGCGGATCAGCATGCCGCGGTGAATACGTTCCCGGGCCTTGTACACACCGCCCGTCACACCACGAGAGTTTGTAACACCCGAAGTCGGTGAGGTAACCTTTTGGAGCCAGCCGCCGAAGGTGGGACAGATGATTGGGGTGAAGTCGTAACAAGGTAGCCGTATCGGAAGGTGCGGCTGGATCACCTCCTTTCTAAGGAATATGGAAAACCACTTACGTGGTTCAGACGTCTTCTGTTTTGTTCAGTTTTGAAAGGTTAATCCTTTCAGTTTAATAGAGGTGAATTAGAAGCGAGAAGGTCGAGGAAGCAAGCGAACGAGCACCGGAACGTATAAACATACGTGAGGATGTGAGTGAGTGCGCTGACGAAGAGATTCGAAGCTTATCATTCGCCGGATTGTTCCTTGAAAACTAGATAATATTAAGAAGTAACCAAGTAATAACCGAGAATCGCCACTTTATGGATGAATCCATTAAGTAGTTTTAAATAACCTTTTAGGTTAAGTTAGTAAGGGCGCACGGTGAATGCCTTGGCACTAGGAGCCGATGAAGGACGGGACTAACACCGATATGCTTCGGGGAGCTGTAAGCGAGCTTTGATCCGGAGATTTCCGAATGGGGGAACCCACTGCCCGTAATGGGGTAGTATCCTTACTTGAATACATAGAGTAAGGAAGGCAGACCCGGGGAACTGAAACATCTAAGTACCCGGAGGAAGAGAAAGCAATTGCGATTTCCTGAGTAGCGGCGAGCGAAACGGAAGAAGCCCAAACCAAGAGGCTTGCCTCTTGGGGTTGTAGGACACTCTATACGGAGTTACAAAGGAACGGAGTAAATGAAGAGGTCTGGAAAGGCCCGTCAAAGAAGGTAACAACCCTGTAGTTGAAACTTCGTTCCCTCCAGAGTGGATCCTGAGTACGGCGGGACACGTGAAATCCCGTCGGAAGCAGGGAGGACCATCTCCCAAGGCTAAATACTCCCTAGTGACCGATAGTGAACCAGTACCGTGAGGGAAAGGTGAAAAGCACCCCGGAAGGGGAGTGAAAGAGAACCTGAAACCGTGTGCCTACAAGTAGTTAGAGCTCTATGCTTTATGCAGAGTGATAGCGTGCCTTTTGTAGAATGAACCGGCGAGTTACGATTTCATGCAAGGTTAAGCTGAAGAGGCGGAGCCGCAGCGAAAGCGAGTCTGAATAGGGCGATAGAGTATGAGGTCGTAGACCCGAAACCAGGTGATCTACCCATGTCCAGGGTGAAGGTAAGGTAACACTTACTGGAGGCCCGAACCCACGCACGTTGAAAAGTGCGGGGATGAGGTGTGGGTAGCGGAGAAATTCCAATCGAACTTGGAGATAGCTGGTTCTCTCCGAAATAGCTTTAGGGCTAGCCTTAAGGTAAGAGTCTTGGAGGTAGAGCACTGTTTGGACTAGGGGCCCTCATCGGGTTACCGAATTCAGACAAACTCCGAATGCCAATGACTTATCCTTAGGAGTCAGACTGCGAGTGATAAGATCCGTAGTCAAGAGGGAAACAGCCCAGACCACCAGCTAAGGTCCCAAAGTATACGTTAAGTGGAAAAGGATGTGGAGTTGCTTAGACAACCAGGATGTTGGCTTAGAAGCAGCCACCATTTAAAGAGTGCGTAATAGCTCACTGGTCGAGTGACTCTGCGCCGAAAATGTACCGGGGCTAAACGTATCACCGAAGCTGTGGATGGACACCTTGTGGTGTCCGTGGTAGGAGAGCGTTCTAAGGGCTGCGAAGCTAGACCGTAAGGACTGGTGGAGCGCTTAGAAGTGAGAATGCCGGTATGAGTAGCGAAAGAAGGGTGAGAATCCCTTCCACCGAATGCCTAAGGTTTCCTGAGGAAGGCTCGTCCGCTCAGGGTTAGTCGGGACCTAAGCCGAGGCCGAAAGGCGTAGGCGATGGACAACAGGTTGATATTCCTGTACCACCTCTTCACCGTTTGAACGATGGGGGGACGCAGGAGGATAGGGTAAGCGCACTGCTGGAATAGTGCGTCCAAGCAGTTAGAGGGGTGACGAGGCAAATCCCGTCACCATGTACCTTGAGCTGTGATGGCGAGGGAAATTTAGTACCGAAGTTCCTGATTCCACACTGCCTAGAAAATCCTCTAGTGAGGTGAAAGGTGCCCGTACCGCAAACCGACACAGGTAGGCGAGGAGAGAATCCTAAGGTGAGCGAGAGAACTCTCGTTAAGGAACTCGGCAAAATGACCCCGTAACTTCGGGAGAAGGGGTGCTCTGTTAGGGTGCAAGCCCGAGAGAGCCGCAGTGAATAGGCCCAGGCGACTGTTTAGCAAAAACACAGGTCTCTGCGAAGCCGTAAGGCGAAGTATAGGGGCTGACGCCTGCCCGGTGCTGGAAGGTTAAGAGGAGAGGTTAGTCGCAAGACGAAGCTTTGAATTGAAGCCCCAGTAAACGGCGGCCGTAACTATAACGGTCCTAAGGTAGCGAAATTCCTTGTCAGGTAAGTTCTGACCCGCACGAAAGGCGCAACGATCTGGGCACTGTCTCAACGAGAGACTCGGTGAAATTATAGTACCTGTGAAGATGCAGGTTACCCGCGACAGGACGGAAAGACCCCGTGGAGCTTTACTGCAGCTTGATATTGAATTTTGGTACAGCTTGTACAGGATAGGTAGGAGCCTTTGAAACCGGAGCGCCAGCTTCGGTGGAGGCATCGGTGGGATACTACCCTGGCTGTATTGAAATTCTAACCCGCACCCCTGAATCGGGGTGGGAGACAGTGTCAGGCAGGCAGTTTGACTGGGGCGGTCGCCTCCTAAAAGGTAACGGAGGCGCCCAAAGGTTCCCTCAGAATGGTTGGAAATCATTCGCAGAGTGTAAAGGCACAAGGGAGCTTGACTGCGAGACCTACAAGTCGAGCAGGGACGAAAGTCGGGCTTAGTGATCCGGTGGTTCCGCATGGAAGGGCCATCGCTCAACGGATAAAAGCTACCCCGGGGATAACAGGCTTATCTCCCCCAAGAGTCCACATCGACGGGGAGGTTTGGCACCTCGATGTCGGCTCATCGCATCCTGGGGCTGTAGTCGGTCCCAAGGGTTGGGCTGTTCGCCCATTAAAGCGGTACGCGAGCTGGGTTCAGAACGTCGTGAGACAGTTCGGTCCCTATCCGTCGTGGGCGTAGGAAATTTGAGAGGAGCTGTCCTTAGTACGAGAGGACCGGGATGGACGCACCGCTGGTGTACCAGTTGTCTTGCCAAAGGCATCGCTGGGTAGCTATGTGCGGAAGGGATAAGTGCTGAAAGCATCTAAGCATGAAGCCCCCCTCAAGATGAGATTTCCCTTAGTTTATCTAAATAAGATCCCTGAAAGATGATCAGGTTGATAGGTTCGAGGTGGAAGTGTGGCGACACATGGAGCTGACGAATACTAATAGATCGAAGACTTAACCAAATAGATTTAAGGTTATGAACCGTTACTTCTTGATATATCTAGTTTTGAGGGAATAAATTAAAAATTTCTCTTGAAATTTGGTTAAAAATCATTATAATTAATAATGTCTTAATCAAATACTGCTTAGGCAGTAAGAATTACATATCCGGTAACTATGGCGAGAAGGTCACACCCGTTCCCATCCCGAACACGGAAGTTAAGCTTCTCAGCGCCGATGGTAGTTGGGGGCTCTCCCCCTGCAAGAGTAGGACGTTGCCGGGTTACTTATTCCGCAGTAGCTCAGTGGTAGAGCTATCGGCTGTTAACCGATCGGTCGTAGGTTCGAATCCTACCTGCGGAGCCATAAGGAGAGCTGTCCGAGTGGCCGAAGGAGCACGATTGGAAATCGTGTAGACGGTTAAGAGCTGTCTCAAGGGTTCAAATCCCTTGCTCTCCGCCATAATTAACTTTGGCCCGTTGGTCAAGCGGTTAAGACACCGCCCTTTCACGGCGGTAACACGGGTTCGAATCCCGTACGGGTCACCATTTAATTATATTACAAATATTGGAGGATTAGCTCAGCTGGGAGAGCACCTGCCTTACAAGCAGGGGGTCGGCGGTTCGATCCCGTCATCCTCCACCATATTATTATCGCGGGGTGGAGCAACGAGCGTTACTTCTATGAATTAACAGCGAGTTGTACCGATTGAGAGGCTACTTGAATAAGCATTCTGAAATCGGGACAGTCCAAAGATATACATGATTGGTCTTATAAAGGTTTTATTATTATCGTCGCGGGGTGGAGCAGTCTGGTAGCTCGTCGGGCTCATAACCCGAAGGTCGCAGGTTCAAATCCTGCCTCCGCAATTAATGAAAATACTTTCAAGTACTCTTGAAAATATTTGGTCCGGTAGTTCAGTTGGTTAGAATGCCTGCCTGTCACGCAGGAGGTCGCGGGTTCGAGTCCCGTCCGGACCGCCATTATACATAAGAATATGTAAAGGCTCGGTAGCTCAGTCGGTAGAGCAATGGACTGAAAATCCATGTGTCGGCGGTTCGATTCCGTCCCGAGCCACCATTCTTTTGCCGGCCTAGCTCAATTGGTAGAGCAACTGACTTGTAATCAGTAGGTTGGGGGTTCAAGTCCTCTGGCCGGCACCATTTTTTATTTTGTGGAGGGGTAGCGAAGTGGCTAAACGCGGCGGACTGTAAATCCGCTCCCTCCGGGTTCGGCGGTTCGAATCCGTCCCCCTCCACCATTTAAAAAACAGGGGCATAGTTTAAAGGTAGAACTAAGGTCTCCAAAACCTTCAGTGTGGGTTCGATTCCTACTGCCCCTGCCATGGCGGATGTGGCGAAGTGGTTAACGCATCGGATTGTGGTTCCGACATTCGTGGGTTCGATTCCCATCATCCGCCCCATTACTTTATAAATAATTAAAATTTTAAATAGTATTAATGGGCTATAGCCAAGTGGTAAGGCAACGGACTTTGACTCCGTCACTCGTTGGTTCGAATCCAGCTAGCCCAGTACGCGGAAGTAGTTCAGTGGTAGAACACCACCTTGCCAAGGTGGGGGTCGCGGGTTCGAATCCCGTCTTCCGCTCCAAGTATGGCGGCATAGCCAAGTGGTAAGGCAGAGGTCTGCAAAACCTTTACCACCGGTTCGAATCCGGTTGCCGCCTCCATATTATGCCGGTGTGGCGGAATTGGCAGACGCGCACGACTCAAAATCGTGTTCCTTCGGGAGTACCAGTTCGACCCTGGTCACCGGTATCAAAATACACGGTACAATTCCCGTGATATCAACGTTCTCTACCTCGTTAGGGAGCGTTTTTTGTTTGTCCGATTTACACGACCCCTCGCAAAATATCGTGCGCGGCGAATCGTGTGCGTAGGTATCGCTTATACATTTTCGAAAAGGAGCGATATTTATGGCGCGTCGTCGCAATGATCTTACTCACACCGAATTAAAAGTCGTAGCTGCCGACATTATCCCCGATAGATTCGACTTTGACGAATTATTTAAGTTATTCCTCCAAGACGCAAATTTGCGCAATTTACGATCCCATACGATTACATACTATCAGAACGAATTATTATCGTTCAGAAAAGCGCTAAATGAGCTGGAAATCGATACGACGCCAGCGAAAATTACAACGGAACACATAAACGAATTCATAGCGTATTTAAAGGACGTCAAAGGACTTAAAATTGTTTCGATTAACACTCGGTTGCGTGCGGTAAGGGCGTTCTTCAATTTCGCGTATAAGCACGAATACATAGCAAAGAATCCATGTAATACCGTTAAACTTTTACGTGAAAGGCGGAAAGTTATAGAAACGTTTACCCGCGATCAAATTAACAAATTACTCAATGCGCCGGACTTAAAGACGTTCACGGGAGTCCGTGATTATACGATACTACTGATTTTGCTCGAGACTGGAATTCGCGCGTCTGAACTAATTGGAATTGAGACGGATGATATTCAATGGGAGGATTCTATGATCCTTATTCGAAATACGAAAGGTCATCGGGAGCGCCTAGTACCGTTTCAATCTAAGATGAAAACGCAGTTAAAGAAATATTTAAAAATTCGAGGGCAATGCGAAACAGATGCGTTATTTGTAACGATTGACGGAACTCCGTTGTCAAAACGGCAACTTCAAAATCGAGTTACATATTACGGAGAGAAAGCGAAGATAAAAAACGTTCGATGTAGTTGCCACACAATTCGCCATACGTTCGCAAAGTTTTGCGTAAAACAAGGCGCCGGCATATTTGAATTGCAACAAATACTCGGACACACATCGATGGAAATGGTTCGAATTTATGTAAATCTATATAGCGACGATGTTAAAGAGAAACATAAAAATTTTTCACCCTTAAAATATCTATAAAAATACAAAAAAAGAGCGCTGATTGCTGCGAACAATCAAACGCCCGGTCAATATACTCTACGATTATTATACTTAAAAATTAGGTGTATCGCAAGTCTTATTTAAGTGCGCCAATTTTCGGTATAAGCGGGCTGCGCTCTTAAAGGAGCCGAATTTATCATGCCCAAAAATAGAATCGATATTATTGCGTCAACTGAAACTTTCGAAAATCTATCACCGTTTGAATCGGTGGCAGAACTGAACGAAGCAATCCGTCACTATAAGCGTGTATTTGCCGATGAATTAACTCGGACAGACATTGCGGTATTGGAACTTCTTCAACGCTACTCATGCCGTTATTTAGGCGTGTCCTTCCTTCGAAAAAATAAGATAGCCGAGGCATTAGGTAAGTCCCGGCGTACTATCATCAGAGTTTGTAATAAGTTGGCGCAACTAGGAATCGTACGGCAATACGAAATGAAGCGAGCAACAGATATGCAGCAAACGAGTAATGCGATCGTGATTCAGCCAGTAATTTCGGAGCCTGTCGCACAAGACCCTCCCAAAGATACTGACGCCATGTCACCCATAAAACAACCCCAAGCTATAAAACAAAATCTTATAAATAAACGTACTGAAAGACCGTTCAAGCCTGCGTGGATTCCAGAAGCATTTTTTGATTTACTACATGCGCACTATGACGAAGTTAAGGAAATTACGGAATACTGGCGTGGTGTCTATGCGTCTACATACGGTATGAACTTGACGTCCGATGACAAGGAGCGGATTGCTATCGAATCTTTCTTCGAAATGAAGTCTCGACGTAGGAAGCTTCGGAAACCAATCGCCTATTTTATTGGCGTAGTTAAACGTAAAGCCAAACGAGTTCACATTACAAACTTATTCAATTCAGTGTTTGAATTATAGTCCAAAATAATCGTCAGGTAAGTCGTGTCCTAGTGTTTTTAATGCCCGTTTAATTTTAGAAATCGTTGAGATTTTTGGGCGATAATCGTCCTCATTACATAATCGAGATACGGTCATATCGCCGACTTTAGCTTTTTTAGCGAGCTCCGTTTGCGTTATACCGTGACGATCAAGATATTTTCCTAATTTACTTCTGCTTTTACCGAGTCCAAACATCACACATACCTCGCTTTAGTTTTTAGCAACAGTCTGTCCACATTTACCAAAAGTTATACACGGTGAAAATTTGGTAATATCGGACAATCGGTGAGGAGTAACATATATCATACCGATTAAAATTCCCGAACTTGCTACGACTACCGAGACGGTCGCAGACCGATGAAAAGACTCCTGAATTGCTAATCTATAAGGGTTCTTGAGGAGAATTTACAGTCGTTTATGTCGGGACTATCCTAAAGGATAAAAGGAAATGAGGTGGAGTCGTTGTTACTTGAAGTTGTTTCGTCTGTATTGATGGGAGGAGTACTTGCAGGAACGTATGCGTATCAATTGGGAGCAGGAGGTAATGATACAAAAAACATTTGCAGGATCGCAGAAAATGCCGGACTTGTTGCTAGGGACGGGACAAAAATACGTATTCACCGAAGGAAACAAACGAAAGGTTACTCGGAATACGTGTATCAAATGCCGCAGGGCTTGTCGTCTAAACAGTTTCAGGATAATATAGACCGATTTCAAGACGGACTTAATACTAAGAAGAAAATACTCGATGTCTCAATTACTGATATTAAATCCATCGACTGGAAAAGTGACGTGATGGCTCAAGTACGCAATTTGTTCACCGAAAAAATAAAGTTGCGTAAGGAGGTTACGATTGATTTTGACGGCATGTTAATTTTTCGAGTGTATAAAACGCCATTGCCGGATGTAGTACCTTTTGACAATTCACTTTTTGACAAATGTACTGGTTGGAACATTCCGTTAGGGGTAAGCCGATTCAAATTCGAGGTCCACGACTTCGAGGACGGACATTTAATTATCAGTGGATCCACTCGGTATGGTAAATCGGTGTTTTTGAAGAACATCATCACGTCTCTTATTCATCGTAAACCTAACGAGGTTACTTTCCACTTAATCGACTTAAAGGGTGGTCTTACGTTTTCTCGATTTGCAAACGCACGTCAAGTAAAAACAGTCGCAACTAATGTAGATGAAACGCTCGAATCCCTTAAGGTATTGCTGACCGATATTGAACAGAAACAAGCTGACTTCTTGCGAAATGGATGGGAGGACGTTCGTGAAGCGCGGATTAAAGACCGTACGTTTATCGTTGTCGATGAAGCCGCACAACTCGCTAGTGCTGGTATAACTGACGCGGCAGAAAAGAAAAAACGGATTGAGTGCGAAACGATTCTCGCTAAAATAGCGCAAGTAGGTGCTGGATTAGGTTATCGCTTAATTTTTTGCACGCAATACCCTACAGCAGACACATTACCTCGACAGATTAAACAGAATGTTGACTCTCGTTTATGTTTCCGATTACAAACAACGAAGGCATCCGAAGTGGTGCTCGATTCCCCAGGTGCGGAAAAGTTACCTAAGATAAGAGGACGCGGAATTTATCAAACACCTGACGGTAAAAAGATTGTTCAGACTCCTTTTATTCAAAACGACTTTATTGAGCGGACTATCGCACCGCATATAATCATCAAACCTCGAAAGGATGAGCTACATGCACAAGATGATTCGGAAGGAACAAAGGCAATTCGAAATTCTCTCATCGTTAGCAAAGCTTGACTATCTTACAAGGTCCCAAATTCAAACCCTCCATAAATTAGGTTCAAACAGAAATGCTTCAAGAGTTATGAGTGAGTTGAGTGATTATGTTTCATACTTTCGAGATAATCAACACGTTTATTACTTGAATAAAGAAGGGCGTGAGTTGGTTGGGTGTACTAAGGTTCGAAAGAGAACAATTCAAGCAAGGCATTATATTATGAGAAATTCACTATACATTGCCTTCGGTTGCCCGGCTAGTTGGGAATCAGAAATGCGTCTCGAAATTCCAAAACAAGTTAAAGTCGTTTGTGATGCCTTATTTAAAGTAGGTGATCGTTACAATATAGTCGAAATCGATCATACTCAGAAGATGAGCGTAAATAAAGTGAAGATGAATAAATACAGAAAGTTGATAGACTTAGGTGCGTTTAGTAAATCACCCAAGTTTGTTTGGATGACTACAACAGAGTATCGACGTAAGCAGATTGAAAAAATTTGCGAAGGGTTAGTATTTCAAGTTTTTACTGCTCAAGACTTTTTATAGGAGGCGGTTAAAATGACGAAGGTTAAAACGGTGGGATCATTAAAAGACTTTATGACGGGGCAACATCGATTTCATGCCGAAATAAAGAAAGCGAATAGAAAATTAAAAACCCACGGCATTAAGATTGCGCTAACTGGCATTGCGGGCGGGTTAGCGTTCAACTTAACACACGTAGGTGCATCTAATTTAGCGTATGCTGCAGGGCCTGCTGAGTATGTCAAAAGTAAAGCTAAGGAGCAAATTGTGGATGCATTTATGCCGTTAGTTGACCTTGTTCAAGCACTAGCATACCCTATAGCAGCGGTTATGTTATCGGGCGGTGCGTTGTTATTTATGATTAATCAAAAAGACAAAGCAATTTCTCTAATACAAAACGCATCAATCGGATATATACTAGTCCAACTAATGCCTTTATTCCTGAAAATACTAGTAGGGTTAGGTACTTCTGTAGGTATAATATTTTGAAATAAAAAGGCGTCGGCATCATTGACCGGCGCTTTCTTCGTCCACTAAGGTTATTATCTCATTGATATCGTTAATGTCTAACGCGTCTGCTATACTCTCTAGTGCTTCCTTTGGGTATCGTTTTGTTTTGTTGTTTACAAGCTCACTGACAGTTCTTTCAGTCAACCCCGACATCATAGCGAGCTGTTTTTGGTCTATTTTTCTGTCAGTTAGAATCTTCCTTAGTTTTACTTCGATTATCCTGCCCATCATCCCCAACCTCCATTTTTCTATAAGTACATTATATCGCTTTTAAAATAATTACGCAAAATGTAATTTTAAGTGTTGACAATTACGCTAAACGTAATTATACTAAAGATACAAGTTACGCTAAACGTAATTTAAAGGAGGTGAGGTTGTTGATTACTCGTTCATATGTTTTATCAATAAGTTCCGCAAATGAAGAACTAGAGCCTAGAATCGAAAAGGATGCAATTATCATCGACGGCGACTTTTTATTGGAAAGGAATGATCCGGAGTGGACGTTTTATAAATTTACGGACAAGCTTTCCGACGGTACTCCGGTTGTAGACTTGGACCTAGCGGAAAGGTTTGACGCAGTATTTTATTTACCTGAAAATGTCGACCTAGAATGGCTAATGTCCGCAACTCTACTTGAAATAATACGAAGATTCTCGAAAGGGGCGTATGAAAATTGATTACCTTATTTGTTGCAATCGCGATGTTTTGCGTAGGTCTATTCGTCGGTCTTGACCGAAGTGGTGCGTTGAAATGATTATCGAATATACAATTAGTTTCACTAAGTTATCCGAAGGCTACAACGTTAAATTAGGCGATGAGTTTTACGAAATTAGTTCACGTAATTTTGAAAAGATAACCGGTGTCAGTGGCGTGACATTCGGAAATGCAAAGGTAGCACTCGTACAAGTTCGGCGGATTAAAATTTGCGGTAAGAAGGTATCGAAGGGGATCGACTGGATTAGTGCATAAACGGTCAGCGCGGGAACTCTTACGTTCGGTCAGCATTGGTAACTGTCCGAGCAAGGAGTCTTAAACGATACACGGCGTCCTTTGGAGCGGCAAGTAGCGGCAACTACTCCGTTGTGAACGACGCCGGGACAAGCTATCACCGTGCTATCGGTCTAATAAGGGGATGATCGAGGTTATGTTAAGAAAATTGATGTATTCGTTGATGGAGCGAGACGATAAAGATATAAAGCAGAAAGATTTGGCGGAAGTAATTGAAGTAGACCGAAGTCAGTTATCACATTTCTTCAACTATAAGAAAGAACTGACATTCTCCGCGTGGTTATTGGCTATTAGATTCTTAAAGCCCGAAAAAGAAGACGAAATCGTGGAAATACTCGCTGCAACGATGATCCGCGATGAGGCTAGACAAAATTGTAGAATGCTTATGGAATATGCTTCAACAAGTAGGAAGCTCGATTTGTTAAAGTTACTTATCACCTCCCAGAAAAAAGCAAACAAAGAAAATAAGATATGGTCAAACTTTTATGAAATTGCTTATAAATTCCAACAACGAAATGCATCAAATGAAGATTTACTTGTTGAGTTGGAGTCACTAAAACCGACAACACAAGAAATGCGAGCCTTTTCAAACATCCTTAAGTCGTTAATTTTCTATATGTTGAAAGAATATAAATGTATGTTTCGATTAGCAAGAATTGCAGAAAAACAAGTGAAAGAAATAAAAAACAAATTCATCCGAGATAGTTACATGGCTAGAATAGGCGAAATATTTGCCAGAGGGTACCTTTATTTAAAAAACGACGTAAGAAAGTCTCGTTTTTATGCGAACATGGTCCTAAATTCAAAGTTTTTAAATCAGTCATATAAAGCTCATACACTCCACTTGCTGGGTACTTCCTATCTACTTGAGGACTTCGATATGAGTGTTGAGTACTTTAATAGATATAAAGAAGTATTGACTGCTGGCGGAAGAAATGAACTAGCAAAAGAAACTGACGAAAAAGACATATTCTTCGCTAAAGTTCTATGGGATAAGAACGTTTCACCGAGTGATACCAGCGACCCACTTGAAAGGATGCACTACTACGCTAAAGGAGGTGATGTAAATGCCGTAATGAAATTAAGTGCAAAGGTTTCTGACGACGACCCGTTTGCGTTGTGTTACCTCGGCATAGCACTTAATGACGCGGAGTTGTTGTTGCTATCTATTGCTAGATTCATAGAAACAGGTGATAAATATTTTGCCGAGCTGCCGAAACGCTACATAGAAGAAATGCATCATGAACACATTGTATCGGCGGAGATACTTTACAACATCAAAATCGCGTAGGGAGAGTGTTCGAATGAAGAAATTAGTAGCAGGGTTACTGGTTGCGGGAGTTTTAGTTGGGCTAAGTGTAACTAAAGAAAAGCCTAATGAAAGTTCTGAAAATGTAAAACCTTTGAGTAGTCCAGGTAATGGAGGAATCGGAGGAAATGCAACAGGATGAGAAGCGCGGGTTTATCTCGCGTTTTTCTTATAAAAAGCAAAAAAAAATCTAAAAAACTATTGAAAGTTCATTAGAAATATCCGATAATAAGAGAGATAGTCTGAAATTACATAAAAATAACCTAATTATACTATACTTGTATTTTATCACCGTTTGGCTAATAAGTCAACGGTTTTATATAAAAGATTTTTAAATTGACGGAGGGGATTGCGAAGATGGAACAAGTTAAGCCGTTACCAAACGACAAACGATTTTTACTCGAGGGTAATAACTACGAAATGTACAATCTTGACCTCATGCGTAAGGTGTTTCCGAGGATTATCGCCGAACATGACGCTAAGTATCAACGTAAGCAAAGGAAACCGCAAATTCGCGACATCGTGACGTTGTATTTTTATCTGCTTTCGTATGTTGACGGTAAGCACACGTTAGAAGATGGTTCAACGAGCGTTCGGTTTGGCGCAAGTTTTCCTCCTAAGAGCCAAATGTGTCAGGCGCTAGGAATCGCGGAGAGTCGAATAAAACCTCTCGTAGACATACTGGAAGCAAACGGTCTAATCAGCGAAACGAGGGACGTATGGGTCGGTACGAAGCGATATAAATGGTACTTCATGTCGTTCTGCCCGCGGATAAGTGATGACGGTTATGTGGTGGATGGTAACGGAGAGCGTATCATGCCAGACAAAAGCCTATATAAATAGTAACGGCACCTAATGATGGTATCGAAACATTCACCTGACGAGTGCTTGCATACCTTAATCTGATGTCTTTCTAAACATACCAAGTTAAACACACCAACGTAAAGATACCAACAAAACATTGCGCCAATAGAAAAGCACTATTGTCGCTGCGCTTTTATTCTATGCGAAAGTAATAGACTATTAAAACCTATCGCGAAAGGGAGATGTACTAATGAATCAGCTAAAAATCGCACTTGACCAAATTATCCGTAATGAGAATCAACCACGCAAGATATTCAATGAAGAAAGTATCGCAGAATTGGCAGAATCTATTAAAAAGGATGGGCTGCAGTCGCCTATCATGGTGCGACCATTAAACGGTAAATACGAAATAGTACAAGGTGAACGGCGCTACCGAGCTGCGCAAGTTGTTGGGTTATCTGAAATCGACGCTTTCGTTAAGGAGTTATCGGATGAGGATGCGTTCCACTTGGCCGTGATCGAAAACATTCAACGGGAACAATTAACACCAATCGAGGAAGCTAGGGCTTTTCTATGGTATTCACATAAAGGACTGACTCAAGAAGAGATAGCGCAAAAAGTAAAAAAGACACGTGATTATGTCGCTTCAAAATTACGATTATTAAGTTTATCTGATTCTGTTCAAGCTATGATTGAACGAGGAGACATTAAAGAAGGTCATGCTAAACAATTACTGAGATTAAAGAACATTTTGGAAAGATTATGTACAGAAACGTACGCTCCTGTGATGCCAAAAAGAAGTTTATTTGAATTATTTCAAGATAAATTTACGAGGCATTTTTGGGATAAGAAGCCTATTACAGTAAATGACGTTAAAAAATGGGTGGACGAGTGGCACTTTCTTTTAGTATTCTCAACGATTAGACAATCAATAGGCTTTGAATCTGCTGCCATTTGTATAAAGAGCAACGAAACAAAGTTACCTATAAATCTGTCAGTTGGTAATGTTTGCTTTTTATATGGATGTCACATAAATAACATCACAGATAGCGATATAGATTTCGCTATTGACTTCGAACAAGGATTATTAAAGCATTCGTATGATAAAGAGTTTAGAAAGTGGAATATTGAAAAGTTTTACGATTCGGTGAGATTTAAAGAAAATCCAATATCAAATGAAACGCTTGAGTGGGTGAATCCATCCCATTACGTTTTTGTAATGCTTACGGATAGCGCAAGAAGCGGAGAGCGAGACGGTGATGGATTCTTAATTATAAAGGATGACGAAGATTTGTACCGTCGCTTAGTAGATGAATTTAATAGCGAACACGATTTCAGACAGGAGTTTGGAGTAGTATTATTTGGATTTTACACAAATCATTCAACCTTAGAAATTGATCCACAAAGGATAAAGGAATTTTATTTGTGGCAAGACTTCATGAAAGAGCGTGGATTTAAGGATTTCTATGAAAGTATGAAAATTACAGACGAAGAATTAGAGTCAGACTATCGCTCGACCTTAAACTTACGCCTTCTTATTGAGCAGGTATATAAGTTAAATGATGAAGAAGGTCAGGAACGTATGAGTGAAATTGACTTAGCGAAAATGTTAATTATTAATTTTCGTGAGGATACCGGACAAACTGTGGATATAGATACTGCAATAGGTTCTGTTAGGAAAGCGTTAGAATTGGATATATCACAAGAAGAAGTCCGAAAACTGCTAGATGAGGCAGATGTTGAGCAATAAAATTGTGTCACGTGACACAATTTGAAGGTACTTAGTGATTGTTTAGGTGGGGCGAATTCCCTATCTAAACTTTCATCACTAGTGTACCGTTTTGCCTGAGTTTGTGGCTTATACGATATAAGAAGCTTACTTTTGCGCGTTAGTACGGACTATATTACGAGGGGGAATCGAAATGGACGAAACAATCAAACGTTATGTCTACGACCGCGTGACCGAAGAATTGGAGCGAGTGATCGGCGAATATCGGTTCGACGGAGAAGGTTTCTGCAATCATGTCCGCCAGTGGCAACGTAATGATCTTCGAGAATTCCGTGACTGGCTTGACGGTGCGCTCGCCGTAACTACCGAAACGGTACTTTTGGATATTCCTAAGTTAACGTGGCGGGAAATAAAAGTTATACCGCGAAAGTTTAAGTCGTGCGCCTGCTGTGGTCGGATATTCTACGACTTGAGTCGGAACGGCCGTACCAACGTTTGCCACTACGAGACATACCAATGGTGGAATCAGTCGAAACGGCGTTACCAATTCCGTTATAAGGCTGGACGCCCAATGTCCGTATGTGAAGTCGAAAGGGACGACGGGGCAACAGTCGGCGGGCAGGCTACGGGCTACCGTTATACAACGCGTATGAGGATGGAGCGCCAAATGATCGTATGGACATCGTTTCAGCCGGACAACGACGCGGAGGAAGCGTTTATACGCAAGATTGAACTGGCGGCGAGTCCTTACGCAATTAACGGTCGCTACAAGCCTGCGATGGTCAATGCGGCTGAATGGCCGTCAAATGGCGCTAACAAGCCGGAAAACTACTATGCGAACGTTAAAGAAGTGCTAGAGGCGGAGAAACAGTCGGCCATGACCGACAAATATAACGTGTATGACCTTACGTGGGACGAAGTAGTGGCGCGAGGGTTGGATCGCTATTTTGACGAGAAAATATTTTATGAAAAACAGAGAATTAGCGTAAAAACCGCATAAACAAACAAGAAATATAGTCTTATATATGGGAGGTCCGCCAAATGGTAGGGCTTTTATTTTTGTGTAATTATATTTGTGTCTAAAATACGAACAAGTGTGTTACATTTTGATTACAAATACAGTATGATACCATATTTTCCTTAATTAGTTACCTATATAGACGCCGGAAGGACTCGTTAATTGTTGCGGGTTTTTATTTTGTGTAAGATGGCTTACTTTTGAGTGGTTTTGCGGCTTACATTATGGGGATTAGTTATCTTGTCTTATATAAGCTTACTATTTTACGAAATGTCTGGGTTAAATAAAAGGAGAATGGTATTTTTTGTCCTCCCAGTTGTCTATTCCTTATGAAACCGTGGTTTCAAAAATAATATATTTTTCCTATTGCGTTTTGGTGGTTTAGTTACCTATATAAACGCCGAGAGGCTTACTTTTCCCTTCTTCCGGGCTATCCAAATTTGGACACCCCGTATCTCTGCCTAACCTCTCGTTAATTTTTTCGATAATTCCCATTCCGTCGATCCTGTCGACGTCCGCACTTTCATGATTGTCTGGCTTATATATGAGAATATTTTTGAATATACGTACTATTTTTTGCCCACAGTTGTCTATACCTTATAGATGAAAAAATTTAATAGTTTGGTATTTAAGGGGTTTCCGTTATGTGCGGAGCCTCTTTTTTTAATACAAAAATTTAAATGAAAAGGGGAATGTTAAATGGATTTAAAACTACGATTATTTGAGGAAGTTTTATTTGAAATCAAGGACGGCAGCACCGAGCAGACCTTCGTACCCAAACACCCGAAGTTAAGACGAACAATATTCGGGTTGATACACACGTTATCTACTATCGGAAGTTACAAGGAACTGGAACTCTTAAACTCCGCCGTCGGTATCGCGTGGGAGGCGCTAGACAGCTTTGAACTTGCGGAAGGAGCCAACTGGACTGATGTAATTGAGGGACGCGACCGTCATAATCTAAACCGCGTTGTCAAGGCGATTATTGCGAAATTGGAGCACGAATTAGTTGCCGAAGCAAATCCTAATACACATCGTATGTACGACCCGCTAACTGGCGGAAAGCAATATGTAACTATCAATTTCGACTCGCTCGACCGTCCGATTTATAACGAAAACGGCGAGGTGGTCGGTACATTAGGCGATGAAGTATCGGAGTCCTATTTTGCGCCAAAACCGCAGACCTACGCTAATCCATTCGTTGAGTGGTTCCGTGAGAATCGCCACGAGTTTTTAACCCGTCGACAAAACGAATTCATCGACGGTCTGTCAACGGGCTTACAAAGTAAAGAAAGCGATTATGTCGACGTTAACGACTTCGAACAGCTTGCCGGCATGCAACGGAACGACCTCGATCATATGAAGAAACGTATACGTGAGCGTACGTTGAAAGCCTGGGAGCAACACAAGGCGGGCAAGCCGGAACTAACACGCCGTGGCGCATACCTACTCGGTAAAATTGCGGAATTGAACGAGTTTATTGCGATTGCTGAATCGGATGACGACCTAGCGACGCAAAATCAACGTTTGTCCGCGTGGATTAAGTCGAAAGAATTGGAACATGCCGAGGACCCGACGGACCTCATAAGTGACGTGCTGGCGGGCGATATAACGGCGACTAAAGCGTTCGCAGACTTCATGAAGGGCGAGACAAAGGCGATTGATTCTGCGGTGTTGTACGAATTTATGACGCTATTAAGACGGAGGTCGACCGATTGAAACGCGAGATTGCTAGCCTGTCAACAGCCGTCGAGCCGCGTCCGATAGATTATGAGAAACGAGCAAGAAATGCGGAGCGAAAACGTAAGTACGAGGATTTCAAGCGCGAGCAACCGTGCAAAGTGTATAACAAAGACGGCGAGTTGGTGCGGACGATGACTTCGAATATGAAGGAATACAAAGTCGTGGAGTTGAATGCGTTTGGGATGGTGTATGATGTGCGGGAAAATTAATTTAATTTAAATTTATATGACGAAAAATTAACAATAGGGGGTTGTATTTTGTCTAATTAGTCCGCTATATAGACGCCGAAAGGGAAATTTTATTAAAAATAGCTTACTTTTATACGTTTAGTTATCTATGCCTTATGTAGGGAGGTAAAAAATCTTTTTTTATTTTATCTCTAAAAAACTTTTATTCAATATTTATCCACTATCAACTATATCAAATTAAAAAGCAAATGTAAAGCATCGGCCTCGGACTTTTTCCGGGGCTTTTTTACGTTGCAGAAAAAACGACAAAGGGGTAGATCGAATGAAACACGTAATTGAATTGGAAGGAAAGTGGTTCGGTGACGACGGTGAGGAATTAAAACATATTCCAAAAACACGCAAGGTTGAGCACTTATTAAACTCGGCTGGAGAAGTAGTCGCGAAACGCTGCGGAGGTTTATGCGGAGAAATGTTGCCGTTGGATAATTTCCGGATATGTAATAGAGGTTTCGCTAAAAGGCAGTCTTATTGCGTTAAGTGTAAATCAGTAAGTAGTAAGGCGCATGAACAGGGATTAAATATTTACGGCGGGGAAAAACGCCCTATTAAACCAAGGTCAAAGCGTGTATTTGATGAAAAAGGAAAATGTATACGTAAAAAGTGCCCAATGTGCGAAGTGTGGAAGGATAGGTGTGAATACCGTATTGATTTATGTAACCAAGCAGACGGGTTATCGACACAATGCATTAGTTGTAAAAACTTGATTGCACGCAGAGGTCGGGAACGAAACCCAGAAAAATACAAAACATATGGCCACAACCGCCGTGCCAAAGAAAAAGCGCTTCCTGGCGAATTATCGGATGAGCAGTGGAAAGCTACATTGGATTTCTTCGGCGATGCCTGCGCTTTGACTGGCGAGTCAGATGGATTACACCTCGAACACGCAATCCCTATCGCGATAGGTCAAGGTGGAACTGTTGATTGGAACTGCTATCCGTTGGTAAGCTCACTAAATGCCTCGAAATCTGCATCCAATCTATTCGAGTGGGCGGGAGGACGTGATGACGTAGATAAGCCGAAGTTTAATAGATTAATAACATTCCTAGCTGATAAGTGCGGACTCACAGTCGACGAGTACCGTGCTTTTTATTATTGGTGCTTCGCTAATCCACGCTTAACTGTCGAGGAGATTGAGGCGGACGGTGATGTCGATTCATTAACGTTATGGAAACGGAGTCGAACGTAAAATACCTAATAACGGACGTAATAGAAGATAGAAGGGGAACACGGAGCAGGTAATAATTTGATCGGAGCTCGGCGGTGTTTCCCGAACTATTACGTTAAATTAACGGGAGGTAAATCGATATGACAAACGAATTTTATTACTGCTACAGCCTAAACTTACACAAACACTTGCAGGCGAACGGTCAGCGTTATATTTGCACCGGCCTTAATGATAGCACGATGGTTAAGTTTTGGCAGTACCGTAGAACCGATAAATTACACGAACTTTTACGAGAGTGGGCGGAAAACAAGCCTGCTTAATTTATATACAAACGTTAAATTGAAATCGTATAAACGGAGGATGATTTTACATGGAAAATAAGTACCCTTACGAAATAACCGAGTATTATTCGCCAGCATTAAATAGCCTAAAACGCATCTATACGCAGCATCCGGACTTCAACGGTAATGTTCGTTTAATCTACGAATTGCTATTCGACCACTTTAATCCGAACTACGGTTACGCATGGCCAACTATTCCGCAATTAGCGATAGAGTCCGGTCTAGGCGAGTCGACAGTTAAGCGATGTATCGCGACGTTGGTTAAGTTGGAATTAATTAAGAAGCAACCGTCGTCAGTCGCGAATAACAACGTGTACGTACCGTTAAAGCCTGTTACAACTATCGAAGAATTAATCGCTAAGTTTCCGGAAGTAAAGCCGCATATGGAGACGAGAATCGCTCGGATAAAAGAACGTGAGGCAACCGACAAGCAACGATTAGGAGCGAAGAAACAGACGGAAGTAGACCCGTTTGATCCTGAATGGCTATAGTTCGGTTCATTTTGATACGTAGTACGGTTCATTATGATACGTAGGTGAGTCCATTTTGATACGTTAAATAAATATACCGAAATAAATATACTAAATAAAAATACACTGCGCCGATAAAAAAGCATATCGACGCTATCTATTAATTTATATATCTTGATCGGCAGAAGTAAGTTACAAAGTAACCAAACAAAGATACACCTACAGGTCAAAATGATACGTAGGTATTAATGAAGGAGGTAAAACAATGGCTTTGAAATCATTAGGTGCCGAGCACTATCTCGCTATACAGTGGTTAGCGCAGCCGAAGAAAGGCGGTAAAACGTATAAAGAGATCGCAGAAATCTGCGGTGTACACGTCAATACCTTGGATAATTGGCGCAGAGACGACTTATTTATACGTGAGTTAAAGCGTGAAATGGTACGCAACACCCTTGATAAACTGCCGGCTGTACTCGATGCGGTTCCGGACATTATCGTACGTGATGGTAACGCGGCAATGTTTAAGACGTTATTACAGGCGCATGATATGTTGACGGAAAAGCACGAAGTTAATACGGAGTCGACTGGCGGTAAGAGTATCGAGGATATTAGAGCGAAGTTGGAACGCTACAAGGCGGAATCCACAACGGAAGATACCGACGACATATAATAGTAGAAACTCGTAACGTGAGTGTGTAACGGTGTGGATTGCGAACATAACCCGCCGTTTACACCCGTTGCAAGCCCTCGGCGGACACCCGACCGAAATTTTCAGACCGACCGTAACCGACCCGATAAACTGGCGGAAATTGGCAACGGATTATGCAACGTTTTATACATTCGCTATTCACTACGATTGTATAAACACAACGTAAGAATGCGGGTTGAAGGACTGCATAAATGTATACGGAAATGTAACGTAATGAATGACGGTGCGAGCGTTGATTTAACAGGCCCCGGGGCTATCTTCGAATGATACACAAGAGGTTTCTGTTACATTCGATATTCATCGTTGTGCATACGATATAAACGATAAACAATTGTGAATGTTTTGATAACGGAGGTGCCCGGGCAGGGGGGGCGCCCCGAAATTTCGCCCCATTTAGTGCGTCTTAAATCCGAAAAACAAATTTTTATTTCGACTTTTTAATCGTAACTTGTCCGTCGGTTTTACGCAACAAAAAAACGCCCGTTAAGGCGTTAAAGGTTGATATTGACGTATACTTCGTCGATCATATCTTGATTTATTCCGATGTAACGTAGCGTATCTTTTTGCGATGAGTGGTTAAATATCGATTGCAACAGCGTTATGTCAGTACCGTTTTTGTAAGCGTGGTAACCAAACGATTTTCGCAATGAATGGGTCCCGAGCGCGCCAATCTTATCGGCTACACCTGCTCGGTCGGCGGCGTCGTTAAGTATACGCCAAGCTGCGATACGACTAATCGGTTTATTATCACCTTTTCGAGACTTGAACAAATACTCGTCATCGTCTGCGGTAGCTGGAACAATCTCGCTTACTGCATTTTTAATCGAATGATTAAATACGAAACGTTTCGGCTTGCTAGTTTTCGTTTCTTGCACGACGATGGAGTCCTTGTCGCGTACGTCACCTACCTTAATCTTAAGTATATCGGAGATACGCAAACCTGAATTAATGCCGAATATAAACAATAATTGATCGCGCCCGTGAAGCGCTTTTTTTATTGCATTTATGTGCTTAATATTGCGGATTGGCTGGACTTCATTCATCGAATACAACTCCATTCAGATATGTTACATTCATTTTAACGCCAAATTTATCCAAAGTCAATGAAATTTTATAATTTTACAAGCGCTAGGCGAACGGCGCTTTGCCGGTTGGGGCTTCGTACCAACATACGTCCAGCTTCGGGACTTCCTCCGGAGCCGATTCGCAATCTATGAAAGTGAAGGCGTTAACTGGCGCAGGAATGACCGTGCGTGACGGCGTGTTATCCGGATACTAATGTTGAGGGTTAACAGTATAGTCAGGCGTTTCGCTGCCGTTAAATGCGACCTATAAAGTAGTCCGCCATAATGGCGGGCTTTTTATTTTGAAATTAAACCGGCGAAAGCCGAAAGGAGACGATGAACATGGCGGCAAATAACGCGCGCGAATTTGGTGTTACTGTTGACGAAAAAGGGACGGCAATTGACGTAAGGAAGGCGAAAAGGAATCTAACGGTTAAAATCGACGTAGACATTTCCGAAGCACTCACCGGACTAAAGGCGCTACAACGTGAAGCGAAGAAAGCGACGCAAGTATTACGGGAGTTAGAAGAACTTATTTCGAAATAAAGTGAAAGGAGGCGATCGACTATCGCATGGGTTAACGGAAAATGGCTTAACCGTCAGGAGCGCCAGGAATTAATCGATAGTACAACCGAGTTGATTGACAAAATGCTCGAAGCGGAGTCCAGAGGCGAATTATTGCCGTCCGACTATGACGAACTTGACGAATTGGTTGACCACTTAACGCGACTGAAACGAATACATCGTGCCGAGGTCGATCTCCTTTATTTTGCACTCGAATATTTCAGTCAAACGCACAACGAAGATAATGCCGGAAATTGGGATGATTTCGAATTAGAGTCGACCGACGATGCTGCGGAGTTCCACAAAGAGATATGCGCAAGCATTGACGAAGTATCTAACGTTACCAAAAACGCAAAAATCGTACGAGCAGCACCGCGTTCACACGGTAAGTCGTCTTACTTATCAAAGGCGGCTCCATTGCGTGAGGTTGCCTATCGCAAGCGTAAATACATCATCATAATCTCGGAAACTCCTACGGTTTCAGTCGCTAACCTAGAATGGATTGCCGGTCAGTTAAAAACTAACGAAAAGTTACGTGAAGATTTTGGACCACTACTATCGCCAAAACAACAAATGAATCCGAAAGACAATAGCTCTGAATTTATCGCATGGGAACCGGATAGTGCTGATAATAAAAAGCAATTAACACTTGTTCAAGCCGTATCTACAGGTCAAGCGCTACGTGGAAGGACTTGGAATGGTGGACGTCCAGATTTAATTATCGCGGACGACTTAGAAGATGCGCGTCCAGGCGGAAACGCATCTACGAGAGAGCAAAGAGAGGCCTTGCGAAATTGGTTTTCACAAGCAGTTATGCCACTAGGCGATCCGAAGGGTAAGCGAACGGCATTTATCGTAATGGGAACCGTTGTCCATGAATCTAGTTTACTTAATGATTTGTTAAAAAATCGACCGGACTTCAAGTCCAAAAAATATAAAGCTCTAATCGAGGACCCCGACCGTATGGATTTGTGGGACGAGTGTAGGTCGATATATTTAAGTGACCAAATTCCGATAAATGAGCGAGAACAGAAAGCGCTAGAATTTTACGAAGCGCATAAAACGGAAATGGACGAAGGGGCAGTCGTATTATGGCCGGAAGTTCAGCCGTTGTGGAAATTGATGGCGTGGAAATGGGCTAACGGATCCAAAGCGTTTAATACCGAGTATCAGAACGAGCCTCGCGATGAGGAATCGCAAATATTCGTTCCTGAGAAGTTTCGCTACTTCGACGAATCCGATTTATTCGATGCACAAGGTAATCCAACACCGTTAGAGTATTATGGCTATTGGGATATTGCTGCAGGTAAAAGTTCGAGATCAGACTATAACGCGATAGTCACAATAGGTCGTGATCGAAGAACGGGTGTTATTTATATTATCGACGCTTGGGCTAAAAAGTGCAAAGCAAATGAAGCGCTAAAAGTTGCGGTCGACAAAATAAAACTGTACCAGCATCGAAGATTTGGCGTAGAGACTATCGGTATCGGGTTCGACATGCATAGGCAGCTACAAGAGAGGCTTATGAAAGAGAATGTATTGGTTACAAGGTTACACGAAATAAAGAGTCATTCAAGTAAAAAAGAAAAGCGAATAGAATCACTCGAGCCGTTAACCGAAAACGGCTTTTTGCGTTTCAATAAACATCAAAGTTTACTACTCGAACAGCTTGAGCAATTCCCGTCCGGTCAACATGACGATTTACCCGACGCGCTTTCCGGTGCTGTAGATTTAACAGGTGGGTTAAGGAGACGGAGAGCTTTTATGAGAAAACCACCAGGCATATAAAAACGGAGGTGAGATTTTGCCAATCTTTGAAATAGGGAGTTACTTCCCACCTAGTGAAGAACAAGGACGAATTGATCGTTATAGAAGAAACAAACATATCTTTAAAGGGAATCATGGACTTGTCTTTAATCAAGAAAAATTAAACGAAAAACAAGCCCACTCAATTTACATTAGTACAAACTTGGCGAAATTAATCTGTATAAAGTCTGCGGACTTCCTTTTCGGTGAACCGCCGATATATAGTGCTGGGAAAAATGATGATTCAAACGAGCAAAAAGCCATAGAAAGACTTGTAATTGATAATGATTTAAATACAACGAATGTTGAATCGGCGATCGGAAACTCCTATCGGGGTGATTCATTTTATAAAATACGGTGGGGTCAAAAGTATGGCGGATTACTTTCCAAAGACATAGACCCATTTAGAGTAATTATTGAATCGCAGAAAGCGGAGTACGTCTTTATTGAAACTATACCCGGTGATACAAAAACAATCTACGCTTACCATATAGCCTTTCCTCAAGTAGTTGAAGAAACCGGCGACCAAGAGTGGATTTTAAAAGTAGAGTCGCACTATCCCGGAAAAATCGTTTATTCCGAGTATAAAATGACACCGATTAAGACTTCAAAGATTGAAAACGAAGTAATCACTTGGAAGATTGAATCAGAGCACGAAGGTTCAAAGTCAGAGGTCGAAACAGGTGTCCCATTTCCATTAGTTGTTCATGTACCTAATTACACTACTGACGACGACTGCCTCGGAATCGATGATATTAGCGAAAGCGAATCACTTTTCGATGAAATCAATAATCGATTAAGTAAAATCGCGGAAATACTCGACAAACATAGTGATCCCGCAATGGTGGTTCCGGTTGGAAGTCTCGATATTGATGAACGCGGCAATCCGGTTTTTCGTACCGGTAGGGATAAGGTTTTTGAGGCGGAGAAAAATGATTTACTCCCGCAATACATTACGTGGAACGGTCAATTAGAGGCAGCATTCAAGGAATTAGATAAATTAGTCGATCAAGTTTTACTAGTTTCGGAGATACCACCGGTAGCTCTCGGTAAGGACAACAGTGGCACAAGCGGAGCTTCGGGTCTTTCGATTAAGTGGCGTATGAACTCGCTACTATCGAAGATTAATAGAAAACGACAGTACTATGATAAGGCGTTAAGACAGGTTCTTTTAATCGCGCAAATGTTAGAGCACTCCAAAGTAGGCAAGGAAAAGCTTGGCTATGATATTACGATTCCGAAAATCAAGTTTAGAGACGGCTTACCTGACGACGAAATGGAACAAGCTACGATCGCTCAAGTACGGACTGGCGGAAAGCCTACACAGTCACAACTTGGCGCAATAATGGAAGTCAATGGGTTTACCGAGGAGCAAGCACGCATTGAGTTGGAGCGCATTCGCGAGGAAGAACGAGCCGATTCATTCGTAGATACGACCGTATTTAATAACGTTGAGGTTGAAGAATAATGACGCAGCCTCCAAAACCGAATTACGACTATGAAGTTAATAGACTCGTCGGTGCATACGAAAAAGCAATCGAAGAAATTCTGCGAGAGTTAAATCGCTTGGACTTGAATAATTTTTCACGCGCCAACCAACTAGCAACCTTAAAATCTATCGGCGAAATTTTAAACGAATTGAACGTCGAAGCCGGCGAACTAGCGAGGGCAAGTATCGAGAAGGCAGTAAAAGACGGCATTATCAGCGCAATAATGTCGTTGGGAATTGCTGAAACGGTACAAGCCGCGGAAACACTCGTCAAATTCAACCGAATTAATAAGGAGTTAGTTGCCGCAGCGGTCGCTGATACACAATCGGACCTATTGGCGGTTACTAGGAACGTCGATAACAAGGTACGGGCAACAGTTCGTCGAGTTAGTGCGGAAGTGTTACGAAGCAATTTAACGAAAGGAGTCAATGCGACCCAATCGTTAAGGCGAGATATTACCGCAGAACTTCGTAAACAACTAGGCGAGTCTGTTAATACCGGTATAATCGATGCGGCGGGAAGGCGTTGGCGTCCGTCAAAATATGTAAATGTACTCGTACGTACGAAAATGATGGAAGCTCATAAAGAATCGACTATAAATGAGGCTTTAAGTCGTGACGTTATGTATGGCGTTATCAGTCGACACGGGGCGAAAGATGCTTGCGGAAAATGGGAAGGAAAAGTCGTCAAATTAACACCGGATGCACCCGGAAATTATGTTTATATCAACGACATACCTCGTAACGAGCTTTTCCATCCATGCTGCAGGCACACAGTTAGTCCGATTCGTAACCCAGAACGCGCTTGACCTAGCGTATGTCATTAAACTGCGCAAATATTCGAGGCGTTGCTCGTTAAACACGAATAAAGGAGAGTATTAATCATGTCTGAAAATCAACAAATAGAAACTAATAATCCGTCTGACGAGACGAAAAAAACGGAGGAAGTCACGAAAGAACATATGATTCCGAAAAGTCGTTTTGACGAAGTGAATCAGAAGTATAAAGACGTACAATCACAACTAGACCAATTACTTACCGATAAAATTGCGGCTGAAACAAAGGCAAAAGAAGAAAGCGGAGAGTATCGGGAGTTGTACGAGAGAACTACGAAAGAATTTGGCGAATTTAAATCCCAGTTCGAAAGTGTTGAGTCTCGCGCAAAGGAACTTGAATCAGTAGTTAATACGCTACTACAAACGAAACTAAGCGGTATTCCCGAAGAGTTTCACGACTTGATACCGGAAAATCTAACACCGGAAGCGAAACTCGACTGGATTAACAAAGCTGAAACAAAAGGCTTATTCAAGGAATCAAAAGTCGAGCAACCGGTAGGCGGTCCGACTAATCCTTCGAATAAACAAAAAATAGACCTTGATAAGTTAGACACAGGGCAGTTACTTCGCATGGGTCTTGAACAAAGCAAGAAATAGAAAGTGTTCTACGTAAAAATCGTAGGATGCTTTTTTATTTTACAAAAAAATTACTTAGGGAGTGTTTTATTTATGGCATTAACATTGATCGAATCAGCGAAACTTAGTCAAGATATGTTAAAACGAGGAGTTATTGAAGAATACGCAAAAAACTCCGCAGCTTTAGAGATTTTACCATTTATTGAGGTAGCGGGAAATTCGTTTGCGTATAACCGTGAGGGAACTTTACCGAATATCGATTTCCGTGAAGTTAACAAGGGCTATACTGAAAGCTCGGGTACAGTGAACAACCAAACTGCTAACCTAGCAATTATGGGTGGAGACGTTGACGTTGACCGTTTTATTGCACAAACACGTAGTAATATTAACGATCAAAGAGCTATTCAAATTCAACTAAAGACAAAGGCACTTGCTAAGTTCTTCGATAAGAATTTCATTGACGGTGACGTAGCAGTAAATCCTTTAGGTTTCGACGGCTTAAACAAACTTACTACAGAGATTGTTTCTGCGGGAGAAAACGGTAATCCACTTACTTTAACAATGCTTGACGAATTGTTAGACGCAGTAGATGGCGGACCAAATGCACTATTCATGTCTAAAGAAATGAGACGTCAAGTTAAAGCGTTAATTCAACAACACAACGGTTATATCGAAAACGAATATGATGCGTTCGGACGTCCGGTTATGACTTACGGTGGAGTACCGATTCGTATTATCGGCGACGGTATTTTAGGATTCGACGAAACTCAAGGTACTTCGACTGATACTGGATCAATTTACGCACTTCGAATTGACGAAGCGGATGGAGTAGCGGGTATTACTAACGGCGGCGTAAACACTGAGGATTTAGGGGAATTACAAGAAAAGCCAGCATACCGTACACGTATTGAGTTCTACGCAGGCTTAGTCGTTCAAAACTCAAAATCTTCCGCACGTCTAAAAGGTGTTCAAAAATTTAGTTAAGGAGGTTTTATAACAAATGGAATTTACGATAAAAACTCCTAACGACTATTATAACGGGGTTACAGAGGGTGTCCAATTCAATAACGGAGTTGGGCGCACTAATAACGAAAATGTCCGAAATATTCTAGTTAACGATTATCATTACGAAGATGTAACGCCAAAACAAACGGAGGAAAAGGCGCCTAAGAAACCGCGCAAAACCTCCGGAAAATAAAAAACGGAGGTGTTCTTATGGCGGTAACTATCGCAGGGGCTGACGCTTATATTTACGCAAATGTTATCGATATAGAGGATTGGCAAGACTCGGACATGGAGCGAAAGCAGCGGTTACTTAACGTGGCTGAACGTACATTGACTAACCGGTACAAACCATATGTAATTCCCGATGATGCGGTTTACGAGTTCGTACCGGTGCTTGCTGCCGCCTTTAACGATACGAACAAACTACAACAATACGGAGTGAAACAATTCTCCGTCAAAAGTATCTCTTTTACCTTCGGCTCCGGTAAAACTGATTTACTCGATCTCATTCCGAATAGTGTACTCGATTTGATTGGCGAAGCAAATGGCGTTAACTTGACGAAGCGAAGAATCGGAAGGAGTGTACGCTAATGCCGATCATTCCGTTAAAGCAGATTATCACAGTGATAAGAAAGGGCGAACCCGACCGTTGGGGTAATTCTACCGAGGAAACATTCGTCTTAAAATGTCGTGTTGATGAGGGGAGCAAACTCGTACGCAATACGTTAGGGCAGGAAGTTGTAGCTGGGATGGAGATTACCCTCGATAAACTCGCGGATATCCGGTACACGGACGAGATAGAGTATACCGACGAGCTAAACCGGACAATCAAAAAGGCGCCAATCAAAATCGAAGTAATTCGTTGGATTAGCGGAAAACCAAAGTTAACGGTGGTGTATGTGTAATGGCGAAAGAATTTACGCTAGATTTACAGCCGTTAGAAAACTTGATTAAAAAGTCACCTTTAGCCGCAGCGGCCGGAGGTAAACAAGCGTTAGACGATATTAAAGACGATTGGGTTAGGCAGTCGCGTGATATTGCGCCATTGGATAGCCGTAACCTTCACGACCAAATTGACGGAAAAGTGGAGGGTAACGGATTTAAGTCCGAAGTAGTAATATCAGCTAATGCAAAAGCAAAAAGCGGCACTGGCGACTTTAATTATGCTTACTACATTCATGAACAAGACGCAGGAGGCAAACAATTAAGGCACCCTGGAACAGTAAAAAAATTCTTAGATGAGTCAGCAGACGAACGTCTTGAAGAATGGCAGCGATGGCTTGAGGACGGAATAGCAGAGGCTTTGAAAAGGGAGGGGTGGTAATTTGGCGGACTTAGTAAATGAGTTAGAATCCATATCGGATTATGTCCAAACAGTTTTAACTGACGTTAAAGTAATAAATTACCTTCCAAAAACTTACAAACCTAAAGAAGTAACTATCCGTTTTCTTTCCAGCGACCCCGTCAACGAATCACAATTCTACTACCGACTAGACCATTCGATTCAAATAGTTTATTTCGACGTTAATGAATTAGGTTGTATTTCAAAAATGAACCATTTAGAAAGAAAATTTAATGATGATTTAGTTATCCCTTTAAAGGGAACTAACGAGACTCGGTACTTGCGTATCGGGTCTTTTTCGTTGTCGCAACCCTTCGAGAGTGACAGCGGAATGTTCGCATGTATCGGCGTATTGGACGTTACTATACGCGAACCAAGAACGCAACCCCAATACGACAAAATTGGCGAAATCGTCACCGAAATCACAACGGATGATGAGACGACCACAGTTAAAACAAATTGTCATAAGGAGTGATTGTGAATGGCTGCAGGATCATGGGACCCGACCTCTTTGCCTATTCGTCCAGGGATTTATATCAATTTCGTAGAAGTAGCACTCGCGCAAATAACGGGAGGAGCACGCGGAATTGTAGGTATACCATTGTTTGAATACGGAACTGCGGAAGCAGGTAAGTTCTACACTTTCGAAAATGAAAGGGAAGCTACCGACGTGCTTGGAACGCAATACAACGACGTTGTTATTCGAGCGCTGCAAGGCGGAGCAAAAGAAGTTTTAGTGTATACAGTTCCAACTAACGCAGATTCCGAACAACAATACATCGATATGCGAGACGCTTTTGAGGCTCGTCAGTTTAACGTATTCGTATATGCCGATGAGGTATCAGCAACGGAACAAGATAACACGCTAGCTTGGTGCAAACGTAACCGCGAAGAAGGAAAGCACTTTATGGTAATTTTCGGGGGTAGTACGGCAGACGATCAAGACCCGACAGTCGGAAACGCACGATCAATTCGATTGATGGACGATTATGCCGTCAACTTAATTACCGGGGTTGTTCTATCGGATGGTAGTGAGCTTAATTCGTCTCAATACGCTTCCTACATTGCGGGTTTAATCGCGGGTACTCCGATTAACAAGTCGATTACTTACGAAGTCTTACCGGTTGTTGACGTAACAAGACGATTACGTAATAGCGAAATTAACGCTGCGCTAATTAGCGGATCACTTGTACTCGTAAATGATGGACGCAAGGTTAAGGTCGAGCAGGGAATTGTGACGAACTCTAACGAAAGTAAACGGAAAAAGATACGTAACATCCGTGCTAGACAAGCGGTTGCTACTGACATACCAGCGACAGCTTGCGATAACTATATCGGAAAAATTGACAACAACGATGACGGACAGGCGGCGTTAATTAGCGCGATCAAGGCTTATCTTGAAACACTCGAAACTAATAACGTCTTAACAGACTTGTACGTCGGCTTAGATAAACAACGACCATCAGTTGGAGATTCGGTTTTCCTAGAAGTCAGTTATACGGAAATCGACTCAATGGAACGCATCTTCTTAACAATCAACATTTAAGGGACGGTGAATGAATAATGGTATTAGATGCCACAAGGACTATTAGCGGAAGTTACGGAACAGTCTGGATGGACGGTAGATGGCTTACAAATTTTAACTCTGCCGAAGCGATGGGCGAACTTGATAAAGAGGAAATTAAACGCGCTGGAACACGAATAGTTGGACACAAAGTAGTTGGTATAACATGGAGTGGCACTTTAAAAGGTCTAAAGGTTACTTCGGAACTGACAGAATTAATTAGTCAAGTTGCGGATGATACTAAAGCTCCTTTTGTAACTGAATTGATACTAAAATTAGCTGACCCCGAAGCATATGGATTCGAACGAGTCCGTCTCAAAGGTGTACAGTTCGATAGAATTGATTTAATAAGATTTGAAGCGGGGAGCGTTGTCGAACAAGAACTCCCGTTTACTTTTAGCGGTATGGAATGGTTAGACAAAATAGTAGGTGTTTAATGGCGGGTCTTGGACCCGTCTTTTTATTTTCGAAAAATTAACCTGGGAGGTTTTTATATATGGCGGATTTATTACAAGCATTACTTGATGCGGAAATGAACGAAGAAAAAAAGGTAACAATCGCAAGGTTTGGTGATTTTATCATTAAACCTGTTGACGGAAAAACAATAGGACGTCTTAATCAACAAGCTACACACGGCGGTACGCTAGATGAGCAAGTTTTCGGTGGGAATCTTATTGCTACTGCGGTTAAAAATGTGGACTTTAACAATGAGGCTTTAAAAGCAAAGTACAGCGCTTCCGACGCAGGCGATTGCGTTCAGAAGGCTTTATATGCCGGAGAAATTGCGAAATTAGTAAAAGAAATCATGGACCTAAGCGGATTTGCTGATTTCGACAAACAGGTTGAAGAAGCAAAAAACTAATAAAAGCCGGAGGAGAGGCGTGGATATTACACGTTATTTTCCAAAGGCATCATATTCCACCGGATGAAGTTTACCAAAAGCCTCGAAGATTTCGTGCTCTAATGTATGCTTCGGAGCTTTTGGAGCAAGAGGCAATAGAAAAGCAACGAAATAAATGACGGAAGGAGGTAGCGTATGGCTTATGATTTAGTCGCCAGGTTGCGTTTAAACGACCTTAACTTTACAAGCGGAATGCGTAGGGCTAGTCGTTCTATGCAAGGGCTTAAATCCGGAGCGGGTGAAGTCATTAAGCAACTAGGGTTAGTTACGGGTGCGGCAGCAGGTGTGGTGACGGCATTTTCATCTGTCAATAAAGCGATAGATTTTGAGGCTCAATTATCGTCAATTAAAGCATTAACGGGTGCTACAAGTAAGGAAATGGCGCAAATGTCGCAATTAGCGCTAGAAATGGGCGCAGCAACTAAATATAATGCGCTTGAGGCGGCGCAAGGTATCGAAGAATTACTAAAGGCGGGTTTAACTCCGGCAACCGTTCAAGCTGGCGGTCTTGAAGCAGCGTTAAACCTTGCAACAGCCGGAGGTTTAGGACTTGCAGACGCAGCGGAAATTATGTCGACGGCTTTGAATGCTTACAAGGCGGACGCTCTAAAGGCTTCGCAAGTGTCGGACATTCTTGCCGGTACAGCTAACGCGTCAGCCACTTCGGTTGAGGAATTGCGTTACTCTTTGGCTCAAGTTTCGGCGGTTGCGTCGGGCATAGGAATGTCATTCAAAGACACAAATATCGCGCTTGGTTTATTCGCAAACAACGGACTTAAAGGTTCGGACGCGGGTACTTCATTAAAGACTATGCTATCGAATTTACAACCGCAGACAAAAGCGCAAGTCGAGGCGTTTATGGACTTAGGGTTAATGGCGAGAGACGGATCGGTCGCCTTTTACGACGCGCAGGGAAATCTAAAGAGTCTAGGGGATATTGCAGGCATCCTTCAAAACTCGATGAAAGGCTTGACCGCACAACAACGTATGGCACGGATGGAGACTATCTTCGGTTCAGATGCAATAAGAGCCGCAAATATTCTCTATAAAGAAGGTGCTGACGGTGTTAAGAATTTTAATGCGGAAATGTCCAAAGTTACAGCATTAGACGTCGCTAAGGAGAAAATGAATAACGCTGCGGGCGCAATAGAACAATTCCAAGGTGCAATCGAAACGTTGCAAATAGCGGCACTCACTCCGATGCTACCAGTAATTAAAGAGGCAGCTAACAACGTTGCTAATTTTATTGAAAACCTCAAGCCGGAGCAAATAACAGCGTGGGGCAACAATATTAAGTCAGCATTTCAAACGGCTATTACGATGGCAACTAATATTTACACCTTCATTAGCTCGAATTGGGGAACTATCACAAATGTAGTTGTAGGATTGACTACTGCGATCATCGCATTCAAAGCGGGGATGGCTGCGTTATCGATAATCGGAACTATTAATGCTCTAATGGTAGGGTTCCGCACAGGAACACTTGCGGCTACTGCGGCTCAACTAGGACTAAACGCGGCAATGTTGGCTAATCCAATGACTTGGGTAGTTGCTGGAATCGCGGCTTTAATCGCGGCGGGCGTACTTTTATGGAAAAACTGGGACACTGTTAGCGAAAAGATGGACAATGCTTGGAACATGATTAAACGTGGTGCTGCCTCGGCAATCAACTTCCTTATCGACGGTATTAATGAATTAATTAACTTAATCAACAAGATACCAGGCGTAAATATTCCTATCGTACCGAAGGTCGATTGGGGCGCAGCTAATGACGCGGTAAGTAAGGCAACGCAGTCGAACATTAAAGTCGGTACAAATGGAGTACAAGCTAAAGCATACGCTGCGGGTCTTTCAGTTGTTCCGAATGATGGTCCAGTGTATGTGCATAAGGGAGAACGTATATTAAATCCCGAAGAAGCAAAAGCGTATAATTCAAGTTCGGGCGGAGGCGTCAACGTTCAAATCGCTAGTCTTACAGTTCGCGAGGATGCCGACATCGACAAAATCGCGGAAGCACTTTACATGAAAATAAACGGAGCATTGGAGGCGGGTGCGTAATGGCTGTCGAGTTTTGGTTGTCGTACAACAATGGCGCAGAAAAGTTACGGTTTCCCGTCAACCCAGCGACGTTAACTGTAAATTCACCGTTTGGTAACACGGACGTTAACGTTATGCATTTCGGCGAGTTTACGGTAATTGGCGAGCGTGGCTCCGCAGAGTTTTCGTTCGAATCATTCTTTCCGAGTTATTACAACCCAGTTTACTGCGAATACTCCGACTTCCCAACACCCTCCGAATGTATCAGTACGATTGAGCGTTGGCGTGACGAGCGCAAGCCGTTGCGTTTCATTGTAACAGGTTCGAACGTAAACTATGCGGTTACTATACGAGAATTCAGCTATGAGGTTCAGCGGGCGGGCAATCCGGGCGATGTTTTTTATTCGCTATCGCTAAAAGAGTATCGCTTTTTAGATACGAGCGCAACTGCGAAAAACGTAACGGAAAAGCCGAAACCTGCGAATAAGCAACGTCCACCCGTCGTAAACAAAGGCACGACGAAGCAGGAGAAAACGTACACCATTAAATACGGCGATACACTTTCGAAAGTATTCGGAAAGGATTGGCGAAAAGTTTACGAAGCAAATCGGAAGGTCATCGGCAATAATCCGAACATAATTAAACCCGGTCAAAAGTTGGTGTTGCCGTCATGACGCAAAAGTTACGAGTTATTTACTATCACAACGGAATGGTTCGGGACCTTGCCGGAAGGGTAAAGGACGTTGAAATCAGCGGCGATACGGCTCAAGCATTTCGTAGTTGCTCAATTTCGCTGAACAACACGTCGGATGGGCGCAAGTATGCGATTCCGTTTAAGAACGGCGGCGAGGTTCGCGTTCATTATGGAAATACTGAAATATTTCGCGGCATCTTATTCGCTACTTCAATCGACTCGACTGGCGCGCAATCCCTGACGGCTCACGATCCGAATGTTTACTTAACGAAGAATAGCGACACTGTACGATTTGTCGGTAAAACAGCCACGCAAATACTTTCGACGCTTTGCGGTAAATACGGCATTGCTGTCGGCAATCTAGCGAACACACGCCATGTCATTCCTCGTTTTATTGTGCGCGGTAAAACGCTATACGACATCGTTGTTACGGCGTTGACTGAAACGCAAAAAGCAACGGGCAAGCGGTATCGTTTTCGCAACGTAGCGGGAAAGCTTGAACTTGTCGAAGTTACCACCCAGGTTAAACGGTTAGTTCTCGAAAATAAGCGAAACATCATTGACGCATCCTTTTCGGAGTCTATCGAGGACGTGAAAACACGCGTCAAACTAACGGGCGGAGACGAAGAAAAGCCGGTCACATTCGAAGTAAGTTCGCCAAGTGCTTCGCAGTATGGCGTCATGCAACACTACGAGCATAAGAGCGACGTCAAGTCTGCGAAGGAGTTAAAACCGTTAGCCGATGCTTTACTTGCCGAAATGTCAAAGCCATCGCAAGAATTTAGCGTAACAGCAATCGGAGATATAGAAGTAGTAAGCGCCACAACCGTTGTAGTCGACGAATCTATGACGGGCATCAAGGGCGCTTTTTATGTTGCGTCAGACTCGCACACGTTTTCGGCTGACGGGACGCACACTATGTCGTTATCACTATCGCGCGAACTAGAATTACCGCAGATTGAATACGATCCACCGGAAGAACCAAAACCGAAAAAGAAGAAGGAGGCGAATAAGAAATGACGAAATGGATTAATCGCGAAGGTAACGTATACGCGAAGATTGGTCAGATGATTCGCGAAACAGGCTATTCAAAGCCGGTAAACATCGAACTCGCAACGGTTGTCGAAGCGCCTCCTAATCTACGTCTAAAACTCGACGCGGACGGTTTGGTGCTAGAGAAGGAAGATTTAATAGTTGCGCAATCTTTAACGAAGCATGAGAGAAAAGTATCGCTTAAAAGTTCGAGCATCGGCGGTGCCACAACGCCTGCTGGCGAAGGTCCGCATACGCACGGCTACGAATCTATCGATATTCAAGAAGGTATATTGACGTTTGAGGACGAACTAGCGGTTGGCGACCGCGTTATCGTCGTGTGCTTAGACGAAGACATGATTTATGTCGTACTAGATAGGGCGGTGTGGTACTAATGGCTGACTTAATGCCGAATAATCAACCGGAATTACTTGACGCATACTTAGACGCGGAAGCAAATGCGCAGCCGGAGCCATCGTTGACTTATCGGATTAACTTCGACCAAAGCAGGCTCGGCGGAATGATTGACGAAATTGACGCGATTAAACAATACGTTGTCAAGGCGTTGCTCACACATCGCGCATATTTTCATATTTACTCGGACGACTATGGATGCGAACTCGAATCGTTACTCGGTAGCGACGTAACCGAGTCGTTTATCCAATCGGAATTACCACGTATGGTACGCGAGGCAATCATTTACGATGATCGAATAGTTGATGTAACGAACGTAACGGCGGAACGCAGAGGCGACGCCGTTTTTATTGTGGCTACCGTTGAGTCAATCTACGGAGAAGTCACGCAGGAGGTGTCGATTTAATGGCGTATGAAACTCGAACAGCGTCCGAAATATTGGACGAAATGAAGTCGTCGGTACGTGACGATGTTGACAAACGAGAAGGCTCGGTCGTACACGACATGCTTGCGCCGCCAGCGGAACAAATCGAATTGCTAGATTACGAGTTGGAGGCGATTTATCTTAACGGATTCGCAGATACGGCGGACTTACCTTATTTAATTCGAAGGGCTGCCGAATGGGGCGTCGACTGGAAAGACGCGGTTAAGGCGCGCGGGCAAGTTACAATTACCGGCACAAACGACGTAGTAGTTCCGGCTGGCTTTCGCGTGTATACGGATTCGGGCATTTACTTTCAAACTGTCGCAGACGTAACGATAACTAACGACACAGCAACGGTCGAAGCCGAGGCGGTCGTCGGTGGTATAGCCGGCAATATAGGAATCGGAGAGATAACGCAATTTGTAAACACGGTAGCGGGCGTCGCTAGCGTTACTAACAACGACGTATTCACAGGTGGTATTGACGCGGAAACAAGGGAATCGTTACTCGCGCGATACCTGCTTAAAGTCCGCAAGCCGATTACGTCGGGCAACATTTATCACTACGAAAAGTGGGCGACGGACGTCGACGGCGTAGCTACCGCGAAAGTATTCCCACTATTCGATGGACCTGGCACGGTCAAAGTCGTTGTAATAGCGGCAGATGGTCGCGCTCCATCACCGGACGTTATCGAAAATGTAGCGGAACATATCGCAGTTGAGCGTCCGATTGGCGCAACAGTAACGGTTGTTCCAGTTACTGAAGTAGCCGTAAATATTAGCGCGAAACTAACGCTAGATGGCGACTTAGTGCCAGCGGACATACTAGACGCAGTTAAAGCGTCCATCAGTGCGTATCTACTTACGGCGGCACATTCGGGCATTGTGCGTTATTCGCGAGTTGGCGAAGCGTTGCTCGAAGTAGATGGCGTACTAGATTACGAGTCACTAAAAGTAAATGACGCGACAGCAAACGTACAAATCGCAGAGGACGCAGTAGCGGTAGTCGGCGAGGTGGTATTGACATGACTGTAAAACGCGACTTAATGGACGCATTACCGCGATACTACGACGACAGTCCCGAAGTTGATGCGATTATGTCGGCAAATGCGGAGGAAATCGATAAAACTCGTACGAAGGCGCGAGCAACTACCGATCAATTTTACGTACACACAGCAACGAAAGGACTCGCCGACTGGGAGCGCGTACTCGGTCTAGCGCCAATGCCAAACAGCTCGCTTGAGTTCCGACGTAATCGCATCCTCGCACGATTAAACGGCACGGCGCCGGCTACAGTCGCATATCTGACGGACGTTGTAAACGCATGTCTCGTCGACAAATCGGCGCGAATCATCGAATATAACAGCGAGTATCGATTCGAAGCGACCGTACCACTCGGCGAAGACAGTCCGATAGATACGAAGGAAATATACGACGCGGTAAACGAAGTCAAGCCGGCACACTTGGCGTTCGATTTAGTCGGCGAGATTCGCGACGTCATTACGATTGTCGAAGCGGACTACACCTTCGAAGTGCCGTATCGAATCTGCAATATGTTCCGCACGGATGACGCGCCGGGCGTGGCGGCACGAGCAACGGCAACACTTGGCGTTCAAGAATACGGATTCGTCGTGAACTATCCGATATGCGGCGAATTTTACGCAGGGGAGGCGATTTCATGATAACCGATTTATACCTCGACCAAACGCTCGACTTTCTGCGCGACTTGCCGAAGTCAGCGAAAGTGACGATTAACGGCACGGAAACCGAGCACGACATATTCCGAACATTAGTCGAAGGACAAACGATAAAGCATTTCGTGTACTTGTCGAATGAAACTGGCGTCATTTCAAGCGCCAAGCTAATCGACGCACAACAACGCGACTTGCAGACGAAAACGTATAACGTAACAAAGGGGCCGGACGGCTTTACGATCGTATTTGTGACCGAATTAAAAATCGAGGAGGCGTAAGGATGGCGATAATCAATCCGTATAAGAAAACCGTTTGGTTCGACCACATCGTCGACCCTACTAACGGTCAAGTGATTCAGGAGGGCACGCGGTTTAACGCCGAACGTGCGAACAATATCGAGGACGGCGTTTACGACCTCTACGAGCGCGATTTAATTCAAGAACGCGAAATCAAACGGCTACAAGTTCAATTGGACTTAATTGGTCGTGCGCCGGGTAATAGCGGAGCATTCGTCGATACGTTGGACGGTTATACGAATAAGATGACGTATCAAACTGCGGTAGCTGATGTAACCGAAGCGGTAACGGCGGGGGCAACGACGTTAAAAGTCGATAATGTCGACGGATTCGTCGCGTTAACACAAGTGACTATTTACGACGATGTTTCGCATGAGGACGTGCTAATAACGGCGGTCAATGCGGACTCAATCGAGGTGCAAGCGTTGACTAATTCGTATAAACGCGGCGCAGTAATTACGAGGGCAAACGTAGTGGTAGATACGACATATAAACTAATGCTGAACGGTTCGTGGGGAACATTTACCGTTTCAGCTAGTGAGGTGAGATGATGGTTAAATTAAATGAAGTAGCTGCCGGTGCTATAATAAAATTTGCAGGCAGAGATTGGGTTCTATTAAATCCCAGTGAAGGCTATCTGATGGCGAAAACATCTTTAATTACGAGAAACGTGTATTCAAATAACGATGAAATTTATTTCGCACCACAAAGACCGGGCAGTTTGGCTTATTACCTAAATAATGATTACTATAATTCGCTAAATTCGCAAGAAAGATCTGTAATTAAGTCAAGAACTTGGGGAATTAGTTTAATATCTAGCGCTGAAGGAGGGTACGGTCAAAACACACCTACACTAAATAACTCTCAAATGAGATCAAAAGAGCTGGAAAAAACCGTTTCAGCTCCAATTGGAATACTTTCTATTTCGGAGTGGTGGAAATACTCCGACTTATACCTAAGAAGTGGCGGAATGAATTTTAAGGACAACAGTTTCATGTGGTTAATAACCCCGTACTCCGTAGACACTGGACTATCAGGTTATTACTGGGCGATAGGGTTTTATTCTTCGGGAGAGAAAGCTAGGGCATACTTTAGTGCTACCCAAACTGCAAGGGTTACTCCGACTCTCACTTTAGACCCAAATGTAACAATTTTAAACGGTGCTGTGACTTATAATTTTATTCCTACATTAACGCTAAACTCGCCGACCGACAACGTAACGCTATACGAAACTAACACGTTAAACATCGAAGGCTACGCGGCAGACGCCGACAACGGTAACATCGTAAACGCCCGTTATCAATTAAACGGCGGCACAATTCGCGCGCTTGCGACGGGTATCTCGACAGGTTCGAATACCATTCCGTTCAATAAGCAACTTACGTTCAGAGGCGGAAAGCTATACGATGGCGACACGGCAGTAACCGACGAACTAGCGGAAGGCGTCGCGCACCAACTTAAAGTATGGTCGGAAGATGACCAAGGCGGAAAGTCGCCGGAACAATTGCGCAACTTTTACGTCGTGCCAAACCGACCGCCAGCGCTAACAATTGACCCATTCGCAACTAAGTCCGATTTAATCAACGCCGACAAGGTTACGATTAGCGGAACGGCAAGCGATCCCGACGGCAATACCGTAGTCGTTTCGTATAAGTTGAACAAAGGCATGTCGACGGAAGTTTATCGCGGCAAGGACGGCGCTTGGACATTCGACTTATCGCTGAAAGACCTCATAGCTGGCGAAAACACCGTCGCAATCGAAGTCGTCGACTCGTACAATTCGAAAACGTCGAAAACGCTGAAACTGAATAAAAATCGCGTCGCAACGCCTTTGCTTACGTCCGAGGTACGGTACAAAATCGACCCTCCGAGCGGAACTGCAAAAGGCGTTTTATTATGGGTACAACGTGACGTCGGTTTGACGGTAACGGCGGACATTAGCATGGGCTTAAAGAACGAGCAGGAAACGTACGAAGCGATGACGCTAACTAACACGGCGCCAGTATCGTCGGGCGTAGTTGAGGACGAATTTGTATTCGAAGCGAGCGCCGAAAAGGACAACATCATGCTGAAACTTACGCTTAGTCGCGAATCAGCGGACGTCAACGATGCTATTACGCTAATATCGGGGGTGCTTAGTTAATGACGCTATTACGCAGAAAACGCTTGCCGGACGGTTCGTTCGGTGAGCTCGAAAAAGTATTCGAAGGGGAAACCGACGCCGAAAAGGTCGAGCAGCTTAAGCGCGATTTAGACGACGCCATTATCGAATTGTCGTTGGTAATTGCGATGCAACAGAAGGAGGGCGGCGCGTAATGTTTACGGAAAGTTCAGTCGTAGTGAAAGCGTGGGTACGCAAGATTAACGAAGGGGCGGTGTCAGTCGATGACGTTCCGGCTCTTTTTAATTTGCGCGACGTTGTTATTAGTCTATTGGATAATTCGAAAGGGGATGCGGAGAATGTTTAACGAAAATAGCGTATTAGTAAAAGTATGGTTTACGGCAGTATTAGGCGGTGCTTACACTTACGATCAAGTGCCGGACTTATCGAACCTGCGCGATGAGGTCGGAAAGAAATTGACGCAAATGGGCTACGACATTTCGTCGTCCGCAGCGTAGGAGGCGGAAGGTCAATGGAGGATAAATTCGTAGAGTATTTCATAGCGAACGGACCTTTCGCGGTATTGTTCGTCGGGCTACTTATTTTCGTAATGCGGACGAATAAGGAGCGCGAAGCACGGCAAGAGGAAACGAACAAAGAACGCGAAGGTCGGTTGCACGAATTGCTCGATAAATTCAGTGACAAATACGACGTAGTTATCGAGGAATTGCGCGACATTAAAAATAAAATTGGCGGAGGCGGTAAGGAATGAAAATAGCAATCGACGCGGGGCACGGCTATAATACGCCAGGCAAACGCACGCCCGACGGCTCAATGCGCGAATGGGAGTTCAATAACGCGGTGGCACTACTCGTTAAGCCTTTGCTTGAAGCGTACAAAGGCGTCACGGTTAAACTGACGCACGACACGACCGGCAAAACCGATGTTCCACTAAAGACACGCACCGACACGGCGAACGCTTGGGGCGCCGACGTACTGGTTTCGATTCATGCCAACGCAGCTGGCAACGGTTGGTCGACCGCACACGGAATAGAGACTTTCGTTTATACGTCAATCAAAGCCGGCACTGCAACGTATAAGCTTGCCGAAAACGTAAACACAGCGATTGTTAAGACGACAGGACTTGCGAATCGCGGCGTCAAACAAGGCGACTTGCACATGGTCCGCGAAACTCACATGCCGGCAATTCTCGTCGAGTGCGGCTTCATGTCGAACAAAACGGAAGCGGCATTGTTAAAGTCGGCGGACTACCGGAAGAAGGTCGCGCAAGCAATCGTCGACGGATTGGCGAAGACTTACGGGCTAACGAAAGGGGCGACGGAAGTGGCGAACACAAACGATAGCAAGCCGAGCGCATGGGCGAAAGAGTCGTGGACGAAAGCAACGAAAGCTGGCGTAGTAGACGGCGCGCGTCCACAAGACGGCTTAACACGCGAAGAATTTACGGTAATACTTGATCGTTTAGGACTATTAAAATAACGGAGGGTGATCGGATATGAAACGATTTAAAAATTACGGATTATGGGTCGCGGTGGCGGCATTAGTCGGAATGATTCTAGCGGACGCGGGCTTCAACATTACGCCGGAGAAATACGACGGTTATGTGACGTCAATCTTAACGGTATTAGTACTTGCGGGCATCGTGAGCAATCCGTCGAAGGGTAAAGGCTTTACGGACAAAGACGACGAAAAATAGACGCAACAACAACGCCTCGACTACGGTCGGGGCGCCTTTTTTCGTTTAATACTTAAATGTCATACTTTAATAATTCGTTCATCATTTTTTCTGTGCTGGACTCTTTCCCGTACTCAATTTTAGTTATTAAGCTACTAATTTTTTTGCGTAACTCACTTTCGTAATGTTGTAAGGACCCGTCCATTTGACTTATATTTCCGTTAACTCCGTAGACTCTACCTTCCTTAAGTCCATTAAGTAAGTAATTAATTTCACTTAGCTCTTGATCGAAACGACCGCGAATATCTATTACCTTTTCCTTTTTCTCCCCCACTGTTTCCACCTCCTAGAAATACAAACTTATTATAGCAATTTTGATTTGTAATTAACAGAAAGAAAATTGAAACTAATCAGCAACTTAATCGTATAACATGGTACAATTAGGAAAAAGGACGGTGTTATTAATGGGACTTAAAGATATTTTCAAGGATTCATTAAAAAGACGTGTTCCACTCGACATTTTGTCGGGCGGCAATTCACTAAACCTTACGGAGAAAAGACTAGCAGCTGGAATACGTCAGGCGATCATGATCGAAGGTAAAGAGCGGGGAGAAGTTACGATCCAGATTCCGTTTCTATCGAAGAATGTTTGGTTACTTGACGGCATCGAATGGGAAGAATCCGCAAAACGTAGCGCGGGTAAGGCAGCTACAGGCGCAATTGTCGGTGGAGTTTTAACGGGTGGTGTTGGTGCTATCGCCGGGGCTGCAATCGGAGGGCGGCGCCGCGACAACTCGAAGGCTTTCGTTTATTTAATCAATCCGGAAACAAACGAAGAAGTCGCAATACATATTCGATGCGACGAAAAGCAATATCGCGAAATATCGTCATTCATGTGACCCTAGCGGAGTAATATCCGTTGGGGTCTTTTTTTTGTTTATATCGTATCTATACTTAGATTAAAGCCACATACTGCGGTGAATTTTTGCGTAAAGTTCCGAGTTTCTTCCTATTAATATAGGCGTGACAAAGTAGGACATGCGTCTTTTATTTCTATTGCATTCGATAGCTTGTCCGTGTACAATATGCGTATAAGCGATACAATCGTATGCTATAAATTTTCCGACAAATACTAACGATTACATATATACGTTGATATCACCGTGTCTCTACACGTATAGGGAACCGTGATATTTTTCCGCACGACTCAAAATCGTGTTCCTTCGGGAGTACCAGTTCGACCCTGGTCACCGGTATCAAAATAGTGGAAGACCCTGAAATACATTAAATATAATGTGTTTCAGGGTCTTTTTCTTTGTATTGTTTTTATATTCAATCATTTAGTGATTAAATACTTTGTTTATATTTAAGGTATTTGTTGAGTGAATAAGTGTCGGTTCGACTGCTTTGATTTTCCTCATCATTTTAATTCCATCTAAATCGGAATTAAAATGTCACACCCGAGTATAAATCTTTTCCCCAAGTCAAGACCATGAAAAGTGTGATGGTCTTGTTGGCAGAACAACATATGTTGTTACAAGTATAGCTGAGGCTATTTGTGTTTAGCTAACCTCAACTAGCCTAAGCAAGGCAATAAAGATCATTTTTCACCCAAGAAATCTCCCTTCCATATATTGCTTTCCCTAAAAAAGTGAAGCTATGAAGCTTGTGTTTATAAAGAGGAATATTTAACTTATATCCAACCTTTTTTCCAATATTGACACTTGAATTAATATCTCTCATTAATGAGGTCCCACAGTTTTCACATGTAAAGCTACGTATATGGGGATCTCTTTTTCTCATATATCCGCAAACACAGCATTCTTTGGTAGTGTTATATTCATCAGATATTAAAAAATACTTACCACGTTTAGTTGCAACCCATTTTAAGATGCTACGGAATTTACCGATTTGTTCTTGGTTCAACATACTTCTTTTCATATTTTTGAAGGGAGCATGTTTATTGGTAGGAGTATAGTCACCAATGATAACTAGATCGTATCTATCGTACAAAGCATGGGCAATAGAATACAACGCTGTCTTAATTTGTTCTCGACGTTTGTTGTATGCTCTATTCACTGCAGAGTTTAATTTATTCCAACGTGGACTGTGAGTTGTATAAGAATTTCCATATTTGCTTTTTTTCGTTTTGTATTGTTTTACGCAAATATCTCGTTTGGCTTTTAGTTGATCTATTTTTTTATCCCAATAATTAATCATTAAAAGCTTCTTAAATTCAATAGAATTACCTTCATCGTCTACACCAACAAAGAAGTTTTTATGGTTAGGATCTAAGGAAATCCATTTTATATTATCTGGAAAATCGCGTTCCTGTTTAATTAATGAAGGTTTTTGAGGTAAGGGTTCATTTATCTTTTTAGATCTAATGCACTGAACTCGAAAGTTTGACATTGCTTTTTTATATTCAATTTCTGTTTTTGAGCAGCGTTCTATGGTGAAGATTGCAAAGAACTTATCGCCTTGTTGCTTGCAAAGGCTAAACGTTTTTAATCCTTCTCCATTACCTAACTCTAATTTTTCTTTCAACTTCCCAATAATAGAAGGATTTTTTTTACCTTTTTGCTTTGGTAATCCAGGTACTTTGCCTAATGAAATAGAAACTGCTTTTCCTTCTTTTTGAATTTCCCAGCCTTTGTTTGGCTCATCAAAAACAAGACTAAACCATTTTTTTCTCCAGCTCCTATGTTTAGGATATCTAGTATCTCCTTTAAAAAAGCTCTTATATGCTTTAAACAATCTTGTAGATGGTTCCTTTAACACAGAAGAGAAGACGGAGTTTAAGAATGGATGACTCTTTTTTAAAGAAACTCCGTAGTTACGCAGGTTTCTCCCCTCTAAAAGTTTTAAAGAATTATTATTTTCATAGTAATCCTTTTGGCAAGCATCTAATAGTTGATTATATAGCCAATTGCAAATTTTGCTCTGGCCATCAAGTATCAGTTCATCCTTTTTGGAAAACTCAATTTGGATCTTCTTGGTGTAGGTTAGACTCATAATTTTCACCTCCCACTAAAGAGAACATTTGTTCTATTGGTTTTATATTAACAAAAGTTGTGTGAAGTGTTCAACCTTTAAATTATGTTATTATCAATACTTTTTACACGAAGGAAGTGAATATCCTACTTGTGATAACCAAATTAGTGGAAAGTTGGATTATAAAAGTAAAAATTTAAAAAGTTAAAGATTTATAGGGGCTAAAAAGCAGGCAGAAAGCGTGTTCAATAAAAAATTTGTAGTTTCGCAGAATTTCACTGCAGGGTCTCGACAGGTACATATCAAGTTCGATTGTGGTGTTAGCGCACAACATCCTGAATTAAAGGATAGCCACTAGCTATTTTCAGAGAGCAAACTAAAAAATACAAAAGAAAGTGGAGCAAAACGACTGGTTTTCCTCCACTTTCTTTATACTAATAGGATAGTTCCAACTTTTAAATAATATTCAAACTAAAAACTGTATTGGAATATGTAATTCTAGCATTTAGAGTATATCTTACTTTCAATACCAAATAATTTCATATCATGTACTCCTAATTTCCCAGCTAAAAAATTTACATCTTGATTGAGAGTTTTTATTTCCTTTTCAATTTTATTTATTTTTATTAGAGTATCTTCAGATTGTTTTACTTCTTCTGAATCAAGAAACTGTTTTATTTTATAAAGTTCTTCACTAACAGTGTCAAAACGTTTATCAAATTGTTTTTCTAAAGAGTCAAAGCGTTTTTCTATACTTGATTTTAGTTCTGTAATTGCTAAAAGGATTTCTTTGTTTTCCATAAATATTTCCACCTTTTTATTAATATGAAATATAATTTTTTTCTACATTAAGTAGCTAGTTAATCTTGTAAGGTATTCTATTGCTGAAGATTTTTTAATTTCACTTTTCTAAACTCCTTGCTGTATCTATAAATTACAAAGTTTTAGAATAAGATGTCAATAGGCGTTGCTCATATTAGAACTATTTTTTGATTTGTTTTACAAGAAAATAAAAGTTAGGATTTTATTGTTATTATACAATTTGCAATAGGTATTGCTCGATATTATACGCCATCTTAGTAGAATTCAGATCATTTAATAATTGAATAGCTTGTTTTATTTTTGCAATGCCTTCTTCTTTGTTGCCAGTTCTGATGTCGTAGGCACCCTTTAACTCTAATAAATGTACTCTTTCCATTAAGTTGCTTTCGGGAATGGTAATCGTCTCAAGATACGATATAAACTCACTAAATTCCTTTTGAAATGTAAATTCTTCGTGAAATCGATTCACAGGACCAAGCAAATAGATAATGGTATTAAAAAGCACAGCTGTAATCGCATCATTCACCTTTTTATAGTCTCTAAATCGAGCACTTTTCTCATAAGCGGTTCTGGATAGCATAATGACCATATCTGGCTGGAGTAATAGTAACGTTCCATTATACAGTGATAATTCATAATAACCCCAGACCTCTACCCGAAATAAATAATCGGATAGAAGGCTTAAATCATACTCCTGTATTCGATCGATGGTATATTGTGTATCTACTATACTTTCATATACCTCTATTAATAGAGCATTAAAATGATAAGTTTCTACACCGTATTGCTTCCACTTCTTTAACGCCTTGTTTTTTAGCTGCTTAAGTTGTTTCACGTCCCTATTTAAATAAGCAGTTCGCGCTGTTTTAAAAAATTGTTCAAGTTTATCAGGCTGAAAATCTTGATGTATGTATAAGAACTCATCAAAGTTCATTATTAACTTATCCAATAATCTTGCCATGAGACCAAGAGTTATATCAGAATCCCCACGTTCAAATTTTGATAAAAAAGAAACAGAACAGATGTTTTCTGCTAATTCCTTTAAAGTTATTCCTTTTTGTTTTCGTATCAATCTTAGTGTTTTACCGTATTCCTCCGCCACTTAACTTCCCCCTGAAAGATAAGAATTCCACTATATGATAATTTTAAAAATCCATTGTTTAGCTGAGTATACAATAAAGTCAGAAAAATGAATATATCATTTAGGAGGGTACAAAAATGGGAAAATTATTAATTAAAAATGGAATGATTATCGATGTGGAAAATGGAGTATCTTTTATAGGAGCAATTGAAGTAGAAGGAAATAAGATAAAAAGAATCATGAAGCAGGATGAAGTGTTACCTGAGGGCATAGAGACGATTGATGCTAAAGGAAAATATATTATTCCGGGTCTAATCGATATGCATTGTCATATTAATGAGAGATTCGCACCCCATTTTGTAGCTTCAGGGATAACGACAGTACGAAATGCAGCAGGTAATGTCAACTTACTTCAAAACTTAATTGATAAACCTGATCATGCGCCGACACCAAGAGTGTACGCATCAGATAGAATGATTGACGGTACACCTGGACAATGGGGTCCAACAAGTTATGGTAATTTTGTAACAGATGACCCAGAAGAGGCAAGGAAAGAAGTTCGTAGACAAGTTGAAGTGGGAGCGAAATTTATTAAACTGTATGGTTGGATAAAAAGAGACGTTATGGAAGCGGCAGTCGATGAGGCGAAGAAATATAACTTAGAAGTAGCCTGTGATTTAATGAATTCAAAGGAGTTAACTATTTTAGATGCAGCTGAGTTAGGGGTAAATTGGATTGAACATATATCTGGTTTTGCACAAGAGATGTACAAAGGTTGGAATCCATTAGTAGACCAAGAGGAATGGAGTCATATCGATTGGGATAACCCAGATCAAGAAAAAATAAAGGGAATTTGTGAGAAAATTCTGGGATACAATGTAAAACTATGCCCAACAATGGTAGTTTTTGATCAATCTATGAAATATCCTGACATCTGGTCACCTAAAAATCATGTAGTAGAATCCACATTAAATGTAAATTACCTTATGCAATACTGGAAAGATAATGCGGAATATGTAGAGTCTATAAAATCCAGAACTGCAATTATAAATAATTTACCGAAATAGAGGCTCTACAAGCAGCAACAGTGAATGCGGCTAAGTCTATTCAACTAGATTACATTGGAACACTCCAAGAAGGAAAAATTGCTGACCTAGTCATCTTAAACAAGAATCCATTAGAAAATATTAAACATACCCAGGATATTAATTTGATCGTTAAAGGTGGAAAAGTATACAGTCAAGAGGAAATTCTAAGTAGTATACCAAGTGAAGAAGAAGTTAATAAATCAATGCAAGCTTTTATCGAGGAATGGGAAGAGGCAAGTGTAAAATAAGTATTGGGATTATTAATATGGAAATTTCTTTAGTGATGATATGTTAGAAAAACATAAAACTTTTTCGCCTTTAACTAATTTATATATTTTGATGTAGGAATTATAATCGTCTTAGCTATAATTAAATGTTGTAAGAAAAATAAAAGTAGTTTTGATTAAGAGGTTAATACATGGAGAACTTGGTACATTATATTTATACTTGCCTGGGTGTAATAGTCGGTATATATATTTTTATTACAAAAAGGGATTCTCGAAAATCACTTTTAATGATCTTGTTATCTTTAATTGCTTTTTACAGTAGTGCATATGTGTTGTATTTTTTAACTAAGCCAATTAATTTAATTTGCACAGGATTAATACTTGTTCTTTGGATTATTGTACTCCGACTAGTTAAAAAGTTTAATTCAAATAAAGAGCAATTTTTCTGGAATATTTGTGTAATCTATGTAGCAATCTATCATATCTTGCATTATATCTTCGACCCGACTGCTCACAAAAATATAATGTATGCTTTTGTGTTTGTTATCTATACAAATGTTGGTATTCTTTTACTTGGTTTGTATTATTTTTTAAGAGTTTACAAAAAATAATTTTTCTTGAATAGTTCCTTTTTAGACCTTCAACCCTGAAGGTCTTTTTCATATTTGTAATTAATATTTCGGTTAAAGATTGTAAAAGTAGAGCATGACTTAAATTAACAAATCGATGAATTATAATAAGAAGCGGATTCAATATGAGTAAGGGAAAACTCTTATCTATGTTAGTGTTACTATCGTTGAACAGAACGAACAAAGACAGGTAAAATCTATTGAAGAGAGAGCCCACGTAGAGAAATATTATATGCGTGAAGGAGATATCATTATCATTAATAATTTTTCACGACTTGATAGAAGTACAAAGGATTTATTTGAATTGGTAGAGTAGTATGGGGAACTGATTTACAGAATATGCACCACAAACTTTCTCCTTATGAAAGCCTTAAAAGGTAGCAAAATAAAAAGAATTAATGCAAAATTTGATATAATGTGACTATAAGACTAGGATAATTTTGGTCATGCAGAAAAGAAAATATTTAATCTGATCAACTTTGATTATGTAGAAAGTACTCAAGATCAAGAAATGATAAATTAATTTTTTGATTATGACTATTTGTTGATAGTTACGAGGGGGGATTAATAAAAATGAATGAAAAAACATATCTGAGTATAGAAGAAATTATTTCATTACCAACCTTATCAGGTACAAACATAAGTGATAATGGCAAAAACGTAGCATTTGTGAAGAAGACAGCTAACTGGAAAGACAATAAGTATAGGAATCATGTGTGGATATATGAAAAAGATAAGGGGCAGTGTTACCCATTAACAACTAAAGATATTGATAGTACATACCCATTATGGTCTCCAGATTCTAGAGATATCGCATACCTTAGCCCAGTTGGTGACGGGGAAAATAAGAAAAATCAGATCTTTGTTAAGTCAATAGATGGTTATAGTGGGGTTCAAATTACTGATGAGAAAGAAGGGGTCAGTCAATTCAAATGGGAGCCTACTGGCAAGGGGGTTTATTATGTAGCACAGTCAAAAGAATCGGAGGAGATAAAGAAACATAAGGAACGATATGGTGATTTCCATCATATAGGTAAGGAATACCAAAATAATTGTTTATATTACATTGGAATAGAAAAAGTAATACAAAATGATAAATATGAACCCAAAAATAGCGTTGTTTATCAACTAACTGATGATAAGGATTTTCATATCCTTGAATTTGATGTTTCAAATGATGGGAAAAAGGTAGTATTTATGGCTACACCAAGCCCAAATATGGGAGATTATATTAATGGAGATCTATACATACTAGATATTAAAGCTGGAGAGCTACAAAAGCTGAATATAGATAAGTTGTTGGGAGGGAGTGTTTGTTTTTCTCCTGAAGGCAGCAAGATATGTTACTCAGCAAGCATAAGGGAGAAGGATTATTATAAGTCCCATATTCAAGACAGTACACTAGAGATATTTGATATTAATAATGGGGAGCTAACTCGACCTTTAATAGATTTTGATAGTACGGTTATTCCATTACGGTGGACAGCTAAAGGAATTTTAATTAGATGGCAGAATAAAACTAATTATCTTATTGGATTGTTATCTGAGGATGGCATTGTGGAAATGCTAAGCGAAAGAGAAGATAGCTTTATAGCAGATGCTTCTATAACAAGGGATGGAAATTATTTAGCTTATAATAAGGCTATAACAAATGAAATCTTTGAAATCTATTTAGACAATAAAAAAATAACGAATGAAAATAGCTTTTTTAATGGAAGGCTTAGAAGTAACAGGGAAATAATTGGATGGCAAAATAGTGAAGGGCATGAAATAGAGGGAGTTTTATCAACCCCAGTAGAGTTTGACGCAAATAAAAAGTATCCATTATTAGTGGTAATCCATCGTGGTCCTGCTTGGGCATCCTTTCCCATATTTTCAGACTGTTTTAATGAGAAATATCCTATTGAACAGTTTATCGAAAAAGGCTTTATCGTTTTAGAACCAAACTACAGGGGAAGTTCTGGTTATGGTAATGAATTCTTAAAAGCAAACTATAGAAAACTGGGAATTGCTAACTACGATGATGTTATATCTGGGGTGGATATACTAGTTGACAAAGGGATGGCAGATAAAGATAGAGTAGGGGTTATGGGATGGAGCAACGGGGGATATATATCAGCTTTCTGTTCTACGTTTAGTAGTAGATTTAAAGCTATTTCAGTTGGAGGTGGAATTACTAATTGGAGTACCCATTATGTAAATACAGATATCCCTTACTTTATTAGGATGTATTTAGGAAATAATCCATGGAATGATCCAGATATATATACTAAAACATCACCAATGACATATATTAAATCAGCCTGTACTCCCACTTTAATCCAACATGGCGAAAAGGATGCAAGAGTGCCAACTCCAAATGCATATGAGCTATATCAAGGATTAAGGGATATGGAAGTTGAAACAGAATTAATAATATTTAAAGGAATGGCATATAGTTCTGACCAGCCAGGAATTAATGTGGCTATTATGAAGCAGAATTTGATGTGGTTTTCACACTATATTCTTGGAGAAAGTATGAAAGATTTTAGGATTTTTATGATTTCCATGTGAAGTTCCACTGTCTATTACTCTAGCAACTACATTGATTTACAATTTTATAGCAGCGTTATGGTATTACGCCCCTTTTACCTTTGTAAGGGTAAGGAAATTGAGATGAAGTTGCTATATATTCAATGCTATTTAGAAGAGTATTTAATATTTATTAAAAATATTTGCTCCTTATCACATACAAGGTATTATTAGTAGAAATAAAATAATGAATGGTCTTATGATTATTATAGTGTGCCAAAAAAGGACATACTAAAAGCATCAATTATCCTTGTTATATCAAGGCTTATGATGAAAAAAGTATTTTCGTTATTAGATATACATGGTTCAAAATCGTGTTCCTTCGGAAGTACCAATTCGCCCCTTGTCATCGGTATTAAAATAGAAGAAGGCCCGGAAATAAATTAAATATAAATATGTATTTCAGGGGCTTTTTCTTTAATGTTAATAACACCTTTTTAATGTGATTGCTTTCAGAAGAGACTAAGATGTTTTTTAATGACATAACAAAAAAGGATTCATTTGGAAAAATGAATCCTTCATTATTTTCTTCGGGATGATACTAAGAATAAATTTGTTATTGGTTTATTTGATACAATAAAAGATCTTTTGTAATTAGGATATTTATTAACAATCTCTTCATAAGTACCCGTATCCTTAATGAACTCTGGTTTGTATATAAAACATTTTGTGTGTTGTATTTGTGTAAATATAGTATCAGTGTGCACCCTATCTGTTCTTTTAAAGGGTTTATTACAAACCATACAATGAGGTTGTACCTTATCAACCACCGAAATATCACCTCCTTCTATCCCTAATATACATCATAAGCACTTTGAATGTTTGATAAAATATTCTTAGCAAGTCATTTGGGCGATAGTAAAAAAATGATTTCCCTTAGGGGTAAATGGATAGGACACATTTTTTGGACAGAACTTTTTAAAGGTCAAGTAGAGATCAACTAATACATTGATAGCATAATTACTCAATGTCTATTTAAAATACAATCAATAGAAGAAGCTTTACTAAGTTCCCAAAGTTTTAGTATACCCTTGATGAAGAAAATGAAATAGAATTTTTAAAGCTTCCATTAAAACGCTTAATGACATGTGAATATATGCAACCGAAAGACACATTAAAAAATGTCTCAATCGTGGGTAACACAGAGCTTGAACCTCTTATACTTATCATGGATAAATGGGGATGATTTGTGGTCAGATTCTGTAAGGAAAAGCTTGTTTGCTGAAATCAAAGTCTTACGATAGTTCTCCAGATTTATGGTCTTTTATTTATTGATTTGTGAATCTTCAAGAGGAAGAGATTAATAAGTTTGGTGTAAATTCAACTTATGGAATACGTAATATTTATAATTTAATATCCAAAATTCACATAAAAGATAATTTAATAAGAACAACCATTCCTTTAATGTAAAAGGAATACCATATTTATGCTGAGAGAAATGAAGTAGCAAAAATCATTAGAGTTGGGGGATAAATTATTACTTAAAAGAGCAGGATAATGAATTTGATTCGTTTGCAATACAAACTTTATACGAAGATAAGCTACTTGTTTTGTTCCTAGGAAGCTAGCAATAATATTTTCATTTCATATGGATATTATGGGAACGGAAATTGAATGCAGAGTCAGAAAGAAAATTTGGAAGAATATACAAGTTTTAACTAGTTATAAATGAATATAGAAAATTAACAAGAAAATATCGAAATCAATAATCCCGTTGGGTGGATTATTTTATAGTAAACAAAATTAACCCTGTTTACTCCAATCTCAAGTTTATAAGCTTCAACTGCTTAACGCGTGCTTATTTAGATTTCCTGTAAATTTTTACAGTTGTTAAAGCATAGATTTTTGGAGGCTTTCTAGTATATTAAGAAGAAGATAAGAGTACGAAAATATTATTATCGCACTCTTATTAAGTTACATAAATGTCAGATATGCAAACTAGTCAACATGTTGCGTAAGAGAACACAACAAGATAAATAGAGTACACCAAAATGTAACACTTTCTTGCATTGTTCACCTAACCAGTGTTTTTTTTTTCGGATTAGCAATGTCCTCTAGCGAAACAAAAACAATTAGAGCGCCCTTAAATGGAATAAATTAGGATCTTATTAAAAAACTATGCTTCTTCAACTAACGCAAAGTTAATTGAACAAAAAATAGTGACCTTACATTCAAACAAATTGATTTTAGTCCATCATTTTATTTTGCATTCTTCGGAAAGCTACTATTATGTAATTTAATTTATTAATCCTAAAATATTTTGTTCAAGGTTTTCTTTATATGCATTAACTTACTCGTGTTAATCAGAATTAATATATATATATTAATCAGTCCAACCTTCGAATAGAATTGCCTCAAGGTTTTCACTTGGATTATTTGGATTGGGGATGTATATTTCAGTTTTCTTCAGTTTTCCACTAGTGAAATGTGGCGAAAAATCAGGTTGTACTTCAAGTGCATTATAATCGTCAACTAGCATAACCACAAATATTTTTGATGCATCAGAAGGAATATCATCTCTTGTAATATATTTACTGAATACTTTATGTGGATGTTCTAATTCGTACATTCCTCGAACTCGTAGATTTGAAAGTTTTAATGGATCAATTCCTTTCGCACGAGCCAATTCTTTAGAAGCAATTAATGTTGCATTTGTGCTCGCTACTGCATCCCTAATCTCATCAATCAGATTTAAATAGGTTGAGCGGTCAGCTACCATTGTATTACCGTAAGCAAACCAAAGTGAAATAAGTTTGTTATTTTGAGTGTTTAAATTCCCAGCAACGTATATTACCCCTTTTCTCTCCCACTCTTCCTCGTTAATATCTCTAGGTAAGTTCTGACTATCTGGATAGATATAATCTTTTGGATACGAACTGTTTAACGCTAGAGAAGAATAGCTCTGATTATTTAGTTTTTTCGGTTCAACACCAACTCCACCCCTAATAATAAAATCAGGGAAGTTAGAAGAATTACCTGTCCAACTTAGATATTCATTGTATTTCCTCATTTTTTCATGTTCGTACTGGTATTGACTAGCACCTGTGCAAAACATATCTTTTACGAAAAATTCAAGGCTATCTCCTGCAGCATTTGCTGTACCGTTTGACCGAAAAATAGGTGTGAGGATACATGAATTCCTGTCGAGAATGTTCTTTAAAGCTACTAAAACATTTGTTGTAGGTAATTGTGCCATTTCATTTCTCCTTCTGTTTTTTCCTTTATTTTCTCATAGTAATAAAGACTGGCCAAATTCAAGCTATTATGGTAAGATGCTATATATTGAAAAGGAGTGATTTCTTATGGTAGATGTTGAAAGAGAAAAAAGAACTTTTGTGTCTTCGCTTACTTTCACACCCGAAGAAGTACAAAATATTTTGTTCCAGAAAATTCATGAAGAAAACGAACTTGTTCAAACAAATATCACTGAACAAGACAGATTAGAAGAAAAAGAAATGTTAAAAAAGCTGCATTATGTCGAAGGAGCAACGAATATTGTTTCGTTATTTTCGGGTGCGGGCGGCTTAGATTTAGGAGTAGAACTTTCTAGTATGGTCATTCAATTTGGAGAAGAAAAAGCATACAGAGCTTTTGAAAATAAAGAAGACTATTTGAAATTACGTAATAAAGTGAAATGTAATTTTGTTTATTCAAATGATATGTTTACCGCTGCTAATATAAGTTATGTTAATAACTTTGCTCCTACTGTTACTAAAGTCGCAAAGGATATTCGTAAAGTAGCAGAATTCCCAAAATGTAACCTCATGCTCGGCGGATTTCCATGTCCCGGTTTTAGTAGTTCCGGTCCTCGATTACTCGACGATCCACGGAACTTTCTATACGTTCATTATATTCGTGCCTTAGTGCAAAGCACACCTGAATTTTTTGTTGCAGAGAACGTAAAAGGTCTTATGACGATGGCGAGAGGACAAGTTCTTAGTCAAATGATAGAGGACTTTAAAGCTGCGGGTTATTATGTTACTGCTCATTTAGTAAATTCTCGCGATTATGGTGTTCCACAACTTCGCGAACGAGTATTTATTGTTGGAATTCGCAATGATATTTATAAAAAATATGATTTTGAATATGAAGTTCCCGAACCAACTCATGGAGAAGGGAAACTACCATATGTCACTCTGAAAGATACAATTAGTGATTTACCGCTAAATGCTAAAGATGTTTACGAAGGCTCGTTTTCAAGTATGTATATGAGCCGTAATCGTAAAAAGAACTGGAACGAGCAAAGTTTTACTATTCAAGCGAGCGGTAGACAAGCTCCCATGCACCCCCACGGTGATCCTATGAAAAAAATCGGAAAAGATTCTTGGGAATTTCAAGGTGATTTCAATCGTCGTTTATCAGTTCGTGAAGTCGCCCGAATTCAAACCTTTCCTGACTGGTTCGAGTTTTCAAATGGTAATAAAGAAAATGTTACTAATAACCATAAACTTAATGAACAATACAAGCAAGTTGGCAATGCAGTGCCGGTCATACTAGCTGAGAAAATGGTTCGTCCAATTATTAAGTTTTTATATGAAAAAATTATTTAAGTAAGAATTAAATTCAAAATCATATATATTTATCAATGCTCATTCCAATTTATTGGGATGAGTTTTTGATAACCTACAGAATGGAGATAATAGTTTGCAGAGAGTGATTAATCAAAGTCATTTTGTTTCCATACAGTCTCTATCTATCAACATAGCCATACTTTAATGTTCATTATTACCATATTTGACTTTGAATTTTACAAAACGTTTCAAGCTAAACTGCCTCGAAAATTTTAAGTAGTCCAAATGGAACACTTTTTAGAAGTATGGATCTAGTTCAATATCTTGTGCACCAAAAACGTAATAAAGAAACTGAAGCAAAACTGGCAATCTTCCATAAGGGAGGTATTTCTTTTGAATGATAGAGTAACTCCTGCACAACGTATCAATCGCTGAGCCCGTTTTAGACTCACTTTAAATCCTTGAGCTATTAAGGTTTGGTGTATTTTAGATGCCCCAGAACGTCTCAAAGTGCTTGACATGATGAATTTCTTTATGAACATCAATGAACTCGAAGAATTCTGTATCGCTTATTTTCTCGCGAATATGGTCATAGCCTTTTTTAAGATTTCATTCTTCTCTTTTAAACGAAGCATTTCTTTTTGCATTTGCTTCAAATCATTGTGTGTTTTTTTTTCATCTACGGTCGCAATGGGGGAATAAGCCAACGCGAAGCTAGGAAAGGCTACACTACATACACAAAGCCACACTTACACCGACAAGCACCAATTCAAGCAAGCGAGGCACCCCTACCCCACCACGGGGGACGGGGGGCAAGGACAACCGCAAAAGGCCTCCACTAAATTTTTATAATATTTTTTAAACTCAAAAGTTTTCTGACAATATTATATAGATATGGTAAAATAGTACTTTGTAATTAGATATAAAATATAGGAGGGAAAAACTTGTTAGAGAAAATATCTACCGATTATCAAGGATTATTTAACTCATATTATCAAAGAATAAATGAAGAAGTAGATGATTTAAAGATAGAGTTCGGTTATGAAAAGAGGAGTCAATCTTTTGCCCATTGGTATTTAAATAATGTCGAGGGACTAAATGTAAACATCGTTGAAGAATCAATAACTGATGGTCATAATGATTGGGGAATTGATGCAGTAATCATTGATGATGAAAATGAAATCGTAAACCTATATCAATTTAAATTTCCAGATAAAGAGGAGAATATCACTAAGAAAATATCACAAGAAGATATTGCAAGTTTTTTGAGAGGATATAATATTTGTTCAAGTGGTAAGGTTCCAGCTAATGCTAATGAAGATTTAAAGTTGAAGGTTGCTGAAATCGATGAAAGTAATATCTTCTCTTTCAAGTTAACTTTTGTATCGTACACTGATAATTTAAGTGAAACTGCAGAAATTACGCTACATTCTGAACTTGAAAAGATAAAAGGGACAGGAAACAATCTGGAGTGGGTTTTATTAGATAAGAAGGATCTTACGGGTATTCTATATGAGAGGAGTAAGTTACAACAAGAATACACAGTGGAGTTAAAGCAATTTGGTACGAGCACTGGTGTGTTAATGGATGAGGATTCCACCACCTATACTATTTATGCATCTCTACTTGAGTTAGCTGATCTATGTGAACGATACCAAAGTGTTATTTTTGACGAAAACGTAAGACTATTTCACGGTATTGACAATAGGTTTAACAAAGGAATAATAGAAACAGCAACTGGTTCAGATGTAGGTCATTTTCATCTTTACAATAATGGTATAGTCATTGTTTCTCCTAAAGTTCAAAATTCGGATTTAAAAAAGGTTATTAAAATAAAAAATCCGATGGTAGTAAATGGATGTCAGACTTTGAATAGTTTACTGGAAGCGAAACGGCGCGGAAATCTGAAAGAGGGGCTAGTCCAAGTAACCATTATTGATATCAAGGACGCCGCAATAAAACAAAATATATCAATATATCTTAATTCACAAACTGAAATAAAAGATAGTTATCTGATATCGAACTTGCCTATCATTAGGACATTGGAAGAAGATTTAAAAAGGTTAGGGTATTTTTTTGAGAGACAGGCTAATAATCTTGAGTTATTAAAGAAACGTCTTAGTAGAAAAGAAAAGACTCAATTACTAGGGGTGAATAACAATAAAGCTATTGAACTAGATTTAGCTATTCAGTTGCAAGCTAGTTTTTATGAAGGGTTAGCCCCGGTAGCAAAGTTAAATAAAGCTAAGTTATTTGAAAGGAAAAATTTAGAGATTATCCTTAAAAATATAAATGCTACCAGAGTAGCATTTGCATTCGAAGTCTATAATAAAATGATGGGAAGGATTAGTGAATACAGGAGTTACAGAAGAAACAGAAAAAATAAGAATATACTCAAGTACCTTAATATTAAGGCTAAAGAGATCAATGATTATTCATTTTTAAATACTGGGGATTTTTTCCTGATATCTACTTTTTCTGTAATTAGTCAAAAAAGGTATGGAAAATTACCTATAATAGGTGAAAAAGGAAAAGTAGATTTCACAAAGTGGTCCGATCAAGTGTTGAATGCATTTGATGACATCTTTAGAGAAAGTGTACAAATTATGTTTAAATGCCTAACAGAGGATTCAAGTGGAAAACAGATTGCTACTTTAACTAAAAGTCAAGCATTCCATAAGGCACTAATTCAAAAGGTAAATGAAAGATATTCATCTGGTAAATAATTAGATTAACGAGGAAACATTTTATTAAAGAAAGTGATTATCAAATATATATAGACGATCAAATTCGCTGACCACTCGAATTATAATAGTTTGGTATAATAAGGAATGGTGTAATGTAGATAATAAATTTTCTGTCATTCAATGTAATTGAATTATTAAAAGCAGCAACAATAATGGAGAAGGACAGAGGATTTATTAAAAATGATTGATCGCTTTGGAAAGTATCACCTAATGGTATTAGTTCAATTATCGTATTAAGTGTTTCAGTAAGTACCATAATTCACTGTTGAACAAACGTTAATATCTCGATATCTCACCATTAATTTACTGATAAAACAAAAAGGAATCACGACTCAAAATCTTGTTCCTTCGGGAGTACCAGTTCACCTTGGACCGGTATTAACTCATCGCTTAACAATGTGATGAAATCAACGTTTCTTACACTTATAAGGAAGATAGATATTTGTAACTGCCACGTAGAAATGTACACTTTATTATCCAATAATGCTAAATTCGAATAAAAAATTTTTTCCAGTAGAGCCGTGCACTTTATTTGGAGAGGCAGGCATGATAACCCCACTTCGGATGAACTGGATTCCTTGATACATTTGGCTTCGCGGCTCATAATCATGTCCGCAGAGGCTCTAAGTAAAGTGACACAATGCATGAACAAACTTCTAGTAAAGTGTTTACTCCTGATAAACAAAAAATGTAAAAAGTTATCAGGCGGTTACGATATTCCATATTTTTAAAGAATATATTTATATTATGACAATTATCTATATATAATGACAATATCAATAACTCTAAAATTTTAGTGGTATAATTAGGTAAGAGTTCACTTCGAAAGAAATAGAGGAGATTCATATGAATGTTATATTAGATGAAGGGATGAAACTCGAAAACGTTAATAGATTGAGTAACTGGATTCTTGAAAAGAAAAACACTTGTGTTATTTCTGATGATTCTAATTTATTTCTGCAATTAATAATTCAAAATGCCTTAGACTTTGAATTTAATTTTAAAATGAAAGAAAATCCTAGTATTAGAACTAGAGTTTTAATTATAACAAGGGATAATTCAATGGTTGAAAGTTTACAAAATATAAGTATAAATACTAATCAAATTATTGAATATAGTAATCAATATGGAAAACACCTTAGAGATAAAGGGGTGTTTTGCGATATTGATAGCAAAAAATTTAGTTTTGTTTATTGGAATTATTACCTAAGATTATACTTCAATGACAATATTCCTTCTGAGATCCCCTTAAATTATGTTTTTCCAATAGCAAAAGGGCGTAAAGATTTTCATACTTTTTCAAGAGGGGAAAGAAATAAATTTGGAAGATATGATAATTCTCTTCCGCCATTTTTTGTTTTTAGCGATGTACTGAGCACAGCATATGACAAAGAATTAAATTTTGATTATATATTTATCGATGGAGCGTCCATAAAGAAACAAATTTCACATAGTTCTTTAACTTCCCCGAGTTTAATTTTTTTTGATAATAGTTTTGATTTTAGACTACCATATGTTTTAAACCATGAAACTAAGTTATTTTCTTTTGAATCAATACAAAGTGAAAAAATAAGAATTAAGTGCGTAGATGCAGAATTTGATGAAACTTTGGAGATAGCATTTGATAAATCCCAAAAGCTAAAAAGCAAAGGATTTTCAAATATTGATTTAAAGGTAATAATCAAAATATTACATAATGTTATTAGAACTTGTTTAGATGGGGTGGAATATGATTTCTTAGCAAAATATGATTCTAAATTTGATAGGATTAAAGATTTACTTGATGAACTAAAGGAAAGTGATAATCGATTCAGCGATCAGGATTTTGAAGACGTTATAAAGTTAATTGAGGATATTTATAATAAACACAACTTAGATTCCAGTTGTCCAAAATACGATAAAATTGAAGAATTATTAGATTCCTTATTAGCTAGGGGTGAAAAGATTTTAATAATAGTGTCTAGCAAAATTGACAGTTTAGGTTTGAAAGAAAAATTATCACGTAAATTGAGAAAAGATATAAATGAATTAAATGATATAGGTATAGAGATTGTAACATTTTCTAATAGTTTAAAGATGGAAATAATGGATTTTGATCATGTTTTAGTAACATCGGCCATTAGATTTAGTGATTTAGTAGTATTATCAAAAAAATTGGGAAGAAGAGTCACAGTAATACTATATCAGTTGGAATTGAGAGAACTAAAATCCAAACTATTACAATTATCGTCACATGAAAATTCTCTTTTCAGTTTAGGTTTAAGTAATGATAAAGAGCTAATTTACAAAAAAATTTATAGTAAGTTGAAAAATGCTGATACACGAGGTAAAAATGTACAATTAGATATAGAACTGTCGAAATTTTTAGAAGCAATAGAGTCGGGAACTATTGATTATTCTGTCAGATTACATAAATCCTATAAGGGTGAAAATGCTACAAAAGTAATATTAGCATCCTTTGAAGATGGAAGTAGAATGTTTTTACGTCCAGGGGCGTTAGTTCAGTTTAGGGACATATCAAATAAGAAGATTGAAAAAAAATATGTACGTGAATTAAAAAATAAAAATGAAATTATTCTGATTGATGGGGATGCTAGGGAGGATTTATACAAGATTTTTATACAAAGTGTAAATAGAAAATCAAACACATTAAGACATTACGAGGTTATACAAAAGTGGCGTCATTTGTATGAAGATAAATTCATATTTCTAAAACTTGATGATAATCAGTTGTTCGAAAGAATGAAAAAAAAAGGATGGAACAAAACGACACAAGGTATTTTAAAAAATTGGAGAAGTGGATATAGTTTTGGTCCAAGAGATAAAAAAGATATTAAGGTTTTAGGTGAGGCTTTAGGTATAAAGGAATTTATTGTTGAGATAGATTTTTATTATAACTCTATGAGATATATACGAGGTGAAAGAAGAGCTACTGCCAAATTATTAAATAAAATTATTTATTATAGTAATCACAAAATTAATGTGGAAGATTCAGTATTGTTGGAAAGGTATAATCTTACCTTAGATGAGGTAAAAGAAGCAATTACAATAAAAAAGGTAAGGAATATCTCAGAGAATTTTTATTTTGTAAAGCCATCTGAAATTGGACTGCTATTTTAAATACTAGAGGTGATATATATGAGTAGTAAAATTTACTCTGAAGTTAGGAGCATTATAGTTAATGAGCTTCAACGTGATTTATATGGACCTAATTATGATGAAATGGATATTTTGAAAGAAGCACCTTCTCAAGCATATTTAACTGGGATTTTGTATCCACAAGATGCGGAGAATAATGAGGAGGAAGAATTAGCCGATATTCTTCTTACAGAAAAAAATGATAATGAGAATTTAGAAAATCATGATGATGATGAAGAAATTGAAAAAGAAAACATTAATACAAATCTTGTAACTAATAAACGACAAAATTCGCTAGGTATTAAATGTTATGTTACCAATAAAATTGATAAGATCAAAGCTCTAGTTAGATGGGGAGAATATGAAAAGTCTACAAAATATGATGATGAGAAGAAGAAAAATGTCCCAATATGGACAAGGAAAGTTATTACACATCCTATTGATATTGATTTAAGGCAAGATTATTTCAGGAAAGAGTTATCAAATAAGATATTTTTAATAGCTAGTAAAATTCAAATCAAAAATACAAATAATTATTTAGTCTCTGTTTTTATATTAAATAAAAATGTTGATAAAACTAATATGAAGACTATATATCAGGTAAGTCTAAAATTATCTGATTATGAAAATAGACGTATTTTCATAAGTGAAAATACTGTAAGGCACGATCAAACTGATTTTCAGGAGTTTTTATATAGAAATAAACCGATATTTGCAAAAGGATTCGGATGTGCCGTTGAGTGGTCAAATTATAATTCACAAAGTGCAGGGGTTTTAAAGACAGCATTTATTCCGACCCATGAAGTTGAGGGTATGAGTACAGAATTAGCTGTTGATCCAAATTTGACAGAATTACCGCCTAATTATTTTTCAATAAAGCAATTTGCAACAGAAAGTAACAAAGAGAACCTTATTAAGAAATTGACGAATTTGGCAAATAGATATGAACGCTGGATTGAGAAGCTCCCTATTAATTTGATTGAAGATAAAAAATCAGCCGTAGAGGCTATTAATAAATGTAAATTTTCATTAACAAGAATAAAAGAAGGAATTGAAATACTTTCTAATAATGAAAATGCATTTAAAGCTTTTAAATTTATGAATGAAGTAATGCATACTCAAGCCAGTATGAAAAACTTTTCCAAAAACAATTTAAAGACAACATTGTTAGAAGAATTGGAAAAAGAGAATTTTGCTTGGAGGCCCTTCCAGTTAGCTTTTATTCTTTTAAATATAAAGGGGATTGTATCCCCAGAATCTAAGGATAGAGAAATTGTAGATTTATTGTGGTTTCCAACAGGTGGAGGAAAAACGGAAGCTTATTTAGGAATTATTTCATTTTTATTAGGTTATCGGCGTTTAACAAATGATATATCCTCTGAATATGAGAAAGATGGAGGGGTAACTGTAATCCTTAGATATACATTAAGATTACTAACTACACAACAACGTGATCGCCTAATGAGATTAATAGCTGCGGCAGAGTATATTAGGGCAATAAATCCTCATTTATATGGAAGTAGTGAATTCTCAATTGGATTTTGGGTTGGGAGCAATGTCACTGCTAACAAATTTGATGATTTGAAAGTAAATAATTACAATGAAGTTTGGCAGGTAGAAAATGAATATAGAAAGATAAAAAAGCAAGTTATTGAGTGTCCATGTTGTGGAACAAAGGATCCAGATTATAGGTTCCTTCCAAACTCACATCCTTCTACATCGAAAACAGGGGTAGAAATTCGCTGTAAAAATAAATCATGTTATTATTCTGGACATCATATTCCCGCTTATTTAATTGATGAAGAAATTTACAGAAAAGCACCATCAATAATTATTTCAACTGTCGATAAGTTTGCTAGACTTCCTTGGGATGAGAAAACAGCTACATTATTTGGAAAGGTAAGTAGATTTTGTGAGAAATGTGGTTATATTGCAGAAGGAGAGCCACATCCTAATTCTCATCGGAATCCAAATGCAAAAGTAAAATCAATAAAACCATTTTACCCACCTGAGTTAATTATTCAGGATGAGTTACATTTAATCACTGGTCCACTAGGTACAGTATATGGATTATATGAAACAGCTATTGAAAAATTGGCAACAGCAACTGTGAATGGAAAGGAAATATTACCGAAATATGTTGCTGCAACAGCAACAATACGAAACGCTGAAGAACAAGTGAAAAAAGTCTTTGGTAGATTAAAATCAAATCAATTTCCACCAGCAGGATTAGGTGTTGAAGATTCATTTTTTGGGAGAGAGGTTCCACTTGATGAATTCCCGTTTAGATTATATACAGGTATATGTGTAAGTGGGCACTCAATGAAAACAGTTATACTCAGAGTATATGCGGTATTACTGCAAGTTTCGGAAACCTTAATAACAGATGAAAAATATACTCAATTTGCTAATTATGTAGATCCTTATAGAACATTGATAGGATACTTTAATAGTGTTAGAGAATTAGGAGGAGCAGTTAGATTACTTGATGATGACGTTCGAAAGAGAATTCAAACGATAAAGAAAAAATATGGATATCCAAAAGAACGTTATATAAATAGAAATGAAGAGTTAACATCACGTGTACCTTCTTATCGAATTCCAAAGGTATTAGAATTACTAGAAAAATCATTAGGTGACAATGAATTAGATGTAGTTTTAGCGACAAATATGATTTCAGTCGGAATGGATGTGGACCGCTTAGGGTTAATGGTGGTTAATGGTCAACCAAAACAAACTTCTGAGTATATTCAAGCTTCTAGTCGTGTAGGAAGAAGCAAACCAGGGTTAGTAATCACGGTATATAACCCATATAGACCAAGGGATTTGTCACATTATGAGAATTTTAAGGGTTACCATAGCAGACTATACCATTTCGTAGAAGGAACTACGGCAACACCTTTTGCAGCAAGGGCAAGAGATAGGGCCCTGCATGCATTATTAATATCTGTTTTAAGGTTAAATGATACTAATTTAGCAAAAAATGAGGATGCAGTTAATATTATCAATGCAGACATTTCTGAATTAAAACAGTTTATTATAAATCGCGTAAGTATTTCAGATATGAAAAACAAATTTGATACGGAAAGAGATATCCATAAAATATTGGACAAATGGATTGAATTAGCTACTAAAAACAGTGAATTGAAGTATTACTTTTATCCTAGTAAAAAGCAATTAGAAAAAGAGGAAGTCCGTTTACTATCAAGATTTAATGATATTACTCCGAAGAATAAAGATGAGTTCGACACATTAGATTCTATGAGGCATATTGAAAGTACCTCTAAAATTTTCATTAAGGATGGGTGGAATAATTTATGAAAAATGAGGTAGGAGAAGTTCGTCCGGGACAATTAATCACTACATATGGACCTGGAGCTATTATGGATTCGGTTAATGATTCATTAGTGATTTTAGATATTACTTTTTGGAAGAAAAGTTTACAACCAATCCATGATAGTAGATTAGCTAGTTTTTTACATAAAGAAATGTTTAGAAAAATACCTGCTAAAGGAAAAAATGACTTACCTGCTATACCTTTCCCGAATTTTCATGTGTGTTCAAATAATAAATGCAGACGCTTATTTGATATTAGAGAAAGTTTTAATATGGAGAGTTATTTAGAAAAAGGTCCAATATGTCCAGAATGTGAAAAGAAAGCCTATCCATCACGATTTGTCATTTCGTGTAATGGTGGAAATCATTTGGACGATTTCCCTTGGAGTTGGTGGGCACATCAAAAATCGGAGAATTTTAGCTGTAATGGTAAGTTAAAATTAACCAATTCAGGAAACAATTCAGGGCTTTCATCGATGATCGTATCATGTGAAAAATGTGGAGATTGGAATCATATGGGAGCAGCCACTCAAAAGTCTTCTTTTGCTAATAAAGGATTAAATTGTACAGGAAACCATCCACATCGATTAAACGAAAAGTTACCTTGTAATGGGGAGCTTATACCACTTCAACGAGGTGCTTCAAATGTTTATTTTCCTGTATTGAGAAGTGCAATATCAATTCCTGAAAAGAAAAATATGAAAAAAGAAAAAATTATAGAGTTAGAAGATGATTTAAATCTTGCAGAAAAGTTATTTGGAGAAACAGGATTAAAAAGGGTTTATGAATATAGTCTAAAGGATTCTAATATATTTAGTTCTGCAGAAGATTTTATAGAGAATTGGTTAAAATATAAAAACCAAGAGACATCTAATGGGGATAGTGAAGATTTTAAAAGATATGAACAAATTAAAGAACTAGAGTACGAAGCTCTAACTAATCTATCAAAAGCAATTAAGGATGAAAAAACCTTCAAAGCAGAGGAAGTATTAATTCCGGACGATTTACAGAAATACTTTGTTAAAATTGTTAAAGCTCATAGACTTAAAGAAATTCTAGTGTTATTAGGTTTCACTAGAAATGATAGTCCAGAACCCGAGGTAAAGGATCCTGGAAATATTGTCTGGCTAGGTGACCGTCAAACAAAATGGTTGCCAGCGGTAGAAATATTCGGTGAAGGTATATTTATTGAATTTAATCGTAAGAACGTCGAAGAATGGTTAGAAAATAATTATGAGGTTTTTAATAAATCAGAGAAATATAAGAGTATGTATAAAAAATATTTAATCAGGAAAGAGTGGAAACATCAAAGTGATAAAGACGTAATTTATGTACTATTACATACATTATCTCACCTATTAATGAAGCAACTTTCCTTAAAATCTGGTTATTCTTCTTCTGCGATTAAAGAACGTATTTATTATAATGAAAAAATGGCAGGTATTTTGTTATATACTGGTAGTACTGATCAGGAGGGTTCTCTTGGAGGTCTAGTTGAAATGGGAGAAATCTCAAAACTTAGAAAAGTTTTAGTAGGAGCATTAGAGGATGCAAGATTCTGCTCAAATGACCCAAATTGTGCAATACAAGAACCTACAGATGACAATTATATCAACGGTGCATCGTGTTTTGCTTGTACAATGTTACCAGAAACAGCTTGTGAAACAGGGAATATGCTTCTAGATCGATCTTTACTCGTTAAAACAATGGAAAGTAATTTTACTCCTTTCTTTGATGGATTGATTTGATATGAATGAGGGTATTAGCTCAAAACTTTTTGTATTAGCAGATGAATTAAAAATGTATTTAGAAAATCCTAATTTAGATTTAAGAGAAGGATTAATAGATAAAATTCTTGCATCTTTCAAAAATTTAAATAAATCGGAAGCAACTGATATATTAAGTATATTTCAACTTCTAACCAAAGAATGGGAAAAATCCATAGCAACTGCTGAATTAGTTGTAACATTACCCCCTGATATTCAACATGAGTTTAGGCGAACAGTAGGTGTTCTTAGAGAGTATATTCTTTCTGCAAAACATACAATTACGATGACTGGTTTTTCAATTTCAGATTTTGCAAATGACTTAATTGAATTAATCATTTTGAAATGTTCTAGAGGAGTAAGAATTCGCTTTTTTATTGATAAAGATATTGATGAAACAATTTTCGATAATGCTATTAAACTACAAAATTTTGAGTTGTATAAATTTCAGGCACCTAACTATTATTCGCACTTACATTCTAAGATTGCTATTTTTGATAGTAAGAAAGCATTTATTTCATCTTCAAATTTATCTTACAATGGAATTTTAAATAATATTGAAATTGGTAGCATTGTAACAGGAGAAAAAATTAAAGGTTTAGAGGGGATTTTTGAAGCATTGGTAGTAAATAAATATTTTCAAAGAATACTTTAAAAAAAGCATCATTTCGTAACTTTACGAAATGATGCTTTTTTTATTTGTCTGATTTAAATATTCTTGCAATATTAATGCAATGTGATAAGCCATTAGTGGTGGTACTGCGTTACCTATTTGCTTGAAAGCTGCAGTTCTTGAATCTTCAAAGTAAAAGTCATCAGGAAAAGATTGAATTCGAGCAGCTTCACGAACAGAAATTGAACGATTCTGATTGACATCCGGATGAATGTAGTAGTGTCCATCCTTTGAAATATGTGCAACAACAGTATGGGAAATATCCTCTAATCTAACTAATTTAAATCTGTCTAAAAAGCTTTCTTTATTCTTATGTGATTGTAATTCATTTGGTAGCTCATTATACTTTAGTAGCCGTTTCTCTTTATTCCAAGTATCTACTACCAATTTATATATAAGTAAATCCTTTTCATTATTACTGCGAGTAATATGTTGGGATAGGATATTCCATTCTTGAGGTCTTATAAAAGAATTTGCAATTTTGGCTCGTTTCCTATATTTCTTCAATCCATCAATGCTTTCTCCCGCATTTAAAGGAGGTAAGTCATTAAATAGTTGTTTAATATTAACAGGTTCTGGAACAATATTAAATTCAGGGAATTTAAACTGATATATATTTTTCCAACCAATCAAAATTACCCTTTCTCTATTTTGGGAAACACCGAAATCTTTTGAGTTCAAAACTTTATAATCAATTTTATATCCAGCTCGTAAAACGCTTTTTTGTAAACTTTTAAAAATTGTTCCGTTTTTAGCAGTTAATATGCCTTTGACATTTTCAAAGATAAAGAACTTAGGTTTGTATTTTTTTAAAAAGCGAATATAGTGACGATATAGGTAATTTCGAGGATCATCTTTCATTCTATTTGGATCTCTAGATATTCCAACATATGAGTATGCTTGGCATGGAGGTCCCCCAATAATAATATCAATATGGTTATTAGGAGAGCTTTTTAACCTTTCATCTATTATTGATGTAATTGATGAGAATGTTTTATTACTTATTTCAGATTCTATTACGTTATTTAATACCCTACTTGGTACTTGTTCATATAGTTGTTCTCTAGAAATTTTTTTTTCTAAATAATCAAGATATAATTTAAATTTATTTGAAGATTTTAAATAATAATATGCTTCTCTTGTCCTTAACGTGTTACAAGCACTTTTATCCATTTCAACATGAGCTACAATATTAAAACCAGCCTTTCTAAAACCTTCAGACAGTCCTCCCGCTCCCGCAAATAAATCGATTATGTTCATAAATCAACAACTCCCTAGTATGGATTATACCAGGATTAACAAATTAATAGAATAAGTAAAATCATGAAGGAAAGAAAAATGGGTAAATTATAAATAATTTATTAAATATTTGATAATAGCTAATCAGTTTCTTTGAAGAGCTGTTTATTTATTGATATTAGAGAAATCAAAACCACTTATTAAAAGAGGGTCATATTTTTCAGAAATAAGTTTTCTGATAGTATTTCCTCGGTTTTTGTTATATTCATAGTAGATATGATAAGGCAAACAAAATTGTTCTTTGAAATGTATTAATGATTTATTAAGAATTTCATTTCTATTATTCTTAGTTAGATAATATAAATTAAGTATTGCAGATGTATCGAATATGAAAATACAATTTTCCATATTTCTTTTAATTCTTCTGATGTTGGTATTTTATAGCAATTACATCAAAGTTATCACCATACTTTTTTGGAAAATAATTGTAATATAAATAATTTTACCATAAATCAGATATAAATAAGCCACATTTAGATGTATCACATTGAACCGTACCACAAGTGATAGTAAAGCGTAAATTTGAGTTTTCTCTCACTTGTAAATAAAACTTTTCATTAAATATTTTAAAATTAAAGAGCGCTTCGGCTAAGCCAAGCGCTCTAATATAATTCCTCTAGAACAGTCCTGATAGCTTTTACAAAAGAATTTTCTTCCTCTTTATCTACATTAATGCCTATAGGAATTAAATTTCTTTTGAGTAGTTCAGCAGCATCAAAAGGGTGTAAATTCTCAATAATTATGAAATGTTCCCCTTTTATTTGGGCATAGATTTTATCGTACAAATCTTTAAAATACTGATCTTTAAAGGAAAAGCCGATAAACAACAAAGTTTTATTACTCATGATACCATTAAGAACATCTTTTATCTTTTCTTCTCTATAAAGCTTATTATAATCGTCTTCAGTAACTATCATAGAATTGTACATATCTGCATTTCCATGAAGATGGATTACTTTTTGCGTGTCTTCCTCCATTAAATCCTGTAAATCATCTAGAGTATCCAAGTTTTGAGGCATTACGAATTCACCTCTATAATCCTTTAAATAGTCAGATACTATGTTGTCATAGTTAGTAGTTATAATGAATTGTGTATCCAGTTTCAAAATATCTAAGATGTTGTGAAAAGTGTTATTAGGTTCTTTAATATAACTAGATTTGATTATAGATTTAATATCTTTTTTTATAGTTTGTTCATTTTGATACAATCCTGAATATATTTTTAAAAAGCTTAAAGCTTTTAGATAATCACCTTGTTGGATTAAATCAATATATTTTTCTCTATTAGTTTCATTAAGTCCTTTGTCTAATTGTAGTAGTAAATTCTTCCAACTAGGTAATTTAAAAGGTATTGATACCCCAGCGCCTAAAAAGGGAATTATTTTATGAGTACGATTTTTTAATCTATCTAGGTTACTTCTGTAATCCTCTATTATATATTTTTTTAATTGTTCCTTTTTTTGCTGACCTATAAGTTCCAAGAAGGGTTTATTCAGTGTATACGCTTCACGGATGATATGCGTTGGGGAATCCGCCAATTCTTCTCCACAATGATTGCATTTCTCACTTAAAGCAATAGCAAAATCAACTGAGTCTGTAACTTCACATTCATACGAAAGGTATTTTGAGGCCATCCCTTCACGTAATAGCTCATTGATAATCACATTACCTGTTAAATCACCAATATCATAATGTGTTAGTCTTTCTTTATAAAAAATTTCATTTTTTACTATTTCAGCTATAATGTTTAATTTTTCTATAGTTTGTTCTTCACTTATTTTTAATTTGAGGCTAACGGTATGAATTAATTGTTTTAATGACATAATGAATTATCTCCTTATTTAAAGGTCTGTCAGGAAGGAAAACTATCCTAAATTGATTACTAGTAGAATATATAGTCGTTTGGATGACGTCAATATCTTTTTCATCATTAAATTTGTAGTCTGTAAACCAAGAAAGTGACCAGCTATCTAATCCTAATGCTTGCTCAAAGTTAAAATAAAGACTATGAAACATATCAGAAGCTGAAACAGGATATTTAGCATTAGTAGATTGTGTAGAACTTTTACTTGATTTATTGGAAGTAAAGTTAACACGTGTTGGATAACCTATTAAATTACTCTTTTTAGCTTTTCTGACCAGATCCATAGGTGAGACTTTATATTCAATGTAATAAGACAGTAACAAAGAACTTATTTTTTTTCCTAAATCTTTCTTGTCAGCCATGGTGAGGGTATCACCAGGTATATTAAACAAAACCTTGTTCAAGTTTTTAACACTGCCTTTTATAGCTTTGTCAGTACGCGTGTTCACGTCATTTCTTAGATCGTCTAATAAATTATCATCTAATTCCTTACAGAGGTCAAACATACCTGCACGATCACTTTTAACGTCAGGCTTTTGTAAAGAAACGCCAAGTATATTAAAGATCTTTTGAATTGCATTCTTGTGGATTTGGTGAATTGTAGTACTTGCGTTTTTTTCATCCTTTTGCAAACCTAAAATATTTTTTACCATGGTCAGTGCGACTTTACTTTTAAAATCTATTTCAATGCCTGCTAAAAAATACACTTGTCCTCCGCTTTTTTTAGAAGCTACCTCTACAAAAAGAAATCTTGCATTGATTATAATTCCATTTTCCTCTTCATAATCAAATCCCGCAATAAATGTTGTATTAGGGGTTGTGATATTTAAGAGATCCATCAAATAAAAACCATTTTCACTCATTAACCTTTGAATGTCAGGAGGGATGGATTCTTTAATATTAATTTCGGTTATTAGTTGCTTTACTCTTTCTTTAAAATGTTTCACTTTTAAATTAGGGTGTGCAGAAATCTTTTCAACAAAAATATTTTTAAGATGACTATAAAGGATGTTTTCAAAAAATATTTTACCGACTTCTTCAAAATCACTGGATAAATTTTCATATAAATACTCATAGTATTCTGCAAAACTAAATTCTTGTACCTCTTCACTAATTTCCCATTTTTTCTGAATATCGTGTTTAAACTTGTCTACTTCTATAAAATCAATAAATTTATGTCCATTGAATATATATAAAGCATCTTCTAGTTGCATCTGATTGGCCCCCTTAACCAACTAATTATATCATAATGTTAAAAAATTCATTACAAGGAATTTTTTGATATACAGTATAATACGGATATTGGAGACAATAGAATTTTAAAATGTATGAATAAATTCGTAGTGTATTGAGAGCGGAAAGGTTTTAATGTTATTAAAAAGTGAACTATCATTTTGTTAGAAGAGTAAGTAATTTCTTATAGTAAATAATTATTTAGATTTTCTATATTTAATTTATGTAATACCGTTTAATTAGAACGAAGAAATTCTAGATAGGACAGAGCGAAGCGGAGTCCTCCGAGCAAGGCGAGGAGAAATTTATAATGATCTATCTGAGAGTCTGAGAAAGCTCTGAGGAACTTACGAAAGTTTCTATATAGCTAAGATACGAAAAAGTTAATAGTCAGTATTCAAGAGCGCTGATGACCTGAAAATTTTAACCTAAATATTGCTTATATATATTTTCAATACTAACTTTAAAACCGAGATATAATATTGATCTTAATTGGTAATAGAATGAATAGAATGTATTTTGGTAACATTCATATAAAATCAACTAATTGTTTGATTAATAATGGAGTTTAAGAAACTTTACCAACTCTGAAGATAATAAGTACTTTCAAATCTTTTTACACATAGCCTTATTTAATCCTTATTAAATAAAGGATTTCGTTTCTAATTGCCCCCGACCACCGGTATCAATAACTATCGACTAACGTTAATAAAATCAAGTTTCTCACAAATTGTGGGGAACTTTATCCTTTTTCTTATACACTGAATTCCTTGAGAATCTTTGCCATCAGGAATAATAGCTCTAAAACCATCACAATTTCTTCCATGAAGTACACTTTGCTTTACCATTCTCCCCAAATTTTTTCTTACTGTAAGAGGGATTTCATTCCAATCCATCTCTGTAATCAAATTTCGAATAAGAATACGTGTACCGGATTCCATTTTTTCAATTCCAACATCTACTTGCCATATAAGATCTTCATAATCATAACTTGGAGCTTCGTCCAGTAATAACAGACGTGAGTACTCTTGGATTGAGGGTCAATTTGAATTATAAGCATCCAATGTTATTTTTTCATATTCTTCTTTAGTCAATTCAATTTTAATCAATGGCAAAACGATCACTCCTTTTTGAATGGTTTAGGTTTCTTTACCATATCTAATTGATTTAGGAAGTGGAAATTAAATATTTAAAATTCTTTTCCAAATATAAGAACTCTAGATATTATTTCTTCAACACTGCTTTCGTGTTCAACCTTCATCTTTTCCCTTGAAAAATTAATGCTTACTTTTTCTTACTTCAATTCCTACTTGAGGTGAAGTATCTTCTTTACCAATGATTTGAAGTTTAGCAGTATGATATTTTCCTTTTACTTCTAAAATGTCTTTTAGCTACGCTTATCCTTTCTCAATTGTTAATTCACTTCTTGATTAAATAATACTTGGGCTTCCAATTCATCATAGTTGAATTCTCGATAGAATGATACCAGATGTTCAAAAAAGTCTTTGTTTTGATAAGCCGTGGTCCAGTTAACACTATTATGCTAGTTTTTTGTACAAGGTCCATTGTCACTAGTTTTTTGCCCTGGAAATTCTTCTATTTAAAATAGTAGATATTCCAGTGTTTTTTTCTATTATTCCAATGGATTAAAAGCAGAAGAACCGCCCATGTGCACAAATCAAATCTAATAATTTTCAAAATAGAAAAATAATGTTGTAATTTTAAAAATATTATTTATAATAAAAGTTGAGAGGTGATTCAGGTGTCAACTAAGAATGTATCTGAGGAAAAAGCATTAACTCCGAGAGGAATTGAAACACGTGAGAAGCTTTTACGAGCAGCTGAGGAGGTTTTTGGGCAGAAGGGATATTTTGAGGCGTCCATTGTTAATATTTCACAGGAAGCGAAAGTTGCCCAGGGAACGTTTTATAATTATTTTCCTTCAAAGAAGGATATTTATGATGAGTTAATTCGGAGCTATAGTCGGGATTTGCGTATTGCGATTAAAGAAGGAATGGCAGGAAGCTCGTCTTTTGAGGAAGCACAGCGAAATGGCTTTTTTGCTTTCTTCAGCTGGGTAAAAAACCATCCTAATTTGTACAGTATTGTCCAACAGGCGGTTGTGGTGGATCAGGAGCTATTCCGCTGGTATTATGGCAAGCTTGCCACTGGATTTTTAAAGAGCTTGTCTCAAGGAATCGAAGCGGGAGAATTTAAGGACCTGGATCAGGAGACCGTTGCCTACTGTTTAATGTCTATTGGGCAGTTTCTCGGAATGAGATGGGTGTACTGGGAAAAGAAAGAGGTTCCTGAAGAAGCATTTGATGCTGCGATGACGCTTATCTTCCAAGGATTAAAAAAGTAAAGAGGGGGAGTTCGATGAAAGGGATTGCCTATTGGATTGAGAAATGGGCATACACACATCCAGATCGAACAGCAGTTATTACAGATAACGAAATGGTGTCCTATAAACAGTTAGATAGAATGATAGCTTTAGCTGCCCAAAGGATCCAGGAAAAACTGCAAGGAAGAAAAGGGGAGCGCATTGCGATATTGTCGCATAATCGCTTGGAGTACATCGTCCTGTTATTTGCGATTGCTAAGGCAGAATGTGTGGCGGTCCCGTTGAATATTCGGTTAAGTGCGAAGGAGCTTATTTTCCAGCTCAATGACAGCGGTTCAAGGATCCTTTATGTCGAAAGGGATAATGCCGAGTTTGCCGCTTCCCTTGTTGAGCAAAGTGAGCTTGAACATTTGGCGTTCATGGAGGATGTATGTGAGGAGTCTCAAACAAGCTTTGCTTTTGAGCGAATGATTGATGAGGAGGCACCATACATTATCTGCTACACGTCAGGGACAACCGGTAAGCCAAAGGGGGCGGTGCTGACACAGAGTAATATATTCTGGAATGCCGTCAATAACAAGCTTGCCATCGATTTGACGTCAGAGGATCGCTGCATTGTGCTTCTCCCGTTGTTTCATATTGGCGGAATCGGGCTGTTTGCGTTTCCATCCTTATTTTCCGGTGGAACGATCGTTATCCCTGGAAAGTTTGATCCTGAAAAAACACTGGCAATGATTGAAACGTATCAGGTGACCGTGGTGATGGGCGTTCCGACCATTCATCAGGCTTTGCTCACGAGTCCATCATTCAATACCACTGATTTGAGTACTGTCCGCTGGTTCTATAATGGGGGCGCACCATGCCCGCGTGAATTAATAGATGCCTATTTTGATAGAGGCTTCTTATTCGGCCAGGGCTTTGGGATGACCGAAACGTCTCCTACTCTATTTATGCTTTCGAAGGAAGATGCCCCAAGAAAGAGAGGCTCCATTGGTAAGCCTGTGTTATTTTCCGAATATAAGCTGCTGGATTCTGAGGGGAGAGAGGTTGAAAAAGGGGCAGTTGGTGAGCTAGCTGTTAGAGGGCCAAATATTATGAAGGAATATTGGAATCGGGCGGATGCCACAAAGGATGCACTAAGGGATGGATGGCTGCTGACAGGAGATTTAGCGAAAACAGATGATGAAGGCTTCCTGTTTATCGTAGGCAGGAAAAAAGAAATGATCATTTCTGGCGGTGAAAATATTTATCCGCTCGAAGTCGAGCAGGTCATCAGCCAAATGGAAGGTATCGCGGAAGTAGCCGTCGTTGGAAATGCGGATCCGCTTTGGGGGGAAGTACCTGCTGCGTTTATTGTCAAAGAAAATGGAAGCGCTTTAACTGAGGAGGCAGTGATTCAACACTGCCAAGGAAATCTGGCAAAATATAAAATTCCAAAGCAGGTTACATTTTTAAAAGAAATGCCGAAGAATGCGACTGGAAAAATTCAAAAAACAAAACTCATAGGAAGCAGGTGACATGGTGAATAGTTATCATATCGGTCAACAGGCCTCTTGCAGCAAAACGATTACCGAAACAGACTTTATCCTGTTTGCAGGAGTAAGCGGTGACTTCAATCCTATCCATATTAATGCGGAATATGCCAAACAAACGAGGTTTAAACAGCGTATAGCGCATGGGCTTTTAACTTCAAGCTTATTATCACAGCTCTTAGGTGTTCATCTTCCTGGCAAAGGGGCCGTTTATGTCGAGCAAACCATCCAGTTTAAAGCCCCTGTTTTTATAGGCGACACCATTACAGCACAAGGAACCGTACAAGAAATTGATGAAAAGAGACGAATACTGACACTGCTAACACAGTGCTTTAATCAAGAGGGGAAACTGGTTTTGACAGGTACCGCCAAGATGATGGTTCCTGAGGATGGAGGGGTAATTTAATGGGAATTGGGATAAAAACAACAGGCGTCTATTTTCCGCCTGGTATAGAAACGTCAGCAGACTTAGCTGTAAAAACGGGCATACCGGAACAGGTGATTATCGAAAAGTTTGGTTTAGTCCAAAAGCATGTGGCAGATGATAGCCTACATGCATCAGATCTTGCTGTGGCCGCAAGTAGGCAGGCACTTGAAGGAATTGATCCGCTATCCATCGATGTGGTGATCTATTTTGGCAGCCCTCATAAGGATTACTATGTTTGGTCGAGCGCGCCAAAAATACAGTATGAATTGGGTGCGAAAAATGCCTATGCGTTTGAAATTATGAATGTCAGCTCCTGTTTTCCAATCGCCTTAAAGGTAGCAAAGGATATGATAGCTGCGGATTCATCGATCCAAAACATCCTGCTTGTTGGGGGCTGCAAGGAATCACAAGTCGTGGATTATGCCAACCCGCGTTCACGCTTCATGTTCAATTTTGCGGACGGGGGCAGTGCCGCACTCGTAACAAGGGATTCCACCGAGAGCGAAATTCTCGGGAGCGCCATCCTGACAGACGGATCCTTTCATGATGATGTTAGAACACCTGCTGGAGGGTCGAAGCATTTTGCCAGCCATGAAACGGTCGAAAAGAATCTTCATTATATTGATGTGAAGGATCCACAATCCATGAAAGAAAGATTGGATCCTGTGTCGATCGCCAATTTTGATACTGTTATTCGCAAGGCACTTCATAGAAGCGGTTATACTCCTCAAGATATTAAACTCCTATTGCCACTGCATACAAAACGATCAATGTTTAAAGAGCTCTTACAATCACTGGAACTTCCTGAAGAAAAGGCGATCTACTTAAATCATCATGGCCATATGTCAGCACTTGATCCATGCGTTGGTCTACACTTTGCCCAGGAAAAGGGACTTCTGAATCCTGGCGATCTCGCTGTAGCAGTTAGTGCCGGAACGGGCTATACATGGGCAGCGACTGTTGTGAAGTGGAAAGGAGAGAAAAGATGAAAAAAGTAAGGAGTCTCGTCCTTTTCCTTCTTCTATTTTCCCTTATGTCTGGCTCGAGCGTGTTTGCAGATGAGTCCTATCGTTTCCAGCATGCGTGGGGGAATGAGATTGATCCTTCTAACGAGTTCCGCACGCCGGTAGCAATGGCGAAGGATCACTCAGGGAATATTTACATGGCAGATATGGGGAATCATCGAATTGTAAAAATGGATTCCTCCGGTAAAATTCTCAAGTCATTTGGCACGCTTGGTCATTCCCCTGGCCAATTCAATATGCCATTTGGCATCGCTGTGGATCAGGAAGGGAATATTCTCGTTGCTGATACAGGGAACTTTCGCATTCAAAAGTTCGATTCTGAATTCAGGTTTATAAAAAGCTGGGGGACGAAAGGGGAAGGAAATACTCAATTCGGTTTCCCAAGAGAAATTGCGATCGATCAGGAAAACAATTATTACATTACCGATGAATTTAATCACCGAATTCAAAAATTTACTTCTGATGGCCAATATCTTCTCACGATTGGTTCCTATGGAAAAGGTGATGGTCAGATGGCCCTCCCGCAAGGCCTTGCGATAAACAATAAGGGGGAGGTCTATGTAGCTGATACGTACAATAATCGAATCCAAGTGTTTGATCAAAACGGCAGATTCATAAGGAAAATTGGCGGGCTTGAGCCTGGAATTGGCGCGTATCAATTTTACCACCCACGAGGCATTAACTTTGAGCCAAAGTCTGGCGCTCTCTATGTAGCCGACACCTATAATAACCGAATCATGAAATTTGATGAAAAGGATAGGTTTGTTTATACGACAGGGATTTTTCCTAATTTAGTGTATCCGAATCAGATTTTACCATCCGAGAATGGCGATTTATTCATTACGGACACAGGTAATAATCGGATTGAGGTGTACAAGGAAATTGGTCTGAGTATTACCTATAAAATGACCATCGGCTTAGCCAGATACGGAGACAAGCAATATGCAGGACCTTATGATGTGCAAAGCGATTCAAAAGGAAATGTCTTTGTATCCGATTCATTTAATCACCGGATTTTGAAATATGATGCAAACGGAAGTCTAGTAGGCAAATGGGGAAGCATGTTCGGTACTGGCGGGCCGTTTGGCTATGGCAGTTATTTTGGTCAATTTTTTGTACCGCGGCAACTAGCAGTGGACCGTTATGACAATGTCTATGTAGCCGACTCAGTGAATCACCGGATTCAAAAGTTCTCGAATTCAGGGACGTTCCTTGCGGCGTACGGCTCATTAGGAACATTAAGCGGCTTTTTCCAATTCCCAAGCGGGGTGGCAGTTGACAGCAAAGGCAATATCTTTGTGTCCGACTCGGAAAACAATCGAATTCAAAAGTTTAATTCCTTTTTTGTCTACACGAAGGAATGGGGCAGAAAAGGGACTGGCAATGGTGAATTCTCACAGCCGATGCAGCTTGCCATCGATTCGAAAGACAATGTGTACGTCGTGGACCGTATTAACAATCGTGTTCAGAAATTCGATAACAATGGCAAGTTTCTCGCGAAGTGGGGAACCAATAACGGAAGCGGGAACCTCGATCCATTGGAAAATTGGGGTGAAGAGTCAGGTGATTTGTTCTTGCCGACAGGAATTGCTATTGATGATCAGGACCGTGTCTATGTAACTGATACGTCAAATAATCGCATGAATCTCTATGATGAAAATGGAAGATTCATCGAACAATTTGGTTCCTTTAGTGGCGAAGATGGTCAGTTTTTCTCTCCTCAGGGGCTAGATATTGATCGTAATGGGAACATCATTATCGCAGACGGACTGCTTCAAAAAATACAGTTCTTTAAAAAAGAAAATTAATCATAGGGGGAATGGGAGATGAGGTATAAGATGTCTGGCATGAAGTCTGTTTTATCGATCATCATCGTACTCACTCTTTTCGTTGTAACAGGTTGTTCCGGGGAAAAGGCAAGCTCGAAGGAAGACACCATCAAAATTGGTGTCCTTGCTTCCTTAACCGGTCCGCTTGAGACGTATGGAAAGCAGACAGTAGCGGGATTTGAATTGGGGCTAGAGTATGCAACCGAAGGATCGAATGAAGTCGCAGGCAAGAAGGTGAAGTTTATCGTCGAAGATACGGAAACAAAACCGGATGTCGCGGTAAGAAAAGCAACGAAGCTACTGGAAGAGGATGAGGTCGATTTCTTAGTAGGTTCATCAAGCTCTGGCGATACGCTGGCCGTCTTGCCGCTTGCTGAGGAATACGAAAAAATTATGGTGGTGGAGCCTGCCGTTGCCGACAGCATCACCGGTCAAAACTGGAACAAGTACATTTTCCGGACAGGACGAAATTCCTCACAGGATGCTGTAGCTGGTGCAGCCGCAATCGCTGAGAAGGATGTGAAAATTGCTACCTTCGCCCAGGATAATGCCTATGGCAGAGAGGGAATCGCAGCTTTTAAAGAGGGAGCAGAAAAGCTCGGTGCGACAATTGTGAATGAACAATATGCCGATCCAAATTCAACTGACTTCACAGCAAATATTCAAAGCATTATAAAAGAAAAGCCTGATTATCTCTATATCGTCTGGGCAGGGTCAAATGCACCGTGGAAGCAGTTAAAGGATATGCAGCTTGAAGAGCAGGGGATTAAAATCTCTACTGCCGCCCAGGATATCGCTTCTTTAAAAACAATGGATTCCTTAATTGGCATGAGTGGTTTTTCCATTTACTATCATACGCTGCCAGATAATAAAGTAAATGACTGGCTAGTGGAGCAGCATAAGAAAAAATTCGATGGGGAAATCCCTGATCTCTTTACTGCTGGTGGGATGACGGCTGCGATCTCTATTGTCGAGGCGCTTAAGAAAACAGAAGGCGACAAAGATGTTGACGGTTTAATTAGCGCAATGGAAAATATGGAGTTTGAGACACCGAAGGGAACGATGAAATTCCGAGCAAAGGACCACCAGGCTTTACAATCGTTGTATGCAGTAACTCTTGAAGAACAGGAAGGTGTGGATCATCCGGTTCCAGTTCTCATCAGGGAATTAAATATGGATGAAACAGAGCCACCGATCAGAAATGGCAAATAAAAATTCAGAATAATTAGATATATAAGAGAGGAGGAGTATCGGCATGGAACCTATTCTGGAAACAAAAAACCTATCTGTTTCCTTTGGTGAGCATGATGTCATCAAAGATGTGACCTTGAAAATAGACCGCGGAAGGCTCATCTCAATTATCGGTCCAAACGGGGCGGGCAAGACGACGCTTTTTAACTTGCTGAGCGGGCAAATTTCACCGACAAAGGGAGACATTTATTTTAAAAACGAGAATATAACCAAGCTTTCTGTCCCATTACGGGCGAGAAGGGGCATTGGCCGCTCCTTCCAGCTCACAAATATTTTTCCGGAGCTGACGGTTCTTGAAAATATCAGACTGGCCATCCAATCCTCAAGCAACGATTACTACTCCATCCTGCCGCGGCTTTCTTCCAGGAGCCGCCAGCAGGAGGAAGCAAAAGCTTTTATGAAAAAATGTATGCTGAGTGGCAAGGAAGAGGTGCTGGCACAGGATTTGGCACATGGGGAAAAAAGAAAGCTGGAGCTGGCGATGCTGCTCGCTCTAAAAACAGAATTACTGCTTCTTGATGAACCTACAGCAGGAATATCGATTGAAGAGGTTCCTGCCATTCTGGAAGTAATCGAGAACATTAAAAAGGAAGGCTTGTACACGATTATATTAATCGAACACAAAATGGAAATGGTGATGCATTTATCGGATACGCTTGTGGTTCTTTTCAATGGCGAGCTCTTGGCCAGCGGGAATCCGCAAGATATCATCAAGGATCAAAGGGTTCAAACGGCATATTTAGGAGGCTTGCATCGTGAGTCTATTAAAACTGGATAATTTGGAAACCTATTTGGAGCAATATCACATTCTGCAGGGCGTGTCCCTGTCTGTTGAAGAGGGGAGCATCACGGTCCTGTTCGGTAGAAATGGGGCAGGCAAAACGACAACACTCCGCTCGATTATGGGCTTTAATCCCTCCACTACTGGAAAGGTGCATTTTCAAAACCAGATAATCAGTGGAATCTCTACCCATCTCATATCCAGAAAAGGAATCGGATATGTGCCTGAAAATCAGGGGATATTCAGTGGCCTGACCGTAGAGGAAACACTGAATTTAGCTAAGGCAAAGAGTGTGGGCGAGACGGAAGCAAAAATGGAATGGATGCTAGAGCTATTCCCAGATTTAAAGAAATTCTGGCGCAAAAAAAGCGGATTGCTATCTGGGGGACAAAAGCAGATGCTGGCGATTGCCAGGGCGTATATTAATGGGGATGGTTTGCTACTGATTGATGAGCCTAGCAAAGGCTTGTCCCCTATTATGGTTGAAAAGCTGATGGAATCACTTCTTAAAATGAAGGAAAAAACGACAATTCTTCTTGTTGAACAAAACTTTCTGATGGCCAGCGAAATTGGCGATTACTTTTATATTATGGACGACGGAAAAATTGTCCATGAAGGCGTGATGCAAGACCTTAAAGAAGATAAAGAAACCTGCCAGAAATACTTAGGGATAGCGTAGAAACGATCGTGTTAAAATGATCGACCGGAATGATGACCGAAAAAGGAAAGAAAGAGGAAGAAAGGTAACCAATCGCCCGGAAAGGTTCCCGAAACTCGAGAGAAAGAGGAAGAAAGGTAACCAATCGCCCGGAAAGGTTACCGAAACCCGAAAGAAAGAGGAAAAAGGGTAACTAATCACTCGGAATGATGACCGAAACGTGAAAGAAAGAGGAAAAAGGGTAACTAATCACTCGGAATGATGACCGAAACGTGAAAGAAAGAGGAAGAAAGGGAACCAAACGCCCGGAATGATGACCGAAACGTGAAAGAAAGAGGAAATAAGGTAACAAATCGCTCGGAAAGGTGACCGAAACGTGAAAGAAAGGGTAAGTAGGGTAACCAAACGCTCGGAATGATGACCGAAACGTGAAAGAAAAGGGAAGTAGGGTAACAAATCGCCCGGAATGATGACCGTAACACGAAAGAAAAGGGAAGTAGGGTAACCAACCGCCCGGAATGATGACCGAAACCCGAAAGAAAGAGGAAATATGGTAACCACTCGCCCGGAAAGGTTACCGAAACTCGAAAGAAAGAGGAAATATGGTAACCACTCGCCCGGAATAGTTCCCGAAACACGAAAGAAAAAGGAAATACGGAACTATTCGATCTAAATGATGACCGAAAGTAGAATGATATAAAGTTTTGACAATACGTAGGAAACGAAGGGGGGCTGGATATGGAAGTTTTTATTAATTTATTGGTCAATGGGGTTTCAACAGGGCTGCTTATTTTCCTTCTGGCTGCTGGACTTACTTTAATTTTTGGATTAATGAATGTGTTGAATTTTGCCCATGGCGGATTATTCGTCTGGGGGGCTTTTTCAGGCGCATGGATTTTTAAGGAAACAAACAGCTTTTTATTAGCGATTGCTGGTGCCATTGTGATCGGAATCGGATTAGGCTGGGTCATGGAGAGATTTCTCATTCGTCCAGTTTACGGGAATCATGTCCGGCAGCTGCTGATCACATTAGGTGGCATGCTGATTTTATCAGAAAGCATCAAAATCTTTTGGGGACCCAATCCCATTCGAGTAAATTTGCCCGGATGGCTGGAAGGAAGCTATCAGTTTGACGGAATTATTATTATTAAATATCGTGTGTTTGTGATTGTGATCGGCTTGCTTCTATATTTGGCATTATGGCTTCTGCTCAGCCGTACGCAGATCGGCCTGATGATCAGGGCTGGTGTCATGGATAAGGAAATGGTCCAGGCGCTCGGAATCAATGTAAAGGGACTGTTTACCTTTGTGTTCCTGCTGGGAGCGGCATTGGCTGCTTTAGGAGGTGCGCTTTTGGCGCCATATTCAGGAGTCGTTTTTGCGGAAATGGGCATGCAGTACGCTATATTAGCTTTCATTGTCGTGATCATTGGCGGAATGGGCAGCCTGCAAGGATCTGCCCTCGCTTCCCTGATTGTAGGTGTAGCGGGAGCCTTTATGGCCTATTTTATGCCTGATTTGTCACTCGCATTGAATATGCTCCTTTTGGTTATTGTTTTATTAGTGAAACCAACTGGACTGCTGGGAGAAAAGGGGAGTGCAGTATGAGAGGGCTATTTCATAAGGTTCCAATGTATGGGGGGCTTGCCATTGTCTTGATTATGCTGCTGTTCCCATTTGTCAATGACTCCCGAAGCATCCTGATTTTATTTACACAAATCTTCATCTTTGCTATTTTTGCGATGAGCTTTGATATCCTTTTAGGGTATACCGGTATCGTATCCTTTGGGCATTGTATGTTCTTTGGAATTGGTGCCTATAGTACGGCCATTATTTTTAATCATTTGGAAGCCAATCTGCTTACGTTTGTGATCGGTTTGGTTATAGGGATTGTCCTGTCAGCCTTGGTGAGCTATATCATCGGTTTATTATCGTTAAGGCTCAAAAGCCATTTTTATGCGATGCTGACATTGGCGGTTTCCCAGCTATTTCTCGTTCTAGCGGAGAAGTGGCGTGGATTCACACATGGCGGAGATGGATTTACATTCAGTGTGCCTGATGTATTCAAGGATCGTACTTCTTTCTATTATATTGCACTCCTAAGTGTGGCAGTTGTGTTTATCCTGCTGAAGCTTTTCACCGAATCATCTACTGGCAAAGTGTTAAAAGCCATTTCTCAGAATGAATATCGGGCAGCGGCATTAGGGTTTAGAACGCTACATTATAAGCTGATAGCCAGCGTAACGGCAGGGGTGGCCGCATCCTTTAGTGGAGCGCTATATGCTGTATCATTAAGATTCATCAATACCAATGTCTTTTCCATCGAAGTCACGCTCGATGCGCTATTAATGACGATGATCGGAGGACTAGGAACGCTAGCAGGGTCTATTGCCGGGGCAGGAATAATCGAGTTTTTACGGCATTATCTCTCAGAGCTTGCGATGTCCTACCCTATTTTTGAAAGATGGACCATTATCCTCGGATTCTTATATATCGTGGTACTGCTTGGATTCCCGTCCGGCTTGGCAGGGTTTATTAAGAAATTCACTTTGAAAAAGAAGCGGAAGGTGAAGAAGAAAGGGGAATTGGAGAGGACTGCTTAGTAAATAATTGACCAAAAGAGGGGGGCGTTTTTGCTCCCCTTTAGCATTTCATATATTTCAAGGGGTATTTACTTCGAATCGGTCATTCGGCAATGCAATAACTCAGTAAGGTGAAAAAACTGAAAAGTTCTTGTCTTCTGATATTGTAAATAATTGGTTCTCCTTATATCATTAAGGATATAGAGAAGGTTAAAGGGGGATACAATTATGATTCCAGCAAAAAGGGGTCCCATTTCAATGACTAAGTCAAAAGAAAAAAGTGTCGAATCGATCGTCGATTGGTTCGATCAGCATAAACAGTCGTTCTATATTCTAGGTTGGTCCTATCTTAAAAATCAGCAGCAAATGGAAGAGCTTTTTTATCGATCCATTGTAAAAGTCCACAAGGAGTTGCGATATAAAAGAGATATATCATTCGAAACGTGGGTAACGTCTATTTTTTTGCATATTTGCCAGGAGCTTTCCGATGATCGTAGTTTACAAGTTTCCGAGAAAGGCGAACCACGCCATGATTTATTTAATGCACTCGATCAGTTGGAAAAGGTTGAAAAGGATGCAGTAGTCCTTACATATGTCAAAGGAATTTCCCAGGAGGATACAGCAAAACTTCTCAAAGTTTCAGTGGAACAGGTGAAAGAATATTTGTTTTCCGGTCTCCAGTCACTTAGAAAAGGAATGGGGGATGGGTCCCATTTTAATGGCTGTAAAGAGTATCAACAGAATTACATTGATTACATAGAGAGAACATTGGAGCGGGAGAAAAAGGTTGATTTCGAGGTACATATGTATCATTGTCAAGACTGTCAGGAGGATTTCGCTGCCTTTAAGGAAATCATGTATACCTTATTAAATTTTACCGAGAGTATGAAAGATTTCAATGTGCCGTCTGATTTCATGGAAAAAGTCACAGCTAGGCTGACAGAAAAGGATAAGCAAAGACGATTGAAGAGGAAGAAACGTAAAAGAATGGGGCTTGTTTTTGCAAGTGTGTTCGTATTATTAATGGGCATAGAAGTTTTTACAGGGTCTTTTACGAGCCTCTACTATACATGGGCAGAAGAAGATCCGGAATTACGTAACCTTCTACAACAGGGGCTGGGTAAAAGGCTGGACCTGGAAGCGGAAAGTAATGGGGTGAAAATTAAGATTAGGAGCGCGATCGCTGATGATGTTCAGACGCTTGTTTTTTATGAAATAGAGGATACAGCTGAAAATAATCAATATGCGATCGTTTATAATGACGGTGCTTCTGTAGAAAATGATTATGATATCATGAATAGGGAAACTGGTCATATGTACTATTATTTTCCTGATCTTAAATCGGATCAAAATAATAAGGAAAAGAACGTGTTTCAAGGAAAGCTTAGTCTCCTGGCACTGACAAAGGATAAAGGGACAATTAAATTAAAAATCACACAGCTTCTAAAATTGGTTCGTGACCCTTCTGACCCAAATAGTCTTGGAGCTTACGAGAATATGGAATATAAAAAAGGGGAATGGAACTTCGAGATCCCTGTAACGAAATGGCCATCTAAAGAATATGCATTAGATGAATCAACAGAAATAGAAGGAATCCCTGTTCGATTTAATAAACTAACCATTGCTCCAACAGCGACCATTCTAAAATATGCAGTTAATAATGAACAGCCAGAGAAGCGGGTAGAGTTTCTTACTGCTGATAATCTGGAAGTAAACAATAAAAAAGTGAAAGCGACTATTTATGACAGCTCTTTTACAGATTTTGATATGAATGGAAGTACGTTTCAAACCAAATTTCCCTCACTTTATGGAGAAAAACCAAAAGAGATTAAAGTTCAATTCGGATTTGCTCGTATAACAGTTGAACACCAAAAAGCGATCGAACTCGATCCTTCTAGTAAATATCCTGAAACCTTTGAATATGCTGGCAGTACGATCTCCATTGACAAGGTGGAAATTGGAGAGTCTACTAATATTGTCATAAGCAATCATGACATCGAGAATCGAGCATTTGAGTCTCTTAACTACGATATTGTGAGTGAGGCTGAAAAAGAATATAGTTCAATGGAGATGAATTCTGAAGGGGTACTGGTTGATAAGAATGGGATTAAATACGATGAGAATGAAATCCCCTTCGCATATGAAGAAATCGAACAGCCCCGTTATTTCTATACTGTTCAAGAGACACAATTAAAAAGTGACTACGCTGGAGAGACGGTAATCCCTAAAAAGCTGATAATTAATGGATATAATACAACAAAATATTTGGATGATGTTGTGAAGATTTCGTTGAAAAAATAGTTATGGCTTACCTGCATTGTTATAAAAGTTATGGTTTTATAAGATAAAAGTAATTGAATTAAAAGTACCCTATAGAGTAGACATGAAAAATTCTACCTATAGGATACTTTTTGTATAAACACAGTAGATCTAACATGGAGGCCAGGAAAATAATGAGTAAAAAGATTTTCACAGAGAAAGAAATCATCTAATAAATACGTTAAAGTAGTTAGTTCAAAAGGAATTACTTATACGGGGTAATACCAGCGTTGCTATCTGTCCCCTAAAAAAGAATAGATATTATTGGATATTTTATGCGCAATGCTTCACAATGAAACCTTCAGAAGAGAAAAAAAGTGAAATCTATCGAAAACAAAAAATCGATGTGGAACCAGTTTTTAAATTCTTGAAGGCCAATTTACGTTTTACTCGACTTACTATACGAGGAAAATTAAAGGTTGAAAAAGAAATGGGACATTCTGGTAGTGGAAATAGCTGAACGTACACTACCTTAGGATATCAATTTGAAGGTGGAGAATTTATAAATAATTTTAAATTAACTTATACAGGTTATAGCAATTCAAACCTAAAACAAAATTAGTATATTTTGCAACAAAGGTATCGGCAAGAAGACCATATTATATTGATTCTTGGATTACTGGAGATGCACTATCCCCCAGCCGCATCACGAAATAATCTAGTTTTTGTTTTTGTATCCAATCACGATCCCGATAATATCTTCAGTTTTGATTTTCATTTGGTCACTTCGCAACCAATCATCTCCACTCACAAAAAAATCATTTTTACCAAGAGTAATTTTTTTTATGTTTTGTTTAAATAGTTTTTCCATTTCCTCTTTATTATAGGAAATTTTATTTTTATCCATACTTTCGAAATATTCCTCTTGTGAATAGCCTAATCGATGAACTTTACCATAAAAAGTATCTAGTTCCTTTGAGTTTATATATACTTGACCATCTTGAACATATATTTCTTCTTTTGGAACCCCTAAAATTCTTGTTATTACTTTTTCACCATCGATATTTTTTAATAGAACGACACTTCCTCGAGTTATTTTTGACTTTTCAATTTTTGTATTAACAACAACGACCTCGTCACTTAATTCATGATTCCCCCTGTCCATAGAATCGGACATATTATGTAATGTGATCATTTCAGAATTAATATTATTTATAATTTCTAATTTGGGAGTTGTAACCTCATCTGTAACGGTCTGGGCAACAGTTATTTTGGAACAACCAATAAGCAAAATTAGCAACATAAATAATAAAGTTAGTCTATTCAAAATCATCCCCTCCTTATAAGTACTTTACAACATTAAAGGATCAATTAGTTATCGGATTTTTGTATATTTTTAGAATTATTATATTTCTCTTCAAAAATACTATTGGAAATTGTACTTTGCAGGTATAGCAGCTTAACTTATATAAATGAAGTTGACATCTTAAAAGAGAAATAATTATCATTAGTTTCGGAATTGGAGTAGTAAAATAAAAATTGGATTTTTCTCCACAAAAGAAAGCAGTGATTTATTTCATGATTGGAATGTTAATTGGTTTAGGACTGATTTTTGTAGGAAGTATTATAGTTTATTTTGAAAATAAAAATGAACCTGGAAAATTTCAATTGATAAATCTTATATTAGATCTCAATCCATTCAACCTAGGTCCACTATCAATGGTTATATTAGGAGTAATCGTATTTTTTATAAGTATATTTTTTAAGTAAAAGCATGTTAGTTAAATTACTTTTAGTATAATCCTCCAATAAAAATAATTCGTTGACAAAAAAGGTTTTTCTACCTTATTATCAGCTTTTTTATTCGAGTAGTTTGATAATTTGCTTCAAAAAATACTTGAATTATTATAATAGGTTCTCATATTGTGGTGACATATTAATTCTTAGAAAGTAGAGTGTTTTTTTCCTTATTCCTCTATTAAGAGGGATTAAAAAATATATATTAAAGGTGATATTCGATTGAAATATTTAGCTATCTTATTATTTTTTATAATTGGAATTTATTTACTTTATTCTGGAATCAGACTTTTTATTAAAGAGAGAGAAAACGATAAAAAATGGTGGGATTACTTAGATGTAATTTTAGATATTATATCCGATCCAATTTCAAGCGAAGGGCTTCGTATTTATTTGGGAGGGTTACTAATTTTAGCTGTATTATTGCTGGTCTTCAACGTATTATGATTCATTTTCTTACTCATATTACTATAATTGTAAAGATGGTAGAAAGTTTTGTAAAGGGATGGATGGAATATGGACGAAAGCATAAAGAATAAAATTTCTGCATTATATGTGATTCGAAATCCTTTTTAGAAGAAATGAGTCGCATATTCTTAATTCTTGGATTGACTATTTTTTATAAAATAAGAAATTAATATTAACACTAGTAAGGGTATTAAATAAAATAAGATACTTTCAACCTGTAAATTCAATAAAATTTGAAAAATGATTAAGTAAAATATCAAGGGAATTATAAATAACAAATTCCAAAATTCATCTTTATTCTTAGCAAAAAGAATTACTATTAAAATTGCAATACTTATTAATCCACTTAGGCAAGACGAACTAAGCTGCGCTAAAGCCCTCCGTGACTTCAACAAAGTGTTTACCTGTATATTCAACATTTACCACCACCTTATTGGTTATCTTTTCATTCATCAAATCTATTAACTTTAACAAGTTGTATAGGAATATTAAGAAAAACAGTGAATTCAAGAGATAATTGTTTGTTTATTGAGGGAGGATTATTGAACAAGCAAGGGGTGGGTTTTATTAAGGTAGATATTTCTAAATCGTAAAGTTCTGGCCGGTCAAACAGGGTTTCTTGTCGAACCTTAGGCATATGAAATTCATTAATTGGAGGAAAAACAGATGGCAGAAGTTTTGTTGTTACACCATGTTTTAGGCCGAACGAAGGGGATTGAAGCAATGGCCAATCAACTGAGAGATGCGGGGCATACTGTACATGTGCCAGATTTATTTGACGGCCGCATGTTTTCCTCGCTGGAGGAAGGCTTGGTATTTGTTAAGGAAATCGGATTTGAAGAAGTGACGGCGCGCGGCGTTCAGGCAGCCAGCGAGCTTTCACGCAATGTCGTCTATGCTGGTTTTTCACTCGGTGTCCCGGCAGCACAGCAGCTCGCTCAAACACGTGAAGGCGCCAGAGGCGCACTGTTTTTTCATGCCTGCCTCCCGACCTCGGCGTTCGAATCTCAGTGGCCGTTCGACTTGCCTGTGCAAATTCACGCCATGAGTGCAGATCCTTTTTTCGTTGAAGACGGCGACATCAAGGCGGCCCGTGAGCTTGTGGCGTAGGCCAATCACGCTGAACTTTTTCTATACGAAGGCAAGGAACATCTCTTCACCGACAGTAGTTTACCGTCTTACGATGCTGAAGCGACGAAACTTGTGATCAAGCGGGTTCTCGACTTTCTAGCATAGTTGTGAACGGAAAAATTTTTAACTGCTGGGACATTAACTAGACCAAAATAGTACAAAAAGTGTATAGTGTTTGTTTCAGTGCCAAGAGGGTTCGGGTGTAGCGAAATTGTCAATTCCTTAAATTCTCTCCGCTATCGCTCCAGTCAGGCATTTACCGTTGACAATTGCTATGTTTTTTATTTTCTGCTGCAAGTTTGGAACTTTGCTGATAATAAAAAAGAATCCATTCAAAAAATTGATTTCATGAGCAAGATATTCCGCAATCGCGCCCGTTAATGGAATAACTATAAAGCTAATGAAGCTTTTTTAAAAGCTGCGTTTCCCTGCCCAGGCTCCTTGCATTTTACCGAGGAATACAATTTGCCCAATATGATATGCGTTGTGCATTGCTAAACTCTTCAGTTCAAGAACTAATGGATTGTCTTCGGGAATCGGTCTATATAAATCTTCTAGTCCTGATTTTGCTAGTATTTTTTCAAGTTCATGATGAACAGAAAAGTATTCTTGTTTTGTTTCCTTCCAATTTGGAAATGAACTTTACCCTCAAGCTTTACTAACTCAATTTTAACTAACCCTATTAAATCTCTAAGGAGGAACGTGAATGCAACTAAAAAGGAAAATCAAATATCGATACATTTTTACAAAAATGGTCGCTATAATAGTATTTTAAGTAGACAATTCCTGTTAGGGTATGAATGGGTTATTAATACCAAGGAGTTTGGCTTGCGGTGAATGAGAAGGAAAAAAATGATCTTTAACACTCAGAACATTCCTCTTCGGTTAACAGATAGACTTTCTGTAGTTGAAAGAGAACCCAATTTCTCTATTTTAATAAAGAGAAATTGGGTTTTTTAATATTATCATTTCCTTAACGTTGTAAATCAGCATTTTCCTAACTTTACCCCGATTAAAGGAAAATAGTGCTAATAAAAAGAAATATATTCTTAATAGTTATTGAAGGGGTATGTTAATCCTTCCTCAGATTTAATTTTTATGAGATACAAATTAGGAGGTATTTATGTGATAAAAAAGATAGATTATACGACACAGCCACCTGGGAATTTTGAGGAATTATTGAATTTATATGAATCGTTAGGATGGAATTCACTTAAATTAACCGTTAATGATTTAGAACGAATGTGTAAGCAGAGCTGGTATGCAGTATATGCTTTTGATAAACAACAATTAGTAGGAATGGGACGTGTAATTTCTGATGGCGTAATTACGGCAATTATATGTGGAGTATGTGTACTGCCTAGTTATCAGTCCCAAGGAATTGGTAAAGAAATATTGAACCGAATAACTAATCATTGTGAGCAAAATAAAGTAATTCCTCAACTTCTGTGTGTAGAAAGTTTGGAGTCCTATTATAAAAAAATAGGTTTTAAGAAATTTTCCGTTGGAATGACAAAAAATATAAATCGGTAATATTCTTTTGCTATCTATGATTGCTAAGTAACTTAATTTTAGAAACGTGATTGTGTAGCAATTCACTTAAACTAACGGGGCAAGAGTTGAAGATCCAGCTGCCAAATTGGTGGCTTTTTTGTTTCATAATAATAAAGTCGTTTAAAAAACAATAAAGTTGTTAAAAACGTCAGTCATGTTATTCAACAATCGGGCCATGTTTATTAGGGCAGCTCTCGTACTGATTGCTGGCTATCGGTGGCGGTGTATCGTAGTAGGTACGTCTCTTATGCTTGTCATCGTGATAATCGGGGCGAGATTTATTAGGCTGTTGGTGCTGAAAAGTGAATGTTGAAATATTATAAGAACTACCTGCAGAACAGTTGTTGTGAAAATTAACCATCTATACACCTGACTAGATCGGAGGAAAAATAGAGTGAAAAAAGTAGTCGAATATAGAAAACTGGCAATCGGTGATGAGAGTAGTTTTTCTAAATTAGTATTATTGTTTAACAAAGAATTTGAGTCACCAGATTTGAACTACGTAAACGATAAGAACATAAGAAGTCTTATAGCTAAACCCGATTTTATTTGTTTTGTTGCTTTTATTGGTGATGAAGTTGTTGGTGGTTTAACTGGTTACGAATTACTGATGTATGACCAGGAGGGTTCTTCGATGTATTTATATGACTTGGCGGTCGATAAGAACTATCAGCGTCGTGGAATTGGAAGTAATTTAGTTGGTGAATTAATGGATTATTGCAGATCAAAAGATATAAAGGATTTATTTGTTCAAGCTGATGTGGAAGATCAACATGCTGTTGAATTCTACAATAAAATTGGAGGGGATGATTCGGAGACGGTACAGTTCTCGTTTCATTGTTAAAATAGTGACCTAAATCTGTTGATAGTCTGGAGTAAGAGCGATGTAAGCAATTAAATTAGACCATCATATCGTAAAGGTAGAATAATCCAGATTACTTATTCAAGAAAAGGGCACGATTGTGGAAGAAAACTTAGATTTTCAAACGACTTTATTGTTACATTTACGAAGTGTTATTAAGCAATTTTACCAAAAATTAAACAACTTTATTGTTATTACACATTTTTCTTATTCGACTAACGGGGCAGGTTCGTGGATTAAAGAGTAAAGTTAGGGAACTCTAAATAGAGGTGTTTTCCTATGAAAACTTATTTTGGATTAATATTAGTATTTCTTGTTGTTCACCCCATTATTGTAGGAGCAGAAACTCAAGGATATGACATTGTCAGTAAGAACAACAAAGAGAATATAACCCTGTATGCAAAGAAAATGGATGGATTATTTAGGGATTTCAAGATTAATTTCAAAGGAGAAATGTACTCAAGACCCTTTTGGATTAGCGAAATAACCCCTACCAATTCTCCACAAATTATCTATAAAGACATAAATAAAGACCAAGAAAAAGAGTTAATCATAATCTTGACAAAAGGTTATGGTACAGGTGTCTTATGGGAGGATGTTTATGTTTTTGACACGATGGATAATCATTTAGACGTAAACGAAGTGATTGTCGATAATCCATTAGCAATTATCCATAAGAAAGTAAAAACTAAATTAACTGCACAAAAAGCTGAAGTCAATGTGAATGACAAAAAATGTATAATTGATATTACAGGTTTAGAAATTATGCCCGAAAACTTATTTAATGATATAGGTTTTGGAAGCATTATTGATTACGAAGTGAGAGACAATCAACTAATTGTAAGCGTTTCTGGACAAGTATCTCCTGCAAGTTTTATTGGAAGCATTGTAATTGTTTATGAGTATCGAGACAAGATGTATCAGGCAAAATCGATTGAATTTCAACCTTGCAATAAAGTGTACAAATAAATGTACTTAAACAATTGAGGGCATTTCGTTAATAAGGATGCTCTATTCTTTTTGAAGGTAAGACCAAGGTTAGTTAAACGTGAATAATCGCAAATTATATTCCCAAAACTAAAGAATGAGCTTTTAAAAGCAAAGGGGGCTATCAATTTGGACGCTTTGGGAATAAGCAATTATTACGAAGGTACATTATTTAATACAAGAAAAAATTTTTTAGAATTTAACAGAGGTAGGAAATTTACGATATGACGGGATTTAAAATTGTCACTCTACTTCTTATTGTATTTTTATATAATTCAGCCAACCAAATGACTTTTGCAAAGAATAATATTAATCGACAGGCTCCTTTTTTGAAACAATTAATGATGCACTCATTAAAGCATTATGATATTCAAAATATTAAAGTAGAAAATGATTCTGGATTTCAACGAGTATTCAGTATTAACGATGGTTATCAGGAACGTGTCCTTAAAAAGGTAGTGCATTGGCTTAATAACTCTAGCCAAGAGAAGGGAACAACTGAGGTATCTTTAGAGAATCCAACCAATAAATTGACATTAAAAATGGTAAATGATGAAGTGATTACTATCGAACCTGCTTTTAAGTGTGTATTTGAAAACAAACGCAAAACCTGCACACCTAAAGATGGGAAAATAAACATTTCGGTGGATAGGAAAGAAGTGCAATTCAAGTCCCAATCCCTATATGATTGGCTCGTAGTAGGGTGGCGAAAAGAATTGAATGGACCTACTAAGGAAGAGCTACTTGAGGAAGCATTGTATACACGTTACTTGTATATATTAGGTCCTTCTTATTCGGATTTTTTTATGTGTCCAAAAATCAAAATTGAACCCATTGATGGGGACCCTAGAAGACATCTCATTCTTGCCAGTGCTTTAAACTATTCAGGACATCACGATGGTGGAGATTATGATAAACTTACTTTTTCTGTAAGGGATTCTAACCTAGAAGGGCTACAAGTGACAAAAGTAAAAATTAAGAAACATATTCCACAAGCAGAAAGTCTAAAACAATGTCGAGAGTTCGATTAAATAGAATTTTATACAACAGAGGCATTTCTTTAAAATGAAAATTAGTTTGTGAGGACTGTACCTACACTTACGGGTGCAAAAGTTGAAGATCAACACCTTAGAAATCAACTATCTATGGATTGAAGGTTTTCTAATTTAATTCAAATATTACCAATATTTTATATATATCATTATTCTTCCAAATCATCTATGATATTTTTGAACTCGAGTTTAATTAAAAGTAAAGGACGAATAATGAATGAAATTTAGGAAAGTATTAACCATCATAGCAACTACCATTATTTTCATTAGTTTGTTTAACAATCAATTTTTTATATCTAGTAATGCGGTTTCCCAAAAAGAAGCCAATAACGACTCCTCGATAGTGAACAATACAAGCAAAAAAGTGGAAGTCAAACACTTACGTACAGAAAAGTCGAAAACTTTCAGAAATTCAAACGGGTCGTATTCTACAGAAATCTTTGATGAGCCTATTCATTATTACGATGAAAGAGAACAACATTGGACAGACATTAATAATACGTTGAATGATAATCAACAAAGTAATACCATTGAAAATACAAAAAACAACTATAAAGTCCGATTCAACAAAGGTAAATCTAACATACCTTTAGTTGAGCTGCAGAAAAATGGCAATACCCTCAAAATTGACTCTGTTAATCTAAAATCTTCAGGAAATATAAAGAATAATAATTCTGCCAATATAAATAAAGTGAATTATCATGCAAACAAAATAAAATACACAAATATCTTTCCTGACACTGATTTACAATACACAGTGGGTAATTCAAAAATAAAGGAAGATATTATTCTTTACCAAAAACCAGAAGGACAAGAACCTTCGATCTATTCTTTTTCTTTAAATTTAAAAGGGTTAGATTATCAGCAACTAGAAGATGGAAGAATCCTTTTACTTGATAAAAAATCAAAGAAACCTTCATTTTATATAGAAGCACCTTTTATGTATGACTCTTCGATACCCGAAAACTATCAAAAAAACAAAGATATATTGGATATCCCAGAAGGTGCTATTTCCTATGCACTTAAAATGGATGTAAAGAAACAGGACAATCAACTGTTGATTGAGCTTATCCCCGATCATGAATGGCTTACAAGTAATGAAAGGGAATATCCAGTCACTATTGATCCAACGATCGTTACTTTACAACCAAACTCTCAATTAGATGATACCAATATACGAAGCTATTTCCCAAACCAAGTTGGTGGAACTGAAACGAGCTTAGGAGTAGGTTTATACAAAGATTCTGCACAAACTAATAAAATTCGATCATTGCTAAAATTTGATCTATCTGCGATTCCTGCTAGCTCTCAAATTATTAGTGCCGATTTAAATTTATGGCTATCTTCGGTTTCAAATGATCTTCCGATTAACGTAGATGTATATGAGCTTTCATCTTCTTGGACAGAATCAGGAGCAAGTTGGAATAAAAGAAATGAATCCACAGCCTGGACGAACAAGGGAGGAGATTATAAGAACACACTGCTCTCTACTACTGGTTTAAGTAATCTTCTAGATTTATCTACGAATATTAAATGGAAGATTCCAAAAGATGTTGTTCAAAAATGGATTGAGAATCCGTCGACAAACCATGGTTTCCTCTTAAAATCAAGTGATGAAACGAAAGCAACCTATAAAAAATTTATTTCTGGTGATCATCCAGAATTTAGTAGTACAAGCTATTCACCAATGTTAGTTGTATCTTACTATCCAATTAGTCGTCTAGGCTTCGAAGATTATTGGACCTATGATTATCATCCACTAACTGGTGGAATAAGTGCAACTAATTTGACGACAGGGAATAACATCATACAGTTTAATGATTTCTCTTTTGGCAGCAGGGGAGGGACAGAAATTGATTTTACCCGTACGTATAATTCCAAATCCTTTGAAGAATCCCCATTTGGTTTTGGATGGACATTTACAGGGAATGAATCGATCATTGATTCCCCTCAAGATGGAGAAGTAATTTATACCGATGCAGATGGGACTTCTCACACATTTACTTATGATCAGACATCTCAAAGCTATCAATCTCCTAAAGGAAAATATTTAACCCTGAAAAAGCAACCGAAAAGCTATGAGCTTTTTGATAAATATGGAAATAAATCCGTATTTGAGGTGGCAGAAACATGGATGGATTCAAATAAGCGAAGCATAAGTAAAGCCAGAATCAACTATTCAGAGGATAAATTGGGCAATCGAATCACCTATCACTACAATGACAAAGATCAATTAGAGGGTATGACAGATCCGTCTGGACGAAGCATTCATTTTTCCTATAACGGAAATAACCGAATCATTTCGGCATCATTTGAAAATTGGAAGCTAAACTACCGTTATAATAGTAAAAACCAACTAACTTATGTAGACGAGTATGAGTTGGATGGAACCATTAAAACCACCCAATTTGTGTACAATTCAGATGGAACACTTTTAATTGATGTTCATCGATCCGAATCAAAGAAAAACAACGTTTACGTATGAAAATAGCTTTTTAACTAAGGTACAGGAGCCAAGTGGAGAAGGAGTTAATCAAGATCCTGCCACAAGACCAGGTACGACTTATTCGTATGATATCGGACAGTATCTGTCTACAGTCACTGATCCAAATGGAAACACAACAACTTATCGCTCAAATGGTGACTATGTCATTACGAAAGAAACCGATCCGAAAAATTTATCGACTGAGTATAAGGTAGATGCGAATTACAATCCAATTGAAGTGATTGATCCAGCCGGGCATTCTACTTTCATGGCCTATGATGAAAAAGGAAACTTGCAGAAAACAGTGGATCCTGAAGGAAACGTGGAAACCTTCACCTACGATTCATTAAGCAATATTCTTACTTCAACGGACACCCGTGGAAATGTCACAACCAATCACTATGATGCCAAAGGGTTACTTGTATCAACTACAGATGCGAAAGAAAAAGTAACTTCTTATACGTATGATGAATTTGGAAATCTTACATCAACACTTTACCCAAACGGGGCAACGGAGACCTATGGGTATGACCAAAACGGAAACTATATCAAAACAGTCAAAATGGACGGAAATACCGTCACAACAACTATGGATCAAATGGGCAATATTCTAGACTATACAGATAGTAAAGAATTTACGACTCATTTTGAATATAATCATCGCAACCAATTAACGAAGGTCAAGGATCAAATCTCTGAGACAAACGTTCAATACGATGATGCTGGCAATTTAATCGAAATTAGTCATCCTAATAATGGGGTTGAACGTTTCGAATATAATGGAAAAAATTTATTAACAAAAGCAACGGACACTTTAAATCATTCCGCTATATACAATTACGATTTAAATGGAAATCTATTGTCCCAAAAACTTCCAACAGGAATGGTGCTATCTCATAAGTATGATGAATTAGATCAGTTGTCAGAAACCTTTATTAATGGGAAAAAATTATGGGGATACACGTATGATCAAAACGGAAACCTCAAATCTGTAACGGATAAGAATGGAACAGTAAAGACCTATCTTTATTTAACCAATGACCTGGTTCAATCGATTACAAAAGGTGTTACTACCCTTCAATATGGTTATTCAGGTACTGACTATGTAAATGCTTTGCGCTTTGTCTCTGGAACACAGTCAGTAGACTATCAGTTTAAACCGAATGCTTTAAATCAATTAGAATCAATCAATAGAAATGGAGCACAAATTGCTAGCTTTCATTACAATTCTTTAGGTGTAGTAGACTCCATCACTAGGTCAAATAACGTCTCAACTCAGATGAAATTTGATCAAACGAATCGCTTGGAAGAGTATTCAACGATTGATAATAATGGAGCACCTATTGATCATTTTACCTATCAATATGATCAAAATAAAAATATTTCTAGTATATTATCTGACAACAGTCAGGTAAACTATGAGTATGATGAGCGAAACCAGCTAACGAAAGAAATACTCGCTGATGGAAAAAATATCACATATGAGTATGATAAGCAAGGAAACCGTACCAAGAAATCCGTGAATAACGGAAATTCACCTACCGTTACAAATTACACTTATAATTCAGAAAATCAACTTATTCAAGTAAATGAACAATCCTATGAATATGATCTAAACGGAAATCTTTTAGCCGATGGAACATTTAATTATCGATATGATGAACAGGGCCAATTGATTGAAGTGAAAAATAAAGATGGAGTTTTAGCTTCCTATTCATACGATGAAGATGGGAAACGAATTAAAAAGACAACAGCCGATGGAACGATCAACTATCATTATGATGGAGACCAACTCCTTTTTGAAACAGACGACGCCAACAACATCACAGCTGAGTATTCTTGGGATGACGAAGGAAATCCGATTACTTTAGCGAAAAATGGAAAAGTCTATTACTATCTTATAAATGGACAAGGTGATGTAACGAAACTAACCGATCAGAACGGCAATGTAGTGGCAAACTATGAATATGACGTCTGGGGAAATGTAAAGAAACAAAGTGGCAACTTAGCAGACGAAAATCCAATTCGGTATGCAGGGTATTATTTTGATAAAGAAACAGATCACTATTATTTACTATCAAGGTATTATAATCCTGATACAGGAACGTTTTTATCAAATGATGAATACCCAGGGGAAATGGATCAACCATTAACGTTAAATGGGTATATTTATGCAAATAACAACCCATTAATCTTTCATGATCCCGATGGTTACGCGGCGAAGCAAAATAAGGCGCAATTGATTGGTCCTGGTTCTTGGGGTTCACCTCGAGCAGGCGGAGGCGGCGGAACTAAGAGTTCTAGTAAAATCATTAAATTTAAGAACTTTAATAATCACTATAAAAAACATGTGACAAAACAAAAAGAATTTAAGACCAAAATTTCCAAAAAGCAATATTATAACAAAGCTTTAGATCTAGCAACAAGAAAAGCAGATGGAAAAGATGTTTTTAGAAAAAAGCTATCGAAAGGTCGAGAGGCATCATATAGAAAATCAACTAATGAAGTAGTTATCACACATAACGAACGGGAAATAGGTACTTTTTTTAGACCGTCAAATGGAAAAAGATATTATGACAAATTAAAATAAGGTGATGTAATGTGTATCTGTATTGTTTGTGGGTATAATGGGTTAGAAAGTCCTCAGTATGAGAGTGACAATTCGCCAAGTTTTGAAATTTGCTCTTGTTGTGGTTTTCAAGCTGGATTTGATGATGATGATCAAGGATATACTATAGAGAGCTATCGAAAAAAATGGATAGAACAAGGGGCACAATGGTTTGATGAAAGTAAAGAGCCTAAAGATTGGAATGTTAATGATCAGTTAAAAAAGTTAATATAGAAGAAAAGAACAGTGCCACTCCTCGAATAATCTTGTTTCAAAGAGTTGTCCGGAGTTGGCACTACTGTTTTTGTACGAACGAGTGAGTGAGTTATCGGTATAATCCGTCGGCTCACTTTTTTGTATCTAAAAGTTTAATGGGTTTTAGGAAATAGTGGTATAGAATACAAAATGCACTACTAAAATAAGAGGTGATCTTATGGAATATCCACTAATGAGTCCATCTTTGGAATTAAAACCATTTGAAAAAATGACTAAGAAAGAGGCTGAAAATCATTTTAATTGGTATTTGAGTGAAATTCCCAACAGAATTGCATTATTACGAGAAACTTTTTCAAAAACAGGTGAAGGAAAAATAGAAGATTTAGATTTCACACCAAAATCACTACAAAAAATATGGGAGTGGTTTTTGCCTAATATCGAAATAATCTCTAAATCTGATGATGAAATTAATGAAGAAATTAATGAAATACCTGTTCAATTTAAAGACATTATTAGCATTGATAGAAGGAAATTTAGTACAGGTACGCTTAGTATTGGCATGGATATTGCTATTTATTTTGCAGAGATCTTTATTAAAAATTACGATAATTTAACATGGGGGCTTATTACAAAGCCAAAATCCTTAGTTTATGTTAATCGTCCAGTGGTGGTTGGTTTCAGTTCAGGAGTTGAGTTAGACCCAAGACTTTTAGTATACAATCTTATACTAAACAAAATGGATGGTAGTGCAAAAAAGGAAGATTTATATAATTTATTTGAGGTATGGGAAGAAGATATCTAGTTTTAATAATGTTAGGGTTCACTTTTGGTTCACTTATAACTTTTTCACGGTCCAAATTATATGTGACTATTATTTGCTCAATAGATGACCTGACTCCTCCACTTGTTTGGTTACTATCACTTATAAGGGATTGAAAAATATCATAATAAAGGTCCGGATAATTACGTTTTACATTTTGATCAAATTTTGCTAATGATAATGAGTTTTCATCTAAAAAAACCATACTTTGAGTTCTGAATTTCACTTTTCCCTCTTTCGTCCACTTTTTTATGGTTGGAAAAAGTTCCTTTATCCCAGTGGTGACAATGAGGACATGAATAATCAAAGGCAAGAAAGATTTCATTTTTTGCTTTTTTGTCTTCCATATAAAGATTTAAATTCGAATCATTTATGGGACTGGTATTCAGTGTTGGTATTTCTTTTCCCTTGTTCGTTAGTAAAAATAGCATAGCTGTTAGTAACCCAATCACTATTATGATGAATAAAACAAAGCGGAAAGAATAATTTTTTTCTTCATTTTTTATGGCGATGTTCTCCCAAATTCTTACCACTATTAGAATCTAGGAAATCGCCCACACTCCTTTCTTTATGCATAACATATTAATCGCTTGAAAGAATAGACATTTTTTTTAAAATCGCAACCACCTTTATCAAAATGAATCCTGGTTCGTATTTATTTGGGAGGGTTACTTATCACTAACCATTGATCATAGTCGATTAAAAGCTGTCCTCTGACATAAGCAAATTAAAGTTAAAGCTTTGTATTATTTCAAACTGTCTACTTGACAGTTTGAAATTCAGTACTGCAAAATAGCTTTTATAGTACTGCAAAAACAGGACTATATTCTTTTATCAGTATCTTTAAACTAAAATAAGGAGATCAACTTGAGGGTATTTTTGTATGTTAAATAATTTAAGCAAAAAAATGTAGAAGGTGAATGAATACATCTAAGATAACATATAAAAGTACACAAATAATGTGGCAGCATTAATTCGAATATAAATTAATAGTTGTTAGTATTGTACATTTTTTTGAGGGGGATATAGCATACATGGAAAAATCGAAAGGTTTTATTGAATCAGAAATAAGTAAGGCAATTACTAAATGGGAAAAGGACTTTCTTGGACGCGGATCTCTATCTGTTAAAACCAATATATTGCAGGACATGATCATTGTGAATTTACAAGGTATTTTAACACCAGCTGAATATACTGTATGTGAAACAAAAACAGGGATGTTAACAATAAAAAGAACACGTTCGGAGCTCGTTGAATCAGGTATAGAAGACCTTTATGAAATTATACTAAATACAACTGGTGAGAAGGTGAAAAGTTTCCATACTGATTTAAGCTCTCGTACAGGGGAACGTGTGATGGTATTTAAATTATTTAATGATATTGAGTCAAAATTTTAATGTCATAAACATAATAAAAAAGACCATATCATTATATAACTGAAGGTAAGATAATATATTAAATAAATACTCTAATAAAAAGTTAGCAAATCTGATATTTAAGTGCGTGATCGAAATGAAGAAAAAGTAAACTATTAAGTTTTCAATTATTTAGCCTAAATTATATCCCAATATTCTCCATTAAAGAAAATATTAAAAAAATATTTATAAACTCTACTAAAATACATTTAGACTATTTGTTTACGACAGTAAATTGCTTACGGTGACAATTGGTGTTTACAAAATAAAGTCGCGACAAGTTGACAAATTAAATAATTTGATTTAAATTAAACCTAGCTTAATATTTGGTAAATGTTTATTATGTAATGTTAAATATTTTTTGGACTTTGGCATTTTTCTAATATATATATTGGCTAAATGAGAAAGATTCCTAAATATGAATAGCATAAAATTGATAAACTATATGATTAGATTAAGATTTTATAAAATGTAATAATACACTGTTTATAAACCAATAAAAGGTAGCTCTTCAAAAAACTTGAATAAAGTTAGTTGAAGTGAAACCGACAATTTTCAAAATTCATTGATTCAAGAAGATCATTGAATTTTTAAAGTTGTCGGTTTTTTTATTGGTTAAATTAACTAAAGATGAACTGTAATTCACAAGAATTTTTTAAAGTCATTTAGTAGGGAGCATTACAAATGTTAGTTTTATTATTTTTTATTACGCTTAGTGTGGCTTGCCTAAGTGGATTAATATTTTTACATCCAAAAATACCCTTACGTTATGTTCGAATTCATATCTGTATAGTTGCCTTGCCCCCATTGGCCTCATTACTTGCACTTATTAATACTAGTATGAATGAAGTTGTGGGACCTTGGAACTTAGATTCCTTAGCTTGGTTATTGGCATTGTTTGTTCTTTCAATGGGATTAATTATTCAACGTTTTTCCGTACGATACTTAATGGGTGATCACTCTTATAGAAAGTACTTTACACTTTTTACATTTACTACAGTTGTAGCTTCGATGGCGTGGTTAAGTGATGATCTACGCTTGATGGTCATTTGTTGGGGGGGAACACTTTTAGGATTGACTTTACTTATAAGGCTAAACCGTAGTTGGAAAGTAGCTAATGAAGCAGCAAAAGTAACTGGTCGCTTCTTTACAATAAGCTGGATTGCTTTGTTGTCCGCGGTCGTTTGGCTTTATTTGGTCACGGGTCAATGGCAGATATCTTTCGCTTTAACTGATAATAGTTTAGGTCAGCTTGGACCAATGGAGAGAACAGGGATTAATTTATTGATTTTATTGGCTGTGATGATACCGGCCGCCCAATGGCCATTCCAACGTTGGCTAATAGAGTCAGTCGTTGCTCCTACACCTGTTTCTGCGATCATGCATGCAGGTCTAGTAAATGCAGGAGGTATCATCTTAACGAGATTCTCCTCACTATTTAATGGGGATATGATGCAGATTCTTTTACTTATACTTGCTAGTATTTCCGTATTCATTGGAACAGGAATTAGTTTGGTCCATGTTGATTATAAACGTCAGTTAGTTGGATCAACAATTGCACAAATGGGATTTATGCTTATTCAGTGTGCATTAGGTGCTTATTTAGCTGCTATTATTCATTTAGTTTTACATGGCTTATTTAAAGCTACATTGTTTTTGCAGGCTGGTTCAGCAGCTCACGGTTATCATGCACCATCTAGCCTTAATGAAAAACCATCAAATTTATGGATGATGTCTGGTCGGGTTTTAGGCTTACTTGCAGGTGTTGCTTTTTGGTTTATGGCTTCAGATGATGGGTATCAACTAGTTAGTGCAGTAATCCTTGGATGGTCATTGTCTGTTTCTTGGACACAGCTTGTTGTTTTTGGAAAGGGGAGAATTGGCAAAATTGCTGGCTTAGCTTTTATGATTGGATTTTCCGGCGTTTACTTTTTCATTCATGATCTCTTCTACCAGTGGTTGCAAACAACTGTTTCTCAAAGTTTTCAACCTCCAATGTGGGCTGTCATCTTTGTCGTTTGCTTCTTACTAGTTGGTCATGCTATAGGTGCTTTGGCTGTCCGTAAACAATCTTCTACTTTATTTGCTGTACTCTATCTTTGGTTCGTTCGATTTGGTGAGGCACAACCTAAGTCGGTAGAAAGTCATCCAAACTACCTTAAAAAATTTATACATCAAGGAGGTAATCAGTGATGAGCGTAACAGCAGTATTGACGAAGGAAACCATTAAAAATAAAAAAAATGAATTTAAAGAACATGATCTTCATGATTTAGTTGTATCTGCTAGTCGAGTAATTGCACCACTTTCGCCAATCTCTATTTTTGCAGCACGTAACCCTTGGGCGGGACTTGAAAAACAATCCTTTGAACAAGTGGCACATTTGCTCAAAACTAGTCGTGAAGTGGATATCTATCCTAGTGCCTCCATCCTTCGTTCGGCAAAGGAACGCGGTGAGATTGATGAGTCTTTTCTTCAGATGGGATTACAGAGATGGCTTGACTCACAATCCTTTCATATACCTAGGGAGATTGCTGAGCGTTTTTGTCAGGCAGCATTAAAATTAGATCCATTACCTTCTAGTCTCCTCTCATCACCTGTGTTAAATAAATTGGGGACTGAAATCATGGACTTGGATATGAATCGTATCGGCAACTTTTCAAGCCAACCCATAAGTGCCAAATTAAAAAATCAAGACGGTGAAAGGATAATCAATACGCTCGATTATCATGTTATCAAATGGTGTAAATTATATCTGGATGATTCTCAGACAGGTTGGACCATGCCAAATCGAGACAAAGGTTTCTATCATGCATGGCACCGTCTCATTCAGCATGATCCATTGCTTAGCAAAAACCAGCGTAAAAGTTTAAAACACTTACCTCAGGAGGCACATACAGCTTTACTAGAGGTATTATCTGCATTGGACATCTCTCATTCAGAAATACCGACTTATCTGGAAGGACATCTTCTTTCATTACCTGGATGGGCAGGTATGATGCTTTGGCGTTCTCAACAATCGAGTCATGAACATGACCTTCTAACAGAATATTTAGCCGTTCGAATTTCCATGGAATGGGCGCTAGTAAAACCTTATTTACCTTTGTCAAATCAACAATCTGAGGAAAAAGGTTCAATAAAAACACTTTTAGCATCATGGATCCATTGGGGGAATCTATCAACCGAGGAATGGTCTCTGATGTCTTCGTTTGAACAACTCGAATATTTATCTTTTGCCAATCGTTTTGATGAGACGATTCGCCGAAAGCTTTGGTTGGAAGCTTGGGAACAAACACATACAGAACGATTAAGAGAGAAGATTACTACGAAACAATATGAGGCTAAAAATAAAAAATCCGTTTTAGCTCAATTAGCATTTTGTATTGATGTACGTTCAGAACCCTTTCGAAGACAACTTGAAAAAGAAGGGCCGTTTGAAACAATAGGCGTTGCTGGTTTCTTTGGTTTACCGATTGCCATTAGTGAGCTTGGTAGTCATCACGTCCATGCATCCATGCCGGTTATACAAAAGCCTAAACATCAAATAAAAGAATTCACAGATGAACAAAAACAGGAAACCTTTCAACAACGCAAGCAGGTAGAAAATTCATTGAGCTATACATTTAAGATGATGAAACACAATGCCCTTACAAGCTTACTTTTACCAGAAATTAGTGGACCCTGGCTTAGCATGCGAATGATTGCACGGAGCTTTGTGCCAAGAAGAGCAGATCACTTCATTCGTAAACTTCGGAAGAATTGGTTAAACAAACCCGAAACTAATCTCTCGCTTCATTATGATCATGACATAGATTCTGGGATACCTGTTGGTTTTTCTGAAGAGGAGAAAGTGGAGTATGTGCGCCAAGCCCTACAATTGATGGGACTCACTGAGAAAATTGCACCATTAGTCGTGATATGTGGGCATGGTAGTCAAAGTATTAATAATCCCTATTCTTCTGCTCTTGACTGTGGAGCATGTGGTGGTGCTGCGGGAGGATTTAATGCAAGGGTATTAGCCACCCTATGTAATCTTCCAGAGGTAAGGGAAGTGCTCGCCCTAGAAGGTATTAACATTCCAAAGGAGACGGTTTTTGTAGCTGCAGAGCATAATACAACAGTAGATGAATTACATTGGATTTATGTCCCTGAACTTTCAAAGTCGGCACAAGAAGCCTTGGATCATATCAAAGCTATTCTACCGAAAGTAACCCATCAAGCAAATGAAGAACGTCTCGCTAAATTACCGAATTTCAACTTGAAACATAAAAATCCTAGGGCTGAAGCACACCGATTTGCTGAAGATTGGAGTGAGATACGCCCGGAATGGGGATTAGCACGCAATGCCTCTTTTATTATCGGGCAACGTGAATTAACGCAGGATTGTGATTTAGAGGGGAGATCCTTCCTTCATAATTATGATTGGAGACAGGATGAAAGTGGTAATCTCTTAGCTAATATCATTGCAGGGCCAGGAACGGTTTCCCAAATGATAAATTTACAGTATTACGCTTCAACGGTAGCTCCTCACTACTATGGTAGTGGAAATAAAGCAACCCAAACCGTAACAGCAAATCTAGGTGTGATGCAAGGGAATGCAAGTGACTTATTACCTGGACTACCTTGGCAATCTGTCATGCTATCAGATTTCGAAGTTTTTCATGATCCACTTCGTTTGTTAATAGTTATCCAAGCACCTGAGAAATATGTAGAACGTTTATTAAATAATGATGTAGCATTTCGAGAAAAAGTTCAAAATGGGTGGGTTAGACTTGCTAGTGTTGATTCAAATGGTTGTTGGAAAAACTGGTAACTAAAAAATCAACATTCGCGTTACTCAAAAAAATTCATAAAAATGATTCTAATAATTATGAAGGAGCATGTTATATGAATATTAATAAAAATAAAAAAGTATTAGTAATAACAGACGTTGAACAAGAATTGGTACCTATCTTACAAAAAACAACTAATATTCAACCAGAAAATATGTTAACAATAGAAAGTTATGGTTGCATCATTTCACATCCTTATGGAGATATAATGAGGTCTGTTATAATGGCTATCTATGAGGAAAATGTTGAGGATATTTTCGTTGTTGGAACAAAAGATAAAAGCCATCGCTCGATAAAGCTACCTACCCAACTTGAAAAAGACAAAATAAAAACATTAGACTATCTTTTTAAAAATAGTACACCTGAATTACAAGGTGGTACGTTAGATGCTTGGCTAAATGGAAGTGGAAATGTTAGTGAAAATATCAAAAAGAGTGTTGAGGTCATTCGACATCATGCATTAGTTCCGTTACATGTTAATGTCCAAGGTTTAATGATTGATAACAACGGTGGGGTATTCTCAATTGTCGATCCTTCTACTAGTACAATGGTTTAATGTTTTACTAATAAAAACTTCCTACTTTTAATAAGAAGAATCAACTTTTAGTTACATGATGATTATGAAAGAAAAGTAACCCTCCCTTGCTGGTGTTTGGAGAAGGGATTACTTTTTTCCTTTTTGCGACCGCACTTCTTGCAGAGTAGCTATTTAGAACGCTGATGTGACAGCATCGGCGTTCCTTTTCATTTATTCTTGCCTCCATTGTAAAATCCGTCGATAGGAAAAAGAAAGTGGTACGGAAAGGATTGTGCCGCTTAAGTTACATGATGATACCGAAAGCTTCTTTCATTTTCTATAGAAATTTTTGTCGTGGGAACTGAAAAAACGAAGTGAAGGAAGAGTTCATTATTCGAAAGCTAATTTTTACAAAGGAGATTAATCGTTAAGAAGGCAGTAACGTTCCGTGCGAATAATATATACTTTAATACCCCATCTATCTCAAGGACTATTCGGTCTTGCCAACGCCAACAGCTAATTGCTCCCAAAGAATTCTTTCGACATCCCGCTTTTCAGAGTCTTTACAATTGATAATAATAATTACTTCGGAAGTCTTTCCTTTTAGTGCTTTTCGATTTTTAGGCTTTTTCGAATGGATGTATAGATCAATGCAAAAGCCAAGAATAAATCCAAAAGCTGCTCCAATCAGTCCCCAAATGATAGGACCCCAATGAAGTTTGAATCCTCTACTTGCTCCTATTACAGAAAAAAATACAGCAAGAATCATTCCCTTACTCAATAATGATTTTCCATCTGAACGATGAATGGTATCAAAAATTTCACTATCCTCGGGACAGTTATCTAGAGGTACAGCAAATATTTCACTTATCCCCATTTTTTCTAATTTCGTGATAGCAATTTCTAATCGAGTTGAATATTCAAATGTTGCGTAAATTTGCATTCGATTTCACCCTAGCTGCCTTAATTTTAAAATCACTGGATTGGTATTTGCTTTTTAAAAACATTTTTTGTTCCGCTTCAAATAATTTATTATTTTCCACAACATTCATGTAGGTCTGAAAGATATTAAAAAAATACAATGAAGGCATATAAAGCAGCCATTGTTTATTTAAAACCTTCGTTGATTTATCGATATCTCCAAGCATTAAGTAATGTAATCCTTCTATAAAGTGTGAGTAATGAATAAACATAACAGTCACAATTAGAGTAAAAAAAGCAGAGATAATCTGGTGAAGATATAATTGTCCAACGCTAGGAACGGTCATTGACCAAAACATTGCGACTACAGGACTTCTTTTATCAAGATAATTCACTTCAAATGGTTTTACAGTTAACGCATTAACAGGGGGTTCTTCTTTTTCGGCCAATAAATAAAGATTGTTCATTTCCACAGTCGTACGGTAGCTGTCCCATATCGCAAAGATGTAGAGAGGAATATACATATAGACATAATTCACATTTAATACTTCTTTCGCTAATTCAAATTTTCCCATGAAAGAATAAACCATTGCGAGGTTTAGATGCGAAATCTGATTGATAAATACTTCCCATATAATTAGAGCGAAGCCTCGTATATACTTATGTAATAATAGATGCCCATAACCAGGAAAAGTAGTTGACCATAAAGCAACGATATAGGGATTTCTTGGGTGAATATAGGTTGTTCCCCAAATGCTAACATTTGCGATTTCCCGTCGAAACGTTTTGTTCATCTTATACATATAAGTCCTCCGAGTTATTTCTTGTTTCGTTGATCGCCCAATCATTTTATTTTTAGGCTGTTTTCGTAATTGTTGCTTTTGTAAAAGCCCAACTGCCGGCTTTTACACTCAATAAAAGATTCAGCGATTCTTATGAAGTATGTAGCTCTTTTCTCAGTGAATTGAAGGTGTATCGGTTTTTAGCCGATAGTTATTTGTTACTTGAATCGCAACAACGTTTGAGAAAAGAGCCTATCTTTAATGATCTGAAATCCATATAAAAGCAAGGCTTCAACAGTAAATATTAATAATAGGTTGATTTTTTTCAATCGTACTAAAGACGCTATTCCAAGTTTCTGCAAGTAATACACCAAACCATAGGTAAATGCTCCATCAATTGCTAAATTTAAAAACATATATCTGAAAAATTTGCCATATGTCAATTTTAGTATCCACATAGAGCCAATTAAAAAGGGTCCCCATATAAAAGGAAAGACTCCAGAGATCTTTGGATGAAGGGTTTGATACCACCACCACCATTTTCGCTTTTTTGCGATAAAATTAACGATCCTAACGATCAATGATATAAATAAACCTGCAGGTAAAAATCGCTTAAAAGCTTCTTTTCCCATCAATGGAACTGTAAACCAAGGAAGTATCATCATTAGCAGCAACAATGATTTCGAATACTTGAACAATTTCATGCTGAGACCCCCTAATCTTGTCAGAAATAATATCCCCTAGAATAGGAAAAGTATAAAAAAACAACACTCTAAAAAATTGGTCTCTTTTTTCCAATATAACGAATGCAGAAAGTGGTTTCGGTCTTGCGCTTATAAATATTGATGATTTTTCAGCAAGGGACACAATTGAATGCTAAATAAAAAACTGATAATCGCCTAGTTGAGTGAGTAACGATGAAATTAATGAAGAAAAAATAAGCGATTGAACGATCGATTCAATGCGGTGTAAAATAAATACGTCGTCTTTTAGACATGAGGGGTCAAAAGTATCACTCCATCGAATTGATAAGAATAGTTTCAACAATATACAAGAGAAACATGGATCATGTATCTCACTCTACTTCCCTAGATGCTTTTTCTTTGCTGTTTATATTTGTTCATAGTAAAGTTTATTATGTTTGCAATTTACTATCGATTGATAAAAAGTGAGTAAGCATGGTATAAGTGTAAAGGAGCAGAACTTTTTGCTTTTTTATTTTGGGACGAGAGTTAGAACGTGTATCCCATAATGAGAGGACTGGATTTGATTATGACAGAAAATTTTTGGCGTGATTTACCACGACCATTTTTTATACTAGCACCAATGGAAGATGTGACGGATGTTGTTTTTCGCCATGTGGTGAGTGAAGCAGCAAGACCAGATGTGTTTTTTACAGAGTTTACAAACACGGTGAGCTATTGTCATCCAGAGGGGAACCAAAGTGTGCGTGGACGTTTGACTTTTACAGAAGATGAACAACCAATGGTGGCCCATATTTGGGGAGATCAGCCCGAGTATTTTCGGCAAACGAGCATTGGTGTAGCGAAAATGGGCTTTAAGGGTGTGGACATCAATATGGGCTGCCCTGTGCATAATGTGGCAGCCAAAGGGAAGGGAAGCGGCCTTATCCTTCGTCCAGAAGTCGCTGCAGAAATCATCCAAGCAGCTAAGGCTGGGGGATTGCCTGTTAGTGTGAAGACAAGGCTTGGTTACACGTATGTAGACGAATGGATGGACTGGTTAACACATGTATTGAAACAAGACATCGCTAATCTTTCTATCCATCTGCGTACAAGAAAGGAAATGAGTAAGGTAGATGCTCATTGGGAGCTAATTCCAGAGATCAAGAAGCTTCGTGATCAGGTGGCACCAGATACACTGTTGACGATCAATGGGGATATTCCTGACCGTCAAACTGGCTTGAAGCTTGTTGAACAATATGGTGTTGACGGGGTAATGATTGGGCGTGGTATTTTTAACAATCCATTTGCCTTTGAAAAAGAGCCGAGGGAACATAGCAGTGAAGAATTACTGGATCTCTTAAGATTACAGCTGGATCTTCATGATAAATATTCAGAAGAATTTGAGCCACGTCCATTCAAGCACCTTCTTCGCTTTTTTAAGATATACATCAAAGGGTTCCGAGGGGCGAGTGAATTAAGGAATCAATTGATGAGCACTAAGTCCACTGATGAAGTGCGTGAGATGATTGATAGCTTTATGGCAAAAGTAGAAAATTGAGGTGACCCTCAAAAGTAAAAGTTTATATTATACAGTTTATTGGCTGGTGTGAATGCGGTATGAAACCCTATTCATGCCTGCCAATTTTTTTTACATTCAAATGGAAAACAAAATTTTTGCGAACTTTTTGAAAAGTAGGGTGTCCTTTTTCTTCATTCATTTATATTTCTATATATGAAGGCAATTTTAGTGAAGAAAGGGTAGGGATGAAGATGGCAAAGTATCGAATGGTGCGTACTGAATTTTGGAAGAATCCGATTGTTTTAGAAGAGATGACCCCAGAGGATAAGTATTTTTACCTGTATTTGCTGACCAATCCGCATACTACGCAAATTGGAATCTATCGAATTACGAAAAAACAAATGGCTTTTGATTTGGGCTATTCGATTGAAAGTGTGCATTCGTTAATGGAGCGATTCGAGGAGCACCATCAGTTGATTCGCTACAATCCGGAAACAAGGGAACTGGCGATTAAAAATTGGGGAAGAGAGAATCTTCAAAAAGGCGGAAAACCGGTCATGGATTGTATCCTTTCCGAATTAAAAGAGGTCGAGGATGTTTCGCTAATTCGATATGTTTCAGAATTCATACATAAACAGGAGATTAGAAGTTTATATGAAGCGTTTTATCAACAGAAAGGGAACGTAGGAATAGAGAATGAAACATCCCCACGACTAACCGATTGTGAAGAATTTGACGATACGTCACTGTCTCGTTATACGACACGTGGGCAAAAAGAAAAACAAAAAGAAAATGAAAAACAACAACAAATCATCTATCCAATGAATGATGATGTGAAAGAAATTATTGCGTGTTGGGATGCGAATGGCTTTGGTTTTACGAATGTAAATGCGAAGCAGCAGCTGTTAGCTTGGTTAGATGATTCTCGATTTTCACAGCCGAAGGAAATGATATTAAAAGCCATGAATATTGCCTGTGCTAATAACAAGCGAAAGCTGAATTATATCGTAGGAATTTTGAAAAACTGGGAAAATGAATCATTACTTACGGTAGAAGAAGTTGATTCGGAGGATAAGAAGAAAAGGCAATGTAAATTATCAACTGAATCGTACTCTCCTGGAAGAGCGATTCCAAAGGAATTTGAACTCGACCTGTCGGCAGGGGAAGATGAATGAGTGTTGTGGAAAAAACGTTTCTAGGAAGCTTGATAAAAGCGGAATACTTGCTTCACGATACCGTCATCCAGCCAGATCATTTGGAAAGTGAACGGCACAAAGAGCTAATGAGAAGAATGGTGACGTTCAAGCGGGAGGGAAAGAATATTGATCTGCTATCCTTTACTACCCTCCCTGATCTCGAATCATTTGGTGGCATGTCTTATTTAACCGAGCTTTTATCTTATGCAGATATAGAGAAATTTAATGACACAGAGAAGCTCATTCTTGAGCTCTGGAAGGAGCGGGAAAAAAGAAACATCTTAACGCTAGCTGCGATGAATGATTGGGAGATTGCGAAAGTCGTTGACGAATTGGATAAAATAAACCAATCGAAAATGGAGGATCATACCTCTATACACCAAGCATTGCTGCGAATTTATGAGGCCCCCTGGGAAGAGCAGCATCATGCGAAAGGTGTGACAACAGGGATTAAAAAGCTCGATCTCATGACTGGTGGCTTTCAGGGTGGAGAAGTGACGATTGTAGCGGGGAGACCTTCGATGGGAAAAACCGATATGATGCTTCATTGCCAGAATATCTGGCTGGGCAGGTTATCTGCCACTCGTCTTTTCCTTAGAAATGCCTGAAAAGCTAATCACCTCTCGATTAATGGCCTCGACAGGAGGATTTAACCGCGCAAAAATGCGGGATCCGAAAAGAATGCTCACGCAAACTCAAAAGAAAAAATGGTCGGATGTCATTGGTGATCTCGATGAAACCAATATGCAAATCTTTGATGGGGCGGGGCAAACTGTAGCTGAAATGAGAGCGAAAACAAGAAAGCTAGTGCATGAATTTCCGTCGAAGAAACCAGTCGTTTTTATCGATTACTTAACCTTGATCCAATCAAATGAATTTTACGGAGGGAACCCCCATTTACAGGTAACAGAAATATCAAAAGCCCTCCAAACGATGGCAAAGGATTTTGACTGCCCCATCATTTGCTTGGCACAGCTTAATCGATCAGTCGAAACGAGAGCAAATAAACGTCCGATGATGTCCGATATTCGCGAATCAGGTAGTGTTGAACAGGATGCCGATATCATATTGTTCTTATATCGTGAAGCCTATTATGACAAGGATTCCGAGGATCATTCCCTTGAAATGATTGTCTCGAAAAACCGAAATGGACCCGTTGGGACAATCAAGGTGAAATACAACGAGCATACAGGGGCGATTGAGGATCGGAAAGAATAGAATTCGAACTCCAGTTAACCTTATGCAGTTTTTAAAAAGTTCACGGGGGGGTTATCACATGTTGGTGAGAGAGATGTACGAGTATAGTTTGATTTACGAGGAATCTACACTGGCCCATATCCTTTATTATTTATTAGCAGAGAAGAAAATTGCATTAGATGACGATGTATTTGAAATAGGCTTGAATCAAGTCAAACATGAGAAAGTAGCGGAATTGGTGCAAAGGAATGTATTAGGGATTCGTAGAATTGGTATCTACTCCCTGAAGATGGATCGGAAAACCTTTGTTTTTATTTATGCTAGAAGTGAGAGAGAGGCCATTCAATTCTATAGGAAGTCATTTCATAAGAACCCATTGAACTGTCATGAATATTTGCTAGATTTCGAGCTTGCTAGGGGTAATGATGTGATTTCGTTTCGGGAAATGAGGAAGGAGTTTGAGTGTTTTCCTGTGGTGGTGGGGTATTTTGTGAAGGGGGAGTGATAGAGGGGGATTTTGATTTTAATCAGCTGGATAGTAAAGATAACTTTCATAAGTTTTTGAATAAATGCCGTGTAAATTTGATGTGGGTATGGTCTTATGGGTGGCATGATGTAATGACCGCTCAATCCCCTAATATATAAGGGTTTTGAAGTTATTTGCGAACAAAATGCTAACATAGGTAAAAAATTTGAGGCTTTTCATTAGTTACTGCGAACTTTTGATGTGCCTCTTTTTATGTTTATTGCTTTCTTGGGGTTAGAAACGTTTTGTAATTTAATCTTTTGAATGGCTGAGGAGTCTGCCCATGATTTGTGAAGTTGAAATATTTTTCATAAATTACATTGTTTTTTCATCATCACAACGAGGCATTAGCAAGGAACAAGTCTGTGTTCTTGTGGCAAGAGACCGTCAGAAAATAATATATTCTAAAGTGGTTGGTCATGGACGGATTGTAAAAACCCGTTTGGAAGAAGCAATCGGCTCGTGGCGGCATTTATGACCAACGCAAGAGAAAAAGGACTTGAGCATTACAGATATAAATCAGATGGTAAGGAGCGAGTCCGGGGTGTTTACCATATTGAAAATGTGAATAGTTATCACAGTCGCTTGAAGGGCTGGCTAAATCGGTTTAATAGCGTGGCTACCAAATATCTCGGCCATTATTTGAGTTGGTTTCAATTTTTAGACCAAATTAAACACCGAAATGATGATACAACGGTTAGTAAGATGAGTATTGAAAGCTGCTTGTTCTCAACTGATACTACCTATGATAAACTCAGATTATCAGAATTTTCCATCGAGATAAAGTTTAAAAATAGAATAAACCAACAGGAGGAAAGAGAATGAAAACAACTGAATTACCGAAAGTCTATTTAAGAGAATTAACTCTTAATGATGTTGAAGACCGTTTTCGATGGTGTCTTGATAAAGAAGTCACAAAGCATTTAAATATGCCAGAGAAATATCCACCTTTTAGTAAAGAAGAAACTATGAGTTGGATTAAAATGTGCATTAACAAAACAAACGGATATGAACAAAAAGCCATCGAAACAGAAGAAGGAAAGCATATCGGTTGGATAGATTTGAAAAACATAGATAAACTCAATAAACACGCCGAATTAGGAGTAGCAATAGGTGATAAAACCTACTGGGGTAAAGGTTATGGGTTCTCCGCAATGAAAGAGATGCTTCAATGGGGTTTTAATGAATTAGACCTTAACAAGATTTGGCTTAGAGTAGAAGTTGATAATGAAAAGGCAATAAAGTCTTATAAGAGAATTGGGTACGTTGAGGAAGGTATATTGAGACAAGACAGATTAAGAAATGGTGAATTTGTTGACCGTTTAAGAATGAGTATTCTTCGACACGAGTTCTTCTGTTAACGGAAGGTTAAATAGAAAAAGGGAACTTCAAATATATGTAGTTCCCTTTATTAACGGGAAAGAGCTGATCAACAAAAGTTATCAGCTTTTTTGTACTACATCGGCAGTATTCCTGTAATATTCATTATACTTTCCTTATATAACACTCAGAGGGGATAATTCAAAAAATATATCTTGATAAAAACACTACTAAACGAAATGAAAACAAAAGTATCGTACTATTCCAATTTAGATACATAGAATCTATTTTTTAAGTCAATGTTAGATTAAAATTGTGAAAGAAATAGTTATATGCCCTTCTCATGATACGCCTTAAAAAAAGTTATTGCCCAAAATAAAAGAGCTATACCACTGATAGTAGCACCTAAAATACATACTCCATTCCATCCATACTGTGCATAAACATATGTTGAAAAAATTGCCCCTGATGCACTACGAATGGAATAAAAAATCATATAAGCAGCAGTAAGCCGACTTCTTGCTTCAGGACGTACTGTGAAAATTATACTTTGGTTTGTAACATGTATAGCCTGTACTGCTAGGTCTAGCAGAATAACTCCAATAACTAGTAAAAATAATGAGTAATTAATCATACTTATAGGTATCCATGATATTAATAATAGAAACAGAGCTATGGCAGTTGTTCGTTGGCCTTTTCCTTTATCTGCTAGATTTCCGGCTTTCATAGCAGCTAATGCTCCTGCAACCCCAGCTATTCCAAATGCTCCAATAGCAGTATGTGAAAGATGATACGGAGCTGCACTAAGTGGTAATACCAAAGAAGTCCATAAAATACTAAAGGAAGTAAAAATAAAAAATCCTAATATACCGCGAATCCATAAAATTCTCTCCTGTAAGAATAATAAGAGGACAGAATGTAATAAATGTGGATAAGACAAATGTGATTGTCTATTTCTGTAATTTGGTAATATTCTGTATAGTAAACATATTATCAAAAACAGAATGGCAGCTGCAGTAAGATATACTGAACGCCAACCACTAAAGTCTGTCAATACTCCAGCAAATGTCCGAGCAAGGAGAATGCCAATTACTACGCCACTTGTAACAATACCTAGTATACGACCACGTTCTGTAGGATTAGACAGTGTTGATGCAAATGCTACAAGTGTCTGTGTAACAGTCGCTAGGAAACCTACTAAGGCCATACCAATAAAAAGGAATGTACTTGTGGGAGAAATCCCAATAAAAAAAAGAGCTAAAACTAATAAAAGCATTTGAACAATAATGAGTTTTCGAGGGTTTATTAGGTCTCCATGTGGCACTAGGAATACTAATCCGAGTGCGTAACATATTTGAGTGATAGAAATTACTGTTCCAATAATGGAATGTTGAATTTTAAATTCATCTGATATTGCAGTCAATAGAGGATGAGCAAAGTAAATATTGGCAACTGCTACCCCGCAAGCTATTGCAAATAAGAATGTTAAATAACGGGTCATAACTGTACTACGACCTAACAGTAATTGACTATTATGAAGGTTAGAAGTTGTTGATATCTGTTCTTTCCTATCCATAAATCATTCTCCTTTTGTTTTTTTATTTTGTACCAATTGGTATATAATTATCACAATTAATATATAATCAATTTAATGATGTAATGTCAATTAATTTACTTTTAATAAAAGTTTTTTTATTATGATTCGTAATAATTGACAATTATTCACTATTGAAATAATATGTATAACATACTATTCGGTATATAATTTTTAAATGGTAAAGGAGATAAAGGGATAAGATGGCTCGACTACGTGAGTTTGATGAGGAAAAAGCTTTAGATGCAGCTATGCACCTTTTCTGGGAAAAAGGATATTCAGCTACTTCCTTAAGCGATTTAACTGCAAAAATGGGCATACAGCGTCCAAGTTTATACGCAGCTTTTGGTGACAAAGAAGGTTTGTTTGAAGCTGCATTACGAAGGTATACAAAATTACATGCTTCCAAAGTTCGTATCAAACTGCAAAATAGACCTGCTAAAGAAGGGATTCAAACTTTTTTTGAAGAGCTAGTAGAGGAGGAGTATAAGAAAGAAACGGACAAGGGATGTTTTTGTATAAATACAATGGTAGAATTAGCTTCCCATAATGAAAAGTTTGAAATTTTGACTAGGGAACATCAGATGTATCTTTCAGTCCTATTTCAGGAATTAATTGACGAAGGAGTTAGAAATGGGGAATTTACAAATAATCTAAATTCTAAAGCATTAGCACAGATGCTAGTCACTTCATTAGTTGGACTTACAGTTATGATAAAATCTCGTCCGGAACGCTCATTCATAGATAATTCTTTAGCGGTAATATTGACAGTATTAGACCAATAATAGCTATTTAAAGGGGGATTATTAATGACACCAGAACAAGTTGTGAGGAACTTTTTAGAGATAGTCCGATCAGGTGAGAATCCGGAATTTTCAAATGAATTAATGGCAGATAGTGTAGTGGCACATCAAGTTGTATCTGAAGAAGAACAAACAATTCGAAGAACACCACAAGAATATGCAGAACACGTAAAAGAAATGATTGAAACATATGGTAACTTTTCATTTGAGATTCAAGAGTTTATTTCTCCAGGAAATAAAGTATACGTAAGGTGGAAGCAAGCAGGGAAACATCAAGGGAATATTGGGAAATATCAAACCACTGGACTACCATTAGTTGAATTAGCAAGTGCAGTATATTGAGTGGAAGACGAAAAAATTGCTGAGTATTGGATACAAATAGATCGATTAGGTATAAATAAACAGCTTGAACGTAATGCTTCTAATTCAATTTTAAGGTGGATTTAGAGAGAAGAATTAGCAAAGATTCAGCTGTATATGCTGAATCTTTTCATTTAATAAAGGAAGTTCAAAAAAGAAACATTTGTGAAAGAATGCACTTAAACAATCAGGTGCATTAATCCAGACGGATAATTGAAAATAAATCCTATTTAAAAATTTTTTACAGTAGAATTTAAAGATATTATAATTTATACCGCATTAAAAATTTTTTATTGCGGAAATTTACCTTACTATAAAATTTTTATAGCAGTTTTCCAAAATTTATGTTAATAAATCGTCATAAAAATTTTTTATAGCAGGAAAAAATATGTTTATTTTAACAGAACCAACGGACAAGCCCTCATTCCACTAGATAACTTTGGTTTGAGCGAAAAGTTTGAATGGCCGAATAATCATCTGAATCTTCTATTTAAATTATTGTTCGACACACATCGTTTCAACTAATACGTTAAAACGCCCCGTTCTTGTTAGGGCTATTCTCTGGCACTGCTTGTCCTACATCCCACATTTCAACGATTTGGTTATCTTGGAAACGGAAAATATGGATAATAGCCCATCCAAGGTCATCAGGATTTTGTCTCACATGGGAGTGAACCGCAACGGTATCTGCCTCTTCAATGGCCCGTTTGACCTCAAGAATCTTTTGTGGATTATTGGTAGCATCCTCTTCCATCGCGTTCATGAGGGAATCGGCATCGCCACTGAAAAAAGGGTTGTGGTGTAGAAAATTAGGACCGATGTATTTTTGATAGGCTTCGCGAACTTGCCCTGATGCGACAAGCTGTAGAAAATCAACGGCTTTCTCCTTTAACGTGTAAGTTGGTGTATCGTGCTGTTCTATACTCAATTCAATCATCCTTTCCTTTTATTAATAAATTAAGTAAAGCTTAAAGGATTTATCTTCCTATGTAAATTGTTGATATACATTTTGGATAAGTTTTAGGCAGCAATATTGAGAACGTTAGAATTTACTTTATAAGAATCGCTGAATCTTTTACAAAGCAACAAACTATATGATGATGCTAGGATATTTTCATGGAAACATCTTAGTTAAGTTTTAAAAACTTGACAAGAATGATAAAGAAAGGTTGTGTCCATATGGGAAACAAAAATACAGGTAAAAAATATATTGAAGATATAACTCCGGTAGCTCAGTTAAAGATTTAAGTAGTGAATATGACGTTTCTGAAGTAACAATTTATTCGTGGATTAAGAAATTCTCCCCCATTCAAACTGAGGATGGATCAACTGTCACAGCTGATGAAATCGCCAAGATGAAGAAACAAATGCTTCGCCTTCAAGAAGAGAATGAAATCTTAAAAAAGACTATGGCCATATTCGCGAAAAAGTGAATTTCAATGAGCTCACAGATATTATCAAAGAGATTAAAGATCAGTATTCCATTCAAAGATAATGTGATGTCCTTGATGTCCCGAGAAGTACTTATTATCAAACTTCTCAAAAACTAGAGTCAAATCGTGAACGAGAAAATAATGAGTTAACCAAACAAATTAAAGAAATCCATGTAGAAAGTAAACAATATTATGGAGCTCCTAAAATCCACAATATTCTTAGTAAGAAAGGTTTTAATGTGAGTTTAAAACGTGTCCAGCGATTGATGAGAGAAGCCAACATCCGGTCAATTGTAGTTAAAAAGTTCAGACCAACCCCAAGCAAAGGGCGAATATTAGAGCGAGAAAATGTTCTAAAAAGAGACTTTAAAACTACTACTGTTAATGAAAAATGGGTCGGAGATATTACGTACATTCATACATTAAAAGATGGATGGTGCTATCTAGCTTCTGTCATGGATTTACACACTAAAAAAATTGTTGGTTACTCTTTTTCACGGACGATGACAACTGATTTGTTTACTATGGCACTAGAAAATGCTTATGATTCACAGAATCCAAGTGATGGCGTAGTCTTCCATTCAGACCTAGGTCCACAATATACTAGCGATGATTTTGCGAAAAAAATATAAACCTATAAAATGACACACTCCTTTAGTCATAAAGGTTCTCCGTATGACAATGCTTGTATTGAGAAGTTCCATGCCAGTCTAAAAAAAGAAGAAGTGAATCATGTGAAGTACCTAATTTTGATTCTGCAAAAATAGCTTTATTCAAATACATTGAAGGCTGGTATAACCGAAAAAGAATACATGGAAGCATCGGATACAAGACTCCACAAGAGTTAGAAAACGAAATTTTGGTGAGCGTTGGCATAATGCAAACTTAAAATAAACCACAGGCTTTACATGGAGAGGCGAGCATGATAGCCTGTATGGCTTCTAGCCAACATTACTTAGTTAGCTGGCTTTCTGGCTAAGAAATTGTGCTCGCAGATGCTCCATGTCAAGCCTTCGACGGTTATCCTGTATAAAAGGTTGGAAATTGATTTAAAACTTAATATATTGTTGTCCAAAATATTGCCTCAAATCCACTGAAAAAAGGATTTATTAAGTATATAAAGAAATAGATAATATATTTTAATAAATATAGAATAGAGGTACTTAAATGTTCATCAGCAGATAGAATTTCAAAAAAGCAGAAAAGGGGGATAATAGATAATAAGAAGCAATGTCTAAATATTTGCAGGTTGAGATATAAAATCTTATTCTAATGTAAGGAGAGAAGTGAGAAGTGGCAATTATAGGTTTTCTTATTCTTGGTTGGATATTAAGTTGGTTTGATTTTCAAGAATTATTTATACAAGCATTTAATGAGTTATTTAATAAGGACATTTCAACTGCAAGTTACTATTTAGTGTTTTTTTCAATAGGTTTAATTGGGGATATCGTTTTACTTTTTAAAGGTTTTTATTTTTAGTTATCAATTAATCTGCTAAGTGTCTGTAAAATTAACAATAAAAACTTTAACAGTTATTCTACAATTTTTATTTTTGAAAATATACCTTTAAAGTGCTTGAGTTAGGTGTTTTTTTCTTATATTTGCACTGAGTTAGACAATTGAAATAACTTGAGGCTAAAAGTGCCTAAAACCAATATAATATATGCAATGTAAGCACTCTAAAGGGTCTTCTTTGTCATATATGTAGAAATATTTATAATATCCTGTTCTATTTGTTAGTTTTTTCTGTAAAAAAACCTTAGCATGATATAGTTAAATATTACCTGTTTTTAACTGTGCTTTAATATCACCTTGAATATTTTAGAATTCAAATTCATATAGATCAATAACTAGAAAGGTTAGTAGTTTTTAGATGATTAAACTGATTTTTCCCACAACTAAAGAAATAACCATTGCAGAGATTTTTTCACTATTTCTGAAGATTGTTGGATTTTTTTTACATTCACCAGTGCATAGTGCAAAAACATCTATCTAATCTTCAAGATAGATAGATGTTTTGTTAATCCAGAACCAATAAATATATTTATAAATCTTAAGCCTGTGAATAAAGGTGCCGATCCCATTCTCCAAATATCTTAAGAGAAGAATCATGCTATAAAATAAGAAAATAGTAATAGTAGAGGAGAATTAAGAATAGACCATTCTTTCAAAAAGGGATGGTCTGTTTTTAATTCTATTTAGAGTTTGCAAAGAGTCAACAAATTGTCAGAAACCTATATTTAACAAGTGAAGTTTAATTTATGCTTCGAACGTTATTCAATTTTTATAAATAGGAATTAGGTCCTATTCACATATTTTTGGGAAAAATATACATTAATAGTAATAGAACATTTTAAATTATCTGAGTAATGCGAAAGACGTTGTTTGTATTTGTGTAATTATATAATAAATTTTTTCATAGGATGATTTCTCCTGTTGTTACGAAACTTCATTATTCGTTTTACATTAAATAAGATTTAATACTAGAAAAAGATTTTGTACTTAAAGATACGTTAGATTCCCACTGCTACAAACATAAGATTTTCAAGAACTTACTACATTACATTAAGACTTCTATTTAATATCGAATAGTGAAGGTATATTAAGTTCGTATGAATTAGCTAATGTTTGAAAATCTATGTGAAATCTTAGATGGACTACTTTAATAACATTTAGTTATATATGGATATTTTAACTTAAAAATACGCCATTGGTTACTTATGTCTATTAAATGGTATTTATTTGATATTAAGGGATTTTAAGGGAGGTGACGATAATGTGATAAATTAAACCAACATCAAATAAGAAAATTATTTGAATCAAGGAAACTGTTCAAAGTTACAAAGGTTTCGCAATGGACTTTTCAAAGGCTATTAGGTAATTGGATTAAAAGAATATGAAAGTCATTGGTTGGAACGCTCTATAATGGACCCAAGAAACTAGACACGAAATGAGGAGATGTTAAAGTAGGTTTATGAAAAGAAATCGATACACACCAGAGTTTAAAGCTCAAATCGTGCTAGAGGTCCTAAAGGAAGAAAAGACCATGAATGAAATCGCTTCATCTCATGGAATTCACGTCAATCAAATTAGACAATGGAGGAATGCATTTCTTGATCAAATGCCTTCGATCTTCGCTAAAGAAAATAAAAAAGCGGATCAAATGAAGGCGGAATATGAAAATCAAATTGAAAACCTCTACGCTGAGGTTGGCCGTTTAACCACGCAATTGTCGTGGCTTAAAAAAAAATCTGGAATCAAGGAGTAGGGCCGAGCGTATTCAAATGATTGATTGGGATGATAAAGAGCTGCCAATCACTACCCAGGCTCAGCTGCTTGGGCTCAATCGTACTAGCTTGTATTATAAGCCAGTCGAGCCTTCTCCTGAGGAAATATTTATCAAGCACAAGATTGATGAAATTTATACCAAGCATCCCTATTTTGGGTCTAGGCGAATTACTGTTGTTCTAAACAACAATGGAATAAATATTAATCGCAAGGCTGTACAACGTCATATGCGGGAAATGGGCATTGCAGGGATTTCTCCCGGCCCTAACCTTAGTAAACGCAATCTTGAGCACCGGATCTATCCGTATCTTCTTAGAAATTTGGCCATTAGCCACCCTAACCACGTCTGGGGAATCGATATTACCTACATTCGCCTCCAACGAGGCTGGATGTATCTTGTAGCTCTGATAGACTGGTATTCTCGCTTTGTCGTTAGCTGGGAGCTAGACCAAACACTAGAGATTGACTTTGTCTTGGAGGCAGTGAAACGGGCTCTGTCGGTAGGACAGCCAGAGATCTTAAATAGTGATCAGGGTAGCCATTTTACCAGTCCCCAATATACCGGATTACTGCTGGATAAGGACATCCGAATTAGCATGGACGGCAAAGGAAGAGCCCTTGATAATATTGTTACAGAGAGGTTATGGAGAACGATTAAATATGAGGAGGTTTACTTAAAAGATTACGAGAGTCCAAGAGAAGCAAGGAAAGAGATTAACAATTTTATCCACTTCTATAACTATGAACGCCCTCACCAATCGATTGGCTATAAACCCCCCGCCTCCGTTTATGGCCTCGGAGTGATTCATCCATAAGGGATGATACTTCTCAGGGAAGAACCTGTCAAGGGTATGGCTAGCCCTCGCTCCGCTCGCCCTTGACAGAACCTCCCCTGAGAAGGAAAAATAGAGTAGGATGAATCACTCGCAAAAAAATGTGCACCTACCACCCCCCTAGCCCCAGTGAGCACCTCTAGCTCCTATAAAGCAGATATCCATAATGGATTCTGACCCACCTTAAAAAATTTAAATTAGTGTCTTGACGAAGGGGTCCACTTTACTCTCCTAGAATTATCATTTGTTTAAGTGATGACAGTAGTAGCTTTGTGGGTGTAGGTACTGTTAAGGAAAAATATTTCAACCATCATAGAATTTAAAGATCAGGAGCTAAAAATTGATTTATATCAATACTAATTGGCATCAGTATTTATTCACCCTAAAGTAATTTTAAGGAGGTGAAAAAATGGCCGAAATTAACAAACCACCATCAACTAAGAAATTATTTGAATCAATAGATGCAATTCAAAATGAACAAAAGTTTGGTAATGGAGTTTTCACAGGCTATCAAGAAGTTGGGTTAAATGGAGATGATGGACATTGGTGGGACGACATAATAATCCTTCTTTGCACAAAAGTTGGTAGTAGTAGCTCTGGGGGTGGAGGCGCTGCTCAGGCGGAAAAGGTCACTCAATATGGAAATTGAAAGAACAAAAAAATAGAAATTGAATTGAAATCATTACAAATTGATAATTGGTTTCTGTAACCGTAATTACTTTTTTAGGAGGTTAATTTATGGCTGAAATTAATAAACCACCATCAACAAAGAAATTATATGAATCAATGGATACAGTTCAAAATGAACAAAAGTTTGGCAATGGAGTTTTCACAGGTTATCAAGAAATTGGACTAAAAGATGAAGATGGGCCTTGGTGGGAACACCTACCCGGAATTATTGTTTGTATAAGTGTTGGTAGTAGTAGCTGTGGGAGTGGAGGTTCTGCTCAGGCAGAAAAGTTAATGAACTAGGAAATATAAGCACAAGAATTAGAAATTTGATTGATTTCATTATTAATTGGTAAATGGGGATATTCGTCCTAAAGTACTTGAGGAGGTGAGAAAATGGCCGAAATTAACAAACCGCCATCAACTAAGAAATTATTTGAATCTATGGATACAATTCAAAATGAACAAAAGTTTGGCAATGGAGTTTTCACAGGCTATCAAGAAATTGGACTAAAAGAAGATAATTGGTGGGAAGACATTCCTATAATCCTTCTTTGTGCAAAAATTGGTAGTAGTAGCTCTGGGGGTGGAGGTGCTGCTCAGGTGGAGAAAGTAAAGGGTGCATAGTACTCAAGTATGGTAAGTTGGTAAGTTACAAGATAACTTACCATACTTAATTAATAATTCTATTGATATATTAACCTTAAAAAAATTTACTTGTTAGAAAGTAATACTTTATGGTGGGAGGCGATTGTGTTGTTAACTATAAAAAAGGAAGAAACATATGTAGTTGAAAATTTTATTTTTCATAAAATTGACTCTGATTCAGTGATAGTACAAAATAAGCACGGAATTGTAAAAATTACCCAAAAAAGTATGATTCACCTTATTGAATTACTCGATAAATTATATAATGTGCAATTGGATGAATCTTACTTCTCAAACTTTTTTAATGAAGATACGGAGGATGCTATCAAGTTTCTATTGAATTACAAGATTATAAGTAAAGTTAAGGAAATGAATTTTAATGTAACAAAAATAAAATTTTACTCAAATCATAAAGGTTTAACTGAAAGTGTTCAATACTTATTAAAAGAAAATTCAAAACAGATAGAAGTAGTTATGCAAATAGATGAAGTTGAATTTGATGAAAGTGATTTGGTAATGGTTTTTCTTAATCCATACGATAAAAAATTAGCTCAGTATATTGTGGATAAAATTAAGAATTCTAATTCTATTTTAATGATGAGTTATGTATATCATAATAAGTTTTTTGTAGATTCATTATATCGAAAAAGTTGGAGAAATCCATGTCATTTTTGCCATATTGGTCATATCGAGTCACAGTTAAGGGTTGATGAAACAGGCAAGTTGACATACCAACACTTAATTGATCTAATCTATCAAGAAGATTCTAGCTTTAAGGTGGAAACACCACTTGGACCAATAGAAATTGTAAATATTTTATCAGTTATTTTAAATCAATTAGATAGATTTATTATTCGAGAAAGCGGTATGGTTTTATTTAGTAATGAATCATTACAAGATATTAATAACTGTATCATGATGGATCTTATTACTAGGCAGAAATCAAATGATACAGGAATTTTTTGGGAGTTGTGTGATTGCTATGAGTAAAATAAAGACTGATAAATCTGTTCATTGGGATCGCTATTTAGATAATATTTTAGATGAAAACGTGTTAAATAAGGTGCTTAGATTCCATCAAAGTGCATCAATTATTACTAATGGTAGCAAACTTATGCCATATAACAGAGAAATATTTGCTTGGTTAGATAATATAGAATATACAGATATTATTCCTAATTTTTATTTGGATGAAATTAAAGTAGATGTAGAAAAAGTAAAATTTCAACATAGTTATTCTTCCTTTAATATAGATAGGAAAATGTCAAAGGAGTTGCTTCTAAAAATTATATACCTTGCTTACGGCCGCAGTGTGGATAGTGGTTCTAAAAGATACCCTTCAGCTGGAGCAATTTATCCTGTTATGCCGGTTATCTATATTTTGGATAACAATATTGTAGAAGGATTGGATAATTCAAGGGGATGCTATGTTTTTGATACCTATAAAATGTCCTTAAAAAGAATTAAAAGGTGGGAAGATGACGAGTTTGAAGAATTTTTGTCAGTTGTAAATTCAACAAGTTCTGATATTAAATCTAACTTCCTGATTGGTTATGCAATTAACATAAAAAGGGCTATTGCGAAATATAAGGAAAGAGGCTACAGACATGCTTTAATTGAGATTGGGTTGATGGTACAGTCGTTAAGAGAGACGTTAATTGATATGAATGAAGATCTGGGAGAACTATGTTGGTCTTCCTTTGATGATAATGCGTCAGCTTATCTATCTGGGTTGAATCCAAAAAACTTTCCTATTGGCTTATTCCAATGGTTTGGCTATATTGAGGATCAGATAAATGATGCATATTGAAAGGAAGTCTTTATTATTTAACATACCGGTCAGTAATTTTAATATTGATCAAATCTATAGCAGTTATGCCTATATTGGAAATTTTAAAATAGGGAATAAAATTGGACCGAGCGGTACAAATGCAATTAGCAATAATAAAAATATTTCATTAAAAAAATGCTTTTCAGAATCACTTGAAAGACGAGCGCTAATGCTTGGGGGAAAAAGAGATAACGGAACGAATATAGTTAAAACATTTGACTTAATATCTGGAGAAATAAGTCAATTACCATATGAATATACAACGTATAGGATCGACAAACCGTACTGTATAGATACTACTGGAACAGCAGCACATATTGATAATAGATATGCAACTAAAAAAGCTTTATTAGAACTTATTGAAAAAAATTCGTTGTTTCTATTCTGGTACGGACGAAGAGGCTATTTATTGGAAGAAATCTTTTACAAAAAACATACCATTTATCAAAGACTTATAAAAGAAGATTTGGATGTTAGGATTTTTATTAATACAGATTTTTATCCCATTAAAGTTATTATAGCGGTTGTAATTAAGGATGGCCTCATTTTATCTGGTGGCGTTGGTTCAAGTTTACATATTTATGAATGTATTAATTCTGCACTGGAAGAGGCATATTTGTTGAAATGGCAAAATATTTATGTTGATTTTATTCATCAAAACCATAAATATAAAAGAAATTTAGACATGAATTATCATCGTTTATGTCTAGACCACTTGAATTCTATACAAGAATATTATAGTTTCTCAGATTTAGATAAAAATATAAATATAAATGCAGATGAAATAGAAATGAAAACTATCTTATCTGGAATACCGGAGTGGATAAAAAGTATACATGTTATATATTTAGACAGCAATTTTAAAAGAATAAAAATAGTAAAAGTCTTTTCAAAATATCTTAATAATCACATACCAATAAAAAGTAGAATTGATTTATCGATTCCAATAAATGTGAATTTTCTAGGTTTAACGGAAAAAGATATTAATAATATCCCTGACTGTATCATTGTTTAGGGAAGGAGGGTTATTAATGATTTTAAAAAACTATCCTAAAGGAGTACCATTTTTAGGAAAAATGTTCATTGTAGATCGTTCAGATTATTTAGAACAGGGAACGCAATCATGTTTAAATTCACCTAACTACCCAAATGAAACAGGACATAATTTTCATTATAATTTAGATAATGTTATAAAATCTTCAATTGGTGAATGGATTGAAAGAAGTTCACTATACCGTTTAGATAAAAAGGGTTCAAAAACCAGTGCTTTTAGTTTGATTGATGGTTCGGAAATAGAAGTAGAAAGCGAAAAAATTTATTTTGCTAATTTAGATTTGTTTAATGATACTTGTGGAATTGCCTCTCACACTATTTCAGATAATGCAATATATAATGCATATATGGAGTTCTATGAAAGACAGTGTTTAACTTTTACATGGTTAACTAAAAGTTGCGGAAGGAATATCGAGGTCAAACATATTTCCGACCCGATATTGAGAAAGCTATTATCTAAAATATATTACTTTGTTGATGACATATATTTAATCGATATTTCATTACATTCTGACATACATACTATAATTGGGATAGGAATTGGAAAATATTATAAAACCATTGGCCTAAAAGCTGACTTTGATATAAATAATGCTTTGGTTGGAGCTTTAACAGAGATGATACAAGGATTTGGAAACAGTTGGACTAAATATAATTTGGATAAAAGAGAAACAAACGCAGATAATTCTAATAGTAAAATAGGTGATATTTATAGTGATTTTTATAACTCTTTCACTCCAACTGATTTTTTTAATGAATGGTCTTTCTTATTATTGACGGATGGAATTTCAGTTAATATAAATGATAAACACCATTCAAAGAAGAACCTATCATTTTCTGAAAAAATTACCATTATTAGTAGGGATTTAAACTTAGAACCGTATTGCGCTATGATTCCTTGTTTTTATGATGGTTTTCATACAAAAATTGTAAAGGTCTTTGCACTAAACGGATATCCGCATATGTTTCCTGTTTTATATGCAGAGGAACAAACTTGTCTAAAATTTAACACAGATGTATCCGAATTTCCAAATGCCTATAGACAAATTCCATTTCCATAGTCCTAATTATTTTTATAATTTTTTTTAACATAGGAGGGGATTAAAACGAAAAAGGTATTTTTAAGCAATGGAATCAGGGTAATCTTGGATCCAGTTGAAAGTGTAAAAACTACATCGATAGGAGTTTTCTTTTCAATGGGTTCAAAATTTGAAGAATATAGTCAAAATGGAATTTCACATTTTATTGAGCACATGCTATTTAGAACAAATAAATTTTATGAGAGTTCACAAGCTGTAGAAATAGTTGAAAGTATTGGTGGGAAAATAAATGCATTTACCACCAAGGAATATGTATGTGTTTATTCAAAAGTTCTTTCTGAAAATACAGGAAAATTAATTCAAGTATTATTTAATTTAATTATGTATCCAAGCTTTGAGGATCGAGATATTGAATCTGAGAAAAAAATTATCACTAATGAGATTCATTATTATGAAGATAGATATAATGAAAGATGTCAAAATAATCTAATTGAAGCTTCTTGGAAAGGTCATCCTCTTTCTCAACGTATTCTAGGTACAGTTGAATCTATTGGTGACTTTAATAACAAGACCCTAGCAGAATATTATAATTCAAATCTCTGTGGAGATAGAATAGTTATTTCTATTTCAGGTCTAATAGAAAAGAATTTATTAAATAGTTTGGAAAAATACTTTTCAAGAATTTGCTCAAAAGCAAAGTATGAACAGAAGGAAATTGAAAAAATAAGTTTTAAACCAAAATATATTAAGGAATCAAAAAGTCTGAAACAACACTATTTATCTATTGGATATCAATGTTTCTCTTATTCGAGTAAAAAAATAGTCCCGTTTTTAATTTTGCATACTATATTTGGTTCAGGGTTTTCATCGATTTTGTATAAAGCTCTAAGAAAGGATAAGGAATTGATATATTCCGTTGGAACATTGCCATTAATATATAAAGAGGGGGGGATATTTTTAATTAATACCTCAAGTCCTTCATTACATTCGATTCATATGTTAATAGGGGAAATTAAAAAAGTGATTGAAGAGCTCAAAAAAAATGGTATTAATTTAAATGAACTGCTAAAAGCAAAATCAATGATTAAAAGTCAATATGCTTTTAGCTTGGAAAGCATTGATTCAAGGATGATGGAATTAGGAAAAATCGAAGTGTTGGATATCTCTAAGAACAATGATTTTTACAAAACCCCCAATCAAATTGACGACATATTCCAGTTAATTGAGAAAATTACAGTAGATAATATTAATGAAGTCCTTTTTGAACTTTTTTCAAAAGAACCATCCGTTTCAATAATTGAGGGAATAACATAATTTTATTTAAACTACGTAATATTCTATGGATTGAAAGGATGAAATTATGAAAAAGACATACGGTTTTTTTATACTATATTTGAAAATACTAATGTCGGAAAAGTTGGCTTTGGTTTGGTCAATTATACTTCCGGTTGTGATCGCTGTTTTATATCAAAAAAGTATGCTGGATTCAGTATCTACGAATGAAGATTTAATACAATATTTTAGCAGGTTTTGGGTGTTTATATTATTTAGTTGTTTTGTTAATGGAATTGGACTTCAACTTGCAAGATTACGAGAACAAGGACTGCTAAAAACTTATACATTTATTGCTGGTAATAAATATCCAATTGTTTTTGGAACAATTCTTACTCAAATTGTATTTTGCTTAGTCAGTTTATTAATTTTTACTATTATTATTTTAATTATTTATGGTGTATTTGAATGGAAAATTTTCCTTTTACCAATAATTCTTCTTCTTGTATCTCTACCCTTTAGTTTATTGGTACTATTTTTGGCGAATTTACCTTTTCAATATAACAATTTTTCTGTCATAGTTAACTTCCTGACATACCCCTTGTTTATATTGTCAATAATCTCACAAGGTGGTTCCTTAATTGAATTACTAAATCCTTTTTATGTGCTTTTTGAATGGCTTTCGTATATTAGTGGGTTATTGAATGTAACAGAATATAAAAATATTAATTATAATGCAGTTATTACGTTAGGGATATATACATTAGTTGGTTATTTTTCTTTGAAGAAATTAAATCTTTTATCTGTTGTTCAAAGGTAAGTACTATACTGAAAAGGGAGGTATTATATGGAAGTCAAGAACCTCAAATATAAATATAATAAGTCAAATAAATATACATTAGAAGATGTTTCTTTTACTTTAAAAAAGGATAAATTAAACGTTCTTGTTGGCTTAAATGGGAGCGGTAAAACAACACTTTTTGATTGTATTACTGGAGTATTAAAGCCAGAAAGTGGTATTATTACTCTTCCTGACGTAAATAATATTATGTATTTGACGCAAACAATATTCTTTTCGTTTCTTATCAAAGGAAAGGATTTGGCATCTTTTATTCTACAATTGGATGTAAGACCATTAACCAATAGTAAAGATTTTTTCTATAAAGATCTATCTGAGAGAGAAAAGGAACTGTTTGATCATTTGTGGGATATGAAATTGGGTAAAATGTCATTTGGGGAGAGAAAATGGCTCTTTATTACTTTACTAAGTATTATTGATCGCAAAGTCTATATCTTTGATGAACCAACTAGTGGGGTGGATCCATCATCTAGAAGAAAGATATTTAGGAAGATTAAGAGATTGATTGATGATGGAAAAGTTTGTATTATCTCTACACATCAATTACAAGATTTAATGCATATTGATTGCCATTTAATTATGCTTCATTGCGGTAGAATTGTTTTTGAAGGAGATTATAAGGAATGGCTTAAAAGTTATAATACTACTGATCCTGATGAAGTCTTCGAATTAATGATATCAGAAATTCCCGATAAAGTTCCTTCGGTTTATCCGCAGAAATAGACATTTTTTGTGAAATTCAAATACTTCAATGGAGTTTAATATTTTTAAATAATGTTAGGGTTGATATGAACTTTATGGCATTAAGCGACTTTCAGGGAGGAATGGAATTAACATCGTTATAAAAAATAGCTCTTGATGTTTATAGAACACTACCGGTAACTATCAAATTATTCTTGATATAAAACGGAACCAGTTATTAACATTGGCCATATGGTGTGGATTCTTACAATAACTATAGAGAATGGATGTGATATGCTCGTTAGAAATAGTTCCAAATCTAAACAACCCTTGTTATTCTATATTAAATGATGAACAAAGGAGCTACTAAGTCACTTGAGGCTAGGACAAAACTAGCTTCAAATAGTAATAAAGGTTAATTTGAGAGAATGATATGCTCCCAATAAGGTAGACAGATGAAATAATTAAAATCTGTTTTACTTTATAGGGGTTTTTTTATGGCTAAGAAGGAGACTTATTCTGCCCAAGAAAAATATGAACTTATTTTAGCTTTTGATTCTAGGAAGTTACCTGCACGTGATTTTAAGCTTCATCATGGTGTAGCCCCATTTACTGTTTATAAATGGAAATATCAATATGAAACATATGGAATAGAAGGGTTTCAAAAAGCCAAGGGCTGGAAACATTACTCGGAAGAACTTAAATTGGCAGCTATTCAAGATTACCTTTCAGGGAATTACTCGTTAATGGAAGTCATTCGTAAGTATGAAATATCAAATGACTCAGTATTAGAAAATTGGATAAAGATTTATAATTGTCATAGAGAATTTAAAGGGACGAGGAAAAGGACGGAAAACTCTATGACCAAAGGTAGATCCACAAAACTAGAAGAAAGAATCGAAATCGTAAAGCACTGTATCGAAAATGGAAAAGATTATAATCAGACTGCTCAAAAGTTTAACGTGTATTACCAACAGATGTATCAGTGGGTAAAAAAGTACATGGAAAATGGACAAGACGGTCTTGAGGATAAGCGTGGCCGTCGTTAGGAAGAAAAAGAGCTTACTCCTGAAGAAAAAATCCAACGGAACATGAAACAATTAGAACAAGAAAATGAACGTTTACGCGCGGAGATTTCGTTCTTAAAAAAGTTAGAGTAACTCGAAAGGAGGCGTCGTCATTAAACCAAGTACGCTTAACAGAAACTTACACCGTTATTCAAGAACTTCATCAAGAAGAGAATTTCTCCGTTTTACTATTATGCGAGATTGCTAGAGTTTCAAGATCTGCGTATTATAAATGGCTTCATCGTCTTCCCTCTCAAAACGAAAAGCTAAATGAAAACATCCTGACAGAGATGAAAAGACTACACGAGGAGTTAAAGGGGATTCTGGGATATCGTCGAATGACTTTGCATATTAGATGATTATTTGATATGCAAATTAATCGAAAACGAATTTATCGGCTTATGAAAGTAGCTGGCATAGAATCGGTTATTCGATGAAAGCGCAAAAAGTATGTACGTTCCATACCCCAGCACATAGCTGAGAACGTACTGAATCGTGAATTCCAAGCTGAAAAGCCTAACGAGAAATTGGGTTACCGATGTTACCGAAATGAAATACTGCACGTCGCAGAAAGGCTATTTAAGTGCAATTTTAGACTTGTATGACGGTTCCATTGTGAGTTTTGTGTTAGGAAATTCCAACAGTAATCCCCTAGTAATGAAAACATTGGATCAGGCAATTGATAAATCAGCTGGGGCTACTCCATTAATTCATAGTGATCGTGGTTTTCAATATACATCACATGAGTTTAGAAGAAAAACAAAGAAAGCAAAGATGAAACAAAGCATGTCGAGAGTGGGGAAATGTATTGATAACGGTCCTATGGAATCTTTTTGGGGAACATTGAAGTGTGAGAAGTATTACTTAGGTAAATATGAAACATTTGAAGAACTTGAAAAAGCGATTAATGAATACATACATTTTTATAATCATGAGCGTTTACAAAAACGGCTAAACGGCCTAAGCTCTCTAGAATACAGGGCTAAAGCCGCTTAGTAGCTTTTATTTATTTCCACTGTCTACTTGACAGGGGGCAGTAAAGAACTCAAATTAACCTTTTTCTATTTTTCCGTATAGATTCTTCTATTACCTTAGTTGTTGGCCGTGAATTTTCTTAAATTCACGGCCATTAAAACGAGGCCCATTTCGTTTTCCAACTTCAATTTTCCACGTACAGAAAATAGAGTGGAACGCAAATTAGCCTTCAAAAATGCAAAATCTGGTTCCACATCGATTCTGCGTTTTCGCTTATTGCTTTCTTTAGCTCTTGTACATGATGAACGGATTGGACATCCCGAACAGTCTAGCACTCGCAAATCTTGAACCTCCGTTGGAAAAATGTACGGTTAGTTCGAACAGAATAATATTGAAATTCAAGACGTTTCTGATTAGGGCATATATATTTTTTTCTTCATAATACTGCCAGTTATCGGACGTGTATCTGTTGGGTTTGAAAATAAACTATAGGCAAGCTTGAATCGCCCTTGCGTTGCGATTTGTACATTGTAGCCAGCTTTCAATTGTCCCTTTTGCATATAATAATCTTTCATTCTCATAAATGTCTCATCCAGGAATGTTTTAGAATAGGTATTACGAGTGCTACAGATTTCAAAGTACTACGGGTATTTGTGCTACTTCTTAAGGCTCTTCACTCTGGAACGATAAATCAAATATATGAATTATTTTAACAGAACCAACGTACAAGCTCTCATTCCACTAAATAACTATGGTTTGAGCAAAAAGTTTGGATGGCATAATGATCATCTAAATCTTCTATTTAATTTCTTGCTAGACACACATAGTTTCAACAAATACGTTAAAACACCCCATTCTCGTTAGGGCTATCCTCTGGTACTGCTTGTCCTACATCCCACATTTCAACGATTTGGTTATCTTGGAAACGGAAAATATGGATAATAGCCCATCCAAGGTCATCAGGATTTTGTCTCACATGGGAGTGAACGGCAACGGTATCTGCCTCTTCAATGGCCCGTTTGACCTCAAGAATTTTTTGTGGATTATTGGTAGCATCCTCTTCCATCGCGTTCATGAGGGAATCGGCATCGCCACTGAAAAAAGGGTTGTGGTGTAGAAAATTAGGACCTATGTATTTTTGATAGGCTTCGCGAACTTGCCCAGATGCGACAAGTTGTAGAAAATCCACTGCTTTCTCCTTAAAAGTGTAAGTCGGTGTATCGTGCTGTTCAATACTCAATTCAATCATCCTTTCCTTTTATTAATAAATTAAGTAAAGCTTAAAGGATTTATCTTACTATGTAAATTGTTGATATACATTTTAGATAAGTTTTAGACAGGAATATTGAGAACGTTAGAATTTACTTTATAAGAATCGCCGAATCTTTTACTAAGCAACAAACTATACGAAAACAGCTGTTATAAAAGCAGGAGTAATAAATTTTAATGTAGAAATACATACTGAAAGATTGTAGGTACACCAAATTTGGAGGAAATATAGGAGGATGTTATGGGGAGACTAGTTCATTTCGAAATTCATGTGGATGATATGGAACGGGCGAAGAAGTTTTATGGAGAGGTTTTTGGTTGGAGATTTGAAGATTGGAGCGAGTATGCAGGAATGCCTTATTTCGGGGCTGTGACTGGTGAAGATCATGAGCTTGGCATTAACGGAGCATTGATGAAACGTCAGGGTCCTCCTCCGGAAGCGAACCAGCCTTTAAATGGTTTTGCTTGTACAATGGGAGTGAAGGATTACGATGCTACTGAAGCAAAAATTATGAGTAATGGTGGCAAAGTTGCCATGCCAAAATATGCGTTACCTGGAATGGCATGGCAGGGCTATTATATTGATACGGAAGGGAATATCTTTGGCATCCATCAACCGGATGAGAATGCAAAGTAGTATTCTATAAGAACTAGGTATCCAGTCGTTTTAAATTTAGGGATGTGGAATCAATCTCCATATCCCTTTAGTCTTTTGTATAGCAGAATCTAGACTGGAAAAGTCGGTCGGACAATGGGTCTATATGACCGATGTTTTGCTATCTTATTTGGATTATCCAAATCACAAAACAATCTCCATCACCCTACCTTGGTTTAAATCCGTCACTTTCATAGAGCCATATACCCCTAAATAAAGTCTAGTTTGATCCATATTCGTTCCCAAACTAACATAATAGGCTGACTCTGAACCAAAGTCATAATCGGTTTCAATCACACTAAAATCATTTCCCCTCGTATAGGCTAGAACCCCTTTAACTGGAGGTCGTGCTTCTTCTTTTCGGGCAAGATCAGTGAACACAACGCTTCCTTTTAAATGTGGGATTCCATCTCCCATATAGGCTTGCACACCTGTAAGTGCAGTTCCTGCAAACTTATCGGGGCGAGGATCTTTATGAAAATAACTAGTTAGAGGCTGAAGGCGACTCACTGAGGTATTTACTGCTTCATCGTAATAAGCAATCGTTTTCTCCTTCAAAGTCGGGTCTGTAGAGCAATTCCTTATCGTTGAAGTTGGTAAAACACCTTCCCATCCCCGCCAGCCGAAGTTAATAAATCCTTCATGGTTAAGGGGAGATTTCGTTAAAGCAGCTTGAATGAGGTGAGTAACTGGTATAGGTTTATAATGGACGAAAGAAAAAATCGACTCGACCAAATCCTGTCCGACATTTCCCACATATTTGATATACTGATTCCCAAATCTTTGAAATGATATCCCTGGTATATTGCGAACTCCTTTGGCGATTACGGTAAGGGTTTCTTGAATGGGTACCGGCAGCTCATCAAAGCGTGTGACGACGGGTGGGGTATGGATATTTGTATCCTTATTAACATCGATTTCGATGATTTTACCGAATATCTCCATATCATCCTGACTTAAATTAAATGGATCATAGCCTGCTCCACCATCTCCGTTTGTGAAAACAAGCTTTCCTGTTTCAGGCGAAAAGTTCAAGCTATTCACACCATTATGATTAAAAAACGGTCTTCTCAAGTTCAGCAATGTCCGTCGTTTTTGAGGCTGACGATTTCGTTGCAACACCCATTCTTCTACTGTATCAATATGCTCATACTGGGTCTCTCTATTTATCCACTTTAGGTTTAACGTTCTGGGATCACACGGGTCAGGCTTAAAGGGTTTAGGAAGAGCACCCGGTCCTTGTGTGCCTGCTACCGAATAATGTAGATAAAACAAACCGTTATAATAAAAATGTGGATGAAACGCCAGTCCCAGCAATCCCCGTTCATCATAGCCACGACCTGAAACACCTGGTTCAGAGGAACCTAGTTTGATAACTTGAGGGCGAATATCTAAAAAAGTCCGAATATCGCCGTTTCCTATGTAAAAGATCTCTCCTACCTGGGTTGCGATAAATAATCTTTCCATTGAGTCACCTGGAAGTATAGTCGTTTTCAAAACAGTGGGCAAATTAATCTTACTAATAAGGGGCCGTAAACGAACCTTTACTTTGATCAACTCATTCACATCCTTTCTTATTTCTTTTTTATAAGAATATGATGAGAACGGTTCGACTAGTCAATAAATCATAAAGTTGAAAATATCTTTATTCAGTATTTTGAGTGATTGTTAGAGGAAAATTAAACAAGTGGACGATCACTAGTTTTTAAATCTAGTAACCGTCCACTGGATCCATTATTTATTATGTTGATGGAATCTGAGACTAATCGATAATCTGATGAAGAAATAACAGTCGAGTAACAAAATTTTTATTCCAGGTAGGTGGAGAAGGGTGGTACCTCGTCCTGTATTGGTGTATGGTGAAGCGTAAAATTAACCCGCTGCTCGACACTAATCAGCCACGTTGACACCCATCGCATAATGACTGTTCGGTAAATAGTAAACAACCAGTCTTTTTCCCTTCATATTTTTTTCAAAATAATCTTGGCGTATCCATAGATGGGTAGCTTGAATGGTTACATCTTCAAACATAATTTCATACACCACTCTCGGTCCAGACTCTGGGTTATCATACTCCACCTCTGTCGGGATGCCAACGATCTTTTCAAATTGCTTGTTTTCATAAGCGGCCTTATCTTTATAGATCATTTTCACATTTACCATGAGTTGAGTGGAAGCATAGAAAAAAGCGATGGTGATAAAAACACCTAACAGTTTCCAAATCCAATTGCGGGTCATGAAAATTAATGTGATAAAGATCGAACAGAAAACAAATGTTAAACAAACACCACTAATCAGCTGAATGATCTCATGAACGATCCAATCATTTTTGAAGAAAAATGAAATTCCAAAAATGATAAGCGTCAACATGAAAAATATGAGGCACAGGATCATAAAGAACATGCCAATCCGTTCCCCTAAGGTCTTTACATTATTTATGGTGAACAATCGATTGATAAACTTTGGTTTCATCGCTTTCACCCTTTCATTGAAAAACTAGATAGCAATTATACGTTCCATTTGCAAAAAGGTTTTAAACAATTCACGATGATGGTCCAAGCTTTTTTAAATCCTTCTAACTAATCCAAAGAAGCAGAAGAAACGTCCCCTACCACGTTTTGCCGCTTTCTTTTCTGAGTTTCCACATTCTATCTGTCCATTCTTTTACCTTTTTATCGATTTCACTGGCTCTGTCATTGATTTCGGTATATTTTTCTTGAGATAGTTGGGAAGCAATATTTCGTAGTTGTTCGTTTCTTTCCGATTTCCAATCTCGGAGGGTGGAGGATGTTTCCGAATCGATCCACTGGTTTTCCTCCATTAACTGGATGGCTTGCGTAAACCTATCATTTTCTCGTGATATCACATTTTTCAAAGGTTCACTTAGCGTATCAACTCGTTTTTGTTCGCTAAAATTTCCCATGGACCAGGAGCCTTTGTAAATGACCATGCAAGATCACCCGCGGAAGGTAGCCATTGTGTTTCTATTGTTTTGCTTAAGTCATTGGGATTATTAGCAGAATAATACTTGCCGTTTCCTGCTTCTGCGACTTTCTTTAATTGATCTTCTGATTTTGAATCTACATCAAAGCCGATAATGTTTACTTTATACTCACTATTTTCAGATGCGAATGCTTCCGCTTCTTTGACCGGATTTCCTTCACAAGTTTCTGCACCGTCACTGACGATATAAATGGTCGTATCAGCATCATAGGCCTTAGACATTTCCTTCGCTTTCTTTATCGCACCTGCAAGTGGTGTCCAGCCTTTCGCTTGAAAGGAATTTACTGCTGTGAAAAACGTTTTTTCGTCGTATTTTCCCATCGTATATTTCTCTTCAATTGCACTGCATGATTTTTTCATATCTTTATCAGCTGAACTCCCAACATGACCATATACAATGAGAGAAACTTCACTGGATTGACCAATAGTTTTCGCAAAACGTTTGACTGCATCTTTAGCAATTTCCATCTTCATTTTGCCGCCAACCTGTTGCAGCATACTTGAGCTCGCATCCAGTAATATGATTGCTTTTGAGCTTTTCGTTTCCCCAGCTTCTGTATTAATCGTCTTCTCTGGTTCCGGCAAATCCGGATATTCAAAGTTAGGTGTAAATGCTTCTACCGGTTCAATAACATCCTTATAATAGGGACTTCCAAGTAAATAGATCAGCCCTTTTTTTAGCATTTCCGGGTCCTTCGTTTCTTTAGTTAATAACTTTAATTGGTCGGTCAGCTTCTCCTTTTGTTCACTGTCCATTTCGGTCGGGAACAATGCCGTTTCTTTTGTTTCTTGTTCCTTCGTCGTATCCTTTACTAAGATTCCAGCTTTCTGCTCCTTTAAAGCCGCTATTGTCGAGTCCAACTGAATATCGTTTAGGTTTGATTGCCAATTATTTTCCTCTTTCTTTTGTGTCGCTGATGCCTTTTCTGTCTTTTTGGAATCAGTGTTTTCTTTATTGGCGACTTTTTCACCCTGGCAGCCAACAAGCAGCAAAAGAACGATGATTAAAATTCCTAACAGCTTTTTCATATCCCCACTCCTCTGTAAGCAAAAAGTATTAGATTGTAGCCCTAATAATTTGTGGATTATACTATATCTTCCAATTATAACGAATTACTTTTCCTATTTTTTCTTATAATTAAAAATTCCAACTTAATACCTATGAGACTAGTAAGAAGGTACTGTTTGAGTCGTAGAGAAAACATATGTGAAACGAAATCCCAATCTAATCTTGTATACAAAACGAGTGGTGGAAATTTAATATCTGGCGGGACAGAACAAGACTAAAATATTTGGATCATTTTCGTATTACGTGAAGGAAAAAATTCTTGTGAGGTGGAAAACAGTAGAGAGGATTATGAAAGTAATATCGATTCCCTAAGATCTTTACATTATTTATGGTAAACAATCGATTGATATACTTTGGTTTCATCGCTCTCACTCTTCCTATGAAAAACTAGATAATATTTATCCGTTCCATTTACAAAAGGTTTTAGTATTCACGATGGTGGTCAAAGCTTTTTTACATCCTTGCAACGAATCCAAAGAAGCAGAAGAACCGTCCCCATGCTTGCAATTCCAAATCCACTATTGGTATGATTATTTTTCCCAAGTCGAGCGTTTGAATATTTAATTTATAAAGGAGAGGATTGAATGAAGCAGGAATTTATTGAGTTAATTAATGCAAGGGAAAACAATTTGAAAAATATCGATGTGCAGATTCCTAAAGGGAAAATTACTATTTTTACAGGAGTATCTGGTTCAGGAAAGTCATCGATTGTTTTTGATACGATTGCTCAAGAAGCAGGGCGTCAATTAAATGAGACTTTTAGTAGCTTTGCACGTCAGTTTCTACCCAAATACAGTAGGCCAGAGGTTGATGAAATCAATAATCTCTCTACTGCGATTGTAGTTGATCAAAAACGTCTAGGTGGAAATGCGCGGTCTACACTTGGAACGGCGACAGATATTAATTCCTTGATGAGATTGCTTTTTTCCCGTTTTGCCGAACCAGCTATCGGGTATGCAAATGCCTATTCTTTTAATGATCCTAGTGGTATGTGTCCGAAATGCGAAGGAATTGGAAAAATTATTACATTAAACACGGATGCTGCGCTGGATATGGAAAAGTCTCTAAACGAAGGAGCCATTCTACTATCGGGTTTTGCACCGGGTACTTGGCAATGGAAAGCTTATGCTGAATCTGGCTTTTTCGACAAAGATAAAAAATTAAAAGACTATACAAAAGAAGAATTCGATCAATTGGTCTATGCAGAGCCACAAAAAGTAAAGTTAAATTACATGGGTAATGAAATGAACGCAACTTACCAGGGCATAGCAGTAAAATTTATGCAGCAAAATGTAAATAGAGAAAAAGAGACAACGAAAGCTGCCGCGAAGAAACTGAAAGATTATGCAATCACCTGTACATGTCCCTCCTGTGAAGGCACTCGATATAACGAGAAAGTGATGTCTTCGAAAATAAATGGCTATTCCATATATGATCTAACAGCCATGCAGTTGGATGAGTTAATGAAGATTCTACTAGAGATAGATGAACCTAATGCTAAACCGATTATAGCTGGTATTGTAGAACGGTTAAAAAGCCTGTGTGATATCGGATTAAGTTATTTGACTCTCATTAGGGAAACGCCAACCTTATCTGGTGGTGAGTCGCAAAGGGGAAAAATGGTGAAATATTTGTCTAGCAACTTAACAGGGTTAATGTACATATTTGATGAACCAAGCACAGGACTTCACCCACGCGATGTTTATCGATTAAATGAATTGCTTGTCAAGTTACGTGACAAGGGCAATACCGTTTTAGTTGTGGAGCATGACCCGGATGTTATACAAATTGCAGACTATATCATTGATGTAGGACCGAACGCGGGCTCTGGTGGAGGCAATATTATGTATAGTGGCAGTTACCAGGGTTTACTGTCTTCTGATACATTAACAGCCAAGTATTTAAGCAGCAAAACGGAAATCAATGCAAAACCAAGATCGGTTTCTGATTTTCTGGAAAGTAGAAAAAGCAGCCTTCATAATTTGAAAAACGTCAGCCTTCGCATCCCAAAAGGGGTTTTCACTGCTGTTACTGGAGTAGCGGGATCTGGTAAAAGTACGCTTGTCAATGAAGTCTTTGCGAAAGATTTTCCAGAGGCCATTCGCATTGACCAAAGCCCGGTCCATGCTAATATTCGCTCGAATCCAGCAACCTTTTCCGGCATTATGGATGCCATACGCAAGGCATTTTCAGATGCCAATAATGTAGAAAGCGGATTATTTAGCTATAATTCAAAGGGTGCCTGTGAAACTTGTGGGGGAACTGGAACTGTACAGCTCAATCTATCCTTTATGGATGTCATGGAAGTAGAATGCAGCGATTGTAATGGCAGCCGTTTCAAGCAGGATGTGCTCCAATACTTATATAAGGGGAAGAATATTGTAGAAATCATGGAGATGTCCGTCGCTGAAGCTTTAGATTTCTTCGAAGTAAAAAGCATTCAAACCAAGCTGAAAAGCATGAACACAGTGGGTCTAGGATATCTGTCATTAGGACAGCCACTCAACACATTATCCGGTGGTGAATGTCAAAGACTGAAACTAGCAAAGGAACTGAACACAAAGGGGAACATATATATACTTGATGAACCAACTACAGGATTGCATATGTCAGATGTCTCTAACATTCTGCGTATTATTAATAAACTAGTTGATAAAGGGAATACAGTGGTAGTCATTGAACATCATCTAGACGTCATCCGCAATTGTGATTGGATCATAGATTTAGGTCCAGATGGTGGTACGGCTGGTGGAGAAATCCTATACGAAGGTCCACCAATGGGCATCCTGGATTGTGAGAGATCAGTAACGTCGAAGTATCTATAAGAAGTAATTGGACGGGTTCTTGTCCTTCCATTATGGAAGCAAGAATGCCGTCTGTTTTGCTTAGAGTTTATTAGATAAGAGTGACACATCAAAATAAACATAGATCTCTGAAAACACCCATAATTTCTCTATGCCCCTACGTATGAAAGTATTTTCAAACTCCTCAAGAAAGAAATGTTCTTAATAATTAAGAAGGAATCATAGGCAAAAAGCACTCAATTTTTAAATGAGTGTTTTTTGCATACTAGTTGGTAATAAATGAACTTAATAAATACCTACCTTCCTTTTGTGAAAACTGAAAAACGATTTCAGAATTGTTTTGGGCGAACCCGACTGTTATAACATCATCTTCTAAATGATGAAACCTGTATTCAAAATGATCGTAATCAATAGATTGTAAGAAAGCTTGTTCATGAGCATCATCAAATATAAAAGTGTTCCTCTTCTGATTAATAGTCACATTCGAGTTCTTTATTGTTTCAAGATAGTTATAGTCTTTATTTATCATAGCTTGTATGATTTTAAAAGAGAGATTCATCGTTTCTCTCAATTGTTCAGAAGTAAGAGCTGGTCTTTCCTCTAGTTGTTTTTTTAGTTCTTTATTTTCTTGAGCTAATACCTCTGAGTTACTTTCAATAGGACTATTGGTTGGTTGGGGGGCATTCCCTTCAACAGCGTCCTTATTAGAGCAACCTACTAAAACGAATAATAGAGTAAAAGCAATGATTATTTGTTTCACGATACACTTCCCTCCTTAAAAGGGATTTTAACATAATGAATATTTAAAATCTTCAATATTTTTTCAAAGAAACAGAAATAAACATAAAGGCATAACTGATATTATGCTTCAACTATCCACTTTGATTAGAGATAGACCTTAATGAAATTTTGTTTTTTCCATAGGCTAATCCACTAATTTTTTTGAAGCAAATGATAATCAATTAGATCTATTCCGCAGAAGAATGTGGATAGGTCTTTTTTACGTCCTTCCTCATGTAGAAAAGTTATTTAAGCTTATGAAGCGATGAAACTAGTGTTTTAAATTTGATTGAACTAAATGCTCTATTTTTTGCTATATTAAATATAGAATACTGGGAGGGACAAACAGATGAACGAAACAAATAAAGATTTGGATTTTTTAACTGAGGTATAGAAAAGAATTTCAGAGAGATCGAAAATTTCTTCCGCAATTTCACCCGAGGAAGTTATTGATTTATTTCATGATACGTTAGAAGGTTTAACGGATGTCAAAATTATTGAAACCCCTGTTTTTCTTCCATTCAATATAGAAAGAGAAGATGAACTTTTTGTTGCACGATGCCATGCATATAAGTTATATAGAGGTCAAGGGCTTACAGAAGAGGAAGCTATTCAAAATTTAAAGGATGAAATTGAAAATTACTACAGAGTTGTTTTAAGATCTGAGAAGATGTCAAAAATTGAAGAGATGATTAAAAACGTTTTTCCAAAAGATAATTTTTAGGTGGTAGGGCTGACTGCCATAGTTCAAAAAGTCAATATTAATTTTACATCTCTAGTCAAAAGGACAGTTGGGACTCTTTTGTCATCTTTCTATGAAACTAGCAGTTAAGCTCGCATCTACATTAGAAATAATAAACCACCTAATGCATTTTTTTTGCTGATCACGAGACTATTTGGTTATTGCTGAAAAAAGCAAACCCTTCTTTCATTAAGATTCGCGTGAATATCGACTAACAACAATTTATATTTATGCTTAATTTTTTTGTGGTAATCGTATTTCTAACTTCCTTAATCCCATATATTAACGGAGTTCAAGAACGCGCATCACTTCCTGAAAGCAAAGGTTTCTGAAGAATTAGTTATTACACTATCGGTCTGAAAATTAATGAGCAATTAAAATTATTTGATTATGATAGGAAATTATCTTTTTAAGATAAAAGGAGTTATAGATGATGTTAGCGAAAATAAAAAAAATAAAGTTAAATAAAGAAGGAAAAAATCCTGTATATAAAGTAATTCTTGAATGCCCTGCGGGAAAAGAGCTATACATACACTTTGATTATTCATATTCTACAAATAATTATTGGCCGTTAGAAGTAAATTATGATGGTAAGCATAAAGGTGCCAAATTAGCATGGTATACACAAGATGTTGAACATACAACCGTTGAAAAATTTCTAGAAACAATAGCCAGAAAAATAAATAAAAAATATGGATTCGAATTGAAAAAGTAGCCTAGTATAAACAACCGCTATTAACTAGGAGGTATATAGATGCAGACTGACGTGGGTGAATATATTGTAGGTGCCTATTTAAAAAGTATAAAAAAATGTGATTTTGTTGACTATAATATACGTATTCCTGGTGGAGGGCTAAAAGGCTTATCGGAGCTCGATGTAGTAGGTCTAAATTATAATACGAAAACAGCCTATCTATGTGAAGTAACTACACATATTAGAGGATTACTCTATGGAGATAATAAGAAAACTGTACAAAAAATTAGGCAAAAACATGAAGTACAAAAGGAATATGCATACACTATATTAAAAGATTTTCATAACATAGTATTTATGTTATGGTCACCATATGTACCAAATGGCTATATAACAGACCATTTGAAGGAAATAGAGACATTAGAATTGGTTATTAATAAAGATTATACCGCCTGTATTAACGAGATGAGAGTTATAGCTTCAAAGAATACAAATGATTTAGGTAATCCGTTTCTAAGAACTTTACAAATTTTAGAACATTTAAGGTGAAAAAGTTTAAATGCTCACAAACCCAGTTAAAACTATGGTCCGTGAGCATTTTTTATATTCAAGGTAATAACCAACCAAAACAAAACAAATCCTATCTACTAAACAACCCCAAAATCAACTTCTCAACCAACACAGGAGTCCGCACAAACACACTTTCCTTATGCAATCTCTCAGATAATTTATATGCTTCCTTACTAAAAGCTCCCACATTAAAAACCTGCGCTCTAAGTTTTTTCATGTCCTCAAAGGGAATAAAGTATCCATCTCCCCAAATCGGTGTGTTTTTCTCGTAACTTGTCCATCCATCGTTTTGGTCAGTATAGTTGACATAGCTAAGATCACATATTCCATTAAAATAGTTAACGGGCTTTAGTGGAATATTCATTTGCTCGGTCATTTCTGACAACAATTGAAACTTGAAGTAGTGCTCATCACTTGAATAATAATAGAATCCGGATATTGATTAAATACATTAGAAAACAAAAAAATATATGAACTATATGGTAAAATAGGTACATGAAATAAATTTCTGATAATTTAGTCATTTTGTAATCAGCCTATCGTTAAATAATTAAAAAATTGAGTTGAAGAAATGGTTATTACAATGAAATCATTATAGCCAAGTCAAAACTAAATAGGGTAGTTAAGAATTTCTTTATAAGAATAATTTCAAGGCGGGGAGTTCATATGAAATTAGTCCTTAGCAGAAAAGGGTTTGATTCCGGTAGTGGAGGATGTTTCTCTCCATATAACCACGACACAGGAAAATATATATGGTTTCCAATACCGGAAAAGGTAAATAGTTATTCAAATCAAATTCGATATACGGATATACTCGTAAAAAGTGAATATATTGATGGTTTTGGAGGTTCGAATCTAAGTGAAGTTTATAGCAGTTTAAAAGGAACGGACCATGTAAAGCTACGGAAAAATGAGTATGCTTCCATTTACGATGGTGAATTATTTGCTCATTTCGATCCAATGTTGGGATTACCACCTTGGATCGAAAAGAGTGAAAATTGTAAAATCGGTAAAGGATTTGGACAATTTAATGCTGCACCTCACTTAGAGAAGCAAAATGTTAAGGAAGGATCTATTTTTTTATTCTTTGGTGGTTTTCAGTCAACATCAAATAAAAAAATATCCGGGCATTATATATATGGCTGGTTAAAAATAAAGAAGAGAATAGAAAGTTATAAGGAATGTAAAGAAATAATTGAAGAATATAACTTGCAACACCATCCTCACATCACTGAGGCTGCTTTTGAAAGAAATCAGAAAAATTTCATTTTTATACCAGATCAATGGTTATTTGAGGATTTAGGGATACCAGGCTGTGGTTACTTTGCAACTCTTAACGATCATTTATTACTTTCCAATAGTAAAGAAATGAACGTGGCCACCTGGAAACTGCCAAATTTCTATTATAAAAATCTTACACAGGTTCATCAAAATACTTGGAATTACTTACCGGATGGATCATGTACAGTGAAAACAGGGATTGGGCAAGAATTTGTTACACCGCTGTCAGAAAAAGGAGAAGTCTGGTTGAGAGAACTTTTCCTGAAAAATCAAAATAATATTTTCCCCAATGAAACGCTTGGTGCAAATGGGAGGATAAATAAATTAGATTTTCAAGAATATTTAACACAGAAACATATGCTTAAAATAGGAGAGAAGAAGTTAAAGCCTATTTCAGTAAAACAATATATAAATAGACTAGAAAATATGCGTAGACTTGGAATATATAATGAGGAACAACAGATTGATTCTACTTTAGAAACAAAGATTAAAGAACAGTATAAGGATTGGAAAACATATGTGAAGACGATTGAGCATTATTTATCTTTTAAATCTATTAGTCAATAAGAAAACAAAATAGGGGAGAGAAAAATGGCTAAATTCTTTATTCCATCTCGAGGTCCTCTTTCGTGGAGAGACTCTCTTGCAGATCCAGACAAACAATGGAAAAAGGGGTATTCAGCTTATGAATTAGCTCATTGTTGGGAAGAAGCTACTAATCTTCCTTCTTGCGTGGATACGATTTTTAAACAGTGCGAGTTTCCTTTGTTCCACGATGTGGAAGTATTATTAGCATTCCCTGAGTATAAGGTACCTTTACCTGGTGGAAATGCAAGCTCGCAAAATGATCTTTATGTACTTGCGAAGTCTAAAAATGAATTATTAACGATTATGGTGGAAGGAAAAGTTTCAGAGCCCTTTGGGAAAACTGTTGAAAATTGGTTAGGTAAGAATCCTAGTGATGGTAAACAAAAAAGATTAGAATCCTTACTTAATATACTGGGGTTACATAAAGAAAGTGTAGGTAATATAAGATACCAATTACTACATAGAGCATCATCAACAGTGCTTGAAGCAAGGAAAGTAAATGCTCGTCAATCTCTTATGCTTGTTCATTCATTTAGCGAAACTAGAAAATGGTTTGAAGACTATATAAACTTTGTAAAACTGTTTAATTTTTCGCCGAATAAGGATGGAATTGTTGGTCCAGTAGAATTGAATGAAGTAAATTTGTATTTTGGATGGGTAACAGGTGAAAAAACAAAAAAAAGAATGGAAGCATTTTTAGAATAAGTACCCATTAAAAGATTTCTATTATTATTTATGTTTATGCTTCACATAAAGTAAAAAAATTAGAGAAAATGTGTTAAAAGTATAGTGTTTGAAACACATTATAAGAGAATAGTAGAGAAAATGTGTCTCAAGTATAGTGTTTGAAACACATAAAGTGAGAATATCGGAGAAAATGTGTCTCAAGTATAGTGTTTGAAACACATAAAGTGAGTATATCGGAGAAAATGTGTTTCAAGTATAGTGATTGAAACACATTATAAGAGAATAGTAGAGAAAATGTGTTTCAAGTATAGTGTTTGAAACACATTATAAGAGAATAATAGAGAAAATGTGTCTCAAGGATAGTGTTTGAAACACGTAAAGTGAGAATATCGGAGAAAATGTGTCTCAAGTATAGCGATTGAAACACATAAAGCGAAAATATCGGAGAAAATGTGTCTCAGGTATAGCGGTTGAAACACATAAAGCGAAAATATTGAAGAAAATGTGTTTCAGGTATAGTGATTGAAACGAAAAATACAAAAAATTGCAGAAATCCTTTTCTAAGAACTTTACAAATTCTAAAACATTTAATTTGAAAAAGTTTAAATGCTCACAAACCAAAACCAAGGCCTGTGAGCATTTTTTATTTCCATCCAAATCCTAACTACCAAACAACCCCAAAATCAATTTCTCAACCAACACAGGAGTCCGCACAAACGCACTTTCCTTATGCAATCTCTCAGATAATTGATGTGCATCCTTACCAAAAGCACCCACATTAAGCACTGGCGCTCTAAGCTTTTTCATGTCCTCAAAGGGAATAAAGTATCCATCTCCCCAAATCGGTGTGTTTTTCTCGTAACTTGTCCATCCATCGTTTTGGTCAGTATAGTTGACATAGCTAAGATCACATATTCCATTAAAATAGTTAACGGGCTTTAGTGGAATATTCATTTGCTCGGTCATTTCTGATAACAATTGAACGGCTTTTTGAATCAATGGGTCGTCTGATGAATTAACCGCTGGGTAATACGGTGGCGTGAATAAGAGTATGACCGCTGGTGCTAATTCCTGACAATTGTGCATGAGTTGATCGGCAACAAAGAAGGATTGATCCCGTTCATCTAACTCATCCATTTGTAAAGCTTTCGAATGAATGGCATCAACAAATGAATCGCCAAACTTATCGCGGGCATAGGATTCAAGCTGTTCAAAACGCAATACACGCACATCACCAATCCCTTGGATGTTTTCTTGCTTACAAAGGGCACGGTAGTTTTCATTGCAGCGGGCGACCGCATCTTTGGCTATCTGCTCAAACCGATCCATAATGTCCTTCGCTGAGCGCTGCATCATAAAGACATTATAGAGTGCTTGGGCACGGGCTGGGGTTTGCGTAGAGTATGATAGTTTTAAATCCTTTTGTTGTAGTGAGACAGGCAGTGGTGTTTTTTCACCTAAATGCTCTTCCTGGAATAGGGGGTTCCATTCCATTTGTTGATTGAAATAAGCGGCAATATAGTTGGCAGTCATGCCTTTTAATGGTTCACCGACATGTGTTTCCTTGCCGTAAAATAAGGCGGACGGCATGATTTTTCCGATGGTTCCTGTATAAATATAATAGTTCTCATCCTCTGGATTTTGGGAAAAGGAGGATTCACTATTTAAGAATAACTGATAGACAAGACCGTGTTCTTCACTTAGATTCACCAATTTTTTTACGGCAGCACGCATACCTGATGAATTGACTTCTTCGTCAGGAACCGTAACGAGCAAGAGATTTATCGGCCATTCCTCGGCAATGGCTTTTTCGATCAGTCCCATATGAATGGCTAGACCAATTTTCATATCCATCGTTCCACGCCCAAATACATACTCACCTGATTCTAAATCCTTCACGGCATTTTTGGATAAGCGATCCTTATTCAGCTTGAGTGCTTCCGTCAATTGAAGAGGCTTCCGACAAATCGGCTGTAGTTGCCCATATTCTTCTGTTTCAACGGTATCAAAATGACTAATAAGAACCACCGTATCTGAAGCATGTTCATGTTTATAAAGGGCAGTTAAAAAAGAGCGTCCTTTATCAATCGGATCTAATGTTAGATAATCAGCGTGTTCGCTGAAATATGGCAGATGACTCATCTTTTCATGCAATTTTATCGAGAAGTTTTTTTCACCTTCTGACAAGGTTTCACTTTCCCAACCGACAAGCTCATAAAGCAAGCTTTCTAAATCTATTGGTGAGTTCCATAATAATTTGCTCATGGGAATCTCCTTTCTGCTAGATTACTAGTTAAAATCGTAAGGATAGGCAGCTTAACCCGCCATTTTTTTATAGAATTTAATCATTCGTAATATAAAAATCATTCTGAATATATTCATCTTACCAAGAACTTGTAAATAAATAAATATGCTTGAAGATCCCTTTATTCACGCTTGCTAACAAAACTGAAAAAATATCAAGTATTACTATTTTCTCGTCTGACCAGTATAATCAGGGATGGGAGATGAGATTAATGAATAAAAAAGACATCACAAGTATCCGAAATCAATTTAAATTAAATAGTAGATATATCAATATTCGAGAAATATTTAATGTATATGTAAAGAAAGAAACCGGAGAGATTTATCATCAGGTTTGCCAGCCATTTGAAATGCTAGAGCAGGAAGAACAAGAGTTATTTTTAACCAACTTTAAGAAGGTTTTGACTGGTGGACTTGACTCCAAGCTGTTTGAACTGAAATTTCGCCGAGATGAGGAAGAGAGCACACAAATGACTCTTTTCAATGGATTGCATGCTACATCTACGGATGAATGGAACGAAAAAATGCTCCAAATCGTAGAGAAAATGTTTGCCCATGCCAAGTATGAATTTGATACGGTAGTAACGTTTATCCGCGGTGAGTATCAAAAGGCAACAAGGAAGCGAAATATGGAATCAGAGGAAGGCGGGGATGACGAGGTATATTCCAGTCAGTTTGTCCTTTGCAGTCTCAATAAAACCGATCAGCCGAAAAAAGCGTTGCTTTTTGACTATATTGAAAAAGAATTTAAAGCCAATAATGCTGTGGATCCGATTATTAATTTAGCTGCTCCATTAGCTGGTTTTCTGTTTCCTGCCTTTAATGATAATTCAGCTGATGTGAATCATATTCTTTATAATGGTGGAAAAGCGAATCAACCGAGTGAAATTTTTATCGTGGATGTTCTCCAATGTGAAGAGATCATTACAGCGGTTGAAGAAAAGGACAGCTTCGACCAAATTTTAAAGATAGTAGTAGGAGACGAAGTGGATTCTAAGGTCATTTCGAATGTCTATGAGGAAATTGATAAGATCGTACAGGAAAGTCAAGAAAATGAAGAAAATGAAGAAAGTGAACCTCCTAAACTGGATTCCAAGGGCATCGAACGAATTTTAGAGGCTAGCGGTGTTGAAAATGTAAGCTCAGACAAAGTCGAGCATGCCTTCAAAAGTGTTGTATTTGATGAAAAACACGAAATCAAAGCAAGCAGCGTCATTCCAAAATCAATTAAAATTGAAACGAAAATTGCCAACGTAACCATTAACCCGAAAGACCTCAAAAATCTTAAGTATATTACCTATAATGGAAAGAAGTGCTTAGTATTAGAGGTTGATGAAGAAGTCGTTGTCGAAGGATTTCGATTGGAATCTGGAGAGCTTTAAGGGGACGGTTCTTCTGCTTCCTTCACTTTTTTTAAAAGAAAACTGTTAATAATATTTGCGAAAATAAGACCGGCGACGATCACCGGGTTCCAATCGAAGGTGAACTTAGTGATAGATGAATTGATGTTATATTTAAAAATGTAAATAGTATAGGATAGAACAATAATATACTTATAGTATAGTAATATGCTATATCATAGGGGGCATATGATGAAGCAGCTCTATATAAAGCAAAAGGTATTCAGTTTAAGTGGGAAATTTACAGTAAAGGATGAGCAGGAAAAGGACGTTTATTACGTGGAGGGAAGTTTTATGAAAGTTCCTAAGACTTTCTCCATTTTCAATACAACAAAAGATGAAATTGCGCTCATTACGAAAAAGGTGTTTAGCTTCTTGCCAAAGTTTTTTGTTGAGGTGAATGGTCAAGAGGTGTTAACGATTAAGAAGGAGCTTTCTTTCCTTAAAGCACGCTATACGATTGATTCTACAGGCATTGAAGTACTTGGTAATTGGTGGGAAATGGATTTCCAGGTTTTACAGCATGGTGAACTGGTCGGTAAAGTAAGCAAGGAATGGTTTACTTGGGGCGATAGCTACAAAGTGCAAATATTGAATGATGAGATGGAAGCCATCATGATTGCCCTCGTTGTCGCAATTGATTGTGTGAAGGCTGATGATAATGCCGCTTCCTCGGTAATTACGCCTTAATGTAGGGATGAATGATATCTCATAATTAAAATTACTTCAGAAAAGCAGGGAAATGATGAACGGATTCCCTGCTTTTTATTATCTGTTTCCTGTGTAGCCTATTTAACTCATCGTGCCTTAAAAGGCTATTTTCACATAATTTTCAACAGAGGATTAGAACGATTTTTCATGGCCGTCCTTCAAAGTGTTGTTTCATTAAGGGTATTTTGAATAATTAAACATTAAGGTGTCGAAAAAAAGATGGACTTTATACCCATCCTTCTTTTTTATTTATTTGCTAGAATATACTTCATGGAGTTTTACTTTAATCAACTAAAGTGAAATTAGATAAAATAATGAAGGTGAAAACATGGATACTCGCACATTAGAAAATTGGATTTTTTCCTTTAATTATAAGAGCTTAATCATTATTGCAGCAGTTGTAATTGGAATGTTACTATTGCGATGGATTATTCTTACGATTCTCAAAAGGCTTCCCAAACATCATGCTGTATTGAGAAGTATAGTAAATTGGTTTACCTTTTATGGAACCTTGGTATTTTTGCTCCTTTACTTTTCAAAAGCAAAATGGATGTTTGCCGTGATATTTAAATTCGGTAAAGTGGATGTAACGCTATTCTTAATTATTGTGGCCGTTTTAATTATTACTTTGGCTAGTCGACTTTCAAAAATTTCTACAAATGTTTTATTGCCGGGAATATACAATCGATACCATTTAGATAAAGGTACGAGATATACATTTGACCGAGTTGTGCATTATTCCATTATGATTATTGCCATTATTGTCAGCTTAACGACAGTTGGGATCAATCTAAGTGCATTAACTGTGTTTGCAGGCATGATCAGTGTTGGAATTGGGTTTGGACTTCAAAACCCTCCAACTTTATCTCTGGGGTTATTATCTTGTTTGAACGACCTATAAAAGTCGGGGATCGCGTTCTTATCGATAACATTATAGGAGACGTTGAAAAAATTAATATGCGGGCGACAGTTATTAAAACAGGGACCAATGAACATATTATTGTACCGAATTCATACTTTTTAGGAGAAAAGGTGGTTAATCGTTCGTTTAGTGATCCAAAAATTCGACTAACCATACCGTTTAATGTTGCATACGGAACAGATGTAGAAAAATTAAGAGATATGCTCATGGAGATTGCAAGAGAGGAAAGCTTAGTGTCACCGGCAGTTTTAATGGATCCGGAACCATCTGTGAGTTTTGTAGGCTTTGGAGATTTCTGTCTGAATTTCGAATTATCGATAATGATATCTGATTATAATCAGCTTGGGACAATAAAAAGTAATATAAACTTTAGAATAAATAAGCTGTTTATGGAAAGGAAAATAGAATTTCCATACCCGCAACAGAATTTGCATATAAAAAGTATCGATAGAGAGATAGAGAACAATTACATTTTTTAATAAAAAATACTATTAAAGACTTGTGGATTTTTGAATCATTGAAATTGGTGAGGCAAAAGTCAAAGAAAGCATCAAAACAATAAAATTGCCGAATGATGGATCTTATGAGCCCACCTCGTAATAGTATAAAAAAATGAAAAAGTATGCCCCTTGGTAAAATTTAATCGCCTAACGGGACATACTTTTTCTTATGAGAAAAAGGAAGCGGGAGAACCGTCCCCATGCTTAAATGGAAAAACAAAGGACATACTAAGATTATCTTTTTTAGTGGGAGGATATTAAGATGAGTACAAATGAGAATATCTTATCTATCTTCGCCTTAGGTGGCTTGAATGAAATCGGAAAAAACATGTATGCAATTGAATATGCAGACGATATTGTAATTATCGATTGTGGCAACAAGTTTCCCGATGAGAGTTTATTAGGAATTGATTTGATTATTCCTGATCTGTCTTACTTAATCGAAAATAAAGATAGGGTAAAGGCTTTACTTGTCACACATGGTCATGAAGATCATATCGGAGGAATTCCGTTCTTCCTGAAAAAATTAAATGTACCTGTTTATGCAACACGCTTCACGCTAGGATTAATTGAACTCAAATTAAAAGAACATAAAATTTTAAGAGAAAGCAAACTGGTAGAAATCAACGCAAGCTCGAAATTGGAATTCGGAAATATAAGTGTGGAATTTTTTAAAGTGACTCATAGTATTCCTGATTGCTTAGGCATCATCTTTCACACACCAGAGGGGAATATTGTACATACCGGTGACTTTAAGTTTGATTTAACACCTGAGAAAAGTGATGAGCGTTCAGATATTCATAGGATGGCTGAAATCGGTAATGAGGGAGTATTGCTTTTATTGTCCGAGAGTACAAATGCTGAACGTCCCGGCTTAACTCCATCTGAACAAATGGTATCGGATCATGTGGAGGCAGCTTTCATAAAAGCGGAACGGAAGATTATTATTTCTACATTTGCTTCCAATGTTAGTCGTGTTCAACAGGTTATAAATGCCGCCTATAAAACCAATCGAAAACTTGCGTTGCTCGGAAGAAGTATGGTGAATGTAGTAGATATTGCGATGAAACGAGGGTACTTAACCGTTCCGGATGGAATGTTAATCGACCAAAATGAAATAAATGAACTGCCTCCTGAAAAGGTCGCTATTTTATGCACGGGAAGCCAAGGGGAACCATTGGCTGCACTTGCCCGTTTGTCGACGGGGAATTTTCGCGGTGTCGAAGTGTTGCCAAAAGATACGGTGATTCTTGCTGCCGGCCCAATCCCTGGGAATGAAAAAGGGATAACAAGTATTGTAGATAATTTTTATGCAATAGGAGCTAGGGTGATTTATGGATCAGGAAGTACATCTGGTATGCATGTTTCCGGTCATGGATATCAAGAAGATTTAAAATTAATGCTGACATTAATGAAACCAAAATATTTTATCCCGATTCATGGTGAACTTAGAATGCTGCACCATCACCGTTTATTAGCTGAATCCGTTGGTGTCGAACAGGGAAACACATTTATCATTAATAATGGCGATGTTGTTGATATTGAAAATGGTGTACCGCGCCAAACCCGCCAAATACCCGTTGGCAACACATATGTTGACGGTGGAGATGTTGGGAATGTAGGAGATTTTGTGCTGCGAGACCGTAAGCAGTTTGCAGAGGACGGCATGCTCATCGTCGTTTTAACGATAAGCAAAGCAGACGGAAAACTGCTATCCGAACCAGAAACAATCTCCCGTGGATTTATGGACGGTGGTTTCTCAGAACTCCGAAAAAAAGTGAATCAACTTACTACCAAAACGGTGAATGAGCTACAAGCAGAAAACCGCAACGAACGAAAAGTAATGAAAAGAGAGCTGAAAAAATCCATTCAGCAACATATATTCAACCAATTGAAGAAAAAACCAATGGTTGTTCCAATTATTATTGAAATATAAGGGGATAGTTACCGAGGATGGAGCCTGGGTGGGATTCGGTAAGCAAAGAGTTGGAAAGGTTACCGAGGGAGGATCGGTGACGAGGTTCGGGTAACGAAAGCCCCGGTAGGGTTACCGAAGTAGGCTCTGTGATGAGATCCGGGTAACCAAAACCCCGGAAAGGTTACCGAAGTAGGCTCCGTGGCTAGATCCAGGTAACGAAAGCTCTAGAATAGTTACCGAGGAAGGAGCCGCGACGAGATCCGGGTAACGAAAGCTCCGGAAAGGTTACCGAAGTGGGCTCTGTGACGAGATCCGGGTAACCAAAGCTCTGGAAAGGTTACCGAGAAGGGAGCCGCGATAAGATCTGGGTAACCAAAACCCCTGAAAGGTTACCGAAATTAGATCTGTGATGAGATCCAGGTAACCAAAGCCCTGGAAAGGTTACCGAAGTAGACTCTGTGATGAGATCCGGGTAACCAAAACCCCGAAAAGGTTACCGAGCAGGGATCCGAAACGAGATCCAGGTAACCAAAGCTCTAGAATAGTTACCGATGTAGGATCCACGACGAGATCCGGGTAACCAAATCCCTGGAATAGTTACCCAAATAGGGTTCCCAGCCTCAACCCGGTAATCATTGCTCCCGAATAGTTCCCCCAAAAAACCAAAAAGGGTAACAAAACTCTTATTGCGTATTTTTGTTTTTTCTAACATAATGGGCCGATCTACCGTGACCCTGGAGAGTATAGTTTTCAGTAAGGATCCTGCGAATCATTTTTTTAGAGTGGATGATTTCACACCATTCGTAAATGCCATTAGTGGTAATTTTACGATCGGAAAAAAGCAATTGGAATTCGTCAATGCTACGTAAGATGGCCATTTCAGACCCCTCCTTTGTACCACATTTTTCACAAGTTAATTCCTTTAAGTTTAGTGCCTTCATAAAAGACGAGCACTTAATACAAGTTATGCCCTTTTTCAACTGTTCAAATGTGTATTCGGGAATATGATGAAAGGTAGTTTCCTCTATATGAAGGGATAGGAGCTTTTTTGCAATGTTTTCATGTCTATCAGTTAGTTTCAAAGATTTTGCCTTAAGATCATCAATAAAATGTTTAAGCTGTGGGTGGAAAATAATAGGTACTTTCATAGGAGCTTGATATAGAAAGAAATGGGGGTTAACAAAAACGAGATACGCTTTGATTGGCAGTTGAAAACCGAGAGATTGCAATAGTCGTCGAAGCAGAGATTCACTTCTTTTTAGTTGGAGAAGTGGATTTTTAATTTCCTTACCTGATAGTAAGTACCAATTATCGTCTTTAAAATAATGATCTCTCTCATTGTTTTTTATTTCAAATAAATAAATTTCCTCTTTTGCAATGACTAGTGAGTCAATTTGAAAAGTAGTATTTTGATATTCAAAAAGTAGATCTGGAATGATGAGGAGGTATTCAGAAGATTTCCCTATCATCGCATCAAATTTTTTCTCCCCTTCAAACCCTTTTTCAAGATAATGATAATTATTCTTGTCCTTTGCTGATAAAGAAGTTCTTGAGTTTAAAAGTTTTAACATCTTTAATTCAGTCGGTTCTTTACGGATTTTAATGATAAATCCCTCCATCCTAATAGTTATTTAATACGATTTTATGAAATATTTCCTTTACTGACAATAGAAAAATGAATATTTTGATTTTTTACTACATAAGAACTTTTAGGATTTTAAGTATGAATGGACGCTTTTTCAAAAAAGGAAAGCGTCCATTTTTTTTACAGGTAAATATATTAACGATGATTGACCCCTTTCAATCATTATCAAGGTCACGGTCAAGAAATGAACTCTTTTTATGTTCCTTTATCCCTAATTTCTCCTTTATTTCAGCTAATTCTCTGACGATAATTTGAGTATTTAACCAGGCTGCAATGGAAGCAAAAACAGCCACAATAATAGCAATAATAAATATAGTATTCATGATCAAATTTCAGTCACCTCACCTACGATCTCTCTATTCATCTTACCATGGGTTCCCACTTAATATCCTATCACTTTGTTAAAGTTCATAAAGGTATTTCCGTCGTGTGCGAAGAAGAACTAGTTTGATAAAACTTTTAAAAATATCTTGTAACTTTTCCATCATCTCAAACGATAAATAGATGAAAACAACAGAAATTGAGGGGGGAACGATTTGTTTGATCATGAAAATGTCGAGGAACAGATTGATAAGATCTATAATCTCCATTATTTGGATGTGTATCGATTTCTTATATGTTTTTCAGGAAACCAGAATGATGCAGAGGATTTAACACAGGAAGTGTTTATTCGTGTCCTAAATAATTTATCGAACAAGGTCCGAATTACCAACCTAAAAACATGGATATTTTCAATTGCCAAGTATGTTGCGATTGACCATTATCGAAAAAAAAGATTTTCTTCTCTCTTTACCGATGGATTTTTTAAACAAATCGCCTCAACCGAAAAGGACCCCCATCAAATAATTGAACAAAATGAAACGAAACAGCTTGTTCACACAGCCATTTCAAGCTTAAAACCAAACTATCGAGCGATAGTCATACTAAGAGGGATTAACGAATGTTCAATAAAAGAGACAGCTGAAATTTTGCAATGTAGTGAGTCGAAGGTAAAAGTCGATTACCACCGTGCATTGAAGGAACTAAGGAAAAAATTAAACATGGATGCAGAGGAGGTTATGGGCAATGCAAACTGATAAAGATCTATTCGAACTAATAAAAGAAACATATCCACTCAATCCTAGAGAGGAATTTGTTTCAGCTACTTCAAAAAAACTCAGACAAAGCGCAAGAATGCAAAATAATAAACGAAGGATGAAACTATTTTCATATGTTTCAAGTAGTATTGCAATATGTGCAATTGCTCTTACATGTTTCTTTATTTATGGAGGTAAAGATACCGAGCAAGAGGGAATATTCTCCTCTATAGCTACGAAAAAAGACCCTATAATTTATATCTATCAAACACATAATTTTGAATCCTTTTTCACTAAATCGAATAGGAATGATCCGGCCGATGCCTTACACGAAACGGACAATATCACATTAGTAGGTGAAAAATTAAGCCAGTCCTTAATAAAGAAGGGGATTCCAACGATCCATGATAAAACAAATATTATGGGTATTCTCAAAGAAAAAGGCTTATCCTTTAATGACTCGTACACCATCTCAAGAGAGCCATTAAAATCTAACTTGGAAAAAAATAAAAGCTTGAAAATGGTTTTTGATATACACAGAGATTCACGAAAACGAAATGAAACGACGATTGAAATTAACGGAAAAGAATACGCTAAAACAGTGCTTGTTGTATCCCGCTCAAGTGCTAAATATGAGGAGAATTTAAAATTTGCTCAACTTCTCGATGAAAAAATTAATGGGAAATTTCCTGATTTATCAAGAGGAGTGGTTGTAAAAGACATTGCAACAAGCCAGAATACGTATAACCAGGACCTCTTTGGAAACTCCGTATTACTAGAAATAGGAGGAGTGGAAAACACATTGCAGGAGGAATATAGAACAGTGGATGTTCTCGCGGAAGTAATTGAAGAGCTTCTTAAGGAAAAAGAAATATAATTAACTCTAAAGCGCAAACCTGAATAGTGCGACTAATATTCAGGTTTTTTCACAATGAATAGCTTTTTTAATTATTCCCCATTTGTTATGATAAACAAGGAATATTTTGTAAATAGAGAAAATTTGAGAGAAGTGAACAAATTGAACAGACCCAATTTATTTAACTATGCAACGAGCGAACTTTCACAGGATGCTTTTTTGTGCTGGCTGTTGGAATGGGGCAATCCACAATATAAAGATGTGGATGAAAAGTTGCATTTGACTGCGTTACAATTTATTACTGAAATTTTTACAAAGCATGGGATGCAGATGGTGGAAATTGATCGTATCGAAATCATTAGACAGCAATCTAAGATTGATGTGCTAGCCGTAATTAATCATGAGATTTATATTTTAATAGAAGATAAAACATATACAAAAGAACATTCCGATCAACTAAATCGTTATCGAAAGACATTATATGATGAAGGAAAAGATAAACAGCTACCTATTTATTATAAAATAGGAAACCAAGGAAATTATGAAATAGTAAAAAATGCGGGATTCGAATTATTCGGAAGAAAAGAAATGCTAACTATATTGGAAACCGGGATTCAAGGTGGGACGAGTAATCCGATATTGGTCGATTATTATGAGCACCTTAAAAATATTGATGCTCAGCATGAAAGTTATCAAAAACAACCGCTAGCTACATGGGGATTTTTATCATGGCATGGCTTTTACTCCAAATTACAAGAAGAAGGGATTCATGGTCATTGGGATTACGTTGCAAATCCACGGGGTGGCTTTAATGGATTTTGGTGGCATTGGAAGGATGCTGATTCATGCAGAGTTTATTTACAGCTTGAAAATGAAAAGCTATGCTGCAAGATTCAAGTCAAAGATAAAAGTAAGCGCTCAGAACTAAGATCCTTCTGGTCTAAAATCATTTTAGAGCATTGCAATAAATTGGAGCTCTCTTTTATTAAACCAGAACGTTTCGGTAATGGAGAATTCATGACGGTTGCTATTTTAGATGAATACAGAACAATTGATAAGAATGGAATGATTGATTTACAGCAAACATTGGCAACCTTAAAGAAAGCTGAAACAATGTTGGATGACATCGTCAGTCATTCGTCCATGTTGGTGGTAAATAAATAGAATTTCAAAAATAAAGAGCTGTCCTTCATCTTCATGACAGCTCTTTTCCTTAATAATTTGTCACAGAATGCCCTTGAGAACGAAATCGGGGTAATCAAAGCCGTAAAATGGTTACCAAGAGAGGCCCTAATTCGTAATCCGGGTAACTAAAGTCGTGTAATAGTTACCGAGAGAAGCCCCAAGTCATGATCCGGGAAACCAAAGCCCAGTAAAGGTAACCGAGAGAGGCCCAAATCGTGATTCGGGTAACCAAAGCCGTGTAAAGGTAACCGAGAGAGGCCCCAAGTCATAATCTGGGTAACCAAGCCCAGTAAAGGTAACCGAGAAAGGCCCCAAGTCGCGATTCAGGTAACCAAAACCCTATAAAGGTTACCGAAGAGGAAGCCCCGACGAGAGTAGGGTAACCAAAGCCTAGTAAAGGTAACCGAAAGAGGCCCCAAGTCATAATCTGGGTAACCAAAGCCCAGTAAAGGTAACCGAAAGAGACTCCACGCCGCGATCCAGGTAACCAAAGCCGTGTGAAGGTAACCGAGAGAGGCCCCAAGTCATAATCTGGGTAACCAAAGCCCAGTAAAGGTAACCGAAAGAGACTCCACGCCGCGATCCAGGTAACTAAAACCTAGTAAAGGTAACCGAGAAAGGCCCCAAGTCATGATCCAGGTAACCAAAACCCAGTAAAGGTAACCGAAAGAGACTCCATGCCGCGATCCAGGTAACCAAAACCCAGTAAAGGTTACCGAAAGAGACTCCATGCCGCGATCCAGGTAACCAAAACCGTGTAATAGTTACCGAGAGAAGCACCAAATCATGATCCGGGAAACCAAAGCCCAGTAAAGGTAACCAAGAGAGGCCCCAAGTCATAATCTGGGTAACCAAAGCCCAGTAAAGGTTACCGAAAGAGGCACCAATTCGTGATTCAGGTAACCAAAACCCCGCAATGATTACCGAGAACACAACCTAAACACAATCCCGCTAATCATAGCTCTAATATAGTTACACCACTCATCCCCCAGCAAGCAACAAGTCACTTTTTACGTTCCGTCAGCAAATGAATAAAGTTTTCAGCGGCGCTTGAAAGATAATGATTTTTCAACCAGATGAGGCCAGTGGAGGTATTGAAATTGTCGTCCACAATTTTGGTCGCTTGGATATGGTTGTTTTTATTTAGCTTAATGACGGTTTCCGGAACAATCGATGCACCGAAATCAGCAGCGACTTGGTCTAATAAAAGCGAGATGTCTGAGCATTCGGAGACAATTTTCGGATGGAGCTGATTCCTAGAAAAGGCCTCCAAAATCAAATAATGTACACCCAATCCTTCTGTACTAGGTAAAATGAGTGGGAAATTTACCACTTCTTCAAGTGTCACTTCATGCTTGAATGTCTTCTGTTTTGTTGATGTAATCAAGTAAAAGGGCTCTGTATCAAGATGAAAAACGGTGAAGTCATCTAACTCAAGCGGTAATCGGATGATTGCCAATTCGACTGACCGATCCCTTACTAATTTACACAGATGAGAGGATTCATTCTGTTGAATTTTATAGGTCACCTTTGGATATAGTTGTTGGAAATCTTGCAGAATAGTAGATAAACCAACATAGGAAAAGGTATTTATCCCTAAGGTTAGTCTTCCGTTTACACCATTTCCCACTTCCTTTACTTCCATTTTTGCTTCTTCCATTAATTGAGTGACCTGTAAGGCATACTTATATAAGGCTTTGCCAGCCTCAGTGACTTCTAAATATTTTCCGCTGCGTTCCACTAATTTAGATCCGAGCTCTTCCTCCATGGCTTTTAAATGTTGACTTAAAGGAGGTTGGGAAATATGGAGTCTTACTGCAGCAGCTGAAATTTTCCTTTCCTCTACAATCGCTATAAAATAACGCAGCTGTCTGATATCCACTTCATAAAACACTCCTTCTATTATATGAAAAACTTAAGTAAAATTAATTTTTTTTATATTTTTAATATAGATATTCCCATGTTAGCATATTTGTATAGGAGGAAAAAGGATAATGAGATATTATCGATTCTTGGTTCTTTTAATGGTAGTTTTACTTGCAGCCTGTCATTCGATACCCGATTCCCCACAAAGTCAACAGAAAAAAACGGTGTTGAAAAAGGAGGAGATTCCATTGAATCAGCAACTCATTGCATCAGCTGAGAAGGGGGAAACAGAAAAAATTCTTAGATTGCTAGAGGACGGTGCGGATATTAATGCAATTGATGAGCGTGGGCGTACAGCTGTAGTTGCAGCAACTTATAACAATCGCATTGAAACGGTAAAGGCACTGATTCAAAAAAAGGCGGATATCAATATTCGTGACAATCAGTTAAATAATGTGCTTCTTTATGCTGGGGCAGAAGGCATGCTTGACATTGTAAAGCTAGCATTAGAGGCTGGAGCGGATACAAAACTGACGAATCGATATGGAGGGACGGCTCTTATCCCTGCTTCTGAACGGGGGCATGTTGATGTGGTGGAGGAGCTACTGACTCACTCGGATATTGATGTTAACCATATCAACAATTTGCATTGGACAGCACTATTGGAAGCAGTCATTTTAGGGGATGGCGGCGAAAAACATCAAAAAATTGTACAGCTATTAGTTGAACATGGGGCAGATGTGAAGATTGGTGATCGCGAGGGAATAACAGCTTTGGAACATGCTCAAAATAGAGGGTTTCATAAAATAGCAAAGTTATTGCAGGACGTGGAAGCATAGTAAGCGAAGTATTCTTAATTTATAGAAAAATATTCATCTAGATAAAAACAGAAAGCTAATTTTGAGGTGATAAAAATGGATTTTGTTAAACATACAATTGATTTAGCACGTAAAAATGTAGAAGAGGGTGGGAGACCATTCGCCACAGTCATCGTACGAGATGGGGAAATTATTGCAGAAAGTCCCAACTTAGTTGCGCAAACACATGATCCGACGGCACACGCTGAAATACTACGATTAGAGAAGCATGTAGGAAATTAGAAACTGAGCATCTAGTTGATTGTGATATTTATATTCTAGCAAGCCCATGTCCGATGTGCTTAGGTTCTCTCTACTACTGTAGTCCTAAACAAGTAATCTATATAACAACACGTGAGGATTATGCTCCTTATTATAAGGATGATCGTAAATACTTTGAATTAGAAACCTTCTATGATGAGTACGCCAAACCTATCGAAGAACGTAGATTACCAATGATTCAACAAAAAGATGATGAGAGTATTAAAGTGTATCAACGGTGGAGCGAATTAAATAATAAATAATTGGTCATTGTGATTGGACCGAATAGCGAAGGGGGAAAGAGAATGGCAGCTTTAGAGTTTTGGTTATCAAATGTGAAATTAGAAACAGGTTACTATTTTGAAAATGGTACAGTGACAGGAACAGAAACAGCAGATTTCCATATAAAAGTTGAAGACGGAAAAATAAAGGAAATGATTTTAGCCGAAAAACCATTGGTAACTAATTTACCAATATATGACGCCAATCATTATTTGATGCTTCCATCTTTTAGGGACATGCATATCCATATTGATAAGACATACTATGGTGGTCCATGGAAAGCGCCAAGTATTCCAACAAAGGGGATTATAACTAGATTGGAGGAAGAGCAGGAATTACTTCCTCGTTTATTGCCTGTTGCAAAGGAAAGGGCAGAAAAGCTACTCGATTTACTTTTACATTCTGGATCAACCTATGTCCGTACTCATTGTAATATTGATCCTGTCATTGGGTTGAAAAATTTAGAAGCAACCTTACAAGCGATAGAAACGTTTAAAGGTAAGGCTGATGTTGAAATTGTAGCTTTTCCACAGCATGGATTATTGCGAAGCAAGTCTGTATCGCTAGTAAGAGAAGCATTGCGGAGCGGGGCCTCCTTAGTTGGTGGCGTAGATCCTGCATCGATTGATGAGAATATTGAAAAATCATTACATACGGTAATGGATCTTGCTGTAGAGGCAAATGCCAATATTGATCTTCATATCCATGATCCGGGACATCTCGGTATTTTTACGTTTAAGCGATTAGCCGCTTTGACGGAGGAAGCAGGATGGCAAGGAAGAGTGACTATTAGTCATGCATTAGCAATCGCCGATATTTCCATTAAAGAAGCAACTGAAATGGCGGAAATCCTCGCACAACAAGGAATTTCAATTACATCGTCTGTTCCAATTGGTAGAACGATTCCAATCCCGCTTTTGCATGAAAAGGGTGTAGATATTTCTCTTGGTGATGATAGTATTACCGATCATTGGTCCCCTTTTGGAAAAGGAGATAGTTTAGAAAAGGCTGGAACCTTAGCTCAGCGTTTTGGTTTAAGTGACGAACGGTCACTTGGACAAACTCTTACCTATATTACAGGGGGCAAAACTCCTTTGAATAAAAGTGGGGAACGCATTTGGCCGAATATTGGTGATGAAGCTGATCTTGTGTTCGTTGATGCAAGCTGTTTAGCTGAGGCAGTTGCTAGGAGAGCGAAGAGAATCGCCGTTTTAAATAAAGGTAATCTCGTTGCAGGTGAACTTTCAACTTTGAAATAGAGAGGAATGATGATGAATGAGTTCGACTTTTTGGCTAACTAATGTCCGATTAGAAAGTGGGTACGATGTCGACCAAGGTGTCATAACAGGGACAAAAACTGAATGTAATCATCTATTAATCAAAGAAGGGAAAATTGCAAAAATCCTTCCTTCAACTGAAGTGATAACAGACAATTTGCCGAAAAAAGATGTGAAGCAGCAATTGGTATTGCCTTCATTTATCGAAAAGCATTGTCACCTAGATAAAACATTGCTTAGTGATCGTTGGCGAGCAGTCACACCAGTAAAAAATATTTTTGAACGATTAGAAATTGAAAAAACTACACTTCCAAACTTGGAAACGACTACTCAAGAACGTGCAGAATCCTTATTGAATATCTACCAGCAGTCTGGAGTAACGCATGTGCGCACACATGTAGATATTTATCCTGAGGTGGGGTTGAAAAATTTAGAAGAGGTTCAGAAGGCCTTGCAATCGTTTGAAGGCAAGCTCAGCTATGAAATTGTTGCATTTCCACAGCATGGTTTATTAAGAACAAAGGCAAAAGACTTAGTCCGGGAAGCGGTACGACAAGGAGCAAGCTTAGTCGGTGGTGTAGATCCCGCGACGGTTGATGGTGATATTGAAGCCTCTTTACAAGAAATGGTGGAGATCGCTGTTGAAGGCAATGCGGGCATCGACTTGCATTTGCACGATGCCGACCATTTAGGTATCTTTACGATGAAAAGATTAGCCCAATTAACGAAAGAAGCTGGTTTACAAGGGAAAGTATCGATAAGTCATGCATTTGGACTCGGGGATATTTCAGTAGCTCAGGCAGAAGCGATGGCTGACATCTTATCTGATGCAGGGATCACGATTATTACGAGTGTCCCACTCGGTAGAAAGTTTCCTCCTGTTCAATTATTGCACAGGAAAGGGGTAGAGGTTGCTGTCGGATGTGATAATATTTTCGATGTTTGGTCCCCATTTGGAAATGGAGATATTTTAGAACGAGCAAGCCGTCTAGCGGAAATCTCAGGATGGGTAAATGAACAATCCTTAGCACAAACACTTTCTTTTATCACAGGTGGGAAAACACAGCTTAATGATCAAGGTGAACAAATTTGGCCGAAGATAGGAGACGATGCTGATCTAGTCGTCGTTGATGCTACATGTTCTGCTGAAACCATTGCGAGACGATCGAAGCGAGTAGCAACGATATTCCAAGGAGAAATCGTATCCGGAACTTTGTGATAAAGGAAGATTAACGATTTGAGCGAAAAACTGAAGATGATATCATCTTCAGTTTTTTTTTAGGATGGCACAACAAAGACTTTATGCAGGACAAAAACTAAATATGAGGATATTGTTAAAGAAGAGGTGGAAATACCATTGTTCGTATATGGGCTGTTAGGAAATACCATTAATGACGTGGTATAATAATTGTACAGCTATACGGCAGGGTGGCAGTGGCAATCCCCAATGAAAGGGGGTGCTGCTGTTGATTACTATAAAAGACGCACTAGAGCTTATGATTGCATTCGCTTCTTTAATCGTCGCAGTGATCATGGTTACACAAAAAAAGTAACCCACCCTCGCCTGGCAAAGTGAGATAGTGAGTTACTTTTATTTCTTACATTCTTACACGATGCCACTGCACTTCTTGCAGTATGCTGTGCGAAAGGTACTGGTTGCAGCCAGTGCCTTTTTATTATTTTTATTTATACTTATATTATACCTATTTTTAAAAAGATTAACAATAAAGACTACGAACCCTTTATGGTTTTTATGTGAAATAGGTTAACAGGAATGAACAAAATTTTTTTAATTAGAAAATATACAAAATGCCATACTTCTATTAAAATATGCACAGCACCTAAAGGAATGGGGAAGATGAATAATATACTTGGAAAGTCTCGAAAAGAATGCTTGAGAAAACTTTCATGATCTTTCGCTCTCAACCCAGAATGAAAATGGGTTCTCTGTCCCATAATGTAGATACCACAAACAGTGAGTATATGACGTAGCTCTTATTGGTGGTCTTACCCTGTTGAGAAAACTGTTGGAATGAATTTGGTGCACAACCCATTGTTAGCTCTCTCAATTTCGAGAGATGACTACGAACAGAAAAATGTTTAATTTCAAATTCATTCCACTGTTTGTGGAATATTTTCAGAAGGTGGAGTGAAATGGAAACATTGCACAAACGATGTGCAGGCCTAGATGTTCATTCGGAAACAATAGTTGCCTGTGTCATTCTTGGAGAATCAGAAACTGACTTGATTAAGGAGACCGAAACATTTCCTACTTTGACGAAGGATCTGTTTCATCTTCTTAAATGGCTTGAGGAGAAGGAAGTAACCCACATCGCAATGGAAAGTACAGGCGTCTACTGGAAACCTGTATACAATATCTTGGAGGATTTCTTTGATATTACTTTGGCAAATGCTCAAAGGATTAAAAATGTCCCTGGAAGGAAAACAGATGTTTCGGATGCTGAATGGATTGCTAAATTATTAAGACATGGCTTAATAGAGAAAAGTTTTGTCCCTCCCGAAGACTTTCGAAATTTGAGAGATTTGACTCGCCTCAGAAAAAAATGGATTGGACACATGACATCCGAAAAAAACCGAATCCAAAAGGTACTAGAGTCCTCAAACATCAAATTAAGCACAGTTATTTCAGATATATTTGGAGTATCAGGACGAAAACTATTGGAACAACTGATGAATGAAGGTTATATCGATCAAGAAGATGTCGAACAAAAGATACATGGAAGAATGGCCCATAAAAAGCAATTGATTACCGACTCACTATTTGGAACATTAAATGATCACCAGCTATTTCTTATTAAGCAATCTTGGATGCACATTGTTAATTTAGAAGAATTAATATTAGATATCGAGAAAAGAATCGACGTCATTTTATCCAACTATCAGGAGGAAGTACAGCTTCTGGTTACAATGCCGGGAATTAAGAAAGACACGGCAGCTGTTATCATTGCGGAAATAGGAGTAGATATGGGACAATTTCCAACCTCCAAACATCTTGCATCATGGGCAGGATTGTCGCCCGGAAATCACGAAAGTGCTGGAAGGAAAAAAAACACTAAAACGGTTAAAGGAAATCCTCATATTAAATCTGCATTGTGTGAGGCTGCGTGGGCTGTTTCAAGAAGTCGGAATCAAAGATTAGGAATCAAATATTGGTCACTAGCTGCAAGAAGGGGAAAGAAAAAAGCACTCGTTGCCATCGGACATCGAATGCTAACTATTGTCTATCATATGCTTCAGAATAAGGAACCCTACCATGAGTCAACTTAAATTAGCATTATAGACAAACAACAGAAAAGTTAAACGAGAAACCGAAAAATTCGGTAGCTCTGCTTTCCTATTGCCCAAATTAAATTATTTATAGCTTGCACAATTTTAATCAAGTTTAAACTTAATAAATTATTCTTAAAGGCGGAGTTTTATTTTCACAGAAAAGAGCCTACCGAAGAAATTAAGATTTTGAAAGGGAAACGTATTTAGATGGGAAATATTATAGCTTATTTAATTGGTGCTTTTTTTATCATTTTAGGCTTAACATACAGTAAAACATACCATGAAAATAAATTATCTAAGGAAATTGGACAGATAAATAGCTCTTCTGGCTCTGTTATTGGTGATATTATAGCCAGTATTGGATTATTTTTAATAGGTTTATTACCTTGGTTCATATTTAAAGGGATTTTCATTATAATAGGGATAATAATAATAGTATTTGGCTATTTAAGTGCTTAATTTTTCTAGGTGAGATCTAGACTGTTGAGTAATACTCTGCAGTCTTTTCTAATTTTAACGTAAATAGTAGGGTCCTAATAAAGAACTGTACTAACAATTAATAAACTAGAGAGAGAAGAAGGGATATTGTGAAAGAAGTTTTTGCAGGTATATTTGTATTTATTGTAGGTATAGCCTTACTATGGTTCGGAATTTTTTATGTTAATACTAAGAACTATAAAGAACCAGATGACGGTATGAATTATTTACTGAAACTAACTCCACTACCGAAAATAATAAATTATTGGCTTGCAAAATTTTTAATTTTACTTGCTGGATTTTTGCTTGTTTTTTCTTGTATCTATGGAGTGATTCAAAATTTTTAATACTAGTTTTTGTATCAACTCGCAATGCGTTAATATGTATTTAGTTGATTTTTTAATTTTGAAAAGGATTTGAGAATTTTGATTGATTTTTTATATGACTTTACCGGAATATTGATGTCAATTTTGTTTTTATATATACTCACAAATATATTTGATAAACTATTAGGATTACAATATATAACTTCTACACTTGGATTGTTTAAACTAAATAATGCGGAAGTTAAATTATTATCCAAAGCTTTATCCAGTAGGAGATATAGAAAACATACTAGGGATATAGAGTATATGTTGGGAATAAGATATATACAATTGCGAATGCCACATAAAGCAATAGAACATCTTAATAAAGCATTTTTGAATTACGAAAAAAATTTTATTTTTAATAAAAATTTCGAATTAGTTTTAGATCTCTACATTGATTTAAATAAGATTGAAGAGGGTAAAAAGATCTACCAAATATTTAAAAATCAAATTAGTTATGATAGGAAATTTATTCCTTTAATAGAAAAATACTCTTTGATTTTTGATGATAATCAAATTCAATCATAATATATTCCCAGATAATTATAATTATCGTTGATGAATATTACTTATGAATGCCAAAATAATTGATATTACGAATAATATAAAAAATATTATAAATTATATTAAAAAGTTATAAAATTGTATTACGGAAACTAACCTAGTTAGTTTATAAAATGTGCTGTGTTTTAGTATTAAATTATCAATTTTTCCGTTTATACTTAATACAAATAAATAACAACGAGAACAGGGGATAGACTATGATTATTAGAAAGGTAAAAAAAGAGGACTTATCACAAATACTTGATATCTATAATCAAGGGATACAAGATCGAATTGCAACTCTTGAGGTGGATCCGAAGGACCAAGAGTATATTCAAATCTGGTATGAAAATCATCAAGGAAGATATATAGCTATAGTTGCTGAGAATCATCAAAGTGAAATTACAGGATGGGCATGTATAAGTTCTTATAATAGTAGAAAAGCGTATTATGGGGTAGGGGAAATATCGGTGTATATACATAAAGATTATAGAGGACAAAAAATTGGGCAACAACTTTTAAAAGAACTTGAAATCCAAGCAATAAATAATAAATTTCATAAACTAGTATTATTTACTTTTCCATTTAATGTTCTTGGCCAAGGTCTTTATCATAAAATGGGATATCGTGAAGTAGGAGTTTTTAGAAACCAAGGAATAATCGATGGGCATTTTGTAGATGTTATGGCTATGGAAAAACTGATAAATTGAATTTTTTAACTTAAATAATAAATCAAATTTTTTTGTTTAATATTCTTGACTCACAAAAATTTAAAAGATATGATTATTACATCAAATAAAATTGATTTAAGAAGGGGAAGAGATGGATAAAGAAATTTTAATAAAAGATATATCAATGGAACGTGTTTTTGAAAAATATGAATCAAAGTTTAAAGCACTTGCTGATAAAAAGCGACTTCAAATTATGAATATTTTAACTCAAAAAGGCGAAATGTGTGTGTGTGATCTAGCGCCCTTAATGGAAATGACGCAATCAAAACTTTCCTATCATTTAAAAATATTATTAGATGCTCAACTTATTTTGAAGGAAACTAGAGGAACCTGGAGCTTTTATCAATTAAATATAGATGAAGTTAATGCTTTACTTTCGCCAGAATTATGTTGCTTATTCCGTCCAACTTGTTGATGTAATATTACTTACATCATTTTTGTTTAAATAATACATCAAAAAAATTTGATTATAGGAGATGAATGGAAAATGATAATTGATATTGAATTGCTTGCAAGGTTAAAAATAGAAGAATATGAAAGAATGGTTCAACACAAAAGAAATGATTTAGTTGAAGGTAATAAGAGTAAGGGCTTTTTAACTTATTTTTTTAATAAAAGACAAACAAATAATGATCAAAATTATTGCTGTGCTTAATTATGTATAATAAATCAAAAAAAATTGATTAATAAACAAAATAGGAGGGTTATTTAAATGAAAACCATTGAGATTAAAGTTAAATCAAATTGTTGTCAAACAAACACTAACAAATCATTAGAAGAGAAAAAGGATACCACTCACCTACCAATTGCTATAATTGGAGCCGGTCCAGTCGGTCTTGCTGCTGCAGCACATCTTACAAAATATAATCAGCCTTTCATTATACTTGAGTCTGGTCCACAAGTTGGTGAAAATATTACTACATGGGGACATGTCCGTTTATTTTCTCCTTGGGAATACAATATTGATAAAGTTGCTAAAGGACTACTTGTTAATAATGGATGGAGCGAACCTAAATTAAATGAATTGCCTACTGGAAATGAGTTGGTAGAAAAATATTTAAAACCTTTATCTAATACTCCAGAAATTAAAGATGTGCTACACCTTAATACTCGAGTTTTATCTATTAGTCGAAAAAATATTGATAAAATGAAAACAGCTAATCGGAATAGTCTCCCTTTTGTTCTATACACTGAGCAAAATGGTACGTTCAAATTATTTGAAGCACGCGCGATTATTGATGCTTCTGGGACCTGGGGAAATCCTAATCCAGCAAATTCTAGTGGGGTATGGTTAAAGGATGAAGAAGCGATTCATGAACAAATTTTTTATGGCATTCCTGATATTCTAGGGAAAGATAAAAATCGTTACTTAAGTAAGCGAATCGCTGTTATTGGAAGTGGTCACTCAGCAATCAATTCATTACTTGAACTGGCTACACTTAAAGAACAAAATTCAGAAATAGAAATTTTATGGGTTATGCGAAAACAACGTGTTGAGGATGCTTATGGTGGAGAAAATTTAGATGCACTTGAGGCTAGAGGTAAACTAGGAAGTAGAATACATCGATTAGTCGATTCTGAGGTAGTCAAAGTTATTACACCTTTTAGAACTCAATATATAAAAGGAGATAATGGGAAGATCAATTTGATTGGGGATAAAAATGGTGAAATGGACACTATTTCAAATATAGATGAATTAATTGTCAATACAGGTAACCGTCCAGACTTTTCAATTTTAAGTGAAGTACGAACAGATATTGATACTGCAACAGAAAGTATCTCTGCACTTGCTCCACTCATCGATCCTAATATCCATAGTTGTGGAACTGTACGTCCTCATGGAGAGAAAGAATTACGTCAACCAGAGAAGGATTTTTACATTGTTGGTGCAAAGAGTTATGGTCGAGCTCCAACCTTCTTGATGGCGACAGGATATGAACAAGTACGATCAGTAGTAGCTTATCTTGCAGGGGATATTGCAGCATCCGAAAAAGTAGAATTAAAATTACCAGAAACAGGTGTATGTAGTACAAATGTAAATACTAGTGATACATGCAGTACTGGAGGATGTTGCTCATAAATTTATAGCCGGAATGATTACCCGCTTTACACTAGTAAAAATAAAAGAAAGACAGTCCTATGAAAAAGTGTTCATCCCTAAAATTAGTCCGATTACCTTAATCGCATTGTTATTTACGATTATTGTGATGTTCTCCTTAAAAGGAGATATGATTGTTGCTTTACCTTAAATGTAAAAATAAGGTGCAGGTTTGATTGAAGAAGGGAGATAAGGAATAAGTATTGAAATATATTTATATAGAATGGTTATAGGGAGGGTAAATAATTGATTACATTTGCACCAATAATGATTTTGCTTATATATCTTTTGATTTTTGGTTTTATAGCCTATTTTTTAATCAACGTATTGCAATTCATGAGAAGGAAGAACCACAATGATGGATTACTTCTTCAAAAGATTGATGATCTCTCAAAAAAAATAGATGAACTAAAAAAGAATTAATAATTTAATAACACTATACAACAATCAGGCGCTTATCTTTAACAAAAAGGCGTCTTTTTGCGTGTATGACAGATTTAAGCTTTTGATTAACATGTTAAAGTTCTATCAAATCTAAAATAATATATCGGGTACAACTTTAATGTTTTCACCTTGGGTAAACCCCCTTAATTCCATTAAAAAGAGTCGCTCGTATGATAAGATCAAACCAAAAATATCTGGCTAACCTTATAATCGAACGGGGGCAGTAACCTAATAAGAAATAAAATAATAAATTTAAAATTTCCTATCCTCACTTTTTCTAATAAAGAGTGAGGAATTTTATTTTCAAAATGCTCTTCAACACCCTGAGAATAAGCTTTGAACACTAGAAAAATGGCAACCTACAGAAGATTGTGCTTAGTCTATCCCGCAGTCTGAAATCGTCCATTCAATTTTTTTTTTAGCGTGCCTCTAAACAGTATCATTTTTTGACATGATTAGAAGTTATTCTATAACCATCAAGTGATGAAGAAAAGTCATTTGAAAAAATTTAAAAAAGAGGATGGTTTTGAAGATGACAAATTATACGCTAGAAGAAAAAGATAGCTTTACCGTTACGGGTTTTGGTACAGAGCTTAAGAGCGATTATACTGACTTTGTTGGTATTAACAAGGAAAAATCAGACTTTTGGCAGACTGTCAGTCAAGATGGAACGCTTGACAGTTTAAAAGCCGTAGCCACCAATGACTACATTTTTGCGGTGAACGAAGCAGTGAACAACAAGATGATGTATTATGCTGGCGTCATGACAGAGGATTCGGTTCCCGAAGCTTCGAGAGTTATCCAATTTCCTAAGGGGGAATACCTAGTTGTGAAAGGGGAGGGAAGGACAGCTGAAGAATTGAATAATATGCTTGTTGGGATTGCCTTTGGTCAGGTCTTGCCGGAAGCAAAGAACTTTGCCTATGTTGGTGGGCCAAATGCAACGGTTGAGATGGGGCAGAAAAACGGCTTAGTTATTGGTGAAATGTGGATTCCTGTTGTTAGGAAATAAGAGATAGAAGGAGAGATGGAAATGTCTTATACCGTTGATTTTAAAAATGTGTCTACAGTTGGTTTAGAGTCTTCACCTGTTGCAGAAACGCTCGCTGGTTTACGTGCGAATGAAGCCCGTTACTTTATGAACAAATATAAGCATGAATTTACCGTTGTACCAGGAAGTGAAAGCGAGGAGACCCTTGATTATGTGAACCGAATTTTGAAGGAAGAACGTGATATTGAATTTGCGGCCAAACCATTAGAAACATCGCGTTTTCAAGTAGAAAATATCCAATTTACCTACGTCATTTATGAGGATGGTCTTGTCCTAAATGTCATGTACACAGTAAATGATCCTAAGAAGCGGGCCGTTGGTTTTAAGCTTTCTGAGGGGATGGAGGTACCAAAGGAATTAGAAGGGAAATTTAAGTTTGCTAGGCAGAAGTCTAAATTAGCTGGAACAATTCGAGGTTCGTTTTTTGTGATCAAAGGAGAATATTAAAGAAGGCATAAGTCGTGTAGGAAGAGTCTAGCATTTTTTGTATTAAATCATCCAATATCATCATTGAACTTAGTGAAAGCTATTTTCTCTATAGGTAAAAAATTGCTTTCATTAGCTTGCAAACCCAATAGATGCGGCTATTTTCCTTAGTTACTTCTACTCTGCTAATGGGGGGTAACCCCTTTTCTACTATCTGAAGAGTAAATGATAACAATAGATCGATCAGGTCAAATTGAAGAATAGCTTTGCAAAATAGGAAAAGACGTGTAAGAACAAATGGTATTTCATTTTAAAATCAATGATTAAAGGAAGGGATCAAAGGATGAAAACAAAAGGAAAAATGATTGCTTATTGGACAGTTACTTCACTACTTGTATTTGCTATTATGCTAAGTGGTATCGGGCAACTCATGCAATTTGGGGGAAACGTCGAGTTAGTGACGAATCTAGGTTACCCATTATACATTTTGACTATTCTCGGGATATGGAAAGTACTCGGTGCCATCGCACTCCTCATGCCTGGTTTTCCTCGTCTGAAAGAATGGGCTCACGCTGGTATCTTCTTTTTAATGACTGGTGCAGCTCTATCACATGTGTTAGCTAATGATTATGGTGATTACGGTTTTAATATTATTCTTCCTCTTTCATATGCCGCACTCAACATCGCTTCATGGCTACTGAGACCACAAGGCCGAATTTTAGGAAGTTTGCATGGAAATACTGAAAAACATGCAAAAATGCAACGTTTAGCATTCAAAAAAATTAATGCATAGAGAGTATTATCGATTAGAAATTGAGTGAATACGTTACAGCATGATTTCGCATCTAAAACTATTGAAAGATAGAATCTATATAACAGCTTTATGGTACTCCTCCTATACATCATTTCATATCGAAGTAAAGGAAATATTCATGTTAGAATAAATGGTGAAAAGATAATTTTGTGAAGATTTTCACTAAAAATCGGGCGTTAATTAATAGGGATTAACGCCTTTTTATCGAATAAAAAAGAGCCCCACATATATTAAGCGAATGATTTAGCATGTTGAAACTTTTTGCACCAAGAACTATTGATCAGTAGAAATCTTTTTGCCACTACTGTAAATAAGACAGGAAACTTCAATTAGTCATTCATTTAGTAGAATAAAATAAAATCCATAGTTACCCCCTCTTATCTTGTGTGGTTTTTGAACAATTTCAATTCCTTCCTCCACTAAGTGATTATATATTTTTTTACTTCATTAGAAGATTCCACCAAGAATCTCATAGGCCCCTTTTACAAAAACAGCCTTCCTAAAATACGCTTGACACTTCATGTGTATGAACCATATAATACATACAGCAAGTGTATTAACTGGATAATACATATATTCTTGTCATTCATGTAAAAATGAACCAATACTGCATCCATAGAAGATCATTTAATAAAATTTATCAGTTTATGATTAGGGCAGACGTTCCATCGTTTTGTACGATGAAAATCTAAATAAATAATCGAAGGAGCTAATAAACAAAAATGATGAGTGCTAAATTAAGAAAACTTATCTTTGCAGGAACCATTTTATATACCATTCTAATTTTATATTTTCTTTTTCTCGCTTTTAATAGATTAGAACATGCAACCAATTATGGATATGAATTCTTACTAATTCCAGAATCTCCACCACTTACTTTTCCAAGACTATCTTTTGGATGGATATACGACTTAGGAAATATTGCTGCTTTTATTCCTTTCGGAGTTTTCATTCCTCTATTATATCGTGTAAGTTTTAAGAAATTCATTTCCATTTTTGTCTTGATTATTCTCGTCCTGGAAACACTACAGTCCTTAACTTTTCTTGGTACCTTTGATGTAGATGATGTAATTTCTAATACATTAGGTGCAGCGATAGGATTTTTTGCCTATAAAGTAGGATTTTCTTCTAAAGTTACTTTAAAAAAACTCATGCTTTCAATATTATCTATATGTGTATTTCTCATTGGAATAATGGTCATCTCTGAAACGATCAACTTTGCTTTAAAGAAAAGAGAAAGCCCCATTCAAGCATTAAATGATGTGAAAGAAATGACAGGAAATCTACCTATGATTGAAAATCTTCAAAGTTTCACTGTTGCAGGAAAAATAATCGAACCTAAAATGAACGTATATACCAGTAAAGGTAAAAATAACACCAAATATTTCTATATCTTGGGAAACAAAAAGGATGTAACCTTATATTCCTATTTCGGATTTTCAGATAATGACGATCCCAATGGTGAAGTGACGATAATCGCGGACGGAAACGTGAGAGCTCAATATGATGGGGAAAATTTCAAAACAGAAGTTACGCTAATCATACCATTTGAAAAGGTAAATAAGATTACGATTATCGTATCCGGAAACGCTAAACTGTGGGATGTTGGTTTCAGTGAAATGAAGCATTGGTGGGAATAAAGGGCAAACCGTTTACAAGGATTCTATGTATCTTCCAAAATAGGGTGGGACACGGGGCCTGACCCCGTGTCCCACCCGTGTGAAACCTAAAGCTCTTGTTAATCGTATTATCAATAATACATAGTTCTATATTCAATCATAGATGTTTTGCTAGTTTGCTTGAAACACAGCAGAGAGTAGAAAGTAGGAGGATCAATGATTATTAATAAGGTAGTAAACAATCAGTTTCATTCGGTTATTTCACATGTGAAAAATACTTCTACGATTTTAGATTGTTCAGGTTCAAGTATGATGATCATTCATAAGGATCAGATTGTAGCGGAGGAATATTGGGGGAGTCATTCTACATCACGTCATGCACGTCCGATTCAAGAGGATTCACAATTTCATGTGGCATCTGTGCGGAAAAGTTATATTGGTTTTGCTGTAGCTTATGCTGTCCAGAATGGGTATATTAAATCGATTGATGATGCGGTAACTACCTATTTAAAAGACATCAATCCTGAACTTTTAGGAGAAACAACGATTCGACATTTACTCACCCATACACATGGTTTGACGACGAATGATGGGAAAATCCTACGAGAATTTGCTCCGGGACAAAGCTGGGCCTATCGCGATATTAATATCGATTTCTTAACACAAATTGTAAAAATAACAACGGGAAAAACGGTCGCTCAGATATTAGACGAACAGGTATTTACCTCATTAGGATTTAAGGAAACGGGATGGCATGACGAACCGAAGGAGCAGTTAGTAGAGGTCATGCGACAAGCAAATGATAAATTTTGGTCGACGATTAAGGGAACGGATGGAGATCAAAAGAATATGTATGTCTCCACGAGAGAGCTTGCTTATTGGGGATATGTACATTTGAAACAAGGGTTCATTAATGGAAAACAAGTCGTACCAGCGGATATCCTAAAGCTTGCTACTACGCTCCAAAGTCCAATATTACTCGATAAGGATCTTCCTCAAAACGGATTTTTATGGTTTGTGAAGGAGTTGCCTGCTGCGAAAACAGAAATTGGCCATCTTGTACCAAAGGGCTCTTATCAAATATTAGGTTATACGAATGTAGCATTATTAGTCATTCCAGAACATGATGTAGTGGCCGTTCGAATGTTTAATCGTTACGGTTCAACACCGACCTATGATTATTTATCTGACATTCGAGCATTTGGCGATACGGTGATGGGCTGTTTATAGAAGCTTCAAATAATATGAGATTACAAGTGAGGTACGGTTAATACGATGAATACATATGAATATAAAACGATTAAAATTGAGAGTAAAGGATTTTTCAAAACGACCATGGAAAATGATCAATTATTGAATGAATATGGTGCAGAAGGATGGATGATCGTTTCATCGTTTGCGGAGCAAATTAATGGTATTACCAGTGCTGTCTATTATACATTCATGAGAGAGAAAGAGGCCAATTAAGTCTGGTTCTTTTTTACGATATAAAAAACATATAAAAGGAGAGTTATTCACGAAAAATAACTCTCTTTTTATATATCCTAATCAAAATAAAACAAATCCTCGAATTTCTTATCCAGTGCAATACATAGGATTAATGCCAACTTTGCTGTAGGACTGAATTGACCAGTTTCGATGGCACTAATCGTTTGCCGAGAAACACCGACCAGTTTAGCTAAATCTCCTTGTGATAGGCTTTTTTCTGCTCTGGCAACTTTTAATCTATTCTTTAATATTAACTTTTCATCCATCTCTTTAAATCACACCAATCACATAGGCTGTGGCGAATCCAATTGTTGCGACTGCTCCCACAATCGCATTAATAAGGAAGAATTTTTTATTTGGTATTCTTTTATATTTATAAAATGATATGACTGTAAGATTGGCTGTCAAAATAGAAAGCATATCTGTTACGGGTTGATTCATAAACATTTTGAAGAAGAGATAGATAAATACTACTACAAGTATCCCTATCATTCCTTGATAAGCAGAATCATCATCTATTTTCCGTTCTCTTTCGTCCATATTTTCATTTTCAAGTCGGCTTTTCATTAAAATTTCCTCTTTTTTCAATTAAAGCAACTCCTTTCCTTATATAAGGAGAATATCATATACATTTCCATATGTAAAGAAAACTTGTCATTTTATATATAAAACTTTACACAATTTCTATAAAACTTGTCGATTATAATAAGAAAAACCGAATGTAAAAGAATTACATTCGGTTTTTATCTGTTATCTATTATTAAATGCGTAACAATTCTATTTCCGTTTTCAAACGAACCATCTCTACGACAATCGATCTTCCTATTTTGCCTGAAGCATTTGTTTTCCCTTATGAAGGCAAATCTGTATTCATTTCCTTCGTCTCTTGCTTTTGACTCATTTTCCGATAAACAAGTGCAAGCATCATTGCTGGAACGGTACAAACAATCATGCCGATAAAGGCGTATCTTGGCTCGATTTCATATAAATAGCCACCGAAGATTGTAAATACGGCAGTACTCCAGCTTAGAGCGAGAGCGGAATAAATCCCTTGTGCCTTCGTAATCTGTTCATGTGGAATATTCTTGATTAAGTATTTCATAAATGCATAATGCCCCATTGCAAATGAGCAGGCATGTAATGTTTGCGCAAGACAAAAGACAATGACGTTTGGAAAGGCAAATAATAAGATCCAGCGGATGGTTGAACCGAGTGCAGCCAAGGCCAGTAAGGAGCTGACTGAAAGCTTATGAAACGCTTTATCTGCTCTTGAAAAGAAAATAATTTCTGCGATAACCGCGATATTAATAATGACACCAATTAAATATTTGGGTGCATGGAGTTCCTGTAAATATATATAGCCATAATTATAATAAGAGGCATGGGCAGCTTGTAATAAAATAACGACTAAAAGTACTAAAGCAAAATGTTTGATCGTAAATAATTTCAGCATGCCACCTTGATTCGTTTTATCCACTTTTGGTTTTACTGTCAGCACATCAGGTGCACGCAATAAGCTGAGATACACTAACACCATTGTACCAAGTAACATCATCCATAAAATCACTTGATCCCCAAGTGCCCCAGTAAAGACAGTTAAAATCAAGCCCGCTATGACAAACCCAATCGATCCCCAAGAACGACTCTTTCCATAATGTTTCAATTGATTATGTTGAACAAGAATCCCTGCTGCACTATCTAATGCAGGCATCAGAGCAGGGTAACAAAAATGGAAGAGTAGGGTGATCACAAGTAAACTAGTAAAGGAATTGGCTGGGATATAACATAGAATCGAAATTAATGTTGCAATTCCCATTCCATTTAATAAGGTTTTACTACTAAATTTCCCTGATAAATAAGGAAATGCTAGTAGAGTAGAAAGGCCTCTTGCTAACAGTCCCAGGCTCATAATCAAGCTGGCTTGTGATACTGTCATCCCTTTGGCATTAATCAACCAACCTGTCCAGTAAGGTAGAAAAATCCCCCATGTCATAAAGAAAGTAAAAAACTGTCGACTCATCCAGCGTTGTATATTCATTCTTTTTCCCTCCGTTGATTGCATGATATCATGAAGAACCGTACAATAATGTGAGAAATCTCATATTTTAGAGGTGGATCATGGAAATTTATAAACAGGAAAAAAGACAGCATTATATTGAAACCTATTCGATTGCCCATCTATTTTCTTTTCCCATTGCTGAATATATACAAGTCCATGAATACAAGCGTGGCGAATGGATTATTAAAGAAGGAACGCGTCCTGATTATTTATTTTATGTCATTGAGGGAAAAGCAAAAATTTATGTAACCCATCAAAATGGCAAGACTTCCTTACTTAATTTTATCAATGTCCATGATTTTATTGGGGAAATGGAGCTTTTAAATGAGGTGTACTATTCAAAAGGAATTCAAACCTCTACAACGACCATTTGCTTTGCCATTCCTTTTCAAAGCTGTCGCACAAAGCTATTAGAAGATGTGACTTTTCTTCGCGAACTTTCTATGTTTTTAAGTGCAAAGGCAACCCGAATCGCGGCAAAGTATTCACATAGCCTCGCTTTTCCATTGGAAAATCGGCTGGCAGATTTCATTTTGCAAACGGCAGATCATGATGTATATAAGGAAAAGCATGTGACTGTATGTGATTTTTTAGGCGTATCCTATCGCCATTTATTGTATGTTTTTGCACAATTTTGTGAGAAAGGATTTTTAAAAAAGGAAGGAACGAGCTACCGGATAAAACGGCAGGATGAACTAAGTAGACTTGCTGAAATGCTAAAAAATGAGTAGAAATAGGATAAAAAATAGCCTAGGTCACATGAATAGGACATAGGCGAAAGTGAAGAGGGATTAAATAATCGTATAATATGGTTCATAGCGCGGGTTTGTATAATAAGGTGGTCTATTGCCAATCATCGGCAGTAACCATGAGTGATCCATATAGTGCATTGTGACTTTCTCATTCGATTGATTGATCAGAAGATCCTTTACTTGCATATGAAATTCAAATTGCAATGGTTTCCCCTCCTTTTTTTTATACGTATGATTTTTAGAATGGTTTTGAGCAAGTCTTTTCTCGAGGTACTAGACATGCACATGTATATTAGCCTATTCATACTGTATCGAAGAAGAAGTTCATGTAGGAGGTTGTCAATTTGAATCAGGAAGAAAAGCCAAATGAGGAGAGAAATCAACAGGAAATTGATGGAAAACTCGCAGAAATGAGAGCATTACAGCAATGGTTTAAAGAGAATCAAATTACTTATCCATACCCCTTGTATCCGAATTATGGGAAAATCACTCGCTATGAAGAGGTACCATTGAGTAATCCTGAACAACGTCAGCTTCGTCAGCCTGGTCTCGAGGATCTTATGGTGCCAAAACCAATTATTGAGAATCCTAATTACAAAGGCAGCGGTAAATTGAAGGGGAAGGTAGCTCTAATCACTGGAGGGGATAGTGGAATCGGAGCGGCAGCAGCCATCGCCTTTGCAAAAGAAGGGGCAAACGTCGCTATTGCATACTTAGAAGAACATGAGGATGCGAATCGAACACGAGCAAGAATTGAACAATTAGGTCAGCAATGTTTACTTTTGCCTGGAGATGTAAAAGAAAAAGCGCATTGTGTAGAAATCGTCGAGAAAACAGTTCAGACCTTTGGCGGGCTCGATATTCTTTGTAATAATGTTGGGATTCAATTTCAGCAAAATCATTTATTGGATATTACAGATGAACAGTTTGATGAGACCTTTAAAGTAAATTTCTACTCGCATTTTTATACAACTAAAGCTGCTCTGCCACATCTTAAACCTGGAAGTTCAATTATTGGTACAACTTCTGTCGTCACTTATGCTGGCGAACCACTTTTAATCGATTATTCCGCGACAAAAGGAGCAATTGTCGGCTGGACACGATCCCTTGCGAAAAGTCTTGCTGATCAAGGAATACGGGTCAATGCGGTTGCACCGGGGAGAATTTGGACACCTTTGATTCCTGCAAGCTTCTCATCGGATATGAACGCTTTACACGGGAATAATCTGTTCAAACGGATTGGCCAGCCATTCGAATTAGCTCCAACCTATGTATATCTTGCCTCAGATGACTCACGTTTGGTGACGGGGCAGGTGCTGCATGTTGATGGTGGGGAATCGACTCATTCATAAATAGGATGTTAAAATTATTGGAATTTTGTTATAATTATTGGAATAGAACTGTAGAAAAAGTCCTTTTTGAAGGGCTTATTTTTTTAACTAGAAGGGAGGAGGAATAAAATTTGGATTGGAAAAAATATGCTATTATTGTTCCACCGGCTGTTCTTCTAACAATTATTTTAGCCTTTAGTTTACCTCTTGGTTTGAAACCGTACACACTTGCTATCCCTTTGATCTCTTGGGGAATTTATTATACTTGGATTCACATTGAGAAGCAGAGAAAAAGTGAGGATACTGGAGGTAAATAAAATAGATAATATATTTTTTTAGAAGCATATCATGTACTTTTTTAAGTCTCATTCTTTATTCACTCGAGACTTATTTTTAAGTGTTTTAGTTTACAGAATTTCCATCACCTTTGTCCTAATATCTTTTTATAATGGAAGAACGCTGATCCAAAAGTAGATGGAATCAGCGTTTTTAGCTCCTATTCTAAAGGTATCTTGATCTCTTGTTCTTTTAATACTTTTAGTTTAGGAGGGATACGTGTTACTATGGTCAATGGTTCATTTTTATCTATTGCATTAAACTCTTGTACATACTTATTTTGCTTGATTCGTTCTGGGTATCCTTTCTTTTCACTTGTTAAGTTAGTCCCTGCTTTATCTTCCAACCATAAACCGTTGTTTTGGAAATGGCCGTCATACGGAAAATCACTTACTACTTCGAAGAATAATAATGTTTTATCCTCAGAGTATTTTACATCTGTAATTATAATTTTGCCCATTTCACCTTGATCCAGTGTTATTGGTAAATGATCTAGATGTAAGGATTCTTTAATCCATTCCGGTTCTTTATTTGTAATTGGAAAAAGATAGGGACTAATCGTTAGATATTTCGAACGCTCCTCTAAAGGTGAAAAGCGATATTCCATATGCATCACGAATTTTCCATCCTTATCATTACCTGAACCAGACGCGCTCAATTGGGTAAGTGATTCCCCTTTATCATTTAATAAATTAAATTGTAGGAGACTATTATCAATCATTTGTGGATCTTCTCCTGTGGGTATCGTCCGATCAATTGATACTTTTATTCCTGCAGGGCCAAGTTTAATCGTTTTCACCGTTATTTTTGTATATTTATATTCTTTCGTTTGATTTGATTTAATTGTTTTTACTTTTTCTTTAGATTTGGTTACTGGTATTTCAAAATTCCAATTGCCTTTTACCTCGCCAATATTGTGCAACCTCATTCCTAAATTAAATGAATCTGGTAGATCATCCATTCCTTCAATATTAATGACCCCTGCGTATTGATTACTTGATATAAATTCTCCACTTCGATTATCTGCAAAATTGACCTTTTCTCCGTTAACCTTTAATTCAAATTCTCCAAGCTCATCTCTTTTCTCAGGGAATTCTTGTATATAGCTTATTGACAAGCGTGTGCCATCAAAAAAGATATCTTTTAAGGTTATACTTATATTTTGATCTGTAACTGTCTTTTCGATTTTCTCAGATAAGCCTTTTTTGCTTGCAATGTTAAGTCCTTTATCACCTATAAATTCAAATACAGAATTTAATACAGGAATAGATGAGAGTACCTTCGCCATAGCTGGTGAGACAAAAGCAGAACTAATAAGTAAACAAATGGAAAATACAGCAATTCCAATGAAAGGGTATATTTTTTTGATTTTCTTTTTTTTCTTCTGTTGTGCTTTTTTTATAGCAGCATCAATTGTTAGATTAAGCTTATCATGAGGGACGTTAATTTCATCAATCGAGTCTTTTATATTTGGAATATGATTATTCATTAATGCATTCCTCCTTTAGCAGGACCTTCAATTGGTTGATTGCTCGATGAATATTGGTTTTCACCGTTCCTTCAGGGCATTCCAGAAATTCAGAAATTTGTTTAACTGATAGATCTTTATAGTATCTAAGAATAAGAACGGTCTTATATTTTTCATTCATCTGATGAATAGCGTGGAGTAAATCTAATTTATCAGAGGAATCTAATTTCTGAGTGGATTCAATTTTCTCTAGTGTGTCCTGCTCAATTGGGATGATTTTATTTTTATACTTGATGTAATCTAAAGCTGTATTGATTAAAATTCTTGTAATCCATGTTGGGAAATAGGAAGGTTCTTTTACTTTATTAATTGAAATATAAGCTTTATAAATTGTTTCTTGAACAATGTCCAAGGCATCATTTTCATTTTTTACATAAGTGAAAGCTATTCGATACAGTTTTTCTTTTTCTTTATGAAGAAGATTTAAAAATGCTTGTTCATCGCCTTTTTGTGCCTTTTTTACTAAATTGAACTGGAACATATTCACACTCCTTTCCTTCATTCATTAGTTAGACTGACCGCTCTGTCATTTCGTTTCAAAGAAAACCGCAAAAATAAGTTATTGCCTTTGCTTTTATACTTTGCTTCTATTTATGAATGAAAAAAATATATAATTTAACAAAGGAACATAAAAAAGTTTTTGATAACTAATGAAATTTTTGCAAACGAATTATAAATGTTTTGTGAACATCATACCTTTCCATTAATTAGGTATTTACAACAGCATTTTAGAGGTGTTATGTTATTGCTTGTCGACCGAAAGTAAAACTGAAATAAGGTGGGATTTTCTAATGGCACTCCTTGAAGAAATGAGTACGTTAACCACAACAAATACTGAATTCATTTGGAAGAAAAATAAAATAGTAATTGAGAATGGTTATTTAACAACAAGTGGTGTGATAAATAATATCCGTGTTCCATTGAACGCGATTGAGACCGTTGTATGGTCTATAAATCCTGCGAAGCCGACACTTTCCCCTTGCTTAAAAATCATTGGTAAAGGGATTGTACTTGCTGAAATTCAAATTGGAATTGATATTATCAATGATGTTCAAGATTGGATTTTAACAAAAAGTAACGGTTAAGGAAATGACATTCGCGTACTTCGCGAATAGCAAGAGGCTGTCTCAATTGAACGTGTTAGACACTTTCGAGACAGCCTCTGATGGAAGCATGAGGTCTTTTATTCATCCTTATGATTTATTTTCTTTTTTACTCGTCGCCATACAATATAACTAATGCCTCCTATAAGTGCTAAGATAGCGAGAATCGGAATATTCCCAATGATCAGGATAAATAAGCCTGAAAAGAAAGCAGCGATATAATTTATACTGTTCATAAATTGCTTTTTCGTTTGATCCCATGTATTTTGCTTATCATTATCAAATCCTGGAACGACGACTGTTTTCTCAAATAGATTAATGGTAACTGTAGATAAGCTTGTTTGATTTTCTAAATACTTCATTTGACCTTGAATCGTTTCGATTTCCTCTTGGACTTTAGCTAATTCATTTGAGATTTCCAATAATGTTTTGGTGTCCTTCGCCTCATTCATAAATGTGGTTAATCGTTTTTCTACTAATTGCTTTGCTTTTAATCGTGATGTTAAATCTACATATTCCTCGGTTACATCCTGTCCAGAAATGTTTTGATTCTCTGTTTTTACTCCTAGCTTTTTCACTTTATTTAAAAAGGAATGAAATTGTTCCTGGGGGATTCTAATGGTTAAAGAGCTATCTTTACGTTCCTCGGTGTTTTGACTCATATTTTGTTCAACAATATACCCACCCAATTGTTTCACCATTTGCGTAATTTGTTCCTGTACTTGAGTGATTTTTTTTACTTCCATATCAAGAGTGGCATTATAAATGACCATCCTTGATTGTGAACTGGCAGTAGCTTGCTTATCTTCCGTCGTTTCTTCAATTTTGCCCTCCTCTGTAGAATGATTGAGGGTCATTTTTTCAGTAGCCTCATAGTTTGCTGAGTCACTACTCTTGGATGATTCACTATTACTACTACATGCAGCTAAAAAAATCATTGCCAAGAAAAGTAGAACCATTCCCTTCCATAATCGTTTCATCTTATCACATCCTTATAAAATACTGATTCGTTACTTTATTTGACGTATATATGACAAATAAGTTACATATATGAAATCCCAAAAATTTGGGGTGATAAGTTTCATTTCATTCCCTGCTTTGCTATTCTGTAAATAATAAATATGGGAAGGAATGGATAAATGAACAAAAAACTCATTACTTTCATTTCAATCGTATCAGTCATTTCAGCGTTTATTTGTCTATTAGGAATTGGTTGGGTATTGCAGGATCAATGGTCTGAAGCGAAAAACATCGACACGGCCAATCAAATCCCAACGAAAAGCGTTCCGGAAGCAAAAGATAATCAGCATCTAAATATCACCGCATTAGGAGATTCCTTAACAAGGGGAACAGGGGATCCAGAAGGCAAAGGATATATTGGGTATATGATTGATGAATTGAAGGATAAAACAAAGCAAAAAATCCTTCTGACAAATAGTGCGATCAAAGGCCAAACTTCCTCACAACTCCTGAACCAACTTGGGCAAACTGAAATTCAACGTCAAATTAAGAATGCAGATCTTATCCTATTGACTATAGGAGGAAATGACCTTTTTCAAGGGGGAGAGGCATTATTAGAATTAAATGGCGAAATGGATGTGCAATCGGAAAAGCCCTATCTCAAAAATCTAAAACAAATCTATACTAAGCTACGTTCATTAAATAAACATGCGACGATTTTTCATATAGGTCTATATAATCCATTTATTGAGATGGAGGAATCAAAGCAAACTTCTGAGTATGTCCGACAGTGGAATTTTGCTAGTGCGGAATTTGCGGCCAATTATCAAAAAATTGTGTATGTACCAACATTTGATCTCTTCGAATTGAATGTCAATGATTATTTATTTAGCGATAAATTTCATCCCAATGCAGCGGGTTATCAATTAATAGGTGAACGAGTTGCGAGCTTGATTAATTTTAGTGAGGGGAAATCAAAATGAAACAGGTTCCTGCCCTTCAGGTGAAGGATTTACGTAAAACGATAGGAAAGAAAGCGATTATTAAAGGTTTAAGCTTTGATGTATGGCCCGGCGAGGTGTTTGGTTTCCTCGGTCCAAATGGAGCAGGTAAGACAACGACTATTCGTATGTTAGTCGGTTTAATTAAACCTACTTCCGGATCGATCTATATTTCTGGAAGGAGTGTTCAATCAGATTTTAAGCATGCGATGAAAAACTTAGGCTGCATTGTTGAAAATCCTGAATTATATCCTTATTTATCTGGTTGGGAAAACCTCGAATATTTTGCAAGAATGGACCCTTCGATTCCAATCGAACGTTTACATAGGGTAACAGAGATGGTAGGTCTAACTAATCGAATTCATGATAGGGTGAAAACCTATTCTCTTGGAATGCGCCAACGATTAGGGATTGCTCAAGCTTTACTTGGAAATCCTAAATTATTAATTTTGGACGAGCCAACGAATGGGCTAGATCCAGCAGGGATTAGGGAGATGAGAGAATTCATTCGCTTTCTTGCCGAAGAAGAGGGACTAAGTGTCCTCGTATCCTCCCATTTATTGAGTGAAATTCAATTATTATGTGATCGGGTAGCGATTATTACAAGTGGAGAAATTATCCGAATTGATACCGTAGAAGCACTGCTTTCGGAAAAGGAACGGGTCATTTGGAAGGTAGAACCACGTGAGAGAGCTAAAATGCTACTAGAGGAAGAGACAACCGTGAAGGAAGGAAGCGAGGATCAATTAGTTACTCCCCTGAACGAAGAGAAAATTGCTGATTGGAATCGAAAGCTGGTCGAGGCAGGGGTTCAAGTAATGGAAATGAAAACAGTCCTTCCTGCTTTGGAGGATCTATTCCTAGAATTGACGGGGGGAAACTCGATTGATTAATTTAATTTTCAATGAGCAATTAAAGCTCTTTCGTAAAAAACGTCTCTTTGTGATTATTTTAATTGTTGCGTGTCTCGTCCCGATTTTTACCTATGCACAATATAAAGATGTAAAAACGGCACAAAAAAAGATGGGGACTAGCGATTGGCGGGTTCAACTGCAACAAGAAATCGTGGATATCCAAAATCGTCTTACCTCAAGTAGACTGCCAGAGGATTATGAAAAGTATTTCAAAATTAGACTGGCTCAGCAACAATATTATCTGGATCACAATATAAATCCCAATGCACCAGGGGCACCATCCTTTATGCGTGTTTTTGTAGATAATGCGATTGGTCTTCTGCTTCCATTATTAGTTATGGTCATCGCTGCTGATCTAGTTTCTTCTGAAGCAAGCGGGGGAACGATTAAATTACTGCTGACACGGCCAGTGAAACGATGGCAAATCTTATTGAGTAAATATATTGCGTTAATTTATTCTATCTCCTTTATCATTCTTTGTGTGGCACTGCTTACCTATCTGATGTCAGGAGTGGTCTTTGGCTATAGTGGCTGGAACATGCCGATGTTAACAGGGTTTTCTACAAACGGTTCCGAGTTGACGACCACAAATGTCCATACCATCCCGCAATGGAAATATATCATTATGGAATTTGGTTTAGCATGGTTTGTCAGTATTGTTGTTGGCAGCTTAACCTTTATGTTATCCGTTCTTTTACGGAGTACAGCGGCTGTGATGGGGATTATGTTATCTGCACTTATTGCCGGGGCAATCTTAGTTAATATGGTTTCATCATGGGAAAGTGCGAAATATTTATTTATGGTTAATCTTCAATTAACGAATTATGTAAATGGTTCAAGTCCACCAATCGAGGGGATGACATTAGGATTTTCCATGGCTGTTTTATTAGTATGGTTGATCCTATCATTAATTACTTCGTTTGTTGTTTTTACGAAAAGAGATGTATATTAGTATAGTGAAAAAACAAAATGTAGATTGGATGAAAAAATGAAAAAAGAACTGACTATTAAAGTGAAATCGAAATTTGTGAATAAATACAAAAATGGCTATCCCTTAATTATGAAGGACGCCTTAATCAATCAAAATGAACTGGATGAAGAAGGAACGATCATTAAGCTTGTGGACGACAAGAACAGGTTTATTGCCAAAGGGTATTATGGTAGACAAAATAAAGGGTATGGTTGGATTTTGAGTCAAAAAGAAAATGCCCAGTTTGATCAGCGCTTTTTCGAAAACAAGCTGAAAATGGCCATTCAGAGAAGAGAGGCGTATTATAACAGCTCCGATACAACCGCTTTCCGAGTATTTAATGGGGAAGGGGATGGCATAGGCGGAATAACGATTGAAAATTTTGATGGGTATTATTTAATCAATTGGTATAGCAAAGGGATCTACCAATTTCGTGAAGAAATCATCCAATCACTAACGAATTTAGTTGACTATAAAGGAATTTATCAAAAGAAAAGATTCGATACGAAGGGAAAATATATTGAAGAGGATGATTTTGTAACCGGTGAACGAGGACAATTTCCAATTCTCGTTAAGGAAAATGGTGTGCAATTTGCCATCTATTTAAATGAGAGCGCCATGGTCGGTGTCTTTTTGGATCAAAGAGAGGTAAGGAAAACCATTCGAGATAAGTATGCTGAAGGGAAGAAAGTATTAAATACCTTCTCCTATACAGGTGCTTTTTCGGTCTTTGCTGCATTAGGTGGAGCCACAAAGACGACAAGTGTCGACTTAGCCAATCGCAGCTTAAATAAAACCATCGAACAATTTAGTATCAATGGAATTGACCATGAGGCACAAGATATCATTGTAGAAGATGTCTTTAACTATTTTAAATACGCTGTAAGAAAGCAGCTCTCATTCGATATGGTCATCCTTGACCCACCAAGCTTTGCTCGATCAAAGAAATATGTATTTAGTGCGGAAAAAGATTATAAGAACCTATTAAAAGAGGCGATTGCGATCACAGAAGATCATGGAATTATTGTTGCTTCTACCAATTGCAGCACCTTCGGAATGGGCAAATTTAAAGGATTTATCGACACAGCCTTTAAAGAATCAGGAAAGAAATATAAATTGATGGAGGAATTCTCCCTTCCTGATGATTTCCGAACAATCAAGGAATTCCCAGAAGGCGATTACCTTAAAGTGGTATTTATTAAAAAGCTTCCTTAATTAGGCTTAAAGAAGAAAGGCGGTTTATTAGGTGAGAAATTACTTAGTAGACCGCCTTCTTTCTATGTGAACTTCAGTTATTAGTACATATTTATTGTCTACAGTATCTTGAAAGAAAATCACCATTTTCAGTTTCCTCACGTTGGCCATGCTCCACCAATAAAAGAAACAATTTTCTATGTAAATCCTTATATGAACTTTTTTCTTTCACATGAAAATACACAATAGAGCATTGGTATGCAAATTGTTTCTTTTTAGGAAGGTTTAGAAGTTTTGTACTGAAAAACAAAAAAATGAAATTAAATGAAAAAAATATTGTAAAAATGATAATAAAAGTATTAATATGAAAATAAATAATATTGAATTATAAAAATATTAAAAGAATTAATACATAGAAGGGATGCGGGATTGATGAATTTTAAAGGATACGATAAAAACTTTAGCCTGGTCGACAAAGTAGCGATAGTTACGGGTGGTGCAAATGGAATTGGAAAAGCTGTTTCGGAATTATATTTAGAAAAAGGGGCAAAAGTTGCTGTTTTTGATTTGAATCCCAATGTGGAGAAAATTGCAAGGGAAATGAGTACACAACATGCAATTGGTGTGCAATGTGATGTTACGGAAAATGAAAGTATGGAAAGTGCGATTCAGAAGGTAAAAGATCATTTTAAAAAGATTGATATTTTAGTTAACTGTGCAGGTATCGCATTACTAGATGATGCGGAAAACATATCTGATGAATACTGGCAAAAAACAATCGATCTTAATTTAACAGGTTCATTTAAAATGTGTCAAAAAGTTGGTAGGGTAATGATCGAGCAAGATAGTGGAGGAAAGATTATCAATCTAGCATCTCAAGCAGCTCTTATTGCATTAGACAATCATGTCGCATATGCAGCAAGTAAGGCGGGAATTCTAGGGATGACTAAAGTTCTCGCTTATGAATGGGCACAATATAACATTAATGTTAATGCGATTTCACCAACTGTAATATTAACTGAATTAGGGAAAAAAGCCTGGGCTGGTGAGAAAGGAGAAAAAGCAAAAAAAGAAATCCCTCTCGGACGTTTCGGATATCCTGAGGAAGTTGCTGCCATTGCCTTATTTTTGGCAAGTGATGCAACAAATTTAATTACAGGAGAAAATATTGTTATAGACGGAGGTAATACGATTAAATAGTATGAGTTAGTAAAATGGCTGCTAGCTAGACTAGCAGTCATTTTTTTTAAAAGGTTTACAAGTTTAAACATTAAAATTAAAAGATATTACTTAAAGATTGTAATGAAATTTAATCTGCAACAACGATTTCTATATTGTATGCTTCTAATTTTTTTGAAAAATCTTCACTGACTGGTTTATCAGTTATTAATTTATCAATTTGATTTAATTTAGCTAATACAGCACTTGAAGATTTCTCAATTTTGGATGAATCAACAATAGCAATTACTTTTGCTGCACGTTTCACTATTTCTTTTTTTAGTTCTACTTCATACAAATTAAAATCTTCTAATCCTTTTTCTGCAGTAAATCCATTTGCAGAGGTAAACATAATATCGATATTAATATTATCTAAAATATTGATACCTAATGTTCCTTCAATGGAAGTGGATTTTGCTGTTACTACGCCACCGATAACAATTACCGTTATATCCGGGTTATCCTTAAGCTCTAGTGCTGCTTGAAGCCCAGTAGTGACAATAGTTAAGCGAATGGGTTTATGTTTAATAAAACGCGCTAATTCTAATGCTGTCGAGCTTGCATCAAGCAAAATACATTGCTTTTCTTCTATTAATTCAAACGCTTTTTCTGCGATTTTTATTTTTTCTTGTTTATTTTTCTTTTCACGTACCGAAAAACTAGTTTCATTCTCTATTTCTTCATTAAGGACAGCACCGCCATGCGTTCTAGCTAATAGCCCGTCTTTCTCCATCTTACTAAGATCTGTTCGTAAGGTTGCCTCAGAAACCCCTATGTCATTGGCTAATTCCTTTACTGATATTCTTTTTTTATCACGTAGAATTTCAATGATTTTGCTTCTTCTTTCATAAGCAAACATTTTCATAACCATGCTTTTTCTCCTTACTATATAGTACTATTATTAATCTTATTTCATTTATAATTTTTTAGCAATAATTATTCTATTTCTTTCATTTGTTGTCGTTTTTCGTGCGATAAACACATATAAATAATTAAAAATGAAAAATATTGATAATCTTATTGACAAAACACAAGAAAACGATAAAATAATAATAAATATTGAAAACGATTTCAAAAAAAGGGGTACATCTTTAAGGAAATTAATATACAAGTAATCGTTTTTAAGTAGATTTGTTAATTTTATAGATACAAAAGTATGAAGAAAATAGAAAAGGAGAATTGAAAAATGACTAAAACAATTGAAATGGATCATGTACAATCACAAGCTGTTCCTGAAACAATGAAGGCGGTAGTTGCATATGCACCAGAAGATTATAGATTTGAAGTAGTTCAAACTCCTGTACTAGAAAATGATAAGGAAATAATTATTAAAGTTGAAGCATGTGGAATTTGTGCGGGAGATGTGAAAGCTTATTATGGAGCTCCTAGTTTTTGGGGAGATGATAAGCAACCAGCTTATATCAAAGCCCCTATGATTCCTGGTCACGAATTTATTGGAAGAATTGTTCAAAAGGGTGATGCTGTAACCGATTTTGAAATTGGTGATCGTGTTATCTCGGAGCAAATAGTTCCTTGTTGGGAATGCCGTTTCTGCAAGAGAGGTCAATATTGGATGTGTGAAAAACATGATCTTTATGGCTTCCAAAATAATGTCAATGGTGGAATGGCTGAATATATGAAATTTACAAAAGAAGCAATTAATTTTAAAGTCCCTGAGGAGTTACCGATTGAAAAAGCTATATTAATAGAGCCTTATGCATGTAGCCTTCATGCTGTTCAACGTGCGCAAGTCCAACTAGGGGATGTCGTCGTATTGTCGGGTGCTGGAACATTAGGATTAGGTATGATTGGCGCACTGAAAAAATCTGGACCTGCCAAGTTAGTGGTATTGGATTTAAAAGAAGATCGTTTAGAGCTTGCAAAACAGTTTGGAGCGGATATTGTTCTGAACCCAAGTAAGGTAGATGTTGTAAAAGAAATTAAAGAAATGACGGATGGATACGGCTGTGATATCTATATTGAAGCAACAGGTCATCCTAAATCAGTAGAGCAAGGGCTTCATGCAATCAGAAAGCTTGGTCGATTTATTGAATTTAGCGTCTTTGGTGAACCAGTCACAGTTGATTGGAGCATTATTAGTGATCGCAAGGAGTTAGATTTACTAGGCTCCCATTTAGGACCTTACTGCTATCCTTTAGTTATAGAAGGAATTTCAAACGGAGATTTTCCAACAGAAGGTGTAGTTACTCACCAATTAAGCCTAGAAGAATATCAAAAAGGATTTGAACTGATGAAAAAAGGTGATAAATCCTTAAAAGTCATATTAAAACCGTAATCCTCGAAAACAAAGGGAAGGGATGGGAGTATATGTCGGATTTAACTAAAGGGAATAGTTTTTTGGATAAGGTAGGAATGCCTTCACATTTAATTTGGGGCTATGTTGGTGTTCTTATCTTTATGATGGGAGATGGCTTAGAGTTAGCATGGATTAGTCCTTATCTCGTTGACCAAGGCATGACCGTTCAGCAAACGGCATTACTTACAACTGCTTATGGTGTAACGATTGCAATCGCCGCATGGTTTTCAGGGGTCTTGGTTGAGGCGATTGGACCGAGAAGAACAATGCTGATAGGGACAGTTCTATATATTATCGGTCAAATTCTATTTGTCGGAATTGCTATACCACAGCTTCATTATGGATTGATGATTCCTACCTATGCATTAAGAGGGTTTGGTTATCCTTTATTTGCTTATTCATTTCTAGTTTGGATTACATATCGAACACCTCAACATCAATTAGGGAAAGCCGTTGGATGGTTCTGGTTTGTTTTTACTGGTGGATTAAGTGTACTTGGATCCTATTTCTCAAGTTGGTCCATAAAAGCAGTTGGCTATATTCCAACACTATGGTTTGCTATTGTTTGGGTAGCTTTAGGGGCATTTTTGGCGATTGTTGTGAATCGCGATAAAATAAGCATAGAAGAAAAGATCAATCAAACCTCAAAGGGTTCTAAATACAAAGAATTATTAAATGGAATTACCATTGTTAAAAGAGAACCTAAAGTTGGGATTGCAGGGATTGTGCGTGTAATCAATCAAGCATCACAATACGCATTTCCATTATTTTTACCACTTTATTTACAAGATCAAGGTATTAGTATTACCGTGTGGTTAAATATTTGGGGAACGATTTTTATTTCAAATATTGCTTTTAATCTCATCTTTGGTTTTGTTGGTGACAAGTTTGGCTGGAGAAATACAGTTACTTGGTTTGGTGCAGTAGGATGTGGTGTTTTCACCTTAATGTTATTTTACACCCCACAACTATTTTCAGGAAATGTGTTTTTAGTTGGTATGATCGGTATGCTATGGGGTGCTTGCTTAGCAGGTTTTGTTCCACTTTCAGCTTTAACACCTTCTCTAGTTGGTGAAGGAGATAAAGGGGCAGCAATGTCTATCTTAAATCTTGGTGCTGGATTATGTGTGTTTGTAGGTCCTGCATTAGTTGCTCTTTTCTTTGACGCAGTCAATACCAAAGGAATTATTTGGATACTGAGTGGTTTATATTTAATAGCTGCAATATTAACTAGATTTTTAAAGCTTCCTGAAGAAAAGAAAGAAAATATGGAGCAAGTAACAAAAGAATCAATTGTTTAATAAATCTATGATTTAGTAGAAAAAAGGCAAATAAACGTTCTTTTGGGATAGCGTTTACATGCTATGTTAAGATGGTATCATTCATCAAAAAAAACCTAAAAGGAGTAAAAATAAGAATGAAAAAACTTATTAATAATCCAAATAATGTTGTTGAAGAAATGATTGAAGGATATGTTAAGGCTCATTCAGATTATATCTGTCAATTACCTGAAAATAAAAGAGCTCTAGTTACTAATAGAAAAACGAGAGATGGAAAGGTTGGCATCTTAATCGGTGGAGGATCAGGACATGAACCAGGTTTTATGGGGTATGTAGGTGAAGGAATGGCCGATGGTGTTGCAGTTGGTAATATCTTTGCTTCACCTTCACCTGACCCAATCTTGGCAGTCACCAAAGCAATTGATAAAGGGGCAGGAGTGGTTTATTTATATGGAAATTACGCCGGTGATGTGATGAATTTTGGAATGGCTGCAGAAATGGCGGATTTAGAGGAAGATATTCAAGTAGGAGTGGCTTTAGCATCAGATGATGTTGCATCCGCACCAAAAGAGGAAAAAGAAAAACGACGTGGGATTGCAGGTGAATTTTTTATCTATAAAGTTGCTGGAGCAGCGGCAGACTTTGGTTATAATTTAGAAGAAGTTGTACGAATTGCAAAAAAAGCGAATGAAAATACACGTTCCATGGGAGTGGGGCTGACTCCTTGTTCCTTACCTCAAACTGGGAAACCCAGCTTTGAAATTGGGGAAAATGAAATGGAAATTGGATTAGGACATCACGGAGAGCCAGGAATTGAAAAAGGTCCACTTGAAACCGCGGATAAAGTTGCAGAACGTCTAGTAAATGATATTTTATCAGATATTGAGATTAATAAAGGTGACCAAGTGGCTGTTCTTGTAAATGGTCTAGGATCTACACCAAGAATGGAACTATATATTGTATATAGAAAAGTTGAACAGATGTTAAGTGAAAAAGGAATTGGAATTTATCGTTCATATGTAGGAGATTACATTACTTCACTTGAAATGGGTGGCTGTTCAGTAACTTTATTAAAGCTTGATGATGAGTTGAAAAAAACAATTGATCATCCTGTTGACTGCCCAATGTTTGTGCAACGTTAGGAGTGAAACAATGAGAATTTCAGCGAAAGAATTAATAGAATATTTTAAAATTGTGGTTGTGACAATGGAAAGAGAAAAGGATTATCTTTGTGAGCTTGACCGTAAGCTAGGCGATGGCGATCATGGGGTAACGATGTCAATTGGTTGGCAAGCAGTAAATGAAAAGTTGGAAAATGAGTTAGCAGATGAGGAAGACTGTTCAAAAATAAGTTTAGTCGTTGGAAAAACTTTTCTAAGTGCTGTGGGGTCATCGGTTGGCCCCTTGTATGCAACAGGGTTCTTGAGAGGTGCTAAGGCTGTTAAAAATAAAACTGTTCTTAATCATCAGGATTTAGCAGAATATTGGATTGCTTTTGCTAAAGGAATTAAAGAGCGTGGCCAAGCAGAAGTGGGAGATAAAACAATGGTGGATACCCTTGAACCATTCGTACAAGTGTTGGAAGCTAAATTTAAACAAACTCAGGATTTATTAAGCTCTTTTGCAGAAGCTGTTTCCAAAGCTAAAGAAGGGATGAAATCTACAAAAGAACTTGTTTCTAAAAGGGGACGTTCTAGCCGACTGGGAAATAGATCTGTTGGTGCACAAGATCCTGGTGCAACATCAGCTTATTTGATTTTATCAACTTTTCTGGGTTATATTGAAGATCTTTCTTCAAAAGCAAGTTAAGAGTAATCGGAATGAATGGAAATTAAAAAAATAATAAGGAATCAGAGAGAATTATTTTCTGATTTCTTTTTTTTACTCAAAATAAAAATAAATGAAAAATAATAAAAATAAACGAAAATAAAAGTTGAAAAACAATAATTAGTGTATTAAAATGAAAGCGTGATTAATAGGAGGAATCGGTTGTATGAAAATCGGAATCGGTAGTGATCATAATGGCTATGAGTTTAAAGAGGCGATTAAACAGTTTTTAGAGGGATCAGAACATGAAATTGTGGACTATGGTTGTCATTCTTGTGAAGCAGTTGACTATCCGGATGTTGCGTTTGAAGTTTCACAGGCAATTAGTGAGCAAAAGATTGACCGTGGAATATTAATTTGTGGTACAGGTATTGGCGTATGTATTGCAGCAAATAAATATCCTGGTATCCGAGCAGCACTAGCTCATGATGTGTATTCAGCAGAAAGAGCGCAATTAAGTAATAATGCACAAATTATTACGATGGGTGCTCAAATCATTGGGGTAGAAGTTGGAAAAAAAGTTGTTAATGCCTATATACATTCGAATTGGGCTGAAGGATCAAAGCGAAAAGTGGATAAAATTATTGCAAAAGAGCAACAATTTATAAACCAAAATTATAAGGATGTTGTAGATGGAGTAAAGTGTGATTGTTAAAACTAAAGGGGTGGTATTATGCATTCTTTGTTATTAGATTTTCTCAAAGTAACAGAAGAGGCTGCTATTTCAGCAATCCCATGGATTGGTAGTGGAGATAAAATTGCAGCTGATGGAGCTGCTACAAATACGATGAGACAGCGTTTAAATCAAATGATGATGCATGGAACAATTGTTATTGGTGAAGGAGAAATTGATGAGGCTCCGATGCTGTATATTGGTGAAACAGTTGGTAAAGGAGCTGGACCTGAAATTGATATCGCTGTTGATCCAATAGAGGGAACGACCCCAACAGTAAATGGACAAAGTAATGCGATAACAGTCATTGCAGCTGGACCTAAAGGATCATTGCTTCATGCACCAGATATGTATATGAAAAAGCTGGTAGTAGGGCCAAAAGCAAAAGGACAAATAGATATTGAAGCACCGCTGCAAGATAATTTAAATGCAGTTGCAAAAGCGAATGAGAAAAAAATAACTGAATTAAACATTCTTGTTCAGGATAGACCTAGACACCAGGAAATGATTGATGAAATTAGAAAGATTGGCGCAAAAGTACATCTGTTTCGTGATGGAGACGTAATTTACACTGCAGGCGCCTGTTTACAAGAGTTAAATATTGATATGTTTTTAGGCATCGGCGGAGCTCCAGAAGGAGTACTAGGAGCAGTAGCCGTTCAATGTTTAGGTGGTGAAATGCAGGCAAAGTTGTTACCACGTAGTGAGGTAGAAGTTAAAAGATGTATAGAGATGGGGTTAACTAATCCGGAGATACCGCTCAGACATGAACAAATCGTTCGTTCCAATGATTGTATGTTTGTTGCTACAGGGATCACAGATAATCTATTTTTAAATGGGATAAAAAAAGAAAAAGGAAAATATATCACCCATTCTATTTTAATGCATGGAAAAGATAGGCAACTAAGATATATAGAAAGTCGTTATGATGCTCCTGTTTCAGAAGTGATTTGATACATTAATAGGGAGGAATTAAATTGGAATTTTTCTTAGACACAGCCAATATTGATGAGATCAAACGTATTATTCGTTTGGGGCTAGTAGATGGTATCACAACGAATCCAACCATTATAGCGAAGGAAAATAGAGATTTTGAAGAAGTAATTAAAGAGATTTGTAGTCTAGTAGCTGGTCCTGTTAGTGCAGAAGTGATAGGACTTACAGTATCAGAGATGGTAAAAGAGGCACGGGAAGTAGCAACATGGGCCCCGAATGTTGTTGTAAAAATTCCAATGACAGAAGCAGGAATAGAGGCAGTGCATATTTTATCAAAAGAAGGAATTAAAACAAATGTAACGTTAATCTTCTCTGTTGCACAAGGATTAATGGCAGCAAAGGCGGGGGCAACATACATCAGTCCATTTGTAGGAAGAATCGATGATATGGGTGAAGATGGCATTGTTTTAATTCAAAAGTTAAAACAGGCCTTAAATAACTATCATTATGAATCTAAGATAATAACAGCAAGTATACGAACAATCGGTCATTTAGAAAAAGCAGCAATCGCTGGAGCTGATATTGCTACTATTCCTGGTACACTTTTACCAAAGTTATGGGAACACCCTTTGACAGATAAAGGAATCAAACAATTTCTTGATGATTGGAAAAAGGTTCCGAAGAAAAATCAAGCATTAGACGAAGGGGGACTGTAAAAATTGGTCACAACTGCTACTTCAATCGAACTACTATCAATTAATACTATTCGTACATTGGCAATTGACGCAATTGAAAAAGCAAATTCAGGTCATCCAGGTTTACCAATGGGTGCTGCCCCGATGGCTTATACTTTATGGACGGAATTTTTGAAACATAATCCAACACATTCGAAATGGTTTAATCGCGATCGATTTGTTTTGTCTGCGGGGCATGGATCAATGCTGTTATATAGTTTACTTCATTTATCTGGTTATCAAGTGACATTAGATGACTTAAAGAATTTCCGTCAATGGGGTTCTAATACTCCAGGCCATCCAGAAGTACATCATACCGATGGAGTTGAAACTACGACAGGACCTCTTGGTCAAGGAATTGCTACAGCAGTTGGGATGGCAATAGCTGAAGTTCATTTAGCTGCTATGTTCAATAAGAAGTCTTATCCTATAATTGATCACTATACCTACGCATTAGTAGGCGACGGGGATTTAATGGAAGGAATTTCACATGAAACGGCTTCACTTGCGGGACATCTTGGATTAGGAAAATTAATTGTGTTATATGATTCAAATGATATCTCACTCGATGGTGATTTGAATATGTCCTTCTCAGAAGATATTGATCAACGCTTTCAAGCCTATGGGTGGCAAGTATTGCGTGTTGAAGATGGTAATGATGTCCTAGCTTTAAAAGAAGCCATAAAGGAAGCAAAGCAAAATATTGAACAACCAACATTAATTGAAGTGAAAACGATTATTGGTTATGGTTCACCGAATAAATCCAATTCATCCGCTTCTCATGGAGCCCCACTCGGAGAAAATGAAGTAAATTTAACTAAACAATATTATGATTGGCCGTATGAGCCTTTCCATGTACCTGAAGAAGTTTATGAAGATTTTAACCAAAAGGTGATCAAAAAAGGAGTACAAGAAGAAGAAGAGTGGAATAAGCTTTTTGCGGAATATAAGGAAGTCTATCCGAAAGATGCGAATGAATTAGAAATAGCAATCAATGGGGAGCTACCTTCAAACTGGAATAAAAACCTTCCTTTATATAGCCCTGGAGAAACCCTAGCTACTCGTGATTCCTCTGGGCAAGTATTAAATGCAATTGCAAAGGCGTTTCCAAAGAATTTTTTTGGTGGAAGTGCAGATTTAGCTGGCTCAAATAAAACGACAATAACAAACAGTACAGATTTTTCACGTATGAACTATCAAGGGAAAAATATTTGGTTTGGTGTTAGAGAATTTGCCATGGCGGCAGCTTTAAATGGGATGGCATTGCATGGTGGATTAAAAGTATTCGGGGGAACATTTTTCGTTTTTAGCGATTATTTGCGCCCCGCTATCAGATTATCTGCTCTAATGAAATTACCTGTTACTTATGTTCTGACTCATGATTCAATCGCAGTAGGAGAAGATGGTCCAACACATGAACCTGTTGAGCACTTAGCATCATTTCGCTGTATGCCTGACTTAAGTTTAATACGTCCTGCCGATGCAAATGAAACGCAAGCTGCATGGAGATTAGCTATAGAATCAACTAATAAACCAACATTGTTAGTTTTAACGAGACAAGGGCTACCTACATTAGAAGAAACAAAGGAAAATGCGTATGAAGGTGTAAAAAAAGGAGCCTATATTGTAAAAGAAAGTGAAAAAGAAATTCCGGATGCATTGATTCTTGCAACCGGATCTGAGGTACAGCTGGCTATTCGAGCACAACAAGAATTACGTAATAAGGAGATAGACGTTCGTATTATTAGTATGCCATCATGGGATCGCTTTGAGGAGCAGGATCAAACCTATAAAGACCAGGTACTTTCTCCAAAAGTAAAAAAACGATTAGCAATTGAAATGGGATCTTCCTTTGGATGGGAACGTTATGTAGGAGACGAAGGAAAAATACTAGGAATCAATACATTTGGTGCCTCAGGAAATGGTGATAAGTTAATAGAAGAATTTGGATTTACCGTAAGCAATGTAGTAAAGATGGTTGAAGAACTAGTATAAGTATTTGGAGTTGGTAAACTGCATCTCTATATGAGAGGTGCAGTTTTTTAGTAACAATGAATAATTTATCAAAACGATTAAGATAAATACCGATTATTTAAGTGATTAATGATATTACTTTACTATATAATCTTTCTGCCTCATTCCCCGCTTTCATTTGAAGAGTAGTAATATTTGTAAGTAATTTAATGGAGTGATTGTCTATAGTATCTGACTCAATGATAGAGCTTGATGCCAGTTTCATTAGCTTCGGTACTTCCCAATTGCTGTGTAAAGCAAATGATGTACAAAATCCGTATCTAGGTAATACAATATCCCCTTTCCAACCAGTATCCTGAAGTCCTTCAATATAGTTGGTAAATAGGAGGTCTTGAAAATATTCTGCTTTTTCAATCGGAATATCTTGTTGGCTTAAGGCAATTCCATATAATTTTCCCAAATCCTCTCCTAATCCAGAAATACTCAGAAACTGCCAGTCTATTAAAGTTAAACCTCTGTGAATGAATATGTTTTGTTTACTTAAATCTTGGTGTGCAAGAACACGAGGTAATTTATTAATGGCATGAAGATGCTTATGTATATTTTCATTTAAGTGTAGATAAGAATGATAGATGTTTCGAAGACTAGCAAATCCTTGAATGGTTGGATAATAGGTCATTGGATTAATCGAATACTTTTTACAACTATTCACCTAAGAATGTAACCAATTACGGCATATCCATGAATATTCAGGAAGTGTTTTACTAGAAAAATATGCTCCATTAAACATCCCTAAATGTCGTGCAATAAAAGCGAGATTTTCTTCAGACCATATTTTGTTATTCTCTTCTTTTATTTCTTCCATCCAAATCCAAATAGAACCATTCGCTTTTTCCTCAACTTTATAGCATTGAGGGGTATAAATAAAATCAGGAAGATGGGATAACAATTGTGACTGGTTAACCAATGCCTCTCTTTTCCAATAGTTATGATGTTGTGGATCATCTTTATCTGAATGCTCAGTTCTTATTATCTTTAGAATGAGTGACCAAGGGATACTGCTTCCTTGATCATTGAATGTCCCATAAATACGAAAAATACCTTCCGTTGTAAAATTAAGTGAAACAGATTGAATCGATTCAATTTTCCAATCATGCAGGTTATTAACTTGTTTATTTATCATTTGTGAAACACATTCATGTAGTGTATGTAAGTTTAGTGCTGATTGAATTTCTGAAAATAATTGGCTCATTAGACACCTCGATATTAAAAAGTTCGAATGTATACCTTCTTCTATGATTTTGGTTATTTTTCCTTCACATAATTATTATGAGGGGATAAAAAGAGTGCATTAATCCTTACGAGATTAATGCACCCTATCACTAACATAAATATACAATATCATTTCTCCTGTCGATAAAACGCAACCGTAGCTTCAGCCATCCTAAGAATCTGTTGATGCAGCTCTTTAGGTTCAATCACTTTCATTTGATCGGAGAATCCTAGTATATATCCTTTAGCATCCTCTTCAGTATGGAATGAAAGTTCGACAGGGATCCATCCATTTTTATTTTTATTGTTCATCTTTATAAGTTGAACGAAGCGGTCTGTAAATTGTAGCCTTGGTAGGATTGATGGTGTAACTTCTACCACTACAGTATATGTTGGTAGGTTTTCAACAAAAGCCTTTGTTGAAGATTTCCAGTAATGGGCAAGATCGAAATCCGTTGGTCTTTTAAATTTTTCGTTAATAGGCATCGCAGCTTTTATTCGTGAAACCCTATAGTTTCGAATTTCATTATTTTCTTTAGCCGCTATAAAGTACCAGCGACTTCCCTTGGCAACAAGTCCTAATGGATGGACAATTCGTTCGTTTGTTATTCCGTCTGCACGTTCATATTCCATCAATAATTTATTTTCTTCCCATATCGCTTTTTTCAGGACTTCGAAGGTCACCATTTTTTCCTTCCGCTCTCGCCATGTACTTGTATCAATATGAATGCGGTTCCATATGTCTTTAGCATTTTTTCGATAACTTTCTGGAAGAGAGGCTAGTAGTTTATTTCTCGCTTCCTCTGAAGTGCGATGTAAACCGAGGTCTTCGAGAAATTGATGCGAAGGAGAGAGAAATAATGCGCGAATTTCTGCTTCCTTTAGCCCTGTTAAATTTGTTCGATAGCCCTCTAGTAATGACCATCCACCATTTTTTCCTCGTTCTGCAAACACCGGTATTCCTGTACTGCTTAAGGCTTCCATATCGCGATAGATGGTTCGCTCCGAAACCTCTAATTTCTCAGATAGTTCTTTAGCTGTCATTTGCACATGCGTTTGTAACAGCAAAAGAATGGATATTAATCGATCTCCTCTCATCCCAACTCACCTTTTTTTAAGATTTATTATGTTTTATTTAAGGAAATATGACAAAGGTTGTCAAGAATGAACCTTTATAATGAGGACATCTAGTTAAGAAAGGAATGGGAAATATGAATAATTTAAAAGGTAAAGTTGCGCTTGTAACGGGAGGCAGTAGGGGAGCTGGACGGGGGATTGCAATTGAATTAGGAAAGGCTGGAGCAACAGTTTATGTGACAGGGCGTAGTACGCAAGGTAATTCGACAAATGCATGGCCAGGAACCATTGATGACACCGTTTCAGAAATAGAGGCTCATGGGGGAACAGGAATCGCGATTCGCTGTGATCATACAAATGATACGGAAACTGAATCAGTCATCAACCAAATACGCAAGGAACAAGGGAAATTAGATATTTTGATTAATAATGTATGGGGAGCACATGATCTAGGGGTAGATGCTAAGCCATTTTGGGAGCTGCCGTTGAAACATTGGGATACGATGTTTACTGCTGGTGTGCGTGCACAGTTAGCCACTAATCATTTCGCCATCCCATTGCTCCGTGAGAATCGACAAGCCCTTATCGTCCACACTACATTTTGGGACGATCATAAATATACGGGACAGTTTTATTACGATTTAGCTAAAAATTCATTAGTTCGCATGGCTTATGGACTGTCAATAGAATTAAAACAAGACAATATTGCTGTTCTCGCAGTCTCACCTGGATTCATGAGAACAGAGCTTGTGTTAAAACATCATCATGTAGCTGAGGAAAATTGGCAGGAATCTGAGGAATTAAAGGATTCAGAAACCCCTCATTATATTGGCCGTGCAATTACCCATTTAGCTAGTGATACCAATGTAATAGAAAAGAGCGGAAACGTTTATAGAGTGGGAGATTTAGCAAAGGAATATAATTTTACAGATATCGACGGTCGCTTTATCCCGCCATTTAAATTATAGAAGGTACTCGTTTTATATAACATAAAGGGAATCGCTTTAAATGTGGGCGTTTCCCTTATTCATTTTGTTCTACCAATGGTTTTCTGTTTTTTTTTAAAACAATGACACCGATTATTGAAAGGATTAAAAGGATCGTTCCTAAAATGAAAAAGAGTAGCGATAAAACATGCCTTTCTCCCCAATGATTGTATGCTTGTAAATAACTGTTAAGGATCGTAAGGAAAGAGATTGTTAGATAGAATTTGGATGTATTTTTAAACAAGTGAAAAACTCCCTTCTTACATAATTTTACCATAAATAAACATTCAATCATTGTGATTATTGCGAAAAATTATCTTGACCTTCAAGTTACTTTAACGTTTATCTTAAAGAAAGGGAGGATTAATCATGGAGGAATTAATGACAATACAAGCATTCTCTGAAAGGACAGGAATCTCTAAAAGTGCTTTACGTTACTATGAAACGCAGCATTTATTATCACCTAAAAGAAAACTTGAAAATGGATATCGCTATTATTCGGAAGACCAGATTGAAGTGGTCAAGTTTATTTCTAGCTTAAGGCTAGTTGGAATTTCTATAAAGGAAATTCAGCTTTATATTAGTGGGAATGAGGAGAAGCGCCAACAAATGATGACGAGGTGGATTCAGTCATTAAAGCAAAAGCAGGAATTACTAAATGTCAGTCTACGCTATTTAGAAGGCCAACATGAAAATGAAGCTGTTTATTTAATAGAAAGAAAGGAAGAAATGATTGTTTGGTTTGGTGCAGAATCAGAGGTTGGTCAGTTTGGCACATATTTTCGAGAACGAGGCAAAGAACTATCAAAGAATAATATACGATTCAAAAGTGGCTATCTTCGTTATTTATCAGGGATGAATTCCATTAAGGCAGAAATTGGCTTTGGTTTATCAAAAGCGATCAGTCTATCTGTTTTGCCTGAAGGGGCACAAATTGAACATATGCCACCCTGTCTTTGTATTGCTCAAAGCTTTAACTCATCGATTTCACAAATTAAAGAGGGGTATAGAAATTTAATCAGATTTGCAGTTGACCATAACTGGATACCAACAGGTCCCATATTAGAATGGTATCGCGGTGAGGAGCTAAACGATCTTGATTTAATTATGCCAGTTACAAAATTCAAAGGAGGATAAAGGATGAATGAACCAAAGGAGTTAGTCGTTAAAATTGTAGAGCTAACGGGGAGTAACTATGAAATAGGAAGATTACAGGGTCAGCAATTGAAGCAGGAATTAAACTGGAATGGAACAACTCAAAACATGACGAAAAATCCGGACTTCAATTGTTTCCAGGCAAGGGAAAAGTTAAATAAAGTACATCCAAACATACTTGAAGAAATATACGGATTGGCCGATGGGCTGGGTATCGATAGAAATACAGCAATAGAATGGTATAGTGGCTATAATGTCATATTTCCTGAGATGGGTTGTACTACATTAGTATCTGATTCCTTTTACGTCCGTAACTATGATTTCAATGATCAATTGTACGATGCGCGGCTTGTCCTAATGAATCCTATTAAAGGGTATGCAAGTATAGGCTTTAGTCAACAAATCATTGGCCGATTAGACGGTATGAATGAAAAAGGGCTTGTGATAGGCTTACATTTTGTTAATCAAATGTATAAAGAAGAAGGATTTATCGCTACAACCATCGTTCGAATGATATTAGACCAATGCGCAACAACTGATGAAGCGATTCAATTAATCAAAGATATTCCGCATGGATATTGTTACAACTATTCGATTACAGATAAACAGGGGAAAAGTGCAATTGTTGAGGCTTCACCACAGAAACAAATAGTGAAGTTTGCTACCCCTCTGGTTTGTACGAATCATTTTGAGTCAGAAACATTAAAGGAAAAAAATAGGGAGACCATCCAAGGTTCACTTGATCGAAAAGATTACCTACTAAAATTAATTAAACAGAGGTTAACGCCTTTATCAGCCTACCATTCTTTTAACGGTAACCATTCAAAATTATTTTTCCATCATTATAAAGAATATTTTGGAACACTGCATACCGTTGTGTATTTACCAAACAAATTAGAGGTAATCGTCGGAATTGGTTGCGATTCCGACCCACTGACAATCTCTTTAAAGGATTGGATGGCCGGAAAAACAATGGTTCCTAAAGCAATAAAGGGGAATATTTATACAAATTAATCGTGTTATTTTTTGTTTGCAGTAGGATTTTCTTTGTAAAGGACGAAGCTTGTAAATGTTATGCCAATCTCGGTTAAAAAGAGTAGGAATATTCCGAAACCATTTCGATCCTTAATCGTCTAATTGAAAAGAGATAAAAATGAGGTGGGGAAATTTTGATAGAGGAAATAAATGAGGAGTCCGATTTTTTGACCTCTTTAATGCTGACGTATGGAGAGGAGATAAAGAGATTAGTTTATTCTTATTTAAAAGATTGGGTGCTAACAGAGGATGTAACGCAAGATGTATTTGTCACCATCTATTTAAAGCTGGATTCCTTTCAAGGAAACTCGGATATAAAGACATGGATATATCGAATTGCGATTAATAAATGCAAGGATAAGCTTAAATCTTGGAAGTATAAAAAACTCTTTTTAACGAATCAATTCTTCTCATTAATTGAAACAAAAACTCCTGAATTTTATGTAATCGATGGTCAGCAAAAGGATAAAGTTGTTCAAACCATTTTTAATTTGCCGATCAAATATCGAGAAGTAATCATTTTATACTATTATAAAGAATTAAAAATAAATGAAATTAGCAGCTTACTAGGCCTCTCTCCCTCAGGTGTAAAAACAAGATTATTAAGGGCAAAGAAAACATTAGAAAAGGAATTTGGAGGGCTGTGGGATGAGAAGTGAAGAATTAAAAGAGCAAATTGATAAATATATTAGTACAGAATCAGTCTTTACTGAAAAAGATCGGGCTCAAGTGTATCAAAAAATCCAAAGGAATAAAAAGCCAAGCAAAAAGATTAGGTTGCTGCCCGCTTTTACGATTTTACTGCTTATTAGTTTCGGCGCAATTAGTTTCTCTTTAATGAATCACGAGTCTCCACGCGTTGCGATGGAAGAAAAGAAAAAACCTCCTGTTATTAAAGAGGAATTTACTCTATCTAATGAAGAAAATATTGCTTATCAATTGTTTCTTAAGGATTTGAATGAGGTTCATTTAAAAGATTTGAGTCCGATTAGTATTGCGAAGCTATATGTAAAAGCTGAAATTGACCAACAATATTACGCCGTCTATGCATTATATACAGACCGTAAAGAACATATTCAGTGGACAAAAGAAGAAGACCGAGCCATACCTAAAGAAGATCGAGGTACGAAGGAAACTCTTATAAAAAAATTTAAAAACATTGGAAAAGGAACATTTATACAAACGAGTGATGATCAAGGATATATCTCCTTCCAAGGCCCAGATGGTGAACTTGGCTTTCAAATGATTAAAGATGACGATGGAATCTGGAATGTTGCTTTTCAGCCTATACAATAAAAAAAAGGGTAAATAGCGGACCGTGAGTCCGTTATTTTAATGAAGAATCGGTATATTGCTCCTTCATGGTAACAACCGGTCTCTTAGGTTACCGTGTACAGGTGATTTCCTCCTTCCGGGTAATCAAATGCTCTCTTAGGTTACCAACCCCATGCAAAATTCCCCCATCCGGTAATCAACCGCCCTCTTTAGTTCCCGAGCGCAGTCAAAATTCCTCACCAGGGTAATCAATCGCCCTCTTTAGTTCCCGACGCAAGCCAAAATCCTCCTCCAGAGTAACCAATCGCCCTCTTTAGTTCCCGAACGCAGGCAAATTACACCCACAGGGTAATCAACCGCCCGCTTAGGTTCCCGTGCCCAGTCAAAATTGCCGTCCAGGGTAATCAACCGCCCGCTTAGGTTCCCGCCCCCAGTCAAAATTGCCGTCCAGGGTAATCAACCGCCCTCTTTAGTTCCCGCCCCCAGTCAAAATTCCCCACCAGGGTAACCAACCACACTCTTTAGTTACCGATCACAGGCATTTTTCTCCATCCCGGTAACCAAACCCTCCCTTAGGTTCCCGAACCCCCGGAATTTCTTCCTTCTCGGTAATTAACCGCACCCTTAAGTTCCCGCCCCCAGTCAAAATCCTCCTCCAGAGTAACCAACCACACTCTTTAGTTACCGAACACAGACATTTTTCTCCATCCCGGTAACCAAACCCTCCCTTAGGTTCCCGAACCCCCGGAATTTCTTCCTTCTCGGTAATCAACCGCACCCTTAGGTTCCCGCCCCCAGTCAAAATTCTCCACCAGGGTAATCAATCGCTTTCTTTAGTTCCCAAACCCCCCGCAAACCCCATCAACATTATCCAAGCACCAGCAACATAAAAAAATATATCAAAATGGAACGTGATCCTCTAAGTAACCACCAATAAGAATGGTGACCCGCATCATAAAGGCTGATATACTTATGAACTAAGGAGTCCACGCGTGCTCGAAATTTTGATAGAACAAGGGTGATCAACAGAGTACCGAAGACTTGATTAGAACATTCAAAAAATGATTTGAATGCTAAATAAGATAAAGGAAAATAGTAAATGATGACCAGAACAAAAGAGGATCATGCAGCCAGCCAAGAAACGTTCTACAAGACATACAAATAAAAAGCAAAGATTATACTTATTAATATTCAACCATTGGAAATCTTATTTTCTTGACCCATCAGGAAACTTAGTATAAACTTGCTTTACATTATAATGATTCTAATTTAAAAGAGGAGAAAGCTATGATTTCATCGGAAGTTAAACATCTTCTTATCGATAAAATGAAACTAATTTCACTTTCAGATAAAAATATTTGCTTAGTTGGACCAATTAATCTTCCTGTTCAGCTAGATCAGCAGGTTGTCCATTTTAAGTGGTATACATGGCTCGCTGTAGAAGAACATGTATCAAAGGATGAAATTTTAGATTCCTTACCTAATTTGGATTTAGCATCCATGCAACAATGTTCAGTTCTTGTTTACGGTGATATCCAAGATGCTGAAAAAGCGTTAGTGCGCATGCACAGTATTTGCCATACGGGTGATATATTCGGTAGCAAACGATGTGATTGTGGGTATCAATTACGTACATCCATGCAAATGATTGTAGAAAATGGCAGTGGTGCCTTATTCTATCTTGCGAATCATGAAGGAAGAGGGATTGGATTATTCTCTAAATCCTTTGCTTACTTATTGCAGCAAGAAGGTTATGATACGGTTGAGGCAAATCTTGCACTTGGATTTACAGATGATAGCCGTTCATATGATGAGGCGATTTCAGTATTACAATCCATTCGTTCAAAACCAGTTACCTTAATTACTAATAATCCTAAGAAACTTGCTGCACTAAAGGAATCTGGACTTTTAGCTGATGAACATATCCCTCTATGGGGAGATAAATCGGAATACAATGAGTTTTATTTAGAAACAAAGGTTAATAAGTCAGGTCATATACCTGAAAAGGAACCGATCGGAAGATAAGTGGTTTTAAAGGGAGGGTGGTATTGTACTCTCCCTTTAATACTAGTTACTAAATAGGTCGACAATAATTTTTTATAAAAACACTTGAAAAATGTTGTAGAAATTTGTATAATAAAAAAGTCGATTAGAGATATAAAATATATTTCATATTGCGGGTGTAGTTTAGTGGTAAAACTACAGCCTTCCAAGCTGTTGTCGTGGGTTCGATTCCCATCACCCGCTCCATACATAATATTTTGAATAACGCAGTGTTTCGTTTTCCAAGAAGAACGGGGTATTGCGTTTTTTTATTTGTTTACTACAAAGGAAGGAGGAGCGTACATGAATATCTCTCAGCTGAAGCAAGAAATCATTTCCTATAGTAAGGTGATTGGGATTGATAAAATAGGTTTTACCACTGCGGACACCTTTACTGAAATGAAAAATCGATTAATTCGACAACAGGAGCTCGGGTATCAATCGGGATTTGAAGAAAAAGATATTGAAAAACGTGTAAATCCTTCCTTGATTTTTGATCAACCAAAATCAATTATTGCGATTGCTCTTGCTTATCCTTCAAAGATGTCTGAGTCACCACAAGGGAAAAAAGGGGACAGACGAGGCATTTTTTGTCGAGCGTCTTGGGGCGTCGATTATCATACCATTTTACGAGAAAAGTTGAAGCAATTAGAGGAATTTATTTTGGAGAAGGTACCAGAGGCCAGATTTAAATCAATGGTTGATACGGGTGAATTAGTTGATCGTGCAGTAGCACAAAGAGCAGGGATCGGCTGGAGCGGGAAAAATTGCTCCATTATTACACCGGAGTTTGGTTCCTATGTGTACTTGGGAGAAATGATCACCAATCTACCATTTGAGCCAGATGAACCGATGGAAGATCAGTGTGGATCCTGTAATAAATGTATTGATGTCTGTCCAACAGGTGCTTTAGTCCAAGGAGGACAACTGAATGCGCAGCGCTGCATCGCCTTTTTAACACAAACGAAGGGATTTCTTGAAGAAGAATTTCGCGATAAATTAGGTAATCGTATCTATGGATGTGATACCTGTCAGACAATATGCCCTAAAAATAAAGGAATGGATTTTCATTTCCATGAAGAGATGGAGCCTGATCCTGAGTTAGCCAAACCAAGATTAACCCCATTATTAACGATTAGTAATCGTGAATTTAAGGATAATTTTGGGGAAATGTCTGGCTCATGGAGAGGGAAAAAGCCGATTCAAAGAAATGCCATTATTGCATTAGCCCATTTTAAAGAACAATCCTCGGTTCCAGAACTTATTCAGGTGCTAAATGAGGATCCTCGTCCTGTTATACGTGGCACAGCCGCATGGGCATTGGGGAAAATTGGTGGAGAAGATGCTTCTATGGCATTAGAGCATTCAAATGAAAAAGAAACAGACCCGGATGTTTTAAATGAAATTGAAAAAGCAATACGCAAAACAAAAGGCGAAGTATAACAATAAATATAAAAACGCTTGGAAAGGTATTACCCCTAAAATTAACTTTAAAGGGGCAGTACCAACTCCAAGCGTTTTTTTGTTAAACAATATTAGATGCTTATCCTCGCTTTTTTAAAAAACTAAAAAACAACAAAAGAAACAAGATCACAAGCGTAGTATAAAACGATACGGAGCGATACCAAACATTCTTGAACACCACCCAAAAACTCGTTCCACCTAGGTCTGGCGGTAAAGTAGAATAAATTGCTACTTCAAAAAAGAAAATTCCAAGGGAAAACAAGAATATTGGAAGAAGTAAAATCCATACCATTAATTTGAATTTCATAAAAAGCCCCCTTTTTAAGTGGGAATTTTTTAAAACTAACATTATATTTCAATTTATTTTCTATTTTTATCATGTTACTTCAAGAAAATGGAATTATATAGTATAACTATACTTTGCTTTTTTTGTTTTGAAAAGGCTCCTCTTTCATATGTATTAATTAGAGGAGGGAAGCAAATGAAGGATCAAATCAAGGCGCACGTAAAATGGCAGGTTGAAGCCTATGTGAAAAGTAAAAAGGACCATGAAAATGAACACATAATAAAAAAGATCGAATCGTTTCAAAATAGGAATGCAGAAATTGTAAAGGTTATGGCAAATACAACGATAACGGATAGAAAACAGGAAGATGATCACACGTATGTCCATTATGATGTTCACATGCAATATTTAATTAAACAGAAAGACAAGATGTATATGGAGGAGAAGCTGGAACATCACCTGGCCTCTTTTTATAAGGATAAACTATATGAAAGCCGAGAGTTAAATCAGGAAGACATCATTTTGAACCAGCGACAGATAGAAGCTGAATTAGAGGAAAATGATGATATGCCAAGGATTTCCTACCGATATGATCGTTTGAAAGCCGTTCAATATGCCGAAAAATGGTGGAATTCATATAATCCTGCATACAAAAAATTTGAAGTGGACTGTACGAATTATATTTCTCAATGTCTTCATGCAGGAGGTGCACCGATGCGTGGATATCCGAATAAAAGCAAAGGCTGGTGGATGAGGAGTAATAATTGGAGCTATAGCTGGAGCGTTGCTAATTCCTTACGAATCTATCTAGCTTCTTCGACAGCTGGTTTACAGGCAAGAGAAGTCGGATCTCCACATGAATTAATGCTTGGGGACGTGATTTGTTACGACTTCCAGGGAGATGGCCGTTTTGATCATAATACCATTGTAACCGGGAAAGACGCTTTGGGCATGCCTCTCGTAAATGCACATACTTCGAATAGTCGGATGCGCTACTGGGCATATGAGGATTCCACAGCGTACACACCAAATATTCAATATAAATTTTTTACCATTGTAGATAATCCTTAATCAAAAGGAACTTATGCTATAATGGATAAGGTTATAGTTCAATAATGAGGTGAAACAATCGTGGCAATACATGTCGTACTTTATCAACCAGAAATCCCAGCAAATACAGGGAATATTGCGCGAACATGCGCAGCAACGGATACGAAACTACATTTAATCAAACCTCTTGGTTTTTCAACAGATGATAAAATGCTTAAACGTGCCGGTCTTGATTACTGGCATCATGTAAATATTACTTATTATGACTCATTGGATGAGTTTTTTAGTAAAAATGAAAATGGGGAATTCTTCTACATTGAAACCTTTGGCGAGAAACCACATTCTGCTTTTGATTATAGTGATGTGAATAAAGAATATTATTTTATGTTCGGTAAGGAAACGACGGGTTTGCCAAAGGATTTGCTAGTTAATAATAAGGATCATTTTTTACGAATTCCAATGAATGATAATGTTCGTTCATTAAATCTATCGAATACTGCTGCCATCTTAGTGTATGAGGCATTAAGACAACAAGGCTATCCTCATTTAAAATAATAAAAAAATCTTCCAAACAGGAAGATTTTTTTATTTGGCTTCAATTATTTATTTGTTCCTGGCTTATCATCATATCCAGCAGTAAAAATAGCTGCTAAAAATGCAATTGAAACAGCTATAATAACCCAAGTTCCCATAGTTATGTAAGCCTCCTTCAAAATTATTGCAGTACTAATTTTTATTATAGCCCAATTTATATTTTATGTGAACATCCCTCATTTGTTTTTCATGAACAACTAATGGTAAATCATCGAATTCATATTTTCCCAGGAATGCATTTCTTGTTTTTATATCATGTTCCAAAAGGTTTGAGCATAAAGTATATTAATCGTCCTTCAACAAGTGACAAGGGGAGGTACTCATGGATATTTTAAAAAAACTAGAACATTACCGAGAAGAAGAGGAAAAGCTTCGTTGGGAAGGTACTTTTGGAGAATATTTGGAATTATTGAAAGAGAAGCCTTGGGTTGCACAGTCGGCACATTCCCGTGTTTACAATATGATAAAAGATGCAGGAATAGAAGAAGTAGATGGGAAGAAAAAATATCAGTTTTTTAGTAATCAACTATTCGGTTTGGAGGCAGCCCTTGAAAAATTAGTTGAAGAATACTTTCACCCTTCAGCCAAACGCTTAGATGTCCGTAAGCGTGTTTTATTATTAATGGGTCCTGTTAGTGGCGGGAAATCAACTTTAGTGACGATGTTAAAAAGAGGTCTCGAGGCATATACACGTACTGAAAATGGAGCGATTTATGCGATAAAAGGCTGTCCAATGCATGAGGATCCTTTACATCTGATCCCTAATCATTTACGCGATGATTTTTACAAAGAATATGGTATACGTGTCGAAGGGAATCTTTCGCCATTAAACATGTTGAGGCTTGAGGAAGAATACGGTGGACGAATAGAAGATGTCATCGTTCAACGAATCTTTTTCTCTGAAGATCGCCGCGTAGGAATTGGAACATTCAGCCCATCTGATCCGAAATCACAGGATATCGCTGATTTAACTGGAAGTATTGATTTTTCAACGATTGCTGAATATGGTTCGGAATCTGACCCACGTGCCTATCGATTCGATGGTGAATTAAATAAAGCGAACCGTGGTTTGATGGAATTCCAAGAAATGCTAAAATGCGATGAAAAATTCCTTTGGCATTTACTTTCCCTGACACAGGAAGGAAATTTTAAAGCTGGAAGGTTTGCATTGATTAGTGCGGATGAACTAATCGTCGCACATACGAACGAAACGGAGTATCGTTCATTTATATCAAATAAGAAAAACGAGGCGCTACATTCACGGATCATTGTAATGCCTGTTCCGTATAACTTAAAAGTTTCCCAAGAAGAAAAAATCTATGAAAAGATGATCAATGAAAGTGATGTGGCAGAGGTTCATATTGCTCCTCATACATTGAAAATTGCGGCGATGTTCTCGATCCTCACTCGGTTAAAGGAACCAAAAAGAGGGGACATCGATCTAATTAAGAAAATGAGATTATATGATGGAGAAAGTGTGGAAGGATTTAATTCTGCCGATATCGATGAATTGAAAAAAGAATTTCAGGAAGAAGGTATGAGTGGAATTGATCCAAGATATGTCATTAATCGCATATCTTCAACGATCATTAGGAAGGAAGTATCTTCTATCAATGCGCTGGATGTTCTTCGGTCATTAAAAGAGGGCCTAGATCAGCACCCATCTATTACTTCTGAACTGAAAGAAAAATATTTAAACTTTATTTCCTTGGCAAGAAAGGAATATGATGAGATTGCCAAAAAAGAAGTACAAAAAGCATTTGTCTATTCCTATGAAGAGTCTGCCAAAACATTAATGGATAATTATTTAGATAATGTCGAAGCTTATTGTAATAAAGCGAAGCTTCATGATCCTTTAACAGGCGAAGAAATAAACCCAGATGAAAAGCTGATGAGATCAATTGAAGAACAAATTGGGATTTCTGAAAATGCTAAAAAGGCCTTTCGCGAAGAAATTCTTATCCGTATTTCAGCATATGCCCGTAAAGGAAGACGCTTTGACTATAATTCACATGATCGCCTACGTGAAGCCATTCAAAAGAAACTTTTTGCCGATTTAAAGGATGTAGTTAAAATTACGACATCCTCGAAAACTCCAGATGAACAGCAATTGAAAAAGATTAATGAAGTGGTTGCTCGTCTTATTGATGAACATGGCTATAATTCGACATCAGCAAATGAGCTATTACGATATGTTGGTAGCTTGTTAAATCGATAATCCAATTTAAACATCTTCCCCCTCCTTGTAGAGGGGGATTTTATTTGGGTAAATGGATGATGGTGAATTGAAAATAATCCCTTTTGCATAGGACTAAAGTCTTAAAAATATTTTTTGGAAGCAATTTTCTTGGAAAAATTGAAAGATTGTTGGAAAACAATAGCGAATTTTGTCGATATAGAGAGTGTACTTGATAAAATCTTTAGATTAATTAAATAGGGGGGAGTAAATTTGTTTAGGAAATTTTCACTAAAAGGAAAAATGTCATTGTTCATCTCCGTGATCGTTTTAATTATGTTTGCGATAACAACGACATTGAATATTCTTGAGCTATCCACTCAATTAAAAAATGACTTAAAAAAGGAGCTTAAAAGTGTTGGGATTTTGACGACAAATTCTATCGATCGTGAGGATATCCAGTATTTAACTACAAATAGTAGTGGAAGTGACGAAATTTTTAAGAAAACGCAAGAAAAACTTGATGACATTATGGAAAAACAAGGGGTTATGAGCTGGAGCTATATTTGGAAAATGAATGGTGACAGTGTGGTTCCAATTGCTTTTACAAAAAATCTGGATGAAATTTATAAAGCAGGCGAAAATTTCACTGATTTAGCAGATATTCATTTGAAAGCAGCAACAAAAGCAATGGAAACCAATCAACCGGTTGTGACGAAAATCTTTGATGATCCATTCGGTACTTGGGAAACGGTTTTTACACCAATTGTTGATGAAAATAATAATCCAATTGCTGTGTTGGGCGTAGATTATTCAGCCGATTATATTAATAATATTATTCAAAAATCACTGATTAAAGAAATTGCTATTGCGATCATCGGAATTATCATACTTATCATCGTTATTTACTTCTCTATCCGCAAATTATTAAAACCGCTTGATAAAGTTATTTCAGTGGCAAATAACGTAGCAGAAGGAAATCTTTCTGACAGTAATCTAGACTTAAATCGAAAAGATGAAATCGGTGTTCTTTCGAATTCGATTCAATCGATGATCGATAGTTTAAGAAACCTTATTCATAATATTAAATTGACTTCGGAACATCTTGCTGCATCATCTGAGGAGCTCTCTGCAACTGCATCAGAAGGGTATCATTTCTCAAAAAAAGTTTCAGATGAAATTAAGGATGTCGTGAGTAGTACAAATAATACCTTACTGATTATGGAAGAAAGTGCACAGGCAATGACGGAATCGTCCGATGGCATTTATAAAATTGCCCAATCTTCATCTGTTGTGTCTGAGGTTTCACAGGAGACATTACAGCAAGCTGAAGAAGGAAATAAAGCAATCAAAAATGTAGTCGATCAAATGGAGAAAATCAATAATTCTGTCACTCATCTTTCTCATGCAATTAAACAGCTTGGTGTAAGTTCAGGTGAGATTGGTAGCATCGTTAATATCATTACTGAGATTGCCGATCAAACGAATTTACTTGCATTGAATGCAGCAATCGAAGCAGCTCGTGCAGGTGAACATGGTAGAGGATTTGCTGTAGTTGCTGAAGAGGTTCGGAAGCTAGCAGAGCAATCAGCACAATCTGCTCAACAAATTCATGAGCTAATCAATGAAATACAGAAGGATACGGAAAGCTCGATTTCGGTTATGGAACAAGGAAAAGAAGATGTTCAATACGGAATTGAATTGACGAAAGAAGCAGGAAATTCCTTCGAAGAAATTTTGACATCGACTAGAAATGTAGCGAGTCAAATACAAGAGGTTTCCGCAGCATCTGAACAAGTTTCGGCGACAACAGAAGAAGTATCTGCATCTGTAGAACAGCTAAAAGAATATACAGTTACCTCAGCTGATAATTTAGGAAATGTTTCAATATCCAGTGAAGAACAAGCAGCCTCTATTGAAGAAATCAGTAGAGCCACTCATTCACTAAGCGAAAAAGCAGAGGAACTTCAGCAGTTAGTTAGCAGTTTTAAACTATAAGGAAGTTTAGCTTTAGTAAAAGGCAGTTTTAGTATCTTTGAAAGCTTTACCTAAATAAGCAACAATTTTAGAAAAGAGCCTAGTAAAAAGGGGAGTTAGCAGTGAGATTACAGGGAAAGAATGTCCTTATAACAGGATCGAGTAAAGGGATCGGGAGAGCGATTGCTCTTGAGATGGCAAAAAACGGGGCAAATGTACTCATTAATCACTTTAATGATGCGGCAAATGCTATACAGGTACAACAGGAAGCTGAGAGCTATGGTGGAAAAGCATTTGTTTTTGAGGCAGATGTATCATCATCTGATAAGGTGGAAGAAATGTTCCGATTTTTTGATGAAAAGCTTGGGTCGATCGACATTTTAGTAAATAATGCCGGAATTGCAGAAGGCGTTCCTTTTACAGAAATGACAGATGGGCAATGGGATCGAATGATTAAAGTTCATTTATATGGATATTTCCATAATGCAAGGGCGGCAGCTCAACGTATGAAGAAGAAAAATTCAGGGAAGATCATTAATATTTCCTCTGACTTAGGAAGCCTAGGATGTGAAGAATTTGTTCATTACTCCGCGGCAAAAGGCGGAATTAATGCTTTTACAAAAGCGTTAGCGAGAGAGCTAGCTCCTGACATTCTTGTCAATGCTGTTGCTCCAAGTGGAACATGGACGGACATATTAAAAGATTTTGGTGACAATTATCCTGAAGAGGAAGCATCAAAATATCCATTAAAACGTCTAGCCCAACCAGAAGAAATCGCGAAAAGTGTGTTGTTTTTAGCGAGTGAAGATGCAAATTTCTATACTGGGCAAATCATTAGTCCCAATGGCGGAATCGTCATGAACGGATAATCTACATGGTTAGAATGGAAGGGTGTCTATAAAAGGGAGCCTAAATTCTTTCATATAGATCCCCTTTCGGCTATTAAAATAATTAGGAGTTTATGTATGATAAATATCATTGTTTTTCTATTATATTTAATCTTTATTTACTATATAGGATTTAAAGGCTATCAAAGAATTAAAACGGCAGAAGATTTAATTGTAGCAGGCTGGAGTATGCCGATGTTTGTTGTAACAGGAAGCTTAATAGCGGCCCTGCTTGCGGCTCCATTCTTTTTTGCTGCAGTAGGATCTGGTTATACTACAGGTGGTTTTGAAGGTACAGCGACGATGGCAGGACTTGGTACATGTATGATTCTTGGCGCCTTAATATGGACAAAGCCATTAAGACGTCTTAAAGGCTGGACAATTGCGGATTATTATGGATTACGTTATAACAGCAAAAAATTAGGCGCCTTTACTGGGATCGTTATGTCAGTAGCATTTGGTTTTTTTAATGCTGGTGCATTAACAGTTGGCGGAACCTATATCATCCAATCCATTTTTTCTATTGATTTTTTACCAGCTGCACTCATATTTGTCTTTTTAACAGTTCTTTATTCAGTTATTGGTGGACTATGGGCGGTTGCCTATACAGAAATTGTTCAAGGCTTTTTTGCGATTGTTGGAATACTTGGGATCGCAATCGTAGTCTTTTTCCAATATGATAATTTTACATTTAACCCTGATTGGTGGAATGTAAATGAATTATTCCAAAAAGGCGGCGCTGGTTTCTGGTCCCTTTATTTAGTACTAGCATTAGGAGATATTCCGGCTGCAGATTTAGGGCAACGGGTGGCGGCGGCAAAAAATCCGCGAATTGCTTATAAAAGTATGATTATTGCAGGAATCGTTGTTGTACTCATTAGTTGGATCCCTGGAATGCTTGGTGAAGCGTTCCGTCATGTTTTTCCACATAGTGATAATCCTGAAATGCTGATGCTTGCATTTGCGGAAGGCTATTTCCCTCCAGTCGTATCTGCCATATTTTTGACGGCTATGGCTGCAATGGGGATGTCTACGCTGGCGGCGTGCTACGTAGCTACTTCAGGAATTATAACGAAAAATATTTATTTGGACTTTATTAATAAAAACCCAAATCCAAAAACATTATTGCGCTTCTCTAGAGGAGCCATCGTTTTAAGCTCTTTGCTTGGGTTAACATTAGCATTAGGCTTTCAAAAGGTTATTGATTTAGCCTATTTAGCATGGGATATTGTTTTTGTTACGATATTCTGGCCAATCGTGCTTGGGCCATTCACCAAAAGAGTAAGTACACCAGCGGTTTGGACAAGTATTTTAGTAGGTCTCATCTACTATGTTCTGACATCTATTTTCGGTGTACCTGGACCTGAGAGTCATTCAGAAGGATTCCTTGGATTACTATCAGATCTTTGGAAAATGCCAGGCTTTTCTGGTGTCGTAATTTCAGGTATTACGATTGCGATTGTAAGCTTGATCATTCCACCTACGAAGGACGTTGTAGAAATGCATCGTATTGAACGCGACAAGTCTCGAGATGATGGAGAGGTAACCGAGCAAGAAGCGCATATTGCTGGATAGGTAGACCGATAAAAATAGAATAGCATGATTGACAAGACCCCTAAGATAACAGTTTTTCTTAGGGGTCTTCTTTTAAGCTTTTTGCTCAAATTTTGTTCATGTTTTCACTAAAAATAGGTTAAAACCGACAAGCTCTTTGATTCAACTGAGATGCAAACTTTATAGGATCGTTGACCCCTTTAAATGGAAAAGTCAGCAGTAGAGCTTTGACAAAAGCCTTTAAAAAATCAAAAAAAATTTAGCTAGTGCATGGCCGATGAGTAAAGGAAATGGATGAAAAAGGCTTGTCCAATGTTTTAGGTGTTTCCATTATTCTGATTATTTTATTGTAAATAATTTCGATTTTTTGCATAGTATAGAGTAATCCAAATTTATCTCTCTATTTCTACACACAGCCAACATATTGTATGTAGGGAAAATGAATTTGGTGCATGATTTAAAAAAATTGCAGGAGGGGAAAAGAGATGACTGAGTCAGAACACCAACAGTTTGTTATTTCAAGTGAAGATTGGTCCCTCCACCGAAAAGGACATGATGATCAAAAACGGCATCAAGAAAAAGTCCAGGAAGCCATTCGTAATAACTTACCCGATCTGATAACCGAAGAAAGCATCATTATGTCAGATGGCCGTGATGTGGTCAAAATTCCGATCCGATCATTGGATGAATACAAAATCCGTTATAATTATGATAAGAATAAACATGTCGGCCAGGGTGATGGCGAAAGTAAGGTGGGTGACGTTGTTGCACGCGATGGCGCGCCACAAAAGGGACCCGGAAAAGGCGATGGCGCAGGAGATCAGCCAGGGGATGACTATTATGAAGCTGAAGTATCATTAATGGAATTGGAGGAAGCATTATTTAAGCAATTAGAATTGCCAAACCTTCAAAGGAAAGAGCAGGATTTAAATACGATTGAGGATATTGAATTTAATGATGTACGAAAAACAGGATTAATGGGAAATATCGATAAAAAACGAACGATGATGACAGCCTTCAAGAGGAATGCAATAAGCGGAAAACCTAGTTTCCACCCGATTTATCAAGAGGATCTAAAATTTAGAACATGGAATGAAATTCAAAAACCAGAATCAAAGGCCGTTGTCCTTGCAATGATGGATACGAGCGGATCGATGGGAGTATGGGAAAAATACATGACTCGCAGCTTCTTTTTCTGGATGACGCGCTTTTTACGTACGAAGTATGAGACCGTCGATATCGAATTTATTGCCCATCACACGGAAGCTAAAGTAGTATCCGAAGAAGACTTTTTCTCCAAAGGTGAAAGTGGAGGTACTATTTGTTCATCTGCCTATCGGAAAGCCATAAGTCTCATTGAAGAAAAATATGAACCATCCCGCTACAATATTTATCCGTTCCACTTTTCAGACGGTGATAACTTAACCTCTGATAATCCACGCTGTATCAAACTAGTTGAAGAGCTAATGAAGGTTTCGAATATGTTCGGCTACGGTGAGGTGAATCAATACAACCGCCACTCAACATTAATGACCGCCTATAAAAATATTAAGAATGAAAAATTCCGTTATTATATTCTAAAGCAAAAATCAGACGTATTTCATGCGATGAAGAGCTTTTTTACGAAGGAACAAGAGGAAAAGGTTTTTAGTTAATTTTCAACTGCTCTCCAATGCAAATTGGGGAGTTGTTTTATTGCCTGTTATAATGAACATAAAATTATCACGCTAATTTCATGTAGGTAATCGTTTATGTTTGCCATGCACGTAACAAGTAAATATAGAATTTATTCAACTATCCATTGGGTATTTTAGCTACTTTTTTAGATGTAAATGTATGTTATGGTCTACATTGACAATTTACAAAGGTAGTGCCACTACAATCTTCCCCTGTTCGGGAATCCACATATTTATAACCCGTTGCAGGTGCTTCCGCACATTTATTAATATTAAGATAACAAAATGTTCTTTTAATAGTTGATGAACATATTACATATGCTGGAGAAATACCCATCAATTTTGAAAATAGCTTGGACATGAAATCACCTCATATAAAAATTTGGTTACCCAATGGATAGTTGAGTAAATTTCACATTATACTACTGATCTAGTTAGAAACGTTTTCATTTGAAGCGGGATAGGCGTTCTTAATAGTATTTTTCGATTTTTATCTATATAAATAAAAGATGGTAAAAACGAAATCTCGAACGTTTCAAATAGCTCGGCGTTACCCTGTAAAACTACAAAATTCTCATTATACAAATCTATGATTTTGTTTAACTGGTTCTTATCACTTTCACCACAAATTACAGCAAAATTTTGGTTTAGTCCTTTCATTTCAATCAAAAATTCTTCTAAATAGGACTCACAATAACCACATTGTGAATCGATAAAGGCAAGCGTTATTCCATTGTCTAAAATATCGGTTAATGTATAACTTTTTTGATTGATAGAGGGTAGTTTAAAGTTTGGTGCAATAATTAATGAGTTCTCAAAAGTGTTTTCATGAGAATCTTCTTTTTGTATCATCTTTTCTTTGGCTTTCTTGGGATATAACATGACAAAGCAAATGATGAACATAATGATTGATAAAAGGATTAAGCTAATCAACATGAAAGAAATCAAAATGATACCTCCAGCTTCAAGTGTTATAAATGATGATCCTATGTAAAAGGATTCTTATGATGAGAACAAATATAAAAGTTTTCGAAGTAATCAATAGTATAGATCACAACTGAAAATGGTATATAAAATTTATTCAACTATCCATTGATCCATTTAATGTTTGATATTAACTATGTTATTAGGAAAAAGAACGATTACGGTCTACATTGACAGTTTGCAAAGTAAGTAGGACTACAATCTTCACCCGTTCGGGAATCGACATATTTATAACCCGTAGCAGGTGCCTCTGCACATTGATTAATATTTAGGTAACAAAATGTTCTTTTAATAGTGCTTGAGCAAATTGGATAGGCGGAAGTTCCCATTAATTTTGAAAAAAATTTTGACATAAGATCACCTCATATAGAATTATTGGAGATCAATGGATAGTTGATCAAATTTTACATTGCACTTCTAATCTTGAAAGAAGTGTATTTTTTTATGTCATTGGTGTCTTTAAGTGTGATTTAGGATCTTTTCAATTAAGAAAAGAATCAGGGTTTATAAATTTTCTACCGTCTTCCATAAGCAGTTGAAGTTAGGATTTTATTTAGTGAAAACTAAGTGTAGTAGTTGGAAAGATTTATGTTAGAGATTTTTTTAATTAAAGACGCTTTTTCAATGTTTTCATTTGCGTATGAAGTGATCATTCTAGAAGTGTGATTAAGATAATTGAAGAAATAATCTAGAAAAATTTTCTGATGATTCATAGGAGTATCTGAAGAAGTAAAGTGGACCCCTTCGTCAAGACACTAATTTAAATTTTTTAAGGTGGGTCAGAATCCATTATGGATATCTGCTTTATAGGAGCTAGAGGTGCTCACTGGGGCTAGGGGGGTGGTAGGTGCACATTTTTTTGCGAGTGATTCATCCTACTCTATTTTTCCTTCTCAGGGGAGGTTCTGTCAAGGGCGAGCGGAGCGAGGGCTAGCCATACCCTTGACAGGTTCTTCCCTGAGAAGTATCATCCCTTATGGATGAATCACTCCGAGGCCATAAACGGAGGCGGGGGGTTTATAGCCAATCGATTGGTGAGGGCGTTCATAGTTATAGAAGTGGATAAAATTGTTAATCTCTTTCCTTGCTTCTCTTGGACTCTCGTAATCTTTTAAGTAAACCTCCTCATATTTAATCGTTCTCCATAACCTCTCTGTAACAATATTATCAAGGGCTCTTCCTTTGCCGTCCATGCTAATTCGGATGTCCTTATCCAGCAGTAATCCGGTATATTGGGGACTGGTAAAATGGCTACCCTGATCACTATTTAAGATCTCTGGCTGTCCTACCGACAGAGCCCGTTTCACTGCCTCCAAGACAAAGTCAATCTCTAGTGTTTGGTCTAGCTCCCAGCTAACGACAAAGCGAGAATACCAGTCTATCAGAGCTACAAGATACATCCAGCCTCGTTGGAGGCGAATGTAGGTAATATCGATTCCCCAGACGTGGTTAGGGTGGCTAATGGCCAAATTTCTAAGAAGATACGGATAGATCCGGTGCTCAAGATTGCGTTTACTAAGGTTAGGGCCGGGAGAAATCCCTGCAATGCCCATTTCCCGCATATGACGTTGTACAGCCTTGCGATTAATATTTATTCCATTGTTGTTTAGAACAACAGTAATTCGCCTAGACCCAAAATAGGGATGCTTGGTATAAATTTCATCAATCTTGTGCTTGATAAATATTTCCTCAGGAGAAGGCTCGACTGGCTTATAATACAAGCTAGTACGATTGAGCCCAAGCAGCTGAGCCTGGGTAGTGATTGGCAGCTCTTTATCATCCCAATCAATCATTTGAATACGCTCGGCCCTACTCCTTGATTCCAGATTTTTTTTTAAGCCACGACAATTGCGTGGTTAAACGGCCAACCTCAGCGTAGAGGTTTTCAATTTGATTTTCATATTCCGCCTTCATTTGATCCGCTTTTTTATTTTCTTTAGCGAAGATCGAAGGCATTTGATCAAGAAATGCATTCCTCCATTGTCTAATTTGATTGACGTGAATTCCATGAGATGAAGCGATTTCATTCATGGTCTTTTCTTCCTTTAGGACCTCTAGCACGATTTGAGCTTTAAACTCTGGTGTGTATCGATTTCTTTTCATAAACCTACTTTAACATCTCCTCATTTCGTGTCTAGTTTCTTGGGTCCATTATAAAGTATCATAGGCTTGCATAATACTAGAAATAGAAATATATTAACTTATTTTCTAGTTTTTGGACAATTAACAATTACTATGTTATTGTTTATTCTAAATAATGTAAATATACAGAATATTAAGAGGGGGAAATAATAGTTTGCAAATTTTTCTTGGACTGTTTAAGGGGATTGGATTTTCATACAAATTAGTCTGGGTAAATAATAAGTCATATTTATTTTTTATGGCATTTATTAAAGTAATTACAGGATTAATACCTGTTACACTTATCTATTTAACTCAAAAATTGATTAATGAAGTAGTTGGACTTTTTTCAAAAGAGAGTTCATATAGCCGTGTAATTTTCTTATTTTCCTTACAAATTGGTATTATTCTTTTTTCCTATTTTTTACAATATTTATCAATCATCAATGAAAAAAAAGTAACTATAGTAATTGGAAAAATTATCAATATATCTATTTTTGAAAAAATTAATCAAATTTCCTTTATTAACTTTGAAAAACCTGCAACTTATAACAAAATTCAAAGATTGAGTAGTAATCAATCCAGTGTCTTGAATGTTGTAGAAGAATCATCAAGTTTTATAAGAGACTTAATTACAGTGTCTTCGATCCTATTTTTTTTAATCGCACAGCACTGGGCATTCATACTCATTCTTTTTGTTGGTATTCTTCCTCTTTTTTTTATTGAGATGAGTTATGGCAATAAAAGATTTGAACTGGCAAAATTTTTAACTCCCTTTGGAAGACTTGAATCTTATATCGCAGGTTTGCTAAATAACCGTGATTCACTCAAGGAAATTAAATTATTTGGAACTGGGAAATATCTTATTAGCAAATGGGAGGAGAATTATCAGTTATTTGCAAAAAATGAACTTTCTCTGCTGAAAAAACAGGGGATTTTCACTTTTATCGCGCAATTTTTATTAATCACTACCTATGCATTATCAGGATTACTAGTACTGCTCCTAATCTCTTCAGGGAAATTACTTGTTGGAAGTTTTGTATCCGTTTTACAAGCCGTGCAAAATATTCAAGAATCTTTAAGTAATATCTCAAGAAATATAGCAAAAATCTATGAGAGTAGTTTGTTTATTGAAGAGTATCGAGAGTTTATGGAAATGGAGGAGATGAATGAAGGTCATCATGGATCAGTCATTAATCATATTGAAGCCATTCAAATAAGAGATTTAGCTTTTACTTATCCAGATGAATTGAAACCTGCTATTCAAAATATTTCTATAGATATTCCATTGGGAAAGAAAATTGCCATTATCGGTGAAAATGGTTCTGGAAAAACAACATTAACTAAATGTATTTCAGGATTATATGAAGTAAGTACGGGAATGATTTCGATAAATGGAATGGATATGAATCAGATTAATAAAAACTCATTTCATAAAAAAATCTCTGTCCTTTTTCAGGATTATGAAAAATACAATTTTACTGTAAAGGAGAATATAGGATTTGGAAATATAAATAACATCGAGAATGCTGAAGAAATTCAATTGGCAGCTATTCGGACAGGTATTCATTCGAAAGTGGAAAAATTTCCAAAACAGTATGAAACTATATTAGGAAGGCTTTTTGATGGAGGACTTGAACTCTCAGGAGGCCAATGGCAGAAATTAGCTTTATCAAGATCATTATTTAGGGAAACAGATCTAATTATTCTGGATGAACCGACTTCAAGTTTAGACCCAATCTCTGAAATAGAAATATTACAGCAATTGTTTAAACAAACGCCAGATAAATCAATGATTTTTATCACTCATAGACTTGGAACAGCGTATTTGGCCGACGAAATTCTTGTTATGAAAAACGGAGAAATTATTGAGCGTGGCAGTCATTCAGATTTATTAAGTTATAGAGGGCAGTATTACGAAATGTACACATCGCAATCACAACTTTATGAGAAGGAAGGTTTGGTTTTGTGAGTTACATAGTCTACATGATTCAAGTCACTCTAGCATTCCTATTTATAACAACGGCATTTGATAAAATAAAAAACTGGAATAAACACAAAATATCCATTTTTCAATATAAACTCTTACCTAAACGTTTCATCACTTATTTTTTGTTTTTAATGGTTGTTTCGGAATTAATGATTGCCATTTTATTTTACTTTTTTTCAGTAAATATATTTAGTGTTTCGCTCTTAACTGTAATTATATTAATTTATACTTCTGCCGTTGTCATCAATCTGATCCGGGGGAATACGGAGATAAATTGTGGTTGTGGAAGCTTTTTAGAGAATCAAGAGCTAAATTACGGAATAGTGATAAGAAATATGTTTATTATAGGTTTTGCATTTATTCCTTTTTTTAATGATTCACCATTAATCATTAACTTCTTTTTCAAACTGTTTTTTAGTCTATGTTCAGTTAATGTACTGATATTTATTGCAATAATAAAGGAAACTAGATTGTTTGTAGTTCATTCAAAGAGAATATATAAAGTGATTGAATGATAGGAGGAATCAACTTGTCCACAATTTATAATATCTCATTGATTACGCTCATTATACTTTCTTTAGGACAACTAGTATTAATTTTTTTCCTTGCTAGATATATAGGAGCATTTATCCGTAAAATCGAAAGTGTTAATGGCATAAAAATTGGTACACTTCAGCTTGATCAAATTGCTCCTGCTTTTAGAGAATATAATCATAAGGGAGAGAAAGTAATATCAACTGAATTATTTAGTAATCATAGTACTTTATTGCTATTTATTAATACAAATTGTCCAACTTGTAAATCATTATTACCTGAGTTAAGAAATATAAAACGACATTACTCTATTAATTTAGTTTTAGTAAATACGGATGAACAGCATGAGGATAATCTCATAGTCAACCATGTTAGTGAAGACATGATTTATTTGCGCTCAAATAAATTGATGAGGCTCTATTCGATTACAACGGTGCCTTACGGAATACTAATAAATGAAGATAAGAAAATAGAGCAAATAAGCGAGATGAAAAATAGCAATAGTCTTTGGAATTTGCTATTAAATGTAGATAGAAAAGTATCGTGATTTTAAGGTTAATGACACTTTTAAAGAAGTAGAAGTTTTACTTGATAAATAGTGTAACTGCCATTTCTGGGATTACACTTATATGTTACCCAAAAACAGGAGCCCGTATTGTACTCGTTCTTTAGGAGGTTTATTTTTATGAGTAATGGGAATGATTTTACAAAATTTATTTCTCAATTTCCAAATGCAACTAAATTCTATTTTTACTTTAATGATGGTGTAGAAGTTTTATGTAAAATAGATACAATGTATGAAACAGATAATGGTTTGGAGATTGGAGACCCGTTATATGAAGAATATTACGCTGCAGCTGTTGAAATAATTGAAGTAATGAAAAATAATAATGAAATGAACTTGTTTAAGGTTGGACAGCTTATAGAAGTTTCTAATAAAAATTCTCCTCAATGGATAAAAAGCTTGGATAGTAAAGTTATTTGGTCAAGATAGTTGCTAAGAGTAATTTAGAAATGAATGAAGTAATGAAAATATAGTTTCATGAATAGAGATATTCCTATAATTTATTAGAAGGGTTATATTACCATAATATAACTCTTTTTTTGGCCATAAAAATGGAAATTAACCTAATTAAAAATACATCTAGGAGAATATAATAAAGTACACAAATAATGAGGGAATTGGTGATTCTTGTTGCAGATCGTTATGCTGAACCGTATCATAAGTAAATAAAGTTTTTTCGAAAAAAATAACAGCACCTTCTAATCGAATGGAGAGGGGCTGTTTTATTATTTGTATGACTTTGTAGCAGGATGTATCTTCATATCGTGTCTTCAACTATGTATCCAGAGAATAATCGAATACAATTTTTAGAAAATGAGCTTAAAAAAACAAAAAGCATGAAATTAGCGGAATGATGTTGAATAAAAGGTAACATTAACTATTTCAAATAAATCTTCATCCCTCTCGTTTCATCGTTACAGATTTGTTCAGTTTAATTGCTAAATCATTGGATGCACTATTCATATATTGTAATACAAGATTATACACATCGGATGAAACCGTTCCTAATCCTGGTGCCATATTTTCAATTAAATCATTTTGTTGATCCTCGGAAAGAGATTCATAAAAAAGTCCAGCTTGTGTAAAATCATCGTGTTTTTCAAGGTCAGATCGTTGAAGAATACCTTCAACCAATCGACCATTACCGCTAGTAACTAAATCACCTGGCCACCAATCTGCCTGGTTGTTTACTGGGACATTTCGGAAATCTGAACCAATACGATTACGTTGAGAATCCCAGTAAACATTGGCACGTCCTTGTAACATTTTATCATCGGATAATTCAACACCATTCAGTAAATTCGATGGTGAAAAGGCCGCTTTTTCAACTTGCTCCATGTAGTTATCTGGATTTTTGTTTAATACCATGCGACCGACAGGATGAAACGGAAATTGTTGCTGATCCCAAATCTTCGTAGCGTCTAATGGATCGTATGGAAGTCCTGTCGCTTTATCTGGATCAATCACTTGGACATACAATCCATATTCTACTTGTTCTCCTCTTTCAATCGCATTATATAAATCCTGCCCAGCAATATCAGGATTTTCCCCTGCTAATTTCACTGCTTCATCATTCCGAATGTACTGCTGACCCGCCAGTGGTGACCAAGTATACTTAACATAATGTCGCTTTCCTTCAGCATTTTTCCAAACATACGTGTTTACACTAAAACCAGGTAAATGACGCAGACTTTTAACTGTACCTAGATTAGAGTATACAAGAAGTGTAAATAATAACGACTCAGGTGCTCTTGCAACAAAATTCCAGTAACGGCTTGGGTTTATTAAGTTGTTTTTTGGTGAAGGAAGAAATGCCTTAATTGCTTCAGGGAAACGAATGGTATCACGTACAGAAAATACTGGAATGTGGTTACAAATAAGATCAAAAATGCCCTCTTCTGTATAAAATTTTGTGGAAAAGCCCCGTACATTTCTTGATGTATCAGGTGTTCCTTTGGTGCTGACGGCAAGTGAGAACCGTACAAATACTGGCACCCTTGTTCCTGGCTGTTGTAAAAATGAAAGGGATGTATAATTTGACATAGAATATAACGTTTCAAATTGACCAAAAGCACCCCATCCCTTAACGTGCACGGGTCTTTCTTTAATCTTTTCATGAATAAATGTTTGTAATGTTTCATGTTCAATATTATCTTGTTTTAATATTGGTCCCCGTTTACCCACAGTTTGAGAGTGGAGTTTAGCTGGAAGGTCTATATTCCATTGATAGGTACTTCTTAGTGCTTGTTTTTGCTGAGGATGATTCTGTTCTGGATAGTTTTCTCGCGGATTTGTATCTTGATTATCCATACACATTCTCCTCCCATCATTTTAGTCTAATTTCAATGAATTATATGGGAGAATGTCGATACTTAGACCAACGAACATTATGCGGGGCAGCTTAGATCCATTTCGCTGAATCGTACCAAGTTCTTTCGATTATTGAATTTTCCTCATTAAGTGGAATAGTTGAAAGGAGTCTTTAGGTGCGCTTTTCATAATTGATTATTTATCTAAGAAAGCATCTAAAGTTTTATTATAAAGATTTAAATCATTTCACAATTTTTTTGCCAGTTGGGAGTTTTTATTTTTGGATGGTAAGCAAGAGGGTTAATTGATTTTCCTGCATAAAATATAACCAGTATAATTTTTTTAAAACAAAATGTTTGATTTATTTTATTTTAGCGATATAATAAGCACTAATTAAATAGTATCCTTCGGGGCAGGGTGAAATTCCCTACCGGCGGTGATGAAACAGTCATGTTTCTTAGTCCGTGACCCGGTTAACATTTGTTAAACGGTGGATCTGGTGCAACTCCAGAGCCGACAGTTATAGTCTGGATGGGAGAAGGAAAAAAGAAATTGGGTAAGTTCGAAAAGTCTTTCCCTTTCTTTGTTGATGATTGGAAAATAAGGTTTTTTTGCTGTGGGCAAAACCTTTATTTGCTATACATAAATAAGGATAGGAAAGGTTTCATATATACCTTTATTTTTCTATTCTCATTTTTAAACCCTGAAGAATCATTCTTCAGGGTTTTTTATTTGTCCCGTTGTATGACATCAAATACTTTTTGTAAGGAGAATGTAGAATGAATGATCATTATTATATGAAACTCGCCCTTAACCTTGCAATGAGTACAAATGGACAAACGACACCAAATCCTGCAGTAGGTGCGGTAATCCTGAAAAATAATCAAATTGTGGGAATGGGTGCTCACTTGAAGGCGGGGGAGCCGCATGCTGAGGTACATGCGATTCGCATGGCAGGAGATCATGCGAAAGGGGCTACGATGTATGTCACTTTAGAGCCTTGTTGTCATTTTGGTAAAACTCCACCTTGTGCAGATTTAGTGATTAAATCTGGAGTGAAAAGGGTGGTCATCGCAATGGCTGATCCGAATCCAAAGATTTCAGGTAAAGGGATTGAGCGGCTTCAAGATGCAGGGTTACAGGTTGAAGTTGGCGTGTTAAGCGAAGATGCGAGCCAAATCAATCAGGTGTTCACACATTTTATTCAAACAGGACTACCTTTTGTCACTTTGAAGTCCGCCATTAGTCTGGATGGAAAAATAGCTACAAAAGAAGGCAAAAGCAAGTGGATTACAAGTAGTGAGGCGCGGGAGGATGTTCATTATTTTAGGCATACTCATGATGCTATTCTTGTTGGGGTTAACACGATTATTAAAGATAATCCGAGTTTAACAACAAGGCAAGCAGGTGGAGGAAAAAGCCCAGTCAGATTTGTTTTAGATACAAATTTACGGACTCCGATTGATTCGAAAATTGTTTCTGATGGACTGGTAGAAACATGGATTGTCACCGGTTCAAATGTAAAAAAAGAAGAGATGGATTTATATAAAAATAGAAATGTTCATTTGATCCAGATGGATTCTCCAACGATAGAGATAAAGCCGTTGCTAAAAAAGATAGCAGAGATGGGCATAACATCACTATTTGTTGAGGGAGGAGCCGAAGTCCTTGGTAGCTTCCTAAAGGAGCGGGCATTTCAACAAGTGATTACGTATATTGCACCTAAACTAATTGGAGGCCGAATGGCACCCACTTCATTTGCTGGCGAGGGAGTATCTGAAATACATGAGGCGTTGGATCTAGAGATTAATGAAGTGAAGAAAATAGGTAGCGATATTCGAATCATCTCAAAAGCTATGTAAGGAGGTGGCAACATTTGTTTACTGGAATTATTGAGGAAATAGGAATGATTAGGAGCATGAGAAAGTCGGGTCATGCGATGAAATTAGAGATTACAGCTAAAAAGATTATAGAGGATATGCATATCGGAGATAGTATTTCTGTCAATGGAGTCTGTTTAACGGTGACAACTTTTACGAAAGAAAGCTTCCATCTGGATGTAATGCCCGAAACGTTTCAGTCGACTAGCCTAGTAGGGCTGAAGCAAGGTTCGAAGGTGAATTTGGAACGTGCCATGGCTGCTAATGGTAGATTTGGGGGTCATTTCGTCTCAGGACATGTAGATGAAACAGGAATGATTAAGCGAATCTGGCAAGCGGATAATGCTCGCTATTATGAGATTGAAACAACTAAAGAACGATTGAAATACATCATTCATAAAGGATCTGTTGCCATAGACGGAACAAGCCTTACTGTATTTGAAATACACGATCAATCCTTTGTTATTTCTTTAATCCCTCACACCTTATCAGAAACGATTTTGTCTGAAAAGAAAATCGGAGATGTGGTAAATATTGAGTGCGATATGCTAGGCAAGTATATGGAGCATTTCCTTCATTTTCGTGATTCGAACCATTCTAGGAAAACAATGATTACGAATGAAATGTTAAAAGAAAATGGGTTTATATAAGGAGGAGAAATCATGTTTGATTCCATTGAAGAAGCATTAGATGAGCTAAGGGCAGGAAAAGTGATCATCGTTTGTGATGATGAGGATCGAGAAAATGAAGGAGACTTTGTCGCTCTAGCTGAAAAGGCAACTCCTGATGTGATTAACTTTATGATTACACAGGGTAAAGGACTAGTTTGTGCTCCCGTCGATGAAAAAATAGCTAATCGTCTCGAATTAGCACCGATGACCACAGATAACACAGACCATTTTGGTACTGCCTTTACTATCAGTGTTGATCACAACTCTACAACTACTGGGATTTCTGCATATGAACGATCAACGACGATTAGAGAGCTTAGTAACAGTACCTCGGTGTCCAGCGATTTTAAACGTCCTGGTCATATCTTTCCATTAATTGCGAAGGAAGGTGGCGTCTTAACAAGACCGGGACATACGGAAGCAGCCGTTGATTTTGCAAAGCTCGCAGGTGCTTCACCAGCTGGTGTAATTTGTGAGGTCATAAATGAAGATGGCACGATGGCAAGGGTACAGGAATTGCGTAAGATAGCGGATGAATTTCAATTGAAATTGGTAACGATTCACGACCTGATTCGTTATCGAAAAGAAATAGAAAGCAATATCCGCGTAAAATAAACAACATTAGGAGGAATAAAAATGAGCTATACATTTGAAGGGAATTTAGTTGGAACAGGATTGAAAGTTGGTATTGTAGTAGGAAGATTTAATGAATTTATCACAGGTAAATTATTAGGGGGTGCTTTAGACGCATTAAAAAGACATGGGGTGGATGAAGAAGATATTCAAATAGCATGGGTGCCAGGTGCATTTGAAATTCCATTCATTGCACAAAAAATGGCTAAATCAAATAAATATGATGCGATCATCACTCTCGGAACGGTAATAAGAGGATCAACCCCACACTTTGATTATGTTTGTAATGAAGCAGCCAAAGGCATAGCAGCCATTTCATTAAATACAGGAATCCCAGTCATATTCGGTGTCTTAACAACAGATACAATCGAACAAGCCATCGAACGAGCTGGAACAAAAGCAGGAAACAAAGGCTGGGACGCAGCCGTCTCCGCCATCGAAATGGCAAACCTATCCAAAATAATAGAATAACCATTTAAGGGGGTCAGACCCCACATGAAATATGGTGATTAGATCAAGCTTTTCGAATCTAAACATTGTATTTTGGGGTCTGACCCCCTTTTTTAAATTTAGAAATTGCTAAAAGTGATTATTTAGTTGAAGTAGACTATTATTGGTGCGTAAAAGAACGAGAACAGCTTAGTCAAAGGTTGGTCCAATATTTGAACCGGTTTATTCTAATCAATAAAACTGATTATCAATCAAAAGATTTTAATTGTTAATTTATAAATTTATAGCCTGTCTATCAATAAAAGTCGAAAATTGTAACTTCTTTGTCACCATTTATTCCCTGGTAAATTTTATACTCTATATAACAAATATATTACATCAGGGGGGACGGTGCATAAAGATGAAGAAGAAGTTAAATAGGAGAGGGAAAATTAGTTTAATTGGTTTGGTTATGCTAGTTTCTTTCGTAATAATCGGTTTTAAGATTCATAGTCAACAAGTTTCAGATCCAACAGCAAAAGCAGCAGAAGTCGTTGCAAAGTCTCAATCTCAAAATGAAGATTCAGTCGAAGAAGAGCATAAACTAGTAAAAAAGGTCGAAAAAAGTCAAAAGGCAAATCAACCAGTTAAAAAAGAGCAAGAGAAAAAGCAGGAGAAAGAAATAGTAGATACGAAGACAGAACAAGAAAAGAAAGAATCGACTACTCAAGAGCAAAAACAAGTAGCGAAGAATCCGGAAAAAGAGAAGAAACAAGAAGAAGCAGATACTTCATCGAAAAACGAAACGTCCTCCGCATCCGTTGATAAGAAGAATAATATAATCAATCCAACTCTCCCATTAGTAAAACCTTCTGAAGGTAAAGTGGTGTATTTAACATTTGATGATGGTCCCTCAAATAGAATGGGAGATTTAATGAATATATTAGATCAATATCAAGCTGAAGCTACATTCTTTTGGTTGGAACCAAATATGAGGAGATTTCCTACAGAGGTACAAAATGCCATTCAACGTGGGTTCTCAATCGGTCTACATGGTGTTACACATGATGTGAAGAAAATATATGTATCTAAGGATACAGTAGTTAGTGAAATGGTTACAGCCAATCAAACTTTAGAAAAACTAGCCGGAATCACTACTCATCTTATCAGAACTCCCTACGGAAGCCATCCATATATGAAGCCAGAATATAAAACAGCAGTACATAATCAAGGCTTTATTTTATGGGATTGGAATGTAGACAGTAGAGATTGGAAGTATCGGGATAGCCGATATGTCAATGATGTCATTCAACAAGTTGAAAACTTAGTGGCAAAGAATATCCCTCCTGTTATTCTTATGCATGACCGCACGGAGACGATCAATCATTTGCCTGAACTATTAAACTACTTGAAAAATCAAGGATATACCTTTAAGAAACTTGAACAAGAGAACATGCCTGTTCAGTTTTAGCAGGGTTAAAACAATACATGTAACAGATAGAATGATCTCCATTTCATCAGGGATCATTCTTTTTTTTTGATAGGCTCTTTTCTCAAACTTTGTAGTTGAAATAAAGTTTGAATCAATAAGCGCTACCCGAAGCGAGCGGTAGATTACCCTGAAGGGAGAAAAAGTGAGTGTAAGGTAACGAAAACGAATGATAGATTACCGTGAAGGGTAAAAATGTGTGTGCAAGGTAACAAAAGTGAGCGATAGATTACCGAAAAGGAGAAAAATGTGTGTGCAGGGTAACGAAAGTGAGCGATAGATTACCATGAGGAAGGAAAAAGCGTGTGCAAGGTAACAAAAGGGAGCAAATGATTACCGTAGATGGGGAAAAAGCGAGTGCAGGGTAACGAAAGGGAACGATAGATTACCGTAAAAGGTAAAAATGTGTGTGCAAGGTAACAAAAGGGAACGATAGATTACCGTGAAGAAGAAAAAAGCGTGCCCAAGGTAACCAAAGCGAGTGTTTGATCACGTGAAGGATGAAAATACCGATTCATACACCCTTTTGCTAAAAATCACTTTTGATATTCCAATAGAAAACAACTAAGTACTGTATCGTAAAATTGGAGTAGATGCATGTTAAATGTTTATGGTAAAATTTATACTTATATATTTGAAGGTTCATATGATTGAAAGGGGAAGGAGGAGATGAATATGGAAAAGGAACTTATCCATTCACCATCGATGGCTAAGTCACGCAGATTATGGATCGCTTTTGTATTAGGTGCCCTTTCTGCCTTCGGTCCACTATCGATAGATATGTATTTACCAGCATTGCCTAAGCTCACCGAAGAACTACATACGAATACATCGGTTGCACAGCTTAGTTTAACTGCTTGCCTCATCGGGTTGGCGCTTGGTCAGCTTTTAGTTGGTCCTTTAAGTGATGTTCGTGGACGAAAGAAGCCGTTATTAATCGCACTTATTTTATATTCTGTAGCATCTATTCTTTGCGCTTACAGTACATCAATCTGGATGCTCATTTTCTTACGTTTTATTCAAGGGGCAACTGGCGCAGCCGGAATTGTTATTTCTCGAGCGTCGGTAAGAGATATGTATTCCGGCACTGAACTTACGAAATTTTTCGCTTTATTAATGCTTGTTAATGGGGCTGCTCCAATTCTTGCACCGATTGCTGGAGGACAGCTGCTTCATTTTGTTACGTGGCGTGGAGTCTTTTTTGTTCTTTTTGTCATCGGAATTTTAATGTGGTTAGCGGTTTCCTTTGGATTAAAAGAAACATTACCACGTGAAAGGCGATCACCAGGAGGATTAAAACAAACATTCTCCACTTTTCATCTAATCATAACTGATCGACAGTTTATGGGCTATGCCTTCTCACAAGGGCTTGTATCCGCAGCAATGTTTGGATATATTTCTGGATCACCATTTGTTTTACAAGATATATTTGGGGTTTCACCGCAAATGTTTAGTGTTATTTTTGCGATTAATGGTGTGGGAATTATTATTGCTTCTCAATTGACTGGCCGCCTAGCTGGCAGAGTTTCAGAGCTAAAGCTGTTTATTATCGGGATTAGCTTATGTGCAATAGGTGGTGTCATCTTACTACTCGTTGTTCTTCTGGATGCTGGGTTATATGCGGTTATTCCATCATTGTTTATTGTTGTATCCAGTGTGGGGATGGTTGGTACAACATCCTTTTCATTAGCTATGCAAAATCAAAGTGAAACTGCTGGAAGTGCCTCGGCAATCCTTGGCTTATTACCTTTTATTCTTGGAGCGATTGTCGCACCACTTGTAGGACTAGGTGGAAGCCATACTGCAGTGCCAATGGCCATTGTGATAGCAGGATGTGGAATAGGAGCGGTACTCGTCTATCTTTTCCTCAATAACAAAAAATAATGATTTTCATTTCAGAGACAAAGTTCAGAAAAGGAGCTTTGTCTTCTTATGCTCTTTTCTCAAACATTATTATTCATTAGGTAAAGTTAAACTAAAAAATATAGGTTGAAGAACGCGAGCCTCCTTCAGTCCACTGAGAAAAGAGCTACACAATATATAAGAACACTGATCCCCTTTATATGCTGTAAAAGCCGGCAGTAGGGCTTTTACCAAGGTCTTTATGGAAGGAAAATCATTACCCGGTCTTTCGTATTCCTACGTTTTACACTCTACAACATTTCAGCAAAATTCATCCCCCGCCATATATCCTAAGTCATACATCCAAGATTAGGATGGAAAATGCGCACTTCCAATTTCACTCTACCGTATGCTAATGAACAATTCCTATTCAAACATCTCAATAAAATATTTGGCGCTTTTCGTTAAATAACGGTCCTTGCTCCAGATTAATGCAGATTCAGCCATGATCTCGGTATCACTTATAGACAGAACCCGTATATTGGTAGTTTGAAAGGATAGTAGTGAATATTTAGGGATGATTGTCGCCCCGACTCCTTTCGAAACGAGGGAGAGAATCATTGTCACATCCGGGCATTCACAAACAATATTTGGCTCAAAGCCATGTCGTCTACATTCATTTAAAATTAATTCATATTGTCCTAAACCTTTAATTCGATGCAAGAGTAGTAATGGAATGTCTTTTAGGAGACTCATAGAAATGGATGCCTGCTCTTTATTGACCCATTCCTTAGGAAAAACAGCGACATAAGGATCCTTTGATAAGTGTCGATAGGAAAAATCACTTAATTCCATCGGTAAGCGGATCACGCCTAAATCGATTTCATTATTTTTTATCTGTTCACCAATGACAAATGAATCTCCCTCTCTTAAATGAATCTTGACGAGTGGATATTTTTTTAGGAAGGCTTGTATTCTTTCAGGAAAGTATGAAAAGCATGATTTTGATGCTCCTAGGGCAAGAACTCCTCTTAATCCCTCTTCCGTTTCCTTTACCTCATTAATCGTGTTTTCCAGTTGTTGAATCAGCTTTTGTGCTTGTTGATATAGGACTTTTCCGGGATTAGTAAGCTCCAATATTTTCCCGTTTCGTTCGAATAATTTGACTCCTAATTCCTCCTCTAAAAGCTTTAATTGGTGACTTAAAGGAGGTTGGGACATATGAAGTTTCTTGGCTGCACGAGTGATTTGCCCTTCTTCAACGATGGTTGAAAAATATTGTAATTGGCGAATATCCATTCTAGGCCTCCTTACATTCATTTTGCTGAGCATTCCTCATCTAAGAAGAAAGGAAGAACTGATGCATATTATTTTTGTATGAAAAACAAATATTTTAAATATTTTAAATATATTTTAACACATGTTACATTCGATATGTAAGTGCTTTCATTTTAAAAGGCTCTATTCTCAAACATTGTTGCTGGTAAGTAAGAAAATCGCTACACGATTCATTTCACTGTGAAAAGAATGGCGATCTCCATAAGGACTGGTGTAAAAGCGAGCACTTGGCTTTTTAAAAGCAACAATCGATCTGAAAACAGCCTTTAAAAAACATGAAATGATAAGGAGTGTGTATAAATGACAATGCTTGATGATGCAAAACAAAAACTAAGAGGATCCATAGCGCCGATCGTTACCCCTTTTCATCATGATTATACAATTGATATTTCTTCCTTTGAAAATCTTATAGATTGGCATATTGCTAGTGGCACACATGCTATTTCAGTTACAGGAACAACAGGTGAACCGAGTTCATTGACCATTGAAGAGCGCGTTCGTGTAATGGAAACGGCTAAAAAGAAAATAAATGGCAGAGTTCCCTTTGCACCAGGTACAGGCTCAACCAATCATCAAGAAACCCTATATTTAACGAAAACAGCACAGGAAATGGGTGCTGATGCAGCCCTTGTAATTGTCCCCTACTATAATAAGCCATCACAACATGCCCTATATAAGCATTTTAAAGCAGTGGCAGACTCAGTAGATATACCGATCATTGTGTATAACATCCCCGGAAGAACAGCAACGAATCTCCATGTCGATACACTTGCCAGACTTAGTGAAGATTGTCCGAATATTATCGGTGTAAAAGAATCAAATAAAGACTTTGAACATGTCAATCGTGTGTTATTGAAATGCGGTCGGGATTTTCTCCTTTACTCCGGTATTGAATTACTTTGTTATCCGATGCTGGCAATTGGCGGAGCAGGTCATATTAGTGCAACAGCCAATGTGGTTCCGAAAAAAATAGCAGATTTGTACAACACATGGAAGGCTGGTGAAATAGATAAAGCTTTAGATCTTCATTTTGATTTAATGGAACTAAATGATGTTCTTTTTAAGGATACCAACCCAGCCCCACTTAAAGCAGCACTTGGAATGATGGGGAAAATCGAACCGGTATTACGGATGCCGATGGATTTGCCAACTCAGGAGCTACAAAATGAAATTCGTGACATTTTAAAACAGCATGTAGCGTTATCTGATGAGATAACTACCAATTAAGTGCCTAAGGAAGGTGTGAATGTTTCCATGAAAGATATTCAGTTATATATAAATGGCGAATTTGTAAATGCGACATCAGGAAAAACCTTTGAAAATATCAATCCTTTTACAAATGAAATCATTAACCATGTGGCAGAAGGAGATGTTGCAGATGTTGAAAAAGCAGTTGCAGCGGCGAACCGTGCATTTCATGGGGAATGGGGTCAGTTAAAGGTTAGTGAGCGTCTGAAATATATCCATAAAATTGCCGACCTTATTGATCAACATATAGAAGAGATTGCTCCTTTAGAATCATTGGATACAGGACTTCCAATCAGCCAAACAAAAAATATGGTAGCACGAGCTGCACAGAACTTTCGTTTTTATGCAGAAATGGTATCGAACCGTTTAGTTGGTGAGGCGTACCAGGTAGATGGAGAATTTATTAATTATACCATTCATAAGCCTGTTGGTGTTGCCGGTCTAATTACACCATGGAATGCACCGTTCATGCTTGAAACATGGAAAATTGCACCGGCATTAGCAACGGGAAATACGGTTGTATTAAAGCCTGGTGAATGGTCCCCAATAACAGCCAATCGTTTGGCCGAAATCATTGATAAGGCAGAGCTTCCGAAAGGGGTATTCAATGTTGTTCATGGTTTTGGAGAAACTGCGGGTGCCGGACTTGTTGCCCATCCCGATGTGAAGCTGATTTCATTTACCGGGGAAACAACCACTGGCTCGGAAATTATTAAAAACGGTGCAGATACATTGAAACGTGTATCCGCAGAACTAGGTGGGAAATCACCAATTATTGTTTTTGATGATGCCGATTTCGAACGGGCACTAGATGCGGCAACATGGGGGATCTTTTCCTTCAATGGTGAGAGATGTACAGCAAATTCAAGATTATTTATTCAGGAATCAATCTATGAAAAATTTGTTGATGCATTAAAAGAAAGAATTCCAAATATTGTTGTCGGCGATCCATTAGATCCGCAAACGGAAGTAGGACCGCTTATTCATGTCGAGCATTTTAATAATGTAAAGAAATATATCCAGATTGCAAAAGAAGAAGGAGCAGAGCTGTATAGTGGTGAGGTTCCATCTGCGTTTGAAAAAGGTAATTTTGTCCCTCCAACATTGCTTCTCAATGTAAAAAATCAGATGAAGGTTGCCCAAGAGGAAATTTTCGGACCTGTGATGGCAGTGATGAAATTTAAGGATGAAGAAGAAGTCATCAAGCTTGCCAATGATACAAAATACGGTTTGGCAGGGTATGTATGGACGAATGATTTAAAGCGAGGACACCGTGTGGCTCAAGCCGTTGATGCAGGTATGCTTTGGATTAATTCACAAAATGTTCGTGACCTAAGGATTCCCTTTGGCGGAAGTAAATATAGTGGAATGGGACGTGAAGGTGGACATTATGCCTTTGACTTTTATACAGAAACACAGGTCATACATGTCGCTTTAAGTGACCATCATATTCCACAATTTGGAAAAAAGAAATCATAAAGGAGGAATGATATATGCCAGCAAAAACAGGAAAGCAATATATCGAACGTTTACAAAAAGCAAATAACAATGTTTATATACATGGGGAAAGGGTGAAGGATGTAACGGCGCACCCTGCCTTTAAAAATGTCATCCAATCGATGGCGAAGCTATATGATCTTCAATATGAAAAGGCCGATAAAATGCTTTACACCTCTCCTAGCAGTGGGGAACAAGTAGGAATGACCTTCCTGCAGCCAAAAAGTATTGATGATTTAATCGCTAGACGTGAAGCAATAACAGAGTGGGCAAAGGTATCAGGAGGAATGATGGGACGTTCCCCAGACTATTTAAATGCTGAAGTGATGGCAATGGGAGCAGCCTATGATTTCTTTTCCGAAGGGGATCCACTCCTTGTAGAAAATGCGAAAAATTACTATGAATATGCTAGGGAAAATGATATTAGCTTAACACATACATTAATCCACCCACAAGTAAATCGTGCCAAGGCACAGCACGAGCAAAAGGATGCCAATGTGGCACTACATCTAGTAGAGAAAAATAAAGATGGAATTATTGTGGATGGAATCCGACTTCTTGCGACACAGGGTGGAATCACCGATGAGATTCTCGTTTTCCCTTCTACAGTAAAAAAAGCAGGAGAGTTAGATGATCCTTATTCGCTTGCCTTTGCCATTCCTAATAATACTCCAGGTCTAAAGTTTATTAGCCGAGAGTCATTTGATTACGGTAAAAATCAATGGGATCATCCGCTTTCCTCACGTTTTGAAGAAGGGGATGCGATCGTTTCCTTCGAAAATGTGTTTGTTCCATGGAATCGTGTATTCGTTTGTGGAAATTCTTCTATTTGTAATCGGACGTTTAGGGAAACGAATGCAGTTGTCCATATGGCTCATCAAGTTGTAGCGAAGAACATTGTGAAAACGGAGTTCTTATTAGGGTTAGCACTTTCAGTCATGGATGCTATTGGGATTGATCAATTTCAGCATGTACAGGATAAAGGAACAGAAATCATGCTTACCCTCGAAACGATGCGCAGTCATCTTTATCGTGCAGAACACAATGCAAAGCTTGATAAATGGGGAATCATGACGCCGGATTATGCTGCCTTAGATGCAGCACGGAATTGGTATCCACGAGTATATCCTCGTCTCGTAGAGATTTTACGAATATTGGGGGCTTCCGGTTTGATGGGGATTCCGACACAAGCAGATTTTCAAAATGAAGATATTGGTCAGTTAATCCATCGAGGACTACAAGGAAAAAATTTAGAAGGATATGAACGTGTACAACTGTTCCGCTTAGCATGGGATATGACAATGAGTGCATTTGGTAACAGACAAATGCATTATGAATACTACTTCTTTGGTGATCCGATTCGGATGGGAATGACGTATTTTGAAGGGTACGAAAAAGAGTCCTATAAAGAAATCATTAAGGATTTTTTAGGGCAAGTCGATTCTGGGAAATCTAGCTTTTTAAATGTGTAGAAGAGGGGGTATATGGGGTGGGTTTTAATATTATTCGTGCGGCAAGAGCCATACTGAATGTCACAAATCTAGAAGAATCAAGGCGCTTTTATGTAAATGCCCTTGGCTTTGTTGAAACGGAAAGTGACGACGAGACAATTTATTTACGTGGACTCGAAGAACATATCCATCATAGTCTAGTACTGAAAAAGAGTGATAAACCAAGTGTGGAGGTTATTAGTTATAAAGTATATTCGGAAGCAGATCTTGATTCATTAGACCGTTTTTTCAATGAAAAAGGGTTCCCAACAAAATGGGTGGAAGCGGGAACACAAAAGGCTTTGGGGAGAGCATTGCGAGTTCAGGATATTTCTGGTCTTCCGATTGAGTTTTTCGCAACAATGGACACGGTGGACCGTTATCTTCAACGCTTTGATTTATATAGAGGGGCTAAGGTTCAACGAATCGATCATTTTAATTGTGCAGTAAGAGATGTAGAGAAAGCATACAATTTTTATATAGATGAACTAGGATTTTCTTGTTCAGAGTATACAACCGCAGACGATGAAAAAATATGGGCTGCATGGCTACACCGGAAGCCAACTGTCCATGATGTGGCATTTATGAACGGTGTGGGCCCACGTTTACATCATATCGGTTTTTGGTTAAGTGATCCAATGAGTGTGATTCATACGTGTGATGTTCTTGCATCACTTGGGTATGGGGCAAATATTGAAAGAGGACCAGGTAGACACGGTTTATCGAATGCGTTTTTCCTTTATTTGCGTGATCCTGATGGTCATCGCATTGAATTATACAATGGGGATTATTTAACAAGTGACCCTGATTTTAAACCAGTGAAATGGGATCTGGATGACCCGATGCGCCAAACCTTCTGGGGACACGCAGCGCCTGATTGCTGGTTTAATGAAGCATCAAATGTTCTAGATGTGCATACAGGAAAGCTTGTCACAACAAGTGATCCACTATTAGAGAAGAAAAAACCGACAATTATCATCTAGGTGGTGGGAAATTGAAAATCATAAAATATAAGCTTCTAGGTAGGCAGCAGCTCCAGGAATTTAATATGGAGGATCATGATCCATTGCAAAAGAACAATACTCCACCATTTGATGTTCCAGTAACTGGAATGATTTATGGAGCACTGCTTAATTATAAGGGAGAAGTTGAAGCGATTAGTGAGACATTGCATCAGGAGCCCTATAAGGCTCCACCGAAGGCACCGATTTTATATATAAAACCTGAAAACACAAAGATTGCTCATAAAATGCCTATCCCCCTTCCTGTAAATGTTACGGAATTACAAGTAGGTGCGGCACTCGGGATTGTGATTGGTAAAACGGCATCAAAAGTGAGTGTTGAAGAAGCCTTTGATTTTATTGATGGTTACACTATTGTAAATGATATTAGTATTCCACATGAGAGTGTCTATCGTCCGGCAATTAGTCAAAAGGCAAGAGATGGATTTTGTCCGGTTGGTCCTTATATTGTTGAAAAGCATTCATCGATTCAACCAGATCTTCTTAAGATTCAAGTGTTTATTAATAATGAACTTTGCCAGGAAAATTCAACCGCTAATTTGATTCGTCCTGTTGCACAGTTACTGTCAGAAATAACAAGTTTTATGACACTTGACCCAGGTGATGTCGTATTAGTAGGTGTTCCGGAACATCCGCCATTGGTGAAGGCTGGTGACCACATCAGAATTGAAATTGAGCAAATTGGCGTATTGGAAAATCAAGTAGTAAGGGAAGAAGAGTTAAGATTGGGGGTGAGCCCTTGAAAACAGCTAGAGTTGCCTATAAGGGTAGGGTATATGAGGCTGTAGAAAAGGATGGGAAATTACAATTAAACGATCATCGTCTTATTTCTATGGATGAAGTAGTCTGGTTACCCCCTGTTATCCCTCGAACCATTTTTGCGTTAGGGCTTAATTATGCCGATCATGCCCAAGAACTAGATTTTAACGCACCGAGCGAACCGTTAGTATTTTTAAAGGGACCCAATACATTGATTGGACATCAAGGTCAAACAAAACGACCTAAAGATGTAGACTTTATGCACTATGAATGTGAATTAGTTGTTGTGATTGGAAAAGTTGCTCGGAATGTAACAAGTGAAGAGGCGTATCAATATGTAAAGGGCTATACCATTGCCAATGATTATGCGATTCGTGATTACTTAGAAAATTACTATCGTCCAAATTTACGAGTAAAAAATCGTGATACGTGCACACCAATCGGTCCATGGTTAGTAGATGCAGGGGATATTAAAGATCCTATGAATCTTACTTTACGTACCTATGTAAATGGTGAATTGACTCAAGAAGGTTCAACGAGCCAAATGATCTTTAGTATTCCATTTTTAATCGAGTATTTGAGTAGCTTTATGACGTTAAGCCCTGGAGATATGATTCTAACTGGCACCCCAAAGGGAGCAGTAGACACAAAGATTGGAGATGAAGTCATTACAGAAATTGAAGGAATTGGGCGTCTACTAAGTACAATTGTGGAGGACGATGGATAATAGGAGGAGTGTACGTGCCGCATATTATTGTAGAATATACGGATAACATAAAAGAAGAAGCTAGAATAGCAGTGCTTTTACACAAAATGAATCAGGTATTAATCTCCAGAGGCGATGTTTTTCCGATCGGAGGGATTCGCTCAAGAGCTATTGAATTACATGATTATGTTGTAGCGGACGGCAAGCATGATGATGCATTTGTACACACATGCTTAAAAATAGGTGCAGGAAGATCAGTTGAGGATAAGAAATCAACTTGTGATGAGCTCTTTGACGTAATGACATCCCATTTTTCGGCGATTTATGAAAAGAGATATCTTGCGTTGTCATTAGAGCTTATTGAATTCAGTGAAGCAGGAACATATAAGCTAAATAATATTCATAAAAGGTATAAAAAGTAAGCAAAAGAAGGAGGGAAAGAGATGGATGATCGACTATTTCGCAATGCAATGGGGAAATTTGCAACAGGTGTAACGGTCATTACAACAGCAGTCAATGGTGATGTTCATGGAATGACTGCCAATGCATTTATGTCTGTTTCACTGAATCCGAAGCTTATTCTCATATCCATTGGAAATCGTGCAAATATGAAGAATTTAATTGATCAATCAAAGAAATTTGCCGTAAATATATTAGCCAAAGAACAAAAAGATGCTTCGCAATATTTTGCGGGGCAGCTAAATGACCGAAGAGAAATCGAATTTCGCTGGAATAATGATATACCCATTCTTCCTAACTCAATCACAAATATCGTTTGTGACCTATACGCGTCTTACCCAGCAGGTGACCACACACTCTATATCGGAGAAGTCAAGGACATCGTCATGAACGAAGGCAAACCACTCACATTCTATGAAGGGAACTACGCTTCAATCAGTTAAGGGGTCTGACCCCACTTTGTCATTTCTAGAACGAATAAAGCTTATTCGTACTGGATTTTGCATTGTGGGGTCTGACCCCCCTTTTTGATTTACAAGTAAGTATAAGAACAGGTCCTTGGTTAATTATAAGTAGGAGAATGTGAATTGAGGATGGTTTGAATGCGGAATATAGTTCAACTTTACATAACAGATTTGAAGCGGATTGTAACCAATTGGGCGGCGTTGATTATTATTCTTGCGCTTATTGCCTTACCTTCTTTATATGCATGGTTCAATATCCAAGCCTCCTGGGACCCGTATGGAAATACGAAAGGAATTCCTGTGGCGATAACGAATGAGGATGTTGGTACGCAATTACAGGGGCAAACGGTAAATGTGGGAGATTTAATCGTTCAGTCCCTGAAAAAAAATAAAAAACTAGGCTGGACCTTTGTTGATAAGAAGAAAGCCTTAGATATGGTCAAACACGGTGATGCCTATGCGAGTATTCTTATCCCAAAGGATTTCTCGAAAAAAATGACCTCTATTCTGGAAGAGAACCCTGAAAAACCGGTAATTACTTATACTGTAAATGAAAAAATAAATGCAATTGCCCCAAAAATAACATCTACAGGTGCGACAGGTATCGTTCAGCAAATAAGTGAAGAATTCATTAAGACGGTTAGTAAAACGATATTTTCCATATTTAATGAATTGGGAATTGAGCTTGAAAAGGATCTTCCAGATATTAAAAACATGAAAAATCTCATATTTCGCTTAGAGAATGACATTCCGAAAATTAATCAAATCGTTAATACGGCACTTAATGATATAAATACAGCTGGCGAGCTAGAAACAAAGGTACGAAGCAACCTGCCAATCATTAAAAACGTCGCAAATAAAGGGGTACAATTGACCAATGAGTTGAGCGATTTTATCAATAAAAATAAGGAAGCGGTTCAAAACATTATTCCGATCATAAAAGGGAATATTGATCAACTAAGGGAACTAGCAGACACAAAATCTCAAATCCAATCGATTTTGCAAAATTACCAAAACAATCCTGACGAAGCCAATGCTGCTTTATCAGAAATAAATACTAGACTAAATCGAGGGGTCATTGTCATTGATTACACCACTGGGCTTTTAGAAAAATTGAATGCACAGTCGGATCAAAAACGCCTATCCATATTTATCAATCAATTAACAAAATTAAAAAGCGATCTCCAATCTGAAATCGCCTTAAATAATCAAATTATTACTTCAAAAACAGTAGCAGATCATGTAAAAAAACGTCTTGATGACGTATCTAATCTAGCTTCTTCTAAAATTGCAGATATACATGCAAATTTCGAAAGTCAATATGTTCCTGCCATTCGAAGGACAATGGACGATGGAATGGTTGTATTAGAAGGGACAAAAAAAGTGTTGACCGATGCACAAAATAGTATGCCTGATGTTGAACGAATACTGAAGGACGCATCGAAAGGAATTTCTACGGGAAAGCAAACGATTGTGAAGCTGAAGAAAGATCTTCCGGCAGTTGAAAAGAAAATAAGGGAGATTGCCCATCGAATTCGAGAATTTGATAAAAAGGCAGATATCAATGAGATTATTCGTTTCTTAAAGCATAATGTCAATAAGGAAAGTGAGTTTTTAAAGAATCCGATTTTACTGAAAGAGCATAAGCTTTTCCCCATCCCTAACTATGGATCAGGCATGACTCCTTTTTTTACTACCCTTTCATTATGGGTGGGAGCAATGCTCTTGATTTCGTTATTAACGGTGGAGGTCGAGAATGATCAATTAAAAAGCTATCAAGTATATTTTGGACGCTTATTTACATTTTTAACGATTGCTATTCTTCAGTCCTTGATTGCAACTTTAGGGGATATGTATTTACTTCATACCTATGTAGCGGACAAGCCTTGGTTTGTACTTTTTGGCGTTGTCAATAGCATCATATTTATGGTAATGGTGTATACCTTTGTTTCGGTTTTTGGAAATGTTGGGAAGGCTCTTGGGATTGTGCTTCTTGTTTTACAGATTTCTGGTTCTGGAGGAACCTTTCCAATACAAGTTGCACCAAGGTTTTTTCAGCTGATCAATCCTTATCTACCCTTTACCTATTCCATTAGTTTGATGAGGGAGGCAACAGGGGGGATCTTGTGGGATATCGTTCAGAAGGATGTAATCATCCTGTCGATCTTTTTAATTGTTTCTGTTTTTATCGGTGTTACGTTGAAAAAATTCATTAATCAAGCAAGTGAAAAAATGATAAAAAAGGTAAAAGAAAGTGGTTTAATCCATTAAGTACGTATATTAAATAAATAAAATCCGCATATTTACAAATATGCAAATAGGATGTTATATTCATCTCAGTGAAATAACTTTTTTGATATAGTAATTTATGGTTGCTATCGGAAAGAATAACCAATGCATAAATTGGATGAAACCCAGTGTTTTAAGCTTATTTTAGTTTTTGTTCCAATAAATAAGCAATTATGAAATTTTCCAATTTTGTTTTTTCTAAATATTTTATTGACGATTTAATTGTTTTTTAATTATGATAATTATACTGAAATAATATTTAACCTGCTAGGGGGAAAAACAAATGGATGCAGCGGTGAACAAACAACTTGAATCCAAGCAATCAAAAAAGCACCCACCTGGATTATACTTGTTATTCATGACAGAGATGTGGGAACGTTTTAGTTATTATGGAATGAGAGCAATTCTTGTTTTATATTTAACCAAATCACTTGTTAATGGTGGTTTAGGAATGAATGAAAGTACAGCCCTTGCATTATATGGATTTTTTACAGGTGCTGTTTATTTTACACCATTAATTGGTGGATGGTTATCTGATAGATTTTTAGGGCAAAGACGTGCTGTTACTATCGGTGGAATCATCATGGCAATCGGAAATATTGTTCTTTTTGCCCATCAAAGCTATGGAGCAGTATACACAGGATTAATTTTATTAATCGTCGGTAATGGATTTTTTAAACCGAATATTTCAACCATTGTCGGTGAGCTGTATGATCCAAAAGATAAACGTCGTGATGCGGCATTTACGATTTTCTATATGGGGATTAATGTAGGAGCATTCTTCTCTCCATTAATCATCGGATTTATTACTGATAAGTGGTTCGCGGTACATGCGAATGGCGTCATTGAATATGGCTATAAATATGGATTCCTTGCTTCAGCTATCGGAATGATTATTGGTCAAATTTTATTTAATTCTTTAGGAAATCGTTTCTTAGGCGATATCGGTAAAAAGCCTGTTGGAAAACCACAAGTTTCTTCAGTCGGAGCAGTTGAAAAACAACAATTAACGAAAACTGAAAAAAATAGAATGAAGGTTATCTTTATTTTAGCTGCCTTTGTTGTCTTCTTCTGGGCAGGGTTTGAACAAGCTGGTGGAGCATTAAGTATTTATACAGATAAATTTGTTGATCGTACACTATTTGGTTGGGAAATACCAACATCATGGTTCCAATCGGTTAACCCGTTATTTATTGTTTTATTAGCACCACTTGTATCGCTTCTTTGGGTAAAATTATCGAATCGTAAGCGTGGGGATCTTCCAGTTCCAACAAAAATGGCGTTCGGTATGATGCTATTAGGAATTGGGTATATCATTTTAATATTTGCTGTTATGCAAACCGGAAGTAATGAGCATCATATTACGACTAAGGCGAATATCTTGTTTATTGTATTTACTTATCTTTTCCATACCATTGGTGAATTGTTCTTATCACCTGTAGGGTTATCTTTTGTAAGTAAGTATGCACCAATTAAATTTGCCTCTTTACTAATGGCAGTATGGATGGCAAGTTCATTCGTTGCAAACATTATTGCAGGTCAATTAGGTTCATTTACAAGTAAATTGGGCTATCTTGAAGTGTTTTCTGTCATTGGAATTGTCGTAATTATTTTAGGACTTATTCTTCTTTCAGTTTCCAGAAAACTTGTGAAAATGTTAGCTGACGACCAAACAATAGAAAAGACGAATCAAGAAAACGAAGAAGATATTTCAGATGGAGTATTAAGACCAAACTAAACAAAAAAGAGTGTAGGAAAAAATTCTGCACTCTTTTTTTTACACACCCATTTCAGACTATAGAGAAATTTCAGAAAACCAATTGACTTTGCAAAATTGATTCGTTATTCTGAATATATATGACGAAATTATGTATCTACGCTAATATTACGTCATATAATGAAATGGAATAATCTATATCATTTATTTGTGTTAAAGGGGGTTCCTTATGATTGAATCTGCAGATCGATCAATGATCCAGCATCAGCAGCTTCTTGATTTAAAAAAAACGATTAAGAAAGTATACCATCAAGTGCCCTTCTACCAAGAAAAGTTTCTTGAACATCATATAGCACCCCACGATATTCAAACATTAGAAGACATTCGAAAACTTCCGTTTACAACGAAGAAAGACCTCCGTGACCAATACCCATTTGGACTATTTGCAGTTAAACAAGACGAATTAATAAGACTTCATGCGTCAAGTGGTACGAGTGGGAAACCGACAGTCGTTGGTTATACCAAACAAGATATTGCTGATTGGTCCTCTATAGTAGCTAGGGCGATTAAAACCGCAGGGGGAAGTCCAGGGGATATTCTTCAAAATGCCTATGGATACGGCTTGTTTACTGGAGGTTTAGGTTTGCATTATGGTGGAGAGGAATTAGGAGTTGTGGTCATCCCGATATCAGGTGGGAATACAGAAAGACAAATTAATCTCATCGAGGACCTTAAACCGACCATTATTTGTTCGACCCCATCCTATGCCTTAAATATTGGGGAGAAAATGCGTGAACTAGGATTGGACCCACGTAAGTCCTCTTTAAAAATAGGAATATTTGGAGCGGAGCCATGGTCTGAAGAAATGCGAAGCAAGCTTGAAGAATTATTCGATATTAGAGCTTGTGATATCTATGGTTTAAGCGAAGTAGTTGGTCCTGGTGTTGCGATAGAATGCTATGAGGCACAAAACGGACTACATATTGCAGAGGATCACTTTTTTGTCGAAGTAATTAATCCAGAAACACTTGAGCCAGTGCCTGAAGGGGAAGAGGGTGAATTGGTTTTTACTAGCTTAAAAAAGGAAGCGCTTCCAATTATCCGCTATCGTTCGGGTGATATCGCATCGATTACAACGGAAAAATGCATTTGCGGTCGTACATCGGCACGAATGTCACGCATTAAGGGGCGAATTGACGATATGCTAATACTCCGAGGAGTAAATGTCTTTCCGTCAGAAATTGAACATCATTTAATTCAAATAAAAGAAATCGTACCACATTATCAAATATATCTTCATAGAATATCCTCATTAGATGAAGCACATCTTCACGTAGAAATTAAAGAAGAGATTTACAAAGAAGTTTCCCAGAATCTCGAACATCCAATGATTAAAACACTTCAAGCAGAAATTTATAGAAAACTAAAATCCAATTGTTTAGTATCCATGAAAATCATTATTCATCCCCCTAAACATATTCCAAGATCTGAGGGGAAAGCCATTCGAATTGTAGACCAACGCTTACAAAAGCAAAATAGTTAGTTGAATTCAAACGAATGGACGATCTATTGGTGGGCAAAAAAAGAGTGTCTAACTAGATATATCTTCAAGGAAGGAGATCATTATGAGTTTTGTTGATCTAAAACAAATGACAGAAGAAGAAAAGCATGAGCAATTCATGGAAAGAATTAATCGCGGGGAGAAAATCGAAGCGGATGATTGGATGCCGGATGATTATCGAATGGTCTTAATCAAATTAATCTCCATGCATGGAATTAGTGAAATTATGGGAGCGTTGCCTGAGAAGGAATGGGTACCTAAAGCCCCTTCATTAAGGAAGAAGCTTGGAATCATGGCGAAGGTACAGGACGAGATGGGGCATGGGCAATTGCTGCTTCGGGTCGTCGAGGATCTACTGGAGCCACTAGGGAAAAATCGTGCAGATATTATGGAAGACCTCTTCACCGGACGATTAAAGTTTCACAATGTTTTTCATATGGAGGCACCAACATGGGCGGATGCTGGAATGATTGCCTGGCTTGTTGACGGTGCAGCAATTATGACACAGACAAATATGCTGCAAGCATCCTACGGTCCATACGCAAGAGCGTTGCATAGGATCTGTGCCGAGGAAGTCTTCCATGCTCAACACGGTGAGTCTATTATTATGGCATTAGCCGAAGGAACAGAGCTGCAAAGAAAAATGCTTCAGGAATCGTTAAATCGCTGGTGGGATTCACTACTCATGTTTTTTGGGCCAGCAACAGCACAAACTACCGGCTCATCGAAACAGGATTTAACCATTAAATATAAAATTCGTTCGAAAACAAATGAACAACTGCGCCAAGACTTTTTTTCAAAATATGTGCCGCGGGTACTTGCACTAGGTCTAAAACTTCCAGATGAGACAATGTACTACGACAAAGAAAAAGAAGAGTGGGTGTATCAGCAGCCTGACTGGAATGAATTTAAAAAGATTATTTCCAATAACGGTCCAAAATCAGCAGAACGATTGCAGCTTCGGAAAATTGCCTATGAGAATAATGCATGGGTACGTGAAGCATTGTAAGGGGTGATAAAAATGACAGAATCAAAGGATTTTTATGAAGTATATGAAGTGTTTAGTAGGAGAACATTTAAATCGGATATGCAGCATCAATTTAGTTTGCTTGCTCCCAATCAAGAAATGGCATTTGTTATGGCACAAGAAAATTTTATGAGAAGGGAGCCAGCAGTGGATATTTGGGTAGTAAAGCGGTCCGATATTCGTAAATTAATGCCAGAAGAACGAGCATCTCTTTCGAGAATAGATAATAAGGACTATCGTTTAACGAAAGGATATGGCTATCTAAAAAAGAAATGGCGTCAGTATGAACAACAGGTATTAGATGAGAAAGAAATTATGTCTTGGGGAGGGGTGCAACGTGGGTCAACTGAACGTAAATGAAAATCAAGAATACAAACAGTTAGTAATCGAGCTTTTATATCAACTTGCTGATGATGATTTTATCCTTGCGTTTCGTGGTTCGGAATGGCTTGGTTTAGCTCCTCATATTGAAGAAGATATCGCCTATGCATCGATTAATCAAGATACGATGGGGCATGCGGTGATGTACTACGAACTATTAGAAGCCCTTGGTGAAGGACCAGCTGATCTTCTTGCACATGGTCGGAAAGCAGAACATCGAAAAAACGCGATATTATTAGAAATGGCGAATGGTACAGGAACCTATTTAGAAAATCCTAAATACGATTGGGCTTTTGCCGTTGTTCGTCATTATTTCTATGATATTTATAAAAAATTAAAACTTGAATCTTTAAAGCAATCAAGCTATGAACCTTTAGCACAAGCAGCGACGAAAATGAAAATGGAGCAATACTATCATATCATGCATTGGAAGGTTTGGTTTAACCAGCTTTGTTTAAGTGGTGGGGAAGCAAAAACAAGAATGCATGCAGCTATACAGCAGGTTTGGAATGAATTTGCTGGAGTGCTGACCTATGGAAAACACAGTCTCCAAATGTCCCAATATGGGCTCATTGAAGAAGAGAGTCTTTTCAAGAAACGCTGGGAGGAAGAAATGCGAAGGGTTTTTGAAGACGTAGCCATTTCCTATCCTGGAGATCCGAAAATGCAAAAGGGGAATGGAAGGGAAGGAGTGCATACGGACGATTTAATTCAAGCTCTAGCAACATTAAGTGAAGTGTATCACCTTGATCCACAAGCAACTTGGTAGGAGAGTGACAGAGATTGAATGAATTACTGCTGAAAATAGAACATTGCTTACGCAGCGTTAAGGACCCTGAAATTCCATCGGTAAGTGTCATGGACTTGGGGATGATTGAAGAGATAAATGTATCAGATGATTCCATTGTGCACATTAAGGCACTGCCAACCTTTCTCGGTTGTCCTGCCTTAGAAATCATTAAAAAAAATATGATCGACGCTGTTTCAGCTATTGATGCTGTTAGCGATGTAAATGTGGAATTTATTTATCATCCACCCTGGACATCTGATCGGGTGACCGATGATGGAAAGGAAAAGCTAAAGCAATTTGGGATTGCTCCACCACCAGAATTTGATGCCCAAAATCATGAATGGAAAGTGGAATGCCCTTATTGCGGATCTCATTATACGACTATGGAGAATTTATTTGGACCAACTGCATGTCGTAGCATTTTATATTGTAAATCATGCAAAAACCCATTTGAAGCAATGAAACCAATATCAAATTTAATGTAACTGGAAGGAGTAATGACCATGTATAAAATGATCGCTTTATTTAAGAAACCAGAGGACACAGCAAGCTTCGATGACTATTATTTCAACACACATATGCCGCTAACGAATAAAATTCCTGGCCTAGAAAAGGTAGAGATAACGAAGATGTCAGGTTCAAGTCCCTATTATTTGATGTGTGTGATGTATTACGCGAGTAAGGAAGCCTTTAAGGAAGCATCTAAAACTCCTGAATCGAAGGCATCGGGAAAAGATGTGATGGAGTTTGCCGGTGACTTAGTTACATTCATGTTTGGTGAAGATGTGAATGACTAATTATGAATATATTCAGGTAGACCAAGAGGAAAGCATAGGTATTATTCGTTTAAACCGTCCAAAGGTTTTAAATGCGCTAAATCGAAAAATGGTATCTGAGATTGTTCAATCCATGCGAGAAATGGATCGTAATGATAGCGTTCGGGTCATCATTTTATATGGAAATGGAAAGTCGTTCGCTGCTGGAGCAGATATTAGTGAAATGGCTCAAGATGATTCGATCCATCTTGAATTATTAAATCAATTTGCCGAGTGGGATGATCTAGCACATATAAAAAAGCCAATAATCGGTGCCGTTCATGGCTTTGCTTTAGGTGGAGGCTTCGAGTTAGCGCTTGTATGTGATTTGCTATTTGCTTCGGAGGATGCGAAATTCGGCTTTCCAGAAATTAATTTAGCCGTCATGCCAGGTGCTGGTGGAACTCAGCGGCTAACAAAATTAATGGGGAAAACAAAGGCATTAGAATGGCTTTGGTCTGGAGAAATGATGACAGCAGAAACAGCTGAGGCATGGGGAATCATTAATCGCCGCTATCCACAGGAAATTTTGGTTGAAGAAACATTGAAATACGCTAGGAATTTAGCAAATAAACCAGCATTGTCCGTTCGTTTTATTAAAGAAGCCGTTTATAAAGCTGTTGATTATTCCTTATATGAGGGGATGCAATATGAACGGAAAAATTTCTCACTATTATTCTCTTCCGATGATCAAAAAGAAGGAATGAAGGCATTTGTTGAAAAAAGAAAACCTAATTTCAAAGGGCGCTAGGGGGGGATCAAATGTACGAAACGATTGAATTTGAAGTAAAAAATCATGTCGCATGGGTAACATTAAATCGGCCGGAAAAGCTGAATGCATTTAATGAACAGATGAAAATAGAGATAAAAGAGTCCTTAAAAAAGGCAGCTGCAGATACAGATGTTCGTTGTATCGTCATTACTGGAAATGGAAGGGCATTTTGTTCGGGTCAGGATTTACAATCGGTCAATGAAGATACGGATTATGGAGAGCATTTAAGAAAATATTATAATCCGATGATTCAACAAATGGCGGCCATTGAAAAACCAATTATTGCGGCAATTAATGGCACTGCTGCCGGAGCAGGTTTAAGTCTTGCGCTTGCCTGCGATTTTCGACTAGCACATGAAAAATCAAGCTTTATCGAAGCCTTTATTCACGTAGGATTAGTTCCTGACTCAGGAAACATGTACTATCTTCCGAGAATTGTTGGCCATGCAAAAGCATTAGAATTGGCTATATTAGGAGAGAAGATTTCCGCAGCAGAAGCGAAGGATATAGGCTTGGTTACACAGGTCATCCCTCATGATAAGTGGAATGAAGATGTGACAGCCTTTGCTGAAAAATTAGCTCATATGCCAACAAAGGCAATTGGCTTAATAAAGCGCTATTTTAATCAAAGCTGGGATTCTAATTTGCAGGAAGTATTAGGAAAAGAAGCATATGCACAAAAAATAGCAGGCAGCTCATATGATCACCGAGAGGGAATAGCCGCATTCTTAGAAAAAAGGAAACCTCTTTTTCTAGGAAAATAGGATGTGGGGATGATGAAATTGGTACAAAATATTGTCGTAATCGGTTCAGGAGTGATGGGCAGAGGGATTGCCTATGTTGCAGCAGTATCAGGCTTTTCGGTTCAGTTATGTGATATCAATGAACAATCATTAATTTCAGCTAAAGAAGAAATCGCAAAAATATTTCATAAAGGGATAAAGCGCAATAAAATAACCGAGGAAGAAAAGAACGCGGCGGAGGAAAGGTTACATTATACAAATAATATGGATCAATCAGTTAGCCATGCCGATTTAATTATCGAGGCCGTTCCGGAAAAAATAGAAATAAAGAAAAGTATATTTGAAGCGATTGATCGATTGGCTCCATCCCACTGTCTGTTCGCTACTAATACATCTACGATGAGCCCAACAGAAATAGGCTCTTTTACAAAACGGCCACAAAAAGTCATCGCAATGCATTTTTTTAATCCGGTCCACAAGATGCCATTAGTTGAAATCATTAAAGGGCTAGAAACGGATGAGCATACGGTGAATGTCATTCAAGAGACCGCCAAAAGAATGAAAAAAGAAACAGTAGTTGTTAATGAGTTTCCAGGCTTCGTCACTAGTAGAATCAGTGCATTGGTAGGAAATGAGGCCTTTTATATGTTACAGGAGGGGATTGGATCACCGGAAGATATTGATAAAGCGATCAAATTAGGTCTGAACTATCCAATGGGTCCATTCGAATTGGGAGATTTAGTCGGATTGGATACAAGGTTAAATAATCTTCAATATCTACATAAAACATTAGGCGAAAAATATCGACCTGCTCCTCTTCTCGTACAATATGTAAAAGCTGGGCGATTGGGAAGAAAGACAGGAAAGGGTGTATATGATTACACAGCTAGGGGTGATTCCTAATGAATAATGTCGTGATTGTAGATGCGGTAAGAACGCCGATAGGTAGATATAAAGGAGTATTAAAAAATGTTAGACCAGATGATCTCGGCGCCATTGTAATAAAAGCATTAATAGAAAGAAACCCATTACTTTCCACCTCAGAAATTGAAGAGGTCGTTTTAGGAAATGCCAATCAAGCGGGGGAGGATAATCGCAATGTAGCAAGAATGGCGACCTTACTTGCAGGTTTACCAGTGGAGACTGCAGCAACGACCATTAATCGCCTCTGTGGATCGGGGCTTGATGCTGTAAATTATGCAGCACGGGCGATCGCAATGGGCGAGGGTGAGATTTATATAGCTGGTGGGACAGAAAGTATGACTAGAGCTCCTCTTGTCACGGCAAAACCAAATGCTGAGTTTCCAAGAGGGAATATGGAATTATTCGATACAACCATTGGCTGGCGTTTTATCAATCCGAAATTGCAAGAAATGTATGGAACAGACTCCATGCCTGAAACGGCTGAAAATGTGGCAAAGCGATTTTCTATTACAAGAGAAGAGCAGGATCAATTTGCCTTTCAAAGTCAAATGAAGGCAAAAAAAGCAATGGAGCTCGGATTGTTTAGCGAGGAAATTATCCCTGTTTCGGTAGTGGATCGAAAGGGCAATGTGACCATTGTTGATACCGATGAACACCCGAGAGCAAATACCACGTTGGAAGGATTAGCAAAATTAAAGCCTATCTTTCCGGAAGGTACGGTAACTGCAGGAAATGCATCGGGAATTAATGATGGGGCTTCGGCTTTATTATTAATGAGTGAAAAAAAGGCAATGGAGCTCGGCTTAACCCCATTAGTAGAGTATAAAGCATCAGCTGTAGCTGGATTAGAACCGGCTGTTATGGGCTTAGGACCGATATATGCAACGAAAAAACTATTAAAGCGCATTGGTATGACAACAAAGGATATTGGTTTAGTGGAAATCAATGAAGCCTTTGCTTCCCAATCACTTGAATGTATAAAACAATTAGAGCTTGATCCTAATATAGTCAATGTAAATGGTGGTGCGATTGCATTTGGCCATCCATTAGGAGCTAGTGGTGCAAGAATTTTAACGACATTAATTTATGAAATGAAACGAAAAAGAACTGAGGTCGGTTTAGCAACAATGTGTATTGGTGTTGGCCAAGGCATTGCTACAATTATCGAGAATATCTGAGGATTGTCTACGCTTCGGCCTCTAAAAAAAGGTAGGTACTTCTAATGAAGGGCAACTTGAATACACGTTCAATGATCTTCACCATCTTTGGAGATTATATACGACATTATGGCAATGAAATATGGATAGGAAGCCTTATTCAATTACTAAAAGAATTTGGTCATAATGAGCAATCAGTTAGAGCAGCAATGTCAAGAATGAATAAACAGGGCTGGGTAGAGGCGCGAAAAATAGGCAATAAAAGCTATTATTATTTGACCCCTCGTGGTGACGATCGTATGGATGAGGCAGCCACCCGAATTTATAAATTAAAGCAAGAGAAATGGAATGGGAAATGGACGATGCTCACGTATTCGATTCCCGAAGATAAGCGCTCGATACGAGATGAGCTAAGAAAGGAACTCGTGTGGAGTGGCTTTGGACCAATCGCTAATAGCTGTTGGATTTCCCCGAACCCATTAATCAAACAGGTGCATTCACTTGTTGATAAATATGACATTAGCAATTATGTACATGTATTTATAACGGAGTATAAAGGTCCGCATGAAAACCAAAGGCTTATCCAGGAATGCTGGGATATTGAGGAAATCAATGCCCAATATAAACGATTTATTGATCGTTATCACCCAAAATATGAGACGGTCAAAAAACGAATTCAAACTGGTAATATGTCCCCCGCTGATTGTTTCGTAGAACGGACAAAGCTTGTCCATGAATATCGAAAATTTTTATTTATCGATCCTGGTTTACCTGAAGAACTGCTTCCAAAAAAATGGCTAGGAAATCAAGCAGCACTGCTGTTTTCTGATTATCATAAGGAACTGGCTGTACCTGCAGGTCAATTTTTTGAATCCATCTTCAAAAAGGAAAATCAACTACATCGTAAAAATAAATCATTTGATATTTTACAGCATCCATTAATTCTAGAAGAATCGGGGGAACGCTTATGAATCGACTAACAAAAAAACTGGGAATTGAACTTCCAGTCATTCAAGGCGGAATGGGCAATATTAGTAATGCTGAGCTAGCTGTGGCGATTTCAAATGCGGGTGGTCTAGGCACTATTGGAGTAGGCACAATGAATCCAGATGAAGTAGAAAAACTGATTCAGAGAATTCAACACTTAACAAAGAAGCCCTTTGCTCTGAATCTCCCCATTAATGTGAATCCAAATATACGGGAAATGCTAGACCTAGTCTGGAAATATTCAATACCGATTATCTCTTTATCTGCAGGAAATCCAGCTCCCTACATCCCGTTATTACATTCACATGATGTGACGGTAATGGTAGTAACAGGATCTGTCAAGCATGCGGTGAAGGCAGAGAAAGCGGGAGCAGATGTCATTGTTGCAGAAGGGTATGAGGCAGCAGGAATTAATTCCCCATTTGAAACAACCACCCTAACACTGATCCCCCAAGTGGTGGACGCTGTAACTATTCCTGTCGTTGCTGCAGGAGGTATTGCTGATGGGCGCGGATTACTGGCTGCTTTGTCCCTAGGTGCTGAAGGTGTACAAATGGGGACTCGATTTATAGCCACAAAGGAAGCTCCTTTTTCTAACAAGTATAAACGCAAGATCATCGAAGCAGAGGATCATAGTACTTTTATCATTGGTCGCAATCACGGGAAGATACGTAGAGTATTAAAAGGGAATTATGCTATAAACCTATCGAATACGGAAACTGAACTTTCAGATGACCAATTCAATGAGGCAACAAGTGAAAAGTATCATCTAATCGGAGCCCTTGAAGGTGATGAGAATCATGGTTTTATGAATAGCGGACAAATTGCTGGGCTGATTCATCATGAACCTACGGTGGCTGAACTCCTTGAAGAAATGATGGATGATTGTCGAAAAAGATTGAAAAACATAGGAAATCTACTGGAGGATTAAGCAGGAACAAAGTCCTTTCATGCAGAAATATCATGGGAGGATCGATTTGTGTAGAAATTTTGGAATATTGGAACTTTTGGAATTACAAATTTTTCACAAGATCCTTCATGAAAAAAATAGAAAGGAGGATAAGGAAGAAACACTGCAACAATCTTTGATAATGAACTTATTTCATAGGGGGAAATGGAATGAAAATTAGTTGGAAAAAGAGTGCGATGATTTTGTTCAGTGCCTTTTTATTAGCTTCCTGCGGTGCTCAAGGTGAAAAGAAAACGACCGGTGGGGAAGGAGCAAGTGGAGATTCCGAAAAAACAGAGAAAACGTATAAAATTGGTGTAACCCAATATGTCGAGCATCCTTCATTAGATGCAGCATTTGAAGGCTTTAAAAAGGCAATTGAAGAATCAGGATTAAAAGTTGAGTATGATACACAAAATGCTCAAGCAGATAATAGCTTGAACACAACCATTGCAAATAATTTAGTAAGCTCCAATGTTGATCTCATCTTTGCTAATGCAACGCCAAGTGCCCAGGCAGTAGCAAGTGCCACAAAAGATATTCCTATCATTTTTACTTCAGTGACAGACCCAGTAGGTGCTGAGCTAATTACATCTATGGATCAGCCTGGCGCAAATGTTACAGGAACGATTGATACCCATCCAGATGCAATTCCAAACACACTAAAGTTTATGAAAGAACAACTAAATATGAAAAAAATCGGCATGGTCTTCAATTCCGGTGAACAAAATTCACGTGCCCAAGTAGATATCGTTAAAAAACTGGCCGAAGAGCAAGGTGTAAAGATTGAAGAAGCTCCAGTTGCGACCTCAGCAGATGTAAAGCAAGCAACAGAATCATTAGTAGGAAAAGTTGATGGCTACTATATTATAACAGATAACACGGTTGTATCTGCCTTAGAATCCGTCATCTCTGTAGCAAATGATAATAAGCTACCTGTTATGGTCGGCGAATTTGACAGTGTCGAACGAGGTGGACTAGGTGCATATGGCTTTGAATATTTTGATATTGGCTACGAAGCAGGGCAGATGGCTGTGAAAATCTTAAAGGATGGAAAGAAACCATCAGAACTACCGGCACAGCCACCGCAAAATTTAAAACTAGTCATTAATAAAAAAGCGGCAGAAGCAGCTGGCATCCAAATCAAGGATGAGTGGGGCGCAGAATTTAGTGAGTAATTAGGAGATGATTCAATGTTTGCAACTATTTTTGGTTCAGTAGAGCAAGGAATCATCTATGCCATCATGGCACTTGGAGTGTATCTTTCATTCCGAGTGCTTGATTTTCCAGACCTAACGGTAGATGGAAGCTTTGTTACAGGAAGTTCTGTGGCAGCAACGATGATTGTTTTAGGTTACAATCCAATTCTCGCAACCATCGCTGCCGTTGTTGCAGGGTTTATTGCAGGATGCATCACAGGAATTTTACATACAAAGGGTAAAATTAATCCATTATTGTCTGGAATCTTGATGATGATTGCTCTCTATTCTATCAATCTACGAATAATGGGAATGTCTTCAGAAACATCTGTAGGTAGACCAAATATCCCCTTATTAAATTCAGAAACAATTATGACAAAGTTTACGCAATTTTGGCAGCAGCTAGGGATCGACCAGTGGTTAAATCAACTGCTTAGTTATACTGGTATTCAATACTTGCCGAAAACCTGGGGAATCGTAGTATTGATGATTATTGTTACTTTTATTATTAAATGGATTCTTGATCGTTTTTTACAAACAGAAGTTGGCCTTGCATTAAGAGCAACTGGTGATAATCAACGAATGATCAGAAGCTTTTCAGCGAATACCGATTCTTTAATCATTCTTGGATTGGGGATATCGAATGCATTCGTTGCTTTATCTGGTGCACTTATTGCCCAGTATGGGAAATTTTCTGATGTTAATTTAGGGATTGGGATGATTATTATCGGTCTTGCTTCCGTTATTATTGGTGAAGCAATATTTGGAACAAAGACCGTTTTTCGAACGACTTTAGCCGTTATTATTGGGGCCATTATCTATCGGGTCATTCTCGGATTAGCTCTAAGAATCAAAATACTCGATACAGGGGACATGAAATTAATTACCGCCATTATTGTTACTCTTGCCTTAGTAATCCCTAAAATTCTTGAAAGACAAAGAGAAAAGCGACGCAAGGCAAGGAGATTTTCAGAGCGGTTCACGCATACTGCTGGAAAAAAGGAGGGAGATCAAATTGCTCCGCCTAGAACAGATTAATAAGGTTTTTAATGAAGCAACTCCAGATGAAAAAGTCGCGTTAGATCAAATTAATTTAACCCTAGAAAAAGGGGATTTTGTCACTGTTATTGGGAGTAATGGTGCGGGGAAATCAACATTAATGAATATGATTTCTGGTGTCCTAACTCCTGATATAGGAACGGTCAAAATTGATGATAAAGATGTAACGAGATTACCAGAATACAAGCGCTCAAAACTAATTGGTAGAGTATTCCAAGATCCGATGGCTGGAACAGCACCAACGATGACGATTGAGGAAAATCTAGCCATGGCTTATTCACGAAACAAATCACGTTCACTTAGAAAAGGAGTTGATAAAAAACGAAGGGAGTTTTTTAAAGAATCATTAAAATCCTTGCATCTTAATTTAGAGAACCGCCTAAATGCGAAGGTTGGACTTTTATCTGGGGGAGAACGTCAAGCTCTATCTTTATTAATGGCGACGTTTACTCAGCCTTCTATTCTACTTTTAGATGAACATACAGCTGCCCTTGATCCTTCACGTGCAAAATTAATCACAGATCTTACGAAGGAATTAGTAAAAAAGGATCAATTGACCACGCTAATGGTTACCCATAATATGCAACAGGCCCTTGATCTAGGGAATCGCTTAATCATGATGGATAAAGGGCAAATCATTCTTGAAGTAAGGGAGGAAGAGAAAAAGGACTTGACCATCGAACAACTATTAAAGGAATTCCAGAAAATTCGTGGTGAAAGTATCATAAGTGACAGAACCCTTTTATCAATCGATTAACTAATTATTAAAGGCTGATAGTAAAAGCCCAACTGCTGGCTTTTACACCCAATAAAGGGATTAGCGGTGTTGATTGCTCTTTTACTCTGAGAAATAAATGGTGTAGCAGACTTCAACCGAAATTTATTAGCTAAAAACTTTCATTTAATAGCAACGATGTTTGAGAAAAGAGCTTTATTGTAGAACGACTAAGAGGAGGGATGAAATGAAGGCTGGAATGGAAGTAGGCCAGACGGCAACCATTGAATTCGAGGTGACACCAGATATGTTTGCTGGATTTGAGGGGAATGTAGTTCATCGAGCATATTCAACGGTCTCAATGGTTTACCATATGGAATGGGCTTCAAGGCAAATCATCCTTCCCTTTCTGGAGGAGCATGAGGAAGGGATGGGGGGAGCGGTAAGTATCAAGCATATCGCTCCTACAACAGATGGAACAAAGGTTAGGGTAAAAGCAACATTGACCGAAATAAAAAATAATATAGTGATCACGCGAACAGAAGCTTGGAATGAAAAAGGTTTGATTGGTCATGGGGAGGTCAAACAAGCAATTTTACCAAAGGAAAAAATTATTCAAATGATCGCTGATTCAAAACAGGATAAGGAATAAGCAATAAACTTCTAGAGAGGAGAGCTTCGCAAATGGACTTTTTTACGAAAATGAATGAGCATGAACAAGTGATTATCTGTAATGATCCGAAAACCGGATTAAAAGCTATAATTGCTATACATAATACGACCCTTGGCCCTGCAACTGGGGGCTGTCGAATGTATCCGTATAAAACATTCGAGCATGCATTAAATGATGCGCTAAGACTTTCCAAAGGAATGACTTATAAATGTGCTGCTGCTGATGTTGATTTTGGTGGGGGGAAAACCGTCATTATCGGGGATCCAGCAAAGGATAAAACCCCGGAATTATTTCGTTCATTAGGACAATATATTGATTCCTTAAATGGTCGCTATTACACGGGGACTGATATGGGAACCACCCCAGAGGACTTCGTCCATGCGATGAAAGAAACAAATTGCATTGTAGGTATTCCTGAAGAATATGGCGGTAGTGGCGATTCTTCAGTTCCCACTGCACAAGGTGTTGTTTATGGATTAAAAGCGACCAATCAAGTATTGTTTGGTTCAAATGACATTGGTGAAAAAACATATGCCATTCAAGGACTTGGTAAAGTCGGATTTAAGGTGGCAGAAACCTTACTTGAGGAGGGGGCTTCACTTTATGTGACAGATATTAATTCAGACGCCATTCAGCAATTATTACATCGTTCTCAGGAAATTGGAAACAACCAAATAAAAGTCGTTCAAGGAAACGATATTTATGGTGTTGAGGCAGATGTATTTGTCCCATGTGCACTTGGGGGAATTATTAATGATGATACGATCGATGTATTAAAAGTAAAAGCAGTGGTTGGATCTGCAAATAATCAGCTCCTTGAAGACCATCATGGAGATATCCTAAAGCAAAAGAATATTGTCTATGCGCCAGATTATATTGTAAATGCAGGAGGACTCATTCAAGTATCAGATGAATTATATGGTCCAAATAAAAAGCGTGTGATGAATAAAACAAAAGCTATTTATAATTCTTTGATTGAGGTGTATCGCCACTCTGAGCAAAAAGGCATTTCAACTGTTGATGCAGCAAACCATTTTTGTGAGGAAAGAATGGAGGCAAGAAAACATCGAAATAGCTTCTTCTCACATCATAAACGTCCAAAATGGGAAATTAGACATTAAGACAAACAGGAGGGATTAGTTTGGAGATGTTTAAAAGGATCCAATACCTTGATGAAAATGGGAATCTATTAAACAATGATATTTCGAAAGCGCTTACAACAAGCTTTGTTCAGTCATTATATGAAAAATTAATTCTTGTAAGATCCTTTGACCGCAAAGCGATTAGCCTTCAAAGGCAAGGACGATTAGGAACCTATGCCCCTTTTGAAGGACAGGAGGCTGCTCAAGTGGGCAGTGCTCTAGCGTTACAAGCTGATGATTGGCTTTTTCCCACGTATCGTGATCATGCCGCAACGATCACCTTTGGACATTCATTAAAAACGATTCTTTTATATTGGAATGGAAGAGTAGAGGGATGTATCCCACCAGAGGGTAAAAAGATTTTTCCGCCAGCTGTACCGATTGCTACACAATTGCCACATGCCACAGGGGCTGCATTAGCAGAAAAAAGAAAGGGAACGAAAAATGCTGCGATTGTTTACTTCGGCGACGGGGCTACATCTGAAGGTGACTTTCATGAAGGATTAAATTTTGCAAGTGTGTTTAAAGCACCTGTCGTGTTTTTTAATCAAAACAATCAGTTTGCCATATCGGTTCCAATTGAGAAACAAATGAATTCAGAAACGATTGCTCAAAAATCTGTTGCTTATAGTATTCCAGGAGTACGACTAGATGGAAATGATATTTTTGCCGTCTATTTTGAAACTAAAAAAGCATTAGATCGTGCAAGAGAAGGGGATGGCCCAACACTAATAGAGGCTGTCACATGGCGTTATGGAGCCCATACAACAGCAGATGATCCAACCAAATATCGGAATCAAGATGAAAGTGAAAGAAAAAGAGCGACAACCGATCCAATATCACGATTAGAAAAATACATGAAAAATCAGGGGATATGGGAGGATGCTTGGCAGGAGTCCATTATAACTAAAGCTACGCAAAAAATTGAACAGGCGATTGAAGAAATGGAGGCATATCCACCACCCAATGTAGATGATTTATTTGATCATGTATTTGCCGTGCCAACCTGGACCATTAAAGAGCAAAAGGATCAATATTATGAATTTTTGCGAGGTGTGAATCAATGAGTACGATAACAGCAAAAACGCAAAAGCTATCCATCGTTCAAGCAGTCACAGACGGGCTCCGCACTGTTATGAAGGAACAAGAAGAAGTCCTTGTTTTAGGAGAAGATGTAGGGAAAAATGGTGGAGTATTTCGCGCCACCGAAGGACTTCAAGAACAGTTTGGTCCTGATCGGGTGATAGATACACCATTAAGTGAGTCAGGTATCGTAGGAACAGCCATTGGTCTCGCCATCAATGGATTTTTGCCGGTAGTAGAAATGCAATTTCTCGGATTTATCTATCCTGCCTATGAACAAATCATGACACACGCGACTCGGATACGAATGAGAACATTAAGTCATTTCCATGTTCCATTAGTTATTCGAGCACCTTATGGGGCAGGTGTGAAAGCACCGGAAATTCATTCTGACAGTGTCGAGGCTTTGTTTACACATATGCCGGGAATAAAGGTTGTTTGTCCTTCCAATCCATATGATGCAAAAGGGCTTTTAATAGCGAGTATAGATGACCCAGACCCAGTTCTTTTTCTAGAGCCGATGCGATCTTATCGTGCCTTTAAAGATGAGGTTCCTACTGACAGATATACAGTCGAAATAGGAAAAGCGAGTCTAGTTGAGGAAGGAACAGATCTCACATTGATTGCTTGGGGAGCAATGGTGCCATTGGCTGTAAAGGCTGCACAAAAAGTAAGAGAGCAGAATATTTATTGTGATGTCCTTGACTTGCGGACATTGTATCCACTCGATAAGGAAATGATTGCAGAATCCGTACAAAAGACAGGTAGAGCTGTTATTGTGCATGAGGCTCATGCAACAAGTGGGTTAGGTACGGATATTATTGCACTGATTCAAGATACCTCATTTCTGTACTTGAAATCTCCTATCCAAAGAGTGACAGGATTTGATGTGCCTGTACCATTTTACACATTAGAACAACACTATTTGCCTAATGAAGATCGAATTATTGAGGCGATTCATAAAGCGATTCAATTTTAATTAGAATTCTAGATAAAGTAGGTGATAGCGTGATCGAAGTAAAGCTTCATGATATCGGTGAAGGAATGACAGAAGGAGAGATATTAACATACTTTGTCAAGGTCGGCGATCAGGTACTACCGGATCAACCATTAGTTGAAGTTCAAACAGATAAAATGACCGCTGAGCTCCCATCGCCAACAGCGGGAATAGTTAAAGAAATTCTCGTCACTGAAGGAACAAATGTGGAGGTGGGGACGACACTACTAATCATAGAATCTTCAGGAACGAAAGCCCTGCAACAAAAGGTTGAAAACACTCCTATAAATAGAAACAGTATGACGATAAAAAAAGTAGATCGTGATAATGGTCCTAAGCGATTGATATTAGCAGCACCATATACACGGAAAATTGCACGAGAATTAGGAATTGATATAGAGAAGATTAATGGGACCGGGCCAGCAGGCAGAGTGACTGATGAGGATGTATATCGTTATGTCAATCAGCCGGAGCCGGTTGAGGAAAACAAAAATGATATACAACCAACTATAGCTGAAGTCGAAGAAATTCCTTTTAATGGTCGAAGGAAGCAAATTGCATCACTTATGAGTAAGTCTCTGTATACAATTCCCCACGTTACTCATTTTGAAGAAGTCGATATGACGAACTTATTAGACAGCAAAAAACAATTAAATGAAGCCGGAGTCAATATATCGGTGGCAGCCTTTTTTATTAAGGCCATTCAACTAAGCTTAGCTAAATATCCTATCTTCAATTCAGTATTAGATGAAGAAAAGGGAGTGATTAAGCTAAAAAAGGAATATAACATCGGTATTGCCGTTGATGCAAAAGAGGGTCTGATTGTGCCAGTCATTCGTCATGTGGAGCAGAAAACATTGAGCGTTATTCATGCAGAAATGAAGGATTATATTGAAAAGGCGCAAAATAATACACTTACAAAACATGATATTTCGGATGGGACTTTTACAATTAGTAATGTTGGTCCATTAGGAGGGATTGGTGCGACACCAATCATTAATTATCCTCAAACATCATTAATCGCCTTCCATAAAACCAAAAAGAAACCAGTCGTCGTCAATGATGAAATTGTCATTAGAAGTATTATGAATCTTTCGATGTCCTTTGATCATCGGGTCGCCGATGGAGCGACAGCCGTGGGGTTCACCAATTATTTTGTTCAATTACTCGAGCAACCTACGAGAATGCTATTGGAGTTGAGATAAGATGGTCGTTGGAGAAATTGCCCAGGAAAAGGAAGTTGTTGTCATTGGCGGAGGACCAGGGGGATATACCGCAGCTATACGGGCTGCGCAATTAGGAAAAGATGTATTGTTAATTGAACAAACTCACTTAGGTGGTGTGTGTTTAAATGAAGGATGTATTCCATCTAAGACGTTTGTCCATGCTGCGAAACAGGCGAACAGATGGGGGCATTTACAAGAGATTGGTTATCAATTTGAAGTGAATCATTTTCAGTTTGAAACCTATCAATCTTATAAAGAAAAAATAGTGGGTCAGTTACGGTCGGGTGTTGAAGCATTATGTAAGGCGAACAAGATCGAAGTGATGTACGGTCATGCCTCATTCATTTCTGAAAATAAACTTGGAATTGAAAATGGGCATCATTTTGAAGTAGTTAATTTCGAACAGGCGATTATTGCAACAGGTGCGAAACCGGTATACTCTCTGGAAAGTGAAACCTATCAGTTAAATTCAAGGCAATTATTTAATTTGCAGCAATTGCCGAAAGAGCTTATTCTAATTGGTTCGAATTATATTGTTTTAGAGGCTGCCTTCGCCTATAAAGCATTAGGTACAAAAGTTACGATGATAATGGAAGAGCATAAAGGATTCTCTTTCGACCAAGAAATAGAAAAAGAATTACGAAGGCAGATGAAAAAAAGAAATATTACTTTTTATTCTGGTGTGAAAAATGTGGAGATTGCAGAAAACGAAAATGGAGTAGAATGTTCTTTTGTCAGTGAAAAAAATGAGCGGACGCTCATTTCAGCAGAGCTGTTTTATAAGGAAGAAGGATATGTTGGGAATATAGAAGAATTGGGCCTTGAACGATTAGGGGTCTCTGTCGATCAACAACAATTTATCATTTGCGATGATCAAGGACGAACCAATATACCAAATCTATTTGCCGTTGGAGATGTAACAGGAGGACCATTTTTCGCAACAAAGGCCATCAAACAAGGAAAGGTTACTGCTGAAATCCTTTGTGGAAAGCCGAGCGAATTAGATTTCACCTGGATGCCCGAAGTCATTCACACTCAGCCACCGATTGCCACTGTAGGTATGACTGAAGAGGCAGCGAAGTCTGCAGGATATTCAGTAATAACTGGCACATACCCTCTTCTTGGAAATGGCTATGCCATGTTCTCAGGAAATCGGGACGGATTAGTGAAGGTTATTATTGAAAAAGAATCCCAGCGCTTATTAGGTATGCATATGATCGGTGAAGGAGCGATTGAACTAATATCGACTGCAGTGATTAGTGGAGAAATGGTCGCAAGAGATGAAGATTTGATCTTTCCAACGTATGCGCACCCAAGCTTGAATGAAGGAATTCTGGAAGCGATGGAGGATACCTTAGGGTTTGCAATTCATAAAGCTCCCAAAAAGGGGAAAAAGGTACTTAATAGATAGAGAAAGTACTAATGGGTTTATTATTGGCTTTTCCTCCTCCATGCTAAACAAAATGGCGCTGGCTCTTCTAATAGGCTGTTTTTTTAAGGAGTATATTCGATCATGATCCTATTTATATGGACTAAGCTTTTCTTTATAGGATACTGAACAACCTTATAAAATGATTAAAAAGTCTCTAGTATCGTGATATGCTAGAGGCTTTTTTTAGTGATAGAGTCCAAAGGGTTTACTATTATTTTTCTTTGAAAGAATCGACAAGCCAGAAACCATAGATAGAGAGACAAGCCTGGTTCAAGATTTCAAAATAAAGAGCATGTTTATCCAATCATTACATAGAGATTATGTGAAGGTAAAAGAGAAAAAAGGTAGTTACACCTCAGGTCTGAGCAAGAAATCAGACTTAAGGGGCTGAAGATAAATCTAATTATTATGTATAGTCTGAATATATGAGGAATCCTTTGTAAAATAAATGGGAGTGCATGTTTATATGGAATCAAATTCATCGTGGTAGAGAGGAGCTCGATAGAGGGACGGAAGAAAAAATAGCTATTGAATGATCCGGAAGGAGAAGAAACGATGTTTTTGAAAATGGTTAAAAATGATTTCATCAGAAACAAAATTGCCACGCTAGCAGTATTTGTTTTTATCACGCTAGCAGTGATATTGGCAGCCAGTTCCATCAATAATATTGCTAATTTAATTCAGTCGATGAAGGAACTGCAGGAACGCGCAGTACCAGCTGACATAACACAAATGCACTCCGGAGAATTTGACCAGCTAGAAATTGATCGATTTACAGAAGGACAACGTAAGAATATAGCGATGCAGGAAACGATGGTTCTTCTGACTTTTGATGGAAGTAATATTGTGTTTGGTGAAAACCAAACAATGGCTGACACAGTACAGGATATTTCCTTTGTTGTCCAGAATCAACAATTTGACTTTATATTGGACCTCAATAATAAAAAGTTGGCTATAAAGGAAGGGGAAGTGGCGGTTCCCATCTATTTCATGCAGCAATATGATTTAAAAATCGGTGAGACGATTACAGTAAAAAATGGAAATTATAAGAAGAGTTTTGTTATTTCAGATTTTGCAAGGGATTATGAAATGAACTCTTCTCTTACGTCTTCGAAACGGTTTGTTCTAAATCAGGCTGATTATGATGAAATGCGCAGAATGCTGGCAGGGGAACTGGAATATTTAATTCAATTCAAACTAAATGAAAATGGAGATGTGCAAGCTGTACAGACAGCTTATATCGAAGCAGGTCTTCCGGCAAACGGTCCTACAGTCGGAGGGAAAATTTTTCTACTATTTAATGCTTTATCAGATACAGCCGTTGCAATGGTAATTATCCTTATCAGTATTCTCCTGATTATTATCGCTTCACTATGTATCAGACTTACCTTTTTAGCAACAATTGATGAAGACTTAAGAGAAATCGGAGTTATGAAAGCAATCGGAATATCGAAAAAGGATATTAAGAAAGTATATCTTAACAAATACAGAGTCATGTCAGTAATTGCTGGGATCCTAGGCTATCTACTTTCCTTTGCTACGGTTAATCTGTTTAACAGTAATATGAAACTGTATTTGTCCTCGGATTTATCAGGAAATTTAAAATATGTACTATCTCTTATCGCTCCAATATTCGTCTATTTCATGATTGTGATGTACTGCAAAAAGGTACTGAAAAGAATGGATAAAATTTCTGCGGTGGAAGCAATACGTTCCGATATTATGGAGCGTGGAAAGAATCGAAAATACCGGTTTTCATTACTTAAGAATAATGTTCTAAGTACTAACATTTACATGGGAATGAGGGATGTATGGAAGCGATTCAAAATATACCGTTTACTGTTATTCATATTTATTGTTTGTACATTTATAGTAATTCTTCCTTTAACTATGTATAACACTATGAACTCTCCAACGTTTTCTACCTATATGGGAATCGGAAAATCTGATATGAGAATCGATCTTCGAAGGACAGACCGTATTACAGCGGATTTTAAACAGTTGCAGGAAGAGCTGAAGAATGATTCTGACATTGAAAAATATGCAGCGTATATTACTAGCTCCTACCAGATTAAAAATGCAGAAGGCTCTTGGGATTATATTAATATTGAAACAGGGGATTTTTCCGTATTTCCATTAAAATATCTGGAAGGAAGAGCACCTGAAAGTGAAGGAGAGATCTCCCTTTCCTATGCAAATGCATCAAAAGACGAATTAAATAAGAAAATAGGAGACCAGGTAACAGTAAAAGCTGGAGGGACTGAAAAAAATTTAATAGTAACTGGTATTTATCAAGATATTACAAATGGAGGAAAAACAGCAAAAGCGGATACCAGTTTCGGTATAAATAAAGATGCCGTTCTATGGTATATCGTAAGCATTGATCTAATCGAAGGCGTTGATATACCTAGTAAGATGGCATACTACCAGAATACGTATGATTCTGCGCAAGTGAATGATATCAAGGAATATACACAGCAAACTCTTGGAAATATCATAGATCAAATGAGTACGATTGTAGTAGGTGCAATCATTATTGCAGTCATCATTAGTGTATTAATTACCTCGTTATTTCTGCGGATGTTATTGTCTAAGGACATGTCTCAGATTGCCATTATGCGATGTGTTGGGCTAACTTCCAAACATATTTGTCAGCAATATATGGCAGGAACCATGTTGGTGCTAGTATTGGGAATCATCTTTGGGGTTATTGCCTCAAACTATTTAGGAGAGCTATTAGTAAACATGGCGATGTCCTCTATGGGTGCTGCAAAAATTGAATTGGTTAATATTGTCTGGCAGACTTGGTTGCTATGTCCGCTGGCACTGATTGCAATAGTTGGAATGACTATTTACATGTCCTGCAGGATAGCTATAAAAGAAGATTTGTCTGTAATTTTAAGAAGATAGAAATAGGATAAAGGGTTCTTGCCTGTCAAGGTATCCAATGAAATCAGGGAGCGGAACACGATATATACCTATTGAATGAAAAGTTCGGGTGGGAGGAATAAAGATGAGTGCAATATTGGAAGCAGGAAAAATGAATAAAAAGGTTGAATTAGGCAAGGGGAATCGGCTTCATATTTTAAAGGATATAAGCTTAAAGATAGATGAAGGTGAATTTGTATCGGTTATGGGGCCATCTGGGAGCGGAAAATCAACACTGCTTTATAATATAAGTGGGATGGATAGAATTACTTCCGGAAGTGTGAAATTTAAAAATCGTGATATTGCTAGACTAAAAGAAGAGGAACTAGCACGGGTTCGATTAAATCATATGGGGTTTATTTTTCAAGATATTCATCTATTAAAAAATTTGTCACTGATAGATAATGTTATGTTCCCTGCTCTTGTATCAAAAGATGCGGATAAAAAGGCAACATATCGAAAAGCAAAAATGTTAATGGAAATGACAGGAATTGATAGGATTGCTAATAATACGATTATCCAGGCATCTGGAGGGCAACTCCAGAGAGTCGCAATTTGCAGAGCATTAATCAATGATCCGGACATCCTATTTGGCGATGAACCGACCGGAGCATTAGATTCCAAATCAACAGCAGAAATCATGACCATACTTGCGGATATTAATAAAAAAGGGACAACCATCCTGATCGTTACCCATGATGTAAAGGTCGCAGCTAAAACGGAAAGAGTGTTATTTATGATGGATGGCAATATTGTGGCACAGAAGAAAATGCTTAAATACAATGTCCAGCATGAGAATAGTAAGAAAAGAGAAGAAAGTCTTATGAAATGGTTAGTCGATAACGGGTTTTAGTAAAATAAGTATTTAGTAAATGTCTTAAATATCCCATTAAAGGATTATTAGAATTAGATGGCGTTTCGTACTATTTTTCAGAAGAAAATGATTAAAACGATATAAAGATTTCTTTCATGATAGCCCTAAAAAGACTCTATATCTTTTTGGGTCTTTTTTATATCTTTCAATCTTTGAATACAAATTACATTCGATTATGTGAAAAAAACTGAGTGTAACTATTTTTTTAGTAAACTAACAATTCCATGTTTTAACCACTATTTCCAGTATTTTGGGACGTAAAAAATGTCAATATACTATAGGAGAATATTTTTTGTATTATTTATGAATAAATATTGTCTAGTTTGTGAATTAGTGAACAAAACAATTTTAAAATCTTATAAATTGCAGTACACTATTCGAGTACCATTTTTGAGTATAGATATTCGATCAAGTGACGAATATGTCATTTTCTTATTTTACTTTGTGAAATATTATACATATTTCTTGAATTGGAAGGAGAGGAAACGAATGAGAGCAAAAAAACTACCATGGAAAATAGTGTCTTTGGTTCTACTATCATCTATTTTTCTATTAAGTGGATGTGATACTAGTAAAATTGCAGTTTTAAATCCACAAGGACCAGTTGCACAAAAACAATATGATTTAATTGTTTACTCTTTCTGGTTAATGATGATTATTCTAGTTGTTGTTTTAGGACTATTTATTTTTATGGTTTATAAATATCGGGAAAAACGCTTAGCAGCAGATTATATGCCACCAGATCAACACGGGAATACGTGGCTTGAAATCATTTGGACTGCTATACCAATTGTCATTATTATTGCTGTAGCTATTCCAACTGTTAAAGCAAACTATCAATTAGAAGATATCCCAAAGGGGTATGAAGACAAGAAGCCGATCGTCATCAATGTGACTTCAGCAGATTGGAAATGGATATTTAGTTATCCAGAACAAGGAATTGAAACAGTCAACTATGTAAATATTCCTGAGGATACTCCTGTTAAGTTTCAATTAACATCAGCAGGAACAATGGCTTCATTTTGGGTGCCTGAGTTAGGTGGTCAAAAATATACGATGCCAAATCACTCAATGGAATTAATCCTTTTAGCTGATAAACCAGGTTCTTACCTAGGAAGAAATGCCAACTTTAATGGTGAAGGCTTTGCCCATATGGACTTTGAAGTTCTATCACAGACACAAAAGGACTTTGATCAATGGGTAAAAGATGTGAAAAATAGTGCTCCAGCTTTAACAAAGGCTGATTACAATAAAATTCTAAAACCTGGTGTCGTAGGTCGTATGACGTATACAGGTACACATTTGCCATGGGTGAAAACACCACATCAGCACGGAATGATGGAGAAAAAAGAAACCAATCAAGAACATGATATGAAAGACATGGACATGGATATGGATGGTATGGACATGTCAGAACATCAACATTAAGAAGATTGGAGGAGAAAATATATGAAGCTAGATGAATTTTTCGTCACAGGTGAACCGATTATATATGTGACCGAAGCTGGTATAGCCCTAGCAATGATCGGTATCATTTTTTATCTAACCTATTTTAAAAAATGGAAATGGCTTTGGACAAACTGGCTAACTACCGTTGATCATAAAAAAATCGGTGTAATGTATGTTCTAGTTGCGGTATTAATGCTATTCCGCGGCGGTGTCGATGCCTTAATGATGAGGGCACAGCTTACCGCACCGAATTTAAAATTACTTGACGCTAATCACTACGATGGGATCTTTACGACTCATGGTACAATAATGATTTTATTTATGGCGATGCCATTTTTAATGGGACTCATTAATATTGCGGTTCCTCTTCAACTGGGCGCACGTGATGTTGCGTATCCAATGCTTAATGCATTCAGTTTCTGGACGTTTGCAGCAGGTTGTGCATTATTTAATATTTCTTTCATTATTGGAGGATCTCCTACAGCTGGATGGACTTCTTACTTCCCATTAGCGGGAACAGAGTTTAGTCCTGAAGTAGGTAATAACTATTACGCAGTAGCCTTGCAGATTGCTGGTATTGGTACATTAATTACCGGTATCAACTTCTTAGTGACCATTCTTAAGATGAGAACTAAAGGAATGTCACTAATGAAAATGCCAATGTTTGTTTGGTCTGTATTAATCATGTGTGTCATTATTATCTTTGCATTCCCAGTATTGACTGTTGCATTAGGTTTAATGACATTTGACCGATTATTTGGTTCACACTTCTTTACGATGGCATCTGGCGGTATGCCGATGTTATGGAGTAACTTATTCTGGATATGGGGACATCCTGAAGTATATATCGTTCTATTACCGTCCCTAGGTATTTACTCAGAGATTATAAGTACATTTGCGAAGAAACGATTATTTGGTTATAAATCAATGGTCTTTTCAATGTTAGCAATTGCATTATTTAGTTATTTCACATGGGTTCACCATTTCTTTACAATGGGGAATACCGCAGTAGTGAACTCGTTCTTCTCTATTTCAACGATGCTCATTGCGATACCAACAGGTGTAAAATTATTTAACTGGCTCTTTACAATGTATAAAGGAAAACTTAAATTAACATCAGCAATGCTTTGGTCACTTGCCTTCATTCCGAACTTTTTAATCGGTGGGGTAACCGGAGTTATGCTTGCAATGGCGGCAGCAGATTATCAATATCATAATAGTTATTTCTTAATAGCTCACTTCCATTACACATTAATTCCAGGTGTAGCCTTCGCATGTTTTGCTGGATTACATTATTGGTATCCAAAAATGTTTGGTCATATGTTAAACGAAAAACTTGGAAAAATTACATTCTGGTTCTGGATGGTTGGATTTAACGTATGTTTCTTACCACAATTTGTACTAGGTTTAAAAGGTATGACACGTCGTATGTACACATATCAAGATGGTCTTGGTTGGACAGGCTTAAACGTTGTTTCTACCATCGGTGGTGTATTAATGGGTATCGGATTCCTAGTACTTGTATGGAATATCATTTACAGCCTTAAACATGGTGAACGTGATGTAACAGGTGATCCATGGGATGGTCGTACATTAGAATGGGCAACACCAACTCCAGTCCCACATTATAATTTTGCAGTGGCACCAGAAGTGAAAGATATTGATGCTTATTGGGATATGAAACAAAACAAAACACCTCTTTATAAGAAAGAGGAAGTTAAACCGATCCACATGCCTAGTAACACCGCTATGCCATTTATTTCGGCTGTAGGCTTCGGTATTGGTGGTTTTGGTCTCGTCTTCTCTTGGTGGTGGATGGCCATTATCGGATTAATCATTATTTTAGGCTGTTTAGCATGGCGCTCCCTAGATCGTGATGAAGGATACCATGTTGAAGTTGATGAAATTTTAAGTACTGAACTTGCAGCAAGGGGTGAAAAATGATGAGTAGTGAACATTTAGACACGTCTTTGCCGTTAGAATATCAAACTGAACAAAGCAGATTAAATATATTTGGTTTTTGGATTTTCTTAGGTGCAGAGATCGCATTATTTGCGACTCTCTTCGCTACTTATTTTGTTCTTTCAGGGGCTACTGCAGGTGGTCCTGATCAATTAGAATTATTTAAGATCAAAGATGTAATGACCGAAACAATTCTCCTTTTAGTAAGTAGTTTCACATGTGGTCTCGCTATTTTTTCAATGCGAAATAATAATAAAAAGGGACTACTCCTTTGGTTTATTGTGACACTTCTTTTGGGAGCAGGGTTCATTTATTTTGAACTTCATGAGTTTATTGATTATGTCCACGAAGGAGCAACATTACAAACAAGTGGATTTCTATCAGGGTTCTTTGTTTTACTAGGTACCCATGGTCTGCACGTATCAATGGGGATTCTTTGGGGAATTCTTCTCATTTATCAACTAGTAAAAAGAGGATTAACACCTGTAACTTCAAGGAAATTTTTCATTATCAGTCTTTACTGGCATTTCCTTGACGTTGTTTGGATCTTTATCTTTACATTTGTTTATTTAGGAGGGCTGATTAAGTAATGGGACAACATCATTCAAAATATCCAATTGGACATATTGTTGGCTTCTTTTTATCATTAGTCATGACGATTGCGGCAATGATTGTTGCATTGCATACTAATCTTCCTAAATCAACGATTATGAGCATTATCGGTATTCTCGCCTTCCTACAAGCTGGAATGCAGCTATTCATGTTCATGCACATTAAAGAAAGTGAAAACTCTAAAGTTCAAGTTGGGAACATTATATACAGTATCATCATTGCCCTTACCATTGTATTAGGTTCCATTTGGGTAATGCATAACTAAAAGAAAAAACGTCCATGTCCGAGTGACATGGGCGTTTTTTTGTTGAATGCAGGTGGGGGGAGACGAATAAAATTTAATCTCAAGAATTTAAAGGAAATAATAAAAGTTTTATAGAATCATTTAGAAAGTTCGCGTTTAAAGGGAGGGATTTCTGAATGGCAAAATTGATTTATCATACTGCAATTACACTTGACAATTTTATTGCGGATTCGAATGGAGTAGCTGACGATTCTATATTTTTAAACGAGGGTGATCATAGTACAGATTTCATATCAGATATTCAGCAATATGATGCGGTACTAATGGGTGGGAAAACATATGAATACGGCTTTCAATTCGGTCTTAAGCCGGGTGAGCCTAGCCCTTATGAGTTGAAGCATTATATTTTCTCAAACACAATGCAATTTGAATCAAACGATAAAGTCAAATTAATTAAAAATAACGCGGTAAGCTTTATACAAGATCTTAAAATGAAGGAAGATGGAAAGTTGTGGCTCTGTGGTGGAGGGAAATTGGCGGGTTCATTAATTGAACATCAACTTATTGATCAATTAGTCTTAAAGATTAACCCTGTAATGATTGGCACGGGGATACCTTTATTTGGCAATGTTAAACTACGTTTGAATTTGGATTTAGTTGACATAAAACAATATTCGAACGGTGTCCTTAAATCAACGTATAATATCATCTATTCTTAGCAATAAAGGTGAAAATCAAGTGTGGATGGATCTCTTATTATTATAATATACGAGGAGTATGAAGATGGAATTACAGACAGAAAGACTTAAAATCGTACCTTGCACAGATGAATTATTATCAACGATTTCAACAGAAGAATACGAAATAGGCCCTCATATAACGATGTTTTTGGAGAAACTTAGAGAGGATTCTACTCAATTAGGTTGGGGTGTATGGCTAGTTATCATTAAAGAAAACAATACGATTATTGGTGATATTGGATTTAAGGGCAAACCTAATTCAGAAAATACGGTTGAAGTAGGATATGGAATTATACCTTCAGCACAAAACAAAGGTTATGCAACTGAAGCCGTAAAAGAAATTATTAATTGGGCGTTTACAAATGATGATGTTGATAGAGTAGTAGCTGAGTGCCTACATGATAATATTCCATCCATTAAAGTGATAGAAAAGTTGAATATGAATAAAATTGGAACAGTGAATGATATGTTAAAATGGGAATTAAAAAAGAGAAGATGAGCTCCTATTAATCATTTTGATACTAGACTATTTTTTATCGAAATTAATAGGGAGTGTTTGAAGTCCTATATTGTCTCCAGACGGTAAATAATCTCTCATTTTTTTATAAGAAAATCAAATTATCAACTAAACTTATATAAGACAGGGGCGCTTTTCTTTAGTAAGAATGCGTCTTTTGATATGTCCATACACAAAAATTGTGAAGACTAAGATCTTTAATGTCGCTATTGAACAAAACTGTGCATTAATTCGGGCTTGTTAAATAAGAGTAAATAGCTAATAAGTAAATAATAATATGACCCAGAGCCCAAATTTGAAATACAAACATTATGCAACCTTTTTCACTTTTTAAGAAAATTAGTCCTCCAAGAGCTAGTATTACAGTGATGATATATAAAGGGCTATAAGCTAGTTGAGCTAATAAAGTTGTCATTGGTTGTTCTGCTAAGTCAGTCATGATTCCTCCAAATTAGATTAGATAAAATCAACTAATTTTATCAGAGATTTATTATAAGTAACCAGAGGAAATCCTTGGAAGATCGAAATGCATATTTCGAAGATTATATGCAATAAAGAAAACTGTATTTTGTTGAACTAAAGGGGCAGTTTAGCATTCCTGTAGATCGTTAAATATCAGGTTTGAAAAAAATAGAGCTCCTCAGTAAGATACGAGTATGAGACCAATCAAACTCAAGTCTTAAGGAGGAGCCTTACTATGAATTTTAAAATGCAGAACAAACAAAATCAACTAATAGAAAGAATTTCCGATACTCATCTAATTGTTGGGGTGGATATCGCTCAACAATTTCACGTTGCACGTGCAGTTAACTACCGTGGCATCATTGTCGGTGATCCTCTCACATTTGAAAATAATGAAGAGGGTTTTGTGAAACTATTAAACTGGATGCAAGATTTACAAAAACTTAAACACTTAAATTCAGAAATAGTAGGAATGGAGCCTACAGGCCATTATTGGATTAACCTATCTAAGTGGTTATTTGATAAAGGAATTGAGGTAGTTACTGTCAATCCTCACTCAGTAAAAAGGAATAAAGAGAATCGTGATAATACTCAATCAAAGAGTGATAAAAAAGATGCGCTAGTGATCGCAGATATGGTCAAAAATGGCTACTATTCTTTCGTTCGCCCATCATCTGAATCATTTGAGAAACTCAGAGTCCTTATGTCTAATCGTGATGTGATTGTAAAACGTCTCGTCATGGCCGTTAATCAAATTAATCGATGGGTAGATGTTGTGTTTCCAGAGTTAAGACACGTATTTAAAGATGTTTCGTGCAAAGGAGCCATTGCCACCCTTCGGCTGTTCCCCACTCCAAAAGAGATCTCTTCCATGACTTCACTCGATATCATGGCGGGGTGGAAGTCATTAATGAAAAGACAACCTGGTCCCCAAAAAGCTCAATTACTCATCAAATTAGCAAAATCCTCTATTGGAACTGGACAAGCACTCGATGCATATAAGTTCCACTTAGAACAATTACTAGAAGAATATGATCTCGCTGTAAAACAACTCGAAAGAGTGGAAAAACAAGTAAAAGAAGTGCTTAACCAAATCTCATTTGCCAGGAAACTACTTGCGATGAAAGGAATAAGTGATATTTCTTTAGCTGGAATATTAGGTGAGGCCGGTGATCTGAGTGGATTTTCTCACGGAAACTCTTTATTACGACACGCTGGATTACATCTAGCTGAGGCGAGTTCAGGTAAATGGAAAGGTAAAATTGTGCTCTCTAAACGTGGTAGATCGAGATTAAGACGCTTCCTCTACTTAGCCACAATGAGCCTAGTGATGAATAATCCTGAGTTTAAAGCCATCCATTCCCATAATGTGAAGGTAAAGAAGATGAAGAAAATGAAATCAATCATGAAACTAATAGGAAAACTCGCAAGGATATTTGTGGGAATAGCACGACGAAACGAATCATACTGTCCAAGTAAGGTTCAGGTTCAGGAATCCATTCACTTAGCTGCCTAAACCGAAGGTTCAAAAGTTGAAGATGCATCTAATAAACTAGTTAACTTTATTTTGAATGTTGTCTTATTCGTAGGATTTCAAATATGTACGGAGTACCAGGTTTCTTAAACAAAAGGGCACTGTGACCCATCAGTTTAGCATAACTGGCCTCCACCCCTTGGAAAGGCATGACGAAGGAATGAGAGGGCAATTGACCCGTTGAGACATGGGAGGGAAAGCCTCCAGGGGCGGCGTGGAGATGTACATTATATGGTAAAATATGGAGTGGTAGCTGGCTCCTTTATTTAACTATGCCTTCACGAAGCCTAAATTATCAGAACTCATTTCAATTTCCCGTAAATCCAATTACAAGGGTTATGAATTCCTGCGAATAAGTGAGCATTCGAGAGATATTCGTATCAAACTGAGGGAGTTTAAAATTTATTTTTAACTTGTGTTAACAATCGGGTATAAAACGGAATAAACTAAGTAATTTGGGAATGTATTCGAATAGTGTATATACCCGGATTTTGATTTGGACTACATCTAGGGTTTTTAAATCGATTAGTCCATAGCCTGATGTATTAATTCAGACAAAAAGTTTACGTTCAGATAATCTTCTCTAGGTAAAAGTAGGATTCTATTTAACTTGACAAGGTGACAAAAATTTTTTATCTTATATACATACCTACGGAATGTATGAAAGGAAGAAGTAATAGTGGCAAGGAATAAGTATCCCGAAGAAACACTTAAACAAATTCTGAGCGTTTCACTAAACTTGTTTATAAAAAAAGGCTATGAGAACACCTCTATACAAGATATCACAGATGGACTTGGTGGGCTTACAAAGGGAGCAATTTATCATCATTTCAAGTCAAAGGAAGATATCATGGTGGCGGTTCTTAATCAACTATACAAAGATGTAGAAGATAAATTGGTTGCAGTCCGAGATGACAAGGGACTAAACGGTCTGGAGAAACTTCGTCAAATAATTCGAGTCTCCTTAAATCATGATCCTGCACAACTGGAGATGATGTCAACTGCGCCAAATCTCTTGGAAAATCCAAAAATATTGGTAGCCCAACTTAAAAGCGTAATCGAAGATTCTGTCCCTAATTATATACAGCCTATCATTGAACAGGGAGTGATTGATGGGTCTATCAAAACAGATTATCCTTTGGAGCTTAGTGAGATGGTGATGCTTCTCAGTAACCTATGGCTAAGCCCAATGATTTTCGAAGCTCCCCCTGAGAATATGCTTCGCAGATGTCGGTTTTTCATGGAATTATTAAATGGAATAGGCATTGATCTGTTAGATGAGCAAATGGTGGAGCAATATGAGAAGTTTTATCGTTTATACAGTGAAAAGTATTAAAAGCTAATTTAAGTATATATTTTTGTTACATCTGCTTATTAAGCAGATTTTTTTTCAAGAATATTCATACCTTCGGTTGGTATTAAAAATACAAGAAGGAAATCGCTATGAAAAATTCAACGGAAACATTCAATTTGGATCACTGGCAAATGAGATTGGATAGTCTACGAACGATCTACAATGTACCGGGAGCATCACTGGCGATACTCGTAAATGGGGAAATTCACGAGTTAGCAAGCGGATTACTGCACAGGGGGACAGGCGTAGAAGCTACTACCGATTCCTTGTTCCAGATTGGTTCAATTTCTAAAGTGTTTACAGCTACACTGGTGATGCAGCTGATAGATTCGGGTGAGTTAGATTTAGACGAAACAGTGAAGGATGTACTACCAGAGTTTGCTATTCCAGGTACCGAAGCGATAACGATCCGTCAATTACTAAGCCATGCTAGCGGACTGACTAGCGATTTTACAATAGATACTGGGCGAGGCGATGACTGTCTAGCACGTTACATCGAAGCCTGTAAAGAACTAAGGCTGGAAAGCTCTCCCGGGACTGTCGTTTCTTATAGTAGTGTGGGATACAATGTTTTAGGACGCATCATCGAGGTCGTGACAGGCCAAACTTGGGACGATGCCCTAAGAGATCGGCTCCTCGTTCCTCTTGGTCTCTACAGCACGGTGACGCTGCCAGAGGAAGTGTTGAAGTTTCGGGCTGCGATGGGACACTTAGATAGCGGTGATAGAAAAAATCTGATACCAGCCCCATTCTGGAATCTATTGCCGCGCTCGTCTGGCCCCAGTGGTGGAGCGTTATGCGCAACAGCTGCCGACCTCATCCGGTTTGCCCAGATACATCTTAATGGCGGCTTAGCATCGGACGGTTCCCGTGTGTTAACTTCTAAGAGTGTCAACGACATGCAACGTCTAGTTGCTGAAACTCCTGACAAGTGGACATCTCGCAACGAAGGATGGGGACTAGGTTGGATGATATATGACTGGTACGATACTCATGTAATTGGACATGACGGTGCCACAATAGGGCAAAATGCGTATTTGCGTATAATTCCCGGATGCGAAGTGGTTGTTTCCTTAATGACCAACGGTGGGAGTACAGATCTACTTCAATCAATCCTTTTTCGAGAATTGTTCGAAGAACTAGTCAGTGTGAGAATGCCGAACGCAGTCTTTGAACCAGCTCCTAATCCGCCCACTGTTGATATAACTCCTTTCGTTGGTGTTTACAAGCGTCAAGGATTAACCTTGACAGTCACGGAACATAACGGAACACTGCAATTGCTATACGAAATCTCCGACGGCAGGCAAACCCCCCCTCCACCTATGGAAATCGAGCTTATACCTGTATCGGAGACAGTGTTTGCTGGGGCGGGAGCCGGTCAGAAATGGATACCTGTAATTTTTTCCACATTGACGGACGGTTCAGTATATTGTTACATCGGTATGCGTGCAGCGCAGAAGATCTCTCATATAGAGCAATAAGAACAGAGGATTAAAGATAAGATATTGATTTTATATTTAGGGTAGTCAGTATGAAAAGTCGGTGTAATTGAACAGTAAGCAGTATGATAGGCTTACCAGCTAAATGAAACTATATCTTCTACAATCGGGAGCAAAGGTCCACTAATCTTCTTCAATTAAAGGGAGCGTTTATTAAGGAACGCGTTTTTACATGTATTGAGTCAATTAAATGAAGTATTGTAAAAATTATTTTGATTCTGAAAACAGTGTGTTATTATAACTATAACTATTAATTGGAGGTGCTGTTTATCATGTCCGCAGCAATGTTTAAGATGGGGCATAACACATTAAAGGGGATTATCGCCTAACTAGCCCCTAAACTGCGATTCCCCTTTAAGTTAATGGGGCATTCAAATGAAAGAAACAAAATTGTCTTTTGTACACAAATTAATTTCTGAACAATTTCCTAATTGGGCAGATCTCCCTATTAATCGATTTAATTCAAGTGGAACGGATAACATAATTTATAGACTCGGTAAAAATATGGCTGTTAGACTTCCTTCCAACGAAGGTGGATCTTTACAGATTAAAAAGGAGTATCAATGGCTGCCGTTCATTGAAAAGCACCTACCGGTTTCTGTACCTACACCGATAGCGTTGGGTAACCCGATTGAAGAATATCCTTGGCATTGGTCTGTTTATAAATGGATTGATGGCGAAGACACGATTACGGGAAAAATGGATGATCCATATCAGGTGGCTATTGACTTAGGTCAAAGTGTGAAAGTTTTACAGAGAATAGATCCATCAGGTGGACCGACACCAGGGGATCATAATTTCTGGCGTGGAGTTCCTCTTGCAATGAGGGATGAGTATGTTCGAGAGGCTATTGCAAATTTACAAAATGATATTGATACTAACTTAGCAACATTAGCGTGGGAGGCTGCACTAAAGGCACCAATTTGGGGAAAGGATCCAGTATGGATCCATGGAGATCTCTTAGCGGGGAATCTGCTTATCAATCAAGGCAGGTTATGTGCAATCATCGATTTTGGCGGGCTTGGTATTGGAGACCCTGCATGTGACTGGTTATTTGCTTGGAGTCTGCTTTCAGTAAAAACCCGTGAAAAATTGCGTAAAGAACTATCGGTTGATGAGGCAACCTGGGAACGCGGACGAGGTTGGGCACTCTCAGTAGGGCTTATCGCTCTTCCGTATTACAAAATCAGTAATCCTGTGTTCGCTGGTATTGCCAGACGCTTAATTGAAGAAGCTCTTGAGGATTACAAAAAAGGAGTATAAAGATAAAGAAAAGAAAGCCAAAGTGAAAACAGGGCTTTCTTTTCTTTATCCCAAATAAGACGTTCCGGGATTATTTAATATATCAAGAGAATTAAAAGGGATATGGAAAACGTTATTTTTTATACTTATTCCAGACAAAGGGATTTTACTGAAATAAATCCACTCATAAATATAGTAATCGGGAACGATAGTTGAATAAGCAACTTTTCTTTTTCAACTAACGGGTGCTTTTGTAAAAGAAGAAATGGCTGCGGCAATTCCCTTTTCTGATTGTGCTAAAAGGGCAGGATAGTTGAACAAGAAAATATTTGGTAGAATTCAATTAGAAGACCTTTGAAGAAAGGGGTTAATATATGATATTGGTGAGTTCCTGCTTAGCAGGGTTAGATGTGAGATATAATGGGACCAATTGTTTAAATGATAAAATAAGAAAATTGGTTGAAGAAAATAAAGCTATTACAATATGTCCAGAATTACTTGGTGGGTTTTCAACGCCTAGAGAACCAGCTGAGATAATTGGTGGAAACGGAGAAGATGTACTGGATGGAAATGCTAAGGTGGTTGAAAAATCAGGTAAAGATGTTACCCAACTTTACATAAAAGGAGCATATTCTACGCTAAAACAAGCTAAAAAATTAAATGCGACTTTGGTGGTTCTAAAGGAAAATAGCCCATCTTGCGGAAGTTTAACCATATATAACGGTGAATTTACAGGACAAAAAATTATGGGGATGGGAGTCACTTCAGCTCTACTAAAAAGAAATGGAATAAAAGTAATTTCAGAAGAACTATTTGCAGCTACTCTTTAGTTCCTGACTAATATTGGTATATTAATATTGTTTGTTTTATAGAGTTTGTGAAATATTGTACTTAAACAAAAGGTGGCACGAGTTGAAGATCAAGTGATGGTCACAGCTCTTTTTTCTTACTCAACTAACGGGGTAGCTTAATTGAACAATTGTTATTAGCTTTTTTCCGCAATCGGGCCAGATTGTTGTATAACATTTTAATCTCAAGTGAATCTTGTAAATGACTATCATTCTATAACAATAGGAGAGACAATGATGATTCAATCAATAGTTCATATCGCATTAGTAGTAAGAGAGTATGATGAAGCAATAGAGTTTTATACAAAAAAGCTAAATTTTGAATTAGTCGAAGATATTTATCAACCAGAACAAAACAAACGCTGGGTAGTGGTGTCTCCACCTGGTTCAGTAGGAACCACAATTTTATTAGCTAAAGCATCTAAACCTGAGCAGGAAGCCTTTATTGGTAATCAGTCGGGCGGTAGAGTTTTTCTTTTCTTAAATACTGATGATTTTTGGCGAGATTATAACGATATGAAATCAAAAGGAATTGAATTTGAGAGAGAACCAAAAGAGCAATCATATGGAATAGTTGCAGTGTTTAAGGATTTATATGGGAATTTATGGGATTTGTTGCAACTAAATGTTGATCACCCCATTGCTCAAAGAATTAAGTAGAATAAACTGGAGCTTTCTTAAATGCTGGAAAGCTCTTTTCTTATTGAGGAAAGTGGTGCAACTCCCGTAAAAAGAACTGTTTGTTGTGAAGAAAAAAACTTAAACTATAGGGAGCTTTTAGTTAATAGAAATTTATTGGTTATAAGGTTTATATCATATTTTAGTTATTCTATTAAACCAGCTAATTGAAGCAGATTGTTATTCAACAATCGGGCGCAATTCTGTGCTCTTTCTTTATGTTAAGGACCAAATTGTTAAGGCTTATTGGGATTGTAAGTATATGGTATTATTCTTGGTGGTGATCATTGTGACTCAAGAAGAAGAAAAAGAGCAGGAAAGGATTAATAAAATGGTCAAGCGGGTAAAAAAAACTATGATTATTTTTGTTATTATCTTTGTGATTGCTATTTGTTCTCTTTTATTCTATGGAATGAAGAAAGTAAATTATTCATTATTTAAACAACTAGATAGCATTGTTTTAGAAGATTCACCCAACCATATTAATCAAATTCATATACAGGTTCGTGGTTCTAACCTATTTACATTTAATGCACCAGTTAGAATCTATTATGGAAAAGTAGGGAATTTAGATAAATATAAAGAGTATTTTATACAAAACAGAGGTGCAACTCTTTATCCGGATAATTTCACCATTCAATGGGATGGTGATGAACATGTGGAGATAATCATTCATGGTGATGAGCAAGAAGATGAAAAAGTAAAAATAAATTTTCAGTAGTGAATTTGGTAAGTTCGTATACGTATAAAGTTAAACATAGACTTATATTGATAATGGGACATTACTCTTCAAATAGTGAAAAAGGTGAAATTGAGCGAATTCAAATTCACTTTTTTTATTTTGCATGTTAAACAACTGATAATATAATACTGCTCTACGGGTGCTTTACTACAATAAGTGGTAAAGCACTTTCTATTCAACTAAAGGGGCAGTTAGTGAAAGAAGGAATTTTATAGAAATTATAAGAATACATAAGTAATTAAGTTAAGTTTATAAGGGGATGGTTTAATGGCTTATGTCTATACTTTATTCGTTATTTTGGTAATTGGATACGTAGTTTATCGAATCTATAAGAAGAACTCATCATCGTCAAATCGATATACACCATATGATGACATAACAATGGGAAACAAAATCGATGTGAAACATGATAGTCCAATAGAAGACACTAAGCACATTATCCAATACGATGAAAAAGTGGAGAATGATAAAACTGTCTAATTCTTAAGTTATATAGTGTTATATTTAGCCGAGGATGCGATTCTCTATAGTGAATCGCTTTTTCTTTTCGTGCTATAGGGGCAGAAGAATTGAAGAGAGGGGAGAGGTTTATGAATAGGAAACTACTATCTATTTTCACGATGTTTTTACTGTTAAGCATAAGTGTTTGGGGATGTTCTTCAAATGAAACACAATCGTTAGAAGCGAGGTTCAAAGATATTATGAATGAGAACGAAATCCCTTTTAATTCTATTTGGCATTTTGAAATTAAGGACAATGTAATCATTGTCTTCTATGAAGAAGAGCAAACATTAAATTTAGGATTTATAGAAAACAAACAAGATAATGAATGGAAATGGGTAACAGGTTCAGGTTCTATTGACATTCAAGATGGTGGCTATATAGCAACAGCCGAAATGGGTTTACCATTTTATATTACTGCAGTTGTTAATAGTGATGAAAATACTAAAGAAGTTGTTGTTCAAGATGAAATTGCAAAGCTAGTACAAGTAAGTCCTCAAAAAAAGGTATGGTTTGCATTTACTGAAAAGCCAGCAAATGGAATAGATATTAAGGAAATGAAATAATCCTTCTTAAACTAAGGGGGACAGGTTTGTTTAATAAGTTATAAACAAATTATGGAACTAATATCTCATTTTTCCGTATTACTATATATATTATTTGGATATGGCGGAAGGAGGAGAAACGGATGAAGCTCTGGTGGGTTGCAAATGTTTTTTGGTTAGTAATTTTCTCGATACTTGCTATCATTATCGGAACAAGACATGTAGATGGAGCCGGGGTTGTTCAAACTCCTGAAATAAGAATTATTACATTTATAATTTTAGGTGTTGCATTTGTGTTTATTCTTATCATACAACTAATCTGGTTTTATTTTGTTCGTAAACGAATATGACGATCATAGACATCCTTTTTCTATCCTAATGGATAAAAAGAGTTAGCGTTGGTGTATATCTTATGTACCCTATATTGCGAATTATGGAAATGATGTTTGGAATGTTTTTGGCCATGTGTGGAGGTGGCTTGGCTTAGGAGAGGAATAAAAAAAATGATTGAATTACGAAAAATAACGGGGGATAACATAGATGAAATAATAGCACTTAAAGTTGAAGAAAACCAGGAAGACTTCATAGAAACTACTAACCTCAGAAGCTTTGCAGACGCTCATATGTTGAACGCAGACGGGATACCAGCGAATCCTATTTCTGTTTATGTCGATGGAGTTGCGGTTGGATTTTTGATGTACATTTATGATACGTTGGACCATGAATCATTTGAAAATGAAGTTTTTTACGGGAAGAAGAGCTATTTTATATGGCATATTATGATTGATAAAAGTTATCAGGGGAAAGGATATGGCAAACTTGCCTTTGAAAAAATGTTGATGGATATTGAAACTATGCCATATGGGGAAGCAGAATATGTAAGCCTCTTTTATAGAATAAGTAATGTCAAAGCTAAAACATTATACGCTTCATTTGGTTTTGTAGATACAGGCATTATTCAGGATAATTCGATGTTGGCAATTAAAAATCTAGATGAGAAAATAACAAAATCCATAGTAGAAAGGATATCTCGGAAAGAAATGTAAGCTTTCAACGTCTCGACCCATAATAAAAACAAATATCCAGAAGCTTGAGTAAAGAAAGCGTCTTTTTCCTACACAAAAATTTGTAAAGATTATCACTTGAATTATAGGGGCCAGGTTTGTTGAAGATTGGTTTTTAACTTTTGTTCAGCACACGAGGCATATAGGTAATCATTCATTTATGCACCAAAACCAGTGACCGTAACACAAATAGTATAAACTTTAAGGTGAAGATAGTGGATAATATGAAAGATGTTGCTATGTAAATATAGCTAAATGACCGGAAAAGAGAAGTCCGGTCATTTTTTTATATGATTTTAAGTTGATTAAATAGAATGTCCGAAAAATGTATGCAATCTTGAAAGAACCCTCTTTTCGCCCATTACCTTCATAATATCAAACAAATCAGGTGTATTAGTTCTGTTAGTTAGAGCGACCCTAATTACCATCGCTACATCACCAACATGTCCTTTGTAATTGTTAGGATTGGCCTTATATTCTTTCATATCCTTTGCAAATCCGAGCTCATCTGCAAGTACTTTAATATTATGGAACCAAGTATCCTTTTCATTAGTAAAACTATAAGTTTTGCTGAAACCTAGTACTATTTCTTTCGCAATATCAAAACTTACATTTGTTGGTAACTTATAGCCACTCAATATATCCTTTTCAAACAATTCATCATAAAAGAAAGCAATCATTGGCTTTACATCTGACCACTTTGAATAGTCCTTTCTTGGTTTCTCAATTGTTCTACCTATATTTAGAATGTCTACTGTGTATTCCTTATACTTGTCTATTAAAGTATTAAACTCAGAATCAAATTCCTCTGACCAATCATATAAATAATCAAATACTTGTTTACCAGTGAGCCTAGAGATAACATCCCTGCTAACATCATCCAGTTTGTTCATATCTAATAAAGCACCACTGGCATTCATTTTACCAGGATTGATAAAAAAGTCTCTAAATGTTTTATTAGGGTTTGTCATCTTCCATTCTTCAAAGTCAGAATTGATGAGATTCATGAAGTATTCACTTAGTGCCATTCCTGGATACCCTTGTTCTCTGTAATACTCAGCGGTACCATCAAGATCCTTTCGTTTACTAAATTTCCGCTTAGAAGCTCCAACTTGCTTCATGATTGGAGCAATATGACCGTATTTGGGTATTCTAAAACCTAAGGTTTCAAACAACTGTATATGGATCGGCACTGAAGAAAGCCATTCATCGCCCCTAATAACATGGGTTGTACCCATCAAGTAGTCATCTATGGCATGAGCAAAGTGATATGTTGGTAAACCATCCGTTTTCATAATAACAATATCTTGGTCATTTTCAGGTAACTCAATCTCGCCTTTTACTAAATCATGGTACCGTATTCTTCTATCTGATGAACCCGAAGATTTAAGTCTAATAACAAATGGTTGACCATTTAAAATCTCTTCCTGTGCTTGTTGAAATGATATATCCCGATGTTTCGCCCACCTGCCATAATAACCTGTTGTGACTTTTAAGTCTTGTTGACTTATTCTTATTTTTTGTAAATCATCCGTATCACAGAAGCAAGGATATGCTAAACCATTTCTGACTAAATGCTTAATAAATACCTTATAGATTTGTATCCGTGAGCTTTGTTTATAGGGTCCGTAATCCCCCATATCGTCACCTGAAAAGGTAGGTCCTTCATCGAAACGAATCCCGAAGTATAACAATGAATTAATAATGTTTTCGATGCTACCTTTAATTTCACGTTTTTTATCTGTGTCTTCAATACGCAAGAAAAAGACTCCATTACTTTGATGGGCTAATCTTTCCGATACTAAAGTTGCGTATAGCCCACCAATATTCAACGAACCCGTTGGACTCGGTGCAAAACGTGTCACCATAGCATATGAAGACAAATTTCTTGGCGGATATAGTGAATATATATCAGCCGGTAACTGTTTAACATCTGGAAATAATAGTTCTGCCATGCATTCATTTGACATGTCATATCCCCCTATAGATTAAAAATAAAGGCTGTATTCGTATAGTTTGTTGCTTTTGTAAAAGCCCAACTACAGGCTTTTACACCCAATAAAGGATTCAGCGATTCTTATGGAGTTTGCAGCACTTTTCTCAGTAAAATGAAAGGTGTAGTCGTGTTCAGTCGATAGTTATTAGTTAAAACTTTACTTAAATTGCAACAATGTTTGAGAAAAGAGCCAAAATAAAAAGCCCTTCATCCTGCTAAGGACGAAAGGCATACTTCCGCGTTACCACCTAAATTGGTTAAAAACCCGCTCATTATGCAGCTCATAATTACTTTACTGCACATTTCCTTAACGGGATTTCCCGGTTGACTTACTCCGATTTTTCAGTCAACTGCTCCAAGGCTTCTTTCATTAAGCTCGAATGCCCAATCTCACCAGCATGGGCTCTCTATGATTCGAGTGATTAATTACTCTTCCTCTTCACTGCATTTTACAATATGTGGATATATTTAGTGGTACATTAATACATTTTTTTTAAGCTGTCAACATCTAATTTGGACTTAAAGGACGACATCTTTAGAACTTTCCGTTGGTTGGTGACTGTGGAAAGTAGAGGCTAAGAGATGCAAGTGAAGAGAGGAAGAACTGTATGAAAAGTTAATCTTATTGATATTTTATATTATTAATAGAATAATTATTTTTGCCATCTTTATTTATTGTTGTCCAAAATATTGACTCAAATCCAGTTTTTCGTGCAGGCGTGTTACTGTGCAATTGTTTTTATTTAAACTAAGGGGCATTTTAGTTTTACAAGAATTAATAAGAAGTATTAAGATTTCTTTATTGACTAATCAGTCCGAAATGAATAAAATAATATTCTGAAAGGAGGTTAGAATATCCAATGGCTAGAAATAAAGAATTTGATCCATCTATTGTGCTACATAAATCTATGGAGATTTTTGGACATTATGGCTACGAAGGCACTTCGCTTCAAAATTTATTAGAAGGTTTAGGAATAGCACGTCAAAGTTTATATGACACTTATGGTACAAAAAGGGATCTGTTTATTTCTGCAGTAAAACAATATATAAATGGAAAAACTGCTGTTGTAATATCATATTTGGAGCGTCCTGGGTCAGTAAAAAAGGCTATTAGTGAAATTTTCTATGAGGGAATAAACGTCTTAAAGGATGATGCAAGGCGTAAAGAATGCTTTATTATGGATAGTGCAATCGCTCAAATACCCCATGATTTGGAAATATCAGAGTTTTTTAACCATGATTTAAAACGGTTAGAAGAAGCTTTTTATAAAGCTTTAGTACGTGGTCAAGAACAGGGGGAAATTGGGAAGAAAAAAAAAGTTGAAGATGCATCTAATAAACTAGTTAACTTTATTTTGAATGTTGTCTTATTCGTAGGATTTCAAATATGTACGGAGTACCAGGTTTCTTAAACAAAAGGGCACTGTGACCCATCAGTTTAGCATAACTGGCCTCCACCCCTTGGAAAGGCATGACGAAGGAATGAGAGGGCAATTGACCCGTTGAGATATGGGAGGGAAAGCCTCCAGGGGCGGCGTGGAGATGTACATTATATGGTAAAATATGGAGTGGTAGCTGGCTCCTTTATTTAACTATGCCTTCACGAAGCCTAAATTATCAGAACTCATTTCAATTTTCCGTAAATCCAATTACAAGGGTTATGAATTCCTGCGAATAAGTGAGCATTCGAGAGATATTCGTATCAAACTGAGGGAGTTTAAAAAGGTAATTCTATTCTTATAGAGAATAATTAATATAATAATTAATTGGTAATAGAGGTGCGCTATGAATAATCAAATATATGTTAATTGGGATGGAAACAAAGTTAGTCTTAAATGGTTGCCCCATAAAAAAATAAACGAAAATAATTTAGTTACAAGTGTTCATGGTTACTGTTTTATGGATGGGAAAATTTTATTAGTACATGTTAAAGATCGAGGCTTTAATGCTCCTGGTGGACATATTGAGTTACATGAAGATCCAGAGAAAGCTCTACTTAGGGAGATATATGAAGAAGGATATGTAACAGGAACTATTAAGTATCTTGGCGCTATCGAAGTAAATCATAAAGAAAATGAAAACTTTATACATAATGGTCCGTATCCTTTGATAGGTTATCAGTTGTTTTATAGAGTAGATATAAAAAAAATATTTCCTTTTCTTCGAGAAAACGAAACTATTACACGAATTTGGGTAGAACCTGAAGAAATTCAATACGTTTTAAATGATCATGAGCTATCTATTCATATAATAAACGAGGCTTTAAAAGTTTCTAATTCTTAATTAATATAGTGCAGTACAAGGAGAAAAAAGTATATGACTTTTTGTAGAAAAGGAGAAGAATAGTTAAAGCAGAAGTTGGATTTTGTGTGAAAGGTGGTAAAGCATTATGATTGGAGTGTTCTTAGACCGTGATGGAACAATTGGTGGAGATGGTGGAGGAATTCACCCACTAGAATTTCGTCTTTACACATATTCAGCTAAAGCAATTAACCTTCTTAATAAAAAAGGATTAAAGGTTTTTCTTTTTACTAACCAGAGTTGGATAGGGATGGGGAAGTTTACTGAAAAGACTTTTCTTCAGGGGTGTAAAGAGTTAGGGAAAGAATTAGAGAATAATAATGCTTATTTAGATGGAATTTATTATTGCCCACATAAAGTAGAGGATAATTGTAATTGTCGTAAACCTCAAACTACTTTATTGGAGAAGGCTAAAATAGAAAATAATTTGAACTTAAGCAAGTGTTATATTATTGGAGATAGATTAAGTGATATGTTTTCAGCCGAAAATGTTGGTGCAAAAAAGGTATTAGTTAAAACTGGAAGAGGTTTGGAGTCCTTCAAAGAGTTATCAAACGGAACTTCAGAAAGGTTGAAGGTCAATTATGTTGCCGACAACGTGTTAACTGCGGTTGAATGGATACTAACTGACTTAAAGTAGTTAAAAATTAGGTGTTTTTCCTATTCAACTAAAGGGGCAAGTTGAAAAAGAGTAATACTAATTGGGATATTTTTCTTAATTTGCTTTTATAGAAAATTTGTTATTGTAAGGATAAGTACGAATTTTAATCAGGATCGGGTGATAATAAAGAAGAAACAGGGTGGTTAAGTGAAGAAATAAATTTTGTAGTTTATAAAAATCGAACTAATTTACCTGTTGAACGAGTATTTATTATTGGTGAGCAATTCTTATTACTTAGAGAGGATTCATTTAGGAGTGTAAAGTTTGAGAATATTCAAGGTTTTAATTTGATTAGAGAAGGTTAATATAAAAATACAGGGCTGTATGGTCTAATACAACACATGCAGCCCTCTTCAAATGGCGTTTAAACGCCGTTGAATGCCTTGTAAGCAATTTTAAGGTGTATTTAGTAGAATATTGCCAATATTGCCGAAAAAACTTAAACGCTTATACGGGCTTTTTCGAGTTGTAGCTTTAAAATAAAGTTTGAACAAAAACACCTCGTAAATCCTTACACTAAGATTAATAGGAAGCGTTCATTTTGAAAAAGGATTAATCAATATGGATGCTTCTTTAGCATTTTTTAGCTTGCTTATTATAAAAAAGTTTGATCATTTTCTACAGCATTACTTCATAAACGCGCCCGATTGTGGAATATCGTTTTTAGCTAAAGTCTTTGTTATGATTGTTTTGTATATCTTATAAGTCCTTGTTGTACAAAGCTTCCCGTTAGTCGAACATCATTCATATATACTCGCAGCAAATAGGGTTAGAGCTATAATCTTCCAAGATGGTTGCTCGGAAAGTATTGGAGTATCATATAAATTATATTCATCCATCTCATTAAAACAAGCTTCCAGCGCTTCTAAGTAATCTTCAAGCGTTATATTCTTCCACTCGCCCTTATTAATTTGTAAATCCATTCTCAATTGATTTATAAATTTAATTAAATCTTCTGGACTCTTTACTTCATCCGCCATTTCATATATTTCCATCTTTAAACCACCCTTTTTTAATAATCTTCATCAAAAGACTAGGTATTTCCTTCTTACATTACCCTACATAGTTAGTTGGACAGCAACATTTTTTTCGAAATCTTCAAATAATCATCTCAACCTCCCTACTATCACCACGATTTAGTATTTTTTATAACCTAATACTAACATTAACATAGAATAAATTGGTTTTGTTTGATAATATTATTTTATTAAATGGACCTTTAATAGCGAAAAGCGCATTCCTTATTAAAAAAATGCGCCCGATTGTGGAATAAGAAAACTGCATTCCATACAGGTTTTTTATCAAACTTTATTATAAATGATCGAACTTAATTATAAATTAACACGAGTTTTTTTGATAATCTTCATTAGCGAATATAATACTTGTGTGTTCAAAACCACACTTATACTTATACTTGCAAGTGTTTTTGTTAAAAAAAATAAAATACCGCCTATCTTTTGAACTGCACCCTGTCAAGTAGACAGTATAAAAAAATAAAATTAGGCAATGGCCTTAGTTCGATATTCTATCGGGCTAAGGCCATTAAATTTGGCTTGTAAACGGTCTTGATTATAAAACTTTATATAATCTTTGATATCCTTTTGAAGCTCCTCAAAGGATTGATAATGATGAAGATAATATCTTTCTACTTTCAAAGTCCCCCAGAATGATTCCATGCATCCATTATCAATACATTTTCCTACTCTAGACATACTGTGGATAAGATGGTTTTTTTCGATTATCCTTTTAAATCCATTTGATGTATATTGAAAGCCACGGTCACTATGAATTAAACGTTGCTCATCATGTAAAGGATTCTTCGTTAAGGCACCTTTGATGGTTTTAAAGACTAAATTATTATCATTTCGATGTCCCAATACAAAGGATACGATAGAATTGTCATACAGGTCTAAAATAGCGCTTAGATAGGCCTTTTGACCATTCCCATATTTTAATTCTGTTATATCAGTTACCCATTTTACATTTGGGTGTACTGCCGTAAATTCTCGGTTCAAGATATTCTCTTCCACGTTATTATCAGATGGGCGATGATCCCATTTCTTTTTCCGTCGTATCTTTGATTGTAGGCCAACTAATCGCATTAAACGATGAATTCGTTTTGTGTTATAATGCTTATTCATTTTCCGATTGAGATTCATGGTAATACGTCGATAACCGTATATTCCATCCACCTTTTGATAAATCGCTTTAATTTCTTTAAGTAATCCGCGATTTTCGCGTTCCTGATCCGTTTCCTTTCGATTGACCCATTTATAGTATGAAGACCGATTGGTATGACTTATTGTACAAAGGAGCTGAATAGGGTAATTCATTCTTTCATTTAATTCCCGTATTGCACAATAAGCGACTTCATTCCGAACCTTGCTTAGTACCGCCTTCTTTCGATTTCCTCCAACTTTTTTAAAAAAGCATTTTCAGCTTCCAATCGATAATTTTTTGCTTCTAATTCCTTAATCTTTATCCTTAATTTCTCTTGTTCTGACATTTCTTCTTGAGGTTTCTTTCTTCCACGGTGATCCCGTAGGGACTCTGGTCCATCTGCTTCATATTTTTTTGTCCAACTGTATATTTGCTGGTAGCTAATTTGGAATTTCTTCATGACAGCTGAATAGTCATGGCCATTCTTTATACAAAAATGAACTGCCTCCACTTTCTCCTGGAAAGACAATTTTCTAGAATGAATCATAAGGGATTCCCCCTGACTTGTTTGTCTCGTTTCCTTATGATTATTATAGTTCTTTATCCAACCCCTGAGGGCGCCACGGCTCACTTTATGCCTTCTACATATTTCCAACATGGAATAATCACCAGATATATAGTCTTGAATTGCCCTTAATCTTATTTCATCCGAGTATTGTTTCCATCTGCGTGATTCCTTTAAACCATCAATACCATATAATTCATATTTATCTTTCCAGCTATGGAGTGTGGATTTAGATATTTTATATTCTTTTATCAAACTGCTGGGGCTCATTTCCCCCTCTATGTATTTCATTAAAATTTGATATTTCTCCTCGGTAGAATATTTACTTCTTTTTGACATAAAAAATCCCCCTAGAGTAACGACAGATTTTTGTTTTTTCATCTGTCCACTTTAAGGGGAGCATATCATTTTTTGGATAGACGGTTATTTTTTATTCTGTGGTTTTTACATTATTTTCGTTTTCAAAAATCAATGGTCTAAGAACCGATTGCATCTAGTGAAAAAATCATAACGATAATGCCTAGGACAAATTGAATTAAAATAATTATTACTGAAACTTAAAGGTCAACAATTTTAACAAAGCATAAATCGTGAATCTCAAATGCTTAGGACAGTTCTCATAAATGTTCTCATAACAATTCACTCCTTTACAGCTCCATTTCGTCTCTTTGCCTTTCCCTTCTGTTTTCTTGATCTCTAGCTGTTTCTTTGCTAGCCATTTTTTTTACGATATTCAAATCAGACACTGTTTGCACACTATTCCTTGTATCGTCAATATCGATTCGGTCTGGTACACCGTCATTGTCTAAATCCCTTTCTTTAGTTCTTTGTAAATAGCTTTCCCTCACCGATAAAATTTGCTTTTCGAAACTTTTAATTTTTCATATAACTTTTCCAAGCTCATTGGAACTCTATCGTTTTCCCTGTGCATATCTGTGCGATCCACAAATGTATGAAGTTTAAGACAAATTGTGAAAGATTCTTCGAGTTTGTCGATCCAGTCATCAGCAACAATAAAATGTAAAGATGGAAGTGAAAATTCTGCACGTTTTTTCTTACCTTGTTTTACGATAGACATAAATAAAACCTCCTGTGAACTACTGCCGTAGAAGTTCACAAAAAGGTTTAAATACACTCTAAGCCATATAATAAGCAACGCTATTGAAAATATACTCAAGACCTTTTTGGATTAGCGAAATAAACCCTACCTATGCTCCAAAAATTATCTATAAAGACATAAATAAAGACCAAGAAAAAGAGTTAATCATAATCTTGACAAAAGGTTATGGTACAGGTGTCTTATGGCAGGATGTTTATGTTTTTGACACGATGGATCATCGTTTAGACGTAAACGAAGTGATTGTTGACAATCCTTTAGCAATTATTCATAAGAAAGTTAAAACTAAATTAACTGCACTAAAAAAAATCTTTTTGGAAGCATTATTGATTACGAAGTGAGAGACAATCAACTAATTGTAAGCGTTTCTGCACAAATTTCTCCTGCAAATTTTATTGGAAGTGTTGTAATTATTTATGAGTATCGAGACAAAATGTATTAAATTTCAATCTTGCAGTTAAATTTGTGAAGAAATGTTCTTAAACTAACGGGGGCATTACTGAAACAATGGTAATGCTTTTTCTTATTGAAGTAGAGGGGGAGGTTAGTGGAAGAAGGATTTTTATTAATTATGGTGAAATATGTAATTAGGTAAAATCTAAGAAGTAGATTTAAATACTATAAAAAATGATTTGTAGAATAAATTTAAGGGAGGAGAGCTAACTTGGAAATCACAACAGAAAGATTAATAATTAGACCTTTTAAGAGTGCTGATTTACAAGATGTATTTGCTATTTATAATAATGATGATACATGTAAGTTCCTATTACATAATAAGTGGACTCATGAAGATATGCAGAAAAGATTTAATAAGAAGTTAGCAAACAATGTACTCACTAAAGAGTCAATGTTAAGTTTGGCAGTTATATACAAGACTAAAGTAGTTGGTGATCTATCCGTATGGTATACAGACATGAAAGACACTGTTGAGATTGGTTATAGTTTTTCAAATGAAGTAGCTGGGAGAGGTTTGGCAACAGAAGCAGTAAGTAGTTTAGTATTTAAATTATTTGATGAATTTAATGTACATCGTATACAAGCTAATCTTGATGCACGGAATACAGCTTCACAAAAATTGTGTGAACGAATAGGCATGAGAAAAGAAGCCCATTTCATTCAAGATTTTTGGAATAAAAATGAATGGACAGATAGTATTGTATATGGAATGTTACCCTCTGACTTGTAGTAATAGACTTAGTTATTTTATAGAACTAACTGGGGCAAGAGTTGAAGATCCAGCTGCCAAATTGGTGGCATTTTCTTATTTGACTAACGAGGCAGTTTAGCTTTATAACGACCTAGAACTTTATGGTATTATATAGTAATTATATATTTATAGGGGATTTTAAAAAAGGAATTTTAAGAATGACGCTTAAAGATAGATTTTATACAGAAATTTAGGAGGAGAGAAATATGCAAAAGGTTATTGATGGAATTAATTATTGGATAAAAAGATTACCAGAAGAGTACAAATCCATGTCTGAAAAAGAAATTTCTAATCGACCATTACCAAATAAGTGGTCCAAAAAAGAGATTTTAGGACATCTTTGTGACTCTGCGATAAATAATATTGAAAGCTTTATAAAAATTCAATACGAAGAACCATTGTATGTTATTCAATCGTATAATCAAAACCATTGGGTAATAGTTCAGAATTATCAAGATAGATCACTTGATGAAATAATAAACCTTTTTCAAGCATTAAATAAGCAAGTTGTTAATATTGTTAAGAATATTCCTAACGAAAAGCTATCCAACCTTTGCGACATAGGAAATAATCAGTATCAGACCCTAGAGTGGCTTATAAAAGATTATCTTGAACATCTGGAACACCATATCCACAAACAAATCTTAATTGAAAATAGATTATATGGGCAGAATTAAACATCATTATCATAAATTACTATATTTAATGTTATAAATCAGTGTTTTTCTGAAACTTCCCCTAAATAGATAAGTTGGAACTAATTATTGGCGTTTACGATTTTAAATCAATGAAGAGCAGTGAATTAATTAATTTTCTTGTATATAAGCTAACGGGTGATTTAATGAATTAAGGAACTGTGATCGCAGTTCTTTTTTTTATGCTGCTAAAGGGGCAGGTTAGTTGAAGAAGGAAATTATCTATTTATTATTGAATTAACAAAGGAGATTGATTTATTCAGACAGGATATTTTTGGAGGAGATAATTTGGAGTTAATATTTATTAGACACGGACAAGGTGAACATACATTAAACTTACCAAAAAGTTTACAGAACCCTGACCCAGCATTAACTAAAGAAGGAATTATTCAAGCTAAGTCACTTAGAAACCAATTTCCCTTATCAGATAAAGATGTATTAATAATCAGTCCTATAAGAAGAACTCTTCAGACAGCATTAATATGTAGTGAGGGTATAAATTGCCGGAAAATAGTAAGCCCTTTGGTATCTCCTAGAATGTTTCCTCAAAATCCAGAGTGGAATCCACTTCCTTGTGATGAAATTTTGAAAAAAGAAATGATAAAAGATGAATTTCCAGGATTCGTAATCGATGAAGACTTGCCGATTAATTTATGGATAAAGGGTATAAATACCCTACCAGAATCCGAGTTTAATTCATTAGCAGACAATTTCCTTATTTGGTGCAAACAACTTGGGAAAAAGAGGATATATATTATATCTCACGATGGAACAATTACTTCATATAGACAGTTTATTACTCGTGGAAAACTATCAAGAAAAGACTTTCCTAAAGAAACAGGTTGGTTTAAGATTGATTGTTAATCTTAAACTAAAGGGGCAGTTTAGTTCAATAAGAAAAACAAAAAATACCGCTCAAAAATCCAGACAATGAAAAGTATTTAAAATTATATATTACCTCTTTACAGCATGGATAAAATAGACTGTCTCAAAAGCACATAAATAATCTGTACGATCTCTAAAGAAAAGTTCCTGTATTGCATAAGGTGTCAAATGTTCATAAATAAGCAAACCTGATTCTTATAACATGGTTTAAATTTTGTTATTTGTGAAATTGGATTTCATCGATTCGCCACTTGCAGAAGCCATTTTAACCATATTTTCAACTCTATTAGACATGCCTTTTTCTTCTTAGAGTGTTTCATCTGCATAGTCAAAAACTATAGAGCTTCCCGATGGGACTTTAGCAAATAAATGTTTAATCAGCTTGAGTTTTCATCTCGAATTGAGATAGAACAGTATACGGCTTTTTTTACGAAAAAGGAGGTTAGTGTAATAAAAGAAGTGTTTTTTAATAACATATAAAATGTTATTTTTATAAAAAGCGTTGGGAGAGTGGCTAAGCATGATAAAATATCCAATTTTAGAAAAAGGTGCAACAATAGGAGTAACTGCACCATCCTCTGGAGTCCCAAGTGAATTACATCACTTGTTGAAATCTGCATTCAAAAGTGTGGAAAAGAAAGGTTTTAACTTCATCTGCGGAGAAACTGCTTGGACACAAGATAAGGAAAAGTCTGCATCTGCTAAAAAGCGTGCAGAAGAGTTCAATAAAATGATGCTTAGTGATAATATTCAACTTATTATTCCTCCTTGGGGCGGAGAGCTACTTATTGAGACACTTGAATATATTGACTTTGAAAATATAAAAAGTAAGTGGATATTAGGTTATTCTGATATAAGTCTGCTACTGTTAGCAATTACATTGAAAACGGGTACTGCTACAGCACACGGAACCAACTTAGTGGATTTAAGAGGAGAGTATTCTGATGATACGACGGCAATGTGGCGAACAGTATTGTCTACCAAAATGAATGAATCAATTCTCCAACATTCATCAGAAAAATATCAAAAAGAATGGCAACCTGATAACCCTACTCCTTATATTTTCAATCTAACAGAACAAACTTACTGGAAATCAACTGTAAACGAAAAAGTTAAGATACAGGGGCGATTACTTGGTGGTTGTATTGATATAATTAGGCATCTGATTGGTACACCATATGGGAATGTACAAAATTTTAAAGAGAATTATATTGAAGGAGATTCTGTTATTTGGTATCTCGAAAATTTGCAGTTATCGCCAACTGAATTGCGTAGGACCCTCGTGCAAATGAAATTAGCAGGTTGGTTTGAGGATTGTAGTGGCATTATGTTTGGGAGAAGTCCAGCAAATCCAGCTGTTACAAATTATACAGTTGAAGATGTTTATAAAGAACTTTCTAAAGAGCTACAAATTCCTATTCTGTACGATATTGATTGCGGTCATGTTCCACCACAAATGACTTTTATAAATGGAGCATTCGCTGAAGTTGAATCAGATAATGGTCAAGGTACTGTGTTACAAACTTTTAAATAAAATTATAGATGTGTTCTTTAATGATTTTTTTGTAATGAATTTGCGTATTCTTAGGTAATGTTCAAACAGACCAAGAAGACTATGAAATGTTTCATAATTGGGTTGAGACAAAGCTATATCGTACCGATATAGAACTAAATATAGTTAAACCTTATTAAACTAACGGGGGCGATACTTCAATAAAGAGGTATCGCATTTTATTAAACTAACGGAGCAGGATAATTGAATAACAAGAGAAAGTTTAAACAATGAAAATAGCCGGGTTTATATCGACTAATTTTTAATAGTATCATCTGAAATAGTTTTTAATATATTGTTCTTCTCTTTTTGTAATTTTAGAAAATATATCAGATACCAAATTACAAATACTATAGGAATTAAGTAAGTTAAAATAATAAGAAGAATCATCTAATCTAAAGTAGTCCTCCGTGTTTTTAGGTAATGCTGTATTACATTATGTAATTATATCTTGATAGTGCGTTCAAGTATTCCTAAACCTTATTCTGAAGGTATTGATTAAGATGACTAATCCCTTTAGATCTCTATGAAATTATATTATCTTGATATGAAACTTGTTCTGGTTGTACAATTTCATATTCACCTTCTGCATACTCTTGCTCCGCATAATGGCTTCCCCATTGACAGAGCTCCTGCAAGATAGGTTTAAGAGATTCTCCAAGTTCAGTGGATGAATATTCAACCTTCGGGGGTACTTGATTATACATCTTTCTGCTCACAAGTCCACTGGCTTCAAGCTCTCTAAGTGTTTGAATAAGCATCTTCTGAGTTATATTTGGGATAATGCGCTTTAATTCACTCGTTCTCTTTGGTCCATTCATTAAAAAGTATAATACAAGGCCTTTCCATTTTCCGCCAATAACTTCCTTTGTCACTTCAAACCCACAACTAAATTTTTTCATGTCTAAAGCTCTCCATTCCACATTTATTACTTTTTAGTTACTATATCACAAAAAAGTGGGTACTTCCGATAATGTGCTTAGTGAAGGATACTATATCTTGTAAGTTGTTCTTCAAGTACTTAAGGTACTAGACATAAAATAAAATTAATTCTAAAGGAGTGTTAAGTATGGGAAAATTTGAAGGTAAAATAGCGCTTGTAACGGGTGGAACTAGTGGGATTGGTCTTGCTACAGCACAAAAATTTGTAAACGAAGGTGCATATGTTTATATCACGGGACGTAGACAAAACGAACTTGATAAAGCTGTTACCCAAATTGGCAAGAACGTAACCGGTGTTCAAGGTGATATTTCTAAGCTTGAAGACTTAGACAAACTATATGACATTATAAAGCAGGAAAAAGGTAAGTTGGACATTCTTTTTGCTAATGCAGGCATCGGCAACTTCCTTCCATTAGGTGAAATTACTGAAGAGCAGGTTGATAGAACGTTCGACATTAACGTTAAAGGAACCATCTTTACTGTTCAAAAAGCGTTATCACTATTCCCGGACAAAGTAGGTTCTATTATTGTAACAGGCTCTACTGCTGGATCAATTGGCAACCCAGCGTTTAGTGTATATGGAGCATCTAAAGCAGCATTAAGAGCACTAGTTCGCAACTGGATTCTTGACCTAAAAGGTACTGAAATCCGTGTAAATGTGGTTAGTCCAGGAGCTATTCTTACACCTGCATACGATGAGCTTTTTGGTGATGCACTTGAAGAAGTAATGGAAAATAGCAAAAATACTGTTCCAGCTGGAAAAGTTGGGACACCTGAAGAAGTAGCAAACGCTGTATCTTTCCTTGCTTCAGACGAAAGCAGTTACTTGACGGGGGTTGAATTGTTCGTAGATGGCGGGCTAGCACAGGTATAATTTCACTGTGCAGAGATTACAAATAGTCCCTAAAAAAAGGTTAATGGGGATTTACTTGAAGAAGTCGTATAAAAAAGTCGTTTCCTTAAAGGATAGGGAATTCGACTTTTTTTATGTTTGAATTTGCTTAACGTTGTAAATTCGCATTTTCCTGGGGCTACCACTAAATGACCTGTAAAAAAGATTACTTTGTGAATAAATGTACTTAAAGTAACGGGGGCTTTTGTAAAAGAAGAGATGGCTGCGGCAATTCCCTTTTCTTATTGTGCTAAAGGGGCAGTTTAGTGCCTTACCTTTTTCTAACGAATTATAAAAGTATTCAAAATAAGGGAGGATTTATAATGTGTGGGATGATGAGATTTGATTAACCAAATAATTCCATATGTAATCTTATTTGGAGTTACGGGCTCAGGCTTGGTTGCGGGAGTGTTTTTCGCATTTTCTTCATTTGTTATGAAAGCACTTGCTCGGCTACCGGATGAGCATGGAGTTGCTCCGATGCAGTCAATTAATGTAGTGGTACTAAACCGATCTTTTTTAACTGTATTTTTGGGAACAGCTTTAGTTACTATACTACTTATAACCCATTCTATTTTTAATTGGGAAGATACAAATGCCATTCTTTTATTTGCTGGAAGTTTGTTTTATTTTGTTGGCAGTTTTTTAGTCACGATTGTACGGAATGTTCCTCTAAATGATGCATTAGCTCGTGTAGATACTAAAGAAGGAGAAAGTTTAACTTTATGGAAAGATTATCTGTCAAAATGGACGATATGGAATCACATTCGAACTATAGCAAGTTTTGTAGCGATGGTATTATTTATTCTAGCACTGCAATGAGCTGACTGGGGATTTAAGTTAAAAAAAGGTGTTGTTGCGGCAGCTTTTTTCTTATTCCACTAACGGGTGCGTTAATCCAAGAAGGATTACGCACCTTTTTTGTTGAATTCCTTATTAAACAAACATACAGGTAAGTTGAAGAGTGTCATTTAACTTATGTTCAACATTCCGACCATATTGAGAGTATTTTGTTGATGACAAGAAAACAGAATGAGTGACGCAAGGAATACTTTGTTACGGGGGTACTTATGAAAACTCACTATTATTTAGGTTGGTTTAACAATTCATTTCCAGAGAAACTGGGCAGGCTGTTACAGGAGGATATAACTGAGAGAAATTCGCTTGCTATGATTAGCTCGAATCCTTCTATTTATGAAGATGATGGTGCTACTGAACGCTCGTGGCTTGACCAAGCTGGCATTATGTTTGATGAATATCATTTAATTAATTATCGTGTAGAGAAGGAAGATGCCCAAAAGATAATTCAAAATGCTTCAGTCATTTTCTTGTTGGGTGGAAATACCCATAAACAAAATGGTTTTTTGCGTGAATATGAGTTATCGGATTTGATTAAAAAAAGCAGTGCCATTGTGATGGGAGCAAGCGCTGGTGCAATCAACATGTCCGCTAAATGGTTATGCTCGAAAAACTTTGGATATAAAGTCGAAATGAACGCTGTTTATGAAGGAATCGGTCTTGACAATTTTTCCGTTCTGTCACATTTTGATCTTGAAAATAGCATTGCAATAGTTCAAAGCGAACTATCACTCTTATCGGAAGAAATAAATATTTATGCTTTTAACAAAGATTGCGCTGTACGTGTAAAGGGAGACAAAATCGACGTTTTTGGCAATGTTTTATTAATTTCCCACTCAATGCTTCAGAAATTGGATGAGACGCTCTAATTATATAAATTTATTTCTTTATGCAAGGCATATTTTATATTTAGTGAAGGAGAACTATGTAAACTATGATTGTCCTGCAAGCATAGTTGTGCAGAACGGTTTACTGCAATCGGGCGCAAGTGTGTTGAATGTGCGTCTCTTTTTTCTTATTCAACAAAAGGGTAGTTATTTAAAGAAGGTATTAACAAAGGATTAAACGAATATTCCTTAATAACCGTAGAGTATTGGGGGAATAAAATGAAAACGTATCTCGAAGAAATAACGAAAGATGTGTATGCTTTTTTAGTTTGGGATGCATCCTGGGACTCATATAATAACTGCTACTTGTTGCTCGATGACAATGATATTTTGCTTATTGACTCAGGAAAAGAAGAACATTCTCGCTTCCTGTTCTCGGCCCTAAATAGTAAAGGGATTTCTAATAGTGATGTAACCCACTTTATTGCCACACACGGTCATAAGGACCATATTGGGGGAATTCAACACTTAGGAGAAGTAGACGGATTTATTCATAAGAAAGATTTAGAATTGGTACCCAAAAATCTTAGACACAAACTAAAGATGAATCTCCCCGATAACGGTTTAACAGCAGGCAATTTAGAATGTGTTCTCCTTGGACACCATACAAAAGGTTCTGTCTTACTATATCATCGTAAAAGCAGAGCGTTATTTTGTGGAGACCATATTTGCTTTTTTGGAGAATCTTTAAACGATAATAAAGTTGTAGATGTAGGTACTCTTGAAAGAGAAAAGTTTAAGCAGTTTGTGTCTGATTGGTCCCAAAACGAAGAAATGAAAAGAGAACATCATTTTCATTTATTTATCGATGGTTTAAGGGCTATTAACAAATTTGATGTTGAATATTTATGTACGGGACACGGCACGATCTTAAAAGGAAATATAAATAGATTTATTTCGGATTTACTCAAATTTGAATAGTAAAATCAAAGATTCCTTATTCACTAAACAGGTGTAAAAAATAAAGTAAACTAAATGTGGTTAAATTATTACATCCAAAAACTTCAGTGGATTCTCCGTTAAATAGGAAAATCCATTAAAGTTTTAAATTAAATAAAAGAAAAACATAATCAATAAACAAATTAATTTTCCATATTCCCTAATTGCTTAGATGTATCACAAAAACAAATCGTCTTTGTCAATCTAAATGGCTCCAATCGCTGTTTGTTTTTGATGTGTTTCTTTAAAAAAGCTTGATAGGCAACTGTTTCAAACCACGAATAACAAGGCTTTGTCTCCATTCAAGTTCATTCAGTTCAGCTGCAAGGCTAAGATTTGGGTATTCTTCTAGCAAAACGCGTAGGGCTATCTCGCCTTCAAGCCTGGCAAGAGGTGCACCTAGACAATAGTGGATGCCTTTTCCAAACGCAAGATGTGGACTTTTTTCCCTTGTAATGTCGAGGGTACTGGGATCCGAAAACGCAGCTGGATCATGATCCGCTGACGCAAGAGACACAATGACATGGTCCCCTTTCTCAACCTGCTGCCCCATAAAGGTAAAGGACTCCTTCGCCCAACGGTCTGTACTGAACTCAACTGGACCATTAAATCGTAGCAATTCTTCGATGGCTTGTGCTACAAGGGAATGGTCTTCTTTTAGCAATGCAAGCTGGTCTTGGTGTGTAAGCAGCGCCAGTAAACCATTGGCAATTAGATTCACAGTCGTTTCATGTCCTGCCACAATTAGAAGCATAACGACACCATACAATTCACTTACAGTTAAACGGTCTCCTCCTTCCTCAGCTTGAACTAAATCAGACAGCAAATCCTCCTTAGGAGATTCACGCTTTTTTTCAATCATTTTCTCCAGATAAGCCATAAATTCCACCATAGCCTCATCATATCTAGGACTATCACTAATCTCCACTATTACATTGGACCAGCGCTGGAAATCAAGACGATCTTCAGACGGGATGCCAAGCAATTCACAGATGACTCTAATTGGAATCGGAAACGCATATTCTTCAATAAAGTCAACCGTTTCTTTGTTTCTCATGAGCCATGCTTGTTCTCTTGCAATATCCTCAATGCGCCCTCTTAACATCTCAATCCTTTTGGGCGTAAAGCCACTTTGTACAAGGCTGCGTAGGCGGCGATGGTCAGGTGGATCAACAAAAAGCATGCTTTGAGTTATTGGAGGCAGATTTTCGTCTGTCACTTCATCAGGGAAGACTGTCCGCATATCTTTTATAAACCTCGGATCTTTTAACACGGCTACCGCTGCTTCATACGTAAAAGCCATCCATGAATAATGGTGTCCTTCGTTAAACATCTTCACTTTTGCAAAAGGTTGGTGTGGTCGGATTTTATTGTAATAATCATAAGGATTTTGGTGAAACTCCTGCGAAAACAAATCAAGCGATTTAGTATCCATGCGTGCTATACTCCCTTTCTAAATCATGTCTTTTTATCATATATTCGCGTTTACATATTCTTTTCCTGCAATCATGGCTGGAAAAACTAGTATTAAATATATTCTTCATTTAAAAACTAATTCCCGGGAATCTTGTGTTCAACGTTCAGGGTAGTGAAGAAGGATAATCCAATTGGGAGGTTGAACTAATATAAAGAAACTAGGTATTACTTAGGAAACAAACGGGAAGGTGCCGATAATGAACTATGAGATAATTAAAGCGAGTTTGGATAATTCGGAAACATTAACAAACCTAATGCAATTCTATATTTATGACTTTTCAGAGTTTATTGAAGCACACGTTGAAGAAAATGGGAAATTTGGGGATTATCCTTTACAAGCCTATTGGAAAGAAGAGAATCATTTTGCATATTTAGTTAGATTCAACGGAAATTACGCAGGTTTTGTCTTAGTTAAATGGATAAAAACAGACACTAAATCATACTTTTCGATTGCTGAATTCTTTATTATGAAAAAATATAGAAGAACTGGATTAGGTAAATCAGTTGCAAAAGATATATTCCGCTTACACAAGGGCAATTGGGAGGTTTTTCAAATTTCGAAAAATGTACCAGCACAATTATTTTGGAAGAATGTAATAAATGAATATACAGACGGACAATTTACTGAACAATTAAAGGATGGGAAAAGAATATCTCAAAAGTTTATCAGTTAATATAAAAGCCGCAAAAATTACATAGTCTAATATGTATCACTTAAAGTCACACGGGCAAGAGGTAAAGAAGATATGGTCGCTGTGGCGATCTTTTTTTTGTTCCACTAACATTGGGAGAATAGTGGTGTAAGCATATCGTTGAAATATCCCCTATATAATTTATTCCTAAAAAGGGGAATTCTGTTAAGATGGAATGGCCAAATTACAAATTGGGGAGGGTTTTTTATAATTGAGATTTGTTGATGATTTAGCAGGTGCTATATTTGATATTTTTAAATTTATTGTAAGGTCGATTAGCTATTTACTTGCAGGGATGATCATTGTCGCTGTTCCAATGTATATGATAGCTTGGGTATTTGGTTTATTTCAGTATTCATACCAGGGCGATGCTTCGCTAAAGATACCAATAAATATGTGCTGGACGGCAACCAAGTGATAAGTTCATTAATATAAAGTTTTCATCAGCTTTATTCGCTGGAATATCAAAGATGTTATTTTGTATATCTTTTTAATTCAAAAAATTTCTATTTGAAAAATAGATGAAAATCAATGAATTCGAAGACATTAATCAAGTATTTGAAGTTGCTAAGATTTGTAAATTCCTACAAAAAGGGACAGGGCCCAAATGAAAACGGGTACTGTCCTTTTGATATAGATGATTAATTTTTACCAGAAATTGCATAAATTTCGAATTGAATTTAAATAAATTTTATTCTTGTTTTGATTATTTTTCGTAAATTTATGTTTAATTATTTATTGATAAACAATGGATAATTCGTTAATATATGAAACATACAAAATAATATTTACTAATTAATATTGAGGGGTTGCGAAATGGCGTTTATTCTGGACGATTACGATAAGGCAATATTAAGGGAATTGCAGGAAGATGCATCGATATCCAATCTAAATTTATCAAAGAAAATTGGACTTTCACCATCTGCTTGCCTTTCAAGAACAAAAAACTTGGTGGAAGCGGGTATTATTCAAAAGTTTACGACGATTGTCGATGAGAAAAAACTAGGAATTGAAGTCACAGCATTAGCTCTCATTAATTTATCACCTTTAAATAGGGAAACAATTCATTCATTTATAGAGGATATAAACAAATATCCGCAGGTTCAAGAGTGTTACACACTAACAGGAAGCCATGACTTTATGCTTAAGATAGTAGCAAAGGATATGGAGAGTTACCGGAATTTTATCATTGATTCATTAATGGAGAATCCTGCAATTAATGGAGTTGACACAAGCATGGTAATGAGTACAGAAAAAAGGACGGTCAGTGTGCCAATTGATGAAGTTTAGGAGGTAACTACTTTGAATGCAAACAAAGAATCTTTAGATGTAAATCCGGTTAGGATATCCAAGCAAATAAAAAATAGAAATCAAATATGGATTGCCTTTCGAACGGCTTTCCCATATACACTCCCGATTTTTGCAGGATTTGTCTTTTTGGGGGCTGCTTATGGAATCTTTATGAATTCATTGGGCTTTACTGCGATTTACCCGATTTTGATGAGTTTGTTAATATTTGCAGGTTCAATGGAATTTGTGGCAGCAAATTTATTGCTTATGTCTTTCAATCCGATAAATGCATTACTACTAACATTAATGGTTAATGCACGACATTTGTTTTACGGCATATCAATGCTAGATAAATATGGGGGAGCGGGAAAGAAAAAGTGGTATATGATATTTGGGCTCTGCGACGAATCTTTTGCAATCAATAGTACAATTAATGTACCAAAGGACGTAGATAAAAACTGGGTTATGTTTTTTGTCACACTATTCAATCAATTTTATTGGGTATTAGGTGCAACCTTAGGTGCTATTTTTGGATCTTTTATTAAGTTCAATACGGATGGACTTGAATTTGTCATGACTGCACTGTTTGTCGTTATCTTTATTGAACAATGGATGAAGGAAGAAAAACATATAAGTTCACTTGTAGGTTTAGGAGCTTCAATTGTCTGTTTAATTGTTTTTGGTGGAAACAATTTCATTATCCCTGCCATGATAGCAATTTTGGGGCTACTGACTCTGTCTAAAAAGTCATTGGAGAAAGTTGAGGTTGAAGCTAAATGACAATGAATATAACTCAACAAATTATTATTGTTGCCATGGTGGTTTTCGGTACAATGCTTACAAGGTTTGTTCCATTCATCGTTTTTCCATCGGGAAAAAACACACCGAAGTACATACAATACTTGGGCAAAGTGCTACCATCATCGGTATTCGGGCTTTTGGTCATTTATAGTTTAAAGGATGTAAGAATATTATCTGGAAGTCATGGTATCCCTGAATTATTAGGAGTGATTACTGTTGTAATTCTTCATTTTTGGAAGAAAAATATGTTCCTCTCGATAGCTGGAGGAACGATTATTTACATGTTATTGGTGCAAATGGTCTTTTAAATATTGCAAAATCTAGTAAAGGGGTGGATTTTTGTGAAAGAGAAAATTGATGAGTATCAAATTTATAAAAAACACTACGAACAAATTTATAACCAAGTGAAAAATGATCCATATGCTCAATCCTTAGGCATTAAGTTAACAAAATTTGAGGCAGGATTTGCAGAAGCAACCCTAGATGTGCAAAGCCATATGGTAAATGCATACGGAACGGTTCATGGGGCAATTATGTATGCGTTGGCCGATCATGCATTTTCGGTAGCCTGTAATGCATATGGAAAAACTTCGGTAGGACTATCGACGCCCCTTCAGTTTATGGAATCGGCAAAACCTGGAGACAAGATAGTCGCACGTGCAACGGAAGTAAGAAGAAACTTTCGTACCGGATTCTATAGAATTGAGATTTTTCATGAAGAAAAACTAATCGCTATAATGGAGGCAGTTTCTTACCGAAAGGATCAATTATTTTATTGATATTGATCAACAAGAATAAAAGTGGTACAAGTTTTAGGTACTCATTATTGTTCATACCTCTTAAAAAAATTATGAGATATTCATTTAAACAAGAGTGTGGGAGCTGATTGATAGAAAATCGTCAGCTTTTTTGTTATTTAAAAACGGTGAAAAAATTTACTTAATGCAAATTTGATCTCCAAGAAGGATTTGATTGCCCTTTTGGGTATGTACTAACGGACAGTAAATAAAATAAGGAGAAAGTATAAAATAGTAGTGAGGTGGTGAAAGGAGTATGGAGAAATTCAATCCATATAATAAAGCGCTAATGCAGGAACCAAATGAAGTAGTAATATTTTCGCAAATACCTATTATATTTTGGATTTTTTTGATGTATATAGGGGCATTAATACTGCAAAATATTCAACACCCCATGCTTATTCATAGTTTAATTTTCAGTTTAATTATAGTAATACATGCATTCCTATATTTTTTTTCCCGTTTATTTAATAATAATAAGTATTGGTTTTACTTTTTGGCTCAGGAGTGTATATTGTTTATTTCAGCTTTTCTATTACCTAAAGGGTCTCCAGTTGTATTAATTGGATTACTACCAGTTTTAATAGCACAAAGTATTATTATTCTAAAAAGTAAAATAAAAGTTATATTATTTTTTATGCTATCTTATGGTTTATATTGCATTGCTATCACTATAAATTATGGGGCAAGTGAGCTACCAATTTTTATTCCTATATTCTTCTTAATTTTACTGATAGTAATTTTCTATACGCTTAGCTATAACCGGCAAGTTAGTGCAAAAGAGCGTATGGAGTTTTATTTACAACAGTTAGGACTAGCATACCAAAAAGTTGAGGAACTAACTTTAGTAAATGAAAGACAACGAATGGCTAGAGATTTACACGATACATTAGCCCAAGGTTTGGCAGGACTGATTATGCAATTAGAAGCAGTTAATGTACATATAAAAAATGGAAATATTTCTAGATCGAATGAAATTGTCGTCAGTTCGATGCAACAGGCAAGAGAAACGTTAAAAGATGCTAGAACAGTGATTGATAATTTGAGAACAGAGACATTAGAGTATATTGATTTCCATTCAGCTGTGTTAGATGAAATAAAAAAATTTGAAGAAATAACAGGTATACATGTAGAACAGGAAATTAAACCTGTTCATTCTTTACCTAATTTATCAATGGAATATGGTATATATATAATCCGTGAATCCCTAACTAATATAATGAAACATTCTCAGGCAAAAAAGGTACAGATTAAGATTGAACAACAAGGTGGAAAGTTATATATGGAAGTTTCTGATAACGGAATCGGTTTTTCTACAAAAAATATTGGAAAACAAACGGGTAAATTTGGACTTTTAGGCTTACAAGAACGTATAAGGTTAGTTGGAGGCACATTGACAATAGAAAGTACGCCAGGAAAAGGGACCAAATTGTTTATTACTGTTCCTATTTGATACAGGGGGTATAACATTTGAACTATAAAATATTAATTGTTGATGATCATTTAGTTGTTAGGGAAGGGCTAAAATTAATTTTAGAGACCAATAAATTGTTTCAGGTTATAGGTGAAGCAGATAATGGAAAAGTAGCCTTAGAAATGATTGATAATGCAAAACCAGATATTATTTTACTGGATTTAAATATGCCTATTATGAGTGGATTAGATACTTTAAAAATAATGAATAAACAAGGTATTACTATTCCAGTTATTATATTAACTACATATAATGAAGATGAATTAATGGTTACAGGAATGGAGTTAGGAGCTAAAGGGTTCTTATTAAAAGATACAAGTAGAGAAAATTTATTTAGAACGTTAGAATCTGCAATCAGAGGTGAAACTCTTTTACAGCCTGAGTTAATGGAAAAACTATTAAAATTCAAGGAGAAAAAATTTAATAATCATACTCAACTATCTAATCCTTTAACAGAGAAAGAATTATTCATACTGCAAGCAGTTGCTAAAGGTTATAAAAGCAAAGCAATTGCTTTTGATATGGGGATTGCTGAACGTACTGTTAAAGCCCATTTAACCAATATTTACAATAAACTTGGTGTTAACTCTCGTGCAGAAGCTGTTGCTATTGCTTTAGATCAAGGTTTATTCCGTTTAGTAGATAAATAAAAACTATGCCCGAACGTACATATGTAACTTGCCCATATGTACGATTTTTTTTTTTGCCTAGTTCATTATTATTAAAATGTAATAAACGACTGAATTAATTCGAAGGGAGTTAAGTATGGCGAAGTATCTATATAAACTAGGGAAATGGGCAGTTAGACATAGAAAGAAAGTTATAGGTGGAACAATAGGTATTCTCCTTATTATTGGAATCATAGCATTAAGTTTAGGTCCTTCCTTTAGTGAGGATATGTCTATACCGGGTACAGAATCCGCCAAGGCAGGCAAAATTTTGGAGAAGGAATTTCAAACTTCCAAAAAACCAGCACCAGGTACCGTAAATCTAGTACTAAAGGCACCGAATAACCAAACGTTAGAAACTAAAGAAGTAGCAGATATCATCAATAAAACAATTGATAAGATAAAAAAAGATAAATCGGTAGTCTCTGTTGCTACTCCTGCAGAATTAGGCAATTACAATAAAAATAAACAAATTGGTTATGCTGTTGTGACATATGATGTACCTGCAGGTAACGTAACAGATAGATCAAAAGAAATAATATTGCAAAGTATTAAAAATACAAGAGATGCAGGTATTCAAACTGAGATAGCAGGTACAGTTGCTTTTTCTGAATTAGAGATAGGTGGAATAACAGAAGTAATTGGGGTAGTAATTGCTTTCGTCATTCTTGCAATAACTTTTACTTCCTTTTTGGCAGCAGGTATGCCAATTATTACTGCTGTAGTAGGTTTAGGAGTAGGAATTTTATCTATACTCATAGGAACCAATTATTTGGATATCCCATCATTTGCTCTTTCATTAGCTGCTATGTTAGGACTTGCCGTTGGGATTGATTATGCTTTATTCATTATCTCAAGATTCCGGCAAGAACTTTCAAAAGGACATAGTCTACAGGAAACAGTGGCTATTGCAACTGGAACTGCAGGTAGTGCAGTTGTTTTTGCTGGTGTAACCGTAATTGTTGCTTTAGTAGGTTTAGCAGTTGCAAAAATTCCCTTTTTAACTATGATGGGGCTCTCTGCAGCAGTTTGTGTATTCTTTGCCATTTTAATAGCGATAATTTTTGTACCAGCTATTTTAGGACTTCTTGGTCATAAAATTGGACCTTCTAGAGAAAATAAATTATTGGCGATATTATCCAATAAAAAGGAAGTAAAAGAATCAAGTAAATGGGGAAATTTTGTAACAAAAAGGCCTTGGACAGTTACTATTTTAGGGGTCTTAATTCTTGTAATGGTGTGTATTCCATTCTTTCATATGCAACTAGGTCTTCCTGACAATGGAACCAAATCAAAAGAAACAACAGAAAGAAGAGCATATGATTTACTCACAGAAGCATATGGTCCTGGATACCACTCCTCATTGGTCGTTTTAGCAAAAACAGATAAAAATAGCGGAGATATTAAACAGAAAATCAATGTGGTAACAGAAGAATTAGGTGCATTAGCAAATGTAAAAAATGTAAGTCCACCAATTCCAAATAAATCAGGAAATACCTATATGATTTCAATTACTCCCAAAACCGGTCCAGATGATATACAAACGACCAATTTAGTACACTCAATAAGGAAATTATCAGATTCACTAACTAGTAAAGATCAAATAGAATTGTTAGTTACTGGATCAACTGCAGTAAACATAGACATATCTGAAAAATTGAATGACGCATTGCCATTATTCGCTACTCTTATTGTGGGGTTTGCATTTGTTCTGTTAGTCATAGTATTCAGATCTATTCTGGTCCCATTAAAGGCTGTTTTAGGTTTCTTGCTATCACTAGGAGCAACTTTAGGGTTTGTTGTATATGTAATTCAAGATGGAAATTTGATAAATTTATTTGGTTTTCCTACATCAAGTCCTGTCCTAGCCTTTTTACCTGTTATTGTTATAGGGATATTATTTGGTCTAGCAATGGACTATGAGGTTTTCTTGGTTAGTAGAATGCGAGAAGAGTTTACACATTCAAAAGATGCAAAAAAGGCTATATTAGCAGGATTAAAAGATAGTGGAGGAGTAGTGACAGCAGCAGGTCTTATAATGATATCTGTGTTCTCAGGATTTATGCTGGCTCCCGATCCAATCATTAAATCAATGGGATTCGCACTAACTTTTGGAATTGTTTTTGATGCTTTTATTGTAAGGATGGCATTAGTACCAGCTGTAATGACATTAATGGGAAAAGCAGCATGGTACTTGCCAAGTTGGCTAGATAAACTTCTACCAAATATTGATATTGAAGGTACTACAATACAAACAGAGGTAGATGAAAGGTACAAAAATAATAAAAAGAAAATTCCAACACGGATAAAGACAGAGTTCATGAATAAAGTAATTCAATAAGAAAAACAATAACACTACGTAATTCCATATTCCATCAAGGAGACCCGATAAATAAGATATCGGGTTTTTCTTTAATGAAAAAGAAGCGATAAAAATTGAGGGAGATTAGGGTGCACTGGCAATCGCATTTGATATTTACTATAAATGTATTTATGCTAGAATACAAAACTTAAAGCCATTTTGCAATATAATATGGCTTTTTAAATGAAAAACTTGTAAATCAAGGAACTGACTTTATAAACCTTGCTTCAGTATTATAGTTTATTATTTGTTAATAAACTCCTTCTCATATATCATTTGTGCCATCTTTAGTTATGTTTTTTAGAAAGGGTGAGACAATTGTTTAAAAAACTTAGGCAATATCGTAATGTTTCAGTGTTCAAAGCGCTTCTAATTTAGAAAAATTAATTAGAAGCGAGGAATATTAATATGGAAAAACAAAAAATCTTTAATCAATCATTTCTATTTTTATTTATTAGTAACTTTTTGGTATTTATCGGGTTTGAAATGCTGCTGCCTATTTTACCGGCCTATTTGTTAAGCATGAATGCATCTTCCAGTCAAGTAGGTCTAATGACAACATTATTTACACTAGGCGCTGTTCTTATTAGACCTTTTGTAGGGTACTATTTAATTGATAACCAGCGGAAAGGTCTTGCCATTCTTGCAAGTGTAGCTTTATTGATTATTACAGCGCTATATCCTTTTCTTACTATTATTTGGCTTTTGCTAGTGTTACGGCTTTTTCATGGCGCAGCATGGGGAGTATCAACCACAGCCAATAGTACAATGGTAGTCGATTTAATTCCAAAGAAACGATTAGGAGAGGGGATGGGGTATTTTTCTATTTCAACAACGGTCGGTGCTATCATTGCTCCGAGTGTAGGGATCCTTATCTATGACTCTTTTTCTTTTAATATTTTAATTTGGTCATCCGTAGTACTCAGTCTATTAGCAGCAATTGGACTTCAATTTGTCTATTCACCTACTCCTGTTAAAAATGATAGGCAACCATTTCAATTTTTTGACGCGATTTTTGAAAAAGACGCTTGGTTCCCAGCATTATTAACGGTTATAACAACACTTGGTTTTGGAGCGATCATTACTTTTTTAGTTCTTTTTGGAAAACAAAAGGGATTAGATCATATTTTTCTATTCTTTCTTATCAATGCGACTGTCTCAACTTTACTACGTCCATTTATAGGAAAATGGTATGATAAAAAAGGACCTTGGTCGATCATCATTGTATCAGCAGTTTTAGGATTTTTGTCACTTGTCATGCTGTCTTATACGACAAATAATGCTTGTCTTATTATTGCAGCGATTTTGTTTGGAGCCGGGTATGGAACGGTTATGCCTTGTTTACAAACATGGACGGTTCAAAAGGTAAGTGAAGAAAAAAGTGGCGTTGCCAACGCAACTTTTCTTTCCAGTTTTGATGTTGGTGTTGGATTGAGTGCGTTAGTCTTAGGAATTGTCGCTGAATGGTTTAGTATAGATATGATTTTCCGGATGGTTAGTTTAAGTTTTATTTTTGTTGCTATTTTAGTCTATAAGGACTTTTTAAAAGAAAAAAAGGAATAAAGATACGCAAAACACATCCACTTCTATGTTTATAGAGGTGGATGTGTTTTGTTATAGGAATAGGTACTAATAAATAATGGGATAGCTTAGTTCAACTAGGAATACTGGCTAAGCTAGCTAATACCTCTACTAGAACGTCAATTTAATAGATAAAAACTTCTTTAAAAGGATTAGAACTAAAATTGTCGAATTACTATTATAACGAAATCTATTAGGAGGAAAGATATGCAGGACTTATCAGGCAAAGTGATTCTTATAACGGGAGCAAGCTCAGGAATTGGACGTGCTACAGCCGAATTACTCGCATCTAAAGGTGCAAAGGTCATTGTTAACTATCGTTCCAATGAAAAAAGTGCCTTAGAGGTGGTACAGTGTATTCAAGAAAATGGTGGAGAGGCGATAGCGATTCAAGCTGATGTCACAAATAAAGATCAAGTGAATGCAATGGTTGACCGTGCTCTAGCATCCTTTGGTACAATTGACGTTTTAATTAATAATGCAGCTGGGGGCATCCGACAAAGTACATTTATGGAGGCAAGTGAAGAATTGTGGGAAGAAGCATATAGACTAAATATTATTAGTGTTCTTCTGTGTTCACAAGCTGTCTTAAAGCATATGATCCCAAGAAAAAAAGGGAAGATTATTAATATATCTTCAACAGCTGCTCGCATCGGAGGCGCTGGCGAAAGCATTCATTACGATTCTACTAAGGGAGCTTTAAATACTATGACTATTGGAATGTCCAGAGAACTAATCGAATATGGAATTATTGTAAACGGAGTAGCCCCTGGAGTGGTTGAAACACCTTTTCATGAAAAATTTGCTCCTGATGATGATCGTCTTACTCGTATGTCTTCTACTATACCTATTAAACGAATAGCCAAACCGATAGAAATAGCTGAAAGCATAGCTTTTCTTTCGTCTGATGCTTCAAATTATATATTGGGCGAAATCATCAATGTTAGTGGTGGAAGGTAACTAAAAAAAGGGCTACAGCAACAGAACTCCTTCTGTATTACTAAACCAAGGGACCAGGTCAGTGAAGGAATTTTCACCTTATTACTTGAATATATCTAGAAAAAGACTGTTGATGGGGGTATCTTTATGGGATTAGTTGCAATCTATACGGTCGGTAGGTTAAATCACCCCTATGACCACCCTATCTCTCGCGAATTTTATGAAATGGGATATAAAGTCATGCGTCAGGCATCTTTATCAGGGAATATGATAGAAGAGTTTTCAGCAGAAGGAGTGCCTTTCCCTGAAGAAGCTAAAGGGGATGGCTACCCTGTTTTGACCCTAACCGTATGGAAAAGCCTTCAATCTTTATATCAGTTTGCCTATTCAGGGAGGCATAGCCAAGCGTTGCGTAGTAGACGCAGATGGATGGAGCCTTATCAAGAGAAACACCTATCATATGTAGTGTGGTGGACAGAGAAGGTGAAAGATGTTTCTTGGGAGGAGGCATTCAAGAGATATAACTATTATAAACAAAATGGGTCTACTCCTTTTGCATTTGATTTTAAGCAGGCATTTGATGAACAAGGAGAGACAATCTCAATGAAGTAAAATGAATATTCGGAAAAGCTTTTAGAGGTAACTTGTATAACGTTTTACAATAAATAGTAATTCTTTTACAGATTCTGAATGAAATTATTCGATAAATTGCAGGGAAAACGAGATCAGTCATAGTATTCTGGTGCCATTTTTTATCTTATTTACCGAGCTGGAAATCCCCCGAAATCGACTGAAATGGCTGAATATCGGAGGATTTGGGTGGCCCCTTGAAACGATTCTTAATTGATAAACAAAATTTAACTTTCTAAGACGTTAATCTGGATTAGTTTCCCGCCTTGTAAAAAGCTCAACAATGCATATACTGGACAAGTATACCTTTACGTCTACTATACTTCTACTCGTATAATGATCAATCTTAATGCCTAAGCTACATCTTGACTACTTTTAACATTTGTCGAATGGCTCCAAGATGATAGGCTGAATGAGCTAAAGAAGATAACACCTCATTAGCCAGTAGTTCATTCCATTCAATAGCGTCAATCGATTCTAACAGTGTTACGTATTCATTTCGCAATTCTACCTGAATTCGGTTCCATTGCTGTTCATCTACTGAATGAATTTCCCAACTCTTTTCCCAATCCATTTTCGGTTGTTTCCCATTTTTTATGATTTCATTGGTTCCCCACATGTGATAGCGAATGTGATCGGTATGTGCAGCTAATGTTGTTCCCTGAACGGATATGGAGGCTTGGTCGCAAGACATTCCCTCTATTACACCGAAAATTCCAGAATTCGGTTCAAAACTTGTGAACCAACTTCCTTTTACAGGCACTGGGGGTCCTTTGAATGTTTCCTTTACCATCGTTTTAACCGAGTTTCTTAATGTTTCACTCATTTTTAGCCCCTCCAAAAAATATTTTTTATGCCTACGTACAACCGCTAATTGCAGGTCAAATATAAGTCGATTCGCACCACCTCTTTTCGTGTTCCTTCCACTCTTCAATCAAATTCTTCCACCATTCATGTTGAGACTGTCTTTGTTACTATCTATCTAAAAAACACTTCAAGTTTTAGGAGATTTTATATTCATTCAAGTGCTCCCCTCAAAAAACGTCAATAATTGATTTTCCCTTAGTGGGTGCCATCCTTTGCGAACCATGTTAAAAATACGTTTACAAAATGACTTTTGAGTGAAATTAGTACATTGTTCTTCAATATATATAACCCTCTATAATTGTTTTGATGGTTATATTATGATGTGGTTGATTCTAACTGTCAATAACTTTTATAATGGTTATAGAAAAAATCAAAGTTATATAGCCCGGACTGTCAAAATACTGATGGTAAGACAAGGAGAAGTCACATGTCTGATATAAATAAAGATGTACACAAGCATGCTTTGCTCGGCGGACGTTTGTGTTTGGATTTTGCCAATACAGTAAGTTGGCATGATAGCAGTGAGAAATCACAGGAGTTGCTGACGAGTTATGAGAAGCTGGTAAACTGGAGTTTACAAGTCGATATTATTAACAAACAACAATCAGTTTCACTACTAAAAAAAGCAGAAAATCGACCTTCTGAGGCAGAGGAGGTTCTCCAAAAAGCTATTGAACTGCGGGAATCGATTTTCCGTATTTTTAGTCTAGTATCAAACAATGAAAAACCAGCCACTAAAGATCTTTCTATTTTGAATGAGGCCTTAGGCAATGCTTACGCGATGATACGAGTGGTGCCTAGTGAAAATAAATTTTCCTTGGAATTTTTTAATTGTGAAGAAAGATTAGACGGAATGCTTCCACCAATTATTCAATCGGCAATAGACATTCTTACATCTGAAAAAGAACTTAGTAGAGTGAAAAAGTGTGAAGGGTATCCATGTGGTTGGCTGTTTTTGGACACAAGCCGTAATCGTAGCAGACGCTGGTGTTCGATGGCAGACTGCGGGAATCGTGCAAAAGCAAATCGATTTTATCATAATAAAAAATAATAGCTTCTAAGATGGGCTTTACCTAACCTTCATGTCATCAATAAATTAATATTCTTAAATAAGAGAGCGTCTTTTTATAAAGCCTCACATTTAAAAGATTAGATCTGGTTAGGAACGAAAAAGCGATTGAAAAAACCTCAAGAAATTTAATGATGTGAAGTAATATCATTTTGGCTGCATTCCTTAGCAAGGGATGCTTTTTTCTATTGATGGAAAGGAGCCGTTTAGTGCACGTATTCATGGTGATATAATTAGGAAAATGCGGATAAAAGGTGGTTGATTGAAATCCGGAAATTACATGCAGGATATGGTCTAGACCCTAATGGATTTATCGTAAGCGATGTGAGTAGAGACAAAATTGATGATGCCTATATGACTTGCATTCAAGAATCTGTCGAGCGTCTTAAACGTTTATTTCATCAACAATTGCATAGTGTTTATGTGTACGGCAGTGTCGCCAGAGGGGAAGCGATTGTAAAAAAATCAGATTTAGACCTTATCGCTATGTTTGAAACCAAACTGAGTTCTATTCAGTTGTCTGAATTAAAGCAGCTTGCTGGAGAACTATCTCAAAATTACCGTTCTTTAGTTCGTGATGTCGGTATTGCTGTAGCTGATTACGACTATACGGTTGACCCCACAAATTATTATGAAAATGCTTTTCTTAAGGAACTCTGTGTTTGTGTGTATGGAGAGGATATGGGAGAAAGATTTGGTCCGTATAAACTAACATCAGAGATAGCAATCCGTTTTAATGGTGATATTTATGAAGCTCTTAATCGGGCGTTAAAAAAGTTAGAAACTTCTTCTAAAGAAGATTTTAGAACAATTACACAAGCCTTTGCTCGTAAACTTATCCGAACCTATTATTCAATGGTCATGGTACGTTCTCAAATTTGGACGACACGACTTCACGAACAGTCTGAAGTATTTATTCACCACTTCCCGAAAAAAGAATCCATTATTCGTACTCTACTAAATTGGATAGATGAGCCGCCGACAAACCAAGAGGCTGTCTATGAGTTGTTCAAGAGTGAGGGTGACTGGGCTAGTGCAAACTTTTCAAATGAGGCAAAAATCCGTTATTAAACGAAAGGGCAGTTTAGTTGAAGAAGGATTTCCTTTTTTTTTATCGAAAAGAATATAAATCAGACTCTAATTAGAATAGTTTCCTAAAAAGGATACTGAAAGGATTGCACTTAATTAATGGATATTAGAAAACCAAATGATTCGGAACTCAAAAGGATTTTATCACTTTCTCCACAAGCTGTATTTGATGGGACGTTAGGTGAAGTAAGACCCACTAATCAAAAAATTGAACAACTTATTGAACCACTCTTAAAGAAGGGAAACTATTACTTAATCGCAACAGAAAACAATACGTTAATGGGGTGGATTCTAATAGGGGCAAGCAAAGATCAATTTACTGATAAGATCAATGGATTTATTTATGAGCTATTTGTTTTAGAAGAATTTAGAGGGAAAGGAATTTCCAAAATGTTAATGAGAACAGCTATTGATTATCTGAAACAAGATGGATATTCAGAAGTCCGTTTAAGTGCATTTGCAGGTAATCAAGCAATTAAACTGTATGAAAAGTTTGGATTTAACATCAGAACAATTACAATGAGTTTGCCAATATAAATAACTCTAACTCTGCATTAACAGGAGCGCTACTCCAATATTGGTTTTGAAAAAAATGCTAGAATTTAAGAGAAAGAGTAATCAACAGGCACTAATAAGTAACTTAGTAGAAGGTGATTTCATGAGTTCTTTAAAAGGAAAGAAGATTTTGATAACAAGTGGAGGAACACTTGAAAAATGGGATAATGTCAGAGGACATACTAATTTAGCAAAGGGCACAATTGGGTGTTATTTAGCTGAAGAAGCGTTGAATAAAGAAGCAGAGATTATATATTTACATGGTTATTTTGCTAAACTTCCTGAAAATCGTAGGAAAATGCGTTTAATTCAATTTGAGGGTATATATGATTTAGGTGAAAAAATCAAAAATATCGTCCAATCTGAAAATATCGATATTGTAATTATGGCAGCAGCTGGTTCAGATTGGGTTGTTGATAAAGTATTAGATCAACGAGGAAATCCAATTTTAGAATCAGGAAAAATGTCTAGTGATGAACCTCCAATCATTCATTTTAAAAAAGCACCGAAAGTATTATCGCAAATAAAAAAATGGAATCCAAACTTATTACTTGTCGGATTTAAGTTAGAACATACAGATGATCTTAATTACTTATTAGATAGGGCAAATCTTCGGATGACTGCTTCCAATGCTGAATTTATGGTTGCTAATAAAACAGGTTCACTATATGGCGAGGAAGCAGAACATTATATTGTTTCAAAATTTCAAGCACCCAAAAAATATAGTAGTAAAAATGAGACAGCGGCGGGTTTAATTCATTTGCTTGAATATTATATAAACTAACTATTTACTTCCATTAAAGAGGGTATTCCAGGCTGCCGACTGTGTTAATGGTTTAGCTAACGTCAATCAGTTATCTTAAGCAGAATAATACTGTACGCTTTAATGAAATAACAATATGCTGTCAAAGCAGCTAAGGGATTGGGAGCCATAGTAAATAAATTTATGAGTCGATATGATAACAAAATATTGCTAAGAGGTTAAAAAAATTGGTAATAGTTTGTATAAGGATTTATCACCTGAACATAAAATAAAAAGGAATGGGACAACGGAACCGTCCCTCTGTCCGAGAGGAGAAATGATGAAGACAAGGTATGTTAATTTGAATGATGTGTCGAATAAGAAAACGTTTCGGGATATACGTAAGTGGCAGAAGGAAAGACGAAGTAAAGAGAAGGATTTAACTGAAAATATACCACAATGTTCAAATAAAAGGATCAAAGAAATTAAGGAAAATCGAAGTCGAACTTCTTATACCTGGATTGGACATTCTACTTTTTTGCTTCAACTTGATGGACTTAATATACTTACTGATCCAGTATGGGCGAAGCGAATGGGTTTTCAAAAGCGATTAACTGAACCAGGAATTCCGTTGGAGGATTTGCCAGAAATCGATGTTGTGGTCATTTCACATGGTCATTATGACCATCTTGATTTTCCAACATTGAAAAAACTAAAAGGTAATCCATACTATTTTGTTCCTATTGGAATGAAATCTCTGTTTATAAAAAAAGGTTATCAAAATGTAAGAGAAATGAGCTGGTGGGAATCGTTTGAATATGAAGGGATCAGAATCCACTTTGTACCAGCTCAGCACTGGACAAGAAGGTCGCTTAACGATATGAATACTTCCCATTGGGGTGGGTGGATATTTCAAACTACCAGTAAAACATTTTATTTTGTAGGGGATACAGGATACTTCTCAGGTTTTAAGGAAATAGCTGCACGTTTTATGATTGATATCGTATTTATGCCAATTGGTGCTTATGAACCGGAATGGTTTATGGCAGACTCGCATATTTCTCCAGAAGATAGTGTGAAGGCATTTATTGAACTAGAGGCGAAGCAATTTGTTCCTATGCATTATGGTGCTTATCGATTGGCAGATGACACAGGTCCCGAAGCCTTAGAGCGTTTACTGCGTGAATGGAAAAAATGCCAACTGCCAAAGGAGCAATTGAAGGTTTTATCAATAGGAGAAACCGTGATGTAATTAATTTGAAAAATGGTTTTGAATGAATGTTAATAAAACCATAACTACAAATACAAAAAATAATCAACAGCCATTCATATCCAAATTTGTTGAAATCTAATGGAGAGTTGCCCAACATTAATCCATATTCTAAGCATTGACATTTTCTTATTTTATTTTTACAATAGTTTTATGACTTTAGAACAATTGAGTGATGACCAAAGAGTTAGAATATTTAACGCTTTAGCAGATGAGAAAAGGATCAACATCATCCGAATATTATCTCAGCAAGATACACGCCCGCGATGCTCGGATATTGGTAGGAGGCTAGAAATAAGCAAATCAAATGGTTCTTATCATTTGAAAATCTTATCCGAAGCGAACCTGGTGCATATCGAAAAAGAAGGGGTAACAAAATATGTTTCTTTAAATAAAGAGACATTTAAACAATACTTACCCGGATTTTTGGCTACGTTATAAGGTAGCCAAATTTTTTTCTTCATTAGTTCTAAAGTTTTATGACTATTAAACAAAGGAGAGCTTAAACTAAGATGAATAAACTTATAGGTACATTATGTTTAATTGTACTGGCAGGTGTAATGAATTCAATATTATTTAATGTAACGTTGGAAGATATGGCTATTGATTTAAAAGTGAATAGTTCTGCAATAAGTTGGATCGTTATTGCTTACACGCTGGTCACAACATTTGGTTCGGTTATATACAGTAAGCTTGCTTCTTATTTTCAAATTAAAAAGTTGTTGTTAATAGGAGTAACATTATTTACTTTAGGTTCTTTAATAGGATTTTATTCTAGCATCTTTACTGTGGTCTTGATAGGCCGTATTATTCAAGCAATGGGAGGCAGCTCATTTATCGCTCTATCCATGATTACAGCTACACAATATATTCCTTTACCTAAACGGAATGTTGCTCTTACCCTGATAGGTGGGTGTTTATCTTTAGGTTCTGGTTTAGGTTTCTTAATAGGTGGAATATTTGCTTTTACATGGGGCTGGCACTCTTTGTTTTTGCCAATGAGTCTAACATTCCTAATAACAATTGGTATTTATTTCTTATTTCCTTCTGGATATGCAAGCAAAGAAAGGATAACAGAGCCCTTTGATATCCTAGGAATGTTCTACTTGGTCATATTTGTCACTTTTTTCATTTTAGGTGTAAAACTGAATATCTACCTACTTTTTCTATGTATAATCTCAGTATTTTTATTAGGATTACATAGTAAAAATAAAAAAATTGTTTTATTAGTTGATCCATCCGTATTTAGAAATTATTCTTACAATAGATTGATTTTAATTAGCTTTATTAATAATGCAGCTATGGTTGCAACTTTGTTTTTATTCCCTACATTGATGAATAGGGCCTTTCACTTATCAGTTATACAGATAGGGTTCATTATTTGTATCGTTGCGATCGTTTCCTTTTTTATCAGCCTAATGATAAGAAAAATAGTTCAGGTTATAAGTAATGGAAAGTCAATGTTTCTCTCTATATTGTTACAATTGCTTGGTTTTTGTATATTAGCGTTTTTTGGCATTCATTCCATTATAATGGCCATATTAGGACTTTTTTTGATTTATTCAAGTTACGGAGCATTAACAGTGATTATAAACCTAGAAATACCACAACATATAAAACCGGAAAAAGCTGCGATGGGATTGGGAATGTACAATCTTATAAATTTTTTAGGTATGTCTTTTGGACCATCCGTTTCAAGTAGGATACTAAGTGTTTACACCAATATTCCCTTTGTACTTCAGTGCTTCGCTGTTTTATTAGTGGTTATATTACTATTAATGTTTACTGGAAGAAAGAATAGCCAACTTTCGTTAAAAAGAAACGTATCCTTAGAAAAGGACTGATGGGGTAGGTTTTTTACGAAGTCTGTAATTCATCTACTCTATTTTTCTGGCTATATATGTTTAAAGGGCATTGAGCAAGGAAGAGTTAATGTTCTTTTTCCACAGTTTACTGGAACTATCGCGGCACATTCCTATAAAAACATGGTTGGATTGTGAATCATTTCACTTACATGAACAGATGCTTTTAAGAGGAAATTTAAATATTTTTAGTTAGAAAAAGGAATGTCTCCAAAATTGAGACATTCCTTTTTCTAAGCGTACAACTTACTTTCAATAAAACACTTTAAAAAAAAAAATGCTATTTTTGCAAAGATAGTCGTTTTGGAATAAATATAGTTGTTTGTCATATTGTGTTAGAAAAGCAATGTAATAGATATATATTTTTTGTCTTAAAATAAGTATGAAGTGGTGATTACATCATGCAAATTTTCTCATGGTTAAAAGGTCTTGTTTTTGGTGCTGTATGTTCAATTGTTACTGCATTCTTATTTATGCTAATCGGACAATCGTGGGCTGGGGGAGTAATCTCATTTTGGGGCGAAAGTTGGTTGCACTTCTCAGTCATCATTCCTTTTGCGATTACATTTGCAGTACTAGGTGGTTATTTCCATCATAGAAAAGACTTATCAAACAAAAAACTTTGGCTGATAAGTCTTATATGTGCGTTTCTAATTACCTTATACAGTGGAACGGTTGGTGCTATTTTTGGTGAAACGATCGTCAGAGGAGGCATGGAAACGATAAACATTGATGGCACATTAGTCTGGGGTACAATCTATGCTTTCGTTTTGCTTCCACTGACTACGCCATTTGCAAGATTACTGATAGGATTCTTTTACCAACTTATTAGAAGATAATCAAAAACGCTAAAAACTGTAACACTTCATTAAGGTTATTTTTATGCACCTCTTAGCAACTGAACGGTTGTCTGATTGGCTTTTTTTACATGTTGAAAGCTCTAGTGTATTCCATGAAATTATTTTTATAGGAATTACAAAAGTCTATTTTAGAAGACAAAAAAAAGGAATCAGTCGAAGCTGATTCCTAAGTGATATTAATGTGGTAAGAAAGCAAGTTGAATGAAAAACAATACGGCAAAGATATAGACTAGTGGATGAATATCTCTCCACTTTCCTTTCACTACTTTTAATATAGGATATGAGATAAATCCTAAAGCAATACCAGTTGCGATACTAGATGTTAATGGCATGCTTAAAATAATTAGGAAAGCAGGAAAGGCTTCATCTATTTCACCCCACTTAATATTGGCTACACTTCCAATCATTAAGCTTCCAACTATAATTAGGGCAGGTGCAGTAATGGCTGATAAACCAGAGACAGCACTGACTAAAGGCCCGAAGAAAGAAGAAATAATGAAAAGGATAGAAACAGTAAGTGTTGTTAGCCCTGTGCGGCCTCCTGCAGCCACTCCTGAGGTAGATTCAACAAATGCACTTGTTGGACTTGTCCCAAACATTGCGCCGATTGTTGTACCTAGAGAGTCAGCTAAGAGGGCTTCTCTCGCGCGAGGCATTGTTTTACCTTTCATCAGTCCTGCTTGTTCAGCAACACCTACCATTGTACCCGTAGTATCAAAAATTGTTACTAATAAAAATGAAAAGACAACTGCATATAAACTATGGTGGAACACATCAGCAAAAGCTGAAATAGGATTGTGAATAATAAACTCTGGTAAATGTGGTAGTCCAACAAATCCTTTGTCAAATGAAAGTTGTCCAGTAAAAAGTGCAATGATCGCAGTAATAATCATTCCGATGAATAATGCACCGTGAATATTCCTAGCCATTAGGATTAATGTAATCGCTAAACCGACGAGAGCTAGAATAGTTAATGGACTGTGTAAGTCACCAAGCTGAACCAAATTGGATTCACTAGCTGTAATAATTCCCGTTTGTCTTAAACCGATAAAAGCGATAAATAATCCAATACCTGCAGTAATCCCATGCTTAAGATTTTCAGGAATGGCTTCAATTAACTTACTTCTAAAAGGGGTTAAAGATAAAATGATAAAAATAATACCTGCAACGAAAACTGCTGAAAAGGCAGTTATATAGTCAATATTTCCATGGCTACCAACTACTGAATAAGCAAAATACGCATTCATTCCCATACCTGGTGCAATGGCAATCGGGTAGTTAGCAAAAAGTGCCATCCATAAAGTCCCAACTACAGCGGCGATAATGGTTGCCATAAATACTTGGTCAAATGGTACTCCTGCATCTGCAAGAATAACAGGGTTTACAACAACAATATATACCATCGTTAAGAAGGTAGTTAAACCGGCAATAAGCTCTGTTTTAACATTTGTGCCGTTTTCTTTCAATTTAAACAGCTTAAGCATAAAATATTTCCTCCAAAAGACGAACGTTTTTAAATACATATTATATATTATTCGTTTATTTAAATTTAAGCAACCATTATTTTAACATTTTTTTAAGAGATAGCAAAGGAAATGCTCTTAAAGATAGCTTTTCCAGAATTATCATAAATTACTTGTCTAAATGGAACAAAAAAAGCAACGAAATGGTTTTCGTTGCTTTCGATCTTACTCATCATTTTTATTTTTTTTAGATAAGCGTCCATTTTTCTTGGCAGCTTCACGAAGAATAAATTCAATGTGACTGTTAACACTGCGAAATTCATCTGCTGCCCATTTTTGGAGTGTTTCATAAAGTTCTGGGTCTATACGCAATGGAAAGCTTTTTTTCTTAGCCATTCATATGCCTCTTTAATATAAAGTTCCTGTATTAATTACTGGTTGTGTAGCTTTATCTGAAACAATAGCAACGAGCAAATTATTGACTAATTGAACCCTACGCTCATCATCTAATTCGATGATATTCCCTTGTTCTAGTTGTTTAATGGCAAGCTGTGCCATACCAACTGCACCTTCAACAATCTTCTGACGTGCGGAGATAATGGCTGACGCTTGTTGGCGTTGGAGCATTGCTTGAGCAATTTCTGTTGAATAGGCTAGATGAGTGAGTCTTGCCTCAATAACCTCTACTCCAGCCACATTTAAACGATCCTGTAGTTCCTTTGAGAGTTCATTCGATACTTCTTCAGCATTGCCTCTTAACGTTAATTCGACATTGTCATACGTATCATAAGGATATTTTGTAGCGACATGACGGATGGCTGTTTCACTTTGAATTTCTACAAATTGCTCATACTGATCAACATCGAATACTGCTTTTGCTGAATCAATTACTTTGAAAACAATAACAGCAGCAATTTCAATCGGATTTCCTTCTACATCATTTACTTTCAATTTTTTGCTATTAAAGTTTCTAACCCTTAAGGAAACTGTTCGTCTTAATGTAAATGGTACGGTTAAAAATAGACCACTTTCACGAATGGTACCAAGGTATTTTCCAAAGAAAGTAACGACACCTGCTTGATTTGGTTGGATAATGGTGATTCCTGACCCAAGTACACCCGCGATCAATACAAATAAAATCGCTAACACTAAATTTTCTTTGAAAAACATGAAAACTGCTAGCCCTAAAAGCACGATGATCAATAAAACGGCTAAAAAGCCATTAAGTTGAAATACTTTTTTCTCTTTCATTATTAATCCCCCTTAAAAAATCATATCTTAATCATATTATTATGATATCACTTTTGTATAATAATGTAAATAATTTAGAATAGAAATACAAAAAAACTTCGCCCATAGTTTAATGCGAAGTTAAAAATAAGTGATGAGAATAATTTAATTTTGTTGTTATCTGTTGTTTTATACATTTGTCCTACAATTATAAAATACTGTTTAAAACAAGATAAATTAAACCAGACAAAGTTGCCGAAATAGGTAATGTAATGACCCATGTAATAACCATTCTTTTTGCCGTATCCCACTTAACACCTTTAATTCTGTGTGCTGATCCAACACCTAGAATGGAAGAGGAGATAACATGAGTTGTACTTACTGGTAGGTGAATAAAAGTTGCACCAAAGATAATAAATGCTGAACTTAAATCAGCTGCTACCCCATTGATTGGTCTAATTTTCATAATTTTTCCGCCAACAGTTTTTATGATTTTCCAGCCACCGATGGATGTACCTAATCCCATCGCCGTTGCACAGGATACTTGAACCCAAAAAGGAATATCAGATGATGAAGCATAGCCATTAGCGATTAACGCCATTGTAATGATTCCCATTGCCTTTTGAGCATCGTTTGTCCCATGGGTATATGATTGTAAAGCAGCCGTAAAAATTTGAACCAGACGGAATCGCTTATTGGTTTGTGCCAAATTGAAATTTTTGAATACAACTTTAAATATGCTATAAACAATGAAACCTATAGCAAAAGCTATAATTGGAGATAAAATAAGTGCCTCTAAAATATTCAAAAATCCCTTGTAATTTAATGAAGCAAAACCTGCAGCGGCAATAGCTGCACCTGCGATAGAACCGATAATTGCATGAGAAGAGCTGCTTGGTATACCGAAATACCAAGTAAGTAAATTCCATATAATCGCTGCGAGCAACGCCGATAAAATAACTACGGAACCATTTGGTAATGTAAACGGATCAACAATATCCTTCGTAATTGTTTTTGCGACACCTGTAAATGTCATCGCACCTACAAAGTTCATTATTGCTGCCATGATGATGGCATGTCTAGGCTTTAATGCCTTTGTTGACACAGCCGTAGCAATCGCATTCGCAGTATCATGAAATCCGTTGATGAAATCAAATGCCAGAGCGCAAACAACGATTAATATAGTAATAAGTAAAAAACTATCCATATAAAAAGACTCCTTATGCGTTCTTCATAATAATGGTTTCTAGAATGTTTGCAACACTTTGGCAATAATCAGCAATTTCTTCGAGATCCTCATATACTTCTTTGTATTTAATTAAACGAATAGGATCCTTTTCATTTTTGAAAAGTTCTTTAATAGACTCTCTTAATACATCATCACACATGGACTCATACTCTTTAATTTTGATTGCATGTGGTCGCATACTAGGGAGTTTCTTACTAAACATAAGCTCGATAGCTTTATCAATTTCAACGGTACAATTTCTAATTGCATCAACGAATTTATACATATAGTCATCAGCGGCAGTGATATTATACACTTCAAAAATATACGCACAGTGCTCTAATCCGTCTAAAATATCATCGAGACTATTCGTTAGTGTTAATAAATCTTCCCTTTCAATTGGAGTAATAAATGTATCATTTAACTCCAAAATCATTTGATGAACGTATGTATCGCCTTGTGATTCATATTCTTTCATTTTTTGGGCGAAGATTTTTAAATCACTTGTACTATTCAGTTTATAGTCCGCGAAATAATTCATACTTTCTCTTAAATTCGTAGAGATTTCCCCTAATAAAACTGCAAATTTGTCCTTCTTGTTCTTAAATACCATAGAGAGCCTCCTAAAAGCTTTGTATTATCAAACGTATTTATTTTATATGATTTTGTGAAAAGATTAAAGAAATATGTCGATTTTTTTTGTGTATTCGCTTACAATTATGTCTATTTTATATCCTCATGTTTTCTTTAGTTTTCACAGTTTTTCTATAAATATCTGAGGATTTTTGCTTATTTGGAACTATTATTCGACAAATTTCGATTAAATATTAATTTTTTCTTGAGGTTGAGATTTATTAAGTCGAGGTATTAGGAGAATTAGTTATTCTTTAATGGAGCAAAATAAGTGAATGATGATCTATTCATCAACTTAGAGAAATTTCGGAAGGGATGCAGACAACTATGACAAATGTAAATTTAGCAATCGTATATTATAGCTCAACTGGAACGAATTATCAGCTTTCAAAGTGGGCTGAAGAAGCAGCAAAAGAAGCTGGAGCAGAAGTAAAAGTATTAAAGGTCGAGGAATTAGCACCTCCCGCTGCCATTGAATCGAATCCAGCATGGAAGAAACATGTCGAGGAAACACAACATGTTCCAGTGGCGACTCAAGCTGATTTAGAATGGGCAGATGCAATTATTTTTAGCGCACCTACTCGTTTTGGAAATATTCCTTCACAAATGAAGCAATTTTTAGATACATTAGGTGGATTTTGGGCGCAAGGAAAGACGGTAAATAAAGTAGTCAGTGCAATGGCATCAGCTGGGAATGTAAATGGAGGACAAGAACAAACCATCCATACAATCTATACGTCAATGATGCATTGGGGTGCAATCATTGTCGCACCAGGTTATACGGATGAATCGATCTATAAAGCAGGTGGTAATCCTTACGGAACAACTGTAACTGTAACAGAAAAAGGAATTGTGGAAGATGCAGAAGCAGCCGTAAAGCATCAAGCAAAACGTACAGTTCAAGTGGCAGAATGGGTAAAAGCTGGTTTGCAATAAAAAAATTAGCTGAAAATCTCCTACACATCGTAGGGGATTTTTTTATTGTCAAATAATTAAAAATAGAGTAAAATATCAGTAATATAAAATACTCCTGACCTGTACTACCATTCAGGCAATCCGGGGTATATTTCTTTTCTTTGTAATTATTTTCAAACTGTAAAATCTGTTCACATTTCTCACCGAAATGCATCCAACAGGTTATGAACCAGTTTTCCACCTATGGGGGAGGACTGGTTTTTTATTGTGTTTATTTAAGGCTCTTTCTCAAACATTGTTGCTATTTAAGGAAAGTTTTAACTATTAAATATCGACTGAGGATCGGTACACGTATCATTTTACTGAGAAAGAGCCAATCTCCATAAGGACCTCTAAAATCCTTTATTGGGAGTAAAAGCCGGCAGTTGGGCTTTTACAAAAGCAACAAACGATACGAAAACAGCCTTATTTAAAAAATGGTTCTGTTTTTAAACATTCAGTAGTATTTTTTACTCAATTTACTAAAAAAGTGATCTTAAAAGAAGGGGTGAATAAAACTGACTGAGACGTTAAGTGGAATTAGGGTTCTGGATTTAACGAGAGTTCTAGCTGGACCATTATGTACGATGATTTTAGGTGATCTAGGGGCAGAGGTTATTAAAGTTGAGGCACCAGGCGGTAGTGATGATACAAGAAATTGGGGACCGCCATTCAAAAATGGAGTGAGTGCGTATTATTTATGTGCCAATCGAAATAAAAAGAGTATCACTGTCGATCTCAAATCTGAACAAGGAAAGGAAATTATTAAAACTCTTGTAAAAGAATGTGATGTGGTCATCCATAATTTTAAAACCGGAACGATGGAACGCTTAGGTTTAGACTATGAAATATTAGCAAAGATCAACCCAAAAATCGTGTACTGTTCAATAACTGGCTTTGGAGAGACGGGTCCATATAAGGATTTGGCTGGGTATGATTATATCATTCAAGCAATGTCTGGTTTAATGAGCATTACAGGTGATGAAGGGTCAGGTCCGCAAAAGGTTGGCGTTGCCATAACTGATATTTTAACTGGATTATATGCTTGTATCGGTATACAGGCGGCTCTTTTAGAAAGAAATCAGTCAGGAACAGGGCAAAAGCTGGATCTCTCACTTTTTGATGCGGGAGTCAGTGCTTTAGTGAATATTGCAAGCAATTATTTAATGTCTGAAAAAATACCTGGCCTTATAGGGAATTCACATGCCAATATTGTTCCTTACCAAACATTTGATACCTCAAATGGGAAAATGGTGATTGCGGTAGGAAATGACCGCCAATTCAAAAAATTTGTAGATATATTAGGACTAGAATATTTATCGGAATCTCCACGCTTTCAAACGAATGCAAAGCGTGTCGAACATCGCCAAGAATTAATTCCAATTTTACAAAAAATACTGCTATCAAAACCTACTGAATATTGGCAAGAGCATTGCCAGCAACATGGGATTCCTTGTGGACCGATTAATACCATCGATAAGGTTTTTAATGATCCACAAGTTCGCGCAAGGGAAATGATGATTGAAACTAAGCATCCACAGGCAGGTGACATAAAGCTAGTTGGAAGTCCACTTAAATTATCAAAAACACCAATTAAAATAAAATATCCCCCGCCTTTAGTAGGCGAGCATAATGATGAAATCTTCAAAGACCTGGGTTATTCACAAAATAAATAGGAGAGTGAGAATAAATGAATTTTGATTTTTCCGAAGAACAAATAATGTTGCGTGAGACTGTAAGAAGTTTTGTTGATAAAGAAATCATACCTTTTATAGGAGAATGGGACTCAAAAGGAATATTCGAACCAAGCATTATGAAACGATTAGCCGAGCTAGGTTTAATGGGGGTATGTATTCCTGAAGCCTATGGTGGAAGTGGGATGGATTATAATGCATTGGCGATAGTATGTGAGGAGCTGGAAAGAGGGGATACAGCATATCGTACGGCTGTTTCCGTGCATACGGGTTTAAACAGCTTAACTTTACTTCAATGGGGGACCGAGGAACAAAAGCAAAAATACTTAACCCCTCAAGCTAAAGGAATAAAGGTCGGTGCCTTTGGATTAACTGAACCAGGTGCAGGATCAGATGTAGCAGCATTAAATACGACTGCTATAAAAGATGGTGATGATTATATTTTAAATGGTCAAAAGACATGGATTTCTTTATGCGATGTAGCTGATCATTTTCTTGTTTTTGCCTATACTGATAAAAGTAAGAAGCACCACGGGATATCAGCCTTTATTGTTGAAAGAACCATGCCAGGTTTTTCTTCAAAAGCGATAAAAAATAAACACGGCATCCGAGCTGGGAATACAGGCGAAATCTTTTTTGATCAAGTAAGAGTACCGAAGGAAAATCTTCTTGGTCAAGAAGGAGAAGGGTTTAAAATCGCAATGTCTGCCTTAGATAATGGACGATTTACAGTAGCAGCTGGCGCGTGTGGATTAATCATGGCTTCATTGGAGGAAAGTGTGAAATATTGCCATGAACGAAAAACTTTTGGAAAGGAAATAGGCAGACACCAGCTTGTTCAGCAAATGATTGCCAAAATGGAAGCTGGACTTCAAATGAGCCGCCTACTAGTCTATCGGGTAGGTGAACTCAAAAATAAAGGTGTCCGCAATACACGCGAAACTTCATTAGCAAAGTGGCAAGCCTGTGACTTTGCCAATAAAGCCGCTGACGACGCGGTACAGATTCATGGAGCCTATGGATACTCAGATGAATATCCTGTAGCAAGATTTTTAAGAAATTCTAAGGCACCTGTGATTTATGAAGGAACTCGAGAGATTCATACAATTATGCAGGCAGAATATGTGTTAGGATATCGCCAGGATAAGCCATTAAGTAAAATGCTTCCATCATGGCCATTTGCAGTAGATAACAACTTGGTTGAGAAATAATGACAGAGAACCTTTTTTATTCACTGAAAAAAAGTGCTGTAAAGTATTAAAGCTGTTAGAAGGGCTCTTACAAAAGCAATAAAATTGAAAAGAGGTCTGTATAAAACTAAGTAGTTCAGATACTGTGGAGAAAATGTAAAAAAACAGATGAAATAACATACTAAAACATAGTATGCTTAGCAACAGAAATAACAGCACAAATAGCAAACAGAGACGCTTGGATTTTAATATCCAAGCGTTTTGTTTTCATATTGTCTTGTTAAACTAAGCACCTGTTGTCCAACAAAAAATATTTAATGTGTACTTTCATAGTATTGTTATATCAATATGGAAAAAGTGGGTTCATCGAAGGTCATTATATTATCTTCTGAAAAACCAAATTTTAAATAAAATAATTTGCCTGCTTCATTTTCAGGATTAACCGTTAAATTCAGACGATTACAAGAAGGATGGTTATTTTTAATATGTCTGATTAATTCATTTAATGCTTTTGAACCCAATCCGTTTCTTTGAAATCTTTTATCTATGAAAAAATGAAACAGCCAGTAATCGTCTTTACTATCTGGTGTAAAATGCAGATTGAAAAAGCCTACAATCTCATTTTTATTGTAAATTCCATATGGCTCTACCACTTTTCCACCTGGTCTTATATATGCTTTAGCAAGAGCAATAGCAACGGGTGGATTAATAGATGCAACAAATTTATGTTGTTCTTCAAAGACGGATAATTCAAGTGCTTCTCGCCAATTGTCTGAACTTATTAATTTAATGTATATTTCTGACATACTACACCTCATTAATTTTTACTCAGTTTTTTAACCAAAACTGTTTTGTTAATGTACAAATTCAACAAAAAAAGCGTGCAATCCTTCTTAGACTGACCTGCTTCTTTTAGAAAACTATTTCACAATCTCAGTTATTTTTTTACATAAAATCTCAATTACCTACTTGGTTTATGATAATCAACATAACAAATAGCGTGCGCATTAACATAATAATTAACTGTTGACAATAGCTGTTGTCATTATGTTATTGGGGTTGGGATTTTGTAAGCTATTTTAATGTTAATATTCAATAATTATTGGTATATAAAGGAAAAGAAGAGACCAAATCATTTGCGATTTGGTCTGCTAATTAGCATGCTATTTCGTATGTTTCTCCACAAAATCGGAACTATCTAATACAAAACAGCCTCTTTTATTAACTATTCTGTTTATTTTTTTCACAAGTAAGTAAATATTGCTTATGTAAATCTTTTAATGCGGAAGTTAATGCATTGTAGGCTTTTCCAAAATAACAATTTTTTAAAGTATCTAAAGGAGCTTCGATCCCGTCTTTAAGGCTATAGCCCTTTAACAAATGGGAAATGAAATCACGTCCGTGTTCGGTCGCTAATGTGCATGTAGCTTCAACAATGACCCCGTACTTTCGATCGATTTCAGCGGTAATTGTTAAGGTTTCATAAATACTTTTTGCTGCCATTCCGGCAGGTAGCTTCGCATGACCAGCAATGAAATATGTGTTCATTATATCCCTCATTTGATGAAAAATTTTGAAAAGTCTATTTAGAGTTATTATACAATAAAAGGGCTTATCAAAAAAGTAAAGGGGTTTTGCCCCTTTACTAATTAACGCGTTTTATGTATGCTTCAAATATCTCTGGTTGATCATTGAATGGTGCGATGCATTTGACTTTTTCTTCTGTAAATGGGTGGAGAAAGCTCAATTCTCTAGCATGTAGGGCTTGTCTAGGGAAAAGCGGCTTCCCACCGTATAATAAATCTCCGACTAATGGGTGACCAATATGGCTTAAATGAACTCTAATTTGATGGGTTCTACCTGTATCTAATGAACACTGTATGAATGACATTTTTTCTTTCATAAATTTTTGTATGACTAACACCCTTGTTTGTGCTGATTGCCCTGATTTCGAAACTCTGCGCCGTGTTGCATGGTGACGATCCCGACCGATTGGTTCATTAATCTTGAGGGAAGATGGTTGAATGATCCCATGGACTAACGCATAATAAGTCCTTTTTATCTTTCTTTCATTTAACAAACGGTCCAAAATAGCATGACTTAATGCATGTTTAGCAAATAAAACGGCACCCGAAGTATCTTTGTCAAGTCGATGAATATGACGAACACGCCTTTTCTCTCCTTTTTGCTGCAAGTAAAAGGCAACCCCATTTGCTAGTGTATTTAGCTGTCCTTCGGAATTTGGATGTGTATCCATACCAGCAGGCTTATTAACAACGATTAAATGATCATCTTCAAATAATACGTCAATGGCAAGCTGTTGAGGAATCACGCCATAATCTTCCTCAGTAAATAATGCAATTGATATTTCCGTTCCCAAGGAAAGTGGCTTCGACCAGTTGATAGTTTGATCATCAATTTTTACCAATTTTTCCATTCGCCATTGATGTAATAGTTTCTTAGGTACCTTCCAATTTTCTTTGAAAATAGCTTCTCCAGTAAGGTTTTCCCACTGTTGTGGCACCCTAAATTGAAACCACTTTCCTGATTTATTTATCCACATATTTTTTCCTTTCACATGGTCATAATTACCACAATTTTTTACAGTTTTAATGTGTTATTCTGTAACTAATAATAGCAAGTTTCTTTAAAGTAATACAATAAAAGGGTGGGTCATTTGTGAAGGTCTTATATGCATCAACGGAAGAACAGGAGAAAAAAATAGTAGAATTAATTAATCAACTGTATACACAGATTTTTCCTTTCTACTACGAAGATGAAGAAATTGCTGAATTTAAAAAAATGGGAGTATTACATATAGAACAACTCCATTTTGAAAATTTTAATACCTTAAAAGATGCTTTTCAAGTAATTGCAAGTTTACAAACAATTATTACAATCTTGGAAGAGAAAATGCAAAAACCACTTCATCATTACTACGGAAAACTTTTTAATCGAAATATTGATCTTTTGGAAAAATATGATATATTTTTTCCATTTAATTATTCCATATTTAATCGCAAGGATAAAATATTATTTGATTCATTTTCTATTTATAAAAAAGCTGCAAACGAAATACTCATTTAAAAAAGCTCTTTTTAAATTTGTGAAAAGAGTAAAAAAAGTGGTCTTTTTGAGATGAACCTAAATCTAACGTAGGGGATCATCTCATTTTCGACCACTTTTTTTTAAAGAATGATGTTCATTACTCATTACCTTCATCATTTTTTGTGTGTTTATACACGATGATACTAGAAATAAAAATGAAAATGAATGCTATAAGAGCAAGGAAGGGAATAGTAATAAATCCTAGCCAATTAATATATTCTCCTGTACAAGAGACTGGCCCACAGGAAGGGGCATGTTGACTAAAAATGGAAATCTTCTGTATTGAATAATGATAAAGAGATGTCAGTAAACCAATACCGGATAAGACCGCTACATAAAGGGAAAGCTGAAATTCTTTTCTTACGATTGATATACCGATAAGTATTGTTAATGGATACATAAGTATTCGCTGAAACCAGCAAAGCTCACACGGAACAAAATGGCGAACTTCAGAAAAGTATAAACTTCCTAATGTAGCGACAATGGATACTGTCCATGCGAAATTCCAAAAGAACACTTTACGATTATTTTTCGTTTGCATTGACTAACTCCTTTAATTGACTAGTAATAAAATTATAGTCTTTTTACTTAAAAAAAGGAATAATCAAGTGGCAATTATCGATTTGTTCACAATATGTTCTTAAACAAAAGACTCTTTGCTCAAACATTGTTGCTATTTAAGGAAAGGTGGTACAAATCAGTTGGGATTTTACAAAAGCAACAAACAATACGAAAAAAGCTGAACAAAAAAAGGCCGTTCTAAAAAGCTAGAACGACCCGTTATCAAGTAATTAAATCTGGGTATGGTGAAATGCTTCACTGCTGGTTAAATCTTCTGTGACACCACTCATTTCATTAGCATGGTCAATATATCTAAACAAAGAATAGAGACTGCGTTCAATGACGGTATAGTCATGTGAGAAATGATAGGCGTGGAGAAGATGTTCGATTCGTTTTGAAAGCATATCATCTTTTGTTCGTACCATTAAAATTAATAAATTATCCCATTGTGAACGATGGGTATAATATAAGGCACGATCATAATCAACTTGATTCAAGACTAATCTCCTCCTTTGATGTTCGATTGAACTCAGCAAGTGAAATAGTCACTTAAAGGAGTTATTTGTATTATATGCAGCACATATAGAATATGTCGCTGTAAAACTTGGCGATGGCGATATTTATAACTTGTTTATTTTTGTCATGGATAAATGATGAGAAGTGTTAAAGAAGGTGCTGTTGCTATTTAAGTGAAGTTTTAACAAATAACGATCGGCATGGAAAAAAAGCGACAAAATTTTATACAAACAGCATACGATACGAAAACAGCGTGTAGGAAAAATATGTTATTATAAAGTGAATAATGAGAATACTATCATTCATGCGGAGGAAAAGGATTGAAAACATTTCTTTATCGCTATTTATGGCTGGGAAAAATGCTATCCATTTTTATGGAGATTTTTTATCTTTTTGCTGTTTTTTCATTCGTTTATAAAGAGAGACAATCATTTTTCGATTTGGCCATTATCACATTTTTGATTATGATGGGCAGAAATCTTGGAAATACACTAGCCTCAACCTCATTGCGAATAAATATCGCTTTACTTTTTAGCGCTAAATCCATATTCATTTTAATCGCCTATTATTTATTATCAGAACATTCTTTGTATATCGTTTTACCTACAATGGTCCTATCAGCTATTGATGGTTATATAAAATATCAATCCAACCGACCTTATTTAAGCATTACTAAAAGAGAAGAAATAGCAACTGTTGGTGGATTTCAATCGTTTATTGACCAAATAACGATGATTATTGGATGGCTTCTTTCCATTACTCTATTTGTTCAAGTGAACTCTTTTGGTTTACTAATTATAGCTTGTCTTTTGGGACTTATTTGCTGCCTTATATATAGTAGTAGTCCTAAAAATAAGAATATGATGATGCAAAAAACAGGTGATGTTAAACAACCATTTCATTCGTTTAATAATAGGATTTCTTTCCTATTTATGGTAGATATGATATTCAATGTTGCGTGGGTCTCGTCAATGATCTTTGCTTTTGTAGAAAACCATTTAAAGCAGGGAATAGTTTGGTGGGGGATTTTTAATAGCACCTATATTTTAGGCATGCTAATGGTTCATTTTATAATAAACAAATACCATATGTTTTTTGCATATCGACGTTGGAAAGTCCAATTTTTCTTGACAATACTGACAATATTATTCATTGCTGTTTTTGCTTTTAATGTAAACATTTACCTTTCGTTGTTTTTAATACTTTTCTTTGGCTTTAGTCAACAACTAAAAGAAAAAATCCTCTATACTGAATTAATCAAGCAAATGGATATCCAGACAATATCGAATTTTCATCAAAGGCTAAGTATCCATTCTTCCTTCGTGATATCCGTATGTGTTTTAGGTGCTGGATTGATCGTAGATCATTTTGGTATACAAGCGATCTATCTTATAACAGGGCTAGTTTCATGTCTTTCACTGCCATTCTACATTTCTAAAATGCGTAAACAAGCTGCATGACATCAGGTCATTCAGCTTGTTTATCCTCAGTTCGATTCATAAAAAAACCACTAAAAAATACAATTCCTGAACAAAAAAAGAGGCCCATAGTAAATAACATCCAGCTTAAGGTCAAATCAATGCTTAATTCCATTTTTTTTGCTCCAAATACATAGACAAGTCCTGAAAGTAATGCGATGCTGAAAAATAATGCAAAGGGGCGATTTTTATTTGGATGGTTTTCTTTATACATTTTCCTTGAGCTTCGAACCCCCATTATTGTAGCGACAATTAGGAATAACATGACTCCTATTAATAATATGAATCCCATGAAAATCCTCCATTCTATCGTGAATATTTTATCATATACACGATGCAAAATAGATGAATGATATTAGGCATTTTATCAAACATTAAAAGTAAAACTAAAAAAAGGCGGAAATGAAGGGATGATTAAAATTAAACAATGGATCTTGATCATTTGCATACTTTTATGTGTATTTGTTAATGAACAGGATATTCAAGCAGAATCCTCTTCATTTCAAGTAGCTTTTGTTAGAAATGGGGATTTGTGGACTAAAATTAATAGGGAAGAACAGCAATTAACGAAAGGTGGAGCAGTGACCAACCCTAAATGGTCGTTCGATGGAACCTGGCTTGCATATAAAAAGAAAGATGAGCTTTGGGCCTATCATATGGTTACGAAAAAACACTTTTTACTCTATAAAAGCTCTGCCTCGAACTATCAATGGTCACCAGTCGATAATGTTCTCGCTTTCCAGTATGATGGAACCCTTAACATCATTGATATGAGCAGTAAAAATAAAAGTGTAAGTAATATTTCTGTAGGTATAGGAAATTACTCATGGTCCCCAGACGGTAAAGAATTTTTAGCTTCTTCTACAGCAACTATTCAGCCCACTGGGTGGACAAATGTTGAATTGTACAAAATTCCTATCGATTCTAAGAAAAAAATCGAACATTTTTATACACTGCCAACACAATCGAAGGATTTTTTTGCCATTCAAACAAGTCAGTTTAAGTATTCAGAAGATGGGATGTGGATTGCCTTTTTAGCTATACCTACTGCATCTTGGTCAATGGATGAAAATCGATTATGTATGATTCGGACGGATGGTACGAACTTCATGAATTTAGATTCCATGATTTTGAATGATGCTTGGTTTAAATGGGCGCCCACTAAAAACTTCCTTGCCTATATTTCTGGTGAAGGAAGGATGGCGATTGAGAACAAGCATTTAAAGATAAAGGTCTTGCCAACAATGAAATCTAATTCTACTTATACCCCGAAAGGCTATGTGGATTGGGATTTTACTTGGCATAATCCATCCCTCATAACCATAGCGAGAGCAAAAGAATCGGAGTGGTCTAATAATCCTAGCAAAAGACCTTTACCTTCTTTATATCAAATTGATATAAAGTCCATGCAACAAAATAAAATTACCTCACCGAAGAGCGACTATGGGGATTACCGACCAGAGTATATTTCAAAGGAGAGGAAACTTACATGGTTACGCTCGAATCGACAGACGACAGATATGTGGTTAGCAAATAGCGAAGGAAAGCAAGCAAAAATTTTCATTCAACAGATTGATACGGTACCTGATTATTATGAAAAGAGGAATTGGGATGAGGTCATCGATATCTTTCAAAAATGATTGAGGGGGAGACAAGGTTCTCCTCTTATTTATTTGGTATTCTTTTCCCTGACATTCATATCTTCTAATTTTTTCATTGATTTAAGTGTAAGACGGAAAACTTCACTCTTGTCGGTAAAGAATTCCCTTCTGCTTCTCTTTAAAAAATAATAAATGGAATATAAAAGAAAAGAAACGGATGGTTATAATTCCACTACATGAATAGTCCACCACTTTCATATATTGTGTTAAAGATGGTTTGTAACTTGTGCGCAGTTTTGGACTTTTTTAGCGGTGTCTATTCATGAAGGGAGAATCGAGTATGAGACATGATGATCAAAAATCATTAGAATATGCAATCTCTGAAATAACAGAAATCGCTTCTGGTTTTGGCTTAGATTTTTATCCGATGAGATATGAAATATGTCCTGCAGATATTATTTATACGTTTGGTGCCTATGGAATGCCTACCCGTTTTTCCCATTGGAGCTTTGGAAAACAGTTTTTTAAAATGAAGCTTCATTATGATTTAGGACTTAGCAAGATTTATGAATTGGTGATTAATTCGAATCCGTGCTATGCCTTTTTGCTTGATTCAAATTCTTTAATCCAAAATAAATTAATCGTTGCTCATGTTTTAGCCCATTGTGATTTCTTCAAAAATAATATTCGATTCCAAAATACGAAACGAGATATGGTAGAAAGCATGTCCGCAACAGCAGAAAGAATTCGTGCGTATGAATTAAAATATGGAAAAAAGGAAGTAGAAACCTTTATTGATGCGGTTTTAGCTATTGAAGAACATATCGACCCTTCATTAATGAGACCGAAGCTTGCATGGACCATGGATGATGAAGAGGAATGGGAGGAAGAAGAAAAAAGTACACCATCTCCATATGATGACTTATGGTCATTGGATCAAACAGAAAAAAAATCAGTCAAAAAGAAAAAGAAGAAGAAATTCCCTCCTGCACCTGAGAAGGATATTATGCTGTTTATTGAACAGTATAGTCGTGAACTATCTGACTGGCAAAGGGATATAATGACGATGATTCGTGAAGAAATGCTTTATTTTTGGCCACAGCTAGAAACAAAAATCATGAATGAAGGCTGGGCATCATTCTGGCACCAGCGTATCCTACGTGAAATGGATTTAACGAGTGATGAGGCTATAGAATTTGCTAAATTAAATGCTGGGGTTGTTCAACCATCAAAGACTGGAATCAATCCATATTATTTAGGAGTAAAAATATTTGAAGATATCGAAGAGCGGTGGAATAATCCAACTGAAGAGATGATCAAACGTGGAGAAAAACCAGGTACTGGGCGCGAAAAAATGTTTGAGGTTAGAGAGATTGAAGGCGATATTTCCTTCCTACGCAATTATTTAACAAAGGATCTAGTCATGCGGGAGGATATGTATTTATTCCAAAAGCAAGGTCGGGACTATAAAATAGTAGATAAAGAATGGGAAAAGGTTCGAGATCAGCTCGTAAATATGCGAGTCAATGGTGGCTTCCCCTACATCACAGTTAATGATGGAGATTATATGAGAAATGGAGAATTGTACCTCAAACATTGGTATGAAGGCATTGAATTAGACTTAAAATACTTAGAAAAAGTTCTGCCCTATCTTCATCAACTTTGGGGAAGAACAGTCCATTTAGAATCAGTAGTTGAAAATAAAGAACTATTATTTAGCTATGACGGGCGCACAGTGCAAAGAAAGTATTTATAAGCGGGAGATGAGTGAGTATGGGATTCATACTCACTTTTTTATTGAGAATAGTTAAATAATGTGTTTATTGGTCCATATGTAGTTTTTTTATTCCTATTAAATGGCAAATTATTTTTTTAAAATTTTTAAAAAATTATTGAAAATTAAATTTAATATTGTCTGAATTTATATATAATGAAAGTGATCGAATAATGAGGGGGGTAAGATGAAAAAAGTTAGATTTCAGTTATTTATATTCGGTTTAACAATGTTGTTTTTTCTACTGACTTCTCGATATATGGGGCTACATCCGTCAGGTTATGATTTTACAGCTACAGATACCATGATAGAAGTAAGAAAAGGAATTTTTTCACCTCAGACTGTTCAGGTTAAAATTTCAGATGCTACTGCACTTAGTTTAGCAAAAATTGAAGTAGCCATAATCAATTTACAAAACCATTGGTATTACTATGTATTTATACTCTCATTAATGGTAGCCCTTGTTTTAGGGGTTTTTAATAGTAAATATAGATTTAATTTAAGCTTATTAACCTACTCAAGTTGGTATTTTTTACTATTACTCATTGTAATAGGAGGAGGCTGTTTTATTTTCAATAAGGACATTAGCAATGTCAACGCCCTTTTTCATTCGTTTGATATAATCAAGTAAATCATATTGCCCGTTTGTCCAGTATTTCAGTGTTATTATATTACTCCGATACCATTTAATTTTTAGTACATCCGTAATGAATAGTAAATGTGGACAAAGGAGGTATTATTCCTTTCTTGAATGGATGCAAGATATGAATTTTCTAATCGCTCATGAGGTTACTGATGTACTCCTTATCATATCCAAAAGAAATGGTTCCACATATTAGATTAGAGATGTTTTTGAAACGAAAGACGATATAGAGGAATTTTGGTGTTTGGAATATTTGGTCAAGGAATTACCTGATGAATGTAAGGCCATATTAAACGATTAATAAGATTAGGAGAGACTCGGACAGAAGACGAAATTTACTAGTAAAGTAATTATCCATGAACCAAGATAAAGCAGGCGAAAAAAAATACTTTTGACAATAATGTAGGATTAATGGGGTTTCATATGAAACAAATAACAACATTTTAACCAAAGTTTTAATAAAACTATCTAGAATAATGGTTTTGCTTAGAAGAGGCTGCAAATTTGTGTTTTAATTTTATAGGTAACCAGTTTAGAAGAAGCGATGGCAAAATTCTTTTGACCATCGCTTTTGTGCTTCTTATAGATTAAATTAATCCACTTATTAAACAATAGAGGATTACCAATCAATACCATGTTATATTTTATTTTGGAATTGGAGGTATAAAATGCAAATCAAATTAATCATCGATGAGAAAATTGAAGAAACAGAAATCCAGATTCATGCTAATACTTTTACGGATGAAATTGAACAAATAATGAAGTTTTTAAAGTCCTCAAAAACTGAAGTCATTGATGGGTATTTACAACAGGAGATATACATGTTGAAAATCTCAGATATATTTTTTGTTTATTCAGAAGGGACAAAAGTTTATTTTCAAACAGACGAAGATGAATATGAATCAAAACTTAAGCTATATGAAGTGGAGGAAATTTTAGAAAAGGACTTTGTGCGTGTAAATAAATCAACTCTCGTGAATATATCTAAAATTTCATTTATGAAGATGGAGAAAATCGGCATGATGCAACTCGTAATGGAAAATGGGACGACAGCTCATGTAAGTCGCAAGTATTTAAAAAACCTCAAGAAACGACTGGGAATTGGGAGGGATGGGAAATGAAAAGAAGTTTTCACTATGCACTTCTGGGAGGTCTAATTGGTTTAAGTACCTCTTACATCATCATTACAATTGTATTATTACTAAATCCAAATGAAGTAATGAATGGTTCAAAGCTTTTAGTGGAATGTATTTTAGCAATTGCTCTTGGAGTAGGTTGTGGTCTTATTTCGCTTATTTTTTATTATGATCGATATTCAAGTTTTGTTAAATTAACGATTCATTATGTGGTCATTTTAATCCTTGTGTTAATTTGTGGGGCAATTGGTGATTGGTATGAAAACCCTATCGAACAACCCATTAGTTTTATCCTATTTATTACGATTCAGATTGTCGTTTATATCGTGATTTTTACTGTGATTTATTGGATTGATTTACGAGAGGTAAAAAAAATTAATGAGAAGTTAAAAAGAAGATAATTTTGAGGGTAAAGATTAGGTTAACAAAAGAGAGAGCGTTCAAGGATATTATTTATTTCTAGTTCAAAATCTATCAAAAAAGTTTCAAAAAATGGGAATCACCCATTGATACGAGTAAAATTAGGAGTTTGAAAAATTATGAAAAAATTCTACTGGTTTATCTTCAATTTTTTAATTATTGCAGTAGCTTGTTATGTCGCTGTTCAATATTTTATTATGGACGGAACCCATGCAGGGTTTGTTCAAATGAAATTGATGTTTCTTTCTAAGCTAAGTACATTTTGGTATATCGTGTTATTTATACATGCTGCAACAAGTATAGTGGTGTTGGTAATTGGTCCTTTCACCATATCGAGAAGGTTTAGAGAAAAAAATATCAGTCGCCATCGAATATTGGGTAGGATCTATATGGCTGGCATATTATTCGGTGGTCCGACAGGGTTATATTTATCTTTTTATGCTACTGGAGGATTAGTAGGAAAGACTGGTTTCGGTCTATTATCTATATTCTGGATGATATCAGCATATAATGCATTTAATAGAGTTAAGAATATGCAAATTCAGGAACATCAAAATTGGATGATCAGAAACTATTCTTTAACCTTCGCCGCAGTTACATTAAGAATATGGTTACCTTTATTTGTGTGGCTGTTTGGCTTAGAGAATTTTGAACTTAGTTATGCTGTTATTTCCTGGTTAGCTTGGGTACCAAATCTAATAATGGCAGAGGTGGTTATTAAACAAAATCTACGGAAAAGCCATTATCAGAAGAACAACCATCTTGACATTGTGAAGAAACCTACTTAAATAGTAATGGCATTTCTGTAAGACAAAAACGTTACTAAAGGAGGAGGGGATTTGAAGAACATTATTGAATATTTACTTAGAGATTCACCATTCTGAAGAACGAATACGTGCTTATTAAAGCTCATATAATAATTAATCTTTTCTAGAAATATTCAAGGAGAGAATTGATACATAAAATGAAGATGAATAGTAAGTGGAAGGTTAGGTTGATTTAGGAGGTTCCTTAAGGCGGAGGGGTGTATTGGATGGATAATATTGAATTACTGAATTTAGTTCCTAAGTTTTTAGATTTTTACAATAGAGCAAATGATGAAGACATTAGTGAAAATCAAAGATGGCAATTATGGGAAGAGAATTACAATTTTGCAGCGGTTCCACCTGGGGATGAAGGAAGAAAAATAGCTAGAGATTTATTTCAACATGCCTGGGAAAGATACCACCAGCATATTGATTATTTAAATAGGTGGGAACCAAGCAAAAAGGATATAGAGGCTACTCTAACACGAATTAAATATTTATTAGGATATGATAAAGTAATTGATCTAGTTGTTATTTATTTTGTTGGCTTTTTTGAAAATAATGCTTTTGTTGCTCCATATGATGAAAACAGATTAGCTCTTTGCCTTCCAGTTGAGTCATCTAGCGGATCTATTATTACACTTTCACATGAATTAACACATATTGTACACGCGAAAACAGCGAATTTAACTAGTCAGTGGGAACGTTCAGTAGGTTCTACAATTTTACAAGAAGGATTGGCAACCCAAGTTAGTAAATATATTGTACAAAATGAACCTGATGAAGCTTATATTGAGCATAGAAACGGTTGGCTTAATGAGTGTAAATTACATTAACAGATATGATTAAAGGGATAATACCATATCTTGAAGATTCTTCTTCTGAGGCAATTCATCAGTTTACATTCGGTAATGGAACAACCAATTTAGAAAGAGAAGCCTATTTTGTTGGGTGGGAGATCGTTCGATATCTACTCGAACAAGGAGTATCTTTTAAACAGATGGCTAGCATACAGGAAGAGGATATACCCAATTATTTAAGAGAAATATTAGTAGAGTTAAATCAATGGATAGATTAGGGAATTTGAAATAACGTACTAATCTAATGAAAAATAAGTTTGTATTTATCTCTAAAAAGAACACATTCGTATTAAGGTAGGAACAAATAAAGAAAATATATTTAATGGGGGGAGAGGTCGTGGAACAATGGCTTAATGTCCAAACACTTATCTGGTTATTCCCGATTGCATTTGTTCTACATGACTTGGAAGAAATTATTATGGTTGAGAGGTGGATGGATAAGAACAGACATGTTATCTATGACAAGTTACCAAAAAAAATTGCCGATAAAGTGATTAAACAATTTTCAATGTCTACGGCACAATTTTCCGTTGCCGTATTTGTTATTTTTATTTTTGTAAGTAGTTCAACCTATATGGCAAGTCAATATATTAATGGTGGTCCACTTGGCAATATTTATTTTTTTACTATTATGCTATTAATCTTCTTTATACATGTCTTTACTCATATTGGGCAGTCTATTACTCTTCGGTCCATTACTCCAGGTGTTATAACTTCTATAGTCATAATTTTTCCTTATAGCATAATAATGTTTAATTCATTATTCGAAAATCAATTAATTACTTGGAACACGATTTATGTCAGCTTACCTTTTATTATATTCATTGTTCCTGTTTTGTTTTTTGCTCATTGGCTTGGAAAAAAAGCGATATAGTTTCAACTTAATCAAAGCGCGGCTTGCTTTAAAATTTTTATTCCTAGATGTTTATTTATTGACTTTAATCCACTACATGATAAAGATGTCTATAGGACGTTGAATTTAAGGGGGAGAATATGGAATCTAAGCTAATTATTATACGAGGAAACTCAGGGAGTGGAAAAACAACGACAGCGAAAAATCTTCAAAATGATTTGGGGCATGGAACGCTCTTGGTTTCTCAGGATATTGTTCGACGTGAAATGTTGAAGGTCCATGATAGAGATGGGAACCTCTCAATTGATTTGATTCGCCAAATCACAGAATACGGTAAAGATAGATGTGAGTTTGTTATTGTCGAGGGTATTCTGTATAAACATCGTTATGGTGAAATGTTGAATCACTTAATCCAGTTTTTTAATCAAAAGGCATATACATATTATTTTGATTTATCTTTTGAGGAAACAGTCAAACGTCATAACTCAAGTTCGAAAAAGATGGAATTCGGAGAAGATTCTTTACGCGACTGGTGGACTCCAAATGATTATCTAGGAGTAGATGGAGAAAAGATCTTAACTAATGATATGTCACAAAACGATGTATTGAAATTGATATTAAATCAACTGCAAATGTAGTTATTCTGATTAGGTTATTCATTCGGTTATAGAATAAGATGATTTAATAAGGAAAGTGGCCTAATTAGAAGGGATTTTTTGATTAGGCTTTTATGAATAAGAATTGATTCTCTGGAGCAAAATTAGAGGTCATGTAAAGCAGGGACTAAAATTGTTGAAAATCATATACCTTAGTTATAGATGATGTTAATCGAAGAAAGATTAATGCTTTCTTTGTAGAAATTTTTATGTTCGGAAAATTATTGGTAAACTTGAGAATGATGATAGACTGAATAAAGAAAATAAGCGTGATGGTTACATTTATAAGAGATGAATAGTAAAGAAGGATGTGCAAAGTGATGGATTTCGAAACAGTTATGCAGGAGCTTGAGGATCTCGGGAAGGAACGAACGAAAAAAATCTATATTTCCAACGGTGCGCACGAACCGCTTTTTGGGGTAGCTACAGGTGCTATGAAACCAATGGCAAAGAAAATAAAAATAAATCAACCTCTAGCTGAGAAGCTGTATTCCACCGGTAATTATGATGCGATGTACTTTGCCGGAATTATTGCTGACCCAAAAGCAATGACTGAATCGGATTTTGATCGTTGGATCGATGGAGCATATTTTTATATGCTGTCCGATTATGTAGTGGCAGTAACATTATCAGAATCTGATATTGCACAAGATGTTGCCGATAAATGGATTGCAAGCGGGGACGAGTTAAAAATGTCAGCGGGATGGAGTTGCTACTGCTGGCTTTTGGGAAATCGATCGGACCATGAGTTTTCCGAAAGCAAGATTTCCACTATGCTTGATATGGTGAAAAATACGATTCATCATTCTCCAGAAAGAACGAAATCTGCTATGAATAATTTTCTATATACTGTGGGGGTATCCTTTTTACCATTACATGAAAAGGCAGTCGCGACAGCAAAGGAAGTAGGTATAGTAGAAGTTAAGCGGGACAAGAAAAAGAGCAGTTTCCTAAATGCTTATGAAAATATTCAAAAAGAAATTGAGAGAGACAGGCTTGGTTTTAAACGTAAATATGTAAGATGTTAAAAATCATCTGAATAACGGGTGTTGGTCCAAGGAGGATTAACGCTCTTTTTGTTGAAGTATTTAACTAAATAGGCTAATTGTCTATCTATTTTCATATTATACATATTAGGACTTTAAATGTAATTTTGATAGAAAGTGGTTTCATACTGAACCTCCAAACCAAACATTATTTTTGGATGCTTTTGTAAAATCCACTATTCTAAAGAAAAACAAATCAATCTAAGCAGGTGTATATGAATGTTGGCAAAAGAGCAAGCTTCCTTTGAGAGTTTTATAGATTCGCCAGAACAGCTAAAAAAAATATATAGACGTGTGTTGTTCGTCGTGAGCTTATCACAAATATTTGGTGGGGCAGGGCTTGCAGCAGGAGTTACGGTAGGTGCTCTTTTGGCACAACAAATGCTTGGAACAGATGCCTATGCAGGAGTTCCATCTGCTTTAATTACTTTGGGTTCAGCGGGTGCGGCTTTTCTCGTAGGAAAGCTTTCACAACGTTATGGGCGTCGTACAGGTTTATCAACTGGTTTTATTGTAGGTGGACTCGGAGCAATTGGCGTAGTCATTGCTGCCATGATGAATAGTGTCATTTTATTATTTGCATCGCTCTTAATTTATGGGGCAGGAACTTCGACCAATTTACAAGCTCGTTATGCGGGGACTGACTTAGCAAATAGTAAACAGCGAGCAACTGCGATTAGTACGACCATGGTGATGACAACATTTGGGGCAGTGGTAGGACCGAATTTAGTAGAAATTATGGGCAAATTCGCAGTGTTTATAGGTGTGCCTTCTCTTACAGGTCCATTTATTTTATCAGCTACAGCATTTATCTTGGCAGGGATAGTGCTTTTTAGTATGTTGCGCCCTGATCCCCTAGAAATTGCTAAAAGGATTGCAGCGTATAAGCAGGTTAAAGGGCATGGAAATAAATCAGATTCTGTCAATAGGTCAAGAAATAAAAGCGGTCTTATGGTTGGTGCAACAGTCATGGTTCTAACTCAAATTGTGATGGTTGCTATTATGACGATGACACCAGTCCATATGAAACATCATGGCCATGGATTATCTGAGGTAGGATTAGTGATAGGATTTCATATAGGCGCAATGTATCTGCCTTCACTTGTCACAGGCATCCTTGTTGATAAAATTGGACGAACAGCAATGAGTATAGCTTCAGGGATTACATTGTTATGCGCTGGCCTGTTAGCAGCATTAGCACCAAGCGATTCTCTTGTTCTATTAATAATTGCTCTATCTTTACTTGGATTGGGGTGGAACTTTGGTTTAATTAGTGGAACGGCTCAAATAGTTGATTCTACAGAGCCTTCAACCCGAGCAAAAATTCAAGGAACCCTCGATGTTTTTATCGCATTAGCAGGGGCTTCAGGTGGAGCCCTTTCGGGAATGGTGGTAGCTAATGCAAGTTATACAGCATTATCTTTGAGTGGGGGTCTTTTATCCTTACTTCTTATACCAATTGTCATCTGGTCTCGTAGAGGGAATGCATAATAGAGGTTTAAAAGAAATCACTTTTTTAAGAATGAATGGAAATGAATGTATCTTAGGTAAAGTCTTGTTACTGCAAAATGTAATAGGGCTTTTATTTTTGAAATTAAAAGTATGATAAGATCGTGTTGTGATAGAAGGTAAGAGTCATAAAATGCAGATGATGAACAAGTATTTTCGTAAAACTGCTCGTATGGTATTTATGAAACTGTATTTGCTACTTCTTCGAAATAATGGTCCTTATATTGGATAATTTTAATATATCATCAGGTTCGGGTTTGTAACGAAACTTCTTCCAATCAGTGGAGCTGCTTTTAGGTAAACATCTTTTCCTTTACTTTAAATAAAAAGCATCCCTTGTTAAAGGGATGCTTACTATTGTTGCTCTTTCTTCAAATCATCTGCAATCGTCCAGAAGTTTTTGTCTGTAATTCTACAGCTGTTTTTACATCATTAAAGATAAAACCGTATAAGTCGATTGCTACTCTTTCATCATGGACGGTCAGTGAATAAAATAGATTTTTCAATACCTCTAGATAAAAAATGTATTTTCTAAAAGAAGGTTCACTTTTTAAATCATCTTATTTATAAAATTTCACACGGTCTTCAAGTGGTTGGAATTCTTTTTCACCCACTGGAGCTGTTGGATTACCAAATGGCATTTGCGCAATAAGCTTCCAATTACCAGGAATATTCCATTCTTTTTTCACTTCATCATCAATTAGGGGATTATAATGTTGTAAAGATGCTCCTAATCCCTCTGATTCCAATGCTGTCCACACAACTAATTGGTGCATACCTGATGCTTGGTTTGACCAAATTGGAAAGTTATCAGCATATAAAGCAAATTGTTCTTGAAGTGATTTAACTACGGCCTCATCTTCAAAGAATAATACTGTTCCATAACCTGCTTTAAAAGAATCCATTTTCTGTTGAGTTCCTGTAAAGTCTCCGTTACCAACTACTTTTCTTAATGTTTCAGTTGTAATGTCCCATAATTTATTATGTGCTTCACCAGTTAATACAACTAAACGTGCAGTTTGAGAATTGAAAGCTGACGGAGTGTATTTTACAGCAAATTCTACTATTTCTTTAATTCTTTCGTCTGATACTTGTACTTCCTTATTAATTCCATAGTAAGAACGTCTTTCTTTAAGTGCAGTATAGAAATCTTTTGTCATAGTCTTACTTCCTCCTAAATTTTACTATCCTTCAAATCTAAAATAAACTGCTGCTTGTCCAATCTACTTCAGAATTACTAACCATTCTCTTTTAATGTATCCTGAGTATTAAGTATTTACACAAGTTTGAACAAGAGTATTTAAAATATCTTGAATAAAGGTATCTTCAATTCGAGATAATTATATTAAATCAAATTCGTATAGTCAACAAGAAAGCTCAAATTACATCGATAAGAATAAAATAAAATCTTGCAACTATTTTCGAAACTTCGCGCCTTTATTACAAACTCGTACTTTAATTCAAATTCACAACAATCCTAATTTCTTGAGATTGCATATAGAAATTAGGATTTTTAATATTGTTGTTTCCTTAACATTGTAAATCCGCATTTATCTTCATTTCATTATGAGAACCATGATCAAAGGTTCTCACATCTTTTACAAGTACACAATGTGTAAAAACAAGGACTTGCTAATGTCCATGTTTCACTTAGAGATGTAGTCCAAAAGTATCAAAAAAAAACACCTTACCGCCAAGAAGATAATAGGAGTAAGGTGTTTTTAAGTAATTTTAATAAAACATAGAGTTCCCTAAAAGAAATTAAGCAATCTCGTATGGAGGATACGTTTAACGGGATGCTTTTGGCGGTTGGCATACGTCACATTTACGTTGATGATTATTTTTAAATTTTGTAAATGTTTTTTCAAAATTGCTGCCACATGCACATTTAAATTGTAACTTTTGAGAAAAACCATGAAATTCAGTCGTTAACAACTTACTATCTGAATTCTTCTCAACGAATTCCTTAATTTTATCGATTGTCCATCGTTTATTCATTCTCTAACACCTCAATATTTTGACATCATAAACGGAGGCTTTTTTATGGCAACCGTTCTATTATGAGTAAAAGTAGTCATCTCATCATCATATGAGCAAACATACAATGAAACAGATCGTTTATTTTGCTATCCTTTTAGTCCTGATTAAACCACAGCTGTTCTTTGTCATCCACATCACCATTATAATTGATTAGAATTTCATCCCCAGCTTTTATATCTGTGTAAGCAAAGAAATCAAATGTGTGATTTTTAAAGTTAATCTCATAAATTGCATTAGGTTCATAAGAATGGTTAAACAACATTCCATAACCAAGAAGGATTGCAGAATGATTTATGCCATACTCAAAAGCGTAATCAGCGAGTATGGTTTGTTCAATGTATTGATGCTGGTCGTTTGGATAGGAAATGACAGGTGCTTCATGGATAAGTTCTCCTTTTTTGATATCACATGTCGCAAATACCCCTCTATTGAATTCTCCATCACTTAGTGGAGATGTTTTTATTTCAATCATATTGTTCGCCTTCCCACTTTAAAAATTTTCTTACTAACTGTATCATTAAATTGGACAAAAAGCTCATTTTATTTAATAAAACCGAATCTTTTTATTCTACTTCATCTATGTAAGCAAGTGTGTTGCTTTAAGTACTACCATTGAATTTCAAATGGTTGGTGCTATTCTATATTCATCCCTCTACCTACAGTTAAAACGCATGTCCTGCACTAACCATATTTGTTGCCTTTATTTATTTGTGGACGAAATAGCGTTTCATCGTTTTCTAGCTTAGCATCAATAAACGCCACAATACTTTGAAGATCATGTATTTGAGTCATGACTTTTTCTTTATATTCTAAAAGAGTTCTTTTTAACTCGGGAGTAGAACTAAGTTTATCTTTTACAGGATATTGTAAAAGATGTTTCATCTCGTTTAATGACATTCCTGTTTTTTTTAGACAAATGATTAGTTCCATTCTCTCTATATCTTCTTCATCGTATATTCGATGTCCATTCAGTTTTCTTTTTGCATAAGGAAGCAAACCGATTTTTTCATAATAGCGAATCGCATCTTCGGTTAAACCGGATTTCTTGGATACTTGCTTGATAGAATATGCACCCAAATCATCACCCCTAACTTGATTTTATTATATGTTAGAATTTAATCCACCGTAATCTACAGCCTAATAGATGTAATTAAAAACTAAACGAGAAACTCATTTTTGTAAATATCATACAGTCGATTAAGAATCGTCCCCTCATACTCCGAGAATTTAATTACAGTTTCTTTGCCCTTGTTTATAAAAATCCCAGTAGTTTCACTGTTGAAATCGAAAGCAGCATCGTATAAGCGAGATGCACCTTTACTTGGCGGAGAAAAAATAACGTTTCTTATTGGAATGAGGTAACTGGGTATTCTTTTGCCTTTAGTCAACTTCGTTCTGTTTGGTCCTGGACAGACACTACGGATTTTTATTCCCTCAATCAATAGCTTCGGAGCAATTCCATTTGTCCACAGCGAAAGGGCTAATTTACTGTTCCCATATGGACCTATAATCTTTTTAAATGGAATGAGCTTAGGATCGATTACTGTATTTAAGTCAAATTGCTTTAAAAATAATAAAGAATTGGAAGATGTATTAATGATTGTTTTATCCTGGCCCTGTAGTAACAGTTCTTTAAGTTCCATCGTAATGATGTAGGGTACTAATGTATTAACTTCAAAATGCATTTCACGTCCCTGTTTGGAATATTTGTATTCAGCAAAACAAACTCCTGCATTATTGAAAATCAAGTCAAGCTTGGCCTCTCTTTTCTTAATCTGACCTAGTACGTTTCTTAGGCTGGAGAAATCGGCTAAGTCAGCTTTATATATTCTTAACTTTTTCTTTCTAAGAGCATCAATGATTATTGGGTGGTCATTTGGAAAGTCAGATCGTATTAAAGAAATTACTTCCATTCCTTGGGATAACAGATTTTTCGTCAGCTCCAAGCCAACCCCAGAGTTAGCCCCTGTAATCAAAACTACTTTATTTTGTGCGTTCATTTTGTTCTTCCTTTCTGTGTTCCAATAGTAAACACAGAATACAACTTGGAGTGAACACCAAGTCAAGATAAATTGATTTAATTACAATATTGTGATTCAGCTTAGAGAAACTCTACTAGTATTAATAGCACATATATCAAATTTTAGATTTTGAAAAAAACCAAATACAGAAACTCCGTACTATAAAAAATGAAATAAAAATTGTAATCCAGCTGATATACCATTCCCAATGTATGTAATGAATGAGTTCGGTGTAATTTTCTAAAATTATTTCACCGATCGTCAATACTGTGCTGAAAACTATATAATAAACCAACTGGATAAGGGGACTTCGATGATTTGGATACCATACATTAAAAACGGCACATGTGACTGGAAAGAAATAAAATTCATAGTCAAAGCTAGTCCGGTTAATTGAAGCAAATGACCGAATAGGATATTCAATCAGTCCCAATTCTACGACCAATAGACCTACAAGAAAAGTAATGACCTGTTTAAACAAAAAGGCAACTACTGCAAGTCGAATTTTATTTTTTGGTATAAACAATAGAATTCCTGTTGTTACTGCATACAAAGATAACAAGATCCACCATTCAATCCTCATTAGTGCCTCCAACGTACGAATGAATCGGAGTTTTTTCCTTATAGAACCAATTACAGCAGACTAGACTTATAGAAAAAAGAAATCCAATGTAAATCCACATACCTAACCAAGTTAAGGATCCATATTTTATTAAATCTGTATATCGTTCGAGAATGTAATCATAAATGGTGATGATAGAAATCCATACGAAAAAGGATGTAATTTTTAACCAAAGACTGTTCATTGACTTGCTATGTACATAATAAATGGAAAATAATATCGGATAAAAGAAATAATTGATTGTAATCGTGAGGTCAGTTGCTTTAGGAAATATACGAACGGGCGCACTTAACAAACCATATGTAAAAGAAGGCATATCACACAGCCAAATCAATGCTTGAAACATAATAGCGGCTAATAATCCCTTGCGCCGATCCTTTTGTGGTATAAACAGAATAAAGCCAATCGTTCCGAATAGCCACATTGCTGTCAAAATCATGTACTCCTTTACCATATTACAGAAATCCCCCTCCTATAAGAGAAGTATTGTTTTAGTATTTTGCCACCAAAGTTCATTTTTAATTATTTTCCAATCTACTTTGTTTTCCCTATTAAGGAAGTAACACATGATATAATATCTGTTAATTAAATAAACAGATTGAAATAATCAGTTATACGCTACTTTGATGTACTAATAAGGACATTTGGTATAAATTACTTCAACTAAGCTTTCAGGAAATGTCGTAAAGGATTATCTGCATAATCATTTTGAATGATCTATGAGTATAAAGATATAGGAGAGAATCTGGATGAACTTAAAAAAAATGTGGGAGAAGTATGGGAATGAAACCGAGTTTAACTTTTCCGTAATATCCGAGTTTATAGATGAGTTTGGGACAGAGTTAGTGTTTGAACCAAACTCTGTCATTATTTCTAGAGGAGACTTTCCAAATCATGTCTATTTCATTAAAGATGGCATAGCTATGGGTTTAAGAGATTATGAAGATGGAAGTGATTATTCCTATTTTCAAGTGGATAAAACGAACGGAAACATAGGGTTATTGGAGATAATGTCTAGAAGAGAACAATACATTGCCACGATAACCTGTTTAACAAAAGTAACGGCAGTTAGAATAGAGTCGGCATTAGTTTATCAGTTGATTATGTCAGATATCTCCCTTTTGAGACGATGTTCTGTGTTATTAGCTGAAGATTTATATATTAGTTCAGGAAACGATGGTATTTTTTATCAATATAAAGGTATTGATCGAGTCAGATATTTTTTGATTAGATATTATGAGAGGAATAGTAATAAAAATAGTCTAACGAGATCAATTTATATTGATGATCAATATAAGGATATTGCAAGTCAAATAGGGCTAAGCATTCGTACAGTTGGTAGAAGCATCAAACAATTAAAAGAATTGAATGAGATATCAAGTTCTAATAGAAAATTAACGATGTCAAAACAGCAATATATAAAGATGAAACATAGTATAAATGAATGAAGTGCAAAAATGATAAAGTTCACTCCAAAGGCGATATCCTATAAAAAGAATATCCGAACGTTATCGAATCTTTTCGCAAGGATTTGATGACGTTCGGATTATTTTTTGCCTGAAAAAAATAGTTGTTCCATCTCATTATGAAATATCAAGCGAAAGGACATTTGACCTTTTATCCGCTTTATAGCTGAATATATACTATATTTAAATCTTATATCTAGTGAACAATGAAATGTTAGCGCTTTAAAATAAATGATTACTGGAAGCAATATTTATTTGTGACATGTCATTTATACATATGAAATTTTAAATCTAATAAAAAGGAGCAGGATGATGAAAAGAGGGATAAGGTATGATTTTTCATTACTAGCATTATTATTAATCCCAGTAGGTGTTTCATTAAATGTAGTTGGTTATCAACTATCGACTATATTAAAGTTGCCAGTTTTTGTTGATCAAATAGGAACAATAATGGTATCGATGATTGCAGGACCTTGGATTGGATTGCTAACTGGTCTTTTAGGAAATGTCGTAAATGGGATGCTTAATCCTATTGCAATAGGGTTCAGTATCGTGTCAATGAGTATTGGTTTTGTATCAGGCTACTTATCAAAATGGAAATTTTATACGAATATTTTTGGTATCATTCTATCTTGTATACTATTAACAATTGTATCAGCATTCACGGCAGCTATCGTTACAGTTTTTATGTTTGGTGGAGTAACTGGTGCAGGGACAGATTTAATTACAGCAACGTTTCTTGCAACAGGAAAAGAATTATGGAATTCCGTTGTATCCACAAATTTAATTTCAGGTTCTATTAATACAATCATAAATTTCGGTATTAGTTGGCTAATTATTAGAAGAGTTCCAGATAGATTTTTAATTAAGTTAAATTATGGTGAGCCATATATTAAGAATGGGGGAAATGTGAATGGATAGTCGTATTGGAAAACTTTATCCTTCATCTAAATTTGCTTTTGTCATTCTAATTATTTTATTAAGTATGTTCACACCTGGATACATATTCCAATATATGGTTCTTCCATTCATGTTACTAATAAGTCTTTGTTCCAGAACAGCTACTAAGTTTTTAGCAACGTTTGTGAAGTCAATCGTAATTGTTGTGTTATTTATATTTATTATCCAAGTTTTTATTGTTGTGAATGATGATTCTCAAAAAATTTGGGGAATCATTCATTTTTCTCAAATTGGTTTAACGACAAGTTTAAATATGACAGCAAAGATTATTGCTATCAGTTCTAGCGTTATTTGGTTTTTCCAAGTCACTAGTGTAAAAGATATTATCTATGCTTTAGAGAAATCTGGAGTTTCTCAAAAAGTGACTTTTGTAATCGCTTCTACTATTCAGCTTATTCCGCAAATGATGAGTTTATCTAAAACGATCACTGATGCTCAAAGATCTCGAGGAATTGAAACCGAGGGGAGTATGTTCGTTAGAATGAAAGCTTTTGTTCCTATGATCGGTCCGTTAGTTTTATCATCTATTCAACAAATTGAAGAAAGAGTGTTAACTTTGGAATCACGCGCTTTTTCTTCTGGAGCAAAAAAGACATCCATTTACGAACTTAAAAAGCAAAAGGCTGATTATCTGATTATAACGTTATGTGCAGTCATTCTAATCAGTTATATTGTTTGGAGGATACTATCATGAGCATTCTATCGTTAAAGAATATTAGTTACAAATATCCTTTAGAAAATAAAGAAACGATTCACGATGTTTCATTTGAGTTTGAAAAAGGACGCGTCTATGGTCTAGTGGGAGCAAATGAGTCAGGAAAAACAACATTATGCAATATCATTAGAGGCTTTATCCCTGAACTTTACAAAGGGCAGTTAGTAGGGGACGTAATGGTAAAAGGGAAACATTTAAATGAATATAATATCGGAGAGCTTGCCACAATCATCGGTTATTCGTTTCAAAATCCTTTTACCCAGCTATCCGGGGTAAAAGATACCGTATATGAGGAGCTTGCTTATGGGATGGAAAATATAGGTGTGCCACGTGATGAAATGATAAAAAAAGTTAATGATCTAGTCAAAATGTTTCGCTTAGAAGATTTGATTAACAAGAATCCTTTTGAATTATCGGGTGGACAAAAACAAAGGGTTGCAATAGCGTCAATCATTGCTTTAGATCCTGAATTTATCATTTTGGATGAGCCAACTTCACAATTAGACCCTAAAAGTAGTGAAGATATTTTTAAAATTATCCATCTTTTAAAAAAGCAAGGTAAAACCATCTTGCTAGTGGAGCATAAAGTCGATTTATTAGCGGAGTATTGTGATGAAATTCTATTAATGAGTAAAGGACAGCTGGCTATGACCGGTCCTACAAAAGAAATTTTATCAGATCCTAATGTGCTGAAGTATGGAGGACAATTGCCACAAGTAGCGTTATATTATATCCAAAAGACTAAGGACCATCATTCGGAAACTGCGGATACGATACCTTTAACAGTACAAGAAGTTCAGGACATCTTACGTAAGGATGGTGAAGTGTAAGTGCCTTATCTATCACTAAAAAATGTTTGGTACACATATTCGAACGGTTATGAAGCTGTTCAAGATATTAAATTAGATTTTGAACTAGGTGAATCAGTTGCCATAATTGGGCAGAACGGTGCAGGGAAGACAACGACAGTTAAACTAATGAATAGGTTGCTAATACCAACGAAAGGTGAAGTTTTAGTAGAGGGTGTTTCTACCAAGAAGGCAACGACTGCAGAGATTTCTAAGAAGGTTGGTTATGTATTTCAAAATCCCGATGATCAAATTTTTCAAGATACTATTTATAAAGAGATTGCATATGGCCCTAAGAACCAAAAATTAGGAGATGCTGTCGTGAAAGAAAGAGTAGAGAAAGCAGCTGAAATTTGTGGTTTAACAGAGTCTTTAGATGAACATCCTTATAACTTACCTTATTCGAAAAGAAAATTTATCACTATGGCTGCGGTAATAGCTATGGATCCGCATGTGATCATTTTAGATGAACCTACTGCTGGACAAGATAGAGAGTCAACTGAACGGTTAGGCAATATTATTAACTATTTATCAGATCAAAAGAAAACAGTAATTACGATTACGCATGATATGGAATTTGTTGTACGTGAATTTAAACGAGTGATTGTTTTTGCGGATAAACAAAAAAGAAGAGATGCATCACCAATGGAAATATTTTGGGATGAAAAACTTTTAGAATTTAGCGATTTAAAACAGCCAGTCATTTGCCAATTGGCTACTATTTTAGGCTATGAAGGCGTATTAACAATTGAAGATTTATTGGAAAGGGAAAAACATGAAAAATATAATAATTGATTGTGATCCAGGACATGATGATGCCTTAGCTATTTTGACAGCGATAGCTAATTCTAACAAATTAAATATATTAGGAGTTACAACGATTGGTGGTAATCAAACATTAGAAAAAGTTACAACGAATGCAAAAAACATATTGGAATTTGTAAATTCTACTATTCCGCTAGCAATGGGACAGTCAGAACCATTAACAAAAGATCTCTGCGTTGCTCCAGAAGCTCATGGAGAAAGTGGTATGGACGGCCCTTACTTTAATGGAGAAAAGTACCCAATCACTTCAAACAATGCTATTTTATTTATGTATGAAACAATAATGAAATGCAATGATAAGGTGATTTTAGTTGGTTTAGGTCCATTGACTAATATAGCGTTATTAATAAAGGTATTTCCTGAGGTTCGAAGTAAAATAGAATACATTAGCATTATGGGTGGGGGACTTGACCGTGGCAACAAAACACCATTGGCTGAATTTAATATTTATGTAGATCCCGAAGCGGCACAAATAGTGTTCCATTCTGGCATACCTGTTGTTATGTCAGGTTTGGATGTCACGGAGCAGGCTGAAATAACTATAGAAGAAATTAATTCACTAAAAAATAAAGGTAGAGTCAGTCATTTAGCTTACGAACTACTTCATTTTTACAATAAATCGGGCAGACAATTTGGTTTTATCAATAGCCCGATTCATGATTTATGTGCAGTGGCATATATATTAAATCCTAAGATGTTTTCTGGAACTTCCTACTATGTCGATGTGGTGACAGAAGGAAAAGCAAGAGGATTAACTTTTGCTGATAAAAGATTAGTCGCAAACCAAGCAAAAAACATACTAGTATTAGAGAAGGTTAATCGAGAAATGTTTATATCTGAGTTAATAAATGCTTTAGAAGTTTTGGATGAGATATAACCATTGAAAAAAATCATTTAGAAACACTAAGAATGGTATTAATAGGAACAGTTATTGGATAGATATATAGAAGCATAAATTATGAAATTTTTTAACTTGAATATTATGTTTTATGTATCATTTCGTACCAAGAATTTAATAAAACACTCCATGAAATTAGAGTCTTAGCTTCTATGCAAATTCTCAACTTGAATTGCCCCGTAAATGTTAGACACCAACTAATTTTCACGGGGTGTTATTTATATATTGAATATACGGCAATATGCTTGCCTAGTAATGTTTTATAGCAATGATGCTAGAGCTATTATTTTTTTGCTAAACTAATAGTAAATAGTTTGAATCATTCTATAGATGCAAGAAAATATTCCTAACAAACCAGCAATTATGAATAAAATTTTTACAAGCCAATAATTTATAATTTGCGGTAGTGGTGTAAATTTTAATAAATACTCCATTCCATCATCTGGGTCCTTATATCTTCTTTTTTTAAGATAAAAAATGCCTGTCCATAGTAAAATTACACTCACGGTAAAAACAAATATACCTGAAAAAACTTCTTCCACAATATCCCTACTTATCTCTAAGTCTTATTTAATAATAAATTAAAGCAGTAATAACAGTAAACCAGCTAAAATAAATAAACCTCCAAAAAAAATACGAATTCCTACACTAGTAATTGGATCTGATATAATATCTAAAATAACCTCTAAAATACCAATTATGTAGTACCACCATTTTTTATCTTTTTTATTCTCTTTTAATAAAGGCTATTTTTGTATAGTTTGTTGCTTTTGTAAAAGCCTAACTACCGGCTTTTTACTCCTAATTAAGGATTCTAGCGGTTCTTACAAGATAGCAGCTCTTTTCTCAGTAAAATGAATCATGTAGCCATCCTCAGTCGATATTTATTCGTTATAACTTTACTTAAATAGCAACAATGTTTGAGAAAAGAGCCTTAAAAAACATTAATTCCAGATGCAACTAAATAAACTCCAACAAAAATAAATAATATGATAGATAAATATAACAACCGAACATCTCCTTAAAAAATTTCAACCTTTGCTCCTATAAGCTATTGTTTTATACAACTTAACTGAGTTTGAACCAAAGTTAATCATGTTATTTTCAACGCTGACAGTGACAGGAACATTACAAAATTATCTAACCATAAAATTTGATTGATTTCCTACTGGAAGTTTTCCGAAAGGATTGTAACATTTTTAATTAAATTATTTCCATGTTTTATTGTGGTATTTATTTAAAATAAAGGAAATGTTGGTATATTAGTCATGTAATATAGTAAAAGATTTATTCTAAAATGAGAGAATAGAAGGGGATAGAGGAGACTGTGCAAGCTTTATCCTATCAATGGCACTACATAATATTCATATTAAAATAAAGGAGGCAAACCATGAAAAAAATGATTTGGTCAGTTATTACATTAGGTCTTATCCTTTTGGCTAATTGGGGGATTGCCAAACTATTCAACAGTTCATTTCTTGATTGGTCCTTTCTAACCGGACTTTTAGCAACCATCATCATCAGTTTTTTTAATTCTTCAGGTGGTTTTGCTTCAGAGCTCACTAATTCTAAACTGCAAAGCAGTAATGAAGATAATGAACTCGAAGTAGAGGTTTGGACTAGATTGGATAAAGTAGAAAGGAGCTTTCGAGCAACACCCTCATTTTATTTAGCTTTGAGCTATACAATTATTACAGGCATCCTAACGTTTATTTTCTACAAAGATTTTATTTTCACTAAATAAACATTCATGTACGATAATTAAATTTTCCTTCTTATGCATGACTTAATATAAAAAGCGAGTATTTCCAATACTCGCTAATCCCGTTTTATAAATAAACAATTTGAGACATAATTCTGAACCAGATTTTGTTTATTAAGGTAATTATGGTAGCTCCTTTTAGCAAAAGACGCTATTTATCATGATCTTTTAGTGCTAATTCATTCCTATTCCTGTTGGTTAACAAGAGCATATGGATAATGAATCACAGCAAATAATCTCTATAATAGATTAGTAATACGATTAAAGAAATGATGGTGTAAATGAGTGATGTGAGGAATGTAATAGTAGGTGAAAATTTATATCTTTGTTGTTCAATTTTGTATCCAGTCGTCGATTGAACCTGCATATCTAAGCTATGACTGGTTATACCTCCCTTTGAAGAAAAGAACCAAATAACTACAGTGACTATTACTCCTACAAAAAATGTGATGTCTATAATTTTTGTATTTGTAAAATACGCTGTTCCGAAACTGAGTATGAATAAAATGATTAATGTAGTGAAGATTTTTAATAACTTTTTCATCGTTTAATTCATTCCCCCTTTTACTCTCAATAATAGCATAAAATGGAAAGTGTATTCAAAAAAGTAGAAATATTTAAAGAAAACTATATCAAAACGAAAAAACATAAGGGATTAATCATGCTATAAACAATTAGTATGATAAACTAAAATTACAAATAATTCTAAAAAAGGAGGGTGTATATGAAAAAATATATTATTTTTATCGTTAGTTTTCTATTGTTTTATGCGGTATTACAAATAATATCAGGTCTCATTTTAACTGCAGTATATACTCCAGATCCTTCGATATTAGAGGGTAATCATCCTCAAGAGGTAGTGTTTGGAGGAACTTCTGCAATGCCACTACTGATAATATTGATTACTGCTACAGCTTCCTATATTCTGTCTCAAAAAATAGGCAAAACAACAAAGAATTGAATAAACCCAAACCAGAAATGATTCATTGATGGGAGGGGATGAATAGTTGATTACATATAGAGAAATTGATGAATCATTTTTAAATGAATATGACAGGATTCCTATGCTAATACATGTAAAGAGTATATTTAGTATAGAAAAGATTGACAATGGATTAGGAGGATTTCTATTAAAAGAAACTCCAGTTAAAGAGTACATAAAAGATCTAGGCGTATATGAACTGGCGACGAACTATTCTCAAAGTTTCGATATTTCCAATTGGGCATTTTTTATGGCATTTGATAATGAAATTCCTATTGGTGCTGTGACTATAGCTTCAAAAACAAAAGATGTCGATATGCTTGATGATCGAGAAGATATGAGTGTGTTATGGGATATAAGAGTGGATGATAGATATAAGCAACAAGGTGTAGGTACAGAATTATTTAAGAAGGCTGTTGAATGGTCTAAATCAAATGGAATGAAGCAAATGAAAATAGAGTGCCAAAATAATAATGTTCCAGCATGTAAATTTTATCATAAACATGGTGCAGTATTAGGAAAAGTAGACGAATATGCCTATTACAAAGATGCTGAAATAAAAGATGAAATTCAATTTATATGGTATCTAGATTTATAAGCTTCTCATTGGAATATTAGAGGTGAAATTATTAATCCATTATCGATAAATGGAAGCGATCCCTTTAACAAGGAGATCGCGCTTTTTTTTTTCCTTCAGTAAAATTTTATTAATTAAAATGAACGTTTTAATCGATAAAATTGTTACTTGTATAGAAAAAGGCACTTTTCTCATAGATTCCTACGTTCAATAAGTCAGGTTTCAAGTCTCGATTCTAATCTTAGAAATTCTTAGTAATAGTAAACAACGATAAAAGTCTCTTGTATATAGGGAAATCAGAAAGGGAGATTTTACAGTTGAAATGCACAAGGGTATTTAACAGCAGTGTTTTAGAAGAGAGCCTTAAAAATAAAATGGGGGGTGGATTAATGGAACAAGTTAATGAAGGGAAGGAGCTATTTCATACTTATTATAAAGATGTTTTTCGAGCTTGTTATTATATGGTTCAAAATAAATATGATGCGGAAGATCTTTGCCAGGACGTATTTGCTAAAGCATTATGTGAGGATTTTCAAGCGATTCAAAATCAAAAATCCTGGCTACTCAGTATTGCCATGAATATGTCACGAAATTATTTAAAGAATAATAAAAGAATGATATTAAAGGAAACTGTTCAACTTCTTACATTCATGCGTTTCGGGGATAGCCTAACTATCGAACAAAAAATCGAAAAAAGTGAAAGTAAAAGTGAAGTAGTTGAATTAATGAATAAACTACCTATCCGTTTAAGAAAGGTCATGGTATTAAAGTATGTTCATGAATGTAAAGATAAAGAAATAGCAGATATTTTAAAGATTCCAGAAGGTACGGTAAGGTCTAGACATTTTAAAGGAAAACAATTAATTAAAAAGTTAATTCAGGAAGATAAAAATCTTTTCATTGAATGGAGGAATGGGCTTGAGAAGTATTGAGGATCTATTAAAGGTAAAAGTAAAAAACGATAATGTTGATATTCCTAATGAAAATAAAATGTGGAATAAAGTTGTCTCTAATCTTCAAAAGGGTGATCAGGTCACAACTAAACGTTTAATGAAGCCAAAGCTTGTAGTCTCGGTAATATTAATGGCGATCGTTTTAACAACTACTCCTGTATTGGCAAAATACTCGAATGAACTTTTAGAATGGATGCGAGATATAAATGGAAATGGAATTATCACCTCTTTAGAAAATGGATTCGGACAAGAAATCAACAAAACGACAAAAAATGGACTCGGAGTGTTACAGGTGCATAATGTCGTTTCGGATGAAAATGGTACTACTATTAATATTAGCTTAGATCTCGATCATGATCATTCAATAAGTGCAGCAGGATTTGATGATGCACTGTTAATAATGGAAGATGGAAAAGAAGAGAAGCTTGAAGCAACTGTAGTTTATAATAAAAAATCTGATAAATTAGTCGGCTACTTGCATACTGATAAAGAGATTCCAGCGGATAGTAAAGTCATTCTCCAAATTGGCGGTCTTTCCGAAATACAAACGAAAACAGTAAAGCTTAAATCTTTGATTCGGGACGATACAAATACGATTCCAATAAATCAAGACGGCATATCTCAAATCAAGTTCATTTCTAATGAATATCGTAACGGGGAGTATCAAATAGATTATCTTATTGAATTAGAAGAGAAAAATAATATCAATCATGCTTCCTTAGTTTTTAGTTTTCAAGATAATCGCATTTTAAGTTCAGGAGTAGTATATAAACGTCCCCAACCGAATGTTCTAAAACTCAGTGAATCATTCAGGCTGGATAAAAATGAACTGGATAATGTAGAAATGAGTTTAGAATATAATGATAGAGACAATTATTATCCTGAAATGTGGAAGCTGGAATTTGAATATAATCATAATCTCGCAAAAAAATCTACCTATTCGATGAAATTAAACAAAACAATTAATATGGGTATCCAGCAGCTTCGATTGAAGAACTTAGTCATCACTCCAAGTAGAGTGAAGATATATTTTGACAAGAAAAATATTAATAGTGAATCAAATGAAGTTTTTATTAATTATAATGAAGTAACTTTGCAAATCGGTGAAGAAAGTTTGGAAGGATATATAGATAGTGAAGGCTATATTTCTTTTGAAACTCAGGGAGTTTTAGAGAATATAAAGAGTAAACAAATTTCACTGTCCTTTAATGATGCGAGAGTTAGTTATAAAGGGGAAAAACAAGACAAAGTTCGCCTTACGAACATTTCTAATGAACCAAATACCATTCACACGGAAATAAAAGGTTTTCCAATAGAAATTACTTATTATTCTAAAGGTGATGATTTGATTGTAGAGTCTGAAAGTAATGACAAGCGCTTTGGTGGGATTACACAAAGTGTCATTTATAAAAAGGACAAAAGGATTTTTGCTGATAAGCGCTCCGAGGATGGATTGCATCGACATAATAATCAAGTAGAAACATTTAAAAATATAAAGGATAAAGATCTTACTTTAAATATTTTTTTATTTACTGTTTACGAGGAACGTCCGAAAACTGTTATTCTTAAATAAACCATGTAATAATCTTAGCTCTAACGATCACTCATTTCGGGACTCATTCAATGGAAAGAGTCCCGAAAATACTTGGTCAATCAAGATTCATGGACGATTTTTTGCTTCAGTAAGGGTTTCGTTCTTTCAAGTAATCTTCGTAAAACCGAAATTACTTAATTACTTTCGATTCGCCAGTGTGATAGGTAATCCATTCCCATCGATTTTGATACAATTTGTCGGTCTGTTTTGATCGTTAATCATTTCTTTATATACTCCGCTATTTCCACTTAAGAATTCCTGAAGAAATGCTATCGTTAGTTCTTGAATGGACTTCATTACTTCAGGTGATTCTTCAGAGATAAGCCTACTAATCGTTGAAAATGATAAATGCTTCGCTCCGATTACTTTTATAAATGAGCTACTTTTAGGTAAATGCTCATACATTTCCATTTGTTTCTTGATATAGCGTGTAGCAATATTCTTGTTCTGTTCTTCGTCATCTTCGTCTAAAATTGCAACGAGATACTCTTCATAAGAAGACGCTTCTTGACGAATATTCAGAATTGGGATTTTAGGCATCGTTTGATCGATTAAATGCAAACTTGCATCATATAAAATGGCACATCGTATACGTTCATCAATTGCAGCAATATTGAAAACGGTTGCTCCACCTAGAGAATGGCCTAGTACGGCAATGTTATCGGTATCAAATAATCCATTGAAAAATTTCTCCTGGTTCCATTTTTCTAAAGAATCCAATACTAATTGTACATCCTGCATTCTAGTTTTGATCTGTGTTTTGTCATTTGGATGTCTTTCTGCTTGTATCACGACTTCACCATTTGGAAAGACCGTTAAGAAACTATCATATGGAACACTAATTGCAACAACAATGTATCCTTTTTGGACCAATGCTGTTGTGATCTCAATATACAAATCTCGATCGATCCCAAATCCTGGAGAAAATAATACGACCGGAAATGACGTATTTGGAATAGGATTCGCATGATCTTTAAGAGAAATATTAACCTCTTTTAACTTTTCAATATGAATCCCTACATTGGAAAAGGTGTCTATTGCTTCATGAATGGCAGGGGAGAAAAGAGAGATAAGATTTGTTTCTATGTCATTTATTGCATTATCTAATGCTGGGTAAAAGATGCTGATAGGAAAAGAGCGCGATCCCCTATCTTCTTTATATATATCTTTTCGACTTGTATCCTCAACTACTTTAATTACTCTACCAACCTTTAGATTAGCGAACATCCGAATTCCCCCATATAAAAGAAATATCTAGTTTATACTCTTAGTTTTGTTTTCACCATTCACGTAAATATTCCACAAATAGATAAATATTCCTCCTATATTACAGCGAAACTAGATATAAATTAGTATAAAATTGCAATTAAGCATAGCTTAAAACCATACTACATCCTTTATTACTATTTAATTTTCAAAACACGTGAATATTAGAATGATAAAGGAAGTAAAAGCGGGGAAAAATGAAGTAGGAAAGAAGCCACTCTGGGGTCAGACCCCCACCCGGGATATCTAGAATACATATAGCTTTTCTGTATTAGATACAAGAATTTGGGGTCAGACCCCCCTTTTACCCATTAATAATTAACAGCTTTTTCTTCATCAAGGGCTTGTGCAAGGGAAGCTTTGATTGTTACCTTATTTAAAGGTAGATTTAAGTGAATAGCAGCCATAGCTATTTTAGGGTGGAGGCCAGACAATATCGTTTTTACACCGATTAGTTGTAGGGCATCGATTAATTGGGAGAGATGATAGACAGACTCTTCATCAATTGTATGTACACCTGACAAATCTATGTACAGTGTTTGAATACCGTTCTGTGCACACTTTTGAAGCGTACGTTCTATTAATAAGCTTTTATCAAAGTCAATATCTCCGATTAAAGGTAGTAGAGCACTATTCTTGTTTAGTGAAATGACTGGGGTGCTCAATTCACGAATAGTATCTTGTTGTGCTTTATTATTTGCTTCAGTAAATTTTTCAATGACTTTACTAAAAGCTTTAATAATGACTAAATGCCAGGAATGAATTTGCGAATGATTAAATTCCCCTTCATTTATTGATATAAACTCTTCAATTAAATGGAAGTATTGATCCTGTACTCGAAAAAACTCCCTTATTATTCTGTTAATAGGAGTTTTTACATGCTCTTCATCATAGGCAACTTCATTGATCCATTCCTCAAAGGAATTAAAAAATTTTGCTTCCTCTTCAATAAAAACTTTGCATAAGTGCTTATGGAAATCATTATTTTGCCTTTTTAATTTCCTTATAACTTCAGAATTATTGGAACTATATACACCATCATCATCATCTTTATTTAATGAGTCATACCAATCCTCAGTTAATTGGTTGATTTTATTTAATAAAAAATTATACAAATCATTATTTCTATGCATATTTTTCCACCCCCAAATCAAAGTTACCAATTAATTATATATCTTTATTCTTTTGGAGGGAATATTATTAATATTTAAATAAGAAAGGGGTTATTACAAAGACTATTATTTCACCTTATTTTTGAATTTAATTAGTAATGTTTTGATTGCCCAACCAATAGCTATCCCTGGTATAACAGACAAAATCGGTAACCAAATCGGACCAAATAACTGGCCGAATAAAGTAAATGTTGATGAGTATATTGTGCCAACTGTAACGGTATATGCGGTGAACACAAATATGATGGAGGTATAAGATTTTTTGTCACCACCTGCATCTTTGAATGCATCCCACATTGAAAAGAAATATAAACATGGGTAAAACATGAGCCAATCATAATTTGCCAGTGCAATGGATTTTTCAATTTCTCCATGAAAACTCAATACGATAATCGCATTAAAATGAGCTTTGACATTAATTAATACTTCCAATATTAAAAAAACAAGTCCTTTTACATACTTACCATTAATAATTTGACCGAATCCTGGGAAAGCGATACTCCATAATAATGCTTCTGTTGGTTTTTGTCTTGCCACATTACTCTAACCCCCTATTTAATTATTCTACGGGTAAAGTTGCAACTATCTCTCTAGAGTTTAATTTCTATTTTAATATGCCCTAATCAAATTTCCTTCAAAAATGTAACTATTGGCAGAACAACTAATGGAATGGGTCTGAAAAAAATCAAGTTAATATTCGAAATGAATAAATAATGATATTATTCTGATTTGGCTGTGAAATAAAGTTTAATTAAATTTATTTTTGGGTATATAAATAAATTGCAAAGGAGGTTAATCAATGGAAATAATCATGAAAAATATGAATTTTGATTTTCAACAAATCATAGAAGGAAATTTAAATGCAAATATTATTTTAGATGACCGAATCATTGTTTATGCCAATAAAGCAAGTAAGTTGTTATTAGGATTTAATGAAAATGATGAGATCCTCGGTAAAAGATTCGATCAATTTTTACATCCAGAATTTCATTCCATATGTAAGGAAAGACTAAGACGAGTGACAGAAAACATGGAGATTGCTCCATTAATGGAACAAAAAATGTTTCAAAAAGATGGTTCAGAAATTGATGTAGAAATAATGGCCATACCTTATAAACATTCAAATAATAAGATGATGTCTCAAATTGTTGTACGGGATATAACCGAAAAAAAACACACTCAGCACCTTATCATGCAAACAGAAAAATTATCACTTATTGGAGAATTAGCAGCAGGTATTGTACATGATATCCGTAACCCCATCACTGCTATTAAAGGATTTCTGCAATTATTAAAAGCAGAAATAGTATAATGGACCCAAGAAACTAGACACGAAATGAGGAGATGTTAAAGTAGGTTTATGAAAAGAAATCGATACACACCAGAGTTTAAAGCTCAAATCGTGCTAGAGGTCCTAAAGGAAGAAAAGACCATGAATGAAATCGCTTCATCTCATGGAATTCACGTCAATCAAATTAGACAATGGAGGAATGCATTTCTTGATCAAATGCCTTCGATCTTCGCTAAAGAAAATAAAAAAGCGGATCAAATGAAGGCGGAATATGAAAATCAAATTGAAAACCTCTACGCTGAGGTTGGCCGTTTAACCACGCAATTGTCGTGGCTTAAAAAAAAATCTGGAATCAAGGAGTAGGGCCGAGCGTATTCAAATGATTGATTGGGATGATAAAGAGCTGCCAATCACTACCCAGGCTCAGCTGCTTGGGCTCAATCGTACTAGCTTGTATTATAAGCCAGTCGAGCCTTCTCCTGAGGAAATATTTATCAAGCACAAGATTGATGAAATTTATACCAAGCATCCCTATTTTGGGTCTAGGCGAATTACTGTTGTTCTAAACAACAATGGAATAAATATTAATCGCAAGGCTGTACAACGTCATATGCGGGAAATGGGCATTGCAGGGATTTCTCCCGGCCCTAACCTTAGTAAACGCAATCTTGAGCACCGGATCTATCCGTATCTTCTTAGAAATTTGGCCATTAGCCACCCTAACCACGTCTGGGGAATCGATATTACCTACATTCGCCTCCAACGAGGCTGGATGTATCTTGTAGCTCTGATAGACTGGTATTCTCGCTTTGTCGTTAGCTGGGAGCTAGACCAAACACTAGAGATTGACTTTGTCTTGGAGGCAGTGAAACGGGCTCTGTCGGTAGGACAGCCAGAGATCTTAAATAGTGATCAGGGTAGCCATTTTACCAGTCCCCAATATACCGGATTACTGCTGGATAAGGACATCCGAATTAGCATGGACGGCAAAGGAAGAGCCCTTGATAATATTGTTACAGAGAGGTTATGGAGAACGATTAAATATGAGGAGGTTTACTTAAAAGATTACGAGAGTCCAAGAGAAGCAAGGAAAGAGATTAACAATTTTATCCACTTCTATAACTATGAACGCCCTCACCAATCGATTGGCTATAAACCCCCCGCCTCCGTTTATGGCCTCGGAGTGATTCATCCATAAGGGATGATACTTCTCAGGGAAGAACCTGTCAAGGGTATGGCTAGCCCTCGCTCCGCTCGCCCTTGACAGAACCTCCCCTGAGAAGGAAAAATAGAGTAGGATGAATCACTCGCAAAAAAATGTGCACCTACCACCCCCCTAGCCCCAGTGAGCACCTCTAGCTCCTATAAAGCAGATATCCATAATGGATTCTGACCCACCTTAAAAAATTTAAATTAGTGTCTTGACGAAGGGGTCCACTTTATAGCTAATAACACATACATAGATATAATTGAAACAGAAATTCAGCAAATTGAGGATATTGCCAATGAATTATTATTTTTGGCAAAACCTAAAGAAACCGTATGGCAAGTTGAAAGCCTGTTTGATATCTTAAATGAATCAGTAAATTTATTTAGTACGGAAGCATTTAAAAGGAAGATAAATATTAATATTTATACGGGGAAATATAAAAAGCTTTTTGTACTAGGAGATAAGGTTCAGTTAAAGCAAGTTTTTGTTAATTTAATCAAAAATGCACTCGAAGCCATTAATAAGAGCGGAGAAATTACCATCGATATTAATAAAGATGATAAATATGTTTATACGAATATTCGAGATAATGGAATAGGGATTCCTTCTGATAAATTAGATCATATTGGACAATCCTTCTTTACTAGCAAAAAGGAAGGAACAGGTCTAGGTTTAATGGTTACCCAAAATATTATTTCTAGCCATAAAGGGAAAATTATGGTGAAAAGTAAAGAAGGAATTGGAACAAATTTTACCATCCAGTTGCCATTATACCCTTCATAAAAGTTCATTTTTATATCAATAAATTTATTTATACATATATCTTTTCAAGTTCATCTTTTACATAGTAGAAAATAATTTTTCTAACAGCTTTCATTCTTAGATAATAAATACAATTAACATATGTAAATTATTACGGAAAAACGTTTGGAGATTACTGCCAAACGTTTTTTTATTATTGGTGAACGAAATGTAGAATAGTCATTAGGGTGAAATTACCAGATGAAAGAGATGAATCAAACAATTACTATAAAAGGAAGAAATATCATTTCAATGAAATTTTAGAGGATACATAAATGAAATTAATAATTAAGAATCTGCTATATTATTTTTGTATATTTTTATGTTGCATATTGTTGAGCGCAATATTTAAACATCAGTTAAACCTTTCATCAACTTTTTTTAGTTGCCTAGGTTTGTTTTTGGAAAATTTAGTGCTTGTCTATTTCAGATCAAAAGGATTAGTAAAAGACAATCTAAAGGGAATAGCGAATTTAATGTATGAAGATGTTTCAGAAGAAGAATGGGATCAAGAAAACCTTACAAAAAGAAATTTAGATTTCACGATTGAAAGTATTCAATATATTGATTTGTATACAAAAAAACTAATGAAAACCGAAAAGGGTACTGTATTGTTAAATGAAGCTCTTGATAATATGGTAAATCGCATTGGTGCATATATTGGTGAAGTAATAAAAAGGACTATCAATCAAGATTTTACTTGGTATGAATTCAACTCTGTTTATCATCATTCTAAGTCACTTGCTTGTGTGGCTGAAATTACTAGGCCATATACTCTCCTCTACTCTAAAAAGAAAGATAGAGCTATTTTACCTTTGAGCGTGGTAGAACAATTTTTAAAAGGGGATTCAGTATATACAAGCTTACAAGAATATGTTGAAAAAATGATACGTGCCTATTCACAATGATAAAAACTGTGTCCTAATATTTATATTCTGACAATAAAAATCCATTCATTCAATTATTTTGAAATAGTAGGTAGACAATTTTAAGTCTACCTTTTTTGCGACTTATTTTTCTATTTAACGTCTAAGTATGTAGAAAGGAGATTGAAATAATAAATAATGGTATGGCAATTACGTTTGATGGTGAGGGTCTATCAGTAAGCTGATACTTAACTCAGGATACCTTTGTCAAGCTTACCGAAAATAAATTTTAATTGCTAATTAGTAAGGTGTTAATGAATAAATATCAATTAAGTGGAAAATGAAGTAAATTATCCAAATAACATACAATGGAATGATATAATTTAAGAACGATTTAAATAGTAAAGGGAGGTAAGTGTAAGTGGTTTCTTTTATCGTTCAAATCGGTATTGCTAGTACTTTATTTATATTCTCTAGTATTGCCGCATGGTATGAAGGTAGCGAAATAATGGATAACCCTTGGGAATGGAGGTACTCTACACCTTTTACACATTTATTAAAGGGGGGAGTTAGTGATGCAAACGAAATACTTCCTCTAGATTATTTTGTATATGCCGTAAAATTTCAACCTACCTTTCCAATCATTATGCTGATGACCAGTTTATATTTGACCATAATCATTGGACACCGTTTATTGAAACAAAGAAAAAAATGGTTTGCTTATTTTCTGACTTATATAGGTGGCACATTCGTTTTAGTTAGTTATTTCACTTCCAGTTCACCAACCGTTGGAGGTCGCATGATGTTTAAACTTTTCTTAGCTCTTGGTTTCTTGTTTATAGGAATTGGACTGATGAGTTATTTTAAGCGATTCAATCGAATGAAGGTGAAAAGGGGAATAAACTAGTTTGAACGTTAACTGCAGTGGCCCATTTAAGAAGGATGAACTTTTGGACTTCACAATATTATTGTGATAGTGAAGAAAGGAGAATGAACGGATTGAGTTTAACGAATTACCTAGGATGTAATTTTATTCTACCAACCAATAATTTTTCTAGTAATAATATGATTATCATAGGAAATAACTTTTCAGATCACAGTAATAGAAAAAATGTTAGAAAACATATGACAACACAAAATATCTATGAAATATCTACTTCAGAGAATGTGGGAATTTGTTTGGATAGGCAAGAAAGTAAAATTTCACCTCATAATTATCAAAAGGAACTACGAGCATTGAAAGCTCTACTTAACATGCTGGATAATTATCTCGATAACGGAGATTATTGTGAATTATATACTTGTTGGGTTGGAGAGGAATTAGAAGAAAGAAATATAGAACTGGATCAAACGATTATCCTCGGTGATTTAAAGATAAATAATGTTGAAATTAAAGAGAATACACTAATAACTATAAGAAAGTAATTTTTTATCATAATCCACTGAACTATATAGGTTTAATGAGTCGAAATGAAAGTGACAGTTAAAATTTACACTGTAACAATTGTTATAAAGGAGTGAAGGGATATGAAAAGGTTTGTGATTATAACTGTAGGTAAAACACATAGCGGAAAAACTACTTTTGCTAAATACTTAGAGCAAAAATTGCCTCATTCACTTGTCATTGACCAAGATAATCATGCTGAATTCATCAACAAGTATTATAGAGGCTTAATACCTAATAAAGGGCCGAATATGATCAAATACACCATTACTCAAACAATTGTTGATTACGCGGTTAATCAAACAAATGATCATCTTATTATTTGTAATTCAAATCGTGCTCGTAAAGGCCGCTTGGATTTGCTTCATTACTTTCAGCAAAAGGGATTTTTTCGTATCCTCGTTCATTTTGATATTCCAGATCATGTTCTTCAAGAGCGAGTATCTACCACTAAGCGAAGTACAGCTATATTTAGGAGTGCTTCTACATTTGAAGAGGTACTTACTCGTCAACAAGCGGAGTCGAATAGAAGTGACATAATGGATCCAATAGAGGGAGAAGCAGAACACTTATTTATCATTAAAAACCCAGAGGAAGTTCATTTAATCACCCAAAAAATTATTCATATTGCACAAGGTTGTTAAGGTATGGGCAAATTGAATTCAAGGTATTTCTCTATGCGTGATAAAAAGGTTTATTTAATGCTTATCCTATTTGTTTTCCTTGTATTCTTTGGTTGTACGAAATCACCATCTCATAAAGAACCATTCGTACCTGAATCAACAGACATAGTAAGCTCATATAAAGGAATAGAAAATGTAGCAAGACTTAAAGATTTTATTCGGAATGTACGGAATGAGAAAGAAGATCAGATAAGGGTAGTTTCCTATACATAGGCGGTTTCTGTATAATAGTCTTTTGTAAAAGCCCTACTGCCGGCTTTTACACCTAATAAAGTATTCAGCGGTTGTGATGAAGCTTGCAACTCTTTTCTCAGTGAAATGATGGGAAAAGCATTTTTCACCAGATATTTATTAGTAATAACTTACTTAAATATTTACAATGTTCGAGAAAAGACTATAGAAGGGGATCCTATCATCAGTGATATTTCTTTCAATGGAGAATTTCTTGAAGTGGAAAGAGATACAACACGAGATAAGTATGGTGAAAATACAATTACAAACCATCATTGTAAATCAATATCAGTGATGAAAGATGAGAATAATTATGATCAATATATTTTGACGGAGTGTAGTGGCTTTCAAAGACCTTATTATTTAGGAACAGATAAAAAATAAGATTCATTTATTTCCTTTAAATTAATCAAATATCTGAATCATGTTTTCTCTATAATTCTCTTTAATTCTTTTGCGCGATCTTCAAGAAAACACTGCATATATTTTTCTAAAAATAATCTATCTGCTATGCTTCCGAGTATTCCAAAGGGTGATTGATAGTCAAAGGTTTCCATCATAAGTGTACCTTTTCCGTATTCAACAAACTCATGTGTATGAATAAACGAGTGGAATGCACCTTTTACCATAATGTCGATAAATTTATGTAGTTTGTCCATTTCTATAATCTTAGCTGTCAATTTTTGTTTTACTCCAAAATGTATAGCTTCCCATACAACTATATCTCCATTTTCCAAGAGACCAGCAGTAACACCGCCAATTGCTCGTTCACTTGTTTTTCTAGTGGTTTTCATATGTATTTCTACACTTCGAGCATAATCAAAACAAATAGTAATAGGTGCTTCAATATAAATCGAATACTTAATAATTGGCATGTTTTTATATCCCCCTGTATATAGTAATGGATAGTTATTGTTTTAATTAGGCTGTATTAGTATAGTTTGTTGCTTTTGTAAAAGCCCTACTGTCAACTTTTACACCTTAAAGGAATTCAGCACTTTTTTTGAAAATTGTGAAACATTCAATGCGATCTCTATAATGGACCCAAGAAACTAGACACGAAATGAGGAGATGTTAAAGTAGGTTTATGAAAAGAAATCGATACACACCAGAGTTTAAAGCTCAAATCGTGCTAGAGGTCCTAAAGGAAGAAAAGACCATGAATGAAATCGCTTCATCTCATGGAATTCACGTCAATCAAATTAGACAATGGAGGAATGCATTTCTTGATCAAATGCCTTCGATCTTCGCTAAAGAAAATAAAAAAGCGGATCAAATGAAGGCGGAATATGAAAATCAAATTGAAAACCTCTACGCTGAGGTTGGCCGTTTAACCACGCAATTGTCGTGGCTTAAAAAAAAATCTGGAATCAAGGAGTAGGGCCGAGCGTATTCAAATGATTGATTGGGATGATAAAGAGCTGCCAATCACTACCCAGGCTCAGCTGCTTGGGCTCAATCGTACTAGCTTGTATTATAAGCCAGTCGAGCCTTCTCCTGAGGAAATATTTATCAAGCACAAGATTGATGAAATTTATACCAAGCATCCCTATTTTGGGTCTAGGCGAATTACTGTTGTTCTAAACAACAATGGAATAAATATTAATCGCAAGGCTGTACAACGTCATATGCGGGAAATGGGCATTGCAGGGATTTCTCCCGGCCCTAACCTTAGTAAACGCAATCTTGAGCACCGGATCTATCCGTATCTTCTTAGAAATTTGGCCATTAGCCACCCTAACCACGTCTGGGGAATCGATATTACCTACATTCGCCTCCAACGAGGCTGGATGTATCTTGTAGCTCTGATAGACTGGTATTCTCGCTTTGTCGTTAGCTGGGAGCTAGACCAAACACTAGAGATTGACTTTGTCTTGGAGGCAGTGAAACGGGCTCTGTCGGTAGGACAGCCAGAGATCTTAAATAGTGATCAGGGTAGCCATTTTACCAGTCCCCAATATACCGGATTACTGCTGGATAAGGACATCCGAATTAGCATGGACGGCAAAGGAAGAGCCCTTGATAATATTGTTACAGAGAGGTTATGGAGAACGATTAAATATGAGGAGGTTTACTTAAAAGATTACGAGAGTCCAAGAGAAGCAAGGAAAGAGATTAACAATTTTATCCACTTCTATAACTATGAACGCCCTCACCAATCGATTGGCTATAAACCCCCCGCCTCCGTTTATGGCCTCGGAGTGATTCATCCATAAGGGATGATACTTCTCAGGGAAGAACCTGTCAAGGGTATGGCTAGCCCTCGCTCCGCTCGCCCTTGACAGAACCTCCCCTGAGAAGGAAAAATAGAGTAGGATGAATCACTCGCAAAAAAATGTGCACCTACCACCCCCCTAGCCCCAGTGAGCACCTCTAGCTCCTATAAAGCAGATATCCATAATGGATTCTGACCCACCTTAAAAAATTTAAATTAGTGTCTTGACGAAGGGGTCCACTTTACTCCTCGTATATTTTTACTAACAGAAAAAAGTGAAAAAGGGGGAGATATATATGTTTATGGGGATGCAAACCTTGCCTGTTGTATATGTTGATAATAATACCATTGAAACCTTAGAGAATGTAACTATTACATTTGATGGTGATAATGCGAAGGAGCCTACTTTTAAAAAAAATAAAAGTGGAGAAAGAGTTTCGACAGCATTGTATAATAAAGTGGATGGCAAAAAAACAGTATATATGAAGTATTATAATAAAAAATTAAGGATTACAGAAAGACAAGAAATCTTCGAAGGGCTCGATCAATCACCATTAGGTACAATGGGGACGATATTGGTCGAAGTTCAAAATAAAAAAAGCGACGGGAGATATGAAATTAATATATTGAAAAATTTCACTTTATAGAGACAATGTGGGAATGCAGTCTTAAACTCATACACTCACGACAAATATGAAAAAAAGAGGTGAGTGTATGAATAGCATTAAGGCCGACATATTAATAAGGCTATTATTCTTTTATAATCCTAATGAAACATATTTAACTTCTAAATATTCCTCAATTCCGTGGTGACCACCTTCACGCCCAAGTCCACTTTGTTTGAAACCACCAAAAGGAGCTTGAGGGGTGGAAGGGAGACCATCATTGAATCCGATGATACCGTATTCCAAACCTTCGATAATTCTGATGCCTTCTGAGATGTTTTCAGTAAAGACGTAAGCAGCCAGACCGAAAATGGAATCATTTGCTCGTCTAATTACTTCCTCTTCACTTGTGTAGGAAGCAATAGGAGCAAGTGGCCCAAAAGTTTCCTCTCTCATACAAAGCATTTCATCATTTACATTTGAAAGGACAGTAGGTTGGTAGAATAATCCGTTTTCTAAGTTACCACCTGTTTCAATCTTTGCCCCTTTCTGTACAGCATCCGATACATGCTGTTGTACCTTAGAAATCGCTGCCTCATCAATTAAAGGACCAATTTCTGTTCCTTCATCCATTCCATTCCCAATCCGTAGCTCTTTTACCTTCGCAGTAAATTTAGTTGTAAATTCATCTAGAATTTCTTCGTGTACATAGATTCGATTTGAACAGACACATGTTTGTCCAGCATTACGAAATTTAGCGGCAATTACACCGTCAACCGCTTTATTCATATCAGCGTTTTTAGTTATGATGACAGGGGCATGGCCACCAAGTTCAAGCGAAATTTTTTTAACAGTGTCTGCTGAGCCGCGCATTAACAGTTTTCCTACTTCTGTTGAACCAGTAAAAGTAAGTTTTCTCACCTTTGGATCCTGTAGCCATACTTCACCAATTTCCTTCGGATCACCTGTAATAACATTAATAACGCCTTTTGGGATTCCGGCCTTTTCAGCTAATTCAGCAAGCTTTAAAGCCGTTAACGGAGTCTGCTCTGCAGGCTTGACGACAACAGTACAGCCAGCAGCAAGTGCTGGACCCACTTTACGTGTAATCATGGCAGCTGGAAAATTCCAGGGTGTAATAGCAGCAACGACACCAACGGGTTGCTTTTGAACCCACAGTCGTTTGTTTCGCTGTGTGGCAGGAATCATTTCCCCATAAACTCTTTTTCCTTCTTCAGCGTACCAGGATAGAAAACCATTTGCATATTGAATTTCTCCAAGTGCTTCCTTTAACGGTTTTCCTTGTTCAGCGGTCATGATGTTTGCAAGCTCCATTTCATGTTCTTTAACGAGGTCATACCATGCTCGAATAAGATCTCCGCGTTCATAGGCTGAAAGTGCAGCCCAGTGAGGAAATGCATCACTTGCTGCGTCAATGGCAAGCTGTGCTTCTCTTTTTCCACCAAAAGGCACTGTTGCGATGACTTCACCTGTAGCGGGATTAGTAACCTCTAATACAGGGTTATCGCTTCCTATCCATACGCCATTGCAATACATTAACTGTTTTTTCATGCTTTTTCACTCCATTCTGTTAAACTTCTACTACCTATCGAGAAAAACGTATGATTCATTTCTTTCGAAGTCTTTTCTATAATTAAGGATACAAGGAAGTATCCATTCAGTAAAACCATTTGCATTCGTATCCATTACATAGAAGATGTTTTTCAGGAAACTACAGAAAAAATAGATACAAAATAGAAGAAGGAAAGAGTAAAAAAATCATAATCAAAATTTGCAGCGACTTATTAGTAGTCAATCTATTTTGGAAACGAACATGAAAAAATCCTCCATTAATAGAAGTTATCACTTTCTACCAATAGAGGATTTGTAATGTATTATAGATTAAAGCTCTGTGAATTATAATTCATCCAACTTTATTTTCCTTTTGCTAATTTTTCATGATCAATAAATTGAGGAGGCTGTTCCATCCAGCCCTTTTCTATCATTAATGTCATCCCATCTTCACCGTAAGCACCAGTTTTTGTAATGAAACTTCCATACATCGCACTTATATCCCTACGCATTGTAGCCGATAATCCAGCACCATATGTCATCATTCCAAGATTTGAAAGAATGCCGATTATATAAAGCATTAGCTGATCTGAAAAAGGGGCAGTGGTTGAGCCATTTACACTTTGATCCCATATATTAGGAAAGGGTATATCACATTCTTCTAGAACATCACGAATTGAACTGAGGATGTGTTTACTCAATTGTTTGCCACGACTAAAATATTCTCGGAGTACTTGTTCCTGTGCTACTTGGGAAAAGCCTATACAGATTGCTCGCCCAATTTCGTTCTGATAGGCATTGGTGATTAAATGAGTGACTTCGATACTTAATAGGGAGCGCTTACGTCCAAGCCATCCTGTCAAGAAGTTTTCTTTTTTGACAAAGTCTATCTTGGTAGGATAGGTCATAAAAGGCATTCGAACAAAAATTCCTTTTTGCTGCAATTTATCAATGGTATCATTATATAGCTGAGACGCATCATCGATAAAGTCTTTGAACATGAAACGAATATCTTCTCTTGCAGAGCTTGCAAAGAATGTAGAGTGGGAACTAATCCCAAAACGGCACATTTGATAGGCACTTTGTATATAAAAAACGTCAGAAAATAATTTAGGAGCTTTCGGAACTACATGTTTTTCAATTTTAAAAGCCTCAGGTATAACAATATTTTCCTTTTGGAAGAGTTCAGCGATCCGGTCTATATGTTTATTTACAATCTTTTGAATGCTTGTAAGCACTGAATCTATTTCTGGATCTGTGTTTGTTTCTATAAAGTGAGTCAGTAGACAATTAGCTACACTATCGTTCAAATATGTTGTCCAAAGAGCTGAAATTTCAGCACTTGTTAGCTTCACAATATTTATTTTATCGCTCATTTTTCATATCCCTCCATATTTCTATATTTCCCGAATAGATGAAAGGATATAATAACTAATTCACGACATTCTTAAGAGAAGGCTGTTTTCGTATCGTTTGTTGCTTTTATTCCCAATAAAGGGTTCTAGCGTATCTTATGGTGATTGCAGCTCTTTCTCAGTAATATGAAACGTGTAGCGATCCTCAGTTAATATTTATTAGTTAAAATTTTACTTAAATAGAAACAACGTTTGAGTAAAGAGCCTAAGAGAAAAATATTACTCTTAATAAGACGAACGTTTTATCAGATTGATAAAGAGTAATAAACTATTACTTAAAATACTTGCAATGCCTAGCCAAAACAACCAATGGTTAGAGGTGACCCACGCTGTATATAGGATAAATAGTGCAATAAGGATGGAAATATAATTTCCCGCCCGATTTGTTTTTCTATTACTTTGAAGCTTTTGAGTTATTTTAGAAATAGAATGCTTTACTGATTGTTTTACGTAATAGGATTTTTCTTTGATCTTTTTTTTAACAAGCGTTTTCTGCTCAATTAAATTATTTACAGTTGAATTCATCATTTTTCCCACCCCGATTCCGACGTCTGGAGAACTCAGTCAATACTTGTTTTTGAAAACGATCGATCATTTGGGGATCCTCTTCCTGAATTTCAATCGTTGCTATTTCTTCAAAACCATCATGCTCTTCTCCATCAAAGTGATAGAGCTTTTTTAATAATTTCCAAAAAGTTTCTATTTCATCCGTTGTAAAATCATGAAATAGTTCTGCTAAAAAATACGTGGATCTTTCCGAACATGCAACCAATATTTTATACCCTTCTGGTGTAATTTCGATATTAATCGCTCGCTTATCTAGTTTACTTGAAACTGTTTTTATGTATCCTTTTTTTGATAGACTTGAAATTAACTTGTTTGCATTCTGTTTTGTCGTACCTAGCTTTTTAGCAATATTCATAAGAGTGGTACGTTCAAGGGGCAAATGTGCAATGGCGATAAGAGCCATATGCTGTCGAGAAGTTAAATCCTCTAGAAATTCATCACCGTGAGATTGAACTTTATTGACAACGGAAAACAATGTCGCATAACTTTGCTGCATAAAATGCAGTTCTTTTAGTAAAAGATTAATATTCATATGTGGTTCCTTTCTAAAAAAAAGTCAACATGTTTACAAAATAAGAATACCATTTCTGGAATAAAAGTCAATATGTTGACTAAAATGATGTAAGTATTGATTAGGCTCTCAAAACTTGTTGTTAAGTAATATTATAAAAAAATAGGCTCCTAAAAATGAGAGATAGTAACCTCATAGTTTTTTTAGGTAGCCCTAAATAGCGTAAAATATGATGGAGCAATTTTAGCTTATTACATTTTCCCAATGATTACTCCTAGAAAGGCTAGGCTTATCCCTAAAAGATAGCTAAAGACTAAATAAATAACTTGAGTATTCCATTTTTTATTTACTATTAATTGAATATTTTCTAACTTAAAGGTTGAAAATGTTGTAAAAGCACCCATAAACCCAGTTCCTAATAATAGGAGGGGGAGACCACCTGTTTCTGTTCCATAAATGAAACCTAGTAGAAATGATCCCATTAAGTTAATGATAAATGTTGCTAGCGGGAATGAGGTTGGTTTTCTCTTTTTCATCCACTGACTGATCGAATAACGGGTAATGGCTCCAAAAAAGCCTCCAAATGCTACCGCAATTGCGTTAATCACCATCATTTGTATGTTTCTCCTTCTCTTTGTAATCGATTCTTTGTACATATTTCTCCTAAACGGTAACCGAAGTATGAAAAAAATAATCCACCGAAAAGACTACCAAGGACATAGAGAATAGCAAACCCCCATAGTGAGTTTTGTATTAATTGAATGGACTCGACACTAAAGGTTGAAAAGGTGGTAAACGATCCTACCAGCCCAGTACCGAAGCCAGTTAAAAGGGCAGGTGAAAGAAGTTTTAATTTGGATAAATAGGTTGTAAACCACCCTAAGACAAAACACCCAATTAAATTAATTATTAATGTTGCAATAGGGAATGGGAAGGACCACCAAATAACGGAACTTAAACCAATATAATAACGTAAAAGGGAACCAATTATCCCTCCAATTCCTACAGATAAATAGCTCATTTGCTCACCTCAAAAATTATTCGTTTGATTCTATTTTCTCTATACTCACTAAAAAAAGGTGTGTTGAAATCGTAGTATAAATCAATCATTCCAGTTTATACGATAAAAGGATCGACTTTTGCCTAAAAAAAATTAGACTCCTACCCTATATAGGGTAGGAGTCATTAGCTTTAAGCACTTAAGGGCGAACTCCATCGCCGCATATTTAATTACATGTATTTTATCATAATTGCGTAAAAATGTTTAGTGTTTTTAGTGAATTTTAAGATCCTTGCTGAAAAGGTTACTATATAAAAGTTCATGAATATCCTCTTTTTCAGCTTCGTATGAACTTTTGGAAAAGACTCTTTTCTCAAACATTGTTGGATTTAAGTTGAGTGATAACTATTAAATATCAACTGAGGATCGCTACACGTATCATTTTACTGAAAAAGAGCTGCAATCTCCATCAGAACCGCTAGAATCCTTTATTGGGAGTAAAAGTCGGCAGTTCGGCTTTTACAAAAGCAACAAACGATAAGAAAACAGCCTTGGAAAAAGCAAGTTGTGATGATTTTATGTCATTCATAGGAGAGAACTTGTTTGTTGCAATAATTGTTTCTAAAATAAAAGGAAAGATTATCCTTGAAAGGATGGAAATAAATGTTTAAGAAAAGTGTCTTAATTATTCCACTGATCGTAGTAATGTTCATCATTTCAGCATGTTCTAATTCTGGTGATGAGAGTAAAGAACCAAAGGAAAAAGAGGTTAGCCACACAATGCCAGTGGAGGAAACAGCAAGCGCCGCTATTTTACCTAGTTTTCTTGATAATAGCTCTGAAACGATTCAAACGATTTATCAAGCCGCTGCCTCACATCAAGAATTGCTAGAACATATGCCATGTTATTGTGGCTGTGGAGAAATGGGACATGAGAATAACTATGATTGTTTTATTCAGGAGAATAAACAAAATGGTGCAATCGTATGGGATGAACATGGTGTGAACTGTGATGTATGCTTAGAAATTGCTGCTGAATCAATGGTTGAATACCAAAAAGGAAAATCGATGTTAGACATTCGAAAAGAAATTGATGAAAAATATAAGGAAGGTTATGCTAAACCAACGCCTACACCAATGCCTGAAGCATAAAAAAACCGGGACTGTTTAATAAACAGTCCCGAGCTTTTATTAATTTGCAATTGAATCTGTCAAAAAGTCTGTGTCTGGTTTTGCCTTTAATTTTGTTACTTCAATATAGGAGATATGCTGGTCCTCAATCTCCTTAACTTTAAAACAATACCCGTCTTCTTCAATAAAATCATTTTTCTTTACATTATATTTCTGGGTGAGTATCCATCCACCAATTGTATCCACATCTTCCTCATTCAGATGGGTTCCTAGTAAATCATTCACTTCAGTAATCAAAACCTTTGCGTCAAACAGATAATGACCATTAGAAATCTTTCTTACTTCTGATATTTCATCTGAGTCAAATTCATCCCGAATTTCCCCTACGATCTCCTCGAGAATATCTTCAATGGTCACTAACCCTGCAGTACCCCCATATTCATCAATTAAAATGGCTAAATGTGTTCGTTCTTTCTGTAATTTAACGAGTAATTCATGGATAGGAATACTTTCAATGACTCGGATCACTGGTTTGACAAATCGTTCAATTGACATATTTTCTGAGCTTAGTTCCTTATTAATCCAAGCCGTCATTATTTCTTTTATATTAATGACACCAATCATATTATCTTTATCGCCATCCATTACAGGATAACGTGTATATCTTTCATGATTTACTATTTCAAGTACCTCTTTGATTGATGCATCAATTGATATACATGCAATCTCGGGACGTGGCACCATTATTTCCTTTGCAATTCTCTCATCAAACTCAAAAATATTGTTAACATATTTGTACTCAGACTGATTGATTTCACCATTTCGATAGCTTTCTGATAAAATAAGGCGAAGCTCCTCTTCTGAGTGTGCTTGTTCATGTTCAGATGCTGGTTTTAATCCGAATAGCCCTGTTATAAAACGTGCAGAACCATTTAATGCCCATATAAATGGGAAAAGAATTTTGTAAAACCAAATCAATGGTTTCGAGATCAGTAATGTAATAGTTTCAGCTTTTTGTATTGCGAACGTCTTTGGAGCGAGTTCTCCAATAACGACATGTAAAAATGTAATAACAAGAAATGTTACAATAACAGAGACCAAATGTGAGGTTGAGTCTGACATGTTCCATTGATGAAATAATTTCTTAAATAACTCCCCAACAGTGGGTTCTCCTAACCATCCAATTCCAAGAGCGGTAACTGTTATTCCGAGCTGACAAGCTGATAAATACTCATCTAAGTGGCTAATTATTTTCTTCGCTGATAGAGCCATTTTATTTCCATCTTGAATGAGTTGATCAATTCTTGTTGTTCTCACTTTTACTACTGCAAATTCTGCCGCAACAAAAAATGCAGTTAACGCAATTAAAATCACCAAAACAATTATATTTACTATGTCCAATTAGTTCCTTCACTAATGTGAAGGGTTCACCTCCGTGAAAAGAAATTTTAGAATTATACAATTTTACTATACCATTTTAAAGAATAAAAAGAATCCTATTTATTGTATAAATATTGAATATTTTATGGTTATAATTGGTTACAAACAAAAATATAAGGAGTTTATATCATGGGGAAATTCCAAATTAACTTGCTAGAAAAGAAGAAGGACAAGCTATTATTCAGTTATTACAAGAAACTGCACAATGGATTAAGGATCAAGGGATTGATCAGTGGCAATATTTATTAGATGGAGGAGAAAATCAAGAAATTCTTCAGTGTATTGGTCAGAATTTGACTTATATAGTGTACCACCAAGAGGAAATGATAGCGACTTTTACCCTTTATACAGAGCAAAATGAATGGGATCAATATATCTGGAAGGAAGACTCAAAAGATGCAATATACTTGCATCGATTAGCGGTGAAACCAAGTTATATGAAAAATGGTGTCGGCAAAGAAATGATTCATTGGATCGAGACGGAGTATCAAACAGATAAAACATATTTTAGGCTAGATTGTGTGGCAGGGAACGAGAAGCTTAATCAGTTTTATCAAAAAATGGGCTTTGAGCTTCTAGGGGTATCAAAAGACCATAGTCGATATCAGAAGCTTCTAAAGTGAATAGGAGGGGAGTGGCTTTGTGCTAAGAAGGCTTTTTTTTCAAAGCTCTTTTCTCAAACATTGTTGCCATTGAAAGTAAAGTTTTAACTCAGGAGCTGCAAACTCCATAAAGATAGCCGATAATAAAGAAGTGAACACGCTAGTGTTCACTTCTTTATTTGATGTGGTTATTAATCCAGTTAAGTATAATCTGGTAGACCTCATCTTTATTTAACTCATTCAACATCTCATGGCGTCCATCTTTAAAAAATTGGTATTCAAGATTCCTTAAACCATTCTGCGTGTATTGTTGAATGACTTTTCTTACACCTTTCGTATGTCCACCAACAGGATCATGGTCCCCACTGAAAATAAGGATAGGCAATTCTTTCGGAATTTGTTGGATAAATGGTTGATGGTGAATCTTTTCTAATCCAGTGAATAAATCGTAAAAAAATCCAGAACTACAAATAAATCCACAATAAGGGTCATTTAAATATTTTTCTACTTCTATCGGATCACTTGAAAGCCAGTCGAATTCTGTTTGCGGATCATCAATTCCACGATTATATGCCCCAAACGATAAACGATTGAGTACAGTGCTTGGTTTTTTCAGTCCGTACTTTCGTATTTCTCGTTTTGCAATTTGTTTTCCAATCTTACCTGCGATGCCTGGATTTCCTCCTGTCCCTGAGATGATCACCCCTTGAATCGAATGTGCATATTCCTGAATATATCTTCTAGCAATAAATGATCCCATACTATGTCCTAATAAAAAAATTGGCACATTTGGATATTTAGCTTGGATGAATTGATTGACTTCATAAAGATCAGTAACTACCCGGTCAAAGCCATTTTCTTCAGCAAAGAATCCGTGCAAACCGGCCCTTTCTCCTGTATGTCCATGACCACGATGGTCATTTCCATATACAAAGATTCCTTCTTGCAGGAGAAAGTTTGCAAATGAATCATATCTCTCAATATGCTCAGCCATCCCATGTGATAGCTGAACGATGGCTAATGGCTGTTTATCTGCCATCGTCCAATTTCTTAAATACACTTCAACTTGATCATCCATTGTAAGCCAATCATACGTTCTCACCATTTATTTTCCACCTTTATCATTTGAATGCTGTTAATCTTAATTTCAGATTAAGATAAATTTAATAGAAATAGCAAGAGTAAGAATGATAAAACTATTGGATATCAATTGGAACAACAGCATCTCTAATCTCTTTTTCTAATTCTGCTGTGTATTCATTTGTTTGCTCAGAGGTCCAACCAAACATTTCTTCCATTTTAGAGATGATTGGTTCCTTCCATTTCTTTGCCCAATGAATATTGAAGAAGACAGCTCCTGTTCGTCGGATAAAGAAATCAACAGGCTTTAAGACCATTTCATGTTCAATTGCATACATGAGTTGTGCGTATACAAAAGGGGATAATTGATTTTCTTCTTGCTCTGTACATTCCTTAGCATATTGGAATAAGAAATCAATATTTGTACCATATTTGCTGGCGAGAATAAGGCCCTCTTCTGTAGTTAAACCGTATTGAATGGCTTCTTTTGACTTATTATTTATAAAGGATTCATATTTTTCAGAGCCACCGAAGTCTCCTCCTGATATAGGAAAATGGATGGTTTGACACGGCTTAAACGTCCTTTGTTGTGTTTCAGATAATTCTTTACAAACGAGATCAAGCACATTTTCTGCCATCTTTCGATAACCGGTTAATTTACCACCAGCTATGGTAATTAAGCCACTATCTGCCTCCCATATTTCATCTTTTCTTGAAATTTCTGAAGGGTCCTTTCCCTGTTCATAGATAAGCGGACGAACACCAGCCCAACTAGACTCAACATCGTCCTTTGTAATTTTTACGTCAGGAAAAATATAGTGGATTGCATCAATGACATAATCTCGATCAGAAGATAACATTTTAGGATGTGCCGTATCCTTGTCATAAAAGGTATCCGTTGTTCCAACATATGTTTTACCATCACGAGGAATGGCAAAGATCATTCTTCCATCCGGTGTATCGAAGTAAACAGCTTGATGTAAAGGGAACACAGACTGATCAAAAACTAGATGAATTCCTTTCGTTAAGCGAAGCTGCTTATTATTTTTAGAATAATCGTTGCCTCTTACTTGATCGACCCATGGTCCTGCAGCATTGACAAATTTTTCAGCATGAATTTCAAACTTTTCATTCGTTAGCAGATCTCGGACGATAGCACCGTTGATTTTTTTATTTTCATCATAGAGAAATTGTTCCGCTTTTGTATAATTTACAACGTTAGCCCCGTTTTCTACAGCTGCCTTCATCACTTCAATGGTTAATCTTGCATCATCGGTACGGTATTCGACGTAATAACCGCCACCTTTTAGTCCTTCTTTTTTTATAAGAGGTTCCTTCCTAAGCGTTTGTTCAGCAGATAGCATTTTGCGACGTTCAGTCTTTTTTACTTGAGCTAAATAATCATATAATTTAAGTCCGATAGACGTTGTGAATGCACCAAAAGTTCCCCCTTTATGAAATGGAAGAAGCATCCATTCAGGAGTTGTTACATGTGGACCATTCTCATACACGATGGCACGTTCTCGTCCTACTTCCTTAACAACATTTATTTCAAATTGCTTTAAATAACGTAATCCTCCGTGTACTAGTTTAGTTGAACGGCTAGATGTTCCGGCCGCAAAATCCTGCATCTCAACTAAGGCAACCTTTAACCCCCGTGTAACCGCATCTAATGCAATTCCAGCACCCGTAATCCCGCCTCCAATAATGAGAAGGTCATATTTTTCCTTTGCCATTTGTGCTAGATTATTTGAACGATGAAAACCCGAGAAATTGTTATTCATTTGAACCGTCTCCTCTTTCATATATTTATCTTTATATAATTATTTGATTGAAAGTAAAAGGTTGAAAAAACAAAAAGAGACCACAACAAGCATTTTAGTCTGACTACTAAAATGTTGTGTGGTCTCTCTTAATCTCCAACCGAATTATTAACTTGATTTTATTCTAACACATAATATTTTTAAGTCCAATGATAAAAATTGAATTAATGTTTTACGACTTCTTGTCCACGGACATTCCATGTAATGGCAAATACGATTGCTGCAAGTACACAAGAAGCAGTTAATAGTATAAATCCTGCGTTCCATCCAGCATAATCCACGATATATCCCATTAATGCATTCGCTGTAACGGTTCCACCTAAATAACCAAATAAACCAGTTAATCCGGCTGCAGTACCTGCTGCTTTTTTTGGAACAAAGTCAAGTGCTTGTAAACCAATTAACATAACCGGTCCATAGATAAGAAATCCAATTGCGATCAAGGAGATCATATCAATCATTGGATTTCCGGGTGGATTAAACCAATAAACGAGAACGGCAATTAAAACCCCTAGCATAAATACAAACCCTGCCGGACCACGACGTCCCTTAAATAATTTATCTGAAATATACCCGCAAAGTAAGGTTCCAGGGATTCCGGCCCATTCAAATAGGAAGTAAGCCACACTTGATTTGTCCATATTAAAATCTTTTTCTTCACTCAAATAAGTTGGTGCCCAATCAAGTACGCCATAGCGGACAAAATATACGAAAATATTTGCAATGGCAATGGCCCAAACCCATTTATTATTTAGTACATACTTAAATAGAATTTCTTTTGTTGTTAATTCAGTTTCAAATGTCTTTTTTTCTTTACTTGGATAATCATTTCGATATTCCTCAATTGGTGGAAGGCCAACCGATTGCGGTGTATCACGGATTAATATATAAGAAATTAAGGCAATTACGATAGCCACTAAGGCAGGTAAAATGAAAACCCCTTCATATCCATTTGAATGTGTCCCCAAGATAATCGCAAAAAGAGAAGCTCCGCCTACTGCAATTGGTGCCATTATTCCACCACCAACATTATGCGCGACATTCCATATAGCAGTTTTTCCTCCTCTTTCACTTACACTAAACCAGTGAACGAGAACACGACCAGATGGTGGCCACCCCATACCTTGAAACCAACCATTGATAAATAGCATAATAAACATAATTGCAATAGATGAGGTGAAAAAGGGAACAAATCCCATAAGTAAACAGATAATTGCAGAAAGAATTAAACCCGCTGGTAAGAAAATTCGGGAGTTACTCCTATCAGAGACGGTCCCCATTACAAATTTACTAATTCCATAAGCGATGGAAACAGCGGATAAAGCAAGACCTAGCTCTCCTTTGGAAAAACCTTGGTCTGTTAAATAGGGCATCGCAAGAGAGAAGTTTTTGCGAAGTAGATAATACGCTGCATAGCCAATAAAAATTCCAATGAATACTTGAATTCGATGTTTCTTATACTCAGAATCAATTTGCTCATTAGGTAATCTTTCTATCGGTGGTGCAGGTTGAAAAAGTTTAAGCATACAAATCCTCCTTATTAGTATTAAACAAGTTTACAAGACAAAAAAAACCATACTTTTTAACACACCCTTTGAAGCAGGTGTGTAATATAAGTACGGTTCTCCGAATCTCCATCATCTTTAACTTGTAACATTATATTACTTTCTTGTGAAAGCGATGTCAATATATTAATATTATAACTTTTTAATAATACATGTTTAGATTCGTGATAATTAGGAAAATACAGCTGGAAAAATATATATTAGGAAACTTAAAACGCTATAAATGAAAAAAGTTTTGAAGAGAATACTAGATAAAATGCTTCCATAGTTCTGTATTAGAGGTAGTAATTGCGGATGCACCTGCCTCAATGGCCTGTTCCACTTCATCTGGATTATCGATTAATCCTCCTGCAAAAATTGTCTTTCCGGTTTTTTCCTTTACCTCAGCTATAATTTTGGGAATGACACCTGGAAGCAGTTCGATATAATGTGGATCCGTTTTTTCAATCAGTTTAATACTTCTTTCAAGCGCACTGGAATCAATTACAAATGCTCTCTGTGTAGCAAATACACCTTTTTGTCTTGCTTTTGTAATCACTCCTCCCTTAGTAGAGATCAATCCATATGGCTTAATTTCCTGACATAAATATTCTGTCGCTGCTTCATCATGGCTAAGCCCTTGTATTAAATCAACGTGAAGGAACATATTTTTTTTATGACTTCTAGCATATTCAAACACACTTTTTAGCATCCCAATATGCAAGTCAAGGAAGACACCATATGTAAAAGGAGTATCCAGCATCTTATCAAAATCTTTCATTGATCGTATTGCGGGAAGAATTTTTTGCCCATGAAACGTCATTATTACACCTCAAATCTATATATTTGTCACTCATTGTATGGCGAACAGTCTAATGAAATCAATCTAACATGAAAGAGGCATGATCTCAATTATTTTAAATACTTCATTTGTTATTAATAGTAAATGAATTATAAATGTTATAAATGTTTTATTATGGTAAAATTATCAAAGTTAGGTATTTAGTAGTTGATAATTTTTTTTCTTATTATTAGGGTTTGATAGGGGAGTTAAGGTTGAATATATTAGAGATAAGACAACTAGAGAAGCGAATAGAAAATACGGTTTTAATCGCTCAAATGAATTTAGAAATTAAAAGTGGGGAAGCAGTGGCCATTCAATGTAATGTAGAAATTGGTAAGCAGCTTATCCAAATTTTATTAGGAGAATCTTCAGCATCAGGCGGTCAGGTACTTGTTTCTGGAAAAACATTTTCTTCATTTAAAGCAATATGCAAAAAGGTAGGTATTGTGTTACTAAATGAATCATTATATGATCGCCTAACCCCATTTGAATATTTAAGTTTTTATAAAAGGCTTTATGAAGTAAAAACAGATGTAAATATGCTTCTTCAAAAAATTGGTTTGGTAAAAAAAGTGAGAATAGATAAGCTTACTTTTTCAGAAAAAAAACGTCTTCAGATTGCTCGTGCGATTCTTCATCAACCTGAACTGATTATTCTTGAAGAGCCTATTCAAAATATAGATATTGAAAGCCAATATATCATTAGGAATCTAATGAATGATCTTATAGATGAACAAAAAGCGATATTAATAACAACTAGTAATTTAGAAAATGCAATTACCATGACGGATCATGTGTATTTATTGAATGAGGACGGTTTGAAGAAAATAGATGTCATGGATAGTGAGGAAGAACAAAAGAAAGAAATCGAACAAGGAGAATTGCAAACTGACATTCCGACTAATACAGAAGAAATAGAAAATGTTCAAGAAAGCCAGACAAATCCTATTCCATTTCGATTTGAAAAAATTCCTGCTAAAGTAAACGATAAAATTATTTTACTTGATCCCACTGAAATCGATTATATCGAAAGTAATGACGGAATTTCCTACTTGAATGTAAAAGGGGAGGTATTTCCTTGCAGTTATTCTTTGAATCAGCTCTTTGATCGACTCTATCCATTTGGCTTTTTCCGCTGTCATCGCTCGTATATCGTCAATCTTCAAAAGGTACGAGAAGTTATTACATGGACGAGAAATAGCTATAGTTTGATTTTAGAGGATTCAAAGAAAAGTTCGGTTCCTCTGTCAAAAGGTAAAATGAATGAACTGAAGGATATTATCGGGATTTAAAAATTGCCACCCTGTAATTTTTTCATTGAATGTATGCTCCACTCACCAATAAAAATACTCCATTCAACTTAATTTATACTCCTTTTACCATGATATTACTGCGTTCTTGCAAAATCACAGCTAAACTATGATCAAGCAAGTGAATCGAGGATGAAAGGGAGTAATCAAGTGGAAAATGTCATTGAAGTGAAAAATTTAGTCAAATCGTTTGGAAACAAATCTGCCATTAAAAACGCAACATTTAATATAAAAAAGGGAGAAACGTTCGGATTTTTAGGACCGAGTGGATCTGGAAAAACGACAACAATTAAAATCTTAACTGCACAATTAAAACATACATCGGGAGAGGTTCAAGTGTTTGGCAAACCATTAAAACATTTGAAAGATCCATCATATATGCGACGGATTGGAATTCTAACCGATAATAGCGGTCTCTATGAGAGGCTAACAGTATACGATAATCTTGCATTTTTTTGTAAATTATATGATGTAAATGAAGGTCAAATAAATGAAGTATTGGCAGCAGTTAATTTGATAAATGAGAAGAATATGGTCGTCCAAAAACTTTCAAAAGGGATGAAGCAAAGGGTTACTTTAGCAAGAGCAATCCTTCATAAACCAGACTTATTGTTTTTAGATGAACCAACATCTGCACTCGATCCCATGAATACGAAGCATATACATGATGGTTTAAAAAGGTTAAATGAACAAGGGACAACGATATTTTTAACGACCCATGACATGCAAGAAGCCGAAGAATTATGTGATCGTGTCGCATTTCTGCATCAGGGTGAAATAAAACTATTAGATACTCCGCAAAGTTTACGGCTGAAATATAGTGATTCAACGATTAAGCTTCTATTAAAAGATGATCGAACAGTAATTGTTCCGAAAAATCAAGAGGGAGCTGAAAAAATCTATGAATATATGAAGAATGATGAAATAATGTCGATCCATTCTAATGAACCTTCATTAGGTGATATATTTGTTCAATTAACTGGGAGGGCTTTATCATGACATTTTCACTAAAAAGAGTACAAGCTATTTTTCTTAAAGATTGGAAGGATTTATTAAAGAATTCATATATTCTATTTACAATGGCGATACCATTAGCGTTTGCAGCATGGTTAGGACGTATAGGGTCAACAACAGATGCATTTCATTCGATGCCAATTAGTTTAGCCCTTGTCATTGCGGGCTGTTTTGTACAGGCGGCAATGGTTGCGGAGGAAAAAGAAAAGAACACATTAAGAGGTTTGCTATTATCACCTGCGAATACATTAGAAATATTGATTGGAAAAAGTGCTTTGACATCAGCTGTCACAATAGTCATTATTATCGGTTCGATCTATTTAAGCGAATTCAAGGTGAATTCGATCCCATTATTTGCATTACTTATTCTATTAAACTTAATTATATTTATCTCGATTGGAACAATTCTTGGGTTAATGTCAAGAACAGTTATGGAAACAACTATTGTTGGAATGCCTGTAATGATCCTGTTTGGAATGGGTTCAATGCTTCGGGCCTTTATCAATAATGATACCATCCAAAAAATCCTATATTATTTACCAAGTGAACAATTTGAAAAAGCTTGGCAGTCCTTAAGTCAGGGTGGTGGGCTTGGTAGTGTCGGATCACAGCTACTCATTTTATTGGTTTGGTGTGTCGCCACATTGGTCATTACGGTGATCATCTATGGAAAGCGTAGATTTGATTAATATGGTTTAAAGCAGTGTTTTTTCATCCTTAATGCGCTAAAATCCTTAATTATTTTCGTAAGCAAGATAGGAAAAAATCCTATCTTGCTTCAATTGTAATTAACTGAAAATTAAGTGTACTTTTGTTAGAATATAATCAAATAGATAGAAATAAGGTGATCATTTGGCTATTAGAAATTCTGTGAAAGCGCTTATTATTCAAGATGGTAGAATCCTAGTTACAAAGAATCAGGATCAAGAGGGATACTTCTATTTATGCCCTGGTGGAGGTCAAGAGTTCGGAGAGACCTTTCATGAAACATTGCAAAGAGAATGTTTGGAGGAAATTGGGAGAGAGATGCAGGAAATAGGGGAGCTAATTTTTGTGCGAGAATTGGTTGGGAAAAACTATGGACTCCCCTCTGTTCACCAAGTAGAATATTATTTTTCATGCACTATATTGGACGGTGGAAACTTCATTAGTCAAGGGGTTAATCCCGATGAACATCAGGTAGGAGTTGAATGGCTACCTATAGCTGACATTATAAAGTATCGATTTTACCCACAGGAAATGAGGGAGGTAATCCTACGATATGAAAATGGAGAATCGGTACCAATTTATCTGGGTGGTATTAATTAATGATTCTAGTACTTTGCAAGTGGGTGTAATAGTTGAATGATGAGCATATAAAAATAACGGTGGAAGCAATTACATATATGAAAATGAATTTGTCAGCAGACATTACGACGGAAGAATTAGCATCCCATGTGGGGTATAGTCATTTTCATTTTATAAGAATCTTTAAGGAGGTAACCGGGATTGCGCCTAGACACTACCTTTCTGCACTTCGTATTGAGGCAGGAAAGTCCCATTTAAGTGAGTCCACTTCATCTGTTTTAAAAGTATTATTATCACTTGGATTCCAGAGTATAGGAACGTTTAGTTCACGCTTTAAACAATATGTAGGACAGTCTCCTAGGGAATTTCGCCAGAAAATGGGTACATTACAGAATCAGCTGATTCAATTTGGAACAATGGAACAAACTCAATCCTTAGAAACACTTCAATTTCAATCTGTTAGATGCAAAATTATTCCTCCACTAGATTTTAAAGGCATATTATTTGCAGGACTTTTCCCACGTCCAATACCTGACCAACGGCCGATAGTTGGTACTGCACTTTTACATAAAAATAGCTCTTGTTTGTTTTCGAATATTCCTGAAGGTAAGTACTACATGCTGATTGCAGGGATTCCTTGGAATCTTAATCCGAAAAAATACTTTTCTAGCGATAGTTTATTGCGAGGGAAATATGAGCAACCACTTGAAATAACATCGGGCACAAATATCGATATCACGGTTAAATTACGGGAGCCGATGCCGTATGATCCACCTATACTAATTAACCTGCCATTATTACTATTTGAAAAAAACAGAGCAAAGTAGAAGAAATAATGACGGATAAATTTTGATAAAGTGAATGTAGAAAAGGGGGAGAAAAGATGTTAAATCAAATTGGTGTTTTAACGATTAACGTGCATGAAATAGATGAAGCGGTGGAGTTTTATACAAATATCCTTGGATTTGAACTATCACAAAGATATGGAGAAAATATTGCTACATTAAAACAAGAAGCGTTTACGATTGTATTAGAAAAGGCTGAAACAGTGCATACAAATACAAAGCCGTATGTCCTTCCTGGAATCATTTCCAAAAATTTAGATGAGGATATCAAACATTTAAAAGCGAAACATGTAAAAATGATATTTGATGAGCCACGACCTTGTCCACCTGGACGTTATATGATTATTGAAGATCCAACCGGAAATCATCTTGAGTTAATTGAGTTCTCAAAATAGCCATGATAGATGAAATGACGGTACAAGTTAGAGTGCTTGACATAAAAGAAGGTCAACAGTGGTATGAGACATTTTTATCTAGAAAGCCTGACTTTATACCTCATGAAGGGTTTGCAGAATGGGAACTAATACCAGGATGTTGGTTACAAGTAGCTGAAGGCAAGCAAGCTGTTGGAAGTGGTCCTATCCGTTTTGGTGTTTTAAATCTATTCATTCTCGAGAAGAGGTTCCTGTAAAATGGGGGACATTTACTGATCCTTGGGGAAATCGACTTGGATTGTTTGAGTATGTAAATGAAGGGGAAATTAAAACAAGCTACAAGTGAAAGACCTTCGAAAGTGAAGGTCTTTTACTGAGGTTTACTTGATTTTTCGAAAATAGACTCTTCCTTTTTTTGACCCATTGTATGGAAGTCCCATTGAGATTAATAATCTAGTTGCAGTATCGGATGATTGTATTAGCAGAAACTCACATAATTTTTGATTCGTTAATTCGTGATCAATCAATAAAAAGTAATCATCAACGGCTTTGTGATGTGCATCTTTTGTGGAGCTTTGACAATGTTGACACACCCATCCCCCGTGCTTTCGATACATAGGAATATGTTGACAATATGGACACTGAACTCCATGAAGTATATCGGACTTTTGAATGCCAAATGGACATGGGGGGATATTGATTAAGAGGGTATGATTTTTTAAGAGAAGTCTTTTCATTTTGTTTATATCTTTTTTACTAAGAATGGTTTTTCTATATAGTAGGGAGATTTCTTCAATTTTTTCAATTAAATGCTGAGCATGACAAATTTTTTGATGAAGCTTTGTCATGTATTTAGGTGGGTGGATGATGGTTGATGGAAAACTGATTATGATTAAACTTTCGATAGGGATACTAGGGAGCTTATGGGATATTAACCATTCTCTTAATTGTTGCTCTTGCCTTCGGACCTGTGATAATGGGTCTGGAAAGCCTTCTTCCTTTTCGTTCATTTTTCGAATCAGTTGATGATACATAGGTTCAAAATGTAAAGTTCCAGCAATGTTTTTGATTTCTAGTATGAGTAAAAAAGATGGGGTAACAATTAAAGTATCAATCTGAAAATAATAATCGTATAGTTTTAAGCGAAGATCATGAAAAATATAATAGTTATCTTGGGGAAGGAATTGTAAATAGTAGTCTATAGCCTTTTCACCTTTAAAGCCTGCTTTTATTTTTGAGAGTTCCTCTTGAATAATATTTCTTTTAGGATGTTTCAACGTAATTCTTCTCATGAGAGCATCATAAACCTCTAGTTTTAATGGGATTGTCCTTTCTTTTACAATCAAATATGCTCACTCCTTTCATTTACTTACCTTAATCTTCGCTAAAAATAATAAAACTCCTTCCAATTTTAATAGGGAAGCATAATATCCGCGAAAATTTGAATTTATCCGCTAATTATTCAATTTATCCGCGAAAAAACGGATATATCCGCGATTTTTCAGATATATCCGCATATCCTTATTATGTTCGCCTCTCAAAGGCAAGTTTAATGGCAAATCCAACTAGGACTACTCCGGTTAATCCTTGAATAAACTTTTGTGTTTTCGGTTTTTTCATGTATTCATTCATCCGTTGAATGAAAAGAATATAAAAGACAAACCATATGACAGTCAATGCCGTATATGTAAACCCCATAAGAAGAAATTGACTCCATGAATGTACTTTTGGGTTAATAAATTGCGGTAAAAAAGTTAAAAAGAAAACAGCTACCTTTGGATTTAAGAGATTTGTTAAAAAGCCTTGCCGGAAAAATGATGAATGTCCTGTCATTACATGATGTGTATCATCATCTTGGACAACATCTTTTCTAATGGAGAGTAATGTTTTCACACCTAAATAGATTAAATAAATTGCACCTATATATTTTATAATTGAAAATAGCATCGCTGATTGAACAATAATCGCAGATATTCCTGCGATAACCGCAAAAGTATGAATGCAGAGGGCACAGCATGTTCCAAATACAGTTTGTAGCCCACCTTTATAACCAAAGGTTAGTGTGTTCTTAGTGGTAATCGCTGTATCTGGACCTGGTAAAATAATCAAACAGACAGACATAAAGACAAACATCCAAAAGTTACTCATCGTTTCCCACCCTTTTATATAAAAACAGATTTACTACATTATATAAAAAATGCTGGGAATTCGAAATCATCTTTTAAATAAGGCTGTTAAAGTAGAATTTGTTCCTTTTGTAAAAGGTTCAGACAGTTTACTTTACTTATTAGCAACAATTTTTACAAAAAAAAAATGCCTCGATCAGCTCGAGACATTGATTAGTTAGACTTTTTCGGAAAAAATTTTTTCCTGCCATAAATGATAAACATAAATAATTAATGAAAGAATAAAGGTCACAATGAAATATTGCCATTTATGAATATTAACGAGCGTAGTTACACCTAAACGTTCCAACAAGCCTAGCACAACGAAACATAGAAAAGCATCCATAATTAAATTAACGATAAGGAATATACGGAAATTATTAGCGGCAAGAACAAAAATCCAAAACGTGCCCACAGCAAAGATTCCGTACGCAAAACTAATATCAATCATATATCCCCAAGGAACGATATAGCTGTCAATGGTCCACCACTTATAATTGTAAGCAATTTGAAAAACGATGGTCATTAGCAAACAAGTAAAAATAGTAACAGGCATATATCGTCTTACAAGGTTTTTATTTAGAAATACAACCGTAAGCCATGGGAGAATTAGTGCTAGAAGTAATAACAGCTTTATTAGCAAAGAAAGTCCCCCTAATAAATTTTTATTGCTATATACAGATTAGTATTAAATATTTAATCTAAATTATTCGTTTTTCTTAATAAACGTTTCCAAATAAAAACAACTCCCCTATAGGAAGCTGTTGTATAGTAGACCAAACTCTATTTAAACCAACCTTTTTTCATAAACCAAAGTGACATCCCTGCCCCTATGATGAACATGAGGATAAGAATAATAAAGTAACCTAGATTCCAATGGAGTTCAGGCATATAATCAAAATTCATTCCATAAATACCGGCAATGAGTGTCAGCGGCATGAAAATGGTGGTAATGACCGTTAGTACTTTCATCACTCGATTGGTCTGATGGGCATTCAAAGAGAGATAACTATCGCGAATATCTGCTGTCAATTCCCTGTTTGCATCAATCATCCCAGTTAATTTCAAAAGATGGTCATGAATATCAGTAAAGTAGGCAGCTCTCCTTTGTATTCCATCTAGGCGATGAGAATTTAGCATTCGGTATAATAAATCACTCATTGGCGTAACTGTATGTCTCATGGAGAGCAATTCATGTCTTGTATCGAATAGACTTTCCAATAATACCTCCATTGTTTCATTCTTTGAATTATCCTCAATTTCATTAAGGCGATCCTCAAGTTTATAGATAAGCGGAAAATAATTATCAACGATTTTATCCATCAACTGATACAAAATTAAATAAGGATCCCAATTTTCGTAAGAATCGCTTTCGATAAAAAGGCTCCAAACATCATGAATTTCTTTGGCTAGATGCTGATGGAAAGTGACGATAAAATTCGTTCCAAGGAAGATATTTATTTCTTCTTTTATCAATTCTTCCGGATGAAGACTATGGAGAACAAAAAAAGTATGGTCCTCATAATAATCTAATTTTGGTCGCTGTAGTTTATGGATACAATCTTCAATCGCTAATGGATGAAATCGTAATGGATTTCTTAATTTTAAAATTTCCTCCTCAGTAGGACGATCAAAGTCAATCCAATACCAAAGACAATCCATATCGCTTAATTCCTCAAGAGTCACTCCTTTTAATAGTTCAAAGTCTCTAGTAATCACTAACGTTCGTATCATACATTACTCCTTATAAATTTCAATCTCTCTTACATTCATTATACCCTTTAGTTTTACATTGACACATTTAAAAGATTGGAAAAATTCATAAAATTTAATTGTGGAACGTACAAATTGCGATATAATTGTAAGACACATATATCAAATAAAGAGGAAGGGGAGATGATAGTGAAACCGATTATCGGGATAACTGCACATGTAGAACTTGATTGGAAACATACACTAGCCAATGATTATATTCAAGCTGTCATTTGTGCTGGAGGGATTCCTTTGATCATTCCGGCTGGAATAGATGCAGATGTGGATCAAATAGTAGACAAAATTGACGGTGTTGTGCTTTCTGGTGGAGGGGATATTGATCCTACCCTGTTTGGAGAAGAACCACATCAAAATCTTGGATCAATTTCACCAGGTAGGGATAGTTTAGAAGTCGCAATCATACATCGCTTTTTAGAAAAAAATAAACCGATTTTAGCGATTTGCCGTGGCATTCAAATTTTAAATATAGCTGCCGGTGGAGATATGTTCCAAGATATTTATAGCCAATCTGAGTCACAATTACTTCAACACGCACAGAAGGCTACACGTTCACATTATTCACACTATGTCAATGTAGAGAAAAATAGTTTACTAGAATCCATTGCTGGTCAAACAGAGTTTAAAGTGAACTCTTTTCATCATCAGGCAGTGAGGAATGTGGTGAGTCCATTTATAGTCACAGCTCGGGCATCTGATGGAGTGATAGAGGCTATTGAAAGCACTGAACACCAATTTGTCTTGGGGGTACAATGGCATCCTGAACCATTAGCATTGAATGAAGATCATATTTCAAAAGCGATTTTTCAAAGATTTATAGAGGCATGTCAATCTTAATTGGAGGATAAAAAAATGAAAGTAATTGATTTACATTGTGATGCATTAATGAAACTAGCTTATGCAAAAGGGAAATTATCCTATAGTAATGCAGAAGAATTAGATACAAATAAAACCCGTTTACAACAAGGAGATGTGATGGTTCAAGCCTTTGCCATTTTCATCGACCCAGATATTAAATCTGATCAGAAGTTTCAGGCAGCTCTTGATCAAGTCTATTATTTTAAAAATGAAGTGATTGGGAAAAATCCGGAAATGAAGCAGATTACAAGGTGGCAGGATTTTAACCGACTGAAAGAAAATGAAATCGGTGCAATGCTTACTTTAGAAGGGGTAGATGCAATTGGAAATGATCTTCAAAAATTAAGCATTTTACATGAGTTAGGTGTTCTTTCGGTTGGCTTAACTTGGAATAATGCCAACTTAGCTGCTGATGGTGCTGGAGAAGAACGTGGTGCAGGTCTTACATCCTTTGGAAAAGAAATTGTCTCATTCAATAATGATCATAAGATTTTAACCGATGTGTCTCACCTTTGTGAAAATGCCTTCTGGGATGTTATAGAAGTCGCAAAGTATCCAATCGCAAGTCACTCGAATGCGAAGGAAATATGTAACCATGTTCGTAATTTATCTGATCAACAAGCAAAGGCTATGTTCGAAAAAAATGGCCTCGTTCACGTTGTATATTGCCCTCCTTTTGTAAAGGAAGATGGGAACGCGACATTATCAGATTTAATTAAGCATATTGATCATTTTTGTTCATTAGGCGGTGTGAAACAAATAGGTTTTGGTTCTGATTTTGATGGCATATCTACAAAGGTAGAAAAACTTGAAAACTCCGCAATGTATCAAAATTTAATCAATGAATTATTAAAGTATTATTCAGAAGAACAGGTGAGAGGATTCGCCTATCAGAATTTTATCGATCACCTACCAGAATAGACCATTAATAATGACAGTAATAAGCTTAAAATACAAAATGAAAAACCATTAATAATCCAAGGCTTGGGGGATGGGATTTGTCGGTTAACAGACGGCAGCTCAACCTGTCTCCCTTCAGTTTCTTGGATTATTTGTTCTTTTTTATTTATAGAACGAAAAAAGCGCTTACAGCTATAGATAAAAGCTGAAAAGAAATTTCCTCTAATAATGATTAGCACACATCCTATTAAAAGAATAACTATTCCAATATAAAAAAGTATATTAATCCATCCTAAAAAATCCCATGACTGGTAAAAGGATAAAACGATAATAAGCGATAAAACTAAGGAAAAACTATTAAACCATAAATATTTTTTCAAACGAACAACCCCTTTCTATCACTAGTTAAAAGTAGTTTAACATACTTTTACTTTGTTTGAATATTTAAAAATATATTGATAATATCGTAGGAACTATATAAACTATCAGTAAATATAGAAAATTCTAATTAGAGGGGGAAGGCGAATGAAGAGGAAAAAATGGTTATCCATCTTAATTTTCATGCTAGTAATCTCAATGGCTCTTTCTGGATGTGGCTTTGGTTCCAAAAAAACGGAAACAAATGATAATGGGAAAGAAAAAGCCGGAGAAGAAAAAAGTACGGATACAAAACAAGTATTAAACGTAACAGCAACTGCCGAGATTCCTACGATGGATTCAACGAAAGCTCATGATGCGGTTGCATTTACAGTTTTAAACAATGTAAATGAAGGTCTTTTCCGTCAGGATCAGAATAATAAACCGATTTTAGCTATGGCAGAAAATCATGAACAAAGTGAAGATGGCCTCGTTCATACATTTAAAATTAGAGATGCGAAATGGAGTAATGGTGATCCTGTTACTGCTAATGACTTTGAGTATGCATGGAAAAGGGTGTTAAAAGAAGCTGGTGCATATAACTATATGTTTGTAACCGTTGGAGTGAAAAATGCACAAGCTATTATTGATGGGAAAATGGATGTTGATCAGTTAGGTGTAAAGGCAGTCGATGAAAAAACATTGGAAGTTACTCTTGAGAATCCTAACCCATTATTAGAAACACTATTAACCTTTGGAACCTTCCTTCCTCAAAATCAAAAATTTGTAGAAGAAATGGGGGACCAATACGCTCTTGAAGCAGATAAGTTACTATCTAATGGACCATTTAAATTAGCAGAGTGGAAGCATGAACAAAGTTGGAAATATGTAAAAAATCCGGAATATTGGGATGCAAATACTGTAAAGCTGGATGAAATAAATGTCTATGTTGTAAAAGATGATGCTACAGGTTTGAATCTCTACGAAAGTAAAAAAATTGATAGAGTGACATTAACGGCAGAATCTGTAGACAATTATAAGGATGATAAGGAATTTAAAACAACTACACAAGCAGGGATTGGATTCCTTCGTTTTAATTTAAATCACCCCGTTTTAGGAAATGAAAATATTCGGAAAGCGGTTAACCTAGCTATCGACAAGCAAGGACTAACCGATATTGCATTAAATAATGGAGCGGTTCCATTATACGGTATAGTTCCTGGAGAATATTATTTTTCACCAGATAATAAGGATTTCCGTGAATTAAATGGCGATCTTTTAAAAGGATCCCTTGATGAAGCTAAAAAATACTGGGAAAAGGGATTAAAAGAAACAGGAGTGAAAGAAGTAAAAGTTGCTATTAATCTTGCTGATACTGACTCTAGTAAGAAAATGGCGGAATTTATACAATCCCAGCTAGAGACGAATCTTCCTGGATTTAAATTAGAAATTAAAGCGGTTCCTTTTGAACAAAGACTAGAAATTGAAAAATCAATTAAATATGATATTTCATTATCAACATGGGGACCAGATTATAGTGATCCGATGACATATTTAGATATGTGGATTACAGGAAGCTCATCCAACCGTGAAGATTATTCTAGAAAAGATTATGATGCATTAGTTGAAAAAGCGAGACTTGAAACAGATCTATCCAAACGATATGAAATGTTATTACAGTTGGAAAAAATGTTAATTGATGAAGATGCAGCGATTGCACCACTTTATCAAACTGGGCAAGCGATTTTAATTCATAGCAATGTTAAGGACTTAATTGAACATCCTAGTGGTGCAGATTTTAGTTATAAATGGACCTATTTGGAGTAAGTTTACTCTGATAAAAGTAGAGGATGTATCGTTTTACGTACATCCTCTTTTCTGATTTTTTTTTCACCATACATAGAGTTTTTTCTAAAGGAATGGGGTGTTTTTATGAAACGTTACTTGCTTCAAAGACTAGGTTATATGATTATTACTCTTTTTATCATTGTGACATTAACTTTTTTTCTAATGAAATTGCTTCCAGGGACTCCGTTTAATAACCCCGAAAAGCTTTCGGACAAGCAAATAGAGGTCTTAAACGAAAAATATGGGCTTGATAAGCCTGTAGTGTTGCAGTATATCCACTATTTAGGGAATTTAGTAACAGGTGATTTTGGCTTGTCCTTCCAATATGAAGGTCGAACTGTAAATAGTATGATCGTGGATCGAATTGGTCCTTCAGGATTGATCGGTTTTCAAGCCATGGTATTTGGTATAGTTTTTGGATTATTACTTGGGATTTTATCTGCACTAAAACATAATAGTATTTATGATTATGGATCGGTTACATTAGCTGTACTAGGTATGTCCATTCCATCCTTTGTATTTGCTGCACTATTACAATATTTTATTGGTGTGAAATTAGGTTGGCTACCTCCTGCACTATGGGAAAGTTATAAATACACATTGTTACCCTCCTTTGCTTTATCTGTTTCAGTGACGGCAACGGTAGCAAGATTTATTAGGACAGAAATGCTAGAGGTATTAGGTCATGATTATGTTATTACTGCTAGAGCGAAAGGAATTACTGAATCAGGTGTAGTGATTAAGCATGTATTAAGAAATGCATTAATCCCAGTAGTTACAATGTTAGGACCATTAGCAGTTGGAATCATGACAGGTACCCTAGTCATTGAAAAAATCTTTGCTGTTCCAGGTTTAGGTGAACAATTTACATTATCCATTTTAGTAAATGATTATAGTGTCATTATGGGGATAACCGTTTTTTATAGTGCATTATTTATATTCGTTGTGTTTATTGTTGACCTTTTATATGGACTACTAGATCCTCGCATTAATTTTAAACGGGGGGCTGAAATATGAAGATAGAAATGAATAAAGAAAGTCAACCAACGATCTATCCTCACAAAGGTGATCAATCAAGCACCAATCAAATCCCAACTGTTATTACGGATGATTTATTTGTTCCTGCTCCAATAGATCCTTCCATACATGAGGAAATTACAAAACCTCCTGTTACATTTTGGAAGGAAGCATGGATGAGGTTGTTGAGAAATAAAGGGTCCGTCATTTCTCTTGTTGTATTACTTATCATCGCTCTCCTTGCGATTTTTGGTCCAAGCTTTAATGAGTATACCTATAAACAACAAAATATTGCCCATCGAAATCTTCCGCCTAAGATTTCTGGTTTAGAATGGCTTGGATTAAATGGTAAAGATGTACACGGTGTTGATCAATATGAAAAAAGAGATATAACCACCAATTACTGGTTTGGTACAGATGAATTCGGAAGAGATATTTGGACGAGAGTGTGGAAAGGAACACAAATCTCTCTTTTCATCGCCTTAGTTGCTGCCCTGCTTGATTTATGTATTGGTGTACTTTATGGAGGTATTTCCGCATTTTATGGAGGAAAAGTAGATAATGTCATGCAGAGGATTATTGAGGTTTTGGTAGGAATTCCAAACTTGATTATTATCATTTTATTTATTTTGATACTTGAACCAGGGATTACCTCAATTATTCTTGCGATGGTTATTACTGGGTGGGTTGGAATGGCTAGGGTCGTACGAGGACAAATTCTCCAACTTAAAAGTCAAGAATTTGTATTAGCCTCCAGAACCCTCGGGGCTTCAAATAGAAGATTAATAGGGAAGCATTTATTGCCAAATGTCATGGGGCCAATTATCGTCACATTAATGTTTACTATCCCAACGGCAATCTTTTTTGAAGCTTTCTTAAGTTTCATTGGGTTAGGACTTCAGGCACCATTGGCCTCATTAGGTGTATTAATAGACGATGGCTATAAAGCAATGCGTTTCTTCACCTATAAGCTCATTTTCCCATCTATTGTCATCAGTGCTGTTATGATTTGTTTTAATCTTCTAGGGGATGGCTTAAGAGATGCGCTTGATCCAAAGATGAGAAAATAAAGGAGTGATTTATCATGGTGGAAGAAATCCTATCTGTTGAAAATTTACACGTATCGTTTCGAAATCAAAGTGGTGAAGTAAATGCTGTAAGAGGAGTGAATTTTTCATTAAAAAAAGGTGAAACATTGGCAATAGTTGGTGAATCAGGCTCTGGAAAGTCTGTAACGGCGAAATCAATAATGAAACTTCTTCCTAAACATAATACTTATATTCCTGAAGGAAAAATTTATTACGATAATCAAGATTTACTCGCGTTACCGGTTAGACAAATTCAAAAAATCCGCGGTTCGGAAATTTCAATGGTATTTCAGGATCCGATGACCTCATTAAATCCAACGATGAAGATTGGAAAACAAATCATAGAGGGATTAAAGAAACATCAAGGATTAACCAATCGAGTGGCAAGACAAAAAGCTCTTGATATGTTGAAATTAGTTGGAATACCCAATCCAGAGGAACGACTAGATGCCTTTCCTCATCAGTTTTCAGGTGGAATGAGACAGCGTGTGGTAATTGCTATGGCTCTAGCGTGTAATCCCAAAATATTAATTGCGGATGAACCAACAACAGCATTAGACGTGACAATTCAGGCTCAAATTCTTGATTTAATGAAAAACCTTCAAGAAAAAACAGGTACCGCGATTATTATGATTACTCATGACTTAGGAGTGGTAGCTAATATGGCAGATCGTGTTGCTGTCATGTATGCTGGCGAAATTGTTGAAATGGGAACAGTAGATGAAATATTTTATAAGCCTAAGCACCCTTATACACTAGGATTATTGCAATCCATGCCAAAGCTTCACTCTAGTCGGAAGGTCCCTTTAATTCCAATACCTGGGTCACCACCAAATCTAGCGAAAAAACAACAAGGATGTCCCTTTGCATCGAGATGTCCTTATACGATGAAAGTATGTCATTATTTTGCACCAGAGAAACTCCAAATGACAGATGAGCATTCGGTTTCTTGCTGGCTTCATGATCAAAGGACACCAGTGGAAAATAAGCCTGTTGCGATTGGGGGAACAAGATGATGAATTATCGGGAGCCCTTAGTAGAAGTAGAAAATTTAACAAAATATTTTAAGGTTGGTAAAAAGCAAAAATTACGTGCAGTTGATGGCATTAGTTTTACGATTCATAAAGGTGAAACATTAGGGCTTGTCGGAGAGTCTGGTTGTGGAAAATCTACTGTTGGTAGAACATTGCTTCAACTATATCAACCTACATCAGGGGTAGTGAAGTTCGCAGGTAAAATACTGGAAAGTCAACAATCAAAAGCTGGAGAAAAGCAATATCACCAAGACGTTCAAATGATTTTTCAAGATCCTTATTCCTCATTAAATCCACGGATGACTGTATTAGAGATTATTTCCGAGGGATTATTGATCCATCAACCAAATATGAATAAAGAGGATCGCCGGACTAGGGTCACTGAATTATTAGAATTAGTAGGGTTAGACCGTAATCATGCGAATCGATATCCACATGAATTCAGTGGTGGTCAAAGGCAAAGGATTGGGATTGCACGAGCTTTAGCAGTTGAGCCAAAATTTATTGTTGCAGATGAACCAATAGCTGCTCTAGACGTTTCAATTCAAGCTCAAATTGTGAACTTATTAAAACAATTACAAGATGAAAGAGACTTGACCTATTTGTTTATCGCACATGATCTTTCGATGGTAAAGCATATTAGCGATCGAATTGCTGTCATGTATTTAGGTCAAATGATGGAACTAGCGGAAAGTGAAGAATTGTATGAGGAACCATTGCATCCATATACCGCGGCTCTTCTTTCGGCTATTCCATTACCTGATCCTGTGCTAGAAAGAAAACGGGAAAGGATTATATTAAAGGGAGATGTTCCAAATCCGATCAATCCACCGAGTGGTTGTCCTTTTCGAACACGCTGTCCTCAGGCAATGGGGGTATGTGCTGAGAAGACTCCTATTTGGCAGGAAGTAAAACCCAATCATTTTGTAGCTTGTCATTTATATAATGAACAATAGCCCCATGGAGGAGATGAACGATTGAATTCGAGTGAATGTTTCATTCAATCCGTTGAGGAAATCATTAATAGCACTCAGGCGAGAATTAGTATTGCGGTAGAAATCGATGAACAAAGAATCATTGAAAAAGACAGTGATAGAGAATATTTATCTGCCAGTTTAATTAAAATACCAATCATGATGGAGGCATATCGACAAAGTGAATTAGGGACGATTTGTTTAACAGATTTAATTGAAATAAAAGATTTTCAAAAAGTAGGTGGGTCAGGTGTTCTTCATTCTCTTACAGATGGTACTCAACTAAGCATAAAGGATTTAATAACCTTAATGATTATTGTATCTGACAATACGGCAACCAATATAATGATTGAATTACTGGGAAAAGATAATATTAATCAGTTTTGTAGGGATATTGGGGCCCATCATACTAAAGTAGAAAGAAAATTAATGGATGAGCAGGCGAAAGCCAAAGGTTATGAAAATATTACAACTGCATCTGACATGATTTGTCTATTAAAAGAATTAGATCAAAATGAAATTTTATCTAAAAATAGCACACTTGACATACTAAAATGTCTTTCAGCACAACAATTTCGTCATAAATTACCCGGTTTAATGGATCAGGACCTTATGAAAATAGCAAATAAAACAGGGGAAATGGAAGGAATCGAACATGATGTTGCCATCATTCATTACGGTGGAAAAAAAGCTTATATAGCTGTATTAATTGACCAGCTTGAACAGAATTTTTTAGGACAAGTTTCTATTACAAAAATAGGTGAATCCGTTTATGAATATCTTTTAAATCAATAATAATGAAGTAGTGCATTTCTGTACTACTTCATTATTTTCCTTACTAACTCTAGCCCCATTTTTACATTAGGATATCGTAGGGGGATGTCGAATCGTGTCGTTTGCTTCAGTACACTTTTTTCATGGGAAAATTCATCAAAGCTTTTTTTTCCATGGTATGCACCTGTTCCGCTTGCACCGACACCACCGAACGGAAGATGTGGGGTAGCAATTTGATATACGGTATCATTAATGCAACTACTTCCAAACGAAATTTCCTCAATAATTTTCTTACTAATCCTATTATTTTCAGTAAATAAATATAAAGCAAGTGGTTTAGGTCTCTCTGAAACTTGTTGAATCATTTCGTCAATGTCATGATAGGTGATGATGGGGAGAATGGGTCCAAAGATCTCTTCCTCCATTGTAGGGTCATTCCATTGGATGTTTTCGATCAATGTCGGTTCAATTTTTAGAGAATTCTCTCCCCATTTTCCCCCCATTCGAATCTTTCCTTTTGAGCGATTTACCATTTGAGTTAAACGGTTAAAATGATTGCTGTTTACAATTTTTGTGTAATTTGGATTATCTAGTATTTCATTTCCATATAGTTCGGTCATTGCTTTTTTCATTTCCTCGATAAATAAATCTTTGATGGATTCATGTATGAGTAAATAATCAGGTGCTACACATGTTTGTCCGGCATTTAAAAGCTTTCCCCATACAATTCGTTTAGCTGCTAATGGAAGCTTAGCATCATGGTGGACGATACAAGGGCTTTTTCCGCCTAGTTCTAGTGTAACAGGGGTTAAATGTTTAGCAGCTGCCTCCATTACCTTTTTTCCTACATGAATACTGCCTGTAAAGAATATATAATCCACATCCTCGTTGAGCAATAATTGGCTCGTATGGGCATCGCCTTCAATAACAGCGATATATTCTTGTGGAAAGTACTTACTTATTAGTTTATTTATTAAACTTGAGGTGGCAGGTGTTAATTCAGACGGCTTTAAAATTGCACAATTTCCGGCAGCAATTGCTCCAATAAGAGGTGCCAGTGCTAGATTGATAGGATAATTCCAAGGAGCAATAATTAGGGCTACACCATAGGGCTCTTTATAGACAAATCCTTTTGAACCAATATGTGTAAAGCTGGATTTAACCCGTGTAGGTTTAGTCCATTTTCGAATATTTTTTAATGTGAAAGTTATTTCAGAAAGAACAAAACCAATTTCTGTTGTATAGGATTCAAATTCAGACTTATTTAAATCCGTTTTTAAAGCTTCCATAATATCCTTCTCATTTTCTATAATCATTGATTTTAGTTTTCTTAATTGTTGAATTCTAAAATCAATATTTTTGGTTTGTCCATCCTTATGAAATTGCTTCTGCATTTGTATAATTGAATGGATTGGATTCATTTCATCACCAACCTCTCTTTCATAAATTAGTATCTCTTTCTATTCTATTCCCTCTACAATATAATAATCAAAGTTGTTTTTGTATAGTTTATTGTTTTGTAAAAGTCCAACTATTTGCTTTTAGATGAAATAAGGGATTCAGTGGTCTTAGCCATAGTTATTTGTTAAAACTTTATTTAAAGTAACAATGTTAGAGAAAAGCGTCTAATCAAAATAAAAAAAGAAACAGCTTCCTTGCTGTTTCTTATCAAATCTTTATATGAAAGGCTGTTGCTTTTTGTATAAGTACGACTCCTAATACAGGCTACAGATGTTCTCATGATATTTGCAGCTAAATAAAGGAGGGAAGGTCTTCAAATCACAACATGGGTGTGTGAAATGTGCCATTTAAAAACATGCTTGTATGAGGTTACCCTTATTTATTATGCACGGCTAATTTATCCATTAGAGCCGAACTTGGTTGATTTAGGCCAACAATTTTCACGTGTTTATTTTTCTCACGATATTTTAAGACAATTTTATCAATTGCACCGACTGCAGAATCATCCCATATATGAGTGTTTGTTAGATTAATAATGATTGATTCATAGGAATCATTATAATCAAAATTAGAAACAAATTCTGTGACAGAAGCGAAGAATAATTGTCCAGTTACGTAATATGTTTTAGTATTCGTCATTTGATTTACATTCGTTTCTACTTGAATTTTAGAGATTTTCGCTGCGAAAAATACTGCGCTCAAAATGACTCCACAAATCACACCAATAGAAAGATTATCTGTTGCGACGACAGTGATAACAGTTACTAACATAACAACAGTATCACTTTTAGGCATAATGTGTAATTTTTTTAATGAATTCCAATCAAATGTTCCAATCGATACCATAATCATTACTGCAACTAATGCAGCCATAGGAATTTGAACGAGTAATTTATTAAGGATCACAATTAAGATCATAAGGAAAATCCCAGCAACAAAAGTAGAAAGTCGGCCACGTCCACCAGATTTTACATTGATACCTGATTGACCAATCATGGCACATCCTGCCATCCCACCAAAAAAGCCTGATACAATATTAGCGATTCCTTGTCCTCTTGCCTCTTTATTCTTGTTACTATCCGTGTCCGTCATATCATCGACTATTTGAGCAGTTAACAAGGATTCCAATAATCCAACTAAAGCAATAGCTAATGAGGTTGGAAAGATAATTCTTAATGTCTCAAAATTGAAAGGGATATTCGGGATTAGGAACGTTGGCAATGTCTGTGTTAATTCTCCCATATCACCGACCGTTCTCACATTAACTCCAAAGGAAATGGAGATGATTGTAATGACAATTATCGCTACAAGTGGTGAAGGAATCGTTTTTGTCACCTTAGGAAATAAGTAAATGATTGCTAGTCCTCCAGCAACCATTGCATACATCACCCATGACTCACCTTTAAAATGGGTGATTTGCGCACTAAATATTAATATAGCTAAAGCATTAACAAACCCTATCATTACTGATCGGGGGATAAATTTCATTAACCGACCTATTTTACATACTCCTAGGATAATTTGAATGATACCAGTTAAAATCGTTGCCGCTAAAAGATACTGAAGTCCATGATCCCGAACTAATCCTCCCATCAATAGGGCAGTTGCTCCTGTAGCTGCGGATATCATTGCCGGTCTACCACCAACAAACGCAATAACCACAGCAATACAAAAAGATGCATACAAGCCGATCATAGGGTCAACACCTGCAATAATGGAAAATCCGATTGCTTCTGGAATAAGTGCGAGTCCTACAACAATCCCAGATAATATATCTCCACGAATGTTTCCAAACCATTCGTTTTTTATTGTGGATAAATTCAAATATTACACCTCGTTTTATAGATTCATAGTTGATACGCCTTCTAAATTATTTGACTTTCAACTCTCATGAAAGTCGTATCCGTTTTTAACTAAAAGATTATAACATGATTCATGGAGTAATGAAAGCTACCTTTATTATTCAATGATTGGTGGAGATAGGTATATAAGTAAAAGCATGACAAACGCCTATTTTCCATTAGGTTGGTACCTTGAATTAAAAGATGAATACATATAAATAAGGATTATTTAAAATATGGGGGAGAAGAAGGATATGAAATATCTCGCAATTGGTGACGGATTATGTGCGGGAAAAGGTACCTCTTTATTTACACCTAGTTTTGTGTACCAACACGCGCGGATGTCTGAGGAAGTACTTTCCGAAAGAATTCCTGTTATGACACGAGCTCATTCAAGTTATCGTTCAAATGACATTCTAGAATTATTAGATGATGAAAATAATATTCGTGAAATAAAAGAAAGTCAAATTATTGTACTATCAGCCGGACATAATGATTTTTTGGATGCATTTGAACGAGATGAGAATGAAAAAGGTGAAGATTTCTATCAAGCATACAGGAAAAGCAAAAGTAATTTAGATGATATTATTAATAAAATTTGCAAAGTGAAGAAGGAAGAGAACGATAAATACATGTTAGCGATTATTGGACCACATAATTCATTTGAACATCATGACCAAGCGGAAAAATGGATAAATAAATATAACAATTATATTCAATGTCGCGCCCATTCACCTTGCGTATATTCTGTTAATCTAGATCACCATTTTAAGGATCAAATTGAAACCTGGTGCACTAGAGATCGACATTATCCCAATTATTTAGGGCATGTGGAGATTGCTAAAAAACTTCATGAATATGGATATGAACATTTAAAGAGAGAAGCTTAATACGCAAATTATCGTTCACTACCTTATAAGGAGGTGAGAAGTCTATGTGGAACGCATGTGGTTGCGGATACCCAGCAGGTGGGTATGGCTACGGTGGCGGCTATGGGATTGGTCGCGGATTTGCCTTAATCGTAGTGTTATTCATCCTTCTTATTATTGTTGGGGCAGCTTTTATTTGTTAAATGATGCATAAGAATCGAGATGGGAATATGCCCATCTCTTTTTGTTTGAGGCTAAATTTCAAACGGATGCCCTGCATCATTGTCCCACTCCAATTATGAGAAATAACCATAAACTGTTGTGTAAGCATAATTGGAGGTGATCAATGTTATGCCGGCTTCATACTATGATATGTGTCGAAGAGGTGTGGGTAAAGCAGTAGAAATTCGTACGCATGATGGGAGAATCCATAGAGGGATCATTCATCGTGTAGATAATAGAATGGTGTATTTACGTCCACTTCCCCAAAGAAACTATGGTGGATATGGTTATCCGTGGGGATGGGGATGGGGCTGGGGTGGCTTCGGCTTTGGAGTTGCCTTAGGTGCTATTGCAGGTTTGGCTTTTCTTCCATTTTTCTTTTGGTAATCAATCAAAAAAGGCTCCTTACGTTGTAGGGAGTCTTTTCATTTGAAAATTATAAAAAGTAAAATATAATTATTCATTTGATACATTCTTTACCTACTTTAAAGGGAGAATAATGGTGAACACAGTCCATTCATCATTTGATTGACAAGTCAATGTTCCCCCATGTTTTTCAATGGTATTTTTCGAAACATATAAACCTAAGCCTGTACCAGTTTCTTTTGTTGTCACAAAGGGTTCGAAAATATTATCGACGAGACCTTCTGAAATTCTTGGTCCATTATTTGCTATGTCTAAAATGACTGATTGGGTAGTTTGATCTAATTCAATTTGAATAATAGGATTTTTAATATTCTTGAGAACATCGACAGCATTAAAAATAATATTGATTAGCACCTGTCTAATTGCATCTTTAAAACCATGAATGGTTAATTCATGTAAAAAATTTTTTTGAATTTCAACATTTACTTCAAGTATTCTTGGATAAAGGAAGGATAAGACCTCGTCAATTAGTTCGTTTAAGGAAAATGAAGTTTTTTCTAATTCAATGATTTCTTTTTTGGATAGCATTAGGAACTGTGAAATACTAAATTTAAGCTGTTCCAATTCATTTGCAATAATATCTAAATAGGGTAGAGTTGGATGTTCAGAACGTAATAATTGAACAAATCCATGAATAGATGTTAATGGATTACGAAATTCATGGACAAAGCTGGATGTCATTTGTCCTAATAATGTTAAACGTTCGTGATGTGTCGAGGTTATGTATTGGTTTTTTTCTTCGATAATTTGATCTTTAATATCTGTATAATGTGTAACAGCATAAAATAGAAATTTATCAAATACGTGACATATTCGGTCAAGAAAAGGAGGGAAATCACCTATATCTGAAAAATGTTGTAATAAATCCTTACATAATATCGTTTTACCAATATTGATTTTATATACAAATTCCCCCATGCCGATTTGTTCGATCATCCGATCTCTTGCAATTTTTTTGGCAAATGGCTCGATTAGGAGGTTCATTTCTTCATATGTTAAGATGATTGACTTATATAGAAGATCATACATTACGTCTCCATATAGAAATATAAAATCATTAATTGAATCTTTTCCAGTGATAATGGTTTGTTTTTCCCAAGACATTAGGAAAGGTTCTTTATTTTTCTCCAAAAATGATACAATATCATTTCTAAGCGGTATCATTGTTTCACCTCGATTTCATATAGGAATGAAGCTTGTTGTAAAATGATCCTTCACTTAAAATATATCAAAATATTTCAAAAATACCAAGATAATTTATTTCTTTTATTTCCATTTCATTGGGACTCCTGTTTGTGTATAGTTAACTTTTTGTCCTATTGTTTGATACAAATCTTACATGGCAATCAAAGGGAGCCTTTGATAATATATACATGGACGAAATTGAATAAATGAGTATAATTATTTAAAACATGCATAAAAGGTGTCTAGCACCAAAACAATGAAAGCAGGGAGTTTAATGGAAAGGTTACAGCGTTTACGTCAGGCTGTACGAAGATTTTGGAAGAAAACTCATATGAATCAAATCATCATATTAGCAGGGGCTGTTTTTCTATTAGCATTTCTAGGCTTCTTCTGGTATTTTGCTGCAACAGCAAATGTTGAATCGTTGAAAAAGGGCTTGGCACAATCAACGGTTATTTACGATAAAGATGGAGATATGGCTAGTAAAATATCTGCTAACCGAACAGAGGGTGTATCAATTGATAAAATGCCCGATCATTTAAAGAACGCGATTGTTGCAATTGAAGATCATCGATTTTATCAGCATAATGGTTTCGATGTGAAAGGGATGAGCAGTGCTTTCTTTAAAAATATTGTAGCTGGTAGGATTACAGCAGGTGGAAGTACGATTACGCAGCAGCTGACCAAGAACGCTTTACTATCTCCAGAGAGAACATACAAACGTAAGGTGGAAGAATTGTTTTTAGCTGTTGAAATTGAGAAAAAGTATACGAAAGATGAAATACTAGAAATGTATTTAAACCAAGTATTTTTTGGACATAGTGCTTGGGGAGTGCAAAATGCATCAAGAACTTATTTCGGTAAGGATGTTGAAGAGATTGATTTAAGTGAAGCTGCGACACTTGCTGGAATAGTAAATGCTCCGTCCGCTCTTGATCCATACAACCATATGGATCGAGCAATTAAACGACGAAACACTGTTTTAGGAGCTATGAAAAAGTATGGCATGATTTCTGATAAAGAATATGAAAACGCCAAGAAAGAGCAGCTAGTCTTGGAGGATCGAGGTCGCGATCCAATCAAAGGCAAATATCCTTATTATGTCGATGCTGTGCTTGATGAAGCCATTAAAACCTTTGGATTAACACAGGATGAAATCATGACAAGAGGATATCGTATATACACAGAAATGGATCAGAATATCCAATCCTCTCTAGAAAAAATATATGATAATGATCGGAATTTCCCTCAAGGAATGGGTGGCGAGCTTGTTCAAAGTGGTTCAATATTAATGGACCCAAAAACAGGGGGAATACGAGGTTTAGTTGGAGGAAGAGGGGAAAAAGTATTCCGTGGATTTAATCGCGCAACACACTTAAAACGATCCCCTGGTTCGACGATAAAACCATTGGTGGTTTATACTCCAGCATTGGAAGAAGGGTATAAACCTGATTCACTATTAAAAGATGAGAAAATGACATTTGGTAAGAATTATTCACCTGATAATTATAACGGACAATACCAAGGTGAAGTCACAATGTATAAAGCAATAGAGGACTCGATAAATATTCCTGCTGTTTGGCTATTGAATGAGATTGGTATTGATAAAGGGATAGATGCAGTAGAACGATTTGGTATTCCTTTGCAGAAAAATGATCGAAACTTAAGCATTGCACTTGGTGGACTTTCAACCGGTGTGTCACCGCAACAAATGGCGGAGGCTTATTCTGCATTTGCAAATGATGGAAAAAGGCTAGATAGTCATATTATCACTAAGATTGTTGGTCCAACTGGAAAAACGATTGTCGAAAGAAAGCAAAAAGAAACGAAAGTAACTAGTAAAAAAGTTGCCAAGGATATGACTTCAATGCTTTTAAATGTTGTCGAATCCGGAACGGGAAAAGGTGTGAATGTACCTGGCTATCAAATTGCTGGTAAGACAGGCTCTACCCAATTGAACAACCAAAATAGAAATGGTACAGCTGATCAGTGGTTTGTTGGATATACACCTAATCTAGTAGGTGCGGTATGGATGGGATATGATCGTACAGATGAAAATCATTACTTATCCGGATTAAGTTCACAAGGAGTGGTTCCAGTATTCCAAACGATTATGCAAGGAACGTTAAAGTACACGGAGCCAACAAAATTTGATGTGGATTCAATAAATACTCAAATTCAAAAGCAATATGAAAAAGACCATCCATTTAAAACGAAAGCAAAAGAATTTAATAAAAAACTAAAAGATAGTACTGAAAAGTTAAGAGATAAAGCGGAAAAAGGCCAAAAAAAGATGAAGGAAAAATTTAAAGAAGGAAAGGACAACTGGAAGGACCTTGAAGATAGGGTGAAAGAGAAAATTAAAGGTATGCAAGGCGATTAATTTTTAACCTGGATAAACATAAGGGACTGAACTCACGCAAAATACTGTATCTAAAGTTAGTTGAACTAGGATATTGTATTGGGAGATTAGTCCCTTTTCTATTTAGAGTACTGCTTTGATATCCTTCCATAGGTAAAGGGAAAATCAGACTTGGGACCGATAGAAAAACCAACATAAGATCCTGCCGAGAGCAAATATACACCTATATAATAAAGAAAATTAATCGAAAACGAGGGAAAAAAATGAAGAAAATAATTGAGATTTTTAAAAATCCTGTTTTTGTTAAATTATTCTTTGCTAATTTTACTTCACAAATGGGGAGTATTATCGGGATTACTGCATTTACCTTTTATCTTCTAGATCGATTCTCTGAGCAGCCAGCGTATGCTTCCATTGCAGAAATGATGTATTCCCTGCCTACTTTAGCAGTGTTTTTTCTTGTTGGTGTGTTAGCAGATAGAATGGATAGGCAAAAAATTGCTTATCATTGCGATACAATTAGTGCATCATTGTCAATCGTTCTCCTAGGTGCCATCTATATTGGATGGATGCCACTTATATTTGCAATATTATTCCTAAGAAGTGCAGTATCGAAATTTTTCTTTCCAGCCGAAAGTGGAATTTTACAGGGAGTGCTTTCCAAGGATGATTATGCTACATCTGCGGGGCTAAATCAGATGGTATCAAGTTTATTTATGTTATTCGGAGGGGCATTAGGAATTCTTGCATATCGGTTCACTGGTGTTTATGGTGCTGTTATTATCGATTCTCTTTCATTTGTCGTTAGTGGACTGTTAATGCGTGCTTGCAAGATACCTGAAGAGGTACGCCTTCCAAATGGAAATCATAAATGGAAGGATCTAAATATTGGCTTTGTATTCAATGATTTCAAAGTGGGAGCAGGATACATTCTTAAAAATAAATTATTGCGTTCGTTAATTGTCGGTTTTTTCTTATTTGGTGTAGTGAATGGCGGCTTTTCCGTCATGCCGATATTTATATTAAAATATAAACTCGCCCCACAAAGTTATGAAGAATTTTCAGTCATTCTCGGAGTGATTTTTGGAAGTGGTGTATTAATAGGAAGTGTGCTTTCTTCAATAATTATCCAAAAGATAAAGTTCTATCAGGCAATGATAACTGGATTATTAGTAACGGGATCATTTGTTGTACTATCAGGTTATGCTAGTAACATAACGATATTCTTTGTCTTAATTTTTATTTCAGCATTGACCCTACCGTTAGTCAATATTGCTATTGGTGGCTGGATGCCAAGTATTGTTGACAAAAAATATATGGGACGTGTCCAGGGGTGGATTAGTCCGTTAATGATGCTTTCTCAAACAATCACACTGGGATTCATCAGTGCATCCTTCCCGAAAATTCTATCTATTGAGGCGCTGTATTGTATAGTTGGAGGGGCTTTAATTATTGTTGCCATCTATTACATGATGGTATTACCGAAGCTTTCTAAACATAAAGTAGAGGGAGTAAATCAAACATCAGTTGCTCATTAAATCATCCAATATTAATAGAAGTACGTTAGCGATTCATTTAGAATCGCTTTTTTTACTTATGGAGTTTGCAGCTCTTTTCGCAGTGAAATGAAAGATGTAGCGGTTTTCAACTGATAGTTGTTAGTTAAACCTTTCCTTAAATAGTAATCATGCTTGAGAAAGGAGCCTATTAAGAAAGGTCGATAGACTGAGAAATTACATAAAAATTTTGTGATTATGAAATTTTTATAAGGATATGGGTATATAAGTAAAGAAGAAAGAAAAACAGATAGGAGTGAATACATATGGAATATCGGATAGAAAAAGATACCTTAGGGGAAATGAAAGTACCTGCTGATAAATATTGGGGAGCACAGACACAAAGAAGTAAGGAAAATTTTAAAATTGGTACCGAGAGAATGCCATTACAAGTGATTAGAGCGTTTGCTCAATTGAAAAAGGCTGCAGCCACTGTAAACCATGATTTGGGAATACTATCGGGTACTAAGAAAAAAGGAATTATAGCTGCATGTGATGAAGTCATAAATGGAGTATTCGATGATCATTTTCCACTTGTTGTTTGGCAAACCGGGAGTGGTACACAATCAAACATGAATATTAATGAGGTTTTAGCAAGAAGGGCAAATGAATTATTAACGACAGATGAGACGATTCACCCTAATGACGATATCAATATGTCTCAAAGCTCAAATGATACATTTCCAACTGCCATGCATATTGCTGCCTATCATGAAATTCAAAACTTGTTAATTCCGGCAATTAAACAATTAAAAGAAACGTTCGGCCAAAAGGAACAAGATTTTATGGAGATCATTAAAATTGGCCGAACACATTTACAGGATGCCACACCATTAACATTAGGACAAGAAATCAGTGGTTGGAGAGCAATGCTTGAAAAAAGTGAATACATGATAAAAGAAAGTAGTAAGCACTTATTAAATTTAGCGATCGGTGGAACAGCTGTCGGAACAGGGATTAATGCGGACCCTAGCTTTGGGGATAAAGTCGCAAAAGAATTACATGCTCAAACTGGATTTGAGTTCAAATCTTCCGATAATAAATTCCACGCTTTAACTAGTCATGATGAAATCGTCTATGTCCATGGTGCTTTAAAAGCCCTTGCTGCAGATTTAATGAAAATTGCCAATGATGTCAGGTGGCTGGCTAGTGGTCCAAGAAGTGGGATTGGGGAAATTAGAATACCTGCCAATGAACCTGGTAGTTCAATTATGCCTGGAAAGGTAAATCCAACCCAAAGTGAAGCTTTAACGATGGTTGCTGCTCAGGTATTTGGTAATGATACGACAATTGGATTTGCAGCAAGTCAGGGTAATTTTGAACTAAATGTTTTTAAACCTGTCATTATTTACAATTTTCTTCAATCCGTTCGACTATTAGCAGATGGCATGGTTTCATTTAATCATAATTGCGCGAAAGGGATCGAACCAAATCAAGAAGTCATTACCAAGAATGTTCATCAGTCATTAATGCTTGTCACCGCATTAAATCCACATATCGGTTATGAAAAGGCAGCTGAAATTGCAAAGCTTGCTTTTAAGGAAGGTTCCACCTTAAAGGAAGCGGCCATTAAAACGGGGTATGTAACAGAAAAACAATACGATGAATGGATCGATCCCCGGAAAATGGTGAATGTATAATTAGTTAGAAAGTAAGAAATAGGTAGTTCCTTATATCTGAAAAATACGAAAGGAGACACTACAGAGTGTCTCCTTTCTAGCCATTATATTCAGTTGAAATGTAAATACTATTATTGTTGAGAGAAGCCTCCGCCAAGTTGTTGTTCAGCCATTTGAACTAAGCGTTTTGTAATTTCTCCTCCTACAGATCCATTAGCGCGAGAAGTTGTGTCTGCACCAAGATTTACACCAAATTCTTGTGCAATTTCATACTTCATTTGATCAATTGCTTGTTGCGCTCCAGGAGCTACTAATTGATTAGAATTATTGTTGTTTGCCATGATTCTGTCATCTCCTCGTTGAATTTTTTTTGGTTGGGTTAGCTGGACTTGCACCAGCACACAATCAACATTGAACTGCTAACTGTGAACCATCTAGTGGAGTAACCCATTGATATTAAAGGTGTTTCTTGCTCTGTACTAAGTATTATGTTTTTTTTTTTATAAAATATACAAGTTTAATTTCAGGAATTTTTTCCCTTACTCATATTTTTGATGATCCATAAAGATCAGTAAGGATTGTAGAATTTTATTCTGATTTTTACTAATGAAAGCAAAGCAGATATAGCATTTTAAAGTTTGTTTTTCAGAACGTTAGTATGTTAGGTAATAATGTTTAAGAAAAGAGTCCTTTTAAAACAGCAAAAAAAGAATAGTGTACATGTTTTTATGGGAAACATAATTGAAGACAGTTTCGCATAGGGATGTGATTGGATTGAAATGGTGTGCCTTATGTAATGGTATGGGTGAAGCAATACTAGCTTGTCCAAATTGTGATAATAGCATGTTTGATCAAGGAAGAATTTATGATTTCTATGATGACTATAGTCCTTATATGGATATTGATGTAATTAAGCTTGCTGATGGAGATCCAGTAAGCACACAGAAAGATGAATGTGTTCATTTATTTAAATGCCCTAATTGTGGATTTGATGTTCAGAAGAAAATTACGATTACTTAAAATGAGCAATAAAAAAAGCAATCGATCGATTGCTTTTTTATTGGTAAGTTTTTAGTTGATCTCGCTTGATTCATCTCCAAAGCCTTGGTTTATCCTATTAGCTCTGTGAAAGTTGGAGTTTGAGCAAGGTGTTTATTCATTAAATTTAAATTATCCAATTCTTTCTTCAGATTCTGGATTAAAGAAATGTCCTTTATTCATATCAAAGGCAAGCTCAAGTTCATCCCCCGGACGGATATCAGAGCGAGAGTCTACTCTGGAAATAAATTCTTGATCACCAAGTTTGGAGTAAAGCATCGTCTCTGCTCCTGTTAGTTCAGAAACATCTATTTTTGTTGAAAATTTTGTGTCGGATGAAGCATTAATAAATAATGGTTCATCATGAATATCCTCAGGGCGAATACCAAAGATGATCTCTTTATTAATAAAACCGTTTTCTCTTAATATTTTCATTTTTCCTTCTGGAACAGCAAACTTTAATTGTTCATTAATAACGAAGTGACCATCAGTTAATTTGCCTTTGAAAAAGTTCATGGCAGGGGATCCGATAAAACCTGCTACGAAGACATTACGTGGATGATCATATACTTCTTTAGGTGTGCCAACTTGTTGGATCACTCCATCCTTCATCACAACGATGCGTGTTGCCATTGTCATAGCTTCTGTCTGGTCATGTGTGACATAGATGGTTGTTGGTTGTAAACGTTGATGAAGTTTGGCAATTTCAGCACGCATTTGAACACGTAATTTTGCATCTAAATTCGATAGTGGTTCATCCATTAAGAACACTTTAGGATCACGAACAATTGCACGACCTAATGCAACACGTTGTCTTTGTCCACCAGATAAAGCTTTTGGTTTACGCTTTAAATATTCTTCAAGTCCTAAGATTTTTGCAGCATCTTTCACACGCTTGTCAATCTCAGCTTTAGGAACTTTTCTTAATTTAAGACCAAAAGCCATATTATCATATACGGTCATATGGGGATATAGTGCGTAGTTTTGGAAAACCATGGCGATGTCACGGTCTTTTGGAGGAACATCATTCACTCGCTTACCATCAATGTAGAAATCACCTTTAGAGATTTCCTCAAGTCCAGCAATCATACGTAAAGTAGTCGATTTTCCACAACCGGAAGGGCCAACAAATACGATGAATTCCTTATCTTGAATATGAAGATTAAAGTCTGTTACTGCAGTCACCTTATTATCATAAATTTTGTAAACATGATCCAATACAATTTCTGCCATTGGTTATGCCTCCTTTAAATTCTCTTATTATTCATAATAAAGAAAGCCCTTTCAGACGACTATGGACATCCTGCACAAAAAAAATTCAAATTATTAGGCAAACTGCAAATTAATCAAAATATTCAAAGTCTAAACAAGCTAAATATACAATAACGGAGGTTGCAAATGATTTTAAGTCAAATCCCGTTTTTTCGGTAAATTTATCGATTCGATATTGCAGACTATTTCGGTGTAAAAAGAGCTGTTTTGCTGTTAAACTAGCATTTGTTTGATTTTCTAAATAAAGCTTAATTAGTCTTCTTAGTTCAGGATCATCCTGAAAAATGTCATAGATAGTTGAGAAACCTATCCTTCTAGTTTGACTAGGTATATTTTTTAAAAGATATAATGGAAAGACTTTTTCAAGAGTAAATACTCGATCTTTTCCCATTTCTTTTTTAGCAAAAGAATATAAAATTTGTTCAAATTGAAATAAAGATTTTAGTTCATTTGTGAGTGCTTTAAATTGACCGATAAAAAAATGGATCTTAAAATAAAAATCACTTTCCAAAGCATGAATCGACGTATAAAGTTCATCAAGTGTAAGGAAATAATTATGTTTTTTTTCAATAATGGCCCCATTATTTTGAGAGGTAAAGATAATAGTGATTTCATGGGGAAATAAGGCTTTGATCGCTTCCATCCAGTCTTCAGATTCAAAATCAGCTTTGTACTGTGTAATTGAAAATTGGATAATCCGATATTCAGAATTTGGTTCGTTAACGGGGTAGTCATTCCCCGTACCATATAAATATTCAAACCATTTTTTAGATGATTCATTCGTATTCAATTTCTGTATTTCATGATATTTAGGGAAAAGTGTTTTTAATAATTCCTTTTCAGCCTCCGATAATTCGGATAATGGGATTCCTATATATTGGTTATCAATCTCAACATAAAACCATATCAGTTTAGAATTGTTTGATGGTTTAGATGATATATGAGCATTGGGATATCGTTCATAGAGTTTATTGATCATCACTTTGTCCTTCTTTTTCATTTGATATATTTATTTTATTAGAATCAAAAGATTCTTTCAAAGAAAAAGAAGGTGATCGATAGTGATCACCTTCTATTTATTCTATTTCTTTTGGAGGATCTTCCGGGAAAAAGTCAACGGCTTCTTCAATATTTGTTGAGTCTGCACGCATATGGACAGAGCCTCCTGACATTCCTTCATTGACCATACGATCAACATCTAAATAAACTTGGTCTTTTCCTTCATAATGTGTATCTGGTAAAAATTCTGATTCCCTCTTTCTAGCCATGTGATCTCCTCCTAAAAATAAAAATGAAAAAATCATCATTCTTTTTAGTTTGAGCAGGCATGTGGTGGAAACATACATTCAATTTAATGGTAATGATTAACGGTTATCATAGACATGATAGAGCATTAATTCGTGGATTTGTCCTTTAATTTCTTCTTCAACACCTTCATCGAAAGTATATCGCTGTTGCCATTCAATTCGACCATCTGGATGGTAGATTCCCTCCATTTTTTCTTTATTAAAATAGAACGAAATATTCCAGCCAGGCAATTGTTCGTGCTTATATAGTGATTGAAATTGAAAATGCTGAATCATAGAAATTCCCCCGAATTTATAGTGTTTTCTCTATTATAGCTTAATTAAATTGAGGGTTCAGGGGAAAATATAGATTTTTCATAAAAGAGTTGAACTAATGCCTGTATTCTAGCTTCTTCAATTTCGGTTTCATCAAAACTCATAGGTTTTGCATTTACCTCAAATATCCATAGCTTTCCGCTGTCATCACGCCCAAGATCAATAGTGAATTCCAGGAAATCTCCAAATTCATTTGAAAGTGACTTTCCACATTCTTGAAGTATCCAATGAAAAACTTTTTCAAGTGATGCTTTACGAACCTGTTTATAAGGGATAATCGATCCACCTTTTGAAACATGTGTCGTAATTTGATTAATATTAGCTGTTCTTATTCCTACCCCAGTTAATTGATACTCTTTATTCGAATAATGGGAAAGTATTCGATAATCATATTTCTTATTTTCAATTTTGGCACTTTCGATATCTCTTTGTGCAATAAATGGATATTTTTGTAATGTGCTTTCCACATGGTCCCATAGATCTTGAAAAGAAGCAAACTGCTTTTTGGTTTCAGCTTTCTGATAAAAAAAGCTTCCATTTCCCTCTTTCTTCACTAAAAATATCCCATTTCCTTGTGAACGAATGGTTGGTTTTATATACGCTTTAGGATGCAGTGTTAAAAAATTTTGAAATTCCTCCTGCCCTTTTATTAAGCTAGTTTCGGGGAGTAAAGGTCGGAGATATGCATTTTTTTTAAACAATTGATACATGGAGAACTTATCGATAAAGGAAGGATTGAAAAAGAAACACTGTTGATTCATTGCTTCTAGTTTATGCTTTAAAAATTGCTCAGTCTTTTCTTCCGATCTAAGTGTTATTCGATTATAGATGATATTAGGAAAGGGAAATGTCGCTTGAACCCATTTCTTTTCCTCTATCACATAAAATGATCCATTGATGAAATTTTCCGCAATATCATCTAAAGTATAAACAAAAGAAAGTCCTCCAGCCGACTGTAGCTTTTTTTGTAAATTAACATATAAATCTTTATTTCCTGCAACATGGCCATTTTTAGTCTTACTGGTTAATACACCTATTAACGGGCCAACTCGTTGATTGGTTTTCAGTAATTTAAATTTGTACGTGAATTCATTTTTTTCGTTAGAAAGAGGGAGGAGCTCATCCTGTGCTCCCCAGAAAAATGGTGACTGTTCTTCATCATGGACAAAAGCATTTCTTTTTTTGTCAAAAAAAATATTCATATGGAAAGGTCCTCATGTATATGTTTTTTCGTTAAGAAAATGGCATAGCTAAGCGTGAGCTTTCTTGTCAATACATCGGAATCCTTTAGACCAGGATGTGAAAATATGGACCGACCAGGCTTGGAATTCGCTTCAAAAAGCCATACATTTCCATTGGTATCAATACCGAAATCAAAGCCGATCTCCCCAATAATTCCATCTAAATGCTTCTCAATTGCCACTGCTAAATCCATTGCTGCATGTTCTAATTTAGTTTTGTATTTTTTTTGATCTTCTTCTTTTGGGAAAATTTCTGTAAGTGTTTTTACTTCGCCGCCAGTCTTTACATGGGTGGTTGGACTTCCACTTCCCGCAATTTTTGCAGCAATTGCACTAATTTTCCAGGAACCATTCTCATCCTTATTGGCATGAACGCGAAAATCAACTGGACGTCGATGGTCGCGAATTAATTGAATCCCTTGTTGCACGAGCATCCTATCCAAGTTTTTGTTTGCAAATACATGATTAATTAGTGATTCTAAGGAAGAGAATTTTAATAAATGATTAACGGTATCATGGTATCTGCAATAGTAATGATTGGTTTTTCGATCATAAATAACCTGATGAACACCAAGCCCTAAGCTTCCATTAATAGGTTTAATATACACCTGCCCATATTTTGAGAGCATTCGTTCAACTTGATGGAAGGATGTAAATGGACTCGTTTCAGGTAAATACAAGAGTGCTTTCCGATCATTAAATAATCGTTCATATACATCTAATTTATTGAAAAATCCCGGATTATACCAAGGAATAAAAAAGTCCTTTTCAAGTCTTTCCTTTACTTTTTGTGTTGTCTTCAACTTTTCACTTCGTCTGTTTGGAAGACGATCATAGATGACATTAGGGAATGGAACGATCAATTGTATCCATTTCCCATTATGATAAAAATGTCCTTCAATCGATTGATTCTCCCAATTAATATGCTGTTCACCAAAGAGAAATGGAACAACACCAACAGATGAATGAAGAGATAATAGCTTTGAAAATAAGTTTGAGCGTCCCCCAATCGGCTTAACAGGAAAATTAGTAAAGCCCGATGTAAATATACCTACTAAAGGACCAAATATGAGGGAAGAATCTGATTGAAATATAGTTATTGAAGAGAGAAAAGTTGGGATCGTTAGTTGTTTGGCTAAACCAGTACTAATCGATAATGTATTCCGTCCATTAGGTTGTTTTTTGCCGGTAATTTCAGCCTTTTTTGAACCGAAAACCACTGCATTTGGTTCTATTGAAATGTTATTTGGATAATAATAAACTAGTTCTTCCTCTTCAAAAAATTCGATTTTATAGCGTTTAGGCATCTAAGGCACCTCGCTTAAATTTAATGGGTTCTTTTCGCAGTATTAGAAATAAGGATTTTAATTAGATATGGCATGATTGATTTGTGAGTGTAAAAAAGAACAATAGGAAAGAGGAGCTGAGTAAAGTGTATCTAAATTATTTGGCTCCGTTAATTGGATGATTTTTCTGCCAGGCTTTGAATTCATATCTAATATCCAAAGTGATTGATCATTGGCGATAATAATATCTATCCCTAGTTCAAAAAGAGGATGAAATTTTTCTTCTAGTTTAGCTGGTAAATGCTTTAATATATCATTAAGCTCCTGTTCGATGTATGAATGATTAAGCTTTGAATTCATCTCTTTCCATTTATGAAAGGGGAGTATATTGGCTCCTGCACTTAAATTTGTTAAGATCCCATTCTGTTTTCCACACCGAATGGCTCTTCCTATCTCATTCCATTTACCTTCTTCATCCTTTTGGATTAGTATTCTAAGATCAAATGGCTCTTTCATTTTATTGAGATTATTGATTCGTGGTTGCATGATAAAAATCTGCTTCGTCAATAAAGTTTCTAACCATGTGTCGAAGCTATCGTTACTTTCAAATAGCTTTTCTATCACTCTATTTTTCTTTGTTGTACGTACGTTAATGGATTTACCGATTTTTTTAAACGAATAAACAGCAAAACCATGAGCACCGTTAATAGGTTTTAATATAATTTCTTTGTGCATGTTTAATTCAGCTAACACTTGTTCAGCATTTGCAACTTTTTTTGTTAACGGTAAATAGGGAGAAATAGAGGGCTCTTTTTTTAATTCCTCATACAATTTCCACTTATTTGGTAGGCCATATCCTAAAAAGTTTATATTAGGTTGTGATTTTAACCAGGATACAACTGCTTGTGCTTCAGTCGATTTACGGTCCTCACCATAAAAACACCTATCATATAAATAATTAGGTATGGGGAAATTCTTTTCTTTCCATTTATTTTCCAAAGAATCAAATTGATAGCCTTTAATCATTAATGTTGAAGGATCAATAGAAAGTGGGGAAAATAAGTATAAGACGATGTTATATTTGTGAGCTTTTTTTGCCATTTCATTAAAATAAAGATGACTTTCAGATGGTGTCATCGTTAAAATTCCTAGATTGGTCATTCAAGTGACTCCTTTCTATCCATAATGCCTTGCAGTATTGAAATATCGCCTTTGTTGATGGGCGAAATCGTGGATTATTGCCATCCCTTAGCTTGGATGGTTTGGAATTTACTTCGATAAGCCAAGGCTTTCCATCCATATCTACACCTATATCTACACCAAGTTCTCCTATTAAACCGTTTGCCTCATTGCTAAGTGTGTTTACAGATTCAAGGGCTAACTCTCTCATTAAGTGAAGGATTTGTTCTGTTTTTTTAGGATTAAAGATAGATAACAATATACTTTCAGGACGGCTGATGAATCCACCTTGAGCAATATTTGATACAAAATGGTTTTCGGCAGATAACCGGGCAACCGTAGAGGTAACGGTCCATTGATGCTGGGAATTTTTATGACAGAGAATACGGAAGTCAATTTTTTGATTATTTATTTTGATAAAAGGGATGGTTTGTTGGATAATAAAATCTCTTTTTCCAATCCATTTTTTTAATAATTCACTAGCATCTTTTAGTGTTAAAAATGAATGCTGTAATTGATCAGAAAAGGATGTTTGTTCAATATAAAACTGGCCATCTTTAATAAAAAAGTGAATAATAAAACGACCTTGGCTTCCCATATTAGGCTTTATATAGACATCTGAGTGTGTGGATATCCATTTAAATAACATTGCTTCAGAAAAAATAACGGTATCTGGAAGGAAGGTTTGAAGATTTTTTTTCTTTCTTAAAATGTCGAATACGTGCCTTTTGGAAAGAAAGCTATCATTGAATAAAAGAATATGATTATCCTTCCATAATTGTTTTAGATTTTGAAAACCTAGCTTGTTTTCGATTAATCTGTTATGAATTCTATTGTAGATGATATTACACTTAGGCACTTCTCCCTCTACCCATTGCTCGCCATCAAAATGAAATCCACTTTGTGGAAATCTGGTTAAATTTGAAACATAAACCAAGCCTCCGTTTTGTTGGCTATATTCATGTAATTCTTGACAAAATGATCGAATTGTTGGAAATAGATTTTCCAGATTTGGTTTCTTTTTAATTTCAGTAATAATTGCGATAACTGGTCCTAATAGTAAAATTTGTTGATGACCTGTTGCTTGAAGTTTTAGAGGAAGAAATGGAATCTTTGCCTTTTGAACACATGCTTGATTGAAAAGAATCGTTTCTTTACTGTTCATGAGGTTTGATTTTTTTCGGTTTGCTATTATGGTTTCATTTCCAAGTTGGATTGTAATTTTATCCTTAAGAGGTATATTTAAGTTTGCTAGTAATTCATCTGAAATTTCAATGCTTGGATGTTCGTCAGTTAAAGATAATAATGGATGAATCATTACTTGATACATCATAAACAGACCCCGTTTACAAATGATTATCAATCATACAATTAGACTTTGAAGTTATCATATGAGAGAAATGCCCAGATGGTTCATATTACATTTTATATGTATCAAATTCGCATTGACTGCCATACTTTGGTATAGTGCAACTATAGTTTCTTTTTTTATGAATTCCAAGGAGGTATATTAATGGCAACAAATCTTTATGATTATGCATATGAATTAGAAAAGGCATTACGAAATGGTGCGGAATATAGACATTTAAAAGCAATGTATGAAGCTGTATTACAAGATGCTTCTGCTAAAAATTTATTTGATGGATTTAGGGAAATTCAGATGAGTTTACAAGAAAAACAAATGACAGGCCAAGATATTTCTGAAGAAGAGGTACAAAAAGCGCAAACTGTAGCTGCCCAAGTACAACAAAGTCCAAAAATTGTTCAGCTGATGGAAGCTGAGCAACGAATGAGCATGGCAATCAACGAATTAAATAAAATTATTATGAAACCTTTAGATGAACTATACGGTTCAATGCAGCGTTAATGTAGTTAAATAAAAACATAATCACTCACACGTGACAAGAAAGGAATTGGGTAATCCCAATTCTTTTTTTATTTACCGCCGATTCAGGGTAACCAAAGAGAGCGAAAGAACCCCGAAAAGGATTAAAACGCTGATTCTGGGTAACCAAGAGAGCGAAAGAACCCCGAAAAGGATTAAAACGCTGATTCTGGGTAATCAAAGAGAGCGAATGAATCCCCAAAAGTAGAAAACCGCCGATCCAGGGTAACCAAAGAGAGCGAATGAGTCCCCAAAAGTAGAAAACCGTCAATCCAGAGTAACCAAAGGGAACAAATGAAACCCCAAAAGTACAAAACTGCCGATCCAAGGTAACCAAAGAGAATAAATAAATCCCCAAAATAAGAGATCAACTCTTTTCACAGTAAATAAAGGTAAAGGGCCTTCACCTCCATTTTATTTACCTGAAAGTTATTATAAGAACTGAAGCGCGCTGATAGTAGGGTCTGTACAAAAGCAAATATATGTTACTAAAAAAATAAAGGAAGATCTTAAATTCAATTCTATTGCTATATATACGGCGCATCCCTTTTCTTTAAGCTTTTGTTCTATCTGATTTGTCCCATTCATAAAACTATAGAAAGGATAAAATGCATATTGAATCATTCTGGTTAGTCATCCGCTAAAGGGGGAACATCTATGATTTACAAAATGCTTGCTTTAAATATTGATGGTACCTTGTTGCAAGACAATGGTCGTTTAAATAAAGCAACAAAGGAAGCAATCGAATTAGCTATTGGAAAAGGGATCAAGGTAACTTTAGTAACTTCAAGAAATTTTTCGTCTGCTACTAGAATAGCTCGGGAATTGCATCTTGACACATGCCTTGTCACGCATCAAGGTTCGTTTGTAGCACGAGATAGGGATAAACCGATTTTGGTGAAGAGAATTAATGAAAATGTTACTCATGATTTAGTGCGTTTTTTAGAGGCTTTTAATTGTCAAATAAAATTAGTTCATGAACGATACACGATTGCAAATAAACAAAGAACCCCATCTAATCTTATGGGTAAATTTGTTATTCAACCAGTCAATCGTTTTTCTTATTCTGAAACATTTGTTGATTCCTTATTAGATAAACTTATTGAAACTCCGGTCTCACCACCTAAAATAGAAGTCCGGTTTATGAATGACATTGATATGATTGATGCCAAAAAAGCTATTCAAGAAATGTTTCATGAGGTGGATTGTATTGAAAATGATGAACACATATTAGAAATTGTCCCTAATGGAACTTCAAAACTGAAGGGAGTTTTGTATCTTTGCGATCGCCTCAATATTCAAAGAGATGAAGTCGTGATGATCGGATCAGGTAAAGATGACCTTCCACTTATTGAGTGGTCAGGTCTTGGGGTTGCGATGGGAAATGCATCTCCTCAATTGAAGCGGGCCGCTGATTGGATAACTCGTTCGAACAATGAGAATGGAGTATCCTATATGGTTAAAGAACATTTTCGCAAGCAGCAACCAATCGACTTTTTGAAAAAAATGAATGTAATAAAATAGTAAGAGAAGGTACTTGCAAGGCTTCAGCTCCATTCTCAATGAAATGAAGCGGGTTGGCGGTTTTTAACCCTAAATTTATTAGTTAAAACTTTATTTAAAATAGTAACTATGATTGAGTTTTCATCCGAAACTGGCAGTTAAACATTTTGATATGCTTCATCAGTTAAAGGTCTATTTTCTTAATTAACGGTGCGATTCAATATGAGAATCGTGCCTTTTCGATATATTGGCCACTATGAGAAAGAAGGAAGGTTAATTACTTTTTCACTTTTGCTTCTCCTTTTCAAGGATGTCCGTTACTACATCTCCTATTGATACACTTCCGAGTGCTTTTTCTAAAGCTGTTTGTGCTAATGTAAATAACGGCCCAATTGTGCTTTGAATATTTCGTCCGACAGGACAATCAGGATTTGGATTGTCATGAATACTAAACAATTCATCCTCTTTCACAACATTAACGGCTTGGTACACATCAAGCAAAGTTATAGTTGATAAGTCTCTCGCTAAAGAAGCACCAGCAATACCAGGTTGTACTTTTACTAAGCCCGCCTTTTTTAACATTCCCATAATTTTTCTTATTACCGCTGGATTCGTATTTACACTTCCAGCCAAAAATTCTGAAGTACTGACTCCATCTTTATTTATTTCAATTAAAGCTAGAATATGAATTCCTACGGAAAACCGACTACTAATAGACAAGTATTTCACCTTCCTTTAAAGCTCTATCTACATATTATACCTGTAATGAGCTCAGTTACAAGTGTATTAAGATGTTGAAATGCGAATATAAAACCCTTTTAAAAGTTGACAAAGGTTCATATTGTAACTAAAATGGTTACATGTAATCATTTTAGTTACAATTGAAAATAGGAGGACTTACAATGAATATAGGAATTATTGGTGCAAATGGTAAAGCTGGAAATCTAATATTAAAAGAGGCTGTAAATCGTGGTCATCAAGTAACAGCGATAATAAGAGATGCATCTAAACTAAAAGAAAAGGTTGATGCAGTCATTGAAAAAAGTATATTTGACCTTACATCAGATGATATTAAACCATTTGATGTGGTGGTTAATGCTTTCGGTGCCCCCCTTGGAGAAGAGCAAGCACACGTGGATGCTGGACGTGTTCTAATGGAAGCACTAAAAGGAATAAGCACTAGAGCAATCATTGTCGGTGGAGCAGGAAGTTTATTTGTAGATGAGAACAAAACCATTAGAGTAATGGACACACCTGATTTTCCTGATATCTTTATACCAACAGCGAAGGGGCAAGGACGTAACTTACAAGATTTACAGGAATCCTCGAATATTACGTGGACTTTTATTAGCCCTTCAGCAATGTTTGATTCAGAAGGAAAAAGAACCGGTTTTTATCAAGCTGGAAAAGATCATCTTCTTGTTAATTCGAAGGGTGAAAGCTATATCAGCTATGCTGACTATGCAATAGCTGTAGTGGATGAGATAGAAAATCCTCAACATATAAATGAACGATTTACTGTTGTGGGTGAAGCAGAATAAATTTCCTAATTATAGAACAAACAAAATACCGTTAGTTCAAAGCTAATGGTATTTTGTTATGTGGATGTCTAAAAAACTAAGTCTTTTTCTAGTTTATTTCTATTGTAACAGCGAAACCCTTAATAAAGAATTCAGTGATTCTTATGGAGTTTGCACTCTTTTCTAAATGAAATGAAAAGTGTAGTGGTCTACAGCAATAGTTATCAGGTGAAACTTTAATTAGTTAAAATTGAGAAAAGTGCCTTTTATTTTAGTTGTGAATGAATCATCATTCAGTTATTCTTAAAGATAGGAATAACTTTTATTCACGGAGGGGTAGAAATGGGATCATTAACTTACCAAACTATTGATGCAAATATTCAAGGAAATACGGCCTTTATCCAATTTAATCGGCCGACCTCATTAAACGCATTAAATACGGTTATGATTAAAGAACTAGTGGATTGCCTTAATGAAATGACATTAAATGAAGCCATCAAAATTGTTGTGTTGCAGGGGAAGGGAAAGGCATTTTCATCTGGGGGAGATATAAAAGAAATGTTCCAGCTCCAGGGCGAGGAAGAATTTTTCTTAGTAATGGATGATATTAATCAACTCATTACGACTTTGTATACTATGCCAAAACTAACGATTGCCGGGATTGAGGGAGCTGCGGCAGGGCTAGGTTTGAGTATTGCATTAGCAACAGATTATATTATTTCAGATTCAACGAGTAAGCTTGCTATGAATTTTATTGGAATTGGATTAGTTCCCGATGGTGGGGGACATTTTTTGCTTAAACGTAGGATGGGAGAACAGAAGGCAAAGAAGTTTATTTGGCAGGGAAAGGTATTGACAGCAGAGGTGGCATTGAAGGCTGAAATCATTGATGAAATAGCAAACGATGTAAATATGGCTATTGAAGACAAACTTCATCAATGGAAAACCAAGCCTCTTGAAGCGATGCTTCAAACTAAAAAAATCTATAACGAGCTACAATTACAGGAACTTATAAAAACGTTGGAATTAGAAAAACATTCACAATGGAAAATGAGGCACACGAAGGATCATTTTGAAGGAATACAAGCTTTTATAGAAAAGCGAAATCCGAAATTCATCGGTGAATGATGTTAAATTAAGCTCTTTTCTTAGTAAGAGGAATGGGGAGCCATCTTCATCCGGATATATAAATTAAAACTTTACAATATTTGAGAAAAGAGCCCAGAGAAAAACCCAAGAGGTTGTCTTTGCAACAACCTCTTGGGTTTATTAACGATGAAATAATATGAGTTTTCCATTTGGTGATGTACAGCGATGTGTTTTCTCTAACGCATTATTTTCACTTAGAAGCTGTTCCCCTTTTACCTTTGCTTCATGATCATTGGCTGCTTCAATGCTTTCATCTAAAATCTTTTCCCCATTTGCTTCAAAAGCAGTTAATTTGTAAATAGCCATGATTTAATTCCCCCATCCAATTTATTGGTTGTTTTGCTTGCTTATATAAAAGCCATAATGCTGGCTTTTTCACCTAATAAAGAATTCAATGGTTCTTATCAAGTTAATGTACGTGTTGGATATCCCTTTTTGCAGCTATTTTTCGATTAGCAGTATATCCAGCGACTAAAACGAGAATTGTAATGATTCCTGCTATAATATATGTGATTGGTCCATGAGAAATATTTAAAAGGTGAAGGAGCTTTTCTTCCTTCATTAACATTTCTCCTGCTGTCCAAGCAAGAATACCTGAACCTATATAAGCGATCCAAGCATATTTATTCATTGCTTTTACAATCATTTTCGAGCCGAAAATCATGACAGGAATACTAATCATGACCCCGATAGCTATTAATCCAATATGATTATCAGCTGCACCAGCTAGTGCAACCACATTATCTAAACTCATGACTGCATCAGCCAAGATAATGGTTCCAATTGCTTTTAATACTCCGCTTTGTGATTTTACATGAACATCTTCTTCATCCCCTACAAGAACCTTGAAGGCGATCCAAATAAGAAGAAGTCCTCCAATAATTTCTACGAATGGGATTTTTAATAGCTGTACAATGACGATCGCAAAAATAATACGTAATATTACTGCTCCACCAGTACCCCATACAATCGCTTTATTTTGTTGTTCTTTTGGTAGATTTCGCGTAGCCATGGCAATAACTACGGCATTATCCCCGGATAATACAATATCTATTGCAATAATTTTGAGTAACACTAGTAAAGAACTAGTTGAAAGTGCTAGTCCAATTGGAAAAATATTTTCCATTCTTTTTCCCATCTCCTGGTTTATATAAAGTCTCTTTTCATCCATCTACCATATTAATCTATTATTATATTAACATATATTTTTTATAGATAGACTAGAAAATGTTTGGATAAATAACTAGAAAAGTAAATGGAGTAGAATTTAATGGAACCTTTTAAGACTTTTTACGTATAAAAGATAAGTGGTTAGAAAAAGGAGGAAAACTAAGTTGACATTAAATTTAGATCAAGTAACAAAGAAATTTGGACAATTTGTTGCAGTTGATCATCTTTCTCTCGTTATTCCAGAAAAGGAAATGTTTGGTTTTTTAGGTGCGAATGGTGCAGGAAAAACAACAACCTTTCGAATGATTTTGGGGATTATGGACGCAACAGAAGGAGATATTACGTGGAACGGTAAAAAAATTGATTATTCCACTAGCCCCTTTATTGGTTATTTGCCTGAAGAAAGAGGACTATATCCAAAACTAAAGGTAAGAGACCAATTAATTTATCTTGCCCGCCTAAGAGGAATGGACAAAAATGAAGCTCTGAAAGAATTAAACTATTGGTTAGATCGGTTTAATGTTCCAGAATACATAGATAAAAAAGTAGAGGAATTATCTAAAGGAAATCAACAAAAAATCCAATTTATTGCCTCAGTTCTCCATAAACCTCAATTACTTATACTGGATGAGCCATTCAGTGGGTTGGATCCTGTAAATGTGGAAACATTAAAGTCTGCTGTTACCGATTTGAGGGATAATGGAGCAACCATCGTTTTTTCCAGCCATCGGATGGAGCATGTTGAAGAGCTATGTGAAAATCTTTGTATTATGCATCATGGAAAGCCAGTTGTTCACGGAAGTTTACGTGAAATAAAGAAATCATTTGGAAAGAAAAATGTCACGATTCATGCCGATTTTGATCTTATGTTTTTACAAGATATTCCCGGTGTTTTAAAAACGAAAAAAACTGCACAGGGAATGCATTTACAAATATCAAGTGAAGATACGGCGCAAACAATCTTGAATCAAATTAATGGAAAAGGCTTTGTGAGGAAATTTGAATTAGAGGAACCATCGTTAAATGATATTTTCATTGAAAAGGTAGGTGCTTCCTATGAATAAGTTTGGTGTCATGTTAGGTCATTCCTATGTTTCAAAATTAAAATCTAAATCATTTATTATTACATCAATTATTATGCTTATTGGTGTGTTAATTTTAGGAAATATGAACAGAATCATTGATTTATTCTCCGGTGGTGATTCAAAAGAAAAAATTGTCGTTCTCGATCAAACAGATTCAGTATTTCAATCTTTTCAAAAACAATTACAAGTAACAAATAAAGATATCGAACTTATTAAAGAAAGCAAAAGTGAGGCAGAGTTACAAAAAGCTGTGAATGCTGGTGAGTATGATGGATTAATCACGATATCAATGGATCAATCTAATTTGCCAGAGGCAACGTATAAAGCCCCTACACTTACAAATACTGAATTATCCAGTCAATTATCACAGGCCTTGCAAGCTGTGAAATCAGATATGGCTGCATCCCAATTAGATTTAACAGCTGATAAGCTGGCACTTCTAAATAGCCCAATTGTGTTTAAAGAAGTCAGTCTCGAAAATAATGCAAAATCTTCTGAAGAACTTGCCCAAGCTCGTGGACTCGTTTATATTCTTCTTTTCGTGATCTATTTTTCAGTCATTTTTTATGCAAGCAGTGTTGGGATGGAAGTAGCAACAGAAAAAGCATCTCGTGTAATGGAAATTCTTATTTCGAGTGCATCTCCTACACAACAAATGTTTGCCAAGATTATTGGGGCTGCCCTGCTTGGAATTACCCAAATGGCTGTCTTGCTTTTAGTCGCATATTTTACAATTAAACAGAACTTAAGTGAGTTAAAAGGCGGTTTCTTCGAGGTTTTTGGTTTTTCTGATATTAAAGTTTCAACAATCATCTACGCTATTGTATTTTTCCTATTAGGATATTTATTATATGCAACATTAGCAGCATTTTTAGGATCTCTTGTTAGTCGTATTGAAGACGCACAGCAAATGATGTTGCCAATGACCTTTTTAATTATGATTGGTTTCTTTATTGCTATGTCTGGATTAAACAATCCATCAGCGGGATTTGTTACAGTTACTTCCTATATCCCTTTCTTTACACCAATGCTTATGTTTTTGCGTGTAGGGATGTTAGACTTACCAATGTGGGTTGGCTTATCCGGGGTTGCTGTTCTGATCGTGTCGATAATTATTATGGCATCTATTGGAGCTCGAATCTATCGCGGTGGGGTTCTTATGTATGGAAAGTCTAATTCATTAAAAAATATAAAAAAAGCACTTCAGTTATCAAAAAATAAATAAAGAATTTGAATGGGCTATCCTCCTTTCTTGTTGGATAGCCCATTTTTACGTTTGTTTTTACAGCAATCCCCTTTAAAATCTTATAAAATCGTTTATAATTATCCTAAGAACATATATTCGTTTAGGAGGATGGTGAAATGAGCCAACTTCAATTTATCCATACAGCAGATCTCCATTTAGATAGTCCATTCATCGGATTACAATACTTACCCAAAACGATTCTTAATCGAATTCAGGAAAGTACGTTTGCATCTTTCATTAAAATTGTCGATAATGCAATATCTTTGAAGGTGGATTTCGTTTTAATAGCAGGTGACCTCTATGATGGAGAGGATCGAAGTATAAAAGCTCAAGCAAGACTTAGAAAGCAAATGATAAGGCTCGAGCAGGCGGGAATAGAAGTATTTATCCTTCATGGTAATCATGATCATCTAGGTGGAAATTGGACAACGATTGACATGCCAAGTAATGTTCATGTTTTTTCATCTAGTGTAGAGATGAAATCGTTTATTACTAAAAAAGGGCAAAGAGTCCATATATATGGATTCAGTTATCCGGAAAGACATGTAACAGAGAAAAGAATCAATGAATATAAAAAAATTGAACCTGCCGATTTTCATATCGGAATGCTTCACGGAAATGTTGACGGTGGGAGCTCAGATCATCAACCCTATGCACCTTTTACAATTGGTGAGTTACTTGAGAAGAAAATGGATTATTGGGCATTAGGGCATATTCATAAGCAGCAATTTCTCCACCAAGATCATCATCCTTATATTGTGTACCCAGGTAATATTCAAGGGCGGAATCGGAAGGAGAAAGGATCGAAAGGTTGTATAGTAGTAAATCTATCATCCCATGAAACCACTTTAAGTCATATAGAAACAGCAGATATTCTTTGGAGTGACATAAGTATTGATGCTTCAAAGATTCGAACGTTCTCTGATTTATATCTTTTATGCAGAAAAGAAATGAATCATCAACGTTCTTCATCACAGGGTGTACTTCTCGAAATGACCATTAAAAATATTGAAATGCTTGAGAAAGAAGCAATTGAAAAAATAAAGAATGGTGAATTATTGGAAGCTCTTCAAGATGGAGAGGAGTATGAGGAATCCTTTGTCTGGACAATTAGTGTAAATTGTCATGTAAAAGATCAACTAGTAATTGAACCAACCTTTAAAAATGAACTGGAACAAACTCTTGCAGAATTAACTCAAGAAGAATCATTTGAAAAGGCTTTAGAAGACTTGTATGGAAATCCATATAGCAGTCGCTATTTAGAAAAGATGACAGAACATGAAAAGAAAAATCTATTGCAAGAAGCCGAACAATTGGTTTTTGAATTGGTCCATTCCAATTCATAGAGGAGGAAATTCGCGTGAACATTAAGCAAATACATATATATGGTTTTGGAAAATTAACTGATTTTCGGTTGTCTCTTTCAAGTTCTCTTCAAGTTTTATATGGTGAAAATGAAGCAGGAAAGTCAACTTTAATGGCCTTTATTCATGCTATTTTATTTGGATTCCCTACAAAGCAGCAGTCAGAGCTTCGCTATGAACCGAAACGTGGTTCAAAATATGGTGGAAATCTACTATTGGAAACAGAGGATTACGGTGAGATATTGGTTGAAAGGGTTGGAGGGAAAGCAACTGGTAATGTAGTCGTAACATTATCTGATGGAACAACAAAAGGGGAAGAGTTTCTTAAGCAACTCCTTAAGAATATGGATAAATCGATGTTTAAGGGGATTTTTTCCTTTAATATTCATGGTCTTCAAGGAGTTAACCAATTAAAAGGAGAAGATATTGGTCATTATCTCCTCGCAGCAGGGACCATTGGAACAGATATTATTGTCAAGACGGAACAACAGTTGCAAAAAGAACTGGATCAATTATTTAAACCAAGTGGTCGAAAACCAGTACTCAATATGATGCTGCAAACAATAAAACATCAAGAGAAAGATCTGAAAAAAAGCATGCAGCATAATGAAACATATGAAAATTTGCAAAAAGAACTTCATACTTTGCTAGAGGAAATAGAGCATATGCAGGGTGAAGGAAAGAAATTCGAAAAACAGCTTCGAAAGCTAGAACGATTAAAACAGGATTGGCCATTCATCCAAGAAAGAAAGCAATTATTAAAAAGAATAGAAGAAATAAAGCAAAAACATTTTCCCATTGACGGGATTCATCGGATGGATAAATTGGATGAGCAACTCCGTATCACCAATAGCCAATTACAAGCACTTAAAGTTAAAAAAGCTGAATATGAAAAGGAGCTTCAGTTATTAGCTCCAAATCAATTAATTGTCCAAAATGAGTCGAGAATTCAATTGATTTTGGAAAAATGGCCACAAGTACTTCAATGGCAAGAAGAATTGATCAAACGAAAAGAAGAGCAAAGGAAATGGAATGAACAAATCTCCCTTTTAAGTAGGAATGTGTATTACCAAGAAGAAGATTTGAAACAACTTCCTTCCGTCGATCTCAGTATCGACATGAAAGATAAAATTAGAACAACAGTAAAAGATAATTATTATTTAAAATCCAAAAAGGATGAACTTGAACAGCATCTAGAAATAGAAAAAAATAAACAAACGGAATTGGAAATGCAATGTGATCGGATTGAATCCGAGCTTTTAAGTGAAGAAGAGTTTAGACGATTATCCGATCAACAACAAACATATAATCAGTTACAGAATGAATATCAACAAATTCAGGATCAATTAAAGTTAATCAGATTCTCAAAAGATCAAGGAAAAAAAGAAAGCAACTTGGCAACGATGCTATTTTATCTTTTATTTAGTGGTTTTTTTCTTTGGAGTCTTACAACCATGCATTACTTATCGATGGCAGGAGCGCTAATAGGGCTGATCGTCTTAAGTTATACTGCTTGGACAAATAAAAATAGGAAAAAACACAACCATGATAGCAGCGAACGACAGCTGTTAAAAAAAGCAGAAAAGATATTGGATGAAATGAACCAATTAGCAGATAGAAGGCCTAAATATGAAGAACAACAAAACCTTCGAAGTCAGTGGAAAGAACTTATTCTTCAAATAGAAAATCAACAATTTAGATTTACAGAAAAAATGGAAGCTTTGTCTGAATGGAATAAAAAGTGGAAAGATAATGAGCATCAATTAAATGGAATTAGACACCAGCTTCGGTTACATGATCGATTTTCCTCAGAGCAATTGCCAGATGCTTTTGATATCCTTTCCGAACTTGCAAAGATGATTCATAATCAAGCAAATAATGAAGCTCAGCTTAATTTGCTAATTCAAAAAGTTTCTAAATGGGAAAATGAGTTAAATGACTTAGTGCAAGCGCTTGGATTAGAGAATATAGCAAATGATGAAAAAATTATTCACTTAAAAAGTTTATTGAAAAACGAACAAGACCATCGTTTGTTGCATCGTGAAATGAAAAATAAAATGGATGAAATAGAACATGAATATATAAAATGGCTAAATGAATCAACCTCTTTAAAGGATGCACTAAATCAACTTTTGACTGATGCAGGAGCTGAGCATCAGGAAGAATTTAGAAAGAAAGGTAAGGAACACGAAGAGTATTTGGCATTAAAAAACAGCCTTCAAATGCTTAGTAAGCAAATAAACGAAGAAAGCTTAAAGGCTACCTCTGCATTCGAATCCTTTGATGTGATTGAAAATGAATTACTTCAGAATCAGGATCGGGTCGACACAATTATAAATCGGTTAGAAGTATTACGTAAACGACTGGCAGAAGTCAATTATGAAATTAATCTCCTAGAAGATGGGGGAGTCTACACCGAGAAATTACATGAATTTTATCATCTGAAGTCATTGTTTAATATGAAGGCGAAACAATGGGCAAAGCTTACATTAGCTAAACAAATGATTGCTAAAACGATGGAGCGGATGAAAAATGAACGGTTTCCGAAGGTATTAGAAACGGCTGAATACTATATCAATCAATTAACAGATGGACAATATATTCATTTCCACTTCAAAGAATCAGGTCAATTAAAGATTGAGAGGGCCGACCATATCATGTTTGATCCTGAGGAGCTTAGCCAAGCCACTACTGAGCAAGTATATATATCTTTACGATTAGCTTTAGTTCAGGTTTTACAAGATGAATATCCATTCCCAATGATTATTGATGATGGATTTGTTAATTTCGATAGGGATCGTACGAAAAGAATCATTCAAATTCTATTAGAAATGAGTAAGTCAACTCAAGTTCTCTTTTTTACTTGCCATGAACATATATTGGATTTATTTTCTGAGAATCAAATTTTCGTATTAAATGAGAAAGAGACATATTCCATGGTAAAATAAAAACAATGAAAGACTTCCAATGGAATGAAGCTTGGTAGCATATAAAAATTCAATTCTGCATTTATTAGATGAGATGATTTGATGCAGTAAGGAGAAATTGGGGGATTTAAATGACAAAAGGACTCATGAACTTTGATGTGGGTGAACAAATTGAGCTTTATTTATTAATTAAAAATAGCACAAAAGGGATTGCTAGTAATGGAAAACCTTTTTTATCTTTAAATCTTCAAGATCAAACAGGGGATATTGAAGCAAAGCTTTGGGATGTATCCGATTCAGATGCGCAAACATATAAATCTGAAACCATTGTAAAGGTTGCAGGCGATATTCAAAATTATCGTGGAAGACTACAGTTAAGAATTCGGCAAATTCGACCAGCCGGGGATCATGATGGGGTGCAAATCTCTGATTTTCTCGAATCTGCCCCAGCTAGTCAAGATGAGATGACAAGCAAGATTACTCAATATATTTTTGAAATGAATAACCCGAATATACAAAGAATAACAAGACATCTATTAAAAAAGTATAATAGTGATTTTCTTGTTTATCCTGCTGCCACGAAAAATCATCATGAGTTTGTTTCTGGATTAGCCTATCATGTAGTATCTATGCTTGATTTGGCAAAAGCAATTACAACCCTTTATCCATCCTTAGATCGAGATTTATTGTACGCGGGAATTCTTTTACACGATCTTGGTAAAGTAAAAGAGCTCTCAGGACCCATTTCAACCACCTATACGGTCGAAGGGAATTTATTGGGACATATTACGATTATGGTCAATGAAATTGCAAAAGCAGCAGAGGAACTAGGCATACAAGGTGAGGAAGTAATGGTATTACAACACCTTGTCCTAAGTCATCATGGAAAGCCAGAATGGGGAAGTGCAAAACCACCGATGATTAAAGAGGCTGAAATTCTTCATTATATTGATAATTTAGATGCGAAGATGAATATGTTAGATCGAACCCTTCGTCATGTAAAACCAGGTGAGTTTAGCGAGCGTGTTTTTGCTTTAGATAATCGTTCCTTCTATAAACCTACTTTTCATAAATAATGAATAAATAGATACACCTTTAACAAAACAATCGATAGTTATTTCATCTCCTTTGGTTCTTTTTTATTTTTTTCAAGCATACCTTGTAGAAAAGGACAATCTTTGAAAGGGGATTAGCACATGTCACTGCCAATATGGATTTATTTTGTTATCGCTGGAATCGCTGTTAGTGCTTTTATGGCAATTAAAACTTCAAGAGAAGATCGTCAACTTGAGCAAGAATGGATTGAAAAAGAAGGGGAAGAATATATAGAACGGATGGAAGAAGAGAAAGAGAGAAGAAAGCAAGTCAAAGAAGCAGGATAAAAAAGAACAAGGTGATTCTGAACTGCCCCCCAATTGTTAGACACAACTAACAATTGGAGGTGCAGTTTTTTTATGACGAAATATTCACTGGAAATTAAATTAAATGCTATTCAAGACTACCTTAAAGGTGTGGAATCTTTCAAAGATACAGCAAAACGCCATAATGTCAGTACAACGATGTTAAAAAAATGGGTAGCGAAGTATCGACAACATGGATTGGAAGCTTTTCGGGAAACATATACAAATTATTCGGTTGAGTTTAAAATGGACGTAATTCATTATATAAATGAAATGGGAGCGTCCATTAATGAAACCACCACAGTCTTTAACATTCCTGACTCTGGCACTGTGTGGAATTGGAAACGTTTATTTGAAACACAAGGGATAGACGCTCTACAACCGAAAAAGAAGGGGCGTCCATCCATGAAAAAGGAATCAAAGAAAACTCAACCAGTAGAAGGATCACCAGAAGCACTACTCGCTGAAATTGAACGTTTACGTATGGAGAACGCCTATTTAAAAAAGTTGAATGCCTTAGTTCAAGAAAAGGAAAGATTACAGTACAAGACAAAGCGAAAGTAATTTATGAACTAAGGCAGGAATTTAAAGTGAAAGATTTAGTAAAAGTGGCTGAAATTCCTCGCAGTACGTATTATTACTGGGTAAACCAAATGAATAAACCAGATAAATATAAAGAAGTGAAAGAAGTGATCCAACAGATTTTTGATGAACACCAAGGTCGATATGGCTATCGTCGTATCACCTTAGAATTGCGTAATCGTGGTATAAAACTAAACCATAAAACGGTGCACCGCTTAATGAATGAGATGGGGTTAAAATGTCTTATCCGCATGAAAAAGTATCGTTCATACCGTGGAAAAGTAGGAAAAATCGCCCCAAATATTTTAGAACGTGATTTTCAAGCAACAAAGCCAAATGAGAAGTGGGTAACCGATGTAACGGAATTTCATTTACATGGGGAAAAGCTATATTTGTCACCAGTCCTTGACCTTTATAACGGAGAAATTATTGCATATAATGTTGAAAAACGCCCAGTTTACGCACTTGTTTCAAAGATGTTGGACAAGGCTTTTAAGAGATTAGAAGATTGCGATACCCCTATTCTTCACTCTGATCAGGGCTGGCATTATCAGATGAAGAAGTATCAACATGCATTAAAAGAACATAGAATTACACAAAGCATGTCTCGTAAAGGGAATTGTTTAGATAACGCGGTGATAGAGAATTTTTTCGGCTTATTAAAGAGTGAACTGCTTTATCTTAAAGAATTTAACAGTATGGCGCATTTCAAAGAAGAATTAGAGAAGTATATTCACTATTACAATCACAAACGAATTAAGGCAAAATTAAAAGGCATGAGTCCGATTCAATACCGTACTCATGCCAAGGAAGCTGCTTAAAATTCGTGTCTAACTTTTTGGGTTCAGATCATTCCACCTTGTTCTTTTTTTATTATTTTTTAGATGTAGAATCAGAAGTATCAGCGTTTAATACATTATCAAATGCTTTTTTCAGATCTTTATCTTTAATATCTAATTTTGCATTTTTGATTTCTTTTTTCATTACTTCTTGAACTTTTGTTTGATCTACCTTAGATTGTTTAATTTTTTCTTTAATTTCTTTTTTCATTTTATCGTCTAGAGGTGCTTTATCCTTCTTACCAGTTAGCTTAATAATATGATAACCGAATTGAGTTTGAACAGGCTCACTTACTTCACCTACTTTTAATTTGTAGGCAGCCTCTGTGAATGTTGCATCCATTTTATCGGTATTAAACCAACCAAGGTCTCCACCATTATCTTTCGTTCCATCAGTACCATATTTCTTCGCTAAATCTTCAAATTTTTCACCTTTATTAAGCTTGTCCTTCACTTCTTTTGCTGTTTTTTCATCAGCTACTAGAATGTGGCTGGCTTTAATATCAGGCTTAATATTATTGTCATAGTACTCTTTAATATCTTTGTCTGTTATTTTTAAATCTTTTGTAGCTGCTTTCTCTTGTAAAAGGCCAACTTTTATCGTATTACGGAAATCTTCTTCACTTCCATAACCGTATTGCTGAAGTGCCATTTCAAATTGGTCACCAAGCTGATCCTTTGCATCTTTCACTTGCTTATCTACTTCTTTATCAGACACTTTATATTTATCAGAAAGAACTTTATCAAAAACAAGTTGTTGTAGAACTTGATCACCAACTTTATCTTTCATTGCTTCGTAAAGTTCATCTTTCGTTACATTTCCTGCTTTAGTTTTTACTACTACTTCATCGCCACTGTTGCCACATGCAGCTAGTCCTATAACACCTGCTGCTAATGAAAGGGATAATACCCATTTTTTCATCAATAAACAACTCCCTGTCTAATCTAATTAAATCCGCCAAATAAAACCTACAAAACATACTATACCATAATTTTTATCAGAAAAGAAACATAAAACGGAAGCTTATGGAATTTTTATGGATTTCTCATCAAATTTTAACTTTTTATTTCTCTGATTAAAGGAAAAAATAACTGTATTTTTGGGCTTTTGATTTAGTCAAAGTAGTTATATGTACATAGGATATATAGAAATAGAAAAGGAGGTATCGGAATTATGGGCTTTGCTTATGGTGGCGGATTCGCCTTAATCGTTGTATTGTTCATTCTTTTAGTCATAGTAGGTGCAGCTTTTATCTGTTAAGGCTTGCTGGGTATTTTTCAAAAACATGTAAATGTAGGGTTCTAACATAAACTTAAATTTTAGTTATATGCCTTAACATCAAAGATGGAAATGAATAAAATATACTATTTAAATGATAGGGAGGTGACCTTAATGGGTGGTGCAGCATATGGCAGCGGCTTTGCGTTACTCGTTGTATTGTTTATTTTGTTAATTATCATTGGTGCATCTTGGATCTATTAATAGATCCAGCTAGTTGGTCTTGTATAAGTAGAAAAAAATCAGGTTCCTTGAGGACCTGATTTTTTGTCGTGGTTTAAAAAGCAGATGGCTAGTATAATCATGAGGAGACCCAAGATCTTTGTTTTAGGCTCTTTTTCTCACTGAATGAAGTTAGTTAAAACTGTAAAGAGCTTGTTTTATAACATATGAATCAAATGCTATGCTTTTTCTTATGTAAAAAGAATTTCAACATATGAAGAAACAAGCAAAATTGTAACGAGAATATTAATAGTCGTAAAGACTTTTGGTTGTCTATCCTCAGGGATCTCTTTTTGTATACAAAGTGCATTCGTCATATTATTTATAAGGTATACGATTACAATCCCAAACAAAATAAATATGGAGATCATAAAATCCCTCCCTGTATTTCCAGTTTCGCTTATGCTTAAAGATACCAAATTTTAATATAAAAAGATAGATATTTTCGTATTCTATTGGAATGAGAGGTTTGGAATTATAGTTAAAAATAGGTAAAATATAAATCAACAAAGATGATTTGAAATTAATTTAAACGAATTTCGAATCTTACAATGATCATTTAATGTTCATTTCTATAGTCTAAAGATAATGATATAGAGAAGCCAATATTGTATTATACTATGTATATGCAATGGATTATAGAAGTGGTAGGCTTCCTTTTAAAGATAATTAAATGTAAATGAGGTAAACATATGGAATCCATCGAACAAAGACTTGATCGAATAGAGTTTTATCAAAAATTATTAATGGAAATGATTAATGATCATCATTATGAATTTTACCGATTAATTATTGAAAAAAAACTTCAAAAAAAAGAAGTTGAAGCCTTCCATAAACTTTGTCAAAAGCTTAGTAAAGAGAGTGAAGAGCAAAAGGAAGATCATTTTGTTTTCTTCGCGCCACTTTATAAAAAGTTTATAGAAGAGCTCAATCCCAAATTAGATCCAAAAGAAGTGATACAAGCTTGTATAAAACAAAAGCTATATCCGGAGCTTATGGAAATTCTTCTCCGTAATATTGTATAAATGGATCTTCAATAATAGTATCGGAAAGTTAAAAATTGCTTAGTCTTTCCTTTTCTTCTGTAGGAAGTTTTTTCACACTTCCATTTTCCTCATAGAATTCTGTTTCAATATTATGAAATGACTTTTCGAAAATTTCCATAAAATGATCACCATACATATTACGTATGATTGTCATTAATTCAATAAATTCAGGGAATTTTCCGTATATGTTTCTAAGTGGCAACGCACCATTTAGCACGGTATTATTGCTAGGATCGAATGCCTCCATTGAATCTAATAAAAGGGATTCGCCTTTTGAAGTTAATTGTATATATGTGTTCCGTTTATCGTTTTCTTTTTTGGAGAATTCTAATAATCCTCTTTCCTCTAATTTTTTCGAAAAATTAAACGCTGTTGAGACATGCATAACACCAAATTTTGCTACATCTGAAATTGATGCTCCTTTTAAATGATAGGCAATCCAGAGAATATGATGTTCATTAATGTTTAAATCATAAGGTTTTATCCATTGTTGCCAATCTTTTTCAATCATTTTCCAAATTGCTTTGCTAATTTGTGCAACTCTTTGACTAAAAAGCATGGCTTCCATTACAGAATATGGTTTATCTCCCATTTTTTCACCCACTTATATATATATCTTATTATCATTATGCCAATAAAGTAAAAATTAATAAAGATATAAATTTACAAAATTTTTAGAATATCAATAAATAGGAAAAGTTTTTTATGACTTTTCCTTTTTTATCTGTGATTCTAATTGTTCGATCGTATCTCTTAATGATTGAACCTCACTATAAATATTTTCTTTATTAGTTTCTATATTATTTTGCCATTCAGAAATCGATGATTTCACATCAGTTATTAACTGTACGGCCATTTCTTTGCCTTCTGTGGTTAATACATGAATAGATTTTTTTAACTCATTGGCATTTTTGGTCATGTCCTTGACTGTTGCAATCCATTCATCCTTAGAATTTGTTAGTTGTTGTCTAAGTTCTTTTCCAGAGGAAGGAGCAGATAATAAAGCTGTGATTGACCCAGCTACTCCCCCGACAATTAATCCAAACAATAATGATTTTTTATCCATAACTCTCACCTCATTAAGAATATTTATAGTAAAAAGTGATTATTAAGAATTTTTAGCATACCTCTATACTATTTTTCTACAATAATTTGCAAAATCCTGCAAGTTTATATAAATTATATGATAAATTTTTAGAAAAATCACGTTAATTCCTATATTTATGGTCAAAAAATAAAATAATCTATACATTATACTATATATTTATGCATAGTTTTTAGGTAGGAAGTATTTTAAAAATATAATTTATTCTAAAGAGGTGTGATGAATGAGTGGGATCTTATTTTGCCTCTTTCTTATTAGTGGATGTTTTTTTTTAGGCATGATTCTAGCTTTTCTTAAATTTCAACGTCCAGGCGTTTATCCGCCAAAAAGGATTTTAAAACAAAGAATGATCGTTTTGGGAAGCGGAGGACTCATTTCCATGCTATTAAGTTTGTTTTTATTGATGGTAATTCGGTAACATAGAATATAAGCATGAAAATGATAAAAAATCCTGCAGATTTGCAGGACTTCTCTTTCTTTTTATTGAATATTTTTTGAAATAGCCATTGCCATCTTAGTATAATCTTCTTGAGTGTATTCACTTTGATTATTTTTCCATACAGCACCAAATCCATCGCCTTTACCATATCTCGGGATTAGATGTAAATGGAAGTGGAAAACAGTTTGTCCTGCCTGTTCACCATTATTGTTTACCAAATTCATACCAATAGGATTGAATTCCTTTTTCAATGCATTGGCGATTTTGGGAACCACTTCAAAAAGGTGAGAAGCAATGTCTGGAGTTAATTCAAAAATATTTTCCTTATGTATTTTTGGGATAATTAATGTATGTCCTTTAGTGACTTGACTAATATCGATAAAAGCCATTACGTGTTCATCTTCATAGATCTTTGCTGATGGAATTTCACCATTGACAATTTTGCAAAAAATACAATCACTCATGTTTGTTCCACCTTTCTAAGGATTTAAATTTCTTATTTTAAGTATAACGTATGATGGCTAGAATTGGAATGAAGGTTTATCCTACAAATAAAAGGGACAGGATATTCGAATGAAATCCTGTCCCAAATGAAGGGGAACTTAAAGGGTTTTAAAAAACCATTGGTCTGTCTTTGATAAACACCTCATTTATTATTGAGTTGCTATTCAAATGAATGGAGTAAATGACCTTTGTTCAACGCGATCATCCCCTTATTGTTTTAACATTATTATTAACGTCTAAAACAGTAAGTGATCTTCGACAAACACCTCATTTTTGATGTGAATGTTATTTCGTTGTTGCCATACCCATTTGACCATCTTTATCGCTTTTAAAACGGTTTCGGCCTTTAATAACCACCCCGATTTTATTTGCGTTTGTTAACCCCTTCGCTTAATATCATGTACAATATAGAAGAAAGTATACTGATAAAGATTAATTTTTTAAAAAAATAATTGTAGAGATATAAAAGAAAGGACGTCTAAATCATGTCGCTATTAAAAGTAGAAAATCTTACAGGAGGTTATACTAAAAAGCCTGTTTTAAATGATGTTTCCTTTACGATTGAAGAAAAGCAGATGATCGGATTGATTGGCTTAAATGGTGCTGGGAAAAGTACAACGATTAAGCATATTATCGGTTTGATGGAACCTAAAAAAGGAAATATCCAAATCAATGATCGTAATCTTCAAAAGGATCCAGATGAATATCGGAAGCAATTTGCCTATATACCTGAGTCACCAATATTGTATGACGAATTGACGCTAGATGAACATTTAAAATTAACAGCTATGGCCTATGGAATTAATGATGAAACGTATCATTCTCGAATTCAACCTTTATTAAAAGAATTCCGCTTAGATAAGAAATTGGGTTGGTTCCCTGCTCATTTTTCAAAAGGGATGAAGCAAAAGGTAATGATTATGTCTGCCTTTTTAGTGGAGCCTGAGCTTTATATTATTGATGAACCGTTTGTTGGCTTGGATCCACTGGGAATCCAATCTTTATTAGATTTGATGAACAAAATGAAAGATAGTGGTGCGGGAATATTAATCTCAACCCATATTCTTGCAACGGCGGAACGCTATTGTGATGGCTTTGTGATATTGCACAATGGACAAGTTAGAGCGAAAGGGACATTACAAGAACTACAGAATGAATTCAATATGCCAAATGCAACTTTAGATGATATTTATATTCAATTAACAAAGGAAGAGACAAATGAAACAGATTGAGAATTTGTGGAAGGAACGTGTTCAATTACATACAGTTGAATTAAGAAAATATCTTAAATATATTTTTAATGATCATCTACTATTTGTTGCAATTTTTGCTCTTGGAGCAGGCGCATTTTATTATAATGGCTGGGTAAAAACTTTAGATGAAAGTTTTCCTGTCGCTTGGGTGATGGGAATTATTTTGGGTCTATTTCTCACAATGAGCCCGATATACACATTTTTAAAAGAAGCAGATAAGGTTTATTTATTACCAATCGAAATGAAATTGAAATTTTATTTCCGCAAAGCCATACATGTAAGCTTTATGCTACAGTCATATATTTTATTAATGATTTTGGCAGCTTGTATGCCAATGTATGCTAAAGTAACTGGAAATGGGTTCAAATCCTTTTTTTTAATCCTTTTGATCCTTCTCATAGTAAAGCTTTGGAATCTTTATTTGCAGTGGGATGTCTTGAAAATTCAAGATTATAGAATATCTTATATTGATTGGCTTGTCCGATTTGTAGTGAATTGCAGCTTTATTTATTTTATTATCGAGCGTTCAGCACCATGGATTTATGGTCTTTATATTCTTTTCTTTTTAGGCTTGTATTTTATTTACCATCAAGCTACAAAAGAAAAAACATTAAAGTGGGATACTTTAATTAATAAAGAAGAAAAACGGATGAGCGCGTTTTATCGCTTTGCAAATTTATTCACAGATGTTCCAAAGTTGAGAGGACAAGTGAAAAGAAGAAAATGGTTAGATCCATTATTGAAATTTGTTCAGTATGATCAAAAGAATACTTATTCTTATCTTTTTATTCGCACATTTATGCGTACGAGTGAATATTTTGGTCTATTTATTCGATTGCTTCTAATTGGGGGATTTCTTCTTTATTTTAGTGATCAATTTTATTTAGTGCTAGGGATATCTATCATCTTCATTTATTTAACAGGATTTCAGCTGATCCCTATGATTCGATTCCACGAATTAAAAATTTGGCAGTTTCTGTATCCTGTCCAAAGATCATTTAAAGAAAAATCATTCATCAAGTTGCTTCATGTTATTTTACTCGTACAATCAGTTATATTTGGAGTCATTGTACTGATTAGTAATAAATGGGAAAATGGTTTAATTGTTTTAATCGTAAATATTGTATTTTCCATAGGATTTGTAAAATGGTTTGTTCCTTCTAGAATTAAAAAAATAAATAAAGGCACGATTTTTTGAAACTTCATTTCTTTTTTTACGTAAGTATGAGTAAAGCTCTATTTTTTCCAAAAGAGCACTGAAATCATTGTAATTATCCTTAGCCTATGTTTCCGAATGGGATCTATGTGAAATGGTCTTCAATAGAAAATAATAAGGAGCATCTTGGATGAATAGTGAACAACGAATGAAGAGTGAAGTTGAGATATGGAAACGGAAAATGATGAAAAAATCTGGAATGATGAACCGTATAACCAAAAAAGCACAAGATAAGATCAATGGTTTAATTCCAGAAAAAGCTCATAAAGTAATCACGGAAAGTATAAAAAAAATGGTGCAAGCTACACTGTTTGGTTCTGAATATTTAACAAAGCCAAAAGAGACGTATAACTTATCACTAGAGGAAAAAGAAACACTGATCAAGGACAGTTTAAATAAGTTCCGAAAAACAGCTGTAGTTGAAGGTGCTGGTACAGGTGCAGGTGGACTATTATTAGGCCTTGCAGATTTTCCTCTTCTTTTATCCATTAAAATGAAGTTTTTATTTGAAGTAGCTTCTATTCATGGCTATGATGTTAAAGCGTATGAAGAACGTTTATTTATCTTATATGTATTTCAGCTTGCATTTTCAAGTGATGAGCATAAAAAGAATGTATTAGAAACGATTAGTCATTGGGATGAGGTCAAGGGTGAATTAGTTGACGTTGATTGGCAAGTTCTCCAACAGGAATATCGGGATTACATCGATTTCGTAAAGATGCTTCAGCTAGTTCCCGGAATCGGAGCCATTGTTGGTGCATATGCAAATTATAATTTACTAGATCAATTAGGCGAAACAGCTATAAATGCTTATAGGATTCGCGCGTTCAATCGAAAGGAAATAACAGAGGAGATCCCACTTGATAGTGATAAGTAGGATCTCCTTTTTTTACATTTTCGCGATACCTTCCATTGCAGAAACAGTATGATATTCGATTGCTGCTGTCCCCAGTGTTTTGGCTGCAATGAGCATTGACTTCTCATTAATATTAAATTTAGGATGATGATGTGGATAAGGAGTTTCAACATTTTCAGGCTTTGCTCCAGTGAAAAAGAAGGTTCCTTTTACATGTTGTAAGTAATAAGCAAAATCTTCTCCTCCCATTTCCGGTGCTGCCAATGCCACTTCGGTAATATCGGTGACCTTCTCAGCACATGTAACAAGGAAATCTGTTTCAGATTCATGATTTACGACAGCTGGATAACCGCGATGGTATTCATAGCTAAACTCACAACCTGCAGCTAAACAGGTCCCCTTAACAATTCGCTCAATCTCCTCTTCAATAAAGTCTCGCACATCTTCATTAAAAGTTCGAACCGTACCGGATAATTTCGCTGAATCTGCAATAACGTTAAAAGCATTTTCGGCTACGAAAGAGGCGACTGTTACAACTGCGGAATGAATAGGATCAACTCGTCGACTAACAATTTGCTGGAGATTCATCACTAGCTGTGAGCCAATAACAATTGCATCTTTCGTTTTATGTGGTTGGGCACCATGACCGCCATAGCCCTGTATGGTGATTTCAAACCGATCTGCGGCTGCCATTATCGGTCCTTTACGATATGAAACCGTCCCATATTCTAATGGTGACCAAAGATGAGTTCCAAAAATAACATCGACACCTTCAAGACAACCATCTTTTATCATAGAAATAGCTCCACCCGGTGCATATTCCTCTGCATGTTGATGAATCATTACGTATTCTCCAGGTAATTCATCCTTCATTTCATTTAATATTCTTGCAAGAACAAGTAAGGTAGCCGTATGTCCATCATGTCCACAGGCATGCATTACTCCTGGTACCTTGGATTGATAAGGTACATTGGTTTCTTCATGGATAGGAAGAGCATCAAAATCCGCACGTATTGCTACTGTTTTACCTGGTAAACTACCTTTTATACGTGCAACGACTCCATTTCCACCTACATTTTCTTTTACCTCTACACCTATTTTTCTATAATAATCTCCAATATATTTTGCAGTTTGAACTTCTTGAAAGGATAACTCTGGATGTTGGTGCAAGTACCGTCTAATAGAAACCATTTCATCATATGCTTCTTCTAGTTTTAAATAAAGGTCTTGGATTGTCATAGATTAATCAGCTCTCCTTTTTTAATAATTTATAATCTTAGAATAATTATAACATTTTTTGAAAGAGAGGGTATTGTTTAGGCACTTGATGAAAATTTTGTTCTTCTTCGATAAAATTTTTCTCAAAATAGATTGATGAGTAGGATATACAGTATAGAGCCTTCGTTGTTTATATTGAACAGGATTATAGTAGGAACATGGCGAGAATGATAGTGACAACGATTCCGATTATTACTGGGATTAAGTTCCTTCTCGCAAGTTCAAATGGATCTACTCCACAAATAGCAGCTGCTGGAATTAATGCCCATGGAATGATGGTACCTCCACCAACCCATATTGCCATAATTTGCCCCAACGATGTTAAGGTTGCTGCTCCGGTTTCTGAACCATGAGAAAATAAATTAGCTACAGATCCAACAAGGGAAAGTCCAGAGAATCCCGAACCATCTAATCCAGTGATAATCCCTACTCCAGATACGGTAACAGCACCAATTTCATTGGTTAATGGAACTAGATTAGCTAGTGCAACCCCCAAGTCATTAACGATACCTTGTGAGGTTTTTGGTAGAAAATTACCAATCATTCCTTGGAAATCATCGCCACCTAAATAAAAAAATGCGGCTATAGGGATGACTGGACCAAATACCTTAAACCCAAATTGCAATCCTTCAATTAAGTATTTAGTAGTTTCCTCTAATGCTTTTTGTTTGTGTCCTGCTAAGGAAATAAGTAAAAGAATAAATATCGCTGTTCCACCAACTAAAGCAGTTGCATCCCCGCCTTGAAGGTTGAAATAGATCATTGCAACGATATCGAGAACAAAAAGAATTGGAATAATGATCGCGAAAGTTTTTTTAGAAAATGAAGATAAGAGTTCTTCATTTTTTTGAACAGAAGACTTTTCATTCATTATGGATTTAGAAGGTTTGAGGGATCCTCTTTTTATATCACGTTTTAATAAGAGAAATGCAGAGATAGTTGTCACTACGCCCATTGTAATGACTAATGGAATGCTCGCATGAATGACATCTGTCAATGGTATTCCGGCCCCATCTGCAGCTAATTTAGGAGCTCCTTGAATAATGTAATCTCCTGATAACGCGACTCCGTGTCCAAATAGATTCATAGCTACCGCAACGCCAATGGCAGGTAAACCTACTCTAAGAGCAACAGGGAGAAGAACAGCACCCATTAGAGCGACAGCTGGAGATGGCCAGAAGAATAATGAGATAACCATCATTAATAGACCGATCGTCCAGTAGGCAAGGGTGGGGGTTTTAATCAACTTAGCAAATGGGGAAATCATCACATCGTTTATGCCTGTTTCAAGTAAGCTTTTACTCATTGATACGATGATTGAAATAATGAGAATGATAGATAAAAGCTGGGTTATAGCATAAATAAAACTATTGAAGACACTGCTTATTGATGTGGTAAGTGATCCAGTAGCAGTTAAAGCAATGAAGAAGATTCCTAGTATACAGATGATGGTTGTATCTCGTTTAAATACCATGAAAAGGATTATAAGGGCAATAAATACGATATAGATCCAATGAATAAGGGTTAAGTCAACAGCCATAATATCATCCTCCTACAATTTAGGCGATCACCTATTTTAATAAAATATGTAACAACGAAAAATGAGTGAAAGATAAAAGGAAAAAAATCAGTCTCAAGACGGAGGAGGAGTCAAGCGGCTGCACCTTTTTATAAAAAGATTAGAAAAGTATAATTTTCATATGAAATGAAGGGAAAATACGTATTTTTCTCGAATTACTACTATGGAAATATAATAAGGCGGGGAATGGACATGTTATTTGCGGTTGTTTTACTTGTTGTAGGAATTGCTCTTCTTTTGATGAATATTGGTGTCATTTCCTTGGAAATAAAAGAGTTTTTTGTCATGTTCTTTCCGATATTATTTATTATTATCGGAATGATGTACTTATTTAAAAGTATTCGTAATCGATCATCAAGTTCCTTTTTTTTAAGCTTGTTTTGGCTGCCATATGGAGTTTTGCTGATTCTAGGCCAGCAAAAAATGATTTCGTTTTCTTATGGTGATTGGTGGAAGCTTTGGCCTATCCTTCTTATATATTTAGCGATGGATAAGCTTTTATTTAAAGGAAGGAAAAGGATGACTGTGAAATATGAATCAGATGACCATAATGTGCGTGTTTATAATATCGATTTGAAGAACATCGAAAAGAACATCGGAAAAAACATCAAAAAAAATTTTTCAACATCAGATGTCCATTTTAATGAGCAGAATTGGCCATTAAAGCCTATGGATATCCATACGACAATTGGCGATTTTTACTTTGATTTTAGTAAGGCGTTTATACCTGAAGAAGAGACAAAGGTGAAAATTAAAAGTAGGATTGGCGATGTGAAAATGTTAATTCCTGAGGAAATTCCTATTAAAATCGAGGCTAAAACAAAAGTAGGGGATATTCGTTTGTTTGATATTGATTCTTCCGAAACCAAGCAGAATATTTATTTCGAATCTCCAAATTATGAGGAAGAAGAGAAAAAAATTGATATTACCATCGAAATTGGGATTGGCTCGATACGGATTGATAGGGTATAGAAAGGAAGGCAAACTTTGATGAAAGTACAAAGTATTCGATTTCGTTTTATCAGGAATTTTCTGATAATGGCTTTGATGGGCGGATTAATTTACTTCGTTTTTCTGCAGTTTTTTTTGTTTAAGTATGGGGATCAAGTATTAAATACAAAAAATATTTTAGTGTTAACATTTTTTTTATTAATCGTATATTTTATATTAAGTATTTATTTTGGTTACCGAAATGGGCGGGTTATTTCTAAAAGATTAGACGAAGTTCTTTCCTTTGTATCTATATTACGGAGCGGGAAATACTCTGCAAGAGCCATAGAAATAGAAAAGGATGAAATAGGATTAATTTTTGAGGAAATGAATCAATTAGCTATGTTTCTTCAAGATCAAGTACGATCATTGCAGAGATTGGCTGATGAGAAAACAGAATTAGCAAACCAAGCTCACCATGCAGCTGTTATTGAAGAACGCCAAAGACTAGCGAGGGATCTCCATGATTCGGTTAGTCAACAGCTGTTCGCATTAGGAATGATATCGTCAGCGGCATTAAGAACCGTACAAAGTGATCCTAACCAAACAAAGAGCATGCTCGAACAGATCGCTAATATCTCGGCAAAAGCCCAAGGAGAAATGCGTGCATTATTATTACATTTAAGACCGATAGATTTAAAAGGCGATACCCTCAATGAGGGGTTAAACAAACTAATTGATGAGCTAAAAGAAAAGACTAACTTGGATATTGAATGTCAACTTGAACATTTTGATACTCCTTCAAAAGCAATCGAAGATCATATCTTTCGAATTGTTCAAGAAGCTCTTTCGAATATACTTCGTCATTCACAAGCAACGAAGGTAAGAATTACATTAGAAACCATTAAAGACCAAATCCACTTATACATAAGTGATAATGGAAAAGGGTTTAAAGTAGAAAGAAATTTAATGACATCCTACGGTTTACAAACAATGAGAGAACGATGTGAAGAACTAGGCGGGGTTTTCCAAATTCGTTCAATGGAAGAAGAAGGGACATATATAAATATAAGGATTCCACTATAGATAATGTCAGGGATAGAAGAAAGGGAGAATACGATGGATAGAGTAAAGGTTATGATTGTTGATGACCATGAAATGGTAAGGCTCGGGATTCGCTCGTATTTATTGACAGAGGAAAAAATAGATCTTGTTGCTGAAGCCGGTTCAGGTAAGGAAGCAGTTCAATTGGCAAAAGAAAATCAACCACATGTCATATTAATGGATTTGTTAATGGAAAATGGAACGGGCATAGATGCCACGAAGGAGATTATGCAATTTCTACCTAATTGTAAAATCATTATCTTGACGAGTTACTATGATGATGAGCAAGTTTTCCCAGCTATAGAAGCAGGAGTTCATAGTTATATATTGAAAACATCGAGGGCAGAGGAGGTAACTGAGGCTATTTATAAGGCGGTTAGGGGAGAATCGGTGATTGAACCAAAGGTAGCGAATAAAATGATGAATCGCTTTAGGCCACAAGAGAAAAAACCGCATGAAGATTTAACAGAAAGAGAAATAGATGTTTTAAAATGTTTAGGAGAAGGAATGACGAATCAAGAAATTAGTGAGTATTTATTTATAGGTGTCAAAACAGTGAAAACACATGTCAGTAATATTTTAGGAAAGCTGGGTGTATCTGATCGAACCCAGGCAGCCATTTATGCTAATAGGCAAAATATTACTTTAGCTAAATAGCAATGCCCCACTTTATTGTGGGGCATTGCTATTTTCTTTTGATGGAATGGTGTATTCCGTTTCATACGCTCCACCATTAAAAAGTTGATTACTGGATAGGGGGTTTTCAGTTGGGAAACTGTCGATAATGGTTTGATAGCCATTCGATCCCTTCCAGTGTTTGAAGTAGGACTCGTCCGTCCATAATGTTAAAAGAATATACGTATCACCTTTTTTCGGCTTTAAAAAGCGATAAGCGATGAAACCAGGGGCGTCCTTTATAGATTGTATTTGTTTTGCAAAATTAAACTCAAATACAGGCTTTCCTTCATCACTTATGGGTATATTAAATAGATTCACCATTCCTTTATTTTCTAGTTCACCACTTTGACTAATGACTTCGTATTTTCTAGGAGAACCAAATACAGATTTTTTTTGCGTTTCATGAATTAAGACCGAAGTTTGTGTATTTTGCATTAATATCATGGTCTCCTGGGGATATTTATTCATGATTTTTTCTAAAAATTCATATGTCCCTGAAGTAATGTAAAAATTCATATAAACCACCTCTTTAATAGAAGATAAGATATTTAAGAATATTCTGCAAGTTTTCAATGAATACTAGCTATATTATATCTATTTATTTGTTGTTATTCGTTGAAAATTATTTTAAATGAATATTTTCTTCTATAATATATGTTCCACAATTAGGCTTTATCTAAACTTTGACGATTTTGAGGCAAGAAAAAGGGAGAATTTATGACATTTCGAGTATCAAACTATACTTTAATGATGAAAAAGTCTATAGTGAAATCAGAATTGCTGGGACAGTGGACCTGACCCTCTTGTCCCGCAAGTAATAGAGAAGACAAATCATAAATTTTTTCTTTTAAAATCTTTTATTATACAATAATTAGGTGAAAAACAAGGGAAAATGAGTTGAAAGGTGGACATAAAATATATGAGTAAAATGACCAATGATACCCTTTTGAGAGCTGCAAGAGGGGAAGAGACTGGCCACGTTCCAGTATGGTTTATGCGCCAAGCCGGGCGATCCCAACCGGAATATCGTGCATTAAAGGAAAAATATTCTCTTTTTGAGATTACTCATCAACCAGAACTATGTGCATATGTTACACGATTACCAGTGGAACAATATGATGTTGATGCAGCCATACTATATAAAGATATTATGTCACCACTTCCGGCAATTGGAGTGGATGTTGAAATTCAATCTGGAATCGGTCCAGTTATAAATAATCCGATTCAATCCTTAGCAGATGTGGAGAAACTTGGGGAAATCACTCCTGAAGAAGATGTTCCATATGTTTTGGATACAATAAAACTACTAACACAAGAGCAGTTAACTGTTCCGTTAATTGGCTTTGCAGGTGCTCCGTTTACTGTCTCTAGCTATATGATCGAAGGAAGACCTTCTAAGGACTATAAAAAAACGAAAGCATTTATGTATTCTGAGCCTAAGGCATGGTTTGCATTAATGGATAAGCTTGCAAATATGACAGTTACATACTTAAAAGCTCAGATTAAAGCAGGAGCAAGTGCCATTCAAATATTTGATTCTTGGGTCGGTGCTTTAAATGTAGAGGACTACCGTTACTATATCAAGCCAGTGATGGAAAAAATCTTCTCTGAACTTAGAAACGAAAATGTTCCTATGATTATGTTCGGTGTTGGAGCTAGTCATTTAGCAAATGAGTGGCATGATTTACCATTAGATGTTGTTGGTTTAGATTGGAGACTTCCGATCCGTGAAGCAAGACAAAAGGGGATAACGAAATCTGTTATGGGAAATCTAGACCCAGCTCTTTTACTTGCACCATGGGATGTCCTTCAAGAAAAAACAAAAGCGATTCTTGATCAAGGAATGGACAAGCCAGGATATATATTTAACTTAGGACATGGGGTATTTCCGCAAGTAGATCCAGATACCTTAAAACGTTTAACATCATTTATTCATGAATACAGTGCAACCAAATTACAAAAATAGAAAAGAGGTTTAACCAATGACAAAGAAGAAAATGGGACTTCTAGTCATGGCATATGGTACGCCATATAAGGAAGAAGATATTGAAAGATATTACACACATATTAGACATGGACGTAAACCATCGGAAGAAATGCTTGAAGATTTACGAAGCCGATATAAAGCAATTGGAGGTATTTCTCCACTAGCGAAAATTACTGAGGAACAAGCATATAAACTCCAAGATCACTTAAATGAAATTCAAAATGATGTGGAATTTAAAGCATATATTGGCTTAAAGCATATTGAACCTTTTATTGAGGATGCAGTTGAGCAAATGCATAAGGATGGTATCGAAGAAGCCATTTCGCTTGTACTTGCTCCACATTATTCAACATTTAGTGTGAAATCCTATAATTCACGTGCTAAAGAAACAGCTGAAAAATTAGGTGGACCAGTGATTAAATCAGTAGAAAGCTGGTATAAAGAACCGAAATTTATTGACTACTGGGTAGAAAAATTAAATGAAACTTATGCAAGTATGAGTGAAGAAGAACGGAATGCATCATGTTTAGTTGTATCTGCACATAGTCTACCAGAGAAAATTTTACAATTTGGAGATCCATATCCAGAGCAATTAAAAGAAACAGCTGATTTAATTGCCAGTAAAACGGGAATTACAGAGTATGCGATTGGATGGCAAAGTGCCGGGAATACTCCAGATCCTTGGCTAGGGCCAGATGTACAAGATTTAACTCGTGATTTATATCAGCAAAAAGGGTATAAGGCATTTGTTTATGTACCAGTAGGTTTTGTAGCGGAACATCTAGAGGTTCTATATGATAATGATTATGAATGCAAAGTAGTAACCGAGGAAGTTGGGGCAAGTTACTATCGCCCACCAATGCCTAATGCACAACCGAAGTTTATTGACGCTCTAGCATCAGTAGTGCTAGAAAAATTATAAATATTTAATAAAGACTGACCCATAGGCGTTTACAAATACCTATGGGTCAGTCTTGTAAAAAGGAAAAGGGAACAACGAAAATTTATACTTATAGATAAATAATATGAAATCAGCATAGCTTTGCTAATTCTGCATGATTCGTCCGGCTAAATTAATAGAGCCATAGAGATAAAGCCAAAGAAGGTGATCCACTGTGGGAAGCGAAAAGCAAAAAGTGGTTATTATCGGTGGTGGGATAACAGGTTTAACATCTGCTTATTACTTACAGGATATAATAAAGAAGGAACACTTGCCATTAGAAATAAAACTAATCGAAGCAAATAGAAGATTAGGGGGGAAAATTCAAACCCTTCGAAGAGATGGATATATGGTAGAAAAAGGCCCTGATTCTTTTTTAGCAAGAAAAACAAGTGCTGTCCAACTAGCAGAAAAAGTTGGCATAAAAAATGAACTAATTCGTAATACTACTAGAAATTCCTTTGTATTAGCTAAAAATAAACTCTTTTCCGTACCAGATGGAGCCGTGTTAGGTATTCCAACAAATATAAAGCCTTTCATATTTAGTGGTTTGTTTTCTGTAATGGGCAAATTACGAGCCTCCGCAGATTTAATTATTCCTCGTTCAAAGGTTCAGACTGATGTATCATTAGGGAGTTTCTTTCGTCGTAGATTTGGTGATGAAATGGTCGAAAATTTAATAGAACCATTATTATCTGGTATATATGCAGGTGATATTGACCAACTAAGCCTTCGGTCTACTTTTCCACAATTTTATGAAGCAGAGAGAAAACATCGCAGTTTAATGATAGGGACTAGAAAGGCATCAATAAATAGCGGAACAGAAGGATTTATTACGTTCAAGAATGGTTTAGAGTCACTAGTAACAGCATTGGAAAATAACCTAGATTCTAGTTCTATCTTAAAAGGTGTGCGTGTGGAAAGGATAGAAAAAGATAGAAATGAATTTTATATTGAATTAAATAATGGTGAACGTTTAAATGCTGTTAGTGTTATTGCTGCACTCCCACATTATTTATTACCTACTATTTTTTCCAAATATGAATTCTTTAGATTTTTAAGTAACATCCCAGCTACTTCGGTCGCTACTGTTTCTATGGCATTTTCTGAGCAGGCTGTTAAAAAACCGATTAATGGATCGGGCTTTGTAGTTTCAAGAAATAGCGACTACTCAATTAATGCATGTACATTAACCCATAAGAAGTGGCCTCATACTGCACCGAAAGGGAAGGTGTTGTTACGGAGTCACATAGGTAGGGTGGGAGATGAAACAGTTGTTGGTCTATCCGATACCGAAATTGAGCAAGTAGTATATGAAGATCTACAAAGATTATTAGAAATTACTGAAAAACCGGATTTTACGATTATTTCTAGATGGAATAAGGCTATGCCACAGTATACGATTGGCCATAAAGACAGAGTGGACCAATTGAATGAAAAAATATCTAGAAATCTATCTGGTTTGTTTATTGCAGGTAGCTCATTTAATGGGATAGGCATACCAGATTGTATTGATCAAGGCGAAAGAGCTGCAGGGGATGTTATACGTTATTTAAGATCTTTTTGTGAAAATTAGGCTCTTTTCTTAAACATTATTGCGATTTAGGTAAAGTTCTAACTAATAAATATAGGTTGGAGACCGTCCCCTCCCTTCAATCCAGCAGAGAAAAGAGCTACAAATTTCATAAAGAACCTTTGAATCTTTTTAAGGTGTAAAAGCAAGTAATAGGACTTTTATACATGCAACAAGCTATAAAAAACAGCTAAAAATAAAAAATGATAAAAAATTCTTGTTCAGAATTATGCTTTATGATATATTGGTTCTTGTAAACTTTTTGACTGTTTTCCTCATTTGGTCATTTATGAGGAACTAGAGGTGAAAATCATTGGCGATTGACCGTAAACAATTAATCATTGATGCAGCTACGAAATCATTTTCATTATTTGGCTACAAGGCTACGACGATGGATCAGGTTGCGAAGCTCGCAAATGTTGGCAAAGGAACAATCTATACCTTTTTTAAAAATAAGGAAAAGCTTTTTGATGAAATTGTAACAACTCTAATTATGGAAATGAAAGACTCAGCAGAAGAAATTTTAGATGAAAGTCTTTCTTTCTCAGAGAATCTTCATAATGTTCTTTTTAAGATATTAGAGTTTCGTAAAGAGCATCAATTAACGATTAAGCTTTTCCAAGAAGAAAGGGATATGGGTACTCCAGCAGTTTCAGAAGTGATTCAAAAAGTAGAAACGGTAACTTTAAATTATATTAAGGGGATCATTCAAGATGCAATAGACAAAGGTGATATCAAACAATGTGATCCAGAAGTTGCTGCCTTTATTATGCTAAAGTTATATATTTCTTTAATCTTCGATTGGGAAAAAAATCATGCTCCACTCGAAAAGGAAGAAATAGCAGATCTTTTTGAAATATATTTATTCCAGGGATTGTCAATTAGATAATCCTCATATTTTGGATTAAAATGACCAATTGAACAATTCAGTCAATTTAGTAGAAGGAGAGTAATAACATGAAAGGCTCATTATTTTTCGCTGAATTAAAGGGAATTGTTCGCCACCCAATGTCCTTAATTCAAATAGTCGCGATCATATTGGTTCCTATTCTTTATGCAGGGATGTTTATCTGGGCATTTTGGGATCCATATGGTCAATTAGAAAAATTGCCAGTTGCGGTTGTCAATCATGATCAAGGAGCCGCAATGGATGAAGAAAAACTAGAGATAGGGGACAAATTAGTAGAAAATCTAAAAGAGAAAAAAGATATGGATTTTCATTTTGTCAAAAAAGACGAAGCTTATAAGGGATTAAATGACCAAAAGTATTATATGGTGATTGAAATTCCTAAAGATTTCTCGAAAAATGCAACAACCTTACTCGACAAAAATCCAAAACATCTTCAATTGAAATATGTACAAAATCAGGGAGCAAACTATACGACATCAAAAATTGGTGAGTCAGCAATGACAAAAATCAAAGATGCTGTATCGAAAGAAGTTTCTGAAACATATTCGGAAGAAATGTTTAAAGCAATTAAGAAAATGGGTGACGGATTTACTACAGCGAGTGATGGTGCATCTGAATTAAATGATGGTGCAATTAAATTAGGTGACGGCTCAAAAGAAATCAAGGAAAATCTTGAGTTACTGGCTTCAAGTGCGATCGAGTTTAAGGATGGTGTAGTAACCGCACAAACAGGAGCTGGCGAACTGTCTAAAGGTTCTCATGATCTTGCTGATGGTTTAAATCAATTAAATGATGGTGGTCAGCAATTATATGATGCTTCAAAAGATATGCAAAGTGGTACAAATCAGCTTACTAATGGTATTCAACAGTCAAAACAAGCTTTGGGGCAATTAAATCAAGGAATGCCTGAATTAGTCAATGGAACCCAAAAAGTACAAGGTGGATTAGAACAATTTAAAACAGAGCTTCCACCAACCATCGCCAAAGCATTTTCATCACAATTAGCTTCAAGTGCAAAGAGCTTAAATGATGGGATGAACCAATTACAAACTCAATTAGAAACACAACTTTCATCTCAAATTTCTAATCAAGTAGTGCAACAGCAGAAAAAGCAAATGGAACAGCTATTCTCCTCACTTGAAGGAAAAGTGGATGAAAATGTGTTAACTCAATTGAAGGCTCAGATGACTGCTAATGCAGATTCACAAGCTAAAGAATTGGAAAACCAACTATCTTCAGGGATTCATCAAGGAATGGATCAAGGATTTAACGCATTTAAGTCTCAGGTTAATGAGCAAATGACAGGAAACCCTGATCAAATTGAACAACAAATTAAAAGTCAAACAGATCCTACATTTGATCAACTCATTACTGGTATTTCAACGATTAATGAAAATCAAGTAAAAGTACAGAATGGGATTGAACAACTGGCGAAAGGCTCAACACTGTTAAGTGATGGGGCTGCTAAGCTTCAAGCAGGTCAGAATCAATATATTGATAGTTTAGGTTTATTTACAAGTAAAATTGGTGATGCCGCTCAAGGAGCAAACAAAGTATCAGATGGTGCAAATTCATTGAATAGTGGCTTAGGTCAATTAGCTGATGGATCTGCTAAAATAGCAGATGGCACACATCAATTGGCAGACGGGTCAAAAGAATTACATGATGGTGCAAATAAGCTACAAGATGGTACGAAGGAAATGAAAGATAAATTAGCAGATGCATCCAAAGATGCAAATGAAGTACAAGGATCGAAGAAACAATATGATATGATGAGTGATCCTATTAATCTAAATAAAGAGGCAAAGAACAAAGTTCCTAACTATGGAACAGGTTTAACTCCTTATTTCTTATCTCTTGGATTATTTGTCGGTGGATTACTATTAACTGTTATTTATCAAGTTCGTGAACCAGCAACAGAGCCTAAAAACGGATTCTCATGGTTTTTGGGCAAATATGGAATTATGGCAGGCGTAGGGATCTTACAGTCGCTTATAGCTGTTTGGATTATTATTAGCTGGGTAGGCGTAGAGGTAACAAATATTCCGTTATTTATTGTGGCAGCAATCGTAACCAGTCTAACCTATATGGCGTTAATACAGTTTTTTGTTGCTACTCTTGATAATCCAGGACGTTATATTGCGATTATAATCTTAATTCTACAATTAACTTCAAGTGCTGGAACATTCCCACTAGAATTACTTCCAAAATTCCTACAAGGAGTACATCAAGCATTACCGATGACATACTCATTGCAGGCATTTAAAGATGTTGTTTCAAATGGAGATTATTCTAGCATGTGGCATAATTTAGGGGTTTTAGCTATTTATATGATTAGCTTCTTAGTATTGTCGCTTGGATATTTTATTATCAAATCGAAGAAAAACCATAAAAATTCAATGAATGAAGAAGTAACAGCATAAAAAAACGGGAGCATGTGAGGTGCATCTCAAAAGATAAGTTTTTACACTTTTACTTTTGGGATGTATCACAAAGTCTCCCGTTTTTATTTTTGTGCAATTTACAATTAGCGTAAAGCCTTTACGTCTTTTACAATTTCACTTAGTGGAAAACCATCCTGCGTAGAATAATCCTTGACTAATTCACCATCTTTATTCATTAAGAAAAATTTTGTATCATGAATAACCTGTGTGTCATTATCTGGTTTTTTCACCAATGCCTGAAAATTGTCTTTTGCAAATGACTCAATATCTTCTTGTGAATAACCAGTTAAGAGATGCCAAGTGGAAAAGTCGGCATTGAATTTCGCTGCATAATCCTTCATTGCCTGTGGTGTATCAATTTCAGGATCAACACTAAAGGAAACAAACTTCACATCGTCATATCCTTTATCTTTAATTTCCTTTTGTAGGTCACTCATATTTTTCGTCAATTGTGGACAAACTGTTGCACAACTTGTAAACATGAAATCTGCAACCCAGACACTTCCTTTTAGATCTTTAAGTCCAAACTTTTTATTGTCTTGATCTGTAAAGGTAAAGTCATTAAGTTTATCTCCGCTTTTTTTAACATTAGAACATGCACTAAGTAAAATTAATAGTATGGCAGTCATCAAAATAAATGATATTCGAAAACGTTTCAATCGGATCCCTCCAATTCTAGAAATTTTTTATTCTTTACCCATTATAAATGATATTGGTAGTAATATAATAAATTTCAGCACTTTTCGTAAAAAGTACATATTTAACATATATAATTAACAAATTCTTATCACATTTTTGTCAAGACTTATTAACAATTAATGAGCACTTAGCCGTTCACCAGGTGTTATGATAGGTTAGAAATATTTTCGAGGAGGAGCTAGAATGAAAAAGTTATTTTTCACTGCATTACTTATCTCTGCACTAGCTATTTTTATTGTTGGATGTGGAAATTCAGATAATAAAAATGGTCAAGAAAAAACGACGATGGAACCACTCGAAGTAGAGCTGAATGTACAGGAAAAAGCTAAAGTTAATGAAACGATTCAATTAAGTTCTTTAGTAACCCAAGGGAAAGAAAAAGTATCCGACGCATCAGAAGTCAAATATGAAGTTTGGGAAGATGGAGCAAAGGATACGACTAGTAAAATGTTAAACGCTAAAAATAAAAAGAATGGTACATACACTTCTGAAGTTGCATTTGATCATGATGGGGTATTTAATGTTCAAGTTCATGTTACTGCGAGGGATATGCATGTAATGCCTAAAAAGACGGTCATTGTTGGTAGTCCGGATCCTTCAAATGCAACATCTTCTACTGATAAGAAGGAGCATGATTCTGAAAACTCAGTTGTTATGCATTTTATGAGCCCTGATCATGCAAAAGCCGGAGAAGCAGCTAATTTTACCATTCACATGACCAAACATAATGAGCTACTTACTGGTGCACAGGTCCAAATTGAGGCATGGATGAAGGGTGACGAAAAGCCTGAGTGGATAAAATTGGAGGACGCTGGAAAAGGTGAATACAAAGGCACTCATCAATTTGATAGAGCTGGAGACTATCAGCTAAAGGTACATGTAGAAAATAACCAAGGTTTACATGAACACCAAGATTTTGATTTTGTAGTGAAATAGTAAGTATTTTAGCGGTTCTCATTTGGAACCGTTTTTTTTTATTTAACCTTTATTTTTTATAAGGTTCTTTTTTAATTGTAATGGAGAAAGCTTCAATCAATAAAGAAGACTATCAGATCCCTTCCTTTCACAAAAGAAAAGATCTATAACCTTCATAACTAACAGCAGGAAGTTTTAATTAGAGGTAAAAGTCCGCGGCAGTGCATTTATAGAAGCAATAAACTGTACGAAAACTAGGCTATTAATAATGCTAAAATGGTAAAAATGAAGTATAGTGAAATAGATAATAATTATCTATTGGATTATAATTAGGAGTGGAATAAATGAAGCTAACAGTTATTGGCCCATGGGGTGGATATCCAAAGGTAAACGGAGCAAGTGCAGGTTATTTACTAGAACATAATGGTTTTCATCTTTTAGTAGACTGTGGAAGCGCTGTACTCTCAAAGCTACAACAATACATAGAACCTGAACATTTAGATGCTGCCATTATTTCTCATTATCATCCTGATCATATTGCAGATATAGGTGTGTTACAGCATGCACTTATTATCGGTAAATATATGAATAAAGAAATCCGAACATTGCCGATCTATGGGCATAATGAGGACAATGCAGGATTTCAATCGTTATTTTTTGATGATGTGACTAAGGGAATGGCATATGACGAAGATCAAGAACTACAAATTGGTCCTTTTACTATTTCCTTTCTAAGAACGAAGCATCCTGTTCCATGCTTTGCCATGAGAATAGAAGCAGATGATCAAGTATTTGTATTTACAGCTGATTCATCTTATATGAAATCCTTTGTTTCATTTGCACAAAATGCTGATATTCTGCTTTGTGAGAGTAATTTTTATGGAAATATGGATGGATCTGGTGCCGGACATATGACAAGCTATGAGGCTGGGGAATTAGCACAGGCAGCCCAGGTTAAACAGCTTGTTCTCACTCATCTTCCTCAATATGGCGATCTAAATCAATTAAAGCAAGAAGCTGCTGAAAAGTATTCTGGCTATATACAACTTGCTACTGAAGGGCTAATAATAGATTTAACAAAGAACTGAAGACACAGGGATATAGGAGGAAAAAGCATGTTATTTATCGACAATAATGGAATTACCGATCCACAAATAAACCTAGCTATCGAGGAATATGCTCTCAATAACTTGGATATAAATGAAACCTATCTATTATTTTATATTAATCAGCCATCCATTATTATTGGGCGTAACCAAAATACAATTGAAGAAATTAACACTGAGTATGTAGACAAAAATAATATTATCGTTGTTCGTCGACTTTCTGGTGGTGGAGCTGTTTATCATGATTTAGGAAATCTTAATTTTAGCTTCATTACAAAGGATGATGGGGAAAGCTTTCATAACTTTATGAAATTTACTGCTCCAGTTATTGAAGCTTTGAAAAAACTTGGTGTAAATGCAGAATTAAGTGGACGAAATGATATCCAAGTAGGAGAACGGAAAATCTCTGGAAATGCACAGTTCTCAACAAAAGGAAGAATGTTTAGTCACGGTACGTTAATGTTCGATTCCGAAATTGAGAACGTAGTGTCAGCTTTACGAGTGAAAAAGGATAAGATCCAATCTAAAGGCATTAAATCCATTAGGAGTCGTGTAGCAAATATCTCTGAATTTCTTGAAGAAAAATTAACAATGGAAGAATTCCGTCAATTAATTTTAAGTAATATTTTCGGTGGAAGCGAAAATATAAAAGAATATAAATTAACGGATGAAGATTGGAAGAATATTCATAAGTTATCTGAGGAGCGTTACCAAAATTGGGATTGGAACTATGGCAAATCTCCAAAATTTAATTTACAGCATAATCATCGTTTCCCAGTTGGTGGAATTGATGTACGCTTAGAAGTAAATAAGGGCATGATTGAGAATTGCAAAATTTATGGGGACTTCTTTGGTATTGGTGATGTATGTGATATTGAAAATAAACTAATAGGAATTCGTTATGAACGCTCTGAGATTGAAAGAGCACTAGAAGACATAGATGTAAAACATTATTTCGGAAACATAACAAAGGAAGAATTAGTTCAATTGATTTACTAGTTTCATTTCTAAAAATTAGTATTTATTACAAGACAAATGCGAAAAGAGTGTAATATTTAAAGGTCTAACTGATACGTATTAGTTAGACCTTTTCGTTGGTTTACAGACAATATAATTCCTATAGAGAAACTAGGTAGAGCTTGAATCTTAAATATTTCTTCTATATAATATATTTAGAAAATTAAAATGAATGATTATTCATTCAGAAAGGGGAGGGAGTATGAATTTATCTTCGCACTTAAAGAACACAGCGAAAGTAAATGCAGATAAAACTGCCTATTACTTTATGGATCAAAAAGTTTCCTATGCTGAATTTGATGGGGCAGTAACAAGATTTGCAAGTGGTTTAAAGCAATTAGGGGTAAAAAAGGGAGATCATATCGCATTACTTCTTGGAAATTCTCCTCACTTTGTCATCTCGTTGTATGGAGCAATGCGTTTAGGGGCAACGGTCATTCCAATTAATCCAATCTATACTCCAGATGAAATAGGCTACATATTAAATAATGGGGATGTTAAGGTGATTATTGCCTTAGATTTACTTCTCCCTTTAGCAGAAAAGATGGAAGCTTTACTTCCAAAAGTAGAAAGTTATATCATTTGTGAATCTAATCCTTTGAATAAAGTAGATGTATCCACAAACGAGAAAATGAAATCGTTTTCAGATGTTATTGCCTCTGGTAATCTTGCTTTTGACGAGCCTGAATTGTTTGAGGATGATGTTGCTGTCATTCTATATACTTCAGGGACAACGGGTCGACCTAAGGGAGCCATGTTAACTCATAAAAATCTCTATTCAAATGCAAAAGATATTGGTGAATATTTGAAAATGAATCATTTAGATAAAGTGATGACTGTCTTACCAATGTTTCATGTTTTTAGTCTTACGGTAGTCGTAAATGCACCATTAATTAGTGGATCAACAATCATTATTGTACCGAAATTTAGTCCAAAAGAAATTTTTCGTTTAGCAAAAAAATATGAAGTCACCGTTTTTGCAGGTGTCCCAACTATGTATAATTTTCTCTACCAATATCCTAATGGGGATCCAAATGATTTCTCGACATTCCGACTTTGTATTTCGGGAGGCTCCTCATTACCAGTTGCTTTATTAAAGAACTTCGAAAAGAAATTTAACGTTCTTATTTCTGAAGGCTATGGACTATCTGAAGCATCTCCAGTCACATGCTTTAACCCTTTAGATCGTCCGAGAAAACCGGGATCAATCGGTACTTCCATTCTCAATGTGGAAAATAAAATTGTAAATGAACTTGGTGAGGAACTTCCAGAAGGACAAGTGGGGGAACTTGTTGTACGTGGACCAAATGTAATGAAAGGCTATTATAAAATGCCAGAAGAAACTGCTGCAGCACTCCGTGATGGCTGGTTGTACACAGGTGATTTAGCGCGCGTGGACGGAGAGGGCTATTTCTATATTGTGGATCGTAAAAAAGATATGGTCATAGTGGGTGGATTTAATGTTTATCCAAGAGAAGTTGAAGAAGTCTTGTATGAACATCCAGAGGTAGTAGAAGCAGCAGTTATCGGTGCCCCTGATCCAGAACAGGGAGAAGTGGTAAAATGCTTTGTTGTGCCGAAAAACGAAAGCCTTACAGAAGCTGAATTAATGGAATATTGTAGGGAGCATCTAGCAAAATATAAACTTCCAAAAACGATTGAATTTCTTGAGGAACTTCCTAAAAATACAACTGGAAAAATACTAAGAAAAGCGTTAAAGGAACAAGTTTTACAGAAACAAAATTAGTAATAAAAATGCAGGCTCCGTGATCTGAACCCAAAAAGTTAGACACGGATTTATGCGGCCATTTGGGCATGAGTTCGGTATTGCACTGGACTCATGCCTTTTAATTTCGCCTTAATCCGTTTGTGGTTATAGTAGTATATGTATTTCTCTAACTCCACTTTAAAGTGCTCCATACTTTCAAATTCCTTTAAATAAAGTAATTCAGACTTTAATAAACCAAAGAAGTTCTCCATGACTGCGTTGTCCAAGCAGTTCCCCTTGCGGGACATACTTTGAATAATCCCATGATCTTTTAATGCTAATTGATACTTCTTCATCTGATATTGCCAACCTTGATCAGAATGGAGGAGGGGGGTGTCCCCTTCATTTAAGCACTCAAAAGCTTTGTCCAACATTTTAGAAACAAGTGTATAAACAGGTCTCTTTTCAATGTTGTAGGCTATAATTTCTCCATTATATAAATCAAGAATTGGAGATAAGTATAGTTTCTCTCCGTGTAAATGAAACTCAGTCACATCCGTTACCCATTTTTCGTTTGATTTAGAAGCTGTAAAATCACGTTCTAAAATGTTAGGCGCCACTTTGCCTACATGCCCTCGATATGAGCGATATTTTTTCATACGGACCATACTTTTTAACCCCATATACTTCATCAAGCGCTGAACTGTTTTATGATTTATCTTTAATCCTCGATTATGTAATTCCATTGTGATCCGACGATACCCATATCTTCCTTGATGCTCCTGAAAGATTTGTTGAATCAATTCTTTGACTTCCACGTACTTATCTGGACGATTTCGTTGTTTTCTCCAATAATAATATGTACTTCGCGCAATACCAGCGATCTTTACTAGATCAATGACTTTAAATTCATGCCTTAATTCATAAATTACTTGCGCTTTGTCCTGTTCTGTAATTTTTCCTTTTCTTGAACTAAGGCATTCAACTTTTTTAAATAGGCGTTCTCCATGCGTAAACGATCAATTTCAGCTAATAATGCTTCTTGAGATCCTTCTACTGGCTTTGTTTTTTTAGTTTCTTTTTTCACCGATCGACGCCCCCGTTTTTTAGATTGTAGGGCGTCCACTCCTTGTTCTTCCAGTTGTTTTCTCCACTTTAAAATAGTAGATGGCGATGCGATTTGATAAATCGCAGCTGTTTCTATAAGTGACGTCCCTATTTCGTTCATATAATTTATTACATCTATTTTAAACTGTTGAGAATAATTTGTATATTTAGGTACTAAACCTTCTTTTCCATGCGCCTCAAATAAAGCTACCCATGTTTGAATAGACATGTGTCCAGTACCTAACATCCTAGCGATACTTTTATAAGAACCCCTACCTTGTAAATAATCATCTACCGCACTTAATTTTTGTTCTAATGTAAACCTAGTCATATAAAAACTGCACCTCCAACTGTTAGTTTTGTGTCTAACAATTAGGGTGCAGTTCATCCGGTCTGCATTTTTTTAAGTATTTTATTTTGCTTTTTGTTAATCTATGCAAATGGAAAAGTTTTATTAAATTTTATTAGAAAATTTAGATTATTTTTTCCTGGAAGGTTTTCTTCGTTATTTGTTGAAATTAGTTAGGGAACAGGGGGGGATATGAATGGAAAATATTGTGGTTGACGTAAAAAATTACGTAGCCAATGTCACGATTAATCGTGAAGTGGCCATGAATGCATTTAATTATGAAACACTTTGTGACCTTGCAAAAGAGGTGGAATTATTAAGAACGAATCCTAATGTACGTGTTGTAATTTTTCAAGGAGCAGGAGAAAGGGCGTTTAGTGTAGGTGCTGATTTAAAGGAGCGGAAATCCTTATCCGAGCAGGAAGTACGTAGGAATGTGTATAAAATTGGTGAAGTATTTGCAGCGATTGAGAAGCTGCCTCAACCAACTATTGCTGCAATGAATGGTTACGCCTTTGGTGGAGGAATGGAACTTGCTCTTTCCTGTGATTTTCGAGTCGCTGTAATAGATGCAGTAATGGGTTTGACAGAGACGAGCTTGGCTATTATTCCAGGTGCTGGGGGTACGCAACGTTTGCCACGTTTAATTGGTGAAGCAAAAGCAATGGAATTAATTTTAACTGCCAAAAGAATGACAGCTGAGGAAGCGTTGCAATATGGAGTAGTTACAAAAGTAGTAAAGCGGGATACTTTCATGAATGAAGTAAATGAATTAGCTAACCGAATATTAGCAAATGGTCCTATTGCTGTTCAACAGGCAAAATTTGCAATTAAAAATGGAATGAATGCAGATTTACATACAGGATTGGAAATAGAACGTAAAGCATATGAACTAACCATTCCTACTGAAGATCGTGTGGAAGCACTTCAAGCATTCGCGGAGAAAAGAAAACCGAATTTCCGTGGAAGATAATAGAGGTTAAAAAGCTTTCTACCTACCATAAGTCTGATCTCACAAAATACTGTATCTAATGTAAAGATATGATACTTTACATGATACTTCATAGTGGGGTCGGACCTCTTTATTTTTTGCTGTTTTCGTATAGTATGAAGATTGTATATTTAGCCGTACTTGCAGCATGTTTTAATAGTATTTTTATACTTATGACACTATTGGAGGATGGTTGGTCAATTGTTTTAACCACACTGCTATCAACCGTACTTGTAGAATGCATTAAAAAGAAAGAGGGGAGGAGTTGGAGGGTGACGAATAGTATTATTTGGAGCATTATTGGGATGGCGATTATTACTTATATTCCGAGAATGCTTCCCCTCGTATTATTTCGTGGTATAACCTTCCCTCCCTTTTTGGAAGGGGGTTAAAAAAATGTCCCCTTTGCAATATTAGGTGTATTAATTTTCCCAAATGTTCTTTTTATCCAACAAACATCTGGTTTGGAGTGATAGGGGCAGTTGCATTTGTACTCGCCTTTTTGGTGCGAATGTCATTGTTGTTTTCCTCGGTGCAATTGGTGTACTCAATATTTATTCTCTATTTTTTTAGTTTTTGTTATTGAAAAACAAATCCCCATTTCTGATCCTTACGAATAAATATATGGATATGAAATAAAATTGTATGAGGGTGAAGAAATGAAGAAAAGGCATATAAACTATTGTGGTTTAGGGGATTCTTTAACTGTAGGAGTAGGTTCAAACATTTTTGAAAAGGGCTTTATAGGAAAATATCTATTTTTAACACGAAAAGCTTTCAATCAGCCTATTGCTCCTGCTGTATTTGCAAGGGTTGGTGCAACTACAGGAGATATATTGAAAAGCTTCGAGCATCCTTTAGTCTGTAGGACGATAAAAGAAGCAGAAATCATTACAATTACAGCTGGAGGAAATGATTTAATTGATGCAGCGGAGCAGTTTCTACAAAACAAAAAAGAAGAGGATTTCTTTATTGCGCTAGAAAATGGCAAAAAAAATTTATCTAATATCATTCAACAAATAATGACCTTCAAAAGAGAAGCAGAGCCTTATATCATTCGTATGATTAATCTCTATAACCCCTTCCCAGAACTAAAAGGTTCTGATAAATGGGTGGAAGCATTTAATCATGATATTGAAAGACTGGCAAACCCGCCTGTTATTAAAATAGCAGATATACATGATCTATTTCTAGGAAAAGAAAAGGAACTATTAGCGAATGACCATGTACATCCAAATACTAAAGGGTATCATCTTATCGCAGACTCTTTGCATCAGTTGGGATATGAGCCATTAATATCTTGAGAAGAATGCCGGTTCTCCTTTGCAAGGAAACCGGTTTTTAGGTGAGTTTACTGATTTATAATGAATTTTAAAATGATGTCGTGGTATAGTTCTAGCTTATGACTACCTCTTTTCCCGATGATAAGTCAATCCCGCATCGTATTTCTTAAATCCTACGTTGAAGATTACAAATATATAGGTCTATGAGCATGTGCATTGTATATAAAAAATATAAACTTTAGTAAAGATGGGTATATTTTTATTATGACAAAACTACATTTATAAAAGGACAAGAGGGGAGGAGATCAATTGTTAAGAAAATGGACATTTCGTGCAGTGATAGCATATTTGCTTTTTGGACTAGCTATGTATGTCTATCTTTTTTACATTGCACAGGCAGCGGTACCAGACTCACTTAAAGGGACGAGTGTAGATCCAGCAACTTTTTTAAATTATAGGGAATTAATGCTTAGTGAGGAATACTCAAAAATCAGGAATTTATTATTTTTTCTGTCTACTCCCTATGAATGGTTATTTTATTTTCTTATTCTAATCTTTGGAATATCCAAAGGGATGGAAAAATGGGCAAAAAACACATCAAAGTTTCATGTGATTCAAACAGCTGTTTATCTATTTTTGCTTTCTGTCATCTCTTTTATTGCCACTTTTCCATTAAGTTATATTTCCTATCGTTTTTCAAAAGCTTATCATATCTCTACACAGAATTTTTCATTATGGATGAAAGATGAAGTGATTGATTTTTGGGTAGGCTTTATTGAAATGTTTATTATTGTTGTGGTTCTATACTGGTTGATGAAACGATTTAAAAAGAGATGGTGGCTACCTGCATGGCTTCTTTCCATTCCATTTATGGTTTTTATGATGTTTATTCAACCAGTTGTTATTGACCCTTTATATAATGACTTCTATCCCTTGAAAAATAAGGAATTAGAAACAAAGATCCTTGCATTAGCAGAAAAAGCCAATATCCCGGCTGAACATGTATACGAAGTGAACATGTCTGAAAAGACAAACTCTCTAAATGCCTATGTAACTGGTATAGGTTCTAATGCGAGAATTGTATTATGGGATACAACTTTGGAACAACTGAATGAGGAAGAAATTCTCTTTATTATGGCACATGAAATGGGTCATTATGTTGAAAAGCATATTTATTTCGGTATTGCGGGTTATATACTATTAACTGGTATAGGTTTATGGCTAACCTCTCATATCATGAGCTGGTGGTTAAGAAAACATGGAAAGGATTTAAAAGTAACTGGAATTTCTCAATTAAGTTCTTTACCATTATTTTTATTAATTACATCTATGCTACTATTTGTAGTAAGTCCAATGACTAATTGGATATCGCGGTATGAGGAAATGCGTGCAGATCGTTATGGAATGGAAATGACAAGAAATAAGGAAGCGGCAATTCAAACCTTTCATGATTTAACGAAATCTGGGCTAAGCCAGGTTAATCCACCACTATTAGTGAAAATTTTTCGATATGATCATCCAACGATGTTAGAACGAATCCGTATGGTTGAAGACTTTGATACAGATAAGTAAGGAAAGCCCCCTTAGGTAAAGGGGGCTTTCAGCTGTATAACGTACTTAAGATCCAAATTGTTTTTCTAACTCTATTAATTCATCGGTTAAGAGAGAAAATGCTTTTATGTCTCTTCTATCAAGGGCAGAGTCAATCTTTTTCCTTATTTGCTCTTTCCGTTTCGTTAATAACAGTTCTTGTAAAATCATTTCAGCATAAATTTCTACCATGAAATTTTCATTTTTTATTTGTGTCATCGCATATGCCTTAACTAAATCTGTGTAGGACTTTCTATTTTCCATCGATGATCACCTCTATGCTTTTTCTTAGTATAAAGAATATTGATTGAAAAATCAATAAATAATCCTAATTTTCAGAAATGAACACTCAGAAATTTTTTAACTTTTTTGAAAATAATATGACAAAATTGGAAATCTATGTTATTATTTGGGTGTATTTCCACAAAAAATGTTGAAAAGGAGAGAAAAAAATGCATGAAAAAGAACGGATCATAGAGGAATATGAGATTTCTCCGTATACAATGGCGATTTTTCCGATGCTTTATGGTTCAAAGGTTTATTCGGAGATATTGGAAGTGGAAAATCAATTTATTTCTCCTTTTAAGCCGTTAGATATTGTGAAGAAGAGTTGTCAGTATTTTGGCGCATCATATGAAGGACGTAAGAGAGGAACTCAGTATTTAATTGGCGTTACACACAAATCACCTATTATCGTCGACCCATTTACTTCGATATTTTTACTCCCAACTACATCACCGATTAATCCCGATTGTATCTGGATTTCACATGATCATGTATCCCAACATGATAAATCACCTTCCGGGAACACGTTAGTCACCTTTCGAAATAAACAAACAATAGAAATCCCTATATCAAGAAGTTCTTTTGTCAACCAATTACAGCGGACAGCACAGTTGCGAATGCGCTTTTATCAAAATATGGAGAATATAGAGAGTAAGTATAAGAAATCGGGATTTTATTTACACATGGAAGCTTCTGAAAGAAAAAGGGAATATGATATTAAACGATATATTGAAGATTAACCAATGATAATGGTAAAAAGCGAGGCTGGTCAAAAACATAAGATACTAGCCTCGTTTCAATTGGACCCTTTTTGAAATAAATAATACCTCAATAATTCTTCAGAGCGGTTACGTAACCTCGGATTAAAATAATTATGATGCTCCTCATAACCTTTGTATAAAAACAGATACATAGTAAAGGTTTCATCTGATTTTAACTTCTCCACTTTTATTTGATGTTGCTTCATATAACGTTTGATGCTTGATAGTTCTTTTTGGATAGATTTCATTGTTTCCTCTATCCATTCAAGATACGGTTTTTTTAGTTTAAACGGACTGTTTTCAATAATTTTTAAATCACGGTTTAAGATTGTGAGTAACATCGGCAAATAGATTGCCTGCTCAATAATATGATGGTCTTTTTCAGGTATCTTTGTCATTTCTATCCCTCTTTTCGCATTTAAAGGAACGTATGTTCGTAAAATATTTTACCTGCAATAGAAAATCATTTCAAGTTAATTCTTTCGATTAGTTTCTCCAATTGTTTTATCTATCGACATATACAAGATGAGAAAAAAATAAAAAAATTGCAGGTATATTGTTTTGGGTGTCGAAATAAATAAAGTAAATAATCTTATTTGCTTAAAAGGCAAAGTTAAAATGGAAGGTGATTAAAGTGGCTAAAAAAGTTGGTATCCAAACAGAGGACTTATATGAATTAAAATCAGTTGTTGATCCACAACTTTCTCCAAACGGTAGAGAGGTTGTTTATGTACAAACTCATATCGATAAGGAAAAAAATGATTATGTTTCCAATTTATATTTTATGAATATAGATGACAATGATCCAAAACAGTGGACCTATGGTAATCACAGAACCAATTCACCTAAGTGGTCACCAGATGGTAGTGAGCTTGCTTTTGTTTCAAATCGTGAAGGGAGCCCACAAATTTATGTTCTTTCTAAATTTGGTGGTGAGGCAAAACAAGTGACCTTTTGTAAAAACGGTGCTCGAAATCCAGTATGGTCTCCGTGTGGTAAGAAATTAGCCTTTTCAGTAGTAATTGGTAAAGATGAATCGATTCACGATCAGAAAGAAGGGGAGAAGGAAAAGGAAAAAGAACTGAAGCCTCTTGAAGTTGAAAAAATGAAGTATAAATCCGATGCCAGCGGCTTTTTAGATCTCACTCAGCATTCCCAAATTGGAGTGATTGATTTAAAGACGGGTGAGATGGAACAATTAACAACAGGTGACCATCATTATTCATTGGAAACATGGTCCCCAGACGGAAAGTATATTACGTATATTGCTGATTTATCTGAGGATCGTGATACATCATTCAAATCAGATGTTTATTTATTAAATGTTGAAACAAAAGAGTCCATTCTTGTTACAAAAGGAACAGGAGGATTTTGGCAGACTTCATGGTCTCCGAATAGTCGCTATTTAACATTTCTTGGAAGCGAGCAAGAATTTAAAAATGCAACACATAGTAAGGTATGGTTATATGACCTAGAGCAGAAGGAACTTATTTGTTTAACAGATGGGATCGATGCGCCTGTTGGTGACTATGTTGTAGGTGATTTTCAACAAGGAGCAAATATACCAGGAGTACAGTGGGCGGAGGATAATAAAAGCTTTTACTTTATTGTTTCTGATCACGGCAGTACCATTATTTACTATGGAAATGTACTAGGTGAAGTGTATCCAGCATTACATGAACCACAGCATGTGTACGGTTTCTCTTTAAATCCAAAGGATCATACTGCAGTAGTTGCAATCAGTTCACCAGTAGAACCCGGTGAATTGCATACTGTTAATTTACAGAATGCTGAAAAGAAACAAATAACGTTTGTGAATAAGGAGTTTTTGGAAACTAGGGAACTGTCTAATGTAGAAACAGTGGAATTTGAAAGTGAAGAAGGCTGGAAAGTACATGGATGGCTAATGAAACCAGTTGGTTTTGAAGTAGGTAAAAAGTATCCATTGATTTTAGAAATTCATGGTGGACCACATACTATGTATGCCAATACGTATTTTAATGAATTTCAGATCCTAGCAGCTCAAGGATTTGCTGTTCTCTATGTAAATCCTCGCGGAAGTCATGGATATGGACAAAAATTTGTTGATGCTGTACGGGGAGATTATGGCGGAAACGATTATAAGGATTTAATGAATGCAGTCGATTATGTTCTTGAACAATATGATTTTATTGATAAAGAGAGATTAGGAGTGACTGGTGGAAGCTATGGAGGCTTTATGACAAACTGGATTGTAGGGCAGACAAATCGTTTTAAAGCAGCTGTCACCCAGCGCTCGATCTCGAATTGGATTAGCTTTTACGGTGTTAGTGACATCGGTTACTATTTCTCTGAGTGGCAAATTCTTGCTGATTTAAGTGATATCGAAAAACTATGGAAGCATTCACCACTTGCATATGCAAAAAATATCGAAACACCATTATTAATTCTCCATAGTGAAAAAGATTATCGTTGCCCAATTGAACAAGCAGAACAATTATTTATAGCGTTAAAGCGTCAACAAAAACAAACGAAGTTTATTCGCTTCCCTGAATCAAATCATGAATTATCACGAAGTGGAAAGCCGAACTTACGAATGAAACGTTTAGATTATATTAAGGATTGGTTTTTACAATACGTATAAATCATCTCGAAAAAAAAACCACAAAATGTGGTTTTTTTCGTATGTATGTAAAATAGGAAGACTTTATACTAATACTTCTTTACAGGGAAGTGCGGGAGAAAAGTAGGATATTTTGCAAAGGAAAAAAATGTATGATTTATCTTTTAAGAGAATCTAAATAGTATTCGTTTGATGAATTAACTAGCTATAGAATTATAAACCTATCTTATTTTATGCTATACTAAAGGAAATTTCTATTTAGTGGGCTTTTTAGGATAGGGGAAACAAGATGGATATTCACGCTTTTAAAGAATGGTTTACCATTGAAAATATGATGAATTTAATCGATCAATATCGTTCCTTTGGACCTTTACCTGGGATTTTATTACTTATATTAGAAGCCTTTTTACCGTTTCTACCACTAGTAATCATCGTATTGGCAAATGCTAATGCTTTTGGACTATGGTATGGTTTTCTAATTTCCTGGGCGGGTGCTAGTGGCGGTGCTATTTTAGTTTTTTTGGTTATCCGTAGATTTGGTAATACGCGTATACTCTCTTTTTTACGTAAAAATCGTCAAGTGAAAAAAATTACCCATTGGCTCGAGGCTCATGGATTTAGCCCTATATTTTTACTCTTATGTTTTCCATTTACACCTTCAGCGGTTGTGAATATTGTTGCGGGTCTCTCAAAAATTAATATTTTTCAATATATCCTAGCGGTTGTTGCCGGAAAAATGGTAATGATCTTTATCGTCAGTTTCGTTGGATATGATTTGGTCTCTCTCATCAAGAACCCTTTAAAAACAGTAGGTGTCTTTCTAATAATTTTAGTCCTTTGGTTTATTGGAAAACGAATCGAGGCAAGACTAGCAAAAAAAATGGAAAAAAAAGAACAAAGAGGGTAAGTAACTATACATAGCATATTTATTGAAGGGCTCCCTTGGGAGTCCTTTTTATTTTAATTGGAGTAAATGATGGATGACATAGGAGAAAACACTAGATTTGTCGAATACAAATATTTGTGAACATTTAAGCTCTTTTCTTAAACATTGTTTCTATTTAAGTAAAGCTTTAACAAATATCTATTCATTTCACTGAGAAAAGAGTTACAAACTTCATAAGAATTGCTGAATCTTTTATTGGGGATAAAAGCCGGTAGTTGGGCTTTTACAAAAGCAACAAGCTATAAGAAAACAGTCTTAATTCATGATTTACGGATTGAAATTTTTTAGGTTAAAGGGGGACTTTATATGAGATTAAAAGATAAAGTAGCAATTATAACTGGGGCAGCCAATGGAATTGGATTTGCGGCAGCTAAACGTTTTGCCGAAGAAGGAGCAAAGGTAGTAATTGCAGATTTCAATGAAGCAGAAGGTGTTATGAGGCAGACAGAGTTAAATGAAGAAGGCTATGATGTGATATTTGTTCAGGTTGATGTATCTAATAAAGATAGTGTGGGGATGATGGTAGAACAAGTAGTAAGTAGATTTGGGACAGTCGATATTCTTATTAATAATGCAGGGATTACTAGAGATGCGATGCTAACAAAAATGAAGCAAGAAGATTTTCAACAAGTTCTTGATGTGAATTTAACAGGAGTCTTTAACTGTACACAAGCTGTAGCGCCGTTCATGATTGATCAGGGGAAGGGAAAAATAGTGAGTACATCCTCTGTTAGCGGTGTCTATGGAAATGTTGGGCAAACCAATTATGCAGCAGCAAAGGCAGCTATTATTGGAATGACTAAAACATGGGCAAAAGAATTAGGAAGAAAAGGAATTAATGTAAATGCTGTGGCACCCGGCTTTACAGAAACGAATATGGTGGCTACAGTACCTGAGAAAGTAGTTGAAGCAATGAAAGCTTCTATTCCAATGCAAAGATTAGGAAAACCCGAAGACATCGCCAATGCTTATTTATTTTTAGCCTCGAATGAATCGGACTACGTAAACGGTATTGTCCTCCATGTAGATGGCGGGATTATGATGTAAAAAACAAAAAGATGACTGAATGGGACCAATTCCACGGTTCCATTTTTAGTTTAGAATCAATTATAGGTGTTTTGTATAGTTCTGTTGCTATTGTAAAAGCCCTACTGACTGAGAAAAGAAGACTAATAAAAGAAGTGTTAGATGAAAATACAATCAAAGAGGGTTAAGTAATGTCTAAAATAGTATTAATAGCTTATTTTTTATATAGCCGAAAGTCTTTTCTTTTTATAAAATACATATATAGATTTGCACCCTATTTAATGGAGGAAAAACGATGAATAATCATGAAATTGATTACAAAATTTATGGCGATGATATGCAGTTTGTTGAGGTAGAGCTAGATCCTCAAGAAACTGTAGTTGCTGAAGCAGGAAGTTTAATGATGATGGAAGATAATATTCATATGGAAACCATCTTTGGGGACGGCTCTTCTGGTGGTAGTGGGTTTATGGGTAAGCTTTTTAGTGCTGGAAAAAGAATGTTGACTGGTGAAAGTCTATTTATGACAACCTTTACAAATGAAGGAATGGAGAAAAAACATGTGTCCTTTGCTTCACCCTATCCAGGCAAAATTATCCCAATGGATTTAAGTGAATTAGGAGGAAAAATCATCTGTCAAAAGGATGCATTTTTAGCAGCAGCAAAGGGTGTTTCGGTAGGGATCGAATTCCAACGGAAAATTGGTACTGGCTTCTTTGGTGGAGAAGGATTTATTATGCAAAAACTTGAAGGTGATGGATTAGCGTTTGTTCACGCAGGAGGAACGATACATAGAAAAGATTTAGCACCTGGGGAGACACTTCGTGTGGATACGGGATGCTTAGTAGCAATGACGCAAGAAGTAGATTATAGTATCGAGTTTGTTAAAGGGGTAAAAACAGCATTATTTGGAGGAGAAGGGTTGTTTTTTGCAACATTGAGGGGGCCAGGTTCCGTATGGGTCCAATCCCTGCCATTTAGTCGACTTGCTAGTAGAGTATTTGCTGCAATGCCTGCAGCTGGCGGTTCAAAAGATGAAGGAAGTATTGCAAAAGGTTTATTTAATCTTTTTGATGGGGATTGAGGTAATAGTAGTGTAAGATGAAGGTCAATGGTTCATATCATTGACCTTTTTCAATTTAATCGTTAACCAAATTTTTTCATCCGTAGTAATGTTGAAATTATATTATAATAGAAGTATATGAAGGTAGGTAGGAGATGAAATTATGTCTGTTCGTTTTGTCATTGGTCGTTCAGGTTCGGGAAAAACAAAGTTGATAACGGATGAAATACGCACAAAATTAAAGCAGGACCCAAATGGTACACCCATTATTTATTTAGTGCCAGATCAAATGACTTTTTTATCTGAATATAGCTTTATCAAGACCCCAGGGCTAGCTGGAATGATACGTGCACAAGTATTCAGTTTTACCCGCCTTGCCTGGAGAATATTACAAGAGACGGGCGGCATCAGTCGTTTACATATTACGACTGAAGGCTTAAATATGCTCATTCGAAAAATTATTGAAGATAAAAAGGATGAATTTAAATTATTTGGACAAGCTGCAGATAAAACTGGATTCGTCCACCACGTCGAAAAAATGATTACGGAATTTAAACGTTATTGTATTCAGCCTAATGAGATTGAACTGAAACTAAAAGAATTAGAGAATCGCAACGATGAGAAAGTACTATCGGATAAGCTTCATGATTTAACATTAATTTATCGGGATTTTGAGGAACAATTAGTAAACAAATATATAGATTCGGAAGACTATTTGAAATTACTTTCTACATCTATTCAAGCTTCTCCTTATTTACAAGCAGCGGAAATATATGTTGATGGGTTTCATAGTTTTACACCACAAGAATATATGGTCATTCAGCAATTGATGAAAACCTGTAAGCGAGTTTCGATTGCTCTAACATTGGATCAGCCTTTTAAAGAAGTTCCACCCGATGACCTTCACTTATTTCGGATGCCGGGTGAGACCTATAATATATTATTTACAATGGCTAAAGAAAATGGAATCAACATTGAGGAAACATTCCAATTACGTGACACCATTCGATTTGCACATGACAGTTTAGATTCATTAGAAAAGCATTTCGATCAAATCCCTGTACATGCCTATCGTGGTTTACCACAAATTGAATTAAATCAAGCAGGGAACAGAAGAGCAGAGGTTGAAGCTGTTGCCCGTGAGATTCGTACACTTATTATGGATCACGGATATCGTTATGCAGATATTGCAATTCTGGTTAGAAATGGAAATGACTATCAAGAAATAGTAGAAACATGTTTCTTTGATTACGAGATTCCATACTATATTGATCAAAAGCGATCAATGCTTCATCACCCATTAATTGAGTTTATACGCTCAACCTTTGAAATTATTAATAATTATTGGCGATATGAACCTGTATTTCGTGCAGTGAAAACAGAACTACTCTTTCCTTTACAAATGGAAAATGGAAGATTACGAGAAAGAATGGATCAGCTAGAAAATTATGTCTTAGCTTATGGGATACAAGGCTCTAAATGGACGAGTAAAGAACGTTGGGGCTATCGAAGATTTCGCGGATTAGAAAATATGTCTGTTCCTCAAACAGATAAAGAAAAAGAAATAGAGTCTGACATTAATGAGCTTCGGTCTATGATTACTGGACCAATAAACCGTTTGGCTCGTCGATTGAATAAAGCGGAAGTAGGATTTGAATACTGTGAAAGTCTTTTTTTATTTTTAGAAGAATTAGACATTCCAGCAAAACTTGAAAATCTGAGAAATAAAGCGGAAGACCGAGGGGATCTAGTTTCTGCAAGAGAACATGATCAGGCATGGAATGCTGTTATGGAATTACTCGATCAATTTGTTGAAATTCTAGGTGAGGAGAAACTATCGTTAAAAAAATTTGCGACAATTTTAGACGCTGGTATTGAAGCAATGAAATTCTCCATCGTTCCACCAGCAATAGATCAAGTCATTATTGCTAATCTTGAATTATCGCGATTGTCAGACGTTAAAGCAGCATTTGTCATTGGTTTAAATGATGGAATACTTCCTGCGAAAATTAATGAAGAGGGTGTATTAGCAGACTCTGATCGCGAGAAGCTATTGGATAACGGGATAAAGATAGCACCAAGTAGCAGAATGAAATTATTAGATGAAGAATTTATTGCTTATAAGGCATTGACTACTCCATCTGAGAAACTATATCTATCCTATCCAATTGCAAATGAAGAAGGGAAAGCTCTGTTAGCTTCTCCATATATTAAAAGAATAAAAGAGATGTTTCCTAATCTAGTAGAGAAGCTGACTGTGAATGATCCATCTGAGCTAATGGATGAAGAACAACTGGAGTATATTTCACATCCGAATCGTGCAATTGGTTATTTAACGAACCAGCTCCAATTAAAAATGAGAAAGTATCCAATGGCTGATTTTTGGTGGGATGTTTATCATTACTATATCGAAAATCCGTTTGAGAAGCAGCGGGCATTGCATGTTATTTCAAGCCTTTTTTATCAAAATCAGGCAAAGCAATTATCTGACGAAATTAGTCAAGATTTATATGGAGACACAATATTAGCAAGTGTTTCTAGAATGGAGTTATTCCATGCATGTCCTTTCTCCCATTTTGCCACTCATGGTTTAAAGCTCCAGGAACGAGAAATATTTAAGCTTGAAGCGCCGAATATTGGTGACTTATTCCATGGTGCATTAAAATGGATTGCAGAAGAACTTCAGAAAAAAGGAATATCTTGGGCAAACTTAACTCAGGAACAATGTGGTCATTTAGCTAAAGAGGCAGTCGCCTTTTTAGCTCCAATGCTACAACATCAAATATTATTAAGTTCTAATCGTCATCACTATATTAAAAGAAAGCTAGAGCAGGTTATAGGAAGGGCGTCTCAAATATTAAGTGAACATGCAAAAGTTAGTGGCTTTGCACCTATAGGGCTCGAATTAGGCTTCGGACCGAAAGCATTTTTACCACCATTAACCTTTACACTGAAAAACGGCACTAAAATGGAGCTGCAAGGTAGGATTGATCGTGTAGATAAAGCACAGGACAATCATGGAGTGTATTTACGTGTGATTGACTATAAATCTAGTGCGAGGGAATTAGATTTAACAGAAGTATATTATGGTTTGGCACTACAAATGTTAACTTATTTGGATATAGTTGTGACGCATTCACAGAACTTAATTGGTACAAACGGCGTGCCTGCAGGCGTTTTATATTTTCATTTACACAATCCTATTGTTAAAAGTAATCGAATTTTAACACTGGATGAAATAGATGAAGAAATCTTTAAAAGTTTTAAAATGAAAGGTCTACTCGTAGACGACGCGAATGTGATTAAACTAATGGATCAGACCTTAGAAAGTGGAAAATCAAAAATTGTATCAGCGGAAATTAAAAAAGACGGTACATTATCTTCACGTTCACAGGTAGCTAGTGAAGAAGATTTTAAGCTCATGAGTCAGTATGTAAGAAGGCTATATAAGAAATCGGGAAATGACATTTCATCAGGAATGGTAGATATTGCGCCGTATAAATTCAAAAAGCGAACGCCTTGTGAGTACTGTGCTTTTAAATCTGTTTGTCAGTTTGATCAATCACTGGAAAGTAATGATTATCGAGTATTAAATTCTAGAAACAAAGAAGATGTCTTAGCAAGAATGAGAGAGGAGGTTATAACGAATGAAAACAGCCATACCATCTAAGCCTCAAGAAGTAACTTGGACTGATGATCAATGGAAAGCAATTATGGCAAAGGATCAAGATATTTTAGTCGCTGCTGCAGCAGGTTCTGGAAAGACGGCCGTTTTAGTAGAAAGAATCATAAAAAAAATAGTTGCGATGGAAAATCCGATTGATGTGGATGAAATATTAGTTGTTACTTTTACGAATGCTTCTGCTGCTGAAATGAGGCATAGAATTGGTGCTGCCCTAGAGAAGGCGATTAGTGAACAACCACATTCGACTCGATTAAGACGGCAATTAACCCTTTTAAATAAAGCCTCTATCTCAACTTTGCATTCTTTTTGTTTAGAGGTCATACGAAAATATTATTATTTAATTGATATCGACCCTAGTTTTCGCTTGGCTGATTCAACAGAGGCAGACCTTTTAAGGGATGAAGTGCTAGATGAGTTGTTTGAGGATGAATACGGTAAGGAGAATAATGATTCATTTTTTAGATTGGTCGATACATTTACCAATGATCGAAGTGATGCAGGCTTACAGGACTTAATTCAAAAGCTATATGAATTTTCTAGATCTCATCCTAATCCTGACAGCTGGTTAGATGAAATTATTGATTTGTACAGGGTAGATGAGTCAACTACGATAGACGACCTTCCATTTATAGATGTGCTGCTTTTTGATATTAAACTAACATTACAAGGTGCAAAGGAAATGTTAGAGGAGGCACTAAACTTTAGCAAAGTACCTGGTGGACCGGCTCCTAGAGCAGAGAATTATTTAGATGATATAGCAATCGTTGATCGATTACTGCAAGGAAGTGAAGGTTCCTGGCAGGATCTATATCAGGAGATGAATGCTTGGGCATTTACTCGTGCGAAAAGCTGTCGGGGAGATGAATTTGATAAAGATCTTGTTAAAAATGCAGATGATTTAAGGAAGTCAGCTAAGACAACTTTAGAAAAACTGAAAGATGAGCTTTTTCAAAGAAAACCAGAATTATTTCTAAAAGATATAGGTGAAATGAAGGATACGATTGTAACATTAATAGAATTGACTAAAACATTTTCCATACGATTTAATCAGATGAAAATGGAAAAAGGAATAGTGGATTTTTCTGATCTAGAGCATTTTTGTTTAGCAATCCTTGCTGATGACTCTTCAGTAAGTGGAGAAATACAACCGTCTGTTGCTGCTAACAATTATCGTAGACAATTTAAAGAGGTCCTTGTGGATGAATATCAGGATACAAATATGGTTCAAGAGACCATTTTAAAACTTGTAACAGCAGATGGGGAGTATGATGGGAATCTGTTTATGGTTGGTGATGTAAAGCAATCGATCTATCGTTTTCGTTTGGCAGAACCAAATCTTTTCTTAAATAAATATCATCGATTTCGTTCAGACGGCGACGGAACTGGATTACGTATTGATTTATCACAAAATTTTCGTAGTAGATTTGAAGTACTAGCAGGAACAAATTATATCTTTAAACAAATCATGGGTACAAATGTTGGTGAGATTGAGTATGATAAGCAAGCAGAACTAGTAAAAGGTGCTGCTTATCCTGAAGAGGAGAGCTATCCTATTGAGTTCGTTATGATTAATCAGGAAGACGCTAGTGATGAAAGTGACGAAACTGAAATGGATCAGGAGCATGATGAGTTCGATAAAGCGGATTTAGAACAATCACAATTAGAAGCTCGGTATATGGCAAGAAGGATAAAGCGATTAATTAAGGAGAAAGTACCAATCTTTAATCCGAAAACAGGAGCGTATCGTCCGATCCAATATAGTGATATTGTCATTTTATTGCGGTCCATGCCTTGGGCACCTGAAATAATGGAACAATTTAAGCATGAAGGAATACCTATTTATGCAAATCTTTCTACCGGTTATTTCGATGCAACAGAGATTGCCATAATGCTTTCTTTATTAAAAATTATTGATAATCCGCATCAAGATATTCCAATAGCCTCTGTATTGAGGTCACCTATTTTGGGATTAGATGAAGAGGAGTTATCAATGATTCGAATTGAATCGAAGAGCGGAACATTTTATGAAGCAGTGAAAAATTTTATATTGTCCACACCAACAATTGAAAATGGTGAACTCCACGAAAAACTTAGCCGTTTTATAGAAAAATTAAATGAGTGGAGAAGTATGGCGCGAACTGGTTCCCTATCAGAATTAATTTGGCAAGTATATCGTGATACACATTTTTATGATTTTGTCGGAGGATTACCTGGAGGGAAACAGCGTCAAGCAAATCTACGTGCATTTTATGATCGGGCACGACAATACGAAGCAACTTCCTTTCGGGGATTATTCCGTTTTTTACGATTCATTGAAAAAATGCAGGATCGAGGAGATGACTTAGGTACTGCCAGGGCACTTAGTGAACAAGAAGATGTTGTAAAGCTTATGACAATCCATTCGAGTAAAGGTTTAGAATTCCCGGTTGTATTCATTGCTGGATTATCAAAAAAGTTCAATATGATGGATATTCATCATTCTTATTTATTTGATAAGGAATTTGGTTTTGCTACAAAATATGTAAATCCAGAAAAAAGAATCACTTATCCATCTTTGCCGCAATTAGCCTTAAAACGCAAGAAAAAGCTAGAAACTATTTCTGAGGAAATGCGTGTTTTATATGTCGCCTTAACACGGGCGAAGGAAAAGCTAATTTTAGTAGGTTCGGTAAAAAATACAGAGAAAACAATAAAAAAATGGAGTAAATCTTTAGAGCATCAAGACTGGCTATTAAAAGATAGCATGCGAGCTAAAGCTACTTCCTATTTAGATTGGATTGGGCCAGCACTCATTCGGCATAAACATTGTGATTCACTCATACCTGATGAACTAAAAGTAAAGCCGGTATTGATCGAAGAGATTACTGATCACCCCTCTCATTGGAAAATCGAGCTAGTCGAAAAAAATAGTCTCATAGAGTATGCCGATCAAACCATTGAAACGACTGATGATTGGATGGACAAGGTGAAGGCGGGAAAACCGATAGCGATACAATCTGAACACAAAATAGACATATTTGAACGCCTTATGTATCAATATCCGTATCAAGCTTCAACAATCAAGCGCTCAAAACAATCTGTTTCCGAGCTGAAACGTTTGTATGAAATGCGTGATGAGGCTGCTAGTATTGATCTTATTCATAATAGTAGTATGAAGCCAATTTTTAATCGACCACGGTTTATGAGACAAAAGTCAATTTCACCTGCAGAACGAGGGACTGCGATGCATTTGGTCATGCAGCATCTATCATTGGAACAAGCCCCAACGATAGAAACCATTGAACAACTGCTTGTACATTTAGAAGCAAAGGAATTATTGACTTCGGAACAAATTGCAGTCATTGATTCTGCACAAATTCTATCGCTTTTTTCAACAGATATTGGACAAAAGATGTTAACAGCAAAAAGAGTTCAAAGAGAAGTCCCATTTAGTATGGCCGTCTCTGCAAAGGAATTGTACGGAAATGAACGATTAGATAGCGACATGATTTTAATCCAAGGGATTATTGACTGTATGATCGAAGTCGATGAGGGAATCATCCTTCTAGACTATAAAACAGATGGAATATATGATCGCTATAAAGGAGGATTTGAAGAGGCAAAGTCGATATTAGAAAAAAGATATCGAACTCAAATTGACTTATATGAACAAGCTATTGCACAAATCATACAAAAAGATGTAATAGGTAAATATCTATATTTCTTTGATGGTGGTCATCTATTAAAAATGTAGGAACAGGATTAAACTGTTCCTATTTTTTTATTTAATTATTTCCAGCAATAGGCTGATCGATTAGATTTGCATCAAAGGTTGTATTCAAACTAAATCCATTATTAACCATAAATAAAGCTCCTGTATTTACTGCCCCAGAGCCATTTGTAGTTTTCGCACTGGTTTTTGGGGATATAATCGCTGTATCTCCGAAATGTACGACACCATTACCTTCAACATTAATAATTTGTGTAGCCCCAACTAAGGCAGGCATGGTCAACATCCTTTTCTAAAGAAGTATTTTTATAGGCTCTTAAAAACTTTCTTGGTTTCTTCGTATAGATTTATAGCTTATCGTAATTAACTATTGAAGAACTATATTTATTACCGCTGTACACTCTCTGAAGGTTTCCTAGATTTTTCTTCTAACTGTCGAGTATGATGAACCCTTGATTCCAGATAGACCTTTTTTGTACTACCAATATGGAAAATAGCACTTGTAGATAAACCGATTATTCTCACATAGGAAACATGAATATTTGGATTGGCATTATATCGATTAAAACGGAGTGTTTCAGAAATTGGTGGGATCGGAATAGGCTCCTTGAAATTTGCGAAATTTTCATAATCGGCTTCATATCCATAATAAATTTGTTTTTCCCTTTGGACCGCAAATACTCTATTATATGCATTTAGAAAGGTAGAGTCTCCAATATGGACATTAGATGCATAGAAGATATCATTTATTCTTACATCATCTACAAAAGAATTTCTTTGCGCCATATTCATATTATTAATCAGGAACAAATGGAGTAAACGGTCCAATAATTAGAGATTCCGCCGGTGTATCAAAGGTTGCTGCTTGCTGAATGGTTTCTGCATCACCAATAAGGAAAAGTGAGGAACTCGCTATCCCGATTACACGTATGTTACCTACATTAATTTCTCGATTGACTACATTAAGCTCCATTCTGCTCATCTCCGTTCATATTATTTGGTAATTTCGAAATAAACATATATACTGCTTGATCAATGTCTGCTTTCAATCTTGCAAATACTTGGTTTAATAACTCCTCTTGGGTCACATTTCCATGATTTTCCCCCGCAAGAATGTTAATGAAATAATCAACCCGCTGTGGAAGTTGTTTTTGAAGATCCTCTATGATAAAATCTCGATATTTCGTATCCAATCGATAGCCTAATTGTTGTTCGGTATCATGGATTACTGAGTTGACATCTTTACTAATGTATTGCCCTAATCGATCTAAAAGGTTCTGTTTAAAAGCAGGATTCGTAATAAAATTCGGTTGCATTTGGGGAGTAGGAATTTCCATATCCTCGATATTATTTAAATCCGCGGGATTTATCCCGATATTTAATGTACCATCGAGTTTTTCGATTTTTAGTTGATCAAATTTATATTCTAAACGCTCCACATTGATTGGAGGCTTATCCTTAAGCGCATCAATTTCCTTCGATAATTTGTTAATCATTTTTTCAAATTGGGATAGTTTTTTTTGTTGATATTGAATATATTGATATAATTTTTGAATATGTCCATTATAATCAATCATAAATAAAACCTCCCTTTTTGTTGTTGATTGTGTATCATATGATGATCAACGTTGATTAATCATTTCTAAAAGGAACGACAATTGGCGGGAATTCTTCAGCCCCTTGCGCAGTTCCAATTACTGGTGCGGGTTCAGTAAAGCATCCAGTATCATACAAATAGGAAGCTGGCTTTATGATTCCGGCCGTACCAATCTGGAATACAGAGGAATTAGAAATCCCCCCGATTTTAATCATCCTTATTTGAATCGTTTGTTGAATATAAACCTTCATATAATCACACCTATTACAAATTAAAATTATTTCCCTGATCAATTCCATCATTATCGAAAGTATTTGTTGCAGATTGATGATTGCTAATGGTTAAAGTCTCTCCCGTATTAAAAGATCCCGCTCCTGCAAAGGTTTTTGCTGTTGATATGGGAGTCAATTGAAAAACATCACCGATATGAAAAACACCGCTCGAACCAATATTCATGATTTGAACGGCACCAACAAAGCCTGGCATAACCGTTCACATCCTTTTTACCAAAATTCCCAAATGAGGAATCACATCTCTTTAGCAGAATTCTGAAAAAGCCTAAAATCCATGATTACATGAATATCATATGAGAAAATAAAAGATGTGTGATTCATTCGCCTAATTGGATAAGTCATTGTACAATGAAATTAGATCGTTATTTTTTATCTTTTAAAATTAATAAATGTTTAGGAGGACAGACAGTCAAGTGCAGCCAATTCAAAGTAATGAAAGAATTTCTTCTTTAGATGTATTAAGAGGATTTAGCTTACTAGGTATCTTTCTTGTAAATATGATCTCGTTCGAATCACCAATCCTATATTACGACCCACAGGGGTGGTGGCAGGGAACAGACAAGTCTTTGTTCTCCTGGATTGAAGTATTAGTTCAATCTAGCTTTTATCCGATATTTGCTATGCTGTTTGGATATGGATTAGTGATCTTGAGGGAACGATGCGAACAAAAAGGTATTTCATTTAATAAATTAGGTGTTCGCAGACTTTTGCTATTAGTAGTAATTGGAGCCATTCATGCCTTTTTTATTTGGTCTGGAGATATCTTAGTGAATTATGCAATATTCGGATTGATTTTAATGCTTATATTAAATTGGTCCGGAAAAACATTGATCTATTCTGGATTAGCATTATTTTTGATTCCTAACCTTCTATTTAGTTTATTATTAATGCTTCTTGCGATGACTTCACCACATGATATTAGCACATATTCAGATATGGCAGGTATTACTGAGTCAGTAAAAAACTACGGTTCAGGTACATATATTGAAATTACAGCACAGCGTTTTCATGATTGGTATATGGTGAATGGGCCAGAAAATATTATTTTTATCCTATTTTCTATCATTCCATTAATGATGATTGGGGCAGGTACAGCGAAGCTTAAATGGCTTCAAACGAAAATAGATAAGAAGAAGTGGCTTGTTTTATTTATTCTTTCAGCAATCATTGGCTTATTTTTAAAGCTATTACCCGTAGTTATTGATTCTAACCTTGCATATAAATTTATACAGCAATCATTAGGAGGAACGATTTTAAGCCTAGCTTACATTTCACTTATCATTCTTTTATTAACAAATAAATATTTTAGTAAACTCTTCAAACCTTTTGCTACGGCTGGTCGAATGTCATTAACAATTTATTTAACTCAATCAATAGTAGGTACATTGATTTTTTATCATTATGGATTGGGTTTATATACTAAGCTGACACTAGGAACAAGTATGCTGCTCGCTATATTAATCTATATCATACAGGTAGTACTAGCAGAGCTATGGTTTATTAAGTTTAAATATGGACCTGTTGAAAAAGTATGGCGTTTACTAACTTATGGGAAAGCTATAAAATCAAAATAAATGGATAAAGGGGTGAGAAAATGAAATTTTTAAGTTTTAAGATTAATGGAACAGAGCAATATGGGGTATTTAATGATCAATCTAATGAAATAATGAATCTTGCCTTGTTGGCACAAAAAGATGGTACCTTACCTTTAACACTAATAGAGGGAATTAAGCAGGGGGATTCCTTTATTAGCTCAGTTAACCAAGCAATAGAGAACTTGGGGAATGAAAGAAATACATATCTAGTCAATAAGGATATGATCGAATGGCTTTCACCAATTCCACATCCAATAAAAAATATTATGTGTGTAGGCAAGAATTATCGTGAACACGCAATTGAAATGGGAAGTGAAGCAGACATTCCGGAGCATGTAATGGTATTTACAAAGGCAACAACAACAGTCACAGGGCATTTAACTACTATACAATCCCATTCCGAGATTACGAATCAACTAGATTATGAAGGGGAATTAGCTGTAGTTATCGGCAAAAAAGGGAAAAATATTTCAGAGGAAGAAGCATTGCAATATGTTTTTGGCTATACCATTCTAAATGATATTACTGCAAGGGATTTACAAAGTAGACATAAGCAGTTTTTTATTGGAAAAAGTTTAGATACATCTTGTCCAATTGGACCATGGATTGTTCATCATTCGACTATTTCTAGTCCCAATGATTTAACAATTACAACGAAAGTCAATGATGAAATTCGCCAACATTCAAATACAAAACATTTTATTTTTTCCATTGAAACCATTATTTCTACTTTATCAAAAGGAATGACATTAGAACCAGGAGACATCATTGCTACAGGAACACCTTCTGGAGTAGGGAAAGGATTCAATCCACCTAAATTTTTGAAAAAGAACGATCGAATCGATATTAGTATCGATGGGATTGGAACTTTGACAAATAAAGTACAATAGATTAAGGGATATATCTTCAATACTCTTCTTATGATAAGATGTTTGAAGCACATAAAACTTTAGGAGGTTAAATAAATGTATACAACACATGCACATGTTACGACATGGGTCATTGCAATCATCTTGTTTGTCATTGCATTTGCACTTTATAAAAGTGCAAATACAAAAGGCTCTAAGATTGTTCACATGATTCTAAGATTATTTTACATATTAGTCATTATCACAGGTGGAATTCTATTCTTTAAATTCCAATCAACATTTGGTCCTGCACTATACGGAATGAAATTATTAGGTGGTTTACTTGTCATTGGAATGATGGAAATGATTTTAACTCGTATTAAGAAAGGAAAAGGTACAGGTCTTTTCTGGTTATTATTCATCATTTTCTTTGTAGCTGTTCTATACCTAGGATTTGTAAAACTACGTATGGGATTACATCCATTTGGATAATAGAAAGCGTCATTAGCTGAAAAGCGATGACGCTTTTTTATTTTGGTCTTAGTGACAGTGGGAAGTTTATCCTGTAAAATAAGTGTAAAGATAACCAAAATTTCGACAATTAAGGTGGTGGATTGACACCATGGCAACGTCATTTCAACTAATTTATGAAAATGAAGGGCAATTAATAAAGTTTATTGATGATCATGAGTTAGCACAATATCCAACTTTATTGATACAAGCTTATGTTTCACAAATGGAAGGTCAGGAATTGGACACATTACGAAATACTCTCTTAAAGCATCTTCCGAAAGCAAAATTGATTGGTGGCAATTCCCGTGGAGAAATTATAGATGGTCGGGTTTCAGAGAGAAAGCCAATCCTCACCTTTACTGTTTTTGATAAAACGAATATTCATTCCAATTTATTTACTATCCAAGAAGATATGAATGGGTTTCAGCTTGGACAAACGATTGTGAAAGAACTAGTAAACTCTGAAACTAAGGTATTAATTGTACTCGCAAGTCACCATCATTCTCTTCTAAATGACGTTCTATCAGGTATTTATGAATGGAGTCCAGACGTTCATATTGTAGGAGGGGTAATGGCAGAAGAGGCTAGCCATCATTCTTTTATAGTCACACAGCAGGGGATAACTAGCCATGGGATAGCTGTTGCTTCATTAGATAATCAGAACCTTTATGTAAAAACAATGGTGAATGCTGACTGGCAGGAGATTGGAAGTACATTTACCGTTACAAAATCAAAAAATCAACGAATATATGAAATTGATGGGAAAAAGCCAGTACAAGTATTAAAGACTTATTTGGGACAAGGATTTATTAACCGATTGCCATATTCCGGCTTGGAATTTCCGTTACTGATTCATAGAAATGGGAAGAAAAAGGAATTTTTTATTAAAAGAACCGTAGATTTTGGTGGAATCCAGGTAAGTGATTCTATTTTTGAGGGGGAAGAAATAACATTCGCTATTCCAAATATTGAGAGCCAAGTAAATTCATCTATTAAGCAACTAAAGAACTTAAAGTTGCAGAAAATTGATTCTGTGTTTGTTTTCCACAGTATCACACGAATGAAAGGGATTGAGGGATTAGCACAATTTGAGTTAAAATCGTTAGCTATGAATGCGCCGGTTAGTGGGTTTTTTTGTAATGGAGAAATTGCCAAGCGGCAAGGAGGATTTCCGCAAGTATTTTCTCATTCAATGTCCTATCTAGCCTTTTCCGAAGCTAAGGAAAAAAGCAAAATGGTACCAGATCTTCATTACCATATGCCTGATTATGCTCATACATTCGTTACTCTATCAAATTTAATTAATGCTTCGTCACAAGATATTAAAGCTCTGAATAATGAGATGAAAATATCAGAAGAACAATATCGTTCATTATTTAATAATAATACAGATATGATCTATTCTACAGACTTAAGAGGGAATTTTACTAGTATGAACCCTGTTTTTCTTAAAAACTTAGGGTATGCACAAGAAGAGTTGTTAGGAAAATCTGCGTTAAAATTAGTTCAAGAGGCAGATGTAAATCGAATCAAAAGACATTTTCACCGAACAATTGATGGGAAACCTCAGTATTATGACATTGAAATATATACGAAGAATGGCAAAGCTTCGTATTATCATATAAAAAATATCCCGATAACTGTGAATAATGAATGTGTGGGGATATATGGAATTGGAAGAGACATAACAGAGAACTTAGAATTTGAAAAGAAAATCACACAATTAGCTAATTATGATGAGGAAACAGGGTTACCTAATCGTAATAAATTTAAAGAAATTATTGATCGGATGTTAGAGAGAGCTAAAAAGAAAAAACGGACATTAGCTGTTATGTTTGTTGATTTTAATCGGTTTAATATGATTAATGATGCACTTGGACATGATGCTGGCGATCTGTTTTTAAAGGAAATGGCAGTAAGAATAAAAAATTGTCTTTTAACAGGGGCTTATGTAGGAAGATTTGGAAGTGATAAATTCACTATTTTATTAACGAAAAATTCAAGCCCTGAATATGTCACTAATATGTGTAAATTATTATTAGAAGCCATACAACTACCTTTCAAATTTCAAGATAAGGAGTTCTTTATAACTGCGAGTATTGGAGTTAGTATGTATCCTTATGACGGATATGATAGTGATATATTAATGAAGAATGCTGATATTGCCTTAAATCGAGCAAAGCTCCAAGGCGGGAATGAATGGATTTTCTTTTCTGATGAAATGAATGATGAAACCATTAAACGTTTAGAGCTGGAAAGTGATCTACGGCGTGCTTTGAAAAATAATGAATTATACCTTTTGTACCAGCCAATCGTTGAAAAGGGGACTAGAAAGCTGATAACTTGTGAAGCGCTAATCCGTTGGCAGCATCCTCAAAGAGGAATAGTTCCACCTTTAGAGTTTATTCCAATAGCCGAAGAAACGGGTTTAATCCATTCAATTGGGAAATGGGTATTGAAAACGGCTTGTAAACAGGTTGTGGATTGGCATAATGAAGGATTAACTGATGTAAGTATATCAATTAATGTTTCTGCTTTTCAATTTCAAAACCGATGGTTTATTGAAGAGGTAAAGAATGCACTAGCATATTCAGGACTGCATCCTAAATATCTTCATCTAGAATTAACAGAAACGGTCATGCTAAATGATTCACAAAAAACCATAGAAGTCATGAAAGCACTTACGAATATTGGTGTGAAAATTTCGATTGATGATTTTGGAACTGGTTATTCTTCCTTGAGCTATTTAAAAAATTTGCCGATCCATATTTTAAAGATTGATCGTTCATTTATTCAGAATTTAGATGTAAATACTCCTGATTTTGCCATTGTAAAATCAATTATGACAATGGGACATGGGCTCGGATTACAAGTTACAGCAGAAGGAATTGAAACAACGGAGCAGCTAGAAATTTTAGAAGAAATGAATTGTGATTTTTTACAAGGCTACTTCATTGAAAAACCGTTATTCCCTGATCAATTAAAGGAATGGTTGAATCACCAGCACAGCATAATGATATAAATAAACGGAGCCTAGGCTCCGTTTATTTTAACATTTTATCAATAACCACTCTTTTACCTGTACTCAAGGTGAATTCAAATCGATCTTGTTTTTCATTTTCATAAATAAAATGGTGTTGGACCGCCACAACAGATTCTTCATTATCAAAAATAAGAATATTTACCCCTTGTTTTTTATCAAGATTATCTAAAAATGAAAGATGATTATGACAAAAAATACAATCATATATGGAAAAATCCAATGTGTTTAGCGTGGAAAGAAACTGTAAAAATACATCATCCTCAAACTCATCCAATAACATTTGCAGTGAAAAAACGATCTGCTTTCTCATTCTTACCTTCATTTTATCCAATAGAAAAATCGTTTCATTTTTATGATTGAGACGACCATCTTCTTCCAATATTCCTTTAATCCATTTATGCTGAAAATAGATTTCAATTTCTTGATCGATATAGTGTTCAAGCATCATCGCTTCATCAGTCTCATAATCAAAAAATACCCATTGATCATTAATATTCTCAATCACCCCTTCTAAAAAGGCCCTTGATTGATGCTCTATAAGCTGCATTCTTTGTAATTGTCCCATCAAATAAACCTCCAATATTCAATCGTCTATCATCGTTTTGGACAATCAACGGGATATTCATACAGTCTTTACGTAATAAAAATTAAATTATTCCGGACTACTTCTATTGCAGTAGACAAAGATGTGTCATATAAAATTCAAATTTGTAGGCTATTTTTCTTTTAATTTCACTGTATTAGTTTGACGTTAGATTCTAGAAAGGATAATCTTAATGCGAGGAATTATTTAGGAGGATATTTTATGCTTAAAAAGGTTTTAGCATTCTGCTTTACTCTGCTTCTTCTTTTTTATTCAGTACCAGTTCATGCGGCGGGTGTAGAAGAGCAAGATTGGCAGGATCAAATGATATATTATTTAATCGTTGATCGATTTAATAATGGGGATTCTAGTAATGATAAAAACGTAAATGCATTGAACCCATTAGGGTATCAAGGTGGTGACTTTCAAGGAATTATCGATAAATTAGATTACCTGGAGGATCTAGGTTTTACAACTGTCATGCTTTCACCCATTTTCGATAATGATGATAAAGGGTACGATGGTTCACGAATTAAAGACTATTATAAGACAGAAGAGCATTTTGGTTCATTAAAATCATTTAAGAAGCTAGTTAAAGAAGTACATAATCGTGATATGAAAATAATAATTGATTTTCCAACTTATCAAGTAAGCCCGGAAAATTCACTTGTCCAAGATTCGGCTAAAAAGGACTGGTTTAATGGAACAACAAAAGATCAATTGCCTGTATTGAATCAGGAAAATTCTCAAGTGAAACAGTATTTAATTGATGCAGCTAAATGGTGGGTTAATCAAACAGATATAGATGGATATTTTCTAAGTGACGCTGATCATTTTCCGGAATCATTTTGGAAGGAATTCTCTTCAACTGTAAAATCAAAAAAGAGTGATTTATATTTACTGGGAGAAGTTAGTTCAAATTCGTTAATTAAAAATCATGAAAAAGCAGGCTTTGACGGAATGATGGATCATAACTTAAATCAACCGATGCGTGATGCTTTTTCCAATATTAATCAGCCAATTAAGCCAGTACTTGATATCATAAATCAACATAAAGAAACATATAAAAATGCAAATTTGATCGGTGCTTTTTATGATAATCCAAATATGAAGCGATATACACGGGATATGGTTAATAATAATCTTTTTCCTGGTACAAGATGGAAGCTTGCATTGACCTATTTATATACACAGCCTGAAATACCAATCGTTTATTATGGAACAGAGATTGCTGTCGATGGTGGTAATGCTCCAGAAAATCGCCAAATGATGAATTTTCGCGCGGATAAAGAATTAATCGATTACATGACAATGATTGGGGAAATTCGTCAGATGCAACCAGCCCTTAGAAGGGGAACGATGAAAACCATTTATGATAAAGATGGAATGGTTGTATTTAAAAGAGAATACAAAGGCAAAATCAATATTGTTGCAATCAATAATACGGATAAAACTCAAATAGTTAACATTTCGCAAGATGAATTACAAGATAATAAGGAATTAAGAGGATTAATTAGTGGGGGAATTGAAAGAGAAGATAATGGTGTTTTCAAGCTTGCATTAGACAGGGAAACATCCGAAATCTACAATGTTGTAGAGAAAACAGGTATTAACTATGTGATGATTGCCGTCCTTGTTGCTATCTGGGTCGCATTTATACTATTTGTCGTTACTGTCCGTAAACGCGGAAAGAACAAAAAAGTACAATAAAAAATGAAAAGATAGGGTTGGTAGAAAATGAACATCCCTATCTTTTCATTTTTTTATTTCTTCTATCCGCTAACCATTTATGATCGTACCACCATTCACATGAATAATCTGACCTGAAACATAGCTAGAATCATCGGATGCTAAATATACATAGGCTGGGGCAAGTTCAAATGGTTGTCCTGGTCTACTCATTGGTACATCCGCTCCAAAATGTTCTACCTGTTCAGCGGAAAATGTTGATGGAATAAGTGGTGTCCAAATAGGACCTGGTGCGACACCATTCACTCGAATTCCATTACCTATAAGAGAAAGTGATAGTGATCTTGTAAAAGAGACGACTGCTCCTTTCGTAGAGGAATAATCAATCAATTGTTTATTTCCTCCATATGCTGTAATCGAAGCAGTATTAATAATACTACTCCCATTTTTTAAGTGTGGAAGGGCAGCTTGTACCATGAAAAAATAAGAAAAAATATTCGTTTGGAACGTCCTCAATAATTGTTCCTTAGTAATATTTAAAATACTTTGTTGTGGATGCTGTTCTGCAGCGTTATTAACTAGTATATCTATCTTTCCAAACTGTTCAATTACTTGTTTAATAGCAGTTTTGCAGTGCGTTTCATCTCCTAAATCTCCCTGAATTAATAAGCAATTTTTCCCCTCTTTTTCAACTAATTCTTTAGTATTTTGTGCATCTTGATCTTCATTTAAATAACATATGGCAATATCAGCGCCTTCTTTAGCGAAATAGATAGCAACAGCTTTACCAATTCCACTATCTCCTCCCGTAATAATCGCTGTTTTTCCCGAAAGTTTTCCACTGCCTTTATAACCTGGATTGATTGATTTAGGGATTGGGTTCATTTCTGTTTCTACACCAGGTTGCTGTGTTTGATGTTGTTTTGGTAATGTTTTTTTTGATTGTTGATTAGACATAATCTCACTCCTTTTTTTGTTAAAGGCTCTTTTCCCAATTATAAATTTCATAAGAATCGTTAAAGTGTTTATTTAGGCATAAGAGCTAGAAATTAAGCTTTTACAAAAGCAATATACATAATGAAAACAGCTTTGTTAAAATAAGTTAAAGGGGGCTTTTTTTAATGGAAATTACGATTCGAGAAATTAAATTAGAAGATGCATCAAAATTACTCCAGCATACACAATTAGTGTTTACCCAATCTACGTTCTTATTAACCACTCCTGAAGAATTTACATTAACAATTGAAAGGCAACGTGACTGGATAGAGGAACAGTCAAAAATAGGTAATTATATGCTAGTTGCTGAAGACAACGGTAAGATTATTGGCTTTTTAAATGCATCACGTTCACAAAGAAAAAGAGTCAGTCATAATTGCTTGTTTGGTATAAGTATTCAAAAGGATTATTGGAATAAAGGGATAGGCAGGAAAATGATTATGAAAATGTTACAGTGGGCAGAAAGTCATCCTCAAATTGAAAAAGTTCTACTCGAAGTTTTTGCTCATAATGAAAGAGCAATTCATTTATATCAATCATTGGGATTTATAGAAGAAGGAAGGAAGAAAAAACATATTAAATTTGATGATGGCACTTATATCGATGAAATAATTATGTCAAGATTTGTAAAATAATCATTGTTATTTTCTTTATTTTAGGCTCTTTTCTTAAACATTGTTCCTATTTAAGTTAACTATTTAACTATCAGCTGAAGATCGTTACACCTTTCATTTTACTGGGAAAAGAGCTGCAATTTCCATAGGAACCGCTGGAATCCTTTATGGGGTGTACAAGCCGGCAATTGGGCTTTTACAAAAGCAACAAACTATACGAAAACAGCTGTATTTTAAGACATGCAATAGGAAAAATCAAAGGCAATAAAAAAACGAATTGGGCTTAATAGCCCATTCGTTCTATCGATAGTTTACAAATTGCACGTCAACAGATAGGTCTGCTTCCCGTACTGCAGCAATGATCTTTTGTAAATCATCACGACTTTTTCCCGTTACACGAATTTGATCATCCTGAACTTGACTCTTTACTTTTACACCACTGTTTTTAATGATTGTATTAATTTTTTTGGCGTTTTCCTTATCGATGCCTTGAATAAGCTTTGCACGTTGTCGAACAGTTCCACCAGAGGCACCTTCTAATTTGCCATAGTCCAGATTTTTAACAGGAACTCCTCTTTTTATTAGCTTACTAAAGAGGACATCTTTTAATTGATTCATTTTAAATTCGTCATCAGATATAAGGACAAGCTCTTCTTTATCCAAACTGATTTCACTCTTACTTCCCTTAAAATCATATCGTGTTTGAATTTCCTTCATTGCAAGATTAATCGCATTAGTTACTTCTGAAAAATCAACATTCGATACAATATCAAAAGAACTTTCTTTTGCCATGGAGTAACCTCCTATTACTAATATAATATACAATGGCTCTTTAAAGCCTATATATTTAAAAATAGCAAATTACAAGTGGAAAGTCCAACCAATTTGTTAGAGACTAAAAAAAACAAGGCTTAAATGGCCTTGTTTATTATGATGGTTGTTTTTGGTGAATTGAAACTTAGTTTTAATCTCACACATGAGCCTGTATTATAGATGATCCGTCTTTTTCGAATACTGGTTTTTACCTGCTTTACGATTTTTTTCACGCATCATATTTTTTTCATGGCGTAATGCATTATTATCTTTTGCTTTCTTGTCGTTATCTGATGTATGTGGCATAGATTTCATTCTCCTTTCAAGTAGTAACATTCCCTTATCAAAAGGAGAATATGAAAGCTATTTCTTTGCGTTTAAGAAAAATAGTGCAAGTGTTCCGGGACCTGCATGTGATCCAACGGCTGAACCAATAATATTAATATAGAAATCCTTTGTCCCAAACCGTTCCTGAATCATTGCTTTCATTTCAAGGGCAGCTTCTTCGTCATCTCCATGACTGATACCAACCACTTGATGTTCTAAATCGATTCCTCTTTCCTCCATAACATCAAGGATTCTTTTTAGAAGTTTTTTCTTGCCGCGAATCTTCTCGATGGGGATAAGTTTCCCTTCTTCGACATGTAAGAGTGGTTTAATATTTAAAAGGCCACCTAAGAATGCGGAAGCTTTTGAAAGTCGTCCACCTTTTGCGAGGTAATCGAGGTCTTCGACTGTAAATAAATGTTCCATATGTTGACTGCGGAAATGGATATCATCAATAATTTCTTCCTTTGAAGCCCCATTAGCTGCCATCTCAGCTGCTGATTTTACAACTAATCCAAACCCAACGGAAGCGCATTTTGTATCAATAATTGTAAGATCTAGATTTGGATACTCTTCTTTTACTTGTTCGTGGACCATAACAGCCGTTTGATATGTTCCAGATAGTGCAGAGGAGAAAGCAATATAGATCCCAGATTGATTAGATTTGGCTAATTCTGTAAACACTTCTTGGAAAACTTGCGGTGTAGGTTGAGATGTTTTTGGCATTTTTCCAGCTCTAATTTCTTTGAATACTTGCTTAGGATTGATCGTTTGCAAGTCTTCATATTCTGTTTCATCTATGTATACGCGAAGAGGTATTAATGTCACTTGATTTTCTTGAAAAAATGATAGTGGCATATCACTGGCGCTATCTGCAAATATTTTGACACCCATATTTTTTCACCCCTAAAAATTAAAAAATATATAAATAAATTTATGAGTTCACATTTTAGTGTACCATTTTTAGCGAAAATCACAATCCTTTCAGTATGAACATACGGGATTTGGGTAAATCAATAAAAGAAGGAGGTTGATTATGAAAATTGATTCAGTATGGGAACATGTAAAGAAACTAGGTGTTGTTTTTATTGGTGCTGTTCTCAATGCATTTGCAATGAACTATTTTTTGAAGCCAGCAAATGTTTATGCTAGTGGATTTACAGGAATCGCACAATTATTATCTAAAATAATTACTCAATTCACACCATTACATCTATCAACAGGATTATTATTATTTCTATTTAATATACCTGTTGCAATTTTAGGATGGAAAAAGATTGGGAAGATCTTTACTTTATACAGCTTTATTTCGGTAATTTTTATGTCTATTTTATTGGAAGTTATTCCAATCCAAAAAACTTCAAGTGATATCCTATTATACTCTGTTTTTGGAGGTGTTATTACTGCCGTAGGTGTCGGAATTACTTTGAAGTTTGGTGCTTCAACAGGTGGACTTGATATTATTGCTATGGTTTTATCACGAATGAAGGACAAGCCTGTTGGAAATTACTTTTTTATTTTAAATGCGGGAATCGTTATAACTGCTGGTGCCGTATATGGTTGGGATAAGGCATTGTATACTCTTTTATCACTATATGCTTCTACAAGAGTGATTGATGCTATACATACAAGGTATCAGAAACTTACAGCGATGATTATAACAAAGAGGTCAGAGGAATTAAAAAGGGCTATCCATTCAAAATTGGTGCGCGGAATTACTTTGATCCCGGTAAAGGGTGCGTTCTCTAATGAAGAACGACAGATGCTAATGATTGTCATAACAAGATATGAATTATATGACCTAGAACATATCATTAAAGAGGTAGATCCTAATGCATTTACTAATATTGTTCAAACGACTGGGATTTTTGGCTTCTTTAGAAAGGAATAAACTTAACTGGATAAAAAAATAGCTGCCATAAGGCAGCTATTTTAGTCGATCAATTTCTGATTGAAGTTCTTGTAATTGCTGCTGTTCAGCAAAGGTTGAATTAGCATATGCAGAAGACAAGGCATTTTTTGCTTTAGAAATTAGTTCCTGTTGGTTTCCATTCCCAGAAGCATCTTTTGCCATTTCTACATACTGTCTCGCTTGTTGAAACAATCTATTCGCCATTATTCTATTCCTCCTAAGGAGGACTCTTTCATAAGCTCAGTTTGTTGTTCTTCTGCCTCAGCTAAAGTGGAACGATAAGGAAATCGCTCTGCATGTTTTGCCACAGCGTCTTTTCCTTGTTGAACAAAGCGTTTAGACTTGTTTCTTTTACCCAAACGAAACACCGCCTTTTCATTCAAGTGTGAACGAAACTAATTATGACTGTTCGTTCAATAAATAGTATGAATCATGTTAGGGATAATAAAACGAGAAATAAATGGCATTTTATTTTAGTTTAAAGAAGTCTTCCAGAAAGACTGAAACCCCATCATCCATATTAGAAAAAGTAACTTCATTTGCAATGTCTTTCAATGGTTTAATACCATTCCCCATTGCTACTCCTACTCCAGCATATTCGATCATTTCCAAATCATTATCCTCATCTCCGAAAGCGATAATATTTTTTTGATCAATTTGATAATAATCCGCTACCTTTTGAATACCAACAGCTTTATTTAATCCAGATTTAACGATCTCAATAATATGCCAAGGAGCTCCCCAGCGACGATGGTCAATAACCTCCGCATGCATCGTACTCAAATGTTCTCGTATATGGTGGACATGTTTTTCTTCTGCATGAATTAGTAGAGAGGTTGGATGATCATTTAACATTTGATTGAGATTTCCTGTAGTTATATTGGGGTTACCCATATGAAAAATATCTAATAGCTTTTTGTCATGATTGTGCAAATAAACATTATCTAAAACTTCCGCAACAATATTATAGACATTGTATTGATTACATGAATTTACAATTTGCTTGGCTACATCTAATTCCATTGGACTATGGTAATTTCCCCAATTCTCATCTAATGGATGATGCACAAATGCTCCATTAAAGTTTACGATAGGTGTATTTAATTCCAATTCATGATAATATTGAACACTAGAGCGGAAAGGTCTACCTGTTGAAATCATAACAATATGGCCTTCCTGTTGAAGTCTTTTTAATGTTTTTAATGTTCTTTCTGAAATGGTTTTATTATCGGTTAAAAGTGTACCATCTAAATCTAAAGCAATTAAAAATTGATTTTTCATTTTATGTCTCCTTAAACGAATAGTTGAGTTCATAGAACATAATGTGTATTTTTTTTGCATTAGTTGTTTTTCACAAGGGTGGTTAATAGAAAAGAGCTTCTGTTAAAATATAGCTATTAATTTAAATATACTAAATGTTACAGTCAATTAGAAGGATAACATCCTAGAGGAGAGAGAATAGTGGTCATTATTGAGAAACAGCAGATTGATTCGATTCCCGTTTTACATCTTGTAAAAGATACAATCAAAGAACAAAAATTACCATTTATCATCTTTATACACGGTTTTGAATCCGCTAAAGAACATAATTTACATTATGCCTATTTATTAGCCGAAAAGGGTTTTAGAGTGGTGTTACCTGAAGCAAAATACCATGGAGAAAGAGAAGACAATATTTCACAGACTGAAAGAATGTTCCGTTTTTGGGATGTGATTATTCAAACCATTCATGAATTAAACACAATAAAGAATTTTTATGTACAAGCAGAACAGGCGAATGAGAAATCTATTGGCGTAGTTGGTACTTCAATGGGTGGGATCATTACCTTAGGTGCATTAACACAGTATGAATGGATACGAGCAGCCGTTAGCTTAATGGGAAGTCCGAATTACGTAAAATTTGCAAAGGCACAAATTGAGCATTTTAGAGAAATAGGTGCTCATATTCCATTCTCAGATGTACAGCTAAAAGAACAGTATCAAGCCTTAGAACCTTATGATTTAAGTTTACAACCTTATAAACTTAATGATCGCCCATTAATGTTCTGGCACGGAAAAAAGGATAAAATGGTACCGTATGACCCAACCTTTGCATTTTACAATCAAATAAAAGATCAATATAAGGGAAATCCTGATACTATTTACTTTCTAACGGATGAAACTGCAGGTCACAAGGTTTCTCGAGAGGGTCTTCTTGAAACAGTAAAATGGTTTGAAAAATGGTTGATAAATAGCTAAAAATTTTACAATTTAGCGATTTTTGATATGATGAAGATAATCGAAAGATGAAGGAGTGAAAGTAATGGATGCAGATTTAAAAGAAAGTATTCTTGGTGCGCTCGAACAAGTAATCGATCCTGAACTAGGGATTGACATTGTAAACTTAGGACTTGTTTATGATATAGAAATGACTGATGAAGGGAAAGCGATTGTTACAATGACTTTGACCGCAATGGGTTGCCCACTTGCTGGCATAATCGTTGACCAAGTTCAGTTAGCATTAAAAGATCTTCCTGAAGTGAAGGATACAGAAGTAAATATTGTATGGAATCCACCTTGGTCAAAAGAACGCATGTCTCGCTATGCAAAAATTGCCTTAGGTATTCCAGATTAATAAAGGGAACATTTTCGTTCCTTTTTTTTATAAACATTTTTTCTAAACTTGTTTCTGTTAAGTTTTCCCTAGTAAGAACTTGTTGAAATTACACAAAATAAATATTGTGGTGATTCTTATTAAGGGGGAATGTTCTCATGGGACAAAGTCATCGTTTTAGATCAGGAGATAAAGCTCCGAACAACGGTATATATGTTGAAATTGGAGAGACTGGAAGTCCAGTTGTCAATCCAAAGCAAGTAAAGTTAAAAGCTGGGGATCATTTTCCAGAATCTTCAAATCATAATCGTCAATGGACATATAAACGCAAACCTTAAAAGGGTGGCCCAAAATGGGTCATCTTTTTTCAAATAAAATAATATATCAAAAAAATCGCGGATGTATCAAATTTTACGCAGATAAAATTGTAAAGCCACGTATATCGATTACATACAAATAGATTTACTAGGAATATGAAGTGATTTCACATAAAATATGGGTGAGGTGAAAATGATGGACATTCAAAAATTCACATTTACAGTTCAGGAAGCTATTGCTTCCGCACAGCAATTAAGTATCGAGTACCAAAATCCAGAAATTGATATTGTTCATTTATGGAGCGCATTAATCGAAAAGCCGGATAGTCTCCTAACCAGTATCTATCATCGAGTCGGTCTTGATACAAATGAAATTAAAGAAAAACTGGATCAAATGATGACGAAAAAGCCTCAAGTCACAGGAAGCAATCAAAACCCATACATATCGACTCAATTAGCAAATTTATTGAATGAGGCTGAAAAGGAAGCTAAAGAATTTGAGGATGAATATATTTCAGTAGAGCATCTTATTCTTGCCCTAATGAAACTTCAATCAAACGAAATCGTAGAATATTTAAGAAAACATCATATCACGAGTGATTTACTAAAGGAAGAAATCATGAAAATAAGGGGGAATCAACGCGTGACTACACAAAACCCTGAAGCGACATATGAAACATTAAAAAAATATGGTCGGGATTTAGTTGCTGCTGTTAAAGAAGGAAAAATAGATCCCGTTATTGGACGAGATAGTGAAATTCGGAATGTGATCCGCATTCTCTCGCGAAAAACAAAAAATAATCCTGTATTGATTGGTGAACCCGGTGTGGGGAAAACAGCCATTGTAGAAGGATTAGCGCAGAGAATCGTAAGGAAGGATGTTCCCGAAGGATTAAAGGATAAAACGATCTTTTCCCTAGATATGGGAGCGTTAATCGCAGGTGCGAAATTTCGTGGAGAATTTGAAGAAAGATTAAAAGCCGTACTTCAGGAAATAAAAAAGAGTGATGGCCAAATATTACTGTTTATAGATGAACTTCATACCATTGTGGGGGCTGGTAAAACAGATGGGGCAATGGATGCTGGCAATATGCTCAAACCGATGCTTGCAAGAGGAGAACTACATTGCATTGGTGCGACAACCTTAGATGAATATCGAAAATATATTGAAAAGGACCCCGCTTTAGAACGACGTTTTCAACAAGTCTTAGTGGAAGAACCAACCGTAGAGGATACGATTTCGATTTTACGAGGTTTAAAAGAGAGATTTGAAGTTCACCATGGCGTCAATATTCATGATCGAGCCCTTGTAGCAGCGACAACTTTATCCAATCGCTATATTACTGACCGTTTTTTACCTGATAAAGCCATTGACTTAGTAGATGAGGCTTGTGCGACGATTCGCGTTGAAATTGATTCTATGCCAAGTGAATTAGATGAAGTAACGCGACGAGTAATGCAATTAGAAATTGAAGAGGCAGCCCTGAAAAAGGAATCGGACGAGGCGAGTAAAGAACGGTTGGAGTTATTACAAAAGGATTTGGCGGATTTAAAGGAAAAAGCCGATGAAATGAAAGCAAAATGGCAGGCTGAAAAGCAAGAATTACAGGTTATACAAGAGAAACGAGAACAGTTAGAAAAACTAAGAAGGCAACTTGAAGAGGCAGAAAATAATTATGATTTGAATAAAGCAGCAGAGCTAAGACATGGTAAAATTCCTGCACTTGAAAAGGAATTGAAAAATATCGAACAATCGATGTCTGCAGATCAGAAGGAAAATAAATTATTGCGTGAAGAAGTAACAGAAGAAGAAATTGCTGAAATTGTTGGTAGATGGACAGGAATCCCCGTAACAAAACTTGTGGAAGGCGAACGGGAAAAGCTATTAAGATTAGAGCAAATCCTTCATGAACGAGTGATAGGCCAAGATGAAGCAGTAAAATTAGTGAGTGATTCAGTATTACGAGCTAGAGCTGGTATTAAGGATCCTAACCGACCGATTGGCTCATTTATTTTTCTTGGACCAACAGGAGTAGGAAAAACCGAGCTTGCTAAGGCTTTAGCTCAAACTTTATTTGATAGTGAAGAACATATGATTCGGATTGATATGTCTGAGTATATGGAAAAACATACTGTTTCCAGATTAATTGGAGCACCGCCTGGTTATGTAGGCTACGAAGAAGGTGGTCAATTAACAGAAGCTGTTAGAAGAAAACCATACTCCGTAATATTATTAGATGAAATAGAAAAGGCTCATCCTGAAGTATTTAATGTGTTATTACAAATTCTTGATGATGGACGTGTGACTGATTCCCAAGGAAGATTAGTTGATTTTAAAAATACAGTTATCATTATGACCTCTAATATTGGCTCAGTCTTCTTGTTAGAGCGTAACAATATCGCAGAAGAAATTTCAGAGGAAACGAAGGAAAAAGTATTAAGTCAACTCCGAGCATCCTTCAGACCAGAGTTTTTAAACAGAGTGGATGACATTATTCTATTTAAGCCATTGTCCATTGAGAATGTAAAAGGAATTGTCACTAAATTGATTCAGCAACTCCAAACTAGGTTAAGTGGTCAATACATCCATTTAACTATTACAAATGAAGCATTAAGTAGGATAGCAGAATCAGCTTATGATCCTGTTTATGGAGCAAGACCGTTAAAACGATATATACAGCATCATGTAGAAACAAAGCTAGCAAGGGAAATTATTGCAGGAAATATACATCCACAAAGTACTGTCGTAATTTCAGTCGAGAACGATGAACTAAAAGTAACAATCGAAAAATAAAGGGATTGTCTAAAATACAAAGGGACCTGACACCATCACACGATATCTAGAAAAACTAGATAAAGTAGTTTCAGATGGTATCAGGCCCCTAATAGACAATCCCTTTTATTAATGAGTTTCCACTTCTGGTTTCGGAATAGCTGCTGCTAAAATCGCAATTAAAACAGTTGCAATAACGCCGATAATGGAGATCGTTTGAATACTATACTCTGTATTCGTCATTGAACTTGCAACATAACCTAAAACTTGCACAAGAATAAAAGTCCAAAAAAGAGTAGCGATAAATTTCAATTCATTCACCCCGATTATTTTAAATTATGTATATAAATGTAAACATTATTAAGATTTCCGTTTCATATTATCATATCTAATGACTTTTATAAATGGATTTCACAAAAATTATATAATTTATATTAAAATTTATCTAGTTTTAGGTAAATCCACTGTCTAAAGATAAAAGGCTTGCATACATTATAATGACCAATACTGTAAAAATGATTGTTAAATTTACACGAACTTTTCAATCGCTTTTAAGAGGAGTTTTAAATAATGTTTGTCACATTTTTGTTTGATCAACAATGGTGTATGTTACATTATCCCAAAAGACCTAATGGATTTGCAGTACTTATATTAGGGGATCAACAGCACTACGTTCATGAAAATTCAAGCGTCTGGATCGAAAATACAGGACGAGCAAAAATGATTGATCAGTTACTAGAAGCGGGTTACACCGTTTTTTACTCTAATTTATTTGGAAAAAACTGGGGTAATCGTCAGGCAGTCGATCACGCATATAATCTTTACCAAATTATTATGAGAAAAGAAATATTGAATAAAAAAATTCATATATTTGCAGAAGGGATGGGAGCCCTTATTGCAGCCCAACTGATTTTATTAATGGAGAATAATATTCGTTCTGTCGTCTTATTTTCACCATGCATTTCACTTGATGATCATTTGCAGCAAGAAAAGGACAGAAAATTTTATTATAAGAAATTAATGAAGGAAATCGAAATTGCTCATAAAGAGAATAAAGTCAAGTTAAATATGAAGGAAACCTATGAAAAATTAATGCAGCCACTATGTTTTATACAAGTTGTCGATCAAAATTTATATAAGGATCAACAAAGTATTATTCATGCTATTATTCAAACTCGTAAACAACATAAAAGACAAGTAAATAATCATTTTATATTGCAAGAAAATCGCGAATATATTACTAGGAAAATGATTAAATTCCTACAAGAAAATGAGAGTATTATATAAGACAATCTAGCGGGAGCTGTGTGAGCTCCCTTTTTAATATAGGAAGACATAAAAATAATTTAAAGAAGGGCTGCATACGATTATTTATAAGGATGAGTTATTTATAAGAGGGGGTCTTTTTTATGGAGCAGGCCATAGTTTTTGCTGCTCAGCAATTTATAGGCTTTGAGCTTTGTAAGCAATTGTTAAATGAAGGATTTGAAGTGATTGCTTTGGAGCATGAGATGATGTTAGATGAACAGGCAGAGGATAAATGGCTAGAAATAGGAAGAAATGCAAATTTAACCTATGAAATGATAAATAATTCTATACAGCTCAACCATCCATCATATATTTGTTTTATACCATTATATGATTTATTTATTCAACGTAATAATAAAATCGTAGAGGATTGGCATAAAAGCTTTACAACACTTTATCAGATGATTGAACCAAGAGTTGAATTAATTATTTTCATTAGCCCTGTCCAATGGAGAGTTAACGAAAATACAATCTACCAAGAGATTAGAAATGAATTATTACAAACAACAAGAAAATCGCATTGGATTGAATTTTTTCTACCTACTATTTATGGTCCATGGCAACCAAATCAATTTTTATTTCAACAGCTTATAAATGAACAACAGCATCAAAATTACATAGATGATTTGGAAGATGCCCTTTATATCGAGGATGCAGTCCGAACAATATTAGATAATACTGACATGGAATTATATGGAGAGACAGTCTTCATTGAAAGTGGTCATACGGATATATGGTGGAAGTGTGTAAACTATTTAAATCCAACTTTTCAACAAAAGAATCAACAGGAAATTCGAAAAATGGAAAAGTTTTCGAAAAAAATTAGTGTCAAAGAAAATATGTCATTTAAGCAAGCACTTGAAAAGCAAAAACAGCATTATTTTCGGAAATAATAATTTATTTGCTATTTCTCCTTTCAGAAGTAAAATAGAAAAGGAATTTATGTAACTCTTATTATTTCTAAAAATATTAATGATAGAGCTTTAAAAAGGAGTATGCGTAAGCATGATAAAAAAGTTATTAATTATCATTGCCTGTATATTACTTTTATCAAGTTGCTCAAATGGGGTTGATAAAGGTAAACTTAACAAGGTAGGAATGTTAGTACCTGAAACAATCAATGATCAAGTCTGGGGAACAAAAGGGTATAAGGGTCTGTTGAATATTCAAAATAATTTTGATGTCGATGTCTATTATAAAGAAGGAATTGAAAATGCGTCTGCCATCGAACATGCTGTCAGTGAATTTAAACAAAAAAATGTAAATTTAATTTTTGGACATGGAGTGGAATACGCGGATACTTTTAATAAAATAGCTAAAAAATATCCTACTATTCATTTCGTTAGCTTCAATGGGGATGCAACACAAAAAAATACAACTAGTTTAAGATTTGAAGGCCACGCAATGGGTTTTTTTGGTGGAATGACAGCGGCACATATGTCAACCACAAAAAAAATAGGTATTATTGCAACCCATAGCTGGCAGCCAGAAATTAAAGGATTTGTTGAAGGCGCAAAATATGAGGATCCAAATATTACCGTCTTATTAAAGTATACTGATAATTGGGATGATGGACAAAAAGCTGTAGAGCTTTTGGACAAATTATTAGATGAAGAAGTAGATGTGGTATACCCAGCTGGTGATGGCTTTAATGTACTGGTCATTGAAAAAATTAAAGAAAAAGGTCTATATGCAATAGGCTATGTTTCAGATCAATCGGACTTAGGGAAAAATACAGTTCTAACAAGTACGATTCAACAAGCAAGTAAGCTTTATGATATTGTCGCAAAAAAATATGCAGAGGGTACTCTCCAATCAGGGAATCTTTCATTTGACTTCCAAGATGGTGTAATAGAAATGGGGAAATTCAGTCCCCGAGTTGACGAAAAATTTCAAAGGAAAATGAAACGTTTTGTCAAAAAATATAAAGAAACAGGAGAATTACCAAAGTAAATGTTAGCTTGTAGGAGGAAATGAGAAATGAATCAAGACAAATCGATGGAATTTATGCAAATAGCAATGAAATACTTACCAGAGGCAAAAGAAAAATTAGATCAAGCGGGAGTGGAGATTTCCTTTGAATTGCTTCAACCTTTTATGGAATTATTCACTAAGGTGATGAATGAAGCGTATGAGCTTGGAAAAAATGATGCATTAAAATAGGTAACAAAATATTTCTTATAGAAAAAAGCTTCCATGAAAATGGAAGCTTTTTTAAGGGATATGAAAACTTAAATTAATTATCGTCTTATAGGTACATCTGTTCTGATCAATACACTTACGCTTTTCTTATTTATCTTTTTGAAGAAATTTATTTATAATTGGAGACACTTTTTGAAACATCGGTTTCAATTCATTCAAGGAATTGAACAGATTATCCACATGATTCATCATTTTATCATAATCAATATTTTGTAACTTCGGATTATTTAAGAGATTTGATAATAAATCATCTGTTTCTTTTGGTTGATTATTTACTTGATTTATAGGGGGTGCTGGCCTTTCCCCTCTAACATTACCGAAAAACATTCTGTCAAATGGATGTACAATTCCTTCGCTATTGTCTCTAGTTTCCTCATTACTTTCTTGAATTGCTTCCTCACTCAATGGTTATTCCCTCCTTCCTTAATATTCAAATTATGCTACATACATGTCTTAAGAATAGATGAGTGTCCCGGGTATGCATTCAAATCTTGAATAGTGACAAAAAAAAATCGACCTGCTATAATTAGTAGCAGGTCATAATAATAACTATAAATGTAACCGAATGATAATATGAATTCAAAGCCTATAATAAGTTGAGCGAAAAGCAAAGAAAATATAGTTTTGATTTGTCTTGTTAACACATCTATAAAGGAGATGTCTCTTTATGAATGCAGGAATCATTGGAGTAGGAAAGTTTAGTCCTGAGAGGGTATTATCTAATTTTGACTTAGAAAAGATGATGGACACATCAGATGAATGGATTCGTACAAGAACAGGAATTGAAGAACGAAGAATTGCTGATAAAGATATGAATACATCTGATATGGCTTATGAAGCTGCTGCAAAAGCGATTAAAGATGCAGGAATAGCACCTGAAGAATTAGATCTAATTCTTGTTGCAACAGTGACACCTGATCAACCTTTTCCATCAGTTGCGTGTATGCTTCAAGACCGTTTAGGTGCAAAAAAAGCGGCGGCAATGGACATAAGCGCAGCTTGTTCTGGTTTTATGTACGGTGTAGTGACGGCTAAACAATTTATTGAAACAAATGCTTATAAGTATGTGCTGATTGTTGGTGTGGAAAAGCTATCTAAAATTACTAATTGGGAAGACCGAAATACAGCTGTCCTCTTTGGTGATGGTGCAGGTGCAGCGGTAATGGGGCCGGTTTCAGAGGGAAGAGGAGTATTAGCCTTTGATTTAGGTGCAGATGGATCTGGTAGAAAACACTTGTATGAAGATGAAAACAATCATATTATTATGAATGGTAGAGAAGTGTTTAAATTTGCTGTAAGACAAATGGGTGAATCATGTATTAATGTCATTGAACGAGCAGGATTAACTAAAGAGGATGTTAATTTTCTAATTCCCCATCAAGCGAATATCCGTATTATGGAAGCCTCAAGACAAAGATTGGAATTGCCAATTGAAAAGATGTCTAAAACCGTTCATAAATATGGAAATACCTCTTCTGCTTCGATTCCAATTTCATTAGTTGAAGAATATGAAGCAGGAAAAATTAAAGATGATGATGTCATTGTGCTAGTTGGTTTCGGTGGTGGATTGACATGGGGTGCAATTGCACTTCGATGGGGTAGGTAACTAGAAAACTGGAACTTTCATTTATTTCGGGTTATTATGTTAAAAGTAACGAATGCTCTTTTGGCTTATGATAGCTATAAATGTAAGAACAGAGCTTAAATAAAATGATAATCTTCTTGAATTGGAAGGAGATAGAGAAATGGAAAATAAACGTGTAGTTGTTACTGGAATAGGAGCAGTATCACCAGTAGGAAATGATGCAAGAACATCATGGGAAAATATCATTGCTGGTAAATCCGGTATTGGACCATTAACAAGAGTGAATGCAGAAGAATATCCTGCTAAAGTTGCTGCTGAAGTAAAAGATTTTGATATTGAAAACTATATTGAAAGAAAAGAAGCAAGAAAAATGGATCGTTTTACACATTATGCAATAGCTGCTTCAATGATGGCGGTAAAGGATGCAAACTTAACCATTAATGAAGACAATGCCAATCGTGTGGGTGTATGGATCGGTTCAGGAATTGGTGGAATGGAAACATTTGAAAATCAATTTGAAACGTTCCAAAAACGTGGATATCGTCGTGTCAGTCCATTTTTTGTACCTATGATGATCCCTGACATGGCTGCAGGACAAGTATCTATTTTTTTAGGTGCCAAAGGTATTAATTCATGTACTGTAACTGCATGTGCAACAGGTACAAACTCAATTGGCGATGCTTTTAAGGTTATTCAACGTGGTGATGCAGATGTTATGATTACTGGTGGGGCAGAAGCGCCTATCACCAGAATGTCAGTAGCAGGATTTTGCGCAAATACGGCCTTATCAACTAATCCAGATGTAAATACAGCGAGTAGACCATTCGATCTAAACCGTGATGGGTTTGTCATTGGTGAAGGGGCAGGTATTCTTATACTTGAGGAACTAGAACATGCACTTGCCCGTGGTGCAGACATCTATGCAGAAATTGTTGGATATGGAGCAACAGGTGATGCGCATCATATTACAGCGCCAGCACCAGGTGGTGAAGGTGGTGTTCGTGCCATGCAAGCTGCTTTGAATGATGGAAACATCCAACCGAACGAAGTTGATTATATTAATGCACATGGGACAAGTACAGAGTATAATGATAAATACGAAACAATGGCTGTAAAAGAAGTATTTGGAGAGCATGCATACAAGCTAGCTGTTAGCTCAACTAAATCAATGACTGGTCATTTACTTGGTGCTGCAGGTGGAGTTGAAGCAATCTTTTCAGTATTGGCGATCAAAGAAGGAATGATCCCGCCTACGATTAACTTAGAAACACCGGATCCAGAATGTGATTTAGATTATGTATCGGACGGTGCCAGAAAACAAGAGGTTAACGTAGCAATGAGTAATTCATTAGGCTTTGGTGGGCATAATGCAACGATAGTATTTAAGAAATATTAATATGAATGTTTTGGACAGGATATTGATTCCTGTCCTTTTTTTAGTGGTACAGGAAAAGCATAAACTTTTTACTTCACAACCCTTATTTTGACCTTTGAAATTTTGGAGATTTAAAATAATATAGAATATTTGTTGCTTTTATAGATCCCTTTGATTATTTAGTCATAGAATAAACAGAATAGAACGAAAGAAGGTGGGTCCTATTGGGGTAATTCGTACAGATCAATGGTTAGAAGAGTTAATGGATCAACCAGAAAAAATTTGTAAGAAAATTGATCCCACAATTAAAAATGCTCGTGCCTATTATGAATATTTGCAGTTCTTTGGTATGTATCGGCCCCATAGACGCTCAAAGGATTTATTAGAAGTATTAAAGGAAAAACAAGCATGGGAGAAGATGGCCCAATATTATAAGAAATACAAAAAGCTTTGGAGCGGTCCTGAGATTAATATTTATATATTACCTATTAACAAATACAATCATGGATTAATTCGCCAGACAAATGGAAAATCAGGGGTTACTTTTAAAGATAAAATTTTATTTTTTATAGGTGAAATAGATGATGAAAAAGAATGGGAAGCATTATTCATTCATGAATATAATCATGCAACAAGAATGCAACATATGAAAGGGAATACACTGGACTATACATTGCTTGACTCCTTGGTATTAGAAGGATTAGCTGAGTATGCAGTGGAACATTATTGTGGTGAAAAGTATTTAGCAAAGTGGACAAAAGGCTATTCTGATAAGATGTTAAAAAAGTTTTGGAAAAGTGATTTTGAAAGTAGATTAAAATTAAAGAAAAGAAATCCATTACATGATGATTTACTTTTTGGAAGAAAGCTTGTACCCCATATGATAGGATATGCTATAGGATATAAGATAATTTCTGAATATAATAAAAAAACTATATATTCCATTAATAAATTGTTTTCTGTTCCTTCTGAAAATTTAAACTTTAGTAATATTTTTAATGATTAAACCCATAATATATGGGTTTTTTTACTATTATTCGGCAAATTGTGATATTTCTAATAAAAAAATATTGCAATTATTGTCGAACTATAATAATATACTATTTAAATATAGCAACTTGTCTGAATAATTAAGAAGTTTGAGGTGTAGCCCATGAGCACGGAAGCAAACTTAAAAAACCAATCACCACTACTTGAGGTGAAGAATTTAGAAACAGCCTTCAGTATTGAGGGCAAATTATATAATGCAGTTGATAATGTATCCTTCAATGTGAAGCCAAAACAAATTGTTGGTGTTGTAGGAGAATCAGGTTGTGGTAAGAGTGTAATGTCCTTATCAGTAATGAAGCTGCTTCCTAAGGGAATTGGTTCAATACGTAATGGGGAGGTTGTATTCGAGGGAAAAAATATTGCACAGATGTCGGACAAAGAAATGAATAAGATTCGTGGAAAAGATATATCAATGATATTCCAAGAACCAATGACTTCTTTGAATCCAGTTTTTACAATTGGTTATCAATTGCAAGAGACACTTTTCAACCATATGAGCATTTCTAAAAAAGAAGCGCGTGATAAAAGTATCGCTTTATTGAAAAGTGTTGGTATCTCTCGACCAGAAAAAATTGTTGATGAATACCCACATCAATTATCCGGTGGTATGAGACAACGTGTGATGATTGCCATTGCTATTGCTTGCCAGCCTAAGCTGTTAATTGCTGATGAACCAACAACAGCTTTAGATGTTACGGTTCAAGCACAAATCTTAGATTTATTGAAAGAAATCCAAGAAGTGAACGATATGGCTGTTATTATGATCACTCACGACTTGGGAGTCGTTGCTGAAATGTGTGACGAAGTAATCGTCATGTATGCAGGGAAGATCGTTGAGAGAACAGATGTTGATACATTATTTCACAATCCAAAACACCCATATACAGAATTGCTTATGAATGCAATTCCGAAAATGGATGAAGAGGTAGAAACATTAAGTACGATTGAGGGGATCGTTCCTTCGCTTCAAAAGATGCCTCAAGTAGGCTGTCGTTTTGCGAATCGTTGCCCGAAAGCAATGCCAGAATGCAAAACAATAACACCGCAGCTTGCGGAAATTGTAGCGGGTCATGAGGTTTCCTGTTTGCTTTATGAAACAAGCAAACCAAAAGAGGGGGCAATGGTTTAATGAGTATGACGGTAAATAATATTGAGGAAAAAGCCTCAAATAAAAAACTGAAAAATGACAATCTGTTGGAGATTCAAAATCTTAAGACGTACTATCCGATTAAAGGTGGATTTTTTAAACGGACAGTAGGAAACGTTAAAGCCGTTGATGATGTGAGTTTCACGATTGGAAAAGGTGAAACATTAGGATTAGTTGGAGAATCAGGTTGTGGAAAGTCTACAACTGGAAGAACGATATTACGCTTGTTAAGTCCTACATCTGGAAAAATTATTTTCGATGGAAAGGATATTACTAATCTTTCCGGTAAGGATTTGCGCTTAGCGAGAAAAGATTTTCAAATGGTCTTTCAGGATCCGTATGCCTCGTTAAATCCGAAACAAATGGTTGGAGATATTGTATCTGAACCAATTAGAAACTTTTCAAATAAGAGTTTAAAAGATTTAAAAGACGAAGTAATGAGTCTTCTTAAACGAGTTGGTTTACCAGAGGATGCTTATTATAAGTACCCACATGAATTTTCAGGTGGTCAACGACAAAGAATCGGGATTGCGAGGGCATTGGCATTAAAGCCGAAATTAATTATAGCGGACGAGCCTGTATCGGCCCTTGACGTATCCGTTCAATCACAGGTACTGAATCTATTAAAAGAATTGCAAGACGAGTTTGACTTAACCTTTTTATTCATTGCCCATGATTTAAGTGTTGTGAAACATATGAGTGACCGAATTGGGGTTATGTATCTTGGTAATTTAGTAGAGCTTGCTGACAAGGATAGCCTATATTCTGAGCCTCTACACCCATATACACAAGCATTGATTTCTGCGATTCCAGAACCAGATCCTCGGAAACGAAAAGAGAGAATTGTTTTACAGGGGGATGTACCTTCGCCCGCTAATCCACCAACAGGATGTCCCTTTCATACAAGATGTCCCGTTGCGAAAGAGGAGTGTTCGAAGGTTAAGCCTACTTTAAAGGAGGTGAAACCCGGACACCAAGTTGCATGTATTCTATATAACTAAAGAGAAAAAATGGGGGGAAATACCTTGAAAAGAAAATCAATACTATTACTAACTGCACTAATGCTAGTTATGTCTATGTTTCTAGCAGCATGTGGTAGTAAAGAGAAATCAAGCGAATCAACTGATGGTAAGAAATCTGCTTCAAGTGGTCCACAAGATGGTGGAACATTGGTATACGGTGTGGATACAGCACCTGAAGGAATCTTTAACTTTAATTTCTATGGCAATAAATCTGATTCCGAAGTTTTGCAATTTATTGATGATGATTTACTCACTTACGATAAAAACATGAAGGCGCAACCAAATATTGCTTCATGGGAAACAAAAGATAACAAAGTTTATACTTTTACATTCAAAAAAGGTGTGAAATGGCAAAATGGTGAAGAACTAACAGTTGATGACTGGATCTTCGCAATTGAAACTCTTGCTGATAAAGACTATGATGGCCCACGATATGTAAATGTTAAAGATATCGAAGGAGCTCCAGCATATCATGATGGAAAAGCTAAAGAAATTACTGGACTTAAAAAGATTGATGATTATACAATCGAGATTACATTTGATAAACCTCGTGTAAATAATCTTGAAAATTTATGGACACACCCACTTTCACGTAAAGAATTTGAAGGAGTGAAAGTGAAAGAAATGTCCGCATCACCACAAGTTCGTCAAAAACCAATTGGTACTGGCCCATATAAAATAAATAAAGTGGTACCAGGAGAATCAATTGAATTAGTACGTAATGAAGATTACTGGCAAGGTAAGCCACATATTGAAAAAATTATTATTAAAGTAGTTGACGCAAGCTTACTTATTGGTGAATTGAAAAACAATACAATTGATTTTTCACCATTTTCACCAGTTAGCTATGATGAGATCAAAAAGCTTGATAATATCAACATCCTAAAAACTCCTGGTGTATCTTACTACTATGTAGGATTCAGACTTGGAACTTGGGATGGTAAAACAAACGTAGCAAACTATGATAAGTATCAAAATAAAGAACTTCGTCAAGCGATGGCATATGCTATTAATCGTGAAGAGTGGAATGATGCATTCTTCTTCGGTCTTGGACATCCTGTAAACCGTCCTATACCTTCTTCTCACTGGATTGCAGCTGACAATAGTGAGTTACCAAATGATTATAAATATGATCCAGAAAAAGCGAAGAAAATGCTAGATGAAGCAGGCTATAAAGATAAAGATGGCGACGGCTTCCGTGAAGATCCTAAAGGTAAAAAATTTGTAGTGAATTTCAGCCATTATCAAACAACAAACCCAACATTTGAAGCTCGTGCAAAACAAATTGCTCAATATTGGGAAGAAGTTGGATTAAAAACAAAAGTTACTATGACAGAAGCAAACCTTTACTATGATATGTTAGAAAAAGGAGATAAATCTGTAGAAGTATTCTTTGGTGGATGGAGCACAGGATCTGATCCAGATCCATCAGGCTTATGGAGATCAGATGCTCTTTGGAACTATCCTCGTTGGGTAAATGCCGACTCTGATAAATTACTTGATGATGCGTTAGATGTGTCTATTGTAGGAACAGATCAAGAAAAACGCAAACAGCTGTATGTAAATTGGCAAAAATTATTCAATGAAGAAGTACCTGCTATTCCAATTTCTGAGTTAGATGATACGTTTGCATTAACAAAGCGTGTTAAAGGAGTAGAAGTAACTCCACTTGGTACGAATAGTCCACATGAATGGTGGATTGAACAATAATATCTACTTAAGCTGTAATATAGATAAGGGGAATGCACATGTTGAAATATAGCCTTAGAAGAATACTTGGCATGATCCCAATGTTACTCCTTATCTCCATTGTAGTATTTACCCTGGCAAAACTAATGCCAGGGGACTCCTTCAGTGGGGAGATTGATCCGACAAATACTGATCCGCAATATATCGAACAGATGCGTGAAAAACTTGGTTATAATGATCCTGTCTATGTTCAATATTTTAGGTGGATATCAGATTTTGTCCAAGGAGACTTTGGAAAATCTACACGTTATAAGATGGATGTATCTGATGTAATTGGGGAGAGAATACCAAATACTATTTTTCTTTCAGCTACATCATTAATTATTACGTATTTATTCGCATTTTTTATGGGTTCATACGCAGGGAGGAAACCTTATACACTCGGTGATAATCTTATAGGTGGTGTAAACTATCTTGGATTATCAATACCATCTTTCGTTGCTGCGGTATTTGCAATCTATTTCTTCTCATTTCAATTAAACATTTTTCCATCAAATGGATCAGTTGATATTACAGTAACTGAAGGTACATTTGAATATTGGTTAAGTAAAATTCATCATGTTATTTTACCAGCTTTAATTTTAGGATTATTAAGTACAGCAAGTTATACTCAATTTTTAAGAAATGATATTATCGAGAATAGTCGAAAAGACTTTGTCCGTACGGCAAGAGCAAAAGGAACAAAGGAAAGCAAAATTTACAATGTTCATATTTTGAGAAATTCTATCATTCCATTAGTTACATTTTTAGGATTTGATATTGTTTCATTAGTTGGTGGTGCCATTATCACAGAAACAATATTTACATATCCTGGTATTGGACAATTATTTATTGATTCAATTAGAAATAATGATTATCCAATTATTATGACTTTGACAATGATGTTCTCGTTTTTAACATTATTCGGGAATTTAATTGCTGATATATTATACGGGGTCGTTGATCCGCGTATCCGGTTAGATTAAGGGGGATGGACATGGAAATCGTTACAGATAAATCAATAGGAAAAGTAAATCAAAAAAGTCTTTCTCCATGGGCCATTGCTCGTCGTAAATTTATCAAAAATAAGCTAGCCATGGTCAGTTTAATTTTTTTAGTTATTGTTGCTATCGTTTCATTGTTAGCACCGATTATCACTACACAAGATATTACTAAGATTTATATTAGTCAAATGTCTTTATCTCCTTCAGCAGAGCATTTTTTAGGCACAGATAAAAGTGGACGAGATGTGTTTACTAGACTATTGTACGGTGGAAGAGTTTCGTTGTTTTTGGGGCTATCGTGTACTTTCTTAGTTATTTCCTTCGGTACGATTGTAGGAGCTATTGCTGGCTATTTTGGTGGCATTGTGGATAGTTTACTAATGCGCTTTACTGACTTTGTACTAAACTTTCCGTTCATGGTTTTTGTTATTGTATTAAATGCCATTTTATTCGGAAAGGTATCCGGTTTATGGGTATTGATTGGTGTAATTAGCTTTCTAAGCTGGGGCGGTGTAGCTCGTATTGTCCGAAGTAAGATATTAGCTGAAAAAGAAAATGAATATGTGTTATCATCCGTATCCATTGGCTGTTCATCATCAAAGGTAATAGTAAAACACTTACTACCTAATGTACTTTCCACTATCATTGTACAAGCAAGTATAACATTTGCCAGTATGATAGTAGCCGAAGCAGGATTAAGTTATTTAGGGTTTGGTGTTCCGCAGGAAATACCTAGCTGGGGAAACATGTTATCATCAGCGAATGAACCAGATGTCTTGCAATATAAACCGTGGATTTGGATACCACCTGCATTAATCATAACTTTGACGACTTTATCCATTAATTTTATTGGTGAAGGATTGAAAGATGCACTAAATCCTAAATCATAATAATCGATTCCCATCTAAATTGGTGGGGATTTTTTTGTGCCCAAAATATCCTTCTTTTTTCTACATTTCTCCGCAAAAGTCATCACAATATAAAATTTTTTTTAACAAAAAATCCTATTATTCTAATATATTAAACCTTCAATCTAGTTTAAAAGTTTAAAAAAGTCTTGCAAATGTAACGGTATTGTAATAATATTTATTCAAATATAATAACTTTCAGAATAATTAAAGAGTTTGAGGTGTAAAATGAGCACAAAAACAAACTTCAATAATCAGGCACCGATCTTAGAGGTAAAGAATTTAGAAACCGCCTTTAAAATTGATGGGGAGCTTTATAATGCAGTTGATAATGTATCTTTTAATGTTAAACCAAAACAAATTATTGGTGTTGTAGGTGAATCTGGCTGTGGGAAGAGTGTTATGTCCTTATCAGTAATGAAGCTATTACCCAAAGGAATAGGTTCTATCCGGAATGGTGAGGTCATATTTGAGGGTAAAAACATCGAGAAACTAACAGATAAAGAAATGAATAAAATTCGTGGGAAGGATGTTTCGATGATCTTCCAGGAACCGATGACATCGCTGAATCCTGTTTTCACGATTGGCTATCAATTACAAGAAACTCTCTTCAATCATATGGATATATCGAAAAAAGAAGCAAGACTGAAGGCCATTGCATTATTGAAAAGTGTTGGTATTTCACGTCCCGAGAAAATAGTGGATGAGTATCCCCACCAATTATCAGGTGGTATGAGACAGCGTGTGATGATCGCCATTGCAATTGCATGTCAGCCAAAGCTATTAATCGCAGATGAACCAACAACGGCATTGGATGTTACAGTTCAAGCACAGATACTTGATTTATTAAAGGAAATTCAAGAAGTCAATAATATGGCAATCATTTTAATTACCCATGATCTCGGTGTTGTTGCTGAAATGTGTGATGAAATAATAGTAATGTATGCAGGAAAAATTGTGGAAAGAACGGATGTAGATACATTATTTCATAATCCTAAACATCCATATACAGAGCTTTTAATGGGTGCAATTCCTAAAATGGATGAGGATGTAAAAAAATTAAGTACTATTGAAGGGATTGTTCCTTCATTGAAAAATATGCCTCAAGTAGGCTGTCGTTTTGCTAACAGATGTCCGAAGGCTATGCCGGAATGTAAAACAATTACTCCACAATTGGCAGAAACGGAAGCAGGTCATGAGGTTTCATGTTTACTCTATGAAACAAGTAAGCCGAAAGAGGGGTCGAAAATTCAATGAGCAATACGGCAACAATTAATCAAACCGAAGAGAAAGTAGAAAACTCTGAGAAATTATTACAAATTGAGAATCTAAAAACCTATTATCCTGTTAAAGGCGGTTTTTTAAGAAGAACGATTGCTGAAGTTAAGGCTGTGGATGATGTAAGCTTTGAAATAAATAAAGGCGAAACCTTGGGGTTAGTTGGTGAATCGGGATGTGGTAAATCTACAACAGGCAGAACCATTTTAAAATTGCTAAAACCAACTTCGGGAAAAATAATCTTTGATGGTAAAGATATTACTAATTTAAATGGAAAGCAACTTAGACTTGCAAGAAGGGATTTTCAAATGGTTTTCCAAGATCCATATGCTTCCTTAAATCCGAAGCAAATGGTTGGTGATATTGTGGCAGAACCAATTAGAAATTTCTCCAATAAATCCTTAAAGGATTTAAAAGACGAAGTAATGGAATTATTGCATAAAGTTGGATTGCCTGAAGATGCCTATTACAAATATCCTCATGAGTTTTCGGGAGGACAAAGACAAAGGATAGGAATTGCTCGTGCACTTGCTTTGAGGCCGAAGTTAATCGTTGCTGATGAACCGGTATCTGCACTGGATGTGTCGGTGCAATCCCAAGTATTAAATCTATTAAAAGAGCTGCAAGATGAATTTGATCTAACCTATCTATTTATTGCGCATGATTTGAGCGTAGTTAAACATATGAGTGATCGAATCGGTGTCATGTATTTGGGGAATTTAGTGGAAATTTCCGAAAAAAACAGTTTATATGCGGAGCCTTTACACCCATATACACAAGCATTAATTTCAGCAATACCAGAGCCTGATCCAAGAAAACGAAAAGAAAGAATTGTGTTACAAGGGGATGTTCCAAGTCCTGTCAATCCTCCATCTGGATGTCCTTTTCATACGAGATGTCCGGTTGCGAAAGAAGAGTGTTCGAAGGTCAAGCCATCTTTAAAGGAGGTGAAGCCAGGACATAAAGTTGCATGTGTGCTTTACAATTAATGACTAATAATTGGGGGGAAGAACATTGAAAAGAAAATCCATATTATTATTGGCAGCACTAATGCTAGTGATGTCAATGTTTCTTGCTGCCTGTGGAGGAAAAGAAAAAACAGGCACGGAAACAAAACCTAAAGAGGAAAAGACTAAAACCGAAGAAACTGGTGAAGGGCCAGAAGATGGTGGTACATTAATTTATGCGGTTGATACAGCTCCAGAAGGTATTTTTAATGTAAACTTCTATGGGAACGCATCTGATTCAGAGGTGCTTCAATTTATTGATGACAGTTTAATTAAATATGATGAAAAAATGCAAGCACAACCTAATATTGCTTCATGGGAAACGACAGATAATAAAGTGTTTAAATTTACTTTCAAAAAAGGTGTTAAATGGCAAAATGGTGAAGAGTTAACAGTAGATGATTGGATTTTTGCGATTAAAACACTTGCTGACAAAGATTATGAAGGTCCACGTTATGTAAATGTTAAAGATATTGAAGGTGCACCTGCCTACCATGATGGTAAAGCGGACGAAATTTCTGGACTTAAGAAAATTGACGACTATACTATCGAAATCACATTTGATAAAGCACGCGTAAACAATCTTGACAACTTATGGACAGCTCCACTATCTCGTAAAGAATTTGAAGGTGTGGCTGTTAAAGATATGATGAGTTCACCTCAAGTTCGCCAAAAACCAGTAGGTACTGGTCCATATAAAGTAAATAAGGTTATCCCTGGTGAATCGATTGAATTAGTACGAAATGAGGATTATTGGCAAGGAAAGCCTCATATTGAAAAGATTATTTTAAAAGTAGTTGATTCAAGTTTAATCATTGGAGAGTTAAAAAATGAAACAGTAAACTTCTCTTCATTTGCTCCTGTAAGCTATGACGAAATTAAAAAATTAAGCAATATTGATATTCTTAAATCTCCTGGTGTTTCTTACTACTATGTAGGTTTCAGACTAGGGACTTGGGATGGCAAGAAAAATGTTGCAAACTATGATAAATATAATAATAAACAACTTCGCCAAGCAATGGCCTATGCACTTAATCGTGAAGAATGGAATGATGCATTCTTCTTTGGACTAGGGCATCCTGTAAACCGTCCAATTCCATCATCTCACTGGATTGCGGCAGAAAATAGTGAATTACCGAACGCATATGAATATGATCCAGAAAAAGCGAAGCAAATTCTTGATGAGGCTGGTTATAAGGATACAGATGGTGATGGCTTCCGCGAAGATCCAAATGGCAAGAAATTTGTAGTAAACTTTGGACATTACCAAACAACAAACCCAACTTTTGAAGCTCGTGCGAAGCAAATTGCTCAGTATTGGGAAGAAGTTGGTTTGAAAACTAAAGTTACAATGACAGAAGTAAACCTATATTATGATCAATTAGAAGCTGGAGATAAAGCTGTTGAAGTCTTCTTCGGAGGCTGGAGTACAGGTTCCGATCCAGATCCATCTGGTCTATGGGGTTCAGAGGCACTTTGGAACTATCCTCGTTGGGTAAATCAAGACTCTGATAAATTGCTTGCTGACGCATTAGACGTTGAAGTTGTAGGTACAGACCAAGATAAGCGTAAACAATTATATGTTGATTGGCAAAAATTATTTAATGAAGAGCTACCAGCAATCCCAATTTCTGAACTTGATAACACAGTTGCTTTAACAAAGAATGTCCATGGTGTTGAACTTCGGCCACTTGGATTAAATAGCCCACATGAATGGTGGATGAGCAAAAAATAAGAAATATAAGTATTATTGATAAGGGGAATGAACCATGTTGAAATATAGCCTTAGAAGACTATTAGGCATGATTCCTATGCTACTCCTTATCTCCATTGTAGTGTTTACCCTGGCAAAGCTTATGCCAGGGGATTCCTTCAGTGGGGAAATAGATCCGACGAATACTGATCCACAATATATTGCAGATATGCGGGAAAAATTGGGTTATAATGATCCAGTCTATGTTCAATATTTCAGATGGATTTCGGATTTTGTTCAAGGGGATTTTGGGAAATCTACACGATATAAAATGCCTGTTTCTGATGTAATTGGTGAAAGAATTCCAAATACGATCTTTTTAGGAGCGATTACACTACTTTTAACTTATATATTTGCGTTTATTATGGGGATGTATGCAGGTAGAAAACCCTATACTATTGGAGATCACATTATAGGTGGGGTAAACTATTTAGGATTATCAATTCCTTCTTTTGTAGCAGCAGTATTTTGTATTTATTTTTTCTCCTTTCAATTAAATATTTTCCCTTCTAACGGGTCAGTAGATATTACTGTAACAGATGGGACATTTGAATATTGGTTAAGTAAAATTCATCATGTTATATTACCTGCCCTCATGTTAGGGTTATTAAGTACAGCGAGTTATACTCAGTTTTTACGTAATGATATTATAGAAAGTAGCCGTAAAGATTTTGTTCGAACAGCAAGAGCAAAAGGTACGAAGGAAAGCAAAATATATAATGTACATATTTTGAGAAATTCAATTATACCTCTTGTGACCTTTTTGGGATTTGATATTGTTTCAATTATAAGTGGTGCGATTATCACAGAAACAATATTTACCTATCCCGGAATTGGACAACTATTTTTTGATTCAGTAAATAATAATGATTATCCAGTATTAATGACATTGACAATGATGTTCTCGTTTTTAACTTTATTTGGGAACTTAATCGCTGATATATTATACGGGGTTGTCGATCCTCGTATTCGGTTAGAGTAGGAGGATGGACATGGAAATAGTTACGGATAAACAGATTAATAAGGGGTTGCAAAAAAGTCTTTCTCCTTGGGCAATTGCAAGAAGAAAATTTACAAAAAACAAATTAGCGATGATAAGCTTGTGCTTCTTGGTTTTTGTCATGATCATATCTTTTTTAGCACCTTTCATAACAACACAAGATATAACCAAAATCTATATCAGTCAAATGTCTTTATCTCCTTCAGCTGAGCATTTTTTAGGCACAGATAAAAGTGGACGTGATGTTTTTACTAGATTGCTTTTTGGTGGAAGAGTTTCACTGTTTTTGGGTTTATCTTGTACCTTATTAGTTATTGTTTTTGGAACACTTGTGGGGGCAATTGCAGGCTACTTTGGAGGAATAGTGGATAGCATGCTGATGCGCTTTACGGATTTTGTATTAAACTTCCCATTTATGGTTTTTGTTATGGTGATAAATGCTATTTTATTTGGGAAGGTTTCCGGGTTATGGGTGCTAATTGGTGTTATTAGTTTTCTCAGCTGGGGCGGTACAGCCCGTATGGTTCGTAGTAAAGTATTAGCTGAAAAAGAAAATGAATATGTTTTATCCTCGGTATCAATAGGTTGTACGTCATCAAAAGTCATCTTCAAACACCTATTACCGAATATTCTCTCAACGATTATTGTTCAAGCAACTATTACTTTTGCAGGCATGATCGTTGCTGAGGCAGGTTTAAGTTATTTAGGCTTTGGTGTTCCTCAGGAAATTCCAAGTTGGGGAAATATGCTGTCTTCAGCAAATGAACCGGATGTACTCCAATATAAGCCATGGATTTGGGTTCCACCTGCATTAATCATCACATTATGTACGCTTTCCATTAACTTTATTGGGGAAGGTTTAAAAGATGCTTTGAACCCAAAATCTTAACGTGTGAAAAATCCCACCTTTTGGTAGGGGTTTTTTATTAGTTTTTCATTCAAATAATACTATCATTATTCTGTTAAGCAAGGAATAATTTTACTTCCCTTTGCCCATACTGTTGGATAAACAGTTGATGCAAGGGGGTTAATAAAATGCTGTATCTTCATGATGTGTGGGTAAATTGGTTTGAAGGGGAAGAAAATGGATACAATGTTTGCCATTTTCACGAATGGAGAAGGGATGATACGATTGAATTATTAGATCAAGTCCCATTACTATTCGTTGAACCCGTATTATTTGATTACATAGAAAATGATTTAAGTGAAATTCCTTCTGAAATGATGAATGAGGTATATCAAAAAGCCTTTTTAAGAAAAAATCATGAACGAGTACAACTGGATTATTGTTTTGTTATTACTGATGGAAAAGGGATATTAGCAGTAGATACGATTGGTTATAATATCCCAATTAGAAAAAGTAGATTAATTCCACGACAAGAACAATTAGTTTATGAAATGATTGGTCAGCATGAACCGGCGAAATATGCTTTTGAAAAAGAACAGGTAGTTAAAGAGCATCATATTCTCTCACCTAATCCTGAAATTATGCAAGGTCTCACAAGAAAAGAAAGACAACTCAAACAATTGCTTTTTATGGCGTTGGACCAATTATATTCTTCTAAAAACGCTGCAGAAATACGTTACTGGTATACAGAATGGTCACCTGAGCTGTATGGGGAAATCCAAGTGATGGATTTTGAGGATGTTTGGAATCGTCTTTACGAAGATGTGAAGTATGGTTGGACAGAAAAACACTCTAATCTATGTGAGAATCTAATTAAGGGTCAAGCTTTTTTTGAAAAACTATGGGAGTTAGAACACGGACCGAAAGTAAATTAATAAAACAAAACAAGACTTTTGAAAGAAAGTCTTGTTTTGTTTTATTAACCTAGTACTACACAATTCCCTTTGTTATCACATTTTGGTGGTGTTTTACCACCACTTCCACCTATTGTTTCCTGATATGCATACGAACTAGTAGCAAGTGGAGTAAAAACTAAGCAGGCTATTAACAATATTCCAGTTGCAGTAGAAACTAACGACTTCTTCACAGTGTATCACCTCCTAGACTTTGGTATATATACATATTTCTACATTATTGGTTGAATCCCTCCAAATAAATACATAAAATTCGAAATATAAATAAAAATGCTACAGATTAACTGTAGCATTTAACAAAAAATTAAATTAAAATTTAGAGATTATCTTCTCTTTCTCCCTAAGCCCATACCATTTTCCATTTTCTTCACCATTTTACTAGCTACTTTATTTGCTTTTTCAGCACCCATGTCTAAAATTCTATCCAGCTCATCAGATTCGATTAATTGATAATATCTTTCTTGAATAGCTGAAAGTTTCTTGACGAGAACTTCAGCCAGGCCGCTTTTAAATTCGCCGTATCCTTTGCCTTCATACTCGGAAACAATATCATCAATTGGTCGGTTATCGATAATAGAATAAATGGATAACAGATTGGAAATTCCTGCTTTATTCTCCTTGTCAAAACGAACAACTCCATCTGAATCTGTAACTGAACTTTTAATTTTCTTTTCGATTGTCTTTGGATCATCAAGCAATGAAATAAATCCTTTCGTATTTGGATCTGACTTACTCATTTTCTTTGTTGGATCTTGTAAAGACATAATTCTGGCTCCGACTTTCGGTATGCGAACCTCAGGAATTGTGAAAATATCATTATATTTTTTATTGAATCTTTCAGCTAAATCTCTTGTTAATTCAAGGTGTTGCTTTTGGTCTTCACCTACTGGGACGAGATCCGTATTGTAAAGTAAAATATCTGCTGCCATTAATGGTGGATAAGTTAATAAACCGGCAGTAACTGAATCTTTACCTTGAGATTTATCTTTAAATTGTGTCATTCGTTCTAGTTCACCAATATAAGCAACACATTGTAGCATCCATGCAGCTTGTGCGTGTGCAGGAACTTCTGATTGAACGAAAAGAGTAACTTTTTCAGGATCAATCCCGACTGCGATATAAAGTGCAGCTAGACTGCGAATGTTTTTGCGAAGCACTAATCGGTCTTGAGGGACAGTGATAGCGTGTTGATCGACAATACAGAAATAACAATCATATTCATCTTGAAGCTCGACAAATTGCATTAATGCTCCGATATAGTTTCCTAATGTAATGGTGCCTGAGGGCTGAATCCCTGAGAAAATTGTTTTCATATTGTTTTTTCCTCCTAAGTTTCTTGATTGACATTTTAGTATGGAGTTAATTTATGAGAATCCTGTATAGGATTTTCATGATCAGTTCTTTTTCTCCAAACACAAAAAAACCATTCATCCCTACAAAAGTAGGGACGAATGGTTTGATCCGCGGTGCCACCCTAAGTGCTAAAAAATTAGCCAGCTTAGTACCATGTGTTAAAACATGGAATCTCGTTAACGAGAGATTAATCGCCAAAAACTAATAAGATCAAAAAAATCCGTTCATTTTTGATGCTCCAAAGTCCATTCCATAAGCTTCGCTTGTTTGTTTTCACCAACCACAAACTCTCTAAAAAGCAAAAATCAAATGTACTATTCTTTATCATAGCTATAACAATAATAAAATTTTACCATAGTATATCCGAGAGGGAACAAAATGTCAATAAAAAGGGAAAATTAATTGGAATTCGGTTTAAAGGAAAATGTGATGGGTAATATAATCATAAAAGTAATAGAGAGGAAATAAATGAATGCATTGGTATGAAAAGCTCAATCAATATTTTCCCATAGAGGAAATGAAATCAAAAGAGCATATGGAAGCTCTATTAAAGGAAAGAAAGGATATTTATCATAAAGATGAGGGGCCTTATCATGTTTTAATGTATGCAGAACTGCCAAACTTTATTTTTATCGATTATCTTTTTGTCTCAAAGGAATCCCGTGGGCAAGGCATTGGCCATAAATTGATGGAAAAAATGAAGAAAAAGGAAAAACCAATTATTCTTGAAGTAGAACCAGTAGACTATGAGGATTCAGATACTGAAAAACGATTAAAGTTCTATAAACGGGAAGGGTTTGAGCATGCGTCATCCATCGGTTACGCTCGTAGGTCATTGGCTACGAATGAAGTGAATAAAATGGAAATTCTCTATTGGTCCCCAGGACATGGCAATGAGGAGGAAATATATGAAGCGGTTGTAAAAACATATAATCTCATTCATACCTATAAAGATGAAAAATTCTATGGTGCCTCATATGAACCAGTACATGATGTTGTAACTTTTAATGAAAATAATCATGAAGATATTTTAAACGATCTATAAAATAGTGATTGAGATTGATAATCAATGATAGAAAATAGGTGTTGTTATTATAGGAAATATACGAAGTAGGGTGTAGTTATTTGGCAACACATCTATATGACTATTGTCACAGGGCTGTCATTTTTATAAGGGACGAAACTCATTTTTTGAAAAACTATATTCATTATTGTACAAATAGTGTATAATACATAATATAGATTTTTAATTTAAAGTCATTTTAATCTAAATGAGTGTGTTATAAGCTAAATTGACAATGATTTTAAATTTATTACTATAATATAAAATCCTTATTCATCATTTGTATTGAATGATGAATACAAAATATAGTTAAGGAGTGTGAATGATAAATGGTAACATTATACACTTCACCTAGTTGTACATCATGTAGGAAAGCAAGAACTTGGCTAGAGGAAAATAACATTGAATATAAAGAGAGAAATATTTTTTCTGAACCACTTAGTTTAGATGAAATTAAAGGTATTTTGAGAATGACTGAGGACGGTACAGACGAGATTATTTCTACTCGTTCAAAAACTTTCCAAAAGTTAAATGTAGATTTAGACACATATCCACTTCAAAAGTTATATAAATTAATCCAAAAAAATCCAGGATTGCTTAGACGTCCGATTTTAGTTGATGAAAAACGTCTTCAAGTTGGATATAATGAGGATGAAATACGTCGTTTCTTACCACGTAAAGTTCGTACTTACCAATTAATCGAGGCACAGAAACTTGTAAACTAAATTAGATTTAAATAAATGTTTTTTTATCGCCAAACGCCTTCATACCAGCATTAATTGGATGAAGGCGTTTTGTTTCATAACATGCTTGGAGCCTAGCGATTATTTTACAGAAAATTTTGTCTTGAATAATTTATATAAATCAGCTAAAATTAGCAAAACAATAAGCACATAACTAACACTCTGTTGTGAAGTGTAAAATTTGGCAGTAAGAATTTACTAAAAGTCTATATGGAATGCCCATCTTTGAAACATTGTTTCTAATGAAGTTAGGTTTTAAATAATAAATATCGGTTGAAGATTGCAACACCATTTTTATTACTAAGAAAAGTGCCGTAATCCCTAGAACTGCTGAATCATTTTTAGGTGTAAAAGCTGGATTTGGGCTTTGACCAAAGCATCAAATTACACCAACCTAGCTTAATGAAAAAACACTATGCATGCAAAAAAAAGAAGCTTTTAATAAGGTTAATAATAAGTAGTTAACTTCATCTTTTATGGGTATTAGTGGATTTTAAAATTGGGAAGATATTTTATTTCCAATTAACTCACTTTTATCATAAAATAGGAGTACAAGTGTAAAATATTATTTATTAAAGTGGAAGTTTTTCAAAATATAGTAACTTTTATTAACTATCATACACTGGCCTTTTTATGGGGGAACAGTCCCTTCATAACTTTCAAATAGAAGGGAGAGTAGATGTATGGAAATTGAACGAATTAACGAGAATACTGTTAAGTTTTATATATCTTATGTCGATATTGAGGAAAGAGGCTTTAATCGCGAAGAAATTTGGTATGATCGTGAACGAAGTGAAGAGCTCTTTTGGGAAATGATGGATGAAATTCATCATGAAGAAGAATTTGTTCCCGAAGGTCCTTTATGGATCCAAGTTCAAGCATTGGATAAAGGCCTAGAAGTACTTGTTACTAAGGCACAGCTTTCTAATGATGGTCAACGATTTGAATTACCAATTTCTGAGGAAAAATTAAAGGATTTACCTATCAATGATCGGATAGAAGAATTTCTTGATGAGCATTTTCAATCTAAGCAATTTTTAGATGATAATGATACATTAGAATTTATGTTGGGCTTCAAAGAATTTGAAGATGTAATCTCATTATCAAAGAGAACTGAATTAGATGAATTACAAACAAAATTATTTTCTTTCAAAAATAAATATTATCTATATGTTGAGTTTCCAGATGATCTATTCGAGGAAGAGGATATTGATAATTTATTAAGTATTCTACTTGAATATGGAGATGAATCGTCTTTAACCGTACATCGTCTCCAGGAATATGGTAATCTAATTATTGATGAAAATGTATTTGCAACTATTAATAAATATTTTCATTAGTAAAAAATGAGGATGGGCTTTTATAGATGCTCATCCTTTTTTGTTTATGTTTTTTTAAACTAAAACTGATTATGTTAATCGCTGTTTCTAGTAGGACTTTTAATTGAATCCATCGAATAGTAGTAAGAAAGGATGGTGATCAATTAAACATGCTAACGGCATTAAATGAAACTGGAGAGTTAGTTAATTTAATCTTTGCTCAGGAAAAAGGAACATCAATCAATAAAGATCAACCCTTTTTCTGTCCACATTGTAAAGCGAAAGTAGTCTTAAAAAAAGGAAATGTAAAAATTCCTCATTTTTCACATCTTCCATTTGCAATTTGTGGTTCAACCTCGGAACCAGAGAGTGCATTCCATCTACAGGGAAAAATTGATTTATTTAAGTGGCTACATTATAAAGGTTTGACTGTAGAGGTGGAAAAGTATCTACCTAAAATACAACAACGACCAGACTTATTGGTATGGAAAAAGAGAAAAATATATGCTATTGAATATCAATGCTCTTCCATACCGTTAGATAATATGATTAAACGAAGCAGGTGTTATACTTCTGTAGGTATAGAACCCTTTTGGATCTTTGGTGGAACGCTTGATATAAAAGGGAATCACCACTTAATGAATATATATCAGCTAAATGACTTTCACTGGGCATTTACCCAGTTTAATAGAGATGATCAAATACACCTTTTTAGTTATGACCCCAATACAAAAATTTTCTCCCTGTTATCCCATCTTACTCCCGTGACTGTAACAAAAGTATTAGCAAAGCAAACCACACTTCCACTTTCAAAGCTTGACTTTCCATTTGATTTTTCAACCAATTCCATCAATATTGATTATCGTTTTTGGTTAAATGAAAAGAGAAAATGGGTGCAAAAAAAGATGATCTATGCGAAAAACTTAAAGGATCCTTTCTTAAATGCTATTTACTATAACAACCATTCTCCTTTGCTATTGCCACCTCAAATTGGTATCCCCGTAAATTTCATGGGCATATGCAAGTCTCATCCGATCGAATGGCAATATTATCTTTGGACCGACGGCTTTATTCATACAAAAATAGGGGGAATGATTATTCTGTCAAATCTGGAAAGGATATTTCATAAACGTATACAAAGAAAACATATAAAAATGAGGCAGCTTCCACTAATAAAGCATGATTTTATTAAGCAGATGATCTACCATTATCTAAAAAAACTCACCTATTTAGGTCATTTATTTGAAATTCAAAAAGGACAGTTTCAAATGAATAAATCATTTTCCATTCCAAACAATATAGAGGATATGATAAAGCTTGAAAAAGAGATGGAAAAGAAATTATATAGTGAATAATCATATTTTTTGCAGGATTTTTTCATTTCGCATAGAATGTTATTATAGATATAAATTTCGATTTTCGAAAGAATGGAGGCATCATAATGACTAATACAACAACAAAATCACTACCAAGCCGAAATGAGGTTCAGGAAGAGCTAACTTGGAGATTAGAAGATATTTTTGCCAGTGATGAAGCTTGGGATAAGGAATATAAAGAAGTAAAGGAATTATTACCAAGTGCAGAGAAATTTAAAGGGAAACTAGGAGATAATGCAGAGAAACTTTTCGAAGCATTAACATTTCAAGATGAGGTTGCTGAAAGATTGGGTAAATTATATGCATACTCTCATATGCGTAGTGACCAAGATACTACCAATTCATTTTATCAAGGTTTAGATAGCCGCATGAATAGTCTCCTTGCGGAAATGGGGAGCGCATTTGCTTACTTAGTTCCAGAGATTTTATCTATTGATGAGGATAAACTAGCAAGTTTTCTAAATGAAAAAAGTGAATTACAAGTGTACAAACATGCACTTGAACAAATTAATCTCCAAAGACCACATGTATTATCTGCAGATCAAGAAGCATTATTGGCACAAGCAGCAGAAGTGATGAATGCTTCTAGTAATACGTTTGGTATGTTAAATAATGCGGATCTTGAATTTCCAACCATTAAAGATGAGAATGGCGAAGAAGTGCAAATCACACATGGTCGTTATACTCGTTTCTTAGAAAGTGCTGATCAACGTGTTCGTAAAGAAGCATTTGAAAAGCTATATGAAACATACGGTAATTTCAAAAATACATTTGCTAGTACATTAGGTGGTCAAGTAAAACGAGATAACTTCAATGCAAAAGTAAGAAATTATCAATCTGCACGTGAAGCGGCATTATCAAACAATAATATACCTGAAAGTGTTTATGATAATCTAGTGAATACCGTTAACAAGAATCTTCATCTTTTACATAAGTATGTGAAGCTGCGTAAAAAGGTATTAGGTGTTGATGAACTACATATGTATGATTTGTATACACCTCTTGTAAAAGATGTAGAAATGAAAGTAACATATGAAGAAGCAAAAGAAATGGTTTTAAAAGGTCTTGCCCCATTAGGTGAAGAATATCAAGAGATCTTAAAAGAAGGCTTTGAAAATCGATGGGTTGATGTGGTTGAAAATAAGGGGAAACGGAGTGGTGCCTATTCATCCGGAGCATATGGAACAAATCCTTATATTTTGATGAACTGGCAGGACAATGTGAATAATCTTTTTACCTTAGCACATGAATTTGGTCACAGTGTTCATAGTTATTACACAAGAAAAAATCAGCCATATACGTATGGGGATTACTCAATTTTTGTTGCTGAAGTGGCTTCTACATGTAATGAAGCTTTACTAAATGATTATTTATTAAAAACGATTGATGATGAGCAAAAGAGAATTTATTTACTTAATCATTACCTAGAAGGCTTCAGAGGTACAGTTTTCCGCCAAACGATGTTTGCAGAGTTTGAACATTTAATCCATCAAAAAGAACAAAATGGAGAAGCATTAACTGCCGAAATGCTAACGAAAGAATATTATGAGCTGAATAAAAAATATTTCGGTGGAGATGATATTGTAATTGATGAACAAATAGGATTAGAATGGTCACGAATTCCACATTTCTACTACAATTATTACGTTTATCAATATGCAACAGGTTTTAGTGCTGCAACTGCATTAAGTGCTCAAATTCTTGAAGAAGGGAAACCTGCGGTTGAACGTTATATTAAGAATTTCTTATCTGCGGGTAGTTCAGATTATCCAATTGAAGTGCTAAAGAAAGCAGGCGTGGATATGACTTCTTCACAACCAATTGAAGCAGCATTGAAGGTGTTTGAAGAAAAACTTAATGAGCTTGAAAGCTTATTATCATAATAAAAGGAAAGAGAGGGTGCCAATAATTTGGTACCCTCTCTTAATGGAAACCACGAAATTGATTTCGGTTGTTTAAGTAAAGAAGAAAAATAAATAAAGCTATAAAAAGAATGGGACTCGTAATAAAAAGGGGAAGGAGCTTCATGAGTCCAAGAATGTTCATACAAAATGCAAGGAGGATAAAAACACTGAACATAGGAATCATAAATTTTTTCATTTGAAAGTAAACTCCTTCCGAATATTCTTTCTCTTATATAAGCATATGATCAATCGGATTGCATTATCACTTGTTTTTGACAATATTGTGAAAGTCTTAACATAGACTTGCACATACAAGTTAAATCATGCTATAGTAAGGGTGTGAAGTTGATCACAAACAAACATATACCCCTTTGTTTGACCGTGAAAAATTTCTCCCATCCCCTTTGTTCGTGTTGAAAAAGGCCTTGTATTTGCAAGGTCTTTTTCTTATGCAATAAAACCTTGGTGTTTAAACAAGGACTGTTTTCGTATAGTTTCCTACTCTTGTAAAAGTTATACTATCGGCTTATAGGATCTTATAAAGGTTTGATCGTTCATATATCGTTTGCAGCTATTTTCTCAGTGAAGTGAAGGACTTGTCGATGTATTTTTTTTAGTATCTAAATAGCAAAAGAGCTTAAACAAAAAAAGAATTTGACGCTTAGCCAAATTCTTTTTTTTTATTAGATATGAAAGAATAACTTTAGTACAGTTTCTAAATGGTTCATCGCCTAGCACCTTGAGGTCCAATATAGAGAAGACTTCATTAGGGAAATCCAGAAACCATTATTCCTTTTAAGAAGGTTAAAGTTCAACCTTCTTGGATCAATTGCTTGTTAAGACTAACCAAAGCACTTGTGCTTTAATTATTAAGGATAACCTATTTAGTTTCTTTATCAATATAGCTCCAAAAAGTACCGTATTTCCCTTTTATTACTCTTACCTTCTGTTGTAATACCCATTTTTTTAATTCTTTTTCTACCTCGGTAATTGACATATCATAGACCATTGCTATTTCCTTAGAAGCTACAAGCTTAAAAATTTTTAGAAACTGTTCCAATGATGGTAACTGGGCGGGCACTGGTTTTTCATCTAGCATTTCTTGAATAATTTGAACATAAACCTTATATGGATAAAGACCGGTTATTTTTAATCCTTCATCTTCAATATTTTCATTGAAAAATACAAGCGAAGGAAATTCTCTTACTTCCATTTCAGATAATATTTTTAAATCACATTGAAAAGCTTTTGCTGCACTATCTGAATGGATATCATTCAAAAATTCATCAATATCTAAGTTGATACTCCGAGCACACTCAGTAAGAATATCTAAATTCGATACATTTTGCTTTTCCAGAAACAAAACCTCTTGGACTTTTCGCAGAAACCTGATACCCGCTTTTTTTCCCTGTAATTCAGCAGCTTTAATAGCAATAGATGGAAGATAGGGGGTTGATATAGGGTTTTCAAACCACAGATTACCATCACACGACATTCCAGTTCTATTTGCTGTTTTCTCCCAAAGTTGTGCAATTGATTCATACTTCTTAGAGCTGAAATTCAACCGGGTTAGATCGGTGCTTAAAACATGCTTTAAGCGGAAGTATTTCCCGTATTCAAGCTGTAGCTTTTTGATGATTGGCTCTAATGCCCAACATTCAGGACATAACGGATCAACAAATATATAAATTTCCAAAGGCTTCTTTTCTGCATTTAAACAGCAATGATAGTTAGGAAGTAGATTATCTTTCAATTTTCTTCACCCATCACTGTGTCAGGTGTGTTGACCATATGTCTTGCGGTAAGTACTAATCTAGAAAAAAACTCATCACGTATTGTTCCATCTAATTTTATTTCATCCATAGCTTCACTCATACATGATAACCACGCTCTCGCACGTGTTGGCGTAATCTCATGTGGAAGATGGCGTGCACGCATCATTGGATGCCCATGTACTTCAGTATAAAGTTTCGGTCCACCTAAGTATTCAGTTAAGAACATTTTTTGTTTTTGTGCAACTTCCGATAAGTCATCTGGAAAAATTGGGATTAGATCGGGATGTTTCGCTACTTTAGAGTAAAATGCATCAACAAGATTATGCAGTGCTTTTTCCCCGATTACCTCATACGGTACAATACGTTTACCTACCATATGAATATCTCCTTTTAATATATAATTGATCATGTACGTTTATTGTAGCAATGGGAGTAAAATAACTCAAACAAATCGCTTTTTCATTATTATATTTTGTTTTTTGGCGCAAAATATCCAGAAAAGACTAAAAAAACGCTACTCTTATTCATCAATAGGAATAGCGTTTTCGTCAATATTAACTATAAAAATGATCTGTTACCTTTTTTACGTAATTTTGTGTTTCTTTAAATGGAGGAATTCCATCATACTTGTCCACATTTCCTGGTCCGGCATTATAAGCCGCAAGTGCTAATGAAACATTTCCATTGTATCGGTCAAGCATGCTTTTTAAATATTTGCTCCCAGCCAATACATTTTGCTCGGCGTCGAAAACGTCGGTTACCCCTAAGCTTTTGGCTGTCGATGGCATCAGTTGCATTAAGCCTGCTGCACCAGACCGACTAACAGCATTTGTGTTGAAGCCAGATTCTTGATGAATTACTGACTGGATTAATTTTGTAGGCAAATTAAATTGCTCACTTGCCTTTTGGATAATAGCTTCAATATCTTTAGGCGCAGTGATTTGTTTTACGGCATTCATTGGTGTAGACTTTACCTGCGTATAATTGAAATTTATTGGCAGTGGAGTGCTTAATGAACGATATAGACTGGAGGATTGGTCCTCTTCGCTTGCAGAATTTAAAGAGTTTTGTAATACACTTGCTAACACCTCTTGAAAGAGTGAACTAGTATCAAAACTTTGTGAAGGTGTAGAGTTTGAAAAATTTTGAAATGCTTGAAGCTCTAATAATGTTCTAAATTGGTTAACTGTTGTCATTTCATTGTTCCTCTTTTATTTATAGATTGTTGCTTTCGCACTTAGAATAATCCTTTAAAAAATCAGGCTTCGAGCTCTTTTTTTAGATATGGTTAACCTTTAATAACAAAAGTAACAAAGTATTAGAAAAGAGCCTTATAGAATCGTACAATTTTATTATCGGTTTTTCGAATCGGAATGTTTAGCTGATTCATTAATGAATGAAAATTCTTCTTTCCTTGGTGATAGTCAGTCACTTCATATTCTATCTCATAATCTGTTACATTTAAATAGGAACTAATGTCAAATACAAGTAATCCATTTAACACTTTTTTTTCAGCACGTTTGGTTGTTAAACAACCAAAATAAGTTAAATCATCAAGTGGTATGTTCATTCCTTCAAGCTTTGCCCGTACTTCATTATTTGGAAGTTTTCCAATAGAAATCATTTCGTTAAAATCATTCTGAGTAATGATTTCATTGATTTCTAATAAACCAACATCAGCAGGCTGTTTTAGTGTTAACTCATAAACATCCTTTTTATGTCGTATCCTTAGGGCACAGCTTTTTTCTTTTAATAAAAAGGATGGAGTATCAAAATAATAATTATCCTGACTGTGAAAATCCTGATCTTTTACTGAAAATGTACTTTTAATTTGTTCAAATTCTGATTCAGTAACGATGTTCTTAAATTCAATTTCAATTTCACTACTCATTTTTTTCTCCTATAGTCTCATAGTATAATTCATGTCTACATGCATTTTATCAATTGTTGTCTTGCGTGTGCAATCTAGAAATATGGTAAAATGATAATGAAAAGGAAAATGGTCTCCATATTGAGTTTTGTGTTAGAGGTGATGGGAATGAATCATTGGGATCAGTTTTTGGCTCCTTATAAGCAAGCGGTAGATGAGCTTAAGATTAAATTAAAAGGTATGCGTACTCAGTTTGAACAGGAACATATTCACTCGCCAATTGAGTTTGTAACAGGACGTGTAAAACCAATTGCGAGTATTTTAGATAAAGCAATGCAAAAGGGCATTCCTCTTGATCAATTAGAATCAGAAATGCAAGATATAGCAGGTCTTCGAATGATGTGTCAGTTTGTGGATGATATAAAAAAGGTAGTCGAATTGATTAGAATGAGAAATGATTTTAAAATTATTGAAGAAAGAGATTATATTTCAAATAATAAGCCTAGTGGATATAGATCCTACCATGTTGTTATTGAATATCCAGTCCAAACGATTCATGGCGAAAAAAGAATTTTAGCCGAAATTCAAATCAGAACCTTAGCGATGAATTTCTGGGCAACCATTGAGCATTCATTAAATTATAAATATCGAGGGCAATTTCCTGAAGACATAAAAATGCGTCTTCAACGAGCAGCAGAAGCAGCATTCCTACTTGATGAAGAAATGTCTGAGATCCGTGAAGAAATACAGGAGGCTCAGGTATTTTTTACAAAAAATAAAGAAAAACATAAAAGTGGAACGAAGAAGACTATGGAATAGAAACAATTGTTAGGGGAGAAGGTGAGTGGATATGAAGTTTTCAATCACTTCAAAAGGAAATGCAGAATCGAATCGCTTAATGCATAAAATCCGTACATACTTACAAGATTTTGGTCTAGAATATGATGAATCACAGCCAGATATCGTTATTTCTGTAGGTGGGGACGGTACATTACTATACGCCTTCCATCGTTATAGTTCACGATTAGATAAGACCGCATTTGTTGGAATACATACTGGTCATTTAGGATTTTATGCCGACTGGGTTCCAGAAGAAATAGAGAAGTTAGTTATTGCCATTGCAAAAACACCCTACCAAGTGGTGGAATACCCTTTACTTGAAGTTATTATTAGGTATCAACATGGTGGGAAAGAAACTAGATATTTAGCTTTAAATGAGTCCACCGTTAAATGTGTCGAAGGTACATTAGTAATGGATATAGAGGTAAGAGGGCAACATTTTGAACGATTCCGTGGAGATGGTTTGTGTATTTCAACTCCATCGGGAAGCACAGCATATAATAAAGCCCTTGGTGGAGCGATAATTCATCCTTCACTAAAGGCAATTCAATTAGCTGAGATGGCATCAATTAATAATCGAGTCTTTAGAACAATTGGCTCTCCATTAATTTTTCCTGGTCATCACACCTGTACGTTAAAGCCTGTGCGAGAACAGGATTTTATGATCACGATTGACCATTTGACTCTATTACATAAAGATGTAAAGGCAATTCAATTCCGTGTCGCGGATGAAAAAATTCGATTTGCCCGTTTTCGTCCATTTCCATTTTGGAAAAGAGTGCATGATTCATTTATTGCTGATTAAAGGATAACGGAGGATTACAGTGGCATCATACTCATTACAATGGTTCATAGATAGTAAAGATGAAGGTAAAACCATCAAACAATTTTTAAGTGAGCAGTATATATCACGAAGACAACTAACGGATATTAAATTCTCTGGTGGAAGAATTTTGGTGAATGGTAGGGAAGAAAATGTTCTCTACCATTTACGTAGTGGGGATAGTCTTGATATTATTTTTCCGCCAGAAAAAAGCAGTGAAACATTAATCGGTGAAGACATAGCATTAGATATTCGTTATGAGGATTCAGATATATTAGTCATTGAGAAGCCTCCTTTTATGAATACCATACCTTCCAGGGAGCATCCGAAGGGAAGTCTTGCTAATGCAATTATCGGTTATTATCAGAATAAGTCAATAGAAGCAACAGTTCATATTGTCACGCGACTTGATCGAAATACATCGGGGTTAGTTCTAGTGGCGAAACATCGTTATATGCATCATTTATTAAGCCAAATGCAGCAAAAACGCCAAATCAAACGGACTTATGAAGCACTTGTTAGCGGTGTAATGGGTAATCGAAGCGGAACGATCGATGCACCAATTGGCCGTAAAGACACAAGTATTATTGAAAGAGAAGTAAGAGCAGATGGTCAAAGTGCGCGGACGAATTTTGAAGTGTTAAAGCAGTACAAAGAGTATTGCCATTTAAAAATATGGCTAGACACAGGTAGAACACATCAAATTCGTGTTCACATGTCTTATATAGGACATCCTTTGTTAGGAGATGAATTATATGGGGGAGACATCTCAAAATATGATCGGCAAGCGTTACATTGCAGTCAGTTAGAATTTTGTCATCCGATCTCAAAGCAGCAATTTATCCTTCATAGCAAGTTCCCATTTGATTGAATTATTTATACTTAGTCGGACAGTGTTAAGTTTAAAATCAGGCGGTAGAGCTTTTATAAAAGCAAATAGAAAAAAATAGTCTTGTTTACTTACAGTAAACTAGGAGTTGAACGGACATTAGGTACAATATTTGCGGAAAAGTAAAGAGGATGTACGCTAATTAACCAAATAACGGTACCTATGTCCGCAACCAAAAGATATAATCTCACATATTAGGGAAAAAGCTATCCGAAAAATTCAATTAAATGTTCGAAATTTCTCCGAAACAAAAGGCATGGAGGATGGGACAGATACAACTTCCATCTCCGGATAGCGTAATGCAGTTAGTTGTCCACCGAAGACGGCTCCAGTATCAATGTTCACTGTGTTTCCCACAAATCTTGCCTCACATACAGGTGTATGGCCGTAGACGATGAATGGCTTACCTGTATACTGCTTGGCCCAATCTCTTCTAACAGGTGATCCATCTTCATGCTTTTCCCCGGTAATATCTCCATATAAAACAAAGGTTTTAACACTTTTATGGAATTCACCTATGTAATCTTGTTTTATGCCTGCATGAGCAATAAGTAGTTTTTTATTATCTAGCACTTGATAGAGTGGTGATTCCTCATATAACTGCATAAACATTTTTTTATAATGATATTCTTCTTTGTTTGTGCATGCTTCAAGCTCTGCCACGGTCGTTTCCAATCCATGTGTGATTTGAACTTTCCTTCCTAAAAAGTAACGATAGAGTTTATTACAATGATTTCCAGGTACATAATAGGCAAGCTGTTGGTTCCACAATTTCCATACAATTTCAATAATTTTTAATGAGTGTGGTCCACGATCTGTTAAATCACCAACAAAACCTAGTTTTCTTTGGTCATGGATAGGGTAGCCGGAACTCCAATCATATCCAAGTTTTATCGTTAGATTGTAAAATTCTTCGTAGCATCCATGTATATCGCCAATAATATCTATTTTCATCCCAAGTCTCCTTAGTTACATCATTTTTTACTATATTTTTTATGATTCTTTTAGGTTTCATGCAAAATAATAATAATTAGTGGAAATATAAAAATAGTTAAAATAAATTGTAACAAATTTTAATGGTTATTTAACGACAAGCAATAAAAGTTTTGTTAGTATATTGAGATATAAAAAGAAGGCTGTTTTCTTTTAATATCGATTAATGAAGTGTAAAAGCTCCACTACTGGCTTTTTACACTTCACTAAGGGTTCAGCGTTCTTATGAAGTGTACAGCTCTTTTCTCAGTGGAATGAAGGACTGGTCGATCTTCAAGCTATTTTATTAGTTCCTAATAGAGAAAAGAGTAGAAAAGAAAGGGGAGGAATTATGGAAGGTGGATCACTTACTTCAATTGTAATAGTAGTTGTAGCAGCGTTCCTAACGCCACTGTTGCTTCACCGCTTTAAATTGAATGTTATACCTGTAGTAATAGGTGAAATAATTGTTGGTTTAATAATAGGGAAAAGTGGATTTGATTTAATCGAGAAGGATATGTGGCTTCAAACATTATCGACTTTAGGATTTATTTTTCTAATGTTCTTAAGTGGCTTAGAAATAGATTTCACCGCATTTTCTGGTGGGAAAAAGTCAATAACCTTACCAAATGGGAAAAAGGAGCCGAATCGATTAAAGATAGCAACCATCATATTTATTGGTATCCTAATCGTTTCTATCCTACTTGCCTACTTGTTTGTATTTATAGGATTAATGGATGATGTCATGTTGTTAACATTGATTATTTCTACGATCTCATTAGGTGTGGTTGTACCGACATTAAAGGATGCCCACATAATGAAAACGGGAATTGGTCAGATCATTTTGTTAATTGCAGTGATTGCAGATTTAGTTACGATGATTTTACTGACCGTTTATGTCTCTTTAACGAGTGGTGGCGAAGGGAATTTATGGTTAATATTGATTTTATTTGCTGCAGGGGTTTTTCTTTATTTCATTGGAAAACGATTTAAGACAAGGGCTCTCTTTGAGAAGCTTTCAAGGGGAACAACACAGATTGGAACTAGAGCTGTTTTCACCCTGATACTTGTTCTTGTTGCACTTTCAGAATCTGTTGGAGCGGAAAATATTTTGGGGGCATTCTTAGCAGGAACACTTGTCTCATTGTTAGCACCGAATCAGGAAATGATTCGCCAACTTGATTCATTTGGGTATGGTTTTCTTATTCCTATATTCTTTGTTATGGTTGGGGTTGATCTAGATCTTTGGTCACTACTCAGCGATAAACACTTGCTCTTATTAATTCCATTATTGATTCTAGCATTTTTAATCTCTAAGTTTATTCCAGTATTCTTATTGAAAAAATGGTATGATACTAAAACTGTTGTCTCATCTGCATTCTTGCTAACGTCAACATTATCATTGGTCATTGCCGCAGCAAAAATTGCTGAAAGAATTGGGGCAATTACAGCAGCAATGAGTGGAACATTCATATTAGTAGCTGTTATTACTTGTATCATTACACCGATTTTATTCCGAAAGATTTTTCCAAAGGAAAATTTACAACAGAGAAAATTAAAGGTTTCACTTGTAGGAGCGAACCAACTGACATTATCAGTTACAAGGGAGTTAAGTTCGAAATTATATGAGGTAACACTCTACCATACGATTTTAGACAAAGAAGAAAAACAAATAGCGAGTTCACTTTTTAATGTTAAAGAAATTCATGATTATGAGGTTGCTACTTTACAAGCAGAAGGTATTTTTTCATCTGATATTATTGTGATAATGTCTGGAGACGAGGAAGTAAATGCTCCACTTGCGATTGAAGCAAAGCATCGGAAGGTAGAACGAGTCATTGCACGAATTGAGACACCGGATCTTCAAGAGATGCTGAGAAATCAAGAAGTAGAGGTATTTTCAACATTGCTTTCAACGCAAGCCTTGTTGAGATCACTGATCGAATCACCGAGTGTAATGAAAATATTGACAAACCAAGATACATCATTACATGAAATTAATATGCTCAATCATGAATTCGAGGGCATGACATTGAGGAAGTTTCCATTTACAGGAGATGTCATCTTTGTACGGATTTTCCGTGGAAAGGACTCCATTGTTCCGCACGGAGATACGGAATTGCATATGAATGATCGATTAATAGTTACCGGTTCTAACGAATATGTAGATGATTTAAAGAGAGAATTAGAATTTTGTGAATGGTGTTAGGTTATAAAATAGAAAGAAGCTGGTTATTTCATTCATACTAGCTTCTTTTCTATCAATAATCATATATTTGCTTTGCAAGAGGAGTTAAATCATGTAATATTAGTACTAGGTACTAATAACTTGTGATAACTTGTTGCGAAATTTACATAAAAAGTAACAAATATAATTGTACTTATACATAAACGAGGAGGAATATTCAAAGATGAATCTTTCTTTACAAGGAAAAACATATGTAGTGATGGGTGTAGCTAATAAACGAAGTATTGCATGGGGAATTGCACGTTCCTTACATGAGGCTGGTGCACGATTAATTTTTACTTACGGACGAGAACGTACGGAGAAAAGTGTTCGTCAGCTTGTCGAATCATTAGAAACAACAGACTCAATTATTTTACAGTGTGATGTAACAAGTGATGAACAAATTCATTCTTGCTTTAGCAAAATTAAGGAAGAAGTTGGTACGATTCATGGAATTGCTCACTGTGTGGCCTTTGCTAATAAAGAGGAGCTAAGCGGTGAATTTTTAAATGTTACACGTGAAGGCTTCCTTCTTGCACAAAATATTAGTTCTTATTCACTTTCTGCTGTGGCAAAGGAAGTGAAGAATTTAGAGTTAATGTCTGAAGGTGGAAGTTTTGTTACGTTGTCCTATTTAGGAGGAGAACGGGTGATGACGAACTACAATGTTATGGGTGTGGCAAAAGCTTCACTAGAAGCTAGTGTGAAGTATTTAGCAAGTGATCTTGGAAAATATGGAATACGTGTTAATTCTATATCAGCAGGACCAATTCGTACGTTATCTGCTAAAGGGGTTAGTGACTTTAACACCATTTTAAAAGAGGTTGAAGAGAAAGCTCCTTTACGTCGTGTAACGACACAGGAAGAAGTAGGGGATACAGCTGTGTTCCTATTCAGTGAGATGTCTCGTGGTATTACTGGTGAAAATATTCACGTGGACTCTGGGTATCATATTATTGGGTATTAATGAATCTCAAAATAAAAAAACGGGGTAGTCTGAGTTTATCAATAGACTATCCCGTTTTTTTGTATGTTTCAGGCTTAACACCTATTTTTGTATTTTTCGACAACTGTACCTTACGGGCAAGGTCTAATATTTATATAATACATTAACCCGACAGATAAGGAGGTAAAGTTTGATTATTAGAACAAATCTTGATGTATTTCAAAAGAATATAGAACATTCTGGAATTGGATTATACAGTTATCGGAGGAATTCATTTTGAAAATTTTAGCACTAATGACCTTTGATATATTCAGGTTTTCACTTGGAGCAGCACTCGAAAATTTAGGTCATGAGGTAAGATATTTAGGGGAATTTGATGCTAGTGATCTTGAGAAGGAAATACTTGATTTTAAACCAGATATGGTAATCGATATGGGATGGGATGTTTGGCAGCAAGATAAATATCAAGATGGAGAACTTGAGTCTATTCGTGACGTGATAAAAAAATATCAATTATTTCATTTATATTTTGCCGAAGAGGATTGGCTCCATTTTGAACGATGGTCAAAACGTTATTGTAAAATTATGCAACCATCCTTTGTACTAACTAGAAGTCCATTAACCATTCGTGGATATGAAGAAATGGGTATTCCAGCCACCTTTTTTGATGTTGGTACCAATCCAGATTTTCATAAACCATCTGCTTTTAATCCTGAATTTGCATGTGATGTAGCTGTTGTCGGTACGGGTAATTTTACAATCGGAGAGATACGCTATAAGAGTGTAAATGATTTAGTCGTGCCATTAATAGATACAGATTTTGATGTGAAAATATGGGGAAGAGATTGGGACGTATTAGATTGGTGTTATTTAAATAAGAAGATACCTGAACACATGCTTAAAGGAAAACTACCATTCACGGAAACTCCTTCTGTTTTTAGCTCCGCAAAAATTTGTATTAGTTTACAAACCTGTAATGATCAACTTAGCAGTCGCACACTAGATATATTATCCTCAGGAGGATTTTTGTTAACTTCCAATACAAAGGCTGTTCGAGAGAAACTTCTTCCTGGTGTGAATTGCGCCGTTACTAATTCACGTGAAGAAACACTAGAATTAGTTTCCTATTATTTGCAAAATGAGCAAGAAAGAATACAAATCGCTAGAGAAGGTCATAAAACTGCAATTGAGAAATTTTCCTATCAAAAATCACTTTCCACCGTTTGGCCAGAAATTGAGAGGGAATGGGCAAGAAACCAACCACTTCAATTAAGATCATCCTTACAAAATTTAATAAAGAATGGGGATTTTAAAGAACCACTGGAACTAGATTGGGTTACTCATCAGGCAGAATTAGTAGAAGATAAGGGATATAAAGGTTCTGGAAGTATTAGGTTTATGGATGGAGAGGAAAATGCATTTATTCAACAGAAAGTTACCGTTGCACCTTATAAGAACTACCTTTTATCCGCTTGGTTGGCTAAAGAAGGGGAAAAGGTTGGAGCACCTATAAATATAATCATTTATTATTATACAAAAAATCATGAAATTATAGAAATTGGTTTATATACGTCCCTTTTCTCAACTGACATGAGTGATGTATCCGAAAATAAATGGTTTGGTTTTCGTGCAGTAACATTAAATGTACCGGAAAATGCGGATTATGCGCAAATTTTAATAAATAAGCTTCCTCACAAGGATAGTGCACCTGTTCTTCTTTCATTATGTGAATTAAGGGAAATTGTTTTATAAGTGTAATATGAGGAGCCTATTAACATACAAAATGATTATTTTTTCGGCATGAAAACCTAACTTCAACTACTATTTATCGAAAAATAGTGTCTTGTACCTTTCGAAATAATTATACGAAACATAATTTGTAAAAGAACATTTCAGAAAGGGGCAACAAAGTGATAAAAGACAAAACACAAAAAATAGCAGTGATCGGTTTAGGATTTGTAGGGCTTCCATTAACGATGCTTTTAGTTGAAAAAGGTTATAAAGTCATTGGTATTGATATTGATAAGAAAAAGATTGAATCCATTAGAAATAGCAAAAGTTATATTTCAGATATAAGTGATGATAGCTTAAAAAATGCAAATCAGTCTAAACGATTTTTGGTCACTACAAATAATGACGAGATCAAAAATGTGGACACAGTCATCATTTGCGTACCAACTCCATTAAATGGTGATAAGTCACCCAATTTGGATTATGTAGTAAGCGCAGCAGAATCAATTCAGAAAAGGATTCAAAAAGGTCAATTAATTGTTTTAGAAAGCTCAACATTTCCTGGAACGACAAGAGAAATCGTTCAACCAATTCTTGAGAAAAGTGGCTTACAAGCAGGTAAAGATTTTCATCTTGCCTATTCTCCAGAAAGAGTAGATCCTGGAAATCAGCATTTTGGTATTGAAAATACACCTAAAGTAGTGGGTGGCATTACTGAAACATGTAAAAGTGTTGCAGTTGAACTCTATTCACATATCTATAATGATGTGGTACCTGTCTCTTCATCAGAGGTTGCAGAGTTTACGAAACTATTAGAAAATACTTATCGATTTGTCAATATTTCTTTTATTAATGAAATGGCAATGCTATGCAATGAATTGGGCATTAATTTATGGGAGGTTATTGAAGCTGCAAGTACAAAACCTTACGGATATCATCCGTTTTATCCAGGTCCTGGTGTAAGCGGCCATTGTATTCCAGTTGATCCCCTCTATTTACAGTATATTATTCAGCAAAAAGGATTAAATAGTCAGTTTATACATTTATCAGATCAGATGAATAAAGAAATCGTTGATTATATCGTTAAGCTTACATTTAAAATAGCAAAGAAAGAGAATCCTACTATTCTTATTTATGGGGTCACTTATAAAAAGGATATTAGTGATGTAAGAGATTCCAGAGCCATCGATATTTTTAAGGAACTATTAGTACAAGGGGCACAAGTTGATTATCATGATCCCTTTGTTCCGGAAGTAAATATTAGCGGGAAAAGAATAAAAGGTACTGTGATTAATCCACAAATGATAAGTAAATATGATGTGGTTCTTATTTTAACAGATCATACACAAATTCCTGCAGAAGCAATTGCTCAACATGCAAAAGCGATTTTTGATACAAGAGCTGTGTATAAAGACGTCGATCTATTAAAAGGAAAAATTAAGCAGTTAGGAAATGGGTTATTTGTATGAGTCGATTAGCATAAAAGTACAATTTGCTACACTGTTAGTTTAATATGAAAAATTATCTTTGAAAGTGGGATATTTGTAAATGGAGAAAATTACAGTGTTGAAAAATACTTCGAAAATGATTCAAAAAGAAATGAAAAGAGTTACGAATCAAATTTCCAGTAATTTGTCTCTTGGTTTAAGTTCACTGCCAATAAAAATATCAAGGGAAAAGGAAATAGAAAATACTTTAAATATTCAAATTAGTAAACCAAAACCTCCAGATTTTCTAAGAAAAAACATTGAAGTGTTAACAGAAATCATCGATCAAAAAATACAAGAGAATTCGATCTTAATGGAAGAGTTACTTTACGGAAAGAAAACACAAATGAAAGACCCAGAGAATGAACAGGAAAAAAAAGAGGTTGTAAAACCTGCAGTTAAAAGCAATTTAAGCTTAGTGAATTTAAGCGAAAAGCAACAGGATGAGGCAAATAAGAAAATTAATGTAGAAGCTACCTCTGAGCCAAAAACTAGTACTAAAAGTGATTCAAACTTGGTGAATATAAACAAACCGCAACAGGATAAGGTAAATAAGAAAATGAATGTAGAAACTGCATCTCATCCAAAAACTAGTACTAAAAGAAATTCAAACTTAGTGAATTTAAGCGAACGGCTGCACGATTTGGTAAACAAAAACATTCATGTGGAAACAGCATCTGAGACAATAACTGGTACATTATTAGAGGTTAAAGAGGATTATATTATTGTCGGGTATACAATATTAATACCACTCAATCAAATAATAGGAATATCAGAAATAGTGGAGGAGGAAATCTAATGGCTGAAGCTTATTTTAAGGATGAGTTGGCTAGTTATATTGGATCAGATATCGAATTAGGGATGCAATCTGAAATGACCGATGGCCTATTAGAAGAAGTTAATAATAATGGTGTGAGAATTGCTAGATGGATAAACTATGGTTCGAAAATAAATAATGACATCGCATATGATACGATTCATTATGTACGCATTCTATAAAATGCTATAGCTCTTTGATTGTTTTACTAGTAAGAGAATGATTCCACTCGCAATGCATATCTAATGTGCCATAGCCATTTTTTACATTGAATATTGTATTGTGGTGGAAGTCTTTTTTGATTTTTTCGGTCCCTTTTGTTTCTTTATAGTGAAGGCAATAATTATATAGCATGTAATCTTTATAATAATTGGACTCTCTACCATTGGACAAAGCACGGTTCAATTATTAGATATAAATGCTATATATAGCTAAAGAAAAGGAGTTAAAGAAAATATGTCCAATATGTCTACTGGCTATATGACAGCCGAACAACATTCTATCACCAATCATATATGTGTGTTACCTGTAGGGGATTTTTTAAATAAGGAAATGGGGAACTGGTCGACAGAGGAATTGAAGTATTGCCAATACTATTTCGAAAATGGCCAACCACTTGATACATTTTTCCGTTCATATATATTTGATCCCATTCGCATAAGAGATGATTATTATATCCATGCTATGCACACAGGACTAGGTAAACAAGCGAGAATTAGTGATTGGATGTTAGTGACTGATCATTTATTTGATGAAAATGTTAATCTTCATGCATTAGCACAGAATACAAATGAAGGAGAAGTTAATGAAGTTTGGGTTACCATTCCTTACCCCCATCCCCTTCAAGAAAACTTTGGTACAGTATTAGAAGAGAAATTAGATTTTACAAATGATGAAGATCGCTTAAAAGCCATTAAGTGGTGGATTGAATGCTTCCTCATACGTTGGCAGAAGGAAGAAGGGCTACATCAGAAGTTAGCTTTTAAAGGATTTGTTTGGCAGAGAAGTTCGATAAATACAGGAGATGAACAAATTGTAAAGGACACGAATGATTATATTCACCAAAAAGGATATCTGACATTGTGGTTATTTAATTTCGGTTCACCAGGATGTGCACAATGGGATACTTTAAACTTTGATGCGGCTTGTGCTAATCCTAACTATTATGGTAATACAGAAGTTGACACTAATTGGATAAAAAACACAACCGTTTTTTCACAATATTATCATACAGGGATCCAAATAAGTTTTGGGACTGGGATGTTATTTAATAATACTCATCTATATGATTATCTCAATTTTGGTGTAAGTGAAGGATATATGATGAATAGTCTAATTGCTTTTCAATTTCCAAACCAAACGTTGAAAAAAATTTATCTGAACCATCCTGATGAGTATAAAAATATGTACTTATTTACTAAAAAACAATATGAACCTATTCAGCAATAATAGATTATTTATGAAAAAAAGCAACCTATTAAAATAGTTTGAACTGCGCCCTAAATTTCGGACAGTTTAATAAAAGTAACCCTGCTATTTAAGCAGCGATTAGATGACTTCGGTATTCTGCCGGAGTCATCTTTTTTAAATTCCATTGTCTTCTTGATGCATTATAGAAAATCATATATTGATTAACTAATTGTTTTAGTTCTTCAAATGTATGAACTTCTTTATAGTCCATTTCATCTTTCATATGTCCAAAGAAGGATTCCATTGGTGCATTATCGATACAGTTCCCTCTACGTGACATAGATTGTTTCAAATTCATCTGTTTCACCCTTTTTTGAAATTCTGGATGCGTGTAATGGAAACCTTGATCAGAGTGTATCATGGCTTCTGGATGTACATTTTTCCCTAATTTCTCTTCTAATTTTGCTAGAGTATTGTAAACAATCGACATTTTCAATGTTTGTGATAATTCATATGCCACTATTTCACGTGTAGCGACATCCTTAACACAGGATAGATAGGCTGTTTTTCCTCGATACTTTAAATAGGTAATGTCAGTTAAAAATACTTTTTCCGGCTCGTCTTGTGTAAATTCACGGTTTAATCTATTTGGTAATGTCTTATGTTCTTGAGTAGCTTTTGCAATATTTTTATATGGGTTTGCACGTCGCACTTTCGCAAAGAAATTATACTTGCGCATTAGACGGCGTATTTTCTTTGGGTTCATTGGGTTTTCAAGTAATTCACATACTTTCATATAAAGTCCACGATAGCCAACTTTCCCTTTGAATGCATCATAGATGCACTTTAAAAAGAGATAATCCTCATAATCATTGTTCTCACGAATGGCATGTTTTTCAGTATTCTGCAGCCATGCATAATAACCACTGCGACTAACATGTGCGACAGTACATAGCTCAGAGACACTATTGATTAGTTGATATTTACGAATTACTTCATTGATGACTGCGTATTTTTCATGTGGAGCTACTTGTGTTTCTTCGCCTTCCTTTCGAGTTCCTCTAGCTTTTTTAGTAATTCAATTTCAGCTTCGAGATAACGAATACGAGCCTCTGCTTTTTCTAGCTTCTTATCAGCGGATAACTCACTAGTTGTTGGTCTTCCCGTACTTCCTTTTCCTCGACGTTCTTCCAAAAAACCATTTTCTCCATATTGATTAAAAGTATTTCTCCAACGCTTCAAAGCTGATTTAGCTTTTTTAGGGCCAATCATTTCAAGATCAAACCCATTTTCTATAAAGATTTGAGTAGGTCCTTTCCCAGCTAAGTTCTCATTTACTGCTTTAATTTTAAATTCAGGTGTATATTGAATCGCTCGATCAGATACTGAAGCAACATTGGGATTGGCTTCTAATAGTTGACGTTGATGTTCATTAAAATAGATTTTACTCATAAGATAACTCCCGTTCAAATTAATTATGTTAAGTATAACGGGCTTTTCCCATAGAAAAAACCCCGAATAGGGCACTTTTTTTTAAGTGTCTACTATTCGGGGTTCAGTTCAGTTTTATTTAATAGGTTGCTTTTTATTTTTTTGATTTAATCTCATTTGTTAAACATTTAAGTAATGTTATAACTATATAAATAAGTTGGAGAATGAGGAGCTCATCAATACACTAAAGAAAAAGATCTGCAAACTTCTTAAGAGCATTGAATCCTTAATTAGGGAGAAAAGTTGTCAGTAGATCCTTCAACAAACTATCTTAAAACAGCTTATTATAATTGTGAATAAATAGACAGGAGCTGATCAGCAACAGCGTGGTGTCCATGCACACGTATTGCATATTCTCTTCCAAGAATACCTACATTTAAACGTAACATCGGATTATCAAGTAATAATTTAATTTGATTATATAAATTATCGGGATTGGCATTTACAATTGGCAATACACTTGGAAATTTTGTAATGAGATCCGGACGAATATATGTGATGACAGGTTTTCCGAGTGCCATCGATTCCACACTCAATAGACCGTATGAGCCACATAATACTTGATCAACAATAATATCGGCTTTTTCATATAGCTTAATAACTTCATCATGATTCATTTTTTCTATTCTTTGGTAGTCAAAAGTATGTGTTTTTCGTAATTCCGCTAGAGTATTCTCGATATAGGTGGTGCCTTTGAAATCAGGATTAGTTGGTGCATGTAAAATTAAAGGTTTATCTTTATCCACTTTTGGAAAATGAGGATAGAACTTACTGATATCGATGGCAATGGGTACGACATGAACTTTTTCATAATAGTCTTTGACATAATCATATACCTCATAATCCTGAACAATTGCATGTTTAATATACTTAGATATTTTTGTTAAATTTTCGTGCATAACTTCATTTGGAGGAGAGTCACCTGTATATGCATATGGATTATTTACTTTAGCAAGGTCATGGAATCTAACATCATTCCCCCAGTGATGCATAATCATTTTTTTTCGCTTTGACTGTAAATAAGGAAGATCCTCATGATTTTCATGTAGTGTTGTATTGTAATGGAAATGAAAGATATCAAACGAATTAATAATATCCTCTTGATTTGCTTTAATTTGATTTAAGTCTGTATTAACTAAGTGGTCTTTATACCCTAAGTATGAATGAAATGTATTATAACCTACAGAGTAATGCCCTTTTGCTTTGAGAGCATCACTCAATATTCCCATTTGTCCAGCTATTTCAACAATTCCATGAAAAATATTCACGGGGTTTCACCTCTATTCAGCCAGGCATAGGTTTTAGTCAAACCAGTAACAAGATCATTTTTACAACTCCAACCATAGCTTTTAAGTAGAGTATTATCTAGGCAGCGTCTTTGAACAATGTCCACGCTTCTTTTTGGTTGGAAATTTAATCTGACATTTGTTAATCCGGTAATGGTTGTAATATTTTTAGCTAATTCTAAAATACTTGTTTCCTTTTTTGTACCAACATTAAATACGCGCCCAATCATTTGGTCATTAGATGCAGCTAAAAGGATGGCATCCAGAGCATCATCGATATACGTGAAATCTCGAGTCTGTTTTCCATCATCATAGATGGTTAATGGTGCATCATTGCCTGCCTCTTCAAAAAATTTAGCTACAACACCACAATAAGGATTACTAATTAGTTGACCTGGCCCATAAACATTGGATAAACGGAGGATTGTAGTTGGTAATTGATACATATGATGGTAAACTTGACAATAATGTTCGGTTGAAAATTTACTTGCTGAATAAGGTAACTTGATATTGTAGTAAGATTCCGGAGTAGGTAACATACTTGCATCGCCATATACAGATGCGGTGGAAGTATAGATAAATCTTTTTAGCTTGGGGGATAATTCCTGAGATTTTTGCAGAAGAAGCCAGCCCCCATAAAGATTAGTATCAAAATCCTCCTTCACATTGTTATAGGATAATACTAGATTTTTACAAGCTAAATGAAATATAAAGTCTACTTTTGGAAGAATTTTATTTAGAATAGCTTCATTTGTGATGCTTTCATGATAAAAAGTGATTTTTGGATCTTTGGGAACGGAAGAAATGTTACCAGTAGAAAGATCATCAATGATATAGATGGAATCAGATAAAGGAAGTAATTTTTTAACTAATTGTGACCCTAAAAAACCAGCTCCACCAGTGACTAGAACATGACCAAAATTCATTTTGCACTTCCACCTCCATCGGATTTCATCGTTGCTGTTGAAAAAGAATGAATAGGGAGATCGATGGGTAAATGATTTAAATATGATTGATAAATGGCAAAGATGGTTTCGATAGCTTTTTTTCCTTCATTCCCATCAACAAGGAGTTGCTCCAAAGATTGAATGGATTGAATCACGTTTTCATACATGTATTCCTCTTCATTATGATCCTTTAGTAATTGTTCTAATTCATCAATATCCACCTCTTCACCTTCGATATACCACCGGCTTATTTTATTTAATGAAGGTCCTTCCAAAGACATACAACCTTTTTCACCGAAGATGGATAACTGATAACCGAGATTATTTGGTTGGGTAACTACATTTGCTTCAATTAATCCTTTTGTTCCATTTGTAAAAGTTAAAATTCCTAATGCAATATCTTCAGTTTCTTTCATCCTGGTAAAGGAGGAAATGTCTCCATAAACAGTTTTTACATCCCCTAAAAACCACTGTAATAAATCAATCATATGAATCCCTTGGTTAAGGAGCATCCCTCCGTCTTGTTTCCAATCTCCACGCCATGGAGCTTCTTGATAATATTCAGGGGAACGATTAATCCGTATTGAAGCCACCCCTAAATAAGGAGTACCGATTCGTCCTTCATCAATCACCTGTTTAATCCGCTTCATGATCGGTTTAAAGCGCATTTGATGGCAAATACAAAGTTTTAAATGATTGACCTTGGCGAGCTGAATTAGTTCATCAGCTTCTTTTAAAGATAAGGTCATGGGTTTTTCAAGAATGACATGTTTTCCGGCGATTAATGCGATTTTAGCCATTTCTGCATGTAAGCCAGAAAGAGTGGAAATAATCACAGCATCTACTTCATTATATTCTAGTAAATCACTATAATTCTCGAACATTTGAAGGGAGTGATTTTTATTTGATTGAGTCTGATATTTTTTTATTGCAATATTCATTCGATCTTTATTAAGATCACTAACCGCCACAAGTTTTGCTTCAGGACAATTAGCTAACGCTTCTATATGACGGTCAGATATATAGCCGCAGCCGATTAATCCAAAATTAACAACCATCTTGATTGTCCACCTCATTTAATAGTATAGAAATCACCTGATCCTGATCTTTTTCAGATAGAAAAGGGGACATTGGTAATGCGAATAGTGTTTCTGAAAGACCTTCAGCTATAGGGAAATCTCCCTTTTTGTATGATAAGTTGGAGTATACCTCCTGCAAATGAAGACATAGTGGATAGTAAATGCCTGAATGTATATCATGATTTTGTAATGTTTGAAGTATTTTTTCACGTAATGTAGATCCAACACAATACAGGTGGAAAATATGGGAACGATTTTCTTTTATTTTCGGAAGTTTGAACAGATTGGAATTTCCAAGCCCCTTGTTATAACGAGCTGCTAAGTCATTTCGTTTTTCATTCCATTCATCAATTTTATCTAATAGGACTAATAAAATAGCTGCATGTATTTCATCTAGTCGACTATTATATCCAATCGAATTATGAAAGTATTTTTGCGTTGTTCCATGTGTGCGAAGATTGCGTAGCTTAGAAGCGAGATTGAGATCGGATGTAGTTATAATGCCACCATCACCCACAGTACCTAAATTTTTGGTCGGGAAAAATGAAAAGCATGCAGCATCTCCTATAGAACCTACAGGTTGATTCTTATAGGTCGCTCCAAAAGCTTGACAAGCATCTTCAATGACGATTAATTGATGTTTTTTCGCAATTTTTTTGATTTCATCCATATCAGCTGGTTGACCGAATAAGTGAATAGGTATAATGGCTTTAGTTGCTGAAGTTATTTTATCTTCAATTTTTAAAGGATCCAATGTATATGATTCCGGTTCAACATCTACAAATACAGGGGTAGCTCCTACACGTGAGACTGCTTCCGCACTAGCAAAGAAAGTAAATGGAGAAGTGATGACTTCATCTCCAGGGCCAATACCATATGCATCCAATGTAAGAACAAGGGCATCGGTTCCGTTAGCTACAGCAACAGCGTCTAATGTTCCAAGTTTCTTCGCTATTTTTCTCTCGAGTTCATCTACTTTGGGTCCTAACACATATTGACCACTTTCTAATACCTTTTCTATCTCTTTTAAAATTTCATGTTTTACTGAAAGGAATTGTTCTTTTAGTTCTATTAATTGAATCATGTTGTTCCTCCTAACTTTATTTCCTGTCATCAACATAATTTATGTTCAGAAAGGTTGTAGTGTAACGGCAGCTACACATACAATCATTAAGTCTAGTAGTAATTGTTTGTAATTCAACATTTTCATTGATACCGTTTTTCCAATGAAAGTTTTATTGAAGGGACATATATAATATTAGCGAGGAAAGGCTTTTAATCTTCTATCATACAAAAAACTACCATTTAATGGCAGTTTTTCATGTAGGATTTTTTTTATTCATATTTAATTTGTCTTCTAGTAATTTCTTATTGTGAAGAATTCTTTCATCGTTTGGACGATAAGAATAAGCTTTTTCATTGTGTTCATATGAATTCTGAAAATCTCCTAAATTATAATAGCAAACGCACATTTGTAAATGTGGATACCAAGTATAATAGGCAGGATACGTGAAGCTCCATTGATTGGTATCGGCTTCACTTTGCGCAGCTATTGAATACCAATAAATCGCATTCTTATATTCTCGCTTACGTTGGAAATTGTAACCGATTCGGCTACAGGCCTCTGGACGGGGTGTTTTGGAATACACAAATGATTGAAATAGGCTCTTTAGCTCATTATCTAAATCTCCAAGAAAGCGATAGCAATCAGCCTTATTAATACATGCGTATACTTTATCTTCAATCCATCCTTCTTTTATAGACAAGTTTTGATCATAGCTTTCAATTGCCTTTTCATAATGACCATTTTCTCTAAGTTCATTTCCATAATAAAAATAATCTCTTGCCGAAAAAGTATCGCCACGATCAATTTTTGTTTGATATATATTTAAATTACGTCCTGTTGAATGACTGATTTTTTTGTGTTTAATTGCAATATCAGAATTAATAATCTTTCCATAAACTTCGAGGTAGTTATGGCAATCGCCTTTCCATAGAAAATTTCTTGATCGTTTAACTAAACGATTTCTCCGATAACGCAAGGTAACATTTCCGTACTCGTCAGTACCTGCATCATAAAACATTGAAACAGAATCCACAGAAGGGTCCAAGGATTCTTTTAATTCCTTTAGCTTTTTCTGGTCTTCCTCAAGCAATACATCATCCGCGTCTATATAGAAAATATAGTCTTTTGTAGCGTGTCTAAAAGACTCGTTTCTAGCGTCTGCAAAGTTTCCCGTCCACTCAAAGAAATAAACACGATCTGTATATTCTTTTGCTATTTCCACTGTTCGATCAGTTGAGCCTGTATCAACGATATTAATTTCATCAACAATATCTTTTACAGTTTCTAAACACCGAGCTAGGACCTCTTCTTCATTTTTTACAATCATACATAAGCTAATTGTTACCAAATAAAAGCACACTCCTTTATTACACATTATTTTTTGCACGGATTGTGTTGCATTTTATATCTTTTACATTTAACTTTACTGCTTCTAAATCTTATATGGTTTGAAATTTTATAGAAGTTAACTAAAAAAAATTTACATTGGTATATTTTATATCGCTACCTTATTAATTTACTCAATGCGATCATTTTTGCTTGTATATAAACCTATACTATTGATAAAGAAACATACTTTGTTTTGGGAGGAGGGTACTTAAAATACCCTCAACATTTAGGTGAAGACAATCAAGTTTAAATTTCGGTTAATTGCATTAACAGCTGTAACATTACTTTCTGCCGTACTTATAACTCGAATTTGATAGGTTGTAGATGCAGTAGCAGGTGCAGTATCCACGTAGGTATCTGCCATATTAAATCTTGCTGTACCTGCTCCTGGTTGATTTCGAATTAATTCTCTTGTTTGGAGCAGTGTGGTGCCGCGATATAAACGAACCTCTATTGTGAAGCTGTTGTTTGCTGTGGCTGTTACTTCAATCGTCAATGCACTATCAATCTTGATATTTTGATTTGCTAATGGTGTTGCTGTAACACTGGCAACGGTAACTTCGGTATTTATAGGTGTAATTGCAATAGAAGCTGTATTATTTTGAAATCCTAATCTAGTGGATGTTCCAGTTGGTCCTCTAGCACCGGTCGATCCTCTAACACCGGTTGGTCCTCTAACGCCCGTGGGTCCGGTAATGCCAGTGACTCCAGCAACGCCGGTTGGCCCAGTAATGCCCGTAGCCCCAGTACATCCAGAACCTTCGATAGATAATAATTCAATATCATCAATAACTATTTCTGAACTTCCTGCTAATGGAAGTTTATTTACAACAACTAATGCATAGGTAGCACCTAATGGGGCTAGTCCAGTTGTTTGATAGATTTCTAGCCATGTTTGATTTTCTTGAGCATTAGGTATTTTATCTGGAATGATATTTGTTATTAATCCATAATTTAAAAAGTTTAATGAATCATCATAATAAATTATCAATAAGGCCAAAGGAGGAGAAGGCGAAGGGTTAGTTTTTGCAAGAGAGATTAAGAACTCAAACCTTTCCAAGGAATTAATGGATATAAATTGACCGATATATGAATTTACAGAACCGCCCTGTAAAAGAGCTGAATAATATCCAGAATGTGTATAAAGATTGGTAATTGAGGTATTAGTGGAGAACCAAGGAGTTAATGTTCCATTTTCAAAATCTCCATTTACTATTAAATTGTTAATAGTCAACAGGTTACCTCCTTCCCATAAAAAGTTCTTTATAGCATATGAAAGGAATGATAATGCTGTAACGACACTTTCATTATAAGAGGATTGTATTTTGTAAATGGACATTCATCAGTTACCACATAGTATTGCTTTCATAAAGTAATAAATAGGGGAATAGGGAGGGTTGAAATGAGTAATTTTGAGAATTTAGTATATACGTCTATAAAAGAAAATAATCTCGAATTAACAAAAGAATTATTGATGCATAATGATACCAAACTGCTTAACAGTCCAGAGTATTACTTCTTAAATTCTTGTTTTTATTTAAAAAAGGGGAATTTCACTAATTCTTGGTTATGGTTATGGAGAGGGTTAGAAAAGCATCATGACAACCGAAAATTAGTGTATTTGATGTGGAAGGTGAATTATTTACTTAACCGGATAGATGCTGCAAATTACTTTGAAAAAAAGTACAAAAGCTTGTCACTAGGTCTTGTAACAGATCCTATACTCCCTTTTGAGATAGAAAATTTAACAAAAGCTACAAAAAATAATAGCTTTTCTGTAATGCAAGGGAGTATGGAAGTGGCAAATCAAATGGCTACCTTATCAAAAGGTTTAATAAAACAAGGAATTGTCTCGCATACATTAAACTACTATCCATACTATTTAAATTATGATTCGGATTACGAATGGTCGTTAATTGGTCAACACAGCACCCCCATTTTAAATACGAAATTAAGAAAACTGACACAGGAACTACTTCCGTTTTATGATCTTTTTCATTTTCATTGGGGAACAACATTGACCTTTGATTATTCAGATTTACCAATGTATAAGAAATTTGATAAAAAGTTGATTATGCAGCATTGGGGAAGTGATGTCCGTCTTTATTCTGAAGCTAAGAAATTAAATCCATATGCACTAGTGAAAAATAGGAATGAGGATCAAATTAAGTGGAGACTTCAAACACTTTCTAAACATGTGAATGATTGCATAGTTTTTGATATGGAATTATTTCATTATGTAAAAGATTATTATGAACATATTACAGTTATTCCAGCAATGGTGAATTTAGAAAATTACAAACCTATTGAGAATGAGGGCAGAAATAACAAAATAATCATTGCTCACGCTCCAACGTCACCATATATAAAAGGAACAAAATATATTCTAGAAGCTATTGAAAAGTTAAAAGATCAATATCGTTTTGAGTTTATTATGGTACAAGGAAAAAGTCATAGGGAAGCAATAAAGATATATCAAGAGGCAGATCTTATAATAGATCAGTTACATGTTGGCAGTTATGGACTTTTTGCCGTTGAAACAATGGCCATGGGAAAACCGGTCATTTGTTGGATAAGCGATTATATGAAGGAAAAATACCCTTCTGATCTTCCGATAATAATAGCTAACCCTGAGACGATAAAGGATGAATTGGAAAAGGTGTTAAAAAATATAGATATGCTTCCTGAAATAGGGAGGAAGGGGAGAGCGTTTGCAGAGAACCATCATGATATGCTAAAAAATAGTCAAAAGTTTATAAGGATATATAAGTCATTATTAAATTAAAAATATTTGGATACTTCATTTCCTAATATAATTAATATGCTCGTAGAAATATTTTGCAATTATTTATTAATGGATAAACAAATATTTATTAATGGATAAACATAAAAGGTGAATAATTATTAAGTTGGTTTCTTACTAATAATAAGATTTATTATGATACTACGATCATGAGTAAATATGATTGAACCTTTGATCCATCAAACTTTATTGTGAATTCCTAAAAACATTATGTAGTTTATTAATGGTAAGCCATCCTTAGTGATTATGAAGTATTATATTAAAATTTATTATTTTTTAAAAGGACTCTAGATAAACAGTTTTACACTGGTTATCTAGAGTCCTAATAACTTGTTTTATTAATTATTAAATACTAATAGGATAGAATATTCGTTGCTTAAGGTCCTGTTGGTCCTGTTGGTCCTGTTGGTCCGGTAGCGCCAGTGACTCCAGTAGGGCCGGTCACGCCAGTAGCGCCAGTGACTCCCGTAGCGCCAGTGACTCCCGTAGCGCCAGTGACTCCCGTAGCGCCAGTGACTCCCGTGGCACCAGTAGCGCCAGTAGCGCCAGTAACGCCGGTAGCGCCAGTAGCGCCAGTAGCTCCAGTAACACCAGTGGCCCCAGTAACGCCCGTGGCTCCAGTAACGCCCGTGGCTCCAGTGGCCCCAGTAACGCCGGTCACGCCAGTAGTGCCGGTTGCCCCAGTAGCGCCAGTGACTCCCGTAGCGCCAGTGACTCCCGTGGCACCCGTAGCCCCAGTAGCGCCAGTGACTCCCGTAGCGCCAGTGACTCCCGTGGCACCAGTAGCGCCAGTAGCGCCAGTAACGCCGGTAGCGCCAGTAGCGCCAGTAGCTCCAGTAACACCAGTGGCCCCAGTAACGCCAGTGACTCCCGTAGCGCCAGTAACGCCAGTAGTGCCGGTAGCCCCAGTAGCGCCAGTGACTCCCGTAGCGCCAGTAACGCCAGTAGTGCCGGTAGCCCCAGTAGCGCCAGTGACTCCCGTAGCGCCAGTGACTCCCGTGGCACCCGTAGCCCCAGTAGCGCCCGTGGCACCCGTAGCGCCAGTGACGCCGGTCACGCCAGTGACTCCAGTAGGACCGGTAGCGCCAGTAACGCCAGTGACTCCAGTAGGGCCGGTCACGCCAGTAGCGCCAGTGACACCCGTAGCGCCAGTGACTCCCGTGGCACCCGTAGCCCCAGTAGCCCCAGTGGCCCCAGTAACGCCGGTAGCGCCAGTAACGCCCGTGGCTCCAGTGACCCCAGTAGCGCCAGTAACGCCCGTGGCTCCAGTAACCCCAGTAACCCCAGTAGCGCCGGTAGCGCCAGTAGCGCCAGTAGCGCCCGTGGCTCCAGTAACCCCAGTAGCCCCAGTAGCCCCAGTAGCGCCAGTGGCCCCAGTAACGCCGGTAGCGCCAGTAACGCCCGTGGCTCCAGTGACCCCAGTAGCGCCAGTGACTCCAGTAGGGCCAGTAACGCCGGTCACGCCAGTAGCGCCAGTGACTCCCGTAGCGCCAGTGACTCCAGTAGCCCCAGTAGCTCCAGTAGCGCCAGTAACGCCCGTGGCTCCAGTAACCCCAGTAGCGCCAGTAACGCCGGTGGCACCAGTAGGACCGGTAGCGCCAGTAACGCCGGTAGCGCCAGTAACGCCCGTGGCACCGGTAGCGCCAGTAACGCCGGTCACGCCCGTAGCGCCAGTGACTCCAGTAGGGCCGGTCACGCCAGTAGCGCCAGTGACTCCAGTAGGACCGGTCACGCCCGTAGCGCCCGTGGCTCCAGTGACTCCAGTAGGGCCGGTTGCCCCAGTAGCGCCGGTAACACCCGTGGCTCCAGTAACACCCGTGGCCCCAGTAACGCCGGTAGCGCCAGTAACGCCCGTGGCTCCAGTGACCCCAGTAGCGCCGGTAACGCCCGTGGCTCCAGTGACCCCAGTGACTCCAGTAGCGCCGGTAGCACCCGTTGGTCCAGGAGGCCCAGGTATTCCCACTGCATCACTTACTAGTAAAGATACATCATCTACTAATATATCTGCACTTCCTGCAAGAGGAAGTTTATTGATTATGACATAGGCTTGAGAAGTTTCAGCTGGAGCTGGTGAAGTAGTTTGATAGATTTCTATCCATGATGCATTCTGTTCAACATTTGGTATTCTTTCTACAGCAATATTGATTAGCTCACCAAACCCAAGTAAATTTAATTGTTCATCGAAATATAGTTCTTGTATTGAAATTGGTGGTGATGGTTTCGGTCCAATTTTAGACAGAGAAAATTTTATTTCATGACTTTCTCCAACATTAACTGGGATGAATTGAGCAATAAATGAATTAAGATCTCCTCCCAATAATAAAGCCGAGAAAAAACCCGAATGTGAGAATGAAGCTGTGGGAAATGCGTTTATTGCATTCCACGGTGTTAATGTTCCTGTTTCGAAGCTTCCGTTAACAATTAAGTCTCTTAAACTCATTTGGCTCCTCCTTTCTTAAAATTATGCTCCATCTAAATGAAGCATAGTACATACTATGTTTTATTCTTTTTTTTGCTTGAACAGATAAACTATATTGGATGGAATTGTAGCAAAATAATAAAAATTCCCTTGAAGAGTTAATTTGGAATCTAAATTTATAGTAGAGAATAGAAAATTATTATTATTTCAAAGTTTTACCTGGGTTTCCTACTACAGTTTTATTATTTGGGACATCTTTTGTCACCACTGCGCCTGCTCCTACAATTGAATTTTCCCCAATTACGATAGCAGGAAGTAAAGTAGCGTTATTACCTATTTTTGCCCCTCTTTTTACAATTGGACCTTGAAGTTCAAAGTTGCCCATTCCCATATATTTGTCGTTAGATGTAGAGCAACATGGACCAAAAAATACTTCATCTTCAATTTCCATATCCGCAGTGATATAGCATCCGGTTTGGATCGTTACACGTTTTCCGATCGTGGTATTGTTTTCAACCATAACGTTCCGACCAATTATACTATCCTCTGCAATTGTTACATTTTCACGTATACTAGATAGATCCCCTACAAATACCCCACGTTTTAATAAAACAGATCGATAAATAACACAACTGCATCCAATAATTACATCATTTTCAATAATAAGTGGGTCTAATTTTGTTGATGGCTTTCTTGCCATTTTTTTATTAGTGGATGTTCCTTTACCAAGTATCGTTAGATCATTAATTTGAACGTTATCCCCAATTTTTGTATTTGCTTTTATCGTCACATTATTTCCGATGCTGACATTATCACCAATGGCAACATGTTCTTCTATTATGGTATTTTTGCCGATTGTTACATTTTTGCCGATTATAGCTGACTCGTGAATCACGATATCCATCCCTCACTCCATTAATCTAATTTGTTATAGATAGAGATCAATTGCTGTGCTACTTTATCAGAGGCATGATAGTCTCTAACGTATTTTCTTCCTTGTTGACCAATCTCAAAACGTTTTTCAGGGTTATCGATTAGATCGGCTAATACATCATGAATATTTTCTGGAGTTGCCGTTACAATTGGAAGCTTATATGGAAGCTGATTTCTGACATCTTCTCGAATATATCCTACGACGACTTTCCCCATCGCCATTGCTTCAACACTAAGCATTCCATATGTTCCTATTAAAAGTTGGTCAATAATGATATCTGAGTTCATATACATATCAAGCGCTTCTTTATGATTCATTTTTTCAATGAGGGTATAGTTAAACTGTTTTGTGCCTCTTAATTTTTCAATGGCATTATCAATGTAATCAGTGCCTTTAAATTCACGATTCGTTGGAGCGTGTATAATTAATGGTTCACTTTGATCTTTTCGAGGGTATGAAGGTGTGAACTTTTTTATGTCAATGGCTAGAGGCAAGACATGTACATATTTATAATAATCTTTTACATATGGATATACTTCATAATCTTGAACAATAGCGGTATCAATGTATTTACTAATTTCACTTAAGCGCTCGTGAATTTCTTCATCGGAAAAATAGCTTGGTGGGAGTGGATATGGATTAAGTTCCCTTGTTAATTTTGTCGTTCTTACATCATTCCCCCAATGATGCATGACCATTTTTTTACCAGCTTCCTTCATATGAGGTAGGTCTGAAAATCCTTGGAAGAACGTTTCACCATTATGGAAATGAAATAAATCTGCGTGATGAATAAGTGTTGGAATTTCTTTTCCGATTTCAAATAAATCTGTATTAATAATATTGCTATTATAATTTAAATAGGTGTGGAACCAATTATATCCTCCAGCCTGATGACCATTATTTCGTAGCTCCTTACATAGTATTCCTATTTGACCCGCTATTTCAGTAGGTCCATGAATTATTCGCATAATATCTCTCCTTCCCCTACACTATATTCATTTAGATGAAAGGTGAAATAAGGAAACCGCATACTTTTTAGAAATCTCTTAGTATATTTGGTTAATTTATATAGTACGTAAGTGTTGAAGAATAACCATTATTAGAACAAATAACTATTTTTAATAGAACGAACTTAATGTGGAATCCTCCTAGGTCTGTATTTGTTTTTGAACCCAAAATAAAAGTTTAATAGGCAAATCCACTTACAAACTACTAAAAATATGCGAATGTACTCCTCTATTGGCGGAAACAGATTGTGCAAATGTGTAATACCCTATAAGTAGAAGATAAGGAGGTGATGGTTAATGGCGGAAGAAAGAAAAGGGACGGATGGCGAAGTTCAAGTTAATGTCAATGGAGAGCAATTAACCGAACTTGATGACGAGCAAGTCAAACAATTATTAAATACAATTACAAGTAATATCGAAAGAACCATGGAAACTATGAATAAAACCTTAGCAACTGCGTTAAGTGATATAAATATGAATGGATTACCAAAAACAAATTTATTTAACATGATGCATCAATTTCCCAATCAATTAGCGAATATAGATCCAGTTAAATGGAAGGAGAAACTTCCTTCATTAGAAGCAGCAAATGATGAAGGTAAAATTCAACTTCTATTAAATAAGAAAAAAATTGTTGAGTTTGATTTATCGAACCTCATGAATGATGAATAAAACCAACAATTGTCCTGCGTTAAATGCGGATACAATGAATTTAATAGAACATAGACTATGGTATCAAGGACAGGAGGTGAATGGAATGTCGGTAAAAACAAAGCCTTATAGAATTTATAATTGTGATTCAGCTGGTCACTCTAGTGATCGTAAACATGATAAAAATAATCGTGAAAATGATGGTAAAGGAAATGGTAATGGAAATGGCAATGATGTAGTTAAATTACAAGGGGTTAGTTTTGGAGATTTACGCTCAACTGGAGGTAATGGAGGACCTGCAATTGCTACAGCAGGTACAAATTTTAGCATTTTAGCTAATAGTTCAGCTATTGCTGCTGGTGCAAATGGTGGTTTAGGTGGTGCCATTACAACGAATACAGCTAATACACCAATTAGCTTCTTAGATGGAAGCTTAAATGGAAACTTAAACGGGTTATTAAATGACAATTTGAATGATAACTTAAACGGAAATTTAAATGACAACTTTAGTAAAAATGAGAACTTTAGTGAAAATGAAAATAAAGCGATTGATAATGATGGAATTGATGTAATTTAAATAATTTTTCCTTAGACGTTCATAAGAAAGGAGGAGTGATGCGAATGAGTGAAATAAATAGTGTAGAATTAATGAAGGAAAAATTAATCGATTTAGGTTTGCCAGGAGATGTTGCAGCTAATTTGGTAGAAGGATTGGATGGGGCTACACCAACTGTTCATTCACATGCACAAGGGGGAAGGGGCGGTCATGCGTTAAATCTAACATACGTTGATAACTACTCAACCTTAATGCTTGTGTATACGTTCCTCTTAAATTCTTTGGACGATAAGGAAGAATCTAGAGTATTAAATCAATCCCTATTATCAACTCTACAAGCTGTAATCATTGAACAGCAGAAATATCGCGATGCATTTTTGGATGCAGTTAGAAATATAAATCAATATTAAATTCATGGGGCTGTCTTATAAAAGAATGTGTTAGTTCTAATAAGACAGCCTTAATTACAAAATATGTAATGATAAAATATAGTCATTCATATACATTATAGTAACCGATCTAGGCACCTTCCCCAATTCTAATGCATACACATAATACGTAATACTTACTATAGAACGGAGGAGCCATGTTGAGTATTCGTAAAAAACATTTTGAAGAAAGAAAACCTCTCCTATATATTATCCAGCCAAATTCGCAGTCTATTCCAGTCGATATGCAAAAGACATATATAAGTAAGGTATCCAATGAAAAACATGTGGAAGAAATAGACGATAGTGTTGAAAATGAACCTATTGTAGAAACTGTACAATTACAAAAAGAAGTTGAAATCGAAACTCCTTCAGAAGATCAAATTAATAGTGAAAGTTCCTCTTTCATCGTGTCAGAGATACTTACTGAAACAATTCCTGAAGAAACCATAACTGAATTTTATCAGGAGCAAGAGGAAGATTCTTTACAAAGAGAAAACTCTAATCATCTTTTAGTTGAATCTGGATTTCGTAGAAAATCTTTTAGATCAATGGAGATAGGTGAAAAATTATATTTTTTAATTAATAAACCACGCTATTTGCCTAATTTAACCGTTGAAATTAGAACAGAATCTGTGAAATATACAGGGGTTGTATTAAGCTTTAATAATGGGATTGTACAGTTAGACCAATTACAAATGGGTGAAAGACCTATTGAAATCAATATGAACGATATAGTAGATATTAAAATTGCTACAAATTAAAGGAAAAGTCGATAAGAACTTTCTTATCGACTTTCCAGGTAATGGTCATTTTTCGTTTGAGGGGACGATAAATTTGAACCAACCATTTTTTATGATCTTTCCTGTTAGCAGTTTGGTAAGTGAATGTCATCTAAGCATTGAATCGCGATAAAGTTTCTTAAGTCTACTGTAATACAAGAATCTGAAAGGTGTAAATTTTCTTCAGGGTGATCAATTTGAGGGCAAGGGCTAGTTGTACATTCAGGTTCTAATACACGTAATACGGCGCAGCAACCTTCGACATTTTCTACTCTAAAGAAAATCGATTTACAGAAGAAATCAATTTTGTCATGAATTTTTTTACCGTCCTTCTCGCATGGGCAATCATGACATCCTCCATCTGTAGGCTTGAAGAAGGCTTCAAATGGACCATCCTCTGTGTAAAGAATAAAAGGTCTTGTATTTTTTCGATGATGATGTTTTTTATGGGAATTAGCACCTAGTACAGGATTTAAACAATTTGTTGGGCAATTATTTTCATCTTCTTCTACAGCATCTTGTAAATCATTTATGAAGTTTACAACATCGCATACACAATTTGTATGTTCATCGTGATTTTTGCAACCCATTTATAATTCAACTCCTTTGGTTTTTGTAATGTACATCACATTAATAGAATATTGAAATTGACCTGATTTTGTTACGAATGTCCTCGCTTTTTTTGAAAAATAGGCATAGGGTTATTCACCTATATACCAATCCTTTTTTTATAACCTCTTTCTTTTACTAGACTATTGCCTAGTTGAAGTAGGAGGTTACCTATTCTTTTCGAACATTTATATCATATGAATGTTTGCTTAAAGGGGAAGATGTATATGGTTCATTCTTGGCTTTTATTTTTTGTGTTTGGTTTAGCTAGTTTTCGTTTAACGCGGCTGATTGTTTTTGATAAAATAACATCTTTTATCCGTAAACCATTTCATGAGGAAATTGAGATATCTGATGATGAAGGAAATATTGATACATACATAAAAATCAAAGGAACTGGCTTGAGGTCATGGATAGGTGAATTATTAAGTTGCTATTGGTGTAGTGGTATATGGTGCACGTTGATTTTATATGGTTTATGGTGGTTTTTTCCACAAGCTGCAGAACCATTAATTATCATTTTAGCTGTAGCTGGGTTAGCTGGAATTATTGAATCAATTATTTCAATGATTATAGACAAGTGACGTGAACAGGTCATAGTCAATAACATAACATAAACATATACAGTGATTCATTTTTAGAAAGGATGAATAAAATTGAAAAAAATAAGTTCAAAACTTCCTGTTTTACCATCTAGCGTAAAAAATACGAATGTCTCAACTGGAACCTGGATTAAAAAAAGCGGATGTGGCTGTGGGAAAAAAAAGGGGAAATAACAGGCTAACGGGCCTGTTATTTTTTTGCATTAAAAGATAATATGACACTACCTATATTTTCCTCTTTATGAATGAACATAATTTGACCATTTTAGTTAAAAATAATGAATAACTTTTTGAATTTTACTTGAGGGGAATAATGAATGAGAAAACAGGGATTAGTACTAACCATTACAATTTTTTTTGCATTCAATTTAATAGGCTGTGATCAGCAGAAGGATAGCAAAGAGAGTAAGCTTGCCCTTATGAAAACAACTCAACCAGCACCAATTGATATTGACACAAAAACAAATAAGGAATCACTCTCTGAAGAAGTAAAACAGACTGTATTAAACAATCAAACGATATATGATGTGGCTGTAATCGAAGGAAAGAAACAGATCTTGGTTGCATATAAAGTGCGACACTTCTATCGCTTCAAAATGAAAAAAGTCGAGAAAGATTTAAAGGAGCAATTGGAAGCTAAATTTCCTGGAAAAAAATTTATTGTTTCGAGTGATTATAAAATATTCCTTGAATCTGTAAGACTTAAAGAAGCAGTAAAAGATCAAACCATTTCTCATGAAGAAGCGAATAAAAGGTTTAAAGAAATTATCAGGCTAACAGAAGAATTAACATAGGGGTGTGTAAAATGGCAAATAAAAATAAAACAAAAACTCCAGAACAAATTAAATATGACAAAATTGAAAAGAAACACGAAATAAAGCGTCCATTATTACAGAACTGTATTCGTGCCTTTTTGATTGGAGGGTTAATCTGTGTGATTGGACAGGCAGTTACATATTTTTATATTTACTTTTTTAATTTTACAGAACAGACGGCAGGTAATCCAACTGTTGCAACCATGGTATTTTTTGCAATGCTGTTAACTGGATTTGGTGTTTATGACCGATTAGGGCAATTTGCAGGAGCAGGAAGTGCCGTCCCAGTCATTGGTTTTGGAAATGCAGTTATTTCATCGGCAATCGAGCATCAAACGGAGGGCTATGTTTTAGGTGTAGGTGGAAATATCTTTAAATTAGCAGGTTCTGTTATCGTATTTGGTGTGTTTTCTGCTTTCGTAATTGCATTAATTAAAACCATCCTCATACAATGGGGGGGATTCTAATGTTAAAAGGATCACAAACATGGGTGTTTGAACAGCATCCTGCTATCCTTTCAACCGGAGTGGTTGGAGGGCCGTTTGAAAAGAATGGAAATATTGCAGAGGATTTTGATAAATTTCATGATGATCTTTGGATGGGACAGGATTCATATGAAAAAGCTCAAAAAGTTCTCATAGAAGATGCGGTTGAAGTACTCTTAAAAAAAATAGGGATAAAGGAAGAAGAAATCCGATTTTTCTTAGCTGGTGATTTAATCAATCAAATTACACCTTCAAGCTTTGCAGCACGAACAAATCAAATTCCTAATCTTGGTTTATTTAGTGCGTGTGCAACCTCTATGGAGGGTTTAGCATTATCTGCGTTTCTCATTAATTATAAGGGTGCAGATAAGATCATCACAGGTGCATCTAGTCATAATGCATCTGCTGAAAAACAATTCCGTTATCCAACAGAGTATGGTGGTCAAAAGCCTCCTACTGCTCAATGGACTGTTACTGGAGCTGGATTTGCTTTAGTTGCTTCGGGTGAAAATCTTCAGAAGCCTCATCCTAGGATAACTTCAGCAACGATTGGAAAAGTAATTGATATGGGAATTTCTGATCCTTTTAATATGGGGGGAGCGATGGCTCCAGCAGCTGTAGATACAATCGAAAGACATTTACAAGACCTTAATATTGAGCCTCAATTTTATGATTTAATCATTACAGGTGATTTAGCAACAATTGGGCGCAATATTGCTTTAGATTTATTTCAGCAAAAAGGCCTTCCTATTGATGAAAGTTTTTTTAATGATTGTGGGTTGCTCATTTATAATAAAAATCAACCTGTATTAGCTGGAGCAAGTGGACCAGGCTGTTCGGCTACCGTTTTATATGGGCACTTATTAAATCAAATGAGAAAAGGCGTATATAAAAGGATACTAGTTGTTGCTACAGGTGCATTATTATCTCCATTATCGTTTCAACAAAATGAGACGATTCCATGTATCGCACACGCGGTATCAATAGAATACATGTAAATCGATTGCAACGGAAGGGTGGAATAAAAATGTTAGCAATGTTTTTTTGGGCATTTATCATTGGAGGAATCATTTGCTTAATTGGCCAATTACTTTTTGATGTAGCAAAATTAACACCAGGCCATACATTAAGTCTTTTAGTCGTTATAGGAGCTATTTTATCAGGATTAGGATTATATGAACCACTAATTGACTTTGCTGGTGCAGGCGCAACGATACCAATTACTAGTTTTGGTAATTCTCTCGTTGAAGGGGCAATGAATGAAGCAGATAAACATGGAATTGTTGGTGTCTTAACAGGAATGTTCGAGGTCACTTCATCTGGTATTTCAGCTGCTATTATCTTTGGATTTATAGGTGCATTAATTTTTAAGCCTAAAGGGTAATGCTCAACATTCATCTTGCCACAAATTTACAGGGCAGTTTTTTTCCGGCGCCCATACACATTACCTTTGCCTAACATATTCTATTGATGAGAATAGAAAGTGAGGTGAACAGTCGATGTTTGGATACGGCGGATATGGTTGTGTAAATAGTTGTGGATACGGTGGTTATGGATATGGAGGATTTAGAGGCGGCAGCACGTTTGTGTTAATTGTTGTTTTATTTATCCTTTTAATTATTGTAGGAGCAAGCTTTTGTTAATGTAATGCTTGAATAAGGATGAAGTGAAACGGAAGGTTTTACTTCATCCATTTTTTTAAGCTCTTTTCTGTGAAAATAAAACTCCGCCTTTAAGAATAATTTATTGAGTTTAAACTTGATTAAAATTGTGCAAGCTATAAATAATTTAATTTGGGCAATAGGAAAGCAGAGCTACCGAGTTTTTCGGTTTCTCGTTTAACTTTTCTGTTGTTTGTCTATAATGCTAATTTAAGTTGACTCGTGGTAGGGTTCCTTATTCTGAAGCATATGATAGACAATAGTTAGCATTCGATGTCCGATGGCAACGAGTGCTTTTTTCTTTCCCCTTCTTGCAGCTAGTGACCAATATTTGATTCCTAATCTTTGTTTCCGACTTCTTGAAACAGCCCACGCAGCCTCACACAATGCAGATTTAATATGAGGATTTCCTTTAACCGTTTTAGTGTTTTTTTTCCTTCCGGCACTTTCGTGATTTCCGGGCGACAATCCTGCCCATGATGCAAGATGTTTAGAGGTTGGAAATTGTCCCATATCTACTCCTATTTCCGCAATGATAACAGCTGCCGTGTCTTTCTTAATTCCCGGCATTGTAATCAGAAGCTGTACTTCCTCCTGATAGTTGGATAAAATGACGTCGATTCTTTTCTCGATATCTGATATTAATTCTTCTAAATTAACAATGTGCATCCAAGATTGCTTAATAAGAAATAGCTGGTGATCATTTAATGTTCCAAATAGTGAGTCGGTAATCAATTGCTTTTTATGGGCCATTCTTCCATGTATTTTTTGTTCGACATCTTCTTGGTCGATATAACCTTCATTCATGAGTTGTTCCAACAGTTTTCGTCCTGATACTCCAAATACATCTGAAATAACTGTGCTTAATTTGATATTTGAGGACTCTAGTACCTTTTGGATTCGGTTTTTTTCGGATGTCATGTGTCCAATCCATTTTTTTCTGAGGCGAGTCAAATCTCTTAAATTTCGAAAGTCTTCAGAAGGGACAAAACTTTTCTCTATTAAGCCATGTCTTAATAATTTAGCAATCCATTCAGCATCCGAAACATCTGTTTTCCTTCCAGGGACATTTTTAATCCTTTGAGCATTTGCCAAAGTAATATCAAAGAAATCCTCCAAGATATTGTATACAGGTTTCCAGTAGACGCCTGTACTTTCCATTGCGATGTGGGTTACTTCCTTCTCCTCAAGCCATTTAAGAAGATGAAACAGATCCTTCGTCAAAGTAGGAAATGTTTCGGTCTCCTTAATCAAGTCAGTTTCTGATTCTCCAAGAATGACACAGGCAACTATTGTTTCCGAATGAACATCTAGGCCTGCACATCGTTTGTGCAATGTTTCCATTTCACTCCACCTTCTGAAAATATTCCACAAACAGTGGAATGAATTTGAAATTAAACATTTTTCTGTTCGTAGTCATCTCTCGAAATGAGAGAGCTAACAATGGGTTGTGCACCAAATTCATTCCAACAGTTTTCTCAACAGGGTAAAACCACCAATAAGAGCTACGTCATATACTCACTGTTTGTGGTATCTACATTATGGGGCAGTGAACCCATTTTCATTCTGGGTTGAGAGCGAAAGATCATGAAAGTTTTCTCAAACATTGTTATTATAAAAGTAAAGTTTTAACTAATAACGATCGGCTGAAGACCGATAGACCTCTCACTGAGAAAATTGCTGCAAACTCCATTAAGAATCTCGAAAAAAATTTTTGTGTTAACGCCGGCTAGCGCCTTTATAAAAACAACAAACTATTCGAAAACAGTTATTTTTATACATATAACCTATTATGATATTGGTATCATCTTACTTTCTTGTCCGCAAATGTTTTCACCTTTTATGTTCTCCCTTCATAACATAATGTAGTCTGAAAGGGAGGGCGAGAGAAAACATGGAAAATAATTTCTTTAAAAACATTGAGAAAAAAACAGGCGTAAATATGAATGATATTTTTGAATTGGCTAATTCTTTGCAAAATGCGAACTTTAAGGATGAAAATACGGTACGTGGAATCATTAAACGAGTTTCCCAAATTGCCAATAAGCCAGTTTCTAAGGAACTTGAAGACAAGATGGTTCAATCTATTGTAAACGATGGAAAGAAGTTGGATATGAACACGATTTCCAAAATGTTAAACAATAAGAAGTAGTTTATTTAGAGGGGTGTCTTCACAAAAAACTATATCTAGAACGGATTGGTTTAGAGATGTAGTGTGGGATAACCCCAATACATATGTTTGAAATCACTTTAAATGGGTATGATTAAAGGAAAAAGTGGAAAAAAGGAGGGAACGATATGGGTTATCGTTTAAATGTTGAAAATCCGCAATATTACCAATACCATCTGCGAATGATTAAACAAAATGAGCCATACAAGCTGATGAAAACCTCTAAGATTATGAATCCACCTTACTATAATGATGAAATAATATTGAATAAAAAAAAATATGTGTATGAAATTCCAACCATTAAGAAAAAATCGTATCCAGAACTAACAGGAAAAGGACGATTTATTAACGTATATATATAGATGAAGGATGATTGAATATAGGAGTGAACATATGGCAACAATTGATGACTTTCTGAAGTTGGATTTACGAATTGGTACAGTAATCAAAGCAGAACATTTCCCAGAAGCAAAAATTCCTGCTATTAAAATGGAAATTGATTTCGGAGAAGAAATTGGAATTAAACGATCGAGTGCTCAGATTACCAAACGTTATACACCAGAAGCATTGATCGGAAATCAGGTGGTGGCAGTTGTAAATTTTCCACCCCGTAAAATCGCGGGTTATAAATCTGAAGTCCTTGTTCTTGGAGGTGTTCCTGAAAAAGGAGATGTAATTTTACTTCAGCCCACTTTAGATGTGCCCAATGGAACGCCAATCGCATAAAATAGGAGACGAGAATATACATAGATAATGTACAAACTAGTCTCCAATTATAAGAATACTTATACTTCTTTTTCCATAGTTTTATGTGGAATTCCAGCATCTAAGAATTCAGAAGAAACCACCTGGTAACCTAATTTTTCATAGAAAGGGATGGCATGGGTTTGAGCATTCAGCTTTAGCACCTTGATATCCATGCCAGATGCATAACTATGTATGGCATCCATGATCATTTTCCCTGCACCTTTTCCACGGTAGGAAGAGAGAACACAAATGCGTTCTACTTTCCCTTTTCCTTCGATAACTCGGAAGCGACCTGCAGCAACCGCCTTTTGATCATCATATAGCACAAAATGTATTGAGTCATTCTCGTACTCATCAATTTCTTCTGCAACATCAACATGTTGTTCGTCCACAAAAACTTTTTTACGAATTTTAAAAGCATCATTTAATTGTTCTTCAGTAGTTGCTTGAATAGCTTTCACGATATAGTTATTCCTCTCCTAAGCGATATGTTTCATAAACGGTCCAGGATCCGTTCTCGAGCTGATATAATAAGTGGATTCGATCAATAATTTCTTCATGATTGATCCCAAGCATCCGAAGCTGACCATATACATCTGAGTGTTCATCATTGGATAGCTTTTGACCAATTGTAATATGAGGAACAAAAGCATACTCAGGTTCTCCACCAGGTAGTTCAGAATATAATGTCTTGTGTAATTGCTCTAATTCTTCAGTAGGTTCAACTTTGAAATAAATCGTATTATTAACAGGTTGGAATGAGCTTACCTTTGTAATATTCACTTTCATTGGTTCGAACTGTTTAGTAAGCTTAGTAAGTTTTTCCGTAATATCTTTTATTTCATCATTAGAAGATTCAAAGATATGTTTAAGAGTAAGGTGTGGAGGAATCAACGCATAATGGGGATCGTATCTTTTCCTGTAGGAATTTGCAAGATCTTGTAGCTGTTTAGATGGAAACATGACAATACCGTATTTCATATTTTATTACCTCCTTAAAATTTGTTGGATAGAATACTACCATTATAACAATTTTTCGGAAAATTTAACATAATAAACACTTTTCGTGCTAAAAAGTCATTTTTAATGCTCTTTTTAAATCTGGTTGCCAAAACTTCCATGTATGGTTTCCATCGAATTCCTCATAAAAATTAGGATACCCTTTTTCTCCAAAAAGCCGATGTAGCTCGCGATTTGGTGTCAGAAAATCCTCTATATTTCCATTTGTGGTTTTAACCTCTGTTTCTCCTAAACCTATAATATGATACACATCCAGTAATTGCGGATTAGGATGGTTTCGAACTGCTTCTAATACTTTTTCATCAACAAGTGGTGATTGTAAGATGGCTTTCCCAAATATATTTGGGTATTTCAAAGCAGTCATTAATGATACTGTTGCTCCTAAAGAATCTCCGATTAGAACTCGTCCATTCCCAACATGTAATGTAGGATAGTGCTGATCTAAAAATGGAACAAGCTCATGTGCTAAAAATCGAATGTAAGCAGCATTATGTTCACCATCCGGATGATATTTTTTTCTGCGATCATGAACATTTCGATAAGGAATGCCAACAATAATAACGTTTTCAATTTCTCCGTTTTCCAATAATTCATCTGCAACGCGTGCAATTCTCCCAAGCTGGAAGTAATCTTTCCCATCTTGTGCAATTAATAAATTATATTTATATAATGGTGAAAAATTAGCTGGCAAATAGACCAAGATATTTAATGATTCCCCTAATTCCTTACTATCAAACATAAAATCTTTAATGGTGCTTTTTGATGTAGTCAATATTCATCCTCCTATCTCATATAACTAATATTACTTCGAAAAAATAAAAAAGGAAATACTTTCTATGTTTATTCAAAAAAATATTGACATATAAATCGAATTCACTTATATTTATTATTGTCCTAGCATATTATTATGATTCTGTAGCTCAGCTGGGAGAGCACCACCTTGACAGGGTGGGGGTCGCTGGTTCGAGCCCAGTCAGAATCATAAACCAAACCCTAGAGCCTAACGGTTCTAGGGTTTTTGCGTTTTTCCTTCAATTGGAAATTCAACTCTTAATGAGTTAGATTCAATATTTTCCTTGATTTATCAAATCAATCACTAATTTTATAAAGCTAAGAAATCTTTTTTCCCATAATAATTAAATCCCTCTTAAGCCCATCTAATATAGCAACTTCCGGTAGATGAGCCCATTTCTCAAAACCGAAACTTGAAAATAGGCCAATACTGGGCTCGTTGTGTCCAAAGATGAATCCAAGTAAGGTATCAATACTAAGGTTAGGACATTCCTCTATAACTTTTTTTAGAATCTTCTTCCCAAGTCCTTTACCTCTAAAACTTTCATGAAGATAAATACTTACTTCGGCAGTAGCATTATAAGCTGGTCTTCCGTAAAAAGAGTGAAGACTTACCCAACCACAAATTTGGCCATCATATTCTACAACCCACAAAGGTCTTTTGTTAGGATTATGTTCATTAAACCAATCTAATCTATCGTTTATTGATACAGGTTCAGTATCAGCAGTTACCATTCGACTTGGAACGGTTGAGTTATAAATATCAACAATAATCGGTAAATCTTCAATACTTGCATTTTTAAATGCTATGTTTTCTGACATAATAGGCTCCCTTGGAGATATTCGTTTATACTCTAATTTTATGTTATATTACGTAACAAGATTATTGCAATAAAAAGTAGAATTTCTTATTCCAATTAAATTAGTTTCTTTTTTTAAAAAGTATATTTAAAGAAAATTGGTAATGACTCCTACATGATCTAATAGGGAGTGTTTAACTATTTAGTGATGTAACCAAAAAAATATCAGCTGTAAATGATAAAATGCTTAAGTATTAAATTTACGGTTATTACTTTGATGTAAAATGATTAATTTTGACCGTCAGCGTATAGGTTACCCCAGCCTTTTTAAGGCCTTGACTATAAAGTTATTGGTTAATCCTTTTAACGAATTTCATATTGAGAACAAGTGATGAAAATATGAGTGGATATAATAAACCTGAATACCAGATTTTCCATTCAGTATAGTAAAAAAATCCAGTTTTTAAAGTAAACCATTCAAAAATAATAGAGAATATAGACCATCCTAGAACATAATATATTTTGCGTAACAACCGCTTTTTAAAAGGAAAAAAATTAAGAAATAAGTAGCTTATTGAAGGAAAGTATAAAAAAGTACTTAGTAATCCTCCCCAGTCAAACCCTTTATGGATATATCCATAAAGATGATAGTGTAAATCCAATATTATATCGGTTATTAAACCATAGGAAAAAGCAAAAAAGCATGTTGCATATATTTCTATTTTGTTAATATTTTTAGGAATAACAAAGGCTATTATGTTAAAAATGATAAATATAATAATGATTAATTTCCACAAATCAAATGTCCTTTCTACGTATGCATTATTTTAGCTACTCCTAAAGCAAAATGACCCCAAAGTATGTTTTCGATAAACTCTGCCTGATTTTCTTCACAATTGATAATTAGAATGACTTCAGAATGCTTTCCCTTTAAAATTCTTTTTCTCTTTTTAATTACACATTCAATAAAAAGTCTAATAATAAATCCCAAAACAAATCCAATACATGCACTAATTAACCCCCAATAAATAGGGCCCCAAGAGAGTTTAAAACCAATACTAGCACCAATCACAGAAAATCCCGTCGCAAGTGCCATTCCGATATCAACAAGTGATGTTCCATCTGAACGATGAATAGAATCAAACATTTTTCTTTCTTCTGTCCGATTGTCCAAGGGAACAGCAAAAATATTCTCCTTATTTATCCCTTTTTTTTCTAAAGTAGCAATGGCCATTTCTAAAAAAATACTATTTTCAAATGTTGAATATAATTGCATACTGATCACTTCGCTTTTTGCCCTTTTATAATTCGAAAGCTTGAAGCTTGATAATGTTCTTGTAAATATTTTCTTTGTTCCTTTTCATAAAGCTTATTATTTTCAACTGTATTCATATAAGAATCGAAAATGGAAAACCCATAGATTGATGGAATAAATAAAAGCCATTGTGGATCCAGAACTGATATACTCTTCTGAACTTTTCCTAAAAATAATAAGGAGATTGCTTCTAACGCATGTGAAAAATAAAAAAATATAACTAACCAAATGATGACGAAAAAGGCGGTTAATATCCTGTGTATATAAAGTTGTCCCAGTCCTGGAATATAAAGCGACCAAATTACTGATAGAAAGGGACTCCTTTTGTCTAGATAATTGATTTCTATCGCACCTAAACTAAAAGAATTAATTCGATGCTTTTCGTGTTCTGCTAATAAAAAAACCTTATTCAGATCAACCGTAGTACGATAACTATCCCAGATAGCAAAGAGATAAACAGGAATATACATAAGAAGCCATCTTGTATCCAAAACATCCTTTGCTAAGTCAATTTTACCTTGAAAGGAATAAATCATAGCAAGATTAAGATGCGATTTTAAATTTACAATAACTTCCCACATAAATAGCATATAGCCTCTAATATATTTTGATAAAAGAAGGTGACCAAAACCTGGGAAGGCAGCGGACCACCAACCGATTATATAAGGGTTTCTTAAATGTACTTGAGTAGTTCCAACAACACTTACATTTGCTACATAGCGTCTTGCGGTATTGTCATTCGAGTAATTGTTCATTTAATGTCACCTTTAGTCAATTTTAATTAAAACTAGTTTTCCACAAATTAGATTCTTTATCCGATTTCTTTATGACTCAATTTTAGTGGAGGATCTTATTTCTTGCAGGGAAAATATAAAGAGAGAATGACAATTTTTAAAGCAGTAGGTGGGGATTATTGAGCATATCAAGAGAGTATTATGCTTAAATATTACTTTCTTGAAGAGAGATATTAAAAGAGAGGGGGGATAGGATAACTACATAGATGATAATGAAACTTTTTATTGCTCAGTGCTACAAAAGATTATAATCATTACTCTCTTATAAATAATGAAAATGCCCTTTAGCTTTAAACAATATAAGTTTATTGTCTAAACTAAAGGGCAAGCCTTAGAAATCATTATTTCCTAAATCAATTTCCAGTCAAAGTGATTCCATTAAACAACGCACTCCATGCACCATCATTCCCTTCCCAGCGATTTGGGTCATTAGGAATGAGGACAGAGCAAATATTCTCGTCGATCAAGTTAAGATCCAGCACTTCATTATTGTCATGATAATTAATGAGAAGAATAGAAAAGTTTCCATTTACAATTCCTGATAAGACAGATTTTAATCGTACAGCTTCTTCAGAGGTACCCATTAATCGAACGAGTAGAATCGATTGACAGTTTTCTATTTGATGCAAAAAGCGTTGGGCTCTTCTATCAAATTTAGCTTTTGCTTCCGTATACGATGCTGTCCAATCATTGGTTATAGGAAAATCATGCATTGAGTAGAGGTTATATAATGTTTCTCTGACATTATAGTAGTGACTACCAGGATCTTGGCCATCGATGACAAGGTAATTATTATCCATAAAATTTGCAAATCTATTACTTATAAGTAAACTAATAACATCTAATGAACGTGTTGCAATCCAATCAAATGGTCCGGAAGACTTTCGCAATTGTAATCGGTCTAATTGATGGGCAGGCTGGCAGTTATCACCAATGCTTGCGATGTAATCATATGAACCCTTAATATCTTCTATTTTCATAAAATCATTCCTCTAGAATAATATGTTTACTTTTTTGGTACCATGTCATATCATTTGATTCTTAATCGAAGTAGATGGTTTTGCCATTTTTAATTGACTCTTTTATTTTCATAGCAACAGATAGTGCCTTTGTTGCCTCACTAGTACTAACAATAGGTGTTTGTTGGTTTTGAATCGATTGTATGAAATGCTGGATTTCTGCCTGCAAAGGTTCAATAGGAGGTACTTTGATTTTTTCAATTGAGTTATCAATCGTTGTTGAAAGGTATTGATTGAAAATCGGTCTATTATAAACAAGAAGCTCCTTCGTCAAGTAATCCGCTGTGAGCACACGTTCTTGTTCAGTAACCGAAATTGTTCTTAGTGATTTTTGGGAAGTACGATTGGCAATAAGACTTGCAATAATTCCATTTTCAAACCTTAATAATGCATTAACGATATTTGGCTGTGCATCCTTTTGTGATGAATAGGCAGCTATGGCTGTTACACTTACTAAGGGACTGTTCGCAAGGTTTAAGATAATATCAATATCATGGATCATTAGGTCGAGAACGACATCTACATCAAGATTTCGTTCCGTTGCACATAACCGACTTGCTTCCAAACTAATAATTTTTGAGGAATCCATTATGTCATTCAACCTTTGAATGACTGGATTAAATCTTTCAATATGTCCTACTTGAATGACACAGTTTTGAATGGTATTGCTGAATTCAATTAATTTTTCAGCATCCTTTAATGAACTAACAAACGGTTTTTCTACAAATACATGTTTTCCATTTTGAATAGCTTCGTAGGTATAACTATAATGGAATGTTGTTGGTACAGAAATTATGACTGCATCCACTTCAGAAAGCATATCTTCAAAAGAAGAAAAAGCCGTCACATGATAAGTATTAGCCATGTCTTCACAAACACTTTGATTTTTATCATAAATACCTATAAAATCTACATTTTTTAAAATACTCAAAATTCTGCAATGGTTTTTACCCATTACTCCAACTCCAGCAATACCGAATTTTATTGCTTTCAAATATATTCACCACTCATTCATATACACTTATTAACAAAAGTCTAATTTCCTTATTGGAGTTTGGAAGAAATATCTTTTTTCCTTGGCCAAAAGATATTCATTGTATTTTATATTGCTGGTAAGATACCCTCTGCTTTTAATACATTTAAAATATATTCAGCTCTAGCTTTATAAGTGTGGGGCTGGACTGCAACTGTTCCTAGGCTACTAATCTGTTTTCTTTCCCATTCATTTTGTAAGTAATAATGTACTAAATTTAATGTTTCATAGGGACTTGAGGAAACCACTAAGTCACGACCTGGTAAGAAAAGCTGTCTTACTGCAGGGGTGTCAGATGTTAAAAGGAATCCGCCTGCCGCAAGTATTTCATAAGTCCGTTGGGTGACTTGAGTAGTGAAATTTTGTAATCCAATGACTATTTTCGCAGAACTATATATTTTTTTACAATCGAGATAGGGCACAGTCCCATGAATCCAATCTGGATTGATTTCCATATCGATATAAGGATTTATTTTTTCCCACCCTTTTCCGAAAATATCTATACGTACATTGTTTTCTATTAAAGGGCAAATCAATTGTTTCATTGATTCAATGCGGTAATCAATATTCCAAGTATCAAAGACCCATTCATATGAATTGGCTACTAAGGCAATATTAAAATTATACTCAGGTATAGGTGGTACAGGGTGATGAATCGATGGCTGATAGCCCCAATCTAAATGTGCTGCTTTAATTCCTAGAGATCGGTAATAATCAACTATAGGTGCAGTAAGTGTAAAAACATAATCTGGTTCAGTACGTTGGATTAAGGGTAGTACAAAGGTTGATGTAAATGAAGGATCCTCAATTGACCAATAAACATGCGGAATATTCCTAGGTTTTACGTAGTTTTTTATCCAAATTTGATTTTCAACCGTTTGTTCTAATCCCCAACCATTTGTAATCACAAGCTCTGGCTTAAAAAGTTCCAGAGAATTTACGACGGCATCTAAATTGTCTGCCCCTATTACTAATACTTCATGACCTGCATCACGAAAACCATTTGAGAGCAAATGCATCATTGCATCATTGCTATCAAAACAAAATACTCTCATTGAATACATCCTTTCAATATAAAAATTGTTTGTTTAACAGATATTTAATGGGCTATTACATTTAAAAGTTTAAAGTGACAAAATACCCTCGTTTCTAAGAATTTGAAGCATATATTCAACTCGATTGCGATAGGTGTGTTGAAGGGCTGCTGTATATCCTTGATTTGCAATGGTTTGTCTTTCTCCTTCAGCTTGTAAATAGTAGATAACATTATTTAGCGTTTCCTGAGGAGAAGAGGATACTACAAGGTGTTTGCCTGGCTCAAACAGTTGCCGAACAGCAGGTGTATCTTGAGATAATAAAAAGCCTCCTGCTCCAAGAACTTCATAAGTTCGTTGAGTTACCTGTGTTGTGTAATTCTGAAAGCCGATATTAATTTTTGCAGAATTATACACCTTGTTGCATTCATGGAAGGGAAGAGGACCATGCAACCAAGTTGGATCAATAGTAAGTCCCAAATATGCAAACATTTCCTGCCAGCCTTTGCCCCAAATATCAACTCTGATATTGTTTGCTACAAGAGGAATGACTAAATTTCGTATCGATTCCATGCGTTGATCGACTGAATATTGATTCAATATCCAATCATAGGAATTAGCAATAACTGCAATATCAACGGCATACTGAGGGTCAGGTGTTGTTGGGTAATGAATGGTTGGCTGAACGCCCCAATCCATGTAACCAGCACGAAATCCTAAAGATTGAAAATAACTAATTTTGGAAGGACAAATAGTGAAAATATAATCAGGTTGACTTACCATAATTAATGGAACGACAAAGTTATCTGTATAAAGTGGATCTTCAACTGACCAATAGACATGCGGAATTTGTCTAGCTTGAACACAGGTTTTTATCATATATTGTTTTTCATGAGTTTGTTCCTGTCCCCAACCATATGTTACGACTAAATCTGGAGAAAATTGGTCCATCATCGTGGAAAGATGTGTAAAGTCTGCAATAGAACCAGAGATCATAATCTCATGTCCAGCACTTGAAAAACCATTTGGAAGTAGGTTCATTAAAACTTCGTTGCTATCGATAAAAAGTACCTTCATGAAGATAGTCCCTTCTATAATTGTATTGGCCTTTCTGCAACTAATTATCATGCTATACTCATTATCACATTGGAAAAAATGAAAGTGTTTTTTGCATAAAAATTATGTGAAAGTAGCCTTTTAATGTATCCTATTCCGTTTTATTGTCTTGGAAACGACGGATGTCCAATACTGTGATAAATGTGTTCAGAACATTTTATTAGTAATTTGGTTAAAAATCATAGAAAAAAGATTGTTTAACAAGAAGCTAGACTTCAAAAGAAATACTATATCTGAAAAAAGACTAGTTAATGCTAGATATAGTATAGGTGTGATGTCTGTACTAATCGTTAAACAATCTTGACATTTGGTTGCTTTTTTTGGAATTCCCGGAGGATTGTAATAAGGAGTGAATTTTAAACTCTTTTTCACATGGCATCTTTTAGTGATGTACCAACCCATTTTTTCTAACATGCAAGTGTAAATAAAGGTCTAATATCACTTTGAATCGATTGACTAGCTGCATTTATACACCATGTGTGATTAGTAGCAATCGCTTTAAGACTGGGTGGTTAACTAGTGTTGGCCATGTCTTTTAAGCTACTGATCGAAATCATTTTGGTTGGGGAGCTCATCGTTTGATTCAATATAAAAAACAGAATAATGTACAATATCTTTCTAATTGCAGACCCTAGAGCTAATCCAAAATGAGAAGTGAAATGGTTGAAGCTTGTTGGAAAGAGATAAGCTGAATATAATTGAAAATTTAAGAGTAGGTAAACTCGGCAGAACCAAGTCAACCCACTCCAAAAGGGGGAAAGTATCTTTTTTTTGGATACAATGTAAGTGTATAGAAGAATTACTAAGATTTTGTTAATTCATAATTAAGCTTTCGTAAATATCAACCTTTTTTGACTTTTTTTATTAAACTAGCACTAAAAGCAATGATAAAAACAATAGTAGTAAAACCAAACCCTACAAATGGTAAGTATTCCATAGCTAGCTTTAGCACAATCCGACGATCCTTTCGCTATAATGTTCTATTCAATATCATTGCCATATAAATGAAAAAATACATAAAAAAAACCTGCAAAGAATTCAGGTTTTTTATGTATATCTATTTAGGAAAAGGGATAGATCTCCATTACAATAATAAATATGAGCATTAGAAAGACAATTGCGGAAAATGCAACAAGAGCAATCTTTTTCATAGGAATACCCCCAAATGAATCTCTAAATTTATACCTTTCATAAAATTTATGAAGTAACTAGAAAATTTATGAAAAGGCGATGTAATAATCACATGTTACCAAATTCCTATAAAATAAGCTATATTTATTATAGTTTTGGATGTATTTTTGGAGGAAAAATTATTTGAGAAAGTAATGGAGAAACATCACTAGGATTGATTATAGAGAATTATACGATTGCACGAAAAGAAAGCTCATGATCTGGGTTGATCACATTACTTAATAGCATAATATCATCGAGAATTTCTTTTTTGATCTCTTCATCTTTACAATGATTAAAATCTTGAAAAAGGCGTCCCATTTCTTTGATAAAAAGTAGATATTCATCCTCTCTTATCACGATACTGTTCCCCCTAAGTATATAGTCATATTCATTATATAGTAACTATGTACCATAAGTGAAGGGGGAATTTGTAGAATTTTAGTGAATTTCTACGAAAAAAAAACTAAATCCTCCCTACCCCTGAGCAATGTTCGCAAATATTAGAGTATATATCATAACCATAACCGTCACAAAAATGACAAATTGAATATTTCTTATCTAAATAAATATTAGAAAAATCCTCAAACTGATCAAATCGTTCTTCTTCATACATCATGGACAACCTCCCAGTTCATGATAGTAGGTTGTCCCAAAATAAAAATTGTATGTATAGCTTTATCGCTTTAAAGCGGTGGGGGTCAGACCCCGAAGGTGATATTATTATCTTTTCGAGCCTTTTCTGTTATTGAAAGGACTGTCGTACTTAATTGCTTTAATTCATTGTATGTGTTGTTATCTTTTGTATGGATGATTTGAATGAAGGTGTTAATTTCATAGATCATATCATGTTCATCTTGTTGTACTTCAAATGATGTTCTTTTATTTGTTTTATGGTCAATCCATTCTAAAGTTGTTGGTGTGACGCTGTTTAATACAATGGTTCCAGATTCCCCATGGATTTCTGAGGGCATAAAGGACTGAGAAATTTTTGAGCACATAATCGTACAGGTAAAATCATTATATTTTAGTATAAGTGTACCATTTCCATCCACACCACTATTTAAAATAACAGGATGATAGGATATGTTTTCAGGTTCTCCAAAAAGTTTGATTGCAAGTGAAAGTGGATATACTCCTAAATCAACCAATGCCCCGCCTGAATATTTTGGTGAGAAGACATTAGGCATGTTTCCGTCTAAAAATGCATCATACCTCGAAGAGTATTGAATATAGTGGAGATTTGCACTCCGAACTTTCCCAATGCAAGATAAATGATTAATTAGTTGTTCCATATTTGGGGTATGAATGTTTCGTATTGCTTCAAATAAGTAAACCCCATGCTGCTCAGCTATTTTATATGCTTCTTCCAATTCCTTTGTAGTTGAAAAAATAGGTTTTTCACAAATGACATGAATGTTATGCGTAAGAAAAAGTATTGCTTGTTCAAAGTGCAGGGAATTCGGCGAAGCAATATAAACAATGTCGATTTCAGGATTTTCTGCAAGTTCTTGAAGATTATCCGTATAATTTTTTGCTCCATGCAGTGCTGCAAATTCTTTTGCTTTTTCCAATGAACGAGAATAGACAGCTTGTAAGGTTAATTGATTTGTTTTTTTGGCAGATTCGATAAAAGTTGAAGTAATCCAGTTAGTACCTATTGTTGCAAGTCTCATTTATTAACACTCCTAACATACATCTAGATAATGTTATTCTACATGTTTCCTGACTTTGCGTCATTCCAAATGCGAGTAGTAAAAAAATTCCGTTTAAAGAAGCAAAAAAGACAGCTTTTGTAGCTGTCAAAAATAAATCGTTAAGTTTCACTTGGATCCACTTCATCCCAGGATAATGTTGTCACACTTGTATAATCCCCAGTTTCAATATCCTGTTCGGTTGCTTCTTCATTTAATTCTTCCGCATCGTTCATCCCTGGTGCAATGGTTGGTTTTAGTTCTTTCCTTTTTAACATCAAAAACACCTCCTTTGCATAGGATTAGTGTCTCCAACGAAATAGTAATAACACTTGCAAGATTTAATCATTTTAATATATGGTTCAAAAGTCATGAGTTTAGTAATATAGTTATAAAGGGATTGGTTTGATTTACCATATTATGTCCTCTAGTATTGTCAAAGTAATCTAACTGGAAAATTAGCAGTTGGAAGGAGGCAAAGGATTGATGCCTAATGCAAATAATTGTGAGCAAAAAGTAAACAAAAGGCAGATATGTGAAAATAACATTATCGCTCGTTTAAAATTAAATGGTGTTTATACTTTTGTTTCTTCCATGTCAGAATCTATTATAGGTTTTACTCCTAGTGAGATGATTGGAAAATCATGTTTCGAATTTATTATTGATCCAGATCGAATAGATATAAGAGAAAAGTTCACTCAGCTTAAACATGACATCGACACCGTTAAATATCGAATGATGCATAAGGATGGTCATTTGATTTGGGTAGAAACAACATTATCCATTGTGAGAGATAGAAATTATCAGCCTGTAGAAATTCTCTCCATATCAAAAGATATTACCAGTGAGAAAAAGATGTTGGACTATATTGAGCACACAGAAAAATTATCATTAACTGGAGAGTTGGTAGCCGGAATTGCTCATGAAATAAAAAATTCATTAACATCTGTTAAGGGTTTTTTACAATTAATGAAGTCGGGAATTATACATAATAATCATTATTTTAATATGATAAAAAATGAAATTAACCGGATAGAAATTATTTCTAAAGAATTAATGATCCTTGGTAAACCAATGAAGCGAAAGAATCAATTGCATCATTTACATGAATTAATAAATAGTAGCATCATTCTCTTAGAACCAGAAACAAATAGCCATAATATTGAAATACATACTTTTTACCCTAAAAAGCCCATTCAAATTAGCTGTAATGAAGCAAAAATTAAACAGTTATTTATAAACATAATAAAAAACGCGATAGAATCTATGAAAAATGGTGGGAAATTGATTGTTCGCATTGAGGAAAGAAAGAAACAGTATGTAAACATTTCTATCAGTGATGAAGGATGTGGGATATCTAAGGAAATGTTACATAAAATAGGTACACCATTTTTTACAACAAAGAAATCTGGGAATGGACTTGGACTTATGATTTGTAAAAATATTATTGAAGAACACAATGGAAGCTTAACTGTCGAAAGTGTCTTAAATAAAGGTACCACCTTTATCATTCGCTTACCAATAGGGTAGATCATTTTAGGGATGTCTCATAAATAGCTAGCGCTCACTTCGAGACATCCCATTTTCACTAATTTGCCAGCTCCACAATTGCCTCCAAGCCAATTTCTACATTTCCTTGGATAGCCCTAGAAATCATGCAGCTTTTTTCTGCACGTTCTGTTAGCTGTTTTACTGTTTCAATCTGATCTGCTGTACAATTTCTTTCCAAGATCACTTTTGGACGGTGAATAATTTTTTTATATGTAATTACACCTTTATCAACCTCAACGATGCCTTCTGATTCTTGTGTTAAGCTTTCAACAGGAATTTTTCGTCTTTCAATCATTGCTGCAAGTGTAATGATATAACATGTAGCCGCAGCCCCAAGTAACATTTCATCAGGATTTGTACCAATTCCGGGGCCATCCATTTCTGTTGGAATTGATATTTTTGTTTTTAAATTACTTGTTTCTATAAACCCAACATCATTTCTACCACCGGGCCAATCTGCTTTTAAAAGAAATCGGTGTTGTTCCATTACGCATTCCTCCTCTTACATAATTATACAATACTATTAGAAAAATCGAAAAAATAATGCGAATGACTATTTTGTTTCGAAATATTTCAATATAATAAAAGTTGAAATAAAAAATAGGAGAGATACACATGAATACATATGGCAAATCCAAAGAAACAATGGAATTAATTCAAAAGTTAGTTTTAATACCTAGTCCCTCAGGAAATACGAAGCAAGTCATTGATTTTTGTGAGCAGTATTTAAAAGAGACCAATGTAAGTATGTATCGAAATCGTAAGGGTGGACTAATCGTTACAATTCCAGGTAAAAACAATGAGCAGCATCGAATGCTTACTGCTCATGTTGATACTTTAGGAGCAATGGTTAAAGAAGTAAAAGCAAATGGTCGACTAAAACTAACGATGATTGGTGGTTTTCGTTGGAACTCAGTAGAAGGGGAATATTGCAAAATTGAAACCTCTACTGGAAAAACATATACAGGAACCATTTTAATGCATCAACAATCTGTCCATGTATATAAAGATGCAGGCAAGGCGGAACGAAATGAAGATAATATTGAAGTTCGAATTGATGAAAAGGTATTTAACGAACAAGATGTACGGGCTTTAGGAATTGAAGAGGGTGATTTTGTTTCTTTCGATCCTCGTGTAGAAATTACCGACTCAGGATACATCAAATCACGGCATTTAGATGATAAGGCAAGTACGGCTATTTTATTAAAGCTTATCAAACATATTAAAGAAAATAATATTGAATTACCTTATACAACACATTTTCTTATCTCAAATAATGAGGAAATAGGTTATGGAGGAAATTCAAATATTACACCAGAAACAGTTGAATATTTGGCGGTTGATATGGGCGCATTAGGTGACGGTCAGGCATCAGATGAATATACTGTTTCTATCTGTGCGAAAGACTCAAGTGGACCATATCATTATGGTTTACGCAAACATTTGGTCAATTTGGCGAAGGAAAACCAAATAGAATATAAAGTTGATATTTACCCTTTTTATGGATCTGATGCATCGGCTGCCATTCGTGCGGGATTTGATATTGTACATGGGCTGGTTGGTCCAGGAATAGAATCATCACACGCATTTGAGCGTACACATGAAACATCTATTTTAAATACAGAGCGTTTATTATATGCATATATACAGTCACCAATGGTAGAGCAATAAGCACCCTTTTTATACATCCTTAGCTATCCAGTATCATCATTTTAATCAAATAGTGCCTTAATTTACATCGATAAATTAGGGCTCTTTTTATCCTCAGCTCTTTTCTCAAACAATGTTGCTATTTATGTAAAGTTATAAGATAGGAGGGAAATTGATATGGACGTTGATCAATTTCAGAACGTTCTTTCCAAATGTGAAAGAATAGTGGATGGTCAAAATTTAGAATGTATACAAGATATACTTGTTTTAAAAATACTCAATGACATTTTTGAAAATGAGAGACAAGACATTCGGCAGGATTTTTTACTTAGAGGGATTTGCAGTACAGAGGTAGATAATTTAATTGATGATCCAGCGTATTATCAATTTATATATATCCCTAATTTAGTACGCTGGCAGCAACTAAAAAATATCCAACACAATGATTGGACATTTATTGCTCATGCTCTTCAGACCATTATAGATAATAATCCAATTAATATTCCCCCTCTTCCACATAGAGCACAAAATATTAACTCCTATCAGATGAAACAGTTAGTGGAATTAATAGATGTATGCAATTTTTTTCAAATGTCTAAGGAAAAAACAGAAGCAATTTTTAAAGTTATAGAAAGCTGGAAGAAAATGAAGCGTTTAAAGGAAGGCTCATGGATGTTAATTAATTGCTATTACGCTTAATGATTTCAGAAAGTTATGGCTAATCTTTAAATTCTGTGTTAAAATACATCTAAACTATTTGGATAGAAAGGACTCGTTACTGTTTATGCCAACAACTACTTTGTAATGGATCAAAAAAATTGGATAGGACTCTCCGGAAAACTTATGTTTTTCACCTAGGGAGGAGTCTGTCTATTATTCCCATTACAAAGGAACGGAACGAATCTGTAGTATTATAAGCTAACAGGGGTTCTCTTTTTTTAGGGAAGCTCTTTTTGTTTTTCAATATAACTTAATACTAATCCATCCAAATAGATGTTACGTTCCTTTATCTATAGAGGTGAAGGAAAATGAATGTGCTGGATTTATCTTGGAATTTAGTTGAGCAATCAATGGAAAAAGTAATTACTCGCTATTGTAAAAATTGTGGTAAAACAGTTGAGTTTAAGGATTCTCTTATTAGACGTCATAATTCAAACGGCAAAAATATTTATCGATATGCTATTTTTAAATGTCCAAAGGACCATACATGGAATCAAAAGCTTAGTATTTATAAAGCATACACTGAGCATGCGAAAGTAAGAGAAGAGTTAATAGCTATTGAAAATGATAATAAATATAGTTTACAAATTGAATCTTTAAGAGAACAGGGATACACCCAAATACGTATTAAAATTAATCAGGCCTATGGAGCTGTACGCCTGGATAAAATGTTAGCTGAAAGCCTGAAAGGGTGGAGTCGAACAGAAATTGTCAAGAAGATCAAAAATACTGAGATCCAAGTAAATGACAAAGTCTGTAAACCAAGTCAAAAATTAATTAAAAGTGATAATATTACAGTAATCATCACGTAGGGGGCTATTATACATGAAAGCAAGGGAACTAGGGATTGAAGTAGGGAATCTTCCAACAGGTAGTAAAAATTGTATAACAGATGTAAAGGGAGTGAAGGTTGGGCATATAACATTAAATCAGGATATTAATGATGGGTGTATACGTACAGGTGTGACAGCTATTTTACCACATGAAGGGAATTTATTTTTAGAAAAGGTTCGAGCTGCTTGTTATGTGGCAAATGGTTTTGGAAAAACAACTGGCCTTGTTCAAGTGGAAGAATTAGGTTGTATAGAGTCACCTATTATGTTGACAAATACATTTAGTGTTGGCCCCGTTTTACAGGGAACACTTCAATATATGTTGGCTGAAAATCCTGCTATTGGTGACTCTACAAGTTCAATCAATATAATTGTCGGTGAATGTAATGATAGTTATTTAAATTCTATACGACTTTTGGCTGTGAAACCAGAACATGCAATACAAGCAATCCAATGTGCAACAAATCAACAGGCTGAAGAAGGAGCAGTTGGTGCAGGTACTGGTACAATGTGCTTTGGATATAAAGGGGGAATAGGAAGTTCCTCACGTTTGATCTCTGAAGGGGATTCTTTCTATACTGTAGGAATACTTGTACAGAGTAATTTTGGGAGTAAGGATGAATTTCGTTATGCAAATTCGGTAGGAGACGACGATAAAGAACGTCCTGATGGCTCTATTATGATGGTTTTAGCAACAGATGCTCCGGTTTCAGATCGGCAGTTAAAAAGACTGGCAAAAAGATGTGTGGTCGGTTTGAGTAGAATAGGAAGTCATATCCACAACGGAAGTGGGGATGTTGTTATTGCTTTTTCTAATGCAGAAACCATCCAACATTCCTCATCTAAAGCAGCAGAACAAGTCACTGTTTTACATGACGATCATCCAATCATGAATCTTCTTTTTCAAGCAGTGGCAGAAGCAACGGAGGAGGCTATCCTAAATTCCCTTTCACAAGCAGAGACGACAAGTGGGAGAAAAGGAAGAGTAGGAGAGAAAGCACCTTTTCATAGGAAAAGCTAAAAAGTTTTATTCCTTAGGTTCTTTTCTCAAACATTGTTGCTATTTAATAACAGTTTTTAACCAATAACTATCGGCAAAAGACTGCTACACCTTTCATTTCAATGAGAAAAGAGCTGCAACCTCCATAAGAATCGATGAAACCTTTATTGGTGTAAAAGGCGGCAGTTGGGCTTTTACAAAATTAACAAACTAAACAAAAACAGATTTTCTTTATTATTGTATTAGAAATTAAATGAAATAAAGACTTTCGAAAAAGGATTGCAGCTTTTTACGGAAGTCTTTTTTTTATTGGCTCACGGAATTTGTTTTTTTCTTCCCCCTTTTTCCTTTATAATATAATTTGTGACTGGAGGATTGAAAATGAAAATTCGTAAAACTATACTTAGTGATGCTGAGTTAAACATATTTATATATGAAAATAAAAAAGACGAATACTTTGTGGTGGCTGTTCCTACCTTAGAATGGTCAACAAAATTTACATATGATGATTTTGGTGAAGAATTATTAAATCAAATCATTCATTCACTTAGTTCCAAATTAGATGAACAAGAAGCCATCACACTTGGACATCGAATTAATCAGTGGACACGAGAAATGTAAAATATATAGTTGTTAAGGTGAATCCAATGTGAAAATGAAAAATGCTTAAATTAAATGAGTAAGAATTTACAACAGAAAGGGATTTTACTACATGACTTCATTAAAAGATGAGGTTCTTTCAAGAAGAACCTTTGCAATTATTTCCCACCCAGATGCCGGAAAAACAACTTTAACTGAGCAATTACTATTGTTTGGAGGAGCCATTCGTGCAGCAGGGACGGTAAAAGGAAAAAAATCAGGTAAATTTGCAACGTCAGATTGGATGGAGATTGAAAAACAAAGAGGGATCTCTGTAACATCTTCTGTAATGCAATTTGAGTATGATGGAAAAAGGGTGAATATCCTCGATACACCTGGGCACCAGGATTTCAGTGAAGACACATATCGTACCCTAATGGCGGTTGATAGTGCGGTGATGATCGTAGATGCAGCTAAAGGGATTGAGGAACAAACATTAAAGTTATTTAAAGTGTGTCGGATGAGAGGGATTCCGATTTTTACATTTATTAACAAACTTGATCGACAAGGAAAAACTCCACTTGAGTTACTAGCTGAACTAGAGGAAGTACTTGGTATTGAATCGTATCCGATGAACTGGCCGATTGGAATGGGGAAAGAATTTCTAGGAATTTATGATCGTTATCATAAACGTATCGAACAATTTCGTGTAGAAGAACAAGAAAGATTTTTACCGTTAAATGAGGATGGAGAGCTTGAAGGAGATTCACCAATCAAGCAATCTTCTCTTTATGAACAGGCATTAGAGGAGATACTTCTTTTGGATGAAGCGGGAAATGAATTTTCGAATGAACGAATTGCCAATGGGACATTAACTCCAGTATTTTTCGGGAGTGCATTGACAAATTTTGGGGTTCAAACATTTCTTGAAACTTATTTACAATTTGCACCGCCTCCACAGCCACGTACGTCTGATGTCGGTACGGTTGATCCGGCAGATGATCATTTCTCGGGGTTTGTGTTTAAAATCCAAGCCAATATGAACCCTGCACACCGAGATCGAATTGCTTTTGTTCGGATTTGTTCAGGTCAGTTTGATCGTGGTATGAATGTAACCCTTTCTAGAACGGGAAAATCAATGAAGTTATCACAATCTACGCAATTCCTTGCTGATGATCGAAGCACAGTGAATACAGCAGTTAGTGGTGATATCATTGGTTTATATGATACTGGCACCTATCAAATTGGCGATACCATTACATCCGGAAAACAATTAATTAATTATGAAAAGCTACCACAATTCTCTCCGGAACTTTTTGTTAAAGTATCTGCTAAAAATGTAATGAAACAAAAGCATTTTCATAAGGGAGTTCATCAGCTTGTTCAAGAAGGTGCGATTCAGTTATATAAAACATACCGTATGGAAGATTATATTTTAGGTGCAGTGGGACAATTGCAGTTTGAAGTATTTGTTCATCGGATGAAAAATGAATATAACTCTGATGTTATTATGGAGCCGATCGGATCGAAAATTCCTCGTTGGATTAATGAGGATCAAGTGAATGAATCTTTATCTAGTTCACGAAGCTTATTAGTGAAAGATCGTTTTGATAAACCATTATTTTTATTTGAAAATGATTTTGCCCTTAGATGGTTTCAAGATAAACATCCAGAGATCAAATTATATGATGCATTAGAAGGCTTTCAAGAGAACTAATACTTTTTGACCTGGATTTTTCATACATCCATTTTCTCGGTCATGTGGATATATTCATTGTAGCTTGAATATCTGCATGGCTGGTTCTTTTTAAATATCAAAAAAATGGCGCAGTCATTCAATAAATTGCAACGTGAGATAAAGTTAATTCTTAGTGTAAACAGATGAGAGCATAAATAAGGGAAATATATTTGCATGTGTTCTAGAGATAATGACAAGTTTGGTGTGAACATTTTTGAAACGTTCTTATTCGAACGTTTTTTCTTTTAATTACTGGTCTTTTTATTTTGTTAACTTTTTCATCAAAGTATAAGAATAATAGGAGAGTAGACTGAAAGAAGAGGGCCAGCGCATAGTAAAATGTAATAAAAAATTTCAAAGTCACTCCCTTTTAAATGATTTCACTCTGTTTAAAAAATATGTTTAATTAACCAGTTCGAGTGATATATTTGTTAAAAATTAAATATTAACATCTTGTGATAGAAATAACGATTTTTGGTAGGAAAAACAGTAAGTGGTTGGGACTCAAAAAAACCTTCTCTTAAGAAGGCGATTATTTATCTTCCAAATAAATAGTAACTGAGAGCAGTACCACCAAAAAGAATAAGGGCTGTTAATAACATTAAAAGCCATAAAACAACATTTGAATTTGATTCTTTCATTTTACCCTCCAAAATTACTAAGTTATTAAACTGAATTGTTTAAGTTTTTTTCAGCACCTTCACTACTGGGTGATGAATTTTCTGTTAAATCATTAGCCGTTGATACTGAAATATTATTTGTTTGATCCTTTTGAGATTGGAAATTTTGATTTTTATGATTTTCTTTTGTGTTTGAATCCTCTAGTAACCCACTAGTTGCATTTTTAAATTCTCTTATGGTCTTTCCTGCTGCTCTACCTATTTCTGGTAATTTTTTTGGCCCAAAAAGAATTAATGCAACTGCTCCAATGACTATTAGTCCCTCTGCATTAATCACATGAAACCCTCCTTAATATTTAATACTCAATTCATTTTACATTAGTTTGACTACTTACTCTAATGATTTCATTTTCAACTATAACATAAGAATATTAATTATTTTAACGAAACTAAAATTTTCGCAGAATTGTCTAATTTTTCATGAGAGGGGGAAGGAACATTTGACTGTTGATGAGAAAATGCATTGTTTACTTGAAATTGGAGTAAATGATGTAACATCAGAAAAAGCAGGAGTTCCTGGTAAATGGGTTCAGACTTCGTATAAGGTATCATTAGTTGACGGAGGTCAAAAATATATTATCCGTATTGAAGGTGTTTTAACTTCGCTTGGAGCGTCGTTTGAAAAAGTATTTACCATCGAGTTTAATTGTAATGAATATGGAAAAATATATTAAGGATAACTGATTCTCGATTATTTAAATAATTATTGTTTCTTAAGCACCCTAAGAGGTTCTTTTCCGTATCATTTTAGTAAGGTGTCTTTTAATTTTTTCTTGATTTATTTTTAAAACATGATATATTATATTAAAATACTTTATCGCATAAAAGCTTAAAAGCGTTTAAGTGCAAAAGGTTATATAGTTTTCCTATATCGGACACTAGTAATTCTATTGGATGCAGCATGAAGAGACTGAATGGGCGCTGAGAATTCAGGCGGCAATAGAAATGAAATACACCGAATGTAAAAATAGGAATTTTAGAGTGAATGACTTTGGTCATTAACTAGGGTGGTACCGCGGAGAGTATCTTCGTCCCTAATTGGGATGGGGATGCTCTCCTTTTTGTATGAACTGAATTAAATCTTCATAGGGGGAAAATGTCGTGTTTAGTATTAAAAAAGTTTACACACCAACAATAATTGAAGCTATTATCCTTGCTATTTGTATTGTAGGATTAATTAGCGGTGGAATTATAAAATTTTCTGCAGCGCCTCATATTCCAATCTTGTTAACAATTTTTCTATTGATTCTATACGGGTTAATAAGGAAGGTTCCATTTAAAAAACTTGAAGAGGGGATGACTAATGGTGCAAAATCAGGTATCACTGCTATCTTTATCTTTTTTCTGATTGGACTGTTAATTTCTGCGTGGATGATTAGTGGGACAATTCCCACTTTGGTTTATCTTGGATTTAAAATAGTTTCTGTTCACTTCTTTTATGCGATTGCTTTTATTACGACAGCGATTGTGGGAATAGCCATCGGTAGTTCATTAACAACCTCTGCAACATTAGGAGTAGCATTTATAGGGGTTGCTTCTGCTATTGATGCATCATTAGCTATAACGGCTGGTGCTATTGTTTCAGGTGCTTTTTTTGGTGATAAAATGTCACCTTTGTCTGATACAACAAGTATTGCGTCAATGATGATGAAGGTTGATTTGTTTGAGCATATCAGAAATATGGCATGGACAACAATCCCTGGGTTTATTATTAGTTTAATCGTATACGCAATCATATCACCGAATGCATCTTCTGCTAATTTACATCGCTTAATCAGCTATCAAGAAAGTTTGATGCAGACAAATTTAGTCCATTGGTATAGTTTGCTTCCGATACTTGTATTAGTTATATTTGCCATAAAAAAAATTTCTTCTTTCATTACTTTAGCATTTAATTCAATTTTTGCAGTTATACTTTCCTATTTTCATCATTTTACTTCCGGGCAAGAGTTATTCGGTATTCTTTTCAATGGATATGTATCTGAAACGGGCAATACAGCCATTGATAGTCTACTAACTAGGGGCGGAATAAATAGTATGATGTTTACGGTATCATTAATAATTTTAGCATTAAGTATGGGTGGTTTAACATTTGCGTTAGGTATAATACCAGTGTTACTCCAATCATTAGGAAAGATATTAAATAAAGTTGGATCTGTGATTATGGCAGCAGCTCTAACAGCTGTAGGAATTAATATTTTTATTGGTGAACAATATTTATCTATTATTTTAACAGGCGAATCTTTTCAACAAGCATTTCAAAAGGTTGGCTTAGCAAATAAAAATCTTTCACGAGTTTTAGAAGATGCCGGAACCGTAGTAAATCCATTAGTTCCATGGAGTGTTTGTGGAGTATTTCTAACAAATGTACTAGGTGTTTCAACATTAGAATATTTTCCATTTGCCTTTTTCTGTCTGTTATCTCCACTGCTAACGATTCTTTTTGGATTTACTGGTAAGACATTAACAATGATTGATAAAAATTAATGATATAAGGTTGAATGTATTTTTCTTCTCTGTTTATAGGAATATTAATTTCGAATATGGAAATTATATGGATATGAATAGGAGGAAAAAATGATGGAGAATAATGATAGAGAGACATTGAATTTTTCAAGCTTATGGATTGATTTTTTGAATGATAGTATTCCTAGTGGGAAATTACTCCAAGCTTCGTATGAAAGACTTCTTCAACGACCGGAACCAGATGAAGCTGAAACTACGAGATTTTCATAAGGAACAAATGAAAAAGGTTGAACCATTAGAAGCCATTTTGTGGAGTATTGCACTACCAGGATTTTCACAATTATTATCGGGTTCCATTATTAAAGGACTATTTTTCGTCAGTCTTGAATTTATAATTAATGTAAACAGTCATTTTAATAAGGGAATTATGTTGAGCTTTTTAGGAAAAACAGCTGAAGCCGCTAATGTAATTGATTATCAATGGCTAATGTTTTACCCGTGTCTATATATGTTTGCTATGTGGGATGCATTTAAAATGGCTCAGGATAAAGAGAAACGCTATCAGTTTATTCCTTTTGCCTTTGGAGCTTATTTTGTTACAATTGGATTAATGTATTCACCTTTAGTGTATGTCAATGGTATTTTTATCGGACCTGTCTTTTTACCGATGATCTTCTTAATACCCGGTTTAGGAATTGGTTTCATTATTCAATATATAATAATAAAGTTCAAAAAGTTAGAAAATTAGTTGTTGAAATTTAATATATTCTCCACTATACTTTTATTATAAACGAATATCTTTTGACGAATTGTCAAAGGGGAGTAGCGTTAGATGTGTTATACATCTAAAACAAAGTCGTCATTCCATGGATGAATTCCATCGGCTTTGTTGGCATAATCTATGTCTAGCAAGACCTTTGCCTATAATAGGCAGGGGTCTTTTTTGTCTGTATAGGTGATTTTCGTTCAGAAGAAACAGAGGAGGAGAATTCTTGTATGGACATTTCAATGGTACTTGAGTATGGTTGGGTCTTATTGATTTTAGTTGGTTTAGAAGGAATATTGGCTGCAGATAATGCAGTTGTTATGGCAGTGATGGTGAAGCATTTACCTGAAGAAAAACAGAAGAAAGCTTTATTCTATGGATTAGTCGGAGCATTTGTATTTAGATTTGGCGCTCTATTTCTCATTTCCTTTTTAGTTAATGTATGGCAAATTCAGGCTATTGGTGCTGCCTATCTACTTTATATTTCGGTACATCATTTATTGAAACAGTCAAAACACAAATTTAAAAAAGGAGATAAGGTAAAGGATAACAAAGGATCTTCCTTTTGGATGACTGTTTTAAAAGTGGAAATGGCAGATATTGCGTTTGCAGTTGATTCCATGTTAGCAGCCGTTGCCCTTGCTGTTACGTTGAAACCTACAGGTTGGTTTAAAATGGGTGGGATTGATGGTGGCCAATTTTTAGTGATGCTTTTTGGGGGGATCATAGGATTAGTCATTATTCGATTTGCGGCAAAATGGTTTGTCAATTTATTAAAGAAATATCCTAGCCTCGAAACATCTGCATTTCTCATTGTCGGATGGGTAGGGGTAAAATTAGTTGTTTTTACACTTGCACATCCAAGTATTCATGTTATCGAAGAGCATTTTCCTGAATCATTTGTATGGAAGGTAATTTTCTGGGGTGTACTTCTATCTATTGCTATAAGCGGCTATTTAGTATCGCGAAAAAAAGCAAATAAATTACGGAGAAGCGCTTAAAAAAATTACAGATACCCTCAAAAATTTGCTCATCCCCACCGAAATTATATATGATGAAATAATTTTGTAATTAGATAGAAAACTAAAGATGCCCCTTGTCCATGCTATAATATGTTGCAGGATGAGGTGAGTTGATGCGTGGCTTTTTAGTGAAAGATAAGAAAAAGACATTGGAGGAAATGGCTTTTTCGATCCAAAATGGGGATGAAGAGTTGTTAAACCAACTTCTTCAAGATTATCAACCATTTATAAAAAAGACAGTTTCCTCTGTATGTAAACATTATATAAGTAATAGTGACGATGAATTTAGCATTGGCCTAATCGCATTCCACGATGCCATTCTTAAATTTGATACTTCTAAAGGCTCTTCGTTATTAGCCTTTGCAGAAGTGATTATAAAAAGAAGAGTCATTGATTATTTAAGAAGCACAAATAAGTATAAAGATTTAAGGTTAGATTGCAACCCGGATGAGGATTCCTCATCTTCTGCATATGAGGACACTCTTTCAATTGAAGAGTATAATCGTTCACTGGACAATGAAAAACGTAAAGAAGAGATCTTACGACTTGAAATAGTGTTACAATCCTACGGGTTGAATTTTCACGATTTAGTCACTCATTCTCCAAAACATGAGGATGCAAGAGAAAGCGCAATTTCTGTTGCAAAAACCTTAGTTGAAGATGAAAAGCTTTTTGCTTATTTAAAAGAAAAAAAACGTCTACCAATAAAATTATTAGAGAAAAAAGTGAAGGTTAGTCGTAAAACTCTGGAACGCAATCGAAAGTATATAATTGCCATAGTCTTAATCATGTCTTCTGATTTTGTTTATTTAAAGGAGTATTTAAAAGGACGGTTAACGTAATGAAAAAAGGAGTCGTATTAGAAATAAAACGTCAGTATTTAGTCATGCTGACCCCTGAAGGTGAATTTGTAAAGGGAAAGAATAATGGAACTCCTTTGGAAGTTGGGGAAGAAATCTTTTTTTATCCATATGAGGAATCTAAAGCAAATCGTAAAAAATTCACGTTATGGTCCTTATCATCTAGTGTTGCTGCTATCCTTTTTATATGCTTTTTAATTATAAATCCTTTGAAAAAGGATCAAGCTTTTGCATATGTAACCATGGATATGGATTCAAGTATAGAATTTGTTTTAGATGAAAATTTACATATTATAGGTACCCATGCTTATAATTCAGCTGGTGAGAAATTATTATCAACTATTCAAATTGAGAAGAATCAATTATTTACTCCTGTTGCTACTAAGTTAATTAATCAATATGATTCACTAAACTCAGAAAAGAACATCGTTATTGCTTCTATTTCAAAAGACGAAAAAAATCAGCAGCGAATTGAAAAGGAAGTACAAAAGATCCAACATGATGTTCAAAAGAAAGAAGCTAATATCAAGGTGATTAAAGGATCAATGAAGGAAAGAGCTTCTGCACAAAAAAAAGGGATATCAGCGGGAAAATTTATTTCTGAAGAAAATAAGGGTAAAAAGGAAGTAAAGCAAGATCGTTCAGCTGATTCAAATCATAAAACAAGTATATCCAATATAAAAATCGAAAAACAAAGCGCCCCATTTGATCAAAATGATATGAGGATAAAACCAGTCCAACGAATGAGGAAAGATGAAGAGAAGAAGTGGAAGCAAGAGCGTATTGAAAAAGAGATAAAAAAAGAAACACAGAAAGAAACGGATACAAAAGTACATATACATAATGAGAATAGAAATGAACAAAATTGGTCGCATATAAAGGATCGAGATAGGAAAGTTGTGCCTTCTACACCAAAGCGATTCAATAAACATGAAAATCCTTCACCTAATGTCAAAAATGTAGCCCCTAATTCTAATAATAATAATAATAATGGAATAAACTCTAAACGGAATCAAAACGCTAATAAGTGGGGGAACGATAAACATAATGGTTGGGAGAACAACAATAGAGGAAACAACCATAAACAAAACCATAAAGAGCCCTAATGAACTGCACCCAAAATTTTAGAGATTCTAGAATTTGGAGGTGCTTTTTTCTTTGGTGTAATTTTATCATTCAGAAAAATTAAAGGTAGTACAGGTTGTTCAACTCTTACAAATGACATGGGAGTTCATAAAAGTAAGTTCAATAATGGGTAAGAAAATTTGAGTATGATGGTTAAAAAGCATTACAAAGGGCTTTACAAAAGATTCATTACTTTTTCACAAACGGATTAAGGTAGTATTAAAGGCATGAGTCCAATTCAAAACCAAACTCATGCCTTAGTTGCCTAATGAAATAAAGTATCCAATTTCATGGAGTGGAGGACTCACTTTTTTAGAAAAACTCAGTATTAGGTTGTATGCTCTGTCTAATGCTTAGCAACAAGCAAGTTCTTATTGATTTTGATTTCCAGATAGTTGGCTCTGAGCTTGTTTTACTAATCTTTTAGTAATTTCTCCTCCTACAGAACCATTTGCACGTGAAACTGTATCTGAACCAAGATTTACTCCAAATTCTTGTGCTATTTCATATTTCACTTGATCTAAATATTGTTCTACTCCTGGTACTAATAGTTTATTACTACTTCTTGCCATTGATAAATACCCCTTTCATATGTTGTAAATAGCTGTAATTGTAGTATGGTTGAAATCCTTAAAATTCATGAATGGTAAATTGGTTCAATTATATTTCTTTTTGGAAACGACTTTAATTATTGAGGGTAATTCTATATATTAGAGGGAGAAGATAATGAATAGTTTTTTTGATATAAGCTTGAAAGGATTTTTCTATGAAAAATTATTTAAAAACAAAAATTAAAAAATTAACACCGTTTCAATTAATCGTATATTATTACTTTTTAACGGTATCTGTTTCAACTCTTTTTCTTAGTCTACCATTAGCTCTTAAGCCAGGTGTGCGTATTCCTTTGATTGATACTATATTTGTTGCCGCAAGTGCGGTGAGTGTCACTGGATTATCAACGATAAATATTTCAGAAACCTTTAGTACTAGTGGGATTGTTATTTTGATGCTAATTCTTCAAGTAGGTGGAATTGGCATTATGTCGATCACTACATTTTTTTGGCTTCTTTTAGGTAAGAAAATTGGTTTAAAGCAAAGAAAGCTAATTATGACTGATCAAAATCAGATGAATTTAGCTGGTTTGGTAAAAATGCTAAAAATGATATTACTTTTAATCATTTTGATTGAATTATGTGGAGCATTAATTTTGGGCACATACTTTTTACGTTATTATCCTAATTGGCAAGAGGCCTATCTCCATGGATTATTTTCGTCCATTAGTGCGACAACGAATGCAGGATTTGATTTGACAGGACAATCCCTAATCCCATTTGCCCAGGATTACTTTGTACAGTTTATCAATATGATTCTGATCACTTTAGGAGCCATCGGTTTTCCTGTATTAATGGAATTAAAAGAATTTTTGTTTCGAAAGAAAACTGCGGTGAAATTTCATTTTTCTTTATTTACAAAAATTACAACATCTACCTATGCGTTATTATTAGTGTTTGGTACCATTGCGATATTTTTAATTGAAAAGGATCTTTTCCTAAAAGGGAAAGAATGGTATGATGCTTTTTTTTACACAACTTTCCAATCAAACACAACAAGAAGTGCAGGGCTAGTAACGGTGGATATAAATGAATTTTCTTCGCCAACACTTCTTATTATGGCTGGATTAATGTTCATAGGTGCTTCACCTAGTTCAGTAGGTGGTGGAATACGAACAACAACCTTTGCGATTATTGTCTTATTCTTTATCCACTTTGCTAAAGGAAATAGAAATATTAAAATTTTTAAAAGGGAAATTCATGAAATGGATGTTCTTAAAGCATTAGCTGTTTTCGTTATTGCTTCATTTATTTGTGTAGTCTCTGTAATTTTGCTGTCAATTTCTGAAGATCAAAGCTTACTTTCTTTAATATTCGAGGTATGCTCAGCTTTCGGTACAACAGGAGCATCACTAGGCATTACGCCAGATTTGACTATTTTTGGTAAGTGCTTATTAATTGTCCTGATGTTTATTGGTCGAGTAGGACTTGTTTCCCTTATGTACTTAATGGGAGGAAGAGATCAATCCAATAATTATCATTACCCAAAGGAAAGACTAATTATTGGTTAAAGGCTGAAAAGTTTCGTTTTATTACGTACCCAAGTATAGGAGAAAAGAGCTTTGTTTAATATCGTTCCTTTTGGTAAAACTAAAATCGAAGTCATTCTAAATACAAAAAGGGGTAATAAAATGGCTAAACGAAAAGCAGAGGTAAATGCAGCTGGTAAGCATAATCAGACACCGAAACGAAACCTAGCTGAGTCAGAGTTTTCGGCTGAATTCGCAAGCGGTGAAGAAGCAATGAAACATGCCAATCGTAACTCTAAAAAGGGACGAAAAGGGAAAAATTAATGGCTAAAAATAAAAGAGTTCAAGCAAATGAAGAGTTTGGTGTTGAATTCGGAGATTTAAATGCGATTAAGTTCTATGATTTAACATATAAACAAGAACAAAAAGAAAAGCATCAAGAAAAAAATAAAGAAAAGAAAGCCAACACTTAGCTTGGCTTTCTTTTTAAATTATACTTAAATGCATAATGAATAAATGGAGGATTGTCCTGATTTCGGTTCATAATAGACAACCATATAACTATCTGTTGCTTGGGTGATCTGACCGGAATTTAGATAAATATCTAGTGAAAAAGGAACTTTCTCAACAATTGTATGTTTCAGCAAATCCTTTTCAGACAAGTTCATTGATCTAAGTTTTTTATCTAATACATCAGGTTTTTCGACGATAGCCTTATATACTTTATTACGTTCAGCTTTATCCACCTCGTAGCTCCACCAAGGTTTTCTCGGCTTATAACGCTGATTATGTAAATAATCATATTTCATTAATCCCTCAATGGTATTAATCTGTTGGCTTGCTTGTGGAATGGTTCTTAAAAATGATTGAAGTCTTTTAAATAAATCCTCTAATTGGTGACCAATTCTACTCCAGCCTTTTTCTTCCCAGTAGGCACCAAATTCTTGGAAAAAGTCAAATGGTGTTTCGAAAATATTTGATACGAGATACTCAATTGTTTGATCCATTCGATGATCATTCCAATATTTTTCAAGTACATCTTCTACCTGTTTAATGCGAACAATATCATCAAATGAAAGAATGTTATTTCCTAATATTTCATATGGTGCATGATCCATGAAAATATATTGATGTTCTTTCGCACGAAGCCTTAACCCTGTACCACGTAGCATTTTTAAAAATCCAAGTTGTAGTTCTTCTGGACGTAAGGCAAAAACATCATTGAAGGTTTTTCTAAAGGACTGATAATCTTCTTCTGGTAATCCGGCTATAAGATCTAAATGCTGATCAATTTTTCCTCCGTCTTTAACCATTGTTACTGTTCTTGTAAGTTTTTCGAAATTCTGCCTGCGTTTAACCAATTCATTGGTTAAATCATTGGTTGATTGAACACCAATTTCAAAACGGAAAAGTCCTTTAGGAGCATTATCATTTAAAAATTGAATGACTTCTGGACGCATAATATCCCCAGTAATTTCAAATTGAAAGACAGTTCCAGGTTTATGCTCATCAATTAAAAACTGGAACATTTCCATTGCATAGCTTCGACTAATATTAAAGGTACGATCTACAAATTTAATCGTTCTTGCCCCATTATCCATTAAAAAACGAATATCATCCTTGATTTTTTCTCGATTAAAATATCGGACACCAACTTCAATAGAGGAGAGGCAGAATTGACAATTAAACGGACAACCTCTACTAGTTTCAATATAAATGACTCTTTTTGAAAGATGAGGAAGATCCTCTTCAAAGCGATATGGTGAAGGAAGTTCACGTAAATCAATTTTATTCCTTTGTGGATTAATTTTCACTTTTCCATTTTCCATATAGCCGATTCCAGGAACACTTGAAAAATCTTTGTCACCTTGAATCTCTGAAAGTAGATGTTTAAAGGTCTCTTCTCCTTCCCCCATTACAATGATATCAATCTCGGGTAACCGTTGTAGCCAGTAAACTGTATCGTATGTAACCTCTGGTCCCCCAAGAATAATCGTTAATTCTGGCATGATTTTTTTTAGCATTTGAATCACTCGAATCGTTTCCTCGATATTCCAAATATAACAGCTAAATCCTATAACATCTGGTTTTTTTGTGAATAAATCAGAAACAATATTCATTACAGGATCTTTAATCGTATATTCTGCGAGTACGACATTATATTCAGGCGCCGCAGCTGCCTTTAAATAACGAATCGCTAAATTTGTATGAATATATTTTGCATTCAGTGTACTTGCGATAATTTTCATATAATTTGATAACCTCAGCTTTCAGATAGCAGTTATGAATTGCTTCTTGAATACTTACATATTGTATCGAAGGATGAGCAAAACCTCAATATTTGTATTGATCCCTTTTCTTAAACATTTGCTGCTATTTAGGAGGGAATTTTTTTAAGCAATTATATTATTTTATAAAACAAATGAAACAATAAATTACATATGCAGGATTTTTCAGTCTATTAGCGAAATTACTTTGTATAGAATGATTCTAAATAGTGGTAATCTTATTTAGTGCTTTTGATATGTATTACTTTAATAAAAACTTATTATACAATAAAACAGCAATACCTTGAAGTTTAGGGGGGGAATGTGGTGACAAATGAGCAAGTTGAATTAAAAAGCAAATATCGAATTGCTCGTCAAAAGGGATTTAAATTAAAGAAAAATGCCGAGCTTTTTAAAAGTTTATTTGAAGAAGCCATCGACGGTATTGTGTTCTGGGGTCAAGATGGCAGTATTTTAATGGCTAACCAATCCGCTTTAAATATTTTTGAATGTACTTCGGAAGAGTTTTTAAAACGAAAGCTATGGGAATTTATTTATAACAATGATCAACAAGAAAGTATCCTTAAGAGATTCAATGAAAATGAATCAATAAGGGATGAAATGTTGTTTCTTATGCCAAATGGACAATTCAAATATCTAGAATTCACATCGAAAATGAGTTTCGTTGATGGGTATAATATGACTATTTTCCGAAATAGTAGCTACCGATATCAAATGGAACAAAATTTACGAGACAGTGAGGAAAGATTTCGGAATATTTTTGAAGGCTCACTAGATGGGATGTTACTATGGAATAAGAATTTTCATGTAGTTGATATGAATCCAATTGCAGCAGAAATACTCGGTATAGAGAAAAATAAGATTATAGGTAAGGATTTTAGAGAAATTTATCGTCATTACCCTACCATTTATCAAGAAATGAAAAAGCACCTAGAAGAATTGCCGATTAATGGAACATCAGATTCTATCCTACCTATCAAACATTTAGGAATAAATAAATACTTAGAGATTAGTTCTAAAGGCAATTTAGCATCCAATTTAAATTTGACAGTAATCAGAGATGTAACTGAGAGAAGGGCCTTGCAGGAACAATTACAAAAATCTGATACATTAATGGTTGTAGGGGAATTAGCAGCAGGGATTGCCCATGAAATACGGAATCCAATGACTGCACTAAAGGGGTTTATCCAATTACTTGAATCTAGTATAAAAGAAGATCATTCATTATATTTCAAAGTGATTACTTCGGAATTAAAACGAATAGAATCTACTATCACGGAATTTCTTGTTCTAGCTAAACCACAAGCTATTCAATTTCAATTCCATGATCTTCAAAAAATAATGATGGATACATTAGATTTATTACATGGACAAGCTCTTATGCATAATATTCAATTTGAATTTGTCCACGAATCCGCATTGCCCCAAATTTTCTGTGAACCAAACCAAATGAAACAAGTATTTATAAATATTATTAAAAATGCAATAGAAGTAATGCAAGATGGGGGAAATATTCGTATCCAAATTAAAAGAGAAAATGAGGAAGAAATGCATGTAATTATTCAGGATGAAGGTGAAGGGATCCCGAAGGATAAAATAAATAAATTAGGTGAACCATTTTATACAACAAAGGAAAGGGGAACAGGCCTAGGATTAATGGTAAGCTTTAAAATTATTAAAGATCATAAAGGTAGAATTCATGTCGAAAGTGAAGTCGGTGTCGGCTCAACCTTTCATATATATTTACCCATTTCAAAAGGGAATGTCTAACAAGCGGACAGACCCTTTCTTTTTAGACAATCCCTTTGTTTTTCTTATAGAAGAATATGAATGTTGAATGATTAGGAAAATAATATGTTTATGTCGAAAAGTACTAACAATTTTTGTTGAATGATTATTGATTATTAAAAAGAATGTCTAATTTTGCGAATCTATTTACATTTATGGAAATACCTGCGATAATTCACAAGGGAATCAAGTTGATATAGATACCTAGGAAAATAATCGAAGGAGAATGTAAAGTGTATAGTGATACCAAAAATAGAAAAAGATTTTTAAAAGAAATACAACAAAAAAGGGATCAAATGATCTATCTCGGAAAACGTTATGGTTTAACAAATGAAAAAACCATCACTTGTAGTCAGGAATTGGACGAGCTCCTAAATGAATATCATTATTTATTCCAACATCAAGCTGAAAAACCAAACGTTATCAGGGAAGTGTCATTTCACATATATAGAAGCCAGTTGAAAAAGAGCAATTGGAAGATCAAAAAATATCAGATATTAAAGGCTATATAAAAACTATCACTATATCTATCATCACTGTCCAACTTTCTTAGATAAATATATATTTTTTGTTTCTATTTTCATCATAAAAAGGGTTGTCTGATGGCTATCAGACAACCCCTTTTTGTAGAGGAAGTGTAATGATTACTTCCGTTCCTTTATTTATTTTACTTTTAATTTCGATGGTTCCATTAAATGATTCTATTATTCTTTTACATACTACTAATCCCAATCCTGTCCCATTTTCTTTTGAAGTAAAAAAAGGAGTGAAGATTTTTTTTAAATCCTCTTCTGAAATTCCATTCCCATTGTCGCGGATTGAAAGGATAACATTCTCTTCGTTTTTATCCAGATTGATCATTAACTGCCCCCCGACCGACATAGATTCCAGCGCATTTTTAGTAATATTTAAGATTACTTGTTTAAGTTGATCCATTGTTGCTAATACAATCATTTTCTCTGAATTGATTCTGTAGGAGTAATGAACATTAAATAAGTTGGATTCTGAGTAGATTAGTGGATTTAAATCATTTATTACCTGATCCAAATGGATTTCCTCCATTTTTTGGATAGTAGGTTTTCCAAGGATGAGAAATTCGTTTACAATCTCATTGATCCGATCAATTTCTTTATTCACAATAGAAAAATAAAATTGATCCTTTGGATCCTTATATTTTTCGGATAATAATTGAAAAAGTCCTTTAATCCCAGTAAGAGGATTTCTTATTTCATGAGCAGTACTTGCAGCAAGCGTCCCAACTAGCTCTAATTTTTGTGTTTCATTTTGCATCCGTTCCCGTGCAGCCTGTCGTTTAATTGTAATAGAATGTAAAAACAGATATAAACCATGGATAATCGTGGTGATAATTAGAAAGAAAATAAAAGTATGATTAAAAACTGGATTTATCTTTGGAGTGTTTGGAACTATGGCAATTCTCCAAGGTACTTTCTCAAGCGAAGTCCTTACAATCCCTTTTTTTGGTCCAATACTAAATTACTATTTGTAGAAAATATCGGAATACCAGTTGTGCTCTCAAATTGGACGAATGTATTTGGTGAAAGCATTTGTATTATATTAGCGATATAATCAATACGTATATGTGCAACGATGATAGCTTGAATGTCATTATTTTTTACAACAGGAGTGACAATAGCAACGACTTTTTGATTATTTGACAGTGTTTCTACTTGATCGGAGACAACTGTTTGATGAGTTAATTCCATCGTTTTCAAATAGTTTTTATTTTGTAAACTGTATTGTTTTAAATAATCATTAGTTCCAGTAATCACATTTCCTTTTTTATCCAAGAAGTAAATTCCGCCATATCGTGGATCTTTTTCACTGACCTTTTTTAATGCTGTTTTTACATCATTGGTATTGGTAAAATTAGATTCAAAGGTTATAGCCAATACTTCGATACTCTTAATTGTTTCTCCAATTACTTGATCCATCTGCCTCTGATAGATGGATGCATCGCGCTCAGCATGTCTATATGATTTTTTATCATTCATTTTATAGCTATATATCCCGTAAAGAGTGGTGAACAATATCGCTGGAGCAAGTACAATACTAAGATAGATAGCGAATTTTTTGCGTTTATTTTTCATTGAAAGACCCTCTATTAAAAATGTGATTTATTAATCATATAATAAAACTCTGCAAAAGAATATTAATCATTTGACTCATTGATATCATTATACTTTATTCTTATATGATAGGTAAAACCCTGATAGGTTCTATAAGATAGTATTGACAAGAATCCATCTCTTGCCTATAATGACTATAATTTTGTAGAAGGAAATGATCTTATGGATAATATTCAACAGTCTTTGAAATTATTTATTGTATTATCAAGGGCGTATCGGGCAGTAAATGAATTCACAAATGCCTTTATTCAACAAAATGGCTTGAATCCGACAGAATTCGCGGTTCTTGAATTACTCTATCATAAAGGGGACCAACCCTTACAACAAATAGGTGATAAAATTCTTCTTGCTAGTGGCAGTATCACTTATGTTGTCGATAAGTTAGAAAAAAAAGAGTATATTGAACGAGTAGCAAGTCCAGATGATAGAAGGGTAACATTCGCGCATATAACAGAAAAAGGAAAGCAATTTATGGAATCGATATTTCCAGAACACCAAGAGCGGATTCATCAAATCATGTCAGTATTAAATGATACAGAAAAAGAAATGGTCATAGATACTTTAAAAAAACTCGGAAAAAGTATTTCAAATTAGAAATACTTTTTTTATTTTTTTAGAGGAATTTATATGAGTTATGGCGAATAAATAAAGGCTTGAATATTGAATGTGGGGTGTGTGTTATGACAGTAAAGTTTGAAGATTATGCATATACAAGACCAGAAATAGAGAAAGTGGAGGTTGCGTTCCGAGCAGATCTTGAAAAATTCAAACTGGCCGAAAATGTGGAAGAACAAAGCTTAGCGATGAAGAACATCAATAATATTATTAATGAGTTAGGTACTATGTTTAATCTATGTTATATTCGCCATACGATTGATACCGAAGATGAGTTTTATAAAAACGAAAACGATTATATGGATGAAATCATGCCGCATATCGAGGGTTTGAGATCTGAATATTATCAGGCATTAACATCGTCTCATTTTCGTGATGAACTAGAAAAAAAATGGGGGAAGCAGCTCTTTGATTTAGCGGAAGGACAATTAAAAACCTTCTTTCCTGAAATTATACCGTTGGCTCAAAAGGAAAATAAGCTGTCATCTGAATATACGAAGCTTATAGCCTCTGCAAAAATTATGTTTGAAGGGGAAGAGAGGACACTTGCTCAAATTGATCCTTTTACAGAATCTAAGGACCGAGACATGAGGAAAAGAGCCATTGAAGCGAAATTTGGTTTTTTTGTTGAAAACGCGGAAGAATTCGATCGTATTTATGATGAATTAGTAAAGGTACGTACTGAAATCGCCAAGAAATTAGGATTTAAGAATTTCGTTGAGTTAGGCTATTACAGAATGTCACGTATTGATTATAATGCTGAAATGGTAGCGAAGTTTCGTGAACAAGTGAAGGAATATATTGTCCCGCTTGCAACTGAACTAAGAAAACGACAAAAAGAGAGAATTGGTGTAGATTCTTTAAAATTTTATGATGAAGGTTATCAATTTTTATCTGGAAATGCTGTACCTAAAGGTTCGCCTGAATGGATTATTGATAATGGGAAGAAAATGTATTCTGAGCTATCAAAAGAAACAGATGAATTCTTCACATTTATGAATGATAATCATCTTATGGATCTAGTAGCAAAGAAAGGGAAAGCAAGTGGCGGATATTGTACTTATATTGAAAACTATAAAGCACCATACATTTTTTCAAACTTTAATGGTACATCTGGGGATATTGACGTGTTAACTCATGAAGCCGGGCATGCCTTCCAAGTTTATTCTAGCCGTCATTTTGAAATACCTGAATACAATTGGCCGACACATGAAGCATGTGAAATTCATTCAATGAGTATGGAATTTTTCACTTATCCATGGATGGAATTATTCTTCAAAGAGGATACAGATAAGTATAAATTTGCCCATTTGAGTAGTGCATTAATCTTCTTACCATATGGTGTAGCCGTTGATGAATTCCAGCACTTTGTGTATGAAAATCCTGAAGCTACCCCTGCTGAAAGAAAGCAAGCTTGGAAACAAATCGAAGAGAAGTACCTACCACATCGTGATTATGATGGTTTCGATTATTTAGAGAATGGTGGACTTTGGCAAAGACAAGGTCATATTTATGAATCACCATTTTATTATATTGACTATACACTAGCGCAAATTTGTGCGTTTCAATTCTGGAAAAAATCACAAGAAAATCATGAAGAGGCATGGAAAGACTATATTCATTTATGTAAACAAGGTGGAAGTAAATCTTTTACAGAGCTAGTAAAAGAAGCGAACCTTATTTCCCCATTTGAAGAGGGTTGTGTTCAGTCCGTGATAGGAACAATCCAAACATGGCTTGATCAAGTAGACGATAAAAAGTTATAAGTGAAAAATTTTGTTATGCTTGTTTAATGTTTCAACAAGTAGGGACTTGGAGTATTTGTATAAAGTAGCAAAATTTATTATAAAGGCTGTTTTCGTATCGTTTGTTGCTTTTGTAAAGCCCACCTGTCGGCTGTTACTCCCAATAAAGGATTCTAGCGGTTTTTATGGAGATTACAGCTCTTTCTCAGTAAATTGATACGTGAAGCGATCCTCAGTCGATATTTAATAGTTATAACTTTACTTTAAAAGCAACAATGTTAGAGAAAAGAGCCATTATAAAAAAAGGAGAAAAGCATAGACGCTTTTCTCCTTTTTGTAAGATTATCTTGATTCAACATGAATATGATCATCGACGATCGTTGCAATTAATTCTTTTTGATCTACATGGTCTAATATAAAGTCAGCAATACGATCCTCTAATTGTTCTTGAATTACTCGGCGTAAAGGTCTTGCACCGAATGCTGGATGATAACCTAACTCTGCAAGTTTTTCTTTTACTTCATTTGTTACCTCAAGTGTAAGTTGTTGCTCAGATAATGTTTCATTCAATTCTTTGAGCATTAAATCAACGATTTTCAATAGATGTACTTTATCTAATGATTGAAATTCAATAATATTATCAAATCGATTGAGAAATTCTGGCTTGAAAAAGCTGCCGAGTGAATCAAGTATACTTGTTTCCTTAATAGCATTGCTTTGGTCAAAGCCAACATGAATTTCTTTAAAACCGATTCCTGCATTACTAGTCATAATAATAACTGTATCCTTGAAGCTGACCGTACGTCCTTGACTATCTGTAAGACGACCGTCCTCCAATATTTGTAAGAACATATGCTGCACATCTGGATGTGCTTTTTCAATCTCATCTAATAATATGATACTATATGGATTTCTGCGAACTTTTTCAGTTAATTGTCCTGCTTCTTCATGGCCAACATATCCTGGTGGAGAGCCGATTAATTTAGACACACTATGCTTCTCCATATACTCACTCATGTCGAGTCGAATCAATGCATCCTTTGTACCAAATAATTCTTCTGCCAATGTTTTTGTAAGTTCGGTTTTACCGACCCCAGTTGGACCTACGAAGAGGAAGGAACCGATTGGACGAGTTTTTGATTTTAATCCTGCACGTCCGCGACGGATCGCTTTAGCTACTTTATTAACCGCTTCATCTTGACCGATTACTTTTTTGGCTAAGTTTTCTTCGATATTTTTCATTTTTTGTTGCTCATTGTCTTGCAATTTACCAACAGGTATACCAGTTTTCTTCTCGATAATTGCTTGAATATGAGTAATGTCCACTATAGGCTGACTATGTTTATTTTCAGTTTGCAGCATTTGCTCTAATTTTTCTTCTTCATCACGCAATGTTGCAGCCGTTTCATAATCTTCTTTGGCTAATGCAGTTTGTTTTTCTTGCTCAATTTCTGTAAGACGTTGCTTAAGTTCCTCTTCATTGCCAGTCACTAATGTTAAGTTTAATTTTGAGCCAGCTTCATCCATTAGATCGATTGCTTTGTCTGGTAGGTAGCGATCTTGAATATATCGATTAGATAAAATGACACATGCTTTGATTGCTTCATCTGAGTAACTTACTTGGTGATATTTCTCATACTTTTCTTTCAATCCATTTAAAATATTAATCGATTGTTCAATTGTAGGTTCATTTACTTGCACTGGTTGGAAGCGTCTTTCTAGTGCTGCATCTTTTTCGATTTGGCGATATTCTTTTAATGTCGTTGCCCCAATTACTTGAAGTTCACCTCTTGCTAATGCTGGTTTTAAAATATTTCCTGCATCCATGGAGCCTTCAGCAGAACCTGCACCAACAAGTAAATGAATTTCATCAATGAATAAAAGAACATTTTTACGATTTTGTAATTCAGTGATGAGTTGCTTCATTCTTTCTTCAAATTGTCCCCGAATTCCTGTATTTGCTACCAATGAGGCAACGTCAAGCAGGTAGACTTCTTTATTTCTTAGTTTAGCTGGTACATCCTTTTCAACTATTTTCAATGCAAGACCCTCTGCTATTGCAGTTTTACCTACACCTGGTTCACCAATTAAAACTGGATTGTTTTTATTCCGGCGGTTTAATATTTCAATCACTCGATTGATTTCTTCTTCACGCCCAATTACCGGATCAATTAATCCTGTTTTAGCTATGCTTGTTAAGTTGCGTCCAAATTGATCTAAAAATCCATTATGACCATTGCCGCCCTGACTTTGAGTTTGTTGTTTAAACCCCTGATTATTCGCTGACAATGATCCACCTTGACTATACCCTTTAAATAAATGTTCAAAATCATTCATTGAAGGAAAACCACCAAATGGTGAATGATTCATCGCAAATTCTTTTTTATAGCATTCGGAACATAATTGTAGATCCTGAGTTTGCCCATTTATATTTACTCTTAGTTGAACATTAGCATTTCGATTATTACAATTTTGACATTTCATAAAAGCATTCCTCCTTGAAATAGCAATGCAATTGTTATAAAAGTTGATTTTGACTATCTTTGACTAATTAGATAAAAAGAAAATAAGGTTGTTTGATTTTGACTATCTTTGACCTTATGAATTTATCATACACCCATTTTTTAAATTTGTAAATATTTTTTTGACCTTTTTTGACTAAATAAAAAAGTTATAAGAGTTTAAAGGGTTTATTGCAAAAAATATTTTTCTTGTCGTAATTGAATATGCTTGTACATATGGATTAGTAGTGCGACTTTATTGCGAGGGGATTATTAATGAAGAAATATATTGGTGGTTTACAAGTGGCTGCTGTTTATGTTGGAACAGTGATAGGAGCTGGATTTGCTACAGGAAAAGAAATCGTCGAGTTTTTTTCACGCTATGGGTTTATTGGAATTATATCAATATTATTAGCAGGCTATCTATTTATCGCATTAGGTACAAAAATGATGTTGATAGCCATTGATTTGAGAGCCAAATCATATGAAGAATTTAATGAATATTTATTTGGTAGAACCATTTCAAAGTTTATGAATGTATTTATGATGATGATGTTACTTGGAGTATGCGGGGTGATGTTTTCTGGAGCAGGCGCGGTGTTTCAAGAACATTTAGGTATTAGTAAAAATATTGGTATCTATTTTACTATTTTTTTAACGATTTTTATCATGTTAATTGGTACAAAAGGCGTATTTGCTGTTAATACTTTTGTTGTGCCGATGATGATAATTTTTAATTTTATCGTCATGTCAAAGTCAATCTTAACTCCAAATTTTTTTGAATCAGTTTTAATGATTCCTAAAGTAGAAGATGGTTGGAGATTATTTCTATCTCCTTTTTCGTATGCTGCTTTAAATTTAATCCTCGCACAAGCAGTATTAGTACCAATTGCTAGTGAGGTAAATGATAAAAAGGTAGTTCGGATAGGTGGTATTATAGGCGGAGTTTTATTAACACTAATCCTATTATCTAGTCATTTTACACTCATTACTTTACCTAATGTGGCTGAATTTGAAATTCCAATGGCTATTATTGTTCAAAATACTTTTGGAAGTATTTATTATATCTATGTTGCTATTATTTATGGAGAAATATTTACCTCTATCATTGGAAATGTTTATGGCCTTGGACAGCAGATCCAGCAATATTTATCTATTAAATCGTTATGGATCTACATGATCATTATTGCAGTTGTTACATTAATCAGTAAAGTGCATTATGGAACACTTTTAGCATTATTGTACCCGTTATTTGGATATATTAGCTTAATTTTTATCTTTTTACTTTGGATACGAAGAGAAAATAAGTTTACGAAAGCATGAAATGAGGCTGTCAGATAAAAAGTTGGTGCCATTACTTCACAATCATTGTAGAATACATGTGAAATGATAAGCATATGACAATCTTTTTATCTTCAGCCTATATTAGTGGAGTGGAAGGACAATGATTAATAATAAATCAAATATGACATGAGATACGACCAAAAGTGGAATGTTTTTTCTCCACAAATAAAGTGAACCCCAAAAAATACCACCGACCAATGCCGCTATGATTAAAATAATGTTTTCTGAATAGATGAAAATAGAGGCATTTAACATTGCTGTTATAAGGACAGGTAACCATCCTTGAATATGGTACATTAGTCTTTTTTGGACAAAGCCTCTCCAGAATATTTCTTCTCCAGGAGCCAAAACGAATACGAGCACAAAATAATGCCATATATATTTGGGTGAAAGTAGTTTATAAGTCTTTCCTATTTGTTTGTCTAGATAAGAGGATAAGAGTGAAAATAACCAATCACCAATCCAAAACACAAGATACAATACGACTCCGGATAATATACCGAGAAATAAATATTTCCCATTTGATTGTTCATCATGTGATTTATCACTGACAATTGAATAGCTAATTAATAGTAAAGAGGTGGCTGTGTATATGTACCAAAAAATTGAACGGTCATTAAAAGTAAGAAATAATAAGATATGCGCTAACAATATACCTATTATAAGCCTTATATCTGTTGCGCTTTGCTTCATATGTTAGAAACTCCCCTCGACATAACAATACATGACTACCATGGGATTTGGATAAATCTCCATTCAATAGTTCTTTTCTATATAAGAATACTTCAATGTACACATTTTATCAAAAACAAGCTATAAATGTAATGTCCATTGTTTGAATGAATAAAATGTCATTTAAAAGTAAGGCTCTTTCCATGTAGTTACTTTTTTGCAAACATGGTTGTTGCTTATGTAAAGTTTTAACTAGTAAAATGGGGGAATTCCGTCAGTTTCCTTCATTCCACAAAAAAATTGGCTAAATCTAGCCAATTTTTTTGTTTTTATGCATTTATAGATTCTTTGATGACGGTGTAGTTTTTATGGTTAACGACCGTTTTTTCCTCTAATTCAAGTTCGCGATAATTATCCATATATGTTAAATCAACAATTACTGAATTCTCATTTACTTTTTCAACAACGCCACGTAAACCGTCTTTAAATTCAATTACATTCCCTACATCGGCTATTTTCACTCTGACGTCCCCCGTTCATATTAAATTATGAATTATAAATTTTCAATCATCTCATTTACAGTTTGCACCATTTTATGAAAAGTTTCAAGTATAATGAATAAATAGATAAAGTGATACGGTTCCGTTGTTCTTTAGATACTTTGAAAATTTAAACAAGGGGTTATTATGTTAATTTTTCATAATAGTAAAGTGAATTTAAGGAACCATGTTAGATCAAAAAATGAAGAATCGATTGTTAAATGGTCCTTAGGAGGGGGATATATGATATATGATCAATAATGATAAAATTCGTTACTTTTTTATTTGTATTGCTATTTTATTTTTTATCTCTGCATTCTTTTTACCTGGAGTTATCATTATGCCGTTGAAAATTATTTTATTTTCATCTGGAGATGTCTTGTATTTTGGAATGGGAACAGAATTTTATATGTTTGGAATGATTGCATTTCTCTTTTTAGGATTAGCTTCTATACTATTTATTTTCAAAAAATGGATTTTAAGAATAATGGCAATTTTTTTGTGTTTAATTAGTATCACGTTTTTGATTTTATCAGTTGATGAATATTTCTATATACAAAAGGATGGTTTTACAATGAATGAATTCTCCTCTTTAGGAAAGCATTCTTTTATTCCCTGGGATAAAATAGAGGAGATTCAATACGTGTATAAAGCAAATGAAAACTCACCATTGAGAATTCAATTGAATTTGATTGATGGAAGTACATATAATATTCCTTTTAATGGATTTTCTGCAAACATGAAAAACATGCTCAGGGATTATGTCGCTCCCCATGGTGGGAAATTGGTTGATATAGATGAGGAATGATATAATCTTCTTAGATATTTTGTTAAACTTGTATTGAGGTGAGATAGTTGACGGAAGAAGAAATCAATGCTTCAATTGATCAATTACGTAAAGGTGAATTAACAGAGTTATATATTGATAATAAAGATTTCTATGATTTTCGGAAGATTTTAGTAGAACAAGAAGACTTTAAACACTTTCGTGGGATTGCCCAAAGAAACGGTCATGTAATCTATAAATATTTGGAAGATGCTAGGAGTTAAGAAGATACTTTGTGAAGTATCTTCTTTTTTGTGGCTGCTTTTTTACTTATTTTGAAAAATTTAGTATATTTATATTATACAGATAAAAAGGGGGATTAAAATTGAAGGATAAACTTTTCTTATTAAAACAAGAAGTATCCAAAGTTATGGTCGGAAGAGAAAAAGATATCGAATTATTAACTATTGCTCTCTTGCAAGGCGGGCATATATTACTAGAAAGTGTACCAGGTACTGGAAAAACACTCCTTGCTAAAACTTTTGCTAAATCTTTGGATGGAGAGTTCAAACGAATTCAATTTACACCAGATGTATTACCTACAGATGTAACGGGCATTCAGTTTTTTAATCCTAAAAGTCAAGAATTTGAATTACGTATTGGTCCAGTTAAGACGAACATTCTTTTAGCTGATGAAATTAACCGGGCAACTCCAAGAACCCAGTCCAGTCTGTTAGAGGTAATGGAAGAGCGTCAAGTCACTATCGATGGTGAAACAATTATTATAGATGAGCCATTTATGGTCATTGCTACACAGAACCCTGTAGAATCTCAACAGGGAACCTTTCCGCTCCCAGCTGCACAGTTAGATCGTTTTTTGATGAAAATTTCGATGAACTATCCTACATATGAAGAAGAAAGGGATATTTTAAGAAGATTTCAAAGTAATGAGCCTTTAACACAAGTAAAGACAATTTTAACAAGAGAAGAGTTTGTAGAACTTAGAAAGAATGTAAAAAACATTCTTGTAAATGAAGATGTCGAAAAATTCATGCTGTTAATTATTAGACAAACTAGACAGCATCCTGCAATTGAACATGGGGCTAGCCCGAGGGCAGCACTTGCCTTGCTAAAAGCGAGTCAAGGACATGCATTTATTCATGGTCGTGAGTATGTTACACCAGACGATGTGAAAGTTGTAGCACCATACGTGTTAAAGCATCGTTTGTATTTATCCATTGAAGCATCTTTAACAAATACAATTGAAGATATCTTCGAAGAGATTATGAAGGAAGTTCCAACTCCAGTTGAGTCAGGAGTGGTGTAATGGAATGGAGAAAAGAAGTAATTATTAACCGAAATTTAAATTTTGCCCGTTCAACATTAATCATTCTCATTATATTAACCTTTTTATTTGGGGATAAATGGCTACTTTTTATTCTATTAACCGCAGTGATTCTCTTATTTATTCATCATGCCTATATTTCTGTGCTCGGACGAGATTTACATTTAGAAAATGATAAAGAAATAACAAGAATGAACATAGACGATGAAGGTGCATGGCTATTTACATTTAAAAATAAAGGGGTTCCTATTGTAAAAGGAAGCTTAAATATTGCTTTTGATGATTGTATTGAACCGACCACTTATCCATATGTTAAAAATCGGTCTTTTTTAGAAATTTCTATTCCCTTCAAGGCATGGACGAATGAACAGGTCGAGGTGAGAGTTCCTTTTTCAGCGGTAAAAAGAGGCATTTCACATATCTATAAATTTGAAATAAAGGTTAACCACTTATTTGGAAGTGGGGCCATCATTTTGAATTACAACGGTATTATTAAAAAGAAAAAATTAGTTTATCCAAATAGAAAGATAGTCCAATCACTCAAAGAACCTTCTGTCTTATTTCATGGTTATCAGGATGTCCGGAATTCGCTATTTTTTGATCCACTCCAACCGGTTGGAACCCGGGAGTATATTAAAGGAGATTCCTTTCAGCATATTCACTGGAAAGCAACAGCAAGAATGCAGCAGCTACAAACAAAGGTATTCCCACATTCAGGAGCTAGGCATTGGCTATTAATTTTGAATATTTCAGAAGGACATTCCATTAATCGTGATTTGGAAGAATTAATTAGTTATACAGCTTTTTTAATTGAACATGCAGTAAAGGAAAACATACCTTTTGCAGTTGCTATAAATATACGCACCCATAGTGACATTCCTTATTTTTATCTTTCCGAAGGTGAAGGAAGAATTCAGAGACAAAAAGCATTTGAAATACTTTCTATGCTTTCTATCCACTCCTTTCCTTTTCCACCACATTTAATGTTAAAGGATATTGAAAAAAGAGGTTCTTCTGTCCCAATTATCATCTATATTGGCAATCAAAATACTGCCAGTAACAATGTTCTATTGTCTTTAAAAATGAAAAAATCAACCATTTTTGAATTGGAAAATGCCAATGGACAAGGAGTAATGAAAGAATGGAGTCAGGTGCCATGCAAAAGAAGCGGATAAATTGGATTTGGATTTGGGGAGTTTTAAAAACTTTCATTAGTGAGGCAATTTTATTAGCGATCTTGTTATTTCCTGTTCGTTTAAATAATCATGTCTTTACAATCAGTTGGGCATTTTTAATTATTATGATTGGAGCACTAATAATTACCTTCATCCTAACAGCCGGTAATAAACAAAGAGTTCAAAAACTTTACTATATCATTTCTATACCAATTATGATTATTGCTTCACTAATTACCGGAATCCCAATATGGGCAATGATCATTATGGTTATCTTTAGTCAATGGCGACTTTATAAATTATTGCCAGAGGATTTTGATGATGAATATTTTGATAATCGAAATGGATTACTATTAACAACGATCCTTGTCGGTGTAACCATGTATGGAATTGGAATGTATTTAGAGTTTGTACAAAATGATTCACTATTATTATTTATATTATTACAACTTTTTTTATTAACTTATGGAACTTTTATTAAGAATTATTTCCAAGTTAACTTTAAAAGAGTTTCACCGATGTTTCTTATGGCAGTCATTATATTTATTATACCTCTTGGAGTCGCCGTTGTTTTAACCTTATTAAGTGGACCGATAAGATTAGGTTTTCTTTCAATAATTTCTCTTATTTTTAGCGGAGTAGCTATTACGGTTGGCCCTATTTTATCTAAATTCTTTGATCTAGTTAAAGATAATGCAGACACGGGATATGAGAAAATGAAAGTGGAAAACATGAATGGAGAACCAACGGTTGAACAAGGGAAAAGTGTCATTGAAAGAATAGAACCAGATAGCAGTATTTTTTATTTAATCATCTTCATAGCTTTTGTCCTCTTCGCGATTTGGGCATTTATTAAGTTCCGTCGTTTTCAAGTATCTAATGAAGAGAGGAATGATGGAAAGGAGTTAACCATTAGGAAATTATTTAAGAAAGCCACTAATCCTTCATCAGAGGTATTAATTAATCCTAATTATTCAAAATCATCACATCAAATTAGAAAAAGTGTAAATGATTTGGAGAGACTTGCTTTGAAGAAAAAGTTAGGACGATACACCTCAGAATCTGCACGAGAATGGTTTATTCGAATAGAAATAAATTGTACAAATAAGTGGATTGAAATATATGAAAAGGTTCGATACGGGAAGGAAGAAATTTCTGCAACGGATGTAGATTTATTTTTAACTGAATACAAAAGTATTAAGGCACAGCTTAAAGAAATAAAGCCAAGTAAAAATCAAGATGATGGAATTCATAACCTTTCAGAATAATGTAATACTACTATTGAGCAATTGATTTGTCATCATGAAAAAGGAGTGTTATTCTTTTAACTTGGAAAATCTAGTTTGTTCATATAAAATATTATTGACGAAATAAATTAGGTCATTTATTTTAATATGGAGAAACATTAATCATTTAATAGGATAAAGGAGTTTTTATAATGGCACAAAAACAATTCAAAGTTATTGCAGATACTGGTATCCATGCACGTCCAGCAACATTACTTGTACAAACAGCAAGTAAATTTGATTCTGAAATCCAATTAGAGTATAACGGAAAACAAGTGAACTTAAAATCAATCATGGGTGTCATGTCTCTTGGAATTGGTAAAGATGCACAAATTACTATTAGTGCAGAAGGTAGTGACGAAGCAGATGCATTAAACAGCTTAGAAGAATTATTGAAAAAAGAAGGTCTAGCTGAGTAATGTCTACGATCCTAAAAGGAATAGCAGCTTCTAACGGAATTGCTATTGCAAAAGCGTATCGATTAGTCGAACCGGATCTTACATTTGCTAAATCAACGATAGATGATCTTGATAAAGAGATCTCTCGTTTTAAAGATGCGATTGCTGCATCAACTTCTGAACTAGAAACCATTCGAGACCATGCTAATAAAAAATTGGGTGCAGATAAGGCAGCAATTTTTGATGCCCATCTTCTTGTACTTAATGATCCAGAGCTATTAACTTCTGTAGAAGATAAAATTAAAAATGAAAAAGTCAATGCAGAAAGTGCATTAAAAGATACAACTGATATGTTCATTATGATGTTTGAACAAATGGAAAATGAATATATGAGAGAACGTGCTGCAGATATTCGTGATGTTAGAAAACGAGTATTAGCACATTTACTAAATGTGAAAATTCCTAATCCTAGCTTAATCAATGAAGAGGTAGTTGTTGTCGCTGAAGATTTAACTCCTTCAGACACGGCTCAATTAAATCGTGATTTTGTTAAAGGATTTACAACAAATATTGGTGGTCGTACTTCGCACTCTGCTATTATGGCTCGTTCTCTTGAAATTCCTGCGGTAGTTGGAACGAAGGAAGTCACAGCTAAAATCAATAATGGAGATATTGTAATTATTGATGGTTTAAACGGTGAAGTACATATTAATCCAACACCAGAAATTGTGGAGCAATATAAGAAAGAAAAGGAAAAGTTTGAAATTCAAAAAGCCGAGTGGGCGAAGTTAGTGAATGAAAAAACCGTTTCAAAAGATGGTCATCATGTTGAACTAGGCGCCAACATTGGTACGCCAAATGATCTGCAGGGTGTTGTGGAAAATGGCGGGGAAGCTGTCGGCTTATATCGTACAGAATTTTTGTATATGGGAAAAGACCAGTTTCCAACTGAAGAGGAACAATTTGAATCTTATAAGAAAGTCTTAGAAGGTATGAAAGGTAAGTCTGTCGTAGTTCGTACATTGGATATCGGTGGCGATAAAAAACTTCCTTATCTTAAATTACCAGAGGAAATGAATCCATTCCTAGGTTTCAGAGCTATACGACTATGCTTAGAAGAACAAGATATGTTCCGTACACAGTTACGCGCGTTATTACGTGCCAGTGTTTATGGAAACTTAAAGATTATGTTCCCAATGATTGCAACTTTAAATGAATTCCGCCAAGCAAAAACAATTTTATTAGAGGAAAAAGAGAAGCTTGTTTCCGAAAATATACCTGTTTCAGACCAAATTGAAGTTGGAATAATGGTTGAAATTCCTTCTACAGCTGTCCTAGCTGATCAATTTGCTAAGGAAGTTGATTTCTTTAGTATTGGTACAAATGATTTAATTCAGTATACAATGGCTGCAGATCGTATGAATGAACAAGTTTCTTATCTATATCAACCATATAACCCAGCTATTTTACGTCTAGTTAAAATGGTCATTGATGCTTCCCATAAGGAAGGTAAATGGACAGGTATGTGTGGTGAAATGGCCGGAGATGAAATTGCAATTCCGATTCTTCTAGGTCTTGGTTTAGATGAATTCTCTATGAGTGCATCTTCAATCTTAAAAGCTCGTTCACAAATTCGTGGACTGAATAAATCGGATATGGAGAAGTTAGCTGAGCAAGTTTTACAATTTCAAACTAATGATGAGGTAATTGAAGCTGTAAAAAAAGTTACATCCATGTAATTGATTTGTAAAAGAAAAAAGGTTTAATACGATTAAAAGGGTGGTAAAAATAAATATCTCGAGGAACTTAATATACTGGTAACTTGAGGTACCATTTCTTTCTCATTTTTTCCCCCTTTTTTTATACTTGCAGATGATTATTCAATCATCTGTCTTTTTTTGTTTAAATTCTTATCTAATCATTACTGTTTACTGTATTAATTCAAATAGATGAAATTTTCCGTATGCTTGGTTTATACTGAGAATAAAGGAGGAATGTTGGATGGAACTAGGATTAAAAGGAAAAACAGCATTAGTTATGGCTTCAAGTCAAGGCCTGGGAAAGGCAATAGCAGAAGGCTTTGTAAAAGAAGGAGTAAATGTTCTAATTGCAAGTCGTAATGTGGATCAATTAAAAATAGTTAAAGAAGAGCTTTCTTCTCTAGGGGATGCGAAAGTTGACTATATTGGTTGTGACATTACAAAACCAAATCAAATTGAAGCGATGATTCAAAAATTAACAACAGAATATGGAGCATTGGATATTTTAATCAATAATGCTGGTGGTCCTCCAGCAGGAAGTTTTGAAGATCTGACAGATGATGAGTGGCAACAATCATTTGAACTTAATTTACTATCTTACATACGCATTATTCGAGGAGCATTACCACTCTTGAAGCTTAATGGTGGAAAAATTATTAATATAGCTTCGTCGTCTATTAAGGAACCAATATCTGGGCTAATTCTATCCAACACATTCAGAACAGGTATTGTAGGTCTATCTAAAACATTAGCAATGGAATTAGCTAAATATAATATTCTTGTTAATACGGTTGGGCCTGGAAGAATTGCCACTGACCGTGTGAAACATTTAGATGAATTAAATGCAAAGAAAAATGGGTTAACTATTGAAGAAATTGAAGAAAGTGAAAAAGAAACCATTCCATTAGGACGTTATGGTAAACCTGAGGAGTTTGCGAATATGGTTGTATTTTTAGCATCAGAAGCGAACTCTTATGTAACAGGAAGTAGTTTCCTTGTAGATGGTGGAAAGATTAAATCTATTTAACGATTTTTGAAAATGGGGGAATGACTTTTGAACAAAATGAAGCCAATAATCGGTTTTATAGGAACTGGTATTATGGGAAAAAGCATGATTTCACATTTATTACATGCTGGTTATGATGTATGGATTTACAACCGCACAAAAGAAAAAGCAATGGAACTCATCGAGCAAGGGGCACATTGGTGTAATGCTCCAAAAGAAGTGGCAAATCACTCAAATGTTATTATCACAATGGTCGGCTACCCTTATGATGTTGAAGAAGTGTATTTCGGCTCAGAGGGTATATTGGAAAATGCCCAGAAGAATTCAATTTTTATGGATATGACCACTTCAACACCGACGCTTGCGAAAAGGATTGACCAAGCTGCAACAGAAAAGGGCTTATATTCTTTAGATGCTCCAGTTTCCGGAGGAGATATAGGAGCAAAAAATGGAACACTTACAATTATGGTTGGGGGAAGCCAAGAGGTGTACGACAAAGTACTACCTATTCTATCATGCTTTGGGAAGAATATTGTGTATCAAGGAGAAGCGGGTGCTGGACAGCATACGAAAATGTGTAATCAAATTGCCATAGCTACAAATATGATCGGTGTTTCAGAGGCGCTCATCTACGCAAAAAGAGCAGGATTAGATCCTGAAAAAGTTTTAAAATCGATTAGTGCTGGTGCAGCAGGCAGTTTTTCCTTAACAACATATGCTCCGAGGATGTTGGCAAATGATTATTCACCTGGCTTTTTTATAAAGCACTTTATTAAAGATATGGGAATTGCATTAGAAGAGGCTGAAAAGATGGATCTTGAGTTGCCTGGCCTTGCTCTAGCTAAAAAGATGTATGATCAATTAGTGGAATTAGGAGAAGAAAATAGCGGCACACAAGCATTGATAAAATATTGGGAATAAAAATGAGTCTTCCTCAACAAACTATCAATGAAGAACTTTAAAACGGTTTGGAGGAAGAATGAATGGCAAAACGAACAAAGAAAAATGATGCTGATCAAAAAAATAAAAAAGGCTTTGATTCTGCAGTGTTGAATGAGGAATTCGCTCATGAGATGGGTAGTGCTGCTGCAAATAAAATTCATAAAGATAAGGCCAAGAAGGAAAAAGCAGGAAAGAATAACGGGAAATATAAAGGGCAATAGAAAGAAAAAGAGTTGTCTAATAGGGGGACTATCCCTACTAGACAACTCTTTCTTCTAGTTCTTTGCATTTAAAAAGTTCTCTATTCGATCTAATCCTATTTGAAGTACTTCCTTTGAACAAGCATAGGACAATCTGAAGTATCCTTCCCCATATGTTGAAAATGCACTACCAGGTACAATAGCAACCTTTCCCTTTTTTGCTAAATTTAATGCGAAATCAAAGGAAGTAGTTTGCAAATGATTAGGGACTTTCACAAAAAAGTAAAATGCACCGTCTGGCTTTACAAACTGTAGTCCCATCTTCATTAATCTCGCACTTACATATTCCCGTCTTTCAAAATACTCGTTTTTCATTGACTCTGCATCGTTGATTCCTACTGTTAACGCTTCATAAGCAGCTTTTTGAGAAATGGAAGAGATACATGATACATTGTATTGATGGACCTTTAATATATGCTTACATAAATATTCTGGCGCGAAGAGAAAGCCTACTCGCCAACCGGTCATAGAGTGAGACTTTGATAAACCATTAATAACAATTGTTTGGTCCCTCAATTCGTTTGCAATTGAATAGTGTTTATCTGTATAAACGAGCTCACTATATATTTCATCCGCAATAATAAATATATTTTTACCTTTTAAAAGTGTTGCAATATCCTTCAATTCTTCTTGATTCAAGCTAACTCCAGTAGGATTTGAAGGGTAGGGTAGAATAATGCATTTTGTTCGTTTATTTAAAAATGGTTTTATTTTTTCAGCAGTTAATTTAAAATCACTATCTCTTGTATCAATATGTACTGGTGTGCCTCCACAGATTCGAATGAGGGGCTCGTAGCCAGGGTAAATTGGTCCAGGTAATAACACCTCGTCCCCTTCAGATAAAATGGTTCTTAATGTAATGTCAATTGCCTCACTTGCACCTACAGTCGCAATCACTTCATTTTCAGGACGGTAATTAAGGCCATATTTTATTGATAGAAACTGACTCGCAGCTTTTCTTAATTCTAAATAGCCTGCATTATGTGTATAAGATGTAAAATCATTCGTTATAGCAGATATGCCAGCTTTTTTTACATGTTCAGGAGTAGGGAAATCAGGTTGACCGATTGTGAAGGATATTAAATCTTCTATATCATTAACCATATTGAAAAATTTTCTAATCCCAGAGATTTCAATATCTAAAACATTTTTATTAAGTAAGTGCTCCATGATCTTCACCCTTTATGAATTATTAACGCTTTTCATCATTAAAACTTACTCCAGATTAAGGAGGTTTAAAAATTTCGGATTAAGAATTCATCTAGTCATTACAAATGAGTTTTATATTGGATACGTCAATTGGATAAATACTAGATGTGTCTGTTACAATATTTTATCATGACTCTTTATAATGTTCATGATAGAATAAGAGAAAAATAATAGAAATGGTTATTTTATCTACGAATAATGCCATTTTAGATTTTCATCGTTGTTTTCATCATAGGAGGAGAATGGTAGTGGACGTAGGATTAGAAAAACAAGAAAAAGAGTATGCGGGTTTTTGGATAAGATTTGGTGCGTATTTAATAGATGGTATCATTTTAAGTATCCCTTTGGCCATTTTTATGATCATTTTTTCATTGATATTTTTAGGTGAAATTGTATTTTTAAATCCGACTTCATCTCAATTTGAAGCAGAACTATCAGGACCAAAAGTTGTATCGTTTTTAGCCACTTATTTTATTTTCTGCTTGGTTGCTCTATTCGGTTCAATGGCCTATTTTGCTGGTTTTCAATCATCCAAAATGCAAGCCACACCTGGGAAGCTTCTATTTGGATTAAAGGTTGTAGATATCCAAGGCAATCGTATTACCTTTTGGCGTGGATTGGGTCGATATTTTGCAATGATACTTTCTGGTATCTTTTATATCGGCTATATTATTGCTGCGTTTACAGAAAAAAAGCAAGCCTTGCATGATATGATTGCTGGAACTTATGTTATAAAAGCTAAATAATAGGATGAGATAAAATTATCATCTTCTAAATAGAGTGTTTTTAGTTAAGGGGTGACCTCAAATATGTACATTGTCTAGAGTAGAATTTTAAGCTAGATAGTGTAATATGGGGTTGCCCCTTTACTCTTTGAAATCGATATTTTTATAATTTATCCTGTGCTAGTAGTATTACAGGATAAATCAATTAGGTAAAAAGTCCTGTTTTATTTTAGTTGAAAATTTATCAATTGCTAAAAATACCCGTAAATTCAGTATTCCTTTTTATATTTTATACAGATGGGAACTTTGGTTTAGAAAACTTCCTAAAAAAATGGCAAAGACGTGTGCTGGTTTTCATGGTATATTAACTGTAGATTGATCAGTGAGAGGAAGTATGGAGATGGAAATTAGCAATGGAATATTATTAGATAGTGGGACTAATGAACTAGAAATTATTGAATTTGAAGTAGGACATAGTAGATTTGGCATTAATGTTATTAAGGTAAAGGAAATTATTCTACCAATTCCGGTAACATTTATTCCTCATTCACATCCATATATAGAAGGAATCATCCAATTACGTGGGGAAGTATTACCTGTGGTGGACTTGAAAAAGGTGTTGCAGCTTGGAAATTCAGCAACCACAGAAAATGAAAAGTATATCGTTACTGAATTCAATCAACAAAAGGTAGTATTTCATGTACATAATGTTTCACAAATACATAGGATATCTTGGGGACAGATTGAAAAACCTTCAGATATGTATTCAGGGGATACAACACAAATTATCGGTGTGATAAAACAAAATGATCATATGATTTTAATGTTAGACTTTGAACGAATAATTACAGAGATTAATCCTGAAACCGGAATTAATAAAAACACAATTAAAAAGCTTGGTACAAGAGAACGTTCCTCTAAAAAAGTGGTTGTTGCAGAGGATTCGGCACTTTTAAGAAAATTAATTTATGATACTTTATTTGAAGCAGGATATGAAAATGTCGAGTTTTTTGAAAATGGAAAGGATGCTTATAACTATTTAGAAGCGATTGTTTCAGATGGGAAGAGGATAGAAGAAGAAGTTCAATTGGTCATTACCGATATTGAAATGCCACAAATGGACGGACATCATTTAACGAAAAAAATTAAAGACGATAATCAACTATCCAAATTACCAGTCATTATTTTCTCCTCACTAATTACAGAAAGCTTGAGACATAAAGGAGAAATAGTTGGAGCGGATGATCAAGTAAGTAAACCAGAAATAATGGAATTAATTTTAAAAATGGATAAGTATATTCTTTAGATGAGTAAAGAGATGTTATAAGTGAAAGGGAAAAAGGACTTCATACGTGAACTGCACCCCAATTGTTAGACACAACTAACAATTGGGGTGCAGTTCAACGATGGAGTCCTTTTTTTATGCTTTTTACATATCGTTTGTTGTCTTTATATATGGCCGTCTGCCGGCTTTAAATGCAGCGCTTTTTTGGAAGTTTCCTGCTCTTTTTCAAGTGAAATGGAGTGACATTCAGTTGCTATTTAAACTTAAAACATTCAATAGCAACATTGTTTGAGAAAAGAGTCTTTTTTAATAACTGTCTCCTAATTTTTTAAAAACAGGTTTGGTTGGTTTTGGATATTTTCTTTGGGAATTGGATCGATGATTGATTTCTTGCAGTCCCGTGTATTTTTCCAATAGCTGTTTTGCTTGATTTAAGGGCATTCGACATTTTGGATTCTTAGATGAATGATCTAGCTTGCCAAGGTGTGGAAGTGCTTCAAAATCCTGTTTTGAAGGGGGAATATGGAAAGAGTATTCACCACATTGAACAAGGACATCAGACTGTTGTTGACTAAATTTAGGGTTTTCGGAAAAATGCAGTCCGATTTTTTTTGCTTTTCCTTGAAAAAGCATTTTTTCGATCGCTGTTTTCTTTAATTTATACAAATATTTTGGATTTGTCGCTGTTTTTGCATGGCGATTAACAGTGAATATCGCTTGTGAGAGGTTCACAATTGTAGGTTGTAAGGTTGTGGAAGAATACAAACTCAAACAAAGAACTCCTTTCATTAGGTAATTGTCCTTATTATACTACTTATTTATTTTATTGCAAAGTGTACGACAAACTGTCTTTATAGGAATCATTTGTAAACTGTATGGGTTCTATTCAAAAAAAGGGGATATACCGCAAACTGTCTTTTCTGGAACATATGCGGATAAAAGTAAGTTCAAATTTGATCAAACCATTTTGTTTTTCAATATATTGACAATTCAGATTCAATTAAATATAGTTAATATTGTTAATTGTTTAGGGAGTGAACTAAATTTGGATAAAAATAAAGTAAAATTGTTAATCAAGCGTTATGAAGATGTGTATTTATTTGCTACAAAGAGAATTTCCTCTATCATGTCGGATCAAGTGTTTAATGACTTGTCGCTTGAGCAATTTGCTATATTACGAATCTTGTATCATCGAGATTCAATGAGAGCATCAGAATTAGCAGAAATTTTAGGGGTAAATAAGAGTGCAATTACGGTGAAAGTTGAAAAACTTGAAAAAAAATGTCTAATTACTCGAGAAAGAGATCAAGAAGATCGACGCAATATACATCTCCATCTATCAGAAAAAGGCCAAAGGGTTTATAAAGACGGCGAAACGAAAATTGAAAACTTTGTTTCGTCATACTTAAATGAATTAGATCCAAGGGATTTTGAATTGTTTATTAATCTTTATGAAAAAATACTGACAATTATTCAGAAGGATAGGAAGGAGTCTATAGGATGAAATTAATCGTACGTTTCAGATGGATTGTATTGGCTCTGTGGATTGTTGCAGCTGCAGTCTTAGCTTTTACCGCACCTGGAATGGAACAACTTGTTCGTGAAAAAGGTCAAATAGCAGTACCTGATGGCTATCCGTCAACATTGGCAGACGACATTATGAAGAAGCATTCCAATGGAAATACTCATTCTGAGGATTTTATCATAGTTTTTCATAGTAAAAGCAAATTGAACACTGAGCAGACCATAAATATTGAGAAAACAATTAATCATTTAAAAAATGATAAAGAAAAATTGGGCATTAATGAAATTACTAGTCACTTCGATCAAAAAGATTTAAAAAACCAACTCGTTTCAAAAGACGGTAAGACAGTACTAACTATTTTATCCGTTGATATGGAAAACAAAGAAGTACAGGATGTTCGTGATAAATTAAACCAAGCAATAAAAACCCCAGATGTTGAAACAATGATGACCGGTGATGGATTAATCAATGAAGATGTAATAATAAGCTCACAGAACGGTTTAAAGAAGACGGAAATTATCACAGTCGTATTCATTTTACTCGTTTTAATATTGGTATTTCGTTCGGTTGTTGCACCTATTATTCCACTAGTAACGGTCGGGATGACTTATCTTGTTAGTCAATCGGTTGTCGCATTTTTAGTAGATAAACTTAATTTTCCTCTTTCGAATTTCACACAAATTTTTCTAGTAGCTGTTCTTTTTGGGATTGGCACAGATTATTGTATATTACTGCTTAGCCGTTATAAGGAAGAACTTTCAAATGGCAATGACACATTAAGTGCAATTTTGGCTACATATAAAAGTGCAGGGAAAACCGTAATATATAGTGGTTTAGCTGTCATGATTGGCTTTGCATCGATCGGCTTTGCAAGTTTTAAATTATATCAATCTGCATCCGCAGTTGCGATTGGAGTAATATTTTTATTAATTTCACTACTTACAATTGTTCCATTTTTTATGGCTACTTTAAAAAAGAAATTATTTTGGCCAATTAAAGGGAATATCTCACATTCACAAAGTAAGCTTTGGGGCTGGATGGGGAATTTATCGATCACTCGACCGCTTATAGCTTTATGCATAGTGGCAATATTTACTGTTCCACTGATCATTTCATATGATGGTGATCTTTCGTTTAATTCCTTAGATGAAATTGGAGAGGAATATGAATCAGTGAGAGCTTTTAATCTAGTAGCAGATAGTTTTGGTCCCGGTGAAATGATGCCGATTAAAGTTGTGATTGAAAATGATGAATCAGTAAAATCAAAAGAATACCTTGCGATTATTGAAAAATTAAGTAATGAACTTTCACAGACAATCCATGTGGAGAAGGTTCGAAGCGCAACAAGACCTGTAGGGGACCTTATGGAGGATCTATATGTTAAAAATCAAGTAAATACCCTAAGCGACGGTTTAAATGAAGGGAACAATGGGATCGGAACAATTAAAGAAGGTTTAAGTGAGGCAGCAAAATCACTCTCAGAATCTACTCCTAAACTAAAAGAAGCAACAGATGGAATTGGTGATCTACAGTCTGGCACCTTAAAATTACAATCTGGTCTAGGCGGATTACAAGATGCTCTTTCGCAAATTGAATCAAATATGCGTAAAACTGGTGCAGGTACAAATGAAATTAAAGCTGGAATAATCGAAGCAAAGAAACAAGCTATCCAATTAAAAAATGCGGCGAATGAGCTTCTAACTAATTACCAAAAGATGCAAAAGGGTATAGCTATTCTTTCACAGAATTATAACAATCAAATCTATCCAGGTTTAGAATCTATTAGTAATGAATTAACAAACTTAAATAATAATTTTATAGCTTTAGAGAATAAATACTCAGAATTATTATCTGATAATGATTATCTGAAAATTAAATTAACGATACAAGGGAGTTCTAGTCAGCTTGAAAGTCAACTACTTCCAGGAATAAAAACCTTAAATGTAAACCTTACTAATACGAGTACAGGTTTATCACAAGCGAATATGGGATTAAATGGGATCATAACTGGTTTATCAAAGTTCGCAAGTGGATTTGATCCCATAATCACAGGTCTTGATCAAATAGAAATTGGAATTACGAAGCTTGCTTCAGGTCAAAATCAAGTCATTCAGGAATTACCAGAGTTCTCAAATGGACTTAAACAAATTGCAGATGGTCAAAAACAACTTCAAAATGGCTTTAGTCCCTTAGATGGACAAATGAGTCAACTTTCAAATGGTCTTAATCAAAGTGCAGAAGGATTAGGAAAGATTGAGTCAGGAATTAATGATGCCAATTCATTTTTAAGTAAAATGTCTCAGGAAACTACAATCCAGAATTCTGGTATTTATATTCCAGATGAATTGATGGAGAACAAGGAGTATCAACAAGTATTTGATACGTATCTTTCGGAAGATGGTAAGGTGACGACAATCGATTTAGTATTAAATGAAAATCCATATTCAAATAAAGCAATGAGGTCTGTTGATGATATAGAAAATACAATTCATTCTACTTTAAAAGGAACGAAGCTTGAAAATGCTCATATTGGGATAGCAGGTATTACAAGTATGAATCATGACCTCGAAAATATGTCTAATTCAGACTATAATCGAACAGTAATGTTTATGATTTCTGGAATAACCATTATTTTAATCATTTTACTACGTTCGTTAATCATGCCTATTTATTTAATTGCTTCTTTACTATTAACTTATTATTCTTCGGTGTCCATTACAGAGTTTGTATTTGTTAATATACTAGGGCATTCCGGTATTAGCTGGGCCGTACCATTTTTCGGTTTTGTTATCATTATGGCTTTAGGTGTAGATTACTCAATATTTCTAATGGATCGGTTTTCGGAATATCGCCATTTGGATATTAAGGAAGGCCTACTAATAGCTATGAAAAATATGGGTACAGTCATTATTTCAGCAGCAATTATCCTAGCAGGCACATTTGCAGCTATGCTCCCTTCAGGAGTAATGTCTTTGCTACAAATAGCAACGATTGTATTATCAGGATTATTATTTTATGCATTTATTATTTTGCCACTTTTTGTACCTGTTATGGTTAGAACACTTGGTAAAGGAAATTGGTGGCCATTTATCTCAAATAAATAAAATGGCAAATGGGGCTTTCCTTTTTATAGGATTGCCCTTTTTTGAATTCATTTTTATCTTTAAGTACGTTCATTCTTCATCCAACACAATGCCTTGTCTCTTTTTAGGAATATCCTTAAACTACAGAAATTAAAGTTGTATTTTATTTGTAGTTTGTTGTATGACTAAAAGGCATAAGTGCTTTTACTGTGAATTCGATCACAACTCCAAAATCATGAGAATTTGTTATATTTTTTCATTTTAACCTACCCATTTCTAAAAATACCTTGTAAAATAGACATAATACATAGATAGTAAAAAAGTTATAGATAAAATTTCAATACACAAACTTCTCCATTTATGGATTGGAACAACAGGGGTAAAAGGATGAGAGTATGGATCAGATAAATAGTAGACCAATAACAAAATATATGAAACATCCTAATAATCAATTTGAAGAGAAGATGATTAAAGATATTTTTTTCACCCAGTTATCTGACATGATTTTTATCATGAAAGTGGATTCCGAAAAGAAATTTCGTTATGCCTTTGCCAATGAAAAAGCATATGAGCATGCCAATTTAACTCAAGAAGATATGGGGAAGTCTTTGGAAGAGGTATTGCCTGAAGATCGTGCAAGCCATCTATACCATTATTATAATCAGGTAATAAATACAGGAGAAGTTATTGTATATTCTGATGATATAGAAGATCAAGATGGTCAGAAAAGAAGTTTTGAATCGCGATTAAATGGAATTAAAGACCATGAAGGAAAAATTAGTTATATCGTATCAATTACACGCGATATTACTTCAACAGTTATTGAAAAAAAGCAACTAATGGAATCAAAAGAGATCTATCAATCATTGATTGTGCATAATTTAGACGCCATTTTATCGGTGAACGAAAAAGGTAGGATATTAAATGCTAATCCTGCTAGTCAGAAGCTTTTAGGATGGGGTCATGAAGATTTGGTGGATCGTTCGATTTATGATTTTATTGATAAGGATGGAGTATCGAAAATTTACGGAGTGATGGAGAAAACCCTTGAAGGGGAACCTCAAGAGATTTCCGATTGTACGTTCTTTGGAATGAGTAATCGTAAAATCAATACCCAGTTAAAAACGGTTCCAATTATTGTCCATGAGCATGTTGTAGGAATTTATGTCATTATTCGTGATCTTACTGAGAAATTGCAAAATACAGAGAAGATTCATTATATGGCTATGCATGATCATTTAACTGGATTGTGGAATCGAAAAGCCCTTATGGAACATATGCAAAATGAGATTATAAATTCAAAAAAGATAAACCGAAATTTTGCTATTTTATACATGGATATTGATCGTTTTAAATATTTTAATGATACCCTAGGTCATCAAGCTGGTGATTTATTATTAAAAGAAACGGCTGATAGACTATTAAATTTAAAAGCTACAGGTTTTCGTGTATATCGACTGGGTGGCGACGAGTTCGTAGTTTTACTAGCCGAAAGGGAAAAATGGGAAGTCCAAAAGTTTGCTCAAAGTATATTAGATTTATTTCATGTCCCATATAATATTAATGGTCAAGATTATTATGTCACGCCATCAATAGGAATTAGCCTGTTTCCTACAGATGGCCACGATACAGAAACATTAATTAAAAATGCGGATAGTGCACTTCTCCAAGTGAAGGAAAAAGGAAAAGGTCATTTTAGATTTTATCGTTCGGATATGAATGAAGCATTTCCAAACTATATATTAATGGAATCACATTTACGTAAAGCGATCGATATGAATGAGTTTGTTATGCATTATCAACCTCAGGTCCATTTGAAAACGGGGAAAATTAAAACATTTGAAGCATTATTAAGATGGCAAAATCGAAAATTTGGTAATGTGCCACCTGGACAGTTTATTCCTTTAGCTGAGGAAACTGGATTGATTATTCCTATTGGAGAATGGGTTATCCATAGTGTTTGCCAACAACTAGCTAATTGGAGAGAAAAAGGGCATCAAGATATAAGGATAGCCGTAAATATATCGCCCAAACAATTCCTACAATCAAATTTACCGGAGGTCATTCAACAAGCGTTAATAGAAAATCAATTACCTGCTTCCTCATTGGAAATAGAAATAACTGAAGGAGCGATGGAGGATACGAGGGCAGCCCTTTCTATGTTACAGCGCTTAAAAGAATTAGGAGTTATCATTTCCGTCGATGATTTTGGTACAGGATACTCCTCATTGAAGTATTTAAAAAGTTTTCCTATTGATATTTTGAAGATTGATCAGTCTTTCGTACGTGAAATTCAAATTAATGAAAAAGATGCAGCTATTACAAAAACGATTATTCACCTGGCACATAATTTAGGTATGGAAGTCATTGCTGAAGGTGTTGAGGAGAAAGATCAGGTCCAATTTTTAGTTTCCGTAGAATGCCAAAAAGCTCAAGGATATTATTTCAGCCGTCCTGTTACTGCGGAGGAAATTGAACAAAAAGTATTATATGCCTAGTGAAATAAAAGAAAATGATTAGTTTTCTAAACGAGCATTTATTACATATTTTTCAATCAGAAGTAAGTAATATAAAAAATGATGATAAAAAAAGCAATCGGCTACATTAATAGTCGGTTGCTTTTAATGTGAAGACCGTAATCTCGGGAACAGATAAAAAACGCAAGGGTAATCTAGTGGTTCCTAATCCCCTATTAACATATAAATATAGTGGATAGTTATGATTAAGGTGATATTCACCTTCAGGATATTTTTTTCCATAAGGGGGCGTTATTAATGCACCAAAAAAAGGAATTTGTACTTGGCCACCATGACTATGTCCACTTATTTGAAAATCAACATTATAGGTTGAAGCTGCATCTGCTAAATCAGGTGCGTGTGATAGAAGAATTTGAAATGCATCCTTCGGAGTAGATTTTAGTGCTTGAGTTAGATTCGGAGTACCTAGCATAGCATCATCGATACCCGCAATATGAATTTTAGATCCATCTTTTTGCTGTATAGTAGTACCTTCATTTCGTAAAACACTAAATCCAGAATTTTTCATCGTATTCATATATATATTAGTTCCATAACCACCGTGATCGTGATTTCCATAAACAGCAAATTTACCAAAAGGTGCTTGTATTTGATTTAAAATAGGAGGTATTTTTTTTATATATGGAAAGTGGTTCGGCTCGTCCATTAAATCTCCAGTAAAAAAAACGATATCTGGATTTAATGAATTAATTCTGTTCACGTGTTCTTCTAGTTGATCAAGAGTATACTGGAAGCCAAGATGTGTATCGCTGAATTGAACTATGTTCATTTGATCGAAGCTTAAAGGGATTTTATTATGCTTTACTGTAATATGTTTAACCTCAAGTCTTCTTGGTTCAATATATCTAGAATAAATATATCCCCCACTACCGATTCCAATTAGCGATAGGATTGTACCAATTCCTTTTTTTAGAAATTTTCTTCTCGAAAGACTTATAGGCATATGAGACGCACAATTGTCTTCTGATGCTCTTTATAAATTCTTACCATAATTTTCGCTAAGTGCTTCTCTCCTTTATCATTGAAATATGACTCTATTAAATGTATATTCAAATTATAGTATTCATTACCTTTGTTATGAAAATAGTTGCTGCTACTCATAATTTTAAAAAAATAGTAAAAATGATGACAAGAGTGCCTTCATATAATATATAATACTATTCGATTTTTTTCATTCATTACTTATCAAAGAGAGGAGTTTAAAAATGAAAACACATGAACAAATGGATGCAATATTTCTGCCTACTGAAACAGGAATGATTAAAATATATGCGTATGGATTTTCACCATCTGGATCATGGGGTCAAGTATATACAGAATATAATGATATCACGATAACAGTTAAAGGTTATCATCGCAAGAAAACAATTATTCGATCTTTAAGTAGATTGAATGAATCATTGCTAAATAAAATGGAAGATAAGTAAAAAGAGTGTGAAAGCTCTTTTTTTTTTGTATAAAATTTCATAAATTTCAGTCATTACATGTTACAATATGAGTGAGTATTCATTCATATTAGCTGGGAGGTATAAAAAATGAAAGATAAGGTTGTAATTATAACTGGTGGTTCTAGTGGGATGGGAAAATATATGGCATATCGCTTTGCTAAAGAAGGAGCAAATGTTGTAATTACTGGTAGAAACTTAGAAAGATTGGATAAAGTAAAAAATGAGCTTTTAAAGATTCAACCGAATATATTAACGGTACAAATGGATGTCAGAAACCCTGATGATGTCGATAGAATGGTGAAGGAAGTAGACAAAAAATTTGGTAGAATTGACTTTCTTGTTAACAATGCTGCAGGGAATTTTATTACACATACAGAAAATTTATCGGTCAATGGCTGGAATTCCGTTATTAATATTGTGCTCAATGGGACATTCTATTGTTCACGTGCAGTAGGGCATTATTGGATTGAACGTAAAATGAAAGGAAGTATCATCAATATGGTGGCAACATATGCTTGGAATGCTGGTGTAGGTGTTGCCCATTCCGCAGCGGCTAAAGCAGGAGTATTGTCATTAACAAGGACACTTGCAGTAGAATGGGGAAGGAAATATGGAATTCGTGTAAATGCTATAGCTCCAGGGCCGATTGAAAGAACAGGTGGTGCTGACAAGCTTTGGGAATCAGAAGAAGCGGCAAGAAGAACTTTGAATAGCGTACCGCTTGGTCGATTAGGAAAGCCAGAAGAGATTGCAGGACTTGCTTATTTTCTATTTTCAGGTGAAGCCGAATATATAAATGGGGAATGCATTACGATGGATGGTGGTCAATGGTTAAATCAATTCCCTTTTTGATTTGAAGTTACTGTCACACTCCATCTTAGTATGAAAATCATTTGTATTGCCTAATCTCAACATTTTGGATTTAGAAATGAATCCCATTTTGTGAAATCAAAACAAAAATACTTTTCACGGATCATATTAGAATGCCGGAACAGGTACATGCATTTTTCTTATCCTTAAGCACTTTGCGTGATATTTAATGTGTATGAGTGATATGATAGAAAAAATGAAGAGGTCGTAGTTAGGTTTCTTTCATACACATGTACTATGAAAGTGATAGGAGATGTTTTATTAATGAAAATTGAAATTTGGTCTGATTATGTATGTCCGTTTTGTTATATTGGGAAGCGACGCTTAGAGGAGGCGATTCAAGAATTTCCTCACAAAGAACAGATTGATCTGGTTTTTCGAAGCTTTGAATTGGATCCAAATACTAAAAATGATAATGATCTAAATATACATGAAGCCCTTGCTAAAAAATATGGCATGTCTATTGAACAAGCAAAACAAATGAATGAGAATGTCGGTCAGCAAGCAAAAGATGTAGGATTAACTTATCATTTCGATACGATGATACCAACTAATTCCTTTGATGCCCATCGTTTAGCTAAATTCGCTGAGGAACATGGTAAGGCACAAGAAATGAATGAAAGATTGCTTAAGGCGTATTTTACCGATTCAAAAAAGATTAGTGATATCGAAATATTGGCGGATCTTGCTGAAGAAATTGGTTTGGATCGTGAACGTACATTAAATGTACTCAAGGGCTCAGAATATAGTCAGTTGGTACGTCAAGATGAAGCGGAAGCCAAGCAAATTGGGATAACTGGTGTTCCTTTTTTTGTACTAAATCAAAAATATGCCATTTCAGGTGCCCAACCAACTGAAACTTTTATTAAAGCCTTAAATATGGTATGGGAAGAAGAAAACGAGAAAAAATCATTAAAAATAATTAATACATCAAAGAGCGAATATTGTACGGATGAAGGCTGTGAAATATCTGAAGAGTAGTATTTTTGTTCTTCGTTTTAACAATGAATAGGAAAACGGATAAAAAGGTAGGGGTACGATTGAAAATATTTAATAAAGAGAATGTGATAACCAGTTTTTCTGCCAAACACAAACCTTCATATTCAGTCAAAATGGGAGAAATTTTTCAAGTTGAAACAAACGATTGTTACGGTGGAGCAATAACGAGTTCAGATCAATTACGTACGGAAATAAATATAGACTATATCAATCCAGCTACAGGTCCCATTTATATCAATGATTTACATAAAGGTGAAACTCTTTGTATTGATATTCTGGATATTCAATTAGATGAATATGGTGTGATGGTTCTATATCCTGGAATGGGTCCCCTTGGTGACTTAGTTAAACAGACAGATACAAGAATATTTCATGTAAGTTCTGGAAAGGTAGAATTTAATGAAGAGATTGCTCTTCCTGTAAAGCCAATGATTGGTGTAATTGGGGTAGCTCCTTTAGAAGGAGAAATTCTCAGTGAATCACCTGGGGATCATGGTGGTAATATGGATACAAAACAGATTACGACCGGAAATAAATTATACCTACCTGTTTTTCATGATGGTGGCCTGTTGGCATTAGGTGATTTACATGCTTCAATGGGTGATGGCGAATTAAATGGCTCTGGTATAGAGATTGGTGGGAAAGTGACGATGAGCTTATCAAAAAGCAATCTAAGCATTCCTATGCCTATTGTTGAAACAACCGATTCTTTTATGTTTATTTCATCAGCGAAAACTTTTGAGGAAGCATCTAATAAAGGAATGGAGGCAGTTGTCCATTTATTTAAGAAAAAGCTAGCCTTATCTTTTAATGATTCCTATCGATTATTAAGTGCAGTATGTGATCTGCAAATTAGTCAAATTGTTAACCCACTAATCACTGTGCGTGTAGTTGTTCCAAAAGGGATTATTTCTAACCTATTCTAATTGATATGACGGAGCTGTTTGAATATTTTCAGACAGCTCCGTTTTTTATTTTGGAAAATAGGGTAAAGAAAATAGTAAAGCATGTCAGTAATTGTATTAAAAATACGAACGGTTTCTTTCATATCGACAAATTTCTGTTGTTACAATGGGAGAAGAAAAAAAGCAAACAGAGGAGGATGAATATGCGGATTATGGCTACCATTTTTTCCATTATGCTTTTTCTGACATTTGGACAAGCATCTCACGCATCAACAACGGTGGGGACGGATTCAACGATTAAAGAAATAGTGAAAAAGTCTTTGGATGCACAAGTTAAATTAAGTGAAAAAGAGCGGGATTTGAAGGAAATTCATGAAATGTTAATTCCCTATTTTACAAGTTCATTTATGCAAAAGTTCCTTAAAGAAAATTTAGTAAAAACCAATTATGGGTATCAAACGTTTGGAACCGATTTTGCACGATATTATATTCCTTTTTTTTCTTATGACCAATATACGAAAGTCGTCCATTATAATAATAAATATTATGTTTTAGAAAAACGTAACTTAGATAATGAGGGCCCAGTTCTATATACATCTGAATATCAAGGTGTTTGTTTGATTAATGAAGATGGGAAGTGGAAGGTGGAAAATGTCCTTTATGATTTACCGATTGAACTAATAAAGAAAATGAATGAATCAGATAAAACTGGATTAAATAAGAATACAGTAGCTTTGCTTGCTGAGAATCCTTTTTTCTTAGGATGGAAACATTTATTCAATCGTAGCTTTTACCCAATTATATAATAAAGGAAGGTGGCCATAAGATGGTTCACCTTCTATTTAAATTGAAGGGTTTCTATCTATTTGTGACTTCTTTTTTCCAATAATCAATTAATCCCATGGAGCAAACTTTTAAATCAAGATCAATTACTTTGAAAATTTTGTGATCTTTTGGCACTTGTTGTTTTAATAATTCATTTATAATACCTTCTTTGAGTCTTATATAAGTATATTCTATTCTTTCTTCGTCCATCTCACTATAGAAGTAACCCTTACGTCCACAATCAACAAAGAATTCTATCCATCTCTCTACCTCATTCAAAGCAAATTCAACTTGTTTTGTATAACCAAAATGACCGAAATAAAGATAATTGAGTGATTTTTCACGGTAAAGCTTAATCGAATGTAACATTTCTGTTGGGTTAAACTGATTTGGTGAAGTTGTTGGTAAATAAAGATCAATGCCAAGTTCTTTTAACATCCAATAATAAATCCCTGCGGTATCACCTGTAAACATTCCATTTGATACAGGGTCGTAAATGCTGAAATGATGTCTGGCATGACCAGGAGTATCATAAAATGTCAAACAAGTGTTTTTGCCAATTTGCAGTGTTTCACCATCATTTTTGACCATTATCCTTTCTTTTGGAACAGGTAGTATAGGCTTAAAAAGTTGATCAAATTGATTCCCATATACAGCCCTTGCACCCATTTCTAATTTACTTGGATCAGCCAGGTGCTTCGCGGCCTTTGGATGAACCACAACTTTTGCATTTGGACAATCCTGTAGGAATAGTCCCACACCACCTCCATGGTCAAGATGTATATGTGTTAGAATAATAAATTTTATTTGATCAAGCTCAATATTCAATTCTTTTAAGCCTTGCTTTAAATATCGAATGGACGGACTAGCGGAGGTTTCAATTAACGTTATTGAGTCTTCAAGAATTACAAATGAACCAGTTCTCTCACTCATACCAAGATCGAATAAATCAATTAGTTTAATCCGTTCATTAACATCGATTATGCTCATTTTATTCCTCCTCAAATAGTTTATATATGTATATATTTAATTTTACCCCTTGTTTATTGGAGAATAAAGAAATTAGTAGTTAGAATTTTAGTTTCGGGAATGATAAGAATATAAGTTATAATAAATAATAAATGATAAACATGACAGTATAATCAAATAGCCATAATAATGGCAAAATAAAAATTGTTTTTTCGTAAGTATTAAGGGTGGTAATCGTCACTCGTATAGGTTATGATAAACCGGTGACTTAATTGGTGATGGTGTTAAACAGAAAGGAGTTTACTATGTCTCAACTATTAGGAATTATCCAAAGATTAAAAGCGATGCAGGATGCAAAGGATACAGGTGAGATACAACAACGCAGATTTGAGGTAAATGGAAAAACATTATGTCAAGTAAAGTTTTTTCCAGCGACAGATACCTTTGAATTAGAGGAATATGATGAAGATAAAAAAGTAAACAAATATCAATTTGATGATATTGATATTACCGCTATAGAAATTTTTGATTTAGTACAAGAAGAGAAGAACCCATCCTAGAGCCTAATTAAAGGCTCTTTATTTTTTTATCTAAAAAATAGCTGTAGAATATTTGGCTGTTTTTGGTATAGTTTGTTGCTTTTATAAAAGCCAAAAAGGATTTTGCGGTTCTTATGAGTTTGCAGCTCTTTTTTAGTGAATTGAAAGATGTAGCTGTCTTTTTCAGATGGATTTTTGGTGAAACTTAACTTGAATTGTAACAATGTTTGAAAAAAGAGCCAATAATTAAAATGTTAATTCGTTCAAAGTTGATGTTATTATGATAAAATAAGGGAGGGAAACCTTAAAACATAACAAGGGAGTTTTACAATGATTTCCTTACAAAGTAATGAATTTTTAGAACCGAAAATCATGGATTTCGTGATTCCTTCAGAAAAAGTTGCACATGTTCAAGTTGGAAATAGTTTAGAACATGCACTATTAGTACTTACTAAAAGCGGCTATTCAGCTATACCAGTATTAGATGCAAAATACAAACTACATGGACTCATTAGTTCATCTTTAATTACTGAATCTATTTTAGGCTTAGAACGAATTGAATTTGAAAAATTAAGTGAAAAAAAAGTAGAAGATGTTATGACAGTAAAAATTCCAAGATTAAAAATTGATGATCATTTTGAAAAAGCTTTAGGTCTACTGATAGACCATCCGTTTTTATGTGTCGAAGATCAAGAGGGCTATTTTGCAGGAATTTTCACTAGAAGATCGTTATTAAAAGAATTAAAAAAACATGTACAAAAATTAAATCATTTATAAGAACAAAAAAATAAGCTCCATAGTGGGGCTTATTTTTTTATCTTATTAAGTACGAGGTTAGCATATGCTTGAGAGCCTGATTTATTTAAATGGACTCCATCTGGAGCAAAATACTCATTATGCCCTTTACTTGCTGTATACCAATCTACTAATGTGACATTCGAATATTTAGGAGCAACTTCTTTTAAGGTTGAATTCACTACTGATTCCCAAGGACGTGGGACCCGGGTGTTAACTAAAATGATCCGTTTATCGTTTCCGATTGTTTGAATCATGGATTCAAGCTGATCTTTTGTAAATGCCCCATTTGTCCCTTGCTCGATAATTACCGTATCACCTAAACTTCCGTTTTTTACCATGCGTTCAACAATACGAATAGCTTGGTACATTTGCCTTCCAACCTCAGCATCAACAGTCATTGAAGGAATTTTATCTTTTAAAAATGGAGCTACATCAAGTAGTATAGAATCTCCAATAGCTGTCGTATGGATATCTTTCAGATTAGTAACAGTTTGTTTTTCCTCTTTTGTATTTTCAGTCTTGCTACTAGTTGTTTCTTTACTATTTTCACTCTCAACGTCTTGATGTTGTTGTTTTTCATTTTTTTCACTAGGTTTATTTTTTATTTGTTTAATAGGTTCTTTTGGGTCATATTCTTTCATGGCTGCTTTAGAGTATTCTTTTTTATTACCACTTGCTGAAGGATCATTTGATACAACGACTAAGGAAATCATTAATATGAGAATGGCCCCAGCTAATGTTGCAACACGAGCAAAGGAGATGTGATGATCCTCAAACCAATTTTTCATCATCTTAAATGAGTTTGAAAATCCATGACGTCGAATCGGATTTTCTATATATTTATAGGATAACGCTGATAGACCTATAATGAGTACTAGTTGAATTAATACTCTAATTAGTGATATTCCATTGGTATTCACTGAAGGTGTAGTTAAAGTAATAATAGGATAATGCCATAAATATATCCCATAAGAGCGTACCCCTAACCATTGCAATGGTTTAATACTAAAAAGTTTACTAATACTATTAGCAGGATGCACTAATACCGCAACGAGTATGGCAGTAATAAGAGAAACAAGAACCATACCACCACGATAGAGGAAGCTTTCATATTGATTGGTCCTCCAAAGCATGAATAGAATTACTAGTAGTGCTACTGCTCCAATAGTGTTAAGGAAATATTTTAATCCTTTTGGAATGTCAAAAGCAAGCTTCTGACTAGGCCAATATAATGCTAGTGCCGCTCCAATTAAAAGTGAAAAAGCACGGGTATCGGTACCATAATAGACTCGACTTGGATCCAAGCCAGGTTGATACAAGACCCCCATTGCTATTGCAGATATTGTTGCAATAATAACAATCAATAGGAAAAGGAGTCGTCTCGGAATGAAACGAAATCCAAGCATTAGTAATAACGGCCAAACTAGATAAAACTGCTCTTCTACAGCAAGTGACCAAAAATGATTGAGAAGTGATGGATTTGCAAAACTATCAAAATAGGATTGGTTGTGAAATATATACCACCAATTACTAAAATAAAATAATGCTGCAAGACAATCCTCTCTCAATGAGTGAAGAAAGGATCGGTCAAAAAGACTTACCCAACCAATTAAAATTAACAGTAACAGGAAAATAGCTGGTAGAAGACGTTTAGCCCTTTTTAGCCAAAACTTTTTCAAGTGAATGTGTTGATGTCGGTCCCATTCTTCAACGAGGAGATCGGTTATTAAATAACCTGAGAGGACGAAGAAAACGACAACTCCTAAAAATCCACCACTAGCCCATTTAAAGCCTAGATGATAGAAAATGACGGAAAGTACCGCTAATGCGCGAAGTCCGTCCAGACCTAGAATATATCTTCTTTTTGGTGTTGCAGATTGAATCATGCAATCCGCCCCCAAAACTTATAGGAATATTTGTTCTTTAGTATAATGATGTGGTACATAGATGTTTATCCCTTTCTACTAATTAAGCAATATGTTGGTTACTCCCATTAAAAATTTAATATATGTAGGGCTGTTTAATAAAGGCTCCCCTTATATTAAACAGCCTCAAATGGTGTTTATTTGTGCAAAACCTATTTTACATGAATCGAGAATAGTTTTTCTATCCCCAAAAGGTCATTTTCGAAAATTATTTGTTCTTTTTTGATCAAAGCTAATGAATTTATTTAATATAATCATGACCTACTAGTTCATTAGAAATGACCTTTGTTGGAATAATGAACTCCACAGTGCCCATGTATCCAGGTGCAACTTCATATTCATTAAAAGTAATGACTAATTTATGATCTTTATTAATGTAAAAGCTTTGATTTGCTGAAATCTGATTAAAGGCTTCCGTTAGGTCAAGGTCTTCGATACCTGCATTATCAACCCAATAAATTTTATTTGGATCCTTTTTCATTTGGTCCCGCATTTGATTCTTAATATTTTCACTAATCACTTTAATATAGTCATGATCTTTAAATAGTATTGGAAGTGTTAGCAAGATTTGCTTTTCCTTATCAACGGTATCATATTGAACGGTTGTCGATGATGATGCTTGTGTATTAATAACATAGCGTTCAATTGATAGGATTTTATCATCATCTGTTTTAACCTCGTATCCAGAGTCTACACCTAAATGGCCGCCACCTTTTTTCTTAAGATTTTCTACTTCTTTTGTAAAATCATTATATAGTTTTTGATTTTCTGCTATATATTTTTTGTTAAGACTATTTTCTAATTTTTTATTGTTAAGGTTATTTACTTTAGGAACTTTTAAGTGAGCATTGTAATTTTCGTCATCCACATTTATTTCTTTGAAGGTGATCACCTCTACAACTGAACCTAAAACTGGGACCTTGGATAAGTTTTTTGCAAACGTTGGACTAATATTAACACTTGCAGTAAAAATGATTGCGGCTGCAGCTGCTCCAACAAGCCAGTGATAACGGAATGGCTTTTTGTTTTTGTGTTGTAAAGCTTTATTTACGACTTCATCGAGCTCTTTAGGAATTGGTGTATTTTTATATTCATTTTTTAATTCTTCTAATCTTTTATCCATTTTATTGCCTCCGGTATAATTGAGATAGTCTCTACTTTAAATTCTTTCGTCTTTCATTTTAATCCTTAAAATTTCAAGTGCTTTGTATAGACGAGTTTTCACTGTACTTACATTTATGTGAAGTATTTCAGCAATCTCATCTATTTTTAAATCTTCAAAATATCGAAGGATAATGACACTCTGATATTTTATTGGGAGATCTTCAAGTGATCTTTTTAAATCAATGTTTTGATAACTATCCTCTCTCCCGGTACTTAAGAAATCTAATGTTTCCTCATCAACTAAGGAGATTTTTTTTGTTTTTCTTAAAAAATCTAAAGATGTATTGACAACAATTTTATAGAACCAACTTTTTATAGACTGGGATTCCTTTAAAAAATCTTTTGCTATTAATGCTTTTTTTATTGATTCCTGAACGATATCTAAGGCATCTTCAGAATTTTTTACATAGCTATAGGCTAGCCGATAAAAATCTTCCTTATTTTCAATGATGAATTGTGTTAATTGGTCAATTGCCTTGCTTTTCTTCATGAAAAAAGAGCTCCTTTTTCTACAATGTGCTGCTTCGGCGCCTCCAAAAGCACCTTGACTTTTTCTTTGATACGGTATCTTTTTGGTGTTACGTTAAATAGACATATAGAAAGAAGAAAAAGTTTGAAATAAATTTTGGAAAATAGAACCAAAAGTCCATTTAATTTTGATAGAGAGTAATCATGAAATTTCTACTATTTTAAGATATAATATAAGTAAAACTTATAGGAGTATGTACATGTCAACGAATGAATTCCAATTACTTTCAGTTCTGGCACAAGAAATGAATATGAGGAAGGCTGCTGAACGTCTTTTTGTTTCACAACCTGCATTGTCTCAAAGGCTGCAAAATATTGAAAAGCAATGGGGAACAAAATTATTTATTCGAACACAGAAGGGATTAACACTAACACCCTCAGGGGAGCTCATTATTCGCTTTGCAAATGATGTATTAGAACGAGAGGAAAAGGTGAAGGAAAGTATACAATCTCTCGAGTCAAAGGTTCATGGTACATTAAAGATTGCATGTGCGTCTATCGTTGGTCAGAACTGGCTTCCTAAGGTACTTAAGAAGTTTGTTGAAAAATATCCCCATGCAAAAATATCATTAATTACTGGGTGGAGTAGTGAGATTTTAAAATCTCTATATGATGATGAGGTTCATATAGGAATTCTTCGTGGGTCTACGGATTGGAAGGGACCGAAACTCCATTTATTCGAGGATACACTGTATTTAGTTGATAAAGAGATTCAGCATGTCGAGGATGTATTAAAGACAGACCGCCCATTTATACAGTTTAAAAGTGATTCAAATTATTACCAAGAAATTCAAGATTGGTGGCATCGTCAATTTCAAACAACGCCTAAGAATACGATTGTGGTTGATCAAATTGAAACATGTAAGCAAATGACTTTTAATGGAATCGGTTATGCGATATTACCTGCGATTACATTAACTGAATCTGCAAATAATATGTATAAGATTCCTCTGAAAGGAGATCATGATCAACGTCTGAAAAGGGATACATGGTTATTAGGATATGAATCTGCCTTTGAACTAGGTCAGGTTCAGGCTTTTGTTGAGATCGTCAATGAATTTTTAGAAACTCAGCCACATACTTTTTAGACATATTTCTTGTTTATATTGATTTAGTTTGTTAAAGTAATTTTCATACATATTAAAAATTAGTAGGGGGATTAATGCTGATGGATGCAAATGAAATTATTTCTTTTATTTCAAATAGTAAAAAGACGACACCTGTAAAGGTTTATATAAAAGGTGATCTAAAGAAAGTTGATTTCGGAAGTAAGATCCAAACTTTTATTAACGAAAATAGCGGGGTTGTTTTTGGAGAATGGTCTGAAATTTCAGCTGTTATTGAAGCAAATAAAGAAAATATTGTAGATTATGTCGTTGAAAATGATCGTCGTAATTCTGCTATTCCTTTGCTAGATATGAAACATATTAATGCACGTATTGAACCAGGTGCAATTATACGTGATCAGGTTGAAATTGGTAATAACGCTGTTATTATGATGGGTGCAGTAATTAATATCGGTGCAGTTATTGGCGAAGGTACAATGATTGATATGAATGCTGTCTTAGGTGGACGTGCGACGGTAGGAAAGAATTGCCATGTTGGTGCAGGTGCTGTTTTAGCTGGTGTCATTGAGCCACCTTCTGCCAAACCTGTTATTATTGAAGATGATGTTCTTATTGGGGCGAATGCGGTTATTTTGGAAGGTGTAACGGTTGGTAAAGGTTCTGTTGTTGCTGCAGGAGCGATCGTAGTGAATGATGTACCACCGAATACTTTAGTTGCAGGTGTACCAGCGAAAAAATTAAAGGATATTGATGAAAAAACAAAATCAAAAATCGAAATTAAGCAAGAACTTCGAAATTTATAAGATAAAGCCTGGCAGCTGCCAGGCTTTTTGTAAAGGGGAATCTTATATGAGTCAAAGTCCATTTATAAAAATCAGACGTGATTTACATAAAATACCTGAACTAGGGTTTCAAGAAGTAAAAACACAAAACTATCTCCTAAAATATATTGAATCACTGCCAAAAGATCGTTATGAAATTCGTACATGGCGTACTGGTCTTTTTGTGAAAGTGCTTGGAACAGCTCCCACTAAAACTATTGGCTATAGAACTGATATCGATGGACTTCCGATTGAGGAGCAAACCAATCTTCCTTTTTCATCAGAACATGAAGGAAGAATGCATGCATGTGGACATGATTTTCATATGAGTATTGCACTGGGGGTATTAACACATATAGTAGAGCATCCAATTAAAGATGATATGCTGTTTATTTTTCAACCTGCCGAGGAAGGTCCAGGTGGGGCAGAACCGATGTTAAAAAGCGAGGAATTTCAGGCGTGGAGGCCAGATCTAATTCTTGCCTTGCATATTGCGCCAGAATATCCAGTCGGAACGATTGCGATAAAAGAGGGCTTATTATTTGCGAACACGTCTGAATTGTTTATTGATCTGAAGGGTAAGGGAGGACATGCTGCGTATCCTCATCAAACGAATGATATGGTCGTAGCTGCTTCTTATTTGGTCACACAACTTCAATCCATCATTTCACGGAATGTTGATCCACTGGATAGTGCTGTTATTACCATTGGTAAAATAACCGGAGGAACGGTCCAAAATATAATTGCTGAATCCGCAAGATTAGAAGGAACAATTCGCACATTATCTGTTGAGTCAATGCAAAAAGTAAAGAAAAGAATTGAGGCATTAGTTAAAGGCATCGAAAATGGGTTCGAATGCGAAGTGAAAATAGACTATGGTTCCATGTATCATCAAGTGTATAATCACGAACAACCAACGAAAGCCTTTATGAAGTACTTGGAAAAAAACCAAAATGTAAATTTATATGTATGCAAAGAAGCCATGACAGGAGAAGACTTTGGTTACATGCTAAAAGAAATTCCTGGATTTATGTTCTGGCTAGGAGTAGACTCCCCCTATGGCCTACACCACGCCAAACTAGAACCAAATGAAGACGCCATAGACTTTGCCATTTCTGTATTAACAGATTATTTAGTGGGGGTCTGACCCCCACTGCTTTAAAGTGTTACAGTACGCGTTGAATAGTCTAATTATTTGAATGATTTTGAGTTGTAAGGAGTGTATGCAGTGATCATTAATATGAAGAATGTTTCGTGGAAACGGGAAGAGAAGTGGATTTTGAAGGAATTTTCATGGGAAGTGAATGAAGGGGAACATTGGTGTCTATTAGGTCTTAATGGCTCTGGAAAAACCACTCTTTTAAATATGATTAATGGATATATATGGCCGACAAAGGGGGAGGTTCACGTATTAAATCATTCTTTTGGTCGTACGGATATTCGCGAACTCCGTAAATCAATCGGCTGGGTCAGTTCTTCTTTACAGCAAAAAATACCTGATCACGAGATTGTTGAGGATATTGTACTAAGTGGAAAGTTTGCTAGTATTGGTTTGTATGAAAATGCAAATAAAAAAGATAAAGATCAGGCACTTCAATTACTATCATTATTTAATTGTGATCATTTAACGATGCGAAGATATGAAACCTTATCACAAGGTGAGCGGCAACGCATTTTGATTGCTAGGGCGATGATGGCGTCTCCTAAACTATTAATTCTTGATGAACCGTGTACGGGTTTAGATATTATATCAAGAGAGCATTTTTTACAAACCATTGAACGTTTAGCGAAACAGCCAGATGGACCAACATTAATTTATGTAACTCATCATGTCGAGGAAGTTCTTCCATGCTTCGAAAAGATGATATTGTTAAAAAATGGTGAGATCTTTCAATCAGGTGCTACGAAAACTCTATTAAATGCTCAAAATTTATCTAAATTTTTTCAAGTACCAATAACGGTTGATCAGAAGGAGAATAGATCTTGGCTTTCCTTAGGAGAAACGGTCAAAACAAAATAGAAATTAATTGTTAAAAATCTTAAATCATTGACGATTTAAGATTTTTTTTGTGGGAAATATTTCATTATCCAGAATTTAATGTAAAATAATATTGAATAAGAGATGAATATTTCAAATTGAAAAAAAGTGAAAACCTTTTTGTTTGTTAAACGTCTAAAAAGAGAAGAAAAATTAGGGGGAAAATAATGAAGCAATCCAAAAAAACAATATTCGTTCTAGCAATCATTTTCTTATTTTCTATTTTTTCAATTAAACCTGTTTTTGCAAAAGAAGCAATACAAATAGATGTAGATGCAGGATTGAATGGAAATATCAAAAGTGGTAGGGGATTCCCTATCTTTCTCACGATCAAAAATAATGGTGAAGATTTTAGCGGATCTCTTCTAGTAAACTTTGCTCCTTCCTATAATGCAGGTGGTATGAAAGCAATCCATGTTGAATTACCTGCTGGAACAACAAAGAAGTATACGGTTGCTGTACCTGGACTTTCGGAAGATATTGGCTATGAACTAACAAGAAATCCGATCGTTCATCTATATAAAGGAGATTGGCGAGAAGACAATGAAGTAAAGGTGAACGGAAAAAGAACCTTTAGTCCAAAATTTATCCAACAGGATGAAAAATCGGTTGGAATCTTAAGTGAAAATCCTGATCGGTTAAAAGAATTAAAGTCGATTCCCGCTACAGCAGGAAATGTTGAAGTATATCCACTTTCAAAGAAGCTTATTCCTACTGATTCGCTTGGGTTAGATTTATTGGATTATATCATCGTAGATGAATATGCCCTAACAAAATTAGATGAGAAACAACAAAAATCGATCCATGATTGGATCGAAGCTGGTGGAGTCCTAATTGCAGGTGCCACACCAGAAGGCTTAGATTCTTTCGGTTTATTAAAAGATAATATGCCAATGAGTATAAATAGTGAGAGACAGCTTACAAATCTATCATTTTTAACCGTGAATAATGAGGAGAAACCGGATTTTACTCAATTACCTATTTTTATTGGCAACATCAATGAAAAAGCAATAGTGATGACAGAGGTAGAATCTACCCCAGTGATTGCTCGCAAACAGATTGGCAAAGGGGAAATAATCCAGACAGCATTTTCCTTAGGAGATGAACCACTTTCTTCTTGGAAAAACTATCATACTTGGCTAGGAAGTTTGTTATCACAATCCGATAGCTCACATTTACAATTGGTCATGCAAAATAATGGTATGGGATTTTATGATAGTTTCTCAAATGAACTTGTTGATATCAATGAATTATTTGAATCCTCACAGTTTTCATTAGGAGTTATTTTATCTGTATTAGCAGGATACTTTATCATAATTGTGCCACTTCTTTATATTATTTTACGCAAATTGGACAGGCGTGAACATGCATGGTGGCTCATTCCTGTTATTTCAATCGTCTTTTCACTTGGCATCTTCTTAACAGGTGCAAAGGATAGAATTGCATCGCCGCAAATTAATCAAATGGCATCCCTTGAGGCAGATGGCAATGGTAGTTTATCCGGTATTTATGGAGCATCACTAATGTCAAATACAAGTGGTGATTATACATTTATTTATCCGAAAGGTGAATTTAATGGAAGTCCAATTGAAAGACATGGTGCTGGTAATATAGAAAGCTTATCCAGACAAGCGGTCATTGAAAATAAATTAAAAACTGATCAAATTACATTTAATAAGGTTGAATATTGGTCGACGCGATCCTTGTTAGGGTATACGCAAATCAAGAAAGCAGGACAATTTCAAGTTCAACTATCTATAAATAATCAGAAAATAACTGGGGAAATTAAAAATCAATTTCCGTATGATTTTGACGAAGTGTATATATGGTCCGGTTATCGAACATATAAATTAGGTAAATTGTCGAAAGGGCAGTCTTTAACTGTTAATGAAAACATGCTTGATACCTATTTATTAGCACCAATTTATAATGGAAATCTGAGCGGATATCCTTCTAATGTCACCACAGATGAAATATTTAGGTTAAAAAAAGATCGATTACAATGGATTGCTGGAAATCTTTCAGATCGTATGAATAAAGAGAGTTTACCAGTCGTTTATGGAATTACCAAAAGTCCGGTTATTGAAGCAGAGTTGGAAAAAAAGGAGGCAAAGATGCGAAATCTTTCTCTCATTTATCAACCATTTGAAATAACTGGAATTATCAATGGTCCGTTTACTTTGAATCAAAATTCTATTAGAACGAAAACATCCGTGATTAGAGGAAATATTTATGAAGAAAATGTAGGGAGAGGCAATGAAATAATGTTAGAAGATGGGGAATATGAGATTGATTATTATTTGCCAAAACAATTGATTTCTGACAGAACAGATATTCAACAATTGTCTTTACAAATAGAGCCTAGTAATTTTGTAGATTATCAACTGTTTGATTTTACTGCAAAAAAATATATATCAATCGATGAGAAAAATAAAGTAACTGTATTTGATAAACAAATAGATCGATATTACAAAAATGGTACGTTTAAGATAAAAATATTAAAGCTTGGTCAAGGCGACCCACATGTCTTTTTACCAAACTTAACTGTGAAAGGTGAGGTTCGTCCATGATTGAAATTCAAAATTTGACTAAAAAATATGGCTCATTTACGGCATTAGATACTTTAAATTTAACAATTGGAAAAGGATGCGTTTTCGGTTTTGTTGGGCAAAATGGTGCTGGTAAATCGACCACTTTTTCCATCTTGGCGACATTGCTATCACCTACTTCAGGGACTGCATATATTAATGGCTTTAATATTACAAAGGAACCAAAACAAGTTCGCAAACAGATAGGATATATGCCTGATTTCTTTGGTGTATATGATCACTTAAAAGCTGATGAATATTTAGATTTTTACGGTGCAAGCTACGGAATTGATGCAAAAACAAGGCAGAAATTAATTCCTCAGTTACTTGAGCTTGTTAATTTATCACATAAACAGCATTCCTATGTCGATGTGCTATCACGTGGGATGAAACAGAGACTTTGTTTGGCAAGATCTTTGATCCATGATCCAGAAGTGCTTATTTTGGATGAGCCTGCATCAGGCTTAGACCCAAGAGCAAGAGTCGAAATGAGGGAAATTCTGAAGGAATTAAAATCAATGGGTAAAACCATTTTGATTTCTTCGCATATTTTGCCAGAATTAGCTGAGATGTGTGATGAAATTGGTGTGATTGACAATGGTAAGCTTGTAGCACATGGATCTGTTGCAGAGATACAAAAGCAATTGCAAGCAGAGAAAATAATTATTGTTAAGGTTAATCAACAGCGAGATCGAGCCATTGCCTTTTTTGAAGATCATCCGAAAGTATCTCAAATGGAAAAATTAGAGGATGAATACAGCTTTCAGTTTTTCTTTAATGGCAATGATGAAGAACAGTCACAGTTGTTAAGACATGCCATTTTACAGGAAATACAGATTGTTAGTTTTAAAGAGTTCGAAACGAATCTAGAAGATGTCTTTATGGAAATTACGAAAGGGGTGGAATAAGGATGAAGTCCTTTCTTATTAATCCAGTTTTGAACAAAGAGTTTAAACTAAGGTTTCGCTCCTTGAAAACATTTATCGGGCTACTAGCATATCTCCTAGCCATAGCATTGATTGTCGTCGGGTTTATACTTTTGATGACAGAATTCAGGGGGAGCAGTTATTTCCGTCCTGAACAAAGTAGGGAATTATTTGTCATGCTATCCTTTATTCAGCTAGCACTTATTCTGTTTATCACACCTGGTTTAACAGCAGGTGTGATTAGTGGGGAAAGGGAAAAGCAAACCTTAAATATATTATTAACAACTGTACAAAGCTCAACGAGTATTATTTTAAGCAAACTTTTTTCATCATTCTTGTATTTGCTTCTATTAATTGTCGCAAGTTTGCCCCTATATAGTATGGTATTTCTCTTCGGTGGAGTGGCACCTGCGACATTGCTTGCTGTATTCGGTTTATATGTGTTTACAATAATTGTTTTTGCGAGTATCGGGGTATTCTTTTCGACAATTATCCGGAAAACCATTGTATCGATGGTAACGACATATGGAGTTACCCTTCTATTAGCAGGAGGTACAGCTTTTTTATTTATGATCGTACTAAGCATGACACAAATGCACTCCTATACGGTGCAAACTCCACCAACCAATCCGGTAGGTTATTTTATTGCGATGTTTAATGCACCAATGGTTTTAGCAGGTATTGTCATGCCGGAAATTGTTGACGAGATTTACGGAACTACAGGTATTGACTTTCCATTATGGATTAGCCATATCATTTGCTATTCAATCATTGTTATACTTTGTTTATATTTAAGCATTCGTAAGCTTAGACCTAATATGAAAGTGAAAAAATAGGTGATTTAAGATGAATGAGAAGAAACAATTATTTTCGTTATTGAAGGATGTTGAAAGACAACTGTGGTATGTACATATTACGAGTTTTATTCAGTTTTACCTATTAGGAATTGGCCTCTTCTCATTCCTTTTATTCTTATTCGCACGCTGGATAGTCATTCCTTATCCAGAACGTTATTTAATTGGGGGTTACCTTTGTATATTTGTCGTAGGATGTATTTTCTTCATTAAACTTCGACCGAGAAAAAAGCAAGCTGCAAATATTTATGACGAATTTATTGCTGAAGATCGAGTAAAAACGGCACTATCTTTTATTGCGGAAGATGGAGAAATCCATCAACTACAACGAAAAGATGCCATTAGGCTAATGAAGGAGAAGCGAAACATCATCTTAAAAAGGAAGAAGAAATGGATCCATCCTCAAATGATCCTTTGTGTAGTAGTCTGTTTGGGGGGGATGATATTATCTATTGTCTTCCCAAATGAAAAGATGGAATTGGCGGATAAAAAAGAAAAAGAAACCGAGCTTGTGAAAAAGACGGAGAAAAAAATCGATCAACTAAAGAAAAAGGAAAAAAATAAAACGGTAAAAAAAGAATTGGAAAAAATGAAGCAAGAAGTAAAAAAGGAAAACAAAGCTGAGGAAGCACTAAAAAAATTAGCTAAGGAATTAAACCAGCTAGAATTAAAACAAATAAAGGCAAAAGAACAACAGCAACAATTAAATCAGCTAAGAAATGAGCTTAACGGTGCTAATTTAAAGCAATTAGCAAATGCCATTGATAAAAAAGAGATGAAAAAGATTACTGAACAGTTAGAAAAACTAAAAAACAATTGGGACCAGTTAACCGAACAGCAAAAACAGGCATTAGCGAAGCTGACAAATCAAAATGAATTAACAAAAGAACAATTAGCTCAATTAGAAAAGCAGTTAAAGATGGCAATCCAATTAGCAGCCCAATTGAATGACGCCAATTTATCACAAGAGACAATAAAAAATATCGCTCTTAGTTTACAACAAGATATGATGAAAAATGGCATCTTGCCTAATGAGCAGATTGCCTTGTCTAGCAACGATCCCTTGAATCAGATGGACTCTGATAATCTAGTTAATGAGGATAACAACGGTAGCAGCGATGGTCAAAGTCAAGGCCAGGGACAAGGTCAAGGACAAGGACAAGGCCAGGGACAAGGTCAAGGTCAGGGACGAGGTCAAGGCCAGGGACAAGGAAATGGACAAGGACAAGGTGGAGTTGGAACAGGCCAAGGAAATGGAACTGGATTAGGAGCTGGGAAAGGACAAGGTTCCAGAGATTTTCTTACCATTCCTGAAAACATTTCAGGTAAAAAAAATATAGAGAACGACTTTGGAAGACTTGGTCAAGGAAATAGCAAAGAGCAGTTTTCTGGGAATAGTCCCATATTAAAAGGGTCTGTACGATCCTATGAAGAGGTTTTTCGGGAATATGAGAAATCTTTTAGAAATAGCACGGAGCGTGTTCAATTACCAAAAGAACTAGAGTCAATCGTTAAGCAATATTTTTCCGAGTTAGATCCTGATTAAGAGGTGGATAAAGGATGCAAGAGAGAACAAAAGAAGAAATTTTTCAGGAAGCTACTGAGTTGCTCAGGCAAACGAAAGAAGAAATTCAATCATTCATAGTTGGTCAATCAGAAGTAATTGACCAAGTGCTGTGGACTATATTTGCTGGTGGTCACGCATTATTAGAGGGCCTTCCCGGTCTTGGTAAGACGATGCTGATTCGTACCATTTCAGAGGTTATCGATCTTTCCTTTTCGCGGATTCAATTTACACCTGATCTCATGCCCTCCGATATTACGGGAACAATGATCATTGAACCAGATGAAGTAGGGAAACAGCAATTTGTCTTTCATCGTGGACCGCTATTTTCTCATATCGTTTTAGCGGATGAGATTAATCGGGCTACGCCCAAAACGCAGAGTGCTTTGCTTGAGTCGATGGCAGAAAAAACCATCACGATACTTGGAGATACAAAAACATTGGAAGCTCCATTCTTTGTGTTAGCCACTCAAAATCCAATTGATATGGAAGGAACCTATCCTCTACCAGAGGCCCAAATGGATCGATTTATTAGTAAAATTAATGTCGAATATCCATCAAAGGAAGAGTTAAAAGAAATTATTTTAAGAACAACAGGTACGGAAAATCCTCCACTAAATAAGGTGATGTTGCGTTCTGATGTTCTAACTATCCAAAAGCTTGTAAAAGAAATTCTTGTTTCAGATGAAATTCTTAATTTTGCAGTGAATCTCGTTACGGCAACTCATCCACTTTCAGAGAATGCGCCGGATAAGGTGAATCAGTATGTTCAATTAGGGAGTGGTCCTCGTGGATTGCAAAGCCTTATTCAAATGGCGAAAGCACGTGCTTTGTTCGCGGGACGTTTCCATGTCTCAATAGGTGATATTAAGCAAGTCGCCAATCCTGTTCTTAGACATCGCTTATTGCTTAATTTTGAAGGAGAGGCCGCAGGAGTTCAGTCAGATGCATTGATACATGAATGTATCGAAGCTGCCCAGAGAGCTGGAGTTGTATCCAAATGAACGGCGTTTCAAACGAACTATTAGGAAGGCTGCGAAAAACGACATTAGTGGTTCAAACGAGAAAACGTGGTGCACATAAAGGATTAAGACGATCTCATAAATTTGGTTCATCATTAGAATTTTCGGATTTTCGTGCTTACCAACCAGGTGATGATTTGAGACAAATTGATTGGAATATTTATGGTCGCACTCAAAAGCACTATATTAAAAGGTACTTGGATGAACAGGAAGTGAAAACTGCCATCTATTTAGACTGTACAAAGTCGGTTAGCATCATCCCTAGCAAATGGGAACGAGCGAAACAGCTAGCTGCTACACTTAGCTATATCGCATTATCAAACGAAGATCAAGTATCATTCACTCCTGTTGCCAATGGTAATCCACGAGTCATTCAACGGAAAGGTGCTGTTCAGGCGAAGGCAACTTTATTTGACATTATCAATCTTTCAAATGAATCGACTTCTCTAACATTTACAGAATCATTGCATACACAACTGCTGAAAGATAAACAGCTGACGATTATTATTACAGATGGATTAGAAGCATTAGAGAAATATGAGGCAGTGCTAAAGAAATTAGCTTTTCTCAATGGCGATGTTTGGTTTATTCAAATGCTAAATAAGCTAGAACTAGAGCCGGATTACCAGGGTGATGTGAAATTGATTGATAGTGAGACATCTAGTGAATTGAATATAAGTATGCGTCCCAAAATAATAAGCCAATATGAGCAGCGTCTACATGAACATCTTAAAAACTTAAAAAAAATATGTGATAAATATGGCTTTCGCTACCTACTAGTAAATGACGAAAAAACAGTGGATGAAATCCTTCTGCGAGATTGCATTTCCCATGGTTGGATTAGATGAGGTGATATGTAATGGGTGTAACGAATCCAATCTATTTTCTATTAACTATATTTATAGCGGGAGTCATTATTTTTTATTTATTTCGAAAACAATACGAGAAAAAAATAATCCCATCCAATTTATTTTGGGATCAGGTAATGAATGAGTGGCAAGCATCCCCATGGATTGAAAAACTGCAAAAAAACTTATTATTATGGCTGCAATTGGCGATTCTTACACTTTTAATGTTTGCCCTTATTAATCCTTTTTGGTTGAAAAAAGGGATAGAGGGTGAGCATTTCATCTTTATTATCGATACGTCAGCATCTATGTCGGCAAGAAACGGGGTAGAAACGAGATTTCAATTAGCAAAAAAGGAAATAAGTAATTTAGTCAATCAACTTAATGGACAAGATGTTACTTTAATTACTATTGGAAATGAAGCGAAAATTGAATTGAAAAATGAAACAAATTTTAACTTGATCCAATCAAAAATTAAAGAGCTATCGCTATCTTATCAAACTAGTAATATGAATAAGGCGGTGCTATTAGCTGATTCGCTGACAGGAAAAGATCATACGTCTATACATATTTTTTCTGATGCTGTAACAAAAGATACTGTACCGAAAATGAAGAATAAGATTCCCCTTCATGTTCATAATGTCGGAAAAAATGGTGATAATCTATCCCTACTATCCTTTGGAGTGACAAAGAAGAAGGAAAAAATCATTGGTGCTGGGGTCATTAAAAATCAAAGCAATCGAGAACAGAAGGTAGAATTTTTTATTCAGAATAACGATGATACACTTTTTTCAAAAAAGTTAATCATTCCAGCAAATGGTCAAAAGATTATTGAGGTTCCGGACCTTGTTGTAAAAGATTATTATACAGCTAAAATTGTAGCAAATGATATATATCCGATTGATAATACAAGAACGGCTGTCTATTCAAAATCACTCTCAAAGCTATATGCGGTCGGAGAAGTGAATCCGTTTGTTATTAAAGGTTTTCAGACGATTGGAATCCCTGTTACGCAGATATCGGAAAAGGATTGGAATGAAGAAAGTTCGGATGGAATTATTTTAATGGAGGGAAGATCGTCAGAAACATGGCCACGTTCACCTTTAATTATATTCAATCCACAAAAAGGGAAGGAAATTGCTCTTAAACGTTCTATCTCTGTGATAGATGATCCATTACTGCAATATGTTGAGTTTGATCAAACCTATATTCAAAAGGGAACAAAGACAAACCATCCTTATCTAGAAACGCTTGCTAGAAGTGGTGATTTACCATTGTTAGAAAAAGGTGAATATATGGGAAACCGTGTGGTCAGTATTGATTTTGCAATTGAAGATTCCGATTGGCCACTAAAGCCGGGGTTTCCAATCTTTTTATATCAATCCTTTCAATGGCTATCTGAACAACAACATTTCAAAGGTTTTTTCCTACCGGGTGAAAAGAAATGGATGTCTACAAGTGGAAACTCTGACTGGAAAGTATTTGATGAATCTGGGAAGTTTTTAAGCTCTTATCAATTGGACAAAGAAAGCTTTGTAGCCCCGAAAAAACCGGGTCTTTATCAAATTATTGCCGGTGACCAATCCATGTATATTTCAGTTGTTTTGGATGAAGAAGAACAGTCGGTGCAGGTCGAACCATCATTTGTTATGAATCAGCCGAAGGATCAAGTAAGTCAATCTACAAAGGCAACGAAGTATTCATTCCTTTGGTTTTGGTTAACAGTGGCTGCCTTTATTATTTTATTGATTGAATGGGAGGTTTATAGTCGTGCACATAGACGTTAAATATCCCATCCTGTTTCTATTAATGATTCCCGTTATATTTGTCTTAATTTTGTTTTACCGTAAATCAAATAGAATCAATTCGTTAGAAAAGAAATGGATTGTTTTATTGCGTGCATTCATCTTTTCCCTTTTAATTTTTGCTTTAACCTTACCTGAAATGCTATTGCCGATAAAAGGAGAAAATGTCATTTTTCTCGTAGATCGTTCAGCAAGTATGAAGGGTTCGGAAGAGCAAATTCTAACATGGATTAATAAAAGTGTTCAAAGTAAGAATAAGATGGATTCCTATGCCATTGTATCGACTGGTAATCATGCAGCTGTTGAGCAATCTTTAACAAAAATGGGGGATCCAATACAAGAATTTTCAACACAAGTTGGCGGGGATAATACAAATATTGAGCAAGGAATACAGCTCGCCTCAGCCTTAATTCCTAATCATCAAAAAGGAAGAATCATCTTGTTTTCAGATGGGAATGAAACGAATGGAAAAGCTATAGAGGCAGCAAAACTTTTAAAACATCAAAATATTGAACTTGATTATGTGGATGTATCTGGTGAATCAGGTAGTGATGTTGCATTGACAGAATTCAAAGCTCCTGCATCTTTATACCAAGGGGAAAAAGCCCAGTTAAAACTAATTGCTAATAGTACAACAAATAAGGCAGCTACTGTTCGAATCTCTTTAAATAATCGTGAAATAATGAAAAAACAGGTAGAAGTCAATAAAGGTGAAAATGAATTTACTTTTTCACATGAGGTAGACGAGACTGGAATGTTTGTATATAAGGCAGAGATTATTGCTGATGATGAAGCATATTTAGAAAATAATGAACTATTTGCTGTGTCGAATGTCAAAGGAATACCAAAGGCTCTAATTGTACAAGGTGAAGGTAATGAACAATTATCGAATATCTTGAGGTCTTCAAATATTCAGGTAGATTTACTCACCGCGAAACAATTACCAACCACATTATCTGGTTACTTACCTTATCAATCAATAATTTTTGATAATGTAGATGCAACCTCCATTGGTGAAAAGCAAATGAAAATTATTGAAAAAGCAGTAAAGGAATTTGGCGTGGGCTTCGTGATGACAGGAGGAGAGAATAGTTTTGGTCTGGGGGGCTATTTTAAAACACCTATAGAAAAACTTCTTCCTGTAACGATGGATATTAAAGGGAAGAAAAAAATGCCAACTCTTGGATTAGTGATTGTCATGGATCGTTCAGGCAGTATGAGTGGGCAAAAACTTTCTTTAGCAAAAGAAGCGGCTGCAAGATCAGTAGAGTTAATGCGTGAAGAAGATACACTTGGCTTTATTGCCTTTGATGATCGACCATGGGTCATAGTTGAGACCGAACCGATCAGAGATAAGAAAAAGGTAATGAAAAAAATTCGTTCTGTCACTGAAGGCGGTGGTACGGAGATTTATACATCATTAAAAATGGCTTATGATGAATTAATGCCATTAAAGTTACAGAGGAAGCATATTATTTTATTAACAGATGGACAATCCTCTAATGCGGATTATGAAACACTTATTGAGGAAGGGAAAAAAGAAAATATTACGATCTCAACGGTTGCCTTAGGACAAGATGCGGATATTCGATTATTAGAAAGCTTAGCTGAATATGGTTCAGGTCGATTTTATAACGTAACCGACTCAACTGTAATCCCTAGTATACTATCACGTGAAACAGTTATGGCATCGAGAACCTATATAGAGGATAATCCTTTTTATCCAGTCATTCAGCCTTATCCAGATTGGCTCAAGCATTTTAAGAATGGGGTTCCACAAATGAATGCCTATATTGCAGTGACACCTAAACAAACTGCTCAAGTTTCCGTTGTAAGTGAAAAAGAGGATCCGATTTTAGCAGAATGGCAATATGGGCTTGGAAAAACAATTGCCTATACCTCAGATACTAGCGGAAAATGGGCAGGTGATTGGGCACGCTGGAATGAGTGGCCAAACTTTTGGAGTCATCTCGTCACAAAGACTTTTCCATCCTATGAAAATATTCCTTATGATATGAGGGTAACAGAAGAAAATGGCAAGACATTGCTTCAATTAAAATCCAATGAAGCAGCCATTTTACCATTAGAGGCAGTAGTCGTTTCTCAATCGGGGAATGAGATGAACGTCCAAACTAAAATGGTTGCCCCAGGCGAATATGAATTAAAGATGGAGGATACTCCAGGTATGTACTTTTTAATGGTTAAACAGCATACCGGAGAGGAGACAGAACAGGCTTTTCAAACAGGATTTACCATTCCATATTCAAAAGAGTATTTATTAAAGGAAGTAAATCAACCATTTTTGAAAGATTTGGCAGGGGTAGTGAATGGTAAAGAATTAGAAAATGAACAAGCTGCTTTTTCACCAACTATAGGGGAATCTTATCATAGACGTCCAATTGCTGAATGGTTGCTGTTAACAGCTTTTCTAGTATTCTTTATTGAAATTGCATTAAGAAGATTCGGATTTCAACCACTTATAAAGTTGAAAAATCGTAATGTGAAAGATAAACAAGAAACTACAGTAAATCCCATTCAAACACTAATCAATACAAAAAAACAAAAAAGTAAGCCGAAAATAGTGTTAAATAGACGAACAGAGGAGAAGCAAACGGAAAAAAGACATAAAGAGAAAAAAGAAGAAAAACCTTATCCAAAAACAGAAGGTTCCGATCAAGAAGATAGAATGCAGCGATTATTAAATGCAAAAAAAGGAAAAAGAAGATAATGGAGAATCAGTTATATTACTGATTTCTCCTCACTTTTTCTTATTTCCTGCACATATCTTTAAAACCTGCATATTATTTTAATGTTTGTTTGATTAAGGGGGAAAAGTAGTGCTTATTTCATTCGTTCCAGCAGCTATTTCTTTTGTTAGTGTCACTGTTTTGTGTCCATTTTTAATTATTATTTTAAAAAAATTACAATTAACTCAGCCGATAAGGAAGGAGCTACCAGCAGACCATCAGTTAAAGAAGGGAACCCCATTAATGACTGGGAGTATCTTTCTAGTGGGAATATTTGTTGCATTATTATATAAACAAAATCCACTTATGATATTTTTAGCGACTACCTTTATGCTGTTTAGTTTTATCGGTTTTTTAGATGACTATTGGAAAGCGTCCCGTCAGGATCCAGGCGGCGTTTCTGGAAAAACGAAATTAGTATTTCAATTTTTATTTACAGCGACATTATTATTTATTCTAGTCAAATATTTTCAGATCAATCCTGAGATTCACTTGACACAAAATTTCTCAATTCCTTTACCGAGTGCTCTCTATTTTTTTGTGATTATGTTTTTTATTGTTGGGTCTGCTAATGCGATAAATTTCACGGATGGGATGGATGGACTTCTTGGTATTGTTGCCATACCTACTTATTTTTTCTTCTTTTTCATTTCAGAACGGCATGAGGTGCAAGTTTTTTCATTAATTATGATTGCTTGTATTTTAGGTTTTCTTATTTATAATATTTATCCGGCAAAGGCATTTATGGGAGATACTGGTTCTTTAGCTATAGGAGGGTCCCTTGCTTTTCTTGCAGTGCTGGAAAAGGTGGAGATCTTAATTCCTTTACTTTTTATTATATACTTTGCAGAACAGTTATCCGTTATCTTACAGGTTACATATTATAAACTGACAAGAAAAAGAATCTTTCGGATGACACCTATCCATTTTCATTTCGGTTTAAAATATGGTTGGTCTGAGAATGTTATTGTTACAGTATTTGGATTTGTGTCATGGATATCCACTTTTCTTTCCATCATGTATTGGAAATTTTTAATGTAGAAATAAAATGGGGTTGTCTAAAAAAGGGAACTAATCCCTTGGTAGACAACCCCATTTATTATTTCGTGCTGATTAATTTTCACTTTCTACCTTATTAAGCTCAGCGTCAATGGCTTCCTTAATGATTTTACGAAGCTTTCTTTCGATTTCAGCCTGTGTGCCATTTTTTGTTCTAGCGATTACCCTAAGAACAACCTCTGAACTCCCAATAGATTGAACACCGAGCACATTTGGTCCTTCAACAATATTTTCTTCGCATTCAGCCATTTTGTCACATTCTCTTTGGATAACCGTCATTGCCTGATCAATGGAAAGTTGATTCCCGACAGTAAAATCAACTAGTGCTTGCATATTCCCTCTCGTATGATTACTTAACGTTGTAATTTGACGATTAGGTAAATAGATTAATGTACCATCCGTAGAACGAATTTGTGTTGTACGTAAACCGACCTGCTCAACTACTCCTGAAAAGCTACCAATTGTCACATAATCATCTACATCCACTTGTCTTTCTAATAATAAAAAGAAACCAGTAACAATATCACTAACAAGTCCCTGTGCACCGAAACCTACAGCTAGTCCTACAATACCTGCCCCAGCTATTATTCCCGTTGTATCTATGCCTATCTGCTTTAATAAGGTAATGACTAAGAAAAATATAAGAACATAGGAAAAAATACTATCCACTAAATTTTGTAATGTTTTCGATCTGCCTGCTGAAACACTGTTTTTGCGTTGATATCTTTCAAAACTTCCATGTATGAGTTTCATGCCAATTGCTCTAATAATCTTATAAACAACATAGATAATAATAATCTTAATAATAAATAATCCTGCATCGATGGAGAAGTTTGTCCAATCGAAGTTGGTTATTTTATCAGTAATTTGATCCACTTGCTCTATTTGCTCCATTTGTTACATCCTTTCATTTTGGGTTGCTTCTTTTTGAACAAGGCAATTTGTTCTATTCCCTTCATTAGAAATGATAAACGTATTTTATGAAAATTGCATCCCTTGTTTTTAGTGTTTATTTTTATGTGAAATTTAAGAAATCTTTTAGTTAACTGGAGTGATTTATGTATGTGAAGAATTAGAAAGCGCAGAAAGAAATTCACCTGCACCTTCTGTACAATTTATTTAAATTTAAAAAGAATAATTAGTATGTTTATTCCTAAAAGAATGAAACAAAAAAATTTTGTAAAAATTATAACAAAAACATGGAAAAATATTTCGAAAGCCGTTATATTTAATATTACGTTCAAATTATTTTAAAAAATGGGGGGAATGAAATGGATACGTTTAAGAAGCTAAAAGGTTTTTATTTGCCTTACAAACGCTTGTTTATAACATCCATGTTCTTTTTATTGGTTGTTACGGCAATAACCATTGTTTATCCGGTCATATTGCAACAAACCATCGATGAAGTAATACTTAAAGGAAAATATGGACTAATACCTTACTTAGCTATTGGATTTGTTTTGATCATGCTAATAAAAGGAGTGGCTACATTCATTCAACAATATACAGGCGATCTTTTCGGAATTACATCAGTATACCGTCTTCGTAATGCATTATATGAAAAACTTCAATATTTGCCTTTTCGTTATTATGATAATGCCAAAACTGGAGATTTAATGTCGAGATTAACTGCTGATGTTGAAGGGTTTCGCTTTTTTCTATCCTTTGGATTCTCAGAGGCATTCAGATTTATATTAATATTAGGAATTAGTTTTAGTGTAATGTTTTACTATTCGGTTTCATTAACATTAATGACTATGCTCATGCTTCCTTTTCTAGCGGTTTCCGTTTATAAATTTGATAAAGTTGTCCATCCTGCTTTTAGAGGAATAAGAAAATCATTTGGAAAATTAAATACAAATGTACAAGAAAATATTAGTGGAATAAATACAGTTAAATCTTTATCACGTGAAGATTTTCAAACATCCAAATTCAATGTCTCCAATGATGATTATCGCGACCAACAAATCAATACTTCCTACATATGGGCTAAATATTTCCCTTTAATGGAGTTAATAGGTAATTCAGGGATTATCATTTTATTGGCATATGGAGGATATTTAGTTATAAACGGTAGCTTGAAGCCAGGAGAACTCGTGGCCTTTTATAGTTTATTGGGCTATATTCTAATGCCTATTATTAATCTTGGTTTCACTATCAATCTATTTTCCCAATCAAAAGCATCAGGTGAACGATTACTTGAAATTCTTGAGGCGGATAATGAAATTTTTGATAAAGAGAATGCATATGATACAGATCGTTTTAAGGGTGAAGTGGAATTTCAGGATGTAACTCTAAAATATTTTGGGGATGAAAAATCGGCAATTAAAAACATTAGTTTTAAAGCGGAACCTGGAAAGGTCATTGGTTTAATTGGTGCTACTGGGTCTGGTAAAACAACAATTACTCAATTAATGACAAGATTTTATGAGCCCGTTTCAGGAAGTGTCAAAATTGATGGGAAATCAGTAAGTGATTATTCCATTAAGTCATTACGTTCGAATATAGGGATTGTTCTGCAAGAATCCTTTTTATTTTCGTCTACAATTAAAGCCAATATTGCTTATGGGCGACCTAATGCGACAATGGAAGAAATTATTTCGGCAGCAAGGAGAGCGCAAGCACATGATTTTATTATGGAATTACCAGATGGTTACGATACAATGCTTGGCGAACGAGGTCTTGGATTATCAGGTGGCCAAAAGCAACGAATTGCCATTGCACGTGCGATATGTTTAGACCCAAGTATCCTTATTTTAGATGATGCAACAAGTGCAGTTGATATGGATACAGAATTCAAAATTCAGGAAGGTTTGCGTGAAGTTATGAAGGGAAGAACGACATTTATTATTGCCCATCGTATTTCTTCATTAAAACATGCAGATGAAATTTTAGTATTAGAAAACGGTAGAATTGTTGAAAGGGGATTGCATGAAGAGCTCCTTTCAAATGGTGGTCCATATGAAAGAATTTATCATATTCAATATAAGGACCAGCAAGCGATTCTGCAAACTCAGATAGGTTGAGGTGAAAACATTGGCGAAAGCAAATAAAATAAATAAAGGGTCAGTGGAACGATTTAGCTATACGACTGAGCAAATTATTGATAAGCCATTTAACTGGAAGCAAATGCTGAGGTTATTGAATTATCTAAAACCATATTCGAAAAATCTTCTACCTAAATCCTTTACAGCTATGCTTATAAACACGATTATTCGTCTCATCATTCCTACTTTAATCGGAGTTTATGCTATTGAGAAAGGTATTCAAGGGAAAGATGGGCAGTTTTTAATGCTCATTGTTGTCATAATTGCAGGCTTGTATATTATCTCTTATTTAGCGAATATATTACGAATTCGCTGGATGAATGAGCTTGGGCAAAAAGTGATCTACGATATTAGAAAAAATCTATTCACACATGTACAACGATTGTCTCATCGTTTCTTTGATCAACGTTCAGCAGGTTCTATTCTAGTTCGTATCATGAATGATACGAATTCATTGCAGGATTTATTTACAAATGGTGTTGTCAATCTCCTAATGGATATGATCATGTTAGTAGGGGTAATTTTTATTTTATTTTCTCTTAGTCCACAGCTTACACTTGCTGTCTTAATTATCTTGCCGATCATGTTCTTGATATCAACAAAATTAAGGCAAAATATTCGTAGATCTTGGCAATTTATGAGAATTAAACAATCAAAACTGAATTCGCATTTAAATGAAAGCATCCAAGGAATACGTGTCACACAATCGTTTACACAGGAAAAAGAAAATATGCAATTTTTTGATGGGGTTAATACAGAGAATTATGAGGCATGGCGAATTGCAACGAAAAAAAATGCGTTTTTCCGCCCTCTTATTGAATTAACTAATGCTGTTGGTTCAGCCGTTCTTATTTGGTATGGTGCTCATCTTATTCAAACAGGATCATTGAAACTAGGTGAATTTGTTTCCTACGCTTTTTACCTCGGCATGTTTTGGGAACCGATCTCTCGTATCGGTCAAGTGTATAATCAATTGTTAATGGCAATGGCTTCCTCAGAAAGAATTTTTGAATATCTAGATGAAAAGCCGATTGTGCATGAGAAGGATGAGGCAATCGAATTAGGAGATATGAAAGGTCATATTCAGTTCGAAAATGTAGAGTTTTCATATGATGATAAAAGAAAAGCTTTAAAAGATGTGAGCTTGGAAATGAAAGCTGGGCAAACTATTGCATTAGTCGGGCATACTGGGTCCGGAAAGACAACGATTGCCAATTTAATCAGTCGTTTCTATGATCCAACAAGTGGTTCCGTGAAAATTGATGGCCATGATTTGCGTGATATTTCCTTAAAAAGTTTAAGAAGTCAAATTAGTGTTGTCCTTCAGGATACATTTATTTTCTCTGGAACCATTATGGAAAATATAAAATTTGGTCGTCCAGATGCGAAAGATGAGGAGGCAGTTGCAGCGGCAAAGGCAATCGGTGCCCATACTTTTATTGAAAATCTTCCAAATGGATATGAAACACAAGTAGAAGAAAGAGGAAATATATTATCTGTTGGTGAAAGGCAGTTATTATCATTTGCTAGGGCGTTGCTTGCTAATCCGCGGATCATTATTTTAGATGAAGCGACTGCTAGTATTGATACTGAAACAGAAGTCCAAATACAACGTGCGTTAAAAACGTTATTAAAGGGAAGAACTTCAGTCATAATTGCCCATCGCCTATCTACGATTCGTGAGGCTGATAAAATCTTTGTTCTTGATCATGGAGATATCATTGAAGAAGGAAATCATGATCAATTAATGGAGCATCAAGGAGAGTATTACAGACTAGTAAAAGCACAATTTAAAATGTTAGAGGCTATATAAGAAGAAGACTATATCTTCTTCTTTTTTTATGCCCTTTTCTTAAACTTTGGTGTTATCTAAGCAAAGTTTTAACTAATATATCGACTGGAAATCGCTACACCTTCATTTTACAGAGAAAAGAGCTGTAGTCTTGAATCCTTTTGGGAGTTAAACTACGTCTTAGGTCGTATACAAAAATAAATCTAGAGTTTGTTATGGAAACTTATGATTTCTTTTATGATTATGGTAACGAAAGGAGGTCGTATAAATTGAAAAATGTATTTTTGTTTATACTGGCAGGTATTCTTGTAATGGTTGCTTTAGGAAGCTTAGGTCATATAATCGGAATGGCTATTAGTCTCCTGTTAGTATATTTTTCCTTTAAACAGTTTATTAAGACTGAATCATTCTTCGGTAAATTATTTTGGGCGATGGTTGGGATATGCAGCCTATTTGCTGTACTTGCAAGCTTGCCAGCAGTAGCTGGAATAGCAGCATTATGTATTTTATACGTTGTGTATAAAAATTGGAAGAAACCAGAAAAGGTAAAGGTTGAACAGGAAGTATATGATCCATTTGAAAGTTTCGACCAACAATGGAATGAAATTCAAAAGAAATATCACTAAATAGATAAATTTATAAAAAATGAATTGTGATAGAGGAGCGATGATGATGACTACTTTATTTGAAAGAATTAAACATACAGTGATGGCTGATCTAAATGATACCATGGATAAAAAAGAATATAAAAATCCAATTTCAAAGTTAAATCAATACTTACGTGAAAGTGAAAATGAAGTTAAGAAAGTAGAAAAGTTAATCGAAAGACAATATTTATTAAAAGAAGAATTTGCTCGTGAATTAAAACAAACTGAGTATATGGCTGAAAAAAGATGTCAACAAGCAGAAATAGCTCTTCAGGCAAATGAACTCTCCCTCCACCAAATTGCTATAGATGAGGAGGCACTTTATAAGGTGCAAGTACTTAGTTTACGAGAAGCACATGGAGAAGCCGTAGAACAATTAGAAATATTAGAGAAAAAGCATCGAGAAATGAAAATGAAATTAAAAGAAATGCAAATTAAAAGATTAGAACTGATGGGTAGAGAAAATGTAATTAAGGTGACAAAGAAAATGAATCAAGTACTGGATAACTCTGTTATTAGTAAAGCTAATACTCGATTTGAAGAAACAGAAAGATACTTAGATCACTTAGAAACTAGAATGGGTGCAGGATATGATATGTCGATGTTTGATTCTCGTATAAAAGAGCTTGAAAAAGGTTTAAAAAAGGATGAAACTACTATTAATGACTAGTAAATTCATGATAATATAGAAAAGCATATAGTAATGAAATCAGGTAGTAGGTTCCTCATATTTGAGTATCTTACTACCTAATTAAAAATATTTCGTCAGTAGTGACAAAAAGGAGGCAACATGGGAAAAAGATCTGAACAAAATCCTATAACATGGTTAATCTTAGTTGCCCTTGTCGGAATCTTATTTGAAATTTCTTTTAATACTGAATCCTTAGTGTTTCTTGGGGTTTCTGCATTACTTATTTATTTTGGTAAAAAGAAAAGCACAAAATCTTCTGGCGCTATTTATATCATTGTCGGTATTTCAATTTTTGTTATTACAATTATTTCCACAGTGTTTTTCAAAATTGTATTGTTTTGTGTATTAATTTATCTCTTATTTAGATATCGGAAAAAAAAGAAGCATCCAAAAATAATCAAGGTAGAAACAGTAGAATCATCGAATCAATCAAAAATCAATCGAAAACAACCCTATATAAAAAATAAATTCTTTGGTAATCAAAGAATTGAAAATAATATTTATGAATGGGATGATATAAATATTCAATGTGGGCTTGGTACAACGGTCATAGACCTTAGTATGACCATGCTTCCGATTGGAGAATCCACTGTAGTTATTAGAGGAGTGATTGGAAATATCCAATTGCTTACTCCATATGATGTAGCGATATCAGTTAATCATTCATCGATTACGGGAAATGTAAATATATATGGTTTAGAAGAGAATCTTTTTAATCAAAATACAATTTACTACTCAGATAATTACGATGAGACAACGAGAAAAATAAAGATTATCACCTCATTACCATTTGGAAATTTAGAGGTGAGGCACGTATGAGTATCCAAAAATCCTTTATAATTTACTTTAGTACGTTCTCCATTGTTATCGCTATATTTATTTCAGCAATTTATATTCAAACGGTTCAAACGGACTGGTATCAAGCATTATTTTTTCAACAAATCTTTCTTGTCCCTGTCGTTGTTTTTATTATTGTAACTAGTATTATTATAGGAATCGTTTGTGGATTAGTTATTGGCTATATTATGAAGAAGAAGTTAGAGGACGTAGATGCTCACTTAATTGAACTTGAGAAAGGTGAATTTAATTTATCAAAATTACAGCCTGAAAAATTAAATGAAATTTCAATGTTATACGAAAGAATACAACGAATTCAAAATCGTATGGATGATCAAGTTGAAGCATCGCAAAAACTTGCAAATGAGCGGGCTGACTGGAATGAAAAAATGAAGCAGGAGATTTTATCCCAGGAAAGAAATCGCTTAGCAAGAGAGTTGCATGATTCTGTTAGCCAGCAGCTTTTTGCTGCAACAATGCTATTATCTGCTATCAATGATAACCCTAATCCAGATCCAGTAATAACAAATAAACAAATGAAATTAGTTGAGGAAGTAATTAATGAGTCACAATCAGAAATGAGAGCGCTACTTCTTCATTTGAGACCGATACAATTAGAAGGAAAAAGCCTAAAAGAAGGGGCAGAGGAGTTATTGCATGAATTAACAGCTAAACTTCCTTTGAAGGTAACATGGAGAATAGATGATGTCATTCTAAATAAGGGAGTAGAGGATCATTTATTTCGAATTATGCAGGAATCCATTTCGAATACCCTACGCCACGCGAAAGCTAAAATGTTAGAATTGCACTTATTTAAATTAGATCAATTTGTTCTTCTTAAAATAATAGATGATGGAATTGGCTTTGAAATGGGAAAAGAAAAAGCGGGTTCTTACGGATTACAGAATATTCGTGAACGAGCAGCAGAAATAGGTGGAACGATTAAAATGATTAGTTTTCCGGCAAAGGGAACTAGTATAGAAGTGAAGATTCCTATATTAAATAAAGGATGAGGTCATAATGATAAAGGTATTACTTGTTGATGATCACGAAATGGTTCGTATAGGTGTTTCTGCTTTTTTATCCATTCAGCCTGATATTGAAGTTGTTGGCGAAGCAGAAAATGGGCAAAAAGGTGTTGAACTAGCCTTATCATTGCGACCAGATATTATTTTAATGGATCTGGTCATGAATGAGATGGATGGAATACAAGCAACAAAAGAAATTATCCAGCAGTGGCCTGAGGCAAAAATAATTATTGTAACGAGCTTTATTGATGATGAAAAAGTGTATCCTGCACTAGAAGCAGGAGCAACGAGTTATATGTTAAAAACATCAAAGGCGAATGATATTGCTGATGCTGTTCGCTCTACATATGAAGGACAATCAGTATTGGAGCCTCAAGTTACTGGGAAAATGATGATGCGAATGAAACAAGGGAATAAACGGCCATTACATGATGATTTAACAAATCGTGAGCTAGAAATTCTACTATTAATGGCTGAAGGCATGACAAACCAAGAAATTGCGGATCAATTATTTATTGCACTAAAAACGGTAAAAACTCATGTTAGTAATATATTAAGTAAACTAGAAGTTCAGGATCGCACTCAAGCGGTCATTTATGCATTTCAACACCAATTAATCAAGAAGTAGAGAGAAGGGATCTTAACATCCTTCGTCTCTCTTTTTTTGTATCCATCGACCTTCATATTAGTGATTTATGTAGTACCTTTTATCATCAGGTTAATACTATATTTGATAGGAAACGAGATTTTTTGACAGTCATCTTCTCCTTATGAAATTAGTATGCTAGAATGGGGAAGATTAGGAACTCTTTTAATAGTGGGGGATTTAAAGTGAAAAAAGAATTTGTCGTCATTGGACTAGGACGATTTGGTGGTAGTATCTGTAAAGAATTAGCAGAACAAGGAATGGAAGTTATGGCTATTGATGTTGATGAAGATCGGGTAAATGAATTTGCATCGATTGCTACTCATGCTGTCATTGCGGACACTACTGATGAAACCGTATTGAAAAACCTAGGGATAAGAAACTTTGATCATGTTATCGTCGCAATTGGTGCTGATATTCAAGCAAGTATACTAACTACACTCATGTTAAAAGAAATTGGTGTGAAAAATGTAACTGTAAAAGCACAAAATGATTATCATGCAAAGGTTTTAGATAAAATTGGTGCCGACCATGTTGTCCATCCAGAAAGAGATATGGGAAAACGGATTGCTCATCACATTGTTTCGAATAATGTGTTAGATTATATCGAGCTTTCAGATGAATATAGCATAGTTGAAATTGCTGTAAATGAGCGTATTACTGGTAATTCAATTGTGGATTTAAATATTCGCGCTAAATATGGAATTAATATTGTCGCTATTAAAAGAGGAAATTCAATGATTATTTCTCCACAAGCATATGATGTTATCGAAAAGAATGATATTTTAATTGTTATCGGTGCGGATTCGGATATCAACAGATTTGAGAAAAAACTTTCTCAGTAACTATTATATATAACTAAAAAAGGAACCATCTCCTACTATTGAACTGCGCCCTAAATTTCGGACAGTTTAATAAAAGTAACCCTGCTATTTAAGCAGCGATTAGATGACTTCGGTATTCTGCCGGAGTCATCTTTTTTAAATTCCATTGTCTTCTTGATGCATTATAGAAAATCATATATTGATTAACTAATTGTTTTAGTTCTTCAAATGTATGAACTTCTTTATAGTCCATTTCATCTTTCATATGTCCAAAGAAGGATTCCATTGGTGCATTATCGATACAGTTCCCTCTACGTGACATAGATTGTTTCAAATTCATCTGTTTCACCCTTTTTTGAAATTCTGGATGCGTGTAATGGAAACCTTGATCAGAGTGTATCATGGCTTCTGGATGTACATTATTCCCTAATTTCTCTTCTAATTTTGCTAGAGTATTGTAAACAATCGACATTTTCAATGTTTGTGATAATTCATATGCCACTATTTCACGTGTAGCGACATCCTTAACACAGGATAGATAGGCTGTTTTTCCTCGATACTTTAAATAGGTAATGTCAGTTAAAAATACTTTTTCCGGCTCGTCTTGTGTAAATTCACGGTTTAATCTATTTGGTAATGTCTTATGTTCTTGAGTAGCTTTTGCAATATTTTTATATGGGTTTGCACGTCGCACTTTCGCAAAGAAATTATACTTGCGCATTAGACGGCGTATTTTCTTTGGGTTCATTGGGTTTTCAAGTAATTCACATACTTTCATATAAAGTCCACGATAGCCAACTTTCCCTTTGAATGCATCATAGATGCACTTTAAAAAGAGATAATCCTCATAATCATTGTTCTCACGAATGGCATGTTTTTCAGTATTCTGCAGCCATGCATAATAACCACTGCGACTAACATGTGCGACAGTACATAGCTCAGAGACACTATTGATTAGTTGATATTTACGAATTACTTCATTGATGACTGCGTATTTTTCATGTGGAGCTACTTGTGTTTCTTCGCCTTCCTTTCGAGTTCCTCTAGCTTTTTTAGTAATTCAATTTCAGCTTCGAGATAACGAATACGAGCCTCTGCTTTTTCTAGCTTCTTATCAGCGGATAACTCACTAGTTGTTGGTCTTCCCGTACTTCCTTTTCCTCGACGTTCTTCCAAAAAACCATTTTCTCCATATTGATTAAAAGTATTTCTCCAACGCTTCAAAGCTGATTTAGCTTTTTTAGGGCCAATCATTTCAAGATCAAACCCATTTTCTATAAAGATTTGAGTAGGTCCTTTCCCAGCTAAGTTCTCATTTACTGCTTTAATTTTAAATTCAGGTGTATATTGAATCGCTCGATCAGATACTGAAGCAACATTGGGATTGGCTTCTAATAGTTGACGTTGATGTTCATTAAAATAGATTTTACTCATAAGATAACTCCCGTTCAAATTAATTATGTTAAGTATAACGGGCTTTTCCCATAGAAAAAACCCCGAATAGGGCACTTTTTTTTAAGTGTCTACTATTCGGGGTTCAGTTCATATTGAGTGAGTGGTTCCTTTTCGTTTTTTATACTTCCATAATAATTGGCATGATCATTGGACGTCGTTTTGTTTTTTCATAAAGGAAAGGTGCTAAAGTATCGGTAATTTCATTTTTAATTTCGGTCCATTGAGAAGTTTTTCTTTCCATTACTTTGTTTAAGTGCTTTGAGATGAGATTTTGTGCTTCGCTAATTAAATCTCCTGATTCACGCATATAAACAAATCCTCTAGAAATAATGTCAGGACCAGATGCTATTTTAAATTCACCCATATTAATCGATACGACAACAACAACTAAACCTTCTTCAGACAATATACGTCGATCGCGGAGAACAATATTACCGATATCTCCAATTCCATTTCCATCAATATAGACATTTCCGGAAGGGATTTTGCCCGCTACCTGTGCACTCTCACTTGTTAAAGCAAGAACTTCACCATTATCCATAATGAAACAGTTCTCTTCAGGAACACCACAGTCCATAGCTAGTTGTGCATGAGTTTTCTGCATGCGATATTCACCGTGAATTGGCATAAAAAATTTCGGTTTTATTAGTCTAAGCATTAATTTTTGTTCCTGCTGTCCACCGTGTCCAGAAGTATGAATATCATTTAATGGACCATGAATGACTTCTGCACCAGCACGGTATAGTAAATTAATGGTTCGATTTACACTAATAGTATTACCAGGTATTGGTGAAGAAGAAAAGACGACCGTATCCCCAGGTTGAATTTGGATTTGACGATGTGTTCCATTAGCAATTCGGGATAAGGCTGCCATTGGTTCTCCTTGACTGCCTGTACATAAGATAGTGACTTTATTTGCAGGTAAACGATTAATTTGCTGTGCATCAATAAAGGTATCTTTTGGGCATTGGATGTAACCAAGGTCATGTCCGATATTTATGGCTGCCTCCATACTTCTTCCAAAAACTGCGATTTTTCTTCCGTTTGCTACTGCAGCTTCCGCAACTTGTTGTAATCTGTGAATATTCGAAGCAAAAGTTGCAAAAATTATGCGGCCGTCTACTTTTCTAAAAACGTCCTGAATGCTTTCACCGACACGTCTTTCAGACATGGTGAAATGAGGAACTTCACTATTTGTGCTATCTGATAAAAGACAAAGAACGCCTTCCTTACCAATTTCAGCCATTTTTGTTAGGTTGGCAGGTTCACCAACTGGAGTGAAATCAAACTTAAAATCCCCAGTATGTACAATATTCCCTTGAGGTGTTTTAACAACAATCCCGTAGGAATCTGGAATACTGTGAGTCGTTCTAAAGAAAGTAACAGAAGTCTTTCTAAATTTAATTACATCATCCTCTTGAATTTCATGAAAAGTTGTTTGTCTCAAAAGTCCATGCTCTTCAAGTTTATTTTTTAGAAGTCCTAAAGCAAGTTTACCAGCGTAGATTGGTATATTTACTTGTCTCAATAAGTACGGAATTCCACCAATATGATCTTCATGACCATGTGTGATAAACAAACCTTTAATTTTATCCTCATTTTTAACTAAATACGTGTAATCAGGGATAACATAATCAATTCCTAGTAATTCATCTTCAGGAAATTTGATTCCAGCATCTATAAGTATAATTTCATCTTGGAATTGGACCGCATAAGTGTTTTTTCCGATTTCCCCTAAACCGCCAAGGGCAAATACGGCTGTTTGATCATTTTTTACAAATTTCATATTGTTTATTTAGTCTCCGTTATTTCATAATTTGCATGGTTCTTTTCATATTCTAGATATGAACCTTTTAAAAGTTGTACAAATTCAATATTTATTTGACGGTTTTTTAAAGATTTGCGAACTTCTCTTTCTGAGCTTGCCTCGACATAAATAGCATCCGTATTTTCACGAACTGGTACTTCATTTTTGTTTTCTTGATAATAAACTTTATAAATCATCTTTCTCTCTCCTTACTCCGTTTTCAAAGGTAACTTTTTCTATTATATAAAAAGTTAACAACTTTTTCATGCATTTCATTGTGCGTTATTTTTAAGGTTTTTGCAAAATGGTTTCTGATTGTACTCCTTAAGTCTTACAATTAGGGCGTTATTGGCATATTGATATAGAATAATCCCTCTTATTTTTGAGGGACTTTTTATTTAGGCAAAAATTTATCATTTATGCTACTAATTTTTTCTTTCGTAATAAATCTTTCCATTGTTTGACTAATTTTTTTCTTAGTCTTTTTAACATGGAAGATCACTCCCTACTTCTATTTTAATGTTATTTTTCTGAAAGTAAAGTCGGTCAGGAAGATTCTTATATGTATTATATGTTTTTAGACAAGTATTATCATGGGTTTTTATGGGAAATATTCGATTTTGGATTCTTTTTTCGCTTTGGCTCTTTTCTCAAACATCGTTGCTATTAGTAAAGTTTTAACGAATAACTATCGGTTAAAAGACCACTACATCTTTCATTTCACTGAGAAAACTTTCATGATCTTTCGCTCTCAACCCAGAATGAAAATGGGTTCTCTGTCCCATAATGTAGATACCACAAACAGTGAGTATATGACGTAGCTCTTATTGGTGGTCTTACCCTGTTGAGAAAACTGTTGGAATGAATTTGGTGCACAACCCATTGTTAGCTCTCTCAATTTCGAGAGATGACTACGAACAGAAAAATGTTTAATTTCAAATTCATTCCACTGTTTGTGGAATATTTTCAGAAGGTGGAGTGAAATGGAAACATTGCACAAACGATGTGCAGGCCTAGATGTTCATTCGGAAACAATAGTTGCCTGTGTCATTCTTGGAGAATCAGAAACTGACTTGATTAAGGAGACCGAAACATTTCCTACTTTGACGAAGGATCTGTTTCATCTTCTTAAATGGCTTGAGGAGAAGGAAGTAACCCACATCGCAATGGAAAGTACAGGCGTCTACTGGAAACCTGTATACAATATCTTGGAGGATTTCTTTGATATTACTTTGGCAAATGCTCAAAGGATTAAAAATGTCCCTGGAAGGAAAACAGATGTTTCGGATGCTGAATGGATTGCTAAATTATTAAGACATGGCTTAATAGAGAAAAGTTTTGTCCCTCCCGAAGACTTTCGAAATTTGAGAGATTTGACTCGCCTCAGAAAAAAATGGATTGGACACATGACATCCGAAAAAAACCGAATCCAAAAGGTACTAGAGTCCTCAAACATCAAATTAAGCACAGTTATTTCAGATATATTTGGAGTATCAGGACGAAAACTATTGGAACAACTGATGAATGAAGGTTATATCGATCAAGAAGATGTCGAACAAAAGATACATGGAAGAATGGCCCATAAAAAGCAATTGATTACCGACTCACTATTTGGAACATTAAATGATCACCAGCTATTTCTTATTAAGCAATCTTGGATGCACATTGTTAATTTAGAAGAATTAATATTAGATATCGAGAAAAGAATCGACGTCATTTTATCCAACTATCAGGAGGAAGTACAGCTTCTGGTTACAATGCCGGGAATTAAGAAAGACACGGCAGCTGTTATCATTGCGGAAATAGGAGTAGATATGGGACAATTTCCAACCTCCAAACATCTTGCATCATGGGCAGGATTGTCGCCCGGAAATCACGAAAGTGCTGGAAGGAAAAAAAACACTAAAACGGTTAAAGGAAATCCTCATATTAAATCTGCATTGTGTGAGGCTGCGTGGGCTGTTTCAAGAAGTCGGAATCAAAGATTAGGAATCAAATATTGGTCACTAGCTGCAAGAAGGGGAAAGAAAAAAGCACTCGTTGCCATCGGACATCGAATGCTAACTATTGTCTATCATATGCTTCAGAATAAGGAACCCTACCATGAGTCAACTTAAATTAGCATTATAGACAAACAACAGAAAAGTTAAACGAGAAACCGAAAAATTCGGTAGCTCTGCTTTCCTATTGCCCAAATTAAATTATTTATAGCTTGCACCATTTTAATCAAGTTTAAACTTAATAAATTATTCTTAAAGGCGGAGTTTTATTTTCACAGAAAAGTGCTGCAAACTCCATAAGAATCGCTAAATTCTTTATTGGGTGTAAAAGCCGGCAGTTGGGCTTTTACAAAAGCAACAAACGATACGAAAACAGCCTTCGTTTTTGGATTAGTTCAATAAAGTAGAAGCTTGTGTTAAAATTCAATGTGCTAAATGAATATAACCAAAGATAGTTAGGAGAATTAAAAAATGAAGAAAATTGTATTTTTTGATATCGATGGTACTTTGTTAGATAACGATAAAAAACTCCCTGAATCAACAAAGGAAGCTATATGGAAGTTAAAAGAAAGTGGAGTGTTTGTTGCAATAGCTACGGGTCGGGCTCCATTCATGTTTAAAGAGCTACGTGAAGAATTAGAAATTGACTCCTTTGTGAGCTTTAATGGTCAATACGTAGTTTTTGAAAATAAAGTCATTTATAAAAATCCTTTGGATCCTACCGAATTAGAAAATCTCATCAATTATTCTGCAAGTCACAAACATCCACTTGTGTTTTTAAATGAAAAGGAAATGACCTCTAATATAGAAAATCATCAATTTATTAGAAGCAGTATTGAGAGTCTAAAAATTAAACATCCTTCATTTGATCCAGATTTCTACAAGGGTCGAGAAATTTACCAATCACTTTTATTTTGTGAAGAAAAGGATGAGGTTCTTTATCTTGATGAGTTTAAGAAGTTTTACTTTCTCCGTTGGCATGAATTTTCAATGGACGTACTTCCAAAAGGTGGTTCAAAAGCAGAGGGAATCAAAAAGATGATTGAAAAGATTGGGTTTAAACTTGAAGATGTTTACGCTTTTGGAGATGGATTAAACGATATTGAGATGTTAGAAGCTGTGGGAACTGGGATTGCAATGGGCAATGCTCTTGATGTAGTAAAGCAACATGCAAATTATGTCACTACAGATGTAATGAATAATGGAATTGCAAATGGTTTAAAGCATTTTAAATTAATCTAGAATTTAAAGAATAAAGGGTTGTCTACCTAGGGTCAGTTCCCTGTGTAGTCAACCCTTAATCATGATTACCTATCAATGGCAATTGCCTGATCCATCGGTGTGAATGGATTTTTTTCATCAATATAATCATAGAACATTTTTCCATGTAAATGATCAATTTCATGTTGAAACGCAATGGCAGGTAGTCCTTTAAGACGAATCTTAATTTCTTTTCCATCAATATCATTCGCCTTTACCGTAATTCTTGCATATCTATGAACATAACCTGGAATAACCTCATCTACCGAAAGACAACCCTCTCCACTACTCAAGTAGGCTTTTTCAACTGAATGACTCACAATTCGAGGATTAAATAACATATAACTATGTAATTGCTCTTTTTCATCTGTAACGTGAACAGCAATCATTTTTTTTGATACATTAATTTGTGGAGCAGCTAACCCAATGCCAGGACGTAATCCATATTTATTTGCAATTTCAGGATCTTGGCTATTTAATATATATTCATGTAAGCTCTTTAGAATTTCTTGATCTTCTTTAGACGGAGGCATTTTTACATCTTCTGCTACTTTCCGTAATGTTGGATGTCCGTCTCTGATGATATCCTTCATTGTAATCATAATAATATCCCCCTTCGCACTAACTAATTTACATATTGATTAGAATACCAAATCCATAGTAAAAAGTTAAACAAAAAAATATAATGCCAGTAGAAAAAATTTGTCATATGATAGTTCCAAATGAATAGGTATAGTTATATATTTTATTATTTGGACAAGCCTTACTTCACAACAATCCAGCTTATATACTGTAGTTTAAGGGGGAACATTCGTGGCTCGATATAAACTTTTACTTCTGCTTGTACTAATTCTTGGCTTGTTAACAGGATGCAAAGTTGTCCCGGAAGAAAAAATATACGATATTATGGAACAAACCGTAGTGAAAGAAAAGGATTTTGAAAAGCAGCAAAAGCCTTTAACGGAGTTAGAATCAAAGGAAAAAAAAATATTTGAAGAAATAATGGATCTAGGGATGAAGGATATGGAGCAAATGGCAAAACTTGCGAATTTGGCCCTTGATAATTTAAAAGAACGCAAAGAAAAGATGGAACTTGAACAAAAGTCGATGATTGCTTCAAAAAAGGAATTTTCAAAAATTGAAGATCCCATTGAGAAAATCGAGTCGAAACAACTGAAAAAAGAAGCTCAAGATCTGTTTCAATTGATGGAAAAACGATATGCTTTTCATGACCGATTATATGAAGCATATAACAAAGGGATTGAAACGAATATACAATTATATAAACTTCTTATGAAAAAAGATGTAAGTATGGATGATTTAGAAAATCAAATTGAAATTACAAATAAAGCCTATTCAGAGGTATTAAAGATGAATGAACAATTTAATGAACAGACAAAAAAATTTAATAATGAAAAGAAAAAATTTTATAAGCTTGCAAAAATAAATATTGATTAAGTGTTTATCTCTAATTAGAGATAAGCTTTTTTTATTATGAAGATAGAAGTTCTTTTATAACGGTATGAGAAGCCTTGCCGATCTTCACCTAATTTACATTAATTAAACAAAACCTAATAGTAACAAAGTTTGAGAAAAGAACCTTTAATTTAGATTGCAAATCTGTATAAGTTTTTGTAGTACAGATGAAAAATGTGATTAGTACAGTTGAAATGAAAGCGCTAATACAGAACTATTTACTATATTAAAAAAGTAAATTATAAAGAAAAACTTATTGATTGACGGGTTTCATAACTTGATGTACTCTAATAATGTAATTATATGAAATTGTATTAATTAAATCTGTAAATGAATTAATACAGATTCATTGATGATGGAATAGAATAGGTATTTCTTTTGTCATCAGATTAATATGAAAATGGTTACATAAAAACAAGGTTAATCCATTGATTAATTCATGGTACACTGGTTTGTTTTTGGGTAACCTATAGTTTGTATGTAATAAAAAATAAATAAATTTTTTAGTGAGAAAGGATTGGTGACTTAATATGGCTTCAACTAAGAAGGCACAATTCGATGCGAAGAAAACGCTCGAAAAGATAGAAGAGCAATTCGAAATGTTCCAGATTTTAAATGAAGAAGGCAAAGTCGTTAACGAATCTGCAGTTCCTAATCTTTCTGATGAGGAACTTCAAGAATTAATGCGTAGAATGGTATATTCACGTATTTTAGATCAACGTTCAATTTCTTTAAACCGTCAAGGACGATTAGGATTTGTTGCACCGACAGCAGGTCAAGAAGCATCACAAATCGCTTCACATTTTGCTCTTGAGCAAGAAGATTACATTCTTCCAGGATATCGTGATGTGCCTCAAATCATTTGGCATGGTTTACCATTACACCAAGCATTTTTATGGTCTAGAGGTCATGTTGAAGGAATGAAAATCCAAGAAGGTTTAAATATTTTACCACCACAAATTATTATTGGAGCCCAATATGTTCAAACTGCTGGGGTTGCACTTGGATTAAAGAAACGTGGTAAAAAAGCAGTAGCAATTACATATACAGGTGATGGCGGTTCATCACAAGGTGATTTCTATGAAGGTATTAACTTTGCTGGTGCATATAAAGCTCCTGCTATCTTCGTAGTTCAAAATAATCAATTTGCTATTTCAACACCACGTGAAAAACAAACTGCTGCTAAAACAATTGCTCAAAAGGCTGTTGCTGCTGGTATTCCAGGACAATTAGTTGATGGTATGGATCCACTAGCTGTTTATGTTGCTGTGCGTGAAGCTCGCGAGCGTGCGATCAATGGTGAAGGACCATCATTAATAGAAACACTATGCTACCGTTATGGTCCACATACAATGTCAGGTGATGATCCTACAAAATATCGTACATCTGACCTAGATAATGAATGGGAAAGAAAAGATCCTCTTATTCGTTTCCGTAAATATTTAGAAGCGAAAGGCCTATGGTCTGAGGAAAAAGAAACAGAAGTAATTGAACAAGCAAAAGAAGATATTAAAGTGGCAATTAAGAAAGCTGATGACACTCCAAAACAAAAAGTAACAGATTTAATCTCTGTTATGTTTGAAGAAATGCCACATAATTTAAAAGAGCAAAATGAAATTTATCAAGCAAAGGAGTCGAAATAAGCCATGGCTCAATTAACTATGCTTCAAGCAATTACCGATGCGTTAAGAACTGAACTTAAAAACGATGAAAATGTATTAGTATTTGGTGAAGACGTTGGTCTTAATGGTGGGGTATTCCGTGCTACGGAAGGACTTCAAAAAGAATTCGGAGAAGATCGTGTATTTGATACTCCATTAGCAGAATCTGGAATTGGAGGTCTTGCTATTGGTTTAACATTAGAAGGATTCCGCCCAGTGCCGGAGATTCAATTCTTTGGTTTCTTATTCGAAGTAATGGATTCAGTAAGTGGACAAATGGCACGTTGGCGTTATCGTACTGGAGGAAGCTTACATGCACCAATTACAATCCGTTCACCATTCGGTGGTGGGGTTCATACTCCAGAATTGCATGCTGACAGCTTAGAAGGCTTAGTTGCTCAACAACCAGGTTTAAAAGTTGTTATTCCGTCTACACCTTATGATGCAAAAGGACTTTTAATTTCTTCAATCCGAGATAATGACCCAGTTATTTTCTTAGAGCATATGAAGTTATATCGTTCTTTCCGTCAGGAAGTTCCAGAAGAAGAGTACACAATTCCATTAGGTAAAGCGGATGTAAAACGTGAGGGTAAGGATCTATCTATTATTACTTATGGTGCGATGGTTCATGAATCTTTAAAAGCTGCAGAAGAATTAGAAAAAGAAGGATTCTCTGTAGAAGTAGTTGATTTACGTACAATAAGTCCATTAGATATTGATACAATTATTGCTTCTGTTGAAAAAACAAATCGTGCGATTGTTGTTCAAGAAGCACAAAAACAAGCAGGTATTGCTGCAAATGTCATTGCAGAAATAAATGAAAGAGCGATTCTTAGCTTAGAAGCGCCAGTATTACGTGTGACTGCACCAGATACTGTATATCCATTCTCTCAAGCAGAGTCTGTTTGGTTACCTAATTATAAAGATATTATTGAAACAGCGAAAAAAGTACTTACATTTTAATTAGATCTTCTAGGTTATCTATTTGAAATAAATAGGCAGTTTTATTAAACTGCCTCCATTCACTTAATAAGAAGAATTATTAATAGGAGGGTGAACAACCTTGTCATTCGAATTCAGACTACCAGACATCGGTGAAGGAATCCATGAAGGTGAAATCGTTAAATGGTTTGTAAAACCAGGCGATAAAGTTGCAGAAGACGATGTTCTTTGTGAAGTACAAAATGATAAAGCAGTCGTTGAAATTCCTTCTCCAGTAGAAGGAACGGTTGAAGATATTTTAGTAGATGAAGGAACAGTTGCCATTGTTGGTGATGTTTTAATTAAATTTGATGCCCCTGGTTATGAAGGACTTCAATTTAAAGGTGATCACGGTCATTCAGAACAAGAAGAGAAAGTTGAAGAAAAGGTTGAGGCTTCAGCACCTGCGGCTGCACCTGAGAATGTTACTGCATCAGCTGAAACTGTAGAGGCAGATCCGAACAAACGTGTTATCGCTATGCCATCAGTTAGAAAGTATGCACGGGAAAAAGGCGTTAATATCCGACAAGTTCAGGGTACTGGTAATAATGGCCGCGTTCAAAAGACAGATATTGATGCATTCTTAAGTGGTGGAGCACCTGTTCAAGCAGAACAACAAACAGAAACAGTTCAAGCGAATGAAACAGTCACACCTGCTCAAGTAGCTATTCCTGAGGGGGAATTCCCAGAAACACGTGAAAAAATGAGTGGAATTCGTAAGGCGATTGCTAAAGCAATGGTTCACTCTAAACAAACAGCGCCACATGTTACGTTGATGGATGAAATAGATGTAACCAAGCTTGTTGCACATCGTAAGAAATTTAAAGAAGTAGCAGCTGAAAAAGGCATCAAGCTAACTTTCTTACCATATGTTGTCAAGGCTCTTGTAAGTGCATTACGCGAGTTCCCTACATTAAATACGTCCATTGATGACGCTGCAGGTGAAATTGTTCAAAAGCACTATTATAATATTGGTATTGCTGCTGATACAGATAAAGGCTTATTAGTCCCAGTTGTGAAAAATGCAGATCGTAAATCTGTATTCTCCGTTTCACAAGAAATTAATGAATTAGCTGGAAAAGCACGCGATGGTAAATTAGCTCCAAATGAAATGAAAGGTGCTTCATGTACCATCACGAATATTGGTTCAGCTGGTGGCCAATGGTTTACTCCGGTAATTAACCATCCTGAAGTCGCTATTTTAGGAATTGGAAGAATTTCTGAAAAACCTGTAGTAAAAAATGGTGAAATTGTAGCAGCACCTGTGTTAGCATTATCATTGAGCTTTGATCATCGTATAATTGATGGAGCTACCGCTCAATACGCGCTAAACCATATTAAGCGACTATTGAACGATCCTGAATTATTATTAATGGAGGCGTAAAAAATGGTAGTTGGAGATTTCCCAATCGAAACAGACACTATAGTAATTGGTGCAGGCCCTGGTGGGTATGTTGCTGCAATTAGAGCAGCACAACTAGGACAAAAAGTAACAATTGTAGAAAAAGGTGAGCTTGGTGGGGTTTGTTTAAATGTAGGTTGTATCCCATCAAAAGCTTTAATTACTGCTGGTCACCGTTATGAAACAGCAAAACATTCGGATGATATTGGTATCTCCGCAGAGAATGTAACTGTTGACTTTTCTAAGGTTCAAGAATGGAAAGGTCAAGTAGTAAATAAATTGACTTCTGGTGTAGCAGGTTTATTAAAAGGGAACAAAGTTGACATTGTTAAAGGTGAAGCATATTTTGTTGATGCGAACACTTTACGTGTAATGAATGAAACATCTGCACAAACCTATACATTCAAAAATGCGATTCTTGCAACCGGCTCTCGTCCTGTTGAGATCCCAACATTCAAGTTTTCTAAACGCGTTATTAATTCTACAGGTGCTTTAAATTTACCTGAGGTTCCAAAAAAATTAGTTGTTATTGGTGGCGGTGTTATCGGGGTTGAACTTGGTACTGCTTATGCTAATTTTGGTACTAAAGTAACTATTCTTGAGGGTAGCAGCGAACTTTTTGCCGGTGCATTTGAAAAACAAATGACTACTCTTGTTTCCCGTAACTTAAAGAAAAAAGGTGCGGAAATTGTTACAAATGCATTAGCTAAAGGTGTAGAAGAAAAAGAAGATGGCGTAATTGTCACTTATGAAGTAAAAGGTGAAGAAAAAACTGTTGAAGCTGATTATGTTCTTGTGACAGTAGGTCGTCGCCCTAATACAGATGAATTAGGATTAGAACAAGTGGGCGTTGAAATGACAGATCGTGGCCTTGTTAAGATTGATAAACAATGTCGTACAAATGTTTCTAGCATTTATGCTATTGGTGATATTGTTGAAGGTCCACAGCTTGCTCATAAAGCTTCTTACGAAGGTAAGATTGCTGCTGAAGCTATTTCCGGCCACCCTTCTGAAATTGATTATTTAGGTATTCCTGCTGTTGTATTCTCTGAGCCAGAATTAGCAACTGTTGGATATAATGAAAAACAAGCAAAAGATGAAGGATTAGAAGTAGTTGCTGCTAAATTCCCATTTGCTGCAAATGGTCGTGCTTTAGCATTGAATAATAGCGATGGCTTCTTGAAATTAATTACTCGTAAAGAGGATGGTTTGGTCATTGGAGGTCAAATTGCAGGTGCAAGTGCATCTGATATGATTTCTGAGATCGGCTTAGCAATTGAAGCAGGAATGACAGCAGAGGATATTGCTATGACTATTCATGCGCATCCAACTTTAGGAGAAATTACAATGGAAGCTGCAGAAGTAGCTTTAGGAACACCAATTCACATTGTAAAATAATTTATTCTAAAAAAAGGTAAACCAATGGTTTACCTTTTTTTATTTTTATAAAGTAATATTAGGTTTTAAAATACCATCTAACGTTCATAGTATAATTACAAGAGTAATTGCTTAAAGTAAAATGGAGAAGCTTGTAAGCATAACAAAAAATTGTTGGTGATAGGATGAAAAAATACATTGCCTTTCTATTTCAATTAATGATATGGAGTGGATTCACTCTAGCTGTTTGGTTATCTGACAGGGATCATTTGATCTATAGAATTATTGTGTTTATAGTCTTTTTCTATTTAGCATTTCTCCTTGCTAGAATCATTGTAAAATCAAATCGTGTTACATTTTTTATTACTTTATCCAGTCTATCCATCTATTTTTTATTACAATTTATTTTTCAAGAAATATTCCCTTCCCCCTTTTCGTAAAGTAGTGACTTTTTAAGGTCACTATTTTTGCTTAATAATATATACTCTTTGAAGAAAATGTATAAATATGTTATACAAATTACCCTTTAAAAATCATTTAATATGTATTATTATATAAATAGTTAGAAAGCGCTTTCCTAATTTAATTAGAAAGGGGAAACAAGAATGGGAACCTTAGTTTGTCAGGATTGTAATAAAATTATTGATCATTTCGAGGATGAGAAGGTGACAGTTCTATACTCTAACTGTAAAACATGTTGCGAAATTTCTGAGGACTTGAATAATAATAAATAGGCAGCCAATTGGCTGCCATTTCCTTTATACTAGAAATTAATCATTTATATACAATATCCGTTAGTTGATGAATAGAGTAGTTTATTTTATTGCCTTATGTTCTTTAATTACCCGTAACTTTTTAAGCTCGAAGTCTTCTGGACCTTGAACAGGTAATCCCACTTCAATATTCTTTTGAATATACTTTAAATTTTCTTCTGTAATGATTTCCCCAGGTATAAAAATAGGTATTCCTGGAGGGTAAACCATAATAAATTCAGCAATAATGTGACCAGCAGATTCTTCAATCGGCACTGTTTCAGTATCAGCATAAAAAGCATCACGTGGAGTCAATGAGAGAACTGGTATATCTGGAAGTAAGACTTGTATTTCCACAGATCCTGACAAGTGAGAAAACTGATCTGAAAGCTCTTGGAGTGCTTTGACTAATAAGTTTGCCTCATGCTCTGTATCTCCTGGTGTAATTAAGCAGAGGATATTATATAAATCGGAAAGTTCTACTTCAATATTATAAACTTCTCTTAACCACTTTTCTGCATCATAACCAGTTATTCCTAAATCTTTTACAGAAATAATTAATTTTGTTGGATCATAATTAAATGTTGCTTTTGTTCCAAGGATTTCTTCACCAACACAATATAAATGATCAATTGTATTTATTTTTGACCGTATATCTTGGGCAAGCTGAATGGTTTTATCTAAAAGCTCTTTTCCCTGTGTAGCTAATCTTCTACGTGCTACATCAAGTGAAGCTAGTAATAAATAGGAAGTAGAAGTGGTGGTTAGCATACTTAAAATAGTGGAAACACGATTTGAAGATACTAACCCCTCTTTTACATTTAATACCGAGCTTTGCGTCATAGAACCGCCTAGTTTATGGACACTTGTCGCGGCCATATCAGCACCGGCTTGCATAGCAGATATAGGTAGGTCTTCATGGAAATGAATATGGACACCATGTGCTTCATCGACTAAGACAGGTACTTGATATGAATGCGCAATTTCTACGATTTTCTTTAAATCACATGCAACACCAAAATACGTAGGGTTTATAACTAAAACACCCTTGGCATCAGGGTTTTGTTGTAATGCCTTTGACACGGATTCTGTTGTAATTCCGTGTGAAATTCCAAGATTCGGGTCAATTTCTGGATGAATAAAAATTGGTATTGCCCCTGAAAAGACAATAGCTGACATGACAGATTTATGGACATTTCTAGGTACAATGATTTTGTCTCCTGGTCCACAAACAGCCATAATCATGGCCATAATTGCACCGCTTGTACCTTGAACGGAAAAGAATGTATGGTCGGCTCCAAATGCTTGTGCAGCTAATTCTTGTGCTTTACTTATCATCCCTTTTGGTTGATGTAAGTCATCAAGTGGAGCAATATTAATCAAATCAATCGATAAGGCATTATCGCCAATAAAGTGACGAAAGTCGGGATCAATTCCAGCTCCCTTTTTATGTCCAGGAATGTGGAATTGTACTGGATTTTTTTTTGCATGTTCAACGAGTCCAGTAAACAATGGGGTTTCATATTGTGACAATGAATTATACACCTCTTTTAGTCAGTCTTGTAGTTGTTTCTTATTGTGATCAAAAACATATGAATTATAGCATTTATAAAGTACTTTGAAAATAAAATCTTCTTCATTTAAAGGAAATTGGGTAATGAACAGAGAAGAAATAGAAGTATATAGGTTCCTTAGCAGTTGAAATTGAAAAAAATTAAGGATGAGGGGAATATAGTTATGAATTGGAATACGAGAATAACGAAATTATTAAACATCGATTATCCAATTATTCAAGGAGGACTAGCCTATCTCGCTTATTCAGAATTGGCTTCATCTGTTTCAAATGCGGGTGGTTTAGGGCAAATTACAGCAATGTCTCTTGAGAGCCCAGAGGCATTACGAGATGAAATTCGGAAAGTAAAAACTTTAACACATAAACCATTTGGAGTTAATTTTGCTATTGGTCAGCACGGACGTTCTTATACACATTTTCTTGATGTTGCAGTCGAAGAAAATGTTCCAGTAGTTTCAGTAACAGGAGGTAACCCTGCAACATTCTTTGAATATTTAAAAGGAGTTGATATAAAAAAATTAGTCCTTGTGGCTGCAAAACGTCAAGCTCAAAAGGCAGAAGAATTGGGAGCAGATGCAGTTATGGTTGTTGGACAAGAAGGGGGAGGGCACCTTGGAAAAGATGATATTAGTACTCTTGTTTTAGTTCCTCAGGTTGTTGATTGTGTATCAATTCCAGTCATTGCATCCGGAGGAATTGGAGATGGAAGAGGGTTAATGGCTGCTTTGAGTTTAGGTGCAGAAGGCATAGAAATGGGTACAAGATTCATTGCTACCAAAGAATGTGTGCACGCCGCAACAGCGTATAAGGATGCTCTTTTATTAGGTGGCGAAACAGATACAACAGTGATAAAGCGTACACTTGGTGCTCCTGGTCGTGCAATATCAAATAAGTGGACTGAGAAAATACTTGAAATTGAAAAAAATAATGGTGGCTATGAAGAATTAAAAGAGTATATTAGTGGACAAGCAAATAAAAATTATATATATAATGGAGAGGTTGATAGTGGATTTGCATGGGCTGGTCAAGTGATGGGATTAATAAAAGATATTCCTACTGTTAATGAGTTAATCACTCGCATGATCCAAGAGGCTAATGAAATCCGAACAAAATGGGGAAAGTAAAAATAGAAAATACATCTTGAAAGACGGTGATGAAATGGAGTATCAATACCCTTTTTCTATGGATTGGTCTACTACAGAGGTCATTGATGTAATCCATTTTTTTGAAGCAATTGAAAAGGCATATGAAAAAGGAATTAATCGTGACGAGTTAATGGAGAAATATCGTCGATTTAAGGAAATTGTGCCTGGAAAAGCTGATGAGAAAAGATATTGTAATGAATTTGAAAAAGAAAGCGGATATTCTTCATATCAGGTTGTAAAAAAATTAAAAGAATCCGAAACTGGAAGTTTGATTTCAATGAGAGGGTAACAATGAAGTTACCCTCTTCTTTTTTTATGGTTGCTTTTTTAGTTTGTTGTTTTGTAAAAGCCAGCAGGAGGAAATTTTTTAAAAGCAACAAGCTCTAGAAAACCTGCCATAGTTTAAGACATCTTATAAAGGGGTATTAAATATTGAAAAGTATCATTCAATCGGCTAATTATTTCTTCACCATCCATAGTTATTGCTTCATTGCGAGGAATATGTAATCCACATAAAATTTCAGCCTTCTTTACAGTCTGTAGTCTATGGAATAATGCTAGTAGCTCTTCGTCTGATAGATCCCCCATGATCATTGCTTCAGGCTTAGTGTGGTCTGCTGACCATACAAAATGGGGCGGAATTGATTTTCGTATGTTTGTAATATTCTTTTCAAGTGTTTTACCATATTCTATTTTATTTGGTGCTTCGTATATGAGAGCAAACCATACAAAAAGATGTGTCTCCCAAAGTCCAATTTGAAAATGGGGGAGCATCTTATAACCTCGTTTATTATTAGCAAATGCTACCCAAGTATCATTCGGTGGATTAATGGTTCTTCGTGCATGTTTTGCTACATGAGGGAACATTTCATCCCCAGTCAATGCACTTAGGGTTGGTGCAAAATAATTGCCGAGATAGTCTAGTTTTGGCCGAATGTGTTTGATTAATTGATCCATTCTGGCATCAAGGCCATCGATTTTAAAAACATTAAAATCTTCTTCTGTAAAACCTGGGAAATTCATTAAAAAGCCTCCAATAGTGTTCATATCAATGTTTACAATATTTTATCATAACCAATTCTAATAATTAAATAAAATGCCCAATCATTAGGCATTTACACATTTTTGTTACATGATTTATTTTCGCGACATAAGATATAAAAAGATAACATCCAGAATATTTCGGCTTTTGTTAATACTTATAAATCGAAAGGATGTGACGTTCATGAAGCAAGTAATGAATACATCAAAAAAGAAAAAATTTGATCAGCAACGTATAGCTGTATTACGACTTGAAATGGACTATGAGCTAGCTGTCCTATTTGAAGCCATCCAAGAAAATAATGATAGAAAAAAGGAATCATCAAAGAAAAAGCTCATGAAAATTAGGGAAGAATTATTAAAAATGAAAGCAATGTAAGTTTTGATTGCGGACTCCCTGTTCCAGATCAAACAGATGGGGTTCGTTTTTGTGAGCGCAAATTTATTGTAATAATAAGGTGATTTACTTGAATTACATAAATTTTTCCTTTAAGCTATGAGGTACATGAGCATGTGATGGAGGCTTGGATCATGACTGATTGGATAAAAATTGATACATATGTTAGACAATGGTTAAAAGAAGCAAGGGAAAATATTTTAGATTCTTTTAATCATACTTTAAATATACAGACAAAATCGGATCGGAATGATCTTGTTACCAATATTGATAAAGAGACAGAGCTATTTTTAGTGAATAATATTATGAAACATTTTCCAAATCATCGAATTGTCGGAGAAGAAGGACATGGGAAAGATATTAATCAGGAAGATGGAATTATTTGGATTATTGATCCGATTGATGGAACGGTTAATTTTGTTCATCAACAGCGCAATTTTGCTATTTCAATTGGTATATATGAAAACGGAAGAGGAAAATTCGGCTATATCTATGATGTGGTACAAGATGAATTATATTTCGTTGAAGTAGGCAAAGGAGCATTTTTTAATGGACAACCAATTCCTCTTTTAGAAGCAACAAAGGTTGAGAATGCTATCATTGGTATTAATTCTTCTTGGATTATTTCAAATAGACATATTCCTGTTGGAAATTTACACAATCTAGTAAGAGATTCACGTGCAACAAGATCTTTAGGTGCTGCTTCTCTAGAGTTTGCCTATGTTGCCACAGGTAGATTAGATGCGTATATTGCAATGAGACTTTCTCCTTGGGATTTTGCTGCAGGCAAGTTATTGATTGAAGAACTTGGGGGAGTAGTTACAACAGTCAAAGGTGAAACATTAAATTTATTAGAAAGTAGTACGGTTTTTGTAAGTAATAAGGCACTTCACAATGAAATTTTAACAAACTATTTTAATACCTCAAATGATTAAAGAGGGATCCCGAATTTTTGGGATCCCTCTTTAGATGTTATAACCGACCTTCTTGTCTCATTTTAGCTTTTGTTTTAAATCCGAATCCCATTATGAGTATCAATGCAATAATGCAAAATACGATACCAATGAGACTTTTTTCACCGATTGCTACCCCAATTCCAATCATAGATGCAGCAGCTGCTGCAGCAAAAAGTACGAAAATCCACTTAATGTCTTTCATCGCAATTGCCTCCATGGTTACGTTCTTTTATTATTTTACTTGAAAATGTCGATTTTAGCAAAGAAGATTGGATAACTATGTATTTGGCGTTTTATTATTAACTATGATATAATACATAAGTTATTGGTATACTAACTTTAGTCGGTCTTAAAGGCAGGAGGAACAACTTTTGAAAATAAGAGAAGATTTACGAAATATAGCTATAATCGCACACGTTGACCATGGGAAAACAACTCTCGTAGATCAGCTATTAAAGCAGTCAGGTACATTCCGCACAAATGAACAAGTTGCTGAACGTGCGATGGATTCAAATGATATTGAACGTGAAAGAGGTATAACCATCTTAGCGAAGAATACCGCTATTCAATATAAAGATATCAAAATTAACATAATGGATACCCCAGGACATGCTGATTTTGGTGGCGAAGTGGAACGTATTATGAAAATGGTAGATGGGGTTCTTCTAGTAGTGGATGCATATGAAGGATGTATGCCACAAACACGTTTTGTGTTGAAAAAAGCACTAGAACAGAATTTAACACCAATTGTCGTTGTAAATAAAATTGACCGTGATTTTGCTCGCCCAGAGGAAGTAGTAGATGAGGTTATCGAATTATTTATTGAATTAGATGCTAATGAGGATCAATTAGAATTTCCTGTTATTTATGCATCTGGTATTAATGGAACAGCTAGTGCCGATCCTACAAAACAAGATGAAAACATGCAGGTCTTATTTGATACAATCATTGATCATATCCCTGCGCCAGCAGATACAAGAGAAGAACCTCTACAATTTCAAGTAGCTCTACTTGATTATAATGATTATGTTGGTAGAATTGGAATTGGACGTGTCTTTCGAGGTACGATGCATGTAGGACAACAAGTAGCATTAATGAAACTGGATGGAACTGTTAAGCAATTTAGGGTAACTAAAATATTTGGATTCTTTGGATTGAAGCGCCAAGAAATTCAAGAAGCCTATGCAGGAGATCTTATTGCTGTTTCTGGAATGGAAGATATCAATGTAGGGGAAACAGTATGTCCGATTGACCATCAAGAGCCGTTACAACCATTACGAATTGACGAACCAACGCTACAAATGACATTTATTGTTAATAATAGCCCGTTTGCTGGTCGTGAAGGAAAGTATATTACTGCTAGGAAAATTGAAGAGCGTCTTCGTTCTCAACTTCAAACAGATGTAAGCTTAAGAGTTGAAAATACTGATTCTCCTGATGCATGGATTGTTTCAGGTCGTGGAGAGCTACATCTATCTATTTTAATTGAAAATATGCGTCGTGAGGGTTTTGAACTTCAGGTTTCTAAGCCAACAGTCATTATTAAAGAAATTGATGGTGTGAAATGTGAACCAATTGAAAGAGTACAAATTGATATCCCTGAAGAGCATGTTGGTGGAATCATTGAATCTCTTGGTTCACGTAAAGGTGAAATGTTAGATATGATCAATAACGGAAATGGCCAGGTAAGATTAATCTTTAATGTCCCTGCACGTGGTTTAATTGGTTATACAACAGATTTCATGACATTAACACGTGGTTATGGGATTATCAATCATACATTTGATAGTTATCAACCAATGCAACCTGGACGTGTAGGTGGACGACACCAAGGTGTTCTAGTTTCAATGGAAACTGGAAAAGCGTCCACATACGGAATTATGCAGGTAGAGGATAGAGGAACAATCTTTGTTGAACCTGGAACTGAAATTTACGAAGGTATGATTGTTGGAGAAAATACTCGTGAGAATGACATTACCGTAAATATTACGAAGGTTAAGCATGCGACCAATGTCCGTTCAGCTACTAAGGATCAAACATCCGTTATTAAGAAACCAAGAAAAATGTCTTTAGAAGAGGCACTTGAATACCTAAATGATGATGAATATTGTGAAGTTACACCGGAATCCATCCGCTTACGCAAGAAAATCTTAAACAAAAATGAACGTGAAAAAGCCGCTAAGAAATTGAAACATGCAGAAGTAAATTAATTTTATAAAGGGGAGTGTAAGGTGTCTGAAATCAATGTGCAAGAACATCTTTCCTTTTTTGCTGGTTTATATAGAGTAGATGAATATCCTAAATTAGGGATGTGGATGCTTTATTTAACCATTGTTGCCTTATGTATACTTGTCTTTAAACTAGGTTTTGCTCAAAAACTTCCTTTACTAAAATCAGCTATGGTGTATCTATTTTTAGTGTTAGGATGTACAATACTCACGTTTTTGGCTATATTCCTTCCAATTACAGAAGGATTAGTAGTTGCAGCTTTAATTTTAATCATCTATAGAATTCGACGACATAATTTTAAAAAAGAAGAAGCATCAAACGATATATAAAAAAATCCACCATTAGGTGGATTTTTTTTATGCAAGAAAATACAAGTCCTCAAAGTTCTTATAAACTGTTTTCGTCTTCATCTGTTATTTTCTTTAATCGAAGTCTTTCGTTTGTTTTTCTAGTTATACGATCATGGCATTCGTCACACATATAGGTGTGAATAGGTCTATTTCTCAACCGTTTAGCTACAATTGAATCATCATCAATAGTTTCAAGCTTTTCACAGAGTATACATTTCACTTTCATTCACTAACACACCTCTAATTCTATTTTAATTAGTATATCATGTAAGTGAATGTCTGAAAATTTTTCCGTTATTATTTTGGCTGCTTTCGTGTAAGTTGTTGCTATTGTAAAAGTACAACTGCTCAGCTTTTCAACCCAATAAATGATTCAACGGTCTTAGGGAGTTTGCCGCTCTTATTAAGTCGAATGAAAGATGTAACAGTCTGCTACCGATAGTGATTAATGAATACTTTACGTAGATAGCAACAAATTTTGAGAAAAGAGCCATTATTTTTGATAATTGGATTGCTTCTCTTGTTGTTTATTAAGTTGTTTTTCATTTTGGTTATTTAAATTTTGTTTAGGTTTTTCTGTTCCGTTCTGAGGAGATTCTGGCTGAACAAGATTTTTCGGTATTTCAGGCATAACTCTTCCAACAATATCTGCAAGCTCATTTAGTATGCCTTGCCCTGGCTTGCCTGATTGAATGTCTTGTCCAATCTCTTTTAATCTTGCGGTGAAATCCGGGTCAGCTACAACAATTGCTTGTGCACCATATGGATCATGTTTTAAACTTTCTGCGACTGAATACTTAATTGATCCCACTTGAGAACGGTCAATATTATCATCTACATCAATTCCTACAATCGCATAATTGCCGAAAACCACAGCAGTAGCATCCTTCACTTTAGGCACACTTGTAGCTAGTTTTACAAGTCTTCTTGAAATATCTTGCCCTGTTTTTCGATCAACTGATTTAATATTACTGTCTTTTACAGATATTGGTCTAGCACTATTTCTATTATTGGTTTGATTATTATTTTGCCCCATTTCATTATTTGCACATGCAGTCATAAATATTATTGTAAGTCCTACTAAAAATGCTTTTTTCAATTTGCCACACCTCCACTTTTAATTTTAGTGTGCAATTTTCTTCTATCTTTATACATTTGGACATATATTTTAGCAATGTCCATCCTCTTCACCTGAACCGGATGAGGAAAAAAATCATATTATAGAATAATCCAATAAGGAGCAGGAGGCATCAATTTGAAGAAAATATACGTACTAGATACAAATGTCTTGTTACAAGATCCGAACTCCATATTTTCTTTTGAGGATAATGAAATCGTAATTCCTGCAGTTGTGCTTGAAGAGGTTGATTCCAAAAAAAGATATATGGATGAAATCGGGCGAAATGCAAGACAAGTTTCCAAATTGATTGACAGCTTTAGAAAAGCGGGAAAGCTCCATGAAAAAATCCCCCTTGAAAATGGTGGAATTCTAAGAATTGAATTGAATCATCGATCATTTCAACAATTGCAAGATATTTTTATTGAAAAGACGAATGATAATCGAATATTAGCTGTTGCAAAAAATTTAGCTATAGAGGAGGGGACAAAGGAAAGTGGCAGACCTGTAATATTAGTGAGTAAAGACGCATTAGTCAGGGTAAAGGCTGATGCATTAGGATTGCAGGCAGAGGATTTTCTAAATGATCGTGTCGTTGAAATTGATCATATTTATACGGGTTTATTAGAAATCTATTTAGATAAAGAATTATTGGATTTATTTTATGAAAAAGGTGAAATCAAATTATCTGAAATCACTCATCATCCTTTTTATCCAAACCAATTTTTAATTATTAAAGATGCATTAGGTAGCTCGGCATCTGCTATAGGAATTGTCGATGAAACGGGAAAAATGGTAAAAAAATTAGTATATAATCAAGAATCAATTTGGGGAATAAAGCCACGGAATGTAGGGCAGACGATGGCGATGGAACTACTATTTAGACAAGATATCCCCTTAGTAACGATGACAGGAAAAGCCGGGACGGGAAAAACACTTCTTGCCTTAGCTGCGGGGTTAATGCAAACAGAGGATCTACATTCATATAAAAAGCTTCTTGTTGCAAGGCCAATTGTTCCTGTAGGAAAGGATTTAGGATATTTACCTGGAGAGAAGCAAGAGAAACTTCGACCATGGATGCAACCGATCTTTGATAATCTTGAATATTTATTTAATACGAAAAAGCCGGGTGAGTTAGAGGCGATTTTAGCAGGGATGGGCTCCATCGAGGTTGAAGCGTTAACTTATATTCGAGGGAGGAGTATACCTGAACAATATATTATTATTGATGAAGCACAGAATTTAACAAAGCACGAAGTAAAAACGATATTAACACGTGTAGGAGAAAAGAGTAAAATCGTATTAATGGGTGATCCTGAACAAATAGACCACCCTTATTTAGATGAATACAATAATGGGCTGACCTATGTTCTAGAAAAATTTAAAGATCAAAAAGTTGCTGGGCATATTCAACTATTAAAAGGAGAAAGATCTGGATTAGCTCAGCTTGCTGCTGATTTACTGTAGAAACCAATTGATTTTCTTAACCCAAATAGTATTGAACTAGCAAACTTTTATATAGATCCAATAAAAATTAGTGGATTAGATTTGCTGCTCTAAGTATGTATTCATCTAACCAAGCAGTAGAATGATTGGCAAACCATTTTACTGCTTGGTTTTTGCATTATTCTACTCTAAAACCTTTTACATATTTAATCGGGTTATTTCGATTGGAACCATCACTAAAAATAACATGGATTGGTCCATCGTCTTTTAACGCTTTTCCCTCTTTTGAGAATGCTAATATAAGCTGGTAAGCATCTTCTAACGGAATTTGAACATCATCTGAATCGGTTTCCAGTACTAAAAGCTTCGCCTCTTTTAACGGTTCTGCATTTTTTAAAAAAGGTTCGAAACGAATTCCGAATGTACCTGTTAATAGTTTTTGCTTTAAAAACTTACGTTCAGACTTTAGTGTGGGTGGGGAAATAGCCCCTTCCTTTATTTCGCGATCAAAGAACCGTCCGACATTTTTGGTATATTCCTCATTATCATCCACTTCTGAATGATTGGTATCGAAGTATGTGGTCAGATCAATTTTTCGGTCATCAAAAATCCAAGTTCCAGCATCTAAAGTAATAGGAAATTTAACTTTCCCTTTAATTGGAATAATCAATTCTTCCGCCTCCTTACACTATGAAAATTATACCCTTAAAATAATAGATTGTCACATGAACATTTTTTATTTTTCTGCCTTTTGTATAATAGATTGAATAAAATAAATTCTAGACGTTTCCCTTGCATTTTCTTGGTTTTCAGAGTAAAATTTTTAGATAAGATTGTCTTTTGTATTGTACGAATAATGGGGGGATCAACGTGGCGTCTGAGATTAAAATGGATCACCGGGAAAAAGCCTATTCTCTTCTAAAGATAGACGCAGAAAAAATTTTGCGCCTAATAAAAGTCCAAATGGATAATTTAACGATGCCCCAATGTCCATTATATGAAGAAGTATTGGATACACAAATGTTTGGACTATCCCGTGAAATAGATTTTGCTGTTCGATTAGGCTTAGTGGACGAAAAGGATGGTAAGGAACTTTTAGATTCATTAGAAAGAGAATTGACCGCTCTACATGATGCTTCCACTAAAAAATAAATAAATGGCTAAACATACATTGTATTTATCTTATTGATGAATATAGAGTAGGGGCATTTTACTCAAATGATAAATCACATGTAAAACTATCTTGTTCAAACAGCTAAAATAAAAAACTCAAACAGTTCACAGAAATTGTTTGAGTTTTTTTGTAGAAGCACTTTTCTTTAACTTAGTTGTTAGTTAGTAAATTGGAAAGGCTCTTTTCCCACACATTATTGCTATTTAAGTAAAGTTTTAATTAATAACTATTAGCTGAAGACCGTTACACCTTTCATTTCAATGAGAATAGAGCTACAAACTTTATACGAATCGCTGAATCTTTTACAAAAGTAACAAACAATACGAAAACAGCCATTGGTAAAGAGAATATTTGCTTAGTATTTTTATCAGTTAGAATGATGAATGAAATGAGTTTTATTGAAATTAGAAGAGGGGACAACATATGTTTAATGAATAAATTGGAAATAAAATAATGCTATTTTCTAGCAGGAAATAAAAATATTTTGAAGAATACCTTTAATAGACTAAAGGATTGGAAGGGTAATATGTTAAAAAAAATCTTAAAGTCTTATGACTATTCCATTGTCATCGTGTACATACTTCTTTGTTTATTTGGTTTAGTAATGATTTATAGTGCTAGTATGGTTGTAGCTGTGCAAAGATATAATTTTGAAAGCAACTATTTTTATGTTAAACAAGTAAAAAGCCTAATTCTATCATTCATTGCATTTTTTATAACGGCTTTCTTGCCCTATAAAATGTATAAAAGTAATAAATTTCTAGGCTTGATGATGCTAGTTTCGATAATTGGTCTTGCAGGTATATTTGTTTTCGGACATGTATCGAATAATGCACAGAGTTGGTTTAGATTGGGGACAAGCTCTATTCAACCATCAGAATTTGTAAAATTAAGTGTCATTATTTATTTATCAGCAGTGTATGCTAAGAAACAATCTTATATTGATCAATTTAATAAAGGAGTTATTCCACCACTTTTATTTTTAATATTTGTTTGTTTTCTTATAGCGATACAACCGGATTTAGGTACAGCTAGTATTATTTTTGCTATTGGCTTAACAATTATCCTATGTTCGGGGATGAAGTTGAAAACGATGATGAAGCTATTTGGTTTAGGACTTCTTGTCGTTCTCATTCTCTCTCCAGTAATTTTCTTAAAGAAAGACCAAATTTTTTCGGAGACTCGAATAGGTCGTTTTACTGGGTTTATGGATCCTTTTGGTACTAAGGCAGGTGAAGGTTTTCAATTATATAATTCTTATCTAGCGTTAGGTACTGGGGGAATTAAAGGGTTAGGACTCGGTCAAAGCGTTCAGAAGCTAGGTTATCTACCAGAACCTCATACAGATTTTATAATGGCGATTATTGCTGAGGAGTTAGGCATTTTTGGTGTAGCTTTTGTTTTATTAGGCCTGTCTTATCTAGTTTTAAGAGGAATATATATTGGCGTCAAATGTAGGGATCCTTTTGGCAGCTTACTTTCTATTGGAATATCAAGTATGGTTGGTATTCAGGCATTTATTAATTTGGGAGGGGTATCTGGAATAATCCCTATTACAGGTGTACCTTTACCATTAATAAGCTATGGTGGATCTTCATTATTACTTTTATCAGCTTCACTTGGTGTGTTAGTTAATGTATCCATGTTTGTTAAATATGAGGAAAAATATAAAAAGAAACAGGAACACACAACTATGCAGAAGACAAGTATAAATCATCGAGGATTTAAGGTTCATTAATAAAAATTAATGCCCATCAGGATGATCATACAAAGGGGAGAGATCAATAATGAAAAAGATAGAAAAAGTATTAGTGGCGAATAGAGGAGAGATTGCTATTCGTGTATTTCGCGCATGTACTGAACTTAATATTCGGACGGTTGCAATTTATTCGAAGGAAGATTCAGGTTCCTATCATCGATTTAAAGCGGATGAGGCATACTTGGTTGGTGAAGGAAAAAAACCAATTGATGCATATTTAGATATAGAGGGGATTCTAGAAATAGCAAAAAATGCTGGTGTAGATGCAATTCATCCTGGCTACGGGTTTTTATCTGAGAATATCCAATTCGCCATTCGATGTAAAGAGGAAGGGATTACATTCATTGGTCCAAAAAACCATCATCTTGATATGTTTGGTGACAAGGTAAAAGCAAAGGAGCAAGCGCTACTAGCAAAAATACCAGTAATTCCAGGTAGTGATGGTCCGGTTCATACTCTAGGTGAGGTTCAAGAATTTGGTGAGTCTTATGGCTATCCGATTATTATTAAGGCCTCCCTAGGGGGCGGTGGACGCGGAATGAGGATAGTCAATCATGCAGGAGAAGTAGAAGAGGCATATTCTCGTGCTAAATCTGAAGCAAAGGCTGCATTTGGAAATGATGAAGTATATGTTGAAAAGTTTATAAAAAACCCAAAACATATTGAAGTGCAAATATTAGGTGATGATGAAGGGAATATTGTTCACTTATTTGAAAGAGACTGTTCGGTACAAAGGCGACATCAAAAAGTTGTAGAAGTTGCCCCATGTGTTTCACTTTCTAATCATTTACGCGAAAAAATTTGTCAAGCCGCAGTCCATTTAATGAAAAAAGTCAATTATGTAAATGCAGGAACTGTAGAATTTTTGGTTTCTGGTGATCAATTTTACTTTATTGAGGTTAATCCTCGTGTACAGGTAGAACATACGATTACTGAAATGATAACAGGCGTAGATATTGTCCAATCACAAATAATGATTGCAGAGGGCCATTCACTACATAGTGATAAAGTTAGTATACCTAACCAAGAAGAAATTAAAATTAACGGCTTTGCCATCCAATCCAGGGTAACAACGGAGGACCCATTAAATCACTTCATGCCGGATACTGGCAAGATTATGGCTTACCGTTCTGGTGGTGGATTCGGTGTACGATTAGATGCTGGGAATGGTTTTCAAGGAGCAGTTATTACACCGTACTACGATTCGTTATTAGTTAAACTTTCGACTTCTGCTATGTCTTTTGATCAAGCGGCAGCAAAAATGGTTAGAAATTTGAAGGAATTCAGAATAAGGGGAATTAAAACAAATATTCCATTCCTTATTAATGTAATAAAGCATAAAAAGTTTATTACTGGTGAGTATGATACTTCCTTTATCGATACGACTCCAGAATTATTTGAATTTCCAGTTAGCCGTGACCGCGGTACTAAAATGCTTAGCTATATAGGAAATGTAACCATTAATGGTTTTCCAGGGTTAGAAAAGCGTGAAAAACCAAATTTTGAAAAAAGTAGAGTACCAAAAATTAATCATATTGAGAAAGCTAATTCGGGAACAAAGCAAATCCTGGATCAAAGTGGTGCAGATGGTTTAATAAAATGGATTAAATCAAAAGATGAGGTACTTTTAACTGATACAACTTTCAGGGATGCTCATCAGTCTTTATTAGCGACAAGGGTAAGAACACATGATATTCAGAAAATCGCTGAGCAAACATCCAAATTACTACCTGAGTTATTTTCACTAGAGATGTGGGGTGGCGCGACATTTGATGTAGCCTATCGCTTCTTGAAAGAAGATCCATGGGAGAGATTGAGTAAATTAAGGGAACAAATCCCTAATGTCTTATTTCAAATGCTATTTAGAGGATCAAATGCAGTTGGTTATAAAAATTATCCTGATAATATCATCCGTGAATTTATCCGCTTATCTGCAAATTCAGGTATAGATGTTTTTAGAATTTTTGATAGCCTCAATTGGGTAAAAGCAATGGAAGTAGCAATTGATGAAGTAAGGCAAACAGGAAAAATTGCCGAGGCTGCTATTTGCTATACTGGGGATATAAATGATCCTATGAGACCAAAGTATAGCATACAATATTATAAAAACCTTGCCAAGGAACTGGAGAGCTTAGGGGCACATATACTTGCTATAAAGGATATGGCAGGTCTCTTAAAACCTCAAGCAGCTTATCGATTAATTTCTGAATTAAAAGATACAACGGATCTTCCAATCCATTTACATACACACGATACGAGTGGTAATGGATTATACACATATGCTAAAGCTATAGAAGCAGGTGTTGATATTGTTGATGTAGCACTTAATTCGATGTCAGGACTAACGTCACAGCCGAGCTTAAATGGTCTCGTTTATGCATTAGAAGGTACGGAAAGAAAACCAAATATAAAAATCGAATCAATAGATAAACTTAATTATTATTGGGAGGATGTAAGAAAATATTACAGTGGATTCGAAAGTGGTATGAATTCCCCTCATACTGAAGTTTATCGTCATGAAATGCCTGGTGGACAATATAGTAATCTACAACAACAAGCGAAAGCAGTAGGACTTGGTGAACGTTGGGATGAAGTAAAAGACATGTATCAAATAGTGAATCGCATGTTTGGTGATATCGTCAAAGTAACTCCTTCTTCCAAGGTTGTAGGAGATATGGCATTATTTATGGTTCAAAATGAATTAACTGAAAATGATGTTCTTTCTCGAGGTTTGAAGATAGATTTTCCAGATTCTGTCGTCGAATTTTTCCAGGGTTATTTAGGTCAGCCTGTTGGAGGTTTCCCTAAGGAATTGCAAAAAGTGATTCTTAAAGATCGTAAACCTATCACTGTTCGCCCTGGTGAATTAATGGAGAATGTAGATTTACTCGAACTAAAAGAAAAACTATCTAAAGAAATAGGTAGGGAAGCATCGGAATATGACACATTGTCCTATGCATTATATCCAAAGGTATTTTTAGAATATGAAAAAGTGACGCAACAATTTGGCAATATTTCAGTGATTGATACACCAACTTTTCTATATGGAATGACGCTCGGTGAAGAAATAGAAGTTGAAATTGAAAAAGGAAAAACCTTGTTTGTTCAATTAGTCTCTATTGGTCAACCACGTGTTGATGGGACTAGAGTTGTTTATTTTGAATTAAATGGTCAACCACGAGAAGTGATCATTAAGGATGAGAGTATTAAATCTGCTGTTGCAAATAAAGTAAAGGCAGATTCGAAAAATGAACAACATATTGGTGCAACGATGCCAGGAACGGTCATTAAACTAATGGTTGATAAAGGGGATAGAGTTAATCAAGGTGATCATTTAATGATAACAGAGGCAATGAAAATGGAAACAACTGTTCAAGCACCGTTTTCAGGTGTAGTCAAAGAAATTTACGTTCAAAATGGTGAAGCTATTCAAACAAATGATTTATTAATTGAACTGAATAGAGAATAATAGGAAAGGTGGCCGAGAATTGGCCACCTTTTTTATGATTATTTTGTTTGTTTTGAATTACTATTACTTCTACTTATTAACAATATGAAATAGCTTAAAAGTCCAAATAAACAAGAAATAAATAGTGCATGTGCAAGTGCAATATATAGATTCAATCTCGTGAAGATAACTAGAGCTCCTGCAATTACTTGTAAACAGACTAAAATAAATGCAATAATCCATCCTCTATAAATGACTACCTGATCTTTGTAGTGTTTAATACTTAAATAAGTAATATAAGCAATCCATAGAAAAATAATCCCTGCAGCTAAACGATGTCCCATTTGAATCCATTGATGTAGATTTGTAGGTAATCCAATAGAATCGTTTAAGCAAAATGGCCAATCCCTGCAAACTAAACTTGAATGAGTATGGCGAACAAGTGCCCCAGTGTATACAACCATATAACTATAGATTGTGACAGCAATCGTATGAAATTTCATTCGTTTATCAATAATGATACTTGAAGCATCGAATTTTTGATCCACTTCAAAAATGAGTAAGGTCAATAAAAATACAGAGGCAAAAGAAATAAGTGATATTCCGAAATGCAGTGCCAATACAAAGTCAGATTGTCCCCATACAACTGCTGCAGCCCCTATTAGTGCTTGTAAAATTAAAAAGAAAAGAGATAAAATTACTAGAAATTTTGTTTCCCTTTTATGTCCAATTGTTTTCCATGCCCAAATTGATAATACGAGTAATAGAATTCCTACACCACCCGATACTAAACGATGGGCAAGTTCAATAACTGTTTCTATTGTAATATGGCTCGGAATAACCTGCCCATGACATAATGGCCACGATCTACCACATCCCATCTCAGAACCAGTTTTGGTTACTAATGCCCCTCCAATAAGAACGAAGAGCATACCGAGAGACGTTAAGGTCGCGAGCCATCTTAATCCTCGATGCAATCTATTCACCTTCTTCTAATTGTCATTCTATAATATTTATCTATGCAAATGAATGATTAATAAAATTGATTCACTTAATGATAGTACATAATTACTGGTAAAAAGACAACCGATAAAATGTTACAATTCATAGACCTTTACTAGTAATAAAGTATTTTAGAGTTAATTACATGGACAATCTGCTAGGAGTATATTTATAATAAGGAAGCGTGAGTAGAAATAGACACATTTTAGACATAAAAGCGTTGGAAAAATGTCACAAAAATCAGCTCGGATATGTTTTAATATGAAGTTGATGGATTAAAAAAGGGTGGGATTATCAACTATAAAGTCTATTTTTATGTAGTTTGTGGTAAACTTTGACTATAATCATGACATATATAAGATTACTTTTATACATAATAATAGTAATCGTGAACAATTAGCGAAAATTTGTTGAAATATAGAAATACAAGGAAATTTGTTTTATAGTAATATTATATATGTTGTTTACAAAGTCACTTAGTTAAAAGTTTATTGCTAGTACATAGCGAGGATCAATGCTGTAGAGAAAGGGGGGGAAGTATGTCGAACAGTCGAGTTATCGAAATTGACAGCTCCGGTGTTGCAGAAACAACAGCATTAAAAGATTTTTTATCTTTAATTAAAATTGGAATTGTCAATTCAAATTTAATCACAACGTTTACGGGTATGTGGTTAGCTTTAGTAGTAACCAATCAACATTTTTTACAGTCTTTAGATACAGTAATTCTCACATTGCTGGGTTCTGCACTAATTATAGCTGGATCTTGTAGTATTAATAACTATATTGATCGTGACATTGATCCTATTATGAGTCGAACCAAATCCAGACCGACAGTAACTGGTAAAATGAGTGGAGCTAAAGTCTTAACTATTGGTTTTTCCTTCATTACTGTTGGAACTATTCTATTATTTTTTACATCGATAACCGCTGGAGTTATAGGTATTATAGGAATATTTAGTTATGTAGTTCTTTACTCCATGTGGTCAAAACGCTTATATGTAAGTAATACGATAGTTGGTAGTATTTCTGGTGCAGTACCGCCACTTATTGGTTGGGCAGCTGTGGATCCCAATTTGGATATCATGGCTTGGGTACTCTTTTTAATGATGTTTATCTGGCAGCCTCCACATTTTTATGCATTAGCAATGAAACGTTGCGAGGAATATAGAGCAGCAAACATTCCAATGCTACCAGTTGTAAAAGGGTTTGAAGTGACTAAACGCCATATTGTATTTTGGGTAGCGTGTTTACTACCATTACCATTTTTCCTCATGCCTCTTGGTATAGCATTTGTTATTTTAGCAACTGCATTTAATATCGGGTGGCTAGTGATGGGAATTGCAGGGTTTAAAATGAAAGATGATTTGAAGTGGGCAAAATTAATGTTTGTCTATTCTTTAAACTATCTAACCATCTTATTTGTAGCAATGGTAATCGTTACCGTCATTTAACTTTGGGAATTCTTTCTTTATTTTAAGAAGTCCACATAAATAACAGTCCTTGTTACTAAAAGACATAAAATGAAAGTGGGGTTTGATTAAGCTATGAAACAATGGCTGAAAAAATGGCGTCTTGTCTCAGTTCTTGCTGTATTGGCGCTTGCTCTTTCCGGCTGTGGTGAGCCATTCTTATCAACATTGAAGCCAGCCGGTGAAGTTGCTCAGAAGCAATTCGATTTAATGATTTTGAGCGTAAGTATAATGGTACTTGTAATTTTAGTAGTTGTAGTAATTTTCTTAACAGCTATCATTCGTTTCCGACGTACAAAAGAAAAAGAGAACATGATCCCAAAACAAGTTGAAGGTAACCACGTTCTTGAAATTGTATGGACAGTTATTCCAATTATCTTATTGGTTATTCTAGCTGTTCCAACAGTTGCAGCAACATTTAACTTTGGTGATACAAAGGCAATGGAGAAAAAAGACAAAGATGGCAATCCGAAAGAGCTTGTAATCAATGTCCGTTCTAACCTTTATTGGTGGGAATTTGAGTATCCTGGCCAAGGAATTGTAACGAGCCAAGATTTAGTTGTTCCAACTGATCAAAAAGTTTATTTTTCATTAAAATCTTCTGATGTAAAACATTCATTCTGGATTCCAGCAGTTGGTGGAAAAATGGATACGAATGTTGATAACATTAATAAATTTTGGTTGAAGTTTGACAGCAAAAAAGCTGAAGAAGCTGGAAATCTTTTTTATGGAAAATGTGCAGAGCTTTGCGGACCATCACATGCTTTAATGGACTTTAAAGTTAAAACGATGTCTCAAGCTGATTTTTCACAATGGGTTAAAGATATGAAGAGCGTTGGTAAGGATGGAGTACAACCAACAACAGCTTCTGAAGAACAAGGACAAGAAATATTTAAGAAAAACTGTATTAGTTGTCACGCTATTTCACCAGACAACGGTACTCCTGAAACAGCACGTCTAGCTCCAAATTTAACAACATTTGGTGAACGTGAACGTGTTGCAGGTATTTTAGATCATAATAAAGAAAATGTTAAAAAATGGATTAAAGACCCACAGGCATATAAACCTGGTAATGAAATGCCTGCTTTTAAAGATAAGCTAAATGAACAAGATTTAGATGCTTTAGCAGATTATTTAATGGGTTTAAAAGTGCAACATTAATTGGTTATTAAGGCATAAAGGGAGGTTTAACTGTGAGTAGTAAAGCTCAGAAAAGAGGCTTTGGTGCTGTCATTTGGGACTACTTAACAACGGTAGACCATAAAAAGATTGCAATTCTTTATTTGATTGCTGGGGGATTGTTCTTTTTAATCGGTGGTATTGAGGCATTGATTATTCGTATTCAGCTTGCATTTCCTGATAGTAATTTTGTTAGTGCAGGCCTATATAACGAAGTTCTTACCATGCATGGAACAACAATGATATTCTTAGCGGCGATGCCACTTGTATTTGCATTTATGAATGCTGTCATGCCGTTACAGATTGGAGCGCGTGACGTTGCGTTTCCGTTTATCAATTCTTTAGGTTTTTGGTTATTCTTCTTTGGGGGACTTTTCTTAAACTTATCTTGGTTTTTAGGTGGCGCTCCTGATGCAGGTTGGACTTCATATGCATCACTTTCACTTGAATCACCTGGACATGGTGTAGACTTTTATGTATTAGGTTTACAGATTTCTGGTTTTGGTACATTAATGGGGGGAATTAACTTTTTAGTTACCATCATTAATATGCGTGCGCCAGGTATGACTTATATGCGTATGCCGATGTTTACTTGGACAACATTTGTTACATCTGCATTAATTCTTTTCGCATTCCCTCCATTAACAGTTGGAATGTTTATGTTAACCTTTGACCGGATGTTTGGGGCTCAATTCTTTGAGGTTGCCGGTGGAGGTAACACAATTATTTGGGAACATTTATTCTGGATTTTTGGACACCCAGAAGTTTATATCTTAATCCTACCAGCGTTTGGTATTTTCTCGGAAATCTTTGCTGTATTTTCAAGAAAAAGATTGTTCGGATATTCATCAATGGTCTTTGCAACGGTCTTAATCGGATTCCTTGGATTCATGGTTTGGGCTCACCACATGTTTACGGTTGGTCTTGGTGAGGTAGCCAATGCAATCTTTGCTGTTGCAACAATGACGATTGCGATTCCAACAGGTATGAAAATCTTTAACTGGTTATTAACTATGTGGGGCGGTAATATTAAATTTACGACTCCAATGTTATGGGCTGCTGCGTTTATCCCTTCATTCCTAATGGGTGGGGTAACAGGAGTTATGCTAGCAGCAGCACCAGCAAATTATCAATATCATGATACTTATTTTGTAGTTGCCCACTTCCACTATGTTATTGTTGGTGGTGTTGTATTTGCTCTAATCGCAGGTACTCAATTCTATTGGCCAAAAATGTTTGGTACGATGTTAAATGAGACATTAGGAAAAATAACTTTCTGGACATTCTTAATTGGATTCCATTTAACATTCTTTATCCAACATTTCTTAGGATTAATGGGTATGCCTCGCCGTATTTGGAAGTTCCTTCCAAATCAAGGTTTAGATACAGGAAACTTAATCAGTTCTATAGGGGCTGCTTTCATGGCCTTTGGTGTAATTGTCATGTTAATCAATATTGTTATTACATCTGTACGTAATAAAAAAGTTGGCAACGATCCATGGGGAGATGGACGTACACTTGAATGGGCACTCCCATCCCCACCACCGTTCTATAACTTTAAACAGCTTCCATTAGTGCGTGGCGTTGATACTTGGTGGATTGAAAAAATGGAAGGTAAAAAAGAATTAACACCTGCTGAACCACTTGGTGATATCCATATGCCAAATGGATCTATATTACCAGTATTTATTTCTTTCGGGTTATTCATCGCAGCCTTTGGTGCAATGCATCATCGTGACGAAGGTAATACTTGGGGAATTCCAGTTTTAGTTATTGGTTTAGCTATAGCTTTAGGCTCTATGCTTATTCGATCTCTTAAAGATGATCATGGATTCCACATTCATAAAGAAGAATTAATTGAAGATGATAACGATAAGGGGGTTAAGGCGTAAATGCATGTTGAAGAAAAATTCACACCAAAAACATGGCCTGAAGCACCTGAAAAAGCTACCCTCGAAGGGAAAAATAAATTTTTAGGATTCTGGTTATTTCTTGGCGGCGAAACTGTATTATTCGCTTCCCTTTTTGCAACATATATTGCCTTAAAGGATAAAGTACCAGATCCTTCAATGGCACATGCGAAAGACCTTTTTGAATTACCATTATCATTTATTGCTACAATGCTATTATTGACAAGTTCAATTACCAGTGTTTATGCAATGTATCATATGAAAAACTATAGCTTTAAGAAGATGCAAGCATGGTTACTTGTAACAGTTATCTTAGGTGCTGCATTCTTAGGATTAGAGATTTATGAATTCAATCATTATGTTCATGAATTCGGTCATACATTTACAAGCAGTGCATTTGGATCTGCCTTCTATACATTAGTTGGTTTCCACGGTGCCCACGTTGCTTTTGGATTATGTTGGATCTTGTCATTAATGATTCGTAATGCAGGTCGTGGTTTAAGTCTATACAACGCTCCAAAGTTTTACGTTGCAAGTTTATACTGGCATTTTATTGACGTTGTGTGGGTATTCATTTTCACAGTCGTATACTTAATGGGAATGGTGGGATAAGAATATGACAAATGAACAATTAAATTCCGGTAATCCTCGTGTAGATTATGAATATCGTCGCAGAAAGAATGCAGAGGAAATGAAGTATCAAGTAATCTCATTTATCTTAATGATATTACTAACACTAATAGCTTTTGGTGCAGTAGCTGCGGATTTATCAAAATGGTTTATCATTCCATTTATATTATTATTGGCTGTTGTGCAAGTAATATTTCAACTATATTACTTCATGCATATGAGCCATAAAGGTCATGAAGCTCCACAGCTATTCATGTATTCTGGTGCATTAGTGGGATTTTTAACTCTGTTAACATTTTTCACGATTATTTGGTGGTAAGAAAAAAAATCCAGTCGAAAGACTGGATTTTTTAATTTAACGATCGGGTACAGAAATAGTCTGATCCTCGTTTCGGTACTAGTCCTTAAACATTTTTTTTTTTTGAATTGGATTCTCTTTTATAAGGGCTTATTTCATAATCGTTTTGACTAATCATTAAATTGATATGTCTTTCATTTCACTATGAAAAGAGCCGTCTACTTCATAAGAAATTGAATAAAGGCCTACAGTATTTCTTTTATAAAAACCAAAAATATTATAAAAACAGTCCTTTATTTTGTTAGTAAAGTTGCGTGCATAAGTTTTCCAATGAAAACTGTCAATAACTTGTCATCTGGTAAGATTGAACATTGGTTAGGACAAAAGTATAATGAAGGATGAAAGATAAAAAACTTGTATGGTAGTACTCTATAATTAGCGTACAAGGGAAAAAAGAGGTGAAGGCATTTGCCTATAAGTATATTTGGTTTTCAAGCGCTATGGAGTCCATTTTTTATGATTACAATATTATTTATGACGGTTTTATATTTTCTGATAACAATAAAATGGCGAAAAGATTTTAAAAATAGTGAACCATTAACCAAAAAGCAGGCCATTTATTTTATAATTTCTATGATCCTTCTTTATCTTGTGAAGGGATCTCCTATTGATTTATTAGCTCATATTATGTTCACCTATCATATGGTTCAAATGTCAATTTTATTGATTATCATGACTCCATTATTGATGTTAAGTATACCTAATTGGCTATGGGAGGCATTTTTAAAGTTACCAGTTATTAAACCAATCTTTCTTTTTTTCACAAAGCCGATTTTAGCTGTCGTTGTTTTTAATGTTTTATTCTCTTTTTATCACATACCATTTATATTTGACACAATTAAGATGAGTGAAACATTGCATGGTGGGTATACAATGCTATTATTTATTTTTGCATTGTTTATGTGGTGGCCATTATTAAATAGTCTACCTGATCAAACACAGTTGAGTGGAATTAAGCGGGTAGGTTACCTATTTGCTAGTGCAATATTACTAACACCTGCCTGTGGAATACTTATATTTGCAGGAAAACCGTTATATGAAACCTATTCGAATGGGGCAGTATGGCTGCAGGCTATGACACTTTGTGTACCTACTGATACATTAGCAGGTTTAAATTTAAGTGGACCAGAATTATTCTCTACGCTTCCAGTAACAGAGGATCAACAATTAGGTGCCATTATTATGAAACTTGTACAAGAGGTTATTTATGGATTTGTCCTTGCAAGAATTTTTTATGCATGGTTCAAAAAGGATCAAAAAGAAGCGGAGGAGTTTACGCAAAGAGCAATGATGGAACAACATCCACAACCAACGGAATAAAATTTTAACTTAATTATTTTCTTTTGAGGGGAGAAATTATGTCAGTTCCTGTGTTACCTACTATAAGTACTTCGTGTATTGTTATTAGTGCTATATTTGTTGCCATTGGATGGAATTTAATTAGAAAGAAAAAAATAGATCAACATATGAGATCTATGACAATTGCTGCTATTTTTGCAGTAGTATTTTTTCTTATTTACTCATCAAGAACTATTTTTATTGGAAACACTTCATTTGGTGGCCCAGATAATTTAAAAATATATTATACAGTATTTTTAATTTTTCATATCAGTCTTGCAACTATAGGCGCGGTTCTTGGAATTATTTCTTTATGGAGCGGTTATAAGGATCGTATTTCGTTCCATCGCAAGTTAGGGCCTATTACAAGTATTATTTGGTTTCTTACTGCGATTACCGGCGTTGTAGTCTATCTTCTACTTTATGTTTTTTATCATGGAGGGGAAACTACCTCAGTAATAAAAGCAATTTTAGGATTTTAATCCCTTCTTTATTAAAGTTTTTTGGGAATAGAGAATGTTCTTTAATCATGCTGGGGGAAAATTCCATATTTATAAAAGTAAAAAGAGGCTGGGACAAAACCCACCTCTGAGATGAAAAAGCCGGTGAAATTTTACGACAAGTAAAATTTCACCGGCTTTGATTATTTTTTTAACAAAAATAAGGACCACTTCTGATAAAATTAAGTCACCACAACAAAATTATACAGAAAGAAGGATCCTTATGTTTAAAAATTATACCATGAATCAATTAGTTTTGCCTTTAGATTTAGAAGTAAAATTACAAAAAAATGATATTGCCTTTCATATCCATCATCTAGTTGAAAGTATTCCTCATGAAGTTTTCGAACCATTTCTGCGAAATGAGGGCTATCCTGCTTATCATCCACGCATGATGCTTAAAATTATTTTATGTGCCTACACCCAATCTGTCTTTTCAGGGCGAAAAATTGAAGCCCTATTAAAAGACAGTATCCGGATGATGTGGCTATCACAAGGGTATGAACCAAGCTACCGTACAATCAATCGATTCCGTGTTCATTCAGATGTGAAAGAATTAATTCGCCAATGTTTCGTCCAATTTCGTTGCCAATTAATCGAAGAAAAACTAATCGATCAAGAAGCAATTTTTATTGATGGTACAAAGATTGAAGCAAATGCGAATAAATTTACGTTTGTCTGGAAGAAATCGATTGAGAAATATCATCACAGTTTAATTGAAAGGTCAAACCAGCTATATAACGAGCTACTTGAGAACGAAATTATACCTGAAATTGAACGGGAAGGTGATGAACAATTATCATTGAAAGAGCTCGCTCAATTGGTAGGAAAAGTGGACAATGTCGTAGCTGAGTATGATAAACAAATTAAGGAATCATCAGACGTTCCAGAACGAAAAGCTTTAAGAAGTGAACGCAAATACCCGAAACAAGTGCGTAAACAGTTGATTGATTTTGTCTTACGAAAACAAAAATATCAACGAGACTTTGAAATTTTAGGCACACGTAATAGCTATTCCAAAACAGATCTGGACGCGACATTTATGCGAATGAAAGATGATTATATGCAAAACGGACAATTGAAAGCTGGTTACAATGTACAAATCGCAACAGAAGGGCAATACACGCTTGCCTATAGTTTATTTTCAAACCCAACAGATACACGTACGTTAATTCCATTTCTTGATGAAATCGAGAACCATTATTTCGTGTTACCGAAACATATTGTCGCAGATGCAGGTTATGGTAGTGAACAAAACTATAATGATATCCTTTTGAACAGAAAACGAGAAGCACTGATTACGTATAATCTGTATTTGAAGGAGCAAAAGAAAAAGTACAAACAAAACCCATTGAATCCCGACAACTGGCAGTATTGTGAAGAAACAGATACATATATATGCCCTAACCAGAAACGTCTTGAATTTCAATATCATTCTGTCCGTACTGATCGTACGGGATTCCAACGAAGGTTCAAGATCTACGAGTGTGAGGACTGTTCGGGATGTCCATTCCGTTCATCATGTACAAAAGCGAAAGAAGGCAACAATCGAAAACTAATGGTGAATGAACAATGGGAACAACAAAAAGTATATGTGAGAGCGAAGCTTTCAGAAGAGAAAACGAGCTCCATCTATCGAAAACGCAAAATCGATGTGGAACCAGTTTTTGGATTCTTGAAGGCTAATTTACGTTTCACTCGATTTTCTGTACGAGGAAAATCGAAGGTAGAAAATGAAATGGGACTCGCATTAATGGCCGTGAATTTAAGAAAATTCACGGCCAAACAACTACGGTAATAGAAGAATTAAAACACAAAAATAGGAAAAGTTGAATTTGAGTTCGCTCAAATTCAACTTTTTCACTATTTGAAGCTAGTTATGTCCCAGCCTCTTTCTTTCTTATTCCGCAAATGCTTCTATCTCTTTCTTTAATGAATTTAGTAATTCTTCACATTGCTTAACAAGATGTGATGGGTATACCTCATCATCGCCATACTCAACCCCATGTGGGTAATAATGTTTACCTAAAATAGGTGTCATTAATTGCATATGTGCATCAAACGTATCAACATCGCCTTCAACTGCATATGCTTGTACGCGAAGATAATATGTTCCTTCTCTTATGATAAATTTACGATCATAAGAAACACGTTCGTAATCCCACTGCTCTGCACGGATCATACCATATTTTTTCATAATATCATCTAGTCTGTTTAAATCTGCTTTAAATAATTGAATCCCGATGTTCTCGAAGTTCATCTCTTATTTCCCTCCTAATGCTAAAAAGAACAAAAATAAAAAATAGCCAAATTCTCTCATGTTTAATAATAGTCTAAAATAATCTTTCTTGCAATGAATACATTGTGAATTATCAGTGATTATCAATACGTTCAAATTTTAAGAAACCGTTAGTCATATTATGTGCGTATGAAACAAATTCATGAATGGGTTAAAGAAAAAGAAAGATGAAACGTTTATATATTTTTATAATCAATAACAGAAATAGTTATGTATTCCCACTATTCTTTTTTTCTAACCATTCATAAAGTATAAATGCTATAATAAGTATAGTAATAAAGATTTAATCAATAAAAACAAATAAAATAGTAGAGATACTTTTAATGTAAATTTATATCATGTATATTCCTTGGAATATCCAGAATATTTAGAAGGAGGGGCGGATCTGCGTACACTTTTTAAAGTTTTTATCATACTCGTTATTATATTTATATTAAGTCTATATTTCCATTTAAAACCTGACAATGAAAGTGTTATTCTTGATAGCAATATAAATAAAGAAACCCCTATGGATAATGAACAAGCCAAAAATTCACGTTCTGAATTAAAGCAAGGATATGAAAGGCCAAAAGTAGGTATATCTACTTACATTGGTGAATCTTCAAACAAAATTATTAAAAAATTCGGTGAGCCGATAAGAAAAGATCCGTCCGCCTATGATTATGAATGGTGGATTTATAATACGGGTGAGTCATATTTCCAGGTAGGAGTGTATAAAGGGAAAATTGTAACCATTTACGCTATCGGAAAAGATAATGATATAACACCATTTTCTATAGGAGAAAATATACAAAAAATTTATCAAAATATCTTCTTGGATACAGATATTACTGTTCAATATGAAGAAGGAACTTATCGTTTTGAACTTACTGAAGAGGATTTAAATATTCGACCATTAGTACAATTAGGATCTATTTATGCTCAATTATCTTTTGACAAATTTAAAGGAACACTATCCAGTGTTCGTTTTATGGACAAGGAAACCTTGATTAAACAACGTCCCTATGAAATGAGCTACCGTGGACGTCTAGTAGATCCTATGCCAATTGTTGATTCGAAATGGCGTCCAATTGAATTGGGAAGTGAAAAACAAATCTTTGATCTTACTAATATTATTCGTGAACGGTTTGGATTAAATAAATTAGAATGGGATCAAAAAACTGCTGATGTTGCATATAAACATAGCAAGGATATGTTCTCTGAAAAGTATTTTTCACATGAATCTCCTAAATATGGCGACTTAAAGAAACGCTTAGATTCTGAACAAGTGTTTTATCAACTTGCAGGCGAGAATATTGCTGCACAATACATGGATGGACCATCAGCTGTTGAGGGTTGGCTTAATTCGGAGGGGCATAGGGAATCACTACTTGAAAGTAAATTTACACACATAGGGGTTGGGGTTTATCAAAAATATTATACACAAAATTTTATAGAGAAAAGCTGGGAAAAATAAACCAGCTTGTTATTGGACCTTGTATAACTCCACATGTAGAGGCTATACAAGGTTTTTTACTTCAAAAACGCATTATTTGACCACTCTTTTGTTTACATCATATACTTTATTATACAGCTGAAAATAATTGCAAAATATTAATAAGGGTATTACAGAAGGAGCGGAGAAAGAAAAAACCCTTTTGTTATTTTTTTATTATAAAAAAAGTTCCTGAACAATGAGCGATTTTCTTTCCATCATTTCGATGAACTGAACCTTCAATGACTAGAGTTTTTGTTCCCTTGTGTATAACTTCAGCGGATGCTCTTAAAGATTCTCCTATTCCAGGTGCAATATAATAGATTGAAAGGTTGGATGTAACTGCACCATATCCGGTAGGTAATAGACTATTGGCTAATGTACCCATTGCTGTATCCAAAATAGTAGCCGTTACCCCGCCATGAACAATTTGTAAAGAATTTTCAGTTAGAGCACTAATTGGGATGGTAATCTCACACTTCTGGTCAGTTATATCTCGATCCATATGTAGGATTCCGTCAATAAAAGTGTAATTAACCTTTTCCTGTTTGCGTTTGACTCCATTTAAAAGCTGATACATAACCTTTAGATCATCCTCATTTGCATTTTGAAGACATTCATTAAATAAAGCAAGTAAATTTTCCTTCATGTTGTTATCCCTCTTTGTGAATTATTTTACTATTCTTAGTATTTCTTTTATCTTATCAAATAAAATCAATAGTGAAAACATACTCACCTTTTTTTAAATCAATCATATTCTATTAATGGATAGGCAAAAATCCAATGATTATTTTAAGGGAATAGTTGTTATGTTGAAGGAAACCTCTTCATCCAAAACATATTATTTATTGTTAGCTTTATCATATATGAGGTGAATGATTATGGGGAATAGTAAACTTCACCCTTCAGTTGAGAAATTTAAAGCCTTTGTGAAAACCCATCCAAAAATTATCCAAGATGTCAGGAATGGAAATCATACATTGCAAGAACTTTATGAAGAATGGTATCTACTTGGAGAAGAAGATCCATACTGGGAAAAATTTCAAAGTGAAGGGAATGAAACTTCAGAGTCTACAGCGAATAAAAAAGAAACAAAAAGTGGAGGATGGATGAATCAAATTGGGAACATTATACAAAGGGTTGATGCTAATCAGATGCAAAATCATTTAAATAATTTGAGCCAAGTAATTGCCTCCGTTCAAGGGGTACTTTCCCAATTTCAAGGACAAAATTCAAGTGTAAATACTACACAAAATACTACACAAAATCCATTTTCTTTCCGAAAAGATTAAGGAGGCGATGATAAATGAGAAAGGAAATAATTGATTATATTTATTCAAAAAATGATTTAAAAGAGTTTTTGAGGAATCAACCAACTTGGTATAGAAAGTTGACAAGAAATCCTGAGGAAATTAAAAAATTTGAAATTGCTTCCTTACATTTTTTTGAAAAAACCATACCTCAGCGTGTCGAGAAACTTTCAAGCAATCTTCAAATGGCATCAATGATGATGGGGATGTTACAAGGGCTATATTCACAAAAATAATTTATTTAGGCTCTTTTCGTTTAGTATGTTGCTTTTGTAAAAGCCTAACTGCCGACTATTACATCTAATCAAGGCTTCGGGCGTAACTATGAAGCTTGCAGCTCTTTTCTCATTTTGTTGAGGAGAGTTGAGGTCTTCAACTAATATTTTTCTAGTTAAAACCTTATCTAAATAGCAACAATGTTTAAGAAAAGAGCCTCTATTATTGATAATTACTTTTCGTAAATTAACATTAGGCGTGGATGATGAGGGTGGGAAAATATATGGATCTAAATGTAGGAGAGGGCCATACATAATACAAATTGTCGCACATTTTTCATTAAAAAATGTGTATTTTTTTGAGTAAAAATCCTTGTTTAGCAGATGCTAATGATAAGGAGTGATAATCATGCGTGGTCTAATTTGTTTAATATTGCTGTTTCTCATTGTATTGAGTGGATGTAGACAAACTATACCAAAACCAGAGTCCTATAATGCTGAAGCCTCTGAGAACGATAAAGTAGTACAATCCAATCCCAGAACTACCATAAAACATGTAATTCAAGGCTCTGATCTCTTTGTAGAGTGTATGGTGCCAAGCATCTCATTTTCAGGTATGAATAAAAACGTTGAACGTGGAAAAATAAAAGTTTATGTAGATGGTGCCTTACATGGTGAGTACTATACAGCTGCGTTTGTCATGAAGGGACTTTCTAAGGGCGTACATCATATTAAAATTGAAGTGGTAAAGTTAAATAATAAAAGTCATGGTTTATCAAAAGAATTCTATGTAACGATTTAATATTTAATATTTAATATTTGCTCGGTGATTAGAGTCAACCATTCGCATGCTCACTGAAAACATGGTAAAATAAAAGTTGGAGGTGAGCTTTTTGCTTGCAACTATGGAAAGATTACAAATAATTTCTGAGGCTCAGAAGTTAGCCGAAATGGTGCTACAATCTGAAGCGGCAGATGAATATAGAAAGAGCTTTTTTAAATTAAACAATGATTTACAGACACAGAAGAAAATAAAAGAATTTGTTAAGATGAAAGATTTATACTCAGAGGTACAAAGATTTGGTCGATATCATCCGGATTACAAAACAATCAATATCAGGACACGTGAAGCAAAGCGGGAAATGGATCTAGATGAAAACGTTGCTGCATTTCGTAAAGCGGAAAATGCATTACAGGATATTCTAGACCAAATTAGTGTAATTGTTGGGAAATCTGTGTCTCCTCATATTAAGGTGCCAACTGGTAATCCTTTTTTCGATGCCGGGTCTTCATGTTCAGGTGGATGTGGTTCTGGCGGAGGTTGTAGTTGCTCTGCATAAAGTTAGTTACCAATACAGAGTTTATTTGCAAAAAAGATTCTGACATTGATAGAGATATGCAAAATATGTTAAAATGATGTGAATGAGGGATTAAGGGGATAAAATATGTTTAATGAAAGACAAAGCTTAATTATTTGGCTTTATAATTTAAAACATGCAAAGACTCTGAGAAGGTTTGGAAATGTTCATTATGTTTCAAAAAGAATGAAATACGTTGTTCTCTATTGTGATCGACAAGAAATTGAAGAATTGCAGGAAAAGTTTTCTTCAATGCCATTTGTACGAAAAGTAGACCTTTCATGGAAGCCATTCTTAAAAACAGAATATGAAAATTCAAAACCAGACAAGGCAAAAGAGTATGATTATAAAATTGGATTATAATATAAGAAGGTTGGTGAAGTGATGTGCACCCCAAAAGTTAGACCAAAAATCTAACTTTTGGGGTGTTTTTTATGGTCAAATACGATGAAGGATTTAAGCAACAAGTTGTAGATGCTTATCTTTCAGGAGAAGGTGGCTATGATTCCATAGCTAAAAAGTTTGGAGTTAGAAGCTCAACGAATGTGGCAAAATGGGTTAATACCTTTAGGCAATTTGGAAAGGATGGTTTTCTTAGAAAGAAATCCCCGACTACTTATCCTGTTCAATTTAAGTTAGATGTCCTAAACTATAAATTAAGAACAGGAGAATCCTTTGAATCAGTTGCTATAAAATTCGGCATTCATGAGCCACCAATGATTGCAAATTGGATGCGTACATGGCAAAACGAAGGCATTGAAGGACTCTCTAAACTAAGGGGGCGTCCATCAATGTCAAATAAACAAAAGAAGAAAAACTCAGAGAAAAAGTTAACGAAAGAACAACAACTTGAAAAAGAGATAGAGTTACTTCGTGCGGAGAATGCCTATTTAAAAAAGCTCCGAGCTTCAGGGATAAATATTCCGAGCCGACTGCTAAAACAGAATCGAGAGTCATCCATGAACTCAGAAAAAAATTCAAACTAGCCGTTATCCTTGAAGCAACAGGTTTTCCAAAGGCAACTTATATGTACTGGAAAAAACGATTTGATGAACCTAGTCCAGATGAAGAAATAGAAAAGGTTATTAAAGAAATCGTTGATAAACATACAGGAAATTATGGATATCGTCGAATTGATATGGAATTACGTAAGCGTGGTTATGTTGTAAATCACAAGAAAATTCTACGGATTACAAATAAACTCGGCATTACTTGTAAATCCTTCACACGTAAGTCTCGTAAATTTAGTACTTACAAAGGAACGATCGGTAAGATTGCGAAGAACCTTATCCACCGTAGATTTGATACAAACATTCCACATCAAAAAATGACAACTGATACATCAGAATTTAGATACTACACGGCCGATTCTAAAGGAAATATGAACATCAAGAAAGCCTATTTAGATCCATTTTTAGATATGTATAACGGTGAAATTCTATCCTTTAGGGTATCAGAACGACCAAATTCAAAAGCTATAATGGAGGCTTTAGATGAAGCCATTGAACGAACAAAAGATTGCCCATATAGAACAACTGTTCACTCTGATCAAGGGTGGGCATATCAAATGAAAGCATATGTAAAAAAACTAAAAGATAATAATATATTTCAAAGCATGTCCAGAAAGGGTAACTGTCTAGATAATTCACCTATGGAAAATTTCTTTGGCATTATGAAGCAAGAAATGTACTACGGTAGAATTTATCACTCTTTTGAAGAGTTAAAACAGGCTATTATAAACTATATTTATTATTATAATAATGAACGAATAAAAGCAAAATTGGCTGGCATGAGCCCGGTTGAATACCGTCTTCATACCAGCCGATTAGCTGCTTAAATATTTAGTCTAACTTTTGGGGTTCAGTACAAAGCACCAACCTTTTTTTATTTATATAGGCTCTTTTCTCAAACATTGTTGCTATTTAAATAAAGTTTAACAAATAACTATCGGCTAAAAGACCACTTCACTTTCAACCATGAGAAAAGTGCTACAAACTCCATAAGAAATGCTGAATCCTTTACACCTAGTAATAAACTATATGAAAACAGCCTTTCTTTAAGAATTACAAGAACTTATTGCATCGGTGGAATATAGTGATTGAGTCTAAGAATTCCAATCAAATATTGATAAAATAAAGCATTTTCAGCGAAATCGCGCGAATTTTTGACTTCGATTTCGATAATTTGTTTGCCTAATTTCTCGGCGATCTGATTAAATAAATCAAAACGTTTATTTGGCAATATATGTGGATTTGGAATGCCCTCACGACAAATATATAATGCCTGAAACTCTCCTGGATCTGTAGGCTGAAGAACAACAACGAGGGAAGTCATATGTTTCTCTTCAATTGTTGTATGTAACGCCATTAAATGTGCTAAACGATGTTGATTAGCATTTGCTAATTCGATAAGTTCATAAATATCTGAGTATCCTTCACCTAATTCTATAAAACGTTGTAACATGTTCTCTTCCTCTTTTTATTATTTTTTTATGAATGATATAAGATTCTATAAAAATCCAATAAATATTTACACCTAGAAAAACAGCTCCTCATTATTGTATCATTGTGATAGCAAACAGAGAAGTATTCGAGATAAAATTAGAAATAATTAATTAAAGGGGAAAAAGGATGTTTCGTAAGTCAGTGGTAAAATATTTGATTTTTTTTCTGTTCATTTTCATCGGTAGTATACTTTATTTCCAATGGCATGGATATTCAAGTGGACAAAAAAAGCAAGAAGTAGAAAAAGCAAGTCAAACGATTACAATTGAACATAATAATCGTACCTTTTATATTAAGCAAGTCATACACCCATTATCAAGTGGTACGTATTCAATCGAATGGCCAAGTAGCCTTGAAAATCTAAAATGTATTGTTGGAGAAAAACAACAAAAATGCATCTGGGAAAATGAAAATAAGTCTAAATTAAAGGTCAATTCAGATCGTATAACTTTTCAATATGAATTAAAAGAAAAGGGAAACCAGGTTGCCTTCCTATTAAAAGATTGGTTTTTTAAGCTTTCACCTTTAAAAATAGAAGATAGTAAAATCAATTTAATAGAAAAACAATATAAGCATGGGAACTGGATAACTTCCTCTAATAATACGACGATAAAGCAAAAAAAATGGATTAATTACTTTGTTTTTGATTATAAAGGACAGGCTTCCAATCTTTATTGGCAAAATAATGAATTAGTGGGGGAAAAGATAAATGATTGGCTCACAATTTATCATCAGAAAACTATAAATCTCCCATCTATTAATATGAGTCTAATAGAAAAACTAATTAAAAAACCTAATCCGATAGCTGTTATAATGACTAATTCCTATCCACAAACATTGCTACCGTCACTTCTTATTTTGAATCCAAACGCTTCACCTCAAGAGATAGAGGAACGAATTAGCCGAGAGGTCATTAGGCTAACTCTTACCTTTAAAACGAAAGAAGAGTGGATGTCAGATATTATTGTTTCAGCGCAGTTAAATAGAGCAGTTGGTTCTAATAAAGCTAAGAAAATGTACGAAAACCTAACAGCAACGATTGGCGAGGAAAAGTTAAACCATTGGGTAGAAAGGATTTTCAGTGAAACTCCAAATATGACTAGTGAAAAGTTAGATCAAATATTTGAAAAAACAACAGGATACGGCACAACATTTTTTTCAGATAATCATATCTATGAATTTCCAATGAAGCCTTTTATTACGTTTGACCCAAGATCAATCAGTGTAAATGGAAAAGAGATAAGCGGGTTGCATCTGTATTCTTATCAAGATAAGAAATACCTTTCCTTTTTAAAATTAGCTAAGGCTTTAGGATATGAGATAAAAAATAATGAACAGGAACAAACTATTATACTTACGAGTGGAGAAAATCAATTTCATTTTTATTTGCAAGGAAAAACATTTACTTTTAATGGGGATAAGTATGGTTTACTCTCTAATCCTTTTTTTAAATTGAATCAAGAATATTTTATTGATATTAATTGGGTTAAGCAAATTTTTAATACAAAAATTAGTGAAACAAATAAAGAAATACAAATATTTGATTAAAGCATATATGAAGTTTATCACTCCTTTCTAGTGCTAAAAGAAGGAGGTTGGTGTCTTCAACCGATATTTATTTGTTTAAACTTCCCTGGGAACAATATTTAATAAAGAGTCAAATAATAAAAAACCCTGCAGATCGCTGCAGGGTCCTTCTATATCCTATGTAAAGGACAGAAGGCAAAGGGAGAGGAGAAACCGGAGGAAGAACTTATGGGGAAACGTAAGTCTTCTCCGCGGTTGGCAACAACATCGCAAAATGATGTTGCTAATAAAAGTATCACCATCATCGGCAAAATTATACATAATGTTTTAAGGTAGCCAAAAACAAAAAAATAAAATTGTAAGGATTAAGTATACTACTTAGAAGAAGACAGTATTTGTATAGTTTGTTACTTTAAAAAAAAAAAGTCTCTTCATCCACTAAAGGATTCAGAGGTTCTTATGAAGTTTGCAACTTATTTGTGTGAAATGAAGGTACAGCGGTCGCAACTGATAGTTATGAGTTCAAACTTTTCTTAATTAGCAAGAAAGTTTGAGAAAAGGTATTAGCAGAAAAACGATTTCACATTTCGCTTTTCCATGTTTCAACATTGTGGTAGGATAAGAAATGAAAATTTAGGAGCAATGTGGTGAATTGAATGAGAGTAATTTCTGGCAGCCAAAAAGGCAAGCAGTTGAAATCTGTTTCAGGAAATCAAACAAGACCAACTACTGATAAGGTTAAAGAAGCTATTTTTAATATGGTAGGACCTTATTTTGAAAAAGGCATTGGATTAGATTTATTTGCTGGAAGTGGTGGTCTTGGTATTGAAGGATTAAGCCGGGGGTTAGAAAAGGTTATTTTTGTTGACCGAGATCACCAGGCATATCAAACGATCAAATCGAATATTCACTCATGTGGTTTTGAAGAGCAAAGTGAAATATATCGAAATGATTCAGAAAGAGCACTAAATGCGATAATAAAAAGAAATATACAATTTGATATTATTTTCTTAGATCCACCATATAAAAAGCAGAAATTAATTTCTTTACTAGAAATTATTGATAGGGAGAAATTACTAGTTGGAAGCGGTTACGTTGTTTGTGAACATAGTTCAGACATTCAATTGCCAGACAATGTGGGAGAACTTGAACAGGTGAAAAAGGCGCAATATGGAATTATAAGTATTTCTATTTATAGTACGATTGGCAAAGGTGACTAAGGGGGAATTGAACATGGGGAGTATCGCAGTTTGTCCAGGTAGTTTTGATCCTGTTACATACGGACATTTAGATATTATAAAAAGGGCTGCTAAAGTATTTGATAAGGTATATGTCGTCATCTTAAATAATTCAGCTAAAAATCCTTTATTTACAGTGGAAGAAAGAGTTCATTTAATTGAAGAGGTAACCAAGGCTATTCCAAATGTTTCTGTTGATTCATTTCAAGGCTTACTGGTTGATTATGCAAAAAGTGTTCAAGCCAATGCGATTATTCGGGGGCTTAGAGCTGTTTCTGATTTCGAATACGAAATGCAAATTACATCAATGAATAGGGTTCTAAATGAGGAAATTGAGACGTTTTTTATTATGACGAATAATCAGTATTCCTTTCTAAGCTCGAGCATTGTAAAGGAGGCTGCAAAGTATAAAGGCTCCATATCTGAACTTGTTCCACCTGAAGTCGAAAGAGCATTAAATGAAAAATATAGTAAATATAAGGAAAAATAGACGCAAGACTTGCGTCTATTTTTTTTGATTGGAAAATAAGGATCTCTGATAAATCAAAATATAAATGATTAGTGATGTAATTGTAATAAGTGGACCTAACTGGACGCTCAAATGATATAAATATTCTAGTATACCCTGTTGATCTTGTCCAAAAACAGGAAGAGTAACTGACGGATTAAAGGTTTCACGTAGCTTAATATAAACTGGTTCCCAAATAAATATCGTAATAACAGCTGCGAAGATACCATGAAATATTCGAGCAATAAAGAATGGTTTAAAACGAATATCTGTCTGTGCAAGAATACTTGCTACCTGTGCTTGGATACTAAAACCGCCAAATCCAAGTATAAAACTAGTTAATATCGCTTGTTGGAAAAGCGTTGATTCTTTAACTCGACTAATAAGGTCACTGCCTATTGTAATTTCAAAAAGACCTGATATAAAAGGAATACTAAGCAGTTTCGGAAAATGTAAAAGCGCGAAAAAATGTTCAATAACACTGGCTAATAGAGCGGTAATGTGAAGGTGATAGAGTAATCGATTCATTACAGAAAATAAAATGATAAATCCACCAATCATGAGCAATGTATGTATGGATGATATGACTGCATCACCGAGTAATTTACCAATTGGTCTTTTATCTTCTATCCTAGTTTTATGTAGGGCACGAATTGCCTCCCAAATTGGAAATTTCCTTTTCTTTGCTGTCATACGTTCATATCGTGAATATCCATAAAATCTCATGATGATGCCAACAAAAAAGTTTCCTAAATAATGAGCAATCGCAAAAAGAATTCCTAAGTTCTTATCGTGAAAAAAACCAACAGATACAGCAACGAAGATAAATAAAGGACTTGAATAATTTGTAAAGGAAACGAGTCTTTCTGCTTCAATTTTTGAAAGCTGTTTTTCTTGCCTCAATCGTGCAGTGATCTTAGCTCCTGCGGGATTCCCTGAAGCCATCCCCATTGCCCAAGCAAAACCGCCAACACCTGGAACCCTAAATAATGGTCTCATGAGAGGTTCTAGGATAACACCGATAAATTTCACGACACCAAAGCCGATTAGTAATTCAGAAATAACAAAAAAGGGAAAAAGAGAAGGGAACACCGTTTCCCACCAAATTTTTAACCCTCTTACTGATGCTCCAAATGTTTGTTCAGGAAGGATAATCATGGATATAGCCATTAAAGTTGCCCCTGAAGCTAAGAATATCGTTTTAAGTTTTGACAGTATCAAGCTTTGTTCCTCCCCTATTGATATTACATTTATACTTGTCCTCATATAACTCAATATACTCATAGAGAAATATTTTAGACCATAATATGTAAGGAACAGTGAAAATTTAATAGAAAAATATGATCCTTTAATTGGGGGGATATTGTTGATGAAACCAAAAATAGGCTTAGCATTAGGTTCCGGTGGGGCGCGCGGATTTGCTCATTTAGGTGTGCTAAAAGTTTTAGAAGAAAATAAGATAACTATTGATTATCTTGCAGGAAGCAGTATGGGAGCACTCGTTGCTGTTTTTTATAGTTTTGGACATAGTATGGAACAACTAATAAAAATTTCTACCGCTTTTAAACGTAAATACTATTTAGACTTTACCATCCCAAAAATGGGGTTTATTGCCGGGAATAGGGTAAAGGATTTAATAAAAACATTTACGCATAATAAAAATTTGGAGGATTTACAAATTCCTGTTCAAGTAGTCGCTACCGATTTAATCAAAGGAGAGAAAGTTGTTTTCGCACAAGGTCCAATTGCCGATGCAGTTCGTGCAAGTTTATCAATTCCGGGAATATTTGTTCCAGAAAAGGTGAATGATCGTTTATTAGTTGATGGTGGAGTTATTGATCGTGTTCCCATATCTGTAGTTAAAGAGATGGGATCAGATATTATAATCGGTGTAGATGTTTCCAGAGTGAAAAAGGATGCTGAAATCACAAATATTTATGATGTAATTATGCAGAGTATTGATATCCTTCAAATGGAGGCTTTGGCTAATCATGAGGGTGCATCAGATATCTTTATTCAACCAGATGCTTCACACTATGATTCACGTGCTTTTACAAATATCGAAGAAATCATTAAGATAGGAGAAGAGGAAACGAAAAAATTCATCCCAGAAATAAGGCAAATGATAGAGGAATGGAAGGTGAATAAAGAGAATGAAACGTAAAATATGGACTCGTATAATTTTTGTTGTGTTGATTATTTTGTTAGCTCTTACTTTTTATCAGTTACCATTTTATGTAGAGAAGCCAGGCATGGCACATGAACTAGACACGGTAGTTCAGGTCGAAAATGGTTATCATGATAAAGGCAAATTAATGCTTACTACGGTGCGTATGGGAAGGGCAAATATTTATAATTATTTACTTGCAAAAGTAAAAAAATATGAAGATATTGTTCCTCTAAATGAAGTTCGAGATAAAGATCAAACTGAAGAAGAGTATAATGTTTATCAATTATATTTAATGGAGTCTTCGAAAAATAATGCTATTCAAGTAGCATATTCTAGAGCAGGGAAGTTTGTTGATTCTAATTATAAAGGCGTTTATGTTCTTGATGTGTATCCAGATATGCCAGCTGCAAAAGTATTAAAGCCTGGTGATCGAATTACTAAAATTGACGGTCATTCTTTTGAATCATCTGAGAAATTTATTGATTATGTACAAAAGAAACAAGTCGCTGATACGATTACGATTACATTTGTTAGGAAGGGAAAAGAAAAAAATTCAACTATTCAATTAGCGAAATTTGATCATGCAGAGGGAAAAATCGGGATGGGAATAGGACTTGTCGATGATCGTGAAATAATTTCAGATCCGAAAGTAAAATTAAAAACAGAAAGTATTGGTGGCCCTTCGGCCGGATTAATGTTTAGTTTAGAAATTTACAATCAATTAACCAAAAATGATCTTACGAAAGGTCATAGTATTGCAGGTACAGGAACGATCGATCCAGATGGAACAGTGGGGCGGATTGGTGGTATAGATAAAAAAGTAGTCGCTGCTGATAATGAAGGAGCCGAAATCTTTTTTGCCCCAGATGATGAAATTACACCAGAAATGAAAAAGGCTTACCCAAATATTCAATCGAATTATAAAGAAGCTGTAAAAGCTGCAAAAGATATTGGCACGAAAATGAAAATTGTACCTGTAAAAACATTTGATGATGCATTAAATTATTTAAAAGCATTGAAATAAAAGGAAAGACAAATGGTTATCTCTCATTCACTTTTGTGACGTTCGAGATAACCATCATTTTTCTTTGGATTAACATATAACTAATACGAAATAAGTTAAATACCGTCATTCCTCTTCACTTCACTGAGAAAAGAGCCGTAAACACTAAAACCCTTATTCTTTTTTTTAATTCGGCATTAGGTTATAAAAGCAATAATCGTGACGGTAATAGCCTTTAGTTAAAATAATAAGGTGGTTGCGCATACTCCATTTTAAATAAAGATGATCGGTATGGCTCCTTTAGTCCTTGAGCATAAATATTTGCTGCACGAACGTCTAGTTGAACAAATTCATTTGGGTATGAAGACAGTTTAGAGATAATCGGAAATGGAAGGTCCTTTTTTTTATGATTTAAATATTCCCTACCTTTGTGTGTCATTCCTAAAAGTCGTATGTATTGAATCTTATCGTGTAACTTCTTCATTTCATTTTTCTTTGTATTTGTTAATATATGAACACATATTCTTTGGAGACGTGTCCATGTATATCTTTTTGTTTTTATTTTATTCATAAATTCTTGAAAACTTTGTGATTCCTTAGCCATTTTTTGTAGACGATGTTCCAGTCCTTCTTCAATATCATATATTTCTTCTAAATCCTCACTGCTTATATTTAGTAGACGATATTGGAGAAAAGGCCAATATTGTTCCCAATGATGAAACGAGCCATATTCAGATAAATATTCTTCCATAGCTTTAAGCGTTGAGTCAGGAATATACTGTTCAATTTTCTGTAGGGATTGATTTCCTTCAAAAGTAGCTTTCCGAATAGATGTTGCACTTGCGATAGTGGATGATGAAAACTCTTTATCATGGTAATTGGCATTTTTTCGTTTAATAGTATAGGCTTTCATCGGTGTTATTAATTCATGATTTGCTTCGATATAATGGAAACCAAGGATATTATTTGACTTAGTAAGATCGACAAACTCACCTTGATGATTAATCATTGTAAAACTATTTGTAAGAGCTGATGGAAAGCTAATTCCAGTTTTCATTAATTTTTTTACATTTTCTTCATAGGTTACTTGATTAACTTTTATAAAATTTAATGCTTGATAAAATTCATCAATATCTCCTGATTCACTTCCAAAACAAAAATTGTCACAATCTAATGCCTTGAGGATATTGATTGAACCAAATGCAAATTTTTTTGCATGCTGGACTGCAAAGGCATAAGGTAATTCAACTACTAAATCAACTCCAGCAGATAATGCCATTTTAGCTCTTGTCCATTTTGAAACAATAGCAGGCTCTCCACGCTGGAGAAAATTACCGCTCATTACTGCAATAATGACATCTGCATTAGTTAATTGACGTGCCTGTTCAACATGATGAAGATGTCCATTGTGGAACGGATTATATTCTACAATAAGACCAGTGCTTTTCATTTTTTCCTCCAGAAATAAAAAGTGTTTTGACTAAATATATCATGTAAGCGTTTAGGTTTAAAGGAATAGCCAGCCTAAACATAGCATTTTTGAGTGAAATGGTTTTAATTAGGTTTAATCATTCTTGTCTTATCATTGCCTATAAAATTCGATTCAATTAAACTAGTATAAGGATGTTAAAAAATTTAGACATATCAAAAATATTACTTTTCTGGTTAGAAAGTTATGAAGCAGCTTTAGTTTACTAACCATTAAACTAATTGTCCCTTTTGATGAAATAATGTTTAAAAAACTTATTTAAAAATGATCTTTTTAAACTATATTGGCAGGGTTAAGTTTATCAGGACTAGTTAATAAGATATTATGGATTAAAAGTGAATATCGAAAGGAAGATACTTATGGTATATATCGCTCTTCTACGGGGAATTAATGTAGGTGGTAAAAATAAAATTGACATGAAGGTACTTAAACAAACATTTGAAAAGGCCGGGATGAATGATGTAGTGACATATATCAATACTGGTAATATTATTTTTTCATCCAAAGGTAAATCCCAAACTGAACTATCCCGTATTTTGGAAGACGCGATACATGATGATTTCGGATTACAAATTAAAGTTGTAGTACGTAGTATCGATGATGTAAGAGCAATCATTAACGCCATTCCTGACACATGGAAAAATGACAAAGACATGAAAAGTGATGTTATGTTTTTATGGGATGAAATTGATGATGAATCTATACTTACGAAACTGGTCATCAAACCAATAATTGACACGGTAAAATATGTTCCCGGTGCGATTCTTTGGTCTGTTGACAAGAAAAATGTAACCAAAAGTGGAATGTTAAAGATAATTGGATCCAAGTTATATAAACAAGTTACTATAAGAAATGTCAACACAGCTCGTAAGATATATGAACTCATGCAAGCACAAAACAGTTAAACTGTAGATGAAGATTGTACAATAGAATTTTATTGCCTGGTGATAAGGAGACCGGTTCATTCGGAGTGAGGGTAAAATTAAAGCTGAGAGTAGATTAAGTTGTAGTAGAGTAAAACAAGATAAATTACACGGAATAAGCCTATTGATATACAGGATTATAGCTACTCTAAGCACTATTACTATTTCCACTGTCTACTTGATTGGCAGGAGTTCACCGTTCCTTAGAAATGTATTGTATTATTACTTATGTGTTAGACAACGGCTATAGCTGTTTGATCAGTGTTGCCATGATGATATTTTATTTACTCTTTAATGCAATGCAATTAACTCAATGATGTTTTTGATAGGATTTGCATACGAGATAGTTGAATTTTAGCTAAAAGAATATACAATACTATGAATAGGGCAAGTTTTAAATGATGCACAAAATAGCGTAAAGATAAAATATTGACAAAAGGTATAATGAAAGCTATAATTACCTTTGTTGTCTTGGGGTGAATTCATTGAAGTGGTCAACAATTCAATTACAAAAGTATCGTGGTAAGAGCATGGATATTAATGAAACAATCGATTTAACTGAGGCCTTAAAAAATAGGGATCCTCAAATTCGAGACGTTTCGCCTATTCACGTTATCGGGAATGCAAATATTACTTCAGAGAAAGTAACATTTCATTTACATATAACAGGGAAATTAATATTGCCTTGCTCGAGAACCCTTGTGGATGTGGATTATCCAATTGACGTTCATTCTACTGAAATATTTCATTACCAATCCTCTACTTCTTATGATGAAGAGGATGATGTGGAGATACACCATACTCAGGGTGATGTAGTAGATTTAGATCCTGTCATTATAGAATTAATCCTACTTGAAATTCCGATTCAGGTATTTAGTGAACAAGCTAAAGATGACCAGCATCTTCCTTCTGGTACTGAGTGGGAAGTTGTAACGGAAGATCAAGTTAAACAAGACGAGGAAAACAAAGAAAAGAAGATTGATCCACGCCTTGCTGGATTAGCAAAATTCTTTGATGAACAATCTTAATAATTTGAAGAACCAGCATAATTGGATCTTATAACAACAGTGATCTCTATAAGGAGGTGGGAAGAATGGCAGTACCTTTTAGAAGAACATCTAAAACAGCGAAAAGAAAACGCCGTACACATTTCAAACTACAAGTTCCTGGCATGGTTGAATGCCCTAATTGTGGCGAAATGAAACTTGCACACCGTGTATGTAAAGCGTGTGGAACATATAAAGGCAAAGATGTAGTAAATAACTAAGGGTAACCTTAATACCTTTAGACTAATGAAATAAATGAAGGTATAGTCCTGAGTTTTCTATTTCATTGGCAGAAAAACGTGAAGAGACCATGGCTCTTCACGTTTTTTTTATTCCGTATTAAATATGTAATTAATAGATAAGGGGGTAGGGGAAATGGATGATTTCATTATTACTTCACATCCATCAGGAATTTTAGAATGGAGGATCAATCGACCAGCAAAGAGGAATGCGGTCAATTTCAATGTAATAAAAGGGCTAGAAGAAGCATTAGATTGGGCAGAGAAAGATCAACAGGTAAAAACTCTTGTCATTACGGGTACAGGAAAACAAGCGTTTTGCTCTGGGGGAGATTTAGATGAATTTCACCAATTAAAAACATCGGAAGAAGCGTATTCCATGTTATCGAAAATGGGAAATCTTCTATACCGATTAGCTACTTTTATTAAACCAACATTAGCTTTGATTAATGGCTCTGCAGTTGGTGGAGGGTGTGAAATCGCTACAGCATGTGACTTTCGTATTGCTAAGAAAGAATGCAAAATGGGATTTATTCAAGGGAGATTGGGAATTACTACGGGTTGGGGTGGTGCCTCGATACTGTATGAGAAATTACCACCACATGAAGCAATGAAAATTTTATTGGAAGCGAATACTTATTCAACAGACCAGCTTAAAGAACTAGGATTTGTTCAAGAGGTTTTTGAAAAAATTGATATTCATACTGCAGAAGATTATTTATCTCATATATTAAAGAATCATTTACATGTATTAATGTGTTATAAAGAGGCACTCGTGTCTAAATGGCAACATTCAGCACTACAATCTAGAATGGAAAAAGAAATTAGAAATTGTTCGATATTATGGGAAAAAGAGGAACATCATCAAGCCGTCGAAAAATTCCGTACTAGAAAGAAGGAGTAATTAATAGCTGCTAAATACTACCTAGGTAAGTAAGTTTAAGGATCGATCATGATAAAATAAAATAAAAGTCCACTCTATAATTATTCATGCAATCTTAGTCTATCTTTTCTACTAAGCGCATATGTATGAATAATAAAATGCTTTAGGAGGGATAGAAATGTCATCAACTCGACAAGATGCATGGACACATGATGAAGACCTATTACTTGCAGAGGTAGTTTTAAGACATATTCGTGATGGCGGAACACAACTTCAAGCCTTCGAAGAAGTTGGGAAACAAATGAATAGAACGGCTGCTGCATGTGGCTTTCGTTGGAACTCGTATGTACGAAAACAATATAAATCTGGAATTGAACTAGCAAAAAAACAAAGAAAAGAGCAGAAGGGTAAAAATAAACTTTCTGAACCACCATTGAATGAAACTTTACATGTGGATCAGAAAAAAGAAGAGAATGGAAAAATAAATCAACATATTCAGGAAGTTATTTCATTTTTACAGCAACTTCAAAATGAAGTAGGGATTAATGATAATACTGAAAAAGAAAATCTAATCCTACAAGATCAAATAAAACAATTACAATACTCCTATCAAGAACTTCAACAAAGATACGAAAAACAAAAAAATGATTATGAAGCTCTTCAAAAAGAATACTCTTCTATGATAGCCATTTTAGATAGGGCACGGAAATTATCATTGCAACATAGCGAATAAAAAAACAAACAGCTTAGCTGTTTGTTTTTTTCTCTTTGACACCGGAAGGGTACCAAACTAATGGGTTTTGTCCTAGGTCCCTATCCATATCATATGTGACTGTTTGGAAGCCCATTTTTTCCCAAAACTCTTTGGATTTCATTCTTGAATTTGTCTTTATTGGAACATTGAATTCTTTGGCGAATTCAACAAGTGCTTTTCCATAGCCCTTAAATTGATAGTTTGGAAGTACTTCTAATTTCCATAACTCCAAATAATTCTGTGGAGGATCAAAATAAAGATCATATTTGGCACTTCGTTCATAAAGGCTCATACGTGCTACTAATTTGTCTCCATAATATATTCCATAAAAAGGAGAGTCACAATTATCTTCAATAATATTTTCCTGTAAATCTTCAAGCATGGACAACTCTTGAACACCGTATTCCTTAAACATTTTAAATTCTTCAAGTGTCTTGTAATTTACTTTTAATCTCTCAACTTTCATAGCCATGATAATTCCTCCTTTTACATAAATATCAAATGATTTAAAAAACATTGCAAAATGATCAAATAAAATAATTAAGAATTGATTCTTATAAAACAAACTAATTAATATAATTATATAACAAAATTGCAAATAATTCTGCACCTTTGTTTAGCTTAAAAAATTTGCAGCTAAAATCAATATATTTTTCAAATTGCATAGAAAACGTTTTCATTTTTTGCAGGAAATATAAAAATTTTGTAGAAATATAACTGATGGGGAGAGAAATTTTTCTTTTTTATATTTGATGGTTAGAGGAAGGAGTTTTTCTTTCCTTTGACCTGATATTATTGAACCAAAATAAATAAATGCAATTTTTACTATGAAACAGTAATAAATCTTATGCATAATCTTTTTGGAAAGGGGGATGAACATGAAGAAAATTTTAATTGCCAATCGTGGCGAAATTGCTTTACGCATTATTAAGACATGTAAACAAATGGGCATCGAAACTGTTGCCGTCTTCTCAGATGCAGATTCTTCTATGCCGTTTGTTAAAGCAGCTGATTATTCCTACCGAATTGGTGAAGCACCGGTAAATAAATCATATTTAAATATGGATGAAATAATAAAAATAGCATTACAGGAAAAAGTAGATGGAATCCATCCAGGCTACGGTTTACTATCTGAAAATAGTCAATTCTCCTCTAAGGTTCAAAAAAGTGGGATTAAATTTATTGGACCTTCTTCTGAAACAATTGAAAAAATGGGGGATAAAATCAATGCGCGCAAATTAATGAAAGAAGCTGGTGTTCCTATAGTACCTGGTAGTGTAAATGGGGTGAAAACACTACAGGAAGCGCAGAAGTTAGCAAAAGATATTGGCTATCCCATTATGTTAAAAGCAAGTGGCGGTGGAGGTGGGATTGGTATGGTTCGCTGCGAAGATGAGCAAGCGCTCAATCAACACTACGAATCTACCAAAAATCGATCAAAAGCATCTTTTGGATCAGAAGATGTATTTATTGAAAAATGCATAGATTGTGCAAGACATATTGAAGTACAAATAGTTGGAGATCAATATGGTGACATCATTCATTTATATGAAAGAAATTGTTCTGTACAACGCAGAAATCAAAAGGTAATTGAAGAGGCCCCATCACCGAATTTATCGAAAAGCACACAAAAGGAAATGTATGCAGCTGCATTAAAAGCTGCTAGGGCTGTAAAATATGAAAATGTAGGAACAGTAGAATTTATCGTTGATAACGATGAAAACTTTTACTTTTTAGAAATGAACACTCGATTACAGGTGGAGCATCCAGTAACGGAAATGTTAACAAATATTGATCTTGTAAAATGGCAAATACTCATTGCTCAAGGAGAGAAGCTTCCATTATCTCAAGCAGAAATTGACATGAGAGGACATGCAATTGAATTACGTATCTATGCAGAAGATCCTAAAACTTTTTACCCTTCACCCGGTCTCATTACACAATTGTCATGGGGAGAAGTGGAAGGAGTAAGAATTGATGCAGGATATAGTGAAGGTTTACAGGTTACACCATTTTATGATCCAATGCTAGCCAAATGTATAATATTTGCTGCTGACCGTGATTCTTGTATTCTTAAGGCTAAAGAATTTTTATTGAAAACATCCATAGAAGGAATCAAGACGAACATTCCATATTTAATTCAAGTATTAGACGATCATAATTTTCAAAGTGGTCAATATACTACGGAATTAGTTAATAAAATGAGAGCTTAAAATTAGGAATTAGGGAGGAAATGAGGATGAAGGAAATAACTGCTTCAATGGCGGGAACTGTTCTAAATATATTGGTTAATAGTGGGGATAAAGTAGAAAACGGTCAAGTAGTGATTATGCTTGAATCAATGAAAATGGAAATTCCAATCGAATCTATCGATGCGGGAATAGTATCCGCAATAAAAGTAAACATCGGGGATTTTGTTAACGAAGGTGACGTATTAGTTACTATTCAATAATTCAGGATAAGGGGGAGAAGAGATGTCTGTTTCTAATACTGAGGAAACAATTTCACTGAAAAAAGACCGTATAAAAAGGGGCGGTCCCGAGAAATATCATGAAAAATTAGCCATTCAAAATAAATTATTCGTAAGAGAACGACTTAAACTTCTTTTTGATAATGGGGAATATGAAGAGGATGGAATTTTTGCCAATTATAGTGCGGAAAATTTACCTGCAGACGGAGTTGTAACCGCAATTGGTAAGATAGGTGGTCAAACAGTTTGTGTAATGGCAAATGATTCAACGGTTAAAGCAGGGTCTTGGGGAGCACGTACAGTAGAAAAAATCATCCGTATACAAGAAACTGCTGAAAAAATACAAGTCCCACTACTATACTTAGTAGATTCAGCGGGTGCGCGAATCACTGATCAATTAGAAATGTTTCCAAATCGACGTGGTGCAGGTAGAATCTTCTATAATCAAGTTAAACTTTCAGGAGTTATTCCACAAGTATGCTTATTATTTGGACCTTCAGCAGCAGGTGGTGCCTATATTCCTGCTTTTTGTGACATTGTGATTATGGTAGATAAAAATGCATCGATGTACCTTGGATCTCCGAGGATGGCAGAGAAGGTAATTGGAGAAAAAGTATCCTTAGAGGAAATGGGCGGTGCTCGTATGCACTGTTCAGTAAGTGGTTGTGGAGACATGCTAGTTACTAATGAACAGGAAGGAATAGAGGCAGCGAAAAAATATTTAACTTATTTTCCTGCAAACTTTAAAGAGAAATCAAAAGTAGTTGAGGGAATAGAACCAAAGTTTGGGCGAACAGTTGAAGAGATTGTGCCTAAGCATCAAAATGCACCTTTTGATATGTATGAATGTATCGAAGCATTGATTGATGAGAATAGTTTTTTTGAAATAAAGAAACTATTTGCACCGGAGATTATTACAGGTCTTGCTCGAATGGACGGAAAAGTAGTCGGGATCATTGCCAATCAACCAAAAATAAAAGGTGGAGTTTTATTTGTTGATTCCGCCGATAAGGCGGCAAAGTTTATCCAGTTATGTGATGCATTCCATATACCATTACTATTTATGGCAGATGTTCCAGGTTTTATGATTGGAACTAAGGTTGAAAGAGCGGGTATTATTAGGCATGGAGCTAAATTGATTGCCGCTATGAGTTCTGCAACTGTCCCTAAAATTTCTGTTATAGTGCGAAAGGCATACGGTGCAGGTTTATATGCGATGGCGGGGCCTGCATTTGAGCCAGATTGCTGTATTGCTCTACCGACCGCGCAAATAGCTGTAATGGGACCAGAAGCTGCTGTTAATGCGGTTTATTCTAATAAAATTCAAGCAATTGAAGATCCAAAAGAGAGACTATCCTATGTACAAGAAATGCAAAAAGAATATCAACAAACTATAGATATCTATAAATTAGCATCTGAGCTTATTGTTGATGATGTCGTACAACCGAATGAATTGAGGAATGTTCTTATTCAGCGCTTTAACTATTATGAGACAAAAGAAGTAACATTTAGTACAAGAAAACATCCTGTATATCCAGTATAAAAATGAGTTGTTTTTTTAATAAGGGGCAGCCCGCGCACAAATAATTATCTAGAATATCATTCTATTTAGCAGATAATTATTTGTGAGGCCTGCTTTTTTTTTTTTTAGACTCTTTTTTCAAACATTGTTGCTATTTAAGGAAAGTTTCAGCTAATTTCTATCAGTTGAAAGCAGCTACGTCTTTCATTTCCTTGAGAAAAGAGGTGGAAACTCCATAAGAATGCTGAATCCTTTTTTTGGTGTAAATGACGGCAGTTGGGCTGTTATAAAAGCAACAAATGATAGGAAAACAACCTTTTTTTATATAGACAATCCTTTATTTTTTCCCACTTTTACAACAATTTGATACAATAGTCTTACATATTACATTGATAAACGAGGGATTCTATGAAAATCGGAATAGTAGGTGCAGGCTCAATTGGCTTATTATTTGCTGCCTACCTTAGTCAACGCTTTAAAGTCACTATTTTTCCTCGTAGAGAAGAACAGGCAAAATTGATTAATAATAAAGGAATTACTGTCCAATTGAGGCAAAATAACATTAACCAGAACGTTTCTGCAACAGTTAAACGCGAGGAAATGAACAGCCAAGATTTAATGATTATTGCAGTGAAACAATATCAATTAGAAGATCTTCTCCCAACAATTCAACAGATTGAAACAAAGATTCCCCTATTATTTTTGCAAAATGGAATGATGCATTTGACATTGATTAATAAATTGAAACATCAATCCATTTTTGTTGGGTCAATTGAACATGGAGCGCTAAAATTAAATGAAACGATGGTTATCCATAATGGTGTAGGAATAACCAATATTGCCTCTTATAAAGGGCCAATAAATTCGGTTCAATTTCTTGTTAAAGAAGAGATTCCGAATTTCTCTTTTCGATTGTATGAAAGCTATGAAGATGTTCTTTTGAAAAAGCTTTTAATCAACGCAATGATCAATCCTTTGACGGCGATCCTACAGGTGAAAAATGGAGAATTAATCAAAAATGAAAACTATCATAAGCTTTTTCGAGAACTATATCAAGAAATCATCCTTTTATTTCCTCATATGAATCAGGATCAGTTATTAATGGACATTATTTCTGTTTGTAAAAATACAGCAGATAATGAGTCTTCCATGCTTAAGGACATTAAAGCTCATAGGACAACCGAAATAGATGCCATTATTGGATACATATTAAATCTTGCGCAAGAAAAAGGAATACCACTGCCGATAACAAATACCTTATATTATATGGTAAAGGGATTAGAGAAAGGAAGGGATCATTGAATGGGTGCTTTTTTGTCTTCATTTATTTCAATTTTTATTATGCTCCCTTTTCTTGGCTATTTCCTTTCATTTATCCTAGTAAAACAATTAACAAGAAATCATCGTAGGGCAGTGTCTATAGCAATTGATATTACTACTCTAATTTTAATCATCTCCGTCCACTTTTTAATTAAAGGGATATGGGGCCAATCTTTACTGTGGTTAATTATGTTAATTATCTTGATGATTGGATTAGTATTTGTCGTATTTTACCGATCTGTTCGAGATGAAATAGAGTATTCGCGAGTTTTTAAAGGGTTTTGGAGATTGAATTTTTTATTTTTTACCACAATATATATAATTTTGTTTGTTTATGGAATGACCTCAAGAATATTAGATTCTGTTATGAGCTAAAAAAATTTAAAGGCAAGTTTTTTTATTTTCTAATCTGGTGATGTTATACTCTTTAAGAATGTATGCGTTTATCGTTAATGGTGGGGCCGACATAAACTCCATACTAGTATTGCGTAAAGAAAGGGAGAATTGACTCTATGGAACTGGAAAATATTTCGATTCCAGCAACAAATCGTTTTGCTTCACTTTATCTAGAACAAGAGGAACCAGTGAATCATTTTTTTCATTATGATATAAAGGAAAAGACTGTCTTTAAAAAAAGGATGGAAGATTTACATAATCGAAATTTTGCAAGGCAAGAACTTGTTAAATGTATTGAACAATATATGGATCGTTTTCCTAAATCTAATGAAATCCAGCAATCCTTGAATAAGTTGCAACAGGATGATTCTTTGGTTGTAATCGGTGGGCAGCAGGCTGGATTATTAACAGGTCCTTTATATACCATTCATAAGATCATTTCTATTATTATTCTAGCTCGAGAACAAGAAGAGAAATTAAAGTGTCCTGTTATTCCTGTTTTCTGGATAGCTGGTGAAGATCACGATTATTTGGAAGTGAATCATGTATATGCTGAAAGTGAAAGATCCATTAAAAAAATCAGTTATGCAGAAGGACCAATTGACAAAAGAATGGTATCAGATCTTGAATTTGACAAAGAGCATATGCAGAAATGGGTAAACAAGGTTTTTGAGCATTTTGGTGAAACGCTAGAAACAAAGAAAATAATGAAATCGATTGACGAAGCCATTAATCATTCTAGAACAATTGTTGATTTTTTTACCTATCTAGTCGTTGATATGTTTAAAAAATATGGCTTATTAGTAATTGATTCAGCAGATAAACAACTTCGTGAATTAGAAAAGCCATTCTTTCGAAGCATGATTGAAAACTACGAGAAGATTACTGAACAAGTTCTTAAACAACAAAATATAATTAATGGTTTTGATTTTCCTAATACAATTGACATTAGTGAAAATGCATTAAATCTATTTTATTATGATGGTCATGAAAGACAACTATTAGAATATAACAAGGCTAAAAACGGATTTGTGGGAAAAAGCGGTGATTGTTTCTTTACAAAGGATGATTTACTCACTTTATTAGAAGAAAAACCTGAAGCATTTAGTAATAATGTGGTGACGAGACCCATAATGCAAGAAAGCCTTTTTCCCACTTTAGCATTTATTGCTGGACCAGGTGAAATTGCCTACTGGGGAGAATTAAAACTTGCATTTGAAAGTCTAAACATATTTATGCCCCCAATTATTCCAAGACTTAATATTACTTTTTTGGAGCGTTCAATAGAATCCGATATCAAACATTTGAATTTATCTGCTGAAAAGATAATACGTAATGGATTAGAAATGGAACGTCAGGAATATTGGAATTCAATTAAAGACCAAACGACTGAAACAATTATCGATGAGACAAGTGTTTTTCTAGAAAAACAATACCAATATTTAAAGGATTCTGCAGATAAAAGTTTATTGCCTATTGTTGAAAAGAATTTGCAATTTCATTTAAAGCAGCTTGAATTTTTGCAAAGAAAAGCAAACCTACTGACCATGCAAAAAAATGATAACTCACTTGAAAGATTAAATCGTATGGAAAGATTATTAAGGCCGAATGGGGCCCCACAAGAGCGACTTTGGAATATTTATTACTTTATGAATAAATATGGTGAAGAATTTCTAAGTCAAATAATGCAATTAAATTATGTATTTGATGGAACACATAAATTGATACGAATATAAACTAGCTTTTATAGCTAGTTTATTTTTTTTTCTTTTTTCGCCATTGTTGTTAAAAAATCTGGGTAAAAAGACCTGTTTATTCTGACGAAAAATTCATTAATATTACTGTTTTTTTGCAATTACTGCATAGATGTGTCTAAAAATGAAGTTAAAAAATTCTAAAAAAAAGAAGGGATTTTTTGCTAGTGTAGGAAATAGTTAAAAAGAGGTGGTGAAAGGTGGGGGAATGTGGTACATTATTTATAGAAAGTGGGGGCTTGTACTATGTTCATGGGGGAATACCAACATAACATTGATGCAAAGGGACGTTTAATTATCCCTGCAAAGTTTCGTGAACTTCTTGGTGAGACATTTGTTATCACTAGGGGCTTAGATAAATGTTTATTTGGATACCCAATGGACGAGTGGAAGCAAGTAGAAGAAAAGTTAAAAGCCCTCCCCTTAACAAAAAAAGATGCAAGAGCATTTACCCGTTTTTTCTTTTCAGGTGCCTCCGAAAGTGAAATTGACAAACAAGGAAGAATTAATATTCCTTCCCCACTCGTTAGTTATGCACAATTACAAAAAGAATGCATTGTTTTGGGAGTTTCTAATCGAATTGAGATTTGGAGTAAAGATTTATGGGGAGACTACTTTGAAGAGTCAGAAGAATCATTTACGGAAATAGCGGAAAATATGATTGGCTTTGATATTTAACTTTACTCTATTTACTATTCGTTAGAAAGGTGATTGCAACATGTTTGAACATACAACCGTTTTATTAAGAGAAACAGTCGATGGACTGAATATTAAACCTGATGGTATTTATGTTGATTGTACACTTGGTGGTGCTGGACATAGTGAATACTTGGTTTCACAATTATCATCTGAAGGAAGATTATATGCTTTTGATCAAGATGAAACAGCCATTGCACATGCAAAAGAAAAGCTTAAAAAATACGAAAATCAAGTTGTTTTTATAAAAAGTAATTTTCGCTATATAAAGGACGAATTAAATCGACTTGGTGTAGAAAAAGTAGATGGAATTCTTTATGATCTAGGTGTTTCATCTCCACAACTAGATACTCCTGAGAGAGGATTTAGTTATCATCATGATGCACCGCTAGATATGCGCATGGATCTCGAAGGAGATATTTCTGCATATGAAGTTATCAATTCATGGCCATATGAGGATTTAGTTCGAATTTTTTATAAATATGGTGAAGAAAAATTTTCAAAACAAATTGCTAGAAAAATCGAAGCAGCTAGAGAAAAGGAACCAATTAAAACAACTGGCCAATTAGTTGATTTAATTAAAGAGGGAATTCCTGCCCCGGCAAGAAGAAAGGGTGGCCATCCGGCGAAACGTGTGTTTCAAGCAATTCGGATTGCTGTTAATGATGAATTAGGAGTATTCGAGGAATCACTTAAAGATGCGATTGAGTTATTGCATCCACAGGGTCGAATTAGTGTTATCACATTCCATTCATTAGAGGATCGTATTTGTAAAACCATTTTTAAAGAAGCGAGTACAGGTCCACAATTACCACCTGGATTACCTATTGTTCCTGATGAGTTTAAACCGAAGTTGAAAATCATTACTAGAAAACCGATTATACCTTCAGAAGAGGAATTAGTCGAAAATAATCGTGCCAGATCAGCAAAACTTAGAATTGCAGAGAAAAATTAACTAAAAATAGTGTTTGAATGGAGGGAGTTCTTTGAGTAACTTAGCAAGAAAACAACAACAAACATATGTACAACCGAATCCAAAAACTGAAACGCAGATTAAACCTGTACATAAGAGAAGGAAAATTACACCTGGAGAAAAACTGATAGCAGGATTATTTATTGCTTTTGTATGTTTTATGTCCATCAAAATTATTTCGACTCAAGCATCGATTTATTTTATTAATAAGGACATTCATGGACTAGAAACCTCCATTCAAAGTAAAAAAAAGGTAAATGATGATTTGAAAATGCAGGTAAGTGATATGAGTACATATGAACGAATCTGGAAGAAAGCGAAAGAATTAGGATTAAAATTAAATGAAAATAATGTTAAGGTTGTTGAAGAGAAATGAAGAGAAGCAAAGTTAGCATGAACATAGGAGCGGCCGTTTTATTTCTGATATTCGGTCTGCTTTTTTTTATCTTAATCATCCGTTTTCTAACTATTCAGGTCACTGGAGAGGTTAATGGCACTAAATTAACTACAGAAGCAGCCAAACAACATTTACGGAAAGATATTATTGAAGCAAAAAGAGGAAATATTTTTGATAGTCATGGAGAGGTTATTGCAGAGGATACTACATCATATCGATTGGTTGCGATTCTTGATAAGAAAATGACCATTGATCCAAAGAAACCAAATCATGTAACCGATCCTCAAAAAACGGCTACTGAATTATCGAAGTATATTGATATGTCAGAAGCCGATATATATAAAATATTGACTAAAAAAGGTGCAAAACAAGTTGAATTTGGTAAGGCGGGCAGTGATGTACCGCTGAAAACAAAAAATGAAATAGATAAGCTTAAATTGCCTGGTATCCAATTCATCCGGGAGTCTAAACGCTTTTATCCGAATGGAGTATTCGCTTCTCATTTAATTGGCTATGCACAGAAGGATGGGGAATCTGTCAATACCACTGGAAAAATGGGGATAGAAAAGGTCTATGATCAGGATCTACAAGGAGTAAATGGAAAAATTCAATTTGAGAGTGATTATTGGCGTTATTTACTGCCTGGTTCTAAAAAGAAGGTAACCAAGCCGAAAGATGGTAAGGATATTTATTTAACTCTTGATAAAAAAATCCAGATTTTTTTAGAGGATGCGATGAATAAGGCGGTTGAAAAATACAATCCAGAAAATATTGTTGCTATTGTTGCAGATCCTAAAACTGGGAAAATACTTGGAATGTCACAAAGACCAACCTTTAATTCGATGACAAGAGATGGAATTGAAAAGCAGTGGCAAAATTTAGCTGTTGAATCATCAATTGAACCAGGATCAACAATGAAAATTTTCACATTAGCAACTGCAGTACAAGAGGGTGTATTTAACCCAAATGCATGGTATCAATCAGGACAATATTTTGTTAAAAATGTTCCAAATCCCATTAAAGATCATAACTGGGGAAGAGGCTGGGGACCAATTACCTATTTAGAAGGTGTTCAGCGTTCATCCAATGTAGCATTCGCTAATTTACTTGATTTAATTGGTCAAGATACCTTTAGGAAGTATTTGGATCGTTTTCATTTTGGACAAAAAACAAATATTGGTTTGCCAAATGAGTCAAGCGGAAATATATTATATAATTGGCCAATTGAGAAATACACGACTACCTTTGGTCAAGGAACTACAGTAACTCCTATTCAAATGATACAAGCGGCAACAGCTGTTGCCAATGACGGAAAAATGATGAAGCCGTATGTGATAGACAAAATTGTAGATCCAAATAATGATAAAGTAGAAGAGACGAAGCCAGAAGTGGTGGGTACACCAATTAGCTCAGATACAGCTAAAGAGGTTCGGGATATACTGCGAACTGTCGTTACAAGTGAAAAAGGAACTGGAAGAATTTATAATATTGAAGGTTACTCTGTTACGGGGAAAACGGGTACTGCCCAAATACCAAATTCTAGTGGGGGAGGTTATATGACAGGGAAAGATAATTATATTTTTTCTTTCCTCGGAATGGCTCCACAGAATGATCCTGAATTGATTGTCTATGTTGCTGTGAAGCAGCCGCACTTATCAGAAACAGAAACGGGGTCGGAACCAGTAGCAATGATCTTTAATCCTGTCATGAAGAATAGTTTGCAATATTTGAATATCAAACCGGAAAAAATGGCAAAGGTCAAGCAAACAAAAATTCCAGATCTAGCAGGGCAAACAGTAGAGGAAGCGAAAGGATCTTTAGGGAATTTAGGATATGAAGTTGTGACACTTGGAACAGGAACCAAAGTGGTTGATCAATTACCTCGACCGCAAACAGCTGTACTAAAAGGGGAAAAAATTATTCTAAAAACTGATGGAGATCCAACGGTACCAAACATGATCAATTGGTCGAAAAGTGATGTAATGAAAGTAGCTGAATTACTAGAGTTAAAGCTTAATATGGTAGGTTCCGGCTATGTCACTAAGCAAAATATTCAACCTACTTCACCGGTTAAAAAAGGTGATCATTTAGTTGTTAATTTCCAATCTACTGAACAAACAATCAAGCAAAAAAGTAAAGTAGAAAAAAAGAAAGACGAAGACACTCCACTCGATTAAAAGATTCATAAGGATTTGCTGTTTAATGGGCTGATCCCACTTGTATGGTGGGCTCAGCCCTCTTTGGTTTTTATTATGCCTCTGTTCTATTGGAAACTGTACAAGCATAAGCTTCTAATAATGAGGTTAGTCCCTAAAATATCCAGAATGGGTTTGTAGAGGAGGAACATTTAGGTGAAGCGTGTTTCTAATGTAACAGTAAGAAAACGATTAGTCATCACACTCTTAGTTGGCATAATAATTTTCGGGGTCATTGATATACGATTAGGATATGTGCAATTAGCTCTTGGAAACTGGTTAACAAGTGGTGCAAAGGAATTATGGAGTCGTGAAATCCCTTTTGAGCCTGAAAGAGGAAAAATTGTCGACCGTAATGGGGTAGCGATTGCTACCAATAAAAGTGCACCAACTGTTTTCGTCGTTCCAAGACAGGTTGAAAACCCAGCTGAAACGGCAGAGAAACTAGCAGCTGTATTAGACGCATCAAAAGAAAGTATTTATAAACAAGTTTCAACTATTGTAAATATACAACGTATTAAAGAAGGTAGAAAAATTTCAAATGAAAAAGCAAAAGCTGTACGAGACTTAAAGTTAAAGGGAGTATATATTGGTGAAGATTCGAAGAGGTATTATCCTTTCGATAGTTATTTATCACATGTTCTAGGATTTACGGGAATAGATAATCAAGGACTAATGGGTCTTGAGCTATATTATGATGAGGAATTAAAAGGGGACAAGGGTTCGGTTCAATTTTATTCTGATGCAAAAGGAAGAAGAATGCCAGATATGTCCGATGATTTTAAACAACCTCATGATGGACTAGATTTAAAATTAACGATTGATACAAAGGTACAAACAATTATCGAAAGAGAACTTGATATTGCTGAAACGAAATATAATCCAGATGGCTTAATCGCGATTGCTATGGATCCTAAAACAGGAGAAATATTAGGAATGTCAAGTCGTCCAACCTTTGATCCTGCGAAATTCCAAGATGTATCGCAAGAAGTGTATAACCGTAATCTACCTATATGGAGCACCTATGAACCAGGCTCAACATTTAAAGTAATTACATTAGCAGCTGCACTGGAAGAAGGGAAAGTAGATCTTGATAAGGATACGTATGTAGATACAGGTAAGATAAAAGTAGCGAATGCGGTGTTAAAATGTTGGAAACGATCGGGACATGGGAAGGAAACTTTTTTAGAAGTAGTAGAAAATTCATGCAACCCTGGATTTGTAGAACTAGGACAACGCCTTGGAAAGGAAGATTTATTTAAATACGTTCGAAATTTTGGCTTTGGCGAAAAAACTGGAATCGACTTGGCAGGTGAATCAAAAGGAATCTTATTTAATATGGATAGAGTTGGACCGGTGGAACAAGCGACAACTGCCTTTGGTCAAGGGGTGTCGGTTACTCCAATCCAACAAGTTGCAGCTGTCGCAGCAGCAGTAAATGGCGGAACTTTATATGAGCCTTTTGTTGCAAAGGAGTTAGTAGACCCCAAAACAGGAAAAGCTGTTATGGAAAAAGAACCAGTTGCGAAACGGAGAGTTATTTCCGAGGAAACATCTAAAGAGGTTAGAAGAGCGTTAGAAAGTGTAGTAGCAAATGGTACCGGAAAAAAGGCATTTGTCGAAGGATACCGAGTTGGCGGAAAAACAGGTACAGCACAGAAGCCGAAACCGGGTGGAGGATACATGGAAAATAACTATGTACTCTCATTTATTGGGTTTGCACCAGCAGACGATCCACAAATTGTCGTTTATTTTGCCGTAGATAATCCAAAAAATACAGTCCTTTTTGGAGGACAAGTAGCAGCACCAATTGCGGGTACTATTATAGGTGATAGTCTTCGTGCGATGGGAGTTAAACCGAGAAAAAATCAAATGGAAAAAGAAATTACCCCTTACTTAGATACACCTACGATTGAAGTTCCAGATTTAAAAGGATTAACGAAGAATAAATTAATGGAACAACTCGTAAATTTGAAATTAGAAGTAAGTGGTAAAGGAGAAACGGTTATTAAGCAGGATCCTTTGCCAGGTGTTAAAGTGGAGGAAGGTTCTACCATCCGAGTTTATATGAATTAGAAGTTATTGTAAGCTTTATTGCAATGAAGAAGCGGCAAATGGTTGCCGCTTCTTTTATGAAAATGTTTTTACTTAGAAAATCCCTCCAATATCAATCAATATATTATAATCTAATAGCATCCACCGCATTTTTTTAGTAAAATGGGTAGGTACTATTTTTCATTAAAGATATGATAAATTTAGTATTTCTGTAATTGAAACAGAGGAAGGACTGTAGAAATGAACTTACATACACTATTAAATGTTTTACCCCTCGTAAAACTTCCAAACGAAAATCCAACGATTACCGATATTGTTCAAGATAATCGCAAAGTAACGAAAGGTGCATTGTTTATATGTATTAAAGGCTTAACGGTAGATGGTCATAAATTTGCTCAAGACGCTGAATTACAAGGTGCTGCAGCTATTATTGCTGAACAACCTGTAAATGTTTCGATACCTGTCATTGTAGTAAAAGATACAAAAAGAGCCATGGCGATCTTGGCTGATGCATTTTACAATCAACCAACGAGAAAGCTCCAATTAATTGGGATTACAGGAACAAACGGAAAAACAACAACGAGTCATTTAATTGATCAAATTTTTCGTGATAGCCAGGTAAATACAGGATTAATTGGGACGATGTACATAAAAATTGGTGATGAAGTACATGAAGCTAAAAGAACAACCCCCGATAGCACAATCCTCCAAAAAACATTTAAGAAAATGGTTGATGCGGATGTGAAAACTGCTATAATGGAGGTTTCTTCACATGCACTGGATCAAGGAAGAGTATTTGGTTGTGATTATGATATTGCAGTTTTTACAAATTTAACTCAGGACCATCTGGATTATCACCATACAATGGAGGAATACAGAAGGGCGAAAAGTTTACTATTTTCTCAGCTTGGAAATACCTATGACCATAAAAAGCCAAAATACGCCGTACTTAATATTGATGATAAAGCATCAGAAAAATTTCAAAAAGAAACTGCTGCACATATTATCACTTATGGAATTGATAATGAAGCCGACTTTTTTGCTACAAATATTCATATGAGTGCATCTGGTACTACATTTACTTTACATTCACCTGAAGGAAAGCATAAGGTGAATTTACAGCTGATTGGAAAATTTAGTGTATATAATGTGTTGGCTGCAATTGCGACAGGCTATATTTCCAATATCTCATTAGATCAGATCATCCATACGATTGAGAATGTTAAAGGCGTAGCTGGAAGATTTGAATTAGTCAATGGGGGTCAAGAATTCCCAATCATTGTTGACTACTCCCATACTCCTGATAGTTTAGAAAATGTATTAAAGACGATTCAGCATTTTGCAGAAAAACGGGTATTTGTTGTCGTTGGCTGTGGAGGAGATAGAGATAAAACAAAACGCCCAATAATGGCTCAAATTGCTTGTCAGTACGGAACAGATCCGATTTTCACATCTGATAACCCTAGAAGTGAAGATCCTTTAGATATTCTTCGTGATATGGAATCTGGAGTTCAAGGGCAAAGATATATAACAATTCCTGATCGAAAAGAAGCGATTTACTACGGAGTTAAGAACGCAAAAAAAGGTGATGTGGTTCTTATTGCAGGAAAGGGACATGAAACATATCAAGAAATTGGTGGTCAAATATTGGATTTTGATGATCGTGTAGTAGCTTTAGAAGCAGTAAAGGAGAGATAAGAATGTTATCGTTTAATGACGTATATCATCTATCTACACATACGCGTGGAATCCAACAACCAGATATGAAGTTTGATACTGTGTCAATATTTTCTGATGAGTTACAGGCGAAAGGTTTATTCATCCCAATTCATGATAAAAATTTAGATAAAGCAATAGAAAATGGGGCAATTGCAGCAGTTTGGCTTAATAATGAGTCACTGCCTAATTATACGCCTAACCATTTTCCAGTTATTTTTGTGGATGATCTCGTCAGTGCCTTTCATCAACTATGTGAAGAATATACTAGAAAATTAAAACAAGAAGAGTGTGAAACAATGACTAAATTTATCTTTTATTCTCCTGAACTTCTTAATGCTCAAGCATTTACATATGATATTGCAGTAGAAGAAGAAAAGGATGAATTTGCAAGCTTATTGGAAAACTATATAGAAAGTAAAAGGAGGGGATAAAATGATGGAGCAAGTGATTTTCTTTACCATTTTAATGGGGTTTTTAATTACAGCACTTCTATCCCCAATATTTATCCCCTTTTTAAGAAGATTAAAATTTGGGCAAAGTATTCGTGAGGAGGGGCCAAAGTCACATCAAAAGAAAACGGGTACACCGACTATGGGTGGAATCGTAATTATCTTATCAATCGTTATTACGACATTAGTCATGACATATAAATTTTCTGAGCCATCGGTAAAAACCTATCTTCTCCTATTGGTAACTTTAGGCTTTGGGTTGCTAGGCTTTTTAGATGATTTTATTAAAGTTGTCCTAAAACGTAACTTAGGGTTAACTTCAAAGCAAAAGCTGCTCGGGCAAATTATTATTTCCGTCATATTTTATGTTGTCTTTCGCCAATCCCAATTTTCAACTGAGATTACCATTCCAGGTACTGGTTACTCATTTGATTTAGGTTGGTTTTATTTAGTGTTTATAATCTTTTGGTTAGTCGGATTTTCAAATGCGGTTAATTTAACAGATGGACTGGATGGACTTGTGTCAGGAACTTCAGCAATTGCTTTTGGTGCACTAGCTGTATTAGCCTGGAATCAGTCAAATTATGATGTGGCCGTTTTTTCAGTTGCTGTTGTGGGGGCAGTCCTTGGTTTTCTTGTATTTAATGCTCACCCAGCAAAAGTGTTTATGGGTGATACGGGATCATTAGCACTTGGAGGTGCTATAGCTACTATTGCTATTTTAACAAAGCTAGAGATAATACTTATCATAATTGGTGGAGTATTTGTTATTGAAACATTATCTGTTATTTTACAGGTCATTTCTTTTAAAACAACAGGGAAAAGAATCTTTCGGATGAGTCCATTGCACCATCATTATGAATTAGTTGGATGGTCTGAATGGAGAGTAGTTGTCACTTTTTGGACAGTAGGATTATTATGCGCAATTTTAGCAATTTATATCGAGGTGTGGTTGTAAGTGAAAACAATTAATAACTATCAACATAAAAAAATACTTGTATTGGGATTAGCGAAGAGCGGGGTTAGTGCTGCCTCGCTTTTACATAAATTAGGAGCCTTTGTTACGGTAAATGACTATAAGCCATTAAATGAAAATCCTGAGGCACAGGGGTTATTAGAACAAGGGATTAAAGTAATTTGTGGCTGTCATCCGATTGAATTATTAGATGAGGGTTTCGAATTAATTGTCAAAAATCCTGGTATACCATACACTAATCCATTAGTAGCAGGAGCGATTGAACGTGGAATACCTGTTATCACCGAGGTTGAACTAGCCTATCAGATTTCTGAAGCTGAATTAATCGGAATTACAGGTACAAATGGTAAAACAACGACTACAACCTTGATCTTTGAAATACTACAAGCAAATGAAGGAACCAATCCATTAATTGCTGGAAATATTGGGACCGTCGCATCGGAAGTTGCTGAAACTGCGACAAAAGATAATCAAATGGTGGTAGAGCTCTCGTCATTTCAATTAATGGGGATTCGGTCTTTCCGTCCACATATTGCAATAATAACAAACATCTATGAAGCGCATTTAGATTATCATGGAACAAAGAAAGAATATGCACAGGCAAAAGCAAATATTACTAGAAATCAATTAGAAGACGACTATTTAATTGTTAATGCTGATCAGGAGGAATTATTAGATCTCATTTCATTTACGAAAGCGAAAATCATTCCATTTTCAGCGAAAAAACCATTAGCAGAAGGGTGTTCGATTGCAAATGGTATGATTACTTTTCTAGGAGAAGAAATCATTCCTAGAAGTGATATTGTTCTCCAAGGAGAACATAATTTAGAGAATATTATGGCTGCTATTGCTGCAACCAAGCTAATGGGAGTGCAAAATAAAGCCATTCGAAAAGTATTAACTACTTTTAAAGGGGTTAAGCACCGTACACAATTTGTTGAGGAAATTGCTGGTAGGAAATTTTATAATGATTCAAAGGCGACGAATATTTTAGCTGCGCAAAGTGCGTTAAACGCATTTTCTGAACCTATTATTTTGTTAGCTGGTGGTCTTGATCGAGGCAATGAATTCGATGAGTTAATTCCATCTCTTAAAAATGTGAAAGTGATGATAACATTTGGTCAAACAGCTGAAAAGCTAGAAAAGGTTGCAGAAATAGCTGGAATAGAAACGGTGCATCGTGTCGATAATGTTGAAAAGGCAGTACCTATTGCTTTTGAATTGTCAAAGCCTGGGGATGTTATCTTACTGTCACCTGCTTGTGCAAGTTGGGATCAATATAAAACTTTTGAAGTTCGCGGTGATATTTTTATCGATGCCGTGCATAAGTTAAAATAAGAGCAAAAAAGAAGAACGTATTGGCCGTTGTTGATTCCTTTACGTTTAACATCTTGAGAATGAACACCTAGCTCAAATATTTCACTCTCGAGGTGTTGACTTTGCCAGTAAAAAAATCAAATCCTGATATCATGTTAATTATCGTCACATTATTATTATTAACAGTTGGACTTATAATGGTTTATAGTGCTAGTGCAATATGGGCAAACTATAAATTTGATGATTCCCTCTTTTTTGCAAAACGTCAGTTATTATTTGCTGGAGTGGGTGTCCTAGCTATGTTTTTCATAATGAATGTCGATTATTGGACATGGCGCTCATGGGCTAAAACGATCTTAATTATATGCTTTGTTCTGCTAGTTTTAGTTCTTATACCTGGGATAGGAATGGAGCGAAATGGTTCAAGAAGTTGGATCGGAGTTGGGGCTTTTTCAATCCAACCTTCTGAATTTATTAAGTTAGCAATGATAGCCTTTTTAGCAAAGTTTTTATCGGAGCAGCAAAAGTATATTACGACCGTAAAAAAAGGACTAGTTCCCTCACTTTCCCTTGTTTTCCTTGCATTTGGAATGATTATGCTGCAACCAGATTTAGGAACTGGAACGGTTATGTTAGGAACTTGTGTCATTATGATTTTTATAGCGGGAGCAAGAATTTTGCATTTTGCAATACTTGGTTTAATAGGTGTTGCTGGGTTTGTTGCATTAATTCTCTCTGCACCATATCGAATGGCCCGTATCACATCATTTTTAGATCCATGGCAAGATCCACAAGGTGCAGGATTTCAAATTATTCAATCACTGTTTGCAATCGGACCTGGAGGTTTATTTGGACTTGGTTTAGGGGAAAGCCGCCAGAAGTTCTTTTATCTCCCGGAACCGCAAACAGATTTTATTTTCGCGATTTTAGCTGAAGAACTAGGCTTTATCGGAGGAACATTTGTCTTACTATTATTTGCTCTATTACTTTGGCGCGGCATTCGGATCGCTCTTGGGGCTCCAGATCTTTATGGTAGTTTTTTAGCTGTTGGTATTATTTCCATGGTTGCTATTCAGGTAATGATTAATATTGGCGTAGTAACTGGTTTAATGCCAGTAACGGGGATTACTTTACCATTTTTAAGTTATGGAGGATCTTCACTTACACTTATGCTAATGGCTATAGGTGTCCTTCTTAATATTAGTCGCTATTCAAGAATTTAATTTGTTTAAGTGCCATAAGGAAGAGTGGGAGCAAAGAAAAGTTGGACTAACCTAACTTTGGCAAGTACAGAAATTAATATTATTCTATTTATCGAGAGAAGAAACCCTATTCAAGGGTTTTTTTACATTTGTTCTACAGTAGTATTACAATCATATAAATATTCTTTTACTGGGCAAGAAAACTGGTTTAGAATATAGTATGATAGGAAAGTCATATTACAATTAAAAAACTGTGTTAATATTTTTGAGGTGAAAAAATGAAAATCGTTGTAAGCGGTGGTGGTACGGGAGGACATATCTATCCTGCACTTGCTTTAATAAGAACTATACAAGCGAAACATCCGAATACTGAATTTTTATATATAGGTACAGAAAAAGGGCTAGAATCTAAATTAGTTACCAGAGAAAATATTCCCTTTCAATCGATTCAGATTACAGGTATAAAAAGATCCATATCTTTAGAAAATATAAAAACATTCATTCGTTTCTTTAAAGGTGTTAAAGATTGTAAAAGATTATTAAAATCTTTTAAACCTGATGTAGTTATAGGAACAGGTGGTTATGTTTGTGGTCCTGTTGTATACGCAGCAGCAAAGCAAAAAATTCCAACCATTATTCATGAACAAAACAGTATTCCTGGCTTAACAAATAAGTTTTTAAGTAGATATGTAAATAAAGTGGCGACTTGTTTTGATTCTGCAGGTGAGTTTTTCCCAAAGGAAAAAGTAGTCTTAACAGGTAACCCACGCGCTTCTGAAGTAATTGGTGAGCAAAATAAAGACATTCTTCAATCGTTAGGCTTAAGTGCCAACAAGAAAACAGTACTAATAGTTGGCGGGAGTAGAGGGGCAAGGCCGATAAATGAAGCAGTAATAAAATCATTAGCTGAATTTGCAGAAAAACCATACCAAATCGTATATGTGACTGGTGAAGTCCATTTCAATGAAGTTGAAAAGGAAGTTTCATTAGTAGGAAAGCCAGAAAATATTGTTGTAGCTCCTTTCATACATAATATGCCAGACCTCTTAAGAGGGGTTGATTTAGTAATTTCCCGTGCGGGTGCAACCACTTTAGCCGAAATTACTGCACTTGGACTGCCAAGTATATTAATACCTAGTCCATATGTTACCAATAACCATCAAGAAAAAAACGCCAGTGCACTAACAGAAAAAGGTGCAGCTACAATGCTTCTTGAAAATAATTTAACCGGGCCGCAATTAATTAAATCGATCGATGGAATTTTACTTAATGATGAGAAAATAATGAAAATGAAAAAAGCAGCAAAAGGTATGGGCATACCGGATGCATCTGATCGGTTATTTAAAGTCATGCAGGATGTGATTGAATATTAATCTCTCTAGCAATGATCTTATAAGAAATTGAAGGACGGTTGATCCGTTCTTCATTTTTTGAATGAATGAAAAATGAAAGGAGGGACATCTATGTCAGAAAGAAAAATTGTATCTTTAGAAGATCGGATTCCAAAGTTGAAAGAGCAAAGGAAAAGGAAGGCCAATCGCAGGTTAATATTTTTAATCTCAATTTTTTTTCTATTAATCCTCTTTGTTGTTTATTTCCAATCTCCTCTAAGTCATGTTAAAAATATCAAAGTAGCTGGTAACCAACTAGTTGATACAGAAACAGTAATAAAAAAGATGGGGATCTCAAATAAAACAAATATTTGGAGCATCAATAAAGAAAAAACGACTTCTAAATTATTAACTATTCCCGAAGTAAAAAAAGCAACGGTTAAGATAAATTTTCCAAATAATGTGGTGGTGCAAATTAAGGAACACTCTGCCGTAGCACACATATCTGATGGTACAAAACTTTTAACTGTACTTGAAAGCGGAAATATAGTTAATCAAAAAGGCAATTCTCAAAGTAATATTCCGATTTTAACCAACTTTAAACAAGGGAAAATTCTTAAAGCAATGGTGGAGCAGATTCAAGAGTTACCAAAAGAGATTATTAATTCAATTTCAGAGATTAACTATTCTCCTAAAAAAACCGATATTTATCATATAACCTTATATATGAATGATGGTTTCGAGGTTTCGGCAACGATTCGAACGTTAGCAAGTAAAATTATCTACTACCCATCTATTGTTAGCCAACTTGATCCGAATGTAAAAGGGGTCATTGATTTAGAAGTTGGTTCAACCTTCAAACCTTTTAAAACGGAGGTGAAGGAGGAAGATGGCCAAAAGAATAATGAAAACCAAGAAAATGAAAGGTAAATATGTCATACTTGCATTTGTCAGTCTCGTATTAGGCTTTATGCTTGCTTTTTCATACAACACAGTAAATAAAGATGAAAAGACTAAAAATCATTTTTCAGATCCACAGTTTGTTAGGGAAAATGAATTACGTAATCAATTACTTAAGCAACAAAAGGAAAATCGTCAATTACAAAAGGAATTGTATGAAAAGCAAAATAAGGTTCGTTCCATAGAAAAAGATTTATCGAAAGAAGAGACAGTTTTTTATAATCTTGCTGAAGACGCTGAAAAATATCGGATGTTTTTAGGAAAGGTAAAAGTCCAGGGAAAAGGTTTAATCGTCACCCTAAAGGATGGAGATTATGATCCGAAAGAGGAAAATGTAAATAATTACATTGTACATGACCGTCATGTTTTTAAAGTAATTAATGAACTATATATTGCAGGGGCTACTGCGATTGCTGTTAATGGACAAAGAATTAACCATAGTTCGTACATTATTTGTACTGGACCTGTTATTACAGTAGATGGTATACCATTTCCTGAGCCCTTTACGATTACAGCCCTTGGAGACCCTGGTATTCTAGAATCTGCCTTATCCATTACTGGTGGTGTAAAAGACCAATTAGTAAACGATAATATAATTTTTACGATGGAAAAAAAGAATCAAATACAAATAGAGCCTATTCTTGGCGAATCCTAAGAAAAGAAAAGGTGAAAAGGAGTGGGCACGAAGTTTAAGCTGAGTATGACCGTCATTTCGATTATCATTGGTTTTATGCTAGCAATTCAATTTCAGACGATCAAAAAGCCTAAAGTTAGAGACACACGTGATATGTGGGAGCTTAGGGAGGATTTATTAAAGGAGCAGGATTTACAATCTAAATTACTAAAAGAAATTTCCTCAAATGAGGAACGAATAGAAAAATATGAGGCAAAAGTAAAGGATAGTAAAGAGCAGGCATTAAAAGAAACATTAGATGAACTAAAAAAAGAGGCAGGACAAACCGAAGTAAATGGTCCTGGTATAGTTATTAAGATTGATGTCTTAAAAGAGGCTTTATTGTTGGGAGAAAAGGTAAAGGATGTCTCTCCAGTTCTTTTAAAACGCCTTGTTAATGATCTGAATATGTACGGGGCAAAACAGATTTCCATTGATGGTGAAAGGGTTATAAATACCACGGTAATTCGTGATATTAATGGTGATACAAAGATTAATGGACATTCCATTAATCAATACCCACTTGAGGTAAGAGTTATTGCAGAAAATAGTGAATCAGCAGATAAACTTTATAACCGTATTCAGGTTTCACCTGTTATTGATGAATTTTTTGTTGATAATTTACAGGTAAAGATAGGAAAACCAGAGGAATCAATTAGTATACCGGCTTATGATGAAAGCATTAGAATCCGTTATATGAAGCCCGTTAAATAATGGATTATGTCGCATGGATTGTTCAATTATAGAAATTCTTTAGGAGATTTTTGTATTCATACGCTTGATTGATTGAAGATTATATTAGAAAAATATTTTTGAATCATGATAGTAGCCTAATTGTAAAAAAGGAGAGGTTGGAAATGTGGCTACCAGTTTTTGGTCTAATAATAGGGATTATTTTAGGATTATTAACAGATATCCGTATCCCTGAAGAATATGCCAACTATCTCTCCATAGCTGTCCTAGCGGCATTAGACACATTATTTGGGGGGATTCGAGCCTATCTTCAAAACATCTACGAAACGATGGTTTTTGTTTCAGGTTTCTTTTTTAATATAATTCTTGCTGCAAGTTTAGCTTTTCTAGGAGTTCATCTTGGTGTAGACTTATATTTAGCTGCAATATTTGCCTTTGGAGTAAGACTGTTTCAAAATATTGCAGTTATTCGAAGAATATTACTTGCTAAATGGACGACTAAAAAAGGAAATATGAAAAAAAGTTAAACTTTTTAAAGGGAATTCTTCTCATATGTCGAATTATTTTATATTATATATTCAAAAGATAATGTTTGATAACTAATGATTAAAATAAAAAAATGAATGTGGCAAAGAAATTTAGCAAAGGGAGGTGCCATGGTATGAACAACAATGAAATATATGTAAGTCTTGACATCGGTACATCCAGCGTTAAAGTGATTATTGGTGAGATGGTAAACGACTCACTGAATATCATTGGTGTTGGGAATGTAAAGTCCGAAGGAATTAGAAAAGGTTCTATTGTTGATATAGATGAGACAGTTAAATCTATTCGAAAAGCAGTTGAGCAAGCAGAAAGAATGATAGGCATGAATATCAATCATGTCATCGTTGGAATAGCAGGAAACCATGTGATGCTTCAAAGCTGTCATGGGGTAGTAGCTGTTTCTAGTGAAAATCGAGAAATAACTGATGAAGATGTGGCAAGAGTCATGGATGCGGCACAAGTCATTTCGATTCCACCTGAACGAGAAATTATTAATGTAATCCCTAGACAATTTATTGTAGATGGGTTAGATGAAATAAATGATCCACGTGGAATGATAGGGGTTCGCTTGGAAATGGAAGGCACCATTGTCACAGGATCAAAAACTATATTACATAACACATTACGTTGTGTTGAAAGGGCAGGTTTAGAAATAACTGAAATTGTCCTTCAACCATTGGCAGCAGGGGCAGTCGCTTTATCTAAAGATGAGAAAAACCTTGGCACTGTTTTAATCGATATTGGGGGAGGTTCTACCACTCTAGCTGTTTTTGAAAATGGCTTTATAAAAAGCACTAATGTACTTCCGATAGGCGGAGAACATATAACAAAGGACCTATCGATTGTACTTAGAACTTCAACGGAAGATGCTGAACGAATTAAGGTAAAAAATGGACATGCCTTTAGTGAAGATGCAGAAGCTGATGAAGTATTTAGTGTCCCAATTATAGGTAGCGATCAACATCAGCAATTTAATCAATTAGAAATATCTGATATTATAGAAGCTAGATTAGAAGAAGTTTTTGACTTTGTTTTAGAAGAGTTGAAACGCATGGGAATGGTAGATCTCCCTGGTGGAATAGTATTAACCGGTGGAAGTGTCAATCTACCAGGTGTTATGGAATTAGCTGCCTCGGTATTTCAAAACCGTGTAAGAATAGCAATACCTGATTATATTGGTGTAAGAGAACCTCAATATACTACTGCGGTTGGATTGATCCAATATGCTTATAAGAATGCTAGATTGCAAGGGCGAAATGTCAGTGCAGCACCTGCTCATTTTGAACATGTCGAAAAAAAGTCAGCTAAAAAGCCGCAACCAAAGCAAAAAACGGAAAAACAACCAGAAGAGAAAATTTCGACAAGAATGAAAAAATTCTTTGGCTACTTTTTTGAGTAAAGCTTTTTCTAACAAATTAAATAGTTTGAACACAGGTTAAGTTAATAATTAAAAAATGATATAAAATAATCAAATTGATATTTCGGATGTAGCCGTTTAAGAAAAAGAATATCTTGTTGAAATATGGACGAATTAGGAGGATCTGTCATGCTGGAATTCGATACAAATTTAGATTCATTAGCAACGATAAAAGTAATAGGCGTAGGCGGTGGCGGTAATAATGCTGTAAACCGTATGATCGAACATGATGTTCAAGGTGTTGAATTTATTGCTGTTAATACTGATGCGCAAGCTTTAAATCTATCAAAAGCTGAAATTAAAATGCAAATTGGTGCAAAATTAACGAGAGGATTAGGTGCAGGGGCTAATCCTGAAGTGGGAAAAAAGGCTGCTGAAGAAAGCAAGGAACAAATTGAAGAAGCTTTAAGAGGAGCAGATATGGTCTTTGTTACTGCTGGTATGGGCGGCGGTACAGGAACTGGTGCGGCACCTGTCATTGCACAAATAGCTAGAGATTTAGGTGCTTTAACTGTCGGTGTTGTTACAAGACCATTTTCTTTTGAAGGTAGAAAACGTGCAACACAAGCTGCAGGCGGTATTGCTTCAATGAAGGAAGCAGTAGATACCCTTATCGTTATTCCTAATGATCGATTATTAGAGATTGTTGATAAGAGTACTCCAATGCTTGAAGCATTCCGTGAAGCAGATAATGTACTTCGTCAAGGGGTTCAAGGTATTTCAGATTTAATCGCAACTCCAGGATTAATTAATCTTGACTTTGCTGATGTTAAAACGATAATGACCAATAAGGGTTCTGCACTTATGGGTATTGGTGTGGCAACAGGTGAAAATCGTGCTGCAGAAGCAGCGAAAAAGGCAATTTCTTCTCCACTTCTTGAAAAATCAATTGATGGGGCACAAGGTGTGTTAATGAATATTACTGGTGGAGTAAATCTAAGTCTTTACGAAGTTCAAGAGGCAGCCGATATTGTTGCTTCTGCTTCTGATCAGGAAGTAAATATGATTTTTGGATCAGTAATCAATGAAGATCTAAAAGATGAAATTGTTGTAACAGTGATTGCAACAGGATTTACAGAAGAAATTGGACAGCAAAAACCTGTAAGTAGACCATCCTTCGGTGTTGGACAGCAAAAGCAACCTGTTAATCCAACGGTTAAACGCGAACGTGAACGTGAACCAAAGCGTGAAGAAGTACAGGAACCTATTCGACAAGTACATCAACAAGTGGAGGATACTTTAGATATCCCTACATTTTTAAGAAATAGAAATCGTAGAAATCAATAGAAAGAAAGAATTGTCTAATAAGGGTTAACTCCCTTACCAGACAATTCTTTTTTTTATCCCCAAAATTCTTATGATAGCCCCTATTTAAGGTCACTAGATAGCGTATTTTAATTTGACAAAATTCGAACGAAATCTTGAAAACTTCTCTAATTTCCCATACAAGAAATGACACACTTCAAACAGGTATGTACGATACCATTAAGAAAAGCTGGTATGAATAAAAAACATAGCAATTGGGGGGATAGGTTTGGTCGTCTATATGGACGTGATATGGCTTTTAAACTTCATTGTAGACGTGATGCTACTCTGGATAACTGCCATTATAATGAAACGTCCAATATCAAAATGGAAGCTTTTACTTGGAGGTTTAATCGGATCTTTACTAATTGTTATGAGTCTGACTCCGTTATCAGCTTATGCAGGAAACCCATTCATCAAATTACTTTTTTCCTTCGTAATGGTCTTTACAGTTTTTGGTTATAAACGCTTTAAATATTTTATATCCAATGTTCTTACCTTTTATTTTGTTACTTTCTTAACTGGTGGCATTTTAATCGGAGTTCATTATTTTATTCAATTTGATTTTCAATTGCAAAGTTCAGTTTTATTAGCATCAGTTAGAGGATTCGGTGATCCGATTAGTTGGCTGTTCATACTATTTGGCATTCCAATTGCGTGGTATTTCTCTAAGAAAAGGATTGAAACATTTGAAATAACGACCATTCAATTTGATCAATTAGTAGATGTCATGGTCGAGATAAATGGAGTTTCTATTCAAGTGAAAGGTCTTATAGATAGTGGAAACCAGCTTTACGATCCATTATCAAGGCAGCCTGTAATGATCATCTCAACCCAATCATTTAGAAATCAGCTTCCTACGGAAATTATAGAGGCTACAGAGCATTCAGAGAATTTTTTGCAAGGGAAAACGGAATTACCTTCCGAATGGAGTGAAAGAGTTCGATTCATACCTGCAAAGACTGTTAGTAAAGGAAATCAACTTTTGCTTGCGTATAAACCCGATCAAATGATAATTCAAAAAGATCATGAAAGCTGGAATGTACAAAAAGCGTTAATATCATTTTCAAATCATGCCTTATCAAGTGAAGATGTATTCCAATGCATCGTTCATCCCAAAATGTTAACAGGAATCTCAATAAAATCAGTATCTTAAACGCGGGCTGCTTTCATATTGTTTGTTGCTTTTGTATAAGCCCTGCTGCCTGCTATTCCAACTAGGCTTTATTGGTTCTTAGAAGTTTGTAGCTCTTGCCTAAACGAAAAAAGGTAAATTCAATTGTTTACTATAACTATACTCCTAAGATTATCTATTTAGAAGGAGGACATGAGATGAAAAAATTAAAAATAAAATTATCTTATTATTGGTACAAAGTACTTTTAAAATTGGGGTTAAAAACAGATGAGATCTATTATATTGGTGGAAGTGAAGCATTGCCACCACCCTTGACAAAAGAAGAGGAGGAAGTTTTATTAGAAAAGCTGCCAAAAGGTGATATGGCTGCACGATCTTTGCTTATTGAAAGAAATTTAAGATTAGTTGTATACATTGCCCGAAAATTTGAAAATACAGGTATTAATATTGAGGATTTAATTAGTATCGGAACAATTGGATTAATAAAAGCAGTAAATACCTTTAACCCCGAAAAGAAAATAAAGTTAGCTACATATGCATCAAGATGTATCGAAAATGAAATTTTAATGTATTTGCGGAGAAATAATAAAATTCGATCAGAAGTTTCCTTTGATGAGCCATTAAACATTGATTGGGATGGGAATGAATTGTTATTATCAGATGTTCTTGGTACCGAAGAGGATATTATTACAAAAGACATCGAAGCAAATGTGGATAAAAAGTTATTATTTAATGCTCTGCACCAATTATCTCCACGTGAAAAGCAAATCATGGAGCTCAGATTTGGTCTACTCGGGGGAGAGGAGAAAACACAAAAAGATGTAGCAGATATGTTAGGTATTTCACAGTCATATATATCAAGGTTGGAAAAAAGAATCATTAAACGATTAAAAAAAGAATTTAATAAAATGGTTTAAAAAAATATTTTTTTAAAACGCTATTTCTATCAGTAATTAGAGGATTTAACCATCTATCACAAATTTCATTTCATGCATAAATTTCCCACCCAAGGAGATACTTAATTTTGAACAGCAGCTCCTATAAGGGGGGGAAAAGACTTGAAGCGAAATAAAGTTGAAATTTGTGGGGTCGATACATCAAAGCTTCCTGTGTTAAAAAACGAAGAGATGAGAGAATTGTTAAAAAAAATGCATGAAGGAGATTTATATGCAAGAGAGAAGCTTGTAAACGGTAATTTAAGACTTGTATTAAGTGTTATTCAGCGTTTTAATAACCGTGGTGAGTATGTAGATGATCTTTTTCAGGTAGGATGTATTGGACTAATGAAATCAATTGATAATTTTGATTTAAGTCAAAATGTGAGATTTTCTACTTATGCGGTGCCAATGATTATTGGAGAAATACGTAGATATTTACGTGACAATAATCCAATCCGTGTCTCAAGGTCACTACGAGATATTGCTTATAAAGCGCTACAAGTACGAGAAAAACTTATGAGTAAAACATCGAGGGAGCCCACAGCAGAAGAAATAGCAAAGGTATTGGAAGTACCACACGAGGAAATTGTATTTGCTCTTGATGCAATACAAGATCCAGTATCCTTATTCGAACCTATCTATAATGATGGGGGAGACCCTATTTATGTAATGGATCAGCTAGGTGATGAAAAAAATCGTGATACGAATTGGGTGGAAGAAATTGCTTTACAAGAAGGGTTGCGCAGGTTAAATGACCGAGAAAAACTCATTATTAGAAAACGATTTTTTCAAGGGAAAACGCAAATGGAAGTTGCTGAAGAAATTGGTATTTCCCAAGCTCAAGTATCACGTTTAGAAAAGGCTGCCATTAAACAAATGAATAAGAATATCCAATAGTAGGACAAGTATCCCGTTTTTAGCGGGGTACTTGTCCTACATTATTTTAATGAAAGCTATTTTATTCTTTTGGCAAGATCAACTAAAGCCATTCCTAAAAAAATCAACTAAAGCATATACATGTAATATCATTGATTGGAATGATTTTTAAGGAGTGGTAAATTTGGTGAGAATATCAGAATTCCAAGTTAAAGATGTGGTGAGTATTTCTGATGGCCGAAAATTAGGAAATGTGGGTGATATTGATATTAATCTAGATACAGGAAAAATAGAAAGTATTATCGTTGGAGGTTCTGGGAAAATACTAGGTTTCTTCGGGAAAGAGGAGGAATTTATTATACCATGGAGTAATATTGTAAAAATTGGCGCGGACGTCATTCTTGTTAGATTTCGTGATCAAAATTACATGCAACAACAATTATCAGAACCGAAATAATCAATGATTGGGTTTGAGACAGATTATCCTCTTCTCTGACTGTTTATCTGTCTCAGGCACTAGTCCTGAGACACATTATTCAGTTTTCAGTCCTATTATGTGTCACAAGCACTGGTCTCGAGACACATTTTTTAGTTCTTAGCCCATTTATGTGTCTCAATCCCTGTTCTTGAGACACATTTTTTAGTTCTCAGCCCATTTACCTGTCTCAAGCACTGGGCCTGAGACACATTTTTCTCCTCAATTCTTCTTTATGTGTCTCAAACACCGATCTTGAGACACATTATCCACTTCAATTCCTCTTTATCTGTCACAATCTCTTCTTTTACAAGTGATTTGATTTACAGTTTTTGAATGAACCAAAACGTAATCTGTGATAAACTATAAAAAAGAATCTAAGGTTAAGAACCTTATTAGGAGTTACGATTATGAGCGAACCTTTCCAAAAAAAAGAGAAAGAGTTTTTTATCATTGAAAATTGGAATCAGATAAATTCCCGGCTAATTGCTGGATTTACAACAAAGCTAGGCGGCCAAAGTGAAAAACAGTTTGCCTCATTAAATTTTGGGTTTCATGTAGGTGATGACCAAAAGAGTGTACAATCAAACCGGAAACTACTTTCCAAGAAGCTTGGATTTACTCTTGATCATTGGATAGGAGCCGAGCAAACACACGATACATATATTGCAAAAGTGGATCATGCTGATGCTGGAAAAGGAGCACTTGATTATTCAAGTAGTATCCAACGAACTGATGGACTATATACAGGTGAAGAAGATATTCTTCTCACTCTTTGTTTTGCTGATTGTGTGCCCTTATTCTTTTACGCGCCAAATCATCATATTATTGGCGTAGCTCATGCAGGCTGGAAAGGAACAGTAAATGGGATCGCCAAAGAAATGGTTGATAAATGGAATCAGGAAGGAATTAAACCAGAAGAAATTAACGTGGTAATTGGTCCATCTATTTGCAAAAATTGTTATATCGTCGATGATCGAGTGATTGAGAAAGTAAATACTTGGGTAGAAGATGATTGTCCATACCAAGAAATATCGGATGGACAATATCATTTAGATTTAAAAAAATTAAATCAAATGATTCTTTTAAAATCAGGAGTTAAATTGGAAAATATTGAACTCACTAATTATTGTACGAGTTGTGATCATCAAGAATTTTTTTCTCATCGACGTGATCATGGAAAAACAGGAAGAATGCTTAGTTTTATTGGTTTGAAAGGAGATATTTAAATGAAAGTGGTTGAAAATCTTTCAATCATTAATGAAAAAATTAAAGCAGCATGTGAAAGATCTAATAGAAACTCCGAAGAAATTAAACTTATTGCAGTTACGAAATATGTGACTACTGAACGTGCACAGGAAGCACTTCAGGCAGGGGTTAAAAATTTGGGGGAAAATCGTGATGAAGGTCTATTAAATAAATGGGAAACAATAGGAAACGATGCAGTTTGGCATTTCATAGGCTCTTTGCAAACTAGAAAAGTCAAAAATATTATTGATAAAGTATCTTTTATTCATTCTCTAGACCGACTTTCTTTAGCTGAAGAAATAAATAAGCGTGCCAATAAGCAAATATCTTGCTTTGTACAGGTTAATGTATCAGGGGAAGAATCTAAGCATGGCATTAGTCCGGAGAATGTGGTAAATTTTATACATGATTTAAAAGATTTAGAAAACATTAAAGTGATTGGTTTAATGACAATGGCACCTTTGACTGAAAATGTAGAAATCATTCGTCAAAGTTTTCGTGGATTGAAAGAACTTCAAGTGAAAATTCAAGAATTACAGCTTGATTATGCACCATGTAATGAATTATCAATGGGAATGTCTAATGACTATACAATAGCAATTGAAGAAGGTGCTACATATATTCGAATTGGTACGTCATTAGTTGGCGATGAAGGATGAAATAAGCAGGTCATCTTATAGGAGGTGTGAACATGGGGATAAAAACAAAGTTGAAATCATTTTTTTTATTAGATGATGAATATGAATATACAGAAGAAGAAAAGATGGATAGTGAGCCAGAGCGGGAACAATATACAAAACCTGCTAATCAGAGGCAAAATGTAGTGAGCCTCCAAAGTGTTCAAAAGTCTTCATCTTCTAAAGTGATTTTATTTGAACCAAGGGTTTATGCAGAAGCTCAAGATATTGCAGATCATTTAAAAAATAGACGAGCTGTCGTTGTTAATTTGCAAAGAATTGAGCATGATCAAGCCAAAAGAATTATAGATTTCTTAAGTGGTACAGTTTATGCAATTGGTGGAGATATCCAAAGAATTGGGACGGATATATTCTTATGCACTCCAGATAATGTAGAAGTATCAGGGAATATTTCCGATTTAATTCAACATAGTGAATTTGATTCGAGGTGGTCTTAAAAGGAATGGCATTAATAGTAACTATTTTATTAGAAGCAATTAAAATTTACTCGTATATTATTATTATTTATATTTTTATGTCATGGTTTAATGCTCAACAATCTTCTATTGGACAAATTTTTGGCCGAATTTGTGAACCCTATTTAGAACAATTTAGACGGTTTATTCCACCTATTGGAATGATTGATATTTCTCCAATTGTAGCTATTATCGTATTAAGATTAGCTAGCTATGGACTTAGCCAGATTTATTATTGGACCATCTAGGTAGTAATCATACTACCTTTTTCTTTTTGGCTCTTTTCTCAAACATTGTTGATATTAAGTAAAGTTTTAACGAAAAATCATCAACTCAAGAGCGTTACACCCTCCTTTTCACAGAGAAAAGAGCTGCAAACTCCATATGAATCGCTGGATTCCTTTATTGAGTGTAAAAGTCGGTTGTTTGGCTTTTACACAACCAACAAACTATACGAAAACAGTCTTCTTTTTCTATAGTAATCAATAAGTATAAGAGGTATTTATGGATAATATATATCAACATTTTAGATCAGAGGAAAAAGATTTTATTGATCAAGTCATTCAATGGAAACAGTTTGTCGAAGATCGTTATGCACCTAAGTTAGTTGATTTTTTAGATCCTCGGCAAATACATATTCTGAAGTCAATCATTGGCAATGAACAAAGTGTGAAATACGGGATTTTTGGTGGGAATTCTGATTGTGAGCGAAACAGAGTTCTCCTATATCCAGATTACTATTCCCCATCGCCTGAAGATTACCAAATTGCTTTACTAGAAGTAAAATATCCATCCAAATTTGTTACATTGACGCATCGACAGGTGTTGGGGACGCTTATGTCTATTGGATTAAAACGAGAAAAGTTTGGAGATATTTTATGCCAAAATGAGCGTATACAGTTTTTTATAGCAAAAGAATTATTGGATTATATTAAGCTTGAGTTCCGACAAATCGGTAAAACATCCATTCAACTTCTAGAAATCCCGTTAAGTGATGCAATTTCAACTGGGGAAGTTTGGCAAGAAATTCAAACGACAGTGAGTTCACTACGTTTGGATGCAGTTCTATCTTCTGTATACAATATTTCTAGACAAAAAGCCCAAACGCTTATAGCCCATGGTTTGGTGAAAATAAATTGGCGAATTGTGGAACAATCAGCTTTTATTTGTGAAGAAGGGGACGTATTGTCTGCAAGAGGACATGGAAGGTGTAAGCTGCTTTCATTTGACGGGAAGACCAAAAAAGAAAAATGGCGAATAAAAGCTGGTGTGTTGAAATAATTTGAAAAAGTTGCAGGAAAATCCCCACAAACTGTCGAATATCGGTATAATAGAGTTAGGAGTTCAACCGTCTTAACTTGAAGTTTTTTACTTTCAGGGGCTAGCGTTGAAGCTAAAGGCAAGCGCCTTGATATCTATTGAATATAGATAAAAATGTTTTCTGGTCTTGTTTATAGGACTTAATCATAAAGTTATTAAAGATTAAATTTGAATACATTGTGGAGGTGGCAGAATGCCTTTAACACCATTGGATATACATAATAAAGAATTTAGTAGAGGTTTTCGAGGGTACGATGAGGACGAAGTAAATGAATTCCTCGACCAAATTATTAAGGATTATGAAATTATCATTCGTGAGAAAAAAGAGTTGGAAGAAACGTTAAACTCTCTTAATGAACGCTTAGGACATTTTACCAACATAGAGGAAACACTGCATAAATCCATAGTTGTTGCCCAAGAAGCGGCTGAGGAAGTTCGTGGCAATGCGCAAAAGGAATCGAAGTTAATTATTAGAGAAGCTGAGAAAAATGCAGATAGAATTGTAAATGAAGCATTGTCAAAAGCTAGAAAAATTGCTTTAGAAATTGAAGAATTGAAAAAGCAATCAAAGGTATTCCGTACAAGATTTAAGATGTTAATCGAAGCTCAATTAGATTTGTTAAAAAATGATGATTGGGACCATTTAATGGAATTTGAAATTGATGCTACAGAATTAAATCTTGAAGAAGAAATGAAATAATCTTGACGAAATGAAATTATTTCACATATAATTTATAAAACTAATATTTTAAACGATGACAGGGACAGTACAATTATTTACAGGTCTTATTATATAAAGCGAACCAAGGATAGTGAAAGCTTGGTATAAGCAAATAATTGGAACATCACCCTAGAGTTCTTGAATTGAACACCTTTATGGTCAGTAGATAATAGCGAATCATTCACGATACGAATGCTAAGAGGCGGATAATCTATGATTATCTACTAGGGTGGTACCGCGGGAAAACCTTCTCGTCCCTTTACAGGGATGTGAAGGTTTTTTTGTTGTTTAAACATATCCATACAAAAGTAAGAAAAAGCCTATAGAATAGTTCTAAATAGGCAATGATGTGTATAGTGAATTCGGGATTTTTCAAATTGTTGGTCCCTATGATATCAAGGAGGAAGTAACATGGATTATAAAGATACGTTATTAATGCCAAAAACAGAATTTCCAATGCGAGGAAACCTTCCTAAACGCGAACCGGAAATTCAAGAAAAATGGAAGGAACTTAATATCTACGAAAAGGTGCAAGAGCATACAAAAGGTAGACCATTATTTGTCCTTCATGATGGACCTCCATATGCTAATGGCGATCTTCATATGGGGCATGCATTAAATAAAACATTAAAAGATTTTATCGTTCGATATAAATCAATGACAGGATTCAATGCTCCTTATGTTCCTGGCTGGGATACACATGGTTTGCCAATTGAACAAGCGTTAACGAACAAAGGTGTCAAACGTAAGGAAATGTCTGTTGCCGAATTCCGTAAACTTTGTGAGGAATATGCCTATCAACAAGTTGATAATCAACGTGAAGCATTTAAACGTTTAGGTGTACGTGGTGATTGGGAAAATCCATATATCACTTTAAAGCCTGAATATGAAGCACAACAAATTAAGGTTTTTGGTGAGATGGCTAAAAAAGGATATATTTATAAAGGAATGAAACCTGTTTACTGGTCTCCTTCTAGTGAATCAGCTTTAGCCGAAGCAGAAATTGAATATAAAGATATTAAATCTCCATCTATCTATGTTGCCTTTGAAGTAAAAGATGGAAAAGGTGTATTAGAAGCTAATACAAAGATTATTATTTGGACGACGACACCATGGACAATTCCGGCCAATTTAGGAATTGCTGTAAATCCGGAAATTGACTATGTAGTAGTAAGCGTTAATAACGAAAAATATGTAATTGCGAAAGCATTACTAGAAACGGTTTCTGAAGTTTTAGAATGGGAATCCCCTGAAATTGTTCAAACAGTTACAGGAAAAGAGCTAGAATATGTAGTAGCTAAACATCCATTATATGATCGAGATTCATTAGTAATTTTAGGTGACCATGTTACTACAGAATCTGGTACTGGATGTGTTCATACAGCTCCAGGTCATGGGGAAGATGATTTCCTTGTAGGTAAAAAATATGGGTTAGATGTTTTATGTCCAGTTGATGATAAAGGTGTTTTAACTTCTGAGGCACCTGGCTTTGAAGGATTATTCTATGATAAAGCAAATAAGCCGATTACAGAGAAGTTGGAGGAAGCTGGTGCATTACTTAAATTAAACTTCTTCACACACTCATATCCGCATGATTGGAGAACGAAGAAACCTGTTATCTTCCGAGCTACTGCGCAATGGTTTGCATCTATTGATAAGTTCCGTGAAGAACTTTTACAAGCTATAAAGGAAGTAAAATGGGTACCAACTTGGGGTGAAACACGCCTATTTAATATGGTCCGTGACCGTGGCGATTGGTGTATTTCAAGACAACGTGCGTGGGGTGTACCAATCCCGGTATTTTATGGGGAAAATGGTGACCCGATCATCACTGATGAAACAATCGAGCATATCTCTAATTTATTCCGTGAGCATGGGTCAAATATTTGGTTTGAACGTGAAGCAAAGGATCTATTGCCTGAGGGATTCACACACCCAAGTAGTCCAAATGGGGAATTTACAAAAGAAACAGATATTATGGATGTATGGTTCGATTCAGGTTCATCCCATCAAGGTGTACTAGTTGAACGTGATGATCTTCAGCGTCCTGCAGATCTTTATCTTGAAGGATCTGATCAGTACCGTGGATGGTTTAATTCATCATTAACTACTTCTGTTGCAGTTTCAGGTCAAGCACCATATAAAGGTGTTCTAAGCCATGGCTTCGTCCTTGATGGTGAAGGCAGAAAGATGAGTAAGTCATTAGGAAATGTGATCTTGCCTGGAAAGGTAGTCAATCAACTAGGAGCAGATATCATTCGTTTATGGGTAGCATCTGTTGACTATCAAGCAGATGTTCGTGTATCCGATGCTATTTTGAAACAAGTATCAGAAGTATATCGTAAGATTCGAAATACGTTCCGATTCTTATTAGGAAATTTATCAGACTTTGATCCTGCAACTGATAAAGTTAAGTATGAGGACCTTCGTGAAGTGGATCAATTTATGCTTGTGAAATTAAATAATTTAATTAAACAAGTTCGAAATGCTTATGAAGGTTATGAATATTCAACGATCTACCATAATGTGAATAATTTCTGTACTCTAGATTTAAGTTCATTTTATTTAGACTTTGCAAAAGATGTATTATATATTGAAGCAAAAGATAATGAAGAACGTCGGGCAATGCAAACCGTTCTATATGAATGCTTAACAACTTTAACTAAGCTCTTAACACCGATTCTTCCGCATACGGCTGATGAAGTTTGGGGCTATATCCCTGGCATTGAAGAAGTTAGTGTTCAGCTTACTAATATGCCTGAATATGTTGAAATTCCAAATGCTAAGGAATTAGAATTAAAATGGGAAAATTTCTTAAAATTACGGGATGATGTTCTAAAGGCACTAGAAGAAGCACGTAATGAAAAAGTTATTGGAAAATCATTAACTGCAAAAATCACTGTATATGTGAATGATGAAATGAAACAATTATTAGATTCCATTTCTGAAAACATGAAGCAATTATTTATTGTTTCTGGATTTGAGGTAGGTGGAGCGATCGCTGATGCTCCTGAAAATGCTGTAAAACTTGAACATGCAGCAATTGTTGTTGAAAAAGCTGAAGGTGAGACATGTGAACGCTGCTGGATTGTAACAACTGAAATAGGTAAGGACGAGAATCATCCAACATTATGTCAGCGTTGTGCTTCAGTTGTTAAAGAATCTTATGAAAATGTTCAATAAAATAATTGCTAAAAAACCCTTGAAGGTAAATCTTCGAGGGTTTTCTATTTTATGTAACTACATGAAAGACTTACTCCATCATCATTTTCAAGATTCGGGTAAACTAACAATAATTCATTAAAGGAGGGAATATCAATGTGCCGCAATGATGATCAATTATTTTATTTACTTCATGATCTAAAAGCTGAATTAAGTGCATATGAGACAAAGGACGAATTAATTAAAGACATGATTAATGAAGAATTAAAAGATATTCATACAGCCCTTTCTAAATGGAATAAAGGTAATTATGGAAAGTGTGAGCACAGTGGTGATCCAATCCCGAAAGAATGGCTGGAAACAATACCTACATTGAAATCCTCAGATGAATGGAATCAACTATGGTCATATGGGAAAATATCCATACCTTATAGTTGAGTACATCTTAAACTTTTCTAAAATCCCCCTGTATGCTACAATTCAAAAGAAGAAACGTAAAACTATATAATTATAATGAAAAAGTAGATACGGGGGTATCCTTTGTGATTTATTACATACTGGCTTTATTTGTAATTGCATTAGACCAAATAACAAAAATGTTGGTCGTTAAAAATATGGAAATAGGAGAAAGTATTAATATTATTGAAGATGTATTTTCCATTACCTCACATCGAAATCGAGGTGCAGCATGGGGGATTTTAGAAGGCCAAATGTGGCTGTTTTATTTGATTACCATCATTGTTGTTGGTGGAATTATTTATTATCTTTATAAATATGCAAAAGGAAAACCCTTATTAGGAATCAGTCTTGCCTTTATGTTAGGGGGGGCAATTGGGAATTTTATTGATCGATTAATTCGCCAAGAAGTAGTGGATTTTCTTTATGCCAGAATTATTGATTTTCCAATTTTCAATATTGCAGATGCAAGCCTAACGATTGGTGTGATTCTACTACTTATTCAAATGCTTATAGAAGAGCGTAAATCAAAGGAGAAAACATATGGGAAAAATGGAACACATCATTCTTGAAAGTGAGAATAACGAACGTATCGACAAGATTATTTCCACTTTGAATGCAGAATGGTCCCGTTCACAAGTTCAGCAATGGATTAAAGATGGACATGTTAAAGTAAATGGAAAACAAATTAAAGCAAATTATAAATGCACGACTAATGATCAAATTGTCATTGATATCCCTGAACCAGAGATCCTTGATGTTCAGGCAGAAGAAATGAATTTAGACATTTACTATGAGGATGGGGATGTACTCGTTGTAAATAAACCAAAAGGAATGGTTGTTCATCCAGCACCAGGACATTTAACAGGTACACTAGTTAATGGCTTGATGGCACATTGTAAGGATCTATCGGGTATTAATGGAGTGTTAAGACCTGGTATTGTACATCGAATTGATAAAGATACATCAGGATTATTAATGGTGGCTAAAAATGATATGGCACATGAAGGACTGGTTAATCAATTAGTCGATAAATCAGTGACACGTAAATATTTCGCCATCGTTCACGGAAATGTCCCTCATGATTATGGAACAATTGATGCACCTATTGGACGTGACCCAAATGATCGTCAAAGAATGACTGTAGTTGATAATGGAAAACAAGCTGTGACCCATTTTCGTGTATTAGAACGATTCAATCAATATACATTTATTGAATGTGAATTAGAAACAGGACGTACTCATCAAATACGTGTCCATATGAAATATATAGGTTTCCCATTAGTTGGTGATCCTAAATATGGTCCTAGAAAAACATTGTCAATCGGTGGGCAAGCATTGCACGCAGGTATCCTAGGGTTCATTCATCCTCGGACGAAACAATATATTGAATTTGAGGCCCCATTACCAGAGGAATTTGAAAAACTGTTAATCGAGCTAAAAAGATAAGGTTGACAAATTAGTTATCTAGTATTAATCTATTAATAACTTAATATCCCCTTTAATACAGTCCTGTGAGGCTGGGAAGGAAACGGATAGTTGATTCAATTGTAAATTCGTAGACCCTCTCGCCGACAAGGTGAGAGGGTTTTTAATTTGTGAGGTGGAAAAATTGTCTCAAAAAGCTATCGTTCTTGATCAGCAAGCAATTAGAAGAGCACTTACTCGTATAGCTCATGAAATTATTGAGCGCAATAAAGGGATACAAGACTGCATTTTAGTAGGAATTAAGACAAGAGGTATTCATATCGCAGAGCGTTTAGCAGAAAGAATTGAACAAATTGAAGGCCGTCCTATTGATGTAGGGGTTTTAGATATCACATTATATCGTGATGATTTATCGAAAAAAAATGAAGATGCTGAGCCTGAAGTAAAGGGTTCCCATATTCCTAGTGAAATTAATAATCGTAAAGTCATTTTGGTAGATGATGTATTATATACTGGAAGAACTGTCCGTGCTGGAATGGATGCATTGATGGATATTGGCAGACCCTCCCAAATTCAGCTAGCTGTATTAGTTGATCGAGGTCACCGTGAACTTCCAATACGTGCAGATTTCATCGGTAAGAATATACCAACCTCAAGCAGTGAAAGAATTGTTGTAGCCCTTGAGGAAGTAGATGAATTAGATCAAGTAAGTATTTATGAAAACTAAATAAAAACCTTTTAAAAGCAGTCCAGAGAGGCTGACAAAGGTGGAAACTTTCTATTGAACCATTATGTTGTTCGATAGGTTGTCTAGCCCTCTTTGTAGCTTCTTGCTATAAAGAGGGTTTTTATTTTGACTGAAGCACAAATTATAGGAAAACTTAATGTAAGGGAGATTGAATCTTATGGGGAGAAATCCAGATATCGTACTAGATATACATGATAAACCAAATAAAACACAATGGATTAGTTTAAGTATTCAACATTTGTTTGCGATGTTTGGATCAACTGTTTTAGTTCCGCTTCTAGTCCACTTGAGTCCAGCAGTTGCACTTGCTTCAAGCGGACTAGGAACTTTAGCATATATTCTTATTACTAGAGGTAAGGTTCCTGCTTATTTAGGATCTTCCTTCGCTTTTATTGCCCCCCTAATTAGTGCTAAGGCATTAGGTGGTCCAGGAGCAGCCATGTTGGGAACCTTCTTCGCTGGAATCATATACGGTTTGGTCGCTTTGCTTATAAATAAATTAGGTTATCGATGGTTAATGAGACTCTTGCCTCCTATAGTAGTGGCACCAGTTATAATCGTCATTGGATTAGGCTTGGCAGGAACAGCAGTTGGCATGGCAATGTATGAAAATCCTGGTGCAGCATCACAAGATCTTGTCTATAGTACTAAGCATATCGTTGTTGCATTATGTACGATTGCATTCATTGTGATTAGTTCCACCTACTTCCGCGGATTCCTAAAACTAATTCCTATCCTGATCGGGATTGTTGGCGGATATATTGTCTCAATTTTTGCTGGATTGGTTGATTTTTCGGGAGTTATCCAAGCAAAGTGGATAGCATTACCTGATTTTGTTATTCCGTTTGTGTCATATGAGCCAAAATTTTCTTGGGAAGTCGTAATGCTTGTCGTACCGGTTGCCATCGTAACCTTGTCTGAACATATTGGCCATCAAATCGTATTAGGTAAAGTGGTAAATAAAGATTTAGTTGCAGACCCTGGATTGGACAGCTCCTTACTTGGTGATGGAGTATCAATCATTATTGCTTCACTCATTGGTGGACCACCTACAACCACATATGGTGAAAACATTGGTGTTTTAGCCATCACACGGGCATACAGTGTGTATGTAATTGGTGGTGCAGGTGTTTTTGCACTAGCATTTAGCTTCATTGGAAAGATTAGTGCCTTACTGAGCTCTATACCAACAGCAGTAATGGGAGGAGTATCTATTGTCTTATTTGGAACGATTGCAGCGAGTGGGTTAAGAATGCTTGTTGAACACAAAATCGATTTTGCTGATAATCGTAATCTACTGATTTCATCTGTCATCCTTGTTATAGGTATAGGAGGTGCGTTCATCAGGTTTACAGATAAATTTGAACTTTCAGGAATGGCATTAGCAGCTATTCTAGGAGTCATACTCAATCTTGTATTGCCAGGACGTCCAAAGGAAGATGAAGAGTTAGATTTATTTGGAGAAGTAGAAAAGTAAAAAGGAGATCACCTTTTAAGAAAAGTCCAGAGAGGCTTACAAGGGTGTTATATTAAATATGTCCATTTATACTGATTAATGAAGACATATTTAAAAAAACACCCACCTATTTGGTAGGGTGTTTTTTTACGCACTCAATTTATAAGAATTAGCTGCTTATTTGTTTCGATATTTAAAATTTAAATTTTATTTAATCGTGTAGAAAAACAACTTGTGTGTGTATAAAAAGGAGGACTTATCGATGTGTCACCTATTAACAATGTCAGATTTAACAAATGAAGATATTAACGAAATTTTGCAGGATGCCGAGTGGTTTTGGAAGGGAAATACATGGACTACACCGCAAAAAATGTATTCCGTAAATCTATTTTTTGAGCCAAGTACAAGAACAAAGTGTAGCTTTGAAATGGCAGAAAGAAAATTAGGGATGGAGATTATTCCTTTTGAAACGAATACATCGAGTCTTCATAAAGGTGAGACATTATACGATACTGTTAAAACATTAGAAGCGATAGGGGTTGACTTAGCCGTTATTCGTCATAATCAAGATCATTACTATCGAGAGCTAATTCCAAATATAAGGATCCCTATCATAAATGGCGGTGACGGTTGTGGACAGCATCCTACCCAATCACTTTTAGATTTATTCACAATTAAACAGGAGTTTGGAACGTTTAAGGGATTAAATATTACGATTATTGGAGATATATCTCATAGTCGTGTAGCTCGTTCGAATATGGAAGCATTAACTAAACTAGGCGCGAATGTAACATTCTCCGGTCCACCAGAATGGTTTGATCATTCATTCTCTTTAGGGAACTATGCTCCTATTAATCAAGCAATAGAACACGCAGATGTAGTGATGCTGTTACGGATTCAGCATGAAAGACATCAAGGTAAATCCTTTTACTCTGCAGAACAATATCATGACCAATATGGCTTAACTGTAGAACGTGTGAATAGGATGAAAAATGGGAGCATTATTATGCATCCAGCACCAATCAATAGAAATGTTGAAATTGCAGATGAATTAGTAGAATGTAAGAAATCTAGAATCTTTAAGCAAATGGAAAACGGTGTATATATTAGGATGGCTGTATTAAAGCGAGCAGTAGAACATTCATTAAGGGGTTGTTTACATGAATTACATAATTAAAAACGGATATATCTTAGATGAGAACAATAAGGAAGTATTTGTGGATATTCGAGTACAAGATGGCGTAATAAAAGAAATGGGGACTAATTTAGAAGTAAATGGAGAGAACATTTATGAAGCAAATGGTTGCTTAATTGCGCCAGGCTTTATCGACTTACATATTCATTTAAGGGAACCAGGTGGGGAACATAAAGAAACAATAGAAACTGGGACAATGGCAGCAGCTAAAGGAGGGTATACAACGGTGGCTTGTATGCCAAATACGAAGCCAGTTCCTGACACACCTGAACAAATGGAATGGTTGATGAACAGAATAAACGAATCAGGTCATGTAAAAGTATTACCTTATGCATCTATTACAATAGGTCAACTAGGGGAGGAACTAACGAATTTTTCTGGTTTAAAAGAAAAAGGCGCGTTTGCTTTTACTGATGATGGAGTAGGTATTCAAACAGCTGGAATGATGTTTGAAGCTATGAAACGTGCAGCAGCTATTAATATGGCAGTCGTAGCACATTGTGAAGATAATTCTCTTATATACGGAGGAGCTGTTCAAGAGGGTGAGTTTTCAAAGAAATATGGCGTACCTGGTATTCCTTCGGTATGTGAATCTGTACATATAGCCAGAGACATTCTACTCGCTGAAGCAACAGGTTGTCATTATCATGTATGTCATATAAGTACAAAGGAATCTGTACGAGTAGTGCGAGATGCAAAAAAAGCAGGGATCAATGTTACTGCAGAAGTAACCCCACATCACTTACTTTTATGTGAAGAAGATATTCCTGGTATCGATACTAATTATAAAATGAACCCACCTCTTCGTAGTAAAGAAGATCGTGAAGCTTTAATAGAAGGCTTATTAGATGGAACAATTGATTTCATTGCGACAGATCATGCACCTCATACAAGTGAGGAGAAGGGAAAAGGAATGGAACATGCACCATTTGGTATTGTTGGGTTAGAAACAGCATTTCCATTACTTTATACTCATTTCGTTGAAAAAGGCATTTTTACATTAAAACAATTAATTGATTGGTTGACAATCGCACCTGCTAGGGCGTTCCAACTTACATCCGGGAAACTTGAGGTCGGCGCAACAGCGGATATTACTGTAATCAATCTAGAGCAAAAAGAAGAGATTAACCATTTAGAATTTAAATCCAAAGGAAAGAATACACCATTTTCGGGATGGAATTGTAAAGGGTGGCCTATTGCAACCTTTGTAGATGGAAAATTGAAATGGAATGTCGGAGGTGCACAGTAATGAAAAGACAACTCATATTAGAGGATGGTACCGTGATGATCGGTCAAGCATTTGGGAGTAATGAAACGACATTTGGTGAAATCGTATTTACAACCGGAATGACAGGCTATCAGGAAACGATTACTGATCCATCCTACTGTGGTCAAATTGTTACATTAACCTATCCACTTGTTGGTAACTATGGGATAAATCGTGATGATTACGAGTCAATTCAACCAGCAATTAAAGGGTTGATTGTGAAGGAAGCTGCAGATTTTCCATCAAATTGGCGAAATGATATGAGTTTAGATGAATTTTTAAAAATAAAAAATATCCCCGGTATTTCTGGGGTGGATACGAGGAAATTAACAAGAATTATACGTAAACACGGGACGTTAAAAGGGGCAATTTGCGCTGATACTGTAAATCCTAATGAAATAATCAAACAATTACTAGAAGATAACACACCCAATAATCAGGTTGAACAGGTATCGACTAAAAAACCATATCCAAGTCCAGGTAGAGGACATCATGTAGTATTAGTAGATTTCGGCTCTAAACATGGGATTTTACGAGAGTTGAATAAAAGAAATTGTGACGTTACAGTTGTTCCATATAACACAAATGCGGAGGAAATTCTTGCATTAAAGCCAGATGGAGTCATGTTATCTAATGGTCCTGGAGATCCAAAGGATGTTCCAGAAGGTGTTGCAATGATACAAGGCTTATTAGGGGAATGTCCCATTTTCGGGATTTGTTTAGGTCATCAATTATTTGCATTAGCAAATGGGGCAGATACATATAAATTAAAATTTGGCCATCGAGGTGCAAATCATCCAATTAAAGATTTGAAAACGGGTAGGATATATTTCACATCACAAAACCATGGATATGCGGTTAGCGAAGAATCTATTCATTCGACACACTTAAAAGTCACTCAAGTCAATTTAAATGATAGTACAATTGAAGGTCTCGAACATGAATTGTATCCAGCATTTACTGTTCAGTATCATCCAGAAGCAGCACCAGGACCAGAAGATACGAATTTCTTATTTGATCAATTTTTATTATCTATTGAGAAATGGAAAGGAACGGTGAAGCAGCATGCCTAAACGTACGGATATAAAGAGTATCTTAGTAATTGGATCTGGGCCCATCATTATTGGTCAAGCGGCAGAATTTGATTATGCAGGGACACAGGCTTGCTTAGCATTGAAAGAGGAAGGATATCGTGTCATACTTGTGAATTCTAATCCGGCAACGATTATGACTGATACCGAAATTGCAGATATTGTTTATATTGAGCCCATTACATTAGAGTTTGTTACTCGAATCATACGAAAAGAAAGACCTGATGCGATTCTGCCTACATTAGGTGGTCAGACAGGATTAAATATGGCGATGGAACTCGCACAAGCAGGGGTATTAAAAGAGTGTAATGTAGAAGTATTAGGTACGAAATTATCAGCTATTAAACAAGCGGAAGACCGTGATGAATTTCGGAAGCTGATGAAAGAATTAAATGAGCCAGTACCGGAAAGTGCAATCGTCCATAGTTTGGATGAGGCTGTGGAGTTTGTAGAAAGGATCGGTTATCCAGTCATCGTTCGTCCTGCGTATACATTAGGTGGTACAGGTGGTGGAATTTGTGAAAGCGAGGAAGAGTTAATTGAAATAGTCACAAGTGGACTAAAAAACAGTCCAGTTCACCAATGCTTACTAGAAAAAAGTATTGCTGGCTACAAAGAAATTGAATATGAAGTGATGCGAGATTCAAGAAACAATGCTATTGTTGTGTGCAATATGGAAAATATTGATCCAGTTGGTATACATACAGGTGATTCCATTGTAGTTGCACCTAGTCAAACATTAAGCGATAGAGAATATCACTTACTTCGGAATGTTTCCTTGAAAATCATTCGTGCACTAGGAATTGAAGGTGGATGTAATGTTCAGCTTGCCCTTGATCCGTATAGCTTTAACTACTATATTATTGAGGTGAATCCTCGAGTTAGTCGTTCCTCTGCATTAGCCTCAAAGGCTACAGGCTATCCAATTGCCAAGCTTGCAGCTAAAATTGCAATTGGATTGAGTTTAGATGAAATGATGAATCCGGTAACTGGAAAGACATATGCATGTTTTGAGCCTGCACTTGATTATATTGTAACAAAGATACCTCGTTGGCCATTTGATAAATTTGAATCTGCTAACCGTCGATTAGGCACACAAATGAAAGCAACCGGTGAGGTCATGGCAATAGGGCGTACACTGGAAGAGTCATTATTAAAGGCCGTTCGATCCTTAGAGAGTAATATACATCATTTAGATCTATTGGGTGCAGACAATTACAGTGATGAAATCATTGAAAAAAGGATAAGAAAAGCTGGGGATGAAAGAATTCTCTATATAAGCGAAGCGATTCGTAGAGGTACTTCCATCGAAACTATACATGAATGGAGCAAAATTGATCTTTTCTTTTTACATAAAATCCAGAAAATTATTCAGTATGAGAAACGATTAATCAATCATCCCTTTGATCTTGAAATTGCTACAGAAGCAAAAAAATTAGGTTTTTCAGATATTAAGCTAGCTGAGCTTTGGAAAACGGAAGAACAAACGGTTTATAATTGGAGAAAGAAAAACCGTTTACTTCCCGTATATAAAATGGTTGACACATGTGCGGCAGAATTTGAATCAGAAACTCCTTATTTTTATGGAACCTATGAGGAGGAAAATGAATCGGTTGTTACAAATAAGAAAAGTGTCATCGTTCTAGGCTCAGGTCCTATTCGAATAGGACAGGGAGTAGAATTTGATTATGCAACAGTCCATTCTGTTTGGGCGATACAAGAAGCTGGTTATGAAGCGATCATCATTAATAGCAATCCTGAAACAGTTTCCACAGATTTTAGTATTTCAGATAAGCTATACTTCGAACCTCTAACAATCGAAGATGTCATGCATATTATCGATTTAGAAAAGCCCGAAGGTGTCGTGGTTCAATTTGGAGGTCAAACAGCGATAAATCTTGCACAAAGCTTAGTGGAAAGAGGGGTGAAAATTCTCGGTACATCATTAGAAAGCTTAGATCGTGCAGAAAATCGTGATAAATTCGAGCAGGCTTTACAACAATTAAATATCCGTCAACCACTTGGCAAAACAGCATTTTCAGTTGAAGAAGCAATAACCATTGCAAAGGATATAGGTTATCCAGTGCTTGTTCGTCCATCTTATGTACTCGGTGGTCGTGCAATGGAAATTGTCTATCAAGAAAAAGAATTATTTTACTATATGCAACATGCTGTACAAGTGAATCCAGAACATCCTGTCCTTATTGATCGATATCTAGTAGGAAAAGAAGTCGAAGTAGATGCCATTTCGGATGGAGAGAATATTATCATTCCTGGAATTATGGAGCATATCGAACGTGCTGGAGTTCATTCTGGAGATTCAATTGCTGTATATCCTACCCAAAGTATCTCAAAACAGATGAAAGATAGAATTGTGGATTATACGACAAGGCTTGCAAAAGGACTTAATATTATCGGTCTTTTAAATATACAATATGTCATTTCAAACGATGAATTATATGTTATTGAAGTTAATCCACGTTCAAGTAGAACGGTACCATTCTTAAGTAAAATTACAAATATTCCAATGGCGAATGTTGCAACAAAAGTGATTCTAGGCTTTAAATTAACTGATCTAGGTTTTGAAACAGGATTGGTTGAGGAGAAAGAAGGGGTGTTTGTAAAGGTACCTGTTTTCTCTTTTGCCAAACTTAGAAGTGTGGATATTACTTTAGGCCCTGAAATGAAATCTACAGGTGAGGTAATGGGGAAGGATCGTACAATTGAAAAAGCACTTTACAAAGGATTTATAGCTTCAGGCATGAAGATACACAATTATGGAACTGTCCTTTTTACTGTGGCAGATAAGGACAAACATGAAGCTATCCAACTTGCTAAGCGTTTTGATGCGATCGGATTTACTCTTATGGCAACGAAAGGTACGGCAAAAATTTTACAAACAGAAGGATTAAACGTTGAAATTATCGATAAAATTGGATCTGTGGGTGTAACTCTGTTAGATATGATCCGAAATGGAAAAGTCCAAATCATTATTAATACATTAACAAAAGGGAAACAGCCAGAAAGAGATGGATTTCGAATTCGAAGAGCGGCAGTTGAAAACAATATTCCTTGTTTAACATCTTTAGACACTGCTGAAGCCATTCTAAGAGTATTAGAATCCATTAATTTTTCATCAGAAGCAATGCCAACAAGTCAAAATCGAAAAGATGTGGTCCTACAATGATTAAACAAGAGAATATGAAAATAGTATCCCAAAAGGTAATTGCAACAAATATATTTGAATTAGTACTAGAAGGAGCTCTCGTTAGCGAGATGAATCAACCAGGTCAATTTGTCCATCTACGCATCAATGATACAATGGATCCATTACTAAGAAGACCAATTAGTATTGCAAGCATAGATGCGGAAAACAATCGATTTACGATGATTTATCGAGCGGATGGTAAAGGTACACAAATTTTATCTCAAAAAAGATCCGGAGAAACAATCGATGTGCTTGGACCATTAGGAAATGGATTTCCTATGGAAAGAAAAAAAGGAGAACGGGCACTTTTAGTGGGTGGAGGAATTGGTGTTCCTCCCCTTTACGAACTATCAAAACAGCTAGTTGCAAAAGGTGTAGAGGTTATACATATTCTAGGGCACGAGACAGCAACTAAAGCATTCTATTACGATGAATTTACACAATTAGGAGATACATATATTGCAACTGTCGATGGCACATTGGGAACTAAAGGTTTTGTTACAAATGTGTTAGAAAATGAAAATATCCAATTCGATTGTTTTTATTCATGTGGTCCCACGCCAATGTTGAAAGCATTGGAAAATATGTATCCAGAGGTTGAAGGCTATATATCTTTAGAAAAGAGAATGGGCTGTGGGATTGGTGCCTGTTTAGCGTGTGTTTGTCATTTAGTAGATGATTCAACGGGAACAAAATATCGTAAAGTTTGTAGTGATGGACCTGTTTTCCGTATTGGAGAGGTGATCATATGAATCGTTTAAATATAGATTTGCCAGGATTATCATTAAAGAATCCGGTAATGCCTGCATCAGGATGCTTTGGTTTTGGGAAAGAATATAGTCAATTTTATGATCTAAGTCAACTAGGCTCAATCATGATTAAAGCGACAACTGCAGAAGCTAGATTTGGCAATCCAACGCCGCGTGTAGCGGAAACGCCAGCTGGAATGTTAAATGCCATTGGGTTACAAAATCCAGGACTTCTATCTGTTTTGGAAAATGAATTACCTTGGCTTGAACAATATGATGTTCCAATTATCGCCAATGTAGCGGGTTCTCAAGTAGAGGATTATGTAGAAGTTGCAGAAGCGATTTCCAAAGCTCCGAATGTGAAGGCATTGGAATTAAATATTTCTTGTCCAAATGTGAAAACAGGAGGAATCGCATTTGGAACCATTCCAGAAGTTGCAAAAGATTTAACAAAGAAAGTTAAAGCTGTTTCCGATGTTCCTGTTTATGTTAAGTTGTCACCAAATGTTAGTAATATTGTTGATATGGCTAAGGCAGTAGAAGAAGCCGGAGCGGATGGATTAACAATGATCAATACACTCTTAGGAATGAATATTGATATACGAACTGCAAAACCTATTTTGGCTAATCGGACAGGTGGGTTATCTGGACCAGCAATTAAGCCTGTAGCCATACGAATGATTTATGAAGTAAGTCAAAGAGTGTCAATTCCGATTATAGGTATGGGTGGTATTCAATCGGTTGAAGACATCATTGAATTTTTTTACGCAGGGGCAAGTGCAGTGGCTATAGGAACAGCAAATTTTATCGATCCCTTAATATGTCCAAAATTAATTAAGGAGCTTCCGGAGAAATTAGATGAATTAGGAATTTCTCATATATCAGAACTCATAGGAAGGAGCTGGAAATAAGATGGTAAATACTCCAATTATCGCTTTAGATTTTCCAAATTATGAAACAACAATGAACTTTTTAAAACAATTTGAAGCTGAATCGCTTTATGTTAAAGTGGGGATGGAATTATTTTATCAGACTGGTCCTTCGTTAATAGAGCATTTAAAACGTGCTGGTCACCAGATATTTCTAGATTTGAAGCTTCACGATATCCCTCATACTGTTCATAGTGCTATGAAAGGATTAGCAGGATTAGGCGTTGACATGGTCAATGTACATGCTGCAGGTGGTTTGAAAATGATGAAAGCTGCTTTAACTGGCTTGGAGGCAGGGACGAAGCATGGGGAAAAACGTCCATTATTAATAGCTGTAACCCAATTAACGAGCACTTCTGAAGAGGAGATGCAAAAGGAGCAATTAATTCAACATTCATTAACAGATTCTGTTCTGCATTATGCGAAGCTTACTTTTCAGGCTGGATTAGATGGAGTAGTATGTTCAGCATTAGAGGCCAATGAAATAAAAAAACATACTAGTCATGAATTCCTCTGTGTGACACCCGGTATTCGCTTGGAAGGGGATGCCACTCATGACCAAAAAAGAGTTGTTACACCACAAGAGGCTAGAAAGATTGGATCAAGTGCGATAGTAGTTGGTCGATCCATTACTCAGTCAGTCAAGCCTTTGCAAACCTATTTACACGTTAAACAATTATGGAGGGATATTGAACATGACAACATCTAATGAAATAGCAGAAAAATTATTATCTATCGAGGCAGTATTTTTAAAACCTAATGAACCATTTACTTGGTCCTCAGGAATATTATCTCCCATATATTGTGATAATCGACTAACGCTTTCATATCCCGCACTTCGAAAGGAAATTGCAAAAGGGTTAGTGGATCTGATTCAGAATCACTTTCCAGGTACTGAAATTATTGCTGGAACTGCTACTGCTGGAATTCCGCACGCTGCTTGGATAAGTGACTTGATGGAACTTCCTATGTGCTATGTTCGTTCAAAAGCTAAAGCACACGGGAAAGGAAATCAAATTGAAGGCAAAGTAGCTATAGGGAAAAAGGTTGTAGTAGTAGAAGATTTAATCTCCACAGGAGGTAGTGTTATTACCGCTGTAGAAGCCTTAAGAAGTGCTGGTTGTGAGGTATTAGGTGTGGTTTCAATATTTACTTATGAACTTGTGCAAGGGAAGGAACAGTTAAAAGAAGCGAATATTCCTACACATTCTTTAGTGACGTATTCCACTCTAATTGAGGTTGCCTTGCAAAAAGGAATCATTTTAGATTCCGATTTAACTACACTGAATGACTGGCGTAAAAATCCTTCTGAATGGAAGCGATAAAAGAGTAAGAGGGGTATCTTAGTTATAAGATACCCTTGTTTTATTGAGCATAGCGTATATAATTTCATTATTTTATTCGCTTAAGTATTGTTGTTTTAGATGAATTTTACATTAAAAATAGTTCTTGAGACGTCAAACGGCTTATTATTTCTTCATGCTTAAAACTTTATCAGCGGTCGGTGTAACATAAACGGTTTGTTGTTGCTCATAAATAACAAATCCAGGTTTAGCACCATTCGGTTTTTTAACATTCCTAACTTTTGTATAATCGACTGGTACTGAACTAGAATCTTTTGCTTTACTGAAGTATGCGGCTAAATTAGCTGCCTCCAATAATGTCTCTTCACTCGGGTTTTTACTTCTAATAACGACATGAGAACCTGGAATATCTTTTGTATGTAGCCAAATTTCATCTCTGGCTGCTAGCTTATTTGTTAAGTAATCATTCTGTTTATTATTTTTACCGACTAATATTTCCGTTCCATCCGATGAAGAATATGCTTCAACCGTTAATTTTTGAGATTTATTTTTTGTTCCTCGTTTCTGTCTCAATTTTATATATCCTTCTTCTGCTAATTCAGTTCGAATCTCTTCAATATCCTTTGGTGATGCAGATTCCATTTGCTGCATTAAGCGCTCGAAGTATTGAATTTCAACAGCAGCTTTATCTATTTGTTCCTGGACAATTCCAATCGCATTCTTCGCTTTTTGATATTTCGAAAAATAGGCTTGTGCATTGGCTGATGGTGATTTTCTCGGATCTAGAGAGATATTCACAGTTTTGGCATGTTCATCATAATAATTGACAACCTCAATCTGCTCCATTCCTTTTTTTACTAAATGAAGATTAGCTGTCAATAATTCTCCAAATAGTTGATATTGATCAGCATTCTTTGCATCGATCAAAGTGGTTTTTAATTTTTCTATCTTACTTTCGTTCTTTTCTTTTTCATTCTTAATAAATCGTTCTAGATCATGTCCTTGCTGTTTTACACGATCTCTTTCTGCTTTTCCGAAGTAATATCGGTCAAGCATCTCACTAATTGTTTCAAATGATTTGACTTCCCCATCTAGATAAGTAATTGGGATAAGGTAGAAAGCTTCTTTTGTTGTAGAACTAGTGATAGATGGCAAATATTTATGCTGTTTCAATTCGTTCATTATACTTAGAAAAGCTTGAGGTATCGTCACTCGATTGGCTAAGCCGGCATTGTGAACGATCTCTTTAGTTAATAATGGTGACATTCCAGAAAAGTGCTCCACTATTTGCTTGTCAATTTTTCCACTATTAAAATCAAGTGTCCGTAAAATATCATCTTCTGAGGCTGATAGTGGATTCAGTTTATCCTGTTTTGGTGGAGCAATATATGTTTGCCCTGGAAGAATTGAACGATAACTATTAACAGCAGGTGGAACATGCTTAATACTATCTAATATCATATTTCTATCTTTATCGACTAGGATGATATTACTATGTCTTCCCATAATTTCAATATATAGTTGTTTATATGATATATCCCCGATCTCATTTCGACCTTTTATTTCAAAAATAACTACACGATCAAGTTCAGTTTGATAAATATCCTCAATTAAATATCCTTCCAAGTGTTTTCTGAGAAGCATGCAAAACATCGATGGTTCTTGGGGATTTTCATGCTGTTCTTTCGTCAATTGTATTCTAGCATAGCTGGGATGCGCTGAAAGAATCAGTTTATGATTCTTTCCGTTCGCGCGAATAATCATAATCATTTCATTTTTATAGGGTTGGTGAATTTTATTGATTCTTCCACCTTTTAATATATCTGCAAGCTCTTTTGTCATTGCTCTTGTAAATAATCCGTCAAAAGACATTTGTTCACAATCCCTTACTACTATATTTCTAATTCTGCGGTTGTAACATTATCCCCGTTTTATTGTAGAAAATTTTCCTGTTGAAAATGAAAGTGTAGTCTGTCTTTTCACTTGGTTATCGGGGCAGACATTACATTTTAGCTTTTTCTTAATCATTATATCATTTTTTTGGACAGGGCTGAATATCTTGATACTAGGTGGACAACTATGGGTTTGGTAAGGGGAGAGTGTATTGTGAATGATGTTCCATGAAATGAAAGAAAAAGACGTAGAAAAAATATTGAATACGAGTATTGAAAATGGTCTAACAGCAAGTGATGTTGAGAAAAAAAGAAAGCAGTTTGGATGGAATGAGCTCCAGGAAGGTGAGAAACAATCTGCATTCCTGCTTTTTATTAGCCAGTTTAAAGATTTTATGATTCTAGTTCTATTAGCGGCAACTCTTATTTCTGGTTTATTAGGTGAATATATTGACGCTATAGCTATTATTGCAATTGTATTGATTAACGGGTTTTTAGGTTTTTTTCAGGAAAGAAGAGCTGAGAAATCTTTACATGCATTAAAGGAATTGTCGGCACCACAGGTCACCGTTCTAAGGGATGGGCAGTGGCACAAAATCCCTTCAAAGGAAGTCGTTGTCGGAGATATTATTAGATTTTCTAGTGGGGACCGAATAGGTGCAGATGTTCGTTTGGTACAAACCGTAAATCTTGAAATTGAGGAATCAGCTTTAACTGGTGAATCAGTACCTGCTGTTAAATCGATTGCACCTCTTTCGAATAGCCATGCAAGCTTAGGTGATCTTGAAAATATGGCCTTTATGGGTACAATGGTGACGAGAGGGAATGGTCTTGGTATTGTAACAGGAATTGGTATGAACACGGCAATGGGAAAAATTGCGGACATGATTCAAAATGCAGAGAACTTAGTTACTCCACTTCAAAGAAGATTAGAGCAATTGGGTAAAATCCTTATTACTGTAGCTTTAGGATTAACATTATTAGTTGTGGTTGCTGGCGTCGTTCACGGACATGATTTGTACACTATGTTTTTAGCGGGAGTTTCTCTAGCTGTTGCTGCCATTCCAGAAGGCCTACCAGCAATTGTCACGATTGCCTTATCATTGGGTGTTCAACGAATGATACGAAAAAATGCAATCGTTAGAAAATTGCCTGCCGTTGAAACATTGGGCTGTGCATCAGTCATTTGTTCTGATAAAACAGGTACAATGACCCAAAATAAAATGACAGTTACTCATTTGTGGAGTGGGGGTAACACATGGAATTTAACAGGTACGGGCTATAATCCTAAAGGAAGCTTTTATATAGAGGATCAAGAAATTACACCGCAAAATGAAAAAAGCTTATATCAGCTTTTAACATTCGGTCTACTTTGCAATCATGCAGAATTGAAAAAGAAAGATGATGAATTCATTATTGATGGTGATCCAACTGAGGGAGCTTTGCTTGTATCCGCGTTGAAGGCGGGATTAACGAGAGACTCTTTATTAAAACAATTTAAAATAGAAAAAGAATTCCCTTTCGATTCAACAAGGAAAATGATGAGTGTGATTGTGAAAGATAAGAATGGACGGCGATTTGTTATAACCAAAGGTGCACCAGATGTTCTCCTTGGTTTGAGTGAATCTGTATTGTGGGGAGGAAAACAACAATATTTAAATGAAGAATTGAAAAATGCTATCGAATCCTCAGTGGAACATTTAGCTTCAATGGCATTAAGGACCATAGCAATTGCGTTTAAACCAATTCAAGAACAAACAGTAATACTAAATGAAAGAGATGCCGAAAAGGGATTAACCTTTGTTGGTATTCAAGGGATGATTGATCCACCACGCCCTGAAGTAAAGCAAGCTATTAAGGAGTGTCGTGAGGCAGGAATTAAGACAATAATGATTACCGGTGACCATGCAATCACTGCTAGATCAATTGCAGGACAATTAGGGATCTTTAGAGGAAAGGAAAAAGTGATGGAAGGGGCGGAATTAAATAATCTTTCACTAGATGCGTTGGAGGAAGTAGTGGAAGATGTTGCAGTTTTTGCCCGGGTTTCACCTGAGCACAAATTAAAAATTGTGAAAGCATTGCAAAATCGTGGGCATATTGTTGCAATGACAGGTGATGGAGTTAATGATGCACCAGCAATTAAATCTGCCGATATTGGAATATCTATGGGAATTACAGGCACGGATGTGGCAAAAGAGGCATCATCTCTTATCCTGTTAGATGATAATTTCGCAACAATCAAAGCGGCAATTAATGAAGGAAGAAATATTTATGAGAATATCCGTAAATTTGTCCGCTATTTGCTCGCTTCAAATGTTGGAGAAATTTTAGTTATGTTATTTGCTATGCTTCTGTCACTGCCATTACCATTAGTCCCTATCCAAATTTTATGGGTAAACTTAGTAACTGATGGTTTACCGGCCATGGCTTTAGGATTGGATAAACCGGAAGATGATGTGATGAGGCGTAAGCCTAGACATCCTAAAGAAGGAATATTTGCAAGAAGGCTTGGTTGGAAAGTCATTTCAAGAGGTTTCCTTATAGGTATTGTTACATTGCTTGCCTTTTTAACGATTTACCATAAAAATCCTGAAAATTTAGCATATGCGCAAACAGTTGCATTTGCAACTCTTGTATTGACACAGCTTATCCATGTATTTGATTGCCGTAGTGAAAAATCAATTTTTTCGAGGAACCCATTTGGCAATATGTATTTAGTTTGGGCAGTAATTTCTTCTTTACTATTGATGTTACTTGCGATATATGTACCAGCATTACAGCCGATCTTCCACACGATACCAATTGAACCGAAGGACTGGATGCTAATCATTGGTTTAAGCTCAGTTCCAACTTTTTTACTTGCTGGATCACTTTTTGTAAGAAAAAAGGCTTAATATATGATATAATTCCAAAGGTAATAGAGTGTCACTCTATTACCTTTCTTTTGCATTACATATACTTTGTAAATACATTTCCAAATAGGACAAGGGATGTGATTGTATTGGTTTATAGTATGACGGGGTATGGGAGTAGTAAAAAAGAATCCTCTCTATTTGGAGTAACAGTTGAGATAAAATCTGTGAATCACCGATATTGTGAAATAAATATGCGAATGCCAAGACAATTAATGAAAATTGATGATAAAATAAGAAAGAAAATCGGGGAATATGTGAATAGAGGAAGAATTGAAGTCTTTGTAACCATTGATGGTGAAGGATTGACACATAGAAGTTTACATATTGACTGGAAATTGCTTGATGATTATTATCAGTTTATAAACCAATTAAAGAAGAGATATGATATTGCTGAGGAAATTCATTTAGAGGATCTATTATCTAATGATAATTTACTTGAAATTGTAGAAAAAGAAGATGAAAATGAAGAGGTTAATCATCTTGTTATCGAGGCAGTATCTGAAGCAGTTCATCAATTAATGAGCATGAGAGAAATAGAAGGAAATGAACTCCAAAAAGATCTAACGAACCAGTTAAATCGTTTTGAGGAACTTCTTGAAAAGGTAAAAGGATTTGCACCAACTGTTATCGAACAATATCAAGTAAGATTGGAAAAAAGAATAAAGGAATTTACGGTAGGCATAATTGACGAATCTAGAGTATTAACAGAAGTGGGGATATTTGCAGACAAAGCAGATATTAATGAAGAAATAACTAGATTGGAAAGTCATATTTCTCAATTTAAAAATATATTATCGTTAAAGGAACCGATTGGAAGAAAACTTGATTTCATGATGCAAGAAATGAACAGAGAAGTTAACACGATTGGTTCAAAAGCAAATCACTCTCAAATTGCTGCGTTAGTAGTAGATTTAAAAACTACATTGGAGAAAATGAGGGAGCAAGTACAAAATATTGAATAAAGAGTTTAATCTTTCATTATCGGGTCAAAATAGACTATTAGTTGGTAGGGGATTATGATGTCTATAAAACTTATTAATATTGGTTTTGGAAATATTGTTTCTGCCAATCGAATTATTTCGATTGTTAGTCCTGAATCAGCCCCAATTAAACGGTTGGTGCAGGAAGCGAGAGATCGTGGAAATTTAATTGATGCTACTTACGGGAGACGTACACGTGCAGTTATTATAATGGATAATGATCATGTTATTTTATCTGCTGTCCAACCTGAGACAGTGGCTCATCGTCTTAGTAGTAAAGACGATAATGGTGAAGAAGGGTAGGAATTTTTTTCATGAAAGAAAAAGGATTATTAATTGTACTTTCTGGACCTTCAGGTGTTGGAAAAGGAACAGTCAGAAAGGCTATATTTTCCCATGAAGATACAAACTTTGAATATTCAATCTCTATGACAACAAGAAAGCCTCGTGAAGGTGAAGTGGACGGCGTTGATTATTTCTTTAAATCTAGAGATGAATTTGAAGCGTTAATAAAACAGGATAAGTTACTTGAATACGCTGAGTATGTAGGGAATTACTATGGTACTCCAATTGATTATGTAAAGGAAACTTTAAATTCTGGAAAGGATGTATTTCTAGAAATTGAGGTTCAGGGAGCAAAACAGGTGAGAGAAAAATTTCCTGAAGGCCTGTTTATCTTTCTTGCCCCACCAAGTCTTATGGAATTACAATCTCGGATTGTTACACGTGGTACAGAATCTGATGAACTAATTAATAATCGTATGAAAGAAGCAAGAAAAGAAATTGAAATGATGAATTTATATGATTATGTTGTAGAAAATGATCAAGTGGAAGCTGCTTGTGATCGCATTAAGGCAATTGTACTGGCCGAACATTGCAAGACAAGTAGAATTGCACCAAGATATAAAAAAATGCTGGAGGTTGAATGATATGTTATATCCTTCTATTGACAAATTACTTAAAATTATTGATTCAAAATATTCCTTAGTATCTGTAGCAGCTAAGCGTGCACGGAATCTTCAGGAAGATGGAAAAGAAACGCTTGATCATTTTGCTTCGCAAAAATATGTAGGCAAAGCACTTGAAGAAATCTATGCGAAAACATTAGTAATGAAAACTAATACAGACAAGGAACAAGCATAATAAGGTGAAAACAACCTATCAAATAGGTTGTTTTTTCTTTTTTAAGTTCTTTTCTCAAACATTGGTGCTATTTAAGAGTAAAGTTTGAATCCATAAGTTGAGCGAATGATTACCGTGAAGGAGAAAAAAGCGAGAGCGCGGTAACAAAAGGGAGCGATTGATTACCGAGAAGGAGAAAAAAGCGTGTGCAAGGTAACTAAAGTGAGCGAATGATTATCGAGAGGGAGAAAAAAGCGTGTGCAGAGTAACCAAAGTGAGCGAATGATTACTGTGAAGGAGAAAAAAGCGTGTGCAGGGTAACCAAAGTGAGCGAATGATTACCGTGAAGGAGGAAAAAGCGTGTGTAGGGTAACTAAAGTGAGCGAATGATTACTGTGAAGGAGAAAAAAGCGTGTGCAGGGTAACCAAAGTGAGCGATTGAATACCGTGAAGGAAGAAAATACGTGTGCAAGGTAACTAAAGGGAGTGATAGATTACCGTGAAAGAGGAAAAAGCGAGAGCGCGGTAACAAAAGGGAGCGATTGATTACCGAGAAGGAGAAAAAAGCGTGTGCAGAGTGACCAAAGCGAACGAATGATTACCGAGAAGGAGGAAAAAGCGTGTGCAGGGTAACCAAAGGGAGCGAATGATTACCGTGAAGGAGGAAAAAGTGTGTGCAGGGTAACTAAAGGGAACGAATGATTACCGAGAAGGAGAAAATAGTGTGAGGGCGGTAACCAAAGCGAACGAATGATTACCGAGAAGGAGAAAAAAGCGAGAGCGCGGTAACCAAAGGGAGAGAATGATTACCGAGAAAGAGGAAAAAGCACGTGCCCGGTAACTAAAAAGAGAGTTTGATTACCGTGAAGGAGGAAATCACCTGAGCGCGGTAACCAAAGTGAGTGATTGATACCGTAAAGGAACCGATTCATATAGCTAATCCCCTTTCATTTCACGAGAAAAGAGCTGAAAACTCCATAGGACCGCTCTGAATCCTTTATTGGGTGTAAAACATGCAGTATGGCTTTTACAAAAGTATAAATATATGAAAACGGCTTTTCTTGTTTAAGCTCTTTTCTTGGACTTGACTGCTATTTATAATAGAGTAAATATCTTAAGTTAGTTATTGATGATAGAGCTAATTAAATGGACATTTATTCTCGAAAATTTGTCATTGCAAAGACAGGATTCTTTTAACTAGGAACAAAATCATTCATAATATAAGAACAATGCTTAAATGGAGGAATAGTCATGATAGGCAAAAAGATATTATTATGTGTAACTGGTGGAATAGCAGTATATAAGGCAGCAGCATTAACAAGTAAGTTAACGCAGGCAGGCGCGATGGTAAAAGTGATTATGAGTAAGTCAGCATGCCAGTTTGTCACACCTTTAACTTTTCAAGCACTTTCAAGAAATGATGTATATACGGATACTTTTGATGAAAAAAATTCTGAAGTCATCGCACATATAGATTTAGCAGATTGGGCGGATTTAGTTCTTATTGCCCCTGCGACAGCGAATATTATTGGAAAATTAGCGAACGGGATTGCTGATGATATGATTTCAACAACATTATTAGCAACATCAGCACCAATATGGATTGCCCCTGCGATGAATGTACATATGTATGACCATCCAGCAGTAAAAAGAAATATTACTATATTGGCTGACTTTGGATATCAATTTGTGGAGCCTAGTGAAGGCTATCTAGCCTGTGGCTATGTGGGTAAAGGACGTTTAGAAGAACCTGAGAAAGTGGTTCAATTATTAGGTGAGTACTTTAAAGAATCAAAGCAAGAGTTAAAAGGGAAAACCATTCTTATTACTGCCGGCCCAACAAAAGAAATTATCGATCCTGTGCGTTATTTAACAAATCGATCCTCTGGTAAAATGGGTTATGCTCTTGCAGAGGAAGCAGTGAAAATGGGAGCGGAAGTTATTCTTGTTTCAGGTGATGTAGGCTTAAAAATACCTGATCAAGTAGTGCATGTTCCAATTGTGAGTGCACAGGATATGTTTGAAGCAGTAATGAAGAACTATAAACATGCAGATATTGTCATTAAAAGTGCAGCAGTAGCTGATTATCGTCCAAAAGAAGTTTTTTCACAAAAAATGAAGAAAAAAGAAGGAAATTTAGTTATTGAATTAGAGCGTACGAAAGATATATTAAAAGAATTAGGTTTAAAACAGGATAAACCATATTTAGTAGGATTTGCGGCAGAAACTGAAAAAGTTGATGAATATGCTTGGGGTAAACTAGAACGAAAAAATGCCGATATGATTGTAGCCAATGATGTAAGTAAAGAAGGGGCAGGGTTTGCTGGGGATACGAATATTGTCACTATGTATAAAAAGAATCATACAAAAAGAGCGCTACCACTCTTAAGTAAAAATGAAACAGCAAAAGCGATTCTTGATGAAGTGATTCAGGAAATTAAAAAGAGTGATCAAGTATGCGAATAGCAAGTGTAATTGTAGATGTTCCTACAATGAATACAGATAAATTATTTGATTATCTTGTTCCTGAACAATGGGAGGAGTTTATCCAACCTGGTATGAGGGTGTCTGTTCCTTTTGGTCCACGATTAATCCAAGGATTCATAATTGAATTAAAAGAACACACTGAAGTAATGAAATTAAAGTCAATTCATGAACCATTGGATATATATCCAGTATTAAACGAAGAATTATTAAATCTTGGTAAATGGTTATCCGAACAAGTATTATGCTTGAAAATATCTGCATATCAAGCAATGTTACCAGCAGCTATGAAAGCAAAATATGAGAAGGTGTTTAAACGTATTGATGATAGGACTAATCCATTTTTGGATGAAATATTTGGAAATAAAATGGAACTGAAATGGGATGCTGCTTCCGAAAGAAAACTCCTTCCACTACTACAGCAGGAAATAAAAAATGGAACAGTTGAAATAAAATATTTAGTAAAAAATAAAGCGAATAAAAAAACAATACGTGTAATTAAGTGTCTATTAACAAATGAAGAACTTCTTCAAACAATTGAAGGTCTTTCACAAAATGCTTTAAAACAAAAAAAAGTATTAGAATATTTTCTCCAGAATGGAAATGAGTATATACCTGTTAAGCAGGTACAAGAAGTTACAGGTGTAGCACCTACTACTATACGTTCATTAATAAGCAAAGGTTACTTTCAAGAAGAAAATAAAGAGGAATATCGTGATCCTTATGAACATCGAATCTTTGAGAAAACTAAACCTTTTCAATTGACAGAGGAGCAGTCAATGGCAATGGAGCCAATTATTCGTTCCATTGAAGGCAACTATCAAGAAACGTTCCTATTAAATGGGGTTACTGGTAGTGGGAAGACGGAAGTTTATTTACAGTCTATTCAAAGTGTGCTAGACAAAGGAAAAGAGGCGATCGTACTTGTGCCTGAAATTTCTTTAACCCCACAAATGGTTGAACGATTTAAAGGACGGTTTGGGAATGATGTCGCTGTCCTTCATAGTGGGTTGTCCATTGGAGAAAAGTATGATGAATGGAGAAAAATTGAACGTAAGGAAGCAAGGGTGGTGGTTGGAGCAAGATCGGCTATATTTGCTCCGTTTGAAAACCTAGGGATTATTATTATTGATGAAGAGCATGAAAATAGTTATAAGCAAGAAGAAAATCCTCGTTATCATGCTAGGGATATCGCCATTTACCGCGGAAAGCTTCATCAATGCCCGGTAATACTAGGGAGTGCAACTCCTTCACTAGAGTCATTTGCAAGATCCCAAAAGGGTGTTTATACACTACTTTCCATGAAAAAAAGAATGAATAACCAAGCATTGCCTTCTGTTTCAATTGTGGATATGAGGGAAGAGCTTCGCGAAGGTAATCGCTCTATGTTTTCAAGAGAACTATTTGAAAAGCTACAGGATCGTCTATCTAAAAAGGAACAGACTGTCCTTTTTTTAAATCGACGAGGTCATTCTTCATTTGTGATGTGTCGTGATTGTGGTTATGTTCTACAATGCCCTCATTGTGAAATTAGCCTTACCTATCATCGTTTTACTAGTCAGATGAAATGTCATTACTGTGGATACGAAGCCAGTGTTCCATCTGTTTGTCCAGAGTGTGATAGTGAGCATATTCGATACTTTGGTACTGGAACACAAAAAGTAGAAGAGGAAATAGCAAAACTCCTACCAGAGGCTACGGTGATCCGGATGGATGTAGATACAACAAGTCGAAAAGGGGCACATGAAAGATTACTACAACAATTCCAGGAGGGAAAGGCAGATATTTTATTAGGAACACAAATGATTGCAAAGGGGCTTGATTTTCCTAATATTACTCTTGTAGGTGTATTAAGTGCTGATACGATGCTGCATTTACCAGACTTTCGTGCATCAGAAAAAACTTTTCAATTATTAACACAGGTGAGTGGAAGAGCAGGTAGACATCACTTAGCCGGCGAAGTCGTGATTCAAACGTATACTCCGGAACATTATAGTGTCGAGCTTGCTGGAAAGCAGGATTATGATCATTTTTATAAAAAAGAAATGATGATGAGAAAATTGGGCTCCTATCCACCATTTTATTATCTTGCAATGATAACTGTTAGTCATGAGGATTTAATGAAGGTCGTATCGATTACCGAAAAAATATCGAACTATCTTCATTCAAAATTATCTAAAGAAGCAATTATACTAGGACCTGCCACATCACCGATTCCAAAGATCAATAATAGATATCGATATCAATGTTTGATAAAATACAAACGGGAACCAAATTTAACGCAACAGCTCCGTCATCTATTAGAACATTACCAACAACAAATCACATCAGAAGGATTAACCATCAACATAGATGTCAATCCTTATATGATGATGTAGGAAAATTTGCAGTTTAATTTTCCAAAGAAAATTTGCGGTCTAATTTTCCAAAATAATAGTGTTTGCACAGAGCTGGAATGAATAGAGGAAAAGAGGTAACATCTTGGCGATACTAACGATTGTAAAACATCCGGCAGAGGTTCTTGAAAAAGAATGTGAGCCGGTAAAGCAATTTGATAAAAACTTAAAAACATTACTCAATAATATGTATGATACGATGCTAGCAGCAGATGGTGTAGGATTAGCAGCACCACAAGTTGGAATTGATCAACAGATAGCTGTAGTTGATATCGGTGATGAAGCAGGTAGAATCAATTTAATTAATCCTGTGATTCTTGAAACAAAAGGTGAACAAACAGATATAGAGGGATGCTTAAGCTTTCCGGGGTTATACGGAACAGTTTCACGTCCCTATTACGTAAAAGTAAAAGCACAAGATATAAAGGGAAGAACGTTCTTTTTAGAAGCAGAAGATTATCTTGCACGTGCCATTCAGCATGAAATTGATCATTTGCATGGCATTTTGTTTACATCAAAAGTTCTTAAATATATTGATGAAGAAGAATTAGAAGGGTATGAAGGAGAATGACAAAAGTTGTATTTATGGGAACGCCAGATTTTTCTGTTCCAGTATTAGAGAGAATTATACAAGACGGGTATGAGGTGTTAGCTGTCGTTACACAACCAGATCGCCCGGTCGGAAGAAAGAGAATACTTACTCCAACCCCTGTCAAGGTTGAAGCAGAGAAACATCAAATCCCTGTCTATCAACCTGAAAAGCTTCGTGGATCAGAAGAATTAAATACCATAATCAAATTAAAACCAGATATAGTAATTACTGCAGCATATGGACAAATTTTGCCAAAGGATTTGTTAGATGCTCCTGAGCTTGGTTGTATTAATGTACATGCCTCATTATTGCCTGAGCTACGTGGGGGTGCACCAATCCATTATGCAATTATGCAGGGAAAGAAAAAAACAGGGATAACAATTATGTATATGGCTGAAAAGCTAGATGCTGGTGATATTATTAGTCAAGTTGAAGTCCCAATTACAGAGGAAGATAATGTGGGTACCTTACATATTAAATTGAGCAAAGCGGGAGCGAATTTATTATCGGATACATTACCAAAGCTTATCAATCATGAGCTTACATCCATTCCACAGAATCACGAACTAGCAACATTTGCATCAAATATTAAACGTGAACAGGAAAAAATTGACTGGTCTAAAACAGGTGAAGACATTTACAACCATATTAGAGGTTTAAACCCATGGCCTGTTGCTTATACAACACTTAATGGGAATGTCATGAAAATTTGGGAATCTAAAAAAGTTTCTATATCAGAACAGCATCCAGCAGGTAGTATTGTAGAAAAAGAGAAGGATGGAATCGTCGTTGCTACAGGTAATTTAACAGGTATAAAGATAACTGAGTTACAGCCATCAGGAAAGAAAAAGATGTCTGGAGAACAGTTTTTGAATGGAACTGGTTCTACTTTACCTATTGGAACAATATTAGGAGAATAATATGGCAAATAAAAAGAAGAATGTACGTGAATCAGCGCTTGAAATATTAGAAGCAATTGAGAAAAATCAGGCTTATAGTAATTTACTTTTAAACCACGTAATACAAAGAAATTCTATTAGTGGTCCTGATATTGGATTATTAACGGAAATCACTTATGGAACAATACAAAGAAAATTTACACTGGATTATTTCTTAAAACCATTTATAAATAAGAAAATAGAAACATGGGTACAGATACTTTTACGGCTTTCTTTATATCAAATGGTCTATTTAGATAAAATTCCTGATCGTGCAGTTATTTATGAAGCGGTTGAAATTGCCAAGAAAAGAGGACATCGCGGGATTTCAGGAATGGTTAATGGCATTTTAAGAGCTGTTCAAAGAAAGGGTCTCCCTTCTTTAGAGGAGATACATAATCCAATTGAAAAAATCTCGATTGAGACTAGTCATCCAAAATGGATGGTCAAGCGCTGGGCCGAACAATTTGGATTGGAAAAAACGAAAGAAATGTGTGAAGCAAATCTTTTAGCCCCTCTACAAACAGCACGAGTAAATATGACTAAAGCTTCAGTAGAGAAAGTGAAGCAAATGTTAGAAGATGAAGGATATGAAATTCAATATAGTCCGCTCGTTCCTGAATCGCTTAGATCATTAAAGGGAAACCTTGCCCAATCACAGGCATTTAAGAATGGCTATATAACGGTCCAAGATGAAAGCTCAATGCTAGTAGCTTATGCTATGAATCTGACTAAGAATCTTAATATTCTAGATTGTTGTGCAGCTCCTGGAGGAAAAACGACCCATATTGCCGAAAAATTAAATGGAACAGGTAAAGTAATTTCATTAGATTTACATGAGCATAAAATAAAATTAATAAGTGAAAATGCGGACAGGCTTGGATTAAATAATGTTGAAACAAAGGCAATGGATAGTAGGCTGGTAAGCGAGAATTTTAAAGGCGAATCCTTTGATCGAGTATTGGTAGATGCGCCATGCTCAGGTTTGGGTGTGTTGAGGAAAAAGCCCGATATAAAATATAGCAAAACATTACAGGATCTTCAATCACTTCAGACCATTCAAAAAAGTATTTTAATTGAAGCATCACGTTTAGTTAAACCTGGTGGTTTGCTTGTTTACAGTACATGTACTGTTGATAAAGAGGAGAATGAAGGAAATGTACAAGAGTTTTTAAAAGAGGCAAATGATTTCGAAGAATATCCACTACAACTAACTGAAATGATCCAGCCGTTAGTTAACAATAATCGAGTGCAAATTTTCCCTCAAGATTTTGGAGGAGATGGATTTTTTATCTCATGCTTCAGAAAGAAGGGGAAGAACTAAGTAACGAAAAGAAGAAATGGGGTGACCTCTAAAGATGAGGGCTGTTTTTCGAACAGATAAGGGGAAAATTCGTCAACGGAATGAAGACAATGGGGGAATTTTTACTAATTCAGCAGGTGATCACCTTGCGATTGTGGCAGATGGAATGGGTGGTCATAATGCAGGTGATGTGGCAAGTAAAATAACAGTAGATTTGATGTATAAAAATTGGACGCAAGCACCAAAAATGACTAATGCTGAAATGGTTGAAAAATATTTACATGAAATTGTGACAGAAATTAACCAATCTTTATTTGAGCACGCTAATAATAATATTGAGTGCGAAGGTATGGGAACTACATTAGTTGCCGCTGCCTATACAGATGATTTTGTAACAATAGCCAATATTGGTGATAGTCGTTGCTATTTATTTAATGAGGATGGATTTAAACAAATTACTGAAGATCATTCATATGTTAATGAATTGGTGAAAACAGGAATTATCTCAAAGGAAGATGCAGAGCATCATCCCCGTAAAAATGTCGTTTTAAAAGCATTAGGTACTGAACAGTCAATAGAAGCTGATGTAAAAACGATTATCATTGAGGAAGGGGATTATTTACTTTTATGCTCTGATGGTCTTTCAGACAAATTGACCGAAGACCAAATTAAGGAAATTTTAGAAAATGAAAATAACATCGAAGAGAAAGCACAAATATTAATTGACATGGCAAATGACCATGGTGGTGAAGACAATATAACACTTGTTATTATCGAAGTTTCTTCTTCTGATGAAGGCGGGTGTAATGAATGTTGATTGGTAAAAGAATAAGTGACCGCTACAAAATTATTAGTATGATTGGCGGCGGCGGTATGGCTAATGTCTATTTAGCCAGAGATATGATTCTAGATCGAGATGTAGCAATCAAAATATTAAGATTAGATTTTGCAAATGAACAAGAATTTATCCATCGTTTTCAACGGGAAGCCCAGTCTGCGACAAGCTTAAATCATCCTAATATAGTCAATATCTATGATGTAGGAGAAGAAGAAGATATTTATTATTTAGTGATGGAATATGTAGATGGGATGACACTGAAGCAATACATACAGCAGTTCTATCCAATATCGATTGAGAAGGCACTTGACATAATGGCACAGCTTGTTTCTGCTATTTCACATGCCCATCAACATCAAATTATTCATCGTGATATTAAACCACAAAATATTTTAATTGATCATGATGGGATTGTGAAAATCACAGATTTTGGAATAGCGATGGCATTAAGTGCAACTTCTATAACTCAAACTAATTCAGTATTAGGGACAGTGCATTACTTATCACCGGAACAAGCCCGTGGCGGTATGGCTACTAGAAAATCAGATATCTATGCTCTCGGTATTGTCATGTTCGAATTATTAACTGGCAGATTGCCATTTTCAGGTGAATCTGCCGTTTCCATTGCATTGAAGCACTTACAGACGGAAACTCCGTCAATGAAAAGATGGAATCCTAATATTCCACAAAGTGTAGAGAATATCGTATTGAAGGCTACGTCAAAAGATCCTTTTCAACGTTATGATAATGTGGACGAGATGGGGGAGGATATTCGAACGGCATTAGATCCGGAAAGGATTAATGAAGCTAAATTCACAATTCCTGAGGATAATGAGGCAACGAAAGCGATTCCTATCATTACAAATTTACACTCAATGAATCCAAAAGATGAAACGATTATTCATTCGAAAGATAGCGGATCACAGGATATAGGTCAACCAGGCGTAAATGAGGATAAGAAAAAAGACAAAAAAAAGAAAAAAAGAAAATGGCCGTGGATCGTTGGTGGGTCCTTCGTTTTTCTAATCATCATTGCTGTCCTCGGCTTTCTTTTCTTGCCAACAATGTTAGGGCCAAAGGAAATTAAAGTCCCTTCAGTGAAGGAAGTTAGTTTGGATAACGCGGTGAAGACGATTACAGATGCCAATCTTAAAGTGGGTAAAAAAATTAAAACTTCTAATGAAAAAATACCTGAAGGATACGTGATTAAAACAAATCCTAAAGCGGGGAAATTAGTTAAAGAGGGAGCCGAAATTGATATTTATGTCAGTAGTGGTAAGGAGAAATTCTCCCTGTCTGACTATACAGGAAGGTCCTATGAAGAGGTTTATGAGCTTTTAAAAGATGAAGAGTTCAAAGATATAAAAATGACAGAAGAATACAGTGATAGCCCCGCTGGAACAATTATTGAACAGGATCCTATATCTGGAGATGTTGTTCCTAGTGAGACCATGTTAACATTTACAGTGAGTAAGGGATTAGAAAAAATTAGTCTCAAGGATTTAAGAGATTATAATGAAAAAGGTTTAAGGGATTATGAAGAGTCAACGGGCTTAGTTATTGATATGTCAAAAGAAGAATATAATGATACAGTAAAAGAAGGACTGGTCATATCACAATATCCTGCTCCTGGTGCACAATTAATCAAGGGGGATAGGGTCCAAGTCGTAATGTCTAAAGGGCCAAAAGAAAAACCACCGAAAACAGTGGAAAAAGAAATATCTATCCCATATGAACCGGGCGAAGAAGAACAGAAGCCCGAAGAGATTCAAATTTTCATTGAAGACATGAATAATAATCTATCTGTTCCGTTTGATACGTTTACAATTACCGAACCGACTAAAAGGCTTTTACAATTTACAATAAAAGAAGGAGAAACTGCCAAATATCGTGTTATGAGAGGGAATGAAGTAATTCTTGAAGATGTCGTTCATTATCCTAATGATTAACTAAATTTATGAAGGAGTCGATGCTATGCCTGAAGGGAAAATTATCAAGGCATTAAGTGGGTTTTATTATGTATTAGATGGTCATCAAATTATCCAATGTAGAGGGAGAGGGGTTTTTAGAAAAAATAAAATTACCCCTCTTGTTGGAGACTCTGTTGTTTACCAGGCAGAAAATGAGCGGGAAGGATACATTATGGAGGTATATGAAAGAAAAAATGAGCTGATTCGACCTCCAATTGCCAATGTAGATCAAGCGATTCTTGTTTTTTCTGCTAAAGAACCAGATTTTAGTTCGATATTACTTGATCGATTTTTAGTAATTATTGAATCAAATGAGATTAATCCTATCATTTGTATTACAAAGATGGATTTATTAACGGATGAAGAAAGATTGAAGTTAAGAGACTTTGTAAACGATTATCGAAAAATTGGTTATGAAATCACTTTATCCTCTTCAAAAACAGAAGAAGGATTAGATAAGCTTTTGCCACATATAAAAGGGAAAATTAGTGTATTTGCTGGACAATCTGGCGTAGGGAAGTCATCTTTATTAAATGCAATTAAACCTGATCTCGAATTAAAGACGAGTCATATTTCTTCTCATTTAGGTAGAGGAAAGCATACTACCCGCCATGTTGAATTAATTGATATCGAGAATGGCCTAGTTGCTGATACTCCAGGATTTAGTGCTTTAGAATTCGATACCTTAGAGGCAGAATACTTATCAAATTGTTTCCCTGAAATGGCTGCATTGAGAAATGATTGTAAATTTCGCGGTTGCTTACATTTAAATGAACCTAAATGTGCAGTTAAGGATGCTGTGGCAAATGAAGAGATACCTAGATATCGTTATGATCACTATTTACAGTTTTTGCAGGAAATAAAAGATAGAAAGCCGAGGTACTGATTATGGTGAAAATTGCACCATCGATTTTATCTGCAAATTTTTCAAAATTAGCTGATGAAATAAAAGATGTCGAAAAGGCAGGAGCCGATTATATTCATATTGATGTGATGGATGGACATTTTGTTCCAAATATTACGATGGGTCCATTAGTTGTAGAAGCAATTCGTCCTATAACAAAACTTCCTTTAGATGTTCATTTAATGATTGAAAATCCGGATCAATTCATTGAATCCTTCGTAAAGGCAGGAGCCGATTATATAACTGTTCATGTTGAAGCATGTAAACATTTACACCGTACGATTCAATATATCCGTTCCTTTGGTGTTAAAGCGGGTGTAGTTCTAAACCCGGCAACACCAGTTGAGATGATCAAGCATGTTCTGAAAGATATTGATATGGTATTACTTATGACGGTAAATCCTGGTTTTGGAGGTCAACGTTTTATTAAAAGTGTACTTCCAAAAATCAAACAAGTTAAAGAGCTGATTGACCAAGAAGGATTAAATATTGAGATTGAGGTGGATGGAGGAATTAATCCTGAAACAGCAAAACTTTGCTCTGATGCAGGGGCGAATGTACTGGTAGCTGGTTCTGCTATTTATAATCATGAAGACCGTAAAAAAGCAATCAATGAGATTCGTAAAACATTATAATAATAACAAACTAGTCAGCTATTTGCTGGCTTTTTGTTTAGTTTAAGTAACAACTAGAGCGGTTTTTAACGTTTATTAATTGTGAAAGCTTAACCTAAAGAATAAGAAAGGAATGAAAAACATGCAACCAATTATTCATATTGTCGCAGGTGGACCTCGTACATATATTCCTGATCTCTCCAACTATAATTCATCCGAAGTAATATGGGTTGGGGTAGATTTTGGCGTGATGTATTTAATTCAAAATAATATTCACCCTTCATTGGCGTTTGGTGATTTTGATTCCGTCACAAAAGACCAATGGGAACAAATGAAACAAATTACGAATAATATTAAAAAATATAAACCAGAAAAAGATGAAACAGATATGGAGCTTGCTTTTTTATGGGCAATAAATCAAAATCCACGGATCATAAGAATTTTTGGCGCGACCGGTGGAAGAATGGATCATTTTATGGCTAATGTTATGATACTAACAAGGGAAGAAAGTATTGAATGTACGATAGAAGTCATTGATAAACAAAATATAATTTCCGTTTTTTCTCCAGGTCGGTACACGATTAACAAAATAGATAAAAGATCATATATTTCTTTTATTCCTCTCAGTAAACATGTAGAGGGAATAACATTGCTTGGGTTTAAATATCCGTTAGAAAATAAACACATACAAATGGGATCGACATTATGCATCAGTAATGAACTTATTGAAGAAACCGGTACTTTTTCTTTCACATCAGGCATATTAATGATGATAAGAAGTGAAGATTGATAATTTTATAAGCCCTTTTTTCAGGGAGCGTACTCATTTTTATTTGTTATGAATAAACTATTTTAACCCGATATATTTGGGCAACTGGATTAGCTTGTTTACACCATTTTTAGAAAACTATTTGATTTTCTAATCTAGTGGTAATTTGCTCGATATTGGTTTGTAAGTTAAATGAGGAGGGACATGTATGAAATTTTATACAATTAAGTTACCTAAATTTTTAGGTGGAATTGTTCGTGCGATGCTAGGGACGTTTAAAAAAGAGTAAAAAAAAATGCCGATTGTCGGCATTTTTTTTACTATGCCAGGATAATGCTGAAACGATTATACGCGTTCAACTTTTCCTGATTTTAATGCTCTTGCAGAAACCCAAACACGTTTAGGCTTACCATCTACAAGAATACGAACTTTTTGAAGATTAGCTCCCCAAGTACGTTTATTTGCGTTCATTGCGTGAGAACGTGAATTTCCTGAGCGAGTTTTACGTCCAGTTACAACACATTTTTTTGGCATATTATTTCCCTCCTTACCCTGAAGTCGAAATATCATATGTTTCATCACTTCAATATTCATCATAAAAAGATACCTTAATAATTTATCATACAACCCTCAATAATGCAAGACTCCAACTAAAACCTTTCAAGAAAAAATACTTGACAAAACGAAAAGCGAAGGCGACTGGTCTGCTCCGACAGGCAAATGTTCTCCCACTCAATGAAGTCAGCTCTTTGACTTTAATGAGTGGGAGGTTATTTGACCCCGAGGAGCAAGGAGCCGCAGCTAGACAAAAACGAAAAGCGAAGGCGACTGGTCTGCTCCGACAGGCAAATGTTCTCCCACTCAATGAAGTCAGCTCTTTGACTTTAATGAGTGGGAGGTTATTTGACCCCGAGGAGCAAGGAGCCGCAACTAGACAAAAACGAAAAGCGAGGCGACTGGTTTGCTCCGACAGGCAAAGTGGAAAATCTGCCTTTGATGTTCCTAAGTCAGCCTTTGACTTCAAAGTATCGATTTTTATTCGACTTTTAAATAAAAATATATTATAGTAAAATGACTATAGCTAGGTTAAAGTTATGAATCCAGTTAGGGGGAAAAGCAAATGTCCATTGAAATGAAAACAAATTTTGGTCATATAGATATTTCTCACGATGTGGTTGCAACAATCGCAGGTGGAGCTGCCATCGATTGTTACGGTATTGTCGGTATGGCATCTAAAAATCAAATTAGAGATGGAATCACTGACATTTTGCGTAAAGAAAATTTCTCTCGCGGTGTCATTGTACGTCATGAAAATGATGAATTACATATTGACATGTATATAATTGTTAGCTATGGAACAAAAATTTCAGAAATCGCACATAATGTTCAATCAAAAGTGAAATACACACTTGATAAAACGATTGGAATATCTGCAGACTCTATAAACATCTTTGTTCAAGGAGTCAGGGTGACAAACCCGTAATAAGGAGGAAAAGATTCGTGGCAATTACATCTTTGGATGGAAAACGTTTCGCGGAGATGGTTATAAAAGGTGCCAACCATTTGGCAAGTAATGCGAAAATAGTTGATGCTTTAAATGTATTTCCAGTACCAGATGGAGACACTGGAACGAATATGAATTTATCAATGACATCAGGTGCAAAAGAGGTTCAAAAAAATGTACAAGACCATATTGGTCATGTAGCAGCTGCCCTGTCTAAAGGACTACTTATGGGGGCAAGAGGGAACTCTGGAGTCATTCTTTCTCAATTATTTCGTGGGCTAGGTAAAGCAATCGAAAATAATAAAGAAGTAACAACAAAGGAATTTGCTGCTGCCCTTGAAGCAGGTGTTGAGACAGCATATAAAGCAGTAATGAAGCCTGTTGAAGGAACAGTTTTAACAGTCGCAAAAGATGCTGCAAAAAAAGCTGTAGAAATTGCTAAAATTGAAATTGATTTTATTCCATTTATGGAATCTATTGTAGAGGAAGCGAAAAAGTCTTTAAATCGAACACCAGAATTACTTCCTGTATTAAAAGAAGTAGGAGTAGTCGATAGTGGTGGACAAGGACTTGTTTTTGTTTATGAAGGATTTTTGGCGGAATTAAAAGGGGAAGCGTTACCAAATGAATCAACTATTTCTTTTTCAATGAATGAGATGGTAAGCGCAGAACATCATAAAAATGCTCAAAGTTTCATGAATACCGAAGATATTGAATTTGGGTATTGTACGGAGTTTATGGTGAAATTTGAAGAGGATAAATTAAAAAAACATCCATTTTCAGAGGAAAAGTTTCGTAATGAATTAAGTCGTTTTGGCGATTCATTACTAGTTGTATCAGATGATGAACTGGTTAAGGTTCATATCCATTCTGAACAACCAGGTGAAGTATTAACATTTGGGCAACAATACGGCAACTTAATCAATATGAAAATCGAAAATATGCGTCAACAGCATAGTTCAATTATTGGAGATATGCATAACACATTAGAAACAACAGTACCTAAAGAAGAACAGGAATACGGAATTATTGCTGTTTCTATGGGTCAGGGAATTGCTGATTTATTTAAAAGTATTGGTGCTAGTGCTGTAATTGAAGGCGGTCAGACGATGAATCCTAGTACGGAAGATATATTGACTGCTGTAAAAGATGTAAATGCGAGAAAAATAATTATCTTGCCGAATAATAAAAATATTATTATGGCTGCTGAGCAGGCGGCACAGGTGTCTGAACAAGAAATAATTGTCTTACCTACGAAAACCGTGCCACAGGGAATGTCAGCATTACTTTCATTTAACCCGTCCTTATCTTTAGAGGAAAATGAGAAGTTAATGAAAGAAGCGATCCAACATGTGAAAACAGGACAAGTAACTTATGCAGTCCGGGATACAACTATTGATGGGATTGCCATTGAAAAAGATGATTATATGGGCATCGCTGATGGGAAAATCATTGAAACAAGTAAAGATCTTATTTCAGCAACGACTTCATTGGTAAATAAAATGGTCAATGAAGATGATGAGATTATTACAATTATTTATGGCGAAGATATTTCAGCTGAACAGGTAGAAAATGTGACAGCATTTATTGAGAAGAATTATGAAGATATTGAAGTTGAAGTTCATAATGGAAAACAGCCTTTATATTCATTCATTATTTCTGTTGAATAATATTTCTTACCAGCTAAAATAATTTTACCAATCAAACAATTGAAGATATAATATATAGAAGGGGAAACCCTTCTATTTCCTTTTTATCGACAAAAATCGTTAATGTGAATATAATATCTAGTCGAGGGAGTTGGCCAAAATGAAATATAAAAGCGTATTTGATATTATCGGTCCGGTCATGATTGGACCATCCAGTTCGCATACTGCAGGAGCTGCTAGAATTGGTCGAGTTGCTCGTACACTTTTTGGCAGAGTTCCTAAATGGGCGAAAATCTATTTTTACGGTTCTTTTGCGGAAACCTATAAAGGACATGGAACAGATGTTGCAATAGTTGGTGGTTTACTAGATTTTGATACCTTTGATGAAAGGATCATCAATTCTATTAATCTTGGAAAAGAACAAGGATTGCATATCGAATTTTTTACCGAAACCGCTGTTCCAGACCATCCGAATACAGCAAGACTTGTTATTGGTGATGAGATTGGTGAAATGGAACTTGTGGGAATTTCCATAGGTGGAGGTAAAATTGAGATAACTGAACTGAATGGCTTTGAACTCAGATTAACAGGACATCATCCAGCCATATTAGTCGTTCATAATGATCGATTTGGAGCTATCGCAGCAGTTTCCAATGTATTATCAAAATATGAAATCAATATTGGACATATGGAAGTTTCCCGTAAGGAAGTAGGACAAATGGCACTAATGGTCATTGAAGTTGATCATAATATTGATGAATACATTTTGAAAGAAATTCAAGAACTACCTAATATCACACAAGTTGCTAGAGTTGTGGATTAATTTAATTCTATTTGAAAAGTAAAGTTTTGGGAGCGCTTACGGTATAGCAACTAGTAAGGAGGTTTTTAAAATGTTTAAAAATGTAGCAGAATTAGTGGAAATGGCAGAAACTCAAAATAAAAAAATCTCCGAAATCATGATTGAACAAGAGATGGAAGTGACAGGCAGATCACGTGAAGAAATTTTCTCTCAGATGGACAAAAGTCTAAAAGTGATGGAAGATGCTGTAGAACGTGGATTAAATGGAGTGACTTCTCACTCTGGTTTAACAGGTGGAGATGCTGTTTTAATGCAACGATATATCGAAAAAGGGAATTTTTTATCAGGTGAAACCATTTTAGATGCAGTAAGTAAGGCTGTAGCAACCAATGAAGTAAATGCGGCAATGGGAACGATTTGTGCAACGCCAACTGCTGGATCTGCAGGTGTAGTACCGGGTACTCTATTTGCAGTGAAAAACAAATTACATCCAACACGAGAACAAATGGTTCAATTCCTTTTTACTTCAGGCGCATTTGGTTTCGTTGTTGCGAATAATGCTTCCATTTCTGGTGCAGCTGGTGGCTGTCAAGCAGAGGTTGGATCAGCAGCAGGGATGGCAGCTGCTGCAATTGTTGAAATGGCAGGTGGGACACCTTCTCAATGTGCAGAGGCCATGGCGATTACCCTGAAAAATATGCTTGGACTTGTTTGTGATCCTGTTGCAGGCCTTGTTGAAGTACCATGTGTTAAAAGAAATGCGATGGGTGCTGCAAATGCAATGGTTGCAGCAGATATGGCTTTAGCAGGAATTACAAGTCGAATTCCATGTGATGAAGTGATTGATGCAATGTTTAAAATAGGGCAGAGTATGCCTACTTCTTTAAAAGAAACTGCTCAGGGAGGACTTGCGGCAACTCCAACCGGCCGAAGATTAGAGGCTAAAATTTTTGGAATGCCACTAGGTGACCGTGACTAATTTAAAGGATTCTGTATCTATCATTAAAGGTATTGGTGAGGAAACCGCGAGTATCCTTGCATCTATGGGGATATTTACTGTTTTTGACTTGCTAGAGCATTTCCCTTATCGTTATGAAGATTATCGATTACGAGATTTACAAGATGTTGAGCACGAAGAGAAAGTGACTGTTGAGGGGAAGGTTCATAGTGAGCCTTCTCTTATGTTTTATAATCGCAAACGTTCCAGGTTAACTATTCAATTATTTGTAGGTAGGCATCTAATAAAAGTTTACTTTTTTAATCAACCATATTTAAAAAAGAAGCTAAATATTGCTGATACAATAACGGTGACAGGAAAATGGGATAAACATCGTGCAGCAATAACTGCCCAAGAATGTAAGTTGGGCCCTCATCAAAATACAGCTGAATTTGAACCTGTTTATTCTGTTAAAGGATCATTAACGGTCAAAACATTGAGGAAATTTATATTTCAAGCATTTCAGCATTATGGTCATGAAATTGATGAAAATCTACCAATTTCCTTAATAGAAAAATACAAATTAATGGCAAGGAAAGACGCCATGAAAATGATGCATTTTCCCGAATCTCAAGAAGATGTAAAGCACGCTAGAAGACGATTCGTCTATGAAGAATTTCTATACTTTCAATTAAAGATGCAGGCTCTAAGGAAATTTGAAAGAGAACATTCTGCGGGGATTGCGCAGCACTATGATTTACAAAAACTGCGTGATTTCTTCGACAAATTGCCCTTCCCACTAACAGATGCACAAAAAAGAGTCATTAATGAAATATGTGCAGATTTGAAATCCCCCTATCGAATGAATCGCTTATTGCAAGGGGATGTTGGTTCAGGAAAAACTGTAGTAGCTGCAGTTGCATTATATGCTAGTTGGACCGCGGGATATCAAGGTGCTTTAATGGTACCAACTGAAATATTAGCGGAGCAACATGCAAGCTCCTTACAAGCTCTATTAGGACAGGTTGGTTTGGAAGTAGCTCTACTAACAAGCTCGGTTAAAGGGAAAAAACGAAAAGAGCTTTTAGAGAGACTGGAAAATGGGGAAATTAATATCTTAATTGGAACCCATGCATTGATTCAGGATGAGGTTCAATTTCACCGTCTAGGTTTAGTAATAACTGATGAACAACACCGATTCGGGGTTGAACAAAGGAGAATACTAAGAGAAAAAGGGATTGCTCCTGACGTTTTATTTATGACGGCTACACCAATTCCAAGAACATTAGCCATTACTGCTTTTGGCGAAATGGATGTTTCAATTATTGATGAACTGCCAGCTGGGAGAAAAATGATTGAAACCTATTGGGCAAAACATGAGATGCTAGAGCGTGTATTAGGATTTGTAGAAAAAGAGTTATCTAAAGGGAGACAGGCATATGTCATTTGTCCGCTTATTGAGGAATCTGAAAAGCTTGATGTTCAAAATGCGATAGACGTATATCATATGCTTACGGATTACTATCAATCAAAATTTCATGTTGGGCTTATGCATGGTCGCCTCCATCCAGATGAAAAAGAGCAAGTAATGAAAGAGTTCAGTAGCAATCAAATTCAAGTACTTGTCTCTACAACAGTCGTAGAGGTTGGGGTAAATGTACCGAATGCAACAATTATGGTCATTTATGATGCAGAACGTTTTGGTCTTTCACAATTGCATCAGCTTCGAGGCAGGGTCGGTAGAGGAGAAGATCAATCATATTGTTTTCTACTTGCAAACCCAAAAACAGATGTTGGTAAAGAAAGAATGAAAATAATGACAGAAACCAATGATGGGTTTTTATTAAGTGAAAAAGATCTTGAGCTTCGTGGACCTGGAGACTTTTTTGGAAAAAAACAAAGTGGGTTGCCTGAGTTTAAAGTTGCGGACATGGTACATGATTATCGTGCACTTGAAGTAGCACGAAATGATGCGCAGTTACTTATAAATCAGGAGGATTTCTGGACAAATGATGAATATACTCAATTAAGAAATTATATTGAGAAATCCGGAGTATTAGCAGGAGAAAAATTAGACTGAAGGAGAATGCAAGATTACTTATCTTGCATTCTCCTCATTCTTTTTATATACTACTATTAGTACCAAGTCCTAATATCGTGAATGGTGATGATTGTTGATGAAGATAATGAAAAAAGAACGGCAAATACGATTACAGGATACGATAAAAACTAATCCATTTATTACTGATGAAGAACTGGCAGAACAATTTCATGTAAGTGTCCAAACCATTCGCTTAGATCGACTGGAGTTATCTATTCCAGAGTTAAGGGAAAGGATAAAGAATGTTGCGGAGAAACGTTTTGCAGATGAGGTCATTTCACTTCCGATCGATGAGGTTATCGGAGAAATTATAGATATTGACCTGGATAAAAGTGCAATATCTATTTTCGAGGTAAAAAAAGAACACGTGTTTAAACGAAATGCGATTGCACGAGGACATCATCTTTTTGCACAGGCAAATTCATTAGCAGTTGCTGTGATCAATGATGAATTAGCATTGACAGCTAAAGCGAATATTCATTTTACTCGTTCGGTAAAGCTAGGAGAACGTGTGATTGCAAAAGCAAAAGTATACGATGTACATAATGAAAAAGACCGAACTGTTGTAGAGGTTAATAGTTTTGTTGGAAATGAACTTGTATTTAAAGGTGAGTTCGAAATGTATCGAAATAGTCATTAATTTAAATAGATGCGATTGTTTCGATAATAGATAGAGTTTGAAATAGAAAAGGTGACAAATATGAAAATTGCTATTGATGCAATGGGTGGAGACAACGCTCCTAAGGAAATAGTTTTAGGTGTAAATAAAGCAATTAAAGAATTTCCCGATATTGAAATAATACTATTCGGGAAAGAAGATGAAATTAAACAATATTTAGAAGAAAATCCACGTGTTGAGGTTGTCCATACTGATGAAGTAATCGAAGGAACTGATGAGCCTGTCAAAGCCGTTCGACGTAAAAAACAAGCCTCCATGGTCTTGATGGCCCAGGCAGTTGCTGATGGCAAGGCAGATGCCTGTATTTCAGCCGGAAACACAGGAGCATTAATGGCTGCAGGGCTATTCGTTATTGGACGAATTGACGGAATTGAACGTCCTGCACTTGCCCCTACTTTACCAACAATTGATGGTAAAGGTTTTGTTATGCTAGATTTGGGTGCAAATGCTGAAGCGAAACCAGAACATTTACTCCAATATGCCATTATGGGGTCCATCTATGCAGAGAAGGTACGTGGTATTGCTAAACCACGGGTTGGCTTATTGAATATTGGAACGGAAGAGAAAAAAGGAAATGAATTAACGAAAAAAACATTTGAATTGTTAAAAGAAGCTGATTTAAACTTTGTAGGTAATATTGAATCAAGAGAGCTTTTACAAGGTCCGGCTGATGTTGTCGTAACAGATGGATTTACTGGTAATATGGTGTTAAAAACAATTGAAGGTACGGCAGGATCGTTATTCTCACTCTTAAAAAAAGCATTTATGACGAATTTTAAAAGTAAATTGGCTGCTGGTTTAGTAAAAAATGAGCTTAAAGAATTAAAAAATATGATGGATTACACTGAATATGGTGGTGCAGGTCTTTTTGGTATAAATTCACCGGTTATTAAGGCTCATGGTTCATCAAATGCCAATGCCCTTTATAATGCAGTAAGACAAGCACGAGAAATGGCTAGTCATCATGTGACACAAATTATTAAAGATACGATAAAAAAGGAAAACAAGTAAGGAGAGATTATCATGGGGAAAATTGCATTTGTTTTTCCAGGTCAAGGTTCTCAAACGGTTGGTATGGGAGAATCAGTAATTGAAAACAATGCTGATGCGAAATCAATCTTTGAACGTGCAGACAAGCGTTTGGGATATTCTTTATCAACTATTATTTTAAATGGACCATTGGATCAATTAACATTAACGACCAATGCACAGCCAGCATTACTTACTACGAGTATAGCTATATTAAATTGTCTTGAAGAAGCAGGAATACGTGCAGATTATACAGCAGGTCATAGTCTTGGAGAGTACACAGCACTCGTTGCAGCTGGAGCAATTGATTTTGAGGATGCCGTTTATGCTGTTCATAAACGTGGTGAATATATGGAAGAAGCTGTGCCGAATGGTGAAGGAACGATGGCTGCTGTACTTGGCTTGGATCGAGATTCACTTCAAGAAATTACAAAAGAAATTACGTTAAGTGGTCATTCTGTTCAATTAGCAAATTTAAATTGTCCAGGACAAATCGTTATTTCTGGGACAGTAAAAGGTGTTGAACTTGCTTCACAAAAAGCAAAAGAATCAGGTGCAAAGCGTGTACTTCCTTTACAAGTAAGTGGACCATTTCATTCTGAGCTAATGAAACCAGCTGCAGAAAAATTTGTCCAGGTTCTTGATGAAATCACTGTACAAGATGCTAAAACACCAGTTATTGCTAATGTTACAGCAGGAGCAATGCATCAATCTCAAGATATTAAAGCAAAACTAATTGAACAATTGTATTCACCTGTTTTATGGGAGGATTCAATCGTTACAATGATCGAAGATGGTGTTGATACTTTTATAGAAATAGGGCCAGGAAAAGTTTTATCTGGATTAATAAGAAAAATAAATCGAGATGTTAAAACATACTCCGTTCAAGATATTGAAAGCTGTGAAAAACTTATTAGTGAACTAAGTAGTAACTGAGCGCTCAAATATGAATGAAATCGGTTTTCGTATAGTTTGTTGCTTATGTAATAGCCCTACTGTAGGCGTACTTTCTAATAAGGTACAGTCGTTCCGTTCTATGCGTTAAAGTATTACCTACAATAACAGTATTGTTATAGAAAATAGCATATATAATAGCTAGGAGGAGAAAAGATGCAGCTTGAAGGAAAAGTTGCCCTTGTTACGGGTGGATCGCGTGGAATTGGACGTGAAATTGCATTAGAACTAGCAAGAGAAGGCGCTAATGTTATTGTGAATTATTCAGGGAGTAAAGATAGAGCTGAGGAAGTTGTCAAAGAAATATTAGCTTTAGGTAGAGAGGCCAAAGCCATTCAGTGTAATGTTGCTAATAATAATGAAGTGCAAGATATGGTCAAAGAAACAATTGAGACTTTCGGTAAACTCGATATTCTTATTAATAATGCAGGTATTACAAGAGATAATTTATTGATGAGAATGAAGGAAGAGGAATGGGACGACGTTATTAACATCAATTTAAAAGGTGTATTCCTTTGCACAAAGGGAGTAACAAGGCAAATGATGAAGCAACGTTCTGGAAAAATAATTAATATTGCTTCCATTGTTGGTGTAAGCGGTAATCCTGGACAAGCTAATTATGTAGCTGCAAAATCTGGAGTGATAGGTTTAACTAAAACGACAGCAAAGGAGCTTGCATCACGTGGGATAAATGTTAATGCTGTAGCTCCAGGATTTATAACAACCGATATGACTGATAAGCTTCCTGAGGAAGTTAAATCTGAAATGCTTAAGCAAATACCGTTAGCTCGCTTTGGTGATCCAAAACATGTTGCAAGTGTGGTAGTATTCTTAGCTTCTACTGCATCTGATTATATGACAGGTCAAACCCTCCATGTTGATGGTGGCATGGTAATGTAGTTGGTAGAGGCAATTACAACTCCTCTATAAATTTCACTTTATTATTTAAACAAATTCATCTATAATGTCTTGAGGGGAGGTGAACCATATGGCAGACGTATTAGAACGTGTAACGAAAATTATCGTGGATCGTTTAGGTGTAGAAGAATCTAAAGTTACTTTAGAAGCTTCTTTTAAAGACGATTTAGGCGCAGATTCCCTTGATGTAGTTGAATTAGTAATGGAACTTGAGGACGAATTTGACATGGAAATTTCTGACGATGATGCTGAAAAAATCGCAACAGTGGGTGACGCTGTTAATTACATACAAGCTCAAGCATAATCGTTCAATAATGATCGAACAAGGGTGCCCTTAGTGATTTGTTCACTTAGGACACCCTCTTTTACTTTTTTCTTTGCTAAACTTTGATATATTAAAGATTTAATAGAGAAAGCTATGAAATGACTATTTAGTTTAGTTATGATATTTAAAAAATGACCTTTGCACTAAAGGCAATTTTTTAATAAACTTTATATGTAGTTTTAAATAACAGAGATTAACAAGGTGGATGACCAAATGCGTAGATCATATCGTGCAAATGAAAAATATTCATTGAAAATAGACGAGAAATTTAACCAATTCCAAAAGAAAATGGGAATAGAATTTAATCAGTTACAATTATTAAAACAAGCATTTACACATTCATCATATGTGAATGAGCATCGTAAAAAACTTCATGCTGATAATGAACGACTAGAATTTTTAGGTGACGCCGTTTTAGAACTTACTGTTTCACAATATCTTTATAATAAATATCCTACGATGAGTGAAGGCAAGCTAACGAAGTTACGAGCTGCAATAGTTTGTGAACCATCACTAGTTACATTTGCTAATGAATTAAATTTTGGTGAGCTAGTTCTTTTAGGTAAAGGGGAAGAACTGACAGGGGGAAGAACACGTCCTGCTTTGCTTGCAGATGTATTTGAAGCATTCATTGGTGCTTTATATTTAGATCAAGGTCTTGAAACAGTTATTTCTATATTAGAAAAGGTTGTATACCCAAAAATAAATGCCGGTGCTTTTTCTCATGTGATGGATTTTAAAAGTCAATTGCAAGAATTTGTTCAAAAGGATGCTTCTGGTTTACTTGAATATATCGTTCTTCAAGAGCGGGGTCCTGCCCATAACCGTGAATTTGTCTCTCGAGTCACACTTAATGGTGAAGAATTAGGAGTAGGAACGGGAAGATCAAAGAAGGAGGCAGAACAGCATGCTGCTCAAATTGCTTTAAGTAAACTTAAAACACCAATAATTGAACAATAGTTATGGCAGTATCACTTCTCCTAGAAGCATGAATATGTGAAGAGGAAGAAAAGAAAATGGAGGGAGAAGCTTGTTTCTTAAACGCTTAGATATAGTAGGATTCAAGTCATTTGCCGAAAGAATTGCTGTTGAATTTGTACCTGGAGTAACGGCAGTTGTAGGTCCAAATGGCAGTGGGAAAAGTAATATTATTGATGCTGTTAGATGGGTATTAGGAGAGCAATCCGCCAAATCCCTCCGCGGTGGCAAAATGGAGGACGTAATTTTTGCTGGAAGTGATTCAAGAAAACCTCTTAATTTTGCTGAAGTAACATTAACTTTAGATAATGAAGAACATCGATTACCTATTGAATATAATGAGGTTAGTGTAACTAGAAGAGTATACCGGTCAGGCGATAGTGAGTTTTACATAAATAAGCAATCCTGTCGTCTAAAGGATATCATTGATTTGTTCATGGATTCTGGACTTGGTCGAGAAGCTTTTTCCATCATTAGTCAAGGAAAAGTAGAAGAGATTTTGAACAGTAAAGCAGAAGAAAGAAGAACCATTTTTGAAGAGGCAGCAGGTGTACTAAAATATAAGACACGCAAGAAAAAGGCAGAAGCAAAACTTGGTGAAACGGCGGAAAATTTAAATCGCGTCAATGATATACTCCATGAGCTAGAAAGTCAGGTTGAACCATTAAAAATCCAGTCTTCTATCGCTAAGGATTATTTAGATAAAAAAAATGAATTAGAGAATTTTGAAGTGGCACTAACTGTTTATGAGATTGAGGAACTGAATCATAAATGGGAAATTTTGAAAAAACAATTTGATATTCATCAAGATCAGGAAATGGGTCTTTCTTCGAAGGTTCAAAAGGAAGAAGCAATCATTGAGGAAATGAGAGATCGTCTTCATGCGCTTGATGAATCGATTAATGATTTACAAAATGTATTACTTTCAGCAACAGAAGAGTTAGAAAAGCTCGAGGGAAGGAAAGAAGTTCTTAAAGAAAGAAAGAAGAATGCTAGTAATAATAAAGAACAACTTGAAAAAAATGTTCAAGAAATGACGACAAAACTAGCTAAACTTGAAGAGCAAAAAAGTTTATTAACAGCAGAAGTTGAGAATCATACGAAATCTGCTTCATCCTTGAGGAAACTGCTCAAGGAAAAAATAGAGTTATCCAATCAATTAAATATTGATATCGAAGCAACAATTGAATCTCTAAAAGGGGATTATATCGAATTATTAAATGAGAAGGCATCAAGTCGAAATGAGAAAAACCTATTAGAACAACAGCTTAATCAACATGAATCAAAAAATCAGAAACTTGATGATGAGAATAAAAAATATATCGATCAAAGACAAATGATTTCAGAGGAGAAACGGAACACGGAGGAACAACTCACACATATTCGGAGTGAGATAGAGAAGCAAGTTCATCAATTCCGTGAACATCAAAACAAACTAGAAACATTAAAAAACCAATATCAAAAACAGGAAACAACACTTTACCAAGCTTATCAATATTTACAAAAGGCAAAATCAAGAAAAGAAACATTAGAGGAAATGGAAGAAGACTATTCAGGTTTCTATCAGGGTGTGCGTGAGGTGTTAAAGGCTCGAGATTCCAAATTATCTGGGATAGAAGGCGCAGTAGCAGAACTTATTCAAGTTTCTAAACAATATGAATTAGCGATTGAAACAGCCTTAGGTGGTTCAGCACAAAATATCATTGTTTTGACAGAGGAAGATGGAAGGAAAGCAATAGAATATTTAAAGAAAAACAGATATGGTCGTGCGACATTTTTACCGCTTAATATTATTAAGGGAAAAGGATTGCCTCTAAATCAGCTAGAAATCGTTCGTTCCTCCCAATCTTTTATTGGAATGGCAGCCGATCTTGTAGAAGTGGACTCTAAATACCGGACAATTATTTCCAATCTTTTAGGGAATGTAGTAATCACCAAAGATTTACAAGGAGCCAATGAAGTAGCTAAGTTATTACAATATCGTTATCGAATTGTGACATTAGATGGTGATATTGTTAATCCAGGAGGATCGATGACTGGAGGAGCGGCTAAAAATACGACAGCCTCTCTTATTAGTCGAAAAGGTGAACTAGAGGATCTAAAAGAAAAAATTGTCTCAATGGAGGATAAGACCTTACAACTGGAACAACAAGTAAAAACGTTAAAGCAAACAGTTGTTCAAAGCGAAAAAAATCTTGAAGAAGCAAGACAACAAGGCGAAAAGCTTCGCTTAAATGAACAAGAACTAAAATCCGAGATGAGACAAATTGAATTAGCGGAGAAAAATTTAAACGAAAAGCTTCAGATCTATGACATGGAACGATTAGAATCAATTCAATCTGTTTCAAATATAGACCAACGGATCAAAGAATTAACAATTCATTTACAAGATATCACTGTTAAGATTGAAAGCCTTGAGAAGGAAATCGAAACGCTAACATTACAGAAAAATAATCAAAAAAATTCTAAGGATGAACTTTTAGCGGAAATCAGTGATTTAAAAGCAGATTTAGCAGTAAAAAATGAACAACTTGTTTCGAGTCGTGAAAGATTAAATAATACAGAGATTGAGATAGAAGAGTGCTTGCAAAAAAGGGCTGTCTACTCCGAAGATTTAAATTGGCTTGAAGGAGAAATGACAAATAATCATTCAGGTGAGGAAGAACTTTCGGAGGCAGCAGAAAAAAAATTAATAGATAAGAATGAAACAACAAAGTTAATATCTATAAGACGTGAAGAAAGAATCCAACTTCAAACAAAACTTGAGGATGCAGAAATAAACCTAAAGGAATTAAAGCGTCAGCATAAAGGGTTAGTAGAAGTTGTTAAGGATGAAGAGGTTAAAATTAACCGGTTAGATGTTGATTTAGAAAATCGACTTACACGTTTACGTGAAGAATATATGCTAACTTTTGAAGCAGCTAAAGAACAATATCCTTTACAGGTACCGATAGAAGAAGCACAAAAACGAGTGAAATTAATTAAACTTGCAATTGATGAATTAGGGACTGTTAATATTGGTGCCATCGATGAATATGAGCGTGTCTCTGAACGATATCAATTCTTAAATGAACAGCAAAAGGATTTGGTCGAGGCAAAGGAAACACTACTGCAAATTATCGACGAAATGGATGAAGAAATGAAGAAACGTTTTGAGCAAACCTTTGAAGCGGTAAAGTTCCACTTTGAACCGATTTTTAAAGCTTTGTTTGGCGGTGGACGTGCTGAATTAAAACTAACAGATCCTAAAGATTTATTAAATACAGGTGTTGACATTGTTGCACAACCACCTGGGAAAAAGTTGCAAAATTTAGGTCTTCTCTCTGGAGGGGAACGAGCGTTGACGGCGATTGCTCTTCTGTTTGCTATATTAAAGGTCCGCCCTGTGCCATTCTGTATTCTGGATGAAGTGGAAGCGGCACTTGATGAGGCCAATGTGTATCGTTTTAGTAAATATTTAAAGAAATTTAGCGAAGAAACGCAATTTATAGTTATCACCCATCGAAAAGGAACGATGGAGGGTGCTGACGTGCTTTATGGTATAACAATGCAAGAATCCGGAGTATCGAAACTTGTATCTGTCAAACTTGAGGCTTCAAAAGAATTAGTACAATCCTAAAGATAGATTTGAACAGGAAGTGAAAAAATATGAGCTTTTTTAAAAAGTTGAAGGATAAATTTACAAAGTCGACAGATTCTGTAACTGAAAAATTTAAACAGGGATTAACGAAAACAAGGGATAATTTTACGAATAAGGTGAATGATCTTGTTGCACGTTATCGTAAAGTAGACGAGGATTTTTTTGAAGAGTTAGAAGAAATTCTTATACAAGCAGATGTAGGGTTTAATACTGTAATGGAGCTTGTTGAGGATTTAAAAATGGAAGTAAAAAAGAAAAATATTCAAAATCCAGCGGAAGTTCAATCTGTTATATCCGAAAAACTTGTAGAAATTTATCAAGGTAATGAAGATGCACCAAATTCAATTAATATTCAAGAAGATCAATTAACGGTCATTTTATTTGTTGGAGTAAATGGTGTTGGAAAAACAACGACTATTGGAAAGCTTGCACATAAATTTAAAAGTGAAGGGAAAAAAGTGTTATTAGCAGCAGGTGATACTTTCCGAGCAGGCGCAATTGATCAATTAGAGGTTTGGGGAGATCGTGTGGGAGTCGATGTAATTAAACAAGGAGAAGGCTCCGATCCTGCCGCAGTTATGTTTGATGCTGTACAAGCTGCCAAAGCCCGGAAAGCAGATATATTATTATGTGATACAGCAGGCCGCTTGCAAAATAAAGTAAATCTAATGAATGAATTAGAAAAAGTAAAGCGGGTAATTGAAAGAGAAATTCCAGGAGCACCACATGAGGTTCTGCTTGTTTTAGATGCGACAACAGGACAAAATGCAATGCTTCAAGCTAAAACTTTTAAGGAAGTAACAGATGTATCCGGAATCGTATTAACTAAATTAGATGGAACTGCAAAGGGTGGGATTGTTCTTGCCATTCGCAATGAACTCCATATTCCAGTCAAGTTTGTTGGTCTCGGTGAAAAAATGGATGATCTTCAAGAATTTGACGCTGAAAAATACGTGTACGGTTTGTTCTCAACGGTTATTGAAGAAACAGAGGTAGAAGAATAATTAAAGATGGGCTGTCTGACAAGTTATTGGCTAGACAGCCCTGTTTAGTTGTCTAGGATGACGAGCCTTCGCAATATGAATAGATCAAAGTATGATGGGATGACCCATTAATACACAGCTCTTTTGTCTATCCATAGTTCTTCTTTTCAGTTAACCCCAGGCATTTCTTTCGTTTGCTTGACAAAAGAATGAAAACTGTGTATTCTTCATATGTAAAGGTTTTTCACTTAACAAGGGAGGGGAAGGTTATGCTAGAGAAAACAACGAGAATGAATTATTTGTATGATTTTTATCAATCGTTGTTAACTCCAAAGCAACGTAGCTATATGTCCCTCTACTACTTGGATGATTTTTCTCTCGGAGAAATTGCTGAAGAATATGAAGTAAGCAGACAAGCAGTGTTTGATAATATTAAGCGTACAGAAGCAATGCTTGAGGAATATGAGAAGAAGCTTTTGTTATTCCAAAAATTTCAAGAGAGAAATTTAATTCTTGAAAAATTGAAAAAAGCTATTGAAACTACTTCGAAGGAAGAAATTTCGACACTTATTGAAGCGCTTGAGAAATTAGACTAGGAGGCGGGATGAATGGCATTTGAAGGACTAGCCGACCGACTTCAAAACACAATACAGAAAATTCGCGGCAAAGGGAAAGTATCGGAGAGCGATGTAAAAGAAATGATGCGTGAAGTACGTCTAGCATTGTTAGAGGCTGACGTTAACTTCAAGGTTGTTAAGGATTTTATCAAAAAGGTTAGTGAACGCGCTGTTGGACAGGAAGTTATGAAAAGCTTAACTCCTGGACAGCAAGTCATTAAGGTTGTTAAGGAAGAATTAACGAACTTAATGGGTGGGGAGCAAAGCCAAATTGCTGTTTCGAAACGACCACCTACGATCATAATGATGGTTGGGCTACAAGGAGCAGGTAAAACGACGACAACTGGTAAATTAGCAAATCTTCTACGCAAAAAGTATAATCGTAATCCGTTGTTAGTTGCTGCTGACATTTACCGTCCAGCCGCTATTAAACAGCTTGAAACACTTGGAAAACAACTAAATATGCCCGTTTTTTCTTTAGGAGATCAAGTAAGTCCAATTGAAATTGCGAAACAAGCGATCGAAAAAGCGAAAGAAGATCATAATGATTATGTATTAATAGATACCGCAGGTCGTTTGCATATTGATGGAGAATTGATGCAGGAGTTAAAGGAAATTAAAGAATTATCTAATCCTGATGAAATTTTTCTAGTAGTTGATTCCATGACTGGGCAAGATGCCGTAAATGTTGCCGATAGCTTTAATGAACAATTAGGAATTACCGGTGTCGTTCTCACTAAGCTTGATGGTGATACCCGTGGTGGTGCTGCACTTTCTATACGTGCTGTTACGGAAAAACCTATAAAGTTTGTCGGTATGGGTGAAAAATTGGATGCTTTAGAAGCATTCCACCCTGAACGAATGGCCTCTCGTATTTTAGGTATGGGAGACATGCTTTCACTTATTGAAAAAGCACAGGCTAATGTAGATGAAGAGAAGGCAAAGGAACTTGAACAAAAGTTACGAACAATGAATTTCACATTTGATGATTTTCTTGATCAATTAGGGCAAGTTCGAAAAATGGGTCCCCTTGATGAGTTGTTAAAAATGATGCCAGGGGCAAATAAAATTAAAGGCATGGGGAATCTTCAAATTGATGAAAAACAAATAAGTCATGTTGAAGCTATTATTCAATCGATGACAAAACAAGAAAAAATCAATCCTGAGATTATGAATGCCAGTAGAAAGAAAAGAATTGCAAAAGGCAGTGGAACTTCTGTACAGGAAGTGAACCGTCTGTTAAAGCAATTTGAAGACATGAAAAAAATGATGAAACAAATGACCGGCATGCAAAAGGGTAAACGAAAAGGCTTTAAATTTCCTTTTATGTAGGTCGATATCAATATGCCTTGAGCTCACTGGGATTAAGTGACAAGTGCAGAAGCTATTTTTATATAAAAAAAGCGAATTTGTAATGATTTTGTCCATCATTTTTGATATAATCATAAGTGTTAAGAAAAAACACTTTACAAACTAAGTATTTATTTGATAATATACTATCTTGTGTAAAACTATTCGGAGGTGCTATTTAAAATGGCAGTAAAAATTCGTTTAAAACGTATGGGAGCAAAAAAATCTCCTTTCTATCGTATTGTTGTAGCTGATTCTCGTTCACCACGTGATGGTCGCTTTATTGAAACAGTTGGTACTTACAACCCAGTTTCACAACCAGCAGAAGTGAAAATCAATGAAGAATTAGCATTAAAATGGTTACAAAATGGTGCAAAGCCATCTGACACAGTTCGTAACTTATTCTCAAAACAAGGCATCATGGAAAAATTCCACAACGCGAAATATAGCAAATAAGCGTGATTTCGATGCACGAGCTAATCTTAACGATTGTTAAGCCCCTTGTTGATTTTCCTGAGGATGTTTCGGTTCATGAAGTTGAAGAAGATCATCATATTTCTTATCAACTATCTGTTAATAAAGCAGATATAGGTAAGATAATAGGAAAAAAAGGGCGTGTTGCGAAAGCCATTCGAACTGTTGTCTATGCTGCAGCAGGATCCAAACAACATAAGAAAATTTATTTGGAAATTGTCGAATGAACATTGTTAATGAATGTTCAGAAAAAGGGAGGTTTAATACCTCCCTTTTTCTGTATGATTGTATTCGTTTAGTTTTTAGTAAAAGCCCTAAAAGCCCTACTTCCGGCTTTTATACCTGAATCAAGGGTTCGGCGTACTTAAGAAGACTTCCGCTCTTTTCTCAGTGGAATAAGGAATTTGTCGTTGTTACCTTATTTTTAAAGTTAAAGCGATATTGTTTGAGAAAAGAGCCTTCTGTATAATAAATAAATAAATATCGTACATAAACCTCACACATACTCCTTATTATTATTTTATTTCATTAAATAGGTTTTTAAATAGATCAATCAGTAAAATATAAGGAGGTAAAAAATGCAGCTGTTACAAACAGTTACGGTAAAGCAGGTATTAACAGAACAAAGTAAAAAGGAACTCCATCAATCCTATTATCAAAAAAAAATGATGTTGCAAAAAGAATGTGATCAATTAAGGTTTGAATTAAAAAAACTTGATAGAACAAAGAAATTTCCTTCAGCTAGTTTAAAATCACATTTTGAGAAAGAAATTAATGGGCGGAAGGAAAAAATAAAATTAATTGATTTTCAAATTGAACAGCTTAACTTATTGCCATTAGGAAGTGAAATCAAAGAGAAGGAAGTACAGGCTCTTGTTGATGTCAATGTTGGTGACAGCTGGGATCAAATCACAAAAGAACAAATGATCATTGTAAAAGATGGGATCATCATAGAAATACGTTAGAGGTGGATTTAAATGACTAAATGGTTTAATGTAGGAAAAATTGTGAATACCCATGGTCTTGGTGGAGAAGTAAGGGTTATTTCTAAGACTGATTTCGCAGAAGAGCGATATAAAAAGGGAAATATTTTATACCTTTTTCTTAATGATCATACCCCGATTCAGTTAACAGTAAAAACTCATCGTACACATAAAAACTTCGATTTACTTACTTTTGAAGGATACAATAATATTAATGAAGTGGAACCATGGAAAAATGGAATTTTAAAAATTTCTGAAGAACAATTGACAAGTTTAGACGAAGGTGAATTTTATTTTCATGAAATTGTCGGGTGTAAAGTCTTTTCAACAGATGGTGAAGAAATTGGAATCGTAAAAGAAATATTAACACCTGGTGCGAATGATGTTTGGGTAGTTAAAGGGGGAAATGGTAAGGAATATTTAATTCCTTATATTGATGATGTCGTAAAGTCTGTAAATGTAAAAGATAAATCAATTACGATTGAATTAATGGAAGGTTTATTATCATGAAAATAGATGTACTATCATTATTTCCAGAAATGTTTACGGGTGTATTTGGTTCGTCCATCTTGAAAAAAGCAGCAGAAAAAAATGTCGTAGAGTATAATGTAGTCAACTTTCGGGATTATGCTGATAATAAACATCAAACTGTTGATGATTACCCCTATGGGGGAGGAGCTGGCATGGTTTTAAAACCACAGCCTATCTTTGATGCAGTTGATCATTTAACGAAATCGAATGAACATACGAAGCCTAGGGTCATACTCCTTTGTCCACAAGGAAAGGTTTTAACTCAAAAAGTTTCGGAAGAATTAGCTCAAGAACAACATCTTATTTTTATCTGTGGTCATTATGAAGGATATGACGAACGTATACGTGAACATGTTGTGACGGATGAAATATCCATCGGTGATTATGTTCTAACTGGAGGAGAGCTTGGAGCAATGGTTGTCATAGATAGCGTTGTTCGACTTCTTCCTGGAGTATTAGGTAATGAGGATTCTCCTATTTTGGACTCCTTTTCTTCAGGGTTACTTGAACATCCACAGTATACGAGACCTGCTAATTTTAGAGGGATGACAGTTCCAGATGTCCTGATTTCCGGAAATCATAAGAATATTGACGAATGGCGCGAAAAAGAATCGATATTAAGAACACTGCAAAGAAGACCAGATCTTCTTGAAAATTACCCTCTAACTGACAAACATAAACAATGGATCAACGATTGGAAAAAAGAACATAAAGAAAACAAATAAAAGTTGTTATTGCAATACAACTAGTGATATGGTAAGATATTTCTTGTGATTTATGAACGCATAAATCATATGAAAACGATGTTCCGCTGCAATAAAGGATTTGTATGAGCATCTGTTGGAAGGAGTTGAATTCGATGCACAAAATTATTGAAGAAATCACAAAAGATCAACTTCGCTCTGATATTCCAGCGTTCCGTCCTGGTGATACTGTACGTGTTCACGTTAAAGTTATCGAGGGAACTCGCGAACGTATCCAGTTATTCGAAGGTGTTGTAATTAAACGCCGTGGTGGTGGAATCAGCGAAACTTTCACAGTTCGTAAAATTTCTTATGGTGTTGGTGTAGAACGTACTTTCCCTGTTCACACTCCTAAGATTGCGAAGTTTGAAGTAGTGCGTCGCGGTAAAGTTCGCCGTGCGAAACTTTACTACCTACGTAATTTACGTGGTAAAGCCGCTCGTATTAAAGAAATTCGTTAATAATGAAAAGAAGCTATTCTATTTCTTAAAGAATATTAAGATAGCTACGATTCAAAGACAAAAGGAGCTTGGTTATCAAGCTCCTTTTCGACTTTTATTGATATATTTTTCTAAAGAAATATTAATGATAAATAAAATCATGATCTTAATTTAATCTTTCACTTTTTTGGATGAAGCTGATATATTTATAATAATACTTGGCAATTTAACAAAGGTGGCGGGATAATGTCAAAACAAAAAAACGAATTATGGGAATGGACAAAAGCTTTACTAATTGCGGTTCTTCTTGCAGTTATTATTCGTTATTTTTTATTTGCACCAATTGTTGTTGATGGGTCATCGATGATGCCTACACTACATAATGGAGATCGCATGATTGTTAATCGATTTGGAAAGCCCGATCGTTTTGATATCATCGTTTTCCATGCACCAGAAAAGAAGGATTATATTAAACGAGTGATTGGTTTACCTGGGGACAGAATTGAATATAAAGATGATATTCTTTACATAAATGGTAAAGCCTATAAAGAACCTTATCTAGATGAGGCAAAGAAAGAAATCGCGGTTGGTACATTAACAGAAGATTTTACGTTGAGGGACTATATTGGCAGAGATACTGTCCCAGAAGGTGAAATTTTTGTAATGGGGGATAATCGTCGAGGTAGTAAGGATAGTCGAAGTATTGGAACAATCCCAATAAAAAAAGTAATTGGTGATACGAAATTAATATGGTGGCCAATTTCTGATATTAGGATTGTAAAGTAATTACATAAAAATATGACATAAATAATAGTTGGAGTTGAGCGCAGAGGATGACGATACAATGGTTTCCAGGGCATATGGCGAAAGCTCGAAGGGAAGTAACAGAAAAACTTAAATTAGTAGATATTATTTTTGAATTGGTTGATGCAAGGATTCCTGTTTCATCAGCCAATCCAATGCTAGAAGAAATCATTCAACAGAAGCCACGCTTAATATTATTAAATAAAGCAGATATGGCAGATAGAGAGATCACAAATAGTTGGTTAAAATACTATGAACAAAACGATAAAAAGGCATTAGCGATAAACTCACAAGCTGGCAGTGGCTTGCACCAGATTGTTAATGCTGCACAGGAAATACTTAAGCCGAAATTTGACCGTATGAGAGCAAAAGGAATGAAGCCGAGAGCAATCAGAGCAATGATTATTGGCATTCCTAATGTCGGTAAGTCTACCTTGATTAATCGTCTTGCGAAAAAGAATATTGCGAAAACTGGTAATATGCCTGGAATTACTAAATCACAGCAATGGATTAAGGTGGGAAAGGAACTGGAGCTTCTCGATACCCCTGGGATTCTCTGGCCAAAATTTGAGGATCAGGAGGTTGGTTATAAATTAGCATTAACAGGTGCAATTAAAGATACGATATTAAATTTACAAGATATTGCTGTATATGCTTTACGTTTTCTTGAAAACCATTATCCGAATCGATTAACGGAAAGATACGAGCTATCGGAGATCCCTACCGATATTTTGCCTCTGTTTAACCATATAGGGACATTAAGGGGATGTTTAATGTCAAAAGGTGAAGTAGACTATGATAAAACAGCTGAAACCATCATTAGGGATATTCGCTCTGAAAAATTAGGTAGCATATCATTTGATTTACCAGAAGACCAATCTGAGGATTGAATAATAAGGGACATGTGTAATTTCCCTATTTGACTATCTATTTGCATTCAAAGTAGTAGTGAGGATACAGATGAAATCAAACACAATTAAAGATATAAAAGAAGCACTAAAAACAGTTGAAACCCTAGATGATCCGTTTATTCAACAACTTGAACTAGATGAACGGAAAGGGGTACAAAAGCTCCTACAAAATTGGTATAAAGAGCAAGAAAATATTAAGGTTCAACATGAAAAATTTAACGAAATGATGAAATATGAAGATGAACTTGCGGGGCAGGGTTTTGAGTACATAGTTGGGATTGATGAAGTCGGTAGAGGTCCACTAGCAGGACCTGTAGTGGCAGCTGCAGTTATTCTACCTAAAGGCTTTAAATTACTTGGTATTAATGATTCAAAGCAGCTATCGGAAAAAAAGCGTGAAGAATATTATCATTATATTGTTGAAAACGCCATTTCTGTAGGTATTGGATTAATAACTGCAGAAGAAATTGATCAATTAAATATTTATGAGGCAACAAAAAAAGCGATGTTAGAAGCGATCACTAACTTATCAATCCGTCCTGATTATTGTTTAATTGATGCGATGAAACTAAATATTCCTTATCCACAGCAATCGATTATTAAGGGTGACGCATTAAGTGTATCCATTGCTGCAGCATCAATTGTTGCGAAAGTAACAAGGGATAATCTAATGAAAAAATATAGTATTACATATCCGGAATACAAATTTGAGCAACATATGGGATATGGTACGAAAGAACATTTATTAGCGATTAAAAAATATGGGCCTTGTCCCATTCACCGTAAAACATTTGCTCCCATTAAAAATTCATGAAAATAGGCTGACATAGTGTCAGCCTATTTAAATTATAGTGATAACCGATAAATTTCTAATACATCATCCCGATTTAACTTTTTAAAGTTTCCGAACTCCCCATTAGCCATTGCTTTATCAGCCATAATATCTAATTTACTGTCATCAATCCCATAATCAGCTAGTCTTGATGGTGCACCTATGCTATTCCAGAATTCACGAAGCTTTTCAATCCCTTCCAGTCCAATTTCTTCGTCTGTTTTTCCTTCAGGATCAACACCAAATACACGAACAGCTAGCTGTTTAAAGCGAGAAGGTTTCACCTTTAAGTTATGCTTCATCCAATTTGGAAATAGAATTGCCAGACCACCACCATGGGGAATATCATAAACGGCAGATACCGCATGCTCAATATTATGTGTAGCCCAATCCCCTCTAAATCCCATAGAAAGCATACCATTCAATGCCATTGTCCCATTGTACAATATAGTTGAACGATATTCATAATTCTCTAAATCATTGATAAGCTTTGGTGCAGTTTCCATAACAGTCAATAATAAAGATTCACACATACGATCTTGCATTAAAGTATTTTCTGTTAAATGGAAATAATGCTCAAAAACGTGTGACATCATATCGACCATCCCATATACCGTTTGATCCTTAGGAACTGTAAATGTATTAACGGGGTCAAGGATAGAAAATTTCGGGAAAGTAAATGGGCTTCCCCAGCCATATTTTTCATTTGTTTCCCAGTTGGTAATAACAGAACCAGAATTCATCTCAGACCCAGTTGCAGCAAGGGTAAGAACAGTGCCAAAGGGAAGAGCGTCTGTAGCAAATGCTTTTTTTGTAACTAAATCCCATGAATCACCATCATATTTTGCTCCAGCAGCAATGGCTTTTGTGCAATCAATAACACTCCCACCACCAACTGCAAGGATGAAATCAATTTGTTCTTTTTTACAAATATCTACTCCTTTTCTAACAGTTGAAATGCGAGGATTTGGTTCTACCCCTGATAATTCATGTATGTTTGCATTTAAATTTTTTAAAATATTGATCACTTGTTCGTATAAGCCACTTCTTTTAATACTGCCACCGCCATAAACAAGTAGAATATTCTTTCCGTATTGGGGTACTTCTGTTTTTAGCTGTTCTAATTGGTCTTTACCAAAAATTAATTTTGTTGGGTTCCAATATGTAAAATTGTCCATTAACGCTCACTCCTTTAAGAACATTATGAGTTAGTCATGATCAAAATGCAAAAAAGATGACTCTATTTCTTAAACTAATTAACCATTTATTTTCGTGCTTTAAATAGTATTTCTTTAGGCAATTATTACATTCGTTTGAATAGAAATTAATCATAAAGCATTTGAAAAATGAGGAGTGATAAGATTTGGGTGTTAATGTAGAAGGACAGATTAATGAGTTAATTAACAAATTAATTTCTGAACAAGCAGAGGATGGCTCATGGAAGTATCCCTTTGAAACAGGGATTCTTACAGATTGCTGTATGATTATTTTATTAAGAACCCTTCAATTAGAGGAAGATGAAGACCTCATAAAAAGCTTAACAAGAAGGATTTTGAATGAACAATATGAAGATGGAGCATGGAGATTATTTTTGGATGAGGAAAGAGGAAATATATCACTGACAGTAAGTTCCTATTATGCGTTACAAATATCTGGATACATTGATAGAGATAATCCAAATCTACTACAAGCAAAAAAATTCATTATTGAAAATGGTGGTATTGAATCTGTAAATATGTTCACGAATGTGTTATTATCTCTCACTGGACAAAAGGAGTGGGAAGTACTTTTTCCAATTCCTGTTGAAGCTGTATTACTTCCTAAAAGCTTTCCAGTTAATTTTTTTGATATTTCCGTATTTGGGAGGGCTAATATAGCCCCATTACTAATTCTTGCTGATTCTAAATTTGTTATAAAGCCTTTATCTTCACCAAAATTAAAAGATCTTTTTATTGGGGAAAGTAAAAATAGGAAGGAAGAAGAAATGGAAGAAACTCGCTCAATTATCGATTTTATTGAACATGGAATAAAAGAAATTGAGGAATGGCACAACGATCTCCATGGAAAAGCTATTGAGTATTTGGAAGATTATATGATTCAGCATACAGAAGCGGATGGTACATTATATAGTTATTTTAGTGCTACTTTCTACATGATATATGCATTTTTGGCAAGGGGAAAAAGTAAAAATGACCCCAAAATTATAAAAGCGATTTCAGGATTGAAATCAATGATATGTGTAATAAATGGAAATTATCATTGTCAATATACAACGGCAAATGTCTGGAACACCTCTTTACTTTCAGATGCCATTCAAAATGCAGGTGTCCCAACTTCCCATCCCACTATTATTAAAGCAACCGAATATCTACTAAAAAGACAGCATAATAAATTTGGTGATTGGAAGATTCATTCTCCTAGGACTTTACCAGGTGGGTGGGGATTTTCAAATATTAATACGATCAATCCAGATATTGATGATACATCTGCTTCTCTTCGTTCACTATCTAGATTGATCCATACTCAACCAATATACCAGCAATCCTGGAATCGAGGGATTCAGTGGATTTTATCCATGCAAAATGATGATGGCGGTTGGGCTTCATTTGAAAGAAATGTGGATAATCCACTGTTGAATTTTTTACCTTATGGTGAGGGACTATTAATGGATGCCTCATCAACAGACCTAACTGGACGAACCTTGGAATTTTTAGGAATGTACACAGATATTCGCAAGGATCATCCTCAAATAAAAAAAGCGACGAAATGGTTATTTACGCGTCAGAATAAAGAGGGATCTTGGGACAGCAGATGGGGAATATACTTTATTTATGGAACTTGGACCGCAGTTTTGGGCTTACTGGCAGTTAATATTGGTTCGGATCATCCAGCAATCATAAGAGCAAAAAATTGGTTAACTCGTATACAAAATGCTGATGGTGGCTGGGGTGAATCTTGTCGGAGTGATATCGCCAAAAAATATGTAGCGCTCAAGAAGAGTACATTGACACACACAGCATGGGCCTTAGATGCATTAATCACAATATCTGATAAGGAAACACCAACGATTCGCAAGGGGATAAACTTTTTAATCAATGAAGCCGATATTAAAGAGAGGGATAATGCTTATCCTGTGGGACAAGGTTTAGGTGGTCAGTTCTATATTCATTACCATAGTTATCAATATGTATGGCCACTTATCACTTTAGTAAAATATAATAAAAAATTTAAGCATAAATGATATATTTGCAATAAAGCTAGACACAACAGTTTGAGATTTTACTAATAGGTATAGCTTTTTTGGAAATTAAATAAACAGTAAATCCAATACAAGTAATGGAGGAAAGGGGAAACAATGCTGCCACTTACGCTACAATCATTAGCAAAATTAGATATAAAAACCATTCAGCCACGCTTCGAATTTCGGTCTGGACAAATTTTTTTAGGTAATATAAAGAAAATATTTCCGAATCAAACAGCTCTCGTCCAAGTAGGGCAGCAAAATATAATTGCAAAGCTTGAAGTACCCTTAATAAATGGTAATCAATATTGGTTTCAAGTACTTTCACGAGAAGGGGAAACAATCCTTAAAATGCTATCTTCCTACTCGAAGGAAAATAATGCAAACTCCTTGTTATTAAACCAACTTTCACTTCCGAATAATAAAGTAAATAACGAACTTCTTGCATTTTTATCTAAAGAACAAATTCCATTGACAAAAGATGCAATCGTAAAAATTGCCCAATGGCTTGAAAATAAAGGGAATTCACAAGACAGCTTTAACACGCTTCAAGTAATGTTTAAAAATAAATTTCCATTAGCAGAAACGATTTTTCAATCTGTTCTAGAAACGATCAAGCCGCAAAAAAGCATTCACGATACATTGCAATTATTTGAAAAGCAACTACAACTGGAACCTATTAGTAAAACTAATCAATCATTACTATCAATGATAAGGAATGTTGTACAGCAGGATATTCCAATTGCTAAGAAAGTTTTACTTTCCATAATAGACACAGCAATTCAGGAAACTGACCCTAACAAACTAAAAGCAATAAATTTATTAGAAAAATTGGGAATGATTAACAATGCAAATATAGAAAAACAAACAACGTTAACAAATAGAAATGTTGTTAATCAATTGAATATAAAAAATAATGAAGTCGAAGTAGCAAATAAATATAACGAGATTGTACAGCATTTAACCAATTTAAAAGAAAAATCATATGATCAAATCAATAAAAGCGTTCAAATTCTTGAGAATTACCTAACCGATGAAAGTACAGAAAATAATAGATCAACAACTTTTATCCCAGAAATGGTGAAAACAAATGAAAAAGAATCCCAGTATACAAATCGTGTCGAGCCATTCAAAAATGAAAGATTAGCTCTTTCTATGGAAGACCAACATTTTTTAAAACAAGTAGAAACTGAAGTAAAAGAATCTGTAAAAGGTAAGGACATTCTGGAACTATTCAAGACAGTAAATAAAAAACTAGGAATAAATTACGAAGCTGATATGCTTAAAGGTAATGCAGAATTAAACCAAACGGATAATATATTAAAGCCGCTACTTGTTAAATATTTACAAGAGACCAATCATCCTCTGGAATCTAAGGAGCTTGCTGAACAATTGGTAAATAAAATGAATGGTCAACTATTATTATCCAATCCAAATAATCCGATAACTAATATTGTTTATCAACTCCCGATTCAATTATTTGGTTATCAAACAGAAGTCACTATGCAATGGTCTGGTAAAAGCAAAGAGGATGGAAAAATTGATGCAAACTATTGTAAGATCCTTTTTTATTTAGAGTTAGAGCATTTAAAAGAAACAATAGTAGATATGAAGGTGCAAAATCGTGTGATCACGATAAAAATAATTAATGAAGGTGAATATCTTCCAGAGTTATCGCAAAAACTTATTCCTCCTTTAAAACAAGCATTAATGGAAATTAATTATACACTTTCGGCTATACAATTTGACCAACCTAATAAAGGGAATGGTGGAACGGAACGTTCAAACATACAAAAGGTTCATTCACAATATTCGGGGGTTGATATACGAATATGAAGCAAAATTATGAAAGAAAACAAGCAATCGCACTGCAATATCAGTCAGATAAGCAAAAAGCACCAACCGTCATAGCGAAAGGTAAGGGGCTCATTGCTGATCAAATTATCGATACCGCGAAGGAAAAACAAATTCCTATTCAAGAGGATCGTAACTTAGTAGAATTACTGGGTCAATTAAATATTAATGAAAGTATCCCAGAAGAATTATATGAAGCCGTTGCCGAAGTATTTGCATTTGTTTATCGTTTAGATCGTGAGAAAAAGGAATCAAACTAATTCACTCAATATTGAAATAATTAGGTCAAAACAAACAATTGATTAAAAATAATGCCGAAATGTGCTTGAATTAGGCTCAGAAGGCTAGACATATTTTCATCCATTTAATACAATGGAAGCGCAGTTTATTTTTTGTATAGTTTGATAGGAGGATGGAAAATGAATATCCATGAGTATCAAGGTAAAGAAATCCTCAGAAAATACGGGGTAGCGGTACCAAATGGGAAAGTAGCCTTCACTGTTGAAGAAGCGGTAGAAGCTGCGAAAGAATTAGGTACAGATGTTTGTGTTGTTAAGGCTCAAATTCATGCTGGTGGTCGTGGTAAAGCTGGCGGTGTTAAAGTCGCTAAAAACTTGGATGAAGTCCGTACATATGCGAACGAAATTTTAGGAAAAACTTTAGTTACACACCAAACAGGTCCAGAAGGTAAAGAAGTTAAGCGCCTTCTTATTGAAGAAGGTTGTGATATTCAAAAAGAATATTACGTTGGTCTTGTATTAGATCGTGCTACTTCACGTGTTGTCTTAATGGCTTCTGAAGAAGGCGGTACTGAAATTGAAGAGGTTGCTGAAAAGACACCTGAAAAAATCTTCAAGGAAACAATTGACCCAGTTGTTGGTTTAACAGCATTCCAAGCTCGTCGTATTGCATTTAATATCAATATTCCTGCAGCTCTAGTTAACAAAGCAGTGAAATTCATGATGGGTCTATATACTGCATATGTTGAAAAAGATTGTTCAATTGCAGAAATCAACCCACTTGTAGTTACTGGTGACGGTAATGTCATGGCACTTGATGCAAAATTAAACTTCGATTCAAATGCGTTATACCGTCAAAAAGATATTGTTGAATATCGCGATTTAGAAGAAGAAGATCCAAAGGAAATCGAAGCTTCTAAGTACGATCTTAGCTATATTGCGTTAGATGGAAAAATTGGATGTATGGTAAACGGTGCAGGTCTTGCAATGGCGACAATGGATATTATCAAGCATTATGGTGGAGATCCAGCCAACTTCCTTGATGTTGGGGGCGGCGCGACTGCAGAAAAAGTAACAGAAGCATTCAAAATCATTCTTTCCGATAAAAATGTAAAGGGTATCTTCGTTAATATCTTCGGTGGTATTATGAAATGCGATATTATCGCAGAAGGTGTTGTGGAGGCGACAAAACAAGTTGGACTTGAATTGCCTTTAGTTGTTCGTTTAGAAGGAACAAATGTGGAATTAGGTAAGAAGATTTTAAATGAATCTGGACTTAATATCGTTGCTGCTGAATCAATGGCAGACGGAGCACAAAAAATCGTAGAATTAGTAGGCTAATATTTAAGAAAGGCAGGGGAATATTGTGAGCGTATTTGTTAATAAAGATACAAAAGTAATCGTTCAAGGTATTACTGGTAAAACAGCTCTTTTCCATACAAAACAAATGCTTGAATACGGTACAAAAATCGTAGGTGGAACATCACCTGGTAAGGGTGGAACAGAAGTGGAAGGAGTACCAGTATTTAATACAGTTTCTGAAGCTGTGAAAGCAACTGGTGCAAATGCATCTGTTATCTATGTTCCTGCTCCTTTTGCTGCAGACGCAATTTTGGAAGCGGTTGATGCTGAATTAGATTTAGCTATTTGTATTACAGAGCATATTCCAGTATTGGATATGGTAAAGGTAAAACGCTATATGGAAGGCAAAAAGACTCGTTTAGTTGGTCCTAACTGCCCAGGAGTAATTACACCTGAAGAATGTAAGATTGGTATAATGCCGGGTTATATTCATACCAAAGGTCATGTAGGAGTAGTATCCCGCTCTGGAACATTAACATATGAGGCTGTACATCAATTATCTCAAGCTGGTATTGGACAAACTACTGCAGTTGGGATTGGTGGAGATCCTGTAAATGGTACAGACTTTATCGATGTATTAAAAGCGTTTAATGAAGATCCAGAAACAGAAGCTGTAATAATGATTGGTGAAATTGGCGGTACAGCTGAGGAAGAAGCTGCTGTTTGGGTGAAGGCCAATATGACTAAACCTGTTGTAGGCTTTATAGGTGGAGTAACTGCACCTCCAGGAAAACGTATGGGCCACGCTGGTGCAATTATTTCTGGTGGTAAGGGTACTGCTGCTGAAAAAATTCGTGTCATGAACGAATGTGGCATTAAAGTAGCTGCAACACCTTCTGTAATGGGTGAAACTTTAATTGAAGTTCTTAAAGAAAAAGGACTTTATGAAAAATGTAAAACTCACTAGGTTAAAAGTTTTAAAGCAAATAGAGGATGTTTTTTATCATCCTCTATTTGTTAAACTTATATAAAGGAGGAATCATGTGAAAGCGTTTAAAAAAAGGATCATTCATCTCCATCACTGTAGAGGAATTAATTCTAAAGGTATTATTAAAATCATCCAATCTGATCCTACTTTAAAAAATCTATATAAGACACCTTCATCCAAGTTGAAATCAATCGTTAATTCTTCTCCTGAACACTTCTCAAAATTTTATTATGATCTACATCATCTGAAAATTGATCAAATATTATCCACCTATCAAAAACATCATATATACTGCTTAACTGTTTTTGACTCTGATTACCCCTACTTATTAAAGCAATGCTATAACCCCCCTCTTGCCATGTATGCGATTGGCAATGTCTCACTTTTGAATTCACCTTGCGTTGCTATTGTTGGCTCTAGAAAAGGCAATATATATGGTAGAAAAGCGATTGAACAAATTCTTCCGACTCTTATTAAGAAGGAGATCACAATCATCAGTGGATTAGCAAAAGGGATTGATACGATGGCACATGAAATGACTATTTTGCATGGAGGAAAAACAATTTGTGTCCTTGGAAGTGGTTTTTTTCATATATATCCGCAGGAAAACAGGCGCCTTGCAGAGAATATGAAAAAGGAACACCTTCTTTTGTCTGAATATCCTCCAAATACAAAACCACAGAGATGGCATTTTCCAATGAGAAATAGAATTATTAGTGGATTGTCGAAAGGTATTGTTGTCATTCAAGCAGAGGAAAAAAGCGGTTCATTAATAACGGCTGATTTTGCACTCCAAGAGAATAGAGAGGTCTTTGCTATTCCTGGAAGTGTAGTAGACCCGTTATCAAAAGGTACCAATTTTCTCATACAACAGGGAGCTAAACTTGTTTTAACGGGTGATGATATTTTGGAAGAAATATATTAGACTAAAAAAGCGAGATAAGAGTCCTATATTAATAAAATGTTTTGATGGGAGTAATTATTATAATAGTAGTTTTGGGTACAAAAAAGAAGTTGAAAATCCCTTGGGTAAAACATAGTTTTTTAAAATAATTACCTATTTTAGCTTAAAAAGGTTGCAATTTTGAAAAATCTGTTATACATTTTCCAACAGATACATTTATGTTTAATTGTATTAATATAATTACAAAATAAAGAAACAAATAGTTGAAAACGATTTCTAGCTCCATAGTGACTGTTTTTATAACAATCCATTTGTGTTGACAAATAAATTAATCAACGTTAAGATGAACACTTGATTTTACGAAACAGTTTTGAGTACGAAAATTTAATCATTAATCAACATAGCTTGAATGAAAAAAAGAATTCTAACTTGTATGCAACATAAGGTGTGTGAGTAATTAGGGCTATACCATTTAATGAATAATTCGGAAGCTAAATTTACTGAATTTAAAATAACGAGATAGCTAGCGACTCTACCCTTTAAACTATAACAAAAAATAATGAAAACCTCTGGGAGGCTTCTTAATGTCAGAGTACTTGGTTATCGTGGAATCGCCAGCTAAGGCGAAAACGATTGAAAGATATTTAGGAAAAAAATATAAGGTTAAAGCATCTATGGGCCATATTCGGGATTTACCTAGAAGCCAAATGGGTGTGGATACAGAGCATAATTTTCAACCGAAATATATAACTATTAGAGGTAAAGGACCTGTCTTAAAAGAATTAAAGACAGCTGCTAAAAAAGCGAAGAAAATATATCTTGCAGCCGACCCCGATCGTGAAGGTGAAGCAATTGCTTGGCATTTAGCACATAGCTTAGATTTGGATATTCACTCAGATTGCAGAGTTGTTTTTAATGAAATAACGAAAGATGCAATTAAAGAATCATTTAAACACCCTAGACCAATAAATACGGATTTAGTAGATGCCCAACAGGCAAGAAGGATATTGGATCGTTTAGTCGGTTATAATATAAGCCCTCTTTTATGGAAGAAAGTAAAAAAAGGTTTAAGTGCGGGGAGGGTACAATCAGTCGCCGTACGTTTAATTATTGATCGTGAGAATGAAATTAAAAACTTTAAACCCGAAGAATATTGGACGATTGTTGCAGATTTTAAAAAAGGAAAAGAAAATTTTCAGGGTTCCTTTTATGGAGTGGATGGTAAGAAATTATCCCTTCATTCCGAGGCTGAAGTGAAAAATATTCTTTCAAAAATTAATGGGAAAGAATTTACCGTTAATTCTGTATCTAAAAAGGAAAGAAAACGGAACCCTGCACCTCCTTTCACTACATCATCCTTGCAGCAGGAAGCAGCACGTAAATTAAATTTCAGGGCGAAAAAAACAATGATGCTAGCGCAGCAGTTATACGAAGGAATTGATTTAGGAAAAGAAGGGACAGTTGGTTTAATTACCTATATGAGAACGGACTCAACCCGTATTTCAGAAATTGCCCAGGCGGAAGCGTTCTCTTATATTGAAAGCCAATATGGAAAAGAATATACCCGCTCCGAACAACGTAAGGATAAAAAAGCATCAAATGCACAAGATGCTCACGAAGCAATCCGTCCAACAAGTACATTGCGGGAACCAAGCTCATTAAAGGAATATTTAAGTCGTGATCAATTAAGGTTATATAAATTAATTTGGGAACGTTTCGTTGCAAGTCAAATGTCTCAAGCCATAATGGATACGATGAGTGTAGATTTATTAAATGGAGATGTCATTTTTAGAGCAAATGGATCTAAACTAAAATTTTCTGGATTTATGAAGGTGTATGTTGAAGGGACAGATGACCAAACAGAAGAAAAAGAGAATTTTCTCCCTCAAATGGAGAAAGGAGATCAAGTCACTTCTGAGGAAATTGATCCTAAACAGCATTTTACACAACCACCTCCAAGATATACAGAGGCACGATTAGTGAAAACATTAGAAGAATTGGGCATAGGTCGCCCTTCAACCTACGCACCAACTCTAGATACCATTCAAAAACGCGGTTACGTTGCCCTGGATAATAAACGATTTATTCCTACTGAATTAGGAGAAATTGTATTAGAGCTAATCATGGAATTTTTCCCGGAAATATTAGATGTCGAGTTCACTGCGAAAATGGAAAGTAATCTCGATGAGATAGAAGAGGGGAAAATTGAATGGGTTAAGATCATTGATGAATTTTACAAAGGATTCCATGAAAATCTTATAAAAGCCGAAGCTGAAATGGAAAAGGTTGAGATTAAGGATGAGGAAGCCGGTGAGGACTGTGAAAACTGTGGCAGTCCAATGGTGTTCAAAATGGGACGTTATGGTAAGTTTATGGCTTGTAGTAATTTTCCCGACTGTAGAAATACAAAACCAATTGTAAAAGAGATTGGAGTTACATGTCCTAAATGTAATGAGGGAAATATTATTGAAAGAAAAAGTAAAAAGAAAAGAATATTCTACGGATGCGATAGATATCCGGAGTGTGATTTTCTATCTTGGGATAAACCGATCGAAAGAAAATGTCCTAAATGTGATCATTTATTAGTGGAGAAAAAGTTGAAGAAGGGTGTACAGGTTCAATGTACCAATTGTGATTATAAAGAAAAGACAGTTGAATAAAAATATTTACATGACATTAGAGTGGGTTTAAATACCCACTCTTTTATATTTTTTTGTGTATTTGTAAAGTATATTGCTTTTTTATAGTCCTTCTATCTTCTTTTATACTTAATAAAAGCCCAGCTGTTTTAATAAAGTTTATAGCATTTTTTATTAAAATGTCGGGGACGGACGGTCTTCAACCTGGAATAGGACCTATTTATTATACTTATATTAATTTTTTATAAAAAATATATACTATTACTTTATTTCTTTCGATTAGTATTGTAAAATGCTTTAGGGGATCAATGAAAATATTGTCGAATTATTTAGATGGATGGTTTGAAATAGGGATTCATGTTTTACGCAGCTGTTGCTATTCTTGTTTAAAAACAAGTTATTATAGAATGAATTATAAACAATTCAAAACTTTGTGAAAAATTTGTAACATTCATTGCAAGGGCTACTAAATTGTGATAATATTTAGTAGCCTTTGTGAGGTGTTAAGATGAATGAAAATTTAGAAGCTTGTCTTTATGCTTTTATGGAGTATATTCAAATAGAAAGAAACTATTCAGAGTATACGGTTAAGTTTTATCGGCAAGACATTGAGCACTTTTATTTGTTCATGAATGAACAAGGTATAACAGAACTTGGGAATGTTGAATATTTTGATGCCCGCCTGTATTTAACAACACTTTTTGAAAAAGAATACAGCAGGCCTAGCTTGGCTCGGAAAATTTCAAGTTTGCGAAGCTTTTATAAATTTTTAATGAGGGAACAAATAGTAAAAGAAAATCCATTTGTTTTCCTTTCCCAGGCAAAACGACAATTAAAAATACCGAAATTCTTTTATGAAGAAGAGATGGAAAAGTTATTTCAAGCCTGTGAAGGTGATTCAGCTTTAGATGTAAGAAATCTGGCATTACTTGAGATACTATATGCAACGGGAATCCGTGTCAGTGAATGTGCGAGTATTCAATTGAAAGATATTAATCTTGAGTTTGATACGATACTGGTTAGGGGTAAAGGGAAGAAAGAGAGAATTGTGTTATTTGGAGATTTCGCGAATAAAGCATTATGCAATTACATAGATCATTCAAGGCATAAGCTAATGAAAAATAAAGATAACCATGAGTATCTCTTTGTTAATTTTCGGGGCACCCCCTTAACAGAAAGAGGCATAAGATACATTTTAAATGATTTAATCAATAAAGCTGCATTAACTGGAAAAATGCATCCACATATGTTAAGACATACATTTGCAACACATTTATTAAATCACGGGGCAGATTTGAGAACCGTGCAGGAACTTTTAGGACATGAAAATTTGTCTTCTACACAAATATATACCCATGTCACAAAAGAGCATTTGCGAAAAACCTATTTGTCTCACCATCCAAGAGCTTAACATCATGTCATATTGATTAGTAAAGTATAAAAATAAATTGGATCCATGTTTCTATCGCACTATCACGAATGAAAAGCATAAAAGCTTATTCAATATTCTATATGTTTAGGAACTGCTTTTGCATTAATTATGGAGGTGTTCGTATGGGAGATTTTCATGCCACAACGATATTTGCTATTCAGCATAAAGGAAAAAGTGCAATGGCTGGAGATGGTCAAGTAACCTTTGGAAATGCGGTTGTAATGAAACATACAGCTAAAAAGGTTAGAAAATTATTTAATGGTAAAGTGCTTGCTGGCTTTGCTGGTTCGGTTGCAGATGCTTTTACATTATCTGAAATGTTTGAAGGAAAGCTCCAGGAGTTTAACGGTAATTTAACTCGAGCTGCTGTAGAACTTGCTAAACAATGGAGAAGCGATAAGGTTTTACGTAAACTCGAAGCAATGCTGATCGTGATGGACGCACAACAAATTCTTTTAATCTCAGGTACTGGGGAAGTGATTGAGCCTGATGATGGGATATTAGCAATCGGTTCCGGAGGTAATTATGCACTTTCAGCAGGGAGAGCATTAAAGCAGCATGCTGGAGAAATTTTGACTGCTAAAGAAATTGCTAAGGCCTCTTTGGATATTGCAGCCGACATTTGTGTATATACGAATACAAATATTATTGTGGAAGAGCTATGAGGATTAGTCTTTAAAGATAAATTTTTGTAAACAAATGATTATAAGTAGTAAACGATCTTATAGTAACAAGCTATACGAATACATCCTAACCTGAACATTAAGGAGTGAACTTATTTGACGAATAATATGAATAAAGCGATGAGTTTAACCCCAAGGCAAATTGTAGACCGACTTGATCAATATATTGTAGGTCAAAAAGATGCAAAAAGAGCTGTAGCTGTTGCATTAAGGAATCGATATCGTCGAAGTTTATTAGATGATAAATTAAAGGATGAGATTATTCCTAAAAATATATTAATGATCGGACCTACTGGTGTAGGGAAGACAGAGATTGCGAGACGTATGGCCAAATTGGTCGGTGCCCCTTTTGTTAAAATCGAGGCTACAAAATTCACTGAGGTCGGTTATGTTGGTCGTGATGTCGAATCTATGGTAAGGGACTTAGTTGAAACGTCTGTTCGTATTGTCAAAGAAGAAAAAGTCGCTCAAGTAAAAGGAAGAGCGGAAGAGAATGCAAATCGCAGGCTATTAAATTTACTTGTTCCATCAAAAAAGAAATCTTCAGGTACGAAAAATCCGTTTGAGATGATTTTTGGAAGTAATAATCAAACAGATGATCATGAAGAGGAACAAGCTGAAGATGTTTCAATGAAGGAAAAACGTAAGATAATTGAAGAAAAATTAGCAAATGGTGAATTAGAACAAGAGATAGTAACAGTGGAAATTGAAGAGCAGCAACCATCTATGTTTGATATGCTTCAAGGTTCTGGTATGGAGCAGATGGGGATGAATATGCAAGATGCATTCAGTAATTTAATCCCTAAGAAACAGAAAAAGCGTAAGCTTACTGTTAAGGAAGCAAGAATCGTATTAACGAATGATGAGGCTCAGAAGTTAATTGATATGGATGAAGTTACTCAGGAAGCGGTTGTACGTGCAGAACAGGCAGGTATTATTTTTATTGATGAAATCGATAAAATAGTTAGCAAAAGTAATGGTTCTTCTTCAGCAGATGTTTCTAGAGAAGGAGTGCAAAGAGATATTCTTCCGATTGTAGAAGGTTCTACAGTTGTAACAAAATATGGTTCCGTTAAAACAGATCATATACTTTTTATTGCTGCTGGTGCCTTTCATATGGCGAAGCCATCTGAATTAATTCCTGAATTACAGGGACGTTTTCCAATCCGTGTAGAACTAGGGAAATTAACTGTTGAAGATTTTGTAAAAATATTAATTGAACCGGATAATGCTTTAACTAAGCAATATATTGCATTATTAGAAACTGAAGGTATACAAATTGAATTTTCTGACGATGCTATTGTTAGAATAGCTGAAATTGCTTACGAAGTTAATCAACATACTGATAATATTGGGGCGAGACGGCTGCATACGATTTTGGAAAAGCTTCTTGAAGATCTATCCTTTGAAGCACCAGACATCACATTAGAACGGATTAGTATAACCCCGCAGTATGTGGATGAAAAGCTAAGTGCCATTTCACAAAATAAAGATCTAAGTCAGTTTATCCTTTAGGTTCTAGGGCTAATTTGGCATGCCTATCGGTAGGGACATATTAAACAATTGTATAGAGATTATAGGAGGAAATAAAAATGAATTTATTAGACAAAACAAGAAAAATTAACGCGATGCTTCAAAAGGCAGCAGGTAAACCAGTGAATTTTAAAGAAATGTCTCAAACATTAAGTGACGTGATTGAGGCGAATATTTTTGTAGTTAGTCGCCGTGGAAAATTATTAGGATTTGCCATTAACCAATTAGTTGAAAATGAGCGTATGACAAAAATGTTAGAAGATCGTCAATTCCCTGAAGAATATACAAATAGCTTATTTAATATTAATGAAACTTCTTCTAATTTGGATGTAAATAGTGAATATACAGCATTTCCTGTTGAGAATAAGGAATTATTCCAAAGCGGTTTAACAACAATTGTTCCAATTATTGGTGGAGGAGAAAGATTAGGTACATTAATTCTTGCTCGCTTACAAGAAAAATTCCATGATGACGATTTAATTTTAGCTGAGTATGGAGCAACTGTAGTAGGAATGGAAATTCTTCGTGAAAAATCAGAAGAAATTGAAGAAGAAGCAAGAAGTAAAGCAGTTGTACAGATGGCAATTAGTTCACTATCTTACAGTGAGTTAGAAGCTATTGAGCATATTTTTGAAGAGTTAAATGGTAAAGAGGGCTTGCTAGTTGCTTCTAAAATTGCGGATCGCGTAGGAATTACCCGTTCCGTAATCGTTAACGCTTTACGTAAGCTTGAAAGTGCTGGTGTAATTGAATCTAGATCACTAGGAATGAAGGGAACATATATTAAAGTATTAAATGACAAATTCCTTGTTGAATTAGAAAAATTAAAATCTAATTAATGATAGTTTTCGACAAAATGCTACCGCCAATAATTTATTATTGGCGGTTTTATTATTTCTATATAATGTCATTTCGACTATTCTATTTCCAGGTATTAGCCTAAATCCTCAAAACTTAAGTCCTTTCTATTTCCCATTATTATACAAATATTCGGTGAATTTTTTTCCATAATAACCCACTAGAGAAATGATCATCCACTTGATAAAATAAATCTCATGAGCAAAAAAATTGACAAATTAAGGCCTGTTTTTTTTATGGAACTAAAGTCCTATAAACAAGAAAAAATGGTGATTTTTTATGAAAAATCTACTAATTGCATAGACAGTGTGATTTTTTACCATTAAAATAATAATAGTTTTTAAAGAGTTTGTCGTATTAAATCGGATTATGTCTAGTAAAAAAGTAAGAGGTGTAAAATTTGAAATTATTTTCTAATACGTTTACTACATTAGAACGGGGACTAGATTATTCTTCTTTGAAACAAAAGACGATAGCGGACAATATCGCAAATGTGGATACACCAAATTATAAACCCAAGGACGTTAGTTTCCAGAAAGTATTTCAAAATGAATTAAATCAATCATTTGGTGCATTACGTACAGATCCTCGACATTTTGAGTTTCAGAATATAGAAAGTAATTCAGCGATTGTAACACAACAAAATATTCAATATAACTCAAATGGAAATGGTGTAGATGTGGATAAGCAAATGTCTGATTTAGCTACTAATCAAATTTATTACAATGCGCTAACAGATCGGATTAATGGGAAATTCTCAACACTACAAACGGTAATTAGAGGAGGGAAATAGAAATGTCAATGTTTAGTGGCATGGGTATAACATCTTCTGCATTAACGGCACAACGTTTACGAATGGATGTTATATCATCGAATATGGCAAATGCTGATACTACTAGAGCAACATTTGAAAATGGCCAATGGCAACCATATCGTCGAAAAACAGTTGTTCTTGAGCCAAAAAATAATTCATTTTCCTCTCATTTACAATCTGCCATGGGTGGTGGAAATGTAAGTGGTGGTGTAAAAGTAACGAGAATTAATGAGGATGATACACCATTCAAATTGGTGTATGACCCTGAAAATCCTGATGCAAACCAGGATGGATATGTGAGTCTCCCTAATGTAGATCCATTGAGAGAAATGGTTGATCTGATGAGTGCCACTCGCTCATATGAGGCAAATGTCACGGTATTTAATGCATCAAAATCTATGATGATGAAAGCATTAGAAATCGGAAAGTAATAATGATTAGGAGGTAGACGATATGTCTATTCAAAATATAAATTCGGTTGCAACAGGTTTTTTACGTCCGTTGGAACAAAAAAATAGTCAACAAGTTACAACCCCTTATCAATCTCAAGTGAAATTTTCGGATTTTCTTAAGAAATCAATATCCGATGTGAATCAATCACAAATTAAATCGGATATTTTAACAGAGAAATTAGCAAAAGGGGAAAATGTCGATCTTCATGAAGTGATGATTACAGCGCAAAAGGCAAGCATAACTTTGCAGGCTGCGTTGGAAGTAAGAAATAAGGTAGTTGAATCTTATCAAGAAATAATGAGAATGCAAGTTTAATATGTTATTAAGTTAAAGTAAACCAGTTGTCCAAATGGTATAGTAGGAACTCTTGCTCATTGAATGCAGAAGATTCCTACTATACGCTCAACAATTGAAATAATTTATTGGGGTCAAAAATTGGAGGATAGTAATGAATGAGAAATTAAGAAGCTATTCAGACAAATTAAGTGATTTTTGGAAAAGTAAATCGAAAAAGCAAAAAATTGTAGGAATCTCCTCCATTGCACTTATTATTCTTATCATTATATTAATCGGTTATTTTTCTACTAGAACTACAATGGAACCGTTATATAGCAATTTATCAGCAGCTGAAGCGGGCTCCATTAAAGAAAATCTTGATTCAAAAGGAATTAAATCTGAGATCGCTGATAATGGAAAAACAATTAAAGTTCCAAAAGATCAAGTAGATACATTAAAAATCGAACTAGCTTCAGAAGGTTTACCAAAATCAGGAAGTATCGATTATTCCTTTTTTAGTCAGAATGCGGGATTTGGAATGACCGACAATGAATTTGATGTCGTAAAATTAGATGCAATGCAGACGGAATTGTCAAATTTAATGAAAGAAATAGATGGTGTAGAAGATGCTAAAGTAATGATCAATATGCCTAAAAAGGAAATTTTTGTGAGTGATGGTGGTCAGGAAGCATCTGCATCAATTGTCTTAACGACAAAGCCAGGCTATGAATTTAGTGAATCGCAAATTAAATCTTTATATAATCTTGTATCAAAAAGTGTTCCTAATTTACCAAATGATAACATCGTAATTATGAATCAAAATTTTGAGTATTTTGACTTGAATAATCAAAGTGGGACTGGAAATACATTTACTCAACAGATGGATATAAAACATCAAATTGAAAGAGATATTCAAAGACAAGTACAATCTATGCTCGGAACAATGATGGGCTATGACAAGATTGTTGCTAGTGTATCGGCTGATATCGACTTCACCCAAGAAAACAGAGAAGAAGATTTAGTCGAGCCAGTCGATAAGGAAAATATGAAGGGGATTGAAATTAGCGCCCAAAAAATTACTGAAACATACTCAGGAAAAGGTGCAGCTGCCGGCGGAACTACACAGGCTGAAAACCCTAATGATTCGATAAACACTTATGTAGAAACTGATGGGGATTCTGATGGAGATTATGAAAAAACTCAGGATTCAATCAATTATGAAGTGAATAAAATTCATAAGCAAATTGCGGAAAGTCCGTATAAAATAAGAGATCTCGGTATTCAAGTAATGGTTGAGCCACCGAATTCAAAGGATGTTAATTCATTACCACAAAGTACAAAGGATGATATTACTAAAATATTATCAACGATTATACGTACATCAATTGATAAAAATGTAGGAACAGATCTAACTGATCAAGAACTTCAAAATAAAATCGCTGTCTCAGTTCAACCATTTACTGGAAAAGTGAAACAAGGGACAAAATCAGATTCATCTTTACCTTGGTGGATATACCTAGTCGGTGGAATCTTATTATTTGTTATTGTTCTTTTAATTATTTTGATGATTCGTGGACGGAAGAAGCAAGAGGAAGAACTTATGGAAGAGCCAATGATCGAATCTACACCAATACAAATTGCAGATGTAAATGAAGAGCATGAAACAGAAAGTACTCTACGGAAAAAACAACTTGAAAAAATGGCAAAAGAGAAACCTGATGAATTTGCAAAATTACTAAGAACATGGATATCAGAGGATTAAAGGGGGATGGAAAATGGCGATTAAAGAAAAAGGGTTAACAGGAAAGCAAAAAGCCGCTATTCTACTTATCTCACTTGGACCTGATGTTTCAGCGTCAGTTTATAAACATTTGTCAGAAGAAGAAATAGAAAAATTAACATTAGAGATATCAGGTGTGAAAAAAGTGGATTCCAATACGAAAGAAGATATTCTTGATGAATTTCACAATATTGCCCTAGCACAGGATTATATCTCACAAGGCGGTATCGGCTATGCCAAAACCGTTCTTGAAAAAGCCTTGGGTGCGGAACAAGCAGCAACCATTATCAATCGCCTAACTTCCTCATTGCAGGTTAGACCTTTTGATTTCGCAAGACGTGCCGAGCCAAGTCAGATTCTAAACTTTATCCAAAATGAGCATCCACAAACAATTGCTTTAATTTTATCTTACTTAGATCCTGAAAAGGCCGGACAAATTCTTTCAGAACTTGCCCAAGATGTGCAAGCAGATATTGCTCGTCGAATTGCTATTATGGATCGTACATCACCTGAAATTATTAGTGAGGTTGAAACCATATTAGAGCAAAAGCTATCAGCGACAGTTACCCAAGATTACACTCAAACGGGAGGAATTGAATCTGTTGTTGAAGTGCTTAATGGAGTGGATCGTTCTACAGAAAAAACGATTTTAGATGCACTAGAAATACAAGATCCTGAGCTTGCTGAAGAAATTAAGAAACGGATGTTTGTATTTGAGGATATTGTTACACTTGATAATCGCTCGATTCAACGTGTTATACGTGATTGTGAAAATGAAGATTTATTATTATCACTTAAAGTATCTAGTGATGAGGTAAAGGATATAGTATTTAGAAATATGTCTACGAGAATGGTAGAAACATTAAAAGAGGAAATGGAATATATGGGACCAATTCGCTTGAAGGATGTTGAGGAGGCTCAATCAAGAATTGTTTCTACAATCCGTAGATTAGAAGATGCTGGAGAGATTATTATAGCTCGTGGTGGAGGAGATGACATTATTGTCTAAGATAATAAAATCACGCACCGCAGTTCAGAGTGAAATAAAAGCAAAAGTGATAGGGATTAAAGATATTTCATGCCTTCAGCCAGTTGAAGAAATTGATGAAACAGATCCATTAGAGCAAGAGAAAAAATTAATACTGGAAAAATTTCAACAACAGGCTCATGAAATCATTCAAAGAGCTGAGCAAGAAGCTCTTTTAATCAAAAATCAAACTTTAGAAGAAAAACAAGTGTGGAATGAAGAAAAAACCTTGTTAATCGAAGAAGCAAAAGCCATTGGTTTTCAACAAGGCTTAACTGAAGGGCAACAACAAGGATTTGCACAATATAATGGACAATTAGAGATGGTCAATCAAATGACAGATGATTTAAAAGGCGAATATGTTCGATATATCGAATCAGCTGAAAAGGTCATTTTAGACCTGGGAATGAAGGTTGCCGAAAGAATATTACACGAAACGATAGAAGAACAACCAGAGAAATTCCTTAACATTGTTAAAGAAGCATTAAAGGAAGTAAAAGAGCATAGAGAGGTTCATATTCTTGTACATCCTACACAATATAGTTTTGTCATTCAATGTAAGGATGAATTAGATGCAATATTTCCAAGTAATCAACAATGCTATGTTTACGCGGATGATGAATTAAGTGAATTCCAATGTTTGATAGAGACAAGTCATGGCCGTGTAGATGCAAGTGTAGATAGTCAACTGTCGGAATTAAAAGTGAAGTTAATGGAATTCGTTGAGGGTGAAACAATATGAAGGCAGAAGAACTTCTTTCGATTATTCCAGAAGTGGAAACATATAAGCGTTACGGTAAAGTAAAGCGTGTCGTTGGGCTAATGATTGAATCATTAGGTCCGGAGAGCTCAATTGGTGATGTTTGCTGGATCCGTGTTGGTGGAAAAAAACACCATCGAAAAATTCAAGCCGAAGTCGTTGGTTTTAAGGACGAGTATGTCATCCTAATGCCATATGCTGATATTCAAGATATTGCCCCTGGAAGTTTAGTTGAAGCAACATCAAAACCACTTGAGGTAAAGGTGGGCTCAACATTAATCGGGAAGGTCATTGATTCATTAGGCAATCCAATGGATGGATCTGTTTTACCCAAGGGATTAAAATCAATTCCTACTGAACAAAGTCCTCCGAATCCATTAAAAAGACCGCCTATTTCAGAGGAGATAGAAGTTGGTGTTCGTGCCATTGATAGTTTATTAACGGTTGGAAAAGGACAAAGAATAGGGATATTTGCAGGAAGTGGCGTAGGAAAAAGTACATTACTAGGAATGATTGCTAGAAATACGAAGGCTGATATAAATGTCATTGCATTAATTGGTGAGCGTGGTCGTGAGGTAAGAGAGTTTATCGAGAGGGATCTTGGCCCAGAAGGTTTAAGCCGTTCCATTGTCATCGCAGCAACCTCAGACCAACCAGCTCTAATGAGAATTAAAGGGGCATTTACCGCTACCGCGATTGCTGAATACTTCCGTGATAAAGGTCTTAATGTCATGTTTATGATGGATTCTGTAACACGTGTTGCCATGGCACAGAGGGAAGTAGGATTGGCGGTAGGTGAACCTCCAGCAACGAAAGGCTATACTCCTTCGGTATTTGCTATCTTGCCGAAATTATTAGAGAGAACGGGAACAAATGAAAAAGGTACAATCACTGGTTTTTATACGGTATTAGTTGATGGAGATGATATGAATGAACCGATTGCTGATACCGTTAGAGGAATATTAGATGGTCATTTTGTTCTTGATCGTAACCTAGCCAATAAAGGTCAATTTCCAGCTATCAATATATTAAAAAGTATTAGTCGTTTAATGAATCATCTCGCTTCAGAAGAGCATAAAGAGGCTGCAAATAAAGTAAGGGAAACATTAAGTACATATTTAAACTCTGAAGATCTAATTAGTATTGGTGCATATAAACGTGGCGCCTCAAAAGAAATCGATGAAGCTATTGAAAGATACCCTAATATTATTTCTTTCTTAAAACAACGTACAGATGAAAAAATAACGATGGAGCAAAGTGTTCAATCAATTATCCAGCTTGCGAATAAAGGGGAATGGGCATGAAATATCAATACAAATTTGAAAAGATACTAACATTAAAAGAACGTGAAAAAGATGAGGCTCTTGCTACTTATCAAAAAGCTGTGAAACGTTTTGAAAATGTTGCTGAAGAACTGTACCAATTGTTAAAGAAAAAAGAAGATTTAGTGGAATTTCAAGCAGCTAAACTACAAACTGGATTTAAAGTACAAGAAATTAGACATTACCAACGCTTTATTGCTAATTTGGAGATTTCAATTAAACATTATCAAGAGCTTGTAATAAATGCCCGGACTCAAATGAATTGGTGTGAACAACAACTACAGGAAAAGAATATTGAAATGAAAAAATATGAAAAAATGAAGGAAAAAGACTTCGAGAGATATCAAGACTTATTAAAGGAAATAGAGAATAAGCAGGCAGATGAAATCTCAACGCGAAGCTATTTTCATCACACTGGAAATTAGGTGATAAGGATGGATAGAGAAGTAAAAGAAAAAATAGAAGATCAACCAAGGAGCAGATTTCAGTGGTTCCTATATGTAATATTTATTCCTTTATTATTTGCAATCGTGATTGCATTAATTGTTGCCCAATTTGCTGGTGTGAATGTATTTAAAAAAGCTAAGGATTTAAGTGGAAATCTTCCTTTTATTTCTTCTAAAGTTGAAAAAACTAGCGGAAAAAGTCTTAAAGAATATGAAGACAAAATCATCGATCTACAAGCGGAAATTGAAAATAAGGACACAGAGTTAACTCAATTGCAATCTAAAATTGATAGTCAAGATAATGAAAAACAACAAATGCTTCTTGAACAAAAAAGACTTGAAGACGAGATCGATGAATTGAAACAAATACAGAACCAAAATAAAAAGGCATTTCAAGAAATTGTACAAACCTATGAATCGATGTCTGCAAAAAGTGCTGCACCTATCATTCTAAGTATGAAAGATCCGGAAGCATTAAAAATTCTTTCCAATTTAAAATCAGATGTGCTAGCCAAAATTATGGAAAAGATGCCAGCTGATCGTGCGGCGAAATATACTGAAATGTTAAGTGCAAAAACAAATGATTAATCAGTGATACTTAAATGAAGGGAGGTGAAAAAGTGAATATAGGTGCCATGCAAGTTGCAAGTTTGATGCCTGTAAACGGGAAACTAAGTCAGGTTGTTCAACAAGCTAATGGTTTTAAAAGTGCATTTGATAGCCTCTTAAACTCACAAAATGGTCTTGGTAAATCGGTTACTGGAGAGATTGAAGTAAATATAATGGATCTATTCAATAATATTCTTACCATTTTGAAGAGTGGCAGTATCGGGACAGGTAATAGTCTGGAACTTTTAAATGGTTCGAAGCTTTCTGAACAACAAATAGCCGATGCTATGGGAATTTCAGTAGATGATTTTAAAGAGCAATTTGGAACGTTAATGGATGAACTTTTATCACTACTGGGAAATAATCCAATAAACGTGAATCAGTTAAAAGCTATAAAAGAACAAATGGGTTCAGGTGAGTTTATACATGCTACAGCTAAGTTGCTCGGGGTACTAGCTAATCTTCCAAAAGAATCATTCAAGCAATTAAAGCCGGATCTGTTTCAATTTGCTGCAAACGCATCAAAAGCAGTTGAAACACTGTCACAGCAAATGGATCTCGCTAAAAATGACTTGAAATCTTTGAGTATCCTTAAAGAAAATATGGAATCAGTTATTACAAAGCTAGAGCAAATCATCAACAATGAAAGACCTAATCAAAATACCGTACTAGAAAATGCTTTCAATAAAGTATTAAGTCAACAACAAAAGGTATTAGACCAAGGAATCTCAGATAACAAACTCATAGCAAAGCCAAGAATGACTCAACCATTGCAAAACCAAATGATAACAAGTCAGACTCAAGTTCAAGTTCAAGAGTTAGGAAATCAGCTTGTAGATCAACCAATTAGTACTAATCCTGTACAAATGCAACAAGTTTCAAAAATTGAACAATTTGTTTTACAGGTGAATCAAGAATCCAAGCCAGTAAACTACGAACAGTTTGTGAAGGATTTTACGAACATTTTAGGTAAATCTCAATTCTTTAAAGGCGATGGTACAAATAAGCTATTGATTAAACTGTACCCTGAACATTTAGGCTCATTACGAATTGAAATACTACAAGATAAGGGTGCCTTAACAGCAAGAATGATTGCTACTACAAGTGCTGCTAAAGATATCCTTGATTCACAATTACATCAATTAAAGCATGCTTTTACACAGCAAAATATTCAAGTGGATAAGCTTGATGTTGTTTTCGGTGAAACTGAAGCACAGAAGTTTGATCAAGGTGATGCTGAACAACAGTCATTCCATGATGAACAAGAAAAAAATAAGCAGAATAAAGAGGATAAATCCAAGGTTCAATTTTCAGAGGTTTTAAATGATAGTTTAATAGAAGAGAAAATATAGGTGATGAAATGGCAAATACAATTGATCCGAGTTTGCAATATTCAAGTATTAAAAAGACGGAAAGAAAAACGGGGTCAGATATTTTAGGTAAAGATGATTTTCTGAAAATACTAATGGTTCAATTACAAAATCAGGATCCATTAAATCCAATGCAGGATAAAGATTTTATCGCACAAATGGCTACTTTTTCTTCCTTAGAACAAATGACAAATATGAATAGATCGATTGAAAATTTAGTTGGGATGCAGCAGCAAACGCAATTAATCGCTTATTCTGAATTTGTCGGAAAAAATGTAACTTGGCATAAGATTACGGCAAGTGAAGATCCAGATGGGAAACCAGAAACAACTACTGGTAGTGGAGTTGTTAAAACTGTTCGCTTCGTGGATGGGTCAGTAAAATTTGTTTTAGAAGATGGAACAGAGCTTGATCCAGCTAATATTTCTGAAGTAGGGATACCGACAAATACCTCAGACGATAACAAAAAACCATAAGAGCCCGAAAACGAAAATAGAGAATAGGAAGTGGTTGAATGGACAGGTCAATATATCGTCAAGTTCCATTACAACCAATTACGTCTAAACCAAATGTACAAGTTCCAAAACAATTAAATACAGTTCAAACACCTTTTTCACAGCATTTTAATCAAGCTCTTTCTCATGAGACTAGTCAGTTAACGATTAGTAAGCATGCTAGTGAAAGAATAGAACAGCGAGGCATTCAAATAAATGCTAGCCAATGGGACAAAATTGGTTTGAAAGTATCCGAAGCAAAGAGGAAAGGTGTCAATGAATCTCTTGTCATAGTAAATAACGCAGCATTAATTGTTAGTGCAAAAAACAAAACAGTGATCACAGCAATGAACTTACAAGAAGCAAGCAATCAAATTTTTACCAAGATAAACGGTGCAATTATTGTAAATTAAACGACTGGACCGATGAGGAAGTCGTCTAGCTGTTAAATGACAGATACAGCTAACTAACTTAGAAAGGATGATCATACATGCTACGCTCAATGTACTCAGGAATTAGTGGAATGAAAAACTTCCAAACAAAACTAGACGTAATTGGAAACAATATAGCAAACGTAAATACCTATGGATTTAAAAAAGGTCGTGTGACATTTAAGGATACAATGAGTCAAATGGTATCTGGTGCAAGTGGTGCTTCAGCAAATCGTGGTGGAAAAAACGCGATGCAAGTTGGTTTAGGATCGACATTAGCCTCTATTGATATTATTGATACCCAATCTAGTTTACAAACTACAGGAAGAGCTTTAGATTTAGCCATTGATGGAGATGGATATTTCATTGTGAAACAAGGCTCACAAAGTTTTTATACACGGGCAGGTAATTTTTATTTGGATAATACAGGTACACTAGTGAATTCGGAGGGACTAAAAGTACAACAATACGATGAAACAGGACAACTTAAAGATATTGTGGTAGATGTGAATTCAGTTTTACCTTCAAAAAATACAACTAAGATAGAAGTCTTAGGTAATTTTCCTGATAATAAAAGTGTTAGTGGAAAGACAGAACAAACTCAACAAATTGAGGTTGTTGATACAGATGGAAATAAACATGTACTTACTGTTACAACAAGTACTGAAGATGGAGATAAATGGACGATTAGTTTTGAAGATAAGTCTTTGGATCCACCTCCAGCAGGCACAACAAATAATCCTAATATTGTAAAAATAGAGGATTTAACATATGATTCCAATACAAAAAAGTGGAATAAAGATGGAAACGATATTGATTTAAAAATTAATGATGGTACTGGTAAGGAAAAAACTCTTAAAGTTAAAATTGATTTATCCCAATTAACCTCTGGTGGTGAAAGCTTAAAAGCTGTTTATACCCCAGATGGTCAAGAACAAGGTACCTTAAAGAGCTTTAACATTGGTTCGATGGGTGAGATAAATGGGGTTTATTCTAATGGCAAGGTTTCCCCTATTGGAACATTAGCCGTAGCAAAATTTAGTAATCCAGCTGGACTTCAAAAAGCGGGGAATAATACATTTATGGCATCAGTAAACTCAGGTACAGCAAATTATGGAGTACCAGGAGATGGTTTTGGAAATATTGCTTCTGGATCTTTAGAAATGTCTAATGTCGATCTTTCAGAGGAATTCACTGAAATGATTGTTGCTCAGCGTGGTTTCCAGGCTAATACAAGAATCATCACAACATCAGATGAAATTTTACAAGAACTCATTAACTTAAAACGATAATATAAGGAGGACAGTGGGCCAGACTGATATATGCAAGTCTGATCCACTGGTAAAAGTATGATTACCGTCACCAGATTAAATGGTAAGTCATTTTTATTAAATGCCCTGTATATTGAAACGATTGAGGCATTCCCGGATTCAACGATTACATTAACGAATGGACATAAGTACGTTGTAAAGGAAACAATTGAACAAATTGAAAAACGAATTCTAGCATTTTATAACTCTATCAACTTGTTAGGAAATATGAATCAGGAGGTCGCCCAACATGAAGAATAAGATGTTGGCTACAATGATCACACTTATACTTGTGATCTTATTAGCGGGAGCAATTGCAATTATTGTTATTTATAAAATGGATCATACAAGTGCTAATAATGGCCCATCCATCGATAAAGTCGTTGAAAGCTCTGTCGATGTTCCTGAGATCACGACCAATTTAAAAAACAATAATTTTATTAAAATTGCCTTAAAAATTGAAACAGATAGCAAAAAAGCGAAAAAGGAACTTGAAAAAAGAGATTTTCAAGTGAAAGATGCCGTGATTGATGAACTATCAGAAACCGCTTCTGAGGATTTAGATAGCAAAGAAGGCAAACAAAAGTTTTTAAATAACTTGAAGAAAACCGTTGATCATTATATGCAAAACGGTAAAATCGTCAAGATTTATATAACCTCCTATGTGGTTCAATAATGATAATTCTTTTAAAAAAGGGAGGTGGATAAAATGTCAGGTGAAATATTATCACAAAGCGAAATTGATGCCTTGTTAAGTGCGTTATCAACAGGCGAAATGAATGCCGATGATATTAAGAAAGAACAAGAGACTAAAAAAGTTAAAGTATATGATTTTAAACGAGCTTTACGTTTCTCAAAAGATCAAATTAGAAGTTTAACGAGGATTCATGAAAACTTTGCAAGACTCTTAACCACTTATTTTTCAGCACAATTACGAACGTATGTACAAATTTCCGTTGCATCAGCAGACCAAATTCCTTTTGAAGAGTTTATACGTTCAGTACCAAAAATGACGATTTTAAATTCTTATGATGTACCTCCTCTTGATGGAAGAATTCTTATGGAGATTAATCCAAATATTGCTTACTCCATGTTGGATCTTGTTATGGGAGGAAAAGGAACAAGTGTTAATAAGGTTGATAATTTGACTGAAATTGAGCAAAGGATCATGTCAAATTTATTTGAAAGTGCGTTTGAACATTTGACAGAAGCATGGGGGAATATAGCGGAAATTAATCCTGTTTTGGCAGACTTCGAAGTAAATCCACAGTTTTTACAAATGGTTTCACCAAATGAAACAGTTGTAGTAATTTCGATGAATACCACAGTAGGTGAAACCAGTGGAATGATTAATCTCTGTATTCCACATGTGGTATTGGAACCAATTATACCTAATTTATCTGTCCACTATTGGATGCAGAATAATAATAAAGAAAAAGAGCCAATTGAGGCAAAGAATATTGAGAAAAGAATTAAGTATGCGCCAATTCCATTTGCTGTGGAATTAGGGAATGCTGAGATTTCAATTGAGGATTTTTTAAATATTCAGATGGGTGATGTTATCCAACTAGATAAAAAAATTGATGAACCTGTGATTGTGAAATTAGAGGACATTCCAAAGTACTATGCACAGGTTGGGAAGAGTAGTAAAAAGATGGCAATTCAAATTTTAAATGAAGTGAAAGGAGGAGATGATGATGAGTAATATGCTCTCACAAGATGAAATAGATGCACTTTTAAAAGGAACAGAAAACAATGAGGTTGATAATAAATTATCGGTAGATGAATATTTGACATCTATGGAACGTGATGCCCTTGGAGAGATTGGGAATATATCTTTTGGTAGTTCCGCAACAGCATTATCAACTCTTTTATCACAAAAGGTAGAAATTACGACTCCAACCGTTTCTGTTATTGAACAATCAAAGTTAAATGATGAATTTCCACATCCATATGTAGCAATCCAGGTGAAATATACAGAAGGATTCTCCGGTATAAATGTGCTTGTGATTAAACAATCGGATGCTTCAATCATTGCTGATTTAATGCTTGGTGGAACAGGAGAAATTACCGAAGAAACAACACTTGATGAAATCCATTTAAGTGCAGTTCAAGAGGCAATGAATCAAATGATGGGTTCAGCAGCTACATCAATGTCAACTGTATTCAATAAACGAGTTGATATTTCTCCACCTGTCGTCGATTTTCTAAATTTAAATGCTGGTGAAGGTGCAGAGAAAATACCTGCTCAAGATTTGTTAATAAAAATATCCTTCCGATTAAAGGTGGGAGATTTAATTGATTCTTCCATTATGCAAGTATTACCATTAGATTTTGGTAAGAGATTAGTAGAGGACCTATTTAATAATAGTGAATCAGAAGAGGCTGTAAAACCAAGTGAAAGTACTATGATGAGTGAAACTCAAAAAATACAACAACCAGCCGTTGAACCAATGAAGATGCAGACAAGTTCATATGATATGCCTCAATCACAGCCTAGACAACAGCAAACCTATCAAACTGGGAATGGCCATATGAATCCAGCGCAAAATGTTCAACCAGCCGTTTTTTCAAGTTTTGAAGAGGTTCAGCTCGCACCACCTGAAACAAGAAATTTAAATATGTTACTAGATATTCCACTCCAAGTAACAGTTGAACTTGGTAAAACGAAGAGGTCCGTAAAGGAAATCTTAGAGCTGGGTACTGGATCAATCATTGAATTAGACAAGCTTGCAGGGGAACCTGTTGATATCCTTGTGAATCGGCAGCTTGTAGCACAAGGAGAAGTAGTTGTAATTGATGAAAACTTCGGTGTCAGAATTACAGATATACTAAGTCAAAGAGATAGAATTAAGAAATTATAGAGATAAGGGAGTTAATAAAAATGGCAAATAGAATTTTAGTCGTAGATGATGCAGCATTTATGAGAATGATGATTAAAGATATTTTAACGAAGAATGGATTTGAAGTAGTGGCAGAAGCTGCTGATGGCGCTCAAGCAGTTGAAAAATATAAAGAATTAAAACCAGATCTCGTTACAATGGATATCACTATGCCAGAAAAAGATGGAATTGCAGCATTGAAAGAGATTAAAGAGTTCGATCCAAATGCAAAAATTATTATGTGTTCTGCTATGGGACAACAAGCAATGGTAATTGATGCGATTCAAGCGGGAGCAAAGGATTTTATTGTAAAACCTTTCCAAGCAGACCGTGTTATTGAGGCAATCCAAAAAACTCTTGCTTAAATGTAGATAAGAAGGTGTGCTAACGTTGCAAAAGAATTTTTTGAAAATAATCATCTTCCTGTTACTATTGACACCTCTGTATGGGCAGCACATCGTCGCCCATGCAGAGTCGGTCAATGGTACTGTGTCTGATTATTTTTCTTCTAAGGAAAAGAAAGCAGAAGATAAGGTAATTGAGAAAAAACAAGACAAAAATATAGAAACAAATAAAGAAACGAATGGCTCGGTTATAACTTTTATGGACGTTGCCAAAATGATTTTCGCACTAATTTTTGTTGTTGCACTATTATATTTCTTATTAAAATTTATTAATAAAAAAAGTCGTTCTTATCAACAAAATCGTATGATTCAAAATTTCGGTGGTACACCTTTAGGTGGAAACCGTTCGTTACAAATTGTTAAGGCAGGGAATCGAATCTTGATTTTAGGGGTAGGAGAGGATATCCATTTGCTGAAGGAAATTGATAATCAGAAGGAAGTGGATGAATTTATCCATTATTATGAAGATCAATTAAATCAATCACTTGAGCCGAAAGACTTGGTTTCAAAACTAGCAAATGGGATTAAAAATAGAAAAAAAAATGAGGAAGCAAACCATGCTGACTCATTTCAAAATATATTAAAAGATCAGCTTTCCCATATGAAAAAGGAAAGGAATAAAGCATTAAATAAGCTAGATAAGAAGGAGTCCAAAACAGATGAATGAATTTATGCAGTTTTTTAATAATAGTTCACCTGATAATGTTTCAGCAGCAGTAAAGCTACTTCTCCTTCTAACTGTATTATCGCTCGCACCTAGTATTTTGATTTTAATGACATCATTCACAAGAATTGTTATTGTTTTGTCTTTTGTGCGTACTTCTTTAGCAACACAGCAAATGCCGCCGAATCAGGTAATCATTGGACTTTCATTATTTTTAACTTTTTTTGTAATGGCACCTACCTTTAATGAGGTGAATCAGCAAGCATTAACACCGCTGTTCAATGACAAAATTACACTTGAAGAAGCCTATGATAAGGCATCTGTACCTTTTAAGGAATTTATGAGTAAATACACGAGGCAAAAAGACTTGGAGCTGTTTCTGGAATATTCTCACGCAGATAAGCCAAAAAGTGTAGAAGATATTCCGATTACGTCATTAGTACCAGCATTTGCGATAAGTGAGATAAAAACCGCCTTTCAAATTGGTTTTATGATATTTATTCCATTTTTAGTTATCGATATGGTTGTTGCTAGTATTTTAATGTCAATGGGGATGATGATGCTACCACCAGTTATGATTTCTTTACCTTTTAAGATATTACTATTTGTTTTAGTAGATGGCTGGTATTTGGTTGTAAAATCATTGCTGCAAAGCTTTTAACGGTATTCAACATAGAAGGAGAATGAAAAATGAATTCGGATATGGTCATTTCCCTTGCTGAAAAAGGGATATATATTACATTAATTGTTGCTGGACCGCTTCTTCTTGTAGCCTTAATTGTTGGATTAATCGTCAGTATATTTCAAGCTACTACACAAATTCAGGAGCAAACCTTAGCTTTTATTCCAAAAATTGTTGCAGTCTTAATTGGACTTGTGTTTTTTGGACCATGGATGTTAAGTCACTTATTATCCTATGCAACAGATATTTTTTCTAATTTAACTAGGTATGTAGGTTGATAGAATGGCACAGCTTATACCATCTTTCTCTGTATTTTTATTAATATTTGTTCGTGTGTCAGCCTTTTTTGTAACAATGCCTTTATTTTCGTATCGAACAATACCTGCTATATATCGGATTGGATTTGCCTTCCTATTAGCTTGGCTAATGTATTATACATTAGACGTACCTGGCTTTGAAATTGACGCTCATTATTTCATGCTTATTATTAAGGAAGCGATGGTTGGTCTCTTTATTGGCTTTATTGCTTATTTAATATTAGCAGCCATTCAAATTGCAGGTGGATTTATAGATTTTCAAATGGGCTTTGCGATTGCTAATGTTATTGATCCACAAACAGGGACTCAAAGTCCATTAATGGGTCAATATTTATATAGTTTTGCATTATTGCTTTTACTTGCTCTAAATGGTCATCATATTATTTTAGATGGAATTTTTTATAGTTATAACTTTATACCCATTGATAAAGCAATCCCATTTGGCGATGGAGATTTAATCGAATTTATTATTAAGGCATTTAGTAAAATGTTTGTGATTGCTTTTCAAATGTCCATACCGGTAGTTGCTTCTTTATTTTTAGTAGATATTGCACTCGGTATTATTGCTAGAACAGTACCTCAATTAAATATTTTTGTAGTAGGTTTTCCGGTGAAAATTGCTGTAAGCTTTATCGTTTTAATTATTGTCATGGGTGTAATTTTTTCTGTGTCTCAACGCTTATTTGAATTGATGTTTTATACGATGAGGGATGTAATGAAAATAGTAGGTGGTACATGATGAAATGGATTTCACTTGATTTACAGTTTTTTTCTGGAGAGAAGACGGAAAAGGCAACACCTAAAAAACGTCAGGATGCTAGAAAAAAAGGCCAAACAGCAAAAAGTCAAGATATTAATACTGCGGTTGGTCTGTTAGCCGTTTTTCTATTTCTCATGTTTGGTTCATCCTTTATTGGCAATCATATTTATATTTTTTTTCGGTATACATTTCAACATTATCTGTTGGTAGATGTAACAGAAAACAATATTCAGCACATTCTTATTGAGGTATTAAAAGAAGTGGCGATTATATTAGGGCCTATCATGATTGTTGCCTTTATCGCAGCGTTTGCCTCAAACTTTGCCCAAATTGGTTTTATGTTCTCGACAGAGAGTATTGCCCCTAAATTAGAAAAATTAGATCCAATTAAGGGATTTAAACGTATTTTCTCCATGCGGGCAATTGTTGAATTATTAAAATCAATCTTAAAAATATCATTTGTTGGTGTCGTTACCTTTATCGTTTTATGGATGAAAATTGATGAAGTCCTAAGTTTGTCTTATAAAACGGTTGGACAAGCAATTAAGATTATTATCAATTTGGTTTTACAAATGGGACTAGCCGCATCCATCGCCTTATTATTTCTAGCAGTTTTTGATTTTTTATATCAACGGTATGACTTTGAAAAAAATATTCGAATGTCAAAACAAGATATTAAGGATGAATACAAGAACTCTGAAGGTGATCCACTAATTAAATCGAAAATCAAACAGAGACAAAGAGAAATGGCGATGCGCAGAATGATGCAGGAGGTTCCTAATGCGGATGTTATTATAACGAATCCTACCCACTATGCAATTTGTTTGAAATATGATGAAAGCAAACATGATGCACCTTATGTTATTGCAAAGGGGGTAGATTTCTTAGCAGAAAAAATTAAAAAAATCGGCAAAGAAAATGAAGTAATTATGGTGGAAAATCGACCATTAGCTAGAGCGCTTTATGCTCAGACGGAAATTGGCGATACGATCCCAGAAGAATTCTTCAAAATCGTTGCAGAAATATTAGCTTATGTCTACCGTATTAAAAATAAAATTTAGTGCTTTTATGTTAGGAGAGAAAGTGTATGTCAACAAAAGATTTATCCGTTATCCTAGGTGTTATATTAATCGTCGCGATGTTGATCATACCATTTCCGCCAGGTCTATTAAGTTTTCTAATTATCATAAATATTTCTCTTGCATTACTCGTTCTATTAACAACGATGAATATGACCGAGCCATTGCAATTTTCTGTTTTTCCTACATTACTTTTAATTTTAACCTTGTTTCGACTTGGGTTAAACGTATCGACTACTAGATCTATATTATCAAAAGGAGAAGCGGGTGGTGTAGTAGAAACATTCGGTACATTCGTAGTTGGAGGGAATGTAATCGTAGGACTTGTTGTCTTCTTAATTTTAATTATTATCAATTTTATTGTTATTACAAAAGGATCTGAACGTGTATCAGAAGTAGCAGCACGTTTTACTTTGGATGCGATGCCAGGTAAACAAATGAGTATTGATGCAGATCTAAATGCAGGGATGATTTCTGAACAAGAAGCGAGAGATCGACGGACAAAGGTAAGTAGAGAATCAGATTTTTATGGAGCAATGGATGGTGCGAGTAAGTTTGTAAAAGGGGATGCAATTGCCGGAATTATTATTGTACTAATCAATTTAATTTTTGGAATCATTATTGGGATGACCCAGTTAGGGCTACCAATTTCTGAAGCAGCTATGAGGTTTTCTCTCCTAACAGTTGGGGATGGAATTGTTAGTCAAATACCTGCGTTAATCATATCAACTGCAACCGGTATTGTTGTAACGCGTGCTGCATCGGATGGAAACCTAGGTCAGGATGTGATGACCCAGCTTTTTGCGTTTCCAAAAATGTTATATGTTGCTGCGGCGACTATATTTATTTTGGGAATTGCAACACCTATTAATGATATTGTTACGATCCCAATTGCTGCAGCTCTTGCTATTGGTGCATACCGGTTATCGAAAATTCCAAAAAAGGATGATATAGAATTACAAGAGATGGAAGAAGAAATTCAATCTGAAGAATTAAAGAGTCCTGAGAGTGTGATTAATTTATTGAATATTGATCCGATCGAATTTGAATTCGGTTATGGATTAATTCCTCTCGCTGATGCCAATCAGGGGGGTGATCTACTCGATCGGGTAGTCATGATTAGGCGGCAGCTTGCTTTAGAATTAGGTTTAGTTATTCCAGTTGTGCGAATTCGGGATAATATTCAATTGCAGCCAAATGAATATATATTGAAAATTAAAGGCAATGAAATGGGGAGAGGTGAGCTTCTTCTTGACCACTATTTAGCCATGAGTCCTGGTATGGATGATGATTCAGTTGAGGGAATTGATACTGTCGAACCATCGTTCGGATTACCAGCGAAGTGGATTACCGAAGAAATGAAAGAACAAGCAGAGATTCTAGGGTATACGGTGGTTGATCCACCTTCAGTCGTTTCCACACATATTACAGAAATTTTACGTATGAATGCTTATGAATTATTAGGTCGTCAGGAAACAAAGCAGCTTATTGATCACGTGAAAGAATCGTACCCGATATTAGTGGAGGAAGTAACACCAAATCCACTTTCAGTAGGAGATATCCAAAAAGTACTAGCGAAACTTTTAAAAGAAAATGTTTCTATCCGTAATTTAACTATTATCTTCGAAACGTTAGCAGACTTTGGAAAAATGTCTACTGATACAGACCTGTTAACGGAATATGTTCGTCAGGCTTTAGCCCGACAAATTACGAATCAATTTCTTGAAGAAGGAAATGTTCTAAAAGTAGTAACGGTTTCTGGAAAAATTGAAAAAATGATAGCGGATGGTGTTCAACAAACTGAGCATGGGAATTATTTATCAATTGATCCGAATGATTCCCAGGCAATTCTTGAAGCAGTCGCGAATCAAGTTGAGCAATTATCATTAATCGGTCAAACGCCGATAATTTTATGTTCACCTGCAGTAAGGATGTATGTTCGCCAAATGACAGAGCGGTATTTTCCACGTGTTCCGGTTTTATCCTACAATGAATTGGAAGCAAATGTTGAAGTCCAAAGTATTGGGGTGGTGAATGTAGAATGAAGGTAAAAAAATATGTCGCTCAGAACATGGCTGAAGCCATGAAACAAATTCGTCAGGACTTAGGGGATGAAGCAGTTATTCTCAATTCTAAGGTGACACATACTGGCGGCTGGCTTGGTTTATTTAAAAAGAAAAAACTAGAAGTGATAGCTGCATTAGATATGGAAAGAAAACCTAGTACGGTATTTGTTAAAGAAAAGAAGAGGGAGCAACTCCCTCAACACCCTAGTCAAAAGTCTTTGGAGTCAAATAAAAATTTACATGAAGAAATTAATGAAATAAAACGGATGGTTCAAGATATTACGATTAACCAGCCAATTCAAATGCAAAATTATCCTGAACCCATTCAAATTTTCTGTGAAAAATTATATAGTCAAGATTTAAATATGAATATTATCCATTCTTTAGGGGAGGAGCTTCTCAAGCAATGGAGAAGTTCACAGGTCGACCCTTCAGAACAGGAAATTTCCGAATGGGCGAAGAAACATTTTACAGAAATTCTCTCACAATATGACAATGGGGGAAGCAATGTTCGGAAAAAATATATTAATTTGGTAGGACCTACAGGAGTAGGAAAAACGACTACTCTTGCAAAAATTGCAGCTGGTGAAGTGATTAATAACCGAAAAAAAATAGCATTTATCACGACGGATACATATCGAATTGCTGCAATTGAGCAATTAAAGACATATGCTAATTTGTTAAATGTCCCCGTGGAAGTTGTTTATAAATTAGAAGATTTTCAAAAAGCGGTAAAAAAATATGAGGATTATGATCATGTTTTTATCGATACTGCAGGAAGAAATTATAGAGAAATGAAATATATTGAGGAACTTCAAAATCTCATCGATTTTAAGCAAGATATTGAAACATTTCTTACTCTTTCAATGACAATGAAAGAAAGGGATATCCAGGAGATTATTAAAAACTTTGAAATACTATCTATAGATAAATTTATTTTCACTAAGCTGGATGAGACCTCAACTTATGGAACAATTGTTAATATAATGATTCAAAATAAAAAAGGGGTTGCCTATTTAACCTATGGACAAGATGTCCCAGATGATGTTGAAGTAGGAAGTTCACAAGCCATTATTAAGCATTTATTTGAAGGTATCGACCAATGATGGATCAAGCAGAAAATTTACGGAAAATGTTGAAGAAAAAGCACTCGGTAACAGCAAGAACAATTGCAGTTGTTAGCGGGAAAGGTGGCGTTGGAAAAACTAATATCTCTGTCAATACTGCCATTTCTTTGTCTAAAAGAGGGAAAAAAGTTTTAATTTTTGACTTTGATATCGGTATGGGTAATGTCAATGTACTTTTAGGTGTAGATTCAAAATATACGATTTCAGATTTTCTCGAACAACAAATTCCAATCCAAGATATTATTTTTACAGCACCGAACCAGATATCGTATATTTCCGCTGGAAATGGCTTTGATAATATCGTAGAGCTTAATCGAGAAGCAATTGATCGATTATTATCTGAACTTGAAGAGCTTCAATATATCTATGATTATATTATTTTTGATATGGGAGCTGGAGCGACAAAAGCAAATATTCAAATCTTATTATCAGTTGATGACATTTTCGTTATTACTACACCTGAACCGACTGCCATAACTGATGCTTACTCGATGATGAAGTATATTGTTCTAAATGAAGTAGAAGCGGATCATCGGCTATTTTTGATTTGCAACCGTAGTGAAAGAGAAAAGGAAGGCTTCCAAACACTTGAACGATTGCAAATAGCAATGAAAAAGTTTCTAAATAAAGAGATTCTTATTCTTGGGGTATTGCCCGAGGATTCTCATGTACGAAAGTCTGTCATTAGACAGGTTCCGTTCTTATCAGAGTTTCCTCGTTCATCAATAACAGAATATCTAGAAAAAATTATACAAACATATTTAGGTGAAGCAAAACTTGCAATGCATTCATCACAATCTAATCCATTTATACGTAAATTGCGGAGCTTCTTTGAAAGGTAGGGATGATGATGAAAACGATTCAAGTACTTGTTGTTGACGATTCTGCATTTATGAGGAAATTAATCGTTGATTTTTTACAAGAGGAACCGTCTATTGAAGTGATTGGAACTGCGCGTAATGGAATTGAAGCAATTGAAAAAGTAAATAAATTACGACCAGACGTCATCACCATGGACATTGAAATGCCTAAGATGAATGGTCTTGATGCTTTAACCATTATTAATAAACAAACGCCAACTCCAATTATCATGCTATCGAGTACAACGAAAATTGGTGCTGAAAATACAATTATTGCTATGCAAAACGGTGCAATTGATTTTGTTACTAAACCGTCTGGCCCCATTTCACTAGACTTAATCAAAGTAAAAGAAGAATTAATCCAAAAAGTAAAACATGCAAGTCAAGTGAACATGGATAAGGTTTGCAGACCGTTAGTCCAAACTAAATTGAATAAGAATCCCGTTGAATCAATTTTAGTTCCAAATCATAATTCTTGGAATCAAAGTAGGAAAAAGCTAATTTGTATTGGTTCCTCCACGGGGGGCCCAAGGGCATTACAAGAGGTTATAACGAATCTGCCAGAATCCATTAAAGCCCCAATTCTTATCGTCCAACATATGCCTGCAGGATTTACAAAATCGCTTGCTAATCGTCTAAATTCAATGAGTAATATAAAGGTAAAAGAAGCAGAAGACGGGGATATATTAGAGGATGGAGTGGCTTATATTGCCCCGGGAAATGACCATATTCAGTTAAATAAGCATGGTTCTAAAGTTTCTATATCTTTAGATCATTCACCACCGATAAAAGGACATCGACCTTCTGTTGACTTTATGTTTCAGTCAGTTAGTAAACTATCTGAATATGATAAAATAGCAGTAATATTGACAGGAATGGGTTCTGATGGATCAAAAGGTTTGATAGAATTAAAGAATAATGGAAATGTTAAGGCAATTGCAGAATCAGAGAATAGTTGTATTGTTTTCGGAATGCCGAAATCAGCAATTGCCACGAATTTAGTAGATGAAATTAAAGATCTTGAACAAATATCAAATACAATCATGAAGTACATGTTGTAGAAGGGTGTGGGATCACATGGAAATGGGTCAATATTTAGAGATTTTTATCGAGGAAAGTAAGGAACATTTACAATCCTGTAATGAACAGTTATTACTATTGGAAAAAAATCCGCATGATTTATCTATTGTCAATGAAATTTTTCGTTCAGCACACACTTTAAAGGGAATGTCTGCAACAATGGGGTTTGAAGATTTAGCCAACTTAACCCACAAAATGGAGAACGTTCTTGATGCAATTCGTAATGAAAAAATTTCTGTATCTCCAGAAATTTTAGACGTTGTCTTTTTAGCAGTTGATGATCTTGAAACGATGGTAGAATCAATTGCCAGTGGTGGTGATGGAAAAAAAGATGTAACAGAAGTAATTGAGAAGCTCCATATCATCGAAACAGGTGAATCACCTATCGTTCAATCATCAGCACAACAGGAAATAGCTGCTACAGCAGAAGTTGTTAAGGAAGACCTAAAAAATAGTTATGATCAATATGAGCAAACCATTATTAAGCAATCACTTGAACAAGGTTTTAATTGTTTAGAATTGTCAATTTCATTAAGAAGTGACTGCCTATTGAAAGCTGCACGTGTATTTATGACTTTTGAAGTTTTAGAAAAATCGGGTGAAATTATTAATTCCACTCCGTCAGTTGATCAATTAGAGGCAGAGCAATTTGATAGTGAATTTACAGTTACTTTAATTACACAAGAGTCAGCTGAAGAAATTAAAAAGAAAGTGATGAAGGTTTCTGAAATTGAAAATGTCCAAATAGTAGAAATAAAAGATGTCGAGCGATTCCATGATGAGACAGCGCAAGAAACTAAGGAAGAGCAAATAAATCAACCTATTAAAAAGGAAAAAGAAAAAACTCCTCAGAAAAAGGGAGAAGAAAAGCAGTCATCTACTAATTCTGCAAATCATAACAAAACGATACGGGTGAATATTGAAAGATTAGATATTTTAATGAATCTTTTTGAAGAGCTAGTTATCGATCGAGGTAGATTAGAGCAGATATCGAAGGAATTAAAGCATTCAGAGCTTGATGAGACAGTGGAAAGAATGACACGTATTTCAAGTGATCTTCAAAATATTATCCTGAATATGAGAATGGTTCCAGTTGAAACTGTCTTTAATCGATTCCCTAGAATGGTGAGACAGCTTGCACGAGATTTAAATAAAAAGATCAATCTAGAGGTTATTGGTGCTGAAACGGAACTAGATCGTACAGTAATTGATGAAATAGGTGATCCACTTGTACACTTATTGCGAAATGCTATCGATCATGGAATTGAAATGCCTGAAAAACGTATACAACAAGGAAAACCTGAAGAAGGAACGATTAAATTAAAAGCATATCATAGTGGAAATCATGTATTTATTGAAATAGAAGATGATGGTGCTGGAATCAATCGTGAAAAAGTGTTAAATAAAGCCTTATCAAAAGGAATTCTGTCTGAAGAAGAAGCTGCTGCACTAACTGATAAACAAGTATTCGAATTAATTCTAGCATCTGGATTTTCTACTGCCGAAACAATCTCTGATATTTCTGGTAGAGGTGTTGGATTAGATGTAGTTAAAGCAACGATCGAATCCTTAGGTGGAACGATCAATATCGATTCATCTGAAGGTGAAGGATCCGTATTCATTATTCAACTGCCATTAACATTATCAATTATTTCAGTTATGTTGGTAGAAGTTGGTGACGAAAAATATGCCGTTCCACTTTCATCAATTATAGAAACAGCCATCATAAAACAAAATGATATTTTAAATGCACATAATCAAAAGGTCATTGACTTTAGAGGAAATATCGTTCCATTAGTATTTCTTAAGGATGTCTTTAGTGTTCCTAATACATCGGATGAAGATGAGTATCATTCAGTAGTTATTGTTAGAAAAGGGAATAAAATGGCTGCTTTAGTCGTTGATTCGTTCATTGGTCAACAGGAAATTGTGTTAAAGTCATTAGGAAATTACTTAACTAATGTTTTTGCTATTTCAGGTGCAACGATCCTTGGTGACGGACAAGTAGCGTTAATTATTGATTGTAATGCATTGATAAAATAAAAGGAATTTTATCTACCTTGGAGGAAAGATTGGAGTGGGAAAAATGACAGATGTCATTGCAACTGAAAATGTGAAGTTAATCGTATTTCGCTTATTAGATAAAGAATATGCTATTCCTGTTCAGCAAGTACGTGCGATTGAAAAAGTATTACATATCACAAGGGTTCCTCGTACTGAAAGCTTTGTAAAAGGTGTTATAAATTTACGTGGGATCGTACTGCCAATTATTGATTTACAAAAGAGATTTGGAATTGGAAAAATATTACCTAATGATGACACGAGGATCATTATTGTTCAAATGGAAACAATGGAAGTTGGATTATTAGTAGATGCGGCCAATGATGTGATTGATATACCAAAGGAAATTATTGAACCACAACCAGATATAGTTGACATGGCAAAAGCAGAATTTATTTCTGGTGTTGCCAAAGTGGACAAACGCTTATTATTGTTAATAAATTTAGAACAAGTGCTTAGTCCACTTAAATAGGAGAAATATTAATGTCTATAGATAATGGGTTTACAACGATTCATTTGGATATTTTGAAAGAGATAGGGAATATTGGAGCAGGGAATGCCGCAACTGCTCTTTCTACCCTTCTTAATAAGAAAATTGAAATGAATGTTCCAAATGTGCGAATTGTACCTTTTCATGAAATAACGGAGCTTGCTGGTGGATCGGAAAATGTGGTTGTTAGTGTCTTTTTAAAGATTGAAGGGGATGCCAATGGAAATATGTTTTTTATCCTCCCTATTGAGCAAGGTGAACGGTTTATTAGAAAAATGACCGGTGATCAATCTTTTTCATTTCTTGCAGATTTCCAAAATGATTTAGGAATTTCAGCTGCTCACGAACTTGGAAACATTATGGCAGGATCTTATTTAACTGCATTATCAGACTTTACAAATTTAGATTTATATCCCTCTGTACCTGCCCTTAGTGTTGACATGTTTGGAGCTATTATTAGTTATGGATTATTAGAGGTATCACAAGTAAGTGATTATGCTATTGTCATAGATACGGCCCTATATGAAGCAGATACATTGTCAAGTGTAAACGGACACTTTTTCCTACTCCCAAATCCAGATTCTTTCCAAATTATTTTTAAAGCGCTGGGAGTGGAATAACAATGGAGACCGTCATTAAAGTTGGGATTGCTGATTTAAATATTGTTCGATCCCCATACACGATTCGTACAACAGGTTTAGGGTCATGTGTCGGTGTCATCCTATATGATGAATCCCAACGTTTAGCTGGATTAGCCCATGTGATGTTACCAGATTCAAGCATTGCAAAGGATCCTACAACTATAAATAAAGCAAAATTTGCTGATACAGCAATAAAAGAGCTTTTATCAAAACTAGTAATGGAAGGTTCTAGAGCGAATAAATTAAAAGCAAAAATAGCTGGTGGTGCAGAAATGTTCTCCTTTTCTTCTCAGAATGAGATGATGAGAATTGGACCGAGAAACGTTGAAGCAGTAAAACTGGCATTATTAAAGGAAAATATTCGTATTGTTGCTGAGGATACTGGTGGTAATAGTGGGCGAACGATTGAATTCGATCCATCTACCTGTTTATTGCAAATTAGAACAGTTAACAAAGGTACAAAAGATATTTAATATATAAACATATGAAAAAAAGGATGTTATTTGCAAAAGGCTATTGGAATTGTTCCAAGTTGTTTTTTTTGCCTTTTCTCAAATATGGATGCTATTAGATAATGTTTTAACTAATAAAAATAGGTTGAAGATCTACGAGTCCTTCATTCCTTTGAGAAAAGAGCTACAAACTTAAAGAGAACCAAAATCCTTTATCTGGTGTAAAAGCAATAAACTGAACGAAAACAGCCTTTTTTTTGATCATTTATAAATAGATTTCTATTGTCTTCTTGATATTTGCTAAAGATAAGAATCGGCTCCATTTTAATATAAAAGAAACTCGAGGAGGGAGAACAATGTTATACAAAGAAGCTACTGAAGAAAAAAAATACTGGGATCTTTGGTTACATTCGCGTGATACACATGCAGGTGATGTTTTAGTGAAAAAATATCTGCCACTTGTTCAATATCATGTACATAGGATTGCGGTTGGCCTTCCTCGAAGCGTTTCAAAGGATGATTTGAAAAGTCTCGGGATGTTGGGGTTACTAGACGCATTAAACAAGTTTGATGCTACACGTGATCTTAAATTTGATACTTACGCATCCTTTCGAATTCGTGGTGCTATTCTTGATGGACTTAGAAAAGAAGACTGGTTACCAAGAGGGACGAGGGAACGGGCAAAAAAGATAGAAATGGCGACCGAATTGCTTGAACAAGAATATATGAGACCAGTTACTGCTGAGGAAATAGCTAATCATATGGGATTGTCGGAAGAAGAAGTTTGCCAAACGGTTAATGAGCATTTTTTTGCTAATGTCTTATCAATGGATGAGCATGTAAATGAAATGGATGACAGTGAAATGCAAGGGTTCATTCTAAAGGATGAAAAAGCACCTAATCCAGAAGAATTATTAGTAAAAGGTGAACAAATTAAAGAGTTATCAAAGGTTATTACTCAATTATCTGAAAAAGAACAGCTTGTACTAAGCCTTTTTTATCATGAAGAATTAACACTGACTGAAATCGGTGAAATAATGGGATTATCCACATCGAGAATATCACAAATACATTCCAAAGCATTGTTTAAGCTAAAAAATATTTTAGAGAAACAACTATAATATTCTCGAGGAGGCTTCTCTTGCATGGAATTAAAATCAATTGAAATGCAAATTGCCTTACCTAAAAGTATTGATGTCGGAAAACAGGTTCAGCAACTACATCAAGAGGGACAGTTGCTGAACGACCATGCTCTAAACCAAATGGAAAAAGAACTACAACAAAAGCGCAAACAAGTGATGAAGAATGAACAAAAAGATCGTGTGCACCTAAAAAGGAAACAAAACGATCATGATGAACTTAATCATGAAAGAAAGAAACACAACAAACAAAAGGATCAAGAACAGCAACATCCATACAAAGGAAATAATATTGATTTTAGCGGGTAGGGATTTATCATGACAAACATGATGTTATTTTTTTCTATTATTTTAAACATAATTACAATTTTTGCGGTTATTATTCTTTACTTACGCCAAAATCGCATAACTGCTTTGGATCACACACAAAAGCACGCTATGAAGGAAATGGAAGATTTATTTTCAGCATACATTGAAGAATTAAAAGAGGAAAATAATCAGTTTATCGATAACATAAAACATCTTCAGGAAAATCAAAGTCAAAAAGAAAAAACGGAAGTCAATGAAGTTAATGAGTCTTTCAATATCGAGAATTCTGAGGAACAACAAAAAATTGATAATCAGGTCATCACTCCACATTCATATAAGCATATGACTGCAGTTAAGTCCTATCAAAATAAAGTGGAACCTAGTAGTATAGTAACAAACCTTGAAGCTAAGGAAACTGAACCGAAAACAATTCAGGAACGAGTTGTCTCTCTTAAAAAAGAGGGTTTAACAAATGAAGAAATCGCAAAAAAATTAAACAAAGGTATAACGGAAATTGAATTAATGTTGAAATTCTATAAAAAAGCTATAGATAATCTTGATTGATAGACAAATTTATGCTATATTAATTTTTGGTGTTAATACACACGCTTCAGGATTTAAATGAAGGGTGCTATTGAAAAAAATAGTCTTGATTTAAAAATGAATGGAGCGGAGGAAAACAAAACCATTAGGAGGAAATAAAATGTCAGTAATTTCTATGAAACAATTACTAGAAGCTGGTGTACATTTCGGACACCAAACTCGCCGTTGGAACCCAAAAATGAAAAAATATATTTTCACTGAGCGTAACGGCATTTATATTATCGATCTTCAAAAAACAGTGAAAAAAGTTGAAGAAGCATACAACTTTGTTAGAGAGCTTGCTGCTGACGGTGGTAATATTCTTTTCGTTGGTACAAAGAAACAAGCTCAAGAATCTGTAAAAGAAGAAGCAGAACGCGTTGGTATGTACTATGTTAATCACCGTTGGTTAGGTGGTACATTAACAAACTTTGAAACAATCCAAAAACGTATTGAACGTTTAAAAGCAATCGAAAAAATGGAAGAAGATGGAACATTCGAAGTTCTTCCTAAAAAAGAAGTTGTTCAACTTAAAAAAGAACATGAACGTCTAGTTAAATTCTTAGGCGGAATTAAAGATATGAAGAAATTACCAGATGCATTATTCATCATTGATCCTCGTAAAGAGCGTATTGCAGTTGCAGAAGCTCGTAAATTAAACATTCCTATCGTAGGTATTGTTGATACAAACTGTGATCCAGATGAAATCGACTATGTAATTCCAGCTAATGATGATGCAATTCGTGCGGTTAAATTATTAACTGGTAAAATTGCAGATGCAATTGTAGAAGTAAAACAAGGTGAAGCTGAAGAAACATCTGCACCTGAACAAGCACCAGCTGAAGTTGCTGAATAATATTATCTACTTTTGTGGAAAAATGTATGAAAAAAGGTGATAAGAAGGTTTCAACCTTATCACCTTTTTTTAAAGAGTGAGTGAACATATAACTAATATTTATTTACATACAATAAAGGAGGACTTCCCATGGCAGTTACTGCACAAATGGTAAAAGAATTACGCGAAAAAACAGGCGCCGGTATGATGGACTGTAAAAAAGCATTAACAGAAACAAATGGTGATATGGATAAAGCAATCGACTATCTTCGTGAAAAAGGGATTGCTAAAGCTGCAAAGAAAGCAGATCGTATCGCTGCAGAAGGTACAACTTTCATTTTAAGTGAAGGAAATAAAGCAGTTATCTTAGAAGTAAACTCAGAAACTGATTTCGTTGCAAAAAATGAAGGATTTATGAATCTTGTTAAAGAACTTGCTTCTCATTTATTGAAAAATAGCCCAGCTACTGTTGAAGAAGCATTAGAACAAAAAATGGAAAATGGTAGTACTGTACTTGAAACAATCAATGCTGCTATTGCAAAAATTGGTGAAAAAATCACTTTACGTCGTTTCGAAGTAAAAACAAAATCTGATAATGCAGCATTTGGTGAGTACCTACACATGGGTGGCCGTATTGGTGTATTAGCAGTATTAGAAGGAACAACTGATCAAGCTGTTGCGAAGGATGTTGCTATGCATGCAGCTGCATTGAATCCTAAATATATTTCTCGTGATCAAGTATCACAAGAAGAAGTTGACCATGAACGTGAAGTTCTTACTCAACAAGCGTTAAATGAAGGAAAACCTGAAAATATCGTTGCTAAAATGGTTGAAGGTCGTTTAAGCAAATACTTCGAAGAAATTTGTATTATTGACCAAGCATTCGTAAAAAACCCAGATCAAAAAGTTGGTCAATTTGTTAAATCACACGGTGCTACAATTACTGATTTAACTCGTTACGAAGTTGGAGAAGGTATTGAAAAGCGTCAAGATAATTTTGCTGAAGAAGTAATGAGTCAAGTAAAGAAATAAGCTTTAATGATGGGGAACACTCTGTGTTCCCTATTTTTAAAGAAGGCTCTTTTCTAATTAACATTGTACTTTCGTTACAATTGATAATTTTGACTAATCGAGTATAAAATCAATAAAAGAGTACAAAGCTTTTATTATTATTGCATGGAAATAATTGCAATAATAACATAAAAAATATCATCAATGAAAATTTACATACTCTAAACCAATTGGAGGTCCATAAATGAGCACCCCAAAATATAAACGTGTAGTTTTAAAATTAAGTGGTGAAGCATTAGCTGGTGAACAAGGGTTTGGTATCAATCCTTCAGTTATTAAATCAGTGGCAGAACAAGTAAAAGAATTAGCAGAACTTGGTGTTGAAGTTGCTGTTGTTGTAGGTGGCGGGAATATTTGGCGTGGCAAAATCGGTAGCGAGATGGGAATGGATCGCGCTACTGCTGACTATATGGGCATGTTGGCTACGGTTATGAATTCTTTAGCACTTCAAGACAGTTTAGAACAAAATGGAATTGAAACTCGTGTTCAAACATCTATTGATATGCGTCAGGTGGCTGAGCCATATATTCGTAGACGCGCCATTAGACATCTTGAAAAGAAACGTGTTGTCATATTTGCAGCAGGTACAGGGAACCCGTATTTCTCTACAGATACAACAGCAGCACTTAGGGCGGCAGAAATTGAAGCAGAAGTGATATTAATGGCTAAAAACAATGTCGATGGTGTATATTCTGCTGATCCTAAATTAGATAAAAATGCAATTAAATACGATGAATTAACTTATCTAGATGTAATTAAAAATGGCTTAGCCGTAATGGATTCTACTGCTTCATCATTATGTATGGATAATGATATCCCATTAATTGTTTTTTCAATTATGGAGAAGGGGAATATCAAACGTGTTATAATGGGTGAAAATATTGGTACAATCGTAAGGGGGAAGGAATAATGCCGAAACAAGTAATTGCAAATACGAAGGAAAAAATGACTAAGGCGATTCAAGCATATACGCGTGAGCTAAGCTCAATTAGGGCTGGAAGAGCAAGTGCATCATTATTAGATAGAATTGTTGTTGACTATTATGGAGCACCAACACCAGTTAACCAATTGGCTTCGGTATCTGTACCAGAGGCAAGATTACTTGTTATCCAACCGTATGACAAGACTATTGTATCAGATGTTGAAAAAGCTATTTTAAAATCTGATTTAGGTCTAACACCGAATAGTGATGGCACATTAATTCGTCTTGCAATTCCTCCATTAACAGAGGAGCGTCGTAAAGAATTAGTGAAGCAAGTGAAAAAAGAGGCAGAATCAGCAAAAGTAGCAATTAGAAATATTCGTCGTGATGCGAATGATGATTTGAAGAAATTAGAGAAAAACGGTGAAATTTCTGAAGATGATCTTAGAGGTTATTCCGATGATGTTCAAAAAATAACAGACGAGTATATTAATAAAGTAGACGAACTGACTAAATCAAAAGAACAAGATATACTAGAAGTATAACGAAAAGCTCTCGAAATCGAGAGCTTTTTTTAAATAAACATGAAAGACTACTTGATTCGTTTTAGTAGCTCATTTCTCCAACATTGCTGTTATGTTGATTAAGTGATGACGAATTATTATAGGTTGAAGCTGTACCTTCCATCCTTTTACTGATTAAAAAAGATTAAATCACACGGAAACAATTTGTACATCGATAAAATGGATGGAAAAACTACACAAATATATTAATTTTATCTATAATAGAAATCACATTTAAAACATATTTTTTGTAAATAAAGATATTCATCCGATTTTTTGATATCATATTATATGTTATAGATTTATTAAGTGCAGTATTCCAGTGGAGGGCAAGTTATGTTAAAGAAAATGAAGTTACAAAAAACTTCCAAAGGAACACAAAGTATTGAAGAAAGAATTCAGCATATACAAAAGCAAGAACTTCCCAAGCACATAGCGATTATTATGGATGGGAATGGGAGATGGGCAAAAAAAAGAGGACTTCCTCGAGTTGCAGGGCATCATGAAGGAATGCAAAAAGTAAAACCAATTACACGTCTAGCAAACAAGCTCGGTATTGAGGTATTAACTCTTTATGCGTTTTCTACTGAAAATTGGATTCGCCCAAAAATGGAAGTAGATTATTTAATGAAGCTTCCACAAGAATTTCTAAGTGCATTTCTACCTGAATTGATTGAAGAAAATGTGAAAGTAGAAATGATGGGGCATAAAGATAAATTACCTGTACATACGATGAAAGCCGTTCAAAAAGCGATGGATGACACTTGTAATAATAGTGGACTTATATTGAACTTTGCTTTAAATTACGGTGGTAGGGATGAAATTGTCAATGCAGTACAGAATATTTTACAAGATGCAAAAAATGGTCAAATCAGTACAGAGGATTTAACAGAGGAAACAATATCCCACTATCTAATGTCTAAAAATTTGCAGGATCCTGATTTATTAATCCGGACTAGTGGCGAAATTCGTCTAAGTAATTTTATGCTTTGGCAACTTGCATATACTGAATTTGTGTTTACAGATGTATTATGGCCGGATTTTAGTGAAGAGGACCTTCTAGAAGCAATCGAAGAATATCAACGGAGATCAAGACGTTACGGCGGCATACAAAGTGAGGGAAAAGAACAGTGAAACAAAGAATAATTACAGCAGTGATTGCTGCAGCTATATTTATACCAATCGTTATTTATGGAAACATCCCATTTATTATCCTTTCATATTTAATGGGAACAGTAGCTATTTATGAGCTATTAAGAATGAGAAAAATTTCTATCGTTTCATTTCAAGGAATTATTTCTGTTTTATTATTATGGATTATTCTAATACCAAAACAATATATTAATGTAATAGAGAATTTAGGCTATTCAAAACTGGAATATATCTTTATTGCCATACTTTTATTTCTTGTTATTACCGTTATAACAAAAAATAAAACCACTTTTGATGATATTTCCTTTTTATTACTAACAGTACTTTATGTAGGAATGGGGATCTATTATTTTATTGAAACGAGAGAAACAGGCGGTCTTACATATATTCTCTATTCCTTATTTATTATTTGGGCAACAGATTCGGGTGCCTATTTTATTGGTCGTTCTATGGGGAAAAGGAAACTCTGGCCAGAAATTAGTCCAAATAAGACGATTGAGGGTGCTGTAGGTGGGGTCGTATGTGCCGTTGTAGTGGGCATTCTCTTTCACTTTTTCTCAAACATTGATGTATCTATAGGAAAGCTATTATTCGTTTCAGCTGTTTTAGCGATTTTTGGACAAATTGGAGATTTAGCTGAATCAGCCTATAAACGTCACTATGGAGTAAAGGACTCAGGAAAAATCCTTCCTGGACATGGCGGAATTTTAGACCGTTTTGATAGTTTATTATTTGTATGGCCTTTATTGCATATACTTCATATTATTGGTAATTAATTAAGCGGTTCTAGAAATTAGGAGTTGAAAACATGAAATATATTAGTTTAATGGGTGCTACAGGTTCTATTGGTACTCAAACACTAGACGTGATTCGAAATCATCCTGAACAATTTTGTTTAGTTGCAATTTCAGTTGGGAAAAATATCGAATTAACGAGAAAAATTATTACTGAATTTAAACCGGAAATAGTTTCAGTACAAAATCAAGAAGACTATGAAAAATTAAAAGCGGAATACGGACATTCTATATCTTTTTCGTATGGTCAAAACGGCTTATTAGAAGTGGCCACCTATGAGAAAGCAACTATTTTAGTTAATGCTGTAATGGGGAGTGTAGGACTTTTTCCAACATTACATGCCATCCAGGCAGGGAAAACCATTGCACTTGCAAATAAAGAAACACTGGTAACAGCTGGACATTTAGTTATGTCTGCTGCGGAACAACATGGCGTAAGCATTCTTCCGGTAGATAGTGAGCATTCTGCAATATTTCAGTGTCTACAAGGAGAGAAGGATAGCGAAATTGATCGCCTGATTATCACCGCTTCTGGCGGTAGTTTTCGGGACAAGACTAGAGAGGATTTAATTGGGGTCACAGTAGAAGAGGCACTAAATCATCCGAATTGGTCAATGGGTGCTAAAATTACCATTGATTCAGCAACAATGATGAATAAGGGATTGGAAGTAATTGAAGCACATTGGCTATTTGATATCCCTTTTGATAAAATTGATGTAGTATTGCATAGAGAGAGTATCATTCATTCCATGGTAGAATTCCAAGATACAAGTATAAAAGCACAATTGGGTTCGCCTGATATGAGAGTTGCGATTCAATATGCATTATCCTATCCGAACAGACTTCCTTTACCATCAGGAAAGAGACTGAATTTAGAGGATATTGGTAAACTAAATTTTGAAAAAATGGATTATACGAGATTTCATTGTTTAAAACTTGCATATGATGCAGGGAGGACTGGCGGATCATTACCTACAGTTTTAAATGCAGCTAATGAGGCTGCGGTCAATGCCTTTTTAAATAAAAAAATTGCCTTTTTACAAATTGATGAATTGATAGAAAGAGCTTTAGATAGGCATAATGTGATTAAACATCCTGACTTGGATACAATTAAAGAAATTGATCAAGAAACAAGAGTATATATAAACACACTCTTCTAAAAAGGTGGTTTTACATTTGACTACTGTCATAGCGTTTATAATTATTTTTGGCGCATTAGTCTTCTTCCATGAAGCAGGTCATTTTTACTTTGCCAAAAGGGCGGGAATACTTTGTCGCGAATTTGCGATAGGCTTTGGTCCGAAGATCTTGTCATTTAAAAAGAATGAAACACTTTATACGATAAGATTACTACCTATAGGTGGCTATGTTCGTATGGCTGGCGAAGATCAGGAAATGCTTGATTTGAAAGCTGGTCAACGTGTTGGCTTGATTTTTAATGATAAGGAACAAGTGGAGAAAATTGTTCTTAACGGTAAAAACAGATATTCTAACATTCGACTAATTGAGGTAGAATCTGCTGATTTAGATCATGATCTAATCATTAAAGGATATGAGGAAGAGGACGATGAAACATTAAAAACCTTCTCCCTTATGAAAGAAGCTGTTATTGTAGAGGATCAAGTGGAAACCCAAATAGCACCGTGGGATCGACAATTTGCCTCAAAGTCATTAGGAAAACGTGCGATGACCATATTTGCCGGACCGATGATGAATTTTGTTTTGGCAATTGTTATATTTACCATTTTAGCGATCATTCAAGGTGTTCCCACAAATGATCCAATACTAGGCAAGTTGACAAATGATGGTGCTGCAAAACAGGCTGGTCTGCATACTGGGGATACAGTTATTAGTATTGATGGCTCTGAAATTTCAAGTTGGGAAGATATTGTGGATGTTATTCAAAAGCATCCAGGTGAAGAATTAATGTTCACGATTGAACGTAATAATCAAACAAAAGATATTGCCGTAACACCGAAAGCGGAAAAAGAAGGAGAACAGGAAGTAGGAAGAATTGGGGTACTAAATCCTGTTGAAAAGTCTCCTTTAAAGGTAGCCACTTATGGTGTTCAACAAACCTATCAGTGGACTATTGAGATATTCCGTATGTTAGGCAAACTTGTTACTGGACAATTCTCTATTGACATGCTTTCAGGACCTGTTGGTATCTACAAATCAACAGAGGTAGTTGCTAAATCTGGTGTGTTGTACTTAATGAAATGGGGAGCACTCCTTAGCATTAATCTTGGAATCATGAATCTACTACCTATCCCTGCACTTGATGGCGGAAGACTATTATTCTTCGGGGTAGAGGCATTAAGAGGGAAACCAATTGATCGTCAAAAAGAAGGTATGGTGCATTTCATTGGTTTTGCATTGCTCATGCTGTTAATGATTATCGTAACTTGGAATGATATACAAAGATTCTTCCTTTAAAATTGAAAGCAATCGGAAATAAAGCCGATTGCTTTTATTACGTAATAAGAAGGAATATTTTTATCAAGGCTTTTTTCTCAAACATTGATGATATTTAGGTACAGTTTTACTAATAAATATCTGGTGAAGAATGCTAAATCCTCTTCATTTTACTTTGGAAAAGAGCCAGTTATAACTTTCATAATAACCACTAAATCTGTATAAAAGAGCAATTGATCCTTCTGGCATCAATTAAAAGGCAAATTTTCCTTATTGTTTTACATTGAAATTCGTTAGGGCTTTTTTTATTATTAGGTAAGTACCCAATTGGTGTAAGGAATAGAAATAAAAATAAATGGATGGGAGAGGTAGATATGACGAATAATCCCGCCGACAGGAAAGAAAGATTTCGCGTATTATTACAGCAGTTAAATTTGACTGATAATATGGTTGTTCAATCGTTTGCGAATGCTGAGATTGAGAAACTAGTAGTTGAAAAAAATAAAAAAAGTTGGCATTTTTATTTTTTATTAGAGCGCGTTTTACCGTATGAAATTTTTTATCGTTTTTCAACACAATTAAGACATGTGTTCCATCATATTGCACAAGTGGATTTTTCCATACGGGTAATTGATACGCAGATTTCTGAAAAAGAAGTATTAGATTACTGGAGTTATTGTGTAAAAGAATTAGATGGTATTTCACCTATGCTTTTATCCCTTTTAAATGGACAAGTACCAAAATTAAAAGGGAATAAACTTACCATACAAGCAAGAAACGATACAGAAGCAAGAACATTAAAGCAAAAATATGGGGAAATTATCTCAACTATTTATCAAAATCTTGGATTTCCGTTAATGATGATTGAATCTGAAATCGGGCAAAATGAATCAAATGAAGAATATAAGAAGTTTATTGAGGCTAAACAAAAAGAGGATGAAGAACGAGCAAAGCTTGCTGTCATGGAAATGCAGAAAAAGGATGCAGAACCGAATGATGCTGGTGCTCCTGAAGGTCCAGTGATGATTGGCTTGACAATTAAGGATGACGATACGTTCCGTAGAATGGAAGAAATCGTTGATGAAGAAAGAAGAATTACGATTGAAGGTTATGTCTTTTTTGCTGAGACAAAGGAACTTCGTAGTGGTAGAACATTATTGACCTTTAAAATCACTGATTATACGAGCTCTATCCTAGTTAAAGTGTTTTCACGAGATAAAGAGGATGCACAAATCCTTAATCAAGTAAAAAAAGGTATGTGGCTTCGTGCTCGCGGAAGTATTCAAAACGATACATTCGTTCGTGACCTGGTCATGATAGCCAATGACTTAAATGAAATCAAACCTAGATTAAGACAAGATTTAGCACCAGATGATGAGAAAAGAGTTGAACTTCATCTTCATTCACCGATGAGCCAAATGGATGCGGTCACTTCAGTTAGTGATTTAGTCAAACAAGCAAAAAAATGGGGGCATAAAGCCATTGCCATTACAGACCATGGAGTGGCACAATCTTTCCCTGAGGCATTTGGTGCGGGAAAGAAAAATGATATAAAGATATTATACGGGGTAGAAGCAAACTTAGTTGATGATGGAGTACCGATAACATATAATGATGCCCATCGTCTGTTAAGTGATGATACGTTTGTTGTATTTGACGTTGAAACTACGGGGTTATCTGCAGTTTATGATACCATTATTGAACTTGCGGCCGTTAAAATTCATAATGGGGAAATCATCGATCGTTTTGAATCCTTTGCAAACCCACACCATCGTTTGTCCAACACTACCATTGAATTAACAGGAATAACGGATGATATGGTTGAAAGTGCACCAGATGTAGATATTGTTTTGCGAAAATTCCTAGAGTGGTCTGGAAATGATGTTCTAGTTGCCCATAATGCTTCCTTTGATATGGGGTTTATCAATGTCGGATATCAAAAGATTGGTTTACCAAAAGCAACAAATCCAGTTATTGATACATTAGAAGTTGCTAGATTGCTATATCCAGAATTTAAAAACCATCGTTTAAATACATTAGCAAAAAAATTCGATATAGAATTAACACAGCATCACCGTGCGATTTATGATGCTGAAGCAACGGGGTATATTTTAATTAAATTATTAAAAGATGCCAGTAAGCAAGGAATTGAATACCATGATCAATTTAATGATTATATGGGTAAAGGTGGTGCGTATAAGCGTGCTCGTCCTTCTCACTGTACATTACTAGCCCAAACCGAAAAAGGGTTAAAAAACTTATTTAAACTTATTTCATTAGCTCATATTGATTATTTTTATCGTGTGCCAAGGATTCCAAGGTCACAATTACAAAAATATCGTGAAGGTATACTTGTAGGTTCGGCCTGTGATAAAGGAGAAGTATTTGAAGGAATGATGCAAAAGGCACCTGATGAGGTGGAAGAAACAGCGAAATTCTATGATTATTTAGAAGTGCATCCTAAAGAGGTTTATGCCCATTTAATAGAAATGGAACTGGTTAAGGATGAGAAATCATTAGAAGAAATAATCATGAATATCGTAAAGCTTGGCGAAAAACTAAATTTGCCGGTCGTTGCAACTGGTAATGTCCATTATTTAAATCCAGAAGATAAGATTTATCGAAAGATATTAATAAATTCCCAAGCAGGGGCAAATCCACTCAATCGCCACCAATTGCCAAATGTTCATTTTCGAACAACAGATGAAATGCTAAAAGCATTTGCTTTTTTAGGTGAGGAAAAGGCGAAAGAAATAGTTGTAACTAACACCAATAAAATTGCAGATATGATAGATGAAATTAAACCAATTAAAGATGATTTATACACACCTAAAATTGAAGGTGCAGAAGAAGAAGTTCGAAATATGAGCTATTCAATGGCTAGAAGTATTTATGGTGAAGAACTTCCGGAAATTGTAGAGGCAAGACTTGAAAAAGAATTAAAAAGTATTATTGGACATGGTTTTGCTGTAATTTATTTAATCTCGCATAAGCTTGTAAAAAAATCATTGGATGATGGTTATCTAGTTGGTTCACGGGGATCTGTTGGCTCATCTTTAGTTGCAACGATGACCGAAATTACAGAAGTAAATCCGTTACCCCCACATTATATCTGTCCTGAATGCAAAACATCTGAATTTTTCAATGATGGATCAGTTGGGTCGGGGTTCGATTTACCAGATAAGGATTGTCCAAATTGCGGAGCAAAATACAAAAAAGACGGACATGATATTCCCTTTGAAACATTCCTTGGTTTTAAAGGAGATAAAGTACCGGATATTGATTTAAACTTCTCTGGTGAATATCAACCACGTGCACATAATTATACAAAAGTTTTATTCGGTGAGGAGTATGTATATCGTGCTGGAACGATTGGAACGGTTGCAGAAAAGACTGCTTATGGTTATGTGAGAGGTTATACTCAAGACAATAACTTAACATTACGTGGAGCTGAAGTTGATCGCCTTGTTCAAGGGTGTACAGGGGTAAAAAGAACAACAGGACAGCATCCAGGTGGGATTATTGTTATTCCTGATTATATGGATGTATATGATTTTACTCCAATCCAATTCCCAGCAGATGATCGAGAATCGGAATGGAAAACTACCCATTTTGACTTTCATTCGATTCATGATAATGTCTTGAAGCTTGATATTCTGGGACACGATGATCCTACAATGATCCGGATGCTGCAGGATTTAAGCGGAATCGATCCGAAAACAATTCCAACGGATGATCCTGTGGTTATGCAAATATTTAGCAATACCGAATCATTAGGAGTTACTCAAGAGCAAATCATGTGTAAAACAGGTACATTAGGAATACCAGAGTTCGGAACAAGGTTCGTGCGGCAGATGCTTGAGGATACTAAACCAACAACATTCTCAGAATTGGTTCAGATATCTGGGCTTTCACATGGAACGGATGTATGGTTAGGTAATGCTCAGGAGCTCATTCAAAATGGAACTTGTATACTACCAGAAGTTATTGGGTGTCGTGATGATATAATGGTTTATTTAATCTATCAAGGTTTGGAACCGTCGTTAGCGTTCAAAATCATGGAATCTGTCCGTAAAGGGAAGGGTCTTCAACCGGAAATGGAAGAAGAAATGCGCAATCAGAATGTTCCAGAATGGTATATTGATTCCTGTAAGAAAATTAAATACATGTTCCCTAAGGCACATGCTGCTGCATATGTATTAATGGCAGTTCGTATTGCGTACTTTAAGGTACATTTGCCACTTTTATACTATGCTGCATATTTTACCGTTAGAGCAGAAGACTTTGATTTAGAGTCAATGGTACGTGGATCAAATTCTATCCGTTCAAAAATTGAAGAAATAAATGCAAAAGGGCTGGATGCATCGACGAAAGAAAAAAGTTTATTAACTGTTTTAGAGCTATGTCTTGAAATGTGCGAAAGAGGATTCAATTTTCAAAAAGTTGATCTTTATCGATCCAAAGCAAGTGAATTTGTCATAGATGGTGATTCTCTCATTCCACCATTTAATGCCATTCCTGGACTTGGAACAAATGCGGCATTAAATATTGTTAAAGCACGTGAGGATGGGGAATTCCTTTCCAAGGAAGATCTACAACAACGTGGAAAAGTATCGAAGACGATTATTGAATACCTTGATAAACATGGCTGCTTAGAATCACTTCCAGAGCAAAATCAGCTGTCATTGTTCTAAATTCTATAAATCGCTGGACAAGACGTGGATAGGAATATAAAAAAAGAAGGATCTCCTATTAGGGAAATCAAAAAGCGGATTATCCCATTTGCTAGTCGGGTCTAACCCAGTCACTTCCGCATTTCTATTTGTCCAGCTTCGGCTCCTAGCTCCTCGGGGTCAAATAACCTCCAACAACAAAAATCAAAAGACAGACTTTTGTTGTTGGAGAACATTTGCCTGTCGGAGCAAACCAGTCGCCACCGCATTTCTATTTGCATATAAATTTTGGTTATGGTATATTTTTATTGGAAATACTACTGATAACTCTTGGAAAGAGTGGGGCTTCATACCCACTCTTTCGTGTTTATTACACGGTTTACTCAGGGATTTGTCCATTTTGCTTCTATGATGATTAATTTACTTTTATCAAATTTACGAATTGTTAATCAGGAGGTTTTTATGAGCAAAGTTACGGACGTTGTAGAAGAACTCGTTGCACCAATCATTCTAGATATGGATCTTGAACTTGTTGACATTGAATATGTTAAGGAAGGAAAGAATTGGTTTCTTCGCGTATTTATAGATAAGGATAATGGAATCGATATTGAAGAATGTGGGATAGTAAGTGAACGTCTTGGGGAAAAATTGGACGAATTAGATCCAATCCCTAATAATTACTTTCTTGAAGTATCCTCTCCTGGTGCTGAACGCCCTTTGAAAAAGGAAAAGGATTTTGAAAAAGCTGTAGGAAAGCATGTAAATATTAAAACCTACGAGCCAATTGATGGTGAGAAGGAATTTGAGGGAAAACTACTTGAATTTACAGGTGATCATGTCAAACTTGAAATGAAAGTGAAAACTAGAACGAAACAAGTAGAAATACCTTTTGAAAAAGTGGCCAAAGCCCGACTAGCTATTGTATTTTAATATTTATCTAATTTACAAAAGCTCATTCTGACGAATTTCGTTAGAATTAACAACATTAACTCATAGAGTTTTTTATTTATATTTGAGGGGGATGACGTTTCCATGAGCACAGAACTTTTGGATGCTCTAATCATTTTAGAAAAAGAGAAAGGTATTTCTCGCGATGTTATCATAGAAGCCATCGAAGCTGCACTAGTATCAGCATACAAAAGAAATTTTAATCAAGCGCAAAACGTTCGTACAGACTTGAATTTAGGGAACGGCACAATGCGTGTATTTGCAAGGAAGGATGTAGTCGACGAAGTTTTTGATTCACGACTTGAAATCTCAGTTGAGGATGCACAAAAAATTAATCCTGCGTATGAAGTAGGAGATGTTGTAGAAATTGAAGTAACACCAAAGGACTTTGGTAGAATTGCTGCACAAACAGCAAAACAAGTAGTCACCCAACGTGTACGTGAAGCTGAAAGAGGCATCATTTACAGTGAATTTATCGATCGTGAAGATGATATTATGACTGGAATCGTTCAAAGACAAGATCCTCGATTTATTTATGTGAATTTAGGTAAAATTGAAGCGCTGCTTGCACAAAGTGAACAAATGCCTAATGAGTCTTATCGTCCTCATGACCGCATCAAAGTGTACATTACGAAAGTTGAAAAGACAACAAAAGGGCCACAAATTTTTGTTTCTCGGACACATCCTGGACTATTAAAACGTCTATTTGAAATTGAAGTTCCGGAAATTTACGATGGCACAGTTGAAATTAGATCTGTTGCACGTGAAGCTGGAGATCGTTCGAAAATATCTGTTTATACTGACCAAGCTGATGTAGACCCTGTTGGTGCATGTGTTGGACCTAAAGGTGCAAGGGTTCAGGCAATTGTGAATGAATTAAAAGGTGAAAAAATTGATATTGTCGAATGGTCTGATGATCCAGTAACGTTTGTTGCGAATGCTTTAAGTCCTTCAAAGGTTCTCGAAGTGATTGTTGATGAGGAAGAAAAAGCGACAACTGTTATCGTCCCTGATTATCAACTTTCTCTTGCGATTGGTAAACGTGGTCAAAATGCCCGTCTAGCAGCAAAATTGACTGGATGGAAAATTGATATCAAAAGTGAATCTGAAGCTCGCGAGTTAGGGATATATCCAAGAGAAGATAATTTATTCAGTAATGAAGATCAGCTAGATGATACATTCGAAATAGATGAGGATGATTTCGAATAGGAGGCGATCTAAATGGCTACAAAAAGGAAAATTCCTTTAAGAAAATGTGTTGCAACAGGCGAAATGAAACCTAAAAAAGAAATGATACGAATTGTTCGTTCTAAAGATGGGGAAGTATCAATTGATCCGAATGGAAAAAAATCAGGAAGAGGCGCATATTTGTCTAAAGATAAAGATGCCATCCTACTTGCCAAGAAAAAAAACATATTGGCTAGCCATCTAGAAGTAGCTATTGATGATTCAATCTATGACGAATTAATCCGATTCGTTGAAAGGGAGAATCTCTAAATTAATGAGTGAACAAAAAGCAATGTCACTACTTGGGTTAGCGAATCGAGCAAGGAAGGTTATTTCGGGTGAGGAGCTTGTTGTAAAAGAAGTAAAAAATAAACATGCAAAGCTTGTTCTTCTATCAAATGATGCATCAGAAAATACAGCCAAAAAAATCCAAGACAAATGTCAGTATTATCAGGTCCCGATTAAACGAATTAGTTCAAGAGAAACTCTTGGGTCAGCGATTGGAAAAGAAGCAAGAGTTGTCGTTGCTGTGATGGATAATGGCTTTGCAAAAAAATTAGAATTATTGCTCGGCTGAATCATAGGTGGGGGTGAACATATGAGTAAAGTTCGGATATATGAATATGCAAAACAAAAAAATGTATCTAGTAAAGAAATCATTTCAAAGCTTAAAGAAATGAATGTTGAAGTATCTAATCATATGTCAATGATTGATGGGAATGCTATTAATAAATTAGATGAATGGTTAAGCTCAAAGAATAAAACACAAGCATCTAATTCAAATCATAATTCTAATCAAAAGAATCAAAATAAAGTGGAAGACCAGAAAAAAAATAGACAAAAAGAAATGGAAGTTGAAGAGAGCCTCGTGAATGAAACTACACAACCAAAACATAAACCAAAAAATAATGATGTAAAGTCAAATAAGAACGACGGAAATAAAGGAAAACAAAAAAATAATCAATATAAAAATAATAAAAATAGTAAGAACAAACAAAGACCGCAGCAACAACAATCACAACCACCTAAGAAAAAGGAACTCCCAAGTAAAATTACATTTAGTGGTTCCTTAACAGTAGCAGAACTTGCGAAAAAGCTCCACAGAGAGCCATCAGAATTAATTAAAAAGCTATTCATGCTAGGTGTTGTAGCAACTATTAATAATGAGCTTGATAAAGATTCAATCGAATTGATTGCTACAGATTATGGTGTTGAAGTGGAAGAAGAGATCCAAATTGATACCACAGATCTTGAAGTATATTTCACTGAAGATAATGAAGTTGAATTAGAAGAACGTCCTTCTGTTGTTACAATAATGGGGCATGTTGACCATGGTAAAACAACAACATTAGACTCTATTCGTAATACGAAAGTTACTGCTGGTGAAGCAGGTGGAATTACTCAACATATCGGTGCTTACCAAGTTGAAGTGAATGGGAAGAAAATTACTTTCTTGGATACACCAGGGCATGCTGCATTTACAACTATGCGTGCTCGCGGGGCACAAATTACAGATATCACTATATTAGTTGTGGCTGCAGATGATGGTGTTATGCCACAAACAGTTGAAGCCATTAATCATGCGAAAGCGGCAAATGTTCCAATTATCGTAGCTGTCAATAAGATGGATAAACCATCAGCTAATCCTGATCGTGTAATGCAAGAACTTACAGAGCATGGTCTTGTTCCTGAGGATTGGGGTGGAGATACTATCTTTGTTCCTATTTCAGCAAAAACAGGTGAAGGAATCGATAATTTGCTTGAAATGATTCTCCTTGTATCTGAGGTTGAGGAATATAAAGCAAATGCAAATCGTAAAGCTGTTGGGACTGTGATCGAGGCACAGCTTGATAAAGGGCGTGGTTCGGTAGCTACTCTACTAGTACAAAATGGTACATTGCATGTAGGAGATCCAATTGTTGTTGGTCATACCTTTGGGCGTGTGCGCGCGATGGTAAATGATTTAGGTCGTCGTGTAAAAGAAGCTGGACCATCTACACCAGTAGAAATTACTGGATTAAATGATGTTCCTCAAGCAGGAGACCGTTTTGTTGTATTTGATGATGAGAAGACTGCCCGTCAAGTGGGTGAAGCAAGAGCGCAACAAGTTCTTCAAGCACAACGCAATGAGACTGCTCGAGTTAGTCTAGATACTCTTTTTGAGCAAATGAAACAAGGCGAAATGAAGGACATTAATATTATTATTAAAGCAGATGTTCAAGGATCTGTAGAAGCATTAGCAGCTTCCCTTCAAAAGATTGATGTTGAAGGTGTGAATGTTCGAATCATCCACACAGCAGTTGGTGGAATTAATGAATCTGATATTTCACTTGCAGCAGCATCAAATGCAATTGTTATTGGCTTCAATGTACGACCAGATGTAAATGCTAAACGTGCAGCGGAAGCAGAAAATGTTGATATTCGTTTACATCGCATTATTTATAAGGCGATTGAGGAAATTGAATCTGCGATGAAAGGTATGCTTGATCCAGAATTCCATGAAAAAATCATTGGACAAGTGGAAGTACGTCAAACCTTTAAAGTATCAAAAGTGGGTACAATTGCAGGATGCTATGTAACTGATGGAAAAATAACACGTGATAGTGGAATTCGTATTATCCGTAACAGCGTCGTTATTTTTGAAGGTGAAATTGATACACTAAAACGTTATAAAGATGATGCAAAAGAAGTTAGCCAAGGCTATGAGTGTGGTATTACGATTAAAAATTACAATGATATTAAAGAGGGAGATATCATTGAAGCCTTTATTATGGAAGAAGTCGAGCGTGCATGATAGGCTATGTGGAATGTGAATTCCGCATCTTTGAAACAAGCTCATTAAAAGAAAAACGAGCTGTTCTACAAAGGACAATGAGTCGATTAAAACAAAAGTTTAATGTCTCTGTTTCAGAAATTGATTATCAAGATATGTGGCAACGTACAAAGATTGCGATTGTTACTGTATCTTCAACTCAATTTTCCGCAGAAAGAGAACTGGAAAATTCCTTGAGATTTTTAGATTCCTTTCCTGAATGGGAAAGATTAGATACCATTTACGAATGGTTGTAATGTGAGGTGTTTTATTTATGAACCTTCGTGCAAATCGTGTCGGTGAGCAAATGAAGAAAGAGCTTAGTGAAATCATTGGCAGAAAAATAAAAGATCCACGTATAGGATTTGTTACAGTAACAGATGTACAAGTAACAGGTGATTTACAGCAAGCAACGGTATATTTAACCGTATTAGGTGATCATAAACAAAGAGAAAATACATTAAATGCATTAGAAAAAGCAAAAGGGTTTATTCGTTCTGAAGTTGGACATAGAATTCGTTTACGTAAGACTCCAGAATTATCATTTGCTATCGATGAGTCCATTGAATATGGAAATCGTATTGAAACATTGTTAAAAGAAATCAACCCAGATAAGTGAGAAAAAATGGATAGACACCCTTCGTCTATCCATTTTTTAAAGCATTTTTAAAAGGTATATCCGTGATTTTGCGCATATATCTTGTGTAATCAATAAATTAGGTTACGAGCTCTTTTCTACCCTTATATAAATAGCAATTTTAGAAATGAGACTTTAAAAGGAGTGAAACAATACATATGGACGGAATTCTTCCGCTATGGAAGCCAAAAGGAATGACTTCCCATGATTGCGTATTCAAAATTCGCAAGATGTTGAGGATGAAAAAGGTTGGACATACAGGAACTCTTGACCCTGATGTCACTGGTGTATTACCAATTTGTTTAGGAAAAGCAACAAAGATTGCCGAATACATAACAAATGCAGGTAAAGAATATGTTGGTGAAGTAACTCTAGGATTTTCTACGACAACCGAAGATGCTAGTGGCGAAGTAGTACAAGAAAAACAAGTAACTAGGGATTTAAATCGCCAGGAAATTATTGAGGTACTAAATTCTTTACAAGGAGAAATTCAACAAACTCCTCCTATGTATTCAGCTGTAAAAGTGAACGGAAAGCGTTTATATGAATATGCAAGAAAAGGGATAGAAGTAGAGCGCCCATCTAGATGGGTTCATATTTATGAAATTGAGTTATTGGATGAACGAGAAGTGTTTACAGGAGAAAACATTTCATTTAGCTTTCGTGTAAAATGTGGAAAAGGGACATATATTCGAACCTTAGCAGTAACAATGGGTGAGCTTTTAGGCTATCCTGCACATATGTCAGCTTTGACCCGTATCTCATCAGGTTCTTTTTCTGAGAAAGAATGTGTCACATTTTCTGATATTGAAAAAGGATTAGAAGATGATCAATTTGAACATTTTATCCAGCCATTAGATCGTGGTCTTTCTCATTTGCCCAAAATGGTGATAAATGATACATTAGCAGAGAAAGTGTTAAATGGTGCTGTGTTACCAAAAGACGATTTTTGGACTTATGGAGAACAAGAGGTCGCTGTAATCTATCAAAATCAAGTGATTGCAATTTATAAAATTCATCCAGAAAAACCATATTTAATTAAACCAGTTAAAGTTCTGAATGGATAGAAAAAGGTGAGATAGTTGAAAGTCATTACAATACATCATCCACATGATTTTAAAAAAGAAGATTTTCCTCCATTAGTTATGGCCCTTGGATATTTCGATGGTATTCATTTAGGTCATCAAAAAGTAATCAAGTTAGCGAAAGCAATTGCTGAAGAAAATGAATGGAAGAGTGCAGTTATGACTTTTGATCCGCACCCTTCAGTAGTGCTAAGTCAAAAAAATAAGCAAATCCAATTGATTACACCATTAGAGGACAAGAAACAATTAATTCAGACAATGGGCATTGATTATTTATTTATTGTTCGATTTACATCAAGCTTTGCTAATCTTTCTCCAGAAGAATATGTTGACCAATATATTTGTGGTTTAAATGTGCAACATGTTGTAGCAGGATTTGATTTTTCTTATGGTAAATTTGGGAAAGGTACGATGGAAACACTACCTATTCATGCAAAAGAAAGATTTACTTATTCTAAGGTAGATAAATTGGTGGTAAATGAAGAAGGGGAAGAAAAAGTGAGTTCGACATTAACGCGAGAATTATTGAGTAATGGTGATATGCTAGGGGTACAAAATGTTTTAGGACGTTTCTATCAAACTAATGGAATTGTCATTCATGGGGAAAAAAGAGGTAGACAAATCGGCTTTCCTACAGCGAATATTCAATTGAATAGTGATTATATTCTACCGAAACCAGGAGTTTATGCAGTAAAAATCAACGTGAATCATAAATGGTTAAATGGAGTTTGTAATATTGGCTTTAAACCAACATTTAAAAAGGAAGAAGAGTTTATGTTAACGATCGAAGTTCATATTATTGATTTTGATCAATCCATTTATGGGGAAGAAGTAAAGATTGAATGGCATAAACGAATTAGAGATGAGAAAAAGTTTGATGGAATCGACCAACTTAAGGAACAAATTTCTAAGGATACATTAGAAACAATCAAATACTTTGAAAAAAATTTAATGTAGACTTGTTTTTTTTGTTAAATAGTAGTATTCTAGTACAGTGTAATGAACCTTTGCTTGGCAAGTCGAATCACCGACGCTTGCTCAGTAACAGGGGATTATCTATTTTTTAGGAGGTGAAAAGGATGGCAATTTCACAAGAACGCAAAAATGAAATTATTAACCAATTTAAAGTTCACGAAACTGATACTGGATCTCCAGAAGTTCAGATTGCAATCCTTACTGAGGATATTAATAATTTGAATGATCACTTACGTACACACAAAAAAGATCACCATTCTCGTCGTGGTCTAATGAAAATGGTTGGTAAGCGTCGTAACTTACTAACTTATTTGCGTAACAAAGATGTTCAACGTTACCGTGAGCTTATTAACAAATTAGGCTTACGTCGTTAATTTAAGTTGCTTATTTAACAAGAGAAGCGGGATAATTCCCGCTTTTTTGTTAGCAATAAAAGCGATAGAAAAAATAATTATTTTTGGGTAACTCCCAAAAAGTAGTGATAAACTTTTCGATTTTTTTGTTTACAATACATAATATAAAGTCAAAAAAATAGAACACAAAAGTTTTGTAAGTTGTTTTTTTGTTTAGGCTCTTTTTTTTACATTGTTGCTATTTAGATCATGTTTTAGCCTAATATGGGTTGTTGACATGTGCTCCTTCCTTTCAATATGAAAAGAGTTGCAAGCTTTATAAGAACCGTCGAAAGCCTTTTTAGGTGTAAGACTGGCAGTAGGGCTTATACAAAAGCAACAAACTATACGAAAACAGCCTTTGTGTAATAAAAGAAAAAATAATAAAATAAATTTATTCTTTGTCCCATTTTTTTAGAAGGATGAAAAGGGAGAAAGGTGGAAAGGAGTTTTTATATGGATCAAGAAAAACAAATTTTTAGTATTGATTGGGCCGGCAGAAAATTAACTGTTGAAATCGGTCAGCTTGCTAAACAAGCTAATGGTGCCGTTCTTGTACGTTATGGAGACACAGCGGTATTAAGTACGGCAACAGCTTCAAAGGAACCAAAATCTGTAGATTTCTTCCCACTTACAGTGAATTATGAAGAACGTCTATATGCTGTAGGTAAAATACCAGGAGGGTTTATCAAAAGAGAAGGTAGACCGAGTGAGAAAGCAATACTTGCAAGTCGTTTAATCGACCGACCTATTCGTCCATTATTTGCTGATGGATTTAGAAATGAAGTTCAAGTCGTTAGTATCGTTATGAGTGTAGATCAAGATTGCCCATCAGAAATGGCTGCTATGTTTGGTTCATCACTTTCATTATCTGTTTCAGACATTCCATTTGAAGGTCCAATTGCTGGTGTGATCGTGGGAAGAATTGATGGTGAATTCGTCATTAACCCAACTGTTGAACAGATGGAAAAAAGTGATATGCATCTGACTGTAGCGGGTACGAAAGATGCAATTAACATGGTTGAAGCTGGTGCAGATGAAGTACCAGAAGAAAATATGTTAGAAGCAATTATGTTTGGTCATGAGGAAATCAAACGATTAATTGCTTTCCAAGAAGAAATTGTTGAAAAAATTGGCAAAGAAAAAATGGAAGTAACTTTATATGAAATTGATGAAGCACTAGAGCAAGAAGTTCGTTCCATTTGTGAGACTGACTTAATCAAGGCGATTCAAGTTCAAGAAAAACATGCACGTGAAGAAGCCATCCAAACGGTAAAAGATGAAGTCATTGCTAAATATGAAGAACAAGAAGAATTAGAAGAAGACACATTAAAACAAGTAAAACAAATTTTAAATAAATTAGTTAAAGGTGAAGTACGTCGCTTAATTACAGAAGAAAAAGTACGTCCTGATGGTCGGAAAATTGACGAAATTCGTCCGCTTTCTTCTGAGGTGGGTATTTTATCAAGAACACATGGTTCTGGATTGTTTACTCGTGGACAAACCCAAGCATTAAGTATATGTACTCTCGGAGCACTTGGAGATGTACAAATTCTTGATGGTTTAGGTATTGAAGAATCAAAACGTTTTATGCACCACTATAATTTCCCTCAATTTAGTGTGGGTGAAACCGGACCTATGAGAGGACCTGGTCGAAGAGAAATTGGTCATGGTGCATTAGGGGAAAGAGCTTTAGAGCCAGTTATTCCTAACGAGCAAACATTCCCGTATACAATTAGATTAGTTTCGGAAGTTCTAGAATCGAATGGATCAACATCACAAGCTAGTATTTGTGCAAGTACATTAGCTATGATGGATGCGGGTGTACCGATTAAGGCACCAGTAGCTGGTATTGCTATGGGGCTTGTAAAATCAGGTGAACATTATACGATCTTAACAGATATTCAGGGAATGGAAGACCATTTAGGTGATATGGATTTTAAAGTTGCTGGAACAGAAAAAGGTGTAACAGCGCTACAGATGGATATAAAGATTGATGGTCTATCTAGACAGATTCTTGAAGAAGCTTTGCAACAGGCGAAAAAAGGTCGTATGCAAATTTTAAATCATATGATGTCTACTATCTCTAATCCTCGTGGTGAATTATCTGCTTATGCACCTAAGATCTTAACAATGACAATTAATCCAGATAAAATCAGAGATGTAATTGGACCAAGTGGTAAGCAAATTAATAAAATTATTGAGGAAACAGGCGTTAAAATTGATATCGAACAAGATGGAACAATCTTTATCTCTTCTACAGAAGAAGAAATGAATAAAAAAGCGAAAAAGATTATTGAAGATATTGTTCGTGAAGTAGAAATTGGTCAAATTTATCTAGGCAAAGTGAAACGTATTGAAAAATTTGGTGCCTTCGTTGAAATCTTCAGTGGAAAAGATGGACTTGTACACATATCTGAAATTGCAGAGGAACGCATTAAGAAGGTTGAAGATGTGTTGAAAATCGGTGACGAGATCCTTGTAAAAGTACTAGAGATCGATAATCAAGGCAGAGTGAATCTTTCACGTAAAGCCGTTTTAAAAGAACAAAATGAAAATAGTGATAAAAAAGAGTAAAGTCAGGAATGAACCTGGCTTTTTTCATTTTTCTTAGTTTTTGGTGATCCCAATTTGTATGTTTCTTTTGTTGTTCTACCTTGTCCTACTTCATCATATTTTTTAGATAAGGGAGGAAAATAAGGTGAATAAAATAAAAAACTTGATTGGAATCATTCTGATTGCTATCCTTACATTGTCAATCATTAATAATCCGTTAACGGAAACCTATTTAGCAACTTTAAAATTAGATGCAGAATACATATCTACAGATCAAAATGATTTATATAATCAAATAGTTAATAAGGCGGATCAATATTCAATTAAACCACAGGATGCACGAATTGATAAGGTTTGGAAGGCGATACCTGGATACAATGGGATTGAAGTCGATATAAAAGCCTCATATAAAAATATGAAGCAAGATAAACAATTTGATGAAAACAAATTAGTATTCAAACAAGTCCCACCTTCTATTCATTTAAAAGACTTACCTGCTGCCCCCATTTATCGAGGGAACCCTGATAAACCAATGGTAAGTTTTTTAATTAATGTGGCATGGGGAAATGAATATATTCCATCAATGCTAAAAACATTAAAGGATCACAATATTCATGCGACTTTTTTCTTAGAAGGCAGATGGGCGAAAAATAATCCTGATATGGCAAAAATGATTGTAGAAGCAGGTCACGAAATAGGGAATCATTCTTATACTCATCCAGATTTAAAAACACTTTCATCTGATCGTGTTCGTGAAGAATTAATTAATACAAATCAAGTTATTAAAGCAACGACAGAAAAACAAATTCGATTATTCGCCCCACCTAGTGGAAGTTATCGGGATGAAGTTGTCAAAATAGCTGATTCTATGAATATGCAAACAATTATGTGGAGTGTTGATACAGTTGATTGGCAAAAACCATCACCTGAAACCATTGTTACTCGCGTCATATCAAAAGTTCATCCTGGAGCACTAATTCTTATGCATCCTACAGAATCAACTGCAAAAGCTCTTGATCAATTAATTAATGAAATCAGAAAAAAGGATCTAAGAATAGGAACTGTATCAAAATTATTGGACGAAGAACGGATTATTAAAGTGAATGATGGAAAACTAAAAATAGAAAAGAAGTAGGTATCTCAGAAGACCTAATAGTGAATACACCTAGTTTGGAGGATTAGACATTGATAAAGAAATATACATGCCAAAACGGACTTAGAATTGTACATGAAGAAATCCCAACGGTTCGCTCGGTTGCTATTGGAATATGGATAGGAACAGGCTCAAGAAATGAAAATCCAGATAATAATGGGATATCCCACTTTTTAGAACATATGTTTTTTAAAGGTACAAAAACAAAGAGTGCCAAGGAAATTGCTGAGGCATTTGATTCAATTGGCGGACAGGTTAATGCATTTACTTCAAAAGAATATACTTGCTATTATGCTAAAGTACTTGATAATCATGCACAATTCGCCTTAGATACACTAGCGGATATGTTCTTCAACTCTACGTTTGTTGACGAGGAATTAAAAAAGGAAAAAAATGTAGTTTATGAAGAAATAAAAATGTATGAAGATACCCCTGATGATATTGTTCATGATCTGTTAAGTAAGGCAGTCTATGAAAATCATCCCTTAGGTTATCCAATCCTAGGTACAGAGGAAACTTTAGATACTTTTACGGGACAAACACTTAAGGAATATATGCACAACATGTATACACCTGACCAAGTAGTCATATCTGTTGCAGGAAATGTGTCTGATTCCTTTATTAAAGAAATTGAATCACTATTTGGTTCATATGAGGGAGGAAATACTGATAGAAATAAGCATATTCCTACCTTTCATACAAATAAGACCGTTAGAAAAAAGGATACGGAACAAGCACACCTATGCCTCGGGTTTGAGGGGTTACCTATAGGTCATGAGGACATTTACGATTTGATTGTTCTAAATAACATATTAGGGGGTAGTATGTCTTCTAGACTATTCCAAGAGGTACGTGAACAAAAAGGACTAGCTTATTCCGTATTTTCCTATCATTCATCATTTAAGGATACAGGGATGGTAACAATTTATGCAGGTACTGGTGCTAAACAATTAGATCACTTATTTGATACTATCCAATCAACGTTAAACAATTTAAAAAATACTGGTGTAACCGTTAAAGAAGTTCAAAATTGCAAAGAGCAGTTAAAAGGAAGCTTAATGCTAAGTTTAGAAAGCACGAATAGTCGCATGAGTAGAAACGGTAAGAATGAGCTCTTATTAGGGAAACATCGCTCACTTGATGAAATTGTCGAGGTGATTGACAAAGTTTCAATTGACCAAGTTAATCAATTAGCTCAAAAAATCTTTACTCCGCATTATTCTGTTTCTTTAGTAAGCCCTGACGGAAGATTACCAAAAAATATTTAATACACTACACTGTCTGAAGGAATCCTTCAGACAGTTTTTTTATTGTACGGATGGAAGATTGAAAGCATGTTCTAAAAAACGATGGCAAGCGATATATTGTAATAGAATAGTGGGGTGAGAAAGGGGATATTTTATGCGATTAAGTGAATTAAGTGGAAAGGAAATTGTTGACTTTAAAAAAGCTGAACGATTAGGAGTATTAGGCCATACTGATATTGAATTTAACGAAAAATCTGGACAAATTCAATCGTTAATTATCCCAACCGGTAAATGGATGCGGAAACAAAGCAGTGAAATAAGGGTACCCTGGCAGCAGATTAGAACCATTGGCTCAGAAATGATTATTCTCGAGGTGCCTGAAAATAACTATTAGAATATGAAAAAGGACAGATTGGCATAAAGTCAATCTGTTTTTATTTTTATTAGATAAATCACCGAATTCAATTACTCCACATAAGATAATGAAGTGATAGGCGATAATCTTTTAAGAAGGTGACGATATTGATGTTGACAGGATTGCAGATTGCCGTAATTGGAGGAGACGCTCGTCAGCTTGAGGTAATCCGCAAATTAGCAGAATTAGACGCAAGACTGTCTTTAATAGGATTTGAGCAATTAGATCATGTTTTCTCAGGAGTTTATAAAGAAAAAATAAATGAAGTGAATTTTAGCGAAATTGATGCCATTATTTTACCTGTTCCAGGAACAAATCAAGAGGGGGAAGTAGATACGATATTTTCCAATGAAGAAGTGATATTAACGGAAGATATCCTTTTAAAAACCCCGTCACATTGCACGATTTATTCGGGGATCAGTAATTCTTATTTAGATCATATAACTAAAAAAGCGAATCGTAAATTGGTGAAATTATTTGAACGCGACGATGTAGCAATATATAACTCAATTCCAACAGTTGAAGGAACCATTATGATGGCTATTCAACATACTGAATTTACTATTCATGGTTCCACTGTAGCAGTATTAGGTTTAGGTAGGGTTGGAATGAGTGTTGCTAGAGCCTTTCACCATTTAGGGGCAAAGGTGAAGGTAGGCGCAAGAAAGACAGAACATATTGCACGAATTCAAGAGATGGGATTACAGCCTTTTCATTTAAATGATTTGGGAAATGAAGTAAAGGATCTTGATATTTGTATTAATACGATTCCACATTTAATTGTTAACGCTGCAATCATTCAAAAAATGCCCACTCAAACATTAATTATTGATTTAGCATCTAAACCAGGTGGAACAGATTTTCGTTATGCAGAAAAAAGAGGAATTAAAGCATTATTAGCACCAAGTCTACCTGGTATTGTTGCGCCTAAATCTGCAGGTCAAATCCTTGGTAATGTATTAGTACAGCTTTTAGATGAAGATGTAATTAAAAGAAAGGAGTCATTATAAATGAGTTTACAAGGGAAAAGAATCGGATTTGGATTAACAGGATCTCATTGCACTTACGATGCTGTATATCCTGAAATAAAGAAATTGGTAGATGCAGGTGCAGAAGTGATTCCCGTCGTTACATTTACTGTCAAAAGTACAACTACAAGATTTGGAGCAGGTGAAGAGTGGATCGAAAAAATTGAAGAAGTGACAGGTCGTAAGGTGATTGATACAATTGTAGATGCTGAACCTCTTGGGCCAAAGCTACCGCTCGATTGTATGGTGATTTCACCATTAACTGGTAATTCAATGAGTAAAATGGCGAATGCTTTAACTGACTCACCCGTTCTTATGGCAGCTAAAGCTACATTAAGAAATGGGAAACCTGTTGTATTGGGTATCTCAACAAATGATGCACTAGGTTTAAATGGTGTGAATTTAATGCGATTAATGTCTACAAAAAATATTTATTTTATACCTTACGGACAGGATGATCCTGAAAAGAAGCCTAACTCAATGGTAGCGAGAATGTCATCCTTACAAGACACAGTTGAAGCGGCTCTCGAAGGAAGGCAACTTCAACCAGTCATTGTAGAACGTTTTCGTGATGAATAGGTAAAAGCATAGTTTTTCCAATAAATAAAAAATAGAGGCTGTCTCAATAAGTCAACTTATGAGACAGCCCTTCTGCAATGAAATAAGTTAAACATTCTCTTTTTAGCAAATTAGCATAAAAAAGTATAGAAACAACGATATATATGATAAAATAAAATTTATTATTTAAGCATTTATTATAAGAAAAAATAACCTTTATTAAAAAAGTAAGGTGTAAAAGTGGAAGGGGAATGTTTTATGGCAACAACAGGTTTTCATGTAGCTGTAGTAGGAGCAACTGGAGCAGTTGGACAACAAATGCTTCGTACATTAGAAACAAAGGATTTTCCAATAAAGAAACTTACACTCTTATCTTCATCACGGTCAGCTGGTACAGTTCTGAAATTTAAAGATGAAGATATTGTTGTCATGGAAGCGAAACCTGAAAGTTTTGAAGGTGTGGATATTGCACTTTTTAGTGCAGGTGGAAGTATTTCTAAGCTGTTTGCAAAGGAAGCAGTTAAACGTGGTGCAATTGTAATTGATAATACAAGTGCGTTCCGAATGGATCCTGAAGTCCCACTTGTTGTACCGGAAGTGAATGAAGAGGACCTAAAATCCCATAACGGAATAATTGCAAATCCAAATTGCTCAACTATTCAAATGGTTGTTGCCTTAGAACCAATTCGAAAGGCATATGGATTAGACAAAGTAATCGTATCAACCTATCAAGCAGTATCTGGAGCAGGTGCAGCAGCTATTGCTGAATTACACAATCAGACACATTCAATCATTGAGGGGAAATCCTTTAACCCGGAAATATTACCTGTTAAAGGGGATAAAAAACACTATCAAATTGCGTTCAACGCAGTTCCGCAAATAGATAAATTTGAAGAAAATGGATATACCTTTGAAGAAATGAAAATGATTAATGAAACGAAGAAAATCATGCATATGCCTGAATTAAAGGTAGCAGCTACATGTGTACGCCTTCCTGTTGAAACAGGACATTCAGAGTCGGTTTATTTTGAGGTACAAAATGAGAGCATTGAAGTAGAGGATATTCGATCCTTATTACGTGATGCAGATGGTGTGACGCTTCAGGATGACCCTAAGGAGCAATTATATCCAATGCCTGCATATGCAGTAGGAAAAAGTGATGTTTTTGTTGGAAGGATCCGAAAAGATTTAGATGAAGATAAGGGGTTCCATATGTGGGTTGTTTCTGATAATTTATTAAAGGGTGCAGCATGGAATTCAGTACAGATTGCCGAAAGCTTGGTTAAGCTTGGTTTAGTAAAATAGTGATATGATTAATAGTTGTATTAATTCTTATATCAATTCTTGAGGTGTTATGATGAAACTGATTGTGCAAAAATTTGGTGGTACATCAGTACGTGATGAAGAAAGTCGACAATATGCCCTAAAACATATTCAGGGGGCATTGGATGATGGTTATAAAGTAGTGGTAGTTGTTTCTGCGATGGGAAGAAATGGTGACCCCTATGCAACTGATACATTATTGTCAATGGTAAATGGGTCTAATACACATTTAAGTAAAAGAGAACAGGATTCTTTATTATCATGTGGCGAAATTATATCAAGTTTGGTTTTTTCTAACATGTTATTAGAAAATGGGATTCGATCCACTGCTTTAACCGGTTTTCAAGCTGGGTTTCGTACCAATTCAGAGCATACAAATGCAAAAATTATAAAAATGAAGACGGATCGTATTCTTCGGGAATTAAAGATCTTTGATTGTATCGTTGTTGCAGGTTTTCAAGGTGCAGCACCGAATGGGGATGTAACAACGATTGGGCGTGGAGGTAGTGATACATCTGCAGCTGCCCTTGGAGTAGCTTTAAATGCAGAATGGATAGATATTTTTACGGATGTGAATGGAATCATGACAGCAGATCCTAGAATCGCTCAGAACGCGAGACGATTGCCTGTAGTAACATATAATGAAGTATGCAACATGGCTTATCAAGGTGCGAAGGTCATTCATCCTCGTGCTGTTGAAATTGCGATGCAGGCAAAGGTTCCAATACGTATTCGGTCAACCTATTCAGATGATTTAGGAACATTAGTTACTTCTGTCTACAGGGAAAACAAGGGTGCTGATGCTATTAGAGAGCGTTTAGTAACTGGGATCGCACACTTATCAAAAGTATCTCAAATAAAAGTGGTAGCAAAAGATGGACAATATGATTTGCAATCAGAAGTATTTAAAGCAATGGCTAACGAGCATATTAGTGTTGATTTTATCAATATTTCTCCAACTGGAGTGGTATATACAGTAGCGGAAGATTTAATTGACAAAGCTGAAGCAATTTTAAAATCTCTTGGCCATGCTCCCATTGTAGAAAGAGGCTGTGCAAAAGTATCGGTTGTAGGTGCAGGAATAGCAGGAGTCCCAGGTGTGACATACAAAATAGTATCTGCTTTATCTGAAAGAGGGATAAGAATCCTTCAGTCAGCAGATAGTCATACGACGATTTGGGTATTAGTGAAAGAAGAGGATTTAGTCGAAGCAGTCAATGCTCTTCATGATGAATTTAATCTTCAAGAAGAACGATCAGATGTTAAGGTTATGAAGGAGTGATATAGATGGCTCATTTTGGTAGAGTATCAACCGCAATGGTCACCCCTTTTGATAATAAAGGGAATATCGATTTTCAGAAAACGAGTCAACTAATTGAATATTTAATTGAAAATGGATCCGATTCATTAGTTGTTGCTGGAACAACAGGGGAATCTCCTACTTTATCAACGGAAGAAAAAGTAGCCCTTTTTAGACATGTAGTAAAAACAGTTAACGGAAGGATACCAGTCATAGCAGGAACAGGAAGTAACAACACATATGCTTCGATTGAATTAACAAAAAAAGCAGAGGCTTCCGGTGTTGATGCGATTATGATTGTAGCCCCTTACTACAATAAACCAAATCAAGAAGGAATATTTCAGCATTTTAAAGCAATTGCTGAAAGTACAACATTGCCTGTAATGGTTTATAATATTCCAGGACGCTCAGTAATCAGTATCCATCCTGAAACAATAATAAGATTGGCTGATATATCTAATATTGTCGCTGTGAAGGAAGCGAGTGGCGACCTAGATGCGATGACACATATTATCGCAAATACTCCAGATGATTTCGAATTATATAGTGGGGACGATGGAATCACTATACCGGTACTATCAATTGGAGGGCAAGGGATTATTTCTGTAGCTTCTCATATTATTGGGAATGAAATGCAGGAAATGATTCAGGCATTTTTAAATGGTTCAAATAAAGAAGCTGCAAAACTTCATCAACAGCTGTTACCGATAATGAAGGGGCTATTTACGGCTCCAAGTCCTGTACCAGTAAAAACAGCCTTACAATTAAAAGGATTGGATGTCGGATCAGTACGTTTACCGCTCGTGCCACTTTCAGAGTCTGAAAGAATGAGTCTGACAGAACTGTTAAATAGTTATAAATAAAAATGGATTGGCCTACCCAAGTTATTTTTTAGGTGGGCCAATCTTTTTTTATCTGTTCTTGTTCAAATATCTGAAAATAATGGTAATATAGAAACATAATATTATATAAATTCCTTTAGTAAATTTTTGATAACTTATTTAGGAAATAGATTATTGTAAAGGAAGAGAAGATTGCAGACAGTTTTTATTTACATACTTGCTTATTGTGTGGGACAAATTTTAAGTGCTCATATAATAGGTCTCCTTATTTATCGCAAAAATGTTTTTCAATTAGGCAGTGGAAATCCAGGGGCAAGGAATGCAGGAAGATCTTTTGGAAAAACGGGGTTTTTACTAGTTTTAATTGGGGATATGCTAAAAGCTTATCTTATATGTTGGTTAGCCCAAGTCGCTGGTCTGGGAATTCTAGGCCAATCCATTACCTTATTTTGTGTAGTCATTGGACATATTTATCCTATAATTTATAAATTTCAAGGAGGAAAAGGGGTTGCATCGTTTATAGGAGGATTACTTTCTGTATCCCCCTTTTCAACATTTAGTTTTGTTTTTGTATTTCTAATTTTATTTCTCTTGAATAGATCATTTACAAAGTCAGGCCTTATAGCAATCATGACAACACCATTTTTTTTGTTTTTTTACGATAGAAATATATGGGGGAGCATTATTATTGCCATAATTGCATTCATCATTATATTAAGACATAGAGAAAAAAAGTAATTGTGGGGGATGGAGAATGAGTTTTACGATTAAAATGGCAAGGGATAAAGATGAATTTGATCAAATTTTTGATTTGAATTATGAAACGTTTGTAGAGGAAATACCACAGCATGAGCAAAATGATAAGAAGAAATTACTCGATCGTTTCCATGCAGAAAATCAATATATTATATGTAAGCATGATTCCGAAGTTATCGGAATGATGGCAATCCGTGATATTAGACCGTTCTCGCTTGACGAAAAATTAGGAGTAATAGAGGAATATTTAAATTTTTCATTCATAAAACCTTGTGAGGTAAGATTGCTAGCTGTAAAAAAAACATATAGAAATGGTCGTGTATTTACAGCACTTACAGGAGGGCTTATTCGCTATTGCCTTCAAAAAGGTCATGATATCGCATTTATATCTGGAACAACTAGACAAAGTAAGCTATATCGCCATTTAGGATTTCAGCCTTTTGCACATTTAGTAGGGAAAGATGAAGCTTTATTTCAACCAATGTATTTAACAAAGAGAACATTTTTAACTAGTGATGCACTGCAAATGATCAGTCATGTTCGCTCTTTCTTACCTGGTCCTGTTGCAATTGATAAGGAGGTACAAACAGCATTTGATCAGCAACCGATTTGGCATCGTTCAGAAGAACATAGTAATATGGTAGCTGCTGTTAAAACGAAATTAAAAGAAATGACAAATGCTAAGCAAGTGGCTATCCTGACCGGTTCAGGAACTTTAAGCAATGATGCGGTTGCAGCCCATTTAGCAGGTTTAAATGCGAAAGGATTAATACTAACGAATGGTGAATTTGGTGATCGTTTAGTTGATCATGCAGAAAGATTTCAGCTTACGTTTGACCATATATCTTATGATTGGGGAACCTCTTTTCTAATAGAGGAAATAGAAAATAAATTAATGGAAGGTAATTATGATTGGCTATGGTTTGTTCATTGTGAAACTTCCACTGGCATGCTCAATGATTTTAAAAAGATTGAATCTTTATGTAAGCAATATTCTGTTAAGTTATGTGTAGATGCTATTAGTTCTATAGGAGCGGTTCCATTGGACCTACAACATACATACCTAGCAACAGGAGTTTCGGGAAAAGCCATTGGCAGCTATACTGGTTTATCTTTTGTTTTTTATAATTCTTTGGAAAACTTATCATATCCTGTCCCGAGATATTTGGACATTTCGTATTATGAAAAGTGTGAAGGTATTCCTTTTTCCCAAAGCTCAAACTTATTCCATGCTTTAAATGTTGCCTTAGACAAGTTTTTGGATCCATCCTTTATTAAAGAAAGAAGATCGATATTTATTCAAGCATGTGAAATGTTCAAGGATAAGGGCTTCCACTTTGTTATTGATAATCAACATTCCTCACCATGTGTTTTAACGATCGCAATACCTAAAGACCTATCTTCACTTGCTATTGGTGAAGACTTATATTTAAATGGATTTTTAGTCCATTATCGTAATCGTTATTTAATAGAAAATAATTGGATTCAAATTGCTTTAATGAATGCAAACAATGATTTAAAGCAGCTTAAAAGTTTAATTCGAGTAATGGAAAAATTAATAATTGATCAAAGCTTTTCAATTTCTGCCTATCAATAAATAGATTGATGTCTAAATTCATCTTCGATTATAATGGATATAACTGATGTAGATCGGAAATACAGCTTGGGAGGAACAAGATTTGAAAAAGAGAAAAAATGAATTAATTAAAATTATACCCCTAGGAGGAGTAGGGGAAATCGGGAAGAATATGTATGTAATTGAAGTTGATGAAGACATTTTTGTGATGGATGCCGGTTTAATGTATCCAGAGGACGAAATGCTTGGAATTGATATTGTTATTCCTGATATAACTTATTTAGAAAATAATAAAGAACGGATTAAAGGAATATTTTTAACTCACGGCCATGAGGATGCCATCGGTGCCCTTCCCTATATTTTAATGAAAATAGATGTACCTGTATATGGTACCAATTTGACCGTTGCATTAGCTAAGGAAAAGTTAAAAGAGGTAAAGCTTAAACGACAAGTAGAGTTTACTATTATACACTCAAATTCAAAAGTGGAGTTTGATACAGTAACCATTACTTTTTTTAAGACTACCCATAGCATCGCTGATTCGGTTGGGATTTGTGTTCATACTTCTGAAGGAAATATTGTACATACGGGTGACTTTAAGTTTGATCAAGGTGTTAAAGGCTTCTACCAAGCAGAAATAGGAAAAATGGCGAATATCGGTGAACAGGGAGTTCTTTGTTTATTATCCGATAGTACGGAGGCTGAGCACCCTGGATACTCTATATCTGAAACAACTGTAGCAAACCAATTGTCCAGTGCTTTTCATTCGGCTAAAGGACGAGTTATTCTAGCCTGTTTCGCATCAAATCTTCTGCGTATTCAACAAGTATTTGATGCAGCCAGGGAAAATGGTAGAAAAATTGCTGTTGTTGGAAAAAGTTTGGAACGAATCTATGAAATCTCATTGAAACTTGGCTATCTACAAATGGATTCAGAGGATTTAATCATTCCTGTCCAAGACATACAGAAATATGAAAAAGACAAAGTGGTCGTATTAGCAACAGGTAATCAAGGGGAGCCATTCGTAGTCTTACAAAAAATGGCGAAAGGTTCACATAAACATATTTCAATTGAGAAGGGTGACACGGTAATTATTACTGCGAGCCCATCACCAGGATTAGAATTATATATGTCAAAAACGATTGATATGCTTTATAGGGCTGGTGCAACCGTATTATCAAGTTCAAATAAAATTCATGTAACAGGTCATGGTTTACAAGAAGACTTGAAATTGATGTTAAATTTGATGAAACCTAAATATTTTATCCCTATTCAAGGGGAGTATCGTATGCTTATTGCACATGGTAAACTGGCAAGCCAAGTTGGATTGGCGCAAGATCATATTTTCATTCCTGGTAAAGGGGATATTATTGAATACAAAAATAATAAAATGAGCATCGGAGGAAGAGTTCCTTCTGGGAACGTACTTATTGACGGTATTGGTGTGGGAGATGTAGGAAACATTGTATTACGAGACCGTCGATTATTATCACAAGATGGTATTCTCATTGTTGTAGTTACATTGAATAAAGCGGAAAAAACAATTGCTTCAGGACCAGAAATTATATCAAGAGGTTTTGTCTATGTGAGGGAATCTGAAGAATTGATGCTTGCCTCAACTAACTTAGTACGTGAGATTGTTGAAAAAAATATGTTAAAAGATGCATTTGATTGGTCTAGCATTAAACAAGATATTCGTGACCAATTAAATTACTTTTTATATGAAAAAACAAAGCGCAGACCAATGATTCTGCCAATTATTATGGAAATTTAATAGCATTTTAAAAACCAGGTGAAATAAAATATTTGCCTGGTTTTTTTATGTTATTTGGGTATGAGGTATTTGAATGAATGAAAAAAGAGTGGTAGTGGATAATAATCATATTGAGTGGTATAAGATAAATTGTGATTGATAAAGGAGATTTAAAATGGAAAAAGAATTTCAAATGGAGCAACAACCTTCTCCAGAGAAATCCGATGAGAATAAAGATAATAAGCAGGGAATTATTGATAAAATTCAACAGCTTGGTCAAACAAATGTCCCACAATTATCTCAGGACACAAATATTCATTGTTTAACGATTGTTGGACAAATCGAGGGGCATATGCAGTTGCCGCCACAAAATAAAACAACAAAATATGAACATGTTATTCCGCAAATCGTGGCGATTGAACAAAATCCTAAAATTGAGGGACTTCTTGTCATTTTAAATACAGTAGGTGGAGATGTTGAAGCGGGGCTTGCGATTTCAGAAATGCTAGCATCATTATCAAAACCGACTGTTTCTATCGTTTTAGGCGGGGGTCATTCAATAGGTGTACCGATCGCGGTTTCATGCGATTACAGCTTTATTGCTGGAACAGCAACGATGACTATTCATCCCATTCGTTTAACGGGACTAGTAATTGGTGTCCCACAAACATTTGAATACTTAGACAAAATGCAAGAACGGGTCATAAACTTTGTTACAGAGCACTCAAATATAGAAGAAGATGTCTTTAAAGAATTAATGTTTGCGAAAGGTAATTTAACAAGGGATATTGGAACAAACGTGGTTGGCATTGATGCAGTTAAAACAGGACTAATTAATGAAGTAGGCGGCGTAGGAGCTGCAATAAAAAAATTAAATGAATTGATCGAAGTAAATAAAAATCAAAATAATTCTGAAGGAATGATTCAATGATCCTCTATACAACTGTTCCACAGGAATTAATTTTTCAAACGGATGCAAGTGAATATAGTAAATATAAAACCATAGTATACAATAATGTACCAATGCTAGTAGAACAACTAGAACATAATTATCGGATTGTACGAATACTTAGTAGTAATCCAGTTGATTTCTTAAACAGTGAGTTGAATCCAGGACAAATGATATCCTTCTTCTAAATGATATTTTTTCACATATATTCCTTTATGCAACAATAAAATACTGCTACAGTCGTTTTCTTCACTGAAATGATTATGATATAATAAGGTAAATTGTGGGGTTGTCTAAAAGTAAAGGGGTTAAACCTCTTAATAGACAACCCTTCCATTTTCTTATTATAAGGTGATTCGTGAGGGTGAAAGAAATGGCGGCTAAAAGGAAACGAAGGAGCAAGAAGTCTCAGCAGATAAAGATAAATATACGTTTTGAATTGGTAGGAATTGTGTTAATTGCTCTAAGTTTAATATCAATTATAAAGCTTGGTGCAGTTGGTAAAGCTTGTGTATTCTTTTTTCGCTTCTTTTTAGGTGAATGGTATATGGTCGCTTTAATAGGCATCATTTGGCTAGCTGTTTATTTAATGATTAAAAGAGAATGGCCATTCTTTTTTGGTCGTAGGCTATGCGGTATATATATTTTTCTCATCAGTTTATTGTTATTAAGTCATGTGAAATTATTTGAATTATTAAGCCGTGAGGGACATGTAAAAAATCCAAGCGTGATACAAAGTACTTGGGAAATATTTTGGCAAGAAGTGAAGGGAGATACATCTTCACCAGATATGGGTGGTGGAATAATTGGTGCGATTTTATTTGCTGTGTCTCACTTCTTATTTGATTCTCTAGGAACAAAAATACTGTGTATGGTCCTAATTGTAATTGGCTTCATTCTTATAACTGGGAAATCCATTGGTACTGTCTTTGAAAAATTGGGGGCTCGTTTAAAAGAGTTTGTCAGCCATCAATGGGAAATGTCCAAAAATGATTTAAAAGAATGGAAAATAGATCGAAAAGAAAAGAAAGAACAGAAAAAAATAGACGCTGTGGTTGAGGAATCAGTTATTGAGGAAAAACAACAAGTAGATTCTGACAAAGAAATTAAACCAATTATATCGAGTTTTACAGAAAGAGCTTATACGCCTGAGGAAATGGATAAGGTACAACATGAACCTGACAACCATTCTATTTCTACAAAAAGTGAAGAAATAGCAGAAGAAGATTTAGCACCGAATATTACGTTTACAGAAGTTGAAAATGAAGACTATCAATTACCACCTATTTCATTATTGAAAAGACCAAAAGCAACAGATCAAAGCAGAGAATATAATTTAATTCATGCGAATGCTGCAAAATTAGAAAGAACCTTTCAAAGCTTTGGAGTTAAAGCACGTGTGACGCAGGTGCATTTAGGTCCAGCTGTAACAAAATATGAAGTGCATCCAGATGTAGGTGTAAAGGTTAGTAAAATAGTCAGTCTCAGTGATGATATTGCTCTTGCGCTCGCTGCAAAGGATATACGAATGGAAGCGCCCATTCCTGGAAAATCAGCGATTGGCATTGAAGTGCCTAATTCAGAAGTAGCAGTTGTCTCGTTAAGAGAAGTACTAGAAGCAAAAGAATTGGACAAGCCTGAATCTAAATTACAAATTGGTTTAGGACGCGATATCACAGGGGAAGCAGTCCTGGCGGAGCTAAATAAAATGCCCCATCTTTTAGTAGCTGGTGCGACCGGTAGTGGGAAAAGTGTATGTATTAATGGAATCATAACAAGTATTCTTATGAGGGCTAAACCACATGAAGTCAAATTAATGATGGTTGACCCAAAAATGGTTGAATTGAATGTGTATAATGGTGTTCCCCATTTACTAGCACCCGTAGTTACAGATGCCAAAAAAGCATCACAAGCACTAAAAAAAGTTGTCAGTGAGATGGAACGTCGCTATGAATTATTTTCGCACACGGGAACTAGAAATATTGAAGGGTATAATGATCATGTAAAAAAACATAATTTAGAAACTGGAGAAAAGCAACCATTACTCCCATACATAGTCGTAATTGTGGATGAGCTGGCGGATCTTATGATGGTCGCTTCAAATGATGTGGAGGACTCAATCACTAGACTTGCTCAAATGGCTCGTGCAGCAGGAATTCATTTAATTATTGCCACTCAAAGACCATCCGTTGATGTTATAACAGGGGTTATTAAAGCAAATATTCCATCTAGAATTGCATTTGCTGTTTCGTCGGCAACTGATTCTCGGACCATTCTTGATATGGGTGGAGCTGAGAAACTATTAGGAAGAGGAGATATGCTGTTTCTTCCTGTTGGTGCATCGAAACCAGTACGTGTACAAGGGGCATTTCTCTCAGATGATGAGGTAGAGGAAGTGGTAGACTTTGTTATTTCTCAACAAAAGGCCCAATACCAAGAGGAAATGATTCCAGATGATATAACTGAAACAATTGAGGAAGTAGACGATGAACTTTATGATGATGCTGTTCAATTGATTGCTGAAATGCAAACAGCCTCAGTCTCAATGTTACAACGTCGGTTTCGGATTGGTTATACAAGAGCAGCACGATTAATTGATGAAATGGAAGTAAGAGGTGTAGTTGGTCCTTATGAAGGAAGTAAACCAAGGGTCGTTCTTATACCAAAACCTTCAGAAGAACAAAGCTCATGATGAGGAAAGTTAATTTCCTCATCTTTTTTTATACCTTATGTTTAAAACAAAAATTTATTAATGATTTTTTCACTTCTGTTGGACAGAATGTGTCTCCAGCACTGGTTCTGAAACACATTATTTACTTTATAGCAATAAAATGTGTCTCCAGATAAGGTTCTGAAACACATTATTTACTTTATAGAGTAAAGTCCTGGTTTTTGTGTAAAATCACTGGCAAGTACTTTCAACCTTAACCCTTTTATTTTTTTTGCGAAACTTCCATGGATTTTGAACTTCATATCCGGTAAGGGATGTCAAATGGTTTTCAATTTGACATCCCTTACCGGATATGTGATCATCCATGATGGAAGTTTAGCTGAAAATAATCTGTTCTATCTTCCACCCATAAGTGCTTTTCTCTTAGCGTAAACCGTATCCTGATATTGCATTAGAACAGCTCCAATCAAGCGAAAAGCCGATTGGGTGTTTGGAAAAATACGTATGACCCTTTCTCTTCTACGGACTTCTTGGTTCAACCGTTCAAGGGAATTGGTACTACGGATGTGGCATCGGATACTTTCGGGAAAGATCATATACTGGATGGTATCTTCGAACCCCTCATCTAATATAGAGAGTGCTTTTTCAAACTTTGGCTCTGTCCCGAACCTACTCATTAGCTCATCTTTAAACAGACGGATATCATCAATGGTTACTGCTTCAAATACGCGTTTGATCATTGTCTTGATTTCAGCCGAGCTCTTTTTGGGAAGTTTATCAAAGATATTTCGCTTAAAATGGACATTACATCTTTGCCAAGCTGTCCCAATAAATTCACGCTGTATCGCTTTTTGGAGACCTTGATGGGCATCAGAGATGATTAGTTTGGGAGATTGAAGGCCCCGTGATTTTAGCTGTTGGAAGAACTGCCCCCAACTCTCATAACTTTCCGCATGGTCAACACTCAAGCCAATTATTTCACGTGTATTCTTCTCAGTAATGGCAGTGGCAATATAAACAGCCTTGGAAACAACGCTTTGGTGCTCGCGCACCTTTATATACATAGCGTCAACGAATACGAAAGGGTAGTATGTTGTATTTAAGGGTCTCTTAGCCCACTCGTTCACAATGGGATCAAGCTTTTGTGTAAGTGATGATACAAACGACTTGGAAATGTTCTTGCCGCAAAGCTGTTCGACAATATTGGTAACATTCCTAGTTGAAACACCATTGATGACCATTTCCAGCATAGAGAGGACCAATGCCTGGTCACAACGGGCATATTTTTCAAAAACGGTAGTTGAGAATTCCCCGTTGCGTGTCCGTGGTACCTTAAGTGTTAAGGTACCGATGCTCATCATAAGATCACGTTCATAATAACCGTTGCGATAGTCACGGCGTTCAACAGCTCGTTCATAAGGTGCAGCCTTTAAATAGTCATCCCTTTCTTTTTCCATAAATTCGTTTAGTACTAAGACAACCGCTGATTTTATAACCATATCAAGGTTGGAATTTACAATGGCTTCTTTTAAAACATCCAAATTTAGGTTAAACTGTACTTGAGTCATTTTTATTCCTCTTTTCATTGTTTATCGTGGTTGAAAACAGTGTTGCCAAGAGTGAATAAAATGACTCATTTTTTTTGCATTTTCTTTTTACACAATTATACGGACTTAATCCTTTATAGCAATAAAATGTGTCTCCAGCACTGGTTCTGAAACACATTATTTACTTTTTAGCTGTAAAATGTGTCTCCAACCCAGGTTCTGGAACACATAATCCCCTTTTCAGCTGCAAAATGTGTCTCCAAACCTGTTTATGAACCACATAATACACTCGTCAACCAAAAAATGTGTTTCCAACCTGGTTCTGAAACACATTATGCACTTTTCAGCTCCAAAATGTGTCTCCAACCCACGTTATGAACCACATAATTCACACCTTAACCACATAATCAGTTTCATAAACCTATTATTGGAATTAAAGGGAAATTTCCTGCGCAGTTTGTCCGATCGGAGTGAACGTTTACACTTTTTATTATTAGGATTATTGCCAATTTTCGTCTTTAGTCGCTTTTTTTCGACAAAAGCGAAAAATTATATTTATTATCCTTCAAAAAAATGATATAGTAATTTCGATTAGTAGGAATAATTGATCAGAGGTCTGATGACTTATAAGAATGTTTGGGGGTCCATTTATGTTAATTAAATCAGATAGTCGGCATCTTTATCTCCAAGTGATCGATAGAATTAAAAAAGATATCGATACAGGAGTATATAAAGAAAAGGAAAAATTGCCATCTGAATTTGACTTAGCAAAACAGTTAGGGATTAGTCGGGCGACATTACGTGAGGCACTTCGAATTCTCGAGGAAGAAAACGTTATCACCCGTCGTCATGGTGTTGGTACATTTGTAAATCCAAAGCCATTATTTACTTCAGGTATTGAGCATTTATATAGTGTGACCGATATGATTATCCAAGGCGGAATGGAACCTGGAACGATTTTTTTAAGTTCAAAGACTCAGGAATCAACAGAGGAAGATATGAATCGTTTTTTATGTAACGAGGAAGAGGATATCGCTGTCATTGAAAGGGTAAGAACTGCAAATGGTAATCCAGTAGTTTACTGTATTGATAAAATACCAGAAAAGCTCTTTCCTTGGGAATATTCATATAATGATAGCTCGTTCTTCAATATTTTAGAGCAAAAAAACGGCAAAAGAATTACACATGCGGTGACACAAATAGAGCCAATAGGCTACCATGAAAAGATTTCACCCATACTCGAATGTGATCCTGAAACCGCTCTATTAGTTCTAAAACAGCTTCATTACAATGAGGACGATAAACCAGTTCTATACTCTGTTAACTATTTCAAGGCAGATAAATTCAGTTTTCACGTTGTTAGAAAACGAATCTAGTTTTTATTCTTACTAAATCATAAAAATAGGGGGTACAAAAAGTGAAAAAGCGCAAAATTGGTTTCGCTCTCTCACTAGTGCTAGCTGCAGGAACACTATTAGGTGCTTGTGGTACAAGTGATAAGGAAGAAGGTTCAACAGGCAAGGGAGACAAGAAAAAAGACTTTACTGTTTCATTAGTGACTGATGTTGGTGGTGTTGATGACAAATCATTTAACCAATCAGCATGGGAAGGTCTAAAAAAATTCGGTCAAGATAATGGTTTAGAGAAAGGAAAAGCTGGTTATGATTACCTCCAATCAAAATCTGACGCCGATTATAAAACAAACCTAAATACAGCAGTTCGTAATAAATTTGATTTAATTTATGGAATTGGTTATAAATTAAAGCCAGCTATAGAAGAAGTATCTAAACAAAGAAAAGACAGTCACTTCGCGATTGTTGATGATGTGATTACAGATAGAGATAATGTTGCAAGCATTACGTTTAAAGAGCATGAAGGTTCATTCTTAGTTGGTGTAGTAGCAGGCTTGACAACTAAATCAAATAAGGTTGGATTTATTGGTGGTACAGATAGTGACCTTATTAATAAATTTGCTGCAGGATTCCAAGCAGGTGTGAAAGCAGTTAATCCTGATGCAGATGTGAAAATTGAATTTGCAGGCGCATTTGACAAAGCAGATAAGGGCCAATCAATGGCATCTGCGATGTACAAATCAGGTATTGATATTATTTATCATGCGGCCGGCGGAACAGGTAATGGAGTATTCACAGAGGCGAAAAACTTAAAGCAAAAAGATCCGAATAGTAATGTTTGGGTAATTGGTGTAGACCGTGACCAAGTCGATGAAGGACAAGTAAAAGTAGACGGCAAAGACTATAATGTAACTTTAACATCTATGATTAAGCGTGTAGATTTAGCAGTTGAAGATTTATCTAAAAAAGCAAAAGACGGTAAATTCCCTGGTGGAGAACATATTGAATATGGTATCAATGAAGATGCTGTAGGTATTGCACCTTCCCAAGAGAATTTAACACCTGAAGTGCTAAAAGCTGTTGATGAATGGAAAGAAAAAATTATGAATGGTGAAATTGAAGTACCACTAAAACCGACAAAATAATTGTGAATATGGGGCTGTCTAATACATTATTTTAGACAGTCCTTAAAAGATTTTTAATAAAAAGTAAAATTATTTTTTACTTTTTATTTAGAATCTTTCGCCATTATAAAATTTTATTGATAGGGTGTTTTCGTATTGAATGTTGCTTTTTTGTAAGAGTCCTACCACTGGCTTTTACACCTAATAAAGATTCTCAATGGTTCTTATGTAATTTGCAGTTCTTGGGGTTTAGGGTCTTCAACCTATATTTAATTACCTAAATAGCCACGAGGTTTGAGCAAAGAGTCTATTTATAATGGTTGTTTTGTTAGTTTGTTGCTTTTGTAAAAGCCCAGATGCCGGCTTTTACACCCAATAAAAGAATCAGTGATTCTTATAATGTTTGTAGCTCTTTTCTCAGTGAAAAGAAAGATATGGCGGTCTAAAGCTGAAAGTTATTATTAAAACTTTACTTAAATAGCCACATTGTTTGAGCAAAGAGCCTTAATAAAAAAGCGGGTCACCTTTAAAAGGAGGGTTTAGGGTGGAGTATGTTATAGAAATGTTAGGGATTCGCAAAGAATTTCCTGGTATTGTTGCGAATGATGACATTACCTTGCAAGTCAAGAAAGGGGAAATTCATGCACTGTTAGGTGAAAATGGAGCTGGAAAATCGACCTTAATGAATGTTCTTTTCGGTTTATACCAGCCTGAAAAAGGAGAAATTCGTGTTAAAGGGAAAAAAGTAAATATTACTAATCCTAATATCGCCAATGACTTAGGAATTGGAATGGTTCATCAGCATTTTATGCTAGTGGATACCTTTACCGTCACTGAAAATATTATTCTAGGAAAAGAGCCTAAATCATCGGGTACGATAGATATCAAAAAAGCAGAAAAGGAAGTTCGTGAAATATCTGAAAAGTATGGTTTATCAGTTAACCCAAAAGCTAAAATATCGGATATTTCAGTTGGTATGCAGCAGCGTGTTGAAATCTTAAAAACATTATATCGCGGGGCAGAAATTATTATATTTGATGAACCAACAGCAGTGTTGACACCCCAAGAGATTACTGAATTAATTCAAATAATGAAAACACTTATTAAAGAAGGGAAATCCATCATATTAATTACACACAAACTGAAGGAAATAATGGAGGTTTGTGATCAGGTTACAGTTATTCGGAAGGGGAAAGGCATAGGAACTGTTAATGTGAAAGAAACAAATCCTAATGAACTTGCGAATTTAATGGTTGGACGTGAAGTAGTGTTCACTACACAAAAAATCCCTGCCAATCCAAAACAAAATGTATTAGAAATAAAAGATTTGGTTGTCAAGGATTCTAGAGGAGTTCCTGCTGTACGAGGGTTAAATTTAAATGTTCGTGCTGGTGAAATTATTGGAATTGCTGGTGTGGATGGAAATGGACAAACAGAGCTTATTGAGGCAATTACTGGCTTGAGAAAATCGGAAAGTGGTTCGATTAAAATAAATGAAAAAGAGATTCGTAATTTAAAGCCAAGGAAAATTACTGAATCAGGAGTTGGCCATATTCCGGAGGATCGGCATAAGCATGGTTTAGTTTTAGATTTTCCTATTGGAGAAAATATTGTATTACAAACCTATTATCAGAAGCCTTACTCGAAAAATGGGATATTGAATTTTAAACAGATCTATCAGAAAGCAACAAAGCTAATACAAGAATTTGATGTTCGTACACCAAGTGAATATACATTAGCTCGTTCTTTATCTGGAGGAAATCAGCAAAAGGCCATTATTGGACGCGAAGTAGATAGAAATCCCGATTTATTAATTGCTGCTCAGCCTACAAGGGGATTGGATGTTGGGGCAATTGAATTTATTCATAAGCGATTGATTGAACAAAGAGATAATGGAAAAGCTGTTTTGCTTATATCCTTTGAGCTTGATGAAATCTTGAATGTCAGTGATAGAATTGCAGTTATATATGAAGGAACAATTGTTGCAATAGTTGATCCTAAAACAACGACAGAGCAGGAGCTAGGCCTATTAATGGCTGGATCGAAAGGTCAGGAAGCAGGTGAACAAACAAATGTCTAATCGATTAATTAATATACTTATACCAATTGTTTCCGTTTTATTAGGGCTAATTGCAGGAGCAATTATAATGCTTATTAGTGGATATAATCCAATACATGGATATCTTGCTTTATGGAATGGAGCGTTTGGTGATTCCTTTTATATTGGTGAAACTTTTCGTCAAGTAACACCCTATATTTTAGCAGGTTTAGCTGTCGCATTTGCTTTCCGAACAGGTCTATTTAATATCGGTGTAGAAGGTCAACTATTAGTTGGATGGATTGTTTCGGTTTGGGTTGGACTGACCTTTGATTTACCAAAGATCATACATTTACCTTTAGCCATAATTGCAGCGGTTATTGCAGGGGCCATTTGGGGGTTTATTCCTGGATTATTAAAGGCAAAGTTTCGAGTTCATGAAGTAATTGTGACAATTATGATGAATTATATTGCATTGCATGTATCCAATTATATTATTCGAAATGTACTATCTGATGAATCAGACACTACTGCAGAAGTACCAGCTTCAGCTTCATTAAAATCGGACTTTCTGCAAAGCATTACAGATTTTTCAAGTCTTCATAATGGGATTTATTTGTCAATTATTGCTGCAATTATCATGTGGTTTTTACTTGAAAAAACAACAAAAGGTTATGAACTTAGATCTGTAGGCTTCAATCAACACGCATCACATTATGCTGGGATGAATGTGAATAGGAATATTATTTATTCAATGGCCATTTCAGGTGCGTTTGCAGGTCTAGCTGGTGCGATGGAAGGTTTAGGGACATTTGGTTTTGCATTCTTACAATCTAGCTTTTCTGGTGTTGGATTTGATGGTATTGCCGTTGCATTATTAGGGGGAAATACAGCATTCGGTGTGGTTATCGCCTCCATTCTTTTTGGTGGTTTAAGAGTAGGTTCCTTAAATATGCCAATTGATGCGAATGTACCTAATGAATTAGTTGAAATTGTTATTGCATTAATTATTTTCTTCGTTGCTTCAAGCTACATGATTAAATGGCTCATTACTCGTTTTAAAAGGGAGGCGAAATAAGTGGATTTAATGACTGCACTTGAAATTATTGTAACATCTTCCCTTTTAGTTGCTGGACCACTTATTTTTACAGCACTAGGTGGAGTTTTTTCTGAACGTTCTGGGGTTGTTAATATTGGTTTGGAAGGCTTAATGATAATCGGAGCTTTTAGTTCGATCGTTTTTAACTTAACTTTTGCTGACACTTTTGGAGCTGCAACACCATGGGTTGCACTTATTGTTGCTATGATTGCAGGGGCAATCGTTTCCTTACTACATGCATTGGCATCGATAACCTTTAGGGCGGATCAGACGGTCAGTGGTGTAGCGATAAACTTCTTTGCTCTTGGCTTATCTTTATTTCTTGTAAAGAAATGGTATGACAAAGGGCAAACTGATTTTATTAAAGAAAATTTTAGAAAAATAGATATACCGTTTCTAAGTGATATACCAGTAATAGGAGATTTATTCTTTAGTGGGGTCACATATGCTTCGTATTTAGCTATCATTTTGTCCTTTGTTGTGTGGTTTGTTATATATAAAACCCCTTTTGGATTAAGACTTCGCTCAGTGGGTGAACACCCTGCTGCAGCTGATACAATGGGGATTAACGTAACAAAAATGCGTTATATTGGCGTTATGTTATCTGGTGTTTTTGGAGGGTTAGGTGGTGCAGTATATGCACAAACAATCACACTTGATTTTAGCCACTCTACAATTACAGGGCAAGGCTTTATGGCACTAGCTGCAATGATTTTTGGAAAATGGCATCCACTTGGTGCAATGGGCGCTGCACTATTCTTTGGATTCGCTCAAAGTTTAAGTATTGTTGGTGGAGATATTTCTTTCTTAAAGGATATTCCAAGTGTTTATTTACTTATTGCTCCATACGTATTAACAATTTTAGCTCTTGCTGGATTTATAGGGCGTGCAGATGCACCAAAAGCAAGTGGAATTCCTTATATAAAGGGACAAAGATAGGTTTGCAAAAGGCTCCGAATCAATCGGGGTCTTTTGTTTATTAGAAAGCTTTCTTAATAGAGGGAAGAACCATTTTTTTGAAATCCATCGGATGAGCTGTGCGCTAAGTATTTTTAAACGGTAAATACTTGTAGGACATTATCTATAACATGTATAGTAAGAATAACTTCATAACAAAATAGTAAAAGAAAGCTAAAGGAGGATTGGCTATGTCTGTTGCAAATGAAATGGTTATTAAGACTGAAGGATTTACGTTACATATAGTAAAAACCAATAAATATAAAACGAATACACTTGTATGGAAAATGAAAGCCCCTTTGAATGCCGAAACAGTAACGTTTCGTGCACTTCTATTGAATGTATTACAAAGTAGTACAAAAAAGTATCCAACAACTACAGCATTACGAACATATCTAGATGATTTATATGGTGCAGGCTTCTTTGTTGATTTAGCAAAGAAGGGAGAACAACATATTATGTCGTTTTCAATTGATATTGCAAATGAAAAGTTTCTTAAGGATTCCACCCCACTCCTTCAAAAGGGAATAGATTTTTTAGCAGAGGTATTATTGAATCCAAACATTGAGAATGAAAGCTTTCATCAAGAAACAGTTGAGAAAGAGAAACGCATCTTAAAGCAAAGAATCCAATCCATTTATGATGATAAAATGCGTTACTCGAATGTTCGATTAGTGGAGGAAATGTGTAAGGGGGAACCTTATGCACTAGATGCAAACGGAATAGCATCTAAAGTAGAAGAGATTACACCGCAAAATCTATTTGATTATTATAAAAAAGCAATAAGTGAAGATGAACTTCATTTATACATCATTGGTGATGTGAATGAAAATGAAGTAAAAACATTTTGTAGGAACCTCCAGTTTGAAAATCGTACACCTATTCAACTAGAACGTAAAGAAGGAAGTAATGTTAAAGAAGTAAAAGAAATTAAAGAAAAGCAAGATGTAAAACAAGGAAAGCTGAATATCGGATATCGTACAAACGTCCGTTTTGGTGATCAAGATTATTTTGCACTCCAAGTATTCAATGGGATTTTTGGAGGATTTTCACATTCAAAGTTATTTATTAATGTACGTGAAAAAGCTAGTTTAGCCTATTATGCCGCAAGTAGGTTAGAAAGCCATAAAGGATTATTGATGGTAATGAGCGGAATAGAAGCAAAAAATTATGATCAAGCAACAACAATCATAAGGGAACAGATGGACGCGATGAAAAAAGGTGATTTCACAGATCAAGAAATCGAGCAAACAAAAGCAGTTATTAATAATCAGCTCCTTGAAACGACAGATACATCTAGGGGATTGGTTGAAATTCTTTATCATAACGTAATCGCCAATCAAAATTTTACTGTGGATGATTGGATTCAAGGGATAAATAAAATTTCGAAACAGGATATTATTGAAGTAGCGAAAAAAATTGAATTAGATACAATCTATTTTCTAACTGGATTGGAGGGAAATGGAGAATGAAGAAAATTGCTTTTGACCAATTGAAGGAAACACTTTATCATGAAAAAATGGAAAATGGGTTAAACGTTTATATATTACCGAAGCAAGGGTTTAGCAAAACCTTTGCAACTTTTACGACTAAATATGGTTCAATTGATAATGACTTTGTTCCATTGAATTCAACTGAATATAATCATGTTCCAGATGGAATTGCTCACTTTCTTGAGCATAAACTATTTGAAAAAGAAGATGGCGATGTGTTTCAGCAATTTAGTAAACAAGGTGCATCTGCCAATGCCTTTACGACCTTTAATCGGACTGCCTATCTGTTTTCGAGTACATCTAATGTGGAAAAGAATCTAGAAACCTTAATCGATATGGTACAGAGTCCATTTTTTACTGAAAAAACAGTAGAGAAAGAAAAAGGGATTATTGGTCAGGAAATAACCATGTATGATGATAATCCTGATTGGCGCTTATATTTTGGGGTAATAGAAAATATGTATCAGCACCATCCCGTAAAAATTGACATTGCTGGAACGATTGAATCAATTTCCCATATTACAGATCAGCTACTATATGAATGTTACAATACATTTTACCACCCAAGTAATATGCTTTTATTTGTAGTTGGTCCCGTTGATCCTGATCAAATCATGAATCTTATTCGAGATAATCAAAATAAGAAAGATTATAAGGATATGTCAGAAATCAAGCGTCGTTTTGAAGATGAACCATCTAAAGTTGCTGAGAAAAAGAAGGTTCTTCAAATGAATGTTCAAACACCTAAATGTCTGGTAGGAGTAAAAGCTTGTGATGTGGCACAAAGTGGAAAAGAAATGCTGAAAAATGAGTTGACAATTAATTTATTATTAGACATCCTTTTTGGAAAAAGCTCAAAGAGCTATTATGATCTATATAATGAAGGATTAATTGATGAAACGTTTTCATATGATTACACACAGGAAGAGGGTTTTGGTTTTTCAATGGTTGGTGGAGATACAGAAAAGCCTGATGAACTTTCAGAACGTATACAATCGATTATGATGGAAGCGAAAAGTGGGAAATATTTAACTGAAGAATCCCTAGAAAGAACGAAGAAGAAAAAAATAGGTGGATTTTTACGTCAATTAAATTCACCTGACTATATTGCGAATCAGTTTACAAGGTATTCATTTAATGAAATGAATCTTTTTGATGTCGTGCCGACATTAGAAGAGATTACTTATAATGATTTAAAAAAATCAGCAGAGCAGTTTTTTGAAGAAGATCGCTTTACCGTTTGCCAGGTAGTACCAAATAAATAAAAGGTTAAAAAAGTAAATGAGAAACTCGGAGATTCTGGGTTTTTCTATTTTGTTTGTTCTAAAATGGAAAAACTTATTGAATTCGAAATACTATTAAAAGTTCAGGAAGATATGTCTTTTTATTAAAAAGGTGTATTGCTTTGTATAGGAGAGGATAGATAAATGAAGAAATATGCACTTATCACTGGTGCAAGTGGGGGAATTGGTTCGGAAACAGCTCACACAATGGCTAAAGAAGGCTGGAACTTATACTTACATTTTAATCACAATAAAGAGGCGATGGAGAGACTATTAGCCGAGCTTTCAATATATAATCTAGAACTGATTCCGATTCAAGCTGATCTATCTACTGACTCAGGGATTGATAAGCTATTGAATAATATATTTCATATTGATGCGATTTGTTATGTAAGTGGAATATCCCATTACGGGCTTTTTGTGGATACTGATGAACAAATCATTGAAAAAATGTGGAAAATACATGTACATGCACCAATGGTTATTATAAAAAAATTATTACCAAAATTAATGAAAAATGAACAATCTTATGTTGTTCTTGTTAGTTCGATATGGGGACAAACAGGTGCTTCATGTGAGGTAATCTATTCAACTGCTAAAGGAGCTCAAATCTCTTTTGTAAAAGCACTTAGTAAAGAAGTTGCACAAAGCGGTGTAAGAATTAATGCAGTAGCCCCGGGTGCTGTTAATACACAAATGATGGGAATATTTTCAGAAGATGAAAAAATAGCACTGGAAGAGGAAATTCCAATGGGAAGACTTGCGAAACCAAGTGAAATTGCTGAAACTATCCAATTCCTTCTTTCAGAAAAGGCCTCGTATATTACTGGTCAGGTTTTGGCAGTAAATGGGGGCTGGTACACATAATAATAAATGAATAAAACCTCCCTTCTCAGAACAAAATAACATCGTACTTAATTTAAGGAGGTTGAAAGTATGTCAGTGTTAGAAAGCTGGGATCAATGGAAAGACTTTCTTGGTGATCGGTTAAATCAAGCGAAACAACAAGGAATGTCTCAGGAAACAATTAACCAACTAGCTGAACAGGTTGGAGATTACCTAGCACAACAGGTAGATCCTAAAAATGAACAGCAACGAGTACTTTCTGATTTATGGTCCGTTGCATCACAAGAAGAACAACAAGCCATTGCAAATGTTATGGTTAAGCTTGTCCAAAATAATGGAACACATTAATAGCTGTAAACGCTGAGGGGAAAAAACCCCTCTTTTTTTACATCCAAAAAATGTCTAATATTGTATAAGGAATTATAAAAATCCTCATATATAGTAAAAATAAACGATTTTTTATCGAAACATGGCTAGTTTTTCCTTTCATCTTATAGAGAAATCATTTATTATAGAAGCTAACGGATATAGAATAATGTCGTGGTGGGGAATTTATGAATCGTAAAGAATGGTATTTAGAATATGAAATTCAAATAAACCGCCCAGGTCTTTTAGGGGATATTTCTTCATTACTAGGTATGCTATCAATAAATATTATTAGCATTAATGGTGTTGATGATGGTAGACGTGGCCTGCTTTTATTAGTAAAAAATGAAGAACAAATTGCAAGATTAGAATCTATCTTAGCTACAATGGAAACCATTAAAGTAACGAAAATTCGCGAACCAAAATTAAGAGATAAACTTGCCGTTCGGCATGGTCGATATATACAAAGAGATGCCGACGATAAAAAAACCTTTCGATTTATCAGGGATGAATTAGGTTTGCTTGTTGATTTTATGGCAGAGTTATTTAAGCAAGAAGGACATAAGTTGATTGGTATTCGGGGGATGCCACGTGTAGGGAAAACAGAATCAGTAGTTGCTGCAAGTGTGTGTGCAAGTAAAAAATGGTTATTTGTTTCCTCTACATTGTTAAAACAAACGATACGAAATCAATTAATTAAAGATGAATACAGTTCAAATAATATATTTATATTGGATGGCATAGTTTCTACGCAGAGAGCTGATGAACGTCACTGGCAGCTTGTTCGGGAAATTATGCGTTTACCTGCAGTTAAGGTAATCGAACATCCCGATATATTTGTTCAGAACTCAGAATACTCATTAGAGGATTTTGACTATATTATAGAACTACGTGACAATCCGGAACAAGAAATTACATATGAAGTAATACAGAAAAATAACTTTTTTAGTGATTCGGGTTTTGGTGGATTTGATTATTAGATTGGCAGGTGTTCAGGTGTGACAGAATTAGGAAGTCGCTTAAAAGAAGCAAGACAAGCGAAAGGACTTAGTTTAGATGATTTACAGGAAATCACCAAAATACAAAAACGCTATTTAAAAGGGATTGAAGAAGGAAATTATGATATGATGCCTGGAAAGTTTTATGTTCGGGCATTTATTAAACAATATGCAGAGGCAGTTGGATTAGAAACTGAACAGATTTTTGAAGAATATAAACGGGAAGTACCTGATGTGTACAATGAAGACTTACCTGAGCAAATTTCACGTGTACAATCAAGAAAAACAGTTGCACCTAGTACTTCAAAAATGTTAGACATTTTTCCAAAAATACTTGTTGCTGTATTTATTATTGCTGCAATTGCTCTTGTTTATTATTTAGTTACTAATTTCGCTGGTTCTGGTTCAAAGGATAAGCTGGGTAACTCAAAGAATATACCAATAGAAACACAGCCAGTGAAAGAAAAAAATAAACCGGTAGCACAGGATAAAGAAGATAAAACCAAAGATAATACTACTCAAGATAAAAATGATAACAATCAAGATGATGCAAACAAAAAAGATGAAGAAGATAAAAAAGCAGAAACTCCTGCCCAGGAAGTAAAAGTGATTTCTGCTAGTGGGAGAAATTCTACTTATCAATTGGTGAATAGTGAAAAATTTGAAGTGAAATTAGTTTCAACTGGACGTACATGGGTAAACATGAAGAATGGCCAAGGTCATTCATTCTTCCAAGGAACATTAGAAGAAGGAAAGAGTCAAGCCGTTGATTTTTCAAATGAAACTGAAGCATATCTAGTTATTGGGAATGCTACCCAAACTGAAATTTACATAAATGACCAAAAACTAGAGTTTGCCGTTCCACCTAGTGAAAGTACCAGTCAAAATATAACAATTCAATTTGAAAAAACTAAAACTGAATAGTCATCGATTGATGGCTATTTTTCTGGAGGAAAGATTCGTGAATTTACCAAATAAAATTACTGTATTACGAGTTTGTTTAATACCAATATTTGTGATTATTATGGTAGCACCGTTTGATTGGGGTACTATAAACTTATTAAGTGCTGAGATGCCTGTTACCCACTTTGTGGCTGCATTAATCTTTATTGTAGCTTCTGCGACTGATTGGATTGATGGACATTATGCTAGGAAACTGAATTTAGTAACGAATTTAGGGAAGTTTTTAGATCCTTTAGCAGATAAATTACTAGTTTCTGCAGCATTTATTATATTAGTTGAACTTGGATTTGCTCCATCTTGGATAATCATTGTGATCATTAGTCGTGAATTTGCAGTAACTGGTTTACGAGCGATTCTAGCAGCAAGTGAAGGAGAAGTAGTAGCTGCTGCTATGCTTGGAAAAATTAAAACATGGACACAAATTGTTGCCATCGCATTATTGTTGTTACATAATTTTCCTTTTGGAGAAGGTGGATTTCCACTTGGAATGATTGCTTTATGGGTTGCATTATTTTTTACTGTTTGGTCCGGATGGGATTATTTCTATAAAAATCGCCACATTTTTGTCAATTCAAAATAAGTATCTGTGGAGGTGATTGATATGAATGCTGAAATTATCGCTGTTGGTTCAGAGCTATTATTAGGTCAAATTGTTAATACGAATGCAAAGTTTATTTCGAAAGGCTTGGCCGAAATCGGTGTAAATGTATTCCATCATACCGTCGTAGGGGATAACCCTGAACGGTTAAAGAAAAGTATTGAAATCGCTGAACAACGAGCAGACTTAATTATTTTTACTGGTGGTCTTGGACCGACAAAAGATGATTTAACAAAGGAAACGATTGCTAAGCATCTGAATACGAAGCTTGTTCAAGACGATGATGCTATGGATTCAATTGAAGCCTACTTTAAACGAACAAAAAAAGTGATGACAGAAAATAATAAAAAACAAGCACTGATTTTGGATGGTGCCAAAGTATTGCCAAATGATTATGGTATGGCACCTGGGATGCTGTTACAGCAAGAAGAGCAATATTATATGCTACTTCCTGGACCTCCACATGAAATGGAACCGATGTTTACTCAGTATGGTATTATTGCGATCCAAGAAAAGATGGGAACGATTGAAAAAATCGAATCTAGAGTTTTAAGGTTTTTTGGTATTGGTGAAGCTGAGCTGGAAACTAGAGTTGAAAGTATTTTGGAACGCCAAACTAATCCAACGATTGCCCCTCTTGCAGCAAATGGTGAGGTAACGCTAAGAATTACGGCAAAACACACATCCATTGAAGAGGCGAAAAAATTAATCGATAAAACTGAGAAAGAAATTCTTCATCTTGTCGGCGATTATTTTTATGGTTACGACGAGACAACCATCATGGCTGAAGTTATTAAACGATTGGAAAGGGAGAAACTAACGATAGCATGTGCAGAAAGTTTAACTGCTGGTTTGTTTCAATCGGAAATGGCATCCCATTCTGGAGTCAGTTCAATTTTTAAAGGTGGAATTGTCTGTTACTCTAATGAAGCAAAAGTGAAGCTTGTTCAGGTGCAAGAGAATACGATTGAACAATATGGTGCAGTAAGCCGAGAGACAGCTATTGAGCTAGCAGAAAATATTCTCCAATTACTAGATTCTGATATTGGAATTAGTTTTACAGGAGTTGCTGGGCCTGATAAACTGGAAAATAAGCCGGCTGGTACGGTATGGATTGGAATTGCAAGAAAAAATAAACCAACTAAGACCTATTTATTAGACCTCGCAAGCAGTAGAAATGGAAATCGAGTTCGAACAGTCAAATATGGTTGTTATTATCTATTAAAAGAATTAGTATGAAGCAGAACGGTATGATTGTACCGTTCTTTTTGCTCTTTCTACCAGAGAATTGCAGAATACGAAAAATCAATTTTTAACTTTGATAGGTACTTATTTTTACATTTATTTTGCTTATAAATAGTAATTCTAATGAAAATAACCTAAAAAAAGACGAATAAATGTTCGTCATTTTACTTGGCAAACTATGAAAAAACGGTTATAGTAAAGATAGATTTATTAAGCAAATTTCTTTGAAATTTCTAATCATAAAGGAGGAAATTTAGTGAATGATCGTCAAGCAGCCTTGGATATGGCGTTAAAACAAATAGAAAAACAGTTTGGTAAAGGTTCAGTAATGAAACTTGGGGAACAAACTGATAGAAGAATTTCAACTGTTCCTAGTGGATCATTGGCCCTTGATGTAGCGTTAGGTGTTGGCGGATACCCAAGAGGACGTGTAATAGAAATCTATGGTCCAGAAAGCTCAGGTAAAACAACTGTTGCCCTACATGCTATTGCAGAGGTACAAGCTAAGGGTGGGCAAGCAGCGTTTATCGATGCTGAGCATGCACTAGATCCTGTATATGCCCAAAAATTAGGCGTTAATATTGATGAACTACTGTTATCTCAGCCAGATACTGGGGAGCAAGCGTTAGAAATTGCAGAAGCTCTTGTTCGTAGTGGAGCAATTGATATTATCGTTATCGATTCTGTTGCAGCACTTGTACCAAAAGCGGAAATTGAAGGTGAAATGGGTGACTCCCATGTCGGATTACAAGCACGCTTAATGTCACAGGCATTGCGTAAACTATCTGGTGCAATCAACAAGTCGAAAACAATCGCGATCTTTATTAACCAAATAAGGGAAAAAGTAGGGGTTATGTTCGGGAATCCTGAAACGACTCCTGGCGGCCGTGCACTTAAGTTTTATTCATCTGTACGTCTTGAGGTTCGTCGTGCAGAACAGTTGAAACAAGGAAATGATATTGTTGGAAATAAAACAAAAGTAAAAGTAGTAAAAAATAAAGTGGCACCACCTTTCCGCGTTGCGGAAGTTGATATTATGTATGGTGAAGGAATTTCTAAAGAAGGCGAAATCATTGATATGGCTTCTGAATTAGATATCATTCAAAAAAGTGGATCATGGTATTCATATAATGATGAACGTTTAGGTCAAGGTCGTGAAAATGCGAAGCTTTTCCTTAAGGAAAATCCTGAATTGCGTAATGAGGTTATGATGAAAATACGCGATCATTATGGATTAGATGATCAAAAGACTGCCCCTGCTGAGGAAGAGCAAGAGGAATTTGATATTTAAATCATTGTTCTCTCCTAAAAAAGTGTTTTCATAAAAGTGAAATTTTTTTAGCTGACTATCTAGATTTAAATATCTAAATAAGAATGAAAAGTAAATTTATAGAACGAAAAATATATAGCAAAGTCACTTCATTTATTGATGACTTTGCTTTTTCTATTGTTTAGGATGACTAGTTTCATTGAATTAATATAGTAGGTTTAGTGGCTCAACAATAGATTGACAAGAAATAATACATGCTCACAAAACAAATATAATGATTATTTCCCTCCTTTATAAAAAAAGCTCAGTTTAAATAAAGAACAAACAGTTGGACAACTTTACATAAAATGTTAATCACGTTGGATAAGTCCTTGACAATAAAATGACACAACTATAAAATTAATATGTATAATTTTATTTTTTTAAAATTTGATTTTTAAGCCCTAGCGCTGTATATTGAAACCTATGTAACAATGTAGCAGCCGACATGTTTGAGACATGATAAAAGTTCATAGCAAGGGGAGGTGAAATAATGGAATTATTAAGTGTAATCATCTCCATTTTGCTTGGCCTCGTCGGTGTAGTTGTTGGCTATCTTTTACGCAAATCCATAGCTGAAGCAAAAATAACAGGAGCAAAAAATGCAGCAGAGCAAATTTTAGAAGATGCAACTCGTGATGCTGAAAACTTGAAAAAAGAAGCCCTGTTAGAAGCGAAGGATGAAAATCATAAGCTTCGTACTGATATTGAACGTGAACTTCGTGAACGAAGAAATGAATTGCAAAAACAAGAAAATCGATTATTGCAAAAGGAGGAGAACCTCGATCGTAAGGATGAATCACTTGACAAGCGTGAAGCAACACTTGAAAAGAAAGAGGACTCTCTAAATTTCAGACAACAACATATTGAAGAGATGGAAAGCAAAGTGGATGAGATGGTACAGAAACAGAAGTCTGAATTAGAACGTATCTCTAGCCTTACCCGCGATGAAGCAAAAGCAATTATTATTCAAAAAGTTGAAAATGAGCTTTCACATGATTTAGGAATGATGATTAAAGAAAGCGAAAATCGTGCGAAAGAAGAAGCGGATAAAAAGGCGAAAAATATCCTTTCTCTTGCCATTCAGCGTTGTGCTGCAGAACATGTTGCTGAAACAACAGTTTCTGTAGTAAACCTACCGAATGATGAAATGAAAGGGCGAATTATCGGTCGTGAAGGACGGAATATTCGAACATTAGAAACGTTGACTGGTATCGACCTTATCATAGATGATACGCCAGAGGCGGTAATCCTTTCAGGTTTTGATCCTATTCGTAGAGAAACGGCTCGTATTGCATTAGAGAAGCTAGTTCAAGACGGACGCATCCATCCAGCACGAATTGAAGAAATGGTGGATAAAGCAAGAAGAGAAGTAGACGAACATATTCGTGAAATTGGTGAACAAACTACTTTTGAAGTGGATGTTCATGGACTTCATCCAGATTTAATTAAGATATTAGGTCGGATGAAATTCCGTACTAGCTATGGTCAAAATGTCCTGAAGCATTCAATTGAAGTTGCTCATCTCTCAGGGCTTCTAGCAGCCGAGCTAGGAGAAGACGCAAGATTAGCTCGTCGTGCAGGATTGCTTCATGATATTGGAAAAGCTGTCGATCATGAAGTAGAGGGAAGCCATGTAGAAATTGGTGTTGAATTAGCGACGAAATATAAGGAACATCCTGTTGTTATTAACAGTATTGCTTCTCACCATGGTGATACTGAGCCAACATCCATTATTTCTGTATTAGTTGCAGCAGCAGACGCGTTATCAGCTGCTAGACCTGGTGCACGAAGTGAAACACTAGAGAATTATATTCGAAGACTTGAAAAGCTTGAGGAAATCTCGGAATCCTATGAAGGTGTAGATAAATCATTTGCGATTCAAGCTGGTAGAGAAGTAAGGATCATGGTGAAACCAGAACAAATTAATGATCTTGAAGCACATCGCTTAGCGCGAGATATTCGTAAGCGAATCGAGGGTGAACTAGATTATCCAGGTCATATAAAAGTAACAGTAATACGTGAAACAAGGGCTGTTGAATATGCAAAATAAAGCGGTGTACTCTACACCGCTTTATTTTTGTTTTTGGCTATTTCTCAAACATTGTTGCTATTTAAGTAAAGTGTTAACTAATAACTATTGGATGAAGATCACTACACCTTTCATTTCACTGAGAAAAGTGCTGCAAACTCCATCAGAATCACTGAATCTTATAGGGTGTAAAAGCCGCAGTTGGTCTTTTATAAAAGCAAAAAAACCGCAATAAACTTACGAAAACAGCCTAGTTTTTATGCTAAGGGAATTTTAGGGCTTTGTTATAAATACAAATGTACTGCTATAATGTAAATGTAAACATCATAAATGATTGAGTTGTACAAATAAAATTGTACATCAACAGCTAGAAAGGGAAAAAATTATGAAGATTTTATTTGTTGGGGATGTTGTAGGTTCCCCAGGCCGTGAAATGATTACAGAGTACTTACCGAAATTAAAATCAAAATATCGTCCAGAGTTAACTATTGTGAATGGTGAAAATGCTGCCGGTGGAAGAGGAATTACTGAGAAAATATATAAGCAATTTCTTAATGATGGGGCAAATGCTGTGACATTAGGGAATCATTCATGGGACAACAAGGATGTATTTGAATTTATTGATGCAGCTAAATCAATTGTAAGACCTGGGAACTTCCCAAAAGGAACACCAGGTACAGGGTTAACTTTTGTAAAGTCAGGTGGGGTAGAGGCAGCTGTTATTAGTCTACAAGGAAGAACATTTCTTCCTGCTATCGATTGTCCATTCGAAACTGCAGAAGAGCTAATCAATCAAGCGAAAAATAAAACCAATATTATTTTTGTAGATTTTCACGCAGAAGCTACTAGTGAAAAACAAGCAATGGGCTGGTTTTTGGATGGGAAGGTGACTGCAGTCATTGGAACACATACCCATGTTCAAACAGCAGACAATCGTATTTTACCGAATGGAACAGCATATTTAACTGATGTTGGAATGACTGGTCCATATGATGGGATATTAGGAATGGAGCGGGGAGCTGTAATTAAAAGATTTTTAACTAGTCTTCCTGTTAGGTTTGAGGTACCGAAAGATGGAAGAAAGCAATTGAGTGCCTGTCTAATAGATGTGGATAACAAGACTGGAAAAGCAAGAAAAATAGATACTTTGCTTATAAATGATGACCATTTATTTATAGCTGAATAAAAAATAATCAAAAGTATAGCAAAGAGACAAAAAGAAAATAAAAATCCTCCTTTTTTTCGAACAAGCCGGAATACAAACGAATTTTAGTGAATATAGTAGCAATGGAATGATTATACCAGGATTGTTCACTTTCGAATGGACATTCGGTATTGGGAAAATACAAGGAGGAGAAGAAATGGAAATATTAAAAGTTTCAGCAAAGTCTAATCCTAATTCTGTAGCTGGTGCACTTGCCGGTGTTCTTCGTGAGAGAGGTGGAGCAGAGATTCAAGCTATCGGTGCGGGGGCATTGAACCAAGCGGTGAAGGCGGTAGCGATTGCCAGAGGATTTGTCGCACCTAGTGGTGTTGATTTAATTTGTATCCCAGCTTTCACTGATATTCTAATCGAGGGAGAAGAACGGACGGCAATCAAGCTAATTGTGGAGCCAAGATAATCGCATAAACTTTTAATTTGAGGGCTTAGGTAACTAGGCCCTTTTATTTTGTAATTTTTAAAATCGACTAATGGTCCCGGTCATTAATCCAAATTAGCAGGATGCGTATAAACCTTCTTTTTTTGACCTTTTTTCGACAATATGACAGCAGTATTGTGTTCAAATAGAAAAGGCTTTATACTAGAATAATGTGCATATAAATAATTATAATGGAAATGAAATGCAAGAATCTCATTAAATTATAGAATTTATTAATAAGAGAAAGGGGATCTCCATGAACGAAAAGCAACGCTTAGAGGGACAACAAATCAAAACAGCTACTCCTGCGGACAAAAAATCCGAAAAGGATTATAGCAAATACTTTCAATCTGTTTACATCCCACCGAATTTAAAAGAGGCAAAAAGACGTGGGAAAGAAGAAGTAAAATATGAAAAAGACTTTCATATTTCTGAAGAATTTAAAGGAATGGGCAACGGTAAAAAATTCTATATTCGTACTTATGGTTGCCAAATGAATGAGCATGATACAGAAGTTATGGCAGGTATATTTATGCAGCTAGGGTATGAGCCTACAGATTCTGTCGATGATGCCAATGTTATTCTACTTAATACTTGTGCTATACGTGAAAATGCTGAAAATAAAGTATTCGGTGAAATCGGTCATTTGAAACCGTTAAAGCTTGAAAAGCCTGATCTCTTAGTGGGTGTATGTGGATGTATGTCTCAGGAAGAATCAGTTGTAAATAAGATTCTTGAAAAGCACCATCATGTAGACATGATTTTTGGTACCCACAATATCCATCGTTTACCACAAATTTTAAAAGAAGCTTATATGTCTAAGGCAATGGTTGTTGAAGTTTGGTCCAAGGAAGGCGATGTCATCGAAAATCTTCCTAAAGTTCGAAAGGGCCAAATTAAAGCATGGGTTAATATTATGTACGGCTGTGATAAATTCTGTACATACTGTATTGTCCCTTATACTCGTGGGAAAGAACGTAGTCGACGCCCAGAGGATATCATTCAAGAAGTACGTCATTTAGCTGCACAGGGGTATAAAGAGATTACACTCTTGGGACAAAATGTTAATGCGTACGGAAAAGATTTTGAGGATATCAATTATGGTCTTGGTGATTTAATGGATGAACTTCATAAAATCGACATTCCAAGAATCCGTTTTACAACGAGCCATCCGCGCGATTTCGATGACCGTTTAATTGAAGTGTTAGCGAAAAAAGGGAACTTAGTTGAGCATATTCATTTACCAGTTCAATCTGGATCAAGTGCGATGCTAAAAATAATGGCTCGAAAATATACAAGAGAACGTTATTTGGAGCTTGTTGGAAAAATTAAAAAGGCGATCCCAGATGTGGCATTATCAACAGATATTATTGTTGGATTTCCTAATGAAACAGAAGAACAATTTGAAGAAACGATGTCATTATATCGTGAAGTTGGCTTTGAAATGGCCTATACATTCATTTATTCACCAAGAGAAGGAACACCTGCTGCCAAAATGAAGGATAATGTTCCAATGGAAGTTAAAAAGGAACGACTTCAACGACTAAATGCATTAGTAAACGAAATGTCTCGTGCAGCATTAGAAAAGTATAAAGGTCAAGTAGTCGAAGTACTAGTTGAAGGTGAAAGTAAAAATAATCCTGATGTTTTAGCTGGATATACAAGAAAGAATAAATTGGTTAACTTTATTGGACCAAAATCAGCTATTGGAAAACTAGTAAATGTAAAAATCACAGATGCTAAAACTTGGTCTTTAAATGGGGAAATGATTGAAGAATTAGAAGTGGTAGAGGTGAAATAAATGAAACGATATACAAAAGATGAAATTGTTGAACGTGCAAAAGAAATTGCAAAAATGATTAGTGAAACAGAAGAGGTAGACTTTTTCAAGAGGGCTGAAGCTCAAATTAACGAAAACCAAAAGGTTCGTGAAATGATTGCAAGTATTAAAAGCTTACAAAAACAAGCAGTAAACTTCCAACACTATGGAAAGTCAGAAGCTCTAAAAATGGTAGAAGCCAAGCTTGAAAAGATTGAAAATGAATTAGATGAAATCCCAATTGTTCAAGAATTTAAACAATCACAAGAAGATGTAAACGACTTATTACAAATCGTTGCCGCAACAATATCAAATACAGTAACAGACGAAATAATCACCTCAACAGGAGGAGACTTATTATCCGGAGAAACTGGGTCAAAAATAAAAAATAGTACGCCAGGAAGCTGCGATTAAAAAAGGGGTCAGACCCCATACAATCAATCCGTATAGAGATAGCTTTTTCTATACTAATTATTGTGTGGTGGGGTCAGACCCCCTTTTATACGTTATAATATTTGAAAATTATAAATAGCCTTCGAGATGGAATCTGTCTTATTTTGTCAATCCCTTTATTATTTGCTACTTATGCGCCTAGAACATAAACAAGGCATTTACATATAATGAAATAACCTATAAACAGTATTAGTAATGACTCTACTTTACATCTTCTCACCTAGTTGTATATCGAAAACTATGCAACTATGATTCACCAGAACAACTGAAAATATTCGCACCATAGATGAATGCCATGCATAGGATGAAATGAAAATAAATGAGGAGGTTTCGCTCGAATGGCAGAATACAGAGAAATAATAACAAAAGCAGTCGTAGCGAAAGGACGTAAATTTACACAGTCCAATCATACGATATGCCCACCGCATCATCCATCGAGCATATTAGGTTGCTGGATTATAAATCATAAGTATGAAGCGAAGAAGACAGATAAAAAGGTTGAAGTGTTCGGTTCATACGATATAAATGTCTGGTATTCCCACAGTGATAATACAAAAACATCTGTTGTCACAGAAAAAGTGGATTATCGCGATATTGTGAAGCTAAATTATCGTGACCCTGATTTTCTTGATGATAGGGAAGTTGTAGCAAGAGCCTTACAGCAACCTAATTGTATCGAAGCAGTAATTTCCCCAAATGGAAATAAAGTGATAGTCAATGTTGAAAGAGAATTCCTTGTTGAGGTTATTGGAGAAACAAAGGTTTGTGTTGCTATTCATCCTGATGGCTGTGATTGTGAAGATGAATGGGAAGACGAATTAGATGAAGAATTTGAAGAATTAAATCCGGACTTTTTAGTTGGAGCTGAAGAGGAGTAGGTTTATATACCTTATGGGATTTGAAAAGTAGGCTAGGAGAAATTCTCCTAGTTTTTTCTTTGTTCCAGAAACTATTTTAGTCAGTTCCTTTGATCATTTTATTTTCATTACATACAAAAATTAGGGTAATATGTTTGTCAGACGGCTAAGGTACATGACATTTGCATCATTCTTATTTATCTAAGGATGATTTTCCAACATACTTCCATGCTGAAATTTGCGAGATTATGTTATAATATGAGAATCAAATAGATAGATGCACGGAAAGGGTTTTGTCGATAATGAGTCAATATACGCCGATGATTCAACAATATTTACAAGTAAAGGCAGATTATCAGGATGCCTTTTTATTTTTTCGATTAGGTGATTTCTATGAAATGTTTTTCGATGATGCGGTTAAGGCATCCCAGGAGCTAGAAATTACACTAACAAGTCGTGATGGTGGCAGTAGTGAACGTATTCCTATGTGTGGGGTGCCATATCACGCAGCTAGCAATTATATTGATATTTTAATAGAAAAAGGCTTTAAAGTAGCAATTTGTGAGCAGGTGGAAGATCCCAAGAAAACAAAAGGGATGGTAAAACGAGAAGTAGTTCAATTGATAACACCTGGAACGAAAATGGATGGAAAAGGTTTAGTTGAAAAGGAGAACAACTATATTGCTTCTATTTCTGATTTCGAAGGTTCATTCGGTATTGCCTATACCGATCTATCCACGGGTGAAAATCATGTGTCCTTAATAACTAGTAGCTTTGATCTAGTACTTAATGAAATGGCAACTATTGGGGCAAAAGAGATTGTTGTACATTCACAGTTCAAAGGCGACTATCAAAAGCAATTAATTGAACGGATCAATGCAACGATTTCTATCGAGGATGATCTAACTGAAAAAATGGATTATCAAAATCTACTTTCAGACATTTCAAATCAAGAAATGAGAATATCGATTATTCGTTTACTTAATTATTTATTCCGTACTCAGAAAAGAAGCTTAGATCATCTTCAGCCTGTATCTGAAGTTGAGATTAATCAATTTATGAAAATCGATTATTTCTCAAAACGTAACTTAGAAATAACAGAAACGATTCGGTCTAAGGGGAAAAAAGGTTCATTGCTTTGGTTATTAGATGAAACGATGACAGCGATGGGCGGTAGATTGTTAAAGCAATGGTTAGATCGACCATTAATTGATCAAAAGGAAATTGAACGAAGACAGCAATTGGTCGAAACATTGATTGAACGCTTTTTTGAGCGCCAGGATTTAAGAGAGAAATTAAAAGAAGTGTACGACTTAGAAAGATTAGCAGGTCGGGTGGCTTTTGGAAATGTGAATGCACGTGATTTAATTCAATTGAAATATTCCTTGCAACAGATTCCTATCATTCGTCAAATTCTCGCTCAAATGAATATTGAAAATGGCAAGATTGTTGAGAGTTTGGATCCTTGTGAAGAATTAACGGATCTTTTAGAAAGGGCGATTATTGATAATCCTCCACTATCCATTAAAGAAGGTGGAATCATACAGGATGGGTATCATCAAGAGCTCGATCAATATCGTGATGCAAGCAGAAACGGTAAAAATTGGTTAGCTGCACTGGAACAAGAGGAAAGAGTGAAGACAGGAATTAAATCCTTGAAAATTGGCTATAATCGTGTATTTGGATACTATATAGAGGTAACAAAGTCTAATTTACACCTATTAGAAGATGGACGATATGAAAGAAAACAAACATTAGCCAATGCAGAACGATTTATTACTCCGGAATTGAAGGAAAAAGAAACGTTAATTTTACAAGCAGAGGAAAAAAGTGTAGAACTTGAATATGATTTATTTGTGCAAGTTCGGGAGTTTGTCAAAGAGTTTATTCCACGACTACAAAATCTAGCCAAAGCAGTAAGTGAAATTGATTGTCTTCAATGTTTTGCTACAATTAGTGAAGCGCGACACTATGTAAAGCCTAAATTTAACCATGAAAGAAAGATTGTCATCAAAGAAGGACGTCATCCAGTTGTTGAAAAAGTCATGAATGCACAGGAATATGTTCCAAATGATTGTTTAATGGATTCAGATCGTGAATTATTATTAATAACCGGTCCAAATATGTCAGGTAAAAGTACATATATGAGACAAATTGCTTTGACTTCCATTCTTGCACAAATCGGATGCTATGTACCAGCAAGTGAAGCCATCTTACCAATATTTGATCAAGTCTTCACGCGAATTGGGGCAGCAGATGATTTGATCTCGGGACAAAGTACATTTATGGTTGAAATGTTAGAGGCTAAAAATGCGATTACTAATGCAACAAAGGACAGTCTTATTTTATTCGATGAAATTGGTCGTGGAACATCTACCTATGATGGGATGGCACTTGCACAGGCAATCATTGAATATATTCATTCGCGTATTGGTGCAAAAACATTATTTTCGACACATTACCATGAATTAACGATTTTGGATGAATCTCTAAAACAGTTGAAGAATGTTCATGTAAGTGCGATAGAACAAAATGGGAATGTAGTCTTTTTACACAAGATAAAAGAAGGGCCAGCTGATAAAAGTTATGGTATTCATGTCGCTCAATTAGCGGAATTACCAGCTGAATTAATTAAGCGTGCAAATGAAATTTTAAGTCAATTAGAGAATCAAGATTCTCAGGAAACATCTACCCTGATTAAGCAAAAAAATCAGTCTTCAGAGCAATTGTCCTTTTTCGAGGTGCCAGAGTCTAAGCCAAAACAAGATGTATCCTCAAAAGAGAAAAAAATTGTTGACGAGTTAAAAAATATAAATCTATTAGAAATGAATCCATTACAAGCAATGAATACTCTTTATGAGTTGCAAAAAAAATTAAAGGGTTAGGAGGTGCTCCCTTTGGGGAAAATCATTCAATTAGATGATGTCCTATCCAATAAAATCGCTGCAGGAGAAGTGGTAGAAAGACCGGCATCTGTTGTTAAGGAGCTTGTTGAAAATGCAATTGATGCAAAGAGCTCAGTCATTGAAATAGAAATAGAAGAGGCAGGATTAAGCAAAATTCGAATAATCGATAATGGATCAGGGATTGATGAGGAAGACGTTCCTCTCGCTTTTGAGCGTCATGCAACAAGTAAAATAAAAGATGAAAATGATCTATTTCGAATCAAGACACTAGGATTTAGAGGAGAAGCACTTCCAAGTATTGCTTCAGTTTCTCATTTGGAAATGGTGACGGCTACAGACAATCATCCAGGTTCAAAGATTGTCATTGACGGTGGAAGAGTAACAACACGAGAAAAAGCACCAAGTCGCCGTGGAACAGATATTACCATTTCGGATTTATTCTATAATACACCTGCTCGCTTAAAATATATGAAAACCATTCATACTGAGCTAGGTAATATTACAGATGTTGTCAATCGTTTGGCATTAGCACATCCGGAGGTCTCTATTAGGCTTCGTCATAATGAACGAATGTTGCTACAAACGAACGGGAACGGAGATGTACGTCAAGTACTTGCGGCAATATATGGGGTAAATATTGCAAGGAATATGATCCCCATCAAAGCTAGTTCATTAGATTTTCAATTAGAAGGTTATATTTCTATGCCTGAAATTACAAGAGCGTCAAGAAACTATATATCTACAATGATTAATGGGCGCTTTATCAAAAATTATTCACTTGTAAAGGCTATTCAAGAAGGATATCATACATTACTGCCAATTGGACGCTTTCCCATAGTGCTACTCTCAATTCAGATGGATCCGATATTAGTAGACGTGAACGTTCATCCAGCTAAGCTTGAAGTCAGACTTAGCAAAGAACAGGAATTAAATCAACTAGTATCTGAAACGATAAAAGCAGCCTTTAAGAAAAAGGAGCTAATTCCTAGTGGATTTGCTCCTGTAAAAAAACAAAAGATACAAGCTGAACAAACGATCATGCAATTGGATCATTTACCAGAAAAAATAGTGAATCGGCCTGAAACGGTAAAATCAGAACGACCTCCAACGTATCAAACGAATGAGTTACCTATTGATGAAGTGAAAGAAATCGTTGAATCAAATAAACCGGAATTTAACAATGAGAAGTCCATTCTTACTGAAGAACCAGTATTTCCGGAAGTGATTGAAGAAAAAATTGAGGATTATGATGAGCTTTATGAATTTCCAGTCGATCAGGATATTTCACCAGATTCTCCAAGGGTACCACCCCTATATCCTATTGGACAAATGCATGGAACGTATATATTTGCTCAAAATGATAAGGGATTATATATAATTGATCAGCATGCAGCACAGGAGAGAATTAAGTACGAATATTTCCGAGAAAAGGTAGGTCGAGTAGAAAAGGAACTTCAGGATTTACTAGTTCCTCTTACATTCGAATATTCAACAGATGAAACGATAAAAATTCAAGAGAACCTCCATGAACTTGAGAAAGTTGGTGTTTTCTTAGAACCGTTTGGACATAATAGTTTCATTATTCGTTCCCATCCTGTTTGGTTTCCTAAAGGAGATGAGCAGGAGATTATTGAGGATATGATTGAACAGCTCTTGTCAATGAAAAAAGTTGATATTAAAAAGCTTCGGGAAGAAGCAGCAATTATGATGAGCTGTAAAGGTTCGATTAAAGCCAACCATCATTTGCGAAATGATGAAATTCAGGCTTTACTCGATTCTTTAAGGCTATCGTCTGACCCATTTACCTGTCCTCATGGTCGACCAATCATTATTCATTATTCCGTTTATGAAATGGAAAAAATGTTTAAACGGGTCATGTAATTTCTAGTAAGGTCAAACCGTTGATAAATATATAGGTTTGAGCTTGCTTTTTTATATGATTTGACCACAACCATATTTAATGCTTGTCTTGAGTTGTCTTAAGTGCATTAGAAAAATTTTCTGCTGATTCTGTTTGTAAGTCTTTAATTCTTTGATCACATTATCCGTAATCGAAATATATCCTTCCCCACTTACCGTTTTAGGTATTTATAAAACCAAGCCATCTCCAGGAATATAATATGGGGAATGTACTACATAGAATGTTTTCCTTTCGATGTAAATATCCTTCCATTTAAGGCTCAAAATTTCTCCCCGCCCCATTCCAGTATATATACCAAATAATGGAATATAAAAAAGGAGTGAAGAATACCGGATATTGGCGAAAGAACTGCTAGGAAGGTAAGGGAGTTTTTTAAGCAGTTTGGTGAAACAAAATGCTGTGGGTAGGTACATATGGATTGAAAATGCGTTATGCTTCTGTTGCCGGTACAAATAGTACTGCATTATCAAATGTGGATGCATCATTCGAGGTTACAAATTCCAAGGCCGAAAAAGTTGGATATGATATAAACGCTGTGGGGCATTATAAATTGTCTAGTTATGTGAATTATGGGTATATAGATATTAGAAGCACTATTAAGTTAGCAATATGGGACAAAGCCAATAAAACAGTTTAATGTACACCAATCATATTCAAGACTAATTAAGATAGATGAATGGAGTTTGTGAAATTATGAGTGTTGCTGTTTCACCTTTCTATTTAATTTTTGGGATTCTAAAAATAATCTTAGTGGTAGGAGCAATTCCGGCAATTATTTATGGATTGTACTTACTACGAAAAATTGCAAAAAAATGATTATATAATTTAATAAAAGAATTAAGTTATCTAGCTTGGATTAAGCCCTTTTTAAGAGAGGCTTATTTTTTTATATTATTAAAGGAGCTGTCTATTATTTATAGAAGTAGTTAATAAGTCGTGTGAAAAGGAGGATTTATATTAATGAATATTGAAAGAGCAATCAAGGAAATAGCAGAATTAACACAGTTTGTTCATTTAGCAGAAAATTATATTGATGACATCTTTGAGAAGATGATTATTAAAGAATATACTTAACAGGAAGCGCAAAAAAACTGCTGAGAAGATGAATAAATTGGGTCATGAAATGGATCCGAGTGATGTAACGACTATTATTAAGAAAAGATCTAAAAATGACGAACTATATAGAGTCGTCCGAAAGTTTTATAGGTAATAACAAAAAACACCTTAGTAGTGTCCCAAAATACGTCTTCTAAGGCGTTTTTTAGAGGTGAAAAATCCTCCTAAAATATGGTTATTGAACTTAAAAATTTAATATTTAGAAAATATTAATATGAGTAAAATAGTCCTTCTAGTAAAGAAAGAGGCTAATTTTAATTGGTATTAATTAAAAATCCATTCTTTAATGTGATTACTATTACAAAGTTCTTCTTAAATTATCTATTTCCATATTTCATGCATTAATCTGATTAAATTACACCACTTTTGTATCATTTTCATACATTATAAATACTAATAAGAGGAGAGTGAATATCTTGCTTTGGTTAACATCAGAAGTAACAAAACAATTATTGGCAGTAGCAGAAGAAAAATCCAAACAAATGAGTCTTTCAAGTAATATCGCAATTGTTGACAACGGAGGAAACTTAATTGCTTTTCATCGAATGGAACATGCTCGAATTGCAGGAATTGATATTTCTATAAATAAGGCTTGGACTAGTGTAAGTATGCAACAACCCACAGCAAATTTAACACAAGCTGCACAACCAGGAGGTCCGTCTTTTGGAATCAACACAACCAACAATGGAAGGATTGTCATTTTAGGGGGAGGTATCCCATTAGTGAGTAATGGAACAATTGTTGGAGGTATTGGTGTAAGTGGTGGGACTAGTACTCAAGACACTGAGATTGCTAATGCAGTGGTTCGAGCTTTTGAGAAAATGAATAAAAAGTCAAGAAATTCAGTAATTCATACTAGATTTGGATATACACCATATTACATTTGATAGGTCATCCTTTCTCTCAAACGATAAGGGCTTATTAGATTTCATGTATATTTCCAACTCCTTAATTTACCACTTCATATTTTTTTTATTTTATTAGAATTGGATTTGGATTTTTAAAACGCATAAAGAAATTAAAAACCCTCCTCATTGAGAAGGGCTTTTTAGTATTTGTTTTACTATTATAAATGATACCCTAATCATGTACAGAAACGATTGTCTAAAAATGTACAATTTCGTCGATAATCTTGCATAATATTCTTGAGGTGAATATTGTGCATTTACAATTAAGTATTAATACAGATATTGAAATTAGTAGTCTTTTAGATTTGCCGAAATTAAAAATGTTGATGGAGAATTTAAAAATGAAAATTAATAAGAGTAGCCTGGCTCGGGATATGGGGGTTGATCGGCGTACGATTGATAAATATCTTTCGGGCTATGTACCCAAAACTTCCCGGAAATGCACATCAAAAATTGATGAATATTACGGGACCATTTCGCTGTTATTATCAGAGGATTCTAAACAAGTATTTTATTACAAAAGAGTACTATGGCAGTACTTAAAAGATAATCATGGGTTAAAGTGCGCTGCATCTACCTTTAGAGCTTATATATCATCTAAACCAGAATTTCAAAAGTATTTTGATTCTGGGAAGCCAAAGGGAACACACAGCGAAGTTATTCGCTTCGAAACACCGCCTGCTGAACAAGCACAATTAGATTGGAAAGAAAATATCCGATATATTACAAAAGATGGGGAAATCATCTATGTGAATATTGCCGTGTTGTTACTTGCATATTCAAGATTTAGAACATATTATTTATCCCTTTCAAAATCCCAAAGCGTCTTATTATCTTTCCTGACGGAAAGTTTTGAAGCGCTTGGGGGAGTTCCTAAAACGATTGTGACTGATAATATGAAAACTGTCATGGACGAGCCTCGAACCAAATACACGAAAGGAAAAGTAAATGTACGTTTTGATCAATTCGCACAGGATATGGGATTTAAAGTCAAACCCTGTATTGCCGGAAGACCCAATACAAAAGCCAAGATAGAAGCCCCAATGAAGATACTAGACGAGATACATGCTTATCAAGGAAAGTTTGACTACGAAGAGCTTCATCAATTTGTTCAAAAACTGTGCAATCGAATCAATCATAGCTACCATCAGGGAACAGGGAAAATACCTGTATTGGCATTAAAAAAAGAAAAAGATCTCTTATCCCCACTACCAAATGAAAGAATAAGAGACCACTATAAAATCGATCATACACTCGTTAAAGTAAATACTTCCAATATGATCACCTACAAATCCAATCAGTATTCAGTTCCAGCTGGATACATAGGAAAAACCGTAGGTTTACAAGTATATGATAATCATATCTTTGTTTATTATAACACGGATTTAATTGTCGAACATACCATTAGCCCGTTGAAAATCAATTACAAACAAGAACACTACATAGAAACATTGGCTAGGGGACTGACTTCTTCGACGAATATTGAAGAACTGGCAAAGAAAAATCTAGAGGCAATTAATGAGGTGTATAAAAATGAATAGTAGTTATGCAAAACTTGTACAAAATCTTGAATACTTAAAGTTAAAGCAGATGATCAATCATCTTGATGAAACAATTGATTTCATGACCATAAATCAACTTCCATTTGTAGATACATTAGTCAAACTCACTGATTACGAAATTGATATGAAGGAAATAAACATGGTGAGATCTATGGTAAAGGTTGGGGCATTTCCTCACATGAAAGAAGTAAAGGACTTTGATTTCAATTTTCAACCTTCCATAAATAAGCAACAGATATTAGATTTTACGACATTGCGATTTATTGAGTTAAAAGAAAACATCATTTTTCTTGGCCCAAGTGGGGTCGGGAAAACCCATTTAGCTACCTCAATTGGTATCGCTGCCGCTAAGAAAAGAACCAGTACGTATTTTATTAAATGTAATGATTTGATCATGAACTTGAAAAGGGCAAAACTAGAAAATCGGTTAGAAAATAGATTAAAGCATTATGCCAAATATAAGCTGCTTATTATCGATGAAATTGGATATCTTCCAATTGACGCGGAAGATGCAAAACTGTTTTTTCAGCTAATTGACATGAGATACGAAAAGAAAAGCACCATCCTAACTACAAATGCCAACTTTAAAATATGGGGAGAAATTTTCCAGGATCCCAAAATAGCCAATGCCATTTTAGATCGAGTCCTCCATCACGCAACTGTAGTCAATATAATAGGAGACTCATATCGTCTTAAAAATCATTTTGATAAAGAAAATGAACGAATGACTGAGAAAGGAGATTAATGGAATGGGTACTTATACAGCCATAGGGGCAACTAATTTTTTTCATTCGCACGAGGTAAAATGCAGCCAAAGTGATGTAGAAGAATGGATGAACAGCACAATCACGCTTAACAGAAATGACCAAGTTACTGAATGGGATATGTATGCTTTTAGTGATTGATGGCGATGCAAAGGAACGGCATATGAGCCAGGAATTGATGATCAAACGAAAATCGCAAGATTAATAGATGAGATAAAAAAGCTAAAAAATGAAAATGATAATTTAAAAGAAATAATATATAACCTAGAAGAACAGTTAGGAATACTACCATTTTAATCAAAATTTCCCCTTCCGAAAGGTAGGGGACTGATTAAATAAACACTTTACGTTTGCATTCACAAACATTATTGTACATTCTAAAACAATCAAAAATGTACATAATTCCGTTGACATTTATATACTATGTTATTATTAAATTAATAGAACTAATTATTAAGTGTACTTACATGCTCAATTATAGTTTTAATCCACTCTCTAACTTTATTTTCTCTTTCTTCAATTGTTAAACCTGTAGAAAGTGTTAACCAATGAAGACTTTCAGGTAATAAATGGATCATTTTTCTTAACTCGATATTATTGTACTCTTCTTCGTCAAGGAAAACTAACTCTTCATTAGGTTCTAACTTTTTATAATTACGAGCGGAATATTCCTTGTGGTTAATAGTAACTGTATAGTGTCCTCTTACTCTAGGATCACACCTAAAATGGTAACCTTTTAATTTTTTGAGTGAGTATTCGAAACCTTGCAACAGTGCTTCACTTATATAGTATTCACCAAAGATATACTTATTTTCTTGGTGCTTCTCTTTGTTTACGTCATACGTATCGTAAACCAGTTTGATTTCATGGGTTTTTGCGATATTTTTATTATGCTTATTGTGAAATTTTACATAAGGCATTAAACGATCTTTTAGCAAATACTCAATATGATTATAATCCAAATTTCTACCATAAGATAAAATCAACACACTTTTCAAATTATTTCGAACCCCAATTCGGTATATAATGATGTCTTAAGTAGATTTGACCATGATGGTTAACAAAGCTATCTTCTTTTGTACGCCAATGCCAAACTGTTGGATTACGAGACTGACTTCTAAACGATGCATTCTAAAATATGGATTTTTATCTGCTCCATATAATTCAAGGATATGTTGACCCTGATTAATTCCTTTGGACCTGCTGACGTTTTTGGTCTCTTTGAACCACTAAAGCCATGTTTTTTATTTTCATTTTACGTTGCAGCCTGTGCCCTTTGAATACCCTTACTTTCAACTTCTTTTCCTAACTCTTTTGAAATTTTACTTCCCATTTTTTTCTTAATTGCATTTTAATTAATTCTCTTACAAGGAAAGCAGTAAAAGGGTGTATAGTGTTTTCAGCTGTTATTCTTTCTTCATTGTAACTAATTTTCTCTGTTAGATAAAGGTTTGCATTATACTTTAATAGAGTGTTATTTACTTCACCAATATCGTATGTGTATCAAACAATTAAAAGCATAAATTCAAAATTCAATTGAATTTATTTAAAGAAGGGCAGTTTATATATTCAACCACTGAAACTTGGTATACGAGCTAATTGTAATCAAGAAACATTAATAATTTATCTTTACAACAAGGAAAAAGTATAATGGACCCAAGAAACTAGACACGAAATGAGGAGATGTTAAAGTAGGTTTATGAAAAGAAATCGATACACACCAGAGTTTAAAGCTCAAATCGTGCTAGAGGTCCTAAAGGAAGAAAAGACCATGAATGAAATCGCTTCATCTCATGGAATTCACGTCAATCAAATTAGACAATGGAGGAATGCATTTCTTGATCAAATGCCTTCGATCTTCGCTAAAGAAAATAAAAAAGCGGATCAAATGAAGGCGGAATATGAAAATCAAATTGAAAACCTCTACGCTGAGGTTGGCCGTTTAACCACGCAATTGTCGTGGCTTAAAAAAAAATCTGGAATCAAGGAGTAGGGCCGAGCGTATTCAAATGATTGATTGGGATGATAAAGAGCTGCCAATCACTACCCAGGCTCAGCTGCTTGGGCTCAATCGTACTAGCTTGTATTATAAGCCAGTCGAGCCTTCTCCTGAGGAAATATTTATCAAGCACAAGATTGATGAAATTTATACCAAGCATCCCTATTTTGGGTCTAGGCGAATTACTGTTGTTCTAAACAACAATGGAATAAATATTAATCGCAAGGCTGTACAACGTCATATGCGGGAAATGGGCATTGCAGGGATTTCTCCCGGCCCTAACCTTAGTAAACGCAATCTTGAGCACCGGATCTATCCGTATCTTCTTAGAAATTTGGCCATTAGCCACCCTAACCACGTCTGGGGAATCGATATTACCTACATTCGCCTCCAACGAGGCTGGATGTATCTTGTAGCTCTGATAGACTGGTATTCTCGCTTTGTCGTTAGCTGGGAGCTAGACCAAACACTAGAGATTGACTTTGTCTTGGAGGCAGTGAAACGGGCTCTGTCGGTAGGACAGCCAGAGATCTTAAATAGTGATCAGGGTAGCCATTTTACCAGTCCCCAATATACCGGATTACTGCTGGATAAGGACATCCGAATTAGCATGGACGGCAAAGGAAGAGCCCTTGATAATATTGTTACAGAGAGGTTATGGAGAACGATTAAATATGAGGAGGTTTACTTAAAAGATTACGAGAGTCCAAGAGAAGCAAGGAAAGAGATTAACAATTTTATCCACTTCTATAACTATGAACGCCCTCACCAATCGATTGGCTATAAACCCCCCGCCTCCGTTTATGGCCTCGGAGTGATTCATCCATAAGGGATGATACTTCTCAGGGAAGAACCTGTCAAGGGTATGGCTAGCCCTCGCTCCGCTCGCCCTTGACAGAACCTCCCCTGAGAAGGAAAAATAGAGTAGGATGAATCACTCGCAAAAAAATGTGCACCTACCACCCCCCTAGCCCCAGTGAGCACCTCTAGCTCCTATAAAGCAGATATCCATAATGGATTCTGACCCACCTTAAAAAATTTAAATTAGTGTCTTGACGAAGGGGTCCACTTTAAAGTGAAATATATTACTTTCATGAATTTAATAAATCATCTTAATCGCTGAATCTGTATAGAACGGGGGAACCAATCTGTAGCTTATTATCGCTACTTGGGGTGAGTCCTTTATTTTAAAGGTAGGGTTACTTTTTGACCCGAATCCGACAGCTAACCTCGTAAGCGTTGAGAAGAGGGTGATGGAACTTGTGATCTAATGATATGACCACGGGATAATCCCCTGTGGTTTTTTTTATGAAGAAATAATTTTTATGAGTTCTGTTAGAAAAGGATAGATTAATAAAATAAGAACTTAATAAGGAAGGTTAAGATGAAGAGAAAGTCATTTGCTGTTTTCGGTTTAGGACGTTTTGGGGGTACCCTCGTAAAAGAATTTCATGATATGGATATTGAAGTAATCGCAATTGATAAAAATGAAGAAAAAGTCAACGATTATATGAACTTGGCAACATTTGCAGTTTGTGCAGATGTAATAGATGAAACAATTTTAAATCACCTTGGTATACGGAATGTTGATCACGCCTTTGTTTCATTTGGGGATAATATGCAATCGAGTATATTAACCTCAATGTTGTTAAAAGAGATTGGTGTACCACAAGTTTGGGCAAAAGCCCAAAATGACTATCATTCAAAAGTTTTAAAAAAAATTGGTGTTGATAGAGTGATTCATCCAGAAAGAGATGTAGCAAAGAGGATAGCTCATCATATAGTTTCAGATAAAATGATTGATTTTATTGAGCTATCTAAGGATCACAGTATGGTAGAAATTGTAGCTACAAAGAAAATTGATGGTTGCAGCTTAGGTGAGCTCGATATACGGGCAAATTATGGATGTACCATTGTGGGGATTCAGCGAAATGGTTCATTTGTCATCTCTCCTTCAGCTGAGGAAGTAGTTACAATAAACGATGTTTTAATTGTAATCGGAAATAATAAAGATATTTCTCTTTTTGAAAAAAAGGGTGTATAAAATGAATTTAAAATATATAAGATTAAATCCTTATCAATTGTTAGTTCTTGTGTTTCTATTTTTCATTATTTTAGGAACGTCATTATTAAAATTACCATTTTCAACTACTAGTTCTGTTAGTTGGGTAGATGCTCTTTTTACTACTACATCAGCTATGACAGTTACTGGCCTTGCCGTAGTCGACACAGGTACTGCATATACTATTTTTGGTCAAATAGTAATCGTTTTGCTTATACAAGTCGGTGGACTAGGAATTATGTCATTTGCCGTATTAATTTTAATCATGCTAGGAAAAAAAATTGGATTTAAAGAAAGATTAATTGTACAGCAAGCTTTAAATGCAACTTCTATTGGTGGGGTAATAAAGTTAGTTAAAAATTTGTTTATATATTCATTTACAATTGAAATATTTGCTATGCTGCTTTTATCTATCAAATGGGTACCAGAGTATGGATGGGCTAAAGGAATGTACTATAGCTTTTTTCATTCAATATCAGCTTTCAATAATGCAGGTTTTTCCATCTGGTCAGATAACTTGATGAAATATGTTGGAGATCCATTGGTGAATTTAGTTATATCATTTCTTTTTATTTTAGGAGGTATAGGTTTCACAGTATTAATAGATATATGGCATAAACGTAATTTCAAAAATTTAAGCCTCCACTCAAAACTAATGATTATAGGTACATTAGTTATTAATTTATTTGCTATGATTATTGTTTTCTTCTTGGAGTATGGTAATCCAAATACTTTAGGCTCTTTGACTTCGCTAGGGGATAAATTATGGTCAGCCTATTTTCAAGCAGTGACAACCCGTACTGCTGGATTTAACACATTAGATATCGGGAGTTTACATGAGGGAACAATCACATTAATGTTACTGTTAATGTTTGTTGGTGCAGGTAGTGCTTCAACTGGTGGAGGTATAAAACTTACCACTTTTATTGTTATTGCTTTATCCGTATTGACCTTTTTACGAGGAAAGAGTCACATTACTATTGCTAATAGATCGATTAAAGATAATATTATTTATCGCTCTCTGGCAGTGCTAACCATTAGCATTGTATTTATTTTCATAAGTGTATTTATCTTAAACATTACTGAATCAGAGCCTTTTCTAAAACTATTTTTTGAAGTTATCTCAGCTTTTGGTACAGTAGGATTATCCATGGGAATAACAGCGGATCTTTCAATTTTAGGAAAGCTTATCATTGTATTGACCATGTTATTTGGTAAATTAGGACCTTTGACTTTAGCTCTTTCAATTGCAAAACAGGAAAAAGAAAAAATTAAATATCCAAGTGAGGATATTTTAACAGGTTAAAAACTTCTTTTAAGTCTATTTATGTTGTTGAAAAAGGATTTTTAAGAAGCTTTATTTAGCAATTGTAATTTTTGCAACTACTTTTAAAAGGTCAAGAAGCAATTGAAGATGCATAGAAGTGAAAAGCTTAGAATGAATTTTCTGCTCTCTTACATTTTTGTAGGAGAGCTTATTTTTTTGTTCACTAGTTACGTAGCAGCTATATCAAGTTTTTTCTATAATATTAATTGTCCGAGATTGACCAAATATTATATTTCGTTAAGCAAAAAAATGCGAAAGTGAAAAATAAGATATATTTCGAATTGACTAGGTTATTATGTGAAGTGAATGGAAATGAATGTTCGTGAAACTGGCTTTACCTTGTTTTTTTATTTTGACCATATTTATTGATTGACGTTAGTTTTTCTAAAATGATTTGTGAAATTTTCCGCTATTTTAATGATAACTTAATGGGAAAACTTCGTGGAAATGGAGAAATAACACCTTAATAAGGGTGTGTCGTAGTGCGAAGATAAAGTGAAACCTACTAAACAGTTTGTTCTATTTATTATCAAGAACCAGTAGCTTTAATCAATCCAATAATTATGAGAAGGAATCCAAATAAAATGATCCCACTTCCAAATGAAAATAAAAGATCAAATATCAAAGACAAAGTTCCTAAAGCTTTATTTCTATAGGATTTAGCTTCATAAACAAAATAAAAAATTGATAAAACAATCAATATAAAACCAAATAAAGATAATAATAACCAAGTCATATAAGTATTCTCCAATATATTTAATAAGTATCATTATTGCATTTTTAATAAAAAAAGGAAAAGTACAGTCCTTTGAGAGAAAGTTTTCAGCAATAATTTTTGAAAAAAAAAAGTTAATGCTTCACATTGTGGAGCAAAATAGAGTTTTATAGTTTAGCAAGTATCCAATCTTGAATTTCATTTATTAGATCAGCACCCACTTTTAATGTACCTAATACAGTGCCTTGTCCAATGATTTTTAATTCCGGCCCAATTTTTATTCCTTCAAAAGAATAAGTAACTGTATCTATGTGTTTCATTGGGATTCTTGATGTGTTAATAAGCCCTTCACTTCTTATGTATCCATCTTCAATAACAATTTTGTTTTTGTTCCAGGAAAACTCAGTATCTGTTTTTTTTATAGAAGTTCCGAATAAACCCATATTTAGTATCCTCCAGTTTGATCTTGATGTACTTAATAATTTTATAAAACTGGAAAATAGATGTATAGAGGGGAATAATGGGATAAGCAAATACGGTATAAAAGGATTGGAAACTAAATGATAAATTTGTTGTATTTTTAACTAACAGTTCAGAATAGAGGTTTTCGTTAAAGAAGTTTTAAATTAATATGTAGTGGATTTACAAGGATAAAAGCGTTCAATTCGACTAAAGGGACAGGTTAGTGAAAAAAATTGAAGAAAAAAAGAACTCGTTTCGAAAAGTGATGTAAAATGCTAACTTATAATTAATAAGAAAATAGTGATCTATTTTTTGAACTACTTCTATTCATTGTTATTAATAATCTCTGGTGTAATTTTTTTACTAAAAGCTTTCCATTTTCCATCCTCATATATTTCTAAAATCTTTCCTGTGCCCGATATAAAGTTTATAGTCATATTGCTATCCTTGTATTTTGTTATTGGTAGTTCAATTTTTACCTTTATTTGAGGCCTATCCTCTAAAAAATATACATCATAAGTAACAGCATCATAGCCTTTTCTTATTTCTTTAGCTACTAATGAATATTTTATTGTGCCTTCTAATTTCTGGGCTAATTTCATTTGTTGATAATACATCTCTCGTAACTCTTTATAACTTTTAACTTTTGTCTCAATTGAAAACTGTTTATTATGGTCGAACGAATACTTCTTCATATGGGCAATCATACTTGGTAAATTTATCAAAATGATGATGAGAATAATAAAACCTAGTACGATAGAAACAGTCTTTTTCACAATCTTACTCTCCTTTCCTTTATTCTCCCTTGTTTAGTCCTTTTTTCCTTAAAAGCAACCTCTGTTATTAAGAATATTCTTAAATTTCCTATAATCATATTAACATAATATCACTAATTCACCCTAAAATATCAAAACCTCTTGATAAGATGAACTTAGCAGGTGTCGGTGTGGTAGCTGGAACCTCGCTCGCTATCTTCTCGAGCTGGTAAACGCTTTGGTGTCGTCGAGCAATGGCTTTTTCTCGAATTATCTATAGTCCAGTAGTGCTCCTGATGGCTCTTGCTCCTGCAGCTAGCAACTCCGACCCGCAGAGCAAACCCCTATTTGCGTTTGTAGGGCAGCTCTTGTACGGCTTTGCCGGAATCGAGGGTCCTCAGGAAATGGGTTACCGTCAGTCTATCACACCATCTCATCTGCAAGAGGTCGCATGAATGCCACGCTACGATCCATCAACCGTAGTGCAGTCGTTATTGGCGCCCCACTAGGAGGTGCCATAGCCGACAGACTAGGGTTCCTAACAGCATTATGGATTTCGATAGCCGGTCTGGCTTTATGTGGAGTATGGTTCAGTCTTTCATCGATGAGAAAAGCTCAAATAAAAGAACACGAAACTAAAAAATGCATTAAAATAAAAATTCTGACTGATTATCTAATAAAATTATAAAGAAAAGCCGGAACAACTATTAAGAGGTATCAAGCTATGCAAGCAGAAGGTTTAGTATTTGAAACTTATCGGAAGTTAAATCGTATATAAGCAAGCAATGCAAATAAAAAGATACTAGAGAAAGAGGTATTGTGGATATGGAGAATAAAAAATGTCTTAAATGTGGTGGTACTGAATTTGCGGAAGGCACAGATTATATGCCCATCAAACCGAACAAAATGTCTATGAGTGGTGGAAATAAAATTTACACCTTTTGTTTAAAGTGTGGGGAAGTTGATTCAATCCGTATTGATAATACAACTATTTTCAGAAAAAAATAAATGTAATTCAAAACAGAGTTGTTGTTGACAATGGTTAGTGCAAACTTTTAAAAAGAGAGGTTCCTTTAATTTATCAGTATTAAAGTTTAACTGAGCATTTTTAAAAATATTTTATATATTTTTTTGTGTCAGCATATGCTTTATCATGACATAGCAAACGTAAAGCTTTAGGGAATGTCTGCTCTCTACCGATTTTTGAGGGGAGCTTTTTTGTTTACAAGCTAAAAAGAATTATTATAAAGAAGTTTTTGCTATTATATTAGGCCAAAAATTTAACTACATTTTATCTTTTTAAAAGCAAAAATATTCAGGAAAGTGATAAATAAATGTTATATCAAAATGACTTAGCTATAATGGGTAGTCAATAAGAATGAATGCTCGTGGAACTGACGAGTCATGTAATTATAGACAAGGATAAACTCTTTATTTAATAGGATTTATTCTTTTTTACCAATAATAAGCTGTATTCATTGTTCTAAATTAAAGGCAGCACTCTAAAACGCGAATGAAAGGGTAAATGGAAAAAATCTTCTACTTTGTCTGAAAACAAATAAAAAGAATAATAAATTCTATAATTCATTTAATGCAGTCTTTAAAGTTGGAACAAGAAGGCTTAAGGAAAGTGACATTTGCACTCGATAAAAATTACTTTAATACTTGAGAGGATTGCTTAATTTAAAACTAAGCATTGTGTTTTTTTAAAGTGCTAATAAAAAGAGAACCAGAATATCATTTCTGATTCTCTTTAAATAGTCCTGGAAGAAAAAATATGGGATAGACAAGTAAAAACAAATTAGGTATCCACCAAGATGGATCAAAGTCACTTCTTAATACCCAAAAGGAGATTGCTTGTAGACCAGAACATGATGTTAAAACTAACGATACAATAGCCATTTTACTCCATGCTGACTTTCCTTTTTTATATAAGTATAGACTTGTGAATCCAGTAATTGAAATTAGAATATCTAAAGGAAAAAATGACCAGTTCCAAGCTGAAAGAATAGGATTTTTATAATCCTTAAAAAGATATTCATCAGGAATAATATGTAAAAAAGTTATGGTCCAATATAATATAAAACCTATATCAGTCACCCAAAAAAAATATCGTAACAATTTCATTTTTCTACTCCTTCGTAAACGTTAACTGATATATACGATTGGAGATTAGAAAAGGTTTCAAATTTGTTCTACAAAAAAGGGAATGCATTAATTTGAAATTTCTTCATTCATCATTTTATATTTTCTCGATCTAATGCAAACGGGGGTTGCTCCATCCAATTATTCTTCATCATAATTTTGGATCCTTCACCCACAAACCTACCAATATTTGTTAATGATTTAACGTACATGAGTGCAATATCACTTCTCCCATTTACTGCCAAGGAGTTTCCCATAGTCCTAATTTTCATTGAGAACATATCCACCTTGTGGAATAGCATAAGTTTATCGGAAAATGGGGGGAATTCTGACTTGGTAATTAGATCATCAAGTAATGATGGAGAGGGTAAATTTTCATCATGTAGCTTCTGTATATAATGATCCACATTTTTTTCCGTCATTCTTTTCCCTTTAATAAATAAATCTCGAATATTTTTATTCCTAGCAACTTGCGAAAATGCTGTAATTAGAGCCTTGCTTGTTACATTATTTTCAATATTATCATAAAGATGGGTTATTTCTAGCGCATGTAAAGAGCGGACATCTCCGAAATATCCGTTTAAGAAGTCCTCAGACGCAAATGTTGCTTTATCAGGTGTTGGAATAATTGGAGGCTTTTTAATAAGACCTTTTTTCATTAAGATGGAATTTATTTGTTCCATCAATTGCATGGTTTTGTCCATACTATCTTGAAAAAATGATTTTACATCTTCTCTATACATTAAAGGGATTGCAATCATGTAAATGCTTAACCCTGCTTTAGCAACATACTTTAAATAATGCACATAGAATGGATCTTCAAATAATCTTGGAGCACCTAAATTTACATCATCACTTGAAAATCCAACGGGGAGTGGAAAGCTTTCTTTTTGAAAAATTTCTGTGATTTTTGCTAGAAACTCTTTAGATAAGTTTAGTGCATTTTTTAACAAAATTTCGATAGCTGTATCTTCAACATTTTGTAGGTAATAGGATAATATCTGTATAGACATACTATTTCCCATATACGTCGCCCAAAGTTTCCCCATTTCTGCAGAAGTTAATTTTTCGCTTTTTAATTCTTTATCAGTATTTATCTGAATTGGCTTGATCGTTTCCATAAAAAAGAGGTCCCCTTAAATAGTTTATTGTATAGTTTGAGCTATTGAAAGAAATGTATTCAAGGAGAAACTTAAAAAGATATTACTCATTTAAATTAGAAATTTGAGTAGATAATATGGAACGTTAAATAGATATAAACAAGCTAATAATACTGACATTGTAGAAGCTGGAAGGTATCTATTAACTGTTTATTTGGGACTAAAAAAAATCGTTAGCCAAGGAAATAATCATATTTGTCTTTCTCTCCTTCTCTGTTTAATTTGAGGTTTAATTGTCGTAAAGGATATATATATATTGGAAAATATTTACTATTGTCATAAAAACCAAACCAAAAAAGCTAGTGCATGCATTTTCAACAAAGACTAGCCCACCGTTTTTTTATTTATTCAATTATTTATCAATGAATAAGCCTTTGCAATACTGCAATTCAATGCATCTACTAATAAAAAGGAGGTGCATTATGAGCTTTATAAATGAAATTACTCCATATGCCCAACGTATTCAAAAGGATTATGGTATTTTAGCATCATTGATCATAGCTCAAGCCATTCTTGAATCAAACTGGGGAAGAAGTACTTTAGCAGTAAAATGTAAGAATATCTTTGGGATAAAGGGTGAGTACAAGGGTCAATCAATCATACTAGAAACCACTGAGTATGTTAATGGTAAGCCTATAAAAGTTGATAAAGCATTTAGAAAATATCCTACATGGTTTGAATCTATGGTCGATTTAGCGAACCTATATAACACTGGTGATAGTCGTGGTCGGTATAAGAAAATAATTGGAGAAACGGATTATAAAAAGGCTGCTCAAGAAGTCAAAAATAGCGGCTATGCCACAGATCCTAATTATGCAAAAAAAATTATTGAGATAATTGAATCAAATGAATTGACCAAATATGATTCCACAGAACTTAGTTCTATTCGTGTTGATTCAAAAAATGTAAATAAGGAGGTGCCGATAGTGAATGTTCGAGATATTAACAAAGTAAGCACATGGGCAGAAAAAGATTGGAAAGAAGCAACCTCCAATGGTTATTACGATGGCACACGTCCTGGTGCAAACTTGACAAGGGAAGAAAGTGCAATTGTGGTCAATCGATTGAGAAACAACTTTTTAAAATTAATAGCCCAAAACAAAGAAGATATACAACGCCTCGAAACAAGGTTGCAAGAGATAGAAAAACAAAACCGCCTGGCATAATTTTAAAAAGCCTAAGCAATCTTATGAGAGATTGTTAAGGCTTTTTTTGTTTTAAAATTTAATGAAATGATGGCATTTTTAATTTACTTGTTATTTCAATGAAACATAATATGGAAAAGATTTTGAGTATGAACAAGACAAGTGGTGGTTGGATATGATGAATAAAAGATCATCCAAAATGTTAATCAATGGTTAGTTGAATAAATTGGAGAGAAAATAATGAGAGGGGAAAAGCTATGCTAGAACTCATTATTTATTTATTGCTTGGAACGATCACAATGATGTTTGTAACGAAAAAGACCTTGTGGTTTAGTGTAATTCTCATATTAATTTGGCCCTTTTATCTTCTTTATAAGCTAGTAGAATACACAGATGGAATAAAGGAAAGAAATCGAAGAAATAAGGATGAAAATAAGTAATAGCGGAGAATGTTCTTGATAAATTGAAACACACTAATATGGAATGATATTAGTGTGAAGGGATGATTACATGGGAAAATGGAATGAAGAAGCAGCGCCTAATAATAATTTAAATACGGTGGAAATGAAATCTAGAAAACGTACTAATCCAGAACAAAACCACATTCATGAGTTTTCGGAGGAACTGTCTGACGGAGGTGAAAGAAATCAGGTAATCGAACAATTTCAAAAGAGGAATAAATAATAAGGAAGTAGCTACTCTGAAAAATTAACGATCAGTGATTGTATGTTTAAAAAACAAGAACAGTAACTTGTCTTTCATATCACACAACTATTGATAATTAGTACATCACTTTTATTTTAGTGGTGTACTTTTTTATTTAGAAGCCCTTTTTTCTTGTTCGACTAACAGGTAGTTTAGCTAAAAAGGATATTCCCTCTAATTTATCGAATATTTATTAACAATATGTATACATGGAGGGAAATTAAATGGTAAGGGTTTTAAAAATAGATAAGAACGAAAATTTATTAGAAACTATTGATATTCTTTATAAAGAATTATGGAATCACAGCCACCTTCTCCTGAAAGATAAGCATCTACAATTTGTTGCTTAAATCCTTCATCGTATTTGACCATAAAAAACACCCCAAAAGTTTGATTTCTGGTCTAACTTTTGGGGTGCACATCAATCTCCTATCCTTCTTCTTTTCCTCATAATATTGCGTAACATTTTATGTTTTAAGTACTTTATATAAGGTTTAATTAAATATATGCCTTTTTGATTGGACATCTGAAAGTGTAAGCAGCATTGAATAGGCTATTAGGTAAGATTGTCCTCAATTTTTTGCATCATGATATTAATTTAAGTCCTACTGCGGCTGCAACAACAAGGGCAATACAGGAAAATCGTTTCCAATCGCTCTGTTCACCATAGAAAATCATCCCTAAAATTGCTCCACCTGAAGCACCAATTCCTGTCCAAATGGCATAAGCAGTACCCATAGGTAAACTTTCCATAGCTAAAGCCAAAAATAAAAAACTACCTCCGAAACCTAGAAAGAGTAAAAGAAAGGATAGCAGATTTCGATCTTTATGAAGTTTATTGATGAACATAACACCCAACATTTCACCAATTCCTGCCAATATTAAGTAAATCCATGCCATTATTCTTCGCCTCCTTTTACGTCTTTTTCATTTGACAAGATTTTTAGACCAATGACACCAATCAATAATATGATAATTAGGATTAATTTTACTAACTTAAAAGATTCATTAAAAAATAATATTTCTGAGATAACAGTACCTGCAGTTCCAAGACCTACAAACACTGCATAGGCAGTGCCAACTGGCAGTTTTTTACCAGCCATTATTAATAAATAAAAACTGATGATAATGGCAATGATTGTACCTGTCCATGTTAGAAAAGTATTTGCATGTTTCAATCCAATCACCCATATCACCTCAAAAAAAGCTCCAATGAATATAGAACCCCATTGTCTGTTCATCCTTTCATGCACCTCCAAAAGAAAAAAATTAGATAACAAAAAAAGCCTAGGGGAATAATTAATTATTCTCCCAGGCTTTTATCCTTCCGTGACGCAAAAAACTTCTTGCGGGTTTTCTCTCGGACCAGTCCGTTTAATACGCGGAACCCTAGAAAACCTATTTACTATATAATTGTATGAACTATTATACTTCATTTTGAATGTAAGGGAAATAGTTAAATAAAAAAATAATAATTTATACTAGGTTATCTTTTTTATAAATTTAATATTTTTGTTATAATTAGAATATATACAAGATGGAGGAGAGAAATGAATGACCTATCAGCAAGAACAGTCAAGAACCATGCATAAACCTATGTCTAAGCTAAAAGTCATCCAAAGGGCAATTGCTATATCAATCGGTGCAATCCTAATGGCTGTTGGTTTAGAAATTTTCTTAGTCCCGAATAGTGTTATTGATGGAGGAATAACCGGGATATCAATTATGCTCTCGCATATTACTACTTTACCTCTTGGAATTTTTATCTTCGTTTTAAATCTACCATTCTTCTTTATTGGTCGAAAACAAATTGGTAAAACCTTTGCAATTTCTACCCTTTTTGGAATTATCGTACTATCTATTTTCACAGCTTTATTTCACCCAGTACCGGCATTTACTGAAAATATCTTTTTAGCTACTATTTTTGGTGGAATTGTTATAGGAGCAGGAGTTGGGATCGTTATTCGATATGGTGGTGCGTTAGATGGAACCGAAATACTAGCTATTCTCTTTAATAAGAAGCTTCCGTTTTCTGTTGGTGAAATTATTATGATTATTAATGTGTTTATTCTAGGAGTAGCAGGCTTTGTCTTTTCATGGGATCGTTCAATGTACTCAATTATTGCCTATGTTATTGCTACAAAAACGATCGATACGGTTGTTAAAGGATTTGATGAGTCAAAATCAATCTGGATTATAACTGATAAACACAAGGAGGTAGGAGACGCTATTCTTGCCCGTTTAGGAAGAGGGGTCACTTATTTAAAAGGTGAAGGCGCTTATACTGAAGATGAAAAAAAAGTGATTTTTTGTATTATTAACCGACTTGAAGAAGCAAAACTGACGGCTATTTTAGAGGAAATAGATGATAAAGCGTTCCTAGCGGTAGGGGATATTGCAGAGGTTCGTGGTGGTAATTTCAAGAAAAAAAATATTCACTAAAGAAAAATGCACCAGTTTATAGACTGGTGCGTTTTTCTTTATTAATTAATGAAGAAGTGATGTTGATCTACCCTCAACGGTTAATCAACATTGTTGAATCATCTTTTTAATTAGAGATTAGTAACCTCCATAACCTCCACCAATATAAGCAGAACCTACAATGATTAACAGGATAAACAATACAACAATCAATGCAAATCCAGCAGCAAAGCCTCCACCTGAGTAACCTGACATCTTTTCATTCACCTCCATCCAAAAGCTTAATATATACTATGGAATGAGCATGTGTTTTGAATGGACAGTTGGTTGAATGATAAAAAAATGATTGAATTGTCACAGTAAGAATGAGTTGCCCATTAGGAGATTTATCACATTAAAAGACATCCTTAATTAAATGATTATTTTTTATTTTTGATGGCTTCAAAAATGCCATGTTGGATATTCTTAACCTCATGAAACACTGCTTTTGGATCTAATTTAGCTGATTCCGTGATTTCTTTCATGCTTTTTCCACTTTTCTTATCTTGGATAATTTTGGAAATATCCATATTTCCTTTTTTGGATATAGCAGCTGCAAAAATTAAAAAATGGAGATCGACATCTTCTTTTAAATATTGTTCTATAGTAGCAGTAGATTTACCAGTGTATGTTGCTAAATAATTGATAATTTGTGCCTTATTTTTTTCATAAAATTCTTTATGCTTTTTTAAATGTTCTTTTTTTACTTTCTCAAGGTCAACACCAAATTGCTTAGCTGTTTCCTTCCATGATTGCTTCTCTCTAAAAACTTTAAGAATTTTTTCTACATTCTTTTCATTGGCATGCTTTGAGATAAAATATGCTCTAAAAACTTCATGTCTTGTATAACCTTTTTTTATTAAATCATTTATTTCTTGATCACTCATATGTAGATGTTTATGCTTTTCATCTAATTGTGGATGAGGGTGAGCATAGACATTTAATGTGTGAAAGGAATTAAATAATAATGAAATACTTAAAACACAAACACTAAAAAAATATTTTTTCATTGAAGTACCTCCTCTGTGTAAATATGTACGGAGGTTATTATATCCATTTATTAAGAAAAAAATGGGACAAATAAAAAATTATAAGGAAATTTTTTAATACATTATAAAACACATGATTAAAGGATTTTCTTGAGAGGTCTTAAGTTTAATACTGTAGAATGATAAAGGTAAATTTCTAGGAAGAAAAAATCATTTGATAACAAGTTGTCTTTTTTCAACTTCTTCTTGTAATAATTCGATGAATTCTTTAGGTAGTTCTAACTTCATTGCCTTTTCATAGGTTAAAATGAGAATTTCATTAGAGAGTGTTAAGTACCGTTGCATTATAAATCTCCTTTCGATAGTGATTATTCAAAATTTAGTATCTAAAAGGGTCTCAATCAAATATGAAAGATGAAGAAATAATCCAAACAACAAATAAAATTATAAAAAATTTAATATAATAAATCAACATCATTTTACATAAAATAATAAAAAGTGAGAAAATACTGTCTTTATTTTTACTTATTATGAGAATTAAATGATTTATATTTGTTAAAATTCCTACAAATTATTTAAAAAAATTGTATATGAATAAAAAAATAGGGAAGAATGTATAACTGTTTATGGTACGATTAAGATATCTTAGAAATGAGGCTGTGAAGATTTTGTCAGATAAAAAAAAATTAATCGTACTAATTGGTCCAACCGCAGTTGGAAAAACAGAATTAAGTATTCGTTTAGCAAAGGAATTTAATGGAGAAATTATTAGTGGGGACTCCATGCAAATATATAAAGGAATGGATATAGGAACAGCAAAAATAAAAGATGAAGAAATGGATGGTATTTCACATCATTTAATTGATATTAAGGAACCGGATGAACCTTTTTCTGTTGCTGAATTTCAAGACATTGTGAGAAAAACCATTGATGAAATCCATGAGAGAAATAGAGTTCCTATGATTGTTGGTGGGACAGGGCTATACATACAATCGGTAATATATGATTATCAATTTAGTGAGGCTCCTAGTAATGAATCGATCCGCCAAAAGTATGAGAAATTGGCTCTAACAAAAGGTAATTTATATGTTTACCAAATGTTAAAAGAAATTGATCCTGAAAGTGCGAGTAATATTCATCCGAATAATATACGGAGAGTCATTAGAGCTCTTGAAATATTTGAATGCACAGGTAAAACTGCAACCGAATACCATAAACAACAAGTTCCCAATCTGTTATATGATGTAGCATTAATTGGACTAACGATGGAAAGAGAACAACTGTATAACCGTATCAATCGAAGAGTAGATATGATGATTGATCAAGGACTAATAGAAGAAGTGAAAAACTTATATGATCACCATATTAGAAATGTTCAGTCCATCCAAGCCATTGGCTATAAGGAATTATATGAGTATTTTGATGGTAATGTTTCCTTAGAAGAAGCAATTGAAACGTTAAAACAAAATTCAAGAAGATATGCAAAACGCCAATTAACTTGGTTTAGAAATAAATTGAATGTCACATGGTTTGATATGACGAATGAAATGGATAGACACAAAAAAAATATAGAAATATCTAAATTTGTGGCAGGAAAGCTTCAATTAAAATCGAATTACTAATTATAGAGATAGAAGAGGAGGACTATTTTATGAAACAAGCAGTGAATATTCAAGACCAATTTCTTAATCAATTAAGGAAAGATGGAACGTCAGTAACGGTATTTCTTTTAAACGGTTTTCAGCTTCGTGGACAAATCAAAGGTTTTGATAATTTTACCGTGTTATTCGAGTCAGAAGGAAAACAACAGCTTGTATTTAAACATGCGATTTCAACCTTCTCGCCACAAAAGAATGTGCAAATCAATTTTGAAGAATAATTAATTGTATAGATGAAATTTCTGTAAGTAAACAGTTAAACCAATAATTTTGGTTTAGCTGTTTTTTATTTATCCAACTAATTTCATGAAATAAAGAGACACCTAATGATTATTATCTGTACAAAGGTATGTTTGGCCAAACAAAGGAATAGAATAAAATGAGGTGATTTTACTTAAAAAAGGAAAAAATCGAAAGAAGAATTAGTAATAATTAATATACATGAAGATTTTAATAAAAGCATACTAGAAAAATAACTCACATATTCAGGTAAATAATCACATATCGTAATTCATAGGATAATTGATTGGTAGCAATGTAGCGCTTGAATCTAGGCGTATGTCACACATTTTTACCTCGTCGCGTATACTGTTTTTTAGATTGTGAGGTGAACGCTTTGGATCAACCAATACGTATGAAAAACAATGGCCAAATAAGTATTGTGCTAAATGCACAACCGAGAGATGCCTCTAATACTAATCTACAAAAGGAAGTTGTTCCAAAGACGATTTCAACAGAGCATGAGGCACTAAGGGAAATTGAGAATGAACTCAGTGCTCTTGTAGGTATGGAAGAAATGAAAAAAATGATCAAAGAAGTTTATGCTTGGATCTATATTAATAAAAAGCGGGAAATGGCAGGGCTGAAAGCGGGAAAACAGGCATTGCATATGATGTTTAAGGGAAACCCTGGGACAGGTAAAACAACGGTTGCTCGATTAATAGGGAAACTGTTCTTAAAAATGAATGTTCTATCAAAAGGGCATTTAATTGAGGCGGAAAGAGCAGATTTAGTAGGTGAATATATTGGTCATACTGCTCAAAAAACACGTGATTTAGTGAAAAAGGCAATTGGCGGTATATTATTTATTGATGAAGCTTATTCACTCGGTCGAGGAGGAGAAAAAGACTTCGGTAAAGAGGCCATTGATACACTTGTTAAACATATGGAGGATCGGCAGCATGAGTTTATATTAATATTAGCTGGTTACTCTAGAGAAATGGATTATTTTCTTAGTTTAAATCCAGGCTTGCATTCTCGCTTTCCGCTAGTTTTCCATTTTCCTGATTATAATGTAGAACAATTGATGGAAATAGGAAAAAGAATGTTAAATGAAAAGGAATACTTACTAAGTCATGAAGCAGAAAAAAAGCTTAAGGATCATTTAGCCTATGTAAAAACGATGAATCCAACAAGTTTTTCGAATGGTAGGTATGTAAGGAATATAATTGAGAAATCAATCCGTTCTCAAGCAATGAGATTATTAACCAATAATATTTATGATCGACATGATTTATTAACCATTAGGAGTAATGATTTGTTTTTTCCTGAAAACTAGAATAGGATGAAAACAACAAAAGAGGATAACTAGTAGTTTTTACTTCTACTAGTTATCCTCTTTTAATGATACTTTTGTTCGGGAGTCTCCATTTATATGAATAAGAAAGAACTCTTAAAATCGTGGTAAAAATAAATAATAAATAAAGTTCAATGGGTTGTTTTGCAATGCCTAATCCAATAGCGGCCCCGCAAAGAATAGCCCATACAGCATAAATCTCTGATTGAAGGACTAATGGTTTTCTCCTTGCGAGAACATCTCGAATGATTCCACCGCCGCTACCTGTTAACACAGCTGCAACGATAATAGCACTCATCGGATGTCCCATATTTTTTGCATAGATTGCTCCTTGGATAGCAAACGCTGAGAGACCTATTGCATCAAAGAAGTTTCCCCATCTTTGCCAATGTCGTAAAAGATTATGAGGAAATAAGAATATTAAGGTTATCGATAGTAAAGCAATTTGAAAAAGTACCCCTTGTTCCCAAAGTGCTGATACAGGAACACCGATGAGCAGGTTTCGAATAGCACCTCCACCAAATGCAGTAACGATTCCTAATATATAGATTCCTAGAATATCATATTCCTCCTCCATAGCAACGATGGCTCCGGATATTGCGAAGGCAATAGTACCAAAAATACTTAATATTTCCCAAGTCATTAACTCACCCCAATATTATGTTCATCTCTAAGCTGATAATAGATCATTAGAAATATAATTTTAACGAATATAAAGGAAATAAATGATTACCAAAATTGATTTTATCATGAGACACACTTATTACAAACGAAAATTTTGAAAATAGGTTAATTATGCATCAGTTTAACGATTTGTTATAATAGTAACGGATTAAAGTTAGATATATTCCTAATTCGTAAATGGGCGAATAATTTATGATACAATTTTAACGTTCAAATGAAAAAATAGATTAGCAATAAAAGGAGATTTCAAGTGTTTCAGTATTTAAAGAATGAATCAAAACTAAAGCAAGTCGTAGAAAATGTAGAACAACAAATAAAACCGATACATGAAAAGATTGATCAGCGAATTGAAGAAAATCAATTTAGAGTGTTACAAAGTTATCAAAAACATCGAGTAAGCGATTCGCATTTTATCCCTTCAACAGGCTATGGATATGATGATATTGGGAGAGATACGCTTGAGAAAATTTATGCAGATGTTTTTGGAGGAGAAGCTGGACTTGTAAGGCCACAAATCATATCTGGCACACATGCTATATCGATAGCATTATTTGGTGTATTGAGACCTGGAGACGAATTGTTATATATAACAGGTAAACCATATGATACATTAGAAGAAATTGTGGGAATTCGTGGTAGTGGAATTGGCTCCTTAAAAGAATTTAATATTGATTATAATGCCGTACTCCTTAACTCAGAAGGAAAGGTAGATTTTGCTGCAGTCAAAAATGCGATTAAGCCGAATACAAAAATGATTGGTATTCAGCGTTCAAAAGGATATGCGAATCGTCCTTCCTTTACAATAAATGAAATAAAAGAAATGATTTCTTTTGTTAAAGCGATCAAAGAAGACTTAGTTGTCTTCGTTGATAATTGTTACGGTGAATTTGTTGAAGATATAGAGCCGTGTCATGTTGGTGCAGACTTAATGGCCGGCTCATTAATTAAAAATCCTGGTGGTGGGATTGTTAAAACCGGAGGCTATATTGTTGGGAAAAAGCAATGGGTAGAAGCTTGTTCTTATCGAATGACTTCGCCTGGTATTGGAGCAGAAGCAGGCGCATCCCTCTATAGTTTACAAGAAATGTATCAAGGTTTCTTTTTAGCCCCTCATGTTGTTGGGCAAGCATTAAAGGGTGCTGTGTTTACATCAGCTATCCTTGAACATTTTATGATGAATACGGATCCGAAATGGGATGCCAATAGAACAGACCTTATTCAATCTGTACAATTTGATGATCCCGATAAAATGATTGAATTTTGTCAGGCTATCCAATTTTCCTCACCGATTAATTCATATGTGACTCCGTATCCAAGTTATATGCCAGGCTATGAGGATGATGTGATTATGGCTGCAGGAACATTTATTCAGGGAGCAAGTATCGAATTATCAGCAGATGGTCCTATCCGTCCACCTTATACAGCATATGTACAAGGAGGATTAACTTATTCTCATGTGAAGATAGCAGTTTGTTCTGCATTAGATCGGTTAATTTCAAAAGGATTAATATAGTCCATGATGGGAACGTGTGAAAATGTTATTTCGCACGTTTTTTTTGTATCAAAAAAATCATGTAAGAAAATCTAACATTTAATTGACAACTAAGATTACATCATAATATAATGACAATATAAATTAAATAGAAAGGCGGAGATTTGAATGAGTAATAATCATCTACGACGTTCAATGCCTATTTTACCAATTGGTACTGTCATGCAATTAACTGATTTAACAGCCCGTCAAATTAGATATTATGAAGAACATGAGCTCATTCATCCTGTCAGATCTGAAGGAAATCGACGTCTATATTCACTAAATGATGTGGATCAGTTATTGGAGATCAAAGATCTTTTGGATCAAGGTATCAACATGGCAGGTATAAAGAAAATTTTAGTAATGAAGCATGAAGAAGTACAAAAAGAAGTAAGTATGGCAAAAGAAGAAGTAACAAATGAAGAAATTAGAAAGATTTTAAGGGAAGAACTTTTACAAGCTGGAAGATTTCAACGTCCATCAATGAGACAAAATGAAAGACCAAGATTTTTTCACTAAGGTTTAATCTAATAAAGGATGCTTTGTAGCAAAGTATTATTAGAGAGAACCTTCAGTTATAAAACACTTCAAACCTCAGGGAGGAATTATCCATGTCAAAGTTTACTCGTAGTGATATTGAAAAGATTGCCGAAGAACAAAACGTCAAATTTATCCGACTGCAATTTACTGATATTTTAGGAACGATTAAGAATGTCGAAATTCCAATAAGCCAACTTGGGAAGGCTTTAGATAATAAAATGATGTTTGATGGTTCATCCATTGAAGGTTTTGTGCGTATTGAAGAATCAGATATGTATTTATATCCAGACTTAGACACGTGGGTAGTGTTCCCTTGGACTGCAGAAAAAGGAAAAGTTGCGCGCTTAATCTGTGATATTTATAATGCAGATGGTACACCATTTGCTGGTGATCCACGAAATAACCTAAAACGTATTTTAAAGGAAATGGAAGAGCTTGGCTTCACAGATTTCAATCTTGGGCCAGAACCAGAGTTTTTCTTATTTAAATTAGATGAGAAAGGCGAACCTTCATTAGAATTAAATGATAATGGTGGTTATTTTGATTTAGCTCCTACAGACCTAGGTGAAAATTGCCGCAGAGACATTGTATTAGAGCTTGAAGAGATGGGATTCGAAGTTGAAGCATCACATCACGAAGTTGCTCCTGGTCAGCATGAGATTGATTTTAAATATGCCCACGCATTAAAAGCATGTGATGATATTCAAACCTTTAAACTTGTTGTAAAAACTATTGCGCGTAAGCATGGACTTCATGCCACATTTATGCCAAAACCTTTATTTGGTGTAAGCGGATCTGGTATGCACTGTAATCTATCTTTATTTAAAAATGGCGAAAACGCATTTGTAGATCCAAGTGGTAATCTTGAATTAAGCGAAACAGCTTATCAATTTATCGCTGGAGTAATTAAACATGCAACGAACTTCACAGCAGTAACAAACCCAACAGTAAATTCGTATAAACGACTTGTACCTGGTTATGAAGCACCTTGCTATGTTGCTTGGTCCGCAAGAAATCGAAGCCCACTGGTACGTATTCCGGCTTCACGTGGCTTAAGTACTCGTATTGAAGTGCGTAGTGTAGACCCTGCTGCAAACCCATACCTTGCTATGGCCGTATTATTAAAATCCGGATTAGATGGGATTAAAAATAAATTAAAGGCACCTGCACCTGTTGATCGAAATATTTATGTTATGAATAAACAAGAACGTGAAGAAGCAGGCATTATTGATTTGCCAGGAACGTTAAAGCAAGCATTAGATAACTTAGTATCCGATGAAGTAATGACTAGTGCTTTAGGTGAGCACATCCTTGAACATTTCTTAGAGGCTAAAGAGATTGAATGGGATATGTTCAGAACAACTGTTCATCCATGGGAACGCGAGCAATATATGCAAATGTATTAATAGAGAAACCCCTTGATACCATTGGTGTTAAGGGGTTTTTGTTTTCGGTATTTTTATATTACTATTATTAATTTTAATATTGCCCGATTTTAAAATAAAAAAATCAGTCAAATACAATTTTTCGTATACTCCTCGTATTTGGTCATATTATTTGTTTCAATTTTCTTGCTTATGTGTGAATAAATATCTGAGGTTACATAGACGAGGAGTGTGTGAAACATGATTCATATCATTTGTATATTATAGAAATCTTATGAAAGCTATTTGGATCGACTAAAAAGGTAGAGTAATATGAAGGGATTACAGCGGGATATAAGAACAAAAGAACTATTACGTTTCCAAATTATTAAATGAAAAAACAGACTAAATTAGTCTGTTTACAAAAAAGTACTCCAAATAGCTTTAAAAAAGATTCCTAATCCACCTAAGAATACACCTAGACAAGCTAAGCTCAATGGGGATCCCCATTTAATTTCTGGCATAGTTTTACCTCATTTTCTAATAGTTTTTTTGTTATAGTTCTAGGAAATTATACCATAATTTTCATAATAGGGAAGTAGGTTGTAAAAGAATTATTACATTTACTAGTTTGGTAGTGAGCCAATGTAAAGCAACTAAACTGATATAGAAAAGTTGATGGAATTTTCACTGGGATTGGACGAAAATTGATTAACGCCATTAGGCAATGCAGTAGTAAAAGAAATAAATGATATGGAAACAAAATGAAAGATCAGTTAACTAATTTAAATATGAGTGCATGGATAGAGCTATTAAAAGATTACCTAAAATGGAACGTTTTTAAATTGATTAGCGTTATATGGTTGAGGATAGTGAATATATTATAGATTATAAAGTGTATTATATTAAATTTCAGCCTTCTATTCGTACAGTAACCTATGACAAAATAATTAGAAATTGGCTTTAAATTTAAATATTGCAATATTAAAGTATAATAGTTAGTTAGTATTAGTTTTAAATAACATTAAGATAGCTCGAGTAATTAGGCTTCCTTGTGCCTTGTGGCCTTAATCGTATATACTTAGGATGCAATTAGTTAACAGCAAAGTTTACAAATTCTACAGAGAAAGTAAATAATTATGATAATACTGTAGGGCACTTGAACATTTTTATCAAATTCCAGGTAAAACAAAAGTAAAATCAAGTGGTACAAAACAAAAACATCTGAAGGTATCACTGTTTCTTTTTTATCAAAGTACTTTTACAAAACAGTGGTCTCTTCGTTATCCAAATGGATCTATGATTGACAAAATAAGTTATTATTAATAAAATTTTTAGTAGACTAATTTTATCTATATTACGAAAGTAGTTGATTGAATGGATCAAAGAAAATTACATGTATGGCAACCAGTTAAAAATTTAGTAAAAGGAAATATTACTGAAGCCAACTTTCATTTTTCTGATGAAAATGGATTGTGTATAAGATTAATTGATATTAAAGGTAATTCAGTAGACATCATTTACGATAAAATTTCTAATATACAGGATTATGTATGGTCATTTCGCTATGCTGGGGAGATTCCAAGAAGTGACTTAACTCCAGCTGTACTGGAAGCATACAAACGAGCGTCAAATATAGATAAAACTGCTGCTTGCTTTTATAAGATGACTAATTCAGACTTCATAGAATGGTTTGATCAATTAGGATGGTTGGGGAGTAATGAAATTCCAAATGTAGAACATCATTTATATATATATAATGATGGTGTTTTTGAAGTTATAAGTGATTATGAACCAAAGTTTGTTATTAATAAAAAATAAATAATTGTTTTATGCAAACCACTAGTACAGTGGTTTATTTGTTATACTATCCAAATTCATATGTTTGAATAATGAAAACTATAGAAAAAAATTAACAAATAAATGGTGCATATGGAGGAAACTGTAAAGTGGACCCCTTCGTCAAGACACTAATTTAAATTTTTTAAGGTGGGTCAGAATCCATTATGGATATCTGCTTTATAGGAGCTAGAGGTGCTCACTGGGGCTAGGGGGGTGGTAGGTGCACATTTTTTTGCGAGTGATTCATCCTACTCTATTTTTCCTTCTCAGGGGAGGTTCTGTCAAGGGCGAGCGGAGCGAGGGCTAGCCATACCCTTGACAGGTTCTTCCCTGAGAAGTATCATCCCTTATGGATGAATCACTCCGAGGCCATAAACGGAGGCGGGGGGTTTATAGCCAATCGATTGGTGAGGGCGTTCATAGTTATAGAAGTGGATAAAATTGTTAATCTCTTTCCTTGCTTCTCTTGGACTCTCGTAATCTTTTAAGTAAACCTCCTCATATTTAATCGTTCTCCATAACCTCTCTGTAACAATATTATCAAGGGCTCTTCCTTTGCCGTCCATGCTAATTCGGATGTCCTTATCCAGCAGTAATCCGGTATATTGGGGACTGGTAAAATGGCTACCCTGATCACTATTTAAGATCTCTGGCTGTCCTACCGACAGAGCCCGTTTCACTGCCTCCAAGACAAAGTCAATCTCTAGTGTTTGGTCTAGCTCCCAGCTAACGACAAAGCGAGAATACCAGTCTATCAGAGCTACAAGATACATCCAGCCTCGTTGGAGGCGAATGTAGGTAATATCGATTCCCCAGACGTGGTTAGGGTGGCTAATGGCCAAATTTCTAAGAAGATACGGATAGATCCGGTGCTCAAGATTGCGTTTACTAAGGTTAGGGCCGGGAGAAATCCCTGCAATGCCCATTTCCCGCATATGACGTTGTACAGCCTTGCGATTAATATTTATTCCATTGTTGTTTAGAACAACAGTAATTCGCCTAGACCCAAAATAGGGATGCTTGGTATAAATTTCATCAATCTTGTGCTTGATAAATATTTCCTCAGGAGAAGGCTCGACTGGCTTATAATACAAGCTAGTACGATTGAGCCCAAGCAGCTGAGCCTGGGTAGTGATTGGCAGCTCTTTATCATCCCAATCAATCATTTGAATACGCTCGGCCCTACTCCTTGATTCCAGATTTTTTTTTAAGCCACGACAATTGCGTGGTTAAACGGCCAACCTCAGCGTAGAGGTTTTCAATTTGATTTTCATATTCCGCCTTCATTTGATCCGCTTTTTTATTTTCTTTAGCGAAGATCGAAGGCATTTGATCAAGAAATGCATTCCTCCATTGTCTAATTTGATTGACGTGAATTCCATGAGATGAAGCGATTTCATTCATGGTCTTTTCTTCCTTTAGGACCTCTAGCACGATTTGAGCTTTAAACTCTGGTGTGTATCGATTTCTTTTCATAAACCTACTTTAACATCTCCTCATTTCGTGTCTAGTTTCTTGGGTCCATTATACTGTTTCTTTCAACAGGAATATATTAAATAACAACCCAAAATTAATATGAGGTGGATGTACAGTGGATACAAAAAATTACTTTTTATTCTTAGGTAGGTTTGGTGTGCAAATACCTGTAAGTAATCCTATTTATTATTAGTAATCAATAGAAATTTGCATGGAACTATTACTTTTTTTAATTAATGTGTTCTGCATGCAAAAAAATAAATGTAAGCAGTTGATGGTTATTAAAGGCGAGGTTGATCTTCTGGAAAATTGATTGACAATAATGGACAAATAATTATTTATCCTAAACAGTATAAAGGAAATGGAAGGTAAATGATGGACTGCATTGTATGAATACCTTGTCAAGGGTTACAAGAACAAACTTTAAAAACTTATTTATATATAAAACTGTCAAACAAAAAATAACCCACTTTAATTGACAACTTTTTAAGTCGCATTACACACATCCAATTGTGTAGTAATTGTTTATGTTATATTGTAGTTTCAAAAAATTGGATATTGTGATAAAATATTTGTATATTCTGACATTGGAGGGATAAATAAATATGAAGGCAAAAGAGATGCTATTATCCATTGTTTTAAATCTTTTCTTAGGTTACTTATGGATATTATTCACTGACCATATTGTGAGCAAAGTAAATTTGATCAATAACACTTTCATCATTGGTGGATTGATTTTATTAATTGGAACCTTATTATTTTTAGAAATTGCCCAACGAATTACACCATTTAACAAGTACAAATTTACTCACCCTGTTAAGTTAGTGGGAAATGCATCTTTTGTGTTAATTTTAGTCTTTCATTTTCTCGTGTTTAATATAATCTAAACAGTAAATACAAGATATATTATTAACTTATATTAATGTTTGTTTTCGTATGCAAAAACACCCATTTCTTTACGAGTGGGGCATATTTTTTTATCTTATAAGATATTTTTCCGTTTTATATAACATCTGAACTTGTTCAGTAAAAATTACACTTCCTTCATATTGACCTTTGCATTCCAACCTCTTTGCTACCATGTTCTCTTTTAGATTAATTAAATATCATTTTAATTAATATCGATGTTTAAAATCAGAGCATTCACACTAGTATATTTTAAACCACATAGTTGTCGCCATTAAATCATTTTCGCGTTTTCCACTATTATTTGATTTTGTTTCCAATGTTATTTTACATTGGAATTACTCATGGGACAATGAGTCGATGATAATCTACATTATGATATAGAAAGTAGCTGATTGCGTGAATTTACGAAAACTAGATGTATGGCAACCAGTAAACAATTTAGAAAAAGGAAATATATAAGATGACTAATTCAGACTTCATAGAATGGTTTGATCAATTAGGATGGTTGGGAAGTAATGATATTTCAAATGTAGAACATCATGTTTATATTTATAATAATGGTGTATTTGAGGTTATCAGTGATTATGAACCAAAGTTTATTATTAAAAATATGGTATAGAAATAGATGAACAAAGGAAAGTCATTAAAAGCTAACTTACCTAGGTTTATCATTGTAAATTTGATTTGATTAACCCTTATACCTTCTCATTTATCTTAGAGTGATGAATCGTAACGCGTATAAAGTTAGGAAGCAATATGTCGAAAAGAAATATATCAATCTAATGAGGAGATGTAACCATGGGTTGATTTTTATGACCTCTGTCTTTGTAACAGGACATATATTAGTTGGAAACTTGCTTGTCTCAAACAGAGTAAGTAAAAAACAGTACCACTTATGGTACTGTGTCTAGAATGCATAAAACAATTTAACCGATACAAGATACTTGAACTGCTTGTCCGGCACGTAAGTTAAATGTTGCAACCCGAAAGTCGAATCTGTTTCCGCATCCAATTCTAATAGTAATAGGGCCAGACTGACAAGTAATATCTATAAATTGTCCTCTTTGCAATAAAACTGGAAAGGTGATAAGTGGGAATGCACCACAGACGAAGGTGAAAACTTGGTTATTCATAATCTGCATTCTAGCATTTTTAGTAAGGTTCTTATTCATGTCATCCAGATTAAATAACCTTTGATTATTATCCATGATTAGCTCCTTTCTTCTAAGATTACAATATTAAATGCTTGTTTTAGAAATTTTGTTCGGGCATGTACGTTTTTAATATTCTTTGATTAAGATGAAAGGATGATTGATTTATTAAGTAGGTTCTTTAAGCAAAGAAGAATTGTTTTACTCTCAAGATAATAATGGTAAATGATGTCCATCCTCCAAAATATGGGGTGGACAAATCAACTTAATGGAGATAAAAAATGTTTTGCTTGTGTAGAGGGATTTTTCTCCTTTTGTCGAATTAATTTTGGAAAAGGAGGTTGCAGACATGTATGATTCCTGCTATACATCTGATAAAACAGAAGCATTTCTTTTTGCTAAACTAATTAGCAAATTACGTTATGTTGAAAATGTTAAAGTGGATGCTACGAAAAAAACAGAATATTATGTTGGTTTTAAAATTACTACTGATTCTCCAGAAGTATATAAGGAAATTGCCAACCTTGTTAAAGAAAATAATTTATTGAGCATTAACTTTTACGGTGAAGATTGGATTCAAGCATTTAATACAAATTGATTAAAAAGCAAAGAAGCTTTTTTATATACAAATTGCTAAGAATCAGTAAAGCCTTGAACCAATCAAGGCTTTTTTCGTATTTTGATCATGTATGAAATATTTAACAAATACGGATTAATTACTTAATTGACTGTAGTAAAATTAAAATAGTCATGGCCATTCTTAAATCATTTGTTGGAAATTAATTTATAAGGATTAAATAACGATTTAAAATAATGGATTGATTACAAAAAAAGTATTGGCTCTGCCTTCGCTAAATTCCATAGTAGTTGCTACCCTCACTAATGAAAATTTTAACTAATAATTATTAACGAGATTTATAATAACCTTAATCATTCTATTAAAGTTTTTATTAAGTAAATATAAATCCTTTTTTAGGAACTCGTGTAGTTGGTACATATACAACCTTTTATATGTTAATAATGTTATTGGAAAATTACAGTCCTTCATTATTCGATTTAATTATTTTGTTTCTAAAAAAGAATAACTATTTCATTATTAAAAAAAGAATCCTTTAAAGGATTCTTTTATGTTTTTATTATGATAGTTTCCAAGCAGGAATTAATGAGTGAAATTTAAAAAAGAAACTCATGATAATGTGGATGATGGTGTAAATAACTAGTGTTGTCAAATAAGTAAACAACCAATCCAATGGAGGTACATTTAAAAATACAAATAGTAATAGCATACCGATAGGAAAAGGCATAAATATAATTAACCACATTGGTGATTTCATTTTCTCGGTAATAGCACCTACTAATACTACCGTAGTACCTATAATTAGAGCTTTCCAAATCGATAAACCATAACTATGTAAGACGCTTGCAATGAAGTAAGATAAAGCCGTAAGTAAGATGGCTATAAGGAATTGAATGAAATATTTCATAAATATCACAACCTTTTTGTAGAGTAAATTTATAAAGTATTCTACTATTCTATTAAAATAAAGTGTGTAATATTGTGTGAATTTTATTGTTCATTCTAAAGATGGTAATTATCTTATGAGCTACTTCGATATATCTAGTATTAATAGAATATAAAGTAAAGACGAGAGGATATAAATATTGACACTTATAATTAATGTAGATGGGTGTTAGATAAAATAATAAGATTGGACAAAAGTCCTTTACAACAGAGCAGTGCCTCTGACGGGATTCGAACCCGCACTCCTTTCGTAAGCATAGGCTAAGGGCAACACGCTTCCCTACGGAATTTCACCGGCAGGAATTTCACCTGCCTTAGCTAATTTGCTTTTCGGTGCTTCTGAAACCTTTGCCTTGCGACCCGGTGGTAACAATTGTTTTCCGGCGCTCTTCCCTTCTATAGCTACAGAGGCATTTAAAGAATTATATGTCAAAAAATAGTAAATATCAATATAAAATAACTTGAAATCAGATTTTAGTTATAAACACCTAGAACCAATCAACGAAGTTACATTTGATTAATTTTTTTATTAATTACACCCCTAGTCAACAAGCATTACAATCTTTCTTCCTAAAAAAACTAAAAATTCATTTCCTATTTATGTATTATTTAGGCACTTAATTGTTAAGGAAAGTTTCAACAAACAACTATCAATTGAAGACCGCTACATCTTTTATTTCACTTTATGAGCAAATAAAGTTTGCTCAAAGTATACGTCACGAAAAGTTATAAAATATCAAATTCGTTTTTTATTTAAAATGCATGTTTTAGTTGGCATAGTTGTATAAAACGCTTCTGTGTTTGAATATTTCCTTATTCAATTATCATTTTTATCCTTTATCAATATCGGGCAAGTTGAAGACTCACTTTTAGTAAACGAAATATTGATTATAATTTTAACCCTTTTATTGATCAGATAGTCTGTACCGAAAGTAAAGAAAATCATTTTATATATTAAAGGAGGGATGGAAAGTAATTAAATTATTTTTAGATCAGGGAGTTGGTAGCAGTAATTTTCGATGTAGGAGGATAGAAGAAATGTTTATCTGATGTTGGAACTCCCACAACGAACTATTAATTTACCGTTCATAGTGAAGTAATGAAACTTAATCAATTATCGGATAGGAATAAACGCTAAGTATTCTCCATGTATTAAACAAATTCAATATGCCGGATCTATAAGCAAAAAAGTGGATTTGAAAATTAAGTTGTTATTGTAGCAAAAATGAAGAATTAATATTAGATACCTTATGGATTATAATGGACCCAAGAAACTAGACACGAAATGAGGAGATGTTAAAGTAGGTTTATGAAAAGAAATCGATACACACCAGAGTTTAAAGCTCAAATCGTGCTAGAGGTCCTAAAGGAAGAAAAGACCATGAATGAAATCGCTTCATCTCATGGAATTCACGTCAATCAAATTAGACAATGGAGGAATGCATTTCTTGATCAAATGCCTTCGATCTTCGCTAAAGAAAATAAAAAAGCGGATCAAATGAAGGCGGAATATGAAAATCAAATTGAAAACCTCTACGCTGAGGTTGGCCGTTTAACCACGCAATTGTCGTGGCTTAAAAAAAAATCTGGAATCAAGGAGTAGGGCCGAGCGTATTCAAATGATTGATTGGGATGATAAAGAGCTGCCAATCACTACCCAGGCTCAGCTGCTTGGGCTCAATCGTACTAGCTTGTATTATAAGCCAGTCGAGCCTTCTCCTGAGGAAATATTTATCAAGCACAAGATTGATGAAATTTATACCAAGCATCCCTATTTTGGGTCTAGGCGAATTACTGTTGTTCTAAACAACAATGGAATAAATATTAATCGCAAGGCTGTACAACGTCATATGCGGGAAATGGGCATTGCAGGGATTTCTCCCGGCCCTAACCTTAGTAAACGCAATCTTGAGCACCGGATCTATCCGTATCTTCTTAGAAATTTGGCCATTAGCCACCCTAACCACGTCTGGGGAATCGATATTACCTACATTCGCCTCCAACGAGGCTGGATGTATCTTGTAGCTCTGATAGACTGGTATTCTCGCTTTGTCGTTAGCTGGGAGCTAGACCAAACACTAGAGATTGACTTTGTCTTGGAGGCAGTGAAACGGGCTCTGTCGGTAGGACAGCCAGAGATCTTAAATAGTGATCAGGGTAGCCATTTTACCAGTCCCCAATATACCGGATTACTGCTGGATAAGGACATCCGAATTAGCATGGACGGCAAAGGAAGAGCCCTTGATAATATTGTTACAGAGAGGTTATGGAGAACGATTAAATATGAGGAGGTTTACTTAAAAGATTACGAGAGTCCAAGAGAAGCAAGGAAAGAGATTAACAATTTTATCCACTTCTATAACTATGAACGCCCTCACCAATCGATTGGCTATAAACCCCCCGCCTCCGTTTATGGCCTCGGAGTGATTCATCCATAAGGGATGATACTTCTCAGGGAAGAACCTGTCAAGGGTATGGCTAGCCCTCGCTCCGCTCGCCCTTGACAGAACCTCCCCTGAGAAGGAAAAATAGAGTAGGATGAATCACTCGCAAAAAAATGTGCACCTACCACCCCCCTAGCCCCAGTGAGCACCTCTAGCTCCTATAAAGCAGATATCCATAATGGATTCTGACCCACCTTAAAAAATTTAAATTAGTGTCTTGACGAAGGGGTCCACTTTAGATTAAATAACATGAGGGTACCTAATTAACATAAAAAAAGGCTTGGAAGCAGGTGCATCATAAGGAGAAAAAGAGGAAAATTAAAATAAATTATGTGACAACCCAAACAAAAAACAACAGAAACTAATAATTTATTTTGAGGAGTATTCTTCAGGTAAACTTCGGATGGTTTTGGGTATTTGATTGTCGGCCAAAATACTTCGCCCCATCAATGAAATTTTAAGCCCATCTCTTTAGAGGTGGGCTTAAAATTAGTTAATTATCTTTATTTTTAATGATGTTTTATTTGCTTACATCTCGTTTAGTAATTATGATTTATCTTTGTTTTAATTCTAAATTCAATAATTGATCTAACTCTTGACTAAGTTTTATAGAATAAGAATCATTTAGACCATACTGGATCGCATATTCAATTAATTTACTACGAAGTTTTTCAATTTCATGTAATAATGATGACAATTTACCTCATCTTTAAGTATTTTGAATTAGAGATAATTATTCCATAAGTTTACCTTTTTGTCTACTAAATGGATTAAATATATGCAGCACAGATGCTTCATAGTAATGAACTAATTATACATACATGAGGTAAATCTAATGTCTAATTACAATTAGATGAAGTTTTTTGGGAGTTGAATTCGTATTTTTCTTAACAAAGTTAGAATATATGTTTACTCTAATGTTTCATCATCTAGAGATTAGAATATGACAACTTATTTTATTCATATTTTAATAAAAAGTCAGTGGGATGTGATACATATGTTTACTACAAATAAAGTCGTTTTTTGTTCAATTAAAGGATCGACAATTAAAAGGTATATTCTTATAGATATGTTAATCGGATCAGGGGTATATTACATAATATATTTCATTTCTTCCAGCTTCTTATTGGGTATGACAGGGAGTTACATAGGAACAGAAGCAATGAAAGGAATTCACAAATTAATTCTTTCAATGAGGGGCAGGTCACACTAATTATGATTTTGTAAATAATTCACAAATGTATTTTTACGTAAAAAAGTTGTCCTACATAAATAATTTTGTTTGAACAAATACTATGAATAGTTTTCCAATAGATCATTTATACAAAAATAATAAATCATATTATCAAAAGTAAATAACCTTTCAATAAATAAATGAACCTATAAGAGTGTGGTGAAAAATATGAAGGAGTTTGAATATAAAGTATTTACTTTCAACAATCAAACTTTTACTAATAATGATATTACATTATCAGCAGATCTTGATAAATTAGGGGGAGAAAGTTGGGAGTTAGTATCAGCATTGCCGATTATTGATGGAAATAGTGATGGAAATGGAAAATCAGTCTTTACAGATGAAATAAAATTTATTTTTAAAAGAGAAAAATAATTTTTGATGCATGAACTGCGCCCTAAATTTCGGACAGTTTAATAAAAGTAACCCTGCTATTTAAGCAGCGATTAGATGACTTCGGTATTCTGCCGGAGTCATCTTTTTTAAATTCCATTGTCTTCTTGATGCATTATAGAAAATCATATATTGATTAACTAATTGTTTTAGTTCTTCAAATGTATGAACTTCTTTATAGTCCATTTCATCTTTCATATGTCCAAAGAAGGATTCCATTGGTGCATTATCGATACAGTTCCCTCTACGTGACATAGATTGTTTCAAATTCATCTGTTTCACCCTTTTTTGAAATTCTGGATGCGTGTAATGGAAACCTTGATCAGAGTGTATCATGGCTTCTGGATGTATATTATTCCCTAATTTCTCTTCTAATTTTGCTAGAGTATTGTAAACAATCGACATTTTCAATGTTTGTGATAATTCATATGCCACTATTTCACGTGTAGCGACATCCTTAACACAGGATAGATAGGCTGTTTTTCCTCGATACTTTAAATAGGTAATGTCAGTTAAAAATACTTTTTCCGGCTCGTCTTGTGTAAATTCACGGTTTAATCTATTTGGTAATGTCTTATGTTCTTGAGTAGCTTTTGCAATATTTTTATATGGGTTTGCACGTCGCACTTTCGCAAAGAAATTATACTTGCGCATTAGACGGCGTATTTTCTTTGGGTTCATTGGGTTTTCAAGTAATTCACATACTTTCATATAAAGTCCACGATAGCCAACTTTCCCTTTGAATGCATCATAGATGCACTTTAAAAAGAGATAATCCTCATAATCATTGTTCTCTCGAATGGCATGTTTTTCAGTATTCCGCAGCCATGCATAATAACCACTGCGACTAACATGTGCGACAGTACATAGCTCAGAGACACTATTGATTAGTTGATATTTACGAATTACTTCATTGATGACTGCGTATTTTTCATGTGGAGCTACTTGTGTTTCTTCGCCTTCCTTTCGAGTTCCTCTAGCTTTTTTAGTAATTCAATTTCAGCTTCGAGATAACGAATACGAGCCTCTGCTTTTTCTAGCTTCTTATCAGCGGATAACTCACTAGTTGTTGGTCTTCCCGTACTTCCTTTTCCTCGACGTTCTTCCAAAAAACCATTTTCTCCATATTGATTAAAAGTATTTCTCCAACGCTTCAAAGCTGATTTAGCTTTTTTAGGGCCAATCATTTCAAGATCAAACCCATTTTCTATAAAGATTTGAGTAGGTCCTTTCCCAGCTAAGTTCTCATTTACTGCTTTAATTTTAAATTCAGGTGTATATTGAATCGCTCGGTCAGATACTGAAGCAACATTGGGATTGGCTTCTAATAGTTGACGTTGATGTTCATTAAAATAGATTTTACTCATAAGATAACTCCCGTTCAAATTAATTATGTTAAGTATAACGGGCTTTTCCCATAGAAAAAACCCCGAATAGGGCACTTTTTTTTAAGTGTCTACTATTCGGGGTTCAGTTCAGCATCCATCATGGGTGCTTTTTTTGAGTGAAATATTATAAATAAAATAATGATTTGTATTTATTTTAATCTTTTTGACTAATAGCCTTTCCGAATAATGATATATCGGAATATTGTATTAAAGAGGAGTTGATAAATTAAAATGATCATACATCAAAAATTTATCCCTGCTTCTAATACATTTACACGACCAGGTATTAAAATGAAACCGGAATATATCACCATTCATGAAACCGATAACACTAGCAGAGGGGCTGATGATGAAGCCCATGCTAATTTACAATATAGAGGGAATTCGAGGCAGGCTTCATGGCATTTCACTGTTGATGATGACTCTATTTACCAATCACTACCAACAAACGAGGTTGGTTGGCATGCTGGAGATGGTAATGGGGATGGCAATATGAAGTCAATTGCTATCGAAATTTGTGTGAATAGTGATGGGAAATTTATTAAGGCAGTAGAAAACGCAGTGTGGTTAACCAGAAAGCTGATGAATGATCATAATATTCCTGTTTCAAAGGTCGTTCAACATCATCATTGGTCAGGAAAGAATTGTCCTCGTAATCTAAGGAGTGGAGCCAAAGGGATTGAATGGAAAGATTTTATCACGATGGTGAAAGCAGATATTAAAAAGGAGGACGTAAAAGTGCCAGAAAAAGAAAACTTAAAGAAACACTGGGCAAGTAAAGCAATTCAAAAGGCGATAGATAAAAAAATAATGACGGGTTATTCAGACGGAACGTGGAAGCCAGATCAACCATTAACTAGAGCAGAGTTTGTAACAGTATTAGATAATCTAGGTTTATTGGATAATTAAAAATTGTCCTTCTCCTTTTCTGGGAGAAGGATTTTCTAATTATTTGATAATGATGGACTATTAAGAAAATTGATGATAAATTAATATTTCAACAATGTTTTAAACAAGCGTAAGATTATTTATGAGATTAGAAAACTGGAACGGGGGGACGAAGTGAAGATTATTATAAAAGATCTTGCTTAATTGAAGCTAGTAGGGTATAGGGTATTATGTGAAGCAGAACAATACATAATCGAAATTCCTCAAGCTACAAGGCGACTATTTGAACAGATCAAAGATATTACAACGGTTGTTGATCCATTTCAGCTTTATGGAGCGTTTGTTGTAGATAATGAAACGAAGGATGAGGATGGCTATTGGGTATGTGTTGAAGTATCAGATTATAAAGATATACCAACAGAAATGGTCGCATTAACCATTCCAAGACAAAGCTATGCTGTAGTGAGGCATAAGGGAAAGAATAGTCTTATTGGAGAATCCTACAATCAGTTACATAAGTGGATTGAAGAAAACGGTTATAAAAGGTTAAAGAATAAATGGCATTTGGAAAAATATCATAGCTGGGAAGATGTTGACAATATAGATGTAGAATTACTTGATACGATTGAATAAATAAATACAGTATTAATATCGATAAAAAGTTATTGACTAAGAGTAACAGATTAAAAGGAGAGTAAAAAAGTGAGAAAAAAAGGTTTAATAGCTTTACTAACTACTATTTTGATTTGTATCCCATTTTCAATAAACGTGAGTGCTAGTCCTGGCAGATTGGATGGCAATGGTGGGCATACATGTAGAACAAATTGTGCAAAATATGGATTGAAGACTGGGCAATATCATTATCACAATTCAGATGGCTCCATTTCATTATCAAAACAAACTGCTAAACGAGTGTCGAAACCCTCGGCCACTCCTGCATTAGTAGTGTATATAAATGGTGTTAAACAATCCTATGATCAATCACCAGTTATCGAAAATGGGAGAACATTGGTACCTTTAAGGGGGATATTTGAAAGTCTAGGAGCAAATGTTCAATGGGATCAAAAGAATCAAGTAGTTACCGCTATAAAAACAAATACAAAAATTGTTTTAAAAATTGGTGCTAAGTCCCCAACAGTAAATGGAAAAGTATCGCAAATCGATGTTCCTGCAAAGGTGAGGAATGGAAGAACGCTTGTCCCTTTACGATTTGTTGGAGAAGCCCTCGGAGCAACTGTTGATTACAATTCATCAAAGCGAACAATAAGAATTACTTCTAAATAGAAAATATGAATTCATCAAAATGAAAAAGTCATTCCTAATAAAATGTAATATTAGAATGGCTTTTTTTAATAGTAGTTGTATTTTTGTTGGCTGAATTTGATAGAACTTTATTATTGTTATGTATCTTTAACTTTGTAAACAGACATTTATCCTACAATTCTCCAGTTTTTATTCTGTAATAAATAGATATAAAAATGGTCGGATTAGATAAAATAAAAAAGACCAATTATTTGTTGAATTGGTCCCTCGTACATATTAGTGGATGATGTTACGGTATAATCCTATTACTTTTCCTAAAATAGTTACATTATTTAAAATAATTGGTGCCATAGTTGAATTTTCAGGTTGTAATCTGAAAAAATCTTTTTCCTTGAAGAAACGTTTTACAGTTGCCTCATCATCCTCTGTCATTGCTACAACGATATCTCCATTAATGGCGGTATGCTGTTGGCGTACAATTACATAATCTCCATCTAAAATTCCCGCATCAATCATACTTTCGCCGACAATTTCAAGCATAAAAATATTCTCATCAGCTGGTGCTAATTGTTCTGGAAGAGGAAAATACTCTTCTATATTTTCGATTGCTGTAATAGGTAATCCCGCTGTTACTTTTCCTAATAATGGAACATTAGTAACCCTTTGTTGTGGGATATTCTCTGTTTCCAAATCAAGTATTTCAATCGCACGTGGCTTAGTTGGGTCCCTACGAATTAAACCTTTAGTTTCTAATCTCGACAAATGTCCATGAACAGTAGAGCTCGATGCTAGTCCAACAGCTTCCCCAATTTCACGTACGGATGGAGGATATCCTTTTGACTTTACCTCAGTCTTAATAAAATCAAGAATATCTTGTTGTCTTTTTGTAAGCTTTGTCATAATATACACCCCCGGCTATTAAACTTCTCTTTACTTATTACTAGTATAGCATTTATATTTTACCAATACAAACATAAGTTCGAAAAAAACATTGACTTCGAATGTATGTTCGTTTTATAATGATATCAAATAAACGAACATACATTCGAAGGTGGGTTATTATATGATTACTCTATGGAAAAAATACTCTTATGTTATTATGTTAGTAGTTATTTCGATCCTTTTAGGATTATATATATTGATCTCGAGTGATGAAGATACATCAGGCTATCAAGAAATTGTCGTTAATGAAGGACAATCTCTATGGGAAATAGCTAACCTCTATGCTGATAATCATTCCTTAAGTTCACAGGAGTTTATTGAGTGGGTCTCTAAGAAAAATCAATTAAATGAGGATAATATTAAAGCTGGAGAGAAATTAATTATCCCGGTAAAGGCGAAACACCTATTAAATGATAATAGCAAGCTTGCATATGATATGGAGTAGAAATGAAGGATGAAATCAATTATATATTGTCGTGTCAGTACAAATAAACAAACACAGGAAACATCTTTAGAACGGCAAGAAGTCGAATTAATAGACGCTGCTAATCACTGGAAATTTGAAGTCACTAAGATAATAAAAGATCAGGCTAGCGGATACGATTTGGATAGACCTGGAGTACTAGAAATATTTGATCTTATAAAAGCAGAAGATATAGAAGCTATTTTAGTACAGGATGAAACAAGATTAGGTAGAGGAAATGCAAAAATTGCTTTGCTTCACTGTCTAAAAAAGGAAGGTGTAAAGGTCTTTTGTGTATCCCATCAAGGTGAACTGGAATTGTCCGAATCAGACTCTATGGTTCTTAATATTGTCAGTATGGTTGAAGAATATCAAAGAAAATTACATAATTTAAAAATAAAAAGAGGCATGAAACGAGCTGTAGAAAAGGGCTTTCACCCAGAATTTAATCTTAATGGACAGCGTAACGAGCAAGGAAGAGACCGGATTGAACTTCCTATTGAAGAAATTGTTCGTCTACGCCAAAATGACTTAACTTTTGCTGAAATTGCTGCTACCTTAAGAGGCTTTGGGTATAAAGTATCGAAAGCAACAGTTAATCGAAGATATCAGGAATATATGAAAAGTGAAAATTAATCTTATACGGGCTATTTCCTTGATAAGTTCAAATATATTTAGTACGATAACCTTATCGTTTTATAGCTATTTAGTTTTTATATAAAGGAGTAGCCATACATGCTTTCTAAAGAAAAAATTGCAAGAATTAATTTGCTTTCAAAAAAGGCAAAAGGTCAAGGCTTAACAGAAGATGAAGCAAAGGAACAATCCCGTTTACGTCGTGAATATCTTGAGAGTTTTCGGTCATCAATGAAAAACACTATTGAAACTGTTCGGGTTATTGATCCAAATGGTAATGACGTAACACCACAAAAAGTGCGGGATGTACAGGACAGAAAACGGTTACATTAATTATATGGAATGATTTATATAAAGGCTGAGTATTCAGTCTTTTTATCGTTTCACATAATTTTAAGAAAGTTTGCTATAAAACAGTTCAGCTTATGTTACTTTCTTAGGTATTAACAGTTGAGTTATAATACAAACATATCTAATATAATTAATTGGATGAATTCATGTAAGAGAGGATGTTGACAAAATGTTCGATAATACAGATCAATTAGCCGTAAATACCATTAGAACACTTTCCATTGATGCAATTGAAAAAGCTAATTCTGGACACCCAGGTTTACCAATGGGAGCAGCTCCAATGGCTTATACTCTTTGGACAAGAATGATGAATCATAATCCAAAAAATCCTGAGTGGTTTAACCGAGATCGTTTTGTTTTATCAGCTGGACATGGTTCTATGCTATTGTATAGCTTACTTCATTTAGCTGGTTATGGTTTAAGCATGGATGAAATCAAGCAATTTCGTCAATGGGGTAGTAAAACTCCTGGTCACCCTGAATATGGTCATACAAAGGGTGTTGAAGCGACTACAGGTCCTTTAGGACAAGGAATTGCAATGGCAGTCGGTATGGCAATGGCTGAACGTCATCTTGCTGGAGTTTATAATAAGGACAAATTTGATATAGTAGACCATTATACATATGCACTTTGTGGTGATGGTGACCTAATGGAAGGTATCTCAAGTGAGGCTGCATCTTTAGCTGCACATCTAAAATTAGGACGTTTAGTTGTCTTGTATGATTCAAATGATATTTCTTTAGATGGAGATCTAGATAAATCGTTCTCTGAAAGCATTGAAGGTCGTTTTAAATCATATGGATGGCAATATATTCGTGTAGAAGACGGGAATGATTTTGAGGCGATTGAAAAGGCGATAGCAGAAGCTAAAGCAGATGTTACACGCCCAACGATGATTGAAGTAAAAACAGTCATTGGTTATGGATCTCCAAATAAATCTGGAAAATCAGCAGTGCACGGTGCTCCATTAGGTGCAGATGAATTAAAATTAACAAAAGAATATTATAAATGGACATTTGAAGAGGATTTCTATGTTCCAAATGAAGTATATGATCGTTTTAATGAAACAATCGTTGAGCCAGGTGTGAAAAAAGAACAACAATGGCAAGAATTATTTGCTGAATATAAAAAAGCTTATCCTGAATTAGCTGAGCAATTAGACCGTGCGATAAAAGGTGAACTTCCTGAAAACTGGGATCAAGCAATTCCTGTCTATGAGGAAGGAAAAAGCCTTGCAAGCAGAGCTTCAAGCGGAGAAGTATTAAATGCTATTGCTAAACATGTACCAACATTTATTGGTGGATCAGCTGACTTAGCAGGCTCTAATAATACAATGATCAAAGAAGAAAAAGATTTCACTCCAGAACATTATGATGGACGCAATGTTTGGTTCGGCGTTCGTGAATTTGCAATGGGTGCAGCAATGAATGGTATGGCTTTACATGGTGGATTACAAGTATATGGTGGAACATTCTTCGTGTTCTCCGATTACCTACGTCCAGCTATTCGTTTAGCAGCATTAATGGGACTTCCAGTAACTTATGTATTTACTCATGATAGTATTGCCGTAGGTGAAGATGGACCTACTCATGAGCCAATAGAGCAATTGCCATCCTTACGAACAATGCCAAATCTATCTGTTATCCGTCCAGCAGATGGAAATGAAACAGCAGCCGCATGGAGATTAGCATTAACATCTAAGGATAAACCAACAGCACTTGTTTTAACTAGACAAGGATTACCAACACTGAAATCATCTGCAGAATTGGCAAATGAGGGTGTTGCAAAAGGTGCTTATGTTGTTTCACCTGCTGAGGGAGAAACAGCTGATGTATTATTACTTGCTACTGGTTCTGAAGTAAATCTTGCAGTTGAAGCTCAAAAAGTACTTTTAAATGAAGGGATTCATGCATCTGTAGTAAGTATGCCATCATGGGATCGTTTTGAAGAACAAAGCGATGCATACAAACAATCGGTTATTCCGAAAACAGTGAAAAAACGCTTAGCGATTGAAATGGCTGCTCCACTAGGCTGGGAACGTTATGTTGGAGATGAAGGAGAAATCCTTGCCATTAATGGCTTTGGCGCATCTGCACCAGGTGGAAAAGTACTTGAAGAGTATGGATTTACTGTAGAGAATGTGGTTTCTCGTGTAAAAGCATTAATGAATAAATAAAACATAAAAGAGGCAATCCATTTGTGAATGAACTGCACCCTGTCAAGTAGACAGTATAAAAAAATAAAATTAGGCAATGGCCTTAGTTCGATATTCTATCGGGCTAAGGCCATTAAATTTGGCTTGTAAACGGTCTTGATTATAAAACTTTATATAATCTTTGATATCCTTTTGAAGCTCCTCAAAGGATTGATAATGATGAAGATAATATCTTTCTACTTTCAAAGTCCCCCAGAATGATTCCATGCATCCATTATCAATACATTTTCCTACTCTAGACATACTGTGGATAAGATGGTTTTTTTCGATTATCCTTTTAAATCCATTTGATGTATATTGAAAGCCACGGTCACTATGAATTAAACGTTGCTCATCATGTAAAGGATTCTTCGTTAAGGCACCTTTGATGGTTTTAAAGACTAAATTATTATCATTTCGATGTCCCAATACAAAGGATACGATAGAATTGTCATACAGGTCTAAAATAGCGCTTAGATAGGCCTTTTGACCATTCCCATATTTTAATTCTGTTATATCAGTTACCCATTTTACATTTGGGTGTACTGCCGTAAATTCTCGGTTCAAGATATTCTCTTCCACGTTATTATCAGATGGGCGATGATCCCATTTCTTTTTCCGTCGTATCTTTGATTGTAGGCCAACTAATCGCATTAAACGATGAATTCGTTTTGTGTTATAATGCTTATTCATTTTCCGATTGAGATTCATGGTAATACGTCGATAACCGTATATTCCATCCACCTTTTGATAAATCGCTTTAATTTCTTTAAGTAATCCGCGATTTTCGCGTTCCTGATCCGTTTCCTTTCGATTGACCCATTTATAGTATGAAGACCGATTGGTATGACTTATTGTACAAAGGAGCTGAATAGGGTAATTCATTCTTTCATTTAATTCCCGTATTGCACAATAAGCGACTTCATTCCGAACCTTGCTTAGTACCGCCTTCTTTCGATTTCCTCCAACTTTTTTAAAAAAGCATTTTCAGCTTCCAATCGATAATTTTTTGCTTCTAATTCCTTAATCTTTATCCTTAATTTCTCTTGTTCTGACATTTCTTCTTGAGGTTTCTTTCTTCCACGGTGATCCCGTAGGGACTCTGGTCCATCTGCTTCATATTTTTTTGTCCAACTGTATATTTGCTGGTAGCTAATTTGGAATTTCTTCATGACAGCTGAATAGTCATGGCCATTCTTTATACAAAAATGAACTGCCTCCACTTTCTCCTGGAAAGACAATTTTCTAGAATGAATCATAAGGGATTCCCCCTGACTTGTTTGTCTCGTTTCCTTATGATTATTATAGTTCTTTATCCAACCCCTGAGGGCGCCACGGCTCACTTTATGCCTTCTACATATTTCCAACATGGAATAATCACCAGATATATAGTCTTGAATTGCCCTTAATCTTATTTCATCCGAGTATTGTTTCCATCTGCGTGATTCCTTTAAACCATCAATACCATATAATTCATATTTATCTTTCCAGCTATGGAGTGTGGATTTAGATATTTTATATTCTTTTATCAAACTGCTGGGGCTCATTTCCCCCTCTATGTATTTCATTAAAATTTGATATTTCTCCTCGGTAGAATATTTACTTCTTTTTGACATAAAAAATCCCCCTAGAGTAACGACAGATTTTTGTTTTTTCATCTGTCCACTTTAAGGGGAGCATATCAGAATACAATGGATTGCCTTATTTTATTTTATGTATTGCATGAGCTGAAAAAAGTCTTTGTAATGGGAAAGATAATAATCTGCTCCAGCTTGATTATTTTGAAAGAGACAAGTCTTAATATTTAAGTTTTTGCCGGCAAGTATATCTAATTCTCTATCCCCAATGATTAAGTCGAGATCGTATTTTTGATGTAAATATTCATAAGATGCAGGATGAGGCTTCCGTGGAAAACCATTATCAATAGTAACTATTTCTTTAAAATAATATCCCCACTGATAATGAGTTAAAATATTTTCCACTTCTTTCCTCGTATTATGGGTCATGATGACATTTAAATTAGCGAACTGTAGAACTTTCTCAACATCTGGGAAAGGACGTATATCTTTAGGTGTGACCTCCTTATCGATTTCTTTAATCCTTTTCGTTTGCTCTTCTGTTAGCTGAAAATAATTTACCGCGTGAGTATAGGAGATTTTTAATTGTTGATAGATCACTTTTTCGGGAATATTTCCAAGAATTTGTTTAAAGCTATTTGTATATATTGGATATGTATCAAATAGTGTTCCATCAAAATCCCAAAGAATATTCAAAAAACTCACCCCTTCTACTAATTTCTAATTATAGTATACCTATTTTAAAAGAAATGGTCATTCGACAAAAAAATCAGACAAATGAAACAGTATTTGACAAAAAAATCAGAAAATAAGGTCTATAATAGGTTGAAACGATTCAAACTCGGGAGTGAGGTATAATGCGTGCCTATCAAATCTTTTTAATAGAAGATGAGGTTGCAGAGTATTATTATGGACGGGAAAGAATGTTTTACGACTTGTTTATTGAATATTTTCATGTAAGCGGCAGACTTAAACAAATCATTCGAAGGCAAATTGAATATATTACAAAACCAATTCCTATTTTACATATCCAGTATTTAGTGGGACAAGCCTTTGCAAAGAAAAAAGAATTAATTGTAGAGGGTCATGTGTATAAATTTAGGGATAGTGATCGGACAAATGGTGTAGAATTAATGATAGGAGAAAATAGTTTAAGGTTACAGGCATGGGGAAAATTTGATTCTGAATCAGCATTCTTAGAAATTTTAAGAAAATATGATGGTCGTTTATTAGCAATTGACTTCGAAAATGAACGTTATGGCTGGATAAAACCGATAAAAGAAAGAAAATACATTTGAAACACTATTGAAATATTGTATAATGATTGAGGATTTAGTACACTGTACATAGACAACATGAAGGAGGAATAGTATGGCCTGGTGGGGATATTTACTAATATTAGTTGCATTACTTGCTGGTATTGCACTAGGATTTTTCATAGCTCGTAAATATATGATGAACTATTTAAAGAAAAATCCACCAATCAATGAACAAATGCTTAAAATGATGATGACACAAATGGGCATGAAACCATCGCAAAAGAAAATCAATCAGATGATGAATGCTATGAATAAACAGCAAATGAAGTAAGACCTATAAACCCCTGGATACATAGGGTAACAGTGACATCATAAATTTTATATTGATGGTTATTGAAATCAATAATACGAATTAGTGAATTTTTCTCCATAATTATTAAGGTATAAATGGTTTAACTTTCACATTTGTAAAGAGACCACTCTTTTCGGTTAGAAACTTAACTAGAAAGGAGCGGTCTTTTTATGTTACTTAAAGAGGTAATGAAGGGATATAATTATTATTGTTTAGCAGAAGGTGTAAATAATAAATTGGAAAATAAAACCTTTTGAGACAATATAATAGATTACTCAAAGCATTGTTAGATACTTTTAGAATACAAGCTTAACAATTATAAAAACAGATGTTTAAATTATCAGAGGTATTTATTAGATTATTACTCTCATTGGCTAATGTAAAAAGCAGGAATTCAAAAGGAAATAAGGTTTTAGAGTTAAAAGGTGTGACATTTAATATGAATCATTTGATTCATTAGACTTTGTATTCCGATAAATATGCCTTAAATAACAAAGTGACTATTTTAGTACCTATAGAAGTATGCATTAATTGCATTAATTTGTGTGGAGACTTTGACTTATTGGATTTATAAGCTTTGGTTATATTTCTTAACCAGAATTTCAATCGCTTGATTAGAGTGGTATTATAATCTTTTATTACATATACATAATCATAAATTTCAGATGTAGCCTTAGGTTCTTTTTCAGATCAATCATTGATTCAGAAATTATAGTAATAGTATCTGTCCATCTTTATGAATGACTCTTATTTGATATTCCTCAAAATAAATATAAATCCCTTAATCTAAGGATTTTTTGAAAAAAATGTTAAAATCTAAAATTAAGAAGCGAGCGAATTAACTTTTAACTTCACTTTTGTAGTTGACACAATTGGTACCCAATTCTGATTTATATAACGGAGAAATTCTTTCTACAACATACACATTTCTTCTTTAGTATATAAGTTGTAAAAGTCACATTTTATTTAATAGGCACAATACTGCTTACTAGTCCTCGATATGAGCGATACTTTTTCAAACGCACCATCCTAAAACCCTATATTCTTCATTAATCACTGTACTGCTTTATAATTTATCTTTCATCCTCGATTATGTATTTCCACTGTAATGCAACTATGACTATATCAATAATTGGTTAAAAAAATTTGCTTAATTCCTTCTTTTACTTTTTAAAGAATGAACGGGAGTCAGGCTCCACTGCTTTAAACGGTAGCGGTGCAAAGGAGAAGAGTTACCAACACTTCTCCTTTTAATTCAATAGTTTTTTTTGAATCCTCATAATCACGAACAAGATGGACATAATAACATGACTAAAATATATTCGGTGTTAGGGGAATTCAATCGTGAATCAATTGTTTAAATTAAGCTCCTCTTGGTTTCCAATTTGGTTAATTTCTTTATTAATGCTAGTCATGGTCTTTGTATATCTGCCAATATTTAAAGGTGCAAAACAAAACATGTCTGATGTACCTCTAATTATTGTAAATGAAGATAAAGGAAAAATTGGTGATGCTATACTATTAAATCTTATCGAAAAACAAAATGGGAACTCTTTTAAATGGAAGGTAGACGAAAGTAGGGAACGTGCTTTCAACGATATAAAAAATAACAAAGCTTATGGAGCATTAATTATCCCTTCAGATTATTCAAAAAATCTTGGTGAAGTTCATGATACCCTTCTTTCTGGTCTTACGAATGGTCAACCAGCTGATTTAGAAGTTTTATTAAATGAAGGGATTGGACAAACTGCCACTATGATTGCAAGTAACACCCTTCAAACTGTCGCTTTATCTACCTCCAAAGAAATTAGCAGCCAATTTAAAGAAGAACTGCTGCAAAAAGGAATGAGCTTAGCGCCGGAGAATGCTTCACTATTGGACAATCCAGTGAAGATTGTTTCAACAAATGTACTGGGGCTGCCGGTTAATCTTAATAAAGGAATGACACCATTTGTTATGGCTCTTATATCCTCCATTACTGGGATGTTAGGAGCAAATATGATTCATGGATATCTTTTGCGCAGTAATGGTACTTTGAAAAAAAGAGGATCTGCATTAAGTGAATCTGAAGTCCTTACTTCAGAAATAATTTTTGGGTTCATATTAACATTCTTTGTGTCAATATTTATTCAACTAGGGGTATTTGGAATCTTTGGAAGTGCACATGCTTCAAGCATTTGGGCGATATTCCTCTTTACTTTTTTTAGTTGTACAACCATGTTTCTGTTATTTAAAACGATAGCGGTATTTTTAGGTGGATGGGGAATGTTAGTAATGTTCCCGGTAAATTTTATGGGGATATTCTCGAGTGGTGGAGCATTTCCATTATCAACGCTACCAATTGTCCATCGACTATTCAGTAATATTTTACCTACACGATATATTGTAGACGGTATTAGGGCTTTGCTTTATTATGACGGAAGATTAGAAGCAGGCCTTGGTCAAGCCCTAGGTGCACTTTCCATCTATTTTGTTTTGACATTAGCGATTCTTATTACATTCATTGCTAATATTAAGAAATATAAAGAAGTTAAACCGGTTGAAAGTGGAAAGAAAATTGGAGTAGAAGTAGAGAATGAAATTCCTCATAAATCACATAATCATGAGAATAGGGAGATTCACCATACTGGAGAGAAAGATGAACAGTTTCGTCAAGCATTAAGCCATCTAGCAAAAGGCAAACAAAAGGAGAAGCAGGAAATGGACGACGATGAGTTCCGTAATGCATTAAAATCATTACATAAAAAGAAATAAAAAAGAAAATCACGCTTCCTACAATATTTAAAACTCTTTAAAGTAATGGAGAGATAATAAATGAAGGTGTTTATTGTATACGATAGTGAAGGCGGACATACGGAAGCTTTAGCGAGAGCGATTGGTCATGGGGCAGAACAGACTGGAAAAGCTACTGTGTACGTCAAACATGTTGATGAAGCCGATGTCCATGACCTACCGGAAATGGATGCAATTATTTGGGGATGCCCCGGCCATTTCGGCAGTATTAGTTCTGGTTTAAAAAAGTGGATGGACAAACTTGGTTATCTATGGGCACGCGGTAAACTAGTGGATAAAGTGGGTGCTGTTTTTTGTACAATAGCCACAACACATGGGGGACTAGAAGCGACCTTGCTAAATCTTATTACTCCCATGCTTCATCAAGGGATGATTATTGTAGGTTTGCCAGGAAATATACCAGAAAATGCTCTATACGGTTCTTATTATGGTGTGGGAATATCGTGCCCCATTGAAAGCTCCGTACTATTAAATGAGCAAGATCAAGCACTGGGAAGAGCATTAGGTGAACGGGTTGTTCAAGTAACGGCTCAGCTTCAAAACGAAAACAGAAAATAGATGATATGTTCTCAATCCATAAAAATTTCCATTAAATCGGGATATGGGTAATTATCATATCCCGTTTTGATGCTAATAATAACATACAGTTCGTATATAGTTATGAACTAAGCCAGCATTCTATTAGCCTGTCTATGTTAAGATGGAGACCTATTGAACTTCGAATAACCAAAATGAAAAGCTTTGGGAAAAATAAATAAAGAAATCATCTTGAAAAAATCAACATGATTTCACTTTTGCAGACTATAGATAAATAATTGTTACTCCGGAAAGTACCATTCAGTAAAACTTTGAGATTCTTTGTCTAAATAAATAAATTTATACTTTTTAGCTTTAGGTATTTCAAATAACAGTTCACCACTTTTTGATTCTGATACTTCAAGTGGACCTTTGATCGATTCAACATTCTTAATATCTATTTGTTCTTCCATTCGATCATTAAAAAGTTTCATTGTCACTTCTGGTGAAATGAACAATTCTTTAATCCCTCTATTCTCTACTTTTATTAATACTCCTATGGTAATAAGCCCATGGTTGGTTTCTTGTTCATTAGATGGTACTACACGAATTTTATTAACTCTTACTCCAAGATCTCCAGTTCCTTTATACCCTTCACCTACTTTTAAACTTGTTTGCCTATTGCCGTAAAGTGCCGGAGGAAAATCATAAATATCAGTATCTTTAGTTTCTGCTAATGTCGATTCCTTATTTTTATTTGGTAAAGTTTCTTTTGTAGATTCATTTAAATCTTTCATGCTATTTGTAAGGAATATACCTACGAAGCTAATAAATAGCATCATAAAAGCAATAGTTAAGAAACGTGGAAACAATGTTTTTGAACGATACTGATGTTTAGAATAACGCTGTTTCTTAATCCCTTCACGAATATCTTCTTTTTGCTTATCAGTAAAATGTTCTCCGGATAAGATCGTGTTATCCAAAGCAACTTTCAAATTTTGAAACTCATCCTGGCTACTTCGCATAAATTTCCACTCCTTTATCTACTAGTTTTCTTAACTTTTCCCTACCTCTTTTCAAACGGACCTTTATTGTAGAATTCTTCGTTTTGAGTAGATCACTGATCTCATTTATAGTTAGTGATTCATAATAAAATAATATAATTACTTCACGATATTTTATTGGTAATGAAAGTACACATTCTGATAAATAATATTCATCTTCATTCTGAATAACAGCATCTTCAGGTGATTCTGTATAAGTATGTTGATGGGGATAAAGTTTATTTACTATTATTGTTTTTTTGTAACCTGTACTTCGTAAAATGTCTCTACAAGCATTAGTTAAAATAGAATATATCCATGTCTTAACAGACGAATCTCCTCGAAAATCCTTTTGTTTGAGGTAACATTTAATGAATGTTTCTTGTACGACGTCCTCAGCTAATTTCCAATCCTTTAAATACAGATAAGCAACACGAATTAACTTTTCACCGTAATCCATCATTAGGCATTCTAACCATTGATCTGTATCTTGGATTCCATCCAAACGATTATTATTATCATTAGTCATTATTGTTATTTCTCCCCTTTAGATAGCGACTACTGAATGGACGTATTTACTAACGGAAAGGTTACAAAAATTTGGTAATGATAATTTGGAAATAAAAAGCTATTATGTAAAACGTCTTTAAACTAGAAATTTTGTAAACTGTATAATGTTTTGATAAGAAATGTTTCTATTCTAAAGATTGGTAAAATGTTAATATATTTTAATAGATTTAGTTAAGGAGGGAATTTTTTGGAACAAAATATTTTCATACCACCAAAACATATAGTTTCCGCAGCAACCATTGTGCTTAATGAAGAAAAGGAAATTCTATTAATTAACGGACCTTGGAGAGGTTGGGAAATGCCAGGTGGGCAAGTGGAAGAAGGAGAGTCTTTGAAAGATGCTGCAATTAGGGAAACTAAAGAGGAAACAGGTATTGATATTGAGGTTTTAAAATTTTGCGGAATTTTTCAAAATGTAAACAAATCAATTTGTAATACGCTGTTCTTAGGAAAGCCTATTGGAGGTAAATTGACAACTTCATCAGAGAGTTTGGAAGTAGGGTTCTATCCTATTGAACAAGCTTTGAAAATGGTGACTGTAGGGAACTTCAGACAAAGAATTGAATACTGTTTGGACGAAAGCAGTCATCCATTTTATATAGAATTTTAAAAACATAAAAGTGAAACAAAAGGGGTATATACCTCCTTTATGTAGATATCTAAATGTGTGGAGAGATTAGTAGTTAATAATTCAAAAGAGTAATATTAATGAATCTTGCACAATAGCTTAAAATTGATTAAAGGGTTATATTTATTAAAAAAATAGTTATGAGGTGAATATCATGAAGGTAGCTGTTAACTATTCTACTGAGGCTGAGCAATTAATTAAAGACTCTTTAATAGATGTTGATGTGTTTAAATGTCCAGATTTTAGTAAGGAACTTATTCAACGAGCTGAGAGGACAAAGCCTTGTTATGTTCATTTTGGATTAAACGCAGGTTCTGGACAGATTGAAAATGTGGATTGGGCTTTAATTAAGGAATTAAAGAATTGGACTCAAACCCCTTATGTAAATGTTCATGCAGTTGCCTATTCAAAACATTACCCTCAGTTTGATGTACTAACTGACGAATCGTCTCACATTAATTTAGTGGTGGATGCAGTAATACGTGATATTGAAATAGTTGCCGATAAGATCGGCATAGAAAATGTAATAATGGAAAACGTTATCTGTCGAGGCAAGGGTGATAATATGATGAAATCAGTAATTGATCCTTTTGTTCTCTCGGAAATTGTTAATCGAACTGGATGTGGATTCTTACTAGATACTGCTCACGCTCAAATGACTTCAATATGCCTTGGGTTAAATGTCAAAGAGTATATTTCGCAACTTCCAGTATCTAGTCTTAAAGAACTTCATATTACGGGTATTCAAAAAGACGCAAACGGGCGTTTACTTGATAGTATGCCAATGACTAAAGATGATTGGGAACTAGCTTCTTGGGTATTAAGAAAAATAGAGAACGCAGAATTTTCAAAGCCGTGGGTAGTAGCGATGGAATACGGTGGAGTTGGACCTGCATTTGAGTGGCGTTCAGAAGAAAATGTATTAGCTGAACAAGTACCCGAGTTTTATAAAATGGTAAAGCTTAATCAACATTAGGATATGCTTATTAAGCTTACACAATAGGCAGCAGTAATTGGATATTGTGTTTTTTAAAAGAATTAAGTTTTCTGTAATAGGGACAGCCACCGCATTAGGAGGCTGTCCATTTTTTTGGGGGTAAAAGTGAAGTGTTGCTCAATTCGATTGAAGTGAAAAGCTATCTTTGAATGCTCAATTAATATCATTTTATCCTAAAAATGTAATATATTATGAATTAAAAATGAAAAGAAAGGTAGATTTTTAATAATCTTTATAAATACTCTTTTTCGTTATCAAAACATTTGGTAAAATTAGAAAGCATTTGTAATTCTGATATTATAGAATAAATGTTGTTATTATTCAGGAAGACAGCGAGGGATTGGGATGAAGGTTTTTATTGATTTAATGTGGTTTTTTAAGCAAGAGAAAAAAGCTTATATAACCGGAATAATAATATTAGCAATGGTGGCGTTTCTTCAACTGATACCTCCTAAAATTGTAGGAATAATTGTTGATACAATTAAAGAAAATCAGTTAACGGGAGTAATATTAGCAAAATGGATTGCTGTATTAATTATTGCCGCACTTGCCATGTATGTTCTTCGTTATTATTGGAGAATTATGATTTTTGGTTCGTCATTAAAATTGGCACGTATATTAAGAAATCGTTTATTTAGTCATTTTACAAAAATGTCATCCTCTTTTTATCAACAAAAAAGAGTAGGGGATTTAATGGCGCATGCGACAAATGATTTACAAGCAATCCAAGGAACTGCCGGGTCAGGTGTTTTAACGTTTGTGGATTCACTTATGACTGGTGGCTTTGTAGTGATCGCAATGGCTACAACGATTAGCTGGAAGCTTACGATTATAGCCTTATTACCCATGCCTATAATGGCAATATTAACAAACTATTATGGCTCATTATTACATAAACGATTTCATAAAGCTCAAGAAGCGTTTTCATCATTAAATGATAAAACACAAGAAAGCATTTCAGGAATGAAAGTAATTAAAACATTTGGTCAAGAAAAGGAAGATATTGAATCGTTCCGTACCCAATCAGAAGACGTTGTCAAAAAAAATATTGCAGTAGCAAAAATAGACGCTCTTTTTGATCCAACCATCTCAATTGTCATTGGCATCTCTTTCTTTCTATCTATTGTATTTGGTTCAAAATATGTATTAGCAAATGAATTAACACTTGGGGAGCTCATTTCTTTTACAACATATCTCGGGCTATTAATTTGGCCAATGCTTGCCTTCGGAAGTTTATTTAATATTATGGAACGTGGAAGAGCCTCATATGCTAGGGTAGATCAACTTCTATCTGAACCTATCGAAATGATTGATAAGGCAGAGGCTTTGAATACTGTACCGAAGGGTGATATTGAATTTAAAATTCAGTCATTTAAGTATCCTAATGAAACGAAACCAGTGCTAGAGAATATTCATTTTCTTCTAAAACAAGGGGAGACACTAGGGATTGTAGGGAAAACAGGGTCAGGAAAGACGACTCTTATTAAACTACTTTTACGAGAATTCGATGGGTTAAATGGAAAAATCCGTTTTGGAGAACATTTCATTGAAGATTATCAGATGGATCGATTACGAGAAGCGATAGGCTATGTTCCACAGGACCACTTTTTGTTTTCATGCACCGTTGGTGAAAACATCGCCTTTACAAATCCATCCACTAATCAAGACAATATTGAAAAAGCTGCTATAACAGCGAATATACATGAAGATATCCTTCAGTTTACAGAGGGGTATCATACGATGGTTGGAGAAAAGGGAGTATCGCTTTCTGGAGGGCAGAAACAAAGGATTTCTATCGCCCGTGCATTATTAATGAATCCAGAAGTACTCATATTGGATGACTCCTTATCTGCAGTTGATGCCAAAACAGAGGAAACCATTCTCAATGCACTGAAGTCAGAGAGGAAAGGGAAAACAACGATGATTGCCACTCATCGACTAAGTGCAATTAAACATGCCAATTTGATTCTTGTCTTAGAGGAAGGAAAAATAATCGAACGTGGAACGCATGATCAATTATTAAATCTAAATGGGTGGTATAAGTCAATGTATGAACGTCAACAACTTGAGGAGCTTGTTGAGCTTGGGGGATAAAGAGATATGGATAAGCAGAAAACAATGACTGGAAAAGAGCAAAGAAAAATTTTAATTCGCTTAATGAGCTATACGAAACCACATATGAAAATGCTTATATTTGCATTTTTTCTATTATTATTAGCGACGATAGGCGATATATATGGACCAATATTGGTAAAAGTGTTTATTGATGATTATTTAACACCTAAAGAATTCCCATATCAACCATTAGTAAATCTTGCTTTATTATATATTTTTATACAAGTATTTAAGGTGGTTGTTTCTTATTTTCAATTATATAAATTTCAAGAAATTGCTGTGAAAATCATCCAGCAACTTAGAATTGACGTTTTCTCAAAAGTCCATGGCCTTGGAATGAAATATTTTGATAAAACACCTGCAGGAAGTATTGTATCACGAGTCACAAACGACACTGAGGCAATAAATGATATGTTTGTGAATGTATTGGTTACCTTTATTCAAGGCTTCTTTTTAATTATCGGGATCTTTATAGCGATGTTTGCTTTAAATGTAAAACTAGCAATCTTTTGCCTATGTATTTTACCCATACTCGTTTTTATCATGGGACTATACCGAAAATATAGTTCTGCTTTTTACCAAGATTTGCGAGAGAGGTTAAGCCAACTAAATGCAAAATTAAGTGAATCATTGCAAGGAATGTCTATTATTCAAGTATTTCGTCAGGAGAAAAGATTTCGTAAAGAGTTTTCCGATATAAATAATAAACATTATAATGCTGGAATGAAGAATATTAAAATTGATGGATTACTATTGCGTCCCGCAATCGATTTAGTATATGTTTTCGCTTTAATTATTGTACTTAGTTATTTTGGAATATCTTCCTTTAATCATACAATTGAAATAGGCGTGCTTTATGCTTTTGTAAATTATTTAGATCGTTTTTTTGAACCTGTGAATCAAATGATGTTTCGTTTATCGATGTTTCAACAAGCAATTGTCGCAGCATCAAGAGTTTTTCGTATTATTGATGAAAAAGAAGTCGCACCTCATCAAGAAAGTAATCAGAATTTACAAATTAAAAATGGAGAGATTGAATTTAGAAATGTCAGTTTTTCATATGATGGGAAACGTGATGTACTGAAAAACATTTCTTTCAAAGCGTTACCTGGTCAAACTATTGCCTTAGTTGGTCACACAGGTAGTGGAAAAAGCTCCACTATAAATTTGATGATGAGGTTTTATGAATTTGAACGCGGAGAAATTTTAATTGATGGAAAATCAATAAAAGAGTATCCCATCAAAGAATTACGAACAAAATTAGGATTAGTATTACAAGATCCATTTCTGTTTTTTGGAACAATCAAGGATAATATACGTCTTCATAACCCAAATCTTGAAGATGGGCAAATTGAAGATGCAGCCAAATTTGTTCAAGCACATTCTTTTATTGAAAAATTACAAGACCGCTATGATCATAAAGTTGTAGAAAGAGGCTCTACTTTTTCAAGTGGTCAACGACAGCTTATAGCTTTTGCAAGAACAATGGTAACAGATCCGAAGATATTAGTTTTAGATGAAGCGACAGCTAATATTGATACTGAAACAGAAGAGGCAATCCAAGAGGCACTTGCAGATATGCGGAAAGGGAGAACAACAATTGCGATTGCGCATCGATTATCTACGATTCAAGATGCAGATTTAATTTTAGTTCTTCATCAAGGAGAAATTGTTGAACGAGGCTCCCATCAAGAATTAATTGCATTAAACGGGTTATACCACAAAATGTACTTATTACAAAACGGATTGAAAGAAGCGATTGAAAGTTAACCAAACCTTACTATAAAGTAATTAGAAACGTATTGCCTGTCAATGTAACAATGAACACTTCTTAACACTTCTTACTAAATATTTTCTCAACCATTGTTTCTATTTAGGTAATGTTTTAACTAAAAAAAGGTTGAATATAGACAAGTCCTTCATTCCTTTGATAAAAGTGCTGCAAACTAAAAGGGTAAAAATAAAAAACGGGTATCTTAATACTCGTTTTTTGCATTTTTGTGCATATATTTAGTAGTATATAGGGAGGATTTTCTATTAACCAATGGCCGTTTTCTTTTTCATATCTAATTGGATGTACTTTATTAGTAATCCGTCCAATTCTTGACTATATTTTATGGCCAAAGTGGAATTAAGACCTTCGTTTTTAACGATTTCTATTAAATCAGCCCGTTTTTTTTCAATTAGTTTTGAAAGTTGATTATTGTTCACGGATGATTTCCTTTCGTCCATAATTTTAATGATTGTTATTAATGAATGTTGTGTCTATTAGGCTGATAACCACTAGATTTAGTATAAAGAGCCTATTTATTTAAAGTATAACCAATCTTTTACACTTTTTCAAAACTTTTCTCTTGTGGTTTGTTGAAAAAGTAATGGTAGTTTCTGTTTACCCATATATTGTCTTTTGAAACTTAAAGAAAATTTTTCACACAATATTCGGTAATAACCTAGGGTAAACTCTGGTAAAATGAATAAAAATGGATCAGGAGATGTTTTTTATGACTGACATTAGTATATTTTTGGCACTTGGAGCAGGTTTTTTAAGTTTTATTTCTCCATGTTGCTTACCGCTATATCCAGCATTTGTTTCATATATAACGGGTATGTCTGTAAATGAATTAAAAGCGGAGAACGCGATGCTTCAAAAAAGAAGTCTCTTACATACGTTATTTTTTATTTTAGGATTTTCAATTGTGTTTATTGGTCTAGGATTTGGAACATCCTTGATTGGAAATATATTCAAAAACTATCAAGATCTTATTAGGCAAATTGGAGCCATTCTAATTATTCTTTTTGGATTTATAATTGTAGGATTTTTGAAACCAGAATTTCTAATGAAAGAACACCGCTTTCAATTTAAAAATCGACCATCTGGATATTTAGGTTCAGTACTGATAGGTTTGGCATTTGCTGCAGGATGGACACCGTGTACAGGCCCGATTCTTGGAGCGGTTATGGCACTAGGGGCAAAAAATCCAGGTTCTGCTATCCCATATATGGTTGCTTATGTATTAGGGTTTGCTATACCATTTTTTATTTTGTCTTTCTTTATTGGAAAGCTTTCTTGGATTCGTAAATATAGTAATAAGATTGTCAAGGTTGGCGGTTACTTAATGATTGTAATGGGTATTTTTCTTTTCTTTAATTGGATGACCATTCTTACTAGCTATATGTCTGCACTATTCGGAGGCTTTCAAGGTTTTTAGTTATCATTTTTCGTAGAATACCTATAAAGATTACTTATATAAGATTTGTTGATAAATATTAAGATATCCTGCTTTTTGATAGAATTGAAATTGTTTGAAATTGAATGGAAAGTTATGAAAATTTTTGATATATTTAATATATGTTATTAACAACCACTCAGAGAGAAATGGTTTAAGGTAGGATATGAGGGGGAAACATCTTTGGCCAAAATTTTAGTGGTAGATGATGCAAAATTTATGAGAGTTACTTTAACAAATATGTTAAAAAAGGCAAATCATATTGTGATTGGTGAGGCTGAAAACGGACGGGAGGCAGTCGAGCTTTATCGTAAATTAAAGCCGGAAATAGTCACAATGGATATTACAATGCCAGAAATGACTGGACTGGATGCTGTAAAGGAAATAAAAAAGGAATTTCCTGATGCCAAAATTGTCATGTGCTCTTCTATGGGGCAGCAAAAGATGGTAATGGATGCGATCGAAGCTGGTGCAAAAGACTATATCGTAAAACCATTTAATGAAAATCGTGTAAATGAAGCTATTGACAAAGTATTAGGATAGAACCATTCGTATAGAGTGGTTTTTTTGTTGCTTATAAAATATATCTTAGTCAGTCAACTTAAAAAGTGTTCCCTCATGATAATGTCAGCTAGATTACGCTCGTTAGTCAAATTATTCACAAATAATTACTTATTTGAACATCCACTTTTTTAATTCTTTACATAATAATTTCGCTTTTTTTAGATATCCGTTATAATATAGATTGTTATTATCGAGAATTTTGACATCAAAAGTAAAAAAGAGGATGATTTCTATGCTTGAAATAATAATTTCCACTGTTGTTGCACTAGCAATGGGTTTGTTTGTTATTTTTATTCGGACAAAAGCATCGAATAAACCTGCTTCTGCGAAAAAAATTATTTTACCTCCGATATTTATGAGTACTGGGATGTTAATGTTCATTGTTCCAGTTTTTAGAGTAACATTTTCTGAACTTCTTGAAGCAGTCTTAGTGGGGATGTTGTTCTCTATAGTATTGATTAAAACATCGAGGTTTGAAATCCGTGATAATGATATTTATTTGAAACGCTCAAAGGCATTTGGATTTATTTTAATCGGTTTACTACTTATCAGAGTTGTCGCTAAAATCATTTTAAGTTCTGAAATCGATCTTGGACAATTAAGTGGTATGTTCTTCTTACTGGCATTCGGAATGATTGTTCCGTGGCGCGTAGCAATGTATGTACAATATCGTAAGCTACTTAACGATTTAGAAATACAGACAAAAGGGATATAAAATAACCAAGGAGGGCTGACTTACGTTAGATCAGCCCTCCTTGGTTATTATTTTATATCCTTTTCTTTAATTTCAGTAATAATTGTTTTACCACCATGGAATTTTACAAATTCTTCAATTTTTTTATGATGACTTGAAAGGTATGAATTATAATCAATGAAATACTTTTTCCCATTATTGAGCTTAAATATAAGTTGGTGTGCTCTCCTATCGTATTCTTCTTTTATGTATATTTCCTCCATCTCTGTTATACTTTCCCATGGAATTTCTGTTGTCCCTAATGATTTTATGTCATTATAATAGAATCCTTTTTGAGTTCCGTAATAAACATTATCAATACTTAAAACTATCGAAGTTGCTGCTACAAGAAATAAAATGATAGAAATCACTGAACGTATTTTTGCACTAATTCGATCAACTGCTAATAGAATTAGAGTAATCCCAATGATAATAAATGCTATACTAAAAATGAAATAAGAACTAGTGTCAGAACTAAAAGCAAATGCTCCCTTTTGAAAAAATATCATCTCACGAATAAGTGCTCCGAGAAACAAAGGAAATAAGAATGACCCCAAAATGCAAATAATTCCGATAGAAACAAGAATGGTAAACTTTCTATTCTCAAATCGCATGAGAATTCCCCCTTTATCTGTTTTACGCTATAATACCCCTTAGGTATTAGGCTCGTAAAACTAATCTAGTTGAAATATATATATATCTATTGAAAATTTTACCATATTATATCGAATAAATATATATTATGTTTTGAATTGTTTAATAATTTAGAAGTGTATGGGATATATTTCGAAATTACTAGTTAAAAAAGGTAAAAGAAAAAAACCGCTTACTAGCGGTTTTTAAGAAGGAATTTCATTGCTGAAATAAATGTTCGTACAGAGAATCATCAATATTCATTTGACGAAGTTTCTTTCGCAAAAATTTATGATCTCGCTTTGGTGTTGCTAATATGTAACCTCGAATCACATGTTCACGATTAATTTCCTTCGCATGATCTTCTAAGGCAATTTCACCAATTTTTCCAGCAATTTTTTGCCTAGCAACATCTCTAAATAATTCAGGTACGGGGCTTACTAATTCTTCTAAAAGTTCTTTTTGTTCAGGAGTCCATAAATCAATTGTCCTCTTCACATAATGTTCTTCCCAATCTAAAATCGATTTACCATCTTCTTTAGGGAGTCTCTTTAAGAATTTTCTAAACATGAAGAAACCACCAATGGCGAATAAACTAATTAAGATAACAACCCAGAACAAAATAAAATATAAAAACCAGCCGCTAAGCATTTAGTTTCACCTCGGTATAAATAGCATATCTTTATTCATTATAGACAATTTGAAATTATAGTGACAAGTATATTATCTCGTTATTTCAATTGAACTGTTTTCGTATCGTTTGTTGCTGGTGTAAAAGCACTACTGCAAGCTTTTACACGCAATAAAGGATTCAGCACTTCTTATAGAGTTTTCGACTCTTTTCTCAAAGAATTATTTTATAAAAGGAAATATGCAATTCATGCTTGGAATAGGTCTTTTGACTTATTCGTTTTATGAGGAATTTTCATATTCTGATTATAAAATCAAATACTTTGGGGATTGGAGTGTGACTGAATGCATCTTTTGGATTTCGAAAAAAGAATTGATAACTGCAAAAGTCTTGAAATGCTCCAAGCAGAAACTCAAATCATTTTAGGGATTATGCAGAATGAACCATGCAATAGTAAAATATTCAATGATTACATTAATATACTTGAAAAGATTTCTTTGAAGTCAAAGAATTTAGAATAATAAAATGGTTGCCGAATTAGGCAACCATTTTTATGTATAAACTTGATGAATTAATAGTTAGCTTCTAATTCATCGAATATTTGTTTCATTTCTTGTGTTTTTTGATCTATCGTTTCTTTATTTGTACTTATCCCTTGTTCGAAAGTAATTGGTTCACCAAATCGGACAACAATCTCTTTTCTTTGAAGTAGTTCCTTAAATGTTAATGGTCCTTTATAAATGGCTGGTAAAATGGGAACACCGGATTTCATCGCAATGGTTACTGCACCTCTTTTTAATGATGCTTGTTCGGTGGTTCTTGTTCCTGTAGGGAAAATTCCTACAACCTTGTTGTTTTTTAAAAGTTTTAAGGGTATTTTTAAGGAGCTAGGTCCTGGATTATCCCTATTAACAGGAAAAGCATTTAGTTTTGCTAATAGATATTTTATTGGTTTAAAAGAAAATAGCTCTTGTTTGGCCATATAATGAATAGGCGTAGGCCATAGACTGAATGCTAAGTAGATGATATCGAACCAAGTCGTATGTGTGCAAACGACGATGTATGAGGAAGAAGGAATTTTATTCTTATTTTCTATTTTTAATTTTCCTCCTAAAATAGTAAGTATAGTTCGAACTACACGATAACCAAAAGAATACATTGAATCACCCCTACAATGCATTGTAAAGTAAATATATACTTTGATTCTAGTATTTTAATAAAATAATATTGAAATTCCAAAATTCTGTTAATCATCTCCTAAACCTACCACTCAGAGAATTCATTCCTTTTTGATATAATATAAATAATTTGAAAGAATCTTGAGGTGATTTTATTGAAATTTATCCATACAGCAGACTGGCATTTAGGGAAGCTTGTTCATGGAATATACATGACGGAAGAACAAAGAGTTGTATTAAACCAATTTGTTGAACTTGTTGCTGATGAAAAGCCAGATGCAGTGATTATTGCTGGTGATTTATATGATAGATCAGTTCCACCAACAGACGCAGTGAATCTACTAGATGAAATTTTGTATCAGATTAATGTCGAATTACAAACCCCAATTTTAGCGATATCTGGCAATCATGATAGTGCGGAGCGTTTATCTTTTGGTTCCTCATGGTATCGAAATAGTCAATTTTATATGCAGGGTAAACTTACAAAGGATTTGACTCCAATTCGACTAAACGGAGTGAATTTTTATCTTGTACCTTATGCTGAGCCTGGGACAGTGCGTGAATTGTTTGATGATCAGTCAGTTCATTCCCATGAAGATGCAATGAATGCTATAGTTGGTCGAATAGAGAAGCATTTGAATCCAAATGAACCGAATGTTTTCATTGGCCATGCATTTGTTATTGGCGGAGCGACTACTGATTCTGAACGTGTACTTTCAGTAGGTGGATCAGGTTGTGTATCACAAGAGATCTTTAGTCCCTTTACGTACACAGCATTAGGTCATTTACATAGTCCTGATGCGATAAAACATGACAAAATCAAATATTCAGGCTCATTATTAAAATACTCATTTTCTGAGGTGAGTCAACGAAAGGCTGTTTCAATCGTACAAATCGAATCAAATGGTAAGTTATCGATTGAAGAGAAATTTTTAAAGCCTGATAAAGATATGCGAGAAATAAAAGGATGTCTTGATGAATTATTAGATCCTGCTTTCTATAGTAATCAAAAATTAGATGATTATTTGAAAGTCATTCTCTATGATGAGGGAGCAATAATAGATCCAATAAACAAGTTAAGGCAGGTTTACCCAAATATTCTTCATTTAGAAAGAAGAATAGATCGAGTAGACTTGAAGGAAAAGCAAAATATAAATCTTGTGAAAAGAGAATCAAAAACAGAACTTACACTATTTGAAGAGTTTTATCACGAAATGACAACATCGGAGTTCAGTCAAGAAAAGCGATCGCTAGTCGCTAGTATAATTGACCAAGTGAAAGGGGAGGTTTCTTAAGATATGAAGCCATTAAAATTAATGATGCAAGCATTTGGCCCCTATGCAGAAAAAGAAATCATTGATTTCACCAAGCTTGGAAACAGAAAGATGTTTGTTATTTCAGGGAAAACGGGTGCAGGAAAAACAACGATATTTGACGGGATTAGTTTTGCGATATATGGAAAGGCGAGCGGAGAAGATCGTAACGGGAGTGATCTAAGAAGCCAATTTGCTGCGGATGATTTGTTGACAGAGGTTTCTTTACAATTCTCGTTAAGGAATAAAACTTATTATATTTGGCGTTCTCCACAGCAGGATAAAAAGAAAGCTCGTGGTGATGGTTTTACAACGGTTAGTGCAAAAGCGGAGCTGTATATTTATGATGAGGAAGGCAACAAAAAATTAATTGCTTCAAATGTCCGAGAGGCTGATGAAAAGATTAAAGAAATTATCCAATTAGACTCTAATCAATTTCGTCAAATATTGATGATTCCTCAAGGAGAGTTTCGTAAACTACTAACCTCAGATAGTAAAGAAAAGGAAGCGATTCTACAAAGATTGTTTCACACTGAATTATTTAAAAAAATTGAAGAACATTTAAAAGAAGAAGCAACTGTATTAAAAAGATTTGTTGAAGGGAAAATGGAAGAACGTTCCCATGCTTTAAAATCCATTTCTACTTCCGATAATAGTGAATTAAAATTGGCGATTGAAGAAGATCTCATAAATGATGTACATGTGATGAAGCTGCTAAAGGAAGAATTAATACACATGCAGCAAATTACAATAGAGCTTAATGGTAAATTGGAAAAACAAAAAGAAGAGCGAGATGCAGCTAAGAAAAAGGTCGATGAAGCAGAAGCATTATTAGCACAATTTGATCATTTAAATAAATTGAAAGCCCAGCAAGAAGAATTATTATCAAAAAGAGATTATTATGAATTGAAGAAAAAGGAAATAGATGAAGCGTATAAAGCATCAAGGATAGAACAACAAGATGAGCTGTGCCATCGTTTAAAAAAGGAGATGGACTCTTATCAAAAAAATTACGTAAGTTCTAAACAGCAATTAGAGGATTTACAAACTAGCCTGGAATATGCGCAGAAAAAACTTGAGCATGAAGAGAATAAGGCTAATTTACGTCAACAAGTAACTGATCATCTAATTACGATGACTAATTTACAGGAAGAAGTATACACATTAGAAGATCGCCAACAGGAACTTCATAAGCTTCAAAAAAAATTAATGGAAGTAGATTCGAACATCCAAAAGTCAAAGCAAGAAATTTCAGATATTGAAGCAAAAGTGGAGAAAAGAACAGATGATTTAAAGCAGCTTGAACACTATAAAATTGAAATGCTTGAGAGCGAAAAAGAGATCGATCAACTTTCTTATAATGTTCAAAAGCTTAAAAAACTTGAAACCCTTCAACAAAAGTGGAAGAATGAAGCGATTTTGCTAAGTGAAAAGGAACCACTTTATAAAAATGTAATAAGTAGGCTAGAGGATAGCAAGAAAACACTGCAAGTAATAGAGAATAGATGGCAAAAGGGACAAGCACAGGCACTAGCACAAACCCTTATTACTGGAAATCCTTGTCCAGTATGCGGGTCAACCCATCATCCTCAAATAGCTTTGGGTAGTGATGAAATTCCATCCGAAGAAGATTTAAAAAGTGCGAAACTTCAAATCGAAAAATTTGAAGAAGAAAAATATAAATATGAAAAAAATATAGTAGAAACTAAGTCTGTTCTATTACATTTGAAAGAATCAATAGATGAGTATGCAAGAGAGCTCAAAATTGATCTTCCTCATTTTTCTTTGGAAAATACTACAGTGATACTATTAGAACAGGAAAAATTATTGCATGAAATGAAGCAAGTAAATAATGATAAAAAAAGAAAAATTTCTAACTTACAACTAATCAATGATGAAATTAAACTTCTAAACGAAAAACTTCACAATGCAAGAAAAGATCTTGATATCTATTTCAATGAAGAGAAGTCGACGAGTCAATTATTCACGGAGAAAAAAACTCAGGTCCAGGCATCACTGAATAATATCCCTGAAGAATTAAGATCAAGAGAAGCATATGATCAGAAAGTCGTTCAATTAAAACTCCAAAAACAAGAGCTAGAGAAAGCCTATGAAAATGCACAACAGCAAGTCAATGAATTAAAGGAAACAATATCAGGATGGAGAGCTAAAAATGAACAATTAAAGGATTTAGTGATAAAATCTGAAAATACTTTAAAAGAAGAACGTGGAAAATTTGTTCATATGCTACAGGAAGAAGGCTTTAATGGCTATAAGCATTTCACATTAGCGAAAAAAAGTATGGAGAAAATTAAACAGCTAGAACAAGAGGTTCAAAACTATCGAGAGGAATATCGCTCAGTGTCTGATCGCTTACTTGAATTAAGTGAACGCTTAAAAAATACAGAAAAGCCGCAAATAAATATATTAAATGAGACGTTTACGACGCTTGAGAAGGAATTACTTGAACTGAATACAGAGCTAACAAATGTCATGATGAATATCAGGCTAAATAAAGAAATATTGGACAAGGTAGAAACGATAAATGAATCTATTAAAGACGCTGAGGAAAAATATAAACTAATTGGACATCTCTCAGATATCGCAAAAGGACAAAATACGTATCGCATAACCTTTGAAAGATTTGTGTTAGCTGCCTTTCTAGATGATATTCTTACTGTCGCTAATATTAGGTTAACAAGAATGACAAGTGGAAGATATCATTTATTGCGAAAAACTGATCGCTCTAAAGGAAATGTTCAAAGTGGATTAGAGTTATTGGTTTTTGATCAATATACCGGACAGGAACGTCATGTGAAAACATTATCTGGTGGGGAAAGTTTTAAAGCGTCCTTAGCACTTGCCTTAGGTCTCGCAGATGTCGTTCAACAATATGCCGGTGGTGTTTCGCTTGAAACGATGTTTATTGATGAAGGATTCGGTACACTGGACCCAGAGTCCCTTGATCAAGCAATCGAGGCATTAATGGATATTCAAAATAGCGGTAGATTGGTTGGTTTAATTTCACATGTCCCTGAATTAAAGGAAAGAATCGATGCCCGTCTTGAAGTATTCTCTAGTCAAAATGGAAGTAAAACAGAATTCCAATTCTTCAACTAATAGTAGAACAAAAATTCGAAATAACTGTAGTTCTACTTTTCTTAAAGTCTTGTAATGTTCACTCTTCCTCTACATATATTGTAGGGGGAGGGCAATATAATGTTCATAACTTACTTTAGTGTTGTTGTGCTGTCATGTATTCTTACATTAGGCTGGAGTATCTTTCGACTAAGGCAGTTTGAAATATATAGGAAACCGTTAATTGAAGGTACCTTAATAAATTTTACTATACATATTTTAGGGTGTATATGGTGGATCGTCATTAATCGAAATCAAACATATTTTATTGTTCCAGGAATTATATACTATGTTCTTTCAGTTAGTATTATACAGACAATTACTTGGAATCTGTTATCTTTATTGAAACCTAAAGGAACACAGCACTTCATGAAGGGGAAAATTTGAAATAAGAAGGGCATATGTCATTCAATATTTGTTATGGGGGAACTATGCTATAATGATGTATATGATATAGTTATTGTGGAGGAGACATGGAAAAGACTTATTTTTATGCAACGATATTTTTTGGCTGGCTCATCACCCTTGCATTGATCATATTTATGGTAGTTGCTTTTAAAATGCGCATGATCGTCATCGGCTGTATATTAATCTTAATCTGTCTTGCATCTTTATTAATGAATATTGTATTTATGAAAAAAGGTGTACGAAATCAGTAACAATAATGAAAAAAGGGAGACAATTGTCTCCTTTTGAATCTAAGGCTCTTTTCTCAAACATTGTTGCTTTTTAAGTAAAGTTATAACTGATAACTATCGGTTGAAGACCAATACACCTTTCATTTTTCTGAGAAAAGAGCTGCAAACTCCATAAGAATTACTGAATCCTTTATTGGGTTAAAAGCCGGCAGTTGGGCTTTTACATAAGCAACAAACTATCCGAAAACAGCCTATTTTAATTAATTTTATATAGTTTTAAAAGTGAAGAAGGTACTACTTTGGTCAACCGTAGCACCTTCTTTTTCTTCGTTATACTCCAACACCTTGGGATTTATTTGTCTTCCTTTGAAAATAATTTTCTAATCCGTTCGAAATTAGGTGTAGCGAGAAAAGTGTGATTGTAATGATTGTGATGGCAGAGTAAGGTATCCATGTTTTCCCCCATATATTATTTAGAAGGTCAATGAATAATGTTGGCCAAGCATTTGATGAATTAGCTATTACATATGCACCATTCAAAGTACTAAAAAATTCATGACTAATAAAGATGGCGACAATACCTAGCTGAGCAATTAAAAATAAAATTCTTCCTAAATCATTAAAAAAATTAGTAAATACATGTGGCTGAAGCTCGGGCCAAAAGTACTTTTTAAATAATGTAAAACGAGTGCAGCCCGTAACTATTCCAGATTCAACAAACGGTTTTTTATTTGTTTCCTCCATATTTTTTAAGAATATATCTGAGACACGGCCAACTTCAATAATGGCAATAACAAAGATCATCCATAATGAATGATAATGTGAGAATATGATAAAGGGTAGACCAATGATTACCCCGACAAAAAAGATAGGGGGTAAATAGGAGAATAATTGATTCAATCCCTTTAAAAGTGCCTTTACAAATCGAAAATAAAAGGCACCAATCCCCAAAGGTATGGCAAGTAAATATCTTAATATGGCAGTTGCAAAAACAACAATGAATGTTTCCTTCGTTCCTATTAATATAATACTTAAAATATCCACTCCCTTATGGTTGGATCCAAGTGGAAACTCCATTGAAGGAGGAAATGGAGGAACTAAAAGTTTGCCATCACTATTTCTTATTAGTCCATGTTCTGTTAAATTTTTATCAACAAATGGTAAGTATGGAGCAGATAATCCCAACAAAATGATAATGGCAAAAAGAGTACTGCCGATAATTAAAGACCGATTTTTCATTTTTCAAGATCCGCCTTTCGATTAGGACTTGTCCAGCCAGTAACAATATTACTAATTGTGTTTGCAAAAAAGATAATAATAGTAAAGTAAAAGATAAAACCAATCGTATCTACAGGGAAAAAAGCAAATTGTTGTCCAACTGCAAACATAGGGGAATACCGAACACTTTCCCAAAAGTAAAATGCTGCTCCCCGAAAGTCGGTTAATCTTTCAACAATAAATAAGTTAGATAAAATATATAGAATGACAGTATTGGTATGGCTTAAAATGGTGGGCATGCAATTCTTAAGAATATGTATATATAAAATTTTGAATGTATGTATTCCTTTCGATTTTGCTGTACGAATATAGTCATTGCTTTCTTCCTCTTTAAAACTTGTATAAGTGATATTTGCTACATAAAAAAATGGGTAAATACTTAAAAAAAGTATACAAATGAGATAGTTATCGATTGAATCTGAACCGTATATCTTTATGTGTGGAATCCATCCCATCTCGTATAGAGCTATAATGCTTAGCTGCAAACTAATTATGATGAATAAATCTGGAATGGAAAGAAATAACCATGTTGATCCTTTACCGATAATACTTGCTTTCTTATCCTTCGACCAATAATCAAAAATGCCTTTTGCAATCCCTACAATTAGAGAAAGGAACAAAGCTGGGATGATAATCCACATACTTTTTAATACTTTATCGGTAATATGCTCTATGTTTGTTATATTATCTCTATATTTCCCTAATCCAGGATTGTGCGTGATATAGTGATAGAATTCCTTTATTTGTTTAATATGTGAATCAATTTTGTATACATAATGTGCGTCAATGAAATTTCCAGCTTCCCCACTCTCATATTCTACATCTCGAGGTAAAAGCATAAAGACAACAAGTAATGAAAATGTTATTAGCCATAATATGGCCTGTGATAGAATTTTTTTTACAATATTCATTGTGATTTCCCCTTTTATGTTAATCGATATTCCTGACTATATTCCCACCCCTTGGGATTTATTATATTTTCGTTGGAAGTGTTTTTTTAAACCATCAGATATTAAATGGATAGAGAATAACGTGATTGTAATCATGAAAATAGCAGATACAGGGATCCATTCAAATGACCCAATATCTTGGTGAATTTTTACGAGTAATGCTGGCCAGCTTATCGAAGTATTCATTGCTTGATAAGTACCACCTAATTGCCTAAAGAAGTCATGAAAAAGGAAAATTCCGATAATTTCCAGCTGGGCAATCAAAAATAATACTCTTGCTAAATCATTGAAGAAATTAGTTAATACATGTGGTTGTAAATCTGTCCAAAAATAATTTTTAAATAAATAAAACGAGAACAACTTCCAACAATACCAGACTCTAAAAATTGCTTTTGTGAAGTATTTTCCATTTTTTTTAGAAAAATGTCGGATACTCGTCCAACTTCAATGAGTGCAAGAATCACTACCATCCAAACCGCATGGAATTTCGAGTAAAATATAAAAGGAACTTCTACAATCATGACAACAAATAAAATAGGTGGGAAATATGAAAATAATTGATTCCAACCAGCTAATATTGTTCGAATGAATTGTATGTAAAAGGAACTAATGGCTAATGGAATTGCAATGATATAACGAAGTATGGTTACAGAGAAAATGATCATTAATGTTTCCTTCGTGCCAAGTAATAATGTGCTCAAAATATCTATCCCTTTATGATCTGAACCGAGCGGATATTTATCTGAAGGTTCATATGCAGGAATGATTAGTTTTCCACTTTCTTCACGTGTTACAAGATTCTTTTCTAAGTTTTTATCTACAAATGGCAAATAGGGCGCTAAAATTCCAGCTAAAATAATTAGGAGAAAAAGATTGAACCGAAAATTAAAGACCAATTTTTCATCATAAAGAAATTTCATACTTACTTACCGGAGTCACTAGTGTTTTACAAATATTACTAATTGTGTTCGCTATGAATATAATAATTGTAAAACAGAAAACAAATCCTACTGAACTTACAGGATAAGTAAATGCTTCCTGCCCGGATAGATAAAAATTTTCTCTACCAATACTTTCATAAAAATAATAAGCAGTTCCTCTAAAATCTGTTAGCTTTTCAATGATGAGTAAGTTTGATAATACATAGAGAGTGACAGTATTCGTATGACTGAAAATATTAGGGATAGAGTTTTTTAAAACATGTGTATATAAAATCTTGAAGGAATGCAGTCCTTTTGCCTTGGCCGTTCGAATATAATCATTTCCTTCATAATCCTGAATACTTAGATAGGTGACATTAGCTACATAGAAAAGTGGATATATTAATAGGAATATCGAACAAATTATGTAAATATCAATCGAGTCATAACCGTAAACTGAAATATGTGGCGTTAAACCCCATTCATGTAATGCCATAATAGTTAGTAGAATGGATATGATAACAAATAAATCAGGAACTGAAAGAAATAACCATGTGGAGCCCTTTCCAATTAATCTTCTTTTTTTATCCTTTGTCCAATAATCAAATATGCCTTTTGCTATTCCGCCAAAAAATGCAATCAAAAGGGCGGGAATGATGACACATAGGCTTTTTTTTATTTTTTGTATAATAAGTTCGGTATTTGTTACATCATAACTATACATACCAAGATTGGGTGTAGTAGCAATATATTTGATGAATCCTTTCATATCTTCAACATGCTTATCAAAAGAATAGATATATTCCGCCTTATTGAAATCTCCATCCTTTGTTCTTTCTATACTAGCCTCTTTAGGTAAAAGGATTATGGCGAACAAAATAAGAAGAGTAATAATTAGTAATATTAGTTGAGATAGAATTTTTTTTATGATATTCATGTAATCCCCCAAATAATGTTAATTTTACATATTCAGACTTATTATAACATTATTTTTAATTTTTATTTTCAAAAATATAACTGACGAAACTGAAATACACATCCTTCGTCAGTTATGAATTGGTTATTTCCGAGTGGAACGAAAAATACGGTAGCCCAATTTATTTGAAAGTTGCAAGGTTACTTGTTGATGTTTCAAAATTAACTCATGAATATGTGGATCGATGGACTCTGATAAATGATATTCCGGACGTTCAATGTTTTTCTTAATATGTGAGGAGATCGAGTCTGTTTGAAGAATTTCTATATTCTTAAATCCTGCAGTTTTTATTAAATGTATCCATTGCTCCTCAGTTAGTACATTTGATATACCATACAAATCAGAAATGACGTTTAGTTCCCGTTGTTGTAAAGGGATCTCTGCGGTCATATCGATTGTAATAAGTACACCATCTATTGTTAGAATGCGATAATATTCGGATAGTGTATTCGGAATATTTGTGAATGCTGTGACGGATTCAGAGATGACCATATCATATGAATGGGCCGGAAAGGGAAGGTTTTCCACACTGCCTTTTATGACAGTAATTGGCAATTGTTTTTGTTTAAATCGTAGTTTTGCTTTTTTTAACATAATCGGATGGGAATCTAGTGCAGTAACATGACATTTATACGTTTCTGCTAGAAAAGAAGCTGTTTGTCCTGTACCACACCCGGCATCTAGAATTTTGTTAGATGGTTGGATACGTTCATTTTTAAAAATATTTTTAGTTAATGAAAGTCCTCCAGGATGAGCTCCGCCAATCCCATAATAAGCAAGTGCATCGTGATATGTGAATTTCAATGGTGATCCTCCTTCAAGTATCTATAACAGTTTCATACAGTATATGTTTGATAGCTTGAAGGAGGTGATATATGAATATTTTATAATTTTGTCCTTATCTCCCATAATTCAGGAAAGAATTGATGATCAAGTACCTTTTTTAAGTAGGTAACTCCTGCTGAACCACCCGTACCTTTTTTATGACCGATGATTCTTTCAACAGTTTTCATATGTCGGAAACGCCACTGTTGAAACCAATCCTCTATATCTACTAGTTTTTCTGCTAATTCATATAGATCCCAATATTTATCTACATTTTTATATACCTCGAGCCATGCTAATTCCACACTGACGTCCGCCTGATAAGTTTTAGATACGTCTCTATGAAGAATTTCTGGGTTAATTTCTAAACCAGCTGCAGCAAGAGCTTGTATAGATACATCATATAGACTTGGTGCATGAAGTGCAGTTTGCAATGTAGAATATAGACTTTCATCTTTTTTATAGATTTCTAGAATATGTTTCGTTTTATAGCCTAAAGCGTATTCAATCATTCGATATTGATAGGATTGGAATCCTGAAGCCTGACCTAATTTTTCTCGAAATTCCATATATTCCGTAGGAGTTAAGGTGGAAAGAACATCCCATGCATGTATAATTTGTGTTTGTATTTTTGAGACTCTGGAGAGCATTTTAAATGCAGGCTCTAGCTTACCTGCTTGAATAGAATCTATTGCCGCATGTAATTCGTGTAAAATTAGCTTCATCCATAATTCGCTCACATGATGAATGATAATAAAGAGCATTTCATCGTGATGGTCCGATAGTCTTTTTTGACTGGATAAAAGTGTATCGAGTTGTAAATACTCTCCGTAAGTCATTCGATTGACAAAATCAGTATAGACTTCATTTTCACGTTTCATTTTAAACTCTCCTTATAAAGATCTTAGGATGGCACGGACTGGACTTCCATCTGCTTCTTGGATAGATAATGGTAGCGCGATTAGCTCATAACCACCTGGTTCGACATCTTTAAGAACAATATTCTCAAGAATATGAACTCCATTCTCGAATAAAGCATGGTGTGCTTCTAATTCTTTACTGTCTAAAGGGTCAACGGAGGGAACATCTACTCCAATTAACTGAATGCCTCTTTGTTGTAAAAAAGGACCAATATTAGGATGTAGATAAGGAATACTGGTTGGAAAGATATCAGCACGATTGGTTGTATGCGTTTTCAATAAAATGCGGGTGAAATTGTCCAGATTATACGTCTGTAATTCCTCTGCTCCAATACAATGATAGTTTGAAACATCTATAACAAGTGCTGGACCTACATAAATAGATAAATCTAAATCCTTAATTTTCTTCCCTTTATTGTCAAAATGAAAAGGTGAGTCAATATGTGTTCCTGTATGTGTGCTCATCGTTACTTTTCCAATATTGACTGACCCACTTTCCTCTTTAGTAACAGCTACCTCATAAGAAAAAGGGGTATCTCCTGGCCATACAGCAATCGAATTGGTTAATGGTTGTGAAATATCAATGATTGTCATAATTTCCTCCTTCTTTCTGTAAATCAATTGAAAACGATCATGATTATTTTATCAGAAAATTTCGATCTAGGAAAATAGACAAGAAAATAAAAACCCGGCCAATAATGGCCGGTATATATAAAGGGGGTTTAACTAGACTGTTTTGGGGGGGAGTCTAGTCTATAAGGTTCTTGCTGCATTTGTCCTTGCAACTGTTATTATCATATCTCTTAATTCCTAAATCCAAATGAAAGCAAGATGATAATATAATGAGAAACAAATTTGTCACAAAATGATTGGCTTGAGACTAATTATACGAGTTTTGGATAACTATTAAAGAGTTCGTTTTCAAACCAATTTGATTAATAGAAGTTAAACGGTGATTTATGAGCATTTAAGCAGTTTGAATATAGAAAGAGAGGGATTGATTCAACAGGTAAAAAAAATTCCAGCAGTTATCTGCTGGAATAAAGGGAAAGATATATATTAAAAGGGTGAAAACTAGAAGAACAATTCTAGTACAAGCATCATAATATACTAATAATAAAATTAGATGAAAGATAAATGATAAAATGATGAGAAATAATATTGCCACATTTGTATAATTTCTTGAGATTCTCATAAAATATAACGAATAAATGATGGAGGAATAACTATGGATGTGAAACGAGTAAAACAAATTCTCTCATCTTCAGCAGATATTGAAGTACAATACCATGGAACATCAGTATGGATTGATCAGCTGCATGAGGATGGAAAAATCGCAACTGTACACTTAAGAGGTCCACTTGAAGAACGATCTCAAGTAGCTATTGAAGATCTAGAAGAGGTGTAATGAATAAAACGAACCCAATTATTTTTAAGGGTTCGTTTTATTTTTTTCTTTACCTTCAGTTAAATGATTTAGTGTTTCCTCTATATTTTTTAATCTTTTATTTCTTTTTACTGCAGAAAGAATGAAGAAAACAATAAAAGTGATAAAGAATATGAGCATAAGAAACATGATAATTTGATAGGCAATATCACCGACGTTAATCATTTCATCACCTCTAGAAATTATTATGAATCACTTATCCTTCGTTTACAAGAAAATAAATGCGTTTGTATTTTTATTCATATCAATTGAATGCTGAAGTGTATTAATATTGATTTTTAGGTATTATTTATCATTTGTTAAAAATAGTATTGTATACTTATTCATGCATTGTTATAATAATTCAAAACATTGATATGGAGATGATCGTTTTGAAAGTTGGTATTGTCGGAGCAAATGGGTATGGAGGTGCAGAACTACTTCGTCTATTACATCACCATCCTTATATTGAAATTGAAAATGTTGTTTCACATTCTACAAAAGGAACATCTTTAACAAAGCAGTATCCTCATTTTACTAAAATTAACAACATGAAGTTAGAGGATCTAAATCAAATAGAAATAAATGAGGAAATCGATTTATTGTTTTTTTCAACACCTTCGGGAGTAACAAAAGAAATGATTCCTTACTTTTTAGAAAAAGGAAAGATCTGTATTGATTTATCGGGTGACTACCGCTTAAAAGATGGTCAATTATATGAAAAATGGTATAAAAAATCACCTGCACCGTCTTATTACTTGCAAAAAGCGGTTTATGGATTATGTGAAGTAAATCGTAAACAACTACAACTTCCAGAAGTTAAACTCATTGCAAACCCAGGCTGTTATCCTACCGCAACCCTACTTGGATTAATCCCAGCCTTAAAGGAAAGATTGATCGATCCAGATTCCATTATAATTGATGCAAAATCTGGAGTATCGGGTGCTGGAAGAAGCCCATCCTTAGGAAATCTATTTGCTGAAATCAATGAAAATATGAAAGCATACAAACTTGGTGAACATCAGCATATTCCAGAGATTGAACAAGTATTAGAAGAAGTATATGGGGAAGGTGTTAATATTTCATTTACTACTCATTTAATTCCAATGACAAGGGGAATTATGTGCACAATGTATGCAAATTTAACAAAAGAAATAACTACAGAAGAAATGACTAATCGATACAGATTGGCTTATAAAGATGAGCATTTTATTCGAATTTATTCACCAGGTGAGTCACCAGCAACAAAAAATGTATCTGGATCAAATTTTTGTGATATTGGACTCAAAGTGGATAAACGTACAAATCGATTAATCATAGTTTCAGTTATTGATAATCTGGTAAAAGGTGCGGCTGGGCAAGCGATACAAAATATGAATCTTATAAATGGTTGGGATGAAAGAACAGGGCTAGAGATAGTTCCATTATTTCCTTAAGGTGGAGGGTAAAAATGAATAGCATTGAACAAATAATAAATGAAGAAATTCAAGTAGTAGAAAATGGTAGTATCACAACACCTGCAGGATTCTTTGCAGGGGGTCTGCACTGTGGAATAAAAAGAAAAAAATTAGATTTAGGCTGGTTGTACTCGGTCGTACCTGCAACTGCAGCATGTGTCTATACAACCAATCAATTTCAGGCACCTCCATTAATTGTAACGAAGGAGGGGATTGAGAAGTCGCATAAAATCCAAGGAGTAATAGTCAATTCAGGGATTGCAAATGCATGTACTGGAAATCAAGGACTTTCAAATGCTTATGAAATGCGAAAGCTATTTGCGGAACAAATGAATATTCAAGAATACTTAGTCGCGGTCAGCTCTACAGGAGTAATTGGAGAACAATTACCAATGGAAAAAATTAAAAGTGGTATTTCTGAAATCGATGATATAAAAAGACAAAACGACCCAAGTGAATTTGAAAAAGCAATATTAACGACAGATACGTTTTCAAAACATGTCTGTATACAACTACATATAGATGGAAAAACAGTAACGATTGGTGGTACTGCAAAGGGGTCAGGAATGATTCATCCTAATATGGCAACCATGCTAGGATTTATTACAACTGATGCGGTAGTAAAAGAAGCCGATCTTCAAATTGCTTTAAAGCAGGTAGTAGATAAGACCTTTAATATGATCACAGTAGATGGGGATACGAGTACAAATGATATGGTTCTCCTATTAGCTAATCAACAGGCAAGTCATCAAGAATTATCCATTAAACATCCACAATGGCAGTTGTTTATGGAAGGACTAGAAATGGTATGTCGTTCCTTAGCAAAACAAATTGCCAAGGATGGGGAAGGAGCAACAAAGTTAATAGAGGTACAAGTACAAGGTGCATCCTCATGTGAAGATGCAAAAAAAGTTGCTAAGTCCATCATTGGTTCGAATTTGGTGAAGACTGCTATTTTTGGTGAGGACCCGAACTGGGGAAGAATTATTGCTGCAATCGGGTATAGTGGGGCACAGTTAAACCCTGAACATCTCAAAGTAAGTCTTGGTCCATTTACAGTAATTGAACAAGGTCTACCTTTTCCATTTAGTGAAGCTGAAGCTAAACTTTACCTCCAACAAAATGAGGTCATTCAAATATTTGCTGATTTATATGGTGGAGAAGGTAAAGCAACTGCATGGGGTTGTGACCTGACATATGATTATGTGAAAATTAATGCTTCATATCGAACATGAAAGAGGGAGTAAAATGGGTTATCTGGTGATTAAATGTGGTGGGAGTGTTTTGGAGCAATTGCCTAAATCATTTTTTGAGAATATCGTGTCACTAATGAAGGTTCAACAATTAAAACCGATCATCGTACATGGTGGCGGACCCAATATTACTCAACTACTCACTCAATTAGAGATTCATTCAACTTTTCACAAAGGATTACGTGTTACTTCTAATGAAGTACTTGATATTGTAGAAATGGTCCTTTCAGGCTCAGTAAATAAATCAATCGTACGACAATTAATTGCAGCCGGAGGGATGGCATTTGGGCTGAGTGGTGTAGATGGGATGTTACTAGTTGGAAAACCTATAAGTTCTACAAGTGAGTTAGGTTATGTAGGTAAAATTGAATCCGTTAACCCACGGTTCGTAAAATTGCTTGCGGAAGAAGGAGTTATACCAGTTATATCACCAATTGCTATCGATGGTGATGGACAGCGTTGGAATATTAATGGAGATATTGCGGCGGCAGCTATTGCAAAAGCATTATGTGCCCCATTATATATGGTATCAGATGTTCCGGGAATCATGAAAAATGGGCAGGTACTAAGTCAATTATCTGTTTCGGAAGTAGAGGAATTATTGAAGGATGAAACCATTAGTGGAGGCATGATTCCGAAAGCACAAGCTGCATTGGAGTGTCTTCGTTCAGGGGTTGAGGAAGTCGTTATCATAAATGGCTTAGAGGAAAATGGTTTAATTAAACTCATTAATGGAATGACAATTGGAACGAAAATTATGGAGGACGTTACATGCAAAATATCACAATAAATACACCGGGATCCCACTTAATGAAAACTTACCAACGCGCTCCAATCACACTAGCAAAGGGAAAAGGTAGCTTTGTTTGGGATACAGACGGTGAGAAATATTTAGATTTCACATCAGGAATTGCTACTTGTAACTTAGGGCATGTGCCTGATTTAGTTAAAAATGCACTGATGAATCAACTAGACCAAATTTGGCATTGCTCTAATCTATATCAAATTGATCCACAAGAAAAATTAGCTCAATTATTATCAGATGTCAGTTGTTTCGATGAAGTGTTTTTCTGTAATAGTGGAGCGGAAGCGAATGAAGCAGCCATCAAACTTGCACGAATTTATGCAAAAAATATAGCTCATAAACAGTCAACAGAAATTGTTACTTTTACGCAATCTTTTCACGGTCGTACACTAGCTACTTTATCAGCGACTGGTCAGAAAAAGATTCAACAAGGGTTTGAACCACTGATGCCAGGATTCCATTACTTGCCATTTAATGAGGATACATCATTAAAACAGTTAAAAGAGATCAATCCCTGTGCCGTGTTAATTGAAATAGTCCAAGGGGAAGGCGGGGTCATTCCTGCAAAAAAAGAGTGGATCCAGGAGTTAGCAGTAATATGCAAAGAACAAAATATTCTATTAATGGTTGATGAAATCCAAACGGGGATGGGTCGTACAGGAACCCTTTTTGCATATGAACAATATGGAATTGAACCAGATATTATGACACTGGCGAAAGGATTAGGATCCGGATTTCCAATTGGAGCTATGCTTGCAAAACGCAGTATCGCTTTGGCTTTTACTCCAGGTACACATGGAAGTACGTTTGGAGGTAATCCTCTTGCAGTGGTTGCTGGAACTGCTACCCTTGAAGCATTCCACATTATGAATATTCTTGAAAAATGTGAGCAACAAATACAGGAATTATGGCTAGGGCTTAAAGGATTAATGGAAAAATATCCTATGATCGAGGAGGTGCGCGGTAGGGGTTTTTTAATTGGTGTAGTTATAAATAGTGATGCAGCAAAGGCCATTGAAATAGCAAGAAAAGAAAAGCTGTTATTGCTATCAGCTGGCCCTAATGTTATTCGTATCTTGCCACCATTAACGATTAATAATGAAGAAATAAATAAGTTCTTATCCAGTTTTACGAAAGTACTAATTGAAATGGAGGGAGGTGTGCAATGAAAACAGCATATCTCATTCTTGAAACGGGAGAAGTTTTCCCCGGACAATTAGTTGGAGAAAATACTTCTATTCATGGTGAAATTGTTTTTAATACAAGTATGACTGGTTATCAAGAAATTATGACGGATCCTTCCTATGCGGGACAAATAGTTGTTTTTTCCTATCCACTAATCGGGAATTATGGGATCAATCTGGAGAACAATGAAAGTTCCTCTGTACATGTTAGTGCTATTATCACTAGTGAAATCTGCTCGGAGCCGAGTCATTTTAAATTGACAGAAACAGCGATTGAAACAGTGAATAAATATAAAATTCCATGTTTAACAAACGTAGATACGAGATCCCTGGTCCAGACGATTCGCAAAAGAGGAACAGTGAATGCAATGATTACTGAACAACAAGAGGTGCAAATAGCATTTTCAAAAGAATTATCCCTAGTTGATAGGGTTGCGTGTCAAGAAGTAATTACTTATGAAAATCCGGGACCCCATATCGTTCTTTTGGATTTCGGTTATAAAAAGTCTATTTTACATTTTTTATGTGAATCTAATTGTAAAGTAAGTATCGTACCGTATTTTTATTCATTTGAACAAATAAGTGCATTATCTCCAGATGGAATTGTTATTAGTAATGGACCAGGTGATCCAATGGAACTGGCAGATGAATTTATCAAGATAAGGTTACTCACAGAAAGCTATCCAACAATAGGGATATGCTTAGGTCATCAATTAATTGCCCTATCCTATGGGTCACAAACAAAAAAATTACCATTTGGTCATCGTGGTGCCAACCATCCTGTAAAAGATTTAAAGACTGGTAAAGTGTTTATTACATCTCAAAATCATGGCTATGTTGTTGTTGATGATTCCATTGATGAAAGTCAGTTTTTTGTTTCATTTAAGCATGTAAATGATGGAACCATAGAAGGACTTAAACATCGAAAACTTCCTATTCAAACTGTGCAATTCCACCCAGAAGCGCATCCTGGACCCCAGGATACGGAATTTATTTTTTATGAGTTTTTCAAGCAGGTTAATAATCATTTAGAGGTAATGAAAAATGCCATTGTATAAAAATATTCATAAGGTACTTGTAATTGGATCAGGTCCGATTGTCATCGGGCAAGCAGCAGAATTTGATTATGCAGGGACACAAGCGTGTTTAGCGCTGAAGGAAGAAGGAATCGAAGTTATCTTATTAAACAATAATCCTGCAACAATTATGACAGATGAACATATTGCTGATTATATCTATATGGAACCTATGACGATTGATGTTGTTGAAGAAATTATTAAAAAGGAACAACCCGACGGAATCATTGGAACTCTTGGTGGTCAAACAGGACTAAATCTTACGATGCAGTTGGATGAAAAAGGTATTTTAGAAAAATATAATGTGACGCTTTTGGGAACTTCAGTAGAAGCCATTCAAAAGGGCGAGGACAGAGAAAAATTTAGAGATTTAATGCTAGAAATAGGTGAACCTATTCCCGAGTCAAGGATTGTTCATACTTCTGATGAGGGAATTCAATTTGCGAAGGAAGTCGGTTTTCCACTTATCATACGACCGGCCTATACGTTAGGTGGTTCGGGTGGAGGCTTTGCAGAAAATCAGGTAGAGTATGAAACTATATTAAAAAGGGGATTATCACAAAGTCCAATTCACCAAGTATTAGTCGAAAGAAGTATTAAAGGATGGAAGGAGATAGAGTACGAAGTAGTAAGAGATGAAAATGACACTTGTATCATTGTATGTAATATGGAGAACTTCGATCCAGTTGGTGTTCATACAGGAGACTCAATAGTGGTGGCACCTTCCCAAACCTTATCCGATGTACAATACCAGATGCTTCGTAATGCATCATTGAAGGTTATACGATCATTAGGGGTGATAGGGGGATGTAATATTCAATTCGCCTTAGATCCTTTTTCCAATCAATACTACATCATCGAAGTTAATCCAAGGGTTAGCCGTTCTTCCGCACTCGCTTCAAAAGCAACAGGTTATCCAATTGCTAGAGTGGCAGCAAAATGTGCAATTGGCTATCACTTAGATGAGATGAAGAATCCAGTGACAGGTTCTACTTTTGCTTCCTTTGAGCCAGCTCTAGATTATGTGGTTGTGAAAGTACCACGATTCCCATTCGATAAATTCCCAGAGGCAGAACATAAATTAGGGACTCAAATGAAAGCAACAGGAGAAACAATGGCGATTGAACGTAGTTTTGAAGGAGCATTAAACAAAGGATTGAGATCATTAGAATACAATGTGAATGGATTATCCCATCCATTAGTGAAAAATCTATCATTCGAAGAGTTACGGAGTCATTTAATAGAAGCTACTGATCTTCGCTTATTTGCAATTGCAGAGGCATTCCGGAGAGGGTTTGAGGTAAATAGTATACATGAATTAACAAATGTGGATACATGGTTTTTGAAGAAAATCCAAAGAATGGTTGAGTTCGAAGAAAGTATAAAGGGATTCTCCATTGTAGACCTTCCTTATGAAGTGTTAAAAAAAGCGAAATTAATGAATATGAGTGATAAGCATCTAGCGGATTTATTAAGCTGTACTGAAAAGGAATTGAGGAATAGAAGAAAGAGATGTGGCTTAATACCTTCCTATAAATTGGTTGATACTTGTGCAGGAGAATTTGAAGCAGAAACCCCGTACTATTATTCAACTTGGCGCGGTGTGGATGAAGTGAAGGTTTCAAACCGGAAAAAGGTGTTGATCATTGGATCTGGTCCTATTCGGATTGGTCAGGGAATCGAATTTGATTATTGCAGTGTTCATGCTGTTTTAGCGTTAAAAAAACAAGGATATGAAACCATCGTTATAAATAATAATCCTGAAACGGTAAGTACTGATTTCTCAATTGCTGATAAGCTTTATTTTGAGCCACTAACAATTGAGGATATTCTCCATATTATTGAAAAGGAAAATCCAGAAGGCGTATTTATGCAATTTGGTGGTCAAACAGCTATTAATGTCGCTGCAGAACTAAAAAATGCAGGTATTACACTATTTGGAACTTCTGTTGAGGCCATTAGTTTTCTAGAAGATAGGAAGCAATTTTACCAATTACTAAATAAATTAAATATCCCGCATATTAATGGAGAAATTGCATTAAACAGAGCAGAATTAAAAGTAGCTATAGAACGATTGGGATTTCCCGTAGTCGTTAGACCTTCATATGTAATTGGTGGTCAATCAATGTCAATCATTTATGAACCGGATGAACTCGATACATATATAGAATCTCTAACATATATGGATGAAAGATTATGGCCATTGCTAGTCGATCAATACATCCCTGGATTAGAATGTGAACTTGATTGTATATCTGATGGAAAAGACGTCTATGTACCGGGAATCTTCGAGCATATTGAAAAAGCAGGTGTTCATTCTGGTGATAGTATTAGCATTTACCCTCCGATAAACCTAGCAAATGATATAAAGGAAAAATTGATAGATTATACGAAAAGAATTTGTGCCGAGGTAGGAATTATTGGCATAGCTAATTTCCAATTTGTCATTGATGATGAAAAAATATATTGTTTAGAAGTCAATCCCCGAGCGTCAAGAACAGTTCCTATTTTGAGCAAAATATCGGGTATTCCAATGATAGATGTAAGTATTTCTGTACAATTCGGTACCTTATTAGAGGATACAGGATTGGCACCGGAAATACCGTTTACTGCTATAAAACTTCCGATATTTTCCTTCAATAAATTGAAGAATGTAAACCCGATATTGGGACCAGAGATGAAATCGACTGGTGAGATTCTAGGATTAGGTGAGAATGTGGAGGAAGCATTATATAAAGTGCTTGGTGAAGGTCGGAGAAAATTTAATAAAGGTCCACTTACTATAGTTTGTTCAGTAGCAGATCGAGAAAAGAATAATCTACTGTCATTAATTGAGCAAATCACTGATAGTAATATACAGGTAATTGCCACAAAAGGAACTGCTCATGCACTTGAGGGTAAAGGGCTAAAGACGATCAAAGTGGTAAACTGTATGGATGACATAAAAAAGATTTTTCATGATCATTCACTAGCTTGTGCTTTAGTTATTCCTACAAAAGGAAAAGAACAAGTAACGATGGGTAGTTTTCTTATGGAAAGTACGGTTATTCATGGAGTCCCATTATTTACATCAATCGATACATTTAAAGCATTTTTAACTATAATGGGCACGAATCATTCTAGGATTCGATCCCTTGCTGAATATAAATACCATCTTGTGAATACTAAATAGAAGGGAAGAATAGTAATGTCAAAAGTTATGAATATAGTAGAAAGTAAGCATATTTTATCAAGTAAGGACTTTTTAACTTTAGGTGAACATTCGAGTGAGGAAATTTTCGCACTACTTGATGATGCTATAAAAATAAAAAAACTTCAAAAAGCTGGAATCAGTAACCAAATTCTACAAGGGAAAGTTCTAGGAATGATTTTTGAAAAATCATCTACACGTACTCGAATTTCTTTTGAGGTAGGAATGTTGCAATTAGGTGGCGAAGCAATTTTTCTAAGTTCAAAGGATCTCCAACTTGGGAGAGGTGAGTCCATACATGATACTGCTAAGGTTATGTCAAGATATGTTGATGGTCTAATGATTCGAACTACGAAACATGAAATAATCGAGGAATTTGCAAAATATGCATCAATCCCTATTATTAATGGTTTAACTGACAAGCATCATCCTGTCCAGGTACTCTCTGACTTATTAACGATCTATGAACATAAAGGGAAGCTAACAGGCTTAAAAATGTGTTTTTCCGGTGATGCAAATAATAACATGTGCCATTCATTAATAGAAGGAGCTGTAAAGGTAGGAATGGATATTTCCATTGCTTGCCCTAAAGGATATGAACCGGATGAAGCAATTTTATTAAAGGCAAAGGAAGAAGCGAAAAAAAATGGTAGCAAAATTGTGGTTGATTCAGATCCCATTAAAATGATTAAAGATGCAGATGTTGTGGTAACTGATGTATTTGCAAGTATGGGCCAGGAGCATGAGGCTAAAAAAAGATTACTAGATTTACAAGACTATCAAGTGAATGAATCATTATGCAGTTATGCAAAGAATGATTATATTTTCCTACACTGTTTACCTGCACACCGTGAAGAGGAAGTAACATCGTCAATAATTGATGGTGAACATTCGGTGGTGTTTGATGAAGCAGAGAATCGTCTTCATGCTCAAAAAGCTATTTTAAAAGATTTATTAGGATAATATATTTTTTTGATTGACATGCATAAAAATACATGGTTATAATTATTTATACAAAATAAAGTGAAGACGCTAATCGTTTTCATCAGTTAATTAAAGGGATAATTAAGGGAGCAAACGAAATTTTTTCAGTAAAGGATTAATGGTCCAATCCCTTTCTTAGTTAAAGGAGCGAATAACATGTCAAAAGAAAAGATTGTTCTAGCATATTCAGGTGGATTAGATACATCTGTTTCTATTAAATGGTTACAAGAAAAGTACGGATACGATGTGATAGCTTTAGGTATTGATGTTGGGGAAGGAAAGGATTTAGAGGCGATTCGCCAAAAAGCACTTAATGTAGGGGCAATTAAAGCGGTGATGATTGATGGGAAAGAACTATTAGCAAATGAATATATTTTACCAACTTTAAAAGCGAATACATTGTATGAAGGCAAATACCCTTTATCCTCAGCACTAAGTCGTCCATTGATTTCGAAATTATTAGTTCAAATTGCGGAAGAAGAAGGCGCAGTTGCAGTTGCACATGGCTGTACTGGAAAAGGGAATGATCAAGTCCGTTTCGAAGTATCCATTCAGGCATTAAATCCTACATTAAAAGTGGTAGCCCCTGTACGTGAGTGGGGTATGACGCGTGATGAAGAAATTGAATATGCAGAGAAACATGGAATTCCGATTCCAATAGATTTAGATAATCCATTTTCAATCGATGCGAACATTTGGGGAAGAGCTTGTGAAGCAGGAGTTTTAGAAAACCCTTGGAATGAAGCGCCGGAAGAGGCGTTTGCATGGACAAATCCAATTGAAAAAACACCGGATGAAGTGGAGTATCTTGAAATTTCTTTTGATAAAGGGATTCCAATAGCTATTAATGATCAAGAAATGGGAATTGTTGAGGTAATAGAAACCTTAAATGAACTAGCTGGGAAACATGGAATTGGTAGAATAGATCATATCGAAAATCGTCTAGTTGGAATAAAATCTCGTGAAGTGTACGAAAATCCTGCAGCCCTTTTATTAATTAATGCACATAAAGAATTAGAATTTCTTACACTGCCAAGAGAAGTAACACAATTTAAAACAACTGTGGAGCAACAACTAGCAAAAATGATCTATGAAGGTTTATGGTACTCCCCATTAAAGCCGGCTATCGACGCATTCATAGAAGAAACACAAAGGACAGTGACAGGGAAGGTTCGTATCAAACTTTTCAAAGGGACTCATGTTGTGGTTGGTCGTCAATCGCCATTTAGCTTATATAATGAGGAATTAGCCACTTATTCAAAAGGTGATGCGTTTGATCATAATGCAGCTGTTGGTTTCATTAAACTATGGGGCTTACCTACTAAAGTTTATTCAGAAATCCAATCAAAAACGAATAAAGAGCAAAATCTACTTTCGACAAAATGAATAATTAATTTAGTTTAATTCAAGGCGGCGTGAGCTGTGTCAAGCTAACAAAATTTAGCGATACCTCCGTCCCTTTTTTCTTTATCAATATGTACTATAGGAATTTTTCGCAGGAGGAATAGGTATGAGTAAGCTTTGGGGCGGACGTTTTACAAAACAAACGAATGAATTAGTAGAACAATTTACAGCGTCCATATCTTTTGATCAAAAACTTGCATTAGAGGATATTGAAGGAAGTATTGCACATGTACAAATGCTTGGCGAGTGTGAGATACTTCCGATGGATGATGTTGAATTAATCAAGGAAGGCTTAAAAAAGATCGAAACAAAGATACTGAATAAAGAGGTACAATTTTCCGTTTCAGATGAAGATATTCATATGAATATTGAAAAAATGCTAATTGATGAAATTGGTCCAGTTGGCGGTAAATTACATACCGGCAGAAGTCGTAATGACCAGGTTGCAACAGATATGCATCTTTATTTAAAAAAACAAACTTATGAATTAATAGATTGGGTGGGACATGTGCAAGCTTCATTGCTTGTACAGGCCAAAAAAAATGTTGATACGATTATGCCAGGATATACACATTTGCAAAGAGCTCAACCTATTTTATTTTCTCATCATTTACTTGCTTATTTTTGGATGTTTGAAAGAGATAAGGAAAGATTAAAAGATAGTTTAAAAAGAATTAATTGGTCTCCACTTGGTGCAGGGGCTTTAGCAGGTACTACCTTTCCAATCAATCGAAATCGTTCAGCAGAACTATTGGGGTTCGAAACAGTATATCCTAATAGTTTAGATGCAGTAAGTGATCGTGATTTTATATTAGAATTTTTATCAATTGCATCCATTATGATGACACATATCTCACGTATATCAGAAGAATTAATCATTTGGTCTAGCCAAGAATTTCAATTTATTGAATTAGATGATTCATTCTGTACAGGTTCAAGTATTATGCCACAAAAGAAAAACCCAGATGTTCCAGAATTATTACGTGGAAAAACAGGGCGTGTATATGGTAATTTAATCGGCTTATTGACCGTATTGAAAGGATTGCCATTAGCCTATAACAAAGATATGCAAGAGGATAAAGAAGGAATGCTAGATACAGTCGAGACACTAAATGGATCTTTACGTTTATTAGCGCCAATGATTGAAACAATGACCGTAAATACAGAAAAAATGTATGCTGCAGTAGCTACAGATTATTCAAATGCAACGGATATAGCTGATTATTTAGTGACAAAGGGTCTACCATTTCGCCGAGCTCATGAGGTGATTGGTAAAATTGTATTATATGGTATTCAACATGGTAAGTACCTGCTTGACTTATCATTTAAAGAGTATCAATCTTTTAGTCCTTTGTTTGAGGATGATATTTTTGATGTATTACATCCTACACATGTTGTTGAGGCAAGAAATAGTTTTGGTGGTACGTCGAAAGAACAGGTACAACAACAAATTGTTCTAGCTGAAAAAAAATTATAGCTTAATGAATAAAGGCTTTCACCATATATCGGTGGAGCCTTTTTTGATGCTAACTCTATTTTTATGTTCTTTTTATCTTTCATGATTGGAAAGTTAATGGTTGTTTAATGTTCGTTTCTATGAAAAAAGACATGATATAATTGAAAAAACTAAGATTTTAGTTTTTTTTACCTTAGCAAACCATTGGTCATGTATAGTGTTATAGTGATGAATTATTTGGCAGGCTTTTAAAATATCAGAATCGCATGTACTATGGCCATCCTCGACAAGAATAAAAACATCATAACCCAAGATAAATGCACGCCTGCATGTGGCATCTACACATATTTCTGATTGAATTCCTGTTATAATAATTCTCCCTACTTGATTGTCTACTAATTGTTGTTGAAGATGAGTTTTTAGGAATGAATCGGGAAAATCTTTTATTAAAACTTTATTATTATTACCATAGATGTAATCCACTTTCTTCTATTCCTCTCCCAATGTGTGATATGATAGAAAAAGACATATAATAAATACATAGTTTGCTTTTCAATGGATGTTTACTTACCTATTTTTTAGGTTAAACATATTGTGGCTAGATTTTTCGTTGAAAAACTTGTGTGAAAATTAATTGAAGGTGATTTAAATGTCAAAAATATTTATATCTGGAGAAATCCCTGAGATCGGGTACCAACTGTTAAAAGATCATGAAATTGATGTGTACTATGGGGAGAAACTAATAACAGAGGAAGAATTAGCGGAGAGGATTGCCGATAAAGATGCACTTTTATGTCCATTATCTACTCCTGTTACACGAAAGGTAATTGATTCGGCACCTAATTTAAAAATTATTGCTAATTTTGGTGCAGGATTTAACAATATTGATGTTCAGTATGCAAAGGAAAAAAATATATTTGTATCTAATACTCCTGATGTCTCTACAGACGCAACAGCAGAATTGTCAATTGGGTTGATGTTAGCAATTTCAAGAAGAATACCTGAAGGGGATCAGCTCTGTCGCACAGAAGGTTTTAACGGATGGGCTCCTTTATTTTTCCTTGGAAGGGGATTAAGCGAGAAGACATTGGGAATCATTGGTTTTGGTAGTATCGGACAGGCAGTCGCGAGAAAAGCTAAAGCATTTGGGATGAAGATACTATATACAGGACCCCGACGTAAGGATGATGCAATAGAAAAAGAGTTAAATGCAACCTTTGTATCTTTCGATGAGCTTATTCAACAATCGGATTATGTATCTGTTCACTCACCGTATAATAAAGAAACCCATCATTTAATTACATTAGACGTCATTCAAAAAATGAAAAAAGATGCCTTTTTAATTAATGCATCGAGGGGACCGGTTGTTCATGAACAAGATTTAGTTAAAGCGCTGAAAGAAGGTCAAATTGCAGGTGCTGCATTAGATGTATTTGAATTTGAACCGAAAATTACGGAAGAGCTTAAAACGTTAAAAAATGTTGTCTTAACACCACATATCGGAAATGCAACGATTGAAGCACGTGATGCGATGGCCAAATTGGCTGTTAAAAACATTACTAATGTTTTATCAGGTGACAATCCGATTACTCCGGTATAAGTGAAGATTTCTAAAAAAACTATTATACTTTGTAAAATTAAAGATAAATAAATGCACGCTTCCATATAAATAACAGTAACTTGTCTTTAATGTCTGCACATATTATCAAAAAAGTACATCACTAATAAATAGTGGTGTACTTTTTTGATTTTGAGACCTCATGTATGACCTCATTTACAAATAAAAGGCACACGTTAGAAAAAATGTTTGAGTATTTCTTTAATGATTGAAGTAATGACATTTGTAGATATAAAAAATACTTCCTTTTCTTCGAGAAAACGAAACTATTACACGAATTTGAGTAGAACCTGAAGAAATTCAATACGTTTTAAATGATCATGAACTATCTATTCATATAATAAACGAGGCATTAAAAGTTTCTAATTCTTAAATAAATATGGTTCAGTACAAGGAGAAAAAAGTATATGGTTTTTTGTAGAAAAGAAGCAGAATAGTTAAAGCAAAAGTTGAATTTTGAGTGAAAGGTGGTAAATCATTGTGATTGGAGTGTTCTTAGACCGTAATGGAACAATTGGTGGAGATGGTAGGAATTCACTACAAAAGATTACATTAAAAATCCCGTATCAATTTTACTAAGTAATATTGATACGGGATTTTTAGTTTGTATTTACACAGTAGCTTCTTCTATGTCGGCCTTCAATTCTTTAAACCATTTTAAGTTCACTAAATGGTGTGAACGAGAATTTTCGTTCATGCGACGAAAATAATCAATTTTACCCGGCAATTCTTTAGTGATAGTTAGGTATTCATCGAGAAGAGCAATTCTGGCTTCAGTTTGATCAATTTGTGATTGGATTAATTCTAATAATTTATTTTTATCGAATTCATCTGCAAAGAGTAATGCGCCATAGAATTGCAAGTTTACATACTCGGATTTAGTCCCATATTTGGCCATTAATTTTTCGAATTCTTCTATTCCTAAAGACGTGATTTTATAGGTGTGAATTTCACGACCATTGTTTGGACGTATTTGATGTGTTTGTTCAATCAAACCTTTTTCTTCAAGTTGTTGCAAATTGTAATAAAATGATCCTTTAGTGAAGTTAACGATATATTTATAATGTCGTTTTTCCATTAAACTTAATAGTTCGTATCCATGAGTGCCAGGGTTTTGAATAAGTAAGCCAAGGATAAGTAAGGGAATCAAGGGTGCATCACCTTCGCCATTTGTGCTTCAAATTCAGCGTATGTGATTTTACCTAGAGCCAAATTCATACTGTGAATATAAATTTGTTCAGTTTTCGAATAGTTATTGTTTATTTTTAGTGATTGATTTTCATCCGAAAGAGGCTCTAAGATATGACACTTTTTCGAAAATGCTTCGAAGTAGCGATAACCGAATTTTCGTTGGGAAACAGCGTTCAAATGAATACCATCCGGATTGGCAGTTAGCCCTTTTGCCGATACAAAATAACAATTTTGCTGTTCTTGAGCGAATCGACGTAATTGGTCGTTGATTTCTTGAAACTCAGGTGAGTACTTTCCAAAACCCGATTTTCCTAAAAAATCACCAAGCTCACCAATGATTAATGGGACATTTTGAAGGTATAATTCTTTACGTAAAGTTTCAATGATAAGAGATAACTTTTCATAATACGTTTTATGTAGAGAATTATTGCTATCACTTTCACCTTGATGCCAAAGTATGCCACAAATTTTACTAGTTTCAAGAGCAAATCGAGCTTCAGATAAAGCATGTTGAAAAAGAGTACCCTGCGGATGCCAATCGTTCAAGGAACTGCCACCTTCCGCACAAGGAATCAAACCAATTTCTTCATCCGGGTTGGCATTCGACCATGCCTGTGCAAAAGATGCTGCTAGACTTACACCAGCAACAGGGCGGTCATAATTAATCGGTTCTGTCATCATTTGCCACTGACCGTTGCGAAGCATTTTTATTTTTTCATTATAGATAGGTTCTACCTCATGCAAGAATCCACGACCTGCCATATTTGATTGCCCTAACATTAAAAAAGATTTTATCATTTAATTTTCAATCCTTTACATAATAGTCTAATTAGACTTCAATATTATAGAGTCTAATTAGACTATCGTCAACTCGCTATTTCTAGTAAATTTTAATTATGAATTAATATAGAACTGTCAGCGTTTTAATAACTACTGAAAGAAAATATTGAGCAGCACTAATAAGGTCAAATTTTCTTTTATAAAATAAAGATAATTACTTTAAATAGGAACATAGGAGGTATGAGATATGAAAATCAATAGAATAGATCATGTGAGTATAAACGTAAATGATCTATCAGAGGCTAAAGCTTTTTTTCTTAATTTAGGACTTGAAGTGCGAGCGGAATGGGAAATGGATGGAGAACTGTTGGACAGAATAGTTGGGCTTAATAATGTTAAAACGGCATGTGTAGGATTGGGCATGCCAGATGGTGAGGCATGGATAGAGCTAGTCAAATTTTATACGCCGTCAGATGAAAAAGATATTCAACCACCTTTTGCAAATATGCTGGGTATCCGACATATTTGCTTTGCTGTTGAAGATATTGAATCTATTGTTGCAAAATTGAAAAAGAATGGCACGGAAATCTTTAGTGAAATAAAGCAATATGAAGCAAGTTATAAGTTATGCTACGTTCGTGGTCCAGAGGGAATTATTTTAGAGTTGGCGGAGAAAATCAGATAATTATTGAATGGAGTATTAAATGATTTAGTTCACCAACTTTAAAGATTTTAAACTATCGAGGGCATTCTTTAACAAGGGATGCTCTTTTCTGTGAAAATAAAACTCCGCCTTTAAGAATAATTTATTGAGTTTAAACTTGATTAAAATTGTGCAAGCTATAAATAATTTAATTTGGGCAATAGGAAAGCAGAGCTACCGAGTTTTTCGGTTTCTCGTTTAACTTTTCTGTTGTTTGTCTATAATGCTAATTTAAGTTGACTCGTGGTAGGGTTCCTTATTCTGAAGCATATGATAGACAATAGTTAGCATTCGATGTCCGATGGCAACGAGTGCTTTTTTCTTTCCCCTTCTTGCAGCTAGTGACCAATATTTGATTCCTAATCTTTGTTTCCGACTTCTTGAAACAGCCCACGCAGCCTCACACAATGCAGATTTAATATGAGGATTTCCTTTAACCGTTTTAGTGTTTTTTTTCCTTCCGGCACTTTCGTGATTTCCGGGCGACAATCCTGCCCATGATGCAAGATGTTTAGAGGTTGGAAATTGTCCCATATCTACTCCTATTTCCGCAATGATAACAGCTGCCGTGTCTTTCTTAATTCCCGGCATTGTAATCAGAAGCTGTACTTCCTCCTGATAGTTGGATAAAATGACGTCGATTCTTTTCTCGATATCTGATATTAATTCTTCTAAATTAACAATGTGCATCCAAGATTGCTTAATAAGAAATAGCTGGTGATCATTTAATGTTCCAAATAGTGAGTCGGTAATCAATTGCTTTTTATGGGCCATTCTTCCATGTATTTTTTGTTCGACATCTTCTTGGTCGATATAACCTTCATTCATGAGTTGTTCCAACAGTTTTCGTCCTGATACTCCAAATACATCTGAAATAACTGTGCTTAATTTGATATTTGAGGACTCTAGTACCTTTTGGATTCGGTTTTTTTCGGATGTCATGTGTCCAATCCATTTTTTTCTGAGGCGAGTCAAATCTCTTAAATTTCGAAAGTCTTCAGAAGGGACAAAACTTTTCTCTATTAAGCCATGTCTTAATAATTTAGCAATCCATTCAGCATCCGAAACATCTGTTTTCCTTCCAGGGACATTTTTAATCCTTTGAGCATTTGCCAAAGTAATATCAAAGAAATCCTCCAAGATATTGTATACAGGTTTCCAGTAGACGCCTGTACTTTCCATTGCGATGTGGGTTACTTCCTTCTCCTCAAGCCATTTAAGAAGATGAAACAGATCCTTCGTCAAAGTAGGAAATGTTTCGGTCTCCTTAATCAAGTCAGTTTCTGATTCTCCAAGAATGACACAGGCAACTATTGTTTCCGAATGAACATCTAGGCCTGCACATCGTTTGTGCAATGTTTCCATTTCACTCCACCTTCTGAAAATATTCCACAAACAGTGGAATGAATTTGAAATTAAACATTTTTCTGTTCGTAGTCATCTCTCGAAATGAGAGAGCTAACAATGGGTTGTGCACCAAATTCATTCCAACAGTTTTCTCAACAGGGTAAAACCACCAATAAGAGCTACGTCATATACTCACTGTTTGTGGTATCTACATTATGGGGCAGTGAACCCATTTTCATTCTGGGTTGAGAGCGAAAGATCATGAAAGTTTTCTTATTGAAGAAAAGGGCACTATACTTCAATAAGAGTGGATAAGGGATAAGGTAAGGCAATCCAAAAATAAATTTCTATCAAGTGTTTTAATTGTGCTAAAATTCATATAAGTGAGATGAAAAAAATGGCGATAAATCTAATCCCCCAGATTTATCTGATATATGGAAGGAGTAAAAAATTAATGAACAGTCCAATTTAAAATTCCCCCTAATCAAGACAAGATTCAATTCTACTATTGGGGGATACAAAATAAAATTGAATAAAAATTTTTCTTTATTACTACTTGGTCAATCTCTCGCTAATATTGGCGATGTATTATATACGGTCAGTGTTATAAGTGCAATTTTTGTTTTAACAGGTTCGGCAACTGTATCATCATTTGTGCCATTTACGATTACTACCTCAATGTTTATATCTAGTCTGTTAACACCTCTTTTGGTTGGTAAAGTAAATCTTAAATGGTTATTGGCTGGATCACAAATCGGAAAAACTATTTTGCTTTTTATTCTAGGATTTATGTTAGTTGGAATAACAGTCTCAAATTACTATTTAATCTTTTTAATCATAGGGTGGATCGCTTTTCTTGATGGATGTGCAAATCCAATAAGACAGACTCTGATTCCTCACTATGTTAAACCTGAATCTTTAATTCAAGCTAATGGAATAGCAGAAACAGTTACACAGGTTATACAAGCAGTTATGTGGTTCATAGGAAGTTTATTTCTAATTTTTATGAGTCCTCAACAACTGGTTTGGCTAGTTGGAGGTTTATTCATAATCGCAAGCGTCTTACTTTGTCTTATAGAAAGTGTAATACACAAAACAACTGAGCCTAAAAGGAAACTAGAGCAGATTAAAGAGGGATGGAAAACTTTATCTAACACGCCAGTATTAAGAAGGATTGCTTGGATAGACTTTTTCGAAACAATTGCAGGAACTGTTTGGATAGCTGCTATTTTATATGTGTTTGTCAATGATGCTTTAAATGTTGACGAAAAATGGTGGGGTTTTATTAATGGTACATTCTTTTTAGGCTTGATATTAGGAAGCGTTTATTGTATTAAATACCCCTCTATTATTGAGAAAAATTTGGGTACTTTTATTTTTGTTGGTTCATTCGGAAGTTCCTTAATTACAATATTGTTTAGCTTAAACAGTATTCCAATTTTTGCGTTGCTTTTATCTCTTGGAATAGGACTATTTGGGCAAATAAAAAATATTCCACAACAAACTGTTATACAAACCAGTGTATCAAAAGAACAGTTGGCAACCGTTTATACCTCATTAGGTGCCATTGGAACTGGAATTTTTGGTATTAGTTCTCTAATTATGGGAATATTAGCAGATTTGTTGGGAATTAGAACTGTATTTATGATCTCAGGACTATTAATTGCAGTAGTAGGTTCAATTGTTCATAAAAATAAGCAATTGTTTGTTACAAATGTTGAACAACAATAATTTATTAAAGAAGGATTTTGTTATAGGACTACAAAATCCTTCTTTTTTTTTATGGTTTCGTGATTGGTTATTATGCTTACTAGAAAACGGTTAGGGAGTGGATCAGTATATGGAATGATTATAGCACGCAAACCTTATAAACTATTAGATCTTCATGGAATTTTATCATTTAATACACAAATTCTGTTTTTTGGATGTTATAATAATCTATATTATCTGAAAATACGGAGGGTGACCGCTTTTGTTTGTTCCATTAGTTTTAACAGAATTTCTGGATAGAGCTGTAAAAGTGTATGGAAATAAAACGGCAGTTATTAATAATAATGATGATTTAACCTACCAGCAACTATATAACAGGGTTCAGCAGCTATCATATGGTCTACGTGATTTAGCAGTACAAAAAGGAGATCGAATCGCTTATTTAGCACCGAATACATTAGGAATGCTTGAAGGGTTTTTTGGTGTTTTTCAAGTAGGTGGAATTATGGTACCTCTTAATACAAGACTTACACCAGATGATTATTTATATATCTTAAATCATAGTGAGAGCGAAATTGTATTTGTTGATGAGGAATTATATCATTTACTTTTACCTATAAGAAATCAATTTACGAGTGTACGTCAGATTATTGTTCAAGGAGAGGAAAAAATTGCTCTCGAAGAAGGTGATCTTTGGTATGAATCATGGCTAAAGCAATATCCCTCATTTACTTTTCAAAAAGTTGAACTGGATGAGCAGGATGTGGCAAATATTTTATATACTAGTGGAACAACTGGGAAACCAAAAGGAGTCATGCTAACGCATCGAAACAACTACTTACATGCACTAAGTACTATGCATCATTTACGGGTGTCTGACCGTGATGTAGTATTACATGTTTTGCCCATGTTTCATGTTAATGGTTGGGGTTCTCCTTTTTACTATACAGCGAATGGGGCAACACATATTACATTAAAACATGTTCGTCCAGAAATAATCTTTGAAAAGATCCAAAACCATCATGTGTCTGTACTTCATATGGCACCAGCTGTTTTAAATTCCTTACTTCAGTATTATGAGAGACATCAACCAAAGATTAATCATTCGGTTCGAGTGGTGATTGCTGGCTCTGCACCACCTCCTTCATTTGTTTCAAAGGTAGAGCAGCAACTAGGCTGGGAATTTATACAAGTATATGGTATGACGGAAGCATCTCCACTTATTACTACTTCACAACTTAGAGTACATCAACAGACATTACCTATGGAAAAGCAGTATCGTTTAAAGGCAAAGGCTGGCTATGAAATGATTGGCTGTGATGTACGTGTGGTTAATAGTGAAGGTAAAGAAATTTCAAAGAACGGTAAGGAAATTGGTGAAATTATCGTAAAAAGTAATGGAGTCATGCTTGGATATTGGAAAAACGAAGAAGCAACCAATGAAGTTATTCGTAATGGGTGGTTCCATACAGGTGATATGGCCACAGTAGATGAAGATGGAAATATTGAGATTGTTGATCGTAAAAAGGATATCATTATAAGTGGTGGAGAAAATATTTCTTCAATAGAGGTTGAAGGCGTACTTTATGAGCATCCAGATATATTGGAGGCAGCAATTATAGCTATACCTCATGAAAAATGGGGTGAAACACCACATGCAGTTATAGTAAAACGTGAAGGTTCAACGCTTGATGGAAAAGAAGTTATTCAATTCGCTCGTGAAAAATTGGCTCATTTCAAAGCTCCTACGTCCGTTAGCTTTATTGATGAGCTCCCAAAAACTGCATCAGGAAAAATTCAAAAAGTCCGTCTAAGAAACGAATACTGGAAAGAGCATGAGCGTTTTGTAAATTGATATTGTGTCTGTTGAAATAATCAGAAAAATAGAGTAGCATATCAATCTAAAAATACATTAAAATCTGAATAATACATGGAGAAATCCATGTTTTTTTCATGTGGATAAATCATTAGAGGTTATTTTAACATAATTGAAAAGAGGTGTTTTTTTACAATGTTATTAATTATAACACTTAGTAAGTTTTTATTTTTTGGAATATTTTTTGTGATGGATATCGTTTATTACTTTTTGAAAAATAAAACGGTGGAAATGATTCGATTGGTTTTAAGTTATATTATTGCAATTGTGACAATTCTTAACGCAAAATATATAATTGTGTTGCCGATTTTGCCGTTATTACTTGGTGGGTTTGCAATGGATGATCCTTCAGCTGAAAGTTCGGATGCAATCATTGTTATTATCGTTAGTTACCTAATTCTTGTGATTATGATTTATGTTGCTATACGCTCCTTTATATTGGCAATTAAGGATTTGAAAAGTAGATTAAGAAAGTAATGCCTTTCGACTAAAAGCTATTATATACAGGATAAGCTGCCATAAAAGGCAGCTTTTTTAATGAAGGTTGTAAATAGGAGAAGTATAAATATCATGTTTAGTAATACTAAAATTATTTTTATATTACTTAAAAATATATTGAAAACTTTGTATATTGTGATAGTATTAATTTTAGTAATACTATAATTATTTAATCTATACTTAAAATCATGACTAAGGAAATGGGGAATTATGGTAGATATTCATACGAAAATTCGTGAATTAAGGCAACAACAAGGGTTAACCTTGAAAGAATTGAGTGAAAATACTAACTTGTCTGTCGGATTTCTTTCTCAAGTTGAAAGAGGTACTTCCTCACTAGCAATCACATCACTAAAAAAAATAGCTGATTCATTGGGTGTTGAGATGTCATATTTTTTTCAACAGGAAATGAATAACAACTATGTGGTCAAATTAGATGACCATAGGGTTTTTCAGGTTGATGGGAATGAATCCAAATATGTTAAAGTTAGTGGGAATTTTCAAGGAAGATCGATGGAAAGCTTAATTGTAACGTTAAGGCCATTTCAACAGGATATCCAAACATCCAGTCATCCTGGTGAAGAATTTCACTATGTGTTAAAAGGTCAAGTCATTATCTATGTAGACAATAATGAATACGTACTGAATGCTGGAGAATCCATTCATTTTCCATCTGAAAAAGTTCATAAATGGGAAAATCCATTAAGTGAAGAAACAGTTATTTTAAGTGTATTAACTCCCGTACTTTTTTAAGTATGGGAGATTCAAATATAGTTTTTTGAAGGAGGAGAAGTTACATGAGAGTTGCTACAGATATTGGGGGCACCTTTACAGATCTTGTATATGTAGATGAAAAAGGACATATTGGTGTATCAAAAAGTCATACGACTCCCCCATATTTTGAACAAGGTGTTATCAATGTTTTAGAAAAGAGTGGAATAGATCAAACCTCAATAAAAACCTTTATTCATGGGACAACTGTTATTATAAACGCATTAACTGAGAGAAAAGGTGTAAAGACCGGACTCATTACAACGAAAGGATTTCGTGACGTATTAGAAATTGGTCGGGGCAATAGACCAGATTTGTTTAATGTACGCTATCATAAACCAGCACCTTTTGTAAGTAGATACTTACGTCAAGAAGTGGAAGAAAGATTAAACTATAAAGGTGAAGTAATGAAGCCATTAAATAAAGAAGAAGTAAAAGAGATTATATCCTTCTTCAAAAAAGAAGGAGTAGAAGCGATTGGTGTATCTTATTTACATTCGTATGTGAACCCTGTGCATGAACAAGAAACAATCGATCTTATCAAAGAAATATGGCCGGAAGTCTTTGTCACAGCTTCTTATGAAGTTACTAAAGAATGGCGTGAATATGAAAGAACCAATACAACCGTCCTTAATGCATATGTCAAACCGATAGCAACATCTTATGTAAACAAGCTTCATGATAAGCTTATTGAGAAGCAAACAGATAGTAATAACTATATTATGCAGTCTAATGGTGGAACGACAACATTTGAACAAGCAAAAGAACTTCCAATAAATATGGTAGAATCTGGTCCTGTTGCTGGTATTTACGGAGCTGCAGTTCTTGGTGAAATTATTGGAGAGAAGAATATTATAGCATTTGATATTGGTGGAACAACGGCAAAATGCTCTCTTATTGAAAAAGGGGAAGTAAAAGTATCCACGGATTATTATATTGAAAGAGATAATCGTCATGCCGGATTTCCGATAAAAACACCAGTTGTTGATATTGTTGAAATTGGCAATGGAGGAGGATCAATTGCTTGGATTGATGATGCAGGATCACTAAAGGTTGGTCCACATTCAGCAGGTGCATTACCTGGACCAGTAGCATATGGACAAGGTGGCATAGAACCAACTACGACTGATGCAAATCTTTTAACCGGACGTCTTTCTCCAAAAAACTTTGATTATGAGGTTGATATGGAAAAGGTGAGTGAAGCAATCAAAGCAACTATCTCAAATTATTTTAATATTTCAGTGGAAGATGGGGCTCTTGGTATCATTCGTATTGCCAATTCAAATATGCTAAATGCATTAAAATTAATTTCTATTCGAAAGGGTTATAACCCACGAGAATTTACCCTTGTTGCATTTGGTGGTGGAGGATCCATGCATGCTCCAGCTCTAGCAAAAGAACTAGGTGTTAAAAAGGTAGTTGTACCTTTAGCATCTCCAGTGTTTTCAGCGTGGGGGATGTTAATGACAGATCTTCGACATGATTATATTCAAACCCAAATTAAACGTCTAAGTGAAGTAGATATTACCTCGCTTAATCAAACATGGGATACTCTAGAAAATCAAGCTTATAATCAGTTTGAACAGGAAGCCCTTCAAAAAGAGTCAGTCTTATTTACTAGATTTCTAGACATGAGATATCTTGGGCAAGAACATACCGTAAAAGTACCCGTACCAAATGGTAACTGGGATGAGAAAACTTTAGAGGAAATTATCGGAAGATTCCATCAACTACACGAGAAAAACTATACATTTAAGCTTGAGCAGGCTGATACTGAAATAGTGAATTTGCACTTGACTGCGTTTGGTCAGGTGAAAAAGCCAACATTAGAAAAAAATATAGTTACTGGGGAATTAAGTAGTGCATTAAAAGAAGTCAGACCTGTCTATTTTGAACAGGAGGGCTGGGTTGATACAACTATTTATGATCGAGAAAAAATTCCAACAATGCAGAAGATTAACGGACCAGCCATTGTTGAGGAAAAGGCATCAGTGACCGTTATTTATAAGGGTCAATCACTTCAAGTTGATGAATATGGAAACCTTATTATTGATACGGGGGTGGAATAAGATGGTGACGGCAACAAAGAAAATTGATCCATTCACTTTGGAAATTGTAAAAGATTCCTTACTTGCAATTGGAGATGAGATGTTTATTGCTTTAGCAAGAACGTCAATGAGTCCAATTATATATGAAGTTTTAGACTATGCTAGTGGTCTAACAGATGCAAAAGGAAATTTATTGACACAAGGAAATGGTGTAACAGGCTTTATCGGTATGCTTACGTTTATGGTGAAGGAAACGTTAAACAAATTTGGAGAAAAAGATTTAAATCCTGGTGATATTATCATTATCAATGACCCATATAAAGGTGGGGGGTCTCATCTTTCTGATGTAGGACTAGTTATGCCGATTTTTCATGATGGAGAAATTGTTGCATTTTCAGCTAATAAAGCTCATTGGACAGAAGTAGGGGGAAAAGATCCAGGTTCTTTTACAAATGATTCAACGGAAATTTTTCAAGAAGGATTACAATTTCCTTGTGTGAAATTATTTGAATCAGGAAAGGTTAATCAAGCTATTGTCGATATTATTGAATCTAATGTTCGTTTTCCAGATCTCTCACTAGGGGACATGTGGGCACAAGTGGCTGCATTAAAAACTGGGGATAAACGCGTAAAAGAGCTTTGTAATAAACACGGTAAGGAAATAGTTTTAGCCTCTATAGATAAATATTTAGACCATGGTGAGCAGCTCTCAAGAATTGAACTGAAAAAATTACCAAAGGGAACTTTTGAAGCAGAAGATTTTGTGGATTCGGATGGAATGGGAAATGGTCCATTTAAATTAAAAGTGAAAGTTACTATAACTGATGATGAATTTGTATGCGATTTTCGTGGAAGCCATTCACAAGTACCTGGATCGGTTAATTGTTCATTAACAGGTTTAATATCTGCTGTACGAACAATTTTTTTAGCGATAACCAACCCATCACAAGATGTTAATGATGGTGTTTTTCGCCCGTTAAAAGTAATTACAGATAAAAAATCGATTTTATCGGCCGAACGTCCTGCACCAGTGTCTAATTACTTTGAATCTATGCTTGTGGGAGCAGACTTAATATGGAAAGCACTAGCACCGTTTTTACCAGAACGTTTATCGGCAGGGCATTTAACATCAGTATGTAGTGTCACACTTTCAGGACTTCATCCTGATACAAATGAAGCATTTTTAATTGTCGAACCATCTGTTGGAGGATGGGGTGCCGGCCAAGGGCAAGACGGTGCTAGTGGCCAATTTTGTATTGGTGATGGGGAAACCTATAATGTACCGGTTGAAGTAGCTGAGACAAGATATGGTGTCATGTTAGATGAATATAGTTTACGTGTCGATGGAGGTGGAGCTGGTGAATTTATCGGTGGGAAAGGTGTAATTCGTTCATATAGAGCCTTAACCAATGGACAATCAGCAACGATCACTTATGGAAGACATATAAATCCGCCATGGGGCTTTAATGGGGGACAAAATGGATCGACGAATCAATTCATTGTAGAAAAAGCAAATGGCGAGATTGAAGGACCCTACGGTGTATATCCGCGTTATCCGCTTCAAAAAGGTGATGTAATAAAGTTGATGACTGCCACAGGTGGAGGATATGGTAATCCATTAAATCGACCAGCGGAAAAGGTTGTAGAAGATGTGAAAAATGGCTATATTACTTTAGCACAAGCTAGAGAAGTATATGGTGTTTCTGTTGACCCTGCCACATATGATTTTACTTTAACAACAAAACGAATAAATGGGGGCAACAAGGCATGAAAATATCTAAGATTAATAGAGAACAAAATGAAGAGATTATGAATCAAACTCTATTTCAACATATTGATCAAAATACAGTAGTGAAAATGGGATTCGTTCAAATATTACCAGGGGAACGTGTTCCAAAAGAAGGGCTTTCGATGCATGATGAGGATGAATATTCCTTTATTCTACAGGGGTGTATAACGACCCAAAGCGGTGATACTCCCATAAAAAAGGTGGAACATGGATCCGCTACTTTTATTCCTGCTAAAGAGAAACATTGGGCAATAAACGAAGGTGAAGAAGTATGTGAAATTGTTTATGTTTTAGTCGAACATAAATAACTAAATGAGGGTGTCTAATAAGTAAGGGAGTTATCCTACTTATTAGACACCTCTTTGAAAAGGGGAATGATAGATTGATGGATGAGGCAAAAGGAATAAAGACTGTTGGTAATGATGAAGCATTAAAAGCCGTTCCATTATCTCAACGCCAGCATTGGTTAACACCCGCAATGATATTTGGAGGCTTAGAATTTACAATTCCTGTATTAATGATTGGTGCTACTTTAACCGCTTCATATGGAATGGGAAGTATTTTTTGGATACTAGTCATTGGGCTAATTGTTTTTCAATGGGTTGGTAATTCCATTCAAGGATTTATTGGTGCTAAGACGGGCAGATCATCATCTGTTATTGCAAAATCCAGTTTTGGCTCGGTACAAGCACGATTTATCGTTGGCCTTACAATATTTATCGTTTCCTTAGGATGGTGGGCATTACAAACTGCTGTTGCTGGTAATGCGATTGCAGCAATGTTTGGAATTGATTATGAAAAACAATGGGGATTATGGGCTGTGATTACAGTTATCGCTGGGGTATTATTTGCAATTCCTTCGATTATAGGTTATTCATCTATGAAATGGACTGATTATATAGCAGTTCCAGCAGGTTTAGCTCTTATTATAGGTTGTATTTTTTATGCTTTAAGAAATACAGGTTGGGAAACAATTACAGCTTGGAATCCTGAACCGAAGATAACATTTTTAGCAGCTATCAGTCTAGTTATTGGCGCAAATGTCTCCCAATGGGTCATTGCTTCAGACTATACTAGGTATGCAAAACCAAGATGGAGGGATAATATCCTGATTCCATTAGGTATTGTAGCGGTTGGTTTTCCACTATTCTACGTCGGTTCTATTATGTCTGTCGGTGTAGGGGATGCAGATATAGTTAATGTGATGTTGAATCTAGGATTTCCAGTGTGGGGTTTTTTAGTTTTATGGTTTGCTACATGGACAAGCCAGCTTGTAAATAATTATAGTATGGGTCTAGCTCTAGCAAATATGTTTAATATAAATTCCAACAAAGGACGGGCATTCCTTACCTTTTTAGGGACAATTTTGGCTATTATCATTGCTTTGGCAGGAATACTCGATTATTTTACTGACTTTTTATATTTAACTGCTCTTATTTATCCTGCTATAGGTGGTATTATGATGGCAGACTTTTTTATTATACGGAAGCAACGATTCGAAGATAACAAGGGCTGGAATTGGATGGCTACAATTGCATTAGTTTGTGGAACTTTTGTCGGGTACCTTACACAGTATGTTTATGAATTTGGTTTACCTGCCGTTCAATCAATTATCATTTCTGCTTTCATTTATTGGATAGCAATGAAAATAAAAGCAAAAATAAAACCAGATCATTTTACAGGTCTAGTTGCAAGGCATCACAAAGGATTTAATAAAGAGGAAGCTGGTTAATGCTTTTAGTTGTTTGACTTTTCTGATATTAATAGATATATATAATATCTAAGCTATATTAATTCTCTATTTTAATCCGTTTGAAAGTTTGCTAGGAGTATCATTTACACTTTTATTAATTAAAAATAGGCAGTTTATTGAGATGTGACTCTAAATAAACTGCCCATGCTTTTACTAAGATTTTAATGCATCTTTATTTTGTTTAAATTGGCCTTCCCATTTTGAAATAACAATTGCACCTAGTGAGTTACCTACTACGTTTACAACTGTTCTAGCCATATCGAGGATTCGATCGATTCCTGCAATGAAAGCTAGTCCTTCAATTGGAATACCAACTGTTCCTAATGTAGCAAGTAGAACCACGAAGGATACACCTGGAACACCTGCAATCCCTTTCGATGTTACCATAAGCACAAGAACTAGTGAAAGTTGCTGAGTTAAAGATAGATCAATTCCATACATTTGAGCAATAAATACAGCGGCAAGAGCTTGGTATAATGTTGATCCATCTAAATTAAATGAATATCCTGTAGGGATGACAAAAGAGGTAATTGCTTTTGGACATCCGAACTTTTCCATTTTCTCCATGATTTTTGGAAGAACGGCCTCTGAACTTGCAGTTGAGTAACCGAGAATTAATTCATCCTTTAGAAGTCGGAGTAGGTGAAATATATTAACTCCGACTAGCTTTGCAATACCACCTAATATGATGATGATAAAGCCTGCCATTGTTAAATAGACGGTAATAACTAATTTTCCTAAAGGTAGGAGTGATTCTAAACCAAAAGTGGAAACGGTCACACCGATCAGTGCAAATACCCCAAATGGAGCAAATTTCATAACTAAATTTGTAACATAAAACATGGTTTCTGCCGTTCCTTGGAAAAATGCAAGTACAGGTTTGCCTTTTTCTCCAATTGCAGCTACACCTAATCCAAATAATACGGAGAAGAAAATAATAGCTAGCATATCTCCATGCATAATTGATTCAAAAATATTTTTCGGAACAATATTAACAATTGTGTCTGCAAACCCATGGTTCTCAACACTTTTTGCTGTGTCTACATAAGAGTTAATATCTACTTTATGAATAGAATGCATATTAACTCCCTTACCAGGGTGGAAAATATTCGCCACAAGCAATCCAACAATAATTGCAATCGTTGTCACAATTTCAAAATACAAAATTGTTTTTCCACCAAGTTTCCCTAGATTCTTCCCGTCACCAACACTAGCAATTCCAACAACTATACTAGAAATGACAATAGGGACGACAATCATTTTGATTAATCTTAAGAAAATATCTCCAATAGGTTGTAAATATTTGCTGATTTCAGGATTACCATAAAAAATAGCCCCAATTATTATTCCGAGGACTAGTCCAATTAATATTTGCCATGCTAATCCAATTTTTTTCATAATATCCCCCCAAATAAAACATATAAATATTTTCAGACGAAATAATTTATTATTTAAATATAATATAAAAAATGAAAATATACAAATATAAAGCGTTTTATCAATAAAAATTAATAATAATCATTATTTTTGTACTATTTTAAAATAAGAAAAATGAACTACAATTCATACTATTATTTACAAAAATAATTGAATTTTCTATAATTATAATTGTTAATTTTGGGGGGAGTGTTAATTTCTCAGTAGATTTATTACCTGCATCAATCAAATGGATCTCAGATATTCTACCATTAACACATAGTATTAAGGCAATCCGTTCTATATACAATGTGGAAGTGCAACCACTATATCCTTTATTGATAGAGGAAATGACGATTGGATTTGTTTATTTAGTATTTGCGGGAATAAAGATTATACTAATGGAGAAAGTTGCGAGAAAAAGAGGTTCTTTATTTAAGGCTCTTTTCTGTGAAAATAAAACTCCGCCTTTAAGAATAATTTATTAAGTTTAAACTTGATTAAAATGGTGCAAGCTATAAATAATTTAATTTGGGCAATAGGAAAGCAGAGCTACCGAATTTTTCGGTTTCTCGTTTAACTTTTCTGTTGTTTGTCTATAATGCTAATTTAAGTTGACTCATGGTAGGGTTCCTTATTCTGAAGCATATGATAGACAATAGTTAGCATTCGATGTCCGATGGCAACGAGTGCTTTTTTCTTTCCCCTTCTTGCAGCTAGTGACCAATATTTGATTCCTAATCTTTGATTCCGACTTCTTGAAACAGCCCACGCAGCCTCACACAATGCAGATTTAATATGAGGATTTCCTTTAACCGTTTTAGTGTTTTTTTTCCTTCCAGCACTTTCGTGATTTCCGGGCGACAATCCTGCCCATGATGCAAGATGTTTGGAGGTTGGAAATTGTCCCATATCTACTCCTATTTCCGCAATGATAACAGCTGCCGTGTCTTTCTTAATTCCCGGCATTGTAACCAGAAGCTGTACTTCCTCCTGATAGTTGGATAAAATGACGTCGATTCTTTTCTCGATATCTAATATTAATTCTTCTAAATTAACAATGTGCATCCAAGATTGCTTAATAAGAAATAGCTGGTGATCATTTAATGTTCCAAATAGTGAGTCGGTAATCAATTGCTTTTTATGGGCCATTCTTCCATGTATCTTTTGTTCGACATCTTCTTGATCGATATAACCTTCATTCATCAGTTGTTCCAATAGTTTTCGTCCTGATACTCCAAATATATCTGAAATAACTGTGCTTAATTTGATGTTTGAGGACTCTAGTACCTTTTGGATTCGGTTTTTTTCGGATGTCATGTGTCCAATCCATTTTTTTCTGAGGCGAGTCAAATCTCTCAAATTTCGAAAGTCTTCGGGAGGGACAAAACTTTTCTCTATTAAGCCATGTCTTAATAATTTAGCAATCCATTCAGCATCCGAAACATCTGTTTTCCTTCCAGGGACATTTTTAATCCTTTGAGCATTTGCCAAAGTAATATCAAAGAAATCCTCCAAGATATTGTATACAGGTTTCCAGTAGACGCCTGTACTTTCCATTGCGATGTGGGTTACTTCCTTCTCCTCAAGCCATTTAAGAAGATGAAACAGATCCTTCGTCAAAGTAGGAAATGTTTCGGTCTCCTTAATCAAGTCAGTTTCTGATTCTCCAAGAATGACACAGGCAACTATTGTTTCCGAATGAACATCTAGGCCTGCACATCGTTTGTGCAATGTTTCCATTTCACTCCACCTTCTGAAAATATTCCACAAACAGTGGAATGAATTTGAAATTAAACATTTTTCTGTTCGTAGTCATCTCTCGAAATTGAGAGAGCTAACAATGGGTTGTGCACCAAATTCATTCCAACAGTTTTCTCAACAGGGTAAGACCACCAATAAGAGCTACGTCATATACTCACTGTTTGTGGTATCTACATTATGGGACAGAGAACCCATTTTCATTCTGGGTTGAGAGCGAAAGATCATGAAAGTTTTCTCAAACATTGTTGCTATTTAAGGAAAGCTATAACTATTAAATATCGACTGAGGATCGCTACACGTATCATTTTACTGAGAAAGAGCCAATTTCCATAAGGACCGCTAAGATCCTTTATTGGGAGTAAAAGCCGGCAGTTGGGCTTTTACAAAAGCAACATACGATACGAAAACAGCCTTATTTAAAGATATATAAAAGCCTTTTTATGTTCTAAATTAAATACTTTGACCTACTTCGAACCTGTTTATTTTAATCATTTTTATAAAAATATTTCATGAAATGCTATGATGATCATTTCTAAAATCGATGTAAATAAGGATTTTTTTGTGAGGGAAGATGGAGAATTATTTCCTTGAAATTAATTTTGATAAAGGTTATAATAATAAAGCGATGAGCTATTTGTGTAAGTCGAGGACTTAGCTATTTGGCTAAACATACGAATGTGGTCGTATGGGTACCTCGCCGCAAACGTGTTTTAAAAGACGCCTACGGAATTAGGCGTCTTTTTTCATTTTTCAATCATTAAATGCTTCCCAATCGGAATATAATCCACTGCCATTACAACTTGGGCATTCATATCCTGCAACATAAGCGCTATATGGAAGTGTAAAACCCCTGCCGCGACAATCTGGACATTTTCCCGATTCCTCCATTTCATTAAGGAACTTTTCCTGTCTTTCATTTCTCCAGTTTGAAAACGATTGCAATAATCCCAATTTAATCACCTCCGTTTTTTACTAGTATTTGTTCTCTAATCGAATTTTATAATATCCATAAGTTTTTGTTATAGATAACTATTGATAAATGATAATTTACTTATCGATCGAATCAAATTATTCTAAACTTAGAAAATACAAGAAGTGAGGGATGGAAATGGATAATAAATCAGATGTTCAAAAACAATTCGGTAGTACAGCTCGTTCATATGTTACAAGTGAAATTCATCAAAAGGGGAAAGATTTGCAATTATTATTAGCAATTTCCGAAATTACAGGAGAAGAAAATTTGCTTGATATTGCAACGGGTGGCGGACATACAGCAAATTTATTTGCTCCACATGTAAAGCATGTTACTGCTTTAGATTTAACCCAGCCAATGCTCCAAGAAGCAGAAAAGTTTATAAAGGGGAACGGCCATAAAAACGTAGAGTTTGTTCAAGGAGATGCTGAGCAACTGCCTTTTAGTGACCAAACCTTTGATATAGTGACCTGTAGAATTGCACCGCATCATTTTCCAAATATCGAAAAGTTTATTGATGAAGCTTACCGCGTATTAAAAAATGAAGGCTATTTTTTACTCGATGACAATGTTACACCAGAAAGTGACGAACAGGATCAATTTTATAATACGGTAGAAAAATTGAGGGATTATAGCCATTTTCGAGCTTGGAAAAAAACTGAATGGTTAAAGATGCTTGAATTACAGGGATTTTTAGTAGAGGAATTGTACCGTTTTGAGAAAACATTTGAATTTGATTCATGGTGCAATCGTATGCAATTAAGTAAAACGAATAAAGACGAAATTACAAATTTGATGCTCAATAGTTCTCAAGAAATAAAGAAACGGTTTCATATTATTACAATAGATCAATCCATTCTTTCATTTAAAGGTGAAGCAATCATAATTAAGGCAAGAAAAGCATTTTGATTCATTATTAGGCGCTAATTTAAAGGCTTTTTTCTCAGATGTTTTACTATTTTAGGTAATGGTTTAACTAATAAAAAATCAGTTGAAGATACGATGAGACCTTTCATTTCACTTGGAAAAAGGCTTTAAACTTCATTACCTTAATCCAATGTATCAATATATTATATTTAAAAAACTCTGTCAGTGTGACTTATGAAAGATGGATGAGAATAATTGTGTCCGACCCATTTTTTTATTGAATGGATCATTTTTAATGAACCAAAATGGGGTCGGACGCAAAAGTACAGTTATTTATTATCCCTATTTTTTTCGATTTCTGGTGTGATTTCTTTTGAGGCTTCCGTTTGATAATGGTGAAAATTACGGTGTTTAGGCAAAAATTCTTCAGATTGTCGATCAAATGTATAGGATGATACATATTTATGAAAAGCCATTTCAAAGAGTGATATTGCAGAAGCTGAAACAAGTGAAATTAGAAATAGTGCAGTTGCATTTTCTCGAGTTAGTGCTGCCGATAAGAACCAAATAAAGAGCAAGCTTAAACCGAAGTCTGCAATCGTAGCAACCGTATTGTTTGTTCTTGGTAATATACCTATATCACCAACTAGGTAGGATGCTACAGATAAAACAAGTGAAATAAATACGATATTAGTGAATGACATCCCGAAAATTAATCCTAAAATGACAAATAGGACCACAAGAGTAGCTACAAATTTAATCCCCATTGCTTTAATATGCTTCATAATTCCAAGCTCACCTCACAAATTTAATGTCTTATCTATTTTTTTAATTGTTTGCTTTAACTATTCGTATATAAAATTGGAAAATCATTAATAATCTTTGATATGATTAAATTGGGAAGCGATTTCATATTTCTAGTAAAGGCTTATTTATTAATCATTGTTGCTATTAATTAGCCTTTTAACCAATAGCTATCTATTGAAGACCGCTATACCTTTCATTTCACGGTGAAAAGAGCTGCAAATTTCATAATCGTTAATTCGGTGCAAAAGCCGTCAGTGAGCAACAAATACGATAACAGCCATATTAAATTTTAGGGGAAATAGCATGATACTTATAATAGATAATTATGATTCATTTACATATAACTTAGTTCAATATATTAAACAAATAGGAATAGAAGTAAAAGTTGTTAGAAATGACCAAATAGCAATAGCCGAAATTGAACAATTAAATCCTGAATTTATACTACTTTCACCAGGACCGGGTAATCCAGATCATGCTGGTATATGCATTGAGGTAGTCAAACACTTCTTTAATAAAATTCCAATCTTAGGTGTCTGTTTAGGACATCAGGTTATTGCTCAGGCATTTGGCGGAAAAATCATAAAAGCTAAAAGACCCATGCATGGCAAAACATCATTTATCACTCATGATGGGAAGTCGATTTTTTCGGGTTTAGAGAATTCCTTTAAAGTGACTCGGTACCACTCTTTGATCGTAGAAGAAAAATCCCTCTCTCAGGATTTGGATATAACTTCCAAATCGGAAGATGGAGAGATTATGGGAATTCGACACAGGCAATATAAGGTAGAAGGTATTCAATTCCATCCAGAAGCCATTTTAACTGAGAATGGGCTGAAGATGATTCAAAATTTTTTTCAGCCAAATGAAAAATTCTTAATTAATCATTAAAGGAAGATAAGTAGAATGAATAGAAAAGACATCATGCATGAAAATTCAACACTCTATTTTGAATTTGCTGATCGAAATGGAAAGAAACACCCAAAATTCTTTTGTAAACCTAAAAAAGTGATTCAAACATATCGTATAGATGAAGTTAGAGGTTGTATGGAACAAATTCAAAAAGAAGTATCCTGTGGGTATTATGCAGCTGGATATGTGTCCTATGAGGCTGCACCCGCGTTTGAGCCATCTTTCAAGGTACATGAAAATCCAAAGATGCCATTACTCTGGTTTGGAATTTTTGATGAACCTATAATAATTCCAGCTCCAAATAAGAAAGCCGATTACTCTGTTTCAGATTGGATTCCATCTATTGAAGGGGAAGCGTATCAGAAAGGAATATCCGAAATAAAAACAGCGATAGAAAATGGGCATACATATCAAGTAAATTACACAACAAGGCTGCATGCTAATTTTACTGGTGACGATTTTTCATTCTTTCAAAAACTATCTTCATCTCAAGATTCAGATTACTGTGCATATCTGAATTTGGGAGATTACCGTATTTTATCAGCCTCTCCGGAATTATTCTTCCGTTGGGATGGTAATAAAATTATTACCAAACCAATGAAAGGTACAGTGAGGAGAGGAAGAACAACTAAGGAAGATAATGAAAATGCTGCTTGGCTATTTCAATCCGAAAAAAATCGTGCGGAAAATGTCATGATTGTGGATTTGTTAAGAAATGATCTAGGCAATATTGCCGTGCCAGGAACGGTACAAGTAGATGAATTATTTACAATTGAGCAGTATCCAACTGTTCTTCAAATGACATCTACTATTTCTGCTATGACAGAAGCAGGAATTGAATTAGTAGACATCTTTTCTGCCCTGTTTCCTTGTGGTTCAATTACGGGTGCTCCTAAAATTAGTACGATGAGGATCATTTCTGAAATAGAGGATTCTCCTCGTGAGGTATATTGCGGTGCCATTGGATTTATAAGTCCAATAGGGGAAACCATATTTAATGTGCCTATTAGAACCGTTGTTATCAATAATCAAACCAATCAAGCAGTATATGGTGTTGGTGGCGGTGTTACATGGGATTCAACGACAAAGGATGAGTATGCAGAAATTCTGACGAAGGCAAGTATTTTATCGAAAGAACAACCAACCTTCAAATTACTTGAAAGTATCAAGTTGGAGAATGGTAATTATTTTTTACTGGACCGCCATATTAAGCGATTACAAAATTCAGCTGCTTATTTTCATTACTCATTACACATAAATGAATTAACAGAAGCATTACAGCAATTTGCAAAAAGAAATCCTTATCAATTACTAAAAGTTAGAGTACTCGTTGCAAAAGATGGCTCATTTGAAATAACTAGTGAACCGATCACATCATTGAATAAACCATTACAAGTAAAATTAGGGGAAAGCCCAGTTGATAAAAATGATCTCTTTTTATATCACAAAACAACGAACCGTCGAGTATATCAATTTCATAAGGAAAGCCAACCTAAAGTTTTTGATGTACTATTGTGGAATCAATATGGAGAATTAACTGAGTTTACCAATGGAAATATCGTCCTTGAAATAAAAGGTGAGTACTATACACCACCAGTTCAAGTAGGATTATTACCTGGTACATTTCGTGAGGAATTGATAGAAATGGGAAAACTAAAAGAAAGAATTCTTACTGTCAAAGATATTAAAGAGGCAACAAATATTTACTTTATTAATAGTGTACGAGAATGGCAAAAGATAAGATTTGTTTAAATGGGTTTTTTTAGATAAAATCTGTCCCCCCTATAATTATAAATTTTCTACTTTAGTGACATACTAAGGAAAAAATAGATATGAGGGTTGTGTATGGACTATATCAATAGAGAAACCTTAATAGACCAGATGACTAATCAAATGCAGCTTTTAATGGATCATTATGGACTCGAGGATATCGGTATATATGAAGAAGAAGGGGCAGGAAATGACTATTATCTGGGGTATACTGTGCGTAAGGATGGAAAAGTTTTTATGCTAAATATGCCTTATATGAAGGATGAATTTGGTAGGCTTACTTTAAAAAATAGGGAATGGACCATTCAATCAGACGATGGAGAGTTAAAAGGGTTTCATAGTTTGGATGAAGTTTTTAATAAGGGTCTTTTCTAATGAATCCTTAAATAATTTTTAATCTTTGTATGCCAAAATAGATTTATGATAGGCAAATGGAATAACTAATGTTTGAGCGATAGAGAGATAGGAGGAAATTCTCCATGACAGCAGAAAAAGAGCTAAAGAAGCGAGATATTATCGATCAGCTTCTTAATAAAGGAATTTATAAATCAAATAATAAACAACTGTATGAATTATCATTATATGATTTAAAGAGTATATATAATGAAATAATCGTTGGAAAATCAAGCTAGAAAGTGCATCTATAGATGCACTTTTTTATTTGGTTGTATAAAATGTTCCGAAAAGTGAAATAATTAATATGAGGAGGGATCTTATGAAATCTTTAATCCAAACTTTGAAGGAAATTTGTACAAGCTATCCACTTTCAGAAAAGGTTCTGATCGTCGATCATTATCGTACTGGTGAACAAATATTAAATGAGTTTATAAATACAGGTCATTGTGTAATAAATATTAAGATTCACACCATTCAAGATATAGCTATTAAGTTTCTTTCTCAAAAGTTTATCCAAATTAAATTCATCACTCCTACCATCGGTTCTATTCTAATGACTTCCATAATAAAAACATTAAAGGATAAACAAAAACTCCATTACTTCCATCTTCTCGAAACAACACCAAGCTTATCAATGACTATGTATAAAACGATACAAGAGATTAGGCTTTCAGGATACTCCAGTACTCATTTTCCAAGGGATATATTTAAGATGAAAGATAAAGCGAGTGATCTACAAAAAATCCTTTATGAATATGAGAGGATTTTAGAAAAAAATTCGTATTGGGATGAGACGAAAGCTTTTCTAAAAGTAATTGAACAAGTCGATATTGTAGAAATGGATAAATGTATTTTTTTATTTCAACCAAATCTTTCTTTTATAGGAATAGAAGAGCAATTTGTCAGTATGCTTTTATCAAAGCATTCATATATTTTGCCAATTGCCCCAGTGTATGAAATCACTCCTCCTGCAAGATTTGCATTTATTCTAGAGGCACATGGGAAGGCTCAACCGTCCGATTTTAGTTATTTACTAAGTAATAATCATCATTTAGGGAATATAGATTTTGAGCTTTTTGCAAGTCATACAGAGGAAGAAGAAATAAATGAAATGTTAAGGAGAATGATGCAAAAGGAAATACCTTTTGATACATGTGCGTGTTTTTATAGTCAACAAGAGCCATATCAAATGATGATGTATCAACTATCTGAAAAAATGAAAATTCCAGTTACGTTTGGAGAAGGTCTCCCGATCACTGTTACGAATCCAGGGAAAATGATATTGGAAATCCTTCAGTGGTTTAAACAGGACTTTAGTGCTCCATCCTTTTTGAACTTGCTTCAAGAAGGTGTATTTGATTTTGATGCGGAGTCTCCAAGTATTTTATCTATCACCAGAATGATTAGAAATTCTGAGATTGGTACTGGAAAAGAGCGATATCTGCAGAAACTTCAAGTTAAAATCCATGAATTGAAAGAAGAATTGAATCGGGATAGTGAAGAACATCATTTCTCTATAGAAAAAAAGATAGCAGAATATACATGGCTATATCAATGGTTTGAAACACTTTTTCAATTTATTCCATCTCATTATGGTGGGGGTAAATGGAAGGGATATCTCGATCTACTCGATTTTATACTAGAATTCGCTAAAATACAGTCCGTTTACGATAAACTTTCGAAAGATGCTTTAGTAGAACAGATACAGTTATTGTGTTCATTTGCAACTGAACCAAATTCTCAGAAAGAAATGCTTTCTATCCTAGAGGAGTATTTATTGACGATCCGCATTGGTGCATCTGGGCCGAAATCGGGTTCCTTACATTTTACTTCGTTTCAACAAGCACTTTTTATAAATCGCAAGAATCTGTATTATATTGGGTTCGATAATCAACGCTTTCCGGGGAAGGTTAAGGAAAATCCACTATTATTAGATGATGAGAGAAAAGCCTTGTGCGCGAATCTTCCATTGCATAGGGAGAAGGCTAAAGAAAATATTTTTCATTTATTACAAGCACTTGCTTGTAGTACTGGTCGGTTAACAATTAGTTATACTGTTTTCAACCAACAGGAAAATCGTTTGAACACACCATCACATTTCTTTTTAACCTGTTATCGGATTCTCATAAATAATAGTGAAGCAAATAATGAACAATTGATAGGCAATTTGCTCATCAAGAGTCATTTCGAAACGGATAAAATTAATCAAAAAGAATGGTGGCAATCTCTCATTAATTATGGAAACCACAGCCATATCTCTTTGGAGAAATCAGAAGGCTTGAAGTATTTTGTAAAAGGATATCGAGCAATCGAAAAAAGATCGACCATTAATTTTACAGAATATGAAGGGAAAGTAAATGTGGGGGGTTATGTTTTAGACCCAAGAAAAAATAGAAATATACGATTATCCAGTAGTCGATTAGAAAAGCTAGCAACTTGTCCATATAAATATTTTCTAGAGGATATTTTACAGATAGCCCCAGCCGAGCCTGTCAATCAAAATAAATGGCTTGATGGAAAGACACGTGGCATATTACTCCATGAGATATTTGAGCAGTTTTATAAAACAATTCTTGTAACTGGAGATAAACCATCTTATGAAAAACACATCGATATGCTGATTACAATTGCTAAAGAGAAAATAGACTATTTTAAAGAACGTATATTTCCGGATTGTTCAATTAGTTTCGAAGAAGAGATGAATGAAATTATTGAATCCTGTCATATCTTTTTGAAAAGTGAAGAGGAACATACATGGGGAAATGTACCTGCATATTTTGAATATGTATTTGGATTAGATGGAAACCCTCCTGCAAAAATTCACCTTAATAATAGTGAGTCTTTTTTTCTATCTGGAAAAATTGACCGTGTAGATAAACAAGAGGATATGAATTACGTGATAATTGACTACAAAACGGGAAGTGCAAGAGAGTATTCTTTAAATAAATTTTTCAATGGTGGACGACATTTACAACATTTTCTTTATGCCAAAGCATTGGAGAATCAGTTCAATTTATACGAGGGGCAAGTGATTAATAGTACGTATCTTTTTCCAACAACTAAAGGACTAGGAGAGAGGAGAGTCCGATTACAGGATTCAACAGCTAGTGAAAATGGTTTAGAGATCACGGAGAGGTTACTCGACCTTTTAAAAGCTGGATACTTTCCGATGACAGATGATATAAAAAAAGATTGTAGGTATTGCACGTTTCAACATGTATGTAAACGGAACTCATATTCAGAGGAGCAGTATGAGGAAAAAATGAGGCATGTAAAAGCTATTAATAGATGGATGGGGGTGAGAGCGTATGAGTAAACAAATAATTGATGAGGTAGCACGCCATAAAATCGAACAGCATCTTACTCAAAACTTTCTAGTTGAAGCGGGAGCAGGATCTGGTAAAACAACAAGTCTTGTTAACCGCATGGTTAATATGATAAAAATGGGGACATGCAACATATCGGAAATAGCGGCTATTACATTTACAAAAAAAGCAGCTGAAGAATTAACGACAAGATTTCAAACAAAACTTGAAAATGAATGGAGAGTAGAAGAGGATCTCTCAAAAAAACAAAATTTGGAGAGTGCATTAGCTAATTTTGACCAATGCTTTTTAGGGACTGTTCACTCTTTTTGTGCATGTATCCTCCGTGAGCGTCCAATTGAGGCAGGATTAGATCTGCAATTTCGTGAAATTGAGGAAAGAGAGGACCAACATATTGCAATACAAGCTTGGAACAACTTTTTTGAAAAGATGATGGTGAAAGATTCTGAAAGGTATCATTTTATAAAAAGGCTAGGTATTCCAGTTTCAGATTTACGTCAATGCTTCTTAAGGTTAATTGCTTATCCGGATGTAGATTGGGTTTATGTTGAGAAGGAATCCCCGAATATTTCAAGAGTTTACCATTCGTTTCTAAACCTTTTGAAAGAAGCTAACCATGCGATTCCATCTGAACCCATAGAAGGAAGATATGATAAACTTCAAGAGCTTATTTTGCAGGCGATTCGTAAAAATAAATACGAAAATCATGAAACAGATGCAATGAAGATTGGATTACTAGAAACATTTAATAAACAGCTTACGATTACACAAAAGTTATGGAGTTCAAAAGAGGATGCAAAGTACTATTTGGACAAAATTGTTGATTTCGTTGAAATGAAAATACAGCCATTATTGGAAAAATGGTATGAGTATGTTCACGGACATATCATGCCATTGATGATTGATATCTTGCATGAATATGAAATACTAAAAAAGCAAATGTCCTATGTAAATTTTCATGATTTGTTAATAAAGACCGCACTCTTATTGAAGGAGAATAGTGAGGTTCGCGGTTATTTTCAAGAAAAATATCGCAGTATTCTAGTCGATGAATTTCAAGATACCGATCCGATTCAAGCAGAAATCATGTTTTACATAACGGCAGAGAATCTGTATGAACAGGATTGGACAAGATGTCGGCCGAAACAGGGTTCATTATTTGTTGTAGGAGACCCTAAACAAGCGATTTATCGTTTTCGTCGTGCAGATATAGACATTTATAATAAAGTAAAAGAATTGATAGGTAATCAAGGTGGAGAAATATTAGAATTAACAATGAATTTTCGAACTTTAGATTCGGTAACAAACTCATTAAATTCATTTTTTGAAGAAAAATTACCTATTCAAGCGACAGAATATCAAGCTGCTTTTAAGCCATTACATGCCTATTTTAATGACAATCATTCTACTTTTTCAGGAATATATCAATCGATAATACCAAAAGAATATGTAAATAAGGAAGAAATGATCCAATTCGATGCTTTTCAAATAGCTGAAACCATTTATAAGATGATTCATCAAGGACATCAGCCTAAAGAGTTTATGATTTTGACAAGATATAATGAGAATTTAGAAGTTTATTATCAGGCACTTTTAGAAAATAACATCCCTGCACATTTGAGTGGTGAAATAACATTAGCAAATATGACGGAATTTCAGGAACTTTTTCATCTTGTTGAGTTTGTAAAAGATCCAACTAATACTGTTCAGTTACTTGCGGTACTTAGAGGTCCTTTCTTTGGTGTGAGTGATCAGGAACTATTTGAATGGAAGTACAGTGGTGGTAGCTTTGATATTTATTGGACACCAAGTGAAGATAATGTTGTCGAATCTACATTTGATTTTCTTCAAGCGTTTGAACGGCTTCAAACATACGTAAATTGGAAATATCAATATTCTCCGGCTACAGTGGTAGAGAAAATGATCGAGGATATTGGTTTCTATCCATTGCTGTTATTAAAAGGCTATGGAAAAAATGAATGCCAACATTTAAACTCTATTATCACTACGATTCGATCAGCAAGTACTTTTTATGAAGCAGCAGAATTACTAAAAGAATTGATTTTTACAAAACGTTTAGTACTCAATATGGATGTTGGGGCAAATGCTGTTCGAATAATGAATGTCCATAAATCGAAGGGACTGGAAGCGGAGATTGTTTTCCTAGCAAATCCCGTTAAAAAAATTGATGTGAAGGAGCGTATCTCCTTACATATTAAACGAACAAATACAACTTCATATGGTTATTTTATTGTTCAAAAATCAAACAGATTCCAAACTAAGATGATCGCTTGTCCACCAGAGTGGAGTATTCATCAAACAGAAGAATACAAATATTTGATTGAGGAAGAAACACGGATCGTATATGTAGCAGCGACTCGAGCGGAAAAGGCATTAATTATTAGTACAAGCGAGAAAACGAATAAGAAAAATCCATGGAATGAACTAGTGTTTGCTGTACAACCAAATCGAATTCAAGTCAATGATATCAGGGAAATTGAAATAACTGAGCAAGAGGAACAAAGGAAGATTAATGTTAGCAATGATTATATTAATGAATTAGGTATGTGGATTAATAAACATATTCAGCCAACATATGCTACGTATAGTCCTACAGAAGAAAAAGATGATATCTATCAATTAGATATTGACCGTGAAAAAGGCGGTGGAATGCTTTGGGGAACACTTATCCACGAAGCTTTCGAGAAGCTAATAAGTGGTATGAAAATTGAAAACCATATCGAAGATTTGCTACAAAAATATGGCTTTTCACTACAACGGAAGTATGAGGTTTATCAAAGTATACAAAGCTTTAAACATACAAAAATATGGGATCAGCTACAGACAGCCGAAAATGTTTTAACAGAAGTCCCATTTAATTTTCGATTATCGAGTGAAGATCCATTATACAAGAAAATACGAAAGAGTAAAGATCAACAGTATCCATTGTTAGTCAAAGGTGTGATTGATTTAGCATATCAATATAAAGGAAATTGGTATATTGTTGATTTTAAAACCGATCGTTCAAAAGACAGAGAGGGTATTGTACGCTTAACCTCCTATTATGAGCATCAAATAGCCTTGTATCGTGAATTATGGGAAAGAATCATGCATACCTCTGTTCATCAAACACTCCTTTATTTCGTATTTACAGATGACATATGTATTGTATAAGAGCAAAGATTAGGGGGCTATCAGAATGTAGAAGTCTGACAGTCCCCTTAAACAAGAATAATTTTATTGAAATTTCTTAATGATTATCGCTGAGTTATGTCCACCGAAGCCAAATGAATTGGATAATCCAATCGTAAGATTAGCCGATCTCCCTTTATTAGGCACATAATCCAGATCACATTCCGGATCAGGATGATTAAGATTAATTGTAGGTGGGATAAAATGATCTTGTAGACTTTTCACTAAAGCTATCGCTTCTGCGCCTCCTGATGCTCCTAACATATGTCCAAGCATAGATTTATTGGCAGTAATTGGGAGGTTGTAGGCATAGTCTTCAAATAAATTTTTAATCGCCTTTGTTTCCGAGTGGTCACCTACTTGAGTACTTGTCGCATGGGCACTAATTAGATCAATGTCGTTCGGTGATAATTGAGCATTATTTAATGCACTTTTCATCGCCTGAAAAGCACCTCTTCCATCTGGATGGGAGGCAACCATATGATATGCATCCGAGCTAGCACCATATCCAATGACCTCCCCATAGATGGTGGCTTCTCTTTTTAGTGCGTGTTCCATTGATTCAAGTACTAATATTCCTGCCCCCTCACTCATGACAAAGCCATCTCTGGATGCATCAAAAGGTCGACTAGCTAATGCAGGCACATCATTATTTGTTGAGAGAGCCTGGGCATTTCCAAAGCTAGCTAATGATAATTTTGAAATTGCTGCCTCTGCTCCTCCTGTAAAAATAATATCTGCATCATCATTTTGGATAGCACGATAGGCTTCACCGATTGAAGTATTTCCGATAGAACAGGCAGTAACTGGAGACATGGATGGCCCACGTGCCCCTAACCTTATACTGATTTGTGCAGCTGCAGCATTTGAAATCATCATAGGTACTAAGCTAGGACTTACTCTTTTTGCCCCACGATCATTTAGTAAATGAACATTTTCTATTAACGTATTTATTCCACCGATGCCCGATCCAACATAAACACCTAACCGTTCTGGATTGATTTTATCTAAATGAATATGAGAATCCTCTAATGCCTGCTCAGCAGCAGCTAAGGCAAATTGACAAAAGCGATCTAATTTTCTTGCTTCTTTTCTTCCCCACAATTTCTCACCATCAAATTCACGAATAATACCGGCTATTTTCGTTTTAGTATCAGATACATCAAACGTATCAATCTCAGAAATTCCTGACTTACCCTTCATTAAGTTCGTCCAAAAAGTATCAACCGTATTACCGATGGGAGAGATAATACCCATTCCTGTGATAACAACTCTCTTCATAAAAAACTCCTCCAATTGTATTTTTCTTTTGGCTCTTTTCTCAAACATTGTTGTTATAAAAATAAAGTTTTAATAAATATAAGAATGAATGTCGTCAACTCTCTTCATATTTTACTAAGAAAAGTACTGCAAACTTTGTAAAAGCCAGTAGTAGTCTTTTATTTTCAAGTGCAACAAACTTTTCGAAAACATCTTTTCCTTTATTGTACTCTTGATTTATCCTATTACAAGTTGTGGTTTATCATAGTATAATTACTACTAGGTTAAGAAGGGAGATACGAATGAAAACTGAAACGCGGCTTCAAGAAATGTCTGATTTTTTAAAAACGAAACGTTCTCGAATACATCCACATATGGTTGGACTTCCTGCAGGAACTCGACGAAGAACACCTGGTTTACGGAGGGAAGAAGTAGCACAGCTAGCTGGAGTAAGTACAACTTGGTATACATGGCTAGAACAAGGTAGAGATATTAAAGTGTCTGCATCTGTTTTAGATGCTGTTTCGAATGCATTGCAATTAAATACGGACGAAAGAAAATATTTATTTGCTTTGGCGATGGAAGAAGGGGTAAAATCATCTGAGCTGGATGAAGAAGAAGCAATAGTTAGTCCATCTTTAAACAAAATATTAAAAGAGCTTCAATATTGTCCTACTATTATTACGGATCGTAAATGTCATATTGTTGGATGGAATCAAGCAGCAGCAAATGTATTTCTTGATTTTGAAAAGGTGGAAGATGAGCAAAGAAATCTCATCTATTTAGTTTTTGCAAGGAAGGAATTAAGAAGTTTAGCTGTAAATTGGGAGCACTTTGTAAAAGGATTTCTTGCTATTTTTCGTACCTATTATGGACAATATGTGGCTGATCCATGGTACTCGGATTTTATTGAGAAAATGGAAAAGGACTTCCCAGAATTTCAGGAATTATGGAATGAGAGTGAAGTTAGTTCCGCGCCCGAAGTGCTTATCGAATTTCGTCATGGAAAAGCTGGGAAAATGCTGTTTAATCTCACTTCATTACAAGTCCAAGGAAATCACGATTTACGTTGTAGTGTGTATACACCAGTTGAGGATACGAATACTGAGAATAAATTAAAAAAATTAATGGAAAGAAGTCGATGAGATTTTCTAACAGGAGTTGATTATAGGGCTTACACTAGTCTCATTCTTTCTATTCAATAATAATCTTTGATTGGATTTTCTCAAATATCTATTTTTATCTTTAATTTTAATGCGAAAAAAGCCTTCCTATATTACTATTTATTAGTGAAGAAAAATTGAAACAGAATTATTTTATTTGAGGTGGTTAAATTGCAATGTCAGTCTATAGAGGAATTACAGTTATTAGTTAATAAAGCGAAGAAGTATACTGATCAAGGCAAAGTTGCCGATTACATACCAGCACTTAAAATGGCGAATCCAGATAGTTTGTCAATAGCTCTTTATTATCCAGACGGAAATTGCTATTCTGCTGGAGATGTATCGGAAAATTTAACGTTACAAAGTATATCGAAAGTTATTTCTTTAGCTTTAGCACTAATGGATTGGGGAGAAGACTATGTATTTGATCATGTTGGACAAGAACCAACAGGCGATCCGTTTAACTCAATTGCTAAGCTAGAAATTAGTAAACCATCTAAACCGCTCAACCCCATGATTAATGCAGGCGCGTTAGCCGTCACCCATATGATTAAAGGTGAAAGTGTAGAGGAACGTTTTCAACGTTTATTAACACTCATTCAAAAATTAGCGAATAATTCATCCATTGGGTATAGCCGTGAGATTGCTCGCTCCGAATTTGAGACTGCTGATCTAAATAGGTCTTTATGTTATTTTCTTAAGCAACATGGCATCATTAATGAAGAGGTTGAACAACTCATTGATTTATATACGAGGCAATGTTCAATTGAAATGAATTGTCTGGATCTGTCTAGAATTGGTTGTGTACTTGCATTTGATGGAAAGGACCCCTTGACAGAGGTGCAATTAATCCCTGCAAATATTGCGAGAATTTGTAAGACATTTATGGTAACCTGTGGAATGTACAATGCATCTGGGGAATTTGCCATTAAAGTAGGTATTCCTGCTAAAAGTGGTGTATCCGGAGGAATATTAGGGACAGTACCAGGAAGATGTGGGATTGGTGTTTATGGTCCTGCTCTTGATGAAAAAGGAAATAGTGTAGCAGGAATTCAGCTTCTTAAAATGATGTCTGAAAAATACATGTTAAGCATGTTTTAAAAGGAAGATTTCGATCTTCCTTTTTTAATTCTATTCTTATTTTTATATTTGCTGTAAATTTACAATTAACAAATAGGACCTTTTTCTATATCCTATTAATATAGTAAATTATTAATATCAAATTGATTGAAGGTGAATATTTGAAGAGAAAACATATCTTTCTAATTATTGTGGTATATGGAATAATTCTTGGAGCATCCATTTACTCATATAAAAATAGGATTAGCCATCCAGTGGCTGAAGATAAAGGTCATTTACTCCCAATCTCAATGAAAAGTATTCAATCTGCCCATGGTGACAAGGAAATTCAAAAAATTGTTAAAAAAGCGATAAAAACAAATGATAAGCTATCGATTGCTGGAATGTCACATAGTCAAGGGGGACAAACCCTTTATCCAAATGCCATCATGATTGATATGAAACAGTATAATAAAATAATCAACCTTGACAAAAAAAATAAAACGATAACTGTTCAAAGTGGGGCCACATGGGATGATATTCAGCGCTATATTAATCCATTTGGTTTATCTATAAAAGTAATGCAATCTCAAAATATATTCACAGTCGGAGGTTCCTTAAGCGTTAATGTCCATGGAAGAGATATAAGAAATGATGCCCTCATCGATACGATTCAATCTTTTCATCTTTTAAATCCGAAGGGTAAAATAGTCAATGTAAGTAGAACAGAAAATGAAGAGCTTTTCCCCTATGTTATTGGTGGATATGGATTATTTGGAGTAATTTTAGATGTTACCATCCAATTAACAGTTGACGAATTATATGTCACTAAAACTAAGTCACTGAATTACCAAAATTATTCTACATATTTTGAAGAAAAAGTAAAAAATAATGAAAAGGTGAAAATGCATTTAGCTCGTATATCTGTTGCACCAAAAACGTTTTTACGAGAAATGTATGTAACTAACTATGAAATAGCATCCAATCAAGAGGAAATGAATGATTACTCCAAATTAAAAAGAGATAATATTGTCGCAGTACCTAAGGCTTTACTCGGAATGTCACGTTATAGTAACTGGGGAAAAGACGCTTTTTGGGAACTTCAAAAAAAATATATGAAAACAATAAATAATAAACTAGAAACGAGAAATAATGTCATGCGTTCTGAAACAGCTTTTATGGATTATGATAGTGGAACAAGGACAGAGATACTTCAAGAATACTTTGTACCAGTAGGTGAGTTTGCTAGTTATATAGATGATTTGCGTGCTGTACTTAACAAGGAGAAAGACTTTAACCTTCTTAATATAACTATACGTTATGTTTCAAAAAATGATCATGCGGTCATGTCCTATTCTAAAGATAATATGTTTGCGCTTGTATTACTTATCAATCAAGGACGTTCAAAGCAAGATATTAAAAGCACAGAAAAAGTAGTACAGAAAATGATCGATGTAACACTGGCTCATCAAGGGAGTTATTATCTTCCCTATTACTCATATCCAACGAAAGAGCAACTCTATCAGGCTTATCCACATGCCGCTGAGTTCTTTGATATGAAAAGAAAATATGATCCTGAAGAACGGTTTGTTAATTTATTTTATAAGGAGTATGGGAAATGACCTATAAACGATTTTTATATTTTCAAAGTATCATCGTAATGGCGAGCAGCATGATATTTCCATTTTATGTTTTGCTCCTAAAAAATGTCGGTGATAGCTATTCCCAATTCGGTTGGGCATATGGGTTGTTTGCCTTGACTTCTGCATTTGCTTACCCTTTAATAGGTAAATTCTCAGATAAACTAGGAGATAAAGTATTACTAATCCTTTACTCATGGTCTATGGCGGTACTTCTTTTGTTTTTCCCATTAGTCACAGAAGTTTGGCAGGTCTATATTTTGCAAATCATGATGGGAATATTAGGTGCAATCCAAAAAAACACGGAAAAAACTGCATTAGCTAGAAAAGTGGCAAAAGAAACAGCAGGAATGGAAATTGGGAAGTATCATATATGGACTTCTGTTGGAGCAGCTCTTGCAATCATATTAACTGGGTATATGGTAGATTTTATTACCATTGGAAGTATCTTTTATTTAGCATCATTGTTATATCTTATCAGCGGTATAATCTTATTAAAGAAACATTAAAGTGGTACACCTTGGTTTAAAGGCTGCTTTATATGAGTATGTAAGTATGGACCGGTATTCACTTTAACAATACTCTCTACATCTATGAGAAAAAGCTTGAATAAAGCGATTAAAGTTGAAAAATGATATAATAGGGTTAAGTAAAACATATGAAGTAGGGATAAAGAATGAAAATTATCTGTTTCGGTGATAGTTTAACTAGAGGCGTTTCCTTAGTAAAGGGTAGACTTCGAATAATGAAGGAGAATTATCCTTCTTTCTTACAAAGTTTTTTCCCTTCCGACAGTGAAGAAGACCATGTTGAAGTTGTCAATAAAGGTGTATTTAACGATAATTCGGACTTACTTATTGCTCGTTTAGAAAAAGATGTCATAAGTCAAAAACCAGATTATACGATTATCGGTATTGGTGGTAATGATTGTAATTTTAAATGGGATGAAGTGGCGAAAAATCCTAATCAACATCATGAGCCTATTGTCCCTATAGAACAATATTTAGAGAATGTAAAGACATTGATATTTTCAATTAAGAATTCTGGAATAACTCCGATCATTATGAATTTACCACCACTGGATCCTGTACGATATTATAAATTTATTGCTGAGAAATTTGGTCCATCAATTAGCCATTGGATTAGCTCCGTCGGTGGTATTGAACATTGGCATGGGCTGTATAATCGTAGCTTGAACAAGTTAGCGAATGAATTAGAAGTATTGAAAATTGATGTAAGAACAGCCATTAAGGATGCAGGAGATTTTATTGATCTCATTAGTGATGATGGGATACATTTGACTTCTAATGGCTATAAAGTACTAAGTAATGAGGTATATCAGCAACTTATACGGATGATGAACATAAAAAAAGGTACTGTCTAGTAAAGGGCGAGTTTCCCCTTAAATGACAGACCTTTTTTTACTCTAATTATTGATCAACATCTGATAATCGAAAATATTCAATGATCTGCGGATATTCGTTTAAATCCATTTTTCCTTTCAAACTAATTGCATAGGTTCCTCTTTTTATGCGATCAAACCATCCGTAATAATTTTTATTTAAAATTGATAATGTCTTTTCTCCTGTTCCCATTTCACGTAAAGCTTTTGGAGTTAGAGGCCCATATAAATCAAGATAGTATGCGATTTGGATACAGTTTTCTTTGTAGGCAGTCATAATCTTAGTTTTATTGCTTCCTCCGAGATTATGGTCTCCGTGCCTACCTTCGACTTCCAATAAGTGCTTTTGTCTTTTCTTCTTATTTTGTTGCATACTTTTTTTACGATTAAAACTGGTAGGGGGAAATACAATATCTACTTTTGTAGAAGACTTCAAAAAAGAAACAAGAATCAAACCTAATTCAAGTCTTTTGATCAAATGGCATATATCTCTCCACTTTTTGGAAAAAAGATTGTATGAAGGCTTTGGGATAGCGATATACACTTGATCCGTTAATTTTTGTCTTTTTGCCGCTTGAACGAGTAAATCAAGATTTAAACGAAGCTTTAATTCAATTAATATTAATTCCTCATCTTTCACAGCCGTTATATCACAATCATTAACCTCACCATATACTTCATAACCGAGATTTGAGAAATACTTTTGAATAGGTTTATACAAGTCTACTTCATATAACTTATCTGTTTTTTTCTTCATGGATGAATTCACCATTCTCACTTAAAAATTGTAGTTTCATTGTAACATAATGATACTTAATGCTAGATAGAATATATAAATGTGATAATAGATAATTTATAAATAATAGTTAATCATCATTTTCTTTCTTCTAAAAATGTATTGACTTTGTTCCTGCATTTATTATATAGAGGAAACCTGTCTATTTCTCGATTTTATTTTATACGGCAGTTTTTTCTTTAGTTTGTTGTAATTGTAGAAGAACTGCCGCAGCTTTTACACCTAATAAATGAAACGTTTTTATTTAGTTTATGGCTCTTTTCTAAGAGGAATGAAGGAACCTGTTGGACTTTCACCTATTTTTTATTTGTTAGCACATCTCCTAATTTGCAACATTGTTTGAGAAATACCCCTTTGAAAAATAGATTTTAAAAAAATCTCTCAATAAAAAGGGGATTTTAGCAAGTTATGCAGAATAGTATAGTGTAATATCTAATTTTTTGGAGGGTTATTTTTGGAACTTTCATTCGATCATTTAGTGCATATTGTCAATCGTCCAGAAGAGACTATTGAAGATTTTGCCACGATAGGCTTAAAAGCGAACCTAGGTGGGAGACATGAATTTTGGGGAACATATAACGCACTAAGCTATTTCGGACTAAGTTATATTGAATTTCTTGGAATATTTGATTATACAATCGCAAGTAGTATTAAGGATAATGACTTAATTATTCAAGCGCACCAATGGTTACCTGAAAAAGAAGGGTTTGCACGAATTGCCTTACGGACAAACGATATTGACGAAGTAACAAAACGTCTTAATCAGCTTAAAATTAAAACGATTGGTCCTATTAAAGGCAAAAGAAAAAGAGAAGATGGCAAGCTTCTTCAATGGGAGATGCTGTTTATTTCGGATCATGTCGAAAATCTACCAACTCCCTTTATTATTCAGTGGCACGAGGCGGATGAGGTAAGATTGAAAGACATCGAACAAATTAACAATCCATTAAAACTACAAGAGCTTGTATTTGCTGTAGAAAATGGTGAAGTAATTGCTGAAAAATGGAGTCAGTGGTTTCAGTTAAAGAAAAAAGCACCCTATAAGGACAAAAAGTTAAAAGCAAATTGTATCTCATTAGAGCTCGAAGGATGTAATCTAGTATTTGCATCGCCCTATGGTCAGGGGGAGATATCAAGGATATTAGAACATAATGGGGAAGGACCATGTCTTTTAAAGATTGCAAATAATAATATTGTCCTGGAAAAGGAGATGTTTGGAGGATATTATCAATTTGTATAATACATACATTAATCTAATTATTTAGTTATAAATAAGTGCTATCTACTAAGGAGTCTGTCCCCTTAATAGATAGCACTTATTTTTTTAAATGTAATTTCCTGTTCATCTTCTGTTCATATACCAATCATAAACTTAAAGCGTTAAGAAGAGATTGGAGGAATTAAGTTGAACATAGCTTGGAAAGAAATAAGGAAAAATAAAGTAAGGTTTATGATCTTAGGTTCTATCATCTTTCTTGTTAGTTTATTGACATTTATTATATCTGGTTTAGCAAATGGATTATCACAAGACAATGCAGCATTGATAAACAATTTACCAAATGGACAATTCTATATGACGAAGGATGCCGAAGGAAGCTATAATCTTTCCCGAATAGACCAAAGTATCCAACATCGTGTATTAAGTGAACAAAAAAATGCAGTAGCTTTTTCAATGCAAATGGGATTTATAATTGATGATGCTAATAAACAACGAAGTGTCACATTTTTCACTTCGACCCATTCAAATATATTCGAAAATGTAAAAAAAGGGGAGATAATACTGGATTCCTCATTGAAGAATGAAGGGATTAGAATTGGTGATACATTAACAAACAATCAATTTAGGGGGAAGTTTATTGTAAAAGCATTTGTTAATCAAAAGAAATTTAGTCATGCACCGGTTGCTTTTATAAATATGGATGATTATAAGGAGATCTTTGGGGCAAAGGATATGCAATTGCTTTATATCCCTGGAGCAGATTCAGATCAAAAGTTCGCTGGCTTACAAACATTATCGAAGAAACGGTTTCTTAATACAATTCCGAGTTATAAAGCAGAGCAAATGTCTTTAAGTATGATTGTATTGTTTTTAGTTGTAATAAGTGGATTGCTGTTTGCTATTTTTTTCTACATGATGAATGTTCAAAAAATTGGATTATACGGTATTTTAAAAGCAATTGGACTAAAAACGAGTACCCTATTCAAAATGATGTGGACACAAATGATTATTATAACATTCATTGCACTTGCTTTATCAGCTGTATTAAGCCAAGTTTTTAATTTGATTGCACCTGAAGGAATGCCTTTTCATTTAACAACGGAAACAACCATACTATTATCTTTAGTTTTTATCGTTATCGGATTTTTAGGAGCTACTCTATCTGGTTTTCAAATTAAAAAGATTGAACCAATGCAAGCCATTCAACAAGGAGAGATGTAGGATGTCGATATTTACTTTAAAGAACGTTAGAAAAACATTTTATAATGGTGAGATAAAGGAAGAAATTTTAAAAGGTATTGATCTTACTCTGAAAGAAGGGGAAATCACTGCTTTAGTAGGTCCCTCAGGCAGCGGTAAAAGCACACTCCTTACAATTGCAGCAGGACTTCAACCAGCTACAGATGGAAAAGTAATGCTTGGTATGAAAAATATGATCAGTATGAACTCAGAACAAATTCGGAAAATCCGAGCAAATAAATTTGGATTCGTCTTTCAATTTGCTCATCTAGTTCCTTTTCTTACTGTTGAAGAACAATTGCTCCTTATGTTGGATGTTTCTGAATCAAAATTAAAAAAGCATGAACAAAAAATAGAAATAAACAAGATCCTCAAAATGGTGGAAATGGATCACCGAAGAAATGCTTATCCGTCTTCATTATCTGGCGGGGAAAAACAACGAGTTGCAATTGCACGGGGAATCATCCATAAACCTAAAATACTTTTTGCGGATGAACCAACCGCAAGCCTCGATTCAAAAAGATCTAAAGATGTCATGTCATTAATTCGTCATTTGGCAAGAACATTAAATATTGCTACTTTACTAGTGACTCATGACGAAGAAATGCTCACTTATGCTGATCGAATTGTTAAAATGAGCGATGGGAAAATAATAGGAACTGTATAATAGATTTATAAATAAAAAAAGGGGTTGTCTTTAAAGTTGAGTAGACAACCCATTCCTCATTCAATAAGATATAGTCCGGTGCTGTTTTTCTTTGATACGATATACTTGATAAAGCATCAATGCAAGTATGGAAAGTATCGCCCCAGAAATATACGGGAGACCCGCTGTTATGGAAAATAACCATCCTCCTAGAGGCGGACCGATAATTCTTCCAAAGGAATCGAAGGATGAAAGCAATCCTGTAGCACTTCCATGACCGGCAGTTGATTTTTTCGTTAAAAGAGCTGATACACAAGGTCGAATGACACCATTTCCTAATCCAAAAATAGTTAAAAAGATTGCTGCAGTTGTAAAACTATTTACTAGTAGTATTAAAACAAAGCCGATGGTTGATACAATGATTCCTCCCTGGATCACTGTGCCCTCTCCATATTTTTTTGAAAATCTACCAACTAATCCCCCTTGAACAAGGGCACTACCGAACCCCATTATCATAAAAATATAGCCTAAGTCTATTGCATCTAATCCCGCCTTTTTGGCTGCAAAATAGGCAAATGAAGCCTCTAATCCAGACAATGACAATGAAATAAACCATTGTAAAATATATAAGATAGATAATGAACCACTAAAGGAGCTCCATATTGATGATTTTTTATCTGCGTGCTGTCCTCTTTTTTCTTTTGAGAGAGATTCCTTTAAGACGAATAGAACAAGAAGAAAGGTAATAAATGAAGAGGCAGCTGCAAGATAAAAGGGCATATTTAGACTAGTCTTAGAAAATAACCCTCCAATAGCTGGTCCAAAAATAAATCCTAAACCAGTAGCTGCACCAATAATTCCCATTCCTTTACCGCGATCTTCCTCAGAAGTAATATCTGCCACATAAGCCATAGTTGTTGGCATATTTGCTGAAGATAATAATCCTCCAATGATTCTAGCGATAAATAGCATCCAGAGTTGACTGGAAATAGCCATTAAAATAAATGACACAGAAAGACCTAATATCCCAATCATCATAACTGGCTTACGTCCAATTTTATCAGAAACACGGCCCCAAATAGGTGCGGAAATAAGTTGCATAAATGAATAGACAGCCATCAATAATCCTAGCTCGGTCGGATTTGCCCCCATATCCTCTGCAAAAAATGGCATAACCGGAATAATAATTCCAAATCCCACCATTACGAGAAACATAATTAAAAATAAAATAGGTAGTACCTTTTTAGACTCCATAATGAACAATCCTTTACAATTTTTCTATTGATTAACTATTTGTATCTATGTAAATAATTATGCTTAGTTTATCATAAAGTAATTGATTATCCGAATGTCCATCCATCTTTTCACAATTATGTAACACTAAATGATAAAAAAACAGGCACCTTTCATTCTAAGGTACCTGTAAATTAATTCTTTATATATCCTTCATAACTTCTGAAACAATTTCATATGAACGAAGTCGTGCTTCGTGATCGTATATTTGTGCATTAATGATGATTTCATTTGCTTGTGTATCATTTAAGAAATGCTGCAGCTTTTCCTTTACAATTTTTCTATCTCCTATAATGGAAGCCCCGATTCGTTGCTGTAGTAGAGCTTTTTCATAATCGCTGCATAGTTCGCTAAAATTATCAACAGGCGGCAAAAGGGGCATTGGATTGTTGCGAATTAAGTTTAAAAATTGTTGCTGCATCGAGGTTGCCAGTAATTCAGCTTCTTTTACTGAATCAGCAGCAATAACATTTACACCAACCATCGCATAAGGCTCCTGTAATACTTCTGAAGCTTGGAAACTACGTCGATATAAATCCAATGCAGGTAAAGTATTCTCTGGAGAAAAATGACTTGCAAATGAAAACGGTAGTCCTAGATGGCCAGCCAATTGTGCACTAAAACCGCTAGATCCTAGTAACCAAATCGGAATATTTAATCCTTCTCCAGGTATTGCCCGAACAGGCATTTTGCCAGTTGGTTTAAAGTAGGCACGTAATTCAGCTACTTGCTGCGGAAAATCTTCCGCATCTATTCGCCCGTCCCTTCTTAAAGCGTGAGCAGTTAACTGGTCAGTACCAGGAGCTCTGCCTAATCCTAAATCGATCCTACCTGGAAAAAGGGATTCTAATGTCCCGAATTGCTCAGCAATTACTAATGGTGCATGATTGGGAAGCATGATCCCTCCTGAACCTACACGAATATGTTTAGTTCCTGCCGCTACATGTCCTATAACAAGAGAAGTAGCGGAGCTTGCTATCCCAGGCATATTATGATGCTCTGCCAACCAGTAACGAGTAAACCCCCATTTCTCTGCATGTTTTGCTAAATCTAATGTATTTATCAATGACTGCGAAGCAGTACTTCCTTGGACAATTGGAGAAAGGTCAAGCACAGAATAACGAATTTCATTTATTTTTTTTGAATGATTAACCATAGATTCATCTTCTTTCTTTTTTCGGTAAATACGTAATTTCATTCTAACAGTCAATCAGCATGTTACAAAATGAAATGCATTTTTTCTCTAAGCTCTTTTTTGCATATCTATATATAATTGTGTGTAGGCTTGATGCTCTTGATTCATTCCAATTTCGTTATATAGCTTTGCTAGCCATTTAACAGGTTTCGGATCATAAGCTTTTAGTTCCATTTCCCAGCTAAAACAATCAATTGCTTGATCATATTGTCCAAATTCATAAAATAATTGGCCGAGTAAGAATTGTTGATCAGGATCGTTTGAAAGCTTCTGCATTTGCTCGATCTTTTTCAAGATGGGTATTGCAGGAATACAGCCTTTTAGTGGTACAAGCCATTCAATAATGGAATCAATATTCTGTTCTTTTAGAAGTAAAGTAATGAATTGGTGAAGAAAAATTTTAGCTTTTTCAGGATTTATATGAAACAGTGGTACTAAGAATGAATCTATTTGTTCGGATTGAAAATACCTAGGATTTAGATCCACTTCATTAAGTGTCTCTTCAAAAGCTTGGGCTTGTGAGGTAGTTAAGGAAAGTTTGCTGCGAATTAATAGTTGAATGATCTTCTCTACATCTTTATTTTCTAGATACAAATCTAATAGATCATTAATTAATTCTGGAATGTGTTGCTCTTTTTGGAATAAATCCTCTAATACGGAGATTATATCATCTTTCGGTAAATGTACCTGAATGAATTGGAGTAGAGATGGATAATTTTCCTCATTAATAGTTTGTAGATAGAATCCGATTAAGTCCATCCATCTAGATTGATTTTTTAATAGTTGCTCTAGCCTTTGATATTGCTGTTTATTTTCTTTCAATCTAAAAAGTCGATTTTCCATGTAGAGTGGATCTTTATCGATTAATACATCTGCTAATTGATCATAGAGCTTGCTATATTTGATAAAATTTAAGTCACTTGCAATAGCTTTTACCCAGCTCTCATTTGGGCAAAAATCCATCAGGATGCGAAGAATACGATAACTTGAAAACAGTTTGCCATTGCGACGGTAATCATAAAAGATCGTTTGTATGTAGGAAAAAATGGTCTTCTTCGAAATAAATGATTCAAAAAAGGTTGTAAGAAAGGCAACTTCTTGTGGAGTAAAAAGATTTTCGGCTTTTTTAATTAGTTGTTGAAAGGAATACTTCTTAAATGGATGTTCTAGTGTAATGGAAGAAAAGACTAGTGGGTGATTAGGTGGTAAGATTAGACCTTTAGTTAATGCTTCACTAATAAAAGATTTTCGTTTAAGTTTGGAGGGTTTAACGTAAGTTAGATAGTGATTTTTATAGAAGAAAAGATAGTAAACATGTTTTTCGTTATCCATTGCTTCAATGATTTTACTTTGTAAATATATAGCCATCTGTGTGATACGAAGTTCAATAATTTGGTTTTTCTTTGATATCTGAATAGATTGTTGGCTCATAGGAATCCTCCTCATTTTATGTCCGGTATCATTATATCATAAAAATTAAGAAGAATAACATGATGGAAAGAGAAGATTGGAGCTGAGTAGGATGTTTGGGCGATTATCTACAAGTAAACTCTATAATTTTCCATTGAAATATATTGAATATCAATAAATTATATTATAGGTAGGGAAAAAACCCCTTGAATAATATTTTTTGTATGTTAGGATGATTATGACAATATGATAATAATGACCACTAGGGGAGCCTTTATTAAGGGCTGAGATTAAAGTTCAACTTTAAGACCCTTTGAACCTGATCTAGTTGATACTAGCGGAGGGAAGTGGAGCAGAATGATATGTTTCCATCTTTATTCTGTCTTCTAACCACTTCCCTGTATGTGAGAGTGGTTTTTTATTTTTGGAAAGGAAGAGGGAGTATGTCATTTGCAAAGGAATGCCGAAAGGAAGCAAAAAAATGGTGGGATGCAAGCCTTCAACATCCATTTGTACAAGGTATAGGTAATGGCAAATTAGCAATAGAAAAATTCCGTTTTTATGTTTTACAGGATTCCTATTACTTATCTAATTTTGCTAGAGTTCAATCATACGGTGCAGCCATATCGAAGGATTTATATACAACGAATCGGATGGCTTATCATGCACAAGGTACATACGAAGCTGAAATGGCTTTACATCGTAAATTTTCTGCTCTTCTCGAAATATCAGAGGAAGAAAGAAAAGCTTTTAAACCTGCACCAACAGCATATGCTTATACCTCTCATATGTATCGAGCTGTTCAAAGTGGGAAATTGGGATATATAATCGCAGCTATTTTACCTTGTTATTGGTTGTACTAAGATATAGGAAATTATTTGAAGGATTGCCAACCAGGTGAAATGATTTACCAAGAATGGATAGCCGCTTATAACGGTGATTGGTTCAAGGAGCTTGTAACCGAACAAATACAACGAATAGATGAACTCGCTGAAGCATCTTCAGAAGAAGACCGATCCGAAATGAAAGAATTCTTTTGGAGGAGTGCGTATTATGAATACTGCTTTTGGGAAATGGCTTATACAATGGAGACTTGGAAGTAAAGGGACGGTTCTAGTGCTTCTTCGAAGCACTAGAACCGTCCCCGTTGAGGGGATAGGACCAATGAAAATAGAACAATTTCAAACGCAGATTAAGGATTTATTTGGTAATGAATTAGTAAAACATGAAGATGATGAGTATGGATTTACCTTTATTTCCAAAACATCATTTTCAAAAATTGGTTACGCAACAAATTTAACTTTAGAAACGATCCAAGAAGCTGTACTGAATCATGTTGATTTAATGATTACTCATCATGATGCATGGGACTTTTTGTATGGTATGAAAGATCAGTGTATGAAGATGCTTGAAGAAAATAATATTACTCATTTCTTTATTCATGCACCACTTGACTATATTGAGTTTGGGACATGTACATCGTTAATGAATATTCTTGAAGTTGATGTGATTAAACAGTACTCTCAATATGAAAATGGGAATGAGTTACCTTCTATAGGGTCATTTAATCATCCTATTTCATTTACAAACCTTGTTAAATTGATGTCTGAAAAATTAAACGAACCAGTGAGTGCATGGAAAAATAATGATCAAATGATTAAAACAATTGCTGTTTTAACAGGGGCTGGTGACTCTACAACAGTAATAAAACGTGCGTTAGATGCAGGATGCGATACATACATAACTGGAGAAGCAACACTATATGCAATCCAATATGCCAAGTTTGCAGGGATCAATCTAATCGCAGGAAGCCATACATTTACCGAAATCTTTGGAATCGAAAGCTTAGCGAAAAAATTAAAAGACCTAAATCCCCAAATTGAAATTATTCGATTGGAAGAGGAACATTTTGAAGCAAAGGGACGGTTCTAATGCTTCTTCGAAGCACTAGAACCGTCCCCATGTTTTTAAGAAACAGTTGATGTTTCTCTAGTGATTGCCGGTCTAGTTAAAGAAAAGATTGCACATAGTAAGGCGATAATGACAACAGCACTTCCAACCCAGGCTGTACTTGTTACTGATCCGGTTTTATTTAATACAATTCCACCTATTGCGGATCCAAGTGAAATGCCAATTTGTAAGGCTGAATTATTAAAGCTTTGCTGTATATCAGATGTCGCCGGGTCGGTTTGTATCAGATAGCTTTGCTGAGGTGGTGACAGACTCCAACTTAATGCTCCCCAGATCATCATTACAGGAATGAATAAAACAAGGGAAAAAGTTGTAAAAGGTAATAAGCATAGTACAATGGCAAATGTGCTAATGACTAGAATAATGCATTTCTTCGCACCTATCCTATCCGATAGAGTTCCACCTATTGCCCCACCACAGACTGCTGCAATTCCAAATACAAAATAACAAATACTAATCCAATAGGAATTAAGATGAAGATTTTTTTCCAAAAATGGTGTGAAATACGCGTAAAGTGTATAATGACCTGCAAGCATAAACATAGTTGCTAGATGCGCAGTGCCTAATTTTGCACTTCCTACTGCTTTTAATTGTTGAACAAGTGGTATTGTCCTTTCTCCTGGAATACGTTCCAAAAATAGTGAAATTAGCACCATCGATCCTATTGATAATACTGCGATTCCAAGGAAAATGATACGCCATCCGAATGTACTAGAAATCAAAATTCCTAGTGGTACACCCAAAACAAGTGAAGAACTAATCCCCATAAAAATGAGACCTAACGCCTTAGCACGATGAGTCGGAGCAACAACTTTCGCTGCAATTGTCAAAGAAAGTACGACGATAAGTGCAGTACTCATTGCCGTCAAAACCCTAGCAACCATCATAAAAGTGAAATTTGGACTAAAATAGGTTATGACATTACCAAGGAAAAATACAAACAAAGAAACAAGATATAATTTTTTACGTTCAATTTTATTGGTTAATACGAGCAGAACTGGGCCAGCAATGGCATAAATAAGAGCAAACACTGTAATTAGCTGTCCAGCAGTGCTTAATGAAATGTTAAAGTCGTCAGCGATCGTTGGTAATATCCCGCCGACAATCAATTCAACTAGTCCAACAGCGATGGTTGATAAAGCTAGTATAAAAACTTTATAATTCATAGATTACTTAACATCCTTTCTAATAAATTGGTAGTAATAGGAATAGGATTAATGGATTTTTTTACAGAGAACAAAAAAAATCCTGATTACAAAAAACGAATAAATCATTTTCTGTAATCAGGATTTTATGGTTCCTGGTAGAGACCCTCTAGCCATATTCTAGAAGTTATACAGGTAATATAGTATTTTAAATGATCACTTTGGACATTTTACTATGCTTTATTTTAATTTTCAAGTAAAACTATATTTTTTCTGGAATAATTTTTTGCAAACGAATGTAATTAAATCAAAATAGTGATGGAAATCACAGAACATTAATGGGTTCCAAAAATTTGTTAAAAGTAAGAGAAATAAATTCTTAGCGCCGAAAAAGTAATCATCATGTTTTTTCGAATATTGTCCGAAAATGATTGAGTTATATGTTATATATACAGATCAAACTACCTCATTCTGTTTAAACTTAACTGAATATACTAACGGTCAAGTCTTACATTGGACGAAAAATACCCAAGTAAATCATCTTTACTTGGGTACCTTTTGTCGTGATTTTTTGTTACTGTCCAATTGCTTGCTATTCCCAAACTATAACTTAGAAACTTGTTCCGAAGTTTGCGAACCCGGCACCCGAATCGAAGCTCTCCTGACTAAAATGAAATACGAAAGAAATGCCAAAAAGCTAGCGCTAAAAATCGTTACTCCCATTGGAATTCCAGTGTATGATCCAGCTATTCCGACCAGTGGGGCACTTAACGAGCCAAGTACGAATGGTAATAATCCCAATAATGCTGAGGCACTACCAGCAATATGTCCTTGAGACTCAATAGCTAATGTAAAAGATGTCGTACCGATTATACTGATAGATAAGACAAAAAAGAAAATCGGAATAGCAACAGCGATAAGTGGTGCTTTTAAAAGAAGCGAGATTAATAAGCATACTCCAGCTAAATTTGAGATCGCTAACCCAATCTTTAAGAACGTTCGCTCCGATATTCTATCTGTCAAGCGCCCAACCGATTGACTTCCAATAATTAGCGCCAAACCATTCACACCAAATAAAAGACTGAACTGTTGGGGTGTTACATGATAAATATTTTGATAGACAAACGGAATTCCGGACACATAGGCAAAAATCCCTGCAGTGGTAAAGCCTTGAGTGAATGCATATCCCATAAATGCTCGGTCCTTAAATAAGGAGCCAAAATTGCTCAGAAGCTGAGGCAAGTTACTTGGAACTCGTTTTTCTACTGGCAATGTTTCTTTAAGCTTCAATGAAACCGTGAGGATTAATATAGCACCAATAAAGGCTAAGACAATAAAAACTCCATTCCATTTGGTAAAGGAAAGGATGATTCCCCCAGCAACTGGTGCAACAATTGGTCCGAGATTACCAACTAACACCATTAAGGTGAAAAATTTAGTTAATTCCTTTCCACTAAATAAATCTCTTACAACGGCTCTTGAGACTACAAGACCACCTGCTGCAGAAAAGCCTTGGACAAAACGTGCCACTATAAGGAAATAAATATTAGGTGCAAAGGAACAAGTTAAAGAAGCTAATAAGTATAAGCATAGAAAAAATAGCAAAGGCTTACGACGGCCCTTTACATCGCTCAATGGGCCAATAAATAATTGCCCTAATCCTAGTCCTAATAAACATGCAGTTAAACTGATTTGTACAAGTGAAGCAGTAGTTTGATAATCTTTTACAATAGTAGGAAAGGACGGTAAATATGTATCTATTGTAAAAGGTCCTAAAAGACCAAGTGATCCTAAAAGTAAAGCAAGTTGGATTCGTTGTTTTCCACTAGGTGTATTCAATTTTTCCTCGCCTTTCAATCGTTAAATTAGTTTTATGTGGGTACTTATTTACACATTATAACTGACCTATTAGTTGATTTTTTCACCTCCAGTAATGATCTATTTGTTATCAAATAAGCACAATTCATTTCGATATCCGAAATTACATAATTTTCATTATAACCTGATTTAATTTATGGGTAAACATTAAAATGTTTTTGTCAGCCTTAATTAATTCTGTACATAAAGTATTAGATGATTTTATTTAGTTGAATAAAAATCTTGAGAAATTTTAAAAAATATTGGAACCTTTTTTAAGCTCTTTCATATACTGTCTACTGTGAGAATTTTTAAGGAGGAGAAATCGAAATGAGCGATATTCAGTTGAAAATAACAAGGGAAAACGAAGGCAAAGATGGATATAAAATCATTGAAGTAAAAGTATCTGATCCAACAGATAGTTTGTTCGCAGTTGTTACTCCTATAAAGAAGTAAAGCACCTCTATCAACATTGTTGCTAGTTAAGATTAGGTTTACCTATTGTCTATCTACTACTATACTTTCATTTCATTGAGAAAAGAGCTGCAAACTCCATAAGAATGTTTGAATCCTTTTTTGAGTGTTAAGCCTACCTTGGGGCTTTTGCAATAACAATAAACTTTACAAAAGCAGCTAAAAGTAAAAGGAGTACACCTTCTTTCGATAATTTATACATAGAAAGATGGTTTCATTCTAAGGAAGAGTGTGGCTCGTTAACCTTATATTTCTGGTCTTTTGACATTTAACAGGAGCAAAAAACGAATCAAAAAAATATATAAAAAAAGTAATCTTTTCTGATAAAAGCTCAGTAAAAGGTTACTTTTTTTATTATAGAAATATCATTTGATTACAATAACAAATTTTTCGTATTTATATAATTTTACGAAATGTTAAAATAAAAGTATTTCAATACTTTTTTTTAATTTAGAAATATTCATTTAGGGAATTCACTTTAACATGTACGATAAATATCAACTGCAGTGCATTTGGAAATATTGGTTATAACGTGTAGAACGGAATACTTTTATATCATGAATGCAGTGATTCATACATTGAGACTTTACGAGGGAGGAGTAGGGAATATGGTTTTACTAGATCAGATAGTACACCAATTAAATCGTGAGCTGGATATCCATTCCTATGGTAGTGATCCAGGTTTTAGTCGATTTATTCCAGCCGTTTATGATCCATTACAATTTGATTGGACATCAGTTTTTGAAAACGAATTTGCACAGCTTTTCAACGGACTTATGCTCAGGGGAAGTGCTGAAGTTGAAAACGTTTTTTTAGCTGTTTTTCCTACTGAAGATGTATTAACTCGATTTATTGATGAGAGTAAAGAAGGGGATCTTCTTTTCATGCATCATCCGTTATTAATGGAATGTGGTGATCCAAACGGTAAATCAGGTAGAGGGTTTGTCCCCATTCCAGACAAATACTTATTGGCAATGAAAAAGAAAAGATTATCAGTGTATACCTGTCATGAGCCGTTAGACTATCATCAAAGCCTTGGGACAAGTATTGCTATAGCACAGACTTTACATGCAAAAATTGTGGATGGGTTCCTTCCAAATGAGAAAAATCAAAACCTAATATTGCTGTGTGAGATTCAAAAAACCGATACAGATCAGCTTATTGAAACACTAAAGGACAAATTTTGTATTCCATATGTTGATTTCGAAGGTAAACAGCTAGAGTCTATTAAAAGGATTGCTATTGTTGCGGGCTGCGGAGACAAAGTAGACTGGATGAAGGTAGCAGAAAGGAAGGGGGCACAAGCCTATATAACTGGTGAGATCCATTGTCATATTGATAACGATTATGGAAGGATGAAATATAATCAAATGCTTGAATATGTCCCAAATACAACCATGTCACTTATTGGGGTTTCTCATTCAGCTTCAGAATATTTAGTCATGAGGACATTAATGAAAAGTTGGTTTGAAGATTCATTTAGTATTCAGACTGTGTTGCTACCACAGGAACAATGGTGGCTTTAACGTTGACTAAGGGGGATTAGATGTTGAGAAAATTTGGGGATCGTCTGGGATGGAAGCGTATTAAGGAAAGAGAATATATCCAAACATTTCTACAGACCGAAACATTCGAAGGATATTTATCTTTCTTGAAAATGATAAAAGTAACAGAACCATTGTATAAAAATTATGGAGAAAAAATGTTATGCATTGCCGATAATGGATACTCGTGGCTTCAGCAATTTCCAAAAGATAAACATCACGCTGTAACAACAATGTTTAATGAAAAAGGTGAAATAATTCAATGGTATATTGATATCTGTATACAAAATGGAGTGGAGAATGGTCGTCCATTTTGGGATGATTTATACCTAGACCTCATCGTTCTTCCCTATGGAGAAATGATTCAAAAGGATGCAGATGAATTGGAAGAGGCTATGGCTAGTGGAATAATTGATAAGTACTTATACAATTTAGCCTGGAATGAAGCGAAGGAAATTGTGGAACAGATAAATGAAGGTACCTTTTCGTCTTTGCATTTAGCAAAAGAGTATAGAGACTACATACTGAAAACAAATGGATCAAGCACTTTGTATTAGTGCTTGATCCATTTTTTATCTAATTACGTAATTAGAATCAGCTTTGGACTCGCATACTTTTCTATGTTTGAAAGATTTGTGTGTATATAATGTATAAAGTAATACAATAAAAGACCAGATCATATTGCCAATATAAGGTTGTTGGTTATAGGTTAATGTCAGCACTAGACTTATAGTCCCAAAAAGAATAGAATACACAATCATTAACCAAAATCCCCATTTTTTTAATTTCATATATCCATAAATGATAATTAATGTTATAAAGGCAACAACCACTCTCATTAATCGTTCAGGTACGTGAGTTAAACCAAATCTATCTGAAATGCCAATTTCATTTACATGTGATTCATAGAAGATGGATGTTATAAATAAAATAAATGCCCCCCAAATATAGAAATAGCTAATTATGCTTATACCTATGGTCTTTTCATTATTCCCACTCCTTAGTATAAGTACGAAAGTTACCATAAAAAGTTCCGTAATTAATCCATCTATTTATTTCTTTTATCACATATATTTATAGTAAAAGGTAGATCTACCCAAAAATAATACTTGTTTCCTCCTTCATATGTTATATTTCTTTTAGAATTGCAAAATTTTGTGAGAAGGAGGGGAAAGGGATGAAGTGGTTGAAGACTAGTATTCTTGCACTTTTTCTTTCATTTGTATTTTCTTTAGGAAATAACACTGTAGAAGCTATAACTAGTTCTGAGTGTAGTCAACCATTAGTGAAAAAAAGCTATATCAATGTACCTGTAGCCACTCTTTGGAAAGAACCTGGTTCAAAACGATCCATTGATCAGTCAGTATTGTCCATTCCGGTTGATATGAGAAAATGGACGAACAGTATGCCAAATGTTCAGACACGGATTTGGCTAACCGGTAAAACTGAGAGTCAAGCATTATATGGGCAAGAGGTTCAAATTTTAAGGACTAAAGGAGAATGGGTACAAATTGCTATTAAGGATCAAGCCACAGCTAAAAATAAGTATGGATATCCAGGATGGCTGCCTAAAGACCAAATTCATACAGGACTATTAAAATATGAAAAATGCCCGTTTGCCATTGTTAAAGTAAGAACAACTCATTTATACGATGACAAACAGAAAAAAGATTTGGAAATAAGCTTTAATACGAAACTACCGGTTATAAGTGAGGAGCAAAATTGGGTTCAGGTTAATACACCTACCAATCAAGTAAAATGGATAAAAAAAACAGATGTGAATATTTACTCCTCTAAAGCAGAATTTCCGAAGCCAACAGGTACTGATCTTGTCATGACAGCGAAGCAATTTTTAGGACTTTCTTATCTTTGGTCAGGTACTTCTGCATACGGTTTTGATTGTTCTGGTTTTACTTTTTCTGTTTATAAATCTTATGGCATGCACTTACCAAGAGATGCCTCTGAGCAATATAAGAGAGGTAAACCTGTTTTAAAAACAAATCTTCTTCAACCAGGTGATCTACTATTTTTTGCCACTAATCATGGAAAAGGAAACGTCCATCATGTTGCCATGTACATTGGTAATGGAAAAATGATCCACTCACCTGAGGCAGGAAAACAAGTCGAAATCATTCCTATTGATACACCTTCTTATAAAAAAGAATTTGCCGGGGCACGTAGATATATCTAAGTGCCTGGCAATTATTTATTGGTTCAGTAATTTTCCCCGTTCATATTCAATTTGATTGATGTCGATTCGTTCAAATAATGGTTCGATGATTTCCAGCTGTAAGGATTTAATTTTTATTGTTTGCCAAACTGGATTGGCAATTTTTAATTTTTTAAATAATTCAGTAGAGGAAAAGGGGAGAAAAGGCTCCAATAACTGTGCTAAATTAGCAATGATAAAGACGCAATTGGCAAGAGTGTTATTACATGCCTCTTTATCCTCTTGAATCTGTTTCCAAGGTTGTTCTTGATCGAAGTATTTATTCGCCTCCCTTATAAAATCAAAAATGATTTCTAAAGATCTCTTAAAGTGTGCTCCTTCAATTTGATTACCAACGGATTTATAGAGATTAGCGATTTTATTATCGAAATAAGGATCAATGTTTCCATCTGGAACAACACTTTTATAATATTTTTCTATAAATTTTAATGATCGATGTACAAAATTTCCATAAGTACCTAACAGTTCACTATTATGACTATATATAAACTCACGCCAGGAAAAATCAGTATCTTTATTTTCTGGAGCATTAATTGTTAGGAAATAACGAATTGAATCTGGGTGGTATCGTTCGATTAAATCAGGGATCCAAACCGCCCAATTTCTACTGGTAGATAATTTCTTTTTTTCAATCGTTAAATATTCGTTCGAAACGATATGTGTAGGTAACGATTTTTTCTTAATCCCCATTAAAATGGCTGGCCAAATAATGGTATGAAATGGAATATTATCTTTTCCATGAACATAGTAGGATATTGAATCTTCATCCCAAAATTTTGCGTCATCAACTTGATGCTCTTTTCCCCACTGTATACTAGCTGAGAGATAGCCGGCAACAGCTTCAATCCAAACATAAATTTTTTTATCTTCATACCCTTTTACAGGGATATTGATTCCCACAGGTAAATCACGGGAAACAGCCCGATCATGTAGACCTTCCTGAAAATAACGATTTGTTAATTGAATGGCGTTTTCACGCCAAGAATGATGTGTTTTAGCATTAGCAACATAAAGTTCTAGACTTTCTTGAAATTGGCTTAATGAAAAATAAAAATGCTCGGTTTTTCTTATTTCAGGTATTGTTCCACAAATTTTGCAAGTTTTCTCTAGTAGGTCAATGGGATCCAAAATAGTAGAACAATGATCACATTGATCACCTCGAGCAGCATTCCCACATATTGGACATATACCTTCAACATATCGGTCGGGTAAAAATTGAGAACAAGCCTCACAATAGGTTTGTTCAATTTCTTTTTTATAAATAAAATTGTTTTCAAGCAGCTCCAAAAAGATTTTCTGTGCTATTTGATGATGATGAGATGAATCTGTTCTTGTATAGAGGTCATAAGTAAATCCAAGCTTTGAAAAGCATTCTACAAATTCCTTGTGATAATAATCAGCAATCTGTTTAGGAGTTGTTTGTTCCTCCTTAGCACGTATAGCTATAGGTGTACCATTACAATCACTCCCAGATACATATAAAACATTTCTACCAGCCAATCGGAAATATCTTGCTAAAATATCACCTGGTAATAAACTGGCGATATGACCAAGATGTAATGAACCATTTGCATATGGCCAAGCCCCACCAATAAATACATTCATATCATTTCCTCCTTTTATAGTTGTTCTTCGCTATTTCTCTAATGCAGAACTCCAAAAATAAAAAAAGCCTCGCCCTAATCTGCTGTTAAGCAAATAAGGACGAGGCTTGGTTCCCCGTGATACCACCTTTATTTACTAATAGCTCACGCTATTAGTCTCGACAAGTACGAAAGCAAGAAAAAAGCTTTGATACTGTGCTTTTGATAACGAGTAGCAATACTCGTCTGAACCTACTAATATGGATACATACGTTCAGCACGAAGCTCAGAGGCCATTGTTCAAATGAATCGTTTTGCTTCTTTTCAGCTCCCGAAGCTCTCTGGTGAAAACATCCTCATCTTACTTTTCCTCGTCTAAGCATTTATGATGATAAATTTCTTGTATTATATACAAAATGTTCAGAAAGGTAAAGTAAATTTATTAAATTTGCTGATTTCGTATAGCTTGTTGCATTTGTATAGCCCAACTGTGGGTTTACATCCAATCATTATTCGTAAAAAACTTAACTATAAATAGTAACAATGTTTGAGAACAAAGCTTTGGTAAAATACTAGTAAAAAAGATACACACACTCTTCTGCCCTTTATTTCGCAGGAGGGTGTTTTTTAAGATCATCATATTGTATTAATAATTTTTGTTTCCTACATAACCAATATGCATAAATATCATGCAAAATTACAATTGGAAGTTATGAGTGTTCAGGAGTATGATGAAGTTGAATGAACAAAGCAGTAAATGAGGGTGAACGGATGGAATGGCATCAAATTCAGTATTTTCAAGTAGTTGCAAGCACACAGCACTTTACTCGAGCGGCAGAATTGCTTTCAGTTTCCCAACCCGCCCTTAGTCGATCTATTGCTAAGCTGGAAGAGGAGCTAGGCGTGCAACTTTTTGATAGAAAAGGAAGAAATATTAGTTTAAATCAATATGGAAAAATGTTTCTCCAGCGGGTAGAACGTTCGATAAAAGAAATTGAAATGGGGGTACAAGAAATTCAGGATTGTATTCATCCTGATCGTGGAACTATTTCATTATCCTTTTTACACTCGCTAGGCGTGAGTTTTGTACCTAAATTGGTGAGCTCATTTCAACGGGAATATCCGAATGTAAAGTTCCGATTAAATCAGGCATCATCACAGCATGTATTAGAACAATTAGACGGTGGTGAAACTGAGGTTGCTCTTGTTTCTTTTGACCAAGATCAGCCAGGGATTATTCGTCAGCCATTATTAAGGGAAGAACTATATTTAATCGTTTCCATTCATCATCCCTTAGCAAAATTAGATGAAATTGATTTACATTTGATTAAAGATGAGCCATTCATTGCTTTTAAAAATGGATATGGCTTACGAACCATTACCGACCAGCTTTGTAAGGAAGCTGATTTTATTCCACAAGTAGTATTTGAAGGGGATGAGATTGGAACGGTAGCAGGTTTAGTTGCCGCTAAATTAGGAGTTTCATTAGTGCCGGACTTAACAATCTTAGATAAATCAAAGGTTAAGCTAATTCGAATTAAACATCCCATCTGCGAAAGGACAATCGGTATTGCTTGGAAAGATGGGCGCTATATATCTCCTGTTACAAAAAGGTTCATTGAGTATGTAAAGAATAAAGTTATGATGGATTAAATATTTCATAACCTAAAAAAGACATTGTTAGATATAAAGGAGTAAGACGCATCATGAGTTATATAAAACGTGGAACAAAAAGTTTTCGAATGGCCAATTTAGCTTTGTTTGCTGGAGGGTTTAATACATTTGCGATCCTTTGGAGTACACAGCCATTACTTCCTGAAATAGCAAATGAGTTCCACATTTCACCTGCGGTTTCTAGCCTAACTTTATCATCTACTACGATAGCATTAGCAATAAGTATGCTAGTAGTTGGCTCATTATCAGAAGTGTTCGGAAGAAAATCGGTCATGACCATCTCCCTAATAGCATCATCTATTTTAGCTATAATTACAGCATTAAGTCCAAACTTTCAATTATTACTTCTTTGTAGAATCTTACAGGGAATAGTTCTTGCGGGGTTGCCTGCCATCGCAATGGCGTATTTAGGGGAGGAAATCGACCCTAAGAGCTTAGGAATGGCAATGGGATTATACATTAGTGGAAACTCGATCGGTGGTATGGGAGGACGAATTATTAGTGGAGCATTGACCGATTATTTTAATTGGCATATTGCCCTTATTGGTATTGGAATTATTAGTTTAATTGCAAGTTTATTATTCTGGTTTACGTTACCAAAATCAACTCATTTCCAGCCGCGAAAATTTGATGTGGTTAAATTAGGAAAATCTTTATTCAGTCAATTCAATGAGCCAGGATTAATCTATTTATTCGGGACTGGATTTTTATTAATGGGAAGCTTTGTTTCACTTTATAATTATATTGGCTTTCAATTAATTGCTCCTCCGTATTCATTAAGTCAGACAATCGTCGGTTTTATTTTTATTGTATATATTGTTGGAACGTTTAGTTCGACATGGATGGGAATGCTTGCTGATCAGCATGGTAGACGTAAGATTTTGCAATTATCTTTATTGATTTTGCTAATCGGAGCATGTATCACGTTAAATACAAATCTTTGGTTAAAAATTATTGGAATAGCCGTTTTTACCTTTGGATTTTTTGCAGGACATTCCATTGCAAGTGGCTGGGTTGGCAAATTATCGACACATGATAAAGCACAAGCCTCGTCACTTTATTTATTCTTTTACTATATAGGTTCAAGTATAGGTGGTACGGTGGGAGGTATGTTCTATAGTGATTTTGGTTGGATTGGTGTAATAGTAATGATTATAGTCTTTACAATTATTGCAATAGGATTATCTGTGCGTTTAGGAACGATTGCCAAAAGAAAATTGCAACTTTCATCGCATAAGTTATAAATTAAATGCAGGATTTCTATTTTAAGAGCTTGCAACTAAGTTCGAGTGTATATTTTTATACACTCGTTTTTTTATTTTTTAAGTAGGATAAACTAATAAAACATATATAAATAGATGTAACTTAGTTTTGCTAGTGAGATTGAAACCTAATCAAACCTTTAGAAAGGAAAAATGAATCTATGTTAGATTTGTAATAGCATAATCATCAAAGCCATAAATTAATGGGGAAAGGGGTCATATATAATGATAGAGCTTGAATTAATTGCAAGACTTGTAATTGCGGGGATATTGGGAGCACTTGTCGGATTTGAAAGAGAAAAGCGTTATAAAGAAGCAGGATTACGTACCCATTTCCTTGTGGCCGTCGGAAGTGCATTAGCAATGATCGTTTCAAAATATGCATTTTTTGATGTTGTAAATAGTGGAACAATTGAATTAGACCCAAGCCGAATTGCGGCAGGAGTCATCAGTGGAGTTGGTTTCTTAGGTGCAGGTACCATTCTTATACAACGTCAATCCGTTCATGGGTTAACAACTGCAGCTGGACTTTGGTCAACAGCTGGAATTGGATTAGCGATAGGTGCAGGCATGTATATTGTAAGTATTTTTGGAACGCTCTTAGTATTAATTGCTTTAGAAATTTTAAGTAGATTATTTCAACCAGTTTTTCCGAAGTTTCATAAATTAACGATTCATGTTCGAACAAATGAAGCGATTTCTGCGGCACTCACTATTTTATCCGAAAATCATTTAGATGTGAAATCGTACCAGGTAAAAGTAACGTCAGTTGATAATCATCCACTTTTTGTCGTGGATTTACAATTAAAATCAAAGAAGTTGAAGAAAAAGGAGACTGAAATATTAAAAATGTTGCAAACGATTCCTGAACTGGAAAGTATAAAATTTGATTAAGCAACAGAAAGAGAACAAATCGTTCAATATTTTTCACTTAATCTTTAAAATTATAAATTGTAAGTCAATTCATAATATATTATGATAATTCTATACTACTATAGTGAAATATTTGCCGATAAATATGGTGTTTGCCAAAAATTAAAAGGGAATCTGGTGAAATTCCAGAACTGTACCCGCAACTGTAAGTGTTGACGAAATAAGGATAACCACTGTCCAATTTTGGATGGGAAGGACTTAAAGTAGAATGATACACGAGTCAGGAGACCTGCCATATTTATAGCGACTTATTTTCCTCGGGAGTTGGGAAGATTCGTACACATTGGTAGATTAATAGACAATTAATGATTTGGTCTGTTCTGCTATCAGCGTATTTTTAGGACTGGCTAACAATATGTGATTTACCATTTAAGATAGGTAAAACATCTATTTTATGTTAGGGGAATCTGTCTTAAGAAAAATGGTCAGTACCTTTAATTTTAATTTCTTCTCTCCTGTACTTCATAGTGGTAAATATACATGAAAGTGGAGAAATGATGGAGAAAACAATTTCTGTAAATGTATCAAGAACCTATCAAACTAAACTAGTATTACCTCCAGATACGAACCATATGGAAACTATTTTTGGAGGAACCATCTTATCGTATATTGATGAAATTGCTGCTATTTCAGCAATGAAGCACTCTCGAAAAGTCGTAGTAACTGCGTCAATCGATGCTGTTCATTTTGTTTCCTCTGCAAAAGTTGGCGACATTTTGACTTTAGAGGCATTTGTCCTTTCAACTGGGAGGACATCAATGAAGGTTTATGTAAAGGTCGAGTGTGAGAATTTAGAGGAGGAAGAAAAACGATTAACAACTACATCCACCTTAACAATGGTAGCACTTGATGAATACGGAAAACCGACACCAGTGCCAAAAGTTATGCTGGAAGCTGATTGGGAAAAAGAGTTATTACTCAAAAAACAGCCTTAAAATATTTGTATAAAAAATGGAGTCGTTCTTTACATTTATATGACGACTCCATTTTATTTTTATCATAATGATAGGTTACTATAATAAGAATCTTTCCTGATCTTCCTTTGATGGGATCATACAGCTATCCCTTTTACCAAACCAGCGATAACGATTTTTCGCGATAATATCGTAGATCAAATTTCTTATTGGTAGTGGGATAATTCGAAAAGCATATCCCCATTTCCATAATCCATTAAGACTTCGGCAAACTCGTAATGCCGCTTCCGATTTTGTGTACAATTTGCCACCCTCAATAAGTACAAAGCTGTCAATTAAGCTGTTTACTCTATACTCCATTAATAATTTTTCCCCAACTTCGCTTTGAAGAGAAGCAAATTTAAAATATTTATTTTGGTCCCTTTTTATAATAAATTGTACGCTTCCATTACAAAAATTACATACTCCATCAAATAGTATAATTCCAGTCAATTGGTCACCTTCTTTTATAGGATGAAAGGAAATAATGAGAGTGAAAAATTTTATAACGTTTATATTTATTTTAACTTAGAAAAAAGCTTAATAAAAAGCAGTAGATTTTTACATGAAAACTACTGCTTGAAATATTTTCTATGTTTTATTTCAATATAAAAAGGGTATATTACCACGGAGCTTATATGTTAATTATTTTCCTCTCCATTCAGTGGTTTTCGGCACATGCTCGAATATTTCACCACTTTCAAAAAAGTCAACTAAACGAGTAAGCCATTGATAATAATCCGACCAAATTTTCATTTCCTTTAATAATTCATTGATTTGATCTTCTGCTTCCTGTGATAATTCTTCATTATCTTTTAACATCAGCAGCTCACGTGTTAATTTTTTTTCAAAAATTTTATTGCGGTTAATCGTTTTTCTCCAATTTGAGGTGAAAATTGAAATAAAGGTTTCGTAATAATCTGTTTCTACATCATAAATATCTTTACGAACCCCTTTTTCAAAAACTTTTTCAGCAATATTAATATCTAGCATCTCTCTAACAACTTGACTCATTCTTGTTTTACTCATTCCAGTTGCAGTGGATAGCTCATCTAATGTCATTGGTTTTCTATTCATATAAATAATACCAAGAATACGACCGACTGTAGGGGAAACTCCATACGTCTTCATATTATCAGCAATTTTTTCAATATATTGTTCCTTAGCTTGATCAATGACTCGCAAGTGCTTTTCTTCCATAGGTAGTTTGCTCCTTTAAATACCTCATATACAAAGTCAATGTATCATATATCCAATGAAAAATAAAATCTTTTCTGAATGAGGAAATGAAAGCAATAAGGAGGAATAGTAAGAAATGAGAGGATGATAGTCTTTAACTATTTATATTAATGTAAAATTGATGCAATATATGCAATCTATAAACTTTTTATTTTACAAACTTTACGTTATACTTAAATAGTGACATATACGAAAAAAATTGCATAGTATACCAAATGGTTAATTGTTCCAACTGTTTCATTGGTAAAATTACGGAGGTGTATCGATTTGTTAAAATTTGATCATGTTACAAAGATATATAAGGGAGGAAAAAAAGCGGTTGATGACTTAAATCTTGAATTTAAAGCAGGCGAATTTATCGTTTTTATCGGTCCAAGTGGTTGTGGGAAAACAACGACGATGAAAATGATTAACCGTTTAATAGAACCAACAAGTGGAAGTATTTATATTAATGGAAAAAATATTTTAGAAAAAGATCCCGTACAACTTAGACGTGAAATTGGCTACGTCATTCAACAAATAGGTTTATTCCCTCATATGACCATTCAACAAAATATATCACTCATTCCAAAACTATTAAAATGGCCGGAAGAAAAGCGCCGTGACCGAGCAAAAGAACTGCTCAAACTTGTAAATATGACAGAAGATTATTTAGATCGCTATCCACATGAACTAAGTGGTGGACAGCAGCAAAGGATCGGGGTACTAAGGGCTCTAGCTGCAGACCAGCCATTAATCTTAATGGATGAACCATTTGGTGCATTGGATCCTATTACAAGAGATTCATTGCAAGATGAATTCAAAAAATTACAGAAATCATTAGGAAAAACAATTGTTTTCGTTACGCATGATATGGACGAAGCATTAAAATTGGCAGATCAGATTGTTATTATGCGTGATGGGAAATTAGTCCAAGTAGGGTCTCCTGATGAAATATTACGTGAACCTGCGAATGATTTTGTTGAAGAATTCATTGGAAAGGAACGTTTACTTCAAGCGCGTCCAAATATTCAAACCGTTGAGCAAATAATGAATTCGAAACCAATAACCATAACAGAAGATAAGTCATTATCCGAAGCTATTCAAATTATGAAAGACCGTAGGGTCGATTCTCTTTTAGTCATTGATCGTTATCAACTATTAAAAGGTTATATAGATGTAGAGATGATCGATCAAAACCGTAAAAAAACGAATCTAGTTGCTGATGTACTTGAAACGGAAACCTTAGCTGTACAAAAAGATACATTGGTGAGAGATACGGTTCGAAAAATTTTAAAAAGAGGAATGAAATACGTACCGGTTGTAGATGAGCGGCATCGACTTGTTGGAATCGTAACTAGAGCAAGTCTGGTCGATATTGTCTATGATTCTATCTGGGGAGAAGCAGATGAAGAAATCCATTCAAAACATGTAGGATAGGAGGGAGTTTGATGGATAGCATTATTCAATTTATAAGTAGCAACTGGAGTGAATTACTGTTTAAAACATGGCAGCATTTCTATATATCAATCATTGCCGTTTTTCTTGGGATTATAGTTGCTGTACCACTTGGTATTGCTTTAACAAGAGTGCCAAAGGTAGCAGGTGTCGTAATGGGAATAGCCGGCGTTGTTCAAACCTTTCCTAGTCTCGCTATTTTAGCATTTTTTATTCCTATACTAGGTGTTGGAAAGGTTCCAGCCATTATTGCTCTATTTTTCTATTCAGTCCTACCCATCTTAAGAAATACCTATATTGGTGTAAAAGGAATAAAGGCCAACCTATTGGAGGCTGGTCGTGGGATGGGTATGACTGGATGGGAAAGAATTCGCTATGTAGAATTCCCTCTTGCCATTCCCGTGATAATGGCAGGTGTACGTTTATCAACGGTTTACTTAATTGGCTGGGCAACACTTGCATCATTTATTGGTGCGGGTGGTCTTGGGGATTATATTTTTAGTGGTTTGAATCTTTACCAAACTGAATTTATTATTGCAGGTGCAGTACCAGTTACGATCCTTGCACTATTAGTAGATGTTTTCTTAAGTAAATTAGAAAGTTGGGCAACGCCAAAAGGAATTCGAAACCTGAAGGAAGCTGCGTAGAAAGGGGTATGGAGAATGGGAAGAAAACGAAATTGGATAGTTGTGTTCGTTTTGTCAGTCTCATTGATCATAAGTGGATGCTCCTTACCAGGCTTAAGTGCATCTTCGGATCAATCGATAACGATTGGCATGCATAATACAACTGAATCACAAATATTAGGTTTTATGGAAAAATTAATGATTGAACATTATACAGATTTAAAAGTAGAACTAGTTAATAATCTAGGATCTTCGATTGTTATGCATAAAGCAATGGTGAATCATGATATTGATATATCCTCGGTTCGCTATACGGGAACAGACCTTCCTGGCTCATTAGGAATGGATCCTGTCAAAGATCCGAAAGAGGCACTAAGAATTGTTCAAAAAGAATTTAATCAAAGATTTGACCAAACATGGTTTGATTCATATGGATTTGCCAATTCTTATGCGTTTACCATCACAAAAGACTTCGCTGAAAAAAATCAGATTGAAAAGGTATCAGATTTGAAGCCATTAGTGAAAGATTTGAGCTTAGGTGTCGATAATTCATGGCTAAAAAGAAAAGGTGACGGTTATGAGGGATTTGTGAAGGAATATGGGTTTGAATTTGGACATACGTATCCCATGCAGATTGGATTAGTCTATAAAGCAGTACAAAATGGGAAAATGGATGTTGTCTTAGCCTATACAACAGATGGACGGATCAGTGCGTATAAGCTAAAAGTACTTGAAGATGATAAACATTTCTTTCCACCATATGATGCTTCACCGGTCGCTAGTAACAAGGTATTGAAAGCTCATCCTGAACTAAAAGGTATTTTGCAAAAATTAGTTGGGAAAATAAGTACGGAAAAAATGCAGGAATTAAACTATGAAAGTGATGGCAAAATGAAAGAACCTTTAGTTGTAGCGAAAAAGTTTTTAGAAGAAAATAATTACTTTGAAGAATGAGGAGGTGCTAAGATTGGATACTTTACAAGGTGTTTTAGACTACTATGTTCATAATGGCAGCTATGTTTGGGAACAATTTTATCGCCACTTTCTTATGTCTGCCTATGGTGTCTTATTTGCAGCTGTTGTAGCGATTCCACTTGGCATAATCATCGCACGTTATCGTAAACTAAGTTCATGGGTCATTTCACTAGCAAATATTATTCAAACCATCCCAGCTCTAGCCATGCTATCAGTATTAATGTTAGTAATGGGGTTAGGGACAAATACTGTGGTTTTATCCTTGTTTCTCTATTCACTTTTACCAATTCTTAAAAATACTTATACTGGTATTACCAATGTGGATAATTTTTTATTAGAATCAGGTAAGGCAATGGGAATGACGAAATTTCAGGTACTAAGAATGGTAGAACTACCTTTAGCCTTATCAGTAATCATGGCTGGTCTTCGTACAGCATTGGTCATTGCCATTGGAATTGCAACTATTGGAACCTTTGTTGGTGCAGGGGGCCTTGGTGATATCATTGTTAGAGGAACCAATGTTACGAATGGCTCATCTATCATTTTAGCAGGTGCAATTCCAACCGCTTTAATGGCTGTAGGTGCTGACCTCATCATGGGTTGGTTAGAACGGAGCTTATCACCAGTGAAAAAGAAAAAAGGGTTGAAAATTGAATATAAGGAAGCAGCATAATTGAATTAATAAAAAAAAGATGTACCATCCGGTGCATCTTTTTTTATTAACGATCATCAAGTATATACCGTTGGTTTTTTATTCCTATAATGTAGAGGATATTTTTCAACCTTTGAAGAAGTATGATATAAGGGTAATATGAAAATTTTGGAGGATAAGATGATTAAAGATGCTTGGTTTACTGTTCAACAAATAGATGAATACACATTTGCCATTAGTGAATATGGGCACTGGGAAAAAGTACACTCATTTCTTTTATTGGGTCAAAAAAAAGCAGTATTAATTGATACTGGACTTGGAATTGATCGAATAAAAAGAGTGACAGATCAACTGACCGTTTTACCTATTGATGTTGTTACTACTCATGTACATGCTGATCATATTGGAAGCCATGGGGAATATGAGAGAATTTTTGTTCATAAAGATGATAAGGATTGGTTAATAAATGGAATCCAAGGCTTAACCATTGATCAAATAAGAAGAAATTTGTGTAGAGATATTACAATTCCGATACCAAAAACGTTTGATCCTGATACATATCAACCGTACCAGGGAGAGCCGACAGGCATATTGGATGATGGTGATATTATTGAGTTAGGTAATCGAAAATTAGTGATTTATCATACACCTGGACATTCTCCAGGGCATCTAGCCATTTTTGATGAAACCAATGGTTATTTATTTACAGGGGATCTACTCTATGATCAAACGCCAATATATGCTTTTTATCCTTCTACCAATCCTGTCGATTTAGTTTACTCATTAGATAAAATATTAGAAATTCCAAATGTGACTAGAGTTTTTGGTTCACATAATACTTTGGGACTTGAGGCAAATATTTTATTTGAAGTAAAGAAGGCGGTTCAAATTCTTCGAGAAAATGACCTTATTAAATTTGGAACAGGCACCCATTGCTTCAATGGCTTTAGCATAAAATTTTAGTAGAAGGTGATTTTAATAATCAAAGCTTTAAAATATATAGGAGTAATTGCTGCGATTTTAAATATATTATTATGGCTTATATTGAATTTTTTTAATCCTTATACTAATCACAGTGAATTTGGCCTATTGATCATTACTTTTATGATGCTATTTCTTCCTGCTTGTTTAGCCATTTTTGCTTTTCTATTGTCTAAACCATTTTTGTTATGCATATCATTTTTATGGTCACTACCAATTAGTTTATATTTAGTCTTGACACCTAGCATTTTTGCAATAGCTGGAGTTACATGTTTGCTTTATTTAATAAGTTATCTCTTAATTGGTAAATCATGATAAGCGATGCTAAAAAGGGGAAGATGTAAGATGAAATTAGCTAAATTTATTGTACTGTTATGTCTAACTAACTTATTACTAGGAGCTTGTTCCTCTAAACCTATGGAAAAAAAAGAAGAGCCAAGTCTTCTAAGAAGAGCGGGTTTGTATTAAATAATAAAATGGTAGATGGGTTAAAGCAAGGAAAGATCCTCGATACTCCACTAGATTTAAGTAAAGTGTCCACAATGGCTGATATTGAAAAAGTGTGGGGTAAACCAGATGAAGCAATCGATCATCAAGATCTTCAAGACTATATTTATATTAAAAATGGTCAAAGTATGATGATCACAGAAAATATAGAAGAAGAACAAGTTCAATACAAATTTTCTTTCTCAATATCAATAGCAACCACTAGGGATGAAATACTGAAAAAAATGGGTAAACCGAAAGATGTTCATGCAACAACTATTTTACAATATTACTATAATGGCTACAAAATTCAATTTGAAAAAAATGATAAAAACAATTGGTTGGTATACTTAGCAAAAAGTATTTAAAGGGAGTTGAAGGAAGTATTTATTGTATTCTGTGACTTAACATTAAAGTTAAGTGAATTAAATTGTAGATATCTAGTCCCTGAACCTATAGAAAAAAATGTTGTTAAAAGCATAAACATATTATGTAGGTGAGGCAGCGGATCTTCATACGATAGATGGTTTTATTGTGAACTTATCCTCATGTATCTTAATTCGAAAAGAGGCTTTGAATCAATGAATAGTAATATTATTTTAGGGATAGTATTATTAGCGCTGAGTTTGTTTCTTAAGCCATTATTGGCGATTGTGGGGCTGAATGAAAGGTTGTTCGGATTACACTGGCAAGGTGAAACTGTGTTTTCATTGAGTCCATTTTTAGTTCGGATTATTCTAGCAGTAATTGGGATTATCTTGCTTATCATCGGAGGTATGCAAGTTTCAAAGCAGAAGAATAAATAGTTAAAAGGGTGGAGAGAACAACAATTAATTTTGCTATAATATTGAAAATTTATAACCAAGGTATTGAAGACCGTGCTGTAACCATCTTCGTAGGATTGAACTTTATAAGACCATTTGAGCTTTTATACAAACAACATACTTTAGGAAACAGTTTGTTAATTATTCTCTTTTGACTGTCTCCTTTTAATAATTATGACAATTATAATTATTAAAATTAGGTCAATACATAATTTAGGGATAGAAAATACATTCATTACGTGAAAAGGTGCTCTGTTAACATATACAGCCTTTACCCATTCTTGTTTGTTAATTTCAACTGCAATTGCAGAGGTGGGAGAAATACCATTAATTTCATAATATTTAGTACCAATAGGAAAATAATTTGAAGCATTCCCATAATATTTACCAGTCATATCATTAGGCTGCGTTTTCACTTTTCCTATGTTTCTTCCCAACTCATTTTTATTTACTGGATCCTCATGTTTAACTTCATAGACTTTACCTTTCCAGACAACAAAAGGGTATGCCCACGATAAAGCATGTGCCATCGATGAAAAAAGAAAAAGTAATATTATAATTAAAGGAACAAACTTTTTCATAATGACCTCCTATGATAAATTTATTACACATTTTACTTGAAAATATATATATTAATTAGTTTTATTTTTCGAATTTTATAAAATTAGAAATTTGGAGGTAGTGGGAGATGAAAGAATATAAAATTAAGACCTATGATGAGGCAGTTCATATAATAGAGGAGATTGGAATTTTGCCTTTAGCTCCTTTAATACCAGATTATCCTTCGCTTAGTAGCATGACACAAAAGGAAAGTTGGCATTCAGATACTGATTTTGACCCATGGATTTGGCGAACTAAATTTTCTGCTGACGGGGTTGCAGCATATGGAAAGTTTATAAAAAAGAAAAATGTATTCATTTCTCGTGAGTGGTTTCCTGTAGTAAGGGCAATCCTTGGCTCGAAATACACCGTAAATGAAAGATATAATGACGGATATTTCTCTAAGGAAGCCTACAATCTATACAATATAATTGAACAAGAGGAAGGTATCGATACAAGATTATTAAGACAAAAATCAGATATGAAAGAAAAGGAAAAAAAGAAATTATTTGATCAAGCATTAGTTGAATTACAAGAAACTTTAGATATTGGTATTTCCGGTATTAAAGAAAAACAAAATATAAATGGTGAAAAGAATGGATGGAGCAGCACCTCTTTTGAAACGATTGATTATTGGATGAAGAAAAATGGACTTGAACAAGATCATTGGGAACGTGAGGATGCTAAGGAAAAGCTTAAACATCATTTTTTGAATATTGGATGCTCAGAAGTGGCAATGAAACGAATTGAAAAGATATTTTCACTTGAATAGAAAATAATATGATATTTGGTACATAGAATCTATTTGAGTGTATAGTGGTTAGTGTTGAATTTATTGTAGGTCGGTGTAATATGCAGTTAAATTTTGAAACAGAGAGATTAAACATACAGCCATTTAAAAATGAAGATGCATATAAAATAAAAGAATTAGCAAATGACGAAGTTTTATCTAATATACTGGGTCTTCCATATCCATATAAGTTAGAACATGCACAAGAATGGATACTTACGCAGCCAGACGTAATAGCTGCGGGTAGTGAATACCCTTTAAAGATAGTTCATAAACAATGGAATGAAATAATAGGTACGGTCACTTTAAGAATAGATAAGAAGAACAATAAAGGTGAGCTTGGATACTGGATAGGAACTGATTATTGGGGCAATGGTTTTGCTACTGAATTCGTTAGTAACTTTGGATTTAACGAATTAAACTTAAATAAAATTTATGCGTCTGTATTATCAAAAAATAAGGCATCAAAAAAAGTATTAGAGAAATCAGGATGACAAAAAGAAGTCACTTTAAAGCAAAATAGATTTTTGTTAAATAAATATGAAGATGTAGATCTATATGGGTTATTGAAAGTAGAGTATATAACGGAAAATCCCTAGAAAAAGCTATAATAGGTATTTTAAGAAAAGTCAATAAAATGAATAAACAGGTTAATGAAAAAGATATTTTGGGGATAGGGTATCAATGTATGGCGAGTTCTTATCCTTATAAATACTAATATAGGAATACGTAAAATGAATAGGATAATTGTGAAATCTATCATTCTTTGATTTGATAGAGACGGAATTTAGCTTACTTGTACAATATGAAACTTTACATGGTGGTGATTATGTTGGAACCTAAATGGCTAAAATGGGCAAAGCAACTCCAATCCATTTCCCAGGCTGGACTTACCTATTCAAAAGACGTGTATGACTTAGAGAGATTCGAAATGATTAAAAAGTTGAGTATTGAAATTGTCTCACAATACACGGATATAGAAGAGTCAGTTTTAAAGAATGTATTTGTAAATGAATCTGGATATGCTACACCTAAGGTAGATATTCGCGCGGTAATTTTTAAAGAGGATAAAATACTAATGGTTAGGGAAAAGACTGATGGGAAATGGGCACTACCAGGAGGTTGGGCAGATATTGGTTTAACCCCAAGTGAAGTTGTAGTAAAGGAAGTAGAAGAAGAATCTGGATATGATGTACGAGCAATAAAAATGATCGGTGTGTTTGATAAGAAATGTCATCCACATCCACCATCACTTCATCATACGTATAAGCTTTTTATCCAATGTGAAATTACTGGTGGTAATCCAAAAACAGGAATAGAAACTAGTGATATAGATTTTTTTGCAGAGAATAACCTGCCTCCGTTATCAATGGAAAGAAATACGGAAAATCAATTAAAGATAGCATTTAGACATTTGTATAATCCCTATGAACCTATTTATTTTGATTAAATCAAAATTATTTACATAAAAAAAGCGGGTGTATGACGATGGTCCAAGAGAAAGGCAGGAATGACTTAAGGGTTGCAATTATCGGAGGTGGCTTCGGATTAAGGGTTCAGGCTCCTATTATTCATTGTCATCCAAAAATGAAGGTTTCTTCTATTAGCACAATGAAACGTCATCAAATACCAAATGAATTAATGAGTGGAGAGCATAGACCAGCCCATTATCATAATTGGATGGAGATGTTAGATCAGGAGGAGATTGATCTTTTATTCGTTAGTTCTATTCCGATTCATCATTTTGATATGGTAAAATATGCAATAAAAAAAGGTATTCATGTTGTATGTGAAAAACCATTTATGATAAATAGTGAGGAATCGAAACAATTATTAACATTATCTAGCTATTATAATATAAAAGTTGTCGTTGACTTTGAATGGAGGTATCTTCCTATACGTCAGAAGGTCAAAAAAATTATTCAGAACGGTGGCATTGGAAAGATTCTTCACTTTGACTACCATATTTCTAGTCCTGGATATCAGAATATTCGGTCAATGAAAAAAGGCTGGATGGGTGAAAGAAATAAATTTGGAGGTATGCTAGGTGCTTTAGGCAGTCATATGATTGACTGTATGAAATGGCTAACAAATGATGAAATTGAAACGATGAATAGTTATCTATTTACCCATGTTCCCGAAGGTGGTGGAGAAATGAGGGATGCAGATGATGCTTTTTTTCTACATGGAAAGTTGAAAAATCATACGAGTTTTTCCCTGCAGCTACTATCGGGAATAAATCATGGGTTTGGATCAGAGTTAAAAATATATGGACACTTAGGTACCATTAGGTTATCAAATGATAATAATCTATTTTGGGGAAAAGTAAATGAAGAATTAAAACAGGTATTTATTCAAACGGATGAGAAAATACCTTCACAATTATCAAATGAAGCAAGTGCATATTATCCGGCATTCTATCCTTTTATAGAAAAGGTATATGAATATATTACATTGAATACATTTGATGAGGATTTACCAACCATAATAGATGGACATGAAAATCAAACTGTATTAGATAGAATACTATTCAAATAATTTCTCAAACAAGTTGAACTTAGAATATTATAAATGAGGTGAATGATTTTATGTCACTTATGAATAAAAATAAACCGCGAATTGTTGTAAGTGAATCAATTTCATTAATCGACTCACCTGTAAAAATAACGATTCAAGATGTGAAGCCTGGAAAGAAAGTAACAATTAAAGCAAAAAGGATTGCAACTGGATTAAAAAGGCTTGAACTAGAATCATATGCAATATTTATTGTTGATCGAAGTGGAAAAGTAGAACTTGATAGTGAGGAGCCAATAAGCGGTAGCTATTCAGGCGTTGATGGAATGGGTCTCTTTTGGTCACTTGAATTGACGAAAATAGAGGAGTTAAGTTTAAATAGTGAGTATAATGTAGCTCCCTTAGCCCCACAAATTTTTACATTATATCTAGAAATTAATCAGACAATTGTTCACGAAATCAAGATAACGAGGCTTTGGAAATCGGACAATATTGCTCGTCATGAAATAAGAGAAAATGGGCTAGTAGCAACTTTGTTTTGCATGAACGATCGAACTCCTTTGCCGGCTATTATTGTTTTAGGAGGTTCAGAGGGAGGGATCAATGAATATCTGCCAGCTCTATTATCCTCCCATGGTTTTACAGTTTTCGCTCTAGCCTATTTTGGTATGGAGGATTTACCTAAGCAGGTAGTGAGGATTCCACTGGAATACATGAAATCGGCTATAGATTGGATAAAGTCTCGACCTGAAGCCATTCCTAATTGGATCGGTATTCATGGAACTTCCAAAGGGAGTGAATTAGCACTTTTGACTGCGAGTTACTTTCAGGAGATTAAGGCAGTTGTATCATTAAATGGTTCTGCTATCTCATTCAGTGGTATTGTGCCATGGAGCGAGGATGAGAAACTTCCCCCGGCATGGACGTATAAAGGAATTCCAATCCCATATGCTTCACCAAAGAATCCTATAAATGTAGCACTTGAATGTATCGAAATGAGGCAGAAAGGTGTGGGTGATCCCTTAGAAAAATGGTACAATGCCCTTTGTTCCGATCCTGAGGTTGTTGAAAAAGCAGTGATTCCAGTTGAAAAAATAAATGGAAATATTCTATTAGTCTCTGGAAAAGAACGATTGAATTTTTTCATGAAAGTTTAGAAACTAACTAAAAAATGGGAGGATATGACGAATGTGTTTCCTCTCTTTTCAAGTTATTGCACTGTTGATTGATAAGTAATCCAAGTCGGAGAAGGTTCAAAAGGAAAAGAATTTAATATCTCCATGGCGTATTCATCGGTCGTATCAAACTCTCCCTCAATAAATTGAAAACCTTGTTCAACAGCAAAGACTACTTGTTTTAAAACAAGCGTTTGAAGTAATTTCTTATCCTGCTTATTTTTACAACCGCACCATCCTAGCTCCAAGCTAGTATCTTTGTTAGATTCATGTAAAAAAGAATAAGCTAGTATATCCTTAGAGTCCCAACTAAGACAAATATAACTTCCATCTAGAATAACATCATCATTTAAAAGTATGTTTTCCCATTCATTGAGGTCCATTTTTGCGACTGGATTACATATATGGGTTTGTTCATAAATGTATCTTACTAAGTGTAATAATTTATCCATTAATTCGCGATTTTTTATTAATTCGTGCAATGTTGTTATATTAAGCTTGTCTTTCTTAACATGAAAAGGGGCTAATTTCTTAATCTCCTGAACATTGATATTTGGCATATAGGTTCTTCTAATTTCGTGAAAATCATTTGTTTCAAATAATGTCTTTAAATGTATAGCTGTTTCCCATATCGAGGTTTGAAAAGGATATGTACCTATATTTAGTGTTTTAAGCTCGGAAAGTAATTTGTGCTCAATATTCCATCCACGATAAAATGGGTGTAATAAAATTCTAAAATACATACAAAAAGGATGGAATGAACTGGTCCAAACAATTAAAATCCCGACCAATTGATTATTTACATGCGCAGAAACGGTAAAAATTAGCCTTGTACTTTTTAACAAATTAAGTAGAGAATTTTCTTCATGACATAAAGAGATCAATTCTCTTAATTGTACTTCATCAACTTCTTCATTTTGCTTTATGGTTAAGTCCATTTTTAATCTCCAAAACTTTGCATATCATAAACTTTTTTGAGTTTTAATTCCAAAGGCAAGCCATCTTCCATCAATATCTTCTATAACAAATTCTTTATTATTGTAATCAGTATCTATTAGTGGTCGAATGATTTTTACATTTAAATCATTAAATTCTTGTTGAAGCTGTGTTTGGTTTTCTGTAATAAAATAAGCATCGTACCCATAACCGTACAGTTTTCGATTCGGCACTACCGCTTGCCCATTTGACTTAGTTAAAATGATCTCGGTGGCATCACGATATAAACATATGTGAGGCTCCACCGTATCCAAATAATGAACAGCTTGAAAGCCAAGCTTTTGTTCGTAAAACTTTGCAGTTCTTAAAATATCTGGAGTCGGAAATACACAATGCGACATCAATAACCCTTTGTTCATGATAATATCTCCTAGCTTTTTCAATATGGTACACTAAGTAATATCTATACTTTTGAAAAAATGTAAAAACTTATAATTTTATATTAGTTTATTTTCTATTAAAATTGAAGTGCTTTTATAGTGGCTACTCTTGGTTTGGTATTGATTTTAAAGAACCGATGTTGGGTGGATATCAGTAAATTACAGGAAAGAAAATAAAGGATTTAGAATTATTTGAGGCATTACTAAGCTTTGATTCTTTTACAAAAATAATACCTTTAATCGAAAGATCAGATGATTCACATATAAGGGATCGGTCATTTAAATGGTTGTTGAGACGCTATGAACTGTTTGTTAAATACCACGGTAAAAGGTTTAAAAAAGCCGAAGAATTCTTATACTCTAAAGGCTTATATTTTCATGTAATATAGTTACATCATTCATAAGCTATTAACGATTAAATAGCATATTTGATAAATCTCCAAAATAGGGAAGTGATTGGGTGATTGACAATAAAAGTACTTGGTCGGTCATTTTTAGCATCTTGGGAATCATGTAATATATCATGAGTTATCGAATATTTGATAACCCGACTTTTAGTGAAAAAATGATAATAGCAATAATCATTTGTGGTAGTTTAGTATCAATGTTTTTAAGTATTGTATATGGAATAATAGGTATGAAAAAGAAAGAAAGAGGTCCTTTTAAATATTTAGGCATAACCATCATATTTCTTTTCTTTGTAGGTATAGCATTATCACCGATTTTTATGGGGTTATTTGGATTTAGGGAACCTTAAATTTGAATTTGTTCATACACCACTGCATTACTTGTGTTTAGTTCTACTTAAAAACAATATTCACTTCAGTCAATAGTTTCGCATATCCAAAATCGAGTATGGTTACCAATTCTCGATTTTGGATGTTTGTTATTAATTAATTGCTAGTCGAAGATGAGGCGGCTACACTAGCAGCAGAAATTGCCGCAATCGAAGCAGCTTGTTGTGCTTGTATAATTGCTTGAATATTAGTAGCTGTTCCAATGGACAGAAGATCTTTGTCTTGGATTTTATCCTTCACGAGCATTTGAATAGAGAATAGTAAGCTCATCTCTTTATACCAACGGAATAGTTTTTTTTCATTTAGAATTGAATCAATCGAAATTATTTCATAAATGTATTTTTCAGGCTCGTCTAACAAAGCCAGTACACCAATGGTGGAAAAATGAATTCCTTTAATTTTTAAGTTATGCTTGCGGAATTGCTCATATAGATTTACGCAGTTTTCTGCTAATCTTTCACGGTTATTATTTTCTCCATAAGTAAGTATATGGGATAAAAATTGCAAATCATTTCCTTTACGGAATACTCGGTCTCCTAAATAGTGATAGAAAAATTCAATGTTTTCCATTTGATGTTCAATGGAATAGTTTATATTGGAAAGTAATACGGCTAAAGGATAATCATCATTCGATGTAAGAAAGAAATGCTTGCTTTTCATCGCCTTATATAGCTTCATCGCTAGACCTGCTTGTTCACTTCTATCCATGCCTTCCTTTGGGTGAGTTAATAATGTATATGCAGCTAAATAAGTATATGGTCCCTTGTGAAACCCTTTTTTAGTTAGAGCGTTATAACATTCTTTTAAATCACTGAATGCCTGAATCGGATCGGGAAATTGATTAATTAATAAAGATGCTAATGTATATCTCATCTCTGGATTTATACCTGAATACCACTTTATGTCTTTTTTTAGAAAATCAGATACCTTTAGAAATTCTTTAGGTTCTAGTTCCTTGCCAGATATCATAAACTGTGAAGCAATACTCATGCGAATTCGTTTATCAATACCCCAACTAATTGCATTTGTTAAGGCATCGAAAGAAAATACGAATTTTTCTGCTTGCTTTGCTATGTCCTGAAACATGAAAGCTCCTCCAATTTGTTAATTTGTACTTTTATTTACGTAGGTAGGTGGAAAAAAGTTTCAAATGAGTGATTGATCAAATCTGTTATAACCTATAAAAATACTTGGAATAATTCTTGACAAATTTATCCTCTGAATATATGATATTCACAATGAAATAATTCTTATCAAGAGAAGCCGAGGGACTGGTCCGATGACGCTTCAGCAACCTCTACATCAAGTAGAAAGGTGCTAATTCCAGCAAGCATAGTCTTGAGAGATAAGAGAGATCACATGAACAGTAAAGTCCTCTTTTCTTTTGAATGGAGGGCTTTTTTATTGCTAATTTTTCATTAAACCTCTAAAGGAAGGGATAACTTATGAATAAAATTGTCATTCTTTGTGGGAGTCCTCAAGAAAAGTCAAAAATTGAAGTAGTTCTTCGGCATATTCAAGCTATACTTGAAAGCGAAGGTTTTTCTATAACATTTTTATCTGTTTTAGATTTTTCTCCGGTAAACTTAATAAAGGGGTATTATAATAGTATAGAAATAAAAAAATTTACAGAAGTGATGGAGGAAGCAGATGGAGTTCTAATTGGTTCTCCAGTTTATAAAGCTTCCTATACAGGAGCTTTAAAGTCACTCATTGATTTATTACCAGAGGGTGCATTAAAAGGAACACCTGTATTTCCATTAATGGTAGGAGGAACAGGTGCCCATCTTTTAGCAATAGAATATGCACTAAAACCACTAATCAATAGTTTAAAAGGAAAGCCGACGCATGGGATATATATTTTAGATAGCCAAATTGATCGAATGAGTAAAGATAATCCAATTATTGATGTGGAGATCATAAATCGACTATATGTACAGTTAAATGATTTTGTTCGATCCATTCAAATTAAAAATCCGTTTATTGCATAATTGAAGACGTTACTGTGTTATTAGTAAAAAAGTACTCATCTGAATCATTTATTTTATAAGTAATGACAAATAAAGGGGGGATTTTATTGAAAAAAAGAATTAGTGAAGAATTAATGAAGATCGAAGAAACATATCAAGTGAAGATATTATATGCTTGTGAATCTGGTAGTCGTGCATGGGGGTTTCCTTCTAAGGACAGTGATTATGATGTTCGGTTCATTTATATTCATTCAAAAGATTGGTATTTATCTATCGATCAGAAACGGGATGTGATAGAATTACCTATTAATGATTTACTTGATATGAATGGATGGGAATTAACAAAAGCTCTGAGGCTTTTTCGAAAATCAAATCCTTCGCTTCTTGAGTGGTTGAATTCTAGTATAGTTTATTATCAAGCTTATTCAACAATTGAGAAAATGAAAAGTCTATCCAGTCAAGTTTTTGTTCCTACCGCTTCCATGTACCATTATTTAAATATGGGTAAACGAAACTTTCACAATTTTATGGAGAAAGAATATGTGAAAATTAAAAAATATTTTTATGTACTTCGCCCTATTTTAGCATGTAAATGGATTGAAACATACAACACTTTCCCACCAATAGAATTTGCTGTGTTGCTTGAACAAATGATTCAAGAGGATGAAATCAAAACATCCATTAGTCAATTGCTTGAAAGAAAGCAACATGGCGATGAAAGCGACCAGGAACTCAGAAACGATCTTCTTTACCATTATTTAAAGAAGGAAATGGCTCATTTAACTGATTTCGCTCACACATTAAATAGTAAGGTGGTTGACCCAACGGACAAATTAAATCACTTATTTAGAGAAACATTAGATGAGGTTTGGGGATGAGGCTATGCTCCATTCATCCTCTTTACCTATTTTTTTGTGAAAGCCGGGTTTTATAAGTTTTGTACATTTTTTGTAGCGAGGTAAAATATTGCTCATTTCGGTAAACTATCTCTTCAATGAAGTGCTCCTTTATTTGTAGCAGCCACAAAGTTAACAGTTGTTGATGACCACCTGTAATACTTCCATAAAAATTACAAGTTTCTCGAAAATATTGTCTGTAAAAATAAAGATAATTAGACCATTTTCTGTACCCTGGGAATTAACTCTTATTTATTTGTTCCCAAGTCCATACTAGAGACACGTTATCTCCAATATTTGTGCAAAATGTGTTTCCATCGCCATTCTTGAGACACGTTATCTCCAATATTTGTGCAAAATGTGTTTCCATCGCCATTCTTGAGACACATAATCTCCAATATTTGTGCAAAATGTGTTTCCATCGCCATTCTTGAGACACGTTATCTCCAATATTTGTGTATAATGTGTTTCCATCGCCATTCTTGAGACACATAATCTCCAATATTTATGCAAAATGTGTATCCATCGCCATCCTTGAGACACGTTATCTCCAATATTTGTGTAAAATGTGTATCCATCCCCGTCCCTGAGACATATAATCTCCAATATTTGTGTAAAATGTGTATCCATCGCCATTCTTGAAACACATAATCTCCAATATTTAAGTCAAGTCCTGGTTTTTGTGTAAAATCACTGGCAAGTACTTTCAACCTTAACCCTTTTATTTTTTTTGCGAAACTTCCATGGATTTTGAACTTCATATCCGGTAAGGGATGTCAAATGGTTTTCAATTTGACATCCCTTACCGGATATGTGATCATCCATGATGGAAGTTTAGCTGAAAATAATCTGTTCTATCTTCCACCCATAAGTGCTTTTCTCTTAGCGTAAACCGTATCCTGATATTGCATTAGAACAGCTCCAATCAAGCGAAAAGCCGATTGGGTGTTTGGAAAAATACGTATGACCCTTTCTCTTCTACGGACTTCTTGGTTCAACCGTTCAAGGGAATTGGTACTACGGATGTGGCATCGGATACTTTCGGGAAAGATCATATACTGGATGGTATCTTCGAACCCCTCATCTAATATAGAGAGTGCTTTTTCAAACTTTGGCTCTGTCCCGAACCTACTCATTAGCTCATCTTTAAACAGACGGATATCATCAATGGTTACTGCTTCAAATACGCGTTTGATCATTGTCTTGATTTCAGCCGAGCTCTTTTTGGGAAGTTTATCAAAGATATTTCGCTTAAAATGGACATTACATCTTTGCCAAGCTGTCCCAATAAATTCACGCTGTATCGCTTTTTGGAGACCTTGATGGGCATCAGAGATGATTAGTTTGGGAGATTGAAGGCCCCGTGATTTTAGCTGTTGGAAGAACTGCCCCCAACTCTCATAACTTTCCGCATGGTCAACACTCAAGCCAATTATTTCACGTGTATTCTTCTCAGTAATGGCAGTGGCAATATAAACAGCCTTGGAAACAACGCTTTGGTGCTCGCGCACCTTTATATACATAGCGTCAACGAATACGAAAGGGTAGTATGTTGTATTTAAGGGTCTCTTAGCCCACTCGTTCACAATGGGATCAAGCTTTTGTGTAAGTGATGATACAAACGACTTGGAAATGTTCTTGCCGCAAAGCTGTTCGACAATATTGGTAACATTCCTAGTTGAAACACCATTGATGACCATTTCCAGCATAGAGAGGACCAATGCCTGGTCACAACGGGCATATTTTTCAAAAACGGTAGTTGAGAATTCCCCGTTGCGTGTCCGTGGTACCTTAAGTGTTAAGGTACCGATGCTCATCATAAGATCACGTTCATAATAACCGTTGCGATAGTCACGGCGTTCAACAGCTCGTTCATAAGGTGCAGCCTTTAAATAGTCATCCCTTTCTTTTTCCATAAATTCGTTTAGTACTAAGACAACCGCTGATTTTATAACCATATCAAGGTTGGAATTTACAATGGCTTCTTTTAAAACATCCAAATTTAGGTTAAACTGTACTTGAGTCATTTTTATTCCTCTTTTCATTGTTTATCGTGGTTGAAAACAGTGTTGCCAAGAGTGAATAAAATGACTCATTTTTTTTGCATTTTCTTTTTACACAATTATACGGACTTAATCAATATTTATGCAAAATGTGTATCCATCCCCGTCCCTGAGACATATAATCTCCAATATTTGTGTAAAATGTGTATCCATCGCCATTCTTGAGACACGTTATCTCCAATATTTGTGTAAAATGTGTATCCATCGCCATTCTTGAGACACATAATCTCCAATATTCTCGCAAAATGTGTATCCATCGCCATTCTTGAGACACGTTATCTCCAATATTTGTGCAAAATGTGTTTCAAACTCCAACCTTGATACACATTATCTGCAATATTCTCGCAAAATGTGTTTCCATCCCCATCCCTGAGACACATTATCCCTGCTATTCTCGCATAATGTGTTCCAATCCCAATACTGAGAATATATTTTCCCTATCACTCTCGTTTTATCTATATCAAAATCATTCTTAATTATAGACTTCCCCCAAGTCTAAACCTTCTCCATATAACTGTCTCAAATCAAAGAAGTATTTCTAATGTACCTCTATCATTATTTATAACATTGATTCTTGGTTTCAAAGAGTATCCGTCTCCTTAGGATGCGTATATTCCATTAGCCATGCATCCCTGTATTCTCCTTCATGTAGCTCATGTTTTGGTAATAGCTTTATTTTCTTTAAATTGCATTTTTCATAACAGGCTATCGCACGTTTATTCCAGGTTTGGGGATCCATCACTACTCGTATAGCCTTTTTCTGATTAGTTAAATAATCAATCATTGAACTCACAATGAGCTTTCCTAAGCCTTTGTTCCAATAATTTACTTCTCCTATAAATTGGTCAGTGCCATAAATAAATTCAGATTCAACCGCATACCCGTATTTGATTTTTGTCTCAGCGTCTAGTGGATAATACTGAATATATCCGATTGGAATTCCTCGATGTTCTATAATGCACCCAATTACATCTTGATTCTTCCGATCATAAAAATGTTTATCTACCATTTCTAAATCATGTGGTCGATCCCGTCCCTCGTAAAATTGTAGTACCATTGGGTCCGATCGCCATTTTATTAGTAAATGTTTATCATTTTCACTTAGTCTTCGGACTAGTATTTCTCCTTTTTGATAAATCATATAAATTCTTCTTTATCATAAAATAATAAGTATGAATTCTATTCTTCTTATAAAATATCCTGCCAAATTAGGTGAATATACAGCTAGGGTATTCATCTTCAGTATGATCGGAAAAGCTGCAATCGCGAAAAATGTAATTTTATCTGAATAATGATAAAATAATAAGTGGAGTTTTTAATTGTTCTGCAAACAGTTTTTTTAATATGTTAAGTGAAATATTTTTATACTATTTATTATGGCTGTTCACTATTTTTAAAAAACTTATATTTACATGAATGAAATACATGGCAGTTTAATAATTAACTAAAAATACTTATGTAGAGGGGTGATATCATGGAACAAGGATATAGGAAAAGTTTTAAAATTGCGCCAGGTGTTAGATTAAATGTTACTAATGAGGAAAGTGAAGCAAATGTTGGTGAAAAGGGGTTACGTTATCGTGTTCATTCAAATGTGCAAGGACGAACTGAAGGTGTTCCAGGAACAAAAATCTTTTATACTGGCTTAATTTCTAATAGAAGGGGAATGTATAATTCAGCTTATAATAAACTGTTGGACATTACACGTCAATTACGTGGACAGGATAATCTTCAAGAATTAGAGAGAAATCGATTAGAAGTTGAATACTTTGAACATAAATTAGAAATGATTCAATCTATTCCAAAAGAAGTTGTTAAACCGATTGATTGGGTAGAGGTGGAAAGTATTCCTGAGCCTTTTGAAATGGGTAAAACTGGTCCACTGGAAAAAATAGCACAGGAAAATGCATATCACTATAAACCAAATCTTTTTGCAAAGCTTTTCAATAAAGATGAAAAAAAGAGGGAAAACCTTCAAAATCAAATTAAACTAGCTAGGGAAAATGATTTAAGGGACTATCAAAGCTGGAAAAGGATGATTAATACTTCTCAGAATGTATTGAAAGGGAATGTAGATTCTTACTTTGACGTTATTCATGAATTTGCACCGTTAGAAGATATTTAAAGTGGACCCCTTCGTCAAGACACTAATTTAAATTTTTTAAGGTGGGTCAGAATCCATTATGGATATCTGCTTTATAGGAGCTAGAGGTGCTCACTGGGGCTAGGGGGGTGGTAGGTGCACATTTTTTTGCGAGTGATTCATCCTACTCTATTTTTCCTTCTCAGGGGAGGTTCTGTCAAGGGCGAGCGGAGCGAGGGCTAGCCATACCCTTGACAGGTTCTTCCCTGAGAAGTATCATCCCTTATGGATGAATCACTCCGAGGCCATAAACGGAGGCGGGGGGTTTATAGCCAATCGATTGGTGAGGGCGTTCATAGTTATAGAAGTGGATAAAATTGTTAATCTCTTTCCTTGCTTCTCTTGGACTCTCGTAATCTTTTAAGTAAACCTCCTCATATTTAATCGTTCTCCATAACCTCTCTGTAACAATATTATCAAGGGCTCTTCCTTTGCCGTCCATGCTAATTCGGATGTCCTTATCCAGCAGTAATCCGGTATATTGGGGACTGGTAAAATGGCTACCCTGATCACTATTTAAGATCTCTGGCTGTCCTACCGACAGAGCCCGTTTCACTGCCTCCAAGACAAAGTCAATCTCTAGTGTTTGGTCTAGCTCCCAGCTAACGACAAAGCGAGAATACCAGTCTATCAGAGCTACAAGATACATCCAGCCTCGTTGGAGGCGAATGTAGGTAATATCGATTCCCCAGACGTGGTTAGGGTGGCTAATGGCCAAATTTCTAAGAAGATACGGATAGATCCGGTGCTCAAGATTGCGTTTACTAAGGTTAGGGCCGGGAGAAATCCCTGCAATGCCCATTTCCCGCATATGACGTTGTACAGCCTTGCGATTAATATTTATTCCATTGTTGTTTAGAACAACAGTAATTCGCCTAGACCCAAAATAGGGATGCTTGGTATAAATTTCATCAATCTTGTGCTTGATAAATATTTCCTCAGGAGAAGGCTCGACTGGCTTATAATACAAGCTAGTACGATTGAGCCCAAGCAGCTGAGCCTGGGTAGTGATTGGCAGCTCTTTATCATCCCAATCAATCATTTGAATACGCTCGGCCCTACTCCTTGATTCCAGATTTTTTTTTAAGCCACGACAATTGCGTGGTTAAACGGCCAACCTCAGCGTAGAGGTTTTCAATTTGATTTTCATATTCCGCCTTCATTTGATCCGCTTTTTTATTTTCTTTAGCGAAGATCGAAGGCATTTGATCAAGAAATGCATTCCTCCATTGTCTAATTTGATTGACGTGAATTCCATGAGATGAAGCGATTTCATTCATGGTCTTTTCTTCCTTTAGGACCTCTAGCACGATTTGAGCTTTAAACTCTGGTGTGTATCGATTTCTTTTCATAAACCTACTTTAACATCTCCTCATTTCGTGTCTAGTTTCTTGGGTCCATTATAATTAGTGGACTCGGAAGTGGATTCGAATTTATGATTCATAATTCACATGAAATGGAAGTTAACTTTGATGTTAATAGTGATTCGGTGGTACCAAAAGAGGTACTATCATTAACAAAAAATGGGGATATATCTAAGGAACAAATGCCCAAGGAACAATACTTTCAAATTCTTCAAGACTATGTCTTTAGCTGCACACTAAGAATTGCAAGAGACATGTTTTCACTACTTCCTCTAAAGACTATCTGTATCCATGCATTGGATGAACAGCGTAATACTACAACTGGACGCATAGAGAAGTTCATCATCCTTTCAGTCAAGATTGATAAACATAGTTTACAGAGCTTAAACTTTGACCTCCTAGATTATTCAAATTCCATAAAAACCTTTGAGCACCATTTGAATTTTAACCAGACATCAGGATTTCGTCCTGTACAAAAAGTTGAATGGACATCTTTAAATGTCTCATCATAAAAATTGTTTCAAAGTAAAAAGGTTTAATATTACTAAGCAATATGCTCACATTTGTTATTTTGACAAATGTGGGCATTTTTGCATAAGAAATAAATTATTCACCATGATAAGGATGAATAACTTGAAAAAATAGGAGGAAGTTTATGAAACTTGCTGCACATGAATTAAACGATTTAAATGAATTAACGATGAGTTGTGTGAATTCTATTACTAACATGGCGTATATGTTGGAACATGTTCAATGTCAAGAGTTTAAAACTATATTAGAAACTCATTTTCCATTACATGTAAGAGACTATAATATGAAGGTCGAATTTCTGCATAAGGGGACCGGAGCCACAAAGGAATTACCTTTATTAAAGGAGAACGGAACACTTCAGGATTTTACTAACTCAAATATGAATCAGTATCCTCCTATACAACCACGAACAATGATTGAAAATATGAATGATCGAGAAATGGCCACTGCGTATTTACTAACTTTAAAACGAGCAGGTCGTGAATATGCTTGGTCAGCAATGGAAATGGCAAATCCAGAAGTTCGTTCATTCTGTCAAACTGCATTTATGATGAGTTGTTCTCATGCGTATGATATGTGGCAATATATGGTTAAGAAAGGTTATTATCCATTAGAACTAGCAGATCCCGCAGTAATTGGAAAAATAGGTGCGATGTATCAAGTTGTTCCGGAGGATCAATCACAAATTCAACAATATATGACTCAAAATCAAAATCCTATTGCGGGAAGTAGTGATCAAATGTATCAATAATAGCAAGGAAAAAAGGTGTCTCAAATATAAGAGATGCCTTTAATATTATATCTATTGTAAGTTTATGGTCAAAAACTAATAGATAATAATTTTATTATGTAAACTAAATAGTCCGATTAAATCGAGTAAATTTAAATCACTTATCATCACACTAGCTGTATGGAGACTAGGTTGTTTTTTGTGAAAATTTGTTACATTCTCGTCACTTTTGGAGTATCATTAAATATGTAGTTATTTCAGTTTTTTCAAAACAAATACCCAGCTTTCCAAAAGCAGGGCATTTGTTAATAATTGACTGTATTAATTAATCTTCTGTTTTCCACTCATATAAGTCTTCTATCTGACAATTCAATTCCTTAGAGATAGTCATTGCCGAATTCAAGTTCATCACTTTTTTTGTTAGGAATTGTTCGAGCTGAACTTTAGGGATTTTCGTTTTTTGCTCTAACACTTCCAAATCCATGTTGTTTTTCTTTAAAAGTGTATGAAGTTTACTTTTTTTTGCTTTATAAATGGCCAAAATGGACACCTCACTTTAAATAAGCATAACATATTGCACTGGTAAATCAAAGTGATATTTCCAGCCAAAAGGAATCGTAGAAGTATGGTATAATAATGTGAGGAGGCTGTTAATATGAAAGATAATAGTAAGTTTAAAAAGAATGATTTAGCTAAAATAATCGAAACTGATGAACGGGTCACTATTTTAAAGTCAAAATATATAAGTAATATGAAACGATACTCATATATTGTAAAGGAGCATCCAGCTACTTTTTACTTTGAAGAAGAACTAGAGAAGTTATAAATAACTCAAATTTTACCAATTTTCTTCGTTATACATGATTAAGCATAGAATGACAAAATAAAAAGAGTGGAGAAATATTTCCACTCAAGAATAGGAGTTTTACTTGCTACAACTCCTAATCGATTTTTTGCTTTCACTATTCGATAAAGGAGATTTGTCTGGACTTGGTTTCCAATTTTTTAAACGGTTTTTTATATAATCCTTCAGAAAGTCACGTTTCCTCTTTTTTCTTTTATCACGATTTTTCATGGAAAGTCACCCTCCTATTTCCTTTATTATAACTCTAATTCCCTTAATTAATGCGAAATAATTTATGTACTTTTGATTATAAATAGAATTTCAAAAAATGTAATTTAGAGTTTACTTTGCGACTGAAAGTGAAATGCTCCTTCACAAAGAAGGGGTATTGATTTTGAAACACTCTGTATTTGAACTAGGATCAATTAAGATAAACGAAATCGTTAACCTAAAAGCACAAATGTCATATATCACCAATTAATTTAAAGGTTTGAGCTTCCTTAAAAGCAGCTTAGGATAGCTTTTAGGGGATATTGCTTTAGGAAAGTCAATGATATTTAGGATAAAAGAGCCCTTCAAGTACGAAGGGCTTTTTCATATTGAATTAAAGGTCAGTAGAGAAAAAATGACTTATTTCCTTTAGATATTTAGGTGTTTTTCGATTTTCCTAATTTTAATCCATTAGTAATAATGCCAAGGATGCCTGTAATAATGAATATATAAGCTACAAACAAAGGGGTTGAGGAAAGCGATTCAGTAAATAATCTTAATAAGCCAGCAGCAAAAATTAGAAAGCTACCTATTAGTGCAACAACTATTTTATTGTCCATTTTGAATCCTCCCAAAATACAAATAATTTATCATCTTATAATGTTAACATATTTATCTAAATAGTTAACATTATTTTTGCATTTCATGATTCATCCTAAACTTAGGTCATAGACTGGACTCAATATTTCCAAATAGTTAATAGTTATTTTAACCCAGTCAAAAGGTATTAAGTGTTTTTACGGCCACAATTAGCGTAACAAGCGTTAGAGAATATCAATTTCCTTAATTTACCTCCACCATAAAGTATAACTTGTAATTCCAAATTTTTTTTTATTGTAATAAAATTATTTTTGGATTTCTTAAACTATAGTGGGGGAGTAATAACGTTGAAAAAAAAGAGTTTCACTATTCTTATTGATACTTGTATTATCATTTGTTATATTTACACTTAATGCAAATGCTAGTCCAGGTGGGTTAGACAAAAATGGAGGGCATTATTGTCGTACGAATTGTGCAAAGTATGGTTTAAAAACTGGCCAATATCATTATCATAATGCTGATGGTTCTATAACTTTAACAAAGCCAGTGACTAAACCAACAGTCAAGCCTGCTGCACCTGCCATAGCCATTTATATCAATGGTAAAAAGCAATCATATGACCAACCACCAGTAATCGATAATGGAAGAACATTGGTTCCTTTAAGAGGAATTTTTGAAAGTTTAGGAGCAACGGTTCAGTGGGATCAAAGGAAGCAGCAAGTAACTGCAACTAATTCAAAAATTAAAATTCTATTAAAAATTGGCTCGAAATCACCAACAGTAAATGGTAAAGTGGTACCGATTGATGTACCAGGAAAAATTATCAACGGCCGTACTCTTGTGCCTCTACGTTTTGTTGGTGAAGCACTTGGGGCAAATGTTGATTACAATGCAACAAGCCGAACAATTAAAATTACATCCAAAGCGACAATTTCAAGCGATACTACAATTGATTATGGGAAGCTGGATGCTACTGTTATTAATGTAATCGATGGAGACACAGTTAAAGTGAATGTAAGAGGTACGGAAGAAACGATTCGTTTACTTCTTGTAGATACACCAGAAACTGTACATCCAACAAAACCAGTCCAACCATTCGGTAAAGAAGCAAGTGATTTTTCCAAAAGTATAATGCCAGCTGGCAAAGCAATAAAGGTAGAGCTTGACGTTAGTGAGCGTGATAAATATGGACGTTTACTTGCATATATATATGTAGATGGAAAAATGGTAAACGAAACACTTCTTGAAAAAGGGCTTGCAAGAGTGGCCTATGTATATGCACCAAACACTCGTTATGTAGATGAATTTCGTGAAATCCAAAGTAAGACTCAAAAACAAGCGATAGGAATTTGGAGTATCGAAAACTATGTACAAGAGGATGGATTTCACTCCTAATTAATATAAATGCCCTTCTCATTTGAGAGGGGCAATTGTTCTTTAAAACGTAATAAATTTTGTTGTTGTCAAGGAGTAGTATGCAATAATCCCTACTATTCCGAAAAACTGGAGAATGATTCCTATAATACTACATATCAACCCCAAAATGGCAAATCCTCTGCCATCCTCACTATTTCTTTCAATTTCTTTTATTGCCTTTTTCTTGATATGAAATACTAATTACACCGAGAATTAAACTAATTATCAAATGATTATTGATATACTTTTTTTCCATCCTTCTACATTTAGTTTATGAATTAAAAGAATGGGTTTTATATGTTTCTAGTTAATTTGAAGTTCATTTGATAAAATGGAATACCCGATTTGCATGTTGCATAACCAACGATGATCAACTGTAAATATCTTTCTAAGGAAAATAGGAAAAAAAAACACTTATTATTAATAGATTTATAACCTATTTTCCCAATACAAATTACGTTCCTAGTCTATTACAATAAAAGTAGAATTATCAAAACCTGATAGATGGGGAGTGATAAAACTTGCTGATTTCTGAAGCAACAGAAGATATATTAGAAGATTGGAATACAAAAATTACTCAAAGGAATATTAAAGAGGCTAAAAATTTAAAAAAAGAAGTAGATGTTATGTTTCAAAGATTAGATGATATCGAAAGTGAAAAAAATTATTTGATTCTTTCAGGTTATTATTATTTACTGCAAAATGATTCTCTAGAACTTAAAATGATCATTGAAAGAATGGGAAATATTCCAGAATTAAGTTTCTATCATCATTTTTTTCAAGGGATACGCGCCTATAATTTAAGGCGTTACGATGATGCATTGGATTGTTACCGTATTGCAGAAAAATACCTTAATAAAAACAATCCAATTGAAACGGCAGAATTCTACTATAGAGTGGCAGCTGTCTATTACCAAGTTCAGGAAACGTTAATGTCGGTAAATCTTATCCAAAAGGCATTAGAAGTTTTCGAAAAAAATGGAAAGTACAGAAATCGTCTCGGAGATTGTAGAATGCTGCTAGGTCTTAATTATATTGATATGAGACAATTTGTAGAAGCAGAGGACCAATTTCATATTGCCAGAGACATTGCCCAACGAATTAATGATTCTGGATTACTAGCACGTATCAATCATAACTTAGGTTTTATGTATGCAGAGCAAGGATTGTCAGAAGCTGCTGTTCGTTATCTTTCAAATGTTTTAAGAGATGAGGATTACGATTATTCAGAAAGTTACATAAAAACTATCTTTTTATTAACTCGTGAGTATTTTAAATTAAATCAGATTGATGCAGGTAAAGAATGGTACGAAAAAGGAATCGCATTAGCACATGAATTAAATAATGTTGAATATAAAGTTAAATTTACTTTATTAAATGCATTGTATTTAGATAATAAAGATTTTGAAAGTACGTTTAAAAGTGGAATTGCATATCTTCAGCAAGAAAAGTTGTGGTTGGATATCGAAGAATATGCTCAAATTTTTGCTAGGTTTTATCTTGATTGTAAGGGCTACCAAAAGGCCGCGGAATACTACGAAATTGCTATTGAAGCAAAAAATGAAATCAAAAAAATGGAGGGGTTAAAATGAGAAAAAAATTATTTGTAGGTATCATTTCAGCAACTGCATTATTAGGAATAATGGTAAATGGAATAGGAGCAAAACAAACTAATGTAGTAGCAGAGCGAGGAATCGTGTCTCCAGCACCAGTAAATAGTATAACAAATGTAGTAGCGGAGCGAGGAATCGTGTCTCCAGCACCAGTAAATAGTATAACAAATGTAGTAGCGGAGCGAGGAATCGTGTCTCCAGCACCAGTAAATAGTATAACAAATGTAGTAGCGGAGCGAGGAGTCGTATCGCCAGCACCAGTAAATAGTATAACAAATGTAGTAGCAGAACGAGGAATCGTGTCCCCAGCACCAGTAAATAGTATAACAAATGTAGTAGCAGAACGAGGAATCGTGTCCCCAGCACCAGTAAATAGTAAAACAAATATAGTAGCAGAACGAGGAATCGTGTCCCCGGCACCAGTAAATAGTTTAACAAATGTAGTAGCGGAGCGAGGAGTCGTATCCCCAGCACCAGTAAATAGTATAACAAATATAGTAGCAGAACGAGGAATCGTGTCCCCAGCACCAGTAAATAGTGTAACAAATGTAGTAGCGGAGCGAGGAGTCGTATCCCCAGCACCGGTAAATAATCAATCAAATGTATTTGCTTAATGCAACAACTTGAATATTAAATTGTTTTATTAATTTTTGTATGTTCCCCCTTTAACATATAAAATATTTTTATAAATAGAAGGCACTTGGTAGTTGATATACTGCCAAGTGTCTTCTATTTATATTAAAGAGAAGTCTAAGAATTTACTTTCTCCTCTTCATCAATATAATTCGGAGAAGAATTTAATATATCAAATGCTTTTTCATAGATGTATTGAACAACATACATGTATAAAGATTTTAATAAAAACAATATAGAGAGTTTGAATTTTGATAACTTAACAAGAGTGACATAGTGTGTTTTTTCCATCAAAGGAATAAAAAGATATGTAAAAAAGGAATCGATTATTGTATTTAAGATGAAATAAAGCTTGAACTTACCAAATGTGTATTTTAAAATCCAAATTGATCCAACAAAAAAAGGGCCTAATATTAATGGAAGCTCCCCAATTACATTAGGTTTTATCTTGTAGTTGAATCTCCACCATTTTTTCTTTTCTGCATGAATTCCTTCAATTACTAAATATATTGATGTCATGATTGTACCAGGAAGAAATCGTTTAATCGTTTTTTTTTCAATAAAAGGAATAGTTAACCATGGTAATACAACCATAGAAATTACAAACAAATTTTTATTCCTCATAAAATAAACATCCTTTACCAGATCTCAATAAGTATATTCTGCCTATTTTATCTTGAGTTATGTAGGTTTTTCTAGAAAATGTGACATAGCATTATATCTTCTACGTATTTGATAAAAGGTAAATTAACATAGGTTGTTATCACTCGGAAAAGTGAAGGTAAAAATAGGAAGGAGAAAATATAGTAATATAGGTTAGAAAAAATCTAAAAAGTTCTAATTATAATTCATTTATTACTGCAGTTTTTCGTAATTATAAAGAGAAGAAGGAGGAGGTGATATATTTGACAAAACAGATGATATCTATTTGGGAAGAACACTTCTTTTGGTTAGAAATTTTACAAGATCATGCCTACTTTGTAAGGGACTATTTATCACCTAGTGAACTAGAACATGTTCATGTAGCTCAACAATATATTCATCTATTCGGTAATTTACTAGCAATGTTGAACGAAATAAACATAACAACTAAGTCAACTGATAAAGCTTCTATTCAATTTTCAGAACGAGTGTGGCCTGTTGCAAAAGGTTATTTTGAATTTGAAGGAAAATTACAAGCTCTTCGCATAGAAAATAAGGTAAATTTGAATTTATCACCAACCTATCTAAATGGAACACTTGCGGAAAACCAAGAATATTTGCGATTATTAAGCTACTGGGTCAAAGGGAAAGACCCAGCACCACTACCGCTTGTCGATTTAATGGATCTGTGGTTAGAAGACCAATTAGGTCATGTGCTGTTATTTGAAAATATACTAGACCCCATTGAAATTAGTACAATGAGGCAGACAGAAGAATATATAAGTAAATATCAAATGTTTATTGTTCAAAATCGACATTTAAGAGGTTACTTGCGTTTCAAAGAACCAGGATTTGCTCGGCAAAAACAATTTGCCCATGAAGTTGGATTAACGACAATAGAAATGAATCAGTTTATTTATGAAATGGTAATTAAATATAAAGAAAATAGGATTCTTAATAAAACGAATCTACGATTTTTAGAGCATCATTTTCCTGAAACTTGTTATTTTATAAAAAAACTGAGTGATTATGCACCGGAATTACAAGAAGCTGCTTCAAAATGTCCGCTAAAAAAACCTTCCTATACTTAAAATATATTTAGCTCCATCTTAAGTTTAATCTTAGTTTATCAGTTTGGCTAAATACTTATTATCAAAATATTGAGGATGAAGATAACGGAAAAAATTATTTTATTATTGGTGCTATCCAAAGGATTTTTCAACGGATAGCACCACTTTGTTTTTTCATAAGGTTGTTTCGTACAATATGTTGCTAGTGTAAAAGTCTGACTGCTGAAATTTACAATTGGCACTTAATCAATGTAATGAAAGGTAGAAAACTTCAGACGATAGTTATATTAAAACTTTGGTTAAATAGTAACAATGTTGGGGAAAAGAGCCTAAAGAAAACATAAACATTATACATCCTTATCGAGTGGTTTATGTGACATGTAAATCAGAATTGGATTTATGACGAAAAGCAATGAAAAACCAAATAAGATTAATGATTAAAGATGCAATGCATAGACTTATGACTATAAAAATTGAAGCTGGAAATTTACCAGTAAATATACTCACAACACCTACGGTTACTGCAGTAGAAAAAAATATAAACATACCTAAACCGCATAGAATGCCCATCAGAAGTTTCATTCCCTTAACTCCTATAATAAATAGAAAAAGTGGAACTAAATAACAAATGAGAATCATACCGATAGCTGACCACATTCCAGTACTACCAAATTTATTTGCATTTGGTCCTAATTCTGATAGAGGTGAGAGGGATATTGCAACAGTTATCAGGCAAAAGAATATGGCTGAAATAAATGTGAATATTATAACCGGTTGTTTTTTAGTATTAATGATAGTAGTCATTCCTTTCGGTTGTAAAATTTATCCTATTTAACATTTTAACTGATTTTTGTAAAATTGGTAATAGAATGTCTAAAAATTCATTAAAAACTAAAGGAGATTATATGAACATATTTTTTGGAATTATTTTTATTTTAGGCGTTTTGTGATCTATGATTTAATTCGCAGAGTTAATCAAAATATATTAATTCAAACAGAAGAAATAAAAAAATTGCAGGAGGAATTAAAACTAAGAAGATAAAATATCATGCGGAGAAAAAAATTTATACATCATTGGATAGATTAAAGCTAATAGTTAATGAATTAAAATTGAATATATAATAAGGGATTAATAGCTCAAACGTAAAAATCTTTAAATTAGAAAATGACTGATTGAGTATTAATCCTATAAACAATTTTTTACTATTATCCTATTGTCTTAACTGTCTATTCAATCTAGTACGTTTTCATACCAAAAAATTCAGTTAAGAAATAAGTGAATATCACAACTTTTACGATTAAGTAATTATGATTGCTGAGAAGTTTATATAAATCCCTATTAATTAATGCATTATGTTATTACCTCAAATAGTATAGCAACTCCAATTCCACCAGCGCTGCCTATTGCGGCAAGAACAAATTTTACATTTTCCTTACGTTGAACTTCAAAAAATAGACGCGTCACAAGGATAGCACCTGATGCTGCATAGGGATGTCCTAATGTTAAGGCACCACCACGAATATTTAATTTATTCATAGGAATTTGTAATTGATGTGCACAAGCTAGTACCTTTGATGCGAATGCTTCATTAATTTCAACTAAATCAATCTCTGCCATTGTAAGATTATTTCTTTTTAGTAAATCTAAAATAGCTGGGACAGGAGAAATACCGGGGTATTGTGGATGTACCCCTGCCAATTGACTATCGACAAAACGTAAAATTGGCTTAAATCCTAAACTATGGGCTAAGTTTTCTTCCATGAGGACAACAGCAGATGCTCCATCATGTATACCACAACTATTTGCTGCGGTGACTGTACCTTTTTCTTTATCGAATAAAGGAATAGCCCGTTTAACAAGTTTATCCATTTTTCTTTTCCTTAAAAACTCTTCATCTTGATATATCCCTTTAATAGGAATGATTTCTTCTTCATACATCCCTGATTGATAAGCCTGCCAGCTTCGCTGATAACTTAACAAAGCATATTCGTCTTGCATTTCACGAGTAATTTGATATTTTAAAGCGACATTTTCAGCTGCTACTCCCATATCTGGATCACCTAATTGATGTGGAGCAAATTTTGCCCTTTTTTTAAAAGGGGATGTACTAACACTCTCAACACCACCAGCAATATAGCATTGTCCAACTTCTCCTTGAATGAGATAGCAAGCCGTTCGAATAGCATCAAGACCTGCGCTGCATTGTCTATCGATGGTCATTCCTGTGACGGTAAGTGGAAATCCCGCCTCTAAAGCGGAAAATCGAGCCAAATTCCCGCCTGGGCCAACTACATTTCCTAATAATACATCATCTATTAGGTTTTCGATATCTTTCCCTAACGATTTCAAAAGGGGGGATATAAGTTGATGGGGTTCTAAATATTGGAATATTCCTTTTTCTCTTCCTATAGGTGTTCGATTTGCACGGATGATTACTGCGCTTTTTTTCATCAGTAGTTTCCTCCAATGATCATTTTTTTAACTAAGTCCCTTGCAATCTTACCGCTAGAAGTAAGTGGTAATTTGTCAACAATAATCCATTTGCGTGGAACTTTATAAGAGGAAAGTTTTGTTTTACATAAATCTTTTAATTCCTGTACTTTGACATTACCCTTTACTACTGCTGTTACAATTTCACCCCAGTATCTATCTTTTAACCCAATCACTGCTACTTGCTTAACATTGGGATGTATTGATAATACAGTTTCAATTTCTTCCGGGAATATATTTATCCCTCCATACAGAATCATATTATTTTCACGGCCATGAATATATAAATAACCATTAGAATCCAAGTAGCCTATATCATGAACAGTCATCCAACCTTCTTTATCAATAATAGGAATAATGGATGATTCTCCTGTAAATTTGTAACCAAGAAATGACATGTTGCTTCTAACGAAAATTTTTCCTGTTTCACCAATTAAGGCAAGCTCACCATCCTTTTTGCGGATTTGAATTTCCACATTATGACAAGGTTTTCCTACTGAGTTTGGAAAGTGCTGATTGTCCTCATGAGAGAGGACAGTGATGAAACTTAATTCACTAGCCCCATAATATTCATAAAGCTTTAGTAAAGGAAATGCCTTTTTTAATCTTAATTTAGAATGATGCTCCCATTTTGCACCAGATGATACAATAGTTAATGGTTTTTCAATTGTTTGACTCGTCTTTATCAAGCTTTCAATCATCGTGGGAACCATAAAGGCTACCTTAATCGGATATATCTGTATCATCTTCTTCAGTTGGGATACAGAATATTTTTCTAATAGATAAATAGTTCCGCCAAAATATAAAGTACTAATAGCCCCATACAAAAAATGAGAATGGACCAGTCCACCTGGTATAAGTACATCTTCAGATCCTTTTAAATGAAGGTCAATAACATTGCATTTGAAGCTTTCAACCCAAGAGCTATGGGAACGGACAAATGCTTTCGGCTTTCCTGTTGAACCTGATGTAAACCCCATATAAAAAGGAACATCCTCTAATAGTACGGATGGGGGAAAAGGCTTGCTATCTACATCAGCTAACAGTTGTTCCAAAAGTACTACTTTTCTGTGACAAAAGGATAATCTATGTGAATACTTTTCAAGTGTAATAATCATGGAAGGGTTGCAAAGATCGATTCTACTTTTTAAATCCTCTACATTCCATTTCAAATCTTGTGGACATACTATCCATCCTGCACTTGAAGCACCCGCAAAGATTTGCAAGAAAGGAATTCCATTAGGTAGAAGGATAGCTATAACTTTATTACTAGATTTCTTTTTTGATAAAAAGAAATTTGCAAGTTGAGATACGGAGGTAAATAACTGGTTATATGTAATTTTATGATTGATAGTTTGAATCGCTATCCGTTCTGGATGATTTTTTCGATGTTGAATATATGTGGAAGTAATTGTGTTCATATTGTTCTCCTTTTAAAAAGAAAGAGACACATTACTGTGCCCTTCTAATATTTGGTAATCGGCTAGATATCCCAGGTGAATTTTTTAGTTTATAAACTAAAAATGAAGCAACAACGGCTTTAATCAAATCTCCAGGAATATAGACTAAACTAATCTTAATCGTTTTTATAATAGGAATATCCATTATGAATGACTGGACAGGTATTCCGAAAACGTAAAGCAATAAAACGCCAACTAATACATTTATTATAAATATTTTAAAAAAACCTATGGAGTTTATTCTTGAAATAAAATATCCGACTAAGAAGGAGATGATAATATAACCAAATAAATATCCTGCACTAGGACCTACAAATACACCAATCCCTCCTCGACCTCCAGATAGTAGGGGGATTCCTGTAGCAACAATAGCTAAAAATACAATTTGACTCCAAGCTCCTAATCTTGCTCCTAGAATTCCCCCAGATAATAGAACACCAATGGTTTGAATCGTAATAGGGACGGGAGTAAAAGATAAAGTAATAGGTGGAATTAGTCCTAATGCTCCCATTACAGCTGCAAATAACGAAATATATGTAATGTCTCGAACTTTCATATGTAATCTCCTTACAAAATATCTATCTAGTATAATTAAAAGTAAAAAATTACTATTTTCCCTTCATTGCTAAACTTGCTTTCATTTCTTCGACCGTCTCTATTTCAAAGCCAAGATCCTGAAGCATTTGTAGATCCTCATTTTCTTCTTGTCCTGCCGTTGTTAAGTAATCTCCGACAAAAATAGAATTTGCTGCGTACAATCCTAAAGGTTGTAGGGAGCGAAGATTTACTTCTCTGCCTCCAGATATTCGTATTTCCTTCGAAGGGTTAATAAATCGAAATAAAGCCAAAACCTTTAAACAATAGATAGGTGATAATTCATTTGTGCCTTCTAAAGGCGTACCATCAATTGCATGTAAGAAGTTAACGGGGATGGAATCGGCATCCAGAGCTTTTAAACTTCTAGCCATGTCGATAACATCCTGTTTGGTTTCCTTCATTCCTATAATGACACCTGAGCATGGGGAAATGCCTGCTTCCTTTACTACATTCACGGTAGTGACACGATCGTCATATGTATGGGATGTTGTGATCGTTGAATGGTGATTACTTGATGTGTTTAGGTTGTGATTGTATCGATCAACACCTGCTTCTTTTAACCTTTGCGCCTGTTCTGGTTTTAATAGACCTAGACAAGCACAAACTTTCAAGCCATATAATTTTTTTATTTCCTTTACTGAATCAGCAACACTATTTAACTCGCGATTGGAAGGGCCTCTCCCACTAGCAACAATGCAATAGGTACCAATATTTTGCTCATACGCCCGTTTAGCTCCTTGTAGGATGGTATCTTTATTGACCATTCGATAGGAATCTATTGTGGCAGTGGAAATGGAAGATTGTGCACAATAACCGCAGTTTTCTGGACACAAGCCAGATTTTGCATTCATTATCATATTAAGTTTTACTTTTTTTCCAAAATGGTGTTTTCTTATTTGAAAAGCGGCATCCATTAGTAGTAGCAATTCGTCACTAGGACAATTTAGTATAGATAAAGCCTCAGTTTCTGTTATTTCTTCACCAGCCAGTACTTTATCCGCAAGAATTTTCCATTTGTTCATCTTTATTCTCCTTTTTGCGTTAATCGTCTAAAAATTCAATACTTGATTTTAAAATAAGAAACATAGATATTTCTTATACTTGTAGTTTGCAATAAATAGATAATATATGTCAACTTTATTTTGTATTAAGTTAACATATATTTGAATGTTTTAGTTAGGGTTTATTTCTCAAGACAAATAAAATCAAGCTACATTATTAATGAAAAGATTGCAAAAAAGAGGAAATTTATTATTTTCATTGAAAAAGTATAGAAAAGAAAATATAGGTTGGTGAAGATATGGGAAATAAAATAGCTATTCTTGCTGATATTCATGGAAATAGTGCTGCATTAAAAGCGGTATTAAATAATATTGATAATGATACTGAACATATTTATTGTTTAGGTGATTTAGTTGGTATCGGTCACGAAACAGATGAAGTATTAGAAATATTATCTTCAAGGAATGATGTATCTTGTATTATAGGAAATCATGATCAAGCAATTATAAAAATTATCCATGGAGAAGAACCAGACAGTTATGGTGAAGAGAGAGAACATCATCAATGGATTGCTTCTAGATTAAATGAAAAGTATGTACCTTTTTTATCGAATCTTCCTTTAAAAATAGAAAAGAAAATCTGTAATAAACATTTTTTATTCGTTCACTACCATTTAAATGATAATCAAACCTTTCAATCAATCGATTGTCGACCTACCCTAGAAAAACTTGATGAATGTTATAGGAAACAGAGTATAGATATTATTTGTTTTGGTCACCATCACAAGATTCATCATTTTAAATCTAATAAACGTCTTTATTTAAATCCTGGATCATTAGGATGCAATCATAATCCAGTTGCTACCTACTGTACGATTCATGTAAATGATTCGAATCAATTAAGTATTACATTTAATGAAGTTCCTTATGATAATAGGCAGTTTCTTCTTGCTTATGAAAAGCTGAATGTCCCTGCAAAAGATCTTATTTTGAATGTTATTCATGGTGATCAACATAAACAATTGAAATGATGAAAAAATATCAAAGCTGATAAAATGAGTAATAGTTTATATTTTTTTGACTTATATAAATAAATACAATATAATCGTGAATATATTTACTAAATTAAGGAGGATTATTAAAAAATGACGCATGCAATGAGACTTCGATTCCCAACTTTGAATAAGTAATTGAATATGTTCAAAGACTCTGTTTGTACATTCAGAGTAAACGGAAGTAGTCTGTCCTTTTTTAATGATCTTCATTTCACTTTATATGCAAAATATGAGGAAAGGCTGAAAATTCTGCCTTTCTTTTTTTAGGTAAGTGCCTATTCTAAACAAGACTTGACTACAATCTATAGGAAAGGCATTTCCGTTTTACTCCCAATCACAGGCAGAATGTCTGTGATTTATTTAATTTAGATTGGGGGAGGAAAGATGCATTTCTTATTGTTCTTTTGATACGAGCTTGAACTAGCAGCTCGTATCGATCCTAGCTATCGATACGAAATGATTATAAATTTCGGAGGTAGCGATCATGGAACAAATATGTTTTGAAATTGAAAATTTAGAAGTGACCTTTTTAGATAAAAAAATAGTAGAAATCGATCGGTTAGCTGTGTATCAATTTGACCGTATCGGTATTGTAGGGAAAAATGGTGCGGGAAAAAGTACATTATTACATTTACTTGCAGGTAAACTTTATCCAAGTAGTGGTGTAGTAAAGTCTTATGTAGAGCCAGGATATTTTGAGCAAATAGAAGTATCTTTGATAGAAGCGGATGAGGCACTATTAAGTAAATTAGAAGTGCCAAGAAACACTGAACAATTAAGCGGGGGAGAGCAAACTAGAAGAAAGCTCGCTCAATTGTTTACCCATTATTATGAGGCATTATTGATTGATGAGCCAACAACACACTTAGACCAAAGCGGAATATCATTTTTAATTGAGGAATTACGTTATTACTATGGGGTACTTATAATAATTAGCCACGATAGAACAGTACTAGATGAACTAGTCACAACCATTTGGGAAGTGGATGGTGGGAAGGTTCGTGTATATTCAGGGAATTACAGCGACTACATGAAACAAAAAAAAGTAGAGATTGAGCAACAACGTCAAGCACATGAACAATATATTAAAGAAAAGACACGCTTGGAAAAAGCAGCAATGGAAAAAATGAAAAAGGCAGAAAAAATTGCCCAAGAAGGCAGTATGTCCAAAAAAGAAGCAAATGCTAAACCGAATAAGATGTTTATGACGAAATCAAAAGGAACAAGCCAAAAAGCTGTTCAACGTGCTGCAAAGGCTATTGAACAAAGAATGAACAAGCTACAAGAAATTGAGGAAGTACATGAAGAAAGGCAGATATTTTTTCGACAGTCTCAACAATTAGCATTGCATAATAAATTTCCAATTATGGCAGATCGAATTACACTTCAAGTGAAGAATAAAGTGCTATTGGAAGAGGTGAGTTTTCAACTTCCCCTTGGTAAGAATATTGCAATTAGTGGTGATAATGGCAGCGGAAAAAGTACATTGCTTCAATATATTGTAAATCATGGTGATGGAATAACTATTTCACCGAAAGCAAAAATTGGTTTTTTTAAGCAAATGAGCTATCGTTTTGTAATGGATGAAAATGTACTGCAATTTTTGAAGAATCGTTCTGAATATGATGAAGGATTTTTGCGAAGTGTTTTGCATGCTATGCAATTCAGTGGTACAGATTTACGAAAAAGTGTGATGTCTTTAAGCGGTGGGGAATCCATACGTCTACAACTATGTCAATTGTTTTTAGGAGATTATAATATTTTAGTATTAGATGAACCAACCAATTTTTTAGATATTCATACAATCAATGCATTGGAACGCTTTTTTTCTGCCTATGAAGGTACAATTTTATTCGTATCCCATGATCAAACCTTCATCAATAATGTTGCTGATGTAAACTATCATATTATCGGGAAAAAGTTGAAATTAATGTAATTCATAGCGAGCCGCCAAGATAAAAATTGGGCGCTAATTCTATGGATTATTAGCTTGCTAAAAGCAAAATAATTTAATCGATACTGCAGGCAAAGTATGGTGAATCCAAGTAATTTTATAGTAATTTTAAGGGAATAACGTTATTGCTTTTTAGTGAATAATTATCATAAATATGAATAATTTTAAAGGGGAGATGTTAGAGAAGAACCTTCCCCTTTATATCAATCTAATTGCATTACATCTTTATTAATACTAAATCAAATCACGACTGTAAACTTCTGATTCAAGTATCATTAATAGAGTTTCTGTTTCTTGGTGATTAGTATTTTTACTGGATGCGCGATATCTAAGAATACTTCTATACATGTTAAGAACGACAATATCTGAAAATTCTTTGATATGTTCACTAGTCTTCACCCTCGTATTCCCCCTTTCATGCGGGGAAGATTCCTCGAAGTTCATTATAAAGGTAGTGAAGGATTTGCAAAAAAGAACGAAAAAATAAAGAATATTTAGATTTTAGTCGAATAGTTCCTAAATTATTATTTAGATAAAATCAGCCTCGAATTTTAAGAAATATATAAATGAGGATTGATCTACATGTAGGCATTTTTTTTCAAAAAACCTTGTGGAACTGGATATTTAATAGCATTCGATAGATAGTGAATGCTTTTTCTTTTTGGCACTTTTTTTTAACATTGTTGTTAGTTAAGTAAAGCTTTAACTAATAATTATCGGATGAAGATTGCTACACCTTTCAATTCACTAGAAAAGAGCTAATTTTCTAAAGGGTGTAAACGCCGGCAGTGTTGCTTTTACAAAAACAACAAACTATACGAAAACGCCTTCTTTTTTAATGTGTATTTGCCTTAAGATAAATGTAATGTACCAACATTATTTGTTTACATAACATGTAGTCTGAAAGGGGAAGTGTTAATTGAAATCTAAAATTTACAAATCAAACAAGGTTAATATCTGGCAAACCTCATTAATCATTTTCTTTTTTTTGCCTTATTTGTTTATCCTTTTAATGAAATATATACTTAATTGGAATAAAACATTAAAGAGACCTTTTTTGAACATTTTTAAACGAAAAAGACCTAAGACCATCTCAATCGTAACCTTGCCTAGAAAATAAGTAATAATTTAAAAAAGGCAGAAGAGCATCCTAAGGGGTGCTTTTTATTATGATTAAAATAGGTTTTTTCTCAAACAATGTTGCTATTTAAGTAAAGTTTTAATTGGTAAATATCGTTTGAAACCAGTTTCTACTTTCAATTCATTGAGGAAAGGAGTTGTAAACCTCGTTAGCACGCTATACCTACAACAGAATAACACTATACTAAATCGGTCAAACCATTAACATATTGAGGTATATGATACATGTATGAAGAAAATAGGTACCATGCGAGTTACAACTTATAATATAGGAATATTGAATAGTTAAGCGAAAATAAAAAATATTGCTAGAGGTTGAGCCTATTAGAAACATACGATACGATTATGATGAGAAACTATTAATTATAAAAATATCCATTTTATTAGGAGGGGGAAAGATGGATATCCGTTCAGTGGAGAGTTCGGACTACTATATAATATCGCCATTAATAAATGAATGGTGGGGTGGTAGAAACATGTCACATATGTTGCCAAAACTATTTTTTGACCATTTTAAACAAACAAGTTTTATTGCAGAAGAGGATGGAAAGATTATTGGGTTTCTTATTGGATTTTTATCGCAATCGCATCCTAAAGAATCTTATATACACTTTGTAGGTGTGCACCCTCATTGGCGAAAAAAGAATATTGGAAAACTCCTTTATGTTCAATTTTTCAATAAGGTTAAACAATATGATCGAAATATAGTCCGTTGTATTACTTCTCCAATAAACAAAGTCTCAATTGCCTATCATACAAAGATGGGATTTGAAATGGAAGAAGGTGATAAAATAATCGATGGAGTTCCGGTCATATCAAATTATGATGGACCAAGTCAAGATAGAGTTTTATTTGTTAAACATTTAATTTGATAGCTGTTTGTTTTACGTCTTTTTTATAACTTCTCAATCTTCCTGTGTTGAATTAGTCTCCTGCTTAATATTAGATAATTATTGAAGGGATTTTAATATAATTAGAGAAAATAATGTAATAAAGAAGGGAGGGAACAGAAATGTCTAATCAGGAAGGAATAGTGTTAGGTATTGCTTATAATGTAATACCAGTTGCTAACTTGGAACAGTCCGGTGAATGGTTTGTCGAGCATTTCGGCTTTAATATAAGGCATAAAACAGAAGATTCCTTAAGCTTATTTATTGGAAATAGACCAATATTGCATCTGCTTAAAAGTGATCATGAATCAAGAGCGGTTTTTCAAATAGGAGAAAGGAAAAAATGGGTCACTACTTTTTTTACTAACGATATAGAAAGTCTTCATACGAAGCTAGTATCTAAACAATTAAAAGTTGGTGAAATTAGCTATGAAGGTGAAAATGGAAACTTTTTCACTTTAGAAGATATCGACGGGAATCTTTATGATATATGGGAGCATCATGACTGTGAATTAAATTTTTAGTGGAAAGATTAAAAGGTTGCTATCATGTCATACAATTCATTAGCAACCTTCTAATTAATTTATACGATAAGTTTTTGAATATGATCAGATTGTACGCTATATGCAACTATTTTCTTTTTATATTGTTTTACCACATCTACATGATTTCCGTATGGAAAAATAAATAGCCTTAAGTCTTTCTTGCCTTTTTTTGTGACAATAACAAAGGGAGTCTTATTGTTTTCTGGATGTAAAAATAATTTTTCGTTACCAGGGAAAATATAATATTTTTCTAGAAATGTCGCTTCATTATAATAGTTAACAAATTCTCGTTTATCATCCCCTTCTATCAGTTTTTCATTGAATGTTAAAGTAATGTCCTGAAAATTTAGTTTTGTATGAAGTTCAAATTTCTTTATAAACCATTCAACTACAAAAGTAGGAGGACAGGTTACTATAATTTTTATAGCACTTAAGAGAACTGCCAACACCACTATAAACCATGTCATATTCTTTCATCTCCGTTTTTTCTCAATTAAATAGTATTAAATTTATTAACCATACCATTCGTCCATTTATATTCCCTTTTGTTTAAATGATAGTAATCGTTCTTAATACATTATTATCTATACCTCATCTGCTTATCATTTTCATCATACATGCTTATATTATTATAATAAAATAATGTCCTGAGTAATAAACCATCCAATTATTGATAAGTTTCTCCAACCACTTTTTATATTTCAATAGGTGAGGAGTAAAGTATATCAAAAATGTGGTCTAATGTACTAAATGTAATAAAAAGGTCAAAAATGATGATGATTTATAAATGGAATATCAGTTACAATGATTGTTAAACTAACGATTAGGTAGATTGTTATTTATATTTGGGTAAAGGAATGTTTACTATGGAATGGAAGCCAGATCGAAAAATTAAAAAACCACTTTATACACAAATTGCAGAGTATATAGAGAATGGAATTATTGAAGGTAGATTTCCTGTTGATAAACCGCTTCCTTCAGAAAGAAGTTTGGCAGATTTATGTGGAGTTAATCGTAGTACTGTCGTTGCTGCTTATTCAGAGTTAGAAGCTAATGGGCTGATTGAGCGCAAAAAGGGAAGTGGAACGATTATTAGCAGGGATATTTGGGATCTGACCAAAAAACGTATACCAAGTTGGAATCGATACATTGAAGCAGGAACCTTTTTACCGAATATACCTGTAATGCAACGAATTCGAAAACAAACAGACGAGAGTGATTTAATTAATCTCGCGAGTGGTGAATTATCATCTGATTTATTTCCAAATGAATTTTTACGGGATATATTAGCAGCGAATCAGTTTACAAGTAATTTAGGCTATGATCATCAACAGGGAAATCTTGAATTGCGGAAAACGATTGTGGATCATGTCAGAAAATATCGTGAAATAGTAACTGAACCGGCATCTGTTCTTATTACATCAGGTGCACAACAAGCCATTCATTTAGTGATTGAATGCTTATTAAAGCCAGGAGATGCAGTGGTGGTTGAAGACCCTTCATATAGCTACAGTTTACCAATCTTTAAGTCTGCTGGTTTAAAAGTGTTTCCTCTTACAGTAACTAAAAACGGCATTAACCCTGCTGGGATTATTGATCTACATAAAAAGCATCAAATAAAAATGATTTTTTTAAATCCAATTTTTCAAAATCCGACTGGGACATTACTTCCATATAAACAAAGAAAAGAAATTCTAGATATTTCTTCTAAATTCGGAATTCCGATCATAGAGGATGACCCCTATAGTTTACTTTCTTTTTCTGATGATCATCCTGCCACACTAAAATCAATGGATTCAAATGGGAATGTTCTATATATCAGTTCATTATCAAAAATTGCTGCACCTGGATTGAGAATTGGATGGATTATTGGACCGACTTCTGTTATAGAAAGATTGGCAGATGCAAAACAACAATTTGACTTTGGCCATTCTAGTATTTCACAATGGGTTGGTAGTCAATTTCTAAGTTCAGATTATTTTGATGTTCATATTCATTTATTGAGGGAAGAATTACGCAAAAGAAGAGATACATTAATTAACCATCTTAATGATTATTTTGGGAACAAAATTAAATATTATATTCCCATGGGTGGTATTCACATGTGGTGTGAATTTAAAAGGGACATCGATGAAATTCTTTTACTTGAGGAGTCTATTAAAGAAAGAGTTATTTTTGCTCCAGGAAGTATTTTGGGTACAAGGAAAAGATGTATACGCATCACCTATGGGAGAGCAACTGAAGAACAAATTCACCAAGGTGTAAGGCATTTATTTCATGCATACGAAAAAATAAAATGAGAGGATAGCCTCTCATTTTTTTTATGAATTATATAGCTTAGGTAAGTGGTAACTATACCGTCTTTTTTAATGAGTGAGTATTCGTAGTAAGTGTAGGATCGGGATCGATTGTTCTAGAAGACTCAGTAGGTAATGCCCGTAGAAATTCATACATCAGCATAAAGTGGACCCCTTCGTCAAGACACTAATTTAAATTTTTTAAGGTGGGTCAGAATCCATTATGGATATCTGCTTTATAGGAGCTAGAGGTGCTCACTGGGGCTAGGGGGGTGGTAGGTGCACATTTTTTTGCGAGTGATTCATCCTACTCTATTTTTCCTTCTCAGGGGAGGTTCTGTCAAGGGCGAGCGGAGCGAGGGCTAGCCATACCCTTGACAGGTTCTTCCCTGAGAAGTATCATCCCTTATGGATGAATCACTCCGAGGCCATAAACGGAGGCGGGGGGTTTATAGCCAATCGATTGGTGAGGGCGTTCATAGTTATAGAAGTGGATAAAATTGTTAATCTCTTTCCTTGCTTCTCTTGGACTCTCGTAATCTTTTAAGTAAACCTCCTCATATTTAATCGTTCTCCATAACCTCTCTGTAACAATATTATCAAGGGCTCTTCCTTTGCCGTCCATGCTAATTCGGATGTCCTTATCCAGCAGTAATCCGGTATATTGGGGACTGGTAAAATGGCTACCCTGATCACTATTTAAGATCTCTGGCTGTCCTACCGACAGAGCCCGTTTCACTGCCTCCAAGACAAAGTCAATCTCTAGTGTTTGGTCTAGCTCCCAGCTAACGACAAAGCGAGAATACCAGTCTATCAGAGCTACAAGATACATCCAGCCTCGTTGGAGGCGAATGTAGGTAATATCGATTCCCCAGACGTGGTTAGGGTGGCTAATGGCCAAATTTCTAAGAAGATACGGATAGATCCGGTGCTCAAGATTGCGTTTACTAAGGTTAGGGCCGGGAGAAATCCCTGCAATGCCCATTTCCCGCATATGACGTTGTACAGCCTTGCGATTAATATTTATTCCATTGTTGTTTAGAACAACAGTAATTCGCCTAGACCCAAAATAGGGATGCTTGGTATAAATTTCATCAATCTTGTGCTTGATAAATATTTCCTCAGGAGAAGGCTCGACTGGCTTATAATACAAGCTAGTACGATTGAGCCCAAGCAGCTGAGCCTGGGTAGTGATTGGCAGCTCTTTATCATCCCAATCAATCATTTGAATACGCTCGGCCCTACTCCTTGATTCCAGATTTTTTTTTAAGCCACGACAATTGCGTGGTTAAACGGCCAACCTCAGCGTAGAGGTTTTCAATTTGATTTTCATATTCCGCCTTCATTTGATCCGCTTTTTTATTTTCTTTAGCGAAGATCGAAGGCATTTGATCAAGAAATGCATTCCTCCATTGTCTAATTTGATTGACGTGAATTCCATGAGATGAAGCGATTTCATTCATGGTCTTTTCTTCCTTTAGGACCTCTAGCACGATTTGAGCTTTAAACTCTGGTGTGTATCGATTTCTTTTCATAAACCTACTTTAACATCTCCTCATTTCGTGTCTAGTTTCTTGGGTCCATTATAGCACTGCACCTGCGCATATAACTAAAAGGAAAATAACACCAATTACTTGAATCAAAAATAGAGCCATTTGAATGTACCTCCCAATCTTTATTTCAATTTTATTTTAATTCTATCTTTACACTTCAATATTAAAGAATGATTGATCCACTTGGAACATCCACTTAAATAGTAAATTTTCCATCCACTTTGAAACTTAAGATAGTTAAATTGGAAAACAATATAAGAAATGCTTATATGAGGTGATAAAGAAATTATCATTCACTTATATGTATCTTGTGCGATAGCATACAAGTAGGAAGTTCTTGATCAAGAATTCAGGAGGAGATACTGTTGAATAAAGAAATAATCATTCGGGTAGCAATTGAACAGGATTTAGATAGTATAGTTGAAATGCTTGCTGATGATGAATTAGGGAGACAGAGAGAGAATTATCAGCTACCGCTGCCAGAAGCATACAAAAAGGCATTTTATACAATAGCATCTGATCCTAATAATGAATTAGTAGTAGCTTGTAAGGGTAATGAGATAATTGGCGTGCAACAAATTACATATACTCCCTATTTAACATATAGAGGTGGGTGGAGAGCTACTATAGAGGGGGTTAGAATATCGTCATCGTCTCGTGGAGAAGGGGTAGGTACGGAACTTATACAATGGGCCATTGAGCGTGCAAAGACCCGTGGTTGTCATCTTGTTCAGCTAACAACAGATAAAAAAAGAGAGGATGCTTTGCGCTTTTATGAACGATTAGGGTTTAAAGCCACACACGAAGGATTAAAATTACATTTTTAATTCACGTGTGCGCCTGATAGAAATTTATAAGGAGGATCATTTATGCAAAAATTCCTTATCCTATTAAAGGATAAAAGAAAAGGTGAACTAACACATGAATTATTAAAACAGCATGTTGAACATTTGCAAAAGCTTAGTAATATATCAAAACTATTCATTTGTGGTCCTTTAAAAGATAATGAAAAGGCTATGCAGATTTTAAAATGCGAAACAAAGGACGAAGCACAAAAACTAGTAGAAAGTGATCCATTTATCAAAAAAGGTTATTACGCTAGTTATGAAGTTCATGAAATAATTGAAGCAAATGAAGGAAACAATTGGTTATTTGAAGATCCACAAACAAAGAGTAACTTATTGAATCAATAAAAATCTTTATACTATTAAACTAGTGATTGAATGAAACGAAAGGGTGCTGCTGATACGTGCACCCAGTATTTTTTTCTGACTAATAGGTTGTTTTCGTTTGTTGCTTTTGTAAAGACCAAAGTGTTGGCTTTAATGGTGAAGGATTAGACAAAAGGTATAAAAATGATTTGATATATGGCGTATCGTTTGATTACAGGATTATAAATAAGGGAAATTGTTTATTCCAATTATAGGAATCAAAGTTGGTCATTAGTAGGTTTATAAAGCCATGTAGAGTTTTGATGTAGATACTTTTTGGGATGAAAACTATATTAGGGAGAATACGTATGAAATTTAAAATAGAGATTTTGCTAGAGAATAACGACGAGTTTGCTACCTTCTTAAATACTAAAATCAAAGAATTTAATAATGAAAATTCGAAGTTTCATAGAGAAGTACGAAAAAAAGGAGCGGCAACCTATAAATATCATTGTACTAGATGAAAATAAACAATGGATCGGTGGTATACATGCAGAAGTCTATTGGAATTGGTTAGAAATTAATGATTTTTGGTTAAAAAAAGAATATAGAGGGGAAGGGATTGGCAAAGAGCTTCTCGAACTAACAGAAAAAATTGCTAAGGAAAAGGGAGCCGAAAAGGCGTTATTGACTACTTTTGAATTTCAAGCTCGTACATTTTATGAAATGAAGGGTTATAAAGTAGTTGGTGAAATTAAAGATTATCCACCTGGTAGTAGTTATTTTACAATGGTGAAATCACTATCTATGGGAAAACAATAGTATAGGTGAAGAAAATGAAAAAAATTTTTTCCTCTTCCATTTAGCATTTTAAAATTAATCATCCCTCCTGTTTGAAGAGGAGGGATAAAACAAATAAATGAACGATTGTATCAAAGAAAATGGTCTTTTCCATTTAGTTAATCTTGGCTAAAGGTAACAACCCCGTTACGAGTCCGCCACCATTGGAATGATTATCTACAGCAAGGTCTCCTCCGTGAAGCTTTATGATCCTTTTTGATATTGTAAGCCCTAATCCAACCCCACCAGTTGAACGATTTCTTGATTTTTCACTGCGGTATAACGGTTCAAAAACTCGTTGAAGATCCTGTAAATCAAAACCACCTCCTGAATCATGAATAGTAAATATAGCTTTATTATTTTCTTTATAACATTTGACAAAAATTTTACCATGTCGGGGTGTATGTCTAACGGCATTATCTAAAAAATTGGTCATCGCTCGTTCTAATAAATGAACATCACCTAAAATTATGCAATCCTCGGGCGAAAAGTTTATGTTAAAAGATATATGTTTTTCATTCGCAATTGGATATAGGCTGTCAATGGATTTTTGCATTACGTCTACCAGATCAATCCTATTTTTTTCAATCTCCATTTTTAAATATTCCATCTTTGTAAAAGTGAATAAATCCTCGACCAATCGGTCCAGTTGTGCTGATTTTTCCTTGCAAACCCCAATATATTTTGCCATTTTTTCAGGTGAATGTGCGATACCTTGTTCAAGACCATCCAAATACCCTCGTAAAGCAAATAAAGGTGTTCGTAAATCGTGTGCAACTGCGGAAATTACGAATCTTCGTTCTTCTTCTAATGCAACTTGTTTCCGAAAGGATTCGTTGAGTCCCCCAACCATAATTTTAAATCCGTCACGTACATCGGCAATTTCTGTGATCCGTGAGTTTGGCAATTGAACATCCAAATCTCCTTTAGCAATTTGTCGAGCGGCTAAGCTCATCTTCTCTAGAGGCTTAAGAATATGTTTACGCATCTCATATGCAATGATAAAAAAAGCTAGTAATAGTCCGGTAAACGCGGCAATAATCTGGATGTCTCTTGAATTCGGAAGGTAGATAAACACTTTTCCAAGCACTTTTCCATCCTGGATAATAGTAAATTGCTCTGTCTTCTTTAATGCACGGGTATCCTTAGAGGTAGAGCGATAAATTTCCTGATCTGTTGCGGAAAGAATTTTCACATCCATGTTCATAATTTTTAATCTGCTTTGGATTTGATGTTGCCAATCTTGGTTCGTCCAGTTTTCTGTATTTGTTTCTATTAGGTGGACCGTTTCGGATAAATTTTTTTTCTGTGTATCATTTAGTTGAAAGCTAACTGTTTTTGTTCCAATTAGATGTGCTGCTACAAGAAATATCCACGGCAATAAGAGGAGAAGTAAGAAGAACAGTATGATAAATTTTCGTATACGTATGGTCTTCATTTTATTCTCCCTTGAAACGGTAGCCAATGCCCCATACATTAATAATATATTGAGGATCATTTGGATCGAATTCAATTTTCTCCCGTAATCGGCTAAGATGGACTCGAATGGTATGCTTGTCACCAATTCCCTCCCAAAATTTGTCGAGTAATTGGTCATAGGTGAAAACGTATTTTGGGTGCTCAGCAAATAATTGTAGCAAGTCATATTCCTTCGGTGTAAGTGAGATACTCTTACCATTAATCAATACTTCTCTTGTAGCTAAATTTATAGCTAGTCGACCATAATCTAATAGTTTACTATTGATGGCTTCCTGAGAATTGGATCTTCTTAATACAGCCTTTACTCTTGCTACTATTTCACCAGGTGAAGCATTTTTAACTATATAGTCATCCCCACCGAGACCTAAACCTCTAATTTTGTCTACATCATCACTCCGTGCACTTAAGAAAAGTATAGGTACATTACTATCTTTACGAATTCTCCGACAAAACTCAAAGCCGTTTTCTCCAGGCATCATTATATCAAGTAGGATACAATGAATTGGATTTTGTTCAAATACAGTGAGTGCATGAGCAGTATCATAAGCGGTTTTTACATGAAATCCGTCATTTTCAAAAAAATCCCTCATTAGCTCAACAATACTTTTGTCATCGTCTATTACTAGAATTGTATTTATATTATTCATCAGAATTCCACCTTTCACTGTTTCCGCTCAATCAATAATAATATAAGTTTATCATCTTTCTATCTAGCACCAAGCGATGCGAAACGTTTTGTGATGCTTTCTTGATTATTTTGTGACTATTTTACTCATCTTTTTGAGATATTCGATTGTTATGCTTTCATTGTCAGTCGAGAAGTGAAGACTCACAACGAGATTAACCCATATTTAATTCAATTATAATCTAGAAAAGAGGTTTAATTATGCATATTCAGATAGTTTTGTTTGATGGATTTGATTTGTTAGACGCAATTGCCCCTTATGAGGTATTTACAGCTGCTGCAATGTACTCAAACGAAGAAGTAACGGTTGAATTTGTATCTGCGGAAGGAAAGCGAATCGTTGAAAGTGGTGTCAATCACGTAAAGCTCCAAGCGACCGGTAAACTCGACTTATTACATAAAGGAATCATTCTAGTACCAGGTGCAGCTGGATCAGTTGATAATGATGGATCAGATTCTATTCCTGTTAAATTGAAGCAAGCTTCTGAAACGGAATTAAGTCATCTACTAAAAGAAGCGATAAAGAAACCTACGATTGTACTTTCTACTGTTTGTGGTGGGGCACTTATTTTAGCAATGGATGGTTTATTAGAAGGCCGCCACGCAGTAACCCATCATATGGGAATGGAGCTATTACGTGCAACTGGGGCAATTCCTATTCATTCCCGTGTTGTTGATGACGGAAACTTAGTTACCGCAGGAGGAGTTACTTCAGGACTGGATGTTGCTCTTTATTTAGTCGAACGAGAACTAGGCCCACGTATTGCACTTGCAGTTGAACAGTTATTTGAATATGAACGTAGAGGTACTACATGGAAAGCAATAGGAGATATGCCTAAAGAAATACCACAAGATCATTCACCTGAGCAAGAAACTAAAAACCTGACCTCTAAATTGGTTCATGATGAAATGAATATTGACGGGAAATGGAATACCACTATTTCTACTCCGATCGGAAAAATCGTTGCACTAATCGATATTGTGTTTAAAGATGGACGAATCGAAGGTACGGCAAAGCAAGGAGAGGAAATCGTTCCTTTAGAAAACCCTGTCCTAGAAGGAAATCAATTAAAGTGGATTCTTAAAGTATCAAAACCTATGCGTCTTACATTAAAATTTTCCGTTTCAGTTGAGGGCAACAAAATGTATGGTGAAGCAAAAGCAGGGATGTTACCTGCCTCCAAATTAACTGGATATCGTATGACACAATAGAAGGAGAGAGTCATGTATTCATTTATTATATTTGTACATGTTTTGAGCGCTGTATCTTTGGGTGGCTTTCTTGCTTACCCTTTCATATGGAATAGCTTTGTATCTCAATTAAATAAAGACATTTTAGTCGTTCCTAAAGTGATCATGAGCTATATTCGATTCGGTCATTATGCGTTAGTTTTACTCCTGTTTTCTGGAGCATGTTTAATTTTATATTACTCAACATCCCCCTCTGTTTTGTGGGTTGTCATTGCAATTGCTCTATTAGTTCTAATTGGTGGACTTCTAGGAATGATTCATAAAAAATTGAAAGGTATTAATCTTGGAGTATTTTCAGATAAAGAGTTGATCGTCAGATTATTAAGCCTAAAAAGGGATAGCATTATCATGTCCTTATTAATACTAGTAGCTATCTTTATTATGACAAATCGGAGTTTATTTTCCTAACTTTTTGGAGGACTATCATGAGAAAATATATTATTGTAACCATTGTAATTATCCCTATGATGTGGATTTTTCATACTTTTTCAAAGAATTTTTTGGTAGATCCTACTTTCCAAAAATTTATCTCATATAAAGATCAAATGATAACTAATAAAGGACTATGGGTCATTATGATTCGAATTCATATTATTCTAGCCATTATTTCTCTACTTACTGGTCCTTTAGGAATTCTCAAGAGATTAAGAGTTCAATCTAACCATTTTCATAGATGGAATGGACGAGTATATGTTGTGTCAATTATTTTAAATTTCATTCCTGGGGTATACGTTTCATTTTTTGCAACGGGTGGATGGTTTAGTACAATCGGTTTTTTATTATTAAATCTACTTTGGTTAGTAACAACCTTCCTTGGTTATCTATATATCAAAGATAAAAAAGTAAGCTTACATAGTCGTTGGATGATTCGAAGTTTTTTTCTTTCCTTTGCCAATATGACGATTTATATCATCGTGACTATCACACATTATATTTTACATTTTTCTTATGGAACATCATATTCAATAGCTGTATGGGCATGTTGGATTATAAACCTACTCATTGCAGAAATAATCATTAGAAAAAAAGTATTATTTTAAACTATTATTGTATATAAACATCATAATATATATGTAAAACAACATAAGATTAGTAATTTTATTGATAGCAGTGTATGATTTGGTTAGGATTTTGATATAAGGATTGATGTAATGAAGAGAATTTATTTTATAATGCTTGCGGTCATTGCAATGATAGTGCTATTAGTTGTGTTGAATAATACAAATACAAAAAACGCTCAGGCTATATTTGTAGCTCCAACGGGAAATGATCATAATGAAGGATCAAAATCAAAGCCATTTCGTACACTAAAAAAAGCTGCTTCAGAAGCAAAACCTGGTACGACTGTCTACATCCGAAAAGGTACATATCATGAAAGTCTTGTCATTAGACACAGTGGTACGAAATCAAAACCGATCAAGTTTAAAGCCTATAAAAATGAAAAAGTAGTTCTTAGTGGAAAAGGGGTAGACCATCTTTCAGGAGATACGGCTTTGGTGACAATAAAAAATAAAAATTATGTCACGATAATGGGACTATCTATTCAAGATTTGACGACGAATTTAGCCGACGAAACGGTAATGGGGATTTATGTAACTGGCTCTAGTAGCCATATTACATTAGAAAATAACCATGTACAACGAATTAAAACTTTTGCAGATGATGGAAATGCACATGGGATTGCTATTTACGGTACCGGTCAGATGAATGACATAAATATTTTAAATAATACTGTTGAAAAATTAAAACTTGGTGCTAGTGAATCTATTGTTCTTAATGGGAATATTGATGGGTTTAGAGTGGAAAATAACCTAGTTCGTTATACAGATAATATCGGGATTGATCTAATAGGTTATGAAGGTGTTTCTCATGATAAAGATGCAGATTATGTGAGAAACGGTGTTGTCCAAGAGAATAAAGTGTATGAAGTATCCTCTTTTGGTAATCCAGCATATGGAGAGGAATACTCCGCTGGTGGTATATACGTAGATGGTGGAAAAAAGATTACGATTAAAAAGAATACTATATTTAATAGCGATATTGGTATTGAAGCAACTTCTGAGCATGCAAATAAATACGCTGAAAATATAATAATTATAGATAATATTGTTTATAACAACTATTATACGGGAATATCGATTGGTGGATATGATGAGAATCGGGGAGGTACGGTTCACTCTACTATTTCAAAAAATATTGTTTATCGAAATGACATAAAAGGTCTTGATGGCGGACAGATTTTATTACAGCATGATATAAAAAATAATATCATTGAAAAAAACGTACTTTCTGCTGGACCATCGCGTTTGTTTATCGTCAACGATTTTACTACGAATCAAAAAAATATTCTTAAAAGGAATGTGTTTCATAAGGAAAAAGGAAAAGCTGGTTTATGGGTATGGAAAGAGAAGGAATATACTTCATTTTCGGATTTTAAAGCTGCATCTAAAAGTGATGCGAAATCTAGTTATATAAACCCAAAATATAAAAATGAAGATAAATATGATTTTACAATGGAAAAGGATTCACTTGCAAAAAAAATTGTAAAATAAAAACGGCCTAATGCAAATGATATTTTTTTGTGGAAGAATAGTTTGAAATATGAAAGAGAAGAGGATTTCTGTTATTGACATAAATCCTCTTCCTTTTTTTTTTGGTGGGAATGATTGTATTTTTAATAAAGGTATTATAGCCATTGAACTCGAATAAGCAATGAAAAGATGAAAGGGAGTTGTTCATAAGTATGGATGTAATACAGCGAAAGGAATGGAATGCTAACCATAAGAAGTTAACCGAAATCATTTTAAAATCAGAGGAACATTCTCAAGCCATTCAATTATTTCTTTCACAGCATGCATTATTGCACTCGTCTTCGGTGGGGAATAGTGGAAATCCAACTTTAGAAGATGAAGTATTAATTGATTTAGAAGAAAAATTATATAGAGAGTATCCAGTAGCAAATCGTGATACAAAGAATTCAATTGTATGGCATTTGTGGCATATAGCACGTATAGAAGACATGACTATGAATATCCTTATAGCAAATGACGAACAAGTTTCAGTGAAAGGAAACTGGACTGAAAAAATGAACATAGGATTTTGTCACTCTGGAAATGACATGAGTGATGAAGAGATTACTGAACTAAGTAAAAGCATTGATTTTGATTCATTAATTGCATATAGACAAGCGGTAGGTAGAAGAACACGTGATATCATCTCTTTGCTGGATCCAGGCCAATTCAATGAAAAAGTAAATAAAAATAGAATTAATCGACTGTTTGATGAAAATGCAGTCACTCAAGAATCAGCGTGGTTAGCTGACTACTGGAGTAAAAAAACCATTGCTGGGCTAATTTTAATGCCAGCAACAAGACATAATTATTTGCATTTGAATAAATGTATTCGTATTAAGGAAAAAATTCAAAAGCGAATGAAGAAGTCAATAGGGTATTGATTAGTATGATTCATTGTAGAAAACAATATGCTTAATAAAGATACAGCAAATAACTTTGAATTAATTTTTATAATAATAAAAAGGCTCTTTTCTCAAACATTGTCACTATTTAAGTAAAGATATAACTATTAAGTATCGACTGAGGATCACTACACGTATCATTTTACTGAGAAAGAAATCTCCATAAGAACCGCTAAAATCCTTTATCGGGAGTAATAGTTGGCAGTTGGGCTTTTACAAAAGCACAAACTATACGAAAAAAGCCAATAAAAATTACTTAGAAAAATAGTAAATAAACAGGTTGACAAACTAAACTGAATAATTTATAAATAAAATATCATAATTTTTAAAACTGTTTGATAAATGGCCGGAGATAAAAGAGAAGCCATAGTCATTAAAAACATGAAATTTATGTTTTTTTGACTATGGCTTTTGTTATTCTTTCATTTATTTTCAGTCAAATAAGGAAGGGGAGATTGAGATGAGTTTTGAGGGATTAGATTCACCGAAGTTAAAGCGCTTTCAAAGGAAAATAACGCTTTTGTCTGCAGCGGGAACATTTCTTGATGGTTTTGATTTAACGGTAATTGCTGTAGCAATGCCACTAATTTTAAATCAATGGGATATAGGGCCAGGATTGCAGGGGTTGATTACTTCATCTGCTGTTATCGGTTCATTTATCGGAGCATTATGGCTGGGTAATTTAACGGACAAATTTGGCCGGAAAGCCATGTATGTTATTGATTTGTTAGCCTTTGTAGTGTTTGCTGCTTTAACTGCATTCGCTCAAGCACCTTGGCAACTTATATTATTCCGATTCTTACTTGGGATTGGCATTGGTGCGGATTATCCTATATCCGCTACGCTCGTTTCCGAGTTTAGCTCAACGAAAAGTCGAGGGAAGCATAGTACATCACTAGGAGCAATGTGGTTTGTGGGAGCGGTAGTTGCCTATATTTGCGGAATATTATTAGCACCTTTAGGTCCAAGTGCATGGCGATATATGCTTTTAGTCGGCGCTGTGTTTGCGCTTATTGTTTTCTACTTTAGGGTAACACTCCCAGAGTCTCCAAGATGGCTTGCTTCTAGAGGACGAGAAAAAGAAGCAGAGGAAATTATGCTGAAAATTACTGGTAAAAAGGTTGTTATTAAACCGAATACAAACAAAAAGCAAAAATTAAGTGATGTTTTTTCTAAATCATTATTTCGCCGCACTTTCTTTGTTTGTGGATTTTGGTTCTGTTATGCTGTAGCGTATTATGGCATTTCTATGTATACACCTACTATTTTAAAACCATTTACTAATGGTTCGCAAATGATGGCATATATTGGGTCTGGAACGGTTAGTGTGTTAGGTCTGTTAGGAGCAATTATTGGAATGAATGTTGTAGAGAGGATGGGGAGAAGACCTTTAATTATTACATCTTTTTCAGGGCTATCAATCGCATTAATCATTTTAGCTCTTAATCCACATCCAACAATGGTATTTTTAGTTATTTTATTCAGTCTTGCGGTTCTTTTTGCGAATATGGGTGGAGGGATTCTTAACTTTGTTTATCCGACAGAGTTATTTCCGACAAGTATTCGAGCGAGTGCTTCAGGGCTAGCTACTGCAGTTAGTCGTATTGGTTCAATTTTAGGAATATTAGTCTTTCCACAATTAGTTGTTGCTTGGGGAAATAGTAAAGCCTTATGGCTTTTTGCAGTCGCAGGTTTAGTTGGTTTAATTATTTCAGTCCTATTAGCACCAGAAACTAAAGGGAAAAAATTAGAAGAACTAAACAATGAAGCTATATCAACACCAAATGAAAAGATAGGTGACGAGCATGGAAAAATGGCTTAGTCTTTGGTCCATTGGTCAAAATGGGAATATAAGTGATTTTACTGATATTAAACAAACTGGCTTTGATGGAATTGAAATATGGGCAGAGCACTCTTGTTCGAAAGAGTATTTAAACCTAGCCAAGAAATCTGGTTTAAAAATAGGGTTACACTTGCCTTTTCATGATATGAATTTAGCTACACCTGATAAAATTCTGTTTGAGAGGACCCATCAAATATTAGTAGAATGGTTAGCTACTCTTTCTCATTATGGTGGGAAGCATGCGACCATTCATGGAGGATATGCATGGTCATCAGAAGAACGTGACGAAACTTTAATCAGAGTACGCGAACGATTACTCATACTAAGCGAGGAAGCGGAACAATATGGTATTGAATTATTATTGGAGAATTTAATTCCTGATTCATTAAATTATTGCCATCATTTTGCTTCAAATGTTGATGAATGGATAGAATTAATCCGATTTGCAAATATGAAAGCCTGTTTAGATATTGGCCACTTGGCTGTAATGGGAAATGATTTGGAAACAACTATTAAACAATTAGGGAGCTATTTAGGTGCAGTTCATCTGTCTGATAATGATGGGAGATCTGACCTTCACTTACTTCCAGGTGAAGGAATCAACCTATCAGCCGGATTAAATGGATATTTAGCTAACCAAAAATTTTCAGGACCAATTGTTTATGAGATAAATCCATATAAATACTCATTAAAGGAGATCATAAACTATATATTAATGACTAAAGTATGATTATTTATGTTGGCTGTTTTCGTAAAGTTTGTTGTTTGTCAAAGCCCATCTGCTTGTTTTACACCCCATAAGGATTCAGAGCGGTATTATGGAGTTTTCAGCTCTTTCACTCGTGAACTCAAAGGGGACCAGCTATATGAATCGGTATTTTCTTCCTTCACGGTATTCATACGCTCTTTTGGATACCGTGCAGACGCAATATTCTTCTGTACGGTAAACAAACACTCCCATTGGTTACCATACAGTTGTAATATTCATCATCAGGGTAATTAAACCCTCTTATTAGTTACCGTGCCCCCGCAATTTTTCCCCTTCACGGTATTCATACGTTCTCTTCAAGCTAGACCCTCTATTTACGAGTTCACAGCTTGAGTGTTATTTTTCGAAATAATGATCATTCACATATCAAAGTAAGAAATTATCCAATTTTAATTTTAGTCCTAGTGGTTTGATTTCTTTAATGAAAGCAACGAATATAACAATATTAAAAATCAAATAATAATATAAGGAATGATAATTAGGAGGTTAAAGCTTGATGGCTTTTAAACACAATACAAAATTAACTGCTACAGAAATTGCACAATTATGGTCTGCATATATGAATAGTAGTATGTGTAAATGCATTTTCACATCATTTCTCGCAACAGTAGAGGATAGTGAAATAAAGGAGATCATAAGTTTGGGGCTGGAAACTGCGAATAGTCATCAAAAAAAGTTAATCTCAATTTTTAAAAGTGAGAGCTTTCCAATACCATATGGGTTCAAAGTAGCAGAGGATGTTAATGTAGATGCACCAAGATTATTTTCAGACAGTTTTATGCTGTATTTTAGTTACAATATGGGGATTATTGCTTTTAATTTCTATTCGCTATCTAAGACATTATCGGTACGTTCGGATATCAACGAATATTTTTCAAATTGTGTTCAGGAGCTTGATCAGTTTGATACATTGACAAAAAATGTACTTTTGTCAAAGGGCCTATTTATTCGATCACCATATTTGAATCCTAAAAAAGAAGTTGATTTTGTAAATAATAAAAAGTTTATGGCAGGCTGGTTTGGGGATAAAAGCCCTTAACAGTAATTGAAATAACTAATCTTTTTACCAATCAACAAAGAAATGCATTGGGGAAATCAACCATGATGGGATTCAGTCAAGTTGCGCATTCTAAAAAAGTAGGGAAATTTATGGTTAGGGGAAGAGAGATCTCAGCGAAACATGTTGAAATATTAGGTACTGTTTTAGGTGAAAATCATTTACCAATCCCAATGACATGGGATTCAGAAGTCACCGATTCAAAAATCTCTCCATTTTCTGATAAATTGATGATGTTTATGACGACAACCTTAATTGGTTTAAGTATCGGATTTTATGGAACAAGTGCTGCAACGAGTATGAGAAGGGATATATCACTTGATTTTGTAAGATTATCGGCGGAAATTGCAAAATATGCAGAAGAAGGTGCAAATATCATGATAGAAAATGGGTGGCTGGAAGAACCACCACTATCTGAAGATCGCAATAAACTTGCTAATACCTAACATGTTAAACTTTGTAGCATTCTATAAAAAAATAAGCTAGCAATTAAAATTTCTGAAGAGTTAGCTGAATAGCCAATATTTAAAAAAGTTGATACCCTTTAGTATAAATATGGATTGACCATTCGAAGCAGGTTTGTTGTATAAATGATACTTATATTAATGAAAAAAGGGATATTTTTATGAAATCATTATTTTTCTTCAAGTGATTTTACGACTTCTACAAAAGATTTTAATCCATCCCGTAGCTGATGCTCATTAATATAGGAATAACTTAACCGTATCCACGAGGTTTGTTGTTTGAGCGGATCACAAATTTGTCCGGGTACAAAAGAGATAGAGTGCTCGAAACATTTGGTTAATAACTTTTCAATAGAAATATGCTGAGGTAGTTGTACCCACAAATTTAAGCCGCCATTTGGACTAGTCCATTGCCAATTTGTTACGCTTAGTTCTTCTTCCATGATTTCTTTTCGGATAGAGATGGCGATGCGTAATTTCTCTAAATGCTGCTGCATCCGCTTTGAAGAAAAATAATGCAAAAATATTTTTTGGTTAAGAAGGGGTGAGCCATTATCAGTTAATGATTTTACAATCATGAGTGATTGCAAAAGGGAAGAATGACAAATAATAGCTGCAATTCTTAAACCAGGAGATATATATTTACAAAAGCTCCGTACATATATGACAGTTCCAATTGTATCGTATGTGTAAATGGGAGGCGGTGGTTTTCCTACAAAATAAATATCATGATAAACGTCATCCTCTACTAATAAACAACGATATTTCTCAGCTAATTCAACTAACTGTTTACGTTGGCTATTTGGTACAGTATAGCCAGTAGGATTATGAAAAGTCGGATTTAAATAAAATAATCGTGGTTTATAATGTTTCATTAAATATTCTACTTGATCTAAGTCATATCCATTGGAATGGATATCGACACTAATAATTTTTGCCCCTTTCTCTATAAAAATATCAATGGCAGGGCTATAGCTAGGTCTTTCTAATAATATAGTATCTTTTGCTTTGACAAAGGCTTCCGCGATTATATGAATAGCTTGTTGTGAACCAGAGGTTATTAACAGCTCAGTTGCATCAATATGTTTTTTGTATTGGTTAATAAAGTACTTTGTCAATGATGCTCTTAGTTCTAAATCCCCTTGCACAGTAGAAATAGGATGAAAGAACCTTAGGGTAAAGATCAAATACCTTCTTTACATAATCCGATAAGAAATGGTTTGGAAGAAGATTTGGATCGATTAATGCTTGAGAAAAATTATAAGTTACTGGAACTTGATGAATTTCACTTAAATGATTTTTTTGCACATAAGAAGAAACAATTGGATTTTCTAAGTTTTCGGTTTGCTTTGTTCCATTTGATTGGACATAATATCCTATTTTATCTTTTACGTAAATCACTTCATTTTTTTTTAATAATTGATAAGCTTTATGCACAGTTAATCGATGGACATTCATTTCTTTTGCCAATTGTCTGATCGATGGAAGCTTTTGATGTTCGTTCCATTCTTTTTGTTCAATTTTACGTAGAACGTATTGATATATTTGCTCAAAGAGAAATTCACCATTTCGAACCCCTTTTACCAATTAAATCCCCCCTACTTTGATTTTATCATGAATGAGCTTCATCTGTTCTATTTACTTCAATCTGTTCTATTGCTTCCCGTTTAAGATAGAAACAGGGAGGGGTATTATGATATTAGTTAATTACATGTTCATGTGCTTAATTTTTGGTACCACATTTTTAGCAATAAAAATAGGGATTGATGAAGGGATGTCCCCATTTTTTTCTGCAGGAGTTCGCTTTTTTATTGCTGGACTACTTCTATTTCTCTTCATGGTGATGAAAGGAAAAGCGAAGATGAGGTTGTTTTTGCAAAAGGAGATGTTTATCACGAGTGTCGGATTAACCTTTGGTACGTTTGCTCCATTATATTGGGCAGAACAGTTTGTAACTTCAGGGATTGCAGCAGTTTTGTCGGCAACAAGTCCAATATTGATCATATTATTTCAGTCCATTTTTTTTAAGAAAAAAGAAAATTTGAAGGTGTTTATAGGATGTTTGGTTGGAATTATCGGAGTAATGATCCTACTCCTGCCTAATTTTGTTATTAAAATAAGTTCAATGTGGTTCATTGGTTGTTGTATGATACTTGTGAGTGCAATGTTTTATGCACTTGGAACCATTTATACAAAGCACGTCGTTCAGAAATATAAACATGCATCACCGATTGCTTTAAACGCAACACAGATGATGCATGGAGGAATCTTACTATTTATCTTATCGCTTTTTACAGAAAACATTGATAATAATCAAATCACATCATCTTCAATCATTTCTTTAGTGTATTTAATTATTTTTGGTTCAATTGCTGGACATAGTCTATATTATTGGTTGGTTTCTAAAACGAATTCTATTTTTCCTTCTACATGGCTATATATATCTCCACTAATTGCTGTTATACTCGGAGTCATCCTTTATTCGGAATATTTTTCGTGGATAACTGGACTTGGTGCGCTAACCATTATACTAGGAACCATTCTTATTAATTTTGATACATTGCTTACTTTAGTAGGGAAGCGAAGTTCCAGTCCTCGTGAAAGCTAACCCCATCTATATGTAGCGGGGGTTAATCTTTATATTTTAATTATTGTTAAATTGAATTTCTTTTGTTGCTCTAAGCGAGACAAAAGCATTTCCCAACACTTCATTGTGATGATCAATAATTTGCTTGGCACTTAGCGTATTTGAATCCCATGTTCGATGAGCATCCCTTACAAGTGTAACATTATATCCGAGACTAACTGCATGACGACATGTTGTATCTACACAATACTCTGTTTGATTTCCAGCAATAACAAGGTCACCGATCTGTTGAGCTTGAAGCATTTTATGAAGCTCAGTATGGTGAAATGAATCAGGTGTTTGCTTTTGTATGATTATTTCACCCTTTTTGGGCGCAATAGACGGATGAATTTCCCATGGAGGAGTTCCGGTTATGAATTCCTCATCATTATGCTGAACATAAAAGATTGGAATGCTAGAAGACCGTGCTTGATTTAGTAGGTATTGAATATTATTGAGAAGTTGTTCTCCATCGTATATGGGATTAGAATCGTCGAACATGGCATTTTGTACATCTATAATTAGTAATGCAGTTTTCTTCATTATCAAACACTCCTTTTGTAGATTACAATTGGTATTCGATATTTTGGCAAATATCCCTTCTAAAATAGAATAAAGTCAATGAAAATGATAATAGTAGCGATAGTTACTACTTTGAAAAATAATTACTATATTAGTGACAGAAAATATTACAATATTCTAGATTAAGTTGTGGAGGAAGAGATGGGTAGAGAAGATTTGGCCATTTTAAATGAATATTCTATTGGGAAGATTCTGAGGGTTTCTAACATGAACCAAGGTAATACATCCAATGCAAAACTGATTAACAATTCACAAGATAAGTATATTTTAAGAAAAATTAAAGATAAGAAACAAGCAATTACGGAATATTTTATTTCTAAGAAATTATTAAAGTATCAAATTACTTCTGAGATTTTATTATCAAAAAATAATCATCCATTTGTTATAAAAAAGAGTGGAATTTATAATTTACAGAGATATATTGAACATTAACCGATAAAAATCGAAGAAATAAATTTTCCTATACTAGGTGAAATAATCGCAATTTTCCACTCTGAAGCGGTAGATATTAAAGGGATTTATGAGCAAGAAGATCGATTTTTATTGAATCATTTATGGAAGGAAGTTGAACATCCCATTCAATCTATAGAATTAAAAATAAAGAAGCAATTAGTTGAATTAATAAATGAGTGTTTCAACTATAAGCATAAAAGTAATTATGATATCCAAAGCGATTTAGGAATCTGGAATCTATTAATCAATAAAAATAAAATATATTTAATAAATTTTGGCGAGGTGAGAAAGGGTAATAATCATTTTGATATTGCTGCTATTCTTTCTTCAACTTTGAAAATGAATGATGAGGACTATCAAATCATTACTAATTTAAATGAATTCAGAAATGGTTATTTAAAACATTATAATGATTTTGATTGGTCCATTCTTAGGGAGAACCTAAATCTTTGGTTTATTAGAGGTATGTTAGCTTTAATAATAAATCAAGGGATTAATCAATCAACTCAAGTATTATTAGAAAAAATAATGGATCAAAGAAATAAATTTGATGGCATACTAATGGATCATATTTAATAAAAGAGGTAAAATTGAAAGACTATTTGACTTTAATAAAAAATTACATCTATAAACATATCAGATGAATGAGGGAGTATAAATGATTGTAGTTCAAATTCGTAAACTAGCTAAAGAGATGATCACTGAATTTTTTTCTGAAAATTGGGGTAGCCCGCAAATGGTTATATCAAGTGGAATCTTTCAATGTGATGAATTAGATGGATTTGCCGTATTAGATGAGAATAATAGAATTATCGGTTTAATCACTTACATAATGGATCAGTGTGAATGTGAAATAATATCACTAGATAGTTTAGTTGAAAATAAAGGGATAGGTTCTAAATTAATACAAGAGGTAGAAAATATAGCAAAGAAAAATAATGTTAGTAAAATTAAATTGGTTACCACTAATGATAATGTACACGCACTTGCGTTTTATCAAAAAAGAGGCTATCAATTAGCTGAACTGTTAGTTGATGCTGTAGATTTAGCAAGAAAAATGAAACCTGAGATCCCTCTTGTAGCGGATAATGGGATTCCTATTCGAGATGAACTGGTATTAATTAAATGGTTGGATTTAATACACCATAATGAAAAAGTTGAATAATAAGGTACAAGGAACAATTAGTTTATAATAATTATTCCGTCATTAGTCAATGGACCAAGTTGTTTATTGGTTATTGATGAGAAACCGTAAATATGGTTATACCTATATAAAAAATTTTATACCGAAAGAAAAAAAATCTATTTTTTGCATACTCTCATAGCAAAATAGATTTTTTTTATTTTCAAACATAAGAGTGAAATGTAATTTTTAAATGTTGAACTTTATTTACATGATGTAAATAACTTCACAAAAAAGATATAAATATGTATAATGGCATTATCCTAGGTATTGAGTTTTCAACTTTAGAAGTTTTATATCATGATTAAATGGAAAGGATGATAATAGTGGGACGTTTATCAGGAAAAGTCGCAATTATTACGGGGGCCGCATTAGGAATGGGAGCAGCTGAAGCTAAGCTCTTTGCAAAGGAAGGAGCAAAAGTAGTTGCCACTGATATAAAGGATGATGTTCTACAGGAAGTAGTAAATGAAATTAAGGCAAATGGCGGGGATGCTATCGGTCTAAAACATAATGTTATTTCAGAAGAAGAGTGGAAAACGGTTATTCAAACAACTATCGATCATTATGGAAAAGTGGATATATTAGTTAATAATGCAGGGATTGCTAGTCCAAAAACAATGGCACAAATGGAAATGGATGAATGGAATAAAGTCATGGATATTAACTTAAACGGCTGTGTAATTGGGATGAAATATGTCATTCCAGAAATGCAAAAAGCAGGCGGAGGTTCTTTAATTAATATTTCTTCAATTGGTGGAATTGTTGGAATGGCAGGTTCTAGTCCATATACTGCGGCAAAAGGTGCTTTACGTTCTTTAACAAAATCCGCAGCAGTGGAATATGGAAAAGATAAAATACGAGTAAATTCCGTTCACCCTGGAATCATTGAAACACCAATGACGGCAGAATCGTTTAAAGATGCATTACCATTTTATAAAACATTCACACAGCTTCCTTATTTTGGACAACCAGAAGATGTAGCTTATGGAGTATTATTCCTTGCATCTGAAGAATCAAGATTCATGACCGGTGCTGAATTAGTTATTGATGGTGGTTGGACAGCAATATAAGTATTCTGAATATAATTGTGAATATCTTTAAGGGGTCTGAGATCACACGAAATACTGCCTTACTTTAAGATGGTATCGTGGGGTCTGACCCTTTTATTTTGCATTGATTTTAAAAATGAATAATGTAGCTTAAAGCATGAATAAGTGCTCATGATCAGCTGAAAACAATCTAAAATACAAGATTCAGGAAATAACCGACTTTTTAAACCAATTAATTTTATCCAGATTACGATTGATTCTTCATCGGATTATGAATATATGGACCTTTAATAGAAAGATTCATTAGTTGGAAGGCAATTTCACTTTCAGACAAATGCATCCCACTCTCTATCCACCAAATAATAACCTCTAAAAAAGCAGATTCTACATATTTAATAATCAGGCTTCGATTCGCTGTGAGATTCTCATCATTAGGTTCAATTTGATTAATCCCTTCTGATACAAATTCATGAATAATTTCCAATAACCTAGAAGTTAAATATGGGATTCGGTTTTTTACTAGTAGCGCATTATAAAAAGGATAATTTTCACTAACTTGATGGAATAATTGAACAAAGCTGGGATGTGGTTGTTCATCTAGAAAATCAAAGTTACCTATAAATGATACTTTTTCATTTACCTTATCATGCAGTTCATTTAATGTTTCATCAATACATTGATACATTAAATCAGATTTATCTTTATAATGAAGATAGAAGGTAACACGTTTTACCGTTGCACGATCTGAGATATCTTGCACAGTAATTTGGTCAAATTTCTTCTCTTCCATTAATTCAATAAAAGCTTGCTTCAATAAACGTTGTGTACGTACAGCACGGGGATCTTTTTTTTCTGTGGGCATAAATACTTTCCTTTACAGATTCTTTTATTTAAATTTCTTATCTAGTGTATCATTTGTCATATTTAATGAAAAGTATCCTTTACTTTTCTTAATAAACATTGTAAAGGAATAAAACTTATTCAGTACTGATCTAATGTTTGTTTTATATTCATGGATGATTCTATAAATGAAATAGAGGTGAAATGAATCTTTGAGTCGAATCAATGAAAAGAAAGGAGTTGTTAATTAATTGGAAAATACAAAAAGTAAAGAAATAAATATAAATTTTTCAGGTAAATTAGTATCACTTGGACCATTAAGAAGTGATTTAGTCCCTTTATATAATCGATGGAATAACGATTTTTAAACGACAAAAACTCTTGCATCCACTGGACCCGTTATTTTAGAAGAAGAAATAGCCGCATTTAAACAAATATCCCAAAATAAAAATTTTCTATTTTTTACTATTTACGAGAAACATACTTTACAACCGATAGGTAATACTTTTTTATCAGATATAAATTATAAAAATCGCACTGCAGAATTCAATATAGTTATCGGTGAAAAAGATAGCAGAGGGAAAGGATATGGAACAGAGGTAGCAAAACTGGTTCTCGATTATTCATTCCAAACATTAGGTTTACATAATATTTTTTTAAAAGTATTTGAGTTTAATAAAAATGCGATAAGAGCATATGAAAAAGCTGGGTTTATAAAATGTGGTCGTAGAAGACAGGCACATTTCTTGCGTGGTCGGACATGGGATATTATCTATATGGAGGCATTAGCGAGTGAGTTTGAGAGTTCTGCTTTCCAAAATGATCTTCATTGAGATCGTTATAATTTGAAAGCGTAATCTTGGAGGAGAGAAAAATTTGAACCAATATGGCAAGGAATTATTTAAAGGGGCAGCACAGTACTATTCAAAATATCGACCTATGTATCCACCTTCTTTAATTAGATATTTGATTAGAAAATTTTCATTGAACGGGGAGCAGCAGTTACTTGATTTAGGCTGTGGTACTGGACAGCTCACGATGAGGTTTTCTGATTGGTGCAGGAAAATTGTTGGAATTGATTTAGAACGAGAAATGCTAGTAGAAGCAAAACGTCTGCAAAATGAAATGAGAGTAAATAATATCCATTGGTATGAAGGTAATTTAGAAAAATATAAGACTGAAACTAATGAAAAATTCAATCTCGTAATCATAGCAAAGGCCTTTCATTGGATGGATCGTGTTCAAGTTCTAGACGAATTGTATGAACTAGTTACTGACAATGGAGGCGTTGCCATCATAGACCATTATGAACCTAATAAAAAACCGACACGATGGCAGGAACAATTAAATCAAGTTATAGAAAAATGGTACGGCAAAGAAAGAAGGGCTGGAAAAACGATTTATTCGCATCCTTCCATTAGTCATGAAGAAATACTTGCTAATTCAAAATTCAAACTTGAAATAGAACATTTACCACCATTTGAAATTACTTGGACGATAGATGCAATACTTGGAAACCATTATTCGACATCTTTCGGTTCAAAACGTTTTCTTGGGGATCATGTAGAAGCTTTTGAAAACGAAGTGAAAGAAACATTATTAGCTATTAATAAAACAGGTGTATTTTAAGAAAGCCTGAACATATCAATCAAGCTAGGGATTAAGAATGAAAGTCTCTAAGGATCAATTCAAGAACCATAATTATGGAAATACTTTTACAGTCCAAAAAAAAGGGTGTGTATAAGATTAAGGATATTCATGAAACACAATCAACTGACCAAGCAAATACAGGCTGGAACGAAGAAGATTTATATTCACCGGTAGAAAATTTACAGAAGATCGAAGGTGGAGGTGTGATAAAAAGAAATAGATTTGACATTAGTAAGTTTCCAAAAGGAATTAGATATTTAGCCTATTTTTTGTTTAGTGGTATTTTCATTATTATTTTATTAGTGTTGATTATTAATTTCATCTATTCGTAAGAATCTGCTAATAAATTGATAAGTAACTGCTAACATCGTTTCTCTATTTTGTTCAAATCATTATTAAAACTCAAAACTTGAAGGGAGAAACATGATGTATAAGAAGAGTTTGATAATTATTGGGGTGATACTGTTAATTGCAGTAGGATTATATACCTATTCAAACAATAGAACAGTTGAAAAAGAAGCAGCAATTAGTGATAACATGGCAAAATCAAGTAGCGTGAATAGTATTGATAAGATTATAAAAAAAGCTCCTCCAAAATTAGTGGAATTGTTAAAAACGCCATCAAAACTTCCATTTAAAGTGCATAAAGCGGAAGCGGAATTGCACGATATAGTTTATAGAGGAGGAAAAAGTGTAACAAAAACAACACTAAATGATGAAGAAAAAGCATCGAGAGATATGACAAGACTGCCATATAAGGAAGTAAACTTTGAGCAGATTTTTTTAGGAGATGAAATTAAACTATCCATTTTAGCGCAGCCTATGAATGTTGAGACAGTCTATGGAGAACCAACAGATATTAAAAAGATTCATATAAAAGATGGAAGTTTTGCAGAGTATATTGATTATGATTTTAATCAACATATCATATGGAAAGATCGTGAGACGAAAATGACCTATCTAATAGATATTACTCAATATGATAAGGAAAGAAAAGGGAAATTTTCTGAACAGGAAATTGCTGAAATGATTGATTCCTTTAAATATATCAAATGATATTTTTGAGAATATGAAATAATTCAATTCGAAGGAGTAGTGTTGATAATGAATAGCCCGATAAAAAATGAAGTTAATACCATTTTTGTACATGTTAGTAATTTAGAAAGGTCCGTCACCTGGTACTGCCAATTACTCAATCAAAAATTTAATTTAGCGGAGGTTTCTAGACCCGTTTACAATATTAAGCTGAATCATCATACTGGGCTAACATTAGATGCGGGACCATCTGATGTCATAAAGGAAATACTTCCTTCTGAAAACCCGTTGTTTAATTTTCATACAGATGACATCCATCAGTCCTATGATTTTGTTCAGAAACTTGGGTATCAAATACAATCGGAGATTGTTAGTTTTGATGATTTTGCCTATTTTAACATTTGTGATCCAGATGGGAATATCATCATGATTTGTACGGGTTAATGATAATTTAATTTAGTAACTGAAAGGGAAAAGTTGGCATAAATCGAAATATAAATACTAGAAAACAAATATGTGTATTAAAATACAATCTAAACTATACCGAATGCGGTACTTAATAAAGTATCGCATTTTTTATTTTGACATGATGGATATCAATAAAAGTGGAAAAGGCATTATTTAATTACGAAATTAAATTGAAATTATATCGTTTTATACGATATAATCGATAGTAACGATATAAAAAGGAGAAAAATATGATACAAGATTTAAATAACTACTTTACAGATATATATTTTAATTTACACCCTGTTCAAGAAGAAAACATTTCCCATCAAAGTATCCGTATATTACAAATGGTTCAAAAGAAGAAAAATATGATGATTCGTGATATTGCAATTGAATTAATGATTTCACACAATACTGCTTCTGAACATGTAAAGAAGTTAGTGAGAAATGGCTGGTTATATAAAGAAAGGTCTGAGAATGATCAACGAAAAGTATTTTTACATTTAACAGATATTGGCTCATCCATTGTAAAAAAGCATACAGAGTTAGATGATAATAAGCTCCGAATAGCACTTAGCAAATTAACGGCTACTGAACGAGCAAAGGTAATTGAAGGATTTAAATTATTAAGTGAGGTATCAAAATAAATGTATTTATTGTTAAAAATTGCTTCTTCAGCAGTCATAATTGGTGTCGTAACAGAAGTGGCAAGACGCTTCCCAGTATATGGTGGGATCGTTGCTGCCTTGCCGTTAATTAGCATCTTAAGTATTATCTGGTTAACTCTACAAGGAACGCCTAATCACAATGTTAGTCAATTTGCATGGGGAGTACTAGTGGGTTTACCTGCAACTGCTGTAATGTTATTGGTGATTTATTTTGGATTAAAGTATTCAATTCATTTAGTAATAGCAATTTTATTAGGAATCATTGCATGGGGGTTGTTTCTTCTTCTACAAAATTTGATCATGAAGGCATTTGCTTCGTAGTACATTTACTCATAGTCAATTGGCAGGATAATTAATAATGGAGAGTTATAAAACAATTATAGTCATGAAAAAGATATTAACAGGAAAATAAACTTCTAGTGAATTGACTCTAAGAAAAGGGTTTTTATATCCATCTAGCGAATTGATTAAATAAACTGTATAAGAGATCTTATAATCAAATCGGTTTTTTCTATAATAGGTGAAATTACATGCATATCTATTTACCTTTTTTTATCTTTTTAACGGCTCTCCTTACTCTTCTTATTTTTATTACCTTTTGTTTTCTAGCCATCGGCAATCTTATAAAAGAGAAAATGTTTCCAAAAAGGCTTTTTACTATTTTTTTATCTAGTATAGTAGTAGTTACTTGTCTTATTTTGTATTCAAATTACTTTTTTACTTTCAAAAATCTGAAAGGGGAATTTTTTAAAGGACCTGTCATTTCTCCATCTGAAAAATACGTAGCCAATGCGTATTACATGACGTATGGTGGTGCCGCAGGAGGCGTAAATATATGGGTAAATATCACTTTTAAAGAGGAGAAAAATAAAATAAAGACCGTTTATTATAGTGATGCCAAAAGTGATTTTTCGATTAATTGGATAGATGATGATACTCTACTTATTGTCAATAAAGAGCGCGGGTATCTGAATTCAGATCGAAGTATAAAATTGAAAATTGGCAAAGAAATTTATCATGAAAACGGATTGGCCTGTCGTAGTTTACTGATGAAGACTGAGTTTGAAACCTGTTATCATAATTAATTCATTATAAATGTTATTTTAAACATTTAACTTTGATAAATAAGATAGGAGGAAATAAATGTCGGAGTATTATTGGGATAGTCAGATAGAATATTTAAAGAGAACAAGAGATTTATATTATAATGACGATTACCTAGAGTTTTTAGTCAAATCCGTTTGGAGGATTACAGAACCAGTAAATATCATAGATTTTGGTTGTGGTTTTGGATACTTAGGGCTTAAACTACTCCCCTTATTACCAGAAGGTTCAAGATATACTGGAATTGATAAAGGGGAACAGCTTATTAAAGAGGCTAGAGAACTTTTTAAGCCATTGCCATATGAAACAGAATTTATTGTTGCAGATATGAATAATATTGAATTGGAGAAGAAGTATGATTTGGCTGTTTGTCATGCATTTCTTTTACATATAGCCAACCCAAAAAGAATGTTACAAAAAATGGTTCATTCATTAGTTGATAAAGGAAAAATCATCTGTTTCGAACCGCATTGGATTTCCAATATGGCATCGTTTTATATTGATGGATTTGATCAATCACAAATGATTCAGCTAGGCTCACTGCAAAAGTTATTTGAAAATGATGCCAAACAAGATAGAAAAGATGGGAATATTGGAGCAAAAATACCACTCTATTTATCCGAACTAGGTGTGGAAAATATTCAATGCAGAATTAGTGACAAAGTAAATGTACTTTATCCAGATATGAAACAAGAAGCGAAAGATAAATTGTTTTTTTCATTGAAGGAGGACGGTATAGGTGCGAAACCTCTTGATAAAGAAGCATATATTGACGGATTGATTAAACGAGGATTAACATTTAATGAAGCAGAGGATCAGTTTAATGCGGAATTCTTCTTTTCCCAGACGTTTAATGAAGATTCCTCACTAACCTATGCAGCTCTTATGAGAATAACGTATGGAGAGGTTAAATATATTTAGTTTTCCTAATAGTCAATCTAATGGAGGCTATTTCTTAGAAGGATAAAAATATCAAGTTAAAATGATACAATTAGATTCATTATTCGTATTGGTACAATAATGAAGAGGATGAATATGTGGATGATATTCTCATGTATCAATTAGTTTAATTATATGAGGTTTTAATAGTGTGTTTCTTGAAGTAAAGATAATGCAGGTAGGAATTTACAGCATTTTTATTTAAAAAAATAAGTTTTATTTTGTATAGAAGCATTTTCTCATCATGAACATAGAGAAAATGCATTTTTATTGTGAAATCATAATTACTAGTCACCACGTAATAATATCTACAAGAAGGGGATTCTCTCAATTACCAAGAATACATATTAAAAGATTTGTTTTTCATACATAATATCTAATCTCTGTCTTCAATATCTCGAATGAAAAATATAAATATAATAAATGAATGTTTTGATGCTGGTATGTTCAATTTGAGAGTAGAATTCGCAGAAGGGAGATCTTTTAAGCTATGGAAAGACAGAAGCCTAATTTATTATTAAGAGTGAAAAATCTAGACCAGACAGTAAAGTTTTATTCTGATGTTGTTGGATGGTATAGTGATTGGAAAGATGTGAACAAACGGATTGCTAGATTAAATTTATCGAATGGTGAACCAATAGCCATTATCACAGAAAAAAAAGATTTAGACTGTTCTCCATATCTGGAAAAAATATTTTCTGAGCCTTTACCTAAAGGGAAGTTTTACATAGTAACAAAGGATATAGAGAATTTGTATCTTCGTTTAAAAAAGATTAACCAGCTAAAGGTTGAACTTATCATTGAAGAAGGATTTGGCCAGACGCTATTTATAACAGATCCAGATGGTTATATTCTTTCCCTTTGGGAGGAGCTTTTTCTACCAGATAATGAAATACTAGAATTATATAGAAATGGTATACAAATGTTAGAAGATTCGATTCGTGGTTTGAATGAAAAAGACTTTGATTTGGTTCGAGCAAAAGGGAAATGGTCCATTAGACTAACAATATTTCATTTGATTGATTCAGATATCACAACACTACATAAAATTAAATTTGCATTAGCAGAATCTGGACGTGATTATATTAGAAACCCATATGATCCTAATTTATGGGAGTTAGGAACGAATTATCGTACAAGAAAAGTTAATAAAACAATTATGTTATTTCGATATCTTAGGGAACATGTGCTGGAGCTCTGTGAAGAAATTCCAGATGCACTAAATAGGAGCGTTTTAGTAAATGGTAGTAGTAAAGAAGAAGTAAGAAATATGATAAAAATGGTTGCTGGGCATGCTCGTGGGCATATACAACAAATATGGGAAACAAGAACTGTTCATAAAAAATGATCATTTATTGCGTAGCTATTATTCTTGCATCTTACTAATTCTACACTTAAGAAAATAAAAATACGATGGATATTAAATTTTCCGGGAGTGATCATTAAAATGTTGAAGTTGTTTCAGTATAATTGGCAAGTAAGAGATGAATGGTTTAATTGGTGTGCAAAAATTTCTGTTGATTGAACTTCAATGCACGCGAGTAGGGGGTAGAGGAAGTATTTTACGTAATTTATTTCATATTGTTGATGTTGAGCAGGCATGGATTAGAGGATTAAAAGGAAAAACTGAGTTTCATTATAATTTTAATGATTATCCGTCTCTTAAATCTATAAGAGAATTATCTATAAAATGTCGACCTGAGGTTGAAGAATACATTCAAAACTGGTCCAATGATATAGAGAATCATAAATTGGATGAATTTACCTATGGTAAGGTGATCCATCATGTTATCGCTCATGAAATCCATCATATCGGTCAATTATCAATATGGGCTAGAGAAATGGGGGCTGTACCTGTTTCTTCCAATTTAATTGGAAGAGGAATATATGATAGATAATTTTTTTGAACAATGCCTCTATTAATTTAAATGTTCAATTTCGTTCAGGTAACATGTATATGTGAAAAATTGATTTCTTGTGTAGATGAATGAAATAAAAATAATTTACACTCAACACTACAAAAATATCATCCGATGGGAAATGTAAGGCTTCGAATAAAGTAATAGCCCTTTTTTAACCGCAATATATAATAAAAGTCATAGAAGAGTATCTTCTTTCCCAATCCACCCCAAAAGTATCACCCGTTGTTATAGGTAGATTGTCTTCTAGTTTTAATATAAGATTATTTTATGTTTGTTGTATAGATTGGCAAGAATTTTTATGATAAGAAAAATAACCTCTATAAGCCATTGTAAAATATAATATTGTATTCATCTGAATGTCTGTTCAAATCTTAAAATCTAAAGAGCGCCTTTATATCAAAGACGCTTAAGAATTTATTTATTTAGGTCTTGTATACCAGGACTGTGCTCGTTTGGCATTTCTGGTAGCATTGGAACTGGATATCCTTTTGGTGGTGGAACTACTTTTAACTCGCCGTCATTTCTGCTAGGAGACTCCCCTTGGAAAATTTGTCCCATTAATGTTTCATCTAATCTAAAATTAAATTGTGCATTATGGAATCCCATTTCTACATATTTTCTACATTCAGGATACTTATTGATATCATAATTTGGGACTGGGAAGATTTTCGCCCAATCAACACCAAGGGTTTCTAATGCTTTAGCGAACGCATTTTGGTGGGCATTATCGCGAACAATTAGAAAAGCTAATGTTTCTCTAAAAGTTTTATTAGAACTCATTTCATATATTCTCGTTTTTTGAAGAACTCCTGTAGATTCTAAAACTACATTATCTAATAAATCACTAATTAAATTTCCGTGGCTGTATACATAGTTACCATTCCAGGGATTTCCCGCAGCATCCACAGGGAGAGAGCTTTGTGCACCCATAATAAAATGATGGGGATTTGCATGTTTAATTGCTTCCTCTAAAGGAGCTCCCGAACCGCCAGCTCCGATTGCTTCTTCACCTGAACCATTTAATAATTGATTTATTGTCGTTTGAACTAGCTCCACATGGCTAATTTCTTCAAGGAAGACTCCCCGAATTAAATCACGAAACTCTTTTTGTTTTCCGCGAAAGTTAGAACTTTGAAAGAAAAATTGCATCATCGTTCTCATTTCACCAAATCTGCCACCTAATGTTTCTTGCAAAACCTTTGCTGCAGAAGGGTCCGGTTTATCAGGAACAATAATATTAATTAAATCCTCTTTATAAAAATACAATGGTATACCTCCTTTGATAGTAACTGTTTGACATAGTTACTATTTGTTTTATACATCGAAAATATCCTTATTAATGCGATAAAAATCTTTGGATAAACGAATTCTTAAAAGTATTTAGTGAAAGTAACAAAATTTGGATAAAATTCCTTCCAACTGCAAATAATTGATTTTATATGATGAAAGAACGGAGGGATGATCATGACTAGTACTTCATCTTTAACTCGAAATATATGGTCAGGTATTTTATTTGGAGTTGGTTTAGTTTGCTTTTTGGATGAAACGATTTTTCATCAAATATTATATTGGCATCATTTTTATGACAAAAGTACATTAAGTATTGGTCTGGTTTCAGATGGCTTATTCCATGCATTTAGCTGGTTTGCAACTATAGGTGGGCTATTCCTTCTAGCAGATTTAAGGCGTAAGAACGCATTTTGGTTAAAGAGGTGGATTGGCGGTGTGTTTCTTGGGGGAGGGGGATTTCAGTTATACGATGGAATTATCCAGCACAAACTGATGAGAATTCATCAAATTCGTTATGTGGAAAATTTAATCATTTACGATCTATTATGGAACATCATTGCATTAGTATTACTTTTAATAGCAATCATTCTAATAGTAAAGACAAAGAAAGAAATATTAGTAAGGGGTAAAACAGCCAATGAATAATGAACATATGGAACATTTTAAAATCACAATTGTCGAACCGTTCTTATTAATACCTTTTATATTGCTGTTTTTTTTGTATCTTATTGCATGTATTGTATCCAATCGCCATTATAAACGCTGGTCTTACCTTCGTATATTCTATTGGGCGCTAGGAATACTTTGTATGGCAACTATAGCTGTTGGGCCATTAGCAAAAAGTGTACATAAGGATTTTACTGCTCATATGTTTGGTCATTTACTGCTAGGAATGGTTGCTCCGTTATTAATCCTCCTATCTGCTCCAATGACCCTTTTTTTAAGAACACTTAGAGTAAAACACGCACGTTATATTACAAAGGTGCTAAAGAGTTTTCCGATTAGGCTGATTTGTGATCCACTGACTGCTTCTTTACTAAATGTGGGTGGACTATGGCTTCTTTATACAACAAATCTCTTTTCCCAAATGCATCAAAATCTCCTCCTTTATTTATTCATCCATTTACATGTCTTTATTGCAGGCTATGTGTATACAGCTGCATTTATTTATATTGACCCAATACCTCATAGAACAAGTTATATGTACCGAGCAATTATTATGATCCTTTCAATGGCTAGTCATGGAGTCTTGTCGAAATACATATATGCTCATCCACCTAATGGAGTAACAACAACACAGGCTGAAATAGGAGGGATGATCATGTATTATGGAGGAGATTTAGTAGATATTATATTAATATATATTTTCTGTCTTCAATGGTATAAATCAGCAAAGATAAAATCAAATTTAGTTAAGCAAGTCAATATATAATTTTCATTCTGTTCAAATGAAAAAAATGAGGGTTAAATTCTAATCTTTTCAATTTAATGAAAATAATTTAAAAAACACATCACTTTTTATTCTACTTAAGGATTGAAAGCTAATGTCAATAAAGAGAGGATCAATCCCCTAATTGTAGAAGGATTAATTAGTATATTTATAGAAATAATATTTTATTGAGTTTTATAATAAGGCTCTTATCTCACGAAAACATCCTATAATAAATTGTGCATATATTAAAATGTTAATTATCAATAACCTGTAAAATACGTTAATTAAAGAGTTAGGGGATTACAAATGGCATATTGTAAAGTTCATCAAGCTGAAATTTATTATGAAGAGATGGGACAAGGTATACCAATATTAATGATCCACGGCTATTCTCCTGACCATCGATTAATGACTGGATGTATGGAGCCTGTCTTTACAAATAGAGAAGGTTGGCGACGTATATATATAGATTTACCAGGTATGGGATTAACAAGAAACTACCATGATATAAGTTGTTCTGATGAGATGTTGAACGCAGTATTAGAGTTTATTAATATTGTCATCCCTGATCAAGAATATCTAATTGTTGGGGAGTCTTACGGTGGCTATATTGCACGGGGAATCATTGAGAAGCAACCAGAAAGAATACTTGGTGCGGCATTTATATGCCCAGTCATTAATCCTAGTCCAGAAAATAGACAAGTTGAGGTACATGATAGTTATAAAATTGATAATAACTTTATCAATAAGTTATCGAAAGATGAACAAGCAGAGTTTCGAGATAATCAAGTCGTATTAAATGAGTACACTTGGTTACGATACAACAATGAAATAGTAAGCGGGATTAAAATTAGTGATGAGGAGTTTTTAAATAAGGTTAAGAAACAATATGGTTTTTCCTTTAAGCTAGATCAATCTGATTTTACTAAACCTAGTTTATTTTTATTGGGTAGACAGGATTCTACGGTTGGATATAAGGATGCTTTAAGCCTTACGGATAAGTATTCACGGGGAACGTTTACTGTCATAGATACAGCTGGTCACAATCTCCAAATAGATCAACCACAAATTTTTAATCATGTAGTCAATGAGTGGTTAGACAGAGTGTTAAATGATTTTTTATCCAGAAAGAGTGAAAGTTAGAAGCTTAAATGACTATGAAAAGGGATAAAGTAAACTAAAATAAGTGGAGTTTAGATTTATGGAAATCTGATTTTAATACATCAATTTGATAATGATGGGGAGATACTTTATTTGGCTTTTCACTACCTTATCACACAAGCAAATAAATAAATTGGATGAAAAATATTTCGGTATAGTCCATCTTCGGCTTAAAAGAATAATATGTAAAAAGCTTGATTATATTTTAAGAATGAATTACTATCAATTATAGATATTAAAGATCTTTAATATAGTAATGGAAGGGTAAGACCATGAAATATTCTAAAGCTACAAATTACGCATTGCATACAATGGTATATTTAACAATATCACCAAAGGGTAAAACGGTTGGAGTTGAACAGTTAGCTAAAATTCAAAATCTCTCACCTACATACCTTTCGAAGATATTAACAAAACTTGTTAAAGCAGGATTAATTGAATCAAATCCTGGAGTTAATGGAGGATATAGCCTTGCAAGACAGTCCAATGAAATCTCATTTTTAGATGTCATTCAAGCCATTGAAGGTCAAACGACATTATTCAGTTGTTCATTAGGTCATGACAAATTATCTAGAAATGAAGATTGTTTAATTGAGAATGTGATGCTAGAAGCAGAAAATAATATGAAGAAAGAGCTAAGTAAAAAATACATTATTGATATTGCTGAGCAAATGAATGTAAAAAATGAAAATAATTGTAATGGTTAATCATTTCAATTATTTTTTTCACTTAATTATAGATATTAAAAGTCTATAATATATTTAATTGAGGAGGAGACAAAATGATATTAGATTGTGTTGTAATTGGTGGAGGACCTTCAGGTTTAAGTGCTGCACTTGTACTTGGAAGAGCAAGAAAAAACATCATACTATTTGATGAGGATAAACCAAGAAATGCTGTAACTCAGGAATCTCATGGGTTCATTACGAGAGATGGTATCAAGCCTTCTGAATTTAAAAAAGTGGCTAAAGCCGATTTAATAAAATATCCAAATATATCCCTTCATAATCAACGAGTGGTAGATATCAAGAAAGAAAATAATTATTTTCTTATTTATTCAGCAGATGGGAATACTTATCAATCTAGAAAGGTTATATTATCTACTGGCCTAAAAGATGTCTTACCTAGTATTAAGGGGATAAACAAATTTTATGGAACAAGTGTATTTATTTGCCCATTTTGTGATGGGTGGGAGCTAAAAGGTCGTGCATTAGTTGTTATAGGAGAAGATGAGCGCATATTCCATCTGACAAAACTGATTTCTAACTGGAGTAAGGATATTATTGTTTGTACAAACGGGAACACTGTGCTCACTGCGGATCAGAAACAGTTATTATTATCCAAAAAAATAGTAGTTACTGAATCCGAAATATTATCTTTAGAAGGTGTAGATGGAAATTTAAAAAGGGTTTTATTTAAAAATGGTAAAGAAATAGTAAGAGATGGTGGCTTTATGGTTACTGGGTTAGAACAAGCATCGCCACTCGCTCAAAAATTAGGATGCCTAATAAAAAAGAATGGCGGGATAGATACGGATGAATTTGGACGTACGAGTGTTGAAGGAGTTTACGCTAGTGGAGATAATTCTCTTTCAACATCTCCTCAATTAATTACGGCTGCAAGTGAGGGGAGCAAAGTGGCTTCGCGAGTAATCTTAGATTTAATAGATGAAGATTTTTAATTGGTTCTACAATCTTTACTAATGGGAGCGTTTATTTAAAGAACGCTCCTTTTAATTATATTGTAGAAATTATTGATAATATTTGGGGTGTAAAAGCTTGAAATGATCTTTTCTTGAAAAATGTTCTTATAAAGGAATTTTTCCTCATATTGTAGAAGTAAAACAAGAGCAAATCTATTTTGAGTAAATAGGTATTCCAGATGTAAATTCTAATAAATGGTATCAATGATGTATAAATTCAATAGTAATTATAATTGATGATTTTTCTTGAAAGATTAGTAGAAAAACCATAGAGGCTTGGCGCTGAAAATTAATTGGAATGAAGAGTGGATATGAACTTGAAAAATACAAGTTTCATAGTTGGCTAGAGAGAGTAAGACAAGTGAAATCTTGGAATTGCGTCAAAGTTAATGGGAAAACAACATCAGTGTTTTGATAACAAGTCGTACAAACGAAAACTATGATTAAGTGTCGAGATATGTTGATATTTGCTATTTAACATAATTTTTTGAAATGTATTTGAAGGAGGAACAACATGGAACGTCTAAATACAAATTTTGAAGAATACGATGATCCGATCCTATATGATATGGAAAATGAATTATATATTGAGGATGTGCCTTTCCTACTGAAAGAGGCTTTAAAAACAATAGGTCCTATCATTGATTTAGCCTGTGGAACAGGTAGGGTAACCATTCCATTAGCAAGTAAAGGACACCAACTAATTGGAGTCGATGTACATAGAGGAATGCTCGATGCAGCTAGAAAGAAGTCAGAAGAGCTAAATTTAAACATAAAGTGGGTAGAACAAGATTGTACGAAACTGGATTTAAATATAAAAAGTCATTTAATCTACTCAGTTGGGAATTCATTTCAACATTTTCTTACAAATGAAGACCAGGATAGATTATTATCCTCAGTAAATAAACATTTACATAATGAAGGTATCTTTATCTTTGGAACAAGGTTTCCGAGTGTTGATGAGTTGTTACAATCAAGCATTGAGGAATATTGGAAAACTTATATTGACAGTGAAACACAATATCCGGTTGACGTATATACTGTTAGTAACTATGACTCCTTAAATCAAATTCAACATTATACAACGATTAGGAAGTATAAAAATAAGAATGGAGAAATAATTAACGAAAAAAGAACGAACATAAATTTGAGATATGTTTTCCCAAAAGAAATGGAGAGAATGCTGCTTGCCAACGGCTTCGAAATTATTCATCTCTATAAGGATTGGAAAGAAACTCCTATAACTAATGATAGTTATGAAATGATCTATGTTTGTAGGAAAATAAAATAGTATAATTGGGTACATATTGATGAAAAGGGAGTTGTTTAAATGGATTTACGTTATCCAATAGGAAAGTTTAATGTTAATGGGAAGGTAACAACTGAAATAATAGAGCAGTGGATAAAAGAAATAGAAGAGCTTCCAACTAGATTAACAGAAGCAGTTGAGGGTTTAAATGATGTTCAACTAGATACAGCCTATCGTTCTGAAGGATGGACGATTCGTCAGGTGGTGCATCATATTGCTGACAGTCATTTAAATAGTTATACTCGTTTCAAATTGGCTCTCACAGAAAACAATCCTACCATTAAATTGTATGAAGAAGGAAAATGGGCCGAGCTCCCAGATTCGAATTTACCAGTAGAAATTTCTTTGCAACTAATTGATGCCTTACATAAGAGATGGGTGTATTTATTACGATCCATGACTTCGGAAGATTTAGAGAAGACTTTCTATCATTCAGAATTTGGAGATATGAAGTTAAGTGTCAATATTGGCATCTATGCTTGGCATGGAAGACATCATGTTGCCCATATTACAACTCTTCGTGATCGATTAGACTGGTAAGAAGAGGTTATTTTTATTAGAAATAATAGATTACTATACAATAATAAATAAGCAATGTAAGGTACAAAAACTGACATTTAACGAGAATCCACTTTTATTAAAGGTAGGATAATCTTTTTTATTTAAGGGGGTGTCTATGAAGAACTTAGAGCTTTTACTTTTAGACATCCCCCATTTCTAGTGGAGGTTATGATGTAAAACCTTTATTCTAATGAACTTTGAACGTTTCATAATTGTCCCTAAAGTATGAAATAATAAAGTCACGGAAATCTCTTACTGTAGGAGAAAATTTTGAATCTTTAATCCAAGAAAGCCCTACCGTAAAGGTTGGATCAATATCTGCGATTTTCACGAAATTTAAATCGAGTTTTTTACATACTGAAATCGGAAGTATTGCTACACCTTGATCAAGCTTAACTATTTCTGTTAATAGATTAGAGTCAACCTCGAAATTATTAATTGGGGTAAATCCCGCTTTTTCACAAAGATTTGTTGTAAAGCTTTTATATTCCTCATTATTAGCTAAGGCAATAAAAGGCTCATTAGCAACTTCGCTTAGAGCAATTTCAGATTTACCTACTAGCCTATGATTGGAAGGCAGAACGAGAACAACATCCTCATCAATCAGTACAAAACTTTCTATCTCTTCATCTACTATAGGTGGCCCTGCTATTCCTAAATCTAAATCTCCCTTTTTTAAGCCTTTCAGAATCCCGCTCTTTAATCCGATTCCCTGTTGTATTTTTGTATTAGGAAAACGTGAAATATATTCACTTATAAGTCCTGTTAGGAATCTAGGATTCGAAATTGAAATTTTGATGGTACGAATCTTTTCTTCATCTTGTGAATGTATTTCCATTTTTGCATTTTCAATCTCAGTAAAAATATTGTTTACATGTTTTAAGAAAATTTTTCCTGATGAACTTAGCTTAATATTCCTCCCTTGTCTGATAAATAATTTAGTACCTAATTCATCTTCAAGTCTTTTAATTGTAAGGCTTAAGGAAGGCTGAGCAATTTTTAGTTGCTGGGCAGCTTTAGATATATGCTCTGTAAAGGCAACGGTCTGAAAGTATTTTAATTGAAGCAGCTCCATGTAATATGCTACATCTCCTTTATTTATTATAATAAATATATTTATATATTATTATGTATTAGATTAAATGTAAAAATCGATTTAAAATATAAAGGTAGGTAATGGAAAATAGGACAAGCTAAAGAGGAAAAACGTTAAATCTTGATCAAAAAGTAGAGGTGCTATTCAGATGAAAAAAGATGAAGTGGTTAGACAATTTACAACACCATTGGACGCGGGGGCGTTTCCATTAGGTCCATATCGTTTTTATAATCGTGAATACTTAAATATTTTATATAGGACTGACCTTGAAAAATTGAAAAAAATTGTTCCTGAACCATTGGAGGTTAAAGATCCACTTGTAAGGTTTGAAATAATGAAAATGCCTGATGTTACAGGCCTAGGATCATACACTGAATGTGGTCAGGTCATTCCCGTAAGCTTTGAAGGTGAGGAAGGTGACTATCTTCATGCCATGTATGTAGATAGTTTTCCAGCAATCGCATCTGGCAGGGAAATAGCAGCATACCCTAAAAAATTAGGTAAACCAAGTCTTTATGTTGATTCCGACACTTTAGTTGGAGTATTGGATTATGGTACTTTGCGAGTAGCAACGGCAACCATGGGGTATAAGCATTTTCCGCTTGATCATACGGAGGCGCTTAAAGAGATCGTTAAACCAAATTATATGTTAAAAAAGATGCCAGGGTACAATGGATATCCAAGAATTTGCGAATTGGTCAGAAGCCAAATTACAGATATTAAGATCCTAGGAGCATGGTCAGGTCCAGCAAGACTGGAGTTGTTTGCACATGCGCTTGCACCTATGGCAGATTTGCCAGTATTAGAGGTTGTATCTGCTTCACATATCATAACCGAATTATCACTAGCTAGCCCGGAAGTTGTTTATGATTATTTGGCAAAATAGGAGAAAGGAACTTTTATGATGATTCAATCAAAAATTAGACTACCTGACGAATTACAAAGGTTTAATCCTGTAACTGTCATAGGAGCGGGTACAATTGGAGTTTCTTGGACTGCATTGTTTTTAGCTTACGGACTAACCGTACGTGTAAATGATCCCCGTCCAGATGTAAAAGAAGTGGTACTTAATGGAATTGATCAAATTAAACCAACATTAAAAGCTCTTGGATTACCTACAGAAGGTTTAACCAATCGATTAGAAATCGAACCTGATTTGGATCGTGCCCTTCAAGGTGCGGCTGTTATTCAGGAAAACGGACCGGAAAGATTGGAATTTAAACATGAGCTGTTTTCTAAAATTGAAAAAGTGGTAAGTAAAGAAACCCTATTGTTGTCTTCGTCCTCTGGAATTCCTTCAAGTGAAATTGCAAAAGGGATGAAAAATCCAGAGCGGCTTTTAATTGGACATCCTTTTAATCCACCTCATCTTGTTCCGCTAGTTGAAGTGGTTCCAGGTGAATATACAAAAGATCAAGCGGTTCAAGATGCTATTACTTTTTACAGAGCGTTAGGAAAAGAGCCGATGGTATTAGAAAAAGAAATCCCTGGATTTGTAGCTAATCGTTTGCAATCAGCATTATTTCGTGAAGCAGTAAATTTAGTTCTTGAAGGTGTAGTTTCAATGGAAGACTTAGATCGTATTGTAACGAATTCGATTGGATTACGTTGGGCTGTAGGTGGACCATTCCTCACATTCCATCTTGGAGGAGGAAAAGGCGGACTTCCTGCATTTCTTCAGCATTTAGGTCCTAATTTACAGAATGGGTGGAAAAACCTTGGAAATCCCAACCTAGATGAGGCTAATGTACAAACATTATCAAATCATGCGATGAATTCATATGGAAATGTGCCGATTGAACAATTGGAAAAAAGTCGTGATCAAAAGCAACTGTCTGTTCTCAAGATGCTTAAAGATCAACAATCATCTAGATAAAAAACGAAGAAGGCTTAATCAAAACAAATCATCATCGAATCAAGCGCGTGTTAGGATATAATCTCACCAATGCTAGAAAGGTCCGATTATTGCAAATGCGTTGGTCTTCTGAAACAGGATAAATGCTAACTAACGAATGAAAAATAGGGAGGATATACAAATGCGAATCGCAGTATTAGGAGCAGGTTCATTAGGAACGATCGCCGGAGCATATATTGCTGCCGGAGGAAAAGATGTTGAGTTAATCGATGTTTATCAAGCACATGTTGATGTTTTAAATCAAGAAGGTGCAAGAATTATCGGCACGACAGATTTTCAATCAAAAGTAAAGGCCATTACTCCTGATAATATGTCAGGTACTTATGATTTAGTTTTGTTATTAACAAAGCAACTTTATAACGATTCAGTTCTACAAAATTTATTACCATTTTTAACAGATCAAAGTGTTGTACTTTCATTACAAAACGGGATTCCTGAAGAAAAAGTTGCATCAATTGTTGGCCGGGAACGTGTAATTGCAGGATCTGTTGAATTTGGTGCAACATTTATTGAGCCGGGTGTTTCAAAACTGACTACAACGTATGACCATTTTAAAAAGTATGCATTCCAAATTGGGGAATTAAATGGTGAAATAACAGAAAGAATCCAACAAATTAAATCCATTCTGGACCTAGTAGGGGGCACACATATATCTGATAACCTAGTAGGAACAAAATGGTCAAAATTATTGATTAACAATGCGTTTAGTGGTTTATCTGCTGCACTTAACACAGAGTTTGGTGGTGTACTCGATCATGAAGTTAGTGTTATTAGCGCAGCGCACATTGCTGATGAAACAATCAAAGTCGGTCACGCAAATGGTGTTACATTTGCTAAAATGAATTCATTTGATATTTCGTCATTAGAAATAAAAAATGAAAATGAGATCCCTCTACGTATTCAAACGCTTCGGAAGTTTATGGAGTCTTCTAGACTTTTAAAGGCAAGCATGCTGCAAGACTTAGAAAAGAAACGTAAAACTGAAATTGATTATATCAATGGGGTCGTTCCACAACTAGCTAAAGGCAAAGGAATCCCAACACCATACAATGATATGGTTGTAAAACTAGTTAAGCAAGCAGAAGAGACCCAATCCATACCAAATTTTGCTACAAATATTAAGTGCTTTGAAGAATTAAATAAATAAATAATGATTTTGTCGATGGTGTTGCCTTTTTGGGCAGCACTTTTTTTATTTTAATTTGTTTAATAATTATTTAGAATTATGCGTCATCATGCTGTGAATATGTGTAAAAGTAACTGACTAAAATATAATTAAATAGTAGAATATTATTAATATTAATAAAAGAGGTGAGATTATACAATTAATATAGTAAAAATTTTAACAGAATTTGAGAAAAGAGAATTAAAAAGTCAAAATTCTTCGGGGGATCACAATGTTTATACATAAAATAAATGATGATTTAGCATTAAAACTAATAGAATTAAAAGATAGTAATAGGGTTTTTGAATTAACAGATACATCACGTAATTATCTAAGAGAATGGCTTCCTTGGTTAGATACTACAACAAAACTTGAGGATACTATTGGGTTTATCAATATGTGTTTAAAGGGTTTCTCGGAAAATAGAAGTATAAATACAGTAATTTTATTTAAAGGTAATATCGTTGGAGTTGCAGGATTTAATAACATCAATTGGTCGAACAAAACTGCCCAAATAGGGTATTGGCTAGGTGAAGAATACCAAGGCTTTGGAATCATGACAAGAGTAGCTGAAGCATTGACTGAATATGCTTTTAAAGAATTAGCATTAAATAAAGTAGAAATTAGAGTTGCGGTCGGAAATAAGAAAAGTAGAAGTATTCCGGAGAGGTTAGGGTTTATAAATGAAGGATGTATTCGTCAAGCGGAATGGTTATATGACCATTATGTAGACCATGTTGTCTATGGAATTTTATCGGAAGAGTGGACCAACAAATAAATAGATCTTATTTTAAGTGCATGCTTTTTTGAAGTTAAAAGAGGTATGAAATCCTTCCCTATGGATATAATTTCTAATTAATCTTTAGCTTTTATTATAGTCTTACGGAAAATATTCAACATTACGAGAATTGTATATTACATATATGCAAAGCAGAATAAAATGTTACTTCCATTTTCAGCGAGGGGGATATAGGTAAAGTTAAGTTTGATGTAATTCGAGTAGAAAGAAAATGTTCAAGTACGATCAATCCTAACCGTTTGATTGAAAAAATCTAGAGGGGTGTTTCTTGATGACTAATAGTCAAGTGAATCCTAAGGTCGAAGAATTTTTTAGTAAATCTAAAAAGTGGAAAGAAGAATATGTGAAGTTGCGAGAGATTGTTCTTGACTGTGGACTAACAGAAGAATATAAATGGATGCATCCTTGCTACACATATGAGACTAAAAACATCGTTTTAATACATGGGTTTAAAGAGTACTGTGCGCTTTTATTTCATAAAGGAGCATTGTTACAGGATACCAATGGAATTCTAATCCAACAAACGGAGAATGTACAGGCAGCTCGCCAAATTCGGTTTACTAATGTTCAAGAAATCATTGAATTGGAAACCATCTTAAAATCTTATATTAATGAAGCTATTCAAGTAGAAAAGGCTGGTTTAGAAGTAAATTTTAAAAAAAATACAGAAATGAAAATTCCAGAGGAACTTCAAAATAAATTTAATGAAATCCCTGAATTGAAAACGGCATTTGAGGCATTAACCCCTGGACGGCAAAGAGCATATACTCTTTATTTTTCATCGCCTAAACAATCAAAAACCCGTGAGTCAAGGATTGAAAAATATCAGCAACATATTCTTAATGGAAAGGGGCTAAATGATAAACCTATTCAATAGATAATATTTATTGATACATTTAAATGTTTGTTGCAGGTTTAAAGTGTGATATCTAATCTAATCACTTCATTTAACAGTTCTTTTTTGAGTCTATTGATCGAGAAATAAATGATAAGGATAGAAAAAGAGGTATACTATAGACAACTTTATCTATCCTTTTTGTACTTTCTTTAACCCTTTACGAAAGAGTTAATAATATTATTCCATTTTGTTTGGAAAAATTTTTCTTATGGACTGAATAACTGTAATCTCTCTTTTAAAGCTTCTAAGATTTCCTTTGGCAATTCCTTAATTTTGATATCCCCACCTAGAAAAAGTAGCCAATTTGTCATTTCAGTCAATTCATCAAGCTTGTTAATATTGATATAAGTTTTTAGAATGGCTGTGGTTTGGAAAGGATTTGTATAGGAAATGGAAACTTTTACTGGGTGATATTTTTTGTACTGGGCAATTGCTTCCGGACCAAGTTCAAGGATCAGGTTATATATTTCTTCTTGCTGATTTATTATTTCTAAGATTTTTTTCTTACTTAATCTATTTTTAGGTGAATAGGGTTGGACATCAGTGAGATGATCAACAGGAAAAATCCTCTTTTGTTCATCTTGTAAATCAAAGCCCTCAATTAGCCAAACGCTTTTTTCGCGATAGAGATGCAAAAGATAAATGGGATAAGACTTTAAAATCTTTTCTTCTTTGATCGTAATCAATAAATAGCTATCCAGAAGAAGGACCTGAATGAGTCTTTCTAACATCGGATGAGGAAGGTCAGATAGATCAAGTAGGTCGGGATTATTTGGGTTGGTGCCTTCAAAAAGCAGGATTTGATTTAAAAGAACAAGGTCATCCTGCTGGTCGTCTGAAATAAGGCCAAGTAATTTTTCGGCTAAAGAATGACGACTTTTTAAATAAGGAAGCTGTTGATTTCTTGTAGCCATAAAAGCAATAAAAAGGGCTTTAACTTCATTATCGGTAAACCGAACTTCGGGAAGGACGGAATTGTGCATAACAAAATACCCCCCATCCCTTCCAACTTCAGCGACAAGTGGCATTCCCATAGCCTCAATTTCTCTGATATCTCTAATCGCTGTTGATCGAGAGATATTAAATTCTCGCATGATTTCAGAAATTGTAAAGTGGGAGCGGTTGTTGATATACCGCATGATAATATTTATTCGTTCAACTTTTTTCATCTTTTCACCTAAACAGTATCATTTTTTGACATGATTTAAAGTTATTATATAATCATCAAGTGAAGAAGAAAAGTCATTTGATAAATTATTAAAAGAGGATGGTTTTGAATATGACAAATTATATCATTGAAGAAAAAGACAGCTTTACCGTTTTAGGAATAGGAACTGAGCTTCAGAGCCATTACACAGACTATGCTGGCATAAACAAGGAGAAGGCTGACTTTTGGCAGGCAGTTAAACAAGATGGAAGACTTGAAACTTTAAAAAACGTTGCCAAAAATGACTATATTTTTTCCGTAAACGAAGCAGTGAATAACAAGATGATGCATTATGCTGGTGTAATGACAGAGGAATCATTACCAGAGGCATCTAGAGTTATCCAATTTCCTAAGGGTAAATACCTGGTTGTAAAGGGAGAAGCGAAAACAGCAGAGGAATTGAGCAATAATCTCACTGGCATTGCATTTGGTCAAGCCCTGGCAGAAGCAAAAGACTTTGCCTATGTTGGCGGGCCGAATACAACGGTTGAGATGGGACAGCGAAACGGTTTAGTGTATGGTGAAATGTGGATTCCTGTTGTTGAGAAATAAAGGATGAAAGGAGAAAGAAATGGGATATACTGTTGATTTCAAAAATGTGTCTATAGTTGGTTTGGAGTCTTCACAAGTAGCAGAAGCACTTGCTGGTTTACGTGCGAATGAAGCACGTTACTTTATGAACAAATATAAGCATGAGTTTACGGTTGTACCAGCTAGCGAAAGTCAGGATACCCTTAATTATGTGAACCGAATTTTGAAAGAAGAACGTGATATTGAATTTACAGCCAAACCTTTAGAAACGTCGCATTTTCAAGTGGAAAATATCAAAATGGCTTACGTCTTTTATGAGGATGGTCTTTCGGTCAATGTTATGTATACGGTTGATGACCCTAAGAAGCGGGCAGTTGGTTTTAAGCTATCAGAGGGGATGGAAGTACCAAAGGAGTTAGAAGGGAAGTTTAAGTTTGCTCGGCAGAAATCTAAATTAGCTGGAACTATCCGTGGCTCATACTTTGTCATTAAAGGAGAATATTAACGTAGGCAAAAACGTAATCCAGCTTTTTTGTTTAAGATTTCAAAATCTACTTAATAAATATAGAAAATGAAGTGTTAAGACATTAAAGAAATATACCATTCGTCCTTTATTCATCACTTAATAAACCGTTATTTTGGAAGAAGCTTGATCAAAATGACGGTTTTTTTATTTGAATAAATATATTAAAAATTTGTTTGATATTACAAATTAAATAAAACTGCCGATACCTGTATAATTTGTGTATTTATATGATTATCGACAGGGGATAAAAAAATATTACTTCTTTTTATCCGTTAATAAAACTCTGTATAAAAGTGCTGCTTCGACTTCTTTAATACCTTTGGGTAGTATGCCATTTTCGCTGTCAACAGACCTAAGAACATTTTTTGTAGTACCGACCCACGCTGCTAAATATACGGGAGTATTTTTCTTTAACACAATTTTTTTATGCAATAGATTATTGAAACTAGCCGATGTCATATGACTAGAGAAATTCGTTGTTGCAAGTCCAGAAGGTATACCTGCTATTAATTGTAAAGATGAGTCTTTGTCACTACTGTCACTTATTCCAAAGGAAATAAGTTGATCTTTAAATTTTGCTTTTGGTTCATTTGAAGTATTTAGCAATTCTTCTTCAAGTTTTCCGTTTTTATATACCTCTACAGAAAATTGTAAATCATCACCTGTCTCCAAAGTACCATTTAACTGAAAATATTCAATAAACTTTATACCTGTTCTACTAATCAGCAAGCTTTCTTTGTCATTCACATTATATGGCTCTATAGTAATTAGCTCATTTGATAATGGTTTCTCTTTTTCAAGACTTGCACATCCAGTTAACAATAAAGCAAAAATAAAAAAAGAGCAATATACTTTAATGTTTCGCATATTTCTCTCCCTTCTAATCAATTTAGGCTGTTTTCGTATAGTTTGTTGTTCTTTTCTTAGTGGAATAAAAGGTGTAGCGGTCTTCAGTTGAGATTATTACCATTATTTCAAAAGTTTTATATTTTCTCAATAGGAAACTAGAGTAATTTCTCTTTGTATGGAAAATTCCGCTATAAAATATGTAATATTACAAGATCTAATTTTATGGGATTAATTAAGTAAGTTGAAGGGGGGATAACATGAAATCGTTAAAAATAATATATGTTATTATCGTTGTTGTTATCATATTTTTGAGTGGTTATTTTCTTGGGAATATCAAAAATAGTAAAGTTTCTCGTGAAATCAGAATCGGTTATAACCACAGTGATTACCCCGATCGAATTGATTATCAAAATGTATTTACAGATGGGGATAACCAGGAAATTATAGACAATTTTCTTATGATTTATTTACAAAAAGAAAAAATAGAGAATCTTTATCTAGAACAGAATCCTGACATTTATATTCGTGTAACGAGTCCCAAACGATCGGTGGAATTAATTGATTCTAAGGTTTGGTTTACTAAAGAGGGTGCCATTATTGGAGAAAGGATTGCAGAAGGTTGGGAACAAACCGAATATTATAGAATTGATGAAGATGATGTGGATTACATTAAGAAAACTGTTCAATATAAAGAAGATTAATATTTCTTATTTTTAAAAAGACTTTTCTTACAGGGGAAGTCCTTTTTTGTGTTTTGCTAACCTCCCCTTTATAGAAAAATTTGTTCGAAATTTGTTTCGTATTAAATAAATTAATATTCATAATAATTCCATCTGAATAGCAATGGAGATGCAAGTTCAAAATAACATTAAGATTTGATTATCAATAAGAATTTAGGTGAAACAATTGGTTGATAATGTGAAAAAGTGGACAGGGTTTAGAAAAAAATCGGAAAGAAAATTAAAAAAAGATGATATTACAATTGTAGATACAACAGCGGCAAAAAAAGCAGTGGTGGCTACTGCCCTTGGAAATGCGATGGAGTGGTTTGATTTTGGAATATACTCTTATTTGGCAGTAACAATAGGTAAGGTGTTCTTTTCAGGTACAACTGGACCTCTCCAATTAGTGTTTTCTTTTGCTACTTTTGCTGTAGCGTTTCTCGTTCGTCCTATAGGTGGTATGTTTTTTGGAATGTTGGGTGATAAGTTAGGAAGAAAAAAGATATTAACGATTACATTAGTGTTGATGTCTTTTTCAACTTTATGTATGGGTTTGATACCGAGTTATGACAGGATTGGAAATCTAGCTCCCATACTTTTACTTATAGCAAGATTAGTTCAGGGGTTTTCAGCTGGTGGTGAATATTCAGGTGCGATGACGTTCATCGCGGAATCCTCGCCCGATAAAAAAAGAGGTTTTTTTTCAAGCGGTTTAGAAGTGGGAACATTAGCTGGATATATTGGTGGATCAGCCATAGTAACTATTCTTAGTTACATACTTGGTCCTGAAAAAATGCTTGATTGGGGTTGGCGTATTCCATTTTTTATTGCTGCTCCCATGGGACTAATAGGTCTTTATTTGAGAAACAATTTGGAGGAAACACCTGTATTTGAAGCAATGAGTGAAGGGAAACATAAAGAAAATGAAAAAGGGCTAATAAAAAAAGTCTTCCTTTATCATTGGCCGCAACTACTTAAAGGGGTAGTTTTAGTTTTATTTTTCAATGTTGTTGACTATATGTTGTTATCATATATGCCCTCTTATTTAAATGTTGTTTTAGGTTATGGAGAAACGATGGGGCTATTGTTCATTCTTATTATTATGTTTATTATGATTCCGATCGTTTTACTCATGGGCTATATTAGTGATCGGGTTGGGAATAAACGTCTTATTTTAGGAGGTTTAATTGGCTTAGTTATTCTTTCAATCCCATCATTCAAGATGATTGGTAGTGGTAGCCATGTGACAGTGTTTTTTGGACTTTTGATTTTAGCTGTTCTTTTAGCAACTTTCGAAGCAACAATGCCGTCTATGCTTCCTTCATTATTCTTTACAGAAGTAAGATATGTTGCATTGGCTATTACTTTTAATATTTCTGTATCTTTATTTGGTGGAACCACTCCATTGGTTATGTCTTGGCTTATAAAAATAACAGAAAACCCAATGGTTCCGGCATATTATATTATGGCAGCTTGCATAATTGGCATTTTAACAATGTTTTTTGTGAAGGAAACCACTGGGAAAGCACTACGGGGTTCTGCTCCAGCAGTGGAGGAAAAACAGGAAGTTGTTGAAATTCTTGAGGATCCGGGCGAAGCCTTGTGGTGGAAAGAGGAAAAAATTAATATTGAGGAAAAAATCGCTGATTCGGAAAATGAAAAATAGCATGAATTGAAAGCCATTAAATAAAATGATGGGACGATTAAAAAAGAAATGGAAAGTTGAATTTTAACTACTTTCCATTTCTTAATATATTTCGTGTTTAACCTTTTTAAAGATCTACAAATTATTACTACCTATAACAGGAAAAGACTCTTGCTTCTAGACTCTATATTCACACTGTTTGATATAGTTTTTTATCAATAATGTTTATCTTAAAGAAAAAAATTTATACCTCTTTTAATGGAATAGTTATAAAACAACTCTCCAGCCACATATACAAATATTCCTGCTTAATTCCGAAATTTAGTTTGGTGAAGGCGAATATTAACATTTTAATGAACAGATTTTTGTGATTGTAATCAGAAAATTCATAACCATTTTAGTGTAATTTTAGATAAGGTTGTGTTAAAATTATAAAGTCTAATAATTTTTAAGGAAATGAATTTTTAGATAATAATTTATTTAGGGGGTAGATATTATGAATAACAAAAGATATATAGATGTAAATAGAATTAAGGGGAAAACGTCTAAATAAATTATTATCCAGCGTTTCCCTACATTGAAAGGGGAAATTGATTTGAAGCAAACATTATTAATTATTGATGCTCAACAGGAATTAATAGATGGAAATCAAAAAGAAAGTGCGGTTTTTAAAAAGGAAAGGCTAATTAAAAATATTAATCTAGTTATTGATAAAGCAATACAATTGGAAGTACCAATAGTATTTGTAAGAGATTTGGATGTCGCAGAGGGTAAGGGAAAAGGGTTCCAAGTTCATGAACAAATTAAAGTTCCAATCGAGGCAAAAATTTTCGATAAATCTACAACGAATGCATTCCATGGGACAGGACTTCTAAAACATTTAAAATCTCAAGAAATTGGGCATGTTGTTATAATGGGATGCTCAACCCAGCACTGTATAGATAGTGCTGTAAGAACAGCGACTATAAGTGGCATGGACGTTACACTAGTAGGTGATGGCCATTCAACAGTCGATAGTTCTATTTTAAGTGCGGAGCAAATTATAGGGCACCATAATCAAACTCTACATGGACATTATAATGTTGAGCACTTTTCAATTGTCAGAAATGCAGAGGAAGACTTATTTAATCCAACCCATGATTCATATAGGTAATATAATATCGTATAGGAATTGGTATCACCCATCGATATATAAGAGTGAGTGAATAGCAACGCTATCATGTAGCGTTGCTATTTTTAATGTTTAAAAAGCTTAATGAAAACATGATTTTCTAAATTACCATTATATATATTTGTATATATCATGCATATATAGATAGAGTGAACAAATAATTGGTTTATACATTAGTAATAATTTTTTTTTAAAGTAGTTCCGAATCGGAGGATTATCATGAAAGTTAAAGAAGTTAATAAGTGTTCAGTTTTATTAATTCTAGTCTATTTTTGACTTAAAAGCAGATTAATAATGTTTGACGGGAGTGGAATGAGAGATGATCCGAGAGGCAGAAAGATCGGATAAAGTTCAATTATATAAACTTTATAAAATGTTAGTGCCAAATAGTAAGAAAATGAACATTCAGGAAGAACAAATTGAGATTATTAAAAAGAATCCTTACAATTTTTTGCTTGTATATGAAGAGGAGGGAGAAATATTAGGGACATTAACATTGAATATATGTTTACAGGCTTTGCATGGATTTCGACCTTATGGAATAGTCGAAAACATCATAGTACATGAAAATCATCGAAATAGGAAAATAGGACAAAAACTATTACAATACGTTGAGGAATATTGTAAATCAATTGATTGCCATAGAATAATGTTACTGAGTAACTCGCAGCGACTAAGAGCACATCAGTTCTTTGAAAGGGAAGGGTATGACGGTTCTGTATGTAAGGGATTTAAAAAATATTTTTAAAGAAGATAGTGCTAAAATACTATTTTATTTTTAAGCAAATTTATTTTTTTTAAAATCAGAGGTCTAAGCTGAAATCATTCATGATTATCAGCTTTTTGTTTTAAATATTGTATTCATATATCAAGTTGTATATGCAGAATTGATCGGATTGCATGTAGTAAAGTAACTTATACTTTTTATAGCATTTTGATATAGAAGAATAAATTTTATTCATTGGTGCAAACATTATAATTATAAAATTAGAAATTAATGGTTAGTCACTAGTTAATGATGGCTAACTGTTTTTTTCACAAACTAAATAAGAAGATGTCAATGGAGGCAATTATGTCTGAACACTATGAAGTAATCATTCGTTCAATTAGTGCATTTATTATACTTTTACTTGGATCACGTTTATTAGGTAAACAAACAATCTCACAAATGAATAATTTTAATTTTATAGCTGCTATTTCAATCGGTGCGATAACTGCAAATCTCTGTTTTAATACACGGGTTAAAATTCCCGACTTAATCCTTGCATATGTCATTTTCATACTTACTGTTTATATTATTTCATATGTTTCATTAAAAAGCCGTAAAGCTAGAAAATTTTTAGCAGGGAATCCGACAGTAGTGGTTCAAAATGGAAAAATTTTAGAAAATAATATGAAAAAAATGCACTACACTATAGATTATTTAAATCAACAATTAAGGGAAAAAGATGTATTTAATATTAATGAGGTTTTATTCGCTTTACTTGAACCAAACGGCACTATATCTGTTGTTAAGAAACCGCAATTTCGTCCCGTAACAATTCAAGATTTACATTTAAAGTATACAAAAGAAGGTATGCTTCCAATTGAACTAATAATGGATGGGAAATTTGTTGACAAAAACATCATTGAAAATGGTCTTACATATAGTTGGCTTGAATCTGAGATACAAAATCGTGGTTTAAAAATTAGTGATATAGTATACGCAGTTTTACTATCCGAAAAAGAATTATATATCGACTGTTATAATGACTATATTCATTCACCTATAGATGCTGAATAATTCTAAGTAAAAAAGACAAAGATTGCCTACATTTACAAATTTAAAATCTTCCCATTAATATTGATTGCAATTTCTTCTATCATCTCATTTTGGTCTAGACTATCTTCGGATTTCCTGTTTGTTTCGGAAAACGAAGTTTGAACACGAGATTCAAGTTCAGGCGGACCAATTTCAACACTTTTTTTTATCGGTGCTAATACATCAGCTATTTTGTCAGCGTCAACTCCATATGAAAGCTGGAAAACTTCAGGCGGTGTCAGCTTTAACATATTTGAACCTAATGCTGTTTCAAATTGGTCATTGTTAAAAAAAAGATGCATATGCAATTTTTCTGAAGTAGGAATGATCCAATGCCACCAGCCCATAGGAATAAAAACAACTTGACCGGGCTTTGCTACATAGGAATGCAATTTATTGGTATCTGGGTCAACAATGGAAATTTGGGCTTCACCCGAAATTACAACATCTAGCTCCCAAGCGTTAGGATGCCAATGTGGCTCGCGAATATGCCCTTTAGTAAGATATACGTTTGCAAAGGAACCTCCTACCATTGCAGGAAGTTGTGTTGAAGAAACTTTATAAATGACGTTTTCAGTGTCTTTTTCGAATTCAATACTATCTTTCGAGTCAAAAAAAAGATTCGGAGTTCCACTTGTTTTTTTTATGTTCGTATTATCAGGAACAAATCCAGACTTCCCCATGTAATTTCCCTCCTATTTTCTGGAATTATATTAAATGTGTCATTATAATGTTATATGTGCAAGGAAAAGTTTTTGTGAATTGGAAAGATCAAAAGTCATACATGGACCTAATCGATAGATGACAATGTGAAACGTTTAGTGGTCATTCATTATTGTGCAGGAGTAATAGGAAATGAAAAAACTAAATGTAAAAAAGGAGGACTAGATATGGCTGGTCTGCTTAATTTTGGAAGTCTTATTTTAGGATTAATTGCTTTGACCATTCCAGTTATTAATTTCATTCAATATAAAAAGCAAAACAATAAGAATCGGGGTGTTCTTTCTTTTATTAGTATTAGTTCTTGTGCAGTTTCAATATGTTTCCAGATATTATATTGCTATTACTTGGTAGAGACTGAAGATTGGTCTGCTTTAATGGATATTACAGGTGCAATGGCATTTGTCACTACGCTACTTCTGTTCATTACTATTATATTAAATACAATCAATTTGATAAAATTTCGTGACAGAACAATAAACACTAGGTAACCCTATTGGTTGCGCCGATTTTTCATTTCTATGAAGAAAAAGTAAGCGCATTAATAAAAGGCATGTTATACTAGTAAAGTACAATTAAATATGATTATATGAAAATATCAGAGTATTTAAATAGGAGGACATGAAAACATGAGTAACGGAATTTTCAAAATCCCAACACCTTTAAACGAGCCTGGCAATTCATATGCTCCAGGTACAAAAGAAAGAGAAACTTTGAAGGCAGAATTAAAACGCCAATCTAATATAGTAGTGGATATCCCAGTAATCATAAATGGGGAAGAAGTAAAGACAGATACTGTGAAGCAAGTAGTTATGCCACATGATCATCAACATGTATTAGCAAACTATTCACAAGCTGGAGAAAAAGAGTTGCGTGATTCAATTGAAGCGGCTATGGCTGCGAAAGAAGCATGGGCAAATATGCCATGGGAACATCGTGCATCTATTTTCTTAAAAGCGGCTGATTTAATCTCTGGTCCATATCGTGATTTAATGAATGCTGCTACTATGCTAGGACAATCTAAAACAGTTATTCAAGCTGAAATTGATTCTGCACAAGAATTAGCAGATTTCTTACGTTTTGGTGTTGATTATGCGAATCAAGTTTATCAAATTCAACCAGACAGTATGAAAAATGTTTGGAATCGTACAGATTACCGTCCATTAGATGGTTTCGTATTAGCCATTTCTCCATTTAATTTCACAGCAATTGGTGGGAACTTACCATCAGCACCTGCTATGATGGGGAACGTAGTTGTTTGGAAACCGGCAACAACTTCTATCCTTGCAAACTACTACTTTATGCGTATTTTAGAAGAAGCGGGATTACCTAAAGGTGTTATCAACTTCGTGCCATCACGTGGTTCACAAGTTTCAGAAGTTGTTTTAACGGATCCTCGTATGTCTGGATTCCACTTCACTGGATCAACTAGCACGTTCCAAACAATTTGGAAAAATGTTGGTGAAAACATTGCGAACTACAAATCATATCCTCGTCTAGTTGGTGAAACTGGTGGTAAAGACTTTGTGTTTGCTCACGAAACAGCACAAGCAGACAAAGTGGTAGCTAACCTTGTTCGTGGTGCGTTTGAGTACCAAGGTCAAAAATGTTCAGCAGCTTCACGTGCTTACATTCCAGCAAGTATGTGGGAAAAAGTTAAAGCTGGTTTACTAGAACAAACGGCTAAGCTAAAAGTTGGAGATGTTCGTGACTTTACAAACTTTATGGGTGCGGTAATTGATAAAGCTGCATTTGATTCAATTACAAGCTATATCGAATATGCCAAAGCATCTGAAGAAGCAGAAATTATTGCTGGTGGTACGTATGATGATTCTGTTGGATATTTCATTCAACCAACAATCATTGTGACAACAAATCCAAACTTCAAAACTATGGTAGAAGAAATCTTTGGACCAGTATTAACAATTTATGTATATGAAAATGATAAATTAGAAGAAACATTGGATGCAGTTGATACAGCTTCTATGTATGCATTAACAGGTGCGATTTTTGCACAAGATCGCGGAGCAATTATGCACTTAGAACGCCGTTTATCTGGTGCAGCTGGAAACTTCTATATTAACGACAAACCAACTGGTGCGATGATTAATCAACAACCATTTGGCGGGTCACGTGGTTCTGGTACAAACGACAAAGCAGGTTCTGTATTTAACATGATTCGTTGGACTACTCCTCGTGTTATTAAAGAAAACTTTGCACCAACTGCAGAAATTGCTTATCCATTCATGGATGAAGAATAATTAAAAAATATATAAAGTAGAGGTTGAAATGTTTATGTTTCAGCCTCTTTTTTTCAATCTATAAAATAAGAATTATAAAAGGACTTCAAATAATTTATAAATATTACTTCAGATAATGAAATAAATAGTATTTATATATATATTAGTATCTTAAAGCTGTAAGATCGCGAAGACCTCTCCTACAAACAGAAAGAAAAGGGAACGATTGAATAAAAATTAAATGTTATGGGAGGTGTTATTATTGAATATTAGAGCGGTAAGAGAAGAGGAACATCGTTATATTGAAGACTTTGTTTTTGAGGTATTCAAAAATACAAGTTACTCAAATGGCTTGGTTGAAAAAGCCTTAGTAAAAGAGATTCGAGAAAAAAATTATTATATTCCAGAACTTGATTTAGTTGTTGAGGACGAAGGATCAATTATAGGACATTTTATCCTTTCAAAATTTCCAATTAGTAAGAAGCACGAACATGAATTACTGATGTTATCACCAGTATCAGTAGCATTGAATAAGCAACGCCAAGGTGTTGGTAAATATATGTTGCAAGAAGGCATTAAATTGTCAGCCAAAAAGGGATATAAGGGAATAATTGTTGAAGGAGATTATCGATACTATCGAAGATTTGGATTTCGAACATCAACAGACTTTGGAATCTATGCAGCTAATAAAAATCTTCCACCTTCTGTTGATAATTTAATGGCATTGGAGTTAAGTGAAGATTCATTGAAAAATATTACTGGTGAAGTAGATTATTCGATGTATACATCATTAACACATTAAAAATTCAAAACTGATACATAATCGGTAGGGGAATCGTGTAAAAAGATTTAAGGTTAATCATGGTAGATTTATTAAAAGAGTTTCTTTGTTTGGGGATAAGTCCGTAGAGAAAGGTCTTTAAATTATATAGATTAAGAAGTCTATAACAATGGGATGTGGGAAAATTCCTATGATTAAGATAAAATCTATACCTACAGATGTTAGAATTACAGTTTCTCCAGAGCGAATGTATTTGCCCCATTCACTTCATGAATCAATAAACTTATATTGGGAATCTCTTAAGGCGAGCGGGAAAACTTTTCATCGAGGAACATAATTTCAATAAAAGAAATGATTGAAGCGAGGGATAAGCTACATATCACATTACAAAAAACTGACTATGCTCATTTTTTATACTCGAAATATAATAAATTACCCATAGATTATGAATGTCGTGTCATTGTTGCTAATGGCCTTATAGTAACAAAGGATAACTATATAGTTTTAGGGGAAATGAATTCCAGAACAGCTTCACCTGGCCGCTTACAATTTATTGCTGGGGGAATTGACGAAAGTGATATAAATCAACAATCTGTAAATATTTTCAAGAGCCTGATTCGTGAAACGAAGGAGGAGATTGGGGTCGATTTGACTAATTCTAACTTGGTAGAAAAAGTTAGACCGCGTTATATCGTACATTGGGGTAGTGTAGCCCTAGTTTATTTGATTCAGTTAGCTATTGATAGATCGGAATTACAGAATCGATATAAGCAGTTTGAAATAGCATTAAAGAAGGCAGGGGTAGAACCAGAGTTTTCATCTATTATTCTATTGTCGGCAGATTGTGAATCGATATCAAACTTTCTTAAGTATGACAATCGCCCCCGATTAGATTTCCTTTCAGCTGTCTTAAAAAAAGAACTAAATATGGGGTAATTTAAAAAGACAGTACCTCATTTTCTGGGGAACTGTATTTTTTACTTTCTTAATATTTAATGAAAAAACATCGTTTTTTCAAAATGAATCGTAACTTTCTAAAGGAAACGGAAAATGGTTTAAATAAATTTCACTCCCGAATTATTAAAACGAAAAATTAGTTTATAACCGTCAAATGTTTCCCCATATTCTTCAATGTAAATTCCACTTGTATAATTAGAAATCGTCTTTCTCCAAAACTTTTGCCCAATTATATTTTTGTCTAATGGATTAGTGAACAATTCCCAATTTCCATTTAATTGTTCAAATACTATTTTTGCTGCATGTTCAGCTATCCCTTGCCCTCTTAAAGATTGAATTAAAAAGAATTCGTTTACAAAAAAATCAATTCCTTTATTACAATGTGGCGGGGAGGCGATTAGGACAAATCCAGCTGGTATATCATCAACTAAAATTAAGTAGGGAAATAAAATATTTGGTTTTTCCCACCAAATATTCTGTATTGCTACTTGTTCTTCTAACGTTTGACAATTATCACTATCCTCGTAAATTCCATTAGCATTTGGAAGCCTATTATAGTGTTTGGATAGATCATAAAGATACAATGGATATAAATTTTTAATTATATATGCATTCCTTTTGTCAGTTAATTTTACGTCAATTTTCAATGGATTCTCCTCCAATCATCATTAGTATCAAGGTGAAAAAGTTATTCAAACTTTACCTCCGTATCAATAGTAATTCCTTCATTTGTAATTGTAATCAATCCAAGATTGAGAATATATATAATAAATAATTATAATAATTTATTAACACAAAAAAATGTCACATTAGATTTTAATCCAATGTGACAGATAAAACTATTTTTTAGAGTATACAATCTTTTTAATACTATCGCTGGATAGATAAAATTGATCTGAAAGTTGGTCTATAGTTGCGCCGGCTGAAAACTTTTGCCTGATCTCATGATTTCTAACTCTTAAATAATTTCTATTCCCTGAGGATTCTCCCCATTTCTTACGTAATCCTTTAGGCGTTGGAATATAAATTAATTTACCATTTACATATTTTTGTATTTCGTTAAGTAATTCTTCTGGAAAGATGCTTTCAGCATTTATATATTTCATAATAGTTCCGCTCCTTAAAATTATGGAATTTTTAAGGTAGCAAAGTCAGCACTATAAACAATATTTATGCTTCAGGCGGATAGATAATCTAGCTCTATACAAACAACCGCCTGTTGTTCATAGTGTAAACTTTGCATAGAGCTAATCCGTAAACTTCTCCTATATCTCGTCATATAGTATACCTCCTTCGACCCTTCATCAATGCAGTGGCTATACAATTAATTTCTATAAAGACTAACTGATCTCCTTCATCGCTTGGATAAAGCATTTAAAGCATTCTGGGTTTAAGATGAAAACGACCTGTGAAATTGCAGGAGAGCCGGTTAAAGATATAATTTAATGAGTAAATTGGAAATTTCAAGCAAATAAAAAATTTTTTACAATTTTATCGTTTTTGTTTTAGTCTGTTTTCGTATAGTTTGTTGCTTTTGTCAAAGCTCAACTGCATGTTTTACACCCGATAAGGGATTCAGAGCGGTTTATGGAGTTTTCAGCTCTTATCTCGTTAAATAAAAGGGGCCAGCTATATGAATCGGTATTTTTCACCTTCACGGTAATCAGACCCTCTCAAAGGTTCCCGAAGCCCCGCAAATTTGACCTTCACGGTAATCAAACCCTCCCTTTGGTTACCGTACACATGCAATTTTCGCCTCCAAGGTATTCATACGCTCTCTTGGTTCCCGCTTATTAATTCAAACTTTACTCTTAAATAACAACAATGTTAAAGAATAGAGCTTTGTTTTAGAAGGTTTTTTATGTAAAGAATCAGGAGTTAATCGGTCGAAAAAGGAAATTTGGTAAGGGTATATTTTATTAAAAATAGTGTTTATGTGAATAATATTAATTGATCTATAGAGTTGATCATTTTGAAATCTATTCTTAATATTAGGGCTATTAGTTATGAATCCTATGTTTGAGAAGGGGGATTACAACAGTAGGGGAGTAATTGCCTATGATAATCTTCCAAGAATAAAAAAATCTAGTTTGTTGTGTTCGTAAAAAAAACAGTAAATAAGCAAGAGATAAAAACTCTTGCTCTTAATAAATTTTAATGACTGGTTTCATAGCTCTCTGCCATCATCAAGTTGTTCTTATAGGCTGCCATCGCCAATTCATACCTAAGCATTTTGCCTGCTTCCGCGAAATCCTCTTCATTCACCAGACCTGATAAAGTATAACGGTGTCCCTTGTAATCGACGTTAAGATCGGAGATTTGGTTAAATTTGAACCTTTCCACTGGAATACCGTACTCATCCTTCAACAAATAATCCTCGTATTTCTTATTGCAGGTTTTTGCTACTTCCTCTAACACCTTGAAGGCATCGTTCGGATTTTGTCTATAGCTAAGGACAAGGCTTTCAGTCACCCTGCGCTTCCCTCGGTTCCCATTCTGAAGTTCCGAAATACTGCTATAGGAAATTGTATAGAGGTAACCGTCATATTGGCGAATCTTCACGTGCCGCATGCTGATTTCCTCGATATTCCCCTGACGATTTCCATTGATGATGACATAATCTCCGAGTTGGATCTGACGCTCGAATAAATAAGTCAAGCCCATAATATAATCACGGATAATATGCTGTAGGATCAACGCCAAAGCACTCGCCAAAACAACTGAACCAGTGACAAGCTTTGTAAGGTCAAAGAAATGGCTAAGCACAAAAATAATGAAGAACACAAAGCCTAAGACCTTAGTTACTTGATTGGCAAAATGGATCAATGTCTCTTCCCGTTTTTCATCTAAGAAGCTCGTATTGTCAAAGAAAAGCTTAATAGATTTACGAATCAAATAAACTGTAAGTAGTATTAGCAGTGCTACCAATATTATTTCGACAGGAAACTTCTTAAACAATTCTACAAAAAACATCCTATTTTCCTCGCTTTTTTACACAACACTATAGAAATGCGGATAAGGAGAAATAAATTCCTTTCCTAACAACCTTTAAATATATCATGTTTTGATAAAATAAAAAAGATTCCTATCTGTTTTTTGGCGATTGCAAGGATGTATAGGATTTGAAATAACTCTCAAAAGGGAAAGTTATTTTATACGTTTGAAGTTAGTAGCGAAAAATGTTCACTAAAAATTGTTAAGCAGATTCGTTTTAAAGGAATTTCAATGATCATTCTCGAAATTAGAAAGAAAGTTAATAGGAATGATTTTTAGAATTAATTTTTACAATAATTGGAGGAATTCGTATGAAGACAATAGGATTAATTGGAGGAATGAGTTGGGAATCTTCGGTTGAATACTATCGAATTATAAACGAAGAGGTAAAGAAGAGATTAGGGCGTTTACATTCAGCAAAATGTCTCTTATACAGTGTTGATTTTGAGGAAATTGAACGTTTTCAATCAGAAGGTAAATGGGAAGAAGCTGGTAATCTTTTAGGGGATGTAGCCCTTTCATTAGAAAAAGGAGGAGCAGATTTTATTGTTATTTGCACAAATACGATGCATAAGGTAGTCGAAAATATTGAGAAAAAAATAAACATACCAATCTTACATATTGCTGATGCAACTGCTAAGCAAATAAAAAAATTAAATGTTAAAACAATTGGTTTATTAGGTACTAAGTACACGATGGAGCAAGACTTTTACAAAACTCGAATTGAGTCAAATGGTATAAAAGTATTAATACCAAATGATAGTGAAAGAGAGTTAGTAAACAAGGTGATTTATAATGAGTTGTGTTTAGGTAGTATACAGCAATCATCAAGAGATTATTACAAAAAGGTGATCAAAAGTCTAGTAAATAACGGAGCTGAGGGAATAATATTAGGCTGTACAGAAATTGGACTACTTATTAAACAAGAGGATTCAGAAGTTCCTTTATTTGATACAGCAGAAATACATGCGATTGAGTCTGTAAAAACAGCATTAGGGAAATAAAAAAACAACAAGTCTTACGTTTTATATGACAGTTAAGGAGAATATGAAAATAAATTTGAAGGGGAAATGGAATGAGTAACATTATTTTAATACAGCATTGTCAATCAGAACATCACATCAATCAGATGTCAGGTGGCTGGACTGATACTCCTTTAACAAAAATAGGGAGACAACAAGCAGAACTTATAGGAACGAAACTAAGAGAAATTGTCAAAGAAAATGAATACGTCTTCTATTCTTCTGACCTATTAAGAGCAGTACAAACAGCTGAAATAATTGGAACGCAATTAAACCTAAAAATAATCAAAGATAGCGGACTTCGTGAAATAAATAATGGTATTGCAGCAGGAAAAACAAAGGACTGGGCAAGAGCACATAGACGGCCTCGAACAAGCAGTAAATTTGATTTAGATTATCAAGAATTCCAAGCGGGAGAATCGTGGCGACAATTTTATACTCGTGTTTGCGGTTGTATGGATAGAATCTATCAATCTGAAATGGAGAATAATCTGTTGATTGTAACACATGGAGGAACTTTGGGGTATATTCTTGCGTGGTGGTTGCAATTTGAGCCGGAAATGATCGAAAAAGCCTACTTTTCTTCTTCTGTAGGTGGTATCACTGTCTTAGGTAAAAATAATTTTCAGCAAAATGTTGTTCATAAATTTAATGATACTTCTCATTTTGATAGATAGGGTAAGGGGAATGTTCTTAAATCAAGTTGTAAATTAGTTGTTCACTACTATTAAGTTATTTGTTGGTTGAAGTAAAAAACAATTAGATTTCGGCATTAATTAAAATATATTTGCAGCTTTAATTAATATAAAAAATCTCAAATAGCAACTAAATAATAGGGGGAGATCATAAAAATGAACGGAAATAAGAAAATTAAACAACCATCATATTACGCAGTGATATTTACTTCAGAAAGAACAGAGGGTGACAATGGATATGAAAAAATGTCACAAGCAATAGAAGAGTTGGCCACGAAGCAACAAGGTTATTTAGGTATGGAAAGTGCAAGAAATAATGGTATAGGTATTACTATTTCATATTGGGAAACTTTAGAGGACATTAAGAACTGGAAAGAACATTCAACCCATAAAATTGCCCAAGATAGAGGGAAGAAGGAATGGTATAAAAATTACACAGTTAGAGTTTGTAAAGTTGAGAAGGATTACTCTTTTGAAATGTAATATTTAGCGACTCTGCCGTCTAGGAATTTAGTATCGGGAGGAAATGTAAATATAAAATTTATAGAAATATAGTACTGAATACCTAAATGGTACCAATTCATCGAATTTGTGGAAGTTTAAAAGGGTGAGTTTTATGAAATTTACTATTACTTCAGGAGCGATTATTAAGAATGAGAAAAATAAAATACTTTTAAAAAAAGATCCTATTAGGGGTTGGAAATTACCGGGTGGTATAGTTGAAACTGGAGAAGCAGTTCAAGCTGCCGTTATAAGAGCAGTTAAAGAGGAAACAGGAATTGATGTTATACTAGATAGCTTTTGTGGAGTTTCACACGAAGTGGAACTTGGAATTTGTAATATGTGGTAGTTAGGAAAACATGTAGGTGGTGAACTACAGGCTAGTAATGAAAGTCTGGCTGTTGGTTATTATGAAATTGAAGAAGCTTTAAACTTAATAAAAAATAAAAATTTTAAAATTGAGTTATTGATGTGCTTGAGTAATGAGAAAAAACCCTTCTATATTTATTTTTAATCTGATTTCGTTCCCATTTATTTGTCTTATTTTTAAAGAACAATTATGGTAGGATAGGTAAAGTGGAAAACCAGATATCTTTTAAATTTCAAATAAATGTAAAATTTGTCGTATCGTAACTTTAAATAATATTTTTGTGATATGTTGAGGTTTTATAAAAGGCGATACATAAAGTTAAACAATAGAAGGGAAGAAAACATGCGTTTTTTAAATTCATCAATAGCAGCTATCCTTACAGGACTTGTTTGTTTCAACATTATTTTTACAACTTATACGATTTTTACTAAACCAACACCAGGTGCAGTGATATGCTCCCCTTAAAGTGGACAGATGAAAAAACAAAAATCTGTCGTTACTCTAGGGGGATTTTTTATGTCAAAAAGAAGTAAATATTCTACCGAGGAGAAATATCAAATTTTAATGAAATACATAGAGGGGGAAATGAGCCCCAGCAGTTTGATAAAAGAATATAAAATATCTAAATCCACACTCCATAGCTGGAAAGATAAATATGAATTATATGGTATTGATGGTTTAAAGGAATCACGCAGATGGAAACAATACTCGGATGAAATAAGATTAAGGGCAATTCAAGACTATATATCTGGTGATTATTCCATGTTGGAAATATGTAGAAGGCATAAAGTGAGCCGTGGCGCCCTCAGGGGTTGGATAAAGAACTATAATAATCATAAGGAAACGAGACAAACAAGTCAGGGGGAATCCCTTATGATTCATTCTAGAAAATTGTCTTTCCAGGAGAAAGTGGAGGCAGTTCATTTTTGTATAAAGAATGGCCATGACTATTCAGCTGTCATGAAGAAATTCCAAATTAGCTACCAGCAAATATACAGTTGGACAAAAAAATATGAAGCAGATGGACCAGAGTCCCTACGGGATCACCGTGGAAGAAAGAAACCTCAAGAAGAAATGTCAGAACAAGAGAAATTAAGGATAAAGATTAAGGAATTAGAAGCAAAAAATTATCGATTGGAAGCTGAAAATGCTTTTTTAAAAAAGTTGGAGGAAATCGAAAGAAGGCGGTACTAAGCAAGGTTCGGAATGAAGTCGCTTATTGTGCAATACGGGAATTAAATGAAAGAATGAATTACCCTATTCAGCTCCTTTGTACAATAAGTCATACCAATCGGTCTTCATACTATAAATGGGTCAATCGAAAGGAAACGGATCAGGAACGCGAAAATCGCGGATTACTTAAAGAAATTAAAGCGATTTATCAAAAGGTGGATGGAATATACGGTTATCGACGTATTACCATGAATCTCAATCGGAAAATGAATAAGCATTATAACACAAAACGAATTCATCGTTTAATGCGATTAGTTGGCCTACAATCAAAGATACGACGGAAAAAGAAATGGGATCATCGCCCATCTGATAATAACGTGGAAGAGAATATCTTGAACCGAGAATTTACGGCAGTACACCCAAATGTAAAATGGGTAACTGATATAACAGAATTAAAATATGGGAATGGTCAAAAGGCCTATCTAAGCGCTATTTTAGACCTGTATGACAATTCTATCGTATCCTTTGTATTGGGACATCGAAATGATAATAATTTAGTCTTTAAAACCATCAAAGGTGCCTTAACGAAGAATCCTTTACATGATGAGCAACGTTTAATTCATAGTGACCGTGGCTTTCAATATACATCAAATGGATTTAAAAGGATAATCGAAAAAAACCATCTTATCCACAGTATGTCTAGAGTAGGAAAATGTATTGATAATGGATGCATGGAATCATTCTGGGGGACTTTGAAAGTAGAAAGATATTATCTTCATCATTATCAATCCTTTGAGGAGCTTCAAAAGGATATCAAAGATTATATAAAGTTTTATAATCAAGACCGTTTACAAGCCAAATTTAATGGCCTTAGCCCGATAGAATATCGAACTAAGGCCATTGCCTAATTTTATTTTTTTATACTGTCTACTTGACAGGGTGCAGTTCACAGCGGACGGATTAGGCTTTATTATTTTTTCAGTCCTTCTCACACCAGTATTAATGATCCTTTTCCTTATTGTATTTTATAGACTTTATGAACGGATAAATATGAAAGGGTTACTATTTGGAGTCATAACGGGATTATGGTTAAGAGAGGTTTTAGAAGTTATACAGGGTTTCTTTTACCAATCGGATCAACTCAAAAACACTATAAGAATTATTAACAGTCCATACCTTTTACTCATAATAATTATGCTAAGTTTAATTTTTGTAAGAACTTCTTACAAGTGGTTAAATCTAAATAGCTTTACAATTGCTGCTACCACAGGTTTTGTATTCTCATATATCATTGTTCTATTATTACGAAAAATAAATAACTCATTAACTTCCTATTTTTATTTTAATTCTGATGAAATTTTAATAGTTGTTTTAAGTGTCTTCATTACTTCTGTTTTAGGTATTATTATTGGAAAAAAGAATGAAAAGAAGATCAAAATCAAACAAGCCTAAATTATTTATTAAAAGAGTAAAGTTATTGAACAGTAATATCTTTACTCTTTTTAATGGAAACCAACTTTTAATCTAGTAAAAAGGGTTTTTTTTTATGAAGAATTTTTTTACTGTTTACATTATTGGTTTATACTACTGAATCTTTGGTAAAAGCAAATGTAAAGTTGGAATATCCACCATTTGAAAAATCTTTTTTGAGTTAGGATAAATGACGGTCGATGAACATTTGTCTATTCGGATCTTCAAAAAATGGTATAAAAATTTAGTGCCCAGGTTTATAAACAAAAATTTCACCTGGAGAAACACTTTTAAAGGCCATCTACTAATATAAAGCCACTCAACAAGGTTGCTGTAGACCCACACGTCCTTTTGTTGATATCCTATTTAGGGAGTTAATGATTCGTGGGGGTACAGGATGGATAATCAAAAATATAATGATCTTAAATTAGGCGAGCGAGGGGCAATCATCAGTATTTTTGCTTATATTGTTCTATCAATCATAAAATTAATCATTGGATATTTCAGTAATTCAGCAGCTTTGAAAGCAGATGGTCTTAACAATACAACCGATATTATTGCATCTATTGCAGTACTTATAGGATTGAAAATTGCCCAAAAGCCACCTGATATAAACCATAGATATGGTCACTGGAAAAGTGAAACAATTGCATCAATGATAGCTTCATTTATTATGTTTGCTGTTGGAATCCAAGTATTGTCCGATGCTGTTGGATCGATCTTTCGAGGGAGAAGTGAGTCACCTGATATTATAGCTGCTTATGTAGGCATTTTTGCTTCAATATGCATGTATTTTGTATATCGGTACAATAAAAGCTTGGCTCTTAAAATTAAAAGTAAAGCTGTCATGGCAGCTGCAAAAGACAATATTTCCGATGCATGGGTAAGTATAGGAACAGCAGTAGGTATCTTTGGTTCTCAATTAAATATGCCTTGGTTAGATACTTTAACAGCATTAATAGTTGGACTATTAATTTGTAAAACTGCTTGGGACATTTTTAAAGAAGCTTCACATGAACTTTCAGATGGATTCGATGAGGAAAAAATCGAATTATATCAGAATGTAATATTAAAAGTGGATGGGGTAAAAGGTATAAAAGAAATTAAAGGTAGAAGCTATGGAAATAATGAAGTGATAGATGTTGTGATTTTCGTAGATTATACACTAAATATAAGAGAGGCACATGATGTAGCAACTGCTATTGAAAAAGTAATGATAAAAGAAATAGGGGTATATAATGTTCATGTGCATGTAGAGCCCAATAGTTTATTAAATAAAGTCAATTGAAAATTTTTAAACTCAATTTCGATGAAATTTCAGTAAGTAAAAATTTGTTTTTACTTCACATAATTTTTACAAAATCGGATCCTAATTGCTCAATGATTTTTTGATTCCTGCACTTTTAGAGTATCGTATAAACGGTCAATCATTAGTAAAAAAATGAATTGTTAAATTAAAAAGACTAACACATTATGAAATGGTTTTAGTCTTTTTAGAAGACGGAAAGTTCTTGTAAATGCCTCGATACAATATTAAACTTCTACTAGTTCAGTGATAAATTACTAATATTTAACCACTAGGACTGGTTCTACCACTATATTTGTGGGAGTGAGGACGGGCTCCATTAACTGTAGTTACTCCATGAAAATTATGATAATGACCACCACCAGTAATTGGAATAGCATGCCCAGTCACTCCACGTATTTCATGTTTATGTCCATCATCTAATGAAGTAATAGTAAAGTATTTGTGGGTATGTGGAACTCCTGTGTATAATGGACCCAAGAAACTAGACACGAAATGAGGAGATGTTAAAGTAGGTTTATGAAAAGAAATCGATACACACCAGAGTTTAAAGCTCAAATCGTGCTAGAGGTCCTAAAGGAAGAAAAGACCATGAATGAAATCGCTTCATCTCATGGAATTCACGTCAATCAAATTAGACAATGGAGGAATGCATTTCTTGATCAAATGCCTTCGATCTTCGCTAAAGAAAATAAAAAAGCGGATCAAATGAAGGCGGAATATGAAAATCAAATTGAAAACCTCTACGCTGAGGTTGGCCGTTTAACCACGCAATTGTCGTGGCTTAAAAAAAAATCTGGAATCAAGGAGTAGGGCCGAGCGTATTCAAATGATTGATTGGGATGATAAAGAGCTGCCAATCACTACCCAGGCTCAGCTGCTTGGGCTCAATCGTACTAGCTTGTATTATAAGCCAGTCGAGCCTTCTCCTGAGGAAATATTTATCAAGCACAAGATTGATGAAATTTATACCAAGCATCCCTATTTTGGGTCTAGGCGAATTACTGTTGTTCTAAACAACAATGGAATAAATATTAATCGCAAGGCTGTACAACGTCATATGCGGGAAATGGGCATTGCAGGGATTTCTCCCGGCCCTAACCTTAGTAAACGCAATCTTGAGCACCGGATCTATCCGTATCTTCTTAGAAATTTGGCCATTAGCCACCCTAACCACGTCTGGGGAATCGATATTACCTACATTCGCCTCCAACGAGGCTGGATGTATCTTGTAGCTCTGATAGACTGGTATTCTCGCTTTGTCGTTAGCTGGGAGCTAGACCAAACACTAGAGATTGACTTTGTCTTGGAGGCAGTGAAACGGGCTCTGTCGGTAGGACAGCCAGAGATCTTAAATAGTGATCAGGGTAGCCATTTTACCAGTCCCCAATATACCGGATTACTGCTGGATAAGGACATCCGAATTAGCATGGACGGCAAAGGAAGAGCCCTTGATAATATTGTTACAGAGAGGTTATGGAGAACGATTAAATATGAGGAGGTTTACTTAAAAGATTATATAATGGACCCAAGAAACTAGACACGAAATGAGGAGATGTTAAAGTAGGTTTATGAAAAGAAATCGATACACACCAGAGTTTAAAGCTCAAATCGTGCTAGAGGTCCTAAAGGAAGAAAAGACCATGAATGAAATCGCTTCATCTCATGGAATTCACGTCAATCAAATTAGACAATGGAGGAATGCATTTCTTGATCAAATGCCTTCGATCTTCGCTAAAGAAAATAAAAAAGCGGATCAAATGAAGGCGGAATATGAAAATCAAATTGAAAACCTCTACGCTGAGGTTGGCCGTTTAACCACGCAATTGTCGTGGCTTAAAAAAAAATCTGGAATCAAGGAGTAGGGCCGAGCGTATTCAAATGATTGATTGGGATGATAAAGAGCTGCCAATCACTACCCAGGCTCAGCTGCTTGGGCTCAATCGTACTAGCTTGTATTATAAGCCAGTCGAGCCTTCTCCTGAGGAAATATTTATCAAGCACAAGATTGATGAAATTTATACCAAGCATCCCTATTTTGGGTCTAGGCGAATTACTGTTGTTCTAAACAACAATGGAATAAATATTAATCGCAAGGCTGTACAACGTCATATGCGGGAAATGGGCATTGCAGGGATTTCTCCCGGCCCTAACCTTAGTAAACGCAATCTTGAGCACCGGATCTATCCGTATCTTCTTAGAAATTTGGCCATTAGCCACCCTAACCACGTCTGGGGAATCGATATTACCTACATTCGCCTCCAACGAGGCTGGATGTATCTTGTAGCTCTGATAGACTGGTATTCTCGCTTTGTCGTTAGCTGGGAGCTAGACCAAACACTAGAGATTGACTTTGTCTTGGAGGCAGTGAAACGGGCTCTGTCGGTAGGACAGCCAGAGATCTTAAATAGTGATCAGGGTAGCCATTTTACCAGTCCCCAATATACCGGATTACTGCTGGATAAGGACATCCGAATTAGCATGGACGGCAAAGGAAGAGCCCTTGATAATATTGTTACAGAGAGGTTATGGAGAACGATTAAATATGAGGAGGTTTACTTAAAAGATTACGAGAGTCCAAGAGAAGCAAGGAAAGAGATTAACAATTTTATCCACTTCTATAACTATGAACGCCCTCACCAATCGATTGGCTATAAACCCCCCGCCTCCGTTTATGGCCTCGGAGTGATTCATCCATAAGGGATGATACTTCTCAGGGAAGAACCTGTCAAGGGTATGGCTAGCCCTCGCTCCGCTCGCCCTTGACAGAACCTCCCCTGAGAAGGAAAAATAGAGTAGGATGAATCACTCGCAAAAAAATGTGCACCTACCACCCCCCTAGCCCCAGTGAGCACCTCTAGCTCCTATAAAGCAGATATCCATAATGGATTCTGACCCACCTTAAAAAATTTAAATTAGTGTCTTGACGAAGGGGTCCACTTTAGTGGGTGCTGGCTCTGTCGTACCAGCATATCTATGTTCATGCCCAACATTAAATGACGTAACACCTGAAAAATTATGTTTATGAAGTGGTCTTCCATCCCATGTCGTTAGATATAAAATATGAGAATAATCATTATTAGAATCAGGTGAATGTACCATAAAACCAGTTACAGGTATTTCCTTCATAAGTTTCTTTTCACCCTTTCCGCTTATTTGTAAATTAAGAGAAATTCTCAACAAAGAATATGCCCATTTTCAAATGTTAGAACTCCAAGTTTAAATATAAGTGAATAAAATTTTCCATTAATGTATAAGTGCACGATAAATTTCGTAAACCTATAATTCGTTAATCTAATAAAGGTGATGATCAGCCCTAGGAATATGTTTCGATTATGTTTGATATTGGTGTATTAAAAGATGAAAGATGCTGCTTATATTTTTGAAATGTTGATCAAACGATTATATATATCTGATAATTTTATAAAATCCTGAAGATATAACATGATACTTTTAAACAAGCGTTGCGATTCTAAATTAGAATCGCTTTTTATATTCAAGTGGGTGAATTTAATTGCGGAGAATTTATTAATCTAAAAAATTTCAAATCTAAATATACTTTTTTAAAAGTAATACGTATAAGTAATAAAAAACTTTTAGTTGCATTTGGACTAGATTCTAGTACTAATCGAAAGTAAGTACATGGTTACGAAATAAGTTGTTTATTAAAAACATTAGGCTTAGTAACTGGTATTTTAAAAGCGACAAAAATTGGAGGGGCTTATTCCGATTATCACATTCTATAAAATTTACAATATTCAGCGAAAGTACAAACAATTCTACTTATGTTTCATAAAATTGAAGTAATTACAAAGAAATGGCGAGGACACATATGCATTTTTTTGAATCAGAAATTTCGAAAAACATTATCTGATTATGGTGCATATAAGGATTATTTTGGTCCCTTTTAGGAAGTGTACGGATTTCAATGATATATGATCAGCAGATAACTGGTCTTGTGTTAAAGGATTCAATCAAAAGACTAAAAAAACAGATTCATCTAAAGATGAGAATCGAATTTAGAGATTATTAATACTCATTATTGAATTCGGATACTCATAAAAATGGCAGTTTTCAGAACTTCAAAGTCTTTTAGAAAAACTATTGATAAAGAAGGATGATGGGAAATATGCCGATTACAAATGATAAGGGTAGCTCTTTTTTATCGAGTAAGGAAATTGGATCTATTGATGCATGGATATCCGAAATGAAGAAATATCCTCTCCTTATTCCGACTAAAAAAAGAAAACTAGCTCAACGTACACTTGAACTTCCATATAAGCTTATTGGCAATGGTTTAAATCGAATAGTTTATGATCTTGATAACGGATACGTCTTGAAAATTGCATTTTCCGAAATAGGCTTGATAAGTAACGGTCAAGAATTTAGTCTGTATCATTCTGCACATCCGGATATTAAGCAATACCTCTGTCCAGTAAAAGAAAAAGGACAGGGGTGGATTGTTATGAAAAAGATGGAGCGTAAGGCACCTATTAATTTGGAAAATCTTCAGAAGCTGAGTACTCTAACAATGAAGTTTTTATTACGAGGGATCATACCAGTCGATTTAAGACTAGCAAATATAGCATTATCACATGATAATGAAATGGTTGTTATTGATTATGGGCTTTTTATAAAAGCTTTACATGGAAAGTCAGACCAATCTAATGATGATGTCCATAGTGCAAAGTGAATGAAAGTTTATTTTTGCAGTCTTAATTTTATGGAAGCAGTTAAATTTGATCGATGAAAATGAAAAAATATATATGGATAGTAAAAGATGATAAAAGAAAAACAATCAAATGAACAAAAAATCATAAGAACTTAAATCAAGAATATTAGAACTTATGATCTTTTAGAAAATATTAGTAGGGATCCTCGATGGGTTAGTTAGTATATTGAATGAGAAATCATTGAAATTCTATACAGTTAGATTAAAAAAAGAAGGTGAATAATCTTGAGGAAGAAACTAGTAACTACGAGTTCAGAAGGTTTAATGGAAAATTCATACCCCTATCGCTTGTATCAAAAGGCAAAAAAATTTGGAGTTTGGAATCCTCAAAATATTAATTTCTCACAGGATAAGGAAGACTGGAAACTACTTTCTGTTAATCAAAAAGATTGGATTCTGAAGCTGCTCGCACAATTTCAGGGAGGAGAAGAGGCGGTAACATTAGACTTACTTCCTTTGCTAAGGGTGATTGCGAATGAGGGTAGATTGGAAGAGGAGATGTTTCTTACTACATTTTTATGCGATGAAGCGAAACATACTGAATTCTTTCGAATTGTATTAAATACTATTGGTGAAAAAGATGATCTTTCACACTTGCATTCCGAATCGTATCGTAAACTATTTTATGAAATTCTTCCAGAGACAATGGAACGCCTTTGGTATGAGCAAACCCCAGAGGTAATAGCTGACGCAGCTACCGTGTACAATATGTTTGCTGAAGGAGTTTTAGCTGAAACGGGGTATAAAACATTTTATGATGGACTTCAAAAAATCGGTAAAATGCCAGGACTTCTAGAGGGAATTGATCACTTAAAGCGGGATGAATCAAGGCATATTGCATACGGTACCTTTCTTCTTCAGCGTTTGATTTGTGAACATCCTCATTTATATGCCAGGATTATTAAGAAACTTGAGGAATTGGCACCTATCGCAATTTCTTTAAATGCAGAGGGCGTAATTGGGCAAAGCGAGAAATCAAATGAATACAGTTCTGAAATGAATAAATACTCTGAAAGACAACTTAAGGCAAGAATGGAGATTCTAGCACGGGCAAGGGGAAAGACGATCAATGAAATTTATCAATCAGTTCAAGAAAATCTATAAATGAAATTCTAAAAAATACAGAATAACTTAGAAAAATAATATCCTCATTTCTATAGATGAGATAAAAAATAACCACATCTATCAAACAAATAAAAAATGTTAAGTGGTAACATATAAAATTTAATGAATTTGTTATTGGGATAGTAAAAAATTAAATCAAAAATGTGTTTCTTTCTCATTATCAAACTAATGGCGTTAATCAAAGCAGGATTAATGCTCTTTTTTGTTGAAGTATCTTTTTGAGCAAATCAAGCGGAGCTTATTACAACAAAAGCAAATGTTAAATTAGAGGTGTGCGAAATGACTACTATAGGATTAATAAGACATGGTATTACTGATTGGAATGAATTAGGTAAAGCACAAGGAATATCAGATATTTCAATAAACGATATAGGAAAGATCCAGGCTAAAAAACTTGGCCAGCGGCTTTCGCAAGATGAAGATTGGGACATGCTTATTACGAGTAACTTGTTAAGAGCAATTGAAACCGCAAGTATCATTGGAAATATTATCGATCAACCTATTAGTTCGATCGATGATAGAATTCGAGAAATTAATTGTGGAATGATTGAAGGAACAACTGAGGAAGAAAGAATAAATAAGTGGGGAAGGAATTGGCGTAACTTAGAACTTGGCATAGAAAATTTTGAGAATGTCGCCATTAGAGGGCTTGATTTTTTAGAAGATATTGTACGCTTATATAAGAACAAAAGAGTATTAGCTGTTAGTCACGGTGCCTTAATTGGTCTTACCTTACAACGTCTATTACCAGAGGAGTTTCGAACAACTTATATTGAAAACACTTCACTAACAATTCTTCGGAAAATTGAAGATCGTTGGCAGTGTCAATTATATAATTGTACTATTCATTTAAAATGACCTATCTACATTGAATGACATGGGTTTTCTTCAAAACGGATTCCATACATAAGGTCATAAAACGTAAAATGACTAACAGGTAAAATACACAATTGAATTTTTTATGATGAACAATTATTTAAATTTAATAAAAATGGTGCGTTGCGAAGATTTTTTTAACAACCTAAAGAAGCTATCTCTTTCTAAAGATAGCTACTGTCAACTATATAAGTACTAATTAATATATTGGTCAATCTCTCAAAATGTTCTTTAAAGTATATCTATATGACAAGCAGTTCTTATTAATCATTTGATACCTCATATTATGAATCTTTCATCAGAGATTTCCTGTCAATTGCTTCTGGTTGTTTTTCTAACCATTTGTGCTTAACCATAATATTGTAGGATCGCGCACCAGCTTCCATCGCATGTGCGAATACTCTACTATAGTTTAAAAGTAAATCCGATCTGAAGCTGGAGCCTAATGAAGCTCCATAATATGTAAGAGCTGCATGCACTAAAAACCCTGCGTGATACATTATCAATTTGTCAGAAAAGGGACTGACCGTAGATTCAGTAATCTCAGTCTCCCATTTTTCAGGAATTGGTAAGTTATCTTGTTGTAATATAGAATCAAAACTCTCTACATCGGTTTTTGCTAATTTCACATTTTTTAACATAAAATTTCGAACTTCTTCACACTCAGCTACCTGACTAAACGCCAAGCTTATTGACTGAACAAATCCAGTTTTCGTTGAATTAAAGAAAAGGGTACTAATTTCGGAACTATTTAATGGTCTTTTATCTCCCACTAAATTTGAAACGAAACCCGGTGATTCTATAAACTTCTCTCCACGAACTGGTGGGACGGAAGGAACACTTTTGAATTTTGGATGTTTTTTTGCTACTTCATCTATCTTCTGAAATAATTCTTTTGATGATTCTGCACATTCGAAAAAATAATTTTGTATATCTTGTCTTTCCGAGTTAGTAATAGCTAGACTGTAAGCGGTTAATCCATGAATGGTCATGATATAGGAGTAAAAAAGTAAAAATTGGTCAGAAAACAGACGGGGGGCATTTACATTCACATCATTTTCTGTAAAGCCTATAGGGAATTGATAATTAGCGCTATGTAAGAACTCTGGAATTTTTGTGATATGGCTCTCGGATAATCGTAAAGCAAATTCTAAAATAGGTTTAATTTCGTTGTTTTCAACAATGTTAAGAAAATACTTATAAACACAAATTGCCATACTATCGCCCATATATTGAAGCCAAAGTCCTGACAGTTCTGCGGCAGTTAAAGTGTTTGATTTTGTTTTCTTGAAAATTCCCAAAAGAATACCTCCAATTTTCCTCAATTTCCATTTAGTGATTATTTTATGGTATTGCTAGGGAAGTATACAGGTATTTGAGAGAAATTTATATTTCGTACAGCACAAATAGATACAAGCAGAAAAAAATCGGTATGAGGGGGAAATGTTCAAATAAAGTAGTAAAGTTTAGAAATTTTAGGTTAAAAAGTAATCATATTTTTGCTAAACTTTTAAATGAATTTAGTCTTTTTTTGTGGGAGAGAGAAACGATGACACAGTCAATAATTTTTGATATGGATGGAACACTATTTCAGACGGATAAGATTTTAGAATTATCACTTGAAGATACGTTTAATCATTTACGTGCTCAAAATAAATGGGAGAAAGAGACTCCTATTGATAAATACCGAGAAATAATGGGTGTCCCTTTACCGAAAGTATGGGAAACTTTATTACCAGATCATTCAATCAGTGATAGAGAACAAACGGATTCATACTTTCTTGAAAGATTAATAGATAATATAAAAAGTGGCAAGGGTGCCTTATATCCTAATGTAAAGAAAATTTTTAGTTATTTAAAAGAAAATAATTGTATGATATATATTGCAAGTAACGGATTAATAGCGTACTTAAATGCAATCGTTAGTTATTATCAGTTGGATAATTGGGTGACAGAAACATTTAGTATCCAACAAATTGAATCATTGAATAAATCAAATCTTGTTCAAAATATTATTGAAAAGTATGGCATTACTACTGGAGCAGTAGTAGGAGATCGTTTATCTGATATAAATGCAGCTAAGGAAAATAGACTAGTTTCAATAGGATGTAATTTTGATTTTGCTAAGGAAGAGGAACTTTCTCAGGCGGATATCGTTATTGATGATCTAATGGAGTTAAAGAAATTTTATTAATTTATAATAAATAGAACAAAAAAAGAGGCATTTATTAATAAGAAATGCCTTTTTCTTATTCGATTACATTGGCACACTAGAGGATACGAATAACCCTCAACTAGGACGTTTATCCCAAGGCTCAATATTTCCTACTATATGTAATTTCTTATTTTTGCTAATTGATTCAATAACGCCTTCAGAAATTTCTTGATCTGTTAACCATCTTGAATGGTTATTTTCTATAATAAAACCTAATTGAACTTGATGATAGGAACAATTATCTGATATAGGAACATTTTTTTGAATTTCTTTTAAATTCGAGCTACTCCCTAAAACATGAAATAAATTCCATTCATCGCTATCATTTGAAACCTCTTTACAAATAATTTCTAAGGCATTTTCTGCATAAGAATGTATCCAAGCAATAACTGTATCAATCTTTCCATTCTTTAGAACGGTAGATATGATTTCTTTTCTTAACCACTCATCATTATTATAATCTACACTAATTGCTGTAATCCTATCTCTATATGGTACTTTATCTACAAGCTTATTCAAGCGATGAAGATTTCGTGCAATCACTGATACGTGATAACCTTGGTTATTTAACCAGAGTGATACATCTGCAAGCATTCCTGATCCACCAACTACTAATACGTGTTTCATTAATATTACTCCTTTATAGAATGATAATAGAACAAAGATATACTTTTTAATTATACTAACAAAGTAGGAAGCGGAATGTAATTAATATCTAAAAGTTCATTGAAGTTTAGGAGAAGGGGGTGAATGATATATATTTTTATTAGTATTGCTGGTTGCAAATTGTTTACTAAGGAAATAAAACTCAGTTTATGTTTTTCTACTTGAGAAAGTTATCAGCTTTTAGCCTAATTTCTTTTAGCATAACATCATTTTCTTTCAAGGTTTCTCTAATTTTTTGTACTAAAATAAGTGAACATGGATCTGTAATTTGTTTGGCAACTCTTTCAAGTAATATTTTTGTATCAACAGAAAACCGTTCTGCAAAACTATGACACATTACCATATTCATTCGTAGGAACTCCCTATATTCATCATTAGAAAATGCTCTTCTTATGCAGCCTCTGACACCTGCATATCCATAGGAGACCTCCGAAGCAGCTCTGTAGAATAAAATCATTCCATCTGCATGACTAGTTTTAGGATCTACGCGAAGTTCTGTTATTAATGACATTAATCTTCTTACCATTGGTTTCGCTTTCTCCATTGTGTTCCACCAATCTAATAAAGCTGTCCTTTCTTCGTTCGTCATTACCAAAGGCTGATTATGCAATTTATACCCTCCTTAAAGTCTAGGAATTGCTTGAATATCCTGAATACGAGAATGGATTTCTTCCCATTTATCTCCTAATATTTTTTTACTTAAATAAATAGCTTCAAAGATTGCTAAACCGATTTGTTTATTTAAATATCGACTAATATTTATTAAATAATTGAATTCAGGAGCTACTCCATATATAGCTAATTCAAAATTGGGACTTAATTGCTTTTCACTTATTCTTAAAGTGTCAAGCTCAAAAACAAGCATCTCAAATGCAAGTGGAATTTTCTCGCCATTCTGAATTCGTTTTATCGTGCCTTGAACTGCATCAAATCCATACCCGATATCTGCTACAGATGCATGATAAGGATTAAGTCCAGGATTGGTTCGTAAAGATGGGATCGATCGAAAACCTGTCGTTATAGAACACACCACTTCTTTTGCAACCATACCCTTTTCAATTATGGTATATATTGCTGCAAGATATTGTTCACTTTGCTTTTCCTTAAGTAAATTTGTCATGTCATCGTCTCCTAACTGATCCGTTTTTATCACTTAAGAGCTAGTAAATATGTTTTTGTTCATTAATCAAAAAATTAAGCTTTTTAAGAGGATATCAATTAGAATAAATTGTTAATACTCTAAAAGGATGGCAATAACCTGAATATTAAATGTTATTATGACATACAAAAATTTATAAATTGTCCACAAATTAATGCAGATTAACTATTTTACAGATATTCTTTTATTCATTCTTAGCATTTCATCTCTTCAAATGATGTAATTGGTCGACATAATAGGGAGATGTTAAGTTTAAGAAATATAAAAAGTTGAAACCTTTTACTGGAAAATTCGTAACTTAAAGAGGTAGTGTAAAGAAGATAATTTTTTATGAACTGTAAAAATGGTTGTCAGTTAATAAGGGGGAATTCGAGTGAAACAGAGAATAAAGTTTCTGTTTTTTTTAACATTGGTAGTAATTTTGTTAATTGGCTGTAGTGCTAATAAAGATCAAGAAGGCATCTTTCAATTTAAAGATTCGTATGTTGGTGATAACAGTGCAGTTGGTAACATTGTAAAACAGTTACAAAGTGGCGAAAGTTTAAAAGGAATTGAACTTAAAACTAAAGAAAAACCATATGGAATGATTTTAAATTATAATTGGATAGAATCAGAACAAATATACAAAGAAACAGTAATAAATAATGCTACATATATCTTTTCATTGGTTCATAATGTTGAATGGATCAGATTTCATTTTAATGACAAAGAATATAAAATCACAAAAGAGGAAATCCAAACCTGGTACGGAAAAAATTTAAATGAAGTTAAAAATGAAGATAATTTAAGGAAACTTATACAAAAATATTTGAAAGAAGAGCAAAAGGTAAATCAGTTAATCCAATAAGGAAGGTTCGTAAAGTCGATAGGGAGAGACATATGATGAAAGTTAATGCAAAGAAGTTTTGTAATAAAAATTTATCTTTTACCATAAGGTTAGCGGTAGAGAATGATGCTAAAGACCTTTCAGAGATCCGACTACAAATTGATGGTGAAACGGAAAATTTAGATAGAGAACCAGGTGAATCCTACATAGACGAAAGCGGTTTTAAACAATTAATTTTCGAAGATACAGAACAGGATCATAATCTATTTTTAGTTTGTGAAGCAAATGGAAAGATTGTAGGATTTTCGAGATGTGAAGGGAATACATTAAGAAGAAATTCGCATATCGTTGAGTTTGGTGTCTGTGTAATACAAAAATATTGGGGATACGGGATAGGTACTCATTTATTAATAAAAACCCTTGAATGGGCTGACTCTATTGATATCAAAAAAATCACTCTAAAAGTTCTAGAAACTAATGATCATGCGATTAAACTTTATGAAAAATATGGCTTTGAGCAAGAAGGCATTTTAAAAAAGGATAAGCTATTATCTGATGGAAATTATTACAATACGATCTTAATGGCACGGTTTAAAGGCTGAAAAAAATAATAATATGTAACATTATTTAAATGGAAATTTTAGTTTATAGTAAAGGGAAAGACATTGTAAATTAATATATTGGTAGAGGTGAAATTAAATTGCAGCCAATACATGTTAATGAAATTCCAAATGAAATAATGGAAGATCTCCATGAAATTTATAGTATAAGGTTTCCACGACAAGGATATACCTCCGATATAGGATTAATAGAAAGTACCCGAGGACTATATGCATTAAAAAGGACAAAGGGAGAATTATTTTGTTCTTGGCTAAAGAGGGAAATAACAGTTCTAAACTGTCTGACGCGGGAAACAAATCTACCAGTTCCAAAAGTAAAGAAATTTGTTCAACAAAAAAATCCGAAAGAATCCTGGGCTTTAATTGAGTATATTGAAGGAGATACTTTAAGGACTGCTTTAACTAATGAAAAAAATAGGGGAAAACATGAAGAAATAATTTATAATTTCGGGAGTATCTTGTCTCAAATCCATTTAACGTCGTGCCCTAATGATCTAAAATTTCAACAAACATGGCTTGAAGAAATGTTACTTCAAGCTGAATATAATTTGCAGAATGAAAAAGTGGATGGAACGAAATTATTATTAGAAAAAATTAAATATAATAAACCGAATGTCTATAAACAGACGCTCATACATGGAGATTTTACAATTGATAATGTTTTAGTATCGAATGGAGTAATTACGGGAGTAATTGATTGGAGTGGAGGGGGTTATGGTGACCCTAGATATGATGTATCCTTAGCCATTCGTCAAAAACCCAATGCATTTGAAAACGTAGTAGATAGACTCATATTTTTTGAAGGATATGGAGAAAAAATCATTGATGATCATATATATGATTATTTTGTGAATGGACTAAATGAATTCTTCTAGTTAAGAATATTTCCCAGATTAAATACCTTATGAATAAAGCATCGAATCCGTATATTCGATGCTTTGTTTTATCAACTATACTGTAATATAAAGGAGGTAAGCTGTAATTTTCTATTAACTATAATATCGGTTTGCAGTGTATTTAATTATGCATAAGAATGCAAACCAGAAATGATTAAATTAACAAAAACTTGATTAAAGATAATAATACCGAATCCGATAATGGCCATCCATGCCGTTCGTTCTCCTTCCCATCCTTTTCCTATTCTTAAGTGTAGTAATACAGAATAAAATAGAAAAGTAATAAGTGCCCAAACTTCCTTCGGATCCCAACCCCAAAAACGACTCCATGCTAATTGTGCCCAGATCATAGCAAATACTAATCCTCCTAAAGCAAATAAAGGGAAACCAATAACCACAGATCTGTATGTAATCTCATCCATCAAATTAGCATTTACCTTCTTTGATACTGGCTTTATTAAAGAAATGACATTACATCTACAAATTAGACGAATGACTAGATAGATAAGTGTGCCTGTTAAAAACGACCAAATGATCGTATTTAATTTTTGAGCATCTATCAGTAATGGAGTCTCAATCACACTATTTTTCTGGGATATATGATTTTTACTATCGCGTGATTCGACAATTACTGAGTTCTTTGGAACAGTTAGAGCTGGCAATGTATATTCGTATATTTCTATTTGATCTTGTTTATTTGTGAACTTTATGTATTGCTTATAATTCGTGGTTTGAAAGGCAGTAGTAATGATAATAAATCCTATAACTACGATTAAGAAATACATAATTAATTCTAGGAAAAATGATTTTTTACTCTTTTCTTTAGGATTAATGGTTTTTAATAAATAAATTAACCCAGTAACAAAGGATATCGAAAGGACTGCGCTACAAAAGGCAACAGTGATCACATGTATGGTTAACCATTTACTTTGCAAGGCTGGAATAAGTGGTGAAATGTCTTTAGAAAAAGCGTTTGCATAACCAAGAATAATTAATGAAATGGGAAGAATGAAAAGTCCCATCACACTTTGACGATAAATATAGTACAAAATAAAAAAACTACCAACTAGCATAATTCCAAAGAAAGTCATAAATTCATAAAGATTACTAACCGGAGCATGCCCAGAAACATACCATCTACTAATAAAATAAACAAGTTGCAGTATAAATCCTAATAGAGTTAATAATAGAGCAACTCTAGAAAATATACTCCGTTTTGATTTCACTGATAAACCCCAAGGTAAAATAGCAATTAAATAAATAAGAAAAGAGAGATATAATGATGTACTGCTCAGCTCAATTAATGATTGCGTAGACATTGAAACACTCCTAAACTTCTTTTGGTTACACGGGTATATCATCATCTTGTTAAATTTTTTTGTTAAACTATATCCAATCAATTACATTTTACCTGTTATGTGACAAAAATGGAGAATAATATTCGAAAATTATGTGTCTCAATTCCCTCTTCATTGTTTTAAGATTGGTATTTCTTTTCAAAAATCTGCTAAAACACCTAAAGAAAGACTTCCTAAGAATAAATGGAACTACTATTAAATTGAAAGAAATATAACAGTTGTAATATATATCCATTCTTGTAATATATAAATAAATCATTTTTTCGGAGGTGGAACGATGATCTATATTATCAGACATGGTGAAACAGATTTAAACAAAGAAAGAAGAATGCAAGGACGCAATGGTTATCCACTAAATAAAAATGGAATCATACAAGCTGAGAATTTAAGAACTAAACTACAAGGAATAGAATTTGATCTTGTGTACTCATCTCCACAGGAGAGAGCTGTTGAAACTGCTCAAATAGTTTCAGGTGGGAATGTAATAGTCGATAAAAGACTTGATGTGTTTGAATTAGGAGAAGCAGACAATTTAAAGATAAGTGAAGTGAAAATGGATGGACTCATCCCCGATGTAAGTGTGTATAAAGGTATCGAAGACACTGAAAGCTTTGTGAACAGAGTCTTTAATTTTATGAGGGAATTAGAACATCAATATGTTGAGAGTAAAGTAAATATTTTAATATCAGGACATAGATGTACTACAGGTTGTATGGGTGCCTATTTTGAAGGTATCCCTGAAGATCGGAACATATTAACATATTCATCAGATAATGGTGATTACAAAGTATATCAATTTTAATATTTTTATTTAGTCATAGAATTTTTAATGGGGTCGCCTATTAAAAGAATTCAATAGGAACGTTCAATGGAGATGCATATCACTAAAAACGGTTGGAACAAGGATGGAAAAATCACCATATCCAGAATAGTTGATGGTAGTTTTCTATTCTGGATACGATAAAAGACCTACATTATATACTTTGCTTTACATGTATTTTATATAGAAAAATATAACAAGCTCCACCGAGTAATGCACAAAAAAGTATAAGGCCAAACACACCTATGGGTGGGGTCCATTCAGAAAGAAAAACGGTAATAGGGGCTAAAAATCTTCCAATCGTAAATTGTAATTTAGAAGCACCCATGTATTGACCTCTCGCATTCTTAGGAGCATAGTCACTAATAAAATTATTTAATACAGGTGAACGAACGAGTTCACCGAAAGTAAAAATAATGGTGAGAAAAAATAAAAGCCAAATGTTTGTTGTGAATCCAACGAAAAACATACCCACCCCAGTCAAAATGGCTGAAAGGATAAAGACATCACGGTCACTCCAGTGTTTAAGCCATCTTGTAACAGGAATAACAAATAGAACAAAGAGTAGACCGTTCAGCCCTAGTAACCATCCTAGTATATCGGTATTGTTGAGTTTTATTGAAAAGTTTCTCCAAGAAATCAGAGATTGAGAGGGGACATGCTCAGTAATATATATGGCTAAATATAAATCTAATTGCATAATTGCAATGACTGAGAAAACTCCACCCAATATATAGAGAATAAATATTTTATCCCGAAAGATCATTCCATAACTCTTCCATTGTTCTTTGATTAATTGCATATTTACACTTCTATGAATAGATTTTTTTGTATAGTTAGGCATGGATTCAGATATCTTAAAATAGATCGTTATTGAGTAAACTAACATGACAATGGTACAAATCCATAAAAGTTCACTTCGATAATGAAAGAAAAAGAATGCACCTAATGCGGGTCCTAACACCGCACCAATATTATTACCGGTAATAAACGTAGCAAAAACTTGTCTTCTTTCTTTTTCTGGAACTAAATCAGCTACCATCGCATCACTTGCAGGCCCATATAATCCACCACCTAAACCAATTCCAATAAAAGCCAAGTAACTAATCCAAGGTGAAGATGCCATAGCGAAACAGGCAAACATGATTGTTCGAAGGGACGAACCCAATAGCATAACAGGTCTTCGTCCTAAATAATCAGCTAAAATTCCACCGATCATATTACTTAGCAAAATAATTAATGGTGGACATGTCATCAATATTCCTGCAACATGGCTACCCAATTCTTTACTAAAATAGACTGTTATGAAAGGAAAGTACATCCAATAAAATAAATTAAATAAAGTTTCTCCAGCTAATCGAATTTTTAAATTAGATTCCCATAAGGTTATTTTCAAAATATCCCTCGTTTCTATTATGATTTTTTACAGGCTCTTGTCTTTTTACAAAAAGAACAAACTATACAAAATCACCATTTTTCAAAGAAATTTCCGGCCGGTTATAAAAATATAGAATATTTTTTATATTAAATATAGACTTATAATTAATTTTAATTTATACTATTAGTATGGAAATCAAGGAAAGTTACTTTTTAATTTGAATGTACTACAAAAAGAACATATGTTCGATTTTTGGATCGGTGCTACTTTTGCAGCGTCTTTTTTTATAAAAACATAATGATTATGGACTAGGCCTAGTTAGTAATGAAGGAGAACTTCATTACTAACTAGGCTTCATTTTGTTTTGGTAAGGATTATATTCAAAGTGAGCAAATGAATCCCTAATAAGAGGAAAACGCGGGTTCGGGGTAATTAAAGTGAGGGAAAGGTGCCCCAAAAGGAAGAAAACACGTGTTCAGGGTAACTAAAGTGAGACAAAGGTACCCGAAGAGGAGAAAAATGCCGCTACACGGTAACTAAAGCGTGAGAATTGTACCCCAAGAGGAGGAAAACGCCTATACATAGTAACTAATACGAGCGAATAATTCCCAATCATAAGAAAACCCCGTTTACACGGGGTTTTTTATAATTTGAATTTAGTTAAGGAGTGAAGGAAATGGGAGAAGTGATTAAGAATTCGAATTTTCGCAAATTGTTTTTGTCTAATTTGTTCTCGGGAGTTGGTCAAGGTATGACCATGATAGGGATATCGTGGTATATGATTGAATTGACAGGTACTGCTAGATTACTTGGCTCAACGATGATTATTTCTGCGATACTTACGTTACTCATTGGTCCTTTTGCTGGGACGATGATCGACCGTTTTTCTCGTAAGGCTATACTGCAATTTGAACAGTTAGCGGGTTTCACGGTTTTATTGACCGTAAGTGTATGGGGATGGTTGGGAACCTACTCTGAATGGATGATGGTGTTCATTTATTTATCAAGTATTTTCATATTTTATATGCATGAATCTGCACAATCAGCGTTTGTACAAGAAATCTTTGAACCAAAACTATACGGATCTATTAATTCGTTTTTGGAAATTGAGAACCAAACAGCATTAGTCTTATCAGGGGCACTAGCTGGAATATTGCTAGAGAAATTTGGACTGCATGTAGTTTTAATACTTAATGCATTAGCCTATTTACTTGCATTTTTAAATTTATTAGGTATCAACTATGTCTCCACTAGTAAAGAGAAATTGAAATTAGATACTAGAAACTCTTGGTTATCCATGTTCAATGAAAGCTGGAGATTTATTAAAAGGAGAAGGGGATTAATGATATTCGGTGTGGCAGCACTGATACCTTTTATTACGGTTATGCTGGTAAATCTATTAAATCCGATCTTTGTCAGTCATAGTTTAAAAGCAGATGTAAAAATCTATTCCCTTGGAGAAGTTACGTATTCTATAGGTGCACTAATTTCTGGAGTATGTACGACTATTATTACACGGAAATTGAGTTCATCCTCTTATATGGTCGCAAATTATTTCATGATGATCGTGGCACTTATACTAACGGTCACCTTTCCAAAGGCAGGGATTTTTTTATTATGTTCAGCTTTAATAGGGTGGTGTAATGTTTCAACTCGTCTGATTAGACAGAATATGTATATGGAATTATTACCAAATCATTTAATAGGAAGAGTATTGAGCTTTTTTAAATCAATCGGTACGTTATTAAGACTTTTACTATTAGCCCTGTTTACAATCATCATTGACTTAAATGGTGTAGCAGTAGGATATTTCATATTAGCAGGAATATTATCATTGGCGACAATTGGAATATTCTTATCCTTCCGTCTTCTGTTGAAAGAGAAAGATTGATTACGAAAGTGCACGCTAGTGGATGTTCAAAAAAAAACAGAAAATATCTTCCTAAAATAATAGAGTTTTACATCAAATTTAAACATGTTTCATAGTTATTGACAAAAATAGAATAGAACAAATTTTACATAAATTATAGTATGATGTATCTATAATCATGATTGCTCATCTGACATCTCTTGTAGAGTGAAATGTTGTACTCGTCTTATGATTGGGTCATGAAAAAAATTCAAGTAGGAAATTAAGGAGGAGCTATGAAACTTGTTTTAATATTTGGTCCACAAGCAGTTGGGAAAATGACAGTAGGTCAGGAATTAGCAAGGATAACAGATTTAAAGCTATTTCATAATCATATGACGATTGATTTAGTTAGCCATTTTTTTGACTACGGAACAAAAGAAGGCAAAAGATTAGTTGGATTGTTTAGGGAGGAAATATTTGAAGAGGTTTCAAAAAGTGATTTATATGGTTTGATTTTTACATATGTATGGGCATTTGATCTTCAATCAGATTGGGATGAGGTAAACAAAATATGTAATATTTTCGAATCAAAAGGAGGAACCATCTATTTTGTAGAATTGGAAGCTAATCTTGAAGAAAGGCTGGAAAGAAATAAAAGTACGAATCGATTAAAGCACAAACCTTCTAAAAGAAATATTGAATGGTCGGAAAAAGATTTAATCAGTTCTTTGAAACAATATAGATTAAATTCCTTTGACGGTGAAATTCAAAAGGACAATTATTTAAAAATAAATAATACGAATGTAAGTGCAACAGAAGTGGCGGAAATAATTGCGAATAAGTTTAAGTTATAAAGCTTTAGTTGGAGAGAAGTTAATGTTAAAGGGGAAATCTACATGATATACACACCAAAGACAATAATAGAAAGAAAAATCCGTTATGATTCTAGTATTGTGGAACATTCTTGTCTATTACTAAACTCGAACCAGCAAAAAGTCGTTTTATTTCATAGAATCGCTGAATCCTTTACGATGAAAACTAGTAATAATCAATTAACTATCCCTAAAGGAAGTTATACCCTTGCCTATTATTGGTGTGATCGTCCCTATAATTTATATATATGGAGAGATATGTTGGGGAATTATTTAGGAGCTTATTTTAATATTGTAAAAAATACATATGTGAAGGATAGAGTTTTGTCATTTGAGGATTTGATTATTGATGTATTAGTTTTTCCGGATGGACAACACTATGTTCTGGATGAAGATGAGTTGCCTGAATCACTTGATCGGTTTGAAAATGGATTTGTTAATAAAGCATTGGTTGACTTACAAAATTCAATTGATGATCTCCTTCCGAAACAAATATGTGAAACCATGAAACTATATAATCATGAGAGTGTGATTCCTTTATTAAAGAATGATTGAAACAGAGATTATCAAATAAAACAATCCTTAACAACTGCAAAGACACTATAGTTAACGCATGAATCAATAAAAGGAGAAAAAGATGTCTAAAATTATTTATCTTGTAAGGCATTGTCAGGCTGAGGGGCAAAAGTTTGATGCTGATCTGACCCCAAAAGGTATCGAACAGTCCCTTTTACTTTCAGAATACTTTTTGAATAAAAATATTGATATGATCATTTCTAGTCCCTATAAGAGGGCAATTAAATCTGCAACACCATTTGCACAAACAATCAGTAAAGAAATTATTAAGGATGAACGCTTATCAGAAAGAGTTTTAAGTTCTAAAGACCATTCTAATTGGTTAGAGATGCTTGAAGATTCATTCACAGAGCTAGATTTATGTTATCCAGGTGGTGAATCAAGTAAACAGGCGATGAATCGTGGAATCACAGTAATCGAAGACGTTTTAACATGTAGTTCCAATCATATAATGCTTGTCACTCATGGGAATTTAATGGCTTTAATGATCAAGCATTTTCAACCATCTTTTGGATTTAAACAATGGCACCAATTATCGAATCCAGATGTATATAGCTTAGTATTTGAAGATAACATTCCTAAAATACAACGAATATGGATTGATTGAAACATGTGAAGGATTGGTTTCCAGTTCATTATTAAGATAGTTGTAAAATTGGACTAGTGAATCATTTGTAAATCTATTTCATAATGTTGATGAAATTATTTTTAGTAATGTTCAAGCCAATTTGAATATATGTAAGGGGGAAATATATGATTCAACTACCTATTAATTTTATAAAAACGATAAAATCAGTTCACAAGAAAAAGGGGGATTTATGGCTACACGATTTTCACAGGTTAATTGAGGAATGTGAGGAACGATGGCAATTACAAATACTACAGCCGTTTGATTTGTCATATAATTTTGTAGCACCTGCCATTAGAATAGATGGTACTGAGCTGGTAGTGAAACTTGTAATACCAGGTAAGGATTTTCAAGCAGAGGTAGAGGCACTATCTTTATTTGATGGAAGAGGCATGGTGAAAATGCTCGATGTAGACCTTGAAAAAGGAATTCTTATTTTAGAAAGGCTACATCCAGGGAATACACTTGCTACTCTAGATAATGATGTAGAAAAAACATATATTGCTGCAAATATAGCTAAAAAATTATGGACTCATGTACCTAAAAGTGCTTATATCCCAAAAATTTCTGAGAGAGAAGAGCAGTTTTGGAAAATTTATAATAAGCACCCTAATGGTTTCGGTCCATTTTCAAAGAAAGATCTTTATCACGCAGTAAACACCTTTAGTTTATTGAATAGTAAGAAGGAGAAATTGTTTTTACTTCATGGTGATTTTCATCATTACAACATCTTAAATGATGGAAATGACTCATGGATTGCCATCGATCCAAAAGGATTAATTGGTGAAAGAGAATATGATATTATCCAGTTTTTATTAAACAATCTTCCAGATGAAAATGTGTTAGAGGTAATAAATAAGAGGATTAACGTATTTGTAGAAGTATTAAAACTTAATAAAGAAAGAATTCTATTATGGGGTTATGCACATGCTGTGTTAGCTACGTGTTGGTCGGTAGAGGACAATGGTCAATATAATCAAGCATTTTTAAATAGTGTAAAAGTGTTTAAAGACTTGTATAGTGAATATTTCGGAAAATGTAATGAATGCCTTTTGGATAAATAATCTCGAAAAAGGGAGAATTAATATGAATATCTCAATACTTGAGATCGGTGCAAAACGGTTTGGTACGAATACTTCATCTCTACGATTGTTATATGGATTTGATCAAAATGTATATGAGTGCAAGTTACATAAAAATTTGATTATTATAGAATTTGGGTATCAAAAACAGTTTGGATTATTGACTCGGAGGAAGGATTTAAAAAGACTAAAAAGAGAAGGAGAGCCTTCAAGTTTATTTTTGGGATATGCAGTCACTAGGGCATGTTAGACACCATATATTCATGGAAAATATAAAGACATATAAATATATATGATGCCTAACAATTAATTAACCTATTAACGCTTGAAAATCAGCAATACTTGGATTTGCCATGTAATGGCCACCTTCAACTTGGATGGTTTGTCCAGTAATAAATTTTGATTCATCAGAGGCTAGGAAAAGAACCGTATAACCAATATCATCAGCTTCTCCATGATATGGTAGGGCATTGTATTTTTCAAAAATACTTAATACTGGTTCTGGCATATTATTCTTTGCAGCTGGTGTTAGAATAAGTCCAGGTGCTACACTGTTGCAGCGAATATTATTCTTTCCATACTGTGCAGCGATATAACGAGTAAGATTTACTACTGCAGCCTTTGATGCTCCATAGGCTGAACGGGTTGCATCTCCTGCAAAAGCAGCCATAGATGCAGTATTTATAATCGATCCGCCACCAGCTTTAATCATATGTGGTATGGCATATCGACTCCCAAGTAATACACTTTTAGTGTTGACATTCATCAATCGATCCCATTCTTCAAGATCCATATTGACTACATCTACATCTTTTTGTAGATTTGTTAAGCCTACATTATTATATAGAACATCAATTTTTCCATATTTTTCAACAGTTATATCCACCGCTTTTTTGATAGAGTCTTCTTTGGAAGCATCTAAAAATATACCAATTGCCTCTCCACCTGAATGAATAATTCTTTCTGCGGCTTCAGTTGCACCTTCTACATTGAAATCACCAATGACAACTTTAGCACCCTCTTTTGCTAATAAGGTAGCTGCTGATAAGCCGATACCTGATGCTCCACCAGTTACTAAAGCAATTTTTCCTTCTACTCGTCCCATCTTTTAATCTCCTTAAATATAAAAATAATAAAAGGTTTTAAATAATCCATATTTCTTAATAAAGAACCTTTTACAGTTTTATTTTAACATTTAATTATTAGATGTTGAAATAATTTGTTTTCAACTTAGTATATAAATTTATTTGAGTATTAAATGAAGGAGAAAAGTGGGACTTTAAAGAATGTAGGAAGATCGAGGTAAAAAAATGGAACTGAAAAAAGGAGAATGGCAAAATGAATCAATCAGCTAAAATTATGGGAATCTCATTTCCAAAACTTACATTAAATGAGAGTCTACAAATTCTAAATGATGTTGTAAATAGAAACAAATCAGAGCTCTTTCATGTAGTTACTGGTAATCCTGAAATCGTTATGTCATACCAAAGTGATCAGCAATTAAGGAAAATTATTGATGAAGCTGGGCTGGTTACAGCGGATGGTATTGGGATTATTATGGTATCTAGGATAAAAGGGGAGCAGCTTCCGGAAAGAGTGACTGGATGTGATATGTTAATTAGGTTACTAGAAATGGGAAATCTGAAAAAATGGTCTTTTTATTTTTTAGGGGCAGATGAACAAACTAGCTTAAAAACAATGGATATCATCCATTCAAAATACCCAAAAGTGACCATTCTTGGTAGGCATCATGGATTTTATAGGGATGAAGAGGAACAAAGGATTGTTGAAGAAATACATTCTTTAGGACCTGATTTTTTGATTGTTGCAACAGGTGCACCAAAAGCTGAACACTTTATATACAAGTATAAAAATAAGCTGAATGCTAAGATTGCGATTGGTGTAGGGGGAAGTCTTGACATTATTTCAGGTAAAGTTAAAAGAGCACCATTAATATGGCAAAAGTTAAATCTAGAATGGCTCTATCGATTAATCCAGCAACCATCAAGATGGAGGAGACAATTAATTTTACCTAAATTTGCTTTAAAAGCGTTATTTTATAAAGAAAAGAATGTGGGAAATACAATTAAGCAATGAAGAAAATGAATGAGAAAATAAATCAAGCATTTACTTATTTTGATAACGGGGAATTAGACAAGGCTGAGCAAATATATCGTGAATGTTTAAGAGAAGTACAAGATAAGAAATCGCAGGAATATCGTAATATACTGCATGGGTTAGGTTATGTGAAAAGCCATAATAATGACTTTGATGGGGCAAGAAAAATATATATGGAATTGATCGAAATTGCCCAATCATCTTTAAATAAAAAATTTGAAGCTATTGCATTACATCAACTTGGAATGGTAGAAAGACTTGCAAAAAATTTTAATGAGGCACTCCTCCTATTTCAAAATGAACAACAAATGTTAGAAAAATATTTTCCGGATTTTTTTGTAGGCATGTCGGCAAATTTTTATGAACAAGGTATGATATTTTTAAATAAAGGCTCTTTTCTGAAATATTGTTACTATTTAAGTTAAGTGTTTATTTATACATATCCAGTTGAAAAGGTTTCACCCCCTTATTTCACTGAGAAAAGAGCAACAAGCTCATAAGAACCACTGAATTTTTTATTAGGTGTAAAAGCCGGCAATAGGGCTTTTACAGAAGCAACAATCTTTACAAAAACAATCTCTATAAAAAAGATTACCTTAATGCTGAAAAATTTATGAAAGAATTACTACACTTTGCACATCTATCCCAAGACATGATTTGTCTAGGATGTTCTTATCGTGGCCTTGGAGAAATATTCAAATCAAAAGGAGAGCAAATGAAGGCTAAAAGCTATTTTATTGATAGTATCGAGGCTTTTAAAAAAGTAAATGAAACAAAAGCAATCGATGAAGTAAAAGGTATGATGACGAAATAAGCATAGGTTTAGATTAATTTTTGTTGAGGTGATGATAATGAGGTTAAGTCCTAAGGATGCTGCATTAAAATTTGTAAATAGGAATTTTCCTAAGTGCCAAGCTGCAGTTTTGGCAGGTAGTGTTGTTCGTGGTGAAGAAACGGAAACATCTGATCTTGATGTTGTGATTTTTGATAAAAACTTTTCTTCTTCGTATCGAGAATCTTTCATAGAGTATGGTTGGGCAATTGAAACTTTTGTACATAACTTAACATCTTATCAAGTTTTTTTTCATAGTGATAGGGACAGAGCAATGCCTTCTTTACCAAAAATGGTTTCAGAAGGGATTGTAATAAAAGACGAAGGAATCATCGCGACAATTAAAAATGAAGCGAATGTACTTTTAGCGCATGGACCTGGAAAGTGGTCTGAGGAGATCATACGTATAAAACGATATTTTTTAACGGATACACTGGAAGATTATATTGGTTGTTTAAAACGAGAAGAAGGAATATTTATTGCAAATAGTTTAGCTGAATTGGTAAGTGAATTTGTTTTGAGAACGAATCAACACTGGGTCGGCACATCCAAATGGACCGTTCGGGCATTAAAAAATTATGATATTCATTTTGCTGAATTATTTGTAGATGCGTTTGATACTTATTATAAAACGGGAGATAAAAATAAGGTGATATGTCTAGTTAATCACATTTTAGAACCCTTTGGAGGACAATTATTTGAAGGGTTTAGTTTGGGAAAGGAAGAAGCTTCGAACCAATTAAAATAGGGCAGGGAGTTAGGTAGCAGTGTTTTGCAAATGAGCACTAAAAAGAACTAACTAACAAGGTTAATTGTTAGTTAGCTTGAAATCATGTTATCTACCTTTGTGTTTATTTTTCTTCTTTTGAATTTTTAACTTTCTTTTTAATTCCTTTTGTTCCTCTTTAAATTGTTTGTTTCTTATTATTTTTTCTTTTTTACGTTGTGTGTACTCTTCTTTTATAACATCCTGTGCCTTTGTTGAAGTACCTAGTTGCTTTAATTCTTTTGATACCATCCTTTGAAGTCTCTTTGGATTAATTTTCTTTAAAGATTTTTTTTCAACCGGTATTCCTTTTTGTTGCTGGTTTGCAATTAACCGAGGTAAGTCTTGATAAATAAAGTCTAATACCTCATGATTTTTAGGATCATTTCCAAAAATATAACGATAGGCTTTTAAATGATGATTCGATACAGTTTCAACAAGTCCTACATAAAATTGACCATCATAGTATATGGTTAACTTCATGATAGTCCCTCCTCTAATAAATATTAGAATGACGGACATCCCGAGGAGGGGAAGGTTACTGACATCATATGTGATGCATTCGGACTACCAACCGAATTGTGTTTTTACATTCTGAACATTATTTTACAATCAAAATGAATCGATTGAAAGAGTTTTTTTACAAAAAGTGGATGGAACCATCTTATCAAAAATATTATTCTACCAAATTATCATTCTTGACTTATCGTTTTATACGTTTATAATTAATTTTATTAATTTCATAGCATTCGGATGAACCGTGTAGGAGAAGGTCGTATCGATCTACCGATGGGGCAAGGAGCTGGTCGGACAGCTTTGAAACTCTCAGGTCTTAATCAATAAGTAAACTATACGGGGACGAATCTCTGGAGAGACTCCCTCCCATTGGAGGAAAACGAGCACCGAAGGAGTAAATCCGTCTTTTAATAGAGACGGGATAATCTCTCAGGTAAAAAGGACAGAGACAAGCGAGAAAGACCGATACCGAATCGGTTTCTTTTTCTTTGCCTTGTTCTCCAGAGACCATTTCATTAGATGAAGTGGTTTTTTATTTTGTAAAGGAGAATAGATATGGAAAGAGTAAGTCAAGTGTTAGATCACATCAATGATTATGTATGGGGAATTCCAACATTAATCCTGCTTGTAGGTACAGGAATTCTTCTTACTGTACGTCTGAAAGGCTTACAGTTTAGTAAATTATTTCATGCTCTTCGATTGGCTTTTGGTCGATCTGAAGATCAGTCCACGACAGGAGATATTAGTCATTTCCAAGCACTTATGACATCGATGGCAGCAACGATTGGTATGGGCAACATTGCCGGTGTGGCAACGGCTATAACAATTGGTGGTCCAGGTGCAGTTTTTTGGATGTGGGTCACAGCGCTTTTTGGCATGGCTACCAAATATTCAGAGGCCATTCTAGCTGTAAAATATCGTATCATTGGTTCAAATGGCGAATATTCAGGAGGCCCCATGTATTATTTAGAAAAAGGGCTTAAGCAAAAATGGTTAGCGAATTTGTTTGCTATTTTTGGTGCCACCGCCTCTTTTGGGATAGGAAATTTAGTACAATCTAATTCCGTAGCTGAGGCAATGAGAATTAATTTTTCAGTCTCACCCTTAATTAGTGGTATAGTAATGGCGATATTTATTGCTATTGTTATCCTAGGAGGAGTAAAAGCGATAGGCAAGGTGACAGGCTATTTTGTTCCCATAAAAGCCTTTGTATATATTATAGCAGGTTTAATTATTATCATTTATCATCTGGATCAAGTTCCAAAGGCGTTTTCGCTAATCTTTTCTGGTGCGTTTAATGGAACGGCTGCTGCTGGTGGCTTTGTTGGAGCAACCATTGCTTCAGCTATTCAAATGGGGGTGGCAAGAGGAGTATTCGCCAATGAAGCGGGATTAGGAAGTGCGCCGATTGCTGCAGCAGCAGCTAAAACAGATATTCCGGCAAAACAAGCCCTAGTTTCAATGACGGGAACCTTTTTAGATACATTCATCGTTTGTACCATTACAAGCCTTGTGTTAATTACAACAGGTGCTTGGGAGTCAGGAAAGACAGGAGTCGAAGCAACTACTTTAGCTTTTCAATCAGTATTTGGACAAGCAGGAAGTATGGTACTTGGAATAGCTATTATTTTATTTGCCTATTCTACCATCTTAGGCTGGTCTTACTATGGCGAAAAATGTATCGAGTATTTATTTGGTCGTCAAGCGATTCGTTATTATCGTTATATATTTATCATGATGATAGCAGTTGGAGCAAATTTAAAACTTGGAATTGTATGGACATTCTCTGATATAGCTAATGGCCTCATGGCAATTCCGAATTTAATCGGATTAGTTGGATTAAGCAGTGTGGTTGTTATGGAGACCAAGAAATTGATAAAATAAACCATTAATCTAGAAGGCTGTTAATAGAATGATCTATTGCAGCCTTTTTTAGGTTAGGAAGAAATGATGAAGGACTTTGTTATTATATGCTTGCATCTAATCGACTTATATTGCGAGATACAATAGTAGAGAAAATCCTTAAGTATAAAAACTTTAAGCAGACAAAAAAAGCATAACTGGCACCTGTATTTATCCGGTAACTAAAAAAGACTTAGAACAATTTTTTTATAAAATAGAGATTCTCACATTATGGGAATCTTTTATTATTTGTTATATTATGTTTGATTGCAACATAAGTTCACATAAATATCACAAGTATATAGGTGATTTTAGTATATAATGGGAAAAGGTAAACAGAAGCTTTGTTTTTTAATTTGTGATTGTTTGTTAAAAGGGAACATAAAGTTAAAAGAGAGGTGATTGTATTGTTACCAATCGAAAGACAAAGAGAAATAAAATTACTTATCCAAATGAAAAAAACATTGAAGATTAGTGAACTTAGCGAACAATTTAATGTATCAGAAATGACGATATATCGGGATATTAAACCATTAGTTGAAGAAGGGTTAGTGACGAAAACATTTGGTGGAATTTCCTTAATTGAAAAGAAAGAGTCTAGTTTACCAGATCATAGCCATTGTGTTTTTTGCCACAAACCAAATAATCAGAAAATGGCGTATCGCTTAATTCTTGCCAATGACAAAATCGAAACAGCTTGCTGTGCACATTGTGGTTTATTACGACATCGTCAATTGGGAGATGAAGTACTACAAGCAATTTGTCATGATTTTTTCACCAATACAACAATTAGTGCACTTCTAACATGGTATGTTTTGGATACATGCTTGAATATTTCCTGCTGCCAGCCGCACATTATTACTTTTGAAAATCGAGACCATGCTGAAAAATTTGTAAAAGGTTTTGGTGGGAATATTTATGGATTTCAAGAGGCAATGGAAGTGGTAGCAAAAAAAATGAATGGTGATACTGGATGTCACAATCAATAAATACAAGTGTTTCCAGAGCAAAAAAGATTACTAGATAAGGAGGGGACACTTATTAAAAAAATAAAAAATGTTTTACCTATATTCTTTACATTATTTATCGGATTTTCGCTTATATTTATTCAAGTACCAAAAGCAGAAGCACACTCGACACTTATTGAGACGACACCTGAAAAGATGGAGGTTACCGACTCTTCTCCAAAGTTTTTAGAGCTTCGTTTTAATGAACCGATTGAACAGGATTTGGCAGATATTACGATATATGATTGGAATGCAAAGCCTGTAATTTCAAAACAATCCGTTGGCGGAGAGAAGCGTTCCAAGGTGCTACATATAAATTTGCCAAACCTTAAGCAAGGAACCTATACCGTACAGTGGAGTGTAGTATCCTTAGATGGCCACCCTGTTAGCGGGTCATATATGTTTGCGGTTGGTAAGGAAACAAAGGGTGGGGCGGAATCAATTAAATCAAAAGACGGAAGTTCCATTCCTCTTTTAGTAGCAACTAGAACAATTGTTGAAATCCTCTTATTAATAGGAGGAGGATTATATTGGTTTCATTTACTAGCTAAAAGGAAGAAATTCGTAGAACAAGATATATTACCAAAAAAAGTTAAACTAATAAGTTCTTTCATTCTATTACTAGGAACTATATTGGAATTGCTGGTTTACACGTTGTCATTACCTGATGGCTTATTTCAAACTATCATCCATGGACGATGGGATTTATTAATTCATTTTCCTTTCATTGTTATGGTTGCAGTTCAGCTTCTACTTATCATATTACTTTTCATACCTGAAATGGTGGAAGCATGGTATCTAGTTATTTGGTTTTTACTGGTTATTATACCTGCATTTGGCGGGCATGTTTGGGGAATGGAGCATCCTTATATAGCTGCAGTTCCACGGACTATTCACCAACTATCAATCGCACTATGGGTTGGTGCCTTGAGCTATTTAGTAATCTATCTAATTAGAAATAAATTGTTCTCTAAGGAAAAACTATCGACTACATTCCGTTCGTTTTTCGTAAAAAATGTTCTAACAGCTTCAATAATGGTCATAATCTCTGGAATCATTATGGTCATTTTACAAACTGGATGGTCCACTGTCATTACAGAGTGGGGAAATTGGAGTACGATTTTATTTGTTAAGATTTTTCTTGTCGTATTAATGCTACTCTTTGCATTGTATCAGACATTAAAATGGAAAAAGATTGGGCGATTTTCCACTCCACGAATACTACGGATCGAATGGCTAATTGCATTGGTGATAATATTTTTGGGTGTTTGGCTAAGCCAATCTGCATATCCAATACCAAGCAAATCTTATAATAGTGTTTTAACCTCTGGACAAGAAAAAGTTCAAGTGAAAATCGCTAAATTACAAGCGGGAGATCAAAAGATGACATTAACATTTCCTGCTTCTGAAAATCATGCGCCTGATAGAGTACAAGTTTCTATGGAAATGCCAAAGCATGGTATGAAATCTGGACCTTTTATAGCAACACTTAAAAAAGATGGAGTTTATCAGGTTGAACTACCATTTACAATGTCAGGTACTTGGGATATGACTATACAGGCAGAGTATACTGAAATGGAGAGTAAAGAGTGGAAGGATCAAGTATTTGTCAATTTAAGTAGAAATGAATAAAGATGAATTAATTGTTTGGAGGAAAGTGGAATGAAAAAACAAAGTAAAATCATGTCAATCATATTAATGATGTTCGCATTATTTCTTATCGTACCTGTGGTAGCAGATGCACATGTGACCGTACAACCAGATGTAAGTACAACTAATGCATATGAAAAATATACTGTTCGAGTACCAGTAGAAAAAGAGATCAATACAACAGAAATTAAGCTCGAAGTTCCCAAAGATGTTGATCTTGTTTCGGTACTTCCAATGACTGGATGGGATTATCAATTAGAAAAAAATGAAAATGATAAGATCACTGCTGTTGTATGGAAAGCTAATAATGGTGGGATTAAGTCAGGAGAATTTGTTGAGTTTTCATTTATCGGTGCAAACCCGAGTAAGCCAGGGGAAGTGAGCTGGAAGGCACTACAAACATATCAAGATGGGTCAGTGGTAGAATGGGTTGGACCTGCTGGATCTGATGAGCCTGCTTCAATAACAAAAATCCAAGAAGGCGATTCAGTAAAACCTCATGCGGAAAGCAGTCATTCTGATCACAAGGATAGCAATAAAACAGAAGCTGATAATGCGAGCACAAATTGGCTACCAATAGTGCTTTCAGTTATTGCTATATTACTTGCTTTGATTAGTTTATTGCGCAAACGTAAGTAAGATAATATTATCTATGTGATTGAATTAGATTGATAGTGCAAGTTAAATCCTCGGGGCCGTCTATTAAGACGGTCCTTTTCTTATATTCGATGTGAATAATATATCATTAAGAGGCTACGGAAGATTCAGATAAGTTGCGATATTATTGATTTATCGTATATTGTTATCCTAAAAATGACGATATTAATAAATATAAATAAAATATTAAATATCTATTAGGGGAATTGAACATGGAAGAAAAAACTTGTGAACAAATTAAAGAAGATATTTTTAATACCCTTAAAATGAGATATAAATTAGATATTTTGAGTGATAAAAAGATCAATAAAGGTTATCTGAATTATAAATGGAAAATATACACGGATAAGGGGAACTTTTTTGTAAAGCAATACAATAAAAAACGTTATCCAGACGAAATGTTAGATGGATTGGAACGATTTTTGAACCAGCATGCCTATTTATATGAAAATGGGATACCATGTCCTAAACTATTTATTTATGAGAAAAAGTATGTACAGTATTCAATAGGCGGTGAACGATTTGTTTTAATGGAACTAAAAAATGGGAATATGATTGAGGCAGGTTCTGCTACAATCGACCAAATGTATAGTTTAGGAAGTATTATAGGAAAAATGCACAAATTACTAAATACAAAAAGGCAAGTTGATTTGCCTTTACATTGGGAGATTCCTTCCAAAAAAAAATGATGGATAATTGGCTGAGTAGATGGGACGAAGCTATAAAATTAAAAGATGAGATCGTTCTACCTATATTGGAAAAACAACGGAAGATTATTAAACGGATGCATTTAGAACACTTTTCTCAATGTGAAAAAGGCTGGGCACATTGGGATTTATTTGTTGATAATGTATTGTTTACATCAAATCAGGTTGCAGCAATCCTCGACTTTGATCGAATGAACTATGTGTTTCCGGAGTTTGACTTATCCAGAGCCATTTTATCTTGTTGTTTAAAGGATAATTATCTACAGTTAGAGCCTGTATCTGCATATTTTGAAGGTTATCGTGATTATTGTGACATAACTTTACAAAAATTGGTACGATCGATACGGTTAACATGGTGGAAGGAATCTAGTTGGATTAGAGCAGGAAAGAGTGTAGAGAAAACATTACAACGATTTTGTGAGGAAAATAAGTGGATCGGTGACAATTGGAATGAATTAGAATTTATTTTTTCAGAAATAAATTTACTTCATCATTAATTGTTCCGATCCATACGTAGCTTCATTCTTAAAAATTTGTTGCTTATCGATTAATGGTAAATGCTTTGTTTAAACAACAGCTCGAACAATATAATGTGAAAAAGTAATTGGTAGGCCATTTTCCGATGTGTTTTGTTTAAATATCCTTGTTATTTCGTCAATGTTTTCTTCTTTTATCCTATGAAATATGTTAGGATTTTGCCCAAAACAGCGATATTTTATAACGTCTATTGGAGATTGTAAATATTCGAGGCTATTGACAATTTCTACGACTGCAAAGGAAAAATGACTTTGTTCGAGTCTTTGCTTTAAAGTGTTTAAAATAGGTGTGCCTTGAGACGGTGAAAAGAAATTAGGAAATAATTGTGGCAATTCCTTCCCCATCTCATCACTTGGATGAAGTCCCAAAATTTCTCCACCACTTTTTACTACTTGTTTAAGAGAAAGATAGGAGGATGTCGGCCCTTTTCGATTATATGCACAATCAAATGCTTCCTGGTCAAAAGGAAGAGGATCTTTAGAATTACCAACTACAAACGATATATTTGGGCGCTTATTTTCATTTCCAACTTTTATAAATCGATCAGTCATATCAAATCCAGTAATCTCTTTCGCTAAGTGACTACACTTCATAGTAAACTCTCCATGTCCACAGCCTATATCTAGCACCTTTTTTTCTTTAATCATTCTAGCTACTTCTTTATCAAAAGTAGTTTCACCATTAGGTTCTGAGTATATGGAATTCCAGGGATACTCATATTTTCCTTGCACATTACTTAGTTGTTCATACCAATGAACGGAATGAGGTGATACCCAATCTGGAAATGTTGAGGGGTCCAGTAATTTCATATAAAGCCTCCTTATTTTTTTTGAAGAAGGTTCTTGTAAACATTATTGTTATTTATCGTATGTCTTAATTAAATAACGATTAGTTGAATACCGCTAATCTTTCATTTCACTGAAAGAGCTGCACACTCCAAAATACCACGTAAAAGCCGGTAGATGGGCTAAGGCAAAATTAACAACTATACGAAAACAGCCTTGAAGAAAAAGAAGAATACTTGATATAAATGTATGATTATCTATTAAATGCTATTCCATATTCTTTCATCTATAAGAGTAAAGGTCTCCTCCTCATAAATTATCATTACATAAACCTATATTAGGAAAGCTAGCTCCAATCTGATTTTCTCTCTTTAATTGTGTTATTCCTTTTTCGACTTTCGAAAATTTCTTTAAGGAAAACGATAAATAAACACGCTTTTATCACATGTAAATTAATTGTTTCATGAAAATGCTCATCGAATCCTCCCTATAGTGATAGTTTTTGCTTCATCAGTATTAATATCTAATTTCTTCAAACATTGTCAATTTTCCTTTACAATGATAGAGAAAAGAATGATTCATTTTGTAACAGCGTGACTTATTTATTTGTACAGGTTTGATAGAATAAGCATATAGTCCCTAAAGTAAAAGGAGTACTATATAGAAAGGATAAAGCATGAAAGATTATATGTATAAACATCCCAAATCCATTCTAAACAAAGGAACAGGTTTTTTGTCAGGTTATTCCCACACACTTAATCCATATACGGGTTGTTCATTTGGTTGCACTTATTGCTATGTGCGACAGATGCCCGTATCTCTATTTCATGAAGGTGAATGGGGAGAATGGGTCGATATAAAAAATGGTGCAGCTACGTTGCTAAAAAAAGAACTTAAAAGAGCAAAGTCAAAAGGAAGGGTAACCATTTTCATGTCTTCCAGTACTGACCCATATCAACCCATTGAATATAAGGAGAAGATAACAAGGTCATTGCTTGAAGTAATGGTTGAAGAATCACCCGATTTTTTATTTGTTCAAACAAGAAGTCCACTTGTTCGCAGAGATATTGACTTACTACAGCAATTAAAAGAAAAAGTGAGGGTAAGTATGACGATTGAAACAGATCAGGAATCTATTCGTAAACATTTTACTCCAGAAGCACCTCCTATCAAGGCACGACTCAAGACATTACAATTATTAGGTGAAGCAGGAATTCCAATCCAAGCTACTATCGCACCGGTTCTACCTAGTAGTGAAGAGTTTCCTCATCAATTACGTTCAATCGTAGACCGTGTATGTATTGATGATTTTTTTATGGGGGATGGTAGCGGTGGAAAGAGGACAAGTAGACTTGGTATAAAAACGAAATATGAAACACTTAACTTGGAAGAATGGTATAGTCCTTCAGCATATAGGAAAATTTATGAAAGGTTTATACAAGTATTTTCTGAAGATCAGGTTTTAATCAGTAAACATGGTTTTGAGCCATAAGATGAATGATCAATCGTTTTTATTTCTATCCTACTATAACATATGCTAATATTTTCCTAAACACATGGAAAAAGAAAGGATGATAATGATGTCACTTGAACGTGTTAGAGATCATTTTAACCAGTGGAATCGAGAACAGGATATAATGGAATTTGAAACATCCAGTGCGACTGTTGAAGAGGCTGCTAATACAATTGGTGTGATACCAGCCCGAATTGCAAAAACATTATCCTTCAGAGGAGAAGGAGAAAATGCCATTTTAATTGTTGCAGCTGGCGATGCAAAAATTGATAACAAGAAATTCCGCCAGTCTTTTGGCATGAAAGCTCGTATGCTATCACCGGAAGAAGTACTAGAACAAACTGGACATATGATTGGTGGGGTTTGTCCATTTGGATTAGAAAAAGATTTAGACATCTTTTTAGATGTTTCATTAAAACGATTCGATACTGTTTTCCCTGCTTGTGGAAGCACAAATTCCGCAATTGAATTAACTATTGATGAATTATTTCAATTCTCCTTTGCAAAAGAATGGGTAGATGTTTGCAAAGGTTGGGAAGCTGTAGAAAATAGGGAAAAGGAGCCGCTCGATAGTCATGTAAAATAAGATTTAACTAAATGAGGGCATTTATACTTCAATACATTCATTACTTAATCCGTGAAAATAATGAAGAGATGATACAAAACTATCCTGTATGAGTGGCCATATTGAGAAGGTGAAATTGGAAACTATCATAAGATAAGGTTGAATGAATAAAATGGGGCACCGGTTTGGAATCTTCAACAGCTGTAGTCAATTATCTTAAATAAACAATATCATTAGAAAAAAGTTCATTTAAACAGAAAAATGTTGGTTGCGTAATTCTAAACTCGAAAATAATTGATTCAATAAATTTTCAGTCCTCTTTTGTTAAAAAGAGGCTTTTATTTTTGAAAAAACAGGAAGATTGTTCTATACTTTGTATAACAAGTTTGTTATAATATGAATAGAACAGAATGGAGGTAAGTTATGATCATTCAAATTGAGCCTCATTCAGATATCCCGATATATACTCAGTTAACGAATCAAATAATCGAAGGTATAGCGAGAGGTGAGATGAAGCCAGGTGATGCTCTTCCATCAGTAAGATCATTTGCGGCAGACTTAGGCGTAAATATGCATACTGTCAATAAAAGCTATCATGAGTTAGAGAGAAAAGGGATAATTAGGATCATTCCAAAGTCTGGAGCAGTTATTAATTCGCCAGATGTTATAGTTAAAGAAGCCCATCACTTTATGAGAATAAAGGAAGAATTTAAACTAGTTGTTGCTGAAGCCTTAGTTTTGGGGATGACTAAAGAGCAAATTCGGGAAAATATTCAATCTATCATTTTAGATTTAAAGGGAGAGCCAAAATAAACATTGGTAAAAAGGGAGGAAGCGAGATGTTGATATCGGTATTTTTAATCCTAATGTTGTTTATTATCGCAATACAAACAGCACTTCCGTATTTAGTTAAACGAACCGTAGTGTTTGGGGTAACCATTCCAGATCAATACATTACTAATTTAACCCTTTCATCTTATAAAAGAAGATATTCAAGAACAGTATTTTTGCTATCAGTCATTGCTATTCTTATTTATACTTTTTGGGTATTAAAGGGAGAGGCATCTGAGGAATTTCTTGTGTTAACAGGGGTAGCTATACAGTTTGGGGTTATTGTTCTAAGTATGTCATTATATTTTTATTTTCACGCAAAAACGATTCAACTTAAAAAATCAAAGAAATGGGGAGAGAATGTTAAACAGGTTAGAATTACAGACATAGCAGTTCGTTCACAAGATGAAATGCTCCCATGGTATATATACATCATTCCGATGGTAGTTACATTAGGAGTGATTGGTTATACATTGATTCAATATAAGCATTTGCCTCAACAAATTCCAATGCACTGGGGACCGGATGGCAAACCAGATTCCTTTACAGAGAAGAATCCTTTTTCTGTCCATATTTTATCTCTCATATTATTGGTAATGCAATTTATGTTTTTAGGTATAAATGAAATGACCAAGAAATCTGGAATAAAATTAAGTGCAACTAGTACCGATGCATCTCGGATTCGTCAACTAACCTTACGAAAGTATTCAAGTTGGTTTTTGTTTATTGTTAGTATTCTTATCTCGATGCTGTTTGCCTTTTTACAGCTAACGACAATTCATACAGGTTTAATGTCTGACGCTTATGTAATGTTTATTCCATTCATATTTTTAATTTTAATTTTAATTGGCACAGTTATATTCTCAGTAAAAGTGGGAAAATCTGATAATCAATTAAATATTTCACCAATAGAAGGAATTGTAGATATGAATGATGATCAATATTGGAAGGGTGGACTCTTCTATTTTAATAAAAATGATCCATCTATTTTTGTTGAAAAGAGGTTTGGAGTCGGCTGGACAATGAATTTTGCAAATCCTATTGGTTATCTCTGTATATTTGGTCCAATTATTTTAATATTAGTATTAACGTTTTTTGCGTAAGTTTGAGAACACATTAATGCAAAAAGTCATAACAAGAAGTAACCAATGAGGTGCTTCTTGTTTTTTTATGGAATTTCGAATTTAATGAACCGAAAACACCGAAAAAAGTATAATCAAATTTGGAAAATTCTTCACTTTTATTTGTGATTCATATAAAATGATTTTTAAATAATGACCTAGCCATCTTAATTAGAGAGGATCACGCCCAATGTAATCATCAAAAATACGATAAAACAATTTAATAAAGAATGATTAATTGAGGTGTATGATTATGTTTAAAGAAAGAAACTTTTTTTTTTATGGTTAGGTCAGGTTGTTTCGATTTTTGGAGGAAGATTTAGTGAACTAGTGATTCCTTGGATGGTTTTACAGATCACTCATTCACCTATGAAGGCAGCGTTGGTTGCTATAAGTACGCAAATAGCACCATTATTTTTATCGCTCCCAGCAGGTGTTTTTATCGAACAAAGGTCAAAGAAGAAGACTGCGATGTATGCAGAATTTATTAGAACGGTAACAATGACCCTCCTCGTCATCATTATAATGGCGGAGAAATTTAATCTTTTTTTAATAATGACTATATTGTTAGTAACAGGATTAGCAGGATTATTTTTTCGGATAGCCTTTCACTCGCTCCTTCCGATGGTTGCAGGGAGAAATCATCTGGTCGATGTCCACAATTATATGGAAGGTGCGGATGCGATTAGTACATTAATTGGACCAGTATTAGCAGGTATCGCCTTATCTAAAATGGGTGCAGCAGCTACATTAGGAATCGATGCGTTTTCCTTTTTTCTGTCATTTATTAGTTTAATGCTAATCACAGTAACTAATCGTGATTTAAGAAATAACAATGAGCCTTTATGGTCCAAAGAATTATTTAACCAAGGCGTTGAAGGTATAAAGATGTTGTTTTCTACACGAATTCAACGTTTTATTACATTGAATCATCTAGTCCTTCATTTTATTACCCACTCCATTACTTTACTTGTTATTATCCTTGCAAAGCAAAATTTAGAGTTATCTGCTAGCCAAACGGGAATTCTACTTTCCGGAGCGGGAGTGGGAAATATTATTGGAATATTTATGATGAAGCTTTTGAAGAATGCTCATTGGAATTTACTTTACGGTACATTATTATTGTGTTCGAGCTGTGGTATTATTATTGTCAGTTTCTCAGCAAATTTGTGGTTTGCTTTTATAGGAATGTTACTATTTGATGGAGCTTTGTCCATGGCGTTTGTTATTAATGGAGCAGCAAGACAAACGGTTACACCTAATCAATTTTTAGCTCGAGTAAGTAGTGGTGGGCTTCTTCTGACGGGAATTGTAGTGATTTTTGCAAATGGATTTGCAGGGAGTGTTGCAGAATGGATAAACCCAGTTTCTGCACTGTTAATATGTTCATGTATATTATTCTTGAACAGTTGCATTTCCTATAGACAGAAACAGTTAAATAGATCAGTAGCTTCCTTTTCAGTGGATACAAAATAACGGTTTAGGATTATAATAAATAAGATGTCAATTTTATATTATTATAGACTCTATTTGAAAGCCTTTATTAGGTGTAAATGCTGGTAATTGGGCTTTTGTTAAAGCAATAAACTATCCGAAAAAGGTTTTATTACAAAAAGGTAGTATCTTGCCATAAATTTGGAGTGATGATTCATATATGTTAGTTCATGATAAGATTCGACTCCGGCCAATTCGTCTACCTCATGACATTTTGATAGCCTACGCTTGGTATCAAGATAGAGAAGTTCTTTATTATTCTGAGGGTGACGGAACAAATCCCTATACTATAGAAACGATTAGTAAAATGTATTCTTACCTTAGTAAAATAGGTGAAGTTTATATTATTGAAATCAAGCAGAGTGAAGAATGGATTCCTATCGGTGATGCTACACTATCAAAAGAAATGCTACCAATTGTAATTGGAGTTAAAAAGTATAGATCAAAAGGATATGGGCAACAAGTATTGAGATTATTAATCGATAGAGCAAGAAAACTTAACTGGAGTAAATTAGTGGTGAGGAAAATATTTAAATATAATACAGCCTCTAAGAAACTTTTTGAAAGTTTTTGCTTCGATGTAATTAGCACAAGTGTTGATCAGTATGGAAGAGTGTATGAAAGCTTGGAATTATATTTAAAGTAGAGTTGAATTAAAATTTTTTCTTTGGCAGGAAAAATGAATATTTAATAGAACATATATTCTAATGAGATATGGAGGTTGAATATATGATTAATTCACTAGAAAAAAATAAGACCAGTTGGGATAAAGAAGCGCATCGTTTCTTTGCAAGAAATCCTCTTCCTGAGTATGGACCATTGGCTCCTTTTGAGGATGATCTCCATTTATTTGGAGATGTAACGAATAAAAAAATTTTGGAAATCGGCTGTGGAAGTGGTCATTCATTGAAATATTTAGATGAACAACAAGCTAAAGAGCTTTGGGGAATTGATCTCTCTACAGCTCAAATTAATACAGCAGCAGAAGTACTAAAAGATACTCGAACTAATGTGAAATTGTTAGAATCACCAATGGAAGAAGACCCGGGTTTACCGCATCATTATTTTGATATTGTCTTTTCCATCTATGCGCTGGGTTGGACCACAAACTTAGAAAAAACATTAGACAATATTAATAAGTATTTAAAAAGTGGTGGCACGTTTATATTCAGCTGGGAACACCCACTCTATAATCGAATCAAGAACAATGACGGTGATTTAAGACTAATAAAATCATATCATGAGGAAGGGCCATATGATCATGAGGCATGGAGTTCGCCAGCCATGATGCAGCAATTTAAGCTTAGTACCTACATTAATTCGTTAATTAGTCATGGCTTTAAGATTGAGAAAATGATTGAGGACGTATGTATAAGTGATGATATCATACCGAAGCATGTAAATGGCTGGTATTCTTATGAAAAAGCAAAAATGATACCAACTACATTGATTATTAAAAGTAGAAAAATTTAAGATTACTCAAAGGAAGTGCAAATATTGTCCAATCAACAAGATTCATCAGAAGAATTTACCTATGCTCATCTACGTGCAGATTGTGAGAATTGTTTCGGTTTGTGCTGTGTTGCGTTACCATTTGCGGCAACAACAGATTTTGCAATAGATAAAGAAGGGGGAAAGCCTTGCCCAAACTTACAGAATGATTTTCGTTGTCAAATCCATCGTGATTTAAGACAAAAAGGATTTCGGGGCTGTACAGTGTTTGATTGCTTAGGAGCAGGACAAAAGGTTTCTAAAGTTACATTTAAAGGGAATGATTGGCGTGAATCACAAGAGACAGCGAGGCAGATGTTTAAGGTTTTCCCAATTGTTCAACAACTTCACGAAATGCTTTGGTACCTAACTCAGGCTTTGTCATTAGAAGTTACGAAAAGTATCCATAATGATCTTCGCAAAGCGATAGAGGAAACAGAGATCCTTTCTGAACTTGATCCGGATTCACTGATTGGTTTAGATATCCCTTTACATAGGGAAAAGATTAATCGATTACTTTTGCGTACAAGTGATCTTGTACGTGAAGGAAGTAACTTTAATTCTAAGACATCAAGGAAGCATCAGAAACTTCTCGGTAAAAGAATGGATCTAATTGGAGCAAATCTAAAAGGTGCTGATCTAAAAGGTGCAAATTTAAGAGGTGCGTTTCTCATAGCGGCAGATCTGAGAGAGGCTGATTTAAGAATGACGGATATGATCGGAGCTGATTTAAGGGATGCAGACTTAAGAGGTGCTGACCTGACTGGTAGTATATTTTTGACCCAAGTTCAGATTAACGCCGCAAAAGGCAACTCTAGAACTAAATTACCAAAATCACTCATCCGACCTGGACATTGGTCAAGTGAGGACTATTAAATTTAAAGAAGCTAACTGATTCCTTATCAGCTAGCTTCTTTGTCTTTTTGGGGATAAGAAGAAAAGGTCGATTCATACTATATTTATATACAATAATTAAGGATCTAAATATTATATTCTTGTTTAGAGGCACTATTCTTTAATTGATCACTTCTTTCTTTTAATATAACAGTAGGAGGAATGGTTTATGAGTAACTTAAATTTATTATTTCGTGAAAGAATAGGTTTTCCTATTAATAAAAATATAACGTTTGAAGATTTAGATATCATTCTTGAAAAGACAGCAAAAACAATTCCATTTGAAAATTTATGTATTATGTCAAAAAATACTTCTGAATTGACAAAAAATAATTTAATAAACAAAATCCTCCATAAGAAACAGGGGGGACTCTGCTATGATTTAAATGCGATTCTTTATTTATTTTTATTAGAGAATGGCTTCCAGGCAACCTTATTTCGTGGAGTAATATATAATCAAGCTAAACAAGAATGGAATTCAATTGGAAAAACACATGTAGCTATCATTGTGAAACATAATGAACAGCGTTTTTTAGTTGATACAGGGTTTGGAGGAAATTTACCGCTTAAGCCTATTCCACTTAACGGAGAAATCGTTTCTTCCGATAATGGAGAATTTCGCGTAAAACAAGAAAATAGTGTTCATGGTGATTATATTTTCTTTATGAAATTAAAGTATAAAGATGATGATTGGAAGATGGGGTACGCTTTCAAATCCAATGAAACCATTAATGATGTAGCTGCGTTAAATGAAATACAAAAAATTATCGTTGAGCATGATGATTCTCCATTTAATAAAAAGCCCCTCATTACTATCCTTACAGACAACGGGAATTTAACACTAACAGATACATCATATACAGAATGGATTGACGGTAAGGTGTATAAAAAAGAAGTGGATAAAAAAAGTTTTACAGATATTTTAAAGTGGACCCCTTCGTCAAGACACTAATTTAAATTTTTTAAGGTGGGTCAGAATCCATTATGGATATCTGCTTTATAGGAGCTAGAGGTGCTCACTGGGGCTAGGGGGGTGGTAGGTGCACATTTTTTTGCGAGTGATTCATCCTACTCTATTTTTCCTTCTCAGGGGAGGTTCTGTCAAGGGCGAGCGGAGCGAGGGCTAGCCATACCCTTGACAGGTTCTTCCCTGAGAAGTATCATCCCTTATGGATGAATCACTCCGAGGCCATAAACGGAGGCGGGGGGTTTATAGCCAATCGATTGGTGAGGGCGTTCATAGTTATAGAAGTGGATAAAATTGTTAATCTCTTTCCTTGCTTCTCTTGGACTCTCGTAATCTTTTAAGTAAACCTCCTCATATTTAATCGTTCTCCATAACCTCTCTGTAACAATATTATCAAGGGCTCTTCCTTTGCCGTCCATGCTAATTCGGATGTCCTTATCCAGCAGTAATCCGGTATATTGGGGACTGGTAAAATGGCTACCCTGATCACTATTTAAGATCTCTGGCTGTCCTACCGACAGAGCCCGTTTCACTGCCTCCAAGACAAAGTCAATCTCTAGTGTTTGGTCTAGCTCCCAGCTAACGACAAAGCGAGAATACCAGTCTATCAGAGCTACAAGATACATCCAGCCTCGTTGGAGGCGAATGTAGGTAATATCGATTCCCCAGACGTGGTTAGGGTGGCTAATGGCCAAATTTCTAAGAAGATACGGATAGATCCGGTGCTCAAGATTGCGTTTACTAAGGTTAGGGCCGGGAGAAATCCCTGCAATGCCCATTTCCCGCATATGACGTTGTACAGCCTTGCGATTAATATTTATTCCATTGTTGTTTAGAACAACAGTAATTCGCCTAGACCCAAAATAGGGATGCTTGGTATAAATTTCATCAATCTTGTGCTTGATAAATATTTCCTCAGGAGAAGGCTCGACTGGCTTATAATACAAGCTAGTACGATTGAGCCCAAGCAGCTGAGCCTGGGTAGTGATTGGCAGCTCTTTATCATCCCAATCAATCATTTGAATACGCTCGGCCCTACTCCTTGATTCCAGATTTTTTTTTAAGCCACGACAATTGCGTGGTTAAACGGCCAACCTCAGCGTAGAGGTTTTCAATTTGATTTTCATATTCCGCCTTCATTTGATCCGCTTTTTTATTTTCTTTAGCGAAGATCGAAGGCATTTGATCAAGAAATGCATTCCTCCATTGTCTAATTTGATTGACGTGAATTCCATGAGATGAAGCGATTTCATTCATGGTCTTTTCTTCCTTTAGGACCTCTAGCACGATTTGAGCTTTAAACTCTGGTGTGTATCGATTTCTTTTCATAAACCTACTTTAACATCTCCTCATTTCGTGTCTAGTTTCTTGGGTCCATTATATTTTGAATAAATCCTTTGGTATAAAATAAATTAAAGATTAGAGTGTATTTCTGTTGTAGGAATGCACTTTTTTCTAGAAAATTGAATTGATACTGGAGAAAAGGAGTATCAATCTATATAATAAAATGGAAGTAATTTGGAAGAATGTTGTCGGAAATTGCATTGAAATTTTCTTATGATGAATGTTTGGAGTGTTATAAATATGGATCTATCAAAATATACAATAAACAATATGAAAGAAAGATTAGAAGAAAAACTGATCCTTTCTAAAGAGCTTGTCAATGAAGGAGAATATAAGAAGAGATCGAATATCATTTCAATTGTTGAGAAAGAGTGGATACTTAAAGAATGGTTTTGTAGCGTGGATATCGGAGAATGGGAAGATGTTGAGATTATCATCCATGGAAGTAATGAAGCTCCAGTCGAAGAACTTCTATCTTTAGCAGATAGACTATTTAAACAAATAGGCATTCATCTTGAAAAAGCATTAGTGTATTTAAAGAAGTTTATTCCTTCCCAAGAGATTGACAATTATGACTTATCAACTATAACCATTGGTAGAATTGTAAATTTTGACGATTCCATTCTATTAGGTTTTTCAATTCATTTTGTATATGGAGATTATCCATATGCGTTTCAATATAAAGTGAAATTTAAAGAGGATGGCTGGCCGATTGGATTTGAAGCTGGTCCACTTTAAGTATTGTATAGGATACACTAATCGTTGATAGGGTTTATGAAACTTATCAATGATCGTTAAATTTGTTATTTTATTGAAAAACGAAACGGAGGGGTTCGATGATAAAGTCAATCAAAGGACAATTTGTTTTATCCTTATGTACTGCTATTGGCTTTATATATTTTAACTTTTCACATATAGATTTTGTAGGTAATAATGAGTCGTTATTTACTCGAGTACTCTTTTTCTTTATTATGATATTATCTGTATTTAATGCGGGGATTTTGACACAAAAATATGTACAAACTAGAAATAAGAAAAAATGTTAATCAAATTAATAAGGAGTTAATATAGAGAAAAAAGGAAGGAAGGCGAGTTTTTCCTATAAGAAATCCGCCTTCTTAGTAGGCTTTGTAAACGTATGATACAAATTGTATATTAATCTTACGTGAAAGGAACAAACCTATACTAGATTTATCGAACCTTATAATGAAGCCAAACTGATCCTTTTCCAATAGGCTTCATGTTCTGTAATTCTAATTTAGTGACATCATCCAATCTCTGAAGATCTTCACAATCGAATAAGGTTGGTGTATGTTTTCCACCAATTGCTAATGGAGCAATCACTAAACTGATTTCATCTATTAAACCTTGACGTAAAAATGCTCCATTAAAAGTTCCTCCACCACTAAGTCCAAGCTTTCGAAAACCCATATTATATAAGATTTGTAAAGCAAGCTCAATATCGACATATTTACCATTGCCTGCTTTTATATAGGTGATGCCTTTCTTGTCTAATTGTTGGATGTATTCATCTGCTACATTCTCTTTAGTAACGACGATTAGACCCTCTGTTTGATACCAATTAATTCTACCTTGCCCATCAAATACGATATATGCTTTTGAATTCTTTGGTTCATATAGTGGTTGCGTAGGTTCAATCCAATGCTTCCCATATACCATTAGTGTTTCACTGCCTGATATCAACCCATCACATTCTAACTCATCATACAGTTGGTTAGTTACTTCATGTGCATCACCATCTATACCAACCGCTGTCCATTCTGTTACGTTTCTATCGGGTGCAGTAGTAATTCTTCCGTCCAGTGAAGAGAAGACATTTAAAATGATTTCTGGTTTTATCATAATTATAGCTCCTTCATGTATTGAGATAGAGTTTTTTATTTATGATTACACATATCATTTAAATCATTAGATCCATTGCATGAAAGTAAAATATATAATAGTTTAGTTGTATTCTTATTAAAGTATGGGTTTACTAATTCTCATTTTTCATATAAATAGCTTCTCTGTAATTATCAGAAAATTCCCATTCATCAACTTTGAGTATATTTTATCATAAAGATGCAAGATTCCAAGCTTTGTTAACTAAATAAGAAAAAAGTTAACGAATGAAATAAAAAACTTTGAACAGAAAATAATGGACATGAAATTGAATAGTTTAGCAGGAACTTTCTTCATAGGGATAGAATCCAAAAGAGATAAAAAACTATAGGAGAAAAATTAAAGTGAAAAAGTTATTAACAATTGACTGTGGTGAAATATTGCTACGTGAATATACAATTGATGACGTTGATGCGATAGTTGAAATTACATCACAACCTGAAGTTTATACATTTTTACCTGATTTCAGAACAACTAGAGAGCAGCGTTTAGATTGGCTTATAAACTATGAAATTCCGGCAAATCAATCATTTTTGAAAGCAATTCCTGCTATTGATGATCAAACATATTTGAGACTTGGAATCATATTGAAGGAGACTGATCAGTTGATAGGTTTTTGTATAACTGGACTCAAGGAAGAGCTCCCTCCACCTAATCGAGAGATTGTCTATGCTATATCCAAACATTTTCGGAATAAGGGATATACAACGGAAGCTGCCAGAGGTTTAATAAACTTTTTGTTCAAGAATACGAATGTTGAGATACTGAATGCAGTCGCCTTAATATTGGATCTAATCGGGTTATTCAAAAATGTGGCTTTAAACAAGTTGATAGGATTGAAATCAAAAATCAATCTTATTATCATTATCAGATTCGTAAGAGTGATTGGTTAGAGAAAGAATTTTTGTATGGAACAGTATAAATTAAATTGGAAAAACATTAGTGGAGGTAGGTATGACTTTACATAATAATATTTATATAAGAAGACCAACTATTTCTGATAGTGAAGAACTCAATGAATTTTTTAAAACCGTCATTGTCGATACTTTTTCCAAAGAAGGGTTATCTCATCTTCATGAAGAGATAAAAAGTGAAATCGAAAGTAAGAAAAATTACTTAAAAAGTGATCTTGAAAGTAATGGTGAAAATCGATATTTTTTAATTGCCATTGATGAAAGTAAAGATTGTATTATTGGATCTATCGAATATGGCCCTTCTAGTAGCTTAATAAATGCATGTACAAATGGAGAGCTAAAGGATTTTGTTGAAATTGGAACAGTATTTGTCCTTCCTGAATATCAAAGGCAAGGTATAGGAACTAAACTCTTAAAAAATATGGTTCTAACTCTCAAACGAAGTGGAAAAGAAAAAATTTGCTTGGATAGTGGGTATTCAAATGCGCAAAAGGTTTGGAAGAAAAAATTTGGAATTCCTCAATATGTCTTGCGGAATTACTGGGGAAATGGAACAGACCACATGATTTGGATAGTTAACATAAATGACTAATAACTCTTTGCTAATAACAAATTTGTAGGATGGTAAAAAGTTCATACCTTACCATCCTTGTCCTCAGAACTGGCTTAGTCTGTACAATTATATAATTCGCTAATATTCATTAGCCACTTACGAAGTTTGTTTTTTGGATAATATATGTTTCCGTTAATTGTATAAGCTTTTTCTCAAACATTGTTGCTGTTTAGGTAATGTTTTAACTTTATAAAAATAGGTTGAGAATCAATAAGTCCTTTCATTTAACAGAGAAAAAGCTGATCGCTTCGTAAGAAAGCTGTACCCTGATTTTAGGTGTAAAAGCCGGCAGGAGGGCTTATACAAATGCAACAATAATACGAAAATCACCTTATATATGTGGGATAGATCGATGTTCTTTAAGTAAAGCTAGAGCATTTTCTTTTGAAATACCGATAAAATAGTGAACATCTTTTTCATTAAGTAGCCCATGTTCGTCATTTTCATCAAGTCTTTCTAGTAATCCCTTCACAATGGTATTTTTAAAGTTGTTTAAGCCTTCCCCTATAAAATAGGCAGCACCAATTAGACCTATCGCAATCTACATCATTTCCATCGTCCATTCCTCATTATTGTCTCTTTATTACATTAATAGACTGTTCTCTTATCATTCATAAATTTTAACATGAACTATTTCTTAAATTGGAGAGAATCCCTATTTTTTTCAATATTTCCATATTCAAAAAGGAAGTAATTTAATAATGTAGAATAATTAATACATTAACGATTGTTTGAGTTGCAATTAGGAAAAGTAATTTTATAAAAATGATAGGGGTGTGAATTAAATGGAATTGATCTTAGTTAGACATGGTGAATCCCTTCATAATATTAAAGCTGTCACATCATGGGATAGTGAACTATCTATTATTGGTAAAGAACAAGTGCGATTAGTGGGAGAAGTTTTACTGAATGAACAGGTTGATGAGATTTGGTGTAGCCATATGCAACGAGCATTAGAAACAGCACAAATACTTTCTAGTAAAACCCAAGCTTTAGCAAGGGCGTTTGTTCATCTATCTGAACATGGCCACGGATGGGAAGAAAATGGATTAAGTCGTTCTTTTATAGAAAATCAATACCCTTTGATTTGGTTACCTTCGGAAATTGATGAAGATGGTTGGGCTAGACATTGGAATCATGAAAGCAGGTCAGACTTATATAGGAGAATCGGTTATATAGCCGATCAAATTACCAAAGTTGCAGCCTCAAAACGATTAAAAAAACTAGTAGTAGTCATACATGGAAAATCTGGAACAGAGCTATTAAAACATTTATTACAAATACCTGAAGACGCAAACTATTATTTTAGAATGTTCAATTGTGGGATAACTAGACTTTATTTAAATATAGAGACTAATAAAAGAACAGTAATCTGTATGAACGATATTTCACATCTTGGCGATTTAGTGCAAATGAAAAATTTATCTAGATCAGTACCAAGGTATCGCTAAATTACTTTCTATAAATTATGTGAGTATTTGGAGGTAATATTATGGACTCTACTTTTCACCGTTTCTTAAACAAATATTTGGCGATCTGGGGCAAGTCATCGCTACAGGAATTAAAAGAATTGATATCCGAAGATTATCAAGCTCGGGAAATATCAGGAAAAGAAATTATTGATTTTGGATTTAATGAATCGATTGAAGGCTGGGAACAAGGTTTTCACTTTGTCGTTGAGAATGGAGCGGAGTGGGAATTAAACAAGTTATCTATTATTCAGTTAAATAAAAGAGAAGTATTAGCAATAATTTTTGCGGCATTGATTATTAATGGAGAACGGTTAGATAATGGAAATTTATTCTTTCAAACATTTAGACGGGAAATAAATGACGATTGGAAATTAGTGCGTAGTTATATTGAAGCTGGTGCTCTTACTGATTTCGTCCTGAATGAATGGGAAGTAAATATATTCTAGAATCTACTGAATGAAAGAAGGAGAATATTCGATGTTAGATGTATACTTAATTTTACCAACTATTGAATTAAAAACTCAATATTTATCATTTTATCAAGAATGGAAAGAAAGTGGAGAAGAAATGGTACCATGGGTGATTAGTAAGGATCCATCAAATTTTATTGGGATGCTACAATCTCTAACTGATGCCGAAAAAGGGGAAAACCTTCCGGAACAATGGGTCCCTGATTCCACCTTTTGGTTAGTTAATAAAGATAAAAAGGTGCTTGGAGCTGTTAATATTCGCCATGGATTAACAGAGGCATTAATGAAAAATGGTGGGCATATCGGTTATGGGATTAGACCAACGGAAAGAAGAAAAGGGTATGCAACTAAACTATTAGCTCTTGCCTTAGAAAAGGCAAAAGTATTAGGGATTCGAAAGGCTCTAGTAGTTTGTGATCAATCGAATATAGGTTCAGAAAAAACGATCATAAATAATGGTGGAATTCCGGATACAGATTTTATTGAACCGAATGGCAATATTGTGAAAAGGTATTGGATTGAGTTATAAAATAGATAATTAAACGTAAAAATCTAGATTAGGATTTTTACGTTTTTTTGTGAAATAGAAAGTAGAAATAGATTAATGCCTCTAATAAGTAACATAACAATTGAGAGTATATCAAAAGAAAAATAACCGAGTTTCATTGAAAAGGATAAAATCACCTGTTATATTTTAGGAGGATGAAAGGTTTAAACACAATAAACAACAACCAAGATTAAACAGGAGTGATGGAATGTATACTAATATAGATACCCCACATGGAAAATTATCAAAAGCTATAATAAAAATTTGGATTATTAGAGAAGTTATTGCGAATCTATGTGGGTGGTTCATACTAGGTGTTTTATTTTATCTAGACCATTTATTTTCATGGAAAGAGTGGATTGGGTATTTACTATTTATCATAATGATTATTTCACTATTCTTTTCGATTTGGTCTATTTTTATTGAGCCTTTCTTATTATATAAAAATTGGCGATATGAGGCGAATGCAGAGTTTTTACAATTGAAGTTTGGAGCAATCAACGAAAAACATCAAATTATTCCAATGACAAAAATACAATCAATCTCTACTAGTCAAGGACCACTATTAAGAAAATATGATTTTTACTCTATATCAATTGATACAATGGGGTCTTCACATTCAATACCTGCCTTGCCTAAAGAGAAAGCGATTGAGTTAAGAAACCAAATAGCATATTTCGCAAAAATAAAGGAAGTGGAATCATGAATACGCCTAAACGATATCATCCACTTATTATTATTTTTGATCTATTTCACCTCATAAAGAATTGTTTTTTCTTTTTTATCTTTTTATTTGTTATAAAGTATGGGTCTGTTTCTCCATTTTTTAAGTATGGGAGAATTGCGTTTATTATTTTGTTTGGATATTCCATCGTTTATATCTTACTAAAGTGGTATACACATAAATATAAACTTGAAGAAACATCCTTTTATATCTCTAAAGGGATTTTCCTTAAAACAGTTCAAACAATACCGTTTACAAAGATTCAAAATATTAATCGAAGAACTTCGTTTTTACACAAGATCTTCCAAGTAACATCCATACGTTTTGAGACGGGGATGTCGGGCGATGATAGCACTGTTGAATTCAAAGTGATTTCACCGGTTAAGGCAGATCAAATAGAAAATTACATCAAAAATCAAGTAGCATCAGGAAAAGAAGAAATAATTGAGATAAAGCCATTAACCTCTTCTAATGTAGAAAATGACAGTCATGAGGGAAAACATATTCATTTTCGTTCGACGAAGAAAGATATATTAAAAGCCTCACTCACTTCATTTAGTTTTCTTTTGCTTATTCCACTTGTTATTTCGATTTATTCAAATATTGATGATATTTTTCATGTGGAAGCTCAAGCAAAAGGTGTGCTTTCATTGATTCTCCATTCAAGATGGGTACTAGGCCTGGTAATTATTATCCTTATAATTTTGTCATTTATCTTCGGAATTGTTAAAACTACTATTCAATTTGGCAATTATGAAATCTCATCAGATGACAATCAAATTTATATTAAAAAAGGATACTTAGAGGAAACGATATTTACCATTACAAAGAGTAGAGTCCAAGCAGTTGAAATAAATCAATCCCTATTGAAACGTATTCTTGGACTTGCAGAGGTACGATTGATTAGTGCAGGAAATACAAATATTGAAGATGATAAGCATGAAGTTAATTCACTTTTTCCGTTTTTATCGGTTAGTCGAGCGTATGATATTATTACGGAAATACTGCCTTCCTATGAAATAACGAAGGAAATGAAAGGCTTACCAAAACGATCCTTATGTGTTCGTTTGCTACGACCTAGTTGGTTTTGGTTGGCGGTCACATTCGCATTGTATTATTTTAAACCAACTTTATTAGGCTTAGAACAAATTTGGTGGGTACTCTCATTTATTCTCTTAATATGGATATATACCTTAAGAGTTCTTGACTTTTATCATACACAATACACACTAAATGAACAGTTTATTCAATTAAAGAAGGGGAGTTTTCATACTTCTTTATTTATTTCAAAAAGAAATAAAATCATTGAAATACAAGTAAAATATAGCTTTTTTCAAAAATATTTTGGTCTGGCATCTATTACAACTGTTAATCGGGCAAAGCCAGTTCATCATAATGAAATTTGCGATGTCCCTGCAGATATAGCTAGGATGGTATATAAATGGTATCAAGGGCGTACAAATGAAATTGAGCTAGTATGAGAAGATTTGAAAACGTGTGGTCATGGAATTTACTGTTCTCTTGAAATGTCAGAAATTATGATATAATTAGAGAATACAAAAATTAAAGTTGGTTGGAAGAGAGGAAATTCAATGAATAGTAGTTTTTTTGTCCAAAACCGTCAACATTTATATGATCATCTAGAAGATCAATCCTTACTTATTTTATTTGCCGGATCTGCACCACAGAAATCAGCAGATGAGGCCTATAAATTTGTTCCTAATCGTCATTTTTATTACTTAACAGGAATCAATGAACAGAATATTATGTTTCTCGCGAAGAAGATGAATAACAAGGTGGAGGAATATCTTTTTATAAAAAAAGCCGATCCTTTTATGGAAAAATGGGTAGGGAAGACAATTTCAGAAACTGAGGCGACGGAAGTATCAGGTATATCTGACATTCGTTATATCGATCAATTTGACTCATTTTTGTCTCAGACATTATTATCAGATTCGTCAAATCATCTATATCTCGATCTTGAAAGAAGAGAATGGGATACATATACAACGAAAGCTCAACAATTTGTGAGCAAAATACAAGCAAACTACCCATATGTCCAAATCAAAAATGTTTATCCAATAATTTCTGAACTCCGCGTAATTAAAAAGCCAGAGGAAATCGAAAATATTAAAAAGGCAATTGATATTACATATGAAGGCATTAAACATATGATGGCACATGCAAAGCCAGGTATGATGGAATACCAGCTTGAAGCATATTTTGACTTTATATTAAAGTCTAATGGGGTTATAGATAATGCCTTCCCAACAATCTGTGCAAGTGGGAAAAATGGGACGATTTTACATTATGATAAAAATGATTCAAAAACAGAGGATGCAAGCTTAGTATTATTAGATTTAGGTGCTCAATACGGTTACTATAGTGCAGATATTAGTTTTACTTTCCCTGTTAATGGGAAGTTCACTGAAAAGCAAAAAACTTACTATAATATTGTTTTAAAAGCACTTAAGGAAACGACTGCATTAATAAAGCCGGGTGTAGCATTTGCTAAATTAAATGAGCATACCAAAAAGGTTCTTGCAGAAGAATGTATAAAAGTGGGACTGATTAAAGAAGAAAGTGAAATCAGTAAATATTATTATCATGGTGTTAGTCATTTCCTTGGATTAGACACTCATGATGTAGGTACTTATAAGAATTTAATCCTACAACCTGGAATGGTTCTAACGGTTGAACCAGGATTGTATATTGAAGAAGAAGCGATTGGAATTCGAATTGAAGATGATGTCCTTGTGACAGAGGATGGAAATGAAATTCTTTCGAAGGATATTATCCGAACTGTAGAGGAAATCGAAGCATTTATGAATAAATAAATAAATAAATAAATAAATAAATAAATAAATAAATAAATAAATAAGCGGAAACCCATTCCAGATTGTTCATTGTTGGAATGGGTTTTGTTATTACTATACCAAGACGTGGGAGTGATTCATTTGTTGATGGGCAAATCTATTTTTTTAAAGCCATTAAAATCTACTGATGCTCAGGCATCTCTAAACCTACAATTGGAGAATCGCGAGTTTTTTGAAAAGTTCTCTATGATACGTTCTAATCATTTCTATACACTTGATGGACAAATAGAATGGATTAAAAAATTAGAAAATGAAGCAAAAGAGGATCAACAATATTATTTTGGAATATTTTTAACAGATAATCAGAAATTAATAGGGACGATCAATCTTTTTCAAGTACTTCGAGGTTCACTTCAAAGTGCATTTATCGGATATTTCTTAGATCGTAAGCATAATGGTAAAGGTTATACAACAGAAGCTGTTAAATTAATCGTCGAGTATGGGTTCAATCATTTAAAATTACATAGAATTGAAGCGGGAGTAATGCCTCATAATATCCCCTCCATTAGAGTATTGGAGAAGGGCGGATTTCATAAAGAAGGAATTGCTAAGAAAAATGTTAAAATTAATGGAAATTGGGAAGATCATCAAGTATTAGCAATCATAAATCCACATGATTAGTATTTTTTATATTAGTTTTTTCTCAAACATTGCTGCCTTTTTAAATAGGGTGGTAACTAATAAATCGGTTGAAAACTGTTCATAAGAACCGCTTAATATTAAAAGTCAGTAATTGCCCATTTACAGAAGCAAATGACTATATGAAACTAGGCAAAGGATAGCTAATTACTTGATGCTCCTTTGTCTAAATCATATTTTTGACAGAAGACAGAGTTTATGATAATATTTATCTTGAATTCGAGATATGTTAAATAAAGATAATTTTTTTAGCTTGTGGGTAAACTAGAATAATCAATAGGGATTTTACTATAGAAACAGAGGAAAATAGGGAGGAAATAGACATGAATCATTTAAAAGGAATCCATCATGTAACAGCAATTACAAGTAGTGCAGAAAAGAATTATGAATTTTTCACCTATGTACTAGGGATGCGTTTAATTAAGAAAACTGTAAATCAAGATGATATACAAACCTACCATCTTTTCTTTGCAGATGATATAGGTAGTGCAGGAACAGATATGACATTTTTTGATTTTCCTGGAATACCAAAAGGGAAACATGGAACGAATGAAATATCAAAAACTTCTTTCCGTGTACCAACAGATGCTGCATTGGAATATTGGGTGAAGCGATTTGATCGTTTAGAAGTTAAACATGCAGGCATCTCTGAGCAATTCGGTAAAAAAACTCTTTCATTTGTCGATTTTGATGATCAACAATATCAGTTAATATCTGATGAAAATAATAAAGGGGTTGCTTCAGGTACACCATGGCAAAAAGGACCGATACCATTAGAGTATGCGATTACTGGTTTAGGACCAATTTTTGTCCGCATTGCTGAATTTGATTACTTCAAAGAAGTAATGGAAAAAGTTCTTTTATTTAAAGAGATTGCCCATGAAGGCTCATTTCATTTATTTGAAGTCGGAGAAGGTGGAAATGGTGCGCAAGTAATAGTAGAGCACAATGTTATCCTTCCGCGTGCCCAACAAGGGTTCGGAACTGTACATCATGCTGCTTTTCGTGTTGAAGATCGTTCCGTGCTAGAAGAATGGATTCAAAGAATGCAATCCTTCCGTTTCCCAACTTCTGGCTATGTGGACAGACATTTCTTTGAATCCTTATATGCAAATGTAGCACCACAAATTTTATTTGAATTTGCAACCGATGGACCAGGTTTTATGGGTGATGAACCTTATGAAACCTTAGGAGAAAAACTATCTTTACCACCTTTTCTTGAACCAAAAAGAAAAGAAATTGAAAGTTTAGTTCGACCAATTGATACTGTAAGAAGTACAAAAGAATTTATTAAAGAATAATAAGAAAAAACTATAAATAAACCTTTCTATAAAGTAGTAGAATAACTATTTTTTAGAGAGGATTTTTTTATTTATCTAGTTGCTTAACGTATAGAGCTTCGTTCTTCATGATAAAACTACAAAAGTAGAGGAAAAATACTTATTCGTAGCGAATAGTATATCTTGTGACTCTATACGAGGAAGTGGATATTTTGAAAACAAAAGATTATCATCCTTACATTTATTTTTTAGTTGATTCAAATATAGTATTTGTTTATAAAATTGAATCTGACAGCTATTTACAGATAGATGAATTACATAGTAGTGGCAAATGGGAAACGTATATCCTTAAAGAAGGAGATGTATTTGATACATTTTTTCATACGGAAAGTGATCCTCTTAAGGGTAGGAGCTATTTTATAGCGCAGGAGAGTTATTTGATTATGCTTGATAAAATTAATAACCAAATACATAAGCATAAAAAAATGCTATATGATAAAATAATTCCGATTCATATAGCTTGTTCAGAATCGGCAGCAGGTTGCATTCGGGTAGGTTTAGATCAACCAAAACGAGTTATTGGTTTTCCTGGTTTATTATCGATCGGACCACTGTGGAAAATTAATGAAGAAGCTGGATTTAATTATCGGAATGAATGGTTGTTTGAGCATATTAACTTTGAAAGCGATGATTATGCATATCAAGTTACATTTAAGAACTCGATTAGAGAAATTAATGACATTCCTGAACAATCTCCGATTTATCTTTGGTATGGAGACAATGCAGATGAACAAATTTGTCTTCGTTTCATTCTACATCTTTTAAAAAATAAACCCAATAAGATCTATCTATTGAACATGAATGCACTGCATACATCTGTAGATAAAAATCAAAAATTAACGTACTCTAGCCAATTAACGCCAGAGGATTTGAAAGACATTTATGAAAAACATACTTTCGATCAAATATTGTCAATCCAAGATAGAATCCAATTTGTGAAAGAATGGGAAAATTTTTTACATTCGAAAAATGTATTACGAATATATACTAAACAAGAAATCAAAGAGGTTCCTGAGGATTATTTCGATTCCTTTATTCTAAACACATTAAAGGATCTTCATGAGAAGCGTGGCCAAAAGGAATTTATAGTAACTGGAGAATTAATCGGTCACCTATTTGATCTCAATCCGTCCATTTATCCAATATTTTTAGAATATAGAATTAGACATCTTGTCTATAGCGGTACGTTAGAATTAAAGGGAATACCAAAATCGATGAGACATTATAGTGTCAAATTGAGATAATTTACTTAAGTTAAGAAATAAAAGCAATTCAGGTAATATTAATTGAAAGGAGGTAATCAAAGAATGATATGAACTATTATGAAGTTAATTGTTTTAGTTGTAAAAAGGACTTTAAAGTATATGAGGGAACCAATGCTTATAAAAGGTTTAAGGTAAATAGAAAGAGCAAATATTGTTGCGATGATTGTAGTCATAAAATTCGATTAGAAGCAATTAAGAATTTTTTTAAGTAGTTTAAGTTATTTATTTTTTCTACGGAGTAAAAAAATAATTAGATAATAGTATTAGCCAGGGAAAGATTTAGTTATTTTTTGTTGGTTCATTAATATTTTAAGGAGATAATCACAACCAATTTTTTAAAAAAAATGGTTGTGATTTTTTTATTATCGTTTTATATATTGCTTTTACTTCAGTAGCTTTTTTATCTTTAACGAAAACAATACACAACAAGTAAGTGCAGCACAAAAGTCTGAAATAGGCTCCGCAATAATTACCGCATCTGTTTTTGGACTAATGAATGTTGGAAGGATAAATACTAGTGGTATAAGCAAGATCATCTTACGAAAAACAGCAATGAATATTGAAACCTTAGCTTGACCAAGAGCAATAAATACCTGTTGTAATGCTAATTGAATTCCGTAAATACAAGTACCTAAAAAGAAGATTCGCATAAGGTGCATCGTTAGATTGATTAAGTTTATATCGTTTGTGAAAATTCTTATTGGAAGCTGTGGGAGAAAAATAGCAATACTCCACATAAGTAAGCCTAGAGAGGCGCAAAAGATAACACAATACTTAATCGTAGCTTTTACTCGTGAATAGTTACCAGCTCCATAGTTATAGCCAATTATCGGTTGCGCACCTTGTGCAAAGCTAGATAATGGAAGTGAGAAAAGTTGCATTAGACTACTCATGATCCCGATTGAGCCAACATATAAATCTCCACCAAAACGAGAAAGAGAAGTGTTGAATATTATCTGAATTAATCCTTCGGTAAATTGCATAATGAAAGGAGATAGTCCTAATGCGAGAATACTAGTTATTACTTTTGGTCTAAGAAACAAATTTTTAAATCGAAGTCGCAAATAACTGCGTTTCGATGTGAGAAAGCAAATGACCCATACAGCTGACATAGTTTGTGAAATAATTGTAGCAATTGCAGCGCCCTTAACTCCCATGTTCATACCAAATATAAATAGAGGATCAAGGATTGTATTAAGGACTGCACCGACACACACAGTAATCATTGCGGTTTTGGCAAACCCTTGTGCAGCAATGAATTGGTTTAAGCCTAATGAGATCAAGACACTAATTGTTCCAATCAAATATATTCCTAAATAAGAATTGGCGAAAGGTAATGTATCAGGGCTCGCTCCAAATAATACTAATATTTGTGATTTAAAGATTAAGAAAATGGTGGTTAAAATAATTGATAGGAGTAAAAGCATAAGGAAACAGCTTCCAAGTAGCTCTTCAGCCTTTTTAGGCTTTCCTTCTCCTAACTTAATTGAAGCAAGTGGAGCTCCACCATAGCCAACTAGTGCTGCAAATGCTGAAATGATCATTGTAATCGGAAATACAACACCAAGACCAGTTAATGCTAGAGTGCTAGTTTCAGGCATTCTTCCAATAAACATTCGATCAACAATATTATATAACGCATTAATTAATTGTGCCGCAATTGCAGGAGTAGCTAATGAAAGCAATAATTTAGGAATACTTTCATTAGAGAAACGTTCGTTCATACGATTATTCATATACTCATCCTTTTAAAGTCTAAAAATATAATTATTTTACCATTAATGTAAAATAATGGTAAAATAAAAAATACAAAAATTCCAACTCCTTTACTTGTATTTAAACAATTCGGTTCATAAAATTATTCGATTTATTAAGAGCTATTACACTATTAATTATAACATATAATTCATAGCAAAAATGGCTGTTTATTAACTTTTTACAGCGATTTTAAGCGTCTTTACAGGCTTTTTGATGGTGTTTAAATTGGAATTACATATCGGGGTATTAATGAGTGTTGAGAGGGGTTTAAAATTAAAAATAAGACGTTTTGGTGATTTGTGATTTTAGGTGGAGAAAGAAAAACGGATCCGATGAAAATCGAATCCGTTACCTACATTATTCATATATATATGCTAACACTTCTAAAGCCTGTTCAATTGTTTCGACAGTTACATTAGCTTTATTTGAAAGCTCCTTTAATGGATGGATTAAAGACTCTGGTCGAACAATAATTGTTGGTTTATTTAAAGCAATTGCAGTACTAGCATCCATTGCCGTGTTCCACTGTTTATACTTTTCACCAAATAAAGCAATCACTACATCCGATTTTTGCATAAGAACCTGTGTGCGAAAGTTATTAATACTAGATGCAGCATCGTCCTTATAAAGTGGACTAGGCTGGTTTCCTAAAATGTTTTCCCCGATAGAATCTGATAAATCATGGTCTGTTTGTGGAGACACAAACTCTAATGGTAGTTCTTTTTCTTCAGCCATTTGAATTAATTTTTCTCGCCAATTATCATGTATTTGACCAGCTAAATAAACGGTAAGTTTCATTATAGGACCCTCCTAAAATTATGTACTTTTTATCTATTTTAAACTAGTTATTAAAAAATTCCAGTGTTTTACTTTATCAAATTAGTTTGTCATATAGTTATTTAAGTTATATTGGTGTTTGTTTATTTATCTTTGGATATTAGAACGTCTATTATTTAATTATTTTTAGACGATGAAACATAAGTTGTGTTATTGCAGTTCAACATACATAAATTGAAATTGAATGAAAGCTTTAAATTTCACCTCATATAAATGCTCCAGTTCCATTCATCAGCTGACTTATGTGAACTATATTTGTTGAAACCATGTTAGATGCATTATAGAACAAATCACAGTAATTTTAGTATTCTTATAAAATAATACAGTGGTTAAAAGTTATAGAAGGAAAATATCTCCTTTTGTCGAATTTTATAAAGTGTTGAAGACTAGATAAGTATAAAGGAATGAAGTGAGACATGGAGTATATAGATAAGATTGGCGAGAGAATAGAAACTAGATCATTATTTATATATTTAGTTATTATTTATATTATCTTTTCGATAGGGGATATTTTAAATCATTCCCATTATTTGTATCCAGATATTTTTAAGATAATATCGGGAGTTCTTATTTTAATCATTAGTTTTGTTTACTTACCAATTAGAAATTTATATATGAATGTGTTGAATTTTTCTATATTAAAAAAACTCTCTACATATTTTTGGATTGTATTTATATATATGATGTTTTTTTATCTAAATCACTTATTTTTTAAATCTGGCTTCCTAATGAAGGGCTGCTTGATAATTATTATAGTCCTATTCGATTTCCACTCCGGTTCAATCATGAATTTATCTTGTATATCTTTACATCAGGAATTTTGTTTCCAATATGGGAAGAGTTAGTTCAACGAGTTTGTACAGTTGTTTTTTTATCAAGATTATTTCCATTATGGATCTGTGTTATATTACAAGCTATTATTTTTGGACTCTTGCATATGGACAAACCATTGTTAATTATACTATTTGCATTATTATCATTTTTTCTTTGGTTTGTTACTAAGTCTATTATTCCATCAATCATATTTCATATGCTATATAATATTCACGGTGGACTATTAATCTATTATAATATTGATGTTATACCAAGGTGGTAATTTGTGGAAAATATTTTTAAAAAGTTAGTTAAAAATAAGGAAACCCACTAGATATGGTAAAATTGGCATAAAGGAGATGAAACAACTTGGATAATACATTTAAATTATGGATAGTAAAATTAGGGAAATTAGTTTTTACAGGTGAAATATTTGGAATACCGAATGATGAGGATTCTTTCAGTTTTACCTTTGCGATAGATGAAGAAGTAGCAAATGTTTTTATTGATGAAGCAACAGCTATGTATATCGCGAACATATGTGGTGGGACAGTAATAAAAAAGGAAGTGACTTCTGACCAGTATATTCGTTTAGATTCAAAGAATAGAGATTATTTAAATAGGGAAGAAGAATTTGAGCAATTACAAAGTATGGGGATATCGATACAGGTAGAAAGTTAATACATAGTAAAAAATATATGATAACTGCCAAACCATTATTAATTGCTAGAAAAAGGAGTAGGAGGACAGCAGACGAAGGTGATATTCCATACCAATAATACTTCAAACAGGCACTCTTGATGAAAATTACTTAACGTAATATTAATAGATTATTGAAAAGAGGTCACGACTTAATTATATGATAACGTTCTATTTGAATTGTTCTAAAAGTCTTGTTAATTCACTATAAATTTCAGTGATTTCATTAAAATTCATTCGTACAAGCCCACTAGAAGAAGGAGCAACAAAGTCTAATGTTCCTTTAACGACTGGTTCATCCTGGAGACCCCAGTGAACCGATCTTTTTTTGCTGTATTCTTGATAAACACCTTTTCCTACGAAACATATGATTTTAGGATGATAGTTAAGAATAATCCTTTTTAATTGTTCTCTACCGTATTGATATTCTTCCTTTGTAATCTCTTCAGCTGATTTTGTAGGTCTTGATACAATATTTGTTAATCCATATCCGATTTCAAGTAGTTTGTAGTCGTCCTCTGCTCGCAGTTTACATGGAGTTAGCCCGGATTCAAATAGTATTTTCCAAAAGCGATTATTGGGATTTGCGTAATGATGTCCTGTTTCTGCCGATCGGATACTTGGATTAAAACCAACAAATAAGATGTCCAAGTTATTTTTTAAATGGTCAGGTAGCAGTTTCATAATATCCTCCAAAATCTTATGATTCCTAAAGTATTTATATTATAGAATAGTCTCCATACGTGAATTTTGCAAATGAAAAACCGCCTATTAATTGATATCTAAGTCAAGCTAAAAAGACCACTTTGTAAAGAGGGTTCCTCAAAACAAGTGGCCATTTCGAACAATAATGCCAAAATTAATGTTGAAATTGTGGTAAGTATTCTTTATGTGCCTCTAGCATTTCATCTAAGATTTGTTTTGCTACTGTGTCTGATGGAACGAGTGGATTAATGGACATTGCAAGTAGGGCTTTATGATAATCACCTGTAACAGCAGCCTCGATTGTCGTTCTTTCAAAGGATTTGATTTGTTGAATTAATCCGTTGACCGCAATAGGTAATTCACCTACAGTCAATGGAATTGGGCCATTTTTCGTAATAACGCAATTCACTTCAACTGCGGATTCATTAGGTATACCTGCGATAGCGCCATTATTTTGAGTGTTAACGGTTTGTATATCACCACGATCATTATAAATTGAGTCAATTAAACTACAAGCTGCATCACTATAGTAGGCTCCACCTCTTTTTTCGAGTTGTGGCGGCTTGATATCCAAATTTGGATCCTTATAAAGCTCGAATAAATCACCTTCAAGCTGTTTTACTACCTCCGCACGGACGCCATTTTTTTTGTAAGCCTCTAATTCTTCTTCTAACATTTTTTGTGTTTGATAATAATATCTGTGGTACGAACAAGGTAGAACTCCTAATGCACGTATGAACTCAGGTTCCCAGTCAAGATCGGGAATATTATTCATATCAATAGCACCCTTTGTATCCCCAGTTAAAATATCTAGTACTTTTTTTGTCACATTTGCGCCGTCAAGGTATACATTTAATCCATAAACCATGTGATTTAAGCCTGCAAATTGTACTTGCACACGTTCTCTTTCAACACCCAGCATTTCGGCAATGTTAATCTTTGTATGAATTGGTAGATTACAAAGTCCAATTACTTTCTTAATTGAGGTATGGCGTAGAACCGCTTCAGTTACGATACCAGCAGGATTAGTGAAATTTATTAACCATGCATTCGGACAAAGTTCCTCCATATCCTTACAAATCTCTAATATAACAGGTATTGTTCTTAAAGCTTTAAATAAACCACCAGGACCATTTGTTTCTTGACCAATTACACCATACTTTAATGGGATTCTTTCATCTTTTATGCGGGCATCCAGTAAACCGACTCTAATTTGTGTTGTAACAAAGTCGGCATTTTTTAATGCTTCTCGTCGATTAAGTGATAGATGGATTTTGATAGGAAGTCCAGACTTTTCCACCATGCGTTTTGCAAGTGAACCAACAATTTCTAGTTTTTCGCGACCTTCCTCAATATCTACTAACCAAATATCGGTAACGGGTAATTCGTCATATCGTTTAATAAATCCTTCAATAAGCTCAGGAGTATAGCTTGAACCTCCACCAATAGTTACAATCTTAAGCATTTTTCATTCTCTCCTTTGTAAAATGTTGATAATTAGGGAAGGGGAGAATGACAAGGTCAAAAACCCACTTCCTTATAAATTTTAATTATGATAACGCACTTACTTTGTCTTTTTGTTCTGCCTTTGTTTCTTCCCGTAATCGCTGCTTGTCCCACATACGGAAGAATGGATAGTAAATGAACATGGCGACTAATAAATCAATAATTTGAATAATCGCGCCGGATAAATGTCCTGTAGCTAAAAATCCACTTAATACGATTGGCATTGTCCAAGGTACTGCGACACCACTTGGAGCTGCAACAAGACCGAGTGACATCGTCACATAGTTAATGATTGTTAGAACAAGCGGTGTTAAGATAAATGGAATCATAAAAAAAGGATTCAAAACAATCGGTGTTCCAAATACGGTTGGTTCACTAATATTAAACACACTAGCACCAATAGATAATTTACCGAGCTGCTTCATTTGTTTACTTTTAGCGACTATAAGCATAAGGAGAACAATTGCTAATGTTGCTCCTGTGCCTCCAAGATTAAGAAAGTTATCGAAAAATTGTTGGGTAATAACATGGGGAAGGGGCTTCCCATCCTGAAAGGCCATGCGATTCTCATCCATTAGGGCCAACCATATTGAACTCATTACCGCGCCAACAATATTGTCGCCGTGCAACCCAATCATCCATAATAAAGATATACAAAAGACTATAACTAAAGTCCCACCAAGACTACCACCAAGATGTTTAAGCGGCATTCCAATCCATGTAGAGATCATGTTAGGAATATCTTCCCATGGTGTCATACCAACAATTAACCGAATAATCCATACTAGAACAATAACTGTAAAAGCAGGAACTAGAGCTGAAAAAGATTTAGCAACTGCAGGAGGTACCGAAGAAGGCATCTTTATAGTAATATTCTTTTGAATAATTATTCGATATATTTCTGTTGATAATAAGGCGAAAATCATTGCGATAAATATCCCTTGACTACCTAATAGATTAATAGGTAACACACCACTAATTATTTCTGTTTTTCCAGTGGATTTCGTAAATAATGTTTGATGTGGTGTTGTTAGAACGAATGCAGCTAGTGAAATAATCCCTGCTGAAACTGGTTCCACCTTATATCTTTCAGCTAATCTATATGCAATTCCAAAACTAATGACAAGCCCTAAAATATCAAAAGTAGCCCCAACTGGATAAGTTAATTTTTCCTGCCAACTTGATCCAAATAAATGTGCCATAAATTCGTTGTATCCATGTATGGGTAGATTAGCAATTATTAAAAATAAAGAACCGACAATGATTAATGGCATGGCCATAATGATCCCATCACGAATCGAAATTAAATGACGTTGATTGCCGACTTTTGCAGCAAATGGTGTAATATAGCGTTCTAAGAAGTTCATTAATTTATTCATATCGACCACCGCCAGTGACGATGTTTCCTCCTCTCATTAACCATTGGATATTAGTTGTAAAGCCTGACTAAGCACAGACTCACCATCACACATGCCGTAATGCATCGGATTAATCACTTCTGCCTCTATTCCGTTTTGATTTGCTAACGCTTTCATATCAGAAAAAAGATAACGAATTTGAGGACCCATTAATAAAACATCTGCTTGATTAATCTCTTTTTTTGCTTCTTCCACGGGTACAGCCCAAATTTTCGCCTCTATATTCTGTTCCTTTGCTGCCTTTTCCATCTTTGTTACTAGTAGACTAGTAGACATACCTGCTGCACAACATAACATAATATTTTTCATTTTATTTACTCTCCTTTGATTCTAATTCTTGTCGTAGATCGATTAATTCATTAGCTAATTCTCTTACTGTCATCGCATTCATCAAATGATCCTGAGCATGAATTAGCAGAATTGAAATTTGACCTTGAAGTTCTCCACGAGCTTCAGATTGAATTAACTCTGTTTGAAATTTATGAGCTTTTAATAATTCCTGATTACTTTCTTCGATTTTTTCCTTTGCTAATTGAAAGTTTTTTTGACGTGCTAAGCCTAACGCTTCCATCGCAGTGCTTCGAGCATTTCCGGCGTAAAGTATGATTTGAAAGGCGATTGATTCGTCCATCCTTTTTCCTCGCTTTCTTCTTTTGTTGATTTTTCTATTTCTTTTTTTGTTTTTAAATCTAGCGATAAAATAAATTTCAATAGTTGATTACCATCAAATGATTGATATATCGCCTTATCAATCATTTCTATCCTTGTAGATAGGGGAGCTAAGTTTCGAAGAATCTCTAATTTATATTTTAAATGAGGTCCTAATAAAATAAGTTCTGCCTGTACAAGTTTACGTTCAACTAATGTACTGTCCACTGCTTCAATATGTAAAGATATGGATTGTTGATCGGCAGCAAGCTTAGTTCGCTTAGATAAAATACTTGTAGACATTCCAGATGAACAACATAAGATTATATTCACCACTGTCATTCCCTTCTCTAGCACACTTTTATTATATGAAAACGCTTTAGAAAACTACAGTTTGATATTCTTCCGCTATGTAGCGGAAGGAGGTGTATGGAAAGTGTTTAGCTTATTCCAAAATTCAACAAAATCTGTAAATGATTCTTGCTTGTTTATTTGTGTTTGCAGTGAAGGTTGATCCATAATAAGAAGTAAACGGTCATACAAATCTTGTATTTCCTGTTCATTGTCTTTTTTTAATGATAGTAGAAAAACTGCTTGGACTTTTTCCTTTGTTTCGCCCCATAGTATCGGTTTTTTTAGAAGAGCAATAGCAATTACATTTTCATAACCACAGGGATTAAAGGGATGTGGCAATGCAATCATTCCGCCAAAAGCAGTAGAAGAGATTTTTTCCCTTTTTATTGTTAGTGGTAAAAATTCATCTGGTGCATAACCTTGCTGAATAATCGACTGTGCTAAAAAAGTAATTAATTCAATATCTGATTCAATTTCCACATTTCGGAAAAACAAATTAGGTCTTAATAAAGAATGATTATTTTGTTGAATAAATGCTTTTATTTTCTTTTGATCCTGATCTGGTAGGAGAGGGTTGACAGTTATTACAGGATAGCAGATCTCCTCCAGAATAGGTATTGTTGATAAAATTAAATGACATGCTTGTTTTATTTTGCTCTGTAATTCATTCATGTCAAAGACACCGATTATTTCAATTTCATTATTAAAAATAGTTTCAATCTTTCTTTTTAAAATTTGTGCAGAACCAATACCTGATGCACACACTATTGCAACTGATAATTTACTGAAAGGCTGTTGCGTTTTTGCATCTTGAAAATGCAAAGCAAGATAACCTCCGTCATCTTCTGAAAGGTCAAATCCGAATTTCTTTTTAATTAAAAGCATTGCTTTTAATGCTAAATCAAATGCTAGTGAATATTGCTTCTTGATCTCCTGAAGTAATTCGTTTTGAATGGATATTCCGTATTTAGCTCGTTTTAAACTAGGGAGTAGATGACGAATAAAGCGATTTCTCCAGTCCTGATTAATATCTAAATCAAATTCCTTCTCTAAGCAACTGACGATCTCTACAGTTAAGGTATAAAGTGAATGATCATGTTTTGGTAACCGATCGTTTTCAATGCTCGTTACTCTGTATTTAATAAACAGTAGAGCGAGAAAAGCTGAATCCAGTCCTGAGAGTGATAGGCCATTTCCGCTTAAATGTCTACTAAGTTCATCACTTATTTGATTTTCTATTTCTTCTTGAAGGAACTCTATATTTATAGGGAGCTCTTTTAACCATTTTCCTTTCGTATTCCGCGCTTGAGCGATCTGAATATACTGCAAAATTGAGTGGATGGCTTCTGGTCGCAGTAAAATGTTATATGTGTTCGATATGTCTTTTATTAATTGGCTCCATGATTCACTAAATCCCATATTAGGAAATACTTGAAGCATACAACGGCGAATATTATATTCCTCACCACTTAAATAGATTCCATAATTTGGTCTGGATTCGAGAGTGATATGATAGGATTTCAATATCAATTTAAGCTCTTTAATATCTTGAGAAATGGTAGATCGACTGACATATAATTCTTGAGATGCCTGATCAATTTTTAAATAATCATATTCATAACACAGATATTCCATAATCCATCGTTGTCTATTGATTTCATAAACTTGTTCAGTTTTTCTATTTTCCTCCTCCATCCACTTAGAGAAGTCTATAAAGTTAAAAATATTCAGTTGATAACCACTTCCTGGCAATGATACAATCTGTGCTATGTCTTTATTTAGTTGTTCATTGATTTGTTTAATAAATGTTCGAATCGATCGTGAAGAAACATTCAATTCATTTGATAAGATAGTTCCACTCACTGGAAGATCTGATTTATTTAATCGTTGAATAATATATAAATGTCTTTGATCCATCCGAAGGTTCCTTTCCTTTTAACATATCCAAACTTATTAATAGAAGCGTATTCTTTTTTATTTCTTCAGAAAACTCGATTATGATTATACAGATTTATATTAAATGAATAAACCATTTAGTGATACATAAGATAATTAGAAGTTATCATTATATCAATATATTATAAGACCCTGAAAAGGTGCAATTATTAGATTAATTACGCTTTTTGTCGAGCTATTGTAATGGATAATACTTATAGTATAATATACAACATGTCTTGTATATGATCAGGAATAAGGCCTGATTGTTTCTACCAAGCTGCCGTAAATAGCTTGACTACAAGGAGTTTTTTGATAAATGCATTCATTTATTCAATCAATTTCTTCTTGCATAATATTATGGCAGCTTCCACAGTGGTGGAGGCTTTTTTTGATATTTAGGAGTCTATTTATTAAGGATGCGAATATCGACTATTACATATTTAAGGTTGTATCCATCCATCTAAAGCACCTGACCCTTCAAAGATTGTGTAATCTTAAAAATGAAGCAAATAGTTTGATTGCCTCGCGAATTGTTAGTTGGAGTGGATCAAGGCGTTTTATTATACCTAGTTTTAATAACTTTATTAGAACTATTCATACTATATTTTTGAAATTGAGGCTATTCTAGTTGGTAGAAGAGTAGTCCATTTGGTTTGTTCTAAAGAATGGGAGGACATATAGTGAAAGATTTTTTTCAATTTGCTCAACGTAGAACCTCATATAAGCAGGAAACGCTTGCGGGAATTACTACATTTTTATCTATGGCCTATATTTTAGTAGTAAATCCCATGATATTAAGTCAGTCTGGGATGGATCAGGGCGCAGTATTTACTGCAACGGCTGTATCAGCAATTATTGGATCATTATTAATTGGTCTTTTAGCCAATTTTCCAATAGGAATTGCACCAAGTATGGGGCTAAACTCATTTTTTACATTCTCAGTATGTATAGGGATGGGGATTCCATGGCAAACAACATTAACAGGTGTATTCATTGCAGGAATTCTCTTTATTTTATTAAGCTTGTTTAAAATTCGAGAAATGATTATTAATATTATTCCAGAGGATTTGAAGTATGCAATTTCAGGTGGGATTGGCTTTTTCGTTGCATTCGTCGGTTTAAAAAATGCGGGTTTAATCGTCGGGAATTCTGATACAGTTGTATCAATAGGGGATCTTTCTAAGCCAACTACTATTTTAGCTATTATTGGTTTTGTCATCACGGTTATGATGATGGTTAGACGAATTGGGGGAGCAATCTTTTATGGAATGGTCATAACAACAATCATCGGGATAATATGGAATGTGATTGATAAACCAACCCATATTATTGGAGCAATACCGAGTATGTCACCAACATTTGGTGTAGTGTTCCACCACTTGGATCAAGTGTTTACTCCAGATGTATTAGCGGTAATATTTACATTCCTATTTGTTGCCTTTTTTGATACTGCCGGAGCATTGATTGCGATAGCAAGTCAAGCTGGTTTGATTAAGGATAATAAAATTCCTAATATCGGAAGAGCGCTTCTTGCTGATTCAACTTCCATTGTTGTCGGTTCTATTTTAGGTACTTCGACAACAGCATCAATGGTAGAATCAAGTGCTGGAATTGGTGCAGGTGGTCGAACAGGCTTTACTTCCATTATCATTTCTGGTTGTTTCGTTATTGCCTTATTTTTTTCTCCGTTATTATCTATTATAACACCTGAGGTAACGGCACCAGCTTTAATCATTGTAGGCGCATTGATGGCAGCAGAAATCAAACATATTAATTGGAATAAAATTGAGATTACATTCCCAGCATTTGTAACAATTATTATGATGCCCCTTACTTCAAGTGTCGCAACAGGTATTGCACTTGGGTTTATTTTATATCCAATTACAATGATTGCTTTAGGAAAGTGGAAAGCAGTACATCCGCTAATCTATGTTTTAAGTATCGCATTTTTAGCCTATTTTGTTTTTATTATTTAATAAAAGTGTATTTGCAAGTTTACCTATCTCTTCTTAATAATAGGAAGGGGATTGACGATCCCTACCTATAAAAAGTGAAAATAAAAAATAAGGTAAAAACCGCTAATTGTTGATTGAATAAGTGCGCAATTAGCGGTTTTTTTATATAGAAATTTTGGTCGGCAGTGACCTTATGCTTGTTTTTTTAATAGCAAATACATAAAATAGGGTGCACCAATTAAGGCGACCATGATCCCAGCTGGAATTCCACTAGGGTCAATGATATTTCTACCAATCGTGTCAGCAACTAATAAAAGCCAGCCGCCAATCATGATGGCTACAGGTATGAATAATTGATTACGTGGACCGACTAAGGATTTAGCTATATGTGGTGCCATTAATCCAATAAATGAAATGCCACCAGTAACTGAAACAGCAGATGCTGCAAGTGCCACAGCTGTTAATAAAAGGGAGATCCTTTCTTTTTCAAGGGATACTCCAACTCCAATCGCTACTGGTTCACTTAAACTCAAAATGTTTAATCGATTAGCCTTGAATAAGGTGTATGGGATGAGAATAAGTAACCAAGGAAGGAATGCCCAAATGAATGGCCAATCATCGCCCCATATATTTCCCGCTAACCACTTAGAGATGAAATCAACTTTTTCGCGCTCAGCGGATGAAATTAGGAGAATCATCACTCCTGATAGTGCCATGGAAAAGCCAATCCCAACTAAAACTAATCTAACCGGTTGCAATCCAATGTTTTTTTGATACGAGAATATATAAATAAGAATCGCCGTGACTAATGCACCTGCAAAAGCTAGAAGCGGCAACATATATACAAACGATCCGACTTCTATTGGAAAAAATAAAAAGAAGATAGAAATTGCTACACCGGCACCGGAGTTAATTCCAATAATACCTGGATCAGCTAAATCATTGCGGGTAATTCCTTGTAAAATGGCTCCGGATAGGGCGAGTGCAATTCCTGCCAAAAAAGTAATAATAATTCTGGGAAGACGAATGGAAAACAAAACGAATTCCTCAGTAAATGACCCTTTTCCAAATAAGGTTGGAAGGAGACGATCATAGGACAAGCTGGCATCACCAATCCCCATCCCGAGTACAATTGTCATTATAATTAACACTAGTAAAATGCATAAGATGATTCGCTGTTTTTTAACCAATGCTGGATGAATCATGAGAACATCTTACCTCCTTTACGAATAATAATTAAGAAGAAAGGTAAGCCTACTGCTGCAACTATAGCTGCGACAGGTGTTTCGTAAGGGGCATTGATTGTACGGCCCAGAGTATCGGCAAAAAGCATAAAGATGCCACCGACAATTGCACTGGATGGTATGATATAGCGATAATCAGTACCCACTAACGCCCGGACGATATGAGGGATCATTAGACCGATAAAAGCCATATTTCCAACGAGTGCTACAGATGTTCCTGCAAGTAAGATAACGACAAAAAATAGAATAGTCTTTATTCGGATCGTTTTTTGTCCTAATCCAACTGCTACTTCTTCATTTAAACTTAAAATCGTTAGTTGCCTTGATAGCAATAGTGAAATTATGATACCAATGATAATTATAGGAATCATTAGTCTAAGCTGCTCCCATGACGTTCCAATAACACCTCCAGAGGTCCACATGGATACATTTTTAGATAGCTTAAAAAAAATGCCAATTCCATCAGCGACAGCATATAAAAACGTAGAGACTGCTGCTCCAGCTAAAACAATTCGAAGAGGGGAGAAGCCTCCTTTTTGAAGTGCACCTAGCCCAAACACCATGCCAGTTCCAATTGCTGCCCCAATAAAGCAGCTAATGGTAATCCAAATATAATTAGCAGATGGAATAAAGGCAAGGGTGAGTGCAAGAGCTGCATTGGCTCCAGCAGATAAACCTAGTAAACCGGGGTCGGCTAATGGGTTCCTTGTTAAGCCCTGCATGATAGCACCTGAAACTGAAAGGGCAGCACCTACAATAATCGCAGCAATTTCCCGAGGGAAACGTATTTCACGTAGCATTAAAATAGTGTCACTTTTTCTATTTGAGGTAAGAGCCAGCCAAACATCTTTTAAGGTTGTTTCCGCTGCACCAAATATCATGGCAACTACAAACATCCCGATAAGAACAACAATTCCAATGAAAAGCTTAAATACGAATGGGATGGAGTTTTTAGTCTTTTTTTTCATTATTTTCCCATCTTTCATACATAGAATATAAAAGCAATTTTCTGACTACCTGTGCAATTTCGTAGCATTCCTATTAGGATTTATACCAATTTTTTTCACTACTAAGTAAAAAAGTAGGTAAGTACCAGTAGTTTAAATAGTCATGCATTATGTCATATACGAAAAGAGCCAATGGAAAAGAAGGAGTTGCCCTAATTTAATATGGACAACTCCTTTTCAAATTTATTTACCTAAGGCTACTTCGCATAAATTGTGGCAATGAAGTAAAGGGTAAAAAAACCGAAAATAGCTAGGTTACGGGGCATCTTTTCTATATATATTTTATTTTCTAACTTATATTGGTAGGTTAGAAAAAAATTATATTTCAATAACAAAAGTTTTAGAAAAGAGTCTTACCTAAAAATGATTCCTCAAAAAATTTAAGCTGCTTTTCTAATGTAATTGGATCATTAAAAGAAGCGCCATTTCCTTCCATTTCAAAGACATGGTTGTTTTTGACAGCAGGAATATTTTTATAGGATTCTGTTTTTTGGAATGAGTCATCGGCATCAGAATATTTACTTAAAATCACATAATCACCTGCATATTCTGGAAGAACTTCTGTAGATAAAGTATAATAACCTGACTTTAAGGCTTTTTCTTTTACTTTTTCAGGCATTTTTAGCTTCATTGATTGATATAATATTTCTGTTCCGCGAGCCCAGTTATCACCGTAAACGTACAGTTCTTTTCCAAAACTCTCTATAACGGATACAGTGGCATTTTCACCTATCTTTGCACGGATTTCATCTCCGGCAGCTTGAGCACGTTTTTGGAAATCTTCTACCCAATCTTTTGCTTCTTTTTCTTTGTTTAATAGTTTACCAATTTCGATATGTTGGGTTAAATAATCCACTTTTCCCCAAGTATAAGTAACTGTTGGAGCTATTTTCTTCAGTTTATCAAGATTTTTTGTCGTCGATAATCCGATAATGAGGTCTGGTTTTAATTCAATAATTTTTTCTATATTATCTTCAGAAACCTCTTGGGCATCTTTTAATTGGTCTTTAAAAGCAGGGCTGTTTTTTGACCAAGTATCAGCACCTACAACATTCACACCTAATGATAAGACATTACCTGTAAATCCTGATAATAAAACTACACGTTTTGGATGGGCAGGTACTTTTATAGGACCATTTTCAGATTGATAGGTTATTGTTTTTTGTTCCTTTTCTTTCGTAGCATTGCCTTTATCTTTTTCGGTTGTCCCATTACTGCATGCACTAACTATGAGCACTAAGAGCAAAATGAGAGGGAATAGAATTTTCTTCATGTTTATTTTCTCCTTTTAGAAGGTTATAAGTAATACACATTGGTTTGTTTGTCCGTGGATCTCTGCCAATTTCAGCATCAATTTGAAAAACTTTCTTCAATACTTGACGATTCATGACTTCCTCACAATTACCAGCTTTTACAATTTTGCCGTCTTTCATCGCGATCAAATAATCTGCAAAACGGGCTGCTTGGTTTAGATCATGCAACACCATAATAATGGTTCGTTGCTGTTCAATATTTAGTGTTTGTAGAAGCTCTAAAACTTCAAGTTGATGGGCCATATCTAAATATGTAGTAGGTTCATCAAGAAAGATGATATCGGTCTCTTGTGCGAGAGCCATCGCAATCCATACACGTTGACGTTGACCACCAGACAATGCGTCGACGGGGCGAAATTTATAATCAAAGGTACCTGTTACATCTAGTGCCCAATCTATAACTTCAAGATCTTTTTTTGTTAAACGTCCGAAACCCTTTTGATAGGGGAAACGACCATATGAAACAAGCTCACCAACAGTTAATCCACTTGCACTTTCTGGTGATTGTGGAAGAATCGCCATTTTTTTAGCTAAAGCTTTCGTATTTTCTTTAAGAATATCTTTCCCATCCAAAAGAACGTTTCCAGAATGATGATTAATTATTCGAGTAATCGCTTTTAAGAGGGTAGATTTCCCACATCCATTTGAACCGATAATCGTTGTAATTTGTTTATCAGGAATGCTGACACTGAGATCATTAACGATGATCTGTTCACCATACCCAATGTTTAAATTATTTGTAAAAAGGCGTCCCATGTTAAAAACCTCCTTTTGAAAGTGTAAATGATAAATATGTATGATAATGATTCTCATTTTCATCAATAACTATAGAGTGTATTATTTTTATTGTCAATCACTTTTTTTATCTATTTCAAACTTAACCTAATCACTTATAAATGATCATTTTTGTGGAAGGTAGGGGATGAGGAAGATAAAAAAAGTTTCTATAAATGAGAAAAAAACGATTGAAATTGATAATCGTTATCAGTTACACTAGATTTAGTGAAAATGAAATTGAGGATATAAGATAAATAATTTTGATGAATTCATTGCTGAGGAGTGTTCAAATATGGAACGGCAGGATTTATTTGATGTAACAATCATTGGTGGAGGGCCGGCAGGATTATATTCGGCATTCTATAGTGGATTAAGAGAAATGAAAACAAAAATTATTGAATTTCAACCATACCTAGGTGGAAAGCTGCATGTATATCCAGAGAAAATGATATGGGATGTAGGCGGCCAAACTCCTATTCCAGGGGAAAAATTAATTGAACAACTAGTTGCTCAAGGATTAACTTTTAATCCAACCGTCGTTTTAAAAGAAAAAGTTGAGTCCATTTCAAGGAATGAAGAGGGGATATTTGTTTTAGAAGGTTCAAGTGGAGAAAAGCATTATTCAAAAACAATTATCGTTGCTATTGGTAGTGGAATATTAAATCCGCAAAAGCTTGAAATTGATGGGGCAGAGAGGTTTGAGGTATCTAATTTACATTATACGGTTAAGTCACTAAAACAATTTAAAGATAAAAATGTCCTTATTTCAGGCGGTGGAAATTCTGCTATTGATTGGGCAAATGAATTGGAGTCCGTTGCTAAAAATGTTTATTTGACATACAGAAAGAATAACCTGGCGGGTCATGAAGCACAAGCTACACAGTTATTAAACAGTTGTGCAGTTTGTTATTTAAATACAACAATAAAAAAACTAATAGCTAGTCGTAATCATGAAGTTATTGAAGGAGTCGAACTTGAGAATCATGAAACAGGTGAGATTTCGAAGTTATCTGTAGATGAAGTCATTATTAATCATGGCTATCAGCGTGATGCAACATTACTTGAAAATAGTGATTTACATATTGAACTTGTTGATAATTATTATATTTCTGGAAATGCAATGAGTGAATCATCCGTAGAGGGTTTATATGGGGCTGGGGATATACTTATGCACGATGGCAAGGTTCATCTAATAGCTGGTGCATTCCAAGATGCTGCAAATGCAGTTAACAAGGCGAAACAGTTTATTCAGCCTGAAGCGAATAAATTTGGAATGGTCTCTTCGCATAATGAATTATTTAAAGAGCGAAATAAAGTGCTTGTAAAAGAAATGATGAAGAAATAAATTTTTTAATAACATAATATTATCCTTATCCTTCACTTGTCATCAAACAGTTGATAGGTACTATTCTCATATTCTTATAAATAAAATTTATTAAATTTTAAAGGGTTTTTCCTTCGAATGCCGAAATAAATAGTTAATCTATTATGGAAGGAGAGAAAAGGATATGGGGCAACAGGATTTGAAACGTTATAAAGAATCGGTGAAGGAGTATATGACCGATGCTGTAACAAATTTACAGAAATATTTAAGCCTACAAACTGTTTCTGCACAAAGCAAGGCTATTCCTGAAACGGTCGCATATGTAGTTAAACAGATTGAGGATATCAATGGGGAAACCATAGTATTAGATGAGCTAGGAGGGAATCCTGTCATTTATGGTTATTTTGCAGCAGGGGAAAATGGCGACTCAACGAAAACCCTGTTGTTTTATAATCATTACGATGTCCAGCCACCAGAACCACTTGAAGAATGGGATACTGATCCTTTTGAACCAACGATTATTGATGGGAAATTATTTGCCAGAGGTGCCTCTGACAATAAAGGGGATTTAATGGCCCGTTTAACAGCAATTAAACTATTACAAAATCAAGATGGTGGCTTACCTTGCAATGTGAAATTTCTAATCGAAGGTGAAGAGGAGATTGGTAGCCCCAATTTAGCACCTTATCTTGAAAAATATCAAGAACTATTTCAAGCAGATGCCTGTATTTGGGAATTTGGTGGCAAGGACGAAAAGGAACGTATCAGTATGGTAGCAGGAATTAAAGGAATGGCGTATCTCGAATTGACATGTGTTGGGGCAGATATTGATATGCATTCTTCAGTAGGTGCCTATGTCGACAATGCTGCTTGGAGACTAGTTCAGGCTTTAGCTACAATGAAGAACGAACAAAATGATATATTAGTTGAAGGTTTCTATGATGGGATTATAGAACCTACAGAGGAAGAGAAAAAAGTTGTTTCAGAACTGCCTTTTAATGAAGAAGCTGTAATTGACTTATATGGATTAAAACGTTCACTTATAACGAAGGCAAAAGGGATCGATCCTAGAACAGCAATGGTATTTCATCCTACAATGACCATATGTGGATTAGACAGTGGCTATACTGGGGAAGGAGCTAAAACAGTCTTACCAAAAATAGCGAAAGCTAAGCTGGATTGTCGTTTGGTACCTGGTCAGGATCCAAATCATATTTTATTAAGTGTGAAAAAACACTTAGAAAAGCATGGATTTAATGATATTGAAGTACAAATGATAAACGGACAAAAAGCCTACCGTTCCAACTATAACCACCCATTTATTGACCATGTTCTAGAATCGGCAAAGGAAGTTTATGAAAATGATGTAATCCTTTCTCCAAATGCTGCAGGAACAGGGCCAATGTATATCTTCGGTGAGCACTTAAAGCTACCAATAGTTAGTACAGGTGTTGGTTGGGTTGGATCAAAGGCACATGCACCAAATGAATCTATTCGCATAAAGGATTTTGAGGATGGTATCGTTCATATGGCCTATATGTTAAATGGATTTTCTTCTGCATTAGAAACAAAGGTTGAGTCAACTGAAGTTAATAATTAATATTTTATAGTGCAAAAGAAACAACCCATCGAGAATGGATTCGAATGGGTTGTTTCTTTTGCTTTTTCACTTCCTGTTTCAATTTCCCTATATATTTCTTTTTCATCACAAACCAATCTAAGCCTTTGTTTAACTGTTCAATATTGGTTTGATAGTAAGTTGAATTGATGAACGCTACTTTATCTTTTGACTCTTTGGATGATAAATGACTAGTTCCGAAAATACCAACAATGATAATCAGCGTAAATATATTGCCGATAATAAAGAATTTGATAATAATGATTCTCTCAAATGAAATTTAAAAACTGTCAAAAATTTCTCCATTTTATCCCACCCCTCAATAAAGATTTCGTTTAATTTAGGCTCTAGCAATTTACAGTTGTGAATTGGAATAGACTGTTTTTATTAATCGATTCAAGAGCTCAATTGCTTCTTTATCATTCCTTACTCTAATAATGATATATGCATATAATATTTCAAAAAGAATTTTCCATTCATTTAGTGCTGTTTCAATTGACTTATTGCTCGATAGTGTTAAATTACGATAACCCAAATTTTACTTAATTTCATTCAATAGTCCTTTAATGATTGCCTCTCCCTCATACAATAAACAAATTTGTTCACAAAAACTTTCAATTTGCTCCATACGATGAATGGACAGGATAACTGTTTTTTTAGCTGTGATCTGCTCTCAATGATGGAAGACAATAAATTAGCATTTACAGAATCTAACACACTAAATGGATCATCTAAAATAAATAATTCAGGATTATGCATTAATGTTGCGAATAATTGATTTTTTTGTTGTTTTCCTTTAGATATTTCACTTGCTTTTTTTGGTTATATATTAAGCTATATCAAGTTTATCCAGCCAATAATCTATTGCATCATCGTCTTGCTTGCGGCTCATTCCTTCCAGTTCTCCAAAATAGTGAAGTTGTCCGTTGATTTTACTTTTTAAATACAATCCACGCGCTTCAGGAAGATAGCCGATGGAAACCTTAGATCGGTCAAGTCGCCCGTCTTCCCATGTAATCTCACCTTGATCAGGCGTTAACAAACCTAACAGCATCTTTAAAGTCGTTGTTTTTCCTATACCATGATGGAAAATGTAGATAGGTTAACCCAATCTCAGTTTTTTAGTAGGTAGTAGTTTGAAAATTGTGTTCCAATAAATTTAGCTTTCCTTGCATTGCAGGCTCCACTTCATCCAAAAAGGGAGTGTGCTATAATAATTTTCAAATTGGGCTAATACGATTTTAAAATAAATAGATAAAAAGGAATGAGATCTACATGGATAAAATTAAAATTCTCATTATAGAAGATGATGGGCCAATTGCTGATTTACTATCTTATGGGTTAATTATGGAAGGTTTTCATACCCAAATTGAAACATCTGGGTCGTCTGGTTTGAGTGCCCTGGATACATACAAACCTAATGTTCTTCTACTTGATTGGATGCTTCCTGATTGTAGTGGATTAGATATTTGTAAACATGTAACAACTAATTATAATATTCCTATACTAATGATTACTGCTAAGTCAGATATAACTGATAAGGTAATCGGACTAGAATATGGAGCGGACGACTACATTACAAAGCCGTTTGATATGCGTGAAGTGGTCGCTAGAATTCGAACCATTGTAAGGAGATTGGATCAAGCTAATAAATTGGAATATCAAGTAGAGAACAATGAAATTCATGTAAAAGATATTACGATTATTCCGGAAGAAAGGCTGGTAACAAAGGCTGGAAGGCATGTAGAGCTTACCCCAAAAGAATATGATTTATTAATAACCCTAATAGGTCACAAAGGAAAAATCTTTACTAGATCAGAGCTACTTGACCTGGTTTGGGGTTATGATTTTGCTGGAGATACACGTACTGTTGATACTCATATTCAACGACTTCGAAAAAAACTTGATTCAGGAGATCTTATTACCACAGTGTTTGGAGTTGGCTATAAATTCGTAAAGCAGGTGAGATAGAGAATGCTGGGAACGATCAAAGCCAAATTTATTGTTGGTTTTTTTGTAATCTTTTTATTATCCTTCCTTGTGCTTAATCAAACGGTAAAAGAAATAATTTGGTCAAATAACAAAAAAATTGTAACATCAGATTTAATTGAGCTGAAAAACAATAGTAGTGTATATGTCCGCCAATCCTTTTTAATTAATCATTTTACAAATAACAAACTTTACTTTGGTGAGATGGCAGAAGAAATGGTATATGATTTAGCTTATTCAACTGGTAGTAATGTGAGTGTATATAATTTAGATGGTTCTTTATTATTTTCTTCGAATAAGAAGAATTTCTCTGGAAAAGCGAAAGATGATCTACAACAAGCTATCAAGGGGAAGACAGCATATCACATCACTTATGATAAAAATAAAGCAGAAGTTCTTTTCTCATATCCGGTTGTAATTGAAGGTTCGAAAGTTGGTATTTTACGTTTTTCAAAAGATTTCAGCCTTCTTTTTAATCAAAGTAAGAAAATATTAGACATTATTTTTTATATTGCGCTTGCAATCTTTGCAGTAGCATTTCTTTTTTCGTATTTCCTTTCTAGACATATTACTATACCACTAGTTAAACTCACACAGGTATCTAATGAGGTAATAGAGGGAAATTTAGATGTTAATATTCATTTTAGAAGGAAGGATGAGATCGGTAAGCTGGCAGTTAATTTTAGCGAAATGATCCACAGAATAAACAGTCAGATAACCACTATAGAGAGGGATCGTGATCGTTTGAAGGAATTAAATGAAAAGGAAAAGCGCTTTTTTGACAATATTACACACGAACTTAAGACTCCACTCACTTCCATTCTTGGATATGCTGAAATTATAAATAAAAAAGGAGAATCGGATAGAAAGTTTTTCGAAAAAGGTATGAATCACATTATAGAGGAAAGCCGCCGACTTCATAGTATGGTGGTTAAACTTCTTGAGGTGTCTAGAGGAACAACAAAAGATTATCCATTTAAAAAAATTAACGTTAGTTCCATTTTAAAGGACGTATGTGAATCTATGTCCTTTCGTGCTGAACGATATGCGAAAAGCATTGAGTGTGAAGTTAATGAGAATTTGTATATATTTGGTCAATCTAATCGGATTCGTCAGCTTTTTATTAATCTTTTAGATAATGCAATTAAATACAGTTCTCCTCATTCACAAATAGAAGTAAAAGCAGAGGTTATTGGAGAAAAGGTTTGTTTTATGTTTAAGAATCCAAGTGATCCTATTGAGCATGACCAATATGCTAATCTGTTTCAACCCTTTTATTCAATAAATCGAGAAAAAGCAGAGGAGGGAAGTGTAGGCTTAGGGTTAAGTATCGCTAAATCCATCATCGAAGACCATGGTGGGATTATACGAATCTTTAATGAGAAGCACCATACAATTGTGATTGTTGAAATGACATGCATTAAGGGTGAAAATTTATCATGAAAAACAAACAATTAATCAAATGGTCAGGGGTACTATTGTCTCTTACCATTATTTTATCTGGGTGTAATATAGAAAAGCGTTCAGAAACAATTATTATTCCAAACAATTCAGACAATGATACAAAGGGGCAAGGGAGTCAACCCTTTCAGGTGGAAACAATTTATCGACTGCCTAATACTGTTAATTTATTACTTGGTTGGTCCGATAAGAAGTCAGTTATTGGAGTGTTTAATGAAGGAGGATCACATGATAAATTGTTAAATAATCTCCAACGGTTAACAACTCCATATGAAAAGCCTGAAATGTTAAAAAGGATCAATAATAATACGACCAATTTAAATATGTCACCAGATGGGAAATTTATTGCACAAACAATTATGTCATCTAATGGTGTTTCATTGAAGTTAATCCCAGTAGGAGATGGCAAGGATATAGAAGTAGTAAAATTTAATTATAGTCAACAGATTTATCTTCAAGATGTAACATGGTCAAATAACAACAGATACCTATGTTATCTAAGCCTTAGTTCCCTTAAGGGTGAACCTAGGGCAGTTGGTATATATGATATAGTTTCAAAGAGTCTCCGAACATATGAACTAAATGAACTTAATAATGAGGGAACGCTAATAGGAGTTAGTATTTCAGATGACGGAAAGAGTTTATTGTTTACCATGTTGCAAACTTCTAATTATAACAGTATTATTTTAGGGACTATCAACAGTAATAAAATCAATATCCAGTACAAGCATCAGACAGGTGGTAATAGTAATACTTGGCTAAATAATCATCAGTTTGTGTTCCTAGGCAAAGATGACACATTGTATGAATATGATCGCCGGAATGGTGAAATTTCCGTATTGTTAGAAAAGGTAGATATATTCGAATTTTCTAGCGACCGAAAGAAAATCGTTTATTCTTTAAATAACCAAAATGATATTTATGTAGGAAAGCTACAAGGGAAAAATATCCTTTATCAGGATCCGATTTATCGTGGGATAATACCATCTGAAATATATTGGAGTCCAGATAGTCAATGTCTTTTATTACGTGGAACTAAAATGTATTCACAAGTACAAAATCCCCAATCGCAAATTATCCAACCAGAGGATCAGGGATTGATTATTGTCTTTAAATAATGTCTATTAGGAAAAATAAGTATTAAAAATACAAGGGGCAGTCTTTTTCTTTAAAGACTGCCTTATTGTTTTCGATTGAAATTTAAATTACAAGGAAACAAATACTATTAGTTTTCATGTTAGTAAATTCAATTAACTTTTAATCAGCCTGCTAAATCTTCATCCATTTGATCAATTTTGTATAAACCTTCAACTACTAACATGAGAATTTCCTCAAATTCCCTATCAATAGAATTATTCTCCACATCCTTTCAGTCCTCTTATGTTGCACCAAATAAAGTTGTGAACTCAAATTTCCTAGTATATTTTAACAATATTTTTCTTCTCTTAACCTTCAAAACTAATATTTTATGTTTCATATATTTACTTTTTGTCCAAGGGTTAATGTAATTACTTTAGTATTGTGACATTTTGTTTACAAGTTGGATGAACTACTGCTACATCTGAGTTTTATATTAAGAGTGTAAGGGAGTAGGTAAGAATGGATATTGAAATTATGAGCATATCCTAGAATCTATTAGTCCTATTTTAATAAATTATGGTAAGGATTGAACAGAATGAGTCACAACATGAAACAGCTTCCAAGTCAAAAAGGTAGACGCTATATGCCAGGATTAGACGGCCTCAGAGCTTTATCTGTTCTTGCAGTCATCGCATATCATTTAAATATTAAATGGGCTCAAGGGGGATTACTTGGGGTAGGGATATTTTTTGTCATCTCAGGCTATCTCATTACTGATCAAATAATTATTGAGTGGAGAAAGCAACATAGATTTAATCTATTAAGGTTCTGGAAGAGAAGGGTACGTAGGCTGATTCCAGCAATGCTATGGATGCTTTTATGTGTGGGAATATGGCTTGTATTATTTGATCCTGAAAGATTGCAATCTCTACAGGGTGCTTTTTTATCATCGATATTTTATGTGAATAATTGGTGGTTAATTTTTCACAAGGTTTCGTACTTTGAAAGTTTTGGTCCTGCTTCTCCAATAGGTCATATGTGGTCTCTCTCTATTGAAGAACAATTTTATCTTATTTGGCCACTCCTTTTGATTATAGGATTAAAAATGGTTCAACGCGGTAGTGAGCTGTTCATCTTGATTTTAATTGTTGCCACCTTATCCGTTTTTTCAATGGCATGGATGTATGAACCAGGTACTGATCCAAGCAGAGTTTATTACGGGACAGAAACAAGAGCATTTGGTCTTCTTATAGGAGCAGCACTAGCTATTGTTTGGCCCAGTCAATGGCTACGTGACAAAGTTCCAATACGTGCGCGTCTGATGTTAGATCTGATAGGTGGCTTCAGTTTGCTAATACTCATCATTTTGATTGGCTATTCAAATAAATTTGATGATTTTCTTTATCCTGGAGGTTTTGTGCTCTTAAGTGTAGTTACCGCCATTTTGCTTGCTGTACTGGCTCACCCAGCAAGCTATATTGGAAAGCTTATGGGTTGCAAACCTCTGCATTGGATCGGAGTTCGATCATATAGTTTATACTTGTGGCACTTTCCAGTTATTATATTATCCAACACGTCAGATGTGGAAAATTCAAGTGTCAAACACTTAATCATACAATTAATGGTTAGCTTTGTTTTGGCTGCTATTTCTTACAAATATATCGAGGAGCCTTTTAGAAGAGGGAGTTTTAGGAAGGATAAACGTGGTGAAACACGTCTATCACGCAGAACTTATTTCCGTCCGCTATATTTGGGAATCATTTTATCCACTGTAATTTTTCTAATTATCTTCAGATGGTATGTCGCTCTGTCTGAACCAGATGATCAAACTCCAGTAGCGGATGATTCAATACACCATATTAAGGTAAGTCGAGATAAAAAGGATGAAAGTAAAAATCTAGACAATGTCGCTACTCAAGTAGGAAAAGGAATTACTGTAATAGGAGATTCTGTCATTCTCGATGCAGCGCCATATTTAGAAGAGCTACTCCCAGGAATCGTGGTCAATGGTAAAGTGGGTCGTCAAATGATTCAAGCACAAGAAGTTATCGATCAACTCCAATCAGAGGGAAAATTAGGAGATAAGATTATTATTGAACTTGGGACCAATGGACCTTTTAATTCTGATAAATTACGTAATTTACTGGAATCTCTAAACGATTCAAAGGAGATTTTTTTAGTGAATACTCGTGTCCCAAGAGATTGGCAAGATACTGTAAATAAGGAGATTGCGGCAGTTGCTAATGAATTTAATCATATTACAGTTATCGATTGGTATTCAGCAAGTGAAGGGAAAAACAATTACTTTTATCAAGATGGAGTGCATTTAAATTCGGAAGGTGCAAAATTTTATGCTTCTATTCTTGTTGATGCAGTTAAAGTAAAAAATTAGTAAAAATTTAAAAGGGTTCACTTATCTATTTATAAATAGAAGAGGAGAAATATCATGCATATAAAATTTAAAACATTATTATGGGGAATTCTGATTATCTTGTTCGTAGGACTAGTAGTGTTTTTTACTCAAGAAAGACAAGAGGATACAACGAATTTTGATAAGCCAGTATTAAAAAAGGTACTTGATGACCGAACTCTAAAAGTAAAAGAACATAATTCGTCATCTACTGAGGAGGTACAAAAGGAAAATCAATCTACTGTACACCCAAAACCCATAAATGGGAAAAGTATAACGGCAATCGGAGATTCAGTTTTATTGGGTGTTTCTCCATATTTGGAAAAAATGATTCCTGGTATTGTTGTTGATGGAAAAGTAGGTCGACAAATGATTGATGCCCAAGAGGTAATCGACCAACTAAAATCTCAAGGTAAACTGGGTGAACAAATTATTATTGAACTAGGTACGAATGGACTGTTTAATCAAGACAAATTACGAAGTCTACTGGATTCGATAAAGAATTCTAAGCATATATACTTAGTTAATACAAGGGTTCCTAGGGAATGGCAGGATAAAGTAAATGAGAATCTTGCAGAGGTGGCTAAGGATTATAAAAATACAACCGTAATAGATTGGTATTCATCTAGTAAAGAAGTAGAGAATTATTTTTATGAAGATGGAGTGCATTTAAAGCCAAAAGGCGCGGAGTATTATGCAACCTTAATTATGAATGCTGTTCAAGAGGAAATTGAAAAATAAGCAAACATAAAAACAAAAATAGTTTTTTACTCAAAATTAGTAGCAAAGATGGGAAAGAGATGTTTATGTATAAATTAAAAAGGAAGAAAAAGATAAATCTAAAAAAGATTATTTTATTTATTTTAATATTATTTTTCATTATTGGCGGTTTGGTTTGTTATGGTTTTTATCGAACTCTTGCTCAATCAGCTCAACATATGTATAAACCATTGCATAAAGATGAGAAATTACAGCAAAACGAAACAGATATAAAGAATCCTAAGCCCATATCGATATTATTACTAGGTGTTGATGAGCGACATAATGATGTTGGGCGTTCCGATTCAATGATAGTTATAAATATTAATCCAGAAACAAAAAGGTCCACAATGGTTAGCATTCCACGGGATACCAGAGTTTTTAACCCGGAGAAAAATTCCTATAGTAAAATGAATGCCGCCTATGCTTATGGTGGAGTTGAAGGTTCTGTTCGAGCAGTAGAGGAATTTTTAAATATTTCTATTGACTATTATATTAAAGTTAATATGGATGGTTTTAAGGATATCGTAAATGCAGTTGGTGGCGTGACAATAAACAATCCATTTGCTTTCATTCTTGAAGGTGTTTATATCCCAGAGGGAAGGCAACATATCGATGGCAAAGTAGCCCTAAAATATGTTCGAATGCGTAAAGAAGATCCTCTTGGGGATTTTGGTAGACAAAAAAGGCAAAGAGAGGTAATAGATCAAATTATTCATGAAGGAACTAAAATTAAATCACTTTCAAATTATCCTAAAATATTAAAAATACTAGAAAAAAACGTACAAACAAACTTAACATTGGACCAAATAATCGATATTCAAAGAGCATATAAACCCGCAGTCGAGAAAGTAAAACAAGTAGAAATTGAAGGTGAAGGGAAGATAATTGATGGCATTTGGTATTATGTTGTATCAGATGGAACACGCGGAGAACTGTCAAAGCTACTATTAGGAAAATAATTTAACGAATAAATTAGTTTTGACTTTTTATTGATAACTATCAATTAGTGTTCAAAATGCGATTTTTAAGTCACAGATTTGGGTCAAACACCATTTGAAGGTATTGTTTTGATAATCAAAATTTAACGATAAAAACCTTATTTTTTGTCGGAAGACTATATTTCACACCAAATGTTCAATGCGGGAATCTAACATTTGGTGTTTTCTATTAACCTAATTTATGTTGATGAAATAATCCAAGCAGTTTAGAAATACTCAAAATATATAAAGGATTGGAGAAATCGTCATTCAATCTAAAATGGATTCTCTGAATTCTTTATATTTGTCTTTTTATGAGGGATCTCCTCAGTTTATAAATTAACATTCGTATGATGTTTATCGTTGACTTTATCTTTTTGAACTGTACTTTTCTCTTTTACTAAATCTTCATTTAGAAGACTGTTTGTAACATTTTTAAATTCTCTTAATGTCTTTCCGGCTGCTTTTCTGATTCCGGGTAGCTTTTTTGGGCCAAATACAATTAAAGCAACTGCTCCAATAACAACTATACTTCCTGGACTTAACATGTATTCCTCCTTTCTATTTATTTTTTTACACTATTTAATAGTTTTGCAACCAGAAGATTTAAATAGATATTGTATAACAAGTAACGAACAACCTAGTGGTCAAGCTGTATTCCTTATATATTTTTCAAAAATAGTATTTTTTAGAAAAATACTAATTGACAGATGAGCAGTTCGTATGTACAATTTAATTTTGTAAAAACCTATCGGATTGGTTGGTTTTAAAAGGAATGATTATACATAACAGTTTAAATCAAATGGATTCTGATAGGTTTAAAACAAAGTAAACAGGGGTGATTAGATTGAAAAGGGGAATTATCAGTTTTATCAGTATAATATTACTAGGGATGGTACTTTCCGCATGTGCATTGAATAGCTCAAGCAGTAAGGAAACATCGGAATCAAAAAGTAAGAAAGTAGATAATGTTGCAGGTGTAGTAAGTACTGAAAGTAAAAAATATGAAGCTACCGATCTATCAGCATTACCTGACAAGGCAATAGCGAGAAAAGATACATTTATTGCAGGTATTTCAGCTCCAGGAGGGGTGTTCCTTCCTTACTTTTATGAGAATGGTTGGGACGGAAATGCAACTGATCCGATTTTTGCTCCTTTAGTGAATTTAGATGAGGAAGGGAAGCCAGTAGGCATTTTAGCTGAGAATTGGGATGTATCAGATGATCAGTTAACCTACACATTTCATCTAAGAAAGAACTTGAAATTTAGTGACGGAACCCCGCTAACAGCAGATGATGTTGCTTTTACATTAACACTTTTACATGATCCAGCTTATGCCGGATATCAGGATATATCGTTAGCTGCAATAAAAGGTGGGAAGGATTACAAGGAGGGGAAAGCTAAATCAATCGAAGGGATTAAAGTAATTGATCCAACCACAATTGAAATTACAACCGAAAAAGTAAATGCGAAATCCCTGCTACTACTTGGAGGGCAGATATTATCAAAAGCATACTACGGGAAAGACTATCAATATGGCAAACTTGATTATTTAAAAGATCTTTATTCTAAACCAATGGGTGCAGGGCCTTATAAATTTGAAAAATATGTACCTGGTCAAGAGATTCGTTATGAAGCTAATGAAAACTATTATGCTGGTAAACCGAAAACAAAGCATTTAATCTATAAAATTATTGATTCAACCACCTCTTTGCAGTTGTTTGAAACAGGAGAACTTGACTATGCTGGTTTCTCAGCAGATGAAGATACAGTGGAACAATTAAAAAGCTTAGGATTCGCTTCAATCCAAACCGGACCTGTGAATGACTTCGGATTTATTTATATCAACAATACACGTCCACAGTTCAAAGACAAGGAAGTGAGGCAAGCACTAATTTATGGTTTGGATCGCCAAAAAATTGTTGATGTAAAATTCAAAGGCTTCGGTCAGGTAGCAAATGTTCCAGTTTCTCCAGTCTCATGGGCATACAATGATGAGGGAGTAAATAAATACGAGTTTAATGCGGATAAGGCAAAAGAATTATTAGAAAAAGCAGGATGGAAAGTAGGGTCAAATGGTATTCGAGAAAAAGATGGAAAAAAACTAATTATACATTACTTAACATCAAAGGCGGATGATCCAGTCATACCAATTGCAAAGGAAAACTATCAAGATATTGGAATTAAATTTGAGCCGGAAATTATGGACTTTAATGCATTAGTTTCAAAGTTATCTGATAAAGATTATGACCTTGCAACGGTTTCTACTTCTCAAATTCTCGATCCAAGTGATCCCGTAGAAGAATTAGCAACAAATCATCCAAATAATTCAGCGGGTTATTCAAATCCGAAGGTAGATGAATTGATTCAAAAAGGCTTATCAACCTTGGATATTGAGAAACGAAAAGAGATTTATCATGAGCTTTATAAAGAGTTGGGGAAAGACCCTGCCTTCATTCTTGTTCATTACCGCCAAAGTGCTAAAGCGATTAGTGGTCAAATTGAAGGTTTAAATCCAGATAATTACACTGGTATAAGCTCTAGTTTGCCAAATATATCGATTAAAAAATAATGAATATAATGGATTGTCAAATATGGGATCTGACCCTTTGCAATATTATTTTAGTGAAAATGACTTTTTTTCCAAGATATTTGCAAAGGGGGCAGCCCCCTTTACTTTTTGGCTCTTTTCTCACACATTGTTGCTATTTAAGGAAAGTTATAACGATTAGATATCGATTGAGGATCGCAACAAGTATCATTAGAAAGAGCAGCAATCTCCATTAGAACCGCTAGAATCCTTTATTGGAAGTAAAATCCGGCAGTTTGGCTTTTACAATAGCAACAAGCTATACGAAAACAGCCTACTTTTTAAACTAACTTATTCTATGGGGGATAGAAGATGAAGAGGTATACTTTACATAGATTTTTACAGATGATCATCATTTTATTTGGAACCTCGTTTATTATTTTCTTCCTGTTCGCGATGCTTCCGGGTGATTATATTGATTCCAATATTAATTTATCTCCAGAAAGAGCCCAGGAATTGAAGGCATTATATGGACTAGATCAACCGATTTTACAAAGATATTTTACTTGGCTCGGAAATGCACTACATGGTGATTTTGGCTATTCTTTAAAACATCAGGAAAATGTCATATCCCTGTTAAATAAGTATGTTTGGAATTCATTCATCGTAGCTATTATCGCTTTATTTTTAACTTGGACTATTGCACTTCTAACAGGAGTTTTTTCGGCAATCAAGCAATATTCATGGTTTGATGGATGTGTTACATTTTTGGTTTTTGCAGCGATGTCCTTTCCATCTTTTTTTATAAGTCTTTTGTTCATAAAATGGTTTGGTGTAGATCTACAAATATTACCAATCGGTGGAATGATTGATACAGGAAGTCATAGTACAGGATTTGCTTATATTCTTGAAGTAGGTAAACATATGATACTACCGGTAATTATTCTTACCCTTCTTAGTGTTGGATCGTTAACAAGATATTTTCGTACTGGAATGCTTGAGGTTATTCGACAAGATTTTATACGTACTGCACGTGCGAAAGGATTGAAGGAACGTACGGTGATTTTTAAACATGCGCTAAAAAATGCAATTCTTCCAGCTATTACATTACTAGCATTTGAACTGCCAGGACTTTTTTCTGGAGCAATTATTATGGAACAAATATTCAATTGGCCTGGTGTTGGAAGAATTCAATTAGAGTCTGTAAGTTTTCGAGATTATCCTGTGTTGATGGCATTTACATTATTTCTATCAAGTTTAACGATCATTGGGAATTTCTTGGCTGATATCACCTATGCGGCGGTTGATCCTAGAATCAGATTAAAATAAGGAGGGAAGTCAATTGCAATCAGAAACCTCATTAATAAAGAAACCCATAACAGAACGTGTAGTGAAATCTCCTTCCTTGTGGAAGCAAACATACCGTCGGTTGAAAAAAAATAAATGGGCGATGTGCAGCTTATTCTTTTTAATATTTATGTTTTTAGTAAGTTTTATTGGCCCACATTTTTCACCTTATATTCTTGATCGGACAAATGTTGCGGATATTAATCAGCCTCCAAGTAGTGCCCATTGGCTAGGTACGGACAATTATGGACGGGATGTATTGACTCGTTTGATGATGGCAGGACAAATCTCTTTGACGATTGGTTTAGCTTCCATGTTTTTATCGATTGTTATCGGATCATTACTTGGTGCAATATCTGGCTACTATCGTGGGATAGTTGATATGGTAATTATGCGCTTAGCAGATATTTTAATGTCTATTCCAGGTTTACCGCTACTCCTAATTCTTGCTGCCATTTTATCTGAGTGGAAGGTTCCATCTGAATATCGTCTTTATATCATAATGATTATGCTTAGTTTTGTTGGTTGGCCAGGTCTTGCACGTTTAGTTCGCGGGCAAATTTTGTCTCTGAAGGAACAGTCATTTATGATGGCAACGGAAGTACTAGGCTTAAGTGATAAGCGAAAAATTTTACATCATTTAATTCCGAATACAGTGCCACTTTTACTAGTTGTTGCAACATTAAATGTTGCAGGGGCGATATTAAGTGAATCTGCATTAAGCTTCCTTGGACTTGGAGTTGTTCCACCGACACCATCTTGGGGAAATATGATGGATGCAGCGAATAATTTCATGGATTTTAGAAAACGACCATGGCTATGGATTCCACCTGGAACAGTTATTTTTCTAACGGTCGTATCGATAAATTTACTTGGAGACGGACTGAGGGATGCCCTTGATCCGAAAATGAGAAGGTAGGGATAGTATAATGGGCGAGGTGCTATTAGAGGTAGATCATTTACAAACTAATTTTTACACAGAAAATGGTGTTGTAAAAGCAGTGAATGATGTTAGCTTTTCGATACATAAGGGTCAAACGGTTTGTATTGTTGGTGAATCAGGGTGTGGCAAGAGTATTACAGCATTATCATTAATGCAGCTTATTCCGGAAAATGGGAAGATAGATGGAGGAGAGGTATATTTCTCTGGAAAAAATCTTTTGAATTTAAATAAAAAAGATATTCGGCGTTTACGTGGAAATGATATTGGCATGATTTTTCAAGAACCAATGACATCTTTAAATCCTGTTTTTACCATAGGAGAGCAAATGATAGAACCGCTTCAAGAACATTTATTACTAAGTAAAAAGGATGCATATAAAAAAGCAATGGAGCTTATCACGATGATGGGAATTCCAAATGCTGAGAAGATTATAAATCAATATCCACATGAATTAAGCGGTGGAATGCTTCAAAGGATTATGATTGCACTTGCGATAAGCTGTGATCCTAAATTAATTATTGCAGATGAACCAACAACAGCATTGGATGTAACTATCCAAGCACAGATTTTAGATATTTTAAGAGAGATTAAGAAGAATTTAAATACATCAATTTTATTGATTACCCATGACCTTGGAGTTGTTGCTGAAATGGCTGATTATGTAGTCGTCATGTATGCTGGAAAGGTTGTGGAGGAAGGTCCTGTTCTGGAGTTGTTTTCCAACCCCCAACACCCTTATACAAAAGGCTTATTAAAAGCAAAACCAGTTATAGGAGAGAGGAAAGATCGTCTTTATACGATTGCAGGTCAAGTCCCTAATCTCGTTGATCTAAAGGAATCCTGTTATTTTGCAGATCGTTGTGAATATGCCATGGATCATTGTCGCATCAAACAACCGTCATTCTCAACAGTATCAGACGAACATCATGTTGCTTGTTGGCTTTTCGAGGAAGGTGTCACAAATGGGTGAAGCATTATTAGAAGTGAAAAATTTAAAAAAATATTTCCCTGTATCCAAAGGAATGTTTGAAAAATTTGGAGATTCGGTAAAAGCTGTTGACGATGTTAGCTTTACAATCGAAAAAGGAGATGTTTTCGGTCTTGTCGGTGAATCCGGAAGCGGTAAATCAACCATTGGAAAAACGATTTTAAGACTTCATGATAAAACAGATGGTGAGGTTTCATTTAAGGGTAGGGATGTTTTTGCGTTATCAAAAAAAGAACTGAGAGAGCTTCGGACAAAGACACAGCTTGTTTTTCAAGATCCTTTCAGCTCTTTGAATCCCCGCCTTCGCGTAGGCGACGCAATTGGTGAAGCAATGATTGAGCATGGATTAGTATCTAAAAAAGAAGTAAGAACGAAGGTATTAGAAGTTCTAGAGAAATGTGGCCTTTCTTCATATCATATTGACCGTTATCCGCATGAATTTTCTGGCGGTCAGAGACAGAGAATTGTCATTGCTCGAGCAATGGCATTAAACCCTGAATTTATTGTGATGGATGAACCTGTTGCTGCACTTGATGTTTCTATTCAAGCTCAAATCATTAATCTATTTAGTGATTTACAACGTGAACATGGGTTATCATACTTATTTATTTCGCATGATTTAAGTGTAGTAGAGCACTTATGTACAAAGATTGCGATTATGTATTTAGGGAACATCGTTGAATTTTCAACAAAAGAAGAGTTGTTTGATCATCCTTTACATCCATATACGAAGGCACTACTTTCCGCTGTTCCTATACCGGATCCAACCATCAAGCGTGAGCGGATTATATTAAAAGGAGATATACCTAGTCCGGTCAATCCACCATCTGGATGTAAATTTCGAACAAGATGTCCTTTGGCTACAGATATTTGTGCACAAAAGATACCGGAATATCGAGAGGTGCAGAGCAATCATTTTGTTGCATGTCATTTAGTCTAATTAAAAAGTTACTATTAGTGTAAACGTAAGAAAAGCAAAGCTTATTTTTTAAGTTTTGCTTTTTTATTTACTCTTATTGAAAGAGTAGAAGTAAATAATAAAAATTTATATGTTTTATATTGCCTTATACCGCTTACAAAATGAAAATGGTATGATCGTACTTAAAGATCAAAAAAATATAGGTGTTATATTTTTATTTATGGTTTTCAATTTAAAACAATTATATATAGGAAAGAAACGAACAAAAGGGTGAGAAACTTTGAATTTAAAATTATTGGCGTCTGATCTATCAAAAATTTATAGCAAAAATAAAAAAGTAGATGCTGTATTACTTGGAGGCTCCGTTTCGCGTAATTGGGATGATGAATATTCGGACATAGAGTTATTTATTTTTTGGAAGGAAGCTCCCTTGGATGAAGATCGATTATCCCCTATAAAGGTTACAAATGGTAGTATCATTGAATTTTACCCATATGAAGAGGAAGAATGGTCAGAAACTTATATTACTAGAGGAGTAAAATTGGAAATTAGTAACTTTTTAACCTCTACAGTTAAAAGAATCATTAATGATGTAATCAAAAATTTTGATATTGAATTAGCTAAACAATGTCTTGTAGCAACTGTTCAGAACGGTCATGTTCTATTTGGTAATAACGTGATAAATGAACTTAAAAAGAAAGTGGCACATTATCCAAATGAGCTGAGTAAAGCCATGATTAAGCATTACTTAGATATGGGGAATCAATGGAACAATCGTGAGGCATTACTTGCACGTGAAGATTGGTTGATGCTTCATCAAGTTATTGTATCGGTACATTCAAATGTGATGGGCGTGTTGTTTGGATTAAATCGGCATTATGTCCACCATCCTGCTTTTAAATGGCAAAGATATTCATTAGAGGCTATGAAAATCACACCAAAGGATAGTGCAAAACGATTATCTTCTATACTACTAGAACCTCCCAAAAAAAGTGTTCAAATACTTGAAGAGATTATTCAAGAACTATATGAAATCGTTCAAAGGGAATATCCTCAAATGGATTTGTCCAGATTTATAAATCAATCAGCATTTTTAAGACCTAAGAATAGTAATATTTAAAAATTTGAAAATAGATCTTTTATGATTAGTAACCAGGAAAAATAAAATATTAATTATTAATGGGATCAATAACCCATTTTGGGACAAGGAAAACAAGGAGCAAACTAAAAAATTGCTAGACGTTTTTTGATTGCTCCTAGGAGGGATAATATATAGTCATGCTAAGACGTGTTATTGAATTACCAGTATTTTGATATGTATGTGCCCTATCAGCTTTGAAACGAATAGAATCCCCAGTTTTTATTGTATATTTTAAATCATTTACATATAAAGTTAGTATTCCATCATAAACAGTAATAAATTCCTCTGTTCCTTCTTGATGTGCTTCAGCTTGTAGGAACCCATTTTCTTCGATTTCTACTGTATATATTTCAAATCTCCTATTTTCTTGGAAAGGAAAATAAGGGTATACTTTATATTTGCCATTATCTTCGATTAATGGTTGAATTTCATGACGAAAAACAACTTTTGCCTGAGGTTGTGGTTCATTAATTAATGAGGTAAAAGATGTTTTTAACCCATTTGCGATTTTCCATATCGTTGTAAGTGTAGGACTTGATTCACCTCTTTCTATTTGACCGATCATGGTTTTACTTACTCCAGTAAGTTCGGATACTTTTTCTAAGCTTAATTTTTTCCTTTCCCTTATTCCTTTTAAATTTTTAGCAAGTATTTGATGAATTTCTTCCATAGTTACCTCCGAATTTTCTGTACATTATAGTGATGTTCATATACAATAAATTAGAAAGTCGTTATATTGACCTTTTTAGTCATTATAACATACCTCTTGAAAGGTGGGAAGGAAATGCCGATCATGTCGTTTTTACTATATGTTTTTGTAGCCAGCTTTACTCCTGGTCCCAATAATATAATGGCGATGGTATTTGCACATAATTATGGACTGAAAAAGACCATTCGTTTTTGCTTAGGTGTTGGTACAGGTTTTTTTATCATTATGATATTATGCAGTTATTTTAATTTGCTTTTAAAAAACTATATTCCCAAAATTGAACTTGCCATGTCAGTGATTGGCGCTGTTTATATGATTTATCTTGCTGTGAAAATTATAACGAGTAAAGATAGTAATTCTGAAGGTGATAAAAAAAATAATAGCTTTACTACAGGAATGCTTCTACAATTTATCAATCCAAAGGGGATATTATACGGTTTAACTGTAGTAGCAACCTTTATTCTTCCTTTTCAATCATCAACTATTAGTATTACTCTCTATTCAATATTTCTAGGATTTATAGGTTTTTTAAGTACTTTTTGTTGGGGAATGTTCGGTTCTGTTTTTCAGAAATTTCTTTCAAAATACAAAAACCAATTTAATATAGTAATGGCCTTACTATTGGTATATGTTGCTATATCAATATTAATCTAGTAATGTAGAAAGTTATTTGAATAAAAGAGTTGTCTTTAAAGGGAAGTCATTTTATAAGACAACTCACAGGTGTTTCTATAATATACATTTTTTTAAATCAAGAATGGCTTGCAGGTGCATTCCTTCGTGAAAGATGGTTCGGATAAGCACTTGTTCAATTGTATGCATACCCATTTCAGTTGGTGGAAATTCCTCTTCTAATCTCTCTCCATATGTTTCTTTAATATCAGAAGGTTGTTTCTTTAATAAACACTTTAATTCTTCATAGGAAGGGGTTTCAGAGGTGAATTGAGTAGGTGATGTTCCAAAGCCAAACCAAGTTTGAAGTGGTTCTATTTCTACCATTTTATCCTTTGTTAATGCATGAATCCATAAATACTGATCAAGATAGATATGCCCCATGTTCCAACGAATGTTATTATTAAATCCATTTGGAACGATGTCTGCTTCTTCCTTTGTTACATTTTCGAGTACATGTAGAATATAACTACGATAGCTCTTTAGTTGGTTAAACAAAACCTCATGACGTTGATTCATCCATATATTCCTCCTCATAGTAAACTATTTAATTATTCGACAAAGATAGAAATTTTCCTTTAAAATTTATTTAATTATCAATCAGTAGAAATTATTTGAAGACTATTCTATAGATAATGTCATATGCGGATAGGTGTCCTTGCAGGAATTTTTACAGTAATTGTCGAAAGTTTGCTTATATAAACTACAATTTGAATTTGAATGGGTTTAATTTTATAAGTTTACTGAAAAAAAGAATTTGGAGGAAAAGTGTTTGATCGAGGAAATTAATTATAAGTTTTGGACTGTATGTATGATTCAGAATCAGGATAAAGTTCTATTACTAGATCGACAGCATGATCATTTCAATGGCTTTATACCTCCTGGTGGAAAAGTAAAATTCCCAGAAAGCTTTGTTGAATGTGCAATTAGAGAAGTAAAAGAAGAAACCGGATTGGATGTTAAAAACCTAAAGTATAAAGGCATATATGAGTATGTTAATCCAGAAAAAAATGATCGATACATTATTTTTAATTATATAACCAATGAATTTGAAGGGCAATTACTGCAAAATTCATCTGAAGGCAAGCCAGTATGGGTTAATATAGATGAAATCCATCAGTTACCTATGCAGCAGTCCATTCGGAGAAGATTTCCGTTATTTTTTCAGGAAGGAACCTTCGAAATCCATGTTAAATGGGATAATCAAAAAAATACTGAAGGTGAAGTATTCATTAGAAAAACATAATACTTGGAACATGATAAACTACAAGTTTTTAATCGGGAGGATACCTTATGGAGATTCGACTTGCTGAAGAAAAAGACATTGATCAATTAATAAAAATGAGATGGGATTTTACTATTGAAGAAGATTATGAGAATAAGATTCAACCATCTGCCTTTGAAGATTTTAAGCAAGAATGCCGAACATTTTTGGAGAAATATTTAGATGGTGATCAATGGTTTATCTGGATTGCTGAAGATGAGGGGATAATTGTTTCCCATATATATATAGAATTAATACAAAAAGTTCCGAGACCTGGTAGGATTACAAAACCTTTTGCCTATATGACTAATGTTTATACCGTTAAAGAGTATAGAAATAAAGGGATTGGTAGCAGATTACTATCAAGAATAAATGAATGGGTAAAGGAAAATAATTATGAATTTGTTATTGTTTGGCCAAGTGATGATAGTGTGAATTTTTATCAAAAAAATGGTTATGTTCAATGTACAGAACCAATGGAATATTTCCCTAATTAAATCATGATAGAGTGAATGATTTCCATTCACTCTGTTTAAGTTTAAACATAATTATTTTTTGATCGGGCGCTCAAGAGTTAGAATTTCATCTTCTAGTGAGGCATATTGCTGTTCAACGACCGTTTTTACATCGTTTACTGCTGCGTTGTAAAAGTGAGGAGCTAGTGATTCTTTAATAAAATCAAATACTCTTTCAGCAGCAAATTCCGATATTTCTTCATCTCTTTCTTGTGAGAAAAAGTATTGAATATCTGATATCATAAGTTGTTTTTGTTCTTTAGTAAGTTTAATAAACAAGTAAACCACTCCTTAAATAATAATTAAGTATTATTATACTTTTGAAGGAACAAAATGATAGACTTTATTTTTATAATGAATTATGTACATTGGAGAATTAGTGTTTATTAGGAACTGTTACAAGAATCGTTGGAAATTAACGTGGGGGTTTAATATGATAATAAAATTAGAAAATAAACATCGGGATATTGCTCAGAAAATCTTGAAGGTTCAAATTCCCTCATATCGTGTTGAGGCAGATATTATCGGTTACTATGATATCCCACCATTAAAGGACACAGTGGAACATATCCAAAAATGCCAAGAAACCTTCTATGGTTATATTATTGAAGAAGAATTATGCGGTGTGATTTCATTTAAAGTGAATAAGGGAGTAGTTGATATACATCGATTAATTGTACACCCAAATCATTTTAGAAAAGGAATTGCCCAACATCTACTTGATCACATTTTGGGAAGTAAAGATTATGTTGCCATGAAAGTATCAACCGGATCCAAAAATACACCAGCTGTACAGTTTTATTATAAAAATGGTTTTCAGAAGATTGAAGAAATAGTCGTAGATGAATCTCTTTCAATAAGTTGTTTCGAGAAACAATTAAATAAAATTTGATTAGGAGGATCAAAATGTTTTATCGACGAAAGTTTTATTTAGTAAAAAAGGAGTTTGTAGATATTTTTAATAAGCATTTTAATGAAACGAATTCACCGAACCAATTAAAACATGGTTCGCGTTTGATCGGAAGATGGATGAAGCCAAATGAAGACGATATGATGGAAATATTTGCCATATGGGAATATGACAGCTATGATGATTATCAAAGGATCGAAGCGAAAATTAAAAGTGATTCCTCACATTTACAACGAATAGCTAATTGGTATGAACAAAATGGTGGTAGAGAACAAGTATATCGCAATTATATAGTAGAAGTAAGAAACGAAGTATTAACTTCAACTGTTATATAAAATAGTATATTTTTTCCATAAAGTATATGAGGATGAATGTCTATGAGAAAAGTAGAGGTTACTGAATACAATGAAAATTGGATTATATTATTTCAGGAAGAAGCACGAAAATTAACAGAAATCTTTGGCACAGAGCTTCTTGAGATCCATCATTTTGGTAGTACAGCTGTAAAAGGTTTAAAAGCAAAGCCTATTATTGATATGCTGCTTGTGGTAAAGGATATTCAATTGGTGAATAAGTTTAATGGAGAAATGAGATCACTTGGTTATGTGCCAAAGGGAGAAAACGGGATACCTGAACGAAGATATTTTCAAAAGGGTGGAGACCAGCGAACCCATCATGTTCACATCTATGAAAAAGACAATAAACAGATTATTAGACATCTTGCGTTTCGAGATTATCTGCGTGAACATCCCGATTCAGTAAAAATGTACGGTGACTTGAAAATGGAATTAGCTAAACGTTTTCCATTCAATATTGATTCATATATAGATGGTAAAGAAAGTCTTGTATTGGAGCTGGAAAAGAAAGCATTAAAATGGTGGATGAGCACCCATAAATAATTTTCCTCATACTGAAAAGCAGTTTATATGTTGAGTGTTAGGAGGAAATATAATGGCTTCTATCCTTGTAAATTGGGGAGATTCACAGTTCAACTTACTTGGATTACTAGTAAGGAGCTCCCAAAACTACAATTAATTACGAGTGTGCATGGTTTTTGCTTTTTTAAAGGAAAGCTGTTACTAGTTAATTTAAATCATAGAGGGTGGGACTTTCCTGGTGGCCACAGAGAGGGAAATGAGGAAGCGATTGATTGTTTTAAACGTGAAGCGATGGAAGAGGGATATGTTGAAGGAATGGTTGAACTTCTTGGTTATATTGAAGTAAATCATTGTTATAACCCATTTTGGAATGAGAACAGTCCGTATCCTAAAATAGGATACCAAGTGTTTTATCGGATGGAAGTAGAGCATATTCACCCTTTTTTAGGTGATTATGAATCATTACAAAGGGTATTCATTCAGCCTCAAGATGTAAAAAAAATCCATTCTGATTGGAACCCAATCTATCAAGAAATATTAAACCTTGCTACTAACAATTTTGAAAGGTAAATAAAAGGTTGTTTATTTTAGGCTGTTTGTAGTTTGTTGTTTTTGTAAAAGTCCAATTTCCGGCTTTTACACCCAATAAAAGATTTCAGCGATTCTTATATAGTAAGTAGTTCTTTTCTCATTGAAATGAAAGGTGTAGCTGTCTTCAACTGATAGTTATTTGTTAAAACTTTACTTAAATAGCAACAATGTTTTAAAAAGGAGAGCCTTATTTTATGCGTCATAGAGGATCAGCGGTTCTTATAAAAGATCATGAAGTCGCTTTAATTAAACGGATAAAAGATGGGTGCACTTATTATGTTTTTCCAGGTGGTGGTATTGAGAGTTCGGAAACTCCTGAGGAAGCGACCATCAGAGAAGCCTACGAAGAATTAGGGGTACGGATATCGATTATAGACGATTTTGGTCGTGCTTACTTTAATGGAATACAATATTTTTATTTAGCGGAAATACGTGATGGAGTATTTGGAACAGGTAAAGGATTGGAATATACCGATAAGAGCAGAGGCTTCTATGAGCCTATTTGGGTTAACATAAGTAGTTTAGCCTCATTGGATGTCAGGCCAAAAGAAATGGCTAAAAAGATCCGTAGATTGTTTAATTGAAAGAATCTTATCTCAATAATGTTTTACTAATAATAGGTTGAAGAACTGCAATTCTCCTTATAGGGCTGAGGAGAGAGGTAAATAATGGATCAAAACGTTTAAATACTTATTCGGTAGGTGTAAAAATCTAGTAGTAAAGCTTACAAAGGCAAATAACTATATCTAATTCAGACAATTGATCTTATCCAAGGAGGATGACCGATGGGATCTAGAATCATGCATCTAATTATAGCTGAACAAATAGCAAATAAAATCTCCATCTCGAATAAGGAAGCATTTATATTAGGTGGAGTAGCCCCAGATGCTGTAACATCAAAGGAAATCTCCCATTTTTATATCGGAAATTTAAGCGACTTTACAAGAAGTATTGATTTTAATGGATTTTTCGAAAATTATAAAGAGATGTTTCCCTCGGACTATCTATTAGGCTATTATATACATCTTATTGCAGATGACCTTTGGTTAAAAGGATTTTACATGCCGTGGCTAAAGAACAGAATGGAAAATGACGAAAGCATATTAGAGCTATATCATAATGATTTTCGTTTATTAAATGGGAAGCTATTAAACTTTTATCATATTAATGATGTACAAATACATAATACGGATACAATTGATGAAATTTGTGATCTAAATGAAGTACATATTGAAGATATAAAAGCATTTTTGCCTTTCCTTTATGAAGATATACAATATGAAGAAGCAGTTCTTGATGAAAATCTAAATGTATTTACCTTTAATCAAATCATTGGCTATATTGAAACATCAATTGAAAAAGCTTTATATCATTTGAAAGACTTAGATCTAGTCTTAGATTAGAAAGGAAGAGAAATGTGAAAGAAGGATACATAGCTGTTACAGGCGGGAATGTATATTATAAAATAGTTGGTGATGGAAGCAAGACTCCAATCATCCTGTTACACGGTGGACCAGGAGGGACACATGTTCCTTTTATGCATCTTGAAAATTTGGGGAATGATCGACAAGTAATTTTTTATGACCAATTAGGGTCAGGAAAGTCGGATCGGCCAAACGATCATTCATTATGGAATATTGATCGTTTTGTCGAAGAATTAGGGCAAATTAGAGAAGCGCTTGGTCTCTCGAAACTTCACATACTAGGACATTCATGGGGAACCATGCTAGCAGCAAGCTATTTACTGAACCAGCCTGAGGGGGTACAAAGTATTATCTTTTCTAGCCCTTGCTTAAGCGTACCACAATGGGAAAAGGATCAAGCATTGCATTTAAAACAATTGCCTGAAGAGGTTCAAGAGATTTTATCTAGATGTGAACGTGAAGGGACCACAGATACAGAGGAGTATAAAACTGCGATGAAGGAATTTAATAAGCGGTTTGTGTATCGTCTAGATTCAAAACCGAAGGAAATGGAATCACCTTACGCGAAATCGAATTCGATTGTTTATAATACAATGTGGGGGCCTTCAGAGTTTTGCACTACTGGAAATTTAAAGGGATATGATGTTACAGAACGCTTAAAAGAAATTCAATTACCTGCTATGTTTACATGTGGTCGTTATGATGAAGCAACACCGCAAACAGTTGAAGGATATAGTCACTGTTTACCGGGATCAATTTTTCATGTATATGAACAAAGTGCACATTTACCGTATTTGGAAGAACCAGCTGAGTATATTGGTAGAGTAAGAAGTTTTTTAGACCATGTTGAAAAACAATAGGATGACATAAAAGGTGGAGGGCTATGGATAGATTACCTAAAAATCTCGAGAGCCTTTTAAAAGGTTGCAGCTGGGAAGAAATCACTATTGGCTGTTCAGAGTCAAATACATTTCGTGTAAAAGGTGATAATTATCATCAATTCTTAAAAATTCAATCCATAAATGCAAAAGAGAAATTGTTGAATGAAAAGGAACGTTTGGAATGGCTTCAAGGAAAACTACCAGTTCCTAAAGTACTTTATTATGAACAAGATGATATAAATGAGTACTTATTGATTTCTGAAATAGCAGGAAAAGATGCCTCAGTTGAAATAGATAAAACAACGTCTGTACCCGATTTAATGAAACAATTAGCATTAGGATTGAAAATGATCCATTCAATAAAAATCGATCAATGTTCTTTTGATCAGACAGTACAAAAAAATTAGAAGAGGCAAGGTTAAGAGTTGAAAAAGGTTTAGTGAATGAGGATGATTTTGATGAGGAAAGAAAAGGTATTCCCTCCGATGTCCTTTTTCAACATTTGAAGGATTCGGTTCCCAAGGATGAAGACTTAGTATTTGCCCATGGAGACTATTGTTTACCCAATATTATTTTGCAAAATGGGAAAATAAATGGATTTATTGATATGGGAAGAGCAGGAATATCTGATAGATATCAAGATTTAGCACTTGCAGTAAGAAGTATTACGTATAATTTTGGTAAAGAAATGCTCCCGTATTTTTTCAATGAATATGGAATGCAAAGATATGACAAAGCGAAAATTAACTTTTATCAATTAATGGATGAGTTTTTTTAGTGGGACACAGGGTCTGACCCCGTGTCCCCCGTGTCCCAAAAATAAAGTTATCAGAATGTTACTAATTGCCTATACAATCATCGTATTATATTCCTTATAATAGAAAGGTAACCAAATATATGTAAAGGAGGAGTTGTTTTAATGGCGACATTAAAATCAGGGGAAACCGCAACTCAAACAGGTACTTATGTTGAGGTAGGACACGGTGGAGGTAAGGTAAAAAACGCGAAACGTGTCGAAGTAAAGCAAGGGGATAAACTTCCAGAGTTAGAAACTTATACTGTTACGATTGAACATAAAGGTGAAAAGAAAACTAGAAATCGCCAACATCGTTGGCATTTAGTAAAATAGAAGTAAAGGAGCTTGCATTAATGCAAGCTTTTTTATTTATTTTTTTATGAAATTACTTGTAAAGTGTTATTTAGAATCTTTATCGCCACTTTTTACTTCTTCGATTGTTTTCTCCTTTTCCTCATGAAATTCAACAGTAGATTGTGCAGTAATATAATCAAAAGGAGTATAGGAATTATTCGGGAGCATTCTGATTTTTTTACGATTTTAAAGATAATGAGTCCTAACACGAAAACAATCATTACGGTAAATAAAATGGAAAGAGAAGTTAAAATAATCATTTTATCTCTCCTTTATTTTGATGTTTCAAATCTTCGATATTATTCATACGTCATCTAGTTTCAAAAGTTCTTAAATAAAAAATTGACTTTTTTAACAAATTTCCTTTTGGATTTATAGGAATTTTATAGAAATTATGGTTGCGTTTTTACTATGCGCCTGTTATATTACTTTTAGATATATCATAAAACGATATAGTAATTGAATGATTAGATTGTCATGATAAGAACAGTTAACAAACTCAGATTTTTTATATTATTGCATCACTCACACAACCAAGACATGGTTTTGTGATTTACAGAGTACTTTGAAGAGATGATAGTGACATTACAATAAAAAAATAGGAGTTAGACAGATGAAATCAATTTTAACACCAAAATGGGTAACTCTTTTTGCAATTTTTCTACTTGCAATTGGATTCTATTTTAAACAGAGCATTGGAGCGACAATACAGATAGGAAGTCTATTATTGGCATTGTGGTTAGCAATTACTTTGCATGAATTAGGGCATGTTATATTTGGAAAAATGAGTGGCTATCAATTTGTCTTTTTTACAACTGGACCATTGCTAATTGAAAAAACAAAGAAAGGTTTTTGCTTAAAAGAGAATAAACATTGGTTTCATTTTGGTGGAGTGGCAATGATGACACCACCTAATGGAAACAATATTAAAAAAATGATGCTGTATGCAGCTGGTGGACCTATACTTTCATTAATCATAGCTATGACAAGCTTTCTACTATATGGACAATATACTAACTCTTTTTATATATATTTAGGCATCATGAATAGTGCTATTTTCTTTGCAACGATCATCCCAGTGAAAACCAATATGCAAACAGATGGGTATGTAGTCCTCTCTTTATTAAAGAATAACGAAGACACTACTAAGCTAATAAATGAAATAAATATATCCAAAGAATTACTTAGTAAAAAGCAACCAAAAGACTGGGACTCTAAACAGATACAATTAGCGAGACAAATGCAGCTATCTATTGATCATGTACAATATGCAATGTTCCTCTACTATTTTGAAATTGAACAAGCTGGGTTTTCTTCAGCGGTAAATGCGTTGAAAGATTTTGCTGCCATTCCTGTCACTAAGAAAAATAAGCAGCAATTAGGATTTATCATTCATATGAAACAAATCGAACATTTCTTATCAGAGGATGTTCAATTGGAGATGATTTCAGAATATCAACAATTTCTTTCGAGAATTGAGCCTCTATCTTTTCACAGGGGCGAAGCTATGATTGCATACTTACAAGATAATAAAACAAAGGCACTTGAATTGCTACATAAGGTTCAGAAAAATGTAGAACATAATGAGTCACTATATGGATTTTTTAAAGCGGAAAAAACGCTAACAGAACTGATTAAAGAAAAAATAGCTTTATAAAAAGAGGAATAGAAAATCTGGAGAATTATATTAGATGGGAGCGGGAAAGTTTGGAAACCAATTTATACTTTGTTAGACATGCACACTCAACGTACTCACCAGATGAATATAACCGTCCTTTGTCTGCAAGAGGATTTACTGATGTTAAACAAATAACTCATCTTTTGCAAGGAGAGAATATAGACTTTATCATCTCTAGTCCATATTTAAGAGCCAAGCAAACGGTTGAAGGAATTGCGAAGTTGCTGAATAAAGAAATACTAATTATGGATGATTTTAAGGAAAGAATATTATCTGATAAAAAGGTAGAAGATTTCCAGGTTGCTATTTCAAGAGTGTGGGAGAATCCAACATATTCTTGGGAAGGTGGGGAATCGAATCTCAGAGCTCAAAAAAGGGGAGTTAAGGTTACTTTAGATGTAGTAGAAAGATATAAAGGGAAAAATGTCGTGATTGGTACTCATGGAAATATTATGGTCCTCATCATGAATCATTTTAATAATAAATTTGATTTTCAATTTTGGCAACAGCTTGATATGCCTGATATTTATAAATTGACCTTTAATCATACAAAACTCATTGATGTTCATCGATTATGGTATCGAACAAATTAGGAATGAGTCTTACTTGGAATATTTGTGAATCATTTTTGACGATGACAAAGGGATTGTTCGAAGTTTACAGAACAATCCCTTTTTATCTAATAAACTAAATATGTTGGTAGTTTATAGATCAGTTTCAATTCCCTTTTCATTATTTTTTTTAGTAATGGAACGATCTGATTTTTTCTGTGTTTTCGATTGATCCCATTTAAATATTTTATTAAGCATTTTGTAAATATTCTTGGATTCCTTTGTTAAAAGTGGTCCGATAATCGCTAATATTAATACATAGACAGCGGTAAATGGTTTTAGAATAGGCATTAGGCCACCTGCAAGCCCTAAATTTGCCACAATAATGGAAAATTCTCCTCTTGAAACGATGGTCAATCCAATATTTGAAGCAGCTTTATAGGAAAGACCTGCTTTTCGTCCAGAAATTAAGCCAGCAATCAAATTGCTAAGGATAGTCAGAATGACTGCTCCTAAGGCTAGCCATACTGCTCCACCTAAACTAAATGGATCAATACTTAGACCGAAACTAAAGAAAAATAATGCGCCGAAAAAATCTCTAAAAGGCATAACCATATGCTCGATACGTTCACGGTGCTCTGTTTCAGAAAAAACGAGACCAAGCAGTAAAGCCCCAATGGCTTCAGCAACATGTAATTTCTCAGAAATCCCTGCAATAAAAAATAGGGAGGCAAAGACAACAAGGATAAAAATTTCATTAGATTTAATATTTAGTAGTTTATTAAGGAGGGGGGTACCTTTTCTAGCAATCACGAAAAATAGTAGCATATAACCAAGTGATATGCAGACTGAAATGAGGGTACCAATAATAGTCGTAGATCCACTTAATAGCAGGCCAGACATTACAGATAAAAATAATGCTAGGAAAATATCATCAAACAGAATAATTCCTAAGATTAATTCAGTTTCAGAATTAGCAGTTCTTTTTAAATCAACGAGTACTTTTGCAACAATTGCGGAAGAGGAGACACTTACGAGACCAGCAATAATCAGAGTTTCCATCACAGGAAATCCAACAACAAAACCATACACTAATCCTAAAGTGAAATTAAGAACAACATAAATGGTTCCACCTATAACAATTGAGCGACCAGAGCGGATTAATTTTCCTACGGAGAATTCTAGTCCTAAATAGAATAATAGAAATAATACACCGATGCGTCCAAAAAATTCAATTATTTCGGAGCTCTGAATAAATGTAAAATCAAATATCCCGATTTTAGGAGCATGTGGACCAACAAACATACCTAAAAGAATAAGAAAGGGGATAATGGAAAATTTCAATCTCCCCGCCAACAATGCCCCAATTGATACTAATAGAAGTGCTGTACCGACTTCGAAAACTAAGTGATTTGTCATTTAATCATCCACCTTTCTTTGAAAGAATATCTTTTACGAATTTTTTCACCTGATTACGTTGGCCTGAGACAATGACTGTATCTCCTGCTTCTAAAAGGGCTTCAGGTCCAGGTGTATGAATTTTTTGATGATTAATTTTGATGATGGCAATAATATTTACTTCATATCTTTGGCGAATACTTAGTTGTCCAATTGTTTGTTGGTTAGCGATTGCTGTAGGATCAACTTTAAACCATTCAATCACTAAATCATCAAATGTCATTTCAATTGTTTCTAACGCTTTTGGAGCATAAGTCATTCCTCCAATTATTGCAGCAATTTGCCTAGACTCTGTGTCATCTAATGAAATATTAGCTACTGATTCATCAAAATCATCTGGGTCAAAATAATAGACATCTCTGCGACCGTCATCATGAATAATAACGACGATCTTTTCAAGGCTTTTAGTAACAATTTCAAACTTCTTACCAATTCCAGGTAATTCAATTTCACGAATATTCATTTTCTATTCCTCCTTTAGTTAAAAACTTCCTATATATATAAATTTTTTTATAGGTTTACGTCAATTTCTGTTCTGATTTTTTCGGTTTTAGAAATCCCAATATATTTAAGTGTCTCAGAAGGTGTCGAATGATTAAAATGTTCCTTTAAAATTGAGATAGCTATTCCACGTTTATAAGCATGGTATCCAAAAGTTTTTCTCATTGAATTTGTTCCAATCTTTCCAACAATACCTATCGCTTCTGCCGCCTGATGAATGATTCGATAGGCTTGTTGTCGAGTGATGGGTTGTGAAGTTCTAGGAGATTTAAATAAAAAGTCTTCTTTTGTAAGCTCTTGATTCTGAATATAATGGATAATCGCTTGTTTTACTTTATGATTAAGATAAATTTCCTTCGTTTTATCATGATGTGGCAGGAGATAGAAGTTTTTCACCCCATCCTCGTCTAAAACATCTTCAACCCTAATTTTTAAGATTTCGGTTATTTTCAACCCGGTATTAATCCCCAAAGTAAAGAGAACGTAATCTCTCTCTGAGTGTTTTTTTAAATACCTCTTAATTGCATTAATTTGCTTTATATCCTTTAATGCTTCAACATACTCCATTACAAAACACTCGCTTTCAGCTTTTTTTATCCCGTATTTTTCTACTAATCACATAAATACTACATCCGAGTGTAAGGATTGAAAGGAATTTACTAGCAAGTATTAAATAACTTGTTGTTTGTGTATCTACAGTGATATGCGGTAGTTCTACGAAGATTAGTACGGTGAGGATGCTAAAACAGAGCACATTAAATGCATTATAAAAGGCTTGATTGATGATCTTGCAGCTTTGTTCTTTATTTTCATTTAAATAGGTAATGGTTACATAGGACATAACTAATATTAAGACATACGTTAACAGAATAATTGCCAACCAAATGCCCAATTTAGTTGCCTCCCAACATTTAAATATTTGTAGCTATACGTGGTGAAATATCTTGTTATTAAAGGAGAATAGAAGTGAAAAATACTATAAAGTAATGTTACTTAATTATAGCTTAACATAATATTAAGTAACATGCAAAACATAAGCAGACTTCTAAATGTATTTAGTAACAGCACTAAGAATACTTCAAAAACCGTCTAATATTTTGAGGTGATCGAAAATGTCAAGTGGTTTTGGGATGAGAAAATGAAAAAAACTTGAAAAATAATTGACAATTATGTGAAGAGAATGAATAATATAATACAAGGGGGATGATCGTATGGGAGCTAAAGCAAAGCTACTTAATGCTGTTAAATACATCGGTAGTTTTCTACTCGTTGTAGGAAGTATTGTATTTAGTTTTGGTTTTTTTGGAAGCGGTTCCGGTGTTTTAACTGCGATTGGAATAGGTACAGTAATGGGGGCTGTATTTATCTTCTTAATGGGTGTCTTCTTTGTAATCACTGAGGAACTATTAGGAAAGATTGACCATCGAGAGAAAATGACTAATTAGTAAATTTTTATAAAGGGGTATATTTACTTTTGACATAACTGTTTGAGGTTCAAATCACATATGATTTGAACCCTTTTGTTTTTTACAAAGGGGAAAGGAAGATGAAATTATTTAGTAAAAAAGAGTTAGGGATTCTAAAGATTCAGTTCTCCCATGCTTTTTGATATAATTATTACTTAATTAAACAATGTTAAGATGGCCAAATATTCATAAACAGGTATTTCGGGAGGTAGTTTTATGATAAATAGAAGAGAAATTTTTGCTTATGTAAAGGAAAAATTTGATACAGATCCTGACTACCCCTGGTTTAAGTATCCAGATAATGCTGTATTAAGACATAATGGGAGCGGCAAGTGGTATGGACTAATTATGAATGTTCCAAAAATTAAATTAGGTTTATCTGGTGAAGAAAGTGTCGATATAATAGACTTGAAGTGCGAACCAGGAATAGTAAGTTTATTAAAGAATGAACAAGGTACTTTGCCCGCATACCATATGAATAAGAAGCATTGGATTACAATTGTTTTGGTTAGTCCTTTTCCTAAAGAAGAAATCTACAATTTAATTAATTGGAGTTACAAATTAACAGAATAATATAAAATTCACATTTTCAACTATATAGGCAGATATAAACATCTTTTAGTGTACCTCTAATGTTTATAAAAAGAAAACAACAATAAATAGTAACTAAGCCAATTTCCGAAAAAGGTCTGTGAAATTATGTACTTAAACAAACGAGTTCTTTAGTTGAACAGAACAGTATATAAATGAAAAAAAGCTTGGGATGTTTCCCAAGCTTTTTTTAGCTATTTGAATTGTAAATTTACTTGTTCTTTATATGAAGAATTCGTATATTATTTTGGCTGCGTTTTTAGATTTTCTCTAGTTATCGGAACTACTTAACATTGAACTGCAAACCTTTTATTAATACAAATGTAAATTTTGTATTTCAAAATAGGATACGTTAATGTTATTAGGAATGTTTCTTATTAAATATAACCCCATACCATACACAATAATGTCCCGAAGATAGTAACTAGTGCAATAAACACTCCATAATAAATATTTATATAAATTGGCTTTTTATCTTCTGTTTCACCTGCATGCATAAAGACGACCAATTGTACGGCTGCTTGTATAAAGGCTGTTAGGAGAAGGATTGTCATGCCGACAGAGAATGACAAATCAAGAAAGTAAACTGCAAGTGCAACAGTAGTTAATAGTAAAGAAAAGACAAACCCCATGACTTGTTTCATTGGAAATAATTCCTTCATGTTCACATCATTCCTTTCAAATAGATGAAGCTGAATATAAAGATCCAAACGACATCTAGGAAATGCCAGTAAAGGGAGAAGATAAATGACTTATTCGCTGTTTCTGAATTTATTCCATTCTTTTTTACCTGTATAATGATAAATAGTCCCCAGAATAATCCAAATGTAACATGCGCTCCATGTGTGCCAAGTGTGGTTAAAAGTATTGCAGTAAATGCACTTGTTTGTAATCCTGCTCCAATGTGTACGTAATGTATAAATTCATAAATTTCAAAACCTAAGAATCCCAATCCAAGGAGAAGTGTGATCGTAAAGAAGATGATCATCGCTTTCTTATTATTGATCCGCATTGCGTGGATTCCTAATCCTATTACAAAACTACTTGTTAAAAGTAAAATTGTTTCAATTAGTACAGGTGTAATATCGAATATCTCTGCACCACTAGGACCATTTCCGGTTCGATTATATAATGTAAAGTATGAGGCGAAAAGTGTTGCAAATAGCATCACCTCAGCGCCTAAGAATATCCAAAAGCCAATAATTTTTAAGCGATTTTCTTCTGTGCGATATTCAAGAGGGAGTGAGTGATCTATTTTCATTTTTTTATACCTCCCAATTTATTTTCTGTTTCAATAATTTCTGCAACATCAATATAGTGACCATGGTCTTTCTCAAATGAGCGGTAAGCCATACAAGCAAAAATACCTATTGTTGTTAAAATTAATGGAATCCAGATACTAAATACAAATGTAAAACCCCAGACAAAAAAGATGCTAGCCATGATAAATGGTAAACCACTTTTATTTGGCATGTGAATTTTTTTATATTTTCCATTAAATAAGGAGTACTTATTTTTCTTTGAATCCCAAAATGCTTCATTTGATTGAACTTGCGGCAAAATGGCAAAATTGTATTCTGGTACAGGAGTATGTGTAGCCCATTCAAGAGAACGTGCATTCCATGGGTCTGAGCCGATATCTCTTGTTGCGTAACGAGTACTGTAGTAGATATTATAAACAATTAAAATGAAACCAGCGGCAAGTCCTAATGCTCCGATAAATGAGATCATATTTAAAGGGCCAAATCCAGTGGATGCTGAATAAGTGTACATGCGTCGCGCTTGCCCGTCTAATCCGCTAAAGAACATTGGCATAAACGCTACTAGAGTACTAATTCCGATGATTGATGCTGCCCATTTTCCAATTCTTTCGTTGAGCATAAAGCCAAACATTTTTGGCCAGTAATAAGTAAGTCCTGCAAGCATCGCGAATACCACACCAGGAATGATAACCATATGGAAATGTGCAACCAAGAACATTGTATTATGGTATTGATAATCTGCAGCTGACATTCCTAGCATAACCCCTGTTACACCACCGATAGTAAAAATCGGTAAGAATAGAAGTGAATACAGCATAGGTGTAGTCACCGTGATTTTCCCTTTCCAAAGTGTAAACAACCAGTTGAAGATTTTAATACCTGTTGGAACAGCTATCGCCATCGTTGTAATTGAGAAAATGCTATTTGCTAGTGCCCCTTGACCCATTGTAAAGAAATGATGTGCCCATACTAAAAATGAGAGAAGGGAGATAATTACCATGGAAGCAACCATCGATTTATAACCATATAAGTTTCGGCGCGCAAACGTTGAAATAATTTCACTATAGATTCCAAATGCCGGTAAAATTAAGATATATACTTCAGGATGTCCCCATACCCAAAATAGGTTAGCCCATAGCATATCCATACCACCGTTTGTCGTTGTAAAGAAGTTTGTTGCAAATAATCGATCCATCGTTCCCATTAAAAGTAATACTGTTAAAACAGGAAAGGCAAAAACAATAATTGCATTCGTTATTAAGATAGACCAAGTAAACATCGGCATCTTCATTAATGTCATTCCTGGTGCTCTCATTTTTAAGATTGTTGTAATAAAGTTAATTCCTGTCATTAATGTTCCGAGTCCAGCAATTTGTATAGCGATCATATAGTAGTTTGAGCCAACAGATTCACTAAATTCAGTTCCCGCTAGTGGGAAATAAGAAGTCCAACCCGCATCAGGAGAACCCCCGACAACAAATGATATATTGAATAACATTGCCCCCATAAAGAATAACCAGAAACTTAAAGCATTTAAACGTGGAAATGCAACATCGCGAGCACCAATTTGTAATGGGACGACAAAGTTCATTAAAGCCATAATGAAGGGCATTGCCATAAAGATAATCATTACAATTCCGTGCGTAGTAAAAATTTCGTTGTAATGCTGGGCGTCTAATAATTTGTTATCAGGTACGGCAAGTTGCGCACGCATCATGATCGCATCTACTCCACCACGGAATAACATGAGTAAAGCAGAAATTAAATACATTATTCCAATTCGTTTATGATCCACTGTCGTTAGCCACTCACGCCATAAATAACCCCATTTTTTAAAATAGGTCAATCCTACGAGAATTGCTATAACTGTAAGACCAATTGCTACCATAGAAACATAGATTGCTAAACTAGGATGTGGTATGGCAAATCTATCAAAAAAGTCCATCCTTTTTAACTCCTTTCAAGATCAAATTCTAGAAGTAAAGAAATTTAAGTTTAAACAGCTTTATAGGTAAGGGGGGCGTCAATCATGAATTATTTGTTTAATGGTTATCATGATTTTCTTCCTCAGTCTCATCAGGATGATTTTTCGTGTTAGAGCCATGATGATGACCAGCATTTTCCCCTTCTGGAGCAGGTGCATAATCTAAATGAGTACCGGTGAACGTGGATTGACCCACATGACCTGGTTCTAACAGCTCATCAAATTTTTCTTCAGTTAAAGGTTTGGCTGTTTTCTTCACTTCTTCTACCCACTCATCATATTTTTCTTTCGACATGGCTTTGACATTGAATGTGTTTTCAGCAAAGCCTTTCCCACTGAAGTTGGCATTACGTCCCATGTACTCACCAGGAACATCGGCAGCTAAATGTAAAGTATTGACCATATCGGACATTGCATATTTCTGACCACCAAGTTGAGGAATCCAAAAGCTAGTAATTGGCCCATATGAATATAATCGAAATTCAATCGGACGATTCGTTGGAATATAAAGGTAGTTTACCGTTTCGATATCCTCCTCTGGGTAACTAAAATGCCATTTCCAATTGGAGGTTGCCGCGTATATGATTAATGGCTCTTGATCTCCATAGCCTTTTGGAGTCGCCTCTACTTTATAATTGGATTTAACCGACATGATTGAAAGAACAATAACAATGATGACTGGTACTCCAACACAGATTGCTTCTACAATCGGGTTTCCCTCAATATGTGGTGGCTCATAATCCTTGCTTTGCTTAGAAGCTCGGAATTTAATTAGCATATAAAGCAGAAGACCAAAAACTACAATGACAATAAATGACATAATGAATATAGAAATCATAATGTCATTAGCTTGTGTTTTAGCTTGAGGTCCTTTAGGATCTAGTACCATTAAAGGTTCACAGCCTGAAAGTACAGTCAATATAGCAAACATCGCTAAATAGATTAACCATTTCATTTTCATAAAAAAACTCCTTTCAATTAAAGATAAAATTCTGAAAGCTAATTTGAAATCATCTTAATATGTTTTATTAAATTTATCTGTAGAATGATTGTGACTTCACATAAAGTTCATGAATAAAGAGAGAGAATTGTCACCAATTATTCAAGATAAACACAGAAAAGGAAGGATAGTTTCATTTGTTTATTAGCTTTATTCTTTAATATAAGGTAAAATAAAAGGATGGCTATTTTTAGAAAATTCATATCAAAATTTAAGTTTTTATAGATTGGTTTATTACATAAACCTTTGTTCATTATTACTTTTTACCATTGAGTCAATAAATTTTTTTAGAAGTTATCTAGTCAAATAGCTTGTAATTATGATATACTAATTTATAGATTACAAATTTTTGATTTATAATTGATAATTTAATAGATAAATTTTTTTGGAGGAGCCTGTCACCAAGGGATAAGTATGTCCCTTTTGTGACAGGCTTTTTTGAGTTTTCATTGAAGATGATTAAATAATTAGGTACCTAATTGCCTTTTTAAAATTGCAGAATCATCAAAATTATCAATTATAAAATACAAGGAGGAGATGTATCAATGATTATTGGATTATCCATTATATTGTTACTTGTTTTAATATTACCCTTTACTAAATTTGTTGAACGAAATTTAGAAATATTTTTATTTATAATGGGAATATTAGCTGTCATTGTAAGCCAAGTTTACTCATGGTCACTTGTTAAAGAAGCAATCATCCATCCGATTAACATTACTCTTGCAGTACTCATAGCCGGATTAGTTTTTCGCTGGTTCCAACGACCGATTGAGAAAGGAATCCTGTGGATTAGCTCAGTAATGCCATATCGCTTATTTATTGCACTTTTTGTCATCGTTCTTGGAATTGTATCAAGTATTATTACAGCAATTGTAGCAGCTATCATCCTAGTTGCGGTCATTAGTGTATTACGATTGGACCGAAAATCCGAGATTCGTCTCGTTGTGTTAGCATGTTTTGCAATCGGTCTGGGGGCAGTGTTAACTCCAATTGGTGAACCACTTTCTACAATTGTTGTAAGTAAATTGGATGAAGATTTCTTTTATCTCCTTAAATTAGTTGGAACTTCTGTTATTCCAGCAGTGATTGTTTTTGGAATTATCGCCGCTTTTGCAGTGAAACCGGGTGGTAGATTAAATGAACCTGCCTGGAAATCTGAAATAGCTGCCGCAAGTGAATTAGCAGGATCTAAAGAGAATGAAACGGGTAGTGTAAAAGCAGATACAGGCACACAGACTGAGTCCTATGCGGAGATTATTATTCGCAGTTTAAAGATTTATTTATTTGTAATGGCTTTAACATTTCTTGGTGCTGGTTTTGAACCATTTATTGAAGCGTACTTACTTGATTTAAGTCCTTTAATTATGTATTGGATTAATATGCTCTCTGCTGTTTTAGATAATGCGACATTGGCTGCAGCGGAAATAAGTCCTGCTATGAATGATACTACGATCAAAGATATCTTAATGGGTCTCCTCATTAGTGGGGGAATGCTTATTCCTGGAAATATACCCAATATTATAGCTGCTGGTAAACTGAAAATTACAAGTGGAGAATATGCACGATTTGCTTTTCCTATTGGTTTAGCAGCAATGGTTCTTTACTTTGTTATTATTTTGATAACTGATATTTTGTTCTAAAATGTTAAACTGAAAATAGAAATAGGGTTGTCTGGTAGCAATATCTTTTCATCAGACAACCCTTTTTTATAATCAGTAAAAAGTGAGATCCATTGAAAATAATTATAAATAAATCGTAGATTTAATTAGATCTCAAGTATTCCTCAAATGAAGGATAGGAAACGACATATTCTTGGTTAACCACCTCCCATAAGTATAGCGAGGCAATCGATTGATAAGGTGCCCATGCTTTTCCTTTTTCTTCTAAAAGTTTTTTACCATCTGATTCTTTTGAAACTGAATAAAGCCATTTGACACCACGTTGGAGACCAATATCTAGTAGGGATAATACATCGAGTCTACCTAGTGAGAAGATGAGAAACATTTCCGCTGTCCAACGACCAATTCCTTTGACTTGTGTTAATTGTTGTATTACCGTTTCATTCCCCATGTATGAAAATTGCTCAAATAGTAGCTCCTTTTTAGTAATTTTTTCGGATAAATCTCGTATATACGAAATCTTTCGGTAGGATATACCTATCTCTCTTAACTGCTCATCTGATAATGCTAAAATAGTCTCCGGTGAGAGATTGGAATTCGTCAATTTTTTTAGCCGCTCATTTAAAACGGAAGCAACCTTTGAAGATAATTGCTGTCCGACTATTGATCGTAATAATGCTTGATAGGGATCATCACTTATTTTTATATTGAGCGGACCAATAAGTTTCATTAGTTGTTGTAAGATAGGATCGGCAGTTCCTAATTTTTGTAATATTATTTGGTTCAATCGAATCACTTCCCTAAATTTTTGATTAACTAGATATGAACTTCATCATTTTAGAATAATATTAACATTATTCAGTTATTTTTAAATCATATAAAAATATTTTTAGATGTAATTTAAGCTAAATTTATTATCAATAGGGGTGGAAAGGAGTTTGGTTACAACTAAAAAAAGAATAAGAGGCATTTTTTATACTCATTTACACATACCTCTAATGGGGTAAGGCATTCGTTCTAAATGTAAACAAAGTGATTGAGGATACAGAAGGACTGCTGTGCACTCTATAATAGAATTAAAAAATTATGGAAGGAAAAAATTATTTCATTACTGTTGAAAAAGCTAATATTCATGACAATGAATGAGATAGAAGGTTTGAATGAAGAGTAAAACAGAGAAAATGAAAATACGTAAAAAGATTGATACATTAGTCATGGATGTATAGTCTATTATTTTAACTTTCTAATGAAAATGATTGATTTTTATCCAGAATATGCTAAGATGGGTTTAATTAAATGAAATTGATCACTAGGGGAGTCTTTTAAGAAGACTGAGACAGAGGTTCTGGACCCTTTGAACTTGATCCAGTTGATGCTGGCGTAAGGAAGTGGCTGTATTTTTCGGTGCGATGAACCGTGAAAATCAGTCCGTCCTTATATCTAGGGCGGTTTTTTTATGCCTTATAACAATAAAATATAGATTCTGCTAGGGGAGCCGAGTTTGGCTGAGAGAGATCAAAGAAGATTGATACCCTTTAAACCTGATCCGGGTGATGCCGGCGTAGGGAAGCGGTCCAAACCTATTTTTTAGGTTGTCTTTTTATGGGATATAACCGCTTTCTTTTTAGGAAAGTGGTTTTTCTGTTGTGGAGAAAAAAGAATTTATCTTCGTTTTCAAAATTACAACGTTCTTGATTTGCCAGCTCTTATCGAAATTAAACAAATTTCGAAAGTTCTTAAGGGAAAGGGGGGTGATTCAATGTCTAAAACTAGAAAACTAACATTGACTTCAATAATTATTGCGATTACTACACTAACAAGTAATATCGTGTTTATTCCAGTAGGGTTTGCGAAAATTTTTCCTGTACAACATATGGCTAATGTTTTGACTGCTGTATTGCTTGGCCCGGTTTATTCCGTAGCACAGTCATTCATCGTTTCATTACTTCGAAATATGAATGGAACTGGTTCTATTTTTGCTTTCCCAGGGAGTATGATTGGTGCTTTTTTAGCAAGCTTTCTATTTTTTAAAACCAAAAAGCTTATATGGGCATTTATTGGAGAGGTAACTGGAACAGGGATTCTTGGTGCGCTCGCTGCCTATCCGATTGCAACTCTGCTTTTAGGGAATAAAGTTGCCTTATTCGGGTTTGTACCGTCTTTCATAATCAGTTCCTTAGGCGGTGCAATTATTGGCATTGTTTTTATCAAAATATTATTCAAAAACAAAATAATAGGGGGAATCATCTATGAAAACAGCTCTTACAATCGCAGGCTCTGATTCAGGTGGAGGAGCAGGAGTACAAGCCGATTTGAAAGCATTCTCTGCATTAGGTGTGTATGGAATGTCTGTTATTACAGCTGTTACAGCGCAAAATACTGTTGAGGTACGATCGGTTCAGATGCTGGATATTTCGATCATTCGTGATCAAATTGCAGCAATATTTGAGGATTTACCGGTGGATGCTGTGAAAATTGGCATGCTTGGATCAGCGGAAATTGTAAAAAATGTGGCTGAAGAACTCAACAAGTATAAACCAAAACAGATAATTCTAGACCCTGTAATGGTTTCAAAGGGAGGACATCATCTTTTATTGACGGATGCTATACAATCCTTAAAGGAAAAATTGCTTCCAGTGGTAACACTTGTAACTCCTAATATTCCAGAAGCGGAATGTTTAACTAATACTAAGATTGAAAATATTGAGGATATGTATCAAGCATGTAGAAATTTAAAAGAGCTTGGGGCAAAATCTGTCCTCCTAAAAGGAGGACATCTTGAAGGAGATCCCAATGATTTATTTTTCGATGGCATGCAATTCACATGGTTAAAAGGGAAACGAATTCATACGAAGAATGTTCATGGGACCGGCTGTACTTTATCCTCCGCAATTACAGCGTATATAGCCAAAGGATACTCTTTGCAGGAGGCTGTTAAAGCAGGTAAATCCTATATTACAAAAGCAATTCAATATAGCATTAATATTGGATCTGGTCATGGTCCTACCCATCATTTTTTTGATATTTATGAGAAAGCTGGTTTAGTAGAAAGAGAGGAAAATAAGGGGGAGTTATAGTGAATAATATCAAAGAATTATTTAATAGAGTAAAAGAGTCGAAGCCACTTATTCATCATATTACGAATACAGTAACCATCAATGATTGTGCCAATGTGACACTTGCAATTGGGGGATCACCTGTAATGGCAACAGAAACGAATGAGATGGAAGAGATGATCCAGTTAGCAGATGCACTAGTGATAAACTTTGGAACCATTCATGAACAGGTTTTTGAATCTATGATTCGTGCTGGCCGTGCTGCAAATCGTAAAGGGATACCTGTAATATTTGATCCTGTTGGTGTAGGTGCAACTTCTTTTCGAACAAGTAAATCACAGATTCTATTAGATCAGGTCAAAATGGATATCATACGTGGGAATGTAAGTGAGCTTCATGCGTTAATTGGTGGAAGTAGTCAAACGAAAGGAGTAGATGCAGGTGAAGTTTCAGTTTCTCCGATAGAAATAGCGAATCGTGCAGCGGAAAAATATAAGTGTTCAATTGGGATAAGTGGCAAGGAAGATGTCATTTCAGATGGAAAACGAACATTCATCCTGCAAAATGGTGATGAAATATTAACAAAAATAACAGGTACTGGCTGTATGTCAGGTTCTATCATTGCAAGTTTTGCTGCAGTAAGTGAAGACCCTTTAAATGCTACGATGGTTGGAATGTCTGTCATGTCAATAGCGGGTCAAAGGGCAAAACAACATCTGAAACTGAATGAAGGTCTAGGAACATTTAAAGCAAAACTTATAGACGAAATTGATCTGATGAATGCTGAAACATTTAATCTTGAGGTGAGAATACATGAATATTGATTATCAACTGTATCTTGTTACAGATGAACAAACGTCCGAAGAGGAATTGCTTCCTATTGTTGAAAAAGCGGTGCTAGGTGGAGTCACTGCTGTGCAACTTCGAGAAAAACACTCAGAAGGAAAAATCTTTTTTGAAAAGGCAATAAAACTTAAACAACTTCTAGCAAAATTTGATGTTCCATTAATCATTAACGATCGTGTGGACATCGCATTGGCAGTCAATGCAGAAGGAATACATATTGGACAAAAAGATCTCCCCTTAGTGGAAGTGAAAAAAATAATACCCAACTCAATGATTGTCGGTGTTTCTGTTCAAACTGAGGAACAAGCATTGGTTGCACAAAAGGAAGGGGCTGATTATATCGGTGTTGGTACTGTTTTTCCGACAACTACAAAACCTGATGCGATCACTATGTCTTTTGCGACTTTAAGAAAGATTGTTCAAGCCATTCATATTCCTGCAGTTGCGATTGGAGGGATATCATTAGAAAATGTTCATCAGTTATCAAATGTAGGAGTATCTGGTATTTCCGTAGTTTCGGCGATTATGAAAGCGGATGATCCAAAATCTGCTGCACAAATGTTACGGAATAGTTTCAAATAATCATATGAAAAGAGGGGGAAAAATGGAAAGAATTCAAACAGAACGATTTACAGACAGACTTTATAAAAAGGTTGAACCTATTTGGCACCAAAATTTTCACCATTCATTTGTGCAAGGAATTGGTCGAGGGACACTCGAAAAAGAATTATTTTCTTTCTATCTGAAACAGGATTATGTTTATTTAATTGAGTATTCCAAGCTTTTTGCTATAGGGGCACAAAAGGCAACTAGTATTGAGATTATGAAACAATTTTCTGTCTTACTGCATGAAACTCTTCATTTTGAAATGGATGTTCACCGTTCATATGCTAAATCATTTGGGATAAGTGAGGAAGAGTTGGAACAATCAGAACCAACTCCAATTAATTTAGCGTATACCAATTATATGTTAAATGTGGCCCATAACGGTACTTTAGCAGAATTGGTGTCATGCCTTCTTCCTTGTGCATGGGACTATTGGGAGATTGGAAAGAAATTATATAGTAATTACCATAATGAATTGGAAACAAATCCTTATAAAAATTGGATTAAGGCTTATTCATCTGATGAATTTGGAGCCCTAGCAAAGTGGTTAATTCAACTCATGGATGAATTAACCTTTGAAAAACCCGAAAGAGAATTAACAATTTTAGAAAATCATTTTCAAACGACCTCTCGTTTTGAATTTTTATTTTGGGAAATGCTTCTAAATCAAGAAGAATGGCCGTTGCAGGTGCAGAATATGGTATAAGTTTTGAAGGTTTTTAACAATTTAATTGGAAAATCTCATTTTTTACTAGTTCTGGGACAGTTTATAAAGCTGTCCCATTACTATTTTTTAAAGCTGAATTGCTTACATAACATTTTCTAAAAGCCACTTTTCTGTTTGACCTTCAATGTCAGTGTGAGTCCAAGCTATTATTGCATTTTTCTCTCCTAACTGATTGATTTGATGTTGAAAAAACATATCCGAAATAAAATACCCCAGTCTGTTATAACCAAAGGTACGCCCACCATAAATAGAAAACCATTCTCGAAATATTTGTTCGGGTGAATGGATAGCATAGTCATGTGCAAAAGCCATTTTAATTTCATGTTTATGTGCTTTTGCATATGTTAACCAATTATTCCCCTCATCGTTAAATGAGAAATACATGGAAGGATCCAAGTTTTTTGCGGTTTTACGGGAAAAATGAATAGCTGCTCCTTCTTGGTGAAGCCATATAAGTGGATTATTCCAATTTAACTTTGACCATTCCATTCCTGACATGTCTGAAAGGATATAATGTGCAACATGACCAAATTCGTGTGCAACAATTGTTCTTAAATGATCTGGTGAAGGGGATAATCTTTCTAATGCAAAGGATATGTTAGGAATAATTTGTCTGTGTGTATATGCATTTGATCCAAACCCCCCAACTATTAAGTTTACTTCAATTGGAAAAGTAAGTTGATACATATTGGAATACTTTTCATCGATTTCTTTGATAATAGGTTTTATGTTTTGGTGAACTTGGTTAATTCTTGAAAAAAACTGAGGGTATTTTTTTATTGATTGAGAATGTCGTTCATCGGTATCCTTACAATGATAGGCTAAATATTCTTGGAAAATGTCAGGATATTCATTGTAGTAGCTTCTTAAGAAACGAATTGAAGGGTGATAATTATTCATAAAAAAAGGTATCGTGTCAATTATTTTCAAGGGAATCCCTCCTAAAGTACTCAACTCTACTATAAATTTATATTAACATAGTTTACCAATGGAAGGGTTATAGTCTCTTTTGCTTTAGTATGAAAAATGCTAGAATTAAGTTAATCAATTCATACAAGTTTAGTAAAATCCGCGGAGGCGGTAGAGGTTCTAGCTACCCTCTTAAAAAAACTAATGAACAGTACGTTAATTAGTACTGTTTTTTTCTCTAAAAGGGTAAACAAAACATCGCTGTATCTAAAGAGGCAACTAAACCAGTATATTATTGCGAAATCAATTTTATAAAGGGAGTAGTTAAATTGAAAAAGGAGAAAGCAATTGTTGTGTTTAGTGGTGGCCAAGATAGTACAACATGTCTATTTTGGGCGTTGAAACGTTTTGAAGAAGTAATTGCAGTGACTTTCGATTATAATCAACGACATAAAGCGGAAATAGATTGTGCAATAAATATCACCCAGGAGTTAGGAATTGTACACCATATTTTAGATATGCAACTATTAAATCAACTAGCTCCGAATGCTTTAACAAGAGTTGACATTGATGTAACAGATGGGGAAGAGGGGGAGCTTCCATCTACATTTGTACCGGGTCGAAATTTATTATTTTTATCCTTCGCTGGTGTTGTAGCCAGTCAGGTAGGTGCAAAACACATTATAACAGGTGTCTGTGAAACAGATTTCAGTGGTTATCCTGATTGTAAGGATATATTTATCAAATCTTTAAATGTGACCTTAAATCTAGCCATGGATAAACAGTTTATTATCCATACACCTCTAATGTGGATAAACAAAGCAGAAACATGGAAGTTAGCGGATGAACTTGGTGCATTAGATTTTGTCCGTACAAAAACATTAACTTGCTATAATGGAATAATTGCAGAAGGGTGTGGAGAATGTCCCGCTTGTAAACTACGAAAAAGGGGATATGATGATTATATAAAAACAAAAGTAAGATAATTAAAGAAAGCACAAGAAACTTCTAACAAGATTGTTTCTTGTGCTCTTGAATACTTTTGAACATAAATTCTATTGTATTGCTTTCAAGAAGTGAATTAGTTGGTCCTCTTGTTCTGTATTAATAGCCACTTTGTTTTTACCAACCTTGCCACATTTTATACACTTATGGATAATTTGATATCCTTTTTTATTAGAATAATCTAGACCTACTGGAGCCATTAAACCTCGACAACTACTTTCCCGATCACCTGGCTGCTGATCTAGATGCAAAGAATATAAACAATATGGGCAATGATTACGATAACTTCCATTTGTTAATGGTTTAATTACCATCCTGCATTTCTTACATTGAAATCCTGTATTTTCAGTTTTTCTACTCAAGGACAATACCTCCTAGATGATTTTTTCATCTATGGAGGCAGGGTTCCGTTTTGTTTTTCCCCTATATGGAGCTTCAGGCTTTTGAGGAGAAGGGACCTGTTCACCGCTCGGCTTTACCATGCGATTAATTCTAGTTCCTACTTCATTTGAGCGTTTTTCATCTCAAAATCCGGACCTCGATTGATTTTATGAATTTGTATCAACCACTGTAAGACAGACATCTCCACCTTCCACTAGTAGGTGTTCTACCTCAATCACTGACAATGGCATGCGTCCCCCATACTGCCCAATTATGTGTAAAATAAATTAACAAGAAACCACTCCAAATCTTATTATGTTTAAAGTATTCGATTAAATTATATCAAATAATTTAAAATAGTTGATTTTTTTCATAATAATAGTAGAACTATCACTGTTTTATTATGATTTTCAAATTAAATAGAAGGGTGAATGTACAGACACCACAAAATATTAAACCTATTGTAATATATCTAAATATTCATTATAATACTATTAATTAGAAATGCATCTAATAGAACACGACTTGATGTTAGAATAATTTCACTATTCTAATGGTTTAACAACTAGGGGGAAACGTATATGAAAAGTATATGGAAAAAATGGAGTCAAATCAGTTTAGTCAAACAAATATTAATCGGTTTGATTATCGGGGTTATTCTAGCAGTTGCCATTCCAACTGTCGCCAAACCATTTGTTATATTAGGTTCATTATTTGTAGGCGCATTAAAAGCAATAGCACCTATTTTAGTATTATTCTTGGTTATGTCTGCCATCGCCCAACATAAAAGTGGTCATAAAACAAATATGAAATCTATTCTTGTACTCTATCTATTAGGAACATTTTTAGCTGGATTAGTGGCTGTAATTGTAAGTTTCATCTTCCCAGTAAGCCTAACTTTAGCTGATAGCGGAGAGGATTTAGCTGCTCCCGGTGGAGTCATAGAGGTCCTAAAAACATTATTACTTAATATAGTAGATAATCCGGTTAAAGCTATTTATAATGCAAACTACATCGGAATCTTAGCTTGGGCAATCCTTCTTGGTGTAGCACTTAAAAATGCACCTGATACGACTAAAACAATGATAGCAAACGTATCTGATGCAGTAGCAAAAATGGTTACATGGGTCATTAAATTTGCTCCATTAGGTATTATGGGACTAGTCATTGAATCAATTACGACAAATGGGCTTGAGTCATTATTAAGCTATGGAAAGCTACTTGCTGTATTACTTGGCTGTATGTTATTTGTTGCTGTAGTTATTAATCCGATTATCGTGTACATTGGTATTCGTCAAAATCCATATCCATTAGTTTTTAAGTGCTTAAAAGAAAGTGGTATTACTGCGTTTTTTACACGCAGTTCAGCAGCCAATATTCCTGTTAATATGAGATTATGTGAAAAGTTAGGTTTGGATAAGGATACGTATTCGGTTTCTATTCCATTAGGTGCAACAATTAATATGGCTGGTGCAGCTGTGACTATTTCTGTGTTAACACTTGCCGCTGTTCATACATTGGGTATTCACGTTGATATTCCTACAGCGATCATTCTTAGTGTTTTAGCTGCTGTATGTGCCTGTGGAGCTTCAGGAGTTGCTGGAGGTTCCTTATTATTGATTCCATTAGCATGTAGTTTATTTGGAATTCCAAATGATGTAGCTATGACAGTAGTTGGGGTAGGATTTATCGTAGGGGTTTTACAAGACTCTTGTGAAACTGCCTTAAATTCTTCCACCGACGTACTCTTTACAGCTACTGCTGAATATAGACAACGACGCAAGGAAGGAAAAAGTATTAATATGAAACAAGCGTCTTAAAGTAGTAAACCCTCTATACTTAGGTTGGAGGGTTTTTCTTATGCTACATGTACAGTAGCTTTCTTTAGATAACATGAATCTCGGAGACTGAGAGTATCTTATATGAGAGAAGGGGGGGAATAATATAGAGGGATTTTTTAAGCATAAATATGAGACTTTTCCATTTGAAATATTCTCATTTTCACATACTTTGATGATAATTGTAATGTTTATTGGTGTTTTATTCATAATTTTAGGACGCTCTTTTTTGAAGAAACATAATCAAATCGTTCGAATATCCTTTTTTACAATACTTTTCCTTTTAGAATTTCTTTATCATATATGGCTTTATAGTGGGGGAGTATGGGATATATCTTTTGCATTGCCACTTCAGCTTTGTTCTATAAGCCTAATTTTATGTTTAATAATGTTATTAACAAAATCTCAGGTTGTTTTTCAAATCGTTTATTTTATGGGGATCTCGGGAGCATTAATGGCAATCCTTACCCCTGAATTATTCTTAGGATATCCGCATTTTCGCTTCTTTCAATTTTTTATTACCCATATTCTGATCATTTGGACTTGTATTTATTATGTTATAGTACATCAGTATATTCCTACCACTAAAGGTTTGGTGAGCTCGTTTTTCTTTTTGAATGGATGTGCAGGAATTGCCTATTTTTTAAATAAAATCACTCGTGGAAATTATATGTTTCTATCATATAAACCAATAAATGGTTCCTTATTAGATTATTTTGGCCCCTATCCATATTATATTCTATCTTTAGAAGCGGCCGCCTTGATTTTGTTTATATTATTATTGCTTCCATTTAAGTTAAAAAAGAAGAGATAAATTTATAAATTAAAATATCGTTTTATAAACACTTTTTACCCCAATAGATCTGGGAAAAGTAGCTACGAAGAGTGTAGCTAATTCTAATTGATGAGTTTATTTATATATAAATTGATAGTCTGTTGTATATGCACGACAATCTTATAGAATATGAGGTTCAAGAAAAACAGCACCACTAAACCATACTGGTGCTGTTTGTATTTACGCTTGTCGTTCATCTTCAAGATAAAAACCTATATTTTGTTCAGCAAGTGCTTCAAAAAAACCTTCTTTATCCTTCAAGTTATTAATGGAAACATTTATGGCAGGGTAACCCATGCTTTTATTTGCTTCTAAAAGCTTTTTGTTCATACCCGTGAATTTATTCACGTATTTATCTTCATCAAATAATATAAAACCTAACATTGCCTGTTTATTGATTTGATATGGAATACATCCATCGATATCTTCCCATGGGATAAATCCAATTTTAGGAATGTATCCATTAATCATAATGCCTTCTGTACTAATGACAACGGAAGGTTCGTTTGTTGTCGCCTTTTTTAGTAGTACGATGGACACAGGTATAAGAACTATAGTTAATATGAGAGAGAGAATGAACATTGGAAATTCCAAAGTAATTGACCCGAAAAGCATAGCAAGGGTGATACTACCAAATACAAGTGTCAATGTTATAGTTAAAATTGAAAAGCCAATCATTCTTGCCCTAGAGTCAAAAAATTCTTTTTTCTGCATCGTTTCACCTTTCCATATTTTATCATGACATCCTTTTCATCCTAATTATTCCAACTGAATTGTATAATAAATGGAAAGTACATGTATATAGGCCAATAGAATTAGTAGATGAGTACGGATATTGATATATAGTGAAATAAACAAAGGAAGTGTAATAAAACGAAATTTTGAATTGGAATTGAAAATGGAAAATTTTAAGCATGAGTAATCCCTAATATGAAAACTACACCCTGTTTTTGTGTCGTTTGTTGTTTTTGTATTATCTCTGGCTTTTACACCAAATAAAGAGTTCAGTGTTCTTATGAGGTTTGCCAAACTTCAACTTACTTTTTCAGTTAAGATATGAGTTGAATAGTAAGAAGGTTTGAAAATATGGCCTAAATAAAAAAGCCCCTTTTAAAATTAAAGAGGCTATTAATTATTTATTTAAAATTAATCCATCGAATAGAGTCTATTCCACTATGTGGATGATTTTTAGATGTAATTTTATAATACTCATATTCCAAATCTAATAAAGATAATTCAAAAAGATGCTTTCCATCTTTTTTGTATTGTCCATTTTCAATTAACTTATTAATTAAATCGTTTCGACGACTTTCTATTGTTTCATTTAACAATCTTTCCATTTTCATTTCCTCTCTTATGTTAGTTTCTTTTAATTGGATAAGAAGAGGAATGATCAACTGTATAAACCTCAACTTATCTTTCAAGCAATTTGCTTGCAGGATTTAGCACAGAATTCAAAAAAGAATCTGCTGCTGAGGTTTCATAGGGCCAGTCCCTCCACCTCTCTTGATAAGTATTTATGTAATTACAGATTAAAGCATATTAATCCGATTTGTCAACAATGTTTATTCGAGGTTTTTTACTCAATTGTGATTAATTTAAGCTATAAGATGTATGGAAAGCCAAGTAAAAAATCAAACAAACCGGTTAAAAAAATCGGTTTGTTTGATTTTAATTTATTCTGTTTTCGTGCTCTGATCCTTATTTCTTTTATTTCCTTTGCTATTATCTCCACTAGTTGGAGTTTGTCCATGTAAATGGGGGGAATTTTGATTGTGACTACCTTGATTATATTTTTTAGTCATAGTAAATTGCTCCTTTCTTAGGAATAATAAAATAGTATCTCCTTTTTGTTTCAACTTATGATTTCTGATTAAAATCTAGCCTTTTAAATTCCATAAAATGAATAAAAAGGTGAAAACTAATATAACTTTCATGTATAATGAATCGAAAAACTATTTTTGGAAATTTGAGGTCTACAATGCTATTAACAATTGGAATTATTACCCTTTTATTGTTTGTTACATTTATAAGTTCTTATTTATCAGATCCAAGAAGAGTGATAAATGGTTTTTGGTTTAACCTGTTTTTTTGTTCATTACTTATTTTTTGTTGTATTTTAGGATACAGTACTGGTAATAAACTCCTTATGATCTTTGCATTATTCCCATTTGCTATTTTACTATTTATAGCAACATTTGGTTTTTTTGCTCTAAGTGTTGCATTATTTTTAAATGCAAGGGTATTAATGAAAAAAGAGGGGAGACGATTTTCAAATGCGTTAACATTATTTTTAGGTATCTTTCTATTAATATTATTTATAAACCAAATCATAAATCCTGAGCGTTTATTATCGACTAGTTTGCAACCTCTATATGCAGGAGCTTCATTAATTGTCATTTATTTCTTTTTACATTTAACTAATTTTTTGACCGCTTATATGTTAAACCAGTTTAATAGGCCAAAATACAATCAAGATTTTATTATTGTTTTAGGCAGTGGTTTAATTAATGATAGGGTTCCACCACTATTAGCAAGTAGAATAAATAAAGCGATTGAATTTTATTGGAAACAAAAGGCGGTAACTCTACCACCAAAATTAGTTTTTTCAGGTGGACAAGGACCTGATGAAAACCTCCCCGAAGCAGAAGCGATGCAAATTTATGCCGTAAACAATGGAATTCCTATAGAAGATACTCTGACAGAAGTTCATTCTGTGAATACTTTTCAGAATATGCTTTTTTCAAAACACCTCATGGATTCTTTAAAAGGAAATGAATATAATAGTATCTTTACGACGAACAATTTTCATCTGTTCCGAGCTAGCTTATATGCAAAAAAAGCTGGTCTAAATAGTCAAGGTATCGGTTCTAAAACGGCATTTTATTACTGGCCAAATGCAATGATTCGTGAGTATATTGCCATTATAGTAATGAGACGTAAATTTCATACATTTGTTGTAGGTACCATATTAGGATTCTCTATCTTAATAACATTGATTTCTTTTTTATTTGAATAAGTTTTAAATAAAAGTCATTCTTCTTAATTGGAAAATGACTCTTTTTATCTTCAATGAAATATATCCTAATCTAAATTTTAAAATCTTAGTTTGGACGTACAAAATTGAATTGAACGCTTAAAATATTTCGAGTAAATGAAAAAGAGGCAGGTATACTTAAAACGACAAGTAAATCAATTCCGTTCCATATACTCATTTTGATTTGTTCAAATCAAAGGTTCTTAAAATGGCACCTAGAATTGATAATATTGCACTTAAAAGTAAACCTGCATATAAGATAGAACAGATGTTATTAATGAATTCGTATAAATTTCATGTTTATTTCCTTCCTCTGTCGGTGGTCGTCTAATTAATGAAATGCGTTAAACTCACACTTCAAATAGAGGGTTGAATGCCCTCATTGTGTATCTGAATATATTGTAAGGTTTGGAAAATAGAATGGTCGCCAACGCTATCGTTGTAAGTGTTGTAGTAAGACCTTTACTGATACAACTAATACGGTTCTATACCGTACACGAAAAGGTGACGAATGGATTACGTTTGCTGATTGTATGTTCAAAGGCTATTCCCTCCGAAAATCTGCTGAAATCGTAGGGATTACTTAGGTTACACTTTTTTATTGGAGACACAAACTGTTAAGTGCATTAAAACAAATGGATTTTGAAAAATATGATGGTATCGTTGAAGTTGACGAGAACTATTTCCTATACTATCAAAAAGGTCAACGTGGCATTTCAGAACGAAAACCTCGTAAGCGTGCCTGTAAATCTAAGCGTAGAGGAATAAGTCACGAACAAGTTCTTGTTGCAAGAGACCGCATATCTAAAGTTGCTTGTATGGGGCGTGTTGTGAAACAACAGGTTGATAATATAATTGGTTCTAAACTTTCAAAAGAAAACGTACTTGTAACAGATACTTGGAGAGCCTATAAAACCTATGCAAAAGAAAAAGGAATGGAACATTACAGAATTAAATCAAACGATGGCAAACACGTTATTAAGGGTTTGTATCACATCCAGAATGTTAATGGTCCCCATTCTCGAATGAAACAATGGATAGATTGTATTAAAGGTGTGGTTACCAAATATCTCGTCACTACCTTGCGTGGTTCTTGTTTGTAGATAACCGTAGCAATGAAAGCACAAAACACAACATTAAAGAGTTCTTACTCACATCATTTGTATTTGAAATGACGGACACATATAACTGTTTCGTCTTTCAAAGTTCAATGTTTAATTCTGGATGGTTATGTAGAAGAGGATAGGTATAATGCATCCACAAGAAATAATAGAGTTATTGATTGTTGGGGCAGTAATTGTATCAATCTTAATTATTGCAATTTTTTTAAAAGGTAGATGGCGAAAAAATGGTTGGTTAGTAGCATTAGTTATATTTGTAGCTTATTGTATATTTTTTGTTGCTCGTCCTTTTTGGATAGATGCACAAATTGACAAAAAAGTGAAATTACTAAGACCATACTTAGAAGAGCATTATCCAGATGAAGAATGGACTATTTCCACAGTTCCTCACCGTAAGGATGGCATTAAACATTTAAACCCTTACTATATTGGTGTTGTTTTTGAAAATGAACCAGAAGCTACTTATTATTATTGGGTAGAAGGTAAGGATAATATCTATCAAAAGGGGCGAGCAAACAATGGGTTAGAGGAATTTAAGCATATAGAAAAAAGGAAGGAATAATTTTTAGGTATTTCTATTTGATAAAGATTGGGAAACCTCTATAAATCTAGGTTTCCCTTAAATTTACCTAAAAATCAACATTCAAATTTAACATAGCCTATGTTTTAAAGATGAATGGGAAAGAGAAGTTTCAACATTAGCCAATAAAAAAGGGATTTCAACTATATGAAATCCCTAAAAAATCTTGCTCATTAGTTTATTTACATTTGTTAATACTTCAACAATATCTGCAAGTTTTTCTTGTGAAAACTTCAAAAAGAGATCATGTACTTTTTTTTCTCCATTTTCCGTTAAGTTCATTTTTACTACTCTGCTATCTTCACTCTCTCTTACTCGTTGTATTAAATCGAGTTTCTCCAGTTTATCACACATAGAGGTAACTGCACCTGGTGTTACAGAGAAAAAACCAGCAATTTCCGTAGCTTTCATTCCACCATTAATTTTTAACTGAAGAAGTAAGATAAGTTGGTTTTGAGAAAGTGGCTCATCTTTAGAAAAGAGGTTTACAAAGTTTTGGACTTTTGTTGTATTTCAAGCATTTCTTTAATGATCATTTCTACTTTTTGCATTTTCCTATCATTTTACATTTAATTACAGCCTATTACTATGTTTACAAATTGAAATATATTGTAAGTATATAATTTATCTTAGGCTTTGCCAATAAGTGAAATTAGATGAGTTTTTCTCCATAAAATCGACCTTATCATTTATGTTTATAATGATTGAATTTTTCGATATAATACTGTAGTAGCTAGTAAGGCATTTAAATTTGGAAATACAAATTGTCTGGAGCTACTACTTCATTTTAGATGAAGATAACTTAAATTTAATATTCATAACTAAAAATAATATTATCCAAATACATTTTTCACATATATTGATCATTAATGAAAATGAGAGAGGAGCATTGATAAATGACTATTTCTAAAAAGACCCTACGTACCTGCAAAAATGGACATCAATATTATAAAAGTAGCGATTGTCCAACCTGTCCTATTTGTGAGAAAGAACGCGGAACGATCAATGGATTTCTTACAAGTTTATCTGCACCGGCAAGAAGGGCTTTGGAAACTAATGGGATAACTACTTTACAAAAGCTTTCAACATATAGTGAAAAAGATATTTTACAATTTCATGGTATGGGACCCGCATCTATACCTAAACTTAGAGCTGCCTTAAAAGAAAAAGGGCTTTCTTTTAGAAATTGATTAAAACGACCTAGGAATTAAGTAGATCTAACAAGAACGCTTCTGTGACGTTTAACAAATGATTCATTTTTATTGCACTGTTTTAAACAACAAAGTGCTTTTTTTATACAAAAGTGTAGTATCCTTCTGAGTGCATCTTTAGCACCTTTCATAGCTTTTCGATGATGTTCCATATATAGATGTCTTCGAATGATAATGGTAATTTTGGAAACACTATGATCTAACAGACAGATATAAGAATGTTAAATAGGAAAAAAATAGATGGAGGACATCAAATATGGACAGTAATAATTGTGATTTTTCCCCAATGAAACGCCAAATAGAAACAGACATGAAACACCTGATCCATCAACTCCAATCTAATTTAGATTTACTTGGAAACGAAAAATATTGTCTTTTGGGTAACCTGGAGAGCATAAAAGATCAACTTATCGCAATTGAATCAATGGCAGCTTCATTTTATTTAAATTGTTATTTATCTTCGTTTACTGACACTTATGAGGATTTAACCACAACTGTTCAGCATCTTTCCAAGGATAAGCATGGAGCATTGATTATAGTAGAACGTCTTGACCCACTTGACAATATTATTCAAAAAGGTATTCCAATACGGGCAATGGTATCACCAAAGCTATTAGAGTCAATCTTTTATCCAGGGAACCCCCTCCATGATGGTGCAGTATTGATCAGAGGAAATGTAGTTGATTCTGCTGCAAATGTACTTCCATTAACTTCAAAATTAATACATGAAGGAAAATATGGAACACGTCACCGAGCAGCAATAGGACTCTCTGAGCAAAGTGATGCACTTGTACTCGTTGTTTCCGAAGAAACCGGTAAAATTTCATTTTCCTTAGATGGAAAACTATATCCGATTAATACAACACAACCTATAATTTTATAATGTTTTTCGGTAAATTTCTAAGCTTTATCATTGGAATATTACATTTCTATGTCAGTTAAGCATCGATGCCGTGAAAAGTTTACGAATGTATTTATACATTTTTGTATGATACATTTATGAATTTTGTAAAGTTTGGACATATCCCTGAAGGTCATCGATTGGAATATTTTAGGTTATGTCCAACGGCTCCTAATTACTTGAAGAGTTATATTAAGTTACTATAAAATAATTATGTAAACTCAAATTCAGTTATTTATTCTTAAAGGAAGATAGAAGGGACTGGAAATAAAAGAGTTGTCGGTCCCTATTTTGAAGTGTTGAAAAGGAGAAGTCATTTCTATATGAGTTAGCATCTCTTAAATCAAATAAAAGTATATCGACTTTTATGCTAAAAACCTCCATATGTGATTAACTATGATACATATTATTAAAAACAATCAATTTTCATCAATTAATGCTTGATTCATCCTTGTTAGTAATTCTTTAAATGTCTCACATTCAAGAATGCTCCACGTATCAAGCATGTTTATATACTTGTCTAAACGCTTTTCAATGTCTTCTCGTAAAGCTTGTCTTCCTTCATCAGTAATCTGGAATAAACTGACACGTTTATCATTTGGGTCTGAAAACCTTTGAATAAACCCTAATGATTCCAAAGTAGTTGTTTGACGACTTACAGTTGAAATATCTAAATGAAACGTTTTAGCAATACTTTTACTATTAGCTGGACCATCCTCATCAAGTTTTCTCAATAGTAAGTAAAGAGCACGATCGATATTTCCTATTTTTTTATTTTGTTCCAAATAAACGGCTCTGCGAATGAGTGTAGTTAATTCATATTCGATCTGTTTAATTTCATTTATTTTTAAATGATTGGACATTTATGATTTTCTTCCTTTGTTATTTAGTCTGTTTTCGTATCGTTTGTTGCTTTTGTAAGGACCCAACTGTCGGCTTTTACACAAAATAAAAGATTAAACGATTCTTATGGATTGTGTAGCGGTCTTCAGACAGTAGTTATTCACTATAACATTCCTTAAATTGCAATAATATTTGCGAAAAGAGCCATTATTTATAATTTGTTTATATCAGTAAATTTAAAGTATTTCAATTCATATTGACAAAACATAGTATAGTTGTATAATACAACTATATTTTTGCTTAGAAAATAGATATTATTAACTTCAAAAGAAGGAGGCTGAAGTTGCTTAATAATATGTTTAGCAACAAAATGATGAAATTAATAAAAATTGTGATGCAAATTGTACTATTATTTGCATTTTCCTATATTGGAAGTGTAGTACAAGATCTTTTTCATTTAAGTATACCAGGAAGTATTATTGGTCTAATTTTATTATTAATTTGTTTATTCTTTAGAATTATTCCTGTTTCCTTTATAAGTCGTGGTGCAGGAACACTTTTAGCCATTTTACCTTTACTATTTATTCCAGCTATGATTGGAATTATGAACTATCCATCTTTATTGTCATTGGATGGATTATTTTTATTAGTCGTCATTGTCTTAAGTTCAATCATAACGCTAATTATGTCTGGAGTAATTGGTCAGTATTTTGAAAAACATAGCAGAAAAAGAAAGGAAAAGAATAAATGCAACACGCACTATACACAATCATTATAATTCTTTTTACCGTGTTGGTCTATTTTGTGATGAACAAGCTTTATCGACGGTTTTCATACCCAATTTTTATTCCGGTTCTAACATCAACAATTATAATTATAGTGATTCTAGAATTGGCTCATATTCCTTATACGAAATACATGACTGGTGGAAAATGGATAAATTCCCTGTTGGGTCCAGCAATAGTCGCCTTAGCATTTCCGTTATATAACCAAAGACATATATTAAAAAAATATTGGTTTCCTATTATTACAGGGGTCATCGTAGGATTATTATCAGGTATGTTCACAGGACCATTATTAGGAGAATTAATAGGTATTGACCAAACCTTGATACTTTCGATTATTCCTAAATCACTTACAACTCCTGTAGCGGTACAAGTTGCCTCTGGTATTGGTGGATCGTCAGCAATGGCAGTAGTGAGCGTAATGATTGCAGGTTTTACAGGTGTTCTATTGGGACCAGTCATATTTAAATGGACGAAAATTCATAGTTCAATTGGCAAAGGCATAGGTTTAGGATGTACTTCTCACGCTCTTGGAACTGCAAAGTCAAATGAATACGGTGAAGTATCATTCTCGATGAGTTCTGTTTCTATGACTTTATGTGCAGTATTAGGATCGATTATCGGTCCCATTGTTGCGTTAGTATTTAGTTAATACCAATGTACGTTAAAATTAAAAGTATAATAATGAAGTTCATTTCGAGGTCACAGATATATTCTTGTGGCCTTTTAACTATTAAATTAGTATTTTTATTTTATCCAGATTTTAAAATTTTTAATACATTAATATATTAATTAAAGGCTCAATTCGTTAAGTTTGTAGGATTTCATATAAAGCGTGAAGCCTGAATAAATAGGGATTCATGTTCTATTTCTATCTGATTGTATTATCAACAGAAAAATAGTGGAATTTGGGTTCAGAAATGAACCGATGAAGAGTCATATGAATGATTGAAATAAAAATAAAAAATAAATATCTTTAATTTATTTGGAAATTGGGGAGCGAAAATTTATGAATCAAGCTGGACAAAACTATTGGAATGATTTCTGGAAATTAAAAGGAGAAGAAATACCGAAACATGTAAGTGCATGGCAATTTGGAGATAATCCAAACTATTTAGCACAATTAGTAATTGAAGGAATTAAAACAGCTACTTGTTCTGGTTTGATTTTTTATGAATTAGAAAATGAGCGCATACCATGCGTGGATGATTATAGTATCATTTTAAATAGTCATGATGAACCTTTAGCTATTATTAAAACAGTTGATGTTCAAATTATGCCAATGAATGAAGTTCCAGAGAAGTTTGCTATAGCAGAAGGAGAAGGAGATCGAACCTATCAATATTGGAAGGATACACATGAAAAATTCTTTACTGAAGCATTAAAGGAAATTGGCCAGGAATTTTCTGAGGATTTAAAATTGGTATGTGAACGTTTTACATTAATTGATGTAAAAAAATGAGGGTAATTTTTGAAATCGAATTATAGTAATATATCTAATGATGGATACATTATTACATAACCCAATTAAAAAGTTTAACATTTGAAAAGTAAATACTTCTATTTCGTATTAGCTATAGGGTTGTAATGTAATAAAAAAATATTTCGTTAAAAACGTTAAAAAATTCATTGCAAACTCATTTTTCACATGGTAGGATTAGTACAAATATATTTCCTTTAATCTGGTCCAGAGAGGCTAAAAAGGGTGGAAATGTAAATATTATGATTGTATAGTATTTTAAATGCCCTTTTGTCCTATTGGACGGAAGGGCATTTATTTTGGATAAAAAATTACAACTCTTTTAACTAGAGTCCTGTGAGGCTTGAAAGGAGAAAAGAAAAATGAATTATCGTAATAAAACAGTAGTAGCGTCCGTCGCTGGATTAACACTTGAAGGTATGGATATTATGTTTATATCCTTTGCCATGTCTTTAATCGTTGCAGATTTTCATATCAGTTTAGCAACAGGTGGTTTTATCTCAACTATAACAAATATCGGCATGTTAGTTGGAGGTATGCTCTTCGGAATTTTAGCAGATAAGTTTGGAAGAGTGCGGATATTTACGTATACAATTTTTCTATTTGCTATTGGGACGGCATTAACCGGATTTGCGACAAATATTGAGCAAGTGTATGTATTTAGATTTATTGCCGGTATCGGCGCTGGTGGCGAGTACGGGATCGGTATGGCATTAGTTGCAGAAGCGTGGCCAAAGAATAAACAAGGACGAGCTTCTTCATATGTTAGTATCGGGGCACAATTTGGTGTTATTCTTGCAGCCATATTAAGTGCAGTTCTTCTTCCGATGTTTGGCTGGAGAGGTTTGTTTTTTGTTGGTGTAGTACCAGTTATTTTCGCATTTATGGTTAGAAGAAATTTAAAGGAATCACCGGAATGGTTAGCAGCACAAAAGAAAAATGAAATGAAAAAGGAAAAAGGGAAGTTAATGCAATTATTTCATAACCCACGTACTGCTTTTACAACCATTGCATTAGCAATAATGGCCACTGTACAAATTGCGGGCTATAATGGATTAATGATATGGTTGCCTTCTATGCTACAAAAGTCACAAGGCTTATCAGTTTCTAGTTCTGCCCTTTGGACAATTAGCACAGCTGTCGGAATGATAGCAGGAATGTTAACCTTCGGACAAATTATTGACCGTTTTGGCCTGAAACTTTCGTATGGTGTTTTTCTTCTTGTTTCAGCCGCTGCCGTTTTCTTTTATTCTTTTGCAACAGGAAGCGTCGCTATTTTGGTAGGTGGTGCAGTTGTAGGCTTTTTCTCAAATGGAATGTTTGCCGGCTACGGAGCATTGATCAGTCGTTATTACGATGTAACAATTAGAAGTACAGCAACAAACACGATCTTTAATTTTGGAAGAGCGGTAGGTGGGGTATCACCAATAGTCGTTGGCTACATCTTACAACATGCAAGTATGTCTGTTGCTATGACTTATCTTGCGGCACTATATTGTCTATCATTTATAGTTATGCTTTGCTTAAAAAGTAAGAAAACGACTAGCAATGAGAACGAATACGTAAAATTAGCTACTGAATCTGTTTGATACAAAAGGTTAATGGAATAAGAAATTGACAAAAAAAATAAATAAGTATGATAGAGAGGGTTGCTTTAAACGCGATCCTCTCTATCATTTTCTAATGGAAAAAGTTTTTCTTCATTATATGAAAATATGCTAATATAAAAAGAAAATAAAGTGGGTACATAAATTGGGAATATTATCAGAAAGATTAATTTTAATATCATTATTTATTTTTATCATCCATTCGATTGAAACTTTAGCATATGCCGTTCGACTTTCTGGAGCAAGGGTTCGATTATTAGCCTCTGCTTTATCATTATTTAATGTAATGGTTATTGTTTCGAGAATGGCAAATATGATGCAACAACCTTTTACAGGACGTCTTGTGGATAATGCACCTAAAGAAAATGCGTTCCAATTTGTTGAATCTCAATTTAGAGTGATTATTGGGGCGTCAACTTTAGGGACAATTATGGGCATACTATTACTTCCTACCTTTATTGCATTGTTTTCAAGGGCTATTGTTCACTTATCTGAAGAAAGAGGGTCTATTCCAGCATTATTAAAGAAAGGATTTTCAAAGGAGTATTTTATGCGTGGGATTAAACATATTCATTTGCCAAGACTCTCATACATAAAAGATATTAAGAAAAAAGATATTCCTATTAAATTATTCTTCATTAATATGCTTATTACTGCCATATACACGATAGGAGTATTGTCAGCATTATATGCATCGATTATAGCTCCTGAAAGATCCGCAACAGCTACGATGGCATCAGGACTAATAAATGGGATCGCAACGATTTTACTTACCATTTTTATAGACCCCAAAATATCTATACTTGCTGATGATGTGGTTAACCAGAGAGGTAGTTATAATAGTTTGAAGGGGGTTTCACTAATGATGATGACATCGCGTTTGTTAGGAACCATACTTGCACAATTATTATTCATTCCAGGTGCAGAATACATTGCGTGGTTAACCAAGTTTATGTGATGACACCTTATTAATTATCATGAAATAACTATTTGAATAAGCACTAAAACAAAGCCAAAAAAATAAATAAATGGGTTGATCCTTGACTTAGGACTCTAACTGAAGTAGAGAAAATTACTACAATTTTAGATGATATTTTGTTGAGATCAATCCCTTTTTTATGTGTAGCTAAATCTTTTCTATACGTAGTAATCGTCTAATTAATATTTGAAAATAAAGTGAGGTTATTATATTAAGTCAAAACATTTAAATAGTTTAAGTAATTGTATTATAATTAAGAGTAATTCTTTGTTGTTTTTTAAATTAGCAAGGAATTACCTAGTTACTTTTTACCCACTTTAAAACTACGTAGCAAACATGCTTGTATTTAATGAGATTGGATAGTGCATGTCAATCAATTATTATTTACTGTATTTTGCTCACTTTCTGGAGAGAAAAAGATCATGTTTTATCCAATCTCTTAAAATATTATTTAGGAGATGAAAGATTATGGGGTTATTAAATAACGGAATAACCATCATGAACTTTGACGAAACGTATATTTCTCAGAAGGAACTTCAACAATTTCCCCATGAAAATATTAATATTCAACATTTACTTCATGTGAATCTCTTTTGCCAAGAAGATTCTTTGAAATTATTAAAAAGCTATCTAGAAAAAAGAAAGCAAAAAGGAATAACACTTATTGGAAATGGGAATTATCATTATGTTACCTATTTATTGTTAAGTGAAATCTGTCAACCGTTTACACTTGTTTTATTTGATAATCATCCTGATCTGGAAATAAAACAAAAAGGTGAAACTATACTTTCATGTGGATCATGGGTTTCTTTTGCTTTAGCAAATAACCCCCTTTTAAAAAATGTAGTGATAATAGGACCGACAAATATAAAATTACACCACCTGAATGTCCCACGAACAATTATCTATCCTTTTAATAAAAACCAACAATATTCATTAAAATCAATAATTTCTTCAATTCATACCGAGATTGTATATGTAAGCATCGATAAAGATGTTCTAAATACAAATGAGGTTACAACAAATTGGGACCAAGGAATGATGAGTATTCATTCATTAACTCATTATTTATCATCCATTTTACAAGCTAAACAAGTCATTGGTGTGGATATATGTGGTGAAGTGAAAATGTCACCAGAGCAAGTTCTTCTACCAAACTATCAAACTATTATTAAAAAAAATGCTATGGTTAATCGACAATTATTAACAACCTGTCTTAAATATAGTAACTGTAAAACAATGGGGGCATAATTAGTTTTTTGAAACGCCATGCTAATCAATGGAGGTGAAAGAAATGGAAAACGAGAAGCCAATTGAATTTACAAAAAATGTTTTAAATCAAAGGAATGACCTAACTGGTCCTGACTTAGCAAAAGGTGACTTTCCTATACAACCTAAACATGTGAAAATTCAGAAGACAAAAACGGGAAAGACTCAATGAATGTTACCTAAAATTTCAAGAAGAAGGGATATTTTTTTGCAATCTCCCTTTTTCTAATCATTTAGTTTTGGAAGATTAATTTTACAATAAGGATCTTATGATAAATAAAAAATTATTAATAAATCTTCTATGATCAAAGTTCTGTCTCTTTTACCAACAGCTACTTTTTCCTCTTCAATATTTTAAAAATAGGAGTATACTTAAGAAAAAATACAGCTGGGAGACGGAGAAATTGGTGAAAAAGCAAAACAGTTACCGTTGGATTGTATTAAGTGTAGTTTTGTTTTCCTATTTTCTAATCGTAAGTCAAAGAACTGCGCCAGGTTTAATATCAGAGCAGTTAATGACGGAGTTTCATGTATCTGCAGTAGTCATTGGTTTACTAGCAAGCCTACAATTTTTGTCTTATGCTGGATTACAAATTCCAATTGGATTATTATCTGATCGATTTGGACCAAATTATTTTCTTATTATGGGTACGTTGCTTAATGGGATAGGTACCCTCATCTATAGTCTTGCTCCTAATGAGGCTTTTTTGTTTTTGGCGAGATTATTAGTAGGAATAGGGGATGCAGCGATTTGGGTCAATCTTGTCCTCATATTAAGTCAATGGTTTAAGGCGAATGAATTTGTACAATTACTTGGTTTTGCAGGAATGACTGGTAGTCTTGGCTTTCTCATGGCAACAGTTCCATTTTCAGCGTTGATCGATTTATTAGGTTGGAGAGTTCCTTTTCTTATAACAGGGTGCTTACTCTGTATTTGCGCGTTGATTCTTTATTATGTTTTGGTTAAAAAACCTAAACAAATGAAGAATCAGATAAATACTAGACGTTCTTCAGTAGATCAATCGATTCATAAAAATGAAAAAACACTAGTCATTTTACGTCGGTTGTTTTCAGATCGTCAAGCATGGGCAACGTTCTTCTGCCATTTCGGTGTAGTTGGCACATATGTTGGGTTTATTGGATCTTGGGCTGTACCTTATGGTATGAATGTATATGATATGACACGTTCGGAAGCGAGTCAATTAATTATGATTGGTTTGATCGGTGCGATTATTGGTGCCCCTTTAACTGGATGGATCTCTAATCGCCTTCATTCCATTAGACGTCCATATCTTGTCGTTCACGTGGTCACTCTTTGTAGTTGGATCTCCTTTTTTCTTTGTAATGGAAGACCGCCTTATTATTTATTAGTTCTCATATTTTTTATTATTGGATATGGCAATGGTGCGAGTGCATTAACTTTTGCAGTTGTTCGGAAATCATTTTCAATGAAAGAAGTGGGTGTAGTATCTGGTTTTGCGAATACCGGTGGTTTTCTAAGTGCAGTTTTATTGCCGAGTTTATTCGGTAAGGTTCTAGATTATTTTCACGCTCATTCCATGGATATGGGGTATCATTTTGGGTTTATTATTCCAATTGTTTTTTCTATTATTGGATTAATTGGAGGATTGCTCATAAAAGAAAGAAATTTTCATATGGAACAATCGCAGGAAATGTCAATATGAAAAATGCTTTTTATATTCTTGTATTTTAAACAGTGGATATACTATGGAAAAGAGTAAATATCATCATTCTCCATATACTAATCACATATGTTAATTTACCTGCTAAATGGAGGAGTATAGATGAATTCAGAAAATCAACGTGAAATGAGAAAAAATGAACATGTTCATTTAGTAAGCAAACAAAATTCTATAGAAGTTTTCTCTCATTTCGATGATCTTCATTTTGTTCATCATTCCTTACCTGAAGTAAATTATGAAGAAATTGATATTACGACGAGTTTTGCAAATATACAATTGGGTAGGCCAATTTATATTAATGCAATGACTGGAGGAAGTAAAAAAACTGGAGAAATCAATGCGTTGCTTGCAGAAATCGCAAAAACAACAGGTTTAGCGATGGCTGTAGGATCTCAGCATGCTGGATTGAGGAATGAGCAGTTGGCAGATACTTATAAAATTGTTCGACAAAAACATCCCAATGGTATAATTTTTGCTAATATTGGTGCAGATGTTCCTATTGATTTTGCTCGAAAAGCAATTGACATGGTTGAAGCAAATGCATTACAAGTCCATTTGAATGTTCCACAAGAACTTGTGATGTATGAAGGGGAACGCAATTTTTTAGATTGGAGCAAAAAAATTGAACAGCTTATAAAAATAATAGAGATTCCAATCATAATAAAAGAGGTTGGCTTTGGAATGAGCATGGAAACCATCTCGTTCTTACATAAACTAGGAATTCAATACATTGATATTAGTGGTCGTGGTGGAACGAATTTTATATGGGTGGAAAATCAACGAAACTCACAAATTAATTATGAATATTTAAATGGGTGGGGTCAATCCACTGTAATTTCCTTACTTGAAGCGCAGAACTGGTTAAATAAGCTGACTGTGTTTGCATCTGGCGGTGTGCGAAATCCTTTAGATATTGTAAAAAGTTGCTCATTAGGGGCAAGAGCAGTAGGCATAGCTGGTCCTATTCTCCGTAAATTATTAGCAGAGGGAGTCGAAGCAACAATAAAGCAAATAATGGATTGGTTGGAAGGGATACAAGTAATTATGACTATGCTTGGCGCGAGAAAAATCAGTGATTTACAAGAATGTCCGATTATTGTTAAAAATGAAGTGTTTGAATGGTGTCAATTAAGAGAAATAGATGTAAAAAAACTGGCTAATAGATCAAAAAAGTAAAAAGATATTATAAAGTGATGAAGGTGGATTCGTGAATTTCCTTCATCACTTAGCATGAAAGGATTGTTTGCATGAGAAAAATGATAGAAGATCATCTTAGTAGAATCGTTGAATATCAGTTTCCACCAAAAAGGATCATTTCAATATGTCCTGGAATAACTGATACCCTTTATTCTTTACAGCTTGAAAACGAGGTGGTGGGAAGAACAAAATACTGCATCTTTCCAAAAGATAAGGTTTCAAATGCCTCAGTCGTAGGTGGTACGAAACAAATTAATTTGCAAGTCATTCGCGAATTAAAACCCGATCTAATTATTGCGGAAAAGGAAGAAAATACGAAGGAAATTGTTGAAGAATTGGAACGTGAATTTCCTGTTTTTGTTGCAGAGATTCAATCGATAAAAGATGCTTATCGAATGATTAGAGATATAGGTGAAGTAACCAACCGGGAAGAATTGGCGAGAACATTAATTGAAAGGATAAAATATCAATTTCAAGAAATCCCAAGTGTGTGTGGAAAAAGGGTAGCTTATGTTATTTGGAGAAAACCATATATGGTCGTTGGTAATGATACATATATTCATTCGGTATTAGAAAAATTAGGGTTTATAAATCCATTTGCAACAAAAAGTGATAGATATCCAATTGTTACTATAAAGGATTTTCAAGACGCAGATTTAGATTTTGTCTTTTTGGCAACAGAACCCTTTCCCTACAGTGATAAATATAAACAAGAATTTATGAAGTTTATTCCTAATGTAGTTCCGATTATTGTTGAGGGAGAAATGTTTTGGTACGGACCAAGAATGCTTGAAGCATCAAAATATTTTAGTACTTTTCTTAATAAAATGGTGAACGGAGTATATAATTAAAGTTCTCATAGTGAACAACTATACGTAGCTTTAGTAAAGACGTTATCACCAATAAAGTCTTTGACGGTTCTCAAAAAGTTTAACTATACTTATTTATTAATACTTTAGCTAGCTTTTTGAAAAAATAGGAATTAAATTTTAAGAATGGTTAGAATAATTAATATTAAATAGTAAATGAAAGGTGATAAAGCTATGAGTTATAAAAATACCTTCATTGCAGTATCTGAAGATTCTAAAGTGACAACGGCTATCAAGCCACTTCCAAAGAAAGGTCGCCCTACAATAGCTTCTATAGAATATGATTTAATCAGTACGAACCCATATAAATTTACTGAACAGGACATACTATTTAAAACATATTTAATAAAAAATAATATTGAATCCAATTCTCTAGATACATTAAGAGAAGAATTTTTTAGTAAGCCCAAGGCATGTTTTAGAGCTTCTCCTTTAGTTAAAAAATATGGTTGGGGTATACATTATGATGAACAGGGGAAAGTTGCCGTTTACGCTGTTGATAGTAAATCATACAAAGACATGATGAAATCGAATAAAGTTACTATATTAAAAGGAATGCGTTCAAAAAAGCTATAAACCTATCCAATAAAATTTTAACTAACAAAAAATTAAAATTATCGATGAGCATATGAGTTTGTTTTCTAAAAGTGAATTGATAGTATATTAGTATTCAATTAATGAAAGGAAACAAGATGATATGACAAATATTCATATACCTGTATCAGTTTTAAACCTGGTACCAATACGTAAAGGGCAAACCACAAAAGACGCAATCAATTCTATGGTAGAACTTGCCCAAGCGGTAGAAAAACTGGATTATCAACGTTATTGGATTGCAGAACACCATAATTCTTCATCGCTCGTTAGCTCAGCAACTTCGATACTCATTAAGCATACATTGGAAAATACCGAAACTATTCGTGTAGGTTCAGGAGGAGTAATGCTGCCAAACCATTCACCATTAGTAGTAGCTGAACAATTCGGCACGATGGAAACAATCTATCCCAATCGTTTAGACCTTGGTCTTGGTCGAGCACCTGGTACTGATATGCTGACTGCGAGTGCCTTAAGAAGATCTAAAAGTGATTCAGTTTATACATTTCCTGACGATGTGAAAGCACTACTTACTTATTTTGGTCCTGAAGAGCAACAAAGCTATGTAAGGGCATTTCCAGGTGTAGATACAAATATTCCAATATATATATTAGGTTCTTCTACGGATTCAGCTCATTTAGCAGCGAGCATGGGGTTACCATATGTATTTGCATCCCATTTTGCTCCAAAACATATGAAAGAAGCGATTGAAATATATCGAAGGAAATTTCAGCCTTCCAAGTATTTAGAACGACCATATATGATGGTTTGTCTAAATGTGATTGCTGCTGAAACAGATGAGGAAGCAGCATCTTTATCCACCTCAATGCAGCAATTTTTCTTAAATGTCGTTAGGGGCACAAGAGATCATTTGCAGCCTCCTGTTCAAAATATGGATGAACTTTGGAATCCAATGGAGAAGGAAATGATTGAGTCCATGTCAAGTATGACATTCATGGGAGGTAAAGAAACGGTTAAAGAACAACTTACTTCTTTCCAAACTAATTACCATGTTGATGAAATAATGGCAGTATCATATATTTTTGATCCGGTAAAACAAATAAGATCATATGAAATTCTAAAAGAAATTGTTAGCGGGAATTAAAAAAAACCATCATCCTTAAATTGAACTGCACCCCAATTGTTAGACACAAACTAACAGTTGGAGGTGCAGTTTTTATATGTCTAAATTTAATATAGAGGAAAAAATAGAAGCAGTTATTCGTTATCTACAGGGAACGGAGGGGGTAAAATTTATTGCGAAATCCATAGGGGTACATCATACAGTCTTATTAAATTGGATAAAACAATATGAATATCATGGTGCCGATGCTTTAATAAAACCCTATACATCTTATACAACACAGTTTAAACTAGACGTACTGAATTATATGAGAGAGACAGGGACGTCTATAAGGGAAACTGCTGCAATATTTAACATTGCAACACATAGTACCATTCTAAAATGGCAAAAAGGTTTTGAATTACATGGAATTGACGCCCTGAAACCAACACAAAAGGGGCGCCCACCAATGAAAAAGGAAACGAATAAACCTCAACCAGTAGAAGGGTCTGAAGAAGCATTACGAGCTGAAAATGAACGTTTACGGATGGAGAATGCTTACTTAAAAAAGTTACATGCCTTAATTCAAGAAAAGGAAAAACTACAGAACAGGACAAAGCGCAAATAATTTATGAATTAAGGCAAGAATTTAAAGTGATTGATCTAGTAAAGGTCGCTGGTATTGCGCGTAGTACGTATTACTATTGGGTAAAACAAATGGATCGCCCAGATAAATATAAGGAAGTTAAAGAGTTAATTCAGGAGATTTTTGATGAACATCAGGGACGATATGGATATCGTCGGATCACATTAGAATTACATAACCGAGGCATCAAAATAAATCATAAAACAGTCCGCCGTCTTATGAATGAGATGGGATTAAAGTGTCTTGTGCGTATGAAAAAATATCGTTCCTACCGTGGGCAAGTAGGGAAAATAGCCCCAAATATTTTGGAACGTGATTTTAAAGCATCGAATCCAAACGAAAAGTGGGTAACGGATGTAACAGAATTCCATCTACACGGGGAGAAGCTATATTTGTCCCCCGTTCTAGATTTATTCAACGGAGAAATCATCGCTTATAACATAGAAAAGCGTCCTGTTTATCTACTTGTTTCGAAAATGCTGGACAAAGCTTTTGAGCATTTGAAAGAGGGTGACACCCCTATCCTCCATTCGGATCAAGGTTGGCATTATCAAATGAAGAAGTACCAACATGCTTTAAAGAAACATGAGATTACTCAAAGTATGTCACGTAAGGGGAATTGTTTAGATAACGCAGTCATGGAGAATTTCTTTGGCTTATTAAAGTCTGAATTACTCTATTTAAAAGAATTTGAGAGTATGGAGCATTTTAAAGAAGAATTAGAGAATTACATTCACTACTATAACCACAAACGGATTAAGACAAAATTAAAAGGCATGAGTCCGGTGCAATATCGAACTCATGCCCTAGTAGCTGCCTAAATCCCGTGTCTAACTTTTTGGGTTCAGATCAGAATAAAGTGGACCCCTTCGTCAAGACACTAATTTAAATTTTTTAAGGTGGGTCAGAATCCATTATGGATATCTGCTTTATAGGAGCTAGAGGTGCTCACTGGGGCTAGGGGGGTGGTAGGTGCACATTTTTTTGCGAGTGATTCATCCTACTCTATTTTTCCTTCTCAGGGGAGGTTCTGTCAAGGGCGAGCGGAGCGAGGGCTAGCCATACCCTTGACAGGTTCTTCCCTGAGAAGTATCATCCCTTATGGATGAATCACTCCGAGGCCATAAACGGAGGCGGGGGGTTTATAGCCAATCGATTGGTGAGGGCGTTCATAGTTATAGAAGTGGATAAAATTGTTAATCTCTTTCCTTGCTTCTCTTGGACTCTCGTAATCTTTTAAGTAAACCTCCTCATATTTAATCGTTCTCCATAACCTCTCTGTAACAATATTATCAAGGGCTCTTCCTTTGCCGTCCATGCTAATTCGGATGTCCTTATCCAGCAGTAATCCGGTATATTGGGGACTGGTAAAATGGCTACCCTGATCACTATTTAAGATCTCTGGCTGTCCTACCGACAGAGCCCGTTTCACTGCCTCCAAGACAAAGTCAATCTCTAGTGTTTGGTCTAGCTCCCAGCTAACGACAAAGCGAGAATACCAGTCTATCAGAGCTACAAGATACATCCAGCCTCGTTGGAGGCGAATGTAGGTAATATCGATTCCCCAGACGTGGTTAGGGTGGCTAATGGCCAAATTTCTAAGAAGATACGGATAGATCCGGTGCTCAAGATTGCGTTTACTAAGGTTAGGGCCGGGAGAAATCCCTGCAATGCCCATTTCCCGCATATGACGTTGTACAGCCTTGCGATTAATATTTATTCCATTGTTGTTTAGAACAACAGTAATTCGCCTAGACCCAAAATAGGGATGCTTGGTATAAATTTCATCAATCTTGTGCTTGATAAATATTTCCTCAGGAGAAGGCTCGACTGGCTTATAATACAAGCTAGTACGATTGAGCCCAAGCAGCTGAGCCTGGGTAGTGATTGGCAGCTCTTTATCATCCCAATCAATCATTTGAATACGCTCGGCCCTACTCCTTGATTCCAGATTTTTTTTTAAGCCACGACAATTGCGTGGTTAAACGGCCAACCTCAGCGTAGAGGTTTTCAATTTGATTTTCATATTCCGCCTTCATTTGATCCGCTTTTTTATTTTCTTTAGCGAAGATCGAAGGCATTTGATCAAGAAATGCATTCCTCCATTGTCTAATTTGATTGACGTGAATTCCATGAGATGAAGCGATTTCATTCATGGTCTTTTCTTCCTTTAGGACCTCTAGCACGATTTGAGCTTTAAACTCTGGTGTGTATCGATTTCTTTTCATAAACCTACTTTAACATCTCCTCATTTCGTGTCTAGTTTCTTGGGTCCATTATAGAAAGTGGGAATAGAATGACCAAAAATATTGTTTTGAAAATTATTGGACTAGAGGTTTTATTGATGGTATTTTACACAGGAAATGGTGCATATTCAACGATTACTGAGCCCGCCAATCCAGTGTTACAATTTATTGGTCTAGTACCTCTTGCTCTAGGTATATTTTTCTATCTTACTTGGAAGAGGAAATGGGATACTTACTTTTTTAGCAAAAAATTAACGAAGAAAAGTTTATTTTTCTTTTTTCCTTTATTGATTGTCTTAATCCTTATTGTAATTGGAAATAAAGGATTAAATCTTTCGTCATTATCGAATGTATTTCTAATGTTCATTATGCAAGTATTGATCGTTGCCTTCATTGAGGAAATTTTTTTTCGTGGATTTATGCTAAAAATGTTTTTATATAAAGGGATGAAGAATGCTGTCATCCTCTCTAGTTTTCTATTTGGGATTACGCATTTTTAGTAGGGTTGGTTCTTTCACTTTTAATAATAAATAATCAATCCATTCTACTAACCATATTTTTTCATGGCTTTAATAATTTTTTGAATTTTATGGGAAATGTAGAAGCATCACCTCTTTATCCAATTCTTATTATCGTTATCTTGTTCGTGTATACTATTTTCTTATGGAAAAGAATGAATAAAAGCAAAAATACTCATAAAGATTTAACGTTTTTAGTCTAATAATAATTATATGCTTGTGTATATTTCACCATCATTTAGACAATCTATAATAGAGGTGAAATGAATGAAAAGACAAAATTTAAATAATAATGAAGAGAATATAATCGAATCTCAAGTTAATAATAACAGTGGAGTAGAAGCGAATGTAGAGGAACAAGCTATGAACGGTTTATATGGAATGTTGGAAAGTGAAGAAGAAAATCTTCAAGATTTCACAGAATAAATACGAGAGGCTATTTTTAAGTTAAGTAAAAGTACTTAGCTTCAAAATAGCCTCGGATTTTTTTGAAAATAAACTTTAATTAAATATATTGATCAACAAATTTCCATAGAGTACTCCAATATAATTCAGGATTCACTTTTTCTGCCTCTCCATGTCCAGCACCACGAATGATTAGTTTATCTTTTTCAACCTTTGCCGCATGATAAACTTTATTTAACATTTTATAAGGGACAAAGCTATCATTGTCACCGTGAATGAATAAGATCGGGGTTTTGCTTTTAGCTACCTGCTTTACAGCATCTGCATCATTTAAATCATAACCTGCACGAATTTTTGTAATGGTATTAGCTGCATTAATGAATGGGAATTTAGGTAGATGAAATAAATCATCAAGTTGATAGGTAAACTCTTCAATGACTGAAGAATATCCACAATCTTCAACAATTACTTTGACGTTTTTTGGTAATTTTTCACCTGATGTCATCATAACTGTTGCTCCTCCCATTGAAACACCAAATAAAGCAATTTCTGCATTTGGGTCCTTTTCAATAATTTGATTGATCCAAAGGAGCATATCTTTCCGATCATCCCAACCCATTCCAATATATTTACCTTCACTTTCGCCATGACCCCGTAGATCAGGCGCTAAAACATTGTACCCATTTTCGTAAAAATGGCGAATATATCGAATCATCTGGGTATTATTGCCGCTGTAGCCATGGACCACAATTGCCCAATGATGAGAAGTTTGTTTATTCTCATACAATCGAGCAGATAATTTTAATTGATCAGCAGAGGATATTTTTATAGTATTAGCAGTATGGTTATGAGTGAAAGTTGCATCTTCAATTTTATTTTTTTCGATCAATTCGTTGTCTACTGTTTTTGATGCTGCCAAATGTGGATTACCATCTAAAAAATCTTTTTTCTGATTTGCATTTAAAGCAAAATTATAAAAATAATTTCCAATAAAGAAGTATACACCAACCAGAAAGATAATCACAATTGGGAGGATGATTTTAAGTTTTTTCATTTTATTATCCTTTCTATTAAACTTATCAATATAGTAATTATATCATGATGTAAAAAGAAAATTGTTTACAAAATCGGATAAGGGAGAATATTGGAAAAATCCAACGTCTTTCGATTATAATGAAAATATAATTTATAAAGTGAGTACATAATAAGGAGTCGACTAACTATGGAAATTTTAGATTTAATTAAAAATCGACGTTCGATAGGTGCAGTTGAGCAAACAGATGTACCCGATAGCGTCATTCTTGAATTATTAGAAGCAGCAACATGGGCACCAAACCACAAGAAAACAGAACCATGGAAATTTCGTGTCGTCAAAGGGGAAGGTCGCGTAAAGTTAGGAAATGAAATGGCACGAATTATGGAAGGAAAAACAAAGGGATTAGATGAAGAAGAGGCACGAAAAAAGATTGAAAAAGCTAAAAAAGGGCCTTTAAGAGCACCAGCGATTATAATCTTAGCAGCAAGTCCTTCTGGAAAAGTACCTGAAATAGAAGAAGTGGTAGCTGCGGGGTGTGCAATGCAAAATTTACTTCTTCTTGCAGAAGAGAAGGGAATATCCACAATCGTTCGAACTGGAGATATTGCATATGAGCCTGAATTAAATACTTATTTAAATTTAGAAGAAAGCGACAAAATCATCGGACTTATTTATATTGGTTATTCTAAAAAGGATTTTAATATTCAAGCAAAGAGAATTTCTGCTGAAGAAAAAACAGTTTGGTTCAAGTAATTCATAAGTCAAAGCCCCATATCCAAGAAATACTTGGTTATGGGGCTTTGACTTTATCTACAATCAATTATTCTTCATTTCTTACAAGTAATGCAACACATTCAACATGTACTGTATGGGGGAATAAATCCACTGGTTGTACTTGTTTAAGTGTGTATCCAAAAGGTTCCAGCTCTTTGATGTCTGTTGCAAAGGTATCTGGGTTACAGGATACGTAGACAATTCTTTCTGGCTTGGAACGACCAATTCTTCTCATAACCTTGCCACCAGCACCTGAACGAGGGGGATCTAACATAAGTAACTCAGGATGGCCAAAACTTTCTAAGACTTGGTCAATACCCTTTCTCGCATCTTTAGCCAAAAAGTATGTGTTGGATATCCCATTATCTTGTGCATTTCTTTTTGCTGATTCAATTGAGGTTTCAACGATTTCAATACCTGCAAGTTTATTTACTCTACTTGCAAAAGGCAGTGAAAATGTACCAACGCCACAGAAAAGATCAATCATTTTTTCGGATTCCTTCGGTTTCCCCATTTCTATAGCAAGCTCAACTAATTTCTGCGCTTGTGTTGGATTGGTTTGAAAAAATGTATCGAACCAAAGTCTGTACCGATATCCTGCCATTTCATCATAAATGAAATCACGGCCTGCAAGTACATGGGTTTGTTCTGATTGAGTTCGGTCTGCCCAATCTGTATTTTCAAGCCATAACAAGCTTTTGACCTGAGGGAATTTCTTTTCAATTCGTTCTACTAAATTTTTTGCTGCTTTGTCAAGATGCTCATTTGGACCCTCAGTTGCAAATAATGCAAGCATCATTTCGCCAGTGGCAAATGATTGACGAACCATTAAGTGGCGAAGTAGGCCTTCATGAGTATCTTTATTGTATCCAGTTAATTGATACTCTTTGGACCATTTTGCTACTTCCATTGCCGCTTCTACCATTTCTTCGCCAGCGATTAAACATGTTTCTAATGAGATAATTTTACGGAAATTTCCTTGCTCGTGAAGTCCAAGCGACCCGTCTGGAGCAAAGGTGAATTCCATCTTATTGCGATAATGCCAAGGATTCTTCATTCCAATTGTATCTTGAACAAGATCTGGATTAAAACCTTGAGCTTCGAGTACCTGTTTTACATGATTTGTTTTCTGCTGTAGCTGTCCTGAATATTGCCAATGCTGCCATACGCAGCCTCCACAACGCTCAAAATGGATACATGGTGGTGCCACTCTTTCCGGATGAGCCTCTAAAATTTCTTCAGGGATCGCCTTTCTTCTTCTTCTTTCTGGTTGATCAACTGTTACTCTTACTTTTTCTCCCGGTAGTGTTTGAGGGATTGTAAGCTTTAATTTTTTGGGATTCCCTAGTTCATTTTCACGCCAAACGACAGCTTGTCCAGATCCTTTGGCATCTAATTGACGGATTTCTGTAACCAGTGATTCTCCTGTAGTAATAGTCAATAAATGTTCCTCCTCACAAAAATAAAGTGATTAACTGTATTTGATATGCCGAAGCATTGATTAATCAATTATTATTTATTTCAATATGAACGACTTCTAACATACTTTTCTATTATAACGAAACAAACCCAGATTGTGAACGATACATCTATAGTAGATTTTAGGGGCTGAGTAACTTTATGTTTTTCAAAAATATAAATATTTAAAATAATTAAATTAATTAAAGGGAAATATTTCTTATGACGCGAATAAATTATAAAAGAATTTATAGAATGTTCAAGGTGATTTGATTTATTTGAAGCATTATTTAAATAAATGAGGGAGTAAAGGAGATGCTTGAATGACGATTACTATTTTTACTAATGGTCAGATTTATACGATGGATCAAATGTTTCCGTTGGTTCAATCTGTAGTAGTAACAAATGGAAGAATTATTGATATGGGTACAACATCTGATATGTTGCTGCAATGGGGAAGACACGATGTGAAGGTGATCGATTTACAAGAAAGAACTGTCATACCTGGATTGATTGAAAGTCATGTCCATATAGCAGGTGTAGCGATGAGCTTTTTGAATTTAGATGTTACTGGGGTTCAATCCAAAAAGGAGTTGCTAGAAAAAATAAAGGAACGAGCGAATTCACTTCAACCAGGGGAATGGCTATTGGGGAGGGGCTGGGATGAAAATTTATTTATCGATTCTTCTATTCCCTCAATTGAAGAATTAGATTTGGTAGCCCCACATTGTCCGATATACATACCTAGAATTTGTGGACATGCATTTTTAGTTAATAGTAAAGCATTAGAGATATGCCATGTTCATCCTAATACGACTGTTCCAGAAGGGGGAACCATAGTATTAGATGAGAGGACTGGAAAGCCAACGGGATTATTACTGGAATCTGCGTCTGAACTAATAAATAAATATATCCCTGAAAAATCTTATTCGGAATTAAAAAAAGCTGTTCATCAGGCAATCAAGTTTGCCATGGAAAAAGGACTTACTAGTGTCCATACAAATGATCCTGCTTTCCTTAATGGATTCTTTCAAACTTATCAAATTTATGATGAATTAATTAATGAAGAACAATTAGGATTGAGATGTAATTTATTGATTGATTATATGTATATGAAGGAGCTTCGTGAAACAGGAATGTACGCGGGCTTTGGAAATGATCATTTACAAATTGGAGCAATAAAAATATTCGCTGATGGCGCCTTAGGAAGAAGAACGGCATTATTATCGAGTCCATATCATGATGATCCTTCTACAGTTGGAGATGCAATGTTTGATCAAGAAACCTTGTATTCAATTATCCAGGAAGCAAGGATGCTTGCAATGCCTATTGCTGTTCATACGATAGGTGATCAAGCACTTGAAAATGTACTAGATATACTAGACCAATTCCCAGCAGTTGCCTATCGCGATCGTATCATTCATGCTCAAGTTCTACGTAAAGAATTAATTCCACGTTTGAAAAAACCTAGTAGAATTGTTGATATTCAACCGAGATTTGTTGTGGGAGATTTCCCATGGGTTCAGGATAGATTGGGTGAATCCAGAATGCAACTTTCTTATGCATGGAAAACATTATTATCATCAGGTGTCATCTGTGCAGGTGGATCAGACGCACCAGTAGAACCAATTGATCCTCTATTAGGTATTCATGCAGCTGTCACACGGAGGGCACCTGGTGAAACACATAGTGGTTGGAATCCAACAGAAAAACTATCTATTGATGAAGCTATTAAATTATTTACTATTGGTGGTTCATACGCAACGAATGAAGAAAATAGTAAAGGTACGATTACTCGTGGGAAGTTTGCAGATATGACAGTTTTATCAAAGAACATATTTGAATTTAAGAATCCAGATGAAATTTTATCAACAGAGGTTGTGCAAACGGTAATTGGTGGAAAGGTAACATATGAAAAGGCTGGGGCTACTTATTAGTAGCCTCTTTATATAAATTATTTAAACAGTAATTTCAACTTAAAAATGGAGGAGTGGAAATGGAAACAATACTAGAAAGCGTGTCGACCTTTTTATGGGGACTGCCACTTATTTTTACGATATTATTTGCAGGATTTTATTTTACTTTAAGGAGTAAATTATTTCAATTTCGTTATTTTCCTCATATTATGAAACAAACTTTTGGACTTATTCTTAGGAAAAAAGATAAAAACAATGCAAAAGGCATCCTCTCTCCTTTTGAAGCAGTCAGTACAGCAATTGGGGGATCAGTAGGTGTAGGAAATATTGGAGGTGTAGCGACCGCAATCGCGGTCGGTGGACCAGGTGCGGTGTTTTGGATGTGGTGCAGTGCATTAATTGGGATGCTAATTAAAACAGTTGAAGTAACCCTATCCGTTTATTATCGAAATACAGATGAAAATGGTGACCCATATGGAGGACCGACCTACTATATGGAAAAAGGGCTAGGAGAAGAAAGAAATTTTAAATATTGGATGATTCCCGCGTTTCTATTTGGATTAGGCATTTTTTCAACCTTCTTTATTACTCTACAAAACTATACAATCTCCGAAGCCGTTAGTTCCACTTTTAAAATCGGCATGATTCCGGTATCGATTATTTATCTCCTTCTTGTTTATTACATGGTATATGGCGGAATCAGACATATTGGTAAAATTGCAACGAAATTAGTTCCATTTATGTGTCTTTTTTATCTTTTAGCTGGTTTATATATTATTTTTAGTAGGTTTACAGAAATAGGTAGTGCTTTGGGATTAATCTTTTCAAGTGCTTTTAATGGTACAGCAGCAGTTGGTGGATTTGCTGGTGCAGCTGTTGTTCAAGTTATCCGATTAGGAATCGCTCGCTCTGTATATAGTAATGAAGCGGGGTGGGGTACATCCCCAATGGTGCATGCAACCGCTAAAACTGATCATCCAATTAAACAAGGACTTTGGGGATCATTTGAAGTTTTTGTTGATACGTTAATTGTTTGTACGATAACTGCTTTGGTTATTATAATTACCGGTAAATGGTCTTCTGGCTTATCTGGTGCCGAATTGACCTTATCAGCCTTCGAGGATGGGGTAGGTGGATTCGGTAGAATTATTGTTACTATTTCTATTTTTCTCTTTGGTCTAACCACTACTTCTGGGTGGTATGTATATTATGAAGTGTTGTTACGTCATCTATTTAAAAATCCGAAACATTTAAAATGGAAGAATCGTTTCTTAAAATTATATAATATCATCTATCCGATTCCAGGTACTGCTATGGTTATTTATGCAGTTAGCTATGGAATTCCTGGTCAATCAGTGTGGTATTTTGCAGATATTACTTCAGCGATACCAACTTTTATCAATGTGATTATTATTCTACTTTTAAGCAAAAAATTCTTTGAACTACTAAAAGACTATAAGGCAAGATATTTAGGGGTTGGCTCAGTTAACCCAAACTTTGCCCTTTTTTATGAAGACCAAGAGAAACAGCCACCCGTAATCGAGAAGAAAGTTGTTTCGAAATAAATATATCATTAATTTTTATTGTATCTCCATAAAATGAATTTTGGGTGATTCTTTAAGGATAGGCTTTATTTTTTGATTGAAAAATGATAGTGGGATGACACATGTCATTGATCAAACAGTTAATAAAGTTCCGAATATATTATTTGTGGACAATAAGCTAAGTGTTCTTGGGGGTTTTGGATATCCATGGGATATTGATGAATTTACAAAGCTTAATACAATTTCATATAAGAAGAAAATCGAAAAGGGTCGCTTTATTGGGGCAAGGTTCTTGTCCCTTTTTTAAGGTCAAAATTAAAGAAGGGTTTCAATGAACTGTAGCGAATAACTGTATTAGTATTATTCTGCTATGGAGGGATAGTTTATGTCGAAAAATTATATGATATTACCAGATGCAAGTCCTTTATTTTTTGAAGGAAATCGTATCGGAATTCTTGTTTCTCATGGATTTACAGGGACTACGCAAAGCATGAAACCGCTTGGTGAGGCATATGCAGAAAAAGGATATACTGTTTGCGTCCCTAGATTGTTAGGTCATGGTACTCATTATTTAGATATGGAAGCTTCTACCTATAGGGATTGGGTCAAATCTATTGAGGAGGGCTACCATTGGTTAAAGGAACGTTGTGATATTATTTTTGTAACAGGACTATCCATGGGTGGAACTTTAACCCTTTATATGGCTGAGACATACCCTGATATTAAAGGGATTATTCCTATTAATGCAGCTATTGATATACCAATGATGGCTGATGTTGCTGCACAATCTGAGGTCCGTTTTTTGGATGCGATTGGCTCAGATATTAAAAAGCCAAATGTGAAAGAATTAGCCTATGAAAAAACGCCGACTAAATCAATTCAACAAATTGTACAATTAATGAAAGTGGTCAAGGAAGATTTAAGTAAGGTTACTTGTCCCACTTTAATTTTTGTATCAAAGGAGGATCATGTTGTACCTCCTGATAACTCCCAATTGATATTTGAGCATATTTCTTCTAAGGAAAAGGAATTAATAGAGTTAAAGAATAGTTATCATGTTGCTACACTAGATAATGACCAGCAGATCATTATTGAAAACACACTACAATTTATAAATAGAATTATCGAGAAATAATATATAATGAACATTGATAATAAAATATATCAATGTTCTTTTAATGATAAGTTACAAGAAGGTGGTTTATTGAAAACAACAAGAGAAATATTTATTGCAACTCTAGTTGGTGGGGCGATCGGTGATGCATTGGGCTATGAAGTCGAATTTAAAAAACTTGAAGAAATCAAATCGATTTTCGGTGAAAGTGGAATAACAGAATTGGAAAAGAACAGTCAAAAAGGTAAAGCACTTATTTCCGATGATACACAAATGACACTTTTTACTGCAGATGGTCTCATTTGGGCATATAATCGAATGAGAATGAGAGGAATAGGTTCCTATGCTGGGAGTGGAACCTATCAATCCTATTTACGTTGGTATTACACACAAACAGGAACATTACCTACTGAGACAGATCAAGTTTGGCTAAAAAAGCAATTACATGAAGAGAATAGTAGTCTTCTTGATTATAGGGAGTTGTTTTCCAATCGGGCACCAGGAAATACTTGTCTATCTGCACTCGGTAGTGGAAGAATGGGATCCATCGAACAACCGATTAATCAAAGTAAAGGTTGTGGTGGTGTTATGAGAGTGGCTCCTGTAGGCTTATTTTTACATAAAGAACCTGAATATGCGTTTAAAATAGGTTCTGATATTGCTGCAATTACTCATGGGCATCCGACTGGCTACCTGTCAGCTGGTGCATTTGCAACAATAATCGCAGAACTTGTTAATGGTAAGACGATTTTAGATAGTACCATGACAGCTTTATCCATTTTAAAAAAGCATACTAATCATGAAGAATGTTTAGCTGCTCTGGATCTTGCACTGGAGCTGTCAGCAAAAGAACTTGAACCTGAAAAAGCAATATCTATTATTGGTGAAGGATGGATAGCAGAGGAAGCATTAGCCATTTCACTATACTGTAGTCTTATAGAAGCAGATTTCAAAAAATCATTAGCTTTCTCTGTTAACCATGATGGTGATAGTGATTCCACAGGTTCAATTTGTGGAAATATTTTGGGAGCTCATTATGGCTTTAATGTCATTCCTAAAGAATGGATGGACGTATTAGAATTGAAGGAGCTCATTGTAGAAGTAAGCAATAATTTATATCATATGACATTTAATTAAATAATATAAATTAGTTTAAATTTTTGGAAGGAGTAACCATAATGCAGTCGATTATATGTGAAATTAGAGAAAAACTGAAACACGTTTTTCCATCATTTTTGAATCCACCTGCGACTGAGTTAGAAATTCAAAGTGTGGAAAAGCAAATGAATCTTATTTTCCCAGAACAATTACGTGCACTTTATCTTTTACATAACGGGGAAAATGAAAACGGACCCGGTTTGTTTTTCGGTTTACCATTTCTTACTTTAGAAGATATGTTACAAGAGTGGAAAATCTGGGCAGATCTAGAGGAGGAATATGCATTAGAAGGAGATTCTTATTCAATTCCCACTAATTATATTAAAGAAAGATATATTAATAGAAATTGGATACCCATTAGTAAAGATTACGGGGGCAACCATATCGGAATAGATATTGATCCAGATGTAAAAGGAACCTGTGGACAAGTTATTAATTTTGGTCGTGATGAGGAAATAAAATATGTGATTGCTGAACAACTTAGTGATTTACTAGAATTTATAAACCACACTTTAAAGAATAGGAAATATACCATTCATCATGAAGAAGATTACACATATTGGAGTTATGGAGCCAATCAAAATATCCATTTTTTAGATGTTATCCGATCATTGGAACTTCCTGTATTAAAACCTATAAAATCAGGTAACTCAGATATAGTTATAAAAAATTGGCTTGAACAATTAGATAATCAATGGTTAGAAATAATTAAAGCAAGAGTGAATAATCCAATCGATTTCGTAAAGATAAAAAAACTTTATTTGATGAGCGAAAATCTTACAAATATTGATCCTTTAACAAAGTGTACGGAGGTGAGGGAGTTAATTTTAAGCGGAAATCATATAACTACTCTAGAACCTTTAAAAAATATGTTGTCGCTGAAAAAGCTATATCTTGCCCACACACCTATCTCTGATTTACACGTTCTATCAAATTTAGAACATCTGCAATTTTTGAATATTAATCGATCAAAAGTAAAAGATTGTACACAATTAGCTAAGCTTCCATCACTTAAGGAATTGGATATGCATGAAACAGAAATTGAAGACTATACTGCTTTATCCCAATGTAAATCACTAGAAACTCTTTCCATCTCTATCTATAATGTAAAACAACTTGAGGCAGTTTCAACAATACATACTCTAAAACACTTGAAAATCTTTGAAATGAACGATTTTTCCGAAGACGATTTGAATTTATTAAGTAAATTAACTCAATTACAATCTTTAGAACTTATCAATAGTCATTTAACCGGTTTAGATGGTTTGAAATCCTCTCAAACATTAAGAGAAATTAAGCTAAAAGATACTACAATAGAAGATGGAACATTCCTAGGAAAAATAACTAGTTTGAAAGCATTAGAATTAAATCATTCATCCATTCAAAATTTATCAGTGGTTGCAATGTCTGAATCACTAGAAAGAATTACAGGATCCTTTAGTCAATTTAATATATTAAAAGATCTTTTTCATAGAAAAATTGATTTTTCGACGATTATTGGTGAAATGACAGATGAGGAAAGTGACATATGGCATCAATTCTTAGGTTGATAAGGAAGGGATTATAATGAAGCAAATACCTGAACCAGCTGAATTAAAACATCTATTGAAAATACAGGCTGCCCTAGACATTATTTTTTGTGAAGAAGATTGGCTACGTTATCACATGTTTGATAATCAACGGGATAAGAATATTTCTCTTGCCACAATTGATAATGGTGCAGGGGATGTTTTATTTATTATTTTTACTGAAGCGGGAATAATAATGAAAGGATTCGATCATGAATCTTTTCTAAGCCCGCATGCTAGGGAAGAATTTGAAGTATACCCTGGAATATATGATCAAACACCACATTCTCTATTGAAATATCTTGAAGATGAGCCACTAGAAAAAGAAGAAGTTACATTTTGTATTTGGCGAGAAACAGGGGCATCATCTTGGGAAATGGGAGATGTACATATTCCTAACGGAGAGGATGACGGATCAGAATTTTTATTAGGTGCCATTTATACGACGGCAGATGAATATATTGAATGGGCTGAATGTTATTATGAACAAACGATTCAAAAAGAAATAGTAAAGCAAATTTATTCAGGATTGCCTATTAATGAAGAAATGATTAATTGTTTAAATCCTGAAAGAGATGCTCAAAATGCCTTGAAGGAAATTTCTCAATTATTCGATTAGGAAGCAATTCTAAAAGTATTATTTATCTTTATTAAAGGCTCTTTTCTCAAACATTGTTGCTATTTAAGTATAGTTATAACTAATAAATATCAACTGAGGACCGCTACACGTTTCATTTTACTGAGAAAACTTTCATGATCTTTCGCTCTCAACCCAGAATGAAAATGGGTTCTCTGTCCCATAATGTAGATACCACAAACAGTGAGTATATGACGTAGCTCTTATTGGTGGTCTTACCCTGTTGAGAAAACTGTTGGAATGAATTTGGTGCACAACCCATTGTTAGCTCTCTCAATTTCGAGAGATGACTACGAACAGAAAAATGTTTAATTTCAAATTCATTCCACTGTTTGTGGAATATTTTCAGAAGGTGGAGTGAAATGGAAACATTGCACAAACGATGTGCAGGCCTAGATGTTCATTCGGAAACAATAGTTGCCTGTGTCATTCTTGGAGAATCAGAAACTGACTTGATTAAGGAGACCGAAACATTTCCTACTTTGACGAAGGATCTGTTTCATCTTCTTAAATGGCTTGAGGAGAAGGAAGTAACCCACATCGCAATGGAAAGTACAGGCGTCTACTGGAAACCTGTATACAATATCTTGGAGGATTTCTTTGATATTACTTTGGCAAATGCTCAAAGGATTAAAAATGTCCCTGGAAGGAAAACAGATGTTTCGGATGCTGAATGGATTGCTAAATTATTAAGACATGGCTTAATAGAGAAAAGTTTTGTCCCTCCCGAAGACTTTCGAAATTTGAGAGATTTGACTCGCCTCAGAAAAAAATGGATTGGACACATGACATCCGAAAAAAACCGAATCCAAAAGGTACTAGAGTCCTCAAACATCAAATTAAGCACAGTTATTTCAGATATATTTGGAGTATCAGGACGAAAACTATTGGAACAACTGATGAATGAAGGTTATATCGATCAAGAAGATGTCGAACAAAAGATACATGGAAGAATGGCCCATAAAAAGCAATTGATTACCGACTCACTATTTGGAACATTAAATGATCACCAGCTATTTCTTATTAAGCAATCTTGGATGCACATTGTTAATTTAGAAGAATTAATATTAGATATCGAGAAAAGAATCGACGTCATTTTATCCAACTATCAGGAGGAAGTACAGCTTCTGGTTACAATGCCGGGAATTAAGAAAGACACGGCAGCTGTTATCATTGCGGAAATAGGAGTAGATATGGGACAATTTCCAACCTCCAAACATCTTGCATCATGGGCAGGATTGTCGCCCGGAAATCACGAAAGTGCTGGAAGGAAAAAAAACACTAAAACGGTTAAAGGAAATCCTCATATTAAATCTGCATTGTGTGAGGCTGCGTGGGCTGTTTCAAGAAGTCGGAATCAAAGATTAGGAATCAAATATTGGTCACTAGCTGCAAGAAGGGGAAAGAAAAAAGCACTCGTTGCCATCGGACATCGAATGCTAACTATTGTCTATCATATGCTTCAGAATAAGGAACCCTACCATGAGTCAACTTAAATTAGCATTATAGACAAACAACAGAAAAGTTAAACGAGAAACCGAAAAATTCGGTAGCTCTGCTTTCCTATTGCCCAAATTAAATTATTTATAGCTTGCACCATTTTAATCAAGTTTAAACTTAATAAATTATTCTTAAAGGCGGAGTTTTATTTTCACAGAAAAGAGCTGCATTTCCCATAATAACCGCTAGAATCCTTTATTGGGAGTAAAAGCCGGTAGTTGGGCTTTTACAAAAGCAACAAACTATACGAAAACAGCCTTATGAAAAGCGGGTACCATAATTAATTATGGTACCCTTTTTTTTGAAATCACAGGCTACTCACCTTGTTGATTTCTTAATGATTGTTCAGCGTAAGCAATTAAACGTTTTGTCATTTCGCCTCCAACTGAACCATTAGCACGTGCGGTCGTATCAGCACCAAGTTGAACTCCAAACTCATTGGCAATTTCTTCTTTCATTTGATCCAGAACTTTGTCCGCACCAGGAACCAAAAGTTTGTTTCTTGCCATGATACATCACTCCCGACGAGATATTGAGCAAGTATAATTGCTCGTATATAATTTATCCTATTCTATAATCCTAATTCTTATTTTGCATAAAAATTCTGTGTATAGTAAGGTTGTGATTCATTATTGAAAGCAACGCCGACGCCCATATATTCATAATCCTTCTGAAGAATGTTTTTACGATGGCCCATTGAATTCATTAATCCTTCATGTGCGAAAATACTACTCATTTGCCCATATGCAATATTTTCCCCAGCTAAAATGAAGGAAATATGATCTTGAGACATCCGGTCAAATGGTGATTGGCCTTTAAGATTTGTGTGATCAAAATAATTATTTTTAGCCATGTCTCTACTATGGTCAAGAGCAGTGCCTTTGACATGCTGATCCCAAGTCAGAATTGGTAATTGGTGGTTGACTCTCGCAGAGTTGGTTAAATCAAATAATTGATATTCAAAGCCTTTTTCTAATGATTGGTTCGCTATTGTATAATAGTCTTTCTTTTTATCTTCCAAGTCTTTACTAATCAATTGTAAAGCTGTAACTGTATTATTTTCATATTTATCGTAAAAAATAGTTATATACACATCATTAATTAAAAAAACGTCATAATCACTCTGCTTTTGAAATTTATAAATGATCCATCCTTTTTGAATGCTGGTTAGTGGTTTTCCAAGCCTGTTTCGAACGATTTCTTTTGATGTTCCTATTTTAATCCCATTGGTTGAGGAAATTAAATTTTGATTTGTATATAATCCATTAACCCTATTCTGTTGATCATACTTTACCATAAAAAATTGATGATAATCTTTATGATAAGCATACCAATCTTCACCATATTCATTTTGCGAAGCCCGCTTTGCTGAACCAAGCTTTCCTTCAATATCTTTTTTTGCATCACCTAATTCAATATTATTAATTGAAAACATTTGGTTAGATGGTGTTGTTAGTTTTACCTTATCCAACTCTTTTTGCTCTATTTTTTGCTTTTCCTTAATATCAAAACCGATATCACTGATTATTTGCTTGACCTTATCGGATACAGGTTTAATTCTTTCTTCTAAATTAATATTTTCTTTCATATTTTTTAAATTGGTTTCTATAGACTCCACCGTTTTATGAAAATCAGAGGTTGCCAACTCTTTTTTTAATGATGGCCAGGAAAATATCAACAAAAAGATGATTCCTAAATACAAAAGTATATAATGGACCCAAGAAACTAGACACGAAATGAGGAGATGTTAAAGTAGGTTTATGAAAAGAAATCGATACACACCAGAGTTTAAAGCTCAAATCGTGCTAGAGGTCCTAAAGGAAGAAAAGACCATGAATGAAATCGCTTCATCTCATGGAATTCACGTCAATCAAATTAGACAATGGAGGAATGCATTTCTTGATCAAATGCCTTCGATCTTCGCTAAAGAAAATAAAAAAGCGGATCAAATGAAGGCGGAATATGAAAATCAAATTGAAAACCTCTACGCTGAGGTTGGCCGTTTAACCACGCAATTGTCGTGGCTTAAAAAAAAATCTGGAATCAAGGAGTAGGGCCGAGCGTATTCAAATGATTGATTGGGATGATAAAGAGCTGCCAATCACTACCCAGGCTCAGCTGCTTGGGCTCAATCGTACTAGCTTGTATTATAAGCCAGTCGAGCCTTCTCCTGAGGAAATATTTATCAAGCACAAGATTGATGAAATTTATACCAAGCATCCCTATTTTGGGTCTAGGCGAATTACTGTTGTTCTAAACAACAATGGAATAAATATTAATCGCAAGGCTGTACAACGTCATATGCGGGAAATGGGCATTGCAGGGATTTCTCCCGGCCCTAACCTTAGTAAACGCAATCTTGAGCACCGGATCTATCCGTATCTTCTTAGAAATTTGGCCATTAGCCACCCTAACCACGTCTGGGGAATCGATATTACCTACATTCGCCTCCAACGAGGCTGGATGTATCTTGTAGCTCTGATAGACTGGTATTCTCGCTTTGTCGTTAGCTGGGAGCTAGACCAAACACTAGAGATTGACTTTGTCTTGGAGGCAGTGAAACGGGCTCTGTCGGTAGGACAGCCAGAGATCTTAAATAGTGATCAGGGTAGCCATTTTACCAGTCCCCAATATACCGGATTACTGCTGGATAAGGACATCCGAATTAGCATGGACGGCAAAGGAAGAGCCCTTGATAATATTGTTACAGAGAGGTTATGGAGAACGATTAAATATGAGGAGGTTTACTTAAAAGATTACGAGAGTCCAAGAGAAGCAAGGAAAGAGATTAACAATTTTATCCACTTCTATAACTATGAACGCCCTCACCAATCGATTGGCTATAAACCCCCCGCCTCCGTTTATGGCCTCGGAGTGATTCATCCATAAGGGATGATACTTCTCAGGGAAGAACCTGTCAAGGGTATGGCTAGCCCTCGCTCCGCTCGCCCTTGACAGAACCTCCCCTGAGAAGGAAAAATAGAGTAGGATGAATCACTCGCAAAAAAATGTGCACCTACCACCCCCCTAGCCCCAGTGAGCACCTCTAGCTCCTATAAAGCAGATATCCATAATGGATTCTGACCCACCTTAAAAAATTTAAATTAGTGTCTTGACGAAGGGGTCCACTTTAGTAATCGGAACAAATTTATTCACTCCATTTCTACTAGAATTATAACCAAATTAATTCAAATGTATAAGCAATAAGGTACGCATTACTGAGCGCTAAGTTTTTCCAGATTATTTATAATATAAATGATTTAATTTTTCGTCCATAAACATTAACTGAATATAAAACTATATAATAAAAAAAGTGGTAAATATTAATCAAACGTAACAAGTAAAGTGATTAACCCTATCAATTAAAAGTATTTTAAGAAGAACTCTTCTGAATGAATACTTTGTAGTTAAATAAAAGGGAAAAAATACTAAACTACTAATAAGGTGCCTTACATAGGCGCTTTTATTTTTTTGCTTGTAAAAGCCTGACTACTGCTTTTACACCCAACAAAGGATTGATGGTTTTTTTTTAGTTGAAATAAAGAAAATAGCATTCCTCAGCGGATATTTACTCATCAAAAATTTGTTTAAATAGCAGTAATGTTTGAGAAATTGTTTTATAAAGAATAGGTAGTCCAAGTAAAATGAACCTGGGCGACTAGACATAAAGTGTAACAGTAAATAAATTTATTTAGTCATTATGTAACATTTAATATACAACCCCTTTTCATATACTCATAGTGATAGTCAAAATGGAGGAAAAGGAGGAGAGGTGAAAAGTATCACGTTTTTTTATGAGTACCATAGTCATAAAACTCCTTGCTATCAATAAAAATTTACGAAAAAGGAGATGGACGATGAGTAAACGAAGATTTCATACGATTTTTGGGATCACTACATTGATTCCTTTTTTTCTTTTACTTTTTCCTCTATTTGAGATTGGGAATCGTGCAACACCAATAATTTTTGGTCTACCTTTTTCTTTCTTTTGGGTCATTTTATGGATAGTTATTACATTTCTTGCCTTAATTGTTCTATTTATTCTAGATCCAGAAAAGCATGAAGAGGGGGATGAATAATGCCCGGATGGCAGATCGCACTTATTATGATGGTTGGTTATTTAGTAATTGCACTTATTGTAGGAGTTATGGCTGGTAGAGGTAGAGACGGTAGCTCTCTCGATGAATTTGCTGTTGCAGGCGGTAAACTTAGTTTGTTTGTTATGTGGTTCTTAATGGGCGGTGCAGTATTTAGTGCATTTTCTTTTTTAGGAGCGCCGGGATGGGCATATTCAAAAGGAGCTCCATCTTTATATATTATTGCTTATACCGCATTTGCCATTTTGCCTTGGTATATTATTGGCCCAAAAGTCGGGAAAATCGGAAAAAAGAATCGATATTATACCATTTCAGCTTTTTTAAAAGGAAGGTACAACAGTCCATTACTTGCTATTCTTATAGGCGTGATTGCCTTATTTGCTTCTGTTCAATATTTAGCAACTCAAATGTCGGGGATGGCTTTGATATTTGATGTAATGACTGAGGGACGAATTCCATTCTGGCTAGGTGCGCTAATATCTTATGGAATTGTTGTCATTTATGTCGCAACAGGAGGATTAAGAGCAGCTGCATGGTCTGATGTATTTCAAGGTTTATTAATGATTATTGTTTCATGGGTTGTTGGTCTTTCAATTGTCCATCAATTACATGGCGGAACTACTGAAATGTTCGCTAAAATTGCTAAAGAATCGCCAGCTTTTTTACAAATAGGAAAAGACGGTTCAAATATGGGGACTGTCGCTTATTCAACGACCATCTTAGTTTCTGTCATCGGCTTTCTTATGTGGCCCCATTTATTTACGAAATCATATGCTTCCAATTCTCGAACTATTAAGAAGACGGTACTTGCCTATCCTATTTTTGCCCTCTTTCTCGTTCCATTATTATTAGTCGGATTTGCCGCTGTAGGTGTTGTTGATTCAGAGAAAATAGCGAACCCAGATCAAATTTTACCATATTTAATTACAACCATTATGAATTTACCTGGCTGGGTTTACGGACTCGTTGGTGCTGGTGCACTTGCTGCTGCAATGTCAACTGCTGATGCTATCACTCATAGTGCATCCTTAGAGGTTACTGATGGTGTGATAAAAAATATATGGAAACATATTTCCGATAAAAATACCTTGCTTATTATGAGATTAGGCGTTTTTGTCATCGGTGCTTTATCCTATTATATTACTGTATTTGGCGGGCAAGGTTTAGTTGCATTACTACTTGGTGCATATGGTTCGATTGTTCAATTTGCACCAGCTGTATATAGTGCTTTGTATTGGAGGAGAGCGACTGCTTCAGGAGTTATTTCAGGTCTAATTGTTGGAACAATAGTAAATTACTATTTTCAACTAGTAGCAACAACCACTCCATTTGAGATACATGCAGGAATATTAGGGTTGATTGCAAATATTGTGGTTATGGTGATTGTATGTTATGCAACAAAACCACAACTAGAAGCAGCTAAAAATTATGTGGATGCTGCATAAAAATAAACCAATAAATATTTATTACGAATTTATTCAATACAAATTGGAAATGGAGGGAGAAGTATATGAAGGCGGATATTATTTTTTTCAATGGAGAGGTTATTACAGTTGATGCCGAAAATAGAATTGTGGAATGTGTAGCAGTGAAAAAGAATCGAATCATCGCTGTTGGAACTAAAGCTGATATTCGCCCTTATGTCACAAAGGATACAAAATGTATTGATTTAAATGGAAAATCACTTCTTCCTGGATTTATAGATGCTCATTTGCATTTGACCATATATGGGACAAATCTTTTAGGTGTTAGCTGCATTGAACCTCATATTCACTCATTGAAAGATATATTTCAGGATTTGAGAATAAAAGCGGAAGAAACACCGAAAGGAAATTGGGTACGTGCATGGGGGTTTAGTGAATCTTTAGTAAAAGAAAATAGATGTCCAACAAAGGAAGAGCTTGATGAAATCTCAACTGATCATCCGATTGTTGTGATTCGAACGTGTAACCACACCTCCATTGTGAATAGTTTGGCTTTAGAAAAAGCTGGAATAACGCAAGGTACGAAAGATCCTGAAGGTGGTATCATTGAAAGAAACATGGATGGTTCCCTCACTGGAAAATTGATAGAAAATGCACATATGAATTTATTTGAATATGCGAGTTATTCTAAGGAAGAATTGAGAAAAGGGATGAAGCTTGCGTCTGACGAATTTATAAAAAAAGGAATTACTAGTATTCATGATGCTGGAGCATATGGAGAAGGTTCGGAAACGATTCGTATTATGCAGCAAGCAATCAATGCGAATGAAATAAAAGTTCGTGTATATGCGATCATCGGTTCCTTAACAAACCCACATCATTTTGTAAAAAAAATGGTTGAAGCGGGTCCAATAACGGGACTTGGTAATGAACGATTCAAAATTGGACCAGCAAAGGTTTTTACAGATGGGAGTAGTACTGGACCAACAATTGCTACTCGTGAACCATATAACCATAAGGCAGATGACTACGGGGTGATATATTACAGTCAAGAAGAGTTGAATCGAATTTTAGGTGAAGCACATCAGAATGGTTACCAAATTACTGCCCATGCTCAAGGGGATAGGGCAATAGAAATGCTTTTAAATTGTTTCGAGAAGGCTTTATCTGAACATCCACGTAAGAACCATCGTCATCGGATAGAACATGCGGGAATAGCACCACTTGATTTACAGGAAAGGATGCAGGAGTTGGACGTTGTTATTATTCCTAATCCTGTTTTTATGTATGTAAATGGGGAGAAGTATCTGGAATATTACGGAGATCGAGTAGAAGTGATGTACCCTGCTCGTGATTATATTGAAAAAGGAATCATTGCCGCTTTTGGATCTGACGCGCCCGTTACAATGGTCGATCCATTATTAGGTATTCATGCTGCGGTTAATAGAGAGTCTCATCTTGGAACAGCAGTAGGAAAAAAACAATCTATAAGTGTTTTACAAGCTATAAGAGCATACACATGGAATGGTGCCTATGCAAGCTTTGAAGAAAATATCAAGGGTAGCATAGAAGTAGGAAAACTCGCTGATTTTGTTGTTTTAAGTGAGTCCCTAATGAATGTTCAAGCTTCGAAAATAAAGGATATTAACGTAGAACTTACTATGATTGATGGCAAAGTTTTATATGATCCTTATCAAATGAGCAATAATATAAGGAACAACAAGTCAGTTAGCATAAATGAATAAATTCTCTCAATTGCTGAAAAAATAGCCGATCTATGATGAGTTTAATAACTTTCTTAGCTTTCAATGAAAAAAATTAATAAATTTAATGAATAATATATTGGTAGAATAATCAAGATATCCCTTTCAATTTTAGTTTTAATGAAAGGGATTTTTTCACATGATTCTTCAGTTATAAAATGAGTTTTCTGTTGTTGTTTTGTAAATTCCTTGAGAAAAGGGCCTTATAAAAAGATCCCTAATTTTCCAATACGTTTTACTGCTTCTACGAGACGATCTGTATCCTCCAACAAACCCACTCGAACAAATCCTTCTCCATTTTTTCCAAAGCCAATACCTGGGGCAACAGCGACATTTGCTTTATCTAAGAGATAGTCTGCGAACTCTTCACTCGTATATCCCTCTGGAACTGGAAGCCAAGCGAAAAAGGAGCCCGCTGGTGAATCAACCTTCCACCCAATTTCTAAACAAGCATGAATGAAAGAATTTCTCCTTTGTTCATATAGGTTGACAAGTTTTTCAACACATTTTTGATCATTCGTTAGTGCTGTAATGGCAGATTGTTGTATAGCTGGAAAAAGGCTTACATACATATGGTCATGAAGTAGGTTTAGCGCTTCAATTACTATTGGGTTACCGACAGCAAAACCAACTCTCCAACCAGCCATATTATATGTTTTCGAAAGTGTATACATTTCTATTCCAACCTTCTTAGCACCTTTTATTTCAAGAAAGCTAATGGGTCTTTTTCCATCAAAACCGATCGCACCATAGGCGAAGTCGTGTACAATAGTAATTTGATTTTTAAATGCAAAATCTACTGTTTCTTCAAAAAAATCATGATTTGCCGTAGCACCAGTTGGATTATTAGGGTAGTTTAAATACATCAACTTAGCAGCTTGTTTTTGCTCGACTGGAATAGCGTTGTAATCTGGTAAAAATTTATTCTCTTTTTTTAGAGGAAAGGTTTGGTAATTGACATTCGCTAATACAGCACCAGATAAGTAATCAGGATATCCTGGATCGGGTAAGAGCATAAGATCACCATCATTTAGTAAACAGAACGGTAATTCAACAAGACCTGCTTTTGCACCAAAAAGTATTGATACTTCTGTTTCAGGATCTATATCAACATTAAATTGTTTTTTGTAAAAGTTAGATGCTGCTTTTTTTAATTCGAATAGTCCTCGAAAGGGTGAATATTTATGTGTTTGTGGATCTTCAACTGCCCTTTGCAATGCTTTAACAATATGATTAGGTGTAGGTTGATCAGGATTCCCTTGTCCTAAATTAATGATGTCTCGACCTTCGGCTATTGCATGATTAACTTTACTGACAAGTGAAGCGAAAAACTGATTAGGTAATTTTTTTAATCGATTTGAATAATCCATAGACTCTCCACCTTTGTTTTGGAACATCTTAAATTTTATTGAAAAAGTACTATTTTTAATTGCAGTTTTAATTGAAATTTTATAATCTTTAAACAAATATGTCTAGGGGGATGAGGAAATGAAAATTGCATGTATACAAATGGATATTGCTTTTGGTGAACCAGAGAAAAATCGAGATAAAGTCATAAAGTTTACCGAAGAAGCAGCACATTCCAAAGCAGATGTGATTGTTTTTCCCGAAATGTGGAATATAGGATATGCACTTGACCAAATGGATCAATTAGCAGATAGAAATGGAGAAAAAACAAAACAACTATTAATTAAACTGGCCAAAAATTACCAAGTGAATATTATTGGAGGTTCAGTGGCGACAAAAAAAGGGAACCAATTCTATAATACAATGTATGGAGTGAATCGAAAGGGAGAGATTGTCTCTGATTATGATAAAGTACATTTATTTCAATTGATGGATGAGCATTTATATTTGGAAAAAGGGCAGTCTCTAAATATATTTGAGATGGATAATATTTGTTGTGGAGGGGTTATCTGTTATGATATACGTTTTCCTGAATGGATAAGAACACATTGTATTAAAGGAACAAAGATTATCTTCGTCGTAGCGCAATGGCCTAAGAAACGCATTGACCATTGGCAATTGCTTCTGAGAGCAAGAGCAATAGAAAATCAGTGTTTTGTTGTAGCTGTCAATCGTGTAGGTATTGATCCAAATAATGAATTCAATGGCCATTCAATGGTTATTTCACCTTGGGGTAAACTTCTGATGGGCAATGAAACGAAGGAAGGAGTCTTTTATACGAATTTAGAAATTGAGGAAGTAGATCTCATTCGTCAAAGTATCCCAGTTTTTCAGGATAGAAGGAAGGATTTATATTAATCTTAATATCTAAAGTTGAATTAGGAACTGGTTATAACTTCTGGGGATGTCTAAAATGGCTTTTGCCACATTTAAAATTAGACATCTCCTTTTTTATTTATATTTGACTAAAATCATTCAGTTAACAGGAACTACTAGCTAAAATGTCCTTTTTGTACTGAAGATTCATTTTTTGTATTTTTAATAGGAAAGTTCGCATGATTTTGTTCATTTGTTTCATAGTTTCTCTCCGTATAGAAATCAATTTGACTTTTGGTCCCACTAAAAATGTGTTTGATAAATAGTGAGTAACTTTTTTTATTAATAGATTCATTAGAAACTGTGAAATTATTATTTTCACTAATTTACTATTTCAAAACGCGAAACCAAATTATATCAAAAAATAAATCGGATAGTCTATAAAATAATTATGTAAACCAAATTATTTCAACATGCGAAATAGTTTAAATATTTGTTCCATTCACATATAATTATTCTTAGTATCGAAAATATTAAGGGGGATTATAAAGTGAATGATAGAAGCAATGACTTTCATGTTTCAGCAAATATAAAAGACCACTTTGAAGAATTAATGAGATATGGGTCCGTTAAATCAGCTTTAAACTTTATCAAATTGAATAATGAACAGACAACAATGGAGCAAATTGAATTAACACAAATTCCAGCACCTACTTTTAAGGAAGAAGAACGCGCTAATTATTTTAAAAATAGATTTATAGAATTAGGCTTATCGAATGTTCAAGTAGATCATGTGGGGAATGTAATTGGTGAACGTATTGGGAAGGAGGATGGACCAAATCTTGTCGTTTCCGCTCATCTCGACACAGTTTTCCCAGAAGGAACAGATGTAAAGGCAAAAATTATAGATGGTAAGGTTTATGCCCCTGGCATTGCAGATGATGGTAGAGGGTTAGCGGCATTACTTACACTCATCGCTGCTTTAAACGATGCTGAAATAGATACGGTAGCGAATTTAATATTTGTTGCTACCGTTGGTGAAGAAGGGCTGGGTGATTTGAGGGGAGTCAAATATCTTTTCACACATTATGATCGTATTGATGGATTTATTTCTATTGAACCTGGGAGCCCTGAGAAAATAACCTACCTTGCAACCGGTAGCCGTCGTTATCAAGTAACCTATCGTGGGCCAGGGGGCCATAGTTTCGGAGATTTTGGTTTACCGAGTGCAGTCCATGCTCTGGGTCGTGCGATAGCATTAATAGCAGACTTAAAAACCCCAATTATGCCTAAGACGACCTTTAATGTTGGCACGATAAAAGGTGGTACATCGGTTAATACTATTGCTCAAACAGCGGAAATGATGATTGATTTACGATCTACGTCAGAACATGAATTATTACAAGTAGTGGAAAATGTGTTATCAATCTTGTATCAAGCTGCAGAACTTGAAAATAAACATTGGGGAAATAAAGCGGTGCAGGTAGAAGTAAAATTAGTTGGAGAGAGGCCAGCAGGCTCCCAAAGTACTGATTCAGTCTTGGTTCAAGCAGCATGTGCAGCAACTTTTGCCCTAGGATTTACACCAGAATTAGATGCACCAAGTAGTACCGATTCTAATATTGCTATTAGTCTTGGAATTCCTGCTGTTACTTTAGGTGGTGGAGGAGACTTTGGTGGTGTTCATACATTGAATGAATATTTTGATTCAAAAGATTCCTACTTCGGAATCCAAAAAATACTCTTAACTGTTTTGGGACTTGTAGGATTACAAGGCTATATCCATCCTCTTCTTCATTCGGATATAAAAAAGGGGAATCATCTATGAAATCCATTGGGGTAAAACAATTTTTACACGTTCGAACAGCCGATCACCCTGTTTATCATCCAGAAGGGAACCAATTAACTTTTATTACTAATTATAGTGGTTTGCCTCAAGTGTGGGACCTAACTATGAGTAAAGGATGGCCGACACAGGCTTCATTTACTGATGAAAGAGTTATTTTTGTGAAATATATTCATGGGACCAACAGGAGAATAGTTGGAATGGATGTTGGAGTCAATGAGAAGCAGCAACTTTTTATTTTAGAGGAAAATGGTGAATTAATGCCTTTAACCAACTCACCTGAACATATTCATCACTTTGGTGGAGTTTCACCAGATGGAAAATATCTAGCTTGGTCAAGTAATCGTCGACATCCAGCTTTTTTTGACATATATGTTCAAAATCTTGAAACGTATGAAAGTGAAAGAGTGTTTAAAGGTGATGGATTATTTAAACCCGTAAAATGGCATCCCAAAGGTAACAGCTTATTAATTGAAAAAATAAACACTAATTTAGATAATGATTTAGGATTACTTAATATAGCGTCAGGTGCAGTGACTTGGCTTACCTATCATGAAGGCGAAGCCATATTTGATTCTCCACAATTTAACTTTGATGGAGATGAATTGTATGTATTAACGAATATGGAGAGGGAATTCACTGGCCTAGCTAGTATAAATATCACAACGAAAGTACTTTCATGGATTGACACAAGAAAGTGGGATTTAGAAGGATTAGCGATAAGCTCTGATAAAAAAAAGCTTGCCTATACGGTAAATGAAGGCGGTGTCTCTAAAGGAATTCTGTACGATGTTCAAGAAGAAAGAGTAAACACATGGGAGACACCTATCGGGGTAATTACAAGACTTACCTTTTCACCAGATGATAGAAAGCTAGCATATGTATTTAATGGGCCCACACTTCCCTCAGATATATGGGAGTTAGATATCCAATTGAATAGAATTAAACGATTGACCTATGTTTCTCGTTCACCAATCATTGAACCAGAACTCGTTGAACCAGAATTGATCCATTTTCACTCCTTTGATCGTCTTGAAATACCTGCATTTTACTATAAGCCTAAGCATTCCAAAGAAAAACAACCTGTTGTTATATTTGTCCATGGGGGCCCAGAAAGCCAAATTAGGGCAGTATATAATCCGTTTTTGCAATATTTCTTAAATAGGGGGTATGCTGTTTGTACACCAAATGTTCGTGGAAGTACAGGTTATGGAAAGACTTATTCGCATTTAGATGATGTCGAAAAAAGGATGGATTCAGTACAGGATCTAACCTACTTAGTAGAATGGTTAAAAACGGAGGGGAGTGCAGATCCCCTAAAAATAGCTATTATGGGTAGAAGCTACGGTGGCTTTATGGTATTAGCAGCGATAACGCATTATCCCGAAATTTGGGCTGCTGCCATTGATATTGTTGGGATATCTAGTTTCAGAACCTTTTTAGAAAATACAAGTGTGTGGAGAAGGAAATTAAGAGAAGCAGAATATGGTAATATTGAAGAACATGGGGAGTTTTTTGATCAAATTGATCCCATTCATCATACTGATAAAATCAATGCGCCTTTAATGGTATTGCATGGTGCTAATGATCCGCGAGTTCCAATCGAAGAAACAGAACAAATCGTTACCGAATTAAAAGAACGAAATCATCCAATTCAATATATTCGATTTGAGGATGAGGGTCATTTTTTTGTCAAATTAAAAAACAATATTATTGCCTATACAAGAGTTGCTGACTTTTTAGAAAAATATATTGGAAAATAAAACATGAGATATAAAAAGCTATTTGGAACACAAATAGGGACCGCCTTTTGAACAGTCCCATAAAATTATTTATTTCGTAACCCTTGATAGATATTCACTAATCCAATTAAAATATGCATAAACATTCCAACAACTGGAATGAAGGCGATTATATTCCCGATAATACCAAAAATAGATCCAGCCTTTGATTTATCTGTTGCAAATGCCAAAACAAGTCCGATTACATGAAAGAAAATCAACGTTCCTCAAGGAGCCCAAGCATGAGCTATGATGATTAGCCCTCCAATAAAAGGAATGCCGAAAAATAATTCTACTAATCCAATGATGATTTTATAAAAGCGTAATAGTGCATCCAATTAGAAAATCCCCCTTTTTAGGATCATTATACCATTTAACCAAATCAAATTTGATAGATAATATCCCTATAATTATTTATCCTGTTAAAATTGGATTATACAAGAGTATATTAGTCTAACGGAGAAGATGAACAAAGTCAAAGGTTACACCTTTTTTAATGTTTTAAGGAAATGCTGAGGAAGCCATGAATTTTTATACTTCTTTAATAGTAGATTAAAAAATTACTACAATTACACGTTACGGAAAAAATGAAACAGGTGAAGAAGGTAGTGTGATGCATGCTACTTTTTCATTGAAAGGACAAGAATTTATGTGTATTGATAGTAAAACATGATTTCACATTTACTCCGTCCTTTTCCATTTACATTATGTGCGATACTGAAATTGAAATCGTACAACTTTATGAAAAGTTATCGAAAGGTGGAGGTGTTCTAATGCCTTTAGATCATTATCCTTTTAGTAAAATGTTTGCTTGGATTGTTGATAATTTCGGAATATACTGGTAAATTCATTTACCATAATTAGTAAATTAAGGAGATGATTCAAAATTATGTACAAGCTAAAAACAAAAGAAAATGATCATAGTGTGATAGAATTTATTGAAAATATCGAAAATCCCAAAAAACGCGAAGACGCTTATCAATTATTAGATATTTTTACAGAAACTACAGGCTATCCTGCTAAAATGTGGGGCACAAGTATAATTGGATTTGGTTCATATCATTATAAATATAAATCCGGCCATGAAGGAGATGCTCCATTCGTAGGCTTTTCCCCAAGAAAAGCGAAAATTAGCTTGTACTTAGCAACTGGAGAACCGAAAAGGGAAGAATTACTAAATCAATTAGGAAAGCACACAACAGGAAAAGCCTGTGTTTACGTGAACAAGCTTTCTGATATTGATGTTACTATCTTAAAATTATTAATTGACCAATCTGTAAATTTTCTCAAGGTAACCTACCCAAATTAATCTTGTAAACTTCATAATAAGCTCGATGAATCTATAAATAGTTATATAAGCCACCAGTAGGGATTCAAGTAACTCACTATAAGAAAACAATTATTGGTTAAAAATCAGACAAAAACATATAAAAGGATAGAGAGTGTTTTCTATCCTTTATGCATTACTCGAATTAGACCTGCCATGGCCGTTGTATATTTGCACTTTTTTTAATTTGCTTTGTCCCTAATTCTTCTTTTTTAACTCTCTTAGGTTCCATCCCCTTTTCAATTCTAGATCTAAGTTCTTTACTATATGAAAATAAATTGGGTGGAAAATAGACTCGTTTGGCGTCCAACTGACAGATCGGACAAACAGCTTGTGTTTTATTTCCGCTCGTTGATTTAAAAGAAAGAGTAAACTGACCACAATTTTTACAGTGAAAAGTATAATTTGGCAAGTATATGTCCGCTCCTTATCAAAATTAACTTACTTCGGTGATATATCTTTATCAAAAATTTGTGTTGGAATAGCAACTGTACAGCATGCATTTGGAATATCCACAATCCCGTTAATTCGCCCTTCAACCGGTGCAGTTCCTAATATCATATAAGCTTGTTCACCTGTATAACCTAATGTTTTTAAAAATTCAATGGCATTTAAACAAGCTCGTCTATAGGCGATATGTGCGTTTAAATAATGCTGTTTACCGTCAGTTTCATCAACAGATATTCCTTCGAAAACGAGATAATCAGAGTAATGAGGCTCAACAGGACCAGGTTTAAATACTGGATTTTCCTTAATATTATATTTCTCCATACCACCTTTAATAACATCTACACGAAGATCAATCCAGCCTGCCATTTCAATTCCACCACAAAATGTAATCTCACCATCGCCTTGGGAAAAGTGAATATCACCAACTGATAGCTTCGCACCTTCAACAAATACTGGAAAATATATTCGTGAGCCCTTTGACAAATTTTTAATGTCACAATTTCCACCATTCTCACGTGGAGGAACAGTTCTTGCGCCCTCACGAGCCACTCGGTCAAATTCAGCCCCTTTAAGTGTTCCAAGAACAGCATTTTGTGGATCTGGACTAGCAGCTAATTCCGGGACTCGATTAGGATCGGTCATCTTTAATTCTTGTTCACGTTTATTCCATTTTTGGAGAAGTTCTAAAGATGGTGCAACACCAATAAGACCTGGATGGATAATCCCAGCAAATTTAACGCCAGGAATATGCCTGGATGTTGTGTATATACCATGGAAATCCCAAATTGATTTTGCTGCATTTGGGTAGTGTTCAGTTAAAAAACTTCCACCATTTTCTTTTGCAAATATACCGTTATATCCCCATTCAGAATCAGCTAACGCGCCAATATCCAAAATATCAACGACCAATAAATCTCCAGGTTCAACCCCATTAACATATACCGGTCCACTAAGTACATGTACACGTGATAAGATGACATCGCGTATATCATTTGGATTATCATCATTACTAATTTGACCATCGGTCCAATCCTTACATTCCATCCGAAAAGATGTACCAGGATCGACAGCAAATGCTGCTGGAATATCAGGATGCCAACGATTATGTCCCGGATGTGCTTGATCTTGCATAGGTTTACTTAAATCAATCTCGAATAATGTTTTTGGCATATCATTTCCCCCTTAGTAAAAGCAAGTTCCTATTCTATTAACTTAGAAGTCTTGTCTTGTTTATAAACTATATGTGAGGGTAAGATAAAAGATTCATAAATAAAATTGATTTAATAGTAGCAATAAGAAAAAGTAAAGGTAGTAGAATGGTAGGATTTTTTAAAAGTATTATAGAGATACGAACGTATGTGCTATAATTAATTATACACAGCGTGTAGGGTGGCTATCCCTTATTGAAAGGGGGTGGTTACTATTGGTCACCGTATACGAGGCAGTTTCATTAATGATAATGTTTGGAACATTAATTGTAGCCGTTATTGCGGTTGTCATTTCCCTCGTTAAACGGAAATAACCCATCCCGCTAATGACCTTGAGTTTAAAAGGGGATAGGTTATCTAAATTAAGGGCCACTGCACTTTAGTAGTGCTGTGATAAGGAACATTGGCTGCAACCAATGTTCCTTATAAAAGATTTTCTCTTATTAAGTATATACAAAATAAATCGGAGAATCCAACAAACAAAAACAAGCCCTATCTGTACAGACGTAGCAGAAGGGCCCGTTTTATCATAGAGGGAGAAACTAATTTATCTAAAAGATTTCGATTGCCATTGCATTAGTTGGTAATGGAATTGATTGGTCACAATTTAAATGGGAACGTATAATCGGTTGTCTCTTACAATTAAAATGTGTTTTTTCTCCACCCTATGCCTGGAAAAGAACTCTCATCTTTTCCAGGTTAGAAGTAGTTTTCATCATCAAAATCGAGAATGATGGAATAATTTTTTGCATTAATAATATTTGAGAGTTTATGAGCATCTCTTTCTATTTGAATTGCTTTTTTGCGATAATCCTCAGGTTCGAATAGGGCTATTTGATAAATGCTTGTATGCTCAGACATTCCATATTGAAATTCTTCTTTAACTGCAGTTCCCAATTCTTTATATAACCGAGCTTTGGCACGAAGTTGCGTTGCTAATTCTATCGCTTCAACAATGGTTAGCTCTTCATTTTTAAAGGTAATTGTATGATCAATATTTGCTCTATACATTAAACGATCCAGTAATCTTGCATCTTTCCTTACCACATCTAATTCATCATCAACCTGCTGAACATTTCTTATTGGTTTTTCAGGAACTTCTCCTTTTTCGATTGTTGTAAATGCTACTCTACGAATCTCATCCTCCAGGTCATGAATCATTTTTGTCATAATACTTTTTAATTTTACCGCTTCAGCAAGATTAATTTTCCCCAAAATTGTCAGCCTCCGATCCAAATAGTAAGGATATTTTACCATTACAAATCCAAAACTAGCAAATTAAAACAATAAAACATCGGATTTTCTACTATATTAAGAGTTTATCCGCTTAATAAAATCTCTGCCGAATTGTTTGCATCGTTCTTCCTCATCTCCCTCTGGCATTAAATCAATTTTCAATCCATCAAGTACAATATTAGCGCCAAGTTCAATCAATTTTTCCGTAATTAAATCAACTGCTACGCAGAAAGTATCTTCATAAAAAGAATCACCGGAACCGAAGACGGCTCCAAATTTCCCTGATAAGTCCAATTGCTCCATTTCTTCATAAAATATCATAAATTCATCGGCAATGACTCCACCTTCGTATGTATAGGAACCTAAAATAAATCCATCATATTTTAATAATTCCTTTGGATCTGCACGAAGAGATTCCTTTACGGTAATAGAATAGCCTTCTTCTCTAATGGCTTCCGCAATGAGATCTGAAATGATTTCCGTATTGCCTGTCATACTAGCATACACCAATAATATTTTCTTCATTTTAATCCTCTATTCTAATTGTTAAATCGTAAAATTCATCTATATCCTATCATAGCTTGGATATTTTATCTAAAAACTAGTATATTGATTTTGCGCAATAAATTTTTATTTTTTTATATTGACATTCTCTTTGCAAAATTGTAGAGTAATATTTAATTAAATATTGGTAATTTTCTTATCCAGAGAGGTGGAGGGACTGGCCCTTTGAAGCCTCAGCAACAGACAGATGTACTGTGCTAATTCCAGAAGCAATACGCTTGAAGATAAGAAGAGAATATGTGATGTCTACAATGCCTCTTCTTGTTTATAAGAAGGGGCTTTTTACATTTGAAAAAAGGAGTGAAGATTATGTCAAGTGAACTTTTTAAAGTAATCCAATTTTTAAAGGAAAAGCGATGGGTTGATTTGACCCATACTTTTGGTCCAGACTCTCCACATTTTTCAGCATTTGATTCCGCAGACTTTCAAACACTATTTACTCATGATGATGGATTTTTTGCACAGAATTTTAAATTTCCAGGTCAGTATGGCACCCATATAGACGCACCGATTCACTTTGTTCGCAATGCAAGATATTTAGATGAGTTAGATTTAAAGGAGCTAATTTTACCGTTAATCGTTATTGACAAGTCAAAGGAATCAGCATTAAACCATGATTTTACCTTGTCAGTAAAAGATATACTAGCTTTTGAAGAGGAATATGGAATTATAGAGGAAGGTACATTCGTTGCCTTGCGTACAGATTGGAGTAAGAGATGGCCAAATATAGCAGAATTTAATAACCAAGATTCTGAAGGTAATAACCACGCCCCTGGTTGGTCACTCGATGCATTGGAGTTTTTATTTAAGGAAAGAAATATAAAGGCAATAGGACATGAAACATTTGATACTGATTCAAGTATCGACTTCAAGAATAATGGTGCGCTTTTAGCAGAATACTTTGTACTTGACCAAGATACATACCAGATAGAACTACTAACGAATTTGGATCAAGTACCTGCAAAAGGTGCAGTTATTATTAATGTTGTACCTAAACCTGAAAAAGCCTCAGGTTTTCCTGTACGATCATTTGCCATTTTACCATAAGCGCTGATTGATATGAATGTATCAAATGATTAAAATATGAAAGAAGGAAAATATGATGACAAATTCGATTACACTCACTAAAGCTCCATTCCGTGCTGATCATGTAGGTAGCTTATTAAGACCAGACAATTTACACAGAGCTCGTAATGAATATAAGGAAGGAAAAATTTCTTATGAACAATTACGCCAAGTAGAAACAAACGAAATTAAAAGAATAGTAGATAAACAAATAGAAATTGGTTTAGAGTTAGTTACAGATGGGGAATTCCGACGTACGTGGTGGCACTTAGATTTCCTAGAACATTTTAATGGAATAGAAGGATATGTACCTGAAAGAGGATATCAATTTCAAGGTGTAGAGACGGAAAAATATCAAATTCGGAATACTGGAAAAATAACATTCCCTACTGATCATCCATTTATTAAAGATTTCCTCGAATTTAATGATATCGTAGCAGGAAGGGCAGTGGCCAAACAAACGATTCCGAGTCCAAATCAGCTTTTCCATGTTGGAATACGTGATGAAGCTATATACCCTGATATTGAGGAATTTGCGAAAGATGTCATTCAAGCCTATAGAAGAGCGATTCAATTATTTTATGATGCCGGGGTAAGGTATTTACAGTTAGATGATGTTTATATAGCAGGACTTTCAGCACCAAATAAAGTCTTTGAAGAAGGTGGATATTCAAGGGAGCAGTATATTGATTTAGCTTTACGTGTTATTAATGGTGTATTGGAAGGGAAACCAGAGGATTTGGTTGTAACTACCCATTTATGTAGAGGAAACTATCAATCTACTTGGTTATTTGAAGGAAGTTATGCGCTAATTGCTCCTACATTTTTTGCTAAGGAAAAAGTTAATGGATTTTTCTTAGAATATGATGATGAACGCTCAGGAGATTTTCAGCCATTGGAATACATTCCTAGAGAAGGTGCGAGAGTTGTACTTGGTGTAGTCACTTCTAAAAATGGAGAGATAGAGGACAAGGAAGCAATTATAGCTCGTATTAATGAAGCAGCAAAATATGTTCCACTCGAACAATTATGCTTAAGTCCACAATGCGGTTTCGCCTCCACTCATCATGGAAATAAACTAACCGAAGAACAGCAATGGAAAAAATTAAAGTTTATAGTTGATGTGGCAAAAGAAGTATGGGGCTAAGGGAATATAATTTATGAGATTTGAATCCGAGTAAATTCCTATGTAAAAAATAGGAATTTACTTTTTTTATGAAGAGATGCGGCTCTTAGTTCTTTCGTTCAAGAAAAAATATAAGAAAGACTATCCTCCATGCTTGTAGAATCTATTTGAGGAAATTATGTACTTGTTACTAATTGAACGTATAAATTTTTAAAATATATAACTTTAGATAGGTTTATTTCCCTATTGTTTTTGCTAAAGTTAAATTAATCGTAAATTGTCAGACAATTCATCTCTTCATCTGGAATCATAATATTATACATAATTGTCTATTTTCAGAATGATTAGAGAGTAGTCTGTATAGCCCCTTAATTTTTACAAATATGATGTTGTTGGAGGCATGAAGGACGATGGAACAAATGGATGATAAAGAAAAAAAGAAGCGGCAAAACGATCAGTTGGATAATGAATGGGTTGAAATGATGAAAAGAGCAAAATGTATGGGGCTAAGTGTTCAAGAAGTACATGCTTTTTTACAAGAAAAAAAGAAAATTTCCATTCATTGAGAGATAGAGAAGATTTTTAGAAAAAAAGATGAACAAGAAGGTAAGTAGTTCTGTTTTTGTGGTGAATCAATGTAAATAATATATGGATTAGTAACCTTTTTAGCATAGTCAATAATTGATTTATTTTCGCTAATATATCAACGTTTTAAAAGAAAACTGGCCAAAAATAGCATTCTAAATAGCAACCTTACTAGCATCTTGACAATAAAAATTGTCATTGAGTAAATGAGGGTGATATTTTACTTGTTATTAGATATGTCAATTTGGGTCTTTTCGAATAAATTTAGAGATTTATAACAATATTTAGTAAAATAGAGTTAGAGATTTTGAACATTCAGTTCTTCAACTTAAGAGCAGAATGAATGTCTAAAGCATTTTGGGCAAGAGTGAGAATTGGTAAATTCCAATTAAAAACAAATATCTGGGGAGGGGGGAGAAAAAAATATGGATTTATTCATAAGAAACGCTAAACAAAGCGACTACGAATCATTGTTACCTTTATTTAGGCAGGTTCATGAATTCCACGTTTTTATAAGACCAGATTTGTACAAAGAGAATTCCACTCCAATCGAACAAGGTTTTTTTGAAAGCCAACTACTTGATGGCAAACAGCATATTTTTGTCGCTACTACAGGCAATGATATAGTTGGCGTTGTAGTGGCAAAGGAAGAAGAAGTAACTGAAAATACTTTTGTTAAAGCGAGGAAAGTATTATATATAAAGAGTTTATGCGTTGTTGAAACACAGAGAAAGAAAGGTATTGGAAAAAAACTGATTAAATACGTTTTTGATTTTGGAAAAAGCCTCAAGGTTGATTGTATTGAATTGGGAGTATCCGAGGAAAATACATCTGCCATTGAATTTTATAAGTCAATTGGGATGAAAACGAAGAGTAGAAAAATGGAGATTATATTGAACTAACGAGGCAGCTTTAGTTGAACAGAACTATACATAAAAGAATAAAAGCTTGGGATTTTCCCCAAGCTTTTTATTAGCTGTTTAAATTGTAAATTTACTTAAGTATTTATGTTATGATATCGTAGGTTATTTTGTCTGCGATTTTAGATTTTCTCAACGTTATCTGAACTACTTACCATGAAGCACAATTTTTGTATTAATTAGCTTTTTCGGTAGAGGCAGTATCCTTATTCGCCTCTGCAAAATAATCATCATCCTTTAACCCGATTTCCGGTAGGAAGAACGTACCAATAAAGGTAAGGCATCCAAATACGACAGCGACGATGAACAGGTGATGTACACCAGTAGTAAGTGAAACTTTAACTGCATGTAAGAAGCTATTATAAAGCTCGATACCAGCATCACCTAATTTTTTGAAATTCGTAGCAAGTGCCTCTTGAGCTTCCTTTGTTAATAGTGCTTGAGGATTTACATCACCCATTTTCTCTTTCATCTGCATCAATTGCTTAGGTAATGAAGTTTCTAGTTTATCTGCAAAACCATTATTTAAAATTGATCCAAATATCGGGGAAGCAATTACTCCACCAAGGGATGAGACGAATTGCTGTGTTGCGTTAACAGTTCCCATCATCTTATACGGAAATGCATTTTGAACGGCAATGTTCAATAATGGCATTAAGGAGCCAATCCCTAATCCAAGCACAATCATATTGATAATAACGGTTGGATATGTTGTATTAACATCCATTTGTGTAAATAAAAATAAACCTACCGCCATTAATATTGCGCTAATATGGGACAGCTTTTTATATTTACCAGTCCGAGACATAATTTGACCAGAGACAACTGAACCTACAATAAAACTGATCATCATAGGTGACATAACAAGACCACTGCTTTGTGCATCAAGACCAACTACACCTTGAACGAATAGAGGTAAAAACATTGTTGCACCAAACATCCCCATCGCAACGAATATTCCAAGAATTAAAGATGTGCTAAATATTTGGTTTTTAAAGAGCTTCGTATCGATAACCGGGTTGGCCGCTTTTCGTTCATAAATGTAAAATAGAATGAGTATAATAATACCTGCACCAAATAGAGATATTTCAACTGGGCTACTCCAATCGTATTTACTACCCGCCCATGTAAATCCAAGGAGAATTGGAAGAAGACCAAGTACAAGTAAGAACGAACCAATCCAATCGATGCTTGCTTGCTCACTTGTTCGTACTTTTGGTAAAGCAAAAAGAACCCCAATTAAGGCAAGGACTGCAAAAGGTAAGTTGACATAAAATACCCAACGCCAACCCCATTCATCTGTAATCCATCCTCCTATTGTTGGTCCTAGAATACTAGAGAGTCCAAAGACTGCACCGATAACTCCCATCCAACGTCCACGTTCTTTTGGATTAAAGATATCGCCAATTGTTGCACGTGGCATACTCATCATCGCACCAGCACCAATTCCCTGAATGGCACGTGCAATAATTAACATAAGCATATTTTGTGCTAATCCTGACACTGCAGAACCAACAGCAAACATGATAAGACCGAAGATATAGAAAGGTTTTCTACCGTATACATCGGATAATTTACCATAGATAGGTACCGTTACTGCTGAAGTAATCATAAATGCACTAAATATCCATGCATACAATTCAAATCCATTTAAGTCTCCAATAATGGTAGGTATTGCAGTTGAAACAACAGTTTGATTCATGGATGAGAAAAACATTGTCATCATAACTGTTGCAAGTGCCCACCACTTTCTTTTACCTGTAATCTGGTTGGTTGTTTGTATACCAGAATTACGATTTTGTTTGACAACCATATTACACTTCTCTCCCTTAATTATAAAATTGACTGACTGGTCATGGCAAAATATAATATAACCGAATATGATCTTATTATCAAGAAGAAAATTTCTTGAAAATGGAATTAATAACTGGCTTCAATTTGCATTTTTTGTCGGATACCGCCACAAAGAATCAATTTCGACTAAGCAGTCAATAACCAATGGGTCAATTTTAGGTATTCATGAGATCCGTGGAAAATATGTAAATATGAGAAATGATCATTATCTGTTAGAATAAATTAAAGGGTGAAATGATATGAGAGATAAATATAAAGATAAAAAAACAAAAATTATCCAAACAGCAACCGTATTATTTTCTGAAAAGGGGTTTCATGCTGCATCAATGCAAGAAATTGCAGATGCAAGCAATGTATCAAAAGGGACGATTTATACTTATTTTTCCTCAAAGGATGATTTATTATATTCTATTATTCGTTATTATATTGAACATGTTGTAACTAAAATGGGGGAAGCGTTTGAGGAAGATTTAACCCCTAAGGAAAAGTTTTCAAATTTATTGAGAGTATTATTAAATGAACGTTATCAATATAATGAGTTCTTTTCCATGATCCATCAAGAACAAATATTCTCAAAAAAAGTTAAACAAATATTTATCCATTTACATGAACATTCATTTAATTGGTTGAAATTGTTATTACTAGAGGAGTTTGGAGAAAAGGTACGTCCATATATTCCTGAAGGATATATTTTATTTCTTTCCATATTAAGAGGCTATTTACGGGTTAAAGCTTATGATGAAAAAATTATTAATAATGATCAGTTAGCTATTCATATTACGGAAAGAGTTTATGATCTTCTACATGCAATGATCGATCAAGAAGTTTCACCAATTCTAACTGAACAATTTATGCATGAAATTCATAATAGTTTCGAAAATACACGGAATAATGATAGCTTAGAAAAGATTTTAAAAGAAATGACCCTAATTGTCCAATCATTATCCTTAAGTATAAGGGAAACGAAGGAATTATTAAGTTCGATTGATTTTTTATATGCAGAGTTTAAGAAGAAGGATCCACAAATCTTTTTAATAAAAGGAGTGTTAGCTAACTTTTCTCAAATAAAAGAAATAGCTCCTTACCGCATTCAAATTGAAAAGTTTTTAGGGTTATAAATAGTCAAAAAAGCAGGAAGGAGTACACAGACTCTTCCTGTTTTTTTATCTTAAAGATTCATTATTTTATTTATTAGTAAAGATATACTTTTTCTAACAATTTAATAAATTGTTCAGCTGAAACAGGTGGACTAAATAAATATCCTTGTAGCTGATCACAACCATACTGTCGAAGATATTGATGCTGTTCCTCCGTCTCTACTCCTTCTGCAACAACATTCATTTTTAAATCGTGTGCCAGATTAATTATGTATTTTGTAAGCGGAGCTTCGTCAGCTAAAAAGTTATTAATAAAATACTGGTCAATTTTGATCGTATCGATTTGAAACTTTTTCAAATAAATTAAAGATGAATATCCAATACCGAAATCGTCTAGTGAAATACGTACCCCTAAATTCTTTAGTATTTTTATAGAAGAGGCAAATGATTCTTCATTTCGAATTAGCACACTTTCAGTAATTTCCAATTCTATCAAAAAGGGGTCTACACCGGTATCCTCCATTATTTGAACGAATGTCTCCGCCCAATCATGCTTTAAGAATCGTTTAGGAGAAATGTTAATAGATATTGGAACTAGCGGAATATTTTTTTGCTTCCATTTGTTGATTTGTTCACATACAGTTCGAAAGGACCAATCCGTCAATTGAAAGATTATTCCGTTTTCTTCTGCTAGTGGTATGAACTCCTTTGGGGAAACAATTCCATTTTTGTGGTGTTTCCAACGAATTAAGGCTTCTCCACTATGGATTTGACCTGTTTTCGTATTTACTTTCGGCTGAAAATGTATGAAGAATTCGTTTTTCTTAAGTGCCTTTCTTAAATCTCTTTCGAGAGTATAGAGTTTGAAAAATTCCTTTTCCATTGTATAAGTATAGATTTGATAATTATTTTTTCCAGCTTCCTTAGCACGGTACAAGGCATTATCTGCTTTTTTAAATATGTGATTCATTTCATTGCATTTATTATTAGAAACTGCAATACCAATACTAGTTGTGATATATAATTCGTAGCCCTCAATGAAAAAGGGCTCCTCTAAACATGAAATTATTTTTTTCGCAATTGAAATAGGATAGTCAATGTTATTTATATTTCGAAGGATGACAGAAAACTCATCTCCGCCCATTCTGGCAACTAAGTCATGATGGGATACGCATTGCTTTAGCCTGGAAGAGATTTCAATTAATAGTTTATCTCCAGTTAAATGACCAAATGTATCATTTACACGTTTAAAACCATCCATATCCAAACACATGACAGCGAATTTTTCATGCGAACTAGAACGAGCAGAAGATTTAATTAAAAGATTGAGCTCCTTATCAAAAAATCTCCGATTAGGAAGAGTTGTCAAAAAATCATGATGAGCTAAATAAGCCATCTTGTCTTCTGATTTTTTTTGTTCAGATATATCAGTAACAATCCGATCTATACGTATTAGGTTTCCTTTCAAATCAAAACTAGGAATACTTTCCTCCATTACCCATTTTACTTCACCATTTTTGTGAACTATCCGATATGAGTGCTTAACTTTTTCCCCTATTTTTAGTTTTTTCATACTTGAAAAATAGTTAGTTATATCTTCCTGATAGACGATAGACTTCCATACAATTCGCTTTTCTTGAAAATCTATAGAAGCATAACCAGTGATGGATTCGATACCATTAGAACAAAATAAAATATTATTTGAGTTTGTATCCATTGACCATATACCGACTTTTAAGAAGAGATCTGAAATTTCTTTTGCCCGTTGTAAGACTTGTTGATTAAAGTAACTCTGATTAGTAATATCAATCGTTGTTCCTATCATTCGAACCACTTGATTATTTTGATCCAATAGGACATCAGTAGTAGTAGATACTATTCTTTCTTTCCCATCTTTTCGAAGAATACGATAGTTAATAGAGTATCCTTTTCCTTTATTTAGCGCTTCATAATGGGTGATTAAATAATTATCCCGGTTATTTGGATGAATGAAGTCAATTACTTGATTAAATGTAAGTTCTTGTTTTTTATTCAAACCAAAAATTTTGTATATTTTTTCTGACCAATAGAATTCATCTTTAGTAAAATTATAGTCCCATATTCCTATGTCCAGAAGTTTATGTTCATGATTAATTTTCAATTTCCATCGATTTAAGGCATCATTTTCTTTGTTCATTGTTTAATCTCCTATTTTGTAAATGATGTCGTTTCTTGATGAATAAACACAGTTGTTTTGCTAGAAGGACACCCTCGGTTGGCGTAGCGTTTTTGCTGCAAACAAATTTAACTTTTAGAATATAGCATATATGAATAAAAAGTAGGAATGGTTTCAGATGAAAATAGGAAATATGACTCATATAGAAGTATAAAAACAAGTGAATGAAAATAATTTAACATACCATCAGGTTATGCTATTTTAATATAATTTTTTAAATCTATTCATTTTGTTGAAAAATTCTAATCAAAAAAGAGGTTACAGGTAAATTTTAGCGAATAGAAATAGATGAATATTTAGTTTTATACGTAAGGAGTGAAATTAATTGGCATATAAAGATTCATCCGCCTATGATAATAATCTATTTTTCGAACAGTATATGAAGAGAAGGCATCGTGAAGAAAGCCCTAATATAATTATTGAAAAGCCAGCATTACTTGAGTTAATAGGAGATGTGAACGATCAGGTGATTTTGGATTTAGGCTGTGGGGATGCATCGCTTGGTATAGAATTTATAAAGAGCAATTGTCAATCATATACAGGAATTGATGGATCCAAAAATATGTATCATAAGGCAATACAAAATCTTTATGGAACAGTAGGGGAAGTATTTCTTACGAGTATGTTAGATTATAAATATCCATCGAATTCTTTTGATATCGTGACGTCACAATTAGCCATTCATTATATAGAAGATATTCGCCAGTTATTTGAAAAGGTTTATGAAACATTAAAAGTTGATGGTCGTTTTATTTTCAGTGTTCAACATCCAATACTTACATCATCTGTTGAAAGTATGACTACCAATGGAAAGAGGACAAATTGGCTTGTTGATCATTACTTTTATTCTGGTAAAAGGGTAGAACCTTGGATTGGTGAGCAGGTAATAAAATATCATCGTACGATTGAGGAATATTTTGCTACACTACAAAAATCTGGTTTTGTTATTGAAGGTTTAAAAGAAGCAACCCCGGTGAAGGAAAATTTCAAACGTATAGAAGAATATGAGAGAAGAATGAGAATCCCGTTATTTTTATTGTTTTCATGTAGAAAGCCTTCACATTAATTAAAGAGGAAGAAGAGTGGATAAACCCATTTTTCTTCCTTTTTTTCTTATAAAAATTCTAATCATTCATCCACTTTGCATCATTTTAAAAATATTCATACTCGCACAAAAATAATGAGAGAAAAAAATAGGATCAATCGTTATATAAAGTGTAAAAGACTTTTACAAAAATAGAAGGAGATCAAATGAATGAAATCAACAGAAAAGAATTTTATTAAGCGCTTAAAACGGCATGAAGAGGATGCATTGGAGTACATTGTTGAACAATATTTACCTTTAGTAAAAGGCATTACACAAAAAATTCTCTCTCCTTTAAAGAACAATGGTCTTATCGATGAATGTATAAATGATATTTTTCTATCCATATGGAATCATTCTAAAAAGTTTCATGGAAACTCCAAGGATTTTAAAAAATGGATTTGTGTGATTTCAAGATTTAAATCGATTGATTATTACAGGAAAGCAACAAAGAAAAAAGAGCTAATTTCAGGAGAAATAGAAGTAAATAATGAGAAATCAGTGGAAGATGAATTAATTTTTTTAGAAAATAGGAACGAACTCATAGCCTTGATTAATCTCTTAGAGCCAATCGATCGCGAAATTTTAATCATGAAATACTTTTTAGGTTTTAAGACTGATGAAATTTCAGCGAAGCTCGGTATAACAAGATCGGCTATTGAAAACCGAATCTACCGAAGCAAAAAGAAATTATCTAAAAAAGCGACAAGCCTTACACTAGGAGGAAGTCTTATATGAAGGATATTTACGAATTGCTAACTGAAGTGGAGATAGATGAAAAAGAATTTATAGAAGTAGAAGTCAATAAAGATGAATGTTTTAAAGTAAAAAAAGCATTACAAATAGCTATTCAACAAAAGGAAAAAAAGAAGAGATGGTGGAAAAAAGCTGCAATCGCTGCCATAGTATCTGGAATTTCAGTTACAATGGTTGGATTAACTGTTCCTTCATATGCAGGAAACATTCCAATTATTGGAGATATTTTCCGTTTTTTCGATAATAACAATGAAATTAGTAATCAACCACCAAATCAAAAAGGTGGTAAATATGAACACTATAAGGAATATTCTAATGCTTTAAATCTAGTCCAGGAAGACAATGGTATTAAATTTACAGTGAATGATGCGATATTTGATGGAAAAATTGTCACTTTAACCTATACGATTGAAAGCGCTAAAGATTTAGGGGACAATCCCCAAATTAGTTTTCCAACTATTAAAAAAGCTCAAGGAGTAGCTGGTACAGGCACGGTTTCTAGGATTGATAGGAATAAATATGTAGGAATATTGACTGCAAGTAATATTTCTGATGTAGCAGATCAAACTGTAACGATTGATTGGAGGATAGATAAAATACGAAATCTAGAAACGAATCAAGAAATAAAAGGACAATGGAAATTTAATTTTACCCTTGATTCACCAAAAAGCAACTTACTTATAGTTAATAAAAGTGTGAAAAAAGAAGGTGTTATAGCTACAATAACCAAGATAACCCTTTCACCAATGTCTTTTACTGTTTATTATGATCGAGAAGTGTTAAAAGCAATTAGAAATCAATTTGATGCGGTCGATATAGACATAGAAATAAAAGATAATCTCGGTAATAGGTATGGTGGCCAAGTTAATGGAGGCAAAGAGGAAGAAAATAAATTAACTATGAGTAAAACATTTGGGAAACTTAATGAAAATGCGAAACAACTAATTATTACCCCACATATTACATTCAGAAACTTCACGGCTGATACTTATGGTGGTGTAGAGATCTCAGAAAATGGTGACAAGAAAACGATTATCCCATCAAAAAGTAGTGGCAAAAGAAAAGAACTATTGATGGATGAAATTATAATAGATATAAATGATTAGAGGGGCTTGTCAATTAATGGGTCTAAATCCTTAATAGTCATACCCTGTCGTCATGAATTCTGTCAAATAAATGATTTTAATGGAAATTAATTGAAACTTTTTTGTTTTTAATTCGTCATATATAGTGAATAAAACTAAATTTGGAGGAAAGAGTATGTCAAAATTAATAAAATCTTCTATTCTATGTTCACTTATTCTATTGTTTATGGTTGGTTTTAGTATAAAAAGTGATGCTAAGCAATCGATCACTTTAAAAGTGAATGGGTGGAATGAACAACTGGGATCCGAACCATTTATTGAAAAAGGGTATGTATATATTCCTCTGAGAAATGTATCGGAACTTTTAGGATATAAAGTTGATTGGGATGTTTCCAAGCGAGCTGCTACTATTATTGGAATTAACAATAAATTAGTCTTAAACAGTTCTAGTAATTTAGCAATAAAAAACGGAAAATCGATGAAAATGAATCCGTCCATGAAAATGATCAATAATAAAATTTATGTCCCATTGCGATTCATTTCCGAAATGATGGGGGATCAAGTTCAATGGGAACAAAAATCAAAAACAATCTCAGTTACCAGTAAATATATTTTGGTCAAAGCAAAGTACCAAAATTCGGAGTATTGGGTGAATAAAATAAATGGAGACTTATACTTTGTAGTAGGAAGCAATCTTCCAAAAAAAATTGGCCAAACAGATTTAAAGGTTCCGATAAAAACTCAACGAGATTATCGTGTTTCTCTTGAAGCCAAACAAACACCAAAAGGAAATGTGCTTCTCAATCTCGATAATAATCACGGTGAGCCAGGATTAAGTACTGATCGATATTCTATTTATCTAAAAGATAATAAGATCATCAAGAAAACAAAAGTTTTCTATTACAATCGATGGATGGAGAATATTTCAACGGTTCAAAATAAAGTAGTTATGACAGATGGGAAGAAACTCTATGTATATGATGATCAAACGACGAAGTTAATTACTGAGTATGACTTGGTTGCTTTAGGTGGGGAAGATGAGAATTATTTTATCGAGGGAATGGGTCAAGATTATCTATTAATTCGACCAAATCTTAAAGGTGTACTAATGCTTGTTAAACCTAATACAAAAGAAAAAGTAGAATTATATAAAGAAATCTTTAAGAATGATCCTGAAAAATTAGAGTACTTTGAAGAAAATGATACACCATATAGGGGCGATGACTTGAAATTTATAGAAGAAAAGAATGGTGTATTGTATTTTAAAACTTCAGTATTCAATGAGAAAACAGTACAATATAAATTGTAAAAAAAAGATGCTACCTAGTCATGTGAACTGAACCCCGAATAGTAGACACTTAAAAAAAAGTGCCCTATTCGGGGTTTTTTCTATGGGAAAAGCCCGTTATACTTAACATAATTAATTTGAACGGGAGTTATCTTATGAGTAAAATCTATTTTAATGAACATCAACGTCAACTATTAGAAGCCAATCCCAATGTTGCTTCAGTATCTGATCGAGCGATTCAATATACACCTGAATTTAAAATTAAAGCAGTAAATGAGAACTTAGCTGGGAAAGGACCTACTCAAATCTTTATAGAAAATGGGTTTGATCTTGAAATGATTGGCCCTAAAAAAGCTAAATCAGCTTTGAAGCGTTGGAGAAATACTTTTAATCAATATGGAGAAAATGGTTTTTTGGAAGAACGTCGAGGAAAAGGAAGTACGGGAAGACCAACAACTAGTGAGTTATCCGCTGATAAGAAGCTAGAAAAAGCAGAGGCTCGTATTCGTTATCTCGAAGCTGAAATTGAATTACTAAAAAAGCTAGAGGAACTCGAAAGGAAGGCGAAGAAACACAAGTAGCTCCACATGAAAAATACGCAGTCATCAATGAAGTAATTCGTAAATATCAACTAATCAATAGTGTCTCTGAGCTATGTACTGTCGCACATGTTAGTCGCAGTGGTTATTATGCATGGCTGCAGAATACTGAAAAACATGCCATTCGTGAGAACAATGATTATGAGGATTATCTCTTTTTAAAGTGCATCTATGATGCATTCAAAGGGAAAGTTGGCTATCGTGGACTTTATATGAAAGTATGTGAATTACTTGAAAACCCAATGAACCCAAAGAAAATACGCCGTCTAATGCGCAAGTATAATTTCTTTGCGAAAGTGCGACGTGCAAACCCATATAAAAATATTGCAAAAGCTACTCAAGAACATAAGACATTACCAAATAGATTAAACCGTGAATTTACACAAGACGAGCCGGAAAAAGTATTTTTAACTGACATTACCTATTTAAAGTATCGAGGAAAAACAGCCTATCTATCCTGTGTTAAGGATGTCGCTACACGTGAAATAGTGGCATATGAATTATCACAAACATTGAAAATGTCGATTGTTTACAATACTCTAGCAAAATTAGAAGAGAAATTAGGGAATAATGTACATCCAGAAGCCATGATACACTCTGATCAAGGTTTCCATTACACGCATCCAGAATTTCAAAAAAGGGTGAAACAGATGAATTTGAAACAATCTATGTCACGTAGAGGGAACTGTATCGATAATGCACCAATGGAATCCTTCTTTGGACATATGAAAGATGAAATGGACTATAAAGAAGTTCATACATTTGAAGAACTAAAACAATTAGTTAATCAATATATGATTTTCTATAATGCATCAAGAAGACAATGGAATTTAAAAAAGATGACTCCGGCAGAATACCGAAGTCATCTAATCGCTGCTTAAATAGCAGGGTTACTTTTATTAAACTGTCCGAAATTTAGGGCGCAGTTCAATGTTGACAGGTAGCATCTTTTCTTTATTCAATTGTGTAATTTGCATTCTGAAAGAAGAATTCGATTTTACTAGAATATTCTAAATGGAATTTTTAGATATTCTTTTTTTTATTTTTAAATTTCACATAGGCATTTAGTAATGGGTTTACCTTACAAAAAATCATAAAAATGGCAACTCATTATTTAATAAATATTTTATAATAAAAATAAAAAATAAAAGGATGTTCTCTAACATGACTGATACAGTAGGTCAAACTATAAGTACTCTGGAAATGAATGAAAAGGCAGTTTTATCTGCTTTAGAATTAAATTTAGCGATGATTGAATTTAGCCCAAAAGGTGAAGTGATTTGGGTGAATAATAATTTTGCTCAAGCATTAGGCTACAAAGTGTCAGAAATGAAAAATATGTTACATAGTCAATTATGTACAGAAGAATTTAGAAATAGCGCGGAATATGCGAAACTATGGTCCGATTTAAGAATGGGTAAAAAGTTTCAGGAGAAGATACAAAGAGTTCACAAAAATGGCCAATTATTGTGGCTCGAAGCTACTTATATTCCTATTTTAGATCAAGATGGGAGAGTTAATGCTGTTTTAAAGATTGCTACAGACATTACAGATAGAGAAAATAAAACATTACATATCATCTCTCAATTAAATCGTTTATCAGTAGAATTAGGAAATATCGTAGTAGTTCATTCGAAAGAAAATATTGAAGCACTACAATCATTAAACGAACAAACAAATAGAATAAGTGATATTTCAAAAACGATTCAACACATCTCTTCACAAACCAATATGCTTGCATTAAATGCAGCAATTGAGGCTGCACGGGCTGGACAATATGGATTGGGTTTTAAAGTTGTAGCGGGTGAGGTACGAAATTTATCTAATAATGTGGACGAAGCAATAAAAAAAGTAAATGCGAATATAGAGACAATAACAAGAGAGGTTGTTAGAGTAAGCCATTTAACAGAAAAGTTACAAAATAAAGTGATTGATACGCAATCTAAAATCAGTCACACGATGGAAGAATTTGAAGGTATAACAATGGAATGAAAAAAGTATATTATTTTATTTTGAGGTTAAAGCGATTCTTTGTAGAGAATCGCTTATTTGTATTATTGAATCCTTTTTTCTTTTATGATTTTCCAAAAATTTTCTTTATGATCGAAATTGTCAAAGAGAAGATGAAGGATTTAGAAGGACTAATGTTGAAAAGAGTAAAGGAATGAGAGATTTATCTGTATTCTAATTAAGTGGATTCTTAATTTTCTTCTGTATAAAGAACCCTATTCATTACAAGGAGGTATATCAATGAAGACAGTATCCAAATATTGCTGCGTTCTATTTATGATATTACTACTACTTAATGGATGTAGTTCTTCACAAGAGAAAAAGAAGGATGCTAAAAATATGAATAAAGTAATTTCAAAATATATTATCGACCACAATAAAAATGCCTATGTAGAAACTGAAAAACAATTTGAAGTCCATAAGATATATGGAAAAACAGAAAAGAAGGGTATGGTCGATGTTTATATGTATTCACTTTATGAGGGATACAATCATGAAACGATGGCAAAACCTCAATCAGGTGGATCACGTCCAGTATTCATCCGCTTACAAAAAGATGGGGAAAAATATAAAGTAATAGATTATAAGGAGCCTAAAAGTGGAGAGAGTTTTGTCACTTCTATTAAGAAAATGTTTCCATCTGAATATGCGAAAACAACGATTAAAGATAGTGATAAGGCCAAAGATTTACAAAAAATGATGGAAAAGAAAGTGAACAAATGGCTAAGTGAGTTGAAGAAGGTTGATTAAAGCAGTGTTATTTGACTTTGATGGAACATTATTAGATCGTGATGCCTCTGTGGAAAAATTTATTCATTCTCAATACAATCGATTCATTCAATACTTCGATCACATACCACAAGATAAATATACTACAAGGTTTATTGAGTTAGATGCCCATGGGTATGTTTGGAAAGATTTAGTGTATCAGCAGTTAATAAAGGAATTTCAAATTACAAAGATTTCTTGGAAACATCTTTTTAATGATTATGTAGATAATTTTAAAGATAGTTGTATTCCATTTCCGCATCTATATACAATGCTCGAAGAGTTACAAAAAAAGGCATTTAGATTAGGCATAATAACGAATGGATTTGGTCAGTTTCAAATGAATAATATTGAGGCATTAGGAATTAAATCATATTTTGATACAATTTTGATTTCAGAATGGGAAGGTTGCAAAAAACCATATCCAACCATTTTCCAAAAAGCAATGATGCGGTTAAATGTAGTTCCGAGAGAGAGCATTTTTGTAGGAGATCATCCTGTCAATGATATAAAGGCAGCACAAACTGTGGGCATGGTAACCATCTGGAAAAAATCAGATCAGTTTAAGTATGGAGAAGCAGAATTTGTATTGGAAGATTTAAGTCAATTACCAAGGTTAATTGAAAAAATTAAAAAGGATGGTACGTGACAGAAATGGTTTTAACTTCTAATGGCTTCTTTACTGAGGGAATTAGAAAACAGTTTTTAGAGCAAATGGAAGATGACGTCGAATATTATAAAGTGGGAATTATAACAACAGCATCAATTCAAAAGGAGAATAATAGATTTGCCTTAAAGGCGAAAAAGGATTTTCTGCAGATGGGATTCACGCAGGTTGGTTTTATTGATATTGAATATGATAATCTGCAGCTACTGGAACAATGTCAAATCATTTATATTAACGGAGGGAATCCTTTTTATTTATTATACCAGATGAAGAAAAGTCGTACGGACATTATATTGAGGGATTTTGCATGCCGTGGAAACATGATTATTGGAGTGAGTGCCGGAGCAGTTGTACTGGGTCCTAATATTGAGATTGTTCATTATTTTACACCAGAAATGAATAGTATAAAATTGCGGGATTTTAAAGCATTAGGATTAACTAATAAAATAATTTTTCCTCATTATGATCGTGAAGATTTATTTTTAAATTCAGAGGGTAAGTCTATTGAAGATCGGTTACAGGAATACGAATCCCTACATAACTGTATGATTACAAGGTTAAAAAACAATCAATTTTTGATAAGTGAATATTTGATTGAATAGGAGGATTTATTCTATGGAAGGAGCCTGTAGGCATGAAAATCGATTTATATCAATTAATGGATGAAATTAATACGACTATTACAAATCGCTATTGGGAGGGCTTTAAACCAGTAGCCTTCGCTATTTATAATGAGGAAAAAGTATTTTTATTTAATCATCCGAACTACATGTCAAAGTTTCCTACATTTGTCGTGTTATCTTGGGATGATCGCTTTGTTGGCGATACTTTAATATTATTTGAGGATTATCCTACTGCGATTGTTAATTTTGATATAATCAGTGATTTTGCAGAATTATTTTCGCTTCTTATACATGAATTATTCCATGGCTATCAGCACTTACAAGGTGAAAAGCGGTTTCCTGATGAAATACTCGGGATTACATATCCGTTAACTAGGGAAAATATTGAATTAAGAAATCGAGAAAGGATTTCACTTTATCGAGCGGTTCTTTCAAATCAAGCGGAAGAGATCATTCAATTTTTCTCTATTAGAGAAAAAAGAAAAGAGCTAATAGGGGAATATTTTCACTACGAGACATTAGTTGAAACGATTGAAGGTCCAGCATGGTATGTTGAATGGAAGGCTTATTGTGATAAATCACGGCAATCGGATTCTGATTATTTACAAAAGTATGGAAAAATGCTGATTGATCAAACAGAATCCTGCTTAAATATTAGAAGAAGTTGTTATAGTTCAGGGATGTTCATCTGCTTACTACTAGACAAACTATCACCTGGATGGCATAAAAGCTATTTTCAATCTAACCTCTCTTTATATGAATTTTTTAGTAGGAAGATTCAATTAGAGAACAATCAATATATCAAGGTAGAGATTAGTAAAGAAACGGATGAGATGATTGAATTTGTGAACGATCAAAGAGAACAGGAATTTGGTCAATTCATTCATAAACCTGGTTACCATCTATTGATTGAAGGGTCCATGAAAGTAAATGCTTTTGATCCAATGAATATCGTATTAAGTGGTAAAAAAGTTTTGCATCGAAATTTTATAAAATTAATCATCAATAATGAGGAATATCTTTTTCAATATCCTGTTATAACCTACTTTCATCATAATTGGCGAAATATACATCAGCTTCACATAATTTTGAATCAAGAACCTATATCCATGAAAGATTGTTTATTAATTGATGGAGTAGGAAAAATCAAGGGTGAATATACGAAAAATAAAGATGGATATTTTTTAAGAGTAAAGGATTAGTTGGTTAGAATGTCACATGGAAAAGGGGAAAAAATGAACATTTGGAAAAAACCGATTCTGTTACTCTCTGGAATCGGTATATCTTATTTAGGAAATTGGATCTATTTAATTGCTTTAAACCTTTCTATTTTAGAACTTACTGGTTCTGCAGCTGCAGTAGCGGGTCTGTATATCATTCGACCAATTGCTGTACTACTAACAAATATTTGGGCTGGCAGTGTAATTGATCGCGTAAATAAAAGATATTTAATGATTGCAATTGATTTAATAAGAGGAGTTCTCGTCTTTTGTATTCCTTTTATCGGTTCCTTATGGATCATTTATACAATTCTATTAATGATTAATATTGTCGGTTCATTTTTTGGTCCAAGTTCATCTGTATATATAACAAAGCTAATACCTAGAGACAATCGAAAGAGATTTAATTCAATCATGAGTATGACGAATTCAGGTGCATTTCTGCTTGGTCCAGCAATTGCCGGAATTCTTATCATGCATGTTGGAACGGAACTTTGCATCATTATAAATGCAGTTACTTTTTTAGTTTGTGCCTTTTTTATCTATCTTCTCCCGAATGTGGATGAGAAATCGAATAACCCACAGTTACAAATCCATTGGAAAATGATCATGAAAGATTGGATAATTGTTAAAAATTTTGCACTGAAAGCGAGGAATTTTATTATTATTTATCTGTTATTCCAGCTTGCCTTACTCATAGGTTTTTCATTAGACTCACAAGAGGTAACTTTTATTAAACAAAATATAAAATTATCTGATCGAGATTATGGAATAATTGTCAGTATAACCGGAATTGGTTCATTAACAGGTGCAGCAGTTGCGGCTATATTAGCCAAAAAATTACAACTCAAACTCTATTTAGGTGTGGGGATGCTTCTTACCTCGGTAGGTTATGTCGGGTTTTATTCATCATATAATTTTCTGACTGCTACATTAGCCTTTATATTTTTGGGCTTTTTTATGGCGTTCGCTAATGCAGGGTATGCTACTTTTTTCCAAAATAATGTACCAATAGAAATTATGGGGAGATTTAGTAGTATAGCCGATATGTTTCAAGGTGTTGTACAAATTGGATTAACCCTACTATTAGGCTTATTTGCTGAATGGTATACACTTCAATTAGTTTGTTTAATTTTCTCCATTATTGGAACTGTATTAGCAGTGATACTATTACTTACTATTTTTATCCCTTCAAAAGCAGTCTTATTTGAGGAAAATAAAAAAATGACAGGTTAATCAAGAAAATTGGGTAAAATGCGTCTTAGGGATGGTGGTTGGAAACAGATAAATCGTGAATATTGAAGAAAATGTGTCTCAAGAATAGGGTTGGATACACATAAACCGGGAATTTCGTTGAAAATGTGTCTCCACAATAGGGTTGGAAACACATAAACCAGGAATTTCGTTGAAAATGTGTCTCAAGAATAGGGTTGGAAACACATAAACCGGGAATGCCGTTGAAAATGTGTTTCCACAATAGGTTTGGAAACAGATAAACCAGGAATTTCGTTGAAAATGTGTCTCAAGAATAGGGTTGGAAACACATAAACCAGGAATTTCGTTGAAAATGTGTCTCAAGAATAGGGTTGGAAACACATAAACCAGGAATTTCGTTGAAAATGTGTCTCAAGAATAGGGTTGGAAACACATAAACCAGGAATTTCGTTGAAAATGTGTCTCAAGAATAGGGTTGGAAACACATAAACCAGGAATTTCGTTGAAAATGTGTCTCAAGAATAGGGTTGGAAACACATAAACCAGGAATTTCGTTGAAAATGTGTCTCAAGAATAGGGTTGGAAACACATAAACCGGGAATGCCGTTGAAAATGTGTCTCCACAATAGGGTTGGAAACACATAAACCGGGAATGTTGAAGATAATGTGTCTCAAGAATAGGGTTGGAAACAGATAAACCGGGAATGCCGTTGAAAATGTGTCTCCACAATAGGGTTGGAAACAGATAAACCGTGAATGTTGAAGAAAATGTGTGTCAACATTCAAGTTTGAGCACAAAAATTCACTGAGGGTTTACTCATACAACAAAAATAAGGTAAAGAATTTAAACACTTGGGAGCAGTCTGATCTATTTTAGCAGACTGCTCTTTTTCTATAACACTTGGTAAAGAATATAGGAGGAAAAACTTAGAACATACATAATAAAAATCCCAACCATTAGTTTAACTGACTTCTTTGAAATATCTAATGCCTCCTTTAATCCACTATTTAACAGTAACTCAATAAAAATCATGATGGAAATTCCAAAGCAGAGAAATGCCAATGAAAAGTAAAAAGCTTCCATTGTAACCTCCATATAATTTTCAGATATCTTCATTTTACTGATAAACTTATAGTATTTAGTTTAAAATCATTAAAAAAAAGCCTCATGTCGATGATGATATCCATAAATTTGAAGGAATAACATAAAGTAATAGAGAAATTGTAAGGTGAACCATTCATTTACATATTTACGAGGTGAAAAATGAAAGAACAAATAAAAAGAACCTTTAATCAGCTTGCTCATGCTTATGAAAATAGTGTCGATAAAGTTAGTCTTCATAATCGTGAGTATGAAAGACCTTCTATGCTGAGGAACATCCCCAATAATATAAGAAGCATGAGAGTACTTGATGCTGGCTGTGCAGCAGGCTGGTATACCGAGCAATTAATCAATCGTGAAGCAAGTGTCGTTGCAACAGATTTAAGTCCAGACATGGTTGCTGCGACAAAAAGACGTGTGAAACAAAAAGCAGAGGTCATATGTGTAGATTTAGAAAAAGAGCTTCCATTCGATGATAATTCCTTTGATATGATTATTAGTTCACTAACTCTTCATTATATTAAAGATTGGGAAAAAACTTTTGGAGAGTTTCAGCGAATCTTAAAATCTAATGGAGTGCTTTTATATTCGGTACATCATCCATTCATGGATATACAAATCTCACAAAATGAAGATTACTTTGCAAAGGAATTATTGATTGATCGCTGGAATAAGGAAGGAAAAATAATAGAAGTACCGTTTTACCGACGTCCCTTGAACGAAATAATAAATGTGACCACTGCACATTTTATCATTGAAAAAGTGATTGAACCCCAACCAACACAAGCTTTCAAAACTGAGTCTCCTGAGAAATATGAAAAATTAATGAAAAAGCCACATTTTATAATAGTTAAGGCAATTAACAAAAAATGAGCAAACTTTAGAAAACTTCAAAGTATTTCCTGATTGCCTTAGCTATATTCCGATATTAATAATAAAGAAATGGATACATAAATAACTACCAGAATACTAGTGTAAAGGAGAAATAGATGAATCATTGGAAAAGAGAAATCATTAAAACTAAACGAGGAAATTTTGAAATTTTTATTGCGGGTCAGGGTAATCCAATTTGTGTTACCCATCATTATTCAGTATTTAATGAATCGGGGGATTATTTCGCCCAAACCTTTATAAATAATAACAAAGTAATTCTTGTTAATCTTAGAGAGTGTGGAAATTCTGACAGAGCAGAGGAACCCTATCAGTTAAGTATGATTGAAACGGTATTAGATCTTGAAGAAATAAGACAAGAACTCGGATATTCATCATGGACATATGCAGGACATTCTACTGGTGGAATGATAGGTGCTTTATATGGTATTCATTATTCTTCATCCTTAGATTCATTAATTATTGTAGGATCGGCAGCTAGAGATTATTATTCTTCTACACCAGAATGTATATATAATGAACGTCATCCTCATTTTAATAGAATGCAAGAATTGATGAAGGAATTGAAGAGGGATGGCCTTTCATTTTCAGATAGACAGAAATTAATAAAAGAGAGAACACAAATATCCTTATATAAGCCTGAAAGATATGAAGATTATTTCAACTGTTCAATCAATAAAGGAACATCTGCGAAAAGACTAAATTTCTTTAGCAGAGAGGCATTAATTTATGATATCACAAGAAAACTACCGGAAATCACATCAAAAACACTTATTTTATGTGGGAAACACGATGTTCAATGCCCTGTTAAATATTCTATCGAAATGCATCAACTTATTCCGGATTCTCAATTACATATTTTTGAACAAAGTAATCATTATCCATTTTTAGAAGAGAAGGATGAATTCGAACATATTATTCATTCCTTTTTGAAATAAAAAAAACAGGAGGAATATCTATGACGATAGATTTCTATTGTGATGAAGTGTTAAGTGGAAAAACGGAAGTAGAAAAAATAGTGGAAACCGATAATACTTTAGCCTACTATCATACAAAACCTTCGTATCAAGTTCATATTGTGGCAATTCCGAAAAAACATATTCCTTCATTAACAAGAATAGATGAGTGTGATCAGAAGATATTGTATGAGTTAATAGAGACTGTACGAAAAGTTGCTTGGAAAATAGAACAGGAGTATGGTGCGTGTAGGGTGATTACTAATTTAGGAAATTATCAAGAATCAAAGCATCTACATTGGCACATTGTATCTGGGAAACGGATATGAATACATACATTTCTGATAGAATTAAAGGAGTTACATAAATGATTATTATGATTAATGGTGCGTTTGGAGTTGGAAAGACTTCTGTTGCAAATGAGTTAGTGAAACAAATGGATAATAGCATGATTTTCGATCCAGAAGAAGTTGGCTTTATGCTTAGGAACATCATTCCAAACGAAATTAAACAAAAGGAAGCAAATACTGGTGACTTTCAGGATTTACAGCTTTGGAAAGAGTTAACAGTTGTTTTGGCCAATCGGTTGATTCAAACATACAAAATGAATCTAATTATCCCTATGACAATTCGTAAACAGGAATATCTTCATTATATAATAGATGGTTTTAAAAAGTTAAATCAGGATCCCTATCATTTTTGTCTGATTGCAGAGGAAGAAACGATTTATGAAAGATTAAGAAGACGTGGGGAAGAAGAAGGAAACTGGTGCTTCCAGCAAACAAGAAAATGTATAAATGCATTTAATACATATGACTTTGGGGAGTACATTCAGACAGATCATCTAAGTATTCCTCTCATTGTTGAAATTGTGAAAGAAAAGGTATCTCTTTGATAAATGCTTTATTTCATTCCTTATGAAGTTAGAGTTCTGTTCTTAGTGAATTGAAATGTTGCTTATTTCTTAGCTGAAACATTACGTTAATAATAATTTAATAAAAAGTGCCTTAATAAAAAAGTAAATAGATTAGATGCTCTCCTTATTCTTTTAAGGTAAAATAAAGTGGGTAGTTACTGATATAAATTAGAGGTGAGCTTACATATGATAATTGAAGTCATTGCAGATACCGTTGAGGATGCAATAATAGCGGAGCAAGCAGGTGCTAATCGTATTGAACTGATAACTGGAGTCGCAGAGGGTGGTCTAACTCCTAGCTATGGTATCATAGAAGCGGTTTGTAAAGCTGTGTCGATTCCAGTGTATGTGATGATACGTCCACATAGTCGCAGCTTTAGTTATTCTAATACTGAATTGAATAGTATGGTGAAGGATATACAGATTTGTAAGGAGCTTGGGGCTGCAGGGGTTGTTTGGGGTGTATTGAATAAGGATGGGGATATTGATAAGGAAGCTTTGAAAAAACTGTTGGATGCCTCAAATGGATTAGATATTACATTTCATCGGGCGTTTGATGAAGTAAATGATCAATTAGAAGCCTTAAATGTCATACAACAATATCCGGAGATTTCTCGTATACTAACATCAGGTGGCAAGGATAAAGCAATAGATGCAACTAGTGAGCTGCAACAATTGGTGAATAAGTGTGAGGGTACATCACTTAAGATTATGGCAGGGTCTGGCTTAACGCCGAACAATATTGGCAACCTTTTAGAACAAGTGAAGGTGACAGAAATTCATTTTGGCTCCGGAGTACATCATCAATCTAGTTTTAGTTATCCAATTGATCCACAAAAAATACAAGAGATAAAAAACTTACTATAAGATAGGAAAATCTAAGATTAAATCACTAAAGACGGTAATCTAAAAAAGTCGATTTCATGTTTTGAACCTCAGCCCAATAGTTAGACAAACTAACAATTGGGCTGAGGTTCATCTGAGGAAATCGACTTTTTTACTATACTTCATATATGGGGAGTTCTATGAAATGTTGGAAATTAGTAATGCTGAGTATAAGATTGTCGCAATTATTCAAAATAAACCCTTTAATTGGAATGTCATTGATTAACGATTTTATGATCTTTTGCATGAAAAGGTTAAAGAAGAAGAACTTATTTCTATTATTAACGATTTCAAGTGGAAGTTGAATAAATTATATAGATGAAACATTAAAATATACACCATCCATTTATATAAATGATAGTTCTCAAAGTATTTATTCTCTATAGGCAAAATTAACAGCATTTGAGAAGCTTGCTTATGAGGGGTGGCAAAAGGAAATACAAGGATTTTATAGAGGAGATACCAAGCGACAAAAGATATTGGGTGGTGAATGGAATTGATATTCTTTCAGACATCCGTATGAAATTTTACCAAAAAGCGATCATTTCCGTATGGAATTCTGAAAATAGTTAGATAACTAGACTAGGTGATTACAATAACTGAAACGGATTTTTTCAGTAGACATTGTTTATATTTGTCAAATGTTACATTATGAAAAACAAATCATGTACATCATTTAACATTGTGTATAATGCAATCCAAGCAAGAAAAAAGTAAACTAAGCTTAAACTTCTATTTTGGGTAAAAAACTCAAAATGACAACATCTTTTGAAAGCGTTTTCCGAATATAAAGTAATAGGGTAAATATTATATTCATATATGTATATTGGCCAATCTATTTATAAAGGAGGAATTGTCCATGACAGACAACGTGAAAATTGGACTTATTCAAGCTTCAAATGATGTAGATGGAAATGAACCCGTTGATGTTCATAAACAAAAGGCTATAGAAAAACATATTCAACTCGTTAAAGATGCAAAAGAAAAGGGTGCGCAAATCATTTGTTTGCAGGAGATATTTTATGGACCTTATTTCTGTTCTGAGCAAAATACAAAGTGGTATGATGCTGCAGAAGAGATTCCGAATGGACCTACAACGAAACTATTTCAAGATCTAGCAAAGGAATTAGGAGTTGTTATAGTATTACCAATTTATGAAAAAGAAGGGATTGCAACTTATTACAATACAGCCGCAGTGATAGATGCAGATGGCTCATATTTGGGAAAATATCGTAAACAACATATTCCTCATGTAGGAGTTGGAGATCAGGGGTATGGTTTCTGGGAAAAGTTTTATTTTAAGCCTGGCAATTTAGGATATCCTGTGTTTGATACTGCATTTGCAAAAGTTGGTGTCTACATATGTTATGATCGACATTTTCCTGAAGGTGCAAGATTGCTAGGTTTAAATGGCGCCGAAATTGTTTTAAACCCATCTGCAACAGTTGCGGGATTATCAGAATATTTATGGAAGCTTGAGCAACCAGCACACGCAGTTGCAAATGGCTATTATTTAGGTGCAATCAATAGAGTAGGTAAAGAGGGTCCATGGAATATGGGTGAATTTTATGGTCAATCCTATCTTGTTGACCCAAGAGGGGAATTTGTAGCAATGGGTAGTCGGGACCAAGATGAAATTGTCATCGGTGAAATGAATAAAAAAATGATTAGAGAAGTACGAGATACTTGGCAATTTTATCGGGATCGCAGACCGGAAACTTATCAAGAGATGACGGCTCTATTACCTTAATTTATTTTTCAACAAGGGCTTTACAACTTTTCCAAACGTAAAGCCCTTTATATATATCTTCATATAGTATTTATCTTTTCCAAAGGAGGCTAAAACATAGTGACTAGAATTTCTTATGAAGATTTACAGCAAAACTTTAATGAAGTATTTCCTGGGTTAACAAATCAGGAAGCAATAGAAGAGTCGAATAGATGTTTATATTGCTACGATGCTCCTTGTATACAAGCATGTCCAACGGGAATTGACATTCCGACATTTATAAAAAAAATTGCCTCAGGAAATTTAAAAGGGTCTGCTAAAACGATTATGACAGCTAACCCTGTTGGTGCAAGCTGTTCTCGTGTTTGTCCAACTGAGGAATTATGTGAGGGGGCATGTGTACTTAATCATTCAACGAAACCAATTATGATTGGCAATTTACAAAGGTATGCCACAGATTGGGCAATTAAAAATCAACAAGTATTATTTAAACCAGGAAAAAAGAATGGTAGGAAAGTAGCAATCGTTGGTGGAGGGCCAGCTGGTCTTGCTGCTGCTCGAGAGCTCGGATTATTAGGTTATAATGTGACGATTTTTGAAGCTGAAAAACATGCTGGTGGATTAAACACGTATGGAATAGTGTCTTTTAGGCTTCCACAAGATATTTCCTATTGGGAAGTAAAGCAAGTAGAAAGTCTTGATGTTGAAATAAAGACAAACACAAGAGTAGGAAAGGATATTTCAGTAAAAGAAATAATGGACAATTATGATACTGTTTTACTTGCAATAGGGATGGCGAGTGTTCCTAATTTAGGAATTGTCGGTGAAGATTTAGATGGTGTATATGATGCGGTTGACTTCGTAAAAGAAACGAAAACAAAACCTATTTCTAATACGTTTCTCGGTAAGAAGGTGGTTGTCATCGGAGCGGGAAATACAGCAATTGATGGTGCAACATGTTCCATTCGATTGGGAGCGGAAAATGTGAAGATTCTTTATAGAAGGACTAGTGAGGAAATGACCGCATATGATTTTGAATATGAATTTGCCAAACAAGATGGGGTTGAATTTAGATGGCTTACTGCCCCAAAACGGATTATCGGGAATGAAGATGGAAAGGTAATAGGGATTGAATGCATAAAAATTAAATTAGGTAAATCTGATGACGATGGTCGTGCTCGCCCGATACCAATTGAAGGATCCGAATTTATATTAGAAGTAGATGCTGTTATAAAAGCAATTGGACAATCAAGATACAATCAGTTAATTGAAGAATTTCAACTTGAACATAATAGTGGCGTAGTAAAGATTGATCAGCAAACTTATCAAACGTCTAATGCAAAAGTCTATGCATGTGGAGATGTCATCTTTGGAAAGGGTCAAGGTGAAGCGATGGTTGTATCAGCTGCACAGCAAGGAAAAGACGCAGCATATGCAATCCACAAGCAATTAAGCAAAACTTCCGCAGAGACTGCTTAGTTTGGACAATATAGCATATCTTTAAAAAGGGCAGGAGGTAAGGAAATGGCAGATTTACAGATTAATTTAGCAGGAATTCAATCACCAAACCCATTTTGGTTAGCTTCTGCTCCTCCAACTAACTCTGGTTATCAAGTTCAACGAGCATTTGATGCAGGTTGGGGAGGAGCAGTTTGGAAAACATTGGGTGATCCCATTCTAAATGTTTCATCACGTTTTGCAGCTGTTAGTTTTAATGGTCAAAAGGTGGCAGGTTTTAATAATATCGAACTCATAACTGACCGACCTTTAGAGGTTAATTTGAGAGAAATCTATGAAACTAAAAAAAGATTTCCTAATCATGCCATTATTGCTTCACTGATGGTGGAACCTAAGCAGGAAAAATGGCATGAAATTGTAAAAAGAGTTGAGGATGTTGGTGTGGACGGACTGGAACTAAATTTTGGTTGCCCACATGGCATGGCGGAAAGGGGGATGGGATCTGCTTCTGGTCAAGTTCCAGAGCTTGTTGAAAAACAAACCTATTGGGTGAAGGAAGCTGCTCAAACACCTGTTATTGTAAAACTAACTCCGAATATTACAGATATTACTGTTACTGCTCAATCCGCAGCAAATGGTGGTGCGGATGCAATCAGTATGATAAATACAATTAATAGTTTGGCAGGAGTGGATATTCATACATGGAATACGATTCCACATGTTGCTGGAAAAGGTGCCCATGGAGGATATTGTGGTCCTGCAGTTAAACCAATTGCTCTTAATATGGTTGGGGAATGCGCACGCAATCCTAGAATCAACATTCCGATATCTGGTATAGGTGGAATTTCAAGCTGGCAGGATGCAGTGGAGTTTATGCTAATGGGAGCAACTGGAGTTCAGGTTTGTACAGCAGCAATGCACCATGGATTTAGGATTGTAGAGGATATGATTGAGGGACTAGATCATTACTTAGATGACAAAGGAATATCTTCTGTAATGGACTTAATAGGGAAGTCAGTAGAAAAATATTCTGATTGGGGAAATCTCGACTTAAATTATAAAATCGTCGCGCGGATAAATAACGATATATGTATTAATTGCAATAAATGCCATATTGCCTGTGAAGATACATCCCATCAATGTATTGATATGTTAAAAGATGAAACAGGAAAAGGATATTTACAGGTACGTGAAGATGACTGTGTAGGTTGTAATCTTTGTTCTATCGTATGTCCAGTTGATGGGGCAATTGACATGGTTGAAATTCCAAGTACGCTACCACCAATGACATGGAATGAACGTCAATCTGCTCTTGGAGCTGCTTCATGCAATGTAGATGTTGTAAATAAATAGATAAAAGCAATAGAAAATGAGGTGTTTAAAACATGAAAAAAGTGATTAAAAATGGAACAATAGTGACGGCAACAGATCAATTTCAAGCAGATATTGAGATTGAAAATGGTGTAATAAGTTTAATAGGAGAAAATCTTTCTACACAAGGATCTGAAGTAATTGATGCTAAAGGATGCTATATTTTCCCGGGTGGCATTGACCCCCATACACATCTCGACATGCCCTTTGGCGGAACAGTTACTAAGGATGATTTTGAAACAGGGACCATTGCTGCCGCTTATGGAGGAACTACCACAATCATTGACTTTTGTTTAACAAATAAAGGGGAACCGTTAAAGAAAGCGATTGACACATGGCACGCAAAATCCAAAAATAAGGCGGTTATTGATTATGGATTCCACCTTATGATTAGTGAAGTGAATGAAGACGTATTAAATGAACTTCCTTCGATCATTGATAATGAAGGAATCACTTCATTTAAAGTATTTATGGCGTATAAAAATGTTTTTCAAGCGGATGATGAGACATTATTCCGTACACTTATTGCAGCAAAAGAACTCGGAGCACTCGTTATGGTCCATGCAGAAAACGGAGATGTCATTGATTATTTGACGAATAAAGCGCTAGAGAATGGCAATACTGAACCAATTTATCATGCGCTTACACGGCCACCTGAAATTGAAGGAGAAGCAACGGGTAGAGCGGCAACATTTACTGGACTCGCAAACTCTCAGCTATATGTAGTACATGTATCATGTGCTGATGCTGCAAGAAAGATTGCAGAGGCTAGAGCTAAGGGAATTGATGTTTGGGGTGAGACATGTCCACAATATTTGGTTTTAGACCAATCCTATTTAGAAAGACCAAATTTTGAAGGGGCTAAATATGTTTGGTCTCCACCATTACGTGAAAAATGGAACCAAGAAGTTCTATGGAACGCTTTAAAAACAGGGCAACTTCAAACAATTGGTTCGGATCAATGTTCATTTGATTTTAATGGGCAAAAAGATTTAGGGAGAGATGATTTTTCAAAAATTCCTAATGGGGGACCAATAATTGAGGATCGTTTAAGTATTCTCTTCTCTGAAGGGGTTAAAAAGGGAAGGATTTCCTTAAATCAATTTGTAGATATAACTTCCACGAGAATTGCGAAGCTATTCGGATTATATCCGAAGAAAGGTACGATTGCCGTTGGAGTGGATGCCGATGTTGTTATCTTTGATCCTACAATAGAAAGGGTCATTTCTGCTGAATCTCACCATATGGCGGTAGACTACAATGCTTTTGAAGGAATGAAAGTAATAGGAGAACCTGTTTCTGTACTATCACGAGGAGAATTTGTTATTCGAGATAAAAAGTTTGTTGGAAAGATTGGTTCTGGACAGTATTTGAAACGAGCAAAATATGGTGAAAGAAATCATACGAATGAGAGTGAATCATTAACGATGTAACAGCCTCTTATTTAAAATAAAATATATCGATCTGTAGGATCAATTTTAATAGTTATTTTGGGGAGGCAAATGTTTACATGTGCTCTCCCCAAAAAAAATAATCCATTGATAAGGATTTTTTACGCTTAAATTATTCAGAATATTATGAATACATTTCAAGGAATGAGGTGTAACAGATGAATAATAAGGATAGTTATTTGAAATCACCAGATTTATTGCCTATTAGCTCAGAGGAAAGAAATATAGGACCAAAGGGCTTCGCTGTTATTTGGGTAGGGATGGCTGTTGTATTAGCTGCTTTTGCAATTGGAGGTTCTGGTGTTCAAAGTTTACCACTTGGATGGGTAATTGTTGCAACTCTAATAGGATCCGTAGCTATCGGCATATTTATGACCATTATTGGTGATATCGGTGTAGAACATGGATTATCGTTTCCGGTTTATATGAGGGCCCCATTTGGCACGATCGGTACACATATTCCTTCATTAGTACGTGGTATTACTGCAGCCTGTTGGTTCGGCTTGAACACATATTTCGGTGCAACAGCAATGAATGGAATATTAAATATTTTGTTTGGTTTTAATAACTGGTTTATTTGTTTTATTGTATTTGCAGCACTTCAACTTATTAACACTGCACTTGGTATTAAAGCAATCGAAAGATTTGCCGACTTAGCTGCACCTACCATTATCTTAATTTCTGCGTGGATGTATGCCTCTTTGTCGGATCAAGCTGCAGAACAAGGAAGGGAAATTTGGTCATGGGTGGAAAGTCCAGTAACAGGTGGTGCAGCTTTTACAGCCTTTATGGTAGTTGTGATGAGTAATATGGGATTCTGGGCAACTTTAGCAGCTGATATGCCATCCTTATCACGTTTTTTCAAAGCACCAAAAAACGAAAGAAACTGGTTTAAACGTAATAAATCACAAATCGTTGGAAGTATTATTGTTATGCCAATTGTCAATACATTTATGATCATTATTGGTGCCGTATCTTATATTGCTGTTTCAAATTTTGATCCAGTTGTTGCCCTTCAGGAGGCAGCGAGCGGATTTATCTTGGGTATTTTGTTATTAATGATTGTATTTGCCCAATGGTCAACAAATACATCTGCAAATGTAATACCTGCAGCGACCATTTTTTCTAATGTAGGTGGTCCAAAAGTACCTTTTTGGGCAGCAGTTCTCATTGCGGGGATTATTGGTATTGCGGTTCAACCATGGAGTTTATTTGATGTTATTGTGCCTGCTTTACTCATTATCGGAGGAATATTGTCGTCAATAGTAGGTATATTGTTTACAGATTACTATTTAATTAGAAAAAGGAGAGTGAATGTCAACGATTTATATGTAGGAAATGGTCAGTATAAATACATGAATGGGTTTAATTTGGCAGGAATGATCGCATGGATTATTGGGGGAATCGCTTCATATTTTCTCTCAAGCTATTCATTTATCGTGGGCTTTCTTGTAGGTGCAGTAATTTATTATATATTAGGTAAATACTGGTGGTTTAAAAAGTACAAACAAGCAGAAATTGAAGACCCAAGTGATGAAAAATATTTAGGGATAACGGTTGGACGTGATTGGGAAATTTTAGAAGAAGAAGAAGTGGTTGCTGTACCTGAAGATTTGAATCCACAAATATAAATTTATACTTTTTTATGGAAAGAGAGGTTATTATTTTGTCTGAGTATCAAGAGTTTTTACAAGAAAGAGATCGTATTGATTTTTTAGTGGAAAGAGGTTTCAAAATAAAAAATATCACTGAGAATTTGAGTGGTGCTTTTGTAGAATTTGAAAAAACTTTAGATTCAGAAATAGAAAATGAAACATTACACATCTTAACTGCTGATGCAAGAAAATACTTTTCAGTAATATTAATCAACCAACAAAAAGAGAAAAAATAACACGTTGAAAAGACATATCACTTAAGTATTGGATACTTAAAGGATATGTCTATTTTTATTTGCAATCAAATACCTGTAAAGGATTTTATTCAATTATATCGAATAGTATATAAATACAGACCCTATATTCTTCTTAGATCCTTAATAAAAGATCAAATATTCTACTCAATTTTTAGAGGTGATATGAAATTGAAATCTTATATTACGGTAAAGGATATTTTACAAAGAAAACATTTTGAGATGATTGAGGTTATTGCAGGAAAAGAGGGTTTGAATCGCCTAGTTAAATGGGTACATGTTGTAGAAGTTACTAATATTCGTAACCTTCTAAATGGTAATGAATTAATTTTATCAACAGGAGTAGCTTGGAAGGAAAAAAAGGAATATTTTATCTCTGTATTAGAACAACTAATCGACTCATCGGCAGCTGGACTATGCATTGAAATTGGTACATACACTTCCTCGATTCCACCAGAAATCATTGATGTTGCGAATGAGCACAAATTTCCTATTATCCTCTTTCACAGAGAAGTACCATTTGTAGAAATCACTCAAGATATTCACTCACTTCTAATCAACCATCAATATCAAATGATCGCAGATCTTGAAAAATACTCCCAAACATTAAGTAAAAAACTACTAACGATTGATCATTACAATGAAATCCTCAAATATATTCAACATTATTTACAAGTTCAAGTGATTATTGTATTTAAGAATAAGGATATTCAATTCATCCCAAATGTATTAGATCAGGAGAGAAAAAAGTTATTGCAACTAGTTGAAAAAAATGAAAATAACCAACACTTAACTGCTAATTCATATTCAATTGCAAGTATTCCGATACATCTCTTAGGAAGTAACTATGCACAATTAATTATTACTTCCAACGAGCGTTCTTTAACAGAATTCGATCAGCTAATACTTGATCGTACTGCAACAGCTCTTGCTCAATTGATATTAAGAGATCTCTATGTGGAAGAAAAGAGTAGAGCAGAAGAAGTAGAATGGCTATCAAGGTGGTTAGAAGGTGATCAGACTGAAGATGATATTCATGAATATTTAGCCTACCAATCATCCACCATTAAACCAAAAGGAGCAAATGTCTGTATTTGCAAGCTTGAAAATTTTCAAAACCTCAGCAATATAGATTTAACTTATTTAAAACTATTTTATAAATCGATATTTGAACAACAGGGTTTTACTCTTTTTGCTATAGAAAGAAAGAATAGCATCATCTTTATTATTCTCAATGAAAGAAATGTCTCATCTTGGAAAAAAAGAATGAAGGAAGCGATTCAGAGATTGAAAAATTCTAATCCTTCAATGATAGATCAACATCCAATGCCTTTTATTGGAATAGGTAAATATGTTACAGATTTAGTGAATATAAATAGAAGCTATGAAACTGCATTAGAAACGATCCGAATACAGGAAAGATTATCGAATTCTTCTGATTTCTATTTTTATGATGATCTCCATATTTATCGTTTAATTTCTTTAATTAATCGTCACTTAGATTTGAATGAAATTGTACTTGAGTATTTGGAACCAATTATAGATTATGATAAGAAATATAATGGAAAGTTAATGCAAACATTAAAAACATATTTAGCATGCAACGGATCCAAACAAGAAACCGCGAAACGGCTTTTTATTGTTAGACAAACTTTATATCATCGCATACAAAAACTGGAGAAATTATTAGGGAAAGATTTTATGAACCCAGAAAAGAGAATAGCAATTGAAGTAATGATATTATCTTATGAATTCCTACAATCTTCAAAAAAACTTAAACATGCTGAACATGAAGCCTATTAGTAAACCCTAATAGGTTTTTTGGTTGGCATTTTTTCAAAAATTGCTATTTAGGTAATTTTTTAAGTAAGGCTGTTTTCTAGCCCAAATACTGGTTTTTACCGAATAGCTGGTCATATGAGGTTACTCAGTAAAATGAGACGTGTAGTGGCCTTCAGTCGATAGTTATAACTTTACTTCAATGGTTTTAGAAAATACCCTAAATGAAAAGTTAAAGAATAAGAATTTCATTATTTCACTGAAAAAAAATAACAAACTAACATGAAATATCAAATTAAATATCTTTTTGTCCCACTGAAGTTGAAAGTATGACTATATGTATGATGAAAATCTTCTTGTTAGAGGGCATTGAAGACATTGTTCATAATGTGGAAAAAAAAACTAAGATATTTTACAGTATGTCTAATGAAAACACTTACAAATTGAGTGATAATTCTAATAGGATAACTCTTTTTTTATCCCTACTGTTCTTTATGCTTATTGTTCCATTTTTAAATAGACGATAAGAAGTGATAAGAACACTAGCCATCTTATTTTTTCCTTAAGTTTATACAAGCAGAAGGAAAATATTTTTAAAAATAATTATGCTTTTTACAAAGAAGGAGGCTAAGAAATCATGACAGTGTTAAAAAAAGAAACTACAGTACTTAAAAATTTTATAAATGGTGAATGGATAGATGCAGATTGTAATGAAACTTTAGATGTTCCCAATCCTGCTACAGGTGAGGTGATAATTAAGGTTCCAATTTCTTCAAAGGAAGATGTTGATAAAGCAGTAAAGTCAGCAAAGGAAGCCTGGAAGACTTGGAAAAACACTCCTGTTCCAAAACGCGCTAGAATTTTATATAAATATCACTATTTATTATCAGAAAATCATGAAAAGCTTGCCAAACTGGTTGTTCAAGAAAATGGAAAAGCCTATAAAGAGGCATACGGAGAAGTTCAACGTGGAATTGAATGTGTGGAATTTGCTGCTGGTGCTCCTACCTTGATGATGGGAGAAAGTCTTTCGAATATTGCAGAAGAGATTGACTCAGAAATGTTTCGTTATCCTCTAGGAGTAGTTGCTGGCATAACACCTTTTAATTTTCCGATGATGGTACCACTTTGGATGTTCCCATTAGCTATTGCTTGTGGTAACACGTTTGTCCTTAAGCCTTCTGAACGCACGCCTATTTTAGCAAATGAATTAGTAAAATTGTTTACTGAAGCAGGAGCTCCAAAGGGTGTGTTAAATATTGTTCATGGAGCACATGATGTAGTAAATGGATTACTCGATCATGATGATGTCTGTGCTATTTCATTTGTTGGTTCCCAACCAGTAGCTAAATATGTGTATGAAAGGGCTGCTGCAGCGGGCAAAAGGGTTCAAGCATTATCTGGTGCGAAAAATCATCATATTGTAATGCCTGATGCAGATATGGAAAAGGCGGTATCCCATATTATTAGTTCTGCTTATGGTAGTGCTGGCCAACGCTGTATGGCTTGCAGTGCGGTTGTAGTTGTTGGTGATGGAGATGAATTTGTCCAGACCCTTAAAGAACGCGCAGATGAACTCATTATAGGGAATGGGTTAGATGATGAAGTATTACTAACTCCAATAATTAGAGATTCACATCGTCAAAAGGTTTTGGATTATATCAAAATCGGCTTAAAGGAAGGGGCAACATTAATTAGGGATGGTCGAAAAGAAATGGATGAAAAACATGAAGGAACTTTTTTAGGACCTACTATTTTTGATCAAGTTACCCCTGATATGACAATAGCAAAAGAGGAAATTTTCGCTCCGGTTCTATCATTATTAAGGGCGAAGGACTTAGAAGAGGGTTTAGAGTATATCCGTAAATCACGTTTTGGTAATGGAGCAACCATTTATACAAAAGATGCTAAGGCGGTTCGCCAATTTCGAGAAGAAGCAGATGCTGGTATGTTGGGAATTAATGTAGGTGTTCCTGCAACTATGGCCTTTTTCCCATTCTCTGGATGGAAAGATTCTTTTTATGGAGATCTTCATGTGAATGGAAAAGATGGCGTTAATTTCTATACGAGAAAGAAGATGATTACATCACGATTTGATTATTAATAAGAAGGGAGTAGATTGAATGGAAAAATTAAAAGAAACCGGTGACTTTCTAACAAAGGACAAAGACTTTCTTTGGCATTCGATGAAACCTTATAATCCTGATGCTACAATGATTGCTCAAACGGCTGAAGGATCGTGGGTTACTGATCATCATGGGAATCGCTATTTAGATGCAATGAGCGGATTATGGTGTGTAAATGTCGGTTATGGAAGAACAGAGCTAGCAGAAGCTGCTTATGAGCAGTTAAAAGAAATGGCTTATTTTCCACTAACCCAAAGCCATACTCCTGCTATTAAACTAGCAGAAAAGTTAAATGAATTACTAGAAGATGAATACGTAATTTTCTTTTCAAATAGTGGTTCTGAGGCGAATGAAACTGCCTTTAAACTTGTTCGGCAATATCATCAGCAAAAAGGTGATCATGGACGCTACAAGTTTATTTCCAGATATCGAGCATACCATGGTAATTCCATGGGTTCACTAGCTGCTACTGGGCAAGCTCAAAGAAAATTTAAATATGAACCATTAGCACCAGGATTTATTCATGTCAGTCCTCCTGATTTATATCGAGATGATGACAGAGCTGATGCTAAGCCAGCGGAGCTGAAGTCTGTAAAAGAAATGGATCAGGTCATGACTTGGGAGTTAAGTGAAACGATTGCCGGAGTTATCATGGAACCGATAATAACAGGTGGTGGTGTGATCGTTCCTCCAGATGGCTACATGGCTGGAATAAAAGAAGTCTGTGAAAAGCATGGAGCTTTACTTATTGTAGATGAAGTGATTTGTGGATTTGGAAGAACGGGAAAAGCATTTGGATATATGAATTATGGAGTAAAACCAGATATTATTACGATGGCAAAGGGGATTACTAGTGCATATCTACCTTTATCAGCTACAGCTGTGAAGAAGGATATCTATGAAGCGTTTAGCGGCTCAGATGAATATGATTATTTCCGTCATATTAATACCTTTGGTGGCAACCCTGCTGCATGTGCACTAGCAATAAAAAATCTTGAGATTATGGAACGAGAAAGTCTATTTAGTCGTTCCTATGAGTTAGGTGAACAATTAAAACAGAGCCTGACTTCAGCGTTAGCAAATCATCCGTTGGTTGGGGATATTCGGGGCAAAGGACTACTGGTTGGTGTAGAACTTGTAAAGGACAAATCATCCAAGGAACCATTAGAAGTTGAACTAGTTAATAAAGTAATTGCTGGTTGTAAACAAAGAGGAGTGATAATTGGAAAAAATGGTGCTACTGTTGCAGGATTTAATAATGTGCTAACACTTGCCCCACCTTTAAATATTAAACTGGAAGACTTAGAATTAATCATCGATACATTAACTGAGGAAATAAAATCTTTATAGTCCAATTAAAACACTCGTAATTTTCTCTATATTACGGGTGTTTTAAAGCATTTTACCTCGCAACTATGAAAATAGCTCTTTACTTAAATAATCTTGGCTTTGTAGATAATCTTTTAACCAATAAAAATAGGTTTGAGGAACGACAAGTCTTTCACTCCACTGAGAAAAGAGCTGAAAACTAAATAAGAACGATGAACCTTTATTAGGTGTAAAAGTTGGTAGCAGAGCTTTTACACAAAAGCAACATACTATCCAAAAACAGCTATAATAAATGAATGAGGGTGAATATGGATGACTACTCGAACATTAATAATTAATCAACATCGGTTGGAAAAAAGGATTAATGATTTAGCTGAAATTGGTAAAATTGGCGAAACAGGTGTATGTCGGCTAACTTTATCTAATGAAGATAGACAAGCGGTAGAAACAGTGAAGAAGTGGATGGAAGAAGCAGGCTTAACAACAAAGATTGATCACTTTGGAAATCTCATTGGTCGATATGAAGGTGAAAATCCTGACGCCCCTATATTAATGTTAGGTTCACATATAGACTCTCAACCTTATGGCGGTCGGTTTGATGGGGTTATTGGAGTTCTAGGAGCGCTGGAAGTTGTCCAAACTATGAAAGAAAACATGATTATTCCCTCAATACCTATCGAAGTGGTGGCATTTTCTGATGAAGAAGGTTGCCGTTTTAATAAAGGATTATTCGGTGTAAGAGGGATACTTGGAAAGCTTGAGGAAGATGAGCTTGAAAGAATAGATAAAAATGGGGTTTCAAGAAGAGAAGCATTAATTCAATTTGGATGTGATCCTGATAAATTAGCTGACTCAGTTTATCCAGCTAATAGTATTGCAGCTTTCCTAGAAATGCATATTGAGCAAGGTCCAATATTAGATGTATTGGAGAAACCAGTTGGGATTGTTACAGGAATATCCGGTCCCTTATGGTTAACAATTGAACTTGAGGGATTTGCGGGGCATGCCGGCTCTGTACCTATGAATATGAGAAAAGATGCACTAGTAGGGGCAGCCAAGATAATTGTCGCTCTTAATGAAATTGCCAGTCAAGATCCAGATTCACCTACAGTTGGAACAGTTGGTAGCATTAATGTATTTCCAGACTCTCGCAATATCATACCTGAAAAAGTTAGTTTCACAGTAGACTTAAGAGATATTGATATAAATCGAAGAAATCAGTTAGAAAAACAATTAAGAGAGAAAATAAATAGTATTGCAAATGAACATCAGCTATCTTATAAAATTACAGAGGATACAAATAGTGAACCTCGTTATTGTTCTGATCGGATCATGTCAATTATGAGAACAGAATGTAAACAAATGGGACTTGATCCAGTTGAATTAATGAGTGGGCCGTTTCATGATTCACTAGCTATGTCCTATATATGTGAGTATGGGATGATCTTTGTACGATGTAAAGATGGAATAAGTCATAATCCAAAAGAATTTGCGACATTTGGTGATATTTCATTAGGAACGGAATTATTGTACAAAACAACAATTAAGCTAATGGAAAAAATGAATAAATGATAAAGAAGGTCATTGTAAGTACCTTTTACAATGACCTTCTTTATCATTTGCTTTTTCTTTTACTATTAATAACTTTTTTAAGGACAAAGTATAAAGAAATGCTGTTTCCGTAAAGTAAGTTACTTTTTTTTAAGCTATTATAGAAACAAAGTTTGAGAAAAGAGTCAAAAGAAAAAATCGTTGATAAAAGGATTTAAAAGTTCTTGTATGTAAATAAATAATGTGCTATTCTGAATGTGGAAACGGTTACACAAAGAGGTGAGCCAAATGGTTACAATACGTGATGTCGCGAAAGCAGCTGGCGTGTCAGTTGCAACAGTTTCGAGAGTATTAAATGAAACCGGTTACGTACATGAAGATACAAGAAATACAGTGAACGAAATGATTAAACAATTAAATTATAGTCCAAATGAAGTAGCCCGTTCATTGTATACAAAAAAATCGAGGTTAATTGGACTTTTACTTCCTGATATAACAAATCCATTCTTCCCTTTATTAGCTCGAGGAGTGGAAGATGAAATGAGACTTCATGATTATCGCTTAATATTTGGAAATACAGATGAAGATGCAGAAAAAGAACAAGATTATATACAAACGTTCCAGCAAAATAATGTTATTGGACTAATTTCTATGACAAATACTTTAAGTAAAAAAGTGTATCAAGATTTATCAATTCCCGTTGTTTTTCTTGACCGTACTTCTAGTGGTTATCCTTCAGTTTTTGCAGATGGGAAAGAAGGAGGCAAACTCGCAGCTATGGAAATGGTTAAAAGAGGTAGCAAACGGATTACTTTAATAAAAGGTCCTGGCCATTTACAAACTGCAGTAGACCGATTTCAAGGAGCTTTAGAAGTATTAAGTACTTCTGATATAAATTTTTATGTGATGTCTACAACATCTTTCTCATTTAAAGATGCGGAAACATGGGCCAAGGATTTATTCGAAAAATATCCAGATACCGATGGGGTTATTGCCAGTAATGATATAGTTGCAACGGCAGTCATACATGAGGCATTACGAATTGGTAAAAAAATACCTGAAGAAGTTCAAGTAATTGGATTTGATGATGTTCCACATAGCAGCTTATTATTTCCTCCACTATCGACCATAAGACAACCGGCATATGAAATGGGAAAAGAAGCAGCACAGCTTCTAATTAAGCTAATGAAAAATGAAAAGTTGCAAAAGAAAAATATCCAATTACCGGTTACATTTATTAATAGAGATACTACAAGAAAGGTTGATGAACATGTCTAAAATTGTCGTCATTGGAAGTTCTTCAATGGACTTAGTTGTAACTGCACCAAAGAGACCTATTGCAGGGGAAACGATTATTGGTGAATCATTTAAAACAATTCCAGGCGGGAAGGGCGCAAATCAAGCAGTTGCCTCATCCCGATTGGGTGCTGAAGTAATAATGATAGGTTGTATTGGTGATGATAATTATGGAGAAGTTATATTAGAAAACTTACAAAAAAATAATGTTAATACAAAGTATGTGGAACCAGTTACAGGTGAAAAAAGTGGAACCGCTCATATTATTTTGGCTGAAGATGACAACAGTATTATTGTAGTAAAAGGTGCAAATGATTATGTAACTCCCGAATATGTTGAAAAGGCATTAGATGTTATTAAACATGCAGATATTGTTTTAATCCAACAGGAAATACCAGAGGAAACGGTCGAGTATGTTGCAAATATATGTAATGAATTAAATGTTTCACTTCTATTAAATCCTGCTCCTGCTAGAAGACTTAGTCAAAATATTATCGATAAAGCTAGCTATATTACACCAAATGAGCATGAGGCATCTTTGTTATTTGAAGGGTTAACAAAGGAAGAGGCATTAAGGAAATATCCAAATAAATTATTTATTACAGAAGGAAAGAATGGTGTTCGTTATTTTAACGGACAAAGTGAAGTTCTTATTCCCTCTTATCAAGTTGAGGTAGTGGACACAACTGGTGCTGGAGATACCTTTAATGCAGCTTTTGCTGTGGCACTCTCAGAAAGAAAAAATATAGATGACAGTATTCGTTTTGCCAATCGGGCAGCTTCTCTTTCTGTTACAAAATTTGGTGCTCAAGGCGGGATGCCACTTCGTACAGAAGTAGAAGGAAGTATGGAAGCATGAAACTGAAAGGCATATTAAATAGTCATATATCAAAAGTATTAGCTGATCTTGGTCATACCGATTATATCGTTATTGCTGATGCAGGCTTGCCTGTACCTCAAGGAGTGTTGAAAATTGATCTTGCATTACGACTGGGTGTTCCTAGTTTTGAAGAAGTAGTTTCAGTAATCAAAGACGATATGAGAATTGAAAAAGTAACTTTAGCAAGTGAAATCAAAACTCATAATCTCACAACATATCAGTATATGAAAGAGCAATTTAGTTGCGAAAATATAGAATTGGTTACCCACGAAAAATTCAAAGAGTTAACACAACATGCTAAAGCTATTATTCGCACTGGGGAAGCTACACCATATGCGAATTGTATTTTGCAATCAGGTGTTATTTTTTAGTAAAGGACTTGTCACACATTCATCTGATTATAATAATCAAACACATTCATTTAACAGAGGTGAAAAATGATGCAAATTTCCATGCAGAACATTCACAAAGCATTTGGTACGAACCAAGTGCTTTCGGGTGTTAACTTTGAACTACAACATGGAGAAGTACATGCCCTTATGGGAGAGAATGGTGCGGGTAAATCAACATTGATGAATATTCTTACTGGTCTCCACCGTATGGATCAAGGGAAAATAATAATTGATGGAAACGAAACGTATTATTCGAATCCAAAGGAAGCTGAAAAATATGGCATTACTTTTATCCATCAAGAACTAAATATTTGGCCAGATATGACCGTTTTAGAAAATTTATTTATTGGGAAAGAGCTTAAATCCTCATTAGGGTTTTTAAAAACGAAGGAAATGAAAGCGTTGGCAAAAGAACAGTTTAAAAAACTGTCTGTTACGATTCCACTTGATCAGGAAGCATCCCAATGTTCTGTTGGACAACAGCAAATGATTGAAATAGCAAAGGCGTTGCTAACTGATGCGAAGGTTATTATTATGGATGAACCAACAGCTGCCCTAACCGAACGAGAAATTCAAAAATTGTTCGAGGTCATTGCTTCTTTAAAAAAAGAAGGGGTGTCTATCGTTTATATTTCTCATCGAATGGAGGAAATATTTTCTATATGTGATCGAATCACAGTCATGAGAGATGGGAAAACAGTAGATACGAAGCCTATACCAGAGACTAACTTTGATGAAGTAGTCAAAAAAATGGTAGGTCGTGAATTGACAGAAAGATATCCCGAGCGAACTCCTAATTTAGGAAAAACAGTGTTACAAGTGAAAAACTTTTCTAGAAAAGGTGTATTTGAAAATATTAGTTTTTCTGTTCACTCCGGTGAGATTTTAGGTGTGTCTGGATTAATGGGAGCAGGTCGAACAGAGATTATGAGAGCGATTTTTGCATTAGATAAATTCGATTCTGGTGAGTTATGGATGAACGGAAAAAAAGTGAATGTAAAGACCCCATATCAAGCCATCGAACAAGGGATTGGTTTTATCACAGAAGACCGAAAGGATGAAGGATTAGTTTTAGATTTCTCTATCCGAGATAATGTCGTATTGCCTAGCTTAAAAAGTTTTGCACCGAAGGGCATAATTAAGGATAAAAATGAACAAACATTTGTGGAAATGCTCGTTAAACGATTAACAGTTAAAACTGAATCCATCAATTCTCAAGTAGGCAGTTTATCTGGAGGCAATCAACAAAAAGTAGTTATTGCAAAATGGGTAGGGATTGGTCCAAAAGTACTTATCATGGACGAGCCAACAAGGGGAGTTGATGTAGGAGCGAAAAGAGAAATTTATCAATTGATGAATGAACTAACTGATAGAGGCGTTTCGATTATCATGGTTTCATCAGAACTTCCAGAAATTCTCGGTATGAGTGATCGAATCTTGGTCGTACATGAAGGGAAAATCATTGGTGAATTAACAAAAGCAGAAGCTACACAAGAAAAAATAATGACATTAGCAACAGGAGGTCAGTAGGATGAAGACGGTTAGCGATGGGAAATCAATGAATAGAGCCAATCATTTAGATAATATTATGCAAAAACTTGGACCATTACTCGGATTTATTATTTTAGTAGTAATCGTATCTATTTTAAATCCAAGCTTTTTACAACCTTTAAATATTTTGAATCTATTAAGACAAGTTGCTATTAATGCTTTAATAGCATACGGTATGACATTTGTAATTTTAACCGGAGGGATTGATTTATCGGTTGGATCAATATTAGCATTATCAAGCGCATTAATGGCTGGGATGATGGTTTCTGGATTAGATCCAATTTTAGCTATAATAATTGGTTGTTTACTTGGTGGAGTAATGGGAATGGTTAACGGTTTATTAATTACAAAAGGAAAAATGGATCCATTTATTGCTACATTAGCAACAATGACAGTATTTCGTGGTTTAACGCTCGTGTATACTGAGGGAAATCCGATTACAGGCTTAAGTGATAGCCGACTATTTCAATTATTTGGTCGTGGCTACTTTTTAGGAATACCAGTTCCTGCAATTACTATGATTATTGCATTTATTATATTATATATCATTTTACAGAAAACCCCATTTGGTCGTAAAACTTACGCCATTGGTGGGAATGAAAAAGCAGCACTTATCTCTGGAATTAAGGTTCCTCGTGTAAAAATTATGATTTACTCACTAGCAGGGCTATTATCTGCGTTGGCAGGTGCGATCCTCATTTCTCGTCTAGACTCTGCACAACCAACAGCGGGAACTTCATATGAACTTGATGCTATCGCAGCAGTTGTATTAGGTGGGACAAGTCTTTCAGGAGGTCGTGGGAAGATCTTCGGTACCCTAATTGGGGCATTAATTATTGGTACATTGAATAACGGGTTAAATTTACTTGGTGTTTCATCATTTTATCAAATGGTCGTTAAAGGAATTGTTATTCTTATAGCCGTTTTACTTGACCGCAAAAAAGCAGCATAGGAGGGGTATGTAATGAAAAAAATCTTTGTATTAATGATGGCCTTATCAATGATTCTATTAGGGGCGTGCTCGATGCAACCACCCGAATGGGCTAAACCATCTAAAAAAAGCAATTTAAAAAATATTAAAATAGGATTATCGGTTTCTACTTTAAACAATCCCTTCTTTGTTTCATTAAAGGATGGTGTTTTAAAGGAAGCGAAGGCAAAAGGAATGCAAGTGATCGTTATAGATGCACAGAATGACTCTGCAAAACAAGTAAATGATGTTCAGGACTTGTTACAGCAAGGTGTGGATGCACTATTAATTAATCCAACAGATTCTGCAGCTATTTCAACGGCTGTGCAATCTGCCAATGATATCGGTATTCCTGTTATTACGCTTGATCGTTCTGCAGATAAGGGGAAAGTAGAGTCATTAGTAGCATCTGATAATATTAAAGGTGGCGAAATGGCAGCCAATTATATTATTGATCAGCTAGGTGAAAATGCAAAAGTAGTTGAATTAGAAGGTGTTCCTGGGGCATCGGCTACGCGTGAAAGAGGAAAAGGCTTTCATAATATAGCAGATAAGAAATTGAAAGTCGTAGAAAAGCAATCAGCACATTTTGACAGAACAGAAGGGTTAAACGTGATGGAAAACATCATCCAAGGTAATCCTGATATACAAGCTGTTTTTGCTCATAATGATGAGATGGCATTAGGTGCCTTAGAAGCCATAAATAGTTCAGGGAAAAATATAATTGTAGTAGGTTTTGATGGGAATGATGATGCACTAAAATCCATTAAAGATGGAAAATTAAATGCAACAGTTGCTCAACAACCAGAACTTATCGGTAAACTAGCAGTAAAAGCAGCTGGAGCTGTTTTACAAGGAAAAAAAGTAGAAAAAAATATTCCTGCACCATTGAAACTTGTAACCAAATAAAAAATAAACCAGACCATGTTGTTCTTTTTGCAGCATGGTCTTTTAATAAATATTTCACTCGAGAAAAGAGTTGAAAACTCCATAGAAACCACACTGAAACCTTTTTTAGGTGTAAAATCAAGGAGTTAGGCTTTTAGAAAAGTAATAAACTCTACTTAAAACAGCCATTTTATAAAAGAGAAGGAAATGGAGTTAAACTCTAGCATCAGTATATGCTATAATGGAGATTCAATTTAAAACAGGAAGTGACTTAAATGATAAAAATTGATATACCAACTTCTGATGTGGTGATTGTGAAGCAGAAACCACTTCAAGATGTAAAAGATCATAAAATTAGTAGTGAGTACGGTTTTACGGATTTCAGAAAGATTTCACGAGAAAAAGGAGGTTTAATACTCTTCTATAATAAAAATGATGAGCTCTTGTTTGTTGGTAAGGCAAGAAAATTACGTCAAAGAGTGACGAAACATTTTGAGGATAATGTATCTCCAATAAAAAAACATCGTGAAGAAGTTCAAAAAATCGCTGTAATATATGTTGAAGATCCAATGGAACGAGAGATTTATGAGACATATATGATTAATAAATATAAGGCAAAATATAATATTGAAAAGGTATTTTACAAGTAAACAATTGAGGGACATTGTATTTTCAATGTTCCTTTTATTTTTTGTTATAATGCAAACATATAGGTTAATCCAATAATAGTGGAGGTAGTGGTAATGGGGTATTCTTCATCAATTATCGATTTAATTGGAATTACACCAATTGTAAGGTTAAATCGTGTAGTTCATGCAAATGGGGCATCCGTTTTTATTAAATTAGAATCTTTTAACCCTGGGGGCAGTGTAAAGGATCGCGCGGCAGCCAATATGATTGAGCAAGCAGAAAAAGAAGGGAGGATCCACCCAGATCACACCGTCATTATTGAACCTACTTCTGGTAATACTGGTATTGGTTTAGCAATGGTATGTGCAGCGAAAGGGTATCGTTGCATAATTACAATGCCAGATAATGCAACGATGGAACGAGTTCGATTATTACAAGCATATGGAGCAAAGGTGTATTTGACTCCTGCTTCAAGGAGGATGACAGGTGCAATCGAAAAAGCAAATGAACTTGCAAGTAACATTGAAGGAAGTTTTATTCCTATGCAATTTGATAATCCGGCAAATGCTGATGCACATAGGGGAACAACAGCTGTTGAAATAGTTGAAGCATTTGAAGGAAAACTCGATGTGCTTGTACTGACTGCAGGAACAGGAGGTACCATTACCGGTGTTGGGGAGGAATTAAAAAAGAAGATTCCTCACTTGAAAATATTTGTAGTTGAGCCAGCAGGATCACCTGTTTTATCGGGTGGACAACCTGGACCACATAAAATACCTGGGACAGGTCCTGGTTTCATTCCGAGTATTTTAAATCGTCAAATTTATGATGATATCTTATTAATTAAAGATGAAGATGCAATCAAAATGGCTCGAAGACTCGGTAAGGAAGAAGGGATTTTACTAGGGGCATCGGGAGCTGCATCGGCATTTTTTGCCATTGAGATCGCGGGAAAATTATCAAAAGATGCAAGAGTATTAAGTATCGCACCTGATACAGGAGAAAGATATTTATCTTCAGAATTATATGCGGAATAAATATTTAAGGGGGGGCTTTTAAAAATGGCCCCTTTTAATATTTAATGTACTCGAGAACTTTATTGATGTAATTTTCTAGTGGTTGGCTCGAATCGATGATGAGATAATGATTGGTATCAGGTTTTTTACTTTGGTTAATCGCTTGATAAAAACCTTCCTCTGAATCCACCGTCTGAATTTGGCTCACCATCCTGGTACGGCTCTTTAATCTTCGCTTAATTTCTTCAACATCGTTTAAATAACATTCAATATATTTGTATTTTGCACCATTTTTATTTGCTAAAGCTACTCCTTTTTCCACCATTTCAGAATAGAAGCATGGACTATCGAAGATGACACTATGACCTTGAGAAAGATGAAAATCAATTAAAGCCCACTCAATATGATATGACACACTCCCAGCTCTCCTAGGGTCAATTGGAAGATCATCTAACGATTCTAATAAAGCGGTTTTGACAATGTCATGATCAATAATGACTGCTTGAATTGTTTGAGTTATTTTTGTCGACAGTGTTGATTTACCAGAACCAGGGAAGCCTGCCATTTGTAAAAAAAAATTCATTACTATCACACCTTTTGGATTAATCATTTTTAAAGATAATCAATCACTATTATAAAAAAAGCATATTAGATACATTTATTCGACATATTTATGTTCTTCCCTTTTTTTCGTGGCTATTTTCTTATAGTAAGTTGTTTTTGTAAAAGCCTTGCTTGCTGTTTTCCGATTTTTATACATTCTTTAAAGAAATTTTTAAATGGCAACGCTTTCATCTGAATATTTAGAAAATTAATGTTTAAAATCTAAATTTGACATGATATAATGTACAAATTATAGGAAAATTCTGTGGAAAGAAGGGTAAATAATGAGTCAAGAGATGGTGAAAGCAAAAACAGTACATGTGGAAGACATTCTTATTGCGTATCAACAACTAAAAGATATTGTAGCGCATACACCATTACAAAAAAATGAACGATTATCTGAAAAATATCAGTGTAATGTATATCTAAAGCGAGAAGATTTACAGCATGTTCGTTCATTTAAACTTAGAGGAGCATACTATAAAATTAAAACAATTGAAGCTGAGGCAAGGGAAAGAGGAGTTATTTGTGCGAGTGCAGGAAATCATGCTCAAGGTGTAGCTTATGCTTGCAGAGACCTAGGAATAAACGGAAAAATTTTTATGCCACAAACCACTCCAAAACAAAAAATAGATCAAGTAAAAATGTTTGGTCGTGAACATATAGAAGTAGTTTTAATAGGTGATACATTTGATGATTCATCTGCAAGTGCGTATGAATGTGCAGAAAAGGAAGGCAGAGTATTTATCCACCCTTTTGATGATGAAAAATTGATAGCAGGTCAAGGAACAGTAGCTGTTGAAATTTTGAACGATGTAGAAGAGCCTATAGATTTTGTTTTCGCAAGCATCGGTGGTGGTGGATTAATGTCTGGAATAAGTACTTACATAAAAAGTGTTTCTACCCATACCAAGCTAGTTGGAGTGGAGCCTAGTGGGGCAGCAAGTATGAAAGCATCTATTGAAAATGGGAGTGTTTATCCACTGTCAAATATTGATAAATTTGTTGATGGTGCTGCGGTAAAATGTGTCGGTCAAAAAACTTATGAGATTTGTAGTCAATTTGTAGATGACATTATTCCAGTTCCGGAAGGTAAAGTATGTACGACAATATTAGAATTATATAATGAACATGCTATAGTTGCTGAACCTGCCGGAGCATTGCCAATTGCTGCTCTAGATTATTATAAAGAACAGTTAAAAGGGAAATCAGTCGTTTGTGTCATTAGTGGGGGAAATAATGATATAGGGAGAATGCAGGAAATTAAAGAGAAATCATTGATCCATGAAGGATTACTTTATTACTTCATTGTTAACTTTCCACAAAGGGCAGGTGCGCTTAGGGAATTTTTAGATAATGTTCTTGGCCCTGATGATGATATTACTACCTTTGAATACACCAAAAAGAATAATAAAGAATGTGGTCCTGGACTAGTCGGGATTGAGCTAAAAAGAAAGGAAGATTATCATTTACTAATTGATCGAATGAAGAAAAAGGGATTTCCTTATACAGAAGTAAATAAGGATAGTAATCTATTTCACCTACTCATTTAGCGTTCTTCACGTAATATACTATTAAAGGCAATCAAATTTTAGGGGAATCCCATGAAAATTTGATTGCCTACTAGTCTATTAAATATTGTTACGAATAAATTTCTGAATTTCTCTATTTCCAATAAACTTTTTAGATTTCTCATCCCACAACTTAAAAGTAAGTGACTTTAGACTTGTCCATAATGTAAGAGTAGGTACATCTTGGAGTCGGGGATCACTTTTATGAGCTTCTTCTAAATGGTAGTTTGGAACCTTGGAATTAAGATGGTGAACATGGTGAAACCCAATATTCCCTGAGAACCATTGTAATAGTTTTGGAAGTTTATAATAAGAGCTACCTTTTAATGCTGCCTCGACATAACTCCAATTTTCTCCACTCTCAAAATAACCATCTTCAAATTGATGCTGGACATAAAACAGCCATACACCTGCGAATGAGGCAATGAAAAAAATCGGGAGTTCAACTAATATGAACGCTTTCCAACCTAATGTCATGCCGAGAATTAGTACAATAGTAAGTAATATCATATTTGTTATCCAGACATGTCTCTTCTCTTTTTTTGTTGCATTTTTTCGATTAAAACGATAGGAGATTAAAAAAAGATACAAAGGTCCAATAATGAACATGACAAACGGGTTTCTATAGATTCGGTACCACACACGCTTTAGAAAGGGAGCATTTGCATATTCTTGTAATGTTAGTGTCCAAACATCTCCATCACCACGTTTATCTAAATGTCCATTCGTTGCATGATGGATGGAGTGGCTATGCTTCCATTGTTCATACGAACAAAATGTAAGTAAGCCTGTTATGATCCCAACAATTTCATTAGCTTTTCGATTTTTGAAAAACGAATAATGCGTACAATCGTGAAATATAATAAATGTTCTAACTAAAAATCCAGCTGCAGGTATAGCGCATAACAATGTAAGCCAATACGAAATATTTAGGCTTAAATAAGACAATACCCAAAATATAACAAAAAGTCCAACTGAGTTGATTAATTGGCTAACACTTGCAGACATACGTGGTCGTTCAAAAGATGCTAACTTTTCCTTCCACTCACGAAGTTCGTTCTTTAGTTTGTTTGTCATTTTCACCATCACCTTTTTCATCAATTTAATATATTACGAGCAAAACTAATTTCTTCGATACTGAAAGTAATACATACTTAACGGCCACCAAAGAATGATAAAAATAGGGTAAACCGCCCAAATAGTATTAGGGGAAGATACTGTATTTACAGCAATGAAAAAAAGAATGATTAGTAAGCTAGCTGCGATCGAAAATTTGTAATATTCCTTCTTTTTTGCGTAAAATAGTGCTAATGGCCACCATAAAACAACAAAGCTAGGATAGATTGCCCACGGATACTGTGGTGATATGGTTGCGTTTAGAAAAGAATAATAGACAATTGTCATTAGGCTTCCTATTATTGCAAGAGAAACTGTTTTCCGACCTTTTTCCATAAACATTAGGGTTGGCCACCAAAGTATCGGATAACTGGCATATAAAAACCATGGGTGAAACGGGCTATGCACATAATTAATTGTTATGAAAAATAAAATTAGAATTACACTTGTAAAAAGTGAGTGTAATTTAAGGTTTTTATGTTTAATAGAGTACATACTAAATGGCCAGAGTAAAAGAAAAAAGGTTGGATAGATAAACCATAAATAATCTGGATTAGTTAAGTAGTTAACCACTAAGAAGAATAAGATACAAAGGATACTCCCTAACCAAGCGAAAATTATATCCTGTTTCTGCATGTTCATTTCTCCTTTATTTTCGACGTAACCATCTATAGAACATACTTAACGGCCACCATAATACAGCAAATGTAGGATAAACAAACCAAATAGTTTTTGGTGTATAATATAAATTAATAAATATAAACAAGGCAATGATAAGAACGCTACCCCATATAGAAAAGCCTAAGTCTAATTTGGTCATATTCTTCTTAGTAGGTTGAGCTATTCCTAATTCTTTTTCAATTTCATCTATATCCCCAAATTCTATGATTGTTTTATTAATGGCATCTTCTTCCTCTTTACCTTGGGCAATTAAGTCATATACTTTTTCCTCAAGATTTTCTATTATTTCTTGTTTAATTTGCTCTTTTTCTTGACTTTCTGGAATTCTTTTGAATAATTCATCAACATGCTCTTTTACTGATTTCACTGTAATCCCTCCAAAAATAAATCAACGATTTCCTTTGTTTCCTTCCATTCTTTAATCATTTCTTTAAGATAAGCTTTCCCAAGTGGAGTAATCCGGTAATATTTTCGTTTTCCGCCATGGGTAATGCTACCTGTATAAGATTCAATTAGATCCTTTTTTTCTAGACGTTGAAAAACAGCGTAAAGAGTTGCTTCTTTTATTTGAAATCGATTTTCTGTACGTAGACTTATTTGTTTAGATATTTCATATCCGTACTGATCTTTTTCTAGAATTAAACAAAGAATGATGGAGTCCAAATGTCCACGAATGATGTCACTTCTAATCATAATTCACCTTCCAGTTTAATGATTATTCTATCTGATAGAGTAATACTAACTCAAATTACTCTATCTGTCAAAGTAAAATTTCATCAGAACATCATTTTTTCATACAAAATAATTTGAACTTATTTTTGACGGGTATGTATATGGTGGCTTTTTGGGGGAGGTGAGGGAGGTATTGAAAAATCTATAATTTTATTTAAATAGATACATATCTATTCCCATTTGAATATCGTTCAATCAAAATAAAAAAAGACAGTCCCTAAATAATGATAATTAGAGACTGTCCTGTCATTTTTATGAAATTTTATTAAATTGGCTATGGTCATCGAACAGTCGAACCCTTACATTTTTCTTTGTTCCAGCTACCATCTTCCCACAGGTTGGACATTGAGCCTTTAACCCTTTGAAAGCGTTTACATTAAATCCGTCTAAATTTCCATGAGTAAAAGGTGATTTGAACCATCTTTTACAATTAGGATTGGTACATTGAATTTCTAAAACTTTACTATTCATTTTCATCATCCCCCTTTTATAAGATATGAAAATATTAACTTACAATATCTAGCGGTTCTACTCCGTCCATCCCCGCCTCTATCTAAAGGTATTCTTTTTTTAGCCTTATGATAAAAGATAATGGCTTATTCACTTGGGTGTAAGGAATAGAGCGTTTTCACATTTCTTATATTTATATATTCGCCAAAGATCGAATAGTTTCCTTTAATTAAAGGGAGAATCATTTATTAAATATTAAGATTATTTTTAAAGGTTAAAAGAAATAAATATACATAATATGGTATAATAGGGTTATAAAATACAAGGTGGGAGTATGGAGATGAAAAAAAGTATAAAAAAAGAAATTCTTTCTTGGATCAAAACCATTATATTTGCAGTCGTTGTTGCCTTTATTTGTAGGAAATTTATCTTTGCCCCAATTACTGTTCAAGGGGTATCAATGATGCCAACATTTCAAGAAAATAATAAACTTATCGTATCAAAATTAACTCGCATTGACCGTTCAGATATGGTTGTTTTTCATTCTCCAATTTCAAATGAAGATTTTATTAAAAGGGTTATAGGTTTACCTGGAGACCATGTGGAAATGAAAAATGATCAGTTGTTAATAAATGGTGAATTATACAAAGAACCATATTTACAAGAAAATAAAAAAAATATCTCTTTAACAGAAACATTGACTGAGGATTTTCAAGTAGATGTGCCGAAGAACTATTTGTTTGTTATGGGGGATAATCGTAGACATAGTAATGATAGTCGAAAATTTGGATTTATTCATAAAGATTCTATAATCGGTGAAGTAAAGCTTAGATTTTTCCCTATTCAAAAGATAGGGTTTCCGAAATAAATGAAAAAAGGTGATGAATCTTATTTTTTAGATTCATCACCTTTTTTTCAATTTTTATTAAAAAACCCCAACTAAACTAAGAAATACAAGGACGATAACGATCGGAATAACCCATTTCATTAAGATTCTCCATGAAAGATACCAAGAAGAGGACAAGGAGTTACTTAACATAAATTCAGACTTTACTAATGATTGGTCCATTCGATAACTGATGAATAATGCTATAAGAAAGCTACCAATTGGAAGCATTAGATTACTGACTAAGTAATCAGTCGCGTCAAATATATTGTTACCTAAAATATGGAATTTTTGCAAAGGGCCAAAAGAAAGTGCTGCTGGAATCCCCGCGAGGAAAACAATAGCTCCTGAAATCAATGAAGTTTTTTTTCTTGATCTGTTTCCCTTAGAAGTAAAGGCAGCAACAATTATTTCTAATAAACTAAATGATGAAGTTAAAGTTGCAAATAAAAATAAAATTAAAAACAAACAAAGGAATACTTCCCCAAATGGTATTTGTGAAAAGACAGTCGGAAGTACATTAAATAATAATCCTGGACCTCCAGCAGGTTCTAATCCAAACGCAAAAACTACTGGGAATATTGCTAGACCCGCAAGCAGTGAAACAAATATATTCATCCAAACTACTGAAAAAGCAGATGCTGGAATACTAACATCCTTTTTTAAATATGAACTGTAGGTTACCATACAAGAAAATCCAACTGCTAATGAAAAAAAAGACTGCCCTAATGCATATAGAATGGATTCAGCTGTAATCTTTGAAAAATCAGGATATAAGAAAAACTGAATGCCTTCCAATGCTCCATCTAAGGTAATGGAACGAATGACAAGAATGATAAAAAAGATAAAAAGGATCGGCATCATATATTTATTTGCCTTTTCGATTCCATTTTGAATCCCGAATGAAATGACAATAATATTAATAAGAATAAAGAGTGCTAAACCACCAATCGTAATTAAAGGGTCGCTTGTAATTTGTCCGAACAACTCCGGGTAATTAGTACCTTCTTTTATCACCATTCCTACGATGGATAATCCACTATAAATGATAATCCAACCACCAACTACACTATAAAAAGATAATAATAGAAAACAACCAAGAACACCTAGTTTACCTACCCAGGCCCAAAGGCTATTTGGTGCAAGGGCTTTATAGGCGCTAATTGCTTCTTTTCCGGAACCACGTCCTATAATAAATTCTGATATTAACAACGGAAGCCCAATTAATATGGTAAAAATAACAAAAATAAGAAAGAATGCACCTCCACCACTCATACCGGTGACATAGGGAAACTTCCAAATGGCTCCTAAACCGATCGCAGCTCCTGCAGAAGATAAAATAAAACCAATTTTCGATGACCATTGATCTTTTTTTTGATTCATAGAACTCTCCTTTATATTAATAAAATAGATATATTTATCATACCATTATTCTGAATTTTTTGACGTATTAAAGAGAAAAGTCGTAAATCTTTTTTTGATTTACGACCTTTCTACAACAAAGACTAGAAAAGGGGATTTTTAAACAAGTAACTAAAAACTTTCAATTGCACCTGCAACATCATAAAGGCTTAGGTCCAAATCTGACTCTAATCCAAGGGCAAGCTTTGCTAATTCAGCCCCAATAAAGGGACCCATCGTTAAACCTGATGCTCCAAGTCCATTCGCGAGCAAGATTCCTTGATGCTCTGGTAGAGGACCAAATACAGGAAGGAAGTCTGGTGTAAATGGTCGGAATCCAACACGCGTTTCGAGTATAGTACTATCTACTAATCCCGGGGCAATCTGTAGTGCCTTATTTAGAACCTCGTGAATACCTCCTGCAGTTACTCGATAATCGAAACCAACATTATTTTCATGGGTTGCTCCGATTACAATTCGATGATCATCAAAGCTTAGAATATACTGGTCTGTAGGTGGCATAACCACAGGCCAATCTTTTGTTTCCATGTTAGTTAATTGTAAATGAATAATTTGTGCTTTTTGAGAAGACACTTTAAAATGTAACCCAATTGGTTCAAGAAGCTGTTTTGCCCAAACACCTGTTGTTACAATCACAGAATGGCTATGTATCATTTGATCATTCACAATAACACCTTTAACCTTATTGCCATCCATTACTAAATCTGCATGTCCATTTATTATATTTGCTCCATGCTTTGCTGCCCCTCTTAGTAATGAGGAACGAAGTGCTCGACCATCTACTCGTGCAGCTCCACTGACATGAACAGCTCCAAAACCATCTGCTAGAGGAGGAAATAAGGCTTTTGTCTGTTCTTCCGATAAAACTGTGATTTCTCCCATTTCTGGTGCATCTTCTTTTCTTTTTAATGCTCGCTTTTTCATTTCGTAGAGCTTTTTTTGATCGGAATGGATACTGATTGCTCCAACACGTGCATAACCAGTATTTTGTTCACCATCTTTTTCTAAATCAGAAATTAAGTTTGGATAAAACTTTGCCCCGCCTTTAGCAAGTGCATACCAAGCTTTATTACGCCTCTGAGAAAGCCATGGACAAACAATCCCTGCAGCTGCATCGGTAGCTTGCCCTTTATCCATTCGATCAATGACGATTACTTCTGCTCCAGACTTTGCTAATTGATAGGCAGTTGAAGCACCTAGAATTCCAGCTCCAATAATAATTATTTGATTCATTGTCTTCATTCCTTGAACTACTTTATATGTATTAAAGATATTTAATTATATGGCTTTCTATGGAAGGAAAAAACTCTACAATAAATATTAGCATAAAAATTTACTACGGGAAAACTTTAATTATCTACTATATCAAAATATAAAAATGTGTAGTGACATGTGTAAAGACACGTGTTAATATTTATTAGGATTCTCTAAATTAAAAGGAATACTCAAAGGTATCTTTAAATTATTGCTTAAGAATTTTCAACATTGAAAGGGAGATTTATTTCATGGGCAAGATTTTAAAATTAGCTAATAATAAAAACCCTGTAAAGTGCAAAATTATTAGAGAGTAAAGGTATGGATAAGTATTTTTATCGTACATCAATGTGGAGGTTTGTTATGTCAAAAGGTAGAAGTATATCTAATAAAAAATTACTTAGTATTGCGGGTTTAGGTTGGATGTTTGATGCGATGGATGTAGGTATGCTTTCCTTCATTATTGCGGCGTTGCAAAAAGAGTGGAACTTATCCGTTCAAGAAATGGGGTGGATTGGAAGTATAAATTCTATTGGAATGGCTGTAGGCGCATTTGTTTTTGGACTATTATCTGATCGAATTGGTAGAAAACACGTCTTTATCATTACTCTTTTATTATTTTCTTTAGGTAGTGGTGCATCAGCTTTTACAAATACACTATCCATTTTCTTAATTCTTAGGTTCCTCATTGGAATGGGATTGGGAGGAGAACTTCCTGTTGCCTCAACGCTTGTGTCAGAAAGCGTACCTACTGAGAAGCGTGGTAGAATTGTTGTTTTACTTGAAAGCTTTTGGGCATTTGGTTGGTTACTCGCGGCTGTTATCTCATATTTTATTATTCCACAATTTGGTTGGAAGATAGCCCTTTTAATTAGTGTCATTCCAGCTTTTTATGCTCTTTATCTTCGGCTACATTTGCCAGACTCAAAACGTTTTACAAAGGTTAAACAAAAAAATTCAATGTTAAAAAATGTAGCTAGTGTCTGGTCAAGGAAATTTACACGAAAAACATTAATGCTATGGATTCTTTGGTTTTGTGTAGTGTTTTCCTATTATGGAATGTTTTTGTGGTTGCCAAGTGTTATGGTAATGAAAGGGTTTAGTATGATTAAGAGTTTCGAATATGTATTAATTATGACCCTTGCTCAATTACCAGGTTACTTTACTGCAGCATGGTTTATTGAAAAGATAGGGAGAAAGTTTGTATTAGTGGTATATCTCATCGGTACAGCAGTTAGTGCCTTTTTATTTGGGAATGCCGACACTTTATTTATGCTGATTCTCTCCGGAATCCTTCTATCATTTTTTAATTTAGGTGCATGGGGAGCATTATATGCGTATACACCAGAACAATATCCAACAAGTATAAGAGGGACAGGTACAGGGATGGCTACATCTTTTGGGCGCATTGGTGGTATTTTAGGACCACTCTTGGTACCCTATTTAATTGCTCAAAATATATCTATTACGATTATATTTACAATTTTTTGTATTTCCATTTTGATTGGTGCAGCCTCAGTATTATTTTTAGGAATAGAAACTAAAAATACGGAAATAGAATAATGTGCAAATAAGATAAGGAAAGCTATTTTTTAGCTTTCCTGTTGTTGTGATAAAAATAATACCATATGTTCTTCATCGAAGTATTGATTTTCCATTTTAAGTGCATGTTTTTCTAGGGCAAAAGTGCGAAATCCAAATTTGGAATAAAGATTTTTGGCTGCAATATTTGATGCTACAACCGATAAGTATATTTGTTCGATCACTTTTAACTCATTTGCTTTATTTATTACTTCCTTTAACAATGCGTTGGCTACCCCGAGTTTTCGTTTGTCTGGTTTAACAAAGAGTGCAAAGATGGATCCTCGATGCTTCAGTTTTCGTTTTGTTTCTTTAACAAAAGTGACGGTTCCAATTAATTCTTGGTTATCAAATGCACCAAAAGTAAATGCAACGTCTGATTCTAATTTTGAAATATACTGTTCGAGTGGGGCATCTTTTTCTTCCTCGTAACTAGAACCAAAAGCTTCCGGACTCATTTGTAAAGCTTGTAAGCGAAGGGTTCGATATCTAATAGCGTCAGTTCCGTTTAAATGTCTGATCTCCATATTGTTTCCTCCAAAGTGAATCGCAAAGAAGAAGACTCTTTTCTCAAACGTTACTCCAGTTTTTAGCTAAAGTTTCAAAATTAATTAATATTAGCTGAAAATCGCTAGCTGTCTAATTTTGACTGAGAAAAGAGCTGTAAACTCCTTCAGAACCGCTGAATCTTTATTAGGGTAAAAGCCAATCGCTAGGCTTTTTTCAAAAGCAAAAAACGATTCGAAAACCATTCAAATAAAAAGAATCAACTTTTATTTACTTGCTTAATAAACTCACGCATTAAACCTGGTAAATCTGGCCATGCATGTCCCGAAACAAGATTTCCATCTACATGAAGGGGTTCTGAAATATATTTAGAACCAACTGCCTCTACTTCAGGTTTACATGCGATATAAGCAGTCATTTCCCTTCCTTTAATATGATCACGTACAGTTGTTAACACAAGACTTGCGTGACAAACAGCAGCAATCGGCTTATTCTCTATAAAGAAATGACTTACAATTCTTGGAATGTTATCATTTAAGCGAATATATTCAGGTGCACGCCCACCAGGAATAATAAGACCATCATAATATTCAGGTTGAACTTCCTCGAAAGCACTACCCGCTTCAATTAAATATCCAGCTTTTTCTGTATAAGTATCCCAACCGATAAAATCGTGCACAACAGTATGCAACTTTTTCTTAGATGGAGCGGCAATTGTTACCTCATAACCTTCTTCTAAACACCGAAAATAAGGATAGTAGATTTCTAATGCTTCTACAGCGTCACCGGCAAGGATTAATATTTTTTTTGCCATTAAAATGCCTCCCTAATTTATAAGATTATAGTTTATAAATACAGTTCAACAAATGAAATGGAAATCCTTTAAAAAAATGAAAATAACTATTATAAATATTTGACTGAAATATGGTTGTATTTTTATAATAAATATATAAATAATCAGTTAATTCGTTACTTGAAAATTCTTCTTTCGCCAATGTAGTGAGGGGAGAGAGACTGGTACTTAATATGTTGTATTAAATGTAAATACTATATAAGGTAACTTAAATAATAATAAGTAGAAGCCTCAGTTAACCATGATTATGGATAATCTTATATGAGTCATTTTTTTTACATGATCTCATAAACTAAGATAAATATTTCTTATGATAAGGGTGGGATATTGTATGCCAGTAAAAGTAACAATGGCCAATGGGAAGGAATATTTGGTTGATACACATATCGACGATTTTATGAAAAAAGTTACAAATCAAATGGGACTGATGACTAATGTTATACAGAAATTTGGGAATTTAATTATCAACCCAACCTTTATCTCATCTGTAGAGGTTATTGATCGTGATAAAGCATTATAAGTAAAAATAAAATAAGTATTCAAAGATGATTGTCTCATTTATTGGATGATCATCTTTTTTAATAGGGTATTTTATGTTATACAGGACTTAGTAAGTGTTCATGACCTTAATGTCTTACAGTATAATTGAATATTAGTAAAATATAAGCTTAATATTGATGGGGTGTAGAAATGGATAAAGAAGTGTATCTAACACATGATGGAGTTTCCTTGGCAAACTTGATTAAGAAGAAAGAAGTTTCACCTAAAGAACTTGTTGAAGCAGCGTATGAACAAATGGAAGCTGTAAATCCTCATTTAAATGCAGTAGTACGTACCCGAAAAGAGAAAGTAATGGAGGAAATTGACCAATTACATATAGAGGAGCAACCGTTTGCTGGTGTTCCCATAGTATTAAAAGATATTTCTCAAGCTATCAAAGGGGAACCACTGACTTCAGGCTCCAAGCTTTTTACCGATAATATTTCTAGAAGAGATTCCAATTTTGTGGACCGTTTGCGTAAAGCCGGATTTCTTTTCTTAGGTCATACAAATACACCAGAGTTTGGATTAAAAAATATAACTGAGCCTGAAATTTATGGGCCTACAAGAAATCCATGGAACACTAATTACTCTGCAGGAGGATCAAGTGGTGGATCAGCTGCCAGTGTTGCATCTGGAATTGTTCCAATCGCAGGGGCAAGCGATGGTGGTGGCTCCATTAGAATTCCAGCATCCTTTACAGGTCTATTTGGGCTAAAGCCAACTCGTGGCAGAACACCTGTTGGTCCAGGTGTAGGTCGTCAGTGGCAAGGTGCATCAATTGATTTTGTATTATCACGTTCCGTTCGAGATAGCGCGGCCTTATTAGATGTTTTACAGACCATTCAACCGGAGGCAGCCTTCCATATACCATTGTTCGATGGAAGTTATTATGAAGAAATGAAAAAGAAAGCAAATAAGAAATTCCGTATTGCCTTTACTACTAAATCCCCAGTGGGAACGCCAGTAGATGAGGAAGCAAAGCAGGCAATATATAAAACTGTCCAATGGTTAGAAGATCAAGGCTATGAAGTAGAAGAGAAGTCTAATAATGTTGACGGAATTCGCTTAATGGAAAACTATTATATTATGAATAATGGTGAAATGGCAGGAATGGTTGATTCAATTGAAAAATCTTTAGGAAGAGCGATAACAGCAAATGATATGGAAATTGTGTCATGGGTATTAACTGTCGCAGGAAAATCAGTTACTGCCGCTGAATTTACACAAAGCATCGCTGAATGGGATTTAGCTGCTGCTCAAATGGCCGAGTTTCATAATAACTATGATCTGTATTTAACACCTGCAACGGCTAATTCTGCACCAAAGATTGGAGAGTTAACTCAAAATGAGAAAGAAATTAGTGAGCTAATGAAGATAAGTGAGTTAACGAAAAATGAACAATTAAAGCTGGTTTATGATATGTTTGAACCAAGCCTAACCTATACTCCATTTACACAATTAGCAAACTTAACAGGTCAGCCCGCTATTTCTGTACCTGTACATATAACAAAAAATGGCCTTCCTCTTGGGGTTCAATTTATGGCTCCAAAAGGAAAAGAGCATTGGTTATTCAAAATTGCAGGTGAAATTGAGGATTCTGATCTATGGATTGGTATGAAGGGGAATCCACTATTTGCTAATGCGTAAGAAATAGTCAGTTTAATAACTTGATAAATCATGAGACTAAACCAATAGATAACGTGTTGGTTTGGTCTTTTTTAGATTATTTTAATTAAAAAAGGATATTGACATGTTCTTTATAAAGAACTATAATGAAGTGAATTAATCAACTAGGAAAATAGTTGTAATTGTATATAAAACAATATAAGTTTTGAATAAATTTTATTAGTAATAAAAGAAAATTTTTTCTGTATGACATCTTAAAAATATTGATTTCTTATCAATCTATGTTCTTTATAAAGAATTAATGATGATAAATTTAAGTACTTTTAGAACACTAATAGACAATCGTAATTTTTTTTGCACGATTGTTCTTTATTAAGAATAATATTGTTCTTTTATAAGAAAGACTTGTTGTTGGTGATGTCTCCTAGCCACTATCAAAGGAGGCACTCGATCATGCTGTGGGTTGTAAAAAAACCTTAGACGCAAGTCGTCAAGAGTGTGGTGTGAGGGCGGGTTAAATGCCCAATTTTTAAACTAATTATTCATATTATATAAAAAGGGGGGAGGTTTTTGACATATCAACAAAGAATTTCCTTATTTCTTCTTATAGACACTATTATCGTATTGACAGCTATTTTTATCGGCTGTTTTTTAGTTTATGAAAGTTTTAATGTTATTAATTATCCAATTGTATTAAGCTGTGCTGCCATATTAATCAGTCATTATTTTTTTTCATTTCATTTTCATTTATATAAGAAGTCATGGGAATATGCGAGTATAGGTGAATTAGTCATTATATTAAAAACGGTTACTGCATCCATTATTATTTCAGCAATTGTCCAAGGAATGATTATTGGTGAAATTTTTTATCGACTTCTAGTGGTTACGTGTTTATTACATATGATTTTAATAGGTGGTTCAAGGTTTTGCTGGAGAGTCTATCGGGATCGATATCTTGTAAAAGATGTCAATAAAAAAAGAACATTAATTATTGGTGCTGGTTCTGCAGGAACGATGGTAGTCCGCCAATTATTAAAAAGAAATGATTCTGAACTGTTACCGATAGCTTTTATTGACGACAATCGAAATAAACATCATTTAGATATATTAGGAATCCCAGTAATCGGTTCGGTGAGTAATATTACAAATATTGTAAGTAGATTAAATATAGATCATATCATCATTGCAATTCCCTCCTTAAAGAAACAAGAATTAAATACCATCTTTCAAGAATGTGCCAAAACAGATGCTAAGACACAAATATTACCAAGATTAGAAGATTTATTAGTGGGTAATATTTCAGTTAGTAAATTACGAGATGTAAAAGTAGAGGATCTACTCGGCAGAGAGACGGTAGAATTAGATATTGAAGGCATATCTGAGCACATATCCAATAAAGTAATTTTAGTAACAGGGGCAGGGGGTTCAATCGGCTCTGAAATTTGCCGACAAATTGCCACCTTCCATCCAAAAAAACTGATATTACTGGGTCATGGTGAAAATAGTATTTATAATATTGAAATGGAATTAAAAGAAACATATAAACAATCAATAATTGATATCATCCCAGTTATTGCAGATATACAGGATATAAAAAAAATGTACAGTGTCATGGATACATATCGCCCAAATGTTGTTTACCACGCTGCAGCACATAAGCATGTGCCGTTAATGGAAGCTAATCCAGAAGAAGCAGTAAAAAATAATATTGTCGGAACGATGAATGCTGCTAATGCATCTAAATGGGCAAAAGTTGAGACATTTGTCATGATATCAAGTGACAAAGCAGTGAATCCTACAAATGTGATGGGAGCTACGAAAAGATTAGCAGAAATGGTCATTCAACATATGAATAGAGATTGTGAGACTAAATTTGTAGCCGTTCGTTTTGGAAATGTGCTAGGAAGTCGAGGAAGTGTGGTTCCATTATTTAAAAAGCAAATTGAAAAAGGTGGACCTGTGACAGTAACTCATCCCGAAATGACGCGCTATTTTATGACGATCCCCGAAGCATCAAGACTTGTTTTACAAGCAGGTGCACTAGCAAATTGGGGACAAATTTTTGTATTAGATATGGGTGAACCAGTAAAAATTGTTGATTTAGCAAAAAACTTGATAAGACTTTCTGGTTTTACAGTAGATGATATTGGAATTCAGTATAGTGGAATTCGACCTGGAGAAAAATTATTTGAAGAATTACTAGATTTTGATGAAATTCATGAAGAACAAATCTATCCGAATATTTATATTGGGAAAACAAAAGAAATATACATCAATGAAATTGAAGACATTATTTCTAATCTAACTGTTCTTGATAAAGAAACATTGAAAAGAAGACTTATAGATTTAGCTAATCATCAACATGTTACACAATCGTTAATCCAATATTCTGGGTAGGGGAGCCATGGAACATGAAAATAAGGAAAGCGATTATTCCAGCTGCAGGCTTAGGAACACGATTTCTTCCAGCAACAAAGGCAATGCCAAAAGAAATGCTGCCTATCGTCGATAAACCTACTATTCAATATATAGTAGAGGAGGCAATCGAATCAGGGATTGAAGACATTATTATCGTAACAGGAAAGGGTAAACGTGCCATTGAAGATCATTTTGATCATTCATTTGAATTAGAACAAGTCCTTTTTGAAAAAGGCAAGCTTGAAATATTAGAGGAAGTACAAAAATCCTCAAATATGGTCGACATACATTACATACGCCAAAAAGAGCCAAAGGGATTAGGGCATGCAATTTGGTGTGCGAGGAAATTCATCGGTGATGAACCTTTTGCCGTTCTACTCGGTGATGATATTGTCAGGTCTAACAAACCATGCTTGAAACAATTAATGGAGCAATATGAAGAATATGAACGTACTATACTTGGAATAAAGCAGATAGATTTTGAGGATGTTCCTAAATATGGAATAATTGATGCTCACAAAGTTGGAAATAAGTTATATCAGATTAATCATTTGGTCGAGAAACCGTTGATTGATGATGCTCCTTCTAATTTAGCTATCATGGGTAGATATATCTTAAAACCACCCATTTTTACTATACTTGCAAATCTTAAACCAGGTGCTAATGGAGAAATTCAACTCACAGACGCTATCGATCAATTGAATCAGACTGAAGAGATTTTAGGATATGATTTTGAGGGAACGAGATATGATGTTGGGGAGAAATTAGGTTTTATAAAAACAAACATTGAAATGGCTTTACAAAGGGAAGAGTTAAAAATGGGTTTATTAAATTATTTATCTACTATTTTTCAAAAAACTAACAGATAAGAATAATATATGAAATTTAGAGGATTACATGGAGGTGAACTTTATGTCAATTTTAATTACAGGAGGAGCAGGATATATTGGTAGTCACACATGTATTGAATTATTAAATGCTGGACATGAGGTAATGGTAATTGATAATTTCTTAAATAGTAAACCTGAAGCGTTAGAACGTGTTCAACAAGTTACTCGTAAGCCTATTAAAATTTATCAAATGAATATTATGGAACAAGAAAAATTAGAAAAAATATTTTCTGATAATCAAATTGAGGCGGTTATTCACTTTGCGGGTTTAAAATCTGTTGGCCATTCTGTAAAAAACCCACTTTATTATTATAGGCATAATATAACGAGTACTTTGATTCTTTGTCAAGTTATGCAAAAATTCAATGTGAAAAATTTAGTGTTTAGTTCGTCAGCAACTGTCTATGGTATTCCTGAAAGCATACCAATATCGGAGAAAAATCAACTATCTGCTTTGAATCCGTATGGGAGAACGAAACTATTTATTGAAAGTATTTTAGAGGATTTGATTAAATCTGATCCATCCTGGAGCATAGTTATATTAAGGTATTTTAATCCAATTGGTGCGCATGAAACTGGACTGATAGGAGAAGATCCATTAGGTATTCCGAATAACTTAATGCCCAATATTTTAAACGTAGCTTCAGGTGAAAGAGATACACTTTTAATTTACGGTGACCATTACCCAACGAAAGATGGAACTTGTATCCGAGATTATATTCATATTAATGACTTGGCCAATGGACACTTAAAGGCACTAGAGAAAACATTGAATTTTTCAGGAATCGAAACTTATAACCTTGGTACTGGTCAAGGATATAGCGTACTAGAAATAATAGCAACTTTTGAAAAGGTAACAGGAATAAAAATACCTTATTCAGTTAGTGCACCTAGACCCGGTGACGTCCCGATTTGTTATTCCGACCCAACTAAAGCCAAACTTGAACTTGATTGGTGTGCAAAACTTCCATTAGAAAAAATGTGTATAGATTCATGGAGATGGAAGTTGAACAATCCAAACGGTTATAAAAAAATACAATATGCTAATTAGAATAAAAGAAGTTTATTTTAATAATATTTATGACTTCTGGATCTGCCATATGTTTTTATTGAATTGATATTGGATGTGAGCATATGAAAAGGATAATGGATATATTAATTTCATTTTTATTGCTAGTTCTATTATTTCCTTTAGTAGTCATGATAGCTGTTTTAGTTAAATTCAAAATAGGATCTCCAATTATATTTAAACAACAACGGCCAGGATTAAATGGAAGGCCATTCTATATTTATAAATTTAGAAGTATGAATGATTCGATGGACGATAATGGAAAATTGCTACCTGATAATGAAAGATTAACTGAATTTGGAGCATTACTTAGAAAATATAGTCTTGATGAACTTCCCCAATTGATTAATGTTCTTAGAGGTGAATTAAGTCTAGTAGGACCAAGACCATTACTAATGGAGTATTTACCATTATATACAAAAGAACAAGCAAAAAGACACCTGGTTAAGCCTGGAATTACTGGATGGGCACAAGTTAATGGTCGAAATTCTATAACATGGGATAAAAAATTTGAGCTAGATATTTGGTATGTAAATAACCAAACCATCCTATTAGACTTAAAAATTTTATGGTTAACTATTGTCAAAGTAATTAAAACAGAAGGAATAGATCAAACAGATAAGGTAACAATGCCACATTTTAAAGGAGAAGTAAAACAAATAGACCGAAAACATGGATGAATTTTGAACAAACATGGAAGGTGCTTAAATGGTTAATACAATAGTAAAAAATAGAATCTATCTTTCCACACCGCATATGAGTGGATCAGAAATAAATTATATTAAAAATGCATTTGAACAGAATTGGATAGCCCCGCAGGGACCAAATGTAGAAGCATTTGAAAGGGAAATTGCATCATTACTAGGTGTGGCTGATGCAGTAGCTGTAAGTTCAGGAACAGCTGCAATTCATTTAGCACTTTCTCTTTTAGATATAAAAAAAGGAGATCGTGTTTTTTGTTCTACATTAACCTTTATTGCATCAGCGAATCCAATTCTTTACCAGGGAGCTGAACCTGTTTTTATAGATTCCGAGTCGGAAACATGGAATATGTCACCACTAGCATTAGAGGAAGCCTTTCAAGATGCATGTTCTGAAGGGAAACTTCCAAAGGCAGTTATCATTGTTAATTTATATGGACAGTCGGCAAAAATGGAAGAGCTTTTACCAATATGTCAAAAATATAACGTTCCAGTAATTGAAGATGCAGCGGAATCATTAGGATCTTTTTATCAAAATAAGGCAAGTGGTACATTTGGGGATTATGGCATTTATTCTTTTAATGGCAATAAAATTATTACAACCTCTGGTGGAGGAATTTTGATATCCAAGCAAGCGAATACATTAAATAAAGCTAGATTTCTATCTACTCAAGCAAAGGATCCTGCGCCACATTATCAACACAGTCAATTAGGTTATAATTATCGTCTGAGTAATATATTAGCAGGAATTGGAAGAGGACAATTAGAAGTACTAACTCAAAGAGTAAATGAAAGAAGGCGTATATTCGAAATCTATGAACGTGAACTCGGTGGAATACCTGGTCTATCATTTATGAGGGAAAGTAAGAGAAGTTTCTCAAATAGATGGTTAACTACGATGACAATAAATCAAACTATTACAGGTATTTCTAATAAAGATTTGTTAATCTATTTAGAAAAAGAAAATATTGAAGCGAGGATGATTTGGAAACCACTTCATTTGCAACCATTATTCACTACTTGTAAGTATTTTTCTCGGAATAATGAAAATATTTCTGAAAAAATTTTTAAAACAGGAATTTGTCTACCATCAAGTTCTAATATGACACTAGAAGATCAAATGAGGGTAATTCAATGTATTAAAAATCTGCTAGGAAGATAGAGTTTAATATTTATTACTAAGTTCGTGACAACAAATAATCATCTTATTATTTCTAGCAAAGAAAATGTAAAGAGGTATATAAATGATAGGAAAAAATATAGTTGAACTTAGAAAAAAAAGGGGATATACACTATCTGAACTATCAAAACTTACAAATATATCTAAGTCTTATTTAAGCAATATAGAAAGAAATATTAATAATAATCCTTCCCTTGAAGTAATGCAAAAAATAGCTAAGGTACTTAAAGTAGATATATTAACGTTATCAAAGACAATTCCCAACCAAGATGCTCAACCATATATTGAGAAAGAGTGGATTGATTTTATCAATGAATTAAAAAAATTGGGTTTAGAAAAAGATCAATTACATCAATATATTATCTTAATAGAGTTTATTAATTGGAAAAATCAACATTCTAAGCAAAATAATTTCTAATTTTCCACAGTTAAAGAATGTTGGATTTTTATGTATTGGAGAGAAAAATGAAAAAGTTCATTGTTTTTCTAGTTGCTCTAATGTGTATTGGAGTTATATTTTTTGGTTATAAATACTGGGGAAATATAGAAGCAGCCGCTGAAAAAGAAGGTAGATTAGCAATTGAGAAAATAAATAAGAAAGAAAGAATTGAAAAGGAACTTCTTATAGATCGTTTAAATCCGGAAACCAATCAAACTCAATCAATCATTGATTTTCTTCGCTACAGATTTCTAACAAAAAATAAGGCGGTTATTTCGATTATTGGAGGTAATATAGGAGCATCGACTGGTGCTAGTACACTTTCATATACATGGACAGAACAATTATTTGAAAAACTGCAAGCAGATAGCGAAGAATTAGAAGCATTACAAATTGTCAATTATAGTAGTGAAGGTTATTCAACCTCTGATTTATTAAATGGGGGGAAAATTGATTTAGTTATTAAAGATCAACCCGATTTAGTTATATTGGGGAGTTCATTAATTAATAACTATTCTCAATCTATTAGTCTAGAGCAAACTACATCTAATCTTAAAAATATAATGTCAAAATTACAAACTGGTTTACCCAATTCAAAGATTGTAATTATGTCGCCTTATCCAATTGGAAATAGTAAAAATAAAAATAGCTTAGGACTCAGTTATTTAGATTATTTGAATCATTCGAGTAAACTTATCAGTCAAAATAAATGGGATAGTATTGACGTTTTCAAGGAAATTGAAAATCAATTAACAGACAGAAATATATTATTAGTTGATATATTAGCCAATGATTATATTCATCTTAACGATAAAGGGAATATCCTTTTATATGAAGTAGTGTATAAATATTTAAACCATTCGCGATAATTAAAAACAATTACTGTTTAATAGCTCTGACTATTCATTCTCTTATAGGAGGGCCGTATGGAAGAAACATTAAACTTAAAAGAGGTTTTAAATATTATTAGAAGACGGCTGAAGCTAATTACACTTATTAGTATGTTTGCGATATTTTTTAGCGCCACAGTTACGTTTTTTTTATTAACTCCTATTTACCAAGCTTCAACACAAATTTTAGTAAATCAGAAAAATAAGGACAATCAACTTGACCTAAATCAAATGCAAAGCAATGTTTCATTAATAAATACTTATAAAGAAATAATTAAAAGTCCAGTTATAGTAGAAAAAGTGATAAATAAGTTGCAAATCGATCAAAGTGTTGAACAGCTTAATAATAATATAATGATTAACACTAGGGATAATTCTCAAGTGTTTTCTTTAATTGTACATGATAAAAACGCTGGAATGGCAGTTTTAATCGCTAATACAATTTCAGAAACTTTCCAAAAGGAGATTAAAGGGATAATGAATGTGGATAATGTCAGCATTCTAGCAAGAGCGGAATTAGATAAAAATCCTATTCCTGTTAAACCGAATCCAATAATGAATATCGCTTTAGCTGCGATTATTGGATTAATGGTTGGTGTTGGGATATCATTTTTGCTCGAATATTTTGATAATACATTAAAAGATAGTAAGGACATTGATGCATATCTAGGCTTACCTATCCTTGGAACTATTCAAAAGATTCCACAGCGCAAAGCTAGAAGAAAAATAAAAAAGTCCAAAATGGGAGTTGAAACTTTTGAATCGTAAGAAGAAAAAAAATTATATTAATGCAGTAGATTTGGTAAGTTATAAATTTCCACATTTACCTATTACCGAACAGTACCGATTAATTAGAACAAATATTTTATATTCCTCTGTAGATAAAGAAATCAAAACCATTATGGTAACATCACCCGATCCTTCTGAAGGTAAATCTACTACATCAGCAAATCTAGCAATTGTTCTAGCTCAACAAGGAAAACGAGTTCTTTTAGTGGATGCAGATTTAAGAAAAGCATCTGTTCATTATACATTTAATGTAAGTAATATTGATGGACTAACAAGTGTACTTACAAAGAAAATTAGTTTATTAGATGGTATATCAAAAACATATGTACCCAACTTGGAAATTTTAACAAGTGGTCCTATACCACCTAACCCTTCGGAATTATTGAATTCAGAAGCAATGGAAAGAATAATAGATGAATTGAATAGTAGATATGATTATATTGTGTTTGATACACCACCTGTACTTGCAGTTACTGACTCTCAAATACTGGCAAATAAATGTGATGGTATCGTTTTTGTGATATACAGTGGTAAAACTCGTAAGGATCGTGCAGTTAAAGCAAAGCAACTGCTTCAAAAAGCAAAATCACAAATTCTTGGCGTAGTTGTAAATGGATTAGAATCGAAGAACGAGGTGTATTATAGCCAATATAAATAATTTAATTTTTCTACCCTTAACAAAAAGGAGGGAAATGCAGTCTTGATAGATATTCATTGTCATATTTTGCCATATATTGACGATGGTCCAAAAAATTATGACGAAGCACTAGATATGGCAAAAGGAGCAGTAGAAGCGGGAATTACACATTTATATGCTACACCGCATCATTTTAATGGTCGTTTTGAAAATCAGAAGGATAAAATTATAGAAAATGTAGCTATTTTTAATGATAAATTACAAAAAGAAAATATCCCTCTTATCATTCATCTAGGACAAGAGCTTAGAATTCATCGTGAGATATTTCTAACATATGAGTTGGATGAAATTCTAACCTTAGATAATAAAGGAAAGTATTTATTATTAGAACTTCCTTCATTCGAAGTTCCTACTTACACACATGAAGTAATTTATGAATTATTACTAAAGGGAATCACCCCAATTATTGTCCATCCCGAGCGGAATAAGGGATTTATACAGGATTTTGACGAGCTAATTAAAATTGTTCAAGGAGGAGCATTAACCCAGATTACTTCTGGTAGCTTAATAGGTCATTTTGGGAAAAAGGTTAAATCGTTTTCTCAAAAAATAATAGAACAACAATTAGCACATTTTATTGCTACAGATGCTCATAGTACTATTACAAGACGTTTTTCTCTTCAAGAAAGTTATAATACAATATCAAATTTATATGGAATGCAACAAATGTATTATTTTAAAGAAAATGCTGAAATACTTTTAAATGGGGACAATCTCTCAATTGAAAAGCCAAAAATAACGAGAAAAAAGATTCTAGGCTTATTTTAAAATCGATAACTATACAATAAATCTATATCACTATCAATATAAGAAAAGGAACTTGGCCAATGAAAAAAATATTGTTTACTGCTACTGTTGATAGTCACATTCTTACGTTTCATTTGCCTTATTTAAAGTGGTTTAAAGATCAGGGAATTGAAGTTCATGTAGCTAGTAACGGTGATGCGAACATTCCATTTGTTGACAAAAAATATAATATACCAATCGAAAGATCTCCATTTAAAAAGGCAAATTTAAAAGCATTGAATAGATTTAAGGAAATCATTAATTGTAATGATTATCATATGATTCATTGTCACACCCCAATGGGGAGTGTGTTAACTAGGTTAGCTGCGAGAAAGGCACAAAAAAACGGAACAAAAGTAATTTATACAGCACATGGTTTTCATTTTTACAATGGAGCTCCACTTTTAAATTGGCTAATGTACTATCCAGTTGAAAGATGGTTATCGAAATATACTGATTGTCTAATCACTATAAATAATGAGGATTTTCAAACCTCTAATAGGCTCCATTCAAAAACCTTAGAATTAGTCAATGGAATTGGAGTTGATTTGAATAAATTTGTTCCTCAAACTGTAAAAAGCAAGTATGAGCTACGACAAAAATATAACTTCAATGAAGGAGATTTTATATTAATATTTGTAGGAGAATTAAATTACAATAAGCATCAAGATCTTTTAATTAACGTCATGTATTTATTAAGTAAAAAGTATTCCAATATTAAACTTTTACTAGTAGGTAATGGAGACTACTTCGGAAACTATAAAGAGCAAGTAAATAAATTACATTTACAAGAATTTGTTCTATTTTTAGGTTATCGCAATGATATAAGGGATTTACTGTTGTTATCGGATGTATCAGTTTCTTCATCAAGAAGAGAAGGATTGCCAGTTAATGTTATGGAAGCAATGGCTACAGGTTTGCCTCTTGTAGTAACTAATTGTAGGGGTAATCGTGATTTAGTAATGAATGAAAAAAATGGTTTTTTAATAGGTATAAATGATATTGATGGTTTCTCTATAGCAATTGAAAAGTTATATCAATCTCAGACATTACGAGAAACATTTGGAATCAATAGTTTAGAGCATATTCATAAATATTCATTAGAAACAATAAAAAAGAAAATGCAGAAGATTTATACGGACTTTATTGATTGAAATTTCAAGTAGTAAAATCCAAAAGTTATTTTGTAAGTAATTCTGTTACAATTTATTGATTGGAGTTGTCAAATGAAAACAAAGGTTTTACATTTGCTTTCTAGTAATAGCTATTCAGGAGCTGAAAACGTAGTTTGCCATATCATAGATATGTTTAAGAATGAAATAGATATGGCCTATTGTAGTCCTATTGGAACAATAAAAGAAAGTTTGGATGAAAAAAATATAGATTACCTTCCTTTAGAAAACGTGTCATATATTGAATTAAAAAAGGTAATTAGGTCATACAAACCGGATATAATCCATGCACATGATATACGAGCCAGTGTCATAGCAGCTCAATTTTCAAAGAAAGTTCCTATCATTTCACATCTTCATGGAAAATTCGAAGAAATGACTAAATTATCTGTGAAATCAATTTTATATAGGATGTGTATTTATAGATTTCGTCATATATTTGCAGTTTCTCAAAGCATCATAAAAGATTATTATTTTTCTCATACGCTCGCAAAGAAAGGATCTGTTTTATACAATGTGGTGAATGAACAGGCCCTTATTGAATTGGTTAAGAACAAACCTAAGTATAATTTTGATTTTATTTTCTTGGGGAGATTTTCGTATCCGAAAAACCCAAAAAGATTAATTAAAATCATTGCAATGATTGTCAAGCGAATGCCAAATGCAACGTTTGTTTTAATAGGAAGCGGTAATTTATTAGAAGAAACAAAATTACTTGCAAAAGAATTAAATGTTTATAAAAATATTACCTTTACTGGATATGTAAAAAATCCCTATCCTTATTTAAAATCATCCAAAGTAATGCTCATGACCTCAAGAACTGAAGGGACACCGATGTGTGTATTAGAAGCAATGCTATTTGGGATTCCTGTTATTTCAACAGCTATTGATGGAATTAAAGAAATCGTCGATCATGGCAGCAATGGTTATTATTTTTATACAGATGATGAAATTGTTAATCAAGCTATTCAATTAATTAATAATGAAGAATTGAGAAAAATCAAATCAATTGAAGTATACAAAAAGGGAAAAGTAATTAATAATATGGAATCTTATAGAGATAACCTATTTAAAATATATAGAAATAATTTTTTTCTAAATAACGAAATAAAGCGGTGAAAAAAATTGCAAAAAATTAATCTTTCAATTGTTATCCCTTCGTTAGATACTGGTGGTGCAGAAAGCATGGCTTATCAGCTTGCAAAGAAAATAGACAAAGATATATTTAACTTGAATTTCATATGTTTATATTCTAGTAATGGGACACCATTTGAAAAAGAGCTGATAAATTCAGGAGTTAACATTACTCATTTGAATAAAAAATTGGGATTTAGCCTTATTACTTATTTGAGATTGTGGAAGCAATTAAAGATACATCATTCAAATCTTGTCCATACACATTTAGGTGCTTGTTTATATGCATTTCCATGGACACTTTTCCATAATAAAAAGCTAGTGCATACTGTACATAATGTTCCTTTAAAAGAATTACCTTTTCTGCATCGTATCATCTTAAAAATATTGTATAGATCAAAAAAAGCTATACCCATTGCTATTTCAGACACGATTCAAAGGCAGATCAGTACATACTATCAATTAAAAACTGAAAATATTCAAGTCGTTTATAACCCTGTTAATATAGATCTGTTTATTCCCAGTAAAACGACGGTGAACAATGGTGGAATTAAATTTATATGTGTAGCGCGATTAGTTAATCAAAAAAATCATTTCACATTACTTAAGGCTTTTTCAGTAGTAAATAAAAAAATACCAACTAGTACATTACTTCTGGCAGGTGATGGCGAATTAATGGAAGAGTTGAAGAAAGCAGCTATTAAACTTAATATAAGTAAACATGTAGTTTTTTTGGGCAATGTAGAGAATATACCTATGCTGCTTCAAACATCAGATATCTTTGTACTATCTTCTATTTACGAAGGACTTCCTATGACAATACTTGAAGCGATGGGAGCAAAGCTTCCTGTAATAGCAACACGAGTAGGAGGTCTTCCTGACATTGTTAAAGGGAATGGAATATTAGTTGAACCCAATGATAGTGATGGATTGGCATCTGCTATGATCCAATTAGCTGAAGATAAGCATTTAAGACAAAAAATGGGATGCCTTGGTTTTGAAATGTCGAAAAAGTACGATATTTCAATCATTGCAAATCAATATGAAGCAATTTATAAAAAATTTTCATTATGAAAAAACTCGAATGAGGTGATTAATTAATAATGAGTAAGACTAAAATAGCTTTAGTTGTACCTTCTCTAGTTATTGGAGGTGCGGAGAATGTTGTATTCCAACTTACCAAAGCATTACACAGAGAAACAGATATTGACTTAATAGTCATTTGCTTAAGTATTAGAAAAAACACCTTGTTTGAATATGAATTATCAAATCAAGGTATACAAGTAATTTATTTAAATAATAAAGGTAAGCTAAGTGTTATCACAGTGTTTTTACTTTGGAAATATTTAAGCAAATTTAAACCAAAGATTGTTCATACCCATTTGCATTCTTCTTTATATGTATTTCCTTGGATTTTTTTTCACGATTCTCTATTACTTCATACAATCCATAGTACACCAAGATTTGAATTTTCTTCGAGAATTATTCGATTGATGAAAATACTTTACAAAAGGCGAATAGCCATACCGATTGCTATCTCAGAAAAAATTAAGCTTGAAGCAGCTAAATTATATAAACTTCCGCTAGATAATATAGAGCATGTGAAAAATCCTGTTAATCTGGAAAAATTCAAAAGGAAAGATAAAGCAGTAAGTCATCAACCATTAGTAAAGTTTATTCACGTAGCCAGGCTTGATCCTCAAAAGAATCAAAGATTATTACTTGAAGCTTTTGCTATATTGTGTAAAAACGGCACTGATGCAACGTTAACAATAGTTGGTGATGGTGATTTAAGGGAGCAATTAGAGGCTTTTGCTTCATCTTTAAAAATACAGGATCGCGTATATTTTATAGGTAGTATAAATGATGTAGAACACTACTTAAATTGTTCAGATATTTTTGTATTATCGTCGATTAATGAAGGATTACCTTTATCCATACTTGAAGCAATGGCAATGGGATTACCAATTATATCAACAAATGTAGGAGGAATTGGAGATGTTGTACAAGAAAATGGAATATTAGTTGAAAGTGAAAATATAAAAGCGCTAAGTAATGCAATGATGAAACTTGCAAAAGATAAGGATTTAAGATTGAAAATGTCCGAAGCGTCTTTTAGATTAGTAAAACAGTTCGATATCTCAATAATAGCTCATGAATATAAGAAACTTTATCTCAAATATAGTTGAATATAATTAAGCAGTTTTCCAATTAGAGGCAGGTGAAAAAGATAGTAATGAATGAGGGATTAACAGTCAACAGTATAAATGAATCCAAAACACACGTGAGAAAATTAGTTTTATTTTGTTTACTAATTTGCTTAGGTGTTTTTTTTCGTGATATGTATGGAATTCCAATAAATAAATATATTTTTTTGATGATATCTGTTTTTGCTTTCTTGTTATTAAATGAAGGGGCAATAGTTGCTTTTATTGCTTTTATTATTCCTTTTTTACCTGGTTTACCTGCTAATTATATTATAGGTTTAGCCATTCCATTTCTTTTGTTCAAACAAAAACATGTAAGACTAAATATATATATGTTTGCTGCATATGCATTCTTATTATTAGAAATGTTGCATTTATTCTTCCCACTATCTTCATTAGGAGATTTTTTCAAATTCAGTAGTTATATTATCTTACTCACTCTTATCTTATTAAAGAAAAATAATGACTATAATTATACAGTTATACTATTATCCTATTGTTTTGGTGTCATTTCTGCTTTTACCTCTATTCTTATTCATTCGCTACAATATATGCCACTTTATTTAGTGTTTGAAAAAGGAATTAGAATAGGAAATATTGCTTCAGTCAATCAACAATTTGATCCAACTATTATTACTTTAACGATGGATCAGAATACATTAGGATATTTTTGCGCGATTGGAATTGCTGTTTTATTAATTTTACAATATGCAAAGAGGTTAAAATTAACAATTGGTATTCCATTAACAATCATTATGTTTATCTACGGTAGTTTGACCTTATCAAGAACATTTATTTTGATATCATTTTTGGTATTTTTTTATTATTTCATTATAAACCTTAGAATGAATAGTACTTCAATAAAAGCTGTTTTCTCATTATTGTTTGCAGTAATTTTAATGATAGTCACAATTCAAACTTATTTTCCGAGTACTTTAGAGCTAATAATTACTCGTTTTCAAGAGAGTGATCTTACAAATGGACGAGGACAAATTTTTGAACAATATAATCATTTTATATTTTCAAGTTTAAAAAATTTCCTTTTTGGAATAGGAATTCAAAACATGAATATAAAGGCAAATCTTTTTAATGTGCCCCATAACGGATTACAACAAATCTTTGTAGCAGGGGGAGTAGTGGGGTTATTTTTATTGTCTTTATGGTTGATAGGAATGTATTGCCTTCACGCACCTAATAGTAAAAGACAGCTTCCAGTTTTTTTATTGCCATTAATTACGATGTTTGCATATATTCAGGGATTACAATTTTTATATCCCTACTTTATTATGTTGCCGTTAATTGTTGTATTTTCTGCATTACGACTTTCTGATTAAGTTACGTCATATTCTTTGCATGAATGAAGGGAGAATCGACTTGAGCATATTAGTGAGTATCTTATGTATGACTTATAACCATGAATTATATATAGAAGATGCCATAGAAGGCTTTTTACAACAAAAAACTAACTATGATGTAGAAATCATTATCGGAGAGGATTGCAGCACCGATAACACAAGAAAAATAGTAAAAAAATATATGAACGAATATCCAGGGAAAATTAAAATGATAACGTCAGACCATAATGTAGGTATGAATAAAAATGCTCAAAGACTAATAGAAAGCTCTCGAGGAAAATATATTGCTATTTGTGAAGGTGATGATTATTGGACTGATCCTTTTAAATTACAAAAACAGATTGATTATATGGAAGAGCACCCTGAATGTAGTTTATGTTTTCATGCAGCTGAAATTGTTATTAATAAAGAAAAGCAAACAGGAAATATAGTAAGGCCATATAAGAATAATAAAATTTGCCCGACAGACGATATTATATTGGGCGGAGGCGGATTTTGTCCAACTGCATCCTTACTTTTTCCTCGAAGAATTATTGAATATTTACCAGATTTTTTCCAAAAGTCGCATGTAGGCGATTATCCGTTGCAAATGTGGGCTGCCTGTCAGGGGTATGCATATTATATGGATGAGATTATGGCAGCTTATAGGATTGGTAATCAAAGTTCATGGACTAATCAATTAATTCGAGAGGGGGATTTAAAGGAAAAGTTAATTAAGGTAAAAATGGGTGATATTCAACTATTAAAAGAGTTTAATCGAACGACAGATAATAAATATAATCCTGTTATTGAAGAAACAATCCTAAAAAGAGAGTTTGAAATTTTACTGCTTCAAAATAATTTAAGAAAACTTAAAACTACCAAATATAAGATTTTGTATACTCAATTGACAACAATAGAAAAACTTAAACTCCTTACAAAATTTTATTTTCCAAGGGCATATAGAGCAATGGTTGGGATGAAGAAAATAATGTATAGAAATAATTGAATAAGATATGGGTAAATTTTCAATTAAAAAATAAAATTATAAAAGTAGGAATATACGATGGAAGTAGGAAAATCATTAAAAGAAAAAACAATTACAGGGTTATTTTGGAGCTTCACTGATCAATTTGCTAGTCAAGGAATTCAGTTTTTTGTTCTTTTGATTCTTGCAAGGTTAGTATCGCCTGAAGATTTTGGATTAATTGGGATGGTGTCCATATTTATTGCAATCTCTAATACTTTAATTGATTGCGGATTAACTCAGGCACTGATACGGGAAAGAAAAGTTAGCCAAGAAGAATATTCAACTATTTTTTTCTTCAATTTCGTTATGGCTAGTTTATTATTTATAATCCTTTACTTGATTGCACCATTAGTAAGTACATTTTTCCATGATTTTCGCTTAGTTACTATATTACGAGTTTTATCAATAGGATTACTTATAAATTCATTAGGAATTATACAAAGAGTCATTCTTATCCGGAATATAAATTTTAGAACACAAACCAAAATAAACTTTGTTGCTGCTCTATGTGCTGGAATAATCGCAATCATTTTTTCATTATTTGGATTTGGTGTATGGAGTATCATTATACAAAGTCTCATTTTTCAGTTGGCGCAAACAATTCTCTTATGGAAATGTAATAAATGGATACCAACATGGACATTTAGCTATCAATCCTTACAAAAATTTTTTTGGTTTGGAAATAAATTGTTGATTTCTAATCTAATTGATACTTTATACAATAATTGTTATTCGATCATTATCGGAAGATTATATCCAGCTGCACAATTAGGTTATTATACAAATGCTTCAAAACTTGGAGATGTCATAATTAATTCTACAACTAGCTCTCTTCAACGCGTTACTTATCCTGTATTAAGTACTATTCAAGATGAGGAAAAGCTTTTATCAGAGGGGTTTCAAAAAATAATAAGAATTACTGCATATATAATGTTCCCGCTAATGTGTGGAATGATTGTAATATCAGATTCTTTGATTCCGTTGTTATTAGGACCACAGTGGAATGATGCAATTATTTATTTTCAACTTATAGCATTTGCAGGAATGATCTACCCTCTACATGCAGTCAATCTAAATATTCTCCAGGTAAAAGGACGATCTGACTTATTCCTAAAATTAGAAGTAATTAAGAAGATTCTCCTAACCTTACTAATTGCAATATCTCTATCGTTTTCCCTTGGAATTCTTGGTTTACTTGGAGCTGCAATTTTAAGCTCTTATATTTCATTATTTATCAATGCGTACTATTCCGCAAAAGAAATATCCTATTCAATTTGGAAACAACTTAAAGATATACTCCCTTTATTTTTGCTTTCAATATTTATGGGTAGTTTTGTTTTTTTTATCGGAGTAATTTCACCTGGAAATTTGATAATTAAATTGATTTTCCAAGTAATTAGTGGTTGCTTATTGTATGCATCCATAGGTTGGATGTTTAAAATGAAGGAGTTTATAGTAATTTATAGCTTGCTATTTCAACTATTTAATAAAGTAAGTCGTCAAAATTTCAAATCAAAAGGAGCTTAATTTCGTGAGTGAAAATATTAATGTAATAGAAAAATATAAATATGTATTAGATAAAAAAGGAATCGATTTAATTTTACTTGAAAAAAGTGAAAAGGATAAAGAAAGATTAGAACAACTATTTATTCAATTAGATTCCATTTTTTTAATACCACAACAACAAAATATGCCATTGAAAATTTATGTAGAAAAGTTAATAAATCAAGCATTTAATTTTGTTTTAGTCGAATCTAATTGTGATATTGGACTAATATCTATCTATGCAAATGACTTTGTTAGTAAAACATCCTTTGTTAATGCGATTGGTATATTGACATCTCATCAAGGAAAGCAATTAGCTTCTATTACTTCGGAATTTATTATTGAATATTCTAAGGGGGTAGGAATGGAATATATGAAAGCTCATATTAATAAAGCTAATTATAAATCTTTATCTTTAGTAAAGAAGTTTGGTTTTAAGGTACTATCAGAAGAAACAGATAAATTTGTTGTCATTAAGGATTTAAAAGAAATAGATTTACATTCTTCTGTCCGGAGTGAATCTCATCATGTATGAAGTAATTTCTCATTGTAATAAATCAAAATGGCAAGATAAATTAAATCAATTTATAAAGAAGGATATATATTACAATCACTCTTTTTCTAATTTATACAAAAATATAGAAAATGGCGATCCATATTTATTTTATTTTGAAAATGAACATGGAAAAAAAATTTGTTATGTTTTTTTTAAAAGGAAACTAAGTATTTTGCCTTTTAAAAATAATACTTCTACATGTAAGTTATATGATATTACGACTCCACCTTTCGGATATGGTGGTCCTTTATTCGATGGGGAAGATGCAGATTTGGTCAACCAATTTAGGAAAGCATTTAATCAATATTGTTTAGAAGAGAATATCATTTCTGAATTTATTAAATTTCATCCTTTACTCCAAAACCATCGATATATGGAAAATTTAATGGAAATTTCATATGACAGGGAAACCATCTTTATTGATTTGACAATACCTGAAAAGAGAATCTTTGAACAATATCATAAAAATCATAAAAGGAATATAAAAAAAGCAATAAAAAACCAACTGATATTTAAGGTCTTTAAGAATGAAAAAATGTATGACCAGTTACATGAATTTACTAAGTTATATAAAGAAACCATGGATAAGGTCAATGCATCACAAAAATCCTATTATTCTATGGACTATTTTAAGAAATTGATAAGAGGATTTACAAATAAAGCAATAATTGGAGCTGTGTTTCATGAAGAAAAGATGATTTCGGCTGCCATTTGTATGTATGAGGGTACCACATTACATTACCATTTAGGATGTTCGGATAAACAATTCTTAAACCTAGGAAGCAACACATTTCTCTTTCATAATCTTTCTTTATGGGGAAGAAGTAACGGTTTGGACGCATTTTATTTAGGTGGTGGGCATAGTGCATTACATAATGGGGGTACTATCGAAAGAGATTCGTTATTCCAATTCAAGTATCGATTTAATCAACACGGAGTACTCAAATTTTATATTGGGAGAAAAATACATAATCCGATACAATATGAATTATTGGTGAATCAATGGGAGAACTATTATTCTGAAAAGCCAAACCCTAATTTTTTTCCATTGTATCGAAATAAATGTAATGTATATAATTCTTCGAATCATACAAAGTTAGTCTAAAGAATACATTTCGATAGAGTAACTAAGTGATCACTGAATCTATTAGTTATAAGATTTTGAGCTTTAAAATAGGAGGTTTAATAGATGAAAGGGATTATTTTAGCAGGTGGTAGTGGAACTAGATTGTATCCAATTACTGAAGCAGTCTCCAAACAACTTTTACCAATCTACGATAAACCGATGATATATTATCCGTTATCGGTTTTAATGCTTGCGGGTATTCGCGAAATCTTAATCATATCCACTCCTAAAGATGTCCCACTATTTAAAAATCTTCTTGGGGATGGAACTAAATGGGGTATTAAACTAGAATATGAGGTTCAAAAGCATCCACGTGGTTTAGCGGATGCTTTTATTATTGGAGAAAAGTTCATTGGAGATGATCAAGTTTGTCTTGTGTTAGGAGATAATATTTTCTATGGTCAAGGGTTTACACCGTTATTAGAAATTGCTGCAAATTTAAAAGAAGGAGCGATAATTTTTGGATATCAAGTGAGAGATCCAGAAAGATTCGGTGTTGTGGAAATAGATCAATTTAATAACGCTCTTTCCATTGAGGAAAAACCAGCGTATCCTAAGTCCAATTATGCAGTAACAGGTTTATATTTCTATGATAATGACGTTATTGAAATTGCTAAGAACGTAATGCCATCTGAAAGAGGTGAACTTGAAATTACAGATATTAATCAGGAGTATCTAAAAAGAAAAAAATTGAAAGTTGGGCTTCTTGGACGTGGTTTTACATGGCTTGATACAGGAACATTTGAAAGCTTAATAGAAGCAAGTCAATTTGTAGAGACTATAGAAAAGCGACAGGGATTTAAAATTGCCTGTTTAGAGGAAATAAGCTATCGAAAAAAATGGATAACAGCGGATGATGTGTTGCATTATGCCCTACAGTATAAAAATGATTATGGGGCTTACTTAAATAATTTAGTAGTTGGGAGGTTAATAGATGATCCCAGTATCACAACCATTTCTTCCTCCGAAGGATGAGTATTTTAATCTATTGACAGAGCTATGGGATAGTAAATGGTTAACGAATCATGGTAAATACGTTCAAGTATTGGAAGAAAAGCTCCTGGAATATTTGAATGTTTCATCAATACATTTTGTTACGAATGGAACCATCGCTTTACAGCTCGCAATTAAATCATTAAATATAAAAAATGAAATTATTACAACTCCCTTTTCATTTGTAGCTACGACAACTTCTATTTTGTGGGAAAACTGCGAACCAGTGTTTGTCGATATTGACCCGAAAACACTAAATATTAATCCGAATGAAATTGAAAAAGCTATTACTCCTAAAACTGAAGCTATATTAGCAACTCATGTTTATGGAATCCCTTGTGATATTGAAAAAATTGGAAAAATAGCAAAAAAATATAATTTAAAAGTGATTTATGATGCCGCACACGCTTTTGGTGTCAGAATAAATGGAACTTCATTGTTAAGTTATGGTGATATATCTACAATCAGTTTTCATGCGACAAAGCTTTTCCATACAGTGGAAGGAGGTGCTGTAATAAATAATTCCGAAAAGAAACTAGATTATAGGATAAGAGCGTTGAGGAATTTTGGCATTATAAACGAGGATTTTGATACAGTAGGAATTAATGGGAAAAATTCTGAAATGCATGCAGCTATGGGATTATGTAACTTAAAGTATATTAATCAAATAATTGAATGCAGAAAAACCATCACAGAAGTCTATGATTCAATTCTTATCAATCGTTTTGAGAGACCGTTTAAATCAAATAATCTTGAGTATAATTATGCCTATTATCCAATTATTTTTGAGACAGAAAAAGACCTATTAAAAGCTAATGAACGATTAAAGAAAAATAACATAGAATCAAGAAGATATTTTCATCCTTCTCTAAACAAATTACCATATCTAAAGCACGGATATTCCTGTCCAATTTCTGAAAATATTTCAAAAAGGATTTTATGTCTACCACTCTATAGTGAGTTACTTCTAAATGACGTTCAAAAAATATCCAATATAGTGTTGGGAAAAATTTAATAGGAACAAATGATCTTTTTTTTAATTATAAAGGAGAATAACTAATGAATTGGTTAATTACTGGTGGAGCTGGTTTTATCGGCTCTAATTTTGTGGCTTATATACTTAAAAAACATGAAGATATTAATATAATTAACTTGGATAAATTGACTTATGCAGGAAATATTAAGCATCTTGAATCTGTTATGAATAATCCCCGACATACTTTTGTGGAGGGAGAGATTTGTGATGCTGAGCTTGTTGGCCGTTTATTTGATATCTATCAGTTTAAAACAGTCATTCACTTTGCTGCGGAGTCACATGTTGATAATTCGATTAATAATCCACAAACATTTATTCAAACAAATGTACTTGGTACATTTAACCTTCTTGAAGCTGCTCGCAAGAGTTGGATGAAGGGAATTGGTAGTTATAAGGAAGGCTATCAAAGTGCTAGGTTTATTCATATATCTACCGATGAGGTATATGGTTCACTTGGAGAGAAAGGGTTATTTAATGAAAATTCATCCTATGCACCAAACAGCCCATATTCAGCAAGTAAGGCATCAGCGGATTTAATCGTACGAAGTTATTATCATACATATAAGTTGAACGTAATAACAACGAATTGTTCAAACAATTATGGACCGATGCAACATGAAGAAAAACTTATACCAACTATTATCAGAAAAGCTTTGGCATTAGAATCAATACCTATTTACGGTGATGGTAAAAATGTTCGTGATTGGATCTATGTAATTGATCATTGTCGCGCGATTGAAATGGTATTTTTTAAAGGAAGAGTAGGTGAAACATATTTAATTGGTGGACATAATGAGAAAACAAATTTAGAAATTGCCCATGAGATATGTGATATTTTAAATTGTTATATACCTGTACAAAAAAATGATAAAGAAATAACTAATTATAAGCAATTAATTACTTTTGTCAAAGATCGACCTGGTCATGATTTTAGATATGCAATTGATGATTCCAAGCTACGTAATGAGGTTGGATTTGTCATGAAAAATTCATTTTCAGAAGGACTGAAGAAGACTGTTTTACATTATTTAAAACAAAATACGTCCTATATTTTGTTGAAGTAAATGAATATAAGGAGCATATTATGAAAAAGGAATCTACTGAAACTTCACCCTCAACAAAGTTTGGAGCATTTATTAGAAGTGTATTAGTCATGTTTACTCTATTAATAGTGATTTCTATAACCGTATGGATTAGCTTTTTTCAGTTTCGCTTACCGCAGGTTCTCCCTTTAAATATAAAATCAGACCAATTCTCAGCTATGAATGCTCTAAAGTACTTAGAAAATTTTGCCGAAACCCCACATCCTCTTGGTTCAGAAGAACATGATCGTGTGAGGGATTATTTAATGGCAACATTAACCAATTTAGGTGTTTCTCCACAAATTCAAAAGGTGGATAGCCCTGATTCTGCATGGGGAGTCAAATACAATGGACAAATTGAAAATATTCTTGTGCGAATTCCTGGGAAAGATTCATCAGGGGCAATAATGATTTCTGCACATTATGATACAGTGGAGGGAAGTGTAGGGGCTGCTGATGACGGATCAAGTGTTGCATCTATTTTGGAGACAGTAAGGATATTAATGCAATCTTCAAAATTAAAAAATGATATCATTATCTTAATCACTGATGGGGAAGAAAGTGGGCTATTAGGGGCTCAAGCATTTGTTAAATTCCATCCTTGGGCAGAGGATGTGCGTTTAGCATTAAACTTTGAAGCACGTGGAAGTGGTGGTCCCTCCATTTTATTTGAAACAAATAGTATGAATGGTACTTTAGTCAATGAATTTATTAAGAGTGTACCAAATCCAATTGCTCATTCCTTTATTTATGATTTATATAAATTTATGCCTAATGATACCGATTTAACGGTTTTTAAAAACGCTGGTATGTACGGACTAAATTTTGCTTTTTTTGAAGGTCTCAATGCATATCATACTTCGAACGACAATATAGAGGCATTAAGTTTAAATAGTTTACAGCATCACGGTGAAAACATGACTAGTTTAGTACAACATTTTGGCAATATGAATTTAATAGATTCTAAACCTGAAAAGATAGTATTTTTTAATCTATTCGGCAAAAATGTCATAACATACTCAGAAAAAATTGTTTTACCTATTATGATAATCATTATCCTAGCTTATATATTAACGTTTATTCATGGTTATTTCCGTGAAAAACTATCTTTTAAAGGAACTTTTATAGGGTTTTTAATTTTTTTATTTACGATTACTATCACATACATCTTAGGCAGTGTACTATGGAAGGTATTATTAATTTTTAATTCAGAAAATACATTAGCGTTTGAATCAGATCTCAAATTAACTAATCCTCTTTTTGTATTTTTTATAGGGGTTATTTTTATAATGATTTCAGTACTTTATCGAATTTTTTCATTGAAAATTGGTCGAAGTAACTTCGCAATGGGGGCATATTTCAGTTGGCTAATGCTAGTCGTTATCACGAGTGTATTTTTTAAGGGATCCAGTTATATATTCGTCTGGCCGCTATTTTTCGCCTTAATAGGACTGAATATTCAATTAATCATGAAAGGATTTAATTTAATAATAAACTATATGACTTCTATTGGGTTTATTTTTCTTACTATACTATTAACTGCCCCAATCTTGTATCTGATATATGTCTTACTATCTTTAAATAATATGGGATTATTGCTCGGATTAGTCTCTTTACTTAGTGCATTTATTATACCTGCTATAGACATATCTAACTTAAGAGTAACAAGGAAGACTAATCGAAAAAGAGAAATTAGTACTTTTGAATCGACCAGAATTTAATAAGTTTGCAAAATTGTAGGAGAGGAGAATATTCATTTGAACACTTTAAGAACTGCATTCTTATTACAAGTTCATAAAAATCCAGAACAGGTTAATGCATTTATTGAACAATTGATTTCAGAAAATCATGCAGATGTATATGTCCATATAGATAAAAAAAACGATGACCAACTTTGTGGAGAAATAGTACAAAATGATCGTATTCATATTTTACAGAACAATATTTCTTGTGATTGGGGAGATATAAGTCAAATAGACACAACCATTTTATTATTAAAAGAGGCACTATCAACAAAGCGTACATACGACTTTATTATCTTAAGAAGTGGTCAGGATTTGTTAGTTAAAAATGGATTTAAAGAGTTTTTATCTGAACATAAAGGAACCATTTTTATGACTTTTTATGAAAAAACAAAAAAAAATTTAGCTTCTATGAAGGTAAATTGGCCAAAAATAACCCGTAGAAGATATACTACACTCCATCCATATAGACTTTACAGACGAAGTGTTCGTTTATTATATGAAATGGGGATCAATATGTATCCAAATATGAAACCATGGCCAGAGAAATTTACATTTTATCATGGATCACAATGGTTCTGTATCCCCTTTGAAGTAGCGAAATATATTATTGAGTTCTTGGAAACTAACGAATGGTACTATGAATATTTTAAAAACACACTGGTCCCAGATGAATGGTTTTTTCAAACATTAATAATGAATTCACATTTTAAACATCAGGTTGTCAATGATAATCTGATGTTTTTAAAATGGGGCGAAACATTTCGAACTGGAAATTCACCTTTGAATATAAGCTTCAAGGATATTAAGTTAATTCAGGAGTCTAATAGTTACTTTGCAAGGAAGTTTGATGGAACCTTTGATCAATCTGTCATTGAATATTTTACTAAGTCAGTTCATTTTGGTAGAGACAACAAAAGAGAGCACAAACAGATACAATGAGTGTTATCGGTTAAAAATGTTCTATACGTGTTTAATTGTCATCAAAAAAATATATGAAGGATGTTATACATGATTAATGTAAATATAAATGATAATTGGAATGAATTAATTAAACGATTTCAATCATTAGATATTTATTATTCACAAGAATATGTAAGTTTATCTGCAGATATTGAAAAAGGAGAACCTGAAGCATTTTTTCTAGAGAATGAATGGGGAAGACTTTTTTACCCTTATGTTAAACGGAAAATAGATGTAAATAAAAATTATTACGATATAATAACTCCTTATGGATATGGCGGTCCAATGTATGAAGGTGATAAAAGAATATTAAACCAATTTTATTCAGAATTTAAAAAGTATTGCATCGATCATGACATCATTACAGAAACGATTAGGTTACATCCATTACTAAATATTACAGATGAAGTAAGAAAGATCATTCCTGTAGGATTTATTCGAAATACAACTGCAGTGGATTTAAGAGAACCATTAGAAAAAATTAAAAATAATTATTCATCTAGTAATAAAAGAAATATTAACAAGGCAATAAGAGAAGGGGTCCGCGCTGTTGTTTCAAATGATAAAAAAGATATTGAAGTATTTATAGAATTATATTATGAAACGATGGATCGAAACAAAGCTACTCCATTCTACTATTTTAATAAATCTTATTTTTATCGGCTAATGGAAGAAACTGAACTAAGTAAGCCATATCTTCTTTTTGCCGAAAAAGATGGAAAGAAAATTGCAGGGTTAATAGTAATTATGGGGAAAGAATTTGCTCATTACCATTTAGGCGCTTCTAAAACGGAGTTTCTTAATTATAGACCTAATAATCTACTATTTGATAAAATGATTGAATTATCTAAATCGATGAATTTAAAAGCTTTACACTTAGGAGGTGGATATACGGACAATGATAGCTTATTTAAATTTAAAACATCTTTTACCAATAACTTTAACTTTGAATATTATTTAGGAAAACATATTTTAAATAAGTCAGTATATAAGGATCTTTCAAAAGTGGTTAAAAATAGTCTGAAAACTAGCTCAGATAACAGCTATTTTCCTCAATATCGAATGAATGGTTAACAAAAATCTACCTTTATTAAGGGGGGATAATACTATGAGAAGGCATTTGAATTTGATCCAATTTTCTAGAGCATTTGTACCTTTTCTTGTTATATTATTACATGCAAAGGCATTTATGAATTTTTATTTTCATTATAATTTTTTAAGTTTATCAAATGTATCGAAATCTGGGGGAGTTTATTATTTTTTTGCATTATCCGGATTTATGATTTTTTACTTATACAAAGAGGAGATAGGAAATCATAAGATAATAAAACAATATTTATATAATCGATTTATTCGTATCTATCCTATTTATTGGATGATGACTTGTGGTATTTTAATTATCTTTATTATTTTTCCGGTTTTAGTACAGTCTCACACTGTAAATATGGGTAAAATCATTACATCCTTACTACTTATTCCAAGTAAAACTGAACCAGTATTGGGAGTTGCTTGGTCACTAGTTCATACAATCTATTTTTATCTAATCTTTACTCTAGTTTTCATTAAATATAAACTATTTTCTCGTTACATCCCTTTATTATGGATTTTCTTTTCAATCATATTTAGTATTCATTTACTACATAGTTCCAATTACATTATTAATTTTCTCTTTAATTTTAATAATTTAATCTTTGTTTTAGGAATTTTATGTGCTTTTCTAGTAACAAGAATAAAAATTAATATTAATGTATCTTGCTTCTTTGTTTCTTTAGGAATAGCCGGTTTTCCCTTATCTTGGATAAATTCTCAATTTACATTCATTCCAATAGATCTTCAGATCACAACTACAATTTCGTCTTTATTTTTAATTTTAGGATTTTCTTCGATAGACTTGCAAAAGGAGATAAAGATACCGAAGTTTGCAAATTTCTTAGGAAAGGCTTCTTTTTCTATTTATCTTACTCATTTTTATTGTATGTCAGCAATTAGTGTACTTTTAAGTACTTATCTAAAACTACCTTTACCTAATTTTGTGATTGCTATCTTATTAATTACTTTATCAACTTTGTGTGGATGTTTAGTATATATATTCCTCGAAAAACCTATTTATCAAAAACTAAAATCCTATAGAAATAAAAGGGGGACTAGCCATAAACCTAGTTCAATTAATGTTTAATTTTAAAAATTTTTTATAATTAAAGTAAGTATTTTTAAAATTACGTCCATACTGATATCAACACAGCAGCAGGGTGGTAGTGGTCACTCCTTTAAAAAGGGGGTGATTACTATTGATCACAGTTTACGAAGCGTTATCGCTCATGATCACTTTTGGATCATTAATCGTAGCCGTGATTACTATTGTTATTTCTCTTGAGAAAAGAAAATAACCCACCCTGGGTGAGTTACGGTTCGTCATGGACCACTGCAGCTCTTGCAGTCGCTGTGTAAAGGAGCATTGGCTCACAGCCAATGCTCCTTCTATATTATATTTACTTAACAGGAATATATACATATGTTAATCGGAATAGGTAGATATCCGCGAAAAATGAAATATATCCGCTAAATTTTACTTTTATCCGCGAAATACGAAATAAATACGCGAATCTAAAGCAACATCCACCCAACTAATCCACTAATTACTCCAATTACCACCACTGACCCCATAACAAAATACATAACCTTCTTCGGAAATGATCGAGCTACCATAATCAGCGATGGCACACTAATAGCTGGTAATGTAATTAGAAGTGCAGCAGCTGGTCCGCCACCAAGTCCAAGTGACATAAATGTTTGAATAATCGGGATTTCTGCTGCTGTTGGGATAACAAAAAGCATTCCTACAACTGCAAAAAGAATAATCGCCATTAAACTATTTGTAGTGGATTCACCAATATGTGGAAATAACCAAATGCGTGCAGCACCGATAACTAAAACAGATAGGACATATGCAGGTACAATATACACAATCATCGTACCGATACTTTTAAACCATCTAATCATAAAATTGCCTTTAGGCTCTTCAATTGTAACTACTTGATCGAGATCAATCGGTTGTAGATCTTTTGCGAATCGATTGGCAAGATAACTTACCCCAAAAGTGATAATTAATCCAAATACTAATCGGATTAAGGTAAATTTCCATGATAATACAAAGGTCATAAAGACAAGAGTTGCCGGATTAATAAGGGGATTACCCATCCAAAAAGCTAGTGCAGCTCCGACTGAAACATTCTTTTTGCGTAAGCCTACTGCAATTGGTGCAGCGCAGCATGTGCACATCATACCCGGAATAGCTGCAAGTCCAGCAACTGCCGTACTACCAAATGAGGTTTTACCTAATACTTTTAATAACCATTGAGTTGGCAATAATACTTGAAGAAGAGAACCAAGTAAAATCCCTAATACAGCTGCTTTCCAAACCGATTGGAAGTAGACTTTAGCATAATCCAAAGCTGATTGCCAGAAGGGAATTTGGTGATTGGATGAATCCCCCAAGATAGAAGAACCAATTGAATGAGTATCAGCTGCTAAAATAGCTTTATGATAATACGGCCACCATTTGACATATAGTAAACCAGCAACCGTAATCAATAAAAAGGCAACAATGAACCATAGAGTTTTTCTACTGTTCACTTGTTGCTGCTTTATTGAATGATCTAGTTGTGACATAGGGTGAAGCCTCCTGTGAAAAGTAGAATGATAAATTTTAAAGACATAATATTATATCATAATATTAGGGGAGATACCTAAATTAATGAATTTTCCTTGGATACATAGTAAATTTATCAATCCCTTCATTATGCAAGTATTGACATGTTGTTCTATAATATGAATAGATGAATCGTAAAAGAAAGGTTGTTGTCAAAATGACAAATTCAAGTCAAGTAAAACTAACATCATTAACGACGAAGGGAGGCTGTGGCTGTAAAATTGGCCCTGCTGATTTGGCACAAGTGATTCGGACCTTGCCGCAAAGTACGCCAAATCCAGATCTATTAGTTGGCTTAGATACTAGTGATGATGCAGGTGTCTATCGTTTAACAGATGACTTAGCAATCGTACAAACTGTCGACTTTTTCACCCCAATTGTAGATGATCCTTATTCTTTTGGCCAAGTTGCGGCTGCGAATGCGATTAGTGATATTTATGCGATGGGAGGAACACCTTTAACTGCATTAAATATTGTTGCATTTCCAATTCACACATTAGATAAACAAATTTTATCTGATATTTTACGTGGTGCTGGAGATAAATTAAAAGAAGCGGGAGTTACATTAGTGGGAGGGCATTCCATCGATGATCAGGAGCCAAAGTTTGGACTCGCTGTTACTGGAACCATTAATCCAAAGAAAGTACGCACAAATGCAGGAGCAAAACCAGGGGACAAGCTTGTTTTAACGAAACCTATCGGTGTTGGAATTATGACTACTTCTTTAAAAAGAGATTTATTATCTGATGATGAAATTGATCGTGTAACTAATGTGATGAGTACATTAAATAAAACGGCTGCGGAAACGATGCAAGCATATGATGTACATGCTTGTACAGATGTAACCGGTTTTGGTCTGCTTGGACACACAACTGAAATGGCCAAAGGAAGCAATACAGGTATTCGAATTTATAAAAATGATGTACCTACATTACCACGTGTAAGAGAATTAGCAGAAGCAGGTGCCGTACCTGGTGGAACTAAAAATAATTATGATCATGTCAAAGCGGATGTATCTTTCCCTGAAACAATGGATCAAATTGACCAATGGATTTTATGTGACGCTGTTACATCTGGAGGGTTATTGATCTCCCTATCTAGTGATGAAGCTGAACATTTACTATCTGATTTAAAAAATGCTGGAGTGGAAGCAGCAATAATCGGTGAAGTTACTGAAGAACATCCTGGAAAGATTACGGTATTATAATTTTAATTGAAATATATTGGGGGTTGTTTAAAAAGTAAAAGGGTTCTTGATCCTTAATAGACAACTCCCTTTTTCACATAGCTAAACCCTAGAAAGGTGGAAACATTGTGTTCCATGATATAACAGTAAATGAATTATTAAAATTAAAAAAGAATAATGAAGTCACACTAGTTGATGTTCGATCCCCCTCTGAGTATAAGGAAGCAACTATACCAGGTAGTATAAATATACCTTTTTTTAATGATGAAGAAAGAGCAGAGATTGGGACTATTTATAAACAAGTCAGCCCCGAGGCTGCAAAAGAACGAGGACTTGAAATCGTCTCAGCTAAACTACCTAGCTTTGTAAAAGAATTCTCAGGATATGAAGGCAAGAAAGCTGTATTTTGTTGGCGTGGTGGCATGCGAAGCAAAACATCAGCTACAGTTCTGTCTCTAATGGGAATCAAAGTTTTTCGTTTAAGTGGTGGATACCGTGCTTACAGAAATTGGGTAGTAGAAATATTAAATACGCTTGAAATAAAGCCTGAAGCTTATGTACTAAATGGGTATACTGGGTCAGGGAAAACAAAGATTTTACGTCAATTACAAAAAGAAGGTTATCCAGTATTGGATTTAGAAGGAATGGCCAATCATCGCGGTTCTATATTTGGACAAATTGGTCTTCATGCAAATAATCAAAAATCATTTGACTCCCAGTTCATCCAAACCCTACTGCCTTTGCAGGAATCTCCATTTATTCTTTTCGAGGGTGAAAGTAAAAGAATTGGAAAAATCATGCTACCTGATGTATTAATGAAAAAAAAGGAAAATGGATTACAATTATTTATTGAAATGCCAATTGAAGAGAGAGTTCGTCACATTTTAGATGATTATGAGCCATGGATTCATCAAAAGGAATGCTTAGATGCATTTTCAAGGATTAAAAGGCGAATTCACACACCAATCGCTGCGCAAATTGAGTCAGATTTAATAAAAGGGGAGTTTGCTTCAGCTGTAGAATTACTTTTGGTTTATTACTATGATCCATTATACAACCATACTGCAAATTTATATCCGGATGATCGTAAGATGACTATAAAAGTGAAGAATGTGGATCAAGCTATACAAGTGATTCGTGAACGATTAAGTGTCAAAATAAAATAACTAATAAAAGAAAGCCGTTCAAGCGACAATCATTGTTTGAACGGCTTTCCTTTTAGTTAAGTATAATAGTATTATGTCAAGTAATGATGACTGTAGACCATTCATCATACATTTAAAAAAAGTGGTAGGTATATTGAATTAATTTTGTAAAAATTTTCAAAAGAGTTAAAAAGCTTGTGCTATAATAACGATAACACAGTATAGCAGGGTGGGCAGTGGTTACTCCTTAATCTTGAAAGGAGGGTCACTGATGATCACATTTTACGAGGCCTTATCGCTAATGATGATGTTTGGGTCATTAATCGTTACCGTGATTACAGTTGTTATTTCTCTTACAAAAAAGAAATAACCCACCCTGCCAGGCCATGGAAAGGGTAGGTTAAAAAGAGATTTCCTTAGTACTAAGTGCCACTGCACATCAGGCAGTCATACTGTGTAGGAGAACATTGGTATATTACCAGTGTTCTTTTTTATCTTTCTTTATTATATACAAAGACAACCCTTTCTACAATGGATAAGTCATTGTACGTTAGAGGATAATTTTCGCCCCAATGTCTATTTTAATTAATTCAACACCAGATGTACATCATGACAAAAGTAGGGTTTTCTGGATGTGAATAAAGTCTGTATCTACCACTAATAAACATATTTAATGAATATTTGCTTATACTACAGGATTGGAGGTGTGTAAAATGAGTTCAAAGAATTTTGAGGAAATCTACGAGCAATATAAACAGCAAGGTACTGAAAATTCTATACTCGAAAACGAAAATCGATATCAAAACGATGGAAAAGAAGAAATTATCGCAGTTAGAAAAAATGATGATGGAGATATTATAGCTATTAAAACAAAGCAAGGTAGGGAATTAGATTATGTGACTGCATTAGAGGAAGCAAAAGCAGGCAAACTGGCTCATGTCGATGTGTTTCATAAATACGGACGAGACATTTTAAGAAGTGAACCTGATGGAATTAAAGAAAATAATTTGGATGAACTCCCACAATTTTAAATTTTATAAAGGCAAAGTATATAGCTTTGCCTTTTATTTTTATGGTTTAGAAAACCCCTGGCTATGCCGGGGGTTCCAGAGAGCTTATAGCGTGGTAATAAAAAAACCTCACTTCAGGGTAAGATAAAGTTGGTTTCCCGACCACTTCATCTCACCATAGAAGGAGGTATGCCCTGTGAAGGACATGAATAGTTTAGCACACACAACATGGAATTGTAAGTATCACATAGTTTTTGCCCCAAAGTACAGAAGGCAGATTATTTATGGAAAATATAAAAAGAGCATTGGGCAAATCATACGAGATTTATGTGAACGGAAAGGTGTAATAATTCATGAAGCAAATGCCTGTCCAGATCACATTCATATGTTAGTCAGTATTCCACCTAAATTAAGTGTATCTCAATTCATGGGTTATTTAAAAGGAAAAAGTAGCCTCATGATATTTGATCGACATGCCAATTTGAAGTATCGATACGGAAATCGGAAATTCTGGTGTAGGGGCTTCTATGTTGATACAGTAGGCAGAAATAAGAAACAAATACAAGAATACATTAGAAATCAGCTAAAGGAAGACTATATGGGTGATCAATTAACATTATTCGAGGAATATGACCCATTTACAGGAGAGAAAAATAAGAAGAAATAAAGAAATTCTTTAGAATTAGTGAGTGAATGTGGTGCAGGCGGGAAACCCTCTCAGTGGGCCTTTTAGGCCAAGGCCGGTAACATAGGCTTTCAGCCGCAGAGCAAACCACCAGTTCACACTGGTGGTTTTGATTGATTGATAGGAGTTGTATCTGACATAGTGTATAAATTTTTAATAACAGTTCAAAAATTCGGATAAATTTGATAAAATTTTACGCATATCGTTATAATTTAGGAATTGAAGGTGACTCGTTTGCTAAAAAGTGTTTTCCAAATCTTATTAATAGTAATTATCATTTTTATTATTGCTGCTGTACCATCGATGTTTGGATTAAAGGAATTAAATGGTAAACATCTTATTCAATTACATCCAGAGGCGATCATTTATAATATTCAAAGCTTTTTTCATTCAATTAAAGAAGGGACATTAGGTACATATTATATTAATGGAGTTCCACATCCTGTACTAGAAGATATTCAATCATATACAAAAAACTCAAGTTTATTATTATTTTTAAGTATGTTGGTTTCACTTATCTTTTCAATTACCTTTGGTGTTTTTTTACACCATTGGAAAATCACCTATTTTTTCAGATGGATGATCAATGCTTTATCTATCATTCCTGATTTTATTATCATCATTTTATCAATTACTCTAGCTATAAAGTTTTATCAAATGACAAACATTCGTTTAATCACATTATCACCATTAGCTGATACAGTAAATTTGACATTTCCACTTATCATTCTTTGTTTAATGCCTTCCTTTTATTTATTTAAAATGACTAATTCAAAGTATGAGGAAATTATAAGCGCTGAATATATCCGAACAGCTGTAGGGAAGGGATTAAGTCGCCCGTATATAAATAGTCGCCATGTATTAAAAAATTTAATTCCTTATCTTACTGGGGATATAAAAAAGGCTATTTCCCTCACGATTGGAAATTTGTTTATTATTGAGTATTTATTTAATATTAGAGGTTTGACGATTTTTATTTTTTCTGATTACGAATTTCAAAAAGTAGTTTTTTCACTTCTCATTTTGTTTGCGATTGCTGCAATTTGCTATCTTTCTATTAAAATCTTTTTCATTTTAATTGAGAAGGTGATTATACATGAGTGATAAAAGAAAATGGAATTTCTATCTACTTATTAGTAGCATTATGGTAGTTTTCTTGCTATTAATCGCTATTTTCGGTCCCGCATTGGCTCCACATCGTTTAACTGATTCCATTACCATCTATCAATATGGAAAAAAAGAAATTGCTTTTCCACCTTTACATCCGTTTACATATAAAGAGTTTCCATTAGGTACTGACAAATGGGGTTATGATATACTGACACTTTTATTATATGGAGCGAAATACACAGTGTTTACAGCAATGGGTATCGCTATTCTAAGATTATTGCTTGGTTTGTGTATTGGCTTATGGACTGGAATTTCGAAAAAGAAAATCAATACTTGGCAAGCTGTAGAAAATTCATTATCATATGTACCTTCATTTTTAATCATTTTTTTTATTTTATGGCCAATATCATTTTACTACAACATTAAGCCCATCCTTTTAATTTTAATTTTTGTCATTGTAGCATCATTGATCGGTTTTCCAACAGTAGCTGGTACCATACGTGAAAAAACAAGACAAGTATATCAGGCTTCTTTTGTAGAATCTGCTATAACCACGGGTTCGTCAAAGTGGAAAATAATAAAAAATCATATCATTCCACATATTAAAGAGGATATAGTTATCTTGTTTGTCCTTGAAATTGTTACTGCTATAACAATAATGGGGCAATTAGCTCTGTTTAATATTTTTATAGGTGGTACACAAGTTGAGTTTGACCCGGTTCTCTATCATTCAATTACGAAAGAATGGGCTGGATTAGTTGGACAAGCAAGAGATTTTATCTGGAGAGACCAGTTTGTCCTGTTTATCCCATTACTCTTTTTATTATATGCCACCATAAGTTTTCAACTTCTCGCTATCGGATTAAAGAAATTCTTCGATAAGCAATATAAAAGAAGTAGATGGATCTAATAAGGCCAATATCATTAACTGTTTTTCATAGTTTGTTGCATTTGTAAAAGCCTTACTACCAGCTTTCACCTTAATAAAGGGGAAAGAACGTTCTTACGAAGTTTGCAGCTATTTTCTTTAGTAAAATGTGGAGACTTGTCGTTCTTCAACTTATTTTTATTCTTTTTTACACTACCTAAATAGCATGATTGTTTGAGTAAATAGCCATATTATTTGAATAATGGTAAATAATATGAAGTAAAAAAGAGGTGGATACACTTGGAAAAAAACAAAGATGAGCATCAAATCATTAAACTTGAACGAGTAACCGATCGACAAATTGTCAATCAATATTTGGATAAGGGATGGACACTTTTAGAAGTGATTATTCAAAATGATGGCGATGAACATTCATCATACCTACTCGGTTGGGACAAGGCAAATGGTGAAATTAACGAATATGAAAATGGAATTGATTATTTTTAGGAGGATCTTTCTTGGTTATTATATATAATTAGTATTAGTGAAAAGAATGAAACAATCTTAGGCATTGTTACCTATTGATTTTTCCTCTTCAATATAGTAATATAATGATTACAAGCTGCATTGTTCGTATTGATAATAAAGTTTTAACCTTTAAGCTGTAAAAGGGAGTTTTATATTAGAACTGGAATGACATGCTTCCGCCTATATGGCATGGATGACAAGCAGGAATGTTCTTGCAAACACCCACTTTGAGGAGTGGTGGTTTAAAACTTTCTTACTACTCATACGGCAAAGGCGGCCTTTAATAATGAAACTACTAGATCGGTTCTGATGAGAACTGATTTTTTTATGCTTAAAATCCATAATAGAAATGAATAACAGGAGTACATTTTCTATTCGATTCATATATTGATACAACTTAGTAGGTGCTTCCAGTTGATCATAAATTTTCATGTTTAAATCATGGTCAAAATGTTTAGCATACTTAGCTGTTTATTTTTTTTGAATATTTTATAAGTAATCCGATCAGTTTCAGTGCTTTAAGAACAATTGAAAAAGAAAGAAGCCTTATCTATGAAGGCTTCAAGTAATTTATAAAATGCAACAATGAGATGTTTATAATTCATGTGTTCCTTTTTCAATTACTGGTGTCTTCCGGTGGAGCCAATTGCTTTATCTGTATTTGATTGATTATTATAGCTTGGATCTGGATTTAATTGTTCTTGGTCTGTTTTTTTTCCTAAATATGTGGTTTTATGTTGTTCCTGTAGTTTGTGGAATTTTTCAAAGTCTTGATTTACCAAGTGAAAAAACCTCCTTTTTTATAGCATCTGATTTAATTACTAAACTATGTAACAGTTTTGTTACATATTTCTGGTTTAATTAGTCTCCTTTATTCAACATTGGTGCTATTAGGAAAGGTTTAACGAATATATATTGTTTGTAGACCGTCAACCGCCTTTAACTCACATAAAAAATAGCTGCAAACTTCATATACTTTTTTAGATGTAAAGTCGGCAGTCTTTCATAAGAAAAGAATCAACACGAAAAGCAGGATAAATATATATCAATGAAAAAGCGGAAGCAATTGCTCCCACTTTAAAAAATAAAAATAAAATATTAATAAGGCCAATTAAAATGGGCATCCCCCATAAAGAATACAATTTATAAGTAAACCTAGTTAACCATTTAATTTACCGACTAAAGCCATAATTGCTTTTACAATAAGGACGATTGCAAAAAGAATAACAGTACCTGCTCCTATGAATTCAATTACTGTACCAAATGTTGAAGTGACTACATCTAAAAGACTTAATCCGAGTAAAGCAAAGCCAGCAACAATAGCAGCTAAAAATAATTGAATCATTTTTTACCACCTCCTTGTCAATAATATATGTACAACATAGAAGATTGTGAATTTAAGGATGATACATAAACTAACAGGAATAAATAATTTTATATTTTTGATGTGATTTTATGGTAATTAAAAAAATAAGTAAAATATAGAGAAAATTAGTCTATAATAGGACATATATCACGTTAAAGGATACAGTGTGCATAATTACTACGGGGGAAGAAGATGTTTCGATTTATTTATCAAAAACAGGTGAAGATTTGTTTGAAAATTGTATTTTGGTTTATTTTCTTTATTTACTTTTGCTACATGGTAAATATATTGTTCTTGAGTCAGTATCGGATGAATGATCCTCAAGGCACCTACAATATCATTCCTTTTAAAACCATCCACATGTATATTCATTACTATGACCATTTTAATTTTACAATTTGGTTTTCTAATTTATTTGGTAATATCCTTGCTTTTATGCCCCTAGGCTTTTTGGCTCCATTATTGATAAATAAATTGGATGGTTTTTTTAAAGTATTTCTACTTTCCTTCTTTTCAACTGTGGTAGTCGAAACGGTTCAATTGGTCTTTCATGTAGGAGGTTTTGATGTAGACGACATCATTTTAAATACAATTGGAGGTATACTCGGATATATTGTTCTTCTCCTTGTTAGAATTAATTTGAATCATTTAAGTAAAGGAAAAAACAAATTTACTGATATGTAAATGAATAAAACAAAATCACTCATCTTAAACTATAGATGAGGTGAAGCCAGTGAGTAAAAATCATAATGAGACATACATCAAAACGAAAGATGATTCTCTGCGAAATCAGAAGGCTAAAATGCCTAAAAAGCCTTTGCCACAACCGAAGGATTATGAAGAAATTGAATATTAGTACAAAAAACTACATCTATTTTAAAGGATGTAGTTTTTTTATGATTGCATATCCGTTAATAAAGATTATTAGGAATAAATAAAGAAGGATGAATCAAAATAAGATTAGATTATGTAGGAAGGAAAGATTATCTCATGTCTAACCAAAAATTAATCAATTTTTTAAATCAACAACTATCCAATTTTGCTGTTATGTACATAAAATTACATCGTTATCATTGGTTCATCCAAGGGAAGCATTTTTTTCGATTACATCAAACATTTGAACAGCTGTATAATGAAATGTCCGAGGATTTAGATGTACTAGCAGAACGTATTTTAGCGATTGGCGGAAAACCTTTAGCCACTATGAGCAAATACTTAGAGGAAACAACCTTGTTTGAAGCACAAGCAGACGATGAAGAGAATGAAATATATAGGCAATTAATCAAAGATTATGAACAAATGTGTATGGAAATGAATGATACAGGAAAGAAGCTAGCTGAAGAACAAGAGGATCAACCGACAATAGACCTATTTAATCATTTATTAGGACGCTTTGAAAAACATATATGGATGTTTAAAGCGAGTATTGCATTAGAATGAAAAAGTTAATAGTAAAAAGCAAACACTATCTTTTCTAGGATAGTGTTTGCTTTTTTTAGGCTCTATCTGAAACATTGTTATATATAGATTTAGTTTAACAAATAAAAATAGCTGAAAGAAACAACATGTTTCCTCATTTTACTAAAGTAAGAAGCTGTAAATTCAGATGTAAAAGAATGCGTTTAGGCTTCTACAACAAGCAACTAACTTTACGAAATCAGCCATTTTAAAGAACATAATATAATAATTATACTAAAAATGCATTTGTATTATTGTGATGACTTTTTGTTCTTTCTTAGAAAACGGAAAAGAAATATCCCAATTACTACATAGATTATAATCATTATACTCAATATAGGTATCCAAATATTATTCAACACGATCACTCCCAAATATATCTAATGTTATTTTAAAGGGTTGGATTGTTTTTGGAAAGGAACAACTTTGTGACACACGATTGTTTCATCCTTTAAACTCAATCGATTTATTAAAATTTGCTTGAAAATTTTCAACTTTGACAGAAAAGATTGTCAATATTTTTGTACTGTTATTTCATATATATTAAACTAACGATTAAGGAATATTTTTAATTCATTTTTTAATTGTATGATAAAAGAGTGAGGGAGAGCAAAATGAGTATTTACCAATATGATGTTATAAATATTAAGGGAGTAAAACAACCATTAAGTGAGTATAAAGGAAAAGTTCTATTGATAGTAAATACTGCTAGTAAATGTGGCTTTACACCTCAATTTAAGGAACTACAGGATTTATATGAAAAATACCGTGATAAGGGATTTGAAGTTTTGGGATTCCCATGTAATCAATTTAATCACCAAGATCCCGGCAATGAAAGAGAGATAGAAGAGTTTTGTCAGCTGAATTATGGGGTTACTTTTCCGATGTTTAGTAAAATTGAAGTCAATGGTAAAAACGCACATCCGTTATATCAATACTTAAAACAAGAATCTGCTGGGTTCCTTGGAACAAAAATGATCAAATGGAATTTTACTAAATTTATTATCAATCAGGAAGGAAAGGTTGTTTCAAGACATGCCCCAACAGTGAAACCCTCTATATTAGAAAATGAAATTAATACACTATTGGGATAATATTTTGTTTACCCTTCCTTGAAATTTTCTACTTTCATGTTATGATTGTAAGATTGAAAGGAAGAGGTTAGATGTTAAATAATCAAAAAATATTATTTATTGGTGCTGGACCAATGTCAGAGGCAATCATTTCAGGGATCATACAGTCCTCCGTGATTCCAGCACAACAAATTTATGTTCAAAACCGATCTAATACTGCTCGCTTAAAAGAATTACAGAAAAAGTATCAGATACATGTATATAATGAGAAAGATGTTCATTTAACTGAATTCAATATAATCGTCCTTGCAGTACAACCAAAAAATATCGAAGAAATTATTAACCAGTTAAAGAATACTATCCATACAAATCAATTAATTCTTTCCATCATTACAAGTATGAACATTGATTATTTTGAAGAAAGACTTATGAAACAACCAATTATTCGGGTTATGCCTAATACTTCAAGTATGGTATGTGAATCTGCTACTGCTATGGCAGTTGGGAAATATACAAATAATCATCATATTGAAATGAGTAAAATGATCTTTAGAAGTATTGGTGAAGTATATACTATTGCTGAAAAACATATGGATATCTTTACTGGCATCGCCGGTAGTGGACCAGCTTATTTTTACGCTTTAATGGAACAAATGGAGAGCGTAGCCATTGAAGGTGGTCTACCGAAACAACAGGTTCGTTCAATAGTTGCCCAAACAATTTTAGGTGCTGCAAGGATGGTTCTCGGGAATAACGGTTCTCCTGAAACCTTACGAAAGAATGTAGCAGCACCGAATGGACCGACCGAAGCGGGTCTAGTTGCTCTAGAATCATTTGGTGGTCTTAAAGCAATTAAGGAAGCAGTAAAAAATACAACGAAAAGATCAATTGAAATAAATGAAGAAATTGAAAAATCCTATATATAATTCCGATTCTTTTTCTAGCTTTTAAAGAAAAACAAGGAGTCTGGCCGAACTTAAGATACTATATCTCGTGAAAAGTTAACCTATTTGGAAACGAGAATTAGTAATAGGGGTCAGACTCCTATTCTTTTTTAGACATCCCCTTTTATCCAACTATTTTACTATACTCGAATAAAAATTCATTTAATATAACAAAAAAAGAGAAACAATTTCTAAAATTTTCCGATGTTAATAGTGTAATGACAAATATTGTATGTCGGAGGTATTCAGATGTTAACAATCGAATCTCTAAGTAATCAATATATTAATGGACAATGGAGAGAGGGGCAAAGTGATCATGTCCTTATTAATGTAAATCCATACAGTGGTGACATACTTTCTGAAGTAAAGATGGCAACTGTAACTGATGTTGATCTAGCATATAAAGCGGCTTTAAAAGCTAAAGACGATTGGGATAAAGTGAATCCATATAAAAAAAGAGATATTCTTGAAAAAGCAATTCAGTATATTGAGGCGCATGAAGAAGAAATTACAAATATTATTATTGAAGAATTAGGTGGGACTCGCTTAAAAGCTGCCTTCGAAATTGGATTAGTAAAAAATATGATTAAGGAAGCAGCAACTTTCCCTTTAAGAATGGAAGGCAAAATTCTACCTTCTACTGAGGATGGAAAGGAAAATCGATTATATCGTATTCCTGTTGGAGTTGTAGGTGTTATTAGCCCGTTTAACTTCCCATTTTTCTTATCAATGAAATCAGTTGCCCCAGCGTTAGGAGCTGGAAATGGTGTAGTTTTAAAACCTCATGAAGAAACTCCTATTACTGGTGGTACACTAATTGCAAAAATTTTCGAGGAAGCTGGACTACCAAAAGGATTATTAAATGTTGTTGTAACTGATATTAAAGAAATCGGTGATTCATTTGTTGAACACCCAATTCCAAGAATTATTTCATTTACTGGTTCGACAAAAGTAGGGAGTCATATTGGGCAATTAGCAGTTAAAAACTTTAAAAAGCCACTTCTAGAATTAGGAGGAAATAGTGCGTTTATTATTTTAGAGGATGCAGATATTGATTATGCGGTACAAGCTGCTACTTTTAGTCGTTTTACACATCAAGGTCAAATCTGTATGTCTGCAAATCGGATCATTGTTCAAGCAACTATTTATGACGAATTTATAAAAAAATATAAAGAGAAAGTATCTTCATTAAGTGTTGGTGATCCGAAAGATCCACAAACAATTATTGGACCTGTTGTGAATGAGAGACAAGCGAATAATTTACAAGCCATGATAGATAACGGAATTGAAGAAGGGGCTAAAGTAGTACTTCAAGGAAACATATCAGGTAATATGGTTGAACCAACTATATTAAAAGATGTAACTCCTAATATGACCATTGCTCAAGAGGAGCTTTTTGGCCCAGTTGTTTGTGTTATGCCATTTGAAACTGAAGATGATGCTATTGCCATTGCAAACGATACAAAATTCGGATTAAGTGGTGCTGTCCATACTAGTAATCTTGAAAAAGGAGTGGAATTGGCTAAAAAAATTCATTCAGGTATGATTCATGTAAATGATATTACAATTAATGATGAACCTATTGTTGCATTTGGCGGTGAGAAACAATCAGGTTTAGGAAGATTAAATGGTCAATGGAGTTTAGACGAATTTACGACTTTAAAATGGATTTCTGTTAATTACGGTCAAAGAAGCTTCCCATATTAATGAGGACAGAGGTAAAGAAAGATGAATGGTACAATAGAATATACAGTAACAGAACCAACTATTTTAGATGCATTTATCACGGTGGCACCTTATCTTAATAAGCTGGTGCATGATGATATAACAATTGGTATTTATAATACAGAGAAATTAATTTTGAATATTCCTGGTAATACTTTTTCACTTAATGTAAAGCCTGGTGATCCTCTTGCAGAAGGGGATATAATAACGGATGCAATTAGAGAAAATCGTGAAAAAACAGCCATCGTTCCTAAAGAGTTATTTGGCTTTCCGCTTCTGGCAAAAGCAATTCCTCTGCATGATAAAAACGGAAGAGTCATTGGTGGAGTAGGTCTTGGCACGAGTTTAGAAAAAGCGAATAAATTATATGAGGTAGCAGAAAGCCTATCTGCTATTGTTGAGGAAACAGCCGCTTCTATTGAGGAAATTACAGGATCTATAACAAATCTAGCCAATCAGGTTACTGATATTTCTGTTCATATGAAAGAGGTTAGTACAGGTGCTGATCAAATTGGACAAATTTCTTCAGTAGTTAAAGGGGTCTCAGATCAAAGTAATTTGTTAGGTTTAAATGCAGCTATAGAAGCAGCAAGAGCAGGAGAATCAGGGAGAGGTTTTTCAGTAGTTGCTGATGAAATAAGAAAGCTAGCTACCAATTCAAAAGAAAATGCAACGCAAATCGATGAAATATCGAAGAATATTCAAAATCTCTTGAAAAACTTAAATACATCCTTTTCTGGGATTCACGAATTAACGGATTCTCAGTCCGCTGCTATTCAAGAAATAAGTGCGACAATCCAGGAAATAAGCAAAAATGCTCATCATTTAGCAATGATGGCTCAAACAAGTTTAGAATCCGGAAAATAAAATAGACGATAAAGAGGAATCCATGTTGTGAAAAACATGATTCCTCTTTTTTATGTAGAAAATGCTGTTTTCAAAAAGGGGAATTTTGCATAAATAAAGAATTACTTATAGAAGAAGATATTTGAAGGGGGATTGCAATGAAAACAGCTTTAGTGCTTGGTGGAACAAGATTTTTTGGGGTTAAACTAGTTCATTCACTCATTCGTCAAGGGGTAGAGGTAACCGTAGCAACAAGAGGAAAAACAAATATCCCTTTCTCGGATAAGGTGAAGCTTATTACATTTGATCGAAATAGTCTCGATTCTTTCCAGACTGCATTTGAAGGTGGACAATGGGATGTCGTGTATGATCAAATTTGCTATTCAGGTGTAGATGCAAGAAATGCGGTCGAGATTTTTCAAGATAAAACAAAAAAATATATCTTCACCTCTACATTGTCTGTGTATGATCTCCTAGATAAAGAGTTAGTTGAAAGGGATTTTGACCCATATACATACCCAATTGATCTAAAAGAAAAGGATGAAGTGTCCTATCAAGAAGGAAAGCGTCAAGCGGAGGCTGTATTTTTCCAGAAAGCATCGCTACCAGTCACAGCAGTCAGATTTCCGATTGTACTTGGAGGTAATGATTATACTGAGAGAATGACATTTTATATAAATAAGGTCATAAATGATGAAGCGATTTATTTAAGAAACTTAGATGCATCTATAAGTTTTGTGAATGAAGACGAAGCAGGGGATTTTTTGGCTTGGATTGGCCAGACTAATTTTGATGGCCCTATCAATTGCTGTACGAATGGATCTGTTACTTTACGAGAATTTATCTCTTTTATTGAACTAGCAGCTGGCAAAAAAGCTAAGGTTGAAATTACTCAGAGTGATAATAAACAAACTCCTTATTCGATTCCTAAATCATGGATCATGAGCAATCAAAAAGCAAGAGATTTAGGCTACCACTTTCAAGACATTCATCAATGGCTGCCTGAACTAATTAAAAAATCAATCTAATATCCTTATAAATAGAAATATTGCCAAGTGTAATATTTCTATTTTTTATAAAGCATCTTTTCTCAAGCATTGTTGCTACTTAACTTAAGTTTTAACGAATAACGATTGGCTGAAGATCGTTTACTGAGAAAAGAGCTGTAATCTCCATAAGAACCACTGGATTCCATTATTGGTTGTAAAAGTAGGCAGTTAGACTTTTGCAACAGCAATAAATGATAGGAAAACAGCCAATTAACAAATCCATTGTTAAAAGGGCAATTATCAAATCACTAAAAGAAGAATGATGGATAAACTATTATATAGTTTCTTTTGATTTGGTATCTTATGAATTTTGTTGTATTTACAAATACTTACAGCCGACTTTTACACGTTATGTTACAGGTCTATTCTTAGTAAAATCAAGGAAGCTGATGTTCAAACTATATTTTTAATCAATGATTGTAACAAAAATATAGGGAAGAGCCTTAGATACGGATTGGGTAACAATATACAAAGGGAAAAATTCAACATAAATATATAGGTTTTCACTTCTAAGAGGAGGATCGACATGTTTGTTTGTTCGAATGAAATACAAGATCGACTTCTAAAGATTTTTCAACAGCTTCATCAAACCCCAGAGATTAGCTGGGAAGAAAGGGAGACAACTAAAATAATTGCGGATATTGTAGAAAAAGAAGGATGTAAAGTTTCTAGATTTGAAAATCAAACTGGTCTTATTGCAGAAATTGGGAGCGGAAAACCGGTTATTGCTATTCGAGCTGACATGGATGCATTATGGCAGGAGGTAGATGGAATATTTCAAGCAAATCATTCTTGCGGGCATGATGCCCATATGACAATTGTATTAGGGGTATTATTCTTATTGAAAAATACTTCTTTCAAAGGTACTATAAGATTTATTTTTCAACCTGCAGAGGAAAAAGGGCAAGGGGCATTAAGTATGGTTGAAAAACAGATTGTAGATGATGTAGATTACCTTTTTGGAGTTCATTTGCGTCCATATCAAGAAGTTCCAAATGGATATTGTTCGCCAATGATTATCCATGGTGCCTGTCGATTTATCAATGGGAATATTATTGGAGATGATCTCCACGGTGCAAGACCTCATCTAGGTGCAAATGCTATTGAGATAGGTGCCACTCTTGACCAAATGCTTAAAACCATACACATTGATCCTCTTGTACCATCATCTGTTAAACTAACTAAGTTTCAAGCTGGTGGAGAGAGCTCCAATATTATACCTGGTAATGCTGAATTCAGTATAGATATGCGGGCTCAAACGAATGAAGCGATGGAAAAAATGCAATCAAAAATTGACTTAATGATCGATGCATTAGAACGTTTTTATGAAGTCAAAATCCCTTATCAGATTAGTTCGAATGTCCCTGCAGCAGTAACCAATGAAGATGCTTGTGACATATTAAAAGAAGCAATCTTTCATGTTTTAGGAAGTAATCGATGCGTACCTCCAATCCAAACAACAGGTGGGGACGATTTCCATTATTATAAAATTAAACGACCGGAATTAAAGGCAACAATGCTTGGATTAGGTTGTGACTTGAAGCCTGGGTTGCATCATCCTAATATGACTTTTGATCAAAAAGCAATATTTACCGGTTCGACTATACTAGCAACTGCCATAAATATTGCATCTAATAAATAATTTATCCTTACTATATGTAAGTACAAAAAAGGAGACATATAAATGTGAAACACATTGATGTCTCCTTTTTACTTTAATGTATATGATTTTTCAAATCTCTGTTTTTTAAAAAATGGTTTCGTATAGTAAAAATAAGTTTAGTAATATTACTAGAATTGCAACAACCCATGCAATCATAGTCGTAATTTTATGGTTGGTTAGACCACCCATAATTGTTTTATTACTTGTAAACATGATCAGTGGTACTAATGCAAAAGCAATTCCAAATGAAAGAATCACTTGACTCATGACTAATGCATCGGTTGGATTAACTCCAGAAATGATAATAGCAAGAGCAGGTAGCATTGTAATGGCTCTTCTTAAATATAAATTTATTCTTACATTGATAAACCCTTGCATAACTACATCTCCAGCCATTGTTCCAACAGATGAGCTAGATAGACCGGCAATTAATAAACCAAGTCCAAAAGAAATTGCCGCAACTGGTCCGACATAGTGACTAAATTCATGAAATGCTATATCTAGGTCCTCTACAACTAAACCATTTTTAAAAAATAAGGCAGCAGAAACAATTAGCATACACATATTGATTGCACCAGCAATGATCATCGCAATAACAATATCAATAAATTCAAATTTAAAGATTCGTTTCTTTTCTGCATCATTTCTACCAACTATACGATTCTGTGTAAGCGAAGAGTGTAGATAGATCGCATGTGGCATAACTGTTGCCCCTAAAATACCAGCAGCGAGTAAAATACTGTCAACGCCTTCAAATTTTGGTGTAAGCATTCCTCCAAAAACGGCTCCCATATCAGGTTTAGCTAAAAATGTTTGAAAAGCAAATGCTAGAACCACTATAAGAACCATTGCTGCGATACCTGCTTCCAATGAACGAAATCCGCGTCGCTGTAATTCTAATATTGCAAATGAACCAACAGCAGTTATCAATGCGGCAGGTATCATAGGAATGTCAAATAGCAAATATAATCCTAGTGCTGCACCGATAAATTCAGCTAAATCTGTTGCAATAATGACTAACTCAGATTGAATCCATAAAAAGATTGAAACTCCTTTTGGAAATCGATCTCTAGCTACCTCAGGTAAGTTTTTTCCTGTCGCAATACCTAATTTTGCAGATAATGATTGAATAAGGACAGCCATCAGATTGGAAATAGCAATCACCCATAATAAAAGATAACCATATTTGGAGCCAGCCGTAATGTTTGTTGCAAAATTTCCTGGATCAATATACGCCACTGCAGCAATAAATGCAGGTCCTAAAAAGGGAAGGATTTTTTTGATTCCTGTAACCTCACCTCTTAAGACTGCATGAGCAGATACACTTGTTTTACTTTTTTTGTTTATATATTTTTTTGTTAAAGTTTTCTCACTCATTGTTTGTTTCCTCCCCACCCAAATGTAAACCTTTAACAAAAAAGTTTGCTTAGGGAAAAATTAGGTTTGTGATTATTTTATTCAATAATTATAAAAATGTAAACAATTTTTATTCGTTATTTTGCCCAATAATCATTTTGTTTTCTCCATATGTTTACAACCTATTTTTGGAAATGGCGATTTGTGTATTTTTTCAGTTGAATAATGAAGGACTTTAGTAATTTATTGAGAATTATTGTATTAAAGAAAAATTTTAGATGTAAATTGGAAAGGAACTGATTATATGAATAAAACTGGCCTTACTTTTTCCATCGATTCATTTATTGTAGAGCGTGGAAAAATAAAGGAATTTGTGCTGGCAATCGGGGATGAAAATCCAATTTATAAAGATCTTTCCTACGCTAAAGAAATGGGATATAAGGATATACCCATTCCCCCTACGTTTCCAACGGTGATTGAAATGTGGGGTGGATTAGATTTCGAAACGATCATTCAGGAGCTCGAACTAGATCCACTTATGGTTTTGCATGGTGAACAGGAATACGAATATTTAGATGAGATTTATGCTGGAGACACGATTTCCTGTTCTGCTAAAGTAACTGCACATGTTAAAAAAAGAAGAATGGATATTATAACAATTGAAGTAGTCTATAAAAGAGATTGTGAAGTCGTGTTAATTAGTCGTTCCAATATTATTGAAAGAAAGGGATGAAAATAATGGATAATCTAGAAACCATACATAAACCAACAATCACTCATACACAACTTGTAAGATATGCAGGAGCTTCAGGGGATTTTAATCCAATCCACACAGTTGTACCAATCGGTGAGAAGGCAGGATTAGGGGGGGTTATTGCCCATGGAATGCTAATCATGGGACTAGCTGGAGATGCAATAGGTAAATGGTTTCCGAGAAGAAATCTTCGCAAATTTAATGTTCGTTTTTCTGCGATGACGAGACCAGGTGAAAGCCTGTGTATAGAAGGTTCTATCATAAATGAAATAGAAGTTGACGGCGAGATTAGATATGTAGGGAATATTACTGTAAAAAATCGTGAGGGTGAAAGAAAATTAAAGGGCCAATTTCAAGTAAAAAAAGAAATTTGAAAGGGATTGTCGAATAAGACAATCCCTTTATTTATATAATTCAATATTCATTTTGGTCAATATATACTTCAACGGTTTCTGTAAATACCTCTAATGTTGCTTTTGTGCCTATCGGAATAGTTGTTATTGGATCTGTATGTCCAAAATTTACATTAGCTACTATAGGAATGCCTCTTAATTCATATTTGGATTCAATGATTCTTCTCAAGGCTGATTCTGTCATATTCGAGCCTTTTTGAAATCTTCCGATCATTATTCCTCGAACTTTATCAAATTGAGGCAGGTGTAGTAAAGCCTGTAAATTTCGTTCAAAAGATAAAGGGTGAGATTCTTCATCATCTTCAATAAAAAAGATACTGTCTTCTATAGAAGGTAGAAATTCCGTTCCTTGTAACAAATTGATAGTAGAAAGATTCCCTCCAATTAGCTTTCCTTCAGCCGTTCCCTCTTGAATTATCATGTATTCGTTAGGAAGATATTGTCGCTCTTCTTCCTCTATATACCATTTGTCATCACTCCACATGTTTGAAGGAATTATTTCAAAAGGTGCGTCATTCGTAACTGCCTCTAAAAAGGATTGAAGTGTATATGCTGATGTTTTTTTCATACCAAAGGTGGAAAAATGCGGACCTGAGTATGTAATTAATCCTGTTTTTTTGTAAATGGCTAGTTGAAGTGCTGTAATGTCACCATGACCACATAAGATTTTTGGATTATTTTTAATTAGGTTATAATCAATATTTTTTAAGAGTTGGTTAACATTGTATCCACCAATTGCTGTTAAAATTCCTTTTACATTTGGATCCTGAAAAGCATCATGTAAATCTTTTAAGCGATGTTTGATAGATGTTGAGAAAAATTCATCATGTTCATCTACATATTTTCCAAATGATATGTTAAATCCTAATGATTCTAAACACTGTACAGCATTTTCAATTTGTTTTCCTTTTATAACGGCCATACTTGTCGAAGGAGCTAACACTCTTATCTCATCACCTGGTGTCAATCTATTGGGTAACATATATTCTTGTCCTTTCCTTTTTTCCTATTATAGCATTTGTTGTTTTTTTCGTTCATTTTATTGTCGCTGTCTGAACAATCCAATCATAATAAATAATTTTGAAATATTAACATAAAATTGTATAGTTATATTAGAAAATTAATCTAAATTAAATATAAGGAGGAAAATTGTATGGATGAACGTACTTTTCGAGACGCTATGGGGAAATTTGCAACAGGAATTACTGTGGTTTTAGCTGAAATTGATGGACAAATTCATGGTATGACAGTGAATGCCTTTATGTCTGTTTCACTAGATCCAATGCTTGTTATGGTTTCAATAGATGAAAAAGCTATGATGTATGAAAAAATTATAGATGCAAATCATTTTTCTATTTGTTTCTTAAGAGAAGATCAGCAAGATTATTCCATGATCTTTGCTAATCAAAAACAACCAGATCACCCCATTCAATTTGATCGTTTCGATGGTCAACCAATTTTAAAAAACCCCTTGGCAGCAATTACATGTAGTAAGTATGAATTAAAGCAAGCTGGAGACCACATGCTGGTACTTGGAGAAGTCAAGAATATTCTTATAAACGAAGGAAAGCCGCTTTTATATTATCAAGGGCAATATAAAAAGATTACTGAATAAAATTGGAAACGATTTAATTAGTGAGTAACGTTTTGGGAAAGAGGGATTTTGAGTTTTTTAATAGTACATGGATTGGGGGTCTGATTAATTGATCAAAATACTAATCGCAAATCCTGATGAATTTGAGGCAAAAGGGATTCAATGGCTCATTGAAACATCTATTTCAAACGTAAAGGTCATACTAGGAAAAAATTCACTTGAAACTTTAACGATCCTAGAAAATGAGAAACCACATATACTGATATATGAAATGAATATTGGAATCGATGATTCTTTACTAAAAGTAATTAAAATAACTGAGCCTGCTATCATCTCTCTCACAATGGAAGCGACATTTGAAGCGGCGAAAAAAGCAATTGACATAGGAACGAATTTTTTATTAATTAAACCATTTTCTCCGCAGGAACTTTTACATCATGTTCAAACTCAAATACGAGATGTTATACATAAACATTTAAGCTTAACTACCGAAGCTAAGTTATTAGGTTCCCCAGAGATTGAGTATGAGGATATATTTATTAATGGAACGAAATTAGCTTCACCCTATATATTCATAGCATTTCAGCTTGAAAAATCCTATCTTTTATCAAAATTGAATAGTTTTTTAAAAGAATATTCATTTCCGGTAAAACCTTTAATATTTCCGCTAAGTGATATGACATTATGTGTATTTCACTCCTCCACATCTATTAATTGGAGTGAAATATGTCAGCGCTTATTGTTCGATTGGGAACAAAGGGAGAAAGAATCGATTTGTATTATTATTAATCGTGAAGATCATCCTGATTTAACTTTACATGATAAATATATACATACAAAAAAGATGACAGAAGTCACGTTTTTTGTCGGTTATAAGCAGGTATTAGAATTTAGTAAAGAATTGCAATGGCAATTTATTGATCCATTTCTAACACCTAACGAACAAAAACAATGGATTCGATTTTTAAATGAAGGAAATAAAGAAGGGATATCGGATTTTTTAGTCACTAATTTTTTGGATATTTCAGACTCCTACCCGGATCCAGGTTTATTAAGGATCCGATTGACAAGTATTCTTGCTCAAATCCGAAGACATATGAAATCCGTGAATTTAAATGATCCATTTTTTGAACAGGAATATTTACATATTTTTGATAGTATCTTGTATGAACCTGTTATTTATCGTATTGTTTATAAACTTCTAATCTTCATTTCGACGATTTTGGATGCGGCTGGGGAAATTAGTAAAAGTCAACATCTCAATATTATTGATCAATGTATCCATTTTTTAGAGTTAAATTATTGGAAACCCGAATTGGATTTAGCGGATTTAGCGAATTTTGTGGGAAGAAATGCTTCCTACTTAAGTCATTTATTTGTTGAAAAAACAAAAAAAACATTCCGTGAAAAATTAAATGAATTACGGATAAAAGAAGCAAAAAGATTATTAGTGGAGACCGATATGTCTATTAAGGAAATTGCAATCCTATCAGGCTTTCAAAACCAGCATTACTTCTCTAAAGTATTTAAAAAAATGGTCAATCAAACACCAAAGCAATATCGATTATTGGAAACGATTGAAAATTATTGAATCGATCTCCATCCGAAGACTGAAAGTAAATCAATCATAAAAACGATCAAAGTTTTCAGAGAAAATAGTAGGATAAATATAAGAAAGGCATATACGAATATTTCGCAATCTTTCTATAATAAAGAAAGTTTAGGAGGCTACCATGTTAAATAAATCAATAATAGAAGATGTACTTAACGAAGCTTTATCGACAGGAGGAGATTTTTCAGAAATATTTATTGAAGATCGTTTCACCAACAATATGACACTACATAGTGGAAAATTGGAAACTAGTCTTTCTGGAAGAGATTTTGGAATCGGGGTCCGAGTATTTAAAGGGTTACAAAGTGCTTATGCGTATACAACAGATTTCAGTCGAGAAGGATTAATAAAAACCGCTAAAAATGCAGCACAAGCAATTAAAGGAAATAAAATTATACAATTATCCCCATTTGAACCAAGAACCTTTAATAATCAACATCCCATTGAAATTATTCCTCAAGATGTTGAAAAAACAAGGAAATTATCAGTGATGAAAAATGCATATGATATTGCCAAAAGCTATCATTCTAGTATTTCGCAAGTAAATGTTCGCTATTCGGATGAGGAGCAAAATGTTTTAATCGCTAATTCTGAAGGAACTTTTGTTGAGGATACACGTATTCGCAGTAGGATGTTAATTCAAGCGATAGCCACACGTGATAACCAAATGGAAACTGGCTATTATGGGCCTGGTGCATTGCAAGGATTTGAATTTATTGAAAATCTAAATTTAGAACATTATGCAAGAGAAGCTGCTCGAATTGCAGTTACCATGTTAGATGCAAGTCCATGTCCGAGTGGGAAGTTTCCGGTAATCATTGATAATGAATTTGGCGGTGTTATTTTTCACGAAGCCTGTGGACATGGATTAGAAGCAACAGCTGTAGCAAAAAAGCATTCTGTATTCGCTGATCGTTTAGGTCAACAGGTTGCACCAGAAATTGTTACGTATATTGATGATGGTACGCTAAAAAATGAATGGGGTTCTATCAATATTGACGATGAAGGAGAACTTTCAAGAAAAAATGTTCTTATTGAAAATGGTATTCTCAAAGGCTATTTGATTGATAAATTCAATTCAAGAAGAATGGGTATGGAATCAACTGGATCAGGAAGAAGGGAATCCTTCCGCTTTGCTCCAACCTCCCGAATGACCAATACGTATATTGCACCCGGAAAGTCATCACCAGAGGAAATTATCTCTAATACTGAGAACGGAATATATACTAAATATATGGGCGGAGGACAGGTTAATACTACGACAGGTGATTATAACTTTGCAGTAATGGAAGCGTATGAAGTGAAAAACGGAAAACTAGGTAAGCCTTTAAAAGGAGCTACATTAATTGGAAACGGTCCTAAAACATTACAGAAGGTAGATATGGTTGGGAATAATTTAGGGCATGGTGCAGGAATGTGCGGTTCGCAAAGTGGAAGTATACCTGTAAATGTAGGACAGCCAATGATTCGTGTAAGTGAAATAACAGTAGGGGGAAGTAATGAATGAATATAGGAGAATTTCAATTCCAACTATTTGAAACTGCTTTAAATGAAGGATTTACGGATGTTGAGATGTATTATGAAAAGAAAGAAGTATTTGGCTGCCAAGTATATAAAGGGGAAATAGACCATTATGAAATTGCAGAGGATGGTGGAATATCTTTTCGTGGGTTAATTGAAGGAAAAATGGGCTATGCCTATTCAGAGAAAATTGATGATGATTCCATACGATTTTTAGTACAGCATGCAAAGGAAAATGCAGTAATCCTTCAAGAGGACGGATTAGAAGAGATCTTTGAGGGCGGTAATTCTTATGAAAAGGGTGACTTCTTTTCTAATTCTTTAAATGAAACGACCATTCCAGAAAAAATACAATTTATCAAAGAAGTAGAGAATAAAGTACTTTCATATGATCCAAGAATAAAAACTACAGATTATTGTGGAATTCAATCTGAAACTATTACACGAAAGATTTTCAATAACAAAGGACTATCATTAAGTGACCAAATGAATTATTTATATGTTTATGTCAGTGTTGTTGCAAAGGAAGGCAATGAAACAAAAACCGGGGTAGGATTTGAAATAACGAAAGATTTCCACTCATTACAGGCAGATAAAATAGCAGAAAAAGCAGCAAATGAAGCACTTTCGCAATTAGGATCTAAAAATATTGAAAGTAAAAGTTATCCTGTATTATTAAAAAATGATGCAGCGGCAAATTTTTTGTCTGTTTTTGTACCAAATTTTTCTGCAGAAAACACACAAGCAGGACTATCCGTTTTAAAAGATAAGCTAGGAATGAAAATTGCAAGTGATAAAGTGTCTATTATTGATGATCCATTTTTGGAAAAGGGGCTAGCATCAAGAACATTTGATAGTGAAGGTGTAGCTTCGAAACCATTAAACTTAGTGGAATCAGGTGTTTTACGTTCATTTTTGCATAATTTAAAAACAGCAAAAAAGGATCAAGTTGTTACGACAGGCCATGCAAAGAAGGACTCATATAAAGGTTCGGTAAAAGTCGGTCCATCAAATCTGTATATTAAACCTTCTACTATCTCTTTCAAAGAATTAGTTAACGATATGAAAGAAGGAGTATTCATTACTGAACTATCTGGATTACACTCTGGTGTGAACACAGTATCAGGTGATTTTTCCGTTGCAGCAAATGGCTTCTATATTAAGGATGGAGCTATTCAATATCCCGTTAACTTAATGACCATTGCCGGCAATTTTTACGAATTATTGAATGATGTTGATGCAGTCGGCGCTGATTTGAATTTTCCTTTAAACAATATTGGTTCTCCATCACTTTGTATCAAATCATTATCTGTTACTGTAGAATAAATTGATACGAAAGTAATATCCGTTCGTTTACTAGATTTTAAGGCAAAGTAAGAGGGGCACACTGATAAAATCAGCAAGCCCCTTCGTCATTGATTTTATTCTTTGAAACCCGTATTTGCTTTGACAGCGACTTCTGCAAAGCGTTTAGCATCTTGCTTCTTAGAAACCACTGTTCCAATATACGCCCCGATAAAACCTAATGGAACCGAAATAATCGCTGGATTTGTTAGTGATATTAAAGGCTCCCCGACAAAAATGGCAGCACCTTCAACAGGAGAAAACACATTAGGACTAATAATTACGAGAATTAAAGATGATAACAATCCAGAGAGCATTCCTGTAATCGCACCAGAAGTGTTAAATTTTTTCCAATAGATTGTAAAAATTATTACGGGCAAATTTGCACTTGCTGCCACACAAAAAGCAAGTGAAACTAAAAAAGCAACATTCATTTTTTGTGTAAATAGAGCTAATAGAATTGATAAAATAGCTACGCCTACTGAAGCATATCGTGCTGCAAGCATTTGTTGTTTCTCTGTAATTTTTCCTTTTTTTATTATCTCACCATATATATCATGGGCAAATGCAGAGGCACCGGACAACACTAATCCCGCAACAACAGCCAAAATGGTTGCAAATGCTACAGCTGATACAAATGACATTAGGAAATCACCACCAAGTGCTCCAGCTAGTAAAGGAGCAGCCATATTACCTGCTGCATTTGCTTCAATTATCTTATCAAACCCAACAAAATAAGCGGCACCAAAACCTAGGAATATCGTTAATACATAAAAGATTCCAATAACCCAAGTTGCTGAAATAACCGAACTTCTAGCGGTTTTCGCATCTTTAACAGTAAAGAATCGCATTAAAATATGTGGTAATCCAGCAGTACCTAGAACAAGTGCAAGCATTAATGAAATTGTATCTAGCGGTACCTTATACTTCACTCCAGGTTTTAGATAATCTTCTCCAAGTGGTGTAGCTGTTTTCATTTCAGTAAACATTTCGAAAATATTAAAATGAAATTTGGCTAATACCATAATTGAAATGACAATAGTTCCCACCATTAACAATACAGCCTTTATAATCTGTACCCAGCTTGTAGCTGTCATTCCACCAAAAAGGACATATATCGTCATCATAATTCCAACAATTAACACAGCAATCCAATAATCAATGCCAAATAATAATTTAATGAGTGCACCAGCACCAACTAACTGAGCAATCATATAAAAGATAACAATTGTTATTGTGTTTAATGCTGCAACTGCCCGGACTTTCTTCGCATCAAATCGTGAATTAATCATATCTGCTAAAGTATATTTTCCAAGATTTCGCAATGGTTCTGCAACGATAAATAACACAACTAAATAAGCAATAAGAAAGCCAATACTGTAGAAAAATCCATCAAATCCATTAAGAGCAATCATCCCTGCAATACCTAGGAAAGATGCTGCTGATAAATAGTCTCCTGCAATCGCTAAACCATTCTGCCACCCAGTTAAACCACCGCCGGCAGTATAAAATTCACTTGTTGTTTTCGTACGTTTTGCTGCAAAATACGTAACCACTAACGTAATTCCAACAATTAATAAAAATAAGATGATTACAGTAGGACTCATGCACTAATTTCTCCTTTTTTCTTGTTTTCTTCAATCACTTCATCGGCCAGCTTATCAAAATATGTTGCCTTTTTGACATAAACGATACAAAGTACCCAAGTCATAATAAACTGAGCGAAAGCAAAAACCCAAGCCCATGAGATGTCTCCAAATGCAATTTTATTGAGAATATTTGAGTAAGAAGTTAAAAATGGTAATGTAAAGTAGAATACTAAGAAGAATATCGTTAATGGAACAATAAATTTTTTCTTAGAGGTCATTAACTGTTGAAATTTATTGCTTGAAGCAATCTTTTCGAAATCAATAGATGTTTGGTCATTATTATCCTTTTTTGGCATAAACACGTTCTCCTTTCGTTATTTTCCCTACATTGTAATCGTAAAGTAAAGGGATTCAGCTTGTCAATATAATATTAAGATAATTCTGAATATAGAAAAATCTATTTTCACCCCCAATAATTTCATAGTTAAATTATGTATTTCAAAGAAAATAAGTATTTTAATAAAATATAAGAAAATCAAGCTTCCAAACTATACTCCTCTAATCATTCTAATTTAAGTATAAAAATATAAGAAAATTATAAAAAAATAGCAAGCCATTATAAAAAAACCAAAATTATCATTGAATAATTATAAAAAAACTAGTCTTTTTTTAAAACTTCGCAGAATATTTAGTCTTTATAATTAGATTATGAAATGAGAAGGAATTTAGGAGGGAACATAAAATGAAAACGCATTCAAAGAGAGAAATTACTAATTATACTGGGTCTGAATTACATGCAAAGGGATGGGTACAAGAAGCAGCACTAAGGATGTTAATGAATAATCTCAATAAGGATGTTGCAGAACGTCCTGAAGATTTAGTTGTTTACGGAGGAATAGGAAAAGCAGCAAGGAACTGGGAATGCTACGATGCCATTGTAAAAACATTGCATGAGCTTGAATCCGATGAAACTCTTCTTGTTCAATCAGGAAAACCAGTTGCCGTATTTAAAACACATTCAGATGCTCCAAGAGTATTAATTGCGAATTCTAATCTTGTTCCGGCTTGGGCAAATTGGGATACTTTCCATGAACTTGATAAAAAAGGACTGATGATGTACGGACAAATGACAGCTGGAAGCTGGATATATATTGGTAGTCAAGGGATTGTTCAAGGGACGTATGAAACATTTGCTGAATTAGGAAGGCAACATTTTGGTGGTTCACTTAAACAAACCATAACGGTTACAGCAGGACTAGGCGGCATGGGTGGTGCTCAACCTCTCGCAGTAACTATGGCAGAAGGAGTTTGTATTGCTATCGAAGTAGATGAATCAAGGATCGATCGGCGAATCGAAACTCGTTATTTAGATATAAAAACGACTTCATTAGAAGAGGCTATTCGCCTTGCTAAAGAAGCGAAGGTAGATGGAAAATCATTATCCATCGGATTATTAGGTAATGCAGCAGAACTATTACCAAAAATGATCGAACAAGGATTTATTCCTGATGTTTTAACAGACCAAACTTCTGCGCATGATCCACTAAATGGATACATTCCAATAGGATATACATTGGAGGCTGCTGACCAACTACGCAATATAAATCCAGAGGAATATGTAAGAAAGTCAAAGGATAGTATGGCTACACATGTTAAGGCGATGCTTCTAATGCAAGAAAAAGGGGCCATTACATTCGATTACGGCAATAATATCCGTCAAGTGGCAAAAGATGAAGGGGTTGAGAATGCATTTAATTTCCCTGGCTTTGTACCTGCATATATTCGACCACAATTTTGCGAAGGAAAGGGGCCATTTAGATGGGTAGCATTGTCTGGTGATCCTGAGGATATCTATAAAACAGATGAAGTAATACTTCGTGAGTTCAGTGATAATGAGCATTTATGTAAGTGGATTAAGATGGCTCAAGAGAAAATTCAATTTCAAGGTCTTCCTTCACGAATTTGTTGGCTCGGTTATGGGGAGAGAGCAAAATTTGGAAAGATCATTAATGACATGGTAGCAAGTGGAGAATTAAAGGCACCAATCGTAATTGGTCGTGATCATTTAGACTCTGGTTCAGTTGCCTCACCAAATCGTGAAACGGAAGGCATGAGGGATGGAAGTGATGCTGTTGCTGACTGGCCAATCTTGAATGCAATGATTAATGCTGTAGGTGGTGCAAGTTGGGTATCTGTCCATCATGGTGGTGGTGTTGGTATGGGTTATTCATTACATGCTGGCATGGTAATTGTTGCAGATGGCACGAAAGAAGCAGAAAAACGTTTAGAGCGTGTTCTAACATCTGATCCAGGAATGGGTGTTGTACGCCATGTGGATGCAGGCTATGATCTTGCAATAAAAACAGCGAAGGAAAAGGGAATCCATATTCCAATGTTAGGTAAATAATTAATGGATTTGCAATGGAGGGATGAAGCATGACAAATAAACCCATCTTAATTCAGCATGCAAATGAACTAATTACCGTAGCAGGAGGTTCAGAAAAACCTTTGACCAAAGATCAAATGAATGATCTTCATATTATTATCGATGGTGCACTATGGTTAGAAGATGGAAAAATAGAAGCTGTTGGAAAAACTGAAGAAATTAGAAACAAATTTTCTCACCGTTTACATGAGGCTATTGTGGTTGATGCATCAGAAAAAATCGTTATGCCAGGACTTATTGATCCACATACACACATTGTTTATGCGGGTAGTCGAGAAAATGAATTTAATATGCGCCTCAATGGAGCTACGTATATGGAAATTATGAATAATGGGGGAGGAATTCATGCAACAACATCTAAAACACGAGAAGCGACACATGAAGAACTTTTTTCCGAAAGCAAAAAAAGATTAGATTCCTTCCTAAAACATGGGGTAACTACTATTGAAGCGAAAAGTGGCTACGGTTTAGATTGGCAGACAGAAAAGAAACAATTGGAAGTTGCCAAGCAATTAAATGAGGAACATGTAATTGATGTGATTCGTACATTCATGGGAGCCCATGCTGTACCTGCAATATATAAAGATAATCCAGATGAATTTGTAAAGATTGTAACCGAGGAAATGCTTCCTAATGTTGCAAATGAAAATCTTGCAGAATTTAATGATGTGTTTTGTGAGAGGGGTGTTTTCACCCCAGATCAAAGCCGTAAAATTCTATTAGCTGGAAAACAATTAGGGCTTATCCCGAAAATACATGCAGACGAAATTGAACCATATGAAGGAGCTGAGCTTGCTGCTGAAGTTGGAGCTATTTCAGCAGACCATCTTTTAAAAGCATCAGATAAGGGCATTCAACAAATGGCCGAAAAGGGAGTTATTGGTGTTTTATTACCCGGAACAGCTTTCTTTTTAATGGCTGAATCAGCTAGAGGAAGAAAAATGATCGATGAAGGTGTACCAGTGGCACTTTCTACGGATTGTAATCCTGGATCTTCACCTACTACTTCATTACCATTCATTATGAATTTAGCATGTATGAAAATGGGAATGACGCCTGCTGAGGCAATAACTGCTTGTACTATTAATGCTGCACATGCGATTAATCGAGGAAAAGATATTGGAAGCTTAGAAGTTGGAAAAAAAGCAGATATAGTTATGATGAATGTGCCAAATTATATGCAGCTTCCATATCATTATGGGATGAATCATACAGATATGGTCATAAAAAATGGAAAAATCGTTCTAGAGAATGGTCAATTATGTTGAAAGGAAAGTCAATCACCAAAATGACTGTTGATTGAATTTTCAGGGGATCATTTAGGCGATCTATTAAGGGGAACTTCCCTTTATGGATCGCCTTTCTTTAAACAAGGCTATTTTAGTATAGTTTGTTGCTTATATAAAAGATTCAGCGATTCTAATAAAGTTTGTAGCTCTTTTCTCAGTGAATTGAAAGGTGTAGCGGTCTTCAGCTGAAAGTTATTTGTTACAACTTTACTTTAATAACAACTAATATTAGAAAAGAACCTTAAACAAAGGGGGAAATAGGGATGGCGAAAACAAATCCAGTAATACACACTCAATTGCAAACTAGACCATCGCATATTAAAGAAATTCTAAAATTTATTATTTTTAGTGCAATCGGCATTTTTATGTTTTTCATACCAATCAGTATTCAAGGTACTTCTTCTATTATGCTTGACCATATAGTAACATTCATCCAAAACAGAGTGCCTAATCTAATTCCGTATTATGCTTTATTAGTAATATTACTAGGTGCTATTTATCCTTTTTATACGAAAACCTGGAATAAAGATGGAATATCGATCTTTTTTTCTATTTTTAAAGTAATAGGGTTGGTTGTGGCAGGCTTACTTGTTTTTAATCTTGAACCTAAATGGTTAGCAGATCCTGATATGGGACCATTTTTATTTAATAAACTGGTCATCTCTGTTGGATTACTTGTTCCAATAGGCTCTGTTTTTTTAGCTTTACTCGTTGGTTATGGTTTATTAGAATTTATTGGAGTATTAATGCAGCCAGTTATGAGACCTATATGGAAAACACCAGGAAGGTCAGCTGTAGATGCTGTTGCATCTTTCGTTGGTAGTTACTCAATTGGTCTATTAATCACTAATCGTGTATATAAAGAAGGAAAATACACGGCGAAAGAAGCTGCAATTATTGCAACTGGATTTTCTACTGTTTCCGCGACATTTATGATCGTGGTTGCAAAAACACTTGGATTAATGGATAAATGGAATCTATATTTCTGGGTAACATTAGTCATCACTTTTATCGTTACTGCGTTAACAGTAAGAATTTGGCCATTACGTTCAATGAGCGATGAATATTATGAAGGTGTTGGAAAACCAGAGGAGATCGTTAAAGGAAATCGTTTTAAGCATGCATGGAAGGAAGCAATGGATGCTGTCCAACAATCTCCGAGTTTAGGAAAAAATATATGGATGAATTTAAAGGACGGATTCATTATGACGATGTCGATATTGCCATCCATCCTTTCTGTAGGTTTATTAGGTCTCGTTTTGGCTGAATTTACTCCAATCTTTGATATTATCGGTTATATTTTTTATCCTATTACTGCATTATTTCATTTACCTGAACCATTATTAGCTGCAAAGGCAAGTGCAGTTTCTATTGCAGAAATGTTCCTACCGGCTTTATTTGTAACAGGGAGTGCACTCGTTACAAAATTTGTTATTGCCGTTGTTTCAGTTTCAGCCATTATTTTCTTTTCTGCCTTAATTCCATGTATTGTCTCTACAGACATTCCAATTTCATTGCCAAAATTACTTATCATATGGCTAGAACGAGTGATTTTAACACTAATTATTACGATACCTATCGCATACTTAATACTATAATAACTATCATCCCTTTATCTAACTTTATTGATCCGTTCCAGGTCAGTAAAGTTTTTTTATTAAAGGAATTTTCAACAATTTATAGAATACGAATAGTAAAAGGTTTTATTGTACAACAAAGAGGTGTTAAAAGGAATGAATGTTTGGTATGTAAGCTATGGGTCAAATATTAATTTAGAAAGATTTATGTGTTATATAAATGGAACAAAACCTGAAGGATCCAATAAAAAAGAAAAGGGATGTAGGGATAAAACTCCTCCAAAAGCTATTAATAGCGTTGTCCTCCCTTATCAACTATATTTTTCTAAGGAAAGAAGTAAATGGGGAGAAGGGGGCGTTGCGTTCATCAATTATATCGAGGATTTTCGATGCAGTACTTTAGGTAGAATGTATTTGATAACGGACCAACAATTTTGTGATGTTGTAGCACAAGAAAATAATACAAAGGAGATGCTGATAGATCTTCAAAAAGTGATTAATCATAAATATTCAATCATTAATGATGGCTGGTATGGAAGAATTTTATTTTTAGGCTATAAGGATGGAGCTCCTATGTTTACTTTTACAAATAATCAACTATATAAGAACATCACTATTAATAAACCCCATTCATCCTATTTAAAAACAATTACAAAGGGCTTATTAGAAATTGGTTTAGGTCTAGATGAAATTATCGATTACTTTTTAAAACAGCCCGGAATAAGAGAATATTTCACAAAAGAAAAGCTTTTTAAATATATCACTTAACGTGTACAACTATTGATTGACATACTATTCTGTATCAAAATAAATGAGTCTGACCCCCACGAAATAGAAAAAATATCTCGTGGGGGTTTAATACTTTATTTACTTATTATTATTTTTTACTAAGCTGTTCCTGCGCCATTCGAATCATTTCCTTCACCATATTTCCTCCGATTGGACCACCAACTTTTCCAGCTTGTTCACTTGTTAAATGACCATTGTATCCTTTTTTTAAGGGAATTCCTTGTTCTTTAGCTACTTCGAATTTAACATTATTTGGTTCTCTTTGATCAACTTGATACCCTTTTTCTTTCATTACTTTACCTTTAAAATTATCCAAAGCATTTCTTGCTTCAGGGACTAAAGTTTTTCTCCTATTAGACATTTTTCACCCTCCTTTATAGGTATTATGCCCAAATAAAATAAAGCGACGATTAACAAAAGTTCAGTTTTTTTAACTTTATATTTTGTTTATTTTAAATATTCATTGTATACTGACTATTTAAATTATTTTGACTATTCTAATAAAGGAGTATACTGTATACAGTCTACAGAAAATAGGGGTGATTTCAATCGTTCAAATTATAAAAAAAGGGATCACATTAAAAACGCAAGTCTATGATTACCTTAGAGATCAGATAATTATTGGAGGACTTAAACCGGGTGAAAGATTGATTGAAGAAAAAATTGCTGAGGAATTACAGGTAAGTCGTAGCCCGATAAGGGAAGCTATTAGAATGCTAGAAAAAGATGGATTATTGGTTCATTCCTCTGGTGGAGTGACTATCATTCAGCCTACAATTGAAGATTTTCGTTATTTATATGAGTGCAGAGTTGAGATTGAGCCTCTTGCTGCCTTTTATGCAGCAAAAAGACGTTCAAGCGAACAATTGGAAACGATTAGAGGATACTTACTACAAATGGGGAAAATTTCAGAAAAAAATACTTTAAAATGTGTACATGATGCAAATGTAAATTTTCATGAAGCAATCGTTCAATCGAGTCAAAATCCATTTCTTGTTTCAATGATTACTCAATTACGTGGAGTCAACAGTTTTTACCGAAAAACTTTTCTAGAAGAAAATCACATGTATGCCGAGGAAGCAAGGAGGGACCATCAAAAAATATTTCAAGCAATAGTTGATCAAGATTCAGAAGAAGCGAGGCGCTTAATGAAACATCATATCAAAAGCGATTACAATTCCTTTGTGAGGTTCAGTGATCAATCATTGGAGGGTGACAAATGGTAAAAACAAAACCACTTGAAGGAATCAAAATACTTGAACTAGGAAATATTGTTGCCGCACCATTTGCCGGAAAAATTTTTGCTGAATTCGGAGCAGAAGTAATTAAAGTAGAAGAACCGACAAAAGGTGATCCACTTAGAAATTGGCGAGTGATGTACGAGGATACATCTATTTGGTGGCATGTTCAGTCACGTAATAAAAAATCAATAACTGTGAATTTACGTGATGAACGTGGGCAAAAAATAATTAAAAAACTAGTTCAAAAAGTAGATGTTGTATTAGAAAATTTCAAACCTGGAACATTAGAAAAATGGGGATTAGGGTTAAAAGATTTACAAGCCATTAATCCAAGTATTATTTTGACAAGAATTTCAGGATATGGTCAAACCGGTCCATATCGTCACAAGCCTGGGTTTGGTAGTGTCGCAGAGGCTATTGGTGGATTAAGGTATTTAACAGGATACCCTGAATTACCTCCTGTGAGAGTGGGTATTGCTATAGGTGATCTTGTTGCAGGATTATATGCAGTAATTGGCACACTGATGGCAATACGTGCACGAGAAAAAGGAGTTGATAATAAGGGACAATTAGTAGATGTAGCTCTTTATGAATCTGTTTTTAGTTTACTAGAAGGAATTCTACCGGAGTATAACTTAGCAGGAATAGTAAGAGAAAGAACCGGAACTACTCTGCCGGGTATTGCACCTTCTAATACCTATGAGTGTGCGGATGGAAATCATGTGGTAATTGGTGGAAATGGTGATAAGATCTTTCAGAGATTAATGAAAGCAATTGGTAGAGAAGATATTGCAAATGATTCAAAATATGCAACGAATCAAGGAAGGGCAGCAAATGTGAAATTTATTGATGATGCAATTGAGAATTGGACAAAGCAATATCCATTAAAAATGGTTCAAAAAATATTAGATGATGCATCTGTGCCAGTAGGTCCGATATATGGAATTAAAGAAATAGTCAATGATGAGCACTATAAAACAAGAGAAATGATTAAGGAAGTTGAGCTCCATGATGGAAAGAAGCTTCTAGTTCCAGGTATTGTACCAAAGTTATCTGAAACCCCTGGCGAAATAATATCGAATGGTCCCAAATTAGGTGAACATAATGAAGATGTTTTTAAAGAATATATGAATTTCACATTTGAAGATTTTAAAAATCTAAAAGAACAAGGAGTCATCTAATGGCAGATGTAAAAGTTATCGAAGTTAGTCCTAGGGATGGTTTACAGAATGATCCTAATTTTGTAGTTACTAGTAAAAAGAAGGAATTAGTGAATTTACTTATAAAAGCAGGGCTAAAACAAATTGAGGTAACTTCATTTGTTCATCCTAAAAAAGTACCACAAATGGCGGATGCACCTGAACTTTTAAATGAAGTTATATCTTTTGATAATTTTGAAGCCATAGCCTTGATTCCTAATTTAAAGGGATATGATAGAGCAAAAGAACATACACTCAGTGAAATAAACTGGGTCAGCTCTGCTACAGAAACCTTTAATAAAAAAAATATTGGAATGACTATTGATGATAATTTTAAACAATTTGAATCACTCGTAAAAAAAACCGAAAATATAGACATAAAAGCATGCTTCTCTATTGCAGTAAGCTTTGGATGTCCATATGAAGGGAAAGTAAATGAAGAAAATGTATTAAAATTAGTCAAGCGTGCAAGAAATGTTGGGGCTGATCGTATAGGTATCGCTGATACAATAGGAATTGCTACACCTGATCAAGTTGAAAGTCTAATGAAAAAGGTATTGGAGGCAGCAGAGAATACACCTGTTGCAATTCATCTCCATGATACTAGAGGTCTAGGATTAGCAAATGCTTACTCAGCCTATCAATCAGGTATTCGTATATTTGAAACGTCTGTATCTGGGATAGGAGGTTGTCCATTTGCACCCGGAGCAGCAGGAAATTTAGCAACTGAAGATTTAGTTTATCTATTTCATAGAATGGGGATTGATACAGGAATTGATTTTGATAAACTGCTGGATGCAGCGGATTATGCAGCGAGTATTTCATCAATGAATCCTCTAGGACGAATAAGACATGTCGCAAGAAATGAAAGTGGGAGGGAATAGGATGAAAAATGTAACGAAGATTGTACCTTTGATGTTAATATGCATACTTATATTAGCTGCCTGTAGTTCATCAAAACCTAAAACAAGCAGTAGTAGTAATGAGAATGGATATGAAAAAACTACCATTCGTTTGGCATATAATTTACCTCAAGACCATCATATTTCGAAAGGGATTGAACAGTTTGCTAAAGAAGTAACTGAAAAGTCCGGTGGTGCAGTTAAGGTACAAGTATATCCTGCTGGTCAATTACTTAGTGATAAAGATATGAATCAATCTATTTTAACTGGTGGAGTCGAAATGGGAGTTAACTCATCTACTCTTTGGGCAAGTACAGTTCCTGCTATGGGAATCTTTGATGTTCCTTATATATTCAAAGATTATGGAGCAGCCGGAGATGCTTTAAGTGGGGAATTTGGTGATAAATTACGTAAGGCGATGGAGGACAAAGGTGCTAAGGTTTTAATGTTTGCAGATTATGGATACGCCCAATTTGCTAATAATAAACGTCCTTTAAAGTCACCTTCCGATTTTAAAGGATTAAAGATTCGTAGTATCGGAGACATTCCATCAGAAATGATAAAGGCTTATGGTGCTTCACCAGTTTTTATGGGAGCAGGTGAAGTATATATGGGGCTTCAGCGGAATACAGTCGATGGTGCAACCTCTGGAACAACTGCAATGGTCCAACGTAAATATGACGAGGTTACTAAATATTTAACGATTAATAATTATGCATATTTAGAATTTATTTTAGCAGTTAATAAAGAATATTGGGATAATCTCCCTGAAAAGACTCAGCAACTAATAAGTAATACTGCAGCAGAAACCGAAAAATGGATTCGTTCACAAGCTGAAAAGGAAGATGAATCCACTGCAAAAGAATTAGCAGAAAAAGGGATGGAAGTATATGTCGTTCCGAAAGAGGATTTACCTAAGTGGAAAGAAGCAGCAAAGCCTGCATGGGATTCTTTTTCAAAAAATGCTGGAAAGTTAGGCGATGAACTTTTAGATCTTGTTGATGAGAATTGAGGTGGAATTCACTTATGAAAGTACTATACAGATTAGCAGATCTGATCATTAAAATAGGGGCATATATAGCTGGATTCCTTATCATTCTAACAACATTTATGATTTTTTATGAAGTAATCTCTCGGTCATTTTTTAACCATCCAACCAGTTGGGCAACAGAGATGTCTATTTATTCAATCATAGGAAGTTGTTTTCTAGGAAGTGCTTATGCCGTAAGAACCTATTCTCATATTACTGTAGATTTACTTATAAACAATGTAAATGACAATATAAAAACGATTCTTGCCTATATTTCAAATGCTTTAGGGTTAATTTTTAGCTTGATTTTCACATTTTATGGATACGAGCATTCCATGAAGTCATTAGAATTAGGAGTTACATCAGCTTCATTATTAAGAATCCCTATGTATCTGCCAGAGATGATTCTTCCGGTAGGTGGGGTGTTAATGTGCTTAGCCTTTATTTTACAAATTGTAGATGGTGGAGCCCATAAAGGAGGTAACCACTTATGAATCTATTTTTCTTAGGAGGGATGGGTACTCTATTACTAATTGGATTACCTGTGGCGTTTGCTTTGGCATTATTAGCTATAGCAGGAATGTACTTTTTTAATGGTGGGACTTTTGCTTTTATGCAAATTCCTATTATCTCATACAAATCGCTTGATGATTTTACATTAACTGCACTACCCATGTATGTTTTAATGAGCCAGGTACTTTTAGTTAGTGGTGTTGGTAGGGATCTATATGAGATGGGGAGTAGATGGTTTAGACACTTTCCTGGAGGCCTTGCAATAGCAACGATATTTTGTTGTACTATTTTTTCAGCAATATCAGGCTCAAGTGTTGCGACAGCAGTCACTGTTGGATCAGTTGCATTACCAGAAATGGTTCAACGTGGTTATAATAAGAGATATGTCCTTGGCTTACTAGCTGCTGGAGGTACTTTAGGAATATTAATACCACCAAGTGTTCCCATGATTATATATGGATCGGTAACAGGAGAGTCTATAGGAAAATTATTTATTGCAGGTATTGTGCCTGGACTTATTTTAACTATACTATTTATGGTTTTTGCCTCTTATCAAACTAGACATATAAAAGATATTCCTGCAACATGGAAAGAGCGAATGGAAGCTACTAAAAAAGCAATCTGGGGACTTCTATTACCTGTCATTGTTATTGGAGGTATTTACAGCGGTTTATTTACTCCTACAGAGGCTGCTGCAGTTGGAGTAGTAGTTAGTTTTGTTATTTCTGCATTTGTTTACCGTAACTTAAATTGGAAAAACTTCAAGAAAATGATAATATCAACAGTCAATACAAACGCTATGATTCTATTTATTATGGTAGGCGCAATGCTCCTAGGATATATTATGACTATATTACAGATTCCACAACTAATTACTAATTACGCAACAGAACAAAATATCTCACCTTGGGTGATATTTATACTTATTAATATTGCTTTATTAATTCTAGGAATGTTTTTAGAAACAATTTCAATTATTGTTATTACAGTACCGATTTTATATCCAATAGTAACAACATTAGGATTTGACCCAATTTGGTTCGCTATTATTATGGTTATCAATATGGAATTAGCATTAATATCGCCACCAGTTGGATTAAACCTATTTGTTTTAAAGGGAATTGATAAATCAAATACAATTAGTGAGATCGTAAAAGGAGTAATTCCTTACGCGATAATAATGGTTTTCTTCATTGTATTACTATCTTTATTCCCTGAGATTGCAACTTTTTTAATAAATAAGGTGGATTAATAGACTAATATAATAAACCTAAAAATGGCCATTATCATATTGACAGCCATTTTTAGGTTTAGCCAAAAATTTTACTTATGTTCGTTCAACTTTTTTACACTTATTTCAAATCTTCTATAGAATCGATATCCATATATTTAGGTACTGTTAAACCGATTTTTACTCCTGTCATACTTGTGCCAATATCTTCATATTTACCGTCAAATTTCTCTGCATATGTTTTATGTGTTAACGGTAACCATGCTGCAAGAGATGCGTCAGCACTTCCATCGGCAATTGCAGTCCACATTGGACCTGCTTCAACTTGGGTGAGTGTTACTTTAAATCCGAGATCCTCTAAGACTTTTCCCATTACATTTGTACTTGCAATTTCACTATCCCAAGCAACATATGTAAGTTTGATTTTTTCACCTTTTACTTTGTCTACACCTTTTGTCCATTCTGCTACTTTATCTGGATTATCCTTTACCCATTTGGCTGCCGCATCTTCTGGTTTAGAACCTTCTTGAATATCTAACATTACTTCACCCATATCATCTTCAGACCACTTGAATTGACTTAATACTTTATACGCATTTGGGTGATCTTCCTTTAAACCTTTTCGAGCAATCGTATGGATTTCTTCTGCTTCTCCATATACACCTTTAGGATCATCCAGATATTTTAAATCATACTTGGCAAACATCCAGTGTGGATTCCAGCCAGTAAAAATAATTGGTTCTTTTTTATCGTATGCCTTTTTTAAAGCAGCTGTCATAGCAGCACTTGAACCTGTAACCAATTCCCAATCATCAAGCTTATATTCCTTAAGAGCTTTCTCAGTTGCCGTCATGATTCCTGCTCCTGGATCAATTCCTGTAATTTTATATTTTACACTATCTCCAACTGTTTCATTTTTACTTGAACTTGCTTTATCATTTCCACATGCTGCAAGCCCAATAGATAACGCTGCAACCGCTCCGATTCCAACAATTTTTTTCCACATATTAGTTCCCCCTTTGTTTTTTCTTTCCTGCATTTTGTGTAATACGGTCTAGAACGATTGCTACGATCACAATAGTTAGACCTGCTTCAACACCTACACCTGTTTTTAATTGCGTAACTGCACGATAGACTTCTTCTCCTAACCCCGGTGCGCCAACCATAGATGCAATGACGACCATTGATAGTGCGAGCATTATACTTTGATTTATTCCAGCCATAATAGTCGGTGTGGCAAGTGGAAGTTGAACTTTTAACAACCTTTGACTAGTTGTTGAACCAAAGCTTTCTGTCGCTTCAATAATGTCCTCAGGCACCTGTTGGATCCCAAGTATTGTTAGACGTATAGTAGGTGGCATGGCGAATATCACCGATGCAACTACTCCTGGTACAACTCCGATATTAAAGAAGAAGATAGCAGGAAGTAAGTATACAAATGCAGGCATTGTTTGCATAAAATCGAGGATAGGGGTGACTATTTTGCGAACCGTATCCTTTTGTGATGCCCAAATTCCAATTGGTATACCAACTACTACGGAAATAATAACCGATGTTAAGACAAGAGCCAATGTACTGAGCATGGCATCCCAGTATCCTAAATAATCAATAATTAGAAATCCAATTAATGAAAATAAGGCAATGCTTTTTTTGGTTAACCACCATGCAATTCCAGCAATAATTAATGAAAGAAGAATAGGGGGGATAAAGCCGAGTCCAGAGACAATTCCATTTACGAGTCCTTCTAAGCCTGTAGCAACTCCGTCAAATATTCCTCCAAAATTTGATGTTAGCCAATCAACAAATCGATCAATCCAATCTGCTAATGGAATTCTTGGTATCCATTCATTCATTTAATTCACCTCCCTTAAAGAGGCTTCAGTTACTTCAACTGGCGCTGTATGAATATAAGAATCATTTCCTGCAAGAGCACCAATTAATGCTCCACGGATCACAATACCTTTCATTCGATCCCGCTCATCAACAACAGCAATCGGTATTTCCGCGGTAGATACGATATCGAATAAATCCATTAATAATGTGTCCTTTTGTACAGTGGTAATATTTTTTTGAATTACCTCATTCAGGGGAAGTCCTTTTTCGAAGGCATCCTTTGCTAATTGAGCTGTAACAGCACCTAAAAGCCGGTTTTGTTTATCGACCACATATATCGAAGAGATACCTAGATTTTTCATAAGTGTTAAGGCGACTCTTGGTCCCTTTTCAATTTGTACCGTTTCTGCACGCTTCATAATATGTCCGGCTGTTAACACTTTGGAAAAATCTACATCTTCAACGAAACGTTCCACATATTCATTGGAAGGATTCATTAAAATTTCCTCTGGAGTACCTATTTGAACGATGTTCCCATCCTTCATTAATGCGATGCGGTCTCCGATACGTAGGGCTTCATCTAAATCATGAGTAATAAATACAATTGTTTTCCCTACAGTATTGTGAAGCTCTAATAATTCATCTTGCATATCTTTTCTAATTAATGGATCCAAAGCACTAAACGCCTCATCCATTAATAAAATATCTGGATCGTTGGTTAGAGCTCTTGCAAGTCCAACACGCTGTTGCATTCCACCGCTTAATTGATCGGGATATTGATCCTCATATCCTTCTAATCCAACCAGCTTTAGTGATTCAAGTGCAATTTCTTGTCTTTTTGATTTTTCAATACCTTGAATTTCTAAACCATATTCAGTGTTTTGGAGAATGGTCCGATGGGGAAGGAGTGCAAATTTTTGAAATACCATGCTGATTTTTTTTCTACGAATATTTCTTAATTGTTCCTTGTTCATTTTAGTTACATTCTCGTTATCAATTAATATTTCTCCTAATGTTGGTTCAATCAAACGATTCAACATCCGAACCAAGGTCGATTTTCCACTTCCTGATAAACCCATGATGACAAATATTTCACCATCATTAACATGAAAGTTAGCTTGATTTACACCGACAGTTGCTCCGGTAGACTTTAAGATTTCTTGCTTTGTTTTTCCTTCTGATAGAAGCTGTGACGCTTTTTTCGTATGTTTGCCGAAAATTTTAGTCACGTTTTTTACTTCTATTTTGATTTTTTTCTCGTCACTAGTCATTTTTTTCCCTCATTTCTTTGCACTTTATAAGTGTAACGAAAATGTAATACTTCCCACAAACTCGATATTCCTTTATATTCCGATTGTACAGTTCGTAAAGAAAAAACTGTACGTACTTAATATACTTTATTCTTACATTTCCTCCGTATTCCTCTTGATTCCGTTTTGAAGTCCCTCTTTACTTTATATCTACAAAAGGATAGATTATTTATTGTTAAGAATCTTTTCTGTAATCAATCGATGGATTTAAGTGAATGATGAGATTAAAGTTCAATTGGAAAATTTCAAAATTAAATACCACTAAATGGGGTGTGAAAATAAATTGGAAGGTAAGGATCAACTAGACAGAGCACGAGAAAGGGTAATCGAAGCTATTGCACAAAACATGAACTTATATGGAGTAACACCTTCAATTGGCAGATTATATGGAATGATGTTTTTTCATAATGAGCCGTTAACACTGGATGAAATGAAGGAAGAACTTGGTATGAGTAAAACAAGTATGAGTACTTCCGTAAGAACACTTTTAGATTTAAAAATGGTCGATAAAGTATGGAAAAAAGGGAGTAGAAAAGATTTATATGCAATAGAAGGAGATTGGTATCAAAATTTTATTGACTTATTCACAGTGAAGTGGCGACATGCTATCTCGATGAATAAACATGTAATTGAAAAGTCATTAAAAGAGCTTTCTGACATGTTGACTGATGGGCATGTTGACGAGGAGATAAAGGCTTTAGTCAATAGCGATATCATTAAGTTAAAGGAGACGTTGGAATATTATAAATGGTTAAATCGTCTAATTGATACATTCGAAAGCGAAGAAATTTTTAATTTTGTGCCAAAAAATAATAAATAAACTTGTAGAGGATGACAATTTTTGTCGCCTCTTTTTTCTTTTAGTATGATTGTTCATTTCTCTACAAAAATGTACATATGTTATAAAGTCAAAGACTTATGGAAGGCAGGGTGGAAAATGACAAAATCAATGATAAAAGAGAATGGAATACCAAACAGAAATTCCGAACGAAGCCTTGAATTGGAACAGATTACTAACGAAACGGAAGACCTATTAAAAATAATTAAGTATTTAAAGGAATCAAATTTATTACCTGTCATTACGGATTTTTTAACAAAGAGAACTTCTTCAGAAATGTCACAACTAGATACAATTAAAAAAGGGGTTAGAAAAGGGATAGAATCTGCTATGTCCACACTTGATTCTGGTAAAGAATTAAGTTCCTTTCAAGTAATGAAGCTATTAAAGGACCAAGATATCAATCGAGCCGTCTTATTTTTAATGGGATTTTTAAAAGGGATGGGGAAAAATATATAGATGATAACCTGCACTTCGTTTGCAGGTTTTTTCGTTCTGAAAAAATCGTATCTAGCCTAGAAAAGGAGGAAAATTTCTCTAAAAATCGAATAACTATTTATTCGGTATGAAAGGAAGTCTAAAACAATATGAAAAAAGGGTTCGTAATAATCTGTCAAATTTTTTTGCTTTGGGTGATCAATGAATTAGGTACTTTCATTGTAAATATTTTACACATTCCTGTTCCTGGAAATATTATTGGAATGCTTTTATTATTGATTTTTTTACTAACCGGAATCATTCAATTAAAATGGGTAGATATAGGTGCTTCTCTATTAAATAGGCATTTATCTTTCTTTTTTATTCCTATATCTGTTGGGCTAATGACTCTGGGGTCTATTTTTATGTCATCAGGTATTCGTTTATTGTTTATCTTAGTATTGAGTGCAATTATTGGAATTATCGGCACTGGATTAACGAGTCAGTTATTAGCAAAAAAACGAGAGGTGTCTTCAAATGAGCAGCATTATCACAGTGTATAGTTTGATGATTACTATCTTTATTTATCTTTTTACTATAGCAATATCCAAAAAATATCCCTCTCCATTTACGACACCTGTCTTTTTAAGTACAGTTTTAATCATTGGCGTACTTTATCTTTCTCATATTACGTATTCACAATATTCTATAGCGAAAGAAATCATAACGGAATTATTGGGTCCAGCAACAGTGGCACTGGCTGTACCACTTTATAAGAACCGAAGAATTTTTTTTCAGCACTTAAAGCCAGCTTTACTAGGAATTATCTTGGGTACATCGTTGACTATTGCTTCTGCTGAAATAATTGGAAAAATGATGCATTTTTCAAATGAATTTCTTATCTCATTAAGTGTAAAATCGATTACCATACCAGTAGCAAGTGAAGTCTCAAATATCATAGGAGGTAATGAGTATTTAGTTGCTGCATTTGTCATGATTACTGGAATGTTTGGAGCAATGTTTGGTCCACTAATCCTAAATTTATGTAAAATTAATCACCCACTTTCAAGAGGACTAGCTATTGGAACGATTTCTCATGGAATAGGTACAGCTGAAGCTGTTAAGGAAGGCGAGATCCAAGGCGCAGTTTCAGGAGTTGCCATGGGAGTAGCTGCTATATTCACATCTATTTGCATCCCCAATATTTTACCCTTAATCTTATAGGCAAAATTTTTTGTTGAAATGAATAAGGTTTATTCGTATGATTACTATAAACATAAAATTTATAAATTTGTTTATTAAATGATTAAATATATGGCATAACTAGTATTAAACTAGTTGTGCCTTTGTTTTTATAGAAAAGGGTTGAAGGGAAAACAATAGAATGAAGCAGGCGAAGAAAAAAAATTATCAAAAATATAAGCTTAAAAAGCAATCACCATTACTTATCTTATTGATTCCAATTGTAATAATTACAGCTTATATCATCTTACAAAACAAAGAACAAGTACAAGAGAAACCACCTAAAAAACAAGAACCAAAAGTTCAACTTGTACCGACTCAATACCTTCCAATTTATAAAGCAGCGGAAAAAAAATATGGTGTACCCTGGTATGTACTTGCTGCACACCATCGAGTAGAAACAAGATTTTCTACAATGGATCCAATGATTTCCCCAGTGGGAGCAGAAGGACCGATGCAATTTATGCCATGTACATTTGTTGGGTGGAGTCATCCGACTTGCACAGGAAAAGGAGTAGGCAATATTCCTGAAAAGGAAAAAGAAGATCCTGTGGTCATTCATAAATATGGGGGATATGGTGTTGATGCAAATGGTGATGGAAAAGCAGATATATGGGATTTAGAGGATGCTGTCTTTAGTGCGGCAAATTATTTATCCCAAAATGGAGCAGCAGAAGGAAACCTTAAGCAAGCGATTTATTCTTATAATCATAGTGAAGATTATGTGAATGAAGTGTTGCATTATGCAAGACTTTACAAAAAAGATGAGTAAACTCGAATTGAAAATTGATTCGGGTTTATTTTTTATCATATATTTCAGCACCAGGAAAAACTAGAGTCATGGTCATTTATTTGATTGGTAAACTTCCCTTATACATAAGGGATTAATGCGTAGAAATAGGGGAATATAAACTTTGCAGCTAATTAAAGAAGAGTAAGAAAAATAAAATTTTACTCAGTTTCATTGAAGCCTAGAAAGGAGAATTTGATGAAAAACATATCGAGTGTCTTTTGGGTTTCTATTGCTATTTTGTTAATTGCCGTCGTATATGGGGTTGCAGCTCCAAGCAATTTTGAAACAATCACCTCAAATATCCAAGCTTTTCTTACGTCCAGGTTTGGTTGGTATTATTTAATTTTGGTATCGTTAATCGTTATCTTTTGTATTTTTCTAATACTTAGTCCGATTGGAGCAATTACATTAGGAAAACCGAATGATAAACCAGAATATTCTACTGTTTCCTGGTTTGCTATGTTATTTAGTGCTGGAATGGGAATTGGTCTTGTCTTTTGGGGAGCGGCAGAGCCATTGTCGCATTTTGCAACGAATCCACCCCTGTCTGAGCCTGGAAGTGATGATGCATTAAAAGAATCGATGCGCTTTACTTTTTTCCACTGGGGCTTACATGCTTGGGGCATCTATGCATTGATTGCATTAGCGTTAGCCTATTTTAATTTTAGAAAAGGTGAGCCAGGACTGATTAGTTCAACACTTACACCGATTCTTGGAAAATATGCAAGCGGCAAAATAGGAGGACTCATTGATATTCTAGCCGTTTTAGCAACGGTCATAGGGGTTGCAACGACACTTGGATTTGGTGCAGCACAAATTAATGGCGGACTATCGTTTCTTTTTGATATTCCTAATAATTTCAAAGTTCAACTTATTATTATTGGTGTAGTCACGGTATTATTTATCATCTCGGCATGGTCAGGATTAGGGAAAGGAATTAAATATTTAAGTAATACGAATTTAGTTTTAGCAATAATATTGTTAATTCTAATGTTTATCGCTGGACCCACCTTATTAATTTTGAATTTATTTACAGATACGTTAGGGGAATATTTGCAAAATATTATTCAAATGAGCTTTCGTATTGCCCCATTAAATTCAGAAAATCGTAATTGGATTAATTCGTGGACGATCTTCTACTGGGCCTGGTGGATCTCTTGGTCTCCATTTGTTGGTATTTTTATTGCCCGTGTATCAAAAGGGAGAACGATTCGCCAGTTTCTAATAGGTGTTTTGTTAGCTCCATCCATTGTTAGTTTTATTTGGTTTGCTGTTTTTGGCACCGCTTCTATCCATGTTCAACAACAAGGGAGAATCGATTTAACCGCATTGAAAACAGAGGAAGTATTATTTGGAGTTTTTGAAAATGTCCCGATGACAACCTTCCTTTCAATCATAGCTCTCATTCTAATTGCTATATTTTTTATTACATCTGCAGATTCAGCAACCTTTGTTCTTGGTATGCAAACAACATACGGTTCGTTACTTCCTCCAAATAGTGTGAAATTAACCTGGGGAATTTTACAGTCTTTAGTAGCAGTGATTTTATTATATAGTGGCGGATTGCAAGGTTTACAAAATGCCCTTATTATTGCAGCTTTTCCATTTTCAATAATTATTATCTTGATGATTATTTCGTTATATAAATCATTGATGAAGGAACGAAGAGATTTAAGGCTCTATGTACGGGCCAAACCAATAAAAAAGATAACAGAGCAAGAACCAGAATAAAAGGGAGTTGATAATTCTCCCTTTTTTCTAGTTTATTTCGAAAGTTGTTTTAGTTTGTTGCTCTTGTATATGCCTAACTGTCGGCATTACAAGATATCAGCATTTTTTTTGGAAATTCCAGCTCTTTTCCCAGTAAAATTTACAGGTTAGCAATATTTAGCAAATAGTTATTAATTAATACTTACTTAAATACCAACAATGTTTAAGAAAAGAGCCATTTCGTGATTATTTGCTACATATCATGGCCTTGATTATGATTTTGGCGTGTATGATTACGATTTTTTACTTTTTTAGACCCACTTAATGGTTCAGGTTGCCCAGATTGTTTTGGAGCATTTTTTCTCATATCTTTTCCATCATTTTTATTAGACATTTCTTCATCCCTCCTTCGCATAGATTGTGCTTATTGAAGGGATTTATACCGTATATTTTGTGTAAATAAGCGCAATCTATTTTTGAAAAGAACTTTGAAAGGGAGAGACATGGATGCCATATCATAAAAATAAACAACAAGCTTTTCAAGCTGCGCAACAGGGCATGAAGCAATTAGACGACGTTTATAGTCAATTAGTTCGCGATAGTGCTGACTATGGTCAGCAGTTAAAACATTTAAAAAATGAAGTCAATGAAACATATCAACAAATAGAAAATGCCATGGAAGTAGCAAGCGAAACCCAAAGACAGCAACTAGAGAAGTTCCGTTCAGATATTGAACAAATTGTAAATGACGTAAATAATGATTAAAAGGTCAAGAGACCGTTAAAACACAAGTTGACGTAATGCTGTGTTTTAACGGTCTCTATTTTAATATATGTGTGAACGATTAAAAGCTATTGGTTTTTCTTTCGCTTTTTATTATTTTGCTTCTGTTTCTCGGTTAGGGGTTCATTGGAAAACTCTTCATTATATCCTGTACCTTTTCCTTGTGCACTGGCTGCATTCATTCCTGGAATGATATGGTTCGCTTTTCTTTTAACCATTTATTTCACCTCCAATACTATTTTGTGCAAGAACGATAGAAATAATCAAATTTAGAAATAACTATCAATTTAGAATTGGCAATTGAATCTTATATTTTTGAAAAAACTTTTAGTTTTTTTATTGTTTCTTTCTTTAATATAATATTCTCTAGTGAAAGATTGTAAATAAAGGGGAGAAGGAATGAACAGAATCATAACTATTATCATCGGTTCCTTATTAGTGAGTGTTGCATATAATTTGTTTCTAATACCTCATGAAATCTTAAGTAGTGGTTTAAGTGGTATTGCAATTATGCTAGGTCTGATTACTCCATTTAATACAGGAATATTAAATTTTTTACTTAATCTTCCTTTACTGATTCTTGGAGTGTTTAAATTAGGTAAACGGTTTATTCTTTATACTATTTTATCCGTTGTGGTAATCTCAGTAGGACTATACATCATACCAATTAAACAGATTTCAACTGAACCGATATTATCCTCTTTATTTGGTGGAGTAATAACTGGATTAGGAATCGGATTAATTTTTCGAGTATCAGGTTCATCCGGTGGTTTCGATATTTTAGCCATGCTACTAAATAAGAAAAAAGATTTCCCATTAGGGACAATTTTATCTGCTATGAATGGAATTGTTGTTCTAATTTCAGGATTTATTTTTAGTTGGGACGCAGCTTTAAACACAATGGTAGCCATTTATGCAACTGGTAAAGTGGTTGATACAATTCATACGAAACATATAAAACTCACCGTGATGATTGTGACCGACAAAGGAAAAGAGATGAAAGAAAAATTACTTTCGAGTGTATATCGCGGAATCACTTTAATAGATGGTGAAGGTGCTTATTCAGGGGAAAATCGAAAAATCTTAATGACTGTTATTACTAGGTATCAATTGACAGATGTTAAATCTTTAATTAGAGATATTGACCCAAGTGCATTTGTTAATATTACCGAAACAACAGAAGTAATGGGTTCGTTTCATCGAAATTAGTAGACGTCAACCGAAAATTAGCGTAGAAAATCTTTTGATTAATAGAGATTCTGCGCTTTTTTTATACACAAAAATACAGAGATAAACTTTTTATAGATATTTCTTTTCTCAGTGGATTGTAAAGATTGGTCTTTTCTTAAAATTATATTTATTTATTAAAATATTACCTAAATTCAACAAGGTCTGAGAAAAGCTTTATTAAATGAATGTATTTATATATATATATATGTAAAAGGCTTAGTGCCGGCTTTACTCTTAACAAAAGAATCGACAAAAATCTGCATTTTTTTCATAAAAAACGAAATATGTAACTCATTAAATTATAATAAATATAACGAGAAACAAAAACTTGAGCTAATATTTAAAGGTTCCCCGTTTATGATAATATTTTCTTATTAAAAACGATAACATTCTTGTTATTTACTTATGTAACTACTTATATTAAGATGGTAATTGTGAAAAGTAATTGAACATAATTCGAGCTTTTCGTGAAACTATCAGTGAATATGACATTTTTTGAAAAAGAGGGGGAATCTTGAGTGGCTAAAAACGACGTTTTTAACGCACGTACTTCTTTTGAACTAGAAGGCAAACGTTATCATTTTTATCGTCTTGCAGCTCTTGAAGAAGCAGGTTTAGCGAAAATCTCTCGCTTACCATACTCAGTAAAAGTATTATTAGAATCTGTACTTCGCCAACTGGATGGCCGTGTAATTACAAAAGAACATGTTGAAAATTTATCAAAATGGGGATCTGAAGAAGTAAAAGATGCAGAGGTGCCTTTTAAGCCATCTCGTGTTATTCTCCAAGATTTCACAGGTGTACCTGCCGTTGTAGACCTTGCTTCTTTACGTAAAGCAATGGCTGATTTAGGTGGAGATCCTGATAAAATTAATCCTGAAATTCCTGTCGATCTTGTAATTGACCACTCAGTACAAGTTGACAAATATGGTACGGCAGACGCTTTAAAAGCGAATATGGATTTTGAATTTGAACGTAACGCAGAACGTTATCAATTCTTAAGCTGGGCTACGAAAGCGTTTGATAATTACCGTGCGGTGCCACCAGCAACTGGTATTGTTCACCAAGTTAACTTAGAATATCTTGCTAGCGTAGTTCATGCAATTGAAACTGCAGATGGTGAATTTGAAGCATTCCCAGATACTCTAGTAGGTACTGACTCTCATACAACAATGATCAATGGTATCGGTGTTCTTGGATGGGGTGTTGGTGGTATTGAAGCGGAAGCAGGTATGCTTGGTCAACCTTCATACTTCCCAATTCCAGAAGTTATCGGTGTTAAATTAGTAGGGGAACTTCCAAATGGAGCGACTGCGACTGACTTAGCACTAAAAGTTACTCAAGTGTTACGCCAAAAAGGTGTTGTTGGTAAATTTGTTGAATTCTTTGGTCCTGGTGTATCTAAATTACCACTTGCTGACCGTGCAACAATTGCTAACATGGCCCCTGAATATGGCGCTACTTGTGGTTTCTTCCCTGTAGATGCTGAAAGCTTAGGATATCTTCGATTAACTGGTCGTCCGGAGGAGCATATTAAGCTTGTTGAGAAATATTTACAGGAAAACAATATGTTCTTCACTCCAGAAAATGAAGAACCTGTTTACACAGATGTTGTTGAAATTAACTTATCTGATATCGAAGCAAACTTATCAGGTCCAAAACGTCCACAGGACTTAATTCCGCTATCTAAAATGCAAACAGCTTTCCAAGATGCGGTAACTGCTCCTGTAGGTAACCAAGGATTTGGATTAAAAGATACAGAAATTAAGAAAGAAGCTGTAGTTAAATTCGATAATGGCGATGAAGCAACAATGAAAACCGGCGCCGTTGCTATTGCAGCTATTACAAGTTGTACAAACACTTCTAACCCTTATGTTATGTTAGGTGCAGGTTTAGTTGCCAAAAAAGCAGTTGAAAAAGGCTTAACGGTACCTAAATATGTAAAAACATCCTTGGCTCCAGGTTCAAAAGTTGTTACTGGATATTTAAGAGATTCTGGACTTCTAGGGTATCTTGATCAATTAGGATTCAATCTTGTAGGTTATGGTTGTACAACATGTATCGGTAACTCTGGTCCACTTAAAGAAGAAATCGAAAAGACGATTGCTGAAAACGATTTACTTGTTACTTCAGTACTTTCTGGTAACCGTAACTTTGAGGGCCGTATCCATCCGCTTGTAAAAGCAAACTACTTAGCATCACCACCATTAGTTGTTGCTTATGCATTAGCAGGTACAGTAGACATCGATCTTATCAATGAGCCAATTGGAAAAGATAAAGACGGTAATGATGTTTACATGAAAGATATTTGGCCATCTACTGAAGAGGTAAATGAAGCGGTTAAACAAAGCGTAACACCTGAGTTATTCCGCAAAGAATACGAGCGTGTATTCGACGATAATGAACGTTGGAATGATATCAAAACAGGTAATGATCCGTTATATACTTGGGATGAAAAATCAACGTATATTGCGAATCCGCCATTCTTTGAAAATCTTTCTCCAAATCCAGAGGAAGTTAAGCCATTATCTAGTCTTCGTATCGTAGCTAAATTTGGTGATTCTGTAACTACTGACCATATATCACCAGCTGGTGCAATTGGTAAAGATACTCCTGCAGGTAAATACTTACGTGAAAACGGGGTGGAACCTCGCGAATTTAACTCTTATGGTTCTCGTCGTGGTAACCATGAAGTCATGATGCGTGGTACATTTGCGAATATCCGAATTCGTAACCAAATTGCTCCTGGAACAGAAGGTGGTTTTTCAACTTACTGGCCAACTAATGAAGTAACTTCAATGTATGATGCTTGCATGAAATACAAAGAAGACGGCACTGGATTAGTTGTTCTTGCTGGTAAAGATTACGGGATGGGATCTTCTCGAGACTGGGCAGCAAAAGGTACAAATCTTCTTGGTATTAAAACAGTTATTGCAGAAAGCTTTGAACGTATTCACCGTTCTAATCTTGCATTGATGGGTGTTTTACCACTTCAATTCAAGAAAGGTGAAAACGCTGAAACACTTGGTTTAACTGGAAAAGAAATCATTGATGTTCACATTGATGAAAATGTTAAGCCACGTGATATTTTGAAAGTAACTGCTACAGATGAAGCAGGCAACAAGAAAGAATTTGAAGTACTTGTACGTTTCGATTCTGATGTCGAAATTGATTACTATCGTCATGGTGGTATTCTTCAAATGGTACTTCGCGACAAATTACAAGCATAATCGACTGATCTCACACACTCTGTTTTACAGAGTGTGTTTTTTTATACTAATTTTTTAAAAAGTACATATACTTAAATAGAGTAAATAAATGATCATTCTATAGGAGGAAAAAATGTTTAAAAGAATCCTTCCATTTATGATAATCATGCTGTTAGTTTGTACAATGCTAGTACAAGCACTTGAACATAAAAAAGATAAACAAGTTAAAGCATCTACAGAAACGTCTTTATCAAAAGCAAGTGATGAGGATTTAAATGAGTTATATAATTCTATTATGTCATCTCAAATTGAGGAACCAGAAGAAGAGGAAGAAGAGGTTGCAGAAGGATTAGAAATCGGTTCTAAAGCACCTGATTTTGAACTAACCACTCTAACAGGCAAAAAAATGCGACTAGCTGATTTTAAGGGAAAACGTGTAATAATCAATTTCTTTGCCACTTGGTGTTACCCATGTAAAATAGAAATGCCTGTGCTCGAGAAATTCTATCAAGAGAATCACGATGATATTGAAATACTAGCGATTAATATTGATACAAAATCTGATGTAAAAGGCTATGTTAAAAAATTAAATTTATCATTTCCGATTCTTTTAGATGAGAAAGGTGTAGTCGATACACAATACCAAGTATTAGCGATCCCAAGTACTTATATTGTGGATGAGAAGGGAATTATAATTAATAAACATTACGGAGCATTAAATGATCAGCAATTAGAAAAATTATTCAAATAACTACAGACACTTCTTCTTGTGAAGTGTTTATTTTTTTGAAATACTATTATTATAACAATTTTGTGACAGTTCCAGCTAAAGTTGTTAGAAAATTTTAATTTATGTTAAAATAAATATGTAGAAATAACTAGGTTATTTCAAAAGTATTGGTAAAATAATTATAAATTTTTAATTTTATGACCATACTATTATAAAATATACAACCTAAGGAGATTATATAGATGAGAAAAACAAATAAGAAATCATTTTCAGATTTAGTGTTGGAAAATAAACAAGCTTTATTAAGAGATCAAGAAGCGATTGAAAGAATTGAAACAAAGCTTGAACAAAAACATTCAATTAAATTGGCGGAATAAACCTATATTTACTACTCATATCCCCTTTATTTTAGGTGAAACTTAAAATAAAGGGGGTTTTTTTATGAGTAATCCAAAAAAGAAAAGCAAATACTATGGGCCTACACATTTAGGTACACAGCCTCGTTCTTTTGGTGGGAACAAAGGAAAACAAATGCAAGATAAATCAGGAGAGCATGCCCAGGTAATTCAGACTAAAGGGGAATAACATGAAAGTGCTAAAAAAAACCAGGCTTGAATGAATCGTAAAAACAACATACTATCATTGTCCACACAAATTGTGGTCACTCTTACTGTAAGGAGGACTTTAATATGGCATGGAATAAACCTAAACCAGATGATCGCAGTGATAATGTAGAAAAATTACAAAATATGATTGATAACACACTTGAGAATATAGAAAAAGCAGAAGAAACGGCTAGTCTCTCAAGTAATGAAGAACGCGCCAAAATAGAAGCGAAAAATGAACGCCGCCGTGAAAGTATCGAGAGTATGCGCAGTGAAGTAAAAGATGAAGCCCATGCTCAAAATAATCAATATCAATAATGAATAACAGCCGGTTTGACGCCGGCTGTTATTTTTGTTATTCACAACAATCAGTGCTAAAATAAATAATATTATTAATGAAAGGTGCTACTACATAAGAATGATTATTTCAGAAACAGATATTCAAGTTCGTTATGCAGAGACAGACCAAATGGGTGTTGTCTATCATGCAAATTATTTAGTATGGTTAGAACTCGGTAGAACGAAGCTTATAGAGAATTTAGGTTTTAAATATGCTGATATGGAAAATGAAGGAGTTTTATCTCCTGTAGTTGATATTGAAATTTCTTATAAAAAGCCTGTTCGATATGGGGAAGTTGCTAAAGTTAAAACTTGGATTGAAGAGTATGATGGTATACGTGTTGTTTATGGGTATGAGGTATTAACGGAAGGTGGAGAACTCTCGGTTATAGCCAAATCAAAGCATGTATGTGTAAAGAAAGAAACATTCCGTCCTATTTCAATTCGAAAACGATTCCCTGATTGGCATGAAGCATATGAAAAGGCAAAAAAATAAACTTTTTAATTATTAGAGGGGGAGACTTGTGGCTTTCGGAATATCAAAAAGTCAACTAAAAAAATGGAAAAATAAAATTGATTCAGGAGAAATTGCGATTATTACTCATTTCTGGATTGATGAGCGTTTCCCCAATTGTAACTCAGTTACGAAGGTAGGTTGTCGTAATATCGAAAAATTAGTCAACTGGGGTACTATATACGGTTTAAAAGAAGAATGGATTCATCACCGTAAGGATGGATATTCTCATTTTGATTTGTTAGGAGATAAACAGGAGGAAGTATTATTAAAAGAGGGACATATAGAAGAATTAAACAAGTTCTGTCACAAAAGAATACGAGAGTGAACGAAATGAAGCTCACTCTCGTATTCTTTATTTTAGCTATCAAAGACATTTAACACTACGTATATCCCTTTTTCTATTGCCTATCTTATACGAATGATAATGAGTAAACACTTTTAAAAGGCACCTTATTTTTTATACAAATAAATTGGTTCATCTAGTTCTTGATCATAATCAACATGTAAATTATGATTATCAAAATACCAAAGATCCTTTTCCTCTATATAAAAAAGTATTCCATTTTGTTCTTTTTTTACAGCTATATCACTTGGTGCTTCCTTTGACATCCCTAATGAAAATCCTTCTTGAACCGGTGAAGATCCACCATACTTTACGAAAAACCGAATATGATCACCATTTTCTAGAAACATTTCTTCCTTGAACCATTTTGTTGCTTCATCTGATATGTAAATTTCCATGCGGTTAGCTCCTCTCCAAAAAGAGTATTCATCATCTTCATTATAAGCTCTTTCTTATATATTCTACTACTAAATTGATTCGCTATTCTAATTAGACATCATATAATGAATTATTTCGTCGTAGGTATGATTAATTAATCCTTTTTCATAGGCTTCTTGGAGAGGATAAACACGGTATTGGCTTAAGTTTTGATTGGCAACATATGTCGGATGAAATTGAATATCCTCAATTTTTATCTGCTTTTCATTTTTTAAAATATTTTTAGATACTTTAAATTCAATCATTCCTCCAATATCTTTATAATCCCACATTTGCCCCGATAGAAAATTCCCTAATGAATAGATGACATATGCATCTCTGCCATCTTTAGTATGTAACGTTTCAACCGGCTGAAGGACGTGTGGATGGTGTCCTAGAATAATGTCTGCACCTCCATCTGTAAATAATTTAGCCAACATCTTTTGCTCTTCATTTGGCTGCCTATTATATTCTATACCCCAATGTAAGTTTAAAATAACTAAATCTGCCACTTGACGAGCTCTCTTTAATTCGGATAGTATCGTATCTTTATTAATGAGATTAACTAAATAATCTTTTCCGTCAGGAACAGGAATTCCATTCGTCCCGTATGTATAAGCAAGAACTGCAATTTTAATCCCGTTTACTGATTGAACTCTTAGCTTCTGGTGATCATTTACATCTTTAAATGTCCCTACATAGGGTAGCTTCTTATTTTCATAGTAAGAAATTGAACTTAAAATTCCTTTTTCACCTTTATCTAGAGCATGATTATTTGCAGTGGATACAAGATCAACACCTGCATCCATAATCGCGTCAACAATTTCATATGGACTATTAAAAGCAGGGTAGCTACTAATTCCTAATTTCTCTCCACCAGGAATAGATTCCTGATTGGCAATTAATAAATCTGGTTTCTGAAGCATTGCTTTAACTGGTTGAAACATCGGCTTAAAATCATAGCCACTTTGAGTTCTAGCATCATCATATACCCAATCATGGATTAAAATATCTCCAATTGCTCCAATCACAGCACTTGTATGGAAATCTTTCGGAGTAATACTTACTGTACGTGCAGAATGAGTTAAGGAGCTATGTGCTTGCTTAAAAAAGGATTGCTTCCATTGATAGTATTGTATAAAGCATAAAATGAAAATGGAAAGAAGCAAAATCAATATGATCATGCTTAAGTATAAGTTCCGTCGTTTTATCATGTTATAACCAGCCTTTTAATTCAGAATCCATTTTATTTTACAATAAATCATACAAATGTAGTGAAAGAATTTAAGAAAACAAAAAAATAACCCTAAATAGGGTCATTGGTTAAATCCATTTTACTTTTGGCTCTGTTTTATTTTTAATTCTAGATATATTTGTTCGGTGGCGATAAATGACAAAACCTGCTAATGCAAAAACAATCACGACCAATGGCCAATCCTTCGTAATAAAAAAATCTACAACGGAATAAATTATTGCAAAAATACCGGCTATAATGGATGAAAGAGATACATATTTACAGATTTTCAAACTTATTAGAAACACGATAACAAGTAATATAAATAATAGAGGAACATATGCAAGCAATACCCCTCCAGATGTTGCTACAGCCTTACCTCCACGGAAACCTGCAAAAATAGGAAACATATGTCCAATTACAGCAAATAATCCAATGAGTAGTGGGTGAAGTGAATCATCCACACCGAAAAATAGTGGCAATAAAGTGGCTAATGTTCCTTTTAATATATCCGCAGCTGTAACAGCAATTCCTGCTTTTACTCCTAAAGTTCGAAAAGAGTTGGTTCCGCCTAAATTCCCACTCCCATGTTGTCTAATATCAATTCCATAGAAAAGCTTGCCCACAATTAAACCAGATGGAATCGATCCTAATAAATAAGCTAAAATGATAATAAGTGCATACGTCATAACATTACCCCTTTAAATATGAAACTATAAGGCTTTCTTATTGTACCATGTACTTTAAGGAAAGAAAAATTTTATTAAAAATAGATTTTTCTCTTTTCTTGATTGTAGTACTCATGTAGGATGAAGAAGGGAGGAAATTAAATGGCAACATTAGAATTTAGAACCAAAACGAAAAGAAAAAATAAGTTATTCTACGGGATATTAGTGCTGCTTCTTTTGGCGGCTGCTTGTCTATTATTCTATTTTTATCCTTTTGCATCTTCTGAAAAAGTACAGTATATAAGTAATAAAAATTCTATTTTAGTTAACGGAAAAATACAAGGTACAGCTGTACAAGATGGAAACCAACTATATGTCCCAATAAAAATCGTTCAAAAGAATATTGATCAGTCTCTTTTTATTGAGAACAACGCTGTTATTCTAACAACCAATCAAAACGTTATTCGCATGCCTTTGAACAAAGAAGGTTATACAGCCAATCAAGTATCCAAAAAAACCGATTTTCCAATTGTTAAGTCTATAAATAACGATATTTATATCGATTTAAAGACATTAACTAAGATCTATCCTATTCAATTCCATATCACTAAGGAAAATAAAGTCATATGGATTGAAAAAAATAATGAGGCATATGAAAAAGGAAAGATTACTGTAAAGGATACACGAAAAGCCTTTTTAAGATTACGAACAAAACCGGATTTGCATTCTTCTTATGTAGAAGAGATCAAAAAAGGAGAAAACATTCGGATTGAAAAAGCAATCGGAGAATATTATTTCGTACGAACTCTTGAGGGAATTGGTGGGTATATTAAAAAAGAATATGTTACTAAAAACGAAAAGGTACAAATCTCAACTGTCACTAAGGATGAATCAACAACAAGTTTAAAATACAATGCGCCGATTCATTTAACATGGGAGGCCGTTTATACAAAAACTCCAAATCCAGATCAATTACCTAAAATGCCAGGCGTAAATATTGTCTCTCCAACATGGTTTAAATTGAAAAATAATCAAGGTGACGTGACAAATCTTGCTTCTGATTCGTATATGAAATGGGCAAGAAAAAATGGATTTCAAGTTTGGGCTTTATTCTCTAATTCATTCGATCCGACATTGACAAAGGAAGCCTTAACACATTATGAAACAAGAACAAAGATCATTAATCAATTACTAACTTATGTAAAAACCTATAAATTAGATGGATTAAACATCGATATAGAAAATGTTTCACCAGAGGACGGTCCACTAGTTACTCAATTTGTCAGGGAGCTTTCCGTCTATTTACACAATGAAGGCAAATACGTATCTATGGATATAACCTTTATCGCCAAAGGAAGCTGGTCTGAATTCTATGAGCGAGACAAGCTTGCTACTGTTGTCGATTATTTAATCGTAATGGCTTATGATGAGCATTGGGCAAGTTCCCCAACAGCAGGGAGTGTAGCAAGTCTTCCATGGGTAAAAAACAATTTGGAACAATTGCTAAAAGAAGTTCCAAATGAAAAATTAATACTAGGATTACCTTTCTTTACTCGTTTATGGTCGGAAGAAATGAAGGATGGGCAAATGTCTGTATCTTCCAAAGCGTTGTCAATGGATCAGGCAAATGCTTGGATGAAGGAAAGAAATTTAAAAGCCCAAGAAGACCCAGAAACAGGGCAAAATTATATCGAATATAAAGACGCAAAAACAAATATTGTCTATAAGATGTGGTTAGAAGATTCTCTTTCATTGAAAAAAAGGGCACAATTGGCTGCGCAATATGACTTAGCTGGTGTTGCCTCATGGGCACGTTATTTTGCAGATGATTCTGCATGGCTAGCGCTTCAAAGCTCATTATCTGCTTTTAAATAATATCTAAACAGTATCGGAGGATGGAGGTAGATGGTTTAATACCTCCTCCTCCTAACTAACAATATACAGTAAGGAGTTATTTATTTGAAAACAACAGTATCCGCCATCCAATGGATGGCTTTTATGATTGCGGGTTCTATTGCTGCACCTATAGCAATAGCAGACATTTACCATTTAAGTCCTGTTGAGACTTCTGCGTTTGTAGAACGTACGATTTTTGTATTAGGAATTGCCGGATTGCTCCAAGGCATCATTGGTCACCGCTTACCGATTAATGAAGGACCTGCAGGTTTATGGTGGGGAGTATTTACTATTTATGCTGGATTTGTAGGTACATTATATACCTCAAATATCGAAACTCTTAGAGAATTATCCGGCGGAATGCTGTTGAGTGGGATATTTTTCTTTATTTTTTCAGCATTTGGTTTAATACAAAAACTGGCAAAGTTATTTACACCATCAATTACTTTTATTTATTTATTTTTACTTATTCTCCAATTAAGTGGTTCCTTTATAAAAGGGATGTTTGGTTTAACAAGTGGGGTACATCAAATTCAAATAACGACTGCCATATTATGTACGATTATTATTCTATTAACATTTTATTTAGGACAAGTTCGCATTCAATGGATCAAACAATTTTCTATTATGATAGGAATGATCGTAGGCTGGCTTTTATTTATAATCTTTGGAATTGCACCCGAAGTCCCTAAAAGTCATTCATGGATATCCTTCCCTGAAATCTTTTCCTTTGGCATTCCAAAGTTAGACTCAGGTATTATCGTCACCTCGTTCTTTATTACCATCTTACTCATTACTAATATGATTGCCTCTGTTCGAGTAATGGAAGAGGTAATAAATAAGAAGGAAACTAAAAAAAATACACGTTATAAGCAGGCGGGATTTATTTCAGGAATTAATCAGCTAGCTGGTGGTTTATTTTCTAGCATTGGACCTGTTCCTATTTCAGGAGCAGCAGGTTTTGTTAGTCAAACTGGCATAAAGTCCATCCGACCATTTATCCTTGGTAGTTTAATTGTAACCATTATTTCTTTGCTTCCACCTATTATGAACGTTATGAGTGCATTACCCGCACCAGTTGGTTATGCAGTCACCTTTGTAATTTTTACAAAAATGGTTGGCTTAGCACTTTCAGAAATCGATAAAACGACTGATCGCCAAATCACTTATTTTTCTGCTGGAATTGGCTTTTTAATTGGCGTTGGTGTCATGTTTCTTCCAGCTGAAGCGACAACTGGATTACCAGTCGTTGTTGCATCAATTATTAATAATGGGCTGATTTTAGGAACCTTATTTGCAGTGATCACTGAGCAATATTTACTTTGGAAAAAAAAGAGAGCAAAATGATATTCGTTTGCAGTTCTGCAAGTAATGCAGTACGATAAAGAATATAAGTTAGTAATTAATGGGGTGAACATTAATGGGGTGAACATTAATGACGATTGATAATCCAAGTAGAGAAGAAATTGGTATCATTTTAAAGAAAGCCAAGCGAGTCGCAGTCGTTGGATTGAGCAATAATCCAGAGCGAACTTCCTATATGATATCAGAAGCGATGCAAAAAGCAGGATATGAAATCATTCCTGTAAACCCTTCGGTTGATGAGGTTTTAGGTGTAAAAGCTGTCTCTTCCTTGAAGGATATTGATGGCCATGTAGATATTGTCAATATTTTTAGACGTTCTGAATTTTTGCCTGAGCTTGCTCAGCAATTTGTTGAAATAGATGCCGATGTATTCTGGTCCCAACTTGGTGTTGAGAATGAAGAGGCTTATCAATTTCTTAAAGATAAAGGAAAAACAGTCATAATGAACCGCTGTATTAAAGTAGAGCATGCATTAACCAAATAGTCTCATACTTGAAGCAAGCGTTGGTATTAGCGCTTGCTTTTTTATCTGTATCTTTTTCTTTACACTCTAATCATGTAAAAAAAATATACTTTGTTTTAACTTATATTGTCTTTTAAAAGACTGTTTTCGTTTAGTTTGTTGCTTTTGAAAGATGAATTGGTTTTTAGCCGATAGTTATTAGATAAAACCTTACATACAAGGTTAGAGAAAACAGCCAAATTAACAGATTAGTACTTAAACATTTAATGCTATTTGAAAAAAACCAAATTATAGTTAAAATAGTGAATAGACGTTTGTACGGAAGATGTTATAATTAATAGCGAACAGATGTTTGTTTTTTAAGCGGTGGACAGTTGAGTATAAATATATTCATTGTCTATATAAGGAGTTTGAGAAAGAGAGCAGTGTGTTTGAAAGGGGAATCTTTGTGGTAAAGAAGCAAAACTTAATTGAATACAACGATGACGCAATACAAGTATTAGAAGGTCTAGAAGCAGTAAGAAAACGTCCAGGTATGTACATAGGATCTACGGATGCTAGAGGCCTTCATCATTTAGTATATGAAATCGTTGATAACTCCGTGGATGAGGCATTAGCAGGTAACGGAGATCATATTATCGTTAAAATACATAAAGACAATAGTATAAGTGTTGAGGATAAAGGCCGAGGTATGCCAACAGGAATGCATAAATTAGGCAAGCCAACCACCGAAGTCATTTTTACGGTACTACATGCAGGGGGAAAATTTGGGCAAGGTGGTTATAAAACATCTGGAGGTTTACATGGTGTAGGTGCTTCAGTTGTTAACGCATTATCCGAGTGGCTAATAGTCACAATTAAGCGAGATGGTGCTGTATATCAACAAAAATTTATTAATGGTGGCAAGCCAGAAACCACTTTGGAGAAAATCGGAAAATCAAATCAAACTGGAACTCTCATTCATTTTAAACCAGATCCATCCATATTCAGCACAACCACTTATAATTACGATACCTTGTGCGAACGCTTACGTGAATCTGCCTTTTTATTAAAAGGATTAAAAATCGAAATCATTGATGAAAGATACGACCAAAAGGATGTATTTTTTTACGAAAATGGAATTGAAGCATTTGTCGAATATTTAAACGAAGGAAAAGATGTTCTACACCCAGTTGTTTTTATCGAAGGAGATTCAAGTGGAATCGAAGTTGAATATGCCTTCCAATTTAATGATGGTTTTTCTGAGAACATTCTTTCATTTGTTAATAATGTTCGAACAAAAGACGGCGGAACTCATGAAATCGGAGCAAAAACAGCAATGACACGAGTCATTAATGAATATGCTCGAAAAGTGAACTTATTGAAAGAAAAGGATAAAAACCTGGAAGGTACAGATATTCGTGAAGGGTTATCTGCTATCGTTTCTGTGCGAATTCCAGAAGAACTTCTTCAATTTGAAGGTCAAACTAAAGGTAAATTAGGAACAAGTGAAGCTAGATCTGCTGTAGATTCTGTTGTTTCGGAACATCTAGCCTATTTCTTAGAAGAGAATCCAGAATCAAGTAATCTCTTGATTAAAAAATCGATAAAAGCAGCTCAAGCAAGAGAAGCAGCACGAAAGGCTCGTGAAGAAGCACGAAGTGGAAAAAAGCGAAAAAAATCAGAAAGCTTGTTATCTGGTAAATTAACTCCTGCACAATCTCGCAATCCTGATAAAAACGAACTTTATTTAGTTGAGGGAGATTCCGCTGGTGGTTCTGCGAAGCAAGGACGCGACAGAAGATTTCAGGCTGTTCTTCCTTTACGAGGAAAAGTTATTAACACTGAAAAAGCAAAACTCCAAGATATTTTTAAAAATGAAGAAATTAATACAATCATTCATACAATCGGTGCCGGAGTGGGTCCAGATTTCAATGTAGATGATGCCAATTATGATAAGATCATTATTATGACCGATGCAGATACAGATGGAGCACATATTCAAGTATTATTACTTACATTCTTTTATCGCTATATGAAGCCTCTTATTGAAGCGGGAAAGGTTTATATTGCTCTCCCACCTTTATATAAAGTAAGTAAGGGTTCAGGAAAAAAAGAAATCATCGAATATGCATGGACCGAGGATGAATTAAATAGTGTAACTAAGAAGGTAGGAAAAGGCTATATGCTCCAACGCTATAAAGGACTTGGAGAGATGAACGCTGATCAACTATGGGATACAACAATGAATCCAGATTCAAGAACCTTAATACGTGTTCGAATTGATGATGCAGCAAGAGCCGAACGTAGAGTCACTACCTTGATGGGAGATAAGGTCGAACCAAGACGTAAATGGATTGAAAACAATGTAGCTTTTGGTCTTGAAGAGGACCAAAACATATTAGATAACGAAAATATATCAGTTGATGGAGGGGAAGAAGACTGATGTCAACAATAGAAAAATTTCAAGACCTACCCCTAGAAGAAGTTTTAGGTGATCGATTTGGTAGGTACAGTAAATATATTATTCAAGATCGTGCCCTTCCAGATGCTCGTGATGGATTAAAGCCTGTTCAACGACGAATCTTATATGCGATGCATGTAGAAGGAAACACAGCAGAAAAAGGATTTCGAAAATCCGCCAAAACGGTTGGGAATGTAATCGGTAATTACCACCCTCATGGAGATTCTTCTGTTTATGAGGCTATGGTACGTATGAGTCAAGATTGGAAGGTTAGAAATGTACTAATTGAAATGCACGGAAATAACGGTAGTATTGATGGAGATCCTGCTGCTGCTATGCGTTATACAGAAGCAAGATTATCAGCGATAGCATCTGAACTTTTACAAGACATTGATAAAAACACCGTGGATTTTATTCCAAACTTTGACGATACTTCAAAGGAACCAACCGTTCTCCCCGCAAGATTTCCTAATCTGCTAGTGAACGGGTCAACAGGGATTTCTGCCGGTTATGCAACAGACATCCCTCCTCATCATCTTGGTGAGGTAATTGATGGGACCATTAAACGAATTGAAAATCCTGATTGTACAGTGGATGAATTAATGTCAATCATTAAAGGTCCTGATTTTCCTACTGGAGGGATTATTCAAGGGATTGAAGGAATTAAAAAAGCCTATGAAACAGGTAAAGGAAAAATGGTGGTTCGTGGAAAGACTGAAATCGAAGAAATTCGCGGAGGGCGTCAACAGATTGTAATAACTGAAATTCCATATGAAGTAAACAAGGCAAATATGGTAAAAAAAATTGATGAGCTTCGGTTAGATAGAAAAGTAGAAGGAATTTCAGAAATACGCGATGAAACCGATCGTACAGGCCTTCGAATTGTCATCGAATTAAAAAAAGAGGCGAACGCAGATGGTGTCTTAAACTTCTTGTTTAAAAATACCGATTTACAAATTTCCTACAATTTTAACATGGTGGCAATTCATAATCGTAGACCAAAGCTAATGGGATTAAAAGATCTATTAGATGCATATATAGAGCACCAAAAAGAAGTTGTTACAAATCGTACAGCTTTCGATTTACATAAGGCACGTGAACGTCAGCATATTGTTGAAGGATTAATGAAAGCATTATCCATTCTTGACGAAGTGATTGCGACCATCCGAGCTTCGAAGGATAAACGAAATGCGAAGGATAACTTAATACAAAAATATCAATTCACAGAGGCACAGTCGGAAGCGATCGTTTCTTTACAACTATATCGATTAACAAATACGGATATTACCGCTCTTCAACAAGAGGCTGAAGAACTAAATAAAAAAATTGCAGAATACACGTCTATATTGGAAAGTGAAAAGAAACTTCTAGGAGTCATAAAAAAAGAATTAAAAGAGATTAAAAAGAAATATGTCAATGATCGCAGAACGGTTATCGAGGATGAAATCGAAGAGATTAAAATAAATCTAGAAGTAATGATTCCTAATGAAGAAGTTATGGTTACGGTAACTAAGGATGGATATGTAAAAAGAACGAGTATGCGTTCATTCGCTGCTTCAAATGGAATGGATTTAGCTATTAAAGAAACAGATCGAGTCTTATTCCAAGAGGAGATAAACACAACGAGCGTTGTCCTATTGTTTACGAATAAAGGCAATTACTTATATTGTCCTGTTCACGAGCTCCCTGATATTAGATGGAAAGACCTTGGACAACATATAGCTAATATTATTCCAATTGACCGGGATGAGCATATAATCAAGGTAATGGAAGTAAAAGATTTTCAGGAACCAAGCTACTTGTTATTTATTACGAAAAATGGCATGACGAAAAAATCAGAAATCAATCAATATAATGCCCAACGTTATTCTAAACCACTAGTTGCTATTAATTTAAAAGGCGATGATGAGGTCATCGATGTACACTTAACTGATGGTACATTTGATCTCTTTATTGCCACTCATTTAGGCTATGGGCTATGGTTTAATGAGGAAGAAGTAAATATTGTTGGTGCGCGAGCTGCAGGGGTAAAAGGAATTAACTTAAAAGAAAATGATTATGTTGTATCTGGAAAAATCTTGAGTAATGATTCAAATGAATCCATTTTTATAGCCACGCAACGTGGTGCAATTAAAAAAATGAAATTAAGTGAATTTGAAAAAACCTCACGTGCTAAACGTGGCGTGGTTATGCTACGTGAACTAAAAAACAACCCTCATCGAATCATTGGTTTAGACGTAGTTAAAGAAGAAGATACTATGTTTTTGCAGACAGAAAAAGAAGTAATTGAATCCGTTCAAATTCAAAATTTACGTTATAATGATCGGTATTCGAATGGATCATTCATAATTGATGAAACTGTAAATGGAAGTATAACTGAGATTTGGAAGGAAATTTCATCCAATAGTGAAGAGGATTTAAATAAGAAATAAAATATAGAAAAAAGAAGAAGCCGTATATCGAGCTTCTTCTTTTTTCTTGGTTGAAAATATTACATTACAGTTAAAATGAATCAATCAGTAATACGATGATTGCCAATAAACTAAAACATGTACTTAGTAAAAAGATAAATGCTGTAGATTGTTTTGGATTTAGTCCCTTTGAAATTAATCGATAATGTATTTGACTTCGATCAGCTATGTAAATTGGTTTACCTTGTAAAAACCTTTTAATAATCACATACAAATTATCGAAGATTGGTACACTTAGAACTAAAATCGGTATTAAAATAGAAAGAAGAGTGGCTTGTTTAAATGCGCCATTTAAAGAAATGATTGCTAACATATAACCTAAAAAAGTAGCACCTGCATCACCCATATATATTTTCGCAGGCGGCTTATTATACTTTAAATAGCCTAAAGTTGTACCTAATAAAATGATGGATAAGATAGCAGACTCCTGTTGTCCTTTAAATAAGGCTACAATAAATAGCGTGATAGCTGAAATTGTCGTAATGCCTCCTGTAAGTCCGTCTAAACCATCCATAAAATTGATAACAGTAGTCACACCAAAAATCCACAGGACTGTTAAGGCAAATTGTAAAAAGGCAGGAAGAATAATGTATTCCCCACTTATTGGATTTGCAAAACCTGTAAAAACAATTCCCGAATAGTAAATTAAGACAGCAGCTAATAATTGTACTGCGGCTTTTGGCCATGCAGGAAATTCTTTTCCCTTTGTTTTAAACCAATCATCTACTAATCCAATGCCTATTATTAAAAGAGAGCCCATAAAGATTGGGATTGAGTGATCCCTTATTTGATCGTTAAATATCCAAAAGGTAATAAAAAATCCTAAAAAAATCGAAATACTTGCTAATTGTGGTACAGGTATTTTATGAATTTTTCGTTTTGAAGGCTTGTCTACAAAATCAATTTTAAATGCTAATTTTCTAATTGGAGGTATTGTAATTAGTACAATAACTAGTGATATAGTAAATGCTAAAAAATACAAAAATATCTCCCCTTTTTATTTCCACTAAATATAGACTAACATACTTTTCTGAATACTTATTTCATTTTATGACATTTTACAACAAAAATCTATTCTAACAATCAGATCAAGTTGATATTAAGGGAGATCTTCCATCAATTACACAATATCTATACTTTTATATAAATGGTATCTACTCATGAACAATTAGAAACAACTTGTCGAGATGTTGGATTAATTTACATATTCAAATACATACTGGAAATACTAGATTCAAAAGCAGGAAAGGGGTTAGTATACATGAAAAAAGAATATGTTTTTGGCCTTTTAGCCTTTTTCTTTATGTCTTTAAGTACAGTAGCTATAACCTATGCTGTCGAGTCGGAAACGGTTAAGGAAAAGGTGATTCATGAATATAATATGGATGTTACAGGTGATAAAAAAAATGACCATATTGTACTAAAAGGGATTCAAATTGATCCTAGCAGCGCATACATGAAAAAAGTATGGGCAGAAATTACAACATCAGCAAATACGAAGTACAGAATTGACTATGCTCCAGGATATGAACCTAAAATTGAATTTGCCGATCTAAATCATGATGGTGTCGTTGACCTATTTCAATCTAGTGCAACAGGTGGGAGTGGCGGGCTTAATAATTATCATCTTTCTACGCTTAAAGATGGAACAGCCTCCATCCTCCCTTTACCACAATCATTGAATATTCAAGGACATTTTGAAAATAATTTTAAAGCTTCTATTCAAATACCTGAAACGCAGTTTACAAAAACAGTAGATTTGAGCAATCGAAAAAAAGATTATATTCGTTTAGGATTGTATCAAAAGAATGGGGAATTAAATGAACCAACTGAATTAATGATTGATCCGGTAGCAATGTATAAAATCATTAACTTAAATGGGACAAAAGAGGTTGGATTAAAAGCCTATCGACAAATTAGTGGGGCCTATCATGCAGATGTATTAGGAACGGTCACTTCGATTTGGAATTTTGAAAACGGCTCTTGGAAACTTAAGAGTGCAAAATGGAAACAACAGTAACCCTTTATAGGCAAGTATCATACTATATAATGAGCATAGATAAAGAGGGGATGCTATATGATTGATCGATTTGACAATTTGTCGGTAAATATACTTCCATTAGCAACAAAATTAACCCCATTACAAGGTAGAAGATATACTCTATCACATTCAGAAGCTACAGGTGAGTGGTTAGTTTCTATTGGATTAAAGGGTAGTAAGCAGATAACCTCCTTTAATTTGCAGAATGTTATTCAGGCAGAATGGACAACAAAAATGGGTGAATACGTTCTTCTAGGAAAAATTAATATTGATTCTGAAGCAAATGATAAAAAATTGGCGCAAATTCGTTATATGATTTATCAAAAAGAACTTCCATTTCTCATAAAGATGATAATCAATAGCGACAGACCCTTTTTTAACTATTACCCATTATTATTAGATGCACCCATTCATATAGAATTTCAATCTACTTCTTCACAACTTTATCAAACGCTATTCATGGGTACACCAAGAAAATATTTAATAGAAGAATCGGTTAATACATAGGGAAAGCACCTATGTATTTTTTTTTGAAACTTATCCCATTATTACTCGTATATAATATAGAAATATTTGTACGACGGGGGAGTTTAAGGAAATGCGTTATTATTCTAAAAAGGGGCCAATCTTGTCATTAATTGTGTGGGCACTGGTTATTACACTTATTGGTACAATGATCTTTTTATTGTTCCATGGGCTAAATGATTCTGATACATTATTTGAGTTTATTGTTATTGCTATAGCTTGTGTCTTAATTATTTGGCTATGGATGAATACTTATTACGAAATTACAAATAAAGGGCTATTAAAAGTCGTAACCGGCCCATTTCATTATACAAGTATTGAAATAAAAGGGATAAAATCAATTACTAAAACAAGAAATTTTATTTCAAGTCCAGCATTGTCTATGGATCGAATTGAAATTCAGTATAATAAATGGCATAGTATCATCATTTCTCCAAAAGACAAAAATCAATTCATAAATCAATTGATGGAACTAAATCCAGATATAAATGTAGATGATGCTTATGACAAACAAGAAAAGATTAATATCATGTAAATGAAGGTAATAAAAAAATTATAATAACAAAAATATATCCAGCTTTTCTTAAATGGAAAGGCTGGATTAGTTTACGAGCAAAACATTATCTAAAAATTAGAAATTCCATACCCCCAAATGGATTTAAAAAAAATTTATCTTTGAATAAATAATCATTTTTCTTTAAGTAATTTTCTATTCATGATATAGTAAATACTACAAATGTAAAAGTTTTGGTTGATTATAATTTGATATCGTTTATATTAGAAAAGATAGAAGTTCAACTATGCTTTTTTAGGTATTTTTTATCATCAAATACTACATTTGTAGTATTTGATTGGAATGTAAATTCATTCATTATAATTACGGATGGCTAAGAAAATCAAAAGGAAAATGGAGGGTGTAAATTGAAGAAAAAGACATTCGTCTCCTTTCGTATGAATATTTTATTTTTTATTGTATTTTTGTTATTCTCACTGCTTATTTTTAAACTTGGCATTGTGCAGATTATTTACGGAGACGATTATAGGCGAGAAATCGATAGGAAAGAAAATGTAACGATAAATACATCTATGCCACGCGGAAATATAATGGATCGCAATGGGATGCTAATTGTCGGGAATAAGCCTTCAAATGCCATAACATATACGAGACCACAAAATATTAAAGCTGAAGAGGTTTTAAAAATTGCTGAGAAACTTGCAACTATTATTCATAAGGATTCTAAAGAGGATTTAAAGACAATACCCGAGATTGATAAAAAAGATTATTGGATTTTAAAATACCCAGTCGAAGCAGAAGCAAAAATTACTGATACAGATCGAGAAAAACTAAAAAATGATAAAGATTACGATACAAAAATGTATCATTTAACTCTTGATCGTATTACTAGTAAGGAAATTAATTCATTTTCTAAGAAAGAACTAGAGATATTAGCTATTTATCGAGAAATGATTACCGGCTACCCGTTATCACCACAAATCATTAAAAAAAATGTTTCTCCAAAAGAATTTGCGATGGTAAGTGAAAATCTAGATTCCCTTCCTGGTGTAGATACAACAATAGATTGGGATCGGTATAATCTTTATAAAGATAAAGAAGGGAAGGAAATATTAGCTTCTGTAATAGGTAAAGTATCTTCATCTAAAGAGGGATTGCCAAAAGATTCAGTTGATTATTATTTAGCAAGAGGATATAGCAGAAATGATCGTGTCGGAAAAAGCTATATTGAGTATCAATACGAGGAAGTATTACAAGGTCAAAAGGAAAAAGTAAAAAATGTAACAGATAAAAATGGAAAAGTGGTAGAATCACATGTCATCAGAGAGGGAAAAAGAGGCGATGATTTAGTCCTTTCTATTGATATTGATTTACAGCGTAAAGTTGAAACTATTATTAAAGAAAAATTAAGCAAAGCAAGACTAGGTCAGCCCTATTTAGATCGTGCATTTGTCACAGTGATGAATCCATATACTGGAGAAATTTTATCTATGGCAGGAAAACAGTTTGAACAAAATAGTACATCAGGCAAAACGAATGTGAATGATTTTGCTTTAGGTAATCTTACAACATCCTATGAGATGGGGTCTGTAGTCAAAGGAGCTACTGTATTAACCGGCTATCAATCAGGTGCTATCACTCCAGGAGAAATACTAAATGATAGACCAGTAAAATTTTTGGGCACGAAAGTAAAGAAATCATGGAATACAACGGGATTTGGACCGATCAATGATCTCTACGCACTAAAACGATCTTCAAATGTATATATGTTTTTAACGGCAATGAAATTGGGAGGACAGCAAACATATATTCCAAATGGACGATTAAGCATTGATAAAGTAGCTGCAATTGAAACATTTAGAAAAAATTTCTCACAGTTTGGGTTAGGCGTAAAAACGGGGATTGATTTACCTGGAGAACAAATAGGATATGGGAGTGGTCAGATCCCACCTGAAGCGGGGAAAGTATTAGACTATGCGATTGGTCAGTATGATACATATACACCCCTACAAATAGTACAATATATCTCAACAATTGCTAATGGTGGCTATCGGATACAGCCACATATTGCTAAAGAAGTTCGTGAACCTAGTAATCAAGCAAATGAGCTTGGATCTATTATACAGGAGATTCAACCTAAAGTGCTTAATAAAATCGAAATGAAGAGTGAATGGCTTAAACGTGTTCAAGAGGGATTTAAACAAGTTGTAAATGATCCGCTTGGAACGGGATATGGAATAAAAAATAAGCAATATAAAATTGCAGGTAAAACAGGTACTGCCCAGGCATTATATAATGGTCCTATATCACATAGTCCTGGTCTTATGCTTTGGAATATTACATTTGGAGGATATGCGCCGTATGATCATCCTGAAATTGCTGTTTCTGTAGTTGTACCATGGCTCACAACAGACCAATCACATGTAAACTTAGAAATCGCTAATGAAGTGTTTGAAGCATACTTTGAATTAAAGAAAAAACGAGCAAAAGATAATCATACAATATCAACTCCCAAAATACATCAAAATCAGAAACAAATAATGATGAGTAAAATGATAAAAAACTATTAATCTATAAAGCTTGTTTGAATAAAATACTACATATGTAGATTTTATGTAAAAGAAATGAGGGGAAAGAATGAATAATAGAGTAAACAGGAAAAAGAAACGATTCAAGCCCTATTTAGTATTATTAATAATCACGATTATAGGGATAAGCGGTTTTAGTTTATTCATTGTAGTAAATAGAACAAATACTAGCCAATCACAAAAAGTAGTAGATCATTTTATTCATATATTAGAAGAAAAACAGTATGCTAAATTAGGAGATGTGCTTGATTCAGAATCATATAATTCATTAGGCTATACTTTAGAAGATGTAATTAATAAATATGATCGTATATTTAATGGAATCAATATTCAAAACATCCATGCTTCTAACATTACTGTAAAAAAATTAAGTAATGATGAACAAGAATTATCCTACAGGTTAAACTTTACTACTCCTTTTGGGAAATTAACTAATATCAATTATCAAACGAAGATATTAAAAACAGACAATCAATATTTGGTGAAATGGGAGCCATCATTAATTTTCCCAGAGATGGAAGGAAAGGATACAGTAGCATATCATGAGTGGAAAGCGGAACGTGGAGAAATAAAAGACCGTCTCGGTAATGGTTTAGCAGTAAATAAAGAATTTAAAGAGGCAGGGATTGTCCCTAAAGATTTATCTCAAGGGAAAGAAAAAGAAAAAAAACTTCAAAACATTAGTAAGCAATTAGACATCCCAATAAAAGAGATACATCAAAAATTAAATCAAAGCTGGGTAAAAGATGATTTATTTGTTCCACTTAAAGTTATTGATTCGAATCAAGCGGCAATCATATCTGGGATTTCCTATCAAAATACACAGCTTCGTTATTATCCATTAAAGGAAGCGGCAGCACATTTAATTGGCTATATAGGTAAAGTAACAAAAGAAGATCTCGAGAAGAATTCCAGTTTAAAAGAAGGGGATGTGATAGGCAAAACAGGCTTAGAGAGATCACTTGATAAGGAACTAAGGGGTAAAGATGGAGGAGAAATCGTTATAGTCGATGAGAATGGGAAAGAGAAGCAAATCATTCAAAAGATCGAAAAGAGAGACGGGAAAAGTATTCAATTAACCATTGATGCTTATGTCCAAATGGAGGCATACAACCATTTGAAAGAGAAACCTGGATCCACCGTGGTCATGAATCCAAAGGAAGGGGGGCTTTATGCAGTAGTTAGTTCCCCTTCATATGATCCGAATAAGTTTGTTCAAGGTATTTCAAAGCAAGATTATGATCAATATGCGAATGATGAAAACAAGCCATTTCTTTCAAGATTTGCTTTGGGATACGTACCCGGCTCTACATTTAAAACGATCACTTCTAGTATTGGACTTGATGCTAAAGTGACATACCCGGATAAGCTCAGAAAAATAAATGGATTAAGTTGGAAAAAAGATGATGCATGGGGAGGGTATTCAGTCACTCGTGTTTCAAATGTCCAAAATGTAGATATGCGAAAAGCGCTAATTTATTCTGATAATATTTATTTTGCCCAAGAAGCATTGGAAATGGGAGAAGAAACATTTAGAAATGGCCTGAATCAATTTATCTTTGGGGAGGAACTTGACCTACCTATCGCAATGAACCCAGCACAAATTTCTAATCAGCCAACTTTTAAATCAGATATTCTATTAGCGGATACTGCATATGGACAAGGGGAATTATTAATATCACCTATCCAGCAAGTAGCCATGTATTCAATCTTTCAAAACAAGGGCAAAATTGTTTATCCAAGATTAGTACTAAATAAAGGAGATTTCAAAACAAAAACGGCAATTTCTGCTTCGACAGCAGAGGAAATGAAAAAATCACTAGAAATGGTAGTAAGTGATCCAAAAGGAACAGCCCATATACTATTTAACCCACAATTTCAGCTAGGTGCAAAAACCGGTACAGCAGAATTAAAAATGAAGCAAGGAGAAAAGGGCGAGGAAAATAGTTTCTTACTTGCCTTTGACACAGGTCATGATAACTTTCTCTTGCTATCATTAGTAGAACATTATACTCCAGGCAATTCTGCAACTCAGTTGAACAAATCTTTTATTGATGAGTTATATAGTTATTTTCATTAAGAATCTTTAATTAAGTAGTTGATATTTAGTAAGGTTATTACTAATATCTAGCTGTTAATGATCGAAACTTTATTTCCATTTACAAAAGATTACAATATCTATTCACGCTTTAAGCATTTGGCTGAACCTGCTATAATAACTACTACAGATGTAAAAGTGGGAGGGTCATGATGAAGGAATTACCACAAATTTCAGAAGCTGAATATGAAGTGATGAAAGTAATATGGAAGTATGAGCCAATTTCTACTCCTGAGATAGTGGAGAAGGTTTCGGAAAAAATTGATTGGAAACCGAATACGATTCAAACCATGCTTGTGCGTTTAGTAAAGAAAAAAGCATTACAAACAAGAAAAAAAGGTAGATCATTTATTTACACTTCTCTTGTACAAGAGCATGAGTATGTTGAACAAAAAAGCAAATTATTTCTGAAACAGTTTTTCGGTGGCACCATAAACTCAATGGTATTGAATTTTATCGAAAATGATCAGCTGTCAGATGAGGATATTACTGAATTAAAAAACATACTATCTGAGAGACATAAGAAGGATGGGGAAAAATGATGGGCACCAGTATACTCCGGTTTTTACTAAGTGTTCTGGTGATATCCCTTCTAATTTTAATCATTCTTTTAATAAAAAGGGTATTTAAAAAACACATATCTCAACAAGTACATTTTAAAATTTGGTATTTTCTTTTTATACCACTGATCACTTTCATTTTTCCATGGGATTTTTTGCGGATTGGCGAAAAACTCGAGTATATTAAGAGTTTAATATCCTTTAACACCAGTACAACACCAAAGCTTAAACAGTTAAGTGACGTACAGCCTTTAGAGACAGTAAACAATAATTTAATACATGATTTCACCTTATCGGTAAATAAAAAAACTCCAGATTTCTTCAATCATACATTTATTGTATGTTGGGTGATTGGAATGATCTTTTTCCTAGGAGTAGCAATATATGCAAACTATCAAATTAATAAAATGAAAAAAGTAGCTACTACGATACATGATCAAAAAACCAATGAACTATTAGAGGCATGCAAAAAAGTTGTAGGAGTAAAAAGAAATATAATTGTACAAGAATCTTCACTTATTACTTCTCCTATTACACTTGGAATTTTGCAACCATATATATTTCTGCCCCAAAAAACATTAGAAGAATTCTCGTTAAATAAATTAAAATATGTTTTTTTACATGAATTAAGTCATCATAAAAGAAAAGATGTATTTATAAATTATGTCATGTGGGCGTTCCAAATTATTTATTGGTTTAACCCTTTAGTATGGATTGCCTTAAAAAGGATGCGAATCGATCGTGAGTTAGCTTGTGATGCTTCTGTCCTAAATCTCTTGGATGAAAGTGGATATATCGAATATGGATACACAATTATAGAGTATGCAGATAAAAAACATAACTATGCCTTTGGTCAGTTTTCCTCTGGAATTGGTGGAACAAAACAACAAATTAAACAAAGAATTCAAAACATCGCCAACTATACAAGTGATTCTAAATTAATGAAATGGAAAGACAAGTTAATCTATATTTGTTTGGGGATTCTAGTTGTATTGCCATCATCATTCATCTCAGCTACAGCTAGTTCAGATGATGTATACCATTTTAATGAAAAAAATGCTATATACGAAAATTTAAGCTCTTATTTTAATAACTACCAAGGGAGTTTTGTTCTATTTGATTCCACTAACAAGCAATATCTGATTTATGATCGGGAAATGAGTAAGCAGAGAGTTTCTCCTGACAGCACCTATAAAATTTATTCAGCCTTATTCGCTTTGGAATCAAATGTCATTTCTCCAAGGAGAAACGAACAAATTTGGGATGGAACCGTCTATCCTATTAAAGAATGGAATACAAATCAAAATTTATCAACAGCTTTGCAAAATTCAGTTAATTGGTATTTTCAACATCTTGATCAGGAAATCGGAAAAAAGCAACTACAATCTAATTTCCATAAAATTAGTTATGGTAATGAAGACCTTTCAGGAGGTTTAGATAATTATTGGATCGAATCTTCATTAAAAATATCACCAATCGAACAAGTGCAATTACTATATGCCCTTGGAGAAAATAGGCTTGGCTTTAAAGAGGAGAATATTCACGCAGTAAAAAAAGCACTATTCATTGATAAGAAAAATCAAGGACAACTATATGGAAAAACTGGTACCGGAAAAGTAAACGGGAAGAATATAAACGGATGGTTTATTGGCTTTGTAAAGAAAAACAATCATTCTTATTATTTTGCAATTAATATTCAAAATAAGAATGGTAATGCCACAGGTAAGAAGGCTGCAGAAATTGCAAGACGAATTTTGAAAGATCAACATATTTTCTAAAATAAACTCCCAAAAGAGAATATTTCTTTTTGGGGGTGTTTTTTACACGAAATACTACAATTGTAATACTTTGTATTTCAAGTTATCTCTACTGAAAGGGGGTGAACATAAAACATTAGGAAATTACTAAAATATAGGAGGATTAATCATGTTAAAAAGTTTCAAGATGATAAAGATAGGAATGTGTGCAGGTTTAATAGGAATAAGTCTATTATCAAGTGGAGCAGTACAAGTAGATGCAATGGAACAGCACAATAAGACTGTTGATCATTCGACTAATCGAAAGTTTGCTCAACTTGAGAAAAAGTTCGATGCACGGTTAGGTGTCTACGCGATAGATACAGGTTCGAACAAGACGATAACTTATCGACCTGATGAACGCTTTGCTTACGCCTCCACCTACAAGGCTTTAGCGGCAGGTGCGGTGCTTCAGCAATATTCAATTGATCAACTAGATGAAGTAATCCACTATAGCAAGGACGATCTTGTTTCCTATTCACCTATTACAGAGCAACATATTGATACAGGAATGTCATTAAAAGAAATTTGCGATGCTGCTATTCGCTACAGTGATAACACTGCTGGGAATCTTTTATTCGAGAAATTGGGTGGACCAAGTGGATTTGAAGAATCATTGCGACAAATTGGTGATCATGTCACCATAGCCAACCGTTTTGAACCCGAACTGAACGAAGCCATCCCTGGAGACTTACGGGATACAAGTACACCAAGAGCACTTGCCACTAGCCTTCAGACTTTTACATTAAGCGACTTGCTCCCAACTAACAAGCGTGCTATTCTCACAGATTGGATGAAGGGAAACACTACCGGAGACAAGTTAATTCGATCAGGATCCCCAAAAGGATGGGAGGTAGGAGATAAATCTGGTGCAGGTAGCTACGGTACCCGTAATGATATTGCTATTGTATGGCCACCAAATAGGGAACCAATTATCATTGCCATTCTTTCTAGTCGTGATACGAAAGATGCTACCTATAATGATGAACTTATTGCTCGTGCTGCAAAACTTGTGTTTAAAGCTCTTAAATAGTAAGTAGCACACCAAAAATAACTTAAAACAACCGATTTCCACTTGAATTATTTGTGGAAATCGGTTGTTTTATCTAGTTTATTAGAAACATGGGGGAGATAGAAATTTATAAATATCTCTGTTTTATTTTCCAAATTATTTGATTTATAGCATATAAAAAAGCCTTATTGAAATTTTTCAACAAATTATATTTTCCATTTACAGCCACATGGAAGAACTAATGAAAATAGATCATAAAATTATAAGATGTAAAAATTTAAATTTAAACTACAAATTTTAATTTAGTTTATTAGTCGGTCAAACCGTATTAATTAATTAAAAACAATCGAGATATACATAATTGAGCTATACATAAACGTAAAGATAATTAACTTGCTACAAATGAATAATATAAATACATATTAAAAAATTTTATTCTGTCTCAAAACATAAAGTATTCTTTTGATATGAGACATCATATAGTTTTAAAATTCAACTTCCTATAATATATATTATGTAAACTAGAGAATTTGTAAAAAAAATAGTCTAGTCTTCCCCTTTGAAAGCGTAAAGTTTTCTGTATTCAACAAATTCTCTAATCGTCTTAATTGCCAGTTTGAATGTTGAATCATATTAATTCGCTTATGATTGATATAATATCCAATTTCATTTGAATATAGTATATTAGCCAACTGAAGCAAATCGTTTTTTCCTTTAACCCATATACGATAAATCAAATTGTTTGCTTGTGATTTTATATGTGTAATTGAAAAGTTTAGATTCCATGATTCAAAAATTGATGCTACTGAATATACAAATGATTTACTCCCAGTAGTGATATTCATCCTATACCCCTCTATATCTACCCAACCGTCCCCATCAATTACTCCTCTTAAAAAAGCTGGTAAATATTCGTTTGGAACTTTAGGGAAAGAAACGATCATTGATTTATTTGCAGAAATACCTAGATTATTAAGATCTTTTTTTATTTTCTTGGAGTTAATAAATAAAGATGGTATAGTAGCTGATGATCTTTTAGAATAAATGACATAATCTGCACCCATAAAATTTGCTATCATTTGTAATATCGTTTCATCTTTTTGTGCAAAAGATATGCTGTGGAGCTGTTTATTCACACATCCATCTGTCACAAACAGTCCTAATACCCATGCCATTTCATGTGTCCACACTTTAAAGAAATCTTCATTTACTTTGTGTTTACGAGGCTGACCGGACGATTGTTCACGATTCATTTCAATGCCATGTTTATACATTACATTGCGAATTGCGCGATCTGATAGACAGATAATACTTTGCAGCTCTTTAAATGGCATTCCGCTTTTATACAACTTAATAATTTTATCATCTGTCATACCTGGTTTTCTAGGCATTTTTATACCCCCTTTCTTCGAACTTTATGCTTGTATTTATATTTTATCATATTTCCAGAATATATGTTCGCTTCTGGGGAATATAATAACAAATTAATTTTATAAACTAAAAATATCCCACTTAAACAAAGTGAGATATTTTTTCGTTACCAACTACTATTACACTTGTTTAACTCCTACCTTTTTAAATGCTTCACATAGTGCTTGAACATACTGATCCGTTGCTTTCTTTCCAATTTCGGTAAATGGTGCGTATCCGTCAAAGCCATGATAGCATCCCGGGTATAAATGAAATTCCGTTGGAACCCCTGCCTTTGTTAGCTTGGCAATATACTCAATGGTTTCATCTCTAAATGGATCAAGATCACCCACACATGTATATGTCGGAGGTAGATTGGAAAAATCGGTACATCTTGCTGGTGCAGCGTAGATGGATACTTCATCTTGCAAGTGACCTAAATACATATTCCAGGCATTTCTATTGGATTCTTCATTCCATACTCTAGTATCATGGATCTCTTTGCTTGATGGTGTGACATGTCTATCATCAATCATAGGGTAAAGTGGCATTTGAAAAATAATTTCTGGGCCCTTTCGATCTCTAGCTAATAAACTAGTTGCTGCAGTTAATCCTCCACCAGCACTCGCTCCAGCGACCGCAATTTGTGAAGGGTTAACACCTAGCTCTTCAGCATGTTGAGAGAACCATGTTAATGCTGCATAGCAATCTTCTAATGGGGCAGGAAACGGATGTTCGGGTGCTAATCGATAATCGACCGATACAACGGTACAATTTACCTCTAAAACAAAACGTTCACACAATCCATCATCCATTTCTGGTGTCCCTAGAACATAGCCTCCTCCATGAATCCAGAGCAATCCTGCACTTGATTGGGTAGGTGCTTCTGACCGATATATTCTTATTCTAATTTTTTGTTCTCTGCTTGGACCTGGAATCAGTCTATCCGTTATCGTAACAGCAGGATTGGGTACAGGTTTATTCATTTCTATCATTTCTTTAAAACTTTGTTGAATAAATGGCATTTGTTCTTTATTAATAATCAATTCCGGCATTTGATCTAAAACGACCTTCAATTCTGCATTCACTCTTTCTTCCATTTTAACGCTCCTTCCACTCTTTTTTGTAAACGTTTACAATTTACGACGATCAATCTCAACTTGATAATCCACCATCAACTGGTAATAAGACACCGTTAATATATGAAGCTTCTTCAGATAATAAATAAGTAACGGCATCTGCTATTTCATTAGGAGATGCAGCCCTTTGCATTGGACCATAGCTGGACTTATCGTTTTGTTCAAGCATACCTACAGTCATATTTGTTTTTACGCCACCAGGACAAACAGCATTAACGCGAATACCTTGCGCGCCGTATTCACATGCCGCAGTCACAGTAAGACCAGATAATGCATGTTTCGTAGCTGCATATACACCGAGATATGGTTCAGCTCTAATTCCAGCATGTGAAGATGTATTAACAATAGCCCCTGATTGCTGTCTCACCATTTGTTGTAAAATATATTTTAATCCATAGTAGGCTCCTTTAAGGTTTACGTTGATGACACGTTCAAATTCATCATTTTCAATTTCGTGTAGATTAGAAGGCTTTTGTAATACACCTGCATTATTGTGAAAAAAGTCGATTTTACCAAATAACTGTATCGCTTTCTCTACATAGCCCCTTACTTGAGAAACGTCGGCAATATTAGCTTGGAATCCATATACCTCTCTGTTTTTTGGCTTAATCAGTTCCACAGTTTCCTGTAAAGCGTCTGTATTATAATCGACTAGTAAAAGCTTAGCTCCTAACTTAGCGAGTTTTTCAGCTGTCGCTCTGCCAATTCCACTACCTGCACCTGTTACAATTCCACACTTTCCTTCAAAGTTCATTTTCTTGTCCCCCTCTTAACTAGTGGATCGTTTTTTCTGACATGTTTAATAAATGAAAACCTTTATAGTTGTTATTAGCTACATCATTACAAATTTTTCGGTAAGGTCCTATTCCAGGTAAATAGATAAGAAATCTTCGTGGTTTTCCCTCTATATTTGCACCTGTATACCAGGAATCAGTTTTAGTATATAAAGTAGACTCCGCTATTTCCCTACAATGTTGACTCCATCTATCCTCAGCTTCTCTCTTAGCTTCAATAACATCAAAGCGATTTTCCTCAAGATAATTGATACAATCTATAATCCAATCAACATGCTGTTCAATACAAAGTGGCATATTACTAAGAACAGAAGGACTTTCAGGACCAGTTATCATAAAGAAGTTTGGGAATCCAGCAGTCATTAAACCTAAATAGGTTCTAGTAGATGCACCATCGTCCCATTTATCTTTTAATGAAAGTCCATCTCTCCCTCTAATGTCTATTTTAAATAAAGGACCAGTCATACCGTCATACCCTGTTGCAAAGACTAATATATCCAAATCATACTCTTCTTTTATTGTTCGAACGCCTTTATCATAAATTTCTTTTATTGGAGTTTCTTTCAGATTCACTAATTCTACATTTGAGCGATTAAACGTTTCATAAAAATTAGTTCCTAATATAGGACGCTTCGTACCATAATAATAATTAGGCTGTAAAGCTTTAGCTAACTCTGGATTGTTAATAATGTTTTTTATTTTTCCTCTAAAAAATTGAGCGATTGTTTCATTTGACTTTTCATTGACAAGAAGATCATTATAGGAAGTTGCTTAGTAAAAACCACCTTTTTTCCAGGCTTCTTCATAAATCTTTTGTCGTTCTTCAACAGAATCATCTAAGGCTGATTTATTTGGAGCGTCTTTCGGCATTCCAAACATTGTGCTTTTCATTTGCTCCTTTAACAGTTGAAAATTTGTTTTCAATCGATTCATTTCATCATTTGTATATGGATAATTATTTGCTGGAGCCTCATATTGCGGTGTCCGCTGAAACACGAACAATCGTTCTGCCTCTTTCGCAATCTCTGGTATTGATTGTACACCGCTTGAACCAGTACCAATAATACCAACCTTTTTCCCTTTAAAATGAACCTTTTCATGTGGCCAATGGCCCGTATGATACCATTTTCCTTTAAAATTTTCTAATCCTTTGATCTTTGGTAGATTTGATGCTGATAAACAGCCAACACCCGAGATAAAATATTTAGCTGATATATGCTGATTTTTATCAGTGTATACATCCCAACGATTCGTCTTTTCATTATAATGAGCGGATTTAATTGTTGTATTAAACTGAATATCCTCTCGCAAATGAAACTTGTCAGCTACATAATTTAAGTAGGCTAAAATTTCTGGTTGCTCTGGATATCGTGACGACCATGTCCACTCCTGAAATAGCTCCTCTGAAAAGGTGTAATTATAAGAAAAACTTTCTGTATCACAACGTGCTCCAGGATATCGGTTCCAATACCAAACCCCACCAACACCTTCTCCTTTTTCAAACGCTTCGACAGAATATCCCGCTTCTCTTAAGGTTAATAACATGTATAATCCGGAAAATCCTGCTCCAACAACAACAGCATCAAGCTCTATCTTTTTTGAAATTGATAGATTCATTGATGTCATTTTATCCCCCTTACTAAATGATGATTTGAAATTAATACTATAATCATAAACAATTTAGTATAATTAAAATATTCCTATTTTTTAACGTGTTCATTCCCTAAAAAGGAGGATTAATGTTGGTACCATTTAATACTTTATATGAGCAAGTACAAAGAATTGAACAAGCCGAATCCCATGAGGACCAATTATTTCTTATTCTAAAAACGTACATGGAGCTTTATCCAGTGTTAAATGCTACCTTATCAAGATATTCTTCATTAGGTTTTTTAGGAGAAGGAATTATCTCTATTGACATGAAAGCACTTGAGTATATTAGTGAAATGAGAGATGATATACGATCCATCCCTATCGTTTATTCTGCCATTCAAGAACGACGATCAAAGATTTGCAAAGGGATAGATTGCTTGAAAATGACTAGCAGCAAATATCAAATAGCTTCTAATGTACAAGCCATCTCTGTTACGCCAATAAGTTATGGCACTTTTGTATTTGGTTTTATTTGCTCAACGCTTTTTGAACCCAAACAGCCATTAAATGATGGACTCCTAGATTCATTCACGCAATTTGGAAAATTAGTTGGGCAGATAATGGCAGGCACCGCATTTATTCATAATGGAATGAAGTTAAGTAAAAGAGAAATAGAAGTAATGCGAAGAGTATCCTGGGGAGAAAGCGCAAAGGAAATGGCGGCTACGATGAAGATTAGTGAATTTACAATTAATCAGTATGTGAAGTCCTCTTTAAAAAAATTAGGAGCAAATAACCGTGCTCAAGCTGTAGGAATATTACTACGCGAAGGGATAATAACATAATTTTTTCCTATTTATCACTTATAACTTTTCATCATCTCTATTGACCAAATGAGCTTAGTAAAATAATCAATAGAGATGATAGAAATTTTCTTCGTTCTTTTTAACTTTCCTGTCTTTAAATTTTTTTATTACAATTATCTAAAAATCATATTAAAACTTGCATTAGTATCAAAATTATATTCCTATAAGCCTCTTTCTTTGTTAAATTGCGTAACTATCCATTTCTCCTAGAAAACATTCTTTCAATTAGTATAAAACCAATTATTGAATAAACGGTAGCTACTCCAAAATTTATCCAAAATTCTCCCCCTATCTGCACTGAATCACCCATATTTAAATAATTTAAGACCTGTGTAACTGGTGGAAACAGCCATAGAAGCCATTTAACAAAAGAAACTTTTTCAACAATACCTTCATAGGCTAATGAAATAACAATCACTAAAACAGCGGATAACCACGAGTACTTATTTAATGAAAAAGAAAACAAAGAACCAATGAATATACCAAACAATGCTAAGGTCCAATGACTATAGATTGCTAAAGCAATATGTAAAGTGTGGATTGTTCCACTAAAATTATTCATAATTATCGGGTAAATAATAGCAATGATAATCAAAATGAAAGAGAAAACAAAACAAGTGGCCCACTTCCCCCATAAATAGCGTTTTTTATTACCTAAATGAACAAATAATATATGTTTCTCGCTTTCTTCCTCTATCGAAAATACGGTCATCGTTAACCATGTCATTATTAAATACACAGTAATACTTGTAACTGCATAGCTACTTAATATTGGAACACCTTTATATATGTATAAAACAATTATCCAAACACAAAAGATAGTTATTGGCGGGATCATTCTTAAGGAGCGGATATAATTCATTAACTGGTAGTGCATAAATCCTTTCAAACGCCATTCACTTCCTTCACTTCACGAACAGAAAAGTTATTTTGCAGCAGTTCTAACAATAATTGATCGCTATTTTCACCATCCACCGTGAGTATTGTTTCTGGGCCTACAGACCGTATATGAAAAGCTACATCTACCTCTTTTAATCTCTCACTGTGATCACACTCTATTTTTATTTGCATCAGTTTCCTTCGTGACCTATTGAGGGTTAATAATTTTCCGGAATCTACATAAAATATCTGATCCGCTAATCTATCTACCATCATCTCTTCATGTGTTGTAAAAAGGATCGTCCGTTCTCGATTTAATTTTTCCAATATAAGAATTAGTTCATCCTGTGATGTAGAATCTAGTCCAGTTAAAGGTTCGTCTAACAAAAGAATGTCTGGATCATGTAGCAAAGCTTGAATAATCCCTACCTTCTGTTTTGTCCCTTTAGAGCATAACTTCAATGATGTTTGAAGATATGCTTCAATATTGAATAACTGAAAATACATAATAAGTTTAGCATCTAACTGTTGTTTATCCATATTATGTATTGAACCTATCATCATTAAATACTCTTTAACTTTAAATCTTAATTTCTCCGGAAAATGTTCTGGTACATAGCCTATCTTTCTAGTTCTTCTAATAATTTGTCCATTAGTCGGTTCATAAATACCTGCCAAGAGTTTGAGCAAAGTACTTTTTCCTGATCCATTTTTTCCTTGAATGGCGATAATCGTATGCTGCTCACATTGAAGCGAGATATTATTTAAAATTTGTTTTCTATTTAACTTTTTAGCAACTTGTATGGCTTCTAAAATTACTTTAGTCATTCAGACACTTCCTGTTAATTTATTTATAACTAAATATAATGGATATTACGTATATTTAAACTAGTTATTTCTTTGCTTTATCCACCATATGAACATATTTTTCGGTTATGATCGTAGTTCCTCCGTTTTCGTACACATACTCCTCAGATCTTGTTTTTTTACAAACACCACTATATAAAATATTCAAGATAAATGGTATTTCTCCTTTATCATTAGAAATTAAAGGAAATATAACATGAAATTTTAAAATTCAGTACTCTTTATTTGAATGTAGAAATAAATATTGGTATTCTAAATACTGAATTTGAAACTTTATTTTTTCAAAGGAGAATGCCAAATGAATTACGTAACATTAAACAATGGATTAAAAATGCCACAATTAGGTTTCGGTGTATGGCAGGTAGAAGATAATCAAGCTACGGATGCAGTTGCAAAGGCACTTGAAGTTGGTTATACATCAATCGACACAGCGATGATTTATAAAAATGAAAAAGGCGTAGGAAAAGCGCTACAACAATCCTCTGTTCCTCGTGAAGAATTGTTTATTACAACAAAAGTATGGAATACTGATCAAGGTTATGAAAACACTCTTCGTGCTTTTGATGAGAGTTTAGAACGTCTTGGACTTGACTACGTTGATTTATATCTTATTCACTGGCCTACTCCAGAATATGATCAATACGTGGATACATATAAAGCATTAGAAAAGCTCTATAAAGATGGTCGTGTAAAAGCAATTGGAGTTTGTAATTTTGACATAGAACATTTGGAACGCATTCTTAATGAATGTGAAATTAAACCGGTATTAAACCAAGTAGAATGTCATCCTTACCTTATTCAAAGTGAATTAAAAGAATTTTGTGCGAAGCATGATATATTTGTTGAAGCATGGAGTCCTTTGCAACAAGGTGGCGAAGTTCTAAAGAATGAATCCGTTATGAAAATTGCTGAAACACATGGTAAAACCCCAGCACAAGTTGTCTTACGCTGGCACTTACAAAATAATACAATTGTGATTCCAAAATCAGTAACTCCATCAAGAATTGAAGAAAACTTTAATGTTTTTGATTTTGAACTTTCTACAAATGAAATGGAAGAAATCAACAAATTAAACCGTAATGAACGTAAAGGCCCGAAACCAAGTGAAATGAACGTTCGTTAATTTATCTTTTTAAGAAGCAGCCAATGTCTGCTTCTTTTTTTAATCATTTTCATTTAATGAAAAATTGTGGTGAAAAACGTTTTATATACTAAAAATAATTTAATATTTCGACAAATTTCCGCACCAAAAATAAAATATTTTCGTTATTCTTAAATTAACAATGACGAATGGTGCTGATGGATTATGTTAAAAAATTACTATGGTAGAATCATAGCCACTACATTTTTTATTATTGCATTTTCAGTTTGGAATATAATTTACTATGGGTTAAATGGCTATCGTTTTAATATTTTTTTGGATAGTTCATATACGTTTATTCTTGCAATAATTGTTTGGTGGCTTGGTTCATACTTTGACCGTTCTAAGCTCCTCTATGAAAATTTAAGAAAAAGTGAAGAAAATATAAAAAAATTACTAGATGAAACAGACTATATATTCGACAACCTTGATCAAGTGGTGTTTCAAACAGACAAAAGTGGCCAAATTACAAAATTAAATCAAGCATGGGTTAATCTCACGGGATATAAGGTACATGAATGTATTGGCAGTCAGCTAACCTTTTTTATCTATCATGAAGATGAATGGATTGGAAATAAAATGTTTAGTGACTTAACCGATTCAAAAAAGGCGACAATGAGACAGGAACTTCGTTTACGAAAAATTGAAGGTGGCTATGTTTTAGTAGAAATGAATTGTAAGGTCACCTATGATTCGTTCGGCCAATTATTCTCTACAGTTGGAACATTTACAGACATAACAGAACGGAAACAATCAGAGCAGGAAATACTACAATTAAACGAAAACCTCGCTAAACGCTCTGAAAAATTAAGAGTTGTTTCGCAGTTATCTGCAGCTATCGCACATGAAGTAAGAAATCCATTAACATCTATTTCAGGATTTATTCAACTATTAAATGAACAAAAACAAATTGACCATGAATATATCGAAATCATTCTTAAAGAAATTGCGAAAATAGAACTGGTCATTGCAGATTTATTGACCTTATCGAAGCCTCAAACCGTCACTTTAAAAAAATATGATCTTATTCAAATCATCGATTATGTTCTAACATTGATAAAACCGATGGCACAGAAGCATCGTATTGTTATAAAGTTTAATAAAGCAGATACACCTATTTGGGTTTTAGCTGAAGAAAACCAGTTAAAATTAGTGTTTATTAATATCATCAAGAATGCAATCGAAGCCATTAATTATGAAGGAGTAATTGAAATCGTTCCAAGCTTAGCTTGTCATGATTTTATTTCGATTTATATTAAGGATAATGGCCCTGGAATACCGGAAGAAATTATAAAACATATTGGACAACCCTTCTATTCCACTAAGGATAAAGGAACTGGTCTTGGTTTAACTACCTGCTTTAAAATTATTGAAATTCACAAGGGAAAAATCCATATTACTAGTCAGGTAAAAAAAGGGACTACCATCGAGCTCATTCTTCCTCAATATTTACAAGATGAGTAGTTTTAAAACAACATAATCTAAAGGTACTTACTTATATATATCCCATTTATTTTATCTTTCACTTAACCTTTATTTTCTTTTTTGATTTCTTTGAGCAAGTGAACAATCGATTCACTTGTTTTATTTAAATTCCTTAATTGAGTCTCAACGGAAAGTAGAGTAACTACTATAATCACACCGATGATAATTCCGATCAAAACTAATCACCCCTTTTTACAAATAATCTAATTTTTACTTTGTTCTAGAATCCTGGAAGGCTAGCCTATTACTTTGACAAGTCAAATACAAAAATAATACTAACTCCTATACATTCCCCCACTATAGACTTCTTTTCTATAGAATATTTCTGAATTCCTTTAAATTACCTTTTTATAAAATAATAAGGAGTGTCTGATGCTTAAAAGATCAGACAACTCCTATTCATCTTCTTATCCAATATTTCTAATTGTCACTTTCCATCCGCTCTGTGTGATTTTGATATTTATGTCGTAATTTGCTCCAAATATATAGACCAAAGATAAGGACAATTCCAATTAGAATAGTGATTTGGAAATGTTGAATTTGTTGAATAAGCTCTTGGATGTTACCAGGATAAAAATGGCCAATACTCAAATATAGAAAGGTTGTTGGGATGATTCCAATCATTGTTAGTAGTGTATACAATCCAATATTCATTCTAGATATCCCAGCCATAAAAGGAACAAAATTCCCTAACGGAAGTGGACTTGATATAGCCACACTCCAAACACCATACCTACTAAAATATTCTTTCGTTTTTTGATACTTTTCTCTTCTTTTTGAGGTTAATCTGTTTTCAGTAATTTTCCCTACCTTGTAACCGAAATAATATGGGATATAACTTCCCACTGCATATAAGAAACTTCCAAAAATCGAGGTAAAGATCATTTCAAACCAGGTTAGTTCCATTACAACGCCCATAGTTATGAGAAAGAACGTTCCAATAAAGGGGAAAGAACTTCCTTCAATAAACATTGAGAAAATAATCCCCCATATCCCCCACTCTTCAATAAAAGCATAAATTGAATGAGACATCTGAATCACTCCACATTTAAAAAGCTATTATCTAAAGAATAAATGTCCTTTCACTTTTGTTATAGAGACCATCGAATTAATTTTGCATCAGTCCTTAGATGGATGCAGTTTTATACATATATATAGTAAAAAAACCTCTCCTGACACATGGAGAGGTTAAATTTTTAATCATTCATTAATTTTAATATATCACCAGGTGTTTCGAAAATATATTGTGCTTCATCAAAACCATCCGTTGATCTTGCTCCCCACAATGCTAAACCAAAATCAACCCCAGCAGCATGTGCACACCTCATATCATAAATGGAATCTCCTATATAGATGGCTTGATTAGGCTCACAATGAAGTAAACTTAACCCTAAATTTAGAGGATCCGGGTATGGTTTATGCCTTTTAGTATCACTTGCACAAACAATTACCTCAAATTTTTGATGGATATTTAATAAATAAAAACTATTGTCCATTTCCTCAGCTGTTTTAGATGTAACTATTCCCATCTTTGGTAATTGATCAATAACTTCTATTATCCCCTCAAACAGAGGAACATTTTTTAATAACGGTTTTTCCCTTTCCATCCATGATTCAAGAGTTGTTGGGATGTCTGCAATATTTAATATTTCCAACGTTTTTAACCCTGGTATTCCTAATGAAAAACGTAAAGAATCTAAATCCTTATCAATTCCTTGTTCCTTTAAGGTTGCTTGTAAGGCTGTCAATCCGATCATTTCCGAATCAATAATTGTCCCATCTAAATCAAATATAAAAGCGGTATACATCCTTCTATCCATCCTCCCTACCATCATTTAAATTAAAGGTAATGGATGAAATGGATTTCATGTCAATAGTGAAATTGAGACTCATTCAATCATTTCATATCGACTTCATTTTTATTTGGTGTATAATTTTATTTCTTGGATTGCCTTTTTAATCGCTGTTCTTTATTCTTCGGAAAAATATTTCTCTTGATACAGTTGTAATCGCTACTCCCCACAAGCATTTTCAATATCAATTGGCTTATATCTATACATTTAACCATCGGCTAATTTCATGTATAATAAATGGAAAAGTTGATCTTAAGAAAAAGGAGATAGGCTAATTTGATAACACCTAAACTTATGAATATCATTCCACCCAAAGGTGATTACATAACATTTACGGATGAATCCCATTACACAGAGAAAATAAAAGAATGGGGATTATCAGCAAAAAAACAATTTTTATATAAAGATGGAAGAAATCAAGAATCCGTTACCATTAAGGGCTATGAAATATATGGAAAAACAGAAGAATATAACACGATTATTATTGAGTTCAATGATGGACAATTAAGCTGTATACACCCAGCATATTTAAAAGAAATGCAGGCTTCTAGCTTTAAAAAGACAAATATCACATCCTATTCAAATACAAATGAATCAGTAACTAACAACCAACAACAAGAGGAAATCCTCGAGGAGCAAACCGTGAAAACAGAAAAAACAACAGCTCCACAAGTAGAAAAAAAGATAAAACAAGAAAAGAAGCCTAAAATAGATCTTCCAGAAGAAAAGGTACGTTTTTCGGCAAATGTTAAACAGTTTGCTTTAACCTGGAATAACTTTAATGAGGAAAATGATGAGGTAGTCGTTTTAGAAAATGTTGTGATTCATCAGGATTCTCCGATTGAAATAGGCCATGCATGGTGTTCTCACTCAAAAACTCTAAAAAAACACGAACTCACTCAAGGTGACACTCTTGAATTTGACGGAAAAATTATAAAAAAGAAGCTTCCTAAAGGAAAAGATGTCGATGAAGAATTTATTGTTGATGTTCCTGTTTACTATAAAGTCAATAATCCGTCCAAAATCAAAAAAAGTTAAAGGTTCATCTTTTGTTCCTTTAGCTTTTTTATTCGGTTATTTTCCTCTAATAATCATTAAACTAACTCATCCTAAATAAAATGAGTATAACTAGTACAAATGACTCCCAAAGGAGGGGATTATTCTTTGTGTTTTTGATCAAGCAGAAGAAAAAAATACAATTAACAGATGCTTTATTAAAAATAAAAAAAGAGTTAAACAAAACTCATAACAATTCACTAGTCCCTCTTCTCCCCAAAGAGGAGAGATTACTCCACGAAATAATACAGAATACCATCCTTCATAATAAAAATAATCTTACGAGAACAAAGGCATATCTTGATTTTTACCAACGTCACCCTGAAATCCATTGGGCTTTTTTAGGTCATATGGTATCAAGGAATGGTGGTTGGAACATGACCGATTTAAAAGGTGAATTACTGTCCAAATTAGTAAGTAAAAAAGAAGCGATCGCCTTCTTTACCTTTCTTGAGAGAGGGAATTGGCTTATATTCCAGGATGCTTATCCCCAATTTTTAGTGTACGAGGAAAGCATGAAGCGTGGCCAAAATTTATTTCATCTCCTTCCTCACCTACATATTTCATCATTTATGTTCACCATTTGGAATCATTTTTGGAAAGATCGAAATCCTTATCTATTAGCCATCGCTCTTATCATTAATGAACAAAATTATTTAGAAATTAGAATCATTAACAATCAAACATTTAAGAAGCAAGTCTTCGAAACATTTGAATTCAAAATACAAGAAATCCTTTCAATGAACCATATTATCTTTCCCTATCTAGAAAACAATCAAATAGTATTAGTTGGCCAAACATTAAATCATTTTGAAAGTTTGCATGAGCGAATACTATTAGGGAAGCGATTATACAATATCTTATTTGACCATCCAGAACGATTGAAGAAAACAGTGCACTGGGCAAAAACCCATTCTCATACTGGTTCCCGAAAAGACTACTGGCCTCATCTGTTTAATGATGTGAATGAAGGAGTACCAGGTGTTGAATGGAAAACAAGGTTAAAGTCTTGTCAGATCGAACCTAGCTGTCCTCGTTTTTATAGTCCAAGACTACCTTATGCTTGGAAAAATTCTATTCATGAAAAAGCAGAAATCAAAGATTGGTACACAAATTGGCAAGTTATCCAATACCTTGTAGACTCAAAAGAAAAAGTAGATGGAGAGATTAAGCATGATTACTGTAAAACCCTTGAAAAGCTTGAACGAGCAGGAATTGCAAAAAAAACGATCACATTCCTCAATTAGAAATTTGATCCCTACCTTGCTTTTCGCTTCGCTTATTGGCACCTATCTAGATCTATTTTTTACAGGAGTTGGTTTATATACCTTCCCTAAAAGGCCATTTCCTGAACTATTTTCGATTAATATTTTCTTTCCACTGCTCGGACTCCCTTGTTTAATTATTCTCTACATCTATATAATCCGTTACTTATCTAAATGGAGGAAAGCAGGCTTGATCATGCTATTAAGCCTGCTCATGGCTGTTTTTGAAAGATACTCTGAAACGCTTGGCTTTCTGGATCATACGAATTCATGGAAACATATTTATTCAGTTTTTGGCTATTCCCTTTATTTTACTGTTATTGATTATTTCTATCGCTGGTCAAACAAGTCCTATGAATGATTTTCTAGAGTATTTTTTTCTTTTATGATTTTATCCAAAGCGTCCATCACACTCATCTGACCAAGGTTTCCCTCTCCTCGTCTCCTTAAAGATACCGCTCCATTTTCAATTTCTTGATCACCAATTATGAGCATGAACGGTATCTTTTCTGTTTCTGCATCTCTTATTTTTAAGCCTATTTTTTCAATTCTTTCGTCGATTTCAATTCGTATTCCAACTTGTTGAAATTGCTGTTTAATGTGCTCGGCATACGGAAGGTGCTTATCAGAAATAGGCAAAATCTTCGCTTGTATAGGAGCTAACCATAAAGGGAAATCACCAGCATAATGTTCAATCAATATGGCCATAAAGCGCTCAAGCGATCCGTAAATAGCTCGGTGAATCATAATTGGAATATGATATTTATTATCCTCACCGATATATTGGCAATTAAATTTTTCTGGCATTTGAAAATCAAGTTGTACGGTACCGCATTGCCAGCTTCTACCTAATGAATCTAAAATATGATAATCAATCTTTGGCCCGTAAAACGCTCCATCTCCATGGTTTATTTGATAAGGAAGCTCTTTTTTCTGTAGTACTGATTCCAAAGCCGCCTCTGCTTTGTCCCATATTTCCTCTGAGCCCATATATTTCTCAGGTCGAGTGGAAAGTTCAATTTTATAGCTAAATCCAAATTCTGAATAAAATTCATCCACTAGTTCTAGTACCTTATCAATTTCAGATTCAATTTGATCCTCTCGTACAAAAATATGTGCATCATCCTGTGTAAACGAACGTACTCGTAGCAGACCATTTAAAGATCCAGAAAGTTCATGCCGATGAACTAATCCTAGTTCTCCGTATCGTATCGGGAGCTCACGATAGCTTCGACGTTTATTATTAAAAATGAGAACAGCACCCGGACAATTCATTGGCTTAATAGCATAATTTTGATCGTCCACTTTCGAAAAATACATGTTTTCATGATAATGGTCCCAATGACCTGATTTCTCCCATAACTCTTGTTTCATCATGATCGGTGTCTTAATTTCCTGATATCCAGCTAAATGATGCTTTTGTTTCCAAAAATACTCGAGTTCATTTCGTATGACCATTCCTTTTGGTAAGAAGAAAGGCATACCCGGCGCTTCTTCTGATGACATAAATAACTCTAATTGTTGACCTAATTTACGATGATTTCGTTTTTCTGCTTCCATTTCAATTGACATAGTAATTCCTCCTAAAATTGAATAAGCTGTTTGTGCTCTAACCATTAATTTTTATAAGAGTATAAATAAAAAAACGCACTCATCCCAAAGACAAGGGACGAGTGCGGTCGTGGTGCCACCCTAATTTCGCAAAGCATGCAGCTGCTTTACGCTCAAATAGATAACGGTTTTTTTCCGATTATGGATACTAAGCAAATCCTTTTCCCCATAATAGCTCAAAGGTGGTAAATTTTCCTTTTTCTTCAGGGCTCGCAGCCAATGACCCTGTTCTCTGCAAAGAAAAATTAGAAAAATTCATGTCCTTATCATCGCAATATATATATATATAATTTTTTTAAAAAACATACTCTTTAAAAATCAAATAAAAAACGCACCCATCCCAAAGACAAAGGGACGAGTGCGGTCGTGGTGCCACCCTAATTTCGCAAAGCAAAATCTACTTTACGCTCATAAAGATAACGGTTTTCCCGTTTATGGATACTAAGCAAGGCTTTTCCCCATAAAAGCTCAAAGGTGGTAAATCAAACATTTTTCTACAGGGCTTACAGCCAATGACCCTGTTCTCTGGAAGAAAATTAAGTATGATTCATGTCCTTATCAAAGCAATGTTATTTCTTACAAATTGTAATGAATTGTTTTTTTGAATTGTAAATGGATAATTTATAAAAGTCAAGAAATATTTTTTGATAAAGTTACTATTGATTATTTACAATGATAATTATTTTAAACACGACGGAAAATAAAGTCAATAACGAATATGAGGTGTAAAACCGTCTATTTTCCAATAAATGATCAGTATTTTAAATGTCTAACAATAATACTTTCATGCTTTAAATTTTTTATCTCAGGTATTTCACACCATTATTTGTTGATAATTTTCCTTAAATTTTAGACACTCATGTAATAATAACTTTCGATATTAAAGAATTTTAGTCAAAAGTGTATAGATGAAATGATAATAACTGCATTGAAATCGATTCATTACAAAATTGGGTTATTAGTAGACCTACCAATCTGTATCCAAATCACGCTCTGAAAATAATAAAAATTTTAGTAAATATTTTATTACACACTTTATATTAGTTAAGCTTATTTAATAAACGTAATAAATGGAACTACAATATTTAATTCAACTCAAGACTGACCTTAAGTTGGTAAACTCTTGTTGTCCAGTACCCCTATATATATCGTTAAATTTCCCCCTAAAAAGCAACAATGTTTGAGAAAAGATCCTATAATAATATTGAGGTTATATTTTATTAGGAATTAATCCATTTCCCAATTATGCAAATTAAACATATTCTTAGGATTTTTAAACTGATTATTGGCGATTAACTAATTTTCATTTCGTATTTTTTGTGTAAGTATATGTAGTTATTGACAATGAAACAAGTATTAAAAAATAAAACAATACCACATTCAAATTTCCATTTATTATCAGTTATTGCCTTAATAAGAATGGTAAAAATAAGTTCAAGACACTTATTCTTATTTGGAGCTGGTAAAATTGGCTAAATATACGTTAACTTTCAGTTTCTTTTTCCTCATGCTTATTTACTCACCGTCTATATCAGCTTCTACTATTCATTCGAACCAACAACCGATTAATTTTCAAATTGAATTGCTTCATTGGAAAGATGTAAACCAAATTATTCCAAAGAATTCCGTGTTTACAGTTATTGATGTTGAAACAGGAAAAAGCTTTGACGTACAAAGACGGGCAGGGTCACATCATGCAGATGTTCAGCCTCTCACGCGAAAAGATACAAAAGTGATGAAAGAGATATATCATGGTCATTGGAGCTGGCGAAGAAGAGCCATATTAATCTTAGCTGAAAACAGACTACTTGCAGCTTCTATGCACGGCATGCCTCATGGTGCAGGTGCATTAGCAAATGGTTTCCCTGGACATTTTTGTATACATTTTGCCGGAAGTACTACACATCGAACAGAAAGAACGGATTTATCCCATCAGCTTATGATCATGAAAGCAGCAGGAAAAATTGATGACTATTTAGCAGGAGCAAACCCTTTTCAAGTTGCAGATGCCCTACTCGTATTTATTAAAAATGGGGATAAAGGGTTAATCCATAAAGTGGCATTGACTGAAAAGAAGAATTTAAATAAGCAGATTAATAAAATAGATAAAATTGAAACTCTTCGTTGGAATAGAAAAGATAGTATAGAAGATGGCGCCAATGATTTAACCATCACTGTACCAGTTGAACTCCAATTGTACATTAAAGAGAGCGGAAGAGTAAACACGAAGATCTCCTTTCAATTGGTTAGAACTTCGCCATTATCACCTTGGAAAATAAATATTGATGATTTAATTTCTATTATCAACGAAACACAGAAAGAAGAAAAGAAAAAATGATAGCAAGCAAATCGCCTGCTATCATTTTTTTACTCAATATGTTGCTTGCAATATTCATTAACCAATTCTTCTTCTTCATCTTCTAATGCAAAATCAAGGACTTCATTTGTTGCTCTTTCAATAAATTGATACAGAGCAATTCTTGATTCATGATCTTCTACAGCATAAATGACCTTTAATAAAACTCCATTTTCAGAGTACAGCTCATCATCTTCAGGTACTTCAATATTGAGAAAGAACTCATAACGATCCCCAACGATAATACCTGTAGGATCGTTTAATTTTTCAACGTTATGACCAGTAATTTCCATCAACAACTTCTTCCTTTCAAAACTAACCTAAAATTACATACTTCTTGTATTATACACTCTATTTTTAAGAGCTCAAGAATTCATTTTAAAGCATGCATCATTTTTTCAACTTCATCCCATGAAACGGAAAATCCTTGACCTTTTGAACAAAAGATAGAAGATGAACTATATTCAGGATCAGCATTTTTATTATATCCAATTTTTTCAATAACCTCTGCTTCATTATGACATTGCTCATAACCACCGAACACCAATGAAATAGAGCCTTTTCCTTGTGTAAAAGATGCTAGGATTGTGCTATAATCCATAAATGTAGCTACCGGTGCTCTCCCCATTATCACTGCTTTGTTTCCATTCATTTCTGGTGGTTGGAATTGTCCATAGGCCGCTTGAATATCTGATAAGACCCGTCCCATTTGTTCTATATCTACTTTAATTTTAAAATGATAAACTGGCTCTAATAAAATATTCTTAGCTTTTTCAAGACCTTGTCTAAGGGCACGGAGTGTGGCTTCTCGGAAATCACCGCCACTAGTATGTTTATTATGGGCTCTTCCTGTAAGTAAAGTAATTTTTACATCTGTTAAAGCTGTTCCTGTTAGTATGCCGCGATGCTCCTTTTCTAATAAATAATGCTTCACTAAATTTTGATAGCTAACCATTAAGTCATCTGGATGACAATCGTTATCAAAAATAATGCCACTTCCCCTATGTCCCGGTTCCAATAATAAGTGTACTTCTGCATAATGTTTTAGCGGTTCAAAATGACCGTATCCGTTCACGATCGTCTGAATCGTTTCTTTATATAAAATTTCCGGCTTGCCGAAGCTAACCGAAAGATTAAAACTATCCTTTACAATTTGCTCGAGTACTTCAAGCTGAATTTTCCCCATAACATGAAGGTGGATCTCCTGTAAACCTTCATCCCAGGTTACTTTTAACGATGGATCCTCATCATTTAACATTCGAAAATATGATAGTACTTCCTTATGATTTAAGGAGGAGTCATAGATGACCTTAGATTTTAATGTCGCTACGGTTTCATAAGTAGCCTTTGCTTGTATCGCTCCAAGTCCATCACCTACAGCCGCATTCGTTAATCCTGTTACTGCAAATAAATCACCTGCATTCATTTGATCAACGATTTCATAATTTGCACCATTATATAGCCTTATTTGTGTAATCTTCTCCCGTAATTTCTCCTCTTGATCCCCATATTCCAGCACATCACGTACATGAAGGGAACCACTTAATGATTTAATAAAAGTAACCCGAGCACCCGTGCTATCATGACGGATTTTATAAACTCTTCCTGAAAACGAATCGGTGGAGTTATAATCGGAAAAAGTTAATTCGTCCAGTTTTTCCAAAAATGAAAGGATTCCAATATCCTGCAGGGCAGAACCAGAAGCTATAGGATAGATGTTGTTATCTTTAATCATCCGTTTCATTTCCTGCTGCCAACGACCCTCGTCATATTCTCCATCTATATACAGATTCAATAATGTTTCATCTCTTTCTGCAATAAACTCGATTAACTCTTCACTCATGGCACCTTTGTTATATGTCTCCGTTATGTCAATACCATGCTCTGTTAGCTGATTTCGAATTTCTTTTTTTACTTTATTAACATCTGCACCAACTCGATCAGTTTTATTAATAAAGAAAAATGTAGGGATTTGATGCTTCCTTAATAATTGCCAAACGGTTTCCGTATGTCCTTCTACACCTTCCACTGCGCTTAAAATAATGATGGCGTAATCCATTACTTGAATGGATCGCTCCATTTCTGGAGAAAAATCTACGTGTCCTGGAGTATCGATCAGATAATAGGTGGAATCCTTATATTCCATAATTGCTTGATCAGCAAATACAGTAATTCCTCTCGCTTTTTCAATTGCATGATTATCTAAAAATGCATCTTGATGATCGACTCTTCCTCTATGATGGATACTTTTCGTATGAAATAAAAGTTGTTCAGCAAAAGTTGTTTTACCTGCATCGACATGGGCTAATATTCCGATCGTTATTTGTTGCATAATTCGCCTCTTTGTTTAATTTAAAATTTTCTAGGTACCTAATAGATGATGTGTTTTACCGATACCGCACCTTACTACTATTAAATAGCAATTTTCACATTTGATTACAACCATATTTATCATACCATTCCATGCCTGATGGGTATACATATGTACTTTATCTTTGAGGTTATTTATACGGAACAAGCTTTAATCCAATTCAACTTTTGATGTCAAATTTATATTTCGTAACAGATTGGAATACCTCTCCTTTTTTTAAGATATTTGATGGGAAATGTGGGTTATGTATGGAATCTGGTAATCCCTGAGTTTCTAAACATAATCCAAGATAATTTCGTGAAGGAACACCTCTGATGGAATAGCTTTCGTCAGCCTCAAGTTGATTACCTGTATAAAGTACAACCGCAGGTTCATCTGTTTCTATGATGAGTTCCCGACCGCTTTCTTCATCCAATAAAATAATTTCCTTATTATGTTGTTCTGTTAATAAAAAGGGATGGTCATAACCATTTCCTGCAATCCAATTTTGCACATGTCCAGATGTCATTCCATCTTTAATTTTTCTGCCATTTTGAAAATCAAATGGAGTATTTTCAACTGATAATATCTTACCGGTTGGAATAAGTCTTTCATCTAATTCAACGAATTTTCGACTTTTAATCGTTAACTGATGGTTCAAAATATCTCGCTTTAAATTACCACTTAAATTAAAATAGGTGTGATTTGTGACATTCAGTAGAGTAGATTCATCCGATTCTCCCTTATAAGAAATGATAAGTTCATTCTTATTGTTTAGCGTATATGTAACCTTCATAAGCAGATTTCCAGGATAACCTTCTTCTCCTGATTTACTTAAATATGTAAATTCCAGTTTGGTTGAATCCGCCTCTAAAGCTGTTTTTGTCTCCCAAAAAACCTTATCAAACCCTTGGAGACCACCGTGAAGATGATTATCATTATTGTTCTTTGCTAATTGATAAATTTTACCATTGAGATTGAATTCTGCATTTTTGATCCGTCCAGCAAATCTTCCAATGATTGCACCAAAATAAGGGGAATATTTTTGATATTCCTCTATGGAATCAAACCCAAGCACGATGTTTTCGAAATGCCCATTCCTATCAGATGCTACTATTTTTGTAATAATACAACCATAATCAAGACAGGTTATTTCCATGCCATGATCATTCACCATCGTAAAAGCTGTAATTGTTCGACCATCGATTTCCCCATAATCCTCCTGCATTATTTCCAATGATACCACCTCCTATTTTTAAAGCTCTTTTCACAAGCACAACTGCTATACCTATAGGTGGAAAAGCTAGCTGTATGGCTTTTTTGAAGCAACAAACTACTTTTTAAAGTGAGGAAATAAATTTTTGAAACGCCTTCTGTCCTTCTGTCCGTTTAAAAACACTCGCATCCTCAAGTACTCTTAAAAATTTGTATCCAACCTCCTGAATGATTATTTCCTTTACCGTAGTGGGAGTTATTTTATTTTGATATCGAATCTTTATATCATCTGCCCAAATATGATGATATGGTTGAATTTGATTTGGTTGATCCAACAAATATTTTTCTACCTCTAACAGTTCCGTCTTTAAACGAGCAGGCAAAACCGCAAGCCCCATCACTTCAATCAGCCCGATATTTTCCTTTTTAATATGATGTACATCAGCATGTGGGTGAAAAATTCCAAGTGGATGCTCTTTATTGGTTCGATTATTTCGCAACACTAAGTCCATTTCAAACTCGTTATTTCGCATTCTTGCAATCGGTGTTATCGTATTATGTCTTGTTTCACCAGTATATGCGACAATATCTGCAGCAGGATCCGAATAATTTTTCCACTTTTCAAGAATATAATTGCAAGCATCAACCATTTGGTTCACGTCACTGCTTCTCAATCGGATAACGGACATTGGCCATTTGATGGTAGAAGCATGGATCATTGGGAAGCTATCAAGGGTAAATGTCAATTCATCTTTTGCTTTTGCCATGGCAAACTCATAATTTCCACCTTGGTAATGATCATGTGAAAGAATAGACCCCCCTACAATTGGCAGATCAGCATTAGAGCCGATGAAATAATGAGGAAACTTCCCAACAAATTCAAAAAGCCTTTGAAATGTTGCTTGATTAATCGCCATATTTCGATGTTCATGGGATAATATAATGCAATGCTCCTTATAATAAACATATGGTGAATATTGTAAATACCATTGCTCTTTATTTAGTTCCAACCGAATCAATCGATGATTAGATCGAGCCGGATGACCAATTCTTCCAGAATATCCTTCATTTTCTATGCAAAGCAAGCAAGTCGGATAATTAGATACTATTTTTCTTTCATTTTCCTTTGCGATCTCATTAGGATCCTTCTCAGGCTTTGCAAGATTAATAGTAATATCTAATTCACCATATTCTGTTGTAATTTTGTAATGACTATTTTCGGCGATTCTTTTTGTTTGAATATAGTTACTATTTTGGCTTAGTTCATAAAAGTAGGAAGTAGCTTTTTCTGGACTTTGCTCCCATTTTCGATGGAAGTTTTGATTAATTTCTGATGGCCGTTGCAAAAAAACATTCATAATATGACTACTCAGAATTTCCTTTGCATCAAATAGATCTTCTATTAAACCTTTTTGTACAGCAAAAAATACCAATTCATCCAGAAGCTCAGGAACATCGAGGTTTCGCATTTCTTTCTGTTCATTTTCATTTGAGAAATCAGTCAATCCGAGAAGCGCCATAATCTGATTTCGTGCATAAATCTCGTCTTCAGGGTGAATCATCCTTAGTGAAATCGCTTTGGAGACAAGTTCGTTAATGGACAAATATGCATTCATAATAATCACTCCTTGCTATATCCATCTGGATGAGTACGGTGCCAGTTCCAAGCATCCTGAATAATATCGTGAATCGATGTTCGTTTTGGATTCCATTCAAGAACCCGTTTTGCTTTTTCAGAAGAAGCAATTAATGTGCTTGGATCACCTGCTCTTCGTTCGACTATTTTTGTTGGAATCGGATGCCCCGTTATCTCTCTTGCGGCTTCTACAATTTCTTTTACGGAATAGCCTTTACTGCTGCCAAGGTTCAGCACAATGCTCTCGCCACCCTTTTGCAAGTATTGTAAAGCTAAAATATGCGCATCAATTAAATCTTCTACATGAACATAATCGCGGATACATGTCCCATCATAAGTTTCATAGTCATTACCAAATATAGAAATAAACTCTCTTTGTCCTAAGGCAACTTGGAGAATTACTGGGATAAGGTGCGTTTCAGGGTTATGGTCCTCACCAATCTCTCCTGTTGCTCTTGCACCAGCAACATTAAAATAACGTAAAGAAACAAATTTAATTCCATATGCCACATCGCACCACTTCATCAACTTTTCCATTATTAGTTTTGTTTCACCATAGGCATTGGTTGGGTTGGTTAGCGCATCTTCTGTAATTGGCATGACTTTCTGTTCACCATAAGTGGCAGCAGTTGAAGAAAAAACAATCTGTTTGACACCATAGTCTCTCATTACATCTAAAAGGACTTGTGTTCCATAAACATTATTATCAAAATACTTAATGGGGTTAGACATCGATTCCCACACTAATGAACTAGCGGCAAAGTGAATCACACTATCAATTTGTTCTTTTTCAAATACTTGTTGTAAAAAGACCTTATCTTTAATATTCCCCTGATAAAACTTTGCTTTTGGATGGATAGCCTGCTGATGTCCAGTTAGTAAATTATCTACAACCACTACATCTATATTTTTATCGATTAACTGGTAAACCGCATGTGAACCTATATAACCTGCTCCACCAAGAACTAAAATACTCATGATTCATTTCCCTCCATATCGTAAACTTCAGTAATCCTATTCTATTGCTTTTGTTCCGTTGCCAATACTTGCTGCATAAAATGTTGCTTGATAACCAATATTTGTTTGATATTCCTTTCCTACTTCAAAAATAAATTTTTCCACCAACTCTTCTTTGACGATCGCAATAGCACAACCACCAAATCCTGCCCCCGTCATACGAGCCCCAACTACACCTTCCTGTTTCCAAGCTGCTTCAACTAAAGAATCTAATTCAATCCCAGTAACCTCATAATCATCCCTTAAAGAAACATGAGAAGCATTCATCAATCGACCAAATCCTTTTAAATCATCATTTTTTAACGCCTGCAAAGCTTTTAATGTTCTTTGATTTTCATAGACTGCATGCCTTGCCCGTTTTTGTAGAACATCGTTATCTATCAAATATTTATATGCCTCAAATTCTTCTTCCGTAATTTCTCCCAAAGACTGAACTTTACATTCCTGCTGTATAAGCTTTAAAGCCTTCTCACATTCACTTCTTCTTGTATTATATTTTGAATCAGACAGCACCCTTCTTTTATTCGTGTTCATAATAATAATTTTATATTCAGATAATGGTAATGGGGCATATTCGTATTTTAATGTATTGCAATTAAGAAGAATTCCACAATTGTCCTTCCCCATCCCAATAGCGAATTGATCCATAATTCCACTTTTGACACCAATAAATTCATTTTCGACCCTTTTACCAGCTTTAACTATATCCAACATATCGAGTTGAAAACCATATAGTTCATTTACCATTACACCTGTTAACATTTCAAGCGATGCGGAGGAAGAAAGTCCTGCCCCATTTGGTATATTTCCATAAATAAGCACATCAAGACCACATGGCAGTTCCTTACCTAGTTCTTGAATAAAACGGATCATTCCTTTAGAGTAATTGACCCAATGATGATGAGATTTATAGTTTAAGTCATCAAGTGTAAATTCGATGATTCCTTTCTCTTCGAAGTTCATAGAAAACATTCTTACTAAACGATCCGATCTTTTTCTTGCAAGTCCGTACGTTCCATAAGTGATAGCAGCAGGAAAAACATGTCCCCCATTATAGTCCGTATGTTCACCAATTAAGTTAATTCTTCCTGGAGAAAAGAATGCTTTTGGATCATCACATTCTTTTTGCGGATAAATTTCTCGAAATGTATCAAATAAAAAATGTAAATTCATCTTTTCTTTCGCCCCCATAGTATTAAGTGAGGGAAAATTCAGTCATATGGAAACTAATCAAATTGTGCCTAAATTCTCCTTAAGAATATTTTATTTAAAAAGTAAAAATATTTCAATACTTTTACTAAAAATTTTACTTATTATTTTACTTGGTTATTTTTCATATACTTGGCTGTTGATGACCTTTCTACAAGGACGAAGTTGGACTCCATCTCCCACACGATTTGCGACTCTACTGCAAACTACAAAATTAAATAAAAAAACCCTGATTTTCATCAACATACGAGGAAATCAAGGTGTCATATCTATATCCTGATTCTTTCTTCTTCATTAAAAATAAACCTACTTACTACTTCCGCGAATGACTAGTTGAGTAGAAAGACTCACCTTTTTTGCAACTTGACGTTCAGTTATTCTTTCAATTAACAAATCCACAGCCGTTTCCCCCATCAATTCGGTATAAACTCTAACAGTACTTAATGGCGGAAATACGTATTTCGTTACACTAATATCGTTCACCCCGATAATACTGACCCTTTGAGGAACGGAAATACCTTCTTCAAGTAATGCTCTTAAACATCCAATAGCCATAGAATCATTACCGACAAAAAATGCAGACGGAAGATCATCATGATGCTCAGATATTGCTTGTTTCATTAGTCTGTAGCCATCATTTACGGAAAACGAACCAATATATATAAAATCTTCATTATAAAGATTTCTTTTTTTAGTAAAGTTTATGAATGTCTCTTGTCTATAATCAATAATCTCTGAAGTATCATCCTTATATGTTTCTCGCCCCCCAATATAGCCGATTTTTTCATGCCCATGCTGTACAAAATAATTGAGAACATCAATGGTTGCCTTTTCAAAATTACATACTACTGAATCAAAGCGGTCTTCATCAGGAGAACTATCAATGAAAACAATATTTTCAGTAATGTTCTGAATTTTCTCTGCTTGCTTTTTATTAAATTTTCCAATGGCGATAATGCCATGAAATTCCTGATTCTGCACGGAATCCAAATGATCAAGGGAAAGTTTTGTCATTTGAATATGAAGTGCTTCACACCGCTTCTCAACACCCACCCGAATAGATAAATAATATAAATCATTCAACTCTTCTTCTTCTGTATACCAATTTACAATAGCAATTCGAAAAGACGCCATGCGTTGTTCTATCTTTTTTTTACGATATGATAGATCCTCCGCAGTTTGGAAAATTTTCCTTTTGGTTTCATCGCTTACAGAAAGAGTGGGATCATAATTCAACACCCTTGATACCGTTGATATTGATACACCCGCTTTTTCCGCGATATCCTTGATCGTAGCCATATGTTACTCCTTTAAAAATATTTACACTTTCCCTAAATCATAATATCATTGAAAATTCTAGTCAATATTTTACTAATTTTCCGCAAAAAATTTTACCTATTGATAATTGATAGTTGTGTTTCCTATTTAACCTATATTTCTCCTGAGGGTTTGTCCATCGGAGTGTAAGCTGGCAGCGGCGTTCCAAAGTTAGGTGTACCATCCGGATTCCAATTAAATTTTTGCACTCTTGGATTCCGAAGCTTTCCCAATCTATGATCTCCTTCATTCTCGGAAAATGAAAATGCATGGTAGAGGATCCAATCCTCTTTCCCATCAGGGGATTGAGTAAAGCTATTATGCCCAGGGGAAAATACTCGGTTTTTTACATTTTTCAAAAAAACCGGTTCTGGATGCTTCAACCAAGAATCAGGATTGAGAAGATTTGCCGTTTCTAGTGCTGTAAGCATCCCTAAACAATAATCATCTGACCATGTAGCACTAGCAGAAAAAATCAGGAAAATTTTCCCGTTTCTTTTTAGGGTTATTGGCCCTTCATTTATTGCCATTCCACCTTGTTTCTCCCATTCATTCGTTGGAGCCGATATTAATACATTTTCTCCTTTTAAAGTCCATGGATTATCCATTTTAGCAATATAAAGCGCTGATCCATAATCAGGAAAATACCCATATCCTGAATATATAAAGAATAATTGATTTTGATGCTGAAGAACAGTTCCATCTAAACCTGGAAGTTCGGTATTAACAGCACTCTTAAAATGCCATTCACCAAGCATTGGGTTAGCTGAAGAATTCTCAAGTACATAAATACGTCGAGTCTCATCTCCACCACCATCATTTGCAGTAAAGTAAATAAACCATTTCCCCTGAATATAATGTAATTCTGGTGCCCAAATATTGTCGCTGTAAGGTGCTTCTTCTGGAGGAGACCAAATAATTTTTTTCTCTGCTCTGGATAGTCCTGTTATAGACGAACTCTTCCAAATCGCAATATGATCTGCTAAAGTCGTTGTGAAATAGTAAGTACCATCAACATGTTTATAAATATAAGGATCGGGACCACTCTCAAGTAGGGGATTCATAAATTTTTTATCTTTTCGACTTGTAACTCTTTTATTAGTTTGTTTTTCCATTATAACTACCTCCTAATATTGATAGTTTATTTAACTCATCCAAACTACTAAGTTAAAAAAAGGTAGATATTGATTATCTACCTTTTTCCACTAATTCCTTTAGCATTTTTTCTATGCTACTTTATTCTTCTTTCATTTATTTTACGAATTTCCGCTAAATCTACTTTTGCTTTTCTATCAATGGTTAGCAAGCCATTAATTTCTTGTTGAACATCTGTTATCTGTGTATAACAGAATCCACATACATACTCGAGATCCTGAATAGCTTGATGTATACTATCAAAGCGTTTAATAAATGCCGCTTCATCTTTCACTTGATTGCCATATCCCCAACCACTTTCCGATGCAAATGCAATCCCACCGAATTCAGAAATTATGATAGGTTGCCCTTGATAACCATAGCCTTTAGCAAAAGGATAACGATGCTTATTATGCTGAATTTGATTGGAAAGAAGTACTTCATCATTTTCATAACGTTTCTTAAATACTTCGTTATATTCTTCATAATCATGGAGTGTGATGATATCGGAAATGGTATGCTCCCATCCGTCATTCGTTACAACCGGACGCATAGAATCATAGGTTTTAGTTAAATAATAAATCGCTTCAGTAAACTTCTGCTGTGCATCATTGACATAAACATCCTGTATTCCCCAAGATTCATTAAAAGGAACCCATGTAATGATACTAGGGTGATTGTAATTTTGTTTGACGATTTCTAACCACTCATTAGTAAAATTAGAAATAGCCTGATCATTGAATGCATAGGTTGCACCTACCTCAGACCATACAAGTAAACCTTTCTTATCGCAAAGATACAGGAAACGATTATCCTCTATCTTTTGATGTTTTCGAACACCGTTGTACCCCATTTCAAGCACCTTTTCGATATCTGTTTCAAGGGCTTCAACTGAAGGTGGGGTTAAATCACTTTCTTCCCAATACCCTTGATCTAATATGAGCCTTTGATATAGTTCTTCATTATTCAGAAGGATTTTTCTTCCCTCAATAGAAATTTTGCGCATTCCAAAATAAGAGTTAACTAGGTCGATAGACTGTTCTTTTTCAAATAATTCAAATTTGATATCATATAAATTCGGAGCATTTGGACTCCATCTTTTCATGCTCCAAGGGTCTCCGTTTTCCATGACACTAGGTGAAAACTTTGCAACCCCATCAATCACATTTACACTTACTTTATTAATAATTTTTCCTTCAAATGAGATTTCAGCACAAGCCATAAAACCAGCACCTAACTGCCGTTTATTTGTGTACAGTTCAACTGAAATTTCTCCTTTATCATATATAGGAGTCATTTTTACATAATCTATATGTACTGGTGAAACATATTCTACCCAGACTGTTTTCCATATACCGGTTGTTTGTACATACCAACAGCCAAAGTTATCCTTCAACCATCGTTGCTTACCACGCGGTTGAGAACAATCGATCGAATCTTCTATTTTAACAATGATTTGATTTTCACCGTTTTGTACATAGTTGGTAATATCAAACGCAAATGCAGTATATGCCCCTTGATGATTCCCTACCTTCAATCCATTCACCCATAATGTTGTATAATAATCAGCTCCTTCAAAATGAAGCAGTACATTTTTGTCTTTCGTCACATTAATTGTACGTTCATACCAAACCACTGGATGGTGCGACTGATCCCCTATTCCGCTCATTTTTGTTTCATAGGTGAATGGGACTTGGATGGTTTGCCCCTTCGGAATTCCCTTTGTCCATTCATTTACTTCCCCATTGTTGTGATCATCAAAGGCAAATCGCCACTCTCCATCCAGTGTTTCCCAATCATCGCGAATAAACTGTGGTCTTGGATGTAATTTGTTCATATTATTTCCTCCTTAGTTAGATAAATCATTGGATTTTGCATACATTTTTAACGAACGATTTTTTGCTAAAATAATAATTCCCGCTCCCATGTAAAGTACTAAACTGATGATATCCATTGTAAAATATGAAATGATCCCACATAGGAGAAACCAAAAGGGCACTTTCTTGGGCACAATGTCATTTTTCATATAGGTTTTTGTAAAATAAATAGTAACTAAACCTAATAAAATGAGTAATATCCCATAGATTGAAACAAAGCTATAGATACTCCCAAAGATCGATTCCAATCCCTTTTTTTCCCCATAGGATAAGCCATTTATGTTTGCTCCCTTATTTCTTATATATGGTCCATAAATAAAGACGGTTATGAATCCATCTAATAACTGCCAGATAGCTGCAGTATAAACGATGATTCTTTCCATTTTATTCGACATCACAACAACCCCTTTTTACCTTTCACTTTTTCTAAAACACTAGGAGGAAATTTCCTCATTATAGCTTTTTAAAACAGAGTTAAAATCGGCAGATGGATTTAACGGTTATTACCATTTATATTGTGAGTATGAGATGAAGAAAAAGAATCGGTAAGAAATTAATTGCATACCAACTTAACCTTTTATACCAGCTGAAAGTGACATAGACTGTAAAAAGTATTTTTGTGCGAATAAATAAATAATAAATGTTGGAACAATTGCCACTAACGCTCCTGCCATTAGTAAGGTCGGCTGAGCTATGTACATTCCTTGTAGTAACTGAAGGCCTGATGTGATTGGCATTTTTTCGATATCATTAAAGATAATGGACGGCCATAGAAAGTCATTCCATGAGCCAGTAAAACTAAATAATGCAACCACCATAAGAATGGGCCTTAATAGAGGGAGAACAACTCTCCAGTATATTTGAAAATCTCCTGCTCCATCTATTCTTGCGGCTTCATCAAATTCAATTGGAATATTCACCATAAATTGTCTTACAAGAAAGATGTTAAAAACCCCTGCCGCACCTGGAACAATGGCTGCCCAATAACTATTAACCCAACCGAGCGTATCAACAATTTTATATAAAGGAACTAAATTAACTACTCCTGGAAACATCATTGTTGCCATCAAAAACATGAAAATGATATTCCGCCCTTTAAAACGTAATCGACCATAAGCAAATCCTGCAAAAGAAACGACAATAAGAACTAATAAAGTATGAGCAACTGCTATAAATAAGGAATTAAAGAACCAATGTAATAGTGGTGTACTATAATTATCAACTAAGAGTGACGTATAATTTGTAGTTACCCATTCAACTGGTAGAAATTTAAAACCCATTGTTTGAAATTCCATTTCATCCTTAAAGGAAGTAACGATACCCCAAATTAAAGGTAATACCCATATGATCGCCATCAATAATAGAAAGAAAAAAGCCACTAATTTAGGAAGAGATAGTAGTTTAGTCTTCACCTTTCCTCACCTCTCATCTAGTCCTTGTTACGTAAAAAAAGAAATTGAATAAGTGATACAACCATAATACATAGGCCAAGAATGAATGCCATAGCTGAGGCAATCCCAGCAATGGATTGACCTGACCCAAAGGCATTTTGTTGGATATCCATTAACAGAACACGCGTAGATTCTGTTGGGCCACCTCCTGTTAACATGAGCGGTTGACCGTAAACATTAAATTGCGCAATGGTTGTAATAACTACTGTATACAGCAATTGTCCACGGATACTCGGAAGTGTAATTTTAAAAAACTTTTGAATAGAATTTGCGCCATCAATGTCTGAAGCTTCATAAAAATCTTTAGATATCCCATTCAAAGCCGCTTGGTAAATAATCATATTACCGCCGATACACCACCACACTGTGACAACTACTAACGCTACCCAAGCATATGGCTGAGTTCCCGTCCACACGATCGATTCACCTAGGAGCTTGTTAATAGGTCCTTGATTCACGTTAAACATTAAGGTCCAAATAATCACGACAGCAGAAATAGAAAATAAGGAAGGTATATAAAAAATAGATTGAAATAACTTATGGAATCTCGGTTTAGCATGTAAAGCACTTGCCAATAATAGCGGAACAATCACGCAAAACGGAACAGATAAAATAACAAAAATAAATGTATTTTTGAGGCCATTATGGAATTGCGTATAAAATGATGAATCCTTTTGAAATAAAATCTCCTTATAATTTGCTAATCCTACAAAATCAGCTTTTCCGACCAAATCCCAATTAGTAAAAGAAATATAGATTCCATAAAGAATCGGCACTAGAAAAAATAGACTAAAGATTACCAAATGTGGTGTAATAAAAAACCATGGAGTCCAATTTATCGATTTCCCTTTGGAGCGTTTTATTCTTTTCTTCAACTCCATGGATTTCACAGGTACTTCCATACTTACCCCTCCAGCATTATTAATCTATGAAAGCTGCAACTATATTTATAGAAACAGCTTCCATTTATTCGAGATGATTCATTCTTATTACTTAGAAGTATCCTTAGCTATTTTATCTTCAAGTGTTTTTTGGATATTAGCGAGTCCCTTTTCAATAGGAGTTTTGCCTAATATCATTTCAAGAGCTTTGGCATCCAACTCTTCTGAAACATAACCATTATATTTGTAGTCAAAAATTTTTAGTGAGGCTTGTTCCTCAGGATCTTTCAGTAAAAATGATTGAGCCATTTTTTGGTATTCTTGATCATCTAGAATTTTAAGCGAAGCCGGGTTCTGTCCTGCTTTTGCCCATTCTAAAGAATTGTCACGTAGCCAATCGATGAAAGCAATCGCTCCCTTTGCTTTGTCATCCGAGCGATCTTTACTGTTAAACATGACAAATTGATGCGATGAAGACCAGTTGATCATTTTACTCTTATCATTAGAAAGTTGTGGTGCATTAGTTAATCCATACTCAAATTTTGCTCCTTTTAAATTATTATTCATCCAGATTCCTTCAGGATAAAAGATTAATTTACCTTGAAGGAACATTTGCGCTGGGTCTTCCCCGTCTTTGTTTGTAATATGTTGCTTATACATATCATTCCATAATTGGAAGGCATCCTTCGCTTGATCATTATCTATGGTTGGATCTATACCATTTTCTGTTAAATTCCCGCCATTTTGTGCGTACAATGAAAGGAAATTCGGTTTTGTCCATGTAATACCAAGGGCAGTAATTTTATCTTGTTGTGATTTTTCACCAGCAGCTTTAATTTCATCAAATGTGACAATGTTATCATCAAGTGCACCTGGGGCATATTTTTCCACCAGATCTTTGTTGTAATACATCACGAATGAATGGATATCAAGTGGAACACTGTATCTGGAACCATCTAAATCGCCGATGTTCCAAGCTTCTTGCATATAATTTTCTCCCTTAATTTCTGGGTAATCACTTAGGTACTGATCATAATTAATTAGCATTTTATTATCTTTATACAACTTAATACGTTCCGCATGAACAATCATTAAGTCTGGTACATTTTTCCCTGAATTCACCACCGTTTGAATTTTTTTATACATATCCGTTTCTTTTAGAGAGATATTTTTTATCTTATACGTTGGATTGGTTTTGTTATATTCATCTACCATCTTTTTCATGTTTGTACCGTCTGGACCAGTGAATGGATTCCAAAAGACGATTTCTTTGCTTGAGCTAGAGCTTGAAGATTTACTACTACAAGCGGCTAAAACAAATACAAGCATCATTGTCATAAATAATAGACCTAGTTTTCTCATGATTTCCTTCCCCCTAAAAATATTTTTTCAGTTTTCAAAAAACTCTCTCTAAAAAAATATCCCCTCCTTAATCTGTCAAGAATAATCTTTTAATTCTACTACACCTTGATTAACTAATTAGTAACTTAAAAAATATATTGAATTTATAGAATATAATATACACATCAAATAAAGCGCTGTCAATACTAATAAATAGCCATTTTAATTTGATTAACCTTTTAGTTAATGATGTTACATGATATAATAAAAATAATCTAAAAATTGTACATTTAAGTTAATAGAATGGAGGTTATTAAATTGCAATTAGATATTTCGAAAGATTCATTACATGTCTATGACGCTCTAAATAGTGAAGTAAGATTAAAAATACTTCAGCTATTGTCTGAAAAAAGAATGAATATAAAAGAGCTTGCGCAAAAATTAGGTTTGAGTAGTGCAATTACCACAAGGCATATTCAGAAATTAGAGAAAGCACAATTGATAAAGACTGAAAAAATTCCGGGTAAATCAGGTATTCAAAAACTTTCTTATTTGGCTGTAGATACCATTGAAATTCAGTTCCCCCAGAAAATCTACCATTCATATAAGTTACACACGACTCAGCTAAGCGTAGGCCATTATACAGACTTTTATGTAAAACCTACATGTGGCATCGCATCAACTGAGGATTTTATCGGCCAAGTGGATGACCCTAAGTTTTTTATGGATTCTGAGCGCATGAACGCTTCATTAGTATGGTTTTCAGAAGGGTATGTTGAATATAAGATTCCGAATTTATTAACTGCCAGAGATACTCCGGAACTATTAGAAATTAGTTTGGAGCTTGCTTCGGAATTTCCAAATTCTAATAATGTTTGGCCGAGCGATATTACTTTCTATCTTAATGGAATTAATTTAGGGACATGGACCTGTCCGGGGAACTTTTCAGATACACGTGGAAGATATACACCATCATGGTGGGAAGATAAAAATAGTCAATATGGGTTACTCAAGCATATACGAATCAGTCAATATGATACTTGTATCGATGGGAAATTCCTTTCTGACGTTGTATTAGCTGATCTAGGAATAGAGGAGAAAACATTACTAACATTTAAAATTTGTGTTGAAAGTGATGCTCAAAATGTCGGGGGAGTAACGATTTTCGGCAAAGGCTTTGGTAACCATGATCAAGATATCCTTTTTAACTTTTATTATCTTTAATGAGGTAGAAGGAGAATATTCCGTATTCTATGCAAATTAAAAGTATGCAACAGATCAGTTATAGAGAGGGACACGGGGTCAGACCCCCTGTCCCTTTTAAACTGGGACAATGGACCGGACCCTGTGTCCCACCGTGTCCCTTTACTTGATTTGAATGAATATTTCTTCTTCACCAAGAGAAATTTTTTCCATATCTTTTGTTTCCTTATAGTGTATTGTTTGTAAAACAATGCTATTGTGTAATAATGAGTCAAATTCTTTTAACCAGTTGGTTATTGTTTTTGATCCGTGGATAAATAATTCAATTCTTTTTTCGACTGGTAGATCACGTTTTTTCCGCATTTCTTGGACGATTCGAATAAAGTCTCTTACGATTCCTTCACGTTTCAATTCATCTGTTAAGTTTGTATCTAAAAGAACGGTGAAATTTCGATTTGAAGCTTCGGTAAATCCTTCGATATTTGTAATTTTCGTTACAATGACATCCTCTTGTTCTAAAAGTAAAGTTTCACCATTTTTCATGCAAAGAGGTAATGTACCTAGGTTTAGAAAATGTTTTATGTCTTCTTTTGAAGCGTTCATTAACTGTTGCTGAACCTCATTTACCAACTTCCCTAATTTCGGTCCCGCGGATTTAAAATTCAATTTCAATCGATGTTCAATGAACTTATCCGAAGAATCTACCCATTCCACAAGTTTTACATTCAGCTCTTCTTTAATGATATTTTCAAAAGTAGAAAGTGTTTTTACATTGCCATTATGAGCGACCACTATCATTTTCGCTAAAGGTTGTTTCGTTTTAAATTGTTTGCTATGCCTAATACTTCTGCCTAACTCCACCAATTCAATTACAGCAATCATCTCATTTTCAAGCGTTTTATCTATACTGTTGTTTTGGACGGTTGGGTAATCAGTTAAATGAACACTCTCCCCATTAAGCGTGTAAAAAATCTCTTCAGCGATAAACGGTACAAACGGCGCTATAAGTTTCGAAAGTTCATTCAACACTTGATATAAGGTTTGAAATGCCGCAATTTTGTCGGGTGACATACCTTTACTCCAGAAACGTTCTCTGTTTCGACGAATATACCAATTACTCATTTCATCAATGAAGTTTCCTGCCAGTCTAGCTGCATTTGTCAGTTGATAGTTTTCCATCTCCTTTTTCATAGACGAGATGGTGGTGGCTAATCTTGATAATATCCACTTATCCATGATTGTAGCTTCTTCAGTGTGATGAATTTTAGGATCAAATGAGTCGATTTTTGCATACAACTGATAAAAATGAAATAGGCTTGCAAGTGTATCAATAATTTTTGATTTTGCCTCTTGCACATTGCGTTTGGAAAAGTTTTTTTGATTCCAAGGTGCGCTGTCAGCTATTAAAGACCAGCGAAGTGGATCCGCACCAAATTCTTTAATTAAGTCCCTAGGATCTAAAGCATTCCCTTTACTCTTTGACATTTTTTGTCCATGTTCATCCAGAATATGACCTGTTACTAAGACATTTTTATATGGAGCTACCCCTTTAAAGAGTACAGATACTGCAAGCAATGAATAAAACCAGCCTCTCGTTTGATCGATTGCCTCAACTACCACATCCGCTGGAAACTGAGAATGAAATACATCTGTGTTTTCAAACGGATAATGGTACTGAGCGAATGGCATTGAACCACTATCAAACCACACGTCTATTACCTCTTCTGTTCGCTTCATTGTCCCATGGCAATTAGGACACTCAAAGGAAATTTGGTCAACATATGGTTTATGAAGCTCAATCGTTGATACGGATTCCTTTGCATGTTTTTTTAAATCTTCAATACTTTTCGGGGCAATTTCATGTTTACATGTATGACAAACCCAAACATTTAAAGGAGTTCCCCAGTATCTTTTTCTGCTGATATTCCAATCCACTAATCCTTCTAAGAAATTGCCAAATCTCCCGTTTTTTATATGATCAGGGAACCAATTGACTTGTTGATTATTTGAAATCAATGCATTTTTAAGGGCAGTTGTTTTGATAAACCAGCTCTCTGTCGCATAATACAATAATGGAGTATCACACCTCCAGCAATGAGGATAAGAATGTTCATACTTTTCTTTATGATATAAAAGCCCCTTTTGATGTAATAGTTTTACGATATCCACATCACTTTCTTTTACTTTTTGACCAGCTAGTGGCGTAAAAATATCATTATATCTTCCTTGTTCATCAACTAAATTGATAAAAGATAATTGATTTTCTTGTACTAAACGATAATCATCTTCTCCATATGCAGGTGCGATATGAACAATTCCTGTTCCACTATCCTCAGTAACAAATGAAGCTTCAACAATACAATGTCCTTTTTCTAGCTCAACAAAATTAAATGGGGCTTCATAGCTTAATCCAACGAGATCTGTCCCCTTGACGACTTCAATTAGTGTATAAGGCTGATTGATAACTTGTTCTAACCTAGCAACAGCAATAACTACTATCTGATCCTCTATTTCTACTCTTGCATAATCAAGATCGCCATTTACTGCAAGTGCGACATTGGCAGGCAATGTCCATGGTGTAGTCGTCCATCCTAGTACATATTCGTTTTCCCTGTCCTTAAGTTTAAACTTTACCGTCGCACTTAAATCTTTTACATTTTTATATCCTTGTGCAACCTCATGTGAACTTAAAGAAGTCTGACAGCTAGGGCAATAGGGCGAGACGCGATGTCCTTTATATAGCAATCCTTTTTCATGAATCGTTCCGAGAATATGCCATACAGATTCAATGTATTCATTACTCATAGTCATATATGGATGATCCATATCAACCCAATAACCTAAATCTGTTGTAAAATCCCTCCATTGCTTTTCATAAAAGAATACACTTTCCTTACATTTTTCGATAAATGGTTCAATACCGTAATGTTCAATTTCTTGTTTTCCTGAGATTCCCAGCTGCTTTTCTACTCCTAATTCAACTGGTAAACCATGTGTATCCCATCCTGCTTTTCTAATTACTTGTTTACCATTCATCGTTTGATAACGGGCAATAATATCCTTAATTGTCCTCCCTAAAGCATGGCCAACATGTGGAAGTCCATTTGCAGTAGGTGGTCCCTCATAAAAAATGTAGCGATCTTTTCCGGTTCTATTATCTATTGAACGTTGAAAAATATTTTCCTTACCCCAATACTCCTGCCAACGCTTCTCACGTTCAAAACTTCTATGATTCTGACTATCCATTTTAGCATCCTCCTTCATTAATTTTGAAAAATAAAAAACACTCGTCCCTAAAAATAGGGACGAGTGTATTAACCCGCGTTACCACCCAAAATTCTGCTTATTACAAACAGCACTTGTCAACGTACTATCATACGCGTTCCTTGTAACGGCGGACTCCCGTCAAGACTTACTTAAAAATTTCAGCCTTGCATCTCAGAGATGATTTTTCCGTTCGGCTTCCTCACTGGCTTTCACCATACCCAGCTCGCTTCAAGAGTTCAATCCTTACGTACTTTTTCTCTTCATCGATTTATACATCAAATATTTCGATTATCATACCACTCACAATAATGAATATCAAGATATTTTTATTTATTGCGATCTCATTTTTATCTCTTTTCTAACATTCCCGATATTTAGAGCAATTCTCCAAGCGATACATAAGGATAACAATTCCTTTTTTCCACTGAGAAAAAGACCTGTGAACCCGAAACCTTTATTATTTGTAAAGACCTGCAGATAGGTTTTTACACAAGCAACACTCTATACGAAAACAGTCTTAAAATAGGCATCAAACTAATCATAATAGCTTTTACTTTTTTTCATTACCCCTTTTGAAGTTTCCAGTTACCTTAGCTAATAGTAGTTGGATTTCTTTTTCATTTTCAGCTTGTGTAATTTTAGTAAGGAGCTTTTCTGCTTCTTTTCCTTTTATAATCTTGACTTGTTTGCCATACCAATCAATAAATATCGTATTATTCTTTGAAATCCGATAAGTAAAAACCTCATCTTCTAATCGATTGCGTTTATCAAAATTCCCCATCCAGTACCATTCCCCACCTCTGTATATGAAAAAAAGCTCCTTTATTGGAGCTTAAATAATGGAGTGTCGCGTCTTTTTATGATTCGAAAACGCTTCTTTTAAGATGCGATTATTTTCATCGAAACGTTTTGCTTTTTCTTGAATATATTTTTTACTTCCATTCGCTTTACCGGAGGCGACATGAATAATACTATCGTTTTTTGTCCGTTTAGGTTCTGCAGCCACTATCGAATCCCTCCTAACAATTGAATAGCGAAATCACGATACAATGCTGATTCTGATTCCATTATATCACGCATCACATCATCCTTAAAGCCTTGAACCTTCTCAATAGACCAATATGACTCAACAGGATAATGAAAACTTATGACATAATTTCCCGTACGAATTGATAAATAAAATTGCTGCTTCTCTTCGCTAAAAAATAACTCCTGGCCAGACTGACTATGAAAAGCTTGAACAGAATACGAACTCCTATCCTCTAAAGGGTATGTTTTATTTTCATCACTTGCCATACCAGATACACTTACAAGAGTTAATAAATCACCCTTTTTTTTGTATAAGGTTGTTCCTGAACAGGATTCATATGCACCAAGCTCTGTTTCAAACATGGTATGGGGCTGACTATATATTATCCCATTTTTTAAAAAACGTTGAAGATATTCTAAAAACAATCTTGGATTGATTAATTCACCATTTTTAATATAACTTATGATTTTAGAGGTAAAATCAGCATGTTTTTTATAAATTGGACCTTCTTGAAGTTGTTCTTCGATGGTTCCTTCAAATGCGAGATATTTACTTCCTCTTCTAAACAAGTCACTAAAATATCGTTTTATTGTACGGCTTGGATCCATTCCGAAGGATATTTTCTCCAAATAATGACCTTTGATATAAATGTCATACATAAATCCCCAAATATACGGTTCAATATTTTCATGTTCTTTTTTCTTTGGATGCTTTTCCCATGCTTCTTTTGCAATTTCAAAGTAATTATCAGGATTAGTGCCAAAAGTTTCTTTATAGCTTTTTAACATTTCGCCAATAATTAAACGAATTTCATACCAAAAAAGATCATAAATATAATCTTCCACAAAAACAATAATATATTTATTACATTGATAAGCCTTCTGAAACTCACAATGAGTGATTGTCGCCTTATAATATTGGCTATAATTACCAGCTTTATCAGATATGAAAAGAAGAAAAATATCACTCATTTCCACATACTTTAAACAATTCTCTACAAGCTGTTCTGGAGGCCAAGGTCCAAAATCCTTTTCATACATTAAAGGTCTATGCTCCATCTCCATTAATAATCGATGGAGATTTCCCCTTAAGGGTCTAAGTCGATCTTGGGCAGCTGAACTAATAAATATTTTTGTAGGTTCGGGCAAAATACATCACTCCTTACTTAGTAAAAAATTCGATGTATTTGCCCTAAAATCCTTTAATTTATTTTATCTGTAATCCTCAAGATTAAGTACGTTTGTGCACCATTCTTCATAAAATTCAGGTTCATGAGATACAATCAGTAATGTTCCTTCATATTGCTTTAGTGCTAACGCCAATGCTTCTTTTGCTTGAACATCTAAGTGATTCGTTGGCTCGTCAAGAATAAGCCAGTTACTTTTTTCTAACATCAATTGACATAATCTTACTTTCGTCTGTTCACCCCCACTTAAAGTATGAAGTGGTTGTAATATATGTTCTTTATTGATACCAGCACGTGCAAGAGCTTGGCGAATTTCTTTTTGATTCATTTGTTCATGCATAGACCAAATATAATCCATCGGTGTTTGTTCAACTGGCGTATGCCATTCTTGTTCGAAATAAGATGGCCTTACATTATCACCTATTGAAATTGTTCCGCTTAAAGGATTAATTTCACCCATCATTGTTTTTAGTAAGGTAGATTTTCCAATCCCATTATGTCCAATAATAGCAACTTTTTCACCTCTTTTTAAAGTAAAGTTTAAAGACGGGAGTAAAGGATAGGTATACCCAACAATAATATCTTTCGTTTCAATGATCGTACTAACGGGTCGTTCAGAAACGTGAAATGAATATCTTGGATGTAGGTTTCCCACCGGCTTTTCAATTCGTTCAATTTTTGCTAATTTCTTTTCTCTTGATTTTGCTTGTTTAGAAGTGGAAGAACGGACTTTATTTTTTTGAATATAGGTTTCAAGCTTGTGAATTTCCTGTTGCTGCTTACTATACGCAATATGAATTTGGTGTTTTCTTAATTCATAAGCTTCTAAGAATGCTTGATAATTCCCTACATACCTAGTTAAATGTTTATGCTCTAAATGAAAAATAACATTTACGACCTCGTTCAAAAAATGCGTATCATGTGATATAAGAATAAATGATTTCTTATAATTAATTAAATAGTCTTTCAACCAAACAATATGTTCGTAATCAAGATAATTCGTTGGTTCATCCAATAATAATATATCCGGCTCAGTTAATAGAAGTTTTGCCAGCAATAGTTTTGTACGTTGTCCACCACTTAATTGTGCTACATCCCGATCTAATCCTAGTGCTAGGATACCTAATCCAGATGAGACATCTTCAATTTTTGAATCAATAAGGTAAAAATCCTGAGCTTCTAATATATCCTGAATTAACGAATATCGTTTCAAGAGCCCTTGTAACTCAACCTCATTACATATCGCCATTTTATTTGTAATTCCTAACATTTCTCCTTCCATATCATATAAATGTTGAAATGCACTTTTTAAAAAATCTAAAATACTTGTTCCCTTTTTTAATTCGATATGCTGTTCTAAATAGCCAATTTGCTTATTAGGAAGCCAAGAAATACTTCCATAATCAGGTAACAGTTGGCCTGATAAAATTTTTAGCAGTGTTGATTTACCCGCTCCATTTGGACCAACTAAACCAACCTTTTCTTTGTTCAATAAACGAAATTCAATATCTTTAAAAACTAATTGATCACCATAGAAATGAGTTAAATTTTCAACATGTACGATACTCATATTTTTTCCCTCCAAAAGTTCTGTTTGTAAGAACCAATCGTAAAACATGGAGGTTATAAACGATTATTATTTAATTTGAATGGACATTCCTTTGAAATATCTTAATTAGTCTCATTTATACAAATAAAAAAGGCAGGGAAATAGACCCTGCCCTATTCGTGTTTACGATTACCTGTTATACACGAATATTAAATAAGAATAAAGGTCTAATTATCCGATGTTTTACGATTGGCTTTGCTAAAAATGGGCATACTTATCCCGTCTTAAGCTAAAACCATTTGAAAAACAACGGACATACTCATTTGACCTTCATCTCTCCTTTAAAATAAATTTAGATTCTTCATAATCTTACCAAAAACAAAAGAGGCAGTAAAGGGATAAATTCATTAATAATTCTCACTTCCCAATAATTTTCATTTTTATTATGGCCAAATACTCCCTTAAATATAGTTTTGTTTTGACAATTTTAGGGGTTTTACCTGCAAGTGGATAAGCTTCGATTCCTAGTGATTTTGCCAATTGAAGTGATCGATAAAGATGAAAATCATTGCTAACGATTACTGCCTTCTTTATTTCTAAAAATTCCTTTGCATTTTGAAGATTCTCGAATGTATTTACGGACTTATCCTCAATTATAATTCGCTCATTCGAGATACCTTGTTCTAATAAATAGGAGCGAAGAGCTTCAGCCTCAGGTATTTCCTCATCAGGTCCTTGCCCACCTGTAACAATCACTTTTGTCCCCTCATTCTCTTTTAAATAATGCAAACCTGTGATTGCTCGTTCATATAAAGCTTTTGACATAACCTGCCCATTCACCTTTGCTCCTAAAATAATTAGATATGGAACGTTTTTAGGAGGTTTTTCTTTTGCCACATTTTTTATTTGTTTATAAGTGAAAAGCACCCAAGCCAAGCTGAAAAGCAAAAATATTAAGATATAAGAAATAAATAACTTTTTCTTCATACATTCTCCCTCATACCCATTTTCAATCTATCAACATGTAAGACGTCATTTCATGGGTAGAGGTTTCAGCTATCTACATTTAATTTAGTAATTTCGTTAAAATTGACAATGAGGACAATAAAAGGTTTTTCGAGATGATATCATTTTTTTGATAATCTCTGAACCACATCTCTCACATAATTCACCTTCACGATCATACACTTTACATCTGTTATCATAACCTCCTGTAAGCCTATCATCACGATAAAATGCATGGTTCATATAACCACCATATTGAGTTGCGTTTCTTAAGATAAATTGAATGGATTCATACAATTGTTTCTTTTCGATATCGGTTAAATCTTCTAAGGTTCTAGTAGGTAATAGCTGTGCATGATAACAAATTTCATCAGAATAACAATTACCAATCCCAGATAAAAATTTTTGATCAATTAATTTGGTCTTTAGACGTCCACGCTTTTTGTATAAGTAGTTGATAAAAAATGGTAGAGTAAAATTGATATCCAATGGTTCTGGTCCTAAATTAGGCAATGCTTCATCTACTTCATTTATTGGATAAAGGTGTAAATAGCCTAAACGAAGACCTATAAAGTATAAATTCTCTACACCAAAAGCAAGCTGAATTTGAATCGTTCGTTTTGGTTTCTCCTCCTCTGTACCATAATACATCCATCCTCCGAGCATAAGATGGAGAATGAGGGCTCGACCATTTGCCAAATAGAAAAGTAAATGCTTGCCTCTTCGATCAATACGAATTACTTTTTGTAGTTGTATATCTTTAATAAACATATCCGGCTGACAATTTATTGATTTTTCACGATTGATTATAATATTCGTAATCGTCTTCCCTACAATTTTTTCATACAGCAATTTTTGATATGTTTCCATTTCAGGTAGTTCGGGCATCCGTTTTTCCCCCTTTTCATGGAGTTATATATGAATTCCTTTTGTAGTCATTACATGATCTTTATTCTTATCATGACAAATCAGAGAAAAAGTATTAAAAAAAACACCTAATTAAAAAATTAGGTGTTAGTGATGAACGAATATTTTTATTTACATTTTCATTTCAAGCATAACAGGACAATGATCACTTCCTAAAATTTCGGAGTGGATTTGTGAGTCCTGCAATGAGTCTACTAACCTATTAGATACAATAAAATAATCAATTCTCCAGCCAATATTTCTTTCGCGAACCTTATTCATATATGACCACCAAGTATAGGAGTCTGTTTTATCCGGGTAAAAATAACGAAAGGAATCAGTAAATCCCGTGTTCAATAATGTACTCATCTTTTCTCTTTCTTCATCAGTAAAACCAGAGTTTCCTTTATTCGATTTTGGGTTTTTTAAATCAATTTCTTGATGGGCAACGTTTAAATCACCACAATAAACAACTGGCTTTTCTTGATCTAATGAGATCAAATGTTCTTTAATTCTTTCTTCCCATTCTAAACGAAATGGTAATCTGGCAAGATCCCTCTGAGAATTCGGAGTGTAAACATTTACTAAATAAAATTGATCAAATTCTAGAGTTAATATTCTACCTTCAGATTCATCTGTTTCATCACCCACGCCATATTTTACTGATAATGGCTTTTGTTTTGTAAAAACCGCTGTTCCGGAATATCCCTTTTTCTCAGCATAATTCCAATATTGATAGTAATTTTCTAATTCAAGAGTTACTTGTCCATCCTGACATTTTGTTTCTTGAATACAAAAAATATCAGCATCTACATTATTAAAATAAGATAAAAATCCTTTATTTATACATGCTCTTATGCCATTTACATTCCAAGATACGAATTTCATTTATAGAAAGCTCCTTGCTTTTATTTTTAATAATCATTATTTCTAAATATTTATTATAACATTTTAAATGAGTCATCAAAAGAATTTACCGCTAATAGATTTGTTTATTTCAATGAATTTTTTATCGTTTACAGTACAAAATATTACTGATACTCATTTCTTGAGTATTTTACGTTTCTAAGTATAGATCCTTCCAAAGAGGTGATATTCGATGAGTTACAGAAACTTTTTAGATCCACAATCTGAACGATTTCATTATAGTACCACAAGAAGAAAACATACGAAATCACAAGTAAATGGACAAACACAAGTTTCTCAAAATATCATAATTCTTAGAAGCAATGCGAAAGCACATTTTTGGTAAGGTGAATACAAAGAAATGGACAAGAAGGACGCCCAGTGCGTCTTTTTTGTTTATTTCTTTGTCTGACGTCAGTGAATAAAGAACTATTAAAAAATGATTTCAATTGAATAAACCATTCTCTTTCCCTTTATCTACCAGTAACCCATTTTAAAATAGGCTTTTTCGCTTATGTCTTTTATCACCAACTGTGTGATATAAATAATAAGATGTGGGAAATTTTGTATTTAGGTACAGTAATCAGGGGGATAGGAGGAATAAAATGGATGTAAAAAAATTACTAACAATTGCTGCATTATCATTAGTTTTAATTTCTGCGTGCAGTAATGGAAGTAAAACCCAGATGTCTGATAAGAAGGAAACAATCAAAGTAAGCACTGAAAATAAAGAGTTAGCTAAATATGATAAATTAGTAAAAGAGAAAAATAATGAGCTTAAATTAGAGCCTCTAGAGCTCACTAATTATAAAGATAAAATCGGTGCAACATTAACCAATCCAAAATATAAAAAATTCGCCGTAAACAATGAACTCACCATCTCTGGAGTTATAGAAAAAGAAGATCAATTAATAGAAAGATATGCATGGGTTAAAGTAAGTTCACTTGATATTATCGATTCAAATTCAGTTCAAGATTATTATATTCCTATAGAAAATGGAACATTTAAAGAGGATATTCATTTTTATAATGGAAAAGGAAACTACTCTATTAGAGTCATGCTCCCTGCTACAGATCGCAATAATTATTATTATGATCTTGCTACCTTCGAAGTCATTAATGTTCATCCAGAGAAACAAAGAGATGTAACCTATACTCCCTATGCACAAGATGCAAATCTCGTATTAAAGAATGTAGATTCAGGTTTGATTGAAGCCTCAGAACATTTAAATTTACATGGGAAAGTAAAAAACTTAGAAAAAACAAAGACGATCATGATTGAAGTAAAAAAAGATATGGAAAATTGGAAACACGAAATTCCTGTAAAAAATGGCCAATTTTCATACGATGTTCCCCTTTTCTATGGGGAAGGACTTCATCAAATCAATGTCCTCGTACCTGATAAAATGAAAGATAATCGTTATCAATATGGTACTACACTTTTTGTCAATAATCGTTCAAATAAACAGATGACACCAATAGAATTTTATCGAACATATGACGAAAGAGGGATTCAATTAGAAACACCTAGATTTGGTAATGCCGAAACAAAACTCACTTATCAAATAAAAGGGAAAATCGACCCTGATGCTAACTTAGCCAAAGAAACCACACATATTTATATAAAAACAAAAAAAGATCAAGATGAAGCTCTTGATATCATCCCAGTAAAGGATTTTACATTTGACGGCTCCATTTATTTACGATTCGGACCAGGTGAATATGAGGTATCAGTCAATGTACCTGAAATAAGGGAAAAGAACACAAATTATTTTCGTTATTTTTCAGTTGCCTCTTTCTCAGTAACAAATCTTGATCAAAACGATCAAAGAGATCTATTGCCATCAAGAGGGATACCATCGAAACACTCAAAAATTATTAAACTTGCAAAAGAAATTACTAAAGACAGGAAAAATGATCGAGAAAAAGCGAAAGCAATTTATGATTTCACTTCGAAAAATATTTCCTATGATGTTCAGAAATTTAAAAACAACGAATTTGAATGGGATGATAATGCATTAAAAACTCTACGCTTAAAAACCGGTGTCTGTCAGGATTATGCTTATCTAGCGGGAGCTCTGTTACGTGCAAGTAATATTGAGGCAAGAGTTATTTCAGGAAAGGCGGGTACAGGTATATTGAAAAATAATCATGCATGGATTGAAGCAAAAGTTAATGGAAAATGGTTAACTATGGATCCTACATGGGGCGCGGGATATGTTCAAAACAATCAATTTATAGCAAAATATAATGAACAATATTTTGATCCTAATGAACAGGAGTTTAGGAAAACTCATATTAGAGAAAATATCGAGTACTAAGTAGCTTTGAGGGGGTGTCTAAAATATCAGCCCCCCCCTTTTTTAATTTGGTTTATTTTAAGGCATCGGTTAATTGAGGAACAATTTGTTTCTTGCGTGAAACAACACCTTTTAATATAGCTGTATTGTTTTCTAAGCTTACATTAAATGCCTTTTCCACGGCACTTGCTGCATTTCCTAAAGCAATGGCAACTGAATCACTATTTAATATGTCTGTCACAACAAATAGGAACAAGTCTAAATTCTTTTCGGAAATTTTGTTCGTTAATGCTACTTCTAATTCTTCCTTACGAGCCAAAACATCATTTGTATCTACTGCATTCACTTGTGCAACTTCTACCTTATGTGTACCCATTTGGAATTCCTTCGCATCCAAACTGATTAGTTGTTCAATAGATTTATCACTTAAATCAGCACCAGCTTTTAACATAGCTAAACCATATGTATCTACATCAACTCCAGCAATTTCGGCTAATTCTTTAGCTGCTGCAATATCTTGATCCGTACAAGTTGGAGATTTAAATAATAGTGAATCGGAAATAATTGCAGAAAGCATTAAACCAGCTGTTTCTTTACTGATAGCTACCCCATTCTCCTTGTACATTTTGTTTAAAATTGTAGCTGTACAACCTACGGGCTCTGCACGATAATATAAAGGGTCACTTGTTTCAAAATTAGCAATACGGTGGTGATCAATTACCTCTAAAACTTTTACTTGATCAATATCATCCGCGCTTTGTTGACGTTCATTATGATCAACTAATATTACACCATTGCTTTCATTTGCAACTGTCTGAACGAAACGAGGAGCATCTACTTTAAAGGTATCTAATGCATACTTTGTTTCACCATTTATTTCTCCTAATCGTACTGGCTCGGCTTCTACACCTAATTTCTTCTTTAATTCTGCATAAGCAATTGCTGAACAAATTGTGTCTGTATCAGGATTTTTATGTCCAAAAACTAATATCTTTTCCATCTTTATTCTCCTTAATTCTCAAGTTAAATAGGCTTTCTATACACCAATATTATTTTAGCACAAACAGCTTTAAATAAAAAAGCAGTTTTCTTTATTAGAATGATTCTATCCCAAATTTTCATAAGAAAAACGTCAATCCTAAGGAATGACGTTTTTGACGATTATTTAATGGGGCATATTATTAGTGTTTTGCATCTGCCCTCCTGTAGGGGCATATGCTTGAAGCATTTGCTGCATATCTTGTTGAGCAAATTGTGGTACTTGATAATAATGATGTTTATTTTGATAAATTGACAGTTCATAAGCCATTTCAATACAGTTTGGTATGGAATCTGCTAACACTCTACGTACTACAGGGTTAGTCGTTTCACATGCAGCCACTGTCTTCATAGAAGCAGAAGATTTTACACCACCGAGCATTAAACCAGAAATGCATTCATCAGTCAATTCTGACACAGATTGTAAAGGTTTTTTCGGTTGTGACGGCTGCAATCCATAGACAAAATTATTATCTTGCTGCATTTTATAGCTTTGAGTAGGGACCGCTGGATCTTTACCTGATTGAAAGCAATCCACCAATGTATTATATTCCTGTTGCATAAATTGGTATTGTCGGTCTAAAATGTTTAATAGTTCCTGGTCTTGAACATGACCTCTTAATAAAGTATATTGATCCATTAAGCCAATAGATCCTGATAATACTTCCCCTACATCCAATACTTCATGACCACCATGATTCATTTGTTGTGGAATATTGCCTGTATGCATATTTTGATGCATTTGGTTTGAGTTTTGCTGGTTTTGCATGAATCCTACCTCCTAATTAATTCATTTTACCTTTGTTAGTATGAATTAATTTAAAGGAGTTATTCACGAAACACCAATTACAAACTTGCTAAGTGTTAAAATGTGTTATATACATTTTGACATGTTTCAGCGGTTGGTTCATAAAAGCAATGATTTTTAAATCTTGCAACTAATGGCTGATTGTACCAAGTTGCTGGACAATCACCGGGTGGTTTAAAATACCAAAGACTATACTTTGCCGGCCAAAAACTTTCTCCATTAATTGATCGACGAGCTAAGCGCTTCTCTTTTTCCCTTGCCCTCTGATAAAAATAACCATGTATAGTAGCTTCAAAGGCATGAGGTTGAAAAACCATTTGCGGTATCGTACGGAGCCCCTTAAAATCGGAACAATTTGCTCTTATCCGATTAATGCCGACATTCCCTACGAGAAGCATACCTTGTATACCTTCCCCTTCTGCCTCAGCTCTTAGCAACCTTGCTAAAAGTGCAATATCTGAATCAGTAGCCTTGACAACTGCCATTACTTCACCTCCATCTGCTTTTCACCTCTATCATATTCTTTATGGCTAGATTGATGACCATTGTTACATAAAAAAAGGAGGGAATAATTTCCCTCCTAATCAAATCATTCACCAAACTTAATGGCTTCTGCTTTAAATAATTGATGATATTCCTCATATTTATCCCAAAGTTTTAAATGTTTAGCAAAAAATTGGGCATTATAAAATTTATGATATGAATTGATTTCTCTTTCGATTTTTTCAAAAGCTCGTTCAATATTCGAGTATTTTTTTAGCCACGGCAAGCCCGTTTTCAAAAACGAATATTTAATATTATTGATAACATCCTCGATATTTTTTCCATTCGACCAAAACCACCAGATCGTTTCCTTCTCTCGATCAGGTTTATATCCATTATTTTCTCCTTCATTTACACAACACAATTCCATCTGGACTTGACAATCATAATGATTTGGAAATTTATTGAATTCAATGATAGGGGGAATAAAATCAAAATAAATACCGATAGTAACATTTAAGGATTGGGCAGGCCAACCTGATAATTCGGAATAATATTTGCCAATATGATTAATGCTTATGACCCATGTACAGTTATCATGAACAGCATAATATCTTCTATTATTGATACTTTCAAACCCATATTCTTTTAAAACAGGAAACAGGATTCGTTTTAATTTCTTATCAATTTTATTCCGAACAATCAAATTGATCCCCCCTTTATAAAATATTTTAGGCTCTATTATATAAGACGTTTGAACACGGGAAAAAGTTTCAGATAATTATCAAAAACAGGAAATTACTAACATAAATGTTTCTAATCAACTTTTTATTACCTTTTAACTTGAATTTCATCAAAACGAATGAAGTACTCCTTATCAATTCCATTATTATTGATTTTGCCTTGATAAAGTGACTTACCTGTACTGATGTCGTTAACAAATAATTGACTTTCTGTTTTCTCGTTTACATATGAATCTAATAGAAATACTTTATTTTGGGCAAAGGTCAGGGTTACTCCTTCGTTCCAATCTTGACCATTTGAAGGTAATTGTAAAGTACACTCATTTTCAATCTTTTTGTTTTCTAGATTGTACGTATATAATTTCACGCCTTTTTTATCTCTAATGGTTAAATATATCTCTTTATCTTTATACGCTTCAATGTTCGCATTTTTTAATTTCTCAGGAAGGTCAATCACTTCCTTTTTATTTTTTTCGAGATTGTAGGCAATGAATTGACTTTTAACAAGTTTTTCCTCATACGAGCCATCGTTATTATCAACCATTTTTAACTGATCATTTGTAAATAAGAAATATTTATTTGGAATGGTACGATCAGAATAAGAATAACTGTTATATTGATTGTAGGTATCTCCAACCGGATCTGATGTTAGGACATCATCACTTAGTAGCTTTTGCTTCTCAAGGTCAATCGTATATACATGTATTTCATTATTTGGAGTATTTGAATAAACGTTTTGCGTATTGTTTGCGATAAGCTTTAATTGATTATTTTTTACTAACTGAACATCCTGAACATAGAAACTACCATATTGCTTTTCATTAGGGATGGATATTGTGAAAGATGTTTTCTTATTTTCCTTCTTTTTTAACACGGATGTTTTAATTTTAATATCATCCTCAATATTAGAATAATTTTCATTGAAAATATTCGAATAAATTAAGAAATTCTTATCTTCATAAAACGAAGCTTCATTCAATTTACCACGCATAAAATTCCTATACTTTTTTCTTAATTGGTTAATTTTATGAGACTGTTGAAAATTATCTTCTAAAAAAGGATTATTCTTTTTAAAATCTGCTCCATTAACGGTTAACTTAAATTGATTAGAATCAGTATTCCCGACGTAATCCCCAGTAATGATCATTGACTTGATTTCTTTTTCATCACCACTAATTTTTTGAATATTTATCGTTGGTAAAGAATCCGCTGATACATTTGAATAGACGTAATACGTTCCGATACATATAACAACTAAAGCTACGACAATTGATGAATATATATAGCGTTTCATTCCAAATACCTCCTTAAACCGTTACCTTATTTTTTATTAAATAGACACTCATACTAATCGATCCAATAAGGACAACGATTCCCATAATTAATTCGATAAAGAATCTTTCAATTGGATAGAGGAAGTTTGGCATAAAAAATGTCTCAATAAGTAGTGGTGCAAAAAAGACGATAACTGAAAGAATACAGTATAACCCACCTAAGATGATACCCTTCAAGCGAAAGCTTCTTTCGAATAGAATGCCTGTAAAAAGGATTGTTACTGCTAAGAATCCTAATCCATAAAAAACGAGAAATGTTAAAAATGAACCAGGAATCAAAATGCTGAAATAGTCGGATAATTGAATAGCATCAACTAACTTCAATTCTATTCTGAATTCATTTGGAATAATGGCCTTAAAGATGAAGTTTTCAATCGGAAATAGTATAAGTTGAATGGCAATTAATCCTAAAACTAATAAGAAAATCGTTAATGCTTTTGATAGAAAAATATTCACTCTTGAAGTAGGCAGCATCAATAATCGGTAAATAAACGTATTTTTTCCAAACCATTCACGATACCAAATGAAAAATAAATAGATTACTAACGCTGCTGCACAAAGTGCAACTGAAAAGAAGAACCATGATGTATTCAGCATTATTTTAAAGTCAATGGTTCCATTTTGGCTAACATATTCTGATGCATTTATGGAAGTTTCTCGTATCGTTTCATTCACATTATTCATATAATTTAATGTTTTATAGATTACTCCAGTTATTTGAATGACGACTGTTAGTAAAATTAACACGATGTAGATTTTTTTAAATCGATTCAATTCAAAATTCAACAATTTTAAAAACTTATTCACCCTCTGTACACCTCTCTCATCACATCAACAACCGATTTCCCCTCTGTCAAACGAATTTCTTCTGTATTAAATTCTTTTAATACATTTCCGTTATCTATGAGAACAACCTTATCAATTAAGTGTTCAATATCATTTATTTCATGGGTTGTAATAATGACACCTCTGTCTTCGACTAGGTGACTCGTGAACACTTCTGCTATTTGCTCTCTGCTAAAAATATCAATACCTGAGAATGGTTCATCCATTAAAACATAGTCAACATCAATACAAAGTCCTAATAATAAATTTACTTTCGCCACATTTCCCTTAGAAAGCTCAGAAATTCGTGTTCCTTTATCTAGTTTAAAAAATGTAAGCAAGTCGTCCGCACGCTGTTGGTTCCAATTTTCATAAAAGTCATCCATAAATACCATTGATTGGTGGATTGTCATGTGGGGAAGCATGGTAATCGCATCTGGTATAAAAGTGATTTTTTCATAGCTAGATTTAGTTAATTTTGCACCATCGATAAGTATTTTTCCGCTATTAATGGGAGTTAGACCTACGATGGCTTTCAATGTTGTTGTTTTCCCTACTCCATTGATCCCAATTAAACAGGTTATTTCTCCTTTATTAGCAGTAAATGAAACACCGTTTAGTACTTTTTTACGACCATACCTTTTCGTAATATTTTGGACCTCGATCATTCCAGTTCCTTCCTTTCGTTTTCTGATGAATTATATTTTTCCTTTATTAATTCAAGTAACTCGTCAACTGGGACATTAATAGACCGAATGGATTGAACAAAGGAATCCACTGCTTCAACAATTAACTCTGTTCTTACCTTACTTAAAACAACCTCGTCATTTGTAATTCTACTTGGGTAATTTTTTTCAGTGTGTATCAACCCTTGTTCCTCCATTTCCTTATAGGCTCTTTGTGCAGTATTCGGATTAATTTTCAGCATTGAGGCAAGCTCTCTTCGCGAAGGAATTTCTTGGCCCTTTTCTAACATACCTATTGCAATTTGTTCCTTGAAGTACCGTACAACCTGTACATAGACAGGATCACGATTATTAAAATTAATTTTCATTGAAACATCTCCTATGTGATGTGTGTATTAAGTGATTCATACATAGATGACAAAATTATATGTATTATGGCATTCATACACCTCTTGTGTGTATTATATGGTTCATACACATAGTGTGTCAAGTAATATTTTTCTAAGCTACAAAAATAAAGTTTGGTTATTTAAAGAGTGTAAAATTACTATCAAATATCATCGATTACAGAAACAATATCGTAAGTCTCAGTAGTTGGTTTAATTAGACAACGGGGAATGTTTACAAGAGGAATACCTCAATCTAGAAAATGTTATACCCCAATGAATATAAAATATAACATTAATATTATTAAACAAAAAATTAATATTATTGATTTTTTTGATCTAAATATTTAAATATTATTATTTATATTTTCAATCTCATGTTGTATAATTGAATCAACTAATAGGAAGGGATTTTATTATGGCTTATAAAGTAATCACAAATTGTCCTGTCTGCAGTAAAACATTGAAAATTACAAAGTTGCAGTGCTCTCATTGTCATACTACGATTGAAAATGAGTTTGAATTATCAAAGCTGGCATCCTTATCTAAGGATCAGCTTCATTTTGTGGAAGTATTTTTAACTTGCAGAGGGAATATCAAAGAAGTTGAAAAGGAACTGGGGATTTCATACCCAACGGTTCGAGGTAAGCTAACAGATATCATTTCATCCCTTGGATATGTGCAGAAGAAGAAAAATGAAGTAGACGAGAAAAAAGTTGTCACTATGTTGGAAAATGGCGAGATCACACCAGAAGAAGCCATTAAGCTCTTAAAAGAGGAATAGGGAGGAATTTATCATGAAAGAGGAAATTACAAGAGTGTTAACAATGGTTCAAGAGGGTAAGATTGATGCAGATAAGGGATCAGAACTGATTCAAATATTAAAAGAGAAAGAAGAAACAGGTAATAAGCCTTTTGATAAACCAAGTAAATATTTAGATAAAACATTGAAAATTCGTGTAGTATCAACCGAAAATGATAATGTCACTGTCAACTTACCTATCAAACTTGTCAAGGTAGTATTAATGGCAGGACATAGTATTGCTGCGAGTATTCCACAAGCGGAAAAATATGTGAAAGATATAGACATAGACCTTATTATTGAAGCAATCGAAAACGAATTAGATGGACAAATTGTTGATATTCAATCGGCAAACGGAGATACCGTTTCGGTTATCATTGATTAGTGATTGCTTATGATGCATGTAAAAGTAAAAGCAAAAGACGTGCGGTTTACCATCCCAATCCCATACTCTATTTTAAACATTGTTATTTCAATTTTGTCTTCAAAAATTTTTCAGCAGAATCTAAACAGATGGACAAAAGAGCATTTCGAAAGAAAAAAATTGGACTTTACCTTTCCACTAATAGAGAAAAATACATTAAAGCCTATCGTCAAGGAATTGAAAAAATATAAGGGAATCGTGCTAGTGGATGTCAAAGCTAAGGACGGTACTGAGGTTAAGGTTAGACTATAATCTATTCTAGAATACACCATCCACTGACCTGCTTTTCGATGAATGCTCTTTTTCAAATATTGTTACAAATTAGTAATGTTTTAACGAAAAAAATAGGTGAAGCCTAAATAGCCCCATCATCTCAATGAATAAAATGCTGTAACCTTCATAAGAACGCTAATTCCATTTTTTTACGAAAAAGCCAGCAGTAGGTTTTGCTTATACATGAGCAACAACGATCCGAAAACAGCATTTTTTATAATACCTAATTACTCGCTGCCAATACCGAGAAAATTAATATGAATAACCCCGTTCTATATTTAGGACGGGGTAAAAATATAGTTGTTTAATTTTTTTTGAAAGGTACTTCACTAAATTTAAAAATAAATGCAGTTTAAAATCTATTCAATCGTTTTGATTTTTTTAATAAAATAATAATGTTTATAAAGAGCCAAAACTACTAATACTATTTTTAGCAAAAGGAAATCGATATATATGACAGAAATTAAAATAAAGATATCAGCAATTAAATTGATACGGATTTTCTCTTTTCGTGTCATTCCTTTTTTCTGAAGAAATGCTAAAACGTATTTTTTATAAATGGTCGTGCCTTTGAACCACTTTTCAAATCGTTTTGAACTTTTCGTAAAACAAAAAGTTGCAAATAAATAAAACGGACCGCCAGGCAAGCCTGGTAGTACAGTCCCAACAATACCAATCCCTAAAGAGATGAAACCTAAAAGCATAAACAGGAAACTTTTTATTTTTTTTACTGTCATCACCTTTTTATACATCCTTCGCTTCGATACAATAAGATTCAATCATATACGTTCCTTTTTCTTAACTTAATATGATCGTAACATAAATTGAATCGGAGTCAATAAACAAACAGATCTATCGTCATAAAAAGCAAATATGGTTTTCAATGGGATTAAAAATACATTTTAGTACTACAAAAGTCTTTTTTGCATTACAACTAATATATAACAATAATGTTTGACAAAATTGTGCTACTAGTTTGATAGATACACCTTATTATAATTGATCTATTTTGGATAACAAAAGATCCGAAATTAAGTCCAAAACATAAATAATACTGGTGATTATTTACCCACAAAAGAACAGCACCTTCGTCATGAGGTGCTGCTGTAAAGTATATTTCGTTTTATACCTTTCATTTATAGAAAAAACAATTGGCATCAACGATATATTGTTTACATAATAATATTATAGATAACTTTGTTTTTGTTCTAACTTCTTCTTAAACTCTTCATAATGAAGGTTAAAATTAATATGAGAACAATCGCTCCAATTAAAGCTGGAATAATATAGAATCCACCAGCTTCAGGTCCCCATTCCCCTAATATTAATGAACCTACCCAAGCTCCAATAAATCCTGCAATGATATTGCCGATAATCCCTCCTGGTACATCTCGACCTATGATCAAACCTGCTAGCCATCCGATAATTCCTCCGACAATTAAAGCCCAAATAATTCCCATAACTTTTTCACTCCTCATTTTTAATTAGTATTGTTTAATAATTAAAATACCCATTTTTACGCTTCATAAACAAAAAACTAGATTCAAGTAAATAGAATTAACTGTTTTCAACATTCATCCCTATACCTACCAATATAAAATCCCATAGTTTTGTAGGTATTCAAGTATAACCAGCACGAAGGATCCTTTCACTATTTTGTAAATATGAAAATCTACGATAATTAATCTTCTGAAATTGGTGTGTGAGTTTGATTTTTCATTTTATCTTACATTATATTAAGATCATTTTTAAATTTCTCTCTAATTACCTCTTTGCTACCGAATAGTAATATTTGATCACCTTCGTGGATTTTCGTCTGATAGATATTTTTTCTGATTTTCAATTCTCCTCTTTTAATAAACAATACAACCATATCTAACTGATCGTATTGTTTGAGTACGTCCTTAATGGTGTTATGAAATAAATAAGATTCTTTATATATGTGAAGATTTACTAGATCATCTGTTTTATCTGTTAAAAATATATCTCGCATAGGTAAATCACCAAGTTCAATATTTTTCTTCATATTTTTATTAAATAATTGGGACAATCCCCTTTGGATGGAAGTCAATTTTAATACTCCTAGTACCAATAATAGCCCTGTTGCAACATATAGAGTTTCCTTTATTCCTAAATCATCTGAAAGAAAATTACTTATAGATGAGATAATTATTGCAAGTGAAAATGCTCCAAATAATATAAGAAATATCGCTAGCTTTCTACGAACTGGATGTCCTAATATAAGTTCTGATTCTCCAGTTGTAAATCCTGTACCTGTCATCATCGAGATGACTTGGAAACGCGAAACTTCCAATTTCAGACCAGTTAACCGAAATAGTATGACATGAATTTCTATGACAGCTGTGATGACAACAAAATAGATAAGTAAAAATAGTAAATTCATTTTATTCACCCCACAATAATAGTTGAGAAATAATGATGCCCTTTTTAGACAATGCTGCTTCGTAATATCGTATTGCATAAGCCGATATTTCGATTTCTCTTGAAACAATAGAATGATGTCATTCTTTTTATATTTTTTTATTTGTTATTACCTCCTTCCTTTCATAGAAAAACATAGTTATCAGAGGTTTTATTTTTTCAACAATCGGGAATGGGTAGGAAAATACTTTAAAAATAGGGATGATAATATGACAAATAGCTGGAAATGGTATCAATTTAAGAAAAATGAAATAGATCAAATAAAACAAATTATTGAAGAAGATAGCTACTCCTTGAATAAGGAATGGCTCAATCAAGTGAAGGAAAATAGGAAAAATATATTAAGAATTGAAATACACGATGATAATAAAAGAATTGTGAAGGGATCGCTTATTTACAAACAAAATTTCAAGGATGAACAGGATTACAAAATCTTTCATTTTTATTTAACTCATGATCAGTTCATTACCGTAGATCTTGATTTATCATTTCTTAAACGAAATAATAAATCCTTCCTTCTAGCACAAATTGATCGGGCAGACAATGCAATTGATGGATTTTTAATCATAATTGGTGAACTAATGAATGAGATGTTATATGGAATTGATCGATTTGAAGATGAACTAAAAAAAATGACTTGGCATTTTCATAAAAAAAAACGAAACGAGCATTCTCGATAAAATTTATAAGCGTCGCCATGAGCTATTAGTATGGAAAAGTCTATTAATTCCTGTAAAAGAAGTGAAAATCGGAATTGAGGAGGCCTTTCTTGAGGATGTAAATAAAGGAGAAATATTTAAACGTACATGTAAAAGAATTGAACGAGCTATCGAGCTAATCAACGAATACGAGCATGAAATTGATTCTATTATTAATCTAGAAGAAGTGATTTCCTCCCATCGGGGAAATGAAATAATGAAAACTTTAACTGTAATAACGACTATTTTCACTCCATTAATGGCTTTAGGGGCGTTATGGGGAATGAACTTCAAATTTATGCCGGAACTTGAATGGAAATATGGCTACTTACTATCATTATTCCTTATCGTTGTCTCTACAATTGGATTTTATGGTTATTTAAAAATGAAAGGTTGGACTGGAGACCTTTTGAAAAGTAGTAAAAAAGGGTCATTTTTTAAATAAAATACTTAGTAGAGCTAGTAGTATATATGAAGACCAACGCATTAGCAGCGTTGGTCTCCTCTTTCTGTATTGCAAACTCCAGTACTTCTCTTTATTTAAATACAAGGAAAAACTCATTCAGAATGAATCGGCAATTGTTTTAAAAAATATTCAGAGAATGATGGAGCATCAAGTCTTGCAGTAATATATGGTGGTTTGAGCCTTTTCATTCCTTCTAGTGGAAGTCCCAACCAAATGATTTGTTCATCAATAGAAACAAATGGAAACGGCAAGGAATGATCTATTTTTTTATATTTATTAATAGGTTTGATGTCCTTTGTTGCGATTATCGTTAGTTTTATTTTATTCGATCGATTATTCAATATTTCAACCCACTGTTTAGAAAGGACCGTGTGGTCTGGTAATGAAATCACAATAGATCGTGAAGCATGCTGAATATCCTCAAAAACTGGTTCTAACTTACGAGCATGAATCCATCGTAATCGTGGATGCTGATGTTTTATCCATTGGCCAATTTCACAAGGGGAAACACTTTGCTTATGTTTCTCTTGATAGTCAACAAGCTGCCTAATTGTTTTATTAGGATAAATCTGTTTACGAATAAACTCTTTATCGGTCACGTTAATAAATTTACCTTTCGCTCTTGTCATAGCCACATTAATGAGCCTTTCACTTTCACGACCTGCTAACAGCATACTTGCGCGATTTTGTGGGTAGCCATCGACTGTATCAAAAATAATCATCTCACGTTCACTACCTTGAAAACGATGAACAGTAGCTGAAATAATATCCGCTTCCCCACATTCCTTTTCATATAAATCAGCCAATAAATGTTCCATTAAAACGGCTTGTGCCCGAAATGGAGTAACATATCCAATGGATGTCATTCCATCCATATATGCCTCATGGATTAATTGGAAAGACAGGAATAAATGTAATGGATTCATTCTTGAATGAGATGCCTGTTCATTAATGCAAAATTCTCCTGTAAAACTGGTGTCTAATAATACCGATGCACGCTTTGAAAATGGTTTTTTTAAAGCGATGGAACGTCTTTGTTCACCTACTTTTTCATGATCACCAACAAGAGATTGGTAAATGTGTTGATTTGTAAAGCCTGAAATTTCCGGATGCATCCTTCTTTGTTTTTTTAATAAAAAAAGATGTGGGTGAAATTCAGCTGTGTCAATTCCTTTAACAACGTTAGCCTTATGGAAAATGTCTTCCTTTAACCACTCATTGACTTTAGAATCTCTGGCTGAAGCAATAGGTGGTAATTGTTTAAAATCACCACACACGATTACACGTTTAGCTAATGATGAGGCAAAAGCAATTTGTGGAACATATGCCATACTTGCTTCATCAATGATGACAATATCAAACTCCTGTTCGAAAATTGCCGCATCACCTGCCGCTTTCGCTAATGTTGTTCCTATAATCTTTGCTTCCTTAACAAATTCAATTTCTTTTCTACGAATTCGCTCAAGTACTCTTGCTAACTTTTCTTCAATCTCTAATAATTGATCTGTATCTCTATGGCTAAATGATTGACTTAAATCATTCTTTAATCCTCGTTTTAGTTCGGAAAATCGAAGTCTTTTATCAAAAAGACCGGGTTCACGTTTTTCAACTAATTGCATCGTTGTTAAAAAATCATTCGTCACAGAAGCTCCACTCATTCCGTAGCGTAATATTTCTCCTTCAACTTGTTTGTCCATTTTTTGTACAAAATGATTAATTTCACCCATTAATACATCGACGGCTTGATTACTATGGGATAAAACAAGAACACGTTTCTCTTTAAAATACTTATTAGCGGCAACTCGTGCGAGAGTATATGTTTTCCCAGTACCTGGTGGTCCCCACACATAAGTTACTGGATTATACTTTGATCGCAGGACTAGCTCATGGATATTACTTTTAATATGATTAGTTGGGTGTTTCGCTAGTAGGCTTGGAGTGATTACTTGAAGCATGCGATTTCTTTTTTTCTTACTTTTTTTAGCATCATCGAGACGTTGAATAAGCTGTTCGAGAAGTTCCCATGGATCATGAAATAATATGGCATTAGAAACTAAATCTCCAAAGCTTTTTTCAAAACTAATAATGATACTTTTCCCTTCCGATGAAAGGACTCTACCTGTCTGTTTCCATTCTTCCCATTCCAGTCGGATGGTTGAACCTACAGGTATTCGCAAAGATGTAGCTGTTTCAAAGTAATAGGAATATGATTGGTCACTTGATAGTAAATGACCATTAGAAACATGATATTTAGTACTACCGTATTTTTTCACATATGCTATTTCATGTTGAAGGGCTACCTGCCATTCTTTAATATATTGTTTTATGGTTGTCATAATTAGTATCCTTTTTACTATATTAACTTGAAAAAGGTTATCTAATATGAGGCATGACCTCTTATTAGACAACCCTATCTATTCTATATTACTATACTAAAAAAAGAAATGGATATCTTTTAATCCTCCTGTTTATCATTCACTTCAATCGTTAATCCATCGACATGTTTTCGCTCCATTAGATGTGCTTTCTTTCGATTTTCTTTTGATTCAAAGATAATATTAAAATCATAATCTTCTGGGTACAATTCATTAGCGGCAATATATAGTTTTAACCTTTTATAATTAAACGTTTTTTTCTCATTTTTCACTTGGACAAGATAGTTTCCAAATGAATCTGGCCCTTTATAAATAATGCCGTATTCACCTGTTGCCAGTATGTGAACATTATCCCCTTGTTGGAACATGACGACCGGTTGGTTTGAAGTAGGTTTCTTTTGTTTGTTTGTTTTTATATAACGATTTAAAGCAATTTGTTTATCCATTTCTCTTTTTTCAAAAGAATTATCACATTCCATTTCATATACCTTTTCTTCCTTATATGTGATTTGATAGGCATCAGATATAATCGTTGGATGCATCCCTAATCGCAGTGCAATAGCGAATGCTTGACTTTCACCGCCAGTACCAATATTTAAACGATAGGTTGGTTGTAGTGTATGGATATCAAATTCCATTGATCCATTCATAAATCCATCCGTCTTATCCGCGAAATCTTTAATTTCACTATAATGAGTTGTTGCTAATATCGTGGCACCCTTTTGATGGAATTGCTTTAATATCGCAGTCGCTAACCCCATTCCCTCTCCAGGATCTGTACCTGATCCAAGCTCATCTAATAAAACTAGACTATACTCATTTGCCTCCTTAAGAAGCTCGATAATATTTTTTATATGTGAACTAAAAGTACTCAAATTTTGCTCGATACTCTGACCATCCCCGATATCTAGAAGGACTTTTTTAAAGATACTAATCTCACTCCCCTCATCAACAGGAATATGCAAACCAGATTGAACCATTATTGTTAATAATCCAACGGTTTTAATCGTTACTGTTTTTCCACCTGTGTTCGGTCCCGTAATAATTAAAGCATTGTATCGTTCGCCTAGTTCAATGGTCAGTGGTACAGCTTGTTTTTCTAATAACGGATGGCGTGCACCCTTAAGACGGATATTAAAAGTTTCATTTACTTCAACACTTCGTCCTTCAATGAGCCGACTATATTTTGCTTTTGCAAATAAAACATCATAATGAACCATCGTCTCCATTGCCAGCCTTATTTCGTGCAGATGCTCATCGACTAAAACAGTTAAGGCAGCTAAAATTCTATCCACTTCTGTTTCTTCATTTGCTTTCAGTATCGAAATTTGTTCTCGAAGGAATGCAGCTTCCTCAGGTTCAATATACAAAGTTGCTCCCGAAGCAGAAGTATCTAACACTACCCCTTTTATTTTTCCTTTGTACTCTTTCTTAATTGGAATTACATAATGACCATTTCGTTCACTTACAATAAATTCTTGAAGATAGGATTTGTATTTGGATGATTTAATGATTTGATTTAGTTTATCCTTAAGCCTATCCTCTTGAATGGATATTTGCTTTCGAATTTTCACAAGCTCTTTGCTTGCATAATCATCCACTCGTCCATTACGAATACATCTTTCAATTTCTTCAAGTAAACGAGAAAGATCTTCAATGCCATATACATACGAGGTTACACGTGGTGCAAGAAATTCTTTATCCTTCATATATTGCTTAAGTCTTTTACAGCTAATCAAAAATTCTGCGAGTTCTTTAAAATGAGCAGGCTTTAATGTCAGACCTTTGTCTAATTGACTAATGATTAGTTCCATTCCATTCAATGAAGAGATAGGAACACTAGCGCTTTTTTCCAAAATATTGACTGCCTCTGTTACTTCATCTAACCAAGCTCGAATTTGTTTTACATTTGTAGATGGAGCTAAATTTACGATTTTATCCTTTCCTGCTTCAGACATTGTAAATTGAGCAATCAGTTCTTTTACGTGATCAAATTCAAGGATTTTAAACGTATGGGAATTCACAATAATAGCCTCCTTATAATAAAAAAAACGTAATGAACAATTGTTCATTACGCTTAGAAGTGTTTTAACAAAATAAATACTTTGTTATTGTTTCTACCTAGTTATATCCTCCCAAATTTCATGAGAGCATAAAAAAGCTATGCCAATAGACATAGCTTTCGTAGAATGATCTTCTATCTGCCATGATTATCGTTCTTAACATTCACACTTTTTACCATACTTAAATAAACGTATGTTGTGAAAAATTTTTTCACAAGCAACGTCAATGAAAAGTGTGACCGTATGAAATTACGGATTAGTTAAGAACGACACCAAACATAAAATTATCTCCTTTATTAAGGGAATCAATAACTAGGCTAATATTGGTAAGTTTATTACCATTATGCTTTTTAAATTACTTGAAAATTATGTGATTGTCAATATGTGAATGCTGAAATTTAATTCATTGCTTTATTATGCAGAAAAATGATATTATCCGATTATACTGATTTTTACTATGGGGGAAAAAGAATGGATAAGCAATTAGACAAAGCGACTTTTGCAGGTGGTTGTTTTTGGTGTATGGTCAAGCCCTTTGACCAATGGGATGGAATTGATCGTGTAATTTCGGGGTACTCTGGTGGTCATATTGAGAACCCAACATATAAAGATGTAAAGTCGGGTACTTCAGGACATTATGAAGTCGTTCAAATTACATTTGACCCTAGTATATTTTCGTATGAAAAATTACTTGAAATTTACTGGCAGCAAATTGATCCGACCGATGACGGTGGTCAATTTCATGATCGTGGAGATTCCTATAGGACGGCGATATTTTATCATTCCGAAGAACAGAAGAAATTAGCAGAAATCTCTAAGAAAAACTTAAGTGACAGTGGAAAATTTAAAAAACCAATTGTCACAAAAATACTTCCTGCTGCTACATTCTATCCTGCTGAAGATTACCATCAGGATTTTTATAAAAAAAGTAAAGAAGAGTACATGGAAGATCGAAAAAAATCAGGTCGTGATGAATTTATTGCTTCACACTGGAATGATAAAAACTAAAATCAGAGGTGCTTACCTCTGATTTTGCTATTTTTATATAGTACAATAATTTATAGGTTAAAAAGTATTAGATGTTTCATAAGTAGAATTACCAATAGATCTCTTATCCGTTAATGTCATTCATGAAGAAAGAAAGGTTGAACATAAAACATTAGATAAGCATGAAGATGAACCTAGTGACACAAAGACCACAAAAATTGTAATATAAATAAAGATAGTAATTAAACAGGAGTGCATAAACACCCTGTTCATACCGCTTCTTATTTGATTATTGATTTCCGATTGGACTCCTGCAAATTCCGATAGGTATTCCCTTTTTATTAATATTTTCTTTAATATTTATTAAGGGTGAACCTTGATAAACCTTTAGTAAAATGTCTTCTATCCTTAGCCGCTCTTGTTTAGTAATTTCTTGCCTAGAAACTAATTTTTTAAACCATTCGCTGATTTCTATTGGATATAAATTTCCAGCAATCGAGGAAAGACGATCAAACCCAAGAATCACTTTCTCATCCAATTCAGATTCTCCACCAGCATAATAATAGAAGTCATTTCTTTTCATTTCTTTTTTTAATAGTTGAACTCTTTCTTTTCTTCCTGCTTCTTTTATTCCAACTACTAATTCCATATTACTTAACTGAATAATACTTTCTGTGATAAATCAAATCCGGTTCGATTTGGATTATTATATAAAATAGTTGGCTTTTTACAATGATTAATAATGGTTTTTGTATATATTAATGCTTCTGCTTGTGTCGGTAGTATATAAGGCGGGTATCCAAGTAAAATACCTGATATATTTGTATCACGAATGTTTTTAGCTAATTCCTCTGCTTCTTTCTGCCTAATGGAAGAAACACCAAAGATAATTTCCATATTATTAATGAGTTCTTTTTCTGTTACTATCCGATCAAGTATTTCGATTTTTTCATTACTATTTAAGCTATGTTGTTCTCCAGTTGTACCGCAGACTAGAACCGATTTTACTCCTTGTTTATATAAATACCTTATATGATCTATAGTTCCTTGAATATTAATAGATTCATCTTCAAAAAATGCCGTTGGTACTGCAATGTGAAATGGTTCTTTTAGCATACTTTTATCCCCTTTATAGCTTTTCCTAATTATTATACTTCCTTGGATGTACTCCCAAATAGGGAGCATCTATGTTCCTCATTTTTATTAGAAAATATGGTGGCAAGGTTGTGATTTTCAAAAATATCATAGATTATTTTTATATACGAAAGAAACAATTCAAGCAAAATATATCCATTGCTAATTAATTACCATTCATTTGTCAACACGACTTTACCAATGGCCATATTAGATTCCAATAAGGTATGTGCTTCCATTACTTGATCAAAATTAAAAACCCTTTCATCGATTAGAGGTTGTAGTTTTCCTTCTTCTACAAGTTTTGTTGTTTCTCGTAATATCTCACCATATTCCTGCCTTTTTTCCTTATCAATTATTTTTAAAAGCATAAAAGTGACATGTAAAGATAGTGCCTTGGCATGGAGAGGAGACAAATCATGTGTCGAGCGAGCTGCGATTGCTAATACAGTTCCGTATGTGGCAGAAGCCTGAAACGACCGATCGAGGTTTTCACCGCCGACTGTATCAAACACAATGTCAAATCCTTTTCCATCTGTATGTTCCTTTACGTACTCCTCCACAGATTGTTCGCGATAATTAATGGACACATCTGCCCCTAAGTGTTTTCCAATAATTAACTTTTCCTCAGATGAAGCAGTTGTATATACTTTTGCGCCTGCAAGCTTGGCCAGTTGGATTCCCACATGCCCTACTCCCCCAGTGGCAGCGTGGATAAGTACAGTTTGTCCGCTTTGAACATTTGCCCGCTTATAAAGAGACTCCCACGCAGTAATTGTTACTAAAGGAAGTGCCGCTGCTTGTGCCATCGTTATATTTTTTGGTTTATGAGCTAGAAGTTGTACATCCGCTAGCATATATTCTGCAAGGGCACCACTTGTTCCTTTTACACCACCTGCGCAACCATAGACTTCGTCACCAACCTTAAACTCTGTTACATCCTCTCCGACATCTACAACAACTCCTGCTACATCACTATGTAACACAGCGGGAAACTCTGGAGCAACTGCAGGTACGGCTCCACTGCGAATCTTTGTATCGATTGGATTTACACTCGTTGCCTTTACATGAATGACAACATGCCCAGAAATTGGGTCAGGTTTAGGAACCGCAGCAAGCTCAAAAACAGATGGACCTCCAAATCTTTTAATCACCTGTGCTTTCATTTGTATCACACTCCTCTAATATAATTTTACAGTAAGTTGCTAGATATCTAAATAATAAGAATATTTTAATTGTATTTTTCAATTAAATACTAATTAATATCGTTTATTTCCAAAGACAAATCCTTTTTATATAATAAAAACCTTCTTTTTTTATTCCGACAATGTACTTGTAACTGACGCTTGGAGAGCCTACAAAACCTATGTCAAAGAAAAAGGATTAGATCATTACCGAAATCAAGTCAGAAGATGGGAAGTACGTTTTAAAGGCTTTTATTATATTTAAAATGGGAACAACTTTCATTCTCGAATGACAAAATGGCTTGACCGTTTTAAAGGTGCCGCTACTAAATATCTAGACAATTACCTTGCTTGGTTCTTGTTTATAGAAAGTCGTAGTAATGATAGGACAAAACAACACATTAAAGAATTTTTGCTAACATCATTTGTATTAGAAAGGACAGTGATTTATGATAGTTTACGGGAGTCCAAATTTTGGGTCAGTTGAACCAATAAATAGTGACTATGAGGTGTTAAAATGCAGTTAAATGAGTTTATGCACAAAAATTACCCCAATTTAGAGCTTAGACCACCTTTATTTTATAGTTGGGATATTGGGATTCGTTTTGAACTTGGTGTAGAGTGGAAAAGGGATTATGATTATCCAAACAACCCCTATATATTGAGGTGTTATAAAAGGGCGATTACTTTATTTGAATCCGTACATTCTCCAACAGAAGATATTTTTGTAGTGATAGATGTCAATGATTTTGTTAAAGGGAAAAACCTAAAGCATCAGTTAAAGAATTTTCGCCTCTATGTTAAGAAACCATTATTGTTTAGTTTAAAATATCAAGAACTGCCTTATATTTTTCCAGAAGATGATGAAGAAGGCACGTATAAAACTCACAGATTTACTCTAAAATGCAAAACATCCGATTTTAAATATGTTTCATTGCTAAAAGCAATTTGCAATCAAGACATGGGTTTGGAACCGAGAATTTTCCACAGGGTTTACTTCATTAATATCAATAGAAAAACCATCTTTCACGTTTACGATGATAGAGGTTGTGATTTGTTGGCCACTTCATCCGCCACAATAAGAGATGTTTATAGCAGGTACAATGACTGGATTTTAGACTATGACAGACCTGAGATTGAAAAGGTATTTAATTGAATTTTATATAGGGAAACGCCATAAATAAGCGGCTCCCATTTTTATAATTTAACAGAACTATTCGAATAACAAAAAAGCATCCCTGATTATATTTATCATGTTAAAAAGTTTAATAATCCATCTAAAGAATGGACGGATGATCTGCTTATAGAATACTTGGCAAAATCTAGTTAACAATTGAAAAAACTATGAATCACCCAACTGATATGTAATCCATAGTTCATTCATTAAAGCAGTTTGGCTTCGTCATTTACTCTTATACTGTCAATTATTTGGGCTATATTTTCCTTCCGCGAAAGAGAGCACCCCACTGTCTTCTACAGCATGACTGGCAAACCACACGTCGGGATAATGATTCAGCAGTTGATTATTGATCTAGCTTAACAGCATAGTTCAGTTTACCCTAACTGACGTTTAAATTGCTTGCTCGCGAAGAAGTAGGCGATAACCATGATGCCAACGCACCAAGTAAGCGCGATCCAGATATCATTGCCAACATCCCCTTTATATAAGAGAGCTCGAATCGCATTCACGATTGAAGTCACTGGCTGATTCTCAGCGAATGCACGGACAATTTTAGGCATAGTTTCGGTGGGGACAAAGGCAGAACTGATAAACGGTAGAAAAATTAGCGGGTACGAATAGGCTGTCGCTCCTTCCATAGACTTCGCTTTCAATCCGGGAATGACAGCCAGCCACGTTAGAGCTAGTGTAAATAGCCCAAGTATTCCAGCTACTGCGAGCCAATGGAGAATATCAGCGTTGGAACGGAAGCCCATCAAGAGTGCGACGAGGATAACCACCACGACTGTAAGTGCATTGGAAACAAGCGAAGTTAACACGTGAGCCCATAATACCGACGAGCGCTTAATTGGCATAGTAATGAAACGTGCCATCAGCCCACTCTTTACATCCGTAAACAGCCGTAGGGACGTATATGCGACGCCGGAAGCGATAGCCATCAACAATATTCCTGGCAATAGATAATTGACGTAGTTGTCCGCGCCTGACTTTATGGCGCCACCAAATACGTAGACAAACAGCAGCATCATCATAATCGGTGTAATCGCCACCGTGATAATTGTATCCGGGCTGCGCATGATATTGCGCATTAAACGTCCTAGTAATACCCCTGTTTTGCTTTTCATTTACATTTCCTCCTTTTTGCCGATTATTGCAAGGAAAATTTCCTCCAATGTCGGCTGCTTTTCAATGAACTCTACTTTCGCTGGTGGGAACATTTCTTTGAGTTCGGTAAGGGTACCGGTCGTGATAATTTTTCCATCATGCAGAATTGCGATACGATCCGCCAATTGTTCCGCTTCCTCCAGATACTGGGTCGTCAGCAAGATGGTTGTGCCTCCGTTGGCAAGTTCCTTGACGGTATCCCATACTTCAATCCGTGCTTCGGGATCAAGACCTGTCGTCGGTTCGTCGAGAAAAATGACTGCTGGCTTTCCGATCAGGCTCATGGCAATATCAATACGACGCTTCATCCCACCGGAATATTGCTCCACCCGGCGATTGGCCGCATCCGTCATGCTGAATCTTTCAAGAAGACTGTCTGCAACTTGTGCAGCGTTGGCAACTCCTCGCAATTTGGCGATCATCATCAGGTTTTCCCGACCAGTAAGCATGCCATCTAAAGCTGCGAACTGCCCTGTTAAGCTAATGCTCTGGCGAACCTGATCCGGTTGACGCTGAACGTTATATCCGCAAATACTTACTTCACCACAATCAGGCTTCAACAGTGTCGAGAGGATGTTGACCGTCGTCGTCTTACCCGCTCCATTTGAGCCAAGCAGAGCGAAAATTTCGCCAGGCCGCACCTCAAAATCTACCCCCTTTAAAACTTCTTTATCTTTAAAGGATTTTTTTAACGCTTTTACAGAAATCGCTACATTGCCCATACTTATCTCCTCCTCTTAAAAAGTACCTTTTGAGCGTAGATTACTTTACTATCTACTTAGTCTCACTAATATTCTGTATTACTTAGTACTGAATGAAAAATATAACTGAATAACGAAGGTGGCAATTCACATTTATAACCAGCTATTCAGTCGGTATTATTTATGAGTTTATTTTTTTCCCAAGCGCTTCAAGATACTCTCATTCAAATCTTCACGATACTTGGCAAAGTAGGTTTTTGCGTTTGCCACTAGTTCATCAGCAAAGGACGCCACATCATCTCCCGTAATTTCCAGCACTTGTCTGCCTTCGGCTGCACCTGCTTCGAACAAATCAATTAATTCATACTGTATGTGTAACATATCCATCCCGTTGCCAGCTGTGAATTTCCACATATAGTTTTGAATTTTCTTAAATACATACTGATAGTCCTCTGGCATGGCTTCAACACGTGCCATCATCATCTTGTATTCCTTTTTATCACCAATCATTTTTTTGAACATTTCCATCATGTTATTTTCCTCCTTTTTTATAAAGCTAAACAAGACACACCAAAAATATCGGATGGAATATCTTATGAAGCTAGGTAGACTTCAAGACATTAATTTTTGATGATACAAAATCCCATTTTTCCCAAAACAATTCAAGTTCCTTGCGTCCAGCCTCATTAAGCGTGTAAAACTTGCGGGGCGGCCCCATATCTGACGGCTTCTTTTCAATGTTCACAAGTTTTTTCTTTTCTAATCGTACGAGGATAGTGTAGACCGTCCCTTCCACGACTTCGGTAAACCCAAGATCGTTCAGGCGGCGGGTAATCTCGTAGCCATAGGTTTCATGGCGGCTTATGATTTCCAAGACGCAGCCTTCCAGCGAACCCTTCAGCATTTCAGTTAAATTTTCCATGCTCAATGCCACCTCTATTTAGTCTGACTTATATTCAGTACCACATAGTACTGAAGCAAATTTTTTTACTGAATAGCTTTGTAAAATTTCACTGTTCAATATTACTAATTACAAGTACATCGTATCACCGAGTAGCAAGGATGTCAACAATATTTCTTAAAAATAGTTTGATACCTATATGGATGGCTATGCAACATCATCACAAATCAATACTGTATCTATGCAAATAAGTCGTACAAATGTGTTGAAAAACATTTACATAGCTTAAAATCAAGCTTTAACCTGCCCAGTTTGATCGATAAAAAAAGGAGGTGTTGCAACTACGTCTGTTGTTACATACATGTCCCCCCTCTAGTTGAACAAGATATATGATTTATTTTTTAGATATGTGCAATCGAATTTAAGATTATTGCTGAATTTCTCGCATTGAACCTAATACGATATTGTATCCATCGGGGTCTTTTATACAGGCATTTTTAAACTCCCAATTGCCGTGTGCACCTATAAATGGCTCGATTGCAATCTCTCCCCCTTTTCCTCGAACTTCTTCAACTAGAGTGTCCTGGTCATCCCAACTAACATGAATATACGTGTCCCATCCAAAATCAGGCCCTTCCCAATCTGTAGGATAATCTAAACGCTTTTTGGATACAGCGTTTGGTCGTACATCTTCTGGGGAGTTTGACTGTTGAAGAATGATAATCATTCCGTCTCGTTCTGCGTGCCCCCAACCATCGCTTTAACATAGGATATATCCCGTACGTTTTTATTAAATGGCTACAAATGAAGGGTAGAATAAAAATTCAAAACATAGAAAATATATATAGAAAATGACAATACCATGGTTATAACGTTCAGATGGGAGGGATATTAAAAAATCAATAATAATAAAATTCTGTTTAATTTCATTTTTTCACAACACCAGCAGTCTAAAAAATTCAGCTTAAAAAGCGTTAATCTTTCTGAACTCCATCCTAAATAGTAGAACGAATCTAACATTTTTGGGGGAGTTCATCTCGATTAACGCAACCGTTTTTTTAAGTACAAAATTCACAAACTTATTTCTAAATAAGATATCGAAACAGTTTAATCTATTTGATTTAAACAAGCGTTGTTATAGAACTCATCCTGTCTAACAATACCAACAACTCATTATAAGCAGATAAAGTTTCTTTATCCTCAACTTCATATCCAGATTTAAAAAACTTAATATCTCCTGTACCATCATTCATTTGATTGTTTGCCTCAAGAACTCGTTTTAAGTTCTTTGCAGTTCCAATACTTCCAGAAATAATATCCACATCTTTAGGAAATATTTTCTTTATACTATTTTCAAAATATGGGAAATGGGTACAACCAAGAACAACCGTTCCAAATTGCTTTAAATCAAACGAGGATAGTTTTTCTTTTAAATATGGTACAACTTTTTCTTCCTTAAATTCAAAATTCTCAGCGAATTCTACAAGACCAGGAAGAGGTAGACTTTCAACAATATCATGACGGTCAATCCTTTTCACAAGGTTATGAAACTTTTCCTCTTTGAGAGTCAAACTAGTTGCCAATACTAATACCTTTTTTCGTTTTCCCTCACAGTTTTCAACAGCTGGTTTTACAGCTGGTTCTATGCCCAAAATTGGAAAATCATACTTTTTACGAAGATCATCCACTGCAATACTAGTTGCAGTATTACATGCAATGACTAATGCTTTGATACCTTGATTAGCCATAAAGTCAACGGCATTAAAAATATATTCTCTTACCTCTTCTTTTGGTTTTTCACCATATGGAACGTGTAAGGTATCTGCATAAAATATATAATCTTCATTCGGTAAAAACCTCAATGCTTGATGAAGGACAGTAATTCCACCTATTCCAGAATCAAAAAAACCTATTCTCACTATTTTCACTCTTCTCCTAATTAATGCTATGAATCACTTATTAATCATACCATTTTATTGTTAGACATACCTTAATTCTTATGAACTAAATTTCACTCTGCCACTTTGGTTCCATAGGAAAAGACATTACTACTGAACAAGTATTACCTCTTGAAGAAAAATCGGAATTATATCCGTTTTATTCATCATCTTGTCGTTTTGTTCGTAGATTATAGATATAAACTATTGGAATAAGACCACAAATAAATAGTATTACACCCATAATTACCCCATTGATTTTAGTAAAGCCATCAGTGAGTGAAACGAAGAGTCCAATAGCAATTGAAATTAAATAAAGTGGACCCCTTCGTCAAGACACTAATTTAAATTTTTTAAGGTGGGTCAGAATCCATTATGGATATCTGCTTTATAGGAGCTAGAGGTGCTCACTGGGGCTAGGGGGGTGGTAGGTGCACATTTTTTTGCGAGTGATTCATCCTACTCTATTTTTCCTTCTCAGGGGAGGTTCTGTCAAGGGCGAGCGGAGCGAGGGCTAGCCATACCCTTGACAGGTTCTTCCCTGAGAAGTATCATCCCTTATGGATGAATCACTCCGAGGCCATAAACGGAGGCGGGGGGTTTATAGCCAATCGATTGGTGAGGGCGTTCATAGTTATAGAAGTGGATAAAATTGTTAATCTCTTTCCTTGCTTCTCTTGGACTCTCGTAATCTTTTAAGTAAACCTCCTCATATTTAATCGTTCTCCATAACCTCTCTGTAACAATATTATCAAGGGCTCTTCCTTTGCCGTCCATGCTAATTCGGATGTCCTTATCCAGCAGTAATCCGGTATATTGGGGACTGGTAAAATGGCTACCCTGATCACTATTTAAGATCTCTGGCTGTCCTACCGACAGAGCCCGTTTCACTGCCTCCAAGACAAAGTCAATCTCTAGTGTTTGGTCTAGCTCCCAGCTAACGACAAAGCGAGAATACCAGTCTATCAGAGCTACAAGATACATCCAGCCTCGTTGGAGGCGAATGTAGGTAATATCGATTCCCCAGACGTGGTTAGGGTGGCTAATGGCCAAATTTCTAAGAAGATACGGATAGATCCGGTGCTCAAGATTGCGTTTACTAAGGTTAGGGCCGGGAGAAATCCCTGCAATGCCCATTTCCCGCATATGACGTTGTACAGCCTTGCGATTAATATTTATTCCATTGTTGTTTAGAACAACAGTAATTCGCCTAGACCCAAAATAGGGATGCTTGGTATAAATTTCATCAATCTTGTGCTTGATAAATATTTCCTCAGGAGAAGGCTCGACTGGCTTATAATACAAGCTAGTACGATTGAGCCCAAGCAGCTGAGCCTGGGTAGTGATTGGCAGCTCTTTATCATCCCAATCAATCATTTGAATACGCTCGGCCCTACTCCTTGATTCCAGATTTTTTTTTAAGCCACGACAATTGCGTGGTTAAACGGCCAACCTCAGCGTAGAGGTTTTCAATTTGATTTTCATATTCCGCCTTCATTTGATCCGCTTTTTTATTTTCTTTAGCGAAGATCGAAGGCATTTGATCAAGAAATGCATTCCTCCATTGTCTAATTTGATTGACGTGAATTCCATGAGATGAAGCGATTTCATTCATGGTCTTTTCTTCCTTTAGGACCTCTAGCACGATTTGAGCTTTAAACTCTGGTGTGTATCGATTTCTTTTCATAAACCTACTTTAACATCTCCTCATTTCGTGTCTAGTTTCTTGGGTCCATTATAAAATTTCTATGTAGTACATATTTTACAAATAGGTGTTCTGTACATGAGATCGTGTTTGTGAATAAAAGATAGATAAAAGGAGTAAAGTACATGATTAGTGTTTTATTTGTATGCTTGGGGAATATTTGCCGTTCACCAATGGCGGAAGCTTTGTTTCGTGACATGGTCAATAAAGAAAATTTAAATGAGAAATTTTTAGTTGATTCGGCTGCTACTAGTTCATGGCAAATCGGATTACCTCCTCATAAGGGAACTCTTGATATTCTAAAGAAATATAATATTTCTTCTAAAGGGCTAATTGGACGCTCATTAATAAAAGAAGACTTTTGGAAGTTCGACTATATTATAGGTATGGACATGAGTAACATAAAAAATATTTATAGTATTACCGGCAAACCTAACCATCCAAAGATAATAAGGTTGTTAGACCTCACAAAAGACAGAAAAGATATACCTGATCCATTTTTCACAGGCAACTTTGAAGAAACCTATAGTCTTGTTTCAACTGGCTGTCGGGCATTACTCAAGAAAATATGTAGGAAAGAAAACATATAGCATTGAATTAATCTACCTTTCCAACATAAAAAGCTGATTAACTCGAGTTAGTCAGCTCTAGCCTGTATAAGAAAATATTTATTTTACTACTTTCCAATCTTGGTATATCTCAGCATCTATCCCTAAATCCTTTGTTCTTAACCACTCAAATGCTTTTAAAACTAATGGTGAAGCATTATCCAAAGAAACATCTTTTTCGGTTACCCAAACGGCTCCCAATGAGTCTTGTCCTTCAAATTGTTCAGGTGTTTGTATGTTCCCACCAATAGTACGAACAGAATAATAGACCGCAATATGATGAACATCCGTAAACTCTTTCCATAACCAAGGCAGTTTAAAATCCACAACCCCAATGTTTTCCTGGATTTCTATTTCAAGTCCCGTTTCTTCAAGGAACTCTCTTTTCATTGCTTCCGATAAAGTTTCACCTTCTTTTAAACTTCCTCCAGGTAAGTCAAAACGATTAGTATATGGACCCCCATTTTTATTTATAACTAAGAGTTCTCCTTCTTCTACATAAATGCCGTAAACTCCAAATGCTCGGTGATATTTATTCTTAGACATATTGAGTTTTCCCCCTCATGATGTTTCCTTGTTTCATTGAACTCCCCATAAAAAAAGCTTTAATCCTTTTTGAACTATATCCCGTTAATAGCATATGAAAAAGCCTTCTAAATAACAGCTCTGTTCTTCTGTTCATGCACTTTTTAGCTCAATTAATAATCAATGGTTTTATCTTTTAGTTTGGTAATCATTAAGGATGACTTTTATTCTTTCAAATGATTCATCTAAAATGATGGAACAAGCAATTTATCTATAATCTTGAATTCCACTCTCAAAAGCTTCTCTATCACCATTTTCAATTCCGTGTAGTGCTTCTTGTAAAGCAAATGTACTTTTATAAAATTTCACTCGTTCCGATATTTCATCACCGTTAGGGTACAGATTCATACACATATCAAAAAATTCTCTTCCGTAGCTGGAGAGTATTCCAGCAAAATCATATGCTGGGTCTCCTAAACCTGAACCACCAAAATCTATAATCCCAGAAATCCTACTTGTTTCAGGATTCCACAAGATGTTAGATGCACCGAAATCTCCATGTATAAGTGTTATATCTAAATTTGAGAACGATTTCCCTTCTAGGAAAGTTTCAAAGGATTGTGATACTTCTTTTTGAGCATCTTCTCTAATATAAGGAAATAATTTAGTTTGAATCTTGTCATACAGTTTATACATTTCTTCACGAGGATTACGAACTTTTAGGTTCAAATCTCTACGTACTTTTTCTCCTGAAATAGAGTGGAGTTCTACAAGAAAAGAAACAAGTTGTACTGCCAATCCTTTCATCATTTCAACACTCTTAATACCTATTAAACTTTCCTTCCATAATGGAACACCATCTATTAAAATATAGCCAGTGAAAGCCTTACCTGGTTCAAACTCTCCAAAGGACTCATAAATTGGATTTGGAATAGGGGTTGAGACGATATCTTTAATATATTTCAAAATTTCCGTTTCTCTTCTTAATTGAATGATTCCATTTTTATATTTCGGAAATCTAAAAACCAGTGAATGGTTTACAATTAGCACGTTATTATTCTGTCCAATCTCATTCGTATAAAAGTCTTCAATGGATAGGTCAGAATAAACCAATTGAATATTTCTAATTAAGTTATTATTCATATAGTAATACTCCCCCTTTTTTTGTCTTTTTCAATTGTTTTTATTTTAATGATCTCACCTGTTAGTAGTAGAATGAATACTAAAATATAGTGCGAATATCTTTCCAACCATACACAAGTTCGGATAGTATTTTTCCTCCAATTTCAACTTCAACACGATCTATATTTTGACCACCTAATGCTTCGTAGAAGTGACGTGAAGTATTATCTTTCAATACAAGAACAAGCATAGTGTTCAATCCCATGCCTTTAATTTCATCTATAACTGGTTTAATAAGTGCTGTTCCAATTCCTTGACCTTGATATTCTTTTAAAATATAAATGGCATATAGCTCTCCTTCGTACCCTTTATATTTACCGCTTCTTTCTTTTCCGCCCTTGGAAAAACCAACTATTTTTCCTTCATTGTTTTCTGCTACAAAAACACCTCCATAAGGAATGGCATCAGTCCACATTTGTTCACGACTTTCATATGAAAGATTATCTAAATATTCATCTGAAACAATATTGGCATAAGTTGTTTTCCAACTGTCAACGTGTACTTTAGCTATTCCTTCTGCATCAGTTAAAACAGCTTTTCTAATCGTTATAATTTCATTTATCATTCCATTGCCACCTCTACTTTTTATAACCATACTATTTACTTCATCATTCTTCATGAAATAACCTGCCTTTTATTCGAATAAAAAAGCTGCTGAACTCTTAGATCTTCAACTCCTTCCCTCTTAATTCACAATCCTCTTTTTCTATTTCCAATATTATCAACTTTGAGGTATCAATAGATCATATAACAATTCACAGCTTTCAATATATTTACTTTTCCATTATCAATAGGATCCTTTTTCATTATTTTTTTGCATATGCAAGAGCATGGTAATACACCCTTGATCCCTCTGTTATCATCACTCTTCATTACGCCTTTGATAGTGACCGACTTCATATTTGAGTCATTTGCAACTTTTTTATTCTCTCAACCATCTGTTGTATAGATTCTTCTATTATTAGGAAAAAACTAACCTTGAAATATTCAAAAACATAAGAAGATGATTCTTCTAAGAGTAATTAGGGTAAATTATCAAATAATAATAATTATCTATTCCACAGAAAAAATGGAGCTGGATCAAATGGAAAAAATTAAAAAGATACCCAAAGAAGATGGATTAGACCATAGCTTAAGTATGCTTAGAGAAGGTTATATGTTTATACCAAATAGATGTCAAAGCTTTCAGTCCAATATTTTCGAGACACGATTGCTTGGTAAAAAAGCAATCTGTATGACGGGGAATGAAGCGGCAGAAGTTTTTTATGATACGGATAAGTTTGCAAGGAAAGACGCAGCGCCTAACCGTTTAATTCAAACCTTATTTGGAAAAAATGGGGTTCAAGGAATAGATGGTGAAAAACATAAACATCGTAAGGAAATGTTTATGTCCCAAATGTCTCCCTATGAACTAAATAAACTTAAAGTTATAGCTGAAAAACAGTGGCAAAATGCGTTAGATAAATGGGGAAATATGAAAAAAGTGATATTATTTGATGAGGTGAAAGAAATTTTATGTAAATCCGCCTGCCAATGGGTAGGTATTTCTGTTCAAGATGAGGAAATGACAAATCTAACAAAAGATCTAGCTGCAATGTTTGAATCACCTGCTAAAATCGGTCCAACTCATTGGCGTGGGAGGAAAGCAAGAAATCAAGTAGAAACCAACATGAGTGAGCTGATTAGCAACATTCGGGATGGAAAGCTGAAAATCTCAGAAAATACACTATTGCATCAATTTACCTGGCATAAGGATCTTAACGGGGAGCTTCTTAATACTGAAACTGTTGCTGTAGAAGTCATTAATATATTGCGTCCTATTGTGGCAATTTCAATTTATATTAATTTTCTTGCGGTTGCACTACATCATTATCCTCATGAAAGGGATAAACTAGTGAAAAATGATGAAGATTATTATTGGATGTTTGTACAAGAGGTACGGCGGTTTTATCCATTTTTCCCAATGGTAGCAGCATTAGTTAAAAAGGATTTTATCTGGAACGGCTATTTATTCAAAAAAGGAACATTAACCCTATTAGATCTTTACGGAACGAATCATGACCCAAAAATATGGGATCAACCTGATGAGTTTAATCCAAATCGATTTGCTCAATGGGAGGAAAATCGATTCAATTTTATACCCCAAGGTGGTGGTGATTATCTTCTTGGACACCGTTGTGCAGGAGAATGGGTCACTATAGAAATCATGAAGATAAGTCTAAATTTCCTTGTGAATCATATGGAATACGATATACAAGACCAAGATCTTAGCTATAGCATGGTGAATATTCCAAGCATTCCTCACAGTAAAATTATTCTAAGTAATGTTCAATCAAAATAGGCTAATTAACTTTCAAAGACTCTGTTGTGTGAAATAGAGAATTTGAGGACAGTCTTTCCCTTTTAAAATCATCTTTATGTCATTTTTTAGAGAAACACAAAAAAATAGTTTCGAAATGAAAAAATCACCAAGGGAATTCCTTATCATTCAGAAGTGAACATCAACAGTAACTAATATTCAATTCATAGAAAGGCAGATTGTCTTGCCTTTCTTTTTTATTGTATATAGCCCTCATATGTAAAAATAAAGAAGTATTATGTATTGTTTACTAACTGATCCCATTATCCCTACCCTAATAATAATCGGGATTTTTCCCTTTCCTTCGAATCACATACAGATTATCTATGATTTTATAAAAAAGAAGATATGAGCAAAAAAATTTCATTTTAAAATTATTTACTCACTAAATAACAAGAAAGATTAAATGAAGTTTGAAGGTTTGAAGGAATTTGACGATGACTATCGAAGTAAAGAAGGAGAGTTCATTTTAATACTCTTAATAACTCTAATTTACACTTATTAAAAGCTGTTTTCGTATAGTTTGTGAGTAATAAAAATTAGAAGGGTATATCAAGTAATACGCTGTATTCTTGCAATCTATATAATGCAAAGGAGTGATTTTTATATGCAATATGGACCCGATCCTAATGCCATCTACCCAAATAAAGCAATTAAAAGTATATGCTTTATTAAAAACGTTATAACACGTCCAAATATTATTGTCGGTGACTACACATATTATGATGATATGAATGGTGCTGAAAAGTTTGAAGAGCATGTCACACATCACTATGAATTTATTGGTGATAAACTGTTTATCGGAAAATTTTGCGCTATCGCAAAGGGTATTGAATTTGTAATGAATGGTGCAAATCATCGAATGTGCAGTGTCACTACCTATCCATTTAACATTATGGGCAATGGCTGGGAGAAATCAACTCCTTCACTATCAGACTTACCACTAAAAGGTGACACTGTAATCGGAAATGATGTGTGGATTGGTCAAAATGTCACCGTAATGCCCGGTGTTCATATTGGTGATGGAGCAATTATTGCTGCCAATTCTGTCGTTTCAAAAGATATTCCCCCTTACCATATTGCAGGCGGGAATCCCTGCAAAATTATAAAAAAAAGATTTGATGATGAGCTCATCGATTATCTTCTTACTATTAAATGGTGGGATTGGCCTGCCTGTAAAATTTTTGATAATCTTGATACACTATGCAGTGGGGATTTGTCTAAAATTAAGAAAATTTAAAGCTCACTTGGAGCAATAAGGGGGAAGTCGAGAATACAGGTTCTTTGCTTCCCGCTTTGCTAGTTTAATTACTGTTCCAGCCACTACTCATTCCATGATCCAATTCACTGCATCTCGCAAATCTTCTGCTATATAATTAGGTGAAACTTCTGCCCATCTTCCAAAAAACTCAGCATTTTTATATTTTTGATATTCGTTCATTCCTGCACCAGTTTTTACGAGGATTTTCATACATCCAGCCAAATGTGCAGCAAGCATATCTGTCCATCGATCTCCTATAACCATACATTTTCTTAAATCCAAGTCATTTTCTTTGGCAGCAGCCATTAACATACCTGGTGATGGCTTTCTACATCTACACCCTTCAAGATGTTCATGAGGACAAAGATAGATTTTATCAAAACCGAACTTTTTTAATTCTATTTCGAAATCCTCTTTATTAACTTCTCCCCTACTAACCCCTGGCTGATTAGTTAATGCATAAATCTTTAAACCACTGCTTCGTAATTGTTCAAGTGCTTTTTCTACATATGGATACATTTCGAATTCTCCAGGAAAAATCGCTTGATCGTTCCCTCCAATAGTTCCATCACGATCAATAAATACAGCTTGAATTGAGTTCATCAATTATTTACTCCCTCCGCTCTATTAACCATCTATTTACCTAAACCATCTGAATGTATCACTTGATTACTAGTTAATTTTTTATACAAAAATATGCTACACCATGCGAGCATTAATAAGAGTAAAACAATGGAGCTTCCCCAATATAAATAATAATATCCGTTTACTTTTTCGATAAAATAATAACCAGTGAATGGACCGATTGCGGCTCCTAAATCTTGGACAATCGAGTAAATCGTCAAAAAAGAAATAGCATTTGTTTCCCTCGCTACATCACTCGCAATAGCGTCTGTTAAAGTAGTTATAGCTGTAGAAGCAGCCATTACGAGCAGGATGATGAATAACCATACGAAAATGGCTAGGTGTAAGGAAAGCATGCCGAATAATATCGACGAAAGAGCTAAGAAACCGATATAAAGTGGAATCCTTCCTCTTTTTCCATCAGACCATATGCCAACCTTCGTACCTAGAAATGGTTCCCATACCCACCGTGCTGATTGAATACTACCAGATAAAGCCGTTACACTAATCACAATTCCTAATAAAGAAGGTTTTTCTCCGAAATGGTACTCGATTAAGCTACTTAATGTAGCTGTTAAAATCCCCTGTATAAGCATGGCAATAAAAAAACCGCTAAACATAATGGTTATAGTGGATCCGATGTCATTTTTAAAGAAACCTTTATTTGTAGATTTTTTAGGCACAGTTTCAGATGAAATTGGTTGTTCTTTTAATCTAAAAAGTATGATAGGTAAACCTGCAACTGATACGATGCCAAATAAAATGGAAATAATATTAAAGCCAAATAATGGCACAAGAATTCCGCCTAATAACATGCCAAATAAACTACCTAAGCGATGAAGCCCATTATATAATCCCATCGCCTTGCCCCTACTATTATCTTCAGCAAACAAAACAACTGCTGATAACCCACCAATCCGAAAGAATGACCATGCAATCCCCCATAACCCTCGTAAAATAACCCATCCGAAAAAGCCTTCTACTACTCCATATCCAACGGTTGTTAATGATCCGATAATAACAGCAATTAAAAGACCGGTTCTTAAGGTAATTTTTTTATAAATCCATCCTATGATGGGATTTGCAGGTAATCGTACAAAGCGATTAATTGATAATAAAAAACCTACCTGCCATATAGATGTTAATCCTGCGTCTTTCCAATAAATTGGCAACGTGATATACAGCATTGAATCGCCGATTAAGCAAAGCGCTGTAGCAATAGAAACAATAATTATATGATTATTTTCTAACTTTTTCATTTTCCTATTACTAACCACTTCACTCCACCCCTGTATCCTATTACTATACAAAGAATACTTAAATTTATCAAACATTAAAATTATTCAAATACTTATTAAATCCGTCTTTAACTCTCTCGCATAATTTGAATAGATAGATGGTAACACTATTGCAAAAAGGAGATATTTTCATAAATGAAAAACGTAAAATTTTCCCACTTCTTTTTATTTATTATTATTATCATATTCCTTCTATGGTCTGTCATTCAGGCTAATGATTATTTTACATGGATGCTTGAAGTTTCACCTGCGGTCATCGGTCTATTGGTTCTCCTTTTTACCTATACCCGATTCCGATTGACAACCCTTTCCTATTTAATTATCACTATTTTAGTCGTTCTTATGTTTATTGGTGGGCATTACACATATGCCGATGTACCACTATTCAGTTGGTTAAAGGGTGAATTTCATTTACAGCGAAATAATTATGATCGTTTTGGCCACTTTGCAAAAGGAAGTTTTATTATTGTAATCCGCGAGCTTCTTCTTAGGAATACATGTATAAAGCCTTCAAAATGGATGATTTGTATTACTTTATCCATCATTCTTGCTATTTCAGCGATATATGAAATAATAGAATGGCTTGTTGCTAAGATAGTTGGAAGATCGGCAAAAAGTTTCCTTGCAACTCAAGGGGATGTTTGGGATTCACAGTGGGATATGTCATTAACTTTTATTGGTGCGATCCTTTCTCTATTATTACTCTCAAAATTACATAACCGTATTATGAACAAGGAGCTTAAATAGATCTTTGTATGCCTTTATTAGCTGATTTTTTTAAGGATGATATTCAACAACCGGGAACATATATCTTAACCATTCTTTAATGACGAAAGGTTGGAGTACGTTTAAAATGTCATTTCAGTTTTACATACTTTAAATAATGAAGAAAAAAGCTGATTTGAGTTAACATAATATGTTTATTTTTATACATCATTCTTCCATTTATCAGCAATAAGCATTAAAATGTTTTTATTAATAGCTCTTAATTACATATTGTAAATAAGTATTAGGCAGTAAAAGGATGATTGATTATGGTGAAAAATTCTAAGTATTTAGCGAGAACATCGCTTGCAGTTATGGGAATTGGTTTTATAGCCACCCTCCCCTTCGAGCATTCCAACCCATTTTTAGGATTACTACAAGGTGGTTTTGAAGCAGGAATCGTCGGTGGTTTAGCAGACTGGTTTGCAGTCACAGCTCTTTTTAGGCATCCATTAGGAATACCTATACCACATACCTCTTTATTATCAAAAAACCGAAAACGTATAACGAAAGCTCTCGTTTCTACAATTGAAAATGACTGGCTTTCGAAAGAAAGTATAGTAAATAAACTTAAGAACATACAGTTGACAGTAAAGCTATTAGCGGTAGCAAAAAAAGAGATGTATTCTGAAAGATTTAAAAAAGGAATCCTCTCTTTAATTGAAAAAATAATTAAACATATAGATCTATCAAAATTTATTCCAGTCATTATTGAACAGATAAAAAATTATATTCATTCCTATAAGGTAAAAACCTTGCTTCCAAACATAGTTAAACTAATTGAAGATCGACAATATGATCATAAGGCATTGGACTACCTATTGGAGCAAGCAGAAAGCTGGGTAGCAAAAGAAGAGAGTAAAATCCAACTTGGAAGTGCAGCAATCAAAGCTCTGAATAAAATTGAGTTGGATGGATTTTTACAATTTGCTTTAAAGTCTTTCCAAAGCTTAGTAAATGAAGAAAAACTCGGAAAAATTATTCAAACCCTGCTGAAGAATATTATGAATGACCTAAAACATCAGGATAGTGAAAACCGTGAAAAACTTCTACACTCCATTCACACCGGGTTAGATAATCTAAAAAATAACGAGCAATTGATTAATGAAATCGAGGGATTAAAGGATGCTTTTCTTTCTAAATGGAACCCACATGACCAATTAGAAGGAATGATCGAAAGTTTTAGACATAGAGCAATTGCTTATATTCATGAAGATAGGTTTTGGGATGAATCCCTCTTTCCCTTGTTAAATGGAATATTGGATAATTATAGTAATGATGAACAAAAAATTGCATCTATCGAAACCTGGTTACATACACAAATTACAAACTTAATCGAAGTCAACCATTCAAAAATAGGGAAGCTTGTCCAGGAAAACCTGGATAAACTGGATGATGAAATGTTGATTAACATGATTGAGAATAATGTGGGCAAAGATCTACAATGGATTCGGGTGAATGGGGCTATTTGTGGTTTTATTATTGGTCTCTGTATTACTGCAATCAAGCTTATCCTCTAATTTAAGAAAGGATGATTATTTTTGTGGCTAGTCACTCAATAATCATCCTTTTTTAACAAGACTCTTTTCCAAAATCATGTTGCTATTTAAGTAGAGATTAAAAGAATTGAAAAAAGCTGCAAACTTCATAAGAATACAGAACCTGTTTATAAGTGTAAAAGTCCGAAGTTAGGCTTTTACAAATGCTACAAACTATACGAAAACAGCCTGTAAATAAAAATTACTGCAAACACTTAAAATTATTTATATAAATCGTGATTGATACAATATTCATAACATTTTCCTGGTAATAAATATCTTGGTTCTCCACCTAATTTAAATTCCTCTCTAATATAAGTTGAACTAATTTCCATAGACAATCCCTTATCAATTAAATGAAATGTATTTCCATCATCATTATTTCGTAGAATGGGAGATTTGCTAATCGCTTTAACCATATCAATGCCATCACGTGCCATTACAATAAATTTATTTTCTTTCACCAGTAATTCAGAATTTCCCCAACGTCCCTCTCCTATATCAATAAGAAGATCGGCCCCCATTATAAAATATAATTCATCATTTTTATATTTTTGTTTAAAGTACTTTAATGTTTCATACGTTGAGATTTTCCATGCATCTTGTAGCATTTCATAATTATCTGCAATAAAGCGTTCATTATCTTTAATAGCTAATTGAACCATGTTCCAGCGGTGTTCATCCTTTGTATTCATTTGTTTGTCCTTCCGCTTATTTGAGCATGGCAGAAAAATTACCTTATCTAATTTACATCGGTGCGCAACTGTACTTGCTGTCCATAAATGAACATTTGTAATTGGATCAAATGAAGATCCATATATTCCAATTTTCCCCACAATTATTCCCCCTGAATATTTAAACGTTTATTCATTTCTTCTTTCACTTCATGAATTTTATTCATTTTATGATTCCAGCATTCTTGACTTAAGTCCACTGGGTATTCCTCTGGATTTAATGGACGCTTATATTCATCCCATAATAGTTTTAAATTTTCTTTAACCATTTTCTGAATTTGTTGAAGTGAAGGTGCTTCATAAACCAATTGTCCATCTTGAATAATCAAATGATGAAGCTCTCTTGCCTCGAAATTTGTTACGAACTTACTAATAAATGTGTGAACAGGATGAAACATTTTAAGTCTCTTTTCTTCCTGTGGATTCTCATGATCTAATGCAATATAGTCACCTTCGGATTTACGATTTGTTTTATTGATAATTCTATATACCCTCTTAAGCCCAGGTGTAGAGACTTTCTCTGGATTTCCACTAATTTTAATCGTATCAACCATATTTTTATGCTCATCTTCAATGGAGACTAGTTTATATACAGCGCCTAATGCAGGCTGATCATAGGCGGTAATAAGCTTCGTTCCAATTCCCCAAATATCAATTTTTGCTCCTTGTGCCTTTAGATTCATAATGGTATTCTCATCAAGATCATTGGAGGCAATAATTTTTGCTTGCTTAAAGCCAGCTTTATCTAACATTTCCCTCGCTTTTTTAGATAGAAATGCTAAATCTCCACTGTCTAAGCGAATCCCTTTAAAATTGATTTTATCACCTAGTTCTTTAGCTACTTTAATTGCATTTGGAACTCCCGATTTTAAGGTATCGTATGTGTCTACTAAAAATACACAATCTTTATGCGTCATCGCGTATTTATGAAACGCTACATATTCATCTTGGTATGCTTGAATCATAGAATGGGCATGGGTTCCTGAAATAGGAATATCAAATAATTTACCTGCTCGTACATTTGAGGTTGCCTCAAATCCTCCTATATAAGCTGCTCGTGTTCCCCAAATAGCAGCATCCATTTCCTGTGCCCTTCTTGTACCAAATTCCATTGCTACTTGTTCACCAATTACTTGTTTGATTCTTGAGGCTTTAGTTGCTATAAGCGTTTGATAGTTCACAATATTCAATATAGCCGTTTCTATTAATTGAGCTTCGATAAGCGGTGCCTCGATACGAATTAATGGTTCATTTGCAAATATAATCTCTCCTTCAGTCATTGCTCGCATCGTTCCAGTGAATCGCAATGTTTTTAAATAACTGAGAAAGTCTTCCTGATAACCTTCTTCTCTTAAATATTGAATATCTGTTTCTGAAAAATGGAAGTGATTTAAATAATCAATGACCTTCTCCAAGCCTGCAAATACAGCATAGCCATTTCCAAAAGGCATTTTACGAAAATATGCCTCAAAGACAGATTTTTTCAAATGGATTCCATCTCTCCAATATGTTTCTGCCATATTAATTTGATACAAATCAGTGTGTAATGCATAGCTATCATCCTTATATTTATACATATTTATTCCTCCTATTAAATCACATTAGCTCCTAATGTATGTTTGAAATGTTCTAACGCCCATTGATGACCTAATTGGTTGAAGCTGGCCACACAATCCTCATAGACGGTAAGTTGAAAGCCTTTATTATAAGCATCGATTGCAGTGTGAAGGACACATATATCTGTACATACTCCCACTAAATGTAGATCTGTTATACATCGTTCCCTTAATTTAATTTCTAAATCAGTACCTGCAAATGCAGAATACCTTGTTTTGTTCATCCAGTATACATTGTTCTTTTGTTTATTATGTTGATAAATTTCATTTACTTTCCCATATAATTCTCTTCCCTTTGTACCTTTAAGATTATGAGGGGGAAAAAGCTTATTCTCTGGATGATATTTATCATTTCTCTCATGAATATCAATTGCAAAGACCACAAAGTCATTATTTGCAATAAATGTACTCGTTATGTCAGCAATTGCCTGTTCTATTAATTGACCTGGTTTCCCACAGGTTAATGCCCCATCCTCAGAAACAAAATCGTTTGTATAATCAATTTGAATTAACGCTTTTTTCATGATAAAAACCTCCTTTTATTTAACAAGTTGTTAATTATAAATGTTAAAAAAAATCAATATGTGGGTTAAGCTGTATTAACCCACCTGTAAAAATTAATATCTTGCTGTATAAATAGGTTTGACTATATCCATCTCAATAAATTCATATAATTGAGTAGGGATTTTTGACGTTCTTTGTGTTTTCTGACCTATAACTGGCTTTATAAACGGAAGAGATTTTATTTTTCTAGCAAAGCTTTGATCACTTGCAATTGCAGGATCGTCCGTTACTGTTAATAATAAAGCTTGAAGCTCAGAATAAGTAAAATACTTCGGTAAAAAGTTTTTGGCAACTGTTGTTTGAAGTAAATCGCCTGTTATTTGTTTTATGGCATCCTGAATTATTTGTTTATGATCGAAAGCTAATTCAATTCGAAATATATCTTCTAAGGAGAATAGTTCTACTTCTGCTGCATCATCATTTGCTTGACGTGTAGATAAGTATTGCTCAGGGACAATTGCATAATGAGCATTCGAAATAATCCAGCCCCGCGGGTCTCTTCCAGGTTGATCGTACACGCCAAAATGCTTTATGTGAATACCTTTTACCCCTGTTTCTTCTTCCAGTTCACGCCCTGCTGCCTCTAAAGCAGATTCATTCTCTTGTACAAACCCACCCGGTAAAGCCCATTTCTCTGCTTCAATATTTAATTGTCCTTCCGCATTAAGGTTTGATCGCTTTATAAGCATAAGCTTCAATTGCATAAGGGGTGGTTTGTATTCAGCCAGTTGTTTGGAAACAATTGTAAATACAGCAATATCTGAAGTATAACCATCAGGTGTGCGAAATTTTTTGATATCATATTGTCTTAATGCTTCTTCATTTGACATTTGGTAGCCCTTCTCTTTAATTAACGTTTTGTTAATTAAAATTATATCCTTAAAAAAGGAATTGTCAATAGTAAATCAATTTTTTTTTGATTACATTACTTAGGCTGACAACACAATTCGCCTTCACCTTTTTCGATAGCTGCCTTTAAACTATTGAGTACCTGTACCCAAGCCATTTGATGCCATTGAAATGCCTCTGACCATTCATTTGTATCTTTGAAGCCATCATGAATAACCTTAACAGAAGTTGTATCTTCATCAATCGTTTGAAAGCTTACTTTAACAACAGTCAATTCATTATTATTCATCACTTCATTAAATTGGTCAGGACCCTTCCAGGAAAAATGCAATTCCTTCTGATGAGCAAGATGAAGAACTTTACATCCCTTTGTATTCATGCCCTCTTTATTACCAGGCACGAAATATAACTCATATGCACCACCAATTTCAGGTTCAATCACAGTCTCAGGGGCAAACCATTCTGAAACTCTACTCGAAATTGTCCATGCATGCCACACTAGATCTAGAGGCGCATCAATTGATACTTCATGTGTTAATTGTCTATCTTTCGTAATATTATTCACTTACAACTTCCCCCTTCCGAATGATTTAATATTCTATTAATTCACTCTATTATACTTTTAAAAATCTCCATTCACAAACTATTTCTAAATGACAAGTTTGTGGACATGAATAATTCTATACTAAACTAATTGTTTAATGTTGTTTAATAAATAACCGTAATGATCATCTATTAAAATAAAAAAACTGACTCAAGAATTTTTCCTCGAATCAGCTTTCATAAACCTTATGCTTTTGAAATATCAATAAATCCTTCACCAAATACATCTCGGACATCATGAATTGCAATAAACGCATTTAAATCCACTTTTTTTACGATTCTTTTTAGCTTCACTACCTCTTGCTTACTAATGACAATATAGAGTATATCTTTTTGATTTTTCGTATAATATCCATGTCCTGAAAATACTGTCACACCTCTGTCCATAAGAGTAATTACTTGCTGGGCAATTAAATCAGGTTGGTTTGAAATGATGGTAACTGCCTTTTTCGGGTTTACACCTTCAATTACAAATTCCATCACTTTTGTGCCAATATATAGCATGATAATTGTCAACATCAGTTTTTCAACGCCAATGATAAAATAGGAAGAGAAAGCAACAATTAAATCAAAAAAGAGCAAGCCATAACTAATGCTCCACCCAAGATATTTATGTGTAATTCGAGCTAAAATAGTTGATCCAGCTGTCGTTCCACCTACTCGGATAATCATTCCGATACCAACTCCAGCAAATATCCCTCCGAAAATGGCATTAACAAATAGTTCATTGGAATCAATTCTCCAATGTTCAGTTAAGTGAAGGAATATGGAGTTAAATACAACTGCAATAATCGTATAAATCGTTGTCGTTTTGTTCAAAAACTTATATCCAACAAGCAATAATAATAAATTAAGAACAAAGTTTATCAGTCCTGGACTCCATTGAAAAAGATAATAAAGTATAATCGTTGTCCCTGTAACTCCGCCTTCACCTAAATCATTGGGAATTACAAAAAGATTGACAGCTAATGCAAATATAAATGCACCAACAATTAGAAACAAAATATCTATTAACCTTTTTTTCATACGTACCACCTTAGTCTATCCTTGATGAATCATTTCATTATACGTTTTAATAGATTTAGTTTCAATACTTATTAAAAAACGGGTTTATTTCCTTTAATTTAAGGCATATTTACAACAAAATTGTTTTGATTTTTTTCTATGATTAATTATTAAAAACGTATTTAAAAATGCCATTCAATGATTCTTAATCAAAGAAGATCCCACTGGAAGTAATTTCTAGTGGGATGATAGAATCAAAATTTAATTGTTACTTCATGTCATTTTAAACAAACGTGACATGCATTATTTTATACCAATCTTCCTCGATCTTTTCTATACAGTTAAACTACCATCTACTGATACGATAGAGCCTGACATAAAGCTAGCTTTATCAGAAGCTAGGAATAAAACAGCTTCTGCTACCTCCTCAGGTTCACCATGACGTCCCATGCGCATTGGCGACATTTCTTCAGGAACATATCCTGTTTTTTCTAATGTTTCTCCTACACTTTTAAATAATGGTGTTACGATTCCACCTGGACATACTGCATTAATTCGAATTCCCTTATTTGCATATTCAATTGCTGCTCCCTTTGTTAATCCAATAACCGCATGCTTACTTGCAGAATAAACTGCAATACTGTGCTCTGGACGAATTCCTGCAGATGATGCCGTATTAATAATTGAGCCCCTCCCTTGTTCAAGCATTATAGGGATCACATATTTCATACCAAGAAATACACCCTTTACATTAATATCCATAATTCTCTCATATTCCTCTAATTCAACAGTTGTAAACGGTGCAAATTTTTGAATGATACCAGCATTATTGAAAAATACATCAATACGGCCATATTTATCAACAGTTTTTTGAACATAGGCTTGTACATCAACTTGATTTGAAACATCCGCTTTGACGAAAATACATTCTCCTCCTTCATTACGAATTAGGTTAAGTGTTTCTTCTCCCGTCGCTGGATTAAAATCTACAAGAACAACTTTATACCCATTACCTGCTAATTTAATGCTTGTAGCTCTACCAATACCACTACCTGCTCCTGTAACGACGGCAACTTGATTATCATTTGACATATTCAGATTCCTCTTTCCTGTAATTAAATTAATTGTTTGGAACATTATTCACTAAAGATTTTCTATTTGCTAATCTCTCATTAATCATAGTCAAATAGATTCCTAATGATATAGAATCACTGGAGGACCTCTGCAATTCACTTGAATTCTCTCCATCTTACTTTCTATTTGAGGAATCAATTGATTCGACTTTTTTAGAATGAGATTTGCTTCTTATATAATCATCATAATTACCATTGTAATTAGTGACTCCTGTTGGCTGAAGTTCTAAGATTCTAGTTGCTACCTTATTAATAAAATATCGATCATGTGAAATAAAAAATATGGTACCCTCGTAATTCAATAATGCTGTTTCCAATATCTCTTTAGTAAACAAATCTAAATGATTCGTCGGTTCATCTAGTAATAGTACATTTGCATTTTCTAGCATTAGTTCAGTAAGTGCAACCCGAGCTTTCTCACCACCACTTAGCGCGGAAATTTTCTTAAAAACATCTTCGCCGTTAAATAAGAAATTCCCAAGTATTGTACGGATTTTCGCTTCTTCTTCGTGAGGAAACTTAGTCCAAACCTCTTGAAGAATGCTCTCCCTAGAGTTCAAAGTAGCTTGTTCTTGATCATAATAGCCAATCTTAACTTCATTGCCCCATTTAATTTCCTCACTTGTGAGTGTATTATTGACTAATTTTTTAATCAATGTTGATTTTCCAATACCATTGGGTCCAATTAATGCAACCTTATCCCCTCTTTGCATTTGAAAAGTAATATTCTTTATTAAAGAATAGCTATTATCTTTATCAGCAAAAAGAGCTAGGTCCTTTACATCTATTACTTCTTTATGTGATTTTTTTTCGATTGGAAAAGATAGTTTTGTTTTCTTTAAATCTCCAAGAGGTTTATCTATTTGTATAATTCGTTCAAGCTGCTTTCTTTTATTTTTTGCACTTTTGGATGATGTTGCCCGAACGATATTTCGTTGAATATAATTTTCCATTTTTGCTATATCTTCCTGTTGTTTAACATATTTCTTCGATAGAATTTCTTGATCCTTCTCTTTACTTTCAACATATTTTGAATAATTACCCACATATCTGCGAGCTTCTGTGCGCTCAATTTCATAGATGGAGGTTACAAGGGAATCTAAAAAGTATCGATCATGAGAAACGATCAGGATCGTTCCTACATATGAATGTAAATAATTCTCTAACCATGTTAAGGTTTGTAAATCTAGATGGTTGGTTGGCTCATCTAATATAAGTAAATCAGGCTGTTGAAGTAATATTTTGGCTAATGCTAATCTTGTTTTTTGCCCTCCACTTAACGTATTTATTTGTGTACTAGTTGAAATATCACTAAAACCCATTCCGTTTAAGATTCTATGAATTTTTGCTTCTTTTTCATACCCATCATTCTGCATAAACCAATCTGATTTGTTGGCATAACGATTCATCGTTTTTTCGTACTCGTTTGAATCTGTCATAATTGCTGGATTTGCCATCATGCCCTCAAGCTCACGAAGTTCTTTTTCAACTTGAAGTAAATGATCAAAAACGCTCATCATTTCATTCCAAATGGTCAGCTTATCTCGCAGACCGCTATCTTGACGAAGATAGCCGATTTTTGTTTCCTTTTTTATGTGGATTTCTCCGTTATCATAAGGAATTTCTCCAGCGATGATTTTTAATAAGGTTGATTTTCCCGCACCATTGACTCCAACCAACCCTACCCTTTCACCAGCTTCAATTTTCATCGATATATTAGAAAGTATCTGCTCCCCAGAGTAATACTTATCAATCCCATTTAGTTGCAGTAACATTTTTTCACACTCTTTCTTGTATTATTGTTTTCCAAAGGGCTTTATCCAAAAACATTAAAGACTCTTTAAATAAGCCCATAAAAAAAAGACGCCGAATATATCGGCGTCTATCACATAATTTAATAAGCTTTGTATCCAGAAAGAAATAATCGTCAAAAACACAAAAGGACGCCTAAACAGCTGGCGTCCAAAATATTATGATCATGTCAACTCATTAAATCTATTGATATTTTCAATTAAGGAGCAAAAAGCATCCGACAGCTGTTTTCGATATGAAGTTTGCTTAAAAAAGGGCAGACTAATCCCTTTACTAGCAAATCCCCTAACAATCTTGGTGATTTTACCATTTCTTCCAATTGTGACATAACAAAAACAGAATCCATTGCTTATTGCCTCCTTTCTCATTTTAGTAGTTAATGATGATTATAGCTTCTTTACGCACCCATTTTACTCTATTGTTACAAGGAAAACAAGCATAAGAATCTAACATGACCAACAAATCTTCATAGTCATAAATATTTTCTATCCAGTCTGCCCTTCTTTACAAAGGGAACTGGGCATTATACAGGCAATCAAACTATATGAAAATTGCCGTTCATATAATAGTGACTTATTAAAAATGATCTCTTTTTTGTCTCGCTTGATTTAACCAATAATCAGATTTTTCCTTATTCATTTCCACACCTGCGCCCAATTCATATTTTTTTCCAACATTGAACATAGCACTCGGATCACCTTTTTTTGCTGCCAATAAGTTCCACTCAAAAGCCTTTTTGTGATCTTTTTTGACACCAATTCCATTGCCATACATATAACCTAAATTAACCATCGCTGTGGTATTGCCATTATTCGCACTTTTTATGTTCCACTTCAGGCTTTCATTTATGTTCTTCTTCACTTTAATCCCCTGTTCAAAATAAGCTCCTAATAGCGCTTGAGCCTCTGCATCCTCTTTTTGTGCTAATTTCATTAATTCATCGACTGAAAGCTTACTATAATCTAGATCTTGATTCACAAATGAATAGAAGGTGTATAAACCAATCGAAACGACTATTGTTAATAATAAAAATATTCCTCTTTTTTTCATCAGATTTATCCTTTCATACATACTTTCTAATTTTTAGAATTCAGCAGTTAATGGCATCATAAAAGATTCACCATGCAAAAGGAGCTGACCTCTGATCATTAAATGATTTTCAGTATTGTATTCGATTTCCTCTACATGCGGAAGCTTGAATACATCAGGAGAAAAGTAGAATTCAATAGTGTGAAACGGAAATGGTATGAAAGCACATAATTCTTCTATTGCAGGAATCGTTTCACTTACTATATCGAATACTCGACATATTCCTTTGCTTACTTCAAATACGATGATTGTATTTAATTCCTTAATATAATAAAATTTTTGATTTAAATTTGCACTGTAAAAGTTAAAATAAAGTGCATGTTCATATGTAAGAGGAGCAAATTTCTTTGATAGAGCCTCTTTATGTGGAAAGATATTCATTAAAATATTTACATCCTCCTGATTGAAAAGATTCAAATTTTTCATTTTAGGTGGAGGATTAAAAGGTACATGATTATACTCTATTTTAAAATAATATTGCTTGACAACATGGAATCCAAATGGAGTATAAAGTGATGGGCTTTCGGTGAACAAAAAAGCATATTCATACTGTTTATCAATATCTACTAATATTTTCTTGAATAGATCTTTCATCAGCCCTCTTCCTCGATAAACTGGGTCCGTCATAACCGATTGAATACCCACACATTTTTTACGTACTCCATTTATTTGCATATCCAGTGGGAATATAGATGCATTCGCGACCGCTTGCTCACCATCGAAGTATGTATAGGGTACATATTGATCATTCCATAAACCTCTATTGTAAAAATCTTCAAGCAAGCTTGTTTCAATGCCAAATATCTTCTCAAAAAGTGGATATAATTTTTCGCGTTTATTTGGATCATTCGTGAAATTAGTATGAAAGTTTAGTTGATCATTCATTCATTAACCTCATTAATAGTATTTTAGTTTCATAATCTCGTCGAATACTAAAGTTGTTTTCTTATAGTTTGTTCATTTTGAAATGCCATCTTCGGCTTTTCAATTTAACCACTTATTTTTACTAATTCTCTATTAAAAACCATTTCCCCACATTGCATTAATAAATACCATATAAAAAGTAAAGATTCCTGTGATGAAGATGAAAATGATAGGTACCATTCTCATTTTATTACTTTTTATCAATGTAATCACATAAACAATAAACGAAATGATTGCAGCAAGATAGTAAACAATAATCATTGCAAAGTTTGAGAGAGGCCCTAAAAATAATGCGAACACCGCAAATTGAATTAAAAAAACGAATATGGAAATAGCCACCCATATTAAGCTATTTCTGATCATTAGAACATTTTTAATAGAATACAACATTAATGTGATGACAAAAACTGTAAGCATCCATTCATATACAAAAAATAAATTTTCTTTCTCGACAGCAAAATAATATCCCACGATAGAGATCGGAATAATTAGAAGCAGTAAATATGCATTTAATTTAAGATTAAACGTTTCATTCATCATTCTACTCCTTTATTTAATGGAATAACTAATCACCTAAACCTTACATTCTACAATCCTTCTTAATTTCCCTTTTATACAAGGCTTTTTTTTCGTATAATTTATTGCAATTGTAAAAGTGAAAATTATTATTTATTTTCTTCCATTTTCGATCGATAAAAATCGCTACACAAAAAATTGCTACAATGAAAAGTGTAGCCCAATCGAGATAAACTCCTGCCCTTAATTGTTTTGTAAACTGTGACACTCGGTGAGCATTATAAAATTTCTAAAGTTAATTAATTTTAACTTTTATCATAATTATTAAATAATATGCATTGATTAACCATAGAGGTCATAATAACCTTTTATTTTTGACGCGAATTTTTAAATTTACGGAGGTTGATGATTATGTCAAATGTATTATTAAGTTCTGCAGTAACAATACGTCATTCGCTCATTCAACAGGTACAATCGATTCCTGAAGAACTTTTCGATATTATACCGGAACCTTTCACTAATTCGATAAGATGGAATATTGGACATATTATCTTATCTCATAATTATTTTCTCTCTTTAGGCCAACCGAACATATCTAGCCTTCCAGAAAACTATACACAACTTTTCAAACCGGGCAGTAAGCCATCTGATTGGACTGAGGTCCCGCCAACAAAAGATGAACTAGTCAATTACCTATCAAACCAACTCTCTAATCTTTCAGAGATAGCTTCTAGCACATTCGCTAAACATTTGGATACACCGGTAGAAATCGGACCATTAAAATTAAATACATTTGATGAGGTTTTCAATTTTTCAACAATACATGAAACGAGTCACCTCACAACTATTTCATGTCTATTAAAAGTTCTTCAGTATCAAAAGTCTAAATAAGGCTACATATACCGATAAATTAGTATTCGCAAACCATATCCTAAAGAAGCCTACATTGAAGGACTATCAATGCAGGCTTTTGGCACGTTCCAGTTTATTCATATTACTTATAACTAAATAATGATCATTCATCATTTTTCACAGGACTATCTTTTAGCCCTATGATAAACGCGCTAATAATTGAGAGAGCAACGATAATAAATGGCGCATAGAAAATTAATATTTTTTCCATTTAGACTCCTCCCCTATACATGACCATTTTCTTTTCCTCTTATATAATCCTTATCAAATAGAAATAATTTAAGAACTAGATATAATGAAGGAATTAATAAACAAAAACCTGCAATAAAAGCAATGACCAGTGCAATCGCCATCGCCTTGTTCGTAAACGAATCATACAAAGTTAAGTGTGGGTAAAGCAAAAAAGGGTAATGGGATACGCCATAAGCGAAAAAAGCAAATGCAAATTGCCCCACTAATAACGTTAATGCCATCCCATAATTTTTACGTTGCCAAATGAGCCATACTGTAATGACAAACATAATTGCAGATATTACGAATAAGTACCATACTTCAACCATTCGTGCATAGTGATCCGGATTGTGCCTCCGTAATTCCACCATAATACCAATCACTGCAATAACTAAAGGTATGGCCCATATTAAGGCATATTTCCTAAGTAAATTTGTCGCTCCAACATCATTAGCTTTATTTGCATACCAGGTTAAAAAAACGGCTGAAATATAAAGCACAGCTGCAATTGCAAGAACGACTATACTCCATGTTAAAGGACTAGTAAACAATCCCCAATAATCTAAAACCGGCTGTCCATTTTGCAGGGATATAAAGCCGCCTTCAGAGATAGTCAATACAACAGATAATGCAGCAGGTAATAATAATCCAGCCACACCATACATAAATGAGTAGCCCTTATGTCCCCGTGAACCATATGATTCAAAAGCATAATAACTTCCTCGAATGGATAATAAAATAATCCCAATACTCGCTGGTACCAGTAGGGTTGTACCATAGTAAAAAGCCGTTTTTGGAAAAAAACCTACAGTTCCAACGAAGAAAAAAACTAAAAATACATTGGTTATCTCCCAAACAGGTGATAGATAACGTTGGATAATATGAGTTAGTATATGCTGGCGCCCCGTTAGAACACTATATGCATTAAAAAAGCCTGCTCCGAAATCAATGGATCCAATAATGACATAACCAAATAAGAATAGCCACAATACTGATATACCTAATATTTCTAAATTCATAATCCAGCACCACTCCTATCAGCTTGTCGATCGGCAATTTCTTTTTCAATTGGATTTTTTCGGAACATACGAAGTAAGACAACTACACTTCCGATTCCAAGAACTAAATATAATAGACAAAAGAGCATCAGCATAAGATCAACATGTTCACTTGTTGTAGCTGCATCAGCAACCTTCATATATTTATACAATATCCAAGGTTGACGCCCCACCTCTGCGAGCCACCAGCCCGCTTCCAAAGCAATAATAGATAATGGGGCACCGGCTACAATGATCCAACGAAACCAATTTGAAGAGATAAATTTCCATTTCTTGATTTTACCAAATACAAATATAGCAGAAAATACGATCATAAATGTTCCAATGATCACCATCGTGTCAAATAAGTAATGAATATATAAAGGGGGGGTTTCATCTTTTGGGAATTCATTTAACCCTGTTACCTCAGCTACTGGGTTCGTATGGGCTAATATACTTAAAGCGTAAGGAACTTTAATGGCGTATTTCACTTCCTCCCCATTTATTACACCAAATAATTTTAGCGGAGCTCCTTTTTCTGTTTCAAAATGCCATTCTGCAGCGGCAAGTTTTTCAGGTTGGTATTCCACTAAATATTTCGCAGAAAAATCTCCTATAACTAAAGTAGCAATCGAAAATACTAGACCTAATTTCATATATAAGAATAAGGCTTTTTTATAGTAAATATGTACAGAACCTTTTAATATTCTATATGCTGCAATTGCAGCTAATACAAATGCAGAAGTCATATAAGCAGTAACAAGAACATGTCCTACCTTTGTTGGCATTGCTGGATTCAGCATGGCAAGAACAGGTTTAATATTCACTAGTTGACCATTTACTACATCAAACCCTTGTGGTGCATTCATAAAAGCATTCACAATCGTTATGAACACGGCAGACATGGATGCACCAATGGCTACCGGGATTAGTAAAAGCAAATGCTTTTTCTGATTTTCGAATCGATCCCAAGTGTATAAATAAATACCTAGGAAGATAGCTTCAAAGAAAAAGGCAAATGTCTCCATAAAAAGGGGCAAAGCGATCACATTACCTGCTAGTTGCATGAAATTTGGCCATAATAGAGATAATTGAAGACCAATAGCCGTTCCAGTTACAACACCAACTGCTACTGTAATAACAAATCCACGTGCAAGACGTCTTGCAAGCAAGATATAGTGCTCATCATTTTTCTTTATAGCAACCCACTGTGCAATCATAATCATCAACGGAACGCCGACACCGATTGTAGCGTATATAATGTGGAACGATAAAGTAAGTTCAGTTAAGACACGACTATAATAAACAGCATTTCCGTTGTCCATACATAAAGCCTCCTTAGCCTCCGAAAATTCGCCCAATAATTGACAATAGCATGATCCCAGCTACAATAAAGCTGAGCCATATAAGTTTCTTTTCTTGAGATTTATACATACTACCAACTCCTTTTTAGTATCTTACCCTTTTAAACAATTTATTAACTTTATTCTCGTGTATAAATAATGAAAAATTACTGACTAAGAGTACATTGGAGTTAGTATGAACGTTGTATAGTTCATTAGAATAGATGAAATTTTTTTAAACTTCTCTGCTAATAAAAACATAAATGATGCATAGTTATCAAAAAAATGATATTAAAGGGGATATGGTGGAAGAATGAAAAAAATAGTTAAGAACGAGGATTTGAAGATGCTATTTCTGGTATGAAACTACATGACTCCGATTCGGTCATATGTCATTTGCTATACCAATATATTAAATATTTTTTAATCTTAATTAACATTAAAAAATAAGAACCAAATGACTTTCTACCTGTAAGTACACTCATTAACATAGAGGAAAACAAAAAGAGATTTTGATAACCAAAATCTCTCCTTATTTTCAATTATTCTCTTTTTACTGCCTCAAAAGTTACTGGAACATTAGGGTTATTCGGATATTTACCAAACTGATAATTTTCAGAAACGACAATATGTTCAAAGCCAATATGTTCTAATAAAAGTCTGAATTCTTCTATTCCATACCACCTTAAGGGAAAGCGCTCCAATTCAGTTTGTACGAGTGTACCATTTCTCCATTTCTCATATCGTCCATGTGAGATAAGATACTGATTAATATAATCTACCTCAACATTAGTTGTTTCTAATGTAATCACATCTCCGTTTTGACAGGACCATGTTCTTGTAGAAACTTTTCCTAAATCAATTTCAGTTTGTAAAAAAATATCAATGATTAATTTCCCACCATCAACTAGATGTCGATAAAAATTATGTAACGCTTGAATAGACCTTTCTCTTTCATGTAGTAATAAAAATGTTCCAGATGGAATAATAATTGCCTCATATTTCGTTTCAAGTGAAAAGCTTTCCATTTTAGCCTCGAATAGCTTTGGATTTAAACCTCTTTTATGACAATTTTCACGACATATAGTCAACATTTCGTTTGAAATATCAAATCCATCCACCTTAAATCCTTCTTCTAACAGAGGAATAAGCATCCGTCCTGTACCAGTTGCTGGTTCCAGTATTGGCCCACTAATAGATGCTAATCTTTTACTATAAAATTCAATATCACCAAATGAATGACCTATTGGCTTATCCAAATCATATACTTCAGATGAAAGCTTGCTATAATAACTTAACAAAATCAGCCCTCCAAATATTATTCAGTACGATCCTTTTATGATTATCAACACAAATCGTTTTTAATAACTATTCCATATTCTAAGTAAATTTTTAATAAAGTTAATGCTTCCCCCCAACCAATTGCACAATCTATACAAGCTTCAATATCATGCTCAGTATCGACGTATCCTATTTCATCTAATTGGACTAGAGTCCCATTCTTATAATCTATCAGTTTAAAAGAAACCACCGTTTTTCTCTTCACAGGAGACCACTGGAATACAAAACGGTGATTCGGGATAGCCTCTAGGATTACTCCACCATCTTCCATATCCCTTTCATCAATTCCAAATTTTGACCATCTTAATTTGATTTCTCCAGTTCCATCTGGTCTAATATCTAGCTTTGTATCATCCGTAAACCAAGCATTCCATCCGTCTGCAGATGTAAGTACTTCATAAATCTTTTTTCTATCTACTTTTATATATGTACAATGTTGAATCATAGGCATAGGGAGAACTCCTCCATACAATCTTATATTAATTTGTACATGCTTTTACAATGAAAATTAGTATTAATATAATTAGTATTGATAGTAAATTTATTAAACAACCACCGTCTGGAAATCCAGTAAGTGCTCTTGCAAAAGTATTGTTTAGTATGGCTCCCGGATTTTTTGACTGTTCTTTTGACTGGAGTTTGTCTCTCTGCTCTCTAGACATCAAGTTCATTCCTTTCGAGTGAACATTTATTTATTTAAAAATATGATTGAGACTTGAGGAGTGAGAGAAGGTACAAGTTCAGTTAAAAATTTTAATTTCCGCACTTTTAGTATGACTCTTTCCTCAAACATTGTTGCTATTTAGGTAAAGTTTTAAACGAATAAAAATATGATGAGGATCGACAAGTCTCATTCCACTTAGAAAAAGAGCTGTAAATTTTATAGAAAACAAAACCCTTTATTTTTAGATGCAAAAGCTGGTAGTAGGGCTTTAACAGATGCAACAAACTATACTACACTTAGTATTGTGAATAGAGAAAATACATTGAACTTTGCTCCAATCTTCTTTTTTGTTCTATTCAATTCCTTTCCTTTCCTTTCATTTGGATTATAGTATGTAAATATGGAAATGTATATAAATATTTGTAATTATAAAAAAATTAACTTTATTATTATTAATAACGGCCTAAAATAGATTTTCACCTTTAATCGAATGACTATACTTTTTTAGTCAATGTATATGCAGTTTTCTAATCTATGTAAAAGCAAAGCCAGGCAATTAAGCCTGGCCTTTATACACGAATTATGATCACTTTTTATAATATATAGCAAAGTAATCAACTTCCTACTATCGTTAAATTATAGATTACGAGAGTTCATTAAGATACGCGTTGAAGGGACACCATTTGAAGTTACTTATAATAGCCTGTAGCAAATACGTAGGTTAAATGGATTTATGCACCCATTAACGAGCAATTCTAAAGACCTAGATAAATAAAAAAAAAAGATTCTATCCAATAACCATTTGATTCATCTCTTGAAGCTTGCTTAGTATTTCAAAAAAAGTTGGATATGACACCTTAATTGCTTCACTATTTTCAATAACCGTTTCTCCATCAGCAAGACATCCTGCAATGGAAAGCATCATCCCGATACGGTGATCTCCATGGCTGTTTACGTACGCTCCTTTCAATGGGGTTTTACCATGAATAATTAACCCATCTCCAGTTGTTTCAATATGTGCACCCATTCTATTTAGTTCCTCAGCTACGGTATTAATACGATTGGTTTCTTTCACTTTTAGTTCACTAGCATCCTTAATAATGGTTGTTCCTTCTGCTTGGGTAGCTGCAAGAGCAATAATTGGAATTTCATCGATTAATCTAGGAATCATTTCACCACCGATTTCCGTTGCTTTTAAAGGGGCAAATTTAACTTCCAAATCGGCAAATGGCTCGAATGTTTGTTCCTCCTTCCCTGTTTTTTTAATAGAAGCCCCCATCCTCTCTAAAACATCGATGATCCCCGTTCTAGTTTGATTTATTCCAACTCTTTGAATGGTAATATGACTATTTGGTATAATAGAACCAGCTACTAAGAAAAATGCTGCAGACGATATATCTCCTGGTATATCAATTGTTGTGGCGGTTAGGCTCTGCTTCCCCGCAATAGTTACTTTTTTACCACTTCGGTGTATCGTTACTCCAAATGCCTCGAGCATGCGTTCAGTGTGATCTCTTGAGACATGAAGCTCCGTAACAGAAGTTGTTCCTATTGCATGAAGGCCTGCAAGTAGGATCGCCGATTTAACCTGTGCACTGGCTACTGGCATTGTATAATTAATGGCTTGCAAGCTTCTTCCATTAATGGCGAGCGGAGTATATTTACCATCTTGACGGCCATCCATTTTTGCTACCATTAACCGTAATGGTTCAACAATTCGATTCATCGGTCGTTTAGCAATGGAAGAATCCCCTTGCAGGCAAGCGTATAAAGGCAAACCTGCCAGTAAACCCGATAACAATCGGATGGTTGTTCCCGAATTTCCAACCTCAAGTACAGATGCAGGCTCCCGTAAATGCTTTATCCCTTTCCCATCAATTTCTACGTAATCCCCTTCCTGCAATATGTTTACTCCAAGCTGCCTTAGACATGAAATCGTACTCAAACAATCATCTCCTGGTAAAAATCCTTTTACCACCGTTTTTCCGTTCGCAATTCCACCTAACATAATAGCTCGATGGGAAATCGATTTATCCCCAGGAACAGCTATCGTTCCTTTAAGACCATTTTTTGTTTTCCTTACCACTTTTACTGTCACTAGTTTCCCTCCTGCTAATATTTTTCACTGAATTCATTGATCAACCTTTAAACATGACTTGGTAAAGAATCACGGTATTCTTTTGCACCTTCAAAAAAATGATGGATCGCTTGTTCATCACCAGTCTGTAAAACAGTAGTTAAATTACGAATTTCATTCATCCAATCCTCCATTAATTCCATTAAATTACGGCGGTTATCCATAATGATTTCGCTCCAAATGCTTGGATTACTTGAGGCAATTCTTGTAATATCACGAAATCCTCCTGCTGCCATTTGACGGATAAGGGGTTCTTTTGTCGCATGTTTTTTTGCTTGATTCACCAATACTCCTGCCATTAAATGTGGAAGATGACTAATCATTCCTACAATATAGTCATGCTCATCCTTGTCGAGAATATGGAGACGTGCATTGGTACCTCGTAACCAATTTTTTAATTCACTTATTCTATTCTTACTGATTTCAGGGGAAGGCGTAAGAATATAGTACGCACCGTCAAATAAATGTAAATCGGCATTTTCTACTCCGGTTTTATGAGAGCCCGCAATCGGGTGCCCGCCAATAAAGGTTACTTTTCTATTAAACAACTCATCAGCAGCCTCCATTATCTCCCCTTTTGTACTACCTGTATCTGTAATAATGACATTTTCTCTCAATGTCATGTTTGCTAATTGTTTCATTATTTTTCTCAGTTCTAATACAGGTGTTGATAAGATGATTAAGTCGGCAAGTTCGGCTCCTTGCTGTAAAGAATCCACTTTTTCATCAATAACGTTGAATTTAATTGCTTTTTCTATTTCATGTTGATAAATATCCAAACCATAAATTTTTGATATGCTCCCCTTAAAGTGGACAGATGAAAAAACAAAAATCTGTCGTTACTCTAGGGGGATTTTTTATGTCAAAAAGAAGTAAATATTCTACCGAGGAGAAATATCAAATTTTAATGAAATACATAGAGGGGGAAATGAGCCCCAGCAGTTTGATAAAAGAATATAAAATATCTAAATCCACACTCCATAGCTGGAAAGATAAATATGAATTATATGGTATTGATGGTTTAAAGGAATCACGCAGATGGAAACAATACTCGGATGAAATAAGATTAAGGGCAATTCAAGACTATATATCTGGTGATTATTCCATGTTGGAAATATGTAGAAGGCATAAAGTGAGCCGTGGCGCCCTCAGGGGTTGGATAAAGAACTATAATAATCATAAGGAAACGAGACAAACAAGTCAGGGGGAATCCCTTATGATTCATTCTAGAAAATTGTCTTTCCAGGAGAAAGTGGAGGCAGTTCATTTTTGTATAAAGAATGGCCATGACTATTCAGCTGTCATGAAGAAATTCCAAATTAGCTACCAGCAAATATACAGTTGGACAAAAAAATATGAAGCAGATGGACCAGAGTCCCTACGGGATCACCGTGGAAGAAAGAAACCTCAAGAAGAAATGTCAGAACAAGAGAAATTAAGGATAAAGATTAAGGAATTAGAAGCAAAAAATTATCGATTGGAAGCTGAAAATGCTTTTTTAAAAAAGTTGGAGGAAATCGAAAGAAGGCGGTACTAAGCAAGGTTCGGAATGAAGTCGCTTATTGTGCAATACGGGAATTAAATGAAAGAATGAATTACCCTATTCAGCTCCTTTGTACAATAAGTCATACCAATCGGTCTTCATACTATAAATGGGTCAATCGAAAGGAAACGGATCAGGAACGCGAAAATCGCGGATTACTTAAAGAAATTAAAGCGATTTATCAAAAGGTGGATGGAATATACGGTTATCGACGTATTACCATGAATCTCAATCGGAAAATGAATAAGCATTATAACACAAAACGAATTCATCGTTTAATGCGATTAGTTGGCCTACAATCAAAGATACGACGGAAAAAGAAATGGGATCATCGCCCATCTGATAATAACGTGGAAGAGAATATCTTGAACCGAGAATTTACGGCAGTACACCCAAATGTAAAATGGGTAACTGATATAACAGAATTAAAATATGGGAATGGTCAAAAGGCCTATCTAAGCGCTATTTTAGACCTGTATGACAATTCTATCGTATCCTTTGTATTGGGACATCGAAATGATAATAATTTAGTCTTTAAAACCATCAAAGGTGCCTTAACGAAGAATCCTTTACATGATGAGCAACGTTTAATTCATAGTGACCGTGGCTTTCAATATACATCAAATGGATTTAAAAGGATAATCGAAAAAAACCATCTTATCCACAGTATGTCTAGAGTAGGAAAATGTATTGATAATGGATGCATGGAATCATTCTGGGGGACTTTGAAAGTAGAAAGATATTATCTTCATCATTATCAATCCTTTGAGGAGCTTCAAAAGGATATCAAAGATTATATAAAGTTTTATAATCAAGACCGTTTACAAGCCAAATTTAATGGCCTTAGCCCGATAGAATATCGAACTAAGGCCATTGCCTAATTTTATTTTTTTATACTGTCTACTTGACAGGGTGCAGTTCAAAATTCAATAGAGCGATTTTTATTAAATCTAACCATGTTGGTTTGATAAAACAAGCGCAGATACTCCAATTAATATTATACCCATGATGGCTGGAGTGGAGTGGCTTGCAATTGAATACAACTGTCCGCCAATAATCGGTCCAATGACTCGAGCTAGCGATTGAATGCTTTGAGAACCACCAAGTATACGCCCTTGTTCTCTGATGCTAACAGATTTTGAAAGCATGCCATTAAATGATGGACCAAATATTGAGTCACCGAATCCAAAGAATATCATACCTACTATAAAGAGTGGATAAAATGCTGTAAATGCTGAAACAGCAATAAAGATATAACCTATAATTTCATTTATCATACCTAAAAGAGCAATTTTTTTATCTGTCACAAATTTAAGTAATCGTGGCATAATGATAGCTTGCGAGATGATATCAAGCACTCCCATTATTGAAAATGTCAAACCAATTAGAACAGGTTTCCATGCAAATGTATCAATTGAAAATTGAGAGAAAATAGCTTGTAATGATCCATTAGGAATCCATATTAGGAATCCAGTAATTAGTAGCCATTTAACAGATTTAAAGGAAAAAATGTTTGATAGTTGAATAAACGGATTGAGATCCTTAGCGGAAATGCTAGAAGAGCGTCTAGGCTTTTCAAGGCTCTCAGGCATAAAGAAATATCCATATATGGCATTAAGCAATGTTAATACGGCGCCAGCATACAAAGGGACGCTATTCCCAAAAGTTGCAAGTGCTCCTCCAAGTGTAGGACCGAGAGCAGTGCCAACCCCAACAACTGCACTAATCCAACCAAAGAATTTTGTGCGTTCACTGGAGGGAGTAATATCAGCAAAGTAAGCAAAAATCGCTGAAATTTCACCACCTGTCAAACCCTCAATGGTACGTCCAAGGAAGAGAATCCAAAGTGCCCCTCCAAGACCAAAAATAAAATAACCAAGACTAGAACCGATTAAGCTAATAATCAACACTGGACGACGACCATACCTGTCACTTAATGCGCCTAAAACTGGTGCAGCCAAGAATACAGAAAGTGCGTATATAGAAGTAATGAGTGTTATTGCAGTAGCCTGACTGTTTGAATCACTAGTATAAGATTTTACTAGAAAAGGTAAAACAGGGCTTACGATAGTCAATCCTAGACCTGCTAAAAAGACAGATATAAACCCAAACGTTAGTGCGTGTTTATTGATTGTAGTATTCATAATAATTCCCCTCCAAGGTTATTGTTTCCTCGTTAACAAAATTAGTTTACTTCTTTATTGTTTCCTCGTCAACAATAAAACAAAATAAAAAAATACCACTTACACAGTGATATTTTTCAAATGTTGCCTGTATCGACCAATGAAACGAAAAATAGTGTTGAAATCGTCATCAGTCATGTTATTAAATACTTCTTTGTCACGTTCGAGAAACGTCCGATGTAATTCTTGATGGACATTATTTATTTTTTGCCCATTCGTTGTTAATCGGAAATATATCTCTTTTTTATTTTCAGCATTTTGATAGCTCTCAATAATATTTTTCGCAATAAGCTTCTTGGTGAGCTTACTTATAGCACCTCGAGTCATATAGCTTGCCGCCGCAAGTTTTGTTACGTTTGCATTTGGGATTAGGGAGATATTTTCTATCAATTCTATCTCACTCAATGTATAGCCATCTAAAGCCGATTCTAGTTCTGGTTTATTAAGCCAGATTATTTCATTGCATAAATCCATAAGTTCACTCATTAACTGCTGCCTTTTATCCATGATAGCACCTTCCCGATTTATATAAAGTATACCCGGATTTTGTTTCTTTCGCAACAAAGCCTCAACAGTCTTAATGTTGTACAGTTACTCATAAAAGTCACGAGTCTTATGTTCTTCTAATACTTAATACGCTAACAATACTTTAATGAGTCCTGAATTAATAAAATCTCATCTTGGTTCTTTACTAAAGCATAAACAGAAATTGGTTGTTTTGGTGGTTCATAATCCAATTAGAATGGACTCATACAATTTTTAAATTCGCCAACATTTCATAAATTCCTTCATTTATAAACTTGCTTCAATAACATACTTTCTCAATTAAAATTACAATCCATTTTACACTAATAATACAATTTGAATATTAAAGATTTTTTAGGTAAAAATACCAATAATTCGTAGTCCAGCATAGTATTTTTAACTTTACTCAGGAGGTTGTTTATGAAAGGGAAATGGAAAATGTATTTGATACTGTTTTTGCCTTGGTTATCTGTGGGAAAGCTCGGAAAAAATTCCTTTCTTCGCTTCCTCCCTACTATAATTTTTAGTGACTTGATTATTGCACTAATAAGTGAGCTATCTCAAAAGTTAAAATGGTGGAAAGTAAGAAATCCTATCTTCCCTAAATTAGCAACAGATGTCTCTTTTGTTTTTGGTCCTTTTACTATCATAAATTTTTGGGTCTTTAAAATGACGTACAAGAGATTTTGGTTGTATTTATTGAGTAATATTTTTGCAGACTACTTATTTGCTTATCCTTTAACAACAATAGCAGAGAGACTAGGTATATATAGGATGATAAAAATGAGCCGAAAACAACTTTTCCTTTTAAGTGTAGCCGTAGCAATTCTAAACTACTTATATCAAAAAGTATTTGTTGATCCTCTTAAAAGAAAAACTTCATGAAAATGACCTTTATGAGAATCTATATATATATGGCTGTAAAAAAGTTAATGCTTAATGTATAAATAAGAATTGTATAAAAAAGAACCCTGGTTAATGTAAGTAACCCAATCAGGATTTTTAGTAAAGAGTTCCTTGTACTAGCTTTTATCTCCTTTTTACTTAAACAAAACAGAAGATTCTTAAAGAATATTCAATTCATTAATACCATCTTGTCATTTTTTCCATACATAATAAGAAATAAGTATTTTTTCGAAATATAAAATTTTTTATCAAAAATAATATTTCTATGGTATAATAAACAAACCATTTACTGTTACCTTTTTTTGAGGGGAAATCATAAGTAAAATATACTTATGATTTCCCCTCTTTTGCATTAAAAGGGACAGGGGGTCGGTTCTTTCGTCCCACTGGGACAAAAGAACCGACCCCCTGTCCCTTTAATTTTTTATAATATTATAAATTGACAAATAATACAAAAAGGAGATGTATGATGGCTGAAACTGAAAAAATAACTATAAATATGAATGTTGTGGATTTAGGAAAAGTGGATTTATTAGTCGAACAAGGATTTTATTCAAATCGTACTGATTTCATTAAAACGGCTATTCGAAATCAATTAACAACTCATTCCGATGAGGTTAACCAAATGATTGTAAATAAATCCTTTGTAATTGGAATATGCAGATACAATCGGAAATCACTTCAAGAAATTATACAAAATAATGTGAAACTTGATATTAAAGTAATCGGAATGCTTATTCTAGAAGAGGATATTGATACGGATTTAGCCTTAAAGACCATTAATTCAATCAAAGTTTATGGTGTGCTTAAAATAAAAAATTATAATCTAAAAAAAACGATTCAACAATTTATGTAAATAAAAAATGTCATCGAAAAAGTTTGATCAAATAGCCAGTTTTCATACTTTTGTTTCTTCTGTAATATCCCTATTTCCGGCCTTTCAAACAGAATAAAGGTTTTTGTGCGCATGAAGTTTGTGGCTTTTTCTCAGTTACTTATATTTAATATTAACAATGCTTTAGAAAATGACTTATCAAACAATTGAAAACAAAAAACAGACTCAAAATGAGTCTGTTTTTTTATGCAACAATTAAGCTTTTACTACGTTAGCAGCTTGAGCTCCACGTTGACCTTGTTCAACGTCAAAAGTTACTTTTTGACCTTCTTCAAGTGTTTTGTAACCTTCGCCTTGGATCGCTGAGAAATGAACGAATACATCGTCTCCGCCTTCAACTTCGATGAAGCCGAATCCTTTTTCGCTGTTGAACCATTTAACTGTACCTTGTGTCATGTAAATCTTCCTCCTAGTGTGCAATACACACAATGTATTACTATCCTTGCTCAAGTGATATCAGGCGATATGTTAAAAACACTATCTTTTCCTTACATACCGAACAAAAATAATTCTTATTTAGAATAACAGATAAAATTAAAAAATGCAAGTTTTTACTAAAACAATTTTTAAATCATTTTTTCATATCAAGCATAAAAAATTACCTGATATATTAATCAACTAAATATTCATTTGATAATGAAGAGTTTAAATACCTTGCCATACCTGTTTTCGTTTTTTTGAATCCCAGTTTTTCATAAAATCCTTCGTTTCCAGTAGTAGAAATTAGGTGGACACACGAAACATTCTTGAAACGCTCGATAAAATAATGAATGATTTCTTTTGCTATTCCTAATTTTTGAAAGTCTCGATGAACAACAATATCATAAATTGCTGCATTGAACACTCCATCTGAAAGTGCTCGACCAATTCCAACAATCTTTCCTTCTGTCATTATTATACAAACTTCATTACTATTTCTAAAAACCGTTTGTATAATTTCTATTGTATGTTTATTCCAACCGACAGATTGATAGACCTCACGGATCTCTTCCCATTTCACATCATCTATCGTATTTTTTATTTCTAAAATCATACTCCCATTCTCCTTCTTAACTAAAAAACATTTAAATTCAGTTCTAATTCACACCATTCATGGTGTCCCAATTGCCTTGGCTTTTACGTATATGAACGATCTGACCAATGTGATACGCATGATGTATTGGGATGTTTAATAACACTTCCCACCAAGTACTATTAGAATCATGTGGTGGACTGCTGTCTAACTTAGTTTCATGACAGTTTGAAATCTCTTCTTCCCATTGCTTTAAAATTTCATTAAATTGTTGAAGGATGGATTTCCAGTCACTATCATTTTTATAGATGAATGTTTGATCATTCATAATATCTTCCTTATTTACTATTTTCCCTTGAAATCTTTTTAAGTAAAGTTCATTCCAAAACAACAAATGCTGAATAATTTCTTTAATGCTATTTGTTTTATCTGCATCTTTATTCACAGCATCTGCATCATCTAGACCATTTAAAGCATCATTTAGTGAAGCAAACCAGCCGCTTTCATTATGACAGGCACGCATTTGCTCTAGTAAAAATTCTTTACGTTCCATAAAAACACTCCTATTCATTTAAATATATGTATGTATTCTCTACTACAATGAATAATCCTCTTTTAAATCATATGCATGAAAATTCACAAATAGGTTTTTACTAATTTTTACAACAATCCTCTAAAAACACTAAAAGACGTCATTTATTTGTGATATGCTAAAACATATCATCGAATTCATTAAATTTATAGTGGGTGATTCTTTTTGGAACCGATTTTACAACAACCATATATTAAACACCTCGAATTAAAAACGGAGGAAATTCCATCTTATAATTATTATCCATTCAATCTTCCCATTCTGAAATCAATAGACAGGATTCAATTTCATCCGAAAGTAACTTATTTGGTAGGAGAAAATGGAATGGGCAAATCTACTTTACTCGAAGCGATTGCCGTTGCTATTGGATTTAATCCAGAAGGAGGAACCTTTAACTTTAATTTTTCCACCTATGATTCCCATTCAGAATTGGAACAGTATATAAAACTAGCCAAAGGGGTTTTTCGCCCAGAAGATGGTTTTTTTCTTCGTGCAGAAACATTTTATAATGTTGCCTCCAATATTGAACAGTTGGATCAAGAATCATTATCTGTACCACGAGTAATTGATTCTTATGGAGGTGTTTCTTTACATGAGCAATCACATGGGGAATCCTTTTTTGCTACGTTTTTAAATCGCTTTAATGGGAATGGCCTATATATTCTGGATGAACCTGAAGCAGCACTTTCCCCTTTAAGACAATTATCCATGCTAACAAGAATTCATGAACTTGTGAATCAGCAATCACAATTTGTTATCGCCACACACTCACCAATTATTATGGCGTATCCAGATTCAAAGATTATTGAGTTAACTGATGAAGGAATAAATGAAGTTTCCTTAGAGGAAACCAACCATTATTCTATTATGAAACAATTCTTTACTGATAAAGAAAGATTACTACATCACCTATTCCAACATGAAGAATGAAGGGAATGTCTGACTTTCAGACACCCCCTTGATCATTATTTTATCTACAATTCACTATAACCAACTCTACCATTTGATTCACTTTATAGGGCAAATATATTTATATCTACATGTGGTTCAAGTGTATAGAAATTTACTTGTTTTTATATTCCATGTGAACGAATATACCATCCTGAATATTGCAAAGGTTAAAATACTCTTTGTTATAGTATGCAGTTTACACTAGCTTAATAGTCTTAAAAAGGTTTCCATTTTAACTTCTTTGCTTCTTCATAACGTTTTTCAACATTTCTCCAATAAACAATATTCCACCATGCATCAACGTATTGATCCCGGTTATTTTTGTATTGTAAATAATAGGCATGTTCCCACACATCTAAGACTAAGAGTGGAATAGTATCCCATTGGGTTAGAAATTGATGTCTTTCTGCTTGAAGAATTTCTAAGCGATGGGAACGTGGTGACCATACTAATATGGACCATCCAACCCCTTCAACTTTTTTAGCAGCCTCTGAAAAATGCTTTTTGAATAGATCATAACTCCTAAAATCATTTCGAATTTGCTTTGCTAATTCACCTTGCGGCATCCCTCCTCCGTGGGGGTTCATTACTTCCCAAAAAATTGTATGGAGATAATGTCCTGATCCATGGAACGCTGCTTCTCGCTCCCAATGTTTGATTAATTCATATCTATTTTTGTTACGTGCCTCCTCTAGCATCGTTTCAGCCTTATTTAACCCATCAACATAACTTTTATGATGTTTATCATGATGAAGTCTCATAATTTCTTCACTTATATATGGCTCTAATGCATTATACTCATAAGGTAATGGAGGAAGTATATGTTTACCAATTGGAATTGCTGTTTGAATTCTGTTTCGTTTTGCTTCTAGGGGCTTTAATGATTGATTAATGTCACTTACGGAGCGTTGAATCATTAAAATTTTCGATTCATTTGTTTTCGAGTCTTCAAGTTGCTTGTTAACTAGTTCTTTCGTTTCATTAATCAATAATTGAATATCCTCCTCCCCAGTATCATTGTTTAAATCTACAATAAAAATTGATACCTCTTCCAACCATGAATTTACATCATTCAAATAACTTCTCAGTTCTTCCTGATTGGCCATCCCCTTCATCTCCTCTCTCACTCACTATTTCTATTGTATTGTTGCTCACATGTACACATACCAAAATGTAGTCACGTATGTTGTAAAACCCGTCTGGAAAATATAGTATAATAATAAATAAAATGCGAAAGTGAGATAACAGATGGAATCAAGGGAAGAACTAGAACTAGAACTCAAAAAAATTAAAAAATGGGAAAAATCTGCTAGTGGCCTATGGATCTGGGAGCGAATCAGCAGACTTCCATTTAAACTACTGGACAAGTTAACCCCTCATTTTATCCATAATAAGATTGGCATTCTTTTAGATGAATTAGGAAGTTTTATTCAAACAGGTGGCAAATATTTAACCTCTGAAAAACAAATTTTTCGCTTAATTGAAAAAGAGAGTGAAGTTAGAATCGAAAGTTATGAGGACATTGATCATCTTTCTTTACAAGAAATGAGGACCATTTGTGATGACCTTATTCAACGTCGGACAAAGGTAGCCACACTCCAAGGAGCAACAACGGGGATTGGTGGAATCGTTACATTGGCGATCGATATTCCTGCAATTTTAGGTTTGTCATTAAAAACATTACAAGAAATCGCAATCGTTCACGGTTTTAATCCAAATAATAAAGACGAACGAATATTTATTCTAAAATGCTTGCAATTCTCATCTTCAGATGTTGTAGGGAAAAAAGCCATTTTAAAAGAGTTATCCGCCTATTATAATCAAGATGAACGCTCTAATGAAGTAATGTCACAATTACAAGGCTGGCGGGAGGTTGTATACACGTTCCGAGATCAATTTGGGTGGAAAAAGCTATTTCAAATGGTTCCCATTGCTGGTATACTCTTCGGAGCGATCTCTAACCGCTCCATGATAAATGATGTAGCAGAAGTAGGAAAAATGTTATATCAAAAAAGAAAGGTTCAAGAACGGTTACATCAATTAGAAATGAAAGATTTTAATTAGATAGATGAAAACTTCGTCAAATATTCCATAGAAAAAATAACAATGGCAAAACCACTGAAAATAAATGATCAGTGGTTTTGTTTAAATGACTTGGTAATGGCTTTATTCCTGCCACCCTGTTAACTCATTATTATCAAAGGTTAAATGCTTAATATCTGAGTACACCCATTGTTCTGATACTCCTTGTTCTGTAGGGAATATCTTAATTTGTCGTGGTTTTCCCCAAGCTGAATGAATTACTTCCTGCTTTGACATACCAATCTCAAGTGGGATATTTTTTACTTGATCAGCTTTATATTCTTGATTCATAATTTTATTGTTAACTCTTACTATATATTTTTCTTTCCACTCATCTAATGCTACATATTTTGTAACAAATGCTGCTATTTCTTTATTTTTTTCTCCTTGATACATGGGGTTAATACTTAAAAGTAAGTCGAAGAAGTGATTTGTTTCTCCATTTTTTTGTAATTCTTCAATGGCATATCCATACGATAATAAACTATCTAAAGTTTCTTTCTCTAGCGTATCATCTGTATAGGAATGTAAAGAATCAAAATTCCCATTATCGATGATTGATAAAATGCTTTTTATCTTTTCTTTCTTAGCATCTTCTTCTTTTTTCACATCTGCAACAATTTGATTTACGTTTTTAACTAAGTCTTTTGACAATACTTCCTTATGATTTATAAATCCTTCAGTATACAAGAAATATAGTCTTTTATGATCCTTTGAAGTTATTAAATGTTGTACAACCTTATTATACATTTCATTAGCCATATTTTTTGCTTTAGTTGAAGTAAACTGATCAATATATTGACTATACGTTTCAAAAAAATTCTGAGCACTATAATTCTCCTGCGAATTAACTTCTAATATTTCCAACCAGGAAAGTTCTGTTTCTGTTGGCTCATTTCCATCCTTTTCAGATTTTTGTTGAATTGTAGTATTCGAACATGCTGATAAAACAAGTATGGTAAACAATAAAAAAATTGAGAGCGCTTTTTTCAATATATACTCCCCCCTTCTATTCTTATTGATCAATATTCTATGTAGCATTATATTTATTTTTGCACCCAAATTGTCTTTGTATAAGCAATTTTCATCCCAGCTCGTTCCATATTATTTTGGCTAATGCTGCCGAACCTCGCTTGTCCGACAATCATTTTACAACCTTGTAATTTCGCAAGTTGAATCCGGGAACTTATTAAGGCTTGATGAATTCCATTATTTCTATAACTAGGTTCAGTTGCAGCTGCTGCAAGGGTTGCAATTGAATCTTGAATAAAGATGACACCAACACCAGCTGGTTGGTCGGAGAAGGATGCAAGATAAAAGGTCCAACCATCCCTATTATGTAGGACTTGATTATTTTGTGCGATTCCATCCTGTAAAAATGCAGGAAGCTGGAATCCATTCGCATAAATTTCTGCGAATAAGTGAAATTCATCCTTTTCTAATTCACGTATCAATATCTCAGAACCTGCATGATCAGTGATTGATTGTAAATCGGCAAATAAAGTTGCATGAAAATCAGTTTGATAAAACCCAATACGAGCTAAATAGGTTAAGAACTTAGAGGATACATGCGCTGGAGTAATTTCTAAACGAACCGGTATATCTTTTTGCTTATAATAATTAATGATATTTTCAACTTCATTTTGCTCTTCATCTGTTATACCCTTTACAGTATTAAATGATGGGCCCGGAATATTCCTTGCTGAAAAAGCCGTAGCATTACCAAATATTTTGACTTCAATCCCCATAGGATTTGATTGGATTTTTTGAATAGCATTTAATCTTGAATGAAGTGTATTTATTTCAGCTGCTTCTAATACTTTTGCCAATTCATTTGTTACAACAAGAGTCATATCCTTGCGCCCCTTCTTTGCTTAATTGATTTTATTAGAGCTAACCATAATTTCACTAACTACACACTTAATATACTAATAAACGCTTAGTTAGTAAAATAGATAATTCAGTAATAGCTTCCTAGTTTCCAAGTCGGTAAAAAATACAACATATCCTCCATGAATTTTTTAGTCACTTTTACCATCCTTAAAAAACATCATTACTATTTTATTTAGTTAACATCCACAAAAAGATCATTTTTTTAGCCCTTCATTATTTCAATCCACCAAACTTCCTAGCGAATGAAATATTTATATTTACCAACCGTATAATCTAGTAATAAATAAAAGGCGATGATTGTAATGTTCAAATCAGTATTTGCAAATTTAATTGTCAACCTGGTGAGCTATGTTATTGTTTTTTCTGTGTTAATTCGTATTTCTAGTGGAGATGTTTGGATGATTGTAATGTCCATACTCGTAATAGCACTTAAAGCAATACACGACATAGTTAAATACAAAAAAACCAACACAAAGGATTCCTAAAAAAGCAGATTTGTTTATCATATAGTTCGGCAAATTATTTTTGTAATATTTTTCCTCAACGCATATGATTGTGTTAAAATTGAGAAAAGGAGGAAAACAATGAAAGCTATAAAATTACCTGTTGTCATAATCCTTGTCTCGTTAATTGTTGGTGCAATTGGTTATTTTTTATTTATGAATGTTTTTATTCCAAATTTGATGGGACCTCAGTAAATCTAAGTTTTTAGAACTGGAAGGTAACAAAATGCTTAATATGTTTAATTAAGTAAACTCTTCAAGTATAAAGTAATTAAAAAGTACATAAAAAAGGAATTTTTCAGCTTGAGTCGAATTACTTAAAGAATCACATGCATTGTTTGGAGGTCATGATTTTGTTACTTTACTTTTGATATATCATCAGCCTAAAAAGAATTTAATATTTAGGAGTTGAAAGTGATGATATATAAAAATTCTCTTGATGAAGTTTCTTCAGACATGTTGGATGGCTTTTTTGTTGATTGGCTTAATCCTCCAAATCCACAAACACATTTAAAACTATTAAAAAACAGCAGTAAAGTAGTCATAGCTATAGATAATAATACAAATCAAGTAGTAGGATTTATAACAGTTATTAGCGACGGGGTGTTATCTGCCTACATTCCGTTACTTGAAGTGTTGCCAGAATAAAAAAATATAGGGATTGGTAAGGAGTTAGTCAAAAGAATATTAAAAGAACTAGATGATATTTATATGGTTGACTTGGTTCCTTATTATGAGAAGTTTGGAATGAGAAAATCAAACGGAATGATCGTAAGAAATTACGAAATGCAGTCCGGAAATTTCAAATAAATTAAGAAAGGCAAAAACACTTAGGTATCCTTCCCAAGTGTTTTTATTTGTAAGATTTTCAATTAGGACCAATTGTGATTTGGGGAGTGACTTTTTTATCAAGATTATTATAGTGAACCTGGTTGATGTTGATATACTACCTCAAATGTAGTCAAACGAGAGCTTATTATATGGCTCTCTACTGAAGATTTTTCTTTTGACTGTCTATGGGATTTTGTCGATTCTCTACTGTTCAGCCATTTTTCAAAGAAACTCTGATCTTCCCATGTTGTACAGATTTTCAATTCATCATAATCTAAGCTATTCTCCTTCTTCAACACCTCCATAAAGACAAATCCTTCAAATGTATGGACAGCTTTCGGTTTTTCAAATCGAATAAGAATTTCATCTGCTTTTCCTTTTTGTAATCTAATCGTATTTACTGCTTTCATCCTTTTCATTTATTTGACACCTCTGGAACAATGGATTTTAAATATTCATATACTGGTAAAGCACATTCCCCTCCTATTTGGGCATGACGAATAAGAGGGATTCCATGTGGTCCTTTTGAATGAATCACATCTGGATAAACATTGAGTATTTCTTTCACTATGTTCAAGTGACCAAGCATTGCAGCAGCAAAAATGTCCATTCTTGCTCCGTTTTCTAATAACCACACGGCGATTTCCTTATTTCCTGTATGGGCTGCTGCTCCCAGTCCACTTTCCCAATCATCACCTCCCCAATTATACACAGAATGAATAAGATCAGGTTCTTTTGAAACAAGTCTTTTTACCTCTTCAAAATTTCCATGTGTAGCTATAATGAATTCCCTTACTATTTCAATATTCAAAGGCTCTTTTTTCATCTGTTCCTTCCTTTCTTGAGCGAATTGGGGTAAAAAATGGCTTACCTTCTTTACTATCAATTTCAGCATCTATCTCAAAAATAGTTTGAAACATTTCTTTGCATAAAACTTGTTGTGGTCTACCATCAAAATACACAGATCCATCTTTAATGACGATTAAACGATCACTGTATCTTGCTGCCTGATTAATATCATGCAGGACCATTACCACAGTCATCCCTAGGCTAATATTAAGAGAATGAATCAGTTCCATCACCTCAAGCTGATGAGAGATATCGAGATAAGTTGTCGGTTCATCTAATAATAGAATGTTGGGTCGTTGAGCAATTGCCATGGCAATCCATGCTCTTTGTCTTTCACCACCAGAAAGGGAATGTAGCATACGATTCCTATATTGAGAAAGCCTAGTTACATTTATAGCCCATTCAATGATTTTTTTATCTTCACTTGTTAATTTGTTATATTTTCGTTGATGTGGATATCGCCCAAACTCAACTAGCTCACTTACAGTCAAATCAAGTTGATGATCATGCATTTGCGGTAACATTGCAAGCTTTTTAGCGATATCAATACTATGCATCCTTTGTATACTAGTTCCATCGAGGATCACCTCCCCGCCTTTCGGACGTATGAGACGTGAAATTATTCGAAGAAGTGTTGATTTTCCTGAACCATTTGGTCCTATTAAACTAACAATCTCTCCTTTTTTAATTTCTATATCAATCCCTTCTAACTGAAAAGAAGAAGAATATTCATACGAAACATCCTTAGTAAGAAGCAAAAGAATCCCTCCGTCTATGAATCAAATATAAGAAAAACGGTCCCCCTAAGAATGATAATAATAGTCCTACAGGTAACTCAATCGGATTAAATGCACTACGGGCAACTGTATCAGCAATGACAACTAGTATAGCTCCTCCAAGAGCTGAAGCCGGTAATAAATAACGATAATCACCACCAATAATCATTCGCAAAATATGTGGAATGACAAGGCCAACAAAACCTATTAACCCAGCAACACTTACAGCAATGCCTGCAAGAAGCGTGCTAAGTAGGATGAGGAAGAATCTACTTTTCTCCACATGATGACCGAGCAATGTCGCCACTTCATCCCCGAGCCGTAAGATTCGAATATGTCTAATGGAAAAGATAGAAATAATTAATGCCGCTAATGCGTAATAGATTATCATGTTAAATTGAACCCAGCCAACACCGGAAATCCCTCCAGCAAGCCAAGATAGTACAGATTGAACACGATCGCTATATATCAGCATTAATGCACTAGAGCAGGCTCCGATTATGGCATTGATCGCAACCCCAACTAATACAATTTTGACAGGTGATGTCCCTCCTTTCCATGACATCCCGTAAATAACCATGGCAGTTATTAGTGCACCTAAAAATGCAGCAAGTGGTAAAAAATTAATGTATGCTGGAAATAAAATCATAATTAATGTTGCTGCGAGACCCGCCCCAGAAGATACACCGATAATCCCAGGATCAGCTAAAGGATTTTTCATGACCCCTTGTAAGATCGCTCCGGATGCAGCGAGACACATTCCAACAATCATGCCAATAAAAATACGAGGCAAGCGTATATCCCAAACAATGCGTCTAGCAAGGGAGTCTTCAGAATGAAATAGTCCACTCCAGATCTCTCCAAGTGAAAAAGTCACTGTTCCAATCATCAAACACACTACACAGGATATAAGCAACAAAAAAGAGAATAAAACTATCACAAATATACGTTTCCTAATAAAAGGATGAGTATTCTTTACTGTTTTTATGTCATCTGCTATCGCTTCCAATTACTTCACCTTACTTAAGCTTTCTTTCATAACTTCAAGAGCTTCTACTACTTTCGTGCCTGGATTTGTGCCAAATAGATTTGATGGAAGAACAACAACATTGCCATTTTTTACTGCATCTAGATTTTTCCATGCTGCATTCTTCTTCATTTCCTTTTCAAAAGCATCTTTTACTGCGTTTGGATCACCATGAGTAATCAGCATAACCACTTGAGGATTTCTTTCAATAATCTTTTCGACACTTAAACTAGCATATTGTGGATAGGAATCTTCTTTTGGAAAATCTGCAGCAATGTTTTCGCCACCTGCTTTTTCTAGTAAATCGCCGGATAAAGAATTAGGAAGCGCAGCTAAATATGTACCTGGTGCACCATATACTAATAATGCCTTAACTGGACTGGCTTCTTCCGCTTTCATTCCTTCTACACGTTTAGAAATTCTTTGATTTACCTTTTCTGCCTCAGTCTCCTTTTGTAATAACGTTCCGTATAACCGGATCGAATTTTGAATATCATCAATTGAGTTTGCCTCCGTGAAGATTACTTTCGTACCTTGTTTCTCAATATTTGCTGCATGTTGCTTGAAACTCATACCAGCAATCAATACCGAGGGGTGAATTTCGGCAATTTTCTCAAAATTAGGTTGATGTGGATTTCCAATTTCGGAAATTGTTTTCAAATCTTTAGCAACTTCACCACTTACCGTTGGACGTCCAGTCACATTGGCTCCTAATGATAATAAAATATCTAAATCGCCGGAGCTTAATGTAGCAATTGAATCCGGAACCTTGTCAAATGAAAGACTTTGTCCAGATGCATCCGTCACTTTGATTGAGATCTCTTCGACACTTTTATTTTTAATTTGGTCTCCTGATGCCTCCTTTTTCCCATTATCACATGCAGTAAGCGCCACTAATAAAACTAAACTGAATAAAATGTATGTATATTTCCTCAAATTCCAACCTCTCCTTAATTAATAATGAGAATCATTCTCGTTAGTTGAAGTATATCGAGAACGATTCTCATTGTCAATTATGTTTAAGGAATTTTCAAAAATATAGCTCATACCTCCTTATCTAAACCAAAAAAAGCTATCCCATTCACTCAAACATGAATGGGATAGCTTTATTCAATTAATTATATAATTGCTTATGCTTTTTCCTCTTCAAACTTCTAGCGAAATGAAGGATTAGTTTTTGAACAGAAAAGCCAACCAATAAAATGACTACTAATAATAGCGTGATGGTAGCTCCTGGTGGAGTTCCTAATTGATAACTTGTAATTAGACCTGAAAAAATACTAAACAATGCTATAATCATTGCTGTTGCAAACACCATTTTAAATCCTTTCGTTAACCGAATGGCAAAGGCAGCAGGTAGAACTAGTAAAGCTGAAACAAGTAATACACCAATCGTTGGAATGATCACTGAAATAGCCAAGCCGGTAATAATACTAAATGACAAGGATAAAAGTTTCGTATTAATGCCACTTGTAAATGCGGTATCCTCATCAAAAGTCATTAAATATAAAGGCCTTCGAAGGATAAAGAAATATAGTAAAATAACGATTGTAACACCAACCATTGTATAAACCTGTGAACTACTAATAGTTACAATTGATCCAAACAAGAACTGATCAATATTAGTAGTCATTCCACCATCAGTTATACTCATTAAAAATAATGCAAAGCTCAAACCTGCAGCCATTAAAATAGCAATCGACACCTCTGAATACGTATGATAAGCCCTTCTCATATATTCAATCCCAACCGCGCCAATGATGACTACAACAATCGTTGAAAACGTTACATTTGTATGAATAAAAAATCCAATCGCAACCCCTGCTAATGAAATGTGGGATAATGTATCTGCCATTAATGCTTGCCTTCTTAAAACAAGAAAAACTCCTAAAAGCGGGGCGATAATACCGATTAGTCCACCAGCCCAAAACGCCCGTTGCATGAATTCAAGGTTAAACATTTCCATCCGCCTTGCTCCCCTTTCTCTAAGTGGATGATTTTATCAAGATAATCCTCAACCTCATCCTGATCATGTGTAACCATGATGACTGTGCGATTATGCTTTTTTACTTGGTGACTCATAAACTCATAAAAACCTTTTCGGCTTTCAAAATCCATCCCTGTTGTTGGCTCATCTAAGACTAATAGATCTGGTTCAGATGCCAATGTACGAGCAATACAAATTTTTTGCTTTTGCCCACCTGATAATGCGCCAATTTTATGGTTTCGAAATTCCCACATACCAACCATTTCAAGTGCATTTTTTACATTTAACTCATCAGTTTCATTTAATCGCCTGAACCATTTTCCTTTTGGATATCTACCGGAACGAACAAGTTCAATTACTGTACTTGGGAAACCAACATTGAAGGATGCAATTTGTTGGGGTACATATCCAATCGTAAGACGTTTTCCTTGAGCATTTTTCTTACTAATGATCACTTCACCTTCCCATGGCTTTAATAAACCAAGCATAATCTTCAACATCGTTGACTTAGAAGCACCATTAGGACCAGTAATTCCAACAAACTCTCCACTATTTAATTCAAAAGAAACCCCATTTAATGCAGGGGTATGAGTATATCCAAATACAATATTGTGTAATGATGCTAATTTCACATGTACCAGTCCTTTCTCTAATTAAAGACAAAAAGCGTGCGTTTGAACATTGCACACGCTTTTGTTTTGCCTCAATAGTAGATTGCAAAGTAATAATAAGAAACGAGTATGATTAACATTCTAATCAATTACAGACTTTTTAATCGCATCTAGATTCTTTTGCATTTCCGTAATATAATTTGAACCCTTTTCCTGTTCATCCTTACTTAAACCTTCTAGTGTACTTAATACTTCGGTTTTTGCACCAATTTCATTCGCTAATGTCTCAGCAACTTTTGGGGATGTAAGTTCCTCAAAATAAATGATTTTAACTTGATGCTCTTCAGCAAATTGTTTTAGCTCACTTAATTTAGACGGACTTGGTTCTTGAGAAGGAGATAAACCGGCAATAGGAACTTGCTTAAGTCCATATTCCTTTGTCAAATAACCAAATGCAGAATGCTGTGTGATAATTTCCTTTTTCTTTGCATCTTTTAAGGCTGTTCGGTAGTCTCGATCTAATTTTGATAATTTTTCAATGTACTGATCACTATTTTTTTGATAATATTCTTTATTTTTAGGATCAGCTTTTATTATTGCACTTGTTATAGCTTTAACTTCTTTCTGCGCTAATACCGGGCTTAACCAAACATGTGGATCAACATTTTCATGATGATCATCCGATGATTTTCCAGCTAAATGGATCTTGTTACTAGCCTCAACAAAAGAAAGTTTCTCATTACCTACACTTTTTTGAATGGCCGGGACCCAAGTTTCGAAATATTGACTGTTATAGACAAATAGATCTGCATTTTGAATACGGCCAACATCTTTCGGTGATGGCTCCCAATCATGTGGTTCAATATTAGATGGAATTAAAAGTTCGACATTCGCTTTATCCTTAGCAATATTCTTTGTAAATTCATACATCGGATAAAAAGTAGTTACAATTTGCAATTTTCCATTGTTCTCATCTTTTACGGTAGATTTACTTGAACAGCCACTGACAATGAATAAAGTGGAGATAACCACTATTAGACTGATCATATAATGTCTTTTTTGCATATACGTACCTCGTTTCTATGAATCGACATAATTACGATTTATCATGTACAATTAAAATATAAGTATACTATTCTTTTATCTTTTCTTTTTTTAAAACAAAATCATTCCGATTTACAATTCAAAGGAAAAAAGAAAAACAAAATATCCTCTCTAATAATAATACGGAATCATTCTTATTTGCAAGTATTTTATTTTTCCTTTCACCGACATTAATTTCAACTTTAGATGGATATATTATCTTTCGCTAGATTCATTATTTATTATTTCAATAAAATTTTTTAATATATTTGCTGTTAATCCCCAAATAGTATAACCTCCATAAAAATAGAACAGCTCATCCATATGTCTAATTTGCCATTTATATTTTTCCCCACCGTAAATTGAATGGAAAGGAAAGTCTTTTTCAGGTTCTGCATGAAAATGTACCTTATAATATTCCGGCTCTGTTTCCATAAAAAAAGATAAAGGAACTGTAAATGTTTCTGCTACTTCCTCTGGGTTAGGAATAATTTCTACCTCGTCTTTTATTATTCCTGCATATGGATAAATAATGGTACCAAATGGTGACACAACAAAATCTAATGGAAATATTTGTTCGATATTTCCTGAATCTACGCCAAGTTCTTCCCTTGTTTCACGAAGGGCTGTCATTTTGGAATCTCTATCTGTTTTATCGACTCTACCTCCAGGAAAACAAACTTCTCCTGGCTGCCTTCTCATATGGTAGGCACGGACCTCGAATAAAATATGATAATCTTCTTTTTTCTTAATAATAGGTAAAAAAATAGCGTACTTACTATAATTTATTTCCCCAATTATTTTTGGAATTCGATTTAAATATTTCTCTAACAACTTAGACCCTCCCTTCTTCCATGTTCAAAAAATCCATTACAACTAATTAAATTTCTGCAATCTTATTTACAATCATTTCACATAACTCATGAGTTTTGACGAGCTCTTCTTTAGTAATGTATGGAGCATGATTATATTCAATTGCGTGAATAAAATCTGCTACTGCTTGTTCAAATCCACGTTTGTACAGGGTCTGCTCCCAATCACTATATCCAATTCTTGTTTCATTTCTATCTTTCCGAATGATTAAATCTGCCACATTGGTCACTACTCTTTTTTCTTCTGAATTCATGATTTCAAGTTTCTCTTCATTTGTTCCACTATCACGATTCATTATCCCTATTGCCGTACCATATTTTGAAATCAATTGAATAACTACATGGTATAGAAGCTGATTTTGTTTTCTGCCATTAATGACAATATCCTCAATTGGATAAGGAAACATATATAGTAATGTATCTGCAACATGGATAAAGTCATCAAAAATAAATTTCCTATTATCTTCAGGGAGGTTTTGGCGATTTTTTTGCATAATAATCATGTTAGGATTGGAAAGCTCTTTTAAATTTTGATAGGAAGGTGCAAATCTTCGGTTAAAACCTGCCGTTAAGATTAATTTATTTTTTTCTGCTAATCTAAGTAATTTTTCCGTTGATTCAAGATTATATGTAATTGGTTTATCCACATAAACATGAATATTATTTTCAAGAAGTTTTTCGATAATTTCTTCATGGGATTCTGTCGCACTATGAACAAAAGCTCCTGTAATTCCGCTAGTTATTAAAGATGATAGGGATTCATGGCTCTTTTTAAAACGATATTTTTCTTGAATATTTTTTAACTTGATTTGATTTCTTGTATAAAGATGGATTTCGATATTTTCAAGACTAGCTAATACGGGTAAATAGGCTTTATTGGCTATATCCCCAAGTCCGATGATTCCAATTTTCAACATGATTTTCACCTCATTGTATTTATATTCTTCTATATTAAATATTAGCACGTATCCAGTAATGAATAAACTCCAGACTCCAGTGTAAAATGAAAAACAGACTACAATTTATAGTCTGTTTTATAAAATATGACTTTGGTTTACATAATAAAATTACAGTATATTAAATTCATCACTGATGGAACTGTGTACAGTAGTGATTCACCAATTCTTCAATTTGATTATGTTCAGGGAATTTACCTTGGAATTCGAATTTAATTTCTTCAACAAATTTTCCTTCCTTATATACATGTATTGCCCCATCTTGACTGATAACGCTATATTCAGGTTCAAATATATAGCCATTTCTTTCAATTGCACCCATAGCTTGACATCCCCTTTATTTCAGTTGCTTGCCATTTTAAATGATGATCAAACTTTAGATAAGTAATTCATAAACTTCATTTAGCTGATGTACTCTCTTCTCATCCTTTTCATTCTGTGCATAAGAAATTTCATCTTTTAAAATTGAGTTCAAAAAAGAAATTTCTTCCTCATCTAATTCTCTTACAAATTCTTCTTCGTTTTTATAATGATTTTGTAATTTTTTATAAATCCTTTGACCCGTTGACCGATTTACATGGTTTGATAATGATTCTCTTAAGTAGGCTAAAGTTGTATCCAATTATTTTCACCTCAAATTAGAATATACCTCTATCATATAAATTCGGTTAAAAATTCATAAATCATGCATACCAATTTTTCTTAATTAAGCACCAATTTCTTCATTTATAATTACATCTTTTGGACGTGAAATATAACTATGTAGAATCATTCCTATAATAACAAGAAAAATACCAAATAAGGCAAACATCGATGGAAATGCTGCATGTAAAATAATAATTTCTCCAATTAAGGCAAATAATATTTCAACAGACTGGGTTGCTTCCACAGCTGCTAGTTGAGAAACATCATCTTTAACAAGATCAGTCGCTTTAAAAAAAAGGACAGTTGCAATAACTCCTGAAGAAATAGCAACAATTAATGACTGATTCATCTGGTTTACACTAGGAGTTCCGACTGTTTCAAGAGCATAAACAGATAGGATGATCCAAAAAGGAAGACTCGCAATTGTCATTCCTAATACCCTTTGAAATGGATCTAATCTTCCTTCACATATTTGCATCATCTTTCGATTACCCAGTGGATAGGCGAAAGAAGCAATCAGAACAGGAAGCACAACCAATAATGTACTCTTTAGAGATATGTCCTCCCCTTGATTAAATTGCATACAAAATACACCAATTAAAATAATTAAGGACATCATTAATCCTTTAAAAGGGATTTTCCCTTTCACCTTTACAGGACCATTGGATGTTTGGATCACTTCTGAGAAAAATGGGACAAGTAGTGAGCCTGAAATGATTGTGATTTGCCATGTTCCAGCAACAAGCCAACCAGGACCATACGCGGATGAAAAACATAAGGGACCATAAAATAATCCAAACCCAACACAGCTCCATAATAACCATTGAACAGGATGCTTTTTCATTTCTCTTAGTAAATCTTTAAGATTTTTTCTCCATAAAACAATCATCAATAAAAATGGAATCATGAAAAAATAGCGTAATGATGCACTCCATAGCCAACTGCCACCAGAAAGTTCCATTGAACGATTTAGTACAAAAGTTATGGCAAAAAAGAAAGCTGCACCAATCCCTAATATAATTGCTTTCATAACCTACCTCCTTAGTTGAATCTATCCATGATGTATGTGTCTAGAGAATACGAAGATATCTACACCTATCTACACCTGTACTTCATGTTATTGATCAGTTTAACTGACTAGATTATTAACAAAATTAAGAAAAGTGCTCTTTTACAAAAATCTATATTACAAGAATATTCGTTTAGACAAAAAAAATCTAGAGGAGTTTTTCCTCTAGATTTTTTAATATGAAGATTTAAACGCATTAAATAATTATTTCTGCTCAACTAACATATGCGATAATGCCTTCTTCATCATTTATTTCTAATTCTAATGCTACAGCCATAGGGTCTACTCCATGTTCCGTATCAAGCCAGTGACGAAGTGCTTCAATCAATTTCACTTCATTTAGCTGATGTAAACGATCATTTAATTCAACCTCTGCACCAAATCCAGTATCATCATCGAAAACTAATTCAACAGAAACCTCTTCTGGTTGAATATAATTTTTATCCGCAATATATATACATATCGCATTGATGATATCTTGTTCGTATATCGCTGTCTTTTCCATATTAGTTATACCTTCTTGTTTTATTCCGCTTGAAGAAGCTGAAAATTCGTACAATAACCATAATCACTCCAATAAGAATGATGACATTTACAAATCCTGCTAGGATGGATCCAAAAGCACCCATTCCCATTCCTCCAAATAGGTTACCAATTAATAATCCACCTAATCCACCAAGAAGCATACCTTTCATAAATCCGCCTTTATTGGTTTTATTGGTAACAGATTTTGAGTTTGAAAACGTATTATTTTTCTTTTCTTGCTGGAATCTATTTGTGTTTGTATTCTTATTCGTTGAAAAAGGTGTTGATTGTGAAGGACTATATGATCGTTTTCCTGAACGATAGCCTTTAGCATCAGCATCATGAACAAAACCAATACTTGTGACACTAAATATTAATGTAAATGCAGTTAAAAACATAATTAGTTTTTTTCTCACTTATGATTCTCCTTTTTTAGTTAAAGTTTTTACGAGTTCCTATGAACCTATTATATGAACTTTTGAAGAAAAAATCAAGATTTTTTTATATTAGACACTAAAAAGTCAAAAATATCAAAAGATTTTTAACGTCTTCTAGTAGAAATTCAATAGTGGATTTGAATTTTTTTTAAATAGTAGTTTGACATTTCATATTACTAATCATAACATAAGTTCATAAGAACCTTGTTTTATGGAGGTGGAATGGTGCTTACCTTTCAATTAACTAGAAAAGAAATGGCTGAGCTATTATTATCTCTTAAAGGATGGAATAACAATCGGCCGATAACGATTCTCCAAGAAGCTTGGATTCGTTCAAACCATATCACAGTAGATGAACAAAAACCATTAAATGCATTTATTACAACAGTTTTAGCACCTATATTTGAAAAAGTGATTAAATATGATAAAACAGAAATTGCATTTTCATTAAATGAGATTGTTGCCCTTGGAAATCAAATAGAGAATACTAACTTTACGACTACTGCTGTTCAAAATTGGGTAAAAAGAGATATTAAAGAAATGATTTCTTCCCCTCAGAAAGGGAAAAAATATTCTTTGGAACAAACTGCATTATTATTTCTAGTTGAAGATTTGAAAACAGCACTAGATTTTGAATCGATTCGTAAATTATTAAAATTAGTCGTAAATGATCCGGAAAATGAAAATGATGATTTAATAAATCCCGTTCATTTATATGCAGCTTACTCTACTATTTTTGATCAAATTAATCAGCAATATCATAATCAAACAAGCCATACAATCCAAGATATTGAAAACATGATTGAATCAACTGCTAACCAATTGGTGGATGAGTATTCTCATCTTTCGGATAAACACCGAGAAGCTATTAGGAATACAATTGTTATTGCTACTCTATCTGTTTTCACAGCATATTTCCAAATGTATGCTCGCAAGTACCTATCGGCAACCTTATTTTTGCAAGATTTTACGAACCAAAATTCTTGATCACTTTCAGCACTAAGTTTGTTTAGAAACTTAGTTTTTTTAATCCATTAAGACATTCGAAAAGTAATTTTAATAATTTTTTATTATATTCATGCACTTATATAGTTTTTTAGATAATATGTGTCTTGAATGGATTATATAAATTAAGAAGTTTCGGTTCAAATGATTAGTGTTTATAAAAAATAAGCTATAAAAAAACAGACCCGACATAGTCTCAGGTCTGTTTACTATTACCAGTTATTAATTTCTTTACGGTCTCCTTTACTATTTCCCTTTTTTGCGAATCTATTTTTTAATTCTTCTTCAATTTCAGAAAGTGAAATGTTTTTCTCTGCCATCAAGACGAAAATATGATAAAATAAATCACTGCATTCACTAATCATTTCTTTAGGATCGTCATTTTTAGCAGCTATAATGACCTCTCCAGCTTCTTCTATCACTTTTTTTCCTATTTTATCGATACCTTTACTAAGCAAATAGTTGGTATATGAATTTTCCAGAGCATTTACTTTCCGATCGTTGATTTCTGTCATCATCTCATTGAAGATATCTGTCACCTTTTCATTTGGCTCAGAAAATCCCGGAACCGTACGATAAAAACAAGAAGTCTTTCCTGTATGACAGGCAGGTCCAGATGGTTCAACATAAATAAGCAATGTATCCTCATCACAATCAAATTGAATAGAATGCACCTTCTGTCTATTCCCAGAAGTCGCCCCCTTATTCCAAAGTGATTGGCGACTGCGAGAATAGAACCATGTTTCCTTCGTTTCCACAGTTTTTTGATATGCTTCCTCATTCATATAAGCAAGCATTAAGACATCTTTTGAATGTATATCAACAATAATTGCAGGAATTAATCCTTTAGAAAAATCGAACATCACGAATATTCACCCCATTTTCTTTACAAACCTCTTTTACTTCTTGAATCGTACATTCACCGTCGTGAAAGATCGATGCTGCTAATCCTGCGGAAACATTGGTTTCAGCAAAAACGTCAAGAAAATGGTGAGGCTTCCCACAACCACCTGATGCAATGATTGGTATATTTACACTATCAACTATTGTTTTTGTTAATGGAATGTCGAAACCATCTTTCACTCCATCACAATCAACACTTGTTAACAGAATTTCTCCAGCACCTAAACGTTCCACTTCCTTCGCCCATTCGATCGCATTTAATCCTGTATCTTTTTTTCCTCCATGTGTCATCACATGCCATGTACCGTCAGGAAATCGTTTTGCATCTATTGCTACCACTACACATTGAGAACCGAAGCGATCTGATGCATCTTTTATTAATTGCGGATTAGCAACAGCTGCAGAATTAATTCCTATCTTATCCGCTCCCGCCCTTAGCAGTTCAGTTACATCAGCAATCGTTCTTACTCCACCACCGACAGTAAAAGGAACAAACACTTGTTCTGCGGTTTTTTTCACCACATCAATCATTGTTCTCCTGCCATCATTTGTTGCGGAAATATCCAAAAAAACTAGCTCGTCTGCACCATTTTCAGAATAAAATTTTGCTAAATCCACAGGATCACCGAGCTTCCTTAAAGATTTAAAATTGATTCCTTTTACGACAGATCCATTTTTAACATCTAGACACGGAATAATTCTCTTGGCAATCATATCTGATCCCTCCGGAGAGATACCTTTCCATCATAAATTGCTTTACCAACTATCGCATCAGTTATCCCAATCCCTGACAAAGAAAGAATGTCCTCATAATGACGTATTCCTCCTGATGCAATAATTTTACAACCGACTTGATTAACGATTTTTTCTAGATGATAAAGATTAGGTCCACTCATTGTTCCATCCTTTGAAATATCGGTGTAGATAATTGTTTCTACGCCAAGCTGCTCCATTTTTTTTGCAAATTCGAGATAATTGACTTCTGAAATATTTTCCCATCCACTCGTAGCCACTTTTCCATTTTTTGCATCGATGCCAATGACAATGTGCTGATGATATTTTTTTAATGCTTCCTGTAAGAATCCTGGTTTTTCAATTGCCGCTGTCCCTAACACCAGTCTTGCAACCCCTGCACAAATATATTTATCAATCGTTTCTAGATCACGAATACCTCCACCGACCTGAATAGGTATCCTCGAAATTTCTACTAGTTTCCTAATTAATTCAAACTGTACACTTGTTCCCCGCCTTGCTCCATCAAGATCAACAATATGTACAAGCTCAGCTCCATCCTCAATAAATTGTTGAATTTGTATAAGAGGATCACTTGCCACTTCAGTGGTTTTTCGAAAATCCCCTTGGTACAACCGTACACATTTTCCATTTATTAAATCAATCGCCGGTATAATCCTCATCTTGTAACCACCTAACTTAATTATTTACAATTTTTATGTTATTTGATTGAAGAAATATTTCTATTAACTTCCTTCCAACAGCCCCGCTTTTTTCAGGGTGAAATTGCATTCCATAGATATTTCCCTTACGCACAATTGCTGGAATCTGTGTACCATAGTCCGTTGTAGCCAATACATATTTAGAATCAGTTTTTGCTATATAGGAGTGAACAAAGTAAACATATTGATCTTGAAATCTTCCAAATTCTTCGTCCTTAACATCAAGTGTATTCCATCCGATATGGGGGAGTGGATCAACTGTACGCATTTTTTCAACTGTTCCTGGAATTAAATTTAAACCCAATGATTGCTCCCCCTCATAACCCTTTGTAAATAATAATTGCATTCCTAAGCATATTCCTAAAATGGGCTTGGTTTTGGCTAATTCATGTAAAATCTCTCGCAATTGGCGGTTATTAAGTTCTTGAGCAGCCGCTTGGAATGAACCGACTCCTGGAAGGATAATATGTGATGCTCTTTCTAGTTCTGTTTGATTATCAGTCACACATACATCACAGCCTAAATCTATCAGCGCATTGGATACACTTGAGATATTCCCCATTCCATAATCAATAATAGCAATCATTCGAGTAACCCCTTTGTTGAATTGACTCCATTTATTTTCGGATCAATGGTAATTGCCTGACAAAGTGCACGTCCTAAGGCTTTAAACAATGATTCAATTTGATGATGCGTATTTTCTCCATATAACACTCTAGCATGTAATGTAATGGCTGATTGATAAGCAAAAGCAATAAAAAATTCTTTCACTAATTCCGTATCAAATGCACCTAATTTAGGATTAGTAAATTGTGCATCAAAATGTAGATATGGTCTGCCACTAATATCTACTGCTATAAATCCCAATGTCTCATCCATCGGTACGTAAGAAGATCCATATCTTGAAATTCCTTCTTTATTTCCTAATGCTGCCTTCACTACTTGACCTAAAACAATTCCTACATCTTCTACTGTATGGTGACTATCAATGTGTAGATCTCCTTCTGCTTTAATATGAAGTCCGAACCTTCCATGTTTGGCGAATAACTCAAGCATATGATCAAAAAAACCGATCCCTGTTTGAATTAAAACATTTGACGGATCGTCTAAGTGAATTGCCACAAATATCGATGTTTCATTTGTTTGTCTACTTTTTTCTGCTGTACGCATGAAGCTCACTCCTTCTTTACAAGTCCATCGGGCCATATTCTATTACATTTGTTTATTTTCTTGAATTCTTACTTGAACTGCTCGTGCATGTCCGGCTAACTTTTCTTGATTTGCTAATGTAACCACATCTTTGGAGGCATTTTCCAAAGCTGCTTTAGAATAATATAAAAATGTAGTTTTTTTCATAAAATCATCAACGGATAGTCCGGATGAAAACCTTGCTGTACCGCCTGTTGGTAATACATGGTTAGGGCCTGCAAAATAATCCCCAAGTGCTTCAGGAGTATGATAACCAAGAAAAACAGAACCCGCATTTTTGACTTTATTTAAATAGGTTAGAGGCTGATCTAATTGAATTTCTAAATGCTCGGGGGCTAATTGATTCACCAAATCAAATGCCATATCTATCGAATCAACTATGACACTAGCACTTTGAAATTCTAGTGATTTCTCAGCAATTTCCCTCCTCGGTAAACATTCACATTGTTTAATTAATTCCAACTTGGTTTCGCTCAATAATTTCTCACTAGTAGTAAAAAGAAAAGTGCGTGCTTGAACATCATGCTCAGCTTGAGCAATTAAATCTGCTGCAATAAATGTTGGATTCGCATTTTCGTCCGCAATGATAGCTACTTCAGATGGACCTGCAATCATATCGATACCAACATCACCAAATACTAGTGATTTTGCTGCAGCAACATAGGCATTGCCCGGACCAACAATTTTATCCACTGCTTGCATCGTTTCGGTCCCATATGCAAGTGCTGCAATTGCCTGAATCCCACCAATTTTATATATCTTATCTACACCTGCAATATCTGCTGCTACAGATAAAATAGGTGAAATCCTTTCTCCCATTCTTGCAGGAGTGGTCATGATGATCTCTTCAACGCCTGCAAGGGAAGCAGGGATGGCATTCATAAGTACAGTTGAAGGATAACAGGCTGTTCCACCAGGCACATAGATTCCTACTCGTTCTATCGGACGAAACAGTTGACCAGATATGATATCATCAGATAAATCCATAAATCTGGACTGTTGAAGTTGTTTTTTATGAAATTCTTTAATATTTTTAGCCGCTTTTTTTAGCGTAACAACGATTTCATTTGATATATTTTTCCATGCAAGTTCTCTTTCTTCTTTTGTAACTTCCCATTGTTTTGGTACTATACCATCAAATTTCTTTACATATTCTTTTAGAGCTTCTTCTCCATTTAAACGAATAGACTTAATGACTTCCTTTGCAATGTTTACTATTTCTTCCTGCATTGATTTTTCTTTATACCGACATTGAATAAAATTATTGATAAATTGCTCAGGTGAATAGTTGCGAATCATCGAATTTCCTCCTTAGGAAAAATCGCCTCAATTAAAGGTGTTATTAGCTCACGTTTTATTTTCAAAGATGATCGATTGGCAATGCAACGCGCAGAAATCCAATGAATATCTTCTGTTACAATTAGGCCATTTTCCCTTAATGTCGTTCCAGTTTCTACAATATCAACTATTGCATCTGCTAAACCCAATAATGGTGCTAGTTCAACTGAACCCTCTAGTTTTACAATATCAACAGATTCCCCTTTTTTTCGAAAAAAATCTGTTGTAACATTCGGATATTTAGTTGCAATGGTCCGTTTCTGTTTTCGTTTGACACCTTTTTTTTCTTGTTCCGCTAGTGAAAAACGACATTTTCCAAACGGGAGAGGCAATAAATTATAAACATCTGGTTGATATTCAAGAAGAATGTCTTCACCAATGATGCCAATATCCGCAATTCCATGTTCAACATATGTTGCTACATCTACACCCTTAGCAAAAATAAACTGAAAATTTTCTGTTTCTACAGATAGTTTTCTTCCCTTATTAACTAAAGGATCAATATTATAAGATAAAGTGCGAAAATAATTAAGAAATTGTTCTTCTAGCCTACCTTTTGTTAATGCAATACATATCTTCATTTCTCAATCACCTCGTAATCACCATTGCTTCCTATTATATTTAGCACCTTATCAAACGCATCTAGGTTTGTTTCCTTATCCAGAACTTCAACAATTGAATCCTTATATCGTTCCCTTAATTGTTCTGCTATTGAATACGTTTCTTCAGTTGCAATCACACAAATTTTTTCTCTATTTTTCTCTACTTGTATTTGTTCAGCTAACTGATCTGCATCAAATGCTAAACCAACAGCACTAATACTTTGTTCAAATTGTTCATACAATTTATCATAACGGCCACCTGAATAACACGTTGCACCATTTTCCTTCAGAAAACCTCTAAACATCATCCCAGAATAATATGGAAGATTTTTTACTCTTCCTAAATCAACGATTATGTCTGTTTCACCCATTGACTGTAGCATCAGTGATAATCGTTTTATCTCCCCTAGGATGTTCAATAAGGTGGCGTTATTTTTCCATCGGATTTCATACATTTCAATTACTGACTCAAAGTTGCCATAGGCATCGACCAAAGATACAAACTCATCGGCAATCTCATGATTGCCATGGTTTTTAGCTATTTGATAAACCGTATCTTTTCTTTTATCATGCATAGCTAAACGCAATTGCTCAAAATCATTTTCACTTAAATTTAATTGCTTGGATAATTCTTCAAAAATTCCTGTATGGGCTAGTTCGGTTATGTATTCCGATATCTTCAACTCATTAAGAAAATTTCTAGCCATAAATAAGCATTCACTTTCAGCTAGTAGATTGGTATAATTGATTATTTCTATTCCAACCTGTCTACCCTCTACCCCCAGTTTATTTCTTCTGAAAATAGATCCTTGATATGCCCATTTTTGAGGCTTGTCACTATGCTTTGCTATAGCTCTTGCGATGGCTGTCGTCCAATCCGGCCTTAATACTTCAATATCACCATCACTGTTAAACCATTTCAACATGTTTTGCAGGGGCATTCCGACATATTCATTTGTAAATGTACTCGCATATTCTACAACCGGAGTCGCTATTTCTTGATACCCCCTTAAAGTAACAACTTGTCGAAATGTTTCAAACACCTGGTTCTGCCGGCTAACTCTACTCCCCAACATATCTTTACTACCACTTGGTAAAAACATATTTTCACTTCCTACACCACTGATTCTTTAGTATATTATCACTCTACCAAACTAAAGTATTTTGAGTTGTATTTACAATAGCACAGTTCTTTGAAAAACGTCAATACATTAAAATTAATGAAATGGCTTTTAACTACGTAAAAAAAGAGTACACCTCTAATTTTAAAGTGTACTCCCTTTATCAAAATTAATATCAAATGATTTTATCAATAATCCCATACTCAAGAGCTTCTTTAGCAGACATGAAATAATCTCGATCGGTATCTTGCGCAACCTTGTCATAGGATTGTCCTGTACGTTCAGCAATCATTTTGTTTAAATGCTCTTTAAGCTTTAAGATTCTTTTTGCAGATATTTCTAAATCAGTAGCCTGCCCTCTTACGCCACCTAGAGGCTGATGGATCATAATTTCACTATTTGGTAATGCCATTCGTTTCCCTTTTGTTCCTGCCAATAGCAGCATTGCACCGAATGAGGCAGCTAAACCAATACAGATGGTTTGTACATCAGGTTTGATATATTGCATTGTATCCAAAATGGCAAAACCAGCTGATGTCGATCCGCCAGGACTATTAATATAGATGGAGATATCTTTATCTGGGTTATCAGCAGCTAAAAATAATAATTGTGCGACTACACTGTTTGCAACTGAATCATTGATTTCATCACCAATGATAATAATACGATCCTTTAATAATCTTGAATAAATATCAAATGATCTTTCACCACGCGATGATTGCTCGATTACATATGGAATTGTATTCATGCTTTTTCCTCCTGTTTTTTAAGCTGCTCGTAGTTGGAGGCTTGTCGAAATGGAAGGTGATGTAGATTTCAAGTTAAACAATCGGTATAATTCTACAAGAATAGATGGATTTTCATTTTTTATCGCTTCATACGTTGCATGAAGCAAAGCTTCCCTCTCATCCATATTCATATATGACTGCAACAACCTTTGAGGATCATTATCTGCCACAATATTTTTTAAACGATTACGAGTTCTAAATAATGAAGCCTTTATGGCGCCTTCTGTCATATTTAAGGATTCGGAGATTTCTGAAAGACTGAATTGAAAAACATCCTTTAAAATGAAAATTACAGTCTGTTGATAAGATAAATTTGAAACAAGTTTTTCAATTGTTGAGTATAGTTCAGGAAGATCCTTTATCGGATCATAGGATGGTTCTTTTAATGAACCATTTACTACTTTCGAATCTTTTCGCATTTGATCTACCCATCGATTATGTGCAATACGATACAATAAGGTTATATTGATACTTGCATTTTTATCAATATATGTTTTAAGCATTTTTTCCATCGTTTCTTGAGCCAAGTCATCTCCATCCCAGTTATTTCTTGTCACCATTCGACAATACCTCTTTAGAGCAGGATAGAAATTTGTTATGTCTGTTTTATCAATACCAGATTCATTACCAAGCTTGGTTTTCAAAGTGATCACTCCTTTTGAACCTCTATATAATAAACGAATTTTAACAAGAAAAAGTTACGGGTATGAAATTAAATCACTAATTTTTTTCTCCGCCATTTTTTAAATAAAACTCCATGCTTCGGCGAAGCAAACAAAGTAATGAAGAAAAGGAAGCCTGCTACCATAATCATACATCCTGCAATTGATGCATCCATTAAATAGGCAAAATAATAACCTAATACCGCGCTCGCGATTCCTGCAATCATACTATAAATAATCATGATAAACAGCCGATCAGTAAGTAAATATGCAGTTGCCGCAGGAACTATTATCATTCCAACAACAAGAATGGCACCAACACTTTCAAAAGAGGAAACAGTTGTTAAAGAAACGAGGCTCATTAACAAATAATGAAAGAAAACAACTGGTATTCCTAATGCAGCTGCCATTGCTGGGTCAAAAGAACAAAGCTTAAATTGTTTATAGAAGAGCCCAATTACTAGAATATTCAATAAAAAAATACTCCCCACGATCCAGACCGCTTTAGGACCTAATTCCATCCCATTTATTATAAATGTATCCCATGGTGCATAAGCAATTTCCCCATATAGAACACAATCAAGATCCAGATCAACCTGCCTAGTAAATAAACTGACTAATACGACTCCTCCTGCAAATAGTGCTGTAAAAACGACTCCAATCGATGCATCAGATTGTACACCATTATTTTGAAACATTTGTATAAGAAAAACAGTAATGATCCCTATAACCGCAGCACCTATCATCATGACGAAGGAATCTCTTGTTCCACTTAGAAGGAAGGCAATAACAATCCCCGGTAATATGGCATGACTAATAGCATCACCAATCATTGACATTTTTCTCAATACTAAAAAACAACCTACCAAGCTACACGAAGAAGCAACTAATGCTCCAATTAACATAATCCATATATGATTCATCATGCATTTCCATCCTTTATTGCTTGTTTAAGTTGCTGTTGGTTCAATATTTCTGTTTTTGCCCTTTTCTGTCTCATAGCCTTAGCTAATACTCCTCGACTAGGAGCCAATACAATTGAAACGACAAAAATACTTGTTGCTGAAAGGACGATCAATGGACCAGTTGGTAAATTATTTGCCCATGTACTAATAATTGTACCAATTAATCCACTTGTTCCGCCAAACAGTCCCGCTAATATAATCATTACATGCAATTTTTCCGTCCAATAACGAGCTGATACAGCTGGGGTAATTAATAATGCTGCCATCAAAACAACTCCCACAGCTTGTATTCCAATCACAACAGCTATGACCAAAAGTAGCATAATAAATTGATCAAGAATCATTGTAGGTAAACCGATTCCTTTTGCAAAGCCTGGATCAAAGGATAGTAGTTTAAATTCTTTAAAGAAGACAATACTTACTCCAATTAAAAACAAACTAATCCCTGCCATCGTATACACATCGGAATGAACCATTGATGCCGCCTGACCAAACAAAAATTTATCCAATCCACTTTGATTTCCACTCGCGCTATGCTGAATTTGTGTTAATAAAACAATTCCAATGCCAAAAAATACAGTTAATATAATCCCTAATGCAGAGTCTTGTTTAATCCGAGAATATCTTGTAATAAAACTAATTGACATTGTCGCTAAAATACCAGCGATCATCGCGCCAATTAAGAAAAAAAAGATTGATTTCGTTCCAGTTAATATAAAGGCAAGACATACACCTGGTAAAGCAGCATGAGATAAAGCATCACCCATTAACGATTGTTTGCGCAAATAAGCAAAGCATCCGATCACCCCACTGCTTATACCGAGTAAAACGGAACCAAATAAGATCCATTGAGTATTGGGGTCTTGAAAAACTTGAAAGATATTCATTTCTCTCACCTCGAATTAATCAGTATTGGTGATGTTTCAGAATCAAGCATCGTTAATTTGCCACCATATGTTTTTTGGAGATGGTCCTTAGTAAATAAATCTTTCGTAGGTCCTGCCGCAATAAGATGAACGTTTAACAAGATAAGCCAGTCAAAATATTCTTGAACCGTATTTAAATCATGATGTACAACCAAAACTGTTTTACCTTGCTTTTTTAAATCATTGAGAAGTGTAATAATTGCTTTTTCGGTCGCCGCATCCACTCCAACAAATGGTTCATCCATAAAATATAGTTGGGCATCTTGTGCTAACGCTCTTGCAAGAAACACACGCTGCTGCTGTCCACCTGATAATTGACTAATTTGCCGTTGTGCATATTCTTCCATCCCTACTTTTTCTAAACATTCCATAGCGATCCTTTTATCCTTCATCCCTGGTCGTTTAAACCAACCCAAGTGGCCATATCTTCCCATCGTTACGACGTCTAATGCATTAGTAGGAAAATCCCAATCTACCGATTCCCTTTGCGGAACATATCCAACAATTTTCCTTTTCTCTTTATACGTTTTCCCATATATTTCAACAGTGCCTGAAACAGAAGGAATTAATTCCAAGATCGCCTTAATAAGTGTTGATTTCCCCCCTCCATTTGGACCAATAATACCGATTAAATTTCCTTCAGGAATATCAAAGGTAACATTTTCTAGGACAGGTTTCTTTTGATATGCTACAGTTAAATTCCGAATACTTAATGGTGTAATCATCTTGAATTTCCTCCTTTTTATTTCAATGCATCTACAATGGTTTCTACATTATGTCTCACCATTCCAATATAGGTTCCTTCAGGAGTTCCTTCTTCACCCATTGCATCAGAGAAGAGTTCGCCACCAATTTTTACATTATGTCCTTTCTTTTTTGCTCCTTCTACAACCGCATTAATAGCTTTTTTAGGCACACTTGATTCCATAAAAACAGCTTTAATTTTATTAGCAACTAAAAAATCCCGAAGCTCACTGACATCCTTTGATCCGTATTCAGAAGCTGTACTAATGCCTTGGAGTCCCATCACCTCTATACCATATCGGTCTCCAAAATAGCCAAATGCATCATGAGCTGTTACTAAAACACGGGTTTGCTCAGGAATACTTGCAATTTTATCCTCCGCATACTGGTCTAATTCCTCCAATTTTTTGATATATGCATCTGCATTCGTTTGATAATCCTCCTTGTGATCTGGATCATACTTTATTAATTCATCACGTACTGTTTTTGTAGCTGTTATCCAATGCTTTACATTAAACCAAATGTGTGGATCATGTCCTTCTGTCCCATCATCCCAACCTCGTAACAGATCTTCGGAAATGTCCTTTGACACTGCGATCGTTGTTTTTTTCTTCGCCATCTTTTCGAATATATCAATCATTTTCCCCTCTAAATGTAAACCGTTATAGAAAATGATATTTGCCTCTTCAAGCTTCTGTATATCTCCCTGTGATGCTTTATAAAGATGAGGATCAACACCAGATTTCATTAAGCCAACCACTGCTACATGCTCTCCACCTACCTCGTTTACAATATCTTTTATCATGCCAATTGTAGTTGTTATTTGAATTTTACCTTCATGCTGTTTGCTAGTTTTTGCACTATTTCCACAGCCTGAAATGAAAACCATTGTTATAACGAATAAAATACAAAAATATTTTAAGTGACGCATTAAAGCTATTCCTCCTTTATTCTCTAGGCATACTTTTTTACTAATAAAACTTTAAAATCCTTTATTTTACCCCCCTTCAAGTTATTTAGTCATATACCATTTTCTTTCCCTTACGCAACTTTTAGACAAAAAAATATATCAACACAAAAATGTTTCCTTAGTGAAAAACTAAAACAAAACTGGAATAATGTCAATAGAATTTTTAAAATTCACTAAATTAATGTTCATTGTTATGATGCAAATTTTTAATTTGAACTTGGTTATTTTCTAATATAATTTTCGCATCTTCCTTACTTAATATCCCTATTTTTTCACATAGCAGCGTATAAAATATCAAACTCTTTCTCATCTTCATTCCTCCATTTTCAATATAAACGTTATTTTTTAAAAATTATATGCATAAAGGTAAAAAAGTTTACTTCTTGCAAAAATATAATTTATGTATATACTAAAAATTTTTTAAAATTGGGAAAGTACCTATCACAAATGGAAGTTCTACTCATAATCTGTATCATAACAGAATAAATTTTTTTACAACTGTTTTATATAAGTATATACTGTAAAAAACATTTACTTTTCTGTATATTTTAAAAAATGGAGGCGAGTATCGTGTTACAAAATCCTGTTGAATTTTTTTACAATTTAATGAATTCAAAGAAAATCTGTCCGGAATGTGGGGAAAAAGTAGAAGATCAGGCTGAATCCTATATTCTAGAATGTGAACGTTGTTTAGCTAATAAATTAGAGTAATAGTAAGTACTTTTATTTCTTTTTGTGAAATGTATGGTGTAGCGTTTTTCAACTGCATTAGTTAAAAATAATACTTTAATAGAATCAAATTTAAGTAAAGAACCTATATAAAAAAACGAGAAGGTTCTCTTCTCGTTTTCAACGAATTTATATGTTCATTTTGTAGGGAATAAAAATTGGATCTTTTGCCTCTCTTGATCCCATTCAAGATAAGCGTCAAAATTTCTCTCTTCTTTTTTAAATCCTTTAATTAGCTCTGTTTTTCCATCCTTAAGTAGTTTCGAAATATTTTTTTGTGAAATGGTCTTCCCGAGTATTTTTTTAGAAATCGTAAAATCACATTTTGTTTTTTGATAGTTCGTACACCCATAAAAATTTCCTTTTTCGACGATGCTTCCATCACATTTTTTACAAGCTCCTAATTTTGCTTTCGCATGTTTACGTCCTTGTTTTTTACTCGTAAAATGAGAGATTTCCTCAAGTAAGTCTTCGGAAAAGGTCCATTGTCCTTCAGCACTTTTTGCATCATCAATTAATTTCATGGACAATTTTTTTGCTTGCTCCATAAATATGGCCGGGGAAGCTTGTCCTTCGCCAATCTCCTGTAACCTTTTTTCCCACTTAGCTGTCATTTCCGGTGAGGCTAAAATACTTTTACCGATACTATCAATCAATAAAATCCCTTTTTTTGTAGCATAGACTAGATTTTTAGTTACTTCAATATACTTACGGTCTTTTAATACAGTAATAATCCCTGCTCGTGTAGCTTCTGTACCTAATCCTTCCGTCTTCTTTAGTATACTTTGTAATTCTGCGTCCGAAGTAAATTTTCCCGCTGTTTTCATTAACGTAATAAGCTGTCCTTCTGTATATCGTTTGGGTGGCTGTGTTTTTCCTTCTTTCACCCTTGATTGTTTGACAATACCCGTTTCATCCTTCAGTAAAACTGGGAGTAATTGATCCTCATCTTTCTTGTCATCTGTTTGATGGAGAACCTTTCTCCATCCCTCTTGAATCATTTGTTTTCCTTTTGAAACAAAGGTTGCTCGTTCTTCAACAATCGTGTGTATCGTTGTATAATCAAAAATGCTTTTTTCATAATGGGCAGCAATTAATCTTTTAATAATTAGGTCATAGATCCTTTGTTCATCCTTCTCAAGTCTACTTGGATCGACTACTTGTTCCGTTGGAATAATTGCATAGTGATCAGTAACCTTTTTAGGATTCACATAGCGCTTATTATCAATTATTGACTGGTTTGGGAGTGGAAAATAATCTTTATATGCATTCATTTCACCAATCTGTTTCAAAATTTCAGGAAACATCTCAGCCTCTTCCTTCGTTACAAAACTGGAATCAGATCTTGGATAGGATATAATTCCACGCACATAAAGCTTTTGAGCAATGTCCAATGTCTTCTTCGGTGGAAACTTGAATAATTTGTTGGCCATTGCCTGTAAAGCAGAAAGATTATATAAATATGGCGGATGAAATTCTTTTCTCTCTTTTTGGATATCCATCACTCTCGCCTTTTTTCCCTTACAAAAATCGGCAATAGCATCTGCCTTTTCCTGGGTAGAGATTCGAGTTTCTTGATCTAAATGCCAAATCCCTTCGTATTTTTTTTGATCCATTTGAAAAGTTGCTTTTACCTCCCAAAAGGGTTCACTCTTAAACTGTTCTATTTCTTTTTCTCTCTCTACAATTAAAGCCAGTGTAGGGGTTTGAACTCGTCCTGTTGAGAACACATCATTAATCCCTTTCTGTTGCAGTAACAATGTATAAACACGTGATGCATTCATACCGATTAACCAATCTGCACATGCTCGACTCATGGCTTCAAAATAGATCGAACGTGTCTCGTCTTCATTTAATAAATTTTGAAAGCCGTGAATGACTGCTTTTTCTGTTAATGAAGAAATCCACAATCTTTTCATCGGTTTACGGTTTTTAGCTTGTTTTAAAATGATGCGAATAATAGCTTCCCCTTCACGCTCAGCATCTCCAGCCATAATTACTTCATCAACTAATGGTTGATTTAAAAGATCCTTAATTATCTTGAATTGATTCCACTTATCACGTTTTACTTTATAGTGAAAGGATTCTGGTAAAATCGGTAAGGTATCAAGTGACCACTTTTTCCACTTCGGATCGTACTCTTCCGGCGGAATTAACTCACATAAATGTCCAACCGCCCAAGTTAAATAGGCACCTTCTGGGAATGTTTGGTTTGAGGAAATTTCGATGTATCCTTTCTTTTTCTTATGAGGAAAAGGTGCTGCTAGCTTTGCACCTTGGTCAGGTTTTTCAGCAATGATTAATGGAAAAGACATAGATTCCAAAAACCTTCTTTCAAATTTTATGTATTTAATAGTTTGCTTTATACGTTTTTATTAGAGAAATAAATCCATACTTAGTATATCAAATTTTAAAGGTATTGGTTCAAATGAATAATACTATCATTCCAGTGGAAGGATAAACAAAAACGTTAGGATAGGAGTATAAAATGGGAAAAGAATCTTCTAACAAGCCAGATTATAAAATTTTAGCCTATTTGACAGCAAATAAGGACAGAAAAATTTCAGGTGCTCCTCTTTTTTTATCATTTAACACTGAAGATGAACTAAAAGAGACCACTAACGATATTGCTAGTGCCTTGAAGGCAGACGTTGTAAAGCTAAAAAATAATGACTATATGATAATCCGAGTATAAAGTTCTAAAAGACAACATATTTTTAATTCCTTCCTCATAAAATGGACAAGAAGGGGGAATATGCATGGATGTTTCGATAATTAAATTAAGAGATCGTTTTAATTAGCAATGAAAAATACTCTCATTACATATCTAGGCCTATTATTTGGTGCTGCTGTACAAGGAATCGCTATGTCTTTATTTCTATTTCCACATTCTATCCCTTCAGGTGGTGCAGCAGGTTTAGCCCTTTTATTAAATCATTGGTTCCATCTTTCACTTGGTTTTTCGTTATGGCTTGCCAATGCTGTATTTTTACTATTTGCTTTAAATTATTTTGGATCTGCGTGGACCTTCCGAACAATCATTTCTGTAGCAACTACATCAGCTACTGTTACCGTCTTGACATCTCAAAATATTCTACCACATATTCATATCCTATTTGATGTTTTAGTTGGTAGTATTCTCTTTGGTATAGGTGTTGGCATATTGATACGGCTAGGAGCTTCAAGCGGCGGTATGGTCATTCCTGCTTTAATGATAGCCAGCTATAAAAATTGGAGTCCTGGAAAAGTGATGATGGGTATTAATCTATTTATCTTTTTATTAACTTCTCTTGTAATCGATTATAAAATCGTAATTTATGCAATTATATGTCAGTTTTTTTCTACAAATATTATTGATTTTATTAATGAAATGAAATTGCCAAAAGGTAGTTCTCTCTCATTAAACTGGCGAAAAAGATAAAACGATCCCTAATACAGGATCGTTTTATCTTTTAGATGTGATAATATAATACTGACTGATTCATCAATGCTTAAACGGTCTGTTTGAATCACAATTTCAGGGTTATTCGGCCTTTCATATGGGGAAGAAATACCCGTAAAATCAGATATTTCACCTAGTCTTGCTTTTTTGTATAATCCTTTTGGATCTCGCTCTTCACAAATATTAATCGGACATTTTACGTAAATTTCGATAAACTCATCCTTTTCAAACATATTTCTCACTAACTGTCGATCTTCACGAAAAGGAGAAATAAAAGCGGTGGAAACTATTTGACCACTATCTACAAAAAGTTTCGCTACTTCACCTATTCGACGAATATTCTCTTTACGATCCTCATTTCGGAATGTTAAGTCCCGATTTAACCCATGCCGGATATTGTCTCCATCTAAACAATAGCTTTGATAATGTTGTTTAAATAGTTCATTGTCTACAGCATTTGCTAGCGTAGATTTCCCTGATCCAGATAATCCTGTAAACCATAAGACCACACTTTTATGTTGATTTTTTCGTTGGCGATCCTTTTTCGTGATTGTTGCCTCATGCCAAGTAAGGTGGTTACTTCCCATATCCTACACCCTCATAGTTATCTTTCTTCATTCCTTGAATTAATATATCTATCACTTCAGGACGACTAAATTCCTTAGGTGGTTGTTCACCATTTCTTAACATCCCTCTTACTTTTGTTCCGGATAAAATAACTCGATGAATTTCATGATGTGGACATGTTTTATCTGATGCCATGTTCTCACATTTCCTACAGTAAAAACTATGTTCAAAGAACAACGGTTTAATTCCTAATTCAGCTTCATTAAAGTGACTAAATATTTTTTTGGAATCGTAGGTCCCATAATAATTTCCTACACCAGCATGATCTCTTCCAACAATAAAATGTGTACATCCGAAATTTTTCCTTACCAGCGCATGAAAAATAGCTTCTCTAGGCCCAGCATAGCGCATTGCAGCAGAAAACACAGACAAAAATACTCGATCTTTCGGATAATAATTATCAAGTAATACTTGATAACTTTCCATTCTAATTTCCCCAGGAATATCGTCCGATTTTGTTTCACCTACAAGTGGATTTAAAAATAAACCATCAACAATTTCTAAGGCTGTTTTTTGAATATATTCATGGGCTCGATGGACAGGATTTCTAGTTTGAAATCCAACCACCGTTTTCCACCCTTTATCTTCAAAATGCTTTCTTGTTTGTACAGGGTCCAAATAATAATTAGCAAACTGTTGTTTTTCAATTCGTTTAGTTAAGGTAATCGGGCCACCTAAATATACTTCAGGTCGTTCCATAAGCTTCTTTACTCCTGGATGAAGGTCATCGGTCGTCTGATACACCTTCAATGCTTCCAAATTTTTATCAGGAGAATAGATGTCTTTAATTTCCATTAGGCCATAAATAGTATTTTCATAAACAAGATTAATGGTTTCTCCTACTTGTAATTCCTCTGCTTTCTTTTTGTCGACACTTAACGTAATAGGGAGGGACCATGGTAGATGATTGGATAGTCTCATATCCTGAACGACTGATTCATAATCTTCCCTTTCCATAAACCCTTCTAACGGGCTATAACTGCCATTTGCAATTAACTCCAAATCACTTATTTCTAATGAATCTAGCTCAACATAGTTTAAAGAATAATCATCCTCTATCTGAAGGTCGATTCGATTAACCAATTTTCCTCCATGTGGAATACTTTTACTCATTATTTTTCCCCTTCCTATTATTTGTAATAATCTATTTATGTTTGATGAAGTCCACATTCCGTTTTTGAGCTACCGGCCCATCGTCCTGATCGGGAATCTGATAGATTTGTAATTGGTTTTGTACACATCGCACATCCAATACTCGGATATCCTTTATCATGTAATGGATTATAAGGGAGATGATTGATTTTTATATAAGTCATGACATCATCCCATGTCCAATGGATAAGAGGACAGATTTTCACCTTCTTAAATCTTTCATCCTTATTAATATATTGAGTCTTACTCCTAGTAGGAGATTGCTCTCGTCTTAAACCGGTAATCCAAGCTTTCGCATTGTCTAATGCTTCTTTTAATGGAACAATTTTTCTTATATAACAGCATTGATTTGGATCATGAACCCATAACTCCCTACCAAACTTTGTTGCTTGTTCTTCTAAAGTTAATTTCGGTTGAATTATATTTATTTTCAAAGTAGGATAACGTTGTCTCACCTGATCGATTAACTCATAGGTTTCCTGGAAATGAAGATTCGTATCCAAAAAAACAATTTCAGCGTTTTTGTTCACCTTATGAATTAAATCTATTAACACGATTCCCTCTGCCCCGAAGCTGCATGCGTAAACAATCTCATCCTCCTTATACTCTTGAAAAGCCCATTTTAAAATACCGATAAAATCTGGTTGAGCACTAATTAAATTAGCTACTTTTTCTTCATCAAACGTTTCATAGGTAAGTTGTTGGGACAAATTTATCCCTCCTTTATTGAACTGAATCAACAATGGTCGATGTTATAACCATGCATTTATTGTTTTCAACCGTAATTTTATTCATTTCGTTTATATGCCCATATTGATTTAGGGAAACAAACGCACGTATCCAAGCACCATGACCAAAAACTAAAAGATTGTTACACTCTTTATATTTATCTATAAACATTCTAATTCTTTGTTCTAAATGGTCGAGGCTTTCACCTAAAATGATCTCACTAGGATTACAAATCCATTGATTCCCATACTCTTTATAAAGCATTCTCTTTGAAACACCTTCAAATGGACCAAAGTCTAATTCATCCAATAGCTCTTCTATTTTAAAAAGATAACCATACCATTTAGCCGTTTGTTGTGTTCTTTTTAGGGTGCTTGCTAACACAAGATCAAATGGGGAAAGCTTACTAAGTAGCTTTATGTTATGCTGAATCTCTTCCTGGATTTTACTGTTCGGATAGGAAATATCAATATTTCTTTTTCCTTGCAATAAGCCTTGTTTATTCCATTCAGTCGGTAAATGTCTTATTAAAGTAATAGTTTGCACTCACTTTCCTCCAAAAAAAAGGTCTCACTTCTTAAGCCACAACGCTGTGCTTCTAAGACTAGTACATCGTTCAATTTTACATTTCCTAAATTGACGTTTGGTCCTATTTCTTTAATAAAATACATTTGATGTTTTGCTGTGGGGGCTTCGAAAATAATTTTATTACAATCAAAATCCTTTATTAATTCATGAATTAAATTCGACTTTATTTCCCCACTTTTTTCATATATACCTGCGGTACCAGAATCTCTCCCTTCTGTAATAACGTACTCACATCCAGCATCAAATAAAAGTTTCATCTCTTCCTTCCATTTGCTTTCTGACATTTCCTTATTTGCGTCTTTAGATCCGACCTCAGCAATTACATGAAAATCCTCCCTAAAAAGAGCAATCATATTTAAACGTTCTTCGATCGGTATATCGAGTGTTCCATTTGATATTTCTACCCATTCAATTCCTAATTTATATAAATAAGATTGATATTCGGCAATTTTGTTTTGATAAAAGCATTTTTCAAATAATGTTCCTCCACAATAAGGCCTTATATTATACTCCTTATATAGTTTTACTTTATCTTTGATTTTAGGTGTAACATACGCAGATCCAATTCCCATTTTGGCAATATCAATAATATGGCCATAGTCTGCTAATATGTGATCTAGTTCTCCCATTGGAGTTCCGAAATCAGCAACTGATGTAATCCCATTCGTTCTGATTCCTTTTGTTCTTTCTGGTAGATTTAAAAATTCCATAGGAGAAGCACCTCCTCTATTTTTTTGATTGTTTTCATATAGTTTGTTTCTTTTGTAAAAGCTGCCTGCTTTTGCACCAAAAAAGTACACCATATTTCTATAAAATGATTACAGCTCTTTTCTCGATAGAATGAAGGGTTTGAGGCACTTCAACTTATTTTTTTGTTAAAACTTTACCTAAATACCAACAGTGTTTGAGAAAAGAACTTTTACTATAAGGAAAGATAACGCACGGTTTAATGCATAGAATTAACTTTTCAAAGTGAAAATTAACATGTGTTACCATGCAGTTTTCGTAAGATAGAGTATTCAAAAATTAGGCGAATGTGTAAAAATATAACCCGACTCTATGAAAAATAGGCGTTTGCCCTGAATAAATGAAAAAACCGGACGAGTATTGTCCGGTTTTATAGTCAATCGACGTATTCTTAAATCTATTCAGATTCATAACCTTTGTGCGGAATTTCTGTTCGCTCATTATCAAGAACCGCGTTGATTTCGCCTTCAATATAAGCATCACTTACTTGTTCATGTGTAATTGCTAAGCCTGTTGATGTTTGGTCATTTCCCTGATAATCCTTTGTTTGATAGTGCTTACCCGCTACTTTTAAGCTTTCTTCATTGTATTTTTTATCCATACATCCCACCCTTTCTTCATTATTTTCTTTCATTTTGATAAAATCCAGTCAGGAATTATTAGGTATCTAATTTTTAAAAACAATGTACTTTTGTCCTAAATAATTCATAATCGTATAAAATCCAGTCCCGATTAGGATCGCCTGTTCTTCATCAGATAAGTAGAAACCTTTTATCATGGTGCTTAAAAGATTAAATACAATCAAATGGCTGAGCGAATAGGAGAGATAGTAACAGACAAGGATCGTCACAATAAATAGAATTACACTTTTATTCAACTCCACTCTACTTTGAAACGTAAATACTCTGTTTAAAAAATAACTAACACATGCACCAGTCCCATTCCCTATAAAAGTGGAGAGCCAATATGGTTGATGAAAACCATTTAATAACGTGAACATAATAAATAATCCGATAAGAGTATTTATCATTCCGACGAGCAAAAAACGAATGAATGAATTAGTTCGTTTCAGATAAATTTCTAAAGCTTGTACGATTGAGCTCATGATCTTTCCCTCCGGCATTTATTAAATGACGGGGAATGGGTAAATTTAAGGTGTCCATTTCGATAATAAACTTAGGTCGCCGTTTCGTCTCTTTATATATTTTACCGATATATTCCCCCACTAAACCAATAGACATTAACTGTAACCCGCCAATTAACCATATAGAAGTAATTAATGAAGTCCAGCCAGTCGTTGTATGACCGAAAAACTTTAATGCTAAAAAATAACATCCAAATACAAGGCTGATAAGGAAAGACAAGAATCCTACTACCATCACCAAACGGATAGGTGTAACCGAAAGAGAGGTAATTCCTTCAAATGAAAAGGCAATCATTTTCTTTAATGGGTACTTCGTTTTACCAGCCAACCTTTTATTACGCACATAGTAAACTTGTGTGGATTTTAATCCTATTAGTGGGACAATTCCTCGTAAAAACAAATTAACTTCTTCAAAACGTTCTAACTCGTCTATTGCACGTTTGCTCATTAAACGGAAATCCGCATGATTATACACTAAATCAATTCCTATTATTTTCATTAGTTTATAAAAGCTTTGAGCTGTACTCCTTTTAAAGAATGTATCACTATCTCTGTTGCTTCTAACTCCATAAACGATTTCATAGCCTTCGTGAAATTTAATTAAAAAATCACGAACAACATAAATATCATCCTGTAAATCAGCATCAATTGATATGACACAATCAGAAGTTGTTTTGGCAGAAAATAATCCAGCAAGGAGCGCATGCTGATGTCCAACATTTCTTGACAGTTTTAACCCTCTAATTCTTCCTCCTTTTAAGGTTTCTTTATAAATCATTCTCCACGTATCATCTTTACTTCCATCATCAACAAAAAGAATTTTACTTTTATCCGATATTAGTCCCTCTTCCTCCAAATTCATTAGTAACTGATCTAATTGTAAAATGGAGTCTTCTAAAACATCCTCTTCGTTATAACAGGGAACAACAATTGTGAGAATCGGGTGATCCATTTAATCCCTCCTCCTACTACTACAATGCTTTATAAAGATAGATTTTCCATGCTGAGCTTTTTGATTCAAAAACCTTTTCTAAGGCAAGATTATTATCGATAGCATTATCAATTGGAACAGCAGAAAAAATAAATCTTCCTCCCATTTCCTTGAAAACATCCGTATTAAGTTCTAAATTTTTCACTCTTTTTTTTGTGTGTTTTTTAAACATATAATGTTTTCCAAGTTCGCTTGAAAACATATAACAACGTCCACCCCATTCATCAAAATAAACTCGAATGGTTTTATTTTTCGCAAGTTCTTTTTCAATAATTTTTCGAAACTGATATTTATAGCTTAAAGGATAAAAATTATTGTATGTATCCAATGTGTAAAACCCATTATATTGGGCAATAGCCGGATGGAGTCCAATGCTTGCTACACGATAACTTTCTAGTGGCAAGTTAATATAATTTTTAATCTCATTGAATTGATCCACTGCAAAAAATTGCTTAACTGATGGTTTATCTCGAAAAAGGATCTCCTCATTAAAAAATACAATGACAATTATTTGTAATAGCACGAATCCTTCTAGGATTAACTTCCGAAAGCTCCCATACTTGAAAAGAATTTTTAATGATAGGGCAAATAATACATAGATAATAAGCGGTCTTAAAAAGTGAAATCTTGCAAAATTAAAAGTATCCATAAAATGAAACATTTTCGTTACCGGAAGCCAACCTTTATAAAACCAAAAGGCATACCACGCAGATAACGCAAAATTTAATATAAATAAAGAAACAAACACTTTTTCCTGCTTCCACAGTTTTTTTACTATAATGAGAAAAAAAGCAAGAATCATGACAGGTAAAATGACAAGTGTATGGATAGTTGCCACATGATGATGACCGAAAATAAAATTTTTAAAAGTAAGACGAATGCAATGCCAAAATGACAGTCTAGCATGAAAATATTCATCTCTACTGTTTGGCACATGGTCAAATAAAAAAGAATAAACTAGTCTATATTCAACAAGGAAATAGACACAGGTCATATAAATAATTGATAGGATAAATCGAGGATTCCATCCTTTCCCCTTTATTACATCTACTAACCACAATATTCCCATTACTGTTAAGAAAAAAAAGAAGCCTAACACAATACTAGAATAAAACGGAATTAGAGTTAGAACTACGTAATTACGAAGTAAGCTTTCACCTTTTCTAATATTTAAAAATGCCCAAAGGGCTAATGGCATCCCAAGCGTACTTAACATACCTGATGGCCAAAAAGGAGTAAATGCAAAAGCAAGTGCCGTACCGACATTAACGATTTCCCAGCCTTTTTCATATAGAAAATGCTTTTTTAGTAAAAGGTACATCCCTATAAAAGCAACGACTCTTGTAATCGTTTGGCTAAGAGCATAAGCGATCATTGTAGGAAATAACTTATACAGCCAAACGATTAAACTAAACTCCGTTCCGAAAGCATTTCGCGATAAATTCCCATTGATAATTTGTGAAATAGAGCCATTTAATGGCCCAGTTAATTGTCCACTCATTGCTAAAACTTTATACCAAGCTAAATTGGAATCCAAATTATCATGTACACGGATATGAGCGTCTTCTCCTAAAATAAATAGTGGAGAAACAAAAATCGCTAGTAACAGAAATGCTATGATCAATATAAGTTGTTCTTTTTTTTTGTTTTGCAATTGCAATTGCTACACCTCATAAAATTGTATTGACGATAATATCGTTTCGCAAAATATAGAATAATATTCCTATTTCTTTGCTCTTGTTCCTTCCTCATTCATTTGTGATAATACAACCTTCACCTCTCATACAAAATAAAAAGACATCTAATAAATAACAAGGGGTGTTCTAAATGATAAAAAAAGCAGTCATTCCCGCTGCAGGATTAGGTACCCGCTTTTTGCCAGCAACAAAAGCACAGCCCAAAGAAATGCTTCCAATTGTTGATAAACCAGCAATTCAATATATTGTTGAGGAGGCCATCGCTTCAGGAATTGAAGATATAATTATCGTAACTGGTAAAAATAAACGGGCAATTGAGGATCATTTTGATATATCCGTTGAAATGGAAATGTTATTAAATAAAACCGGAAAATTTGAAATGCTTCAGATGATTCGTAATATCTCTCAATTAGCTGATATCCATTACGTAAGACAAAAAGAACCTTTGGGACTTGGGCATGCAGTTTTATGTGCTAAAAAATTTATCGGTAATCAGCCTTTTGCTATCCTCCTTGGCGACGATATTATTGATAGTGTAGAACCGGCCTTACAACAGATGATTCGTGAATTTCAAAGAAATAAGACTAGTATTCTAGGTTGTAAAGAGGTTCCTCGCTCAGAGGTTAGAAAATATGGGATTGTCGGCTATACAGAACAGATTGGCGATCTATATAAAGTAAACCACCTCATTGAAAAACCAACCATTGCAGAATCTCCTTCTACACAAGCCATAATAGGTAGATATATTTTAACTCCTGCTATTTTTGATATGATTGAAAAGGTCAAACCTGACGAAAATGGGGAGATCCAGCTTACTGATGCCTTACAATTATTACTCCATCAAGAAGCAATCTTTTCATACAATATCAAGGGAAATCGATATGATATTGGCGATAAATTAGGATTTTTACAAGCATCCATTGATTTTGCCTTGAACCGGCCAGACTTGAAAGAAAAAATGGCAATGTATCTGAAACAACTTCGTTATTAATCTTCATCATAACCTTTACTCAAATAATGTTTTTATTCCTATGAAAGGAAGATAAATGTTTATATTTGCTCTTTTCTCAAACATTCTTACTTTTTAGATAAAGTTTCAACTAAAAAATATAGATTGAAAACTGTCAACCTTCTACATTTTACTGAGAAAAGAGCTACCTAAAAAAGTATGAAAACAGACTTTGTTTAAAGAGGAAATAACTTTAGGCCCATTCAATGAAGTATTGAAGTATTTCATGAACTAATGAATAAATCAGATGATGATTTCAAATAATGTAAAACAATTAAGTATATGGGATAAAAAGTTATGATCTGTGGTTAAAACTAATCTTTGATGGATCATTGTTTTAATAATGTGATCATATTAAAAGATAATGAAGGAATCCTAAATCAATCCATTTTTTTAATTAGGGGGTACTATTCTTGCCAAAGCAGAAACAAAAGGGCTTGACCATAGTGGCTATTGGGTCCATCCCACTTATTTTGGTCTTAGGGAACTCTATGTTAATTCCCATTCTACCTAAAATGCGAACAGAACTAGATGTTTCTCAGTTTAAAATCAGCTTAATCATCTCAGTTTTTTCTATTGCTGCTGCAATATCCATCCCAATATTAGGCTATTTATCTGATCGTTTTTCAAGGAAAGCAATTATTATTCCTTCTCTCATCCTTTACGGAAGCGGGGGAATTTTAGCAGGAGTGGCAGCAGCTTGGTTCTCTAGTGCCTACATATGGATACTCGCAGGTAGAGTCATGCAAGGAATCGGAGCTGCAGGCACCGCCCCTATTGCAATGGCATTAACTGGAGATTTATTTAAAGGTGGAGAACAAAGTAAAGTTTTAGGGCTAGTTGAAGCTTCAAATGGCTTTGGTAAGGTCATTAGCCCCATTCTCGGCTCACTACTTGCCATATTATTTTGGTATGCTGCCTTTTTTGCTTTTCCCATTTTTTGTCTCATTTCAATACTGTTAACGGTTTTTTTTGTAAAGGAAAAAAAGTTGAAAAAAACTCCGCCACCTGTTGGAAAATATGTTAAAGGACTAATTTCTGTATTTAAGACAGAAGGGCGTTGGTTGTTTGCAGCCTATTTAACTGGGGCAGTATGTTTATTTACCCTATTTGGAGTATTATTTTATATCTCTGATATTCTTGAAAAAGAGCATAATATTAATGGACTATTAAAAGGGAGTATTCTCGCAATCCCTCTTTTAATCATGACGATTACCTCTTATATCACCGGTAGTAAAATTGGTAAGAATATGCGCTTAATGAAATCCTTAATTATTTTAGGACTGCTTTTCATGACTGTATCTTTCTCAGTGCTCGTATTTTTTAAGAGTTTAGTCCCCTTTTTTTCTGTACTTGGGATTAGCAGTATCGGAACAGGATTAGTTCTCCCTTGTATAAATAGTTTTATTACAGGATCTGTCCCCTCAGATCGTAGAGGATTCGTCACATCCCTGTATGGATCAGTCCGTTTTCTAGGAGTAGCTATCGGACCACCAATTTTTAGCTCTTTAATGGAGTGGTCTCGTACAGGAATGTTCTTAATAACAGCAGGTTTAACATTGTTTGTTGGATTTTTATGTTTAGTACTAATTCATGTAAGTAAAAAAGAACCTTCAAATAAAAAAGATACCTTGTTTGAAAAATTACAGTTAACTTAATGCGTTCGAATAGGACAAACTATGTTCATAAGGAGTTGATCGTTTTGCAAATATATTTTTCACCAGAGATTATTAACCCGCATTTTCAAGTATTAAATGTTGTTGATTCAACAAACAAAGCAGTAGGAAATGTGGCTATTTTATTTGAAGAAAAGAAATTATATGTATATGGCATATTAGAGGAAGAAGGTGTGGGTTCAGATTTTAAAGATTTGGTCACTCCATATCTAAAAGGATTATCAAAAGCAACGTCGGGTCTAGATATTTTCTCTTGTTTATATGTTGGTTGCAAAAAAATCAATTTAAACAATGAAGATGAACCCAAATAAGCATCTTCACTTAACTAACGGAGTGATGAAATGAACCAAGAATCGATTTCACACGAACATATCATCATGATTGTTACAGCTATTATTGTAGGAACACTTGCAAGAATTTTCTCATTAAAAGAGGACTTCCGTCAGTACCCAAGCTATCCTAATGGATATTTAATTCATATTGTTACTGGCTTTATTTCTGCAGCTTTAGGGGCAGTGGCTATTCCTGCCCTTCTAACAAAAAATTTTGTTGCAGTGACCTTTTTAGCCATAGCTATTCAGCAATTTAGAGATGTTAGAAAAGCAGAAAAGGAAAGTTTAACAGACCTTGAAAATACTGAATATGTATTTCGCGGAAACGCATATATAGATGGAATAGCAAAATCCTTTGAGTCGAGAAATTATTTTTCTCTAGTTGTCGCATTTGTTACAGCATTGACCATACAAATTGTAAATTCTAAAAGTGATTGGATTAATATTTTAGTTGGTTTCATTGTCGGATTGATTATATTTTATATTTTAAAAAGATTTTCTAAGGGCAAAACAATTGGAGATATTGCTGAAGTGGAACAAGGTCAGATTGAAGTACGCGATTCAGAGCTTTATGTCAATGATTTATTTGTCTCTAATCTAATAGGCTCTGGTTATGCATCCCAGTTATTTAATAATGAAGGATTAGCAGTAATAATTACCCCTCATGAATACCAGTTCAGCCTTACATTAAATAACCTTGGTCAGAGACAAGCGGCACTTTTTGAAGCAGTAAGAGCGGTAGGTGTTAAGCGATACCACTTTACAAGAAAAGATTTTGAAACAGGTAAAGTCATCCTAGCCATAGTTCCTCTTATGCATGATATTGATCGGATAATAGAAGCAGTAAAAAAAACTCCCCTACTTGAAAGTGTCAAAAAAACTGAGGCAGTTATGGATACTAATTTATTTGGAAAAAAATAATTGTAAAAGTCTTCTCACGAGAAGGCTTTTTTTAATTATTCCCTTTTGATACAACCCATTTTTAACATTTAGATTGTAACAAGGTATATACCCATTTCATAAATTATCGATATGGGTTTCTTGATTTTTAGACTTTGAAAGTTTGGAGCGTGTGCAAATGAGTATTGGCATTATTATAATGGGGATATTAATTGGTTTTATGGTAGGATTAACGGGTGTTGGAGGAGCAGCTTTATTAACACCCATATTAATACTATTGGGCATCAGCCCATCAATTGCTGTAGGAACTGATCTATTCTATAACTCAATTACAAAATTTTTTGGTTCCATTCAACACTGGCGGCAGAAAACAATCAACCTCCAGTTAGTAAAAAATCTCGCCATCGGAAGTATACCAAGTGCTATCCTTGCTGTTGGCATGCTCCATCTATTTGATACCTTCTTTCATAATCAAGAGCAAATCATTAAGCATGCATTAGGTTATGTATTAATTTTAGTTGCATCTGCAACCCTTATTAGAACCTTTGGAAAAGATAAATTAAACTTCAATCGTTTTCAATTAAAATCCATACACGAAAAGCGCATGTTAACCATTATAGTTGGGGCAGTCTTAGGTTTCATTGTAGGCTTAACCTCCATAGGAGCGGGATCATTATTTGCTTTAGCAATGCTATATTTATTTAGAATGAGCCCTTCTGAACTAGTAGGAACAGATATTGCACATGCTTTTTTATTAGTTACTGCAGCTGGTATCATGCATGCTGGTATTGGTAATGTCAATTATCTATTAACGATAAACCTATTGTTAGGATCGATACCAGGAGTAATCGTAGGAAGCATCTTATCTTCTAAGCTACCAGTTAAACCGTTAAGAACGATTATGGCCATAATGATCTTAATAAGTGGAGTAAAACTAATTTAAAAAAGTGAAGCTTTGTGCTAATCAAGAACTTCATAAGACTATGAATTTGGGTGGATGCTGAATCCCCCAACTCCTTTTATAACTATATGTTAGAAAAAAATAAGCCCCCACTATAATGGGGACTACCAACTTGCCTTTTTGATTCCTGGAATTTGACCTTTATAGGCTAATTCACGGAAACATATACGACATAGCTTAAATTTACGGATAACTGAATGTGGACGTCCACAATTCTTGCAGCGTGTATAGTTTTGAACTTTATATTTATGTTCCTTATTTTGTTTAATTATTAATGCTTTTTTTGCCATTATGAAACCTCCTCTTTAGATTATTAGTGGAGGTAGAAGAGCATATTTTCATCTTATCAAATTAATATACTTCAGTAAATAGTAGATTATTGGTACATGGGTTTTTCGTTTCACGATATGATATGGAAAATCTTTTTACATAATTCAAAAAAAATTCATTAAAACACGCAATTATATGTTAGAAATTTTCATTTTAAATAGATCTCTTTTTAATAAGATCTTTTATACTGGCTGTTTTTGTATAGTTAGTTGCTTTTACAAAACTATCCCTGATCTTCCAAATGAAGGTTTGATAATCTTTAACCCATATAAATATCAGCTACATACATTCAAAAAGCCTGTTAATCATTTCTAATGTTTAATGATGACCATCCACAAAACGTCCATAGTCTGGTATGGCTATTTGGTCAAAATTTTCAACGAGGTTTTTTAAACCACTAGCTAATTTTTCTCCAGACATTGGAACCCCATGTCCAGTTATCACTTGATCTGGATATAACTTTTCTAATTTTCTTACGGATTCCCAAGCAGCCTTCCAATTAGTTGTTAAATATCTTGGTGGACCGTTCACTTCCTCTTCTTGCATCAATACCTTAAAAAGCGAATCCTGTTTTACCGTAATAAACGCATCCCCGGCTATCAGCGAACGATCGTTATCACGAAACAAAGATACATGACCGGGTGAATGACCTGGAGTATGAATCCAGCGCCAATCCTCCATCCCTGGGATACGACCATCTGATGGGAGTTTCTCAATATTCTTTCCTAAGTGGATCGGTTCATTTGGAAAATATGGGGACATTTTTGCTACTAGTCCCCCTTCTACTGTTGCATCGGGTTCTGGATAACTTTTATCTCCTATTAAATAGGGTAACTCCAACTCATGCGCATATACTGGAACATTCCAATGTTCGACCAATTCAACAATTGCTCCCACATGATCAAAATGACCGTGTGTTAAGACAATTGCTTTAGGCCGGCTATTAGGACCAAATCTATCTTCTGCTTCACGGATAATCATGTCAGCTGATTTCGGCATTCCGGCATCAATTAAAATCCACTCAGAGTCTTTCTTAGGATACCCAACAAACCCTACATTGACCACCTGGACTGTATAACAATATAGATCATTTGATACCTCCTGACCCATACCGCTCATAATTGAAGTGACAGGTATATATTTGTAATCTTCGCCGTACTCCATTTCTTTATCCACGATATACGATTCCTCGTTTCTTGTTATTTTCCCTTCCTTTCATATTATTTCAACATTTTTTTTCATTATTCGATTGATAAAAAATGTAATCCTTCTGTAAAAAATATAATTATACAATAATAATTCTTAATACGATTATTATCTTATTGTAACTTTATTCGGGTATAGAGATGATAACATTATTTATATAAATACAATATTTTTAGTAATACATTTATATCACATGGTTAGGATTTATAGTTTTGTGAATCGAACGAATTAAATAATGTTATATAAAAATAGAAATAAAATTATATAGTGAGGTGTTAATATGGCTTCGACCACTAAAAGAAATTTATACTTTGATAATGCAAAGTTAATCTTAATTTTTTTAGTCGTCTTTGGGCATGTCATTAGTCCTTTAAAAAGAAATGATGATTTCTTATTTACAGTATATACAGTGATTTATCTGTTTCACATGCCTGCATTTATTTTAATATCCGGATATTTTGCAAAAGGATATCGAAAAAAAGGATATTTAATGAAATCGGTTAAAAAGATACTTTTACCCTATGTTATTTTTCAAGTCATTTATTCCATTTTTTATTTCTTTAACGGGGAAGAACAAACATTAACATTTGATTTTTTACAACCACATTGGTCATTATGGTTTTTACTTAGTTTGTTTTGTTGGAATATCTTCCTATACCTTTTTGCACGATTAAAATGGGCTGGATTCTTGCTTGCCGTTGGAATTGGTATAGCTGTTGGCTATATAGATCAAATTGGAAGCTTTTTAAGCCTTTCGCGGACTTTTGTATTTTTCCCTTATTTTCTATTTGGTTTTTTAATCGACGCAAAGCATATCCAATGGATAAAGAATTTCAAGTTTTCGAGTGTAATTGGAATCGGCCTATTGTGTGCAACCTTTATTGTTTTTAGCTATTCTTTTCCAAGTGAGGCAGTTCCATGGTTACTCGGATCCTCTTCCTATGCAGATATGGGAAATGTAAACCTGATTGATGGTGTATTTCGAGGAATACAATATGTAAGTACATTTATTGTGATTTTTGGCTTTTTAACATTAGTTCCTTCCGGTGGATCTAAGTTTACTGTCATTGGTGAACGTACCTTGTATATCTATTTATTACATGGATTTATTATTAAAATAATCGAAACATTTGTATCTGATGAATCACTTGCAGCATTTGCGCAAAATTATTTATTGTTAATTTTGTTTTCCATCTCTATCTGTTTAATATTAGGAAGTTATTTAATAAAAAAATATACAAAACCACTTATTGAATTGCGCTTATAGTGGGGATTTGTATAAATTTCACATTCATTTCACACCATAGTAGTAATAACAAAATTAGAGGTGAAATGGATGGGACTTTTAAATACATTTCAGGAATGGGCTAGCAACCGGCATGAAAAAATGCTAGCTAATATGGAATCAAAGGGCTTTTGCCCAGATTGCCGAGGAAAAGGAATTAATCATCTTGCATTGAGTGAATATTATTATTCAACTTCCATTGAATGCCCTGGTTGTAATGGAAGTGGTACGTTCACAGACTGGGCAAGCAATAGTAAATAAAAATATAGGCAACCAAATTAAGATCCTGACTCCATACTTGTCTGTTCAGAAAAATGAGTGTTTACTTGGAGTCAGGCTCTTATATATATTAACCGCCAAAGAAAAAGTCAAGTATGTTGGAGCCGGTGGATGCTTGTTTATTATAAAATTCCGAGTAACCGCAGTTTTTACAATACACAACTGTAAATTGGTTATTTTGAATGTCGAACATTTTAGATAAGCCCGTACCTGTCATCGCTACATCCTTTTGACCAGCATTTTGACTTCCACACTTTATACATCCTTTTTCACTCATATCAAATTCCTTCTCTCATTTAGATTATTCATTCATTAATATTTACGTATTTTCCTTAAAAAAGTTTCAATCTAATTATATCTGTATTTGCTAGCCTTAAGAAAACAAATACATAGATAATACTTAGTACAAATCCCTACATTAAATAAAAAGGCCTAATTTTCAAATGTAAAGAGCACCACCAATGTGATGCTCCATCTAATTATTCTAAATCAATTTTTTCTAAAGATGTCTCTGCTGGTCCTTCTATTACATCTCCAGCGATCGAGAACCTAGAACCATGACATGGACAATCCCAAGTACGATCTCCAGAATTCCATTCCACTTCGCAGCCTAGATGTGTACAGGTAGTATCAACTACATATATTTTCCCCTCTGAATCACGATAAGCTCCTGCTCGCTTGCCATTCACATTAACAACTGAGCCTTCATCCTTTTCTAAATCATCTATATCTCTAAGTGGGTATTCTAATTTTCCTTCCACTAAATGCTTAGCCACATCAAAATTCGTTGAAATAAATTCTTTTACACTTGGATCAGCATTAAATCGCGAAGGAGAGAACAATTCTTCAAATCGATTTTCCTTCTCCCTAATGATGTCTCTTATTAATAATGCGGAAACAGTACTATTGGTCATCCCCCATTTCCTAAAACCTGTTGCGACAAGTATTCTATCGTGATTGCTGGTAATTCGACCAATATAGGGTACTTTGTCTAGAGTCGTTAAATCTTGAGCAGACCAACGAAATAAGAAATCCTTGATTCCAAAGGTCGTTTGTGCATATTCTTCAATAGCCTCGTAATGCTGAATGGTAGGAATCCCTTGGCCTGTCTTATGATTTTCACCGCCTACCAACAGAACATTCTCCCCCTGATAATTCATACGGCGAAAAGATCTTGTTGGCTGTTCAGCATTAATATACATACCAGGTGGAGGGTCTTTTTCTGTTTTCACAGCAATAAGATAAGATCTTTCAGCATACATTCTTGTTGGATAAAACCCGAGACCGTCGTAAAACGGAAAATGAGAGCATGCACATACATATTTACATTTTACCTTTGGTCCACCTCTCGTGATAACAATAGGATATTCTGCATAATCTACATCTGTAGCTGTTGTATGCTCGAATATTAGTCCTCCAGATTGCTGGATATACTCAATAAGCGGTTTTAAATATTTTATTGGATGAAATTGAGCCTGGCTTCTCATCACTAATGCAGCTTTCACGGAATAATCAATAGGCAATTGTTCAACCAATTCACCATTAATCCCTAATTCCTTATAAGCTTGCTCTTCGGTTTTCAATTTTGGTATATACTCCTCACTATTTGTAAAAATATAGGCATCTTCTTCACTAAAGTCACATTCAATCCCATGTTCTTTAATAGTTTCTTTAATAAATTGTATGGCTTCCGTACTCGCCTCATAATAAAGTCTTGCCTGTTCTTTTCCTAGATTTTGAATTAATTCATCATAGATTAAACCATGCTGTGCTGTGACTTTGGCAGTTGTGTGTCCCGTCGTTCCATTCAATAATTCTCCAGCTTCGATAATGGCTACCTTTAACCCTTCCTTTGTTAAAAGATAACCCGTGGTGATACCAGTAATACCGCCTCCAACAATTGCTACATCTACCTCGATATCCTCTAGCAACTCGGAATAACCAGGAATATCCATCCCTTGTTTCCATATCGGTTCAGGAAATTGTGGCATTTTCACTTCTTCGTTTGGCATCTAATCTTCCTCCAAATGCAATTATATACTTTCTATTTTTAACCAAAGGAAGAAATTTCATGTATTCTTTTTTATCGCCACGGATGAATTTTTACATATATTAAGTAAATAATACTCAAAGCTACTTACTAAAACAGAAAGGTGAATTAAACTTAATGACTGAATCATATGAAGACAAAAGATTAACAGATACACCAAAGCAGCCAAAAATCACGATAAATACAGCAATGAGTACCAAAAACCAAAAAAAATATTATCCTGGTCATTCAGTGGCTGATCATAAACAATTAGAAGAGGCAAATACCAACATAGCTGGAGACGAAATAAAGCAACAGAATGAGAATTTATAAATGAGATATGTATACATAAAAAAAGACGCTTTGATTTATGTACTATCCAAAGCGTCCCTTCGTATTTCATTGTTTATTGTTATTGCAGGTAACAGCAAAAATCAATTGTATAAATCTACCCCGATTTACAATATAAGTAGAATTTTAGAAAATTGATTTTTGATTATGCTTGATTAAGCAAATCTTTTAACAAGTCTTGGGCTCATCGTAATGATGATACTTAAAATAATTGCACATAAAAGACCTGATAGAAGCATTGTTGTTCCATTAGCAATTAATGAATATAAGAATGGCGATTGCCCTTCTGGTGCAAATTTACCCCAAAAAATCATCCCAGCTAAAAAATGCCAAAAATAACGACCAATGCTGCCAATAAACGTTGCAACTACAACTAAGAAAATTGTCTTTCCTTTATTACCTTCATGAATATTCGCTTGAATAAATGACCTAAATAGACCTGCTAGACCAATAAAAGAAAAGGCAATAAAAAATTCTATGAACCCTTGAACGGGAGTTAATATATCATCTGCTGCATCTCCCAAAACAATTTGAAGTAGTCCCCATAACAATCCTCCGACAAAGCTTGCTCTCACACCCCATCGAAAAGCAAGAATGAAAATAGGAACCATAGCAAAGGAAACTGAAATCGCTGAGCTTAGTTTTATAGATGGTAATAAATCTAACACAAACGCAAAAGCAGCACATAATGAAATCTCGATCAAAGTTAGCAAACTAAATTTTTTCATAAAAAAAATCCCCCTCTATAGTGTTTTTAAAGAAACGCACCGCAAAAGGGGGAATAAACGATTGCATATTGTAAAAAAAGCAATCCATTATTCAATCCACATCCCTACGCTAGTACTAACTAACAGGTTCAAAGGGTCAGAACAAATATGTTCACTCTCAGCAAAAAAATGCTCCCCTTGTGGTAACGTTCATTAAATTTTCATTAACATTGTACAACAATTTTAATTATTATGAAAGGCATTTTTTTTTAGAGAAACAACTGCATCCCTTTCAATAACTGACTTTTCCCTTTTTTAATCAACTCATGGTATAATTAATAAGATATTATTCTTTTGGAGGTATTTGTCTTTGATTACTGTAAATAATGTAGGCTTACGATTCGGTGAACGTAAACTTTTTGAAGATATTAATATTAAGTTCACACCTGGAAACTGTTACGGACTTATTGGTGCAAATGGTGCTGGGAAATCAACATTTCTTAAAATATTATCTGGTGAGCTTGAGCCTCAAACTGGTGATGTGCATATAACACCAGGCGAAAGACTTGCTATCTTAAAGCAAAACCACTTTGAATTTGAAGAAGAAGAAGTTTTAAAAGTCGTTATTATGGGACATACACGTCTATTCGAAGTTATGCAAGAAAAAGATGCAATATACATGAAAGCTGATTTCAGCGACGAAGATGGAATGAGAGCTGCGGAGCTTGAAGGTGAATTTGCGGAATTAAATGGTTGGGAAGCTGAGTCAGAAGCAGCAATCCTTTTAAAAGGACTCGGCATAGATGAAGAGCTTCATTCAAAAAAAATGGCAGAGTTAACAGGTGCGGAAAAGGTAAAAGTATTACTTGCACAAGCTCTTTTTGGGAAGCCTGATATTTTACTTCTAGATGAGCCAACAAACCATCTAGACTTAAAAGCAATACAGTGGTTAGAAGAATTTCTAATCAACTTTGAAAATACAGTTATTGTCGTATCGCATGATCGTCATTTCTTAAATAAAGTCTGTACGCATATAGCAGATCTTGATTTCAGTAAGATTCAATTATATGTTGGAAATTATGATTTTTGGTATGAATCTAGCCAATTAGCACAAAAAATGGCCCAAGAAGCGAACAAGAAAAAGGAAGAAAAAATTAAGGAATTACAAAGCTTTATTGCCAGATTTAGTGCAAACGCATCTAAATCGAAACAAGCCACTTCACGTAAAAAGCTTTTAGACAAAATTACCTTGGACGATATCAGGCCATCTTCAAGGAAATATCCATATGTACATTTTACACCGGATCGTGAAATTGGAAATGATCTTCTCCGTGTAGAAGAACTATCAAAGACTATCGATGGTGTTAAGGTACTCGATAATATTAGTTTTACAATGAATAAAGATGATAAAATCGCATTAGTAGGTCATAATGAATTAGCAAAATCTACTTTATTTAAGATTTTGGCTGGAGAAATGGAACCCGATAGCGGAACATATAAATGGGGTGTCACAACCTCTCAATCATACTTCCCTAAAGATAACACAAGTTATTTTGAAAATGGCGAATTGACTTTAGTAGATTGGTTACGTCAGTACTCCCCTAATGATCAAAGTGAAAGCTTCTTAAGAGGATTTTTAGGAAGAATGCTTTTCTCTGGTGAAGAAGTGATGAAAAAGGCCAATGTTCTATCGGGTGGTGAAAAAGTTCGCTGCATGCTTTCAAAAATGATGCTTAGTGGAGCCAATGTCTTATTACTAGATGAGCCAACAAACCATCTTGATTTGGAATCCATTACAGCAGTTAATAATGGTTTAATACGTTTTAAAGGTTCAATGATTTTTGCATCACATGACCATCAATTTTTTCAAACCATTGCCAATCGAATCATAGAAATTACACCAAATGGCATTATTGATAAAGAAATGACCTATGATGAATATCTAGAAAATGACGAAATTCAACATCAATTAAAAATGTTATATGCATAAAAACGATAAAAAGGTTGCCTAAAGATTGGGTCTGACATCACCATACGATATCTAATAAGAATTTTGTTCTAAAAGATTACGTATTTATGTGATGTCGGACCCTTAAATAGACAGCCTTTTTTATTTTATAAATTTCACTGGGTAGTCCGGTTTAAATTCAAGCATACAATTTATTATTCATAAAAGTGGGGTGGTAAAATTGTCTTTAAATGGAGATGATTTCATTAAAAGAATTGATGGTTTAAATAATGAGGTGTGGGTGGATGGAAAAAGAATAACTGGAAAAATCTCGGCACACCCTGCTTTCAGTGGCGTATTAGCAATGAAAGCTAAATTATATGATTATCAAGTTGAACATTGTGAAGAATTTACATTTTTTTCTGAAAGAACGAATAGTAGAGTGAATTTTTCATACCAACAACCTAAAACAATAGAAGATTTAAAGAAAAGATCAATTGCTACGCAAAAGTTGGCAAAATTAAATGCAGGTTTACTAGGTCGCTCACCTGATTATATTAATACTGGAATAATGAGTCTAGGTGTGGCAGAGGAAATTTTTAAGGAAGAAAATCAACATTACCATATCAATATACGCCAAATATATGAAGATGCAATGGAAAATGATTTGACATTTACCCATACATTTATCAACCCTCAAGTCAACCGTTCAGACAATTATTTCGAGGAATCTGATAAAGTTATTGCCGCAAAAGTAATTCGAGAAACAAGTGAAGGCATAATCATTTCGGGAGCTAGATTATTAGCGACACAAGGTGGAATTACTGATGAGATTTTAGTTCTTCCTGCAGGGGGAAATTACTTTGAAGATCCATATAATTATGCATTTTCTATTCCATCGAACACCCCCGGATTAAAATTTATTTGTAGGGAATCATTCGTCTCCAATGAATCCATTTACGATGCACCTTTAAGTTCAAAATTTGAGGAAATGGATTCTATTGTTGTATTTGATAATGTATTAGTTCCTTGGGAAAGAGTATTTCTTTATAAAAATTTTAAGATCTCTTTACGAATGTTTTCCGAAACTAAATTTAATACTTTCCTTCTCTACCAAGCCGTTTCCAGAATGATTGTAAAAACTGAGTTCCTGTTAGGAATAGCGGAATCCATTGTCGAAACAATTAGTATTAAAGAATATCAACATGTTAAAGATAAGATTACAGAAATAATCTCAGCACTTGAAATAATAAAAGCATTACAATTATCAGCCATGACACATGCTAAAGTTGATTCGAGGAATACAATGGTTCCAGATGATTATCCACTTAATGTTGCCATTTGCTATTACCCTAAAATATATCCCCGACTGGTAGAGATCCTTCAATTATTAGGTGGAAGCGGTTTAATCCTTCTCCCAACCAAAAAGCAATTTGACTCTTCTATTGGATCATATTTAGACGATTATCTTCAAGGAACAAATTCAAATGCCGTAGATCGTGTACAACTTTTTCGACTAGCGTGGGATCTCTGTATGAGTTCATTCGGTTCAAGACAAACACATTTCGAGCGATTTTTTTTTGGAGATCCTATTCGTATCAGTATGGGTTTATACGATGGATATCCAAAAGAAAAATACATAAATATGGTTAAAGATTATTTATCTTAACTATTCTACTAAAAAAGGTTTGATCCTGTTGACCATATTTTCAATTCTCTTCGCATTCAGTTTATACATTTCTTGAGCAGGTTTTGATTCTGTTGCTAATGTAAATAATTCAAGATCTGCTTGACATTTTTTAAGAGTCGCTAATAAAAGAGCTCGTTCCTGGGAATTTGGCAATTGAATTTTATCGTCATAAATATCAACAGTTAATTTTCCGTATGAATCAATTTGACCGATAAAAACATTATCAAGGGCAACATTTAATTTTTCTAATTCCGCCTTTAACCAAGCTCGATTAAAAACCGTTTCCCCTAAAGCCTCATCTAGTATCTGACCTTCTGATATTACTGTTTTTGCCTCCTTCTCAGGTGCCACCTGTAATTGGATATCTTTCGGTGTAATAGGTTGGTTTTCTTTTTTAAGAAGAACATTTAAGTCACCATTTGGTTCTAAGACAGCAAATTCAACATCTGCCAGATTAAATGCATTCTTTTTTCTTAAAAGCTCCGTTAAATCATCTACTGTATATTTTTCCTTAGTTAAAGTATCTTCTTGTATTTTTCCTTCTTTTATAATTACTTTCGGTGTACCATCAATAAAATCCCTGAATTTTTTGCTTTTTAACGAAAGAAATAAAATGCCTAAAGGAAGTAAGCTCCAGACTAACAGACTATATATACCATATAAAAAGTGTTTCTCGATACCTGTGGAAATCTCAGCAACGATACTTCCAATAGTTATTGCTATAATGTATTCAAAAAGTGTCAGTTGAGTAATCTGCTTTCTTCCAAGAAATTTTGTTATGAAAAATAATACTATAAGTGCTGTGATTGACCTTAAAATGACCTCAAACCATGCCGGTACAGACATTGTAACACTCCCCTCCTATTAATTTTTGTATTGTGGTTCTTCGCGTTCAAGAATAACTAATCGTTTTTGTAAGTCATTTATAATTTCCTCGGTTTCCATCATACATTCATGGAATTCTTTTTGCGCTTTCTCATCAACAGCCTTTAATGCGAGCTGACTAAAATTGTTCTTTGCTCCATTTAAGCTTGCAATACATGATTTTACATCCGATGCAATCGTCATATCATCATTCCTTTTTTTTGAAAAGGACTGCCGATTTGCAGGATGACAGTCCCTTTCTCATTTTATTAATTTCCTTACTGTTGCTTATATTGTGGTTCTTCTTGCTCAACTTCATTCATTCTTGGAGTTAACGTATCAATGATTGATTGTGTTTGCTGAGCACATGTTTGATATAGCTGTTTTGCCTGTTGATTGTCAGTTTGTAATGCGAAAGTTTCTAAATTCGCTTGTGCACTTTTTAATCCAGAAACAGTTTGTTTAATATTTGTAATAACAGTCATGTACATAACCCCTTTTTCGTTTAGGTATTGGGATGTTCATAATGAACAATGTTATTTTATGAACAAACATAGTTTTTATAAATTGAAATATTATCCTTTTTAACTTCATATAAAAAATTGTATGAAAAATAAAAAGATTCATATATAATAGAATTAATTAGTGCACCGAAATATCTCATCAAAAAGGAGAATCACATTATGGAAAAAACACTGCAAAAACGCATTGCACGCTCAGAGGTACCTGTAGAGCACACATGGAAGCTTGAAGATTTGTTTGCAACTGATGATGAATGGAACAATGAGCTTAAAGCTATACAAAATGATTTACCAACTGTTACACAATATCGAGGAAAATTAAGTGAAGGTGGAAAAACTTTATTAAATTGCTTAAAAGCAGAAGAAAAACTTCACTTAAGATTGATAAGAGTAGCAACCTATGCAAGTCTACGCTCATCTGAGGATGGAACAAGTCCCTTAAATCAAGGAAATTCAGCAAGAATGGCTTCGATGCTAGCTAATATTAGTGCTGCCTTATCCTTTTTAGATACAGAGATCCTTGCATTACCTATTGGCACGATTGAACAATACATACAGCAAGAACCTGAATTAAACGTCTTTAAAAACTATCTAGAAGATTTATTAGAGAAAAAACCACATACATTATCAGCTGAATTAGAAGAAACATTGGCTTCATTAGGTGAAGTTCATGATGCACCTTATATGATCTATCAGCGTGGTAAATCATCAGACATGCAATTTTCGGACATTGAAGATAAGGATGGGAATTTACTTCCTATGTCATTTGCCCTTTATGAGGATCGATATGAATTGTCTGCAAATACGGACCTGCGTAGAAAAGCATATTCATCCTTTAATCATTCTTTAAACCAATATAAAAATACATTTGCCGCAACATATGCTACTGAAGTAACAAAGCAGGTTGCTCTATCCCGTATTAGAAAATATAATTCTGTCACTGAAATGCTGTTACATCCACAGCACGTAACCTTAGAAATGTATCATAACCAGTTAGATGTCCTTCAAACAGAGCTTGCTCCAATTATGAGGCGCTTTGCTCAATTAAAGAAACGGGAATTAGGTCTTGATAAAATGCTTTTCTGTGATTTAAAAGCACCACTAGATCCCGAATTCAATCCACAAACGACATATGAAGAAGCATCGAAATTGATTATTGAAGCATTACAAATCATGGGACCAGAATATAGTGATATGATTCAAACTGCCTTATCAGAGAGATGGGTTGATTTAGCGGATAATATCGGAAAATCTACAGGTGCTTTTTGCTCTAGTCCTTATGGAGTGCATCCCTTTATTTTAATTACATGGACGGATACAATGAGAGGAGCATTTGTATTAGCACATGAACTTGGTCACGCAGGTCATTTTTATCTAGCAGGAAAAAATCAGCGGGTCGTAAATACAAGGCCATCTACTTATTTTATTGAAGCTCCTTCAACGATGAATGAGTTGCTTCTTGCAGACCATATTCTATCTACTACTGATGATAAACGGATGAAAAGATGGGTAATTTCTCAACTATTAGGCACATACTATCATAACTTTGTCACTCACTTATTAGAAGGTGAATTACAGCGACGCGTATATAAGCTAGCGGAGGATGGTAAACCAATCACAGCTACTACACTTTGTGAGCAAAAAAGAGAATTATTGCAAAATTTCTGGGGAGATGCTGTTGAGATAGATGAAGGTGCAAGTTTGACTTGGATGCGACAGCCGCATTATTATATGGGACTTTACCCTTATACTTATTCTGCTGGGTTAACTGTTTCCACTGCCGTTGCAGGAATGATTAAAAATGAAGGTCAACCTGCTGTTGAGCGCTGGCTAGATGTATTAAAATCTGGTGGCACTTTAAAACCGCTCGAACTCATTAAAAAAGCAGGTGTTGACATGTCAAAACCTGATGCAATAAGAAGTGCAGTCTCTTATGTAGGTAAATTAGTCGAAGAATTAGAGAATAGTTATAATTAAAGTACTCTAAAGAGATAAAAAAACACCCCGTTTTATTGAACGGGGCGTTTTTTTGAAATAAGTAGGGCTATTTGAGCCATTGTAATTGGTAAGGATGTTTTTTTACGATAAGCCAAATATTTCGGTTCCCAGTAATTAGCATATTTTTCTTTAAACCTCTTAAGGCCCTTAAAATGATAAACAAAATTACCATGCGTATAAATTTGCGAGGCTATTTTTTCTCCAGTAAAAGAGTACTTGGACAAACCAACATTAGCAAGAGGCGCCATCCCTAAATTATAACGTTCATATCCGTTCATTTTGCCCCATTCAATAACTCCTAAAAATAGAAAATCCATGGTTCCAGGTGGTGCTTCTGGTAAATATCTCATTAAATCAATAGATAAAGTTGTTTGCTGATCATATACTGGCATTATACTTGCAAATGCAATTGTATGATTTTCAGCATCATTAAGAATAGCTATTGGAGCCTTATTTAAATAATCCTCGTCATAATAGCCTAATGAAAATCCTTTCTCTTTCTTTTCACCTAGCCATTGATCAGATATATTTTTGAGTATGCTAAACTGTTCAGCGGAAAAAGGTGGTTCAATGATTTTGAATGTATACCCTTCCTTTTCGAACTTATTCTTTGTAGCACGAAGACCTTTCATTTTACTTCCTGTTAAAGTAAATGACTGTATATCAACAAATGCCTCTTCACCAAGTTTAAAGAAGTCATAACCATTTTCATGTAATTTTGGTAATAGTTCTTTCGTCACTTGATAATATGCAGGTGTATATCCATACAAATCAGCAAAATCTTGGAATTCTTCAATAGAATGAAGGATTTCATCCTTCTTACCAATTGGATCCCCTAAAATAACAAGCTTATCGGCATATTTTTGATACATAAACATAACTTGTCCGGTTTCATTCCAAAACACCTTTTTATCATTTAAGAAAACAAGATGCGATAGAACAGTTCCCCCATACTTTTGAAGATGTGCTTTTACTTTTTCTTTTTCAATTGGAAAAAATTCAAGTGTTCGTGGTTTTATAAATAAGTATGTACAGAACATGATGATCGCTGCAATAACTAAACCAATGATTGCACTAATAATTAAGTCACCTGCATCCACAATCATATATTTACGAATAAAGCTTGGAATTTTCAACTTGCTGTCCGGCAAATTATAATAACCGATGATGATATAAAGAAAAGTGAAAAAAAGAATTACACAAAAATCAAATAATGCTCTCCCCCATGTTATTACAAAATTTATTCGATAAAAACGTTTCTTTGAAATAACGAGCATTAATGCAACAAAACTTAAATAAATAGTTTCCTCATAATCCAATCCCTTAACAAGACAAAGGATTGATGCACTGATTAAAACAATTAATGTCGAGTAATATGCCCATCTAACTTTATATTCAATACCACGGGAAAGAAGTATTAACAAAAATCCTGAAACGATTGTTAACTGATGTGAAAAGTCCATTAATGGAGAGGATAGAAAACCCCTTAAAAATTTTATTCTATCTAGTACTCCAGGTAATGAAGCAGACAAAAGTAAGATAATCCCTGATAAAAAAACAAGAAGACTTAAGACCATATGACTAACATTTTTTGTTATTGTGTAAAAAATTTGTTTATACTGTACGTCAAGTAAATTCCAAAAGTGACGGCCAAATAATAAAACGGCTATTAAAAATGGGATAATATAGTAACTCACTCGATATAAAAGTAATATAAGTAAAACCTGTTCTGATGGAATATGATAAAATTCAAATCCCATTAAAAGAACCAGATCGAATGAGCCTAATCCCCCTGGAATCATACTTATAATTCCAGCACAAGCTGCAACAATAAAAATTGGGAACAAATGTCCAAAACTAATTTGAACATGAAGCAATCTCGCAATTAGATAAAATAAAACGAGTGAACCCATCCACTCTAGCAACGATATAACCATTAATTCTAATAAATAGTTGTTTTTAAATGAAAAATCCTTGTTTTTAAGATTTTTGAGTTTAAAACTAATTAATAGAAACGGGATGTATAAAGCAATTACCCACACAACGATTTTTAGCCATTTCATTTCTTCTAGAAAAGTCGGTTTAAATATTCCTAATGCAACGAACCAGCATAAAATAGAGACCCCAGATAAATAGAATATCGAAACCTTCGCTATACTTTTAATAATAGCGTCCTTTTCATTATAGTGGTCTTTGTAAAAGTACCCTCTTAGGCTTAAACCAATTACACCACCAAAACCAAGAAAATTTGAAAATGTATTAACAATCCATGAATAAGATAGAATCTTTTTAAATTGTAACTTCAAATTTAATAATTTACATAGGATAATATCGTAAAATAGCATTGGAGATACTGCGATAATCCCAAGTAAAAAAATAAGCAATAATTTAGATAAATTTAGTTCTGAAATATTATTTTTTAACAAATCAATATTAAAATCCTTCACCATACTTTTAGATTCAAATAAAATTAAAACTAAAAGTATGATTGGAAAGGCTATTTTTAATATTGATAATAACTTTCTTTTGTTAAGTTTCATGTTTACACCAGCTTTCCAACACTCACCTTTTTTGTTTATTTTGCCTACCTTTTTTCCATTTATTTTCTTTCAAATTACTAATACTATTCATTATTCATAATATATGTATATACTAACTATTTTTTCAGTTAAAGGATTACAAAAAAACAACCCAAGTATTGCTACTTGAGTGTTTTTTGTTTTTTATCATATTATCTTTGCGAAACTGTTTCTTCCTCTTCAATCTTTTGAAGTCTTTCCGCTACTTCCTCTTTAGTTAAACCATGTTCTTTGATATAAAGATTTCTAGGATGAACACGACATTCATGTGAACAACCTCTTAAATATTTATGCTCGTTTTCCTCAGAACATAGCATTTGACGATTACATTCAGGATTTGCACAATTAACATATCGTTCACATGGTTCCCCAGTAAAGTAATCCTTACCGACAATTACATGCTCTTTTTGGTTAATTGGCACAGCAATGCGCTCATCGAAGACATAACATTGACCATCCCAAAGTTCACCTTGTACTTCTGGATCTTTACCGTAAGATACGATTCCTCCATGAAGTTGTGCAACATCTTCGAATCCTTCTCTAACTAACCAACCAGAAAACTTCTCACAACGGATACCGCCAGTACAGTAAGTTAAAATTTTCTTGCCTTCAAATTTTTCTTTGTTTTCGCGAACCCAGTTAGGAAGATCTCTAAATGTTTCTATATCAGGACGAATGGCTCCTTTGAAATGACCAAGATCATATTCATAATCATTTCTAGCATCTAGAATAACAGTATCTTCATCTTGCATAGCCTCATAAAATTCTTTTGGACTATAATATTTACCAGTTAATTCATTTGGATTTATATCATCTTCTAAGCGAAGCGTAACTAACTCTTTTCTTGGTCTAACATGCATTTTTTTAAATACGTGCTTATCAGCTTCATCCACTTTAAATACAATTCCATCAAATCGTGGATCATTTTTCATCATTTCCATATATTGATTTGTTTGTTCTACCGGACCTGAAAGTGTACCATTAATTCCTTCATTGGCCACTAGAACTCTTCCTTTTAACCCTAAATCTTTGCAATATGCTAGATGCTGTGCAGCATATTCTTCAGGATTTTCAATTTTTGTGTAGAAGTAATACAATAATACTCGATATGGTTTTTCACTCATTTTTTTATTACCACCTGTCAATTTATATTTGCAAGATATAAATGTACTTAGGTTGTATAGTTTATACACTTGTCTCTTACAATAGATTATTGTATACAAATTATCTCACTTCTGCAAGGAGAATTTTATATTTAAATAATATGTTCTGTTATAAAAATAGGAAAAGTTATTTATAAAAACATTTATGAATTTACGGATTGAGGTTCAGTTTTTTGATTTTTTCCTTTTACTAAATAATGAATAAACTGATTTAATATACGTGTTCCAAATAATCCACACCCAATAATAAATGGAATAAAATAATAACAAATTCTAAATAAAAGTAAAACTAATAATGCCGTTTCTGAAGATATGTGATGGTAGTGGAATCCCATTAATAAGATAAAATCAAATGAACCTATTCCCCCTGGTAACATGCTAAGAAACCCAGCACAAGTTGCAATACTATAAATAGGGAAGAGTTGAATTAATTGAATGTGAATACTAAGTAAACGAGCAATAACAAAAATGAGTAAAAGTGAACCAATTTTCTCAAATATGGAAACAATGATTAATGAGAATATTTTACTTTGTCTAAACGAAAACCTTCGATTATTTCGATTTTTAAGTTTAAGACTTAATAATATAAAAGGAATATACATTGCAAGAAACCAAACAGCAATTTTTAACCATTTCATCTTCGTCAAAAATGTGGGTTTGATAATACCTACAGCAGTAATTAAACAAAATATTGATGTTCCTGATAAATAAAAAACAGAAACCTTTGCAATGTTTTTTATAATTAGCGATTTTTCCTTTACATAATTTTTAAAAAAGTAGGTTCTTAAACTTAAACCGATCGCCCCACCAAATCCGAGAAAATTAGAAAAACTATTAATGATCCAAGCTAGACTGAACAACTTTTGCACTTTTATTTTTAAATTTAAAATTTTACATAAAATAACATCATAGAATAATGTTGGAGCCATAGCGACTAATCCTACTATAATAATAAAAATTAATTTTAGTGGGGTTAGCTCAATAAAATGACTTTTTAATAAATTGAAATCGATTGATTTTACCATATTTTCTGATTCAATAACGATTAAAAACAATATTGAAACAGGAAAAAGAATTTTAAAAACTAATAACCAATTTTTTTTGTTTAATTTCACATATTCACCGCTTCTCCATTGAATGGGCAATAGCGCTAATTAGCTTTTCTATTGCTCAGCACTTTGATGTATTAATAATTTTGAACAAGAGAATATTTTACCTAAGTTTATTTATAAGTTCAAGAATAAAAGTACAAAAAAAGAGACAACCTTTTGAATTGCCTCTTTTTTGGATTAATCGAATTTCAAGCCTTTTAATGCATCTTTAAATGCATTATTTAAAGGCTCTTCACTTTTTTGCTGATTTTTCATGTATTTTTGTACTTCATGTTTAGATACTTTACCACGGGATTCCTTTTTACGACGTGCTTCAAATGCTGATAATTTTTCACGGTGTCCACATTGACATGCAAAAATTTGCCCTTCACCTTCGCCACGTAGCTCTAGCTTTTTATGACATTTAGGGCATCGAGCGTTCGTCAAACGTGAAACATTTTTTCTGTGACCACATTCTCTATCTTGACATACAAGCATCTTCCCCTTTTTCCCATTGACCTCGAGCATTGGTTTTCCACAGTCAGGACAATTTTTGGTTGATATATTATCATGCTTGTATTTTTTGTTACTTGCTTTGATTTCTGCCACGATTTCTTTCGTGTAATTTTTCATTTCCTTGATAAATACATCTTTTTTCAGCTTTCCATGAGCAATACGATCTAGTTTTTGTTCCCACTCTGCTGTTAAGGTAGGAGATTTAAGCTCTTCAGGTACAAGATCCAATAATTGAATTCCCTTTGAAGTAATATGAATATCTTTGCCACGCTTTTCGATTAAGAATGAATTAAATAGCTTATCAATAATATCTGCTCGCGTAGCAACCGTACCTAAACCACCTGTTGATTTTAATGTATCTGCCAGTTTTTTATTTTGAGTATCCATATACTTCGATGGATTTTCCATTGCTGAGAGTAATGTAGCCTCATTAAATCGTGCAGGTGGTTTTGTTTGTCCCGATGTTTGCATAATTACTTTTATTTTTAATTGATCACCTTTATTCATTTGAGGCAATTTTTGTTCTTTCAGATCATCTTTTGTCTCATCATCATCAAAATGATTTTCATAAACCTCTTTCCACCCATTTGATAGAATGGTTTTTCCTCTTGCAATAAAATTCTCTTCATCAATTTTTGCGTGCAGGGTTAATTGCTCATATGTGAATGCAGGAAATAATACTGCCAGAAATCTTTTTACAACTAAATCGTAGATTTTCCGTTCTTTATCCGAAAAGGCAGATAGATTCACATAGCTTTCAGTCGGTATAATTGCATGATGATCTGACACTTTACTATCATCAACAAATGCTTTGCTCGCTTTAATTGGATTTTTGAGCACCTTATTCGTTAATGAACGATACTCACCAATTCCACATGCTTTTAAGCGCTCGGGAAGGGTAGCAACAATATCAGATGATAGATAACGTGAATCGGTACGTGGATATGTTAAAACCTTATGCTGTTCGTAAAGCTTTTGCATAATATTTAGCGTCTCTTTAGCAGAATAACCAAAAATTTTATTCGCATCACGCTGTAGCTCTGTTAAATCATAAAGGCCAGGTGAAAAAGACTTTTTCGATTTCTTCTCAATGTCAGTTACAACTGCATTTTGTTTACCTAGTTTTTTTACAATTGTATCTATTTTTTCTTTATCAAAGCTACGCCCATTCCCTTTTTTATCTTGCCATGTCAATTTAATATGATCGATCGTTTGTGCTTCAATCCCATAATAAGTTTGTGTTTTAAAGTTTTTGATTTCTTCCTCTCGTGCTGCAATCATTGCAACAGTAGGTGTTTGTACACGTCCACAGTTTAACTGAGCATTAAAGCGAGTCGTTAATGCACGAGTAGCATTTAAACCAATATACCAATCAGCCTCTGAGCGTGCGACTGCAGAAGCATATAGATTATCATATGCTGAACCTTGCTTTAAATTTGCAAAGCCATCTTTAATCGCTTTATCCGTAACAGATGAGATCCATAAACGTTTAATCGGTTTTTTTACTTTTACTTTATCAATAATCCAACGTGCGACCAACTCTCCCTCTCTCCCAGCATCGGTCGCAATAATAATTTCTTTAACATCCTTTCTAATTAATTGACTTTTCACCGCGTTAAATTGTTTTCCAGTCTGCTTGATAACAGTTAATTTTAATCGTTCGGGTAGCATCGGTAAATCATCTAAATTCCATTTTTTATATTTAACATCGTAGCTTTCTGGGTCAGCAAGTGTGACTAAATGTCCAAGTGCCCAAGTGACGATATATTTGCTACCTTCTAGATATTCGTTTCCTTTTTTATTACAATTCAGTACACGTGCAATATCACGTGCTACCGAAGGTTTTTCAGCAATTACAACACTTTTTTCCATAATCTATACATCCTTTCGCTCTACCTAATTTAATATACCATACTCGTAAAAACTTCGCGATTGAGCATAATTACATGTTTATTAGAGAAAATATAGTCTTTTAGAAAAAGTTTTGTTAAAGTAAAGATGAGGTGATTATAATGGGAAAAAGCTTAGCAAAAAAGAAAAGAGATAAATTAATTAGAGAAGGCAGGAGAAACCCTGAAGAAAATCGAAGTTTCTTTGCGTTTGCAGATTTACGTTCAAGAAGAACAAAAACGAAGGCAGAGACACTTCAAAAACAAAAACATAAAAACCGATTATCTAATCAATATGATGAAGATAATCGGTTTTTTACGTTTAAATTAACTAAGGATATAATCAATAGAATAAGTAAGAATTAATTACCTTGTTTGTTCATTCATTTCCCGCACCTTTTCATCTTTTGGAAGTAAAAACGTCAGTAAACCTAATAATGGTAAAAAACTACATAAAATCATTACAAATTTAATGCTAAAGAAATCGGCAAGATTTCCATATAATACCGAACCAATTGCTCCCATTCCAAAAGCAAGCCCCACAATTAACCCTGATACCATGCCAATCTTATTTGGCATTAATTCCTGAGCATAAACAACAGTTACACTAAAGCTAGATGTAATAATGAAGCCGATTAGGAAAAACATCGGAATAACTAAAAATAGCGGTACATAAGGTAACATCATTGCGAGTGGTGCCGCCCCCACAAGAGAAAATAAAATAATATTTCGTTTTCCAAATCTGTCGGCTAATGGACCACCTAAAAATGTACCAATGACACCTGCAATCATAAAAATAAATATATAGATCTGTGCCCCTTGAATACTAATGCCATAATCCTCAATTAAATAAAATTGATAAAAATTCGATATGCCAGCTGAATACCATGATCTAGCGAAAACGATAAATACCAATAAAATCATTGCACCAATTAATTTTGGATGAATCCGCTGTTTTGTAGTTGAAGCCACTATTTTTTTCTTTATTTGAGCTCCAAAAGAAATCTGTTGTTTGTACCATTTAGATACAAAAATTAATAATATAATTCCCATTGCTGCAACAAAGGTGAAAGATAATATTCCCTTTTGTCCAAAAGGATAAAAAATAAGTGCAGTAAAAACTGGTGCAAGTGATTGACCAAAATTCCCACCAACCTGATAGATTGATTGAGCAAGACCTCTCTTTTCTCCTGCAGCCATATATGCTACCCTTGATCCTTCCGGATGAAATACAGCTGATCCGATTCCAATAAAAAAGACAGAACAAAGGATAATGTAAAAATTAGGAGATAACCCAAATCCGATTAGTCCAAGCATACTCATAAACATACCTAGTGGAAGTAAAAATGGTCTCGGTCGTTTATCAGCATAAAGCCCAAAAACCGGCTGCATTACGGACGACGTCATATTAACAACAAAGGCAATCCAACCAATTTGAGAATAGGAAAGGCTAAGTGTTTTTTCCAAGATAGGAAACATTGCGGGAACTACTGCTTGAATTGAATCATTAAAAAAATGACCAGCACCAATTGCAAATAGTATCCCATAAATAGTTGGAATACCGGTACCATGAGCTTGCTTTTTCGCAATAACAGCCATAAATGATAACTCTCTCTTTCTGTTGAAATATATTTTATTTTCTCATTATACACTTTTTTCTATTTACGAAATGTTTTTTCTGCGATTTTTTTACATACATTATTGGTCGGCAAGGAAATAATAAAAATGGAGGTGAGAGTAGAATGGGCAAACGAAAAAAAGATCCATCAAAAACAGGATTAAGTAACCCAAATGTGAAAGGGCAAGGAACAACTACGGTAGAAACTGGAGAAATCAAAGCGGATGCTTCTCGCAAAAAACACGGAAGATAACAATAGAAAATTGTTTGGAATGATTTTGATATCAATTAGACATTCTAACTTATACATAGGAGGTGTTGAATAGTGGCAAAAATTGGAGTAGAACAATCATTATCAAATGTTTCACAAGCACTTAAAGAAAAGGGTTATGATGTTGTCGAATTAAAAAATGAAAATGATGCAAAAGGTTGCGATTGTTGTGTAGTCACTGGTGGTGACAACAATGTGATGGGTATTCAAGATGTAATTATTGATGGTTCAGTTATTGATGCAACTGGTCTTTCTGCTGAAGAAATCTGCAAGCATGTAGAAAGTAGACTACCATAAGAAAAAACTGGTGACCGCATTCGTACGGTCACCTACCTTCTAAAAAATAATTCTCGGTATGACTATTTTGATTACGCAAACAAAAATATTTCAACGTAAAATTATCTTTAATATATAAAATGATTTCAATCATCAATAATAAAATGACAACTACAACACCATATTTCACCAATGCTTTATGAATGACTAATAAAGATGTAGAAAGAAAATGTACTGGTAATTTTATAGTAAATGCCAAAAACATCCCAAATGTAAAATTACGTGTCCATTGTGATACATGATACTGAAATAATCCTTTTCTAAACCCTAAATATTTTGCCCTCATAACCGCACGATAGATTTCAATAGATTCAACTAAGAAAAAACACACTAGGACCCAGAACCAAATAGCAATTATTATTTTTCCACCAATAATTCCAGAGGTAATTCCTGCTAAACCAGTAATCGACATTGCCCCATGTATAACACAATTCGTATTGTACCAATCCTGTTTAATATCCATTATTTTATATGTCGCTAGATACCTCTTTACTATTATCGATAAACTAACAAAATAAAATAAGATTCCTAAATAAAAGAATCCCTGGTTGATCATTTTTAAATTATTGGTTGTTCCAAATATCGTGGATAAACCTATTACTATCGATTGCGTACTAACTGTAGAAAGTAAAATAATCCCATGTGTTTGTTTATAGGAATCAGTTTTTAACAGTTTCATAAAGTTCTTAATACAGAGAATACAAAAAATAGCCCACAATACACCATTTACACTTATCACAATCTCTGGTATGACTCTAATTTCAGGAATTCGATTAAACATGATAGTAGAACAAACAGATGTACCAGCAATCCAAGTTCCAATAGCAAAGCTTTGAATTTCATTTTGTCGATGTAATAGTTTAAAAGTATGATTAAAGACACTTTTCAAGAAAGAACCTGAAATGACCATCCATGCGATGATTAGAAACCACACGAACCATTTATATTCTGTAAAACTTTTAATAAAGTAATGGTGAAATAAATCATATTCAAAAATTCCTATAGCCATTACTATTGCACCCGCTGCAGTTGCTGAAGGCTTTCTATGAAAAAAGAAATACTTGAAAAGCAACATAATCATAAGAAGTAATAAAAAAGCCAAAAGTTTTCAACTCCAATACTAATATATTGTATCAGATTTTTGTTGTTATGTGATATCCATCACTGCTATTTTCCTTGATTTTTACTAACATAATCTTATAAATATGAAAGGAAGTGACGATCATGTCACCATTTACTATTGATAACAAAGTAGGTGAAGTGGTTACTGTTTTTCCAAAAGCTAGTGATATTTTCAAATCAAACCGCATTGATTTTTGCTGTGGTGGTAATCTTACGATTAAAGAAGCGGCTGCTAAACAAATGATTTCCGCAGAGCAATTAATTACACAATTAAATATGTTGTACAGGCAGTCGAATCCTAATAAAGATTACATCAATTGGAAAGAAAAGAGCTTCAGCCATATCGTCCATTATATTGAAGAAACACATCATCAATATTTAAAGGAAGAGTTACCTCAGCTTACCCCCTATATTACAAAGGTCTATAAAGTACATGGTAACAAGCATCATCAACTTGAAAAAGTAAAAACTTTGTTTCAGCAATTAAAAACTGAGCTTTTAGAACATTTAATGCTAGAAGAAAACACACAGTTTCCTTTAATAGAAGAATATGATCGTCATCCAACTCATGAAACACTCGAAAGAGCTGTTTCGCAATTAGATCGTTTAGAAAAGGATCATCAAAATGTAGGTAACATATTAAAAGAATTAAGAAAGGTTACAAATAACTATCACTTACCAGAAGGAGCTTGTAGGACCTTCCAACTCGTATATAAACGACTTGAGCATTTAGAAGAAGACACATTGAGCCATATTCATATAGAAAATAATATCTTATTTAAGCGACTTTTTAATCTATATGCTTAAAAATGTAAGGCTGTTTTCGTATAGTTTGTTGCTTTCATAAAATCCTAAGTGCCGGCTTTTACACCCAATAAAGGATTCAGCGATTCTTATGGAAATTGGCGCTCTTTACTCAGTGAAATGATAGAGTAGTAGTTTTCAGTCGCTAGTTATTCGTTAAAACTTTACTGAAATAGCAACAATGTTTGAGAAAACTTTCATGATCTTTCGCTCTCAACCCAGAATGAAAATGGGTTCTCTGTCCCATAATGTAGATACCACAAACAGTGAGTATATGACGTAGCTCTTATTGGTGGTCTTACCCTGTTGAGAAAACTGTTGGAATGAATTTGGTGCACAACCCATTGTTAGCTCTCTCAATTTCGAGAGATGACTACGAACAGAAAAATGTTTAATTTCAAATTCATTCCACTGTTTGTGGAATATTTTCAGAAGGTGGAGTGAAATGGAAACATTGCACAAACGATGTGCAGGCCTAGATGTTCATTCGGAAACAATAGTTGCCTGTGTCATTCTTGGAGAATCAGAAACTGACTTGATTAAGGAGACCGAAACATTTCCTACTTTGACGAAGGATCTGTTTCATCTTCTTAAATGGCTTGAGGAGAAGGAAGTAACCCACATCGCAATGGAAAGTACAGGCGTCTACTGGAAACCTGTATACAATATCTTGGAGGATTTCTTTGATATTACTTTGGCAAATGCTCAAAGGATTAAAAATGTCCCTGGAAGGAAAACAGATGTTTCGGATGCTGAATGGATTGCTAAATTATTAAGACATGGCTTAATAGAGAAAAGTTTTGTCCCTCCCGAAGACTTTCGAAATTTGAGAGATTTGACTCGCCTCAGAAAAAAATGGATTGGACACATGACATCCGAAAAAAACCGAATCCAAAAGGTACTAGAGTCCTCAAACATCAAATTAAGCACAGTTATTTCAGATATATTTGGAGTATCAGGACGAAAACTATTGGAACAACTGATGAATGAAGGTTATATCGATCAAGAAGATGTCGAACAAAAGATACATGGAAGAATGGCCCATAAAAAGCAATTGATTACCGACTCACTATTTGGAACATTAAATGATCACCAGCTATTTCTTATTAAGCAATCTTGGATGCACATTGTTAATTTAGAAGAATTAATATTAGATATCGAGAAAAGAATCGACGTCATTTTATCCAACTATCAGGAGGAAGTACAGCTTCTGGTTACAATGCCGGGAATTAAGAAAGACACGGCAGCTGTTATCATTGCGGAAATAGGAGTAGATATGGGACAATTTCCAACCTCCAAACATCTTGCATCATGGGCAGGATTGTCGCCCGGAAATCACGAAAGTGCTGGAAGGAAAAAAAACACTAAAACGGTTAAAGGAAATCCTCATATTAAATCTGCATTGTGTGAGGCTGCGTGGGCTGTTTCAAGAAGTCGGAATCAAAGATTAGGAATCAAATATTGGTCACTAGCTGCAAGAAGGGGAAAGAAAAAAGCACTCGTTGCCATCGGACATCGAATGCTAACTATTGTCTATCATATGCTTCAGAATAAGGAACCCTACCATGAGTCAACTTAAATTAGCATTATAGACAAACAACAGAAAAGTTAAACGAGAAACCGAAAAATTCGGTAGCTCTGCTTTCCTATTGCCCAAATTAAATTATTTATAGCTTGCACCATTTTAATCAAGTTTAAACTTAATAAATTATTCTTAAAGGCGGAGTTTTATTTTCACAGAAAAGAGCCATATGTAAAAGGTCTGATCCAAACATCTTTTCGTGTTTGTAAGGGAATACACTTAAAGATATTGGATTAGACCTTTTTCTATTTATAATATAAGATGCTTTCTTATCAGTTTATTGCTTTCGTGAAATCACATCTGATGATGACCTTAGCATTTCCTGTAGGGTTGAAAAGCTTCTTCTTAATAAAACGGTATTTAACCATCTCCATTAGTTGAAACTTTACCTAAATAGCAACAATGTACGAGGAAAGTGCCTAATTATATTGAGTAAAAAGCCATTTAATAAATTCTTCCTTTTGTTTTATTGAAAAAATTTTATAAGGGTAGGTATTTTTCAAAGGCACCCATGTAAGAATAGCTTGAATATTGCTCAACTGATCTAGTAGGTAAGTATCTTCCTCACCTCTTATTAATACGGCTTTCGGATAATCCTCATACTTATACCCTTCAATCAAAATGAAATCGAGTGAAAAGTTCTCGTAAAATTGAATAATATCTACTAGTGACCAATTTAGATATTGCTTAAGTAGTACTAACTCCCCTTCTCCTTCACACGCAACAATGCTTGCTCCAGCGTTTAAATGCTTGTCCGTATCTTTTTCAGCCACTCTCTTTCTTGGTTTCCCCCCATGGCCGTGATGCTTTATCGTTCCTACCTTAAGATCATGTTTACTCCAGTAATTTATAATGCTTTCCATTAATGTGGTTTTTCCACTATTTTGAAACCCTACAATTTGGTAGACCTTTCTATCTCTATCCATGGTTCTTCACTTCCTATTTGATCGTCTATTAGTAAGATATCCACTAGATCATCCTTTGAATAGCCTCTTGTGCTTCCTGGCAATACCATTAAGCAATCGGCCCAAGCGATTGAAGTGACTACATTCGATTTATCTAATCCAACCGGTTCAACTAAGCATCGATCACCCTCATAAGTAAGTTTACTTCTTACAAATCGATTAAATGGATTTGCCTTTGGAAAATCTGTTTGTAATCTCGCCTTCGCTTTCCTTAAATATGGCTTTTGTGAATACAACCAATAACGAATAATAGGTCGAACATATAATTCGAAACCTACATAACATGCAGAAGGATTTCCTGATAATCCGTACAATAATTTCCCCTTGCAATTTGCTACAGTTGTTACACTTCCCGGTCTCATTGCAATTTTATTGAATAGAACTTTTGCTCCTAGTTTCTCATATATGTGCGGTAGCAAATCATAATCACCGACAGAAACGCCGCCAGTTGTTATGACCAAATCGCATTCATCTAAAGCTTGTTTTACCACACTTAATAGTGATTCTATTTCATCTACCTGGTTTTCATATCTTTTATATATGGCACCTGACCGAAGTATTTGTGATTCTACCATGTACCCATTACTATTACGAATCTTTCCAGGTACTAATGGCTCATTCACCTTAAGTAGTTCAGTTCCTGTAGCAATAACGCCTACCACTGGTTTTCTAATAACAGGAACTTTGTCATATCCAAATGTTGCTAACAATGCTTTTACTCCAGGATTAATCATCATCCCTTTTTCTATCAAGGTTTGTCCTTGTTTAGCATCCTCACCTTGAAAGGAAATATTTTCACCCGGTTTTAGTTTCCTCTTAATCGAAATATAATTCTTATGATTTATTTGTATTTCCTTTACCAGTTCAAGCATAATGACACAATCAGCACCAGTCGGAATAGCCGCACCAGTCATGATACGGATGGCCTGAAACGGACCAATATTTTTAAAACTAACCTGTCCAGCACCGATTTCATCAATAATTTCAAATTGAATAGGATTACTTTGATTTGCCAAATAGGTGTCCTTTGAACGAATGGCAAAGCCATCATAGGGTGATCGATTAAATGGTGGAACATCATGATCTGCACAAATATCTTCACCTAAAAATCGATCATCACATTCATCAATTGAAACCCATTCAATCTCCCCTCTGCATTTCCATTCCATGACTAACTCAATCGCATCTTTTATTCTAATAGGCTTGCGTCGTTCCACCATATTAAATCTCCCTTCCCTATCCTCCAATATAGGACATTTCTATTTTATTTTTCTTTGCATTTCCATTACTCATGCGCTCATCAGAATACCGATCGTTTCGATGATTCCAAATAGAGATAATTTGAGATTGTATAAATTCATTAGTACTTTTATTGCGGAGCATAGACTTCAAATCAAATCCTTTTCCGGCAAATAAACAGGTGTACAACTTTCCGTCTGCTGATATTCTAGCTCTTGTACAACTTGTACAAAAAGATTCGGAAACCGAAGTTATAAAACCAATTTCTGCTTGTTTATCTTTATATTTATAGCGTTTAGCAACTTCTCCAAAATAAGCTTCATCCACTGGTTCTAAATCAAATTCCTGCGATAGCATGTGATATATTTCTTTTTTCGGTATGACCCGTTCGAAATTCCATCCATTTGAATTACCGACATCCATAAACTCGATAAATCTTAGTGTGACACCTTTTTCTCGAAAATATCTTGCCATAGGAATAATTTCTTGATCATTCACTCCTTTTTGAACAACCATATTTATTTTTATATGAAAACCTGCTTTTAGCGCTACATCAATTCCTTTTAAGACAATTTTTGAACTGACACCTCGACCATTTAACGCTTTAAATACTTCATCATTTAATGCATCAAGACTTATATTTAACCGTCTCAAGCCAGCTTGATATAAGCTTTCAGCATACTTTGAAAGAAAAACTCCATTTGTCGTTAAACCAATATCAGTTATTCCGTTTATATTGACTAATTTCCTAATGAGATCTTGGAGATTTTGTCGAAGCAGTGGCTCCCCACCTGTTAACCGGATTTTCTTCACACCTAATCTAGCAAATATATTCGCTAATCGTTCAATTTCTTCAAAAGATAATACTTGATCTTTCGGTAGAAAAGCATAATCTGGACCAAACACCTCTGCAGGCATACAGTAGCTACAGCGAAAATTACAACGATCTGTTACAGAAATTCTCAGATCATGTAATGGTCGATTCAATTGATCTCTGATTATTTCGTCCATATTCCCATCTCCTTAAACACACCCCATTTTAACAAACAGGAGAGTTCATCCTACTTATATATTAACAGTTTTAAAAATGAAATCTTTTAAAAAAATAATATATTTCTTAAAAAATGACAGGGAGGCACATTGGCCTCCACTTAAGCTTTATGATGTTTAATTTCAGTAAACATTCCCACATAATATTTTGTTTCACCCGCTGTATTTTGAACAGGGCTAATTGTCAACCATTCTAAATATATTTCACCATTTTTTCTTTTATTCCAAATCTCCCCTTTCCAATAACCATTTGTTTTAATAGATACCCACATCTTTTCATAAAATTTTTTATCATGTTTTCCTGATTGAATAATTTTTGGTGTTTTTCCTATAACCTCACCCATCGTATATCCTGTTACCATAGTAAAGGCAGGATTTACTCTTGTGATAGTCCCCTGTAAATCTGTTACCATTACTCCTTCAATGGTATGATCAACAATATTTTGTGATAATTCAAGCTTTTCTTGATGATACATCCAAACGACAATTATAAGACAAGCAAGGGCGACTTGTGACAGCGCCATAAATCCAATTGAATAATTTCCAGTCATATTAAATAAGAAAGAAAGAATTAATGGTGGAAAGAAACCACCTAACCCCCCCATTGCGGAAACGACACCATTGACAATCCCCGCTTGTTCAGAAAAATAAAGAGGAACGAGTTTGAAGATGGTACCATTTCCTATCCCTGCTCCAATGGCTATCACTATACACCCAATAGAATACAGTGTTAGTGTAGGTGTAAAGGCTAATAATAACCCTGCTACAGTTAATCCCGCAAATACACATATTAATATTTTAAAGGAATTAAATTTATCTCCTAACCATCCTCCTACTGGCCTTAAAAATGTTGCAATCGCAATAAAGCCAGCAGTTCTAAATCCAGCATCTACCTTATCTAATCCGAAATGCCCTACTAAAAAGTTCGGTAAATAAATCGTGAATGCTACAAAAGATCCAAAAGTTAAAAAGTAAAACAAACTTAAAAACCAAAGCTTTTGATTGTCATATACTTTTCTAAACTGTTCACTGAAAGATACTTTCATTCTTTTTTCTTTTTTATCCCCAAAGATAAAATTAAGTACGGCAAATAATAGAAGTAAAATAATGTACAATTGAACGGTAGTTTGCCAACCAAATTTAATAGCAAGTACTGGTGCTAAAAATGTAGTAATTGCTGTTCCAATATTTCCCGCTCCATATATTCCATTAACAAATCCGTGTCTTTCCTTGGGGAAATATTTAGGCAATGATGTAACTCCAACCGAAAACACAGCTCCACCAATCCCAATAAATAATCCTCCAATAATTAAATCTAAAAAACTATTTGCATAGCTTATATAAACGGCTGGTATGATAAGAAGAATAAAGCTTGTAGTAAATAATGCTCGTGAACCAAAACGATTTGTCCAAAATCCAATGGGAATTCTTAATAATGATCCTAAAATAACTGGAACTGCCGTTACAAGGGCAATCTGGTTATCTGTTAAAGCAATATCCATTTTAATAAACGACATTAAAGAAGATAAGATAACCCATATCATAAAGCCCATAATTAAACTCAATGTCTGAAGTGGTAATTGTTTTTTTCCGGAATGCATAAAGAGTACCCCTTTCAATAATTTTTTCCATTACATGTATTCATCATAAAAAATTGAAATCTATTAAGATGTGATGTTTTTCACATAAAGATTATTTTTTATATATTTTGTATTTTTTATGTACAGCTGATATTTAATTCAATTTTTAAATTATTAACTATAATAAAAAAATACTTTTTTCAAAATTTATCCTTGATTAGACCTATACTTTTTTATGCTTAAAGAGTAAGTTATAGGTAACACAACACAATTTTAAAAGGGTGATACGGTTGAAAATAGAACAAAAACCAATTAAACCTACACATTCCATTAAAATAAATGAATTAATCAAGTTTTCGGAAAAAACGATAAAAATAACGAAGGGAAATTATTTATTTCAAGAAGGAATGACAGCAGAAGGTCTCTATATCATCATCTCCGGAAAGGTTCAAATAAGTAAGATTACTTCAGACGGGCAAGAATTAACCTTTAGAATATGTAGTCAGGATGATATTGTAGGTGAAGCGATTCTTTTTTCTTATTCTTCAAGATACCTATTAACTGCTAAGGTGATTGAGGATGGCGAAGTAGCTCTCATCAGAAAAGATATATTAGAGGATGAACTGTTTAAAAATAGCTCACTTGCCTTTGAATTTATGAAATGGATGAGTGATCAATATCGGAAAACACAGACAAAATTTCGAGATCTTATTCTTCATGGTAAAAAAGGCGCTTTGTTTTCTACTTTAATTCGAATGACAAACAGTTATGGCGTACAACAGCGGAATGGGATTCTCATTGATTTACCCATTACAAATCAGGAACTGGCAAACTTCTGTGGTACCTCTCGGGAAAGTGTCAATCGTGCATTAAGCGAATTAAAAAAAGACGGGATCCTATCAACGAATAAAGGAAAAATCACTATTCATAATTTACAGTATTTAAAAGATGAAATTTGTTGTGAAGACTGTCCTGCAATCTATTGCAATATTGAATAATCATTAGGTGTTAAAGCATGAATTTCATGCTTTTTTTTATTGAAATTGTATATGTCTTTTTCGTGAAGTGTGATTAACTTCACAACTTCATCTCATTTCAATGTTTATAGTGTATGTATCAATACATTATTTCACATAAGGAGTGAAGCAAATGTCACGAAAAAGATCACCATTAACTAATCGGTTACGCTACTTTTCTCCCACCGAAAAACTGAATGATAACCATAGTGAAGTTCGCGAAGGAAATCGTGAATGGGAAGATGTTTATAGGAGAAGATGGCAATATGACAAGGTCATTAGATCCACTCACGGTGTGAACTGTACTGGCTCATGTAGCTGGAACATTTTTGTTAAAGATGGAATCGTTACATGGGAAGGTCAAAATTTAAATTACCCTACTACAGGACCAGACATGCCTGACTTTGAACCACGAGGTTGTCCACGTGGTGCCAGCTTCTCATGGTATATATATAGCCCATTACGAGTGAAATACCCTTACATCAGAGGAGTCTTATTACTCATGTGGCGTGAAGCGCTTCAAGCACATTCCAACCCTCTTGAAGCATGGAAAAGTATCATTGAAGATGAAGAAAAAGCGAAGCAATATAAAGAAGCAAGAGGAAAAGGTGGATTTATGCGAGCAGACTGGGAAGAAGCATCCATGCTAGTTGCTGCCTCCCTTCTCTATACGGTTTTAAAATATGGACCTGACCGCAATATTGGCTTCTCTCCAATTCCAGCAATGTCTATGCTTAGTTATGCTGGAGGATCAAGGTTCATGCATCTGATGGGTGCACCTATGTTAAGCTTTTATGATTGGTATGCAGATTTACCGCCTGCATCCCCACAAATTTGGGGTGATCAAACGGATGTACCAGAAAGCAGTGATTGGTATAATTCAAGCTACATTATTACATGGGGATCAAATATTCCTTTAACTCGCACACCTGATGCTCATTTTCTAGCGGAAGCACGGTACCGTGGGGCGAAAGTAATTTCTTTGAGTCCAGACTATGCTGAATCAACCAAATTTGCGGATGATTGGTTAAGTGTGAAACAAGGTACCGATGGTGCAATTGCTATGGCAATGGGTCATGTCATCTTGAATGAATTCTATGTGCAAAATCAAGTAAATTATTTCTCTAATTATGTGAAGAAATACACAGACTTTCCTTTTCTTGTTACATTAAAGAAACAAGATGAAGGATTTATTGCCGACCGATTTTTAAATGCCAACGATATTGGTAGATCCACTAAAAATGGTGAATGGAAGCCTGTTCTCATGAATGACAGGTCACAAAAAATTGCTGTTCCAAATGGCACAATGGGTTCTCGCTGGGAAAACAACAGAAAATGGAATTTGCACCTACAGGATGAGGACTCCAATGAAGTGATCGATCCTAGACTTTCATTACTTGGAATAGAAGAAAAATGTGTAAAGCTATTTATCCCTTACTTTGGTGAAGGTGACACAAATGTTTTGGAGCGCGTCGTCCCTATTCAAACGATAAAGCATGACGGAGAAACCATTTATTACACCACTGTCTATGATTTAATGCTGGCAAACTATGGAATCGACAGAGGAATCGGTGGCATAGTTGCAAAAAGTTACGATGATGATGTGCCCTTTACTCCAAAATGGCAAGAGAAGATTACTGGTGTGAAAAGTGAGCAAATCATTAAGATTGCCCGTGAGTTTGCCCAAAATGCCATCGATACGAATGGAAGATCAATGATCATTGTCGGCGCTGGAATAAACCATTGGTTTCATTCTGATACTATTTATCGAGCTGTTCTGAATCTCGTTCTTCTCGTTGGAGCAGAAGGCGTTAACGGTGGAGGTTGGGCCCATTATGTAGGTCAAGAAAAATTACGTCCTGTTGAAGGCTGGCAAACTATTGCAATGGCACGTGATTGGCAAGGACCACCTAGATTACAGAATGGTACTTCCTTCTTTTACTTTGCAACCGATCAGTGGCGCTATGAAGATATACCAGTTTCAACCCAAGTATCACCTGTATATGGGAAGCCTAGATATGAGCATAACGCTGATTATAATGTAATGGCAGCAAGACTAGGCTGGCTCCCTTCGTATCCAACCTTCAATGCAAACAGTTTGGAACTATATAAACAAGCAAAAAATGCAGGGAATCATACAGGATCTGAAATTGCACAATATATCGCCAAACAATTAAAGCATCGAAAATTACAATTTTCTATTGAAGATCCAGATAATGAAGTGAATTTTCCCCGCAATTTAATTGTATGGCGTGCCAATTTAATTTCAAGTTCCGGAAAAGGACATGAATATTTTTTAAAGCACTTATTAGGTGCAACAAATGGTCTATTAAATGATGATTCAGATAGTATTAGGCCAGAAGAAATCCATTGGCGCGATCAAGCACCGGAAGGAAAACTAGACTTGCTGATTAATTTAGATTTTCGAATGGCTGGAACTGCACTTTATTCTGATGTAGTCCTGCCGGCTTCAACATGGTATGAAAAACATGATTTGAGCAGTACAGACATGCATCCCTTCGTTCATCCGTTTAATCCGGCAATCTCCTCACCTTGGGAGGCAAAATCTGATTGGGATATTTTTAATAGACTTGCAATGGCAGTTTCTAAGCTTGCTAAAGATATTGATTTAGAACCTATTAATGATATCGTTGCTACTCCATTGCAGCACGATACTCAACAAGAACTAGCACAGCCATTAGGAAAAATAAAAGATTGGTCAAAGGATGAATGCGAACCAATACCAGGCAAAACGATGCCACAAATTCATGTGGTTGAACGAGATTTTCGTCTCATCCATGAAAAAATGAAAGCTCTTGGCCCAAATGTTAAAAATCAACCAATGGGTACAAAAGGAATTTCCTGGTCTGTTGAAGATGTATACGAAAAGTTAAAAAAAGTTAATGGATCCATTAAGGATGGCATTGGAGATGGATGTCCAGATATTAGCAATGCTTTTAAAGCTTCTGAAGCTGTTCTCATGCTCTCCTCTACCACAAACGGAAAGCTTGCAGTGAGAGCATGGGAATCTTTAGAAAAGCAAACGGATTTACATTTACGTGATTTAGCAGAAGAGCGTGAGGAAGAATGCTTTAATTTTGAACAAATTACAGCTCAACCGAAAACCGTCATCACCTCCCCCGCTTTTAGCGGATCTGAAAAAGGTGGCAGACGTTACTCACCATTTACGACTAATATTGAAAGATTGATTCCTTTTAGGACGATTACGGGTAGACAATCCTTCTATATTGACCATGAAATGATGAGCGAATTCGGAGAAAACCTAGCTACGTTTAAACCAATTTTGCAACATCAACCATTTACAGATAGACGTCCATCAGTTAAAGGAAAAGAAATTACATTAAATTATTTAACACCACATAATAAATGGTCTGTTCATAGTATGTACTTCGATTCCCAACCGATGTTAACTCTCTTCCGTGGTGGACCTACTGTTTGGATGAATAAGGATGATGCAGAAGATGCGGAAATTGGAGATAACGATTGGATCGAATGCTTTAATCGAAATGGAGTAGTTGTTGCACGTGCCGTTGTCTCACATCGTATTCCACGAGGGATGGCCTTTATGCATCATGCACAGGATCGGCATATTAATGTTCCTGGTACAAAGCTAACCCAAAATCGAGGTGGTACACATAATAGCCCTACGAAAATTCATGTTAAACCTACACATATGATTGGCGGGTATGCTCAACTAAGTTATGGATTTAATTACTATGGACCAACTGGTAACCAAAGGGATTTAAATGTAGTTATTCGCAAGTTAGAGGAGGTTGATTGGCTTGAAGATTAAAGCTCAAATCGGAATGGTCATGAATTTAGATAAATGTATTGGTTGCCATACTTGTAGTGTAACATGTAAAAACACCTGGACAAACCGTCCAGGTGCAGAATACATGTATTTCAATAACGTAGAAACAAAGCCGGGTATTGGCTATCCCAAAAAGTGGGAAGATCAGGAAAAATACAAAGGTGGATGGGAGAAAAGAAATGGAAAACTTCAGTTAAAATCAGGAACAAAAGTCAATCGTTTAACGCATCTTTTTTATAGTCCTTATCAGCCTACGATTGATGACTATTATGAGCCTTGGAGCTATGATTATGAAACATTAACTAATAGCCCTCAAAAAAAACATCAGCCTGTTGCACGTCCAAAATCTAATCTTTCAGGTGAATACATGGAAATATTATGGGGACCCAATTGGGAAGATGATTTAGCTGGGGCACATATTACTGCTCATGAGGATCCAAATGTACAAAACATGGAAGAAAAAATAAAAACAGAATTTGAAGATGTATTTATGATGTACCTACCTAGAATTTGTGAGCACTGTCTGAATCCTGCATGTGTGTCTTCCTGCCCTTCTGGTTCTATGTACAAAAGAGATGAAGATGGAATTGTTCTTGTTGACCAAAACGCTTGTAGGGCTTGGAGACATTGCGTCAGCTCATGTCCTTATAAAAAGGTGTATTTTAACTGGCAGACGAATAAGGCGGAAAAGTGTACCCTCTGTTTTCCAAGATTAGAAGCTGGATTGCCAACGATTTGCTCAGAAACATGTGTTGGGAGAATTCGCTATTTAGGTATTATGCTTTATGATGCCGATCGTGTAAAAGAAGCTGCTTCAGAAGAGAACATACATGATTTATATCAATCACATTTAGATATTTTTCTAGATCCGAATGATCCTGAGATTATTAAACAAGCAAAAGCAGAAGGAATTCCTGAAGATTGGCTGGAAGCTGCCCAAAAATCTCCTTTATATAAAATGATCATTGAATGGAAAATTGCCCTTCCCCTTCATCCGGAATATCGTACTTTACCTATGGTTTGGTATATTCCTCCGCTAAGTCCAATCATGAATACCATTGAAGGAGTTGGCAGCAATATAGATGCAGATGAGATTTTTCCTGCCATAGATCATATGAGAATACCTATCGAATACTTAGCCAATCTGTTGACTGCGGGCGAACAAACACATATTCGAAATGCACTCAAAAAGATGGCCGTCATGCGGACATATATGAGAGCAGTCCAAACAAATAAACAGCCAAATTCAACATTACTGAATGAAATCAATCTAACTAAACAACAAGTGGAAGATATGTATCGACTTCTAGCAATTGCCAAATTCAATGACCGCTTTGTCATCCCACCATCCCATAATGAAGATATTTCAAATCTTTATATGGATCAAGGGTCATGTGGACTTGACTTTGCTGGTGGCCCCGGTAAATGTATAACATTATAAATTTTTATTTAATAAAGGAGGTATGCTAGATGGATGCACAACTAAAAAAAATATTTCATATCTCCTCCTTCCTTCTCACCTACCCAGATCGGCACTGGTGGGAGGGCCTAGAGGATTGTAAAAAAGAAATTAATACTTTAGATGATCATCAGGATGCAAAAGAGCTATTCCTACAATTTTTTAGTCAGTTAGAACAAATTGAACCGATAAAGTGGATTGAGTCCTATGTATATTTAATTGATTTTGGGAGAAACACTAATTTCTACTTAACTCATGGGAACGACGGACTACAACGTGAAAGAGGAATGGAATTACTAGCTTTAAAAAAGTTATATAGTAATGCGGGATTTGTTGTAACTGATCAGGAGTTACCGGATTATGTGCCTCTTATCCTTGAATTTTTATCATGTGCACAGAATGATTATGTCCTGCCGATCATAGAAAAATTTAAAGCTAATTTTCTTCAGCTAGAGAAGCAGTTTATTGAAAAAAAACATGGTTACCAACTAATATTTAAAATTATTAATCTTTCAATCCAGAAATTTGAAGATGACTGAGGGGAGCTGCCTAAACTATGATTCATCAGTTTTTATGGGTTATCTATCCGTATCTTGTACTTATCGTATTTATAGGTGGTGTGATTTTTCGTTATCAGCATGATCAATTTGGTTGGACAACGAAATCTAGCGAAATGCTAGAGAAAAAGAAGCTTGCGTACGGAAGTAGCTTTTTTCACTGGGGGTTAGTTTTTGTTTTTGGTGGCCATGTGATGGGCATTCTTATTCCGGAACCAGTATATACAGGACTTGGCATTAGTGAGCACCTGTACCATAACATTGCTATTGGTTTTGGAGTTCCTGCTGGAATTATATCTTTAATTGGGCTCGTGATTCTGTTTTATCGAAGGATTTCCGTCAAAAGGATTCGATATACTAGCTCAGTCAGTGACATTTTAGCATTAGTTTTTTTGTTAATCGTTATGTTAACAGGACTTTCAGCAACAATATTTAATATTACACCAGAGGGCTTTGATTATCGTAAAACAATCAGTCCCTGGTTTAGAGGTCTTTTTTACTTCCAACCTAATCCATTACTAATGGAAACTGTCCCACTATGGTTTAAAATGCATATTATTTCCGCATTTTCATTGTTTGCTGTATTTCCATTTACGCGTCTAGTACATGCACTCAGTATGCCATTGAAATACCTACGCCGAAGTTATGTCATTTACAGAAAACGCGGTAGGAAAATGGATGAACATTTATAATGAAAATCTCGATTAAAAAAGGTTATAGCTATAGGACAATTTGTACTGAACCCCAAAAGTTAGACTAAATATTTAAGCAGCTAATCGGCTGGTATGAAGACGGTATTCAACCGGGCTCATGCCAGCCAATTTTGCTTTTATTCGTTCATTATTATAATAATAAATATAGTTTATAATAGCCTGTTTTAACTCTTCAAAAGAGTGATAAATTCTACCGTAGTACATTTCTTGCTTCATAATGCCAAAGAAATTTTCCATAGGTGAATTATCTAGACAGTTACCCTTTCTGGACATGCTTTGAAATATATTATTATCTTTTAGTTTTTTTACATATGCTTTCATTTGATATGCCCACCCTTGATCAGAGTGAACAGTTGTTCTATATGGGCAATCTTTTGTTCGTTCAATGGCTTCATCTAAAGCCTCCATTATAGCTTTTGAATTTGGTCGTTCTGATACCCTAAAGGATAGAATTTCACCGTTATACATATCTAAAAATGGATCTAAATAGGCTTTCTTGATGTTCATATTTCCTTTAGAATCGGCCGTGTAGTATCTAAATTCTGATGTATCAGTTGTCATTTTTTGATGTGGAATGTTTGTATCAAATCTACGGTGGATAAGGTTCTTCGCAATCTTACCGATCGTTCCTTTGTAAGTACTAAATTTACGAGACTTACGTGTGAAGGATTTACAAGTAATGCCGAGTTTATTTGTAATCCGTAGAATTTTCTTGTGATTTACAACATAACCACGCTTACGTAATTCCATATCAATTCGACGATATCCATAATTTCCTGTATGTTTATCAACGATTTCTTTAATAACCTTTTCTATTTCTTCATCTGGACTAGGTTCATCAAATCGTTTTTTCCAGTACATATAAGTTGCCTTTGGAAAACCTGTTGCTTCAAGGATAACGGCTAGTTTGAATTTTTTTCTGAGTTCATGGATGACTCTCGATTCTGTTTTAGCAGTCGGCTCGGAATATTTATCCCTGAAGCTCGGAGCTTTTTTAAATAGGCATTCTCCGCACGAAGTAACTCTATCTCTTTTTCAAGTTGTTGTTCTTTCGTTAACTTTTTCTCTGAGTTTTTCTTCTTTTGTTTATTTGACATTGATGGACGCCCCCTTAGTTTAGAGAGTCCTTCAATGCCTTCGTTTTGCCATGTACGCATCCAATTTGCAATCATTGGTGGCTCATGAATGCCGAATTTTATAGCAACTGATTCAAAGGATTCTCCTGTTCTTAATTTATAGTTTAGGACATCTAACTTAAATTGAACAGGATAAGTAGTCGGGGATTTCTTTCTAAGAAAACCATCCTTTCCAAATTGCCTAAAGGTATTAACCCATTTTGCCACATTCGTTGAGCTTCTAACTCCAAACTTTTTAGCTATGGAATCATAGCCACCTTCTCCTGAAAGATAAGCATCTACAACTTGTTGCTTAAATCCTTCATCGTATTTGACCATAAAAAACACCCCAAAAGTTAGATTTTTGGTCTAACTTTTGGGGTGCACATCAATTCCCTTCTAGCTATAACCTTTTTCTCTACATTCTTTTTTGATTAATCTTTTTGATTATTACAGTTAAGATAAGCAAAAAGGCAATTATGACAACATAAAGGCCCCAATTTTTCGAAGGGGAGGTGGTTTGTTTTTCAGTAACTTCTGATTTAGTTTCTGCCGCTTTTACTTTCATGGGAGTTAGCTTTAATGTATCTAATGTATCCCCCGAACGATCAGAGATTTGAAGCATACCGTCATCTAAAATATCTTCAGAAACGGTTCCATTTAACGGCTTTGTATATTCAATATCTTTTGGAGCTTCAAATATTTCCTCACCCACTTTAAATGTAACCCCTTTTGCTAAAGTAGATGTTTCAAAATGATTAAAACCATAATCTAGAAGTTTTTTTGTATCATTATAGGCATCATTTTTGGATTTTGCATTCATAATGATGACAGTCAGATGAATTTTATCATTTTCAGCAGTTGTAGCTAATGTTTGACCAGATTGATCAACATAGCCAGTTTTTCCGCCTGTCACCTCTTTATACTCAATTTCACCTTTTAATATTAAATGATGTGTGAATAAAGTTGTCTGCCATCCTTCACCATTCCACTCTATTTCCTTTGTACCGAATATTTGTTTGAAAATATCGTTTTTTATTGCATAATTCGTAATCTTAGCAAGATCATATGCGGTCGTATAATGATTTTCATCAAAAAGACCGTGTGGATTAACAAAATTCGTGGCTGAAACACCGATCTTATCAACTAGATACTGATTTAACTGAGAGGCGAATTTTGGAATACTTCCATTCATGTATTCTGCTATTGCTACTCCAGCATCATTTCCAGAGTTTATTAAGAGACCCTGTAATAAATGTTTCAATGTTACTTTTTCTCCTGCTACTAAATAAACACGTGTACCATCGGTATTTTCAACATTTTTACTAATTGTCACCATATCATTCAAATTCCCATTTTCAATTGCATATATAGCAGTAGCAATTTTTGTTAGACTGGCTGGATACAAACGCTTGAATGCATTTTTTTCATACAATATCTTTCCAGTTGTACTATCTACTAAAACTGCAGATTCACTTGCTAAATTTAATTTTGGTTTATCAGAAGCATGTACTTTATATAAAAAATTAAATGACAATACACTCACAAAAGCAAATAACCAAATTTTCTTCAAACTTCGACACATCCATTTTACAAAATTCATCAAAATTATTTTATCAGATAATATGAAACATTTTCATTAATTTAAAGGAAATGTAATCAAATTGAAATACAGTCCTAATAAATAAGCGTCTTTCTAGCTGTCACCCTCCTCGTGCATGTCGAATAAGATATACAAGCAAAAAGGAGGAAACAAATTGAATAATAAAAATGAATTTTTAAATTGGAAGTTCATTCTTCCCCTATTCATTGGACTTCTCCTAATTATTCTTGTCCCTCTTTATTATAATTACAATAAAGAGGATCAGAAAAAATTAGATAATCAAAGCAGTCAAGAAAATAAAAAACAGGAAAATGCTCCAAAATACTTATGGGGAGTGGATTCTGCTAGTAAAACAACAAAGGAAATGTACAAATGTGTGAATGAGAATTTTGGAAAACCAAAAGTATGGGGTCGATATATTGGAACCAATGAAGAGGTTTCAACAGGTTTAACCCAACAAGAAATTGAACTACTTCATGAAAAAAAGGTAAAAATCCTGTTAATCTATAATCACTTTTCAAATGCTACAACACAAAAAGCAGGACAGCAAGAGGCAAAAAAAGCGATTAAATATGCTAAAGAGTTGCGAGTTCCGAAGGATACCTTACTATTTGCTGACATAGAACCCAACTATCCAGTTGATTCAGCCTTTATTAAGGGATGGGTTGAAACATTGAATAAATCCGATTATCTTCCTGGAATCTATGGAGTTTTTGATAAAAATCAAAAATTATTTAGCGCATTTAATAAAGCAGGAAACGATGTGAAAGAAAAAGCAATCATTTGGTCTGCAGCACCAAATATAAACATTACCTCGAAAGAAAAAGCTCCTAAATATAACCCTACCGGCCCTAAAGAATCAAAAATACTTGGATGGCAATATGGGATCGATGCGAAAAAATGTAATATTGACACTAATTTATTCAAAGGGGAAATTGAAAAAAATTTATGGTAAACCAAGAAATTAGGTGTTTAAGGGGTGGCTAATCCCCTAAAACACCTAAAAGTATTTACAATTATGCAATGCTTTTATAAAGTAATTTTTTAAGTATAGGAAATAATACATTAGGTAATTCCTCAATATTGGACACTAAAATACTGAAATTCCCATATATATCATGTAAAATCTTTTTTTGACTTTCTTCAATTTCTGAATTGGACAAAAAGATATTAATCACGTCTATTCCCTTTTTCCTTGCTTGTAAAACTGCTTCATGAGTGTCCACAATCCCATTTTGTTCGTATCCAAACGCTGCCGGCTCCCCATCAGAAAATACTAATAAGAACTTTTGATTTTCAAATCTAGTCATTAAGCGATCGGTCATAAGACGGATTGCATAGCCATCCCTATTATCTTCCTCTGGTTGAAGTTGCATAATTTCCGGACCGGATAGATTTCGTAATGATGTTGAAAATTCAATGACAGGTTTAAAATAATTAGGCTGCTTTTCCATTGTTGCATCATTCGTATCTTCCCAAAATCCAATAACCTCATGTGCAACATTTACAGATTTTAAAGCTTCATGAAATAGTGTAATGCCGAGCTTTGTTTGCTCCATTTTGTCATACATAGAAGCAGAACAATCTACTAATAGTGAAAAGACCGCATCAATTTCACTTGAAGGTTCCTGTTTCTTATAAAATAGTCTCGGATTTTCGTCTGTGAAAAATGGCAACAGTTTCTTACGTAATCTTCCAAAATGTAAATCCGTTCTTGGTGATATTTTTTTATGTTCCAATGTCTTTTCAATAATTTTTTTCAATTTCTTTTGATAATTACTGATCATTGACTTGAAATCGCGATATTGTTTCTCTTCTTCATACGTAGGTTTTTCTGGACTTAAAAAAATAGGATAAGCAAAACGATTTTCTTTACCATAATTTTTTTCAATCCCTTGATTGCTTCTTTGCTTATGTTCTTGCACTTCTAATTTTGAATAATCATTTTTATTTGTTCTTTGTACTGAACCTTGAACAACAGCAAGTGCTTGATCACCTGCCTCACCCTCTCTTACCCCTTCGCCTAATAAATCAGTACCTGAACCTTGATCTAAATCAAATTGCAAGAAGCTTTTACTTAAATCACTTGTTTCTCGGTGCCATGTACGAAACTCTTCTTCAAATACTTCCTCATCCCCTTCTGATTTTTTATCTATTACATCATTATTTTGAAGGGGATCCTTTCTTTTTAAGTCATCAAAAGTTGGGTTATGAATAATCTCATCATATTTTTTATCAGGAAGATGGAAATACTCATTTAACATGTCCTGATCTAAAATATCCTCCAATGTTTCTGTTAATTCTAAACAAAGCTTTACGGTATCTTTTGTTGATTTTGTTTCGAAGAATTTAGTAATTGTATTTTTAATGTATGGCATCGCCAAATTAATTTCTTCATTGTAATTAGGTATGTTTTCATTCGGCGAATCTGAAGTTAATAAGAGAAAAATATTATTAAATAAAGCATCTGTATAAATACTTTTGACGAGATTCACTTTTAATTGTGATTCAAAATATTTTCGATAGACAAATATTCTATCCTTAAAAGCTGATTTTGTTCCTGGACGTTTCAGTTTAATTATTTCTTCTAGTCTTAAATCCTCAGTTATCATAAATAATTGCTTTGCAAAACTTTTTAATGAAGTAGTAGATAGTTTTTGAAGTAAATAGTAAATATCCTCTTCATTTGTAAACGAATAGTTGCCTATCGCTCGTAAATAAACATCACTCTTTAGTCCATTTATCATTATATTTTTGGGACGATGGTTCCAAAAATGGCGTACATATATTTTTTTTGACATTCGATCTAAATAAGAATGCACACCAAACTCTACTTCATAATCAAGGTTTTTCGTTAAAGTAGTAACTAAATCAGCTAATTCCATAACAATCATTGAATCAATTTTTTCATCATTGAATTGAATAAATCGTTGCATGCGATTGCCCCCTATTCAAACAATGTTTCGGCAATATTACGAATCGCTGCTTTTTCACGTTCATCCTCTAATTTATCTATGATCCCTCTTTGGATGGCCCTTAATGGAGGTAAATAAATGGAAAGATCACAAGTATCAATGAGAGCTCTAATCGAGGCTGCTTCTTCAGAAATTTTCCCCATTTCGGCTTGAACAATTAAATCACTCGATAATTGTACAAATCGATTAATTAATTTCTCATCTTTTAACTGGCTTTGTGCATGTAATACCTTTTTCAAAATCGCCCCTTGAATATAAGGAACATCGATTACGATAAAGCGATTTTTTAGTGCCTCGTTTAAAGGAACTGTACCGACATATCCTTCATTAATTGCTGCAATAACACCAAAATGATTCTCAGCTGTAATGACTTCACCAGTAAACGGATTGGCAATCGTTCTGCGATAATCCAGTACTCCATTCAAAATAGGCAATGTTTCTGGCTTTGCCATATTAATTTCATCTATATATAGTAAATATCCTTTTTTCATGGCCTCTATAACGGGACCAGATACAAACTTTATTACGCTTTGTCCATTTTCCTGACCGATTGTTTTAAACCCTAAGAGACCTTCTGCATCTAAATCTACGGAACAGTTAATACTTTTCATAGGTTGTCCAAGGAGCAAAGAGAGTGTTTCGGCTAGTTTTGTTTTCCCAGAACCCGTTGGGCCTTTCAATAATATATTTTTTCCGAGAAGAATCGCGACGAGTGCATCCATTAAAATAGAATCATTAGAAGGGATATATCCTTCTTGTTCTATAAGCTTATTTTCATCATTTGCTTTAAAATAGTCTTTTCTTTTATTTAATCTATCTTTTATTTCATCAGGCAATGAGATTATATTATCAAACATATTGCAATTCCTTTCTATATCTTGCATACTAGGGAAATTATATTCCTACAATTGTATTTTAGGTTAATCATTCTATAATTGCAAAATCTAAAAAGGAAATCAAAATAAATAATTACTGATTATGTTTCATATGGTAAAATTATATAAAGTGTTTGAAAAACGAAAAAATTTAAGGTATACTTTGCTTTTGAATGGAGTTTAAGGTGCGTGAATATATGGTAATGGAATATTTATTCAATCTCATATACGATCCTGTTATTTGCTCGTTCTATGTAAGTATTTTACTGACCATTGGACTAGCTTATATATGGAATCATTTCATAGTAAATCCCTATTCTTGTATAACAACGGAACCAACTGCTACAAGAATAACAAGTTCACAACAATGGCTTAGAGATTGTAAAATTATTCAAAATAACTTTATCTTATGGATAATTAAATGTATTAGAAGAAAGGAATCACCGAATGAGGATCCAGACCATCATTTATCCGTTACTCTTTTCTTAACATGAATTTATACTAGGAGGATATATGATGAAACGTTCTTTACAATACACCATATTATTAATAGGTTCGGTATTTCTACTCTCTGCTTGTGGAAATACAGCTCCGGGTACGAAGAAATCTGGTTTTTTTAATGACTATTTTGTTGAGCCTTTTTCAAAGGTCATTCATTTTACTGCTGATCTATTCGGTGGTAACTATGGAGTTGCGATTATTCTTATTACGATTCTAATTCGTTTAATCCTTATGCCTTTTATGATGAAAACGTTTAAAAAACAACAAATCATGAAGGTTAAAATGGAAAAATTAAAACCTGAAATGACAGCAATTCAAACAAAAATGAAACAAGCAAAAACAAAAGAAGAACAAATGAAATATCAACAAGAAATGATGGGGCTTTACAAAAAACATGATGTAAATCCTTTAAATATGGGATGCTTACCTTTAATTATTCAAATGCCTATCTTAATGGCCTTCTATTATGCGATTAGAGGTTCAAAAGAAATCGCTACACATTCATTCCTTTGGTTTGATTTAGGTCATGTAGACATTCCAATGGCGATTATTGCTGGGATCATTTATTATTTCCAGTCAAAAGTTTCACTTATTGGTATGAGTGAAGATCAACAAAAGCAAATGAAAATATTTGGTCTGATTTCACCTATTATGATTTTAATCATTTCTTTCAGTGCTCCTGCGGCACTTCCACTTTACTGGGCTGTTGGTGGTGCATTCTTAATTGGACAAACATATTTGTCTAAACGTTTTTATCAAACACACCCAGTAGAACAAGAACAACCTAAAAAGGGAAAATAAGAAAAGCACCTGTTCTAATTAGGAACAGGTGCTTTTTGTCCATTGTTAACATACAAATACAATCCCCGATTCGGTTTTTGAATATTTATGTCGACCTTTTCTACAACCTTCATAAAGGTAGTCATGTTCGCAATTTTTAATCCTGACTTTTCCTCAATTTTCTTTTGTAAATCTGTACCTCTAATTGGTTCAGTTTCTTCTTTTAATATTTGAATGGCAACCTCACACATTTTACTCGTTTTACTTCTCCTAGAAGGACGTGCCTTTCTAATTTTCAATGGTGGGCTGTCCATATGGGATATTTCTTTCTTTTCTCCTTTCGATTGTGGTAAATCCATTGATTTAATCTGTATTATTTCTTCGTAATTATTCGTCTCTAATCTATCTTTTTCATCCAACTCTCGTAATTTTGTAAATAAACGCTCACGTTCCTCACGTAACTCTTTTAATAAGCGTATTTCCGTATTTTCTAATTGCTCAAGCCGGAGTTTAAGCGCCATCCTCTCATTGAACATATAATCCCCTCATTTTTATATGCATTTTTCAAATTAGACATCGTAACTTTTTTACTATTACCATTATAATATGTGATATTATAAATAAAAAGATAGAATTATGTGAATTTTATATCTATAAATCTACATTTTTCTACTTCTTTTTGTCGTCCGGATGAATAATTTGTAGAAATATATTTTAAATTTTTTGATAAATGCAATTGAAAAAATACTGTTAAACTAGTAGGATTATTGTAAGCGTTGCCATTTTTAATTCAAGTTTAACAACTACACCCATGATATACCTCTAGTTAACTATGAATGCATTAAGGAGGGCTATTAAATGAGTCAAGTTTTAGCAGGTATTAATGAAAAGGTGGAAAAGTTCTTACAAGGAAAAAAGAAACTTTATATTAATGGAGAGTTTGTGGAAAGTGTCTCTGGTAAAACATTTGATACACCAAACCCTGCAACAGGTGAAGTTTTGGCAACCGTATATGAAGCAGGTGCAGAAGATATTGATCGTGCTGTAAAAGCTGCAAGGGCAGCATTTGATCAAGGAAAATGGTCTAAAATGAGTGCCGCTGCACGTGGCAGACTCATGTATAAATTAGCAGATTTAATGGAAGAGAATAAAGAAGCATTAGCACAATTAGAAACATTAGATAATGGAAAACCGATCAATGAAACGATGAATGCTGATGTTCCATTAGCAATTGAACATATGAGATATTATGCTGGATGGACAAATAAAATTACTGGTCAAACCATTCCAGTTAGTGGTCCTTTCTTTAACTATACACGACACGAAGCAGTGGGAGTCGTTGGGCAAATCATTCCTTGGAACTTCCCACTTCTAATGGCAATGTGGAAAATGGGTGCTGCGCTCGCAACAGGCTGTACCATTGTATTGAAACCTGCCGAGCAAACACCATTGTCCGCCCTTTTCTTAGCTGAGCTTGCAGAAGAAGCTGGTTTTCCTGCAGGGGTCATTAATATAGTCCCTGGATTTGGTGAAACAGCCGGTCAACCGCTTGTCGACCATCCACTCGTTGATAAAATTGCTTTCACAGGCTCAACTGTTGTTGGAAAATCGATTATGGAACGAGCAGCAAAGACACTAAAACGTGTCACATTAGAACTAGGTGGCAAGTCTCCTAATATTATTCTACCTGATGCTGATCTAAGGAAAGCCATTCCGGGTGCATTAAATGGAGTAATGTTTAACCAAGGCCAGGTATGCTGTGCGGGTTCACGTGTATTTATCCAAAAGAAAAGCTATGATAATGTGGTTGCCGATATGGTTTCACATGCAAAATCAATTAAACAAGGATTTGGTTTGGATTCAGAAACTCAAATGGGTCCACTTGTTTCAACCGAACAACAAAGTCGAGTCCTCAATTATATTGAAAAAGGTATCAACGAAGGGGCTGAACTACTTACTGGTGGCGGTAAACCACGGGAGGAAGGGTACTTTGTTGAACCAACAATATTTGCTGATGTCAATGATGAAATGACGATCGCGAAAGAGGAAATCTTTGGACCAGTTATTGCTGCATTACCATTTGATGACTTGGATGAAGTAATCAATCGTGCAAATAATAGTGAGTATGGTTTAGCTGCAGGTTTATGGACACGTGATGTAGCAAATGCACACTATATCGCAAACAAGCTTCGAGCTGGTACTGTATGGGTAAACTGTTATAATGTATTTGATGCAGCTTCCCCATTCGGTGGTTATAAACAATCTGGTATCGGTCGAGAAATGGGATCTTATGCATTAAACAATTATACCGAAGTGAAAAGTGTATGGCTGTCACTTAAATAACCATAAAAAAATAAGAGTCGAACCAGACTCTTATTTTTTTATTTTCTTCTCATGAATAAACATTTTTTAGAGCTATCTCATCCTTGGTAACCCTTATAGATAGCCCCAAAAAATTAATGATTATTTGATATTAGCTCTATAGATTGTTCACGTAATCGATATTTTTGTATTTTCCCAGAGGCTGTCACTGGATAACTATCCGTTATTTCTACAAATCGAGGTATTTTATGTCTAGCAATTTTCCCTTTGCAATAATCTCTTACTTCTTCTATTGTAATGCTTTCTCCCTCTTTTGGAATAATCCATGCCATTACTTGTTCACCATATGTTTCATCGGGAACACCGATTACTTGTACATCTAATACTTTCGGATGAGTATATAGAAATTCTTCTATTTCACGGGGATAAATATTTTCACCCCCTCTAATAATCATATCTTTCAATCTACCTGTAATTCTACAGTAACCCTGTTCATCCATAACAGCTAAATCCCCTGTATGAAGCCAGCCCTCTTCATCAATTACCTCTTTAGTGGCTTCAGGATTCTTATAATACCCCTTCATTACATGATATCCTCTAGTACATAATTCACCTTGCTCCCCATTTCTCACAACTAGGTTGGTGCTTGGGTCGACTATTTTTACTTCTACATTAGGTAATGCACGTCCAACTGTTTCAACTCGTAGTTCAATAGGATCATTGGTGCGGGTTTGTGTTATTACAGGTGAAGATTCTGTTTGCCCATAAGCAATTGTAATTTCTGAAGCACCCATGCGATAAATTACACCTTTCATCACCTCAATCGGACAGTTCGATCCTGCCATTATCCCAGTTCTAAGACTAGAAAGATCATATTGATCGAAATCAGGCTGATTTAGCTCAGTAATAAACATGGTCGGAACTCCATGAAGTCCTGTGCATTTTTCATCCTGAACTGTTTGCAATACTTGTTTTGGATGGAACTCCTGGATAGGTACCATTGTGGCTCCGACAGAAACACATGCCATCGTTCCTAATACACAGCCGAAGCAATGAAAGAATGGTACAGGTATACAAAGTCGATCCTCCTTAGTTAACCTCATACAGTTAGCAATATTGTAACCATTATTTACAATATTACTGTGCGTTAACATCACCCCTTTAGGAAAACCAGTTGTACCTGATGTATACTGCATATTTATCACATCACTTGAATCAAGTGAATACAATCGCTCGTCTAATTCATGATCTGAAATATCTTCACCTATTTTTTTTATATCCTTCCAACTATATGTACCAGGGTAATGATTATCTCCTAAAACGATTACATTTTTAAGCATAGGTAATCTTTTACTATTTAGTGATCCCGGTTTTGCCTCTTTTAATTCAGGACAAATTTCATTGAGCATATCTATATATGATGCGTCCCTGTAACTCTCCATCAAAATGATTGTTTTTGAGTCTGATTGGCGTAATAAATATTCCAATTCAGTTGTACGATAATTTGTATTCACAGTAACTAATATAGCTCCCATTTTTGCTGTTGCAAATTGTGCTGTGAGCCACTCAGGTGTATTTGTTGCCCATATAGCTAAATGATCTCCTTTATCTATTCCTAGTCTCATTAATCCCTTTGCAACGATACGGCATTCATCATTAAATTCCTTATACGACCACCTAAGGTTTCGATCTGCATATATAACCGCTTCATGATTTGGGTGTTTTTCTGCCTTTTGTTCAAGTAATTCACCTATTGTTATTGTTAATACTGAAGACATGAATATAGCTCCCCCCTTTGAAATGACTGAATAAGATTATTAGTTATTGATTTATCGTCTTAGTTATTCATTCATTACACATATATTATCACGTTTTTCTGAATATTCAAATACAAAATAAATAGTTGCCCAGCACTAAAAATATTTATTCATCTGAAGAATATAAGCAAAAAGAACTAAATTTTTATAAAGTTCAAGATTTTAAGTCGTTAACCTTTTCTTTTCACAGAAAAAGAGTTAAAATGATTAGAAAATATAGAAAAGATTATATTCCACTAGGAGGTTTTGTCATGAAAATCATGAGTAACGAATTGTTGGTGGCAGCCTATCGAGACGCTGAAAAGAAAGGTCAAGATCGTGAGTGGATTAAACTATTAAAATCAGAAATTACGAAGAGGGGTTTAAACCCTTATAAAAATTAACTTTGAAAAAGAAGGGGTTGTCTCTAAATAGAGGCATCCCCTATTATATTTATTCCTCATATCTAGGTTTAGTTGGATCACATTCAGGAAGTTTAATATTTGTTGATTCAGCTAATTTTGTCAAATAGTAGCATTCCTCACGAAACATGTGATCAGCCATTAATACTGGAAATGTTCCAAGTAATTGATCAGATAAATCCAACTCAAATAATTCATTTAAAAAGAATTGAAACATTTCCATCTCTATTTGGACATCTGAATTAAATCGCTTCAATGCCGGAAAACTTTCTTCTTGTGTTCGCAAATATCCTGTTAGCTCTACTGCTTTTAAATAAAATTGCTCAAAATGTTTAACGAATTCAGCACTTGACTTCTTTATTCTTTTTTCTGTCGCATCCATCTCATCGTTAATTGCACCTGCATGCCCATAGGCATCCTGTAACCATAGTAAATGGTGATGTAATTCATGAAAAATCGGAGGCTTTTCTCCAATTTTTAAAAAGCCCAAAATCCTCTCGTATTCTTCAAGCTCATTCACCATATAATTTAGAAAACTGGGTGATAAATGAATACTAATTTTACTAACTAAATGTCTCTTAATCATTTCTAACTTGAAATTTTTTAGTTTCACTACATACGGTTCTACATCATTCGCTAAGTTAATTGCAGCTTCATCACTTTGTAAATCTCTTGCTTCCTGTAAAAAGCTATCAAAAGCTTCCTTCAATTCTAATGCGATCTGTATGGACTGTTTTTCATTTTGACTTAAGGAAGATAATATAAAACGGGAATGATCTCCAAGAATCTGCAGCCAAAATGTATGTTCAAATTTAGCATTTGTTAATAAAGAACTCATCACACTCACCTCCCATCCTATTTTTATTCATAAATAAGCTTGACTTATGATTATGTATAAAAGAAAAGCTGTTTTCATAGAATTTGTTACTTTTGTAAAAGCCCAACTGGCTTTTAAACCCAATAAGGGATTCAGCGGTTCCTTTTAGTGTTTGCAGCTCTTTTTTCAGTGAAATGAAAAGGTGTAGTGGTCTGCAGCCGATAGTTATTCGTGAAAACTTTACATAAATAGAAACAAGGGTCGAGAAAGGGTGTTTTTGTATAGTTTGTGCCTTTGTAAAAGCCCTACTGCCGGCTTTTACATTCAATAAAGGATTCAGCGATTCTTATGGAGTTTGCAGCTCTTTTCTCAGTGAAATGAAAAGATGTAGTGGACTGCAGCCGATAGTTATTCGTGAACACTTTACTTAAATAGAAACAATGGCTGAGAAAAGAGCCTTGAGAAAAGAGCCAAAAGAAAAACCTTCCTCTTTTAAAAGAGAAAGGTTTTTCGCAGATTATGCTTCAAGTAATAAATCCTCAGGATTTTCAAGAAGTTTCTTAACTGTCACTAAGAATCCAACAGCTTCAGCACCGTCAATTACTCTATGATCATAAGATAAAGCTACATACATCATAGGACGAATTTCAATATTATCCCCTACAGCAACTGGTCGCTTTTGAATTGTATGCATACCTAAAATCCCTACTTGTGTTCCATTGATAATAGGTGTTGAGAAAAGTGAACCAAATGTTCCACCATTAGTTATTGTAAATGTTCCGCCTTGTAAATCGCCTAAAGATAATTTATTTTCTCGTGCTTTCTTTGCAAAACCAGCGATATCAGCTTCAATTTCAGCGAAGTTTTTACGGTCACTGTCACGAACAACTGGTACTACAAGACCTTCATCAGTAGAAACCGCAATACCAATATCATAGTATTTTTTCACAATTAATTCATTACCTTGAATTTCAGAGTTAACTGCCGGATATTTTTTCAAGGCAGCAACAACTGCTTTCGTAAAGAAAGACATGAAACCAAGTCGTGTACCATCATGTTCCTCTTGGAATTTATCTTTTTTACGCTTACGTAGCTCCATAACAGCAGTCATATCAATTTCATTAAATGTAGTTAACATTGCTGTATTTTGTTTCACTTCAAGTAAACGTTTAGCAATCGTTTGACGACGACGGGACATGCGAACAATTTCAACTGGTTTTCCATCTTCTTGAGAGACAGGTGCTGATGGTGCTGATTTTGAAGCTTGCACCTCCTGTTTCGGTTGAGTAGTATGTGCATTTACATCTTGTACACGTACACGTCCCATAGGATCGACAGGACTTACTGCAGATAAATCAATCCCTTTTTCACGAGCAAGTTTACGTGCAGCAGGAGATGCTATTGGGCGATCCTTTTTATCAGTTTCAGGAGTAGACTGTGGTTGAGCAGCTACTTTCTCCTCTTGCTTAGGTGCTTCAGTTTTTTCTGTATTAGCTGGAGTAGATGCTTCTCCTCCTTCAGAAACTACTGCAATAACTTGTCCAACTTGGACAGTATCACCTTCTTCAGCCTTAAGTTCTTGGATAACCCCAGCTTCTTCAGATATTACTTCAACATTGACTTTATCTGTCTCTAATTCGACAATGTATTCCCCTTTTTCAACGCGATCTCCAGGTTGTTTTAACCATTGAGCAATTGTTCCTTCTGTAATTGATTCTGCTAATTCTGGTACTTTGATTTCAGCCACTATGTTGTCCTCCCTTAATATGAATCACTTTTTCTTTATATAATATAATTATTTCGTTAATGCCTCATTTAAGATTCGAGCTTGTTCTTTCTTATGAACAATTGGATCTCCTTCAGATGGGCTAGAACGTCTTGGACGACCTACATATTTAACATCTACTCCATTTGGTGCGAGTTCACGTAAATAAGGATCAGCGAAAGTCCATCCACCCATATTTTGCGGCTCTTCTTGAACCCAGACAAGTTCTTTCAAATTACTATATTTATTAATAATCTCAGTAATTTCTTTTTCAGGGAATGGGTACAATTCTTCAACTCTTAAAATATGAACCCAATCTAACTGTTCATCCTTAATGCGCTCTTCGAAATCAATAGCGATTTTTCCACTACATAAAATAATACGTTCTACTTTTTTAACTTCTGCTCCTAATCCCTTTTGCTCCAATACAGGTTTAAATTCTCCAGTTGTTAGTTCGCTTCCATCTACTGAAGATAACGGATGACGAAGCAGACTCTTAGGAGTGACTAACACTAATGGACGTACTTCTTCTTTTTGTAGCATTGCACTTTGACGACGTAATATATGAAAATATTGAGCTGAAGTTGAAAGGTTTGCCACAGTCCAGTTATTTTCAGCCGCTAACTGTAAGAAACGTTCCAATCTTGCACTTGAATGTTCCGGTCCTTGGCCTTCGTATCCATGTGGTAATAACATAACTAAACCAGATTTTTGTCCCCATTTTGCACGACCCGCAGAAATAAACTGGTCAAACATAACTTGGGCCATATTAGCAAAATCGCCAAATTGTGCTTCCCAGATAACAAGTGTTTCTGGAGAAAATACATTGTAACCGTATTCGTAGCCAACAACAGCTGCTTCTGTAAGTGGACTGTTATAAACAACGAATGAAGCATTCGCATCTTTTAAATGATGTAAAGGAATATATTCATTTCCATTTTTTTCATCATGTAGAACTAAATTACGGTGTGCAAATGTTCCACGCTGGGAATCCTGACCTGTAAAACGAATCGGAGTTCCATCTTTAATGATTGATGCAAAAGCAAGGGATTCTGCATGTGCCCAGTCTATTTTTCCATCGCCATCAAACACATTTTCTCGACGTTTTAAAATTCTAGCTAATTTCTTAAATGCATTAAAATCTTCTGGCCAATTTAATAGTTCAGAATTAATTTCACGTAATTCCTTTTCATTAACCGCTGTTTCAACCTTAGGGAATCCTTTTGCAACAATTTCTGGTGGATTCATCACTGTATCTGGATCTTCTTCTTTTTTAGGCACACGATCATAAGCCGCTTGAAGCTTAGTTTGAATGTCTTGTTCAATCGTTTTAACTTCTTCATTCGAAATGATACCTTCAGCCATCAACTTGTTCGCATATAGTTCTCTGACAGTTGGATGCTTATGAACAATGTTATACATTAAAGGATTTGTCACCATAGGTTCATCCATTTCATTATGACCAAATCGACGGTAGCCTACTAAATCAATTAGGAAGTCTTTATGGAATCTATTTCGATATTCATAAGCTAAAGTTGCTGCAGCTAGAACAGCTTCAGGATCATCGGCATTCACATGAATAATCGGTATTTCAAAACCTTTAGCTGTATCGGAAGCATATTTTGTTGAACGAGAATCATAGCTTTCGGTTGTGAATCCTATCATATTATTAGCAATAATATGGATAGAACCACCAGTATGAAAGCCCTTTAGACCACTCATATTTAAAGTTTCTGCTACTATACCTTGACCAGGGAAAGCAGCATCACCATGTACTAATATTGCATATGAACTGTCTGTGTCTTGAGTTGGATAACCAGCAACATTTCTTTGTTCTTGTGCCGCTCTTGTATATCCTTCAACAATTGGACTTGCCACTTCAAGGTGACTTGGGTTATTTGCTAATACAATTCGGGTTGTTGTTGTATTTTCGTCTTTTACACGTCGATCTGCACCAAGATGATATTTCACATCCCCTGTCCAGCCATAAGTAATCCCTATGGAGCCTTCGGATGGAATTAAATCTTTATTTGGTGCATGCTGAAATTCCGCGAAAATGAGTTCATACGGTTTTTCTAGTATATGAGCTAATACATTTAAGCGGCCTCTATGTGCCATTCCTATATTTACAGTCCTTGCACCTGTCTTAACAGATGAATGAATGATTTGATCCATTAATGGTACTAAGGAATCAAGTCCTTCAATGGAGAATCTTTTCTGTCCTACAAAAGTTCTATGAATAAACTTCTCAAAACCTTCAACTTCTGACAGACGTTTTAATATTGCTATCTTTTGCTCTTTTGTTAGTTCTGGCAGTAAGCCTCCAGATTCAACTGTACGCTGTAACCAATTCTTTTCTTCCAAATCATGTACTTGATAAAACTCAAATGCTAATTTCTTTGTGTATACAGATTTCAAATGATTAATGGCATCTAAACCATTTTTCACTGTAGCCGGGGCATCAGGACAAATAAAAGATGCTGGTATATTTTTTAAGTCTTCCTCGGTTAAATCGAATTCTGACAATTCAATCCTTCGAGTATCCTTTTTACGATCATTTAATGGATTAATATCCGCTGCAAGATGTCCATATGTACGGATGTTATCCGCCAATTTAACAGCTGCAACCATTTTACTAAATACTGTTGGGTTTGTTGGCAATTGGAATGAAATATCTGCCTGCCCATGAGTCGTTAAGCCTTCTTCAGAAACCGTAGGTGATCCCCACTCTTCAAAAAGAACTTTCATTTCCGGATCTACACTCTCCGGATCATTTACGAATTGTTCGTAAACTTCCATCACATAACCAAGGTTTGGACCAGAAAAACTTTCCCAAAAACCTTTTGATGCTTGTCGTTTCATCTCAAAAAACCTCCAGCTATTAAGCCTAATATTATTGATAGAAAAGATTAGAAAAATAAATATATGTAATTAAAAACAAAAAACCAAAAACGCTTACAGACATCATTCTATCACTGTAATCTAATAATATAAAGGATAAAAAACAATTTTTTCAAAATTAATATGAATGCCCATTCAATCGAGTTACTGCTCGTTTAAAATCACAAATTTCTGCTTTGATACAGGTTGTTATAAACTATTTCCCGTTTATTGATTTCTGAATATTCTATCAACATTTGTAGTGGTATTTCTATTTTTATAATAGCCATTTTAGATACCACTCATACTACCATTCTAGAAGATTTAAAGTTCAAGCTTGAGACTGATACTTATGTGATATTTGCCCTGTCCTTTAATAACAATACCATCCGATTTGCATACATTATTATATAGGTCATTTGCTCAGGAGGTACAAATTATGTTTCCTTGGAATATGTTTCCCTTTAACAACAAAAATAACTTTATGAAACAAATGAATTCTCAAGATATTGAAAAACAAGTTCAAAACATGATTTCACAATTTATGCCTGAGCAATGGAAGGATATGTTTAATCACGAGGATATGATAAAACGTGCAGCATCAATGTTTCAGAATGGAGAGCAACCCCAATCAAATCAAGCATCGGAGAATACTCAACAAGATCAGCCGCAGCCTTCTGCAAGCCCAGCAATTGATGTAAGTGTTTTTGAAACCTTTGATGACATTTATGTAAGATTGCCTATAAAAAATGAATCTTGGTTGAAGCAAGTGAAAATTTACCATACTTCCAACCAAGCAATTATAGAAAATATACCTGAAATGGGCCAAAGACATGTGATAACCTTACCTACTTTAATTAAGAAAAAAGGAACTATCGCACAATATAAAGATGAAATGTTAGAAATTAAAATGACAAAATCTGCTGATATGCAGTATACGGAAGTTGACGTAGCGGAGAAATTATAATTGGAGCAGAAATTACAATGGACACCCTTTTTGGTATCACAAGCAACTGAATGAAAAATAGACAATAAAGAAAGAGCTATCTGAATATCTCTTATCAGATAGCATCTTTAATCACTGGCAATGAAAAAGTTATACTTGTTCCTTTACCAAGCTCACTTGTTGCGCGTATATCTCCCTCATAGCTTTCTACTAATTGTTTAGCAATTGAAAGCCCTAAACCATTTCCACCCTTTGCTCGGCTTCTTGCTTTATCGACACGATAAAAACGATGGAAAATCTTTGACAAATCTTCTTCTGGAATACCTAAACCATAATCTCGTACAGTGATTCTGACCATTTTATGATCATGATCCTCTTCAATAGATACATCGACCTTTTGAATTTCATCAGAGTATTTAACGGCATTATCCAATAAAATTATCATTATTTGTTCAAAGTGATTTTCACTAATTTGTACAGTAGAATTTTTCAATTTATGTTCAATCAGTTCAAATGTAAAGTTTTCATGTATGACTTCAAAGTTTTTAATAATTCGGGATAAGGTTTTTATTAACAATGTGCTATGATCCCTAGTTTTAATTTCAATTTGTTCTGCTCTAGATAAATCTAATAATTCCTGGACAAGATTTTTCATTCGATCTAACTCTTGTATTGATGCATGTAATGATTCATCTAAAATACTCGGATCTTTTTTCCCCCAACGGTTTAACAATTTCAAATGTCCTTCCATGATTTGAACGGGGGTGCGAAGCTCATGGGAAGCATCTTCGACAAAACGTTTCTGTTGATTAAATGCCAGTTCAATTTGATCCATCATTTCATTAAAAATATGGGCTAACTCTCCCATTTCATCTTTTGAATTACTTGGCTCCATCCTTTCATGAAAGCCTTTTTTACGTATTTTTTTCATCGTTGTAGAAAACTTCTGCAAAGGCTTTAAAAAGCCTTTGGCCATTAAAAATCCTATTAAACCACTTAATAAAAGCGCAATCCCGCCAAATATACTCATGATAAAAAAAAGACTACCCATCATTTGGTGGTATCTTGTTAAAGGTTGAACAATTGCAACATAACCTGAAAAGCCATCAAAGCGCACAGGTGCACGACCTAAGTAAATTTTTTTATGCTTCGTAGTATAGAGCTCCACTGTTTTATTACTAACAGGACTAAAAGGAATCACATATGTTGGTGCTTCTGGATTTTTAATAGTTACTTTATTTCCTTTCGCATCAAAAATCTGAATCGTTAAATCTTTTTCATAGATTTGATTCTTTATTTCTTCGTTATCTGCAAAATTACCACCCTGTTTTACAAAGATCGATATTTCATCCAATGCTTGGGAAATATTATTTTTTTCTTCATGAAGCATCCATTGACTAACTACATGATATTGAATAAAACTAAAAAAGAAAAATGCAAAAAAAATGGCCGCACTTGTTCCTATTGACCATTTTACCTTCAAGGATTGACCTCGATACCAATTTTTTATACGCTTCATTCACGCATCACATACCCTGTTCCTCGCACAGTTTGAATATAACTTTCTTCGCCAGGATTATCAATTTTATTTCGCAAATAACGAATATACACGTCTACGACATTCGTTTCAACTTCAGTTTCATAGCCCCATACTTTATTCAATAATACTTCTCTCGTCATCACGATATTTTTATTCTCTAGTAAGGTCAAAAGCAAATCATATTCTCTTTTTGTCACATCGATAATTTTGTCATTCTTCTTTACGATACGACTTTCTTTCTCCACAAACAAATCACGAAAAGTATAAGAGGTAAGTTGGATTTTCGGATCATGTATTTCAATTCTCCTAAAAATCGAACGTAATCGAGCTAATAATTCTTCAATGGCAAAGGGCTTGACAATATAATCATCTGCTCCATGATCTAAGCCAGAAACACGATCTATCACACTATCACGTGCTGTAATCATTATAATTGGTGTATCTTTCTCCTGACGTAATCTTCGACAAACTTCCATTCCATTTAAGCTAGGGAGCATTAAATCAAGTAAAACAACATCCCAATCTTCTTGTAGAGCCGACTGCAAACCTTCACGTCCATCATTAGCCACCTTTACCTCATAGCCTTCATATTTGAGTTCGAGTTCAATAAATCTTGCTAAATTCTTTTCATCTTCTATAATTAATATCCTTTTCATTTGAACACCTGCTTCATCTAACAAGTTTTCTTACTCTTCTTATTTTATACGAGTTTTAGAAAAAATTAAATCCATTACCGCATGGACTATTTCAACTGATTGAAAGGCAAATAACATAATCGCTGTTGCACTAAAAAATACGATGGGAATAAATCGTATCCACATAATGATGCGCCTCCTTTAAGATATACATATCATACAAAGCATAGATGAAAATCAGATGAGAAAAAGATAATAAAAAGAAAAAAAATAACCGGCTATATTAGCCGGAATTAAAGAAAGAACTTTATAATGAGTATAAAAAGAACTAACCATAGTAATGGGTAACAACTATGTAATGTCCTTTTAACGCAAAATCAATGGTACATAATAAATACTAAAGACTCATGAAAGAAAGATTAAAAATTCATGAGAAAATGTATTTTTCTCATCATACACTATAAATAATTGTTAAGAAAACGTTCATATTTTAACATTTTTCTATAAGTTGTCAATATAACAAATTACGTATAATTAAGGTAAACAAATCAAGGAGGTTTGCAAAATGACATTACGAATAAATAATCAAAGTTGGGTTTGGTTCGTTCTTTTAGCTACCTTGATATTGCTTGCGAATTTTTTACTATATAGGGTTGAATTTACACAACCAATTACACCCCTGATCACTATTGGTTCCTTTTTAGACTTTATTGTTACAATCCCCATACTAGCATATTTTTTTATAATTAGAAGACGCCTCTCCATTAAATATCTCTTTGCAATTATAGGTGCAGGGTATGTTGCCGCATGGCTGATTATTCCCGCAACTTATTTTCAAACACTATCCGCTGCAAAATACATTTTATTTGCTGTAGAAGGCACTTTTATTATTTTTGAATTGATTTTAATAGCATTATTATTAAAAAGACTACCTTCAGTTATAGACACATTCAAATCAAAACATGAGCGGATTCCTTTTTTTAAGGATCGATTAGAAAATTCCTTTCTCACCCATTTTAAGCCTTCAAAATTTCTATTTATTCTTATCTCAGAAATCTCCGTTTTTTATTATAGTTTGTTTGCATGGAAAAAAAGACCTAGTCATATACACTTCAAGGCCTTTTCATACCATAAAAAGACAAGTACGATCGCATTAAATATCATGATCATTCATGCTCTAATTATTGAATCTATAGGCTTTCACTTTTTATTACATCAGTGGAGTCCAATCATAACAATAATCGCTCTTGTGATTAATATATACGGTTTATTCATGTTACTTGCCGAAATACAAGCAGTTAGATTATGCCCTTATTTGTTATCGGATCAAAACCTAATTCTTCAAACAGGGATCATGAAGAAAATAGATATTCCTTTAAAACTTATTCTTTCCGTCAATGAGTACACTCGTTCCTCTCCTCTTTCTAAGCAGGAACTAGCTTCTATTTTTGATGCAGCTCCTTCTGACTTTATCAAGGAAAAGCCACAAATAGAAATAATTTTAAAAGATCCAATTCAGGCATCTTACTTGTATGGTATGACAAAAAAAGTAAATACTATTCATTTACGTGTTGATGACCCTCTATTATTTTTAAACACATTAAAGAACAAAATAGAATCATAGTGTTATGAGATTCTATTAGAATTTGAGTATTTAATAGATATATATTGTCATGAAAGCATCGAATATGCTATGATAAAACACAATATATAGTTATATACTATTTTTCCACAACTAAATATTGAATTATTTCAAGCGAAGGTGTCCATTTACTGGACTTAATAGGGAATCCGGTTTGACTCCGGAACTGTCCCCGCAACTGTATTTGTGAACGAACAAGACTAACCACTGTATCTAAATAGATATGGGAAGGTTCTTAAGTAGGCTGCACATAAGTCAGGAGACCTGCCTTTTCTTGAAAGTTTCAAATTTCTTCGGGGATTGAGAAGATGAAACGATAGTGAGAGTTTTTTTACTTTTATTTTTTTACATCTTTTCCTATCGTTTGATCCGCTCAACTTACTTGTGACGGATCTTTTTTTATGGCTTTTTTTAGACAAGTTTATTAAAAGTCACATTATCTATTGGAGGGAAAAAAATGACTCTAGTAACAAAGGGTGCTGAAATGACGGAATGGATGAATCACATAATGCAAATATTAGAAGGTTCTGATACAAAAAACGAAGATCTAACGTCGCTCTTGTTGTTTGGTAAAAATTTATTTGAGCAAAAACCATGGCTACCCGAGGATGAATGGGTAAATCAAATAATTCTAGAATGTTTATCAAACATAAACGCAGAAAATCCTAATTGGACTTATCATGCCTCTAACCTATTTATGGAACATCTATATTACAAAGCTTCACAAACACGTGGATACTTATTCAAAAATAAATATGGAAACCTACTAGAATTAATTGTTCGTCTTACAAAAGATGGTATTTATTCAAGAGAATTATTAAACAAGTATACAGAGGATGACATTCATTTGTTTGAATCCTTTATTGATCCGACAAGGGATGGACTTTTTACATATATTGGTATACGTACTTTAGCTGACAGATATTTGGCAACCGACCACAAAAAAAGAGTGTTTGAGTTACCTCAAGAACGTTGGATGATTATTGCGATGTATTTAATGCAAAATGAACCTATTGAGAATCGTATTCAGTTGGTAAAAGACGCTTACTGGGCATTAAGTAATCTTTACATGACCGTCGCTACACCTACACTATCTAATGCAGGAAAAAATTACGGGCAATTATCGAGCTGTTTTATCGATACTGTTGATGATAGTTTACAAGCCATCTTTGATAGTCATACTGATATTGCTAATCTATCAAAAAATGGTGGAGGTATTGGTGTTTATTTAGGAAAAATTCGTAGCCGTGGCAGTGCGATTAAAGGATTTAGTGGTGCTTCCTCTGGAGTACTTCCTTGGATGAAGCAATTAAATAATATTGCAGTGAGTGTGGATCAATTAGGGCAAAGAAAAGGAGCTATTTGTGTTTACTTAGATGTATGGCATAAGGATATTACTTCCTTTTTAGATTCTAAATTAAATAACGGGGACGAACGATTACGTACACATGATCTCTTTCATGGTGTTTGTCTTCCAGATTTGTTTATGGAACAAGTGGAGGCTCGCGAAAATTGGTATTTGTTTGATCCACATGAAGTAAGACAAACCCTAGGTTTTTCTCTAGAGGATTATTATGATGAACAAAAAGGCAAAGGAAGCTTTAGAGAGAAGTACTGGGAATGTGTTAACCACCCTACCCTGACGAAAACGAGTATACCCGCGATTGAATTGATGAAGAGAATTATGAAAAGCCAACTTGAATCAGGTGGTCCCTTCATGTTTTATCGTGATGAAGTGAATCGAAAAAATCCAAATAAGCATCAAGGTATGATCTATTCTAGTAATTTATGTACAGAAATTATGCAAAATCAAAGCCCTACAACGATGATCAGCCAATACACTGAGGATGGGAAAATCATGATTGAAAAACAGCCAGGCGATTTTGTTGTATGCAACTTATCATCTATTCATTTAGCTAAGGCAGTGAAAGATGATGTTCTTGAAAAACTTATCCCAATTCAAGTTCGGATGCTAGATAATGTCATTGATTTAAATACAATCCCTGTCGTACAAGCACAATTAACGAACAAAAAATATCGTGCAATAGGATTAGGAACATTTGGATGGCATCATTTACTAGCTTTAGAGAAAATTTCGTGGGAAAGTGAAGAGGCAATTGAATATGCAGATAAACTATATGAAAAAATTGCCTTTTTAACGATTAAGGCTAGCATGTTATTAGCACAAGAAAAGGGCGCATATGAGCTGTTCCACGGATCGGATTGGGAAACTGGTTCTTATTTTGATGCTAGAGGATATTTCAACTCTGAAAGCTCCCATCCCTGGTTACGATTATTCCAAGATATCCAAAAATTCGGGATAAGAAATGGCTACCTAATGGCAGTTGCTCCTAACTCATCAACATCATTAATAGCAGGAAGCTCAGCAAGCATTGATCCAATTTTTCAAAAGTTTTATTCAGAGGAAAAAAAGGATTATAAAATCCCCGTAACCGCTCCGGATCTAAATGCAGAGACAACTTGGTATTATAAATCCGCCTATTTCATAGATCAGCATTGGAGTATCCGGCAAAATGAAGCCAGACAAAGACATATTGATCAATCCATATCATTTAATCTTTATGTTCAAAATACCGTTCAGGCGAAGGAGCTATTAGATTTACATCTTCATGCTTGGAAAGCTGGTTTAAAAACTAGCTATTATTTACGCTCTACCTCTACAACGTTAGAAGAATGTGATTCTTGTTCAAGTTAAGAAGGGAGAAAAAGGAATGTCTAATAAACTACAAACACGCAAGATCATTGACAATACAGCACCAAACCGATCAACATCAATCATTAATGGAAGATGCTCCAATATACTTAATTGGGATGATGTTCGCTTTTCTTGGGCCTATCCTAAATATAAGAAAATGCTAGGAAATTTTTGGACACCGTTTGAAATAAATATGTCCCAAGATATAAAACAGTTCCCAACTTTATCAAAAGAAGAACAGGATGCCTTCTTAAAAATCATTGGTTTATTAGCCTTACTAGATAGTATTCAAACCGATTACGCAGGCAAAGTAGCCGATTACTTAACAGATTCTAGCTTAAATGCACTAATGATTATTTTGGCCCAGCAAGAAGTTATTCACAATCATTCCTATTCCTATGTTTTATCTAGTATTGTCCCAAAGCATGTCCAGGATGAAGTATTTGAATTTTGGAGAACGGAACCAGTTTTAGAAAAGCGGAATGAATTTGTTACAAATGGCTATACAGCTTTCGCTACAAGACCAAGTGTAGAAAACCTATTAAAATCTATTGTTTTTGATGTGATATTAGAAGGTCTCTTTTTTTATTCAGGTTTTGCCTTTTTCTATAATCTTGCACGAAATCAAAAAATGGTCGCAACGTCAACGATGATTAATTATATTAATCGCGATGAACAATTACATGTTGATTTATTTGTAAAGATTTTTAAAGAAGTATTGGTAGAATATCCTGAATATGATAATGAGGAGTTAAAAGCTTTCGTTGAAGATACCTTTAAAAAGGCAGCGAAATTAGAAATCGAATGGGCAAGATCTATTATTGGCAACCATATTGACGGAATATTAGTAAAGGATTTAGAGGATTATATTAAATTCTATGCCAATATACGCTGCAAGCAACTTGGATTCGAACGTCCCTTCCCAGATTATCGTACAAATCCATTACGTTGGATTAAAGCCTATGAAGAAGTAGATTTAGGTAAGTCAGATTTCTTCGAACAAAAGTCACGCCAATATACGAAAGTAAATTATGTGGATAATGGATTTGATGAATTATAATAATAGTTCAAAAGAGGCTGGGACATAACTAGCTTCAAATAGTGAAAAAGTTGAATTTGAGCGAACTCAAATTCAACTTTTCCTATTTTTGTGTGTTAATTCTTCTATTACCGTAGTTGTTTGGCCGTGAATTTTCTTAAATTCACGGCCATTAATGCGAGTCCCATTTCATTTTCTACCTTCGATTTTCCTCGTACAGAAAATCGAGTGAAACGTAAATTAGCCTTCAAGAATCCAAAAACTGGTTCCACATCGATTTTGCGTTTTCGATAGATGGAGCTCGTTTTCTCTTCTGAAAGCTTCGCTCTCACATATACTTTTTGTTGTTCCCATTGTTCATTCACCATTAGTTTTCGATTGTTGCCTTCTTTCGCTTTTGTACATGATGAACGGAATGGACATCCCGAACAGTCCTCACACTCGTAGATCTTGAACCTTCGTTGGAATCCCGTACGATCAGTACGGACAGAATGATATTGAAATTCAAGACGTTTCTGGTTAGGGCATATATATGTATCTGTTTCTTCACAATACTGCCAGTTGTCGGGATTCAATGGGTTTTGTTTGTACTTTTTCTTTTGCTCCTTCAAATACAGATTATACGTAATCAGTGCTTCTCGTTTTCTGTTCAAAAGGATATCATTATAGTTTTGTTCACTACCATAACCTGCATCTGCGACAATATGTTTCGGTAACACGAAATAATGGTTCTCGATTTCATCAAGAAATGGAATTAACGTACGTGTATCTGTTGGGTTTGAAAATAAACTATAGGCAAGCGTGTATTGCCCTTCTGTTGCGATTTGTACATTGTAACCAGCTTTCAATTGTCCGTTTTGCATATAATCATCTTTCATTCGCATAAATGTCGCGTCCAGATCTGTTTTGGAATAGCTATTACGTGTGCCTAAAATTTCAAAGTCTCGTTGATATTTTTGTTTTCGTAAGACAAAATCAATCAACTGTTTACGCACTTGTTTCGGGTATTTGCGTTCACTTCTTAAAGCTTTTCGTTCTGGAACGTCTGATGATTCCTTAATTTGTTTATCATACTCAGCTACGACATTGTCCACTTTTCCTACCAATTGAGCGAGCTCTTTCAATGATAATTGTTCATCACCTTCCCGTTCAATTTCAGGTATAATTTCGTTCTCAAGTAGCTCGTTATATAGCTGGTTTGACCTTTCAATTAAACTGTGATGATATTTCTCAATCGATTTCTTCCAGACAAACGTAAATTTATTCGCATTTGCTTCAATCTTTGTACCATCAATAAAAATTGCTTCTTGATCGATTAGTTTTTCTTCGATTAATTGGCAACGAAATTGGACGAAACATTGGCGAATTAATTCTTTCACATCTGAATGAACACGGAATCGATTGATTGTACGGTAGCTTGGTTCATACCCTTGTGATAGCCACATCATCCGGATACTGTCTTTTAATAGGGCTTCAATTTTTCGCCCTGAAAAGACAGATTGGGTGTAGGCACATAAAATAATTTTAAGCATCATGCGTGGATGATAAGCAGGATAGCCCTCATTTCGCAGAAATGGTTCGAAAACTTCATGAGGAATACTTTCAACTAGATGATGGATATGAAAGGCAATATCATTTTTTTGTAATTTTACTTCTAAATCTAAAGGCAAAACTAATTGATTCATGGTATAATTTTTAAACATAAGGATCCTTCTTTCTGTATAATTTTGTTGTGGTGACTTAATTTTATCAGAAGTGGTCCTTATTTTTGTTAAAAAAATAATCAAAGCCGGTGAAATTTTACTTGTCGTAAAATTTCACCGGCTTTTTCATCTCAGAGGTGGGTTTTGTCCCAGCCTCTTTTCTATAATTTTTTGGCACTATTCTTAAACCACGTTGCTAAATAAGCAGTGTTTTAACTAATAAATATTGGCTGAGAACAGCTATACCCTTTAATTCTAACTGGAGAATCCTTTCTTTGGTGTAAAAGTCAGTAGTTAGGCTTTCAAGAAACAAAATTTCGAAAATAACCTTAATTTTTCATTCTAGGATCTAATGCATCTCTCAATCCATCGCCCATAAGATTGAACCCAAGAACCGTTAACATAATTGCTAAACCTGGGAAGATGACCGTCCAAGGTGCCTGTAGAATAAAATCCTTCGAATCAGCCAGCATTTTTCCCCATTCAGGTGTCGGTGGCTGTGCACCTAATCCTAAAAATCCTAAAGCAGCTGCCTCAATGATTGCACTAGCAATCGCTAATGAACCTTGTACAATAATTGGTGCCATACTGTTTGGAAATACGTGATGCAATAAGATTCTTCCATCACCCATACCTATAGCTTTTGCTGCTGTTATATACTCTTCTTCCTTGACCGTAAGAACCCTTGAGCGCACCAATCTACCAAAGGTAGGGATATTTATTATCGCAATCGCAATTAATGCATTAAATAATGAAGGTCCAAGCATGGCTACAATAGCAATTGCTAATAAAATACTTGGAAAAGCCAATAAAATATCAAAAATTCTCGAGATGATTCCATCCACTATTCGACCATAGTATCCAGCGATGATCCCTAAGAACGAACCTATGATCGCCGAACCTATAACAGATAAGAAACCAACTACTAAAGAAATTCGTGCCCCAAATATGACTCTACTTAAAATATCCCGTCCTAAATCATCCGTTCCGAACCAATGAGTTGCAGAAGGAGGAAGATGCTTGTCACCTGTTTCTGTATAATCATACGGTGCTAAGACGTTGGCAAAAATAGCAATAAGAATAAAGAAAAGTACTAATCCTAGCCCAAAAACTGCCGCTTTATTCTTTTTGAAATTTTTCCAGCCCTCTTTCCATGGAGAAATCAATGGCTCTTCAACCGGGGTTGTATGAGTTGCATTTGTTGAAAGTTCTGGCATTGATTAACCCTCCTAATATTTAATACGTGGATCAATCGCTGCATAGAGTAAATCCACAATTAAATTTATTAACACAAAAATAAGTGCCAAGATTAAAATTCCTGATTGAATAACGGGATAGTCACGAAATTGAATGGCCTCATAGATATAGGTTCCCATACCAGGCCATCCAAAAATCGTTTCAGTTAAAATAGCTCCACCTAATAATAATCCTGTTTGTAAACCTATAATCGTTAAGACAGGTATAAATGCATTTTTTAACGAATGCTTGTACACTACCCAAAACATCTTCATTCCTTTTGCACGCGCAGTTCGAATATAATCTGAACGCATAACTTCTAGCATGCTGGAGCGAGTAATCCGGGCAATAATCGCCATTGGTATTGTTGCTAATGCGATACTTGGCAAGATTAAATGTTTGAATACATCTATGAACTGATCGAATCTACCTTGGATTAATGTATCAATTAAATAGAGATTCGTTATTGCCTCAACGGGATTTCGAATATCATCGCGACCCATTGTAGGTAATAAATCTAAATGAAGGGAAAAAACATACTGCTCCATCAAGCCAAGCCAAAAAATAGGCATGGATACACCTATAAGTGCTATTAACATAACAATGTAATCAAACCATGAATTTTGAAACCATGCAGAGATAATTCCTGCATTCACACCAACAAAAATTGCAATGAACATTGCCACCAATGCTAATTCAACTGTAGCACCAAAATATGGCCAAATCTCATCGCTAATAGGTGCTTGAGTTTTAAGTGAGGTACCTAAATTTCCTGTTACTAAATCCTTTATGTAATCAAAAAATTGAATATACATTGGTTGATCAAGACCTAGCTGCTTTGAAAGTTCGGCAACAGCCTCTTTTGTGGCGAGCTGTCCTAAAATGGCCCTTGCTGGATCTCCAGGAATAGCATGGATAAGCGAAAATACAATAATGAGCATCCCGAGAAGTACAGGTATTAGTAGAAGTAAACGTCGAACCGTATAAGCAACCATTTACAACTTCACCCCTTTAATTATGTAGTTTGAATGAAAAAGGGGAGTCATTGCTCCCCAGGATTGTTATTCAACTGTAGTGTCAGCAAAACTTTGTGATCCAGTTGGATGTGGGAAGAATCCCTTAACTGTACTTTTTCCTGCTAATTGTGGTAGTGAGTGTGCAATTGGTACCCATGGTGCATCATTATGAATAATTACTTGTGCTTCCTTATAATATTCATTTCGTTTTGCTTCATCTGTTTCTGATTGTGCTTTAACTAAAAGCTCATGTAACTCATCATTTGAATATTGCGAGTTATTATTTGAACCAATGGCATCCTTATCAAGCAAAGCATATAAGAAGTTATCTGCATCACCATTGTCACCAGTCCATCCTACAATGTAAATCGGCGCTTCCCCTTTAGCTAATTTATCTAAATAGGTCCCCCATTCCATCGTAACAATTTTCGCTTTTACGCCAATTTTTGCAAAATCAGCTTGTATTGCTTCAGCTACTTTTTGTCCGTTAGGCATATATGGACGAACAACTGGCATTGTCCACAGGTCAACACTAAAACCATCCTTGAAGCCTGCCTCTTCAAGCATCTTTTTCGCTTTATCTAAATCATATTCATAGTCTTCAATTTCATCATTATATCCGTTGATTGAAGGTGGCATCGGGTTTTTTGCTGGTTCTGCTGTACCTTCATAAAAGTTTTTAATTAACGCTTCTTTATTAACTGCATGACTAAGAGCTTGACGTACCTTTACATTATCAAAAGGTGCTTTTGTAACATTAAAACCTAAATATCCAATATTCATAGATGGTCTCTCAAAAATTTGAAGATTCTTATCCGCTTTTACAGTTGAAATATCACTTGGATTTAACCCATCAATTAAATCGACTTCACCTTTCTTTAAAGAATTTAGTCGTGTCGAATTATCCTTTATTACTTTTAGAACCACCTTATCAAGCTTCGGTAATCCTTCCTTCCAATAATCCTTATTTCTCACAACCGTAATGGAATCATTTCGCTTCCAACTTTCGAATTTGAAAGGTCCAGTTCCAACAGGGTTTTCGATATATTTATCTCCAAACTTATCAATTGCTGTTGGGCTTGAAATTCCAAATGGAGACATAGCCAAGTTCTTTAAGAATGGTGCTTGTGCACGGAAAAGTGTAAATTGAACAGTCGTATCATCAATTGCCTTTACCTCTTTAATGACCGCTGCTTCATCCCCTTTATATCCTCCAAATTGAGATTGGTAATATGGAAATTTCTCCACATCTCCGTTTGCCCAACGATCAAAATTCTTCACAACTGCCTCAGCATTAAAATCTGTACCATCGTGGAATTTAACTCCCTCTTCTAGCTTGAATGTATAAGTTAAACCATCATCAGAGATTTCCCAAGACTTTGCAAGTCCTGGCTCAATTTCTGTTGTTTCCTTTTTAAAATTTACAAGTGTTTCGAAAATCTGTTCAGCAACAATCAGTGATTCCCCATCAGTTACTGTGGCAGGATCAAGTTTTACTGCATCCCCCCCACGTGCATATACTAGAACACCTCCACCATCAGATGAATCTTTCTTCCCATCACTGCTCTTTTCACTATTTGATTTGGATGAGGAACATCCCATCAAAGCCAACGAAAGAACAAGGATAAAAATAATTACTCCCGTCAATTTTTTTCTCATCTTTTTCCCCCCATTTTTTGATTGATGTTAGTAGTTTTTTTAACATCTTTCATGTTAAATCTATGCAAAATCACCCATGTAGATGACATGCCGCAAAGTGACCTGCTTCGACCTCTTTAAATAAAGGTCTTTCTACTGCACATTTCTCAAATGCTAATGGGCATCGAGTATGAAATGTGCAACCTGAAGGAGGATTTGCAGGACTTGGAACATCCCCCTGTAGAACAATTCTTTCTTTTTTATAATCCACATCAGCAATTGGTACAGCTGATAGCAAAGCTTGAGTATATGGATGTTTTGGATTTTGATATACTTCTTCACTCTCTGCTAATTCAACCATTCTTCCTAAATACATCACCCCAACACGATCACTAATATGTCTAACCACACCAAGATCATGGGCAATAAATAAATAGGTAAGATCAAAATTCTTTTGTAGATCCTTCATTAGATTTAATACTTGTGCTTGGATAGAAACATCTAAAGCGGAAACAGGTTCATCAGCAATAATTAGCTTTGGATTTAAACTCAATGCTCTTGCTATTCCAATCCTTTGACGTTGACCACCACTAAATTGATGGGGATAACGAGTAGCATGATAGCTATTAAGCCCAACGATTTCTAAGAGCTCGCGAACCTTTCTTTGACGTGCTTCCTTGTCCTTCACACCATGAACCAGTAATGGTTCTTCTAATATTCTTTCAATCGTATGTCTAGGATTTAATGATGCATATGGATCCTGGAAAATCATTTGCATTTTCCCTCTAATTTTCCTTAATTCACGATTTGATAGTTTCGTAATATCGTTGCCTTCAAATATAATTTTGCCTTCACTTGGTTCAAGAAGGCGTAGGAGCATTCTTCCTGTGGTTGATTTTCCACAGCCGCTTTCACCTACTAACCCCAATGTTTCACCTTTATGTATCGTGAATGATATATCATCTACTGCTTTTACCGTACCTATTTGTTTTGAAAATACACCACCACGGATTGGAAAATTCTTTTTTAAATGTTCTACCTTTAATAGAGGTTCATTCATGAAATCTCAACTTCCTTCCCCTCTTCGTATAACCAACATCTAACCTTTTGTCCATTTTTCAAAGTAGTTAAATCTGGTGTGTCAGTGAAGCAACGATCATGTGCATGCGGGCAACGCGGGGCAAAATGGCAACCAAATTCTATGGATCCTGGTTTTGGAACATTACCCGGTATGGAATATAATCTTTCCTTTTTTTCTCTCATATCCGGAACAGACTGAATCAAACCGACTGTATATGGATGCTTTGGTTCCTTAAAAATCGTACGAACATCAGCTTCTTCAACAATTTTCCCGCTATACATCACGATGATTCGTTGACACATCTCAGCTACGACACCTAAATCATGAGTAATCATAATAATAGATGTATCTGTTTCTTTATTTAGCTTTTTCATTAATTCTAAAATCTGTGCTTGAATCGTAACATCCAATGCTGTTGTTGGTTCATCAGCTATTAAAAGTTTGGGGTTACATAGCATGGCCATGGCAATCATTACACGCTGCCTCATCCCACCTGATAATTGGTGAGGATATTCATTAATTAATTGTTCTGCACGAGGCAAGCCTACTTTTTGTAACATTTGTATGGCATACTCTCTCGCTTTCTTCTTTGACCACTTCCAGTGGATTTTTATAGCTTCGATTAATTGTTCACCAATTGTAAATACAGGATTTAAACTGGTCATTGGTTCCTGAAAGATCATAGCAATTTCATTCCCGCGAATACTTCTCATCTTTTTTTCTGAAAAATTTGCTAGATTCTCACCATTAAAGTAAATCCCACCTTCTACTTTCCCGTTGCTTGTTGGGATAAGTCCCATAATTGATAGAGATGTAACACTTTTTCCACAACCAGATTCACCAACAATACCAACCACCTCTTGACGTTTAACAGTAAAGTCAATATTATTGACAACTGGAATAATACCGTTATCAGTTGAAAATGATGTCGATAAACCTCTGACTTCCAGGACCGGATTTTCCATTTTTCCCCTTCCTTTCATATGATCAGGCTTGATGATTTAAAAACAGAAAGCCAACAAAAAAACCGTCCACACAAAATATATGTATTCTAAATAGACATTCTATTTATAATATTCTACCTTTAATAAATATATTTGAAAATACTTTTTTTAAAAAATAATTTGAATTTTCAACCTACAATTTCAGGAAACATATTTTTATACAGTTTCCTATAAAAAAAGGAATCCATAAATGGACCCCTTACGATTTAATATATAATAACAAGGATGTAAATTTCTAACTCATACTTTTTAACTTATTTAATTTTTTCACAAAGCTATTCCTCATCGCATCCGCTAACTCAGGAACTTCTATTATTTTCTCCATACTTTGTACATGATCACCAAAGAATAATGCATTCATAGTGTCGTAAACACTAACCTGCATAGGATGACGTTTAATCAGCTTGATGCTAGAATCCTCCCTAATCATCCCTTCTTTTAAAACACGTGCAAAATATCCCGTATAACATGTGTCGACTGTTCTTTTTAATAGCGAGTCTAATGAATTATATTTTGAAATGGTTGAACATGGAACACGTCCTTGTGTAATCTGAACAATTGTATCACCGATTTGAAAAATGTCCCCAATACAAATATCCTTTTCTAGCATACCTGAAACAGTCAAATTCTCACCAAATGCAGGGATGGATAAGGTTTTGTTAAATTCCTCTTCCCATTGTTTATAATGCTCATATGGGTAAAAACAGACCGCCCGATCTGGACCTCCATGAAAGGCAGGATTTGCTACACCATCCCCAACAAACTGGTCCTTTAATAGCAATGCCTCAGAAATGGATTCTTTGCCAATTCCTGTAAGAAATTCTTTTGATTTATAGGAAGAAATCTTCGGCTTTCCGATGTTTAATCGTATAATTTTCATCATTTAACTCCTCATAATTTATAGATTCATAACTTAAGTAGTCACTTTACTTTTAGTCAGCAATGAAACAATGATAAACATTAGAAATGATAAAAGAATAGGTATGACAACCGTATGCATGCCAAGTAGATTAGGGTGGAAACGATCCAAATAAATATAAGAAGTCATTCCTACAATCATGGAAGTAATCGCCCCAAATTTATTCCCAGTTTTCCAATACAATCCCATGACAATTGGCCAAATAAAAACTGCTTCCAAACCACCAAAGGAAAATAAATTCAACCAGATCAAAAGATCAGGTGGATGAATGGAAAGAATAACAACTGCGACACCAATGATGGTCGTCGACCAAAAACTAATTTGCTTTACTTTTTTAACACTGGCATTTTTATCTACAAAACCAATATATACATCCTTCACAACTGCAGAGGAGACAAGTATTAATACGGAGTTGACCGTTGACATAATCGCCGCCATAGGTGCTGAAAGCACGATTCCAGCTGCCCAAGCAGGAAGAACCTTCATTGTAATAATCGGCATTACGGTATCTGCATTTTCAATTCCTGGAACGATTGCCCTCGCTAACACACCGATTAAATGCATACCAAACATTATTACACCAATAACGATTGTGCCAATTATTATGGCTCTATGCATAGCATTTGCATTTTTATAAGACATTGCTCTAACCGCAATTTGCGGTAGACCAACTACCCCTACTCCAACCAGAATCCAAAAGCTAGAGATGTATAAAGGTGTTAAAGAGCCATCAGCTCCATATGGACTTAATAAATTTGGATTTTGATGCTTTAATTCTGTCATTATATTTTCCATTCCACCACCAGCGACAATGGTAGCGATTAATAGAATAATGGTTCCACCTAGCATAACAATCCCTTGAATAGTATCTGTTATTGCAACAGCTCGAAATCCACCTATAATGACATATATAAGAACAGAGATTGCAAAAATAAATAAGGCTGTTGTATAAGATACCCCCAATATAGATTCCATGAGTCTAGCACCACCGACCCATTGAGCAATCATAGAGGAAAATAAAAAAACAATAATACTAATCGCTGCAATAATGGTAACCCAATTTGATTGGTATCGTTCTTTTAAAAAATCTATTAATGTGATTGCATTGTATTTCCGAGCAATAATGGCAAATTTCTTGCCTAATACCATAAGAACAAAATATCCGGTTACAACCTGGGTCATAGCTAGCAATACCCATGCTAATCCATAGTTATAAGCTGCACCTGGCCCGCCAATAAAGCTACTTCCACTACCATATGTAGCGACCATCGTCATGGCTAAAATAAATCCACCCATCTGTCTACTACCTAAAAAATATTCTTGAATAAATGAATTAGAAGAATGAACATATCGAGACGAGAGAATCCCTACTAAAAAAAATAATACTAAAAATATGACAAGAGGAATAATCACCTGAATATTCATTGTTCTTCACTTCCTTCATCTTCAAAAGGTACATCTTTAAAAAACAATTTAACAGAAATAAAAACTAACACCACAATGATGATGAAGCCAAGCACACAGCTATAAAAAAACCATGCTGGTAACCCTAGTATGTATGTATATTGTTCAACTTTATTACTTCCAATTCCATAGGCAAACCCATACCACCAAAGAAAATGTATAATGGCAAGGGCCACCCCTATCCATGCTTCTTTATGAGCAATTTTAAAACGAGGATCATTCATATGTGATAGATTCCCTCCTAATCAGTTTACATAATAAAATTATTGTTATTTAATGTTTTTGAATGAATTGTTCAATCAATTTATTTACTTTTTCGAACCTTCTAGTAGGTAGTTGATGACCCGACCCTTTAATCAAATGAATCTCGGTATCGATAAACTTTGAATAATATTTAATATGGTGATTAATATAATCTGTCTTCGTGCTATATAGTAACATTAATGGGGCATTTAATTGTGATATACGGTCAACACAATTAAATCGTAATGATTCAATATAGAACTGCCTCCACGTGTATCGATTGGACTTTAAAATATGTTGATAAAGTTCTGCTTGTAGAGAAGCTTCGCGATAGTGACTTAGCGATAATAATTTCGCTAACATCTTGGGTGCATATACGACCATATTTATACCTATATGATGTTCAATTCTTAAAAGCTCTGTTGTAACTTTAGGGTACCCACCTGATAATATCACACCTTTAACATTCTTTGGATACTTAATTGCATATTCTTGGACAATCGTTCCACCTGCAGAGTAACCAAATAAAAAAATTGCTTCTTCTCCAATTTGATTTCTAATCGCTTCAATTTCCTCTACATACAAAGAAATATTCATTCTTCCATCTATTGAGTAACTGTCCCCATGTCCTGAAAAATCCGGTATTAATAAACGATAGCTGGATTGAAGTAACTTTTGCTTAATAAATGTTTTTCTCCCCATTCCTGGAGGATGAACAAATAATATAGTCGGACCTTGACCTAAATCCTCATAAAATATTGATCGATTTACACATTTTACGAATGGCATACATACACACCCTCTTTATTCTTTTCTTATAGAATAGGGTTTGCAGAATGGACAAAATTAATAAAAAAAAGAAAACATCATAAAGATATGCTTTCTTTTTTGAATATAAATTCTCACTGATTAAACTGTACAGATCCTATATTCTGTAATACTAATCTAAATTATAGCCTTTCTTTTTAAAATAAATTAGAAAATGCACCAAATTATTAACGTTTTTTTCTTTTTCATGCATGAGAATGACTGTAGGAAAATTTTCAGGTGATCCTTCAAATTGTTTCAGCACATTTGCTACGTATTCCCCATGCATTTTCTTTACCCCATGTGTGAGGCTATGTATACCATCACTATGCAGCTAAGTTTCATTTGATTACTATGTTTGATGTTTTAAAAAACTTGCAATCATACTGAATACAAAGTCCTTCGCTCCCTCCCTCATATAATAATCTATTTAATTTGTTTGATATATTTTTCACCAATAATTATTCTATTTAATTTTTAATATATATACATAGTTTTTTTGCTTTTTACAGAATTTAGGATTAATTTATGACCTTGCAAAAAAACTTCAAATGAATGTAAAAATCAATACGAAATTTAGTGTATATTACAAATATCATCATAATTATTGGGATAATTTAGAATATCAATTTATAACGAAATGATTATCTACTTCTCTTGATTGATCAGCTTTTGATGGTCTACAGCTTGCGGTGGTTCTTCCAACCATCCATGTTTAATCATCAAATTCGCACCATCTTCCGCATATAAAGCAATTTCTGCAGAAAGTCGGGTATATGTAGCACTTAAGTCCATTCTTTGACAAGTTCCTGCTGCTGTTCCGTAATTACCTATTCCAACTGCTATTAAATAAGTGGTATGAAACATCATTAACTTATCTGAAAATGGCGCATGCGTACTATTAAGAACATTTGCATCCCAATTCGATGGTGCCGGAATATCCTGATTTATTAAAATTGAACTAAATTTCTTCATATGCTTTGAGGCAATTTCTTTTCCTGCTGATAAAAATTGCCTAACATCATTATTTTTACAAACCTGTGCAAACCCCATCATCAATACTTTCCCTAATGCATTAGTTTGATAATTTATAAATAAATGGGTCATTTCAATTGCTGTTAAAGGGCGTTTATGCTGTCCGAAAAAGTCAAATAAGAAGCTTTGTTTTTCTACAAAATCTACACTAGCAGGTGGTGCAATTTGTGGTGGTCGTACATATACTCCTTTTGACAATAACACTTTCCTTGCCTTGTCATGTAGATTTGCAACTGAAATAAGTAGGTCATTGAAGAATTGACTAACGTCTGTGCGTGCTGAAATACCAATAGCAACTCCTATACCTGCCATTGCAATCATTTCTAACTTTTGCAAATACAATAAGATAAATACATCTGTAAACAATCTTGGTGCATTTTCATTCACATCCTTATCTGTGAATCCTTCTGGTACAGGAATTTTTTCTTTAGAAAATATTTCTTTAATTATATTAATATCACGCTGTGCAATATTTAGAGAATCTTCAATTAATGGTAGAATTTCTTCGTCCCTGCAAATGTTTTTAAAATACTTCATTACACATAATGCTAGTGTATCGTTTAAGTATTGAGTCCAAAGAAAACCCATTTCCGATGAACTTAAGGGAATATTATGTTCTTTTATTATTTTTCCATCTTCATTCACATTTGACATTCATGCTTTCCTCCTTAAATTAGCAAAACATTTTATATTGATATTTTTACGCCTAATTTATTCATTTATTATTATATTAATGGATCCGCTAAGAACCTTATCCACAAAAGAAAACTATTATCAAATAATATTCCTCATTATTAAAGGCTGTTTTCGTATAGATTGTTGCTTATGTAAAAGCCCCACTGCTGGCTTTTACACCCAATAATGGATTCAGTAATTCTTATGGAGTTTGCAGCTCATTTCTCAGAGACATGAAAGGTGTATTTGTCTTCAGTCGAAATTTATCAGTTAACACTTTACTTAAAAAGTAACAATGTTAAGAGAAAATAGCCTTAGAAATAAAACCGTCAATGTCAGTGATAAAAAAAGAAAAATATTTGTGTCCCAAGTCCATATTTATTGTTTTTTAATAAACCAATAGCAAAGTTATATGTATTTTGAGTCAATAAAGCCTCCATTGGAATTTGCACAAAAAGTAAGTGAAGCATTGAAAGTATAAAGAACAAATAGAAACGATGACTGTCAGTTATTATTCAAAATGTATACTTTAACTAAAAATGTGCATATGCACTCTATCAAATGACTATACTCAATGAATTACCATGAATATATTGTTTATGAAAACTGTGAAAGGAGTTGAAAATAAATGAGAAATTATGATGAATCGGGAAATCAAAATTATTTTAGAGGAGATCGTAATAGAGAAAATAATCGTACTAACACGAATGTTGATGTAGAAGCTGATTTTGATAATGATATTGATAATAGAGCAGATGCAGATTCTGAATCGAATGTAAGAAATACTGATAAAAATACGAATATTGCTCGCACTACCGTTTCAAATTCCGGTAATTCTAGAGTAGATATTAGGTTAAACAACAGAAGTATTGCACGGGTTCGGACGGATCAGGATCAAGATAATGATCAAGATCAAGATCTTGACATTGATGTAGATTTTGAAGATTAATATTTTACCTACTAAAGTGAAGAAATGGAGGGCTATAAATGTCAAAAAGAAATCGTAACCGGAGGAATAATAACAATAATGACAATGTCTTTTCTGATGAAAATCGCAGAAACAACACTCGGACAAATGTTGATGTAGATGTCGATACAGATCTAGATAATGAAGTTCGTAACAGAGCAGATGCTGATTCTGAATCGAATGTAAGAAATACTGACAAAAACACGAATATTGCTAAAAGTAATCTTAACAATTCTGGCAATTCAAGAGTAGACATTCGTATAAATAGCCGTAGCAATGCACGTGTTCGTTCAGATCAAGATCAGGACAATGATCAAGATCAAAATAGCAATGTTGATGTTGATTTTGATTTTTAAAATCTTAAAGTGGGATCCTGTTTCCCACTTTTATTTTAGTAGGTGATGTTATGGGTTCACGAATTCCAGTCACAACTAATTCGATTGCAAATAGAAATAAACGCACGACTCAAAATGTAGCTGAAAATACAAATACTCTTAAATCTAAAAATGAAATCCAGTCCATTGAAGATACTCGTATTAACATAAACAACGATAATAAGAATACAATTGGTCAGAGCGGTAACTCTGATGTAGATGTTCATGTTGATGTACATGTTGATACAACTGCTATTGGCTTTGCCATCCTTTGTTCCCTACTAGCTACTAAACAAATGAGTAATGCTGAGTTCGAAGAAGCAGTAAACCGTCTTCAACAGATCACCCAAAATAAATTTGTTTTTAATGATAATAATAGTTTATCTACAGTAAAACTATTCGAAGACAATCATAGAGTGAATTAACATTAATTCACTCTTCTTTATGTCAGAAGTCCTCCTACTTTCTATGAAAAATAAGGAAAGATATTTTTCATTCTGGTCTTCACCATTTGTTCAAGACTTTATGATTTCTCGATTTATTTCTATGCTTCAAAAAAATATGCCGTACGATAAATAGTACGACAATCGATTTATTTATTCATTATCAGGCTTTATTGCAAAAAAGGTTGCAATTAAGGCAATTATACTTAATCCACTTAGTAAATAAAAAAGTGAGTTTTCAGCGTTCTTCATTAAGATAGCCATTATAGGAGGACCTGCTGCAACCCCAATAAATCGCATTGAGCTATAAATAGATGAGATGGTTCCACGCTCCTGTTTTGCAATTCCCGACGTAATAAACGCATCTAAACATGGTAATCCAACACCAATTCCAATCCCACTAATTAAAAATAAACTAAGCATAAACCACATCGCTTTTGACATACCTAGAAATGCAATAGATCCAGCAAGTAATACTATTCCACCGAAAGTAATCCACTTCATCAATATTTTATTTTCTTTTATTAATTTTCCTGTGATATAAGAAGCGATACACAATCCGCCTAAAGGAATCGCAAGTAAAAGCCCTTTCTTTACATCCTTTATATGATATACCTTTTCCAATATATCAGACATAAAGAACAATACTGCAAAAAGAACAAACATTAATATTATTCCGATCAAAAAAATTGCAAATAGCCATTTCCAATTATTTTTGAATGTATCTTTTATACTTGCTATAAACTTTTTGAAAGGAATAGGTTCTTGCTTTTTTTTCGGACTTTTCACTAAAAAAATCATTAATAAAATCGATAGTAGGCAAAAAACGGGAATAGAAAAAAATGGGATAAACCATACAAAACCAGCCAAAAAAGCCCCTAAAATTGGACTCAGTACTTTTCCAAGAGTATTTGATGTTTCAATTAAACCTAAGGAACTACTGACGTCATCATCACTTTTAAACATATCGCCAACAAGGGGCAAAACAATAGGAAATGCACCTGCAGCTCCGACGCCTTGAAGTGCTCTTCCGATAAGAATAATCCAATAGGGATTTCCCATTTTCCAACCAGCCCACGCGGAGATGAGTCCCCCTATTCCTGTAATAATTAAACTCGGAATAATAACATTTTTTCTACCGATATGATCAGATAAAAATCCAGCAACAGGAATTAGTATGATTGCAACTATTGAATAAACGGTAATAATCATACTTGACTCAAAGGGAGATATTCCTAACTGCCTTTCCATCGCAGGAAGAACTGGAATTAGCATAGAATTTCCTAATGTCATTACAAGCGGAATAGATGATATTGATAATACAGCCCATTTTTGATTATTTTTATTCGAATCGCTTTTCGATCTTTTCTTTCCAACTACAGATTGAATATTTTCTACATGTTCCATTATTGACACGCCTTTTTGTGTTTTATTTTCAAAGATGGATTAAAAGTCTTAAACGAATCACATTACTTTTAATATGGACTAATACTCGAAAAAATACATGTACCTTTTGATTACATTTTATGGAATGTCTTTAATTTCCTTTTACTCCATAGAGAATACATGCTACTCCACCAAATATCCAAAGCATCTTAGTAAAAGAAATCTTATCTGCAAGACCAAATAAACCGATTGTTGTTGTAAGGATTAGAATAATTGGACCAATAAGAGCGAGGGAGCTATTAATAACTAGAGCCTTTTCCACATCATTATATTTAAGAATTAATAAAGCAACTAAGATCTCAATACTCCCAGATATAATTCTTAAAAATGCCATCCCTATAATCGCTTTTTCAAAGAAAAGAAACATCATTGTCCTCCTCGAGCACATCACTTTTTTACATTATATGCATCATGTGGTCAGAGAAGGACAAGTAATAAGCATTATCAAGATGTTTTTACTAAATCTACTCTTTTTTACTTTCCGGTTTTTTCTCATTTAAAGTTCGGTATAATTGGGTATTCATACTTCCTTGAACAATATTGTCTAGAAAAAAACTGCCAATTATTTTTAAATATTCTTCATCAGCAAACATCTTTTTGTTTTGCAGTTCCATTTCTGCTAATCCTTCATAAGTCGAAAGAACTGCATATGTATGATCAGGACCAGTAATAGGAGTTAAAATTTCCATTTGATGACTATAATTTTCATTACGATAATTTTTCATTTCATGTAAATTTTCGATAGCTTCTTTAAATTTTTCTTGTTTAATTTGAAAAGTTTGATAAACAAATACTGGCATAATTCTACCTCCAAAATTTTATAGTAAATTGGCAAAATCAAATGCCTTGTGGAAATAAATTTTTCTTCTTTCTTTTTGTCATTTGTAAAATGACAACGACAATAATTACCACCGCAACAAAACCAATACTTACAAAAAATCCTGGCCTACTCGTCTGATGAATGCATGTCCCACTAACAGCAAGTACTATTAATAACATGCCTATGAAACGCTTTAAATGATCAAATTTGGTTGCTTTAATTAATCTTGGAAAAGAAATAAGTATAAAGAACCAGTTATATAAAAGCATTAGTCCTGCAGCTGTTGTTATATATTCATACACGCGATCAGGCATTATTAGAGCTAATATAATTGAAATAATCATTCCACAAATTGTTAAGCCTAATGCAAGTGGGGGTACCTTCATTTTTCCTTTTTTAGAAAAAATCCTAGGTGCATCGCCATCCTCTGCTAACGTCACTAACATACTAGTTACTGCGAATAATGATGCAACCATTGTAGAAAATCCCGCAATAATTATTCCGCCTGTAAACAAATGAGGAAAGAAGGAAATATCATATTTATCAAGAGCAATTACAAATGGACTTTCCTTTGCATTAAATTTATTAAAACTTACTAAACTCGTTGCAAATATCAATGATATTAAATAAATGAATGTTAACATAAGGAGCATACTAGCCCCTGCCTTTTTTGCATCTTCTTTTTTCTTTAATCTAGTTGCCATAATACCCATAATCTCGATGCCACCAAAAGCGTAAAAACCAAAGATAAGTGAGGACCACAAGCCCATAATTCCTTTTGGAAAAAAATCTGTCTTGTGATAATGAAAGTGAAAATCTGCCTTACTTCCTCCAAAAAAGCCGATAACTACAGAAATGGCAAGCACTATAAACATAAAAATAGCAGCAATCTTTATGATTGCAAATATATTTTGAGCTCTTTCAAATCCCTTTGTCCCTATAATGACAATAAGTATACCAAGAAGAGCGTATACCGATGCAAAAATCCAAAGTGGAATATTCGGAAACCAAAACCTCGATAAAATTGAAAGTGCAGTTAATTGGCTACCAGTGATCAACATTTCTGAAAACCAGTATACCCATCCACTGCTAAAACCCGCCCAAGGACCGAATGCCTTTTTAGCATATGAACGAAATGAACCCTTTTGAGGGTCTTGTGCTGACATTTTTGATAAAGCTTCTGAAACGATATAAGTACCTACAGCAGCTAATATAAAGGTAATAAGGATCGAAGGACCAGTCATCTTAATTCCTATTCCCGATCCTAGAAAATACCCTGTACCGATAATGCAACCTAATCCAATAAGTGAAAATTGCCACCAAGCTAGTTTTTTCTCATTGCTATCCTCTTGTTTTTTTCCCGCACTAGCAGGTATCTCCAAATTTATCCCCTCCTTATTACTCAATATATTATTTGTCTGACTATTATTTATTATGTAAGAGAGTAAATAATGGTTTTTTTAATCTAATGATTTAAATATTCTGTCTAATCATATTTCCCTGAAGACAAGCATATTTGTAAAGGGCAAAGTTCTATAATAAAGGAGTGTAAACTTAAATGACTGGGAAACGATTTAATAAAAAGCTTTCAATTGTCGTTATACTTCTATTTACATTATTGACAATGGCCTTTTTAGATCATAAAACGGAGGTTGATGCGCTTAAAGTACCAGTATCGATTGCAACAATGGGAAATGATCAGGAAAATCAATCAACGAAATTGAATGAAACCTTTGATTTAGAATTTAAGCTCGTTGATACAAAAGAGGATAAGGATGAAGGAGAAATTGTTGAGACTTACCAAGAATTTGAAGTGTATAAAGATGAGAATGGTGTTGTTACAAAAGAAGTGCCTACAAACCATTATAATTACTTAACTTATTCAACTGACAATGGAAAATCTGATCAATAAAAAATTCTGCTGCCTCTTCCTAAAGAATGGGCAGTTTTTTTATTTATATCCATTGTAAAACGAATAATCTTTGCTTGTTATATAGAAACTATTATCAATTCAATTATGAAAGGAGTTACACTGTTGAAAAGATTAACTGCATTGGTGCTTAAATTTGGGGCCACTCTCATTGCACTCTTTATTGTATTAGGTCTTATTTATGGCATGTCTTTCCAAAGCATTGTTTTACTTACAGCTGTAATAGGTGTTGTATCTTATATTATCGGTGATTTATTAATCTTACCTCGGTCAAACAATATCGTAGCTACTGCAACAGACTTTGGTTTAGCTTTCCTTTTAATTTGGTCTATTGTTTCTTTTGGAAACGTAGATAATAATTATCGTGCACTCTTTTTTGCTTCCTTATTAGGAGCATTCGCTATATCTATATGTGAGTCTCTTTTTCATATCTATATGTATCGAAACTTCTATCAGGATGAACCGAAAAGTAAGCGAAGAATTTCTGTCATGAATTATGCAATGGAGAGTTCAGAAGAAATTGCTCCACCAAACAAAAAAAGTAAGAAATAATCTTATAAATAGTTGTACAAGCATAGTCCTCTGAATACAATGTAATACACAAATATTGTATGGAGGACTATTCATTTGAACAACTTTATTAGTTATGTCTTTTTAGGGATTACTTTAGCTGCTCCAATCGGACCAATAAACGCTGCACAATTAGATAAAGGGATAAAAAGCGGATTTCTTCACGCTTGGTTTGTAGGACTTGGAGCAATAGTTGCAGATTGTTTTTACATGCTGTGTGTCTATTTTGGACTTGTTCACTTTTTGGAAGCGCCTATTTTAAAACTATTTCTTTATTTATTCGGTTGTTTTGTCCTAGCGTATACAGGAATAGAGAGCCTGTCTACTGCAGGAAAAATTTCAACAAATCAATTTCGCAATAGGGAATCTTTAAGAAAATCATTTTCAACAGGTTTTCTTATGTCTATCTCAAATCCATTATCTATTTTATTCTGGCTTGGTATTTATGGATCAGTTTTAGCTAAATCTGTTCAAACCGTCGATTCGAGTCAACTTATCTTTAATAGTAGTGCCATATTTATCGGTCTCTTCATTTGGGATATCGCTATGGCTGGTTTAGCTAGTACCTTTCAAAAGATCATTGATTCAAAATTTCTTACCCTTATTTCCTACTTTTCTGGACTATCACTCATCGGTTTTAGCATCTACTTCGGATTTGAAGCTTATAAAATGATATTCTAAAATTTATGGTAAGCAACATGCTTAGAATCGACTCAGTTTCTTACGACCATCAATTTATACCAAGTTTATTCATTAAACGATTGATGGTCTTAATATCATCATATATTCCATTTAATCCTTAGCTATTTTATAACAATACCATACGAACTGTGCATTCATGATAATTTCTTCTTAATTGCCTCTTTCACATTAGCATATTCTTTTTCCCTGATTATTTCGTTCATTTCAACCAAAGCATTCAAGCTTTTTAAGTAATCCTTCTCATTTCTAAGCTCATAATTTTTTTCTCGTCATGCTTCTACTGAGTCTATTTCTTCTTATAATTGGAAAACACTCCCCTTTGCCTCTAGCTCCTCTAATTATTTTCTTTAGCAACTGATTCCGTTGATAAATAGTAACTTTATCTAGTCGATATTTCATTTCTATTTCCAGTTTTCAACTTCGATTACATGCCTTGAAATGAAAATACCCCGTAAATGTTAGTCATTAAACTAATATTTACGGGGTATTTATCAATAAGGATTTTTATTTCTCTTTATTTTTATCTTTTTCTTTTTCACTTGTTATAGGATTATTGATCGTTTGATCAGTTGTGTAATCATAATCCGCACGATTTACTGGTGTAAAGCCATTAGGTGTATAGAATCTTAATAAATCATCATAAACCACTTTATCTGAAAGTTCTAATTCAGTTTTTGAAACCTTATCACCTTCTTGACAAAGCTTATCATCCACTTTCTCACCTGTTGGATTACTATAACACTCACCACTTACTTGTGTTACATCTTTTGATACAAAATCACCGTTACGGAACGGAACAATTTGACGATGTTCTTTAGATAATAAATCAGAACCAAATTGAATGTACTCTTTTGTATCGATACCAAGTAAATGCATTAAAGTAGGACGAACATCAACTTCACCACCATATGTGTGGTCAGCCTTTGCTTTCACCCCTGGTACATGTATAAATAAAGGAACTCTTTGTAATTGAGCATTTATATATGGAGTAATTTCATCAACACCCATTACTTTAGCCATTGCTTTATTATGATTTTCTGATAAACCATAGTGGTCACCATACATCACAATAATCGAGTTATCATATAAACCAGATGTTTTTAAATCATTAAAGAATTGTTCAATTGACTCATCTAAATAATGAGCAGTTTGAAAATACTTATTAACAATTTTATCTCCAAAGTCACCTTCCGGGAAATTAGGGTCATTATTTAACTCAAACGGGAAGTGGTTTGATAGAGAGATAAATTTTGTATAAAACGGTTGTGGAAGTTTTTCAAGATAAGGCATTGACTCTTTGAAAAATGGTTTGTCTTCCATACCATAGTTAATTGTATTTTCCGGACTCATATCATAATAATTCGCATCAAAGAACTTATTATATCCAAAGGACTTATAGATTTCATCACGATTCCAGAATGTTTTCGTGTTACCATGGAATACTGCAGATGTATACCCTTTTTGTCCTAAAATTGCAGGTGCTGCTTGATATGTGTTCAGTGCTTTAGTAGTGAACACTGCACCTTTTGGTAGAGGGAATAATGAGTTCTCCATCATGAATTCAGCATCAGATGTTTTCCCTTGTCCTGTTTGATGGAAGAAGTTGTCAAAATAAAATGTATTTGGGTCCTTCGTTAATTTATTTAAGAACGGTGTAACTTCTTGACCATCTAATTTGTAATTAATAATAAAGTTTTGTAGAGACTCTAAAGAAATGTAAATGACATTTCTACCCTTTGCTGCACCAAAATAATCTGGATTTGGTTCAGAATGGTTTGCCTTCACATAATTTTCAACATCAACTACATCACTACTATCAGCTAGCGCACGTTGTGCAGATGATTTTGTCGTTTGAATCGCATCATAAATCGTATAGTTATATGCTCCTAAATATTTTACGATATAGTTACGATCAAACGTACGTGTTAATAATTCCGGACGATCAGCTTCAGCTAATCCTAAGTTAATGATAAAAAATGCAATCGCTGCTGCAAATACAGCAAAGATTGAGCGACGATTTATTTTTTCAGCTTGTGATTTAATTACTTTAAATACAATTAAACCGATTATGATAATCGTATCAAGGAAATAAAGCACATCATAAGGCTCCATTAACGCTGCTGCACTACCGCCTAAATCTCCAAAGTTCTTTGTTTGAAAAAGTACTGGAATGGTAATAAAATCATTGAAAAATCGATAATAACAGACGTTTGCATATAACAGTATCGATAAAATTAAATCGATGACTATGATCGCAATTGTTCGGGCACGTCCTTTAAAGAACAACGCAAAGCCAAAAAAGAGTAATGCTGAGCTTATTGGGTTAAAGAACAATAAGAACGCCTGCATACTATTTTTAATGTCTAAATTAAATTCTGCCTGATATACCGCATATGATTTTAACCAAAATAAAATAACGATTAAGAAAAACAAAGAAAACTTTTTATTTAACAAACTATGAATTTTTGATTTTATATTTCCCATTTTTTTACCTCCTATTTGTCATCGTGATGACTCAAAGGTGAATGAATTGAATTACATTGATATTTTTGACCCCAGGTAATTGGTACTCAATCATTTTAATACTTTCTAAAAAAAAAGCAAGCATTTTTAATGAAAACAGTATATCCGTACTAGTAAAAAATATCGGTAAATTAGTTGATTTTTCGACAAAAAAAATAAACATACTGTTTTATATTAGACTAAAGCTATGTTTAACTTATATATATTATAACATATTTTTATTTAGATTCTCGAACTTCATATAATTGTCAAAGTTTCTTATTCCAATAAAAAAACTGCCTAAAAAGGCAGCTTTTTAATCAATTATAGTTTTACAACGTTGTCAGCTTGAGGTCCACGTTGGCCTTCAACGATATTGAATTCAACACGTTGACCTTCTTCTAATGTTTTGTAGCCTTCTCCAGCGATTGCACTGAAATGTACAAATACATCATTTCCACCTTCAACTTCGATGAAGCCGAATCCTTTTTCACTGTTAAACCATTTTACTGTACCTTGTGTCATATATAGACAACCTCCAAAAATTTTTTAATATGTTACTCATATTTACGCAGTAAATAAAAATTCACATATTATAAAGAGCATCCACACAAATAAAAGTAGGTACTCTTTATAACATGTGAATCTAATAAACTCGATATTTGCATCCATAATAGATCATAAAAATGATTGGTATCCTTGTATTGCTTAAAGTAAAATGTAATGCATTGCACTATGCATCTGTCTTTCAAAACAACGAAAGCCCTTCCTCTCATCCGTCCTTACGGTTCCTAGACCGCGCCAGTATGAATTGAAAACTCCAAACCATACAGCGGAAAAGAATATAGCTTCAAAACTATTCACTCCTTAACTGAGTACTACCATATTGTACAACTATTTACAAAAAAAATCAACAAATATAGAAATTCTCCCATTTATTTCATGGATTTTCTTGATTTCTTTATAAATAATGAAAAGGCATCTAAAAAATAGATGCCTAAAAAATCACCAGAAGCCGCCATATCCACCATATCCGCCATAACCGTAGCCATAACCACCGCCGCCAACATAGGCAGCACCCACTATTATTAAAAGGATAAATAATACGACGATAAACGCAAAACCACCGCCATATCCTACTCCACCTGCAGCACCACTCATATGGTCATTCCTCCCTTATAGAAACTTCCCTAGCATAGTATTCATTTTTAGGGATTTGGGAATAGAAATTTATAATATTGGGCGAAAATGGACAATAGCCTATGTATCTCAAACGTTAAGATTTATCCTCTGTTTCCATTTCTCAATCATTACATATGTATTAAAACAAATGATTAACCAAAATGCTCCAGCAATATATCCACCTACTACATCACTAGGATAATGAACACCTAAATAAATTCTACTTATTCCTACAATTAAAATCATAATAATACCAATAATGGCCCCACATAACTTAGCCCATTTATGTTTATAAACTTTAAAAAGTATAAACGCTAAGCATCCATACAATATCATTGACCCCATCGAATGTCCACTAGGAAAACTATATCCTTGCTCTTGAATAATTGGTTGAATATCAGGTCTTTCACGTTTAAAATACAATTTTAAAATTTTATTAAATACACCCGCACCTAGTCCAATTGTAAGTGCCAAAAACAAACACATTAATCGATGACGTGTAATAAATAAAATGATGATGGCAATGACTGAAATGATTGCTACTCCTTTTACTGAACCAAAAAATGTGATGACTAACATTATGGAAGTTAACCTATCGGATATATTGCTTTGTACTTTTGAAATTATATCGTTATCAAATGAACGAATTTGTGGTCCGTTTAAGCTTGTACCAATCATCCAAAACACCCAAATAAAAATAACAAGCAGTAATATTTGAATTACACCTAACCAAATTACCTTCCTTTGCATCCTTAAACCTCCTGAAAACACTAGTCATTTTATGGTAACATATGAAATGAAAAAGACAATTCTTTTTCGAACTGTCTTGTCGTTCTTTATTGAACTTTTTTCTCCTTTCCTGGGGACTTCCGACGTCTTGTAGGAGCTTTCTTTTCTACCTTGGGCTTCGTTTTATCTATGGATGCTTGCAATGCAGCCATTAAATCAGTAACATTTGCTGTTGGAATCTTTTCTTTCGGTGTAACCATTTCTTTCCCTGTTCGTTTCGATTCAATCAATTCCATAAGTTTAGAACGGTATTCATCCGTGTATTTCTCTGGTTCAAAAGGAGTAGTTAATTGATCGATTAAAAGAATTGCAGTATCAATTTCTTTTTTTGTTACTTGATCCTCTGCTGGTACATTCGGTACATCTCCTACATTTCTTACTTCATCTGGAAAATGGATGGTCTCCATTAATAATGTGTTTTCATATACCCTTATCACTGCTAATTGTTCTTTAGAACGCATAACAATTTTCGCAAGTCCTGATTTTTTAGATTCAATCAATGCTTTGCGAAGTAATCCATATGCCTTCATCCCGCCTTCATTTGGGGACATATAATAACTACGATTATAATAGATTGGATCTATTTCCTCCATTTTAATAAAATCAATAATTTCAACAGCCTTTTCTTCAGTCGCCTTCTTCAAATCCTCCAACTCTTCATCCTCAAGTATCACATATTTTCCCTTTGCAATTTCATATCCTTTAACAATTTCATTCATAGATAGTTCCATTTCACAAACTGGACATCTTTTCTCATATTTTATTGGTGTGTGGCATTTTTTATGAAGTGATCGAAGCTTTATGTCTTTATCCTCAGTTGCAGCATGTAGTTTGATTGGTATATTGACTAATCCAAAGCTAATGCTCCCTTTCCAAATAGTGTGCATGGATGTCACCCTTTCGTAAATAACTATATATTATAAGGTTTAATTGTTAAGGGTGGTTTCATACTTAAAAAGTTATGGAAATAATATATCCCATCTTGTTAATAATCACTTGAATAGAAAGGGGACTAGCTATGAAACCGATGCTCCCAACTTTGAAATCAATTGCTCCTCTCACTTCAGATTGGCTATTTGAAATCAAATATGATGGTTTTCGAGCTATTTTAGACTGGGATCATGACACAATACATTTATGGAGCAGAAATGAAAAAGATCTACTTCCACAGTTTCCAGAAATTAAAGAGTATTTATTAAGTATTTACGATCAATTCAAAGATATACTTCCATTAATATTTGACGGTGAACTAGTTGTTTTGGAAAATGAAGGAAAGGCGAATTTTGGAGAATTACAAAAAAGAGGTCGTATGAAGTCACATGATCGAATTCAGCAAGTTGCCTATAAAAGACCATGCACTTACTTAGTCTTTGATCTATTAACCATTAATGGTAATGCCCTCATTGATAAAAGTTATTTAGAACGAAAAAAAATGTTAAAGGGCTTGTTTGTAACTTACCAATTACCTCTAAACCCGACATCTGGTACTTTTGAACTACTTCAATATATTCCAAATGAACAACATTTTGATACTATATGGGAACAAGTCACAACGGATGACGGAGAGGGCATCATTGCAAAACTTAAAAAAAGTAAATGGGAAATTGGTAAACGGACAGAAACATGGTTAAAAATAAAAAATTGGAAGAAAGTTTCATGCTTTATTACTGCATTCGATACCTCCAATGGATATTATCATGTTGGTGTTTTTAAGGGAGAACAGATCTACCAAATAGGCTTATTTTTATTCAGTCTAGATCCTGATCAAAAAAAAGCATTGAGTCAAGTCATTAAGGCAAATGCACTTAACAATCAGAATGGTGTCCTTAACATCCATCCTTCGATATGTGTTGATATCCATTATTTGGAGTGGTATGAGGAACAGTTACGAGAACCACATTTTCATGAGTTTCGTTTTGATTTATCACCAGAATCCTGTACATATGAACAGTTTCTTTTAGATGAAGCAGCTATACCAAGGGAAATTACGGTGACCCACCCAGATAAACCACTTTGGGAAAAGGAGCAAATAAAAAAGTTAGATTTTATTCGATATATGAGAGAAATTTCGCCATTTATTCTGCCTTTTCTACGTAATCGTACATTAACTGTAATTCGTTATCCCCATGGTGTATTTGGTGAACCTTTTTATCAAAAAAATTGTCCTGATTACGCACCGAATTTTATTCAAACATACCATCAGGAAAACATAGATTATATTGTTTGTAATGATTTAAAAACATTAATGTGGTTGGCCAACCAATTAGCAATTGAATACCATATACCATTTTCTACTATAAATAATCCTTATGTGAGCGAGATCGTTTTTGACTTGGATCCTCCATCTAGAAACGAGTTCCACTTAGCGGTTACAGCTAGCCTAATGATGAAGAAAATATTTGATCAATTAAATATTATTAGCTTTATTAAAACATCAGGAAATAAAGGACTTCAAATATATATACCACTGATTGATGGTACATATACTTGGAGTGATACTCGATTATTTACGGAATTTATCGCTAATTATCTTGTAACAGAAAGATCCGACCTCTTTACTATTGAACGAATGAAGAAAAAGAGAAATGGACGTTTATATGTTGATTTTATACAGCATGCAGAAGGAAAGACCATTATTGCTCCGTATTCAATGAGAGGTCATAGTGATGCACTTATTGCAACGCCATTGTTTTGGGACGAGGTGAATGAAAATCTTAATCCAGAATCCTTTACGATTCCTACCGTCCTGCATCGGGTTAATACCCTCGGATGTCCATTTGCTAACTATGTAAAAGCAAAAACAATACAAGTTTTCGATCCTGTACTTAACTTTTTAAAAGCAAATAATTTGAAATAAGAAGAAAACGGAGCTTTTCTATAGGAGCTCCGTTTTGACAATTTATTTAAATCATAGTTAAGTTAGAAAAGAATTCTCTCAACATATTCTTTCGCATGTGTTTCTAATTGTTCATATTGAATTTGTTCTTCTTTGTAATGTGTTGTGCTACTTACCTCAAAGGAACTTTGATTATTGTTCATAATGATTTCTGCATCATATAAATAAGTTGCATTTCCAATGAGTTCAATCCAATATGTTTGATCAGACTTATGAACGACACAACGAACCTTTCCACCATTATTATATACATCAATTTCCTCTTCATAATTATTTAAGGACAATATACATGAAATTAATGATGACGCTGACATGGCTGTTCCACAAGCATTTGTAAAACCAACACCACGCTCAAACGTACGAACATAGATAACTCCTTTTTCAACGGAATGAACAAAGCTTACATTAACTCCATCAGGAAATAACTGATTTGGTCCATTTACATATTCAGAAATCATTCTTTGTGTATTCGTTCGCATCATTTCTTTATCTACAAAAGTTATAAGGTGAGGATTTGGAACAGCGACTGCGCTAAATAATAACTGATCTGAGAGTTCATGTATCTTTTCATTCACCAATTGCTCTTGATTAAGATTCATCGGTAACGCATCTAATGAAAAAAGTACTGGTGATATTTCGACACAATAGGTTGGTAATTCATTAAAAATAGAATCTGACTTATTTACCTTCAAAATCGCCTTCATCGTTTCTACTCTTATTTCATCTTTCTGCAATAATTCGCACACATATCTACCAACACAGCGCAAGCCATTACCACACATGGAAGCCTCTGAGCCATCTGCATTAAATACCCTCATTTTTGCATCTGCTTTATCACTTTTCATGACAAAGAGAATACCGTCCGCACCTAATTCAGCATTTCTGTCACAGAGAGTAATACTCAAATTTTGACGGTCCTCTTCAGAAAACGTATATGGCATAGAGATCTCATCTATTAATAAAAAGTCATTTCCTGACCCATGACATTTTCGAATGTTTATATTCATAGCCTACCCCCATTAATTCAATGTGTTAATTTAAGCTCTATCTTCAAGATTATCGTTAATTAGAAATGTCTAATAATTTCTAAAAGGGTTTATGTCAAACTAAAAATAGATATATCCATAATCCTAACATTAAGGGTGACATAAAAAATTAAATCAATCAAGTGAGATATATGTAAAATCCTCATTCATGACCTGGTCACTCCATTCCCATGCCTGCTGATAAAATCTTGACAGTTCTTGTTCGGTAAGATCGGTAATCTGCAGCAATTCATCCATTTTTTCCCATTCTGCTTTTTCCAGAGCAATCGATAAATCAAGCACTTTCCTCATACTATTCTCTTCACCACATAATGCATTAAAAAGGCTTTCCTCCAATGATAATTGATTTAGCACCTCATCCATTGGCTTAAAGAGGATAGCGTCTAATAAAGAAAAAAGACCTAACAAAAAAAATTTCGGTGACTCTGATTTACCGAACTGCTTTTCAGATATTAACTCACAAAACTTCGCTCTAGTTAAGCTCGTTCTACATACTTCTTCTGAAAGTTGTTGTCTCCATCCAGCGTTTTCCCTAATTGCTAAAATAAATATCCATCTTTTAATTTCAATTAAACCTAGTAATATAATTGCCTGATGGATAGAGTGTATCTTTTGAGTAGGTCGGTGAGCTGGTGAGTTTATTAGTTTTAATAGTTTATAAGCTAATGATAAATCTTGTTCAATAATCATACTAATATGCTCAATGCTGACATCTTCATTAGATAATAAACGAACGATTTGTAAGTACGAATGAAAAGATGCTGGAATATCAAATGTTGAAATAATTACAGGTTGACTAAAATAATAGCCTTGAAAATACGTATAGCCATTTTGTTTAGCCTCTTCAAACTGCTCCTTCGTTTCAACTTTTTCAGCCAGTAATTTTATGTTAAACGATTGAATAATTTTTTCTATTTCTTTTCTTTCGATTTTATTCGTATTCATAAAATCTATTTTTACTATATCCACAAATTTTAATAATTCTAATGAATACAGATTATTACTATAAAAAATATAATCATCCAATGCAATTTTATAACCTAGCTTTTTTAATTCTCTACATATTTCTACTAATTCTCGAGAAGGAGTAACATTTTCAAGTATCTCAATCACTATATCCCTTGGTGAGAAATAAGTTGGAACCTTATGCTTAAGAAGGTTTTCAGTAAAATTAATAAAACATGGTAGTCCTGATGAAAGATTATCTATACCAATATTAAAAAAACTGTTAATAATTACGTCAGCAGTTGCTTGATCCCCATCAATATTTGGGAAGGAATTGACATTATCATTCCGATACAATAATTCATATGAAACAACCCTATTATCAATATTAAAAATGGGCTGACGTGCAACAAAAACTTCCATCGAGCTCTCTCCCTGCTTTAAAATGCATAATATTTCAAAATATATACGATTCTCTACTAAATGTATGTTATCAAATTACTAGGATAAAAGTCTATATTCAAAAAATAGAAAAAGAGGGTGAATCCATAATTGATTCCCCCTCAAAATGTCTAACAAAATTACATATACTGTAATAAAAAATTGATAAAAAACAAACTTGCAATAATATAAAGAGGAATGGATACATCCTTTGCTTTACCAATAGAAAGCTTCAGAACAGGATAAAGAATAAATCCAATCGCAATTCCATCTGAAATGCTAGATGTAAATGGAATCATCGCAATGATTAAAATAGCGGGCAGTGCCTCGGTCATGTCACGTAAATCCATAAATCGAATATTTTGAGTCATCAATATGCCAATTAATATAAGGATGGGGGCAATTGCATTATCCGGTATAATTTTCATATAAGGTATTGCAACTACGGACAATAAAAACAAGGCCCCAGTAGTGATTGCAGTTAAACCTGTACGGCCACCAGAGGTAATTGCGGCAGTTGATTCTACCGCTGACACTGTTGGACTAGATCCAAGCAGACCCGAAAAAATTGCAGAAATACTTGTTGCCTGTAATCCTTTACTAAATTTAGCTTCGTTTTTTAATTGGACTGTATGACTATGAACAAGACCGATATTTTCAAACACGACAACCATAGAAATTGTAAATACCGCAATCCAGAAAGGCAACGTCCATACCCGTTCAAAAGAAAAATGACCAAAAACTATTTGATAATTTTCTAATGAAAAACCTTGCTTACCTGTTTTCGGTATAATTCCAAATAATGCTGATAATCCAGTTCCAAAAAGAATGGTCCATAAGAAATGTCCCTTTACATTTCTCAAAAAAAGGATCAACAATACTAAGAAGGTGATAATCGTAGCCAAAACTTTTATATCACTTAAATTACCTAATGCAATGATGGTAGTTCCACCACGAACGACAAGACCACCCTTTTCTAATCCAATCAGCATTAAAAATAATCCTAACCCAACGGTTATCGCATCCTTTAATGTTGTAGGAATAGATGTATTCAAAATGGTTGCCAATCTCGTAAATGCTATAATCGAAAAGATCATGCCTGACACAAATACAACTGCTAAAGCCTCTTGCCAGGTCAATCCCATCGATTGTACTAGAGTATATGAGAATAATGCATTTATTCCCATACCTGGTACAAGAATAATTGGTGAATTTGCCCATAATCCCATTATTAAACAACCAAAAAAAGAGGTTAAGATGGTTGCAATAACAGCACCTTCTAAGGGTATCCCTGCTTCGGAAAGGATAAGGGAATTAACAGCAATAATGTATACTACAGTAAAAAAACCAATGACTCCAGCTGTTATTTCCTTTTTCACTGTTGTCTGATGATTTTTAATCTGGAAAATACCCTTCTTATCCATTTATTTGACACCTATATTTAGTTGTCCCTCTCCCAACCCGCTTTTATCTGTAAGAAAATACAGATTAGCCACAATTTAATATTATATAGATGAATCTCCGGAATGACAATATTATTAATCGTAGTAAACATGATAAAGATAAATCAATAGTCCAATACAAATAAAAAAATCCCTTTCATTCATAGTTTCTGTAAACTCAATGATTGGTGTATTGGGTGAAAAGTGTTTTTGCCAGTTTAAAGGCATAACACCTTTGGTAATTTTCGAAATAACTTGATCATCCTTACAAATTTTTATTGTTGCCAAACTCTTATTAATCGTAAACTGATTATTTTCCACTGAAAAACACAATGTTCTCCAATTTTCTTTCTTAGGATACATTTCTATTGTTTTCGATGGTAGAATCATTTTTGTAGCTTTCTTCTTGTTTTTACTTATTTCAATGTATACACAGTTGCTTCCACTGTGATTTTGGATCATATACATACTTTTAAATGTATGATTGAGGTTACTCCACTTCTTACCGTTTGTATTATAAGGTGCAATCTTCCATGCGCAAAGTCCATTACTTTTAAAAAATTTCAATTGTAGAAAGGGAGTTGCAGAAAGAACGAATAAGAAGCGATCATAAGAAGGTAACTCTTTCTCTTGAGAATCAAATGGAATAGAAGATTTTATTTCGCGAAAGACATAATAATAATATTTTATTAAATAATAGAGGATAACAATAAAAAGAAGACATACTGCCCATTTAGCGATTAAGGAAAAACTAGTATTCAAAAGAATAAATAAACAAATGGTCATATATATCCCGATAATGATTATTTGCTGCAAATATAATTTAGTCTTATAGGAATAGTATTCTTTTATATTCATCTTTCAATTCACCCTATCAATGAAGATTCTTTCTATTATATGAATATAACAAGAATATATTCCTATCTAGTTACTTCTAAATTAATTCTTTTCTTTTAAAAATTGATAGAGAAGATACAATCAGTATGATAATTAAACATATAGTAATGATAACCGTAGGAATTGTTCCTTTACTTAGATAGCCATTCGTCCATAATTCTCCTGTATATTTTAGGATATTTGAGGGTATCCAATCTAATTTTTCAGATAAAACCGAAGAAAGAAAGCTCAGAACGATTGTAACGACAAGTGTTAAAGCTGCAGTAACTCCAGAGGTATTTGACATACTTCCGAAGAAAAAGATTAAGGTTACAATTAATGTTAGCCATAACCCATATAGGAACATTCCTTTAAGCATAAGTGATAGATTTACTAATTCAAATAATTGGTATGTATAATACCAATTTGCCATCATTCCCATAAAGTAAGAAAACCAAACAATAAGTAAAGCCATCACCCATTTTGCGATCATATAGGAAGAAAATGAAACTGGTTTCACTAATATCAGTGCAGCACTACCATTTTTCCTTTCTGCCGTAACAGAAGACATAAAAGCTAAAACTATTACCAGTAAACCAATCATATTAAATTGTTGGGTTAAAGTACTGAATAAAACCTCAGGTGCATGTGGTAATGGTATTTCTATCACTGTACCTTCCGGTAGATCTCCTAAGGAATCAATAATTTTAGGCAAATAGTAAGTTGTAACTGGTTGCATAATCCCTAAAAGGATAAATAGTAAAGGCATCCATAACCATCTATAGTTTCTCAAGGACTCAGTGTTTTCTTTTTTTATAAAAATAAAAAATTGATTCATTCTTTCACCACTTTTCTAAATATCTCTTCTAACGAAAGTTGACATAAATCAAAACTATCTAATGGCCAATTCTCTTCACTTGCCATTTTAAGTAGTTGTTGTCTTCCAACCTGTAGATCCTTTACATACAGTACGATGACTTTTTCATTTTGCTCTATCTTTTCTACCCATGAATATTTCTGAAAGCGAGGAAGTAATAACTTTGGATTAGTTGAAAAAGTTAGTCGAATCATTTGACTGGAATGCTTTGCTCTTACATCAACGATATTCCCATCCTCTATTAACTCGCCATTATTTAACAGTAATACCTGATCACAAACCTCTTCTGCATCATTTAAAATATGCGTTGAAAATAATATCGTGGTTTCCGTTTTCATCAGTTTAATTAAATCGATGATTTCCCTGCGACCGAATGGATCTAATGCTGAAACTGGTTCATCGAGAATAAGAATCTGCGGCTTATGGATGAGCGCTTGAGCAATTCCAAGCCTCTGTTTCATTCCTCCCGAATATTGTCCAATTCTACGCTTTCTCCCCTCCATTAAACCAACCACTTCAATTAGTTCATCAATTCTTTGATTTAATCTATTGCTTTCAATATTTGTTAATCGACCAACAAAAGATAAATATTCTTCTCCACTCATCCAATCATAAAATGCTGGATATTGAGGAAGAAAACCAATCATACCTCTTAAATCCTTTTGATTTGGATAATTAGGAGAAAAGACTTTCCCACTCGTTGGAGTGATCAGCCCTGCAATCATATTAAGAGTGGTTGTTTTACCTGCACCATTGGGACCTAATAATGCAGTACATTTTCCTTCTTCTAGTGAAAAACTAATTGTGTCAACCGCCGTTTTCCCTTTATATTCTTTCTTTAAATTTTTTATCTTCAAGATACTCATCTATTGTGTCTCCTTCCTACAATGAAATAGATAATTGGACCAACTATATTTATAAATAAAATAATCAATACCCACATCCATTTAGGACCATTGGTTTGTTTATTGCGTATTAGATCAATGACCGCAATAATAACTAACAAAAATTGAATAATTATGATGGGCGCAATCAATCCCCAATTTATTTCTTTTAACACCTCATAAATATTTTCCACCTTTATCCTCTCCTGCTCTAATTACTATTCATGATTATCTGTTATATAAATAATAGAACAGATAATCATGAATAGCAATAGTTTAATTATTAATGTCAAAAAACTGTTTTCACATCGTTTGATGCTTGTGTAAAAGCCTAACTGATCGGCTTTTTATCTTAAAAAGGATTCTAGCGGTTCTAATGGAGTGTAGCGATCCTCAGACGATATTTATTAGCTATTACTTTACATAAATAGCAACAATATTTGAAAAAAGAGCCAAAAAAAAGAATGACCACAACTTCAGTCATTCTTTAAAACAGATTTATTTAATCCATTCAAAGGTAAAAGGAATTTTATAACGCTCACCCTGAAAGGCTTTGACGGCACCTATGATCGTAAATACAAATACAACGATTCCAAGTAACCAAAGCAATACAATTCCAATTAGAACGATAACGAGAATCCCGAAAATAATACTGTATATAAAATAAGAAATAATAAAATTAAAGTATGCTTTTCCATGTGCATTAATAAATTCAGAATCGTCTTTTTTAATTAACCATATGATTAAAGGACCTATGATCGTTGTAAAAAAGCTTGTGATATATATTCCAGCTGCTAATAATTTTTCCTCTTGTGATACCAATGATAACCCCTCCTTTTATTCTTACTAGTGAATATACGTTAAATTTTCACTTTTAGTTTCATTTCGGAAAATTTTTTCTTCATTATTATTTCCATCGGACTTGCATATGTTTATTATAGTTGTCCATATTTATTTTACTCAAGAAGTAGGTGATTATATGTTATCCAATATTGAGGCGTTCATTTTAGGAATTATCCAAGGTTTAACTGAGTTTCTGCCAATCTCAAGTACCGGACATTTGTATATTGGAAGACATCTATTTGGATTAGATGAAGCTGGCCTTTTTCTTGATACAATGCTCCATGTAGGTACTCTTCTTGCAATTATTGTGGTTTATAAGGATGATTTATGGAAAATGATACGTCACCCATTTAGCAAATTGAGCCTCATTATGGTGATTGGTACAATTCCTGCAGTGATCGTCGGATTTTCACTAAAAGATTACTTTGAAGAAATCTCTAAAACTGGGGTAACAATTGGTTGGGAATTTCTCGTAACTGGAGGGGTGCTTTGGTTTGCAGAGAAAGCAAAAAAGGGTAGTAAAAAGCTTGAAGATATCAAATATTCCGACGCGCTAATCATTGGCACATTTCAAGCTGCTGCAATCTTCCCGGCCTTATCAAGATCAGGATTAACGATTGCTGCCGGATTGATGAGAAAATTGGATAGACAAACAGCAGCATATTTTTCTTTTTTGTTATCAACTCCAGCCATTTTAGGTGGGATAGTTCTACAAGGAAAAGATCTTATAGTAGGACAAGTTGAATCCGTTACTTTATTTGGACTTCTTATCGGTACAATTGCATCAGCCATCTTTGGGTATCTAGCAATTGTTGGAATGGTCAATTTTTTAAAGAGAAAATCTTTGAAAATCTTTGCCTATTATGTTTGGACACTTGGAATCTCCATCATTCTATTGCAATGGTTGGGAATTTTTTAAATGGAGTTGAGGGTATTGTCTAGCGAATGGATAACAAACACATTAGAAACACTTGGCCAACATGGTTTTTTCGGAATTGCTTTTGCCCTTATGATTGAAGTGATCCCTAGTGAAATCGTATTAGGCTATGGTGGGTTTCTCATTTCTGGTGGGAAAATTTCATTTTTTTCTGCCTTGTTAGCGGGAATCATAGGTGGGACAATGGCACAAGTTTTTTTGTATTGGTTAGGTAGCTATGGTGGCAGACCATTTTTTGAAAAATATGGGCGTTTCCTTTTGATTAAAAGAAATCACTTAGATGCTGCTGAATCTTGGTTCGAAAGATATGGTACAATTGTTATTTTCCTAGCAAGATTTATCCCCATCGTTCGACATGCTATCTCGATTCCAGCGGGCATCGCTAGGATGCCGTTCTACCAATTTCTTTTATATACGATTGCAGCTATGTTGCCATGGACCATCCTGTTCCTTCTTATAGGAATGCAGTTAAACCAACATTGGAACACAATCTGTGAGGTTGCAACTGCTTACATTAAACCGATTGTATTCATTGCTGTAGCATCCTTGACCCTCTATTTCTTCTACCATTATTTTAGAAGATATAGATCTAAATAACAGAATGTCGAATCGAGGGAAAAATAGTCAAAAAAAATTAACAAAAAACCTATTTTCAATTTTAAATTTTTATTGTAAGATACAAAAAGAAATACACACATAAACGTATATACTGCAATTAGGGAAGGCAAATGGTGCGCCACCAGCAAAGTTTCTTGACTGGTCCTAGTGGGTTCGATTCCCACCCCGAAATTTTTTACGTAACTTTAAAAAATTTCGAGGGTGAGGCTGACCTATTTAGGTGAAATCTGCCCTCTGTGGAGGGGATAACATGCTCAAGAAACGTGAATTAATTGGCCAAGAGAGTCAAATTCTTTTTGATTTGATGGTGCACCCAGAAGTCTTCCCTTTTGTACGTCATAAGGCATATTCACATGATGAATTTCTTTTTTTAACGAAGCAAATAATCGAGGCCGAAGAACATGGAAAATTAATTTCTCGTACGATCACAGACGAATGGGAAAATCCAATTGGAACCATTAATTTATATGATATAGAGGATAATGCAGGTTTTCTAGGTACATGGATTGGAAAACCTTATCACGGTAAAGGCTATAACCAATTAGCAAAGGAAGCTTTTTTTAACGAAGTATTTTATGAATTAGGTATTGAAACCATTTTTATGAGAATTCGAAAAGAAAATATTCGTTCAAGAAAAGCGGCTGAAAAATTACCCTATACAATAAAAGCCAATGAAACGAGAAAATCTGTGTTCGAACAACTAAATTCAACAGGTTATATTTATGATCTTTACGAAATATCAAAAGATCTTTTCTCACTTCATATGATGCGAAACTCGTCTATCAAAGAAGATACGCAAGCTTTAGAAGCTTAAAAAAAGGATGACTCACTGATGTGCACCCCAAAAGTTAGACCAAAAATCTAACTTTTGGGGTGTTTTTTATGGTCAAATACGATGAAGGATTTAAGCAACAAGTTGTAGATGCTTATCTTTCAGGAGAAGGTGGCTATGATTCCATAGCTAAAAAGTTTGGAGTTAGAAGCTCAACGAATGTGGCAAAATGGGTTAATACCTTTAGGCAATTTGGAAAGGATGGTTTTCTTAGAAAGAAATCCCCGACTACTTATCCTGTTCAATTTAAGTTAGATGTCCTAAACTATAAATTAAGAACAGGAGAATCCTTTGAATCAGTTGCTATAAAATTCGGCATTCATGAGCCACCAATGATTGCAAATTGGATGCGTACATGGCAAAACGAAGGCATTGAAGGACTCTCTAAACTAAGGGGGCGTCCATCAATGTCAAATAAACAAAAGAAGAAAAACTCAGAGAAAAAGTTAACGAAAGAACAACAACTTGAAAAAGAGATAGAGTTACTTCGTGCGGAGAATGCCTATTTAAAAAAGCTCCGAGCTTCAGGGATAAATATTCCGAGCCGACTGCTAAAACAGAATCGAGAGTCATCCATGAACTCAGAAAAAAATTCAAACTAGCCGTTATCCTTGAAGCAACAGGTTTTCCAAAGGCAACTTATATGTACTGGAAAAAACGATTTGATGAACCTAGTCCAGATGAAGAAATAGAAAAGGTTATTAAAGAAATCGTTGATAAACATACAGGAAATTATGGATATCGTCGAATTGATATGGAATTACGTAAGCGTGGTTATGTTGTAAATCACAAGAAAATTCTACGGATTACAAATAAACTCGGCATTACTTGTAAATCCTTCACACGTAAGTCTCGTAAATTTAGTACTTACAAAGGAACGATCGGTAAGATTGCGAAGAACCTTATCCACCGTAGATTTGATACAAACATTCCACATCAAAAAATGACAACTGATACATCAGAATTTAGATACTACACGGCCGATTCTAAAGGAAATATGAACATCAAGAAAGCCTATTTAGATCCATTTTTAGATATGTATAACGGTGAAATTCTATCCTTTAGGGTATCAGAACGACCAAATTCAAAAGCTATAATGGAGGCTTTAGATGAAGCCATTGAACGAACAAAAGATTGCCCATATAGAACAACTGTTCACTCTGATCAAGGGTGGGCATATCAAATGAAAGCATATGTAAAAAAACTAAAAGATAATAATATATTTCAAAGCATGTCCAGAAAGGGTAACTGTCTAGATAATTCACCTATGGAAAATTTCTTTGGCATTATGAAGCAAGAAATGTACTACGGTAGAATTTATCACTCTTTTGAAGAGTTAAAACAGGCTATTATAAACTATATTTATTATTATAATAATGAACGAATAAAAGCAAAATTGGCTGGCATGAGCCCGGTTGAATACCGTCTTCATACCAGCCGATTAGCTGCTTAAATATTTAGTCTAACTTTTGGGGTTCAGTACACACATGTCATCCTTTTTTTAGTTCCCTATTCTTTTGAATTTAATTCATTATATAGATTTCTTACCACCCATGTTTTATAAAGTTCTAGTTTTTTTCTACCTACAGGATGATAACGGATTCCTCTGTTTTTTAATTGCATTACATACCAACCTTTAGAATACTTATATGCCATGGACAGGTCTCCCCTCTCAAAATGCTTGTCCATACAATATATGTGAGCATTAGATGAAATATGTTTAGCTAAATCATATTTCTTTCGAAGACCATTTACGTTAAATGTATTCTTTTAATTTAATGATAAGTTAACAATAACATAGGTATAGATCATATCGATTCGAATATACTTTAACTTTTACTATTATTTTTGATTAGGCTTTTCTATAACATTGTTGCTATTTAAGTAAAGTTTAACTCTGATCTAAAAATCGCAGCGTCTTACATTTTACTGAGAAAAGAGCAGCAATCTCCATAAGAAACCTAGACTCCTTTATCGGAGGAAAAAGCAGGCCAGTTAGGTTTTTTCGAAAACAACAAATTTTTCGAAAGCAGCATTTGATTAAAATGATAAAATAACAAAAAGAACCCCATAACAGGGGCTCTAGTCAATTATTTATTTTCCGATAAATTCTTGTGTCCAATAATTTCCATTCGCTACATAACCTACACCAATATGTGTATAGTTTTTATTTAAAATATTCGCACGGTGACCGTCACTATTCATCCAAGCTTTCATAACTTCTTCAGGTGTACGTTGACCCATAGCAATATTTTCACCCGCTGTTGAATATTTAATGCCAAATTTCTTCATCATATCAAATGGTGATCCATAAGTAGGACTTGTATGATCAAAATATTTATTTGTAGCCATATCATTTGATTTAACTCGTGCGACCTTACTTAGTTCATTATCAATTTTCAATGCAGGTAATCCTTGTTTCGCACGTTCTTTATTAACTAACTCTACTACTTGCTTTTCAGAAGCATTTAAAGTATCTCCTGCTGATTGATTGGTTGAAGTAGTTGGCTTTGTCGTCTGTGATGTAGACGGTTTATTTTGATTAACTACTGGTTTATTTTGGGAAGCTTGAGGTTTCGCAGGTTTTGATACTGGTTTTTTTGTATTTTCAGTTGTTTTTTGTTGAGTAATGTTTTTTGCTTGATTATAGCTTACATTATATTTAGTCATAATCTGATTGATTAGAGATTGTAAATCTTTTGCATTTTCTACTTTATATTCATATTTTGCTATATTAACAGTTTTATGTGAATCATTTTGAAATGTAGCAGCATCAGCTTTGTTTACAAATGGTGTCGCAAGAAGTGCAAATGCAGTTGCAGTAGTAATAATTGTTTTTTTCATCGTAATTTCTCCTCCTTGAGATCTGCGATATGTGTTTGTCTTACATGAAAATCATATCACAGCTTTTTTGTAATAAACTTGGAAGAGACTACTATTTTCATTTTAAAAGAGTCATTTTATGTTATTTTCATATAAAATTTATATATAAATAGCTATATTAATAGATTTATCTTTTTTCAACTTCATTTACTTACATCGGAAAGTTTACCAACTAATCCTAAAACAAACCATATATTAACAGGTTTTTTCTATTGACAGGTTTTAAAATGAGCGCTACATATAACGATTATTACAATTAAATTTCAAACATGTAGTTTAAGTAAAAAGAATAGAGGTTAATTATCATTAACCCCGTAAACCTTCCATTTGTTTTATAAAATAATTAATCAATCCCATTTTTTCAGATAAATCCAAGGAGGAATTAGATATCCTCTGGACAGCAAAAAAGAATTTTGTCTCTTTACTTACTCTAAGCCTCGGGTGTGTTTGCTCATCTAATAACTCACTTAACACAGCAGCTTTTAATTGTTCTTCTGATTTAGAATGACAATTTGTACTTTTACGATTTTTCCAAATGCTCAAATACACCTCTAATAATTTTTCATCATTCACTTCAATTTCTCCTCTTTTTAGTTTATTCTTCCGAATACTCTCCAAATTATTGGGTATTCTAACCCAATAATTAAAAAAGATTGGAGGATATTCATATGCATGGTCCCTATTGTTGTCCAAATTGTAAAACGAATAGAACCCGATTTAATATCATTCAGCAAGTTCCGCAGGCAGTTAAAATGGATCCAAAAACTGGTGAAATCATTGAGCAATATGGAAATGAAGCATCTGATCTATTCCATATTTCCTTTAAAGGCCCTGAATATAGGGTTCAATGTGGAGCGTGTGGGCTAGTAGAAGACGAAACAACCTTTTTGAAATTTGGTGAGTATAAACGATAAGAAATGGCTGTCTGAAAGTTTCAGACAGCCTCATTTTATGTTCCTATTTTTTCAAAATACTAATTGCTTTTTTGACCTGTGTGTCATTTTTAACAATATCTTCTCTCAATTGATTCATCAATTGAAGTGTTGTTTCTCCTTGTAAAACACCAGTTTCTTTTAAATTATTCTTCTTTTGAAACTCTTTAACAGCAGCCTCTGTATCCTGATCAAAGAATCCATCAACTTTCCCTGGGTTGTAGCCTAATGCCTTGAGCATTTCTTCCGCAGCCTTCACATCAGATGAAATTGATGACATTTCGATTTTAGTATCTGGATTTATAATTGGTAGATCCGCATATTTTGGTAGACTTACTTCATAATCTGGTTTGATCCCTTTTTGATGAATCCAGTTTGCATCTGGCGTTAGCCATTTTGCTGTTGTAATTTTCATATTAGACCCATCTTTAAAATCGGTGGCAGATTGTACAGTTCCTTTACCAAATGACTTTTGCCCAACTAATGGTATACCAGCAGACTCTTTAACAGCAGCAGCAAGGATTTCTGAAGCACTTGCACTTCCATTATCAATAATTACTGCAACTGGAACATTAATTTTTTTACCATCTTCAGCGACAAACTCTTCACGCTTCCCTTTTTTATCTTCAATTTGAACAATTTTCTTGCCTTCTGGAACAAAAAGATTTGAAATTTTAATTGCTTGGTCTAATAAACCACCTGGATTTTGACGCAAATCTAATATCAGTGATTTCATTCCCTTAGATTCCATATCTTTTAATCCATTTAATAGTTCATTATACGTATTCTCAGAAAAGCTAGTGATTTGGATTTTTGCAACACCATTTTCCAGCATTTCGGAATAAACCGTATTGACCGGAATATCATCTCGGGTGATCGTAATCTTTGTTGATTCACTTGACCCAGCTTTTTGAATCGTTAAAGTTACTTTGGATCCTTTTTCACCGCGAATCAACAGGACCGCTTCATTGGCGCTCATTCCTCTAATACTTTTTCCATCAACAGCTAAAATTTTATCATTTGGTTTTAAACCAATTTTTTCAGCAGGTGAACCTTTGATTGGAGAGACAACAACAATATAACCATCCTTTTCCTGTATCTCTGCACCAATTCCTTGGAAGGAGGATGAAATGCTCTCATGAAATTGTGCTGCTTCCTCTTTAGTCATATAATCAGAATAAGGGTCATCTAATGAGTCAAGCATTCCGTTAATTGCACCATTTATTAATTTATCATTATTCAGATCTTTATAATAATTTTTCTTCAATTGATCATAAGTATCATATAATTTATTGAATTCCGTTCTTTGATTTACAGCAACTTTAACAGGCTTATCATCACCAAATGCTAAAGCAAAGGTTGTCACTCCGGCTGTAGCAAAAACAAGAACAAAAATTAGCATGACAAATTTAAATTTTCTAATTCGAATATATCCATTTGTTTGTGCTGTCTGTGTTTCTTGAGACTCTACTTCTTTTTTCTCATTTTCCAAGACTTTCACCACTTTCATAACCAAGTACATTACAAGTTATATTTTCAAATACTAACTTCTTTATTTTATCAGTTTTTTTGATTATAAGGAAGAAAAGCTTTTAATTCCTATCTTCCTTCCTATTAACAGTTTCTCATTAAAACAGCCAAAGAAAAAGCAGGCCAAGCCTGCCTTACATTTTCTCAACATGCTGAAAATACTCTTCTAGAGTCCATCCATTTTTATAAATAACAGCAGCTGCCTTTTTTCCAACATATCGGAAATGCCATGGTTCATATTCATAACCCGTAATGTTTTCTTTATCTTTAGGGTAGCGCAGAATAAAACCAAATTCATGAGCATGTTCTCTTAGCCAAATCCCCTCTTTTTGTTTCCCAAAATTTTCAGAGAGAAGATAATTTTCACTTTCGCTAGTAATATCCATCGCAAGTCCTGTCTGATGTTCACTTTGGCCTGGAGTGGCTACTGCTTGCTCAGCTTTTTCTTTCCCTACATTTGCAATTTCATTATTTAAAATCGCTTTTTGTCTTTCATAGGAACGATACCCAGATGAAGCAAATAAATATATCCCATTTTTTTCAGCTTCACTGAACATTTTTTCTAATGCAGTTGCAGCTTCCTGTCTCATATAGCTTTTTTCTATATCTTGGTCACCAAATGAAAATTTCACCTTTGGGCGGACTAAGTCATTAGGAACATAACTCCCTATCGAATATTCTTTATTAACTAATGATAATATATTAGATGTGTTTTCTATCATTTTTTGACCATTTACTTCTTTGATTTGATTAAAATACTTTGATTCCAATAGCAAATCATTATTTTTTTCTTTTGTTTTCGTACCATTTTCTGCATTTGCTTGTTCATGGTTACTAGTTTGCTGTGAATTTTTGGATGCATCTTTCTCATGATTCTGTCCCCCACTACAACCACCTAATAGAAGAAGAACTGCTGCAACTGATACAATTCGTTTCATAATTTCACCTTTCTCTTCCTTTTGAGGCTTCTTTTCATAAAAATTTGATGCTTAATTCTATCAAACGCACCAAAAAATTAGAAAATAGCCTTTGAAAAACATAAGTAAATATTATCAAATCAGAGGAAAGTCCGCTAGAGGAAAATGAATAAAGAAAGACCATCTCAAAAGCATGTTTTTAAAACCATCTCTCACTAAAAATTCATTACCAAGAAAGATGATGTAAAACACTTATGAGATAGTCTCATTTTCCACATAAGACTGCTATGTAATATACTTTACCGATTATTAGACAAGTGTAGATAAAGCAACTTCAATCATGTCATTAAAAGTAGTTTGTCTCTCTTCAGAAGTCGTTTCTTCACCAGTTAATAAATGATCACTTACAGTTAGGACAGATAATGCTTTACGATCGAATTTTGCTGCTAGTGTATAAAGAGCGGCTGTTTCCATTTCAATGGCTAATATACCGTATTTTGCCCATTTTTCATGTTCTGCATTATCATTATAAAACATGTCAGCGGTAAATACATTTCCTACTTTCAGGTTCAATCCTTTTTCTAGTCCGCCATCATATGCTTTCTTTAATAAATCAAAATTTGCTGTTGGCGCATAATCAATTCCATTAAATGTTAGTTTATTCATTTGTGAATCAGTAGACGCAGACATTGCTAATATCACGTCTCTTACCTTAACATCCTTTTGAATCGCACCACATGTCCCAACTCTTATTAGATTTTGGACATTATAGCTTTGCATTAATTCATTAATATAAATTGAAATCGAAGGCACACCCATACCTGTTCCTTGAACAGACACTCTTTTCCCTTTATACATACCTGTATAACCAAACATATTGCGAACTTCGTTGTAGCAAGTTACATTTTCAAGGAATGTTTCCGCTATATACTTAGCTCTTAGAGGATCTCCCGGTAATAGGACTGTTTCCGCAATTTCATTTTCTTTCGCATTAATATGTACACTCATTTTATTTCCTCCTCCAAAATACCAATGTTTTCATTGTAATGTTTTCCTGGCAAGGATGCAAATATTGTTTGTAAGAATGTCGAAGTGGTTTTAGGCAATACTAAAAATGTAATGTACTAAAAGGAGGATCATCATGGGCAAAAAAAACCGTAATCGGATAAATGGTCAGAAGAAAAATAATCATATTCCTGCAGAGCAAATAATCGCAGAGCATGAAGCTCATGGAAAAGAATTTTCAGCACAAAGCCGAAAAAAATAAAACAAATGTGTAAGTACCTACTCAATTCCAATCACTTTTTGTGGGGAAATGTCCATAGGAAGTATAAACTTTGTTTTCATACGGTGAAAGTGAATAAACTAACATACACGATGATGAGAGACTGCAAAGTAACTTTCATATAAAAATTATCTATATTCTTAATTATAAAAAAAATGGTCATCTACAAAAAAGCAAAGGGGTCTGATCCTTAAATACAATATCTAATGAGATATTGCCATTTAAATGGTGTCAGACCCCCAATTGATTAATTATTCTTGAGTTATTACCTCTAATTCCTTTCTAATAAAGGTCATCCTCAGATTCCTCATCGATTATGGATTTTGCAATTAAGTAATCAAATGTTATGTCGGCGATTTCTTCTACCTCTTCTTCCTTAGGGGCATATCCCCTCTTGATTAATTCTTGAAAGAAAAACTCAGCAATTTCTTCTGTATCAATAAATACTTCGATTTCCTTCATCAAAATCGCCTCCTCTGATTTACAATGTATGTTTTATAACAAAAAATTATGCAGAATAACTTGATAATAGTCATCAATTTAATAGGACAAGCATATGGATAGAATAAATCATTCTTTACAAAGACTAGGGGGCAATAAGTATGAATCGTTTATCTAACGAATCCGCCAATCATATCGAAATCAAAATCATTCAATTCATGGACATTATTTTATCATTATTATTTAAATCTTTCATCCTTTCTTTTATTGCTTTATCACTTTATTTACTGTTAAGTTAACTTACTTTTCCAACCTTAGTAATATAAATAATTGCTCGCCTATTGTTTTTTTAATCTTTTGTTTTTTGCTATTGTAAGATGGTGCAATTGTTTTTCAATTGAATGTATGCAAGAGAGATATTCATCGTCCTGAAATAATAAATAAAGTGCTTTATAATCATTGTATTTATCTAACAAACAGTCAATTTTATGGGAAAGTTGTTCCTTTGACGTTGAGATATTCAATGGTTTTTTTGTTTTTTTAATTGGGTAAACAAAGCCAAACTTTTTTAAAAAGCTGTCAGCATGTTCAGAATCAGCGACTAAAATTAATTCCGCTTCATCCGCTTCTAGCCATTCTCCATCATGTATTCTTGTTAGCTCGTAAATAATATCTTCCCATGCGTCTTCCTGATAACGCCAAATTTCTGTACGAAAGCCTACTACCTTAAATATCTCTTCTCTATATCCTTTAACTTGAACTAAATCTCCAAAAAAGAATTTATATTCTATATCAATTTGTTCCTTATCAAATAATTCACCTTTATAGTCTGCTAGTAACATAATTCCATTTTCATTAAATAAGCCACCACTCTCATTAACTTCATACAATAATTGTCCATCCACAAATTTAATACTTGTTATTTTACCAACAGAACCATATCTGATAATTACAACAATATCCCCTATCTCAAATTTTGATCTGCCATATTCATCCATATCCTCCCGTCTCCTTATTTACTATCTAAGTATTATTAGTCAGTATATGCAATTGATTTCTTTTCGGTTTGGTTATTCGTTTGTCATTTTAATTTATGTATTTATTTATACTTATTATATTCAGGCAAATTTCGTATAGTTTGGCGTTGTATATTGCTTTATTTCCAGCTTTTACACTTAAATAGGCATTTCGCAGTTTTTATGACATTGCCAGGCTTTTTCTCAATGGAAAAAGGACTTATCCTTCTTCAACTTGTTTTCATAGGTAATACATTACCTAAATAGAAAAAAGGTTTGCAAAAAGAGCCTTAATTAAAATAAAAAAAGGCCTTCTTACCATATTTGCTAAAAATGATAAGAAACGCCTTTTTATTATTTTTTTTCATTTACATAAAGTTCCCATGCGTCATCAAATACCTTCATTGACTGTAGGTAGTGCCCATTTAATTCTAGGTAGGTACTCAATTCATGATAGTCAGATAATCCTTTCGGAAATGAATGATCTTCATAAGCATAATTAGCAAATTCAGATAAACTATCCTTTGGTTTTGGATCACGATATTTTATTAAAAAGTGGTAAAAAGATTGATTCAACTTTGTGACCCCCTTATTGATTCACTATATAAAAAAATAATTTAGTGAGAAATAAAAATCTCCTCTATTATATTTTATCTAGTCAAATTTTTAAACACATGACGAATGTTCTATCACTTTTTTCACATAAATTTTCTTTCTTTTTCGACAAAATTATTTTTAATTACTAGATAATTCAGTTCACTCAGGTTAAAATGATAATTATTAATAGTTTTTAAATTCAGTTATAAAGGGAAAAAGGGGGAAAAGGTTTGGTGAAAAAACAACAAAAGAGAATAAAGGAAAAAAGTCATATACCAAAAAAGAACAAAAAAACAACACTAGGGAAAAAGACCCTCTTTCAAAAATCAGATAATAAAAAACAAAAAACAAATGCTCAAAAAGGAAAAATCATAGCTTATTTACAAACAATCCGTGGAAAGGTTGTAGTATCCTTTAGTATTCTGACCATACTATTAATGATTCTAACTACTACTTCCTATATCAATATGTCTAAGCTTGAATCTGAAATTGATAGAGTGGTAAATAAGGATTTAGTTATTCATGATAAAGTAAAAGATATTGAAAACACTTCCTTAAAAATTGAATCTGCAGAATTAAGCTATGTTGCTTCTGGAGATAAAACATTCTTAAAGACGTTAGAAAAAGAAAAAGACCATGCAGGTGTATTAATCAAAGATCTACAAAAATTGTTAAAAAACAACAAAGATCAATTAAATAAACTGGACGGTATTGAAAATTCCTATCAATTCTGGGTTGAGTGGGTTAACAAGGTTATACAAATTCGTGATTTTTGGACAATCGATGAAGCTGGCAAAGAAGTACAGTCTGCTAGAGGCCAAGATTATATGAAGCAAATGAATGATAATATCCAGGCTCTAATTGAAGCAGAATCGAAATCTACAAAGCAACGAATTGACAACTTACATACTCAAGCAAATATTGCAAAAATAGTAACCATTGGATTATCCTCTTTAGCACTAATTTTATCTGTTGTACTTGCAATCATTTTGTCTAAAAATATTGTTACAAGTGTAAGAAAAATCAGTCGATCCATACTTGATATAGCAAATGCTGGAGGAGATCTAACCAAGAGGATTGTTGTTAAGTCAAATGATGAACTTTCAGACTTAGCTAAAGATACAAATACTTTAATTGAAGGAATTGCTGAACTTGTAAAAAGAGTATCTGCAATGTCTGAGAATGTTTCAGCTAGTAGTGAAGAATTACTAGCATCAGCTGAAGAAACCTCTAAAACCATTCTGTCAATTGCTGAAACATCAAGTGAGATTGCAACTGGAAGTGAAAAAACAACCACTCAAATGGATGAGTCTTTGAGTAAGATGAAGAATTTAGAGAAACTAGTCCATTCATTACATTCAGAGGCTGATCGAGTAAAAACTGCTGCTATGCAAATGCAGTCAGCTGCCGTAACTGGTAGTGAATCCGTCAAAAAAGCATCCAATGAAATTATGGGCATTGAGGAAACGATGGCTAGTACTAGCACAACTGTGGAAGCTCTTGGGAAAAAGTCTGATGAAATCACCAAAATTATAAACACGATTACAGGTATTGCTGAACAAACAAATCTCTTGGCACTAAATGCTGCTATTGAGGCAGCACGTGCTGGTGAACATGGACGTGGCTTTGCAGTGGTAGCTGATGAAGTGAGAAAGCTTGCAGAACAATCTCAAGGAGCAGCAAAAGAAGTAACAAAGATTGTATACTCAATTCAAGATGAAGTGAACAGAATCATAAGCCAAAATAAAGATGGTGTTCAAGCTGTTATTGCTGGAGTTGAAATATCAAACGAAACCAATCAGTCACTTCAAAGAATTTTGCAACAGTCCACTCAAACGAATGATGTAGTTGCCGAAATGGTCGCACAGATTGAACAGACGTTACTTCTTAGCCAAGAGGTCTCCACTTCATTCACCGCTGTTAGTGAGATCGCTGAAATTACAGCTTCTCATACAGAAACAACTGCAGCTGCCTCAGAGGAAGGTTCAGCAGCTATGGAGGAAGTTACAGCATCTGCATCTGAACTATCAAAGCAAGCTGAAAACTTAAGATCACTTATTTCTAATTTTAAAATTTAATACACAAATAGAAATGGGGAGGTTTTAACTCCCCATTTTATATTTAACATTTAGGTCCTATCCAGCTTGCGCCAATAATAATTAAAAGAATAAATAGAACAACAATTAGAGCAAAACCATTTCTGTATCCACCACCATAGCCATAACCACATGGGGCATAATTATATGTTGGATAGCAGCAGTTATCATATCCGTAGTACATACCTTTCACTCCTCATTTTTTTGTCAATGCTAAGGTATGATGATAACCTATTTTTTGTATGTGTATTTGCCCATATTTTTTGAACATTCTTCTTATTCTTTGTGATCCTCAAACAAAGAAGCCCATTCATCATATCCCTCTTCTTTAAGCTTATCTTTCGGGATAAATCTCAAAGCAGCTGAATTTATGCAATAACGAAGCTTTGTTGGTCCTGGACCATCATCAAATACATGGCCTAGGTGTGAATCTGCCGTTTTACTTCTTACTTCAGTACGAATCATTCCATGACTTGTATCTCTTTTTTCCATAATTTCTTCTTCAACAATTGGTTTTGTAAAACTAGGCCAACCACACCCTGCATCGAACTTATCTTTGGAACTGAATAGTGGTTTTCCAGAGACAATATCAACATAAATTCCTTCAGCAAATTGATCCCAATATTCATTTCGGAACGGTGGTTCTGTGCCATTATTTTGTGTCACTTCATATTGTATCGGATTTAATTTAGATTTGATTTCCTCATTTTTCATGAATATCACTCCAATGCTTTCGAATAAATGACGCTCTTCCTGATCCTTCATTGTACGCGTTGTAATGGGAAGGGTTTTTCTTATAGTAATCCTGATGATAATCCTCCGCCGGATAAAATGCTGTTGCTGGTAGAATTTTAACAACAATAGGTTTATCAAATCTCCCACTTGTCTGTAAATCGTTCTTCGATTTTAATGCTAATTGCTGCTGATGTTCGTTATGATAATAAATGGCAGGCTGATAGGAGATTCCTCGATCAAAGAATTGTCCATATTCATCTGTAGGATCAATTTGCTGCCAATATACTTCTAATAACTTTTCATACGAAAAAGTATCTGGGTGAAATGTGATTTGAACAGCTTCAGTATGACCAGTTGTTCCCGAGCATACCTCTTCATATGTAGGGTTCTCTGTTCTTCCTCCCGTATATCCTGAAACAACACTCTCTATGCCTGGTTGTTCATGAAATGGTTTTACCATACACCAAAAGCAACCACCTGCAAAAGTAGCCTTTTCCGTTTGCAAATTTCTCATCCTTTCCATCTATTTAAAATAAATATTACGCTTTTTTTTATTAATGCACAAATAATAGGAAACATTTACAGATGATAACGAATACAATGACAACGGTAACCATCGTATTTAATGAATGGAGAGAATAGTATGGCAGATCAATCGTATTTTTTTCATCATTTAGGAAATCCTTATATTCACTCAAATTCTACCTCATTTCTAAATACTTTAAATTCTGTTAGGGTTTTTCATAAACATTTACCTACTAACGTTAATAGACAAATCTATCTTCCGCCAATTTTTATACGTTTTCTACATGCAACACAAAGCTTAAAGGGTGTAGACGTTTATTTGAATGGAAAGAAAATACTCTATAATTTTTCTTTTAAAGAAATTAGTCAATATATCACCTTACCTGTTGGTATTTATTTAATAGAGATTTATCCACAAGGATCTACATCTACTCCAATCATTCGAAAGGAAGTGAAACTCAAAGAAAATCATCATTATACAATACCTCTCATAAGTAAAGACAAAACCTATCAACTTCTTGAATATATTGATGATAATAAAATCCAATCACCAATCACAAATATACGTGTTATCAATTTAAGCCCATTTTATAAGAATATCGATGTTTCTATTAAAAATGGAAACACTCTTTTCTCTACAATTGGATTTAAAGAGGCTACACCTTACTTAACTTTAACCCCTATGACTGTCGATCTAGAAATTAAAGATTCTTTAACAAAAGAAACCATTAGAGAAATAACTAATACTACTTTCAAGCCCAATCTTCATTATAGTATTGTGTTACTTAATCACTCTGTAATTATCTATTAAATAAAAAGCCTCTCTTCTGAAACATAGTTACTATTTATAAATCCGTTGAAGACCATCCCCTTCATTTCACTGAGAAAAGAGCTGCAAGCTAAATAAGAACTGCAAAAAGCCTATAACAAACGTAAAATTTCCGCAGCTGGACTTTTAAAAATGGCACTATATGAAAACAGCCAATAAAAAAGAAAGGATTAAACTATTAATCCTTTCCTATCGATGTGTAATTTTATATACATATTGGTTAGTTCATTGGTACTTGTAAGGAAAATTCAATATCATCATTTTCTAAATCAAATGTATTTGCTCGTACAGTCATATTATTTACCTTTAAATCATGTAAACCGACATAGATTACTTCTTCATTCGGTACAATCGTTACCCATTCGGGTAGTTTATATGACTTTTGAATAAATTTCAACACATATGAAACAGGTAAATTTAGATCTCCAATTAAAATCGATTTTTGCTTTAATAATAAGTCACCGTTTTTTAGTGCTACTGGTTCAAAAGTCATTTTTAATTGGACATCCTCTGAAAAAATTTGCATTGTTCCAAAAAGCTCAACTTCATTATCTAAATTTACACTATAATCTATCGGACCGTTTAAATTCTCCTTTTGAATATAATGGTTAATTAAATTCGTTAAGTCTTTTTTATTCGATTTTACTTTTAAGTTGATTTTATCAGATTCTTTGACATTATATTTTGGAATCTCATTAACACCGGGACTAAAAATGAAATATGATAGTAAACCGACAATCAAAATATTCAGGACTAATAAACTAAAAAATGCGATTTTCCATCGACTTTTTTTCATTATATCTCTTCCCTTGCACCATATTACTCTATGAATTGAGCTAATTTATTATTGTCTAAATAACTAAAGATTCGTTTCGCCATTAGCTTATAGCCATGATCATTTGGATGAAAATAATCGGTATACAGTAAGTCCTCTTCTTGATTTTCAAATATATCGAAGATTGGAATAAACTTTGTTTTACTATATTTAGCCAAAATTTGTTCACTGGCTTGATTCCATTCCTTAATGATTTCATCCACTTCTTTAATATCCGAAAACCATTTCATAAATGGATTATATATACCAACAAGTACAATCCCCGTTTCAGGATTATTTTCTCGAATCGTTTCAATTATTTCTCCAAGTCTTTTTTTGTAACCTACTAATGCCTGTTCAAATTTAGATACTTGAAGACTTGAAAAATTATCTTTAAACACTTGCATTACATCATTTCCACCGATTGTTATAATAACTAAATCTGCTTTTTTAATCGCTTTTTTTATTTCCTTTTGATCTAGTCTTTTTTCTAATTGATCGGTACGATTCCCTTTGACACCATAATTTTGAAAGTTCGCTGACCTTACCTCTTTTAATGTTTCAAGATCTTTTTTCAAATACGGAATATATCCACCCTGATTTGTACTATCACCCACACCTTGAGTTAATGAATCACCAACAGAGACTATTTCCACATCCTTTGGAATAAAACTAGATGGAGGATTTTTCTTATCTTGAACATCTATGCTCTTTAATGCATGTTCTGCTGTTCCACTCGAACAACCTGACACAAATAACATAGTAGCAAAAAGGAAGGTGAGAATTCTTTTCATTACACATCACCCCACTTTTACATTGTTTTATTATAACACGTAAATTAAGGGTCAAACATTTTTAAAGGTAATTTTTCATACTTTTTAACTTTTGATTGCAGTTAATGTTTCAATGACCTGTTTAATAAATTGAGAATAGTTAAATTGTTGGGCAATATGATGGACTGGCCATGGTGCCTTCATAATGGTATCGCGAAAATCTCCTAGACTTTGACCATAAGCATCCCCTTTTGTCACACAAATTTTCACCGGAACATCAACAAACTTTATATCTGCATAATCACTTATAGACCAAATGGCAAATAAGTCATGTATGGGACTACCTATTAATTTTGGATTCATTTTTTTATAATAATTGAAATAAAAATCGATCATAGGTTTAATCAATTGTCCAACTTTATTTTTTGTCATACTATAATGAGAATGCAATTCGTTCACAAGTTCTGGAGTAAGAATAGCATATTTGGTCACATCCAACGGAACAATATGAATCTTAATAGGAGATAATTGCATGACTAGATTAGCAGCGTAAGGATCACTAAAAATATTCGCTTCGGCAACTGGAGTTACATTGCCTGGTGATTTAAAAGCACCACCCATCATATAGATTCCTTTCACTTTTTTCATCATTTCTGGATATAAAATAAACATTGTTGCTAACGAAGTTAGTCTGCCAGCACTAAAAATAATTAGTTCATTTTCATATTTTTTTATCACATCATTAATGCTATTGAAATTTTCCAATGAATTTTGTGTATATAGTTCGGGTATTATCGGACCTAAACCAGATGGTCCATGAATTTCAGGATAGTAAACGGGGCTTTCTCCTGTAAGAGGAATCACCGCACCACCGAAGACTGGTACATCATAAATCCCTGTTAGCTGTTGAAAAAATTTAACATTCCGCAAAGCATCTTCTCTTGAAACATTCCCATAATCCGCTACAAAGCCAACAAGCTCTATTTCTTCACTAAAATAGGCATATATTCCTGCAAGCATATCATCGACACCGAAATCACTAAAAAAAAGAACCTTTTTTTTCCTCATGATCTCATCTCCTTACTTACATCTATGTGAGAAGGCTTGGTTTTAAAGCATGTTTTAAAAAAAGGATTGGCTCTATCAATTGAGCATCCTAGAAAAAGTTTGCTTAACATTGTAGAAACAGTTATCATATGGATAAGTTATGAAGGAAAAATCGCAAAATTGTAATGGTTATAGAAGGAGGTAAACTAATTGAATAGTACTTATTTCTATGATTGGAAAGAAGAGCTCGCAAATGCAATTACTCATGGTATAGGATTTTTATTAAGTATTCCTGCATTAGTCATGCTTATTATCTTTGCAGCACAAAAAAATAATCCTGTATATATGGTTAGTTTCATTATTTTTGGAACAACTATGTTATTGCTTTATTTATTTTCAACTATGCTTCACAGCTTTAAGCCATCTAGAGCCCGCAAGGTATTTGCTATTCTCGATCATTCGGCTATTTATCTACTAATCGCCGGCACATATACCCCACTTGTTTTAATATCTATTAATGGAGCATTCGGCTGGACATTATTCGGAATCATTTGGGGTCTTGCCTTATTAGGAATTACTTTTAAATGTTTTATGATTCACCGATTCCGAATCCTCTCTACTCTATTTTACATTTTAATGGGGTGGCTTGTTATTATTGCCATTAAACCCCTTTATGCAAGTCTTACTGGTACTGGCTTTGGTTTACTTTTAACTGGTGGAATCCTCTACACAATTGGTGCAATTTTTTATATATGGCGAAGATTGCCATACTCTCATGCAATTTGGCATTTATTTGTCATAGGCGGAAATGCATTTATGTACTTTTGTGTCTTATACTTTGTGTAAATCTTGATGTAAAACAATCATTGAACAACAACATTAATACGATATCACTTAGAAATGTAGAAAACCGTGAACAAAATATGTTCACGGTTTTCTTTGATACACCTGAAATTCATAATCATAAGGATTATCCTTATTTTTTAGACCTGTTTCTGATGAGACTAAATCCCATTCATCCCACTCGATGATTGGAAAATACGTATCTCCCTCAATATCATGGTAGATTTTTGTAACATACAACCGATCCACCTCATCCATCAGTAAGCCAAAAATTTCCGCTCCCCCGGTAACAAAAATCTCATTTGGAGCATTCCTAGATGCCCATTCTAGTAGCTGCTGTTTAGATTGAAATATTAAGCAACCATCAGCCTTAAAATCTACATCTCGAGTGATGATAATATTTTGTCTTCCAGGTAGTGGTTTCCCAATGGAGTCGAAAGTTTTCCGTCCCATCACAATGGGGTGTCCCATCGTTGTTCGTTTAAAATATTTTAAATCCTCGGGAATATGCCATGGTAACTGATTATTTCGTCCAATAACCCCTTTTTCATCCTGTGCCCATAAAAAAGAAATCATACACTTACCACTCCTTTTATATGTGGATGTGGGTCATATGCTTGAATCTCGAAGTCTTCATATTTAAAATCAAAAATATTTGTTACATTAGGATTTATAACCATTTTCGGTAGAGCACGTGGTTCTCTTGTTAATTGCAACTGGATTTGTTCGATATGATTTTTATAAATATGTGCATCCCCTAGAGTATGCACAAATTCACCCGGTTCTAAATCACATACTTGTGCAATCATCATCGTTAATAATGCATATGATGCTATATTAAATGGAACGCCCAAGAAAATATCTGCTGAGCGTTGATATAATTGACATGATAATTTTCCATTTGCTACATAAAACTGAAAGAAACAATGGCATGGCGGAAGCGCCATTTTATCAATTTCTGCTACATTCCAAGCATTCACAATCATTCTCCGTGAATCAGGATTGGTTTTAATTTGTTGAATCACTTCGACTATCTGATCAACGGTTGTTCCATCAGCTCCAGTCCATGAGCGCCACTGATGTCCGTAAATGGGACCAAGATTACCATTTTCGTCAGCCCATTCATTCCAAATCCTTACACCATTTTCTTGGAGATAGCTAATGTTCGTATCCCCTTTTAACATCCACAGAAGTTCATGTATGATTGATTTCATATGTAGCTTTTTTGTCGTTAAAAGCGGAAAACCCTGTTGAAGATCAAAGCGCATTTGATAACCAAATGTACTAATAGTACCTGTTCCAGTGCGATCCTCTTTAGTTACTCCAGTTTCTAGTACATGTTGACATAAATCTAAATACTGTTTCATTACTTGATATCCCCCAATTCTACTGAAGAAGTGAAATATAGGTGTATGTGCTTGGTGCTAATCGCCTTAATTCATTTTTCGTTACTTTATTATAGTAGTACATCGCAAAGGTTTCTGCAAAATATTCTTCTGGATATGTTAAAAAATATTGTGTATGGGGGAATAATAATGGTGCTTCCTCTTTCCAAATGTACTTAAAATTCCTTTTTTTATCATTGGAAGAATAGAGAAATCGTTCTAATGAATGGGCCATTTCATGAAGCTCTAAATTTACAGAACCATGCCCCATTCCTTGTTCACTACTTCCAATCTTCACTAATACAATTTGTGAGCCACCAATACCCGGAACTTTATCCCAAGTCATGGACCGATCCTGATAACCTCTTGGGGTTATTCCTTTTAAAAAAGCAGCTGAGGGATTATCTGTGAGCTTGCCATCGAATAGTTTAACTTTTATGCCCGCTAGCATTGCCCTATTTAGCATAGATGATGGTAAATGGTCCAATCTAGAAATAATTTTTTTTACTTCCCCATAATGATAATTTTTATGATTTGGTAAAATGATTATATTTTTTAATTGCTTGCCCGATTTCAAGTTCAGCGTTTGAAGTATCTTTGAATTTTTCAATAGAATTCCATCAATATCAGGTTTTGAATTTCCTTGCAGCAGCACTAAAGAAAAGATTAAAAGACTAATCATTAAGTATTTCCCCATTGGCTTCACTTCCAACTAGTATAATAATTTCATTATATCATAGAGAAATAGTCACTCCTTTTAATTAAAATTTGGTAAATAAAAAAAAATCGGTCTTAGCCGATTTTTTAAACGCTCATCCATTTTGGTGGTGTATTTTTATCCCAGTATATTTCACCTAAATGATAATGGGATTGATAGTTGTCAAACTTAGTATGATAATGAAAATTAAAATAATACCCATCCATAGGTGGGTGGTCTCTCCTTACGTGAAAACGGATAATGTCCTCATTCGTCTTAATATTGTAAATATGGAAAATTTTCTCACTTACACCACCACTTGGTGTTTCTGTAATGGCAAATGATGATAATTCTTCTTCTGGGTATTCTGCAATCGTCATTTCAATTGCATCTTGGATTTTTGGTAGAATCACTTGGCGAAATTCATCTTCAATAATTGGTGAAATTTTTTCACCAAACTTTTCAAAAGATTGTTTCTCAGCTTCCATCATCATTTTTTGAATAATCGTGTCACGATTATTTTCTTGTTGTTCGCTTCTATAGCTGCTAAGTGTTGTTGCTTGTTTTAAATCTGAAGCCTCATTTTGATGTTTTGCTTTATCAACCCCGTGATTCTCATTCCAAATTGCATGGGCAGGTGTCACTAGCCCAAATGTTAATATAGAAACGAGTATTACGACGGATTTTCTCAACCATTGTTTCATATAACATAGTCCTTTCTATTAAGATAAGACATGATTATTCTCCACTTAAGTCCAGTTACTAGAATCATATACTTATATAGACGATTTTTCGAATGAAAAGGTTTCAATTATTACCAAAAGGATATATAGTAGTATATATGTTGTTTGATTAATTGATTAAATAGTAATATTCTAAAATTAATCTTTATATGAATATTGTAAATCTAAAATTATTTGTTGTAAAGGAAGAGTATTTTATACTGTAACGGTATAAGCTAATTGTAAATTACATATCCTTGTGTAAACTTATTTCATTCATAGGAGGGGTCGAAATGGAAACAACACTTACTTATATTGGTATATTTATTATGCTGGCATATTTTGTCTATTTAACCATAACAGATTAATGAATGATATAAATAGAGGACTATCTGGATCAGATAGTCCTTCTATTTTGTTTCAAGTTCAATTACTCCATAATGAAATTTTGCGGACTTTCTAATATTGACATGGAATCCATACATTTGAAAATTGGGGGAGCGAAAATGATCTTTTAGAATGATCCGTTTTTTTGCGACTCGCTTTGCCTCAGAAATTAGCCCCTCATTCAATGAAGAATAGGAAGCAAATTGCCGTAACCCTGATATGCCATCAGATGATAAAATTGCATCTTCAAACATTGGATCAAAATAGACGATATCTACATAATGGTCTGGTAGACCTTTTAAAAACTCTAAGTGATCTGCATGATTTGTTTCTATTCTCCTCATGGCATGATTCATTTCTTCTATCTCCGATCGCCACTGTGTTAATCCATTTTTCACAATATAATGCAAATAAGGATTGGCTTCAATTGCGATGACCTTCCCTGTATTTCCAACGATGAAGGATGCAACAATACTGTCAGATGCGAGTCCCATTGTACAATCTAAAATCGACATTCCAGTCGATAATTGACAGACATCGATAAATGGATCTTTGTCACCCCTTTTTAATCTTTTTATTCTGAAACTTGCTGAATTAGGGTGAAAGAAAAACGCTTGATCTAAAGCGAAAGGAACTAATTCCAGTCTTTCTTTTCCTACAATCAGACAATCACATCTATATAAGTCATGTAGCCTTTTTACGGATTGCTTGTTTCGAGGTATATAACGTAATAGTAGTTCAGCTGCAATTAATTTTGCCTTCTCTATCATTTTTTTATCCGTTCGTCCTGCTGTTGTTACAATCATTTTTTCAACCTTCATTCAATACTATATTTAATTCACTATTTTCTATAACAAAAAAACAGGGTGTAAATACACCCTATTATAAATACTTATCAAATGCAGTTGTCAAATTACTTACTATCTCTTCCACATCATGATCCTCGATTTCATCTCTCGGAATGAAATGAACAACTTCTTTACCACTTAGTATGGCCATAGATGGAGAGGATGGTTCAAAACCAGTAAAAAATTCACGCATTTTTCCTGTCGCTTCCTTATCTTGACCAGCAAATACAGTAACTAAATGATCTGGTTTTTTGGTACTGCTTTGAACAGCAGAAACAGCTGCAGGGCGAGCCAATCCAGCTGCACACCCACATACAGAATTAACTATCACTAATGTTGTTCCTTCGACAGTATTCATAAAATTTTCTACTTCTTCTTCCGTAGTTAGTTCTTTGAAACCTGCATTGACTAATTCTGCCCGCATAGGCTTTACTATTTCTCTCATATATTCTTCATATGCCATTGACATATTATTCAGCCTCCTATTCGCTTTTACACTCATTTAATATGGATTTCTTTTAACAATAGCTTAAGTCCTACAATTCGAACAAATTTTTTCATTTAACTCTTCTTTTTGAAAGCAAGATAGTCAATGTTTTTGGTAGTATACGTTTAACTATTTTTTTGACGGGCTTCCAACATTTGCTTCCAAATTGATCCTTTAGCTTGCTCTCCACCTTCTATTCTTTCAATTGCCATCTTCACTTGTAACTGAACTTCAAATTCCGCATCATTTTCTGCTTGATGTAACGCTGAAAGTGCTCTTTCATCTCCTTCTTCATATAAGAACATCGCCGCTCGCCAACGTACTATTTTACTCTTATCACTAAGCGCCTCCATAATTGGTTCAATTGCTTCTTTGAAACCAAGATCTGATAAAGCGTCCCCTGCTGTTCTTCTTACCGTTACAACTTTATCCTTTAAGCCTTTATATAATAAGGGGAGAACTTGTTTATCTTTTATCATCCCAAGATAAACGACTGCTAATCTTCTAATTGAAGATTTTTCATCTGCTAGTGCCTTTTCTAATAAAGGGAGATCTTCTACTGTTGGCTCTTCCATTTGTTCGAGAAGCTGATATCTCTTTCTCCAATCAGGATCATCTAACATTTCCGGTGTAAGTTTTATAAGTTTCTTCAATTGTTTAGAACTTTCAGGGTTCTTTGCCATTTCAACGAGATTTTTTAATCTATTTTCTGGGTATGCAGCTAAGAGTTCTTCAACTACATCTTCACCGATCTGTTGAAGATCACCGTAGCGAACACCATATTCTTGCCATCTTCTTAATAGTACATAATTATCTCCCTCTAGCTGAGCTTCATTCATCGCTTCTACAAACATGCTTGGAAGACCAAATCGCTGTTCATGTTCCCCATCTGTAAGCTTTACTTGCAAAGGAATTCCTTTAAACATTTGGACATGAACATTAACCTCTCCAAAATGCTCATCTACGATCCCATGGTCTGCTTGATTTCCATCCTCTTCCCCAAATATTTCCCTTACTTTTGGTAAGATTTGTTGCCAATCAACTTTTCCATTTCGTTCAACCGCAAGGAAATCTGCTACGTGGTACACACCTTTGACTCCATCAATTTCTAGTATAGCTTTAATATAGGCTGGCGCATCTTCAATCTGTTCTTTTTTATAATTATTGCTTTTACCTGCAGGGAGCTCCTGATCTAATATTACTTTCATCGTATTTGGACTCGGTGTAGGTTCAATAGAAATAATGTTCATGAATCAATATCCACCCTTCTCTTTTTTCTTATCCCCATTTTAACATAAGAGAATTTTATCTTGTTCTTATTCGCACAAACTGTATTAGACAGCCTATTCTTTTTATAACCCTTCAAATTGATTTTTTCATCAATACCAATAAAAGTGTAAAAACCAATCGTAAATTATGAGGAGAAGGATTCGATGAGTTCAGATAAATAGCTCCATCTTTCAATTAATTGTTCAAGCTTCTCATTTTCAACGTCAATTTCCTCTGTTAGTGCTTGGGCCTTTTCAAAATCACTCCCAACCTGATTTAATTGATTTTGAAGTAATTCAAGTTTTTCTTCTGTTTCCGAAATTTTGGTATCAATCTCATCCCATTCGCGTTGCTCATTATAGGATAATTTTTTCTTTTTAGCCGGTTTATTTTGTTCAATCGCTGACGTGTCTTCTTTTACTTTTTCTTTTACTTGCCCTGACTTGATAGTCTTCACAGATTGCTCCAAATACTCACTATATGTCCCATAATATTTATCAATCACTCCATCTCCTTGAAACACGAGAAGCTGTTCAGCAGTTTTATCAAGAAAATAGCGATCATGCGAGACTGAAATGACTACACCAGGGAACTCTTCTAAATAATCCTCTAAAACCGTTAAAGTCTGGGTGTCTAGATCATTCGTTGGTTCATCCAAAAGGAGAACATTCGGTTTTCCCATTAATAGTTTTAATAAATACAAGCGACGCTTTTCCCCACCTGATAATTTTCTAATAGGGGTACCGTGGGTATGCATCGGAAATAAAAATCTTTCTAGCATTTGGGCTGCAGAGATGGTTTCCCCATCCTTAGTCGTTACAACGTCCCCATATTCCCTTATATATTCTATCATTCGTTTCGATTCATCTAACTCTTCATTTTGTTGTTGGTAATAGGCGATTTTCACCGTTTGACCTGTTATAAAACTACCTTGATCCAACTCAATTTTACCAGCAATCATATTCATAAGCGTTGATTTGCCACTTCCGTTTTTACCAACGATTCCAAAGCGATCCTGAGGTTTTACTAACCAATTAAAATCTTTTAAAATCATTTGAGTCGGATACGATTTATAAGCATGTTGAAATTCGAACACTTGTTTACCTAATCGACTTCCTTGGATAGCAATGTCTACGTTTTCTTTTGCTGGAACATTTCCTAAGTTCCCTTCTAACTCTTCAAATCTTTGTATTCTTGCTTTTTGTTTCGTAGAACGTGCTTTTGCTCCACGTCTCATCCATGCTAATTCTCTTCGATATAAGTTTTTTCTTTTTTCTTCTGTTTGGATACTTTCTTCATCTCGTCTCGCCTTCGCTTCAATAAAGGATTGATAATTCCCTTGATAAGCATATAAAGAACCGTGATCCAATTCAAAAATTCGGTTCGTAACATGATCAAGGAAATAACGATCATGAGTAACTAATAGAACTGCACCTTGATATTTTGCTAAATACTCTTCTAACCATTTGATCGATTCATAGTCTAGATGATTGGTTGGTTCATCTAAGATTAATAAATCTGGTGTTTCAATAAGAACTTGCGCTAAAGCAACACGCTTTTGTTGTCCTCCAGACAACTCTCCAATTTTTCTATAAAAATGATCAATACCTAATTTGGATAAAATAGTTTTTGCATTTGAACTTGCATCCCAAGCATTTTGTGCATCCATATCAGATTGAAGTTTAAATAGCTGTTCTTGATATACTTGATTTTCCGGTTCCTGTTCGAGTTTTATAAGAGCGGTCTCATATTCTCGTAACAGCTTCATTATCGCCGCTTCTCCTTGATATACCTGTTCTAAAATAGAAAGTTCAGGATTTAAATCTGGTTGTTGTGATAAATAGTTAATTGTGTAATCATTCGGGTGGATTAATTCACCTGTATCTGGATCATCAATTTTTGCAATAATTTTAAGCAGACTAGATTTTCCGGTTCCATTTACACCAATGAGACCCACTCTTTCTTTTTCATTAATATGAAATGAAATCTGTTGAAATAATTGTTTATCACCGTAAGATTTTGAAAGATTTTCAACAGTTAATGATCTCATATGTCACCATTCCATTCTTTAAAAAATTGTTTTAAAAAGTTTTCTATCCACTGATGTCTTTCTTCGGCCAATTTTTTGGCAGTCTCGGTATGCATTCGATTCTTTAGTAATAATAGCTTTTCGTAAAAATGATGGATTGAAGTTGATTTTCCCTTTCGATATTGTTCCACTGTCATGTTTTCACGTACTGCAATGTCTGGATCATATATTGGTTGTCCTTTTTTTCCTCCATAGGCAAAAACACGAGCAATCCCCATTGCCCCAATTGCATCAAGTCGGTCAGCATCGCGAACTACTTTTTCTTCAAAGGTAGTTAACTCTGCTTCATTTCCCCCTCTAAATGATAGCTTACTGATTATATTGATGATTTGTTTGCTTTGGACATCTGTTAGCTGAATGGAGGCTAAAAAGGATTGTAATTTAATCATCCCTTCATGGATGTCCGTGTTTAATTTTTCGTCAGGTATATCATGAAGGAGGGCCGCCATTTCAATAATGAACAGATCTCCATTTGCTTCATTTTTAGCTATATGTAAAGCAAGTTTCCTTACACGGTTCACATGATAATAATCATGGCCACTAGTATCCTCGCCCAATTCTTTTTTTATAAATTGCTCTGTTTTCTTAATTATCTCTTCCAAATAGTTCTCTCTCCCCTCACATCCATTTATTTTACCATGTTTTCTATATATAACATAAAGAAGAACCCTTTTCTTTACATATTCTTAAGAGAAATGTTTACTGTTTTGTTTTGTTTGTTATAATATTAGAATATGCAAAATGAATGTGTTAGAAGGGTGATTAATTAATGGAAGAAAAAGCGACTCCGTCCAATTTTATAAAAAATATTATGGTGGAAGATTTACATAACGGAAAACATGATACAATTGTTACTCGTTTTCCTCCTGAACCAAATGGTTACTTGCATATCGGTCATGCAAAATCCATCTTTATTAACTTCTCTTTAGCAGATGAATTTAATGGCAAGACAAACCTCCGTTTTGATGATACAAATCCTTTAAAGGAAGATATTGAATTTGTTGAGTCAATTAAGGAAGATGTAAAATGGCTTGGCTATGAGTGGGAAAATCTTCACTTTGCCTCCGACTATTTTGATGAAATGTATAAAAGAGCTGTGCTTTTAATAAAAAAAGGACTTGCCTATGTAGAAGACTTTTCAGCTGATGAAATTAGAGAGCATCGTGGTACATTAACAGAACCTGGAATAGAGAGCCCTTCAAGAAACCGTTCAATCGAAGAGAATCTTGATTTATTCGAACGAATGAAGAATGGTGTATTTGCCAATGGTGAAAAAGTATTACGTGCAAAAATTGATATGGCTTCCCCTAATATTAACTTAAGAGATCCAGTTCTATATCGTATCTCACATACTAATCATCATAATACAGGAGATAAATGGTGTATTTATCCGATGTATGCATTTGCCCATCCAATTGAGGATGCTATTGAAGGAATTACTCATTCACTGTGTACGGTAGAATTTGAAGATCAACGACCACTTTACGATTGGGTAGTTAAAAACTGTGAAATGGAAGCAACTCCTAGACAAATTGAATTTGGACGTCTAAATTTAACGAATACAGTCATGAGTAAACGAAAACTAAAGCTATTAGTTGATGAAAAAATTGTTGATGGCTGGGATGATCCTCGCCTACCAACCATTTCTGGTTTACGTCGCAGAGGCTACACACCTGAGGCAATACGCGCCTTTTGTGAAGAACTTGCGATTACAAAGGGCAGTGGTGCAGTAGATGTTCAAATGCTTGAGCATTTTATCCGTGAAGATCTAAAATTAAAAGCACCTCGTACAATGGCAGTATTGAAACCATTAAAAGTTGTCATTACTAATTATCCAGAAGGACAAGTAGAGATGCTGGACGCGGAAATCAATCCTGAAGTTCCAGAAATGGGAATGAGAAAAATTCCATTCTCTCGTGAGATTTATATTGAACAAGAGGACTTTATGGAGGATCCGCCAAAGAAATATTTCCGCCTTTTCCCTGGGAATGAGGTACGTTTAAAACATGCCTATTTCATAAAATGTGAAGAGGTCATAAAAGATGAAAACGGTGAAGTTATAGAATTACGTTGTACCTATGATCCTGAAACAAAGAGTGGCACTGGATTTACAGGTAGAAAAGTAAAAGGTACGATTCATTGGGTCGAAGCTTCAAAAGCAGTTCCTGCTGAGTTTCGTTTATACGATTCATTAATATTAGACGAGGAACTAGATGAAGATGGCGGAACATTCCTAGATCATATCAATCCAAATTCATTGGAAGTTGCCCAAGGATTTGTAGAACCAAATATGGCTGATGCGAAACCATATGATAAATTTCAATTCTTCAGACACGGGTATTTTAATGTTGATCCAAAACATTCTACATCTGATTCAATCGTCTTTAATCGTGTAGTATCATTAAAGAGTTCATTTAAATTATAATTTTTCATTTACTTTGTAAGAAAAAGTATTAGGATATTACTAAAGTTCTAAGCAATCAAACATAGATTAAAAAATGAAGCATACACACCAAAAACTATATGTGAAAAGATCCAATTTATACTAACAATAATAAGAGGCTTGTTTACAAAGAACTTTATTTCTTGTAGACAAGCCTCTTTTTCCCCATCATCCTACTCATAAATCCTTGTATTTCGAATATGTTTTAAAAGGACAAACTATAGAAAGGAGAACATTTGTGGCACTAAAACATACTTCGATTCCACATGTTAGAAACCACCATTTTCGTCATTCCTTTTCAAGTGATCTAACTGCTGGTATCATCGTTGCCATACTGTTTATCCCACAAAGTATGGCCTATGCGAATCTTGCAGGTGTCAATCCTGTATATGGCCTATATGCAGCCATTACTTCTTTATTAATATATACATTACTCGGTTCATCCAAATTTTTATCTGTTGGCCCAACTTCCATCATCTCTCTTATTGCTTTTGCAGGAGTTTTTTCAATAGCAAAACCACAGTCTCTTCATTTTTTTGAAGCAATGGTACAACTTACTTTGTTAGTAGGAATCATTCAAATTCTATTAGGGATTTTTCATGTAGGCAAATTATTTAATTACATCCCTAAACATGTGATCAGTGGGTTTATTTCTGCTGCAGCAGTTATAATAATTCTACATCAAATCGATGTTTTATTAGGTATAGAACGGATTACACAAACTAATGTTCTTAACTATATGTCTAAATTGTTTACAAACCTACCTTCTATTCATCCAGTCACTTCCTTGATTGGTATAGGGAGTATCATTATATTAATAATCCTAAAGAGAACTACTAGCATTTCACCTGGACCAATATTACTTGTTTTTCTTTTTCCAATCATAAATAAAATGTTTTTATTACCATACCATACAGCCATAGTTGGCTTTATTCCAAATGGGGTTCCTGAATTTATTCTTCCTAAAATAAATTTGGAAGATATGAAAGCACTTATACCTACTGCATTTATTATCGCCTTCATATCCTTCCTAGAATCATATGCAATCGCCCATTCTATTGCAGAAAAGGAAAATCAACTAATTCACCCTAATCGGGAAATGACTGCATTAGGTTCAGCAAATATTTCAAGCGCTTTTGTCGGATCGATTCCAGTTGCTGGTGCATTGTCCCGGACAGCTGTTAACTATCAATCGGGTGCACAAACTAAACTTGCAAACATCATTTCTATGTTCATGATATTAACTACTCTCCTCTTTTTCACATCTATATTTTATTATTTACCACTTGCAACTCTAGCAGCTGTGATAATTGTTTCCGTCTACCCTTTAATAAATTTTAAAAGGATGATTATACTATTAAAAAATAAGCCCCTTGATGGATTTAGTTTACTCATTACATTTATTTGCACATTATTCGTTGGTATGATCCAAGGATTTATTATTGGGTTAACACTTGCAACTATAAGTTCACTTATTCAGTTAAATAGAGTGAAAAACTAAAAAAGGGCTATGAATACGGAACTTCCGTATTCATAGCCTACTCTTTATTACCTATCATAATCACTATCCTCAAACTTAATCCCCTTTACTTTCTTCACTTTTTCCTGTTTATAAGTTACAAAAAAATAAATAGACAAGAACAAAAGGGTAAAAGGAAAAACAAATAAACCAATATTGTTATTAGCATACGGTAAAAATGTTTCAATTAAATACATAAACATTACAAATGAGAAACTTAAAGCAATGGTACCACTTACTAGTTTCATCTTTTGTATCCCCTTATCGTTAATCTATAATGTTTCTTAACCGTGGAAACACTTTTAAAGCATTATTGAAAAAAACATCTTCGTGAAATCTTTCTGGTATTAGATTCTTTACGAATTCAATATAGGGTTTTACCGGTGCTAATGGCCAATCCGTCCCAAATAGTAATCGATCATAATGATCACAATAAACTAATGCATGACGTAAATGGTCTAAAAAACGGCCTTCCGAATAACTTTTCAACTCTTTTTCAGTACCAACAATTAAGCCTGATAAATCAGCATACATATTTGAATTTTTATAAACAACTTCTGCCCCTGTTAATACCCAGGGATCACCGAAATGAGCCATGATAAAACGGATATTTCGGTACCGAACAGCTACTTCATCTAATGTGAGTGGATGAGAAAATTTCAGTAAACCACGCTCAGAATAAGTATCCCCCGTATGAAAAACAACCGGAACATCATATTTTTCAGCAAGTTCATAGACTGGATGATATACTTCATCATAAGCATAGAAAGGATAATAACCCAAATATATCTTTAATCCCACTACATTTGGTTTTTGGAGCTCTTTTTCTAGTAATATTAGACTTTGGTCATTTAAAGAATATGGATTAATTCCTGCACAGTAAACGATGTTATTTGGTAGCTCAGTTTCTAAATCTAATCCCATAGGGGTCATTGCTTCGGGATCCGGGAATCCTATCCCTTTTGTTTCGGTTAACCCCATGCCTATACCTAGGACAACTCCAGCTTCAGAAAATTCCTTTACAATCCCAGATTTTGAGTAGTCAACATGTGATTGCTGATTAGCGGTTTCATGGAATGAACGAATATTGGAGAAATGGATATGTGAATCAATAATTTTCATAACTTTCTCCTAAAATTTAATGGTTTTTAAACTTTCAATCGCTTCTTTTTCTATCGGCGTTCCTGGGAATAACATAAAAATTGGTTCCGTTCTATGATCATCACCTGGATTAATATTTAAATGAGAAATTGTAGCTGCTAGGGCGAATTCTTCGCTAAAAATACATTCTGAATCTGCCTTTGAATTTGCCGAAAATACTTGCATCCATTCTGTTTGATCATGATTAGAAACTAGATAAGGATTGCTAGAACGGAAGATATGTTCTTCTGACCCCGCTTTGAACCATTGGCTTCCTTTAGTATCAACTAATTGTGCCATTGTATGGCTAATCGATCCTTTCTTTAACCATAATTCAGTATAAAGTGGTTCATGTATTGAGCGGTGGAGATGAGCTAATTCTGTAAAATGAACGATAATTGGCACACCTGGCAAGGTTAAATAATATTGAATACTTCTTAATCCTTTCCATTTTTCATGTTTTTCAAAATTCGTATGAATAGCCAACCCTTCCCATACATTCCCGTGCTGATCCGTTTTCTTCACAAAAGTTGTATAGGATTGTTCTTTTAACCATGAAAAAAGACTTATACCATTTAAAGATGACTGTACTCCACCTCCCCAAGGATTCCACCATGCTTTTGGTTCAGGGACTGGAAAGCTAGAATCTAACCACTCTTGGTCTTTATATTTAATTGAATATAGTGTTGGAAAAAACCTCGTTGATGCCCGTATAGTTAAATCACCATTCGTTAACTTATAAATAGATTGTTCTTCCTCTTTGGTTAACTGAATTTTTGTATGATCTTGTTGAATAAATAACATTGAACCTTGTATTTGCTGCGAATCACTTTCCAATGAATAGTGAATAGGAGTAAACGCTTTTTTCTTTGTTGGAATTTCCAATTGAATATCCTGATTATTTTCTTGATGTATCTCCATTTGATGGATTATTTCCTGTCCTTCTTCAATGGATAGTGTTCCGTGAAAATATCGATTTTGGATTCTTTTTAATTGTACTGCCATTTTATCCTGATCCGCTAAAACTAAATTAGTTGTCGGAGTAGATAAATTTACTTCTTTATTGATGAGCATTGTTTCACGTAAACCGGTCGCAAAAAATTGAAAGTCTTCAACAGATTTAATTGCCCCAACCGCTATATGGATAGGACTCGTTCTTATTTTCCCCTTTACTTGAAGCGTTTCTATCTTCTCTTCTACATATAATAGCCAACCATCAAAGCCTATTTTTGCATTTTTACTCCAAGATAGACCATGAGGTTCTTTTAAGTCATCTGAAAAAATCCAATTCTCCGAAACTTCATTACTATTTAATTGGCTGAGATCCGTCATTTTAGCATCGTTAAAATAAATAATATTATTGTTTAAAGGGACATATGTTTGATTAAGTTCATGTCTAATGGGTTGGTATACATAAAGTTCATGCAATTCATCCCGGGAACTATTTTCTATTTCCAACCAATATTTCAATAGCCCTTCTCCATATAATTCAAAGCAAGCTATTAGTTTTAAATTTGATGGCTTAGAAATCTCATAAAATAATTTTAATGTTGACTTTTGCTCATCCTGATTCCATTCAAAATGACTTGCCTCTTTTTTCGAAAGTTCTCCAATATAAGGTTTACCAAATTTCGGTGGAAATATCACTGTTCTTTGAATAAGATTTTCCTCAGAACCAACAGTCATTGCATTGTCTCTTTTTCTTATACGCACTTTATAGTAGCCATTTTGTAGGTAATAATATTCTTTATCATACCCACACGCCTTAACGCCGAAATTTGGAAGAGAAAATGCAACTGGTTCTGACCATTCGAAGGTTTCATCTTCTGTTTTCACCGTTACTTTACATTCAGCCTGTATAAATCCATATTTATTGATTAAAAATGGAACCTCCAATAGTCCAATTTCCTCAACAGAATTTGTGATAATCGGTTCCGTCCACTCCAGCCAGGAATTCTCTGGTAATTCAAGTGAGATTTCAGCATTCTGTTTTAATTGATTATCAATCTCTAAATAACAGATTTGCCTTTTATTGGTTTCAAATTTTTTCGGGTGGTACACCCATTTTAACTTCATCGCTTTTTTCGGGTAGGTTCCTAGAGCCATTATACATCTCAGCCCATTCATTTGAATATTTAATTCTGCTTTAGGATGTGTAACCCACTCGTTCGGTTCACTTCCATCATAGATGGATACAGGTATATCTATATGGTATTGTTCTTTGACGTGTACTTGTTTATAAGTAGCATGAACATGAATTCGTTCATTTTGCAATCCGTTCACATCGATAGTCAAAGCCTCATTCGTTTTATTTTTTACAAAAACCTGTAAATTTGCATCTCTTCCCTCGATCTTTGAGTGACTATCCATCTTAATTTCTAATAAATATTCATTTGTTTCAATGAGACGAATTCCTCTCCCACTCTTTTCAATCTGAACCCTGACATAGTACTGTTCATTCTGCCAAATATATTCAAAAAAAGTAAATCCATTCTCCTTTGTTCCATCAGGTTTTACTTCAATAACTCTCTTATTATCTTTATACCAATCTAAGTGTTGAAAATATGGTTTTAAAAGTTCATTTTGCAAGACTAATGGGATAAAATTCATAAGGTGAGTCGTTTCATCACGATCCTCCCAAAAGAAACCACATTTTTTATAAAGAGGTACTGCCTTTACATTCCCTGCCCAGGTATATAGATCAATCCGTGGCCAACCGAGTTCAACTGTTTTTTCAACAGCTTTCAAAACTAATTGCTTACCAATCTTTTTCCCCTGATAATCTGGATGAACATTTAATAATCGAATATACAGAGCCTTGACATCTTCTTTATATTCAGATATACCACAATACCCCACTACCTTTTCATTATCTAAAGCAAGGTATAAAAACAAATCTTCTGAATTAGCTTCTTTTTCAATGACTTGCTCTTCAGTCATGATACTAGCATCTCCGCCCCAGCCCTCACGACTTTCATTCCACATATCAGCAATTGATTTAGCTAATCCTTCATGGTATTTTACAATTTTTATACTATCTATCGTTGATTGGGTCATTTAATAGCCTCCTAAAAAAATTCCTTCAATTTCTACTATGGAGAATCGTCCTTTAATCTTTTTAAAGACTTTTTTGTGTGCTGCATCATGTAAAACTCCTCCTTTTTTCTTTGAATTTGGAAGTTTTTTCTTCCTTTTGTAATACTAAAGGATTACTCTTTCTTTGTAAACACTTTTCTGAAAAATATATACGTTCTGAAAAATGATCATACAATTATTGTTTTTCAATAAAAAAACAGGCATTTAGCCTGTTCCTGTTAATAACTTTTTGATTGTTACTATAGAATAGTGAAACATCTCTACTAAATCATCTACCATCTCTTCTGTCATCGTACGAGAAAATCGAATCGTCATTTCTTCATGTGAACCATGTAACGAAGATATGATTTGTTTTTCCTCATATATATGTTCTGGACCCCAATGGGATTTAATGGAGTGAAAAAAATCCTTCGTATTTTCACTCGTATTCCAAGAAAAAGAAATGGCAATATTCGCTCCAAACATACTTTGATTTTCAATATTTAATAATTCGGAAGCTAATTGATTTAAATTTGCTTCAAGTGATATATTGGCCTTTATAGATGGCTGATTGACAAGTATATAGGTTATTTCATACCGTCTTACTATTTTTGCTAAATCTACGATATCATTCCGTTCAATTATTTTTAATTCCCCACTTAAATCTAAATCGTATACTGCTCCTTCCAATATTACTTTCAAATTATCATATGCTGTTGGATCGAACATAAAGTCACCTCTACTAAATTAAACGCAGGTAAACTTAGAAGAGTCCCATGGCTCTTCCATTTGCGTCAACGTCCATCTGATAGGCAGCTGGTTTTTTAGGTAAACCTGGCATGGTCATTACATCTCCAGTTAATGCCACAATAAAACCTGCTCCCAATTTTGGTTTTAGTTCACGGACATGAATAGTAAAATTTTTGGGACAACCTAATTTACTAGGATCATCAGATAATGAATATTGTGTTTTAGCCATACATACAGGTAGATTTCCCCAACCGAATTTTTCAAATTCGATTAATTGTTTTTCGGCTTTAGAAGAAAACTCTACATCCGTGCCTCCATATACTTTTTGTACAATCGTTTTAATCTTCTCCTTAATTGGTAATTGAAGATCATATAGATATTCAAATGTTTTATTATTTTTTTCAATTTCCTGGAGCACTAACTGTCCAAGCTCGATTCCGCCTTTTCCACCTTTTCCCCATACCTCTGTTAATGCAACAGGAACGGAACGCTGCTGACACCACTCTGTAAGTACAGCTATCTCATCCTTAGTATCTGTCGTAAATCGATTAATAGCTACTACAATCGGAAGACCATATTGCTGAATCGTTTCGATATGCTTCTGTAAATTTTCAAGACCAAGTTTTAATGCATCTAGGTTTTCTTTCTGTAACTCAGTTTTTGGTACTCCACCATGCATTTTTAGTGCTCTAATTGTGGCAACAATAACAACTGCATCAGGCTTAATATTTGCTGCTCTAGATTTAATATCTAAAAATTTTTCCGCACCTAAATCAGCTCCAAAACCTGCTTCTGTTACAACATAATCTGCTAATTTCAAAGCAGTTTTTGTTGCCATGATGCTATTACATCCATGGGCAATATTAGCAAACGGTCCCCCGTGAACTAGTGCTGGAGAATGTTCGATCGTTTGAACTAAATTTGGTTTTAATGCATCTTTTAATAGTAGTGTTAGTGCACCTTCAACACCTAAGTCACCAACTGTGACTGGTTCTTTTGCAATATTATAGCCTACCACCATTTTCGAAAGTCTTAGTTTCAAATCATCTATGCTAGAAGATAAACAAAGTACTGCCATAATTTCTGATGCTACAGTAATATCAAAACCATCCTCACGTGGAACGCCTTGTGATGGTCCACCTAAGCCAATTACGATCTGTCGTAAAGCACGGTCATTCAGATCTAATGCACGTTTCCAAACGATTCTTCTTTGATCAATTTTTAATAAGTTCCCTTGATGGATGTGATTATCCAATAGGGCAGCAAGTGCATTATTGGCAGTCGTAATCGCATGTAAATCACCTGTAAAGTGAAGGTTAATATCCTCCATCGGTAGTACTTGTGCATATCCTCCGCCTGTTGCTCCTCCTTTCATTCCCATTGTCGGTCCTAAGGAAGGCTCTCTTAAGGCAATTAATGTTTTTTTGCCAAGCTGGTTTAATGCATCACCAAGACCCACAGTAACTGTCGATTTACCCTCTCCAGCAGGTGTAGGATTGATGGAAGTGACCAATATTAACCTTCCATCGCTTTCATTTTGTAGACTATGTATTTTTTCATAAGTGATTTTCGCTTTATATTTCCCATAATAATCAATATCGTTTTCAGAAAGTCCAATCGATTTCGCTATATCTTTAATTGGTAGTAAACTAGACTCCTGTGCAATTTCTATATCTGTTTTTACTCGTTTGTCTGTCCCCATTTTTCTTCCCCCAATCAACTTTTAATACATCAATATTTTAACATTCCTCTGTAACAATTTGGTTAAAAGAATAACTATTTTACTTTTAAAATGAATATAGTCATGAATGATAAAGCTTGCTTCAATTTATTCGATAATCCCGTTACATGTCTATCTGTGACTTCTTTTTTATATACTTCTTTTTCCGCAATAAGTTCCCAACCATTTTCCGTTGCCAATTTTAAAAATTCCCATGGCATCATTGTATTACAAATGGTGTCTTTTCCTTCTAGCCTTGAAAAACTATTGATCCTTGGCATTGCCGTAGGGCCTAGAATGCCAAAGCAGCCAAACCCATTATCTTTCATCACCCTTTTTACTTCATTTAATGCATCTAACGGTCTTTCAGTCCATTCCAAAGAATTAATGGCCATCATTCCAGTAAATTCTTCATCATTAAATGGAAGGTTTAGCATATCCCCTTGATAGAAAGTCAAATGGTTGGTTTCCTTTTTTTTCGCATACTGAATCATTTTTTCCGAAATATCTATCCCGCTGACATCGTATCCCCTTTCAAAAAGTAAATAGGATCCAAAGCCATCACCACAACCTAAATCAAGAAACTTACCTTTAGGAATATAATTCTCAATAAACGGGATAATTTCCTTCCTACTTCCGTTTAACCACATATTTAAACTCTTAGAATGCCAAGATTTTGCGCGCTCATCCCATTGAAATTGAGACGTGTCCGTCCAAGAAAATGATTTCATCACTTACCTCCTTATCCTTAATGAAGAGTGATAGAAAAAAAGAACCGCTTAACGGTTCGATTTTATACCTCTTTTTCATTCTTTTCTTGTAATTGTTTAAGCACTTTCGCATGTTCTGGATTCTCTTCAAAAAATTGGACTAAATCTCCAATACGATCAATGGAATTCCAACTAAGATGATGTTCGATTCCTTCAACATCTTGATATATATTTTCTTCTTTAACGCCTATAATAGTAAGAAATTGTTCAAGTAGATCATGTCGGTCTACCAAACGTTTTCCAATCTTTTTCCCTTTTTGTGTAAGAACTAAACCACGATATTTTTCGTAAACTAAATATTCATCCTTATCAAGCTTTTGCACCATTTTTGTCACTGATGAGGGGTGAACAGATAGAGCATCCGCAATATCCGATACTCTGGCATATCCTTTATTTTCAATTAATAAATAAATTTGTTCGATATAGTCTTCCATACTTGGTGTAGGCATCCCTAAACCCCCATTATATAAAATAAAAAGTTAAATCACAATTCAAATATATCAATTATGTATATAGAATAAGATCAAGAGCATAAAAATGAAATTCTATTTTTATCTTCCATAAAAAGTTTACTATAATTACAATAATTAAACAAGAAATCCTATGTTTTAGGCAATATGGCATTAGCACGAATTACTTATCAAAAAATTCATAAAATTTTATTTTTAACAAAATGTTATCTTGACGCACTGAATGACATTGGTGTATATTAAATTTAACATTAATAGATATAAATATTTCTTATTATGGAAATCTTTATGACTCATTAATGGACTATATTTTTTCTTGGCACTTTGTGCTGTAAGATTTAGGAGGAATAAGAATTATGCAAAACGGTAAAGTTAAATGGTTTAACAACGAAAAAGGCTATGGTTTTATCGAAGTGGAAGGCGGAGATGACGTATTCGTTCACTTCACTGCTATTCAAGGTGAAGGCTTCAAGACTCTAGAAGAAGGCCAAGAAGTTTCTTTTGAAATCGTAGAAGGAAACCGCGGACCTCAAGCTGCTAATGTTACAAAAAAATAATCAAAATAAATGATATGGCTGACTTCTGTCAGCCTTTTTGGTTTTGATTCATATGCGCCTCGGCAGTTTGACCATTTTTGTGATTAAGTAGTGCTTCTCCATATTTCTTTATTTGCTCCCCAACTGTACACTCACGAATACAAAATTGATGTGCGTATCCTTTATTATATTCCTTCCTCAAAGCTGATTTAACAAAACATCCTTCACAATATGTGCTTATTATAGTATTCATATCCTCTAAGATGGTTCTTCGATTCATCGTCTCAACCTTTCATTATATAAAATGGCCCTTTTGGTATGGATTTTAAGTTCTGATTCCAATATCCATTATCTAACATTTATAATTCAATTTGACTATGCACAATCTTATTATTGAGTGCTTGAGATGCTAATTGGTCGGCTTCCTTATTATCACTACGAGGGATCGGCTCATAAATTGGTTTTATCCCTAATTTCTTTATTTTTGATTCAATTCGATCCAGCCATTGATTTAAAACCTTTTCAAAGCATGGCCATTCTCCTGATAATTGCTTCAATACACCATGCGAATCCCCTTTTATTGTACATGGCATATGGCGAATATTTAACTCTTCCAATAACATAATTGCATTATATAGTGCTGCATATTCTGCTTCATTATTTGACTCAAGTTCTTCCAATCGATAGTTAGAACGTACTCGAAAATGTTTGTCACCTTTATCATAATAAATCACTATTCCTATTCCTGCTACCTTTTGCTTAAGGTCATATCCTCCATCAAAATAAACAATAATATTGCTGGGCTCCAGTTCAATTGCTTTTTTCAATTTTACATATTCTTTTTTCGTCCACTCATTTCCCATTTCATCGAGAATCGTTATATCTACTGTCCGACCCGTTTTAATAAAATCATCCATTAACCGATCGATAACTTTTTCTGATATCCATTCCGTTTCTAAGAAAATGGTATCCATTTTAGGTGCTTTATATTTCCAAAGAATTTTATAATTCATAGCAAATCCCCTAAATAATTATTAATTATATTTTAATGCCCTTGGTTAAACTTTTCCTTTTATTGTCGCTTACATTCATATTACAATAGAAAGAGTTCTTGACATTTAAATTATTCCGTAAGGATGAAAAATCCTTCATTCATCCTACAACATAGATATTCTCTCTGTACTTAAATAGATAATATGGAAAGAGACTAAAAACGATGTTTACTTAATGATACTATTTATTTACCAATTCATGATATATTATTACTTTTACAATTGATAGGAGTGGTTAGTATTGGTGGAAGTCTATATTGATGGAGCAAGTGCAGGAGACCCAGGGCATAGTGGTGCTGGAATCTTCATTAAAAATAATGGTCAAGTTGAACGTTACTCTTTTCCCTTAGGGATTCTAAATAATCATGAGGCTGAATTCCATGCACTTATTAAAGCGCTAGAGATCTGCCAATCAAAGAAATATTCGATTATTTCTGTTCGATCTGACTCCACAGCAGTTGTGCATGCTGTTGAAAAAGAGTTCGCAAAAAAAGAAAAATATCGAGTATTACTAAATCAGGTATTATCATTAACAAAATCATTTGATTTGTTTTTTATTAAATGGGTACCAAGTTCTGAAAATAAAACTGCAGATGAATTAGCACGTCAAGGAATACGTTTAAATAAGGATTTGAGGTGATAGTTTGAATAAAAAATTCACAGCTGAAATCTTACTACTATTTGTTGCATTTATTTGGGGTGCAACGTTTGTCATTGTACAAAATGCAATTGATATTTTACCACCCCTTCTATTTAATGCTATTCGTTTTATGATTGCCGGAATAATCATTCTTATCATTTATTTAATTAGAAGGAAAAAAAATAAAATCCCTCAAAAAAACGCATTTATAGCAGGTGTTGTTTTAGGAAGTTGTTTATTTATTGGTTACTCACTACAAACAATAGGATTACTCTATACAACCCCTTCTAAAGCTGGCTTTATTACAGGTTTAAGCGTTGTAATGGTTCCATTACTTGCTTTTTTTATTTTAAAAAGTCGGCCATCACCAACAGCGATACTTGGGTCGATAGCTGCTACAATTGGATTATATTTATTAGCAGTAAAAAATACTTCTCCATTTTCAATTGGTGATTTTTATGTTTTACTTTGTACATTTGGCTTTGCTTTCCATATTATCTTTACCGATCGATTTGCAAAAAAATTACCCGTATTGTTACTTACAACTATACAACTTTTTACTGTAGCATTTCTTTGCTTAATAAGTGCATTTATATTTGAAAATTGGGAAATCATATTAAATCCAGAACTTTACAATTCCTCGTCATTATTATTTGCACTATTTATTACTGCTATTTTAGGAACTTCAATTGCTTTTTTTATCCAAACCTATTCCCAAAAAGCTACTTCACCCACAAGAGTTGCGATCATTTTAGCCATGGAACCTGTTTTTGCAGCTATAACATCATTTTTATGGATCAATGAGCGTTTGAGTATAGGAGCGGTAATTGGTTGCATTCTTATATTATTTGGCATGATCATAGCTGAACTTCCAGTAAGTAAATGGGGGATATTCCCATTTAAGAAGAAGCAGACAATTCCAAAATAAAAGAGGGCGTCATGCCCTCTTCATGCAGGTAATAAGCCGATCTCTCTAACATATGTATATGCCTGCTTCCTTGTTTCAATATTTTTTCTTTTAAATGTTTCCAATAAAGATATATAAAAGCTGCCATCAAAGCTTTTTTGTGTTTTTAGTGTTATTTCAATCGCAGCCTTTATGCTTTGATCTGATGCAGCGGTATATTGTTTACCAAAATAGATAAACCCGATGACATCCTCCTCAAATTTAAAACCTTTATCCCTTAAATAAACTAGGTACTCATCTAATGAAGCTTTTCTTGAATCCACTTCTTTCTCCTCCACTCCCCGAACATCCTTTATTATTGTACAGTATTTTTAATTTGGTGACTATATGAATGTTTTAAATGTAATGGAAATTGGGAAACATCCTTTCAGGATCGGTTAGTTCCTACTCTTTTCATCTATTCTTTAGATTTACTCAAGACAATTTATTACAAAGTCCAGCTTACTAGCGTACAATTTTTTTCTTTTTTAACCGCAAATTTATATATTTCTATTTATATTGGGAAGTCTACATTTACGGAGGTGAGTTTATTGGGTAGAAGGAAAAAAAATAGTAGGGAAAAAGTTACACCTGGTTCACACCCCTTAGGTTGGGGTCAAGAGAACATAGAATTTTCCGAGGAATATCAGCCAAATTCACAAACCTCAATTCAAAAGAAACCAAATAAAGTGTAAAGATAGAATCGTCACTTGTGGGATCAGACTTTGACTTTTAGACGCGCTGTTTGCGTTGTTGCTTTTGTAAAAGCCCAATAAAGGATATCAGCTGTTCTTATAGTGTTTGCAGTTCTAGCGATCTTCAGCGGATATTTAGTAGTTAATCTTTTACTTAAATACCAACAATGTTTGCGAAAAGAGCCTTTAAAAAACATCAAAAAAACCGAAAAGCCGGAATTAAATGCTTTTCGGTTTAAATTAAATCTCCAAATAGAACAAATTATCTTTAAGCAAGTTCAACCTGTTCCAACCATTTACTTTGAATCAAGTGACGTCTTATGCTTTTTAATTCTAATTCATCAATCATATCTATAAATGTGTTCGGGATTTGTTTTCTAATCACGGTTTCAAGAGAAAACTCAATTGGCACTTCACAATGAATTCTTGCTAATTTTCTTGAAAGATGAAGCATTTCCATATCCTCTTCAATCTTTTTTCGTTGACCTGGTGTTAACCGCTCCAAATTCTTTAGCAATTCATCGATCGTACCATATTCCTGAATAAGCTTCATCGCAGTCTTCTCTCCAATTCCCTTGACACCTGGATACCCATCACTTGTATCTCCCATTAATGCTTTAACATCTATAAATTGATTAGGGGTTATTCCCATCTCTTCTATAAAGCTAGTATGACTATAATGATTATAATTTCCAAAGCCCTTTTGAAGAATTTGAACTTCGATATTTTCATCTAATAGTTGCAATAAATCTCGATCACCCGTTAATATAGTTATCTTGGCATCATTTTGCATTCTTTTGGCGATAGTTCCTATACAATCATCTGCTTCATATCCTACCACCCCATGATTGGTTAAATGAAAAGCCTCTACAACTTCCTTAACTAAATCAAATTGAGGAATCATCTCAACTGGTGGTGCGGAACGATTTGCTTTATATCCATCAAACATTTCATTCCGAAATGTTTTACTTCCCATATCCCAGCATATTGCTGTATGGCTTGGCTCAACAGCTTCTAAGGCAAAAAATAAATGCCGCATAAATCCCTGAACAGCATTGGTTGGCATTCCTTTTGAATTAATCATAAATTGGCCAGTAACGGAAGTGGCATAAAAAGCTCGAAACAATAATGCCATTCCATCCACTAATAATAAATTTGGTTTATTATTCATATTTTCACCTCTATTTTCTTTACGTTATCTTTATTCCATTTTATATAGTCCATTATAACACGAAAGGACAAAGTTATTTTTACCACTTTGTCCCTTGGTATTTCCTATACTTTTTCAATTGGATTTTCATCGTAGGAAACCCAATCAGAATAACTTCCCACATATAGCTTGATATTTGAAAACCCTGCCTCCATTAAGGCTACTATATTTGGTGTTGCTGTTACACCTGAACCACAATAAACAATAAATGAATCAGACTTATTAAATTCAGTGAATCTTTCTATTTGTTGTTCTTTCTCTTTCCAATATCCATCTTTTAAACCTTCCATCCACTCTTTATTGATCGCGCCAGGGATATGACCCGGTTTCTTATCAATAGGTTCCTCGATCCCAGCAAAGCGTGAATAAGCTCTAGAGTCTATTAAAATTGCTTGCTGAGAAAGCATATTTTCTTTTACATCTTCAATGGTTGCTAGCATTGAAGATTGAATAGAAACTGGAAAGTTTGCTTTTTTATAATTAGGCACTTTATTATCAATTGGATATTTTGCGTTTATCCACTCACGATACCCACCATTTACTATTGAAACCCTCTGATGTCCTAAATACGTGAGGAGCCACCATAAACGGCTTGCATATTGCCCCTCCCCATTATCATATAGTACAACATGAACATTTCTATCTATTCCTGCTGTTTCAAGTTTTTCTTTTAATTCACTCAATGATGGAAGAGGGTGCCTACCACCATGTTCTTTAGGTTTACCGGATAAATCCTTTTCCAAGTCAAAATAAACAGCACCAGGAATATGATTTTGCATATATGCTTTTTCCCCTGCACTTGGTTCACCTAAGGTAAATCGACAATCAATAATTCGAACATTATCTTCGTGTAAATGATTCTTTAACCAATTTATTGGAACAATTATACTCAACATGACTCCCCCCGTTCTTTTTCTATTAGTTTGATAATATGGTCTTTTGGAGTCCAGCAATCAAAAGTGTAATTCGGCTTTGTCTCATATCCTAAACGACTACATGAATAATGCATACCATGATCCAATTTTTCAGCATGAAAATGGATACATGTTGCACATACATGAAACCGATTTTTCTTCACTAAATCCACTCCCTAATTTCCAACTATTATCGATTAAGTTGATTTTTAATTTCTACCCATTCCTGAATATCTATATGTTCATCAAGGATATCATACCAACCATTAAATTGTTCACTGACATCAGCAGCAATCTCTTTTTTCATTCGTGAAAATTCATGATTAATATAGTTTGTATAGCTCAACAAAATTACCTTTTCCTGCTCACTAATATATTCATCCGCCAATGGTTTAAGTTTTTCTTCTAGTTCATCTTGCATTTTTTGTTTTTCATTTTTTTCAAAAAAGGCATTGGCGTTTTTAAAATATTTAAAGGACCTCTCTAATGGAGCTTTTGAAATCGATTCAAATGCATTAGGAAACTCTGGTGTTTTGTTTGGATTGAACTCTATCATTGAAAGAGTAATATCCTTCTCAATTTCTGTAATTTGATCTTTTATTTGATTGAATCGATGTTTTAAAGTTTCTTTAATAAAGTTTTCTAATCTTAATGACGTTGCTCTAAGTTCCTGTGCAAAATCATAGCCGAGACTTTGTAATAAGTCATCAAGAGCAATATTAAGTGATGATTTATTCGTCTTTTGAATTAATGATGGATTAAATGCTTCTTTAAAAAAGTCTGGGAAACGATAAAATACTCTTTGTTTCACATAAAATAATAATTCATTGCTTTCGTGCTCAAATTGTTCAATGGCTGACTCAGCTGTTGAAGCATCCATTAATTGAATAATATCTTCCTGCTCTTTTTTTAATTTTTGCTTCTTCGATTGTTTCTCTTCTTTTCCTTCCTGTGCAGTGGTTATAAATTGATCTAGCATTTGTAAGCCTTTTTGGTATTCTGATACAGCTGATTGAATGGTCATTTGCATTAAATCATTGTCAAGAAAATGATTAAATTCGTTTTTAAACTCATCAATTCTCGATTCCTCTACACGATCTGTTAGTGCTAAAAGACTAGATATACCGAAAAGACGCGGAAAACGAATTCCATATTGGGTTAATTGTTCATACACATATGTATGAACTTCCTCTTTTTCTTCTAAAGAATCAGCTAAATCGATTGCATTAATCATAAAGAACATTTTATCTAATTCAAATGCATCCTTTACTCTACCTAACTGGATTAGAAATTCACGATCTGCCTTAGAAAATGCATGATTGTAATAAGTAACATAGAGAATGGCATCTGATTGTTTAATATATTCAAATGCTACACCAGTATGACGCGCATTAATCGAATCTGCCCCTGGAGTATCAACTAGAGTTATTCCTCTTCTCGTAAGTTCAGAATCATAAAATAAATCAATAGACTCTACAAAGCATGATTGCGCTTCATTCGCAACAAAACCTCTGAATTCATTCATATCTGTTTTTAATGTTTGGCCTAGTGTGTCCTGGTAAATTGAATATCCCGCATGAAATGCTTTAAGAAATGAGAGATGTACATTTACATAACCCTCCGTATTTTCCTTCTCTATTAGCTTTGGAATCAATGCCTCTGCCTCAGCCAAAGATTTACATTGTTGGTCAAAGTATTTCAGTGATTTTTGGACATCTTCTAACACTTGTGCCTCTGTCTTCAAATGTACAGCTGCAGTACCATGCATATGTTCTTTTGTTGGTGGACAAATGCGGTTAATAGCGGCCGTCGTCGGATTTGGTGATACAGGGAGTACTTTTTCTCCTAAAAGTGCATTCGCAAAAGAAGATTTACCAGCACTAAACGCACCAAACAAGGCAATCGTATATTTTCTATTCTTCAGTCTTTCTGCTTTTAAGGCTAAATTATCTATTAACCGTTGAAATCCTTTTCGATTTTTTAATAAGGTGACAGCTTGATTCAATTTAGAAATGATGTTCTCTAACGAATCATTTGTTTCCAATTTAGTAGTTTCTTTCTCAGCTTCTTTAATAATCTGTTTTTTTTGCTCCTGATTTGTTGCTTGTTCTTCTTGTTTATTATAAATCCGAATATTTTTCTCTTCTTCTAGCCAATGATTTTGTAATGCTTGATAGCATTCATTTAGGTCTGATAATGGTTTAAAGATATTTTCTTCCTTTTGTTTTCTTTCACTTTCAAAGTTTTCGATTTCTTTTATCGCTTCCGTTGCTTTTTGTACATAATGCCATTCATCTCGAAGAGCTGCTAAATCCTTGTCAATTTGTCTTTTCAATATTTCCCCTGTTTTTTCTTTAAAATCCTGACAAATTACCCTTGCTTTTTTCTGTAAGCGTTCAACTATTTGATCACAATAGTTTAGTACATATTCACCTGTTAATCGTGCACCAGATTTAACCATTTGAGAGATGAACTCTTCATCAAATTCAACGGTTAAATTTTGAGCAGTTCTTTGAAGATCATCATTAATAATGTCTTCTTCCTTCAATATCTTTATAGCAAACTGGCGAAGATGCCAATTCAGTTGGGAATCTACTTGAGTACAAAGATTTTGATAGAAGGATTGTAAGCGTTCAGTTCTTTCAATCACTGTTTTTTTCTTTCCAAATAAGCCGACTTTAAAATCGGGTTGAACCGATTCCAAATATTTTTCTGCTAATTCCCGTGTTTGATAAGGCATTAAATATGCAGTTTTTAAAATTTCTTCCACCTGTTCATGAAATTTGTCTTGCCAGTTTTTAAATCGGTTATTTAATTGCTCAATTTGTTCAGCAAGAGCCTTTTCATCCTTTAAAATAGTTGCTAGCTTTTCTTCAGAATATTGCTGTAGAATTTCCTCAGCGTGTAACGATTTCTCTTCTTGCTGTTCTTTAAGCCATTTAAAATGCTCTTGAACAAGTATATGAATTGATGATTCCGTGGATGCTCTTAAACGTTCTTCCTTATTTTTCAAAGTGTTATCAATTAGATTTTTAACATCAGAAAATTGATTTCGTGTATCATTTGGCTTTTTCAATGTTGTATAAAAAATCCCATTTGGGTGTACATTCCATGATGCAAAGGACTCTTTGACAGACATTTTAAACTCTTCGAAGGACAATTCTTCCTCATTATGTTTATCAATTTGATTAATAATTAAGTATAGCTCCACGCCATTTTGTAAAAGTTCCTTCGTATACGTAAAATTTAATTCTGATTGGACATGATTATAATCCATTACATAAAATACGATATTAGCCAAATGAATAGCTGACTCAGTTGAAATTCGATGAGCATCATCTGTAGAATCAACTCCAGGCGTGTCCATCACTGTTACACCATCAGATAATTTTGATAATGATTGACCAATCTCTATTTCTCGAACATCACCATTTTTACAAAACTCCTTAACCTTGGCAAAATCGTATGGTGCTTGGAATAGCAACGGTGGTTCATTACGATAAAATACCTTAGCAAAATCCTTTTGGGATTTATGCACTTTAACAAGATTAGCACTTGTCGGAATGGGACTTGAAGGAAGGACATTCTCTCCAAGTAAGGAATTGATCATCGTTGATTTTCCTGCTGAAAAATGACCACAGAAGGCAATAATGTATTCATGATTCAATAATTTCTTTAATAGTGCTTCCGTTTTTTCCGCACGCTCTATATCTCCATTATTATGAAAATGTTTGTATAACCCAATCAATTGCTCTGTTGATTCTTGTGTTTGATTGATGTCCATCGTTTTTGTCATGTTGATTTTTATCTCCCTAACTAACATTTGATACTCCTATTTTAACGGATTTGATGTTGTTTCCCAAGAAAAAATTCTGCTTTTAAAAACATCTTAGTTTTGTTAAAAAAATGATTGCTTTCGTTTAGTTGCCTAACTGCATTCTTTTAGACTTAATAAACTTCAGCGGTTCTTATGATGTTTGTATCACTTTTCTAAGTGAACTAAAGGGAGGTCACGGTAATAATCTTATATTTATTAGTAAAATACGATTGTTTGAGAGAAGAACCAAATAAAAAAACGTCCACATTAGCCGTGAACGTTTAAAATCGCTTATAAGTTTAATCTTGCTTCACTATATTAGGATTAAGTCCTTTTATAATATATTTCATTAACATACTATAGACAACAATAGTTATGCTTACCAATCCCCAAACCATATTGTCCCACCACCTTTTGTTTAATGAAAAATAGACCTATTATTTAAAAAAATTATTTTCTATGTAACTGAGAATAACTTTCATCCTCAAGTAAAAAGATATCATAATCGAGAAAGGTTTTCAATTACTTTTTTAGCTTTGGAAAATATCTTGGTTGTTCATTATGAATGAATGCGTAATCCGTATTTTCAGCTAATATTTTCTCTTCATATGGAATTCTTATCGCTAATATCAATTGATTTAATATGAAGAAGCAATATAATGGACCCAAGAAACTAGACACGAAATGAGGAGATGTTAAAGTAGGTTTATGAAAAGAAATCGATACACACCAGAGTTTAAAGCTCAAATCGTGCTAGAGGTCCTAAAGGAAGAAAAGACCATGAATGAAATCGCTTCATCTCATGGAATTCACGTCAATCAAATTAGACAATGGAGGAATGCATTTCTTGATCAAATGCCTTCGATCTTCGCTAAAGAAAATAAAAAAGCGGATCAAATGAAGGCGGAATATGAAAATCAAATTGAAAACCTCTACGCTGAGGTTGGCCGTTTAACCACGCAATTGTCGTGGCTTAAAAAAAAATCTGGAATCAAGGAGTAGGGCCGAGCGTATTCAAATGATTGATTGGGATGATAAAGAGCTGCCAATCACTACCCAGGCTCAGCTGCTTGGGCTCAATCGTACTAGCTTGTATTATAAGCCAGTCGAGCCTTCTCCTGAGGAAATATTTATCAAGCACAAGATTGATGAAATTTATACCAAGCATCCCTATTTTGGGTCTAGGCGAATTACTGTTGTTCTAAACAACAATGGAATAAATATTAATCGCAAGGCTGTACAACGTCATATGCGGGAAATGGGCATTGCAGGGATTTCTCCCGGCCCTAACCTTAGTAAACGCAATCTTGAGCACCGGATCTATCCGTATCTTCTTAGAAATTTGGCCATTAGCCACCCTAACCACGTCTGGGGAATCGATATTACCTACATTCGCCTCCAACGAGGCTGGATGTATCTTGTAGCTCTGATAGACTGGTATTCTCGCTTTGTCGTTAGCTGGGAGCTAGACCAAACACTAGAGATTGACTTTGTCTTGGAGGCAGTGAAACGGGCTCTGTCGGTAGGACAGCCAGAGATCTTAAATAGTGATCAGGGTAGCCATTTTACCAGTCCCCAATATACCGGATTACTGCTGGATAAGGACATCCGAATTAGCATGGACGGCAAAGGAAGAGCCCTTGATAATATTGTTACAGAGAGGTTATGGAGAACGATTAAATATGAGGAGGTTTACTTAAAAGATTACGAGAGTCCAAGAGAAGCAAGGAAAGAGATTAACAATTTTATCCACTTCTATAACTATGAACGCCCTCACCAATCGATTGGCTATAAACCCCCCGCCTCCGTTTATGGCCTCGGAGTGATTCATCCATAAGGGATGATACTTCTCAGGGAAGAACCTGTCAAGGGTATGGCTAGCCCTCGCTCCGCTCGCCCTTGACAGAACCTCCCCTGAGAAGGAAAAATAGAGTAGGATGAATCACTCGCAAAAAAATGTGCACCTACCACCCCCCTAGCCCCAGTGAGCACCTCTAGCTCCTATAAAGCAGATATCCATAATGGATTCTGACCCACCTTAAAAAATTTAAATTAGTGTCTTGACGAAGGGGTCCACTTTAAGATCCCGTTGAGATATCTTATTTGCTTTATCCTTTCCAGTAGCAATGTGATCATTGTTGGAGCGTGTTTTTCTATATGTTTGGTAATGTGAAAAGGTATGTTCTTTAATTCAATCAGCAGGACTAGGTTATGTATTGATACAGGTAACACCTTTAATATTGAATGTTTTGAAGCAGGTTGGGAAGGCTATAAAAGCGAGTAAAAATGTCTGAATTTAATAATATATTAGTCTCTTTTTCTCTTAATATGGTAATATCTAACTGCAAAGTAATCTATTATCATATTGGAGGTATAGTATGAAAAAACTATTTACAAGTTTAGTAGCAGTCATTCTCATCTTTACTCTAAGTCCTTTAGCATCAGGAGCAGCAAGTAAACCAATCAAAGTCTTTTATAATGGTAATCAGCTTAAGTTTGATGTTAATCCGATAGTTGAAAATGGGACTACGCTCGTTGAGTTTAAATCCTTGTTTAATGCATTAGGGTTAAGCATTGGATATGATCAATTTACCAAAAAAGTTACTGGTAAAAAAGGGGATTTAAATATAGAACTAACTATTGGTAGTAAAGCTGCAACTGTTAACGGTAAAAAGGGATCTTTAGATGTTCCTGCTAAGATTAAAAATGGTCGTACATTAGTGCCACTACGTTTTGTTGGACAATCTACAGGAGCTAACGTTGACTGGGATAGTAAAAATCAAGTAATCAATATTAAAAAATCTACATCAAATGAAGCACCAACTATCCCTAATCCTCAACCAGAAGAACCAGTTAAAGAAATTCCAACATTAAAAATTGGGGAAACTTTTTCTAATGCTCAGTTAGACATCACTCTTCAAAAAATCGAATATGCTTCCCAAGGTATTGAGATTTACTTTGATTATCACAATAAATCAGATATTCCTGTTCAAATGCCAGGAAATTTTCAATTCAAACTAGATCAACCAATGTATGAGCATGAACTAAACAATATGGGTTTCAGTTATCGCTCACAATCTTTCGGATATATTTATAAAGGTGAATCCAGATCCGGTTACTATTTTTATGTATTCGACAAGAATGTAAAAATTAAAGAGTTAACATTTCATTCACTGCAAGATGGTATAATTAAAGAAGCACTTGTTAAATGGAATGTTGAGTAGTGTACTTTACTAGACTAGGAACAATTTACCTAGTCTTATAATCTTATTGTAAATTAATAGATTACAGCTTATATTTCAGAATAAGATTATAAAATATTCATGACTAATTAATATGTGGGAGTACTAATTTTATCAAAACGTGATTAAATTAGTCATTATAATATATGGACTTCATCCGTATTTTTCCCGTGTTCAACTGTCAGGGATTAAGTCTAAAAATGTGATTTATTTAGTGGGAGTATATTTGATGGTTTTAGGTGTTATTCCTAAAATAGGGGCATTAACTACCATTATTCCCTCTGCTGTTTTAGGTGGCGCCATGGTAGCAATGTTCGGAATGGTCATTGCGTCCGGTATTAAAATGCTTAGCCGTGTTGATTTAACTTCCCAAGGAAATTTAATGATTATCGCATGCTCAGTTGGTATGGGAATGGGAGTAACAGTGGTCCCTAAAATGTTTACCCATCTCCCTGAAAATTTTCAAATCTTAACAAGTAATGGTATTGTTGCAGGAAGCTTTACGGCAATTCTTTTAAATCTTTTATTTAATCATTCGGCTACTAAGCAAAAGAAAAGCATCGAAATAATAGGTCAAAAAGCTTCTTAAAAAAGTAGTCACACAATCGCTTTAAAGTGCATATAATAATCTATAGTTTTATGAAGCGAGTGTGACACGATTATATGGAAAAATATTATTGTGAGCATTGTAGAAACTTAACTGATAAACAGGAAAGTTGCAGTAAATGCGGGAAAGACGTAACAAGAAAAATTATTATCCACGTACAATATCAAAACATTTATGGATCAAACCTTAATGGGGTTTGATCCTTTTATTTTATCGATTGAAATGAGTATGTTAAAATATGTTTAAAAAAGTAGGGATATTATGTATTTACCTTCATTTCATTTAAATGGAAAAACAGCAATTATTACTGGTGCAGGTAGAGGAATTGGAAAAGCTTTAGCAATTGGTTTTGCGGAAGCTGGAGCAAATATTGCGTTATTATCTAGAACAGAAGCTGATTTAGTCGATACTGCTAAAATAATTGAACAACTAGGTAGAACAGCTTATATTTTACCCACGGATGTAACTAATCGCGATGAGGTAAAAGCGGCTATTAACCATGTAGCTGAGTCTGCAGGGAAAATAGATATTTTGGTTAACAATGCCGGAATGAATATTCGTTCTCAAGCATTGGATGTTACAGATGAGGAATGGCAAAAAATAATGGATACGAATTTAAAATCTGCTTTCATGGCTTCTCAAGAGGTAGGACATTTTATGAAGCAGCAAAATGAAGGAAAGATTATTACAATTGCCTCTGTAGGAGGACATATTGCATTAAGAACAGGAGTGGTGTATGCTGCTACAAAAGCTGCATTAATTCAGATGACTAAGGTTTTAGCCTTTGAATGGGGGAAATATAATATTAACGTAAATGCCATTGGACCATGGTATTTCAAAACTCCTTTAACGGAATCTTTATTGCAAGATGAAGCCTATGTAAATGATATCTTAGCCGTTACTCCTTTGAGACGAATTGGTGAATTGGAAGAGTTGGTTGGTCCAGCGATTATGTTCGCCTCTGAAGCAGGAAAATACATAACAGGCCAAACGTTATTTGTTGATGGTGGTATGACGATAAATGGATTTTAATTTTTTTCAGGAGCGGTTTATACATTGTAGTAACCGCTCTTTACATTTCAATTGATAAGATAATGTTTAATACCCCTGCTTGTTCGATATTTACAGGAAGACAAAGTGCTTTTTCGAAACCAGAAAACTTGGAATGTCCAATAATAACAGTTGGTGGAGTAATATCAATGATAAATCCTTTTTGGGATATACTAGTTGACATATTTCCTGCAAGCATGTTTCCTAGTTCTCCCGCAAAGGATTCGAGCATTTCTTCTTGAAGTGGCATGCCAAACATACCTTCTCCAATTTTTGAGATCATTTCTTTTTCAGCATCAATGATCATTCTTCCTTTAATGTCACCAGTAATTCCGATTAAGACACCGACAGTATGCCCAGCAATTGGTGATTTAAAAAGCTTTGGAGAATCAATGATAATCGTAAAGGGTAGGACAGATTGTAATGCTTCAATTGTTGAATTTAGTACATCTGTCACATTTTTTGTTTGTGTCAATAGTCGTTTCCTCCCGAATTTTGTCTAAATTTATAGTATCATTTTAGGTGAGATTATTAAATAGTTTTTAAATAATTTCGAAAAAATGAATATGATGGCGACTTGGAATGTTTATATGGAAATTTTTGATTCTATGGTATATATGATTTCAAAGGTATAATAAAATTGCACAACAATTCCTTCAAAACGAAAAAAGTGGATGCTCCAGTTATTGGGGCATTTTTTTTTGCTCTTTTCAAAAGCATTATATGATCGTACTCGGTAACAAAAGAGAGTGCCTGGTAACCAAAGAGAGAGTATGATTCCCTTGAAGGATGAAATAGAGCATGCTCGGTAACCAAAGAGAGAGTATGATTCCCTGAAGGAGGAAATGGAGAGTGTCCGGTAACTAAAGAGAGAGTATGATTCCCTTGAAGGAGGAAAATGGAGAGTGCCCGGTAACAAAAGAGAGTGCTTGATTCCTTTGAAGAAGGAAAATGAGCGTACACGGTAACTAAAGAGAGAGTATGATTCCCTTGAAGGAGGAAAATGAGAGTGCCCGGTAACCAAAGAGAGAGTATGATTCCTTTGAAGGAGGAAATAGAGCATGCCCGGTAACCAAAGAGAGAGTATGATTCCCTTGAAGGAGGAAAATGAGCGTACACGGTAACTAAAGAGAGTGCTTGATCCCCTTGAAGGAGGAAATAGAGCATGCTCGGTAACCAAAGAGAGAGTATGATTCCCTAGAAGTAGGAAAATGAGCATACACGGTAACTAAAGAGAGTGCTTGATTCCTTTGAAGGAGGAAATAGAGCATGCCCGGTAACCAAAGAGAGTTTGGTTCCCTTGAAGGAGGAAATGGAGCGTACATGGTAACCAAAGAGAGAGTTTGAATGCCGTTAAGGAAGAAAATAACGATTCATATAGCAAGTCCCTTTTCATTTAACTAAGAAAAGAGCTACAACCTTTTAAGAATCGCTGAATCTTTTACAAAGCAACAAACTATACGAAAACAGCATTTTTTTTATCCTTATACATAATTCTCCTTTATTTGGTAAACATATCCTTATCGCATAAGGAGAGATTATAAAATGTCTAAAATATGTGCAGTTGGTTTAGGAAAACCTACTTATAAGATTTCACAAAATGAGACAATGGAATTTGCCAAGCGCTTGTTTTCTTCCTCGTTTCCAGATATTCATAGACTTTTGAGAGTGTTTGAAAACGGTGAAATAACTTCACGATACTTTGTTAAGGATTTAGATTGGTATGAGCAAGAACATTCATTTGCCGAGAAAAATGATGCTTTTATAGATGAATCCTTTGAATTAGGAAAAAAAGCAATAAATGATTGCCTCGAACAATTGGAAGGAATCGATTATTTCGATATTGATGCAATATTTATGATATGTACAACCGGGATGGCTACCCCAAGTATAGAAGCGCGAATACTGAATCAACTTCCCTTAAGAGAGGATATTAAGCGTATTCCAATATGGGGACTTGGTTGTGCAGGTGGGGCTGCAGGGTTATCGCGTGCTTATGATTATTGTCTTGCACATCCGAAAGATAAGGTTATTGTGCTATCTATTGAGCTTTGCAGTCTTACGTTTCAAAAAAATGATCACTCCAAAAGTAATTTAATTGGTACATCATTATTTGCCGATGGTGCTGCATGTACATTAGTAGTAGGAAATGATTGTGAGCTACTTAAAAATATTTCATTCCCACTACCAACTATAATTGACACGAAATCTAACTTGATGAAAAATTCTATGGATGTAATGGGGTGGAATATTAAGAATGATGGTCTTCATGTCGTTTTTTCTAAAGATATTCCATCAATAGTAGAAAGCTGGCTAAAACCAAAAATAGCAACATTTATTCAAAAGTATGGGCTAAAACTTACCGATATCTCACAATTTATTGCTCATCCAGGTGGGAAAAAAGTTATTAGTGCTTACGAAAAAAGTTTAAACTTCCCATCTTCAATAACAGAAGCATCGAGGGAAGTACTCAGACAATTTGGGAATATGTCTTCTCCTACCATCCATTATGTACTAAAAAGTATTATGGAAAAGAATATCCAGTCAGGTGAATGGGGTCTTGCCTTAGCTTTAGGCCCGGGTTTTAGTTCAGAACAGTTGTTAATGAGGTGGGAATAATGTTTTTTAATCTTTTTTTCTCAATCATTATTATACAAAGGCTAGCTGAACTTTTCTTAGCAAAGAAAAATGAACGCTGGATGAAGCAAAACGGTGGAGAGGAATATGGTGTTAGACATTATCAACTAATGGTGATGATTCATTCCTGTTTCTTTCTTGCCTTACTACTTGAAGTATTTTTTTTCGAAAAAACGATTCATTCACTATGGATAGTCTGGTTAGCCCTTTTTGTTATCACACAGCTAGGTAGGATATGGGTTATTTATTCTTTGGGGAAGTATTGGAATACGAAAATTATCGTACTACCTAGTTCCAAAACAATTTCTAAAGGACCCTACAAATATTTAAAACATCCCAATTATTTAATTGTTACGTTAGAATTATTAATCATTCCACTAATGTTTAATGCTTATATCACATTAATTTGTAAAGTGGACCCCTTCGTCAAGACACTAATTTAAATTTTTTAAGGTGGGTCAGAATCCATTATGGATATCTGCTTTATAGGAGCTAGAGGTGCTCACTGGGGCTAGGGGGGTGGTAGGTGCACATTTTTTTGCGAGTGATTCATCCTACTCTATTTTTCCTTCTCAGGGGAGGTTCTGTCAAGGGCGAGCGGAGCGAGGGCTAGCCATACCCTTGACAGGTTCTTCCCTGAGAAGTATCATCCCTTATGGATGAATCACTCCGAGGCCATAAACGGAGGCGGGGGGTTTATAGCCAATCGATTGGTGAGGGCGTTCATAGTTATAGAAGTGGATAAAATTGTTAATCTCTTTCCTTGCTTCTCTTGGACTCTCGTAATCTTTTAAGTAAACCTCCTCATATTTAATCGTTCTCCATAACCTCTCTGTAACAATATTATCAAGGGCTCTTCCTTTGCCGTCCATGCTAATTCGGATGTCCTTATCCAGCAGTAATCCGGTATATTGGGGACTGGTAAAATGGCTACCCTGATCACTATTTAAGATCTCTGGCTGTCCTACCGACAGAGCCCGTTTCACTGCCTCCAAGACAAAGTCAATCTCTAGTGTTTGGTCTAGCTCCCAGCTAACGACAAAGCGAGAATACCAGTCTATCAGAGCTACAAGATACATCCAGCCTCGTTGGAGGCGAATGTAGGTAATATCGATTCCCCAGACGTGGTTAGGGTGGCTAATGGCCAAATTTCTAAGAAGATACGGATAGATCCGGTGCTCAAGATTGCGTTTACTAAGGTTAGGGCCGGGAGAAATCCCTGCAATGCCCATTTCCCGCATATGACGTTGTACAGCCTTGCGATTAATATTTATTCCATTGTTGTTTAGAACAACAGTAATTCGCCTAGACCCAAAATAGGGATGCTTGGTATAAATTTCATCAATCTTGTGCTTGATAAATATTTCCTCAGGAGAAGGCTCGACTGGCTTATAATACAAGCTAGTACGATTGAGCCCAAGCAGCTGAGCCTGGGTAGTGATTGGCAGCTCTTTATCATCCCAATCAATCATTTGAATACGCTCGGCCCTACTCCTTGATTCCAGATTTTTTTTTAAGCCACGACAATTGCGTGGTTAAACGGCCAACCTCAGCGTAGAGGTTTTCAATTTGATTTTCATATTCCGCCTTCATTTGATCCGCTTTTTTATTTTCTTTAGCGAAGATCGAAGGCATTTGATCAAGAAATGCATTCCTCCATTGTCTAATTTGATTGACGTGAATTCCATGAGATGAAGCGATTTCATTCATGGTCTTTTCTTCCTTTAGGACCTCTAGCACGATTTGAGCTTTAAACTCTGGTGTGTATCGATTTCTTTTCATAAACCTACTTTAACATCTCCTCATTTCGTGTCTAGTTTCTTGGGTCCATTATATCTAAAATAAGTGCCAATGTAGATAAGGTTGGTTCACACCTACCACATGGTATACGATGGCAATACTCTAGACCCCAATCTAAATTTTTCTTTTTTATTAATTGAGTGGTGTATGTTTTGTTTCAATCTTTTACATTCAATCCAGTTCATCAATAAAGTTTCTATATTTTTGGAATCAATTCCCTCTCCATTATTTGATAAATATGCTTGCCACGCTAAACCTCCTATCAACATAGTACTATCACATATATCATTCAATTTTCCTCCTTACAAAGCCACCTCAAAACTTGCGGTAGAAAGTAAGTTATCCTATCAATCAAAAATTTTTGATTGGAGTTTTTTGAAGACTACTATATTAAGGATCTCGTAGTCATTTGGCATATACCCAGACATGCTATTGGGGGTGGAATTGAATTTGGTATTTGATAAATCATATTTAGAGATAGTTTTGTCTAATATTGTGAAAGGAATTAATTAAATTGCGATTGAATATATTTATTTGGTGTTATAGATGAAAACAGTAATAAGTAATATAGGATGGTTATTAATAAAAGAGCAGGATATAATAGAAAACAATTAAGAAAGAGGTATGGTAAATCACTCAATACAATTAGTAATTGGTGTACACGCAAAAGTTATCATTCCGTACCTGAATTGTATGATTTGGTTGAATTACTTGATTGCAAAGTTGACGATTTATATGTACGTAGTAAGGAAAATGAGGATTAATATTTACATAGATGGATTAATATTTAATTACCTATTTATTAAATAAGGTAATATAGAGTGTATTATGCTATTGAAGCCAAATAGGGGTAAATAAAGTTAATAGTATGTCAAATGATGAACTATTTGATGAAACAAAAAGTATAATATGGCTATCTGCCTGTTCAAACAATAATCCACGATTTGATTCCCTTAGCATGTAGATGCTTGTTATTATGTATGGAAAGAACGGAATAATTGAGAATGTTATAAAAGAGCTTATGTTGAAGAGATTAAAGAGCTTTAAGATAAATTGCGACATTTATAAAAAGCCCCAATAATATTCTGGGACTCAAGGTAATTTAATCGATTACTTCAATTATAGATACTAATTCAATATCAGTATCTTCGAGATTGATTAATGGTAATTCTAATGAACCTTTTAAAGTTTTAGCATTTAATAAATAGGGGTAAAAAGGACTGAATTCATCATTAATATCTGCATAATTTAAGATTCGTAATAATGAATTGAAGAGCATTGTAGGATCATTTATCTTTTTAAACAGATTGTTTCTTGATATGAGTCCCATATAGATTTAAATAATGCACTATTGTCATAATTTGGGCTGAATCTAACTTTTTCAATGTCACCAATATCGTCAATGAAATATTGGTATGCAAATACCCCATCCATTTGAACAAAATCACCATACCAAAGCTTATTATTGTAACTGATTACTAATTTTAGATTCTTCCCATAGAAAGGATAATTACTTTCTAAAAGGATTCTTTTTAATAGGTAGTCAAGAGCTTGCATTTGTTGAACAGTGTACATATTCTCCACCTCCATTTTATATTACTATTTTACTAGATTTAAAATATTAAGTAGAGGATATTTGTAAAAAATTCAAATAATTATTAGATTCGTTTCTTCATTCCTCAATTACTACATTGACGAAAGAAAGTATATATTTCTTTGCTTTACTTTGTAAGTGATTATTACCACAATTGTCAACACGTCACAATGTATTTATCTGACTATTCTTTATAGTCATGAATTATACTAGAGTCATTAGTAAGATTTTCATTTTGTTCAATCTTTTAATCACCAATTATTATTTATTAATTATTGATATTAAAGTTAGGTAAGTAAGTGTCAAATAAATTAAAAGAGAGAGATAAAATAGAAAGACAAAGTTGAATATATTAGACATGATAGAGTTAAACATCAGGTAAATTGAGAATACACTATTGTATTTAACTTTTGTACACCTAAAGTCAATGGAGTTACTAAAAACTATAAACAACGATTAATGAGAGATACAATGAATGGGCACACAATTAATAATGCTCTTGCTTTAAAAGAGAAAGATATGATGAAAGCCGTAGTAGCACTTTATAAAAGCGATATCATTTCAGATAAAGCAAAAGAAATACTGAAACAAACAAGGTATTAAATAATAGGGTTAGATTAATGAAAAGGAGAACATGGTTTTGATGAAATAAGTCTTTCTCGACTCATCACATACACAGTGTTCTATCTAAAATCAACAACGAATTCTCTCATAGAATTTACAGGCATTTCTCATATCCTCCTGTTTCGTTCTATAGTTAAAAAAAGTCTTTTTTATATCGAACTACTAGATAGATTGCTGAAGCAAGGAATGCAAGAGAATATTTAAATAAGAAGAAAATCTGCCACATATATTCTTTCGGGAAAATCACGTCGCATAAAATTACTACACATAACACTATAAGTGCACTATTTAAAGATATTTGCTTTGTTCTTTCATCAACTTTACCCATTTTTTTGTGTAGTGCGTATGTTACAATTGCTCCGACAAAAACCAATATAAAACCGCTAACAATGAGAAGATTCCAATTTCCTTGTGATTGTTCAGCCCAAGACTTTAACGGGTTAAAAATAGCGTTAAAGATTTCAGAAAAATTAATCACTATGATCACTTCCTTTCTCATAAGTAAAAATGTCGTTTACATCAACTTTAAAAAATTCTGCAATTCGAAAGGCTAACAGCAATGTTGGAACATAATTTCCTTTTTCCATGACAAAGATGGTTTGTTTGGAAACCCCGACTTTCTCTGCTAATTCTTGCTGAGACATTCTGGCAAGTACGCGATATTCATAAACCTTATTTGATATCGAATCACCAAAATCTTTCTTCATGACCATCACCTCATGAATAAAATGATAAACTAATCTTTAGTTAACGTAAAGTAAACTTATACAAAAGTATTAAATATTTTTATTTTCGGTTAGATTACTTTGATTCAGCAAGATCCAGAATACAGAAAGAACCTGACGAAATTCATGATTCTTTCAGGTTTACATATCGATCTGGTGTATTTTATGGTATTTGGTTGTGCATTTCATGATATTAAGTGGTGCAAAAACAGTCAGAGTAGTGCAGTCGGGTGATAATATTCACGAGAAAATCTAATATCTTTGCTAATAAGACGCAAAACATCAGATTTAATAACAACAAAACGTCCAGTTTATGGTACTTTCATTTTATTTAATTTAGTACCTGAGCAACAATACAGTCATAAACATTAATCTTTGATTTCACTTTATATTGATAATTCGTGTTTCTTAGTTTTGTAATTAAAACAATCCTCACGCATGTAATTCAAATATTCCCGAATTAATAAAGTACCCATATCAATTACTTTGCAATTTCCGGAATATATTATTTAATCCAATTAATAAAGAAATAGTGTTCAAAATAACTTTTTATTGTTTTTTCTCTAAGATCTTCTGCATTTTTTGCTGAAACGAAATAGTCAAATGTGAAATTAAATTCTAAATTAGTTGTTTCATTTTTTACTATGGGATTACTACAATTCTTTTTCGCTTCATAAAAAAATGCCACCACCATTTCTAAAATTAATAAGAAATGGTGATGACATATCGACATATTTTTAGTTGTAATATGTGGAAGTGTGACTACTTTTTTAAGAAGCTTTTTGACCTATTATTTCGATGCTTTTCTTTTGCTTAGTAGCCGAATGATTAAATAAGAGATTTAAAAGAATTGCCGTAAAGCTTCCTGCAACAATGCCATTACTTGTTAAGATTTGAAAATTTTCAGGGAGATGGGTAAACATTTTAGGAACCACTGTTACTCCCATTCCCATACCAACTGAGCATGCGATAATCATTAAATTGCCTTGTGAAGTTAGATCTACACGGCTAAGCATTTTAATACCAGACGCAATGACCATTCCGAACATCGCTACCATGGCGCCACCTAAAACAGCAGAAGGAATAATGGTAGTTAATGCCCCTATTTTAGGAATAACACCTAAAATCATCAAATATACTCCCACTAAATAAATCACATTTTTAGACTTAATCCCTGACAGTTGAACAAGTCCAACATTTTGCGAAAAGGTAGTATAGGGAAATGAATTAAATAATCCCCCGACAACACTCGCGAGTCCTTCTGAACGATATCCCCTAGCTAAGTCATCCTCTGTTAACTTTTGATTGGTTATATCACTTAAAGCATAATACACACCAGTAGATTCAACTAAACTTACTACAGCTACTAAAAACATAGTAATGATAGATGTCCACTCGAAAGTAGGAACCCCAAAGTAAAGTGGTTGAATCATATGAAACATCGATGCATCAGCTACAGGAGAAAAATCTACTTTTCCCATTAGAGCTGCTGCTATCGTTCCAGCCAATAATCCTAATAATATAGAAATAGAACGAATAAAACCAGTAAAGAATCGTTGTAAAAGAATAATTAAAATGAGTGTACCAAATGCTAAACAAACATTACTAACAGAACCATAGTCTGCACTTCCTTCTCCACCAGCCATATTATTCATTGCTACAGGAATAAGTGTGATTCCAATTGTCGTAACTACCGAACCTGTAACAACCGGTGGAAAAAAACGCACAAGTTTGCCAAAAAATTTACTAATAATCATGATCATAAGTCCAGATGCAATAACTGCACCATAAATAGTTGTTAAACCATGCTGTTCACCTATTGCAATCATTGGACCGACAGCGGTAAACGTACAACCTAATACTACGGGTAGACCAATACCAAAGAATCGACTCTTCCAAACTTGTAAAATAGTCGCTATGCCGCACATAAAAATATCAATAGATACTAAATATGTTAACTTTTCTGGAGAGAGTCCCATTGCCCCTCCAACTATTAAAGGGATAATCACTGCACCTGCGTACATCGCAAGAACATGCTGCAAGCTTAAAGTTGCTGTTTTTAACTTGCTATGCATTAGGCCATTACCTCCTCTTTGAAAATGACCTGCCCATTATCAAGTTTTTCAATTTCTGCTAGTGACTCTACTCTAATACCTTTATTACGAAGAAGCTTACCCCCATCTTGAAATGCCTTTTCAATGACGATACCAATCCCAGCAACAGATGCCCCCGCCTGTTCAACAATATCAAGTAGTCCTAACGCTGCTTGGCCATTTGCTAGGAAATCGTCAATTACTAATACATGATCATTTTCATTGATAAAACGTTTAGAAACCGCAATTTCATTTGTTACATTTTTGGTAAATGAATGTACACTTGCTGTATATAATTCATCAACAAGAGTAAGAGATTTTCGTTTTCTAGCAAAAATAACATTGACCCCTAAATTTAAACCTGCCATCACAGCCGGTGAGATACCTGAGGATTCAATCGTTAATATTTTCGTAATCTTCTCATTTTGGAATCTTTTAACAAACTCATCACCTATCTCCTTCATTAGTACAGGATCAATTTGATGATTGAGAAAAGAATCAACTTTCAATATTGAATCTGATAATACTACTCCATCTTGTTTAATTTTTTCTTTCAATAATTTCAATTTTTATTCCTCCCTTAGTTAATCATCGACCAATGAAGAAATATAAAAAGCTCAATGGTCATTGCACTCACCATGATCATGAGTGAGGCAATGTCCATTGAGCGTTAAGTCAATAGAAAATAAAATTGATATCCCATTGCTCACTCATAGTCAAGCCATTTACGGTAGCTTGGTAGAAACTTACGAGCCTTATTCTCGTGATTATATGAGTAAATGCAAGCTTATTTAAATGTAGCTAGATTATACCATCAATATTCAATGAAGAAAAGATGTTTAGAAAAAGCCTAAATAATATGAATTGTTTCGATCCTTGAATGAATTATTGATTCTTTTAAAGTTATAGTCCTATATTGTTGTCCTTCTATTTTCACAGATTCATCACAAAATGACTAGGAAAGTGTGATAAAAGTCACAGATGATTATAAAGGTCCCAACTATGATAAAGGTATCAGGAAGATCATTTTTTTAGGTGGGAGTGAGAAAAATGGCTAAAATTCAACCAAAAAAGAACATCCATGAAGAGACTTCTTCTTTAAAAGGTACTTTAATTGCTGTATTCATTGTTGGAGCCTTTCTAGTTATTTCATGGATTGCCGTCTTCGGATTATATTTAAATCGAATATAGGAGTTGAAAGTATATGCATTTACATCGTTATGAGAAATGGTGGTTAACCTTTGGAATTGGTGCACTTATTGTCTTTTTAGCTATTGTAGGTATTCAAGCATTTCATCAAGGACACCAACCACCAAGTGCAAAAGTAAAAGTGGATCCTGAACGTGTAGATCAAACTGAACCTTTTACCAAACCAGGATTACACAAGGTCACTGGGAAGGATTGGGATTATGAATTAGTTATTGTTGCCTCTGCCTTCATGTTTAATCCAGGTGAAATCGAAATTCCTAGAGGCTCAAAGGTTAAAATTATTGCAACAACAAAGGACGTTGTTCATGGGTTCGAAGTAGCTGGAACAAATATTAATATGATGCTCGAACCAGGATATGTTAGTGAATACATTACAACGTTTAAGAAGAATGGGGAGTATTTAATCGTGTGTAATGAGTATTGTGGCACTGGACATCATATGATGTCTGCAAGACTAAAGGTGGTGGATAAAGCATGATAACAACAATTAGTAAAGTAGATAAACGAGATGCACGATTGTCTATGGCATATATTTACGTTGCCTTTGCCGCATTAGCCATAGGCGGTTTAATGGGACTTTTACAAACATTAGTGCGGTCAGGAAGACTTGAATTACCGGGTGGAATTAATTATTATGAAATTTTAACTGCACATGGAGTTTTACTTGGTCTTGGACTTACTACTTATTTTATATTAGGCTTTCAATTTGCAGCTATTAGCCGTACAGTTGGAACTTTATCTACAAAAGCTCGATTATCAGGTTGGGTAGGCTTTTTACTAATGATCATTGGAACATTATTTGCTACTGCTATGATCTTAACAAATAAAGCCACTGTTCTTTATACGTTTTATGCTCCATTACAAGCGCATTTCCTATTTTATTTAGGATTAACTCTTTTAATAGTTGGGAGTTGGGTTGCTTGTGGAGCAATGATAGCCACATATATTAGATGGAGGAAGCAAAATCCTGGAAAACCAAGTCCATTATTAAGCTTTATGGTAGTAACAAATTCTTTGATGTGGATTGTTTGTACACTTGGTGTAGCAGGAGAAGTATTATTCCAATTACTACCTTGGTCCCTCGGTTGGGTTGATACAGTTAATGTACTCGTTAGTCGAACATTATTTTGGTACTTTGGTCATCCATTAGTCTATTTCTGGTTATTACCTGCCTACATGGCATGGTATGTAATCATTCCAAAAATCATCGGTGGAAGGATATTTTCAGACTCACTTGCCCGTTTAGTGTTTATATTATTCCTATTATTCTCTATACCAGTAGGATTTCACCATCAATTAACTGAGCCAGGTATTAATGCTAATTGGAAATTTGTCCAAGTTATCCTTACATTTATGGTTATTATTCCATCTTTAATGACTGCCTTCTCAATGTTTGCAACTTTCGAGATGTTTGGGAGATCAAAGGGTGCCAAAGGATTATTTGGTTGGTTAAAAAAACTACCTTGGAAAGATGCAAGATTTCTCGTTCCATTTATTGGTATGGTAGCCTTTGTACCCGCCGGTGCAGGTGGAATAATAAATGCATCTAACCAAATGAATCAAGTTGTCCATAATACCATTTGGGTTACCGGTCACTTTCACTTAACCGTTGCTACAACAGTAGTACTAACTTTCTTTGGAATAAGCTATTGGTTAATCCCACATTTAACAGGAAGAGTATTTACTAAAGCGATGAATCGATTAGCTATTTTCCAAGCTATTTGCTGGACGATTGGTATGGCGATCATGTCTACATCTATGCACCTTGAAGGGCTATTAGGTGCACCTAGACGAACAGCCTATACAACATATGGAGATGCTGCACAGGCACTGGATTGGATTCCATATCAGGTTGCTCAAGCAGTAGGTGGTTCCGTACTATTTTTAGGAATTGTATTAATTATCGTCATCATCTTAAACCTTGCGTTTTTTGCACCGAAAGGAAATCAAGAGTTCCCAGTCGGTGAAGTAGCAGAAAATGCTGAGAAAACACCTATGGTATTAGAAAACTGGAAAATTTGGTTAACCATATTGGTAGCATTAATCTTAATAGCCTATACCGTTCCTTTTGCTGATATGATTCAAAATGCACCCCCTGGTTCAAAAGGATTTAAATTATGGTAATCAGAAATCCAATTTTATCTAGATGCTTTCGCAATACAATATAGGCATAATAAATCAGACTTCGCGTCTTTACTATAATCCTTTATAGTAAAAGCAATAAATTAAAGATCCGCTCACTGCGGATCTTTTAAAATTCCTTTGATATTCTTTTAGATAGATCCCCTTTTGTTTTTCTCTTTATGCTTAAAATAAACACTGAGGATAAAATAAAGAGTATACCTATAAATTGTAAAATAACAATATCTTCTTTAAAAAGTATTATTCCTACTAAAATAGCTGCTACTGGTTCCATCGTCGCTAAAATAGCCGCCGTGCTACTTTCAACCTTATTTAGTCCAATGGTATATAATAAATAGGCTAATACAGTAGGCACAGTTGCTAATCCAATCATATATAAGTGATTTTCAATCGTAAAATCGCTCATTTTCCGCCAAAAATGAAAAAAAGGAGCTAAAGATACGCTAGCAACTAAAAACGTATAAAAGGTTATCGTCAATGAATCATAATGCTTCAAGGCTAATTTACCAAAGATACTATACAGTGCATAGCCAAGCCCTGCACCCAAACCAATAATAAATCCACCCCAATTCCAACTGGTTCCTCCTCCACTACTTGAAATCGCTATTAACGTACATCCCGTAATCGTTACAATTATCGCGAAAAATTTTTTTAGTGAGAGTTTTTCTTTTAATATAAAATAAGATAAAATCGCTACAAACGCTGGAGAAGTATATAGTAGCATAACAGCTAAGGATACGGAGAGTTGATTAATTGCGGTAAAATAACACCAATTAAAAAACACAATACTCAATAGACCAGTGCCAACAAAAAATGGGAGATGTTTTAATTTTATTTTAAACATAGCCTGTTTCTTTTGTAAAAATGTTAAAGGAAATAAAAGGATCCATGCATAAACGACACGAATTGTCACGATTTCCATCTCAGTAAATCCATAACTAGTAAGTTTTTTCGTAAAAATAGAAATAAAACCCCAAGATAATGCTGCTAATATAATGAAAGCACTAGGCAATCGTTCCCCCTCCCTAGAGATGGAGGCTGCCTAAATAGAAAACTATTAGACAGCCCCTTATTAAAATTATAAATTATAGACTTTTGTATATTTATTCGTTAAGTATTCGATAAGATATTTTGCGTTTAGACCTTCTCCCGTAACATCATGTAAAATTTCTAACGGTTTTTTCATTTTACCATATTGGTGAATATTCTTTGTTAACCATTCTTGGATTGGCTTCAGATTTCCAGATGCTAATAACTCATCAAAATTTGGTAGCTCTTCTACCATCTTATGTTTAAATTGAGCAGCATACATATACCCTAAAGCATAAGAAGGAAAATAACCGAAACTTCCCCCAGACCAGTGAACATCCTGTAAGATACCTTCTGCATCATTATTTGGACGGATCCCTAAATATTCTTCATATTTATCATTCCAAATTTGAGGTAGATCTTTCACTTCGATTTCATCATTAAAAATTGCCTTTTCAATCTCATAACGAATTATAATATGTAATGGGTATGTCAACATGTCAGCTTCAATTCTGATAAATGAAGGCTTGGATTCATTGATCGCATTATAAAAATCATCTATTTCGATTCCTTCAAATTGACCATCGGTATAATCCTGTAAAATTGAATAATTATGCTTCCAGAACGAATAATCCCTCCCCACAATATTTTCGTAGAATAAGGATTGTGACTCATGAATGCCCATCGACGTTCCACTACAAAGCGGAGTACCGATTAAATCTTTTGAAATATTTTGTTCATATAAGGCATGCCCACCCTCATGGATGGTTCCAAATACTGCTGTCCGAAAATCATTTTCGTCATATCTAGTCGTTACACGAACATCTCCTGGATTTAATCCAGTTGCAAACGGATGGACTGTTTCATCCAAACGTCCCGAATCAAAATCATACCCCATTTGTTCTAATATCTTGAGGCTAAATTCTTTTTGCTTATCTTTCGGAAAAGTTTCAAATAAGAAAGATGTTTTCGGCTTATTAGGCGATTCTGAAATTTTTTGAACTAAAGGAATAATTGCATTTCGAACCTCGGAGAAGACCTGATCGAGAATATCCACTGTAATCCCCGGTTCATACATATCCAATAATGTATTATATTTATTCCCTTCATAGCCCCAATAATTAATAAATTTTTTCTGATAGTTGATAATTTTTTCTAAATAAGGAAGAAACATGCTGAAATCTGATTTTTCTCTCGCAACTTCCCAAACACTTTCCGCTTTAGATTGTAAAACGACATATTCCTGGAATTCCTTAGCAGGTATCTTTTTATTACGGTCATATGATTTTTTACATTCTTCCAATGTTTTTAAGGTAATTTCAGAAAGCTCATTATTACCAGATAAACTTGCAATATATGCTGCCATCTCTTCTGATGTTGACATGTGAAACATTTCAGAAGACAACATACCTATTACTTCTGCACGCTGATCAACGCCATTTTTAGGAGCCCCAGTTCGCAAATCCCAATATATTAAGCCAAGCGCTTCATTATAGGCTTGCATTTTTTTAACATAATCTAAAAATTCTTTTTCTAATTCAATTAGAGTTTCAGTCATTTTTATCCTCCTCCTCAATCGACTCTTTCTTATTTTATCATATTGTTCTGAAAAGGGAGAACTATTAATGTACAACGTAAATTCTTAACTTAACTAAGTAATAAGTAGAATTAAGTACTCTACTAACGCTTACACTCTTTACAAGAAAAGCGCTAGTGGGCCATTTTTTATAAAACAGTCCACTAGCGCACTATTGAATAATTCTTTCGTGAGAAACTTAAACTCTTGGTTCTACTGGTAATATTGATTTTACTTGATCCAAAATAGAATGATTACTTTCATTCTCCATCCATATATGAATGTCTCCCTTATCTGTGGACGTCCGAATTAGACGTCCAATTCCTTGTCTTAGTCGAAGTAGCATATATGGCAAATCAACCTCTTCGTATGGATTTACACTTGATTGACGTTTGGCATCAAAAACAGGGTCATTAGGAGGAAATGGTAAATTTGCGATAAGGACATTGGATAGAGATGGTCCAGGAATATCTAATCCCTCCCATAAATGGTATGAACAAAGGATCGTTTCGTCATTCTTTTGAAATTCTTCAACTAGATGACTAATTTCTCGATCTCCCTCAAATATTACTGGATAGTTCAATTCATTTGATTCGTTAATATACTTTTTAAATTGATTCATTGAATCCTTTGTATCAAATAAAATGAGGCTTTTTCCTCCCCTTTCATTTAGGAGATTAGTCATTTCTTTACTTTTATTTTTAGGATCATTTTTGTGCATAATAATCTTCATATTTTCTTCATAATCAAATGGTGAATCGACTTTTAAAGATAAGAATTTCTCTATACCAAGACTTTTTGCTATATAAGAATAATCGCCGTTATTTGATAGAGTTGCCGATGAAAAAATAAAAGGAATCTTTTTTGAAAATACTTCATCGCGTAGTATTTCCTCGACAAGTCTAGGCATAATCACTAGAGTATGTTCAGTATCCGACATTTCAACCCAAATAACACCCTTATCATCTTTAGAAAACAATTTTAAGAAATACAGCACTTGATCTAAATATTCTTCAACGATATGCAAATCATATTCATTTAAGACAAACATTTCACCCTCATAAACAAGCTGCTCTGACAATTTTTCTGTTTGTAAATGCAAAGAATGAGCATATTTCATTAGTTCATCTGATTTCTCAATATGATATCGTTCTGAACCACTAATAGACTTCGCGTCTCTTTCAATAATTTCAAATAATTTATCATTAAAGAATAATACATTTTCAATGGTGTATAACGTTTCTTCACGAACATCATTTTCCATAAGTCTTGTTAATAATGTTTCTAATGTTTCAGATTGAATTCGATAGGTTAAAGCCTTTTGACTAGCATATTCAAGTAAATGACCTTCATCAAAGACTACACAACTTGATTCTGGTAATAAAGGTAATTGCCCTTCACGGATTCTTGATTCCTTCGTCCAAATATGTTCCATATAATAATCATGAGAACAAATAATTAAATCTGCAGCTTTACGGTAATGATCTCGATGAAGAGTTTGTCCACATCGATGTCGTACATCACAGGCTAAGCAATCCTGTAATGAATCCCATCCAATTCGTTTCCATTTATCCTCAGAGAGATTAGAATAATCCTTTCTGTCTCCATATTTCTCATATTTAATCATGGATCCTTGTGCATGAACAAATTCAGGTAATTCTTCGTAGATATCGAGAAATTCATCTAATTCGTTCTTTGCTACTTCTTTATCTAATTTTTTTAAGCATAAATATTGGTCTCTTGACTTTGCTAATCTTACATCAGTCTTTAAACCAAGTGCTTGTTCTAATTTTTGAATATCGCCCTCTTTTTTAACAAGCTGTTCAATCAACGTCTCATCTGCACAAGCAATAATTGCAGGTCTACCTGTATACCTCGCATAGCAAATGGCATATAGAAGATAGACAATCGTTTTTCCTGTCCCAACTCCCGCTTCAGCAAACATGATACTTTTTTCTTTAAACGCTTTTTCTAATTGGAAGGCCATATAGATTTGTTCGTCTCTAATTTCAAAACCTTTTTCCGGAAGAAGATCGTAAAATACATCCCCAATCCAATCACCCAACTTTTCATAGAAGGATTCTTCCTTAGTTACTGTAAATGGTAATCCCGTTTTCATATTTTTCCTCCAGCTATTCACTTCTGTCATTTATTTCGATCAATAGGTTCACCATATAAAAACGCAAGTGCATCATCTACACTTGCGTTCTTAAATAATGGTTTTTTCCCTTGTTAACACATAGCTTTTAGCACAATTTAGAGAATGCTCTGCTTCCCTTAGCTGAGCCATTACCGCTTCAGATGGACTCTCCTCTAATTGGATAAGCCGATATGTATTAGAAATCGCTCTTGAGATTTTATCAAAGTCAATAGAAACCAATGACAAGTTTCCCACTCCTTCATCTAATTTTATATATTATTATACTCAAGGAATGGGGGACTTATAACTATGAACTTAATTTCTAGGTGGTCTTGGACCCCAAAATTGATAAAGATCTGTTCGAATAAACCCATTAAATAGTTTCCGCTTTTTCGTTGCCTTTTTACCATAAACTTCTTCAAATTGTTCATATGATGTCAGCATATAGATGGACCATGTATCTAGTTTAGAAAATGCTTTTCCCATTTCACTATATAATTTTTCGACTTCACGACGTTCACTAAGACGCTCCCCATAAGGAGGATTTCCAACAAGTACACCATATTGATCCCTTGTAGAAATATCAGTTACTTGCATTTGTTTGAATTCAATTAAATCACCTAATCCAGCTTCAATGGCATTTTCCTCAGACACTTTTATCATTCGATGGTCAATATCAGAACCAATGATCTTTAATGGTTGATCATACTTAGCTAGATCTTCCGCTTCATTACGCGCATCATCCCATATATTTTTTCCGATCCACGGCCAAGATTCTGAAGCGAAATCACGATTAAATCCAGGAGCAATATTTTGACCAATTAATGCAGCTTCAATGGGAATTGTCCCCGATCCACAAAAAGGATCCCAAAACGGACGATCAGGATGCCAATTGGTCAATTGGATAAGTGCGGCAGCTAAAGTTTCCTTTAACGGTGCTTCCCCTTGATTAACACGGTACCCTCTTTTGTGAAGCCCTACTCCACTTGTATCGATTGTTAATGTTGCTATATCTTTGTGAAGTGCCACTTCAATTTTAAATAATGGACCATTCTCTTCAAACCAAGAAACCTGTTTATATTGGGAACGAAGTCGATCAACAATCGCTTTTTTTACAATTGCTTGACAATCTGAAACACTAAATAATTTTGACTTTACTGATTTACCTTGTACAGGAAATTCGGCATTAACAGGTAGGAATGTCTCCCAATTTAAAGCCTTCGTCTTTTCAAATAATTCATCAAATGTAACAGCCTTAAATTCTCCTACTTTAATTTTCACTCGATCAGCTGTGCGTAGCCAAAGATTACTACGTGCAATGGCTCGTTCATCACCTTTATATTCAATCTTACCATTATCGACTTTACATTCATAACCTAATTGATTTACTTCTTTTGCAACGATCGACTCGAGCCCCATCGCTGCAGTAGCAATTAAGGAATAGTTAGACATCATGTCACCCTTCGTATGTAATATTTTCACCTATCTAGTTTTTTTCTTTAAATAAGCATCTTTCAAACAGATAAGGATTATACAAAATATGCTCTCCTTTTCGGAAGGAGAGCATAACAATTTGTTTATTTATTACCTTCAATAACGTTCTGTAAGCCATGTTCTGTACCGTTGTACTTCTAACGACCAGGTAATGATCTCGTACTCAGGTGGTAATCATCTATCTACAGACACTTCATGTAGTGCCTGTCCCTTTCTTCGTTCATTTCCGAGAGAAAGGATTCCCCTACCATAATTTGAGTTTCTCGCTCGCGGGGTTTACCTCGTTCCACCCTTATGATTTCTCATAAGGCTACGTCACTGTGGCACTTTAAAGGTATTCACACCATATCCATTATTGGACTTAGGTATTTTCCCTGCCGTCAGCCCAGACGAATCCAAACTGCCCTAGCTTATGACTTTGCTAGGCACGATCACTACGGGCATCTCAGCACCGTGCGAGCATGGACTTTCCTCAACAACAGTTATCTGTTGCAGCGATTACCCGAACGCTATTTCATTACGACTTAACGTCGCTTGTTTATTATATATAAGATTTACTTAAATTTCAATAAGAAATTTCATCCAAGCAAATACTATTCACTCAGTTTGCTTCCAAAAACATGCTTTTCTAGATTTGATAGCCTCTTTAAGATATCAAAGTTAGTCGTTCCAGTTGTTGGCTGCGAAGGTTGTCTGCGAAATGAATCATCCGCTTGTTTCTTTAAGCGCATATTTTCCTGTTGTAAATCTTCTATTGTTTGATGAAAGGTTTCATAATCTTTAATAATAAAATCTAAAAATTTATCCACTTCTTCTTGCTTATACCCTCGAACTGCCGTTTTAAATTCTTTTTCTAAAATGTCCTTTGCAGTTAATTTAATTTTATCAGATAACATCTAACACACCACCTTAAATATTCGCAGGTTGCCCATTATTACTATTCTTTCAAAAATTAATATATTTGTCAATTTAATATGGTTTGACAACTAAAAAATCCAGTTAGATTTTATTCATAAATTAGTTTTGCTTTTTTACAGTAAGCATATAATAATGTTTATTTTTTCTTCACTACCGAAGAATTTTATCATTGTATTTTACTTTAAAGCAAGTGTGAAACGACTTATTTAGAATTCCATTGTGCCTCTTCTATTAACATTTGTAAATCATAAAAATCTATCGTTCTCATGTCATATTTACTCTCTTCGACTAATCGTTTTGCCTCATCAAAAATGTACTTTGGTGAACCTGGTTTTTCACCGTCATATACAATGATCATCCCTTGACTTTTATGTAAGAAAAGTTTGTTTTTATTACGGAATTGCTGTGGACTTGAATATGGTTGTTTTGATATAGAATCGACAAAATCAGCTTTACTAACGATCATTTCATAATAGTCTTTATTCATTTCATTCCAGCTCTCTTCTTGATGTAAAAAAGGTGTTAAAACAGCAAGCTTTAGTTCAGGATACTCATTTTGAAGTTCTAGAGTCACTTCAGCTGCCCAAAGTTCTACACCTAACTGGCCAGAAATTATCACCCATTCAAGTCCTTCATCCAAAAAGCTTACTAGCTCTTTTTTTATTGCCATTTTGATAAAGTCGATTGCGGGGTGTTTATTTGAAAATATCCCTAGTTCGAAGGGCTTATACCCCGTAATCGTAATTACATTAATCATCATTTTCACCTACTCTAAGACTCACTAGTTGATAAACCGATTATTTATATAAAAAAACAAGGATGGCAATTACCATCCTTGAAAATTCAACCTTTACCTCGGAAAACAGAATGGCATTGGTCCAGGACCACCCATTGGTCCCATAGCACCTGGCCCAAATCCACCCATCCCACCTGGAACCGGTCCGGAAACTGGACCTAAGTTTACATTTGACACTTCATTTACAAATGATTCAGTATGAGGATAGTAATTTGCGTGTCCAATTACTTGGTGATTCACATTTGTTGTATGTGATGGATAAATATGTGGTTGAATGAAATTTTGTTGAGTATGATTCGTACAGCATTTTGTCGGATGAACAATTGGTGGTAAAACCTTTCCACAAAACATAGTCATAACTCCCTTCATTAATTTGTCTTGCTACACTAACAAACTATGTGAAAAGGCTATAACATGTACTAATTCAAATACCTATTTTTAAAAGAAATCTTTTTTTCTCGAAAGATTTAAATATTCTTGATTTTAACCAAAAATCAATTTAAAAGAAAGTATAAAAACTATCTTTTAAACTAGTAAAAAGCAATGCTGTTAAACAAACAACGATAAAAAACAAGATAAACAGTGCTCGATACATGATTTCAGCCCCTATAATCCAATAAATTGCAATGAAGATTTCCATTATTATTCACAAACGATAATTCGTCCATCTACCGTCGCAATTTATTATTCTACAGGTTTCTATCATTCGACACAATCATTCCCATATAAAATAATTATTAATTTTTTATGACATTCTTGTAAGTTTTTGGCGTTTTTTGAAAAACTTTTTGAAACCTACGTCGAATTATGCGCTTCCCCAGGAAATAGAAGCATTATTTTCTTTCAAGTCTAGTAATTCTTTTGATCAAATCTTGATAAATTTTATCATCCTTCTTTTGCTTTCCAGATTGCCCTTCTTCATGCAAAGATAAACCGATTCGAGCGATTTTTAATGCTTGATCATAGTTCTTGAATTGGTGTTCAAATAATTTTGCAACCTCTATGCTTGATTTTATTTTAAGCTTACCATTCCCCTTTTCTAGCACCTCTAACCATAAATCCCTAGCATCTGAATATTTTTTTTGCCTTTTCAAATGAAATGCTAATTCAAATTTCGCCTCAATCTCATTAGCAAGTGAAAGCTTCTCGAACGTTTGAATGGCTACATCCTTTTCACCAATAGCCTGAAGCCATTTCCCAAGCATAAGTTTTTCTTGTGAGGTCTGAGAGGGATCTAGCTGCAAAATTTGAAAGGTTAAATGAGTATATAAAGTAATTAATGAAAGAATATCGTTTTCATTATGTTGTAAAACTGTAATGATCCCTTCAGGGTTTTTTCTTTCTACAAAATCAAAGTAAATCATCGGCGCTAAAAAACCTGGTACATCATCTTTTCTCTCAAATTCAAGAATATCCTTCTCTACATTTACTAGTTTTACAGACTCTAATTGATCCTTCCAAAATCTTCTTGATGCATGGTATAAATCAAAATGGCCAAATGATGGTAGTTTTGGGACATGTTCGCGAATAAGTGTATGCCTCGTTTTAACCTGTGGCCAATCAAAAGCTTTTCCATTGTATGTAACAAGGGTTGTGTAATCAATATTCTCAAGAAAACTATAATATAAAGGGATTTCTAAACCAGGTTCAGGTAAAAAATGCTGTCTTAAAATGATTTCATCCTTTTCAAGATATGCGTATCCAAGTAGAAAGATTGTATTTCCAACACCGCCACCTAATCCAGTAGTTTCTGTATCGAAAAAGAACAAATCATTCGGTTGATATCCATATGCAGATAATGGATGTTTCATACCATTATGATTCCACATATCAACAGCCTTAATATAATCTTGAAACCGATATTTGCCATGTTGATGACTTAATGGATAATGAACCTCACGAATAAAGCAGTATTCATCTTCTAAATAATAAACCTTTGTATTTGCTTGTTCCCACATTTCTATAAAGGGGATTTCACCTTTTGTATCTATATTTTTTGGATTTTCATTCATGTTTTTAGGCTGTTGTACCTGTTCTGGAACTAAGTGATTTTTAAAGCGTTGCAGCTTATTTTTCAAGGACATGTCATTTCACCTCGATAGGGATCTATTCCTTAAAATGTGATAATAGATGTAATGCGATATTTTTAGAACGTGAAGTAGTTCCATCTAACCCAATACATGATGGGCAACCATTTTCACATGGACATTGAGATATCATGTCAGTCGTCTTGCTTATGATTTCTTTTATATTTTCAAATACCTTTTCACTTAAGCCCACACCCCCCGGATAACGGTCGTACAAAAAGATGGTTGGCTTTTCATTGTGAATAGCTTTGATTTGTGGTACCACGTGAATATCCTGAGGATCACACATAACAAATAAAGAAACAATTGAATTCAATGCATGTGAAATTCCAATTAAACCTTCTTCTAATTTACTTTCTGATAACTCACTTTCAAACGTAAACCAAGTAGCACTTGTATGCAATTCTTGCTCAGGAAGATTGATAGGACCAGAGCCAATATTTTCATGTGTATTAAACTTAATTTTTTTAAAAATAGTTGCCATGGCTTGGACTGTGACATCTCCATAGCTCACTTCACCATTATGAATATATTTATGTTTATCCTCTTCTAGCACATGTAATTGTACGGCTAAATTAGCATCGGTATAATAATCTACTTCAACTTCCTTTACATACGCTTTTTTCTCTTCCCAATCTAGTTTCTCCACTTGGTATTGAATTCCTTGATGAAGGTAAATTGCTTCCTCATGTAAAAGGGTCATTGCACTAAATTGATCCATTTCACCAATTACTTTCACATTTGCTGTTTCAGTATAATCAATCACTACAACATTTTCCTGTGAAGCAGAACGTAAACTAATATTATGTGCTGGAAAGGAATCATTCATCCAATTCCATTTTTCACTTCGATAATGAAGGACTCTTTCTTCTACCAAATATTCAAGAATATCTTCAATTTCAACATCACCAAATGTTTCTCCCTTTTTAAAAGGTAATTCATATGCAGCGCATTTAATGTGATCAACAAGGATAATCAGATTATCTGGGTTAATTCTAGCGGTTTCGGGTGATTGATGTAGAAAATACTCAGGATGTTCAATAATATATTGATCGAGTGGTGAAGAACTTGCGACCATTATTACTAATGATTCTCCATGTCTTCTTCCTGCTCTCCCAGCTTGTTGCCATGCACTGGCAATTGTTCCAGGGTACCCTGTCATAATACATACTTGGAGTTGACCAATATCTACTCCAAGTTCTAATGCATTTGTACTTACTACACCAATAATCTCTCCATTCCTTAGTCCTTTTTCGATTTCTCTCCTTTGTGAAGGTAAATATCCTCCCCGATATCCTTGTATGGATTTAGAACCCAATTCATGTTTTACAACCTCTTGCAAATAGGTCAATATAATTTCAACTCTAACTCGACTACGCGCAAAAACAATTGTTTGAATTTTTTGCTGTAATAATTGCTTAGCAAGATGACTCACTTCTAATGTAGCACTTCTTCTGATATTTAAAGGCTTATTTACGATTGGAGGATTGTAAAAAATAAAATGCTTCTTCCCACTAGGTGCACCATTATTATCGATTAGCTCCATATGCATTCCTGTCAATCCTTCTGCTAATTCTTTTGGATTTGCAATAGTTGCAGAAGTACAAATAAATACAGGGTTACTACCGTAATACGTGCAAATTCGCTTTAGTCTTCGCAGGACATTTGCCACATGACTCCCAAATACACCTCGATATGTATGTAATTCATCAATAATTATATATTTAAGATTTTCAAAAAAAGCGACCCATTTTGTATGATGCGGGAGAATAGCGGAATGGAGCATATCAGGATTAGTAATCACAATATGTCCAGCTTTTCTTACCTTCTGCCTGATACTTGACGGTGTATCTCCGTCATATGTATAACTGTTAATGTCTAGTCCTGTTTCATCAATAATCTCATTTATCTCACTTTTTTGATCTTGAGCAAGTGCCTTAGTTGGAAACATATACAATGCTCGAGACGTTGGTTCTTCGAGAATCGTTTGGATAACTGGTAAATTATAACAGAGAGTCTTTCCGGACGCTGTTGGTGTAACAGCAACAAAGCTCTTCCCTTGCATTGCCAGTTCAAACGACGATTTCTGATGCGTATATAGTTCAGAAATTCCTTTGCGATTTAATGATTCTTTTAATAATGGATGAATTCTATTTGGAAACGGAGTAGTTTGTGCCTCTTTTGAATTTAATGTATGCCAATGAATAATTTGCTTATTTATATGAACATCCTCTTTTAAACCTTGGATGACCTCTTGTAAATTTTTTCGACGTTTCATTTTCTACACACCTCTTTCTATATTTTAGCGAATAAATGTTCGTTTTCCTAGTGTTTTTTATTGGTACTCATTGTCAAAAACATCATATTATACAATAGATAAAGTTGGTATTTAAATCTTACAGAGAGGAGTTTTTATTAAGATGACAGAGAAATTACCTGAAGAACCTAAAAAGGGATTGTTCCACGAACCTTTTCAAGACTTTTTTCGATCTATGAATGAACTTTTCCAGGAAAGGCCAGTGAAAGGCTTTCTTCAAAGCATTGATGATTTTTTTTCCTCGCCATTTCCAATCAGTGGTTTCCCTATTGACTTAACTGAATTAGATGATAAATATATTATCACCGCAAAATTATCTGGCATAAAAAAGGATCAGATAGATATTGGTATATTTCCTAAGTATATTACGATTACAGTCGAAAATAATGAAAAAGTTACAAAAGAAGATCAGTCCCAAAATGTGTTTTTTAATAAAAGCTCAATCCAACGATCCTCTAAAACCATTCCATTTCCGCAACCGATTATTGAAGATAAAGTCAAGGCAACCTATGAAGATGGCTTACTAACGATTAAAGTACCAAAGGAAAAAGGGAAACGATTAAGAATAGAATAAACATATTAAAACGGAATCAGAAAATAAGCTGATTCCGTTATTAACTATTTAGCTGTTATATGATATTTGTAAAACAATATTTTTCAATCGTCGAAAAACACAAAAATCAAATCTAGTTTTTACTAGATGAATAAATAAAAAAGCAAAAAGGCCAGGAACTCTAAGGCTTAAAGAGTCCCCCTAGCCCTTTCACCATCGTTGACACCTGGTTAACTGCATTCATCATTTGCCCAGCTGTGTTGACCATTTTATTAAAGTCAATCGAACCATCCTGTGATTTAAAAGAGTTCATCAGTGAATTAATCCCACCTGTTTGTGGTTGTTTAAAATGATTCCCTTGAGGATATGGATGAACGTATTGATTTAACATTTGATTTTGTTTATTGCTTTGATACGTTGCTTTTGTTTGAAGCGGGTTATCAAAAATGTTCGGCTGCGGACTATGATTCTGTTCATAACCCGGTTGTTGATAATATGGACTGTTTTCATTTTGCATAAATGGTGGTATCCCATTGTAATGGTAAGGTCCGTATGGATGTTGATATGGTATATTCGGCTGATTATATGCTTGCATATGAGGAATACCCTGTGCATGATATGAATGATTTTGCGGTTGATAATTACGTAATGGTAAATAGTTCATATATGGATTATAACCTTTCATCACTTTTTCCTCCAGATGACAATCTTTACTACCACAATATGAATGGTAAAAAAAATGGTGATATGTCTAAGAAAAAAATAAAAAGGCAGGGTTTGACTCATCAGTTATTTTTTTTGGTTTCCTCCAACAGTCTTTTCAACACATAGTCTACAGATTGAATATGACTTTTAAATTTTTTTAAACTAGAGTCTGGATAAAAGGCTTTAACTGAAACCATTTGAAGATTTTCACTTGTATTTTTTAACTGTATTGGATGTAAGTGTTTTGGCTGAACCTCATTTAGCCAAGCAATTGCCAAGGGCAACCATTGTTCACAAGCATCTCTTACTTGATCTGCAAACGGTTTAACATCTTGATAGAAATCCCCTTGTTCCCCTTTTTCTCTAACTTGATTATATGAATGATAGGCATAATCATTTAATTCTATTAATTTATTTGTTAAATGTATCAAGTCATTTTCGTACATTCGCATTATTCCTCCTGAGAAACTAACTAATGCAATTATACGCTGGAGTCACCACTAAGGTCAAAAAGACTAACTCAACCAAGCTGCTGCAACTTTGGTTGTTCATTTTTAATGTTTATCGAAGTTGACAGTTTTTTAATTTTGAATTTCTTTTCAAGACGTTTCAGTTTAGCTTCTAAAATGGAGTGATCTTCAGAAGCCCTCAATATGATTTCTTTTCTTACTTTTTTGATTTCTGCGTCAAAACATTTTTCTAGCTTCTCTAATAACTGTTCACATTCCTCAAGCTTTGCTAAAATCTCTTCCTTTAATAACATATCAACGCCTCCTAAGATTCTTTTAACGCTATATATTCTTCCTAATCTTCTAATCACCTCCATGCATGACAAAACTAGAACTGATTCGTCAAAGAAAGTGTTAAACGAACAATGCATTTTAATCTATTCGACAAAAGAATAAACTTCTTTATCAATGAATGGAGAACAGTCTTTGGTGCAAAATAGGTTCTAGGAGGTGGAAAATAATGAATAAAGAACTTAAAAATCAACGTAAAAAAGAAGAACGTTCTAAAACGAAAGCTGGTAACGGAAATCCTAAATTATCTGGGCCAAATCGTCCCTCAACTTAATTATAGAAATTCTAGTGATTCATACATTTATGTAGCTATTACGAAATAGGAAAAGGTTGATCCAAATGACGAAATTGGATCAACCTTTTTATTATTTTGTAATAAAATTACATCTAAATTTTAAATAAATGAAACAAATGGTGATTGCTATTCGTCGAATACTAATAAGAAGCAGCAAAAAATCACTATTTTCCCTTGAAAAACAACCATTTTACGCAATCTAACGTTATATTGGCAAGAAATCAAACTTTTTATTCACCCAATCTGTCTAGTTTTCTGCTATGATATAATTTAGTTTGTGAGGTGAGGATGAATGGATCTTCGATACCCTAATGGAAAACAATATACGATGAACAAAACGGGCATAAATAAATCTATCGCTTCGAAGAGTATTTCATACAGTAATAGAGGGATGACGTTGGAAGACGATTTAAATGTAACGAATCAATATTATTTACTAAATGAGATTGCTGTTATTCATAAAAAACCTACTCCGGTACAGATCGTCCATGTTGATTATAAGTCAAGAAGTACTGCAGTTATTAAAGAGGCGTATTTTAAACAACCATCAACAACCGATTATAATGGAGTCTATCAAGGTAGATATATTGATTTTGAAGCAAAGGAAACGAATAATACAACATCTTTTCCATTACAGAACTTTCATGAACATCAAATCGAACACATGAAAAAAGTAGTTGCACATAATGGAATATCCTTTGTTATACTTCGTTTTGCAAAAACTGAAGAAGTCTTTTTATTACCGAGTTCAGATTTATTCATCTTTTGGGATCGAATGCTAAATGGTGGGCGAAAATCTATAAAAAAAGAGGAAATTGAAGAAGTTGGACATCCTATCTCATTAGGCCTTCACCCTCGAATTGATTATATTCAAACGGTAAAAAAGATTTTTATAATCTAAGTTTTACACTTCTAAATCAATATTTGGTTTAGATCGGCTTTTTTTAAAATTTTTGTTGCTTATTTAAACATAATAGTAAAAACTATCATTTAAGCAATAATCAATGTTTAAAAACAGCCTAAAGGAAAGAGAGGAAAATTTGTTTATGGCTGAAAAATACCAAACACGTGAGGAACGAAGAAAACAGCAGGAAGCTGTTAAAAATAAAAAAGGAAAAGGTAAGAAGAAAAAACGTTCTATATTTAAGAAATTCATATTAAGTTTATTTCTAATTTGTGTTGTTGTTTTCTTGGCAGGTGTTGGAACATTCGCTTATTATGCAAGTAAAGCACCACATTTAAATAAAACCCAATTAAAAGATCCTATCGCTTCTGAGGTGTTAGCGATGGACGGTAAATCAGCTGGAACGATCGGCGCAAAAAAACGAGACTATATTGCCTATGATAAAATTCCTGATAAAGTAAAGGATGCAATCATCGCTACTGAGGATTCTCGTTTCTTTAAGCATCATGGGATTGATCCAATTCGACTTGGTGGTGCTGTTATTGCCAATGTTACACGTGGATTCGGTTCTGAAGGAGCGAGCACGATCACCCAGCAAGTAGTGAAAATGTCCTTTTTGACTAATAAAAAGACACTAGAACGTAAAGCACAAGAAGCATGGCTTTCATTACAGCTTGAACGCCAATACACAAAAGAAGAAATCTTCGAGATGTATGTGAACAAAATTTATATGTCAGCTGGAATTCATGGAATCCAAACTGCTTCTAAATATTATTATGGAAAGACATTAGATAAATTAACCCTACCGCAGATTGCACTAATTGCGGGACTACAGCAGAGTCCAAATAACTATAATCCATTTGAACATCCAGATTTGGCTGAAAAACGAAAAAATGTTGTTTTAGGGTTAATGTACCAACATAAGAAAATTTCTAAAGAGGAAATGGAAGCAGCGAAAAAGGTGCCTGTTACAAAAGGACTTAAAAAACAGACCAATGTCAACAATGTTGCTCAAAATAAATATGATGCGTTCATGGACATGGTCATTGATGAAGTTGAAGCGATGGGTTATAATCCATTTTCTGATGGCTTAAAAATCTATACTACATTAGATACAGATGCCCAAGAATATACAGAGCAAATTTTAAATTCAAATGATATTGTGCAATATCCGGATGATATGTTCCAAGCGGGTATAACATTATTGGATACGAAAACTGGAGAAATTCGTGCTGTAGGTGGAGCAAGAAATCCAAAAGTTCAACGTGGATTAAATCGAGCAGTGGATATCAAGCGTTCACCGGGTTCTACAATCAAACCGATATTAGATTACGGCCCAGTAATCGAGGAAAAACAATGGTCCACCTATCATCAAATCGTAGATGAACCATATAATTATGAAGGAACATCAGTTAAATTAAACAACTTTGACAACCGTTTCTTAGGACCAATGTCAATGAGGGAAGCTTTATACCGTTCCCGAAATGTTCCAGCAGCTAAAGCTTGGGCAGAAGTAGGTCCAAACAAAGCAAAAGAATTTGCCAATAACTTAGGTTTAGGATTAAAAGATTCAGAACTAGTACCCTCATCCGCAATTGGTGGTGGACTTGAATTATCCCCACTAAAAATGGCAGGAGCCTATGCAGCATTCGGTAATAATGGTATTTATAATAAACCACATACCGTAAGAAAAATTGTCTTACAAGATGGGGAAACCATTGTTAAAACAAATCCTGAACCAAAAGTTGCAATGAAGGATTATACTGCGTATATGATTACAGATATGCTTAAAGATGTTTTATCTTCAAAACCAGGTGCAACTGGTCGCTCAGCAATCATCCCTGGGCTAGAAGTTGCAGGAAAGACAGGTACCACTAATTTTAGTGACGATGATGTTGCAAAATATAATATACCTGCTGGTGCCAGCCCTGACTCATGGTTTGCAGGTTACACAACTAATTACACTGCAGCTATCTGGACAGGATATGATAGTTCCAAAGATGAGAATGGGAACTTTAAATATTATTTAACACCAAATGAACAAAAAATCTCACAGCTCATCTTTAAAAACCTAATAGAACATGTATCTGAAGGGAAAAACACACCTGATTTCAAAATGCCAAAAAGTGTTGTGAAGATTCCGATTGAAAAAGGAACAAATCCACCACAAAAAGCAAGTGAATATACTCCTTCTGGAAGTATTTCATATGAATTATTTGTTCGAGGTCATAATGAACCAAGTCAAGTTTCACATAGATATGAGCAATTAGAAGCTCCTACAAATTTAAACGGAACCTATGATCAAGCAACCAATCAAATAATTGTCAATTGGAATCATCCAAAAATATCTGAAGGGGTTTCTTTTGAAATATCTGGTTCACTTAATAATGAAGGTAAACAATCCTATGGAAATACGAAGGATACAACATTATCAATAGCCAATCCACAGCCTGGTGGAACCTACCAAATTGAAGTGAAAGCTATATTAGGTGATCAAACAAGTAAATCAGCTACTATCACTATAAAAGTCCCAGATCCTGATGAATTAGGAAATGGCGATGATAATGGTGATAATGGTGACCAAGATCAAGACAATGGGGAACATAACGGTTCTGATAATGGAAATGGTCCTGGTAATGGGAATGATAATGGTTCTGGTAACGAAAACGGACCTGGTAATGGGAATGGTAATGGTCCTGGCGATGGTAATGGTCCTGGTAATGGAAATGGCAGCGGCAATGACAATGGAGGAGGTAATCAAGAAAATCCAGATCCAGGTAGCGGAACCGAAACACCATAATTAATACAAAAAAGTCATCTAATCAAATCTGATTAGATGACTTTTTTCATTATATGGTTACTCCCTCTTCTTCATTCGTTTTTGTCCTTCCCGACAAACACTTAATAAAGGGCAAATGTCACATTGCGGATTTTGTGCCTTACAATGATATCTACCAAAAAAAATTAAGCGATGATGAGTCTGAGACCATTCTTCTTTTGGAACTTTTCTCATTAATGTATTTTCTACTTCTAACACACTATCTTTCCATCTGCAAATTCCTAGTCTTTTACTCACCCTTTCAACATGTGTATCTACGGCGATAGCAGGAATACCAAATGCTACTGAAACGACGACATTAGCTGTCTTTCGTCCGACACCAGGAAGTTTTGTTAATTCATCTCTATCCTCCGGAAGCTTCCCTTGATATTCATTAATAAGCATGCTACATAATTTTTGAATGTTTTTCGCTTTGTTTCTATATAGACCAATAGATCTTATATCATTTTGTAACTCTTCTAAAGAAACAGCTAAATAATCTTCGGGGGTCTTATATTTTTCAAATAAAGATTTAGTTACTTTATTAACAAGAACATCCGTGCATTGTGCTGAAAGTGAAACAGCAATGACAAGTTCAAAAGGATTAGAATGATTTAATTCACAATGTGCATCGGGAAACATTTTTCCTATTTCATCTAAGCAAAATCGAATTTGCTGCATATTTAACATTTTTCGTTCCACCTTGACTATTTCTTAAGTAATTTATTATTGTTCTAACCAATTATAAAAAGGGATGGTTTTCGAATCACTTTTTTGAACGAGCGTAGTTTTTTTACGTTGCTGACGAAATTTATTACCATAATCCTTTGCTTGTTCAATTGTTTTAATTCCGTTTTTCTTCCATTCAAATAATATTCGATCAATATATCGAAAATTTAATTTTCCAGAAATAACAGCTTCCCTTAGAGCTGCCTTTATTACAGATGGATCTTGATGATCTTGGTCAAGCCACATCGCCAAAGTTTCGCATTCAAGAGGAGATAATGGTCTTCCAAATTCCTGTTCAAAAATTGTATATAGATTCGTTTCTTCATGTAAATTATGTTCTAGTTCAGCTTGTTTCTTTTCAAATGTAAACTCATCGATTAATTTACTCCATAGAGGTTTTAATGAGTACTTTTCATAACGTATATTCTCTTCGGAATACCCTTCTTCAATACTAATATATTGATTCTGAACTAATCTTCTTAACAATGAAGCACACATGCCATCAGGAATCGTCATTCTTTCTGAAAGTTGTGCCGGGGTAGGAAAATCATTTCCTTTTTCTAAAAAGGAAAAAACCTGCAATAACAAAACTAATTCAGTTTCGTTTAAACCAATATGTTTATATTTAACCATTAAAAGTCGAGGAATCTGAATCATCCCATCCTCTATCCATGATAAAATTAAATCCTTATCCATTTTGTACACCTCATAAGTAAGTATAAAGGAAGTATTACAAATATGGAACAAGGAAAATCTGCCCTTTGATTTTCCCTAAATAGGAAAGTCACGTTCCTAGACTTTCCAAGAAAATCTGCCCTTTTGATTTTCCCTAAAAAGGAAAGTCACGTTCCTAGACTTTCCAAGAAAATCTGCCCTTTGATTTTCCCTAAATAGGAAAGTCACGTTCCTAGACTTTCCAAGAAAATCTGCCCTTTGATTTTCCCTAAAAAGGAAAGTCATGTTCCTAGACTTTCCAAGAAAATCTGCCCTTTGATTTTCCCTAAAAAGGAAAGTCATGTTCCTAGACTTTCCAAGAAAATCTGTCCCTTGATTTTCCTGTATATCCACAATGTAATGTCTATCGAAATAAAGAAAAAAGGCTGTGTTTATTAGACACAACCTTTTAATTCGTTAATTATGGGTAAAGTCGGTTAAGTAAACGTGGGAATGGAATTGTTTCACGAACATGCTCAACTCCAGAAATCCAAGCTACAGTACGTTCTAGTCCTAATCCAAAACCTGAATGCGGAACCGCTCCATATTGACTTAATTCAAGATACCATTGGTATGCATCTATTCCTAAGCCATGTTCTTCGATTCTTTTCTTCATTAATTCATAATCATAAATACGTTCAGAACCACCAATAATCTCCCCATAGCCTTCAGGCGCAATCAAATCAGCACATAGAACAACTTCAGGACGCTCTGGATGTGGTTGCATATAGAATGGCTTTAATGAAGTTGGATAATTCGTAATAAAGACTGGTTTATCAAATGATTCTGCAATTGCTGTTTCATGTGGTGCACCAAAGTCGTCGCCCCACTCAATATCATTAAAACCTTTTTCATGTAGAAGCTTAAGAGCATCATCGTATTCAATACGAGGGAACGGTGCCTTTACTTGCTCAAGCTTAGAAGTATCCCTACCTAATCGTTCCAATTCTAATTTGCAATTCTTTAGAACTGATTGAACAATATGAGCAACGTATTCTTCTTGAACTTTTAAGCTATCTTCATGTTGGTAAAATGCCATTTCTGGTTCAATCATCCAAAACTCAATTAAATGTCTTCTTGTTTTTGATTTTTCCGCGCGGAATGTTGGTCCAAATGAGAATACTTTACCTAAAGCCATTGCGGATGCTTCCATATATAGCTGACCACTTTGTGAAAGGTATGCATCTTCATCGAAATATTTTGTATGAAATAATTCTGTTGTTCCTTCAGGAGCACTTCCAGTAAGAATTGGTGGATCGATTTTAGTAAATCCATTGTCATTAAAAAATTCATACGTGGCGCGAATGATTTCATTACGGATTTTCATTACCGCATGTTGACGACGTGAACGTAACCAAAGATGACGATGATCCATTAAGAACTCTGTTCCATGTTCTTTCGGAGTAATCGGGAAATCATGTGCTTCATGAATTACTTCTACATCCTTTACTAAAAGCTCGTATCCGAAAGATGAGCGACTATCTTCTTGAACAGTTCCTGTCACATAAATAGAAGTTTCTTGTGTTAAAGATTTTGCTTTTTGAAAAACTTCTTCAGGGACATCTGTTTTTACTACAACCCCTTGGATAAACCCTGTTCCATCACGAAGTTGTAAAAATGCGATTTTCCCGCTAGATCTTTTGTTGGCAACCCAGGCACCTATCGTGACGTCTTGTCCAACGAATTTATTTACTTCATTAATTGTCGTTTTCAATCTACTTCCCTCCAAAAACTTCAAAAACTACACTTCATATCATTTTATATCCAAACTTATTATACTAAACAAGTATATAAAAGGAAAATATTAATTAAAAATCCCCCCTATTTATTAGGGGGATACTCTATTTTATAGAATGGATTTATTTCATTTTACTTTTTACAAACTGTTGAATTCTTTCAATTGCTTTTTCTAATAATTCTAATGATGTCGCATAAGATAAACGAATATAATCTTGAGCTCCAAAGCCTGAACCCGGAATGACTGCAACGTTTGCCTCTTCAAGTAATGCTTCCGCGAATTGATCCACTGAATCAAAACCTGTTAGCTTAGCTGCCTCGATTACATTTGGAAACAAATAAAAAGCACCTTGAGGCTTCAAACAGCTTACTCCTGGAATTTGAATAAGTTGTTGATGTATTTTATTTAACCTATCTTCAAATGCTTCTCGCATTGTTTCTACTGGCTCCTGAGTACCATTATATGCCGCAATCGCTCCATATTGTGATGGAGTAGTCGGATTTGAGGTGGAATGACTGGCAAGGTCTGTCATTGCTTTGATAATTAGTGCATTTCCAGCTGCATATCCAATTCTCCATCCAGTCATTGAATGTGATTTAGAAACTCCATTGATGATGATTGTTTGATTTTTTAATTCAGTTGAAAGTTCTGCAATTGAAACATGTGTATGTTCACCATAAATTAACTTTTCATAAATTTCATCAGAGATAATCAAAATATTATGTTCTAAACAAATTTCACCTAATTCAGTTAACTCTTCTTTTGTATAAAGCATACCTGTTGGATTGCTTGGTGAGTTAATAATGATAGCTTTTGTTTTAGAAGTTATAGCAGATTTCAGCTGATCTGCTGTAATTTTAAATTGATTTGCTTCTTCTCCATTAATATATACGGGTTCTCCTCCAGCAAGCTTAACCTGTTCTGGATAACTGACCCAATATGGAATTGGAATGATGACCTCATCCCCTTCATTTAAAATCACTTGAAAAAGTGTATAAAGGGCATGCTTAGCACCATTTGTTACAATGATTTCAGAAGGCTTATAATCAATATTTTGATCCTTTTTAAACTTTCCAATAATAGCTTTCTTTAATTCAGGAAGTCCACCTGTAGCTGTATATTTTGTTTGTCCTTCATTCATCGCCTTTATTGCAGCGTCGATAATATGTTGTGGTGTATTAAAGTCTGGTTCTCCAGCCCCTAGTCCGATGACATCTATTCCTTCTGCTTTCATTGCTTTTGCTTTTGCAGTAATGGCTAGTGTAGATGATGGTGTAAGAGCACTTACACGATTTGCTAGTTGTAATGTCATTTCTCCTCACCTTTTCTATATATTTGTAATCATATACGGAGTTTTATCATTATCCTTTAAAAAGTACACATAGGCATAATTTAACCGTGATGAATGATCAAGATATGAAATTTCCCAAACCGGTTCCTTATCTAACATACCTAAGCGACTACCTAGTACTTTAGCCGGTTTTTCCTTTTTCATTACTGTATTAATTGCCTCAGACTTTGAAATTCCATCTGACCATTTTTCAATGGTAATTTGATCACTGTTTTTTTCAGGTATCCATACAGCAACCTTTTTCCCATTTTTTTGTTTCCCAACTGCTACATAATAGGTAATATCCCCATTATACAGATAAAATTGATCCATAGACGTAAGATTCGCCTTTTCTCTTGCCTTTTTTTCTGCAAAATCTTTCGCATGGCTTATAGGCTTCATTGATTGGAAGTATACATTTACACTGACCCCAACAATAACTAAAATACATAATCCAGCGATGATAATCCATTTTTTCATAATAACCCTCTATGTACGATATATTGTAAATACTGCTTTACTTTGGTCCTCAGTATCTAATGCTAATCCGAACATTAAATCTTGATTTTTTAATGTTCTGTTGAGTGCATCAACGATTTTGTATAATTCAGCTTGGTATTCAATCTTTACAGTTGATAGCACTTCTATTTTGCTGTCCATCATAATCCCCCTACAAAAACAAATATTGTTATAAATATCGTAACCGATTATAGCCACAATATAAATACTGAAACACAAATTTATTATAACAACATTTCCGTGTTTATTGACGATATACCAAAAAATTTTTCTAATCCACACATTTTTTCACGCTGCTACTAAAAAGCAGCGTGTTTTTTACGATAAGAAATTATAAAATTCAATGTAGTTTATATAATTGAGTCGTGTCTACTCAAGTCGAAACTACGCCTAGCCCAAATATCTCTCTGCTAAGATAGCTATTTCTTCTATAAAAGTTTAATGCAAATTTTGTTATAGAAAATCAAAAGCCAATCAACTCCACATGTTTATAACCAATTTTCAACCGTTTCAATCATTTCCTTTAGTGATACATGTTCAATTGGAACGGATGGTATTGAGCGAATAAAAGCATTTCCATATGATGTTGTTTCAATTCTTCTATCAAATACAATGACAATTCCTTTGTCAGTACCGCTACGAATAAGTCGTCCAAACCCTTGCTTAAATCGAATAACCGCTTCAGGTAATGAATAAGTAGAAAATGGATTTTTCCCTTCGGCCTGTATAGCTTCATTCTTTGCCCATGTATATGGCTCATCAGGAGGACTAAACGGTAATCTCACAATTGATAAACACGACAGATCTTCACCAGGAATGTCTACGCCCTCCCAAAAACTATTTGTACCAAAAAGGACAGCTTTATCAAACCGTTGAAAGTTTTTTGTTAATCTCATCCTGCTTCCTGTCGTAATTCCTTGAGCAATAAGTATAAAATCATCCAATAAGCCACTTTCCTTCATTAACTCATACGTTTTCTTTAACATGTCATATGAGGTAAATAAGACGAGCATTCTACCTTTTGTTGCCTGTGCAATGGCAATTAAATGATTAGCGATGGCTTCTACATATTCAGATACTGCCACCTCACGAATTTCAGGAATATCATTTGGAATTAACAACTTGGTCATTTCTGAATATGGAAAAGGAGAAGGTATTTGCTTCTTTATTAAATCCGCAAATTGATGAAGTCCTAATTCATTTTCAAAAAAACGGAAAGAATCTTTTACAGTTAAAGTAGCAGAAGTTAAAATCACACTCTTTCTTTTAGCAAAAAACTCTTTGCTCAATTTCTCACTTACAGAAATCGGTTGTGCCTGTATCGAAATACTATTAGGTATGGCCCGCATATCACCTTCTAGCCAATAAACAAATTCATTTGTTTGCTCTAACAAAAGATGTTGGATCGAATGCTTAAATGATACTAATTCATGATCATAGCTAAAGACTTCCTCAAGAAGAGCCTTATCTTTTTCAGATAATTTTTCACTAATATTTTTCAATTGACTTAACCGCTCTTCTAATCCACTTCTTATTTGATTAACGGATGATATTACTCTTTCAGCTGCAAATAAAATTGGTTGTAAAGATTTTTCTTTCAATAACTTGTTTGAAAGACGAATCTGCAGTTTATGATGTCCTTTATTTTTCTTCTCATTTTTCAACAATTTCTCTGCAATAATGGTGAATAATTCATCGATTTCCGTTTCAAGCTCAGCGATAATAAAATCTAACTCAAAGGTAGGCATTTTTAGTGAAATTTTCTGCTTTTGTACCATTACTTCGAGTTGATAAAATAGTTGCTTTTTTTCATATGAACCTAGTTGGCTGCAAAAAAATTTGCTAGGAATATACTCCAATTTTTCTCCTAGAAAACCTCTAGAAGTTTTTTCAAAATGATGGGCTTCATCTATAACCACATAATTAAATTCTTTAAATAGTTGTTGTTTCTGAATTAAATCAAGTAGTAGCATAGAATGGTTTGTAATAACAATATCTGCATTCTCGGCTTCTCTTCTCGCGTATAAATAAAAATCCTTTGCTATCCATGGATCCCGTTCTTTCGATAAATGCCAACCATCATGCCTTATCCGATTCCAAAAGATTTTTCCGCCACTTGATAAATTCACCTCATCAATATCACCTGTTTCAGTATGAATAAGCCAAACTAATAACTGCATTTTCGTTAGGATTGTGTCATATTGCTGATCAGCTTCATAAAGTGTTTGTTCAAATTTAAATAAATTTATGTAATGTTGTTTCCCCTTAAGCACAACTGCTTTAAATGGAAAAGAGAGTACTTTTTCAAGTTTTTTCAATTCCGTATTTAATAATTGATCCTGCAATTGTATCGTATGAGTACTAATTAAAATGGGTTGATTTTCAGTTTTACTAAAATAAATACTCGGTAATAAATACGCAATTGATTTACCAATTCCCGTTCCAGCCTCAATCATTGCATGCTTATTTAATCGAAATGCTTCATACACGGTATCCATCATTTCATGTTGATCATCTCTTACTTCATAATGCTTTATTCCATTTGATAGTAATTTTTGCTTATCATGATGATGTAAAGGATACTCCTTTTTTTCGCGATAGTTATGATCGGAGTATTTCTTATTTTTTTTACGGAGTGCAATTCCTTTAAATACCTCTAAATGCTCAGAGAGGTTTTCTAAATGATTTCGTTTCTCTGTCAGAATGTCTTCAAAAATTTCGTTTAAATTACTCTTTAATCCTATTGAAAGTTTTGCAAGCTTTTCGAGTGTTACAAGCGGTAGCTCTCTTGTTTGGTTAATAAATTGCAAAAGCAATTCAGCGGTTACTAACGCATCACTATCCGCTTGATGTGGCCGATCATGCTTGATTGCGAGACATTCAGTCAACTCAAACAGCTTATAGCTATCAGATGTTGGCAATAATACTTTTGCTAATTCGACCGTATCGACATTTAAGCCGACAAATTCCGGGCAACCTACTCGAGTAAATTCTGATTGGAGAAAATTCAAATCAAACAAGACATTATGCGCCACAAAGATACTGTCTTTTAAAATCCTTGTTAACTCAGGGGCAACTTCTTCAAATAATGGTGCCTGTTTGACCATTTCATCATTAATCCCAGTTAGTTCCTCAATAAATGATGGAATTGGTACACAAGGATTAACAAATGTTGTATATTGATCAATTATTTCTTCATTTTCAATGACAACAGCAGCTATTTGGATGATTCGATCACCTTTTTTGGGTGAATTTCCTGTTGTCTCTAAGTCTACTACTACAAAACGCTGTTTCATTCAATCACCTATTTCATATTTCAAAAGGCTATTTTTGTTTCTACTTAGTTTATCATATTAAAGCGAATAATCCATAACTATTATATCCAAAAACGTATGCTCCTTGTTCAACAGCGTCGAATGCGAGAGCTTTGCAATGACAATTCCAATCTTAAAAATTGTATCGAGGTATAAACAAACATTCTCTACATAAGGAGATTTTCGTATCGTTTGTTGCAACCTATTTTGGTTCATTAAACTATTTAGCATAAATTTTGAGAAGAGAGCCTTATACTATACACTTCAACTAATGTATTGCTGTGTAAAAGGAGAGCGTTCTTATATTGCTTGAAGCTCTTTTCTCGGTGAACTAAGGAAACTTATCCTAAACTTATTTTTATTTGTAAAAACTTAAATTCTATACTATTGAGAAAAGGGACTTATATATACACTTCAACTAATGTGTTGCTTTGTAAAAGCCCTATTGCCGGCTTTTACTCCTATTAGATAATTAGCGCTCTTATATTGCTTGCAGCTCTTTTCTCAGTTAAAATAGAGAGACTCATCTCCATTTTAACTGAGAAAAAGCCTTATACCAAAAAACCGTATCCACTGAGATACGGTTTTCTTTTTATCTTAAATCATTGTTGCTTCGGGTTCATAGGAAATCATCTGCGAAATATGGTTATTTTCATCCAGAATAGCGATTTTTGGCTGATGATTTTTTATTTTATCCTCTTGAATAAGAGCGTATGAAATAATAATGACAATATCTCCTACTTGAACAAGTCTGGCAGCTGCACCGTTCAGACAAATTACACCACTTCCCCGTTTGCCTGGGATAATATACGTTTCTAAACGTGCTCCATTGTTATTATTCACGATTTGTACTTTTTCATTAGCAACCATTCCAACCGCGTCTAGTATATCCTCATCGATTGTAATACTGCCGACATAATTTAAATTAGCTTCTGTAACTGTTGCTCGGTGAATTTTCCCATTCATCATTGTACGAAACATAAATGATTCTCCTTTTATTTCTTTTGTGTAGTCTACCGGACATCAAGGATGAAATTATCAATCAATCTTGCTTTTGAAAACTTTACTGCTATTGCGATGATAACCTTCCCTTCAATAACATCTATCGCTTTTAATGATGGATAAGAATATATTTCAACATAGTCAATCTCACCACTTGTATTTAATTGAAGATGGTCAATCACCATTTCTATAATCCGTTTTTTAGATTTTTCACCAGACGTAATTGCAGTCTTTGCCTTTGTAAGACTTATATATAATTCTTTTGCCTCAACTCTTTCTGAATCGGATAAAAAGACATTTCTTGAGCTTTTTGCTAAACCATCAAGCTCTCTATTTGTTTCAACAGCAATGATTTGGATAGGTAGAAAGAAATCCTGTACAAGTCCATCAATCACTGCAATTTGCTGTGCATCTTTCTTACCGAAATATGCTCTCTCAGGCATAATTAGTGAAAATAGCTTTAACAAAATGGTAACTACTCCATCAAAATGGCCAGGTCTACTTCTCCCACAAAGTACCCCGGCTCTTTCCACGACAGTAATTTGATTATTCATTTTATTTGGATACATTTCCTCAACGGAAGGTGCAAAAATATAGTCCACTCCTGCTGCTTCTGCTAAACGTTGATCATGTGCCAAATCTCGTGGATAGGAGTCAAAATCTTCATTTGGTCCAAATTGAGTAGGATTGACAAAAATACTCATAATCACGATATCATTTTGTTCCTTAGCTTTTTCCACTAAAGCTAAATGGCCTTCATGTAAATAGCCCATGGTAGGAACAAATCCGATAGTTTCATGATTTTGTCTATGCTGCTTAACTATTTTCGAAATCGTCGTTCTATCTGTCACCAATTTCATTTTATTTTCCTCCGTAAAATGTAGACAATTCCTCTTGTTTCATTGTGAACGAATGCTTATCCTCTGGGAATTTACTCGTTTTCACATCTGCCACATAATTTTTTAGTCCATTCAAGATGAAATCATTACTATCTGCATATGTTTTTACAAATTTAGGTACTCTTTCAACACCAAACATCGTTAAGTCATGGAAAACTAATACTTGACCATCGACATCTACTCCTGCTCCAATACCAATGGTTGGAATACTGATGTTAGCTGTCACCTCTTTTGCTAATTGCTTTGGTACACATTCTAAGACAATTGCAAAAGCACCTGCTTCTTCACATTTTTTTGCATTTTCAATCAACTGTATAGCTGCATCTGCCGTTTTGCCTTGAACCTTATATCCCCCTAAGACACCTACAGTTTGAGGGGTTAAACCGAGATGTGCCATAACAGGAATACCTGATGATGTTAACGCTTCAATCATTGAAATTACATGTCCAGCACCTTCAACTTTTACAGCATTCGCACCACCATTTTGAATAAGACTAGCGGCATGTTTCAACGTTTCCTCCCGGCTAAGATGATATGTCATAAATGGCATATCGGTAACGACAAATACATCACTAGCTCCTCGTTTTACAGCTTTTGTATGATGTATCATATCCTCAATCGTAACAGGTACTGTTGAATCATACCCTAAAACAACCATCCCTAAAGAATCGCCAACTAAGATCATATCCAAATTGGCCTGCTGTGCCAATTTTGCAGTTGGAAAATCATACGCGGTAACCATGGTGATCTTTTCCTTATTTTGCTTCATCATTTTAAAATCTGTCGTTTGTTTCATCATGTTTCCTCCCTTAGTATTTGACTAGGGGAGCATCCAACCTTGCTTTTTATGGTTAGCTTGACACAAAGTCTAATTTGCTGGATCATATTTAGAACGTTTGATGCAAAAAGAGCCCTTCCGCAAGGCAGAAGGACTCCTGTTATTAGTAAATGATTGACCCATCCTCCGTCCCCGTCCAATTCATGGATCAAGGCAGAACAATATTCTATTAATAATAAATGTAAGCAAGGTGCAGTTCCTTTTGGATACTACCCGAGTAAATTATATCAAAAGTTTTCATTACTTACTATCCATTTTTTATTTTCCTACCTCAATATCCGCAGAATAAATATCATGAATGACACCATTTTTATCCTGGATTTTTAATACGCCTTCATCAGAGATACCTATTGCTTTACCAGCTATCACTTCATTAACGGTACGAGCAATAATGTCCTTCCCAATACTGATGGCATAGCTTTCCCATAATAACTTTAATGGAGCAAAGCCTTTATCTAAGTAAATCTGATAATACTTTTCCAAATTAGCTAGGATTTGTTGAATAAGTATAGAGCGGGACAGCTTTCCACCATTTTCAATCGCTATTGATGTTGCAACTGAATGCAATTCTTCGGGAAAGTCTTCTCTCGTTTGGTTAACATTAATTCCGATTCCAATAATAATAGAGTGAATTTTATCCGAATCTGCTTGTAATTCCGTCAATATGCCGGTTACTTTTTTTCCTTTTATTAAGATATCATTTGGCCATTTAATTTCTGGCTGTAGGTCGAATAGTTGTTCGATTGCCTGTACAACTGCAACTGCAGTAATCAAAGTAAATTGTGGTGCCTTAAAAGGTGGAAGTTTTGGTCGTAACACAATGCTCATCCATATTCCAGTAAACTTTGGAGAATGCCAATGTCTAGTTAATCTTCCTCTTCCATTCGTTTGTTCTTCAGCTACCACTATTGTTCCTTCTGGACAACCTTCTTGTGCTAGTTGATGGGCCACTTTTTGTGTCGAATCAATTGTATCTAAATATTGAATCATACTACCTAGTTTAGAAGTTTTCAGGCCTAAACGAATTTCATTTTCTGTCACTCTGTCCATTGTCGATATAATTCGATACCCTTTTTTACGAACAGCCTCCAGTTCAAATCCTTCTTTTCGCAGCTCCTCTATATGCTTCCATACTGCCGTTCTTGAACAACCTAAAATATCAGCGAGTGCTTGTCCTGATAAAAATTCTCCATTTGCATTGGTAAATGCCTCTAGCAATCGTTTGCGAATGGGAGATTGCATGTTCGACTCCACCCCTTTATCTCATCTCGATCATTGGCAATTTCTTTATTTAAAATGGCCAATTCAATCTGTTGCAACAAATCCTTAATCCAAGGTCCACCGGGTCGATTAAACCAATTTATTAAGTCTTCCCCTGAAATGACTATTTCTTCACGTGTCTTAATCGGCATGATTGAAAATTCATTCTCGATTGTTTCCTTGATCATGTATATCGACTGTTTATTCATTGTTTTATATACTACTTCAGCATCAATCGCAATTTCCTTTGTTGCATAAAAAAGTGAAGCAACTGTCCAAGAACTTTGATATCTTTCCTTCAAGACCGAAAGAGCTTTCACAATGTATTTCATTTGTTTAGATGGCATTCGCCATTCTCTTAAGAAATTCATCGGTTCGTTTACATCGATTAAGGCTAATATTAAAAGCCATGTTTGATTTTCAGAAAGTTCATTCACATCTAATTCTAAGCATTGTTTCAATTTATCTGTATGGTCTTTAAAACCGGGCAAGTAATCAATAATTTGACAATCAAACAATAGAGTTAAAGCTTGTTTTTTATTGCTGCCTCTAATTAACTTTGTAAACTCTGCTAAGATACGCTCTATCGCAATATGCTTTAATAAATAGGCATTTTCACTAATTGCAAGCTTTGTACTCATATGCAATGAAAATTCAAGTTGACTAACAAATCGAACCGCTCTCATCATTCTTAGTGCATCTTCATGAAATCGTTCTTTTGCATCCCCAACTGTTTCAATTAATTGATCATTAATCGCTTGTATACCATTAAACAAATCAATGATTCTTCCTTTTTTATCCATGGCTAATGCATTCATAGTAAAATCTCTTCGTTCTAAATCCTTTGTCAATGAACGGATAAAATGAACCGTTTCTGGTCTGCGATAATCCCGATAATCAGATTCTGCACGAAAAGTAGTAACTTCATAGCCAATCCCGTCGAAGAGAACAAGTATCGTTCCATGTTCAATACCAATATCTATGGTTTGACTAAAAATTTTTTTTACTTCCTGAGGAGTAGCAGATGTTGCAATATCAACATCATCAATTTTTCGATCTAGTAAATAATCTCGGACGGAACCCCCGACAAAATATGCCTCAAATCCATTACTTTCTAATGCCTCTATAATTGGGATGGCACTTAGAAATGGTTCATTCATTCCATCCCCACCTTTTCTTTGTCTGGTATTAGATGGTAATAAATGTCTTCATATTGTTCAATTATTTTCTCTGACATAAACTGATTGTGAACGGTTTGAATCGCATTTTCAGAAAACTCATTGTGTATTTTTTCATCTTCAAGAAGCTTTAAAGCATAGGTTGAAATCATTTCAATATTTCCCAATTCACAAACATACCCATTCATATGATCTGTAATTACTTCTGGAATTCCACCAATATCGGTTCCAATACATGGAACACCACAGGCCATAGCCTCAAGAGCTACTAATCCAAAACTTTCCTTTTCTGATAGCAAAAGCATTAAATCACTTATGGAGTATAATTCTTCAAGATTATCTTGCTTTCCCAACATGAGCACGTCTTCATTTAGTTGTAATTCATTCACTAATTTGCATACGATTGTCATCTCGGGACCATCACCAACTAAAAGGAGTTTAGCCGGTATTTTCTTTTTTATTTGAGCAAAAACCTTAACTACATCTGGTACTCTTTTCACATTTCGAAAATTAGATACATGAATGATGATTTTCTCATCTGGTGAAATTCCATATTCCGTTTTTAAATCACTTGAATTAACATTTCTGTACACCCGTTCATCAATAAAATTATAGACTGTATCAATTTCTTTCTTTGGTTGAATTAGATCATAAGTTTGTTGAACTAAAGCTTTTGAAACAGCTGTCACATAATCAGATTGCTCTATACCGAAGCGAATTGCTTCAGTTAATGATGGATCATAACCTAAAACAGTAATATCTGTTCCATGTAAGGTCGTTACAATCTTTACATTAGTCCCGGCCATCTGTTTTCCTAATATTGCACAAACAGCATGAGGCATTGCATAGTGAACATGGAGAATATCTAATTTTTCTCTCTTTATCACTTCTGACATCTTACTAGCTAACGCTATATCATAAGGTGGATATTGAAACACAGAGTATTGATTTACTTCGACCTGATGAAAATAGATATTATGATACATCTTATTTAAACGGAATGGGATGCTTGAAGTAATAAAATGGATTTCATGGCCTCGCTCTGCAAGAAATTTTCCTAATTCTGTGGCTATGACACCTGAACCTCCAACAGTCGGGTAACAGGTAATACCAATTTTAAGCTTTTTTCTCATTCTCCAATCACATCCATATTTAATATAAGCGGCTTTTTCGTTTTAAAGCCCTCGGCAAATTTTACTCCAACTTCTTTTCCGAACATTCTCTCTCTCGCTTGTACAGTTTCAATATAACCATCTGTTAGCGGTGTCCTTACACCTGTACTATTCATCACAAACTGGCTCTGGTATGCTTCTAAACTTTCTACTTTTTTAACCATATAGTTGGTTACATCAATGACAAAATCAGGATGATGAAAACCATTTATCATATAATGATATAAACTTTTTGGTTTATGTGGAGGCAAATTTAAACTCGTTTCAAATTTTTTAATCCCCGCAGAAAATATGGCCTCTTCTACTAATTTTGCACAATTACCATGGTCTGGATGTCTGTCCTCTAAAAATGGCGCAAAAACCACTGTAGGTTTATATGTACGGATGACTTCTACAACCATGCGTATATGTTCAATGGTAAGATAAATTCCACGATCAGGAATTTTTAATGAAATCCGTTCCTCAACACCTAAAATTGAGGCAGCCTTTGCCGCCTCAATCTTTCGATTTTCAACCGTTCCATTTGAAGACAATTCTGCTTCTGTTAAATCACAGATGACGACTTTTTTTCCTTCACTCGTCCATTTTGCAATCGACGCGGCCATTCCAATCTCTACATCATCTGCGTGTGCCCCAAATGCTAATATATCTATTTTCTTATTCATGCCTTGTTTCACCTCTAATAATACTTCGCCATTGTAAATCGCCTTTTTCTAACCCACGAACAAGAACCTCGGCAGTACCCATATTCGTTGCAAGGGGAACGGAATATACATCACATAAACGAATTAATGCGGTCACATCTGGTTCATGTGGCTGAGCTGTTAATGGATCCCTAAAAAAAATAACCATATCCAGTTTATTATTGGCAATTAATGCTCCTATTTCTTGATCACCGCCATATGGCCCTGATTGGAAACGGATCACTGGTAGGTTTGTCTCTTCGTTTATCCTTTTCCCAGTCGTACCTGTTGCATATAATCGTTGCTGTGCAAAAATATCTTGGTATGCTGTCACAAACCGAATCATATCATCTTTCTTTTTATCATGTGCAATTAATGCAATCTCCATTTCCTATGCCCCTTAATCGATAATATTTTCCAATCCGTAGACTAATGTATTGATTGCCAATACTGTTTCAATGGATAATTTGACCCCTGACATAAAGGAAGAACGATTATATGAATCATGACGAATTGTTAAGGATTGTCCATCTGCACCAAATAACACTTGCTGATGTGCGATTAATCCTGGTAAACGGACACTATGTATATGCATTCCATCAAAGTTGGCTCCTCTAGCACCAGTTATACTTTCTGATTCATTTGGATGTCCCTGTTGCTTTTTCTCCCTTGATAAAGAAATCATCTCCGCTGTTTTTACAGCTGTTCCAGAAGGTGCATCAAGTTTCTGATCATGATGCATTTCAATTATTTCTACATCTTTAAAATATTTTGCAGCTAATTGGGAGAACTTCATCATTAACACCGCACCTATAGCAAAATTAGGTGCAATGATACAACCAATATTTTTTTCTTCTGCTAATTGTTTCAATTCTATTAGTTGTTCTTGGGTAAAACCTGTTGTTCCCACAACCGGTCGAACTCCATATTGTAGGGCAGTTTTTGTATGTAAATAACCAACTTCAGGTGTAGTTAAATCCACAAATACATCTGCATTTGATTTCTGAAGACATTCTTCTACATTTGAATATACAGGAATATTTTCATATAAATGAAAATCTTCTATCTCATGTAACATTTTCTGATCATGCTTATGATCTAAAACACTCACAAGCTCAAATTTTTCTTCGTGAAAAACCAGCTTGACTGCTTCTTTTCCCATTCTTCCACGAGGCCCTGCAATAATTACTCTCACTTTATCCATAATTCTTACTCCTTTTCTTTTTTCGTCCATCTATCTTTATCACGTGTATTAAATTTGTACATCACTCTTTCATGAGCTTCTTGTAAATTTATATTTAATGAATTAGCTAAACAGATAAGAACAAACTGTAAATCTCCTAACTCTTCTTCCACCGTTTTTACCTTTTCTGTATTCTTCTTAGGTTTCTCTCCATAATAATGATTTACTTCCCTTGCTAATTCACCGAGTTCCTCAGTTAATCGGGCAACCATCGCTAATGGGCTAAAATAACCTTCCTTGAATTGTCCTATATAATCATCAACTTCTTGCTGCATTTGTTTTATTGTTTTTTCTTCCAATATCAAAACACCTCACTTATTTCTCTCTTCATGTTAGCTAAAACAAAAAATTTTTACAAATGTTTTAATTTATTCTAGAACCAAGCATTGCCAGTTGTAAATCCGTTTTATATAATGAGAACGTTGTGCTAATTTTGATTTTATTAACTTTTTCTTTAATAACTTGGACAATCTATACTCAAAAGGACAGGAGGAAACAACATGCTTCGTGGTTTAAAAATAAAAAATATTTTATTTATTCTATTAGGCTCTGCAATTTTTTCATTTGGTATCTATCACTTTAATATGCAAAATAACCTTGCTGAAGGTGGATTTACCGGTATTAACCTGCTATTATATGCCCTTTTTAACATAGATCCTTCCTATTCAAACTTAGTGTTAAACATTCCGGTATTTATTATCGGTTGGAAATTACTTGGGAAAAGAGAATTTATTTATACGGTGATTGGAACAATTGCTACATCCATATTTCTATGGATCTTTCAAAGAAAGCATTTAAATATTCCACTTGAGCATGATATGTTTCTTGCTGCTTTATTTGCTGGAGTATTTATTGGTATTGGCTTAGGGATTATTTTCCGTAATGGTGGTACAACAGGTGGCGTTGATATTATTGCACGATTAATATTTAAATATAAAGGATTAGCCATGGGTAGAACGATGTTCATATTTGATGCATGTGTCATCACTCTTTCCCTTTTGACCTATTTGAATTATCGTGAAGCCATGTATACACTAGTCGCTGTATTTGTTGGTGCAAGAGTGATCGACTTTATGCAGGAAGGTGCTTATACCGCAAGAGGAGCATTAATTATTTCACCAAAGCATGATGAAATTGCTAATTTAATTATGAATGATATGGAGAGAGGAGTAACAGTTTTACAAGGGCGAGGCTCCTACACAAAGGAAGAAAAAGATGTACTTTATTGTGTCGTAGGTAAAAATGAAGTCGTCCGTTTAAAAGGATTGATAAATGCCGTAGATCCACATGCATTCGTTTCCGTTACAATTGTTCATGATGTATTAGGAGAAGGTTTTACTCTTGATGAAAATAAGAAACCCATTGAAGTTTAAATTCATTTCCACTAAGTATAAAAAGGAAGGCATGTTATCATGCCTTCCTTTTCTTAATCATCACTTCTATTTGAAAAAATTAAGATCAACCTTAACAATTCAAGAACTGCAACAGCTGCAGCAGCTACATATGTTAATGCAGCAGCATTAAGCACCTTTCTTGCATCATGCTCTTCCTGATTATTAATTATGCCTAATGAGACAACTTGATCCATTGCTCTTGACGAGGCATTAAATTCTACAGGGAGGGTGACTAATTGAAATAAAACCCCTAAAGCCATTAAAACAATCCCAATTAGCAGAAAAGTTTGACTAGCGATTAATCCAATAATAATGAAAATCCAAGAAGCGTTCGAACTAATATTTGCTACAGGAACAAGGGAGTGGCGAAATCTTAATGGACCATAGCTCTCTTTATCTTGAATAGCATGACCAACTTCATGGGCTGCAACAGCTGCTCCGGCAACAGAATTGCCATGATAGTTTGAAGAAGATAAATTTACCGTTTTCGTCATTGGATTATAATGATCACTCAAAAATCCACTATGTTCAACCACTTTTACATTGTATAAACCATTTTCGTCTAAAATTCTTCTAGCTACTTCTGCTCCATTCATACCAGTAGTATTTGGAACTTCCGCATATTTCTTAAAAGTTCTTTGTACTTTAACCTGCGCCCAAATCGGAATAAGAGCAATAATAATATAGTAAATAATAAACTGCATTGGTTTCCTCCATATCTCGATGATATTACTATTATTTTATTCAATTCAGGTGAAATGGTCAATCATAATGCTCTTTTTGCTTCGTATGTTTTTCTCCTCTGTATTTTCTCCAACCAACATACGATAATGTCATGACAATAATACTACCTGTTGTAATAATCACCCACCATAATAAAGGATCTGTTTCATCCTCAGATAATTTATCGAAAATATGTTGTAAATCTGACTCTATAATATCTAATTGTACTAGCTGTGTGTCATCTTCAATAATTCGATTTCTAAACTTATCAATAAAAGAAATATCAGAATCTAACTTTTCTAATTTTTCTAAAGACAGATCCACCTTTAAACTTGGTTGAATTAATGAATATTTTTCTAAAAACATAGTAAGTGCTACATCATATGCCATTCGGTCCTTCTCTTTAGCCGCTTCTTTGATTTGAGAAAATGCTCCCATAATTGGCTCCTGTAACTCTGTCCACAATGGTTGATAGTGAGAATTAATTGCATCAATCACTAATCGGAACGTAGTTACTTTATCAATTTTTTCTCTAGGTTCTAAGCTTACTTTATTTATTGCACGAATAGCATCATTATATGACATCATGACTATTTTTAATTCATCCATTGCTAATATCGAGCCGTAGGATGTCTCTTCAATAAATTGATCTTGAAATTGTTCAAGAAATTTTTTAGCCGCTTCGAACCGGCCAATCTTTGTCATTTGTAAAGCTTCATCAGCAATTTTATCTAACCTATCTAATGGTGAAGTTTCCGCTGCATGAACGTGAGTGGAAGTCAATAAAACGAGCGAAAATAGAAGGATTAATATTTTTTTCATCCTTGTCCCTCCTCAAACTACTAATAAAGTGTATGAGAAGATGGACAAGATTAGACCTGATTTTAAATAGGACTAATTAATAGATCGTTAATTTAAGACTATTTTTTCGAACGGAGAAATAATAGCCGATTGCTAACGATAATATGCTTAACCAGAACGTAAAATATCCAATTTCTCGAACATAGATTGCCAATGCACCGTATTTCGGATATTGCATAAATACGTAATCAATTACATCATTATGTAAAGTCCAGATAGCTACTATTATAATATGTTTAAGCTTTATTCGATAAAAAGGAGAATATAATATCCCTTCTATTGCCATAGCTCCATGTGACATTATTAACATATACCCTTGCCATGGCAATTCACCAGTCACAATTAAGGTTAAAATGTTCATGACTACAGCCCAAACCCCGTATTTAAATAAAGTAACGATTGCTAAAGCTTCAATGATCGGCCAATTTTTTTTCAATAAAAATGCAAATAATACAAGAGTGAAAAACAAACTAGCTGTAGGGCTATCAGGTACAAAAGGAAGGAATATTGTCGGTGTAACATCAAATTGAGGTTTATACCATATATATCCATAAATTGTCCCTAATAAATTTACGATTAATAACACCCACAAAATATACCGATTCGCTAATATTGGATATAATAACTTCATTACGTACCGCCTTTCCTCTCACTCCCCAAATGACTTGAAATAGAAAGAAAAGCTGGCAAAAACGCCAGCTTTATCCCTTTCTATTATTCAGCTTTTAGCCCTGAAACAAATTCAGATAGCTTTTTCAATTCATCGTCAGAACCTTTAAATTGATTAGCTGGCATATTGCCTTTACCTTCTTTAGCAATTTTTGCAACTTCATCAGCACTTAAACCAGTACCAATTAATGATGGAGCTGCTGGACCACCAGTTAAATTCTCACCGTGACAAGTAATACATGATTGTTTAGAAATAACTTGGTATCCTTCTGAAGATTTATCAATATCTGCTTTCGCAACAATTTTCCCTTGTTCAGCCGCTTTTTCCCAATCATGGTGAGCCGCTGCTTCCCAAGTTAAATAGAAGACTGCTGCAATGGACAATAGCATAAATCCAGTTGCTAACGGACGTTTCAATGGACGTCTATGTGGTCCACGATCAATAAATGGAGCTAAAAGTAATCCTACAAATGCAATGCCAGGAATAATTAGTCCAATGATATTATATGGACCTGATGCATAGGAATATTTCAACATTTGATAAAGGAATAAGAAATACCAGTCAGGCATTGGAATATAACCTGCATCAGCTGGGTCAGCAATACGCTCTAATGGTGCTGGATGTGCAGCAGTTAGGCATAAAAATCCAACTAAGAATACGGCACCGACCATCCATTCCTTTAATAGGAAGTTTGGCCAAAAGGCTTCTGTTTTCCCTGGATATTCCGAATAGTCCTTAGGGCCCATTTTTTTACGAACCGAAGGGTCAAGAACACGTGAATCCCCTACAAATTTCATCCCTTTTCCACGATGCATTATGTCCCCCTCCTTCTTATAAAGAGTCAAAAATTTCTTAAATCAATTATTATAGCGAAATTAATTTTACAATGGTCCAGAAATACCTTGTTTACGGATCATTAGGAAATGGGCAGCCATTAATCCTAATAATACTGCTGGCAAGAAGAATACGTGAATCGCAAAGAAACGTGTCAATGTTTGTGCACCAACAATATCCGGATGTCCTGAAAGTAGTTCTTTCGCATATGGCCCTATTAATGGTACTGAATCAGCAATTTGCAATGTAACTTTTGTCGCAAATAACGCTTTCATATCCCAAGGTAATAGGTAACCAGTTAATCCTAAACCAAGCATAACAAATAAAATAAGTACCCCAACAATCCAGTTTAACTCACGAGGTTTTTTGTACGCGCCTTGGAAGAAAACACGAAGTGTATGTAAGAAAATCATAACAATAACTAAACTTGCTCCCCAATGGTGCATACCACGAACAATTTGACCGAATGCTACTTCATTTTGAAGATAGTAAACAGACTCCCAAGCGTTCTTAATATCCGGTACATAATACATTGTTAAAAACATACCAGATAAAATTTGGATTACCGTAATGAAGAAGGTTAATCCACCAAAGCAGTAAACAAACGCTGAAAAATGATGCGCCGGGTTTACATGTTCTGGTACTTCATGATCAGCGATATCTCGCCATAAAGGCGTAATATCTAAGCGCTCATCTACCCAATCATAGATTTTATTAAGCAATGATTACGCCTCCTTTACTTTACAAATGGATTTTCTTTCGGTTTTCCTAAGTACAAGTAACCATCTTTAACTTTTGTTGGATACGCATCCAATGGTGCAGACGGTGGTGTACCAGGGACGTTTTTGCCATTTAGCTCATAGCGTCCACCATGACAAGGACAATAGAATTGATGTGGATGTTGTTTGTTTTCGCCCCATGTTACGTTACAGCCTAAATGCTTACAAATAGGTGATAATGCGATGATTTCGCCCTTATCATCTTTATAAACCCATGCTGTTTGTTCCACATCTGACTTATACCATGCATCCACTTGTTCGTATTTAAACACGACACGTTGTGGTTCATTTGTCAGTTCAGCTACTTTTTTTGGTGTAGCGTGAAACTCACCAGCACCTCTATGCTGTAGAACTGGGTCTACTGCAAAACGAACCATTGGCATTAAAATTCCAGCTGCCATAAACCCTCCTACACCTGTAAGTGTGTAGCTAAGGAATTGACGTCTTGTTACAGGATTCTTGCTCATCCTTTTCCCCCCTCTAACAGTAAGGTAAGTCCAATGGACATTAATAAAATACGCACAAATACAAACTAGGACATAACCATGATATATCAATCTTTCAACTAGGTCAATATGTCACAACTTTAAAAACATGTCAACAATGTGACGAATATCCGAATTATTTTATAGTTTGCCATTGTTGAACAATAATATTAATTAATTGTTTTACTTGATCCTCTAAAATGGAATGTTTATATTGTTCTTCCATATGTTCAAGAGGGACAGACGGTATCCAGATCAATTTTCCCTCCGTTTTATCTTGCTCCCTCCATGAGATATCGGAAGTTAAATAAAAGATATGGGAAAAACCACTTTCTTTCAATTTCACCTCCCAATTTTGAAGCATGTCCATTTTTTGATGATCTTCCAATGTATTTAAATACGTAAAAGCTGGAAACAGAAGCAATCTTCCTTTAAATTGCCTTTCTAAATGTAAGGATAAAAGCTCAATGAATTCACCTTGTGAAGCTGCTTGTTTCATTTCTGACCCAATTGCAATTGGCAATAAGGGGACGACTGCAGTATCAATAAACTGCTTCTCCTTTAAATAGGTTTCTATATCATTTCCATTCCACTTCATATAAACACTCCTAAAATATATTATTACAAAACCTTTTACAGAACATGCAAAATAAAGTACATCTTTTCTAATAGCTATTGTCTAAATTTAAAAAGAAAAGTGCATCTGCAAACGTTAGCACTTAATATTATAAATGAAATCCTGTTCCCTAAACAATCATTTATCTTTCAAGAAAAAACCTCTTGCAGGAGCAAGAGGAGAAACTAGTCGACATTTAATTGTTTAAGCTGCTCTGTTAATTTGTTAAATGAATCTAAGTCAAGGTTATCAAGAGCTTCATCAATTTCCTTTAATAATTTTTCCCGTTGAAAGCCTAGTATACTTTCCTGTAAAAATTTTTCAGCAACAATACGATCTTCATCATTTATGCGTAATAAATTTGGCATAAAAGGATTCTCTTCAAGCACAGCGGCATACTGATAAGAAAGATTAGCTGATTTGAAATTTAACTGGATGTAAATATCTTCCTCTCGATTTAAGCGAATATCATGAAACGATTTTTCAGCATCAGTAGTCATAATATTTTCTTTATAAAATCGGAATGGTACATTATCAACACAATGGGTAGACATAATTAATCCTCGAGGACAAAATTGCGCTTCTTCGACAAAATGAACCTTTTCCATTAATTGGTCATGACTCATTAAATAATTTAAGATCCAGACTGATTCCCTTCTCTTTAATTGATAATGATTCAAAAACCAGCGTATAAAATCTTTTTTCTCGTTGACAGATACAGGGGTGGCAGCCAATGTAATCCCTCCTCTGCATAATGAATATATGCGATTAATGATCTTCTAGTCGTTCCAAGAGTGAGATCCATTCCTCATTTAAAGGATCATCGTGTAAAAGTGTTTGAAAAATTTCAATTGCTTCTGATCTTTTTCCTTCTTCCATTAAGAAGTAACCATATTCCGCTAAAAATTCTGAATGATTCTTTAAGTCATTATATGCTTGCTGATAATGTTTTAATGCATCCTGATATTGTTCTAAAGCTTGGAAAGAGATTGCAGCATCCCAATGTAATTGTGGATCGATGTCACCTTCTTTTTCCATTTGCAATGTAATTTCTAAGACATCTTCATAACGCTGTTGATGTAGAAGAAGCTTATTTAGTGTTAAAGCAGCATCAATATAACCTGAATCTAAAACAAGTGCTTGTCGAAAATATTCTTCAGCAAGCGACTCATCTCCTAACTTTAACGCAAGCTTTCCACCAAATTGGTATAATTCTTTATTAAATTCATCTACTGCTATGCCAGATTTTACAGCTTGCATCGCATTTTCTAGATCCTCTTCACTTTCATAACATTTTCCTAAATACAAATAAAGTGAATGATATTCAGGATCCATTTCTCTCAATTGTATAAATAATTCGATAGCCTTTTTGAAAAATCCTGCTTGATAGGCGGTCAATGCATAACCAAATAATGTATTTATTTCATTATTTTCTTCAACTGCTCGTTCAAAGAAAGGTAACGCCTCTTCGAATTTTCCGGCTGAACTCAGTACTTCAGCTAAACGTCCATTTATATCTACACCTGCAATTAAAGTTTTTCCTTGATTAAGAAGCTCTTCATAGAACTTTATCGCTTCATTATTTTTACCCTCCGATGCATAGAGTTCCCCTAATGCGAAATCAATAATGGATTCGTCTGGAAGTAACTGCTTTGCCTGACGTAGTTTATTCTCACTCACTTCCACTAATCCTTGCATTTGGTATAAATCCGCTAAAATTAGTAAAGCTCGCGGATAATCAGGATCATCCTCTTGGATTGAATCTAAATAACTAATTGCATCAGATTCCTTATCCATCTCAATGAGTATTTCTGCTAATGAAACTTTTAATTCACCTTCATTTGGGTATGAGACAAGTAATAGTTCATAAAGTTCCTTTGCTTCATTTAAAAACCCTAATTGCAATAATTCCTCAGCTAATAAATATTTTTCTTCATCATTATTTGAATTTTTTATTTTAAGAAAAAGATCCTTTGCTTTATCCATATCTCCATTTTCTAGTAACTGAATCATTTTCTCTATATTTTCGTGTATGTTCATTTTCTTTCCCTTTCTTACACAAAGAGGGAAGTTCTTCTTATTATTATTTCTTCCCCGAAACCTGGACGAAATGTCACATGATTCGCCGTAGTAATTACTCGCCCTTTGTGTACCATAATCGCTAATCTACTATTATCATAAAGAATCTTACTCTGTTCAGCAACTATCCCGTTTTTAAAATAAAGATTATAATTGATTTCTCCCCCAACATGTAAATCTCCTCTCTTAGGGTATAAACCAAATTTCTTTAAGTCTTTTATTGAAATTGGGGTTTTTTGCAACAATTCTTTAGAAAGTTTCGGAATTTTCTCTTTTCCTAATACATCATTCCATTGTTTTAAGATCAATTTTCTTCTTGACTCTTCTTTAGTTAATAAAGTTGGTACTAGTATAGGATTATAAGGAAACATTGCTTCTCTTATCCATCCCCATGGAATATCGTTTATAGTAGATTCATCTTGAATTTCTAATAAAATGATGGCGATTTTTTCCTTTTTACACTTTCGAATCAAACTAGTTGATAGTTTTTCTAATGGTAGTCTTATGGCAATACAATAATCAACAGGACTATTGAGTAATGTTATTCTTTTTTTATGTAGTTCTTCATCAAATTGGAATTCATATTGAATGGCGAATGACGTTATAATCGTATGACAACCTTCTTGAAGAAAATTTTTAATGAAGTACTGTTTTAGTAATGGAAACGAGGTGTTGGGGAGTTTTTCGTCTAGCATCACATGTGTAGGTGTCATGATAAATGACGCTACATTCATTTTCATCAATGATGATTTCATCTTAGTTGCTTTAATTGAATGGAAGCTATTGTTTTTAATAATAAATGATTGCTGCTTTATGTCTTTTGCTTCTTCAGAGTATATATCTGCATTATCTATGATATACATACTTTCCCCTCCATCTAATAACTATATAGACAAGCTATGTTTTGATGGAGGAGAAAATGACAGGATGAACTGTAGATTTTTTCTTATTTTTTTGTTAAATAATGTAAATGTTCAAAGAAATTCGGGTAGGAAACACTGACTGCTTCTGCTCCTTCGATATATACATCTTCTTCGCAAATTAAGGCAGCAATACTTAGCATCATCCCTATTCGATGATCTCCATAGCTTTTTACTTTACCACCTTTTAGAGGTGTTTTCCCATAAATAATCATACCGTCCTCTGTAGCTTCAATCTTTGCTCCAAGAATAGACAATTCCTTTACAACCGCATCAATTCGATTCGTTTCCTTTACTTTCAATTCTTCTGCATTTTTAATGACAGTTTTCCCACTTGCTTGGGTAGCTAAAAGTGCAATGATTGGCAATTCATCGATCAGACGTGGAATCAACTCACCTCCGATTTCGATTCCTTGTAAATTACTCGTTTTTACAGTCACTGTACCTGATGGTTCGAAATTGCTCAAAGTATTTTCTTTTACATCAATGGATGCACCCATTTTTTGTAAGACTTCAATAATTCCTGTACGAGTCGGGTTTAAACCAACGTTTTCAAGAATTACTTTACTCTCATTCACTATCGCTGCAGCAACCATAAAGAAGGCTGCAGAGGAAATATCCCCTGGAACTTGAATATCTGATGCTACTAATTTTTGTTTTCCAGAAATCTTTATTGTATTTTCATTAATGGTTAGATTTCCACCAAATTGTTTAATCATTCTTTCCGTATGATCTCTCGTAGAAGCTGGCTCTATAATTGTCGTTTCCCCCTCTGTTTGCAAGGCAGCTAAAAGAAGACAGGATTTAACCTGTGCACTTGCGACAGGTAACCTATACTGTATAGGATGCAATGTACTACCTACAATAGATAATGGGGTATAATTCGCCCCTCTCCTGCCATGTATTGTCGCTCCCATTTGTTTTAATGGGTCTGTTACGCGATTCATCGGTCTTTTCGCAATGGAATCATCTCCAATGATGACTGAATGAAAGGGCCTACCAGCAAGTAATCCAATAATAAGCCGTGTCGTTGTACCAGAATTACCAACGTCTAAAATTTCAACTGGCTCCTTTAAGCCATCAAAACCATTTCCATGTATTTTTATTTCGCCATCCTGCTCCTCTATCTTGATCCCAAGCTTTCGAAAGCACTCAATCGTGCTTTTACAGTCAGCTCCGTATAAGAAGTTTTTTACAGTCGTTATCCCTTCTGCAATCGCTCCAAACATAATGGCTCGATGAGATATCGATTTATCACCGGGAACATCAATTGTTCCATTCAATCCCGATTTTTTTGATTGTAGATGGATCATATCGGCAACACTCCTTCCATTTTTTTATTGTATGAATAGTTCATAATTGGTCCTATTTTTTAAACAAACCATCGCTTGTTCCCGATCTTGGATTGTTTGAAAACTAATTCGCAATACTCCATAAATGTCTTCTCTCGTTTCCAAAATTCGGATATTTGTAATACTAATTCGTTCTTCAGCTAAGTACCCAGTTATTTCAGAAATAACCCCTGGATAATCAGGTACATCGACATATAAATCATAAAAAGAATGGATGACACCTTTTGTATGTATGGGTAAGCCATCACGATAAGATTTTGCATTTGCAAAAAATTGATAGATTTTATTATATTCATCATCTATTAGCATTTGTTCGATTTTCTGCATTTCTTGTTTCCATTCACACATAAGCTGTAATAATACATCCTTGTTACGCAAAGATATATCAGTCCACATATGTGGGTTAGAGGAGGCAATCCGTGTAATATCTCGAAATCCACCAGCTGCTAATCTTTGCAATAATGGATAGATCTCTTGATATTTTTTTGCATGCCCTACTAATGACGCTGCAATAATATGAGGAAAATGACTAAGAATACCTGTCATTTCATCGTGCTCATCTGCGGTTAATTCAATAAACTTAGATTTTGTACCAGCTAATAAATGTTTTAATTGGTTCACTTGTTCCGTCATGTTTGTATGTTCGGGTGGAGTTAGCATGTAAAAGGCATTTTCAAATAACAAACGTTTGGCAGCTACCACTCCACTTTTATGTGATCCTGCCATCGGGTGACCCCCAATAAAAGTAATACCTTTCTCAATAAATAATGCAGCCTTTTTCATAATTGATTTTTTTGTACTTCCTGTATCGGTGATAATAACGCTTTGTTTTAATGGCAATAATGCTAATTCTTCCATTACTTTTTCCGTTTCAAAGATTGGAATAGACAAAATAATGAAATCGGCATCAACGGCACCTTGTTTGATGCTCTCTGCCATATCATCGATTACTTTTAAAATTTTCGCCTGATTAGCTATCTCTGCATCCCTATCATAGCCAATAATTGTAGTATTTGGGTGCTCATTTTTAATTGCTAAAGCAACCGAACCTCCAATTAGACCTAATCCGATAACGAATATTTTCTGTTGCAACTCTTCTCCCCCTGATGTGTATAAATTCTAATTTATCATCGATGCTTGCTTCAGAAATTCAAGCATTGCATCCATAACACCATCATTTTGTTCTTTTGTACCAATTGTTACCCGAACCGATGTAGGGAAACCTAATGCTTTCCCTGAACGAACAATATATCCCTTTGAGAGTAAAAATGAGAATACCTCATCACCATCATGTGCAAAATCAATTAAAATAAAATTTCCTTGTGAAGGATAATAATTTAGATTTTCTTTCTCACAAAATTGATAGAAACGTTCTAATTCCTCGTGATTTAATTTCCTACAATTTTGAACAAAGCTTTGATCACTCAGAGCTACTGATGCTACTTTTTGGGCTAAAACATTTGTATTGAATGGTTGTCGGACAGGTTCAAGTGCTTGAATAATTTCTTCAGATGCAATCCCATAGCCTATTCTAAAACTTGCAAGACCATAAATTTTAGAAAATGTTCTTGTAACAATTAAATTTGGATATTGCTGGATTAATACACGTGCATCATAATAATCATCAGCGCAAACATATTCATAATAAGCTTCGTCTAATACCACTAGTACATCTTTAGGTACTTTCTTTAAAAAACTCTGTAATTTTTCATCGTTAATATATACACCTGTAGGGTTATTAGGACTACAAACCCAGACAATTGCTGTATCCTGATTAATTTGAGTAAGCATTCCATCTAAATCATGTTCTCCGTTTATTAACGGTACCTCTCTTATCTCAGCACCTTCTAATATTGCATTATGCTTATATTGTGAAAAGGTAGGATTGGCCATCACTGTATTTTTTCCTGGCTCTAGTAGAGCATTAGAAATAATATGTAGCAGTTCATCTGTTCCATTTGAGAAAATTAACTGGGTTGGCTTTACCCCTAAAAATTCAGCCGCTTCTTTTCGTAATTGGGTTGAATATCCATCCGGATAATAAGAAAATGTTGAGCTACCCTCTTTATCTAATAAGTCCTTTACTTTTGGTGAGTAGCCATACGGATTTTCATTTGATGCTAATTTATGAATTTCATCTAAATGAAAGGCTGCTTTCACCTCTTCTATTGATTTACCTGGTTGGTATGCCTTTAGATTTAAAATTTTACTATTCCATTTCATGAATATTCACTCCTTTATCAAATCTGGTCTCAGAGTTACTGCATCTTTTAAATAAATGTGTATAATATCTTGTTGAGCTTTATCTGTATTTACATGAATCATCACACGGATACAAAGAGGGAGACTTCCCTTCACGTTAATTTCCTTCATACACATCACAGGTACATATTTCCATGAAGAAAACCTTCTCAATGCTTTGGCAGGAAACTCGGCATTGATATCTGCTGTTACTGATATGAAAACAGAAGCAACATTAGCTGCTTCTATGGCATTTTGCTCTATCAATTCCATTATTAATTCCTCTGTCGAGTTCACAATCTCATTTTCATCATTTTGTGTAACTGTTGTCGCTCCCCTAACTCCGCGTATCATTTTTCCCCCTCCTATTAACTCATCATATAAAATGTTTCCCTTAATACAGGCACATCTACAGCTGTTAATACGGGTTCTCCGATGCTTTTAAGTAAAACAAAGACAGGTTTATTTGCAACAGACTTTTTGTCTCTTTTCATTAATTCGTATATTGTATCAAATTGTGTGGATGAAGGAATTTTCCACTGATACCCTAATCTTTCAATCCAATTTATAAATGAATCTAAATCAAAGTCTAATCCAACAAGCTTTTTGCTTAATAAAAGAGCGTAAACCATGCCACACATAACTCCTTCACCATGAGTAAGATTACCAAATCCCGCATGTGCTTCTAATGCATGACCAAGTGTATGCCCAAAATTCAAATAGGCTCGTACACCACTTTCCCTTTCATCAAGACCTACAATTTTTGCTTTCACTTCAATTCCTCTTTTTAAATAGGTAGGAAGCTTGTCACTAATTACTTCTTCAATTGACTGTACATGATTCATGAGTTCATTTAAGAAATTAACATCCGCAATCAGGGCATGCTTAACCACTTCTGCAAATCCGCTTTTAATTTGCCTAACAGGCAAGGTGTTGAGATAGTTTGTATTATAAATAACAATATCTGGTTGATAAAAAGCGCCAACCATATTTTTACCAAGCGGATGATTGATTCCTACCTTTCCACCTACTGCACTATCATGAGCTAATATTGTGGTTGGGATCTGTATAAATGCAATTCCACGCATATATGTCGCTGCGACAAAGCCGGCTAAATCACCAATAGCCCCTCCACCAAATGCAAGAATCACTGATTTTCGATCAATACCCACTTTTAACGCAAAGGAAATACAGTCTTCATAAACCTTAAACGTCTTCGCTTTTTCTCCACTTGGAGTCGTATAGACTTCATAATCTATTCTTTCTGGGATACTATGAATGATAGTATTTAAATGAAGACGATTGACCGTTTCATCTGTCACCAATAGTACCTTTGAATATTTATTCAGTCTCATATGTAATGAATCTAAAATATCTTCCCCTATAAACACTTCATAATTTTTTGAATCAGTAAAAATCGCTACTTTTTCCATACTAAAAAAACCTACTATATGTTTTTTCTTTTTCTACGATTTCCTTTAATGTTTCAAAACGATCACTATAATACTGTTCAACTATTGCAGAAGCTACTTCCCAAGCAACCACTGCTTCAGCAACAACACTAGCAGCAGGAACAGCACAGCTATCTGAACGTTCAATACTTGCTGTAAATGGTTCCTTTGTTTCAATATCAACACTTTGTAGAGGTTTATATAATGTAGGTATAGGCTTCATTACACCACGAACAACAATTGGCATACCGGTGGTCATTCCTCCCTCAAAACCACCTAAACGGTTGGTTCGTCGTTCATAGCCTCTTTCCTCACTCCAAAGGATCTCATCATGAACCTGACTACCTGGTATATGAGCCATTTCAAATCCCAGACCAAACTCAACACCTTTAAATGCATTAATACTCATAATGGCTGCAGCAATCTTAGCATCTAACTTCCGATCATAATGCACATAACTCCCTACACCTGATGGCATTCCTTCCACTATTACTTCGACAATTCCCCCAATGGAATCTCCATTCTTTTTAGCTTTATCAATTGCTTCCATCATATTCTTTTCTGCTTCCTTATCAATACAACGAACTGGAGATTTTTCACTTCTTTCTTTTAATTCATCTATGGTTGAGTATTCCAATGCATTTGCACGAACTCCACCAATTTCAAGCACATGTCCTGCAACTTTTATCCCTAATAATGCTAATAGCTTTTTTGCAACTGCACCTGCAGCTACTCTCACAGTCGTTTCTCGTGCAGAGGAACGTTCTAATACATTACGCATATCATGATGACCATACTTTATACCGCCAACTAAATCAGCATGTCCTGGTCTTGGGCGAGTCACTTTTCTTTTGATTTCCTCATCTTGACCTTCCTCTAGTGGTTCTATCCCCATTATTTTGGTCCAATGTTTCCAATCCTTATTTTCTACAACCAATGCTAATGGTGATCCAAGTGTTAAACCATGGCGAACTCCACCTAAAATGTTAGCGCGATCGGTTTCGATTTGCATTCGCCTTCCACGACCATAACCTTTTTGTCGTCGTGCTAATTCAGTATTAATATCCTCAGCTGTTAATGGCATTCCCGCTGGTAACCCTTCAATAATCGTCGTAAGTTGTGGGCCATGGGATTCACCAGATGTTAAGTATCTCATTTCCTCTTCCTCCTTCAGTACTTTAAAGGATTTATGTATCACTATAACATAACTTCCAATAGAGATAAATAAAATTTTGAATTTTTACGATAGTCAAAAACCCTTTAATAGTAATTAAACTAATCCTATTAAAAAAAGTGACGCCTAAGAAATGGGTCACCCTCAATTAAACTTTTTTATAAAAGAACGTATCTTCAATAGCAAAATGATAGGATTGAGGATTAAAAATTTGTTCGGTACTTCCTACAAATAACATTCCTCCTGGTCTAAGAGCTGCATTAAATTTTTGATAAAGAGAATCTTTCGCTTCTTCAGTAAAATAAATCATTACATTTCTACAAACAATTAAATCAAAACCTGATTCATATGAATCTGCAAGTAAATTATGTTGTTTAAATTTAACAGTTTTCTTTATCTCGTCAGCCACATGATAGTAGGAACCCTGTTTTTCGAAATATTTCTTTTTTATATCTTCAGGTACTTCATTAAGAGATCTTTCAGGATATATACCTAACTTTGCTCTTTGTATCGCGTTTACATCAATATCGGTTGCTAAAATAGAAATACTTGATAAAGGAACATGCTTTGATAACACCATTGCAATTGTATATGGTTCCTCACCTGTAGATGAAGCAGCTGACCAAATTTTTAATGGCTTTCCTTCTTTTAAGAGAGTAGGGAATATTTTATTCTCCAAAACATCCCATCTTTGCTTATTACGATAGAACTCGGAAACATTAATTGTCATTCTATCTAAAAATTCATTTAATAATTCTTGGTCATTATTCATTGCCTGAAAGAATTCTTGAAAAGATGTAAAACCTTTTTTTTCATACAAGGAGGTTAATCTTCTTTTCATTTGCGCCTCTTTATATAGTGATAAATCTATTTTTGTCTTTCTCTTTACTTGGTTAATAAATTCTATGTAATCCGTTGTCATTTCCATTCTCCTATGAAATAGTCATATTACAATTTAAGTATAACGGACTTTACCAATAAAAAGCACCATGAAAATAAAAAAAGATTGGTGAAATCACCAATCCTAAAAAAAATTAATAAATCCAGTTATTAATTAATTTTGAGTACTCTACTAATTCTTCTTCTTTGAAGAAAAGGCCAATCTCTCTTACTGCACTTTCAGGTGAATCAGAACCATGAATAATATTTTTACCAACTGTTACTCCAAAATCACCACGGATTGTTCCAGGTGCAGCATCTTTTGGATTAGTAGATCCCATCATTTGACGTGCAGTAGCAATAACGTTTTCACCTTCCCAAACCATGGCAAAAACTGGACTTGAAGTAATGAAATCCACTAATTCGCCAAAGAATGGACGCTCTTTATGTTCACCATAATGTTGTTCAGCTAATTCTTTTGATACGCTCATAAGTTTTGCACCAACAAGGTGGAATCCTTTTTTCTCAAAACGGGAAACGATTTCACCAATTAATTCTCTTTGTACTCCATCTGGTTTTACCATTAAAAATGTTTTTTCCATTATAAAATCCTCCTACTGATGTTCCTCTTTTTCTAGTTGGAATTATGTATCCTCGAAAATATTATCATTTTTTGCGAGATTTAGCAATGAAAGGTATGATAACTTGACTTTAATATTTACGCTTTCCAATAAAATTAGCCACATCAGTCAATGATTTTCTGACCCGATTATTCGGAAGTTGCTCTAACATGGATAATGCTTTTTTTAAATATCGCTGACTAATTTCATTCGATTTCTCGATTGCACCTGAGCTTTTTATTTTCAAAATAATTTCTTTCATTTCATCTTTTGATGTATGCTCATTAATTCGCTTAATCATTGTTTCTATTTCAGGATCTTGCATGGCATACAGTACAGGTAATGTAATATTTCCTTGAAGCAAATCACCACCAGCTGGTTTACCTAGTTCCTTTTCAGATGCAGTAAAATCAAGTATATCATCTGTAATTTGATAAGACATTCCAACATAATAGCCAAATTTATATAGTTTCTTATGTATATCTTCTTCTGTTCCACCAGCAATTGCCCCTAATTGGCAGCTTGCTGCAATTAATATAGCTGTCTTCCGTTTGATTCGTCGAAGATAATCACGTAAATTTTGATTATATCGATATTTATCTTGAATTTGCTTAATCTCTCCTATGCATACTTCTACCATCGTATCAGCTAATATTTTATGTGCTAAGTAATGATCAATTTTAGTCATGTATTCAAGAGAACAGGCTAATATGTAATCACCTGTATACATAGCAATACGATTATCCCATTTCGCCTTAACAGTGGGTTTGCCTCTCCTTAGCTCCGCATCATCAATTACATCGTCATGAACAAGAGAGGCCATATGAATAAGCTCTAAAGAGACAGCAACATTTTTTACTCTCTCAATATCATAATTTCCAAATTTAGCGGAGAGAAGTACAAAAATTGGTCGTATTCTTTTTCCGCCAGCCCTTATCAAATTTAAAGATGCTGTTTCCAATAATTTAGATTCAGACTGTATTGCTGCAATAAGTTCCTTTTCAATTATATCTATATCCGTTTTTAGGAACGAATACAATCTTTGCAATTTCATATAATATCCACCTAGCTTATTATTTCTCTTTATAGCCTATATGTGATGCTGCAGCGCCCCCGCTATAAGGCTTATATTGTATATTTACAAATCCTGCTTTTTCAAACATATTTGCAAGTTCTTTTATACCAGGAAAGTCCCTTGCAGATTCTTGGAGCCAAGAATACTCTTTATAGCTTTTCGCAAATATTTTTCCCATTAAAGGCATGATATATCGAAAGTACATATAATATAGTTGCCGATATCCGATCATGGTTGGCTGGGATGTTTCTAAACATACAGCTATACCACCTGGCTTAAGTACACGATTCATCTCTTTTAATACCTGCATATAATCTGGAACATTTCTTAAACCAAAACCGATTGTTACATAATCAAATGTATGATCATCAAATGGAAGCTCCATTGCATTTCCGTGGATCATTTCTACTTGATCAAGACCTAATTTTCGTACTTTTTCTTCCCCCACTTGAAGCATATTTTTACTGAAGTCCAAACCGTAAACTTTGCCCTCTGTTCCTACTGCATCGGCAAGTGCAATCGTCCAATCACCTGTTCCACAGCAAACATCTAGAGCAGTTTTTCCTCTTTCCACAGCCATTTTTTTCATTGTATCTTTTCTCCATTTAAGATGCTGTTGGAAACTTATTACGGAGTTCATTTTATCGTAATTATCATAAATTTTTTCGAAGACATTATGTACACGCTCTTCCTTTGATGCCATCGCTTAACCCTCTTCCAAAAATAATTTTTCTCTTGAATGTTGTTTCAGAAGAAAATGTATTCTTTGATCTAATAATTGATTGAGATTTAATTTTTCCTTTACCATCACTATCTTTTCAATTGTCTGGTCTATAAATGGTTGACATTTTTCAATCAGGTAATATTTATTTTCTGAAGATAGCTGTTGAAAGGTATTTAAATTAGTCGGCAAGAGAAGCTTAGTTAGCGCTTCAAAGAGTGTTGAGTGTTTCTCTTTTTTCACCTTTTCAATTTCATTACTGATTGTAATTAAAAATAATAGCTCTTCACCTAAAATAGAAAGTTCTTTTGATCCAAAAAAATTAATAAATTTAGAAATAATCGTTGATTCAACCTTTTTTAAAGTATCCATATACTGTTCAACAGTGCAATCCTCTAGTCGGTAGATTGCTACTTTATGTTCATTTACGATCTTAATTCCTTCAGCAAGCGTTCGAATGAGTGGTACATTTTCAACTTCAGCTAATATTTTATAATATAGACCACTATAATAATCACCAGCTAAAACGGTTAATTGTCGCTTTTTTAACAATTCGGATGTATTATTCACTTTATCATGGGTATCAAGGGCTATTTGAATGAGCATGGTCGTCGTTACATATTTATTTATATTTCCTTTTGTAAGCTTCAAACTAGACAAGCTTTCAATTAATATGTTCATACGATCCTCATCAATATAGGGCTCATCAATAAACTGCATTAAATAATTTTGAGATATCTTTTGTTTAATTGTTTCTTTAATTAAAGCGATTTGTTGCATCCTTTCTTGCAAGTCCATTTCCCTTAAGCCCCATTTCTTTCTCGTACTTGATTTATATCTAAAAATAGTGTGTCATGAAAACTTCAACAAAAAATATTATAACATAAAAAAACTATAACTTGTGAGCATTATAAATTTGTTAGGCTCTTTTCTAAAACTTTGTTACAAGAGAAAAATATAATGATCAATTATGTATTAAATTTAGTATTTCTGAGCGTGCATATGAATCATTGACGAGTGATCCACGAACGGCTGTCGTAATAGCCTTTGCCCCTGGCTTTTTAACTCCTCTCATTGTCATGCACATATGCTCGGCTTCAATAACTACCATAACACCATGTGGGTCAAGTATTTCATATATTGAATCTGCTACAGTAGAGGTCATTCTTTCCTGTATTTGTGGGCGTTTTGCTACAATTTCAATTGCACGAGCTAATTTACTTAAGCCAGTGACTTTCCCATTACGAGGCAGGTATGCGATATGTGCTTTCCCATAAAAAGGGAGTAAATGATGTTCGCACATTGAAATAAATGAGATATCTTTTACTAAAACTAGTTCCTCATGTTCTTCACTAAAAACTAAATCAAAAGATTCTTTTGGGTCCAGATTAATTCCCTCAAAAATTTCTTCATACATTTTAGCTACCCGCTTAGGTGTGTCTAGCAAACCTTCTCTATCAGGATTCTCCCCAACAGCCTCTAAAATCATTCGAATAGCTTCTTCTATTTGGCTGTGATTGATCTCTACCATGGTGTGTCCTCCTACAAATTAAAAGCATTATTTATTTTTCAATCATTATATCGGTTTCACTATTGATTGGCTGTTTCCATAACAAAGTTTTAGAAAAGTGCCTTTACATAACAGTTCTAATCTTAGCATATTCTGTGTAATACAGTAAAATACTAGAATCGAGATTTGTAACATTTTGTTAGGAGTTTTGATTCAAGGAGAGTATTTTTCTTGAAGAGTTTATAAAAGAAAAAGGGCTGTAGCCAGCCCTTTTTTAACGCCTAAAGTAAAATATGTATTTATTTCACAGCATCTTTAAGCGCTTTACCTGGTTTAAATGCAGGTACCTTGCTGGCTGCGATTTCAATTTCTTCACCAGTTTGTGGATTACGTCCTTTACGAGCAGCACGTTCACGCACTTCAAAGTTACCAAATCCAATTAATTGGACTTTATCACCACTAGCTAATGCATTTTGAATAGATTCGAAAATAGCATCAACCGCTTTAGTTGCATCCTTCTTAGAAAGTTCTGTGCTTTCAGCAACAGCATTGATAAGTTCAGTTTTGTTCATGCCATTCACCTCCTCCCAGAGAAATAAAACATTTAGTTTTTGTCCTATTTACATTACTAAACATTTTGACCGGTTTCTATACATGTATACCATGAAAAACCTGAATAGAACAGCGTTGATTGCTGAACCAACAACAATTCTGATAAAAGATTATCACAATAAAATAGCCTTAGCAAGAATAATTCGTGAATTAGTGGGAAATCTTTCATCAAAAAAAGAAAAATACCAAGCTTTTTTAGCTTGGTATTTCTTTTTCTAAACGATTATAGTATAATCGCAATCAGTCCACCTGAACCTTCATTTATGATTCTTTCCAATGTTTCTTTAAGTTTATATCTAGCATTTTCAGGCATTAATGACAGCTTCGCCTGAATTCCTTCACGTACTATTGAACTTAAGTTACGCCCAAATATATCAGAATTCCAAATGGATAGTGGATCATCTTCAAAGTCCTGCATGAGATATCGAACAAGTTCTTCACTCTGTTTCTCTGTCCCAATGATTGGAGAAAATTCTGATTCAACATCAACTTTAATCATATGAATGGATGGTGCAACAGCTTTTAATCTCACTCCAAATCGTGAGCCTTGGCGAATAATTTCCGGCTCATCCAAACTCATATCTCCTAAAGTTGGAGACGCAATTCCATAACCAGTTTGTTTGACCATTTTTAGCGCATCTGCAATTTGATCATATTCTCGTTTTGCATGGGAGAAATCTTGCATTAATTCAAGTAAATGATCTTTTCCGCGAATTTCTACCCCAACTATCTCTTTTAATACTTGATCATACAGTTCATCAGGAGCAAACAAATCAATTTCTGCAACCCCTTGCCCCATTTCAATCCCTGCTAGTCCTGCATCCTGTATAAATTCATATTCATTAAATTGTTGCACAACACGATCAACATCTCTTAGCCTTTTAATATCTTTGACAGTTTCCTTGACTGCTTCTTGATAATTTTCTCGTAGCCAATGATTTTCTGTTAGAACCATCACCCAGCTTGGTAGATTAACATTTACTTCTAGCACAGGGAATTCATAAAGTGCCTCTCTTAAGACATTTAATACATCCCCTTCTCTCATGCTTTCAACTGACATGGCTACAACTGGTATATCGTATTTTTCAGCAAGTGATGAGCGCAATGCTTCCGTTTCAGGATGATGAGGCTTGGCAGAATTAACAACCATAATAAAAGGCTTTCCAACCTCTTTCAACTCAGCAATGACTCTTTCCTCTGCTTCAACATAATCCTGACGCGGGATTTCGCCAATTGAACCATCAGTTGTAATGACGACGCCAATAACAGAATGCTCTTGAATTACTTTACGTGTACCAATTTCTGCTGCTTCGTGAAATGAGATAGGTTCTTCATACCATGGAGTATGAATCATTCGTGGTCCATTCTCATCCTCATACCCCTTTGCACCTGGTACGGTATACCCAACACAGTCAACAAGGCGAATGTTGACATCCAATCCATCACCGACATGAACAGAAACCGCTTGGTTCGGAACAAATTTCGGCTCAGTTGTCATTATTGTTCTACCTGCTGCGCTTTGAGGCAGTTCATCCTGAGCTCGATTACGATCCGCTTCTGTTGCAATATTTGGTAAAACGACTAACTCCATAAATTTTTTTATGAATGTTGATTTTCCAGTTCGTACTGCACCTACTACACCTAAATAAATATCGCCGCCTGTTCTTTCAGCAATATCTTTAAAAATATCAACCTTTTCCAAGAGATTCCCTCCCCACATTAAGTTCCTGGGACATTACATCCTTAAAAAGTTTTGGACACTATATGTGTATGATGTTGTCCTATTCTCTTATGACTATAAATTGATGATTTATCAACTTTTTCTATCATTTTGGCCAAGTTAATCTATACCTTGATAGTGGTATCCCATTCATCTATTACAAGTCATGAGACAGATTCATATCAATTTAAAATGACCACAAAACCATAAAAATAAAACCCTTCCTTTACAATATATTTTGTAAAGAAAGGGTTATGACTATTTTGCTAAAAAAATAGGTTCATTTTTTTGGTTTATTGTATAGGGGAGAGAATACGCTGGTACAAATAAGGAATCATCCGTTAAAATATGTCGGATATCCTCTCCAGGTTTAACTTTTACATTTTTGTTGCGAAGTACATGATATAGGTCACTACTATAGTCTACAAAAATGTCTCCTTGTCCTGTGATGACAAAAGGAAGATTATTATTTGTATACGGGGAAACTACAAACGGTTCCTCCTTATAACCAATTTTTTTATAGTTTAGTGTATATACATTTTTAGATACTTCATTTTTATATGGAGGATACCCTTGAGCATTGATCCTCATATGTAATTCTCTTATTTTTTCCGCTATTCTTAAATCAAATATTTTAACTGTAGGATTTGTTTCTACATCTATTAAAACATATTGAAAGATTCCACCATTTTCATAAGAATTCCCAGGAGAATCAGATAAGTATTGCGGAACTATTTTTTTATAGTCTATTGGATATTTTTCATATATTGGTGTACTTTGATCCCTAGTCTTGATAGGTAGAATCCCACCATTATCTTTTTGAAATTTATCTACTGCCGTTTGTACCGATTGTATTTGATCCTCATAAGGAATTTGATTTTCAGCTAATTTTTCTTGAGGGTATAGACAACCACTTAACATAGTAATAGAAATACATACTAGAAATAGGAGAGTCAATCTTTTCAACGTACTATTCCAATCCTTTCCACGGAAAATTCATCATTAACTTGTAGGTCCTGTAAATACGACGTATACCATGATTAATCCGCCAATAATTAAACATAAATAAGCAATAATAGCTGTTATAGCTTTTAAAAATTTGAATTTAATCTTATACCTACTTAAATAAATGACAACCATCGCTATTGCCATTAAGCCCATTCCAGCAATAGACACCCACATTTTAAACATCGATTCAGACATATAATATCCACCTTTTTGTTCAACTAATCTTATGTATAATGACTGCGTTTACTTTTAAAAATAAGCAAAGCAACTATATTATAACACAATCCCTTCTATGGTCTATCTATGTTTGCCAAGCCATGTGACAAAATCTGAAATATTTTTCAATGACATCATTTGATCAATAATGATTAGTAAATGAACTGAAAAATTTTAAGCATCTTCCGTACTTCATGCTATTTTCATATCGTAAGTTGCTTTTTTTGTATAAGTCCTACTGCAGGCTTTTATGCCTAATAAAAAGTTTAGTGTTCGTATCACGTTCAAAATTCTTTTCTTAGTTGATCAAAAGACTCGGCGGTCTTCAACCTATTTTTTCCAATTAATATCACCTCAAAAATGTAAAAGAAAAAAATTCCTTATTGAAAACTAAAAAAACCGAAGCAAGGGGCGTTAACCTCACTTCAGTAAGAAAAAAATAGACAAATACCCATTCCACAAGTTTAAAGCTTTTACTTCATGGCATTTTATGCAAATCAATACTTATTTGCATCGTCGAATGCCCATTCATTTGAAAAAGTAGGACAAAAAAAGTTACTAAATGTATCATTCAATATTTAATAAATTTGTTAAATCTTCCATCTCATTCGTTTTCAATCTTCCCATGAGATTATCAACTGCATCTTTTGGATGGTATTCATTAAAGAGAACTCGATATAATTCATCGGTTATCGGCATTCTAACAGCATATTTCTCTGATAATTGATGTGCTGCTTTTGTGGTTCTTACCCCTTCAACGACCATTCCCATATTTTCCAGTACTTCTTCTAACTTCATTCCCTTACCAAGCATATTTCCTGCTCGCCAATTTCGTGAATGAACACTTGTACAAGTGACAATTAAATCACCTATCCCAGAAAGACCCAAAAACGTTAATGGGTTAGCACCCATTTTTGTACCAAGTCTTGCAATTTCCGCTAATCCTCTTGTTATTAATGCAGCCTTCGCATTATCCCCATAGCCAAGTCCATCAGATATACCTGCTGCCAAAGCAATGATGTTTTTTAATGCTCCACCTATTTCAACACCAATAACATCTAAGTTGGTATAGACCCGAAAATTTTGATTCATAAATAGGTCTTGTACACGTTTAGCAGCAGCTTCATCGTGAGAAGAAACTGTAACTGTTGTTGGATGTCTCAAGCTTACTTCCTCAGCGTGACTAGGTCCTGATAAAACAACAACAGCATTTAAAAGATCGTTAGGCATTTCTTCTTCAATCATTTCAGATATTCTAAGTAAAGTGTCTGGCTCAATTCCCTTGCTGACATGAACAATTGTTAATTTAGATAATTGAAATTCACGTATTTTCCCTAATACTTCTCGAATGGCCTTAGTTGGGACAGCCAAAATGATAACCTCGATATCTTCAAGGGCTTCTTGTAATGAAGAATAACCAATAATAGATTCAGATAATTGAATATTAGGTAAATATTTTTGATTAGTATGAAAACGATTAATTTCCTCGATTTGTTCTTGTTTATGTCCCCAAAGACGTACTTCATGCTCATTGTCTGCTAAAACCATTGCCAGTGCTGTTCCCCAGCTACCCGCTCCAATCACTGCAACCTTTTCCTTTTTATTAGACAACACGATCACCTGCTTTTTTATTTGAAGATAAGTATAAAATGACAAAACAGTTTTACAATAGCCATCTTGTTTTTCTTATTTACTGTTTTTTCACAATTATTATTTCCTTCTACGTGGTATTAAACGAATTGGTGTACCTTCAAAGTCAAAGGCATCACGAATTCTATTTTCAAGAAAACGTTCATAGGAAAAATGCATTAATTCAGGTTCATTTACAAAAACAACAAAGGTCGGAGGTTTAACTGCAACTTGAGTTGAATAATATATTCTTAAGCGTTTTCCCTTATCTGTTGGGGTTGGATTCATAGCAACAGCATCCATTACGACCTCATTTAGTATGCTTGATTGTACACGCATTGCATGATTTTCACTTACAGTTTTAATAATAGGGATTAAATTTTGTAAACGTTTCTTTGTTTTTGCTGATAGAAATACAATTGGTGCGTAACTTAAGAAAAGAAAATGTTCGCGAATATTTTCTTCAAACTTCTTCATCGTTTTTTCATCTTTCTCAACTGCATCCCATTTATTTACTACAATTACGATTGCTCTACCCGCTTCATGTGCATAACCAGCAATCTTCTTATCCTGCTCTCTTATTCCTTCTTCACCATTAATTACGACACAGACAACATCTGAACGCTCAATCGCTCTTAAGGCACGTAACACACTATATTTTTCAGTACTTTCATAAACCTTTCCTTTTTTCCTCATTCCAGCAGTATCAATGATGACATATTCTTGATCTTCAAAGGTGTAGGAGGAGTCAATTGCATCTCTTGTTGTCCCTTCAACATCACTTACAATTACTCTTTCTTCACCTAAGATCGCATTTACTAGCGAGGATTTCCCAACATTTGGGCGTCCAATAAAACTAAATTTAATCGTATCTTCTCCATATTCCGTTTCTTCCATTTTTGGAAAATGTTTTGCAACTTCATCTAAAAGATCTCCAAGACCAATCCCATGTGATCCAGAAATCGGAAATGGATCTCCGAAACCTAAAGAATAGAAATCATAAATTTGATCTCGCATTTCAGGATTATCAATTTTATTTACACCTAAAACAACAGGTTTTTTTGATTTGTATAAAATTTTAGCGACCATTTCGTCTGCAGAAGTAATCCCTTCACGACCACTAGTAATAAAAATAATCACATCAGCCTCATCAATTGCGATTTCAGCTTGCCCTCGTATTTGTTCGAGGAATGGTTCATCACCGATATCTATCCCTCCGGTATCAATGATATTAAAATCGTGAGTAAGCCACTCTGCCGAGCTATAAATACGGTCTCTTGTCACACCGGGAACATCTTCAACAATTGATATACGTTCACCGACAATACGATTAAAAATTGTCGATTTTCCTACATTCGGACGACCTACAATTGCGACAACTGGTTTTGTCACCTCAATCACCCTTTCATTTATAATTTCTTTCATTTCATTCATTTTTACTCTTTCATTTACTTGCTTTAGTATAATGTCTAACCTACATAGTTTATCAATAATATGTATGACAAGCAATCATTGAATGGAAAGAAACTCAAATCTAATAAAATAAACATTCATCCATATTATAACGAGCCAAAAAACTATTTTAACAATTTCGCCTTATTTTCCTTCAGTACATTATTTTTTAGTGTTATACTTGTTATCATTTTATTAATCATAAACCAAGATAAGAGGAAAAAAATAACTAAAGCGCAAATATCTAAACACGATCTATCACCTATAATATATGGAAATCCCCACTTTTTTAAAATTAAAGAATAGATTATTTCTCCATGTATAGTACCAGTGAATGCACACAAAATTTGCGAAGGTAAAGAACGAGGATATAATAATTGAGCAAGTAAAAAAAGCACGAATCCAAATAAAAATTTCCTGTCCATAAAAATCCAAACTGGATCGTATAATTCTAATAATAAAAATCCAGAATAACCAATCATAATAATAAAAATAGCCAAAAACATATAGACTTTTTTCCAAAATTTCAGCTTACTAAAATAAAAATAACAGATAATAAGTAGTATAATTGATGACAATTGCATCGGAATGGAAAAAAGCGAAATGCTAAATGGATATACGATTAATAATAATAATGATAGAAATGCAATCCGGAATCTTAATTGATTTTGACGACTTAAGATAAATGTGGTATAAATCCAAACTGACCATAAAAAGAATAAAGAATAAAAACCATCCATCCCTTTAACCTCCTTTCATTTTCATTATAGGAAAATAAAAAAGGTTCTAACCATGAATAGTAATAATTTTTCAAGTTATCCTACTTTTTAGGAGGTGTTTAAAATATGGGAAGAGATAGACAAGAAAAAAAGTTAAAACAAAGTAGAAGAGTTGAGTCAGATAGAGATCAGGCCCTTCATTATAATGGCTCAACTAAATTAGAGAGTGCCGAGGATGCCAGAAGGAATCAAAAAGGCTAACATAAAATGGCAAATTTCATGTTTTATCATCATTAGTGCAGAATTGAATAGATAAGCATGAACAAAATTTTATACGGAAAAAGGCTATCCCTATATTACTATGAGGATAGCCTTATATCTTATTTTATTTATTTAAATCTTTTAGTTTATCACCAATCACTTCACCTAATTGGAATCCTTTTGTTTCTTCGGGAAGTTCATAGTCCACAACTTCTTCTTCACGTTCTTCAAGATCTTTAATACTTAAAGAGAGGCGACTATCTTGAGTATTTACATCTAATACTTTCACTTGAACCTCTTGACCTTCTTTTAGAACTTCATGTGGTGTATTGATATGCTTATGGGAAATTTGTGAGATATGAACTAAGCCTTCCACTCCAGGGAACACTTCAACAAATGCCCCAAATGAAACTAATCTCTTCACTTTACCCGTTAGTACTGTTCCTTTCGGAGCCTTTTCTTCAATATCTGCCCAAGGTCCAGGCTGAGTTTCTTTTATTGACAGTGATATACGTTCATTATCGTGATCAACCGATAATACTTTCACTTTTACAAGTTGCCCTTCCTCAATTACATCAGAAGGTTTTTCTACATGTTCATGAGAAAGCTGAGAGATATGAACAAGTCCATCTACACCACCAATATCAACAAAAGCTCCAAAATCAGTAATTCTTTGTACTTTCCCTTCAAGAATTTGACCAGCTTGAATATGATGTAAAGCCTGTTTCTTTTTCTCTAATTTTTCTGATTCAATAACTGCTCTATGTGAAAGGATAATACGGCTTTTGTCACGATCTAATTCTACGATTTTAAAAGTTAATTGTTTACCCTTATAATCGCTAAAATCCTCTACATAATGATCTTCAACTAATGAAGCAGGAACGAAGCCACGGATTCCAAGATCAACAACTAATCCGCCTTTAACTACATCACTGATGGTTGCTTCAAAAATTTCATTGTTTTCAAAACGACGTTGCATTTCTTGCCATGCTATTTCTGCATCTACTTTGCGTTTAGAAACAACTAATGCTTCTTCTTCAACCTTTGTTACAATTAGATCAAGGACATCCCCTTCTTTTACAACGTCAGATGCTTGTTCAACATGAAGACTAGACAGTTCACTGATTGGGATGATGCCATCTATTTTACTACCTTCAATGGCTACTAGCACTTGTTTTTCTTCAACCTTAGTAACCGTTCCTTTTACCCTATCATTCTCTAAAAAGGTCTTTACTTCCACTTGATTCATATCATCTGTCATATGTACTCCTCCTTAATCCAAATAACGATAAGCTTTGGCTAGTTGTCTTTCAAGTCATCATCTCTATCGATAAAACTAGAAATCATCCAATTAGCAACAATAGCTTTTTATACTTTCAAACAATTCAAAAATGATCCTTTATACTAACTTCTAACAAATACTACATTTTGTCAAGTAAAGTGACTCATTTGCGATGTTCATCGATCAATTTTTTAATTCGATTCATGATCACATCTGTGACTTCACCAGGATTTGCTTTGTTATCACGATATTCTTGTAGGTCTATCGGTTCCCCATACACCACTTTTAATTTGCTAAAAGGTTTATAAGGTCCAATAATTGCACAAGGAATAACAGCGGCATCCGTCCTTAATGCAAAAAAACCTGCGCCTGCAAGACCTTTACCTAGTTCCCCAGTTTTACTGCGTGTACCTTCAGGAAAGAGTCCTAGAACTTGATCCTTTTTTAGAACATTTAGTCCTTTACGCAACGCTTCCCTATCACTCATACCTCTTTTTATAGGAATGACATTTAATTTTTCCATTAATGTTTTTAATAGTGGTTTTTGAAAAAGTTCTTCCTTTCCCATAAATACAACTGGTCTAGGTGCTGTAATACCAACTACTGGTGGATCCAGATTATCGATATGATTAGCACATAAGAGCACACCACCCTTTTCAGGAAAATGCTCTTTGCCAATAACCTGAATTCTATATAGCGGTTTAAAAATCCTCCATACAACCACTTTTGCAAATGAGTAAAAAGTCACTTTTATTCGATCCTTTCATTAGCAAAATTCATTATTTTATTTACAACATCTTGAATAGTTAATGAAGTTGTATCAATCACTATAGCATCATCAGCCTTCTTTAATGGTGAAACTTCCCGTTCTGAATCTAACTTATCCCTTAATTCAATTTCTTTTTGTAACTGATTTAAATCAGATGGATAATTTTTCGCAAGATTTTCAGTATGCCTTCTTAAGGCACGTTCTTCTACGCTAGCAAGTAAAAAGATTTTTAATTCAGCGTTCGGGATTACATGAGTTCCAATATCCCGGCCATCCATGACCACTCCACCGTCTTTAGCAAACGCTTGTTGCCTTCTTACCATTTCCTCACGAACTAGACGGTGTTTAGATACTTCCGATACATTATTTGTGACCGAAGCTTCACGGATTTTTTTAGTTACATCCACTCCATCTAAATAGACTAGCTGACCTTCAATCCCTGGCTTTAGTTCAATCATAGTGACATTCAGCAAGTCTGCTAGTGCTGATTCATTATTTGGAGATATCTGATTATCTAGAGCCTTTAATGTTAAAGATCTATACATTGCTCCCGTATCTATATAGATATAAGATAGTCTTTCGGCAACAATTTTTGCAACCGTACTTTTGCCTGCAGCAGCAGGACCATCAATAGCAATACGAATTTTTTGATTCATTCAGCTTTCCACCCATTCTTTATAATAACCATGACAATCCACGTTAACTAAATACTCTATTATGATGTACTTTTAGGTAGTTAACAGTTCACTTAATATTAACATATTATATAACAACTAAAAAAGACAGAATCTAATCTGCCTTAATGATGATTCTTCCATGTTTCTATTATAGGGGTTTCATTCATTTTATTAACCCCTTCATAAAAGGTGATTTTTTGATAATCTTGAAAAAAATGAAGTGAGTGAAGAACCCCTTGAATCAATAGTAATAATATAAAGTGAAAAATTATTAATTTTACCATCCATCTTTCTATTAATTTCATTTCATCCACTCCTAAAATAATATATTAATCATTATGGGAGTAGAAGAAATTCTTTATTCATTTAAGAAACTTAAATGTTTCTTAATTAAAGCTGAATTCAAGTCTATAGACCAAATTATAGTAGTTAAATTTCACCTAAGAAAATGCTTTAAGTTAATAATCCTTTTTTTCGAAGCTCTAATTGTCTTTCAAAACAGAAGCGAAAAAGTGATTGGGTATCTTTCTCATCTAAATCAATGAATTCAATTGATGCAATGTTCTTACCTGCATCCTCCCAATTTCTTATAAGTTTAATTGGTGTATTAATATACTGATAATCTCCGTTTTGCATTGGAAGTACGATGGTAGCATCACCCGTTTCTAATGGGTGCATCTGTATATTTTTTGGTAAAAGAACGGCACATCCTCCTGCACTTATATCCTCAGTAATTGTCGTGAATCTTTCTTTAGAATTTTGTAAATACAAGGATATATCAACCGCTGTTTCAACCCTTACGTATTGTCTACGTTGTATCTTCTTAAACTCCTCAACTGGTGGGATATGTAAAATAATCAAGGGGATATTTTTTTTGACTTTGCCTATAACTTTTGTACGAAAGAGATAAGTTCCATTATCTTCTGTAGAAAAAATACAATTTAAATGTAAATCATTCACAAGAAAAGCAGTACGATTAGTCGTTAAACTAATGGGATAATCGATATATAAATTATTATTTTCAATATCAGCAATTTTGCATTTATATTTATCAGGATTATTACTTTCCAAAGATTCAAGAGTTAAGTTCATTCCAATATTTAACATCGATTTGCAAATCCTTCCTTGACATAAGAATATGGTCCTGAGTATATTATGCCATTTAATGACAGACTTTTCTAGATATTCACCAAAATCAAAACCACCAGTGTGAACTGGTGGTTTGCTCTGCGGCTGAAAGCCTATGTTACCGGCCTTGGCCTAAAAGGCCCACTGAGAGGGTTTCCCGCCTGCACCACATTCACTCACTAATTCTAAAGAATTTCTTTATTTCTTCTTATTTTTCTCTCCTGTAAATGGGTCATATTCCTCGAATAATGTTAATTGATCACCCATATAGTCTTCCTTTAGCTGATTTCTAATGTATTCTTGTATTTGTTTCTTATTTCTGCCTACTGTATCAACATAGAAGCCCCTACACCAGAATTTCCGATTTCCGTATCGATACTTCAAATTGGCATGTCGATCAAATATCATGAGGCTACTTTTTCCTTTTAAATAACCCATGAATTGAGATACACTTAATTTAGGTGGAATACTGACTAACATATGAATGTGATCTGGACAGGCATTTGCTTCATGAATTATTACACCTTTCCGTTCACATAAATCTCGTATGATTTGCCCAATGCTCTTTTTATATTTTCCATAAATAATCTGCCTTCTGTACTTTGGGGCAAAAACTATGTGATACTTACAATTCCATGTTGTGTGTGCTAAACTATTCATGTCCTTCACAGGGCATACCTCCTTCTATGGTGAGATGAAGTGGTCGGGAAACCAACTTTATCTTACCCTGAAGTGAGGTTTTTTTATTACCACGCTATAAGCTCTCTGGAACCCCCGGCATAGCCAGGGGTTTTCTAAACCATAAAGAAAATGAGGAAAGCTAGATAGCTTTCCTCATAATACATTGTGATATACAGGTTCCGCGTTTTGCAGTTTTTCTACATTTTCTTCCTTTCCATCGTTTGCGTTTATAAAGATCCGGTACGTATCCTTACCTAGTGTACCTAAGAATTCATAGCAAAGCACTTCTTTTCCTAGTTCATTACTGATAATAGCCAATCTATCCTCCATTACCTTTAATTTTGGATTAATAGAGCCTTTTGCCTCTGCCATTGTTAGCTTAGGCTTAGGAATTTTTCGATTCTCAGTATTTTTCATATAATCTTGAGCAGTAAAACCAATTATTTGTCCATTATCTAAAGCAACCTTTAACTTGATCGTTTCTGGATAGATTCGAACGCCTTCTTCATTTACTACAAAGGAAAAAACACCTATATGATCATATTGTGTACTCTCAAAAACCTCCATATGATCAAACTGATTATTTTTCAAAAATTTAGACGCAGCCTGAATTCCATCATTTAAACTTAAATTTTGCTTTGTAATGTCTCGTCTTTCAATAAAATATATCGGATGTCCGCCTTTTTTAGTCATATCCATATTGCCCTCATTACCATTCTTATCTGCTAAGGTTACACTATAGAAACTAAAATTAGCACCTTTTCCATTTTCGGTTACCTTTACTTTGGTAGGATTTTTTATGTTTGTAAACTTCTTCGCTATTTGAATTGCTTCATCTTTAGTAATCGATTTACCTTTTACGTCCCGAAAATTGTTGTTATTTTTTTGAAAGCTTACTAAAGATGGATCATTTGTATTCGATTCATCGTATCCTTTAACTGTTTTTTCTACTGTTTTAAAGCCATCGATGATCGTATTATCTGCACCTTCCTTGCCAGTAGCTAGTGCCATTTCAACATCCATCCAACGTAAGTTGTTTTTTAGTACTAAGTGTTGTACTTTTCTTAGTTCCCCTTGAATATTAGCACTTTGTGAATATAATCTTTTAAGGGTCCCATATTCTTCATTAGATAGTGGTTCCTTATCAAGATCTCTAACTGCTGTTCGATAACTAAAATTTCCGATATTCGATAAAAATTCCTCTGTTTTATTAAATGGTAATAAAGTAAGAGGCAATTGACCGACATTACTATGTGCTTCCGAAGTAAGTCTCCATACATCTGCAAGGGCAGGTGAAAGAGACTTTCTTGAATTCATGGCTAACGTAGTACCAATTTGGTCATGTAACTGATCCATTTGATAAGCTAAATCATGAAATGCTCGTTGATAATTATTTTCAGCGTTTATTAAGATTGCATTTTTTTCTCGGTGTTCTTGGTACCCCCATACTCCAGTTCCAATGACACCAAGTGATAATACAGCTATAATAATTCCTCTAATCATTCAAATCACCCCTTACATACAAAATATATGTTTGCCAATTTGCTTGATTTGTGGTCTCGACCAAATCCATTTACTTGTTGCTGTAACAGGATTAAAGTAATATAAAGCATTTCCTGTAGGATCCCATCCATTAATCGCATCAATCACAGCTTTTTTTGCCGTTTCATTTGGTGTTAACCAAATTTGTCCATCTGCTACTGCTGTAAATGCACCTGGTTCAAAGATTACACCTGAAATTGTATTCGGAAATGAAGAGCTCTCCACTCTATTTAATATGACAGCAGCTACTGCCACCTGACCTTCATATGGTTCTCCTCTTGACTCTCCATACACCGCATTAGCTAATAATTGAATGTCATTTTGAGAGTAGCCATTTGGTACATTGGTCGCAGTTACATTCGTAGTACCTGATGGTTTTTTTGTTGTAGTAGTTTTTTTATTAGACGTAGATGATTTAGGCTTAATTTGTTTATTAATATCAACGCCCCCATAATAAGTAAACTCATTCCCCTTTTTAATTTGATCTTTAACAAAGGCAGCATTATAATTCGATGCTTTAACCAATTTCGCTTTTGTTGTTGGTCCAGCTAATCCATCAATATCTAAGCCAAAATCCTTTTGAAAATTTCGTAATGCCCAATACGTTCCCCATCCAAAAACACCATCAATTTTACCTGTATAAAATCCGATATTCTGCAATCTTGCTTGCAATTCTATAACATCGTCTCCAACTGCACCCCTTTGGATCACTTGATTTGTAAACGCCTGAATTGGCTGTTTTGAACTTGAAATTGTCAATGTTACAAGACAGAATAAAAGTACGAAAACAACTTTTACAAAAATGTTGTTCCTCATTGCGTTTTACCCCTCCAAAAATTGTTTTAGAATTACGGCTAGTTTTTGTTTCCAAAGGAATTTTATACAAAAAAGTAATAGTATCTTGTCATTTCCTGAAATTAGGGCAAAAAAAAACAACCGGACACAGATCATCCAATTGTATCTATAGCCGATTGATTATTTTCTGTCGTATTCATTTCATGATGCTTTTTAGATAAGGCATGCGCTTGCTTTACCTTTTTTAAACCAAGCCACCACAGAAAGAGCATAAACGGAATAATATAATATATCCATTTTGTCTTTGACAATAAAATGTAATCATAAAATCCATGAAGTAGTAAAGGGATTGTGAAAGAATATATTAATGCTTGCTTCATCTTGCGATCAAGTGAGAATTTGGCCTTACCTAAATAATAGCCCATAATTACCCCAAATAATGCATGACTTGAAACCGGTAGTAATGCTCTTCCAAAAGCAGTTCCGACACCATCAGCAATTAAATATAAAATATTTTCAACGGTTGCGAATCCTAAAGAAACACTAGCACCATAAACAATTCCATCATATGGTTCACTAAAATCCCCATGCTGATACACAACAAAAAAGAGGATAAACCATTTAAAAAATTCCTCTAATAATGCTATATTTATAAAAGCGTTAAAAATATTACCTTGTAAAATTTGCTCAATATCCAAAACATGCTGAATAAACATGATTGGAAACGTAAGAAATGCACCAAATAAAAAGGCCTTAAATACTAGTAGTACAGGCTCTAATTCATATTGATCTTTTAAATAAAAATAACTTAAAAGTGCTAAACCTGGTGCAATTCCTGCTGATAATATTACCAGCATTTTTCTGCCTCATTTCTTTTTCATTTTCTTAATCGTATCATGTATACTATAGAAAGAAAATAACCTTTTCAAAATTTGGAAAAGTATTGCTTTATTTGGGGGAATTTTTATGAAAAAAAATATATTGGTCATTCACACTGGTGGAACCATTTCTATGTATGAGGATGGGGAAACTGGTGCAGTTAAACCCGGCGAAGAAAATCCTTTATCAGCTCAAACAAAAGGACTTTCTAATCTTGCTAATTTAATCGTAAAAGAGCCATTTAATTTACCTTCACCACATATTACAATGACAGAAATGCTAAAATTAAAGGAATTAATCATAAATGAAACGAAAGAAAATACTATTGATGGGGTTGTCATTACTCATGGAACAGATACTCTAGAGGAAACTGCTTATTTTCTTGACCTTACCACTGGACTTGAGCTCCCTATAGTAGTAACTGGGGCAATGAGGTCTAGTAATGAAATCGGTTCTGATGGATTATATAATTTAATTACGTCTATAAGAGTAGCTGCCTGTGAAGAAGCAAAAGGTAAAGGTGTACTAGTTGTATTAAATGATGAAATTCATACCGCAAAAAACGTTACAAAAACACATACAAGTAATTTGTCAACATTTCAAAGTCCACAGTTCGGACCAATTGGAATCATATCAAAGCCAGGTATATTTTTCCATAATGCACCGACACATAAGGAATACTATCCTATCGATAGCATTACAAAAAATGTAGCATTACTCAAAGCACATGCCGGAATGGACTCTTTATTATTTAAAGCTATTTTAGATTTAAACTATGATGGTCTTGTAATCGAAGCATTAGGACAAGGGAATTTGCCGCCAGCAACTGTAGAAGGAATTAAGTTACTCATTGAAGCAAATATCCCGACAATCATTGTCTCAAGATGTTTTAATGGCATTGCACAGGATATTTATGGCTATGAAGGTGGAGGAAAACAGCTAAAGGAATTAGGTGCGATCTTTTCTAACGGATTGAATGGGCAAAAAGCTAGAATTAAACTACTTATTGCCCTTTCACAAACAAATAATATGAAAGAAATCGAAGAAATGTTTCATAAAATATAAAAATAGAAGCAGTCCTACAAGTACTTGGTTGTACTTGCTATGACTGCTTCTATTTTTTGAAGTCAATAAGATTACAGATTTCAACGAAACATCATATAGGGTAATACCGAGTGGAATAAGGGAAAAAAGTCTTTTTTTATTCCATCTGCCCCACCCTACCTCTAGTAAGAGATATTTTATTGGTTTTTTTCTTTTAAATAATTGGCGATTAACTCACCATGAAATCGCCCGTTTTCAATAAAGATTTCATTTGCATTATTCCCGGCAGCAAGCACACCTGCGATAAAGATCCCTTCCACATTTGTTTCCATTGTATCCTGATTAAATTCAGGCTTACCTGTCTCAGAATCAATCCTTACTCCCATCTCTTTTATAAAATGATGGTCAGGGTGGTAGCCAATCATTGCAAATACATAATCATTACTTATTTCCTTTATTTCCCCGTTCACTACATATCTCACAGTACCCTCAGTAATTGCTAAAGGCTCTGCATTAAATTCCATTTTTATTTGACCGTTTCGGATTAATGAATCAAATTCTGGTAATATCCAAGGTTTTACACTTTTAGAATACTCCTTCCCTCTATATAATACCGTCACATTCGCACCAGCTTTATGTAATTCAATTGCAGCATCAACAGCTGAATTTTTCCCGCCAATTACCATGACATCCATATCGAAATATGGATGAGCCTCCTTAAAATAATGAAAAACATGTGGGAGAGTTTCTCCAGGAATATTTAATTGGTTAGGATGATCATAATAGCCCGTTGCGATGATTACATACTGTGCTTGATATTCGTTCTTTGATGTTTGAACTTCAAAACTGCCATCTTTCATTTTCTGTACACTTTTGACTGTTTCAAACCTATTAATCCGTAGATTTTTTCTTTTTACGACTTCACGATAATAAACTAATGCATGATTTCTTCTCGGTTTTAAATTTTCGTTAATAAATGGAACCCCACCAATTTCAAGCTTTTCACTAGAGCTGAAGAAAGTCTGATGGGTAGGATAATTGTAAATAGCATTGACAATATTACCTTTTTCGATTACTAATGGATTCATTCCGATTTCTTGTAAAGCAATTGCAGCTGAAAGTCCACATGGGCCTCCTCCAACAATAATACAATTCTCAAACTGCATGTTTTGGTCACCTCTTATACACTATTTTGTTCATGAAAGAACAAAATGTTCCATATTCACTTTTTATATTATTACTAGACAGTACCGAACTGTTAATTAAAATCAAAAAATCTCCCATCCATAATGATAGGAGATTTTCTATTTTCATGCAATGATTTAAAATGATATGGAAAAGTCCATGTATAATTCGTTTAAATCCAACCTCTAAAGCGAGAAGCTTCTGCAGATTTTCTAACACCAACCATATATGCAGCTAGTCTCATATCGACTCTTCTCGTCTCAGCAGTATTGTAAACATTTTCAAATGACTGCACTAAGACTTTTTCAAGTTTCTCATCTATTTCTTCCTCTGTCCAATAGTATCCTTGGTTATTCTGTACCCACTCAAAATAAGAAACGGTTACTCCACCAGCAGAGGCTAAAACATCAGGTACTAATAAAATACCACGATCAGTAAGTATTTGTGTCGCTTCTAATGTAGTTGGACCATTAGCAGCTTCTACAACAATTTGTGCACGAATATTATGTGCATTTTCTTCTGTTATTTGATTTTCAATAGCAGCAGGGACTAAAATATCACAATCTAATTCTAGTAATTCTTTATTTGAAATGGTATTGTCAAAAAGCTTTGTTACTGTACCAAAGCTATCACGACGGTCAAGTAAGTAGTCAATATCTAAACCATTAGGATCATAAAGGGCACCATATGCATCTGAGATTCCGATGACTTTTGCTCCTGCATCATGCATGAACTTCGATAGGAAGCTTCCTGCATTTCCGAATCCCTGTACAACAACACGAGCACCTTCTAAATTAATACCGCGTTTTTTTGCTGCTTCGCGAATACAGATGGTTACTCCTTTAGCTGTAGCAGTTTCACGACCGTGAGATCCACCTAATACTAATGGTTTACCAGTAATAAAACCTGGTGAATTAAATTCATCGATTCTGCTATACTCGTCCATCATCCATGCCATAATTTGAGAGTTTGTGAAAACATCCGGAGCAGGAATATCCTTTGTTGGTCCTACGATTTGGCTAATTGCTCGAACATATCCACGACTTAATGCCTCAAGTTCACGAAATGACATTTCACGAGGGTCGCAAATGATTCCTCCTTTACCGCCACCATACGGTAAGTTAACAATTCCACATTTTAATGTCATCCAAATTGATAACGCTTTTACTTCTTTTTCAGAAACATTCGGATGGAAACGTATCCCACCTTTTGTTGGACCCACAGCATCATTGTGTTGGGCACGATACCCCGTAAAGATTTTTACAGAGCCATCATCCATTCGAACAGGTATTTTTACTGTTAGCATACGGATTGGTTCTTTTAGAAGCTCATATACTTCTTCAGGGTACCCTAGTTTTTCTAGTGCCTTATGAATTACTGTTTGTGTTGATTTTAAAACATCATGCTTTTCGTCAAATGCTTGATTATCTGCACCCAAATCGGCTGCCATTGTTGCAAACCTCCTAAAAATCACTCGTTGATGTGTATCATCCTTTCAGACATAGTATACACTTTTACTGCATTTATGCAAGACTTAAAATTATACTTTTTAAATTTTTGCAAACGCTATCAAACTAGATTTAGATTTGCTTAGTAAAACTGACAAAAAATAGGGCAATAGAAAAAATTCTCATCGCCCCATTTATGGTTGTTATTGGTTGAAATAACTTAAAAGTACCGGTAAAGCATTATTTTCAATAATCACCATTCCATATTCCTCTACCATTTCTATAGACATAGTTGATTCAATTCCATACTCTTCACAAAGTACATTTACTGCCTTAGTATTTGGTATCTTAAGATAATATTGATCTTCGAAAACCATTAATTTACTATTCAAACGTATTTGCAAATTTTCAAAGCATTGTGCAAGTTGAATAACATCTTCAATTGATTCAAAGCAAAAAACACTATCTGGAATAAATGTTGGAATTAAATGATTCGTTGATTGCTCTTCATTCATTGATTTCTCATCCATAGTTAATATTAAAACAATTTCCATTGAACTTAGTGAGAATATTTCAATTGAGATCGTATCGGTAATTTCACACTGATATTCTTTTTTTGCAATTTCAACCATCTCATCAAAAAGGTCATACCATATAAATGATTCAAACTCATCTGTTAAAAATCCTTTATCAGATAACTCTTCAAATGTAATCGAGTATTTTATTTTATTTCGTGATAATCGTTCTAATTTCATTTATTTCCGCCCCCTGATATGGCTTCTATGACCATACTATGTAAAAATGGGGAGAAAGTTCATTTTAAAGTAATGATATGGGCTTCAGGTTTGGCACCAAGTCTTAAAGGAAATAATGATGTTCCGTAACCATTGCTTACTAATTGAATGATATCTGAGTATTTATACACCCCACCTTTTTTATAAGGTGTATAACCTAAAATACGGATCTGGCCACCGTGCGTATGTCCACTAAGAATAAATGAGATTGTATCAAAATCAAACATTTTTTGAGTAATATCAGGGTTATGACTCAATAAAATTTGAAAACATGGTTCACTAATCTTTGCCATTGCTTTATGTAAATCATCCTGCTCTTGCGAGATATCATCAATTCCAATAATCGCAATTTTTTCTCCTGCTTTTGATTGGAGAAAATCAACATCATTCCTCAGCATTTTCACATCATATTTCTTAAAAATACGAAATAATTTAGCTTCATCAATTTCATAATCATTATTTCCCCATATAAAATAAATTGGACCAAGCATTTTTAATTTGCGAAGATTTTCATCGATTCTTGTCAGTGGAACACCTTGTTCAGCTAAGTCACCACCAATTATTACAAAATCTACCTTCCCTAAAGACTGCTTAATGATAGATGAATGAATATTACGCCGGTGTATATCAGAAATGAAAAACAGTCTAAGCTTCTTAAAAGATTTTGGAAAATTATTAAATTCAAATGTATGATATTGAACATTATTCTGAAAAGCTTCTGTCACCATATAAACTACTAGTAATACTCCAGCAATTATTACCATCATAAAAATTAACCAATAAATCATGTTTTCCTCCAATAATTTGGATCAATTACTAATAAATCATACCATAAATGTTGGTAATCGACACAATTGCAAGCAATTTTTCCACTTATCCTATTAACTCATCTTTTTAATTAGAGCTGCGGCAAATCAAAACCACCAGTGTGAACTGGTGGTTTGCTCTGCGGCTGAAAGCCTATGTTACCGGCCTTGGCCTAAAAGGCCCACTGAGAGGGTTTCCCGCCTGCACCACATTCACTCACTAATTCTAAAGAATTTCTTTATTTCTTCTTATTTTTCTCTCCTGTAAATGGGTCATATTCCTCGAATAATGTTAATTGATCACCCATATAGTCTTCCTTTAGCTGATTTCTAATGTATTCTTGTATTTGTTTCTTATTTCTGCCTACTGTATCAACATAGAAGCCCCTACACCAGAATTTCCGATTTCCGTATCGATACTTCAAATTGGCATGTCGATCAAATATCATGAGGCTACTTTTTCCTTTTAAATAACCCATGAATTGAGATACACTTAATTTAGGTGGAATACTGACTAACATATGAATGTGATCTGGACAGGCATTTGCTTCATGAATTATTACACCTTTCCGTTCACATAAATCTCGTATGATTTGCCCAATGCTCTTTTTATATTTTCCATAAATAATCTGCCTTCTGTACTTTGGGGCAAAAACTATGTGATACTTACAATTCCATGTTGTGTGTGCTAAACTATTCATGTCCTTCACAGGGCATACCTCCTTCTATGGTGAGATGAAGTGGTCGGGAAACCAACTTTATCTTACCCTGAAGTGAGGTTTTTTTATTACCACGCTATAAGCTCTCTGGAACCCCCGGCATAGCCAGGGGTTTTCTAAACCATAAAAAAAGGCAGTTGACCATTTAAGATCAACTGCCTCTTTTATTTAATCTTCAGTAATATTTAAGATTCTAAATCCTGCATCTTCTAAACTATCCGTAAACTTTTTAATATTATCTCGTTTTTCTATTTTTAAAATAATTCTTCTTACCAATTTATCTGTTTCATCAAACGTTACTAAAGAGATTACTGATTCATGATACTGCTGTATAATATTAGCTAATCTTGCAATTCTACCTTCTACTTCCACTGAACTAAATGCAATCCGAATCCCTGGACGTTTAATTCCAAAGGCACTTTGGAATTGTTCGATTACATCAAATCTAGTTACAACTCCTAGAAATTTTCTATTCTCATCTACTACCGCAAATAAAGGAAAATCCTTCAATTCAACTAATGTATTTTCAAAAATTTCATTACCCTGGAAAAAGATTTCCTGATGGGTTGCAATTTCCTTTACCTTTACTGTTTTTAAATACTCTTCTTTATTGAGCTCTGAATTAAAATAATTCCTATATATATGATAATGCGTAATCATACCTACATATTCATCCCCATTTAAGACAGGCAAACCATCAACTTGCTTTTTTCTTAGTACTTCCAATGCTTCTTCAATTGAATCTTCAGCATGAACATAAAAGCATTGAGATTTTGGAATCATAATATTTTTTGCGAACATCACTTTCACCTCATAAGATAGATTTCACCATGAATATATATTCTACAAACAATGAAATATTCCCTTTATGTAGATTCGCTTTTTTGCTTAAATATACATTTTTATTTTATTGTCTTTATTTTAATGACATGTAGGACAAATCTCTCCCATAAAATTAAATGATGACAAATACAAGGAGGGAAGAAGATGCATTCATTTTATAAAAGTTACAAACCTTATATTAGTCCATTTGATCCTTGTCCACCGATAAAGGTAAAAACCTATTCAACACCACCCAATTTATATATGGGCTTTCAACCACCAAATTTACCACAATTCCCACCATTAGAAGCATTAAGAAAAGGAACACTTTGGCAACCATTATATGATCCTTACTATAGTCCGTATGAACGAGCAAAGGAGTGAACCGAGTGATGAAACAAGTACCTCCTGAATATTATCAAAAACTTGAGGAACTTCAGGCTATTGATTTTGTAATAGTTGAATTGACATTGTATTTGGACACTCATCCAAAAGACCAGGATGCTGTTCAACAATACAACCAATTTGTACACCACAGAAAGAAACTAAAAAAGGAGTTTGAAAAGCTGTTTGGACCGCTGACTAACTTTGGTTATAGTTATTCTGATTATCCATGGAATTGGAAGGATGCACCTTGGCCATGGCAAGTTTAAATAGACTAATAATAAATACAAAGGAGTGAAGATCATTCATGTGGGTTTATGAGAAAAAGCTCCAGTACCCAGTTAAAGTTGGTCAATGTAACCCAATGCTTGCAAAATTCTTAATTGAGCAATACGGCGGTGCGGATGGAGAACTTGCTGCAGCACTTCGTTATTTAAACCAAAGATATACAATCCCGGATAAAGTTATAGGGTTACTAACAGATATTGGAACTGAGGAATTTGCTCATCTTGAAATGATTGCAACGATGGTGTACAAATTAACAAAGGATGCAACACCTGATCAAATGAAAGCAGCAGGTTTGGGTGCACATTATGCAGACCATGATAAAGCTCTTTATTATGAAAATGCTGCAGGAGTACCTTGGACAGCTGCACATATCCAAGCTAAAGGTGATCCCATTGCTGATTTATACGAAGATATTGCTGCGGAAGAAAAAGCTCGGGCGACTTATCAATGGATAATTAATATGAGTGATGATCCTGATATTAATGATACTTTAAGGTTTTTAAGGGAGCGTGAAGTAGTTCATTCTCAGCGATTCCGTGAGGCAGTTGAAATATTAAAAGAAGAAAGAGGAAAGAAAAAAATATTTTAAATATTTCATATTCCTCTATTTACTTTCATGGTATAAATTTATATTAAACTTTGCTTTCATGATTTCAAAAACTATATATCTAGAAGCCCAAGCATCATTTTTCCATAAATCTTTACTACGATCAACAATTTCACATCTTAATTCATGATACTCTTTTTCAGCTTTTTCTTTTTTATCATATAGCACCTTTGTCGCTCCGAATAATCCTATAGCAAGAAAAATAAATAGCAAATGTGTATTGTCTCCCACCAGAATAGAAAAGATCTCTGAAAATGAATACGAATATGGTTCAAGAATACGATAATATAAAAAATAAAGACATCCAAAACTGTAAAATACGCTAATTGTTAAAAGCAATATATGTTGCTGCTTTAAACGATCAAATTTTATTTTCCTGTTGACAAGATTTTGCAGCATTTGTTTTGTAGCTTGGTCAGTTTGCTTAAGTGATAAAATAGTAGATTCCATGGCAACTCCCCCTTTCAAATTCATTGTATGAACCAGTCCAAATAGGTATACCAAAAAAAGAGGTTCACTTAATTTTTAATTGAGGGGAAAGTCACCAATGCCATATTTTTAGGGTGATCGGATTGAGACTACCTTTCACCCTAATACACTTTAAACTTATTAAGGAAGATGAATTTCCAACACTTGGCCAACAATGATGCCATCATTCGATAGATCATTCCATTGTTTAATAAGATCTATCCCTGATTTGGAATGATAGTATTTTAACGCTATGCTATACAATGTTTCATTTGGTTGAACAGTGTGAAAAATAATTTTTTGGTCTTCGTTATTTGTCTGTGAATTGGTTTCAATATCTATTTTTTCGGCGACAGAATCATCTTGAGTCTCTTGTTCACCACTATTTTTATTTTCATTCGAGCCACTGTTATTGTATGTATTAGGTTGCTTGGCCTGTTTTTCTCCCGCTGACACAATCTCATAAGGAACCTCTTCCCCAGCCATTTTCGCACCTAAATCAAGAAAAAATGATTTTTTTAGTATAAATGTATATAGTGAAAAACTAATAATTGGTAATAAAATAAAAAAAGTTAAAAGTACTCTTAATAATGGGAAAGTCATTTTCCTTTTTTTCTTTTTTCTTTGTTTATTTCTTGAACCGTGTAATTCACTTCTAGTAGGTAGACGATGCACATCTTCATTTTCTTCTATATTCGTTTCATCCATCTTTATCTTTTCAATTTTCTTTCGATGGATCTCAATTGGATCTTTATATGGATCCGTCCTCATTTTTCATCACTTCCACTGCACTTTACTTAATTGTCTTGTTATTATATTTGATACTTAAACCAAGCAAAAAATCAACAATAAAATGCATGACGATTGTTGTCACAACATTATGGTCAGAAATCTCGTAAACCAAGCCCATCAAAAAACTTAAAACTACAATGTTTACGATCAAAAACCAATGTCCCCAGTACCGAATATGTGCAATTGCAAAAACGATACTAGCAATAACCATTCCGAAATTCGTTTGAATGACTCCTCTAAATAGGAGCTCCTCACTGAATGCAATGACTGCTGCTAAAAAAAGAATCTCAAGGAATGAGCGGTCTTTAAATATTTTTTCATTTACCCCACCATCGTCATAATAATGTTGAGGTAGAACTCTCATCAAAATAAGATCTAATATAACGATGATAATCCCACTGACAACTCCCAATGATAGGATAGATGAATTTACTTTAAATAAATGAAAAAACGATTGATAATCGTGAAATAAAAAAATAGACGAGATGATAGAAATTGTTAAGATTATCACTTGTGTAATATATAAATGGAAAGTTAGTTCCCGTTTCGACAACTGCTTTATTACATCTGATTGTTTGTTTTTTCTCATTATTTTTCGCCTCTCAGCAATAAATGACCTAGCATGGACTGCCAAGTTTTCTGTTGCTCCTCATTAATTGACTCTACTATTTCCATTTCAAACTCTTCCATCTGGATGCCACAATTATCACAACAGTTGTGAATCTGAAGGGTTTGGGTTTCATTAAAATACTCTAATATATCTTTTCGACGGCATGAGGTTGATTTTAACCATTTTATCATATCTTTCAGTTTTAATTGTTTATATTGAATCCTACTATCTCGGATTTTTTTCACTTTGTTAATCAATATAGACTGTTCTTCTGATAACTTACTATAATATATTAAAAAACGATGCTGTATTTCAGATAAGTTTAAAAGATCCACATGCTTTTTTCTTTCATCAGATAGATTATAAAACTGTTCTATTTGAGAATCAGTTGGCAGTTCTTGATCGAACATTTGTAATGGTAATAATTCATCCCCTGAAGCATATAAAAGAATGGCTATGCTCTGTTCTCCATCTCTACCTGCACGACCAATCTCCTGTAAATAAGACTCTAATTGATATGGCATATGAAAATGAATGACAAAGCGAATATTATCCTTATTTACCCCCATTCCAAATGCACTTGTTGCACAAATTATCTGTATCTGATCATGTAAAAATTGTTGCTGTATCAGTATTCTTTGCTCTTGCTCCATTCCCGCATGATAAGCTGCTATATTACCTATGCCCTCATTGCGAAGCAATTGAGCAATTTCTTCTGCTAGACGCTTACTTGAAAAATAGATAATGCCAGGCTTTTGTAGATGTTTAACCAAATATAAAAGTTTTTTAACCTTCATTTGATGGTTCCTAACTTTATCCACAGTTAATGAAATATTCGGGCGATCCACAGAGAATATTAATTGATTTACTCTTTTTAATCGCAAATATTTAATGATATCTTCACGTACTTCTTCTGTGGCTGTAGCAGTTAAAGCTAATGTAACCGGATTCCCAAGTAATGCTCGTACCTCATGTAAATTTAAATAATCTGGTCTAAAATCATGACCCCATTGTGAAATACAATGTGCTTCATCTACTACAAATAGAGTGATATTCAAATTCTTAATCTTTTCTAATACAAATTCATTTGTCAGCATTTCGGGTGAAATATAAATAAAACGATATAAATGTAATGTATTTAGTAATTTTTTTCGTTCTTGAAATGTAAGAAATGAATTCAATGCAATTACCTTTTTTTCTCCCATCATCCGAAATTGATCTACTTGATCCTGCATTAAGGACAATAATGGAGAGACGATTAAAACAGCACCTGTCATTAAATAACCCGGTAACTGATAACAAAGAGATTTTCCGGTACCTGTTGGCAATAATGCCAATGTATCCTTGCCGTTTAAAACCGAAGAAATGACATCCTCCTGCCCCGTACGAAATGAAGAAAAACCAAAATGATTATATAATTCATCAGTTAAGTTCATTGCCATTCCCCTTGTTTTTTGCTAATGCTAATCGAATTTGAAAATATGATACCTCTTGTATTACTTCTTTAATTGGCTTTAGCTTTTTTTTCCCTACGATTGCCGCTGTTTGAATAATTTCAGTTTCTAATTCCTTTGATAAATATGGTGAAACATCCAAATCTACTTGATTTAGCAAAATTTCAATTACATGGTCTTCAATTGTATTCGTTTTAAGTTTACGTAATATCGCTACTTCTTGAATCGAATGCCCGTTTTTTAATAATAAATAGGTTTCTTTCGTAGAATTTGTTAGAGGAACGGATTGATGGCTGTCTTTTATAAGCGAAAATAATAGCGGATATTCCGAATTATTCTGCAAAATTGTACCGAGCATAAAATGCAGTAAATGGATAAAACGATACCAATATTCCGTATACTCCATTCCGAAATATTCAGCGGATTGCTCTATCGTTAAGCCGACCTGTTGATTCCCTGTCAAACGAATGAGGAATAATTCCGGTTTTTCCGGAGGTTCCTGTTTAAAAATGGAAGATAACTCATGAAATAATTTTATACTTATCTCTTGTTTTGAAAATTGTGATTGCTTCAAAAAGGATTTAATCCAAATTTGTGTATCTGGATCCCTGACAATTGGATAGTATTTTTGTATATCATGAATTGAATTTGAAAGAACCTGAACAAATAATGTCAGCCGTCTCCAGAAAATGATTCCTACATCTTGGTATTTCAATCCGTTTAAGTATGAAGGAAATGTATCTTTTTCAAAAAAAACAGCTAATTCCTGACATCCTTTTTCAGAAAGGACGAACTTTAGTTCATCTTGTTGAGTAATGAATCCATTTTGATAAAGATCATGGATGATCTCATCAAATACATTCCGTTGTAGATTGGGAAAGGTTTGAAAAAAAACACCTAAATTAAATAAGTGAGCATCCTGAATCGTCTGAGATGACTTCTTACCTTTAAGTAAATGGTAAATGGAATAAACTGTACGTGCTCCTTCTATTCTTTGTAATTGAACTAATACGATAGCATGTAAAAACGTCATTATGTTTTTACCTCTTTGTCTTTTTATGTCTAATTTTATCATGAATGATAAAGCTATTGTTGATTATTTTTATGAACAAATTAAGAAACAGAAACTATCTATTGAAAAGTTGCTAGATGAGTTTTATTATTAGGATTGTATGAATAATAATGTTTCACATTTATATAGCTCCCAGATCAATGGGTATAGATAGATATTAGGAGGTCTTTTTTCATGCCAAAATATACAATAGTTGACCAGGATACATGTATTGCCTGCGGTGCCTGTGGTGCTGCTGCACCAGATATATATGATTATGATGACGAAGGAATTGCCTATGTGATTCTAGACAATAATAAAGGTGAAGTAGAGGTCCCTGAAATTTTAGAGGATGACCTTATTGATGCTTTCGAGGGATGTCCTACAGATTCAATCAAAATGGCTGATGAACCGTTTGATGGTGACCCACTTAAATTTGAATAATAATAAAAAAGCAAGTGCTAAAGCACTTGCTTTACGTATTTTTAAGGATAGTTTGTTTATTAATCCAATTTTGCATTTTTGAAAACAATAGCATAAATATAATAGCTACTAAAATACCTTTTACGAAATTAAACGGAAGAATTCCAGCAAGAATGTATTCTTTTACATTAGGTACTTGGAAATTCATTAAAGCTAGATATGCAGGTAGTATGACAAAATAATTTAATATACTCATCATTACTGCCATAGAAATCGTACCGACAAACAAAGCTAAAGTCATTCCTTTTTTCGTTTTCATTCGTTGGTATATATAATAAGTTGGAAGTACAAATAAAAGACCTGCAAAAAGATTAGCAATATGACCAATTGGAATCCCTGTTTCACTACCTGTCGTAAGGAAATCCAATAAATTTTTTATAAGTTCCACTAATAAGGCTCCGATAGGTCCGAAGATTAGTGCGGCGATCAATGCAGGTATATCGCTAAAATCTACGGTTAAATAATTCGGAAATGGCGGAATTGGAATTTTTATCAACATGATGACATACGCTAAACTACTTAATACCGCAATACTTACAAATGATTTTAAACCTAATTTTTTCATACTTTCTCTCTCCTTATGAGATCCATCTCTTGTCAGAAGAAAGTTGCCTATTTTTGAGCATAAATAAACCCTCAAGGAAAGAACCTTGAGGGAGAAAAAGGCATGCTCAATAAGCGTTCAAAACCTGCATTTTTTGAACGCTAAGAGACTGTCTATCGAAGGGTTACCCTTTATAGACTGCTCTAGGCACCTCCATCTTCTCCCATCCAGACTGTACTGTCGGCTTTGGAATCACACCAAATCCTGCCTTATTATTCTAAGGCTCGCGGGCTAAAAGCATGTATGAGCTTTATTACCGCCGGTCGGGATTTTCACCCTGCCCCGAAGATGAATCGTATTTTTTTTACATTTTAAATTATATCCCATCACGATACAATAGGGAAGTAAAATGATTCTAAAAAGTTTTTTTAAAGGATCCATTTCTTAAACATCGTTGCTATTTAAGTAAAGTTATAACAAGAAAATATCAACTGATGATCGCTAACGTTGAAAAATCAGCATCACTATAGGAAACTCTAGAATTCTTTATTGCGAGTAAAATCCGATAAATGTGCCTTTACAAAAGCAATAAACTATACGAAAACAGCCTTTTTATCATTAAGATGGATTGCTTTTCGATTATTATGTATGCTTAATGACGATTTTTTGCTTAGTATGAATTAAATCCTTGTTAGAAATATTATTCCATGACAGTAATTGATCAATTGTTACATCAAATTTCCTAGATATTTTACTTAATGTATCCCCTGATTGAACGATATACATTTCCTCTTTATCATTGTTAGATGATAAGAAGTTATCTACATAAATTGGTTGACCTTTTTCTATCGATTGATTACCAATAATTTCTGCTAAAAAATGTGTAATAATGACCTTTCGATCAGCGATCGGTTTTGCAGTCAGATTTAGTGTTAATTGTTCTTCCTTTTGTTTTTCTTTTTGTACTTCCTGTAAATTACCTGCCACATCAATGACACGGTAAGGATCATGATTCAGCGCAAATACAAATTGTCCTATCTCTCCTTCACCAAATACAGTAAATGGATCGATTGCATTTACTTTGTCAATGGTCCATTCGCCTTTATGAATTTCAAAATGAAGGTGAACTCCAGTGGAATTACCTGTATTACCCATTTTTCCGATTTCATCACCTTTTCCAACAATTTGTCCTTCAGCTACCATCCGATTTTGCAAATGAGCATAAACGGTCTCAAAACCATTGTCATGATGGATAAAAATAACATTCCCATATGATGGAGAATAGTATGACCGAATGACTTTTCCTCCTTCTACAGCATAAACAGCTGATTGATATTCCCCAGCAATATCCAAACCTTTATGGATGCCACTTCTAGAATCAAATACATCCGAAATTTCCCCTTCTGCAGGAAAGTACCAATCGTCCGTATTTTCATATATATTTATTTCGGCAGCTTGCACTCTTCCGCCTAAAATAAGCATGCTTACACATAAAGCCATGATCGCTACAATTAACATTCTTTTTAAATAATCAAGCATAATTTTCCTCCTCGGATAAACAAACTCTTGCTTAAACTTATATGACTGCTTGTATATTTTTAGAACATATTGTCAAAATCAAGTTTGCTAGAGCGAATCTTATTTTATGCTAAATCAAAGCTTTTATTCAAAACAAAAAACTGATACTTTTAAAAAAAACTATTGTTACGCACAAAAAAAAAGAGGCATTCTATATTTGAGAATGCCTCTTAATTATTATCTTTTTATAGTATATTTATTGGGGGAAATTGGTACCTTAATTGGTTTAGAAAAATCGAATTTCTCCCATTTCATTGGGGAAACATTTTTAAAGAATACCTCTTTATATCCAAAGCTTTTCGCTGTTAACAAAATCCCATCTAGCATTAATTGGTAATCCTCATTACCTTGTGAAAAATCAAGTAACTTATTGAATTCGATATTAAGACTTTTATCATGATTTTCTGTCGCTTTCAGATAAATCTGATTTGGAATGATTGGTTGGTAAAAATCATTTGGTGCTTTTTTCATATTTTCTATAGCGGAATTAAAAGAATTGTATTCCAAATCTGAAGGTACTAAAAGTTTCATACCATTTGTTTGATAGGAGAAATACCCAACATTCACTAACGGCGATACCTTATAAGGTTTTAATAATCCGATATTATTTAATTGGATTGGATCCCCATTTTCATCAGAATAATCAACTTCTTTAATATGATTTAGAAACGAAAAACTGTATTGTAAAATACGAGTTAAATTTTGTTCTACATATTCTGGAACTTTCTTCACCTGTTCCTTAGGAACGGTAATGTGGAGTTTCTTCTCATTTTGAATATATTGTACTTTCCCAGGAATATTGGGTAAACTAGCAAACCCCCATTGTTCTAGTGGTAAGGCTTCAGCAGTTTGCAAATAATTAGTAAACCAATCAATATCCGATTTGGAAACCTCCACACTTATTGGTACTAGGATAGCGTCTTTCGTAAAAACTCCATAGGTAAACATATCATTTTGTTGCAAATCTTGTTCATATATCGCTAGCGTGCTTTTCTCATTAATCGTACGTGTAGAAAACTCACTAACTATTCCTTCATCTGGACTGGCATCTCTTTTCTCTGAGTAAGAAAACTGCGAATTATGTTCAATATTTTGCTGATCTTGGTCTATGATTACTTTATTTTCTATTGATTCTTTTTTAGTATCGATTGTAGATTTCGCTATTTCATTAGGATTAGATTGCTTGAAGGAAGATGATATTAACACAACAATGATAGCAAAAGTGGCAATGATGACGGACGGAATCATTAGCATTTTCTTTTTACTTTGTTTTTTTTCTACTTTATATTTTATATTTCTGTAAATTTCCTCAGGACTCCGTTGATCACTCATTTTTGGCATATTCATCAAAAGATTTTTTATATATTCTTCTTCATTTTCAAACTCAGCCATACCGTTGTACTCCCCCTTCCTGACCCTTTTCTACCATCATTTCTCGCAAGATTTTCAGTGTACGATGTTGTGTAATTTTCACTTTACTTTCAGACCATCCAAGTATTTCTGCCGTTTCTGCAATCGTTAATTCATTAAAATAGCGCATAATAATCACCATTTTTTGATCTTGAGTACAATGATCCAAACACTCATATAATTTTCTCATATCATCACTTTGAATAATTATTTCTTCAGGTAAGGCAGACGAATCTTTTAATTGGCTGCGATTCCAGTCAAACGTATCGAATAATTTTTTTTTCCAACTTTTTTGCTTACGAAAATAATCAATTGCTACATTTCGAGCAATGGAAAATAACCACGTTTTTTCTGAGCTTTTTCCTTCAAAATTTTGATACGCTTTTAATACTCTAATATATACCTCTTGAACTAAGTCCTCAGCTAGTTCACGACTTTTTACCATATAAAATAAGAATTGAAAAAGATCGCGATGATATCTTTGATGTAAATCATTGAAAACGGAGTCCATTCATCTCCCTCCTCCGTTATATATTTAGTCGTTATCAATAAGGATAAGTTTCAATTAATTTCGAAAACTATTCCCTTTATGAGTTTATACTACCAAAATCCGAAAAAAAAAGCGCTACATTTTATAGCGCTTTTTTGTCATAATATTTTTATTATGATATTTTCAGTGCTTGTTTCTCATGAAACAAGATTTCTCGGCAGCATTCATCAATCATTATTCATTTACTTAGGTAAAAAGAAGGAAAATGTCGTCCCTTGTCCAACCTTGCTTTTAACAGTTATATTTCCATCATGGGCTTCTACAATATTTTTAGCAATTGCTAATCCTAACCCTGTACCAGATTTACCACGTGTTCTCGCCTTATCCGCCTTATAGAATCGTTCAAAAACAAATGGAATATCTTCTTCAGGTATCCCAGAACCATTATCTTCGACATTAATCTGGAACCCTTTATTGGTTTCCTCAAACTTTACTTTGACATTCCCATTCTCTGGTGTATGTCTGATTGCATTATCGATTAAATTTGTTAAAACTTGTTCAATGCGGTCTGAATCAATGAAAAACGTTTCTCTAGTAGATTGTATTTCACAGCTTAAATGGACATGGTTTTCCTTTGCTAAACCATTAAATTTATTCGTTACTCTTTCAATAAATGTGTGAATCGGTATGTCATCTTTTACTAAGGAAATATGACCTGCTTCCATTCTAGCTAAATCTAATAGTTCATTAACAAGTCTACCTATTCTTAATGTTTCATCGTAAATAATTTTTGCAAATTCCTTTTTCTCTTCATCAGATGCAGCGATATCGTCAATGATCGCCTCACTATATCCTTGCAGCATTGCTACAGGCGTTCTTAACTCATGTGATACATTGGCTATAAAATCGTCTCGAAGCTTATCTAATCGCCTTTCTTCTGTCATATCACGAATGACTACTACTGCCCCTCTTACACTCTCTTGATTATAGAGGGGGCTAACTATGATAACATAGGTCCTACCTTGAATCGTAATTTCACCTGTTTGCTCCATTTCAGTTTCAAGAACCTTTTGTAATAGCAATTCCTCTGGAGCTAAAAATGTTTCATCTTCACCTTGTTCATAAAACCATTGTTGAAGAAATTTTTCAGCAGGTGGATTTGTTATTAATATCGTTCCATCACGATTCAATGTTAAGACTCCATCTGCCATACTACTTAAAATACTTCTAAGCTGTTCCTTTTCTTGATTTAAAGCATTTATATTAAACTTTAGTTGTTTTCCCATTTGATTGAAAGCAGTAGCTAACTCCCCAATTTCATCATGGGTTAATATCGGCACCTTTTTATCAAATTTACCTTTAGTAATTTCAAAAACTGCTTCACGCATTTTTCTTAATGGAGCTGCTATTCTAGTTGATAAAAAGAACGCAAAACCAGTAGTTAATATAATAGCAATTCCAGCTGCTAATAATATGAGCCTTGTTGTTTGTTTTGTCGTTTCTTGCAAAATATCTAACGACCGATAAATAAAAATAGCCCCATTGCTATTGTCAGTTACATGTAATGGAACAGCAGCAACGATCACATTTTCATATCTATTATTCGTGTTGTTACTCGGGGCAGCAAATTCTTTTCTTTTACTCTTCCCATTATTAAATACTGCTGAAAATTCCGGATCGTTTAAAATTGTACTCGGAGGTATTTTATCCTTCGCATGAATATTTGGAGAATAATAAACATTATCCTTGCTGTATGCAATCATTACTTTCATTGATCGATCGACGAATTCCAGAGCCAACTCTTTTCCAAGATCATCACCAGAATGTGTCTCCACAATATTAGCTACTTTATGAGCTGTATTAGATAAATCTTTTTCAATCTGCCCTACATGGTAGTTCTCGAAAAACTCAAGCAATAGAATCGTTAGTATAAAAAGAACGAAACATACTAAAAATAAAATCGTTAGCCAGAGTTTTCCGACAACACTTCGCCATAATCTCATTCCGTGGTAACCTCAAATTTATATCCGACACCCCAAACCGTGACAATCATCTTAGCCGCTTGTTCTGACACACGATTTAGTTTTTCACGAAGTCTTTTTACATGTGTATCGACTGTACGTAGATCACCGAAAAATTCATAATGCCAAACTTCTTTTAATAAGTGCTCTCGATCAAATACCTTATCTGGTGATTTAGCGAGGAAATATAATAATTCATATTCCTTTGGAGTTAAGTTTACTTCTTTACCATCGGCACTAACTCGGTGTGCATCATTATCAATAGTAAGATGAGGAAAAACGATCATATCCTTCGTTTTTGTATCTGTATTTAAAAAGCTTGTAGAAGATGATCTTCTTAGTAAAGCTTTTACACGTAAAACCACTTCTCTAGGACTGAATGGTTTTACAATATAATCATCTGTACCAACTTCAAATCCTTCTACACGGTTTGCTTCTTCCCCTTTTGCTGTAAGCATTATGACAGGAGTAGCTTTTTTTTCACGTAGTTCTTTACAAACATCTATCCCATTTTTACCTGGCATCATCAAATCTAGCAGAATACAATCATAATCATTAGTTAAAGCCATTTCTAATGCTGACTCACCATCTCCTGCTTCTTCGATATAATAGTTTTCTCTCTCAAGATACATTCTCAATAATCTACGAATTCTATCTTCATCATCTACGACTAAAATTCTTGCTTCAAAATCCATTTTTAATCCCCCTATCATAGACTATCATTCAAATTCTTTACTCATAATAAATTATATATGAAAAAAGAAAATGAATCTTGTATTGTCATTACTTTCTTAAAAAAGCCTCCACAAAAGTGAAGGCTTTTTTGTTTTGACTCTTTTCTCAAACATTGTTGCATTTAAGTATTGTTTAAATTAGTAAAAATAGGTGGAAGACCAATAAGTCTTCCTTCCTTTGAGAAAAGAGGTACAAACTTCATAAAAACGTTGAGCCCATTAATTATTGTAATATCCAATATAAGGGCTTATAAAAAAGCAACAAACTTTACGAAAATTTTTATATGTCCTAATAATTAATTGGATGCATATGAATGAAGACCTGCTATTACAAGGTTAACAGCTACTAGATTAAACATAATAATAGCAAAACCAACAACTGCTAGCCATGCAGATTTTTCACCATGCCAGCCTTTTGATAAACGTAAATGTAAAAATGCTGCATAGAATAACCAAGTAACAAGAGCCCATACCTCTTTTGGATCCCAGCCCCACGGACGACTCCAGGCAATCTGGGCCCAAATCATGGCAAAGATCAAACCACCTAAAGTAAATACAGGAAAACCAATAATTACTGAACGGTAGCTAATTTCATCAACAAAATCTAATTTCAAATTTTTAGTCAGTGGCTTTAATAGTGCGCCAATTCGTTTTCTTGCAATGACTCTTACGAGTAAGTAAATAATAATACCAGAAATAAGTGACCAAATAACTGTATTCAATTTCACTGCATTTACAATACCAGGCACATTAAATAGTGGTTTGAATCGATCCGGTGTTTGCAATTCACCTTCATGAGGTCCAATCAATGCTGGTAGCTCATATTTCAATCCAGTCTGTTCAACACCTTTTTTATCCACCCAATTAAATGTGGCTTCATAATGACCTGCTTTAAAAATAACCGAACAAATGACAAAACCTAAAACTGCAATTAGCGAAAACATTACTAGTTCTAAAAGAAATGTTCGAGCAGACTTTTTAGATTGATCAATGCATTTAACTAAATAGATTAATCCTGCAGCAAAACTAATGGCCAATATCGCCTCTCCTGCTGCAACGGTTGTAACATGTATGTATAACCAATGGCTTTTTAATGATGGCACTAATGGATTCAGTTCTCCTGGGAACATGCTTGCAAATGCTATAACAAGTAATGCAATTGGTAATGCAAACAACCCAAGGACTGGAGTTTTATAAATAAAGTTGATCACAATAAATGCTGCTACTAGCATCATACCAAAGAACGTTACAAATTCAAACATATTACTAACTGGTGCATGACCAGATGCAATCCATCGAAGGATAAAGTAACCTAATTGAGCAATAAAGCCAATTATAGAGACAATTACTGCAATCGTCCCCCAACGATTCGGCTTTTCTTCATTCCCATGAATCTTTTTTTGCCTAATTGCTCCTCCGAAGAAAAAAGTGCCTAATAAATATAGAATAAAAGCTGCATATAATAAATTACTACTAATCTTAACTAATTCAGACAAATTCGCCCCTCCTTAATGTTTGTCTTTTTTCTTATCCTGCTGATCTACTGGTTCAGGAACATTTGTACCTTGTAAAATATACTTAATTTCGTTCTTTATGCCATACCAATTTTTGTTGGTGTGTGCAGCAACTAGAACTTCACCATTCACACGCCTAATCCATATTCTACGATGATTCCAGTACATGCCTTGAACGACACCTATCATAAAAATAAGTCCACCGAGAGCTAATATCCAAAGGGTTAAATCTTTTCGAACGGTTAGAATTGTTGCATTACGAGTATCGATTGATGAAAATGCAATTTTATAATCATTTTCACCTAATGGTTCTTGATTTAATTTTATTCCAATTAAACTAACTTCACCTTTTGGATGTTCAGGTGAAATCATATTAAATAAGAATGCAGGATTATTAGGTACAGAAGTTTTCGTTTGTGGTTCTCCTTCTTTAGAAATCCCACTAAAATCAGGATAATAACCCATTAGTTCTACTTTATACCCATTTTTCAAATCATAAACATCTTTCGGGTTATATAAATCAATTTTAAATTCACCCAATGATTGTCCATTCTTTTTATTTTGTAATTTAAACGACATTGCTTTTAGTTCATCAAGGGTGTAACTCATTTGATATAGTCGGTAATGCTCCATTTTCAAAGGATCATTTACACGTATTGAGTAATCCTTTACCTTTTTTAACTTATCCGATTCCCCTGCTATACCACCATCTTCACGTTTATAGAGAGTTACGTTCGTTTGGAAATTTTTCGCCACTGTACCTACACGATCTAATGCTTGATTAAACTTTTCTTTATCTTTGTTTTTATCATATGTTTCTAAAATAAATTTTTTGTTTTCTAGAACATATTGCGAATGTGTACCAGGGATTACCTTCTTTTCTCCTTCACGTAGCTTTAATGTTTCATCCACATACATGCCGGGGACGGAGCGTAACAATGCACCTATAAGAAAAATAATAAGACCAATATGATTGACGTAAGGACCCCATCTAGAAAAACGTCCTTTTTCTGCTAGAATACTTCCATCTTCTTCCCGGATCTTGTATCTTTTTGCTTTAAGATTTTGTTTAATTAAATCAAAATGATTATCTGTAAGTTCTACTTCTGATCTGATATATAATCGCTGACGTTTTAAAAATCCCTCATGTCGACCAATTTTTTGAGTTTTCAATGCTCGATGTAGTGGAATAAAGCGATCCAAACTACAAATAACAAGTGAAACGCCAATACTTGCAACTAATAACAAATACCACCATGAACTATAAAGATCTTGGAAGCCTAATTTGAACCATAATTCTCCAAACCAACCATATTCATCCTTATAATATTGTTCAGGGGTTAGTGAATTTATGTATTCTTCTTGCGGAAGGATCGTTCCGAGAGCACTTGCAATTAATGTTATAACGATTAACCATACTCCAACCTTAACTGATGAGAAAAAATTCCATATCTTATCTACAATTGTTTTATTATACGTTTGCGATCTGCGAGCACTACCTTCATAGCGCATGTCATGAAGTTTTTCCTGCTTAGCTTCATCTGTTAATGCTCTACCACAGGATTCACAAAGAATCGTACCAATAGGATTAACGTGACCACATACACATTTTATTTCTTTCATGATAAAACTCCTTAAGGTTTAATACTCTCCATTAAGTTTTGGATATTCTCTTTGGACATCGTTGTTTCTACTATTTTCTTTATTGTTCCACTTGAATCAATAAAAAATGATGTGGGTATTGGATCTATGCCATATGCATTCTGTACATCCTTACTCTTATCTACTAGTACAGGGAAATTTAAATCATAGCTTTTTATAAACTTATTAATTAAGAAATTGGATTCTCCAACATTTGCGGCTAGAATTTCAACTCCTTGCTGTTTATACTCTTTATACAAATCTACCATGTATGGCATCTCTTCTTTACAGGGCCCACACCAAGTTCCCCAAAAGTTTAAGAATACCCCCTTGCCTTTGTAATCGGATAATCGATGTTTCTGGCCATTCATATCTTGCAAAACAAAATCAGGGGCCTTATCGCCAACTTTCAAAGCCTTGCGACTATCCTTTGTTAAATTATTGTATAAAGCATAGGATACCGCAGCTATTAGAACGACTAGTATGATCGTTCGTATAACGAGCCTTTGCTTTTTCTTTTGTGACATTTCGTAACCTCCAATCGAAATTTCTGCCACATTATAATCAACATTATATCATTCCCCCAAATCATCCTGATTACCATAATTTGAAGGTTATGTGAAACTTTAAACAGTTGATAAACATGGATGGAACAACCATTTATTGGTTCCCTGATCCTGTTTCTGCAAGTGCGCGTAATTGTTTAACCTCATGAGGAGAAAGTTCTCTTACTTCACCCGCATTTAACCCGTGTAAATTTAAAAATGCGTATCTTTCTCGTTTTAACTTTTGAACGGGATGTCCTATAGCTTCAAACATACGTCGAACTTGTCTATTTTTCCCTTCATGGATGGTTAGTTCAATGATTGATTTTTGTGTTTTCTTATCTGCTGATAATAACTTTGCTTTTGCTGGTGCAGTCAATCCATCTTCTAATTTAATTCCTTTTTCTAATTGTCTCAACATTTGTTTTGATGGAATCCCTTTTACTTTTGCAACATATGTTTTATGAATTTCATAACGTGGATGCATAAGTAAATTAGCAAAATCACCATCATTTGTTAGGATTAACAGGCCTGAAGTATCATAATCTAAACGGCCAACAGGATATACTCTTTCCTTTATTTCCGGAAGAAAATCTGTTACCACTTTTCTGTTCTTATCATCAGTAACAGCAGATATGACTCCTCTTGGTTTGTACATTAACAAATATACTTTTGTTTCCCTTTCTAGCGGTATTTCATTCACTTCTACTTTATCATTAGAAGATACTTTGCTCCCTAGTTCAGTTACAATTTTACCATTTACTTTTACCTTACCTTCTAGAATTAACTCCTCAGCCTTTCGACGCGAGGCTATTCCCGCATGTGCTATAACCTTTTGAAGACGTTCCATCTATTTATCCACCTCATTTAAATTTTGAAAGTTATACTTTATGAATTATTACATATCAATGACAAAAAGCAAAGAAACTAAACCGGTTTAATGCGATTTTTGTTCTAAAACTTACCACTATTTATCATTCCAATCGTTTTTTTTTAAAACCGTTTTTGTATAATTTGTTACCCATAATATAGGTTTCTGCCGATCTTATGCAGTTTGCAGTTCTATTCCAGTGAATTAAAGGGGCAACATTTTTTTAAGTTTATACTTTACCTTACTAGCTATAAAATTTTATAAAAGAGCCTACAAAAAAACATGGATGTTGGAGAATTATCCAAACATCCATGTAATAATAATGATAGCTGCACCTATACCAACCAAATCTGCCAATAAGCCAACTTTCAATGCATCCCCCATTTTTTTAATACCTACTGCTCCAAAATAGACGGTTAAAACATATAGGGTCGTATCTGTACTTCCTTGAATGGTCGAGGCTAATTTACCAATGAAAGTATCCGGGCCATGTACTTTAAGAATATCACTCATCATTCCTAGAGCAGCATTTCCAGATATAGGACGAATCAGTGCTAATGGAACGATTTCTGTAGGAATTCCTAACCATTCAAGGACTGGCTTTATTAACTGTACAAAAAAATCTAATGCACCAGACGTTCGAAAGACAGTGATTGCTACTAACATTCCTACTAAAAATGGAATAATCGAAACTGCAATCTTTATACCTTCCTTACCTCCATCAACAAAATTTTCGTAGGCAGGTACTTTTTTCCACACACTATATAATAATATATAACCAATAAGAATAGGTATGATCCAAATAGAGATTAAGGAAATAATTTGCAATTTATTTCACCCCATTACGCGCTCTTTTATGATAAAAATAACGGTCGATTAAAATTGCTGCTATTGTTGCAATGGTTGTAGCCATAAGTGTCGGTCCCACAATTTCTGTAGGTGAAGCGGAATGGTAGTTCATTCGAATGGCTATTACTGTTGTAGGAATGATTGTCAATCCAGATGTATTTAAAGCCAGAAAAGTGATCATTGACCTACTGGCACTCGTTTTTCCCCCGTTCAATTCCTTTAGCTGCTCCATTGCCTTTATCCCAAGCGGTGTAGCAGCATTTCCTAATCCGAACATATTAGCGATAATATTTGATAATATATAGCCCATTGCTGGATGATTTTCAGGAACTTCGGGAAATAACCTCTTAATTAGTGGCCTAAATACACGTGCAAACTTATCTAGGAGCCCTGACTCTTGTGCGATTCGCATAATCCCTAACCAAAATACTAATATACTTATTAAGCCAATACATAAGGTAACTGCTTCAGTAGCAGATTGAAAAATAGCCTCATTCACTTCTTTCATTCTTCCATTTATTGCAGCAAAAACTAACCCAATCAATGTCATCCCAATCCATATATAATTAACCATCGTTTTTCACACCAATATGGATTAAAAATGTTTTCACAAAAAAATTAAACCACCCTTTTTTCTCGTTCATTTCTGCGTATTTAAAATAAACAGGTACCGTTTTTAATTTCTGTTCATCTAAATATATGACTGCTTTACCGACTATTTCAGGAATGTTTTTTTGATCCTTCCACTCTTTTTTTGATTTTAATAGTTGATATTCAATGGTAACTTTATCTTTCTCTTCATTTGTTAGAGAATATACAACTTTATTTTTGATATAAATATGATTTTTTAAGTATTTTTGATTAATATTATTGATTTTCCCTTTATCTAAAACAACGGTCGTATCAAAGTTCTTAAATCCATACTCAAACATATTGATGTGATCATCCCAGTCATTTGGTCCATTTAATGTAACAGCTATTAAATTTTGATGCTCTTTTGTAGCTGTTGTCACTAATGTACGTTTAGCTTTTTTTGTAAATCCTGTTTTTCCTCCAGTACAATATTTATACTTTTCAGTTAATAATCTATTTTTATTTGCCCAGCCTTTATAAGATTTTGTTCCGGAAATTTTTCTATAGGTTTTATTTTGCATTGCATATTTAGTTAATAGCGCCATATCATATGCTGTTGAAAAATGATTGTCCTTATTATCTAAGCCGTTAGGATTGGCAAAATGTGTATTTTGCATACCAATTTCTTCTGCTTTTTGGTTCATTAAGAAAACAAACCCATCAATACTTCCTCCAACATGTTCTGCAATCGCATTAGCTGCATCATTGCCCGATCTAAGCATTAAACCATAAACTAAATCTTCAAGCTTAACTATATCTCCAGGTTTTAAATATATAGATGAACCTTCTGTCCGAACGGCAGTATCACTAATTTTCACATCCTCTTTTAATTTTCCAGATTCTATTGCTAAAATAGCTGTCATGATTTTAGTGATCGATGCAATCTTTCGAACATCCTTTGCATTTTTTTCATAAAGGATTCGCCCACTGTCTTGATCCATAAGTATCGCACTAGCTGCACTAACCGAAGGTGTCGCCGCAAAAGTTTTGTCTGGCAATACTATTAGAATAAGTAGAAATACAATCATCATTAATGATATAAAACGTTTCATATAATTGCCCCTTTTCTCAATGCTCATACGCTTAAACTATAGAACTATCTTTTGTACAAGTTTATGCAGGACAAGTTTGTATATGACAAGAAAAGCACAAGCATCAAGACATTCTTCATTCACTAAAGAGACTTTTTTCATCTCGTTCTAAATTAACATTACTGGGATATGAATCATGTTTTTAGAAATTTAAGTAAGCTCACACCGATCTCCTCAAAAAAAAGACTATTTGCACATGCAAATAATCTTTTTTACTACTACTAATTATTTTCGATTGTCTCTTGGAATTTCTCAAAAAATAAATCAGCATCTTCCTGCTCAAAGTCATCTATTGACGCCTCTGCTAATGGCGGTAATTCATTAATGTCCTTTAATCCGAAGTAATCTAAAAATTCCTTAGTTGTCCCATATAGGATGGCTCTACCTGCTCCATTTGCTCTTCCAACCTCTTTAATTAAACCCTTTGCAGTTAAGGTTTGCAGTGGACGTTCTGTTTTTACACCACGGATATCTTCAATTTCTATCCTTGTAATGGGCTGCTTATAAGAAATAATCGCTAATGTTTCTAAGGCAGCCTGTGATAATGTATTCATTCCAGGAGATTCAACGAGTCTTTTTAAAAAAACAGAGTTTTCCTTTTTAGTAACAAGCTGATATGTACCAGCAAGTACAACGATAGCAATCCCTCTTTCTGCGTTCGAATCATACTCCTGCTTCAGTGATTCAACTAATTCAACTGCTTGATACTCTTCAAGCTCCATGACAGACATAATTTGTTTGATGGATAATCCTTCATCTCCTGCAGCAAACAAAAGACTTTCAAGAATTCCCTTCAAATTAGTAATTTCCAACCAAACTTACTCCTTTCCTTGCTACAAATATTTCCTCAAAATTCCCTTCCTGTTCAACCAATATTTCATTTCGCTTCATTAGTTCTAATACAGCAAGAAATGTAATCACGATATGATGTTTATCTGGTATCTCAAATAATGTAAAAAAGCTTCTTCTTCCTGATATGGAGGTTAAATCATTTAATATTTCCTCCATTCTATTTTCAATCGAAATTTCTTGTCTACTTATTTTCGTTGAAAGTGGCTTTTGTAATTTTTTTCTTCTTAATAATTTATTTAGAGCACCAATCATGTCATAAATCGTTACATCACTTTGTTGTTGATCGATCTGTATGTCTTTCATATACTCGGATAAATCACTTGGAGGTTTTGTAAATATCTGCCCACGTTCCTCCTCTAGATGCTTTAATTCTTGAGCTGCTTCCTTATACTTTCTATATTCAATCAGTTTTTCAACTAAATCATCACGTGGATCTTCCTCATATTCAAAATCCTCTTCTAGCTCTTCTTCATGCTTTGGAAGAAGCATTTTACTCTTTATTGCTAATAATGTCGCTGCCATTACTAAATATTCACTGGCAATATCTAATTCTAATTCCTTCATTGTATGAATGTAAATTAAATACTGCTCTGTAATTGCTGCCATTGGTATATCATATATATCAATTTCTAGTCGATTAATTAAATGCAGTAAAAGATCTAAAGGACCTTCAAACGCATCAATTTTTACATTATATTCCACAAATATCACCAATTCCAAATCAAAGCTATTTTAAGTTACATAACACCATTGTTATTTAAGTATAGAGGATTATTTAAAGTAGTCCAATATAAATTTACCTTATACCGCAATGATTAACAATAAAAAATAGGCTGAGGCCTATACAACTCTAACAAAACTTACATAGTATAAATCGACTAAACTATTTTCTTAGGAGGTTTTACATTATGTCAGACGGCTTTGGATATGGTGGCGGTTTCGCATTAATCGTAGTACTATTTATTTTATTAATTATTGTTGGCAGTGCATACATTTGGTAATTTACTCAATTATACATGATTAAAAAACAAGTTCAGTATTGGTGCTGAACTTGTTTTTTTTGGCTTTTATGGAATGAAAAACACTATCATTCTCCTACTATTAAAATTAAAATCTTGCTATTTATGTTACACTTATATAAGACAGAGAGGAGTTCATTCATGATAGTAACTAAAGCCTTTATACAATATTTAGTCCATTTCCATGGCGATAGAGATTATTTTGAATGCCATGAAATTCTTGAAGATCACTGGAAACAACAGGATGCAAGAAACCGTGACTCCATTTGGATTGCTTTTATTCAATTAGCAGTCTCCTTATATCATTATCGAAGAAAAAACCTAATTGGTGGTATCCGAATGATGGAGAAAGCCCTTCAACGTTTCATTCACAAAAAAGACCAATTACTATTATTGAAAATTGATGTTGATGATTTAATTTCCAAAATCAATATAGTATTAGACAAGATGAAAACAAATCAAGATTATGAACCGATTCAAATTAAAATAGATGATCAACAATTATTAGATATATGTAAGGAAGAATGTAAAAAACTTGGTGTTACATGGGCAGGAAAAGAGGATTTGTCTAATGATCCTATTATTCATCGTCATATCCTACGTGACCGCTCCACTGTGGAAAACGAAAGATTTCTTTCTTCTGTCATAAAAAAAATGGAGAGAGACGAAGGTAAATTCATCAACAATTAGAAAAGGGCTTCGATCATTCATCGAAGTCCCCATCCTCTTTCTCACAGATTTCACAAAATGCTGCTGTGTATTCATTTGAAATAATTTTCTTACCTTCATATATTTGCTTTAATGATTTAAGCATATTTTTTCCAATTCCTTGAAGACGATGGGATGGATTGACTGAGATGTGCTGAATTTCTACCGTTTCATTATGAATAGTAACACCAATTAGTCCAACTATATCATCATCTATCTTCCATAAAAAAAGCTGCCAATCATCTTCCTGTTCATATTGCTTTATTGTCTGCTGAAGCTTTTTAATATCCTTCTCGTTTGGCATAAACGATAAAAGACCCATAGCAATTTTCTCAAATGCTTTTTTATATCGAATTAACATGAATATCCCTCGTTATCTTTAATACATAATGTGAATGCTTTTATAACATTATAAACATTGGTGGCAAATAATAAACATTTTATCATACTTAGTCTTCACCTTATACGATAAATAACCAATAATATAATCCCCACCCTAAAGCTAATATTAGTATTAGAACAAATAACAAAGCGTTTTTTTTCCTCAAATGAATGACACTCCTATTTCTATTATTTCATCTCATCGTTGCTTGATCAAAAAGGCCAAAAAAAAGAACTTGGGGCGTTCATCTTCAAAACACATCTATGTACCTTGTCTATTGTATCTATTTTCATCGTTTTTCGCAATCGTGAAAAAAGTGGTGTAAGTGTTTTCACTCCCAGCAGTATAAAAGACCTATAAAATAAACCCATTCAATCCCTGACTAGGACGATCGAATGGGTTCTTTTGATTTATGATTGATTGATTTTACTTGGTAGTGGTAAATCGAGTCTTATTAAATCCTCATATGTTTCTCGCTTTATCACTAAATAATCTTCACCATTTTCGACAAAGACAACTGGAGGTCTTGGAATTCGATTATAATTATTGGACATAGAATATCCGTACGCACCAGTACAAAATACCGCTAAAATATCATTACTTACCGTCTTAGGTAAAGGTAAATCCCAAATTAACATATCACCTGATTCACAACATTTACCAGCGATTGAAAATGTTTCTTCTATAGTTGCTGTAGGTCGATTTGCTAGGACAGCTTCATATTTTGCTTCATATAAAGCAGGTCGGATATTATCGCTCATCCCTCCGTCCACTGCTAAATATTTCCTTACATTAGGAACATCCTTTCTCGAACCGATCGTGTATAAGGTGGTTCCTGCTTCTCCAACTAATGATCTTCCAGGCTCAATCCAAATTTCTGGCATTGGTAGTTGATAAGATTTTGTTCTGTTTTGCACTTCGATTATAATTTCTTTGACATAACTATCAGGACTAAGAGGTTCATCCTCTTCAGTATAGCGAATACCGAAACCACCACCTAAATTTAATACTGAAGGGAAGTATAAAAATTTTGAATTCCATTCTGCCAATTTATCGATGATCTTTCTAGCAGCTAATATAAAACCGGTACTATCAAAAATTTGTGAACCGATATGACAATGGATTCCTAATAATTTTATATGGTCAGAACCCATTGCTATTTTTATTGCCTCTTCAGCTTGACCATTTTGAAGATCAAAACCGAATTTTGAATCCTCTTGTCCAGTCAATATATAATCATGCGTATGTGCTTCAATTCCAGGTGTAACACGTAAAAGAATGGAAATACTTTTTTTCTGTTCATTACATAAACTTTCCAATAACTCTAATTCATAAAAATTGTCTACAACAATGCATCCAATATTATGCTCGAGTGCTAGTAAAAGTTCTTCTTTACTTTTATTATTTCCATGAAAATGAATTCTTTCTACTGGAAATTTAGCTGCTAATGCAGTATATAATTCACCACCAGAAACGACATCCAATGATAAACCCTCTTCATTTACTAAATTTAACATCGCAATGGACGAAAATGCTTTACTAGCGTATGCGACTTGTGATTTTACACCCAATTTTTCAAAAGTTTGTTTAAATCCTCTAGCACGTTCACGTATTAAAGTCACATCATACACATATACAGGTGTTCCATATTTTTGCACCAAATAGACTGTATCAACACCACCAATTTCTAGATGTCCCTGTCCATTTACTGTCGTAGTACCATGAAAATACATCCGCTTCCCTCATTTCATTTGAATCACCGATTATAAGGAGAAATAGACAGTTGTCTAAGTTCGACAAACTGTCTACTATATTCAGTATTTATAATAAATTAGATAAACTTTATCATAAAAAAGTAATTTTGACAATCTTATTCTGGTGGTTGTCTAAATCGATCACGCGGATGAACGATGCTTGGTCTAATTATTGATCCCGGAACAGTTCTTCTTATAAGTACATGGCTAATCGCTTGCGGATTAAATGGGATAAACGGCCATAAATAAGGGGCGTTCAAAGCACGTATATGAACCAAATAAATAATGAAAAGTGTACTACCAATCATCAATCCTGGTAGTTTGAAAAAGGCTACTAATAATAATAAGATAACCCTGACTATTTTATTGGCAACACTTAGTTCATAACTAGGTGTTGCATAGGTACCAATCGAGGCAACAGAAACATATAAAATAACTTCTGGTACAAACAAGCCCACATCTACTGCAATTTGACCGATTAACACGGCAGCAATTAATCCCATGGCAGTGGCTAAAGGAGTCGGGGTATGGATGGCTGCAATCCTTAGAAATTCAATCCCCATATCAGCAATAAAAAGTTGAAGAATTAATGGGATATGAGTATGTTTATTAGGTCCAATAAAATCAATATTCTCTGGTAGAAAGGACGGTTCTATTGCAAATAAATACCATAGAGGTAAAAGAAATAATGATGCAAGTATGCCGAGAAAACGAATCCAGCGGATAAATGTTCCTACAGCAGGTGCTTGTCTATATTCTTCAGCATGCTGAGCATGGTGAAAAAACGTTGCTGGTGTCACCATCACACTAGGAGAAGTATCGATAAAAATTAGTACATGCCCTTCAAGTAGGTGAATCGAACCAACATCTGCTCTTTCCGTATAACGAACGAGCGGATAGGGGTTATAGCCTTGTTTTAATAAGAACTCTTCAATTGTTTTATCAGCCATTGTAATCCCGTCAACATCAATAGTCTTTAATTCCTTCTTTATCGTTTCGATTAAATCTGGATTTGCCACCCCTTTTATATAGCCAATTGCTACATCTGTCTTTGATCTTTCTCCAATTTGCATAATTTCAAATCTTAATCGCTCATCACGAATTCTTCTTCTTGTAAGTGCAGTATTAACAATAATATTTTCTACATATCCATCGCGAGAACCCCTGACGACTTTTTCCGTATCCGGCTCCATCGGTTGACGGCCTGGGTAGCTACGTACGTCTACAATAATCGCTTCGCCTTCGCCTTCTATAACGATTGCGATTAATCCAGATAAAACTTGATCTACCATTTCATCAACTGTTTTTACTTTTTCTACTGATTGATTGACAATTCTATTTTCAATTACTTCATAAACTTTACTGGAAAGTCTCTCGGTATCATTTAACAGTACCAGTTCTTTTAAAATTTCAATGATAAACTCTGTATCTGTGAGACCATTAACATAATATAGTTGGATATGTTTTTTTAAAACTTTAATGCTGCGTACTCCCAGATCAAAACTTACACCTAATCCGACTCTTTCTTCAAAAATTTTCTTTAGCTTTTTTACATCCTCAGGTATGGGGAGTTTATTGTTTAGATCTTTTGTCATAAAATCCACTCCTTTCTAAAACTAACTTTACAGCTTTTTTTGTGATCGGAGCTCCCTTTGAATAGTGATCTTGCTTTCCCATTTTTCCTATATCACCAATCCCAACAATAATTGGAACGTCTAATTGATCTAAAGAATACACCGTATCACCATTAATTTTTTTTAACTCCATTTCTGGAATTCCATATTTATCTACACCATAGGGAGTCAATTCTCCATCCCGATCGATACAAACATCAACCCTTGTCCATTCTGCTTGATGAGTTTTTGATGCGACAGCAATGATCCCTAGAACATCAATGTCAGGATGATTAGCAACAGTCAATAAGGAAGCCTCCCCTTGTCCTTTACCTAAAAATCCACTATCATCAAACATCACTAAAACTGGGTCACATTGCGCTTTTTTTATTAAATTGACGATCTCCTGACCAGAAAGATGGGAAGGATTTCCGTGGGACTGAGAAATGCAGCGGCCACCTATTTCCTTCGCTACTGCCTCCAAAGCTTTTCTGGCATAATCATCTCCATCTGTAATTAATATCACCTGTCGTTTACTATTCATACGAAAATCCTTTCCATTTTAATGATCAATAAAATAGATCCAATGAAATAATGAGCCGAAAACTTTTCCAAATACTATTGCCATTAAAGCAATGATTAAATGACCTTCGATTCCAATTCTTTTTGCAAGAATTGGGATGACATTAATCACTTCAGTTAACGCAGCGGCAAGCATACCAACAAAAATTCCACATGCCAGACCAATAGGGATGAGTAATAGAGAAGTTAATTGAAAATGAATGTCCCTAAGCTGTGCCCAACCTCCTAGTAACGAGCCAATCACAATCGCCCATTCGTAAAGAGTAATGAATTTTGATGTTTTCGATATTTGTGTCAAACGAGGAATAATTCCAAGAACTGATAGAAACGCAACCAAGCCACAACCAACAATTAATCCACCTGCTAATCCAATAAATGCTAAAGAGATCCACTTAATGATCATCAAGTCGTTTAATACTCTCTTTATTTTCATTCATTACTACATAATGATCGACATCTTGTTGGTAATTAAAGATTTCTACCTCTAATGGACTTGGTTCTTCATTAAATCTTTTTTTAAAGAGATGATTAAAGTAAATGATCATTCCTAAACCTAGCCCTAATGAATAAGGAATTTGAAGAATTAGTGGTTTTGATTGATCATTCCCCGTAATCATTTTATATATTTTTTGATGAACGGCCCTCATACTAACATCCTCATGAAAATTCATGATGGCAAGTGCTGATCCAAAAAAAAGTAATAGCCAGATAAGAATAAAAAATATGATTGGTACTTTCTTTTTTTTATAAATGATATCGATAATCGTTTGCGATGGTCCTATTGTTTGGATATCAACAGCACCCCATTTTTCTGTAATGAGATCGATGAGTGTCATAACATCAATTACTACAGAGGATTTATCTGATGTAGATACTTCGTATACAGTTAGTTGTTTCAACTTAGTTAAATCTTTTTCAGGCGCAATAATTTGTGCAATATCTGCAAGAGTAATTTTACTGTTCGGCTTTACTTCTACTCGGTGCCGTAAACGAAGATAAATAAAACTCTCCATTTCCCTCAACCCCTGATTTTTTTTTATTGTAAATAGTAGTATGTGGAAATGAAATCATTTCATTCACGTTGTTTAATAATGGTGACTTTCTAAAGACATGGCTACTATTTAGATGTAATTTTGACGAATAAATAGGTTGAAGAGCGTCAATCACCTTCTTATCCTAGGAAAAGTTGTAACTTCATAACAACTACTAATTAGTTGTAAAAGCAAGCTGGCAGTAGGCTTTACAAAGCAACAGACGATACAAAATGCCTTTTTAATTGAACAAAAAAAGGATCGTATGGTCTTATAAGTCCATACGATCCTTCATTTGTTCTAATATTTTTTTTTCTAATCTAGATACTTGTACTTGTGAAATACCTAATCTTTCCGCTACTTCTGATTGCGTTTGATCTTTATAATACCGTAAATATACAATTAATCTTTCACGATCGTCCAATCCACGAATAGCCTCTTTTAAGGCGATTTTATCAAACCATTTTTGGTCATTTTGATCAGCAATTTGATCGAGCAAAGTAATAGGGTCGCCATCATTCTCGTACACAGTTTCATGAATGGAGGATGGTGTTCTACTTGCTTCCTGAGCCATAATTACATCTTCAGCCGTAATCTCAAGATAATCAGCAATTTCATTCACAGTGGGGACTCGTCCTAAATCTTTCGTTAATAGATCCTTCGCCTTACGAATTCGATTACCAATTTCCTTTAACGATCGACTTACTTTTACTGTCCCATCATCCCTTAAAAAACGTTGAATTTCACCTATAATCATGGGAACAGCATATGTTGAGAACTTAACATCGTATGATAAATCAAATTTATCAACAGATTTTAAAAGACCGATACAACCAATTTGAAATAAATCATCTGGTTCATACCCACGATTTAAAAATCTTTGGACGACAGACCAGACGAGCCGAATGTTTTTTTCTACAATTTCATCTCGTGCCTCTTGATTTCCTGCCTGGCTCCTTTTGATTAAATCCTTGACCTCTTGATCCTTCAAAAACTTTCCTGTTTTCTCTTTCTTTAGTTCCACATCCATAGGCACGACTCCTTAATTACATAAGGCTTTTTTAATCGCCAAATGCTTTTTTAAACGAATAATGGTGCCTAAACCAGGTTGTGATTCAACTTCTATATCGTCCATAAAGTTTTCCATAATTGTAAATCCCATGCCTGAACGTTCCATCTCTGGCTTTGTGGTAAACAATGGCTGTCTTGCTTCTTCAATATCAGAAATTCCTGCTCCCTCATCACGAATAATCATTTCAACTACTCCGTCCTCTATGGCTACAGAAATATAAACCATTCCATCTGGATTTCCTTCGTATCCATGAATAATCGAATTTGTTACTGCTTCTGAGACAACAGTTTTAATTTCTGTAAGTTCATCTAAGGTTGGGTCTAATTGCGCAATAAAGGCAGCAACTGTTACCCTAGCAAAGGATTCATTTTGGCTAAGTGCTGAAAATTGAATATGCATCTCATTTTTCATTATTTACGCAACCCCCAATCTTTCTAAAGCAAATTTTTCTGACTCATCAAGTCTAATAATTTTAAATAGACCCGACATTTCAAAAAGCCTCTTTACTGCAGGAGAGATTGCGCAAACAACCATTTCACCGTTTTTTTGTTTTATTTGTTTATATCTGCCTAAGATTACTCCTAAACCCGAACTATCCATAAATGTTAATTGTTCTAAATTTAATACAAGATGCTGTATTTGATAGTTTTCAATTGCTTGATTCACATTTTCTCTTAAGCTTTCAGCAGAATGATGATCCAATTCACCACTTAATCGAATGCATAGAACCTTTTGTTTGACTTCCAAATCGATTAATAGACTCACTATTTATTTCCTCCTTCTTTCTTTATAGTGAGTCAATTCGCCTTTAAAACCCTGTTTTCCTTCTTCATGACAAAACTAGAAGGATATCGTCATAATTAGTCCCTCTTCGACGTTATTCAATCAAACAATAAATTACAATTAATGATATTTTTATTAATTTGTTTTATTGAACATACCAAATGAACGCTTAAATAGCTTCCACCATCCAGCTTGCTTTACATCTTTACTAGCTATTAGATTTGATTTTGCTAATACCTTTCCGTCTTTTTTAATTGTAATGGTCCCAATCTTATCGCCCTTTTTAACCGGTGCTTTTAGATTTTCATTTAGTTTTATTGTTTTCTTTATACTTTCTATTTTTTCTCCTTTTTTAGTTAATACAGAGATCGGTTCACTTGTTAATGCTTGAATTTTCTTTGTATCACCTTTACTTACTTTTACTTCTGCAAGTGATTGCCCTTTTTTATATATCGGATGAGTGACATATTTTGCAAAAGCATAATCTAGCATTTTAGATACTTGAGCATTTCTTACTTTCGTAGAAGGTGCTCCAAAAACCACTGCGACTACACGCATACCATTCTTTTTTGCAGTTGCTGTTAAACAAAACTTTGCTTCATTTGTAAATCCTGTTTTCAAACCATCAACACCAGGATAAAACTTTACAAGCTTATTTGTATTAACTAACCAAAACTTCTTGTCGGTACTTTCACGTAAATAGGATTCATATGTACCTGTAAATTTCGTGATATTTTCATGTCTTAATAACTCTTTCGCCATCATTGCCATATCATAGGCTGAACTATAATGATCCTTCTCAGGTAAACCTGTTGCATTTTGAAACTTTGTATCTTTAAGTCCAAGCTCTTTTACTTTTTTATTCATCATGTCAACAAATTCTTCTTCACTGCCAGCTATCTTTTCTGCCATCGCAACGGAAGCATCGTTAGCTGACCCGATAGAAATACCTCTAAGCATTTCTTCGACAGTCATTTCCTCACCAGTCTCAAGAAAAATCTGTGATCCTCCCATAGAAGCTGCATATTCACTCGTCCGAACTTTTTCGTTCATTGATAGCTTATTTTGTTCAAGAGCTTCCATGATTAGTATCATGGTCATAATTTTCGTCATTGAAGCGGGTGGTAGCTTTTCATGACTATTCTTATCGTATAATATACTACCTGTATCACGCTCAATTAATATTGCTGATTTTGCGTCTGCAGCTAATTCTGTTGATTTTTCAGCTGCAAATGCAGGTAATGAAATCGTTGCAGTCAATAACAATAAGCATATTATTGAACTAAATATTTTTTTCATCTTGACCCCTCCATCATTGTTCTTCTTTTAACACGATACATAGCACCATTTTTTCCATCTCTAGTATTTTTATACAATGATTCCCTATTTCATAAATAAAAAAACAGTGGTCAATCCGTGTGTTCATCACGAATCGACCACTGTTAAACAATATAGCGGGTAATTGATGTCTAATTAATGTGTAATTTCCTCATGAACGAGTATTGGTGCAGGTACTTTTTCTTTAGAAATTTTAATATTTTTGTAAAGGATCTGCTTCACTTCTTCAATTTGTTCTTGGTTTGAATGAATAGTTAAAAGTGATTCACCTTTTTTCACTTGATCTCCAATTTTTTTCTTCAGTACAATCCCAACAGCTAGATCGATGATTGATTCTTTTGTTGCACGACCAGCTCCTAACATCATAGCAGCTGTACCAATTTCATCAGCAACGATTTCAGAAATATACCCATCCTCTGTAGCTTCCAATTCAATGATATATTTCGCTTGAGGTAATTTTGCTGGATCATCTACAACTTCAGGATCTCCGCCTTGCGATTGTAAAAAGATTTTAAACGTCTCCAATGCTTTCCCATTGGAAATCACTTCATTTAACTTATTACGTGCTTCATCTAGTGTAGCTGCTTGCCCAGCTAAATAAACCATATGACTACCTAATGTAAGACATAATTCTGTTAAATCTTCTGGTCCATCTCCACGTAATGTATCTATTGCTTCTTTAACTTCTAAAGCATTCCCTATCGCAAAACCAAGTGGTTGACTCATATCAGAAATAACAGCCATCGTTTTTCTGCCAACATTATTCCCAATACTAACCATCGCTTTGGCAAGCTCTCTAGAATCATCCAGTGTTTTCATAAATGCTCCTGCACCTGTTTTAACATCTAAGCAAATAGCATCTGCACCAGCAGCAATTTTTTTACTCATGATGGAGCTTGCGATTAACGGGATACTATTCACCGTTCCTGTTACGTCTCTTAAAGCATAGAGCTTTTTATCTGCTGGTGTTAAATTTCCGCTTTGCCCTATTACTGCAATTTTATTTTCATTTACCAGGCGGATAAATTCATCATTTTCAATTTCTACATGAAATCCTTTTACTGCTTCAAGTTTATCAATCGTACCACCTGTATGTCCTAAGCCTCTTCCACTCATTTTCGCCACAGGTACTCCTAATGCAGCAACTAAAGGCCCTAAAACTAAAGTTGTAGTATCCCCTACTCCTCCAGTAGAGTGTTTATCAACCTTTACTCCATCAATGGCAGATAGATCAATCGTATCACCTGAATTGACCATAGCCATTGTTAATTCTGCACGTTCACGTTCATTCATCCCTTGGAAATAGATCGCCATAGTCATAGCGCTCATTTGATAATCTGGAATGGAGTTATTGGTATATCCTTCAATAATGAATTGGATTTCTTCTGTTGTTAACTCTTTCCCATCACGTTTTTTTTCTATCAAATCTACCATTCTCATTTTGGTTCACCAACTTTTATATTTTTAACAATTTCTTTTACAAAAAGTAAGAAATCTTTTCGAACCTTTTCTGTTGTTTCTATTACTTCATCATGAGTTAAAGGCTGATCTAATATCCCAGAAGCCATGTTTGATATACAGGAAATTCCTAATATCTTTAGCCCAGCATGCTTTGCTACGATTACTTCAGGAACAGTTGACATTCCAACTGCATCTCCCCCAAACGTACGGATCATTCTAACCTCTGCCGGAGTTTCATATGTAGGTCCTGTATTTCCAACATATACTCCTTCTTGGATTCGAATATTTAACTTTTCTGCAACATTACGTGCGATTAAACGTAATTCCTTATTATACGGCTCAGACATATCAGGGAAACGAGCACCAAATCGATTGTCATTTGGACCAATAAGTGGGTTACTTCCCATATTATTAATATGATCTGAAATAATCATTAAATCCCCTGGTTCATAAGTTTCATTTACCCCACCTGCAGCATTCGTAACTACTAGGACTTCAACTCCCAGTTCCTTCATAACCCTTACAGGAAATGTAACTTGGTCAAATGAATATCCCTCATAATAGTGAAATCGGCCTTGCATAGCAACTACTTCCTTGCCACTTAAAGAGCCAAATACAAGTTGACCTGCATGGCCTTCGACTGTTGAAATAGGAAATTCAGGTATATCCTCATAACGGATTTTTACGGCATCCTCAATTTCATCTGCAAGAACCCCTAATCCAGATCCTAGTATTAAACCAATTCTTGGAGTTTTTGTATATTTACCTTGTAAATATGTTACTGCTTGTTCTATTTGTTGAAAATTCACTCTTAGTTCCCCTCTATTCTTGTATATCTTTTAAAAAGCTAGTTCCGTATTTTGGCATTGTTACATGGAAATTCTCAGCGACAGTTGCACCAATATCTGCGAAAGTTTTTCTTAGAGGTAATTCCTTTCCCTCTTTAAAACGTTTCGAATAGATCAACAGTGGCACATATTCGCGTGTATGATCGGTACCATGATGAATAGGATCATTTCCATGGTCTGCAGTGATAATTAATAAATCATCATCTTTCATTTTTTCGAAAACTTCTGGCAAACGAGCATCATATTCTTCCAATGCTTTTCCATAACCAATTGGATCACGTCGATGACCATATAACGCATCAAAATCAACTAAGTTCAAAAAGCTTAAGCCTGTAAATTCTTTGTCAAATGTTTCGATAAATTTATCCATACCGTCCATATTCGATTTAGTTCGGATTGCTTCTGTTACTCCCTCTCCATCATAAATATCGGATATTTTCCCTAAGGCAATCACATCAAAATGACTATCCTTTAATTCATTCATAACTGTACGGTCAAATGGTTTCAGTGCATAATCATGTCGATTAGGAGTTCTCGTAAAATGACCTGGCTCTCCGACAAATGGACGTGCAATAATTCGACCAACCATATATTTCTCATCTAAAGTTAGTTCCCTGGCGATCTCACATATTTTATATAGTTCTTCAAGTGGGACAATCTCTTCATGGGCAGCAATTTGTAGTACTGAATCAGCAGAAGTATACACAATTAGTGCACCTGTCTCCATATGTTCCTTTCCAAGTTCATCAAGAATCTCTGTCCCACTAGCTGGTTTATTGCCAATAATTTTCCGTCCGGATTTCTCTTCTAATTCATTGATTAATTCAGCTGGAAAGCCTTCAGGAAAGACTTGAAAGGGAGTTTCTATATTCAACCCCATTATTTCCCAATGCCCAGTCATCGTATCTTTTCCATTTGAAGCTTCCTGCATTTTTGTGTAATATGCAAGCGGAGGATTTGCCTTTTCAACACCTTGAATGTGCCGAATATTTGAAAGTCCTAATTTCCCCATATTTGGCATGTTGAGTCCATTCATTTTCTCTGCAATATGACCAAAGGTATCTGACCCTTTATCATCAAATTTCTCAGCATCTGGAGCTTCACCAATTCCTACTGAATCCATTACAATTAGATGTATTCGCTTATATGTATAGTTACTCAATTATTTCATTCCCTTCTTTAAAGATTAAAACGGTTACAAAAGGTTCAAAACTATATTACCCTTTTCTATGCATGTTACTCAAAATTAGAGCTATATTAACCTTTCATGTTTCCCTTCATGGTAAGAGGTCTGACAACTATATTGTATCAAATTCATTCCTTTTTCTGCAATAGTATCAAACGTTACATTTGAATGATTGAACATTTAATAGGGTTAGTATAAATAGTAAAGAGGTCTGCCCCATCATTCTATATCAAGTAGGAAATAGTTAATTTCTCACGAGGTACAGAATTTTAGTGTGGTCAGACCCCTTAATAGACAAACTCTACCTATCTATTAAGCTCGTGGATGATGCTTTGCATAGACATCCTTTAATCTTGTTTTCGTTACATGCGTATAAATTTGTGTCGTGGAAATATCTGCATGACCTAACATTTCCTGTACAGCTCGTAAATCAGCTCCATTTTCTAATAAATGCGTCGCAAATGAATGGCGGAGGGTGTGAGGAGTTAACTCCTTTTCAATATTTGCCTTTTTCGCAAGTCCTTTTAATATTTTCCAAAAACCTTGTCGGGTTAAACGATTTCCATGATGATTTAGGAATAAAGCTTCTGTTTGTCTCTGCTTCGAAGAAAGTTTTGGTCTGCCATCCTTTATATATTCTTCTAATACAACGGTTGCAGTTTTGCCAATTGGGATAATTCTTTCTTTATTTCCCTTTCCAATACATCTCACAAACCCCATCGTTAAATGTAGGTCATCAAGATTAAGATTTATTAGTTCACTTACACGAATTCCAGTCGCATATAAAAGCTCTAGCATCGCTTTATCTCTTAATGGTAAAGGCCCTTTTTCCGAAGGAGCATCTAATAGTGCTTCAACCTCTGTTAAGCTTAGCACTTTCGGAAGACTTCTCTCTGTTTGAGGTGTTTCAATATGAACAGAAGGATCGTTTTCGGTTACTTTTTCTCTTAATAGAAATTGGTGAAAGGACCGAATTGATGCAACATGTCTTGCTAGAGTTTTAGCGGACTTTCCCTGCTGTTTTAAATGATGTAAAAAGTGGACAATATGTATTCTAGTAATCTCATTCAAGGATTGAATTTGCTCCACTTTAACCATATAAGTTAAATAGCTTTTTAAATCTCTTTCATAAGACACAATTGTGTTTTTTGATAATCCTTTTTCAACCACCATAAAATGGATGAAATCCTTTAAACGATCTAGCATATAATTACTCCCCATCTAAATAGAACAATAGTAAACGATCAAACCATCCCGAATCATTTTCTTCCACAGAATTTACTTTAATCGCTGTTCCTTTTGGTTCATCATATCGATGATAATCCTCATATTCTTGATTTACCCACATAATACCATAATAAAAGAGTAATGTGCATCCAGTAAATAATATAAACACTTTTAACGTACGAAAAATCATCTTCACCATGACATAGACCAGTCCATCCTTTTTTAGTTTATCTTATACAAGCCTATGCCAAAGTGTGCCATTTTTATACCTTTCACTTAATAAACATAAAAGAACCTTTTCACACGAAAAGGTTCTTCAATCTTCACTTTTTTCTTTATCCTGGCATCGCCAGCAAATCCCATGGAAGGTTAAGCGATGATCTTTAATTTTAAAGTTCCAACGTCTTTCTACAATTGCTTCAACATCTTCGAGTAAATCCTCTTGAATTTCATCTACAGCTCCACATTCTATACAAACTAAATGATGATGGAAATGTGCAGCTCCCTCTTGTCTTAAGTCATAGCGTGATACACCATCACCAAAATTAATCTTATCTACAACCTTTAATTCCGTTAATAACTCTAGTGTTCGATATACGGTTGCTAGGCCGATTTCTGGCGATTTCTCTTTTACAAGGAGGTAAACATCTTCTGCACTTAAATGATCTTCTTCGTTTTCCAGCAATACTCGGACGGTTGCTTCACGTTGTGGAGTAAGCTTATAGCTTGCAGAATGTAATTGTTTTTTTATTCTCTCAACACGACTTTCCATCTGAAGTATCCTCCCTCGCCACTATCCACTTTATTATAGCAGAAGGAAGAAAAGATGCAAAATAAAATTATTATAATCTCTAAAATAGAAATTTTATTTGATAATAATTATTATTATCTATTAATATATGACATTGCCGATTTCATTAATTCAGGTGAAATATACGCTTCAACACCTGCAGCAATGGATATAAAACCAACCGCAATGATTAACACAATAAAATATTGTGTTAACATAGGAATAATTTGAACCCCCATACTTTGTTTAATAAAGATTTTACGAATTAACTTTAAGGATACACCTACAGCTACTACTGCAATAAAAATAAACATTGGGATGATAAAAAGATTTTGTGGTAATACGGTAACAAAAGAAAGAAGGAATCCCCCCCATCCCATTTGATTGACAAGAAATCCTACGGAAAATCCAACAACAATTCCTTTAATAAATAACAGAACTAAAATAAGTGGCAAACCAATAATCGAGATTCCCAAAACCCACATTAAACCTAAAAATTTCACATTATGAAGAAAACTTAATCGAAATAAATCGGTTGGTGCTGCAATTTTCCCTTCCGAAATTTGCCCAAAAAATTGATTTAAATAATAAAATAAATCTTCCTTTTGGTCGATTGATAAGCTGTTTACAATAATGGCACCAAAAACTACTCCCATTAAAAATAAAACAATAATAAATGAGTAAATCGAGGAATATTCTTGTACATGGCGAATGATAGGATTAGACAACGACTTTTTTCTGCGCATTTTTACTTCCTCCTATTAATCTAGGTAACATAATCTCATTACTAAATTATGCAGGAAATAAAAAGATAGACCTTAAATCTACTAATTTTTAAAAATTATAATAGAATCAATAAGTTGGCGTTGCAAAAAAAATTAGAGGGGTCCCCCCTCATTACAAGATCGAATGATTAATCAAACCCTTAACATAAGCATTTCTTTGCGACTAATGTAAAAGTCTTCGGCAATCCTATATCGTGAATTTTATGATTTGGTTCCTCTTCTAAAATGTCTATTTGCATTGGTGCCTTTGCAACTGCTGTTATTACCTCTCCCAATGTCCACTTTCTTTGTAAGACATGTTGCAGTTTAGCCTTTTCCTCTTCTGGCATATGCTTTGTAAACGCAACCTCATTCTTCACAATGGATGGATCAAAATAATTCCCAATCACCTTATGCTTTTTACCAGTGGAGGTAATCAGTTTCGTTGAAATCGGATGGAATTCATGGAGAACAAACTTTCCATCCTTGCTTAATAACTGCTGAATTTTCTTCATTAATTCCTGAATATCTAGCAAATAATGAAGAACCCCAAGTTCCATTAATACAACATCGAATTGCTCAAAATAAAGATCATTTGGCAGTGAGAGTACGTCCGAAACGATATAGTTGATTTTCACATTGGCATGGCTCGCAATTTCCATAGCAAAAGCTTTATTTTCCTCTGAAAAATCAACAACGGTTACATCTGCCCCAAGCAGTGAAAGGGCTACTGCTTTAATGCCATTGGAACCCATAAGATGCAGAACTTTTTTATTCGCAATTGGTTCAAGATAATGATCAAATGGGTGCAACCTCCATCTTGGATTATGCCTAATTTTTTCTGCAATTTCTTGAGGAGAACCGTATCTATTTAATAAAGCTACATAATTATTTTGATTCCAAGCTTGTTCATTTAACTTAGTTACCTTAGCATGTTCATTTTCTAAGTACCTATGAATTTTTTCTCTATCTATACCGCTTTGTTCGCTAAATAAATATTTATAAAGTGATATACACCATATTGGTTGTTCATCGCATGTCACTTGGATTCGATAGGGGTTTGTCTTAATTGTCGTATTATAACGGCATTGTACAATAATGGTATATATATCTTGTTGTACCTGAAAGGATGCGGTGGCTATATTTGAGTTCAAGTCAGTCTTTTCTATTGTAGAGAATAGTTCATAGGCTTTTTCTATGATATCCCACTGTACTTCTATATATATAGTATTGAAATGAGGAATATCCACCCCTTGAATATATAAGGAAGTAGAATCTAAAAAATGATATGGGATATTTTCCTCATCAAAACGAATGGAAAGTTCCTTTATAGCTTGTGCATATTTTTTGTCTTTCATGTTAATCCTCCATCAAAAGCTTGGATGAACGTTTATTGTTCATTAGCAACTCTACCATATTGGCCTCCGCCTCCAGCAGATAATTGCAGATTTCCCATTCTTGCTTTCATAATTAAATCAACTAACTCTTGTTTTATAACCTTTTCTAGTTCTTCCTTTGGAACATTATGTAAGATATTCATCTCTGTTCCGAAATGATCTAGAAGTTTTTCCATCGTTTTTGGTCCTAATCCAGGTAAGAAATCTAACGGTACTTGATGAATATAGGGTGGTCTATCGCAACCAGTATCTGTAGTTGTTAGTTCTTGAATTCGTTCAGATACTCCTTTTGTAAATTGTGTTGATCCACATACGTGACAGACATCATGTTCTTTTTTAGCAAAGCATTTTGCACAGGTTGTTTGGTGATATTTCCCAAGATAAGGATCTAGCCCATAATTCGCTATCACTTCATTTCCATCTTTTTGATGAAGTGCTTTTTCTAACCCCTTGAAAGTAGGAGCTTCAAATTGCATTATTTGATATTCACGTGCAATCTTCGCTAAAGAATGGGCATCTGAATTACTGACAAATGTATATCTATGGAGTTCTTTTATATGATCTGCCATGTCTGTATTTGAACTCAATCCTAGTTCGATGGCATCAATAAGATTTGCATCAAATACTTCTTCTAACGATTTTTCAACGCCTTTACCATATAAGCTTTTAAACGGTGTAAATACATGGGCAGGAATAAATAGACCACCTAATGACTTTATTTTTTTCTGTAAGCTTCTAGCATCTTCGTGGATACGTTGTGTACTTAATTGATTATTCTTTACCTTTCCAGTATACCAATAGGAAAATTCCTTTAATGAGCCTAGTGAAGGAAAGTATCCTAATACATGCAGTGGTCCTTTACAATTGTCATCATTTATTTCTATCTCTACACCTGGAATTAATGTAACCGATTCTTGATAAAGCAATCCTCCATCTTCCATTTCAATCATTTCTTTACTTTGCAGAAGATCTTCTATTTCAGCGATAACTTCAGGGGAATGGCAATCAATTACTCCAATCATATCTAAGCCTTTGGGTATTTTTGCTGCCTTCAAAATATTGGTAAGTGTCAATGTTTTTGAACCAGTAATTTTAACCGGTTTCCCTGTTTTCGTTCGTCCAATATGAATATGTAAATCAACAAAATAATTTTTCATCATTATTTTTGCGCCTCTTTTAACTGTAAATATTGAATTGCATATGCCGTTTTAGCATCAAATATTTTTTGCTCTTTTACTAGCTGGATAGCTTCCTCAAGTGATACCTCGATCAGCTCAACAAATTCATCCTCATCCGCAGCTCTAGGATTTTCTTTTTTTCTAAGCCCCGTTGCTAGATATAAATGAATAAGTTCATCAGCAAATCCCGGGGATGTATAAAAAGAAATGATATGGTCCAAGCGGTTACACTCATACCCAGTTTCTTCTTCTAATTCCCTAACTGCAGTAACTTCAGGCTTCTCTCCTGGCTCCAACTTACCTGCTGGAATTTCAACGAGAGCTCGTTCCATCGGTTTACGATACTGTTCTACAAGAACAATTTTATTTTCTGGAGTTAATGCCAAAACTGCCACTGCTCCAGGATGTTTAATAATTTCTCTTTTTGATGTTTTTCCATTTGGTAATTCAACATCATCTATTTGCAAACGAACGACTTTACCTTCAAATAATTTTTCCGTGTGAATCGTTTTTTCTTCAAATTTATGCATTTCTTCCACTCCTAGTTCTAATTAAACATATCATTCATACATTTTAACACAACTAGGTAGGGAACAAATAATACGAACGGATTGTTGATCATCATGTATAAAATAAGGAGATGAGTTATCGATGAAAATCTATATTCAGCAGAATGGAATTGTATTATGCGGCAAAGCTTGGGAAATTAGAGAACAGCTTAAATATTATTCTAAACAATACCAATTTGTTTATGATTGGATAAAGCAAACTAATTCATAACATATTCTTGGTAATCTTACAGAATCTTCGATAGAATAAGGGAAAAAGTTATTTTGAAAGGACTTATTCTTATGGAAAAACAACAATTGGGAGCTTCCAATCTATTCATATCTAAGCTAGGACTTGGTTGTATGTCATTAGGTACTGATGAAAACAAGGCAAAGGACATTATTAAAGCAGCACTTGATGTTGGTATCAATTATTTCGATACAGCCGATTTATATGATTTTGGTGTAAATGAAGAAATTGTAGGGAAATCATTAAAATCCGTACGGGATCAAGTCATCATAGCAACAAAAGTAGGAAATCGTTGGAATAAAGATCAAACTGGCTGGACTTGGGATCCATCTAAATCCTACATAAAAGAGGCTGTCAAAGCTAGTCTTCAAAGGCTTCAAACAGACTATATTGATTTATACCAATTACATGGTGGAACAATTGAGGACAATATTGATGAAACCATTGAAGCATTTGAAGACTTAAAAAAGGAAGGCTTAATCCGTTATTACGGACTATCCTCCATTAGACCCAATGTTATACGCGAATATGTTCAAAAATCTAATATTATTAGTGTCATGATGCAATATAGTTTATTAGATCGACGACCTGAGGAAACTGTTTTATCTCTTTTAAAAGAAAACAACATTAGCGTTGTTACTAGAGGTGCTTTAGCAAAAGGTATATTAAGTGAAAAAGCTCTCACTAAGATCCCGCAACAAGGGTATTTAAGTTACACGAATAAAGAATTGGTTGAGCTAGTTAAAGGCATTGAATCGAAATTAGTGAAAAAAAACCGAAGCATGACAGAGTTAGCATTGAAATATAATTTAAATAATGAAACTGTTGCAGCAGTTATCACTGGTGCTAGTTCCATTCACCAAATTAAAGAAAATGCTCATGTATTACAAGGAAATCCATTAACTAAGGAAGAATATTTGTTATTACAAGAGCTCAGTAAACAAACAAGCTATTCTGATCACCGCTAATAGTTTTTTATATGCTCTTTTCTCAGCGAAATGAAAGCTGCTACACCTTTCATTTCGCTGAGAAAAGAGCTTACAGAAAACTTTTCACCATCTTTCGTTTTTTTTAAACAAAATCCCCAAATCGTTTCGATAAATATTACAAGGTTCACAAGTAATCCTTTGATTGTTTTTTCTAAATATTCTAATTTTCTACATAATTGGATAATACATTCTTTTTTTGTTCATTGCTCCAGGGATTTTCCCCTTTTTTTTCAGCTATAGTTATCGACAAATTTTACGAGTTAATTATGCCTAATTCCTTTATACTTTTCATAAAGATAGAGAAATAGTAATAGTAAAAAAGGTTTGCACAAGCTTAAAATTTCTTCATGGGATAGGAAATTGCAAACTTAATAGTTTTCTAGGGGGAAAAGGGAGATGGAAAAACAATTTATTGTAAAGAAAGAATCATTAGATCCTGAATGGATTGACCTCATTCTTGATGCTTTTGATTTGGGAATGAGTGTTGAGGAGATAAAAGATTATTTTTCGAAAAAGCGTTACTCTTCTTAAAAGATTTACCACACCTTCAAAGTATTTAAGTTAAATTTCACATGATTGTTTAGTATATTTTTTCACTCCATTAGATTTTTTACCATTACTAATATTTCACTCAGATTAGTTTTTTGACTTATTAATTATTTTTCATTTAATGCGAAACAATTCCTTCTGTATATGTTATAATAACACGAAGGAAGGTGACATAAAGTATGATTGGACAACGTATTAAAAAATTTCGCTTACAAAAACAATTATCTTTATCTGAACTAGCAGAAAGAGCTGGAATAGCAAAATCATATTTGAGCTCCATTGAGCGAAATTTACAATCCAATCCATCTGTTCAATTTCTCGAAAAAATTGCAGCAGTTTTAGGGATTTCCGTTAACTTGCTATTGCATGATCAAATAGATGAAACGAATACTACCGAACTCGATTCAGAATGGGAATCATTAGTTAGAGAAGCAATGAATTCAGGAGTTTCAAAAGAGGAATTTAAAGAATTTCTAGAGTTCAATAAGTGGAAAATAAATAATAAATAATAAGAGTTTATGATGATTTCTTCATCGTAAACTCTTTTTTATTCATTATGAAAGGAGACTTGACAATAATTACAGGCTACAAAGTCAAATCAGCCATACTTTGGCCGCGCTAATATCGACACGCACTTTTTTTAATTGATGGTTTGATTTATGGGCTATTTTTCGAGCTTCTTGTGTAAAAGCACTAATAGCAGCTTTTACACTAAATAAAGGCTTCAGGCGTTAACCTAAAATTACCGGTAAGACTATTTCAAAAGAGTAATATTATTTATGGGAAGCACTTATTTATATTTTTTCCAGTCCATCGGGTTTTCGTTTAATAATTCTTCAAATGACTTGTTTTTTTCTTTTTGTCTTCTCTCTTCCCTTTTTCTCTCTTCTTCTAATTTTTTCTTCGACTCTTCATCCTGTTTCAGTTGCTGCTGTGTATGCTTCAGCTTTAAAAGGATATCTTGATTTAACGTATCTTGCAATGTTAATTTATCATCGGTTTGTTTATTTTTTCTTTGTGTTTGTTTCGATCTTGCCATGGGATGACTCCTTTAAATTCATTAATAGTAGGCTCTTTTTGCATAGATTATTATTTCCAAAATTCAGGATTGAACCTGTAGTTCTTCTCATGAAAGCTTAATAAGAAAAAGGGAATGCATTCATTCCCCCTTATTTTACTATAAATACTAATAGGCTTCTAGTTTGACATCTTTTGCAACTAATAGATCCGGTTCAGTTGATGAAAGAATTTCTTCAATTGAATATCCTTTTGCTACTTCCTTTAAAATTAAACCATCGGTAGTTACATCGATGACAGCTTGATCAGTTATTATCCGATTCACTACACCCTTACCAGTTAAAGGCAAGCTGCATTGTTTAAGTATTTTTGGTTCGCCCTTTTTATTTACATGATCCATAATGACGATTATTTTTTGGGCACCGTGGACAAGATCCATTGCTCCACCCATCCCTTTAATCATTTTTCCTGGAATCATCCAATTAGCCAAGTCACCAGCTTCTGACACTTCCATGCCACCTAATATTGCTACATTAATATGTCCCCCACGTATCATTGCAAAGGATTCTGCACTATCAAAATATGCAGCGCCTGGAATGGCAGTAACGGTTTCTTTACCGGCATTAATTAAGTCGGCATCAATATTTTCCTCTGATGGATATGGACCAATTCCTAATAAACCATTTTCAGACTGTAAAACTACCTGTTTATTATAGGCAATATAGTTAGCTACTAATGTAGGCATTCCAATACCAAGATTAACATAATCTCCGTCTTCAATCTCCTTTTCCGCTCTGCGAGCAATTTTTTCTCGTATTGTGAACTTATCTAGTGCCATTCTACATTTCTCCTTTCACTATGTATTAATGACTGATGGTTCTTCTCTCGATTCTCTTTTCTTGTTTTCCTTGAATAATTCTTTGGACATATATACTTGGTGTATGGATAAAATTAGGATCTATATCGCCAATTTCATAGAGCTCCTCTACTTCAGCAATGGTTACTTTTCCAGCTGCTGCAATCATTGGGTTAAAATTACGGGCCGTTTTGTTATAGACTAAATTCCCCATTTTATCCCCTTTCCAGGCTCGTATTAAACTAAAGTCTGCAATTAGCGCTTCCTCCAACACATATTCCTTCCCATTAAAATTACGGATTTCTTTTCCGTCAGCGATTGGCGTTCCGACTCCTGCTGGTGTATAAAAAGCAGGAATTCCTGCCCCACCTGCACGAATCTTTTCAGCTAGTGTTCCTTGTGGTGTTAATTCCACTTCTAGTTCTCCTGATAATACTTGTCTTTCAAACTCTTTATTTTCCCCTACATAGGATCCAATCATTTTTTGAATTTGTTTGTTCTGTAATAGAGGCCCAAGTCCCCAATCATCAATTCCACAATTGTTTGAGATAACGGTTAAATTTTTTACCCCTTTTTCAACTAACGCTTGAATTAAATTTTCCGGTATCCCACAAAGGCCGAAACCACCAACCATTAGAGTAGCCCCATCATGTATATCAGCAACTGCCTCATGAAAGGATGTATAAACTTGTTTCATTGCTCTATCTCCCTTCTATTCTTGCATTATGCTAATTCAACAATTGTTGCAACACCCTGTCCACCACCGATGCATAAAGTGGCTAAACCTGTTTTCGCTTGTCTTTTTAACATTTCATGGATTAGCGTTACAAAAATTCTAGTTCCACTTGCTCCAATTGGATGACCAAGTGCTATCGCACCACCATTCACATTTAATATATCTTTATTAAAATGTAGTTCGCGATCAACGGCAAGGCTCTGAGCGGCAAAAGCCTCATTCGCCTCAATCAAATGAATTTCCTCTAAAGAAAGGTTAGCCTTTTTCAATGCTTTATTTACTGCAGCTACTGGTCCAATCCCCATAATACTCGGATCAACCCCTGCACTTGCATTGGCTTTAATTGTTACAAGCGGCTTAATACCAAGTTCTTCACATTTTTTCCGTGACATGACAACAACGGCAGCTGCCCCATCATTAATTCCTGAAGCATTACCTGCTGTTACAGAACCGTTCTTTTTAAAGGCTGGTCGCAATCCCGCTAATTTTTCAGGTGTCGTTCCTTTTTTCGGATATTCATCCGTATCGAATACGATTGGTTCGCCTCTTCTTTGCGGAATTTCAATCGGAATAATTTCCTCCTGAAATTTACCTGCCTCGATTGCCTTTACTGCCTTTGATTGACTGTCACTTGAAAATTGATCCTGTTCTTGCCGTGTAATTTGATATTTATCACAAAGATTTTCCGCGGTAATTCCCATATGATAATCATTAAAAGCACACCATAAACCATCTTGAATCATACTGTCTACAAGCTTTTGATCGCCCATTTTAAACCCATCCCTCGCCTGATTCAATAGATATGGAGCTCTGCTCATATTTTCCATGCCACCAGCGACAATAATGTCTGCATCCCCTGCCACTATTGCCTGGGTAGCCAAGTGAACCGCTTTTAATCCTGAACCACAAACCTTATTAATCGTCATGGAGGAAACGCTTTCAGGAACACCAGCTTTAATGGCAGCTTGACGTGCCGGATTCTGGCCAAGTCCTGCTTGAAGTACATTTCCCATAATGATTTCATCTACCTGATCACCACTAACCCCCGCCTTTTCAAGTGCACTTTTAATAACAATTGCACCCAACTCAGTAGCTGATGTATTTTTTAATGTACCATTAAAGCTACCTATCGCTGTACGTACAGCACTTACAATGACAACTTCTTGCTTTTCCATGTTTTCTCCTCCCCTGCTGAACATAGTACTTTAAAAGCATTCTCCATTTTATTTTTCGCTAAAAAATAAGAAATTCCTTTAATTTTCGCAATTCTTTTCTACTGCTTCCACAGGAGTATGGTTGACTACTTCTCAAGATGTATTTATTTCAACTTCATACTCCTTTATAATAATATGCAATGAAACTTTTTTTTACGATAACCGTATATAATGATGTATTAGTTCTTTAGACAGGAGTCGATAGTTATGCACCCCTTTTTAGCATTCATGTTACGATTTTTTGTAACTCTTCCTACGATGACTATTATTTGGCTAGTAAGCAATTTCGCATTTAATCAAACTTTTTGGATCTCCGCATTGTGTGCATTAGGTGGAGGAGTGATTACTTACGTAGCCACTAAATGGTATACAGACCATGTTTTCTTAAAGAGGCATCAATTAACAAGGAAAGAGTATGCATATATTATAAAAAATCTAAAAGAGGCTCAACAGAAAATCTCACGACTACAAAAGGTATTTTTTAGTATTCGGAGTATCGGTTCTTTTAAACAAATGTTTGAAATTATTCGTTTGGTCAAACGCATCCAGTCGATTATAAAAAAAGAACCACAGCGTTTTTTCAAAGCGGAAAAGTTTTATTTCTATCATCTTGATTCTGTAGTTGAGCTATCTGAAAAATATTCCTTTTTAGCGTCTCAACCTGCTAAAAATGATAAATTATATTATTCATTGAACGAAACTCGTGATACATTAAAGGATTTGAAAAGATCGATCGAGAAAGATTTATATGAGGTTCTTTCAAATGATATTGAACATCTGGAATTTGAATTAGATGTAGCAAAACGCTCATTAAAAACATTAAAAAATCCATTGACGAAAGATGATGAAAGGAGATCTACTAAATGAGTGAAACAAAAGAAACATTATGGCAAGAAGATATAAGTGACGGGATGGATGACCTTTTATCTAACCCTTTTGGTGATAAAGAACTGATTATTAATGATACACCGTTACAAACAGAAGCTGAAAAACCAACCCGCTTAATCGATGTTATTCCCGAGGAAAACCGACAGAAGGCTATTCAATTAGCTGAGCAAATTGATCCTAAAAATCATCAATCCATTATTTTATATGGAACTCAAGCACAATCCAAGCTTTTAAATTTTTCTCATTCCATGCTTGATCATGTACAAAAGAAAGATATTGGTGAGATTGGCGATATTCTTAGTGATTTAATGAAAAAATTACATGATGTAAATCCTGACGAATTAACACCTGAGAAAAAAGGGTTATTCTCTCGCATGTTCGGTAAGATTTCAAATTCTATTCAAGAGGTACTATCAAAATATCAAAAGACTGGTGCCCAAATTGATCGAATAAGTGTAAAACTCGATCATTCGAAAAAAACTCTTCTTGCTGATGTTCAAATGCTTGAACAATTATATGAAAAAAATAAGGATTATTTCCATGCGTTGAATATTTATATTGCAGCTGGTGAAATCAAGCTTGAGGAATTACAAACAAAAACAATACCAGAATTAAAAAATAAAGCGGCTGCCACTGGAGATCAAATGGCTGTTCAAGACGTCAATGATATGATCCAATTTGCAGATCGATTGGAAAAGCGACTTCATGACTTAAAATTAAGCAGACAAATTACAATTCAGAGCGCACCTCAAATTCGCTTGATTCAAAATACGAACCAAGCACTTGCTGAAAAAATTCAATCATCAATCATGACCGCAATTCCTTTATGGAAAAATCAAATTGCGATTGCATTAACCTTGATTCGTCAACGAAGTGCAGTGGAGGCACAAAAACAGGTATCGAAAACTACGAATGATTTACTTCTAAAAAATGCTGAGATGCTTAAGCAAAATACGCTTGAAACGGCAAGAGAAAATGAACGTGGTTTAGTAGATATCGAAACACTTAAGAAAACACAGGAAAATCTTGTTTCCACACTAGAAGAAACTCTACGTATTCAGCAGGAAGGTCGTGCTAAACGTTACCAGGCGGAACAAGAACTTATGACCATGGAAAATGAACTAAAACAAAAACTGCTTAATTTAAAATCGTGATATTGTGCGGTTTTCGTAAATGTTAATGCTAATAATAAAGAAATTTAGCGATTCGAATGAATTTTCCAGCCCTTTTCTAATTGAAATGAAGAGGTTAAAAGGCTTCAATACTAAATTATTAGTTAGTTAAATAGTACATGTGTGATAGAATAGCCTACTTTAAAAACAAAGCTCTCATTCAGGGCTTTGTTTTTAATTATTCTTGCAATTCTTTTATTTCCCTCTAAAATGAAATTGGGAGGGAGATTTCATGTTATTACCTAAAGAAGTAACAATTATTGAGGTTGGTCCTCGCGATGGACTTCAAAATGAAAAGAATTTTGTACCTACCGAAGTAAAAGAACAATTTATTCACAATTTATCTGATGCTGGAATACAAGAAATGGAGATCACCTCGTTTGTATCTCCGAAATGGGTTCCGCAAATGCAGGATGCGGCTAGTATCGTATCTTCAAATTTCAATATTCGAAGGAAATTGGTTTTAACCCCCAATCGAAAAGGGGTTGATCGTGCACTTGAACTTGGTTGTGATGCAGTAGCAGTATTTGTTGGGGTTAGCAATAGCTTTAATAAGAAAAATATTAATAAAACGACGATGGAAAGCATGGAAGAACTAAAACCTATTATTGCAGAATTAAAGAAAAAGAATATTTTTGTTCGAGCCTGTATTTCCACCGCTTTTTACTGTCCCTTTGAAGGAAAAGTTTCGGAAGAAGCCACTATTAAATTATGTCAAGAATTTGTCACTGCTGGTGTCGATGAGCTTAGTGTAGCTGACACGATTGGCATGGCTGTACCAACAGAATCCTTTGCACTGTTCTCAAAATTAAAAGAAAAGCTGCAAGCTACTCTTTTAACTGCTCATTTCCATGATACGAGGAAAATGGCTTTAGCAAATATCTTTGCAGCTCTGCAGGCTGGCATTGATCGTTTCGATACTTCTGCTGGAGGACTTGGGGGCTGCCCTTTTGCACCTGGAGCAACTGGAAATGTTGCAACTGAGGATGTTGTTTATATGCTTGAAAGAATTGGCATTCAAACAGGAATTGAATTAGATAAACTCGTAAATGCCATTGATGTGATCGCACCTATGATTGCTCGACCAATCGAAAGTGGTTATTATCAACTAGCTAAGAAATCAGTATAGTTTTCTCCTCTTTTGCTCATTTTAAGGGTATCGTTGCAAATAAGGAGGATTGTCAAATGACTAAACAACGTGAAAAGGGCTATAGTCAAAAAGGGAAACCAACAGGTGATACAACAAAAAAGATGATTGCTGCTGAAGAATTAGAGCAGGCCATTCACCCGACTAAAAGACAAAATTCCAAACAATAACTTGCTAGTTGAAACTGACTTTGTTAGTCAGTTTCTTTTTATATATGGTAAAATATAGGAAAAATATAAACATTGGAGGAACTCACTATGAAAAAAGGATTGTCCATTTTCGGTGGTGCCACATTATTAGCTACAACTGGATTGGGTCTCTATCTTTCCGAACGTATTATGCATATAACAAAAAAAGATGAAAAGTATGTATACGATCGTGAAGTTCATGCTAAACGGGTCGACCCTGTTTCTTTTGATGCCCTACCGAAAGAAGAGGTTATGATTCCTTCCCCTTTCGGCTACCAAATTAAAGCTTTATTTATCCGGCCCTTCCCCCAAGTCAAAAAATATATGATTTTTTGCCACGGGGTTACTGAAAATAAAGTAAATTCCATTAAATATATGAATTTATTTTTGGAAAAAGGCTTCAATGCTGTCATTTATGATCATAGAAGACATGGAGAAACAGGCGGAAAAACTACGAGTTATGGTTATTATGAAAAACATGATTTAAAAGCTGTAGTTGATGCCCTTCTTTCCATTGAAGGAGAGGATATCGTATTTGGTATTCATGGCGAATCTATGGGTGCTGCGACTACCCTTTTATACGCAGGGATGCTAGAAGATCGCGCCAATTTTTATATTGTTGATTGCCCATTCTCAGATTTTCGTGAATTATTAGCGTATCAAATCTCTAATGAGATTAAGCTTCCAGGAAAATGGTTTCTTCCCTTGGCAAATTTGTTTATTCGATTGCGCGATGGTTATTCGTTAAAAAATGTTTCACCTATACAGGTTATAAAAAATATACAGAAGCCCATTTTATTTGTACATAGTGAAAAAGATGATTATATACTTCCAGAAATGACGAAAGAATTATTTAAACAGAAAAAAGGAGCTAAAATGCTTTTTATGGCAAGCAATGGAGCACATGCACAATCCTTTAATGAAAATCGGGAGGAATACGATCAAACCATTGACGAATTCTTAACGAAATATGTTAATGAAGCATGTAGTTAAAAGGATTGTTAAGATTTTCTCTTCCTATTTTTATTTTTTCTAAACATCCGCACCTGTCTATGAATACAGTAAATATTAAGGAAAAAAATAGGGAGAGATTGAAATGAACATTCATGTAGTACAAAAAGGAGAAAATCTTCGTGTGATTTCTCAGAGATATGGGGTCAATATAAATCAAATCGCTACGGCCAATCAATTGCCCAATCCCAATGTATTAGTCATTGGGCAAGCACTTGTTATTCCTGCTTCAGGACATGAATACGTTATTCAACCTGGGGACAATCTTTGGTCTATTGCCCAGCGATTTGGAACGACCGTTCAAGCTATAGCTGATATAAATCAGATTTCCAATCCAACCGATATAATGGTAGGTCAAATATTAATTATTCCCATTCAGTACCATACCGTACGTTCAGGTGAAACCCTATGGTCAATTGCTCAACGTTATGGTATCAGTATCACTTCTCTTATCCAAATCAATCGCGTTTTAAATCCTGCGAATCTTTATGTTGGGCAGGTTTTACGAATCCCAGAAACCTCCCTTCCTATAAAAGAAGTAAATGCTTATATTACCTCACTTGGTGAAAGTGGAGCTCGTGAAGTAACGCAATTAGGTAGATACTTAACGTATATATCTCCTTTTACGTATTCAATAAAGGAAGATGGAAGCCTCACTGACTTAACTGAATCAGCCGTTTTGGATGCTGCCCGTGTGGAACAGGTTGCTCCACTAATGGTTGTTACAAATTTTACAAATAGCGAATTTAATTCTGATCTTGCAGCAACTATTTTAAGAAATCCCTCGCTTCAAAATACAGTGATTGATCAATTGCTTTCTATAATGCGTGAAAAGGGCTATTCAGGGGTGAATTTTGATTTTGAATATGTGTATCCAGAAGATCGTGAGAACTATAATGATTTTCTCAGACAGGTTGTTACAAAACTGCACCCTGAAGGATTTTTGGTTTCTACCGCACTCGCCCCCAAAATATCTACTGATCAAAAAGGGATATTATATGAAGCACATGATTATGCTGCACAAGGAGAAATTGTTGATTTTATTGTTTTGATGACCTATGAATGGGGATGGGCTGGTGGAAAACCTTGGGCAATTGCACCGATTAACGAGGTGAAGCGAGTACTAGACTATGCTGTTACAGTTATTCCTCGTCAAAAAATTATGATGGGAGCCCCACTCTATGGTCGTGATTGGAAGATCCCCTGGAAGGAAGGAACCATTGCAAAAACAGTTAGCTCCCAGCAAGCTCTGAGCTTAGCAAGTAAGTATGGTGCCAGTATTCAATATAATACGACCTATCAATCCCCATTTTTCCGATATACTGATGAAAATGGTCAACAGCATGAAGTATGGTTTGAAGATGCACGTAGTGCTCAAGCAAAGTTTGACGTTGTAAAAAATTATCGACTTCGGGGGATTAGCTACTGGGTGCTTGGAATCCCTTTCCCACAAAACTGGCTCGTACAACAAAATAATTTCAATGCACGCAAACTTATTTAATGTTTTTCCTGCATTTTCATAACATCGGAATCAGTTTTGTCAATCATTATTTTCTCTTACAATCATCCAAAAGTAGTTAAAAAACCTTAAGATAAATTACATTAGAAATAATATCCATCTTACCTAGTTGCTTTTTCTACTTTTTCCTTATACCATCATAATAGAGTGTTAATTATAGAAAGGATGTTGTTAATGTCTAAAGTACAAATTAAAGTAAATGATAATGGATCCTACCGCATAACGGGGGATGTGGAACTAATTGACGCAGAAGGAAATGTGTTTGAAACTAAGCCGTCGTTTTCATTATGCCGCTGTGGATTATCTATGAAGAAGCCTTTTTGTGATGGTTCCCATAAAGGGCATTTTGAATCTGTTGTTCGTGCAAAATAAATATTTACTAAAAAAAGAATCCGAAGTCATTCCTACGAATTATTCGTGATTCTTTTTTTGATTCTTCAATATTCACCTTCATTTTAATAATCTCCTTTGTATAAAAAACAAATGGTCGGAGATAATGCTCAATTACAATATACATCCACATGTATTATTTATTCTTGATGTTTCTTAATTAAATCAACAAACGCATCAACGAAGGATTGTAGGAATTTAACAGTTCCTTCATCTTTTATCTTACCATCTTCATCCAATATATCAGCGACATTTCCAATATAGGCCTCAGGTTGCTGAAGTATTGGCATATTTAAGAATACTAAAGGTTGACGTAAATGATGATTAGCACCAAAACCACTCAATTTACCTGGAGATTGACTGATAATTGCTGCTGGTTTGTTATTCCATACACTTGCTCCATAAGGACGAGAACCCACATCTAATGCATTTTTTAATACAGCAGGTATTGAACGGTTATATTCAGGAGTTACAAATAATACGGCTTCCATTTCCTTCATCTTGTTACGAAAGGTCGTATACTCTGGCGGAGCATTGTTTTCATCGTCAAAATCCTGATTATATAATGCCAAATCTCCTATTTCAACAAATTCTGTTTCATATCCATTTGGGAATAAAGTTGCAACATTTGCTGCAAGTTTTTTTGAAAAAGATTCTTTCCGAAGACTACCAACCAAAATACCAACTTTAGTCATTATCCATTTTCCTCTCTGTTTTTTTATTGGACATAATAACATAGATTTCCTTTTTATTATCTCTTAAATGATTGCTAATCATTCTTCAAACAGTTAAGCAATCGTTTAATTTCGTTGCTCCATCTTTTTTCTAATATGTGCTTCATATATTTTCTAAACTTAATTTCTTACATTATGCAATCTTATACTTTTATATGAACAACTAGTTCATTTAATTACATTCGCGAAAATCTCTATTTTAAGATATATAATAAAAATATTGATTCTAATAAATTAACAATATCAAAAAAAATTATCGGCTTTACCTTTGAATATAAACTAATCTTTATAAGTTATTAAGCAGCTTTTTCAATAAAGTAGTTTAATTTTTCATTCAACAATAACCCAACAAACTAATTCATAACTAAAATCATTCATTACAGTTTGTTGGGTTTTTCTAAAAGACTGTTTTCGTATAGATTATTGCTTCTCTATTGTCGACTTTTACATTCAATAAAGGTATTAGCGGTTAGTAGAAACAGATATTTATGAGTTAAAAATATCCCTAAGTAGGAACAATGCAGAAATATTAGGTTACATTTTGATTATGCTTAAATTTATCTAACATCTTAATTAATCCGACAAGACCTCTAATCGTAAATAAAGTAAAACTTACACTTCCGAATGTATGAAGCGGTGACCATTTTTTCCATTTAAATAATTTTGAATATTTTTCTAAATACCATTGGCCTAAACTCATAGGGACACTAAAAAGTAGACTTTTTAAAAGGATTTTTCCAAAACTGTCATTATATGATAATTTAACCCAGATTACACTTAAAAGCGGGAAAAACAGTATGTCATAAACAATATTGGTTTTAAAAATTTTGGGGAAAGGGCGAACAGGATACTCTATCCTTTTAGTACCTACAACATAAGCATCTATAAGGGTTGCGATAACTCCTTTTGAGAAAAAAACAACAAGATTTTCTCTCATTTTTGATCCTCTAAATAAAAATGGGAGGCACAGCATGCATAGAGTAAATAGTAAGTGTAATAATCTTTTTTCCATTAATAACATCCTTTCAAGGATTTATTTACAATTTCCTAAATAATTTGCATCTACTTTAAATAATTTTAAAAATGTCATATATAGGTAAGAGGTTATCATCTATATTATTTTTACCTGAAAACATTTACAGTATTCTAGCATTACATTTTTCTGTATGATGTATAAATAGAGTGCAAATTCACAATATATTCCTACATTCCCAAAACACTGAAATGAGTTCAATGAATTATTTTTCCTACAGTAATTCTTATGTAGACAGCACCTAAAAAGCACCTTTTAGGGAAAATCTTGCTCTTCAACTCTTCTTCCCCTTTATTAGCTCAAGAACAAACTACAACCAAAAAAGCATTAATCCTCCTTGGATTAATGCAATGTAAATGCAATACAAACAACCTAAATTTGTTGGATAAATTTAATCCACTCATTTATATCTACATGATATACCATTTGATCCTATCATGTCCTTTAATCGTACAAGAGGATAAAATTCTATTAGATAATCTAGATTCTCTCTTATGTAAAATAAATGCTTGAAGATTATAAGTTAATTCCAAACTCAATAATGGTATATAACATTTTGTAACCTAATGATTTATATAAGGATATAACCCTTCCATTATCACCAAATACACTTAAAGTGTCTTCACTCTTTCCTTTGTTTTTTAGGAACTTTAAAGCTTCTGTTATTACCGCTTTAGCGATTCCTTTTCTTCTCCATTCTGGTAAAACAAAAATGTTTTCTGTAGCACTTATTTCCTTTCACAAGTCATTACACTAATTCATTAAATAAAAAACTGTGTGCTAACGACACAGTTTTAAAATTCATCTACTTTAACCATTACATCCTTAAGCACTTCAATTGATTTAAAAATATCACCTTCAATCTCTAAACTATGATTAGCACCTTCAATTAAACTTGTTTTTAATATATTATTGTTTTTAATTTCTTCAAATTTTTCATAGATATAACAAGGGTCCTTATCACCAATAATACAAAGTGCCTGATTTTTATTATTTAATAAAGCATTATAAACATCGTTTCGCTGTAATAAAGGAGTTAACCAAATAGCCTTTGCTGCGTGATACTTCGGATAATTCAAAAGATGAGTCAACGCAATTGTACCTAATGATTTAGCAACTATAGTAAAATCAGTGTAATCATTAGCTTTTAAAATTGTTTCAATCACTGCTTGAACATCGGATGTATGTTCATCTGCACTTAAGGAAGATACTTCCTCTTGTGAATAATTATAATTTACAAGTAAAATATCAGAACCTTTTTTTAACATAATTCCTGTTGTATAGTGGAGTAATGGTGCCTGAGTAGTATAACCTGCACCAGGTAAGATGATAGTAAGAGATTTAGATTTCTCTTCATGTTTATAATGTTTATATGGGATATCCCTGTTGGTTGATTTCGTATTGCCACTAATAAGCTTCATATTCCACACCTCTTTTAATAAAATTATACTATAAATCAAAAATTTACCAATAGAAAAGTCAATAATTCACTACTTAATAGTTATTCTTCAATCTTACTAAGTGAAAAATGGTTAGTATAATATAATAACTTAAAACCTTGTATCGAGATATTCTCGCGTAGAATATTTAGACATTTGACTTCCACAATCACACGTGTTTAGGAAATAACGAAAAAGCCCAAGTTTCTCAATTTGATTAAAGAGAACCTGGACCTCCCTTAAATGTAGTTTGCGCATTTTCCTGACATTACCCATTAATTGAGTCGTTTCAGATGAGGGAATAAACCCTGACTTCCCTATTAAAAAAATTGCTCTTGTAACCATTCAATTTATGGTTAACTAAGACATATTGAAAACTGGTAACGCTTTTGTCATTAAAACACACTACGTACTAATCCACCATCGATTCTCAAAGCAGATCCATTAATAGCTGAAGAAAGAGGACTACTTAAAAACGTAACAAAATGTGCAATTTCTTCTGGTCGAATAAGCCTCTGAATGATAGAGGTTGGCCGATTTTCTTTCATAAACCGTCTTTCAGCTTCTTCCATGGTCAATTTCTCATGAGGATAAAGGGTATTTAGCATTGTTTCTACTCCTTCTGTTAAAGTAGAACCTGGCATAATAGTGTTGACTGTTACATTTGTTCCTTTAGTCAGCTCAGCTAAACTTCGTGAAAGCGAGAGCTGCATCGTCTTAGTTGCGCTATAATGAGCCATTTCTTGAGATGGCATTATGGCTGCTTCGCTAGCAATAAATACAACTCTTCCTTCCTTTTTTTGGATCATTTGATTTAGGTACCATCGAGTAAGCCGAACACCACTCATAATATTGACCTCAAACATTTTAAACCACTCTTCATCAGAGATAGTAAAATATTCTTTGGGTTCAAAGATTCCCAGGTTGTTAATGAGAATATCTACTTCTGAAAATTCCTCTATAGACTTTTGGCATCCTTGTTCTGTACCCAAATCAGAAACCAATGACTGTAGGATAGCTTCAGGAAACTGTTCTTGAATTTCTTTAATTGTTTGACTAACCTTTTCTTCACGACGTCCATTAATAATGACAGTAACACCTTCTTTTACTAATGACATCGCAATTGCTTTACCAATTCCTGATGTTGACCCTGTAACGAGCGCAGTTTTTCCTTTCAAATTCAGAAACATATTGAATCACTCCTAATTGCTTTTTAAATGATTAATTATATTTAATAATATGGTTAGTATGGATTTTCCCCCTTATTTTAAACTGAAGGGATTATTTTACTTATAGAAAGGTAGCTTCATCATGTGCAACTATATTGTTATATATCTCATTGATAATCAATATCTTCAGAGACATGACGAATTAGATGGTTAAAATACAAACCGTCAAAATTGACCCATAAGAAATCGAAACAACTCGATGTAAGGCATTAGGATTTAACCAACGGAAAAAAGAGAGAAGTTGATGTACTTCTCTCCTTCAATCAAAAGCCAGGTGAAGCACTATCTTGTTAATCCTTCCTGCATGCACATCAATCCAGGTTCATTACTGATAATGTTGCTAACTTCCTATTATTCAATGAACAAGTAGTTTCATGAATTACAACTTAATCGCAGGAAAATGAGGCAAAACCTCTTCCCCTAATTCCTGTATAACTTCATCAGCTGGTCTTTTACTATCAAAAAGTGCAAAGAAAAGATGATTTACACCAATTTCTTTGTAAATATTCAATAATTCTATTAATCTATTACGCCCTATCCTGAATCCCAATCTTATAGCCGTAGGCATTTCATTTGGATCCTCAGACAAATCCAAATGCATCGGTTGTGAAAATGGCTTAAAAACTCCAGGATGGTATTCTGCAACAAGTTGTCTCCATTTTTCTATTGCTTCTGCTTGAAAATGCGGACTTCTAGGATAGTAAATCCATCCATCACCATTCTTTGCAAACCATTCCATGGATTGTTGAGCGTAACCAGTAATCATTGTTGGAATTCGTTTTGTAGGTTTTGGAACTAAATTACTTCCTTGAATTAATCCTAAAGATGACTCAATAGATGGATACTCCTCATATAATACTTGATTTAAATAATTAAATGATTCAACGAATCGTTTTCCCCGTTCCTCATGGTTAACGTTTAAACCATAGAAGTCAGCTCTTCGATCCCCAGAAGAAACTCCCATAATTAAGCGTTCTGGAAACAGTTGATCAATTGTCGCAATTTCTTTTGCAACGCGTAAAGGATGGCGCAGGGAAAGGACAACCGCTGCGGTTCCCAGAGCGATTTCTTTTGTATGGCTTGCTAAATATGTTAAATAAATTAACATATCATATATTTGTCCGATAGCTGGGTCACCGAACGATGGATCATCTAATATGACATCTCGAAGCCATAAACCAGTAAAACCGTAAGACTCAGCTAATTGAGATAGCTCCACTTGTTTTTCCATCTTGGGAGTTTCAAATTGATAATTTTCTAATGGTATATGGAGTCCTAGGGTCAACTCCCCTTCTTTATACATTCGACTATATCCATAATGCTTAGAGAATATACTCATAGCTTTTTATCCTTCTTTCTTAACAAAATGCCTTATGAATAACTCAGAGAACCCTTCTTTTGGGAGACATCAAATGATGATTCTTCTTCCTTATAAAGAAAGTCACCTTTTAAAGGTGACTTTCGCTATTAAAATACTGTGACTTACTTGGGCATACAAGTGAAACATAGATTCATTAGAAATCAAAATTATCAGGATCTGGACCTACTCGATGATTTTGATTTAAATCATCAATACGTTCCATATCTTCCTTGGTTAACTCAAAGTCAAATACATTTGCATTTTCTATAATTCGATGCTCTTTTGTTGATTTTGGAATAGTTACTACTCCGTTTTGTAGGTCCCAACGTAAGATAACTTGAGCAACGGACTTGTTATATTTAGTAGCAATTTCAGCTAGAACTTCATTATTTAATAATTGCCCTTGCATTAATGGTGACCACGCTTCTAATTGAATACCATGTTCTTGGCAGAACGTTTGAACTTCCTTTTGAGTTAATCGTGGATGGTACTCTACTTGATTTACCATCGGTTTAATTTCCGCATCTTTCATCAATTCTTCAAGATGATGTGTTTGGAAATTACTTACCCCAATAGCTTTAATTTTTCCTGCTTTATAAAGAGTCTCTAATGCTCTCCATGCCTCTTTATATTTCCCTTCTACTGGCCAATGGATTAGATACAAATCAAGATAGTCTAACCCAAGTTTTTTTAAGCTTGTTTCATAGGCTTGAATAGTAGACTCATATCCTAAATCAGCATTCCAAACTTTAGAAGTCACGAACAAATCTTCTCTGGTGATTCCTGCTTCTTGAATTCCTTCACGAATGCCTTGTCCAACGCCTTCTTCATTTCCATAGATAGCTGCTGTGTCAATACTACGATAGCCATTCTTTATGGCTGCTCTTACCGCATGAACCAAATCGGGTCCTTCTTCCACTTTAAATACTCCAATACCAAACCAAGGCATTTTTACTCCGTTATGCAAAGTAGTTGTATCCTGTAAATTTTTAACCATTACTTTTACCTCCAATATTCTCGATATTATTTTTTATTCGAATGCTTACGCTTTTAAGTTGTCTGACTTTTTGTAGGAATTACTCTATCTGCTCCCGTTATACCACTTTGTCCCCAATTTCCGGGAATCATATCACGAAAAACCATGAGATCTTAATCCAATTAAGTAAATTAGATGTTAATTGAGCAGGCTAGTGGACCCACTTATCATTTGTATCTTGATCAAATGTATTCTTTTCATCAATGGTTAACTGAGCCATTCCATCTACGTTCCTTTCTAGTCATGATGTAAATTTTCCTTGAACAGGAACTTCAAAAAGTCTGGTAGAAAGTGTTCGCAAGAAGTATTATAAGCAATGTATTTTATAAAAGTAAGTACGCACTTCAAAGTTATATAAGAACCCGAGAGTAACATAGGTACTTTTAGGTGCCCATAAATATTAATCAAAAGAATAATTATCTACTAAAAGGATCGTATTTTGGTTGAAGCATACTTGAAATTACTGGTGGTAAATGGAAGTGTTTATTTTTTTATTTGACATGGTAAAATGCGAACAAGTTAATTTAAACAACTTTTGCCTTCCATCTCATAGAAAGTGTTAACCTAACAATGAGGTGAATGAAAACAGAATGGAATAATAGAATTATATATAAAAAGCTTCTGCAAATTTCTAAGTCTAGAAAGAAGATTTCCAGGAAGGGGTAACAAGGAAAAATTTTCACTAAAACTAAGTAACCAAGTTTACCTATAGGATATTGTACATGCAATTCTGCCCTGTTAATAAAGAGGATTATGAGAAATTATATAGGCTTATTATAGAAGAAACAAAAAAAGACCCTACAGATGCCTCCATAAGTTCATTAATAATACTGCTAATAAATAATTAACAGGAAATGAAACCCACTTTCATATACTTCGCAGATTGTTCATAACTGAACATGCTTTTCATGCTTGAATTATGATAAACTGGTAAAGAACAGTTAGAGAATAGATTAACCTGATATATAGGAAAGAGGGTAAACATGCGAAGTGATGTAAAAATCGAGAAAGGTATTCAACATACCTCTTCAACGATTCAAAAACAGGCTTTGTCAAAAGTTTTGGCAGAAACCGTAAAAACAGGCATAATTAAATCAAATCTAATGGCGATGCTTGCTGGATTAGCATTAGCTTTATATACAAACCATATTAGACCCTTTGAAAAGCTACCTGAAATTATACTAGCAATCATTGGATCAGCTTTAGTTATAGGTGCAGCAGGTGTTTTTAATAATTTATATGATCGTGACATCGATTCCATTATGAATCGAACTAAAAATCGCCCAACTGTAACAGGTGCGATTCAACCAAAAACTGCACTCTTATTAGGTATCTTCATGGTACTAGTTGGACTCATTGCACTATTTTTCACAACTCCACTAGCAGCATTTTTTGGTTTTCTAGGCTTATTTTTCTATGTCATTCCATATACTATGTGGTCAAAACGTAGAACCATTTATAATACAGAAATTGGAAGCATTTCAGGAGCGATGCCTCCGCTAATCGGATGGGCCGCCATTACTTCTGATATGATGCATCCCGCACTATTTGGAATTTTTGCAGTCATGGTCCTTTGGCAAATGCCACATTTTTATGCGATTGCTATTCGAAAGTATGATGATTATAAAGCAGCGAATGTACCGATGCTACCAGTAGTAAAAGGATTTAAACGTACCTTCGTGCAAACAAATATATATTTAATTGCATTGATTGCAGCAAGCTTTCTATTTATTACTTTCAGTCTTAGCATTACAATTGTCGCGCTAGTATTAAGTGTAGCATGGTTTATTTTAAGTATTATGAGCTACAAAAAAATGGGTCCTGAAAAATGGGCAAAAACAATGTTTATATTTTCACTCAATCATTTAACCATTTTATTTGCAATTATCATTGTCTACTCTATTATCCGGACATATATTTAGTAGATCATGGACCGATCACAGATTATCATGGATCGGTCCTATTTTTTATTTCAATTCTAAGCAATTTTTTCCCCTAATACCGATTCCAACTATTTTTCCTGATTGATTCATATGTGACATTCATTGTAATGCTTTTTCCCCACCACTTCGGATATCTAAGTTCCAATAATTCATTCCTTTAAGAGCAAAGTTCATTATCCTCATCAAAATTAACTTAAGATGACATTAGGATTTTAAACCTGTTCAATTAACTTGTTTAGTACATCCATGTTTATACGCTTTGCACTTAGTTTATTGACTTTCTAAATTCTCTAAAGATTATTCAATGTTTTATATCTTTCATATCTAAAGTTATTTTTTCATTACCATCAATAATGACAATATTCGTTAATTTACTTGATATATTTTTATCCAATTTAAAAACAAAGTTTTTTGGTTTTGCATCAGCGGTACATTCCCCATCCTTTGTAGATAACATAATATTCATTATTGAAGAATCAATTCTAATTTCTTTAATATTTGTAGGGCAACTCCCACTTTCAGTTAGCCCCAAAAAATATATGTCATATTTTTCAAAATCGATTTCTGGTAGATTTTTATCTTTGTTATATTCCTTCCAGATTTTTTTGTTCTCATTTTTCGTACTAGCTATTTGCATCAAAAAATGGTTTTCACCTCTATTAAATTGTTCAGGTAAACTTTGTTCACTTGACAACAAGTAATCCTTAATTGAAATATTATGATCAGAGGGTTTTACACAAGCGTTCAAAAAAATTAATAAAGCAAATATTAGAGTAAAGAAAAATATGTTCTTCATTTTAACTCCCTTCTACTCACCAATTATTAATACTAGACGTTTTTAATGATTAAATGTTTCATAATTAACCTCAAATGATGTTATAATAAATGTAACATTCAAAATTTTTCCACTTCTAACCCTGGAGAAGCTTGAAATTTTTCAGATCTTTGCAACTTCGGTCGATTAAAAACAGAATTTCTAAAAAAACAAGTATGTCATTAGATTTCAACTATCACGCTTACAAAGGAGTTGCTTTTATTCGATCAGGACAAAACATTTAGAGAGAGTATGAAACTTTATGGCAAGGAGGGACGTAAAAATTAGAAGTATATAATTTAGGAGGTGGGCTGAATGAATTTTATGAAAGCCAACTATTTGGATTTAATTTTTTATATTGTCTTTAGTCTAGCGCTCTGTTATGACTATTTTCCGACTGTATTTCCTTCAACACCTTTTCAAAAATGGATATTCTTTTTTGCCATTCTCATTTTATTCGTTATAGGGCTAATAAAGGACCAAATAAAAAATTCATCCGAACAAAATGTCTTTCCTGCACAATTATTTTTTCACATTTTTTCAATCGCCTTTATAGGAGCTTTAACATTTTTAGGAGGGGAATCTCATTCTGGAATCTCGCTCACGAATCCCATTTTATGGATTGTATTTACCGTTTCTTTTATCCAAATATTTCTTCAAAGGAAAAAAAGCAAGAGAAGGCGATTTGATACATTGTAAAACAATATAAATTAGACCGTTTTCTTTTTTATCATGGGCTGTTTTCGTAAAGGTTGTTGCTTTTATAAAAGCCTTAGTGGCTTTTACACCTTTACACCCAATAAAGGATTTAACGATTCTTTTGGAAATTGCTGCTTTTTTCTCAGTGAAATGATAGATGTAGCAGTTTTTAGCCGATAGTTAATCGTTAAAACTTTACTTAAATAGCAACAATGTTTGAGATAAAAGCCTTTCATGCCTCTCTTCTTTTTTCTATAAGGAATAACCATTCACAAAAAAGCGAATAGTTTCTAACTCATCTTCATTTAATTGCCTTTTAATTATCTGCGACAATTCTTGAATGATTGAAGGTTCATTTCCAGCATATTTTTCAGTAAGGATTGCTGTATTTTTTAATAGACTGAGCTGGGAACTAAACTGATTTTTCGTTAATGGCTCAGGTGTATGAGATTGAAAAATTATTTCTGCATCATATTTTTCAAGTTTGTCCAATAACTGGAGTGTTTCCTCGACCGTATAATTCCATTTCTCAGAATAAAGATTTGCATACATACAATCCCCAAGAAAAAGCACTTTTTCCTCTGGGATATAAACGATACTAGAATCTGATGAATGATCCCCTCCAATATGTTCGATGAAACATGTCACTCCACCAAGGTCAATCGTCAGTTGACAATCAAATGTAATTTCAGGAACTGGAAGGTGAATCACGCGATTATTTCCAAGCTCTTTCTTTATGGCATCTGCACAAAATGGAATTTCAATTCCCTCTTTTACACGCTCATCTAAATACTCATCCTCCCAAGATAAGAGCTGCATTTCTTTAATCTTTTCCTTAGTCTCAGCATAGCAAATTTTCGGAACAGTCATCTCACTCATACCAAACACATGATCCCAATGCCAATGTGTAAGTGCTAAATAATCCCCTTTAATTTGTCTTTCTTCAAGTTGCTTCAAAAACAGCTTCGCGTGATTTTCCGAGTTTCCAGCATCAATTAATAAAGTTCTCTGAGATCCTTTAACCGCAGCCAAAATCGGGCGATCTGTTTCTTGATATGGAGGTAGATATAGGAAGTGGTCAGATATTTTTTGTAGCTTTTGCAAAGTTCATATCCTCCTTAACAATGTATGGATTAAATCATCTATTAAACAATCTTACTCATCATTATAAGCGTTTAAAAATAAGGTGAACAAGTGATGATCTGTTCATTTACCTATTCTACTATACTCAATCCAGTACTCACCGTTTTGAACTTCCATTCCAGTTCCTTTCCAATTGAATGCTAAAAGCTCTTGCTGGCCTTTTATATCTTTTATGTTCAATTTTACTTTTTCATCTAAAGACTTTTCACAGGGTTCGTCTATTTTTTTTGTGAAAATATAACGTAAACGACCACCGTATTTTTCCTTTAGAGCAGCAATATGCATACCTTGGACAAATTTATCTTTTAAACTAGGAATATTATATGGTGCAACAGTACAACAAAGATATGAATAAGCTAATTTCTTCCGTGCTAATTCTTTCATAATAAGTGTAGCTAAAGTTTGCTGCAACCGATTCCCACGATAGGTAGGATGAACATTTGAAATTTCTTGATAGATTACTTTTTTTAAGTCCTCTTCAGCAAGTCCAATATCTAATCCAAGATGTTCCTCATCAATGACTGGTACTAAGAGGGCACGAAAGGCAATCAATTTCTCATCCAAAAACGCACCAATCATCAGACCATTTCCATTCAAGATATACGCAAATTCTTCTCTAGATAATGGCTGTAACATACCTTTATCCTCTAAAGCATCAATCACAATTTCTTGTAAGTCTAATATCTTTTCTATATGTATGATAGATAACGGAATAACATAAAACGTTTCCTGTCCATTACATAAACTTCCTTCGAAAATCACTTCCATAAATCCCACTCCTTACTGAACTCTGTCCTGAAATACACTTAACTCATTCACAATCTTTTCACTCACATCAATCCCTAGCCCTGATTTTTCGGTCAATCGAATCATTGGAACATCATACTGAAGGTTACCAACATCCTTTGAAAATTTCAAAGGACCGGTTAATTCAACACTAGTAATATTTTTTTTAGAAAAAGCAACATGAAATCCAGCAGCAGAACCAATGGACGATTCAACCATTGAACCAATTTGACATTCTATTCCTGCGATTTCTGCTTGATGTGCCAGTTTCATCGCTGGATAGATCCCACCACATTTCATTAGTTTAATGTTCACTTTGTCTGCTGCTCGTTTTTGAATGATTTCACGCATTTCACGTGTTCCTTTCAATCCTTCATCTATCATAAGTGGGATATCAGTTTTTAATTTTATATCTACCATACCATCAATATCATCAGCAAGTACGGGTTGTTCGATCCAATCAAGGTTTAAATCGCCTAAGGAACGTAAGGCTACTAATGTATTAGCACTATTTTTCCAGCCCTGGTTTACATCCACGCGAATAGATATATCCTCCCCAACTCGATCCCTAACAGCACGAATTCTCATGACATCCTGCTTAACCTCAGTACCAACTTTCATTTTAAATGAGTTATACCCTTGTTTAACCATTGCTGCTGCTTCCTTTGCCATTTCATTAGGCTCACCAATACTTAATACATGAGTAATCGAAAATTCATCATGATAACGACCACCAAGTAATTGATACACGGGTTGTTCTAATTTTTTCCCTATAATATCATGGCACGCAATATCAATCGCTGCTTTTGCGGATGGTGCAAAGTAAATAGTCTTATCCATAATTTCATGCAATTTTTCAAGATTCATTGGATTACATCCGATAATTACTGGGGCAAGTGTATGTTTTAACGTTTGATAGGTTCCTTCCCATGATTCACCGGTTACATGCTCATCTGCGACAGCTTCTCCATAACCGAAGATTCCCTCGTCAGTTTCTAGTTTTATAATAATAGACGGCATATAATCGTATGTATGATAACTCACCACAAACGGCACTTTTAGTGGTAAGTGTATTGCAAATAGTTTCATTCCTGTTATTTCCATTCTATAACCCCTCCTCATTTTCATTCAAAATGACTCTATAATAAAGAATATTTACAATATATTTATTCAATTGATATAATGTCGCTAAGTAGTCGCTAAATTACGGAATGTAGGAGATGTTAACATGCCAACCAAAATCGCTGTTATTGGTTCAAAAGATTTTATCGACCATTTAGTAAAAATTATACCTCAAATAGAGAATGTTGAGATTGAACCATATATTTATACAGAACCATCCCAAGCCACTAAGCTTATACAACAATTGAAACCATGTGATATTGTCTTTTTCTCAGGAGCATTACCCTACTATTTTTCTAAGGAAAGTCATGAGCAACTGCCCATTCCTTGTATTTATTTAGAACAAGATGAATCAGTTATAGCTACATCTTTACTTTCTATTATATATCACCAGAACATCCACGTTGATCGAATATCTATTGATTTAATGAGATCATCATTTGTCGCGAATGTTTTAAGAGATATCGGTATCTTTCGTTCCCCACAACATGTAATTGATTATGAGGATATGCTTCCAAATGAGTTTGATATTACACAAATTATACAATATCATCACTCGCGCTACGAATTAGGCTTAATTGATATTGCCTTAACAAGTATTCATGCCGTTTACGACCAACTGCAGAAGCTCGGTGTTCCAACAGAAAAAATGATTGATCCTACACATTCATTAGTTAAAGGATTAGAAAGAGCAAAAACACTTGCTGAATATACCAATAGTCGCTCTACTGCAATCGCAGTCGTATCGGTTTCTCTACTTGTTCCGGCAAATTCACAGATAAATGCACTTCATAACTTAGCACAGGCAATTCATAGCACATTACAGGAAATAACTCAAACAAATTTTTTACTTTACAGCACACGTGGAGATATTGAATCATTTATGGCAGATAATGCTTTTTCAGACTTTATAGCGAATTTTATGGATCCCATCTCTATTGGCTTCGGATATGGTAAAACCATAATGGAAGCAGAGCAAAATGCCATCATTGCAAGAAGCTTTGCAGAAAATCATGCGAATTCGAGCACTGGATTTATTTTAACAGAGTCGAAGGAGTTGCTTGGTCCTTTTCCAAAAGGGAATAAAGTCTATCGTCTAAAAAACGATCATCCTGCACTTCTACAAATAGCAAAGGACATGAAACTCAGTCCTGTAAATCTGTCAAAGATCATTCAATTTAGTCGCTCTCGTCAACATCTTCAATTTACAGCAGCAGATCTTTCGGAGTATTTACAAATCACACGCCGCTCCACCGAAAGAATAATAAAAAAACTAGTTGATCATGGTTCAGCAAAAATAGTAGGAGAAGAAATGACCTATCAGCAAGGTCGCCCACGAGCAATATACGAACTTACGCTACCCATCTATTATTTGTAAGCATAACTGAGCTGCCTATTTAGACAGCTCTATATGATTTAACTCTTATTCTTATTCTACAAATTATTAGGAGAGTAAAAAATTTGTAATAAACAATTCTAAATAGATATCAACAGTTTTGTGCATAAGCCTTATACATTTATTGAAGAATGTTCTTCCTCTTTCAACTCTCGCATTTCTGTCTTAGATAATTTCGTGATAGTGAATCCCGTCAATGCATATACAATTGAAATGATTGGTATTACAAAATTTAAAACCGCATATGGTGCATATTGTAGAGTAGGTACTCCAAGTGTTCCTAAAATAAATACTCCACATGTATTCCAAGGAACAAAAACAGAGGTTAGTGTCCCTCCATCTTCTAATGCACGTGAAAGGTTCTTCGAATGGAGCCCCTTTTCCTTATATGCATTTGCATACATTCGAGAAGGAATGACAATTGAAATGTATTGCTCAGAACATGTTGCATTTGTTGCAAAACATGAAACAACTGTCGAAGCAACTAATGATTTAGATGACTTAGCAACCTTTAGGATTTGATTCACAATTGCTTTCAACATACCAGTATGCTCCAAAATACCGCCGAAAGTCATTGCAACAATTGTCATTGAAACCGTATACATCATGGAATCTAATCCGCCGCGGTTAAATAATTCATCCACCATGGTATTCCCCGTTTTTATTGTAAATCCACTTTGCAAAGCTTCAATTGCTCCCGAAAAATTTCCTCCTTGAATATATACTTGAGATAAAAAGCCAAGAATAATTCCAATAAGTAATGCGGGTATGGCAGGGACTTTTTTAGCTACTAAAACGATAACTAGAACTGGAATAATTAATAAGTAAGGAGAAATAACAAAACTATCTTGAAGAACATAGATTGTTTGCTGAATATCTGCTGTATCCACACCGCTTTTTCCGAAATTCTTTCCTAAAATTGCATACACAATTAAGGCAATCACTAGCCCTGGAATGGTTGTAAACAACATATGTCTAATATGTACAAACAAATCAGTATTTGTAAGCCCTGAGGCTAAATTCGTTGTATCTGAAAGCGGTGACATTTTATCACCAAAATATGAACCTGAAATAATCGCACCTGCAATCATTGGAGCAGGTATCCCCATACTAAGACCAATTCCCATGCCAGCTACCCCGATGGTTCCCATTGTTGACCAGGAACTTCCTATCGCTAAAGCGACTACTGCACAAATAATCGTAATCGAAACTAAAAAAAGTGATGGGGTAATAATTTTCAGCCCATAGTATATCATTGTTGCTACGATCCCCCCACCAATCCAAGCACCAATTGTAATACCTACGAGCATAATAATTACCACAGCGGGTAATGCAAGGCGAATTCCTTTATACATCGATTCTTCGATATCCTTCCATTTAAAACCGGAACTTAATGCGACAATAGCAGCAACGGTGGTTCCTACAATTAATGGAACATGCGGTCCTTGCTCTAATTTAATAATGGTTATCCCCATTACAACGATCATCACAATAAGTGGAATAACCGCCTTCCAAAAAGGCATTTCTTTTTCATTGATCATTATTATCCTCCCTATCCCCTTTGTTTTGGATAATTTTAAATAGTCGCTAAATAGACGCTATTAGGATAATAATATATTTTCCTCCATTGTGAGTCAATTTGTTTTGCTATTAATAGGTAATTATGCTCTTATTATTGTTTCAGCTAAAACACGTGCACCTATATCTAGTGCCTTATGATTGAATGTCATGTTCGGATGATGCAAGCCTGGTGTCAAGTCAGCACCAATCCCAATCATTGTCGCTTTCACATTTGGATGTTTAATCGTATAAAAATGAAAATCATCGCTTCCCGATGTCACAACCGCTGATGCGGTCGCTACATCACCAACTACATGACGAATAGCTTTTTCAGCGATCGATGCCGCTTCCTTTGAAACTTCAGCCCCAGGCGTATAATCCACCCAACGAGTTTCAATGTCAACCCCATATAAAGCTTTTAACCCACTTAATCCATGCACAATTCGTTCCTGAAGTTCATTTAGTATAGAATTTTTTTGTGCTCGTACATCAATAGCAAACTCTGCAACACCAGGAATTATATTTAAGCTTTCCCCACCTGCTATTATTTTTGTTAATTTCGTTGAATACGATTCAAAAGGTGAAATGTATATAGACTTCAAGAATTGATGCAACCCAACAACGACATCCAAAGCATTTTTTCCTTGATGTGGCCGAGCTCCATGTGCATCTTCACCAATAATTTTCCCTTCTAAAAATACCCCTGCCCCATGATGAATGGATGGTGCTACTAATCCAAATGGAAGCTCTTCAATCGGTCGTAAATGAATACCAAATAAATAGTTCACCTGATCCATAGCCCCACGCTCAATCATTGCTAGTGCTCCATTCCCTTTTTCTTCAGCTGGCTGAAAAATAAAACGAACTCTTTTATTTAAGGGTTGATCTTTCAAATAATGAAGTGCACCAAGAACCATTGAAATATTTGCGTCATGTCCACATGAGTGGTTGGCTTGCATGACCCCATTCACCTCTTGCCATAGTGCATCCATATCGGCTCTGACAGCAATTACTTCTTCCCCTTCACCTATTTCAGCAATTAAGCCTGTCACATCTGAAAAACGTCGATACGATACACCCACTTCATCTAAAATTTCGGCAATCTTATTTGTTGTATTAACCTCATTCCAACTCACTTCCGGGTGTGTGTGAAAATGATCAAACCATTTTAATATTTGTGTTTCTATATTGGCCATCATCTTTCTAACCTCCAACTTTAACCATATGAATATAGATTTTCTATTTTTTAAAAAAGGCCTTTCTTCCTACTCTTTCCACTAAACGTGGAAAAAGTGTATAGATGATGCTCCCTGCATTCATCCATTTTGGAGCATTAATTTCTCTCTTATTTGTTAGCATACTATCCACAATCTGATTCGCTAATTTTTCCGGATTTAACATAAATCGTTCTACATTTTTAACATACGTACCTGACTGATCTGCAATGGAAAAAAAATTGGTTGCGATTGGACCAGGATTCACTGTTGTTACAAACACATCAAAAAGGGATAATTCCATGCGTATACTATTTGAATATCCAAGTACTGCATGCTTAGTTGCAGCGTATATACTTGACTTAGGCGTAGCCATTTTTCCTGCCTGAGATGCGATATTGATGATATGTCCATACCTTTTTTTCCTCATTTGAGGCATCACCTCTTTGGTACATGCCATCAATCCAAGTACATTTACATCAAACATCCCTTTAATATGCTCAATGGAAACTGTATGTGCTTCTTCAAAAATTCCATATCCTGCATTATTAACTAGTACATCAATGTCCCCATTTTCCTCGGTGATTCTTTGAAATACTTTTGAGACTTGTTCATGATTTGAAACATCTAAATAATGCACGTCACATTGGACCTTGTAATTTTCTTCAATTTCTTGTTTTATTCCTTCTAGCCTTTTTATATTTCTAGCAAGCAAAATCACATTAGCGCCGTTTTTAGCAGATGAAAAGGCAATTTGTTCACCTAATCCCCCTGAAGCACCTGTAATTACTATTGTTTTATTTCGTAGCCGTTGATTTGCCATCCTTCCCACTCCTATACTGCTGTAAAATAAGCCACACCATTGTCATTCACATGTTTTTCAACTACCTCGATGGATAATAAAAAATCTAATTGTGCGGTTGTTTCCGATAATGTTAATCCTAGTTCCTTCTGATAAACGGCTGGAAATAGCTGCTTACAGATTTCAAATGTAGTTAATGCTTGATTATGAAGCATTTCCCTTACTTGCATCGCACGATCATATTGTCTTTGTAGTCTTCTTTCCACTAGGGAGTGTACATGATTAATTTCTGCACCATGACCAGTAAAAACCTTGTTAATTTCATAATTAAATAGCTTTTTTAAGGAAGCATTATATTGTAGCTGTGGTTTTGGACGCTCATTCTTTTTGAGTAATGGAGGTTCTAATAATGGATTAGATGAAATTGTCGCAAGCACATGATCTCCACCAATGAATATTCCATCCTTTGGGCGGTAAAAGGACAAATGGCTCTGAGCGTGTCCAAGAGTTTCTACGATTACCCAATCATTCAATCCCTCTATTTTATCACCTTCATTTATAGCATTTGTTAATGGTCGCTTAGAAGAGAATTTTAATGGTGATTTCCACTTTTTCAAAAGAGGGCTAAATTCACCTTCGATACCAAACTCCTGGAAAAGCCCATAATAAAATTGATCATGAGCAATAAAAAAGTCTGTGTCCATTTTTAGAAAAGGCTCACAATAGGGGTGTCCCAAAACTTTCACATGATCTGGCAACCATTCTAACAAACCGACATGGTCAGGGTGATGATGGGTTAAAATTACTTGGTCTATATCATTGGGTGCATAACCCAATTGGGCTAATTGTTTAGTAAATGAATCCCATGCTTCCTTTGTTTTTACCCCAGCATCAATAAGGGATAAAGCCTCCCCTTTCACTAAATAAACATTCACATCTCCTACAGCAAAAGGTGTCGGTAAAATGATTTTTGCAATATTTCCAATCCAAGAAGCCATTTTTCTCCATCCCCCTTAATCCTATATTTCTATAATTTCTAAAAAGTTATTTATATATATTGTACCTAGTTTTATAAAGGATGTCATTATATCGATATAAATAAAACAGAAAATTTAAATAAATCGCTTGACAAACAAGCACGATCTTCGGCATAATCGATATAATTTAATTATTCATCGGCAATGAACAAGACTACTAGATGAAAAATGATGAAAGAGAGTGAGGTCCACTGGCTGAAAGGCTTCACCATCCACTTTTTCATTGAACCTACCTTGTGAGCTTATTGGTAAACCAATACGTTTCCCGACGTTACCGGTTCAAGATAAATGTAGAAGTACAACTCTGCATTTAATAAAGGTGGTACCGCGAATCAACCCTTCGTCCTTTTTTGGATGAAGGGTTTTTTATTTATCTTTTTCTTTACTGCAAAAGTATAGGCTGGAGATTCTGCCGCTAAACAACCTACAAAAACAACTTTATTTCATTAACTTAAAACATTAAAAATGGGAATTTTACTAAAGAGGAAGAAACTTTATCAATCATATGAGAAGGAGGAAATACGATGAAGATTTCATTTATTGGTGCAGGATCCATGGCTGAAGCGATGATTAGTGGAATCATAAAGAAGAAATTGATTGACCAAAAAGATATTTTTGTAACCAATCGTTCCGATGATATTAAATTATCCACATTGCATGATAAATACGGGGTGCAAATAACCTATAAACTGGATGAACTCCTTAATGATGTAGACATTATTGTATTAGCAGTGAAACCAAAAGATGCCGATGAAGCACTTCAATTGATTCGCCCCTATATTCAGCCTATTACATTAATTTTATCTGTTTTAGCTGGAATTTCAATTTCATATATCCAGTCACTTTTAAATTGCCCAATTATACGTGCAATGCCAAATACTTCTGCCGCTATTGGAAAATCAGCAACAGCTATTGCTCTAAGTCCAGACGTTACAAAAAAACAATTAAATGATACAACAAAGCTTTTATCCGCAATAGGAAATACTACTATTGTTGAGGAAGAAAAGCTTGATGCAATTACCGGCTTATCTGGGAGTGGACCTGCTTATATTTACTATATTGTCGAGGCTATGCAGCAATCCGCAGAAGAAATTGGTCTTGAAGAAACAGTTGCAAAGCAATTGATTATTCAAACACTTCTCGGAGCAACAGAAATGCTCAGTGTTTCAGATAAATCTCCTGCAGATCTAAGAAAGGCAGTGACAAGCCCTGGTGGAACAACGGAGGCAGGAATACGGGTTCTCGAGAATAATCAAGTAAAGGAAGCATTTATACATTGTATTAAAGAAGCTACTTTACAATCTAGAAGACTTTCCAGAACAGTAAAAATAAAGTAATGATATACTTCATTCTATTGCATTTAATTAGGCTCTTTTCTCTTTTAACGAATACTATCGGTTGAAAACTGCTACATCTATCCTTTTACTGAGAAAAGAGCGGCAATTTCCATAAGAATCGCTAAATCTTTATTAGGTATAAAAGCCGGCTCTTAGGCATTTACAAAAGCAACAAACTATATAAAAACAGACAAAGGTCCCTCCCATATGCTGCCTTCCCAAGCAAGTTTCTTTCCTCAACCACTAGCTATTGCTATAATTTTTATTAATCTTTGAGGAGGGAAAGAAATGACTGTAAAATTATTTGAACCATATACACTTAAGAATATTACCATCAAAAATAGAATCGTCATGTCACCAATGTGCATGTACTCATGTGAAGCTGAAGATGGGAAAGTAACCGATTGGCATCGAACTCACTATACAAGTCGGGCCGTAGGGCAGGTAGGAATGATTATTCTTGAAGCTACCGCTGTCACACCACAAGGCAGAATTAGCCCTCAAGATTTAGGAATTTGGAATGATGACCATATTGAAGGATTATCAGAATTAGTCAAACTTATTAAGTCACATGGTTCTGTCGCTGGAATTCAAATTGCGCATGCAGGTAGAAAAGCCGAACTAGAAGGAGAAATTATTGCCCCTTCCGCTATTGCTTTTGATAATAAAAGTAAAACACCGAAGGAAATGTCTAAATCAGATATAGAGGAAACGATTGAGGCATTTAAACAAGGCGTTTTACGTGCAAAAAAAGCTGGTTTCGAAGTAATTGAATTACATGGGGCACATGGTTACTTAATCAATGAATTTTTATCTCCACTTTCGAACAAGCGAACAGATGAATATGGAGGTTCAGCTGAAAATCGCTATCGTTTTTTACGAGACATCATTGAAGCTGTGAAATCAGTATGGGAAGGACCGCTTATGGTTCGAGTATCTGCTAATGACTATCATGCTGAAGGATTAACTCCAGAGGATTATGTTCAATTCGGTATATGGATGAAGGAACAAGGAGTCGATCTTATTGATGTAAGCTCAGGTGCCGTTGTTCCAGCAAGAATCTCTGTTTATCCAAGCTATCAAGTACCATTTGCACAGGAAATTAAACAAGGCGTAAACATCGATACTGGTGCAGTAGGGCTAATTACATCTCCGCAACAAGCAGAGGAAATTCTCCAAAATGACCGTGCTGATTTAATCTTATTAGGACGTGAATTATTAAGAGATCCTTATTGGCCAAGAAAAGCCGCAAAAGAGCTTGGTATTGCGATAGACAGCCCCGTACAGTATGAACGTGGATGGAAATAAGAAAAGTTTGTTGTTGTTTAGCATATTTTTTGTAAAGTAATATTGAAAAGCAACAAATTATAAGAAAAGTATTTTTTTAAATGCCAAAGTACCTCAGAACTTTTGACTGAGGTACTTTTTTTGATAGCTGTTTCTGTGAATTTCGCTGATACACATTTTTCTGCATTTGGCTCCATTATCTGTTTCAAAACCTCGAGTTGACGCACATTTTTCTGCATTCGGCTCCATTATCTGTTTCAAAACCTCGAGTTGACGCACATTTTTCTGCATTTCGCTCTGTTATCTGTTTCAATACCTTTGGTTGACGCACATTTTTCTGCATTCGGCTCCATTATCTGTTTCAAAACCTCGATTGACGTACATTTTTCTGCATTTCGCTCTGTTATCTGTTTCAATACCTTTGGTTGACGCACATTTTTCTGCATTTTACAGTCAAGTCCTGGTTTTTGTGTAAAATCACTGGCAAGTACTTTCAACCTTAACCCTTTTATTTTTTTTGCGAAACTTCCATGGATTTTGAACTTCATATCCGGTAAGGGATGTCAAATGGTTTTCAATTTGACATCCCTTACCGGATATGTGATCATCCATGATGGAAGTTTAGCTGAAAATAATCTGTTCTATCTTCCACCCATAAGTGCTTTTCTCTTAGCGTAAACCGTATCCTGATATTGCATTAGAACAGCTCCAATCAAGCGAAAAGCCGATTGGGTGTTTGGAAAAATACGTATGACCCTTTCTCTTCTACGGACTTCTTGGTTCAACCGTTCAAGGGAATTGGTACTACGGATGTGGCATCGGATACTTTCGGGAAAGATCATATACTGGATGGTATCTTCGAACCCCTCATCTAATATAGAGAGTGCTTTTTCAAACTTTGGCTCTGTCCCGAACCTACTCATTAGCTCATCTTTAAACAGACGGATATCATCAATGGTTACTGCTTCAAATACGCGTTTGATCATTGTCTTGATTTCAGCCGAGCTCTTTTTGGGAAGTTTATCAAAGATATTTCGCTTAAAATGGACATTACATCTTTGCCAAGCTGTCCCAATAAATTCACGCTGTATCGCTTTTTGGAGACCTTGATGGGCATCAGAGATGATTAGTTTGGGAGATTGAAGGCCCCGTGATTTTAGCTGTTGGAAGAACTGCCCCCAACTCTCATAACTTTCCGCATGGTCAACACTCAAGCCAATTATTTCACGTGTATTCTTCTCAGTAATGGCAGTGGCAATATAAACAGCCTTGGAAACAACGCTTTGGTGCTCGCGCACCTTTATATACATAGCGTCAACGAATACGAAAGGGTAGTATGTTGTATTTAAGGGTCTCTTAGCCCACTCGTTCACAATGGGATCAAGCTTTTGTGTAAGTGATGATACAAACGACTTGGAAATGTTCTTGCCGCAAAGCTGTTCGACAATATTGGTAACATTCCTAGTTGAAACACCATTGATGACCATTTCCAGCATAGAGAGGACCAATGCCTGGTCACAACGGGCATATTTTTCAAAAACGGTAGTTGAGAATTCCCCGTTGCGTGTCCGTGGTACCTTAAGTGTTAAGGTACCGATGCTCATCATAAGATCACGTTCATAATAACCGTTGCGATAGTCACGGCGTTCAACAGCTCGTTCATAAGGTGCAGCCTTTAAATAGTCATCCCTTTCTTTTTCCATAAATTCGTTTAGTACTAAGACAACCGCTGATTTTATAACCATATCAAGGTTGGAATTTACAATGGCTTCTTTTAAAACATCCAAATTTAGGTTAAACTGTACTTGAGTCATTTTTATTCCTCTTTTCATTGTTTATCGTGGTTGAAAACAGTGTTGCCAAGAGTGAATAAAATGACTCATTTTTTTTGCATTTTCTTTTTACACAATTATACGGACTTAATCCATTTTACTCCATTATCTGTTTCAAAACCTCTAGTTGACGCACATTTTTCTGCATTTCGCTCTGTTATCTGTTTCAAAACCTCTGGTTGACGCACATTTTTCTGCATTTCGCTCTGTTATCTGTTTCAAAACCTCTAGTTGACACACATTTTTCTGCATTTCGCTCCATTATCTGTTTCAAAACCTTTGGTTGTCGCACATATTGTCTATTCTAGCCTCATAGACGATATGATATTTTGCTCATTTAGATAGATACTTCCATAAAATCATGTGCTATCAATGTTTGAGGGAAAATCGTTTTTGCTTCCTCAATTAATTGTTGCCAATCTCCTTTTCCATATCTTGAGCTAATATGTGTTAAGCATAAATTTTTCACATTGGCCTCATACGCGACTTTAGCAGCCTGAATAGTTGTTGAGTGGAAATAGTTATGAGCCATTTCTTCACTATCCCCTGCAAATGTCGCCTCATGAATCAAGAGGTCAGCCTGTTGCGCAAGACGAATCGCATTTTCACATGGTCTTGTGTCTCCTAGAATTGTGACTATCTTACCTTTTTGATTCGGGCCAACATAGTCTTTTCCATGGATCAATCGTCCATCCTCTAGATATACGCTTTCCCCATTTTTTAATTTGGCATAGATAGGTCCTGGAGGAATCCCGTCTTCCTTTAGCTTAACGGCATCTAAGGTTCCTATCCGATCCTTTTCAGTGATTCGATAGCCATAGCTATGAACAGCATGGTCCAATGTAGCCGCCTCAACGACAAACTGATCATCTTCAAATATAATGCCATCACTAATTTCCTCAATTATTAATGGGTATTGTAAATGGGTTTCACTCACCCTTAAGGACACTTCAATAAAATCTTTGATTCCTTTTGGACCATAAATGGTTAAGGTTGTGTCCCCTCCTTGGAAAGATCGACTTCCTAATAAACCTGGAAGGCCAAAAATATGATCACCATGTAAATGGGTAATAAAAATCTTTTCCAATTTTCTCGGTTTTAATGATGTATGTAAAATTTGATGTTGCGTCGCCTCTCCACAATCAAATAACCATATTGATTTTCTTTCTTCTAGCAATTTTAATGCAATAGATGTAACATTTCGTAACTTGGCTGGTATTCCTGCACCAGTTCCTAAAAATAAAATATCCAAGAGAGTCCCTCCCAAAAAACAACTATTTATTTATATTATCATATCTTTCATAAAATAGTCTTTAGTGCGTTAATTGCATATCAGTTGCTAATTCATATAAGAATGGAGTAAATTTAATACTTGGATGCACGAGAAAAAAGTAACACAATAAAAATTTTATGATTCTTAACTATTAACAACAAGTTATTGGTATCCTATAAACTAGAATGCAAAAAAGGAGAGAATAAACCACGATGACAACAAACGAAACACATACATCATTAATTATGATTTTCGGTGCAACAGGTGATTTAGCAAAGAGAAAACTATATCCTTCCCTCTTTCATTTATATAGAAAAGGCAAACTGGCTGATAAATTCGCGATTATCGGAACGGCTAGAAGCCCGTGGACACATGAGGAATTTCGTGCAAATGTTAAGGATTCCGTATTAACAGCACTAGGTTCCAATGAACAAATTGATGATTTTGCTTCTCATTTCTATTATCAACCACATGATGTAACTGATTCTGAGTCTTACATAAAATTACGTAATTTAGCTGGAGAACTTGATTCCAAATATGAACTACAAGGAAATAGAATTTTCTATTTAGCAATGGCCCCTGAGTTCTTTGGAACGATTGCAGATCATTTAAAATCAGACGGTCTAACGGAAACAGAAGGGTTCAAACGCTTAGTAATTGAAAAACCGTTTGGACATGATTTAGAATCTGCAGAAAAACTAAATGCGCAGATCAGACAATCATTTGCTGAAGAAGAAATTTATCGTATCGATCATTACCTTGGCAAAGCAATGGTACAGAATATTGAAGTCATTCGATTTGCTAATGCTTTCTTTGAACCATTATGGAATCATCGTTATATTTCAAATATCCAGATCACTTCTAGCGAAAAACTCGGTGTTGAAGAACGAGCAAGATATTATGAAAAAAGTGGTGCCTTAAGGGATATGGTACAAAACCATATGCTACAGATGGTAGCGTTATTAGCAATGGAGCCCCCTATTCGCTTATCTACGGATGAAATACGTAGTGAAAAAGTTAAAGTCTTCCGTGCATTGCGTCCAATTGAAGGAGAGGAAGTAAATAACTATTTTGTACGAGGACAATATGGACCTGGTTCCATTGATGGTGAAAAGGTTGAAGGATATCGAAACGAATTAAACGTAGATCCTCAATCAAATACAGAAACATTTGTAGCTGGTAAGTTGATGATTGATAACTTCAGATGGGCAGGTGTCCCGTTCTATATCCGTACAGGAAAACGAATGACAGCAAAATCAACCAAAATTGTTGTCCAATTTAAAGACATACCAATGAATCTTTACAAAAATAATCATGATCAGTTAAATCCAAACTTGCTTGTTATTCATATTCAACCTGATGAAGGAATTACTCTACACCTAAACGCAAAAAAATCAGGTCAGAATATGCAAACCAATCCTGTCAAATTGAATTTTTCAAATGAAGGATCAAATGGAATTAATACTCCTGAGGCTTATGAAAAACTCCTCTATGATTGCTTACAGGGAGATGCAACAAACTTTACTCATTGGGATGAAGTAGCCTTATCATGGAGATTTGTAGATAAGATTTCAGAGGTTTGGGAAAATACAACATCTAGCACTTTCCCCAACTATTCTTCCGGTTCTATGGGACCAGACGATGCAGATAAACTTGTCGAAAAAGATGGATTTTTCTGGTGGAATGTAACTGATCTCGATGTAGAAGATTGTAAATAATAATTCTCCTAAACAAATCCGAACAATGCTTTTAAAAAGTAAGCAAAAGAAAAAGAATCCATTTTGAACAAAAATCAAGATGGATTCTTTTTTTAGCCTCTTTCCTCACGGCTGAAGTCCACTACACCTTTCATTTCCCTAAGAAAAAAGTTGCAAACTCCATAAGAATCCTGAACCCTTTATTGGGTGTAAAAGCTGGCAGTTGGGCTTTAAAGAAAACACCAATAACTACAATCATTTGTAACAATTTATCTTCAATTGCCTATGTTATAATTAGGATTCTATTATATAGGAGGATTGTGCCTTGTCTAGACAGCCAAATATTGATGATTATTTACAAAAAGGGATGTACGGGGATAAACAAATAAAACCTGATGAAAAGAGGAAATTTCTTGGTACATTTCGTGAGCGAATCATTATTGCCCTAAAAAAAAGCCAAGTAATGGAAAACAAGATTTATTTCGAGATTGAGGAAATGATGTTAAAGTATCCAAATTCGAAGCTTTTATTAAATGGAGACATAAATTATCCTTCTCTCTCTAAATATATACAAATTGCAAAAAAACGTGGGAATCCTTATTCCATCATTACGAATAATGATTCTAATACATCGATTGGATTAGTTCTTGCACTTGATTATGCTATTAATATTGAAAATATTTATATCACTAATGAACTGACTCCTAAATCAAAAAAACAGAAAAAAGCAAGCTTTTGGTCCTCTATAAAGAGTACTCTTAATAGAAGAAAAAAATAAAAGGCTTGCTATTTCTTTCTGTCATTGTTTTTTAAACCTTTTAACACTGCATTTTCACCATATTTTTCGCGTAATTGATCAATTGCTTTATATAAAGGTTCTTTAACTGCAGCCTTTTCATAGGAAAACAAATTAAGTTGTTCAACAGCATGTTGCTGATCGACAAGATCTTGCCCTGTAACCCCTAGTAAACGAACAGGATTTCCATTCCAATGCTTCATAAAAAGTACCTTCGCAGCATTATAAATATCACTGTACTGAATGATAGGATTATTGAGCTTTCGACTTCTTGTTATAGTGCTGCGGTTTTTGTATCTTATTGTAATGGATACATTTTTCGTTAGGTAGTTTTTCTTCTTTAAACGTTGTGCAGTTTCTAATGCTAACCTTTCAAGCACTTTTAGAAGCTCTTGTTGATTGGAACAATCCTTCGGTAATGTGGTCGAGCTGCCTACACTTTTAAAGTCATTTGCTGCATTAGGATCAACTGTACGCAAATCTACTCCATTTGCACGTTCTTTTAATTTCATGCCTCGAATACCAAGTATTTTCTCAAGCTGCTTTTCATCTGAATAGGCTAAATCCTTAATCGTTTGCAATCCTATATTCATTAATTTCTCTGCAGTTTTTTTTCCAATTCCATGCATTTCAATTAGTGGCAAAGTCCAAATCTTTTCAGGTATATCTCTTTTTCTCATAATGGTAATGCCCATTGGTTTCTTCATATCCGATGCCATTTTAGCAAGAAATTTATTTGGAGCTATTCCAATGCTGCAAGGTAAATCCAACTCATTTAATAATTGTTTCTGAATTTTAGTAGCAATTTCCAGCGGAGTGCCAAGCTCATAGCTCTCTGTAATATCAATATATCCCTCATCAATCGAAACGGGTTCAACTAACTCAGAATATTGTCTTAAAATATCAAACATCGCACCTGATGCTTCACGATACCGCTCAAAATTCGGTCTTAGTATAATCAATTTAGGACATAATTTCTTTGCTTCCCAAACTGCCATCGTTGTTTTGACACCAAATTTTCTTGCTTCATAGCTACAAGTAACTATAATGCCCTTCCGCTCCTCAGGATTACCTGCAACCGCAATTGGCTTCCCTTTTAGAGAGGCATCATAGGCCATTTCAACAGATGCAAAAAAGCTATTCATATCAACATGTAATATGACCCGTCCATTTTTTGGATAGTATTGCTTCATCTGCTCACTTCCTGTTCCATGTAAAAATGCATGTTTTCACATGCATTATATCTCTTGCTGTTTCATATATTCAATAATATCTTTTATTCCTTCTAATGATTGCACTAATAAATTAGGATCAATCATCGTAATTAATCGTGATTCAAGATTAGCAACACTCCGGAAATATTTAGTTCTTTGATAGGCCATTAGACCAATTTGTTTTAAAGATTCTTGTGGAATGTTTAAGATTTCCTTTGCCTCTTTTACGAGTAACCCTATGTGTAGTTCCTCCGTATTTAAAACAATAAGCTTGGATTGATCATTATTCAGTAAAGTAGTTTGGTAGAGAACTTGTTCAAAATCGATAACAGGAATAAGTTCCCCTCTTGATTTCACAATTCCTTTTACAAAGTCAGGTAAATTAGGAATTCTTGTTGCATTTTCAAATTTTTCAATGGAAATAACATGATCAACGGAGATTCCATATTCTTCATTTCCAACTTGAAATACAATTGCTTGTTCATTTAGATCCACAATCATAATCCCCCAAATATAATTTCTAAATCAGACCGCCTGTAGCGGCCTGATTCATTTTTATCTTTATGCGCCTGCCACTTCTTCAACAATGGCAACAACCATTTCAGAAAGCTTAACAAGTTCCTCAACTGGCATGCGTTCATTGGTTGTATGAATTTCTTCATAACCTACAGCTAAATTTACTGTTGGAATCCCAAATCCTGCAATGACATTTGCGTCACTACCTCCACCACTTTGCTCCAACTTACTTTCACGTCCAATTTTAGCTGCTGCCTTTTTCGCAATTTCAACGACTAAATCGCCATCAGCAAATTTAAAGCCTGGATACATGACTTGAACATCCACTTCAGCTTTACCACCCATTTCAACTGCTGCTTGTTCGAATGCTTCCTTCATTTTCGCTACCTGTGCTTCCATTTTTTCAGGTACTAGTGAACGTGCCTCTGCTAAAATAGTCACATGGTCACAAACAATATTTGTTGCTTGTCCACCCTCAAAACGTCCAATGTTAGCTGTTGTCTCTTCATCAATTCGACCAAGAGGCATTCTTGAAATTGCTTTAGATGCAATTGTAATTGCTGATACACCTTTTTCAGGGGCAACACCAGCATGTGCTGTTTTCCCAAGTATAGTAGCATTTACTTTTGCTTGTGTAGGTGCAGCAACGACGATATTTCCAACTTTTCCATCACTATCTAAGGCAAATCCGTATTTTGCTTTCACTAAATTTCGATCCAATGCTTTAGCTCCAACTAAACCAGATTCTTCTCCAACAGTAATAATAAATTGAATGGTACCATGTTCAATATTTTCTTCTTTTAATACACGCAACGCTTCAAACATAGCTGCAAGACCTGCTTTGTCATCTGCCCCAAGAATAGTGGTACCATCTGTTACAACATAACCATCTTTAATCGAAGGCTTTACACCATTACCAGGAACGACTGTATCCATATGTGAAGTGAAATAAATGGGATCAACATTCTCCTTTGTACCTTTTAAAGTACAGATCAAATTCCCCGCCCCATGTCCAGTTTGAGACATCGTATCATCTTCAAATACCTCAACACCTAAATCTTCAAATTTTTTCTTTAAGACCTTTGAGATATTTCCTTCATTTTTTGTTTCAGAATCAATTTGCACTAATTCTAAAAATTCATTAAGTAAACGCTCTTGATTAGCCATATGAAAGACCTCCAAAAATGTATGTATTCTTCTCTATATTAGTATATCTCTAAATAAGTGGATGGACAAATAAACATTCTCTCTTGGATATAAAAAAAGGAAAGTCTGCAATACAAATCACAGCTTTCCTTAATTATAGGTTAGTACGGAACTCTCTTACTATTATAAATGACAATGCGCTCATTAGATCTGCTTCCATTATGGAAAAACGCAATAATAACAGGTGCAAGAATTAATAAAAATATGGATGACATGAGTAAAAGAAATGATCCTGTGCGCAATTTTTTCTCACCGACATTTTCATGCTTTTTTAAAAATTCACTTGTTGCTTCATTTCCTAAAACATCAGCAGAATTAACAATCTGGTTATTATCTATATCATAATAGTAAATTTGCGAATTATTCCAGAAATAAATGTCCCCACGTACTTCCTTAAATGCGACAAAGAGCACTTTCACATTTTTATCCGTTTCTTTCTTATTTTCCATTACGGGAACATTGGTTTCAATTGAGTCAATCACATTTACAGAATGATTATCATAATATGTAACTTCGTCTTTTAACGCTTTATTAATATCTTCAATCATGGAGCTTTCACCTAGAACTGTTGTACTTGAAAAAGAAACTAAAAGCAGAGTTAAAAATATAAGAAAACCCAGTCGTTTCAATATTATCACCCCTACATATAATAAGTACTTCTACAATATATTCTAGATTAGCCTCCTTTTTTAAGTAATAAAGCAAAAGCAAGTAATCTGTAAATTATATTCGTTGGAAAAACATACTCATTTTATATCCATACTATGACAAGTTTGAAAGAAATATTCTTGAACTTGAAACATAAAAAGCGTTCCTCGGTTACAACGGTATATTCCCATGTTTTTTATACGGTCTTTCTTCCTTTTTGTTTCTCATCATTTCCAATGCTTGTATCAATTTAATTCTAGTTTCTCGCGGATCAATTACATCATCAACCATACCGCGGGATGCCGCTACATAAGGATTAGCAAATTTCTCTCGATATTCTTCAATTTTTTGTTTTCTTGTTTCATCAGGATGATCACTGCTATTAATTTCTTTCGCAAATATAATATTGGCAGCTCCCTCTGGACCCATAACGGCAATTTCTGCATTTGGCCATGCATAGACGAGATCTGCACCGATTGATTTACTATTCAGAGCTACATAAGCACCGCCAAATGCTTTTCTTAAAATAACGGTAATTTTTGGAACGGTTGCTTCAGAATATGCATACAATATTTTCGCACCATGTCGAATAATACCGCCATGTTCTTGCTTTATTCCAGGGAAAAAGCCGGTTACATCTTCAAATGTAATGATTGGGATATTAAAAGAATCACAGAAACGAATAAAACGTGAGGCTTTATCTGATGAATCAATATCTAAACCACCTGCCATGACCTTGGGCTGATTGCAAACTAGCCCCACTACTTCTCCTTTTATACGTGCTAGTCCAATAACAATATTTTTAGCAAATTCCTTTTGAACCTCAAAAAATGATTGATCATCAACTACTTGTTCAATCACCTTTCTAATATCATACGGTCTAATTGCATCGAAAGGAATCACATCCGTTAAGTCAGGTCGGTAATCATTTGACTCATCAGTCGGTTGTATTGGTGCTTTTTCTTGATTATTTTGTGGTAAATAAGTCAATAAAGTACGTACCATACTTAACACTTCTTCTTCATTTTGAGCGCGAAAATGAGCATTGCCACTAATCGAGTTGTGCACTTTAGATCCGCCTAAATCTTCTGAGGAAATTCTTTCACCTGTTACCGTTTCTATTACTTTTGGACCGGTAATGAACATTTGGCTTGTCTCATCTACCATAAAGACGAAATCAGTAATAGCAGGTGAATATACAGCCCCCCCTGCACATGGACCCATAATAACTGAAATTTGTGGAATGACTCCAGAATAAATCGAATTTCGATAAAAAATATGTCCATACCCATCTAATGAAACGACGCCCTCTTGTATACGTGCTCCACCAGAATCATTAAGACCGATAAAAGGAGCACCATTTTTTGCTGCCAAATCCATCACATTGGCAATTTTCTCCGCGTGCATTTCTCCAAGTGCACCGCCAAAGACCGTAAAATCTTGTGAAAACAAATAAATTGGACGGCCATTTACTTTAGCATATCCTGTAACAACCCCGTCACCAGGACCTTTAACCTCAGATAAACCAAAATCATGGCTTCGATGCTCGATAAAAGGATTTAATTCGACAAATGTGCCTGGATCGACTAACAAATCAATTCTTTCCCTAGCTGTTAATTTGCCTTTTTGATGTTGTTTCTCGATTTTTTCATCTCCTCCACCGAGCTCGATTTCTCTTTTTTTATCATATAATTCATTGATTTTTTCATATATATCTGTCAATTTCATTCTCTCCCTGAAGTATAAATTTCATCTTTCCTTTTTCTTTTCGCATAATTCATAGAGGACTCCATGTCCCGATTTTGGATGAAGGAAAGCGACTTGAGCACCACCTGCTCCGAGCTTAGGTTGTTCTTGAATCATCTTTATTCCTTTTTCTTTAAGCTCTTTCATCCGTGACTCAATATCCTCTACCCCAAATGCGATGTGGTGAATTCCTTGACCACGTTTTTCTAAAAATTTAGTAATTGTACTAGATTCATTTAATGGCTCCAATAATTCTATCTTTACATTCCCAGCATCAATAAACGCCACTCGAATCTTTTCTGAATCTACCTCTTCAATATGTAAGCATGTAAATGGAAGCGTTTCCGTATAAAAAGGCAAAACGTCCTCAATTGAGTGTACGGCAATACCAATATGATCCACTTTTTTCATTATGACCCCTCCCCTTGTTGTATCAATATATACTTATACATGAAGTGTCAAATTTCCTGCAATTATTTGATATTTTAGTCGTTACTTTCTCTTTCAACTCATACAATCTTTCATAAAAACGTCTTATTTAATTCTATTTATGGCTTGTCTTCGTTTCTTTTTGTGAATAAAATATGAATAAGGAATCCTTGAAATAAGGAGTGAATGTTTACATGTCTAAAAAAGCTCAAAAATTTATAGTCTATTTAATGTTAATCGTTATGCTGGCTTCTACTTTATTAATGGGACTCTCATGGTTATTATAATTGCCTCTTTTCTCATGTTTCTATTAAAGTAATGATTTTACTAATAAAAATATGTTCAATAACGATCATTCCTTGCCATACATTGTTCTTCAAAAGTTGAAAGTGAAAAAGGCGACAATAGGGCTTTTACACAGGCAACAAACTAGACAAAAAAGTCTTATAATAAAAAAATCCGGTCGATAACCGGATTTTTTTATTACCTATTAAATTTCCTCACAATATTGATCAAAGTATTCTTGTAGTTTATTTACGACAGACATCGGATCATGTCCTTCGATTTCATGACGCTCAACCATTGTTAATAGCTTCCCATCTTTTAACAGAGCAAATGATGGGGATGAAGGCGGATACCCTTCAAAGTAACTACGAGCTTTTGCTGTAGCTTCTTTATCTTGTCCAGCAAACACTGTGACAAGATGATCTGGTCTTTTATCATGATGAATCGCATGAGCAGCCGCTGGGCGTGCTATTCCACCTGCACAACCACAAACAGAATTGACAAGGACTAAAGTAGTCCCTTTTTGGTTTAATGCCTCATCCACTTCTTCTGCAGTTAATAATTCTTTATAACCAGATGCCGTTGCCTCTTCTCTTGCACCACGGACGACATCATTCATGAATAGATTGAAATCCATACTCATTTTCTCGCTTCCTTTCATACCTCAATTAATCTACCTATTCATCATAGCAGGTTTTTCCTCAATTATACAAATAATCAATTTCAAAAATAGATCAGCACACATTTGATATTTTTTATAAAGGAAAAGGTTTAAGAAATTTTAAAGCGGGTATGATATGAATACATCTAGATCCATACCCCTAAACTCCCTAGATGTTATTGGATAGCGATCGCTCGCTGTCCTTTTTTTATGTTTAATAATTTTTATTTCTCCTTTTTAAAGTAGGAGTGGAAAAGATCATTCACCGCATTTGTAACGGTTATATTTCCTTCAATCACTGATTTTTTATAAATTGGAAGTAGTTTCTTCACCTCAGAATGTTGGTAAAAGGACTGCTCTAGCCTTTCTGTGATTTGTGAAAACATCCACTCCTGTGCTTGTAGCTTCCTTCTTTCCGCAAAAGCTCCAGATTCACTTGTATTTTCCATAAAGCTAGTAATTATATTCCAAACATTTACAATGCCATTTCCATAAAGGGCGGAGCAAGTATAAGCTTTCGTTTCCCATCCTTTAGTAGCTGGCATAAGAAAATGAAGAATTTGATTGTATTCTTTCCGTGTTTTTTCTGCTAAGGATTTATTATCACCATCAGCTTTGTTCACAACAATAGCATCAGCCAATTCCATAATTCCTTTTTTCATCCCTTGCAACTGGTCACCTGCACCGGTAATAGTCAAAAGCATGAAAAAATCAACCATGCCTCTAACAATCACTTCACTTTGTCCAACACCAACCGTTTCTACAATAATCACATCAAATCCAGCAGCTTCACATGCTAGAATTGATTCTCTAGTTTTACGATGTACTCCTCCTAATGTCCCAGATGAAGGGGACGGACGAATATATGCATTTTCATTTTTTACTAATCTTTCCATCCTTGTTTTATCACCTAGAATACTGCCACCACTAATACTTGAACTTGGATCAATGGCAAGTACCGCCACCTTATGTCCTCGTTCACATAATAACATACCGAATTCTTCAATAAATGTACTTTTCCCTGCACCAGGTACACCAGTAATGCCAATTCGAATTGAATTTCCTGTAAAAGGCAGTAATTCGCCAAGTATTTCTTGAGCCTTTTCAAAATGATGGGGTGCATTACTTTCAATAAGCGTGATCGCCTTTGAAAGAATCATTCTATCTCCTTGTAAAATACTTTGTACGAAATCAATCACAGAGGGATCTTCTTTCAGTCGTTTTCGAAATAGTTTTCTAGATGATTTCGTAAATCCATCATGTGTTGAAGAAATCCCTGGTACATAGGATGAGGTATCATGTTCATCATTTGACCATTCAGGTCGATTCAAATTAGTCATTTAATCCGTCACTTCCTCATAGCCTAAACGATGATAAATTTCTTCAATCACCTTTCCTGCTGCAACAGGAATGACTGTACCAGGTCCAAAAATCGCTGCTGCCCCATTTTCCTTTAAAAATGGATAGTCTTGAGCAGGAATCACCCCACCGATAACGACAACTATATCTTCACGACCTATTTTTTTAAGTTCTGCAACTAATTGTGGCAATAAGGTTTTATGTCCTGCCGCTAATGAACTCACACCGATGACATGGACATCATTTTCAGCGGCTTGTTTGGCTGTTTCTTCCGGAGTTTGGAATAATGGACCAATATCCACATCAAACCCTAAATCCGCAAATGCGGTTGCAATGATTTTAGCCCCGCGATCATGGCCATCCTGCCCCATTTTTGCAATTAATATTCTCGGTCTTCGTCCTTCATTCTCCATGAATCCCTCTGCCATTTCCTGCACCTCGGAAATCTCCTCTTCATTTGAAAAATGCGAGCTATATACTCCACTCACAGAACGAATCACCGCCTTATGTCTTCCAGAAACTGATTCAATCGCATCTGAAATTTCACCTAATGTAGCACGGGCACGGGCAGCATCGACCGCAAGCTCAAGTAAGTTTCCTTCTCCACTTTTTGCTGCCTTCGTAAGTTTTTGCAGACTAATCTTAATATCATTTTCATTTCGCGATGACTTTAAATGCTTCAACCGTTCAATTTGTTTTTGCCTAACCACCGTGTTATCAATATTTAAAATATCAAGAGGCTCCTCTTCCTCTAAACGAAACCGATTCACACCAATAATCGTTTCCTTCCCTGAATCGATGTATGCTTGCCTTCTTGCGGAGGCTTCTTCTATTCTCATTTTTGGTAAGCCTGTTTCAATCGCCTTTGTCATTCCTCCTAGACTTTCAATCTCTTCAATATGCTCCCATGCTTTATTCATTAATTCATTGGTTAGAGATTCAACATAATAGGAGCCTCCCCAAGGATCAATAACATTTGTAATCCCTGTTTCCTCCTGTAAATATAGTTGCGTATTACGAGCAATTCTTGCAGAAAAGTCAGTTGGTAGTGCAATGGCCTCATCAAGTGCATTGGTATGAAGTGATTGTGTATGTCCCATTGCTGCTGCATGTGCCTCAATCAAAGTCCTCGTTACATTATTAAAAGGATCTTGCTCGGTTAAACTCCACCCAGATGTTTGCGAATGTGTTCGTAGTGCCAATGACTTTTTGTTTTTAGGTTCAAAAGGTTGGATTAATTGTGCCCAAATTCTTCTCGCAGCACGCATCTTTGCCACTTCCATAAAATAATTCATACCGATAGCCCAGAAGAACGATAATCTCGGAGCAAATGAGTCGATATCAATCCCTGCTTTTAAACCTGTTCGAACATACTCTAATCCATCTGCTAATGTGTAAGCTAATTCAAGATCTGCCGGTGCACCCGCCTCTTGCATATGGTAACCTGATATTGAAATGCTATTAAATTTCGGCATTTTTTTTGATGTATATTCAAATATATCCGCAATAATTTTCATAGACATTTCAGGAGGATAGATATACGTGTTACGAACCATATATTCTTTTAAAATATCATTTTGAATCGTACCAGCCAGTTTCTCTGGTGGTACTCCTTGCTCTTCTGCAGTTACTATATAGAATGCTAAAATTGGTAAAACTGCACCATTCATTGTCATAGAGACAGACATTTGATCAAGAGGAATCCCATCAAAGAGAATCTTCATATCCAAGATTGAATCGATAGCAACCCCTGCTTTTCCTACATCACCAACAACGCGCGGATGATCAGAATCATATCCTCGATGAGTGGCTAAATCAAAGGCAACAGATAATCCTTTTTGTCCCATCGCTAAATTTCTTCTGTAAAATGCATTACTTTCTTCAGCAGTGGAGAATCCTGCATATTGGCGAACTGTCCAAGGACGATTTACATACATCGTAGGATACGGACCTCTCGTATACGGAACCAAACCTGGTTTATCATCTAAGTGGTTTAGTCCTTGAATATCCTTTTTGGTATAAAGTGGTCGAATAGAGATTTTTTCATTCGTTTCAAATAATTGGTCCTCCGTTATCGAAAGGGTGTCATACCGTTCTAGAGTAGACATTAATTCTGGTTCAATGATTTGAAAATTTGGTTTATTCCCCACCTATTCCACCTCCCATAATGACAACAACGCGGTTAATTTTTCGATCCTATTTTGATTTTTATTAATTGATCCAGAGATACCCTTATTCTTCAGTTGTGAAAATACTTCAGTTGTAATGTTCCCAACAATATCAATGATTGGTTTTCGATTATTTTTTGAAAACCAAGTTTCATATTTCCCTAAAAATAATTGATAAACTTCATCATTTCCACAAACACAATAATATGGGTAGTTGGTTTCTCTCATGAAGGTCTGCATATCATCTATATTCATGCATTCCTTGCTCCATGTAGCTTTTATCCCACCAGAAGCTAAAAATCCAGTTGCAAAATCTGCCCGTGCTTTATGATCCTTTAATGGTCCTAAACAGATCATTCCTGCATGAGGAGATACTCCCATTTGTTCTAGTTGATAAGATTTTTTTCTTAGCCTTTCAAATGGCTCAGATAATCTATTTACTGAAGTGTTCGCATTGTGTTTATGAAATTCAGCTGGGAAAGTGATTGGTTCTGCTAAATTAACATACACATTGGTTCCAATTAATGATTGCTTACCAGTAGCTATTGCGTTCTGTCTTTTTTCCAATACTTGATTGATTTCATCTTGAATCCAGTCTGATTTAAGAACGTCAATTATTCCACCTTTCGCATCGATTAATTGAAATAGCTCCCATGCTTTACTGGCAATTTCATTCGTAAGGGATTCAATATAATAAGAGCCGCCTGCAGGATCGATGACTTTACTTAAATGAGCTTCTTCTCTTAGGATCCATTGAATATTTCTTGCAATCCGAGCTGAGAACTCATTTGATTCTGCATAGGCCTCATCAAATGCTGCGACATGAAGAAAATCAATCCCACCAATTACAGCCGCGAATGCTTCATTGCCAGCTCTTAAGAGATTGACATATGGATCCAAAATGGATTTCGTTAATGAAGAAGTTTCTGCACTAGTGGTCACATGCTGATATTCTTTAGGTAATTGATAAGCATTTGCTACTGTAGACCATAATCTGCGAAATGCGCGAAGCTTAGCAATTTCCATAAAAAAGTTCGCACCTATTGAAAAGTGAAAAACTAGTTTTTCAGCAATTCTTTCTGGTTCCCATTGTTCATCCTTTAAGCTTTCTATATAAAATATCGATTCCGCAAGAGCAATGGCAATTTCCTGTATAGCATTTGCCCCAGCATTATGATAGGGGGCTGTGTCTATTAATATTGTTTTTAATTTTGGAAACTCATTATCTGCTTGCTTGATTTGTATGATCCATTCATTCAATTCTCTATCATCCAGGTTCACTATATCCCCTTTAGCAATTTTACGTGAAATTATATCGGTTCCTACAAAACCGTTTATATTTTCCTTCTCTGGATGCCTCAACAGTTTTTCCAACAAGCCTTTAAAATGGTTCTTTGTTGGTAAGAAAAGAGGTACCTTTCGAAACTCAATTCCTTTTAGATCAAAAAAATTAATTTGATCAAAATCATCGACTTGATCGACGTCAAATACAATGGTTTCCTGCCCTCTTTGCATAAAATTTTGAAGCATCGGGTAAAGATCTTCCCAGCTACTTTTCTTTATTTGTTGGGCAATTTTCCATCCATACTGCTTCCTTCCAAGCTCATCGAATCCTCTTGTATGGAAACCTGTACCAGGAATCTGCTCTATTTTTGTTTGATCAATATCTTCAACTGTATATAAAGGTTTCAAAGCAATATTTTCATACGTATCTTTAGTTGATATACCCCTACCCTTTAGTGATTGTTTAACTGCTTCTTCCCAATCTTCTATGGAATGAACAGGAAAGTTCTTTTGCTTTATGTCCTTTACATTCATCACCTGTTAAACCCCCTTTGTCCGTTGTAAACGATTGCAATTTTTATAAAATAAAATAGATTATGAATTACCTAATATTATTTTAATATAAATAAAGTTTTCAATCTACTTTTTCCCGATTTATTCTAAGTTTGTTTTAATGGAGCAGTAATTGTCCTTCCTGCCTATATTGAGGAATATTATTCCATATATAGACTAAAATTGTCTCTCATACTTATGTTGAAAGACATTTCTATACGAAAAATGAGAATAATGGCTCCTTCATGTACAAATAGTATATATATTGCAAAGGCTGTTTTTGTATGTTTTGTTACCTTATGTAAAAGGCTACCGCATGCTTGTTACACCTAATTAAGGGGTCTATATTTTACAGGGAAGTTCTTCGATTTATTCCTATTATCCTAAATAGCTACAAAGTTTGAGAAAAGAGCCTACAAAAAAGAACCCGTCATAATGACGAGTTCTCTACAAGTATTTATTATTAGTAAACAGACGTTTCGTTTGAAATATTTTCAAGAATTTGTTTTACACGTTGAAGGAATCTACCACAAATTAATCCATCAAGAACACGATGATCTAGGGACATACATAGGTTCACCATGTCGCGAACTGCGATCATCCCATTATTCATTACAACTGGTCGTTTCACAATCGATTCAACCTGTAGAATTGCAGCTTGTGGATAATTAATGATCCCCATTGATTGGACAGAACCAAATGAACCTGTGTTATTCACAGTAAATGTTCCACCTTGCATTTCATCTGCTTTTAATGTTCCCGTACGAACTTTATTTGCTAAATCAAATATTTCCTTTGCGATTCCTTTGACTGATTTATCGTCTGCATTTTTAATAACAGGAACAAATAATGCATCATCCGTAGCAACCGCTATTGAAATATTAATATCTTTCTTTTGAATAATTTTGTCACCAGCCCACATTGAGTTAATTTGTGGGAATTCTTTTAGGGCTTGTGCTACTGCCTTAACAAAGAAAGCAAAATAAGTGATATTAAATCCTTCACGTTTTTTGAAGTCTGATTTGATGGAATCACGATACTCCACTAAGTTTGTTACATCAACTTCCATCATTGTCCAAGCATGTGGTGCTTCATGCTTGCTTCTTAACATATTGTTTGCAATTGCTTTTCGAACCCCACTAACAGGGATTTCAATATCCCCTGGCAATGTTGGAATATTAACAGTTGGTGTAGATGGCTTCGCAGCAACAGCAGCTACAGGTGCTGCAGGTTTATTTTCTACCGTTTGATTAGTTTGTACTGTTGCCTCATTACTTGCCTTTGGAATATTTCCAGACTCAATGATTTTAAGTAAATCTTTTCTTGTAATCCGACCATCTTTACCTGTACCATCAACTAGCATTAGATCAATATCGTGCTCCTGTGAAAGCTTAAGAACAGCAGGTGAGTAACGTGCTTTTCCTTTGTTTTCCTTTATTTCTTGTGATGGTGCAGAATCCTTTTTATCTTTTTCTATCTTCTCCTCGCTATCTGAAGAAGCTGTAGCCGTTGCATTTCCTTCCACTTCCATCGTACAAATTACTTGACCTACTTCAAGAGTATCACCTTCTTCAGCAATTAACTCTTTAATTACCCCTGTAAAAGAAGATGGTACTTCTGCATTTACTTTATCTGTCATCACTTCAGCTAGCGGGTCATATTTATTTACATGGTCTCCCGGGGAGACAAGCCATTTACTTATTGTACCTTCTGTTACACTTTCCCCTAGTTGAGGCATCGTAATTTTTTCTAGTGTCATTAAGGGTACCTCCTTGTCATCTATTGATCAGTATTAGTATTCAGCTAATTCCCTCATTGCTTTTTCAACTTTATCAGGGTTAACCATAAAATACTTTTCCATTGTCGGAGCATATGGCATAGCCGGAACATCAGGACCTGCCAAGCGCATGATTGGAGCATCTAAATCAAACAAGCAATTTTCCGCAATAATCGCAGAAACCTCACTCATGATGCTACCTTCTTTATTGTCCTCGGTTACTAATAAAACTTTTCCAGTTTTTGAAGCTGCCTCAATAATTGCCTCTTTATCTAATGGATAGACAGTACGAAGATCCAAAATATGAGCTTCAATTCCATCTTGAGCAAGCCTTTCTGCCGCTTGTAAGGCAAAGTGGACACTTAATCCATATGTAATAACCGTGATGTCATCACCTTCACGCTTAACATCTGCCTTCCCAATTGGTAGGACATAATCATCATCAGGAACCTCTCCCTTGATTAGACGGTATGCACGTTTATGCTCAAAGAATATAACAGGGTCCTCATCACGGATTGCAGCCTTTAGTAATCCCTTGACGTCATATGGAGTCGATGGCATAACAATTTTCAATCCTGGTTGATTAGCAAACACTGCTTCAACAGATTGAGAATGATACAATGCACCATGAACACCACCACCATACGGTGCCCGAATAACCATTGGGCAATTCCAATCATTATTCGAACGATAACGTATCTTCGCTGCTTCTGAAATAATTTGATTAACAGCAGGCATGATAAAATCAGCAAACTGCATTTCAGCAATAGGTCTCATTCCATACATCGCTGCTCCAATTCCGACACCTGCAATTGCCGATTCTGCTAATGGGGTATCAATAACACGCTCTTCACCAAACTGATCATAAAGTCCTTGTGTGGCCTTGAATACCCCACCTTTTTTACCAACATCTTCTCCTAAAACAAATACACGTGAATCACGTTCCATTTCTTCTCGAATTGCCATTGTAACTGCATCTATATATGAAATAACTGGCATTTTTTGTTCCCTCCTGTTCTCCTAAAAATTATTCACTTTTAGCATAGACATACTTCAATGCATCCTCAGGATCTGCATAAGGTGCATTCTCAGCGTAATCTGTCGCTTCATTGACAATCTTCATCACACGATCATTTATTTCTTTTTCAAGTGCATCATTCAACACACCGACTTCCTTTAAATAAGCACCAAATGTAATGATGGAATCCTTGGTTCTCGCTTCTGCAACTTCATCTTGTGAACGATATGCACGATCATCATCATCTGAAGAGTGAGCAGTTAGACGGTAAGAAATGGCTTCAATTAGTGTTGGTCCTTCACCTTTTCTTCCTCTATCAGCAGCTTCTTTCACCGCTTTATATACTTCTAATGGATCATTTCCATCAATTGTTACTCCAGGCATTCCGTACCCAATTGCACGATCAGATACTTTTTCACAGGCTAACTGACGTTCAATAGGAACTGAAATCGCATATTTATTGTTTTCACACATAAAAATTACAGGTAATTTATGAACTCCTGCAAAGTTTGCTCCTTCATGGAAATCACCTTGATTGGAAGAGCCTTCACCAAATGTCACAAATGTAACTAAATCTTTCTTTTCCATTTTACCTGCTAAAGCGATCCCTACTGCATGTGGCACTTGAGTAGTTACAGGAGAGGATCCTGTTACAATACGATTTTTCTTTTGTCCAAAATGGCCTGGCATTTGGCGCCCCCCAGAGTTTGGATCTTCTGCCTTAGCGAATCCAGATAACATCAGTTCTTTAGGAGTCATTCCAAATGCTAAGACAACTCCTAAATCACGATAATAAGGAAGGACATAGTCCTTATCACGGTCTAAAGCAAATGCTGCACCAACTTGTGCAGCTTCTTGTCCCTGACAGGAAATAACAAATGGTATTTTTCCTGAACGGTTTAACAACCACATTCGTTCATCAATACGGCGTGCCATTAACATTGTTTCATACATTTCTAAAACGGTTTCGTCCGATAAACCTAAAGCTTTATGTCGATTTTCAGTCATAGTTTCCTACCTCCTAATAAAATCTAATTTTATGAATGAATCGCTTTGCCGTCAACAGCTAACGCTGCTTCTCCAATTGCCTCACTTAATGATGGGTGCGGATGTATAGTATGCGCAACCTCCCATGGAGTGGCATCCAGAACACGAGCAAGTCCCGCTTCAGAAATCATATCTGTCACATGTGGACCAATCATATGAACACCAAGAATATCATCTGTATCTTTGTCTGCAATGATTTTCACAAAACCATCTGCTTCTCCATAAACTAAAGCTTTACCAATTGCTCTAAAATTGAATTTCCCTACTTTCAGATGATAGCCTTTATCCTTTGCTTCCTGTTCTGTAAGACCGACACTTGCCATTTCAGGATTACTATAAATACACTTAGAAATTAAAGAATAATCGATTGGATCTGGTTTTTCCCCAGCAATATGTTCGACAGCAACAATTCCTTCATGTGAAGCAACATGGGCTAATTGTAAGCCACCAATCACATCACCGATTGCATATATATGTGATTCCTTCGTTTGAAAATATTCATTTACCTGGATAAATCCTTTTTCTACTTGAATTTCAGTGTTTTGTAACCCGATATTTTCAGTATTTGCTTGGCGTCCTACTGAAACAAGAATTTTTTCTCCTTTAAAACTTTGTTGTTCACCTTTTACTTCAGCAGAAATTGAAACTTGTGTATTTTCAATCTGTAAGGATTCAGAAAGAACTTTTGCAGAGGTTACAATTTTCACCCCTTTTTTCTTTAAGATCCGCGCTGCTTCCTTCGAAATTTCATGATCTTCAGTTGGAACAATTCGATCAGCATATTCAATGACTGTAACTTCTACACCAAAATCATTTAACATCGATGCCCACTCAATCCCAATCACACCACCACCAACAATAATAATTGATTTTGGTAATTCAGTTAAACTGAGTGCTTCGTCAGATGAAAGAATTTTTTCCCCATCAAACTCTAATCCTGGAAGTGATCGAGGACGAGAGCCTGTCGCAATAATCACATTTTTAGGAATAAGCATTTCATTTTCTTGACCATTGTTCATTTCTACAGAAATTGTTCCAGGCATCGGGGAGAAGATAGATGGTCCTAAAATTCGACCAATTCCTTCGTAAACATCAATTTTTCCTTGTTTCATCAAATGTTGAACGCCACGATGTAGTTGATCAACAATTTGATTTTTTCGTTCTTGCACACGTGGAAAATTAAGCTGTACTTCTCCTATTTCAACTCCAAAATCCTCGCTTTTTTTAGCAGTTGCATACACTTCTGCACTGCGTAGTAAAGCTTTACTTGGTATACAACCTTTATGTAAACATGTACCGCCTAAAAGCCCTTTCTCAACAATCGCTGTTTTAAGCCCTAATTGTGATGCTCGAATGGCGGCAACATAACCACCAGTTCCACCACCTAAAATGACTAAATCATATTCTTGTGCCAAAAATATTCCTCCTAACTTACTCACATTTTACATTTTATGAACAATTTTATCATTCGTATATTCTTTTGCTTGTTCTTCACCTATGAGGACGCGTAAAGTTCCTTCAGCTAATGCTTGAAGCTCATCTTCACCTGGTTGTACAATAACATCTGCTATCCAATTAATATACTCGCGAATTTTACTTACAAACTCTTTTCCGTATGCAAGACCGCCTGTTAAAATGATCGCATCGACCTTTCCTTTTAAAACAGCGCTTGCAGATCCGATCTCTTTGGCTACTTGGTATGCCATCGCATCATAGACAAGCTTTGCATTTTCATCACCATGTTCAATCATTTTTTCTACTTCAATCGCATCATTTGTCCCTAGGTAGCCAACTAAACCACCTTGACCCACGATTTTCTTCATAATTTCTTCACGATAATACATCCCAGAAAAACAAAGATCGATAAGATCACCAACTGGAACCGTACCTGCTCGCTCAGGACTAAATGGCCCTTCACCATGTAAACCATTATTTACATCGATCACTCTACCATTTTTATGTACACCAACTGTAATGCCTCCACCCATGTGAACAACAATAACACTTAATTCCTCATATTTTTTTCCTAATTGCTTAGAGACTCGTCTTGCAACGGCTTTTTGATTTAATGCATGAAATATACTTTTGCGTTCAATTAATGAAAAACCAGATATTCTTGCAAGGGGCTCCAGCTCGTCAACAACAACTGGATCAACGATAAATGCAGGAATATTTAATGCAGTAGCTATCTCATATGCTAATATCCCCCCGAGGTTTGATGCATGTTGTCCTGCATATCCTGAGTGTAAATCATCTAGCATCTCTTTATTTACTGTATAGGTTCCTCCTTCAATAGGGCGAAGCAGGCCACCCCTTCCACATATAGCATCTAAACGAGAAAGGTTTATCCCTTCTTCATCTAATGTTTCAAGAATGGTTTTTTTACGAAATTCATATTGGTCAGCTATTTTATGAAAGCATTGTATGAATTGTGAATCATGACGGATTGTTTTTTCAAAAATAGAATGATCATTTACAAAGACACCAATTTTAGTCGAAGTTGATCCAGGGTTAATCACTAATATTCTGTGTTCGTTATGCGACAAAGCTGTTACCTCCATTTACTTTCTTAACGCGAAAGATGTGAAGAATTATTTTTTTCACAAACAGCATCAATGAACCAGCTTGATGCTGATTCATTGATGGATGAAACCAGTTGTTGCTTAAGCACGATTGCTTAAAATATGTTTGCTATTTAATAAAAATTGACTTCTAGATTTTGAAACCTTTGCAATTCTTTCTTCTGCCATACGATCAGCTGCCATGTAAGTAGGAATTGCGTCACGCTTTGAAATTTCAATTACTTTTGCCACATTTTGATAAATTCCTTCTACCTTTTTCATAGCACGTTCATGATTATATCCATATAATTCATCCGCTACATTAATAACACCACCAGCATTAATGACATAATCTGGTGCATAGACAATGCCCATCTCATGAATTTGATCACCATGACGAGTTTCTTTTAATTGATTATTTGCTGATCCAGCAATAACTTTTGCCTTTAATTGTGGAATAGTTTCATCATTAATAATTGCTCCTAGTGCACACGGTGCAAAAATATCACTTTCAACACCATAAATATCATTAGGATCTACAGCTTTCGCTCCAAATTGTTCAACAGCTCTTTGTACCGCTTCTTTATTAATATCAGTAACAATTAGTTTAGCGCCTTCCTCATTCAAATAACGGCATAATTCGAATGCAACATTTCCTACACCCTGTACTGAAACCGTTAACCCTTCAAGTGAATCTGATCCAAAAGCTTCTTTAGCAGCAGCTTTCATACCTACGTAGCAACCGTATGCAGTTACAGGTGATGGATTACCTGAAGATCCGAATGCAGGAGAAATTCCTGTTACAAAATTAGTTTCTTCATGAATTAAATCCATATCAGCTACTGTTGTTCCTACATCTTCAGCTGTAATATATCGACCATTTAACCCTTGAATAAAGCGACCAAAGGCACGGAACATTTCTTCGTTCTTGTCTTTACGTGGATCACCAATAATGACAGTTTTTCCTCCACCTAAGTTCAAACCTGCTGCAGCATTTTTATAGGTCATTCCTCTTGCTAAACGAAGTGCATCTTCAATTGCTGCATCCTCTGATGCATAAGTCCACATTCTTGTCCCACCTAATGCAGGTCCTAAAGTTGTATCATGAATAGCAATAATGGCTTTTAATCCAGATTGTTCATCCTGACAGAATAATAATTGTTCATAATCATATTTACCCATGTATTCAAAAATTTTCATTTCATCTCTCTCCATTTCAACTTAATTTGATGAGCATATTGCAAGTGCTAGTGAATATAATTTATTCTCGGCACTATCTGCTCTTGATGTTAATACAATTGGTACTTTTGCACCAGCTATAACTGCAGCAACTTTTGCCTTAGCAAAATAAATTAATGATTTATAAAGGGAGTTTCCCGTTTCAATAGTTGGTACTAATAGAATATCCGCTTGACCCGCAACTTCACTATGAATCCCTTTGTGCTCTGCGGCTTCAAGAGAAATAGCATTATCAAGTGCAAGTGGTCCATCAACGAGACAATTTTTAATTTGCCCCCTATTATTCATTTGTGTTAGTGCTGCTGCATCTAATGTTGCTTTCATTGTAGGATTAATTACTTCCACTGCTGCCAAAACTGCAACTTTTGGAAGTTCAATTCCAGTTGCACGAGCAATTTGAACAGAATTGTTTATAATATGAGCCTTTTGTTCAACATCAGGCTCAATATTCATAGCAGCATCTGATACAAATATTAAACGGTCAAATGCTGGTACTTCAAAAGCAGCAACATGTGATAAAACTTTCCCCGTTCTTAGTCCATATTCCTTTTTTAATACTGTTTTCAATAACTTAGCTGTAGGAATATTTCCTTTCATTAGAACGTGAGCATTACCACTCCCCACTGCAAGCACAGCTAATTTAGCTGCTTCATCATTAGATTCGGCATGAATAATTGCAATATCCTCATGGCCAATTAGCTGCGGAAAATTGCGATCGATTAATTCGTAAATCCCTTTTTCCGATCCGTATAATAAAAAACTAGCCAGTCGATGTTCCACAGCGAGTGAAACCGCTTCCAATACCTCGTAATCCTCAGCGGCTGCAATTGCCACTTTTGCCTTATTTTGTTGGGTTGCTTTTTTTATTACTCCGTCTAAATTCATGTTCGTTGCCTCAACCCCTTTTCTTATTCTTCCACCAAATAGATATCATGCAATTTTCATACCAAAAATTATTATAGCATGTTCATAGCAACTAATAAAAAATATACACTTATCTCTGCGTGCAATATTTTTCTCACCATGCAAATTATTGCATGTTTATATTTGCAAGATTATATTTTTCAATTTTATAATATAGATTTCTAATTGAAACACCTAATTGCTTTGCCGTTGCTGTTTTATTGCCATTATTGTGCTCTAACACTTGTTTAATAATATTTTTTTCATACTGATCTACTAATGATGTTAGATCCTTATCAATTGTTATTTTTAAAGGTGATTCTAATGGCTTTGCTTGGTGGCTGGTTAAATCCATAATATGCCTACTATCCAATTGCACTTCATTATAGCCCATAAATATTATGGCACGTCCTAGGATATTTTCTAGTTCTCGAACATTTCCTGGCCAATCATATTCCATTAGTTTTACAATTGCCTGCTCAGTTATTCCTTCAACATTCCTACCATAGTCTTGATTTAACTTATGAATCAACTTATCACACAATAATGGAATTTCCTCTTTTCTATTTCTTAAAGGAGGAATATGAATCGGCATTCGATTCAAACGATAATACAAGTCTTCGCGAAACGAGCGATCAGCAATCGCTTTCTCAAGATTGACATGAGTAGCAGCAATGATTCTAACATTTATCGGGATAGCATTTGTACCGCCAACACGTACAATTTCGTTTTCCTGTAAAACCCTCAATAACTTTGCCTGAGTATTCGCACTTAATTCACCAATTTCATCAAGGAAAATACTCCCATTATTAGCTTCTTCAAACAAACCTTTTTTTCCGCCACGTTTTGCACCAGAAAAGGCTCCTTCTTCATAGCCAAATAATTCACTTTCCAATAAAGATTCTGAAATAGCTGCACAGTTCACACGGATAAATTTATTATATTTTCGATCACTTGCATTATGTATTGCATGTGCGAATAACTCCTTACCTGTCCCAGATTCCCCTCTTAGTAAAATGGTTGCAGGCGTTTTTGCCCCTAACTTTGCCTGTTCCACCGCAATGTTCATTTCATCAGAATTAGAAATAATATCTTCAAAGGTATACTTAGCTTCTAAGTTCCGAATGATTTGTCTTGCGCGATTTAATTCTTTTGTAAGGGATTGAATCTCGGAAACATCGTGAATGACTCCTACACTTCCTTTTAAAATTCCATCTACTATAATTGGTGCAACATTAACGATTACCTCTTTTTTCATCGGGCCAACACGCATTTTTGTACCTCTTATTGCTCGGCGTGTTTGAATGACCTTTAAATGCATACTTTCTCCCTCAGAGATATCTGCTGTGGCCGGCTGGCCAATTACTTGTTCTTTTGGTAGCCCGGTAATTCTTGTATATGCAGGATTAATTAATATCCCGCGTCCATTCTCATCAACAACGGAAATTGCTTCATCACTTGACTGAATGATTGCTTCTAACATTGTTTGAATTTCTTTCAGATTTGTTATTTCCTCAGCTAGATTAACAACCTCCGTTATGTCTTTAAACACGGCAATGGCTCCGATCACTTCATTACGATCGTTCGTCATTGGAATTCTTGTGGTGATAATTCTTTTTCCATTTTCAAGAACGGATTCTTGATTACTTTCTATTCTTTTAGTTGAAATAATTCTCGGCAATTTACTTTTTGGAATGACTTCATGAATATGTTTTCCAATTGCTTGTGATACAGGAACACCTGTCATACGGGCTGCACTTTTATTAAAGAAAATGATCATTCCATCTGTATCAATCACAACCATAGCATCATCAGTAGAGTTTAAAATTAAATGGTGTTTATATGTCTCATTTTGTAATTCTGTAATTAATCCTTCTTTTTCCTCCATTAAAGTAGCAATTAAATATGCAACACTGCCAGGAATTAAGACAGTTTGTTTACTTCTTACTTCTAAAATTTCTTGGAATACATTTTGATCACCTGTGACTTCAATTATAATATCAATCGAGTCATTATAAAAATCTCTCCAATTGCTTCCTGTAGGGATTCCTTTTTTTTCTGCCAATTGGATTGCCCTAGCATTTATATTTCGATCAATAACCGCCTGTATCCTAAAATTGTTACTACCAAGAAGCATTTTCAAAATTGCTGCTCCGCCCTTGCCTCCTCCAACTAATAGAACATTCTGCAATTTTGTTCCTCCCTAAATATGCAAAATTTTTCATACTATTATTTTATGTTTAGAAGAAATAATTTTCAAGTTTGGACTAACCAATTATTTCACTCGGATGGATTCTAATGACTGTTTGCTTGACAAATATTTTGTTTGGTATATGATTTTTTTGAAAGCGTATGTATAAGGAGATAGCTCATGATTCGTTTATTTGCATTAATTATTATGGTGATCCCAGGAATTATTGCCGCAATTGGTATTAAGTTAATGAGAGATATGTTATTCGGAATTCTTCAAGCGCCTTTTCCATATCTTTGGATACAATTTTTAATCGGCTTTATATTTTTTCTTGGTGGTTTAGGATTTATTGCAGGATTTGTATTTTATCGTGATCGTAAAAGAAATAAAGTTCAAAAAAGATTCGTCAAAAAGTCTAAATAAAAAAGGATGTTCCTATAGCAGCATAAAGCTAAGGACATCCTTTTTATTTTAGGTTTTCATCATTTGTTTTTTTATTTTTTTTGCTTTTTCTGGGTAATCCGTTATAATTGCTGAACACTCAATGGCAATTAATCGCTCCATATCTTCTTTTTTATTAACTGTATATGGTCTTACAGCAATACCATCTTCAATAGCTCCTCGAATAATCATATCTGGAGCAGCCTTCATATTTGGATGCATCCCCTTTGCATGGATGGCACGTGCATAAATCCAAGGCATATAAAGGCCTTCAGAGTACAAAGGTGCTGTTTCTATATCCGGAGCCAATTGATAACAGTGCACAAGTGAGTAATGATTAAAAGACGATATTATGATTCGCTCCTCATATTGATATTCCCGAATCAAATCAATTACTTTTTCTTCAAGAAACGGATACATAATTTTCCCATTTTTCAATTCAATATTACATTGAAGTTGATTTCCTTTCATCCAATCAAATACTTCTCTTAACGTAGGAATTCTAGGTACTCGAATAAAAGATTGAAAGGTCTTAAATTTATAACTTGCATTCAAGGATTTTAAATCACTTAGAAAAAAATCTTGTACAAATCCTTTTCCATTCGTTGTTCGATCCACTGTTTCATCATGAATAACAACAATTTCTCCCTCTTTGGACAAATGTACATCCAATTCAATTCCATCTGCCCCACATTTCTCCGCTGCAATAAACGATTCCATCGTATTTTCAGGGTGTGTCCCCGCTGAACCACGATGGGCAAAAATTAAAGTCATTTTTTCACGTCCTTTTTCGATACTGCGATTTAGCGTTCTCTTATATAGTCACTTATTCAATTTGATCACTCACTGAAAAACTAGATGCCTTGGCCCTTTTCTCAGTAAAGGCCATCAACAACTAAGAAAAGAGCCTACAGATCAAAAAAGATTAAATAGCGACTTCATCTTTCAAGTGGATAGATACAATTCGAATATTTTTAAACATACACCTATATACATAGTATAAACAGATTGTAGGCAGGGAGTGCATAATGAAAAAAGTCTTAATAAAAATGATTATACTAGTCGTTTTACTCGTTTTATTCCTATTTCTATTTTTTAAACTTCCAAAAAGCACATATAAAAGGGTTGAGATCATCGAAAAATACTACACTCCTCACTCCAATGGCAAAGCTAAAGGGATTACTACAAATAAAAATGTTCCTACCTATACAATCCCAAATGGTCAGGAGGCTTGTTTAATGGAATTCAGCAATGGTCAAATATTAGAAATGGACTGTACTCAATACCTCAACTATAAAGTCGGAGAAAAAGTCAAGATTAAATATGACAAACACCGGCTCCTTGATATCAGAAGGAAGTAAAGTGAACATAAAAAGAGAATCAAACCCCACAAAGAATATTTAGTGTTAAATTCTACACTAATAATATTCTCTGTGGGGTCTTTCCTTTTTGGATTAGGCTGTTTTCGTATCGTTTGTTGCTTTTGTAAAAGCCCAACTGCCGGCTTTTACATCTTATAATGATTCATCAATTCTTATGAAGAAGTAAGCTCCTTTTCAGTGAAATGAAACGTGTAGTGATCTTCAGCCGATAAAAACTTTAATCAAATAGCAACAATACTTGAGAAAAGAGCCTTGGATTAAATGATTAATTTCCGTTTTACATTAAAGTATGTTGCAATGCCTAAACATACATACATGCCTACCACGATTGAACAAATAATTGGGGAATATGAGTATAAATTTTTTAAAATGAAAAATCCAATAACAATTAGATATATTAAAAAAATTGATCCCGCTACTTTTCTTTTAACAATTAATGAAGAAAAAATAGCTAAAGATAACATTGTCATGAATAGATGAAAAACTAAAATTATTGATCCCTCTAATAAAATATTATCCATACGTTTCTCCTATATTGTAACTTTTAATGAAAGGCTGTTTTCGTATCGTTTGTTGCTTTTGTAAAAGATTCAGCGATTCTTATAAAGTTTGTTGCACTTTTCTCAGTGAATTGAAAGGTGTAGCGGTCTTCAGCTAATAGTTATTTATTAAAACTTTACTTAAATAGGAACAATGTTTGAGAAAAGAGCCTATTAATATAACCACCTATATAGTTTTATCTATACTTGCAATAAATAAGCTGTATGCAATATAAAGGGATAAGATTATCTAAAATTGCGAAGAGGATTTCCTAAATTTATTGTTAACCATATTTTTTTAGAAGATGAAGATTTCTTTCATTGGTATTTTTAATTACAAAATAATGAATATAATCATTATGGCATAAAAATTTTAAACATTCAATTAAGTAAATCAATTCTCATCCTTTTAAAAGATATTCAAAGCCTCTTTCCACAATAAAATAAACAAATCCGTTAGTCCTCAACCTTTTTTAATTGAACATTATCGATCAAGCAACAATGTTTGTGTAAAAAACGATAAAAAAGGCTATTTTCGTATCGTTTATTGCTTTTATAAAAGAAAAGCCCAACTGCCGGCTTTTACACCCATTTAAGGATTTTAGAGATTGCAGCTCGCAATATGAATGTTGTAGCGATCTTCAGCCGATATTATTAGCAAAAACATTAATTAAACAACACCAATGTTAGAGACAAATAAATTTAATCCCAACAAAAAAAAAGACATCTTCTTATATAAAGAATGATGTCTTTTTGAAACAAATTATATTTTCAAGTGTTGATACTGTACTTTAACAACATTAGCAAATAATGTGAATTATGATGCCTTATGTTCCAAACGCAATTTATCTGCAACCATTGCAATGAATTCTGAGTTCGTTGGCTTTGCTTTTGACATACTGACAGTGTAACCAAATAAGGAGGAGATAGAGTCAATATTTCCACGGCTCCAGGCCACTTCAATTGCATGGCGAATGGCTCTTTCTACACGGCTTGCAGTGGTATTATATTTTTTGGCAATATCAGGATACAATACCTTTGTAATAGAACCTAATAATTCAATATCATTATATACCATTGAAATGGCTTCTCGTAAATATAAATACCCTTTAATATGTGCAGGGACTCCAATTTCATGTATGATACTAGTTATGCTTGCATCTAAATTTTTAGGCTTTTGCTCAGTCCTTATAGAAGGATGACTTGTTTTCTTAATTATTGGACTAGTCTTTCCACTAACTTGCCTAATCTGACTAGCCAAATTGTTCATATCAAATGGCTTAAGAATAAAATAAGACGCACCTAATTCAACTGCTTTTTTTGTAACATCTTCCTGACCAAATGCAGTTAGCATAATGACATTTGGCATCTCACCATTTTCCCGTAACTGTTGTAATACCCCTAATCCATCCAAATGCGGCATAATAATATCGAGAATTAGAACATCAGGCTTAGCATCTTGCAATAGTTCTAAGCACTCCTGACCATTATAAGCAACACCACTTATTTCCATGTCCTCTTGGGATGAAATGAATTCCTCTAATAATCCGACTAGTTCACGATTATCATCTACAATAAAAACTTTAATTTTGTTCACTCCATGTTTCCTCCTCAATCACCTAAACGCGTTTTTCAACTTTTATTTGTTCTCTAATGAGATTTCGACAATGGCGTATAAATTCCTTCTGATATTTAAAAATTTCTCAAAAAAACTATAAAATCTTTATTTTTCTCTTAAAATCTCTTGTTTTCGACCTAATTCGATTTTCAATATTGCATTTGTCGAAAAAACTTTATTTTTATCATACCATAAATTATATCGGTAATTTCATGTTAATGTTGAATAAGATTTTTTCCAATTTTGTTCAGCATCCGAAATGCCATCATCACTTATTTCATAACCTACTTAGATCTAAAAAAGTATGATAAAAAAAGCAAGCTGGTAGAATTTCTCTATCAGCTTGCTTTTTCATGTTGTTTTTTATAAATATCTATCCCTGCTTCGCGAAGCATCCACTCAATATGAACTCCATATCCCGAAGTAGGATCATTTACAAATACATGTGTGACAGCTCCAACCAATTTTCCCTTTTGAATAATTGGACTCCCACTCATGCCTTGGACAATACCACCAGTCTTTTTAAGAAGCTTTGGATCAGTTATTTTGATAATCATTCCCTTAGTTGCAGGAAACTTTTGTGGGATTGTATTAACTATTTCTATATCATATTCCTCCACTTTATTCCCTTCGACAACAGTTAGTATTTTAGCCGGTCCTTCTTTTACTTGGTTGGATAAAGCAATGGGCATCGGTTTATCATATTTTTCATTTGATAAAGTTTTATCTAACGTACCGAATATCCCAAATGGGCTATTTCGCTTTATATCTCCAATTACTTCATGATCGGAAGAAAATCGTGCTAACTTCTCACCAGGCTTCCCATCACTTCCTTTTTCTATTGAAGTAACTGTGGATTTTAAAATTTGTCCATCATCAACAACAATTGCTTTTTTCGTATCCATATCTGAAATCACGTGACCAAGTGCACCATATTTTTTTGTCTTTGGATCAATAAAGGTCATTGTACCAATTCCTGCAGCTGAGTCTCGAATATATAACCCAAGCTTATAGCTTTGTTCTGATTGATCTTTTTCAGGATTTAATGAGGTTTTTATAATTTCCTGCTCGCGCTGGATAGTAATTTTTAATGATTTCCCCTCTTCTCCAGCCTTCTTCACCATAGGTGCCACATCTGACATTGTTTCTATTTTTTCATCATTTATTTCAGTTATAATATCTCCTACTTTGATTCCAGCCCTTTCTCCAGGTGAAACTTTACCAGATTTTGTTTCTACAAGATGATGACCGACTACTAAAACCCCTAAAGTATTTAATTTTACTCCTATTGAATGTCCACCCGGAATCACCTTAAAATCTTTAATGACATTAATGTCAACTTTTTTAATAGGTATTCCCGCAAATTCAAAGAAGATTTCATCTTCTCCTGTAGTATTCCCTTTAACAGTTAATGACTTCTTTTCCGAAAAAACGTTTACACTTTCACCATCATGCCTAACTTTAGCGGAAACTTTTGCTGTTTTAGGAAAACTTAGCTGATCACCTTCAAACAATGTTACATGGGTTGGAATGCTTAAATAATCTTGGAATGGTATTGAAAAACTAAATATACAAAGTGAAACAAGGAGAAATCCACCTAATATTTTTCTAAGAAGTTCAAATTTCAAAACCTTTCACTCTCCTCGCTTCTAATCCACACAAAATGGTTCTTGGAAATAGCCTTTTCTTTTTTAATTGGCTACAATTTTAATTTAGCCTTGATAGGGCGGAAATATAACAAGGGAAAAAGAAAAAAGCTAACCATTCATGGATAGCTTTTCAAGTTGCCTTCTTTGCATAAGCCAATTGTAATAATTCTTCTGCATGTTCCTTTGTTTTATCCGTAATTTCAACTCCAGAAATCATACGGCCTACTTCCTTTATCTTTTCATTATGTTCGAGGGTTCTAACCAATGTTCTTGTACGTCCGTCAACCGTTTCCTTCATAATAAATAAATGAGTATCAGCCATGGCAGCTACTTGTGGAAGATGGGATATACATAATACTTGAGAGTGTTCGGATACTTGGTAAATCTTCTCAGCTATAGCTTGAGCAACCCTACCGCTAACACCCGTGTCGACTTCATCAAAAATAATAGAAGTAATTCCTTGGTGTTTCGAAAAGATTGTTTTTAAGGCAAGCATCATTCTTGATAATTCCCCACCTGAAGCCACTTTATTTAAAGGTTTCAACGGTTCCCCTGGGTTTGTCGAAATATAAAATTCAATAATATCTAATCCATCCTTACGAAACGGTGGATTTGGGTTTCCTTTAAGTTCGCCAGCAGATTGAAGGAATCTAACTTCAAAGATAGTTTTATCCATGTATAAATGTTTTAATTCATCATGGATTGCCTTAGTTAATTGATCTGCCCATATCTTTCTAAGATCATGTAACTGCTTTGCTTCAAGAAATAAATCCTTCTGAACTTGGTAAAGTTTTTTTTGTAAATCCTCAATATGACTTTCTCTATTTATAATCGTTTCAATTTCTTCTTCGATGGTGGCACTGTATTCTAAAATATCTTCAACTGTCCCACCATATTTCCTTTTTAATTGATTGATTTCATTTAGACGACTTTCTATATCATTAAGCCTCTCCGGACTATACTCGAGACTATCATATTCGTTACGAATCGTTCGTGCTACATCCTCTAAGATATAAAAACAATTAGACACAGATTCTAAAATAGGACTAAAATCCTTCTCAATTTCAGCAGCAGCTTCTAATTGAGTCATCGCAAGGCCTACCCAATCAATTCCTTTTTGTTCCCCTTGGAGTGCTCCATAACTTGTTTTTAATGAATCAAACAGTTTTTCAAAATTTGAAAGCTTCCTTTTCTCCTCCATTAATTCCTCATCTTCATTTAATTGAAGATTAGCCCCTTGAATTTCACGAAGCTGAAATTGAATAAGATCGAGTCGATGCGCCATTTGTTGTTCATTTTCACTTAAACTTTTTAGTTTCGAAAGGGTTTGTTCATATTGTTTATATAGTATTCCATAATTATTTAGTGCTTGTTCAATTTCCTGACTTCCATATTGATCTAAGAGACGTAAGTGATTGGTTTCATTCATTAATTCCTGATGTTCATGTTGACCATGAATATCAATTAGAGTACTTCCAACTTCTCTTAAAATTGAAATAGTAACAAGCTTTCCATTAATTCTACATACACTTTTACCAGTACTTGATAGATCCCGATGAAGAATAATCATACCTTCTTCAATATCAATGCCAAATTCCCTTGCTCTCTCATAGCAGGGATGTGTTGGGTCATCTAAGATAAAAAGTCCCTCTATTTCAGCTTTTTTTTCTCCATGTCTTACAAATTCCGAAGACCCTCTACCACCAACTAATAAATGAACTGCATCGATGATGATTGATTTACCTGCACCAGTTTCACCAGTTAAAACAGTTAATCCTTTTTCAATTGATAAAAATAGTTCATCAATGATGGCAAAATTTTTTATGGATAATTCCTGTAACACTGAAAACTTCACCTCATTTTTCATCAAGCTTTTTGCCCAAACTCTGCTTTTATTATCTTTTTTATTTACTAATTAGCAACAGGATTTGCCATGCTAGCGTAGTATTATTAGAGCATGTCTAATATTTTTTCTGAAATCAGCTTAGATTTCTCCTCATCTCTACAAATAATTAAACATGTATCATCACCACATAGTGTACCAATGATTTCATCCCAATCAAGAATATCAATCAATGCACCAAGTGCATGTGCATTTCCTGGTAATGTTTTCAAAACGATCAGATGGCCCGCAGAATCTATACTTATAAATGCATCCATTAAGGTTCTTTTTAATTTTTGCATTGGATTAAAACGTTGATCTGCAGGTAGGCTATATTTGTATCTTCCATCCATTAACGGAACTTTCACTAAATGCAATTCTTTAATATCTCGTGATATTGTAGCCTGAGTGACATTAAACCCGCCATTTCTTAAATGTTCAACTAATTCATCTTGCGTTTCTATATCAAAATTAGCAATAATTTCTCGGATTTTTATCAATCGTTGTCCCTTATTCATACTCATCCACCTTTATTCAAAATACATTAAAACAACTTTTACATATTAAACTTTTTACTTCCATGTTAGCCTATTTTAGTTTAAATGTACACTTAAACAGCGTAATAAACATGGTTACTCCATAAAATTGTGTACTAAGAATTAGAAAAGAACAGATCCTTATTGATCTGTTCTTCCTGATAATTCACTGTGTGCTTTTTCAACCACTTCTTTAATAGAGAACGTAAGATTGCTAGTACCTTCCGTATCGATATTCTGCCCAGACCATTGTAAGTGAATTAAAAATTCAATATTCCCTTCTCCACCTGTAATCGGTGAATATGAAAGGTTCTCTACATTATAGCCTTCTTGAATAGAGAGTTTTATAATCTTTTCTATTACTGCTTCATGAACTTTTTTATCTCTTACAATTCCCTTTTTGCCCACTTGCTCTCTTCCTGCTTCAAATTGTGGTTTAATTAAAGCAATTACATCACTTGACGGCACTAATAAGGTTTTTAATACTGGAAGAATTAATGATAAGGAAATAAATGAGACATCAATAGTTGCCAAATCCGGCATTTCCCTAATTAAATCTTGAGGGGTTACATAACGAAAATTTGTTCTCTCCATTACAACAACCCGATCATCATTTCTTAATTTCCATGCTAATTGATTGTATCCCACATCAAGTGCATAGGACATTTTGGCACCATTTTGAAGTGCACAATCTGTAAATCCACCCGTAGAAGAACCAATATCAATTAAAATCTTATCCTTGGCAGTCACATTAAAAACATTTAATGCTTTTTCTAATTTTAATCCACCCCTACTTACGTAAGGAATGACATTTCCTTTAACAGTTAATGGAATATCTTCTGCTACCTTTTCACCAGGTTTATCTAACCGTGATTCATTTGAATAGACAATACCCGCCATAATGGCACGCTTAGCTTTTTCCCTTGTGTCAATGAGACCTCTTTCCACGAGAAGCACATCTAGACGTTGTTTTTTACTTTTCATTTTTCATGCCCTTTTTTGTATTTTCGGTGCAATAGCTTGTACCTTTTTTACAACTTCTTCTGTTGTCATACCAATTTCCTGTAATAATTGATTTACACTACCATGCTCAATGAACTGATCAGGAATCCCCATTCGATCGATTGTATTAGTAAATCCATGATCATGAGCATATTCAATAACCGCACTTCCAAATCCGCCTTGAAGTACAGCTTCTTCGATTGTTAATATCGGTAAGTTTAATGATAATAAATCATGTAACATATTTTCATCCATCGGTTTAATAAAGCGTGCATTAATCACTTTAACAGATAATCCTTGTTTTTGCAGAAGATTGGCAGCTTCAAGAGCCATTGGAATAGTCGTCCCAAATGTAAGAATTGCTGCATCTTTTCCTTCACGAAGAATTTCCCATGTACCAATAGGAATTGTTCTAAGTTCCCTATCCATCGGTACACCATAACCATTCCCACGTGGGAATCTCATAGCAATAGGACCATCATCATATTGAATGGCTGTATTAACCATATGTTGACCTTCATTTTCGTCTTTCGGCATCATTAAAACGAGATTTGGAATATGTCTTAAAAACGCAATATCGAAAACCCCTTGATGTGTTTCCCCATCAGCACCAACTAAACCCGCTCGATCAATCCCGATGAAAACGTTTAGGTTTTGTCGACAAATATCATGAACCACTTGATCATAGGCTCTTTGTAAAAATGTTGAATAAATTGCCAAAAACGGTTTCATTTTTTGTGTCGCTAAACCAGCAGCTAAAGTAGCTGCATGTTGCTCTGCAATTCCTACATCATACATTCTATCTGGCAATTCTTCCGCAAATTTCTCAAGCTTCGATCCGACAGGCATCGCTGGAGTAATCGCAACGATCCGATCATCCTTCTTAGCTAAACGTAGAACTGTATCACTAACTAATTTGCTCCATGCTGGTGGTGCTCCGACTGGCTTAATTAAATCACCGGTTTCAATTTTATATTGTCCGGTACCATGCCAGGTACCTATCGTATCATTTTCAGCAGGTTCATATCCCTTACCTTTTTTAGTAATGACATGTAATAAAATTGGTCCCTTCGTCTTTTTAGCGTATTGAAATTGCTCAAATAAAGCATCAAAATTATGACCATCAACAGGACCTAAATAAGTAAATCCTAATTCCTCGAAAAAGATTCCAGAAACAAGAAAATATTTCATGCTGTCCTTTAATCTTTCAGCAGTTGCTGCTAATTTCCCTCCAACCGCTGGAATTTTCTTCAATAAATTTTCTAGTTCATCTTTCGCCCATTGATATTTATTGGCAGTGCGTAAACGGCCCAAAATATTGTGTAGGGCCCCAACATTTGGTGCAATAGACATTTCGTTATCATTCAATATCACAATAAGGTCCTTTTTTTCATGACCAATATGATTTAATGCTTCTAATGCCATACCACCTGTTAATGCACCGTCTCCTATAATTGGAACAATATAGGACTTTTCTTTTTTAATATCGCGTGCAATCGCCATTCCCATTGCAGCAGATAGTGATGTTGAAGAATGACCCGTTTCCCACACGTCATGTTCACTTTCACACATTTTCGGGAATCCAGATAATCCTTTATATTGCCTTAATGTAGTAAACTGATCAGCACGTCCTGTAAGGATTTTGTGAACATATGATTGATGTCCAACATCCCATAAAAATTTATCCTTCGGGCTATCAAAACATTTGTGTAATGCGATTGTTAATTCAACAACCCCTAAATTAGGACCAATATGTCCTCCTGTCTTTGACAGATTTTCTATCAAAAATGAACGAATCTCCTTACTTAATTCTTTTAATTGACTCGTATTCATTGTTTTCAGAAAGGAAGGGTCCTTTATTGATAATAGATCCAAAACGGATCACTCACTTTCATTTAAATAGATTTTACTTTAATCATTATCAGTTTTAATAAATAATATAACGTTGACCACTCATGCATGTTTTTTCAGTGCCAGATGAGTACCTTAAAAATTGCCGCTACTCTTTTATAACGGCAAACTAATATCCATGTATTTTCATGTTTTTTTGTATTATAACATATTTTCTTCTTTAACTCATTTATGAATCCCTTACTTCAATAAGGCTAGCCATTTCTTCGAGTAAATTTGAATGTAAACTAAGTGTTTTTATACATTCTTTTGCTTTTTCTGTATGGTAATGAAGTCGTTTTTTTGCACCATGTAATGATAATAAAGAAGGATAAGTACTCTTCACATTTTCGACATCACTTCCAACAGGTTTCCCTAATGTCTCTTCGTTTCCTTCAATATCTAAAATATCATCTCTTATTTGGAATGCTAAGCCGATATTTTCAGCATATTCTGCTAAAATGTCAATCTGCTCATTTGTTGCATCTGCAATAATGGCACCTGCTTTTACTGCATATAATAAAAGTTTTCCCGTTTTATTTTTATGAATATATTCTAATTCATCAATGGTCAAGGATTTATTTTCCCCTAACATATCGGCTACCTGACCACCAACCATTCCTTCCGGACCAGCAGATATAGCTAATAGTTCCATCAGCTTCACCTTTTTATCATTAGATAGTTTGGGATCTTGAGCAATTACTTGAAAACTATATGTAAGTAATCCATCACCAGCTAATATTGAATAGGCTTCCCCGAAAACCTTATGGTTAGTTGGTTTCCCTCTGCGTAAATCATCATTATCCATCGCTGGTAGATCGTCATGGATAAGAGAATAGGTATGTATCATTTCTAGTGCACAGGCAACAGACATCCCCTCCATTTCGTTTTGACCGAATGAACGAATTGTGGCAAATACTAAGGACGGTCTTATTCTTTTTCCACCAGCTTGAAGAGAATAATCCATTGCTTCTTTAATGATCATTGGAGCGTTTAAGTTTGAAATATATGCGGAAAGTTGATTCTCTAATTCTTTATTCATTTTTGACATAAATGTTTTTAAATGCAAGCTTAATCCTCCTCTTTGATGATAAACTCCTCTTCACCATTATCTGTAATAATACTAGTTAGTTGCTCTTCTACTGTTTTTAATTTATCGTGACAAAGCTTGGAAAGTTCCATCCCTTTTTTATAGATCGTCAATGCTTCTTCTAAAGGGACATCCCCTTTTTCTAAACGTTGAACAATGACTTCTAATTGTTCCATTGCTTCTTCAAATGATAATGTTTCAGCCATCTTTTTCATTCCTTTCCAATTTCTTTCACTTCACAAATAATGTTTCCGTCAGCTACTTGTACTCGAATACGATCGTCTTCTTTTATTTGGTTCACACTTTTAATAATCTGTTGATTCTCTGTATAGGCAAGACTATATCCTCTATCCATGACTTTTAATGGGCTTAATGCTTCTAATGTCATAAGAACCTTTGAGAACTCCTGCTGTTTATCCTTTAAAGTAATCATTAATTGTTTTTGAAGTTCATTGTTTAATCTTTTGTATTTTTCCTTTTCATGTTCAACCTGTTTTTTCGGTTGATTCCTTAAAAATTGTTTTTGCAGTTGGGTAAAGTCAATGAAAAGAGATTGAATTTTTTGTTTCATCTCACGACTTAATTGGTTCGTTAATCGGTCCAAATGTTCCATTTTTTGTTCATATAAGCGCTGAGGGTTTTTAAATATATAAGAACGCTCTAAAAATTCCAGTCTTTTTCGTTCATGTCTAATCATCTCAGAAGTGCTTCGAATTAATCTCGATTTTCGATTCAACAGTTTTTCCATTAACTCCTCTATATGAGGGACAGCTAATTCTGCCGCCCCAGTCGGTGTAGGTGCACGTAAATCTGCAACAAAGTCTGCAATGGTAAAATCGGTTTCATGTCCAACTGCTGAAATGATAGGTATATGTGAATGGGCAATAGCCCGTGCAACAATTTCTTCATTAAATGCCCATAACTCTTCAATTGAACCACCACCGCGTCCAACAATTAAGACATCTATTTTTTCCATTTGATTCATTTTTTCAATTGCGTCTGCAATGGATTTTGCAGCATTTTCACCCTGTACTAAGGCTGGGTGTAGAATCATTTTTCCGATAGGATATCTTCGCTTAATTGTAGAAATAATATCTCTAACAGCCGCTCCTGTCGGCGATGTAATAATTCCAATTGTATTGGGATATTGAGGTATTTTCCTTTTTCTTTCCAGAGCAAATAATCCTTCACTTTCTAACTTTGCCTTTAACTGTTCGTACGCTAAATACAACTCTCCTATTCCATCTGGCTGCATTTCCTTTACATAAATTTGATATTGACCACTGCCTTCATAAACAGTTATTTGACCTTGAATTAAAACATTCATCCCATTTTCAGGCTGGAATTTTAATACTTTATTAGCAGAAGAGAACATCACAGCTAGAATTCTAGCTTTATCATCTTTTAAAGTAAAATACATATGACCACTGGAATGCTGCTTAAAATTTGAAATTTCTCCTTTTACATGGATATTAGCTAAATACGGATCGACATCAAATTTTCTTTTAATATATTTGGTTAACGCTTGAACAGTTAAATACCGATTTGCTGTCAAATGTAACACCCTTTTTATATTTAATATTGAAAAGGAGACTGTATTGACTCCATAGTGCTTTTCTTCATTTTAATGGTAGGATTACGATATCTAAGCCCTACATTATGTAAAAACAAAAGCTGCTTCAAGGGAAGTCAGCTTTTGTTTTATTATACATCTTAATCATTAGGTTGACGATATTTTAATTATTTTTCAGTGGATTTCAGCTTATTTTGTTAGCTTTATTATTCATTTACTTTTGGGTCGTATCTTTTATTTTCGACAATACACCATTAATAAATTTACTTGATTGCTCATCACCGAATCGTTTAGACACTTCTAATGCTTCATTGATCGCTACGTTTGCTGGAATATCATCAACATACATTAATTCAAATACACCTAAACGTAAAATATTTAGATCCACCTTTGCTAACCGATTGATTGTCCACTTTTCAAGGTGTTGAGCAATCATTTCATCAATTTCATTTAAATGATTACTTGTCCCATGTACCAATTCATTTAAATATTCATCATTTTCTTCACCTTTGACTACATTTTTGATGGCCTCATCTGGGGAAGCTTCGTTGATATCTATTTGAAATAATGCTTGGAGAGCCTTCTCTCGTGCTGTTCTTCTTTTCATTTTCAATTAAAACTCCTTTTTCTCTAAATGAGGATGTCAACGCCTCAATATTAATTCATATTGTCCCTTATTATTTTACACTAAAAAGATAATAGCATAAAAAATACATTGAACGCACGATTTATTCTAATATCATTCATTTTTATTATAATTCATAAAAAAAGTAAAGCCAAGGGTGTGTACCCTTGGCTAGTGGTTTATATCATTTCTGGTTCGTAGTCATTTTCCTGCTTCTGTGTTTCAAATTGAATGCCAACAATATGAATATTAACTTCTTGTGCTTCTAAAGCTGTCATATTCAGTAGTGCTTGACGAATATTGTCTTGAATTTTCCCGGCAACTGTCGGTATTGAAACACCAAAATTCATCGTACAATAAACATCAACAAGTATTCCTTCTTCCGTTAGGTCTACCTTTACACCTTTACCATGGTTTTTTCTTCCGAGTTTTTCAGCAACACCGGATGCAAAATTTCCTCTCATTTGAGCTACGCCTTCCACTTCCGTTGCTGCAATACCTGCGATTACTTCAATAACCTCTGGAGCAATTTCAATTTTACCTAAACCGTCTTGACCTTGGTTCATTTCTAGCATTGTATTTGTTTCAACCATCAATCAAACACCTCCATCTATGATTATTTCATTATATCGTATTTTTCTAAAAACTTCGTATTGAAATCACCACTTACAAATGTTTCATGTTCTAACAATCGCATATGGAAAGGAATAGTTGTATGAATTCCTTCTACTGCAAATTCACTTAATGCACGTTTCATTCTAGCAATTGCTTCATCTCTTGTCGCTCCATAAGAAATAACCTTTGCAATCATAGAATCGTAATATGGTGGAATTGTATATCCAGGATATGCGGCAGAATCGACACGAACTCCTAGTCCACCCGGTGGTAAATACATATCAATTTTCCCTGCGGATGGCATGAAATTCTTAGCAGGATTTTCTGCATTGATTCTACATTCAATCGACCATCCCTTAAAAGTTACTTCCTCTTGTTTAATCGATAGTGGTTGACCAGATGCAACGAGTATTTGTTCTTTTACTAAATCTACACCTGTCACCATCTCTGTAACGGGATGTTCTACTTGTATTCTCGTATTCATTTCCATAAAATAAAAAATTTGATTATGATGATCAAAAATAAACTCAATCGTTCCTGCACCAGTATAATCAACTGCTTTTGCTGCTTTTACAGCTGCTTCACCCATTTTTTCACGTATTTCAGGGGTAAGTGCTGGTGATGGAGATTCTTCTAATAGTTTTTGTAAACGTCTTTGGATTGAACAGTCACGTTCACCTAAATGTATTACATTCCCATGTTGATCAGCCATAATTTGGATTTCAACATGTCTAAAATCTTCAATGTATTTCTCAATATACACACCAGGATTACCAAATGCTGTTGCAGCTTCTTGTTGTGTGATATTGATTCCTTTTACTAGTTCTTCTTCATTTTTCGCAACACGGATTCCTTTACCACCTCCACCAGCAGTAGCTTTAATGATTACAGGATATCCCATTGAATTAGCTAATTGGATTGCTTCTTCAATTTCATTAATAATTCCTTGAGAGCCTGGGACGATAGGTACACCTGCATCCTTCATTGTTTCTCTTGCAACGTCCTTTGTACCCATCTTAGAAATTGCTTCTGGACTAGGTCCGATAAAGATAATATTGCATTCTCGACATAGCTCTGCAAAGTCAGCATTTTCAGCTAAAAATCCATATCCAGGATGAATTGCATCACAACCTGTTAATTTAGCAATACTAATGATATTTGTTACATTTAAATAACTATCTTTTGATGCTTTTGGTCCAATACAATAAGCTTCGTCAGCTAACTGTACATGAAGGGCATCTTTATCAGCTTCGGAATAAACCGCTACAGCTTCAATACCTAAATCACGACATGCACGGATAATCCTGACAGCAATTTCACCGCGATTGGCAATTAATACTTTTTTTATCATGATGTTCGCTCCTTACTTAGTCTTCACCAAGAATAAAGGTTGTCCATATTCAACAAGCTGGCCATCTTTAACTAAGATTTCAACAATTTCTCCGTCAACTTCAGCTTCAATTTCATTAAATAATTTCATCGCTTCGACAATACAAACAACTGTATTACTCTGAACCGTTGATCCAACCTTCACATACACGTCAGCGTCTGGTGATGGGGATTGATAAAATGTCCCAACCATTGGAGAAACAATTTTATGCAAGTTCTCATCTTGTTTTTTAACAGGTTGTTCTACTATCTCTTGAACTGGCTCATTTTTCACTTGTGGCGCAGCTGGAGCAGGCGCTACTGGTTGCATCACTGGATTTTGGGCAATAGGAGCTTCAACAACCGTCACGTCTGAATTTTTCTTCATTTTAATTGAATATCCTTCACCTTCCAATTTAAACTCATTAATGCTTGATTGATCAATAAGCTTAATTAGTTCACGAACTTCTTGTATTTTCATAATAATAACACCTCTTCAGTTTTTTGGATAAACCATCAATATGTACATGATTAATAATTATTATCCTGCTATTACATATCTGCTGTCAAACTTCATTATGAATAGATAACTAACTCTAGCAGAATGATTTAAGACTTACTACTAATATCATACGATAAGACTTAGTAAAAATTCAATAACCTAATAGAACCAATCTAATTTTACGAATAATAAAAGGTGATCCAATTCACTCCGGATCACCCTAAACATGACTATTTACGGTTGAAAATCTACAGCTACTTTTTGCATGTTGCCCATTTCTTCCTGTACTAATCTTAAAATTTGATTGGCTGCTTTTGTATTATGTTCTTTTGCTTTAACTGTAATTTTCATTTCAGTCCCATCTGCTCTTACTAAAACATCTTCATAGCCTTTAGATTTTATTAATTGTTCTAAAACCTTTTCAGTTGTTGCTAGTTCATTTAATTTCTTCATTTCATCCTGTGCTTTACTTCTTTCTTCAGCTGATAAATCAGTTGACGCTAACGTTTTTGTTAAATCATCCTTTGCTTTGCTACGATCATCCTGACGATCTATACGAATTTGTTCGAACACTTCATCACTTTGTTCTGTCACAACATTCATGTTTTGTTCTTTCTTAGTAGTTTCTTTTTCCTTCGTTGCATCCTTTCCATCTTTCTGCTCGACCGCGGCCATATCTGATTGTTTTGGATCTGAAGTAACATAATAGACGGAAAGTACGACGACTAAACTTAACATTGTTAATAACCATACAGTTTGTTTTTTCAATAACATGGATATATCCCCCTTAATTTTTTTTAGGTTGAACAGACACTTTATGTGTTGGAACATCTAAAGCCCTGGATACCGCTTCTATAATCATACTTTTTACTGATATATTTTTGGCTCCGTCTGCTACGACTAGAACCCCTCTAATTTCAGGTTTCTTTGTTTCAGTAATCAATGGTATTTCCTTGTCACCATCTCTAATGATGACAAGTTTTTCATCTTTGGAAAGATCCTCAATCTGCCGTTCTCCACCATTTTGGTCAGTTTCTGTTGTTGTTTGATTTTGAATCACGGTGTTTTTTTCGTAAACTTTACTTTCCGTTGCTGCAAGATTGACGATGACTCTAACCTTACCCACTCCGGACATTTGCTCTAAAACATCTTTAAGCTCTGTTTCATATTGCATTTCATAATCTTTCATCTTCTTATTTTGATCCTTATTCCCAGAACCAAATGTTTCTACATCCTTTTGATCGTCACTTGCACTATATACAGAAGTGGTAGAAGAGGATTCCTTATTCCCTGTTTTCCAGATGTCACTGATTAGCATTATTGCTATTCCACAGACTAGTAGAATAAGGAGGTATTGATATTTCTTATTTTTTTTATTAGAGTCATTCTCTTTGCTTTGAAATAATTTTTCTTTTAACCAATCAATAGGACCTTTATTATTGTTCATTCAGATTGCGAACCCTCCCTTCATAGTGAAGTTCAATCTGGTCTTTTGTTACATTCCATTGATCTGCTAAGGTTTCCTTAATGCTCTCCATCTCTTTTAAATGTTTGTCATTCTTGGGTTGATCTGCTTGAATCTCAATAGGTTCTATTGCAGCAATTGAATTTTCTTTGGCTTCTTCCAAATATACAATCACCTTATCTATAGGATTTTTACCATCATTTTTATGTCCACTTTCCTCGAGATTAATGTTTTGTATTTGCTTACCATATTGATTCATCAACTCCTCCTTGACATCATTTTTCATTTGGACAGCCACTTGTTCTAATGTATATTCATCTTGTACAGCTTGTATTTCTTTTTTTTTCGATTCTATTAAATTTTCTAGTTTTTTATTATCAACTGCTCTTTCAGAAGAAAAGGAGGTTAAGATTTGATCAAAGTCCTTTGAAAATACTTTGATAAGTGGGGTAATGATGATGGCAATTAACAAAAGACCTGTTACCATTTTTGTATATTTCTTCATATTAGAATTCGGTAGGAGCATGTCCACTATCATCGCTAATAAAATGAAAACTACAATATTCATGATCCATTCTGTAAGAAAACTCATGTAACCTCTTCCCCTTGCCTAACACAATTTTTCAATTTACCGCATCATCATCGTTATATTCCCAGCTACAATAATAATAGTGATACTTAAAAAAAACATGAGAGCAACAATTGCCAAAGCTGCAAATACATAAACCATATTTTTACTAATTGTATCTAAACATTTAATGACTGGACCGTTTCCAATTGGCTGAATAATTGCAGCGGTGAATTTGAACATAAACGCAAGTGCTAAAATTTTAATAGCCGGAAAAGCAGCAATGATTAGAACAATTGCTACCCCTGCAATTCCCAGGGTGTTTTTTAATAATACGGAGGCACTTATTACCGTATCGGCAGCATCAGTAAACATTCTCCCGATTACAGGAACAAAATTACCTGTAACAAATTTTGCAGTTCGAATTGTTATTCCATCTGTTACAGCTGTAGCTGTTCCTTGTACAGAAATCACTCCTAAAAAGATCGTCATAAATATCCCTAATAAGCCAATACTTCCATTCCGTAATAGCTGTGCAAGCTGTGTTGCCTTATACTGATCAGATAAAGTACTAACAATACTAAGGATGGTTGATAATAGTAGTAAAGGTAATACAATATATTGAACGAGTACTCCACTAGTATTCATAAGAAATAATATAACTGGATGAAAAAAAGCTGCTGAAGTTATTCCACCTGAAGTTGAAATCAGTGCGAGCAGAAGAGGAATAATCGCTAGTATAAAATTAGTCATCATGCTTATAGCATTTTTTGCATATTCAATAGCTACATGAAAACTATTAAGTGCTAATATTGTAAGAACGATAAAAACGATTGCGTAAGCGACTTTACTAATAGTTCCCTGTTCAAATGCTTGGTGTAGGGATTGTAGAAACATACTAAAGATCGTTAAAATTATTAAGGAACCTAATAATTTTCCATTTGCAATGAGTTCGTGAAAAGTAAACTTAAGAATCCCCTTAAACCATTGGTTGAGGGAAAATTCTTTATCCCCTTTTATAAAATCAATTAAGCTACCTTTCTGACTATCCGGTAAATAACCTCCATATTCCTGGATGACGTTATCCCAATATTGCTTCAATTCATCAATACCTAAGTCATTCATTTGTTTTTCAACTAATTCTTCTTGCAGTGATGGATTTGTCTCGCTATTTGAGGCTGCATATATGTTGCTCTGTCCAAAAAGAGTAGTAAATAGGATGGCCATTATTATCAAGATCCATTGCCGCAAAACGTATTCACCTCACAAGCTTGTACTATCCATTGGGAACCAAATTAAGGACGGTTTCTATTAATACGGTTAAAATCGGAATAGCCATTGCTAATATTAGTATTTTGCCTGCTAGTTCAACTTTTGCTGCCATAGCTCCTTGTCCAGCATCCTTTGAAATATGTGAAGCGAATTCAGCTATATAGGCGATTCCAATAATTTTCAAAATTGTTTTTACATAAATTGTGTTCACATTCGCATTCGTTGCAATGGTTTCAACCATCCGAATAATGGCATATACTTGATCCACTAAATAAATGAATATTGCACATCCAACAAATAGCACTAATAAAAATGCAAAATTAGGTTTTTGCTCTTTTATAATTAAAGCGAGGAAAGTTGTGATTAAGGCAATCCCAACAATTTTTAAGATTTCAATCCTTATTCCCTCCCTAGCCTTGAAATAAAAATACTGATTTTATTTTTTGAAATAAATCATCGACAATGGAAGCCACTAGAAATAAAATGTATAAAAATCCAAAGAGAGTGACCCATTGAGCATATTCCTTTTTGCCTACTTGATCTAAAATAGTGTGCAGGAATGCGACGATAATACCAACACCAGCTATTTTAAAAATCACATCTACATCTATTCCCACATCTTTCCCTCCTGTCAACTACAAAAGCAAAATAACCACTAATAATCCCGATAGAAAACCTAGGCTTTTCATCATTTTTTCATAGCGCTGCTGTTTGTCACGTGCATCTTCTTCCTCGCGTTCTAAATGTGTTAAAGTTAGGATAATTTGTTTTTGTTCAGTCATTCGATCATGTTTTCCTAAAGTTTCACCAAATTGGACAAGAATTTCATATTCACTTCTTTTTAATGCAGTCAATTTCCAAATCTCTTGTAAGCTCTCCTCCCAGGCACATTTAACTGTTGTTTCCATCGTTGTCAGCCGTAAAGAAAATTGTTCAAAACATGTAGCAATTGGCTTAGGCATTTGAGTAGATAGTCTCCTTGCTGCTTCATGAAGTGGAGTATGTCCATACATAATTTCAGCTTCTAATGATTGTAATGCTGTACGAAACATACGTAATTGCCTTGTTCTTTCACTTAAGCGCTTGGATAATTCGAACCCAGCCCATGTAGTAGAAAAAATAATAAAGATTGCTCCAATTACTCTAACCACTCGAAACACCAACTTTATAAATCCGTTCTTTACCATTTTCATCACAAATTTTATCAATTGTTCCTGGTCCTTTTCTTCTCGTCAATTCAATATAATTTTCAAAAACCCGGGAACGTAATATTTCAGTTAAGTTTGGCCGTTTTTTTATTTCTTCATATGATTTCCCATGTGTAGTCATAATCAATGTAATACCTGCATTTGCAGCTTCCATTATTGCTTCACTATCTTTTTTACTTCCTATTTCATCCACAATCAAAACATCTGGACTCATCGAACGAATGAGCATCATCATACCTTCTGCTTTTGGACATGCATCAAGAATATCAACTCTTGGCCCAAATTCTAATTGTGGGATTCCATGAACACAACCTGCAATTTCAGAGCGTTCATCCACTATTCCAACTTTTAATGGGGGAATCTTTCTTTTCGTATCTCCGGTTGAGATAATTCTTGCAATATCGCGTAAGAGGGTGGTTTTTCCCGACTGTGGGGCGCCAATAATCATCGTATGTCGCCAACGGTTCCGATAAAGCACAGGAATATAAGGATTTGCCACTCCAATTTTTTCCCTTGCGATCCGAAAATTAAAAGAAGCTAAATTTCTAATTGCTTTTACTAATCCATTCTCAAGAATTACCTTTCCAGCAAGACCGACACGATGCCCACCAGGAATCGTGATATAACCTTTTTTTAATTCTTCTTCCAATGTATAGAAAGAAAAATTCGCCAATTTATTTATGATCTGCTCAGCATCTTCTTCTGTAACGATATAAGGAATAAAATAGGGCTCACCTTTAGACATTATTTCTATTGGTCGATTAATTCGTATTCTTATTTCCTCCGTCCAATCTAAAACAGGAGTTGGTAATTCTTTTATTTTTACTGAGATATTCTTTGGCAAGAATGTTAGTATGTTTTCTATTTTCAACTCCTCCTTATTTTGAATAAAAATCCTATTATAAAAATATCGTTGTACATGCCTTCTGATATTAAATGTATTCGCAACAAATTAGAGTATGACTAATAATATAAAAAAAGAGGATGCCATAAGTGTTAACACTTATGGCATCCTCTTAAAAAAATATAATAATGGTAAAAGTATTGTTTTCTACCGATCTGCTCTTCTCATAGTAATCGTATATAACTTAAAAGGAGTCAAGTCATCGAACAAACTTCCTTAAAATAAAAAATGGAAATTTACTTTATGAAGGAAAAAAATTGAGATTTTCACTTTCGAAAACAAAAAAGCAGACTTTCTCTTCTTAATGAATGAGAAAGTCTGCCTGCGCTTTAGTTAGCGATTAAGCACGTGATACATATGAACCGTCAGTTGTATTGATAATTAATTTATCTCCTTCATTTACAAAGAAAGGAACTTGCACGATTAATCCTGTTTCAACAGTAGCTGGTTTAGAACCACCTGAAGCCGTATCACCTTTAATACCAGGTTCTGTTTCAGTTACTGTAAGTTCAACTGTGTTAGGAAGCTCAATACCTAGTGTTTCACCTTGGTACATCATAATTTGTACTTCCATATTTTCTTTTAAGAACTTTAATTCATAATCGATCGCTGCAGCACTTAATTCAATTTGTTCATAGGATTCATTATCCATAAATACATGTTGATCCCCATTTGCATATAAGTATTGCATTCTGCGGTTATCAATTTGTGCTTTGCCTACTTTTTCTCCAGCACGAAATGTTTTTTCTTGAATTGCGCCAGTTCGAAGATTACGAAGCTTTGAACGAACAAAAGCAGCACCTTTACCAGGTTTTACGTGTTGGAAGTCCATGACTCTCCATATTCCTCCATCCACTTCTATTGTTAGACCAGTTCGAAAATCGTTAACAGAAATCATCTTGTTTTTTCCTCCTAATTGTTCAGCAACATAAAATTATTCTTTTATGTGCATCCAGTTACAAAATCATATTAAAGAATTATTAAGTCTTTTGTTGAATGAGTTAAAGTTTCATTCGAATTTTCCGTAATTAAAGTGTCATCTTCAATACGAACACCACCAACACCAGGTAAATAAATTCCTGGCTCTACAGTAACAACCATTCCTGGTTGAAGAGCAAGTTCTGATCTAAAGGAAAGTGCTGGACCTTCATGGACTTCAAGCCCTATTCCATGGCCAAGAGTATGACCAAAGTATTCACCGTAGCCTTTTTCAGCAATATAGTCTCTTGCTATTGCATCCGCTTCTATACCTGTCATACCTGGTTTAATTTTTTCCACAGCCAGCAACTGTGATTCAAGAACAATATCATAAATCTCTTTCAGTTTATCTGATGGATTTCCTACAGCAATTGTACGAGTAATATCTGATACATATCCTTTATGTAAGGCACCATAATCTAAAGTAACAAAGTCACCCTTTTCGATCACTTTATCAGAAGCTACTCCGTGAGGAAGAGCAGATCTTGTACCAGAAGCAACAATGGTATCAAAAGATGAAGAGGTAGCACCTGCTTTTCTCATAAAAAATTCAAGTTCATTGGATACTTCCAACTCTGTAACTCCAGGCTTAATATACTCTAATATATGTTTAAATGCAGCATCTGCAATGTCGGCTGCTTCCTTTAATATCTTAATCTCTGCATCCGTCTTAATCAAGCGTAAATTTTCAACTAAACCTGAAACTGGAACTAATTCCGCATTAAATGTTTTGTCATACAGCATATATGCAGAATAATTTACATAATCTTGTTCAAATCCTAGTTTTTTTATTCCTAGTGCTTCGACTTGCTTCGCAATTTCATCATGAATTAACCCTTTATGTTGAATGACTTCATAGCCTTCTGCTTGTTTTGTGGCTTGTTCTACATAACGAAAGTCCGTAATAAACTGAGCAGCTTCACCTGAAATAAGTACAACACCTGCTGTTCCAGTAAAATTAGAAAGGTATCTGCGATTGTATGGACTCGTAATTAGTAATCCATCGATACCTGCTTTCGTGAATTGCTTTCGTAAATTCTCTAGTTTTTGCAAAGTTACTCTCCCCTTAATATGTATTCAATCATTGCTTTTAATGCTAGTTCATAACCGTAAAGTCCGAACCCAACAATTTGCCCCACTGAAACCGGTGAAATGACTGATTCTCTTCTAAATGCTTCCCTTGTATGGACATTTGAAATATGTACTTCAATGACGGGTACATCGATTGCAGCTATAGCATCCCGAATGGCATAGCTATAATGAGTAAATGCACCTGGGTTAAAAATGATTCCATTATATTTTGTCATACTAGCCTCATGTAACTGATCAATTAAAACCCCTTCGTGATTTGATTGAAAAAAATCAACCTTTACATTATACTCTTCTTCCAGTTTAGCAAAGCTTTTCTGTAACTCTTCTAGGCTGTTTTTGCCATAAATATTTGGTTCTCTTTGGCCTAATAAATTTAAATTAGGGCCGTTTAATAATAAGATTTTCATCATTCAAAAGCACCTTTTAAAAAATTTGAAACATTCTTATGAATATTCTATTGAATATTTTATCATAACTTTTTTCGCTACGAATAGTGAAATCACTCATTCAATTTTCTTTCTCTAAAATATTTAAATTCATTATGTTCATATGAAATTGAATATCCGACAAACAATCCATATAATGCATAAATACAAGCAGAAGTAATCAGGGTATTATGATCATTTTTGAAAAATGGTTTCATACTAGGAAAAATGGGATTAAGAATAAAAAAAACGACGAGATAAAGGATCAAACCATATGCAATCCCTACCCACATAGATTTAAATTTTTTTAAAACAAGATAATAAACTAAAGCAACACCAATGGATATAATGCCATACATGATAATCGTTATAATGATTCCAATCCAACTACCTCTCCAATTTCCTACCGTAAAAGGTTCTAATAGAATATTCGGTTCTATCTTTGTAAAGTTAAAATAATAACATAAATAAGCCAATAAGCTCCAAAGAATCCCACCAATAAATCCAGTGACTAATGCCATTGAAATAAATGAGACACGATGGTTTGAATGTTTTTCTTCCATATGTGACATATGAACACCTCCGAATATAATACTTACCCTTAGAATATCCAGCGTTAATTAAACTAGTCGTAATTTTATTTTTTTAGTAAAATAAAGTTAATATGTTTGCTATTTCTGATTAGTTCAATAAGTTAGAAACTCATTCATAGAAAATTAATCGAAACAAATAGCGAGGAAATGGTTGGTGAATAATTAGTGGAAAGTCAAAATAGACCTGCTTATGGTGGTCAGGCAGTTGTTGAAGGTGTAATGTTTGGCGGAAAGCACCACACTGTTACAGCAATTAGAAGAAAAGATCGTTCAATTGATTATTTTTATTTACCTAGAAAGTCAAATTCAGTATTACAGAAATTAAAAAAAATCCCTTTTTTGAGAGGGATTATCGCTTTAATCGAGGCAAGTGCAAACGGGTCACAACATTTAAATTTCTCCAGTGAACGTTATGATGTAGACCCTGAAAAAGATGAAGAAATTTCTGAAGAGAAAGTTTCGAAAACAACTATGATATTAGGAGTCGCTACACTCGGAGTTCTTTCCTTTATTTTTGGAAAATTTGTTTTCACTCTTGTGCCAGCAATTTTAGCATCATTTATGAAATCGATTTTTCCTAGTGATGTTGCACAAGTACTAATTGAAGGGTTAATAAAGCTTCTTCTATTATTAATTTATATTTATTTTGTTTCATTGACACCAATGATTAAACGAGTATTTCAATATCACGGTGCAGAACATAAAGTAATCAATGCCTATGAAAATCATTTAGAGCTGACTGTTGAAAATGTTCAATCCCAATCAAGACTTCATTATCGATGTGGAAGTAGTTTTATATTATTTACTGTTATCGTAGGAGTTTTTGTTTATATGCTCGTACCCACAGATCCACTATGGTTGCGACTAGTTGATCGTATCGCACTATTACCGATTGTTCTTGGAATATCATTTGAAGTACTTCAATTGACAAATAAACTAAGAGATATTCCTGTATTACGTTATTTGGGTTACCCTGGACTTTGGCTTCAACTTCTTACCACTAAAGAGCCTGCTGATGACCAAGTAGAAGTAGCTATTGCTTCATTTAATGAATTGCTAAAATTCGAAGAAGAAAAAATACCTATGAAAGCTGATATGCCAAACTTAGAAATGTAAAAAATATCAATACTCTTTACCTATCATTGATAATATTTCTTATTCAATTGACACTTTCTAAGTTTACCGAAACAGATAATGTGAAAAATTGGTATAAAAGGATGAAATTGCGGACAAAATGCATAGGAAAAGTGCAAAGCGTCTCGGTCAGTCTTCAATACAGATGATTAAAAGGCTAGGCGCTGAAGCTAGATCTGATGTTTCTATTGGAGGTGTCTTTTCTGATGGTAAGAAATTGGCTTATTGGTTTAGTTTGTCTATTGGCTATTATCGGGCTTGGATCATCATTAATACAACAGCCAGGGGCATTATTAAAGCAAGTAATTATTGCAGCTATTCTTATTTGCGCCTGCTATTTTATTTATCGGATTTGGTCTAATAAGCGACCGAATGCAAAGGATAAAAGAGAGTTTTTAAAAGCAGCACGAAGATCTAAAAAACGACTTAAAAATCGTCATGCAACTACAAGTACTCACTCACAGGCTCTTAAGAAGCCAATCCGTAAGAAATCTCAAGCTAATTTAACAGTAATAGAAGGAAAAAAGGGAAAAAAGAAAAATCGCGCCATTTATTAAGCAATGAGCTAGCGACGTTGGAAATGAAGTAATAGCTTCAGTATAGTCAGCTAGTTATTCTTTCATTAATATGACCATGTTTTTAAAAATTTTAATGTTTTTGAACGCCCTAGCTCAATAAGGGCGTCTTTTTTTTCCTTTGTAAGTTGGAAATCAGTTGACATAAAATTTTCAGCAGAAATAAACACAATATCTTTTTCATGTTTTCTCGAAATATACCTAGCATCATGGGCTTCTTTCATTGTTTCAAATAGAGCTTCAAATAATTGAACACCATTTTTTATATTGTGTTTCGGTTGGTCCATTAATTTCGAACTAAGTGTCAAACCCAAGACTGGACGGACCTTCTGTGTATCTTTATTTACAAAAATCCACATTGGAAAATTACTTAAGACCCCCCCATCAACCAACACACTTATCCCCTCTAAACTGCGTAGCTTCACAGGTTCAAAAAAATACGGGATACTACAACTCATCCTGATAGCCCTGGCAACTGGAAAACTGTCAATCGGAACACCATATTGCACCAAATCATCCGGCAATACAAGCAACCTACCGTTGCTTAAATCTGAAGCAATCACTTTCAACGAATCCTTTGGCAGATCTGCAAATGTGTATACTCCTTTAGCAGCTAGTAGTTCGGTTAATAAATTTTCTAACACTTTACCTTTATATAAACCTAATCTCCAATAAAGTAATATCCATTTTGCAATTTGCTTCGGAATAGGCAGCCATGAATTACGTGAATCTAATAATTTTTTAAAATCCAGATGATCAAGTAAATCCTTCAGTTCTTGACTTGAGTAACCCGCTGCTACTAATCCTGCGATTATTGATCCTGCACTTGTTCCTGCAAGTCGTTTAAAGGTGAAACCTTTTGATTCAATTGCCTCATATGCCCCAATTAAAGCCAGACCCTTTATCCCACCTCCAGAAAACACTCCATCTATTTCCATGTTCTGCATCCCCTTTGGTGTCATTTCTCTTTTTATATTTGTAAGATGAAGAAGTTTAAATTAGAACATAAAAAAAGAGATGAGAGTAATTTCTCATGCTGCTTTTAAAAAAGATTAATTAAAAAATGTGATTTAAGCTTATTACTAACCTCTACAAATACACCATTAAAAAAAACATTTGAACTAATCGACTCATTCATTAAACAACTACGCTCCCTTTATTCATTCCAATCAAATTTTGGGGTGAGAGAAATTCCTTAACAAACATTAGATACAAGTACTCTTGTACAAAATATTACCTATTTTTTGAACTTGAAAGAATATCTTTGTATTTTAACATGATGAAAACTTATAAAGGAGGCAAAAAATTAGTGTGGTAGTACTGTAGGTAGTGTGACATAATTGTTCCATATAAGGTAAACTTATATACTATTAATTTTAATAAAGGATGATTTTATGAAAAATACAGTATCGGTTAATCTTAAAACAAATAGGAGGGGGACTATACTTTAACCCTCCTAAAAACAAGGAGGAAAATATGACTCGGAGTGAAGTTATTAATATCTGTGATGAATTTTTGCTTTCAACCATTTCAAAATTATATGGATTGGAAGAATATCGAATTGGACTGATTTCCCCACACGAGGGAGGGCGAAATATAGTTTATATTTGTGAAAGAGAAGGATCAAAATCAAAAATACTTAGGATTTCTTACTTAAACGACAGGCACCTAGAGGATTATCTTAGTGAATTAGAATATATAAAATACCTATTTAATCATGGAGGCAGTGTTTCAAATGTAATCAGTTCTTTAAACGGAAATATTCTAGAGGAAATTTCCTATAACGACCAAATGTTTTTCGTTAGCTTATTTGAAAAAGCTAAAGGAAAAATGCTTGTTGAAAACAATTATATGTATCGAGAGGGCACAGAAATAACTGAATATTATTATAATTGCGGAAAAACTCTTGGGAAACTACATCAATTATCAAAAAATTATACTCCTATTCATAGTAGATATAATTTCTTTGACAAATTTAATGAACACTACATCGATGAATTGATACCCGATACCCTCACTTTACTCAAAACAAAACTGAAAGAGCTAATTAAAACACTGAAGAACCTCAGCAGAAATAGAGATAATTTCGGTATGATTCATTTTGATTACAATGACGGAAATTATTCGATAGACTTTGATAATGGGCAAATTACGGTGTATGATTTTGATAATTCTTGCTTTAGCTTTTATATGTTTGACCTTGCTTCGCTCTGGATAAATGGGGTTGGATGGATTCAATTCGAGCCTGATCCTATAAAACGGAGAATATACGTTTATTTATATTATTTTGTTTATTAGTTTTAAAAGAATTACTAGTTTTAAGGGGTGTCAATTGTCTAAAATCTTTTTCCTTTTGTGATGCTTGTTCAACCTGTTCCCCTTCTGTTTTGGGGGTGTCAATTGTAGTTGAATCAGAAACAAATCTCTTAAAAATCCATAGATTAGTTGATTGAGATCCATTAGTTCTTTTTGTTTGTCTTACTTCTAAGATTCCAAGCTTAATAGCCTTCCTTTTCATACGGTGAAAGGTACTTTCACTTGCTCCTGCAGCACAATCTTTTATTTTTATGCCTTCGAGAATGGCTTTAATGCTTGCAGTAGCAACCCCTTTTACATTTGCGCAGTACTTAGTTAAGCGTCTGAAAAGCATATATTCCGTTTTAGTAAAGTCTTTCTTATGTTCTGCAAGAAACATTTCAATATTGTTGTTAAAATCCTTTAATGACTTGAATTGACTGTATTTTTTAAAGCTTTGAATGTTGGCCATAAATAAGTTTTCCATGTTCTACTCCTTCTAACGGAAAAAGACACTGTTCCCGATATAACAACGTATAAGGGAAACAATGTCTTTAAATGTTAGATAGAAACATTCTTTTGTTCTTGAATCTCACATAAATATGTACTAAAATAAGGGTACATATTTATGTGAATACGAACTTCGACAAGTGTTTTCCCTACTGCATCTAGGGGGAACGGTTATAGGGTACGCCAATACCACTATAACAGTTGGAGTTCTTTTTCACGTTCATTTATTTGTTAAATAGATTCTAGCATATTTTACTAATGAATTGATAGAGAATATCTCGAATTATGCAGAAAAAAATAAAAGTAAGCCGAAATCGAGTACATTTTTTCTTACCGCACGGCTAACCTTATTGAATAAATATAGAAAAAAGTGGTGCAAAGCTGGCACCACTTTTTTCTATATTTATTGCTTATCAGTTTTGTAAAATTCTAGAACCTTTTGAAAACTAGTAGGGAAAGGTTTTTTATATAATTGCAATGCTTTTACATCAGCAATAATGCCTTCTTCTCTATTATTCATAATTAAGAAAAAATGTCTTCTATTATTTTTATACATTCTATTAAGTATGTTTTTATCTAAATTAATAAATGTATTTTTATTTGATTTTATTCTAATATTCTCTTCGACTATAGATGTATTTCCGTATTCATCAATTAAAAGTACATCTACAGTAGTATTATAAGGAACTGGTTCAAATTTCAAGCTATTAATTTTTTCATTTGTTAACGGTTTTTTCTTTTTAATTAAATACTCCAACTCCGTATTATTTTCTCCCATCCAGTAAGGTTCTGGCAAAAAATTCTGAATGGATGATAATTTACTTTGAGATAAATTAAACACTTGCTCTTGTATTAAATCTTTCCCAATATTTATATCCTTACTTTGAACAAAAAAGCGATAACTACCTAGACTACTACCATTATATCGATAAGCATCACTATTTTTCTCTAAAGGGAAGAATGTTAATTCTTGCATTCCATCTTTATCCCATTTTAAGTCAATATTAATTGTAATTGATGTATGAGGAGCAACATCGAAAATAATTGCAGGAACCCACTTTGTAGAATTTGTAGTTTTAATTTTAATATTTTTATTTCCCTGTAGAAATATTGATTGAACAACAATATTTTCTTTTGTATTATTCTCATATTTTAACTTACCCGAAATAATAGATTTTGTTTTAGGTAATTTTAAATAAGAAAAGTCATCTCCTTGTACTGACTCATTTTGAATAAATTCCTCATCTGGAATAAAACTTAAAACTTTATCAAAACCATCAAAACCAGAAGCAACCTCATCTGACTCATTTAATAGATCCATTTTTTTTGATACAATAACATCTTTACTATCTTCTTTAAGTTGAAGTAAATCTTTTTCAGTATTCAATTTTCCCTCCATTTTCCCATCAGATCCTTCAATATTACAAGATGTTAGAAGTAAAGCAAGAAATATTAAAATGATTATTCGAATTCTCATAGTAAAACCTCTTTCATTAAAAATAGCGCTGTAATATTTACAGCGCTAACTATTAAAGTTAGTAAAAATTCCTGTCAGAAGTTGCTTTTTCATATATGGAACCCTTCATAGTAGCTGTATGAACTGTCATCCCTATAAAGAGGTTTAAATCAAGTGGAATGTATTTCTTCTTTGCTTCAGATACGGCAGTACCAAAAGCAAGTGCTGTATCACGTACTCCATATACAGTTATACCACTTTGTGTCGCATTTCTAAGTCCTGCATATGCAGAAGTAGTTGTCATAAGGTGTTCTCCTTTTGTGGTACCTTTGCTATATACATAATAATTATGAAATCTTACTTGGGTTTTTCCTGTAGCATACCTCTCAAACTCTGCTGATCTAGCCTTTATATTATTATTATCACTATCATCCTCAACTACAAAATCAACTGATTGCGGATAGTAATTAGGATCATTTTCCAGTTTTTCCCATGCTTCATCCCAGTTAAATTGATAATCTTCATTAGTTCTTTCAGCCGCATAACTTTGACCACCTGTTATGGTTAAGGCTAATAATGCTGCACCAAATAAACTTAGAATTTTTTTCATTTTCCTTTTTACTCCCCCTATTTTTCTATAAATTTTGTACATTCTTAATATAGCATAGCTATTTTCCAGTTTCAAAACATAAATTGTAAAATTATACTATTTAGGTGTGATATGGATTTTGATAGTGTCGAAACTTAAAAGTATTGACACCGTTTTTGTGGCGCAGTAATATCAGGCTATCAGTGAGTGTCATAACTTAGTATCGTAATTTGATTTGAAAATGTGGGGTTTTACATATGAAATATGGCTATGCTAGGGTTAGTACAGTTCACCAGGATTTAGAATCACAATTACAAGCATTAGAAAAAGAAGGCTGCAACAAGATTTATTCTGAAAAGTTTACAGGAACTAAAGCAAATCGGCCGCAGTTCCAGGAGTTATTAGCGATATTAAAAGAAGGAGATACTCTAGTCGTTACCAAGTTAGATCGTTTTGCTAGATCCACCAGGGACGCTATAGACATAGTGACGGAACTATTTGATAAAGGCGTAAAAGTCCATATTTTAAACATGGGACTAGTGGAGAACACGCCAACAGGACGGCTTGTATTTAACGTTATGAGTGCCTTTGCAGAATTTGAAAGGGATATGATCGTAGAACGCACCCAAGAAGGTAAAGCCATTGCTAAACTTCGTGAGGACTTTAGAGAAGGTAGACCAAGAAAGTATGGAAAAAAACAAATAGAACACGCTTTAAGACTGTTAGAGACCCATTCATATAAGCAGGTGGAGGATTTAACAGGAATCTCGAAAAGTACGCTAATAAGGGCAAAAAAGAGGCAATTAAATAGATAGTGGAATAAAAAGAAGACCAGATATCTATTCTGGGCTTTTTTATGTAAGAAATTATCTAAATTCATACATTAGAAAAAATATAAAAAAATTTGATCCCCCCTCTTAAAACGAAGAATTTTAATCGCTATACTGCTTTATGAATCTCAGAAAGTATCGCAACTATTCGGCTGAATAAAACGATTACTTTTGTAGATGAGAAGCAAGTTAGTATTTCATCAGTGGTAAAATAATCATACAGAAAATGAGGGGTAGGGTATGTATATGAAAACAAGGTTAACAAATGCAATACAGGAATTAGAAAAGTTTTATGATATTAAAAGTAAATCGAATAATGAAAAAGAGATTGCCTTAGCTAAGGATTACTTAGCTTGGGTACAACAAAAAACAAATATGATTATCAACGAAAAAAATTTTTCAATTCCAGATGGTACTCACATCAAACGTGGTGATGTTTATTGGATTGAATTCGGATTTAACATTGACGAAGAATTCGGTGGACGTCATCCTGGTATTGTTTTAAGAAGAGGTGGAAATACAGCTATTGTATTGCCTTTATCAACCCAAGAGCCTACTAATGATCAGAAAAAAAGTGGTATATACGTTGAAATAAAAAAAGTTTGGGGCTTCAAGAACATGACTCGATGGGTCAATGTCTTGAATTCAACTCCAATTAGTATCCAAAGGTTCGACTTTGCATCAAATAAGGGAAATGTAAAAGGGGCAGATTTAGATGCAATTAATGAAGCAATAGAAAAATCAGGATTATGGGGAGTAAAGAAGAAGAACTTTTTGAAAAGTAACAGCTAAAAATCTATAAAAATATTAATTTTTTAAAATAATAGTTGACCTACATCCAACAAAACTGATATATTAGTAATCGCTAAAACAAAAACAAGACATGCATTGCCTTGTTTTGATGAACGTGAAGGAGCTTCATAGCTCAGAGAATGAAGAATGTGAAGGAAGCGCCCCCTTATTTATAAGGGGGCGCTTCAGTTTTTGTCGAATGTTTTTATGTATGTAGCAGTCTTTCTATGAGTATTCTAGTTAATGTGCATGGACTCTTTGAGTTCAGCCAAATGAAAGTGAAGGGAGAAGCCTAAGGGCTTCTCCAGTTTGTTTTCTGCCTATAATTTGATAGACTAAATTCACTAATACTACGGGAGTGAGAAAATGAAGCTTAAATTAACTGGATATCCCGATATAGACAGTCTTTTGAAAAGTACCTATGAACTCCTTGAACAAGGGAAGACACTACATAAGCAAATCGAACAATCTGTAAAATTCGAGCCAGTAAAATATAAAAGAGCATTCATTTTATGAATGCTCTTTTATATTGATCTATTAAATTATTTGTAAATCCATCTTAAATGAGCTCCATCAAACGAATATCCAAATCCATTTTTAGCTTTTACAGCACCTGATATTGATGCATAAAACTGATGATTTTTAAGCTTAGCAATTTGAACGGAACCACTTTTTCCGGAAATAGTAAATCTTCCTTGAGATAAACCACTTGTCAAATCTGTAACCATAATCAAACCACTAAAAGATTCAAATGTATATCCTTTATTCATTACTACCTCATATACAATTCTATTACTACTATCTACATGAAAATTCGCTTTAGCAATTTCTTTCTTAGCAGCTCTAAAATTATTATCTGGATATTCATAAATTGGTATACTTATAGTTGTAACTTCTTGAGAGTCATCATTATTTTCTACTGCTTTAACATTAGTCATTGGAGCAAAAATAACTAATGTTAGTAAAAGTGAAGCAACGATTAAAAAAAGTTTTTTCATCAGAAATTACATCCAATAGTGTTTATTTTTTCCAAAAAGAAGTATATACTATCACGAGAGAAAATTCCAATATTTTTATATTTAAGGAGATTGATTCCAATGTTTGGAGATTTTAGAAACTCAAGTGTATCCGATCAAAATTCTGATGTTTATAAAGAAAAATTCCATATTTTATTAAAAAACTTTGATTTAAAACCTGAACAACTATCAAAGTTACTTAATATCCCTATAAGCAAAATAAATAATGTAAAAGATGAGGAAATAACAAATGATGAAAAGGAAAAAATAGAATACATTTCTGCTATGTTGAATTATGGTCTTCCAGGTATGGAAGCAAACGAAAGAGTACACATATTGTTAGATACATTAATCGAAGAGTTCCAATTATCTATTAGAAATATAGCTAAAATGATAAATGTAGAGGAAGATGATTTATTAAATTTCAAAGAAAATGGATCAATAAAAAAGGAAATAGAATTAAAAATATGTGTTAATCTAGTCATGCTTAATTTTATACTGAATCAAAATAAATGAGCATTCGCTTTATGAATGCTCATTTATTAAATAATCGGGCAAAGAATCCCTTTTTTGTTTTTTTTCTTCTTATGTGATAGCAATAGATAGTTTTAACAAAAATATAATCTGTTTCAAAAACTGATAAGAGAATTTATGTTCTCTACCTATAACATAAGACTTGGATTAAAATAACGGTAAAGGGACGGAGGAAAGAACGATGAATAACACAGAAAAACCATATTCACCAAAAGAGATAACTCTTGATTTAGATATAGGTGACAGTACTTTACGTAAATGGTGTATTGCACTAGAAGAAGCAGGTTATTTTTTCAACAGAACGGATGGTAACAAGCGCGTGTTCTTTAATCGTGATCATATCGTCTTAAAAAAATTTCAGAACCTTGTGCAGGTGCAAAATATGTCTTTGCAGAACGCCGCGATTATTGTTTCATCAAAGTATAAAGTGGAACCGTCCGACATCAAGAACACCGAGAACACCGATCTTTCTATACGTTCTAGTAATGAGCTAGTTCAGGAATTATTTGATAGGATAGGAACACTTGAGGAACAACAAAATGAATTAATAAAGATGAATAAGGCACTGTTTAATCAATTAGAAGAACAACAAAGGTACATAGAAGAACGAATGAATAAGCGTGATTCATTATTGATGGAGTCTTTACGTGAGACCCAGGAAACAAAAAAGATGATGATCGCTGCTGAAGAAGAACGTAAAAAAAGAAAAGGTATCTTCCGTTTATTCACTAAAAACCAGTAGAGTAAGTAATAGTAATCTGCTAAATCTATCAAAGTTACATTTGCTAACTTATATTTATCTCTATATAGGCAACATAAGTTTAAGTGGCATGTCGAGTAGAAAAACTCTCCTAAAACAAGATAAAATTCTATAAAATTTCACCTCCCCTAAATAAAAAAAGCTCCTTAGAGCTTCATATTTGCTTTCTAAGAGGCTTGTTTTCCTCTCCCTTTTTTTTAAATAAGGGCTAACATTAAAGACCCTTAGATTGCCATCTAGGGGTCAGAGAAGTAAAGGTGCTTTCTATTAGATTATTGAGCTCGTGTTTTCACCATTTAAGAGGCACTTTAACATTTATATCTTCGAAGACATTCGGTATTAAGGCAACTAAAATTAATAAAACGTATGGATTTATATAGAGTTGTATCGAGCGTAGCGACAACAATTATAGGCATGAAATTTTGAAAAAAATGAGTGACAATAATTGCGAAGGTCGTAGGAATATCCCTACCAAGTCAAAAACGTAGTTTTTGGGGAGTGTAGTCACACTCCCGTAGCTTGCCCCCCCTTTTTTTCCCTTTGCGAATATGTTTTTTATATTTCATTCCTTATGTAAAACCAACAAATTATAATTCAAAATACTCAACCTTTACCTCCTAAATAAACATAAATAACATCCGTTCGCTCATGACCAACCTCTTTTGTAACTCTTTCCGTAGCCTGTTCTAGTGTAAACCCTTTATCAATCTCTTGCTGAACTCGATCTTGTACATACGCATAGCGTAAGCCATGGAAAGTCAACTCGTTAATGTGTGTCACACCATCTCTTTCCCAAGTGCGCAGTTCAACACCTTCTTGGGTTTCTATTTTTTTTCGATTGTTATATAAGAACTTCTCTATACGGTTGACCGCGAGGTGAGTTTTTTCATTTTCACGAACAAAGAAGCGACCACCGCGAGGAGTTTCTCGCAGTTTTTTTTCTAAAACATTTCGCGTAACCATTGGAACCGGAACCTGTCTCCACTTACCATTTTTCGCTTCACTCTTTACTTGATAAACGCCTGTTCGAAGCGCTTGTTCTGCTTGTGAACGCGTCATAGCGACGGCTTCAGTAACCCTCAAACCCATTGTCCTGCATAGCGTCATGACGCTATGCACATCTTTTGCTGTTCTCGCTCCTGTTCCATTGTCTCGGTACACTTCAAGGGCTAATTTTTGCATGTTTCGGTACTCCTCGTTGGTCCATGAACGATCCCCTTTTATTGCAGGAGTCTTATCGAGTGAAACGGAATAGTTTTGTTTCAGTCCATCATTATCCGAAAGAGTGTATTTTGCTTCTGGAAGCATATCGTGCATAAAACGAATCGCGGCCAGATCATTTTTCAATGTTTTAGCTGCCACCCCCTCGTCTTGGCGGTACTCGATATAAGAAACTAAATGTTTGTCATGTAGATTTTTTAAATTTTTCAATTTGAATTTTTCATTGAGAAACTCAATGAACTTTCTGCAGCTGCTCTTGTATCTACCACGAGTACCGAATGAATTAGACCGTGTATGACGAAAAGTCTTTTCAAATTGCTGCATAATCGAAGATTTTCCCTTCGCTGTTTTTTCGGCCATTTTTACCCCCCTTTTCAAAAAATGCACACTTCGCCCAACGGCATTTTTGGGCGTCCTCTGGACTTCCTCAAATGCCTGGATTAACCCCCAACCCCAAAATCACGGGCGAGAAGGATTCCGTTTGATTCAGCAGGCATTTTGCGTGTGCTTTCTCTTTGCCGAATTTGCATTCGAATTTTTTTCACTTCGTTGAAAAATTCATCATGCAAGTTTGACTAACGTCAAACCGTTCGGCAAAGAGAAAGCACCCCTGCTATGCAATTTTGATTATTAGTACTAGATGAAGCTTCCCCCTGTAATAGCAGGTTGACGACTTCGTCGTCACGCTCCAAGTAAACGGCATTCAGCAAGACTTTCGTCTAAGCGCCATGACGCTTCGTTCACTTTATTTCTGGACGGTAATGCGCGCCTCACCGCCATATAACCCCGAGTCTTAACCGACGATTTCCCTGTCTTAGACAGTCGCAATAAACGAACGTTTATCACTCTTGCGATCCACGCCACTAGTCAACTTGTATTAGCTTTGCTGACAAATTGAAAACAACAAAAAAACGACCTACTACGTAGCTCGCTGTTTTAGTAAGAACAAAAATCCTACTCACTTTTCATTTAAAATTATCCTTTATCAATCCATGACATAGACCTTTTTATTTCAAATCATCCCCTCTCAGAACGCCTTAAACGCCCCTATTTTTAGTTTTAAGCAATTCACTTATAAAATAAAATCTATTTAAAAGCCCTAAATGGGCTATATTTTAAGTAAAAAAATAAAATAAAAAAGCCTGTTCTAAAAAACACGCTCATTTTAAATGGTAATCATTTAATTTTTAAAAAAGGACATAGTAATCCCGTTTCGCAACTTTATAATTTTTCTTCATGTACTCATGAAGTCTTTTGTTCTAGTTTATCCACTAGAACGCTTTTTATCTTTCAGCTCACATTAGTGGGAAAGTATAAAAGCAAACTGTTTAACAGCCTTTTATGAAGGTCTTTCGATTATCTTCTGCCCAGCTTCATTCAGCACGTACACAATGGTACGGAAACGTACAAGGGCTACAAAAATTAAAAAACTTATCTTGATTATATCAAACTTTTTAGAAAAAAATAGTATTTTTTCTAGTATTTTGAGCACTTGAAAATCAATTCTATTTGCAGCCATAAAATTTCGTTATGGCGAATAAAAAGGCATTTCAAATAACCCTATGATTTTAACCGCATAAATCAGGGCAATAAGCTTTAGAAATTTGCTTGTTTAAAACACCTTTAAAATAGGCAATAGGGTTATGTACTTTTCCTTTCTTTAACTTGTTAATCATTTGCTTAAATGAATGAATAGCCGTATGTAAAATTTCTTCGTCATCTAACCAAATATTTCTAATCCGATATGTATCAATTCGAACCATTCTCCAGTATTCCTCAATAAGTCTAGCATCATCAAAGAAACATTTTACAAGATTTCTAAATTCTTTAGGAACATAATCACTGACATATGTATAATCCAACGTTATGGATGATTACTTTAATATAGCTCTTGACGGATATAGGTCCGAAACCGAAATTGCTGATCATATGCTAAATAAATTACCATTATTTATTAACACAGCTATTATGGAAAATATCGTAGACACGTTTGAGGTAATGAAAAATAATGAAAACGATCCAATGTGTGACGAGGCGTTTATGTATCTTGTAAAATGCTTAGAGGACGACATTCCTTATATGGGATTTTTCAGTGATATATATTCTTGTGATGCCCCATTTGATTTGGAAGAAGGAAACGTATAGATTTTGTTTTTAACGTTGATCCAAGCACCAATTTAATATTTACTATGAAATTCCATTAAGTAAGCATTCAAGCGAGCTAAACACACATTCCTATAGCTCGCTTGAAAACATAATGAATTTCTAAACAATATGTGACAAAAACATTGTTTTCAATCAGTTTAATTGACTTAAAATGAGTTTACTTTTTCTTCTCATTGCTTTTAACCTCTTATTCAGCTAACCAGCTCCGTTACTTTAAGTAAATTGAATCACAATCTTTTGTCTGATTTTGCTTAATAACACAAGCCCTAGAGAAATGATTTTTAAGGCAATAGCTTCGTGACTTTTATTTCAAAGCTACATTTCATCTCTTTCAACTTACTTATAATCCACATTTTAATTGTGCATTACAATTATCACATGTATTACAACCACCGATTTCCTTGACTGTTCCTTTACGACATACCGGACATGTATTGCCAATTTCAGAACCAATCGTTACACTTGTTGATCTTAAGTCTTGAATTGTATCTACCAGCACAACGTTTTGTTTATCATTGGAGCGATCCAATGTCATTCCATCATCTACTTGATTTTCTTCAGCTTTTAATGTTAATACTTGGGAGTCTCTGCTTCCATCTACATATACCGTTCCACCTTTGGCTCCACCTTTATATAAACGCTCATACACCTTCTGAACCTGGTCAACGGCATAGCCACGCGGTGCATTAACCGTTTTTGAGATTGAACTATCAATCCATCTCTGAATGATGCATTGTACATCAGCATGTGCTTCTGGGGCTAACTCCATCGCAGTAACAAACCATTCAGGTAATTGCTCAGGGTTTACATCTGGATTTTTTGTTAAATATTCTTGAACAATTTCTGCTTTTACTTCAATAAATTTTCCAAGACGTCCACTCCGATAATACGTAAATGAGAAATAAGGTTCAAGGCCAGTTGAACAACCAATCATAGTACCAGTAGATCCAGTAGGTGCGACAGTTAATAAATGGGAATTCCTAATTCCATGTTTTAAGATCGATTGTCGAATATCTTCAGGCATTTTCTTCATGAATCCTGTATGAATAAATGCTTCACGTAATTGATTCGTTTCTTCAGTAGTTTCTCCTTGTAAAAATGGGAAGCTACCTTTTTCCTTTGCTAGCTCAATTGATGTACGGTAAGCAGTCGTTGCAATCGTCTCCATTACTTGATCTACTAGTTGATTCCCTGCTTCTGAACCATATTCCTTTTCACAATAGATCAATAAGTCTGCTAAGCCCATAACACCAAGTCCTACACGACGTTCACCTAATGCTTGTTTTTTATTTTGTTCAAGAAAATAAGGTGTTGCATTAATCACGTTGTCTTGAAGGCGTACACCTATTTCAACGGTACGCTTTAATTTATCAAAATTAACTGTCTTTGTTTCTTTGTTCGCCATCTCAGCTAAATTGACGGCTGCTAAATTACAGACAGAATATGGAGCAAGTGGCTGCTCACCACATGGATTTGTCGCTACTACTTTTTGTCCATAACTTTTGGCATTTGTCATGTCATTCGCATTATCGATAAAGAAGATCCCTGGTTCAGCTGAGTAAGTAGCACATATATTGATTAAGTTCCAAAGTTCCTCTGCTTTAATTTTGCGATAGGTTCTCACTTTATGACCAAGCTTTTCCCATTCGCGAACATCGCCGATTTCTTGCCATTTCGTATTGTAGAGTTCCATTTCTTCGGCACTATAATTTTCAACATCCGGGAAGCGTAAATCATAATCCTCATTATTTTCAACTGCATCCATAAAGTCTTTCGTTAAGCAAACGGATATATTCGCACCAGTTAAAAATTCCGGATTATGGACCGTGTATGTTCCGCCTTCACGTAATTTATCTTCCGCTTCTTTAATGATGCTTTCGCTAAAACCACCTAATCCAGGGATTGTCTTATAATTAATAATCCCTTGATACATCGCCTTTTCTTGCTCTGTTAAAGGGGTGAATTTCAGCTTGTCCTTCGCATGTTTTTTAATCGATTCATCCTTTGTGTTTTCTATTAAAAATCGTAGGATTCTCGGGTTCTGCATCTTTGAAATGATAAACTCAACAATATCAGGATGCCATGAGGACAACATAATCATTTGAGCGCCTCTTCTTGATCCACCTTGTTCTACAAGATGAGTGAGCTTTGCAATATCATCAAGCCATGAAACTGAACCTGAGGATTTACCATTGACCCCTTTTGCTAATGTGTTTCTTGGGCGTAAAGTCGATCCGTTTGTTCCCACACCGCCACCACGACTCATAATCTCCATAACTTGCTTACGGTGTTCAGATATACCTTCTCGAGAATCAGGAACAAAAGGCATAACATAACAATTAAAATAAGTAACTTCAGTATCTGCCCCTGCACCATACAAAACCCGTCCAGCAGGTACAAAATTTAAGTTTACTAGCTCTTGATAAAACTTTTCAAACCACTCTTGACGTTTTTCTTCTGTTTTTTCTACTGAAGCTAAGCCTGTTGCGTTCCTTTTAGCAATTTGCTCATAAAACACTTCTAATGGTTTTTCGATAATATCTAGTGGTCTTGTTATTAATCCAGATTCCATTTCTTTCGGATCATCTAAAGCACTGCGATATTCTTCGTCCACTTGTACATCAGCAGTTTTCTGTTCCCAATTAATATGTTTGATAAACCCTAAACCACGTGCAGGAAATTTTGGATCTTCTTTAATCGTCAGGACAACGAAGTCTCCCTCTGCTAATGTGATCTTTTCCGTATCTTTAAATGAATAACGATCAATCATTACTAAACGTGAAACACCTTTATGGGTAATGCGCATATCAGGGGTCACTGGATGTACTTGAGGAAACAATTTAATCGCTTTATTTAATTGTTCCTCGTTAATTTTCAATTCACTTGTTAACGCAACAGACATATAGACAACTCCCTCTATCTTTCTATCATTTTACTCCTACAAGTTTTTATTCTCGTTGTTTTCTCCTTAATAAAGTTACCATAACCAACCATTGAAAATCAACAACAAAATACAATATATAGTATCTGAACCACTACCACAAATACTATATATTGCGCAAGTGTTTAACATTGTTCTTTTTTGTCAAATCATGAAACAAATAAAATAAGTAGAAAAAAGGAGAAAAAATGTGTTTTAGTATTAAAAAGGAACATTTTCAATCAATTTTACTGGTTGCATAATATTATCCCTGTACAAACCCCGATGATATCTACTCTGAACACATAAAAAATGAAAATAAAAAATTTTTATATGAAAAAGTTTTGATTCCAAGTCTATTGATGAATATAATAGAAGATAGTGTTACCTCGTAGAAAGGAGAAAGACTAGTGGGAAGTTTATATTTTCTTATTATTGTAATCATAGCCTTAATTGCATACACTCTTTTTAATTATTTTTCCCAAAAGAAAGCGGTAAAAACTTTAAGTGAAGAAGAGTTCAAAGCAGGTTATAGGAAAGCGCAATTAATTGATGTACGGGAAGCAAATGAGTTTGATGGAGGACATATACTAGGTTCAAGAAATATCCCTCTTTCCCAATTAAAAATGAGAATGAAAGAAATCCGTCCAGATAAGCCCGTTTATTTATATTGCCAAAGCGGAATGCGTAGTGGACGAGCTGCCCAAATGCTTTATAAAAAAGGCTATCGTGAGCTCTATCAATTACAAGGCGGATTTAAAAAATGGACTGGAAAAATAAAATCTAAATAACTTATAAGTAAAAAGACCTCTTCATTAAAAAAGAGGTCTTTTATTTTGGCTATTTTCATATAGTTTGTTGCTTTTGTAAAAACCCAACTACAGGCAGCAAAGTTATAGAAAAAAGCCTTTATTTTATATTATTTTACATATCTTAAAACTGGTTTACGGGCAGCTAAGGTTTCATCTAAACGTTTTACGACTGTAGTATGTGGAGCTTCTTGCACAATCTCAGGATTTTCTTCTGTTTCTTTCGCAATCTGAATCATTGCATCAATAAAAGCATCCAAGGTTTCCTTCGATTCTGTCTCTGTAGGCTCAATCATCATACATTCCTCAACATTTAATGGGAAGTAAATAGTTGGTGGATGGTAACCAAAATCTAAAAGACGCTTGGCAATATCTAATGTACGTACCCCCAATTTCTTTTGGCGCTTCCCACTAAGAACAAATTCATGCTTACAGTGACGATCATACGGAAGATCATAGTATTCTGCTAATCTTCTCATCATATAATTGGCATTGATTACTGCATTTTCTGTTACTGCTTTTAGTCCATCAGGTCCCATTGTTCGGATATATGTATATGCTCGAACATTAATGCCAAAATTTCCATAGTATGGCTTTACACGACCGATTGATTGTGGACGATTATATTCAAATGTATATCGATCGCCTTCCTTAACCAATACTGGTTTAGGTAGGAATGGAATTAAATCCTTTTTCACACCTACCGGACCTGAACCTGGTCCACCACCACCATGTGGTCCAGTGAAGGTTTTATGCAGATTTAAATGAACAACATCAAATCCCATGTCGCCAGGACGTGCTTTCGAAAGGACAGCATTTAAATTTGCCCCATCATAGTATAATTTTCCACCAGCACCGTGAACAATTTCAGCCATCTCTAAAATATTTTCCTCAAATAACCCAAGAGTATTTGGGTTGGTTAACATTAATGCAGCTGTATCAGGACCAACTAATTTTCGTAAATCCTCTAAATCTACTAATCCATTCTCATTAGACTTTACAGTAATCGTTTCAAGACCTGCTACTGTAGCTGATGCCGGATTGGTTCCATGAGCAGAATCTGGTACAATCACTTTCGTTCGATTTACATCACCATTTGCTTCATGATAAGCACGGATCATCATTAATCCCGTCCATTCCCCGTGCGCTCCAGCTGCAGGCTGTAAAGTGACTTCATCCATACCAGTTATTTCAATAAGATGCTCTTGAAGATCATACATTAATTCTAATGCACCTTGAACTGTGTCTTCATCTTGGAGTGGATGAATATGAGCAAATCCTGGAAAACGAGCAACAGATTCATTTATTTTAGGGTTATATTTCATCGTACATGAACCGAGAGGATAGAACCCAGAATCTACACCATGATTTTTCTTTGATAAAGCAGTATAATGACGCATAATATCTAATTCAGATACTTCTGGTAGATTGGGCTCCTCATCACGAATATATTCAGCTGAAAAATATTCACTAATGTCAATATTAGGAACATCAAGTTCAGGAAGACTATAACCGATTCGGCCAGGTTTTGTGAGTTCAAAAATTAATGGTTGATCCACCTTATTCATGGCTATCCCTCAATTCTTTAATAAATTGATCAATTTCCTCTTTTGTACGTAACTCAGTAACAGCAATCAACATATGATTAACCATTTTCGGATAATCTTTGCTTAAGTCATACCCACCAATAATTCCTTTTGCAAGTAATTGTTTATTTACTTCTTTAACAGGCTTATTTAATTTCACGACAAACTCATTAAAGCTTGGTCCATCCAATACAAGTTCAAAACCATTTTGAGAAAATGCTTTTTTCGCATAACAGGCTTTTTGGATATTTTGAACCGCCATTTCTTTCACACCTTTTCTTCCAAGGGCTGTCATGGCTACTGAAGCTGCTAATGCGTTCAATGCTTGGTTAGAGCATATATTAGATGTTGCTTTATCTCGGCGAATATGCTGTTCACGGGCTTGAAGAGTTAATACATAGCCTCTTTTCCCATTTTCATCAACTGTTTCTCCAACTAATCGTCCTGGCACCTTTCTCATTAATTTATTAGTAACTGCAAAGTACCCACAATGTGGACCTCCAAAGCTTTGTGGAATGCCAAACACTTGCGCATCGCCGACGACAATATCTGCACCAAACTTTCCTGGAGGGGTAATAGCACCCAATGCTAGAGGGTTACTCGAAACAATAAATAAACCTTTGTGTTGATGGACTATAGGCTCGAATTCTTTTAATGGTTCAATTCTTCCAAAGAAGTTAGGGTATTGTAAAATCACTGCTGCTACATCTTCATTAATTTCTCTTTCTAATGCCTTTATATCTGTCACACCATTTTCATGTGGAATTTCAACCACATCAATATACTGACCTTTTGCATATGTTTTTAAGACTTCACGTGATTCCGGGTGAACAGTTTCAGAAATAAGGACTTTTTTTCTACGTGTTTGGCCACAGCTGAGCATTGCTGCTTCGGCTAACGCTGTTCCTCCATCATACATAGATGAATTTGCTACATCCATACCTGTTAATTCACATATCATGGTCTGAAATTCAAATATTGCTTGTAATTCACCTTGAGAAATTTCCGGTTGATATGGCGTATACGCCGTATAAAATTCAGATCTACTTATGACATGATCAACAATCGTTGGTATATAGTGATCATAAACACCAGCACCTAAAAATGAAATATTTTGCTTTACATCCATATTTTTTGCTGCCATTTGACTTAATTCTTTAAGTAAGGAGCTTTCAGATTTTGCTTCTTTTATGTTATATAATCCATTAAAACGGACTTTTTCTGGTATATCACTGAATAACTCATCAACAGAGTCAACCCCTATTGTTTGAAGCATTTCTTTCTTATCCTGCTCTGTCATCGGTAGATAACGATGCTTTGTCATATATCTCTCTCCCATCCTATTTTTTAGGTCGTTTATAAAATGGTGTTTGTATTACTTTTGCTTTTAAACGTTTATTACGAATTTCAATATCGATCTCTTGATCTAGTTCTGTAAATTGAATATCAACAAGACCTAAACCAATATTTTTCTTCAATGTAGGGGACTGTGTTCCTGTTGTTACCCAGCCAATTTCTTCGGCTCCTGAGAAGATTTTATATCCATGACGTGGAATTCCACGATCAATCATTTCAATTCCTATGATTTTTCTAGTTAAACCTTTTTCCTTTTGTTCTTTTAATACGGACTTTCCAATAAAGTCAGCGTTCTTAGTCGTTTTCACAGCAAATCCAATCCCAGCTTCAAGGGGACTGATTTCCGCAGTTAATTCTTGACCATATAATGGCAAGGTTGCTTCAAAACGAAGAGTGTCCCTAGCTCCTAAGCCACAAGGAAGTAGCCCTTCTTCCTTTCCGGCAGCTAATAGTTCCTTCCATAATGAAATGGTATCCTCTGCACGACAATAAATTTCAAAGCCATCTTCACCCGTATACCCTGTACGAGAAACTAATGCTGTTATCCCTTTAATACTCACTTCAGGATTAAATTTAAAAAATTTAATATCGGCCAAATTCATGTCATTCACAATCGATTGTAGAATCGTTTCTGCAAGGGGACCTTGAATAGCAATTTGACCAATGCTTGAAGAAATATTTTCTAAAGCGACATCACCTTCCACGTGTTCCTTTAGCCAGTTAAAATCTTTTTCAATATTGCTGGCATTCACTACAAGGAGGTAATGTTCATCTGAATACTTATAAACTAATAGATCATCAACAGTACCACCATTTGCATTGCACATGGCATTATACTGTGCACCATGAATGGCAATCTTTGAAATATCATTTGTCATGACTTTTTGTAAAAATGCTGTACTGTCTTTTCCTTTAACCGTTATTTCACCCATATGGGATACATCAAATAAACCAGCTTTCGTACGAACTGCTTCATGTTCTTCTTTAATACTCGAAAATTGTACTGGCAATTCCCATCCACCAAAATCAATTGTTTTGCCACCATATTCTTTATATACATCATATAATGGTGTTCTCTTTAATTCTGACATTGATGATCCCCCTATCAATATAATTAAATTTGGCATTCTTCCACTTTCAATTAATTTCAAAGATTTAGACATAAAAAAGGACAGAGAAAACCAATTTTTAAATTAGTCTCTGTCCTGGCACCTGAAAGTTTACCTTCACATTTGTTCCGATACGATTGCTTTGAAACATATGAAAAGGATTTCCCCTTTGGTGGCTCCTAAATAGAAAGCACTCTCCAGAGTTGCGTCATACAAGAGTCTTTTTGCCTGAGAGATTCATAATTATTTATTATTTGCTCCTTCGGCGTCGCACTTAAGCGATCTCTCCCCCTGTAATCATTCGCCTATATTTAATTGAAAAATGGATATACTACTAAAATAAGCTTTTTATTCATTTTTAAATCCTTTTCAAGCTATATCCATCCTATCATTATTCATTATTTTCAGCAATCATTTTTCTAGCATTTTCGAACAAAAAATACACCTTTTACAAAAGAATTCTTGCAAGAAAAGGCATACATTTTATTTATAACACTAAAATACGAACATTTCTTTTATAAATTATTTTTTTATTCGTCTATTATTCATGTATATCTATATCGGACTGAATGATGAGGTGGTTTTATGTCAATAAAAATAAATTTTGATCACTCATGGAGTAAGGGTTTAGCAGATCGATTCGTAAAGGATGGTCCCTGGGGAAATTGGCAATTATATGATTTAGCAATCCAGATGGAAAAACAACAAATTATACCTGAGTTTGAAGGATTACAATGCACAAAACACTTAGCAAACTTAAAACCTTTGCCACACCAGCTAGAAGTTGCAAAACAAGTTGTTGAAAATATGAATGGCAAAGCCATTTTGGCAGATGAGGTTGGATTAGGAAAAACAATTGAAGCCGGATTAATTTTAAAAGAACTCATGATCCGGCGTCTTGTAAAAAAAGTGTTGATCCTTGTTCCCGCCTCTTTAGTCTCTCAATGGGCGTTTGAATTGAACACAAAATTCTATATTCCAGCAGTTGCTCAGAAAAAAAGCTATGTTTGGGATCAATGTGATTGCGTGATTTCTTCCATCGATACCGCAAAACGATCTCCACATCGGGAAAAAATTTACGAGCAAAGTTATGATTTAGTCATTATTGATGAGGCGCATAAATTAAAAAATCATAAAACAAAAAACTATGAATTTGTGCAAAATCTCAAAAAAAAGTTCTGTCTTTTGCTAACAGCGACTCCAATCCAAAATCGTATTGATGAGATTTTTCATTTAGTATCACTTTTAAAACCTGGTCATCTTGGTAGTCAAACGAACTTTTTTGAAAAATATAAAAGTGGTGAAAGGTCGACAAAGGATGAAGAACGTTTAAAAGAACTAGTTAATAAAGTAATGATCCGCAATCGTAGAATAGATACAGGGATTGAGTGGACTAAACGTCATGTTAAAACTATTTTAATTGATTTTTCTAAAGAGGAAAGAGATTTATATGATTCCATCCAACTATTGAAAACTAATGATCAAGCATATGGCCCAGGCGGTTTTTCTATGATGACTTTACAACGCGAAGCATGCAGTAGCAGGGAATCTGTCTACTATACATTAAAAAACATGTTGAAAAAATACGAAAATCCATCGCCTCTTTTTACAGAACAGATTTCACTTTTATTTAAAAAAATTGAAGCCGTTAAACAAAATTCAAAAGCTGAGAAAACTTTAGAATTAATAAAAAATATAAATGATAAAGTCATTATTTTCACTGAATATCGAGCTACACAGCTTTATTTGCAATGGTTTTTAAAGCAACATGGAATTAGCTCTGTTCCGTTTCGCGGCGGATTTAAACGTGGGAAGAAGGACTGGATGAGAGAATTATTCCAAAAACATGCACAGGTTTTAATTGCAACCGAGGCTGGTGGGGAAGGAATTAACCTACAGTTCTGCCATCATATGATTAATTTTGATTTACCTTGGAATCCAATGAGATTAGAACAACGAATTGGACGTGTACATCGTCTAGGTCAACAAGAAGATGTTCATATTTATAATTTAGCTACGAAAAATACGGTCGAAGATCACATTCTTAAACTTCTTTATGAAAAAATAAATTTATTTGAACGTGTAATTGGAGAATTAGATGACATTTTAACAAGGTTGGAGTTTGGAAAATTAGAAAATCATTTGCAAGACATCTTTCAGAACTCACGAACTGAAGGAGAAATGAAAATTAAAATGGATAATTTAACAGAAATGATACAGTTTGCCGAAAGTATAAAAGAAAAAGAAGGAGGTAATTTCGGTGCAGCAGCAGGAAATTCATCAATATCTTAGTCAATATTTTGAAGCAAACGAGTGTGAGATTATTGAAAGTGAAGCTGGTTACTTAACCGTTCAGTTAACAAAGGAACTTGATAAAGAATTAATGAATCGTCCTTTTTACTGGCATTATTTAGAGAAAACAGGTGGAATCCCTAACCCAATGAAATTAACTCTGATTACTGATCAAGAAAAAGCTCCTGATCAAATCAAAGGCGAGGTCATTCATTTTGGTTCTCCTCGTCTTCATCAAATTTTTCAATCGACGAAGAATTTTGCAAAATATATTCGATTATATGAAATCTCTCAAACTATGCCCAAGCAACAAACACCTTTATATCCATGGCTAGGAATGAATATAAAAATTTCTTATCAATGTGATCGGAAACGTGATGTTTTCCGGTCATTTGGTTTAAACCTTATTAACGGTATACTCATCGAACAATTTCATGAAAAACTGACAAAGAAAGTGCTATCCCCTAAAATTCCAGATTTTAGTTTTACCTTAACACCAATTATTATGCCTACAAGTGGTGTAACTAGAATTGAAAATTTTTTAAGACAGGAAATTATGAAGGAAGATCATTCATGGGCAGAAGAAGCAAAACAGCGTTGGAATGAGGATTTATCTTTATTAGATCATTTTTATGAAGACATCGAAGAAAAACCGGAAGCTTATTTAACAGAAAAAGAAGCGTTAAAACATCAATATGAACCTTTCATTACAATTGAAATTATCAATGGTGGACTGTTTTATTTGATGGATAATCATATATATGAAGAGAACTAACAAGTGAGGGAACACCTAAGCATCGCCATAGCACTCAAACAATTCACGACTTTAATCATTTCCATTGTGGATTAAATTGAAGTAATCAACAATCTTCATTGTAAGCCGTAGTGTAGAATCTTTATAATAAAGTCTGTTCGTATGAAGGACTTGCTGGTCTCAACCCATTATATTATTAGTTAAACATTCTCTAAATAGCAACAGGTTTGAGAAAAGTGCCTAATATACATATAAGATTATTTGTTGCGTCTGTAAAAGCCCTACTGCCGGCTTTTACACCTAATAATAGGACAGCATTCTTTCTAAGTTTTCAGCTCTTTTCTCAGTAGAATAAAGGATTTGGCTGTCTTCAACGTATTTTTAATTAGTTAAAAAATTCTCTGAATAGCAACAGGTTTGAGAAAAGTGCCTAATATACATATAAGATTATTTGTTGCGTCTGTAAAAGCTCTACTGCCGGCTTTTACACCTAATAATAGGACAGCATTCTTTTAACGTTTGTAGCTCTTTTCTTAATGAAGGATTTGGCTGTCTTCAACCTATTTTTATTAGTTAAAACATTCTCTAAGTAGCAACAAGATTTGAGAAAAGAGCATAAAAAAAAATAGGAGAGATTACTCTCCTATTTCCTTTTAAATAGCATGATAATTGAATAGGGCAATACACCAAACCAGCGATAAAGAAATGGATTCTTTTGTTCTTTTCGTTCCAATCGTGATTGGATTCGATCGGATTTTGGCGTGTCAAAGTGTTTCACAAAGGTTTGGGTAATATATTTTACATAATCATTAGTAGACATATTTTTTACACCACCCCTATGATACTTAATTATTGCCAAGCTCTAATCCTTGTATACATCCTTCAAGTTTTTTTAACGTTTCAGGGATGGATAAATTAGTGGTATCTATAATCATATCTGCACTTTCCTTATAATACGGCAATCTTGATTGATATAGATTAATCATTTCTCTTTCTGATTTATTCCGTGCCAATGGACGTGTCGGGTCATTTTGTATTCTTTTGACCATCTGAAGAGGATCACATTGCAAAAATATTGTGAAGCCTAATTTTTTTAATAATTGTTGATTTACTTCTGAACTAATAATTCCCCCTCCAGTAGTGATAATCCCTTCATACTCTTCTGTCCTTTGTAAAATTTCTGTTTCTTTTTTGCGAAAATATTCTTCACCTTTATTTGCAAAAATTTCTGCAATGGTTGTTCCTTCTTCCAGCTCAATCAAAACATCTGTATCATACATAGAACATTTCAATAGCTTGGAAAGTTCTTTTCCAATTGTTGTTTTTCCGGCACCCATAAAACCTATGATATACAGCTTATCCACTATTTCCTTCTCTCCTTAATTTTCATTCCATTTTAATGGACGATGGTCTTTTATACTATATAATACTTGATATTTAATCGCTCGACCATGCTCTATTGATGTAGTAATGTTTATTAAATAATTCTCCTCTTCTTGAGGATAGACATGATAATTAATTTTTCCTTGATTAAATGCAATTGTGCCGCTATCCATATTATTTTGATTTTCAATTTGCCTAATTAAGCTTTTTATTGCCATCACGTTTAAACTATTACTGATATAATATCCTTTTGTTTCATGCAAATATCGTTTTTCAGATAAATAAATATGGGTAGAGGATGTTAGGAATAAAAAGGTAATAAATATAACCCCTAATACGAGAGGGAAAACAAAACCTTTTTGATTTCTCATTGCCGACTCCCTCCATCTATTGACGATATACGATTGAACTATAATTGGCATCCCGTTGATGATGATTAATAAATTGAATGTGAACTTGCAACTTTAAATCGTTTACTCCAAATAGTACCTGATTTATATTTTGCAATACAATTTCATGACCTTCAGAATCAACTCTTCGTCTTAAGACAGTCCCATACTGTTCATACATGATCATTTGATCGTTCATTTTAAGAAAAAGCCTATTATTACTAACATCCAATCCATCACTTTCCCTCATTTCTTTTCTTAACTGGATTAAAAAAAGATTCCATTCATAATCTTCTTCAGTTGATAAGGATTGATTAATATGCTCGTATGTTTTGATAAACAGGGGGAAAAGGAGGAAGATCATCGAAATGATAAGCATCGTAAGAATACATTCTATTAAAGTAAAGCCCATCTGATTTTGTTTCTTCCTTAATACAATGATTCCTTTCAGCATAATAAACACAAGCCTTCCATTCGGGGTTATTTTCAATAAAAAGTTGATATGAAACACCATCAATTTGAACTTCATTGGCAATACTTGTTCCATTAATGACATATTCCTCAAGATGTTCATAAAGTACCCTAGCAGCAGTCAAGTCCTGTTTTTCATCAATTTGTTTTTGTAAAATCAAGAACATTAATGGAAATAAAAGAGCAGCAATCATCATCATTCCTCCAAGAGAGAGAATTCCTTCTGCCAATGTGAAGCCCTTACTATTGTTCAAATCGAAATCTCCCCCTTCCAATATAAAATATCAGCTTCATCTCACGTTTATCACTTTTAAAACGCAGTGTTCCAAATTTACTTATATTTCCACTCGGTAATATTGTATATGAGGTTAAACTGCCACCACTTAACATGTCGATTGATGGAGGTAGTTTTCGATCAAAGAGGACTGTGCTATCGCTTGTTGAAAGGGCTGTATATTGATCATAAAAGGGATAAAACTGAACCAATACTGATTCATGGCGATTAATGGCATAGGACTGTGCATAATAAAGATCTGCTTCAAGTTGGGTTATAAATACATTCCTTTCAATTGACCCCCTCATTTTTTTGACACTTGCGCTCCCAAGAAGCAGGAAAATTGTTAAAACAAGTAAAACTATTAAAACTTCAATAAGTGTAAAACCCCTTGACCCTTTTAGCACGATCATGATGGATCCTTTACTTCTGTGACTTTTCCTTCAGAATTGATGGAAATTTCATTCCCATTCGGACATTTTGTCTTTTTCTCTACTAGATACCCTTCATTTACTAATTCTTGAATCGTATTCGGAAATTTTTTATATTCCATTTCATACGCCTGAACTTGTCCTTGTACCATTTGAACAAAAGCCTCACATCCTTTATTATTTATCGATTTACTATGCTTTGTAATATTAGGAATGGCAACAAAAATTAATACCGTAATAATTAATAAGACAACAAGCATTTCTATTAATGTGAAACCACTATTATTTTTTAATATTTTCATTTCATCATCACCTCATTAAATGGAATCTATCATTTCAAACATTGGTAAGAGAATAGATAAATACACAGAAATAACCAAAATTCCAATAAAGATAAACATAATTGGTTGTAAGAGCCGAAATATTTTTTGTATCTTCTCCTCAAGTTGTTTTACACAAAACCGACTATAAAACTGTAGTTCATCATCTAATCGACCATTTTTCTCGCCATGTATAGTAATTGTTATAAATTGTTGATCCAAAAATTTCAATCTAGAAAGAGCATTAGAAAATGAGTAACCAAATTTCAATTCTTTTCGAATAGTAAAGGCTATTTCTCGTATCAATGGTTTAAAATTTTGAGTAGACATCATATCCAGAATTTCGTGAACAGAAAATCCACCTTGTAGCAAAAAGCTCCATTCTCTAGCTAAAAAATGACTTATATATAATTTGTAATAAAAATGAACAAATGGGATATGACATATCCATTCTGCTCTTTCAATCGGATTTTTCTTGCGAAATAGAAGATAAATGAAAAAACTAACACAAATAATCAAGATGAGGATCATTAACAAGTAAAATTGAGAATTTTTCATTAAGGAAATTAAAAAACTAACGGTAAAAGTAGGCTGATAATTCATCGAAGAATAAAGTAATTCAAATTGTGGTAGTAAAAAATTTTTTAACAGTTGCAGAACAAATGCGAGGAGAAAAATGAGCAGTAAGGGATATTGAAAAAGCTTCATCATCGTAACCTGGTCATGATGTTTTTTGGCTAAATAGGTTCCTGACTCCTTTAAAGCATATGATAGTTTGCCGTGCTGGTCTGCAAAAAACAATTGTGCACAAACCTTTTTATCAAATTTTTTTCGATTTAATACTTCATATAATGGGATTCCATTTTGTAAATCGACTAGTATATCATTAGGGTTGATTTTCGAATTACTCTTAAGATGCTGCAAAAAATCTATTGCCTCTGCAAGAGTGAAGCCGTTTTCAAGCATCTCACCTATTCTATTTAAGAACATTCCCTGAACCTTTAATGGGATTCGGTTCTTCCTCATCAAAAACCCAACGATCGTATTCGCTTTTGGAAATGTATCCAAGTGCAATCCCCTTTCTGATTACTTTTTTTAATGTTTGATAGTTCGATCGACAGTTTTGACCTTTGGCCTCATTTAACACACTTTTCAACATTCTTCCTGACAATAATTCATAAACCGCTGTCCGATTTCCTTTTTGGAAATTCGAACAAAAACGGGAACATCGCTCGCCACAAATCGGACATTTTAATGATACAAGTCGCTGTGCACTAACTGCTATCAATGTTTGTTCAATATCATGCCATTCCACCCCAAATTCTAATAAACGATAAATCGCCCCCTTTGCATCCCTCGTATGTAATGTACTAAGCACCAAGTGTCCTGTTAGCGCTGCTCTAATTGCGATTTTAGCTGTTTCACTATCCCGTATTTCCCCAACCATAATCACATCGGGATCATGACGTAAAATAGCCTTTAATCCAGTACTATAAGTAATACCTGCCTTTTCATTCACTTGCACTTGCACAAATGAACTATTTTGCTGCTCTACTGGATCTTCAAGTGTAATGACATTTCGCATGAGCTGATTGGAACAATGATCCACTAATGTATACATTGTTGACGATTTACCACTTCCGGTTGGTCCAGTAAAAATAATCATTCCATGAGAGTGCATGAGCAGTGCGATTAATTTTTTGGTAATCATAGGGAACAGCGAAATTTGATCGATAGTGATGGATTGATGTTGGGGTAGGATTCGTATAACAAGACTTTCCTTGGCGAGGGCCGTTGGTAAGGTAGAAATTCTAAACGAAGTCTTTTTCTCGTGCATGAGATGAAATGAACCACTTTGAGGTCTTCTTCTTTCACTAATATCCATTGAGGAGATAAATTTAAAATGAGATATTAGCCTTTCTCCAATTTCTAATGAATAATCACAATATGGAGAGAGTCTTCCGTTAAATCTAAATTGTACATGGTAATCTTTTGTTCTTGGGATAATATGGATATCTGTTGCACATAAATTGATTGCTTGTCCCAGTAATAAATCAGCAATTTTTTCTATGGACATATATCATAAGCCACCACCTTTATTATTTTATAACTATTTCGACAAAAAATTTCAATCTCCTTCATAAAAACATATTTTTTTCCCTAAATTTTTCAATCAATTTTTTATGTGTATTTATCACGTAAATGTCACAAACTAAAATACCGGGATATTTACATTTTCTATACTTTTCCTTTATAATAATAAATTGATGGAGTAAAAGGTACAAAGGAGGGATACATATGGATCGCATGTACAGAGTATTAGGATTTTGGACAGCAATTTTTGCAGTCATGCTTTATCTTGGGGATTTAAACACACTTGCATTATTATTCCTTGGTCAAACCGTATTCTTTGTTCTACTAAGTTATTTGAAATTATCTGAACGTATGTATATGTATATTTTTGGGGCGTACCTTACAATCTTCTTCGCTGGTTTTACATACTATACAACATTCATATTAGTACCAGGTGTAGAACATTAATTAAAAAAAGACTCTTGAAACGTTCAAGAGTCTTTTTTTTTGGCACTTTTCTCAAACATTGTTGCTATTAAAGTAAAGTTATCACTAATAAATATCGACTGAGGGCGTACATGTTTCTTTTACTGAGAAGAACTGCAATCTCCATAAGACCCACTAGAATCCTTTAGTGGTAGTAAAAGCCGGTAGTTGGGCTTTTACAAAAGCAACAAACTATACAAAACAGCCTTTTCTTACTAATTAAAGAACAAAATTCAATACTGGTTATTAAAGTTCAAAAATTCCTACTTGATTCAACTCAATTGCCTAGTCCCTCGAAGTTAAACGTCTTCACTATAAAGGCAAAAGCAGATTTCAATATAGAGTGAATATACTTGATGGGTTGAGTAAGCTGTTTGTGCTTTCTTATTCTGCTAAGAAAGGATTCATTCGTTTTTCATTCCCGATAGTTGTTTCTGCCCCGTGTCCCGGCAAAACCATCGTATCATCAGGTAGTACTAATAATTTTTGTTTAATACTTGTTAATAATTGTTGATGATTTCCGCCTGGAAGATCGGTACGACCAATACTCCCTAAAAACAAGGTATCTCCTGCAAAAACGGTAGATAAATCCTTTATGTAATATGAAAGACTGCCGGGTGAATGACCAGGTGTTTCAAAAAGTTCAATGGTAAATTCACCAATGGTCAATGTATCTTCTTGATGAATAATATAATCCGCTGGTTTTTGCTGAACTGCATTCCCCATCATAAACATCTGTGACCCATTTAAGTGAGGGTTATTTAACCAGTCAGCTTCCTTTTTGTGAATATAAACAGGGATATGGAAGACATCTCTCATTTGGTCTACTGCACCTATATGATCAAAATGGGCATGGGTTAATAAGATAGCGATTGGTTTAAGCTTTTGCTTATTAATAATTGAATGGAGCTTTGCTCCTTCATCACCTGGGTCAATAATAATACATTCCTGTTGATCACCTACAAATAAATAACAGTTCGTTTCTAATGGTCCTAATGGAACTCTTTGCCATTTCATTATATTAACACCTCTTTTTCAATCTTGTTCATTAATCGTAACATAGCTATAAAATATATTGTACAAGTATTGATTTTGTTTGGGTATACTATTAACAAGTCAAAGAACTTTCACTTTTGTACCTCGACAAATTTATTATAAAATTGTAAAATATCATTGAGTGCCATTATCATTTTACATATGAAAAATTGTCTACTTTACGAAGGAAGGGGTCATTATCAAATGGGTACAGTCATCATTTTTGCTTTAGTAACATTACTTGCTGTATTTGGAACAGTTAGTGCCTTCAAAAATAAAAATCCATTAGGAATTGTTTTTGGCGTAATTACACTAGGTGTTTTTGGTTGGTTTACTGTAATGACAGTTATTCATTCAGGATACCCAGCAACAATATAATCACTAAAAAAGAACAGAGTATATTGGCTCTGTTCTTTTTATATTTCTTCGATTTCTTTAACTAAGGGAATTACCCGTTTCCCTTTAAGATCTATAATATTTTCGAACTGATATCCATATAAACATAATTTTTCATTTGGTGAACATGTAATTGGTTCATTCTTTAAGTTTTTAAATAACACCTTTTCTTTCTGATTTTCAATATCAAAGCTAATTAATTTATAATCCTTATCATATTGATCGATTGAGCCGCTTTCATATGGAATAAAAGAAAGGAAGTGCTTTTCCTTCTCTAAGTAAGCATTAAAAGGAACCAACCATTCTTTAAATTGACTTAAATGAGGGACGCGAAAGGAAAACTTATCTTTTAAGGATTTATTATAAAAATGATAAATTGCTTCTTCTTTCGCCTGAGGATTCACTTCAACTGTCATGAGAAGATCCTTATATGTATCAAATTGATATAGATTCGTTTTTAGAGTTTTTGGTTGATCTACTTGTTTTAAATTATAAGAAATTAAGTTCGATGGAGCACTTGAGTCTTCCTTATTCCTGGTTTGCATAATTAGAGAATTACTACCAAACCATTTAACAAACGGATCGTCAAAAACATATTCAGTCATTTGTAATTGATTTAATTGAAGAACCTTAACCTTATAAGTCCAATCCTCATAAAATATGGTCAAAGCAAGGAGCTGTGGATTCTCTTTATTCCAGTTATAGGTCAGATCAAAGGACTCTATATCTTTTGTGTAAATCGTTTTACCTTCATCGTCCAATATATAAATTCTAGCAAGATTACTTAATGGAGCGGTTTGAATTAGTACCTTTGAACGATCAGGGCCTATTTTTACCGTTTTGATTGAGTCCTTACTATTAAAAAAGAGAGATTGTTTTCCACTCGTTATATTATATTTATAAACCTGAAACTCCTGATCATTTTTAGTGATATACAATATGGTATGATTATCAAACCAACCAGCAACTTTTTCAAATTCACCATTATCAACATGTATTGGTTTCAATTCCATGATAGGTTCTTTTGGTTTTTGAATCGTTTGATGATCCGAATATTCCTTTTCACAACCACTTAAAAGAAAAAGAAATAACATAAATGAGAAGATTGTATAAAAGTAATGACGTTTATGTTTTTTCTTTTTCATCTATTCCACTCCTTATTTATTTCTCTACCCTTACAAGAAAAATAAGAAAACCCTATTATACGAGTTTTCTTATTATAGATTATCACTTACAGTTGATGTATAAAATCTTAGTAAATCTCCGTAAATGATCTTATCAGAATAATCAAGCTCCATATTTGCTTTTTCTTGAAAATCACGACAAAAACTTTTATCTATTACTTCTCCAGTGTCTCGCAAATAACAGTTATTTGCTGTCCAAGCATATTTGTCAGTTATAAATTGACCATCTCGGAGAACGGTAAAATTAAGATGGTCTGGAGAAAATAAATCTTTCCCAAATTGAATATCTTTTTTTGTATCCACTCCCAATAGATGAAGTATGGTTGGTCGAATATCAATTTGGCCACCTACTTCGGATAGCACCTTTCCTCTTCCGTTATCAGTAACACCAGGTATATGGATAATGAAAGGAACCCTTTGAAGATCTAAATTTACATATGGGGTAATTTCTTTCCCTAAATATTCCCCCATCGAATGATGATGGTTTTCAGATATACCGTAATGATCACCATACATCACGATTATCGAATGATCATATATACCTGCTACTTTTAATTTTTCAATAAATTTTTTTATGGCTTCATCCTGATAGCGTACAGTGGTGAAATAACGATTAACCGTCTTATCACTAGAAGTATATTCATTGATTAGCTTATCTGATTCATTCAAAATAAATGGATGATGATTGGTTAATGTAAGCATTTTTGCATAAAACGGAGTTGGCATATTCTTCATTAAGTCAACAGATTGTTCAAAGAAAGGAATATCCTTCATTCCCCAGCCTACAGAATTCTCATCAGTGATAGAATAGGATGTTGAGGAGTAAAATCGTTGATAACCTAAAGATTTATACATTATATCTCGGTTCCAAAAGCTTTTATTATTTGCATGCATTCCTGCTGTAAAATAGCCATTTTGGTTTAATTTTTCAGCTAAAGAATTATATTCATTACTTGCATGCGTAAAAAATACAGCTCCTCGATTTAATGGAAATAATGAGTTTTCCACTAAAAATTCTGAATCTGAGGTTTTTCCTTGGCCTGTTTGATGATAAAACTGATCGAAATAATAGCTATCCTGAATAAATTCATTCAAAAATGGTGTGATAACTTGACCGTTCACTTTGGAATTAATGACAAAGCTTTGTGTTGACTCTAGGGAGATAACGATAACATTTCTCCCTTTCGCTATTCCAAAAAGCTTTTCACTAGGCTTTGCATAATTTGCACGTGCATAATTCTCAATATCAATTAAGTTGCTCCCATCTGCCAGAGCTTTTTGTGCGGATGTTTTTGATTGAAGGAAAATATCGTATAAATGATAATTAAAGGAACCAATATTTTTTACTAAGATTTCCCTGTCAAACGTTCGTGAAAGCAACTGTGGACGTTCTGCTTCAGCTAATCCTAGATTTAAAAACAAAACTGCACCTGTTACAAGAAAATAAGCCCTTCTGTTGATCCTTGTGGTCTGCTTAAAAGTCACTAATCTGGGTTTGAACTTAACAAGAAGCATTAAAATGATCACATCTATAAAGTAAACAAAATCCCACCAATGAATCTCTGCTACTGCACTATCCCCTAAATCACCAAAATTACTTGTTTGAAATAAAACCGGCAGTGTTAAAAAATCGGTAAAAAAACGATAAAAGACAACATTCGCATAAATAATTAAAGAAAGAAATACACTCACCAGAACAATATAGCGTATTCGAACTTTTTCCGATTTAAAGAAAAGTGACAACCCAAATACAAACAACAAAAAACTTGCAGGATTTATAAATAATATAAATTCCTGCATCCAATTTTCAATCTTAATTTGGAAAGCTGTCTTATAGATAAGGTAGGTCTTGATCCAAAGAGCTATTGCTCCAATAACAGGAAACAAAATATTCATCTTTTTAAATTTAATCATTTATACATTGGAAACCTCCTTCATCCAAAAACTCCGATAGTGGGGATTTATTTTTCCACTATGCACTATGATCCATGTCGGAAATTCCATAGAATTAAATTGAACTACGTGCTAATCGTATTACCCAATATATATGACGTCCAAAACCATTAAAAAGTTTCATGTTTGTCCAAGATTTATAACATACTATGCCAGCGCATAATTTATTTATTTCCAACATTTCCCTGAATTAGCCATGCAGCACCAATTACACCAGCATCATTCCCTAAAGTGGCTAAATCAATACGTGTAGATTGAGCAACAGTTGAGAATGCAAATTTTTGAAAATAACGAATTAACGGATCTAATAAAGTGTTCCCTGCTCGTGATACGCCACCGCCAATAATTATTTTTTCAGGATTAAATACATTCCCAACATTCGCCAATGCAATGCCTAAATAAAATACAACTCTATTTACAATTTCATTTGCCAGTATGTCGCCTTCTTTTACACTGTCAAATACATCCTTAGCAGATACTTTTCCTTTTTCAGAGTAGATGTCCTTCAATAATGAATTATTTTCATATGCATAAATGGCTTCAGTAGCCAATCGTGATATTCCTGTTGCTGAAGCAATAGTTTCTAGGCAACCTGTTTTCCCACAATTACAAGGCGCTCCATTCTCTGGGATAACCGTAATATGGCCGATTTCACCAGCTGCCCCTTTGATACCTTGAACGATTTTACCATTAGTAATAATTCCACCACCAACACCTGTGCCTAATGTCACACAAACGATATCTTTAGCGCCCTGTCCAGCCCCTTTCCACATTTCTCCTTGAGCTGCGCAATTTGCATCATTATCAATAACTACTGGCAGTCCCGTTAATTGTGTTAATGTGCGAGAGATTGGATAATTATTTTCCCAGCCAAGATTGACTGCTTCATAAATAATTCCTTCCTCTAAATTTACTGCACCAGGAGCGCCCATTCCAATTCCCTTAAGAATTTCTTTCCCTACATTTAGTCTACCTAATTGTGTATCAATTGACTCAGAAATATTTTTTAAGATATTTTTTCCGGCATCGGTATTATCTGTATCAATTTCCCACTTATGTATAATATCTCCATTTTCGTGAATAAAAGCTAGTTTAGTAGTAGTACCTCCTAAATCCACACCTACAATCCATTGTTTATCCATCCCAATCTCCCCCATTTATCAAAATCCATTTTTATTTTTTTCTTGTCTTAAAACTAAGATTGCTCGTTGAAATATTTCTTTCTCGATTAATCCTAATTTGTATAACTCTTTAACTTCCATTTCCATTAATTCTATATCAGCATTTCGATTTCCTACGTAAATGATGATGCCAAATTTTTTTAATAATTGTTGTACATCATAAAATGTCTTCAAATCCACACCCTCTTGACTTCAACCGGATTCTAATCATAAATCAGTATAGTAGATATTGTGCGGATGAACAAGTTTCAGAAAGATAAATTTGAGCTAAACAAACATAAATAAAAAATGGTGATCGTATAGTAGATTAAAGGGACAAGCAAAAGGTTGGGGAGATTCAATGAAACGAAAAAAACAAAAAATCGGATGGGTGATTCTACTTATAACAATGCTAATCTTTGTATTAAAAGTAACTCTATCACCAGTTAAAGAAACAATTATTTTCTTTCCGCTCCATAAAGAAGCACAATTTATTAAAGCGGAATCACAGTTAAATGTTACAACTTCAAAAATCAGTCCTTATAAATATAATCTTACCTATCATCTCTACTCAGAATTGGATCGATCAGCTTATTTAAGACAGGATATAGGATTATTGTATCGAAATGGCAAACTTGCAACGATCATTGGACTTAAAAATTGGAAGCAATATTCAGCTAACCTGAACCAGAATGATTTGATCAAGGATAATGACACAGCTTTCTACCAAGCAATTTCCTACCATTATGGTGAAATACAGGAGAATAGCAACATTACTAGTGTTCAAACAATGTCTATGGATTCACTATATATTATTAAATCAAAATACAGTCAAACATTTAACTCTTTTCATCATCCCCAATCAGAATTAGAAAAGGAGTGGCAGGATACATTAAAACCATATATTGATAATCAATTAAATGCAATTTGGAATAAAGGAATGAACGAACTAGATATTAATCGTCATCAATATAATTTAGTTATCCCACTGACTGAATTATCCACCTATAAAGATAAACCATTACCTGGGTTTACTAAGAGAAAATCAGAGGAAATGATCGGGAAGTTATGGGAAGGGATATATAAGAATTACCTGTTTGGAATAAAAACAGAAGAAGGTACTTCCATTAGTCCTTATGGAAGTACCATTCCTCTATTATTATTTAATCGAGACAAAACGGAAATTTTAGTACTGATTATCACAAAAGATTTTCAGCCTATAATTTTGAAACAACTGATTTAATCTTCTAATTGATTCAGTTGTTCAAGATATTCTTTATACTTTTTATCATCTGATATTCGAATTGCCTCTTTTAAATGCTGTTTAGCCTTTGTAATATTCCTATCATCTTGATAATAGATTAGTGCTAAATTAAAGTGGGCTTCATGGAAATCAGGTTTTAATTGAATTGTTTTTAATAAATGCTTTTTAGCATCTTCAGTTTTATTAAGCTGTAACTCGGTATATGAAAGCTGGAAATACGTTAATGCATCTCCTTTTCCTGTCTTTTCAAAATTACTTAATCGTTCATATACTTTTTCATAGTTTTGTCCTTTTTGAATTTCATGTTGAGCCCAGCTATTTATACTTGTTGCTGTTTCATGATGGTAGCCAAAATATAATGAAACGGCAGTGATGATCATTGTTAGAAGAAAAGCTCCAATCTGAAGCAGCACTTTCCGTTTGTTAGGAAAATACACAATAGCTGAAGCAAGAAATCCACCAAGGAGACCTCCGATATGTGCAGAAAGATCAATAACTGGAACAGTGAAGCTAATAACCAAATTTAATATTAGGACAACAATAACATTGGTCCCCATCGTTCTAAAGAAGATTTTAGGATTAGTAGCACCTATAAATAGTAATGCACCAAAACATCCATAAATTGCACCACTCGCTCCTGCCGATATTTGATCACTAAAAATAAAACTAGCAAGTACACCAGCAAATCCTGAAAAAAGATATATCAAAATAAAACGAATTCTACCATAAACTCTTTCAACAATTGTACCTAGAAAATAAATAGCAATTGAGTTCATAATCACATGTGAAAGTCCAATATGAAGAAAGATTGGTGTTACAAATCTCCACCATTCTCCTTCCATAATCGCAGGATTATACTTCGCACCATATTTGATTAAATTCTCAATATTTGTACTTCCACCAGTTATCTCTAAGAGAATAAACATAATGATCTGGATAACTAAAAAAGCATATGTAAAAAACGGCTTCCCATTATTAAAAAACTGTTGTTCTTGTTGAGAGCTTTCTACAGCTTTGTTTAATGCAGCTGATTTTATAGCTAATATCTCCTGATCATCATAATCATCTTTAAGCTGAATGGCTGATGGAATATTGATGATACTTCCAAAACTATTCACTTCTTTGTCAATTATCACACTATGAACAGTTGTTTTTTTATTCACCTGAAGCGGATGACGAATATATGATTCATACTCATCTACAGGTGTGTATTCACTAATATAAAGGTTTAAGACAGTTAATTCCCTTTTCATTAGATGTTTTCGTACATTTTCTGCTCTTACAGCAGTATGCTGAATATCACGTTGAAGCTTATTTCCCCAATCAAGATCATAGCGCAATAACCGAATGACTTGAGCATCTTTTTTTGAAGTATTTTCAAGCCATAATTCATCATGCCGTTCACTAATTTGCAATAATGAATAATTTTTTTCTATTATAAAATAATGGGCTAATCTCCAAAATAAAAAATCCTCTCTACTACTCAATCAAGCTCCTCACTCTCTATTTTTTCTTTTACTGTTTTTTTCTATTTATGTATAATCAACAACAACATTTTATATAACTATAACGAAAAAACAGACCAACTGTAAAGGAATCTCCATTGTCTACAGCTTGTCTGTCTGCGATTTAAATATATTTTTTATCGGAAAGCACTCTCCATAAATTTGGATTTAACTCCTGGAATGCTCATTACCACTCTAATAGCTATTTTTCTAAGCCAGTAGCTACCCATTACAACATTTAATAATTTATATCTATACTTGAACACACTATAAATAAAAACTCCTGATAGTAACCACTTAAACAAGGTTTTCATCAGCATTCCTCCCATATCAAGTGTCAATGTTTATCAAGTATAGTGTGTGAAGGAAGACATCATTTTATCCAAAGTTTGTACTATCTACAAATAATCTTATTACTTTCCGTTATAATGATATCTACCGGTATATCATGGTCCTCTATCGGTAAATTTTGTTTTATTTGTTCACTAAAAGCTAAGGAAATTTTACTTCCTTCATATTTAAGTAAAAAACGATCATAATATCCACCACCGAATCCTAAACGATAACCTTGCTTAGTAAAGGCTAAGCCTGGGACAATGATTAAGTCTAAGTCTGTTTTCTTTATTTCACTCGCTACATCTATTGGTTCATAAAGTCCAAAATAAACACTTTCTAACTGAGTAAAAGAAGTAATCTGTTTAAAGACCATTTCCTTTGTTTGAGGTACACACTTAGGAACTGCCACCTGTTTGCCTATATCCCAAAGGTGACGAATAATTTGCCAAGTATCAACTTCAGGAAAACGGGATAGCGTAATCGCAATCGTATTTGCTTCTTTAAATTCCTTAAGTTCTTTCAAACGTTTCGAGATAACATAGGAATTTTGTTCATATGTACAACGATTCAATGTGTCTAAGCTTTTCTTATACTTTTTTCTAAGTTCACTTTTTTCCATCATCCCCACTCCCACCTTTTACCATTCAAGAAAAAACCCTAATATAAGAAAAAAAGCAGCGGGATAGCCCAGCTGCTTACTTTGTTTCGCGATGTGCAGTTACACGTTTTTCTCTTGGACAGTATTTTTTAAGCTCAATACGGTCCGGATTATTACGCTTGTTTTTTGTTGAGATATAGTTACGCTCACCGCAATCTGTGCAAGCTAAAGTTATATTTACACGCATGTCTTTCCCTCCAAACTTCATTGCATTCATCACTATTCATACGACTTTTCTATAATATCATTTTTCTTATGGAAATGCTAGTCCGTTTTTATTTCCTTTTCAAGAAGAATAAAAAGTTTTGATACTTGAAGAACCTTCCAGAATAATAATACATCATAATTATGGAAGAAACCGTTTGTTTATGCTATAAATGAAAAGGAGCAAAAAATTGAAAGGGTGAGTATATGAGTGCATTAATTATTTTGCTGCTCATTTTGTCCATTATATTATTTATCGTATCCTTTTTCCAAAAGGATCAATCATCAAATGTAAAGAAAGAATTGGACGATCTTTCTATGAATCTATATCAAGAAACCTATCAAATGAATAAACGAATCAAAGTTTTAGAGGAAGAACTTCTTGTTGATGATCAATTGATGAAAAAAGAGCTATCAAAATCGGACAAGCCTATTGTCAATGAAATATTAAGGAACCAAGTAATTGCTTTATTTAAGCAAGGTTTAAGCGTTGAGCAAATATCCAAACAATCCGCTTTAGCTCAAGCAGAAGTAAAAAATGTGATTGCTAACTTTTTAAACCAGTAAGAAGGCGGGTGAAATACATATGGGCAAACAAATAACGAGAGCCTTCGCTGCAGGTCTTTTACTTTCAGCCATACTCATCCTTATTTTTAAGCCATTTGATTCTGGTGACAAGGAAGCGGCTGTAAAAAAAGGCTATGTCCAAGTAAAAGAAACTGAATTTAATCAAATGAAAAAAGAAAAAACAGAATGGGAAGAAAAGTATAAGGCCCTTTCAGCGAAGAGTAAGGAAACCTCAGTAAAACCTAAGGATGATAAGTCGAAGACAAAATCCGATAAAACTGAAAAAGAACCGAAAAAAGATACAACAAAAGATACAACAAAGAAAGAAACAACTAAAGAACCAATTGTAAAATATCAATTAACAATCAAAAAGGGAATGACTCCTAACCAAATAGCAGAAAAGCTAAAGGCAGCAAAAATTATTGATCATCAAGGAAATTTTGTTGAGTATTTAACTAAAAATAAATATCATGAAAAAATCCAACTTGGTGACTTTAATGTAACGAATGAAATGGATTATAAAGAAATTGCTGTTATTATTACAAAAGGCAAATAATAATATTTTGCACACTTTAAATTTACAATAAGATTAAAAACCACTTCTCAACAAGTGAGGTTTGATCTGAACCCAAAAAGTTAGACACGGGATTTAGGCAGCTACTAGGGCATGAGTTCGATATTGCACCGGACTCATGCCTTTTAATTTTGTCTTAATCCGTTTGTGGTTATAGTAGTGAATGTAATTCTCTAATTCTTCTTTAAAATGCTCCATACTCTCAAATTCTTTTAAATAGAGTAATTCAGACTTTAATAAGCCAAAGAAATTCTCCATGACTGCGTTATCTAAACAATTCCCCTTACGTGACATACTTTGAGTAATCTCATGTTTCTTTAAAGCATGTTGGTACTTCTTCATTTGATAATGCCAACCTTGATCCGAATGGAGGATAGGGGTGTCACCCTCTTTCAAATGCTCAAAAGCTTTGTCCAGCATTTTCGAAACAAGTAGATAAACAGGACGCTTTTCTATGTTATAAGCGATGATTTCTCCGTTGAATAAATCTAGAACGGGGGACAAATATAGCTTCTCCCCGTGTAGATGGAATTCTGTTACATCCGTTACCCACTTTTCGTTTGGATTCGATGCTTTAAAATCACGTTCCAAAATATTTGGGGCTATTTTCCCTACTTGCCCACGGTAGGAACGATATTTTTTCATACGCACAAGACACTTTAATCCCATCTCATTCATAAGACGGCGGACTGTTTTATGATTTATTTTGATGCCTCGGTTATGTAATTCTAATGTGATCCGACGATATCCATATCGTCCCTGATGTTCATCAAAAATCTCCTGAATTAACTCTTTAACTTCCTTATATTTATCTGGGCGATCCATTTGTTTTACCCAATAGTAATACGTACTACGCGCAATACCAGCGACCTTTACTAGATCAATCACTTTAAATTCTTGCCTTAATTCATAAATTATTTGCGCTTTGTCCTGTTCTGTAGTTTTTCCTTTTCTTGAATTAAGGCATGTAACTTTTTTAAGTAAGCATTCTCCATCCGTAAACGTTCATTTTCAGCTCGTAATGCTTCTTCAGACCCTTCTACTGGTTGAGGTTTATTCGTTTCCTTTTTCATTGGTGGGCGCCCCTTTTGTGTTGGTTTCAGGGCGTCAATTCCATGTAATTCAAAACCTTTTTGCCATTTTAGAATGGTACTATGTGTTGCAATGTTAAATATTGCAGCAGTTTCCCTTATAGACGTCCCTGTCTCTCTCATATAATTCAGTACGTCTAGTTTAAACTGTGTTGTATAAGATGTATAGGGTTTTATTAAAGCATCGGCACCATGATATTCATATTGTTTTATCCAATTTAATAAGACTGTATGATGTACCCCTATGGATTTCGCAATAAATTTTACCCCCTCCGTTCCCTGTAGATAACGAATAACTGCTTCTATTTTTTCCTCTATATTAAATTTAGACATATAAAAACTGCACCTCCAACTGTTAGTTTGTGTCTAACAATTGGGGTGCAGTTCAGTTGAGGTAGTGGTTTTTTATTTAATAAAAAAAACAAAAATCATATTTTAAACCAAAGAAGCGTGTAACCGAATTGTATTATTTATATTTATTTTCATTCAAGTTTTCCTAAAAAAAACATTCTTAAAGTAATTACTATACACTTAAATTTTCATTTCTTTTTCCATGCATATTGTAAGGAGTATTTTGAATTCTAGTTTTTTCATAATTTGTAATCTTAAATAAGTAATTATCGAAAAATTAGGAATTTTAACAAATTAATCCTATATTAAAATAGAAATTTTTGAATCTTAAGTCCTTCATAAGTTTCAATTGTAGCTAAGACTTTCAGATCATTTTTTGATTTATTAATGATTTCTAAATATTAGTTTGTTATGATTAGTTATAAATTATGAAAGGAGATGGTATTGTGAAAAAACTTATTCGTAGTTTTACTGCTTTAACTTTATTATTGCTAGGTATTTCATTTACATTCAATGATTTAAAAGTTAAAGCTGCAACTTCTTCATAGCAATCAGTCACTGGAATCTCAGGTTGTAAAGTTAGAGTTTGGACTGATTATACAGCCTATACATCTAGTGCTGATACTATTAATTCGTATTTAGAAAGTAATGGTTACTGCGGAAGGCTAGAGTATGAAAATATGATTGCACAACAGGAAGGAAATGCCAATTTTTACAGCAGAGATCGATATAGTGGATACTTTTCCAATCAAACACCTACCAAATTGTTTAATTTAAATAACTTTACCGGCAAATTTTATAGTACTACTGACGTCAAAGTTTATGCCCTTGTATGGAAGGATGGTAAAAAGTCGTCAACTGCAACTCTTATAGAATCTCTTCCTTTAACGATTTATAAGAGATAAATAGAACATAATATAAAATCAAGCTTACCGAAGAAACTATTTAAATTGTCTATTAATATGGCCAGTGTCTGAAGGCGCTGGCTTTAAAAATACATCTAAGCTTCATTACACTTGCTGCTTTTCTCCCCTAAAAGAGCATTGGTATTTTTACCATTATTAAAAAACTATAAACTTTTAAGTGCAATATCACGCTTTTCCTGGTCCCGATTATTTATTAAAAGTTGCTTTTTTTACACCAATTGTGCTCCTAAAATTCTTCCCCTAGAATAGTCCATTCTATAGTTTTACTATAAAATTACATTTTACACAAAAATTATAAGTACACCTTTTCCTTTTTAATCGTCTCAAAAGATGGTGATGGTTTATTAACTATATGAACTTGTTCAATCAAGTAGAGCCTTCATTATCACTACTCCCTGATATTTAAAATCTTTGCAATATCTCAACATACTACATCTGTATTTATAGTAGATAATTTTTCTCCTTTACTTATTTTTTTGCCATTTAACTACTTTCCTTTCTTTTATAGAGATTTGATCAATCTCTCTTTTTTGATGAAAATGAGTTTTTGTTCGTATAATACTTTACTTAATAGTAGAACAGGTGATTTTTGTTCTTCAAATTGTCACAAAATTTTACTGACTAAAGTCAAAAAAAAAGCCAGTGAAGAAAATCATATCTCCACTAGCCTTCATTTTTTATAATTTAGAATTCCATATTGTTTTAATCTTCTTTCCTCTACGAATCCGATTCCTGTTTTTTCACTTCACTGATATTCTCAACCTTTTGAATAGAACTTGATTGAGTTAATCCCTCTTTTTCACGTTTCTCTTTCAAATCAAAATAAGCTTTAAATACACGATTAGCAATTTTTAAGTTTGTATGCGGGTCTTTGTTATTGCCAATATACGACCATGGAAGAACGACCGAAATCGCTATTTCTGGTTTATCATATGGAGCATAGCCGACAAAAGTTGAATTCCATGTTGTTGGCAAGTTCTCAAATCGATAATTTTTTCGTTGTGGTCCATCATACAGACCTTGTGCCGTTCCTGTCTTTCCTGCTACCTTTAGTTCCTTTGATATTTGATTATAGGCAGTACCACCTTGTTCATTTACAACCTTCCAAAATCCTTCTTTTACACGATTAATCCAACTCGTTTTCATATCGACCTTATTTAAGATTTTGGGTTCAATTTCTTGAATGACTGGTCCAAGTTCATCCGCGTTTTCATTAGGCATTCGGATTTCCTTTGCAATATGTGGCTCAACACGATATCCTCCATTAGCAATTGTTGATACATATTGAGCTAATTGCAATGGGGTATACGTATCAAATTGGCCAATTGCAAAGTGCAGCACGTTCCCATTTTCAGGAGGAACCGCCTGACTATATCCAACTTGCTCACCAGGTAAGTCAATTCCAGTCTTAACCCCTAAACCAAATTGTGCAAAATTTTTGCGAAACTCATTAATGGCACGAATTTTATCAATTCGTAAAGGTCCTTCAGGAACATATTGTTGCTGACCTCCTAATTTCATAGCAGTAAGAAACATATATACGTTAGAAGATCTTTTTAATGCAGTCAGGTCATTAATGTTTCCCATTGGATATGCAGTCCATGATTTCATGACAGGTGTACTCGCAAAATTCAATGGTCGGTCATTTAAATATTCATTAGGATGAATTGCACCAGACTGGTACCCAGTTAATATAGTTGCTCCCTTGATTACCGAACCAGGCGCATAGGATGTAATCATATTTCCTAAAGCAAAATCGTTTAATTCCGTTTCTCCCGTTTCCGAATCCTTCACATACTGCTTGCCGCCTAAAGCGAGAATTTCACCTGTATTCGGATTCATTGCGGTAACGAAGGCGCGGTCAAGAAGATAACTATCCCCTCTCCTCTTGGCTGTTGCAAGTTCTTCTTTAATAATTTTTTCTACTTCTTTTTGGAACTCGATATCTATAGAGAGTACGAGATCATCTCCGCGTTTACCATGCCTAATAACTTCGGAATCAAGGACATTACCAGCTTTATCCGTTACATTTTTTAATTTTTCTTTTTGTCCTTGCAATACATCTTCGTATTGATATTCAATGTAACTTTTACCAACTCGATCGTTACGACTATAGTCTCTAGCTAAATAATAATCAACTAGTTCCTTAGGCAGACCTTCCTTCGAACTAGAAACTTTTCCAATCACAGAACCTAATGTTTCATTACCAGCTTTGTCCTTATATACATTATATCGATCCCAATCCGTAGTTGTATTAACCCCTGGAAGAGAATCAAGATTTTCACTAACAACTGCAAATTCCTCTGGTGAGACATTTTTGTTCTTAATAACTTGAGGTGATAATGGATAACCGCCAATCATTTCACGGTAAATCGCTAGTACTTCCAGTTCATCTTTTGAAAAAGAGTTAATCTCTTTATCTGTAATACGATCAAGAGTTTCTTGATAAATTTTCGAACTATCATTTTTAAATTTTTCTTTTTCAGCTTTTGACACTTTAGCATCCGCTTCTTCTGGATGCTTCAAGATCCAAAAATCCTTTTTGTCTCTTTCCGTAATAGCTTTAAAATCTGCTTCTGTATCCTTCTTAATAAGTTTTGCTAAATCCTCTGCAACTTTTAAAATGTCCTCTTGCTTTATATTTTGTGGCCTAGTATATGTAATCGCATTTAACGGTTTATTACCAACTACTAATTTACCATTACGATCTAAGATTTTACCACGTGGTACAGAGGTATTTACCGTTACATTCTCTTTTCTATCAATTTCCCGTTTATAATCATCACCATAAACAATCTGAACGATTCCTAAGCGAAGAATGAGGACAGAAAAAAGTATAAAGACAACAAAAAAAAGAATATTCATTCTTAAGCCGACAAACGCCTTTTTTTTCTTTTTCGTTTTCTTCAATAGACAAATCCCTCCCACTTTTCTACATCACTCTACATTGTATAGGAAAAGAGGGAGAAATTCTATAAATATCATGAAGAAATAAAAGGAAAAATGTAAAAAAATAATGAAACTTTTTTCTTACCTATTCCTCGATGGTTTCTTCATTTTTAGTTGTATCCGTTTGTTTTTTTATTGTTTGTATCGTAGTACTGTTCGCCATTTCACCACGATTTTTCTTTAGGTCAAAATAGGCTTTAAATACTTCATCTGCTATAACAAGATTAGGTGAAAAATTCTTATCTGTAACAGACCACGGAACGACAACAGAAATGGCCACCTCAGGATTATCATAGGGTGCATAACCAGCAAACGTCAGGTTCCAAAGCATCGGATGACCTGCTTTTGGTCCGTCATATTGTGCTTGTGCTGTACCTGTTTTCCCGGCAATTTTAAATTGCTTATTTTTAATCATTCCATAACCTGTTCCTAATGGTTCATTAACGACAGAAATTAGTCCTTGCTGTACACGTTCAATCCATTCTGTTTTCATGTCTAGTTTATTTAATATCTTCGGACTAATTTCCTGTATAATTGGACCCAATTCACTCATATGCTCCCCTGGTTCACGAATTTCCTTAGCAAGATGTGGCTGAATCCGATACCCTCCATTAGCAATAGTAGAAATGTATTGTACAAGCTGGAGAGGTGTATAGGTATCATATTGTCCAATGGCAAAGTCTAATACCTTCCCTGGTTCATCAGGTATTGCTCCTCCGTAGCCAATCTGTTCTCCAGGCAAATCAATTCCCGTTTTGACACCTAACCCAAATTGCGCAAAATTATGACGGAACTTTTTTAATGCTTCTACTTTATCAATATAAAGAGGTCCATTCGGGATGTAGGTTTGTTGTCCCCCTATTTTCATCGCTGTTAAAAACATATAGACATTTGACGATCTTTTTAATGCGTAAAGATCATTTATTTGACCAAATCCACTCGTATTCCATGAACTTTTTTTCTTCGTATCTTTAAAGTATAAAGGGCGATCCTCCAGATAGGTGTTAGGAGCAATTGCACCTGTTTGATAACCGGTTAACACCGTAGCAGCCTTGACAGTGGAACCCATCGAATAAGATGTGATCATATTTCCTAATGCAAAATCAACCATTTGGTTATTACCTGTCTTATCTGCCTCCAATAACTTCCCACCCAAAGCTAGTATTTCACCCGTATTAGGATTCATAACAGTCACAAAAGCCCGATCTAAGTATGGTTGACTTGCGGTCTTATGTTTCATAATTTCTCGAGAAATAATTTCCTCTACTTTTTGCTGAAGCTCCATATCTACTGAAAGAACAAGATCATTCCCTCTTTTTCCTTCCCGTAGGACATTTGATTCAATCACATTTCCTTGTTTATTCGTTACATTATTAATTTTTTCTTTTTGTCCTCTCAATATCTCTTCATATTGATATTCTAAATAGCTTTTACCGACACGATCATTGCGACTATAGCCAATGGCTTCATAATAGTTTGCTAATTCACGAGGTAACCCCTCTTTAGAGGTTGTTATTTTTCCTAGTACTGATGCGAGTGGTGCATATCCATTTTCTTGTTTATAAGTATTATAACGATCCCAATCTGTCATCGTATTGACACCGGGAAGTACATCTAAATTCTCCGCAATGATAGCCATTTCTTCTTTCGTTACATTTTTATTTTTAATAATTTGTGGCGATAATGGGTAACCACTCATCATTTCTCGATATATAGCAAGCACTTCCAGCTCTTTTTCAGTGAAAGACTGGATTTCCTTTTTGGTAATTCTTTTAAGAATTAATTGATATATTTCCTTATCATATTCGTTTTTATCGAGTTTTTTCTTCTTTAACATTGCTTCATCTAAAGGTGAAACCTTTGCTTGTGCCTCTTTAGGATGTTTTAAAATCCAGAAGTCTTTTCGATCCCTCTCCGTTATGGCTTTTATATCTTCTTCAGACTTTTTATTGATCATCCTAGCCAATTTTTTAGCAATTTCTAGTATTTGTTCGGTTTCAATTGATTGTGGTCTAGTATAAGTGATGGCATTAAGAGGTTGATTCCCAACGATCAAATATCCATTTCGATCAATAATCTGACCCCGAGGGACTGGTATCGAAATGATTACATCTTGTGTTTTCTTAATCTCATTTTTGTATGTGTCCCCATAAACAATTTGAACAATACCTAAACGAAAGATCAACAAAGAAAATAATAGAAAAACAATAAAAAAAAGGATATTCATTCTAATAGGAATATAAACTCTTTTTTTCTTACTCATTTTTTCACCACTTTCTCTTAATCCCTTTCTTATATTGTAAAAGAAAAAACGGTGAAATAGTATTAAAATTTAGAAATATCTAAACAAAAAAGATGTCACCATAAATCATGGGACATCTTTTTAATCTAAGTCATAGATTGAAATTTTACTCTTCTTAAAAAATAAAACACACATAAGTATCCTGCACCTAAAATCATCAATAGAAATGGTATGCTTTTATCTTGATTAAAAAATGTTATAGCTCCAATAAATGCTAGGATGGAGACAATTCTACCGAGATTTAAAAAGAGTTCTCGCACAACGATATATTCAATTCTCGCTTCTGCCGCCTTCCAGCCTTTCCCTATTACATCATATGTCATCGAAATGTATGGGACTAGAACGATCGGATAGGCGATGGCAATAACAGCTGCATAAATCAATAGTCTAACGTAACTGAAATCAAATACAATAATATAAATTGCTCCATATAAAAGAATTCCTCCTAATAGAATCGCTTTTTTTCGAAACTTATTTTTAATAAATTTCGGAACAATTGAATAGGCAATAAAGGAAATTCCTGAATTTATTAATCCAAAAGTTCCTAAAGCGAATTCGCTTCCTGTTGACACAAAAACAAAAACGGATATGATGAAAGCGAATGTTCCATCTCGTAGGCCTTGAAAAAAATGAGCAGTGGTAATTAGCCGCCAATTCTCATCATTTTTTCTTTGACTCAAAACACGAGCTAATAAATAACTTCCATGAGCAGGACGCCTTTTAATAAAGAAGCTCAAAACTACAGCTAGTGCAAAAAGAGTAAGAGATAGACCAAACACAATCGTGTAACCAAGATTTGAAACAAATCTCGAAATGATATAACCTGCTAATATTGGACCTATCATGCCTCCTCCAGAGCTCAAAGTTCCTAAAAAACCGTTGAAAAAATCTCTTGTCTCTGGCTCAGTGATTTCAAATGTTAGGACATTAAAGGCTAACCAATAAAAGCCATAACCAATTCCTAACAGACCTCCTAAAACGATTAAATATCTTGATGCATGGTCACCAAAAAGCAGTACCGAAATATAAAAAAGGGCCAGAAAAATCACACCAATTCTTAGTACGATGACTCTGTCTATTTTTTTCGCCCACCGCCCAGCAAGAATAAATGTAAGAGGTTGAAAAATAACAACTGATAAATTATAAACTGCTAAATCAATAAATTCACCTGATTGTTTCCATAAGTAAATGTTTACAAAAGTATTTGAAAGTGCCACACTGAGTGAATATATACCACCAATAAATAACAATAAAGAAAGATCTTTTGTTAATTCAACTTCACCTAACCATTTTCGAAATATCATAAAAAACTCCCCTTTTTCATCCTTTATAGCTTTTGAAAAAGGGGGGACATTATACATATTTTTACGAAGGCACTTTTTTAACTTTATTATTTTTCACAATTTCTTTGTTAATCAACAAAAAGTGGTTGAACAATCTTTTTTAGATAAAATAATAAAAGCACCGGAAAACCGGTGCTTTAGTTATTTTATTACTTTGCAGCTGAATATAATTTAGCTACTTCATCCCAATTTACTACATTCCAAAATGCTTTAATGTAATCAGGACGGCGATTTTGATAATTTAAGTAATAAGCATGTTCCCATACATCCAAGCCTAAAATTGGTGTTTTACCTTCCATAATTGGGTTGTCTTGGTTTGGCGTACTTGTTACTTCTAATTCACCATTATTTACAACTAACCAAGCCCAGCCTGAACCAAAACGTCCAGCAGCTGCTGTTGCAAATTCTTCTTTAAATTTGTCAAGGCTGCCGAATTTTTTATTAATCGCTTCAGCCAACTCACCAGTTGGTTCTCCTCCACCATTTGGAGATAAAAGCTTCCAGAATAATGAGTGGTTTGCATGTCCGCCACCATTATTACGTACAGCTGTACGTTTAGCTTCAGGAACTGCATCTAGGTTTGCGATTACTTCTTCTACTGATTTGTTTAGAAGTTCATCATTTCCTTCAAGCGCAGCGTTTAAGTTTGTAACATATGTGTTATGATGTTTTGTGTGATGAATATTCATAGTTTCCTTATCAATATGTGGCTCAAGAGCGTCATATGCATAAGGTAATTGTGGTAATTCAAATGCCATGGTAAATTCCTCCCTATGTAAAGTGATTGAATCAAATGATTCATTAATTTCAACTTAAGATTACCAAAGTTAGTAGGTGTTGGGCAAATATATTGCCTATTTTTTTAGAAAAAATTTCCCTGACATAGAAACTTCCTTAATAATTCACAATTTGAAATGACATTTAGTAAAAAAAAATCTAAAATGATAAATAGTTGTACAAATCTAGAATAGTGTATAAATGAAGGAAGTGATGTTTAATGACGATTATCCAACGTTTTGTTAAAAGCTTATATTCACCAAAGGATATTGCCAAATATCGTTTTCTTGGAATCGGAAGGACGATATTATATGTATTTTTACTAACGCTACTTTCAACAATTCCCAGTCTTTATCATCTATCAAAAATGTCTATTCAAGCATTAAACGAAGGAAAGCAAATTTTTATGGACGAATTACCTCCGTTTATCATTGAAAACGGTGAATTAACTTCAAATGAAAGAAAACCGATCATTATCAAAAAGGATGGCTTCGATATTATCTTTGATTCAACTGGACAGACCACGGAAAATGATGTTAGAAATCATGGAAATGCGATTGCTTTATTAAAAGATGAATTTTTTGTTGTTAATAATCAAACAGGTCAAAATTTCTCTTATTCTACTTTTCAAGATAAGAAAATGGAAAACAAAGATATCGATAAATTTTTAACATCCATTCATGGGGTTCTATGGATTGTGCTACCAATCATTTTTGTTTTTCTATATTTATTTACTGCTGCATTAGGATTTATAAAAGTATCTATTTTTGCAGGCATTGGGGTTCTAATCGCTCAAGCTCTTAATCGTAAACTTCAATACCGTCAAAGCTGGCGGCTTGCTGCACATAGTATTACCTTGCCAACTGTATTTTTCTTTTTAATGGATGCGATAAAAACAGTTGTTCCTGGTGGACTTTTTATCAACTGGATCGTTTGTTTCATAATGCTCTATCTAAGCATTCGTGAAATACCACAACCAAAAATTAAAGCATGACAAAAAAACTGGCTTAAATGGTGAGCATCAATATTAGCTCTAAAAAAAGCCAGTTTTTTTGTCATATTTCTTCGGGACTAGCATATATATTCTAAAAAAGGAGGCGCTAGTCTTGAAAAAAATTCTCGCATTCGTCGCAGTAATTATTGTTATTTACAGTATCTATATTGATTTAAATTTTGGTACTATTCCAGCTATCTCACATGCTTCCGAAGTAAAGGAAAATACTAAACCGTCTACTGCAAAAAAATCCTCTTCTTATAAAGAAATAATCATTAAGCCTGGAGATACTGTCCTATCCGTCGTTGAAGGAGTTAACAAAATCCCGCTTTCGGTGTCTATCGACAAAGTCATAAATGATTTCATCCAATTGAACAACGGAATACAGCCAGAAGAAATTCAAATTGGTCAAATATATAAGATACCTTTGTACTGAAATAAATAATCTAGCTTCAATTCCTTGTCAATAATAGCGAAATACTGATACAATACAAATGGTTATAACTAATTATAATTGTTTTTAATATAAAGGAGCGAATTACCCTTGGGTGAAATTACACATCGTTCAAAAACTCGTCCCGTTAAGGTTGGGAACCTAACGATCGGGGGCAGCAATGAACTTTTTATTCAAAGCATGACGACGACAAAAACACATGATGTGGAAGCGACAGTAGCTCAAATTAAACGTTTAGAAGAAGCTGGCTGTCAAATTGTACGCGTCGCTTGTCCAGATGAAAGAGCAGCAAACGCCATTCCGGAAATTAAAAAAAGAATTAATATCCCATTAGTGGCAGATATACATTTTGATTACCGCTTAGCCTTAAAGGCCATTGAAGGCGGAGTGGATAAAATTCGTATTAACCCAGGTAATATTGGAAAAAGAGAAAAAGTAGAAGCTGTGGTTAATGCTGCAAAAGAAAAAGGTATTCCTATTCGTATCGGTGTCAATGCTGGTAGCTTAGAAAGACATATTTTACAAAAATACGGATATCCGACAGCAGATGGTATGGTTGAAAGTGCATTACACCATATTAAAATTCTAGAAGATCTTGATTTTCATGATATTATCGTTTCAATGAAAGCATCTGATGTTAACCTTGCAATCGAAGCATACGAAAAGGCTGCTCGTGCATTTGATTATCCTTTACATCTTGGTATTACTGAATCTGGAACATTATTTTCCGGTACTGTTAAAAGTGCTGCAGGTTTAGGAGCTATTTTAAGTAAAGGAATCGGTAATACACTTCGTATTTCACTTAGTGCCGATCCTGTTGAAGAAATAAAAGTAGCTAGAGAACTACTTAAATCTTTCGGATTAGCATCGAACGCAGCAACGTTAATTTCATGCCCAACATGTGGCAGAATTGAAATTGATTTAATCAGTATTGCTAATGAGGTTGAAGAATACATTTCAACGATTAAAGCACCTATTAAGGTTTCTGTATTAGGCTGTGCTGTAAATGGTCCTGGAGAGGCACGTGAAGCTGATATAGGTATTGCAGGTGCACGTGGTGAAGGTCTTTTATTCCGGAAAGGCCAAATCGTCCGTAAGGTACCTGAAGAAACAATGGTTGAAGAATTAAAAAAAGAAATCGACCAAATTGCTGAAGAATATTATCAAAAACAAAAAAATGAACAAAAAGCATAAGAAAAGTGCGGAATTGATCCGCACTTTTTCTTTTTGGCTCCTACATTCAAGCGATCCATTATTTTAATTTTTCTAAATCACTAGCCTATTTAAAAAAATGGTTGAACAAAAATTCCAAGGATAAGTGAAACAACACCAATTCCGATACTCCATGCACCTAAAGCTCTTGCTCCCCTTCTTCTTGCAACAAAGCCAAGTATAGTTCCAGCGGCCCCAAGTACTATCGGTAAAAAAAATAGGGATAGAACAGATAACGCTAATGCTGACCAGCCAATGACTTTTCCACTAACATGAGCATGTTCATGATCCTTGTCTTCACTTACATCATTTCCACGATCACGATTAAACGAAACCGGTGCAGCAACTTCTGCAGCCGTTTCCTCATGATAGTCATGATTTTCCTTGTCTTCCATACGTTCCTTATGAAAACTATCTTCTAGCTTGTCATAACGTGTTTCATCATTCATAATATCCCTCACTTTCTAATAGTAAGTGCAGGAGCATTATTATTGTGTGCTATTCTTATTTTTTCATGACAACAATCTTTTCCAGTACCAAATCATATTACAACGATAAAATCCTATTTATGTTCACTTTTTTAATAAATATGTTACACTTTTTAATGTTACATATTCGATACTATTTGAAACTGCTAAAGGAGTTATAAAAATGATAAAAAAAAGATTTGGAATTGATATTGATGGAACCGTCACCCATCCTGATTCCTTAATTCCCTATATAAATGATAAATATCACTTAAAGTTAACTTTAGAGGATATTACTGAATATGAATTAACCAATGTTATAAATATACCACCAAAGGAATTTTACGAATGGTTTACTGAATCTGAACCAATCATTTATTCTGAGTCACCACTTGCAATCGGAGCAAAGGAAGTTTTAACGAAATGGAAAGAGCAATTCCAATTGTTCTTTATAAGTGCAAGAAGCTCCCATTTATTAGATGTGACTGAAAAATGGTTTAATAAGAATGATTTACATTACCACCATATTGAACTGATTGGATCCCATCATAAGATAGAGACAGCAAAAAAATATGAAGTAGATCTCTTTATGGAGGATAAGCATGATAATGCGGTAATGATTCACGAAGAGCTTGGCATTCCAGTTATTTTATTTGATACACCTTATAATAGAGACCCTATTCCTGAAGGTGTCATAAGAGTGAAGAACTGGTATGAGGCAGAAAAATGGGTAGAAGCCTGGATTAAGAATCAACAGTAAAAAAATCAAAAAAATCATAAGGTTTATTCCTTATGATTTTTTTATCCACTTATTTTTATACATTCAGGACATTTACCGTATATCTCGAACTTATGTCCTGAAACATTATAACCAACTAAATCCTCATCTAATACTGCCATTGGACATGTTTGAATTTCTTTTGTTTTTCCACAGTCAAGACATATAAAATGATGATGATGTTCTCTTGTTGCACAACTAAACCTAAAATTTTTCTCACCTGACAATTCAGTTGCTTCTAGAATTCCAAGATCCACGAATAAGGATAAATTACGGTAAATTGTATCAAAGCTTAATCCCGGATAATCGTCCTTCATATATTCAAGAACATCTTTTGCCGTCAAATACCTATTATTTGAAGCAAATAACTCAAGCATTTGCTCTCTTTTACCTGTATGTTTAAATCCCTTATCTTTTAGTTTTTGTATTGCACTTGTCACTTGCATGGTTTACACCTCTTTTAAAGATGCTATTCATTTAAGAATGATTTCGATTTATTCTTCTTCTATAAGTATACATGAGAAAATATAATATGTAAATTTATCAACTTGATTCATACCACTATGGTGGCAACTATGTGGATTTTTGATAAAAAATAGCATTTCTATGAACATTTATAATGTCCCCTTCATATGTATCAATGAGGGGTGATGCACAGATGAAATTACTACAAAATGTAATTAATTACAAAATCAACATGATAACAGGTGATGAATTATTAAAATACGCCAAACAATTTAATGTTCAATTATCAAAGAGTAATGCACATAAAATCGCTGCCTATTTACGTGGAAAACAAGTTAATATTTTTGATGATGCAGAACGAACAAAACTTATTAAAGCAGTAGCAAAAATAACTGGACCTGAAACGGCAAAAGAAATTAATCGTATTTTTATCCAATTCACAAAATAAAAAACATTGAGGGAATTATCCCCTCAATGTTTTTTATTCATTTACTATATCAGTCAGTAAATTTTCATTGAATTGCTTATTTCTTAGCATTGCAATTTCTTGCTTATATGGTGCTTTTTTATTATTTTTATCTTCACCAACAAATGGAGTTTCTAAAATTTTAGGAATATCAGCTAACTGAGGGTGATGAACAATATAATTTAATGCATCAAATCCAATATGTCCAAAGCCGATGTTTTCATGTCGATCTTTTCTGGATCCTGTTACATTTTTACTATCATTGATGTGTAGAACTTTAATGCGTTCAAGCCCAATTAAACGATCGAACTCATCTAATACCCCATCAAAATTATTAATTATATCATAACCCGCATCATGTGTATGACATGTATCAAAACAAATTGATAGCTTATCATTATGATGTACCCCATCTATAATTTTAGCTAATTCTTCAAAGGATCGTCCACATTCAGAACCTTTTCCTGCCATCGTTTCTAAAGCGATTTGAACACTTTGATCAGTTGTAAGAACTTCATTTAAACCTTTGATTATCTGCTCAATTCCCTTATCTGCTCTTTCCCCTACATGTGCGCCTGGGTGAAGAACAATTTGTTTTGCTCCGATCGCTTCTGTTCTTTCAATTTCTGTTCCTAAAAAATTCACCCCAAGTTCAAACGTTGCTGGGTTTACCGTATTACCGATATTAATAATATAAGGTGCATGAACAATGATTTCCTCAATACCATTTTCTTTCATATGAGCAAGCCCTGCTTCAATATTTAGATCTTCTATCTTTTTTCTTCTCGTATTTTGAGGGGCTCCTGTATAGATCATGAACGTATTAGCACCATATGAGACAGCCTCTTCACTTGCCCCAAGCAACATTTTCTTTCCACTCATTGATACATGTGATCCAAGTTTTAGCATTTCTCCTCACTCCATATCATTGACTTATTTTATTTACGTTTTTGTAGTTTTCTTTCTCTCTTTTTCATATTTTCAACCTGTTGATTAATTTTCTTTTTGTACCCAGGCTTTACTTTTCTTGGTTTTTTCATCATATTTCTTGCTTTTTCTTCTATTTCATCTACCTGTTTTTTACGGTTTTTTCTTTTATTACGTTCAGCGATTGAAACCCACTCGCCTTTTTGTAAATCTTTATAGCTAAAGACGATACCCATTTTTTCTAACTTATTTAAAGCATCTTCATCTGAAGGCTGATAGATTGTAGTAGCAATTCCGGAATAGCCAGCTCTTGCAGTCCTTCCAGCTCGATGAATATAAAAATCTAAATCCTGGGGTAATTCATAATTAATAACATGACTTACCCCTTCTATATCAATTCCACGGGCTGCTAAATCCGTCGCAACAATATACTGAAATTCAAGATTTCGAATTTGCTTCATCATTTTTGTTCTTTCACGAGGAGATAAATCTCCATGAATTCTTCCAACTTTTAAGCCTTTTTCAAGAAGATTATCTGCTACCTCGTCAGCCATTGATTTTGTATTTGTAAAAACAATTGCTAAATATGGGTTATATGAAATTAACATATCAAACAATAAGTCAATTTTCTCTCTACTACGCAAAGGTACTAGATTGTGCTCAATATTTTGTGCAGAAATATGTGTAGGCTGGACATGTTCATATTTCGGATTCTCCATATATTTCTTTAAAAATGGTTTTAATTTTTCAGGGATTGTAGCTGAAAAAACAAGCATTTGTAAATTTTGAGGCATTTTCCCAGCAATTTGATCCACCTCATACAAAAATCCCATATCTAACATGATATCTGCTTCATCGACAACAAGAATTCTTGATGTATGAAGCAATAAAGCCTGTTCTTTCATTAAATCATGAATACGTCCAGGTGTTCCAACAACAATTTGAGGTTGTTTTTTTAATTTTTCAATTGTTCGTTGTTTGTCTGTTCCACCAATAAAACATTTACTCATGATGGTTTGTTCCGTTTGATACTTAGTTATTTTGATGATTTCTTGATAAATCTGATTGGCTAATTCACGTGTTGGTGCGGTGATAACAGCTTGTACCTCTTGTAATTCAGGATCAACCATTTCAAGGATAGGTAATAAATAGGCATGGGTTTTTCCTGTTCCTGTTTGAGACTGTCCTACCGCACTTTCCCCTCTAAGGATAGTAGGAATCATTTTTTGTTGTATTTCTGTAGGCTCATAAAAACCAAGATTATTTATCGCCTCTTCAATATATGTCTTAAACTTAAATGTTGAAAATTTATTTTGTTTCACAATGACACTCCTTTTTGTAAGGACATTTACCGATCAATTTATGATTTTTAGTCCATTTTGTTATTATAATCGACAATAGTTAAAACTTCCACTCCTACAAAAAGTTAACCCTTAAAATTAGGTAATTAATATAAATTTATCATTTGATGGATAACAGACATCAAATGAAGACGTTTTTTTCATATTTGCATATTGTAATATAGAAGGATAATGAGTAGAAAGGAGGAAAAAAATGCCACCTAGAGGATTTCCCCCAATGAATGGACCGATGCAAGGATTTCCAAGTCCCTTTAGATCTATGCCGCGGACCCCAATGATCCCCCAAGGTAGAATGTTTCAAGCACCAATGCAAGCCATGGGAAGACCTTCCCTCTTTGGAGGTGCACCGCCGTCAATAGGGAGTAGTGCGAGTAGAGCTGGTGGTGGTCTAATTTCAAGATTATTCCAACGGGCTGGAACAGGGCAAGCTGGCAATGTGGCCAATGCAGCTGCTGGGTTTCAACGTGCAACTGGTGGAGGTGGTTCTTTACTTGGAAACTTAGGCAATATTGCTAATCCAGGAAAAATTGGTTCATTTTTAAATAATACACAAAATGTGATTAGAACGGCTCAACAAATTGGGCCGATGGTACAACAATACGGTCCATTAGTTAAAAATCTTCCTGCGATGTGGAGAATGTATAAAGGTTTAAAAAGCGTAGGTTCAGATGATGATTCAGACGAAAATGTAGACACTGAAAATCAAGAAGTTGAAGTGGAAAGTGAAAGTAATAATAAAAGCGAAAATAACCAATCCAAAAAAGGCAATACCTCCAAAAAAACATCTTCTAAAAATTCAAAGATGACTAAGAAGGCAGATGATATTGATCTCGAAATAGAATCCGAATCCACCGAAACAAATAAAAAAGGTCAATCAGTCCCTAAACTTTATATTTAAATTTTATGTATGAATTCCGTTAGGTGAGTATGTTACTACCTAACGTTTTTTCTTTTCTTTGTAAAATATAAGGATTTTTTATATAATAGGAATGATGCAATGCTTAAAGGAAAAACCTTTAGTTGGGAGGATGAAATATGGAGGTATTAAAAATCTCTCCACGTGGTTATTGCTATGGTGTTGTTGATGCTATGGTAATCGCGCGTAATGCCGCTTTAGATAAAACATTACCACGCCCAATCTATATACTGGGTATGATTGTTCATAATAAACATGTTACTGATGCGTTTGCTGAAGAAGGGATTATTACTCTTGATGGAAAAAATCGTAGAGAAATCCTTGAAAAGGTGGACAAAGGTACTGTAATTTTTACTGCCCACGGAGTTTCACCCGAGGTTAGAGAATTAGCAAAAAATAAAGGACTTGTTACAATTGATGCTACTTGTCCAGATGTAACGAAGACACATGATCTGATTCGTGAAAAAAAAGCTGAAGGTTTTGATGTTATATATATCGGAAAAAAAGGACATCCCGAGCCTGAGGGAGCGTTTGGTGTAGCTCCTGACATTGTACATCTAGTTGAAACGATTGAGGATGTAGAACAGCTAAACATAGCAAATAAAAAAGTTATTGTCACAAATCAAACAACAATGAGTCAATGGGATGTTATGGATATTATGGACAAAGTGAAAGAAAAATATCCGTATGTTGAGCAACACAAAGAAATCTGCCTTGCTACTCAAGTTAGACAAGAAGCGGTGGCTCAACAAGCTGGAGAAGCGGATGTTCTTATTGTTGTTGGTGATCCTAAAAGTAATAACTCGAATCGTCTTGCGCAAGTATCAGAACAAATTGCACATACTAAAGCCTATCGGATTGCCGATATCTCTGAAATTGAAATTGACTGGATTAAAGATGCCAAAAAAGTTGCAGTAACAGCTGGAGCCTCAACTCCAACACCAATTGTTCGGGAAGTTATTACTTTTCTTGATCAATTTGATCCAGAAAACGAAGAAACCTGGAAACATGAAAAACAAGTTCCACTTCATAAAATTCTACCGAAAGTAAAAAAATTAGCTACAAAAAAATAAAATCCCCTCAGGGATTTTATTTTTTTTGTATAAACTAGAATAGATTAATAAAGACTCTAAATAAAAGTAAAAGGATCAGTATGGATCTTTGATGCAATAAACTTCACATCGAACCCTTTTTCCTTACTCATTTTAGAAAGTTGCTCGGCAACACCTGTTTTCATTACCTTTTCGACATTATGACCCGGATCAACAATATTTAGTCCAATACTCATCGCATCATGTGCATTATGATAGTAAAAGTCACCTGTAACAAAAACATCGGCTCCTTTAAACTTCGCTTTAGAAAAATACTTATTACCATCCCCGCCTAAAACGGCAACTTTCTTAATGCGATCTTGTAAGTCGCCAACCACCCTGACGAAATCGACATCTAATGATTGCTTCACATGTTCTGCAAATTGCTTCAGCGTCATTTCTTCTTGTAATTCACCTATCCGTCCTAACCCTAACAACTCACCTTGGTTTTCAAGTGGATAAATATCAAATGCGACCTCCTCATATGGGTGGGATTGCAGCATAGCATTTATCACTTTTTTTTCTAATTTAGCGGAAAAAATGGTTTCTATACGTACTTCTTTTACCTCTTCAAGTGTTCCTGCTTTACCAATGTACGGTTTGGTCTGCTCATCAGGTAAAAATCTCCCTGTCCCTTGAGCACTAAATGTACAATGGCTATAATGACCAATAGCTCCAGCTCCAGCAGCACCAAGCGCATTCCTCACTGCCTCTTCATGATCAATCGGTACATAGACAACTAATTTTTTCAATTTTTCTTCATATGTAGGATCTAATATTTCAGTATGCTGTAAACCAAGGGCCTTTGCTAACAAATCATTTACGCCACCCTTGGCCACATCTAAATTTGTATGCGCAGCATAAACAGCAATATCATGTTTAATAAGTTTTTCAATAATTTTACCTTGTGACTGCTCTGTTAAAACATTTTTTAATGGCCGAAAGATGATTGGATGATGTGCAATAATCAATTGAACATTATTTTGAATGGCTTCATCAACTACCTCTTCCAATACATCTAGAGCAATCATAATAGTTTGAACTGGCTTATTTAAACGCCCAATTTGAAGGCCAATAGGATCACCTTCCATCGCATACTTTTTAGGAGAAAACTGTTCAAATAGCTGTATAATTTCATGCCCGTTTACTTTCTTCATGTTAATACCTCCTCAACCAAAGATATATTTTTCTCTATGGCTAGTTTTTTTTCAATTATTTTCTCTTGATTTTCTGCAAGATTCATTCGATCCAAAATTATTCTCCATTGCTTTAATTCATCCGACCATTTTTTAATAAAGACAACGCTTTTTTCCTTCATCAAAAACGGTCCTAATAATAATTCTGCATCTGTTAAATGACTTACCTCCGCAAGTTCATTATTTTCAGCAACAATAATTTCATAAATTTTTTCATCTTCCTCTAAAATTTCCTCAGCAATGATTACCCAATTATTTTGTACGCACCAATTTCGAATATGATTAGCTCCAATATTTGGTTGAAGAATTAATCTCTTTACACCTAACAAACGGTCCTTACCATTTTCTAGTATAGATGCAATTAATGGTCCACCCATTCCAGCAATCGTAATACAATCCACCTCATTAGGTTGGAGGACCTCTAAACCATCACCTTTACGGACAGAGATACTACTTTCATACCCACATTCCATGACCTGTTGTTTTGCTGTTTGGTATGGTCCCTCTACTACTTCACCTGCAATTGCGTATTTTGCTAGACCCTTTTTAATCGCATAGCACGGTAGATACGCATGATCTGAACCAATATCTGCAAAAGTTGAATTTTTTAATAGATATTGACTAACCATTTCTAAACGTTTTGAAAGTTTTTCACTATTCATGTTTTCACCACTTTATTTTAAACTAGGACCTAACATCCACATAAACATATTCTATACAAAAAAGAGCTCCTTGCAAAATGCAAAGAACCCCTTTGGCTTAATATCTGCTTATTTTAATTTCATTAGCCAATCTGCCATAGCATCAATATTTTCAGCCTTAACTAATCCACCAGGCATACCGCCAGTTGTCCCATTTTTCAGAACATCTTTTAGCTTATCCTTGCCTAGTTTTTCACCCATACCATGTAAATTTGGCCCTGTACCACCTTCAAGGTTATTCCCATGGCAACTAATACATGTTGATTTGGCAAAGGCTTCTGGTTCAAATTTTGTTGCTACTTCTTTTCCCCCACCTTCTTTTTCTTTTGCTATCTCTTTAGCATCTCCTAAACCTTTTACAGATAGAAAGAAAACAAGTGCGATTCCTAATAGCCCTATTAAAAGATAAGGAATTAAAGGATTTCGTTTCATAATATACCTCCTTATGTAAGAAACGTAAAAAATGAATACATTATACAAACAACTTTATTTTACTCGAAAAACTTTGGAAGGGAAAGGGTTAACCGCAAAGATTCAACATTTTTTCGGAATTTAGACAAAAACTCCATCTTAATGATGAAGTTTTTCACTTTTTCTGTATTTAGTTTGTTCAATTATCAACTTTTCATAAGGCACTTTTTTTCACTTTGTTTAAGATTATCGCCTTATTCAAAAAATATTTAATAAAATCATTTTTATTGACAACCAATTTCCCTTGCAATGACCATTCTTTGTACCTCAGAAGTCCCTTCCCCAATTTCAAGTAACTTCGCATCTCTCATAAATCTTTCAACATGATAGTCTTTCATATAACCATTTCCACCATGTATTTGAACGGCTTGATTTGTAATTTCCATGCAAACCTCTGAGGCATATAATTTACACATAGCTGCTTCCTTAGAAAATGGTTTCCCTTGATCCTTTAACCAAGCAGCTTTATATACCATGTTTCTAGCAAGTTCAATTTTCATCGCCATATCTGCGATTTTAAATTGGGTAACTTGGAACTGCGATAGTGATCGACCAAATTGTTTTCTTTCCTTTACGTATTGTAATGACTTCTCATATGCTGCTTGAGCGATACCTACTGCCATTGCTCCAATTCCAATTCTTCCACCATCCAATGTAACTAGAAACTGTTTAAAACCCTGACCTTTTTCTCCTAATAAATTTTCCTGAGGAACCCTTACATCTTCTAAGACTAATTCGGTAGTGTTCGACGCATGAAGTCCCATTTTTTCATAATTGTTAATAATAGAAAATCCTGCTGCATCTGTTGGCACAATAATTGAACTAATTTCTTTCTTAGACTTATCCATTCCTGTAATAGCTGTTAAAGCTACATGTTTGGCATAACTTGCATTTGTTATAAAGCATTTATTCCCATTAATAATAAAATCATTTCCATCCTCAACAGCAGTAGTCTTTGTTCCCCCTGCATCAGAGCCTGCACTTGGCTCAGTTAAACCAAATGCTCCTAATGATTCTCCGGTACAAATTGGCACTAAATATTTCTGTTTTTGCTTCTCCGTTCCAAACATATTAATTGGTGCCCCTCCGAGTGAGATATGGGCCGAATATGTAATTCCAGTTGAACCACATGCTCGACTTAATTCTTCCACTACAATTGCGAAACTTATCGTATCTGCACCTGCACCGCCGTATTCTTCTGGAAATGGAAGTCCCATCATTCCTAGTTTTGCTAGTTTATTTATAATTTCCATCGGAAATTCTTTATTAATATCTCTTTCTAATGCCCCTTTTTCCACTTCTTCTGTAGCAAATTCCTTTATTGTTTGCCGAATCATTTCCTGTTCTGCAGTAAGATGAAAATTCATTCTATATCCCCCTTTGCTATTGTAGCCGCTTACATTTATTATTATAATGTAAGTAGAATTATTTTCACAACTTTTAAAAGTTTTGAAAAATTCATTTACTATACTAGGATATAGATTGATAACGTAATTATTCCTACTACTCCGGAAACAGTAAAAAATAATAATTTTAATTTCCAACCTGTTACTACCCATAAAATACAATTTAAAAAAAGTGTAATTAATAAGGCAATAGAATAGTGATTAAAAAACTGATCGGTTAGTTGAACGGATAATAATAGCAATAAAATGGCAGAACTAATATAAAAAATATAGTACCAGGTTTCTTTTTTAGAATAATAAATTCCTAAGATTAGTAATAAAACGACAAAACTTGTCAAAATCATCATTTGCAAAACAAAAGCTAATTCAGTAAAATAAATGACAAATAATGAAATAAGCAATAAAGCACTAATTAAAATTAGAAATAATGATAACCTGTTGACTAATTTATTACTTTTCATCCTATCATTATGATTATTTTCAAACTCACCCTCACTATAAAGGGCAAGTAAATAATCACAATAATGATCAGGCAGCATTTTATGTTCTTTCCAATAGATAATTTCTTTAATAATTACTTCTTTACGTGAAGAATTCATATGCAACACATCCTAAATACTCTTTCGAGATAAGAGGTAAAAAATCCTTTTTTTCGACTAAATTTTGGTAAAACAAAAATAGGACTGTCTAAAAGTAAAAGGGGAAGACCCACATTCCAATACTTAGAACGAACAAATTATTCGTTCTAGGTACAGGATTTAAGTGTCGTCCCACCTTCAATAGACAGCCCCATATTCAATCTTATTCCAAGAAGTCTTTTAAACGTTTGCTTCTAGAAGGATGGCGAAGCTTTCGAAGTGCTTTCGCTTCAATTTGACGAATACGTTCACGGGTAACGCCAAATACTTTTCCAACTTCTTCTAGTGTTCTTGTACGCCCATCGTCTAAACCAAAACGTAGACGAAGTACGTTTTCTTCACGATCTGTTAATGTGTCAAGTACATCTTCTAGTTGCTCTTTTAATAATTCGTAAGCAGCATGTTCTGAAGGTGATGTAGCGTCTTGATCTTCGATAAAATCGCCTAGATGTGAATCATCCTCTTCACCTATTGGTGTCTCTAAAGAAACCGGTTCTTGGGCAATTTTTAAAATTTCACGAACCTTTTCTGGAGTTAAATCCATTTCTTCAGCAATCTCTTCTGGAGATGGTTCCCGCCCTAAGTCTTGAAGAAGCTGTCTTTGAACACGAATTAATTTGTTAATGGTTTCTACCATATGGACAGGAATACGTATTGTACGAGCTTGATCGGCAATAGCACGAGTAATCGCTTGACGAATCCACCATGTAGCATAGGTACTGAATTTAAAGCCTTTATCATAGTCGAACTTTTCAACTGCTTTAATGAGACCCATATTACCTTCTTGAATTAAATCTAGAAACAACATGCCACGGCCCACATAACGCTTTGCAATACTTACAACCAAGCGAAGGTTGGCTTCAGCAAGTCTTCTTTTTGCCTCTTCATCACCTTGCTCGATACGTTTAGCTAATGATATCTCCTCTTCAGCAGATAGTAAGTCTACTCGACCAATTTCCTTTAAGTACATTCTCACTGGATCATTTATTTTTACACCTGGAGGAACGCTTAAATCATTAAGGTCAAACTCTTCATCATCTTTCTCTAATTCATGTAAATTAGGAGCATCTTCATCTTCATCGTCATCATTTTCCTCTGAGATTTCAATACCTTGTTCACCTAAGTACTCATAAAATTCATCCATTTGTTCAGAGTCTAATTCAAAATGACCTAATTTACTTGAAATCACTTCATATGTTAATACTCCTCTTTTTTTACCACGCTCAACTAGTTGTTCTTTAGCTTGATCAAGAGTTAATTCGGATTCAATTTCTTTGGAACGAGCTGATTTTTCAGCCATCTGTCCCCCTCCTTCCAAGTATTTCATGCAATTTGCAGAATATTTATAAAGACTTACGCAGTACAATAATTTCTTTAGCCAAGTCAATCGCTTTTACAAAGTCATTTTCTTGTTCTGCTTTTTTTTGCAAGTTTTCTTTTTCCTTTATTTTTAACATCTTTTGATGTTTCAACACCTGATTCACATAATCCTCGATTTCACGATCTGCAACTTCACTGTTTAATGGCATCATTTCAAGTTCAGTTACAATTCTTCGTAAATTTTCGTCTGGTAAATATAATAAGAATTTACTCGTGTCGGCTTCATTTCCCTCTTCATAAAATCCAAGAAGATAAGTAAGTATTGCTTGGTGTTCATCATAATAAAGTATAATTCCATTTAATAAATCTTTTATTTTAAAGGCTAAATCAACACTTTGCAGCATATGAGCAAGTAAACGTCTTTCTGCAGTTTGATTTGCCGGTAATAAACGGGACTTCTGTTGTAAAAACAATCTGTTTTGATTGTTTTCTCGTTGTTTGACATGACCATTTTTCTTCTTAGCATAATACATTTGCTGTTGTTGTTGTTTCAGAGCATCTAATGAAATAGAAAATTCATCCGCTAATTGGCGTAAATAATGATCTCTTTCAACAGCTTTATCAAGATTTGTTATTTCCTCTATAATCTTTTCGATATATCTTAACTTTTCTCCTTCATTTTGAAGCTTTTTCCCTAGGCGATGATATTCCATCTTAAAAGCCATAAATGTAAGACTACCAGCAATAATTTCTTGACGAAATTTTTCACTACCATATTTTTTTATATACTCATCCGGATCGAATCCTTCAGGCATTCTTGCTATTCGAATTTGACAGTGATGATCTGTTAACATATTGGCAGCACGATAAGCGGCTTCAGTTCCCGCAAAATCCGAATCATAACAGATAATAATTGTATCTGTCATTCGTCTTATTAGCTGCACATGCTGCTCAGTTAACGATGTTCCCATCGTCGCGATACCATTATGAAGTTCTGCCTTATCAGCAGATATTACATCAGCAAATCCTTCGAATAATATGGCTTGCTGCTGTTTTTTTATAAAGCTTTTTGCCCGAAAAAAATTATAAAGAACATTACTTTTATTAAACAATTCAGTTTCTGGACTATTTAAATATTTTGGCTGATCCTCTTTTTCAATCGATCTTCCTGCAAAAGCAATGGTTTCGCCTTTGCTATTTTGGATAGGAAACATGATTCTGTTTCGGAATCGGTCAAAGTAGGAGTCACTGTTTTCCTTTTGAATGATTAGTCCTGCCTTTTCCATAAGGCTTAATGAAAAACCACGTTTTTGTAAAAGTTTTACAACAAAGTCCCAACTAGGTAAGGAATACCCTATTTGAAATTTTTCAATACTATCTAATGTAAATCCTCGATCAACGAGATATTCTAACGCATTTTGCCCCTCTTTCGTATTAACTAATAAATGATGATAAAACTTTTGAAGAAGTTCATGCGCTTCAAGCATTTGTTTTTTTTCAATATTCACTTTGGAATCTGATCGATTTTGTTCAGATCCTATTTCCAAATCTAATGGTATTTTCCCTTTCTCAGCTAGCTTAATGATGGCTTCCTGGAAGCTTAATCCATCAATATCCATCAAAAAAGAAATTGCATTTCCACCAGCTTTACAACCAAAACAATGATATATTTGCTTATCAGGTGATACCGAGAAGGAAGGTGTATTTTCACCATGGAAGGGACATAAACCAAAATAATTACGTCCCTGTTTCTTTAAATGAACATATTCGCCAATAATATCTACTATATCTATTGATTGACGAATTTCATTAATTTTATCCTCAGGAATAATTCCAACCATGAAAACATCCCCAATTGAAATTTTTCTCTCTATTATGTTTGATGTGTATAGATTATTCAGTTATAACTTTACTTTACATTTTTCGACAAAATCTCCTCAAGCGTATACAAAAATGATTGCCTATCACTTTTCGTAAATGCTTTTGGGCCTTTTTCATATTTCCCTTGTCGCCTAGCTTTAGCAGCTAAATAACGAAAATCAAGGGCTGTAGCAATTGATTCTTCTACATATTCTTTACCTCTTGGAGAAATTGCCCTCACTTTCTTCGGGAGTACTAGGCTTGCAAGCCCTATATCCTGAGTAATGACAATATCATTTTCCTTTACATGATTCATTATAAATAAATCAGCTGATTCTTTATAAGGATCAACATAAATCCAAGTAGCATCACTATTTTTTGTTTGATGTGCATAAGAGGCAATAAAATAATAGAGCATTTTATACTTCTTAGCAAGAAAAATGATTTCCGATTTAACTGGACATGCATCTGCATCAACAAATATGATGGATTCATTTCTTTCTGTATTAGTAATAATTCTACATCACTCCACAGAATCCTTCTTTCTTTTCCATACTATGAGTATATTTTTTTGCTTTTGTCGAATTTTTCTAAGCCTTGACTCTTGACATATCTCAATAGTTAGTTTACTCCTTAATCCGTGACTCTAAACCTATTTTAAATACATTTTTATCACAATTTTTTATTATAGTATATTTCTCTGATTTTGACCATATATTTTTATTTAAAATATTTTTATTCTTTTCCCATACTTTACAATAAAAATAGTAAAGGGATCTGTCCCCGCATTACTGTATCTGAAATAAAAAATCGTTCATTCTAGATACAGTATATATATTCTCTGGGGTCAGACCCTTTATAGACTCTTGTGTCTAATGATTCCTATTCATAATAATATTTGCTGTTTCTTCAACTGCCTTATTTGTTACATCAATTACTTTACATCCCATTTTTGATACAATCGCGTCAAAATACTCTAATTCCTTTTTTATTCGATTAATATTTGCATAGCTTGCTTCATCATTTAAACCTAAAGCTTGTAGCCTTTCCTTACGAATAAAATTAAGTTTTTCAGGGCTGATCCTTAATCCAAAGCATTTATTAGGTGATACCTGAAATAGCTCTTCAGGGGGGTCTACCTCTGGTACAAGGGGGACATTGGCCACTTTAAATCGCTTATGTGCTAGATATTGAGATAAAGGAGTTTTTGATGTTCTGGAAACACCCACTAAAACGATATCTGCTCGTAGAATTCCTTTAGGATCTCGTCCATCATCATATTTAACAGCAAATTCTATTGCTTCAACCTTCTTAAAATAATCATCATCCAATTTTCGAACTAATCCTGGTTCACATAATGGTTCTTTATGATATAGCTCTTGAAATTTATCCATTAAAGGACCAATAATATCTACCGCATTGACATGTTGTTCATTTGTTCGTTTTTTTATATAATCCCGCATAGCCGGCTTCACCAATGTATGCACAATCACACCGTGATTAAGCTTGGCTAAGGAGACAACCTCATCAATATGCTGGTAATCCTCAACATATGGAAAACGTTTGATTTCTGCATCTTTTCCATTAAATTGACTAATCGCTGCTTTAGTAACCAATTCAGCTGTTTCACCAACCGAGTCTGAAACGACATAAATAATCGGTCGCGTCATTTTAAGATCACCATCCCGTCATTTCTTGATATTAATATAAATTTTCGTCAGCAAGTGATACAAAGGCTTTTGTTATATTTGTTTTAGTTATCCGCCCAATCACCTCAAAGCCGTTTCCCTCGGATGATTCCTTAACCACGGGAACTGAATCAATTTGCTTCTCAATTAATTTTTTTGCAACATCAATTAATAAATCATCTTTTTTACACACTGTAATATTCGGCATTCTTGTCATAATAATATTCACTGGAAGTGAAGAGAGTTCTTGCTTACCGATACTCGCACGTAATAAGTCCTTTCGCGAAAGGACTCCAACTAATAACAGCTTATCATCTACAACAAATAACGTACCTACATCTTCAAGAAAAACTGTTACAATTGCATCATAAACTGATATATTTTCATTTACAACTACAGGAATTGATTGATAGTCTTTGACGACTATTTTTTTTAAACTGTCTGTTAAAAGCTGTGTACTTGATTTTCCAGTGTAAAAGTAACCAACCCTAGGCCGCGCATCCAAATATCCAGCCATTGTTAAAATGGCTAAATCTGGGCGAAGTGTTGCTCTTGTTAGATTTAATTTTTCTGCTATATGTTCACCGGTTATAGGCCCATTATCTTTTACGATTTGTAATATGGTTTCCTGTCGATTATTCAGTTCTATTTTCCACACCACCTAACCAGTATAAAATCTAAATAATGTTATACTCATACACAAATATTATATACTATTTACTTATATTGAAAAGAAATTTGTTAAATATTAAAAGCTGTTTTCGTAAAATATGTTGCTTTTGTAAATACCCTCCTACGTTCTTGTATGTTCAACTTAGTTTTATATGTAAAAACATGATCTCTTTAGCAGCAATATTTGAGAAAAGATCCATATAAAAAAACTCCATAAAAATGTGGAGTTCCTATCATACTATGAGGGCAAACTTACATTACAGCATTTGGCGAAATTTTTCGATTTGCTCTAAAAATTTTTTGGATTTTAAATGCAAACCGGAATACTCATCATAATACATAGATATAATCAAACGTAGTTCTTTTTTTGTTTCTTCTTTAACTGACACTGATCCTAGTCTGTTTAGATCAATAAAATAGAAGAGTCGGAGTAACTTAATAGCTATTGGTGAGGTAGGGATATGATAAGGGTCTTTCTCATAGCATCGATGGCAAAGAAGACCATTTTCCCGAATAGAAAAGGCAAACTTCCCATCTTTATTCCCACATACAGCACATTGATTCATGCAAGGATACAATCCAAGTACATTTAACATTTTCATTTCAAAAATATTCGTTATGATTTCTAAATCAACATCTTCATTTATATAATTTAATGTTTGGTATAAAAGTTCAAAAAGAAAAGGATTTGCCCTTTTCTCTTCAACCGCTTTATCTAATAAATCAATAATATACGAAGCATATCCTGTTTTAAAAATATCTTCACGAATAGATCGAAGGGAAGAAATAATTTCTCCCTGCTGCAGTGTACCTAGTCCTGAACCTAATGAGACTAAAAAGTTCCCATATGTAAATAGTTGAGAGATAGAGGAAAGACGGCTATTTGGCTTTTTAGCGCCTCTAGCCATCACTCCTATTTTCCCAAACTCTCGTGTAAATATTGTAACAATTTTATTTGATTCACCATAATCAATTGATCTAATAACGATGCCTTCACATTTTTGAAACATAAAATCCACCTTCCAAAGCAAGTCTTACAAGCTTCCCAGGTGACGCACGATCATTGCAACTTATGAAATGGGGAAATCAATTTCATTAAATTCATGATCTGTATTTAATGGTTCATCCTGACGATCTTTTTCAAGCTCTTTAAATAGCAAATACGTATCAATACTTCCAGTTTCCGCAAAGACTTTCCAGGTAAATTCTATCATAACATTAACCCCGCCTTTCATGTTGTGAAAAACTCATGAAATCATTAGTAAAGCCTTTAATACTAGGTTTACCAAGACTCCTTGGAACATGTGACGTAAAAATTGCTAATCAAAAGGATGCATAGAAATCAATTTTTCATTTTTAAAAACTTGCTAATTAATATTCATCTTCTCTAAAACCAAAATCTCGCAACTGTGTAATTTTATTTCTCCAATCTTTTTGAACTTTCACCCATAGCTCTAAATAAACCTTAGATCCAAGTAAGTTCTCAATATCTATCCTTGCTCTTTTTCCTACTTCTTTCAACATACTACCTTGTTTTCCGATAATGATCCCCTTTTGAGAGGAACGTTCAACGATGATTGCTGCCATTACATGTATTGTTTCACTTTCCGGCTTTTTCTGCATCTTTTCGATAATTACAGCAATCGAATGCGGTACTTCTTCTCTTGTTAGATGCAATACTTTTTCTCTAATTAACTCTGAAACGATAAAACGTTCAGGGTGGTCTGTAATTTGATCTGCAGGGTAATACTGAGGCCCTTCAGGCAAGTATTCCTTTATTTGCTCAAGCAATCTTTCAGTATTCTGTCCCTCTAGAGCAGATATTGGAATAATTTCAGCAAAATCATATAATTCCTTATATTTTTCAATTATTTTAAGCAAGTCATCTGGATGCACTTGATCGATTTTATTTATAACAAGGAAGACAGGTGTACGGACAGTTTTTAATTTTTCGATGATAAATTCATCACCTTTTCCATATCCCTCTACCGCATTAATCATAAACAAAATCAGGTCCACTTCTTTGAGTGTATTTGTTGCAACCCTCATCATAAAATCGCCTAATTTATGTTTTGGCTTATGAATTCCTGGTGTATCAATAAGTATTATTTGTGAATCGTTTGTCGTAAGTACCCCTTGAACTTTATTTCTTGTTGTCTGTGGTTTGTCACTCATAATGGCAATTTTTTGGCCGATCACTCGATTAATATAAGTGGATTTCCCAACATTTGGTCGACCTATGATAGATACAAACCCTGATTTAAATGTTTGCTGTTCTGTACTTTTATTTTGCATGTAAATCCTCCGGAGAAAATGCGCCTGGCAATAATTGCTCAACAGTTAATTCTTGAATATCACCTTTTAAATTTGTCAAAATCACTTTCATATCTTTAGGGCAAAGTTCAGAGATCACTTGTCGACATGCTCCGCATGGTGGTACAGGTCTTTCCGTATCAGCTGTTACAACAAGCACATTGAACTTTGTATCGCCATCAGAATATGCTTTATACAGAGCTGTACGCTCCGCACAATTTCCAACTGTATAAGCAGCATTTTCAATATTACAGCCATGATATACTTTTCCATTTTCACTTAATAGTGCAGCACCGACCGGAAATTTGGAATAAGGTACATATGCTTTGTCTCTTGCGATTTTCGCTTCTTCAATAAGCTGTTCTAAATTCATTATGTCTACCCCTTCTATTATAGTTTACTACAAATTCATCACAAAGTTATGGAATATTTTTATTTTGTTTAGAATATTTTCAAAACTCTTATATTTTAATTTGAAGTAGCTTTGAAAATATTTTACCGTAAAGAGAAACCCACTGCAAATAAATAGAAAAAGCTGCTTGTTTAGCGACTTTGACTTGTTAAGTTGTCTAAAGAGAACAACTTTGTTGACAAAATGCCATAATAGCAGCTTTTAAGTGATTTATTATTATCCTATGTAAGATTGAAATAGACGTGCAAGTTTCGGTAAAAAGATGATACTGCCTATAATTACCGTCATTATAGAATAAACTAAAACTGCCCCAGCTGCAATATCTTTCGCTTGTTTAGCTAATGGATGATAACTAGGGGACGCAAGATCGACTATTCGTTCAATAGCCGAATTTATTAATTCCAGCGTTATGACCCCAAAAATACAGAGGCAAATAAATAACCATTCAAATAATGATATGTTCAAATAGATACTAAATAAAATAACGATAACCGAAGCAGCGAAATGAAATTGTACATTTCTCTCAGTTTTACATGCATGCATAATTCCTTGAAATGCAAACTTAAATGCCTTCCAGAATCGCCCTTTATCTCGTAAGCCCATATTCATCTAAAATATCCCTTTGCAAACCAAACATCTCTTTTTCATCTTCCTCTGTCATATGATCATATCCGAGTAAATGTAGAAGGGAATGGACAGCAAGAAAGGCAAGTTCCCTTTCAAATGAATGCCCATATTCCATTGCTTGTTCTTGGATTTTAGGTACCGAAATGATAATATCTCCAAGCATTCGTGGTATATCTAAACCATTTATTGCGATTTCATCATCACCAAGTTCTTCCATAGCAAAAGAAATGACATCCGTCGGTTGATCCTTATCTCGATACTCTCGATTAATTTCTTGAATTCTTTCGTTTGTTACAAAGGTAACAGATACTTCACTCCCATTCTCTATCCCAAGCTTTTCAGAAGCAAAATTTAATATTTTTTCTACGAGATTTAAATCCGCTTCTTTCATTTCGCTTGTTTCGTCAATAAAATCAATAATTAAAGCCATATTATTCATCCTTTTTCACATTTAAGTTGTCTCTTATTTTGGGTTTGGATACTCTATCCGTGAGTGAAAGATTCCATTTAACGTTTCACTAAATGTTTTTTTAATCACTTCTATTTCCTTTAATGTTATATCACATTCATTCAATTGACCATCCTTTAAACGATCTTGAACAATAGAATCAATCAAATTCTTAATCTGTTCTGGTGTTGGATGTGTCATCGATCTAACTGCTGCCTCCACACTATCAGCAATACTAATAATTGCCGCCTCTTTCGTTTGAGGTTTTGGACCAGGATAGCGATAGTCCATTTCATCAATATGATCATTTTCTTCTTTTGCCTTATAGTAAAAATATTTTAATAATGTAGTTCCATGATGTTGTTCTGCTATATCAACAATCTCCTTAGGTAATTTATGCTTTTTAAGCATTTGTGCACCATCTGTCGCATGTGCAATAATAATATCTTTACTCGTTTCGGGAGAAATATGATTATGTGGATTTTCTATATTCATTTGATTTTCAATGAAAAATTGTGGTCTTCTTGTTTTGCCAATATCATGATAATAGCATCCCACTCTGGCTAATAATCCATTTGCACCGATTGCCTCACATGCTGCTTCAGCTAAGTTTGCCACCATTACACTATGATGATAGGTACCTGGTGCTTCCGTTAAAATCTTTTTCAATAATGGATGATTTGGACTTGAAAGTTCGATTAATTTTAAAGTGGACAAAACACCAAAACCAGCCTCAAAAAATGGCAACAGACCAATCGTTAGTATAGCAGATAATAATCCAGAAACAAAAGCAAAGATCGTATAGTATAGATACTCCATTTTTGTAAATTGACCATTGCCTAAAAATAACAAAAAGAAAATGATAAGGATGTTTATAATCGAAATGAAAAATCCCGCCTGTAGAATATTCGATTTTCGATTACGATTTGTTAATAATAATATACCAGCTGTTCCGCTAAATAAAATATAAATCGCAATCTCAATATTTACCGATCCTGTTATTTCATCATGAAAAATAATACTACCACAAGCAGCAAGTATAATCGTAATGATAAAAGCAAAACGTTCGTTAAGCATCATACGAATTAACATCGGTGCCATTGCAGCAGGAAATAAATAACCAATTTTATCAAGTTCTAAATCCGCCATTAAACCTATAATTTTCATTAATAATAAACTGATAATAAAAATTAGACTTAGCAGAATTAAATAATTTTGTTTTTTTTCTTCGCTTACTCGAAAAGTAGAAAAATACAAATACAAAGAACCTATAATCAAAAATACGAATATCCCCAAACCAATATATGGCTTAATGGTTGGATTACTTTTTAATAATCCAAGCAGTTCAAGCTGATGATAGCTTTCATGGTCAATAAGATGACCCTCTTGAACAATAACTTGACCTTGTAGTATTTTTATTGGTTCTACACTTTGCATTGCTTGTTTTTTTCGAATGTCTGTTTGTTCAGGATCATAAATTTCATTTGGGACAATTGCGTATTTACCCAATGCAATAGCAGCTGATTTTAACTCTGTTGGAATGGACGAATCACGAATTAGATCTTCCATTCTGCCTTGATACTGCCTAACTTTATCTTCGCGAATCTTTTCTCCCATTAATTGTTCAACCTGGCTATTAAGTATATTTCTCGTCTGCTCCAATTCAAAAGGGGTTGCCTTGAGTAAGTCCATCAAGACAGCATCCGAAATAGACTTTGTTACATCCTCATTTACATCGGATGTAAGTTTTGATTTTAAGTCAACCAATCTTTCTTTGTCTGTTTTTTTATCCGTCTTTTCCATTTCTTTATCTTTTATATGAGCTGGGATTTCTTTATTGGCATCCGTTACGAAATCAAAGATCGAATTAATTAGAGAAACTCGATTTTGCTCCTTTTCTTTTTGAAAGGTATAAACCTTTTCTACTGCATCTGCTGCCTTTTGTTGTTCATCCTTCGTCTTTTCTTCATCAACGATTGTCTTAGGTGAACGTATGGTTTTATCTGCCACTGAAAATAACTCTATATCATATGTCTGAGGTTTTACATTATAAAAAAGAACGCCATATAACAATATAGCCAATATCAGAAAACAAATAAATGTAAACACTTTATAACTTAATAATGTGCGGACTTTGCTTATATAATCTTGAAGATTCATTTACTCCCCACCACCATTTTTTTGCTTTTCTCAGCTCTTCCCTAATTATGTAAAATAATATCAGTTTTTGTATTGAAATGCACCCATATTTATTATATTCATTCATTCCATCTAACTCACTAATTCGACAATAGCTGATATTATCCCTTTTAATCAAAGGCCATTTTTGTATAGTTTATTGTATTTGCCAAAATCCTACTACCAGCCGAGAAAAAAAGCCAATCCAAAGAAAAAACCCGACTAAAAAGTACGGGTTAAGAAGAGTGTATATTATATGCATCAATAATCCGTGCAACAAGAGGGTGACGCACGACATCACTTTGTTCCAAATATACAAAAGAAATTCCTGAAACATTTTCTAAGATTTTTTCAGCTGCCACTAGTCCAGATTGAATCCCTTTCGGTAAATCAATCTGTGTACGGTCTCCTGTAATTACCATTTTAGAGCTGAAGCCTAGGCGGGTTAAGAACATCTTCATTTGTGCTTGAGTGGTATTTTGAGCTTCATCCAAAATAACAAAGGCATCATCCAAAGTTCTTCCCCTCATATATGCTAGAGGTGCAATTTCTATGGTTTCTCTTTCAATCAGCCTTTGTGTATGTTCACTGCCTAATACATCATTTAATGCATCGTATAGCGGGCGTAAATATGGATCTACCTTTTCCTTTAGATCTCCAGGTAAAAAGCCTAAACTTTCTCCTGCCTCTACTGCGGGTCTTGTAAGAATAATTTTTCTCACCTGGCCACTCTTTAATGCTGCAACAGCCATTACAACCGCCAAATATGTTTTACCTGTCCCAGCTGGACCTATACCAAATACTAAATCATGCTTTTTAATATCATTGATATATTGCCTTTGACCGAGATTTTTTACACGAATAATCTTGCCTTTCGCATTTTTAGTGATTTCTTCTTCATAAATATCTGTAAAATACTCTATCATTCCCTGTTTTTCCATTTGGATGGCATAAACAACATCCCGGCCACTAATATTAATCCCTTTCCTAATAACCTTTAATAGTTGAAATAGAACATGGTACACTTTTTCTACATTTGTTTCTTTTCCAGATACATCAATTGTTTCTCCTCGAGTAACAATTGATACTTCATATTCTGCTTCTAACATTTTTAAGTTTGAATCTGAGATTCCAAATAAGGCAATCGCTTCATTTGGATTTTCTAGTTGAAGTTTAGATGTTTTTAAATCTTCTGTCATTCTATGTCTCCTTGAATGATTGGTTTTTCTATTGCAATATTTTCGATAACTTGGAAATATATTGATAAATTAACTTTACCATTCTCGACCTTCTCATGCAAAACATATTCATCAACTACTTTAGCATCTGTAGGAATTTTTGACTTTAAGTCATTACGCGCCTTTTCCTTAGCAGCATCTATGGCTTGTTTTTCACTATATTTTCTTTTTACATTTTCTTTTTCTCTTACGGTTGTTTCTTCGTACTTTACTGGAAGAGACCACTTTATAAAATTTATTTTATGTGGTTCTTTTTCTGAATCGTATTCTTTATATTCAATTTTTCCAAATCCCCACAAAGGAACCTTTACCGATCCAAAATTTAAGCTATATTTTCGCTTTTCTTTACCTGTATAAACTTGGAAATCTGACTCAAGTGGCATCTCAACTGTTGACTTATACCATGTCTTACCATAGATTTTTCCAATTGCAGCAACTTGTTTCTCATTATGCTCATTGCCAATTGTACCCGAAACAAGTAACTGACCCTTTTTCACATATTGATTAATTTTAACCATTTGTTGACCATTTTCAACAAAAGTATCCACGATCACAGCTTTTTTAGTCGCTACAAGGTCTTGTGGGGACTTTTTCTCTGGTGGTTCAGGTATTGTCTTTTCTACTACCTGGAAATGAAAGGTTGTCCCGTTTAATTCGACACCAATCCAAGTTAATTCAGGAATGCGATCTTCTAGCTTTCTTTGAATCGTTTCTACATCATCTACAAAAAACTGTAGTTTCCCAATATGAATCCCTAATTTATCTAATTCCTTACGTATTTGATGTTCTAATTGCGGGCTAGCTCCCTTTATTTGTATTCCCCATATAATATTGGAGAGAATCGTAATAACGATAAAGAAAAGCAAAAACCCTGTAAAAAATCCTGAATTTTTCAATACTCTTTTCCATAAAAAAGGAGCACCTTGTCCATTTAAAAAGGAAATCTTACAGTCATATTTTCTGCTCTGATGCCTTAGTTTATGTAAATCCTGTAACCGCATAAAAAAAGTAATCGCAGTTGTACCTTGTCTTTTAACATTCCATATAGTTAAATGGGAACGGGTGAGCTGATTTATCAATCGCTCTACACCTTTCCCTTCTACCTTTACATGGATCTTACCACCAAAAAAAGTAATCCATTGGTTCTTCAAGAAAAGTCACTCCCTATTCATTTAAATAAATTACTTCATCGATTTTTCCTTCTAATAATATTTCTTCGGGTAATATCGTTCGAATAACGAAGGATTGACCTTTTACTAACAATTGTCCCTGCTTTAGAAGTAATCGAACCTCACGATCTGAAAAGGTTAATAATCCGCGGTGATTTTCTATATAAATATGGATTTGTCCGATCATCGTGATTCGGGGAAGATCCATCATGACATCCTGTGGAAGCTCCATTTTGCTTGTCATCCAATTACGAAGTTGTCTGCTCCATTTTTTTGCCATAAAAAAGAACCCCCTTTCATCTCATATTTATGAAGTAGGAAGGGGATTCAGCACACATTTTTAAAAAGAAAAAATCGTGTCTGGTGATCGACACGATTTCTCTATAATTTTTTATCTTCTATATGGTCTTTTTGATCTTGGTGGGCCTAAAACCTCTGATAAAATGATACCCTTTAATAGATCATTTTCATCAATTTCAAGCTGTTTAGGTTCACTTTCTTTATTGACCTTCTGAGGGAGCATTTCTTTTTCAAATGATTCCTTCAAATCCACTTCTGGAGTAGGCTCAAATGCTTCTTTAATTTCCCTATATTTAGCTTGAATTTTATCAGGTGGTGATGTAGTTTCGGTAATAGTTTTCGCAAGGGGCCGATTACTCCTCGGTGTAGAGACCGGTTTTGGAGCGTCTTGTTTATCCTGTTTCCCCTCATTCGATTTTTTATTAAGAAAAAGACTAATTAATCCTACAATTACCGCTATGATTAATGATTCCAAAGGAATTCCTCCCTACCTTTGGTTAAATACGTTATTCTGGCTTTTGTTGATCCTTCTTATCTGATGTCATTTTTCCAATGGATCCTCGCATATCTGTATCTGATTCAATATTTTTAAAGTTTAAATAGTCCATAACTCCAATATTTCCAGAACGTAATGCTTCAGCCATTGCTAATGGGACGTCTGCTTCTGCTTCAACAACTTTTGCTCTCATTTCTTGAACTCTTGCCTTCATTTCTTGTTCGGAAGCAACAGCCATTGCACGGCGTTCCTCTGCCTTTGCTTGGGCAATTTTCTTATCAGCTTCGGCTTGTTCAGTTTGAAGATGCGCACCGATATTCTTACCGATATCCACATCAGCGATATCTATGGAGAGAATTTCAAAAGCAGTTCCTGCATCCAATCCTTTTTTCAATACTGTTTGAGAGATTAAATCAGGATTCTCTAATACCTTTTTATGATTGTCTGAAGAACCGATTGTACTTACAATCCCTTCACCAACACGCGCAACAACTGTATCTTCACCAGCTCCACCGACAAGGCGTTCAATATTCGCTCGTACGGTAATTCTTGCTTTCGCTTTTACTTCAATACCATCCATTGCAACACCAGCAATAAATGGGGTTTCAATGACCTTTGGATTTACACTCATTTGAACGGCTTCTAATACATTACGACCAGCTAAATCAATTGCAGCACATCGTTCAAATGTAAGGGTAATATTCGCTCGATGAGCAGCAATTAAAGCATTTACTACACGATCAACATTTCCTCCAGCCAAATAATGGCTCTCTAATTGATTAATTCCTACATCAATCCCTGCTTTACGTGCTTTTATCAAAGGATTGATGACACGACTTGGTATGACACGTCGTAACCTCATACCAATTAAGGTGAAAATTCCAATTTTAACGCCTGCTGCTAAAGCTGATATCCATAGCATAACTGGAACAAAAGTTAATAGTATGGCAAGAACAATAATACCAGCTGCAATTGCTAATAATATAAGTATTGTACTTGGATCTAAACCCATTAAATTTATCCTCCTTCAAAAATTTCGATTATTTATCTAGTCTAACGACAATTCGAGAGCCCTCTACTTTGATTACTTTAACGCTCTGACCATTATCGATATACCCGCCTTCACTCACTACATCTATTCTTTCATCATCTATCGTTATCGTTCCCGCAGGACGAAGTGGGGTAATGGTTAGACCTGCACGACCAATTAGCTCCACACGATTTTCATTTGATACATATCCTTTTTCAGTACTCGTTGAATCAGATAAGACGATCTTTTTAAATATTTTCATGCGTTTACCCAACACCTTTACCATTATAATCATGCCAATAATAGCTACTAATACAGCAATTATTATTGATATTCCCATGTAAAAGATGTTTCCCCCTGCTATGAGTAAACTTCCTATAATGGCTGCAGCTCCTAGGATTCCCGCAATCGCTCCAGGTAAAAAGAATTCTGCGATAATCAGTACGATACCTATAATGAACAATATAAGAGATTCATAGCCTGCCAAACCTGCAACTAAATGTCCATAGAAAAATAATAATAATGCTGTTAATCCCATTGTACCAGGTATACCAAAGCCTGGGGAATATAATTCTACTACTAAACCAAGACTTGCAATGGATAGTAGAATAGGAACAACGATAGGATTAGTTAAAAACCTAGCGATTTTTTCAGCAAAGCTTAGATCAACATGCTCGATTAAAGCATTGTCATACCCAATATGCTTTAATAACTCCGATAAATTTTTGAATGTACCTTCTGAATAACCCACTTCAACAGCTTGTTCAGAAGTTAATGTCAGCAATTTCCCTTTTCCAGCATCTAGTTTTGGAAGATCAATATCCTTATCAGCCATGGCTTCTGCATAGATTGGATCCCGCCCATGCTGTTTAGCTGCCGCATTCATTGCAGCTTTCCAGGCACTTTCCGCTTTTTCTCCTGCTGTGTTCCCTTGTTGATTAATCACTGCTGCAGCTCCCATTGTGGCATCCGGTACCATATAAATTTCATCTGCAAACAAAGAAATATAGGCACCCGCAGATAGTGCTTTATTATTAACAAAAGCAATTTTCTTTATATCAGTACTATTTAAAAGTTTACCTATATCACTTGCTGCATTTACAGCACCGCCTGGAGTATTAATATCAAACACGATTAAATCAGCATAATTATCCTCAGCTGTATCAATGGCTCTTTTCAAAAAAGCTTGTAATCCCTTTTCAATCTCTTCTTCAATAGGAATGACTACAACAGTTTTTTTACTTTGACTTTCTGCACTTGCTGAAAAAAATAAACTTCCTGCAATTATTAATAGAGATCCTAATATAAAGAGAGCTTTTTTCAAATTATCCCCCCTTTCTACTCCTCTTCAGTTTTTCCTTATTTATTTTTACGTTTTTGTAACATAAAAGTTTCATTTATAATGAAATAATTTAAAGAATTATTTCAAGAAAAAAGCCAGGAAGTTAAAAAACTTCCTGGCTTTTTTGTTAAGCTAATTGCTGCTTTACGATATTATTTACAGTTGAACCATCAGCCTTACCTTTAACTTTCGGCATAATGGCACTCATCACTTTTCCCATATCAGCTTTCGATGTAGCACCAACTTCTTTTATTGTTTCGAGAACAATCGTTGTCAGTTCATCTTCTGAAAGCTGTTCAGGTAAATATATATCCACATAAGTTAGTTCTGTTTGAATTTTTTCAACGAGATCTTCACGACCTGCATTTCGAAATTCCTGGAGGGAGTCTTTGCGTTGCTTCACTTCGCGAGAAAGGATTGTCAGTTCATCCTCTTCTGACAGATCTTTACCAAGCTTAATCGCTTCATTTTGCAATGATGCTTTAAGCATGCGGATAACAGAGAGTTTTTCTTTTTCTTTGTTTTTCATCGCTTGTTTCATATCTTCATTTAAACGCTCGAGAAGACCCATTATTCCACCCTCTCTTAGAACTTACGCTTTCTAGCAGCTTCAGACTTTTTCTTACGTTTTACGCTTGGTTTTTCATAAAATTCGCGCTTTCTATATTCTTGTAAAGTTCCTGTTTTAGAAACTGTACGTTTGAAGCGGCGAAGAGCATCTTCAAGCGATTCGTTTTTACGAACAACTGTTTTTGACATCTCTCTTTCCCTCCCTCCGAACACACACTACGGCTTCATGCAACACATAAAAAAACCATGTACCATGACATTATAATATATCCTTTTTACGAGGTCAATAAACTTTCATAGTGTTGTTTAAAATGTCCTATAAAAAATTGTGTAAAATTAACTATTTCTCTACTGTAAACACAATAAATTTTACTATTTTTTAAAAGCGGCATTTTCATTGTTATTATACCATATGATTACTAATGAGGTGGGAGGACATGCTTTATTTAGGTTTATTTATTGGTTTAGTGGGAAGTTTCTTATTAGGTATGACGTGGCTTCGTATTGGTTTATTTAATCTTTCAGGGAAAGCAATGGAGGTATGGCTAAAAAAAATAACAAGTACTCCTATTAAAGGAATGGTCGTAGGAATAATCATGACGGCAATATTACAAAGTAGTTCTGCAGTTATGGTCATTATGGTAGGTTTAGTTGCGGCGAAAATTCTAAGCTTTCCACAGACTATAGGAATTATCTTAGGAACAAATATCGGCACAACCTTTACTTTAGAATTCCTTTCGTATGATTTATCACAGTTAATTATTCCTTTTTTAATCATTGGTTTGTTTTTTTTATTTTTTAATCGACCAAAAATAAAAAGCCTAGGTTTTATTTTTACGGGTTTTGCAATAATTATCTCCGCAATGAGAGGGTTTGAATGGCTAGCTGGCCCCTTAACAAAACTCGACTTTATTCAGCATCTTTTAATATTAATAAATGGTCATATGATTTATGGATTTTTATTTTCAATTCTTTTAACGGCATGTATTCAATCAAGTACAGTAATGACTGGAATCGCTATGAGTTTTCTAAGCGCAGGTATATTCCCCCTCGAAACTGGGATAATCATCATGCTTGGTGCAAATATCGGTACATGCATAACAGGCTTATTAGCAAGTATCGGTGCTGGAGAGGAAGCAAGATTAACTGCATACACCCATATATGGCTTAATCTAGTTGGCGCTATATTGTTTATTCCGTTTATTCAGTATTTAGGTGATATTTCAAGACACTTAACCTCTAATATTGAAACCCAATTAGCACATGCAAGTGTTATATTTAATGTCATTTGCTCATTAATTGTTCTTCCGTTTGCCACAAAATTCGGTAAATTCATTATCCGAATACACGGTAAAGGTAAGATTAAACCCATATAATAAAGAAGACAAGATAGAATTCTCCATTCTGTTCTTTTAAATGAGTTGCTTAATAGAGAGTTTAATTGACTTCAATAGTCTAAATATGGAGCTCAATTGACCTATTACCACTAAAGGAGAGAAACTTTTTATTCATTCTTACACTAAGGCTGTTTTCGTATAGTTTGTTACTCTTGCAAAAGCCCAACTGCCGGCTTTTACTAACAATAAAGGATTCTATCGGGTCTTATGGAGATTGTAGCTTTTTTCTCAGTAAAATGAAAAGTGTAGTGATCCTCAGCTATATTTAAAGTTATAACTTTACCTGAATAGCAACAATGTTTGGGAAAAGAGTTTACACTAAAACCCAGAGAGTACCATTCTCTGGGCTTTTTACTTTTTTCTATTACTTAATAATCACTATCACTGGTTAATCCTTGGACAATTTTTACACCTGAGCTAGCACCAATACGTGTTGCACCTGCTTCAATCATTTGCTGTGCATCTTCAGGACTTCTTACACCTCCAGATGCTTTGACACCTATATTTGGTCCAACTGTTTTACGCATTAATGCGATATCTTCAACTGTTGCTCCACCTGTAGAAAATCCTGTAGAAGTCTTCACATAATCAGTTCCTGCTTTTACAGCGAGTTCACATGCACGAATTTTTTCTTCTTCAGTAAGAAGGCAAGTTTCAATAATTACCTTTGTTAATGCTTTATCTTTTGCAGCATTTGTAACAGCTAATATATCCTGTTCAACTAGTTCAAGATCTCCACTTTTAAGGGCGCCAATATTTATAACCATATCAACTTCCTCCGCTCCGTTTTCAATGGCATTTTTTGTTTCAAATGCCTTTGTTTCAGGAGTCGTAGCCCCTAAAGGAAATCCAATAACAGTACATACCTTTACATCTGAACCTTGTAAAAGATCTGCTGCATATTTAACCCATGTTGGATTAACACATACGGATGCAAATGAATATTCTCTTGCCTCCTCACACAAACTTTGAATTTGTGACTTTGTTGCTTCAGGCTTTAGCAATGTATGGTCAATCATTTTTGCAATGTTATTCGTCATAATTCTAACTCTCCTTTATGTAATTTATGTTGTACGTACCTCTATTACTATATCATTGATAACCTATCATTTCGAGTAGATTTAGTATCCCCAAAACAAAAAAAATTAGAAGTAAATCCAAAGTCAATGTCATGAAAACCTTGACTTTAAATTCAACTTCCAATTTTTTCTAAAACCAATTATATTGCTTGCTGTTGATTGACCTCATCAATTTCATCCATCACACGGACAAATTGGCCTTCATTATAAGGATAGCCAGATTTAGTAATTTTAACTTTCACAATTTGACCAACCATATCTTCAGATGCAGGGAAAACGACTTTTAGATAATTATCTGTATACCCCTCATAAAGACCACTAGCTGGATCATCTTTGAATTTTTCTTCCGGAATGACTTCTAATACTTCATTCTCAAAATTAGAGGCATATTCCTTCGCTAATTGATCTGACAACGAAATTAAGCGATGAACACGTTCATTTTTAATCTCTTCATCAATTTGATCCTCCATGCGAGCAGCAGGAGTACCTGTACGCTTCGAATATGGGAAGACATGAAGTTCAGCAAATTTATGTTTTTTAATAAAATTGTAGGTTTCCATAAATTCTTCTTCTGTTTCCCCAGGAAACCCAACGATAACATCGGATGTTATTGCAAGTCCAGGCAAAGCCTTTTTCAATTTCAACAGTCTTTCTTCATATTCTGCCATCGTATATTTCCGTCTCATTCTTTTTAGGACTGTATCAGATCCTGATTGAAGAGGTATATGCATATGTCGAACAATTAATTTCGATTTATCGATTACCTCAATGACCTCATCCGTTAATTGACTAGCTTCTATAGATGATATGCGGATTCGTTTTAATCCTTTTACTTGTTTCTCCATATCGCTAAGTAGCATAGCTAAATTATAATCCTTAAAATCCTGTCCATATCCACCTGTATGAATTCCCGTTAAGACAATTTCTTTATAACCAGCGTCTACAAGTTGCTGTGCTTGATGAATGACTTCTTTTGGATCACGGGATCTCATAAGACCACGTGCCCATGGAATAATACAAAATGTACAGAAGTTATTACAGCCTTCTTGAATTTTTAATGATGCACGTGTTCGATCAGTAAAGGCTGGAACATCCAATTCTTCATAAACACGATTTTTCATAATGTTTCCGACACCATTAATTGGTTTTCTTTCTTGTTTGAATTGCTCAATATAGTCGAGCATTTTTGTCCGATCTTGTGTACCTACAACAATATCAACACCAGGTATAGCCATAATTTCTGCAGGGGAAGTCTGTGCATAACAACCAGTAACACAAATGACTGCATCTGGATTTTTTCTTACTGCACGACGAATCACTTGACGACTTTTTTTATCTCCTGTATTTGTTACAGTACATGTGTTGATGACATATACATCTGCCATTGATTCGAAATCTACCCGATCATAGCCTTGAGCTTTAAATAATTGCCAAATTGCCTCTGTTTCATAATGATTTACTTTACATCCTAATGTATGAAATGCCACTTGTGACATTGCAATCACCTCATTAATTCTAATTGGTAAGAAATTGCGGATAATGCATATAAAGGAGCTGTTTCAGTTCGTAATATTCTTGGACCTAATCCACAAATACAAAATCCCGATTCTTCCATTTGTTTCACTTCATCATTCGTTAGACCACCTTCAGGTCCAAATACGATGAGTACTGTCTCGCCAGCATTAAACTCATTTAATTGTTTTACAAAATTAGAGGTTTCCCCCAATTTTGCACTCTCTTCAAATGCAACTAATTTATGATCGAATGGTTGGCTGTATTCAAGTAGTTTTTTAAACGATAGCGGAGCAGTAACTTTAGGTATATATTGTCGATGGGCTTGTTCCGCTGCCTCTAATGCAATTCTTTGCCATCGTTCAAGCTTTTTCTTTTCCTTTTTAGGCTCCCATTTAACAATGGAGCGATCCGCTATAAAAGGGACAAATTGAAAAGCTCCGAGCTCTGTTCCTTTTTGAATAATTAATTCTAATTTATCCCCTTTAGGCAGTCCGCTCGCAATTGTTACTTTTACAGGCATTTCCTTATTTTCATCTTCCCATTTTACTACATTTGCGATAATTTCCTCATTGGTAATATCAACTATTTTAGCAACCCCTGATTTACCTTCTGAAAAAACAATAAAAAATTCATCATTCACTTTCATTCTCATAACATGTGAAATATGGTGATAAGCATCACCTTCCAAGTGAAATTGATTTTCTCCATCATGGTTCTTGTCGATGAAATAACGTTGCATCTCCTTGATCACCCACGTTTTGCAATAAAAGCAACCCAGTCTTCCATTATAATCGTTTCTTCAATGGTAAAGCCCGAAGCTATCATCGCATCCTTTACTTGATCTTTTTTCTGCTGAATGATGCCTGAAGCAATAAAATATCCGCCCATTTTAACTGCTTTTGCCACGTCATCTGTAAAACTCATAATCACTTCAGCTAGTATATTTGAAACAACAACATCCACTTGTCCATCCATTCCCTGAAGGAGGTCATTTTTGGAAACAGTAACCACTGACTGTACTTTATTTAGCTTTACGTTTAACCTAGCTGATTGTACTGCCACTTCATCTAAATCAAGTGCCGTTACTTTTCCTGCTCCCAGCATAGCAGCAGCAATACTTAAAACACCTGAACCTGTGCCAACATCAATGACAGAATCAGCCTGTTTCACTGTTCTTTCTAATGCTTGAATGCACATAACTGTTGTAGGGTGTGTCCCCGTTCCAAAGGCCATTCCAGGATCTAATTCAATAATGAGCTCATCACTTGATACTGGTTCGTATTCCTCCCAAGTAGGAACAATCGTAAACTTTTCAGATATTTTCACTGGATTATAATATTTTTTCCAAGCAGTTGCCCATTCTTCTTCATTGACTTCACTAATAGAAACATCATTATGACCGATATCAATATTTAGTTCAGTCAAGTTGTTTATCGATTGCTTAATTTCTTCAATCGTTTCACCTAAAAAGCTATTCACTGCTATATACGCTTTGATAATTACGCCTTCTTCAGGATAATCATCTGGGTTGAGTTGGTAGATTTCACCAAACTGATCTTCCCTCTCTTTAATAAGATCAAATGGGTCTTCGATTACTACCCCACTAGCACCTGCCTCATGTAAAATATTTGAGATCGGTTCAATTGCTTCATTTGTCGTATGGATCATAATTTCAGACCATTTCACTTCTACCAACTCCATCTTTTATTTATTGCATTCGAAAATAATTAATCACTCGAGGAATTATTCCCCTTTAAATGCTCTTTTCATTTTGTCAAAAAACGATTCATTATGTTCATCTGGAATAGTACCACTAATTTCTGAAAACTCACGTAATAATTGCTTTTGTTTTTCTGTTAACTTCGTCGGTGTAACGACCTTAACATGAATGTGCTGATCTCCAACACCATAACCTCTAACATTTGGAACACCTTTTCCACGGAGGCGGAATTTCGTACCTGTTTGTGTACCAGAAGGGACCTTTAACTTAACTTTTCCGTGTAGCGTTGGAACTTCAATCTCATCCCCCAACGCAGCCTGAGAGAAAGTAAGAGGAACCTCACAATATATATCGTCCCCATCACGTTCAAAGAATTCATGTTCTTTCACATGGAAAACGACATAAAGATCTCCAGCAGGACCACCGTTTATACCAGGTTCACCTTGACCTGAAACTCTTAATTGTTGACCATCATCAACTCCTGCAGGAATCTTTACATTGATTTTTCGACGTTTCTTTACTTTTCCTGTACCACCACATGTCTTACATTTATCTTTAATCATCTTACCTGTACCATTACAATAGTTACATACTCGACGATTTACAATTTTGCCAAATGGTGTATTTTGTTCTGTATTTAATTGGCCTGATCCATGACAGTGAGAACAAGTTTCTGGTTTCGTACCAGGCTTTGCTCCAGTACCATGACATGTATCACAGTTCTCTTCACGAGGTATTTCAATAACCGTTTCTTTCCCAAATACCGCTTCTTCAAATTCCAAGCTCATTGTGTATTGAAGGTCTGCACCTTGTCTTGGTGCATTTGGATCACGACGTCTTGAAGATCCACCACCAAAGAAGGTACTAAATATATCCTCAAAGCCTCCAAACCCACCAAAGTCACCATTACCAAATCCACCAAATCCTTGGTTTGGATCAGTATGTCCAAATCGATCATATTGGTCACGTTTTTGGTCATCTGACAAAACTTCATAGGCTTCTTTTACTTCTTTAAATTTTTCGTCCGCTCCAGCTTCTTTATTAATATCTGGATGATATTTTTTAGATAATTTTCGATAAGCCTTTTTTATCTCTTCTTTTGAGGCATTTTTTTCTAATCCTAATACTTCGTAATAATCCCTTTTACTCATTCAAACACACTCCCGAATCCTTTCGCATAAAGGTTATTTTAACATTGACGTTGGGAACAATCAATAAAAAGAACAGTAAATATCAGATAACCCCAAAGTCTTATGGAGCTTTTTTACTTCGATTCACTAAACATAAGAGCTTGTTTAAAACAAAAAGCCAAAGCCAAGAATGACCTGACTTTGACTTTTTGAACATGTATATGTGGAGACTATTTTTTATTTATCATCTTTTACTTCTTCAAATTCTGCGTCGACCACATCATCGTTATTATTTCCTTCTTGGCCTCCAGCAGCATTTTGCTGTGCTTGTGCTTGTTTTGCTGCTTCTTCATACAATTTCATTGATAGATTTTGTACAATTTCTTGGAGCGCATCTTTCTTTTCACGGATTTCAGTTAAGTCATTTTTCTCAATAGCCGCTTTTAATGCATCTTTTGCTTCCTCAGCCTTTTTCACTTCTGCTTCTTCTACTTTACCTTCAAGATCTTTTAACGTTTTTTCAGTTGTAAATACAAGCTGATCTGCTTCATTACGTAATTCTACTTCTTCTTTACGTTGTTTATCTGCTTCAGCATTTTCCTCAGCTTCTTTTACCATACGATCGATTTCTTCATCTGATAATCCTGAAGATGATTTAATCGTAATATTTTGTTGTTTACCAGTACCTAAATCCTTAGCACTTACATTAACGATACCATTTTTATCAATGTCAAATGTTACCTCGATTTGTGGAATTCCACGTGGTGCTGGCGGAATATCAGATAATTGGAAACGGCCTAATGTTTTATTATCTGCAGCCATTGGACGTTCACCTTGAAGAACATGGATATCTACGGCAGTTTGATTATCTGCAGCTGTTGAGAACACTTGTGATTTAGATGTTGGGATTGTCGTATTACGATCAATTAGTTTCGTAAACACAGCTCCCATTGTTTCAATCCCTAATGAAAGTGGTGTTACGTCTAGTAGTACAACATCTTTAACATCCCCAGTAAGAACTCCACCTTGGATAGCAGCCCCCATTGCAACAACTTCATCAGGATTTACTCCTTTATGTGGATCCTTACCAGTTTCTTTACGAATAGCTTCTTGTACAGCTGGAATACGTGTAGAGCCACCAACTAGGATAACTTTATCAATTTCACTTGGTGATAATCCTGCATCCTGCATAGCACGTCTTGTAGGACCCATTGTTCTTTCAACAAGGTCTGCAGAAATTTCATCAAATTTAGCACGAGTTAGGTTCACTTCTAAGTGTAAAGGTCCTGCTTCACCAGCTGTAATAAATGGTAATGAAATTTGTGTAGAAGTTACACCAGATAAGTCTTTCTTCGCTTTTTCTGCTGCATCTTTTAAACGTTGCATAGCCATTTTATCTTTAGAAAGATCAATACCATTTTCTTTTTTAAATTCAGCAACTAAATAATCCATAATTACTTGGTCGAAATCGTCTCCACCAAGCTTATTGTCACCTGCAGTTGCACGAACTTCGAATACTCCGTCTCCTAGCTCAAGAATAGATACATCAAATGTTCCACCGCCTAAGTCATAAACGAGAATGGTTTGATCTTGATCCATTTTATCTAAACCATACGCAAGTGCTGCAGCAGTTGGCTCGTTAATAATACGTTCAACTTCTAATCCAGCAATTTTCCCTGCATCTTTAGTTGCTTGACGTTCAGCATCATTAAAATAAGCTGGAACAGTAATAACTGCTTTATCAACAGTCTCTCCTAGATATTCTTCTGCATATGATTTTAAATATTGAAGGATCATTGCTGAAACTTCCTGAGGAGTATACTCTTTATCTTCAATAACCTCTTTATGGTTTGTTCCCATATGACGCTTAACAGAAATAATGGTATTAGGGTTAGTGATTGCTTGACGCTTAGCCACTTCCCCTACTTGACGCTCACCATTTTTAAATGACACTACAGATGGAGTAGTACGATTTCCTTCTGGATTTGGAATGACCTTTGGTTCTCCACCTTCAAGAACAGCGACACATGAGTTGGTTGTTCCTAAGTCAATACCGATAATTTTGCTCATGTTAATTTACCTCCTACTATCATATGTAAAAAAATTTATTGGTTTACCTTTACCATAGAAGGACGAATAACTCGATCCTTCAATATATAACCTTTTTGAAATTCTTCGATGACAATGTTAGAATCGAAGTTTTCATCTTCACCTTGCATAATAGCTTGATGAAAATTAGGGTCAAACTCTTTACCTACAGCCTCTATTACCTCAACACCTTCTTGTTTCAAGGCATCAATAATATTTCGATATACCATTTCTACACCTTGCATCAACTGTTTTGCTTGTTCATCCTCAGGTGTTATTTGCATAGCTCTTTCGAAATTATCAATGGCCGGTAATAAATTTGTAACTAAGCTTTGAGCCTTATATTTTTCATTCGCCTCACGGTCGATTTGAACTCTTCTACGGAAGTTATCAAAGTCAGCACGTAAACGCAGATAACGGTTTTCAGATTCATCAAGTTTTTTCTGAAGTTCCTCTATTGCATCATTAGCATCGGATTCTTCTTTTTCTTTTGTTTCAATTTGTTCAGAAGAATTCACTTCAGTCTCTTCTTCAAAAATTGTTTCAACCGTTTCCTCAGTCATTTCTTGATTTTTCTCTTCTGCCATTGTTTTCACCTCCCTTAAAGAAAAATGATAGGCGCCCTGGTTAACCTATACCTAGGCGCATATTTGTAAAGATGGTTATATTCACAAAAAAAGACTAGAAACCAGCGCGTATGACTAATTTCCAGTTGTTATGTCATTTGCAATTGTTCACCTAGATTTAGCTGTGAAACAAATTTGTTAATGCTTTTGACATATCCGTACTCAAAAAATCTAATAAACTAATGACCCTGGAATATTCCATTCTTGTAGGTCCGAGTATCGCTATAGTTCCAACTGGATCATTTCCTATCGAATAGGTTGCTGTAATTAAACTACAGTTTTCCATTTCCGACCGCTCATTTTCTTTTCCAATCTTCACATGTATCCCATGTGGAATTTGCTTAACAATTTCATAAAAACCATTTTCTCTTTCAATCATGTCCATTAAAGAATGGATTTTTTGTATATCTTGAAATTCTGGCTGATTAAATATATTCGCCTTTCCACCAAAGAAAAGTTTCTCCTGTTCCTTCACACTAATTGTGTCTGACAATGCATTAAGGATAGAATCATAATTTTGAATATGTCGCTTAAGTAGTTCAGCTACCTCTTTATATATCTTACTTTTCAATTCAGAGATTGGAACATCGGTTAATTTCTCATTTAAAATATTAACCATCTTTTCTAAATCCATAAGATTAAAGCCTGAAGGTATTGTGAACATTCGGTTTTCGACATGGCCAGTATCAGTTATCATGATGGCAATGGCCGTTTCATTGTTCAAAGGAACAATTTGCAGTTTTTTCAGCTTCGTTATTTTAACCTTAGGTCCTAATAAAATAGCTGTATAATTGGTTAACTCTGAAAGAATTTTTGCCGACTTTTGCACAAGTTTTTCGAGCTCATAAATTCTTTCTGCAAAAATAGAATGAATACGCGATATTTCCCCAGCATCTAGCTTTTGTGGAGCTATAATATGGTCAACATAATATCTGTATCCTTTTTCTGAAGGTATTCTTCCAGAAGATGTGTGGGTTTTTTCTAAATAGCCCATTTCTTCTAAATCTGCCATTTCATTACGAATAGTAGCAGAGCTAAAGGAAATTTCATTTTTTTTAGAAAGTGTTCTTGAGCCGACAGGTTGTGCAGATCGAATAAAGTCATCAGTAATTACTCGTAATATAAGAAGCTGACGATCTGTTAACAACTTTCATCACCTCTGTTAGCACTCATACAATCCGAGTGCTAATTCTAATAATAAATTATCAAAACTATACCTCTATGTCAATATTTTTACCCCTTTACCTTCCTTCTATTTTAACCCTTTTAATATTTATTTATAGACCTAAAAATGCCTGGAAAACCTCATTCCCTAAAAATCTTCCTTCTCTAGTCAGTTGAACCGATCCTTCACTTATTTGTAATAGTTGTTTATGAGTCATTTGTTCAATTGGCTCTTTAAAGACGTCGAGCATATTCACTTTAAATTTTTGGTTAAATTGCTCTATATTAACCCCATCGTTTTTTCTTAACCCTAAAAACATCTGCTCTTCCATCATTTCATTTTTCGTTAAAACGTTCGACTCTAAAATTGGCAAATGCCCTGCTTGAAGCTTTTCGATATATTTTTTTATTGGACCTATGTTTGATTGTCGTACACCATTAACATAGCCATGGGCTCCTGCGCCAAACCCAAAATATTCTTCGTTATTCCAATACACTAGATTATGCTTACTTTCATAATTTTCTTTTGAGAAGTTACTAATTTCATATTGGTGATACCCGTGCTTTTCCATTGAATCAATTAATACACTATACATATTAGCCTCCAACTCTACAGATGGAAGATGAAGTTTCCCCTTTTGCATTAAATTATAAAAAACCGTTTTAGGTTCTACAATTAACGAGTAACTAGAATAATGTGGTAAATTTAGATTCAATGCTTTACTTAAAGTATCGATAAAATCTTTTTCAGTTTGCTGAGGTAAGCTATAAATTAAGTCAATGCTTATATTTTCAAAACCTGCTTGGTGCGATCTCTCGATTGTCGTGTAGACATCTTTTTCTGTATGTGCTCTACCAATTTTTTTTAGTAATTCATCATTAAAAGATTGAACACCGAAACTAAGGCGATTGACATCATAATCCTTCAAAATATTTAACTTTTCCCTTGAAAGATCACCTGGGTTGGCTTCAAAAGTAAATTCTCCCTCGCTGTTGTATGGTAGTATATTTCGAATTCCTTTACATAGTTTGTCAAGCTGACTTTCGTTTAAAACCGTTGGAGTTCCACCTCCAACAAAGATAGTTTCTAATTGTTCTGTTGCATTTCTTGATATTGTTAATTCCATTTCATGTAATAACTGATCTATATACTCATCTACTGGCTGTCCTTTTAAGAAAACCTTATTAAAATCACAATAGTAGCAAATATGCTCACAAAATGGGATATGAATATAAGCTGACTTCACCAATTTTAAAATCATCTCCAATTTAAATGTTTCCTATAAATAATAAATTCAGTCTCTTCCAGTCATACAAAAAGAGGGAGTGATCGCATGATAAACATCAAGCTTACTCCCTTTTTCTCATTATTTTGTACTTGTATCATCCATTTTCAGAACCGCCATAAACGCCTCTTGAGGAACCTCAACTGATCCTACTTGCTTCATCCGTTTTTTACCTTCTTTTTGTTTTTCAAGTAGTTTTCGCTTCCGAGAAATGTCTCCTCCATAGCATTTTGCTAAGACATTTTTCCTCATCGCTTTAATGGTTGATCGTGCAACAATTTTTTGTCCGATAGCTGCTTGAACAGGAACCTCAAATTGCTGACGTGGAATAATTTCCTTTAATTTCTCTACAATGATCTTTCCACGCTCGTAAGCAAAATCACGATGCACAATAAAGCTTAGTGCATCTACTTTTTCAGAATTTAAAAGAATATCCATCTTGACTAATTTCGACGGCTTATAGCCAATTAACTCGTAATCAAAAGAAGCATACCCCTTCGTACTTGATTTCAATTGATCAAAGAAGTCATAAACAATTTCAGAAAGAGGTATTTCATATATTACATTGACCCTAATATCATCCAAATATTTCATATCAATAAATGTTCCACGTTTTGCTTGAGATAACTCCATAACAGCCCCAACATATTCATTTGGAACCATGATGGAAGCTCGTACATATGGCTCTTCAACCTTATCAATTTTTTGTGGATCTGGCATATTCGACGGATTGTCCACATTTACTTCTGTACCATCAGTTAATAACACATTGTATATTACACTCGGTGCGGTAGTAATTAAGTCAATTTTAAATTCCCGCTCAATCCGCTCTTGAATAATTTCCATATGCAAGAGTCCCAAAAAACCACATCGGAAACCAAAACCAAGCGCTTGTGATGTTTCTGGTTCAAACTGGAGGGAGGAGTCATTTAATTCAAGTTTTTCGAGTGCTTCACGAAGATCATTGAATTTTGCTGAATCAATAGGGTATAATCCGCAATATACCATAGGATTTAACTTCCTATATCCTGGTAACGCCTCATTAGCTGGATTGATAGCACTTGTAATCGTATCCCCTACTCGCGTATCTCCTACATTCTTAATCGAAGCGGTTAAAAATCCTACATCACCTACTGTTAGTTCATCACATGCAACTGGCTTAGGCGCATATACCCCTATTTCAGTAACTTCAAACTCCTTACCAGTTGCCATCATTTTAATTTTGTCGCCAACTTTTACCGTTCCTTCTACAACACGAATATATGCGACTACTCCCCGATATGCATCATATAAAGAATCAAATATTAATGCTTTTAATGGTGCTGCAGGATCACCTGTTGGGGCAGGTACCTTTTCAACAATTTGTTCTAAGATTTCTTCGATACCTATACCCGCTTTTGCAGAAGCTAGAACAGCTTCAGATGCATCTAATCCAATCACATCTTCAACTTCCTGTCGTACACGTTCTGGATCTGCTGCTGGTAAGTCAATTTTGTTTATTACTGGCAAAATTTCCAAATCATTATCCAAAGCAAGATAAACATTGGCAAGGGTTTGTGCTTCAATCCCTTGGGCAGCATCAACAACAAGAATGGCACCTTCACAAGCTGCTAAACTCCTTGAGACTTCATAGGTAAAATCGACATGTCCTGGAGTATCAATCAAGTGAAGAATATAATCATTTCCATCCTTCGCTTTATATTTTAATTGCACAGCATTTAATTTTATGGTAATTCCTCGTTCACGTTCCAAATCCATTGAATCGAGTAATTGTGCTTTCATTTCTCTTGAAGTAAGAGCATTTGTTTTTTCTAAAATTCGATCTGCTAAAGTTGATTTCCCATGATCAATATGGGCAATAATAGAAAAGTTGCGAATCCTTTCCTGTCTTTTCAGTCTATCTTCATTATTCATTTTTTTCACTCCTGTTAAACGCCACATGTAAACTATTTTTGATTATATCAGCAGGATTTGCAAGATTCAATTGAAATTAAACTAGATGAAAGAATTTAAATAAAAATAAGCGCAAAGTTTCTCGATCATTTATGTACTAAAGAGTAAGTTTTGAAGGGCGAATTTCACCTCCGCTATCGAAGACACACATGTCGAAGGATGAGGCGGTTGAGCTAGTTAATGCAGGACAAAATGAATATTGAAAACTGTATTATTAAAAGAGGCTGTCTGAATAGTGGTATCTGAATCATATCAGAACCTTTTCAGACAACCTCATCTTTATCAGTCTTTTCAAAAATTTTCTTACTTTTAAGGTTATTGATAAACTAGCAATCAACCCTTGATTTCATGGGACTTTATTGAATGTAAATGTTGGAAGTTGTGCTTTCATAAAAAAACAACCAAGTATACGAAATTAGCATTTTTATAAGATAGAAGAGAAAAAATTGATTATTTTCTCTGTAATACTAGATATCATATTAGCCATAGTCCTTCCCAGGGATGATAAAAAATTAAACGCTTTGATTTCTTTCAACTTCTCCTTTTTAGCCTCTAAATCATGCGAGGTTACATTCTTTCCAAGTACCGATGCTTCAATCTCGCCATTCTCAACTTCTTTCACTGTGATCGGTGCTTTTAATCCTTCCTCTTGGTAACCTTTCATTTCCCTCATTCCTTCATTGGCTTTTTGCATTCCCATTAAGACACCAATGAATAATGCACTACAGATCAAAAGGCATTTCAGCATAAAACGCTTCATTTTTAAATCATCCCTTTATTAGCTAATATCAATACTTAGGTTATTGTTTACTAGGTGGATTGGATTGATTTCCATCTACCTGTTCAGCTTGCCAATAATATTCACTAAAAACATCTGCTAAAGCGGCAGTTGTTCGATACATTTCTTCAAATGTATTATCAACTCCACCTACTTCGATTAATATTGCATTTGATGAAAGATCTTGGTTGAACTTTCCATTTGTTAAAGAACCTTCCTTCTTTAAAACTCCTCTTGAAAGACCTTTATACTTTTCTTGTAATAATTTATCTAACTGCTTAGCTAGCTTTGCATTCTTTTCATAGTTCGGGTTATTTCCTCCAATAACAAATGCAATCTTGGCGTAGGATTGTCCATTAATCGTGATCGTGGTATCTTTTTTACGACGTGAATCTCGATGAATATCGATTAAATAGTTCAGGTCCCGATTTTTGTTCATTGCAGTTTGAATCACTTCACGAGATTCTTGATAAGATTGGGGGTATTTCCAACCCTTTTGAATTAAGAGAGTTTGTACATCGGTTTTGTCCACAATAGTCCCTATGCCCCGGTCTTCTAATTGCTCTTTAAGCTTCATACCTACATTCGTAACGTTAATCTTTGAATGTTGAGCTGCGTTTGGATCTGTTATACCATCTAAATATGGAAGAAATGATTCTCGTGTATGTGTAAAATAGATATAAACAGTCTTTTTCTCTAGATCGGAAGATGATGGATTTTGTTTTATATCATTCTCTTTCTTCTCCTGAGATTCATCTGGTACTTCCTTTAAATTAGGATCTTCCTTTGCATGGAAGATCTTATCAGATGGAACAGACTCTATCGGTAAATTCGTAAAATCTGTTCCTTCTCCAGCAACAAGAATTTCACTATCAAAAAAAGCAAAACCTGGTAGTTCACGTCCGATAAAACTTCTCGGATCTTTAAAGCTAATATTTGTTGCCATATTTATGATCGTGTTTCCCAAACTTGGAAACTCTTCTGTATCTTGCATTCCTGCTTTAATCATCTGTGTATCTGTTGCCAGAAAATGAAAAAGTACTTTACTCGATAAATGCTTCGTTGCTTGATGAATTAAATTTGAATTTACCCGATATCCTGGTTTTAAAGCTGTAAGTAATCCTGAAATAGAGAACATTAAAACTAATGCTAGAAAAAAGATAACTCCTGCCTTTATTACACTAGAAATGTTCAACGTAACGATATAGCTACGATTTTTATATGATTTCATCGTTCCACCCTTTCTAGCAATTTTTATAGTAATGTATGTTTTTACTAGAAAAAGTAGAACAATTTAGCAGAATGAAATGACTTATCTTACAAAAACGAGACGATTCTCCTATCTTGTTTTATAACCAACATTTTCTTGGTTAACAGATGTATGTAATGCAGAATTTAAACCATTAGCGATTAAATTGGCCATATCTTCAATAAATACATCAACTTCCTTCGGTGTAACCATTAAATTATGTCCAAGAGGCGCCAACACTTCATGAATTAATGTTCGTTTCTCGTCATCATCAAGTGTCCCGATCATCCCCATAAACATTTTCCGGTGTTGTTCTCCAGGCATATCCTCTTCTGTCAATTCTCGTTTTTCACCAAATGTCATACCTGAAGGCGCCAATGAACGCGAAGGACGATTTCCCTCTCTCATTTCCCTTCCAAAATGCTTTAATAAATAGTCTATTGCATCACTAGTTATGGAAACAGCATCAACAACAGTAGGTACACCAATTGCAATCACTGGCACCCCTAGCGTTTCTTTGCTTAGTTCTTTTCTTTTATTCCCTACCCCAGACCCTGGATGTATGCCAGTATCCGATATTTGTATCGTTGAATTGACGCGTTCAATCGAACGGGAGGCAAGGGCATCAATGGCAATAATAAAATCAGGTTTAGACTTTTCCGCAACCCCGAAAATAATATCGCTAGTTTCAATACCCGTTAACCCCATTACCCCTGGCGCAAGAGCACTTACAGAGCGATAGCCCTCTTCAACATTTTCAGGTTGCAAATTAAATAGATGTCTTGTGACAATCACATTCTCACAAACAAGTGGACCAAGGGCATCCGGTGTTACATTCCAATTTCCTAAGCCGACAATTAAACAACTGGCATCCTTTGGAATTTTTGAAGCTTGAAGAAATTGACTAAACTCATTCGCAAACACTTCCTCTACTTCTTTTTGTAAATCAGAATCTTGTTGACGGATACCCTGAACCTCTAAAGTCAAATAATTTCCCGCTTTTTTACCTATCGCTTGTTCACCTTGTTTGGTTATTTGTACTGTTGAAATTTTTATATCTCCAACTTGTCGGTCTTTTATTATTACTCCTTCGATTTCCGTTTCCTTTTCTTGGCTTTTTAAGCGTTCTTCTACAGCCATGTCTTTCGCTTCTAAAGCTAAGTCTGTTCTCACGGAATACAAGCTTAAATCTATTTCATCTCGATTCTTCATCAATATGTTCCTCCTTATGTAGACACAAACATATTAGGATTTTTTTCATATTTTATATTTTTGCCTAATTTAGATAGATTCATTCCTATTAACGATGATTTACAGAATAGTACATCTTAAAATTACTAGAAAAGCCCTTTTTCTATTTCTTTTTCTAGGCTAAGTATTGCATAATCAAGGTTCGTTTGATAAAATATCACTTGTTCTTATTGTTAAGGATTGTGAAAGTCGAGTGATTGAATTTTCATTACTCGTAGGAGGTGAAAGAAATGCCAAACATCAAATCTGCCATCAAACGCGTAAAAACTAGCACTGAAAGTAACGCACACAACTCTGCTATGAAATCAACTATGCGTACTGCTGTGAAGAAATTCGAAGCTGCAGTTGTCAATAAAGATGAAAACGCAAAAGACCTATTAGCTACTGCTGTAAGTCAACTTGATAAAGCAGCATCAAAAGGTCTTATCCATAAAAACACTGCGGATAGACAAAAAGCACGTTTAATGAAAAAATTAAACACAGCTAATGCTTAATAAGAAAAAACGATCCAATTAAGGATCGTTTTTTTATTCACTAATTTTATTTCAATTGAAATAGGAACATCTCTATAATCATCACTTTATCTAAAGAGCTTGTTTTCATTTGATAATCACATTTAGCTAATAAATGCATGATTCTTTTCAGCTCTTCTTCTGAAAAAAGTTGTGCTTGTCCAGCAGCCAATTTAATTCGAAAGGGATGGACTTTTAAATGTGTTGCTATTTGCTGCTGACCATACCCTCTCCTTGATAGCTCTTTTGTTTGATAAACAAGTCTAAATTGGTTGGCTAGTATGGATAGAATTTTGATTGGCTCCTCATTTTGCTTTAACAAATCATAATAAATCCTTAACGCATCACTTATATTTCGATGGACCACTTTATCTACAAGGCTAAATATATTTTGTTCAAGTGTCCGAGAAGCTAAACGTTCAACTGTTGCTTTATCAATCTTATTATTTTCCCCAATAAAAAGAGAAAGTTTATCTATTTCACTAGAAAGCATCATTAGGTTTGTTCCTGACAAAGTTATAAGTAATTCCGCTGCATCTTCATCGATCGTGACACCATTCAGCTTAACCTTCCCAATTACCCAAGATTTTAACTCCGCATCTTTTAATTTTTTAGCTTCAAAAACAGATGCATTCTTTTTTATTAGTTTTGTTATTTTCTTCCGTTCATCCAATTTTTCATAGGGAGCAATGAATACTAAAATAGTATAATCAGGTGGATTTTGTATGTATTCTTCTAATTTTAAAAGATTATGTTCCACTTTTTGTTTTCCTTTTTCAGAAGTTAAGAAAATAGCGTTTTGTAATATAACCAGTCTTTTTTCACCCATAAAAGGAAATGTCTCAGCATCCTCTAATGCAACTTCTATAGGTACCTCTTCCAAATCATAAGTGGACAAATTAAAATCCATTTCTTCTTCCGTTAACATATTATTCACTAATTTTTGCTTTGTTTCATTGATTAAATAGCTTTCTATTCCATATAATAGATATAATGGAGAAAAAAACTTTTGTTCAATCTTTTTCCATAGGTCAATCATTCGAATCCTTCTTTCTAAAGGAGTTATACTTCTATCGTAAAAAAGGATTAGGATTTTGACAAGCATTTTAAAGGGGATTAACCTTTTAAATATGGAAGGATAACCCCCAAATCTATAGTTAACGTTAATAAAAAAGGCCTAGGATACTTTTTTATTAACGGTAGACTTTTATTTATTTTTATTCTCACCGTGTCTTTGAAAAGTATTTGTGTAAACTCTTGTCAGTATAGGGATTTGTTATATAGATTTTTTTAAGCAAATAGTCTATACTAAAGTTGAAATAGGAGGGGTCGTTGTGAATCAATTTGAAAAAAATGTACAATCAAAACGTAACGATGCAATCGATTCAGGAGTTGGATTTGGTGTTTCATTCGCACTTTTTGCTGTGATGTTCATCATTGCCACTATTATCAAATTTGTAGGCTAATTTAAAAAACATGAATTTATGAGAGAGTTTGCTTTTGCAAACTCTCTTCATTTTTCTCACACTTAAATGTTTTTGATTGGATAAACTACTTTATACTATGGTGAAAAGGTTCGAAAGGTTCCATTATTTTGTAAAAAATTATACTGTATCGCACCTTGTAAATCTGTGCGGAATATTTTAATATGATTTTCCGTTAATCTCTCAAGAACTTCCTTGTGAGGATGGCGATAGCGATTATTTTTCCCAGCAGAAATAATCGCATAGGTTGGATTTAACTTTTGAAGAAATACGTCTGTGCTTGACCCTTTACTTCCATGATGCCCTATTTTTAAAACATCGACTTTTAGATGATCATTTTCTAATAATTCTTTTTCTCCTTTTGCTTCTAAATCTCCCGTAAAAAGCCAGCTAAGTCCCCCCAATTCCGCATAAATAACTAAAGAATCATTATTCCCTTCATATTGATTATCAAGCGGAAAAATGATGTGAAAATATCCAGATTGATTTTTCCATTTAAATCCAGCCTTTACTTCCTTAATGGATATGTTTTTACTTAACGCCATTTGTACTGTTTTTAACATCATAGGCTTCTCCCATGAATTTGGGGATAGAAGTAATTCATTTACGGTTAACCTCTCTAACAGCTCTTCAGCAGCTCCAATATGATCTGAATCACTATGTGTCAATATTAATTTATCTATTTTAGTTATCCCTTTACTCTTTAAATACGGTAAAAGAATATCTTTTCCAACCGTAAATGGTTTTTTTCTTACCGCCCATTCCTCTTGAGGAAAGCTCACTTCTCCCCCTGTATCAATTAAATATGTTCCTCGATGAAAAGGAAGACGAATAAATATACTATCACCTTGACCGACATCAATAAAAGTCACTTCTCCTGTTGGATCATAAATTTGCAAGAACTTAAAAATGAGGATCATCATGAAAAGGGGAAAAATTGAATAAGTAATTGAACGTCTCCTTTCAAGAAGGAATAGAACCAATTGACTGACAACAATGAACATACATAAGAAGAACATACCCGGTTTCCCTGTAACTAAAACTCCATATTTAAAATCCAGCAGGCTGCCAAAACCTTCGGAAATAGATACGACGATATGTGATGCGTTCTCAATGAAATGAAAAACAGTAAAATCGATATAACTACTTATAAAAGTAAGAAAAAATAATGGTAATACTATAAAGGTATATAAAGGAACATAGATGATGTTACTAAAAATGCTGATCAATGATATTTCAAAAAAGTGAAAAGAAAGGATCGGTAAAGCGGAAATTTGTGAGATGAAAGATACCAACATTAAATTGGTAAAAAAACTTCTGTGTCGATGTAGAAGGGATCTTGAAGCAAGCAGAATACATAAACTTACAGTAAAGGATAATTGAAATCCAATATGAAATATGATATACGGATTCTTCAATAAAAATAAAATGAAACATATTGAAAGTGCATCTGTCGAAGAAATAGGTGAGTTCTTTCGGATAGTACCTATAATGAGCATGGACATAATAACAGCACGCACAACTGGAGGATGAATACCCGTTATAACGGCATAGGTAGGTAGAATGATTAATAAAATCCAGCTCGCCATTTCCCGAGGACAACCTAGTCGAATAAGTATATAAAATATCCCAGAGGATATGACACCAACATGTAAACCTGAAATAGCTAATAGGTGAACAATCCCTAAACGTTGATATAAGGAGTAAATTTCTTCTGAAAAGCTACTACTATCACCAAACAAAAGGGCTTTAGCATAAGGAATCGTATTTGGAGAAAATAAATTATCCACTCTTTTTAAACCATTTTCCCGAGCACGTAAGACCCATTGAATGAACCCTTTACTTGATTCTTCACAGCTAGTAATGGATGTAACTTTTAATATCCAATGTACATTTTGTCTATATAAATAAAGACGATAATTAAATAAATTTTCATTTCTATTAGATTCAGGCTTTTGTAACTCACCTTCTACTTTACAAATGATTCCACTATACATATTTTCCATTAACCGCTTCTTTTCGACTTCTGTACCTATTTTATAATTCAATACGATATTTTCTTTTTGATTGGTTTTTGCCATTGATTTAAACTGATTTCCGTTAATATGAGGGGGTTCATTAAGTTGAATGAAAAAGGAGGTTTGTGTAGGTGAAATCTTTGTCACTTGCCTTTGCTCATTGGCCCATAATCCATAAAGTGCAAAAATAACATATATCCCGACGGATAGGATAATTAATTTTCTCTTTTTTAATAATACAATCCGTAACCAAATGCAATGAAAAACAATGATTAGCCCCCAATGAACCCCTAAAAAGAGTGAACTTCCACAGAGGGCTGTACCCGCTAGAAAAAGCCAATATCCTTTCATAATCTACCTATTATACTAAATCCTCAAATAGTTTTTTTGCTTCATTTTGCAAGGAATTTAATTCTGTTTCACTGATTCCCACATCATCTAATTTTTTTAGAAGAGTTTGAACAAAACTTATTTTTTGTTGAGAGTGTAAATCTAAGGATTTTTTATTAAAAGGAACTTTTTCAACATATACACCCGCTTTTTGATATAACTCCATTGCATATGGATGATTCTTATAATCCTCGGAATAGTATACTGATTTAATTCCTGCCTGAATAATGGTTTTACAGCATTGCAAACAAGGAAAATGTGTTACATAGATTTCTGCTCCATTTGTAGGAACACCGAATTTTGCACACTGTAATATTGCATTTGTCTCTGCATGAATCGTTCTAATACAATGATTGTCTATAACATAACAACCTTCATCAATACAATGTTCTCCACCGGCTATTGATCCATTATAACCACCTGCAATAATTCTTTTATCACGAACAATGGTCGCCCCCACTGCTAGTCTTGTACATGTACTTCGATAAGATAGTAAATGGCTTTGCGCCAAGAAATATTGATTCCAAGAGATTCTTTCCATATCTTTTTCCCCTCTTTATAGATTATTTCTCTACCTATATAGTTTATAGGTACATTTGTTACCCCGTCAATGTTCGATTCTAGCGTTTCTATTTTCCGTTACAGAATTTCTATTTCCCTCAAATCGAAATCGAGTCTTTGAGTTTTTCATATGTCTTTTCACCAATACCCGTAACGTTTTTAATCTCTTCTATTTTCTTAAATTCTCCCTTTTGCTCCCGATATTCTATAATGGCATCGGCTTTCGATGGACCAATACCAGGGATCGTTTGAAGCTGATCCTTATTAGCAGAATTTATATTTACTTTTCCCTCACTATTGTTGGTAGTACTTTCAGCTTCATCAAATAGAGATACATTTATTTCTTCACCAATTTTAGGAACATATATTACCATTTCGTCTTTTACTTTTTGAGCTAAATTAACTTTCAATTTATCAGCATTTTTGCTAAATCCACCCGCCTTCGTAATGAGATCTTGTACTCTCTCCCCATCATTCGCTTCATAAATTCCAGGGTTAACGATTTCTCCTTTCAAATCAACGATGATCTTCATGTCCGCTATATTTTTTTGATCCTCATCTTCCTTTTGACCAGATTCTTCTAAATAAGCTGAGAAATCACTCGTATGAATACCGTGTTTTTCCCTTGGACTTTTTCCAATAAACAGGAATATAACGATCACCAAAAGTCCAACTGCTATTAAAAGAAATTTATATTGTTTAAAAATTCGTTCCAACAACTTAACACCTCCTTATTAATTTGTTTTTTACTGAATAAGGACAATCATGTTAGACATAAAGTATTGTGAATAGTTTTTTGACGGTCATCGTTTTTCAAGTAGTATGCGACCCGAGGAGTGTTGAAAATGAACATAGGCTTTATAGGTACCGGTAATATGGGGAGTATTCTTGTTGAAGGATTTATTGAGGGAAAAGCAGTCAACCCTTCAAATATTTATATAACCAATCGAACAAAGGTAAAGGCTGAAGCCCTTCAACAAAAATTCCCATCGATGCATGTTTGTGATGAGGCATCAAAGGTCATTGAAAAATGTCATTTGATCTTCATTTGTGTAAAGCCACATGATATTTACCCATTATTAGAGAAACATCAAAACGAGCTGACAACGGAAAAATGTCTGGTTTCTATCACAAGTCCAATCTCTGTAGACCAACTTGAACAATTACTCCCTTGTTCTTGCATTCGAGCGATCCCAAGCATTACTAATCGTGCTTTATCAGGGGTGTCCTTATTAACTTTTGGAAAAAACTGTGATAACTATTGGAAAAGAAAGCTGAAAGAACTTTTCTCTTTCATATCTACTCCGATTGACATTGACCAAAATATTACAAGAGTAGCTTCAGATATTGTTAGTTGCGGTCCAGCTTTTTTTAGTTACCTTACCCAACGTTTTATTGATGGTGCAGTTGCTGAAACCGAAATTGATCAAACAACAGCAACGATTTTAGCTGGTGAAATGTTAATTGGCCTTGGAGAACTCTTAAAGAAAGGTTACTATACTCTTCCTACACTACAGGAAAAGGTTTGTGTTAAAGGAGGAATCACAGGGGAAGGCATAGGAGTACTTGAAGATGGTATTGGGGATATTTTTGAAAAACTGTTTCAAGCCACGCATAGTAAATTTAATGAAGATCTGGAGATTGTTGCAAAACAATTTAGTTAATACTAGTTTCGACAAAAACTCTATTTTTCCTTCAAAAAAAGTCGGATTTATAAAATTATAAATCCGACTTTTTCTCTTGTTTATTTTTTTTACAAACGAAAAATATTCTTTCGGAAGTATCACTTGGAATGTTATCAGAATAATCAGCAGAAACTTCAAGAACATCAAAGCCTGCAGCTTCTAACCATTTAGAATACTCACTAATTGGAAATGTTCGCTGTCTATGAAGCTCATCAAATCGTATATACTGATCAGTTTTTTCATTCAATACAAAAAAGGTAAGCTCATGTTCCACTGAATGGGGAAAGTCTCCCTCAAAACTATTCCATATATATGAAATTTCATCATCAATATACGTAAATGTTTCATTCATAAATATTTGATCCACTTTATAGATTGAATGAACATCAAAAATAAACAAGCCATTATCATCTAAGTGAGTATATACCCCCTTAAATGTTTCTTGTACTTCTTCGGGAGTAGAAAGATAATTTAAAGAATCACAGAAAATAGTAACTGCATCAAAAGTTCCAAGGCCTTCTAAGGCACACATATTCTGTTGAAAAAGTTGAATAGGTACACCTACTTTTTCTGCCTTTTCGCGAGCGACCATTAACATATCCTCTGATAAGTCCACCCCTGTTACTTCAAAATCTTCTTCAGCTAATTTAACGGTTAATTCTCCAGTACCGCATGCTAAGTCCATGACCTTTTTTCCAGAAATATTATATTTTTTTACTTTATTTTGAAAAAAATTCAGCCATTGATCATATGGAACATCACGCATTAAATCATCATAAATATAGGCGAAATCCCCATAACTCATGGTGTTAACTCACTGCGTATATCTTCGAATGGCGCATCACCCCATAGGCGTTCCAAATTATAGTAGCTACGCTCATCACGATGAAAGACATGCGCAACGACATCACCTAAATCAATTAATACCCACTTTCCTTCATCAAAGCCTTCCATGCGCTTGACAGAGTAACCAATTTCTTCTGATTTATCTTTAATCTCACTTGCAATAGCTTGAACTTGCTTATCAGAATTACCATGGCAAATTAAGAAATAATCTGCAATTAGGGATATTCCCTTCATATTTAAAACAACAATATCTTCAGCACGTTTATCATCAGCAGCTTTAACCGCTGTATTCAAAAGTTCTCTATTCTCCATACACATATCTCTCCTTTTTCATGACAAGATCATTATAAAACGTGAACGTATCCGGATATACGGCCTGATTTTTATTCATTAAGAAAATAATTGTATTTTTAACTGAGTAAATCAGTGCCTCATCTAAATCCTTTTTAGCAAGTTTTCTTGCTTCTTCAACACCTGGAAACTGGCGTCCTGGCTCAATATAATCAGCTAAGTAAATAATTTTTTCAAGTAGCGTCATATTCATTCGACCGGAGGTATGATAGCGTACCGCGTTAATAATTTCTACATCCTTGATCCCTACCTCCTCCTGAATCAAATATGCCCCTACTGGTGCATGCCATAATTCAGGATTGTACTGTAACAGAAGCGGGTCAAACTTTTTCTCAATGATGATTTTTTTCATTTCCTCAAGCGGTCGAAATTTGGCATAGTCGTGAAAAATCGCAGCTAATTCAGCCTTTTTTTCATCTGCCTCATATAGTATCGCTAAATCAATTGCTGTCTCCATTACACCTAAAGTATGTGTGTAGCGCTTTTCAGTCAGCTGTTTTGCTACTATTTCTAATGCTTTATTCCTCTCCATATAAATTGTGCTCCTTTATATAATTCATGACCTCATCAACGACCAAATATTTAATTGATTGCTTATTTTTCACTTTCGTTCTAATTAAAGTCGAAGATAAATTTATATCAGGAATCTCAATGAATTGAATCGGGTATTTTGTTTGATGGGAATGTCCCGGCCGATTAACGCCAACGAACTTTATCATTTGGATTAATTCTTCTACACGATACCAATTTGGCAAATATTCAATCATATCTGCACCAATAATAAAATAGAAGTCTATGTCAGGTTCTCTCTTTTTTAATAATGAAACCGTATCAAATGTATAGGAGGGCCCTTCCCTTTCAAACTCTATTAAATCTAATAAAAAATAGGGTTGATCATTTATTGATAAAGAAATCATTTTTTTTCGATCATCATTTGTCACCCGACTATTTCTTACTTTATGAGGTGGTATTTTATTCGGCATAAATCGAATTTCATCCAAGTGTAATGCCTGCTTCACCTCATTTGCCATGATTAAATGGCCTAAATGTGGAGGATCAAACGTTCCACCTACAATACCGACACGCTTTTTCATCAATGCATCACCTATGGTAGTTGTAATTGTTTATTTTCCCTTGATTCCTTATAAAGAACAATGATGTTTCCAATAATTTGAACAAGCTCAGCTTTTGTTCCATTAACTAAAAGGTTCGCTACAGAATCTTTATCTTCTTCACAATTTTGTAAAATACTTATTTTAATTAATTCACGTGCCTCCAAAGCCTCAGAAATTTGCTTTATCATATTATCATTTACGCCACCTTTTCCAACTTGAAAAATTGGATTCAGATGATGTGCTTTCGAGCGTAGAAATCTTTTTTGTTTACCTGTTAACATTTTGTTGTCCTCCTAGTTGGTTTATCACAATTTGTTTCATTCTTCTTACATCCGGTACTTTGCCTGTCCATTTTTCAAAAGCAATTGCCCCTTGATAAATAAACATACCTAATCCATTACTTGTGGATGCTCCCTTTTCTTTTGCCGCTTTTAATAAAGCAGTTTCAAAAGGATTGTATATAATATCAACCACGTGTGTGTTCGGTAGTATATTATGAATAGATAGTGGTGTCTCATTCATATTTGGACTCATCCCAATAGAAGTAGTTTGTACGATGAGAGAATAGCTGTCTAGCGTTTTCTCTGCCTCATCCATCGTTAATATATTTGTTTCAGATGGATACGGACAGGATTCAACTAATTGTTTTGCTCGTTTAGTTGTTCGATTACATATATCGATAGCCTGAACACCATCATGTACAAGAGAATAAAAGATGGCCTTAGCCGCTCCACCTGCACCAATGATTAAGACCTTTTCTTTTTCTAACTCTCTCTTCCATTCCTCTTTCAAACTTCGGATAAATCCTAAACCATCAGAGTTGTAGCCTACAAAAGAATCATTCTCACGTACAACTGTATTTACTGCGCCGATCGCTTTAGCTAATGGGTCGATTTGATCTAATAATGGGATAATATTCGTCTTATGCGGTATTGTTACATTAAATCCTGCAATACCAAGTACCTTCATCCCTTTTACCGCTTCTTCTAAATGATTAGATGTTACGTGAAAAGGAAAATAACAATGATCTAAGTTTAGACTCCTAAAAGCATCAGTATGCATTAAGGGAGATAATGAATGGGCAATAGGATCCCCGATGACACCATAAATGTTTGCCATGACCAACGCCCCTTTAAATTAATGAAGATCGGATCATTACATTTACACCTTTAGGGACATACGCGGCAATTTTTGCCCCAGGTTCATTCACTGTTACCCACCCTAGTCCAGAAAAGACAATATCTGTCTTTGCTTCCTTAATAACAAATTCATGACGGACTAAATTCGGAAAATGATTTAGATCATCTTTTCTTGGTGGTTGTAATAAATCACCTACATGTTTTTCATATAATTGATCAGCATTTTCTATTTTGGTTCGATGAATTTTTAGCTCATTAGAAACATAACATACAAGGGATCTTCTTCCACCACTGATATAATCCAACCTAGCTAGTCCACCGAAAAATAATGTTTGTTCTTCGTTTAATTGGAAAATAGTTGGTTTAATTTCTTTTTTGGGTGTAATAATTTTAAGGTCCCTTTTATCAACAAAATGCGCCATTTGATGATGATTAATAATCCCTGGTGTATCAATTAAAGCACTTCCATCACTTAATGGAATTTCAATCATATCTAACGTCGTCCCAGGAAAATGTGAGGTTGTTATTATATCTCTTTCACCAGTAACATTTTTTATTATACGATTTATAAATGTTGATTTACCAACATTGGTACAACCTACAACATAAACATCTTTTCCGTCACGATATTGATCGATCTGCTCCATTGCCTCATCCATAGAATGACCTTTCGTTGCACTTACAAGGAGAACATCTATCGGGTTTAATCCTAATTCTTTCGCTTGTTGCTTCATCCATTTAACTAGCTTTTCTCTCTTCACCGATTTTGGTAGTAAATCCTCTTTATTCCCAATTAAAAGAATCGGATTATTACCAACAAATCTATGTAATCCAGGAAGCCAGCTTCCATTAAAATCAAAAATATCAACAATCTTTACGATTAAACCATCAACCGTCCCTAACCCATTTAATATTTTCAGAAAATCGTCATCCGTTAGTGAAACATCCTGCACTTCATTATAATGTTTAAGTCGGAAACATCGTTGGCAAATTAATGTTTCCTTTTCAAATGCAGATGGTGGTGCATATCCTAATTCTTTCGGGTCTTCTGATTGAACAGCAATCCCGCAGCCAATACAAATATTTTCAATCAATGTTAATCCTCCCAATTAATTAATCCTTTTTTCTTAAATGATGACATAATTCTACGTTCTATTTGACGATTAAAGCGAGTGACAAATCCATCTGATTGTGCGACAGGGATAACTAAAATGGTATAAAATCCACTTCGATTTCCACCAAGAACATCAGTTAAAAGCTGATCGCCGATTACTACTGTTTCTTCTTTTGACACATTCATCAGTTGGATTGCTCGTTTAAAAGCTTTTGTGAGCGGCTTACGAGCCTCATAAATATAAGAGATCCCGAGTGGTTCAGCAAATGCCTTTACTCTTCTTTCATTATTATTTGAAACAATTGTTACTTTAATATTATGTTTTTTCATGTCCGCAAACCATTCAATAAGCTTTGGGGTAGCATTTGGCCGATCCCATTCGACTAATGTATTATCTAAATCTGTAATTATGGCTTTTATTCCTTTTTCTTTTAAATCCTCGGGTTTAATTAGAAATACATTTTTTACATGTTGATTAGGTAAAAAATTTTTCAGCAACAATCATTGACACTCCTATCTATGTTAGACCGACTTCCCTTATTTTAAAATCGAGTACTCACTTTTTTGTTACACTTTATCATACCAATTTTAACTCTGTATTCAAAATAAAAGTTTGTTCGTCATTGTAATTTCTCTTTTTTCTCTACTATGAGGAAATCTATGACAAATATTTTTCGACAAAACTCCCATATTTCTACACTGTGGATAACTTTATTCACAATACCCACATTGTTTTAACCGCATATTGATAATTTATAAACAAGATAATCACAAGTTATCCACCAAGCATTGTGGATAACAAGAACGCTTGTTCTATCGATAGTAGTTTGTTAAAGTAATAATACATCATGGATAAATACATAATATATGATATTTTTTCTACTTTTAGAACGTAAATGTATATGGAGGTGATGGCTTATTATGAGAAAATTATCTGATGAATTGTTAATCGAATCCTACTTTAAAGCAAAGGAATTAAAGTTAAGCCAGGATTTTATACGCCTCATTGAAACAGAAATTCATCGTCGTACGCTGACAAATCGCATAAAAATATCATCATAAACATATGGCGGGGCAGTCTGATAATATCATTTTCGGACTGCCCCTCTTTTCTTTCCAGTATTATCATTTTATTTATCAAAATATCCTATTGCTTCACCAACCTTAATGTCAGTTGGAATCTGTATATTCTTATCTAAATAAAAAGTTCCCTTTTCAAATAATAAGACGACCGTTGATCCAAATGAAAAGTAGGCTATTTCATCCCCTTTTTTCCATTGTTCTGTTAAGTGGGTACAAACAATCGAATTAATAAACATGGCTCCGACTTTTACAATTAGTACTGAACCTTTATCATGTATCAATTCCGTAATCACTCGATAATTTTTTGCTAATGGTGATTTCCCATATTTCAGTCCAAATTGATTGACAGGATAGGATTTTTCACCTAATGTATATTGTTGGGCTACTTTTCCTGTTACTGGACTATGTATACGATGGTAATGTTTTGGGCTTAAGTATAAAATAATGAATTGTCCACCTATGTATTTATCGATCTTTTTTTCTTCACCTATCATTTCTTGCAATGAGTAAATTTTTCCTTTTACTTTTATATGCTTATCAGCTGTTATTTTACCGGCATCTTCTATAACTCCATCCACCGGACTAATGATGGCTTTATGATCAACAGAAATTTTCCGGGCATTAGGTTTCAATTTTCTAGTAAATAATTCGTGTAATGTCGAATAAGTATGAAGATCTTGAAGCATTTCATGCTGATTAATTTTATAAACCTTAGCATATGATGAAATGAAAGGTCTGCTAATCTTTGATTGGGCAAACTTTTTTATACATTTAGAAGAAAACTGATGATTTGTCAATTCAATCAAGAAGCGATAGATCCATTTTTTCACAACATCTCCTCCAGCATTGGCAAAAAAACTTTAGGTTATTGCATTATATTATAAAATTTTATTATATAATGGAAGAGGGTGTATAAAAAACTTTGAGAAATCTTCTTTCTCAAATTCAGAAATTGAACATATTATCTATCTAGGAGGTGAATAAAGTGTTTCATTCTGATGTAATTGATCAGACCCTCAAGAAGCTTAGAGCACAAACTGCTAATATGCTAACATTATTAAATTTAGGATTAGGTGGTTTTGCTATTCTAGTGGCCATTCATGGACAATTAGGACTCAGCGTTATTCTTATATTCATGGCCGCTCTTGCGGATCGATTTGATGGTCTAGTTGCTCGTAAATTAAATATCGTATCAGAAATGGGCAAACAATTAGATTCTATGAGTGATATTATTTCATTCGGAGTTGCTCCAGCTATCCTTCTATATCAAGGAATTCTGCATTCATTTGGCTATCCCGGACTATTTTTCACAGTATTTTATATAGGTTGTGGCGCTTTTCGATTAGCTCGATTTAATATTACTGAAGGAAATGGGTATTTTACTGGTTTACCTATAACAGCTGCAGGTTGTCTTGCAACCTTAAGTTACCTTGCACTTCCAGTTTTTCCAACGCATTTATATTTATTTATTATTCTTATTTTAGCTCTACTAATGATCGCATCATTTAAATTAAAAAAGTTTTAATAATAAATCTATAGTATAAATGGGGATGATTTGTATGCCAAATCATCCCCATTTTTTTCATTGCTTTGTAGCCTCTAAAAATTCCTCAACATCCTTCACGCACAGCTTAACTCCTTCTTCCCAAAAATCTCGCTTCGTTAAATCAACATTTAAATGTTTCATCGCAAGATCCTCAACCTTCATGGAACCTGTATCCTGTAGGAGCGCCATATATTTTTCCTCATAACCTTTCCCTTCTTTTTGAGCCTGTGCATATATCCCTAAGGAAAATAAATAGCCAAATGTATATGGGAAATTATAAAACGGAACACCTGTAATAAAGAAATGGAGCTTGGAAGCCCAGAATAATGGATGGTATTCCTCCAAGCCATCCCCATATGCCTCTTTTTGTGCTTCTAACATCAACTCATTTAAACGTTTTTTACTTACTATTCCTTTTTTACGTTCTTCATAGAATCGTGTTTCAAATAAGAATCTAGAATGGATGTTCATTAATAAAGCTACAGATCTTTGAACTTTGTCCTCTAATAAAGGTAATCGTTCCTCATCACTTTTTGCATTCTTTACAGACGCATCAGCAACAATCATTTCTGCGAAAGTTGAAGCAGTCTCTGCCACATTCATGGCATATCCTCTTTTTAAAGGATGAACATTTTTCAAGGCATATGAATGGAAGGCATGGCCTAATTCATGAGCTAAAGTTGATACATTGGAAGGTGTTCCAGAGTATGTCATAAAAATTCTAGATTGGCCACTAACTGGAAAAGAAGTACAAAAACCACCTGGTCTTTTACCCGCACGATCTTCCGCTTCAATCCAACTATCCTCAAATGCTATTTTGGTAAAACTCGCTAATTGATCACCAAATTTACCAAAGTGCTGAATAATAAATTCAGCTCCTTCTTGATAGCTAAATTGAGTATTCACCTTGCCAATTGGGGCATCTAAATCGTACCAGCTTAACTTTTCAATTCCGAGAAGTTCAGCTTTTCTTTTTAGGTAGTCTGTTAATGGTTTCTTATAATCACTTATTACTTGCCACATAGACTCTAATGTTTCTTTCTGCATACGATTATAGCTTAAAGGCTCCTTTAAAACCTCATCCCAGCCTCTTTCCTTGTAAAGTGATAACCGGAAACCCGCAAGATGATTTAGTGTTGTAGCAAACATATCAGCTTTCTCATCCCAAGCTTTTTCCCAGTTTTTAAAAACAGTTGCTCGAACATTTCGGTCAGGATTTGAAAATTTATTATGTGCCTGACCAACTGAAAGTTCAACTATTTCTCCATTCTCTTCAAACGGAATTTTCACTTGACTTACCAATGTGTCATACATAACTCCCCAACCATGATATCCATCAACACTTAATGAATTTACTAATGCTTCCTGTTCTTTTGGTAACTTTTCCTTTGCAAGTTCCCTACGTTCATTCAATACGAATGCTAATTCTTTAATCTCAGGGTTTTGTAATAGCTGTTGCCATTGATTCTCTTCAATCCTTCTTAATTTATCATCAAAATTAGTTAGAATTGTATTTAACTGAGCACGCAATTCTGCAACATTTCCTTTTAATTCACTTGCTTTTTCATCCAATGTATTTTGAGCTTGTAAACAGCTTACAAATGCACCAGCTTGAGTAAGCATTTGTGAGTTTGTTTGTAACTTTTTTAGTAATTCCAAAAATTTAGCTTCTTCATGTAACACTTGGATTGAATCCCAATTATCCACTTCATTATTAAATGAGATAATTTCCTCTTTAATCTTTTCTAAAAAATTTCTAAACTCTTCCGAATTACTTCCATCTTTGAAAAAAACATCTAAGTCCCAAGTCAATGAATAGGTTGTCGTTGTCAAAGTAATTCCCCCTTCTATGTATGTACATTTATATTATAAACATACCATCTAAATTTTTCTAATATTTTAAACACCTATAAAACCGAAATTTTTTTCGCAATATTTTTGGAATGCCACAATTTTGCCACTGTATAGTAAAAATCTGTTCATTTTTGAATCATCTAACTAAAAATTTGTATGCTACATTAAAGTTAGATATTCAAAGGAGTGATGAACATGTTTTCTATTGTTATCGGGCTTGTTTTATGTACTGCGGTTGCCTTAGTCATTGCTGCTGAAGTAACGGTGGAAATGGAAGGGTAATAGATATCATCTGCTTAAAAAATTCCCCCTTTTATATAAATAAAGGGGGAATTTAACTTTTATTCTTGCTGATTCTTTTTCTTTTCCTTCTCCGCACGATAAAATTCATGAAACATTTTCATTAATGCTCTTTTTTCTATTCGTGATACATAGCTCCTTGAAATACCTAATTCCTTAGCAATTTCTCTTTGTGTTTTTTCTTTTTGTAAATCAAGACCAAACCTACCAATAATCACTTCTTTTTCACGCTCATCTAGAACATCAATATACTCTTTAACCTTTTCCAGTTCCATGCTTAATTGAATCGTATCAAAAACATCTTCAGCATCTGATTTTAAAACATCGATCAACGAAATTTCGTTCCCCTCCTTATCCTGACCAATGGGATCATGTAGGGATACATCCTTTTTTGTCTTTTTTAGTGCTCGTAAATGCATGAGTATTTCATTTTCAATACATCTAGCCGCATAAGTAGCAAGTTTGGTACCTTTTCCCTCGGAATAGCTTTCAATTGCCTTAATAAGGCCAATCGTTCCTATAGAAATAAGGTCCTCGACATCCTCTCCTGTATTCTCAAACTTTTTGACAATGTGAGCAACAAGACGAAGATTATGTTCAATCAAAATGTTCCGGGCCTCATCATCCCCATGAGCCATTTTCTTTAGATACTTTCGTTCGTCACTAGCAGAAAGAGGTTGGGGGAATGCATTATTTTTTACATACGAGACCAAAAAAATAAGTTCTTTAAAAAGATAGCCAATTGCTGTTAAGATTCCGGACATTTTCTCACCTCCGTTAGGCTTTTACCTATACATAATGCTTATGTAATTTAGCCTTTGTTCGTGCAGGTCCTACTAAAGAAAATTAAAGGAAAAGTTTTCCGAAAATAAGAATAATGGTTGATTGTTATTTATAAGGTAAAAAAGAAAAAGGGCTAAAACCTAGTGATCTGAACCGATACTTCGCTACCCATTTTTTTAACTTCGTTGTAGTGACATTATGGCGTTTTGCTGTATCTTCGAAAGATTCCATACCTTTAAGGTAGTCTTGAATAGCATTTAATTTAATTTCCAGTGAATATTTCTTCATAAAAAAAACTGCACCTCCAATTGTTAGTTGTGTCTAACAATTTGGGTGCAGTTCATAGTGGTTCAACCCTTTTTCTTTTTATGAAATGAAATGGTTAATAGCATAATTTGCAAAAACATGTTATCCTCCTATTCAACTGTTAGCTAGGCGGAATCTTTCTCCACCCATAAAGAATTCAACCTTTTTGTTTGCCAAATTAACATCACTAATATCTCCCTTCTAATTTTTATTTTTCGATTACATATTTCTGTAAAAAAGCTCACAGTACTTCATTTTGTTCTCATCAATTATTTGATTAATTCTTTGTTCATGAACACAATCTTCTAAAGACTGTTTACGTTTTTTGATGGTAACTGTTACAAAAATCAAATTTAGTGTCATACGATCACCTCCTTATTCATGCGTTTCTTACTATTAATGGGGTTTCTTACGGAACTGCTAAATGTTGTAATTAGGATCAGTCCTCTTCTTAGTAACTTTCTTCACTATAGACAAATCTTAAACAAAAAATAAATGATGCAGCTAAATTCTTAGACAGGAAAAAGCCGCAGGGAAGACCGTTTCCACTGCGGTTTTTTGGACACAAAAAAGCCGCAGGAAGAAACATATCCATCCTACGGCTTCGAAAATTAGCTGTCATTTAAAGCAAATCAAATTCGGGTTAGGTCGAATGGATTACAAAATATTGAATTGTAATGAAAAAATAAATTTGAGATTCTTTTCATTTTAAACGACCTCCCTTTCATGAAATATTTGTTTACGTAGGTAAGTATATCCAATAATGATAGCTTTGTAAACATTTTTTTGAAATTTTTTTATTTTTCTTTTGTTGGTTTTGCTCTTTTGATAAAAAAGGCTAATACAAAGGCAACAGCAGCAATTCCAGTGGCTACTACAAAAGCATCATTTATACCACTAACCGTAGATTGTTGGACTACCTTCCCGTAGATGATACTGGTGGCTAAACTTTCCCCCGATTGTGATGGAAGACCTGCCATTTGAGCAATTCCTTGACCTAATTGTGACATTTTACTTTGAATATAAGGATTTGAACTTGCAATGATATTCCCATAATTTGCGGTATGATACGATGATCGAGTTGTCATAACCGTAACTAGAAACGCTGTTCCAATACTTCCTGCAACTGTCCTTGCAGTATTAGAAGCAGCCGTTCCATGACTTGTTAATTTTAAAGGTAGCTGATTCATCCCTTCAGTCATTACTGTCATCATTAAAAATGACATCCCAAACATCCTCATTACATATAGCAACATTATATGCGAATAGGTTGTCTGCATCGTTAATTGAGTAAATTGCCAGGTGGTTACTACAGTGATAATAAGACCAAATAAGGCTAATGGTCGAGCCCCCATTCGATCAAATAACCACCCTGATATTGGTGACATAATTCCCATAATAATTGCACCTGGAAGCATTAATAATCCTGATTCTAATGCAGTAAACCCTCTAATATTCTGTAAATAAATCGGTAGCAGGATCATAGCAGCGAACATAGCCATATTAATAACCATACTTATAATAGTAGTGAGTGCAAATATATCATATTTAAAGACACGTAATTCAAGCATTGGTTTATCTGTTGTTAATTCTCGCCATGTAAATAGAATCAAACCAATTACCCCAATGGCTAAGGAGATAATAACGACCATACTATCCCAGCCATTATTTCCTGCCTCACTAAATCCATACAGTAGAAACCCTAAACCGATCGCAGAAAAAATAAATCCTGCAGTATCGAATTTTGGATTGGTTACCTTTGTTACGTCCTTCATCCAAGCAAATGCCAGAATTAAATCGATGATCCCAAAAGGGATTACAATATCAAATAAGATTCTCCATGAGTAATGTCCAATTAACCATCCTGACAAGGTTGGACCAATTGCTGGAGCAAATATCATCGCTACACCCATCAATCCCATTGCTGAACCACGTTTATCTGGTGGAAAGATCGTTAAAAATACCGTCATCAATAAAGGCATAATGACCCCTGCTCCTGCAGCTTGTACGACCCTTCCTAACATCAGTAAGGAAAAAGTTGTAGAGATAGAGCATATAATGGAACCGATTGTAAAAGCAGAAATAGAGAAAATTAGCAACTTCCTTGTACCAAGTTTTGCAATCAAAAACGCGGTTATCGGAATAAAAATTCCATTTGTTAACATATATCCCGTTGACAACCATTGAACCGTGTTTGCGGATACATTTAGATCATTCATGATATGCGGAATCGCTACATTAAGTAAGGTTTGATTTAATATTGCTACAAATGCCCCAAGCATCATCGCCGCAATAATTTTCCCTCTATTTTTAGCAAATTGATCGACCGGCTTATCATTTTGACTGCTTTCCTGCACTTGATCATCATCACGGTTTTCCTCTTCCTCAATCAATCCTGCAGCTTCATTAACATACTCTAGCGCTGGCTCGGTAATTGCAGTGGATTGAAGTGTTTCATCGATTAACTCATCTGCAGTCGTGACCTCTTCGTTCTTTTCTTGCGTCTCATCTATTTCTTCTACTTGAGGTAGTGGTGCGTTTTTTTTGCGAATCATATAATTCACAAATAATAGCAAAAGAATGGATACAAGAATATAACCTGCGATATATATTGACATGTCATCACCTACTTATGAATTCGCACAGTCACATTCATACCTGGAACTAAGTTAAGATTACTTTCAATTGATATCCTAACAGGAATAACTTGAACCTCTTTTGTATAATTCCCTGAGGCAGTATTGGTTGGCAGAAGAGAGAATGTTCCAGCTGTTGCTAGCCCAATTTCCTCAACTTTTCCTTTTAAAGAGGTATTAGGGAATGCATCAACATAAACATCCACATTTTGGCCAATTTCAACATCATCTATATTTGTTTCTTCAATATTTGCTGTTACCCATAAATTAGATAAATCATAGCTAATTGCTAAAGGGGTACCTGCTCCAACAATTGTGTTTGGTACTGCATTGGATTGAACGACTGTACCATTTGCAGGAGCAGTAATATCCATATTAACTGGACCATTATCGCCTAGTGTTTGAACTGTTGCGATTTTATCATTTTTGGCAAAGGTATCTCCCGTTTTAAGGTTCCAAGCTGTTAATGTTCCATTAACTGGTGAGGCAATCGTGACTTGCTGACCCGCAATTTGCGCATTATCCGTACTTAAATAAGTAACTGATCGATTATAGAAAAAATAAGCTGTAAATCCACCCCCTACCAAAATGATTAGTAAAATTACATTAATTAAGATCATTCGTTTAGCATTCATAGATGTTCCTCCCATAAAAATGAACATTGTAAAACATTCAAACATTCTTCCCTATTTTTTCTCTCATTCTTTTTTTTATCCAGATCATTTTATGATTTTCCTTTACAACAAAAAAAAATAGCACATAATTGTACTATTTTTTCATTAAATACTCTTCCCCTTCATCACTATCAAGAAGAATTTTTCTATATCGGTTAGATTGAAAAAGAAAATAGACAGAAAGTAAAAGTAATAAAACGGTTCCGCCCATTAATAAATCTGTTTTTATAATTGTTTTATCCTCTAATGGTAGTACGACGCCAAGATATAAAAACGATGATAATGCTAAAGATGTAATTCCAAATCTTTTAAAGTCGACCATTTTCTCATAAAGATCTCTTGCTTTAGACATATACGTCATCCTCTCTATGAATCTACTAATAACTTTAACATATATAGCAGAAAGATTTATTAGGTAATTAAAGGGAATATAGAAATGCATGAGTGATAAAAAAGACGAGAGCAAAGTAATACCTGCTTCTGTTGAGAGTAGATGAAGGATTTGATCGTGGCTTAGGCTTATGCTAAAACAATTTTTTAAACTTGTTATATATGTAGATGATAAAAAACGTATACATGTTGATACACTAAAAAAGGATAGGTGAAGTTGCTTATTCACACTATCCTTTTGTTTATTATATTTTGTATAGTTATAATGCTATTTTACCCAATTTGTAACAATTGCAGCTCTTTTCTGTGAAAATAAAACTCCGCCTTTAAGAATAATTTATTAAGTTTAAACTTGATTAAAATGGTGCAAGCTATAAATAATTTAATTTGGGCAATAGGAAAGCAGAGCTACCGAATTTTTCGGTTTCTCGTTTAACTTTTCTGTTGTTTGTCTATAATGCTAATTTAAGTTGACTCATGGTAGGGTTCCTTATTCTGAAGCATATGATAGACAATAGTTAGCATTCGATGTCCGATGGCAACGAGTGCTTTTTTCTTTCCCCTTCTTGCAGCTAGTGACCAATATTTGATTCCTAATCTTTGATTCCGACTTCTTGAAACAGCCCACGCAGCCTCACACAATGCAGATTTAATATGAGGATTTCCTTTAACCGTTTTAGTGTTTTTTTTCCTTCCAGCACTTTCGTGATTTCCGGGCGACAATCCTGCCCATGATGCAAGATGTTTGGAGGTTGGAAATTGTCCCATATCTACTCCTATTTCCGCAATGATAACAGCTGCCGTGTCTTTCTTAATTCCCGGCATTGTAACCAGAAGCTGTACTTCCTCCTGATAGTTGGATAAAATGACGTCGATTCTTTTCTCGATATCTAATATTAATTCTTCTAAATTAACAATGTGCATCCAAGATTGCTTAATAAGAAATAGCTGGTGATCATTTAATGTTCCAAATAGTGAGTCGGTAATCAATTGCTTTTTATGGGCCATTCTTCCATGTATCTTTTGTTCGACATCTTCTTGATCGATATAACCTTCATTCATCAGTTGTTCCAATAGTTTTCGTCCTGATACTCCAAATATATCTGAAATAACTGTGCTTAATTTGATGTTTGAGGACTCTAGTACCTTTTGGATTCGGTTTTTTTCGGATGTCATGTGTCCAATCCATTTTTTTCTGAGGCGAGTCAAATCTCTCAAATTTCGAAAGTCTTCGGGAGGGACAAAACTTTTCTCTATTAAGCCATGTCTTAATAATTTAGCAATCCATTCAGCATCCGAAACATCTGTTTTCCTTCCAGGGACATTTTTAATCCTTTGAGCATTTGCCAAAGTAATATCAAAGAAATCCTCCAAGATATTGTATACAGGTTTCCAGTAGACGCCTGTACTTTCCATTGCGATGTGGGTTACTTCCTTCTCCTCAAGCCATTTAAGAAGATGAAACAGATCCTTCGTCAAAGTAGGAAATGTTTCGGTCTCCTTAATCAAGTCAGTTTCTGATTCTCCAAGAATGACACAGGCAACTATTGTTTCCGAATGAACATCTAGGCCTGCACATCGTTTGTGCAATGTTTCCATTTCACTCCACCTTCTGAAAATATTCCACAAACAGTGGAATGAATTTGAAATTAAACATTTTTCTGTTCGTAGTCATCTCTCGAAATTGAGAGAGCTAACAATGGGTTGTGCACCAAATTCATTCCAACAGTTTTCTCAACAGGGTAAGACCACCAATAAGAGCTACGTCATATACTCACTGTTTGTGGTATCTACATTATGGGACAGAGAACCCATTTTCATTCTGGGTTGAGAGCGAAAGATCATGAAAGTTTTCTCAGTCCAATAAAGGGTGCTGCCAGTTTAGCCTCTGGTTTATTTATCTTTATCTTACTAGCAATATTGATTAAACATATAGCCTTTAATTAAAATGCTTCACCATTTCCATTACAAGCTTTGCAGAATGGAGAGCAGCCGTTTCTAAAAATTGATCAAATGAAATATTCGATTCTTTCCCAGCAATATCTGATAAGGATCGTATAATGACGAACGGTATGCCAAATTGATAAGCAACTTGTGCAATGGCAGCAGCCTCCATTTCAGCTGCTTGAAGCTGTGGAAACTTTTCATGAACAAATGCAACCCTTTCTGGATCGTTCATAAAAGAATCACCTGTTGCAATCAATCCTTTACTTACTTGAACGTCTTGAATAGATTCTGCAGCTTTCTTAGCAATTGAGATTAATTTTTCGTCTGCATTAAATGCAGCAGGCATTTGAGGAACTTGTCCATATTCGTAACCAAATATTGTTGCATCGACATCATGATGACGAACCTCAGTAGAAATAACAATATCGCCAACCTTTAAGGATGGATTAAATCCACCTGCAGATCCGGTATTAATTACTACATCTGGTTTATATTGATGCAAAAGAATCGTTGATGACATAGCAGCATTTACTTTTCCAATTCCAGAGCGGAGTAATATCACCTCTACACCATTCATTTCTCCCGTAGAAAACTCATATCCTGCTATGGTTTCTATTTTTAAATTATTAATATTTTCTCTTAAAATGACGACTTCTTCTTCCATCGCACCAATGATTGCTACTTTCATATTCATACCTCTTTCATTTAATTATCATTCACAAATATTATAAATCAATATAGAAAAAAAATCATTTTTACAAAGAAAACCTTGAGCATGATTTTATAGATGAGGAGTTTGCAATACTTTTCTCTGTGAAAATGAAAGATATAGCGGTCTTCAAGCAATTATTATTAGTTAAAACTTTACTTATATAGCAACAATGTTTGAGAAAAGAACCTATAAAAAATATGCTACAATACATATGGAGGGATGTTGATGAGCTTACAGTTTGAATTAATAGAGGATAAGGTTGAATTTTTTGAAGCTGTAGATTTAAAAAATCTTGAAAAGAAAATCAATGAAAAAATTGAACAGAATAAGGCGATCATGCTACATGTCCATTCTGTTTCTCATCAAATGCAGCTCACTGAAAATGGGCAGCCATTTTATTCTGCAGTTGTACATTTTAAATTAAAAAGATAGGGTGACCAAATGCACACCCTATCTTTTATCATTTTTGTTTAATTCTAATACTTTTATTGGTTTCCAACCTTGACCATCTTCCCAGCTTAAATAGACACGATATGTCTTTGACGGATCATTTTTAGAGGAAACTGTACCTGCCACTAAATTATCAGATCCACCCTCACGTCCTAAATACCAAATAGTTAAACTTTCTTCAGGTATTCCAGTAGCGTAAGATAAAGCTCTAGTTTTTTCCTGCCAATCAATCGAATTTTGATCTGAGGAATATTGGTGACCATTGGTTTGCTCTGTTCCGATACCTTTCCAATTAGGATTAGTATAAGATTTTTTCACATTTGGTTCATCACTTTCTTGAGAGATAACTTCTTCACTATTTAAGTCCTCTCCATCAAGATCCTGTTTTTCATCCTCAGATGAAAGCTCATCATTATCATCCTGATCTTCATTTGTGTCATTATCAGAAGTCACACGGTCTTTATTTTCACTGTTGTTGTTTTTATTATCTTTTGAGTCATGAATACCTTTGGCTTGTTCTGTCTCTTTATTTTTATCTATAGCTGCTTTCTTATCATCATCATTTCCACCAAGAAAGATTTTACTTCCAACAATGATAATTAGTACAACAACAACTAATATAAGTGAATTTAGGATAATATTCGTTTTTCGCCTTTTTGATCTTTGAGCTGACCGGGAACGAATTTGATCGTCAAAATCATTTGCCATAAACAAAATCCCCCTTTTCATCTTTACTATCATACCATGTCTTTTAAAAAGGGAAAAGTTTGTGGAAATAAATTAATGCTTTTCGACTATATTTACTGATCATATTCATAAATCGATTGAATAATATCTGAAAATAGTGGGTTAATCCCTCCTTCATTTTCTGGAACACCTAAGTTCACAACCACTAATGCATATTTAGGCTGATTAAATGGAAAATACCCTGCAAACCATTTATTATGTAACTGCTGATTATTTTCATTATAGATCCCCGTCTCTGCAGTACCTGATTTACCGGCAACTTCGTATGGAAGATTCTGAAACCATCTCCCAGTCCCTTGATTACTCGTTACAACATGCCTTAACATTCCTTGTAATTTCATAGCAGTAACCTTTGAAATCGAATCATCCTTATTTCCTTGTTTAGGGAAATCCATCATCGTTGTCCCATCTTGATATTTAATGGCAGAAACAGCCTTTGCGGCTTGTCTTTCTCCTCCTCTAGCAATCGTAGCCATCATATTGGCTACTGCTAATGGTGTTACTCTCACTTCCTGTTGTCCAATACCTGTTTGAGCGACAAAATTATCATCTACTTTACTATCTCCCTTTGAAAATACCTGTCCCTCGTCTTCTCTCAGCTGTCTAAAGTCAGTAAAATGATATACATCTCCCTGCCAACTGATTTGTCCAATTAGCCCTAACTTTTTCGCATATTCCTCTAGCAGATTTGGATCTTTTTCCTTCAGTCTTTTTGCCAAATCACCAAAGGCCCGATTACAACTTGCAGAAAAGCTTTCATCAAAATTCAGTTCTCCTAATGCCCTTTCGGCAGGCTTCCCATATAAATCCTCACTACAAGGAAACGTTTCATTTTCCTTCACCACACCCATTTCAATGGATGCTGCTGCAACTACTGTTTTAAAAATAGAACCAGGAATCTGTTGCTTCAACATTAAATTTTCTACGGCATTATTTTCATATGGATGTTTGGGGTTAATTTTTGGGCGTGAAACATCAGCTAAAATTTCATTTTTCTCAATATCTAGTAATAGGACGCCACCTTTTTCAATTTTATATTGATCCACTAGTTTTTCTAATTTATCTTGTAAATCTTTATTTAAAGTTGTTTGGATATTCACTGGAAAGAAAGGATTACTTGGACCAGTATATTTCACATTAATACCAAAGAGCGGTCCCCCCATGGCATCTACATGATATACAAGCTTTGATGCGCCATCTGGTAATAGAAATTCATCAAATTGCTTCTGTAATCCTGTAATGCCTATTTTTTGATTTTGCATACCCTTCTTATCAGGATACCTTTTTAGGAAAGTTTCAGCTTGCTCACCAGTTATACCTATAAATTGAGCAGCTAAAGGGTTCTTTTCTATAAACTTCTTACGTACAGCAAATACTCCAGGTATTTTTAAATGGTTAATTTGCTCTACTTGCTCATCAGATAATATTAATGGATCAATCTCACTAAAAACAAAAGGTTCCTTTGCTTTGTCGATTTGATCCAATAGCTGATCCTCAGAAACCTCTAGGATACTTGCTATTTTCCCTGAATCCCATCGCATTGTTTTTAAAAATGGAAATAAAATCAGAACAGACTTTTCTGAGTATGTTAATGGTTGATTTTTTCTATCTAAGAATTGTCCCCTACCATCATCAATAATAATCTCTTGTGTTCGTTGGGCCACGCTTTCTTCTATTAGATTTATATGGTGCTTAGAATAGGATTCAGTTTCAATCAATTGTAGCTGAACAAGTCGTGCAATCAGTAATAAAAACATAATGATTAAAGTTACTGAAAAAAATATATATCTTTTTTTTCTCATGTATCCACCTCTAGTGTCTTGTCATTCACTACACTCCTTTCTCTCATTCTTGACCGAATTACAGTTTCTAATCGATTAATTGAATAATTAATTATTATTTTTCTGAAAAGACAAGAAAAATATAGAACGCTTTTGGGGTAAATAAAAAAGAAACTGTTTTTAATAGTTTGTTGCTTTTGTTAAAGCACTGCTGGTGGGGTGTATAAACAAGAAGCTTGAGCAGTTATTTTGAAGTTCGGAGCTTTTTTCTCAGCGAAACGAAGGAATTTAACCATTTTCAACCTATATATTATTTTGAATTTTAATTGAATAGCTTAGAAAAGAATTCAAAAAAAGACTGTCTAAAAAGATTAGACAGTCCTTTGATTATTATTTTATAGAAACGATTTTTACCTTCATTTCACCACCAGGTGTTTGAACAGTAACTTCTTCATCAATTTTTTTGCCAAGTAGACTTTTTGCGATAGGTGAATCATTTGAAATTTTCCCTTCAAACGGATCTGCTTCAGCACTACCGACAATGGTATAAGTTTCTTCATCTCCATCAGGAAGTTCAACAAAAGTAACTGATTTTCCAAGTGTTACTGTATCTGAACTTGAACCATCATCTTCAATGATTTTTGCATTTCTAATCATATTTTCTAAAGTTGTTACACGTCCCTCTACAAACGCTTGCTCTTCTTTCGCTGAATCATACTCCGAGTTTTCAGATAGATCTCCGAAACTACGTGCAATTTTTATACGTTCAACAACTTCTTTACGTTTAACCGTTTTCAAATATTCAAGTTCTTGCTCTAATTTTTCTTTTCCTGCTTGTGTCATAGGAAATACTTTTTCTGCTGCCAATTCCCTTCACTCCTAATTTTCTATTTGTATAGGTTGTAAAATACATCATAGCGCGTCCTATAAATAGGGCGCGCTTATTAATATATAATTATTATCTAGACTATCGTATTACAAAAATGATTTTTGTTCAAGAATTGTTTGAATTTTGGTGACAACCAAATCAATTGCAACATGATTTTGTCCACCTTCTGGAATAATTACATCAGCATATCTCTTCGTTGGTTCGATAAATTGATTATGCATTGGTCTTACTACATTAGTATATTGTTCAATGACTGAATGCATGGTACGACCACGATCTTCAATATCTCGTAGCATTCTGCGCATAATTCTTAAATCAGCATCTGTATCGACATAAAGTTTTATATCCATTAAATTGCGCAATCTTTCATCTTCTAATACTAAAATTCCTTCTAAAATTATAACATCCTTTGGTTCTACTATAATTTTTTTATCGGAACGTGTATGTAAAGTGTAATCATACACAGGCTTTTCTACCGCTTGATAATTTAAAAGCTTTTCAAGATGCTCAATTAATAAATCATTATCAAATGCTAATGGATGATCATAATTTGTTTTTAATCTTTCTTCAAAAGGTAGATGGCTTTGGTCTTTATAATAATAGTCTTGCTCAAGCACGAGGATAGAATGCCCTTTAAAATGTTCATATATCGCTTGAGTGACACTTGTTTTTCCCGATCCCGATCCACCTGTAACCCCGATGACTGCTGGCTTACTTCTCATTGACTAAATGGTCCCCTTTCCATTACTTATTAAAGGCTTCTTGGATATAATTTCATATAACGATTTAGCCTTGAAATATTCTTATTTCGTTTTCCGACTTACAGCCAAACCATCTCCTACAGGTATAATGGTCGTCAAGTAGTCTTCGTGGTTAACTAACCATTCATTATATTTTTTTATTTTTCCTACAAGATTGCGTATCCGTTTATTCTCAATATTCTCTTCAGCAACTAGTCCCTTAAACAATACATTATCTGTATACACATACCCATCTTTTGTTAAAAAGGGTGTATAGAGTTCAAAAAATTTCATATATTGACCTTTAGCTGCATCAATAAAAATGGCATCAAATGGACCAAATTTCTTTACTTCCTCTATGATTTCAAGGGCATCTCCCTTTAGTACATTGATTTTGTTCCCATATTGGGACTGTTTAATATTTTTAATGGCCTGTTCATATCGCTCTTCATCTCTTTCAATCGTCACAATTTGAACATCTGTCAATACATCTGCCATCCTCATCGCAGAATATCCAATTGCCGTTCCAATTTCAAGAATTTTACATGGCTTCTGCATCGATATTAATTGAAGCAAAACTTCAATTCCAGCTAACTCCATAATTGGCACACCGTTTTCTTGTGCATAATGTTCCATTTCTTGAAAAAGGGGACTTCTTTCTTTAATTAAAGATTCAACATAAGTATGAATAGAATCCTTCACATTTACTTGCCTCCTATACGAAAAGGAGATGACATGAAAAGTAGAAAGCTTCTTACAACAGCTTTCTACTACTTCTGCCCTAATCGATTCGATAGATTATAAAAACACGATAATTATTTTAGCATATTATTTATTAAAAAGCTATTTTAGTTCTAATCATTGTCAACATTTGTTATATATTTTTCTTTCAATTTGTTATGTTCTTCTAATGACTTAGAATAATAAACTTTTCCCGTTTTCTTTGCAGCTAAGAAATATAGATAATCCGTTTTTTCCGGGTTAATTGCAGCTTCTATTGATGTTTCACCTGCATTTGAAATCGGACTTGGTGGTAAGCCTTTAACCTGATAGGTATTATACGGTGAAACTACCTCTGTATCCTTATAAGTCACCCGTTCCTTATGTTTACCTAAAGAATAAAGAACTGTTGGATCTGTTTGTAAAGGCATTCCTACTTTTATACGATTATAAAAAATACTCGAGATTTTATGACGATCCGCTTTTTCCGTAGCCTCTTCTTCTATTAATGAAGCCATTGTTAATGTTTCATGGATCGTTAATTTCTTTTTATTCATCTGATCCTCATATTTAGCGATAATCGAATTGGTTTTAACTAACATTTTATTAACCAACTGATCAAGGGTTGGTTTTTCTTCATAAAACGAGTAGGTAGCAGGAAATAAATAGCCTTCAAGTGGATGTTTAATATCCTTCTCTAACAATTTATCTGTCAATAAATGAGGATATTTTTCCATCAAGCTTTTAATATACTTTGGATCATCCAGTTTTTTTAAGATTTCAGCCTGGTCATAATCAGTGTGCTTTGCGATTATCTTAGCAATTTCATCTAGTTGTAGACCTTCAGGAATTGTGAACTTGAGCTTTGCTTGTTTTAAAACCTTCCCTTTTTTTAAGTTCGTAATAATTTGATCTATTGTCATAGATGGGGATAAATCATAGGTACCCGCCTGGAAACCTGTCTCATTATTTAACTTAACGTAATATTTAAAGATTAACTCACTCTTGATAATCCCTTGCTTCTCTAAAATTTGACCAATAGACGAGGCTGAAGATCCAATAGGAATTTCTACTTTTTTCATTTCTTTTGAACCCGGACTTACAGGCTTTAATGAAGATTGAATATACAAATATCCTGTTAATGCAATTCCTGCAACAATTAAGACAACTACTAGGCTAATAATCATAACTATTTTCCTAATAGTCCTTGCTTCATTACTTTTCCTTAACAGATTATTATATATTTCATCTTTTTTATCTTTTTTACCCTTTTGTTCAGTCAATTTATCTATCACCCTTTCAAGCAGCAGACCTTACAAGGTATTCATATAGTGAACTTTACTTTCACCTATTATGTCCCATACATTATACTATAACTTTCCTAAGTTTCGACTTATTTTTTATGGACTTGTTTTAAAACTTTTTTGTTATTGTGAAACATTTTTTCTTATTACAACGGATAAAGGCACTATACTAAATAGGATTAAGATAAAAAAACCTTTTCCAAAAGGAAAAGGTTTTTTTACATTTAATAATGTAATTATTCTTCTTCTTGTTCATCAAGAAATGTATTTAACATTTCTTCAATCATATCCCATTCTTCTTCAGTTTCAATTGGTTGAAGATCTCCTTCTTCACCATCTTCTTTTTGAATAAAGGATGATGCATGAATTTCGATTTCTTCGTTATCGTCTTCTTCTGCTCCAACTGGGAAATAAAGAACGTATGACTTTCCAAACTCTTCAGATTCAAATGTAAAGAGCACTTCATACAATTGCTCGTTTCCATCTTCATCAATTACTGTAATATGCTTTTCACCATGTTCCATTTTCTTCACCTCATTAATTTTGACTATCAAGAAATCCTTGAAGAATCATACTAGCTGCCATTTTATCAATGACTTTTTTTCTTTTTTTGCGGCTAACATCTGCCTCTAAAAGAACTCTCTCAGCTGCCATTGTTGTTAAGCGTTCATCCCACATTACTACTGGGAGGCCTAGTTGTTCTTTTAAATGTTCAGCATATGCCTTTGATGCCTCGCCACGGGGACCAATCGTATTATTCATATTTTTAGGAAATCCTACAACAATTTTTTCAACTTGATATTGTTCAGCGATTTCAGCAACACGATCGTATCCAAATTTACCTTTTTCCTCATCAATCGAAATGGTTTCAATACCCTGTGCGGTCCAGCCCAGCTCATCACTTACTGCCACTCCGACTGTCTTGGATCCAACATCTAGACCCATTATTCTCAATTAAAATCCCTCACGATGCTGTTTTAAATATGACTTAACCAATACCTCGATCATTTCATCTCTTTCTAGTTTACGGATAATATTCCGCGCATCATTATGACGAGGAATATATGCTGGATCACCTGAAAGGAGATATCCTACAATTTGGTTAATCGGATTATAGCCCTTTTCTTGTAAAGCTTGATAGACCTGTAATAGTACTTCTTTAACATCCTGATCAAAAGGTTCTTCCGAAAAATTAAAACGCATGGTTTTGTCAAAAGAGCTCATTTTACAGCACCTCTCTTTAAAAAGCTTGTCCAATAAACACAAGCCTATTTTTTGTTTAATGCCTATTTAGAAGCTCACCCAATTTTTTCGACCAGAAACTTTCACTTTTTCGTTCATTAGGAGGAAGGAGGTACTAACTAGGGGAGCACCAAAGCCAACGATTTTTCCTAATTATTGGTACTAACCCCTTAAGACATCTCCTTCAAGGCACTATATCTTATCTTCATTGTACACCACTTTTTATTTGAATCAAATGGATTTTACCCACTCTTTCACAAATTCAAGTGCAGAATCTAATTTCTCTGGATCTTTACCACCTGCTTGAGCCATATCTGGACGACCACCACCGCCACCACCGCAGCGTGTAGCTACCTCTTTCACTAATTTACCAGCATGGTATCCCTTATCGATTAGATCTTTTGTAACACCTGCGATAATATTTACCTTATCATCTTGTACAGATCCAAGAACAACAATACCTGTTTCTAGCTTTTGTTTCAACTCATCTGCCATATTTCTTAGATTATTCATATCTACACCTTGAACCTTACTAGCTAAAACTTTAATACCATCTATTTCTTCGGCCTGATCGATAATGCTCCCAGCTTCGATATTTGATAGCTTAGCGGCTAATGATTCGTTTTCTCTTTGTATTTCTTTCATATCACTAAGTAAGTTATCAATTCTTGTCAAAATATCTTTTGGATTTGCTTTTAATTTTTCTGCAGCTTCATTTAAGCGATGGATTTGCTCATTCATCAAATGATAGGCTGCTCCACCAGTTACAGCTTCTATACGTCGTGTTCCTGCACCAATTCCACTTTCCGTAACAATTTTAAACACACCAATTGCAGAGGTATTTGCTACATGACATCCTCCACAAAGTTCAATGCTATAATCACCCATTGAGACTACACGAACAATATCCCCATATTTTTCACCAAATAGTGCCATTGCTCCCATCTCTTTTGCTTCAGCAATCGGTTTACTTTGAATGATCACTGGAATACTTGCCCATATCTTTTCATTTACAATTTCTTCAATTTTCACTAGTTCCCCAGGTGTAATTTGGCCAAAATGAGAAAAGTCAAAGCGAAGACGATTAGGTTCTACTAAAGAACCTGCTTGATTGACATGTGACCCGAGTACATCTTTTAAAGCTTGATGTAAAAGATGGGTTGCCGAATGGTTCTTTATTGTTTGATTTCTCTTTTGTCCGTTTACGGAAGCAAAAACTTCTTGATTCGTTTTTATTTCGCCTTCTTCTATGATTGCACGTTGTAAATGCTGTCCATTTGGTGCTTTTTGAACATCTTTTACTAGTACCTTTAACCCGTTTGCAGTAAGAGTTCCCTCATCAGCAATTTGTCCACCACTTTCTGCATAAAATGGCGTTTCATCAAGAATAAATTGAATTTCGTCGCCTGCTAAAGCATAATCAACGATTTCGCCATCTTTTAAAAGAACAGAAACTTTTGTCTGTATTGATAGTGTTTCATACCCGACAAACGTGCTATCAACCTTAATGTCACCAAGAACTCCACCCTGAACCTGCATTGAACCTACATCCTGTCTTGCATTTCTAGCACGCTCGCGTTGGTTTTCCATTTCTTTTTCAAAACCTTCGTGATCAACCTTTAATCCTTCTTCTTCAGCATATTCTTCTGTTAATTCTACAGGAAAACCATAGGTATCATATAATCGGAATACATTTTCACCAGAAATTATATCGGATCCTTCTTCCTTAGCTTTTTTTATTACTGAAGAAAGAATAGCCAGACCTTCATGTAATGTTTCATGGAAACGTTCTTCCTCATTCTTCACTACTTTTTGAATAAACTCTATATTTTCTTTTACCTGAGGATAAAAATCTACCATGATTTCCGCTACAACTGGAACTAACTTATACATAAATGGTTCATTAATTTGGATGGTTTTAGCATATCTTACTGCTCTACGTAAAAGTCTGCGTAAAACATATCCACGACCTTCATTCGACGGAAGGGCACCATCACTAACTGCAAAAGATACTGTACGAATATGATCAGCTATTACCTTAAAGGCAACATCTTTTTCGACATTTTCTCGATATTTCTCACCAGAAATTTTTTCTGTTGCTTGAATAATTGGCATAAATAAATCAGTATCAAAGTTTGTTGGGACTTCTTGAATGACAGAAGCCATACGCTCTAATCCCATACCTGTATCGATATTTTTCTTCGGTAGAGGGGTATAAGTGCCGTCTGGGTTATGGTTAAATTGTGAAAATACAAGGTTCCAGACCTCTAAATATCTTTCATTTTCCCCTCCCGGAAATAATTCTGGATCGTTTTTATCATCCCCAAATTCAGGTCCACGATCATAAAAAATTTCAGTATTAGGTCCACTTGGTCCTTCACCGATATCCCAAAAATTCTCTTCTAAGCGAATAATACGTTCTTCTGGAATTCCAATTTTTTTATTCCATAATTCGTGAGCTTCATCATCCTCAGGGTGGATGGTTACAGATAGTTTATCTGGATTAAAACCTATCCATTTTGGACTAGTTAAAAATTCCCATGCCCATTCAATAGCTTCCTCTTTAAAATAGTCACCAATCGAAAAGTTTCCAAGCATTTCAAAAAAAGTATGATGTCGGGCTGTTTTCCCAACATTTTCAATATCATTTGTTCGAATTGCTTTTTGAGCATTAGTAATTCTAGGATTTTCAGGAATTACACGGCCATCAAAGTATTTTTTCAGTGTAGCTACCCCACTATTAATCCAAAGCAAGGACGGATCATCATGAGGGACAAGGGAAGCACTTGGTTCAACCTTATGACCTTTTTCTTGGAAAAAATCTAAAAACATTTGGCGAATTTGTGCACCAGTTAATCTTTTCATACATATTACCTCCATTTAAAATTGAGAAATAAAAAAAGCCTCCATCCCTGGACAGGGACGAAAGACTTATTCGCGGTACCACCCTGATTAAAGACAAATCAATGCCTTTCTCTTGGGTGCCTATAACGCGGCAAAACGGCAGTTTTTTTCTGCACTCCAGATTAGCCTTCTGTTATCCTTCATCTTAGAATTTCTTTCAGCCAGGGAAATTCCTCTCTTTCTGTGCTTATTCATACACATTTAAGATGGACTATAACATACTTGATCCTTCAACATTTTCAGTTATATTTGGATTGTTTCCACTTATTTTTAACAACCAATCGGCACAAAAATAAATGATAAACATTTACATATTCGAATTATAAAAAATGAAAGCACCCTTTGTCAATCTTGTGAATGAATATTAGCAATAAAATAGTTCCTCACATGAATAATTGCTACCTTAAAAATTGCTAAAACAGGTACTGCCAGTATTAATCCAATGACTCCACCTATTTCTCCACCCATAGTTAATGCTAGTATAATGAATAACGGATGCATATGTAATGATTTTCCAACTATTAGCGGTGATAATATATTGCCTTCAATAAACTGAAGAACCGCAATAATAATTAATACATATACTAAATATTTTACAGAAATTGTTGCAGCTATAATGCCCGCAGGAACAGCTCCTATAATCGGTCCAAAATAAGGAATAATATCTGTAATTCCAACAATTATACCTAATAAGATTGGATATTTGATTCCCATTATCCAGAATGCAATGGTGGAAATTATTCCAACTAGTAAACAGACTAGAAGCTGACCTCGTATATAACCACCTATCGATTCATCAACATCTTTTAAAAATTTTGTACCAGCTTTACGCCATTTTTTCGGTGTGAAATACCATGTCGTTCTTTTTACACTATCAATATCTTTTAATAAATAGAAAGAAAGAAAAGGGATAATCGCTAAAACAAAAATAAAATTAATAAGCTTCATTAATGAATTGATCGCATTAGATAAAAAACCGCTTAGCCAAATTTCAAATTTGTCAATTCTTCCTTCTATTTGTTCTTTCATTCCATCCGGCCAGCGTGAAGTAGAATCATGTAAATTTTCTACCCAATTACGATAATGATTAGCAAATTCAGGAATATGGTCGGATAAATCCTTAATTTGCTCAATTAAAATCGGAATGCCTAAATAAATACTATAGCCTATTCCCCCAAAGAAAATCACATAAATTATAATGATTGCAATCCCTCTATGTAGACCTGTCCTATGTAATTTTTCAACAAGAGGATGTAGAAGATAAGTAAAAAAAGCAGCAATAAAAATTGGTAATAATGCAGATAAAAGAACCTTTCCAAGCGGCATCCATAATGGTTTGAGTAGTAAGAAGACGTATAAAATGATTAAAACTAATAAAATATATGCTAAGTAAAATAACAAATACCAGCGAGGTTTTCGCAATGTTTATCCCTCCCGATACTATTATTCGTGAAATGGAATATTTTATCCTCAAAACAAAAGGACTGCCTATAAAATAGACAGCCCTGGTTCATTTTATTTAAATGCTTTTCTTAAACGTTTCGTCATTTTTCTCATTTGTTTATTATCGAAATATCCTTGTCTTTGTGAGATTGCAGTTGCTGCTATCCCTGCTCCAAAACCTAGCAAGGAGACGACTGTTTTATTCAAAACAATGCACCCCTTCCAAATTTTAACTTAAACGACGAGATTCCTCATCAAATAAATCGTCTAACGAGCTTAAGGTACCATCTTCCTCTACTTGATGGGTATAGATCGTTTCTTGTGAAATGGAAAGCTCTATAAAGCAATTCCAGCAATAATATTGATTAATACCGATTTTACCAAGATCTTTACTTTGGCAATTTGGACATTTCATCATAGGATAAGCCACCTCGCAATTGTTTTACTGACACGATGATGGCATCCTTCCCTATCTTTGGAGGACCATTTACTTGAATTACTTTTTTCCCTTCCAACATATCTGTAAAGAAGCCATCAGTTAGTTCGTATCCGATAATTTTTCCCAATTCTTCGGAAAAATATACGTCCTCGAGCAATCCTAACTGATCCCCACTCGTGGAAAGAGCTAATTTTTTCATAATGGGATTCGAATGGTATAGAGTATACTCATTATCTCGATCCTTGTATTTTTCAATCTGTGTATCCTGATGAAGAACAATTCCATGTTGACCAAAGCTTTGAACATGACTTATCGCTATTCTACAATTTTTTCCAAAAAAACGATCCTTTTTACATAAAAGACACGTGACTTTTCCCTCTGCCGATATCCCTATATCGCATACCTCGCCAAACAATTCCCCATTGAAAAGATAAACAGGCATTCCTTTTAAAAGACTCAATGTTCTCAAAAAGCATCCCACCTTTTTCGAACATTTATATTGTCTGTTTTATTTTCAAAAACATAAGGTGTAACGTTTACCAATATTAATTAAACTTACTTTAGCTTATATTAACAAAGGTTCCTTCTCAAATAAAAATTGTTGCAATTTAGGTAAGTGTGTACGAATAAATAGCGGTTAAAACCTGCAGAACCCATTCATTTCACTAAGGACAAGAGTGACAAACTTTATAAGAATTGCTGTAGCCTTTATATTCCGCAAAACGGCATAAAAAAAGAGGGGCAGAATTGCCCCCCTTTGTTTGAATGATTATTCACCAAGATCCACATTGTGGTAAACTTGCTGAACATCTTCCAAATCTTCTAATGCATCAATCAGTTTTTCAAATTGCACTTGTCCATCCTCAGGAAGTGAAATTTCATTTTGAGCAAGCATAGTAAGCTCTGCTACTGTAAATTCAGTAATCCCTGCATTTTTAAATGCCTCTTGAACAGCATGGAATTGATCTGGCTCAGCATAAACAATAACGGAATCCTCTTCTTCAAGAATATCACGAGCATCCACATCTGCTTCCATCAATAGCTCTAATACTTCATCGGCAGTTTTTCCCTCTACCCCAATAACTGCTGTATGATCGAACATATAAGCAACAGAGCCTGTCACACCCATATTTCCACCATTTTTTCCAAATGCTGCACGAACATCAGCTGCTGTACGATTCACATTATTGGTTAAGGCATCTACAATTAGCATTGATCCGTTTGGTCCAAAACCTTCATATCTAAGCTCATCATAGTTTTCATCTGATCCGCCTTTGGCTTTCTCAATTGCACGATCAATAATATGCTTTGGTACATTATATGTTTTCGCACGTTCTAAAACGAACTTTAATGCTTGATTTGATTCAGGATCAGGTTCTCCTTGTTTCGCAGCAACATAAATCTCACGACCAAATTTTGCATAAATTCGACTAGTATTTTTATCTTTCGATGCTTTTTTTTCTTTAATATTGTTCCACTTACGACCCATTTCGAACACTCACTTTCAAATAATAAGGTAATAATTATCTGTATATCTTCTGAATACCGTTCGTATACCAAAATATATTATACCGCAAACACATTATTCGTTCATAGAATAATTCCTTAATTAACTTAAAAAATCATACGGTGTAATATTTTCCATTCCAATCATTGGATCAACTTTGAACATATTTTCCTCGTTAAAAATAAATATTTCACCTTTATTTTCTTCTTGAGGGTTTATTTTCTCTAGGATACATAATTTATCATATAGACTTGTCTTCCTTTGTTGATCATCTTCTCTTTCAATTCCAATCCGAAATGCTTCTTCTTCACCACAAATAATTAAGGATTGCTTACTTCTCGTTATTGCCGTATACAACAACTTTCTTCTAAGCATTCGATAATAACTTTTTACAACAGGAAGGATAACGATCGGAAATTCACTTCCTTGTGATTTGTGAATTGAGCAACAGTATGCATGGGTAAATTGATTAAAATCCTGTCGGGAATAAGTGACCTCAATTCCATCAAACGATACAAGGATCAGGTCTTGTTTTTCCGTATTTTCCTTTGCATAGAAAATCGATATGATTTCACCTATATCACCATTAAAGACATGTTTCTCCGGTTGATTGACAAGTTGTAAAACTTTGTCTCCAATTCGATATTTACTCTCACCAAAACTAATTTCCTTCCGATTTCCTGTATCATTCGGATTAAAAATTTCTTGTAACAAAACATTTAACCGATCGATCCCTGCAGGTCCTCGATACATTGGCGCGAGAACTTGTACATCTTTTTGGGTATAACCTTTTCTTTTTGCACTTGATACGACTTTCTCGATCACTTCAGGGATTTGTCCTGAGGTACAACGTATAAATGATCGATCTTTTTGTTGCTTTGTCACATCCTCTGGGATATGACCATTCTTGATTTCATGAGCGAGTTCAATGATGGATGAGCCATTTTCTTGGCGATAGATATCTGTCAATTGTACAGTAGGGATAACCTTAGACCTTAATAAATCTTTTAATACTTGTCCTGGTCCAACAGAAGGAAGCTGGTCTTCATCTCCTACAAATATAACCTGTATATGATCAGGTAAAGCCTTAAGCAATTGATGTGCTAGCCAAGTATCAACCATAGACATTTCATCTACAATAACAAGCTTACCATCAACCTTTTTCTCGTCATCTGTATCTAAATCCTCTTGTCCCGTCATCCCTAATAAACGATGAATCGTCATAGCCGGCAAACCTGTTGATTCCGCCATTCTTTTTGCAGCTCTTCCAGTAGGTGCAGTCAATACGATCGGAAAGGGGTTTTCCTTATTATACTTTTTAGGATCGAGAGAGCACCCATTTAGTTCTGCATAAAGTTCAACAATCCCCTTTATGACAGTTGTTTTTCCAGTTCCAGGACCCCCAGTTAATATCATCATTGGAGACATCAATGCTTTTTGGATTGCTTCTTTTTGAGATGGTGCATATTGTACTCCAATCCTTTCCTCAAGTTCCCCTAATGCCAGTAAAAATTCGGATTCTGGAAATTGATCTTGATACTCCTCTTGTTGAAGTATACGTTGTACATTTGTTACAATGCCTTTTTCTGAAAAATAGAGGGATGGGATGTATAATTTTTGGGTTTCTCCAATTAATTTTCCCTCTTCAGCTAGCTTAATAATTTCAGCCGAAATATCAGTATATTCGATTGTAATAGGTTGAGACTCTTCCAATAATTTCTTAACTTTAGGAAGTAAATCCTCTGAATCCATGTATACATGACCATTTTGAAGACATTCCTGCTCCAATGTATACATACATGCTGCTTTAATCCGATCAGGATGATTGCCTACCAGCCCTAATTGTTTACCAATTTCATCCGCTCGGCCAAAACCAATTCCTTCAATATCTTCAACTAACTGAAAGGGATTTTTTTGGATTATTTCTAATGACTGTTCTTTATAAACTTGATAAATTTTCATTGATATTTGTGGCCCAAAACCAAATTGGTTTAGACCAATCATCACACGTTCCAGACCTTGATGTTCAATTAATTTATCATATAAGCTCTTAGCCTTTTCAGATGGTAGTTTTGGGATACTATCTAGTATGGTTGGCTGATCAAGGATTTTACTGATCGCATTTTCACCGAGCTCCTCAACAATCCGTTCCGCTGTTTTTTTACCTATCCCACTAAATATTTCACTTGATAAATAAGTAATAATACCTTGTTTCGTTTGCGGTATTTCTTTTTTAAAATGTTTAGCTTGAAATTGAGGACCAAACTTTGGATGCTCTTGCATATCTCCATAAAAAATATACGTTTCCTGCTCATGTATTTTAGGAAAATGACCTGTAATTACAGCTTCTTTTTCGTTATATTCAAGATTCGTTTCGTCCACCCTTATCCTTATGACAGAGTATAGATTTTGTTCATTATGAAAAATGGTAACGAGATGACGTCCCCTTATATATTTTTCATCGTTTGCAAATAAATCAAGTGAGTTTTGCTGTTCCAACATGAGCCCCCCTTTTTTTAGCGGGATATTATTTGTTCGCTTCCCTCATTTTTTCAATCATTTTCAAACCATATCCTGCTAGTACATGGTCTGATTGAATTTCTAATGCTTTATTAAAAAAGGTTTCTGCCTTTTCTGGACTTTCGTAATAACCTAAATAGGCTACACCTAAATTATAGTAAGCATCGGCATGATTAGGATCTTTATTAATAATCATTTCAAAATGTTTAACAGCCATTTCATACACTTCTGATTGTGCCAAGGCTAGTGCATATTGAAATCTTGCATCAATATCCTCATCATTCAATTCAACACTTCTCTGTAGGTATGGAATCGCCAATTTAGGACTTCCTAACTGTACAAAACACATACCAAGCATGAAATAAATATCGTTATTATGTAGACCATTCTTTTCAGCTTTTTCAAATTGTTTAACTGCCTCTTCATAATTTTCTAATTCATACAATACATTTCCTAAACAATAGTAAGCAGCTGAAGCATGATCATCCAATTGAATTGCTTTTTCAAAAAATCTAATTGCTTTTTCTCTTTCATTTACAGCAATTAATACATTTCCAAAATTGATATATGCCACAGGATCATTGGGATTTTCTTCAATTGCTTCATTAAAATATTTGATTGCTTCCTCAAATTTTCCTTGTTGTAAACATTCAATTCCTTTTTTATTTTTATCCAAAATCATTACACCCCGAATCAGTTTTATACTAGTTGAAATTATATCATAGTCATTTAGCTTTTTTCATAAGAAAGGCTGTTTTCGTATGGTTTGTTGCTCTTGTAAAAGAAAGCCCAACGCCGGCCTTTACACCTAAAGGATTCCAGCGGTTCTTATAGAGATTGGTTTTCTCAGTAAAAATTAAAGATGTAGTGATCTATTCGTTAGTACTTTACTTAAAATAGCAACAACTGTTTGAGAAAAGAGCTATAAGTAAGAGTAAGCTCCTTAGTCAAACCCCAATGATGAAATAACCTCATGAAAGAGATAGGAATTAGAGGGTAAAGCCAAACGAATTAATCTTGAAACTAGGATTAAAAATCTCTTCTTTTTTTTCACAAAGAAATACCTCATCCGAAAGTATGGATGAGGTACTCCCTACACTATTAACCAACATACATTAATTGTTTACCTTCTTTAAATACTTTATCGATTGTTCCTCCACCTAAGCATTCTTCACCATTGTAAAACACAACTGCTTGTCCAGGTGTAACTGCTCGAATAGGTTCATCAAAGACAACCTCTACTTCGTTATTAGCTAATACCTTCACTGTAACTTTATTATCTGGTTGACGATATCGGAATTTTGCTGTACATGTAAACTCTTTTTCGTTCATATTTTTAGATACCCAACTCACATTTACTGCAGTTATGGAGTTTGAATATAAGGAATCATGATCAAAGCCTTGTTCAACAAATAGAATATTTTCTTTCAAATCTTTTCCTACTACAAACCAAGGTTCACCAGAACCACCAATGCCTAAACCATGCCTTTGTCCAATAGTATAGTACATTAAGCCATCATGCTCACCCATAGGTTTTCCGGATAGGGTGGTCATTTTACCTTTTTGAGCAGGTAAATAATTACTTAAAAATTCTTTGAAATTTCTTTCCCCAATAAAGCAAATTCCAGTACTGTCTTTTTTCTTTGCTGTTGCAAGATTTGCTTCTAAAGCAATTTCTCTAACGCGTTTTTTATCCATGTCGCCAATCGGGAATAACACCTTTTCAAGTTGTTCGTTTGTCAATTGATTTAAAAAATACGTTTGATCCTTATTTTCATCCAAGCCACGGAGCATTTTATACTCTCCATCTTGGAAAGCAACCCTTGCATAATGACCTGTTGCTAAATAGTCTGCTCCCAGATTCATTGCATGCTCTAAAAAGGCTTTAAATTTAATTTCTTTATTGCACATTACATCAGGATTAGGTGTTCGCCCAGCTTTATATTCATCTAGGAAATAAGTAAAAACTTTTTCCCAGTATTGTTTTTCAAAATTTACTGCGTAATATGGGATTCCAATTTGATTACAAACACGGATTACATCATTATAATCTTCTGTAGCAGTACAAACACCAAATTCATCCGTATCATCCCAGTTTTTCATAAATATTCCTATTACATCATATCCTTGTTCTTTTAGTAAAAGCGCAGCAACAGAAGAATCGACTCCTCCTGACATTCCTACGACTACTCTTGTATCTTTTGGTTCCTTTTTCATGTATCCTCCCTACTTTCTACTTACTCTTCGCACGATTGCTCCCACTTCATTTGCCGCTTTTTCTATTTCATCTAGTGTATTACCTAGTCCAAAACTAAAACGAATGGAATTTCTTAAACGCTCGGAGTCTTTTCCGAACATGGCTACTAATACATGTGAAGGCTCAATTGAACCTGCAGTACATGCTGAACCACTAGAAGCCGCAATCCCTGCTAAATCTAAATTTACTAACATTGCTTCTACATCTGTTCCAGGGAAACTGATATTTAGCAAATGTGGCAATGAATTTGTTTCTATAAACCCATTTATCTGGTACTCAATTTGTTGTTTTTCTAAAATTTCTACGAACTTTTGCTTAAATTGAAGAAATAATTTTTGCTTCTCATCCATCATTTCTTGTGCAATTTTTACTGCCTCCGCAAAACCGACAATGGAAGTGATATTTTCAGTGCCGGCACGTCTTTTTAATTCTTGTTCTCCACCATGTAATCTTGATACTAATTTAGTACCAGTTTTAATATATAGAAAACCGATGCCTTTTGGACCGTTAATTTTATGCGCAGATACTGAAAGTAAGTCAACATTTAGATCTTCTACATTAATCTTTAATACACCATAAGCTTGTACCGCATCGGTATGAAAATAAGCTTGATGGTCTTTTAAAAGCTCTCCGATCTCTTTTATTGGCTGTATGGTTCCTACTTCATTGTTTCCATACATAATCGTCACAAGAATTGTATCATCTCGAAGTGCTGCTTTTACCTCTTCAACTGCAACTTGTCCTTTTTCATTCACTTCAAGATAGGTTATTTCAAAACCTTGCTTCTCTAAATATTCACAAGTATGCAAAACAGCATGATGTTCAATTTTTGTCGTAATAATATGTTTACCTTTTTCCTTCATTGCTTCCGCTACACCGATGATTGCATAATTATCGGCTTCTGTACCACCACTCGTAAAAACAATTTCATTAAATTGTGCATGAATACTTTGTGCTATCAAAGTTCTTGATTCATCTAATAACGCCCTTGCTTTCCGTCCATATGAATGAATACTAGAAGGATTACCGAAGGACTGATTTAATACATTGATCATTTTATCAATCACTTTCGGATGTACGGGTGAAGTCGCCGCATGATCAAGGTAAATTTTTTCCATTTTATTTCCACCTCTAATTAAACAATCTTTTTTTAGGCTTTTTTCTCAACTATTATTTGTTATTAAAATACGCTTTTTCTTGTAAAAAAATAGGTTAATGTCCATCTTCTCCCATCATTCTTCTGAGAAAAGAGCTATATACAGCTTTATTAGAGTAAAAGCGGCAGTAAAACCTTTTAAAAGCATTAAACTATACAATAAAACAGCCTTATTTAAATGTAGAACATATATGAATCAGTTTCGCCTTCGTCTTTATAATTGACTAGATCTTGAATAGTTGTATTATCTAAAACATCCTTAACAGCATCACGGATTTTTATCCAAAGGGATCTCTTAACCGGTTCTTCATCCTCAATTCCTTCAACCGGACTGATAGGCCCCTCTAACACTCTAATAATATCACCAGCCGTTATTTTAGATGGATCATCAGCTAAAATGTAGCCACCATATGCCCCACGAATACTTTTAACTAGCCCGGCATTTCTTAACGGAGCAATTAATTGCTCCAGATAATGCTCTGACAAATCATGCATTTGGGCGATGGTTTTTAAAGAGGTTGGACCTTCGCCAAATCTTTTTCCTAATTCAATCATAATCGTCAAACCATAACGGCCCTTTGTTGAAATCTTCATAACTGCACCTCGATTTATTTCAATATTTCTTATTAACGAACTTTACACATACACATCCTTAAACAAAAAATCCGACAATGATAGACCATGAGCCAATTGTCAGACTTAGATGCATAATGCTCACTAGCTTCCTTCTAAAAAAAGTGTTCTGCATGCAATGCTAGAACGAAATAACATGTCATTAACAACATTTATTACTAAACCAATTGATCTATTTACATAAAACTAAAACTCAATGAGATTTCTTTTTAGAATTAAATACTTTCCATTCATGATAAATAGAAACAGTACGTTTGTCCTTATTTTCTCAAAATAAAATAATAAGCTTTTGCCATTATAGCATAATTAAATACATAAATATATTCAGTAAGCTTATAGGGATTATTTCTTAAATTCTTCTAGTTTTCGGTAAATAGCTGCTAACCTCTTTTCTTCTCCTGCTTCAATCGGTTCATAATATTTCGTACCTTCAAGACTACTTGGAAGATATTCCTGCTTTACCCATCCACCAAAAGTGCCGATGGGATAATCATGGGGATATTTATAGCCAACATGACCAAGAACTTTTGCCCCAGCATAATGTCCATCACGTAAATGTTTTGGTATCTCACCAACTTTTCCTGCTCGAATATCTGAAATGGCTTTATCCAGTGCTTTATAGGCAGAGTTGGATTTTGATGAAAGACACATTTCCACTACTGCAACAGATAGAGGTATTCTTGCTTCTGGAAGGCCTAATCGCTCGCTAGCTGTAATAGCGGATAATACATTTGTACCAACTGATGGGTTTGCTAAACCAATATCTTCAAAAGCTATAACTAATAGTCTCCGATTCACTGCAACCAGATCACCTGATTCTAATAAATGTGCAAGATAGTAAAGGGCTGCATCTACATCACTTCCACGTATACTTTTTTGAAGACTTGACAACAAATTATAAAAATTGGAACCTTTTTTATCACCATAAACCCCAATTTTCCCTATTAAATCGTCAATGATTTCATCTTGAATAATATACGTATCATTCTCCTTATTTGATGAATAAACAATAGATTCTAACAAAGTTAATGATTTTCTTGCATCTCCCCCAGATCCTCTTGCAATTTTTTGTATTTGTTCATTTGTAATTTGGATGGCAAGCTCTCCTAGTCCCTTTTGTTTATCATGGATCGCACGATTAAGAAGCTCTTGAATATCATCCTCTGTTAGTCTTGATAATTGTTTAATCTGTCCACATCTACTACGAATCGCAGGATTTACATCATGAAAAGGGTTTTCTGTTGTTGCTCCGATCAAGATAATTGTTCCATTTTCCACATGTGGTAATAAATAATCCTGCTGTGCCTTATTAAAACGATGAATCTCATCGAGAAATAATATTAATTTTCCGGTTAATCTTGTCTCATCTACGACTGCCTCTACATCTTTCTTACCTGCAGTAGTTGCATTAAGTGCAACAAATGGAATTTCCGTTGTCCCCGCTATCGCATAAGCAATGGACGTCTTTCCAATTCCTGGTTCACCATATAATAGCATAGAAGGAACAAATCCATTTTTTATCATTTTATATAAGCTTGTATGTTTTCCGATAATTTCTTTTTGGCCAACAACTTCATCAATCGTCGTCGGACGCATTCTAAACGCAAGTGGTTCACCATACACGATCAAAAACCTCCAATGATGATATATCTATCCATCATTATATCTTTAAAAGTTTTTTATTGAAAACCGAAAAACTCTAAAACAAAAAAAGGGATGGAACCTCCATCCCTTTTTCCCCTTACGCTGCGACATCCCTCTTTGTAAAAATACCAAAAGCGAGTAGCATAAAAATAACAAAATATATAAGTAACATAATGATCGAAAACCCAAGAGTCATTCCTGATACTAATGGTGTCCCATCAAAATATTGCATTAAATTTGTATTAGCAAACAGGATATACTTAGCCCATTCATATTTCATTGCAATAAGGGCAGTAACATTCCCCCCCATTAGTAATAAGAAAATTGATATTCCAATGGCTAATGAGCTATTTCTAAATACAGCTGAAATCATGAAGGCCATCGTTGTTAGCATGATTACATCTAAAGAAGAAAGTAAATATGTTTTCATCAAATACAGGATCATATTTTGCTCGACGACATGGCCATTTGCATATGCAAGGTGAATATGATCTCCTTCGGTTCCAAATAAGATAAACCCTAAGATTCCAGAAGAAGCAAATAGGATGGCAAGTAATAGAATTCCAAATAATAGGACGGTAATATATTTTGATAATAATATTTTCCATCTATTAATCGGACGAATTAATAATAATTTTATCGTCCCCCAACCAAATTCACTAGCAACAATTCCCGCGGCAATAATGATGGTAAATAAACCAACAAATGAAATGAGCATGGTATTATCACTTATAAAAGTATAACCATTTGATTGATCTGAAGGCGGAATATTATGATCTAAACGATATTGATTGATTTCAATCTTCTGTTCATAAAGTTTTTTCATTTTAACTTCTGATTTTGGGAGATCCTTTATATTTTGTTCGTCAGCTTTAATTTGTTGGGTAATACTTGCTCTCCATTCCTTGTTTGATGGCTGCTGTACTTTAGATTCATAGTATTTGGTCAGAGCACCATTTCCAATTACACCAATTAGAACTAATGCGATCATTACATATGTGCCTACACGTTTAAATATTTTAATCCATTCATTATAAACCAGTTTAAGCATGTACTTTCTCCTCCTTTGACGTGATCTCTAAAAAGCGATCTTCTAATGATTTTGACATCGGCTTTACTTCATAAATCCGAATTCCTGCCTGAATTAAAGTCTGAATGAATTCAGGGACTTGATTTTTTTCAATTTCCACTTCAATTCCAGTCTCTACTTGTTTAATTGAATATTCTTGTATAGTTTTCAAAGATTCCTTGGCATTATCAGTTAACTCTACTTCGATAAAGTACTTTTGTTTTGCATCCTCATAAACAAAATCATGAACCTTTTGTACATCAATTAATTTTCCTTTTTGTATAATCGCAATTCGGTCACACATCATTTCCATTTCAGATAAAAGATGGCTAGATACAATAACAGCCATTCCTTTTTGCTTAGTTAGTTTCCTTAAATGGTCACGAATTTCACGGATTCCTGCGGGATCTAACCCATTAGTTGGTTCGTCTAAAATCATTACTTTAGGTTCATGCAATAAACTTTGTGCTAAGCCTAGACGTTGTCTCATTCCTAGGGAATACGTTTTAACCTTCTCGTGTATACGATCTTTCAGACCGACCAATTCAATGACCTCATTTATTTTTTCCTTTGTAATCCCTTTAATCATCCTTGCATATTGCATTAAGTTCTGATATCCCGTAAGAAATTTATACATTTCTGGATTTTCAACAATCCCGCCAACATTTCTCAATGCATCTTCATATTCGCTTTTTACATTTTTTCCACAAACCAATATATCACCAGAAGAAATTTTCATTAAACCAACTATCATTCGGATAGTAGTCGTTTTACCGGCACCGTTTGGACCCAAAAATCCGAATACTTCACCCTCCTGTATATTAAAAGTTAAATTATCTATAATTTTTTTTCCTTTAATCACTTTCGTGACATTTTTCAGTTCAACAACTGGTTTCATTTTTCCTCTCTCCCTTTCGTGTCAATATACTCCATTTCTTGTTTAAACCATTTTAAGACAGACAAACCTTCTTTTTCTCTTAAATCTTCCACATTTTTATGACCGAGAATCTTCCCATTATAAATAGCAACAACTTCATCTAATAATGGTTCAATTTCATTAATTTCATGTGTTGCCATGATAACAGTTTGTTCTCCAAAATCGATATAGGATAATAAACTTTTTACGATTGAATCTCTAACCATCGGATCTAATCCAGAAAATGGTTCATCTAGTAACAGTACAGATGTTTTTCTTGCAAGAGCTAAGACGAGTTTTAATCTTCCACGATTACCTTTCGATAACTGTTTGATTTTTTTTGAACGATCTAATTTTAATTCTGTTAAAAGAAGTAATGCTTTATCCATATTAAAATCGCTGAATTGGGACTGATAAAATTGAATCATATCTTTAACTGTGAATGGATCATAAAACATATCTGATTCAGTTAAATAGGCGACAGTTTGCGATATTTTTCTAGTTACCTTTTTTCCATTAACCAAAATTTCTCCACTGTTAGGATAGACTAAACCGCCAATCATTTTTAATGTAGTCGATTTACCACTTCCATTTGGACCAAGTAGACCATAAATTTTTCCTTTTTCAAATGTCATACTCGTATTTTTCAAAGAAAATTCTTTTCCATATTTTTTAGTAACATTCTTCAGTTCAATTGTCATCTTTATCCCACCCTAAATAATGCTCAAGCCCTTCTAACATCTCTCCTTTAGTAAAACCAAGTTCCTGCATACTTTTAACATAGGTCTCGACAATTTCCGTTTTCATTTGATCTTTTAGTTGCTTAAGCACATCTATATTTTCAGTAACAAATGTACCTTGTCCTCTTCTTGTTTCCACAATATCCATTCTTTCCAACTCCCCATATGTTCGTTGAATCGTATTTGGATTCACTCCAGATTGAATAGCCATTTCACGAACGGATGGTAATTTTTCTCCTGATTTTAATTCTTCACGTATAATTTTCTGACATATCCGTTCAACAATTTGCAAATAGATCGGCTTCGTTGCAAGAAATTCTTCTGTCATACTGTCTACACCTCAACCTTCTTATCCAATAGCCAGCTGGTGATAACGAATAAGATGAGCGAAATGAAGATATAAATCAAAATAGGAATTAGTGGTACATCTGTATTTGCAAATGTGAAATCCCACGTTTCGTTTTTATACTGAAAAGAAGGGTTTAAGCCAATAGAAAAATGCCATTTATCTAATAGATTGGAAAAAGCGTCGATTTTTAAGATTAGATCCTCCATAATTGATAACACAATAAAAATTACTACAATTACTAACCAACGAACCCTTCTAATCCTCGGAAATTTACCTAATGAATGATAGATCGCCCAATAAAACATAATCCAGAATGTTAGATATAAACCAAAAGCCATAAGAAAAATAGAAACAGAAAATGATTCATTTATTAGTATAGAATCCAATTTAATAGTAGAAGAAATAGAAAATTTAAAAACAATATAGCCATAAACGAATAATAGTATCAATGAGATTACTTGATAGCTGACGGCTGTGATAATTTTTGATAGCAGCAATTTTGTACTGCTTTGTGGATTATATAACCATAACTGAGTTTTCCCTTCCACTCTCAAAGAAGCAGATACTAAAACAGGAATTAACATAGTATTGAGCACCAATAGCATGATGAATATACCTATTGGCACCATAGGTTCATGCATGTATTTAGACAAAAAAATGAGCCAATCATAAATAAAATATTGATTGCAAACCAGACGATAAATAAAAATCGTGAAATCAATAAATCTTTCTTTACCAAACCAACTAACGAATTCATTATGTACCTCCACATCACACTGTATTAGTGTACTACAAAAATAGTACACTAACACATACATACATGTCAATATAAATTTACTATTTTTTCTAGCTAATGTTTTTTTATTCCAAATAAAAAAAGTCGCCCTAAAGGACGACTTTTATCGATCTTTTACTCTTTTTATTGGAATATCCTTGACAATATCCCGAATGACATAACTTGCCATAAATAATCCTGCGGTTGATGGAACAAAGGCATTTGAGGACGGAGGCATTTTAGCTTTTCTTATTTCTGCATCGTCATTACCAACAACCTTTCTAATATCTTCACGAATAACAATTGGACTTTCATCGGAGAAGACTACAGGAATGCCTTTACGAATTCCGTCTTTTCTAAGTCTTGTACGGATAACTTTTGCAATAGGATCGGTATGTGTTTTAAAGATGTCCGCAATTTGTAATCTGGTTGGATCCATTTTATTTGCAGCACCCATACTTGAAATAATATTTATATTTCTATTTAAACATTCTTTTATTAAATGAATCTTATAAGCAATAGTATCTGAAGCATCAACAACATAGTCTAATTGATGACTAAAAAATTCCTCATAGGTTTCTTCAGTATAAAACATTTTCAGAGCAATTACTTCACATTCAGGATTTATATCTTTAATTCTTTCTTTCATTAAATCCGCTTTAGATTGGCCGACTGTTGATAATAAAGCAGGCAACTGACGATTGATATTCGTTATATCTACATCATCTTTATCCACTAACACTAATTTACCAACACCTGATCTTGCTAAGGCCTCAGCAGCAAATGACCCTACACCGCCAACACCAAGTACCGCTACAGTACTATTTTTAATTTTTTCAATTCCTTCTACTCCAATTGCTAATTCATTTCTCGAAAACTGATGAAGCACAATATCATCTCCAAAATTCTACTTTGTCTTAATCGCAAAATGGGATAGATATCCCCTTGCTTTTTTATTTCCTTGATTAAGAATAAACAAATCCTAAGATAAAATCAATCTACTAGAAACTAAAAGCCTCAAAGCTAAACAATAACAAAACCCTCTATCTGTAGAGGGTTGAATGGTTAATATGAGAGATAAGCCCCAATCATGCCGTCGTAAAATCCTAATGTTTTGAACCCGCTCTAAAAGCAGGTGGGTGTTCTGTTCCAGCTTTATACGTCCTTATCAATAAGGCATGTATGCCACATGAAAACTCCAAACTCCCATTGTTAATATGTTCGGTCAAAACGAATAGGTACATGGAACGTACACATCAGGACTTATCTTATTGATTAAAATCTTACCATAGTAAAATTCATTTTTCAATCATACTATAGTCAGAAAAATGTTACGAATTTTGACAATCATTCATTGCATAATTATTCTTTAACATTTAATGCTAAATGTAAATCTTGTAACTGCTGTTCACTTACCGTTCCTGGTGCTTCAGTTAATAAACAGCTTGCACTTGCCGTTTTAGGAAATGCAATAGTATCACGTAAATTGGTACGTCCAGCTAATAACATAACAATTCGATCTAAACCTAAAGCAATTCCTCCATGTGGTGGCGTGCCGTAATCGAAAGCTTCAAGAAGAAATCCAAATTGTTCTCTAGCTTGCTCCTCAGTGAAACCAAGGCATTTGAACATTTTTTCTTGGATGTCTCTTTCGAAAATACGTAATGAGCCACCACCTAATTCATAACCATTTAAAACCAAATCATATGCCTGTGCTTTAACATTCACCGGATCTGTTTCTAATTTTTCTATATCTTCACGTGCTGGCATTGTAAACGGATGATGAGCTGCATAATATCGACCTTCTTCTTCGTCATACTCGAATAATGGCCAATCTGTTACCCAGAGAAAATTAAATTTAGATTCATCAATTAACCCAAGGTCTTTTCCTAATTTTAAACGAAGTGCACCTAATGCATCAGCGACAACAGATTTCTTATCTGCCACAAATAATAATAAATCTCCTGTAACAGCTTCTAAAATAGTACTCATTTGCTCTTGTTCTTCAGGAGAGAAGAATTTAGAGATTGGTCCTTTCAAACCTTCTTCTTCCACTTTTAACCAAGCTAATCCTTTCGCACCATAGCGAGAAACATACTCTGTTAAATGATCAATATCCTTTCGAGAATATTGACTAGCTGCACCCTTCACATTAATGGCTTTTACCTGCCCCCCATTAGCTACTGCAGCTGCAAAAACTTTAAATCCAGAATCCTTTACAAGTTCAGAAACGTTTATGAGTTCCATTGCAAATCTCGTATCTGGTTTATCGGATCCGAATCTGCTCATTGCTTCATCATATGTCAGTCTTGGTAATGGAGTAGGAAGATCCATACCTTTTACTTCCTTCATTAAGCGAGACATCATTCTTTCCGTCATATCCATGATATCTTCTTGACTATAGAAGCTTGTTTCAATATCAATTTGTGTGAACTCTGGCTGACGGTCAGCACGTAAATCTTCATCACGGAAACAACGAGCAATTTGATAGTATTTATCAAATCCAGAAACCATTAATAATTGTTTAAATATTTGTGGAGATTGAGGTAGTGCATAAAATTCCCCAGGATGTACACGACTAGGAACTAAATAATCACGTGCTCCTTCTGGAGTACTCTTCGTTAAAATTGGTGTTTCAACATCTAAAAACCCTTCGTCATCAAGGAAACGACGAAATGATTTCGTAACATCATGACGCATTTTAAAAGTTTCGAACATAACCGGTCTACGTAAATCAAGGTAACGATATTTCAAGCGAAGATCTTCTGCCACATCTGTCTGATCCTCAATCATAAATGGTGGGGTTTTCGCTTCATTAATAATTGTCACTTCTTCTACTTTGATTTCAATTTTTCCAGTCTTTAATTTTTCATTGACTGTAGATTCATCCCTTGCAACTACCGTTCCTTTAACATCTAATACATATTCTGAACGAATTTTATTTGCAATTGCTAAAGCTTCTGAAGAAAAATCAGGGTTGAAAACTATTTGTACAATTCCTGAACGGTCACGAAGATCGATAAAAATTAATCCTCCTAAATCCCTTCTCTTTTGTACCCATCCTTTTAATATAACTGTTTCACCAATATGCTGTTCTGTAACTTCTCCACAATAATAAGTACGTCCAAACATCTTTCTTAGCCCCCTACTTACAGATCCTTTTAAATTCATTAATAAAATCAACAAGTGAAATCTCGACCTGTTCACCCGTTTCCATATTTTTCAAATTAGTGATTCCTTTTTCTAGTTCATCCTCACCTAAAATAGCTACATACTTGGATTTCATACGGTCTGCTGCTTTAAATTGTGCTTTCATTTTACGGTCGAGGTAATCTTTTTCCGCTGAAAATCCTTCTTTTCTTAACTGTTGTAGCATGATCATTGCTTTATGTTTTGCTTCATTTCCTAGCGCAACTATATAACAATCAATTTCATCTTCAAACGGGAGTGTGACTCCCTCCACGGTTAAAGCTGCTAGTAATCGCTCAATGCTTAAAGCGAATCCAATTCCTGGTGTTTCAGGTCCACCCATTTCCTGGACTAGTCCATTATATCGACCACCACCACATAGTGTTGTTATAGCTCCAAACCCCTCAGCATTACTCATAATCTCAAATGCTGTATGGTTATAGTAATCTAGTCCCCTTACAAGGGTAGGGTCAACCTCGTACTCAATCCCTAATTCCTGTAAATACACTAATACTTGATCAAAGTATTCTTTCGATTCAGAGTTTAAATAATCAAGAATTGATGGAGCTGATTTCATTAATTCATGGTCTCTATCCTTTTTACAATCGAGTATTCTTAGAGGGTTCTTTTCTAGTCGATTTTGGCAGTCTGCACAAAACTCCCCAATGCTTGGTTTAAAATGATTGATAAGTGCATTCCTATGAGCAATTCTGCTGTCTTTATCACCTAAACTGTTAATGACTAATTTCAAATGTTTTAATCCAAGACGACTATATAATTCCATTGCCAAAGAAATTACCTCTGCATCTATCGCAGGATCCTGGCTACCTAATGCCTCTACTCCAAATTGAACAAATTGGCGAAATCGTCCAGCCTGTGGTCTTTCATAGCGAAACATTGGACCATTATAAAATAGCTTTACAGGCTGACTAGGATTTCCAAACATTTTATTTTCGGTATAGGAACGGACCACTGATGCCGTACCTTCAGGACGTAGGGTTAAACTTCTTCCTCCACGATCATCAAACGAGTACATTTCCTTTTGAACGATATCAGTCGTATCGCCTACTCCCTTTTGAAATAGCTCTGTATGTTCAAATATCGGGGTTCTTATTTCTTTATATTGATATTTTTTGCATAGATCCCTTGCAGCAGCCTCAATAAACTGCCACTTTTCTACCTCTCCAGGTAAAATATCCTGGGTTCCTCGTGGAATTTGTATAGCCATTATTAAACCTCCTTCATGTCCAAGGACTGAGACTTTACTCAGCAGTAAAAATATAAAATTGATTCATATAAATAAAAAAACCCTCAGTCCCTTGTTTAAAAAACAAGGGACGAGAGTTTTATTCCCGTGGTGCCACCCTAATTGAAGCAAATGCTTCCACTTAACACAGTTAACGCCTGCTAGACGTTTACCCCTACTAGAAAAACCTCTTTCAGGGCAAAACCTACAAAGTGTTCATTCATTAAGTCAGCATGTAGAAATGCTTTCAGCCTTGGACATTTCCTCTCTTTTCATGTGTTTCTTAACTACTATTCTTTATCATTGGTTATATGCGAATATTTTTATTTTATTTATATAATAATACGGGGCAGTAATAGTATTGTCAAGGCAAAATTAATTTCTCCCTAATTTCTTTTTTAATAATTTCACGTCGCCTAATGATAACCCAAATTCCGATGCAAGCTCTAATGAAGTTGCTTGATTTTCTCTTTCAATAAACGAATGTAAATTGGTGCCAAATATTTGATTTCCCCCATTTGTAACTAACTGGCTCTTTTCATTTGATCGCATCACTTTTACTCCTTTATTACTAATTTTTTCTGTCAAAAAACACGAAAGTATTTTCCATGATTCGATAGCAAAATTAATCGTGGTTACCTTTAATTCCTTATACTTATTCATTTTCTATACTTGGAATTGTTTTACCGCTCAATCGTCGAAGAAAAATGAATCGCCTCAAAACATCATTAAAATTATCAATTCTTGTCTTATTTTTATCTTTTCCCAATCACCTTTTTTTCTTTCATAAAAAAAGGATTTTTAAAATATTTCAAGAACTGAATATTAGACACTTTACATATTTCATCACTTGATTTCTAGAAGGGGTGTTTCATCGCTTGATTAAAAGAAGTTTTATATTGTTTACTTTATTAGTCTTCATAACTATAGGGTCAATCCAACCCTTCTATTATGTACAAGCCGAGGCAACTGTGAAGGTTGAAGTAGAAATTCTCAATATTCGAGAAGGACCTGGACTTTCTTATCCAATCATCCATAAAGGGAAAATAGGAGAAACATATGGATTACTGCAGGAAAAACAAGATTGGTATGAAATTCAACTTGAAAACGGGAAAAAAGGTTGGGTTGCAGATTATCTTGTTTCGGTAGATGAGCAACAGAAGCATTTGGAAAGCAAGGGTATAGTTACGGTTGATGGATTGAATATTCGTTCTACACCCAATCTCTCAGGAAACATTATTGGAAAATTAAACGCAGGTGAAGCCATTCAAATTTTGAACGAGTCAAAGGATTGGATCCAAATCTCAATTGGTAATAGAGGACAAAAAGGTTGGGTTAGTCGCCAATATATTATGTTTGATAGTAAAAATGAAATGAACACTCCGCAACAATTGAACGTAACAATCATACATAATGGAACGAACCTACGAAGTCAGCCGAGCACCTCATCACCAATTGTTGGAAAAGGAAGTAGTGGAGACTCCTATACGGTTGTCGAAACGAAGAATAATTGGTACAAAATTCAGCTTTCTAACGGGAACTTTGCATATGTCGCCTCTTGGGTCGTATTAACGACAATGGAAACAGTTCAAGACAATGACAAAAAGAAAGAAAAAGGATTAAAGGGAAAAATCATTGTTATTGACCCAGGTCATGGAGGACGAGATTCAGGTACAATTGGATTTAGTGGAACATTTGAAAAAGATATTACTTTACAGACTGCGGAAATTTTAAAAAATAAATTAAAAGAAGACGGTGCCATCGTTTATTTAACTAGAGAAAAAGATGCTTTTGTGCCGCTACCAGCAAGGGTTAATCTGTCTTCTATCCATCGTGCAGATGCTTTTATTAGTCTACATTATGACAGTATTGATGATCAAAGTGTCGTTGGCCATACAAGTTATTACTATCACTCCTATCAAAAGATACTAGCAGAAAATATTAATAATGGAATTTCAAATATATTAGAAATGAACAATCGTGGTGTTCGTTTTGGTGACTTTCATGTCATTCGAGAAAACACACAACCTGCTGTCCTTTTAGAATTAGGATATCTAAGTAATCCTGTTCAAGAAGCGTCTATTAACAGTAAAAAGTACCAAGAATTAATGACTGATGGAATATATAATGGTCTAGTCAATTATTTTAATTAATCGCTAATCGTATCTAATAATGTAAAAGGGATGTCTAATAAAGAGTCAGACCTCTTACTAGACACCCCTTTTATTAACTTTCAATTATTAGTGTAACAGGACCATCATTGATTAAGGAAACATCCATCATAGCTCCAAATTCCCCTGTGGCTACATAGATTCCATGATCTCTCAACATTTGATTAAAAAGTTGATAGATTTCTTCTGCTTTGTCAGGCTTGGCAGCTTCCATAAAATTAGGACGCCTTCCTTTACGACAATCACCATATAATGTGAACTGGGAAACAGATAAAATTTGACCGCCTACATCTAATAAAGAATAATTCATCTTTTCATTTTCATCTTCGAAAACTCTTAAATGGACGATTTTATCTGCTAAATATTTTGCATCTCTTTCTGTATCTTCATGTGTAATTCCAACTAGCAATACAAACCCATTGGATATTTCCCCTACTACTTCCCTATCCACTTTAACACTGGCTTGCTTACTTCTTTGCAATACAACCTTCATACTATATGACTCCTTTACATCTAACTACCGATCAAAACACCCTATTTATTGAATAAAACAATTAGTCATTCGTCATTCGACTTCTACCTAACTCATAATCCGACGAACGGAATATATATCAGGTATTTGCTTAATTCGTTCAACTACTTTATGAAGATGGCTGATATTTTGTATAGAGATAGACATTATGATTGTTGCCATTTTATTTCTATCAGAACGTCCACTTACAGCTGTTATATTTGTTTTCGTCTCATTTACCGTTTGAAGAACTTCATTTAACAAGCCACGTCGATCATAACCAGAAATTTCGATTTCAACATTGTATTCCTTACTAACGGTTGTATCAGATTCCCATTCAACCTCGATTAAACGGTTTTGCAGTTCCTCAGAAGTAACATTTGGACAATCTGTTCGGTGTACAGAAACACCTCTTCCTTTAGTAATGAAGCCAACAATTTCATCTCCAGGGACAGGATTGCAACATCTAGATAAACGAATGAGTAAATTATCAATCCCTTTTACCGTTACCCCAGTATCCCGTTTTTTCGGTTTAGCTGGAGCCTTCATGTCTGCTACAATTTCATTAACTGCCTCTTCTTGATCACGTTTTCTTCTTAATTTCTCTGTCAGTCGATTAGCAATTTGAAGTGCAGTAATACCATTATATCCAACTGCTGCATACATATCGTCTTCATTTGAAAAATTAAACTTCTCTGATACACGTTTTATATTTTCAGCTGTTAATATCTCTTTTAAATCAAAATTTAAATTCTTTATTTCCTTTTCTACTAATTCTTTACCCTTAACGATATTTTCTTCTTTACGCTGGCGCTTAAAAAATTGGCGAATTTTATTTTTCGCTTGAGTTGTTTGAGCCATTTTTACCCAATCTTGACTAGGACCATATGAATGCTTAGAAGTTAATATTTCTACTATATCACCGGTTTTTAATTTATAATCAAGTGTCACCATTTTCCCATTTACCTTTGCTCCAATGGTTTTATTCCCAATCTCAGAATGGACACGGTAAGCAAAATCAATTGGAACAGACCCAGACGCTAATTCAATTACATCACCCTTAGGGGTAAAGACAAAAACCATATCTGAAAATAAATCAATTTTTAATGATTCCATAAATTCTTCTGCATTTTCAGATTCATTTTGAAATTCAAGAATTTCTCTAAACCAAGATAATTTCTTTTCAAAAGAGGTTTGATTATTAACGACTTTGCCCTCTTTATATGCCCAGTGAGCAGCAACCCCATATTCTGATATCCGATGCATTTCAATCGTTCGAATTTGAACTTCAAGAGGATCACCCTTCGGGCCAATGACCGTTGTATGAAGAGACTGATACATATTTGGCTTAGGCATAGCAATATAGTCCTTAAACCTACCTGGCATTGGTTTCCAACATGTATGAATGATTCCTAATACAGCATAACAGTCTTTTATACTATTCACGATAATGCGAACAGCCAACAAATCATAAATTTCATTAAACTGTTTATGTTGTAAAACCATTTTACGATAAATAGAATAAATATGCTTAGGACGACCAGAAATTTCAGCCTTAATGGAAACATCTTCAAGTCTTTCATTAACTTCTTCGATGACATCATCTAAATATTGCTCACGTTCTGCCCGCTTCTTTTTCATTAAGTTGACAATTCGATAATATTGTTGGGGATTTAAATAACGAAGTGCGGTATCTTCAAGCTCCCATTTTATTTTGGAAATTCCAAGTCGATGTGCAAGAGGAGCAAATATTTCTATCGTTTCATTGGCAATCCTACGCTGTTTTTCAACAGGTAAATGTTTCAGTGTTCTCATATTATGGAGCCTATCTGCAAGCTTTATGAGAATAACACGAATATCCTGCGCCATTGCAACAAACATTTTTCGATGATTTTCTGCTTGTTGTTCTTCATGCGATTTATACTTAATCTTTCCAAGCTTTGTTACTCCGTCGACAAGCATTGCTACTTCTTCATTAAATGCTTCGCAAAGCTCTTCTAATGTTACTGCTGTGTCTTCAACTACATCATGTAAAAATCCTGCTGCTACAGTAGACGGATCCATTTCCAAATCAGCTAAGATTCCTGCTACCTGAACAGGATGAATAATATACGGTTCACCCGACTTACGATACTGCTCTTTATGAGCGTCAGCAGCGAATTCATATGCCTTACGTACTAAGGCAACATGTTCTTCGTTCAAATATTTAGTTGTACGATCAATTACTTGTTCGGCGGACATTATTTGATCCTTCGCCATATATAAAATCACCTTTAATTTTTAATGTAAGATAGAAAAGCATAAGCGCCTTGGCCAGGCCAGCCCTAAAGACGTAAGAAAATTCGTTTTTTGATTTTCCATAAAAGGAAAGTTGGCTTTATAACTTTCCAAGAAAATCCGTTTTTTGATTTTCTATAAAAGGAAAGTTGGCTTTATAACTTTCCAAGAAAATCCGTTTTTTGATTTTCTATAAAAGGAAAGTTGGCTTAATAACTTTCCAAGAAAATCCGTTTTTTGATTTTCTTTATTACTAGTTTTCGACTAGGGTCAGGACGCTATATTTGGACAACTATTTAATAAAAATAACAATACTAAGTTTAAAATGATTATAATTACTATTATCGAAAAAAAAACGTATAAAGTAAAGTGAATAATGCAGTTTTTTCTACAAGTTTCATTATTCTAGGTAATTTTTGTATAGTTTGGTGCTATATAAAAGCCTGATTAACGGCTTTTACACCCAATTAAAGATTAAAGCGATATTTATAAAGTTTATAGCTCTTTTCTGTGAAAATAAAACTCCGCCTTTAAGAATAATTTATTAAGTTTAAACTTGATTAAAATTGTGCAAGCTATAAATAATTTAATTTGGGCAATAGGAAAGCAGAGCTACCGAATTTTTCGGTTTCTCGTTTAACTTTTCTGTTGTTTGTCTATAATGCTAATTTAAGTTGACTCATGGTAGGGTTCCTTATTCTGAAGCATATGATAGACAATAGTTAGCATTCGATGTCCGATGGCAACGAGTGCTTTTTTCTTTCCCCTTCTTGCAGCTAGTGACCAATATTTGATTCCTAATCTTTGATTCCGACTTCTTGAAACAGCCCACGCAGCCTCACACAATGCAGATTTAATATGAGGATTTCCTTTAACCGTTTTAGTGTTTTTTTTCCTTCCAGCACTTTCGTGATTTCCGGGCGACAATCCTGCCCATGATGCAAGATGTTTGGAGGTTGGAAATTGTCCCATATCTACTCCTATTTCCGCAATGATAACAGCTGCCGTGTCTTTCTTAATTCCCGGCATTGTAACCAGAAGCTGTACTTCCTCCTGATAGTTGGATAAAATGACGTCGATTCTTTTCTCGATATCTGATATTAATTCTTCTAAATTAACAATGTGCATCCAAGATTGCTTAATAAGAAATAGCTGGTGATCATTTAATGTTCCAAATAGTGAGTCGGTAATCAATTGCTTTTTATGGGCCATTCTTCCATGTATCTTTTGTTCGACATCTTCTTGATCGATATAACCTTCATTCATCAGTTGTTCCAATAGTTTTCGTCCTGATACTCCAAATATATCTGAAATAACTGTGCTTAATTTGATGTTTGAGGACTCTAGTACCTTTTGGATTCGGTTTTTTTCGGATGTCATGTGTCCAATCCATTTTTTTCTGAGGCGAGTCAAATCTCTCAAATTTCGAAAGTCTTCGGGAGGGACAAAACTTTTCTCTATTAAGCCATGTCTTAATAATTTAGCAATCCATTCAGCATCCGAAACATCTGTTTTCCTTCCAGGGACATTTTTAATCCTTTGAGCATTTGCCAAAGTAATATCAAAGAAATCCTCCAAGATATTGTATACAGGTTTCCAGTAGACGCCTGTACTTTCCATTGCGATGTGGGTTACTTCCTTCTCCTCAAGCCATTTAAGAAGATGAAACAGATCCTTCGTCAAAGTAGGAAATGTTTCGGTCTCCTTAATCAAGTCAGTTTCTGATTCTCCAAGAATGACACAGGCAACTATTGTTTCCGAATGAACATCTAGGCCTGCACATCGTTTGTGCAATGTTTCCATTTCACTCCACCTTCTGAAAATATTCCACAAACAGTGGAATGAATTTGAAATTAAACATTTTTCTGTTCGTAGTCATCTCTCGAAATTGAGAGAGCTAACAATGGGTTGTGCACCAAATTCATTCCAACAGTTTTCTCAACAGGGTAAGACCACCAATAAGAGCTACGTCATATACTCACTGTTTGTGGTATCTACATTATGGGACAGAGAACCCATTTTCATTCTGGGTTGAGAGCGAAAGATCATGAAAGTTTTCTCATTAAAATGAAGGGTGTAGTAGTCTTCAGATGATAGTTATTTGTTAACACTTTATATAAATAGCAACAATGTTTTAGAAATAGAGCCTTATTCTAAGATAAAAAGCACCCAAATCGAGTGCTTTTTACTACTTAGCTAATATAGCATTGTAAAGAAAATTAGTAATTCATTAACGTTAAAATATCATAACCATCCAGCTTTTTTCTTCCCTCAAGATAGGATAGTTCAATTAAAAAAGCGATTCCAGCTACAATTCCTCCAAGCTCTTCAACTAATTTAATTGTAGCTTCAATCGTACCACCAGTTGCGAGAAGGTCATCTGTAATTAATACTCTTTGACCAGGTTTAATTGCATCCTTATGAATAGTTAATGCGTCTTTACCATATTCAAGGCCATATTCTACCTTTATCGTTTCACGAGGTAGTTTTCCTGGTTTTCTTACTGGAGCAAATCCTACTTCAAGTGCATAGGCAACCGGACATCCGATAATAAATCCTCTTGCTTCCGGTCCTACAACTAAATCAATTTCTCTTTTTTTTGCGTATTCTACTATCTGATCTGTCGCATATTTATATGCTTGTCCATTATCCATTAAAGTCGTTATATCTTTAAATACAATTCCTTCTTTGGGCCAATCTGGAACAATTGTAACAAATTGTTTTAAGTCCATTGCTTTGTTTCCTCCTCAACATCTTGCAAACCAATCATTCTTTCATCAAACCATTTTTTTAATTCTTGATAGGATGAAAATAATAATTCATTTTCTAATGTCATTTTTGCTAATTTTTCTTGATATGTGGATGATTCCAATAAATCTCTTTTCGATTTAACTGGATGAATTGTAATTAACCCATTCTTTATTGTAACAAATTCTAGTTCAAAAAACACCTGTGACATAAAGTCAACCGTTTCTCTTGTCCAACCACGGTGACTTGCTAAATCATTCCCAAAGCGATTTAAATCAAATGTCCCCCGTTTTCTTAAAAACGCATAAAACCATTTAAAATGTTCTCTAGTTGGTAAAGTACTAAAGAAATGTTCTTCTTTATGATAAAAATAAGTGTAGACCCTCGATGGTTGTTTGTTGTTTATCAATGATTCTAGTATCTCTTTTGAAGGAGGAAGATCTAATAGTATAATATTCCCACCATTAATGTTTAAAGACTGTGCTTGTGAAATATCCTCCAAGTGGACGATTGTACCATTAAATTCTGATTTTTGAAGTTCTTTAATGTTATCTTCATGAAATACAATAAATATACTATTATCCATAGGTACTTGCTGAATCCACTTTTTTAGAGGTTTATGTCCTCTTACATCAAAAAGTTGCCATTCTTCAATCATCATATCTTTGATAAAGATTTGTGGTTTTCTAATATTATTCCATTCATTTACTGCAAGTTCACCAATAGCAGAAACAGATGCAAGCGGGGAAATTTGCATGGAGTATTCACCTAACCCAAAACCGACTCCATCCAAATGAACTCCTGACTTTTCAAATATTACCTTCAAATGCTTATTGTCAGCACCTATTTGACGTATTTGTGAAATAGATAAGTCTTGTACTAACACTTTTGGCTTCGGATTAGACATCCCATAAGGTTCTAGTAAATTTAATTGTTCAATTGCTTCAAGATGGATATCCTCAATGGGAATACACGCATCAACTTCAGTAATAGGAACAAAATCTTCCTCTGTTAATACATCTTTAGCTATTTCATGTAATCGACTTCTTAGTTGAGAAACATCATCAATTTTCAAGGTCATACCAGCAGCCATTGGATGACCGCCAAAATGAGGGAGAATATCCCTGCATGCTGATAAGCTTTTAAATAAATCAAAACCAACAATACTACGAGCAGATCCTTTAGCCAAATTTGTTGAAGGATCGAAACTCAAAACAATAGTAGGACGATAAAATTTTTCTACTAGCCTCGATGCAACAATACCAATTACACCTGCATTCCATCCCTCTTTACCTATTACAAGTACATGGCTTTCTTTTAATTCCATGTTATCTTCCACCATAGCAATGGCTTCTTTAGTTATCTCATTGACGATAGATTGGCGTTCTTTATTCATTGCATCAATTTCTTGGGCAATATTTTCGGCTGCTATTTTATCGTTAGTAAGTAACAGTTCTACAGCAGGGTCTGCACTGTCCAGCCTGCCAGCTGCATTTAACCTTGGACCAATAACAAACCCCACTGTCTCTTCATTAATATCTGATTGTTTAGTATTTGTTAGCTCGAACAATGCTTGGAGTCCTTTATTCTCAGTTTTAACTAATCTTTTAAGGCCATTTTTTACAATAAGGCGATTTTCTCCACGTAATGGAACTAAATCGGCAATAGTTCCAATCGATACAATATCTAGTAAATGTTCTGGAATTTTTCCATATAATGCATGAGCTACTTTAAATGCAACCCCTACACCTGCTAATTCTTTAAACGGGTAATGGCTTTCCGGGTGTTTCGGGTGCACAATTGACAATGCCTGAGGTAGAATAGGACCCGGTTCATGATGATCGGTTATAATTAAATCCATTCCTAGCTCTTTGGCAATATCCGCTTCATGTACAGCTGCTATACCGGTATCAACTGTAATAATTAAATCAATTCCAATAGATGCTGCATAGCGAAATGCCTCTTCATTTGGACCATAACCTTCGGTAAAACGATTGGGTATGTAAAAATCCACATTGGCATCTAAATCATTTAATACGGTCATCATGACAGATGTACTACTTACACCATCTGCATCATAATCTCCATAAATTAATATTTGTTCTTTATTTTTTATAGCTAAGCGTATTCTATTAACTGCCTCTTCCATCCCATAAAGCAGATATGGGTCATGAAAGGATTCACTTTCACCATATAAAAAGGATTTAGCATCTTCAATTTTTTCAATTCCACGATTCACTAATAGAGTAGCTACGAGTGGAGTTATGTTTAAATGATTTACGAGTTGTTCCACAGCATTTTGATCTGTATCTCGCACGACCCACCGTGTTTTTGACTTTAACATATTTCCACCCCTCCAACCTATATATTATACAATGACTATTTCTAGATGTCATCTATATGAAAGGGGAGAAAAATAGTTAAAGATTAACAAATCAATGACTTAATCATACTTTGTTTCTAAGAATTCCAATATCTCTCCATCAATGCCTTCATAAAACACAGTTTTCCACCATTAGATAATTGATAAGGACCCTCAACTGGAACCAAACCTTTGCTTTTAAAATGACTAATCATTTCTTCTAAATTCTCGATTTCTAATGCCAAATGAGTAGAAGTTAGCTTCATCGTCGGAAGGTTTCGTTTGATTAATTCGATCAATAAACCATTTCCTGAAAGAAAAACAATCTCTTCATCCATGAATTGGAATTTACTGCCCACTTCTAAATTAAGTATATTTATATAAAAAGAGATGGATTCTTCCAAATTTGAAACTTCTATTCCAAAGTGATGAACCTTCAAAACGACCACCTTCTTTTATAATTAAATAATAAGATTCATATCTCCAAATTCATGCCATAAATATTTATGGCTCAGTGCCTCTTGATAAGCATGATATAAATGCTTAGGATTGACAAATGCAGTTAACAAATCCAAATGACTGGCTTCTGGTTCATGGAAACCTGTAATTAGTCCATCAGCTACTTGAAGCTTTGTATCAGCGGCAATATACAAATTGGTCCAACCATCCTTTTCTGTGATTTCCCCATATTTATCAACAGCAGATTCTAGAGCCCGGACAACCGTCGTACCAACTGCAATAACTCTACCATTATTTTTTTTTGTCTTTTTAATAGCTTCTACAGTCGCCTCATTGATTACGTACTTTTCAAAATTATCAAGAGGACCTAAATGCCATCGATCATCTAACAAATAACTTAAACCAGTATGAAGTTGAAGATAGGCTATTTTCACACCTTTTTTCTGAAGACGAAAAAGAAGCTCCCAACTAAACGCTCTACCAGCTGAAGGCATTTCAACAGAACCCGGCGTTGTTGCAAAAACGGTTTGATAATAGTCTAATGACCATGCTTCTTTTGTATATTCATATCTTACTGGTTCACCGATTTGATAAATTTGATTGTATAAATCAGAACAGCACATATTAAACTGAAGGATTGAAAATGGTTGATTAGGATCCGAATGGGTGACTGTTGCCTCTAATTTCGAATTGAACTTTACTTTTTCCCCCTTTTTCAAGTGATCACCAATTATAAGTGCTTCCCATAATGAAGGATTTTTTTGATGAGCAAGGCGAATTCCAACTTGCTTTTGAGTCCGTTCACATATCCCTTGAAGATCTGCTGGTACTGTTCGACTTGAGTTTAATATAATTAGATCATCTTTATTTAAATATTGGTCTAAACGAAAAAACAAACTATGATCTATTTTTCCATTCTTCTTATTAAGCACCATCATTTTCACATGATCTCTTCTTACTCCTCTCCGCTCAGGAGGAGCAATTGCATTTAATTCATCAGGTAAATGGAAATTCAATACATTGGTTACCATATGCTGTTCATCCTTCCCTAAAAAAATTCTGTGCATTTATTCGTTTTCCAGTTACGCCTATCGATTGGTCAGATGCTAAATAGCCAAATACATCTACGAGTTGATTAGGATCAGCAAGTTCATAATCACAGTCGGGTACGGCGAGTTTATGCATTTCCGTATCCATTTCACCAGGATCCACCATGTTTATCCTTATATTCGTTTCACTTAATTCATCGGCCCATGTTTCCGTTAATCCTTCTAAAGCAAACTTTGAAACACCATATGCTCCCCATCCAGCAAATCCTGTATTTCCTGCCTCAGACGTGACATTAATAATACTTCCTTGATTACGCAATAACATCCCTGGCAATACCCGTCTTGAAACAATAAATGGACCGATCGAATTCACTCGCATAACCTCCATAAAATCTTCCTCTGGATAATCGATTAAAAATGGCATCGGACTAGGACCAAGTATGGATGCATTATTAATGAGTACATCAATTTTTCCAAAATGAGCTTCAGTCATTGCCACAAATCGTTCAACATCTTTTGGAATGGATGCATCTGCCACTACAGCTAAAATGTTGTTTCCCATTGCTTCTATTTCATTTTTAACCTGCAGCAAATGCTCTTCACCTCGTGCACAAATTGCTAAATCACAACCCTCATTTGCAAAATAATAAGTTAACGCTTTACCCAAACCTTTTGATGCGCCTGTAATCATGACTACTTTATTCATTACGTTTCCCCCAATCATTTTTATACTTTTTATACATTTTTATATAATAAGTATATTTATTATAATAATTATCAAATTAAATAGTCAATTATTTTTCTTATCAATTTTTCGACAATTATAAAAAGGCTGTTTTCGTATTGTTTGTTGATTTTGCAAAAGGTCTTATGTAGATTGCAGCACTTTTCTGTGAAAATAAAACTCCGCCTTTAAGAATAATTTATTAAGTTTAAACTTGATTAAAATGGTGCAAGCTATAAATAATTTAATTTGGGCAATAGGAAAGCAGAGCTACCGAATTTTTCGGTTTCTCGTTTAACTTTTCTGTTGTTTGTCTATAATGCTAATTTAAGTTGACTCATGGTAGGGTTCCTTATTCTGAAGCATATGATAGACAATAGTTAGCATTCGATGTCCGATGGCAACGAGTGCTTTTTTCTTTCCCCTTCTTGCAGCTAGTGACCAATATTTGATTCCTAATCTTTGATTCCGACTTCTTGAAACAGCCCACGCAGCCTCACACAATGCAGATTTAATATGAGGATTTCCTTTAACCGTTTTAGTGTTTTTTTTCCTTCCAGCACTTTCGTGATTTCCGGGCGACAATCCTGCCCATGATGCAAGATGTTTGGAGGTTGGAAATTGTCCCATATCTACTCCTATTTCCGCAATGATAACAGCTGCCGTGTCTTTCTTAATTCCCGGCATTGTAACCAGAAGCTGTACTTCCTCCTGATAGTTGGATAAAATGACGTCGATTCTTTTCTCGATATCTAATATTAATTCTTCTAAATTAACAATGTGCATCCAAGATTGCTTAATAAGAAATAGCTGGTGATCATTTAATGTTCCAAATAGTGAGTCGGTAATCAATTGCTTTTTATGGGCCATTCTTCCATGTATCTTTTGTTCGACATCTTCTTGATCGATATAACCTTCATTCATCAGTTGTTCCAATAGTTTTCGTCCTGATACTCCAAATATATCTGAAATAACTGTGCTTAATTTGATGTTTGAGGACTCTAGTACCTTTTGGATTCGGTTTTTTTCGGATGTCATGTGTCCAATCCATTTTTTTCTGAGGCGAGTCAAATCTCTCAAATTTCGAAAGTCTTCGGGAGGGACAAAACTTTTCTCTATTAAGCCATGTCTTAATAATTTAGCAATCCATTCAGCATCCGAAACATCTGTTTTCCTTCCAGGGACATTTTTAATCCTTTGAGCATTTGCCAAAGTAATATCAAAGAAATCCTCCAAGATATTGTATACAGGTTTCCAGTAGACGCCTGTACTTTCCATTGCGATGTGGGTTACTTCCTTCTCCTCAAGCCATTTAAGAAGATGAAACAGATCCTTCGTCAAAGTAGGAAATGTTTCGGTCTCCTTAATCAAGTCAGTTTCTGATTCTCCAAGAATGACACAGGCAACTATTGTTTCCGAATGAACATCTAGGCCTGCACATCGTTTGTGCAATGTTTCCATTTCACTCCACCTTCTGAAAATATTCCACAAACAGTGGAATGAATTTGAAATTAAACATTTTTCTGTTCGTAGTCATCTCTCGAAATTGAGAGAGCTAACAATGGGTTGTGCACCAAATTCATTCCAACAGTTTTCTCAACAGGGTAAGACCACCAATAAGAGCTACGTCATATACTCACTGTTTGTGGTATCTACATTATGGGACAGAGAACCCATTTTCATTCTGGGTTGAGAGCGAAAGATCATGAAAGTTTTCTCAGTAAAATAAAAAGTGTAGTGATCATCAGTTTAAAATTACAACTTTACTTGAATTGCAACAATGTTTGAGAAAAGAGCCTTATAAAAAATAAAAAAGCTATCTGACATTTAATCAGATAGCTTTGATTTTTATTTAATTACACCTGTGGTTCATCAGACCATTTACGTTTTTCTTTAACTGTTTTAATAGGTCCTTTTTTCTTTAATTCACGTTTCTTTAAGACATACCATAGTTGTGCAGCAATGAAAATGGAAGAATAACAACCCATAATTAAACCAACAAGTAAAGCAATTGAGAAGTTTTGAATTGATTCGCTTCCGAAAATAAACAATGCAGCAGCTGTTATGACTACAGTTAATACAGTATTAATTGAACGAGTTAACGTTTGACGCAAACCTACGTTTACAATTTCTGCAATATCTTCAGCTGTTTTCAAACGCCCTTTAAATTTCATATGGTCACGGATTCTGTCAAAGGTAACAATCGTATCATTAATTGAATAACCTATAATCGTCAAGATCGCCGCGATAAAGGTAAGATCCACTTCTAGCCTTGTAATACTAAAGAAGGTAACCATTAGAAAGGCATCATGTAAAAGTGCCACAACTGCCGCTACTCCCATACGCCATTCAAAACGGAACGCTACGTAAATAATTATTCCAATGGCAGCTATGATTACCGATTTAAAGGCATTTTTCGCCAATTCCTTCCCTACAGTTGGAGAGACGGTGCTCACATTTGTTGGACCATATTTCTTTGTAAAGTAATCCGTAATATGCGCTACTTCAGCTTTATTAAAGGCCCCTTTAAAACGCATAACTCCGATCTCGTTTTTATTTCCCGATAGAACAATATCCTCAGTCGATAAATTTAATTTATCAACATCCTTTTGTAGCTGAGACGCAGTTAATGAATGTTTTGCCAACACTTCAACCCTTGTCCCACTCGTATAATCAATACTTAAATTTAATTTAAATACGGATAGAACAATTATTCCTACAATCGTTAGAATGATCGACAGCATGAAAAATTTATTATGATGCTTAACAAAATCAAAGCGATCAAATTTTGTAGGAAGCTTATGGGCATCCATATTTTCAGAAATGTCGTGCATATCCTTTTGTTTTACTCCAAAAAAGCCTGGTTTATTCTTTAGAAGATTACTATTCACCCAAAGCCCTAAGAAAAGTCTAGAACCATAAACGGCTGTAATGAAGCTAAGTAATATACTAATAATTAGTAAAGTAGCAAACCCCTTGACAGAGCTTGAACCATAAACAAACAATACAACAGCTGCCAAAATCGTCGTAATGTTGGCATCAAATATCGTCATAAAGGATTGCTTATTACCAGCTGCAAATGCAGCTTTAACCGTTCGACCTACTCTTAATTCCTCTTTAATCCGTTCGTACGTGATAATATTGGCATCTACTGCCATACCTACCCCGAGGACTAATGCCGCAATACCCGGCAAAGTTAGAACTCCATTGATCAAATCAAATACCAATAGCGTTAAATAAATATAGATAGAAAGGGTTACTACGGCAACAAGACCTGGTAAACGATAATAGAACAGCATAAATAAAAATACTACTGCAACACCAATGATCCCTGCTTCAATCGTTTTATTTAAAGCATGCTCTCCGAATTTAGCTCCTACTGAAGTCGAGTAAGTTTCTTTTAACTTTACCGGAAGTGCTCCAGCCTTTAGTAATGATGCTAAATTTTGTGCTTCTTGGATGGTGAAGTTCCCTTCGATAGTAACTGTGTCCGTATTAAATACTTCTCTCACATTTGGATTTGAAAGGAATTTAGGATCCTTCTTTTTCAATTCTTCCTTATAGGAATCCTTTCCTTCTTCAAAATCGAGCCAAATAATTAATTGATTATTTGGTGCCATATTTACAATTTTTTGTGTTACATCGTGAAACTTTTTACGATCTTTTACTTGCAAAACGACATTTGGCTGTCCATTTTGCGTATAGGATTGTTTAGCTTTGCCTTCAACTAAATCGGTTCCATCCATTAATTTATTGTCATTCACATCGCGAAATGAAATATTCGCAGTAGTAGCTAATATATCTCTCGCTTCTTTTTGATCTTTGACACCCGCAAGTTGAACACGAATTTTATCTTTTCCTTCGATAGTGATAGTAGGTTCATTAACTCCAAGTGCATTTACCCGTCGATCTAACGCTTCAACGGTATTCGTCATTACATCTTTTGTAATTTTTTGTCCCTTTTTCGCAGGTTCAACCTTATAAAGAACTTCAAAACCACCTTGTAAATCAAGGCCGAGATTAATATGTTTCAAAATACTATTGGTTGTCCCACCCATTAATCCTGCAAATAGCAGAATAATTAAGAAAAAGGCTATAATACGACTTCTTTTTACCATTATGTAAAATCCTCCTAGCAAATTAAGAAAAGCGTGTAAACCAATTGCTTTCACCAAACATCTTTAATATCAAAATACATTGAAACTTTAAGACACTAACTGGAACTATATAAAATAAAAACGATAATAACATTATGAAGTAGAAAAAAAAATGTGTCAATTTTTCTTTTAAGCACTTTTTTATAAACTTATACCATATTAAATCATGTAATAATCGATTAAAATTTACGAAGTATGGATGTAGGAAAATAATTCGAAGCCTATTTTTTACAGCTTTAAAGAAAAAAAGAAAAGTTACAAATTATCGGCTTTTGTATGTAATAATGCTTGTAGCTCTTCCTCATTTAATTCTACATTCCAACTAGTAGTGCGATAGGCTTCTACAGTGGTAAAGTTCATAAAATCTCCTATTTTAATTGCTAAAACATCTGATACTAATTCATGCATATGAATATCTTCTGTTCGCCTCTTCCAAATTTTTTTCTTTAAAAAGTTCCATAAATCCCGAGTTTCGATTTTACCGTATCCTATAAGTTCAAATTCCTCTGCCTTACTTTTTAAAGCTGGCTCTAATACCCCAAAATATTGATCATAAATATGTTTAGCCTCCCTCAATCCCCTTCGCTCCTTTTATAATGAACTTGTCATGCTTTGTCCATCTTGTTGCATATACATTTTATTGTATATGAAAATACCGCTTTTGAGAAGGTAGGTCAATTGGATGTCAAAATTTTTAAAAGGAACAATGATTTTACTTGTTGCTGGCCTTATCACAAGGGTTCTTGGCTTCATTAACAGGATGGTTATTGCCCGTTTTATTGGTGGAGAAGGTGTGGGCTTATATATGATGGCATTTCCGACTTTAATGCTTGTTATTACAATAACACAAGTAGGACTGCCTGTAGCCATTTCGAAATGTGTGGCGGAGGCTGCCGCATTAGGAGATCGCAAAAAAATAAAAAAAATACTAGTGGTTTCACTTACAATAACGGTTTCATTATCCCTTATCTTTACACCTGGATTAATTTTATTGGCACCCTATTTAACAAAAACCTTATTTACTGATCCAAGAATTTACTATCCATTAGTAGCAATCACCCCTATCATTCCCATTGTAGCCGTCTCTGCTGTTCTTAGAGGGTATTTCCAAGGAATGCAAAACATGAAACCATTTGCAATTTCCCAAATGATTGAACAAGCTGTTCGAATTGTATTAATTGCTGTACTGACTACTCTCTTTTTACCATATGGGATTCAATATGCTGCTGCAGGTGCAATGTTTGCTTCTATTGTTGGGGAACTTGCTTCTCTAGCCTATATGTTTACTATGTTTAAATTGAAAAAGAAATTTAAGGTAAGAAGGAATTTTTTTCATGTTATGAAGGAAGGAAAGGAAACAATCAGTGAACTTTTGAGAGTAGCACTGCCAACCACAGGGAGCAGACTTATTGGAAATGTTTCTTGGTTCTTAGAGCCTATTGTTGTTGCTCATAGTTTAGCCATTGCTGGATTTACCGCAAGCCTTGCTACGAAGGAATATGGAGTATTAACAGGTTTTGCATTGCCATTGCTTATGCTACCTTCATTTGTAACCCATTCACTATCTACAGCACTTGTTCCTGCTATCAGTGAAGCAAGTTCACAAAGAAATTTTTCTTTAGTAGAGCATCGATTACAGCAAGCCCTTCGCTTTGCTTTACTTGCCGGGGGGATATCCGTTGTTATTTTGTATGTTTTCGCCGAACCGCTTATGGAAACCGTGTATGGGTCTAAAAATGGAACAAATTTAATACAGCTTATGGCCCCATTTTTTATATTTCAATATTATCAAGGTCCACTACAGGCAACTTTACAAGCACTGGATCTAGCAAAAGCGGCAATGATAAATAGTATGATTGGTGCAATTGTCAAACTAGGTATGATTTTTATCCTCGCATCTAATCCCGATTATGGAATTACTGGGGCAGCACTAGGAATAATGACAAGCACTTTACTTGTCACATTACTTCACTACACTACAATAATAAAAAAAATACAATTTACTATATATATTCTTGAATATGTTAAATTTCTAATAACTACCTTAGTATCTGGTTTTATCGGCTATTGGTGGTACCATCATTATTTAATACAAGAAACGATATTCACAAGACTAATCTGTGGAATCATTGTTACCTCTATTGTTTATCTATTATTATTACTCCTAACAAAACTTATAAATAAAGAAGATTTATCTTATATACCAATTATTAAAAAATTTGTCTAGAAGGGATATTGTATCCCTTCTCTATTCCGATTCATCCTTTAAATCAATATAAAATTCACCATCTTGAAAACTGCAGAAGGATATCTGATTTATATCGGAATATCCTCTTTTTCTTAGCTCTCTTCGAAGCCACATTTCGGAAACCTTTCGATTAGCAAGATTTTCATGCGAAATTTCACCATCAACAATAAATGGGAGCGTAAAAACTTGCTTTTGTTTCTTTTTCTTATCCTTTTTTACAATGGATAATTCACCAGATGTTTCTAAAATGGCATACTCCACATCTGCAATATTATTGATATCCTTTTGCCTTAACTGCATTAATAAATCATCAAAATTATAACGCTGTCTTTTCATTGCTTTTTCATCAATTTTGCCTTTACGAATAACGATGGATGGAGTGCCATCAATCATTTTACGAAATGTAGGGCTTTTCAACGAAATTAACGCAAAGAAAACTTGGATCCCAAGTAAGATGACCATTGGAAGAATGGTATGACCAATAGGCTCTGCGTGATTTTCAATTGCCACAGCAGCTAATTCACCGATCATAATAAAAATAACTAAATCAAGTACACTTAATTCCCCAATTTCACGTTTTCCCATTAATCGAAAAATCACAAGAATAAGAAGATATAATATGACTGTCTTCCAACCGATTGTAAAGTATTGATACAAGCCCATTTTAAAATCCTCCTATGTATAATCATTCCTACTTAGTATGTCTCTTTTTAGTGACAAAACCTTTGGTAAAAAATTGTTATAACATTAATCCTTACTTCTTCAAAAATAAAAAAATATTAGTCTAATTTTGTTTTTCTTGAATATGCTTGTACTAGTAGAAAAAGGGATTTTCTGAAGGGAGAGATGAAAAATCGGAGCTAAAAAGCTAGGGACTAGTCTAATCTTTGGGGTATTAACAATCTTTGTACTAATTACCATTTCAAGTGTCATTTTTGCTTTCATTTTAAGATTCACTGAGCTTCAAGAAGGTTCAATAAAACTAATTGTTACTATTATTTCATTTATCGCTTTATTTATTGGCGGATTCATTTGTGGAGGAAAGGGACAACAAAAAGGGTGGCTATCTGGTGGGTTAACAGGGATCGTTTACACATTCATTATTTTTCTTTTTCAATATCTAGGTTACGAAAAGCTTTTCACCTCTGAACAAACGATTTATCATATTTGCTACATTCTAACTGCCATGATGGGTGGTGTCTTAGGAGTGAATATGACATCCGCCCCTCCTAGAAAAGCCTAAAAAAAGAAGCATCCATACGGCTGCTTCTTTTTTTGTAATACATTATTCAGCGCTAGGAGAAGAAGCTGCTGATTCTGTTACTTCTCTAATCGCAGAACGATCATATGTAAGACGGCTTCCATCTCCACATTTAATTACAATTTGTCTGTCGTCAATTGCATCGACAGTTCCATGTAATCCGCCAATTGTCACAATCTTATCACCTTTTGACAAATTATTTTGCATCATTTGAACAGATTTTTGTCTTTTTTGATTTGGTCTAATGAGCAAAAAGTAAAATAGGACAAACATGATTAAAATAGGTATTAATCCACCTAAATTCCCCATTCATTTCCCTCCTTTCAGTTTTAGAAATTTTTCGCATCCGGACGGTTAAATCCATATTGCTCAAAAAATTCTTCTCGAAAATCACCAAGTCTATCTTCCTTTATGGCTTGTCTGACTTGTTGCATTAATTGTATCAGAAAATAGAGATTATGGTAAGTTGTAAGTCTAATTCCGAACGTTTCGTCACATTTTATTAGGTGACGGATGTAGGCTCGTGAATAATTTTTACAAGTATAGCAATCACAATTTTCATCTAAAGGCCTATAATCTCTAGCATATTTGGCATTTTTAATTACCAATCGACCTGTGCTCGTCATACATGTTCCGTTTCTACCAATTCTCGTTGGTAGTACACAATCAAACATATCAATGCCTCGAATTGCCCCATCAATTAACGAATCTGGTGAACCAACCCCCATTAAATATCTTGGTTTATTTGTTGGAAGTAGTGGAGTTGTAAATTCTAATACACGATTCATCACATCTTTTGGTTCTCCAACAGATAGCCCACCGACAGCATAACCAGGAAAATCTAGAGATGTTAAATCCTTGGCGCTTAATTTTCTTAAATCCTCGTATTCTCCACCCTGAACGATTCCAAATAATCCTTGATCGTGCTTTCTTGAATGGGCAGTCAAACAGCGTTCTGCCCAACGAGAAGTACGTTCAACTGATTTTTTCATGTATTCATGTGTTGCTGGGAATGGTGGACATTCATCAAAAGCCATCATAATATCAGAACCGAGTGCATTTTGGATTTCCATTGATTTTTCTGGAGAAAGAAATAACTTATCCCCATTTAAGTGATTACGAAAATATACTCCTTCTTCCTCAATTTTTCGAAAATCACTTAAACTAAAAACTTGAAATCCACCGGAATCTGTTAAAATGGCTTGATCCCAATTCATAAATTGATGTAGTCCACCCGCTTCCTTTACAATTTCATGCCCAGGACGAAGCCATAGGTGATAGGTATTACTCAGGATGATACCTGATCCTATTTGTTTTAATTCTTCAGGTGACATAGTTTTAACTGTTGCTAAAGTGCCAACTGGCATAAACATAGGTGTATCATAAGAACCGTGTGGTGTATGGATTTTCCCTAATCGGGCACCGGTTTGCTTACATGTTTTAATTAATTCATATTTAATTGCAGTCAAAGATGATTCTCCTTCCAATATACAAATCCTAAAACGCCATCAGGGTTAACAGCGAAATATTTAATACAAATCGATTATATAATTAACATCGCATCGCCAAAGCTAAAAAAGCGATATTTTTCGTTTACTGCTTCTTCATATGCATGTAAGACATTTTGTCTACCTGCTAAGGCACTAACTAGCATAATTAATGTTGATTTTGGTAAATGGAAATTCGTAATCATTCCATCTATCCCTTTAAATTCATAGCCTGGATAAATAAAAATATCTGTCCATCCACTTGTAGCAATAATTTTACCATTATTTGCACTTGCGATTGTTTCTAGAGTTCTTGTAGAAGTTGTTCCAACTGAAATGATTCTACCCCCCTGTTGTTTTACACGATTAATTAAATCAGCTGTTTCTTCAGATACTTGGTAAAATTCAGCATGCATTTCGTGCTCATGAATATCTTCAACACTAACAGGTCTAAAAGTACCTAGTCCAACATGTAAAGTTAAAAATGTGATATGGACACCCATGTTTTTTATTTCCGTAAGAAGCTCTTCAGTAAAATGCAGTCCAGCTGTCGGAGCAGCAGCAGAACCGGTTTCTTTCGCATAGACCGTTTGATATCGATCCCGATCTTCTAACTGCTCTTTTATATAAGGCGGTAATGGCATTTCTCCAAGTTCATTTAATACTTCATAAAATATTCCTTCATAATGAAATTCTATTATTCTTCCACCATGATCTTTTTCCGCAATACATCTTGCCTTTAGCTTTCCATCGCCAAAGACGATTTCTGAGCCTACTTTTATTCTTTTTGCTGGCTTAACCAATGTTTCCCATCGATCATTTTCCATTTGTTTTAATAATAATACTTCAATTTTTGCCCCAGTATCCTCTTTAATCCCAAATAATCTGGCAGGTAAAACTTTTGTATCATTTAAAACTAAACAATCACCAGGCTTTAAGTATTTTGTTATGTTTTTAAAAACTTGGTGTTCAATTTCACCAGTTTGTTTATTTAATACCATTAAACGGCTATCAGACCGATTCTTTAATGGGGTTTGAGCAATTAAAGATTCTGGTAAATTAAAATCAAATAAGTCAATTTTCATGTTGTCACCTTCATATTATTTTTCACTTTTTACTAATCATTAAAAACTATTTCATCGGCATCTCGAGCTGAAAATGCTGATAAACTAAATTTGTCACCATTCTTCCCCTTGGTGTACGTTGAAGAAAACCAATTTGCATTAAATAAGGTTCATAAACATCTTCAATCGTATCCGGCTCTTCTCCAATACTAGCGGCAATCGTTTCTAGTCCTACAGGTCCACCACGAAATTTCTCAATTATTCCTTTTAGTAATTTATGGTCAATATGATCCAATCCAAGACGATCGACCTGGAGGAGTTCGAGTGAGTAATCTGCCAAATCTAAAGTAATTATTCCATCACCTCTAACTTGGGCAAAATCTCGAACTCTGCGCAATAATCGATTGGCTATCCGTGGAGTTCCGCGAGAGCGTCTAGCAATTTCTATTGCTCCTATTTCCTCTATTTCAGTATTTAATATTTCAGACGTTCTTATAACAATATCAGTCAGTTGTTTTTCATTATAATACTCCAAACGACAAAGAACACCAAATCGATCCCTTAATGGTGCAGAAATAGCACCTGCCCGTGTAGTTGCACCTACTAAAGTAAAAGGGGGTAAATCCAATCGTACTGATCTTGCCCCTGGTCCTTTTCCAATCACTATGTCTAAACAAAAATCTTCCATAGCTGGATAAAGAATTTCCTCAATGGAACGAGGTAGGCGATGAATCTCATCAATAAATAATACATCACCAGGTTCTAATGCTGTTAATATAGCTGCTAAATCTCCAGGTCGTTCTATAGCCGGCCCGGAAGTTGTACGCATATTAACCCCCATTTCATTTGCAATAACAGCGGCTAATGTCGTTTTCCCTAGACCCGGAGGACCATATAATAAAACATGATCTAGCGATTCATGTCTTTGTTTAGCAGCTTCTATAAAAATTGCTAAATTGTTTTTCACTTTTTCCTGACCTATATAGGTAGATAAGCTCTGTGGACGTAAGCTTTGTTCAAATGTTTGTTCATGCTCAGTCGCTTCTCCCGATACCACTCGATCTTCCATATAACTCCCTCCTTTTGAAGATGCTAGTGAAAATTGTCATTAGCCTATGACTTCATTAATTTTTTCAATGCTACTTTTATATACTGATCGGTAGTTAAGTTTTCTTGTTTTAAGTCTGATGAAATCTTCTTAATTTCTTTATCAGAGTATCCAAGGGCTTTTAATGCTAATATTGCCTCTTCAAACTGTGTGGAGGTATGGGAAGCTTGTTCTACTCGATCACTATTAAATAAATTTGGAAAATAATCAGGTACAACATCCTGTAATTTTCCTTTTAAATCAAGAATCATTTGTCGAGCAGTCTTTTTTCCAACCCCAGGAAATTTAACTAAAAATGCTTCATTCTCGTCCTCAATAGCGCCTATCACCTGCATAGGATCACCAAATGCTAGGATAGCAAGAGCTCCTTTAGGACCAATTCCAGAAACATTTAACAGTTTTTTAAACAGGGTTTTTTCCTCCATTGTTTGAAAGCCATATAGAGCAATAATATCCTCCCGTACATGCTGGTATATGTATATTTTAACAGGCTCCTTTTGAGTGGTTGAAAAAACAAATGGATTGGGAGTATATACCTGATATCCTATACCATTATTTTCAACAACTACATTTTCAGGAGTCACCATTCCTATTGTTCCAATAATATATTCATACAAACTACTTCTCTCCTCATCTTTGCTACATTTCATTGTAACATAATCATTTAATAGATGTGTAAATACGAACATAAAAAAACCGGATCATTTTAGATCCGGTTTACTCCACTTGAGTTTGAATAGAATAAGGTTTTAGCGCTTTAAGAACCTTATCATAATCTTCTTTTGATTTGATTGGTATTCCTTTTTTCAACTCTTCTTGTTTTTTACCTTCTAGTTTTTTAATATCTATTTGAAAGAATGACTGAATGATATCTGCTTTTTTCGGCTTACCATTAAAAATAGAGATAATCCCATTATCGGAAATACCGAAATATCCATTCGCTTTTAGTAAAGGGGAAATATCATTCACTTTCTTCTGTAATACGATTTGTTCCTCATCCATTTGGATGATATTCCAATTTTGATATTTTCCTTTTATTTCTTCAATGGTATCTACATTTTCTTTTAATATCTCCTCACTTACTTCCCCATCTATATACACTCTTTCTAATATTATAGTTTTATTCTTAGGATTCGTTGCAACTTCAATCGATTTAGGTTGACTATCTGTCTTATTTTCTTTTACCTGTTCGCGATCATCTTGCAATAAATAAGAATAGAATACGCTCAATACTATGACACATACAAAGACGATTCGAACAAAAAAATTCATAGTTTGTCACCTCAATAAAAGGAAGTATGTTTATACGTGGTTAGTATGACCATACTCTAATCAAATTATCCAATAATAAAAAAAAGAATAGTGATTTTACCACTATTCTTGTCAGTATATTTATTCTCGATTTCGTTCTATATTTTGGGATTCGATTAAATGTTTCGCATCCAATTTAACCGCGTCCTTCGGGCCACCATTCCTTAATTCATTATCCAATTGACGAACACGATAATACGTGCCAAGGTCAGATGTAATAAGTAATGAGCGATTACCAAGTGTAGGCTGTACCGCTTGCTTTACTCTTACTTTCGTTTGCTTAGCATTATTATCATCCTTCAGAACAAGTGAAACTAATACTTTATCGCCATAAATAAATGCACGTGCATCTGAAACATTCGTCACAGCTGCTGCTTGATTCGCTACTTTTTCTGCCAGTGCACCTTCATAAGCTGTATAATAAGAGGATTTGGCAGCAGAATTTCTCTGATTTAAATGTCCATGATAATTAATGTCACGTAGATGCCTATCACGATTAACAACACGAAAGTTTGTATCATATTGAGTTAATGGTGATTGCACATGATGATCATAATCATCTGGATGTCCGGAAGGAAGTAAATGATTATTATTTTTTATATTATCTTCGCGTCCAAACGTATAATCCATCAATTCTTGCATGGGTCCATCATGATCAATATATTGTGCGTTATTAGTGTGGTACCCAACAGGTTGAAAATTACTTTTGTTTTGAGTATTACCTGCATTATCCTGGTTTTGTCCACAACCGGCTAAACCACTTATTAAAAATAAAGCAATGGGTGCAACTATCAGTTTTTTATTCAAACAGTTCCCCCCCCCTAAAATTTAACCTAGAGCAAAAATGCTCACTAATATTTTGTGAAGAAGGGGTTATTCTATACTATTTGTAATTGGTTTTATTCCCTTAACATTCCTCATATTGATTTGGCCAGTTCTTCTGTAAATATTCTCCTCATATTGAAATGGTTTAAGGTTATTTCTTTTAAATAAGTCAGTAATTGAGGTTTACTTCCTTCTTCTTTTTTAGTTAATGTTAATCTTACATATCGATTCCATTCACGTAAAATATCTGTGGGAAATATTAATGCAATTAAAAATTCTTTCATTTCTAGATAGGGGCTTAATAGTTGATGTCGTCTTAGACGAGTTAAAGACCAAGAAATATTAGGAAGAACTCGATTTGCGAATTGCAAATAATCGATCATAGGGTTTGCAAGTTGGATGAGATCAAAATCAATGATATATAATTGCTGATATCGATTGAGTAGAAAATTATGGTGAGCGACATCACCATGAATAATACAATTTGGTCCTTCATTGTAAAAAGATTTGTTTCGCTCCATTTGAGATAATGCCCATTTTGCCCAATCTACATACTTGTTTAAATAATAAGTCGGGATAAAATTTATTAGTAGTGGGATGTTAGCTATAAACTCTTTTAAGCGTTGCTCCCATTTCATTTGTTGATCAAATACTGTTAAGTTTGGTTTAAATATGTCTCGAAACTGACTTGTTGTCTCATGAAATTGCTTGAGTAATTTTAATGCACTAGTTCTCTCACTAAAGGTTTGATACGTAAAGGTAGATCCTTTTTTTAAATACTTAACTAAAGCAAATACACGTTGATCAAATTTTATGATTTTTTCTTGATGAATAGGATGAAATTGATATGTAAAATAAAAGTCATGTTTAAAGAGTTGTTCAACAAAATGAATTTGATTGAACAATTTTTCTTCTGAAAAGAATTCCTTTAATATCCATTTACTACTATCTGTATAGCAAAGCCATATCCCATCTTTAATTTTTTTTATATATCTAAACTTTTCTCCTGTAATTGTAGACAAAGAAAGAAGGAGACGATTTTCGAGTCCGTCTCCAGTGCTATAATTACTCAAAATCATCACTGTCTTCTTGTCTTGGGAATGGGTAACCTCCTGGATAGCCCTGCGAATATGGGGTACCAGGATACATATGACCATAATTCATTTCATTTGGATACCAAGAATATTGGGCATATGGTTGCTGGCCATATGGTTGTTGACCATATTGACCGTAGTGTCCGTAGTGTCCATATTGACCGTAGTGCCCATGTTGGCCATAAGGATGACTATACATATGGCCATGATCCGTTCCATGATGATCATGATCATAGTGATGATCATGGTCGTGATCATGGTCATGATCATAGTGATGATCATCATGGTGGTGCCCATAATGTTGATGACTATAATATTGAGGGTTATTCGGTCTCATTCCATACATTCCCATTTGTTGTTGCTCATAAGGATTATATGGCATTGTTTGCATTGGTGGCATATTTGGGTATTGCCCTTCATTTGCTGGTGGGTAGACTCCTTGGTTAAAATGTTGGTATTCCATAGGATTCATACCAGAATAACCTGATTGTGGATCTTGATAATAGGCACCTTGATGCATACCAGGATTAGCCATCATTGGAATCGATGAAGAAGATGATTCATCTTCATACATCCAATTACCTGCTTCAGGCACGGCAGTTGGATGTGCCCCCATAGATTGTGGCATGACTTGCTGATACGGTACACATTGTTCATGTGGCATTTGCCCCATTGGTGCTACAGGTCCTCCTTGAGCCATAGGAAATTGTCCCATTGGTATTCCGGGTCCTTGTGCCATTGGATATTGCCCCATAGGTGCTTGAAAGCCATATGGCTGATGGTATGGATAAGGTGTTGGGCCACAGCCACAATCAGCTACTGGCATAAAAGGTACAGTCGGATACATTTCAACACACTCCTCTTGAACTGGCATGGGCATTTCAATCGGACTCTCGACTTTTTCCTCATGTACCGGTGGTGGAACAAATGGTTGTGGAGCTTGCACTTGGGCCTGCATTTGTGACATATTCATTGTGTAATAATTATTAATATCTATTTCCGGAATAACTGGTTGAGGCATAATCGGCGTATAAATGGTTTCCTTTTTTTCTATTGGAACCTCTTTTATTATTTCCTTTTGGACTGGAAGTGTCGGTGTAGGCTTCTCCTTATAGGGATGTACTGCCTTAGGTTGTTCCTTGTATGGTTGTTCAGCCTTAGGCATTTCCTTTACTGGGCTTACCATTTCTTTCTTAATTGTTCCACCGGTCGTTGGTACTTTAATTTTCATACCAGGCATAATCATTTCCGGGTTTGATAATTGGGCATTCATTTTCTTTAATTCCTCGAAATTAACGCCATATTTTTTAGCAATATTCCACAGAGTATCGCCTTTTTGAACAATATGGATCTTCACTCATTTCCCCTCCTCAGGCATAAGTCCATATAGTCTATGTTAAAATGGGCAAAGTGCTAATAATCTTCAAAAAAAATTTATGTTTCAACAAAATAAAATATGCCTTATTACATATTGGATGTGGCTTATAAATTTAGAAAGTAAAATGGTTTAAAGGGTATACAAATTATGGTAGAATCCTTATATAACAAGGATTCTAGAAGGGAGTCTATTTTTTTGACTGCGGAAAAAAAATTATTTGGTGAAGATCGACGACAATTTTTATTAAATATTTTAATGACAAGCAATAGTCCGATAACAGGTGCAGACTTAGCCAATAAAGCCAATGTAAGTCGCCAGGTCATTGTAAATGATATGACCTTGCTAAAGGCAAAGAATGAACCGATAGTAGCTACAAGTCAAGGTTATATATATTTACGTCATGCACATGATAATCAGCTATTTGAAAAAACAATTGCCTGCTTCCATACCCCAGAGCAAGCAGAAGAAGAACTTAATCTTATTGTTGACCATGGGGTTACAGTAAAAGATGTCAAAATTGAGCATCCTGTGTACGGTGATTTAACAGCTTCTATCATGGTTTCAAATCGAAAAGATGTGAAACAGTTCATTTCAAAAGTAAAAGATACCCAAGCGGTTTACTTATCAAATTTAACACATGGTGTGCATATTCATACGATTGTAGCCAAGGAAGAAGCTCAACTGCATAAAGTAGAAGAAGAATTAAAACATGCAGGTTATTTAATTAATGTTCAAGAATAAAGAGGTGGTCTCACAGAAGGGAATTTAATACCCCTTATGAGACTACCTCTTTCTCATGATTCACTGCATTGTATGAGGAATAACTACCTAATACTTTCACCTTGCAACCAAGTACCTCGATTTCCTCTAAAGCATTTTTTACTAATTGATTTTGCATTTCATGATTAATGTCTATCATAAAAAAATAGTGGCCTAAACCGGTTTTTAATGGTCTTGATTCAATTTTACTTAAATTAATTTGTCTCCAGGCAAATGCTGATAAAACTTGATGTAAAGCACCCGCTCTGTCTGATGGTAGAGTTACCATAATTGTTGTTTTTTGATACAAAGGCTTAAGCTCTTTATTAACCTTCACATCTTCATGAGCTAATACGATAAACCGTGTATGATTGAAATGGTAATCATGAATATTTTCTTTAACAATTTGCAAATGATATTTTTCTGCAGCCATTTCATTTGCAATTGCAGCTAACTTCAATTCTGGATGTTCACTTATGTACTTAGCAGCTGCAGCAGTCGAAGTGAATTGCTCTAGAGTGACCCCCCTAAACTGTTGATGCAGAAATTGATGACACTGGGCAAGGGCATGTGGATGTGATAAAATTTTCTCTACTTCAGTCCAATTATTGGTTTGCAAAGGATGGACCATTAAATGTTGCTGTATTGGGACTATGACTTCAGCTCTAATTGGTGGATTTATTTCATGATATAAATAATCAATGGTGAGGTGAACAGTCCCTTCTAACGCATTTTCAAATGGAACAATAGCAACATCTACTTCCCTACATTTAACGGCATTTAAGCAATCAGGGATTGTTGTATATGCAATTCGTTCTGCATCGGGAAAAGTATTCTGGACAGCAATATCTGTAAAGGTGGCCTTTGGCCCTAAATAACCTACACGCATCTATTTCTCCCTCCTTATATTCATTTCTTATGCTCCCGAACCTAGTATCTCTACCTTATCAACAAAATCCAAGCGTCTTAATTTAGACAACAATTCATCAAGACTTATCATAATATCTGATACCTCTAAGGTAATGGTAACATTCGCACGTCCTTGAATAGGAATAGTTTGGTGAATCGTTAATATATTACATAAGGATGTGGCGATAATTCCTAATAACTCATGTAGGGTACCAGAACGATCTTCCAAATGAAAAAATAAAGTAATCATTCTTTCCTTAACAATGGAATGAAATGGAAATACAGTATCACGATATTTATAAAAAGCACTTCGACTTAGATCAACACTCTGTGCAGCATCAGCAACAGATTCGGCTTTTCCCCTTTCAAGAAGCTCTTTTACTTCAAGAGTTTTTCTCATTGCCTCTGGTAATACGTCTTCACGTACTAGTATAAATTTATAGTCTACCTCTTTTTTCCCCAACGATCTTTCCTCCAGTAGTACTAAAATTTAGTCAAGGGTTGTCTATAAGCGAACGGTTTGCTCCCTTATCAGACAACCCATACAATTATTCAATAAATTCAAATTCATATTCCATTATTTTTACAATATCACCATTTGTTGCTCCGCGCTGTCTTAAAGCATCGTCGATACCCATTGAACGCAATTGACGAGCAAATCGTCTAACTGATTCATCTCTAGTAAAGTTTGTCATTTTAAATAGTTTTTCCAGCTTTTCACCTGTTACAACAAAACTACCATCAGGTTCCCTTGTAATTTCAAACTCTTGTTCTTGTTTTTCATGCTTGTAAATCACACGTTTAATTTCTTCGTCCTCTACTACTTCATGGATAGGGAATTCAGGTGTTGTTTCTAAAAGGTCTGCAATCTTAAATAATAGATCTCTTAACCCATTTTGAGTAATAGCTGATATAGGGAAGATTGGATAATCCTCTTTCATTTGTTCTTTAAACTTTGCTAGATTCTCTTCCGCATCAGGCATATCCATTTTGTTAGCAACAATTATCATCGGTCTTTCCATTAAACGCAGATTATACTCTTTTAATTCCTGATTAATCGTTAGATAATCTTGGTATGGATCTCTTCCTTCTAATCCAGACATATCGATCACATGGACAATCACTCGTGTCCTTTCAATGTGACGTAAAAATTGATGGCCCAATCCAACACCTTGATGTGCACCTTCAATTAATCCAGGCAAATCAGCCATTACAAAACTACGGCCATCCCCCGTCTCTACTACTCCTAAATTGGGAACAATTGTTGTAAAATGATATTCCGCTATTTTAGGTTTTGCCGCAGAAACGATGGACAATAGTGTAGACTTACCTACACTTGGAAAACCTACTAGCCCTACGTCAGCAAGAACCTTTAACTCGAGTACAATATATCGTTCCTGGCCAGGTTCCCCATTCTCGGATATCTCAGGTGCCGGATTAGCTGGGGTAGCAAATCTGATATTTCCCCTTCCTCCACGACCTCCTCTAGCAACAATTGCACGTTGCCCATGCTCCGTTAAATCAGCAATGATCTCATTTGTATCATCATCTTTCACGACTGTACCAGGCGGAACTTTTACAATCATATCTTCGGCTCCTCGGCCATGTTGGCCCTTTGACATGCCGTGTTCTCCTCGGTTTGCTTTGAAATGTCGTTGATATCTAAAATCCATTAAGGTTCTAAGTCCTTCTTCAACAACAAAAACGACGTTTGCTCCTTTCCCACCGTCTCCACCTGCGGGTCCACCTTTAGGCACATATTTTTCACGGCGAAAGGCAACCATACCATTTCCACCGTCTCCACCTTTTACGTAAATTTTCACTTGATCGACAAACATAGAAGTACCACCCTTATTGTTAATATTAATTATGTAAGAAATATATTTAAAACTTACAATATAAATTCAGCAGAAAAATGCAAAATATCCATCTCTTTAATCTTTACATCTTCAACAATTTCTTTTTGAGCAGCAAACCATTGACTAAGTATTGACAGCTTTTGTTCCTTTATTGTTCCATTAAAATCAAAAACAAAACGTGTTTTACCTTGAAAACGTTCAAAAGTAATGGATAGGTAATTTTCCTGATAAGGTTCGACAGCACTGTCAAGAATATGAAAAAATGATTGAATCCAAGTAGATAACCATTGATCATCGACCGTTAGGCCCCCACTTTCATTAAGTATTTCATATTCCATATGATATGGATGGGGTTTCCAGTTAAATGTTAGAAGAATTTCTGCAAAATGAGGAAGTTTTAAATTTGAAAGCCTAGATTCTTGTTGTGCCTCTAATATCATTTCTTCCAAAATTCGTTCTACACTATCTATTTTATTCAATGCTATATTCCCTTTTATTAATTGAAGCCTATTCATCCAATCATGACGTGCATGGCGTAGCACATCAACTACCGTCCAATTTTCCATTAATAGATTCTCCTATTACATTCATATCATTCTTTTGATTAGTATATCAAAAGACGGATTTTAATGCATATAATAAAAAAGCATGGGAAGCTTGTTTATCAGCGTACAGTTGAGTGAAATTTGAGATGCCCAATTCACCTTTGTAGTCTCTTCACCAATTCAGGGAACACAAAGAGGATAGGGTGTTGCCTTTTTTTGTAGGAAGAAGACCTGTTGAAATAAACTAGCTGGAAGGACCTTAAACAGGTTAATGTTGGACCAAATTATATGGAATTTATACTTGATAAAAAAAACTCTAACCGATCCAATCGATTAGAGTTTTTTAATCGTCATATTAAGCTTCTTGTGCAACAGGATATACGCTCACTTTTTTCTTGTCACGGCCCATACGCTCGAAACGTACGATACCATCAACTTTTGCGTATAGAGTATCGTCGCCACCACGGCCAACGTTTTCACCTGGATAAATTTTTGTACCGCGTTGACGGTAAAGAATGGATCCACCAGTTACTAATTGACCATCCGCACGCTTCGCGCCAAGACGCTTCGCGATAGAGTCACGACCGTTCTTTGTAGAACCTACTCCCTTTTTAGATGCGAAAAATTGAAGATCTAATCTTAACATTTGTTCCACCTCCTACCCGAAGGTTATTTTGATATATTTACCATAATCGCGTTCAATCGTTTGTAATGAAACGACCATCCCTTGTAACAGTAATTGTACCTTTTCCTCTTCATCAGCAGATAAATGATCAGGGATTGTACATTCAAGAAAGCCACCATTTGATTGTGTAATCATGGGTTCAATCTTAGTCAATTCCATAATGGCATTAATCGCACCGAATGAAACAGCTGAAGCACCTGCACAAACGATATCTTGGCCTTTTTCAGCAAAATCGGCATGTCCCTTCATCTTAAAAGATGAAATATTCCCACCAGATGTTTGCTTAATTTGAACATGTATCATGTTCAGTCACCCTTATGCATTGATTTTTTCAATCACAACTTTTGTAAATGGTTGACGGTGACCTTGTTTTTTGTGATAGTTTTTCTTTGGCTTATACTTGAAAACAACCAATTTTTTAGAACGACCTTGCTTTTGAACTTTAGCAGTTACAGAAGCACCTTCAACTAGAGGGCTACCAACTTTTACATTTTCGCCACCTACGAAAAGAACTTTGTCAAAAGTAACAGTTTCACCTTCAGCAACATTCAATTTTTCGATAGTAATTGCTTGGCCTTCTTCAACTTTGATTTGTTTTCCACCAGTTTCAATAATCGCGTACATACTTGCACCTCCTTAATAAACTCAGACTCGCCAAAACCAGGCGTTTTGCAATAAGCAAAAACTTATTACCTGTTTCGAGCGGTTGTAGCACGGGTGCTACAAACATAACATGAAAATCTTATCAAAATACCCGGCCTATGTCAATGCTTAATTACTCATCTTTTTTGCCAATTCTTCTTTCGTTCCAAACTGACGAATATAATATATTGGACGACAAGATGGAATAATGGATAAATAGATTTGAATACCTAATAACTGTTCTAATCTTTTAAGATGAACATCATTTTCTCCACAAAAAATGATTTTTACATCTTCCGTTAATTCGATAAACACTGCCTCATGTTCTTTAAAAGGTTTCTCCCATAGTTCACGCTCCAAACGAAAAGCAATTGTTTCCCTACTTTCAACTTTTCCTCTCCCAGCACAAACTGGGCAAGGATTTAAAAGAGTTTCCGATAATGATTTTTTTGTTTTCTTTCTTGTTAATTGAAGAATTCCTAATGGAGAAAATCCTATTACCCTAGTATGTTTTGAATCCTGCTTAAATTCATTTTTTACAATTTCCAATACTAAGTGACGATCCTTTTCACTTTTCATATCTATAAAATCAACTAGGATCATACCACCATAATCTCTTATCAGGACTTGGCGAACCATCTCTTTTGCAGCTAAAATATTGGTCTTTAAAACTGTATCTTCGAAACCTTTCGTACCGGAAAATTTACCAGTATTTACATCGATACTAATGAGTGCTTCCGTTTCATCGATTACGATATATGAACCATTTTCTAGCCAAATGAGTCTCTTTAATGATCTGTCTATTTCAGATTCAATCTTATAATATGAGAAAATATTTTCATCACTAATATGGAGCTTATATTCCCATTTTTCAGGGAAATACTGCTTTATTTCCTTCAATCTGTTTTGATTATTAGAAATCACTCTGCCTTCCTTCAAACGAGTTAATTCTTGAAATAACTCTTTTTCAAATAATGAAGTTTTATAAATAAGTGCAGGAGACTTTACTTTCGCTACCTCGTTCAATAAATGTTGATACCGTTTACGTAGAGATTCTAATTCATTCCTCCACTCCTCTTCCGTTGAATCGAAAGCTTCCGTACGTATAATAAATCCTTCATGATCTTGTTTATGATTATTAGCTATTGTCCTCCACTTTTCACGATCCTGAATATTCCCTTTTTTTGATACAGCAATATACTCCCCCTCAGGTAAATATATTAATTTATCACCATTGATTTCAATCAATGCTGTTAATAAGGGGCCTTTTATATTTGTTTCATCTTTTTTTACTTGAACAAGAATACTTTCACCTTTACTGATAAATTTTGAAATCGGGTGAAATTTCTTATTTGGATCATCATTGTGTAAGTAAAATGGCAATTGGTCACGATGTAGGTATCCATGTTTTTCACTGCCGATATCTATAAAACAGGCATTCATTCCATTTTTTACATCTACTACTTTGCCAAAATAAATATTCCCCACTTTCGTTTCAACATGGGGTTGTTCAATAAATAGTCTTGAAACTTGATCCGTTTCCTTCGTTGCAAATCTTTTTTCTGATATTTTCTCATCGATAAAGATTTCATTCATAAAATTCACCTATCCATAATCAGTGCTAAAAGAGCTAATCCATAAGTGTTTCTACACTTTTAGACAGCTCCTCAAAATTACTACTCGTCAATAACTATACAAGAGATCCTTTACTTTTGCATCTGTTTGTTTTTCTGCAAAATAGGCATGCAACAGCTCATTTTCATCTAGATGACCAATTTCTTCACCATTTTTTACAATTAAAAGTGGATGCTTTTTTCCACGTTGGAACTTTCCGAGCACATCAAATAAAAAGTCCTCACCACTTACCTTTAATGGACGTAAACGTTCAAAACTTATTCTTTTTCCATAATAACGCTCTAATAAAAATCTCATAAATACAAAGTTCATCTGCTTCCATTCTGCCCATAATGATAAATATAAATAAATCACGACAATCCATATATTTAAATTAAATGGATGATAAAGAATAGCAATTAAATGGAAAGCAATTAAAAAGATCACTGAACTCGACAAAGTGATCCGAATAGATTGAAGAAAGGGCTTATTCATAGAAAAAATGATGTGTAAAAGCTTACCACCATCAAGTGGCCATATAGGCAATAAATTAAAAATAAGAATCATTATATTATATTCCATAAAGATAGTAAAAAGATGGGTTGATACAAATCCCATTTTTTCTAGTAGTAACATCATCAAGCCCATCCATAAATGCTGAAGGGGACCTGCAATGATGACAAAGAGCTCTTCCTTGAGAGGGCGATTCCCATGTTCATCCATTTCAGCTACTCCCCCAAATGGAAGAATTGAAATCCTCTTTATTCTCCATGAAAAAATATAGGCCATAACACTATGTCCCATTTCATGAATAAATATAATCGTAAAAAGTACTAGTAATTCTTGAAAGTTGGCAGTTATGACTGCAATACCGACAACAATCCAAAATAAAGGATGAATATGGATTTTACGGAGCAGCCCCATGAAATTATTCAAATTTTATCACCTGAATAGGATCAATAAATTTTTTTCCCTGCTTAATTGCAAAATAAAATTCTCCAGACCGTCCATTCTCCTTATTTGATACTGTACCAACTTTCTTTCCTGTCTTTACCTCCTCATATTGACTAACATCAATGGTTTCTAAATTTCCATACCATGATTCTGTCATATCTGAATGCTGGATAATAACGGTATTACCTAGATCATTTTTTTTTCCAGCAAAAACAACCCGACCTCCACTCATCGCCTCTACTGCTTCATCGTATTTTGTTTCAATCAAAACTCCACGTCCGTCAGTAGAGAAATTTGTAAGCACTCTTGCCGAAGCATCCATCACATATTGATCCTGAGCGAGATCTAAGCTCTCGTTTTTTTTCTCCTTGGTTGGTAGGATAGCTAGTGGCTTACCAAACTGTTTTTCATACCATGCAGATACAGCTGCAAATTGAAATTCTGTTTTCATTGTGTTTTCGACAAAACCTTTAACAGAATCAAGCTTTGGAGAAGACGTTTTAAAAATGATAGCAATTACCAAAACTAGAATGGCAGACATTAAAATTTTAAAAAGAAAGATTTCCTTATTCCAAAGTGGGTGTATTTTACTTGGTGGATCCGCTTCAAAAATTGAGTATTCCTCATTTTCTTCCCAATCAATAGAAGGAGAACTCACGGTACCTACTTTTCTTCTTTTTGGATATGTTTTCGTTTTCCTCCTTTTCTCGATTTGTTTCCGAATTTCGTCCGATCGATTTCCCATCCTATCACCATTCTCCCTTAAACAGTTTGTACAATTATATGAATGAAAGAAGACGGATATGACAAGCTTTAGTGAATTACACCAAAACAATATTTTTCAAAATCATATTAAAAAAGCCCTCCATTAGGAGGGTTTGATTAGGCTTTCACACCAAATAATTTTTTTATTTTTGCAAATACACCTGTTTTAGGGTCTTCCAATTGCTGCAACGGAACTGATTCACCTAGTATTCTTCTCGCAATATTTCGATAAGCAATTGAAGCTTTACTATTTGGATTCATTACAATCGGTTCCCCTTGATTAGAGGATTTAATTACTTCTTCATCATCTAGTACAATTCCTATTAAATCTATAGAAAGATGCGTAGTAATTTCATCAATATCAAGCATATCACCATTGGTCATTAAATGATTTCGTATTCTGTTAATGACTAATCTTGGCGCTTCAATATGTTTCTCTTTTTCTAGCAAACCAATTATCCGATCTGCATCACGTACAGCAGACTTCTCTGGTGTTGTTACAACGATTGCTTTATCTGCTCCAGCTACGGCATTTTTGAATCCATGTTCAATACCAGCAGGACAATCGATAACAATATAATCGTACTCTTGCTTCAATTCACTGATTAGATTTTTCATTTGTTCTGGATTTACCGCTGTTTTATCACTTGTTTGTGCAGCAGGGAGAAGAAATAACTTATCTTCGAATCTTTTATCCTTTACTAATGCTTGATGGGGTTTACAACGGCCCTCCACAACATCTACTAAATCATAAATGATTCTGTTTTCAAGTCCCAACACAACATCCAAGTTCCGAAGTCCAATATCTGTATCAACAAGACAAACCTTCTTTCCTTGGAGAGCTAGTGCCGTACCTAAATTAGCAGATGTAGTGGTCTTACCAACACCACCCTTACCGGAAGTGATAACTATTGCCTCACCCATGATTAGTATCCCCCTTTAAATCTAGTAATATTTGGTCTAAGATGTTTTAATACCTGAATACGATCAATGACAATATGATTAGTGTCGTCTATGTATGCACATTCCATTCCATGCTGTTCTTCTTTACCATACTGATCAGGGGCCCGATTAATGCAATCAGAGATTCTTATTTGTGATGGCATCATTAATGATGCTGCAACAACAGCATCTTTATTACCATTAAATCCTGCATGTGCAACACCCTTAAGAGCCCCCATAATAAAGATATTACCACCAGCAATTGCGGTTCCGCCAGGATTCACATCTCCTACCAGTAATAAATCACCTGGTACCTCTAATACTTGTCCAGAGCGAACAATGGTTGTTACCGAATAGATTTCATTCTCTTTTTGCATTTTTTCGGCAGATTCCTTCGTTATTACATTACTCTGAACTTCTTCAACAACTAAATTTCGTTTATTACGCACTAATTCTTTTAACTCTTCCTCTTGATCCGGAGATATATATCTATTTCCTACTTGTATTCTAACAGTGATTAGAGGACTTTCTTCATTCTCTATATGATGAACAACAAGCTTTTCTTCTAACTCTTCTTTCAATTCAAGGTAGGAGCATTGGTCGTTCAAATGTAGAATTAGTCCTTCTTTTGTACCCTTAATCATCACATTCTGTCTTTTTCTCATCGCAAATTGCTCACCTCAGTGGCTATAATATTCGACAATACTAAGTGATTTTCCTCTATTCTAATTTGTGATTCATAAAATTATTCAGCTATCACTTGCTTCTTTCTCCGTTCCATTAATTTTTTTAATGGGTAAGAAAAAATAACAAAGAATATCAAATTAACCACTAATGTTGGCAAAAGTCTAATATTCAAAAAAGTCATCATTGACATTGATACATGTTCAATTAAAATATTTAGCTCGTATACTAGAAATTCAACGATAGCAACATTTAATATAGTCACAAGCCCAGCAATAAATATATTCGTTTGGAGTATCTTCATCATCTTGGAAGCAATATAGATAGATAATGGAAACAAGAATAGATAAACTCCCAGAATTCCTGTATGAAATACATCAAATATTAATCCGAAAATAAACGCAAATACAATGGCACGATTTCTGACATAGTAAATACCCATTAACAATAGTACTACTAAGAGAAAATGTGGCACAATAATCATTCTGCTTCCAAAGGGATCTCTTGGAACAAATTGAACAAACAAACTCTCACTAATAAAACAAATGCTTAAAATAAGAGGAAGAATAATGCGTTTCATCATTCTCCCTCCCCATGCTGCTTCACTTTGCGATCAATTATTTGCACATGTTCGATACTGTAAAAGTTTGCATATGGTTTTACATAAGCGGTTTGGGTTAGTCCATTTTCATCCGGCACTAATTTTTCAACCGTACCAATAAGAATATCCTTTGGAAAAATCCCTCCTAAACCAGAGGTTTCTACGACATCACCTTTTTTTACTTTCACATCATAGGGAATCGTTTTAAGTAATAACACTTTGTTTTCCTCATCATATCCTTCAATTAGGCCATATTCAGGTTTTTCACTTTTAATAACAGCCGATATACGATTTTTAGGATTTGTTGAACTCAAAAGCTCTACTTTTGAATCGAACTTTGAAGTATCAACTACTTTTCCTAAAAGTCCCTCTGATGTTATTACTGCCATATTTTTTTTAACACCATTGACTTCGCCTTTATTTATATTGATATATTCATACCATTGTTCGGGTGATCTCGAAATAATTGTCGCTTGTATCGATGAATATTCCCTTAAATCTTCTTTATCTAAGATTTTTTTCAATTCATCATTTTGCTGTTTTAAATCTGCCACTTCAGCAGATAATTTCGGCAGTTCTTTTAAACGAGCCTTCAATTTTTTATTTTCGGTATATGTATTTTGGATATCTTTAATACTTCCGAAAAAATCAGCTACTCCATTTGCAGGTATAGCTATGGCTGATTGTCCAAAACCTACTATATCTCTAACAAATTGTTCTGGTTTCGATACATTTTTATGATCACGTAAAGAATAACCAATTAATGCTACTAGTAAAATAATACTAATTAGCAAAATTATCAAACGTTTATTTAAAAAGAATTGTGGCATACTATCCACCCCATTAAGAAAAAATCCATTTATGTATAGTAAAAACAAGAAGGATAGGGGCATGATGCCCCTTCCCCTTATTTACTATCTTTTACTCTATTTTTAAACAAATCAATATGTTCAAGCGCGTTACCTGTTCCAATTGCTACACAATCCAATGGATTTTCGGCAATTAAGACTGGCATACTTGTTTCCTTACTAATTACTTTATCTAAGTTACGTAGCAAGGCTCCTCCGCCGGTTAAGACGATTCCACGGTCCATAATATCCGCAGCAAGCTCAGGAGGTGTTTGTTCCAATGTGCCTTTCACAGCATCAATAATAGCATGAACAGTATCATGTAAAGCCATAGAAATCTCTTCAGCGGTGATTTCAATGGTTTTTGGTAATCCTGTTAATAAATCACGTCCGCGAATCTCCATTGGTTCAATGCCTTCAGGTTCTCCAGCTGAACCTATTTCCATTTTAATCGCTTCAGCGGTACGGTCACCAATTAAAAGATTATAAGTTTTTCGAATATAGCTAATAATGGATTCATCAATTTCATCACCAGCTACACGGATAGATTGACTCGTTACAATTCCACCTAATGAGATAATAGCTACTTCAGTTGTACCGCCACCAATATCAACGACCATACTCCCAGTAGGTTCCCATACCGGCAGGTTGGCACCAATCGCAGCTGCAAAAGGCTCTTCAATTGGAAATGCATCACGTGCGCCAGCTTGTCTTGTTGCATCAATAACAGCTCTTTCTTCAACAGACGTAATACCAGATGGTACACATACCATCACATATGGTTTTCTAGAAAATCCTCCGCCTTTATTTTTCGTTGCTTGCTTTATATAATATTTCATCATGGTTGCTGTTGTTTCATAATCAGCAATAACTCCATCCTTCATTGGTCTAGTTGCCACAATATTACCTGGAGTACGGCCAATCATATTTTTTGCATCATTACCAACGGCAACGATTTGTTTCGTATCTGTATGTATGGCCACAACAGAAGGCTCCCGTACAACGATTCCTTTTCCTTTTATAAAAACGAGTGTATTCGCTGTTCCTAGATCAATCCCAAGATCTCTACTACCAAACATTGATGTATCTCCCTTTCTACTCTGAAATGTTTCCTAAGGCTTATCCATGCCTTATAACATTTAAATACAAATTTCTTTTCTTTTTTAAGCTATATGAACAAAAATTGTTCAATTATAGCCACTTATTCTGAATATGAATGATTGGAGCAAACTAAACCATTATTTCTTCTAATCCTAAAATACGAACTACTCCATATCAAAAACAATGTTTCTCTATCTTATATTGTGTAGTTCATGTGAAAATATTGTCTTTTTTTAGCGAAGAAACAAGTTTCTGCAAAAATCATAAACATTATTATATCGTAACAAGAGCAAAATTAATAGTACTATAAATATCCTTTTTCTTTCAGACTTACGAATTTTTTGTCCCCTATAATTAAATGGTCTAAAATTTCAATCCCTATTATTTTACCACACTCTACTAATCTTTTGGTTACTTCAATATCTTCACGTGAAGGACCTGGATCTCCCGATGGATGATTATGGATACAGATAATGGATGCAGCGGATCTTCGGAAGGCTTCCTTAAATACCTCCCTTGGGTGGACGATTGAGGCATTCAAGCTTCCGATAAAAATGGTTTGTTGATGGATCACTTGATTTTTTGTACTTAAATATATACAAACGAAATGTTCCTGTGATAGAAACCGCATATCATTCATAACGTAATTTGCAGCATCTTCTGGACTTCGAATAATGTAACGGTCATTATAGGTAAGATTCCCTATTCTGCGACCGATTTCAATAGTAGCTAAAATTTGAACGGCTTTCGCAAACCCAATCCCTTTAATTTTCATTATTTCTTCTAATGAGGCTTCCTTTAACAATCTTAATCCATCAAAGGCTTGCAACACGCGATTAGCCATTTGAATTACTGACTCATCCTTTGTCCCTGTTCTAAGTAGAATGGCCAGTAATTCTTGATTAGAAAGGCTCCTTGCTCCATGTTTAACAAGCCTTTCACGTGGACGCTCACCAGCAGGGTAATCGCGAATCATTATTTTTTCCACTTTCAGTGTAACCTCCTAGGCGAGATGCGCATTTTAAGAGGCCGTACATCAAAATGAGGATAATAGGTTCCATTCCTCAAGTACTTTTTTTAATCGTGAGATCGGTAAACCAACAACATTGTAAAAATCACCATGTATGGATTTGACGAATAAAGATCCTAAACCTTGAATACCGTACGCACCAGCTTTGTCGAATGGTTCACCACTGTTTAAATAATTTTCAATTTCCCTTGATGACAGCTCCCAAAATGTCACATCTGTTTTTTCGTAAAACGTTTGAATGCTTTCCGCATGAATAATCGCAACACCAGTTAGAACCGAATGTGTTTTACCTGAAAGTCCTTCAAGAATGCTTCTTGCATGATCTTTATCCTTTGGTTTCCCAAGAATTTGCTGAGCATGTACAACAATCGTGTCTGCTCCGATAACAATGGAATTTGGATACTCTCTTGATACAGCTTTAGCCTTTCTTGTCGCTAACTCTAAAACAACTTGCTCTGGGGAGTAATTTTTTTCAAATTCTTCATTCACATGACTGGTTACGACCGTAAATGGGGTTTGTAACTTTGCTAGAAGTTCTTTTCTGCGAGGAGATGTTGAAGCTAATATTAAATTAGACATGTGTTCACCTAAACTTTCTTAGTAGAAGTTGAGAGATACAATATTATCCTATCAAATAACATAACCATTCACAATGAAAATAATCGAAATTTGGCATAAAAAAGAAATTTTTCTTCTACAAAACTAATCCCTATTGAATTAGAATTTCCGACCTTCAATAGGGAAAGTATATAAAATAATCTATTTTAATTGATTTATTTTTTCAACAAAGGTTAATAAGGACATTTGCGCATCCATTAATTCTTCCTTATTTTGTAGATCTTTGAAGCTAATCAGTGACTTTAGACTAGTTACTTCCAGTTTCCTCAATAAATCAATATCCTTACTTTTGACGTCCTTTATGCTATTTATTTTGTTTATTTTTTCTTGAAGTGATGCAATTTTTTCACTGTTCGTTTGCCCAGTAATAAAGGATTTTGAAATTTCTTCTGCTAATGTCGGGAAAAGCGAAATCGCTTCAGTAATAAGCTTTGCTTCATCTTTTGTAGTTATAGATATTTTTTTCCCTTCAATACTTAGCTCCTTTGCATAAACTTCAACCCCTTTATCTTTTAATATAGAGGCTAATTCTTTAGCAGTATCTAAATTACCTGAAACACTTATATAAATATAATTCTGATTATTCATAGGAAGCACAATCGCTGGTAGCCCCTTACTTTTAATCGTATTTACTATAGGTTCAGGGTCTTTAAAAACACCACCTTGGACAAAAGAAGATGTTAGGGTTGGAATTTGAACCGTCGAAGATATTCCATTATTAGATGGCGCTTGATTGGTATCAGTCTGTTTAGAAACATTTGCTTGTCCTGATGAATTCGTTTGATAAATAACTATTTTCAACATAAATATCCCAATAATGACACCAATAGTTACTGCAGTGATTACTGAAATCAAAAGTGCTGATAGGTGTTGATTCCCTGATTTTCTTTTGAATTTATTTTTAAAACTAGATTTGGAATGAATGTTTGGATAATGGATTTTTTTAAACTCATTGACTTCGTTTTCATCTATTTCAGGAAGCACCCAATCAAACGAATCCTCTTCTGAAGCGTTTTCCGCACCAGCAGCTGTTTCCTTCTTCGCTACTTTCCAATCATGGATTTCCATTTCCTCTTTAAATGGACGTTCTTCTCCATTTATTTTAATTTTGATCCTAGGATTTTGATTCTGCTTGTCCATTTTTGTCTCCCTTCCGTGCGCATATTTGTTATATGCTACCACATGGATAAAAAAAAAGAACAAGACTTTTGTCGTCTTGCCTGTGAAGGATTTCGTCAAATTTTTTAATAGGAGATGATTACACAATACATTCAAAGTAGTACACCAAAATACCAAGAAATAATTACATTTCCGTAAAAAAGAGAAATAATCGATGCTAAGCTAATAAAGGGGCCAAATGGAATCGGTTTTCTTTTTTTATATTTTCCAACAATAATGATAAAAATCCCGTAGATGGCACCGAGGATCGTGGCTAAAATAAATGTCAACAAAGATAGCTTTGTACCCAGTATTAATCCGATAACAAAAAAAAGTTTAACATCTCCCCCACCCATTGCACCCTTGCTAATAATAGCAATGAACAATAATAAAGAAAAACCAATTATTGCACCTACAATGAAATCCCACCATGGGTTTGTGGGATAAAATATTCTTAAGAAGATAAATACACTGCAGAAAAATAACAATATTCTATCAGGTATAAGCATATAAATAATATCTGTTACCGTAATAATGATCATTAATGATATAAATAGTAGAACAAATAGTAAATCAATATCCCATCCAATTTTCATATAAGAATAAGCAAATAAGGCTCCAGTCAATATTTCCGTTATAGGATACAATACTGACAATTTGGATTTACACTGCTTACACTTTCCATTTAATAAGAGGAATGATAGTAAAGGAATTAATTCGAACCAGCGTAATTGATGTTTACAACTCGGACAATGTGATCTCGGAAAAAATATTGATTGATTAACTGGGACTCTTAATCCAATCACATTAAAAAATGATCCAAATACAAGACCTAATATGAAAAAATATACGATCATCAAACTATCCATATGAGTAAAATACTCCTTAAGTTATAATAGTTTATCTAAGTCTATTATATTGTTTGATTGGATAAAATATCTACAAAAACAAATATTTCTAAATCTTATTATTACTTCACGTATTCCGCTACACGATTTTTCCCCTCACGCTTGGCTCCAATATATAAGGCTCGATCTGCATGGCGAATTAGGGCAAGGGCATCATCTGCATCATTTGGTGCTGAAGCTACTCCAATACTGACAGTTATATCCACACTTTCATATTTTTCATCAAAGTCTAAAAAATTTTGTGTACTAAATGGGCGATTAGCAATAGTTAAACGAACGATTTCCGCTAACCGTAATGCTGATTTCTTATTTGTATCTGGTAGAAGAATAACAAATTCTTCTCCTCCATACCTAGCTACAGTTCCTCTATTTCCTATTAAACTACGAATTCTTTTTGCCATTTGAACAAGGATCTCATTTCCGCTTTGATGGCCATATGTATCATTAATCTTCTTAAAATAATCTATATCTAACATGATGATAGATAATTCTTTTCGGTCACCTTTTTTCAGTAATTCAAATTCACGCGTAAGAAGATCATCAAAATATCGATAATTATATAATTTTGTTAATGAACAATGTTCACTTATATTTTTTGTTTTTTCATAATGTCTAGCATTTGATATCGCCACGCCAAAATAAGAACATAAAATATCTAACATTGACGTTTGATATTTTTCATATTGTTTCTTTCGTGTAGACGCTAAAAATAATATACCCTCTACTTTTTTTTCTCTAAAAATAGGAACACAAATAATACTTTCAGCACCTTTAGGCATATATCCTTTTGCATCCTTCTCCCATTCAGATTTTTCATGGTAGAAAACGGCTTTTCTTGTTCCCCATACCATTCCACTAATCCCTTCATTCTTTTCAATTGGTGGAATACTATTTAATTGTTGCTCTCCTTTTTCTACTCCTCTAAGAAGAACAAGTTTATCGTTTTTTACGTCTAAAATATAGGCATAATCTACCGGTAACATTTGCGATATTTTTTGAATAAATACATCTAGTACTTCATTAACCTGCAATCTCTCTGTCAATTGATGTCCTATTTCTGCGGCGCGCTGTAGATAATCATTAATTCTTTCTGATGAATTATACATTCTTAACACATAACCAAAACTAAGGAAGGGGATCCCAATTAAAAGAAATGCAACATAGCTAATCTCTTCAAATAAATAATATAATGCAAGACCAAGGGGAAGAATCATAACTAATGTACAGAAATCCCAAATCATATCTTTAGCAAATAATTTTGCTTTCTTTTTTAACATTATTTTCGACCAGTATAAAAGGATTTGATTTAAGATAAAAAGAACAATTTGATATACAAATAATGGAATAATTAATTCTTGAATGGAAAAATACCCAACTTTGCCTCCAAGTGCATAAAATACAGCTCCACTAAAAAGTGAAATAACAAAAAACATGATTGAATTAATAAAATAACGATAACTATCATCTTTTCCTATCTTTAATGAAAACATCAGCATAAGGATGGAAAATTGCATAAAAATAATCTCATATATTAAACCATGTAAAAGAAAGGCTACTAACGTTACCCATTGTACTAAAAATATAGGAGTATCATTAATAATGATGGGGAAATAGGCAACTACGCCTACTAAAACTAAAAAGACTAAAATTAAAAGTGGGTTCATGGGTACAGAGGGGAAAAAACGGTAAGCTATATATATACCAGCAGGTAAAATTAGCAACCATGAGATGATTAGAAGCTTAGTTGGTTTAATAGCTTGATTACTCATTCTTGCCCCTCCTGAACTAGTTAATAAGTCTCAATTTTATAAAATATTCTACCAAATTATAGTTAAATTGTCATTATATTTTCTCATTAATCCTTGTAGTTATTTTCTTTAATGATTGTTCTTAAGTAGGGTTTCACTTCACTAATAAAGTATAATGAACCTGAAATGATTAATACCTCATCACGCGTTAAAGTCATATAGACATTTTCAATTAATTCGCGCCAATTACTATTTACCTTAGCATTAGGAATAGGATATATTGACAAAAATTCCTCCGCTTCTGTTATTCTCGGTGAGTCGAATTGGGTAAAATATATTTTCGATTCAATACTTGCTAATGTTTTTAACATAGGCTTTAACTCTTTATCACGTAGGGCCGCAAAGACGATATGTCTTCTTTTATTCGGGAAATGTTCCTCTATGGTCTGGACAAGTGATAATACTCCTTCTGGATTATGAGCGCCATCCAGGATTACCACAGGCTTTTCACTGACCATCTCCATTCTTCCCGGCCAAAACGCTTTTTTTAACCCTTCTCTTATTACATGTTCAGGTATTTTCAAAAAATCAGCTGCAGTGATTGCTAATGACGCGTTTTCAACCTGGTGATATCCAAGCATTGAAATTTCGATATTTTTATAAAATGATACAGCTGAATGGTAGGAAAATTGTTCACCTTTTTTCAATGTTTTCACTTCATCTATCGCGAAATCTTTCCCACCTACCAAGAGCTTGGCTCCTAACAGTTTTGACTTTTCAATAAAGACATTTAAAGCCTCTTCCTGCTTCGCCCCAGTTATAATTGGTGTATCTTTTTTTATGATTCCTGCTTTTTCAGTAGCAATTTCCTCAACGGTATTACCAAGAATATTCATATGATCCATTCCAATATTTGTAATAATACTCATGATTGGAACTAGTATATTGGTTGAGTCTAATCTACCACCAAGTCCTACTTCAAAGATGTTAATATCCATTGGATTCATATTAGCAAAGTAATATATAGCCATCACGGTAATCACTTCAAATTCTGTCATTGTTCCTAGTTCTGTTGTTTCAATCTCTTCGACTAAAGGTTTGATGACGTTCACTAGCTGAATAATCTCTTCATCCTTTATTGGGGCACCATTTACACTTATACGCTCGTTAAACGTTTCAATGTAAGGTGAAGTAAATGTTCCTACCTTATAGCCTGCTTCATTTAAGATCGAACGAAGATAAGTAACCGTCGAGCCTTTTCCGTTTGTTCCTCCAATATGGATGACCTTTAATTTTTTTTCAGGAGATCCTAATTTTTCCATCATCCATTGCATTCGTTCTAAACCAGGTTTAATACCAAATCTTAATCTTGAATTAATCCAATGAATGGCTTCATCATACGTTTTCATTACGATTCCCTCTTTTTTCTACTGATGTAATAATAAAGAGGCTGCCTGTTTTTTTAGACAGCCTCTCACGGTTGATAATAACATTAATTTTGCTTTAATTCTTCTATTCTTGCTTTAACCGCTGCTTGTTTTTCTAAATAATCTTTTTCCTTTGCTCGTTCCTCTTCAACGACCTGAGCTGGAGCTTTGCTTGTGAATTTTTCATTACCTAGTTTCTTTTGTACTCTATCTACTTCTTTAGACCATTTATCTAATTCTTTTTCCAAACGTGCTATTTCTTCATCAATATTAATCAAACCTTCCAGAGGAAGGAATAGTTCAACTCCTGTTACAACAGCAGTCATCGCTTTTGCTGGTGTATCCATTTCAATATCAATGATTAATTCTTCCGGATTACAGAAACGTTCAATATAGGACTGATTCTTTGTTAAAACGCTTAGTACTTGTTCATCCTTTGCCTTAAGTAATAGTTTAATCTTTTTACTTAATGGTGTATTTACTTCTGCACGAATATTACGTACCGAACGAATGATTTCAACTAATAATTTCATTTCACCCGCTGCGGCCTCATCATGTAAATCATTGTTTTTCGTAGGCCAATTTGCTACCGTAATCGATTCACCTTGATGAGGTAGATTTTGCCAAATTTCTTCTGTAATAAATGGCATAAATGGATGTAAAAGACGCATAGTGTTATCTAAAACATACGCTAAAATAGAACGAGTTGTTTTCTTAGCAGTCTCGTCTTCCCCATAAAGTGGTAATTTAGCCATTTCAATATACCAATCACAGAAATCATCCCAAATGAAGTTATATAAAGCTCGACCCACTTCCCCAAACTCATACTTATCGGCAAGTTTAGTTACTGTTTCGATGGTTTCATTTAAACGAGTTAAAATCCATTTATCTGCAACTGATTTTTCACCATTTAAATCAATTTCATCAAAAGTTAATCCATTCATATTCATTAAGGCAAAGCGTGAGGCATTCCAAATTTTATTGGCAAAATTCCAAATGGATTCAACCTTTTCCATACTGAACCTTAAATCTTGACCTGGTGAGCTGCCTGTCGATAAGAAATAACGCAGTGAATCTGCCCCATATTTATCGATAACATCCATTGGATCAACGCCATTTCCAAGAGATTTACTCATCTTTCGACCTTGTTCATCACGAACAAGACCATGAATTAATACATCTTTAAATGGTATTTCGCCAGTAAATTCTTTCGCTTGAAAAATCATTCTAGCTACCCAGAAGAAAATAATATCGTAACCAGTTACTAATGCATTCGTTGGGTAATAACGTAGAAAATCTTTTGCCTCAGTATCGGGCCAACCCATAGTTGAGAATGGCCACAGTGCTGAACTAAACCATGTATCTAATACATCTGAATCTTGCTCCCAGTTATCAATATCAGTAGGTGGTTTTGTATCAACATAGATTTCACCTGTTTCCTTATGATACCAAGCTGGAATTCGATGACCCCACCAAAGCTGGCGCGAAATACACCAATCACGAATGTTTTCCATCCATCGTAAATACGTATTTTCAAATCTTTCAGGTACAAAGTGAACTTTTGAATCGGATTTTTGTAATTCAACTGCTGCGTCTGCTAATGGCTGCATCTTAACGAACCATTGTGTTGACAAATATGGTTCAACAACAGCACCACTACGTTCAGAATGTCCAACAGAATGCATATGATCTTCTATTTTAAAGAGTACATTTTCTGCCTGTAAATCTTTAACGATTTGTTTACGACATTCAAAACGGTCCATGCCTTCATATTTACCTGCTTTTTCATTCATGGTTCCGTCTTCATTCATAACCAATATACGTTCTAAATTATGGCGGTTTCCAATTTCAAAGTCATTAGGATCATGTGCTGGAGTGATCTTAACTGCACCTGAACCAAATTCCATATCTACATAATCATCACCAACAATCGGTATTTCACGGCCTGTTATTGGTAAAATAACCGTTTTTCCGATTAAATGTTTATAACGATCATCATTCGGATGAACAGCTACAGCTGTATCTCCTAGCATGGTTTCCGGACGTGTTGTTGCAATCTCAATATGCCCTGAACCATCTGCTAATGGATAACGCATATGATAAAAAGCACCCTGTATATCTTTATATATTACTTCAATATCAGATAATGCTGTTTTGGTTGCAGGGTCCCAGTTAATAATATACTCCCCACGATAAATAAGTCCCTTTTTATAAAGAGTAACAAACACCTTTTTAACTGCATCTGATAATCCTTCATCTAGAGTAAATCTTTCGCGGGAATAATCTAAACCTAACCCAATCTTAGCCCATTGCTTGCGAATAAAAGCCGCATACTCCTCTTTCCATTTCCAAGTTTCTTCTACAAATTTTTCTCTTCCGAGATCATACTTTGATATACCATTTTCTCTTAATTTCGCCTCAACTTTAGCTTGTGTAGCGATTCCTGCGTGATCCATTCCTGGTAGCCATAATACATCATAGCCCTGCATTCTCTTCATTCTTGTTAGGATATCTTGTAATGTTGTATCCCATGCATGACCAAGATGCAATTTCCCCGTCACATTTGGAGGTGGAATAACGATTGTATACGGTTCCTTATTTGGATCGTCTGCTGCCTCAAAGAATTTTCCTTTTAGCCACCATTCATAGCGGTCCTTTTCTATGGCATTAGGATCATATTTGGTTGACATTTGTAATTCATTTGTTTCCATTTCTTTCTCCTCACTTTCAGTAAAGGGTACCAAAAAAATAAAAAACTCCCATCGTCAAAAGGACGAAGGGAGCGATTTTCGCGGTACCACCTTTTTTCACAGAAACAGCATTAAAAGAACTGTTTCTGGCACTTATGTAAGATAACGGCTCTTCGCCGGCTTCCATTACTCCGCTATGTTTCACAGAAGCTACTCATGGGTGACTTTTCCAATGTTCTCTCTTAGGAAATCTTTCAGCTATTGATTTCCCTCTCTGAAGAAGTATGATAAATACCTCTGATAAAGTAGTATCCCATTGTACTTTTCCCAATCACTGCATTTACATTTTGATTTATTTTTATTTATTATACTATCTAATTAATAGTCATCTCGTCAATTATTATTGCCCATTTTTTTAAAAAAATTCATGGATAATCATTCAATTGACACTCTGACACAGATTCGCCTATTAATCATACATTATTACTAAGGGGATCGATAAGAGGAAGGTGAAAGAATGAAAAAAAAATTTAATCAATATACATTACAGTCTTGGATGAAAACATTCAAAGGCATATGTAAACAACTAATTATTCCTTTTACTATCTTTCAAGCTATTCGAACCATTTTATTACCCACTGCATTTGATGTTTTGTTATTAGCAATATTTATTTTAATTGCCTTTGCATTTCAAAACGAATGGATCTAGATATTTGCTAAAAACAAATATGGGTTGGGGTGGTAAGATAACAATATAGACCCATCCTTAATAGCTAGGAAGGGTCTGTCTTTTGTTTATCTATTTCATTCATTCGCATAACCACATATTCTGTATTTTTTAATAACCAATATTTTCTTTGAAGTTGTTTAACAAACTCCCATTCATTCTTTTTTGTTTTATTCAAATAATATTCCTCAACTATTTGATGAATCGGACCTGGATATGCTAAATAGCCAAGAAATAAGTATTTTTCATCCTCTCGAAATGGAAAATGCGATAAATATGTGTTTAGCCAATCCACACACTCATCCATACGTTTCGGAAATGTATTTAATGTTCTCGCTAAGAATGGTAATAAATCATGTATTGGGGACAAGATATTTGATTGTTCAAAGTTAGAAAAATATCCATAGCCCCTCTCATCGTATAAAAAATGCTCTGTAGAAATTTTCCCATGAACAACGACAGTTCTTCCCTTTTCCTGATCCTTTGAAACCTCATACCATTTTTCAAGTTGCTCTTTTGAATATTTTGCAGCTCGAAAGATATCCTGATAAAATGTACAAAACATTAATTCAAATGGTGACATATACCACTTCTGTTCACTACGTTCTAAAAATTCTTCAAAAAACTCGGTTTCCCTTTCCCATTGCCAAACAGTTTGATCATAATGCTCTTTACGTTGTTCTTTAGAAAGTTGGATGTCCTTAACTGATAAAGTATGAAGCCTAGCTAACTCCCTAAACATTTTTTGATGTTTTTCATTTCTATCTTCTTTCTCTTCATTTGGTAGCCAAGGCATTAAGTAATATAAATCATTTTCATGGAGAACCCCATATCTCCCATCCATTGTAGGATAAATTGGCACAATCCGATTATATCCACGGTGGTATAGCATTTGAACATTTTTTACAAAATCTGTACCCTTTTGTGGAGAGATTCTTTTTAAAGCAAAAACTCCTTCATTCGTAATAACTTTAAAGCTTTTTCCATATCTCTCGTAAAAATTAACATTTAAACCATATTGTTTAATAATCGTGTGAATATCTGTTTTTTTCGTCTTAGCCATCCTTTCACCTGCTTAACCCCTACGTATTGCCATTTTCATCATCTGAGAACATTTACATATAATCAACAACAGCGATTCACTAGGCTAGGAGTAAGAGCTAGACTTTAATTATTTTTTTGTAGCACTTACATATGAAGGAATATAGAGAACCTGCCCTTCGTATACGTCTTGATTAATTTCTAAATGATTCATTCTTAATATTTGTTGAACACTAATCTCATATTTATCAGCTAAATAATCGAGGGTCTCCCCATTTTGAACGATAACCACTTTTAGCTTCGCTGCTTTATCATCTGCTTTCCTAGCAAAAAAATCAGCTAATGAAATAGATTCGTACTTCCCAAATTTCTTCTTTTTCTTTGTTTTACTTTGATCTTCTTCTTCAGGAGATTCATCTTCTTCCTCTGCCTCTGACTGGGCAGATGGAGAGGATTCAATCTCATTGGTATCCTCATAATGTGCAGAGGATTCATTTCTGTGATCTCCAGAAACTTGAAGAAATTCCTCTTCTGATTCATTTACTATTCCTAGATTTAAAATAGGCTCTTCCTCTTTATTTTCTATCATTTCTTCATGATCTTCTGGTTCTTTCCTTGCTTCAATGACAAACGGTTGAAATAATTCTTCATCAACTTTAAAATCTACAAACTCTTCTTCGTTATTTCCCTCTTTTTCCTCCTCCTCAGGTTGTGGTTTTACTGGTAGTCCTCGTTCTAAATGGTATTCAGGTATTGATTCACTTTCTGTTTCAAACAATTCAGGGTCAACATTTACAGACTCTTCTGTATTATCTTCGGATTCGGTTTCCGAAACTTGTTCATTTACTTCTGGTTCTAATAATGATATCGGTATTTCTTGTTCATCACTTTCTTCCATTTCTTCATTGCGAATTCCAAAAATCGAAAGATCCGCAGTAAGTTTTAACTTACCTTTTTCCGGTAGTATATAGTCAAACATATCAATGCTTACATCGATATCTTCGAGTTGATTGATTCTATTCTTAGGTATCGTTACATCAACAGGAAAGCGATGTTCAAATTGATAAACACCATCATCTTCCCGATATTCAACCTGATGAACAAATTTTCCATGGAGATCTAATTCTTTTTCTTCGTACTCTTCTCCTCCCCCTTTGTATTCACCTTGCAGCTGTAAATTACCAATAATTTGTACATATTGCTCTTGTTCTTGAATGGTTATATGTGGATCTAATGAAATGGATAGAAGTTCATCAACTTCCTGTCCTTTTTTAAACCAAACATACTCCTCTAATGAAAATCGCAGTGACGATTGACTTTGTGACAAAGTGGATTCCTCCCTTCAATTCCAATAAAAACTAGCTATGTCATTTATATTTTTATGAATGAAATAAGAAGAATATGATTTTTTTAAATAAAAAAACCACATGATGGAAAACTGAACTGCACCCCAATTGTTAGACACAAACTAACAGTTGGAGGTGCAGTTTTTATATGTCTAAATTTAATATAGAGGAAAAAATAGAAGCAGTTATTCGTTATCTACAGGGAACGGAGGGGGTAAAATTTATTGCGAAATCCATAGGGGTACATCATACAGTCTTATTAAATTGGATAAAACAATATGAATATCATGGTGCCGATGCTTTAATAAAACCCTATACATCTTATACAACACAGTTTAAACTAGACGTACTGAATTATATGAGAGAGACAGGGACGTCTATAAGGGAAACTGCTGCAATATTTAACATTGCAACACATAGTACCATTCTAAAATGGCAAAAAGGTTTTGAATTACATGGAATTGACGCCCTGAAACCAACACAAAAGGGGCGCCCACCAATGAAAAAGGAAACGAATAAACCTCAACCAGTAGAAGGGTCTGAAGAAGCATTACGAGCTGAAAATGAACGTTTACGGATGGAGAATGCTTACTTAAAAAAGTTACATGCCTTAATTCAAGAAAAGGAAAAACTACAGAACAGGACAAAGCGCAAATAATTTATGAATTAAGGCAAGAATTTAAAGTGATTGATCTAGTAAAGGTCGCTGGTATTGCGCGTAGTACGTATTACTATTGGGTAAAACAAATGGATCGCCCAGATAAATATAAGGAAGTTAAAGAGTTAATTCAGGAGATTTTTGATGAACATCAGGGACGATATGGATATCGTCGGATCACATTAGAATTACATAACCGAGGCATCAAAATAAATCATAAAACAGTCCGCCGTCTTATGAATGAGATGGGATTAAAGTGTCTTGTGCGTATGAAAAAATATCGTTCCTACCGTGGGCAAGTAGGGAAAATAGCCCCAAATATTTTGGAACGTGATTTTAAAGCATCGAATCCAAACGAAAAGTGGGTAACGGATGTAACAGAATTCCATCTACACGGGGAGAAGCTATATTTGTCCCCCGTTCTAGATTTATTCAACGGAGAAATCATCGCTTATAACATAGAAAAGCGTCCTGTTTATCTACTTGTTTCGAAAATGCTGGACAAAGCTTTTGAGCATTTGAAAGAGGGTGACACCCCTATCCTCCATTCGGATCAAGGTTGGCATTATCAAATGAAGAAGTACCAACATGCTTTAAAGAAACATGAGATTACTCAAAGTATGTCACGTAAGGGGAATTGTTTAGATAACGCAGTCATGGAGAATTTCTTTGGCTTATTAAAGTCTGAATTACTCTATTTAAAAGAATTTGAGAGTATGGAGCATTTTAAAGAAGAATTAGAGAATTACATTCACTACTATAACCACAAACGGATTAAGACAAAATTAAAAGGCATGAGTCCGGTGCAATATCGAACTCATGCCCTAGTAGCTGCCTAAATCCCGTGTCTAACTTTTTGGGTTCAGATCAAAACATCATGTGGTTTCAGATCCACTAACCTCTGATTGTCTTAAAGGTAGTTTCAACTGCTTTTATTGTTTTTTCAATATCCTCATCTGTATGGGCTGTCGATAGGAAAAGTCCCTCAAATTGAGAAGGTGGTAAGAATACACCATTATTTGCCATTCCTCGATAATACTCAGCAAATAACTGTAAATCAGAAGTTTTTGCTGTATCATAATTTATTACATCTTCATTTGTTAAGAAAATACCAATCATCGAACCAGCTCGATTGATTGTATGCGGAATTTCATATTTCACTGCAGCATTATGCAAACCTTGTTCTAGTTTGTCTGCTTTTTTAATAAATTCTTTATACGTATCCGGAGTCAATTGAACAAGTGTTTCATAACCAGCAGTCATTGCTAATGGGTTACCAGATAAAGTTCCAGCTTGGTAAACAGGACCACTTGGTGCAATCTTTTCCATGATTTCTGCCTTTCCACCAAAGGCACCAACAGGAAGTCCTCCACCAATTACTTTCCCTAAGCAAGTTAAATCTGGAGTGATCCCAAAATACCCTTGTGCACAATGATAATCAACACGGAAACCAGTCATAACCTCATCAAAAATCAATAATGATTCATACTGGGAAGTTATTTCTCGCAATCCTTCTAAAAATCCTGGCTGTGGTGGAACAACACCCATATTGCCTGCAACTGGTTCTACAATAATACAAGCAATGTCTTCTCCAAATTGCTGGAAGGCAGCTTTAACTCCCTCCAAATCATTATAAGGAACAGTAACCGTATTAGAAGCAACACCTTCAGGTACACCAGGGCTGTCAGGTAAGCCTAGTGTAGCTACACCTGATCCTGCCTTAATTAACAATGAATCACCATGCCCATGATAGCTTCCCTCAAATTTTAAAATCTTATTGCGACCTGTATATCCTCTTGCAAGCCTTAACGCACTCATAGTTGCTTCGGTTCCAGAGGAAACCATCCGAACAATTTCAATAGATGGTACACGTTCTTTTACTAGCTTTGCAAGCTTGTTTTCAGCTAATGTAGGTGCACCAAAGCTAGTCCCATTCTCAGCAACTTTCTTCAAGGCACTGACTACTTGATCATTTGTATGACCTAGTATTAGTGGTCCCCATGATAAAACATAATCAATATATTCATTTCCATCAATATCATATATTTTTGAACCTTTTCCCTTTTCCATAAAAATCGGATCCATATTGACGGACTTAAAGGCACGAACAGGACTATTCACCCCACCGGGCATAAGTGTAATAGCTTCTTTAAATGCTTTCTTTGAATTTTCATAGGATCGCATCATATTAACCCCCATTTAGTTCGGATTGTTTTTCATTCTGCTTTTTCTTTTATGACAGTTTCTACCTGATAATTAAAGGAAAAAACAAGCAAAAATAACTAGAACAATGAAATAATCTTATTCAGTTATTCAGCTAACCATTTTGCAACATCTTTTGCAAAATAGGTAATAATTAAATCGGACCCAGCTCGTTTCATACTTGTTAACGTTTCTAGTACAATAGTCTTTTCATCGACCCAACCATTTTGTGCAGCCGCTTTTATAAGTGAATACTCACCACTCACATTATAAGCAACTACAGGAAGATTAAATTCATTTTTTACATCCCTTACAATATCAAGGTAAGAAAGTGTTGGCTTGACAATAAGAAAATCTGCTCCTTCTTCCACATCTGATTCAGCTTCTCTTAACGCTTCTAAGCGATTGGCAGGATCCATTTGATAGGTTTTTCGATCTCCAAATTGTGGTGTGCTTCCAGCTGCATCACGAAATGGACCATAGAATGCAGAAGCATATTTTACTGCATACGACATAATTGGAATATCCTCATAACCCGCTTCATCTAATCCCTTTCTAATGGCCGCGACGAACCCATCCATCATATTTGATGGGGCAATAATATCTGCACCAGCCTCTGCTTGACTTACAGCTGTTTTTGCCAATAGATCAAGGCTAGGATCATTTAGAATTTTTCCATCTGCAATCACTCCACAATGTCCATGATCGGTATATTCGCAGAGGCAGGTATCGGCAATAATAATAATCTCAGGATACATCTTTTTAATCAAACGCGTGGCTTCTTGGACAATTCCATGATTGTGGAAAGCACCGGACCCTTCAGCATCCTTCTCATTTGGCACCCCAAATAACAAGACAGATTTAATGCCTAAAGCAACTACTTCATCCATTTCACCTTTTAACTGATCAAGGGATAGGTTGTAAATACCTGGCATAGATGAAATTTCCTTTTTAATATTTTCTCCTTCGACAACAAAGATTGGATAAATCAAATCATCAATATGTAAATGAGTTTCACGAACCAATGCTCTCATATTCGCTGAACTACGAAGTCTTCTATGACGTTTAAATTGCATGTCTTTCATTTTTTTTCCTCCTTAAGTTTCGCTAATTGACATAAGCTATCTAACATTGATTCTATAGTATACACTTCTGGGCTTGCAGCAACGGAAAAACCATATTGTTCAATTGCTTTTTTGGTTACAGCACCAATCGCAATAAATTCAATATTTTTTAGGGCATACTGCAATGAACAGGAGGTAACAACCTCCATAAAATGGTGAAATGTCGAAGGACTAGTAAAAGTCGCATAATCCAATTCCCTATCTACTAGTAATTGGACAAGCTTATCTCTACTTTTATATGGAAAAAAAGTTCGATACACAATCCATTCATCAACTAACACTTTTTTTTCCTCTAGTCCATCAGCAATCGTTCTACTAGCTAAATTGCCTTTCGCAATTAATATATGTTTAGTCGAGTGTTCCTTTTTTAGAAACTCAACAATAAAGTCTGCCGCACTAAATTGAGATGGATAGAAACCTACTTTAACTCCATATTTCTCTACAGCTTCCTTTGTTTTACTCCCAACGGCCGCAACATTATTTTTAATATCAGACGGACAAAAATTGGGATTTAATCGGGTACATTCTTCAAAGAAATAGTTAACACCATTTTGACTGGTAAATATGATCCAATCATATGAAGGCAGTTTTTGAACATATTCGCGAGCATGTTGATCATTATTTACTGTAAAATCAATCAGCGGGATGATAGAAGAGCTACCACCTTTACTTATAATTTTACTTGCAAGCTCCTCACCTTTCCTACCTCCCCGGGTAACCAATATTTTTTTGCCTGCTAGGGGCAAATCGTAAATCATCTTACTCTTGCTCCTGCTTAACTCGATCAATTAATTGTTTTGCGCCTTGTTCTGTAAGAATTGCAGCTGCCTTTTCTCCAACAATGACCGGGTCTTCGCCCATAACCGTTTCTTTATATATGATTTTTCCATTAGGATCCGCAACTAGTGCAGTTAAAGAAATTTGAGCATTATCGGTAATTGTTGCATAACCAGCAATCGGAACTTGACAGCCACCCTCCATTTTATGAAGAAATGCCCGTTCTGCTGTTACTGTTTCCTTTGTTTCCTTAGATGTTAGCTTTAATAATTCATCGAGCAATTCTTTGTCATCTTCACGACACTCGATAGCTAATGCTCCTTGACCTACAGCAGGAAGACAAACCTCAGGCTCTAAGTATTCAGTTACAACATCACTACTCCATCCCATACGAGATAGACCTGCTGCGGCCAAAATAATTGCATCATATTCATCTGTCTCTAACTTAGCTAATCGCGTATCAATATTTCCACGGATCCATTTGATTTCTAAATCCGGACGCTCAGCTAGTATTTGAGCACTTCGACGTAGACTACTTGTCCCTACCTTTGCACCTTTCGGTAAATCCCTTAATGTCATATGACCTTTGGAAATTAATACGTCACGGTGGTCTTCACGATGCGGAATACAGCCGATGGTAAGACCTTGAGGTAAAACTGCTGGCATATCTTTCATGCTGTGAACTGCCATATCAATTTCTTTATTCAATAATGCTTGTTCGATTTCCTTGACAAAAAGTCCCTTTCCACCAACCTTTGATAAAGTAACATCAAGGATTCGATCTCCTTTTGTTACAATTTCCTTTACTTCAAATTCAAAAGGGACACCTAGTTTCTTTAATTGATCTGCTACCCAATTGGTTTGCGTTAATGCTAACTTACTTCTACGTGATCCAATAATAATTTTCCTCATTATGTAATCCTCCTATGAATACCAAAAATGAAACGCGGATAATCGGCTAACTAAAAAGAAATTGATAAGTACTACAAGAAATGCTGCGATATTCCAAAGTGCAATGGATTTCCCAAACATATTTCTCCGCTCTCTTAAATAAAGAATAAGACTGTATATAATCAGGATAATAAATGATCCAATAATTTTTGAATCATACCAATGAAATACGGATAGTTTAATAAATGCCCACTGGAGTCCTAAAATCAAACTCAATATAAGCATCGGAACACCAATAACATTTAATACGTATGACATCTTTTCAAGCTTAGATAAATCATTTAGTCTCCATAGCCTGTGGCCCCATTTTTTTTGCTTCAGCAACTTATACTGAAGTAAATAGAGAGACGAAAAAACAAATGAAAACGAAAATGCCGCATAAGATAGAATAGCCATTGTTATATGAATAAATAATAATTCAGATACTAATCTTTCTGAAACTGCCGTACTCTGTGTATGTACAGGTGCAAATGTATGTATTGCCATAAAAATAAAACCAATAATATTCGTAAAGAAAACTGTAAAATCTACTCTTAATATTTTATTTATTATAAGTGATAAGGTTAGTAATACCCATGCATAGAAATAAATCCCCTCAAATAATGAAAGGACAGGGAATCTTCCTGTTCGAAATACGTACATAAACAAAAAAATTGTTTGAAGAGACCAAACAATTGCAAGTAACCAATAAGCGAGCTTGTTCGCCTTCTGATTTTGATGTTGAAAATCATTAAAATATAAAAGGATACTAATCGCATATAATACAATCATTACTTCATGAAGCCTCGACATAACCATATCAAACATAAGAAAATTCAACCTTTCTCAAGAAAAGAATAAGAGATTGGTAAGGGACGAGTCCTTCCCCTTACCTATCACTTACAAAAATAATGGTTGCTGCTTTATACAGGCTGAACATTCCATTTTAGTGAAGTACTTTGACTTTTTTCTTCCATTTGTTCTGGTTGTTCATCAATATTAAAGATTTTCTTAAACAACTCTAATTGTTCGGCAGCATTTGGTTGAGCTGCTATTTCCTTTGCCTGGGCAACAGGGTCCTTTAATAATTGATTAACAATGCTCTTTGTATGTTTATTTAATATTTTCCGTTCACGTTCAGTTAAATTTGGCATTTTTCTTTCAATGCTCATCATTGTCTCTTTCTGAATAGATAGGGCTTTTTCACGTAAAGTAGTAATAACTGGTACTACCCCTAGCATATTTACCCATTCATTGAAACGAACAATTTCTTCCTCTATCATGAGCATGATATTTTCAGCAGCTTTTTTTCTTTCCGCAAGGTTAGCTTCAACAATACCTTCTAAATCATCGATATCATATAAAAATACACTATCAAGATCAGCTATACTAGGATCTAAGTCACGTGGTACTGCAATATCAACCATAAATAAAGGACGTCCCTTTCTCATCCTTTCAATCGCTAGCATCATATCCTTCGTTATAACATAATCTTTTGAACCAGTAGAGCTAATTAAAATGTCTGCTTCAACTATTGCACATTGAAGTTCCTGCAATGTTTTAGCTTGCCCATTAAATTGTTGTGCTAGATCTTGTGCTTTTTCAAATGTCCGATTAATAACGGAAACCTTGGTTGCTCCACTGCCATATAGGTTTTCAATCGCTAGCTTGCCCATCTTACCGGCACCAACAACTAACACATGTTTATTTTTCAAATCACCAAGTACCTTTTTAGCTAACTCCACTGCAGCATAGCTTACAGAAACAGCATTAGATCCAATTTCTGTTTCAGAATGCGCCTTTTTAGCTAAAGTAATCGCTTCTTTGAATAAGTGATTAAAAATCGTTCCAGTTGCTGATACTTCTTGACTCATAAAGAAGCTGTTCTTCACTTGACCTAGAATTTGTGTTTCACCAAGAACCATGGAATTCAATCCACAAATAACTTTAAACAAATGTTCAATCGCCCCATCCTGTTCATAGAAAAACAAGTAAGGGGTAAATTCCTCTTTATCAATTTGAAACCATTCTGAGAGAAAATCTTTAATATAATAACGTCCTGTATGCAGTTGATCAACAACCGCATAAACCTCTGTTCGATTACATGTTGAAACAATTACATTTTCCAAAATGCTTTTTTTATTTTTTAATGCTGTCGTAGCAGCCGATAAATCCGCCTCATTAAAGGACAGCCTTTCACGTATCTCTACAGGGGCTGTTTTATAATTTAAACCAACAGCTATGATGTACATAAAAAATGGCACCCCCAAAAAAATTTGACAACTAATGAACCTTATATTTTCTATTATATCATGTCCATTTTCCTATTCTTTTATTAAATGTGAAAAGAAAATGAAACCTATGTTATATTAGTAATAATTAATCATAGTCCATATGTACAGTATCAAAAAATAAGCTTAGAATCAAGTAAATGAAACGAAAGCAGGTTAATTATGAAAAACCAAAAAATCTTTCCTGGATTGATTTTATTGGGGTTTGGTTTATATTTTTATTTAGAACATAGTCAAATTGACATATTGAAGGAATATCTTACTTGGCCAACCCTTCTTATTATTGTAGGAATCGCATTTTTAGGACAAGGCTATGGAGGAAAAGATTATGAAGCCATATTACCTGGCGTCATCTTAACAGGTTTTGGTATTCATTTTCACATTGTTAATCGATTATCCATATGGCCAGATCACATAGGAATCTTCATTTTAATCATTTCTTTAGGCTTTTTATTACGTTATCAAAGGACAGGGAATGGTTTATTTCATGGTGTTTTATTTTTAATTATTTCTATTATTCTTTTATTCTATAATGAAGTACTTCAATGGTTAGGCTTATTGGAAAATAAAGCAGGGAATATCATCAATCTTTGGCCATTTCTTTTAATCATTCTCGGAATATATCTATTATTTTTTAAACGAAAATAAAAAGCTGTTTTTGTAAAATTCATCGTCCTTTTCTCAATAAAGGAGTTACAGTCTACACTCTTATTATTGATAAAACTTCACTTAAAATAGCTATAATGTTTGAGATAAGAGCCAAATAAAAAGACCTTCGTGTTATGCTGTGCCCCAAAAGTTAGAATGGATTGTTCTAATTTTTGGGGGGCATACCACTTGAAGGTCTTTTTTACATCCATTTATTTAGAATACCCCATATCTTATCTTTGCCTTCACCGGTTTCTGATGAAAAAAGGACAATTTCATCTTCCGGATCAAAATTTAGGGTTTCTTTAGTAATTTTTAAATGCTTTTGCCATTTCCCCTTAGGAATCTTGTCTGCTTTTGTTGCAATGACCAAACAAGGGATTTGATAATGTTTTAAAAAGTCATACATTAATATATCATCTTTTGTTGGAGGATGTCGTAAATCAACGATAAGAAGTACGGCACATAATTGTTCACGTGTCGTTATATAAGTCTCAATCATTTTCCCCCATGCTTCTCGTTCTTTTTTGGAAACTCTCGCAAAGCCATAGCCAGGAACATCTACAAAAAATAAGCTATCTTCAATTTTATAAAAATTCAAGGTTTGAGTTTTTCCTGGTTTAGATGATGTTCTTGCAAGAGCCTTTCTGTTGATCATTTTATTAATAAATGATGATTTCCCTACATTTGAACGTCCTGCAAGCGCAAACTCAGGAATACGTTCATCTGGATACTGCTCTTGTCTAACTGCGCTAATAACTAATTCAGCTTGATTTACTTTCATTTCAATTCACCTGCTAATGCTACCTTTAAGACTTCATTCATATTTGAAACAGGAATTAATTTAAGATCCCCTCTAACGCTTTCTGGAATGTCATCAATGTCCTTTTCATTGTCTTTTGGTAAAATAATCGTTGTAAGTCCAGCACGATGTGCACTTAAAGTTTTTTCCTTCAAGCCACCAATCGGTAAAACTCTCCCTCTTAAAGTAATTTCTCCTGTCATACCCACTTCTTTACGAATCGGTATTCCTGTTAAAGCAGAGGTTAAAGCTGTTGCGATTGTTATCCCTGCCGAAGGTCCATCTTTTGGAACAGCACCTTCAGGTACATGGATGTGTATATCATATTTTTCATAGAAATCTTCTTCTAGCTTAAATTCGATTGCTTTTGATCGAACGAAACTTAAGGCAGTTTGTGCAGATTCCTTCATTACATCTCCTAATTTTCCTGTCAACACAAGCTTGCCTTTACCAGGAGAAAGAGAAACCTCTATTTGTAAGGTGTCACCACCTACCGTCGTATATGCTAATCCTGTCGCTACACCGACTTGATCCTCTATTTCTGCCTGACCGTAGTGATATCTTGTCTTTCCTAAATATTCTTCAATATTTTTGTCGGTCACGATTACACGTTTTCTTTCTGACGAAACAATAATTTTTGCTGTTTTTCTGCAAATCGATGCGATTTCTCTTTCTAAACTTCTAACTCCTGCTTCACGTGTATAGTAACGAACAATTTTTTGAAATGCTTCATCCCTCACTTGCAATTGACCCTTTGTCAAACCATGTTCGTTCATTTCCTTTTGTAGTAAATGATCCTTTGCAATATGAATTTTTTCCAATTCCGTATAACCAGGTATGGAAATAATTTCCATTCTATCACGGAGAGGTCCAGGTATAGAAGACAAATCATTAGCCGTTGTAATAAACATGACCTTCGATAAGTCATATGTTTCTTCAATATAATGATCACTAAAGCTATGGTTTTGTTCTGGATCTAATACCTCTAGCATAGCTGCAGAAGGGTCACCACGAAAATCATTAGACATTTTATCAATTTCATCTAATAAAAAGACTGGATTGATTGTACCTGCTTTCTTCATCCCTTGAATGATTCTCCCAGGCATAGCACCAACATATGTTCTACGATGACCTCGAATCTCAGACTCATCTCTTACTCCACCTAGAGAAATACGAACAAATTTTCTTCCTAAGGATTCTGCAACAGAACGTGCAAGACTTGTTTTACCGACCCCAGGAGGTCCGGCTAGACAAAGGATTGGCCCTTTTAAGGATTGAGTTAATTTCTGCACAGCTAAATACTCAAGTACACGTTCCTTTACTTTATCAAGACCATAATGCTCTCGATTTAAAATCTCTTCAGCCTTTGAAATATCTAAATCGTCTTCTGTCGCATTAGACCACGGAAGAGAAATTAACCAGTCAATATAATTACGTATGACTGAGCTTTCAGCAGAGCTTGAAGGCACCTTTTCATATCGGTCTAGCTCTTTAAGCGCTGTTTTCTTCACATGTTCAGGCATACCGGATTTCTCAATTTTCTCCGTAAATTCTGCTACCTCACCGGTTTTCCCTTCTTTATCACCTAGTTCTTTTTGAATGGCTTTCATTTGTTCACGTAAATAATATTCCTTTTGTGTACGCTCCATTGACTTTTTGACACGTTGACCAATCTTCTTTTCTAAGTTTAATACTTCTTTTTCATTATGAATAATTTCAATTACTTTGTTTAAACGCGCTTTAATATCAACGGTTTCAAGGACTTCCTGTTTTTGAGATAATTTTAGAGGTAGATGTGAAGCAATAATATCGGCCATTCTACCTGGCTCTTCAATATCAGAAACTGTTTCAAATGTTTCTGCTGAGATTTTTTTAGATAGCTTTATGTATTGTTCAAAGTACTCAAGCATGGTTCTCATCAAAGCAATCATTTCTACATCACTAGTATCATTTTGCTCATATGTTTTTAGTGAAACAGCATAATAATTATTTTCATCATAGAAATGTTGAATTTCCGCTCGATATAATCCTTCTACCAGTACTCGTATAGTTCCATTAGGTAATTTAAGCATTTGCTTAACCTTTGTAAGTGTCCCCATACGGTATAGATCCTCTTCATTTGGTTCATTTATTGAATCATCTTTTTGAGTCGTCAAAAAAATTAAGTGATCGTTCATCATAGATTGTTCTAAAGCTTGAACAGAATGTTCACGCCCCACATCTAAATGAAGGACCATTGTAGGGTACACAAGCAATCCTCGCAGTGGTAGCAGAGGAACAGTGTGTTCTTTTTTCTTTGGCAAATTAGTGCACCTCCATAAACCATTGCATTCTTTCCACTCACTAGGTGAATCTTTTTACAATTCTAACGTATTTAAATAATCGTGTCCATTTTAAAGAACATATCATTCTTATCCTATTCAAATCTTCTAATGGGGTGACCTTTAAACGCACATTTATTGCGTATTGGTCACCCTTTATATGAATTAAACGCTTTTTTTATCCATCGCTTCTAATGACGTCTTTAATGGTGACTCCTCCTCAAAACGATGGATTAAAGCAATTTTAATCGCACTTTCAAATTCACGTATAGGAATAATTGTAATACCTTCAATTTCATTTAAAATGGATTGCATGTTTTCTTCAGGAATAATCACTGTTTTTACTCCTGCTTGTTTTGCCGCCTTCACCTTAGCGAATACGCCTCCAACAGGCTTGACATTTCCATGTATGCTTATTTCTCCTGTCATAGCAATTGAATGATCAACAGGAATTTTATAGATAGCTGAATATATCCCAGTAGCCATCGCAATTCCTGCAGATGGACCATCGATTGGTATTCCTCCTGGGAAATTTACATGAATATCATATTGGTCTGCAGGTACCCCCATTGTTCGTAAAACAGTAATGACATTTTCAATTGAACCTCTTGCCATACTCTTTCTTCGGATCGATTTTCCCTGTCCCCCAATACTTTCCTCTTCAACAATACCAGTAATGTTTATCGTCCCCTTTTCTTTCGCTGGAATAACTGTTACTTCAATTTCAAGTAAAATTCCACTGTTGGGACCTGTGACTGCTAATCCATTTACAAGACCTACATTCGATTTCTCGCCAATTTTTCTTTCTAATCTAGGAGTTAATTGACTAGATTGAATGATCCATTCAATATCTGTATTACTTATATCATTTCTTTCTTCTTGAATCGCTAATCCTGCTGCAATTTGTACCATATTTACTGCTTCTCGACCATTTCGAGCATAGGAGGAAAGAATTTGCAATCCTGATTTATCAATTGTGAGATTAACTTTTTCCGCGGCTTTTTTTGCTACCTTAGCAATTTCATCTTGTTCTAAATCCCGAAAAAACACCTCCATACATCTAGAACGGATAGCTGGAGGTATTTCATTAGGAGTTCGGGTGGTTGCACCAATTAATCGAAAATCTGCTGGTAATCCATTTTGGAATATATCATGAATATGTGACGGAATTTGAGTATTTTCCGCACTATAGTAGGCACTATCAAGAAATACCTTACGATCTTCTAATACTTTTAATAGTTTGTTCATTTGAATTGAGTGTAGTTCTCCAATTTCATCGATAAAAAGTACACCGCCATGTGCATTTGTTACTGCCCCCTGCTTTGGTTGTGGAATTCCAGCCTGTCCCATCGCCCCTGCCCCTTGATAGATAGGATCATGGACTGAACCAATAAGCGGATCGGCTATGCCACGTTCATCAAATCTTGCGGTTGTTGCATCTAACTCAATAAATACAGAAGTTTGTTTAAAGGGAGATTTCTCATTGCGTTTAGCCTCTTCCAGAACTAGTCTTGCTGCTGCTGTTTTCCCTACACCCGGTGGCCCATAAATAATGACATGTTGTGGATTTGGACCACAAAGTGCTGCTTTTAATGATTTAATGCCATCCTCTTGTCCGACAATATCTTCAAATTTAGATGGACGGACTTTTTCCGCCAACGGTTCCGTTAATTTGATGGAACGAAGCTTTCGCAATTGCTCCATTTCCTTTCGTGATTCCCGATCTATAGAAATCTTTTGTGTTTTTTGGCTCTTTAACAAGTTCCAAAAATATAATCCTATAATCACCCCAAAAAACAACTGAATAAATAATGCTATCCCTGTCCAACTCATCGTATTCCCTCCAAGATGCTTTTTATATGAAGGAAAAAGGGACGTAAGTGGAAATCATCTACCTTCTTCTGCTTACGTAACCCTTTCATTCAATTTCCTTCATGTTAACTGATGAAGTACAAAGCGGCTCCATCGGATTTGTATACCAACTAGTATCTCCTGCAGTTTGGGGGAATAAACTAATTTTTTTGCATATAAAAAGCCTAGCGACATTTACGCTAGGCTTTTTATATTTAGGCAGTTTTCGTTTGTTCGTTTCCTTCAACAACCGTTCCATCTTCTAATATTAATTTTGGTGGTTCTGAATTTAGTACGGCTTCTTTTGTTACAATACATTTTTTAATATCACTTCGTGAAGGTAAGTCAAACATTACATCAAGCATAATACTCTCGATGATTGAACGTAAACCACGCGCGCCAGTTTTTCTTTCAATTGCACGTGCCGCAATTTCTTTTAATGCACTGTCTTCAAACTCAAGCTCTACATCATCTAGTTCAAGCATTTTACGGTATTGTTTAACTAATGCGTTCTTTGGCTTTGTTAAGATTTCAATTAACGCTTCTTCATCTAGTGGCTCTAAACTTGCAATAATAGGTAAGCGTCCAATAAATTCAGGAATCAAACCAAATTTCAGTAAATCCTCTGGTAAGACTTTGGACAATAATTTTTTATCTTCAATATCAGCTGATTTATTTTCGCCACCAAATCCAATAACCTTCTGTCCAAGACGTCTCTTAATAATTTGTTCAATTCCATCAAAGGCTCCACCACAAATAAATAATATATTTGTCGTATCAATTTGAATAAATTCTTGATGTGGATGTTTACGACCACCTTGTGGAGGAACACTTGCAACAGTCCCTTCAAGAATTTTTAATAAAGCTTGTTGTACACCTTCACCAGAAACATCTCTTGTAATTGATGGATTTTCTGATTTACGTGCTACCTTATCAATTTCATCAATATAGATAATACCCTTTTCAGCCTTTTCTACATCATAATCAGCAGCTTGGATTAATTTTAATAAGATATTTTCAACATCTTCCCCTACATACCCTGCTTCTGTTAATGAAGTAGCATCAGCAATAGCAAATGGAACATTCAAGATTCTTGCCAGCGTTTGGGCAAGAAGGGTTTTCCCACTTCCAGTAGGTCCGATTAAACAAATATTACTTTTAGCAAGTTCAACATCATCAATCTTGCTATTTGAGTTAATACGTTTGTAATGATTATATACTGCTACTGCTAATGATTTTTTTGCTTGATCCTGACCGATTACATATTCTTTTAATATTTCACGGATTTCTAATGGCTTTGGTATATCTTTAAATTCAACTTCTTCTTCTGTACCAAGCTCTTCTTCTACAATTTCTGTACATAGCTCAATACACTCATCACATATATATACACCTGGTCCGGCAACTAATTTACGAACCTGATCCTGTGTTTTACCACAAAACGAACATTTTAGCTGTTGTTTTTCATCGTTGAATTTAAACAATGAGATTCACCCCTTATAAAGACTTACTTACTAAGTATTATCTTGAAAAGAATTCATTTTATAAAATAAAAATAATATATCATAATGGATGATATAGTACTTTTTATTTGTTATGAGATAAACTCCTAATTATTTTATTCTTTTCAAAAAAATGGCTGTTCCGTTGTACTTAAAACAATTATGTATTGGATTGTATCACATTTATATGCCTGACAGGAAGTTTTAAGCTCTACTAACTATTTCGACGTCGATAGTTTATTTTCCTACTTACTCCAGATTTTCCCGAAAATAAATGAAATATTCCTCATATGTATAAATATTTTTATTGCTTATATGTATAATTTAAAATTTTTATAAAACAAGGCACGAAAAGTCGTGCCTTGTTCCATTTGCAACCTATTTTCTTATGAGGCAAAGCCGCCTCCGCTTTTCTATATTGTCTAGCTCCGGCTCCTAGCCCCTCGAGGTCAAATAACCTGATGCAAGAAAAGTCAAACTACAGACTTTTTTGCATCAGAACATTTGCTTGTCGGGGCTGTTCAAGTCGCCTCCGCTTTTCTATATTGTCTAGCTATGGCTCCTAGCCCCTCGAGGTCAAATAACCTGATGCAAGAAAAGTCAAACTACCGACTTTTTTGCATCAGAACATTTGCTTGTCGGGGCTGTTCAGTCGCCTCCGCTTTTCTATATATTATGCAACAGTTTTGCTGTTTTGTACAAGAAATTCGACTGCTTTACGAATTTTCACATCTTTTTTGACTGTATCTAATCCACCAAGTGCATTTTTGATATCTTCAACAGACATGTTGTACATACCAGACATTTTAGTAATTTCTTCTTCAGCTTCTTCATCAGAAACTTCAATTTTTTCAGCTTCAGCAATCGCTTCTAATGTAAGATTCATACGAACACGTTTTGTTGCGTCTTCTTTCATTTGTTCACGTAATGCTTGTTCATCTTGACCAGAGAATTGGAAGTATAAGTCAAGGTTCATTCCTTGCATTTGTAAACGTTGAGCAAATTCTTGCATCATACGATCAACTTCAGTTGTAATCATTGCTTCAGGAATATCCATTTCAGCATTTTCAGTAGCTTTTTCTACAACTGCATCTTGAACTGCATGCTCTGCTTCATGCTCTTTAGAATGTTTTAAATTAGCTTTAGTTTTTTCTTTAAGTTCAGCAAGAGTTTCAACTTCACTATCCACATCTTTAGCGAACTCATCATCTAATTCAGGAAGTTCTTTAGTTTTAATTTCATGAACTGTTACTTTAAACGTAGCTGGTTTGCCAGCTAATTCTGCAGCGTGATATTCCTCTGGGAATGTTACTTCTACATCTTTTTCTTCCCCAGCTTTTACACCAACTAATTGTTCTTCAAAACCAGGAATGAAACTATTTGATCCAAGTACTAGAGAATAGTTTTCTGCTTTCCCACCTTCGAAGGCTTCACCATCAACAAAACCTTCAAAATCAATCACTACTGTATCGCCATCTTCAGCAGCGCCTTCTTCTTTAAGAACAAGTTCTGCATGACGTTCTTGTAATGTTTTTAATTCATTCTCTACATCTTCATCTGTTACTTCAGTATCAAATTTTTCAACTTCTAAGCCTTTGTATTCACCCAGTTTAACTTCTGGTTTTACTGTAACAGTAGCTTTAAAGATTAGTTCTTTTCCTTTTTCCATTTGCTCGATATCAATTTCAGGACGATCTACAGGCTCAATCCCTGTTTCTTCAATTGCTTTTGCATATGCGTCCGGTAAAATCACATCTAAAGCATCTTGGTATAAAGATTCCACACCAAAACGTTGTTCGAACATTCCGCGTGGCATTTTTCCTTTACGGAATCCTGGAACATTTACTTGTTTTACTACTTTTTTGAAAGCTTCATCTAAACCAGCTTTTACTGTATCCGCATCTACTTCTACAGTAAGTACACCTTGGTTACCTTCAAGCTTTTCCCATTTTGCTGACATACCTTTCCCTCCAACAATCTATATTTTGATAGTGTAATGAACAGATTTGATAGATAATTCCTCTAATTAATGCCATTACTTTTTAAATGAAAATACATTACAACCCTTTCATTATAACACACGTTATCTCCGTTTCAAGAAGGAGCTATAGAATCGGTAAAGAAATTTCTTCAAGTCTTTCAATAAAGTCAATCGAAATTGCTAGACTCTCAGCGTCCGTTTCAAATTTATTTGCTATTTTATCAATATCTATATTATCCCCATAGAGCTTTCCGACATAACCATATAATGCAGCTGCCCATAATTCCTTATTTTTAGGAGATAATTCAAAAGGATAAAGTAGGAAAAAATGCCGATCCAAAATTTCTTTCATTTGTGAAAACAAAGTTGGATTTTCATGCTCTATTTTTTCCTTTAAAAAGTTCGTTAGCTCTAAATAGAACGGAGTTTCAAATACCGGTTCAATCTGATCAGGAGAAACTTCTCCATCATAATGAAACTTCTTTACCATTACCTGTCTGTTAAAGTGATGCTCCCGTAAAACATTTAATATCATAGTCTGTATAAATGGATGTTCGCGTTCATTTTGAAGATGCTCCAATAATTCATCTATATAAGGATAAATATTTTGGTTTGCCAATTGGGCAATTTTAAACATATTTTCCTTCATATCATTTGACGAAAATAAAGGCTCGTGATCTACACGTTTTCTACTTTCAAACGGATTGTCCATTCGAGTTTGACTGAATTGAAGTAGTTTTTCATAATGATCCAATTTATCGAAAGGGACTTCCTTTTCATCTATTAATGCCTTTATTGTATGTACTACAGCATGATGATCACCCATTTGAATTAAAATCATAATGTACACATCATTTATTTCAAAATAATCTCCAATTCCCTGGTGCAATAATTTTAAACATAACTCCTTCGCTTCCTCAAAATCACCGTTTTCATACAGAGCTAAGAGATATGCAGTACTAATTTCCTGATTACTAGGATCCATTTCATTTGCTTGTCTTAATAAATTTACTGCTTCCGCATATCGGTGATGATGTAAATGTTCAAGACCAAGCTCCATTAGACGATCCTTTAAAAAAGGAATGGGAATTATTTTCTGTTTATCCTTGGGTCCTTTATCATTGCTGTTCATCAAAAAAACCGCCTTTATTTATAAAAGTAAAACAAGTGTAGCATGAATGAACACATGATTACAAAAACGATTAGCTATTTCCTTCCACAACAAAAAAAGCTTACTTAACAGTAGGCTTTAGGTAAATAAGAATGGCGTCCCAGGCAGGATTCGAACCTGCGACCCACAGCTTAGAAGGCTGTTGCTCTATCCAGCTGAGCTACTGGGACATATTATAATTTTTTAACCTGCTTAACTTCCAGTCGTCCCGATTTCGGTTTGCTTTTCTGGGATGCAGCTCAATCGGTACGCTGATGTTTTTCTTTGATGCATACTCGGTCGTGCTCTATCCAGCTGAGCTACTGGGACATATTATAATTTTTTAATCTGCTTAACTTCTAGTCGTCCCGATTTCGGTTTGCTTTTCTGGAATGCAGCTCAATCGGTACGCTGATGTTTTTCTTCGATGCATACTCGGTCGTGCTCTATCCAGCTGAGCTACTGGGACATATTTTAATTTTTTAACCTGCTTAACTTCCAGTCGTCCCGATTTCGGTTTGCTTTTCTGGGATGTGGCTCAATCGGTACGCTGATGTTTTTCTTCGATGCATACTCGGTCGTGCTCTATCCAGCTGAGCTACTGGGACATATATATCAATATTACAAAATTACTATATAAGACAATTATCATTTTATTCAATTACCATTAAAAAGTCAATAGATTTTTTCTAATGTTCTATTGCAGCTCTATTTGAACTGCAATAGATCCAATTGACTATATATAAAAAGTTAATCTTAGTTCCTCTAACTCCTGATGAGCATCAGTAAAAAATTGAATTGTAATCATATTTTTTTCTTTTTGAACAAGTGCATATGTTCTTTCTCTTCTCCCGCGAGGCATTAAAAAACTACCTGGATTTAAAAATAGGGTTCCATTGATCATTTCAGCACCAAGGATATGTGAATGTCCAAAAAACACAAAATCAGCATGTACTTCTTTTGCTTTATATGACAAATTCATTAAAGTCATTTTCACATTGTAATGATGTCCGTGTGTAATAAATATTTCATTGCCATTGATATTTTTACGGATATCAAGTGGGTACTGTTTATCAAAATCACAATTACCACGTACAATTAAAAACCCTTGAACTTCGTCTTCATTTGACATAAGCTCTGAATCACCACAATGGATCATTGCATCGACCTGATGTTCGTATCTCTGCTTAAGTTCTCCTAATTCTTTTTTCAATCCATGACTATCACTAACAATCAGTAGCTTCATTTCATTTCACCTTGATTCAATTTATCTTTAAGGATGATATAGAGATTTTGCAGAGCAGCTGCACGGTGACTAATTTGATTTTTTTCTGATGATGGTATTTCTGCCATTGTTACTCCTTTATCTTTAAGAAAAAATATCGGATCATATCCAAATCCATTTTCCCCATGTCTCCCACGAAGAATTTCACCTTCACATGTTCCAGATACAGTTATTGTTTTTTCTCCAGGTACTGCAAGAGCCAATGCACAATAAAACCGAGCTGCACGATCACCTGCAGGCACATCTTTCATTTCTTTTAAAACTTTATCAATATTTTTCTCATCATCTTTTTCTTCGCCTGCATATCTTGCAGAATAAATTCCTGGTCTTCCGTTCAATGCATCAATGCATAATCCACTATCATCAGCTAGTACCATTTGACCAAATTGTGAAGCGATAGTTTCTGCTTTTAATACTGCATTTTCTTCAAAGGTATGTCCTGTTTCTTCAACATCTATTGCATCAGGAAAATCTAATAATGTTTTTACTTTAATATTAAATGCTGAAAATAAACTCTCAAATTCTTTTGCTTTCCCACTATTTTTTGTTGCTATAATTACTTGTTGTTTCATTTTTTATTTTCCTCACTTGTAAGCGTAATATGATTTGCGATTGGACCTAATGCCTTTTGTTGAATGGAAAAGATTTCTCTCAACCCATGCGTTGCTGTTTCAATTAATTGCTGCAATTCATTTGGGGAAAATGTTGCTTCTTCTCCTGTGCCTTGTAATTCAACAAAATTTCCTTCCCCCGTCATGACGACATTCATATCTACAAGTGCCTGACTATCTTCTGAATAATTTAAATCTAATACTGCACCATGATCCTTTATTATCCCCACACTCGTTGCTGCAAGATAGTCCGTAATCGGAAACGTTTTAATCGTTTTATTTTCATATAATTTCGAAAACGCTTGAGTCATTGCTATAAAGGCACCTGTAATCGAAGCTGTACGTGTGCCTCCGTCTGCCTGAATGACATCACAATCGATCCATATTGTTCTCTCGCCAATACTCTCTAGATTTACCACTGCACGCAATGCTCTCCCAATTAAGCGTTGAATTTCCATCGTTCTCCCGGAAACCTTTCCTTTTGAAGATTCACGTATATTACGCTGTTCAGTTGCCCGTGGGAGCATTGAATATTCTGCAGTTATCCATCCCTTGCCACTCCCACGCATAAAGGGTGGCACTCGATCTTCTATACTTGCTGTACAAATTACTTTTGTATCACCAACTGTAATTAATACCGAACCTTCAGGGTGTTTTAAGTAATCAGTTTCTATATGTATTGGTCGTAATTGTAGTTTTTCCCTACCATCAACCCGCATGTAAATATCCTCCCTTAACTTATATAATAAAAAGTTCTACCAATAAAAAGAGGTGGCAAAATGCCAACCTCTTTATTCACAGTATATAGTATATCAAACTTTTATGATTAAAAACTACCAGTGTTCACATTTTCCGGCCGTGTTACTGGTTCTGTTAGTGGCTCACCATTTTCATTGACAAGTTTAGAACTTCCATCAACTTCAACTGCTACACTTTTAATTTCCTTTTTCTCTGTTAATGTATAAACCAGTGGTTTTAAAACACTGTCTGCAATCTTCTTTTCCTCAAAGCTTCCTAGAATATTTTCATTAAAATTTAACGTAACTTGCCCATCTTTAATAACAGGATCTTCCAATAGCGCTACATCAGATTGGAATGCACTAACAAGAGGAGAATTTTTATTAGGCCCTTTAACTAATTCTGCAACAATTTGTTTAATCTCTGCATTCACATCAGTAGATTCTATATTCTGGACACGTTTTGTTACAGGTACGTAGTATGAATGACCACCATTTTCAGCTAAATAATAGACTGTAAGCGGATGTGTATTAGTCACATCGATTACATCTGACAAGTCATTATTGATACCATTAGCTCGCGTTAATCCTTCTTGATTAATCGGTGTTCCATTAACTGGCATTTCCTTTAAAGGTTCGCCATTTACCATTAATTTAACTTTATCGATTGAATCAAATTGGGTTAATGTCCAGGTTATCGATTGAAGAATTTTTTCCTCATCCGCTTTATCGTAATTTTTGAATTCCTTAGAAAAATCAACTACTGCAGTACCATCTTTTTCAACGTTCACACTTATATTTGTGTTTGCAGGTAGGACTGTTCGGAACCCGTTAGGTATTAAATCTTGACCTGGTCCATCACTTACCAAATATTCTAAAGCTTGTGCAGCAACTCCCGATTTATTCGGTAATGGCAATGTTTGTGAAACGACATAACCGTTTTTATCAATTAAATACAGTTCAGTCATCACAGTATTTTTTTCTTCATTACTATTCTTTTCAGTACTTTTTAAGGAATCAGCATTTTTCAATGAAGTAACCTTTTGAGGAGGATCAATTTTCTCCATTTTTTCCTCTCCAAATAAACCACAACCAGATAAATATACACTTGATGCTAATAATGTAACGGCTACCGTTGCCTTTGTTTTTTTAGACATATCGTACCCCTCCTAGGACAGTTTGTACTAATATGTATACGAGCTTTCTTTTCAAAATAGACCGTTTTCAAATAAAAAACCATATACTCAGGAGTTATTCATCTCCTAAGTATATGGTCTCTACATCCTTTATCTCTCGTTCAAGCCATGATGAAGCAATATTACTAAAAATACTACTCGATCCTGTTGTAAAAAAGTGATGTTTTGGTGTTGTTTCATTCATATTCATAATATGACGAAAATATAGGATTGTACTAATTTCTCTTGCGGTTTCATCACCTGAACTAATCACCTGCACATGATCACCCATCACATTCTTAATGATTTCTCCTAACAAAGGATAGTGTGTGCATCCAAGTATTAATGTATCAATATCACTTTTTTGAATTGGATACAATGTCTCCGCAACTATTTTTTTTGCAATAGCACTTTTATATTCACCGCTTTCAACTAGCGGTACAAACTTCGGACATGCTAAGGAAGTGATGCTTGTCTTTTTATTAATTGATTTCAAAGCTCTATCATACGCTCCACTTTGAATAGTACCAATCGTGCCTAATATGCCAACCTTAAATGTTTTTGTTAATTTTAAGGCTGCCCTTGCTCCAGGATAAATAACTCCAAGAACAGGGATTTTTAGTTCAGAACGAATTTCGTCTAACACAACTGCTGTTGCAGTATTACAGGCAATAACAAGCATTTTAATATTTCTTTTTAATAAGAATCTTGTCATTTGCCATGTGAAAGCTTTCACTTCACTTACAGGTCTGGGGCCGTATGGACAACGTGCCGTATCACCTACGTACATAATACTTTCATTAGGTAATTGTTTGAGTACTTCCTTAACAACCGTTAATCCTCCAACACCTGAATCAATAATACCAATTGGTTGGTTCAAAAATCTCGCCTCATTCTTCTCTCATTTCTTGATGTAATTTCATGAGGCTGTCTTTTAATTGAAGAACCTCATCTGAAGAAAAATTAAAAAGAATATCTTGTAAATATCCTTGTCTTTTTTGAATGACTTCATCTATCATTTGTTTCCCTTTATCCAAAAGGTGAATACGTACTACTCGTCGATCATGCGGGTCTTTTACCCTCACAACTAATTCGTTCTTTTCCATGCGATCGATTAAATCAGTAGTAGTACTAAATGCTAAATACATTTTATTCGATAATTCACCAATTGTCATGTCCCCTTCTTCAAATAGCCACTGTAAGGCAACAAATTGCGGAGGCGTGATCGTATAATTACTTAATAATTCCCTGCCCTTTTGCTTAATAATTGCTGAGATATAACGCAGATCCTTTTCTATTGTTGCAACAATATCTTTTGGATGTTGTTGTACATTTCCTTCATTATTCATTAATGAAGAACCCCCTATCAATTAGAAGTTAGAGGTTGAAAGTCGGATATTAAGTATGGTTCATTCTTACTAAACCCACGAATCAAACATCAATTCCTCTGAACTTTCATAAGCTATCTATTAAATAGTACTAGAAATATTGTCACCTTTTTTCTAAAAAAATTCAAGCATGTTTTTATTAAGCTTCACATTTAAAATTCAAAGCAAAACCGACTGCAGTCTGGCAGTCGGTTTCTTGGTTAAAGCTTTAATTCTCCCATGCGAAGAAGTTCCACTACAGCTTGAGAACGCCCCTTGACTCCAAGCTTTTGCATGGCATTGGAAATATGATTTCGAACTGTTTTCTCGCTTATAAACAATTCGCTTGCAATTTCTTTTGTTGTCTTATCTTGAACTAACAGCTCGAACACTTCTCTTTCTCTTTTTGTAAGCAGCGGTTTGTGTGTGAATTCGTTGTCCTTCAACTATTGTAACCCTCCTTGCCTTCGCCAGCTTTAAACCGCGGGGATGGGTAATTTGATTGTCAGATTATCATATGTGAAAGAAATAATTAGAGTGACATTGTATTAGCAAGGAATAAAAGAAAAAGAGAAAAATGTGCTGTTTATTTATTTTTTTGTAGCTTACGACTGAAATTAATACTGATAATTTTTAATGACTAGTAGCTAATTTTAATTTTTCCTCTTCAGTCCAAGGTATTCCTTTCCCTGTCTCTGTTGAAATTTGAACCATTGCACCTCTTCCGACAAAACAAATTTCATTTTGTTCATTTACTGCCATATAATGAATATCTACCGAAGAGGTTCCAACTTTATTAGCCTTAACAAAAATATTAAGCGTCTCACCGAAAAATACCTGCTTTATGTAATCACATTGTAGATCCGCTACAACGGGAATTGCATGAGTTGTCTCCTTTATCCAATCTTGCATAAATGCTTTTTGTTTTAAAAATTCAATTCTCGCCTCCTCAAAATAAGTAAATGGGACTGTGTTATTTAAGTGACCAAACATATCTGTTTCTGAAAAACGAACAGTTATAGGATGATAAAAAGAAAAGCCTTTTCTCCATTCATCAAAGTTTTCTATATAGGATATATTTTTCATCATTTATTTCTCCTCCCCTATAAATGAATGAGCATTCATTCTATTCTATTATAGCGAGAAAATAATTCTGTGGAAAGTGTTTTCACTGAATTATCAGGTAAATCAAACTTCTGAAATTTATAGTTTACTCTTTTTATTTCCATAAAGAAGCTAGAAGTGGAATAAAACGGGGTTAGATAGAGGGATGTTATATAAGTAAAAAGCCGCCCACACATGTGGACGGCCGTCTAAATTAATCTACCATATGATCGCTTCCGAAGAAGTTTTTAAACATTTGGAATGTAGCTGCACGATTTAATGAAGCGATGGAAGTAGTCAAAGGAATACCTTTTGGACATGATTGCACACAGTTTTGAGAGTTACCACAGTTTGCAAGTCCTCCATCTCCCATGATTGCTTCTAAACGCTCATCTTTATTCATTGCACCTGTAGGGTGGCTATTAAATAAACGAACTTGTGATAGTGGAGCCGGTCCAATAAAATTGGATTTGCTATTTACATTCGGACATGCTTCTAAGCAAACACCACAAGTCATACATTTAGATAATTCATATGCCCATTGACGTTTTTTCTCTGGCATACGTGGCCCTTCACCTAGATCATAAGTACCATCAATTGGAATCCATGCCTTTACCTTTTTCAAGGAATCAAACATACGACTGCGATCTACTTGCAGGTCACGAATAACTGGGAATGTACGCATTGGTTCTAAACGAATCGGTTGTTCCAGCTTATCAATTAAAGCAGAACAGGACTGTCTAGGCTTACCATTTATAACCATTGAACATGCGCCACAAACTTCTTCCAAACAGTTCATATCCCAAGTAATAGGCGTTGTTTTTTCACCTTTTGCATTTACTGGATTCCGACGAATTTCCATTAATGATGAAATTACGTTCATATTTGGACGATACGGTAATTCAAATTCTTCTTGATACGGAGCAGAATTTGGATTATCTTGACGAGTAATAATAAAGCGTACCGTTTTTTGTTCACTCATCCTTATTTCTCCTCTTTCGTTTTAGTATAGTCGCGTTCATAAAGTTAATAACGTAAAACACTAATAGTTATTAATGTTTCTTAGTGTAGTCGCGTTCACGAGGCTTAATAAGGGATACATCTACATCCTCGTAGCTAAATTTCGGAGTATTCGTAGAAGCATCGAAATCAGCCATAGTCGTTTTTAACCATTCTTCGTCATTACGTTTTGCGAATTCCGGTTTGTAATGAGCACCACGACTTTCATTACGATTTAATGCACCAATCGTAATGACACGAGCAAGATGAAGCATATTTTTTAACTGACGTGTAAATGTCGCACCTTGGTTACTCCATTTTGCTGTATCATTTACGTTGATGTTATTATAACGCTCCATCAATTCAAGTATTTTATCATCAGTTTTTTGAAGACGGTCATTGTAACGTACAACCGTTACATTATCAGTCATCCATTCCCCAAGTTCTTTGTGAAGAAGATATGCATTTTCATTACCATCTAATGATAAAATATCATTCCATTTTTCTTCTTCTTTTTTAATAGCCTGATCGAAAATCGAAGAAGATAAGCTATCCGTGCTCTTTTCTAATCCATTAATATAGTTTACTGCTTCAGGACCAGCAACCATACCACCATAAATAGCAGATAGTAAGGAGTTTGCTCCTAAACGGTTACCACCATGCTGAGAATAATCACATTCACCAGCAGCAAATAAACCTTGGATCTTTGTATGTTGTTTATAGTCAACCCATAATCCACCCATTGAATAATGGACAGCAGGGAAGATTTTCATAGGTACTTTATGTGGGTCTTCACCAACAAATTTTTCATATATTTCAATGATACCACCAAGTTTTACATCAAGCTCATGTGGATCCTTATGGGATAAATCTAGATATACCATGTTTTCCCCATTAATTCCAAGTTTCATATCTACACACACATTAAAAATTTCACGAGTGGCGATATCTCGAGGTACTAGGTTTCCATATGCAGGATATTTTTCTTCAAGGAAATACCATGGTTTCCCATCTTTATATGTCCAAACTCGTCCACCTTCCCCACGTGCTGATTCACTCATGAGACGTAATTTGTCATCACCAGGAATCGCAGTTGGATGGATCTGAATAAACTCACCATTTGCATAAGTCGCACCTTGTTGGTAAACAATAGATGCAGCTGAACCAGTATTTATAATGGAGTTTGTGGATTTTCCGAAAATGATACCAGGGCCACCTGATGCAATAATAACTGCGTCTGCCTCAAAAGCTTGAATTTCCATTGATGTCAAGTTTTGAGCAACAATTCCACGACAAACTCCTTCATCATCTTGAACAATCCCTAAAAATTCCCAGCCTTCAAATTTATTTACTAGACCTGCTACTTCATGGCGGCGAACTTGTTCATCAAGCGCGTACAATAACTGTTGACCAGTCGTTGCTCCTGCGAAAGCTGTACGGTGATGTTGAGTTCCACCAAAACGACGGAAGTCTAATAAACCTTCTGGTGTACGGTTAAACATTACACCCATACGATCGAATAAATGAATAATTCCTGGCGCTGCTTCACACATCGCTTTAACCGGAGGCTGATTAGCCAAAAAATCTCCGCCGTAAACGGTATCATCAAAGTGAATCCATGGTGAATCTCCTTCACCCTTTGTATTCACTGCACCGTTAATTCCACCTTGTGCACAAACAGAGTGAGAACGTTTGACTGGCACTAATGAAAATAAATCTACTTGTTTTCCTGCCTCTGCAATTTTTACTGTTGACATCAAGCCAGCTAATCCACCGCCGACTACGATGATTTTTCCTCTACTCACTGGAAGACTCACTCCTTCTCATAACATAATTCCTAAAAGAATGTTACTTATTGCTGTTTTACTCTTATACGAAAGCGAATATTGCACGAATTCCAATTATTGATAATACGACAAATACTACTAATACAACATAACTAGCAATTTGTTGTGAACGTGGAGATTGTGTAATTCCCCAGCTAACACAGAAAGACCATAAACCATTAGAGAAGTGGAAAGTAGTTGCAATTAATCCAACTATGTAGAACCCTATCATCCATGGGTTTGAAAATACATCTTCCATTAAGTTGAAATTAAGTTCTGCATTCCCTAAAGCTGCTTGAATTCGAGTTTCATATACGTGCCATGCAAGAAAGATTAACACGATTACTCCTGAAATTCGTTGGAACAGAAACATCCAATTTCGAAAATAACCCAATTTACTCGTATTGTTTTTTGCTGTAAACGCAATGTATAATCCATAAATTGCATGGAACAGCAAAGGTAAATAAATAACAATAATTTCAAGGAAAATAAGGAATGGTAGACTTTCCATGAAGCCTACAGCATTGTTGAATGATTCTTCTCCGCCTGTTGCAAAATGGTTCACAACTAGGTGGACAATTAAGAATATTCCAATTGGCACAACTCCTAGTAATGAATGCAATCTGCGATTTAAAAACTCACGATTTCCGGCCACATTATACCCCCCTTATTAATAAAAGCGTGTGTGCATAGCAAAGTAATTCAAAAAAATTTTTTTTTGAATATCCTACGCAAAAATATAGCATTTATGTGACATATCCATTTTACTCCCGCTCTTAGTGACCGTCAAGGAAACGTATACATTATTTCGACATAAATACGAATACTTTTTTGCTGTATTAATCATATAAATCATTGATAAAGTAAATTATTGCTAGCAGCACTAATCATTTTGAATTATTTAAATAATTTTTCATTGCATTCCTTTCCAAAATTTTTATTAAACTGAAATGAAATTTTGTATATAATAATAAACATAGAGAAAGAGGGGAATAACTTGAAATCTTCTGCAGAATTAGAAATGAACACAGAAAATTTGGATCTTAGCGTTCCTGCCTTTGGATACGAATTGATTCGTGATATATTGATACCAGATATACTTGGTAAAGAAACACCCGAAATATTATATTGGTCTGGGAAGCATCTCGCAAGAAAATTTCCTCTTGTATCAATGGATGAGATAATATCCTTTTTTGAAGAAGCAGGCTGGGGATCTCTTCATTTGATAAAAGAAGATAAAAAGGGAATGGAGCTTGAACTCACAAGTTCCATTATAAGCCGACAATTTGATTTAAAAACTGAAAGTTGCTTTAAATTAGAAGCAGGTTTTATCGCTGAACAAATTCAAACACAGCGCAAGCTAAGAACTGAGGCATATGAGGAAATCATTAAACGTCATAGAAAAATCAAATTAATTGTTCGTTGGGATGTCAAGGATACGGATATTTAAAATAATGAAGGGTGACCGTCAAGGTCACCCTTCATTATTTTATTTCATTGCAACTAAATCAAGACCAAAAGCAGTATGTAATGATTCTACTGCCTTAATCATCTGTTGTTCTTCAATAACTGTAGATACTTTTATTTCAGAAGTACTTACCATTTTAATCATTATATTTTGTTCAGCTAATGTGGAAAACATCTTTGCTGCTACACCGGGATTTGAGATCATCCCAGAACCAATGATCGATACTTTTGCAAGACCAGCTTCATATTCAAAATGATCAAAACCCAATGTTTCTTGATAATCTTCTAAAATTTTACTTGTATCATGTAGATCATCATTTTTTATCGAAAATGAAAGATAAGCATCCTCTCCGTCTGTTTGATTTTGTATAATGATGTCCACGTTTATATTATTATTTGCTAATGTAGTAAAAACGGATGAAAGATTTTGAAAACTATTTTTCAAACCAAAAATAGTAATTCTTGTAATATCTCCCTCAAATGCGACCCCACGGACTACTAAACTTTTTTCCACTGTAACTTCCTCCTCAATAACTGTACCGGCTACTCTTTCTAAACTTGAACATACTTCTAATGGAATTTGATAATTTTTAGCAAATTCAACAGCCCGCGAATGCAAGACTCCTGCACCTAAATTACTAAGCTCTAGCATTTCATCATAGGAAATGGCTTCAAGCTTTCTTGCTTGTGGTATAAATCTTGGATCAGAAGTATATACACCGGTTACATCCGTATATATTACACACTTTTCTGCTTCTAATGCGGCAGCCAGAGCGACTGCAGTTGTATCTGAACCACCTCTACCCAAAGTTGTAATTTCTCCATCCGTTGATACGCCTTGAAAGCCTGCAACAATCACAATATTCCCTTCTGCCAATTGGTTAATAATCCTTTTTTGATCAATATCAATAATACGAGCGTTACTATGTACAGATTCGGTTAATATACCTGCCTGCCAACCTGTAAATGAAATCGCTGAATGACCTTTTTCTGCTAATGCCATAGAGAGAAGTGATATTGTCACCTGCTCTCCAGTCGATAATAGCATATCCATTTCCCTTTTATTTGGATAGCTTGATAGTTCCTTTGCTAGAGTAACAAGTTGATCGGTTGTTTTACCCATTGCTGAAACAACAACGACCACTTGATTTCCCATCTTTTTTTCATCTAAAATTCGATTTGCAGTGTTTTTGATACGCTCAACATTTCCAACCGAGGTTCCACCAAATTTTAGTACTACAACTCCCAATGAATCCGCCCTCTTTCCCATGATATAAAATCCTATCCCTACAAAAAAAAGCAATGAGAACGATATCTCATTGCTTGTGATGACGTAATAAATAAACATTACGAAAAAACACTTTGCGAGATAGCTCTCCAAGGTGATATACCTTGACAGTTCAGTATTTCTTAAACCCTGAACCAGCGAAAACAAAGAATGAGTCTGTTTTCACTTCGGCGAAACTCCCTTTCAAAGCTTTTCAACGAATCTCATCATTCTCCAAGCCTTTACTCTTTAGTTTCGCACCTCTACCACTAAATTAGTAATAAAAGTATTAAATTTTTTATCATTATAGCATAGTGCTCTATAGTTGACTACCTTAATTGTCTAATTTTTCTTTTAGTATGACTGCAACATTTTTTGGAATACCGAGCTTTATAAAGTCATCCACTGATGCCTCTTTCATATTCTTCATCGAACCAAAATGGCGAAGAAGTTGCTTTTTTCGTTTTGGACCAATACCTGTTATCTCATCTAAAATCGATTGAAAAGCATTCTTCCCTCTTAATTGACGATGGAATGAAATAGCGAAACGATGGACTTCGTCTTGAATTCTTTGTAGTAAGTAAAACTCTTGGCTATTTCTTGGTAGAGGTACCATCTCTAAAGGATTTCCAGCCAATAATTGTGATGTTTTATGTTTTTCATCTTTTGCAAGTCCAGCAAGCGGTATTGATAATCCTAATTCGTTTTCAAGTATATCCCGTGCGGCTTCAATTTGTCCCTTTCCACCATCAATAATAATTAAATCCGGTAAAGGTAATTCTTCTCTTAATGCCCTACTATATCTTCTTCTAATTACTTCTCTCATTGATTCGTAATCATCGGGTCCTTGTACAGTTTTAATTTTATACTTCCGATATTCTTTTTTCGCGGATTTTCCATCAATAAATACAACCATCGCTGATACAGGATTTGTTCCTTGGATATTTGAATTATCGAAAGCTTCAATACGATGTGGCGTATAAATTCCCATCGCTTCACCAAGATTTTCAACTGCTTTAATGGTCCGTTCTTCATCCCTTTCAATAAGTGCAAACTTTTCGTTTAAGGCAATAGAAGCATTTTTTTCAGCCATTTTGATTAAGTCTTTCTTTTGACCTTTTTTTGGCTGCAATACTTTGGTCTCCAGTAATTGTTCACAAATCTCAATATCTACATTCTCTGGAAGCAATATCTCTTTTGGTTTAAAGTGATTAGGCTTTAAATAGAATTGTCCTAAAAAGGTTAAAAACTCTTCTTCAGGCTCATTGTATATTGGGAACATAGAAACATCACGTTCGATAAGTTTGCCTTGTCGAATAAAAAAGACTTGAACACACATCCAGCCCTTATCAACTGAAAAACCAAAAACATCTCTGTCAGTAAAATCAGTCATCGTTATTTTTTGCTTTTCCATTGTTGTTTCTATATTTAGAATCTGGTCTCGATACTCTTTTGCTCTTTCAAATTCTAAATTTTCAGCTGCCTCTTCCATTTTTCTTGAGAGTTCAAGCTTAATTTCCTTGTAGCCACCATTTAAAAATTTAGTTATATCATCAACGATGTTTTTATAGGTATCCTCTTTCACCTCATTAATACAGGGAGCTAAACACTGTCCAAGGTGATAGTATAAGCATACTCTATCTGGAAGTGTGGAACATTTTCTAAGAGGATAGATTCGATCCAGGAGTTTTTTTGTTTCATTAGCTGCCTGTACATTTGGATACGGTCCGAAATATTTTCCCTTATCACGTTTTACTTTTCTAGTTGTAATTAATTTAGGATGTCTTTCATGGGTAAGCTTAATATATGGATAACTCTTGTCATCCTTTAACATGACATTATATTTGGGATCGTGTTTTTTTATAAGATTTATTTCTAGAATAAGAGCTTCTATATTGGAGGATGTGATAATGTATTCAAAATCTTCAATTTCACTTACTAACCTTTGTGTTTTCCCGTCATGAGAACCTGTAAAATAAGAGCGAACTCGGTTCTTTAATATCTTCGCCTTCCCAACATAAATGATGGTTCCTTGACGATCTTTCATTAAGTAGCAACCAGGCTGGTCAGGAAGAAGAGCTAACTTATTTTTGATAACATCATTCATATTCTTCTACCTTTCATAAAAGTCGAAAATGCGTTTCCTCTAAAAAATCCGAGTCAATATGACCCGGATTCTTATATTATAAATGTTTATTTACTAATTCAACTAATGCTTCTTTAGGTTGATAGCCAATAACTTTATCAATTTCTTGACCATCTTTCATTAAGATTAATGTTGGGATGCTCATTACACCGTACTTACTAGCTGTTTCTTGGTTTTCATCAACATCTAATTTTACGATTTTAACTTTATCTCCCATTTCAGCATCTAATTCTTCAAGTACTGGTGCAATCATCTTACATGGCCCACACCAAGTTGCCCAGAAATCTGTTAATACTAATCCTTCAGAAGTCTCTGAAGAGAAATTTTGATCAGTAACATGAGTAATTGCCATTTGTTTAATGACCTCCTATATATAACTGTAATTCTAACGCAAGTATAACATCCTTCATATTGAGATGCTAATAATTTGTTTCTACATTAAAATTCCCACTTATTTTTTTAGTTATTCTAATGAACAAATCATTTAAAATTTAATATTTTTTAAACGCAATGAATTTAAAACAACTGAAACAGAGCTAAATGCCATAGCTGCACTTGCAAACCAAGGTGGAAGCACACCTGTAATAGCAAGAGGAATACTAATTACATTGTAAATAAATGCCCAGATAAAATTTTGCTTAATATTTCTCATTGTTTTTTTACTGATGATCATAGCATCAGCAATTTTATTTAAATCATTATTTAATATCGTAATGTCACCAGATTCAATGGCTATATCTGAGCCATTTCCCATCGCCATTCCTACATTAGCACTAGTTAATGCAGGAGCATCATTTATTCCATCTCCTACCATTATTACTTTTTTTCCTTCATTTTGTAGTTTTTTTATCCAGCTTGCTTTCATTTCTGGTGTCACTTCTGCCTCAACATGCTTAATACCAACCATTTCACCAATCATTTTAACCGAGTTTTTATTATCTCCTGAAAGGATCATGATTTTCAAACCCATTTGCTTTAGTCTTTGCACTGCCCTTTTTGAAGAATTCTTTACCTCATCTGCGACAGCTATTATTCCAACAAGTTGATCATCGATTGAAATAAGCATAACAGTCTTCCCTTGTCCTTCTAACTTATTTATTTTTTCTTCTACTCCAATAAGTGTATAGTTTGTCTGTGTTTTAAAATAGGAAGGGTTAGCAATAATAATCTTCTTACTTTCGACAATTCCTTTGACCCCATGTCCGGGCAGCGTAGTCACATTTATCGCTTTAGGTAATTTATCAGTCCTTTTTTCTGCCTCACTTACAATTGCCCTTGCAATTGGATGATTCGTATTCATTTCAAGGGCACCGACTGATTGTAGAAAACATTTCTCCTCAATATTTTGTATAAATATATCTGTTACTACAGGGTTCCCTTTTGTAATCGTCCCTGTCTTATCAAGAACAATCATATTGTTTTTGGATAAAAGTTCAATTAGTTTCCCTTCTTTAAAAAGAATACCAATTTGAGCTGCCTTCCCACTTCCCACCATAATTGATGTTGGAGTAGCTAAGCCTAAAGCACATGGACAAGAAATAATTAAAACAGCGATTGTTTTTTCTAGGGCTTCATTAACTTGTCCTGGATTTAAATAGCCATACCAAAGTATGAAGGTTGCCACAGCAATTAGCACTACAATTGGAACAAATATTGCAGTGAATTTATCTGCAATATGCTGGATAGGTGGTTTAGAAATTTGGGCTTCCTCTACGATTTCAATTATTTTTGAAAGAAAAGAATCATTTTCCTTTTTAGTCGCTTTAATTTTTAATAATCCGTTTTCATTCATCGTTCCTGAATAGACTGTATTTCCTATATTTTTTTCTACCGGGAGGCTTTCACCGGTCAGCATCGATTCATTGACGGTTGAAATCCCTTCAATTACTTGTCCATCGATTGGTATCCTTTCACCAGGTTTCACAATTACTATATCCCCGGGAATAATTTGATGGATAAAAGTCTTTGATTCTTTTCCATTCATATATTTAATAGCTGATTTTACTTGTAATTGATTTAATTTTTTAATGGCATCCATCGTTTTTCGTTTCGATTTAGCTTCCATTAGTTTTCCTAATAAAACAAATGTAATAATTAATACACTTGTTTCATAATGCAGCCCAGTTGTTCTTGATGATGAAAAAGTCAAATAATGGCTGTAGAAATAAGCAGCTGACGTACTTAGTACCACAAGTACATCCATGTTTGCACTTCTATTTTTTATTGCGCTCCAAGCACCTTCGTAAAAGGGCAACGCGATGAAAAACTGAACAGGGGTCGCTAATGCCAATTGAAACCATGGATTTAAAAACAACTCTGGGACAGGTATAAACGAAATGTTTAAATGTGAAAACATTGTCCAAATGAATGGTAATGCCAAAATTGCTGAAATAAAAAACTTCCAAGCAAGTCCTCTCATTTCTCTTCGCTTCGACTCTATTAAATTCTGAGCATTTTTAGAAATGACTGCTTCGTACCCAATCTTTTTAATTCTGTTGAAAATCAATAGTTTACTCGTAAGATTCGGATCATATATGATTCGTCCTTTTTCAGTGGCTAAGTTTACATTAACCTTTAATACTCCATCCATTTTTGAAATAACCTTTTCAATTCGAGCAGAGCAGGCACTGCAATGCATTCCTTTAATATCTATCTGCATTGTTTCATTCATCATTTTCACCAGCTTTAAAAACATAGTTACTATAGTTTATTGTTACAAAAATTGGACTAGAACTTATGTTTAAAAAAGAAATCAAGTGAACATTTAGGATCATTGTTTTTTGAACTATGTTTTTTGGACCTATGAGCAAATACCATTCCCATCTTATGCATAAGAAACATTAATAGCCCGGCTAATTGCTGATCGAGTTGAGGAGGAATAATCGGTGTAAACAGAGTCGAATCAACACCGGTTGGCAAACATAAATTTAACATGTCATTCAATAATGGATTAGCGGAATTAGAGGGTAGAATAATCAATATTAGACAGGATGGGGTGATCAACCAAATATTTACTTTTTTATAGCTAATTGAAAAGCATACATTTTTATTTATTCTTGCTGAAATGGAAGGAATCCATAGAAAAATAGATAATAAAAGCATTATGAATAAAAATATTTCATGGTAGCCTTTTACTTCAGTAAGCATACTTAAAAATGCAGGTGTATGATAGAGATAAAGAAAAAGCGCAAATAGGATAATATTTAAATAAGGATCTATTTGTAGCTTCATCATCTTTCGATTAAGGAAAAGACTTTTAGGAATTCCAAGTAACAGTAGAGGCGGGATTAGGAAAAATAGAAGACTAATATGCAACATATGCGTGATAAAAGATAAATGACTAAGAGTGTATAAAGGGCTCCCTACTAACAAATAAAATAAAACTATACCACAAAAAAAGAAAACATATTGTTTCTTCCTCAATCTAATTTTTCTCATAGTAAGTATATAAATACTTAATAAAAATAAGCTAATTAATCCTAAGGGTATATTCCATTCAAGTGATTGCCGAATAATCCAGAAGTAGGACAAAGGACCACCCCTAACATATCTTTTCTCTATTTTATTAAATGGGCTATGTCCATTATGTAGTAAATAAATAAAAGCTGTAATCACATAATTTATTGCTTTTGTAAAAGCTGCCGCCTGATATTAAGCATCTATTATAGGATACAGAGGGCTTTCTAAGGCTTGTAGCTTTTTTTTCAGTAAATTAGGGGTGACTTGTCTTCAACTTTTCCTAAATAGCAAACATATATGATAGAAAAAAACATAAAAAAACGGAGAAAGATGAACTTTTCTCCGTAAACATTCAGATTATGAGGCAGATACTTTCAATTTTTTAAATTCTTCCGTTAACATTGGAACAACTTCAAATAAATCACCGACAATTCCATAGTCTGCTACTTTAAAGATATTTGCTTCTGGATCCTTATTAATAGCAACAATAACTTTTGAGTTAGACATACCTGCTAAATGCTGAATCGCTCCCGAAATTCCACAGGCAATATAAAGATCCGGTGTAACTACCTTCCCTGTTTGACCAATTTGCAAGGAATAGTCACAGTAATCCGCATCACAAGCCCCCCGAGAAGCACCGACTGCACCACCTAATACTTCCGCTAATTCTTTTAAAGGTTCAAATCCGTCAGCACTTTTCACTCCACGTCCACCAGCAATAACAACTTTTGCCTCAGACAAATCCACTCCTTCACTTGCTTTACGTACCACTTCTTTTATGATTGTACGAAGATCTTTGATTTCAACAGAGATTGAACTAATATCACCTGTTTTCGCATCTTCTTTTTCCAATGGATTTATATTATTAGGACGGATTGTGGCAAATAGTATCCCATCTGTAACAATTTTCTTTTCAAATGCTTTTCCGGAATAAATTGGTCGAGTAAAAACTAAATTACCGCCTGATACGTCAACATGAGTTACATCTGAAATCAAACCTGTTTCGAGTTTACTTGCGATTTTAGGTGATAAATCTTTTCCTAGTGCGGTATGCCCCATTATGATTCCTTCCGGATTTTCTGCCTCTACGACTGCCATAAAGGCTTGTGAGTAACCATCAGATGAATATTGGGCTAATTTCTCATCCTCAACAATTACCACGCGATCTGCCCCATATTGTATAAGCTCTTGTCCTAAAGCGTTTACATTATTGCCTATTAACACTCCAACTAGCTCTCCACCCTCAGCAACCGTCTTCCCTGCAGCAATTGCTTCAAATGAAACATTACGTAATGAACCGTCACGAACTTCCCCTAATACTAACACTTTTCTTGCCATTTCAATTCCCTCCTGTATGTGAACAAAGTTTGATAAAATGGTATTGTAAGAATCTATTTAGCTTCCCAATAGGAATATAAATTTTAAATAACTTTTGCCTCTTTATGAAGAAGATTTACAAGCTCTACTACTTGGTCAGCTAACTCACCTGAAAGAATTTTTCCTGCTTCTTTTTGAGATGGTAAATACACTTCAATCGTTTTTGTTTTTGCTTCTACATCATCCTCATCAAGATCGAGATCATCTAATTCAAGTTCTTCTAAAGGCTTTTTCTTCGCTTTCATTATGCCAGGTAATGATGGATAGCGTGGTTCATTCAATCCTTGCTGTGCAGTAACTAATAATGGTAAAGTTGTTTCGATAACTTCAGAATCCCCTTCAACATCACGAATAACCGATACTTTTTCACCAGTAATTTCTAGTTTTGTAATGGTCGTTACATACGGGATGCCCAATAGATCTGCAACACGTGGTCCTACTTGTCCTGAACCACCATCAATCGCTACATTTCCACCAATAATTAAATCTGCATCTTTATCTTTTAAATACTCTGCTAGAATCTTAGCTGTGGAAAATTGATCTGCATGATCTAAATCATCCTCTGTATTGATTAATACTGCCTTATCAGCTCCCATTGCAAGGGCAGTTCGCAATTGTTTTTCAGCTTCTTCATTGCCTACCGTTACAACAGTAACTTCTCCACCATGTTCATCACGAACTAGGATTGCTTCTTCAACAGCATATTCATCATAAGGATTAATAATAAATTCTGCACCATCCTCATTGATTGATCCATTAGTAATTGTTATTTTTTCCTCAGTATCAAAAGTTCTTTTTAAAAGTACGAAGATATTCATGAATGTCCCTCCTAGAATTTAAAAACATTTTCTCAGTTTTAAAGATTTTGAATTTTTTAATGATAGATCGGTTTAAGAAGTAGCTTCTTATACCATCTACTAATAATATAATTAAAAGAGCAAAGCTCTTTTACTCCCCTTTAAATTGCGGTTCACGCTTTTCAATAAACGCTTGTATTCCTTCTTGTCCATCTTTCGAAGCGAAAACTTTAGCAAATAGTTCTGCTTCACGTTTTACCCCTTCGTAAAATTCTTTCGTTTTTCCATAGTTTAATAGTTCGATGGCAGCTTTTAATGCAATAGGACTCTTCTTTGCAATTTTATATGCCAATTCCTTGGCTTTTACTAATAATTCATCGTCTGAATAAGCATGATTTGCTAGACCATATGCAACGGCATCTTTACCGGAAATTGGTTCACTTGTAAATAACATTTCAGCCGCTTTTGCCATCCCTACATATCTAGGAAGCCTTTGTGTTCCAGCGAACCCAGGAACTAATCCCAATTGGAGCTCTGGCAGTCCTAATTTAGCTGTAGCCGTCACCAAACGAATATGACAAGCCATAGCTAATTCAAGTCCCCCTCCTAATGCTGCCCCATGTATAGCAGCTATAATTGGTTTTTCAAACTTTTCCATTCTTTCAAATAATCGCTGTCCTTTTTCTCCTAATCTACCAAATTCATCATCTGAACCGATCGTTGTAAATTCTTTAATATCCGCACCAGCTGAAAAAAAGCGACCGTCTCCATGTAGGAGTAATACTCGGATATCACGATCAGCTTCTAATTGATCGAGAAGCTCTGATAACTCATCAATGACTGCTGAACCTAAAGCATTAGCAGGTGGTCGATTAATCGCAATGAATGCAACTTGTTCTTCTTTTGTACAGGTTAGAAACTCCATGGCCATCCTCCTACCTCTATTTTCATCATGCACCCATACCGTTGATTAGTAATTGTTGAACGGCTGGTGCTTGTGCAACTAAATCATACTTTTCTTCATTCATTACCCATGTTGTTACCGTTTCGTCAATCGTTCCAAAAATCATTTGGCGGACAAGCCTTACTTCTGTGTCTTTTCTGAATTCGCCTGTATTCATACCATGTTCAATGATTCTATCGATTAATTTTAAATACCCTTTTAAAACCTCATTAATTTTCAAGCGAAGTTCCTTATTTGATTGACGCAATTCCAATTGTGTAACAATGGCTAATTGGTGATCACTTGATAAGATTTTATAATGGCTTTCTATCATTACTAATAATTTCTCCGCCGCGGTTTGTTTTCCTGCTATTTCTTCATCAATTTTATCAATGAAATTCCCCATTTTCTCTCGAAACAAAGAAATGAGAATATCTTCCTTATTTTTAAAATAAAGATAGATTGTTCCATCTGCAACGCCTGCTTGTTTCGCAATCTTTGAAACTTGAGCTTGATGATATCCATTTTCTGCGATTACAATGACAGCAGCATCAATAATTTGCTTGTATTTCGGTTTATTAGTCTTCATATATATAACCATCACCTTTCGAATATTCAAAGCGAGAGATGAGGGCCAAAAATAAATTGTTCCAATTATTATTAAATCACACACTCGCTATTACTTAAGTAGAAATGAATGATTATTCATTCATATTCCTATAATATAAATAATCATAAATATTGTCAAGGTTCTTCTTTTGAAAAAAGAGCCACGCTCGGGCTCCACAAAATTAGTTGATTCTAATTTCTAACTGATTACCCGTGCTTTTTACGTTCTTCGTCAATTAATGAACGCCTTAGGATTTTACCCACTGCTGTTTTTGGTAATTCCTTTCTAAATTCATAAATTCTAGGAACCTTATATGCAGCTAAATATTTTCTTGTAAATGTATTTAATTCTTCTTTCGTTACAGTAGCATTTTCTTTTAACACGATATATGCCTTTACTGTTTCGCCCCTATATGGATCGGGTACTCCTGCAACAACTGCTTCCTGGATATCCGGATGTTCATATAAAACCTCTTCAATTTCACGAGGATAAATATTATATCCGCCAGCAATAATCATATCTTTTTTCCGATCAACAATATAAAAATAGCCATTTTCATCCATATACCCTAAATCTCCCGTATATAACCAGCCATTTTTTAAAACCTGATCTGTTTCCTCTGGTCGATTCCAATATCCTTTCATTACTTGCGGACCCTTTACGGCAAGCTCACCAATTTCTCCATATGGCAATGGGGTGCCATCTTCCATGGAAAAAATAGCTGCATCTGTATCTGGCCAAGGAACACCTATGCTTCCTTTTATACGCTTTTCTTCCCAAACAAAATTTGCATGGGTTACGGGTGACGATTCCGATAAACCATAACCTTCAACAAGCTTTCCACCTGTTACTTTTTCAAATTTCTGTTGTACTTCCACTGGTAGAGCAGCAGACCCGCTAATACAAGAATTAATGGATGAAAGGTCATATTTTTGAATATCTGGATGATTTAATAAACCTATATATATCGTTGGTGCTCCTGGAAATAAAGTAGGACGCTGTTTTTCAATTGTCTTTAAGGTAGTTTCTGCATCAAACTTTGGTAACAACACCATTTTATATCCTTGCATGATCGATAATAATAAGACCGCTGTCATACCATATACATGAAAAAAGGGTAATAGTCCAAGAACAATTTCTTCCCCTTTTTTTGCTTTATATAACCAGGCATCACACATTGTTGCATTAGCAATAAGATTTTTATGTGTAAGCATAACTCCTTTTGGAAACCCTGTTGTACCACCTGTGTATTGCAACAGTGCTAAATCATTTTCAAAATCAAAATCAATATTTAGTGGCACTGCCTCCGTTTCAATAAGGATTTTTTTTAGAAGATGATGATTACCTTCGTGTGACACATTAACTGTCAAACCGGTTTGCTTTTTTTGGATAAAAGGATAAATAAGATTTTTTGGGAAAGGTAAGTAGTCTTTGATAGCGGTTACAATGATGTGCTCAATTTGCGTATTTTTTATCACTTTTGAAACTCTTGGAAAAAGGATATCTAACGTCAAAATCACCTTTGCACCAGAGTCGTCCATTTGATATTCTAATTCTCTTTCTGTATATAAGGGATTCGTTTGAACAACAATTGCACCTGCATATAGTACACCAAAATAACCAATAACAGATTGAGGTCCATTCGGTAACATTATTGCTACCCTATCTCCCTTTTCTACTCCTAGCTTCTTTAAGTAGTTTGCAAATTTCAAAGCAGATTCATAGATTTCCTGAAAAGTTAACTCTTTCCCCATGAAATGAATAGCCATTTTATTTGAATAGAGCCTTGCAGCTTCAGTTAAATAAGAATGTACCGGCTTTTCCTCATACGTTAATGTAGCTGGTATCTCTTCAGGATATTGATTTAACCATGGCTTATTATCCATATGTCCCCCTCCTACCCTTAGTGTTAGAAAATTTAAACTGTTCCCTCTTTATTATAGACCATTGGTATTCAAGTGACAATTTGAAAAAGACAAAATAATTCATTTCCCTAAATATATAAAAAGGGCTGCATCGCAGCCCTTCACAACTTATGACATAACCATATATATAATACCAACAATTAAGAAACACGCACATACAGCGAGTAAAACTTTTGCTAATGTTTCCATTTTCCCTATTCACCTATGTCCTTCCTGTTAAGAAATACTTTCTCCAATGACAAATGATAAGCCAATTGAAATGACCATGGAAATAAAACCTACTGCGCGATTATCATTTTCAATTTCAACATCAATTTTAAACTTTGGCGTTAAAAATTCATAGATAAAATAACCAATTAACAATAAAACAAAACCATAGAATCCCCAGCCGATCATAATAAAAAGTGAATCATGATGCTGAATAGAATATCTAAAAATATTGGCAATCCCAAATATTTTACCACCCGTAGCCAATGCAACAGCAATATTTCCTTTTTTTATTTCATCCCAGTTTTTATATTTTGTAACCAGCTCGAAAATGACTAAAAAAACAATCATACATAGGATAACAACGCTGTAGTACCCTGCTGTTTGTACAAATGGGTTTTCCCAAAAATTTATCCTCATACCCTTTGACTCCTTTATTTCATAGAATTAAGCGACAGTGAAGATAATGTTTTTATGATATCTTGTTACAAATTAATATTTACTTAAATTCAACAACAGTTATACCGCTTCCACCTTCACCTGCATCACCTAATCTTATACGTTTGACAGAACGATGTTGTTTCAAATATTCTTGAACACCATGTCGAAGGGCACCTGTTCCTTTCCCGTGAATAATTGATACACGAGGATATCCAGCAAGAAGGGCATCATCTATATATTTCTCGACCCTTAATAAAGCATTTTCATACCTTTCTCCACGTAAATCAAGTTCAAGACTGACATGATAATCCTTACCTTTCACAGTAGCAAGTGGTTTGGTTTCCACTTTTTGCTGGGATTGGATAAATTCCATATCTGATTCCTTTACTTTCATTTTCATAATCCCCATTTGAACCTGCCATTCTTTATCACTTACTTTTTCAAGCAATTGCCCTTTTTGATTAAAGCTGATAACTTTCACCTCATCACCTGGGGCAAGTTCACGTTTTTTATTTGCTGTTTTCTTTACAGTCGATTTTTCGAAATTTGGTACCGCATCACTAAGTCGCTTTCTCGCTTCAATCAGCTCATGTTCTTTTATAGAAGCATGATTTTCTAAACGCATTTTTCTTAATTCACGAATAATTTCTTCTGCTTCTTCCTGAGCCTTTTCAACGACATTTGCTGCTTTGGATTCTGCCTTTTCATACATCCGATCACGCTGTGTGTAAAATTCAGCCATTTGCTTCTGCAAATCCTTATGGAGCTTTTCAGCATCTTTTAAATAATCTTGAGCTTCCTGTCGTTCTCTTTCTGCATCTCGCTTACTTTTTTCTAAAGAAGCAATCATATTTTCGACTTTATTCGTATCTGTTCCAATATATGATCTCGCATGATGAATAATTGATTCTGCAAGGCCTAATCTTTTGGAAATTTCAAATGCATTACTTCGTCCGGGTACACCAATCAAGAGCTTGTAGGTTGGGCTTAAAGTTTCAACATTAAACTCAACACTTGCATTGATGACTCCTTCTCGATTATAGCCATATGCTTTTAACTCTGGATAATGGGTAGTCGCCACTACCCTCGCTCCTCGGTGGTATACCTCATCTAAAATAGATATTGCTAAAGCTGCACCTTCCTGGGGATCAGTACCTGCTCCTAATTCATCAAATAAAACAAGACTCTCATGGTTTACATGTTTCAATATATCAACAATATTCACCATATGGGAGGAAAACGTGCTTAAACTTTGTTCTATAGATTGTTCATCACCAATATCAGCAAAAACATCAGTAAATACGGCAAGCTCTGAACCATCCAATGCAGGAATTTGTAATCCCGCCTGAGCCATTAGCGTACAAATACCGATCGTTTTAAGAGTTATCGTTTTTCCACCTGTATTTGGACCAGTTATAAGGATGGTGGTATAGTCCTTTCCTAAGCTAATATCATTAGCAACCACTTCATTAATTGGTATTAAAGGGTGTCTCGCCTTATATAAATTGACAATACCATTATTATTCATTATCGGTCTAGTTGCTTTCAAAGATTTTCCAAACAGAGCCTTGGCAAAAATAAAATCAAATTCACCTAATATCATAACAGTTGTAGTTAAATCCTCTCCGACATCTGCGACATCTGCGGAAAGTTCACTCAAGATTCTTTCAATCTCTTGCTGCTCTTTCATATGGAGTTCTCTCAATTGGTTATTTAATTCAACTACAGACTGCGGTTCAATAAACAATGTTTGTCCAGAGGAAGACTGATCGTGAACAATCCCCCCATAGTTAGATCGATATTCCTGCTTAACAGGAATAACGTACCGATCATTTCTAATAGTAACAATTGCATCCGATAACATCTTAGATGCATTACGAGAACGAATTAAACTCTCTAATTTTTCACGAATTCGTCCCTCATTTGATCTCAATTTTTGGCGAATTTGTCTTAATGCTTCACTAGCTCCATCAAGAATGTCCCCATTTTCATCTATAGCATTTTTAATCTTATGTTCAAGGGGAGTGAGAATTATAATTTGTTCTGCTTTTTGTTCTAAGATTGGAATTTCAACACTATTTTCAAGTAAACCTTCAATAAATCTTTTGATTGTTCGTCCAGCATAAATCGTACTAGCCGTATGGACTAATTCCATTGGACTTAAGATTCCACCTATTTGTGCTCTTTTAATATGTGGACGAATATCATGTATACCACTTAGCGGGATATGCCCTTTTAATCGTAAAACATGTACTGCCTCATCCGTTTCTGCCTGTAAATCTAATACTTCTTCAAACGAAGATGAAGGGACAAGTTGTTTAATTTTATCTTGACCAAGTGTTGAAGAAGCATGTTCTAATAGTAGTTCTTTAATTTTATTAAATTCTAATGTTTTGAGTATCTTCTCTTGCATAAAACTTGCAAGCCTCCTATATTCTAGTGGTTTAAGGATAAAAACAAACATAGATTTGACCACGATAGTCTCATCCTAGAACCATATGTTTTAGTTGTTTTTCTTTGTTAAAAAATCGATCAATTCATCCGGTTCCATAGTATTTAATACAGATTTTTTTTGTATCCATCCTTTTCTTGCTGTACCAACGCCGTATCCCATAAATTCCAAATCTCCTTTATGATGAGCATCGGTATTGATGACTATTTTGACGCCATTTTCTTGTGCTTTTCTAACATATGTCGATGTTAAGTCCAGACGATTAGGATTTGAATTTAATTCGAGAACTGTATTTGTTTCTTTTGCCAATTCAATCAATAACTCAATATCGACATCATATCCTTGCCGACGTCCAATTAATCGTCCTGTCGGATGTGCAATGATGTCAACATGTGGATTCATTAATGCTGTTTTTAAACGGTCCATTATTTTCGCTTTCGGCTGATTAAAGCTAGAATGAATAGATGCAATGACAATATCTAATTCTGCTAATAATTCATCCTCATAATCGAGTGTTCCATCCGGAAGAATATCCATTTCAATCCCTGATAAAATCAATATATCATCATATTTATCATTTAAGCGCTTAATTTCTTCATTTTGCTTTCTTAGTCTCTCAGGAGTAAGGCCATTTGCTACAGTTAAATAACGGGAATGATCTGTTATAGCCATATATTTATACCCTTTTTCCCTACAAGCATTAATCATATCTTCCAGTGTATGAGCACCATCAGACCATGTCGTATGCATATGCAGGTCACCTTGAATATCCTTTAGTGTAAGCAATTCTTTCTCAAAAGTATACTCATCTACTTCCTTGCCGTCCTCACGAATTTCAGGTGGAATAAATGGTAAATCAAAATGATGATAAAACTCTTTTTCACTTTCAAAAGTAAGCGTTTCACCAGTTTCAATCAATTCAACACCATACTCACTAATTTTTTCTCCGCGTTGCTTAGCAAGCTGCCTCATGCGGACATTATGTTGCTTTGAACCAGTGAAATGGTGTAATGCAGTAGCAAATTCCTCTGGCTTAACGAGTCTAAAATCCACATTCACATCATGTACATCTGAAATTGTAATGGAAACCTTTGTATTTCCACTAGCAATCGCTTCCTTTGCTTCATTGAGCTTTAAAAGCTGTTCTTTTACCAGTTTAGGCTCATGGGTTGAAATAACATAATCCAAATCTTTTAAAGTTTCCTGTACCCTTCTTAAGCTTCCAGCATGAGAAAACTGGATAATTCCATCCATATGTCTTAATTCCTCATCAAGTAATCGGATATGTTTTAACATATATGCCAGAGGAAAACGAGTAGGCTTTACACTGAAAGTTTCAATGGCTTCCAAAATTTTTTCTTCAGTCTTTTTACCAAAGCCCTTTAATGTTTGTACTTTTCCTTCTTCACAAGCAGCTTTTAAAGATTGAACATCTATAATATCTAATTCATGATATAATCTTGAAATCTTTTTTCCACCTAAGCTGGGGAGCTGTAATAAAGGAATCAGCCCTTTAGGTACTTCATTTTGTAATTCCTTAAGGACACTAGATTGTCCACTTTGTATATACTCAATAATGACTTCATTCGTCCCTTTTCCTATTCCATTAATCGAGGTGAAATCTTCAATTTGCTCAAGGCTTCTAACATCTGTTTCTAACGCTGCTGCTGCCTTTCTAAATGCTGCTATTTTAAAGGCATTCTCGCCTTTTAATTCCATATAAGTAGCAATTTGCTCTAATAACCGAACAACTTCCTTTTTATTGACCTTCATTTCAATCCCCTTCCTATCAAGGAACTTCCTAGTATATATATTAGCAAAAATGATCAAAAAAGGCATTTTTCCCTTGTAAGAAAAAAACTCCTCTATAAAAGAGAAGTTAGGATATATTCGTAATCCACCATTCTTCAATTTGTTTTGAAAGAAAAGGTGTATTTTTAATGATACCTTTAGCAATGAAAGATTGGTCCAAAGATGTTTGGATTGAATCTATTGGTAATAAGGCAGCAATATATAATAAAATAAAGATAATTAAATATACTTCTACAAAACCTAAAATCCCACCAGCCCATATATTCAACGGCTTAATTATTGGTAAACGAGCAACAAAATCTAGTGCAGAACCGATAATATGTAAAATGATTTTTACTGCAAAGAAAATGATGGCAAATGCAATTGCTCGATAATAAGCTGTTTCTAAATTCATTCCTTTTAAAAGCATAGCTATTGAATTATTATCATCTAACGCAGGGTAAGGAATCCATAACTTTAGATGCGGAGCTAAATCTTTAAAATACATGTATGCTATAATAAAAGCAATAATAAATCCTGTAATATGGATAAGCTGAAGGATAAATCCTCTCTTTAGACCAACAAAAAATCCAATTACTAAGATTAATAGAATCACTAAATTAATCATTTTTTCATTCCTTTAATTATTGAAGTTTTTAATCAGAAGCTCGTATTGCTCCTTTAATTTAAGATATTCATTTACTGTATTGACAGCAGTTAAGACAGCAAGTTTACTTGTATCCAATGAGGGGTTATTGGAACGAATTTCACGCATTTTAGCATCAACGATTGAGGCAACTTCACGTATATGACTTGTTGACTCTGTACCAATAATGGTATATTGCTGTCCATATATTCCAACTGTTGTTCGATTTTTCTCAGTCAAATTCATTGCCCCCCTAAAAACAATCCTATTGTATATAATAGCATGAATTTATAGGGTTGGGAAGAAATTGTCCAGTAATGTCGAATAAGATAACGATAGAAAAACATTGTTCTAATAAGATTTGGAGGATTGTTCATGTCAAATACTGTAATTAAAGTTTCACCTAAAACGATTCAATTAATGAACGAACATTATTCTCACTCATTACTTGAAAAAAAGCCACCTGGTGCTATTTTTACTGCAAAGCATAATGGGTGTACGATCACCGCCTATCATTCAGGTAAAGTAATGTTTCAAGGCAATAATCATTCTGAAGAAGCAAGTAACTGGGGAAGTCCAGTAGTAAAACAGGGAGACCCAATTAAACATCAAACATCAGGAAATCCTTTACCTCGGAACCTAAGTTCACTTTCAATCATCGGTTCAGATGAAGTTGGAACTGGAGATTATTTCGGCCCTATCACAGTCGTAAGCGCATATGTTGATAAAGAACAAATACCTTTATTAAAAGAACTAGGTGTAAAGGATTCTAAAAACCTTACTGATACACAAATTATCACAATTGCTAAGGATTTACTTCATATTATTCCATACAGCTTGCTTACATTACATAATGAAAAATATAATGAATTACAATCATCCGGTATGACCCAAGGTAAAATGAAAGCAATATTACATAACCAGGCAATTAGTAAGTTATTGAAGAAAATATCTCCAATAACACCTGAAGCCATATTGATTGATCAATTTGTTGAAGCAGATACTTATTACCGACACCTTAAGGGACAAAAAGAAATCATTCAAGAGAATGTATTATTTAGTACAAAAGGTGAAAGCGTGCATTTAGCTGTAGCTGCTGCCTCTATTTTAGCTAGATATGCTTTTGTTAAAGCTTTTGATGAATTAAGCAAGAAAGTCGGGGTTTCTTTACCAAAAGGAGCTGGACACAAAGTTGATCAAGTAGCAGCTCAATTGATTAAACAAAATGGGAAATCAAGTTTAAAGCATTTAGCAAAACTCCATTTTGCTAATACTGAGAAAGCGATAAAGCTAATATAAGATATTCTTGAAGAATCGTTGGACAAAATTTTGGAAACATAGGGATATTACCATTGGAGGATGTAGAAATATATTAGCAATTGGAGCTAAAGCAATTTAACTTTATAAATAGTATGGAAATTTATCTCCTTATCTTTTTAAAATAGCCTATTTTCGTAGTGGAAGAATACTTTTCAGTATATCTATTTTTATTAGTTAAACATTAGCTAATTAACAATATGGTATTGAGAAAAAATCCTAAAAAATGAAACCTTGTTGAATAAATTTCCGTATATATAATAGTATGTAAATATATGATAGAATACAGTAAAAAAAGGAGAAGTGAGATAATAATGCAAGAGGTATATTCGACAAGTAGTAAGCGTGACCTAATGGGTTCCGTGCTTAAGGCTTTTGCTTTATCCCTACTCGTAGCAGTTGTCGGGATGTTAATTGGAACAATGGTTCCTCCAGCACTATTTATGCCTTTAATGATCGTAGAATTCGTAATGCTATTAGCTGCATTTTTCGTTCGTAAGCGTAAAAGTGTTGGTTACGCATTTTTATTTGCCTTTACTTTTATTTCAGGTATTACAACCTATCCAATTGTTGCTTATTATGCAGCTACATCAGGAGCACAAGTACTAATATCCGCTTTCACTGGAACACTAGTTATATTTGCAGTAATGAGTTTCGTTGGTACGAAAACAAAAAAAGATTTATCGTTTTTAAGCGGATTTCTATTAACTGCCCTACTAGCTCTTGTTGTGATAGGATTAATCAATATCTTTGTTCCTTTTTCATCAGCAGCACTATTCGTAGCTTCAATTATCGGAACAGTCGTATTTTCACTATACATTATGTACGATTTTAATCGTATGAAAAATATGGACTTCACTGATGAAGCAGTTCCATTATTAGCTCTTAATCTGTACTTAGATTTCATTAATTTATTCCTTAATCTATTAAGATTTTTCGGATTCCTTAGCAGGGACTAGTTCTCCATAAACTTTCACGCAAAAAAAAGAATCTAATTTAAGTGTTTACACTTTAATTAGATTCTTTTTTAGTCTTCAAACTTTCTCGATGACACATTGTGGTGTCTCTATATAGCATGAAGTCAAAAAATTATCCCAATGTATTCCTTGGATAAGCTTAACCCCTTAACTCCGCACCTGCCTGCTGCTTCACTGCCTCGAGTACTTTGTCATGTGCCTTAACTACTTCTTCATCTGTTAATGTTCGTTCTGGATCAAAATATTTTAATGAGAAAGCAATGGATTTCTTTCCTGGCTCCATGTGCTCACCTTCATAAAGATCAAAAATAGATACCTCTTTTAATAAAGAGCCTCCTGCACGGACAATAATTTGTTGAAGAGTGCCAGCTTCTACATTGCGATCAACAACAAGTGCAATATCCCTTGTCATTGAAGGGAAACGCGGAATTGATGTATAGTGCAGTGGTTGAACTTCATTTGCAAAAATAGATGCTGTTTTTAATTCAAATACATAAGTTTCTTTTAAATCCATATCTTTTTGTACTTGCGGATGAATTTGCCCAACAAATCCAATCACTTCATCATGCCATAAGATTTCTGCTGTTCTACCTGGATGCATTCCTTCGATAGCAGCCGCTCTATAAACAATTGAATGACTAACACCAAGTTTATCAAATAGTCCTTCAAGAATTCCTTTAGCGACAAAGAAATCAACCGATTTTTTTTCACCTTGCCAAAGCTGAGAATGCCATATACCAGTAATTGCACCAGCTAAATGCTCAAATTCCTCTGGTTGCTCCTGATCTGTTGTTTTTAAAAATACAGAACCAACTTCATATAAAGCTACCGATTCATTTTTTCTAGCTAAATTATATGAAACAACATCTAATAAACCTGGAAGAATGCTTAAACGTAAATGGCTTCTTTCCTCACTCATTGGCATTGCTAGACGTATCGGCTCACGTTTGTCTAATGCATACATTGTTGATTTCTCTTCATTAGTTAATGAATAGGTAATTGCTTGATATAATCCTGCACCTTCCAGATATCTTTTTGCCGCACGTCGTTTACTCTGAACATCTGTTAATCCACCAGGTGTTGTTGAACCTGTAGGTAAAGTTGTTGGTAGATGATCATATCCATAAAGTCTAGCTACCTCTTCGATAAGATCCTCTTGAATCGTAATATCCCCACGTCTAGTTGGTACAGTTACTATAAAAGTTGAATCTTCTGTTTTCACTTCAAATTGAAGTCTAGTAAATATATCTAAAACTTGTGTTTCAGTAATTTCCGTTCCAAGCACTCGGTTTATTTTCTCTAATGAAATTTCAATAACTGCTGGTTCAACTTTCATTGTATTCACTTCAACTATACCTTCAAGAATTTCACCATTTGCATATTCAGCTATTAACTTCGCTGCACGCTCCGCGGCATCATGAATACGATTAGGATCAACTCCTTTTTCAAAACGAGCACTTGCTTCACTGCGTAAGCCATGATCCTTTGATGCATTACGAACAGTTTGACCATTGAAATAAGCTGATTCAAGTAAAACCGTTGTCGTTGTATCACCAACTTCAGAGTTCGCTCCACCCATCACACCAGCCATTGCCACTGGTTCTTTCCCGTTCGTAATAACTAAATGATTTGCTTTTAATGTTCTCTTACTATCATCAAGCGTAATGATCGTTTCACCTTCATGTGCAAGGCGTACGATTATTTCCTTTGAACCTAGCTTATCATAGTCAAATGCATGTAGGGGTTGACCATATTCAAGTAATATATAATTCGTAATATCAACGACATTATTATGTGGGCGAATACCTGCCGCCATTAATCTTGTTTGCATCCATAATGGAGACGGTCCTATTTTAACATTTTTAATAATCTTTGCTACATATAGTGGATTTTCTTCTGGTGCTTCGACCTTAATCGATACATAATCAGAAGCTTTTTCCACTGAAGATTCTCCCTTTGTATTTGGTAATTTCACATCAGTGCCAAGGATAGCAGCCACTTCATATGCCACACCTAACATACTTAAACAATCAGAACGGTTCGGAGTTAAGCCTAATTCTAGAATCTTATCATCTAGATTCAGTAACGCAATAGCGTCAGACCCAACTTCTACATCGCTAGGAAATACATAAATCCCTTCAGCGAAATCTTTAGGGATTAATTTTCCCTCAATCCCAAGTTCTTGTAGGGAACAGATCATACCATTAGACTCTTCACCACGAAGTTTTGACTTTTTAATTTTAAAATTACCCGGCAAAACAGCTCCAACTGTGGCAACTGCAACTTTTTGCCCCTTCGCTACGTTCTTCGCTCCACAAATGATTTGTACAGGCGCTTCCCCACCTAGATCCACTAAACATTTGTTCAATTTATCAGCATTTGGATGTTTTTCACATTCCATTACGTAGCCAACAACGACACCTTTAATTGAAGAAGCTTTATGTTCTACTCCTTCTACCTCAATACCACTTCTAGTAATCTTTTCTGCTAATTCTTCAGCGGAAATATCTTTTAAATCAATATATTCCTTTAACCATTTATATGAAACAAACATGTTTTTTCCTCCCTACCTTTTATTCATGTGTGGAAAATTGTTTTAAGAATCGAGTATCATTGGTGTACATATGACGAATATCATCTATACCATATTTTAGCATTGCAATTCTCTCTGCTCCGATCCCGAAAGCAAAACCGGTATATTTATTTGCATCAAATCCTGCCATTTGTAGAACATTAGGATGAACCATCCCTGCTCCAAGCATTTCAATCCAGCCTGTTTTTTTACAAACATTACAGCCTTTTCCCCCACATGAGAAACAAGAGACATCTACCTCTACTGAAGGTTCAGTAAATGGGAAGAAACTTGGACGTAAGCGAATTTCACGCTCTTCACCAAACATTTTTTTCGCAAATAATTCTAATGTTCCCTTTAAATCACCCATTGTTATGTTTTCATCAACCACAAGTCCTTCGATTTGCATAAATTGATGAGAATGGGTTGCATCATCATTATCACGACGATAGACTTTACCTGGGCAAATAATTTTCACTGGCCCTTTGCCTTCATGCTTTTCCATTGTTCTCGCTTGGACTGGTGATGTATGTGTACGAAGAAGAAGATCTTCCGTAATATAAAAAGAATCTTGCATATCTCGAGCAGGATGCCCTTTTGGTAAATTTAATGCCTCAAAATTATAGTAATCCTTTTCCACTTCAGGTCCTTCGGCAATTTTATAACCCATGCCAATAAAGAAATCTTCTATTTCCTCGACTACCCTTGTTAATGGATGATGATTTCCACTCTTGACAGGACGTCCAGGCAAGGTGATATCAATTGTCTCCGCGGCTAATTGTTTTTCAACTGCTTCCTTCTCTAATGATGTGTGCTTTGCTTCAATCTTTTGACTAATGGATTCCCTCACCTCATTTGCAAGAGCTCCCATTTTTGGACGTTCATCAGCAGATAACTGTCCCATTCCTCTTAAAACCTCTGTTATCGGTCCTTTTTTACCTAAATATGCAACACGAATTTCATTTAATATTTTCAAGTCTTCAGCTTGTTCAATTTTCGCTAATGCTTCCGTTTGCAAATCTTTTAATTTTTGCTCCATTATTTTACCTCCTCTTAATGATGAGCTGACAAAAAAGCCTACATAGACTTTTTACCCGCTCATAAAAAAACATAAAAAAACCTCATCCTACAAAGGGACGAGGTTATCATCGCGGTACCACCCTAATTAGCATCTTTTTCATGCTCATCTTCATTTCATAACGGCTTTTCACCGAGGCATCTTTACGTTATTAGCAACGGTCCCGATGCTGACTCCAGGGGTGAACTTCACTTAATTTTTCCATAAAAATGCTCTCAGTCAAAGGCATTTTCTCCCTTAATGGTGACATTAAGTTACTTTTCCCTTTCAGTGTCTTTTATTTTATGCAATTGTTTATATTATAGTATTTTATGGAATGAATATCAAATTTTATTTTAAACCTTTAAATAATACATTAATATGCCAGCAGCTACGGCTACGTTTAATGATTCTGCTTGCCCAATGATAGGGATATATAAATTATTCTTCGTTAGGCTAAGTAAATCAATAGACACACCATTTCCTTCATTGCCAACCAATAAAGCGAATTCAGAACTAGGTTCTACTTGTTTGTAAGATACTCCATTTTCCAATGATGTTCCATACACTGGTATTTGGTTTTGATTAAATTTTTGAATCCAATCCTCAAGCCTTCCAAAAAGAACAGGAATATGAAAATGACTTCCTTGAGCAGAACGTAGAACTTTAGGATTGAATAAGTCCACAGTCCCTTCACCTAAAATAACAGCATCCATTCCTGCTGCGTCAGCAGTTCGGATGATTGTCCCTAAATTTCCTGGATCCTGGACGGCATCGATTAATAAAAAGGATTTTCCCTTTAATGTTTGAAAGCTCGGTTGCTTCATCTTACATATTGCAAATACACCTTGTGTTGTTTCAGTATCTGATATTGCCTTACTAATTTCCGAAGTAATTTTAGTTAATGGTAATTGCTGGATATCCCAAGTTGCTGGAATCTCAACATCTTCACTTAATATAATTTCAATAATATTTTTTTTATCTTTTAAAGCCTCTTCAACAAGATGAAATCCTTCTACTAAATAGGTCTGTGTTTTTTCACGCTCTTTTTTAGTTAATAATTTTTTCCATTGCTTTACTTGTTGATTTTTTATTGACTCAATAAACTTCACCTTCTGTACTCCCTTTCCATTTCTCAATATCTCATTATAACCTAATATTTATACATATAACATTGGTTTAAGTGACATCCTAACAATGATTAATTTGAAAAAAGGAGTGTATTACATGAATTTAAATCTCCGTAATGCAATCATTCATAATGTTTCTGGTAACAATCAGGAACAACTTAAGGATACCATTGTGGATGCAATTCAAAGAGGCGAGGAAAAAATGCTTCCAGGCTTAGGAGTATTATTTGAAGTCATTTGGAATCATGCAGATGACCAAGAAAAGCATATGATGCTAGAAACATTAGAAGAAGGATTGAAGGGGTAAACTTCAAAATAAAGGACTGTCATATGACAGTCCTTTATTTATATAAAAAAATTCAGTTTCCTATAAGGTCAAAACACTTAAGGATCTTATTCAAATGTTAATTTATTTACTGTTTCACGGTCTAAGCGTTTGATCACCTCAGTAATGAGCTTCACAGCATTTTCATAGTCATCTCGATGCAACATAGCTGCATGAGAATGAATATAACGTGTAGCAATTGTAATTGCAAGTGATGGTACACCATTAGCTGTTAAGTGGATAGATCCCGCGTCTGTTCCTCCACCAGCAATTGAATCAAATTGATATGGAATATCTAATTCTTCAGCAACCCCTACAACTAAATCTCGTAAGCCTTTATGGGAGACCATTGAAGCATCATAAAGAATAATTTGTGGTCCTTTCCCCATTTTACTTAAAGCTTCTTTTTCAGTAATTCCTGGTGTATCTCCAGCAATTCCTACATCAACACCAAAGCCGATATCAGGTTCAATTTTCGCTGCAGCAGTTTTCGCTCCACGAAGTCCGACTTCCTCCTGAACATTTCCTACTCCGTAAACAATGTTAGGGTGCTTTTCATTTTTTAAATTCTTTAAAACATCAATTGCAATAGCACAGCCAATACGGTTATCCCAAGCTTTCGCTAATAGCATTTTTTCATTGTTCATCACAGTGAACTCGAAGTACGGTACAACCATATCACCAGGAAGCACGCCCCACTCCATTGCCTCTTCTCTGCTTGATGCACCGATATCAATAAACATATCTTTTATTTCATAAGGCTTTTTACGAGCTTCGGGAGATAAAATATGTGGTGGCTTGGAACCAATGACCCCAGTTAAATCACCCTTTTTCGTCACAATTGTTACTCGCTGAGCAAGCATGACTTGTGACCACCAGCCACCTACCGTTTGGAAGCGTAAGAAGCCCTTATCATCAATTTGTGTAACCATAAAGCCAACTTCATCTAAATGACCGGCAACCATAATTTTTGGACCATTTTCATCGCCAATTTTTTTAGCAATTAAACTGCCCAAACCATCATACTCAATTTCATCTGCATAGGATTCAATATATTTTTTCATTACCTCTCTAGGTTCATGTTCATTGCCCGGAATACCTTTTGCATCAGTTAGGTCTTTCAGCATTATTAGTGTTTCATCAAGCTTTGCCATTTGTCTGACCTCCAATAATAGTGTATATGTACAGCTATTATTATAATAGATATAATCAAAAAAATACAAAAATTAAATTTCATAAAAAAATATTAAAAAAATGAATCCTTTTTGAAACTTAATCGTATGCATTGAAAAGATCACAATATTGGAGGCTAAAACCATGCTTTGGTTCGTAAGACTAGCAATTTTCTTTTTAATCCTTTACCTTATCGTTAAAATGATAAAATATCTTTTTAATCCAAAGCGGAAATTGGAGTTAGCACATGAAGAAAAACGGTATTTCTTTTTTGATGACTCAGAAAATATTCGAAAAAACTTTCTCATTACTTACAATGGCGTCCTATTTGAGGGAGAAAAGTATTTAGGAACAACAGACCAATCCTTTGAGGTTATTTCAATTTTTGTATGGCCTCATAATGTAAATGCATTAAACGGTTTAACCTATCAAGACTTTCTTTTTTTAGAAAAGGAAATTACTCTAAGGTATCCTAATGCTACTATTGATTGGAAAAGTCCAATTAAAGAACTTGTAACAAAAAACAAAAACTGCTGATAGGCTCAGCAGTTTTTTTATGCTTCAGGAAAAAATTCCCTCCATTTAATTACGACCACTTTTTCTCGTAAAATAAAAAATAGGATGGATAATGCAAAGAGAATGATGATAATAATTGTAGGGGTAAAGCGTGAGATAAATTGACCAAATACGGTATAAAAAACGACTAGTGGGATATTTGAAAGAACAGAGCCCTTTAAGTAGCCTCTAAAGTCTGGCTGTCTTTCAAGTAAACAAATATTTAATAAATGATAATGAAAGAATGGTATTAGTCGTAAAACTGCAATTTGTCCTGTAGTTAATTTTGCGTGATGACCAAAACATTTTAATTTTATTTTCAATAGCTTTTCATATGTTTTTGGCATTCTCTTAATGCAAGCATAAAACATAGCAGACAAAAGTAATAATCCAATTAAAGAGTATATAATTCCTAGCATACTGCCAAATAATATTCCCCCAGCCATGCAAACCACTGCTACAGGGATAAATAAAAACTGCCGAAGTAAATGAAATAGAATAAACATAAAGGGTGCCAATACGATGCTACCCTCCACAAAAGAGAATAGCATTAATAATCTCTCATCCATCTGATTTCACCCCACCACTGTTGATTTACTCAAGATGTTGTACTCTATTTAAACATATTTAATAAAATCAATGGTTATGACTATCTTAAGAGAATTATAAAAATAACAAGATCAATAATTGCAAGGAATGGAAAACCCACTTTAAATAGAAGATGCCTTGTTTTATGATGAAATACATTCATGGCGATTGTCATTCCAATGGCTCCACCAATGACGGCCAATCCCCAAAGAGTTTTTTCTTGAATTCTCCATTTATGTGCTTTGGCTAATTTTTTATCCCTACCCATAACGATAAATCCAATAACATTTACAATAAAGCAGTAGCTTATTAATAGTCCTTTTAACATTTTTCATCCCTCATAAATAAGAAAAGTCACCCTCATTCAAAACAAGGATGACTAAATTCTAAAAAAATTATTTTGCAAATTGAGATTTTGCTTGGTTTGCAAGTTCTGTAAATGCTTTTTCATCATGAATAGCTAAATCAGCAAGCATTTTACGGTTTACTTCGATACCAGCAAGCTTTAATCCATGCATTAAACGGCTGTAAGAAAGACCGTTCATACGTGCAGCTGCATTAATACGAGTAATCCAAAGCTTACGGAAGTCGCGTTTTTTCTGACGACGGTCACGGTAAGCATACATATAAGATTTCATTACTTGCTCATTGGCAGTTTTATATAATGTATGTTTTGAACCAAAATAACCTTTTGCTAATTTAAGAACTTTTTTACGACGTCTGCGGCTAACAATTCCGCCTTTTACACGTGGCATATTATTTCCCTCCTATATAAATCGCTCATTACTTAAGATTGTCAAGCATATGACGAATACGTTTAAAATCACCTTTTGATACAAGTGTTGCTTTACGAAGTTTACGTTTTTGTTTCGTTACTTTATTTGCAAATAAATGGCTTCTGTAAGCATGAGAACGTTTTAGTTTGCCAGAACCTGTTCTTTTGAAACGCTTTGCTGAGCCGCGGTGAGTTTTCATTTTTGGCATAGGATATTTCCTCCTTCAGACATTACTTTTCAGTTTTTGGTGCTAATACTAAGAACATACTACGACCGTCCATTTTTGGCTTAGATTCTATTGTTCCAAGGTCATCACATTCATTTGCAAAACGATCAAGAACTTTTTGACCAATTTCTTTATGTGTAATGGCACGACCTTTGAAACGAATAGAAGCTTTTACTTTATCGCCCTTTTCAAGAAACTTACGTGCATTGCGAAGCTTAGTATTGAAGTCATGTTCATCAATCGTAGGGCTCAAACGAACCTCTTTTAAATTGATGACTTTTTGGTTTTTACGTGCTTCTTTTTCTTTCTTTTGTTGTTCAAATCGATATTTACCATAGTCCATAATTTTGGCTACTGGCGGTTTTGCATTTGGAGCAACAAGAACAAGATCAAGATTCACTCGTGATGCGATCTCTATTGCTTCATTTCGAGATTTAACACCTAGCTGTTCGCCATTTTGACCAATAAGACGAACTTCTCGGGCACGAATGCCATCATTAACCATCATATCTTTGCTAATAATTAGCCACCTCCAAGGTTTTTTGCGGGGATCAGATTTTCTGATCGCATAAAGCAACTTTAGTCGAATACATGATTTGGGTTAAGAATTCCTGCCTGATCTCATTTGAACACAATTTTTATCGTTAACATAGGTTTCATAAACAAGAAAAGTGCAGGCCGTAAAAAGGACCCGCACTTTACATTCGCATGAATAGTTAGAATGTGATGAATTTCGAAACCTGCCAACTGCAAACTTGCGTCAATCAGGCGAGAAGCGGGTGCTTCTTCTTTTCCTCAAATAAATATTCAATTTACCTTAGATAATATATCATACATCATAATTTGATGTCAAATGGCTTTTAATCATTAGAATTTCTTTTTGCAACATCATCTATATTAGCAAAATCCCAACTAATCTGCAATAGTTTTTTTAAAGATAAGAAAATATAGCATGCACTACCAAAGTCAGTCCAACTTTGACGAGCTCCAGTGCATAACTAACACTAGACTTTTTTTATTTTACAACTTCCTTTTTTAAATCTGCGACAAATTGTTCAAAAGATACTGTTTCAGATTTTTGTTCGCCATACTTACGTACATTAACGGCATTGTCGCTTACCTCATTATCTCCAACGACAAGCATGTATGGAATTTTTTGCATTTGATGCTCACGAATTTTATAACCAATTTTTTCATCCCGTGAGTCTAATTCAACCCTAAATCCTTCAGCGCGAAGTTTTTCCTCGACTTGTTTCGCATAATCAATATGAACTTCCGGTGATACTGGGATAACTACAGCTTGTACAGGAGCTAACCAAGTAGGGAATGCACCTTTGTATTCCTCGATTAAATAAGCGACAAAGCGTTCCATTGTCGATACAACTCCACGGTGGATAACCACTGGACGATGCGGTTTCCCATCTTCACCTACATAAGTTAAATCAAAGCGTTCAGGTAATAAGAAATCAAGTTGAACTGTAGAAAGAGTTTCGTCTTTTCCTAATGCTGTACGAACTTGAACATCTAATTTTGGACCATAGAAAGCTGCTTCGCCATCTGCTTCAAAGTATTCAAGACCTAATCCATCCATCGCTTCTTTTAACATACTTTGTGCTTTATTCCACATCTCATCATCATCAAAGTACTTTTCTTTATCTTCCGGATCACGATAGGATAAACGGAAGGAATAGTCAGTGATATCAAAATCTTTGTAGACGGCAATGATTAATTCAACTACACGTTGGAATTCCTCTTTTATTTGATCAGGACGTACAAATATATGTGCATCATTCAAAGTCATTCCGCGAACACGTTGTAATCCTGAAAGTGCACCTGACATTTCATAACGGTGCATTGTACCTAGCTCAGCAATTCGAATTGGCAATTCTCGATAACTATGAATGCCATTTTTATAAATCATCATATGGTGCGGACAGTTCATTGGACGAAGAACTAATTGTTCATTATCCATCTCCATTACAGGGAACATATCTTCTTGGTAATGATCCCAGTGTCCACTTGTTTTATATAAATCAACACTACCCATAATTGGTGTATACACATGATTATAGCCAAGACGTTCTTCCTTATCGACAATATAACGCTCAACAATACGACGGATTGTTGCTCCCTTTGGTAGCCACATTGGAAGACCTTGTCCCACTTTTTGGGAAGTTGTAAATAAATTTAATTCCTTCCCGATTTTACGATGATCTCTTTCCTTCGCTTCTTCTAGAAATTTCAAATGCTGTTCTAAGTCCTCTTTTTTAAAGAAGGCTGTTCCATATACACGTTGTAGCATTTTATTATCGCTATTGCCGCGCCAATATGCTCCCGCAATGCTTAATAATTTAAATTCTTTAATTTTACCTGTAGAAGGAACATGTACTCCACGACATAGATCAAAGAATTCACCTTGTTCGTAAATCGTTACTTTTTCATCAGCAGGAATTGCATCAATGAGTTCTTGCTTATATTCATCACCAGCAAAAAGTTCTTTTGCTTCATCACGAGAAACTTCCTTACGTATGATTTCAAGATTTTCGCTAATAATTTTCTTCATTTCTTTTTCTATTTTCGGTAAATCCTCAGGTGTGATAGATACTTCAAGGTCCATATCATAATAAAATCCACCTTCGATAACTGGCCCTACCCCTAATTTCACATTTCCGAAAATTCTCCGAACAGCTTGTGCCATTAAATGAGCTGTACTATGACGTAGTACCTCTAATGCATCTTTATGGTCGGGTGTAACGATTTCAATAGATCCATCAAACGTAATTGGCGTACGAAGATCAATTAATTTTTCATTCACTTTCCCTGCAATTGCTTTTTTCTTTAATCCAGGACTAATAGATGCTGCAATATCTTCAGTAGTTGTTCCATTAGGAAATTCCTTTACAGCACCATCTGGAAAAGTCATTTTAATCACTTCTGACATTCTGTACCACTCCTTCATTAATGCGTGAGTACCTTATTTGGTACGACAGCAGATTATATTATGTAGACTCTTTTTGCGTTTTTACTACATTTTTTAGTTGTAATCAATAGCATTCATTATAATCACCTGCTACAAAACTTTTTAAAGAGCCCAAAAATAAAAAAACTCGTTCCCTATGAAAGGGACGAGTTATATACACGTGGTTCCACCCTAAGTTTTCATATCAACATGATGATATGACTTCGGATCATTATAACGGAATGTGTCCGTCAACTACTAATAGTTTAAACGTTCGCAGTTGAAGTTTAGAGGTGGTAAGTACTCAATTCGTGTTGGAAAGCTTTCACCATTTCTTTCCTCTCTGGGAACCGTAAAGGAATACTCTTGTCCTCATCAATACATTTAACTATTTTGATTGAATATGTACGTAATTATAGATGGTTCACCCGAGAAAATCAAGAGGTGTGTCAATAAATTTTTTAGTGATTAATAGGATACCTGTTTTTTTCTTTCCAAAATTGTTCTTTCTCTAAAAGGATAACCCTTTCTTCAAAAATATTTTGAATGGTTCGGATCAATCCATTATCTGCTGAATCAGCATATAAATATATATTTTTGGGCGCAATGGACAGTAAAGGAGCAATTGTAACAGAATCAATATAGATTGGATGATTCGTAATTAATCTTCTATCAATCATTTCTGAAATCTGCTCTTTTGATAATTCCTGATATTCTTTACTATAAAACTTCCCATACTCACCAAAATAAATTCGAACAGTGTCCATACATGCCTTACGATTAGCCAAATAATCTCTTAACATTTGAATAAATACTTGATACTCTTGTTCCATTTTATATTCATCTATCGCCATTTCAACATATTGAATCAATTGTTCAAAATATTTTTTTAAGCGAAACTTGATTAATGAGTCAAAAGAAATCGATTTATGATCATCAAATAAAGAGAGAATTGCCTCTCGTATCATCACTTCATCATTCATTACACTAACCATTTTCATAAGTTCTGGACGTTCCCCATCAAACATTTCCGTTACAATGTCCAAAATATTATCTTGTTCGGACTCCTCTTTATAATAAAAATATTCTTTGAGAATATCTCGAGCCCAATCCATTCGTTTTTTTATTAGAATAAATTGAATAAATCCAGATTGTATTTCTTGGATTGAAACCTTATGATTATCAATCGTTAAAATATATTGCTTTTGATTTTGGAAAGCTGTTTCATAAAATGTTATCGTTTGATTTTTCTTGATAAAATATTCATGTAGCCAAATTGCATCAGATAATTCTTTAAAAACAAAATCCAAGCATATCCCCCCTCTACATGGAATCATCCATGATATATATATATGGGATGCTTGGACAATTTAGAAGTAGTAGTTACTTAAATGTATCTAGACTAGTGTCGCATATTCGGTCCATCTACACGTATTGGAATCGATAAGTATTTAATTCTTTCCATGATTCGGGCAGCTTTTATTTTTTCTTCTTCTCCTCTTTGAGAATAAGTAAGATGATGTTGTAGTTCCCCATAATCAAAATTGGATGAAAAAAAGGTAGGTAAGTTTTCTTGCATACGAAATTGCATGATCGATCCTAATATTTCGTCACGTGTCCAACTTGTCATTACTTCTGCACCAATATCATCTAGCATTAATAGAGGGGCTTTTTTTACAACCTCTAGTTTTTCATTTGTAGAATGATCACTTAATGATTGCTTCATTTCTCGGAAAAACTCTGGCACATAAACAATCAAGGAGGAAATTTGTTTATTTTCAGCTAAATGATTAGCAATCGCCCCTAATAAATAGGATTTCCCAACACCAAATTTCCCAAAAAGATAGAGCCCCTTCATTTTTTTACCTAGTTCATATTCTCGAGCAAATCGCTCTGCATACTCATATGCCGTTAACCGTCCATCCGATTCCAATGAAAAATCACCAAATGAAGCTTGTAATATTTCCTTTGGTACATAAATGCTTTGAATTAATTCTCTTGATTTCTTTCTTTCGTCAGCTATTCGTTTCTTTTTACATGGACGATAGTGGAGATCAATCGAGTCTCTTCGCAAAATAATTTCTGGTTCAAAACCTTTCATCATATTTACACAAGAATCTAAACTAGGACAGTCCCTACAGTCCTTTGATTGATCCTTATACTCATATAGCTTCATTAAACTTTTTTCAATCATTGATGTAGTAATCTCATCTTGGTGCTTTCTAAGAAACTCACGTATATCCGGGTGATTGATCACTTCTCTTTTTATATCATTCATTTGTTGTTGAAAACGACTATTCATAGTAAATCTCTTTAATGTATCATTTATATTTTCCATCTATACTTCACCTCCGATTTTTATATTGATTTTGAATTGATTCTAATCTTCGGCGCTTTTCCTCCATCGACTCTTTCTCTTTCAGTTGATTTTTTTCTTCGGTCTGATTATTTTCTTCATTAAACCAATCAGGTAATTTTTCTTTGCGAATCGGTTGTTTTCTTTGTGTTTTTTGATCCTTGTTTTTAGCCCATTGCTGATACTGTCGGTGCTCATTTTTTGCAAGATCCATTGCCTCTTTCACCGTCTTGACTTTTTTTCTTGCCCAATGAGAGGCTATTTTTTCTATATAATTTTTAGTGAGTTTCATATCTGTCTTAAGCATAACATAATGAATTAGTACATTGACAACTCCTGGAGGAAGCTGCTGTTGAAACATTATCTCTTCGATTGCAACAAGGTCGCCTTTGGAAGGTTCTGCACCGTCCGAAATATCAATTAATAATTGACGCGGCGAGGTTGTTTCCAAATAATGGACTAATTGTTCTTCCTGTGTCATTGTATCATTTACACCAGCTTGACGTTGCAATCCCGGTTGAATTCGGTCAACTAATTGCGGGACCCCATCTGCATGTTCCAGTTGATACCAATCTCTCGCTGCTTTTCTCAAATCATTAATATCAATTTCCTGTTCTGCATTTAATGAACTCAGTAATAAACTTTTCATCTCAATCGCGTTAATACTATATAAGAATGCAAGGTTGGATATTGCTTCCTTCACTTGACGAGTGATAGCTTTCCTTGGAATTAGGTATTCATTTAATCCAGCAAACAATAATTCAAAATCAAAATTCGCTACTTCTATTTGTATCTTACTCGTTTCATTTCTTGAGATATACTGACTATTGTTTTCAATAAGACTTGCGTTTTGAGCATCCATATCCTGGATAAAAGGATCATTATTCGTAGTAAATACATCCTGAAATGATCGAGTAATTTCTTTATGTGAATCTCTGTCAATCACATGGTCCGAGAAAAACTTTTTCATCCGTTGAAAATGACTATGCCCTAATTGTCTATATAAAAAAACATTTAACATCCCATCCGTAAAAAATTGTTCAGGGGATAAGGGTGGCTGGAGCTCATAAATAAAACCTCGTTCTTCCCCATCTTTTTTCATATATGTTTTCAATAGTCCGATTCCCTCAAGCTTTAAACGGGCTTCATAAATTTCTCTCAAATTTAATCCTAAAAAATTCATTAAATGATAATGTGTCCAATCATCTGACCATATCCTATTGATTTCAATTTCATTCCAAAGAGTCGAATACAAGCTATAACAATTAGTTCCAATTAATGGTTGATAAAGAAACGAGATGACCTTCCGATCATAGTCATGTAGGATTCCATTTGAAGTTACCTGGTACCGATCAACAGGCTGTACCTCATTCCACATCTGATTCATGTCTACACTTCCTCAAAACACATTGATTTGAAAAGGTGACCCTAAGTGTAAAACACTCATTAGTTGGGTCACCCTCCATTTGCTAATCTTTTTTTATTAGTTCTTTCAATTCCTCAAGAAAAACATTGATATCCTTAAACTGCCTATAAACCGAAGCAAACCGGACATATGCAACCTCATCTACTTTTGCTAACTTGTCCATAACCAGTTCACCAATTAACTCCGAGTTAACCTCAGAATATCCTTGATTTCTTAAGTGCTGCTCTATATCTAACGTTATTTTTTCTAATTCCGCAAGAGCCACAGGTCTTTTTTCACAAGCTTTTATTAAACCTCGTAATATTTTATCACGACTAAACTCCTCGCGTACCCCTTCCTTTTTCACGACGATAAGAGGAGATTCTTCGACCTTTTCGAATGTTGTAAAACGATAGTTACATATTTCGCATTCTCTTCTTCTCCGTATAGAGCGGCCTTCATCAATAGGGCGTGAATCAACTACGCGAGTTCCATTATGTGAGCATGACGGACATTTCATATGATCAACTCCGTTCAAAGATCATTAATATCTTCATGATATAGAAAACTTGTGAAAATCACAAGAAAAAAAACGAGGTGTATGTCTATACACCTCGTTGCTCTTTTTTTATATTATTTTTTCATACATTTACTTGTTCTTTGCTAATTTGTACGGCTCCCATGCCACGAGGTAATTCAATCGTTTCCCTCTTTTCAGCATGTAAACTTTCTGCTATATAATCTGCGGCAATATTTGGATCTAAATTCCCGCATGTGTAAACATCAATACTAGCATATCCATGTTCAGGAAAGCTGTGAATAGTTAAATGTGACTCAGAAATAATAACTACACCGCTCACACCTTGTGGAGCAAATTTATGAAAAGCCACCTCGCGAATTTCAGCACCAGATTTTAATGCTGCATCAACAAACGTTTTTTCAATAAAATCCATATTGTTTAACTTTTCAAAATCGCAACCCCATAATTCAGAAATTACATGACGACCCATAGTTTCCATTGATCGTTCCCCCTTCAAACTTAATATTTTTGCGGTTAAAAAACATTGTGAAAAGCACAAATGTAACTACCACGGGGGAAAGTTAGTCCAAAGAGGTCCTAACCCTTTAAGTAGCCACAAATATTAAATTTTTAACTTCACGAAAAATAGTATACTTTGTTTAAATTCTTTTTGCAATAGAATGATAAAAAAAGCTTGCTATCCATGGATAGCAAGCTCATATATTTTATCCTATGTTTACTTTTGACTTTGTATTCATTTCTTTGGCAACAAATTTAGTTAAATCTACAACTCGACAGGAATATCCCCACTCATTATCATACCATGCAAGAACTTTCACTTTCCGTCCATCCATCACTATGGTCGATAAACCATCAATAATAGTTGAATGTGGATTCGTATTAAAATCAACTGATACTAGTGGCTCTGTCGTAAATTCTAGGATTCCATGCAAGGAGCCTGAGGCAGCTGTCATAAACGCCTCATTTACCTCTTCAACTGTTACTTCTTTCTTCAAATCTACAACTAAATCAACTAAGGATACATTTGGAGTTGGTACCCTTAAAGCCATTCCGTGAAGCTTCCCCTTCAGTTCTGGTAGAACGAGGGCTAACGCTTTAGCAGCACCTGTTGTTGTAGGTATAATGGATTGCGCACATGCACGGGCACGACGTAAATCTTTATGCGGATTATCTATATTATTTTGGTCATTCGTATAGGCATGGACAGTAGTCATTAATCCGTTTTCAATGCCAAATTGCTCATTTAATACTTTGGCGACTGGTGCTAAGCAGTTTGTTGTACATGATGCATTTGAAATAATGTCATGTTCATCAATTTTTAATGCGCTTTCATTTACTCCCATGACAATAGTTACATCTTCATTTTTCCCAGGGGCAGTTAAGATCACTTTTTTGGCACCGGCTTGTAAATGAAGTTCAGCCTTTTCTCGTGAATTAAATTTACCAGTTGCCTCAATTACAATATCTATATTCATATCTTTCCACGGAAGTTCTCCTGGATTCCGTTGATTTAGGAGTTTAATGCGATGTCCATTAACAATTAATGCTTCTTCAGTTGACAGAATATCTGCCTCAAATTTCCCATGTGTTGTATCATACTTAATTAAATGTGCTAAGCTTTCTGCAGGATAACTTGCATTGATCGCTACTATATCTAATTCATTCTCTAATATCGCTTTTCGGAATACCATTCGTCCAATTCGACCAAATCCATTAATTGCTATTCTTGTTTTCATCAATGTTAGCCTCCAATATTAAAGTTATACTCATTAAGTGGATTTTCTAAAAATAGTATAACACATTAATCGAATTATGTAAGTACAAATATGTTTCTATTTATAAATTCCAAATAAAAATAGGGAGATTCCTAATATTTATAGGAATCTCCCTTATTTGTGTTATTCTATTTACCTTATAAATTTAAGGTTTAAGGAACCATTTTGTAATGATTTCATTTAATTGTTGTTCTGTCTCATCAATCGTTCCATTATTATTAATTACAGCATCAGATTTCTCAATTTTTTCTTCAAGTGGCATTTGTGATTGAATTCTTGCCATCGCCTCTGCCTCCGTGAATTGATTTCTATCCATCAGTCTTTGTAATTGGATGGATTGCTCAACATAGACAAGGATCGTTTGATCTACCATGTAACCGAGGTTACTTTCAAACAATAATGGAATGTCCATAATAACCGTCTCTTTCCCCTGTTTAAGAGCTGTTTCTTTTTCTTTTTGCATGTATTCTCTAACAGCGGGATGAACAATTTGATTTAGCATTAGCCGTTTTTCTTCATCATGAAAAACAATGGTTCCTAGTTTTTTTCTGTCCAGATTCTGATCTTGTTGTAAAATCTCTGGACCAAAAGCTTCAACTATTTGTTTATAGGCATCCTTACCAATTTCAACAACTTTTCTAGCAGCAATATCTGCATCCACAATAGCAAAGCCTTTTCTTCTTAATAAGTTAGAAACTGTACTTTTTCCACTCGCAATACCACCGGTTAGTCCTATAATCTTTGCCATATTTATAACCTCACTAAAATTTAAATACTCCGATTAATATTAGTAATACACCCGGTAAAAAAGAAATTTTTTGCATCCAATTAAGATGGGAGAACATTTTTCCTAATTTTAATCCACCTGTTACAAATAAAAAGCTCATTAACGCAACTAGAATACTTAAGTAGGTTGGAGAATATCCGAGCATAGCTGCTCCAATTCCAGCTCCAAAGGCATCTAAAGACAAAGCAAATCCAAGCATAAACGCTTCAATTCCATTTATGGCTCCGGAATTGTCAAAATCCGCACTCGTTGGCTTTTTTAATATATTTATTACTACACCGAGTGAACGAATTTCAACATTTAATACTACTTTTTCATCCTCTTTTGTTGATACCTTTTCTGGCTTAAAAAATTGATACAAGACCCAAATGCCAATCAAAATTAATATGATACCACCCAATCGATTGGCGAGATTATGATCGATAAACGACTGTAGAATCCTCCCAAAGACACATGCAATTCCCAATGAAAGTCCTGAACAAATCGCTATAATCAATATAGATTTTATCGGGATTTTCATTTTTCTTAAACCATAAGTAAAACCTGCACTAAAATTATCTAAACTAACAGCAAAAGCCATTAAAAAGAGTGATAACTGAAAGCCCATGATAAAGCTCCTTCCTGTTCTCACATCACTAACTATAATATATGGAAGGAGCTTATCAGATGTTAAAATTTAATTAGGGCCTATTCTTTTGACAGTTTGGACAAAAATGAGTTCCTCGACCCGCAGTGACAATTTTTTCTATAGGGGTTCCACATCGTTTACATTCTTCCCCTTTACGCCCATATGCAAGTAATTGCAATTGGAACATACCAATCTCTCCTTGGGAATTTACATAGGAACGAATCGTACTCCCACCTTTTTCTACAGCTTCAGATAAGGTAGCGATAATTTCTTGATGAAGATTTATTAGTTCATCGCTATTCAAGGTGTTGGCCTTTCGTTCAGGATGTATCTTTGCTCTAAACAATGCTTCATCCACATAAATATTGCCAAGTCCTGTAACAATTGTTTGGTCTAAAAGTACAGGTTTTATCTTTCGTTCCGTTTTCTTAAGTTTTCCCTGCAAATATTGGTTAGTAAATGAGCTTGAAAACGGTTCAGGACCTAATTGTGATAATGGAAGGTCGTTGTTTTCTTCACCCTTCAAAAATAAATGCATTGTCCCAAATTTTCGGACATCGCGATAACGCAGCTCTGTTCCATCGGTAAAATGAAATATGACATGTGTATGCTTATCATATGGTTCATCACTATTAAATAAACCATATTTCCCTTCCATACGTAGATGGGAAACGAGAGCGTAAGTATTTAGATTAATAATTAGAAACTTCCCTCTTCGATTAACATCTGTAATTGTTTCCCCGATCAATGCATCCTTAAATTGTTCAACCTCAACCGGCTTTTTTACGATTTTAGGCCAATGCACCTGTACATTATCAATCGTTTTCCCTACTACAAGATTCTGTAATGTTCTTCTTATCGTTTCTACTTCCGGTAATTCAGGCATCATAAATCTCCTCTTTTATTACTTATTTTGCATCAAACCATGTAGGACCGTATGCATAGTCAACCTTAAGAGGTACAACTAATTGAACTGCATTTTCCATCACTTCAGGTACAATTTTCTTTAAAATATCTATTTCATTACTAGGAGCTTCAAAAATCAATTCATCGTGTACCTGTAAAAGAAGACGTGCTTGTAGGTTTTCTTGTTTTAATCTAGCCGCCATATCAATCATTGCTTTCTTAATAATATCAGCGGCACTTCCTTGAATCGGTGTATTCATTGCAGTTCTCTCGGCAAAGCTACGAATATTAAAGTTTCTGCTAGTTATTTCAGGTATATATCTTCTTCTTTTTAGAATTGTTGAAACATAACCCTTTTGTTTTGCGTCCTGAACAATATCCGTCATAAAATCTTTTACCCCAGGATAACTCGCAAAATAGCGTTCAATAAATTTCCCTGCTTCCTTCCTTGTAATACCTAAATTTTGTGATAACCCATAATCACTAATTCCATAAACTATTCCAAAGTTAACTGCTTTTGCTTGCCGACGCATATTATTGGTTACTTCATCTTTTTTCACATGGAATACATCCATCGCTGTCTTCGTATGAATATCCATATCTTCGTTAAAAGCTTCGATAAGCTTTTTATCACCCGCAATATGAGCTAATACACGCAACTCTACTTGTGAGTAATCAGCAGAGAAAATGAACCAATCCTCTTCAGTTGGGATAAAGGCTTGTCTTAATTTACGTCCCTCCTCTAGTCGAATGGGGATATTTTGAAGATTGGGGTCAACTGAGCTTAGTCTTCCTGTTTGAGCAAGAACTTGATTATATCTTGTATGAATCCTACTATTGTCTAAATGAACAACTTTTAATAAACCTTCAATATAGGTAGATTGTAATTTACCTAATTGACGATAGTGGAGGATTTCCTTAACAATCTCATGTTCAGATTCAAGCTTTTCAAGTACATCTGCAGATGTTGAATAACCCGTTTTAGTTTTCTTATACACAGGTAATCCTAGTTTTTCAAATAATATAACACCTAATTGCTTTGGAGAATTAATATTAAATGACTCACCAGCTAATTCGAACACTTTTTCTTCTATTGATTGTAAACGTTCAGTCAATTCTTCCCCCATCTGTTTTAAACGGTCAATATTCACCATGATTCCAGTTGATTCCATATCTGCTAATATAAATGAAAGAGGTAGCTCAAGCTCTGTAAAGAGTTCTAGCTGATCATTTTTCTCAAGCTCCTCTAAGCAAGAATTAACCAAGCTAGCAATTCCAACAGCCTTTCTCACTACATGATCAGCAAGGGTGTTCTCTTCTGGAACTTTTCGCTTCACCCCTTTACCGAACACCTCTTCATCACTATGAACCATGTTATACCCGTGACGTTTCGCAACGGATGCAAAATCTTCCACAGTTTCCGAAGGATTGAGTAAATAAGAAGCAATTAATAAGTCAAAATCTATTCCTTTCAGCTCCACACCAAAACGTCTTAAAGCAACAACTGCAGCTTTTCCATCATATACAAATTTTTTCTTTGTTTCGTCTTGCGCCCATGTTTTAAATGCACTAGAATTCAAAGCAGTCTTTACCGGTAAATAAAATACTCCATTTTCATTACAAATACTTAGACCAATTATTTCACCCGTATGATAATTCTCTTCAAAGATTTCCAAATAAAGAGCACTCTCGTTCGTAAACAGTTCATCTGTGATTTCTTCAATTATTTGATATTCGAGCTTGTCGAACTCTTCCTTTTGATCAGGGTTATGTTTGACATCTAATTTATCTATTAATGAATTAAAACCTAGCTCCTTGAAAAGAGTAACTAGTTTTTCATCATTACTATTTTCATAAGCTGTTTCATCCACTGATATAGTTACAGGAGCTTCACGAGTAATTGTTGCAAGCTTTTTACTCATGATTGCTTGTTCTTGATATTCCTCGATTTTTTCTTTTAATTTCTTTCCACTAACTTGATCAATAGATTGTAATAAGTTTTCTACTGTTTCATATTCCTTTAATAGTTTAATGGCTGTTTTCTCTCCGACTCCAGGAATTCCAGGAATATTATCCGAAGAATCACCCATTAATCCCTTCATATCAATAATTTGCTCTGGAGTTAAACCATACTTTTCTTTAATGTGCTCTGGTGTATACTCCTCTATTTCTGTGATCCCTTTTTTGGTAATGCATACTGTTGTATGTTCTGAGCTAAGCTGTGTTAAATCCTTATCTCCAGATATTACCTTCACTTCAAAACCATCTTTTTCAGCCTGAAGAGAGAGTGTCCCAATAATATCATCAGCTTCATAGTTTTCTAATTCATACCTTTTAATCCCATAGGCATCTAGTAGCTCTCTAATAAATGGAAATTGTTCCGAAAGCTCAGGTGGTGTTTTCTGCCTCGTTCCTTTATATTCTTTAAATGTGTTATGACGAAAAGTCGTCTTCCCTGCGTCAAAAGCCACTAATAAATGAGAAGGCTTTTCTTCATTCAAAATTTTCATTAGCATCGTTGTAAAACCGTAAATGGCATTGGTATGGATCCCTTTATCATTGTTTAATAATGGTAAGGCAAAAAATGCCCGATAGGCGATACTATTTCCATCAATTAATATTAGCTTTTTTTCCAATCGTTTCCCCTCCAGATTTATCGTATCCGAGTAGTTACCTTACCCCATTTTATCATGTACACGCCTGAAAAGGAAAATGGCCAGCATCGTTGCTGACCATATCAGTCTATTATTTTGTATAGCCCATTAATAATTTTGCATATGGTGAATCTGATGGGAGAATGATCATTGTTTGGTCACCAATTGTCTTTTTGTATGATTCTAATGTTCTAAAAAGATGGTAAAACTCTTTATCTTTCGAGAAAGCTTCATTATAGATTTTAGCTGCCTCTCCTTCTCCTTCGGATCGGATTACTTCTGCATCCGCTTGAGCTTTTGAAAGCATTTCTTTTACTACTTTATCCGTTTTGGCCTCGATCGTATTTTTCTCAGCATCACCCTTAGACAAATATTCTTGTGCCTTCGTTTCTCTTTCAGAAATCATTCGAGTATAAACGGATTGCTCATTTTCCTCAGGTAAGTCGGTTCTTTTCGTCCGAACATCAGTTACGACGATGCCGTAGTTATCCTTAGCTAAAAGATCGTTAACCATATCAGTAACCTTATCATTTAAACTTCCTCTCGATGATACTTCATCATTAATAATTTCTTCATAATTTAAGTTTCCTAATTCGGCACGGACAACTGAATAAATAAACTCTTCCATTCTATTTTCAGCATTATCAACATTTCTAGCATTGGTAATCATTTTTTTAGGGTCTACTATTTTCCAAATAGCATAATTATCTATAATCATTCGTTTCTTATCTTTTGTATTAATTTCTGCTTTCGAGACATCATAGGTCATTTGATATTTTGGAAGTGTTGTCACACTTTGAATAAATGGCAGCTTAAAGCCCAATCCTGGTTCACTTTTGATTTTTACCACTTCACCAAATTGCCGGATGACCTTATATTCTCCCTCTTTAACAATAAAGATATTTGATAGGATTAACCCGAAAATAATGATTAAAATAATAAAAAACATCCCAATCTTTGTATACTTTCTCCAGTTCATTTCCCCAAGCTTTGTCTCTTTCATATTAATGACGTTATCATCCTTCATTATTTTGGTCGCCTCCCTCTTCTTTCTTTTCTGTTATTGGTGTTTCTTTTTCTAACGGACGGATCGGCAGGTATTTCATCGTATTCCCGTCATCATTCATAATGTAGATTTCTGCCCCAGGAAGAACCTGCTCAAGCGTTTCAATGACTAGGCGCTCTTTAGTAATTTCAGGATTTTTTTTGTATTCATTATAAAGTTTATTGAATACTGCAACATCCCCACGAGCTATTTGAATTCTGGATGCTTTTTCCCCTTCGGCTCTAGATATTAGTGCTTCCTTCTCTCCTTCTGCTTCATTCATTCGCTTATTTTCGTATTTCTTTGCTTCATTAATTTTCGTATTCATTGTTTCTCTCGCATCCGTGACATCTGTAAACGCTTTTCGGACATCTGTATTCGGGAGCTCAACATCCTGTAATTTTACCGCCATTATTGAAATACCAATGTCATATTTTTCAATTAATGAAGTCAATAATTCACGGACACCTGCCTCTATTTCAGCTTTCCCAGATGTAAGTGCATCATCAATTTTCGAGCTTCCTATAATACTTCTCAAAGAAGATGATGTAGCGTTATATAAAATTTGATTCGGCTGCTCAGAATTAAATAGATATTTCTCCGGATTAGTTATTTTCCATTGTACAACTAAATCAGCCATGAGGATGTTTTCATCCCCAGTAATCATTTTTGTTTCATCAGGGTAATCTTTCACCTTATTTTTCTTTTGATCATAACCAAATTGCAAACTAAAAGTCTCTCGTGAAAGCTTTTCAACCGATTGGACTGGCCAAGGTAACTTAAAATGGAGTCCTGGTTCCTGGATAGCTTCCTCTGCTTTACCAAATGTTAGTATCACTGCTTGCTCTGATTCATCCACAGTATACCAAGAAGAAACAAGCACAATCCCAAGGATAATGATTGCTATAATGAATCCTGTAATTGTATAAATTCTTTTTAAACTCAATCAAACCACCCTTTCTCCCCCTATTTATCTATCTTTATGTACGTATTTATTTGTAAAAGGTTCCGAAAAAAATAAAAACGATCCGATTATTGGATCGTTTCAAAAATTATCTAATACTTTTTCATTTAATGTTTCTATTCTATGTGGTGGACATACAGTTAAAAAACCTTGAATAACTGTTTCGTTTGCATCATTGGTTGCTTGAATTTGAATATCTATCAAATGTTTATCTGGATGTACATCTACTACTTCGAATAGGAAATGAATCGAGCTATAATGATAGATAGGTTTTAAAAATTCTAATTTCTGAGTAACCACATGTGACCCCGGACCTGGTAAATACTTGGATATAGCCGATGTAATCATACCTGTTAGCATGATTGTTGGTACAATTGGCTTTTCGAATGGAGTTTGGGCAGCATAATCATGTTGTATGTATAATGGATTTGCATCATTTGTCAATCCTAAATATAGAAGGAGGTCCTTATCCTCAACTGTTTCAGTTAAGGTTAATTTTTCTCCAATAGATATTTCTTCAATTTTTCTCCCAATCTTTCTCCTTTTTCCTAAAAGCATTACAACATCTCCCCTTTGTTTTTGAAAACGATTACATTTATTATATCATAATATTTAATAAGTACTTAGATAGAAAAAGGGATTTTTCAAAAGAATCAAATCCTTTCGAAAAATCCCTTTTTCTATTTATTTAAGCTAATACATTCATTACATTTTTAACGGATTCAGCCGATTTATCAAGCGCAGCTTTTTCCTCTGCTGTCAATTCTAGTTCGATTATTTTTTCAATACCATTAGCACCTAGGACCGTTGGAACTCCAAGATAGATCCCATCATATCCATATTCACCTTCTAAATAAGCGATGGAAGGCAGAACCCTGCGTTGATCTTTTACAAGTGCCTCAACCATTTCCACTAAAGAAGCTGCAGGTGCATAATAAGCACTACCATTACCTAGTAAGTTTACAATTTCTCCACCACCAGTACGTGTACGTGCAACAATAGCATCTAACCGCTCCTTTGGAATTAATGTTTCCAAAGGAATGCCGCCAGCATAAGAATAGCGCACTAACGGTACCATATCATCCCCATGGCCACCAAGAACGAATCCCGTTATATCCTTTACGGATAAATTTAATTCCTGTGCAACAAATGTACGGAAGCGAGCAGTATCAAGTACACCTGATTGACCGATTACACGGTTTTTAGGGAATCCGGACTCTTTGAATACTGTGTATGTCATTGCATCAACTGGATTGGTTAATACGATAATGAAGCAGTTTGGAGAATACTTAACTATTTCCTGTGTTACACTTTTCATTACTTTTTGGTTTGTTTGTACTAAGTCATCACGACTCATACCTGGTTTACGAGCAATACCTGCTGTAATGACAACTACATCAGAATCTTTTGTATCTGCATAATTAGACGTTCCGATAATATTAGCATCAAACCCTTGAACAGGACCAGCTTCTAACATATCAAGTGCCTTCCCTTTTGTAGGATTTTCGGCTTGAGGAATATCAACAAGTACAATATCTCCAAGCTCTTTTTGTGCTAAAAGGAATGCTGTAGTTGCACCAGTAAAACCGCCACCAATAACTGAGATTTTTTTTCTGTTCATAGTCATTTAAAAAATCCTCCTTGAATGGTTAGTCATGTAATGATTCTGTACCGATCTATATTAAAACTGCCGGCGATAAGTATCAACCGGCATTTTTTTGTCACCTGTTGCCAGGCTCCCTTATTATATTTCCATATTTTTGATTAGCTCTGTTCCAAATTCAGAACATTTCACTTCTGTAGCCCCATCCATTAGACGAGCAAAATCATAAGTGACAACTTTTGAAGCAATTGTTTTTTCCATAGATTTAGTAATTAAGTTAGCAGCTTCATTCCAACCTAAGTGTTCAAGTAAAAGAACACCAGAAAGGATTACTGAAGATGGATTTACTTTATCTAATCCAGCATATTTAGGTGCTGTTCCGTGTGTTGCTTCGAAAATAGCATGACCAGTTTCATAGTTGATGTTTGCTCCTGGAGCAATACCAATTCCACCTACTTGAGCAGCAAGTGCATCAGAAATATAGTCACCATTTAAGTTCATTGTTGCAACCACATCAAATTCACGTGGACGAGTTAATATTTGTTGTAAGAAGATATCAGCGATTGAATCCTTTACAAGAATTTTTCCAGCAGCTAAAGCTTCATCTTGTGCTTTATTCGCAGCATCTAAACCTTGTTCATCTTTAATTTTATCGTACTGTGCCCAAGTGAATACTTTATCGCCGAATTCTTGTTCGGCTAACTCATAACCCCAGTTTTTAAATGCTCCTTCTGTAAACTTCATAATATTTCCTTTATGTACAAGTGTTACAGATTTGCGTCCTTCTTTAATAGCATAGTTAATTGCTGCGCGTACCAAACGCTTCGTTCCTTCTGCAGATACCGGCTTAATACCGATTCCAGAAGTTTCAGGGAAGCGAATTTTATTCACACCCATTTCGTTTTGTAAAAATTCAATGACTTTCTTCACTTCTGCAGAACCTTCTTGATATTCAATACCTGCATAAATATCCTCAGTGTTTTCGCGGAAGATTACCATATCAGTATCTTCAGGACGTTTAACAGGAGATGGAACACCCTCAAAATAACGAACTGGGCGTAAACATACAAATAAGTCTAATTCTTGACGTAAAGCTACATTTAATGAACGAATACCGCCTCCAACAGGAGTAGTAAGTGGTCCCTTAATTGCTATTAAATATTCACGAATTACGTCTAGAGTCTCAGAAGGAAGCCATTCACCAGTTTTATCGAATGCTTTTTGACCAGCATAAACTTCTTTCCACTCAATTTTACGCTCACCTTTGTATGCTTTTTCAACAGCTGCATCTAGCACTCTTTGTGATGCTGCCCAAATATCAGGTCCTGTACCGTCACCTTCAATAAATGGGATAATTGGATTATTTGGTGTGTTTAACACGCCATTTTCTACTCTGATTTTTTCACCTTGTGACATTTCTTTCCCTCCAATTCATTTTAAAAGCTCAAGCACCTCGATTGACTTTAAAAAACTTTTTAAATCTCGAGGGTGAGATATTAATGCAAAAACAGTATCAAAGGTTAGAAGAGCAAACTTCTAACCCGAAGATTACATGTATATTAGACCAATTTTTTTTAAATTTGTAAATAATTTGTCTTAACGATTTTCAATTGGTACATACGTTTGCATTCCAGGACCTACATATTCAGCACGTGGTCGGATCAAACGGTTATTTGAATATTGTTCAAGGATATGTGCCAACCATCCAGAAACACGACTAACCGCAAAAATTGGTGTAAATAAATCATGATCGATTCCTAAGCTATGGTAGACAGATGCAGAATAGAAATCAACATTTGGTGGAAGAGCCTTTTCTGAAGTAACGATTTCTTCAATTTTTGTAGACATTTCATAGTATTGAGGCTCACCAGTTAATTTAGTTAATTTTTCTGACATTGCTTTCAAATGTTTAGCACGAGGGTCACCTTGGCGATAAACACGATGTCCAAATCCCATAATCTTCTCTTTATTTGAAAGCTTGCCGTGAATATAGGAATCAACATTTTCTACGGAGCCAATTTCACTTAGCATTTTCATTACTTGCTCATTCGCACCACCATGAAGAGGTCCTTTTAATGCACCAATTGCTGCTGTTACACCTGAGTAAACATCTGACAATGTAGCAACACAAACACGTGCAGTAAATGTAGAAGCATTAAGTTCATGATCAGCATGAAGAACGAGAGCTTTGTTGAATGCCTCAATCGCAATTGCTTCTGGTTCTTCTCCAGTTAGCATATAAAGAAAGTTAGCAGCAAAACCGAAGTCAGTTCTTGGTGCAATTGGTTCCAGCCCTTTACGAATACGTGCAAATGCTGCTACAATGGCAGGCATTTTTGCTTGAAGACGAACAGCTTTACGGAAATTTGCTGCTTCTTCCATTACATCTGCTTCTTCATCGTAAAGTCCTAAAGTTGAAACAGCTGTACGCAATGCAGCCATTGGATGAATATTTTTTACTGGGTATGCTTTCATTGCATTAATTACTTCTTGAGGTAACTCCATATTATTCGCTAATTGTTGTTTTAAATCATTTAGTTCTTCTTTGTTAGGTAGTTTAAGATGCCATAATAAATAAATTACTTCTTCAAAGCTAGCATTTTCTGCTAAATCATCAATGTTATAACCTACATATGTAAGGGTATCATCGATGATTGAACTGATTGAAGTACTAGCTGCAACAATTCCTTCTAGACCTTTCGTTGCTGTCATGATCATCTCTCCTTTTTATCCTTCTATTATCCTAATTAAGGATGCTGATATGATAATAATACTTTAGTTATTTCTATACCCGAAAATCTTCGGGATTAACACGTTTGCCCCACTATGTACTAACGAATGCAAGCGGTCACATATCCTATTATAATATAATTAAAATTCTTGTCTATTTTGGGGCATTGTTAATTCGCTTACATTTCTATTATAAACAAAGAAGGTAAGTATGTGTAATAATTTTCTACATTTTTTGCAATTAATTTTGCTAATATTATTTTCTGAATGAAACAATTTCTAGTCATTAATTTTCATCTTGTTAATTATGTGTATTTTTCTATCTTTAAATTCGTTATTATCTGTTTTATGCAGATATCACAATTTGTGTTAACTGCACATTATTATATTAAAATAATTTTATTTCATTTAATATAGATTGATTAATAATTAGAGTTTTCTCTGTATATCTTTATTACTTTTTTTTTAACTTTACACGTTGTAAAATATACATATTAAAACGATTGGGGGCTGTAAATTGAATCCCGTTTATGTCAATCGTACCATTCGATTTTTAATAGTTTTAGGAATCGTTTTAGGTGGTGCGTTTATCTTTTATTTCGTATCAAAGGTTACTTATCCATTTCTCATCGCCATAGTGATTGCACTACTTATTAATCCTTTAGTCAATTTCTTGGAGAGAAAAGCAAGATTTCCTCGTGCACTTGCAGTGATTGTATCTATCATTTTAATCATCAGTATTTTCATTGGATTGATTACTTTATTAATTGCTGAAATTGTATCAGGAACGAATTATTTAGCTGATGTTGTGCCAAAACATGTGAATACATTGGTTGAATATATTGAGGATTTTATTGCTGGACAGGTTTTACCTATATATAATCAAGCAGCGAGTTTATTTAAAAATTTAGATGCTGGTCAACAAGATACTATTATGACTAATATTCAAACAGCTGGTCAAAAAATCGCTTCTAGTGCTGGTAACTTTTTGCAAAACTTTTTCCTCAAACTACCAGCACTAGTTTCCTGGATTCCAAATGCTGCAACTGTTTTAGTTTTTTCTTTATTAGCCACATTTTTTATAAGCAAAGATTGGAATAGACTATCTAGATTTAGTGGAAAGCTTCTTCCAGAACGGGCGATGAAAAGTTTTCGAACAGTGATAACCGATCTAAAAAAGGCATTATTTGGTTTTGTTCGTGCCCAGCTTACTTTGATTTCAATAACTTTGGTAATCGTACTAATTGGGTTATTAATTTTAAGGGTAGACTACGCAATTACGATTGCTTTAGTTAGTGGAATTGTTGATATTCTTCCCTATTTAGGAACTGGAGTTGTATTTATTCCTTGGATTATCTATGAAGCAATTGTAGGTAATATTCCTCTAGCAATAGGACTAGGAGTTCTGTACACCGTTGTCGTTGTACAGAGACAATTAATGGAACCAAAAATTTTATCTTCAAGTATTGGTTTAAATCCACTCGCAACACTAATTGCGTTATTTGTCGGCTTTAAGCTTGTGGGATTCCTAGGATTGATACTTGGGCCTGTTACCTTAGTAATCATCACAACCTTGCATAGAGCTAATGTTTTTCAAGATATTTGGAATTTCATTTTAGGGAAACCAAATGTAATTAAAAAATGACGTGAACATAGTCTCACGTCATTTTTTTTACTAAAGCTGTTTCCTTATAGTTTGTAACTTTTGTAAAAGCCCAACTACCTGCTTTTACTCCAAATAAAGGATTCCAGCGGTTCTTATAAAGATTGCAGCTCTTTGCTCAGTAAATTGAAACATATAGCCATCCTCGGTTGATATTTATTAGTTATAGCTTTACTTAAATAGTAATAAATTTGAAAAAAGAGCCTTCACTAATTATATAAATTTCAAATTATAGCACACTTGCATGGCCATTATAAATGACTCCACGAGATGGATCAACCGTGATTTCCTGACCTTCTACCAATAAGCTTGTAGCTTTTTCAACCCCTACAATAACTGGTATTCCTAAATTGATTCCTACTACTGCAGCATCGCTTGTTAATCCACCTTCTTCAGTAATTAACGCACTACATTTTTTTACGATTGGTACCATTTCTTTATCTACTCCATGAGTAACTAAAATAGAACCTGGTTCAACCTTGGCTTGAGCTTCCGCTGCACTTTTTGCTATAACTACTTTTCCATAGGCAGATTTTCTTCCTACGCCTTGACCTTTTGCAACAACATCCCCTACTACATGAACTTTCATTAGATTCGTGGTTCCAGCTTCACCTACTGGCACTCCCGCAGTAATAACTACTAAATCTCCATGCTTAACAATATCTGTGTTTAGGCTTTCCTGTACGGCAAGTTCTAACATTTCATCTGTTGTTTCAACTTTTTGACCAATTCGTGGCGTAACTCCCCAAACTAAGGCAAGATTTAAATATACCTTTTCATTAGATGTTACAGCAACAATCGGAGCTTTTGGACGGTATTTAGAAATCATCCTAGCTGTATGACCACTCTCAGTAGGAGTAATGATCGCATTAACATCCAGATTGATGGCCGTATGAGCAACCGATTGACAAATGGCATCAGTCATATTGTGTTCACTGTTTTTACTATGATAAGAAAGTATTTCATCATGATTCAATGCTTGCTCTGCATGAATAGCTATTTTATACATTGTTTGTACAGCTTCAACTGGATAAGAGCCAGCAGCAGTTTCACCTGAAAGCATGATTGCATCTGTACCATCAAAAATAGCGTTAGCAACATCACTAGCTTCTGCTCTTGTAGGTCTTGGATTTCTTTGCATAGAATCCAACATTTGAGTAGCTGTAATAACCGGTTTACCTTGTTCATTACATTTTTTAATTAAGCTTTTTTGAACAAGCGGAACAGCTTCCGTAGGAATTTCCACACCTAAATCTCCACGCGCTACCATTAACCCGTCTGATACTGCTAATATTTCATCGATATTATCGACACCTTCTTGATTCTCAATCTTTGGTATGATTTGAATATGTGTCGCATTATTTTCTTCTAATAATTGTCTAATTTCTAGTACATCTGAGGATCTACGTACAAAGGATGCAGCAATAAAATTAACTCCTTGTTGTATCCCAAATAGAATATCACTAGCATCCTTTTCTGTAATACCAGGTAGATTTACGGATACACCAGGAACATTGACACCTTTCTTATTTTTTAATGTTCCACTGTTCAAAATTAAAGTATGTATTTCTTGTTTATTCATATCTACGGAAGTAACTTCCAATTCAATTAGTCCATCGTCTAATAAAATTTTAGAGCCAACACTAATATCATGAATCAATCCATCATATGTCACAGAGAACTTTTCAGTTGTTCCTAATACCTCACTCATCGAGATAATGATTTGATTGCCTTCACGTAATTCAATCGCACCATCCACCATATCATTTGTACGAATTTCAGGTCCTTTTGTATCAAGTAAAATAGCAACCGTTTTATTAGTATTTTTAGCTGCCTGACGAATATTTTTAATTCTTGCCTCATGTTCTTCGTGGCTACCATGTGAGAAATTCAAACGGGCAACATCCATACCTGATTCCATGAGTTTTTCTAGCATTTCAATACTTTCACTAGCTGGTCCAATTGTACAGACAATTTTCGTTTTTTTCATTTTGCTTCTCCTTCTTCATATTTCTATATTGATAGTTCTTTTGACAATCGATACATATCAAGATCAACTTTATGAGGTGTACCTAATATCTCCAGTATATCATAATCCACTAATTGGTTATTTTGAATACCTACTGCTCTTCCACCTTTTCCTTCAATTAGTAACTCCACAGCTCGTGCACCTAGACGACTAGCTAATACTCTATCACTAGCTGTCGGAGAACCTCCCCGCTGAATATGCCCAAGTACAGAAATTCGTGTATCAAAATGACTTGCTGCCTCTAATTCTTTTGCAAAGTCATGAGCACTTTTAACTCCTTCAGCGACTACAATAATACTATGTTTTTTTCCACGCTCATTTCCTTTTCGAAGACGATCTGCAATTTCTTCCATATCATATGGATCCTCTGGAATTAATATTGTTTCGGCTCCGCCTGCTAATCCAGACCAAAGAGCAATATCTCCAGCATTTCTTCCCATCACTTCAATAATAAATGTTCTCTCATGTGATGAAGCAGTATCTCGAATTTTATCAATGGAATCTAATACAGTATTTAATGCAGTGTCAAAACCGATGGTAAAATCAGTTCCTGGAATATCATTATCAATCGTACCTGGAACACCGATACATGGAAATCCATGTTCTGTTAATGCTTTAGCTCCTTGATACGAACCGTCCCCTCCAATTACTACTAAACCTTCAATTCCAAATTTATTCAGTTGTTCAATACCTTTTTGTTGTCCTTCTTTAGTTTTAAATTCTTCACAACGTGCAGAATGAAGCATTGTACCACCACGATGTATAATATCACCTACGGATCCTACTTCTAGTCTTTCTATTTTTCCATTTATAAGACCACTATAACCGTTATAAACTCCATATACCTCTAAATCATGATAAATCGCTTTACGCACTACCGCACGAATAGCTGCATTCATTCCAGGTGCATCTCCACCACTTGTTAAAATACCAATACGTTTCATGATAACCACCTCTAATTTTATCTCACATTTAATAGTAGATTGTGAAAAGGTAAAAACCTTCATAATGAATACCTTTTAATATTTCTAAAATACCACTTTATATTCTTGTTCTCAAACTTTTAGAAGACGAGAAAACGTTATCATAAAAAATTTTTTTATGAAAAGGCTCTTTTCCCAAACATTGTTGCTATTAAAGTAAAATTTTAACTAAAAACATCAATTGAAAACCGCTACACGTTTCATTTCACCTGTGGAAGGACAGGTAAACTTTGGATAAAAATAATGTAAGCAATCGGTTCAACGATTGCTTACATTTCTAATTATCTATTATTTACTACTAACATAATCCTTTAATTCTGTAAATTCACCAATAACACGATATTTATTATAGCGCTGTTCAATAAGAACTTCAGATGATAAACCTACTAAATCCTTTAACGATTTTGCTAACACTTTATCAATTGCTTCTGCTTGAGATGCAATGTCCTTATGTGCTCCACCTTTTACCTCAGGGATTACTTCATCGATAACGCCCAATTGTTTAAGGTCAGGGGCAGTAATTTTCATAATTTCCGCAGCACGTTTGGCTTGACTTGCATCCTTCCAGAGTATTGTTGCAGCAGACTCAGGAGCAATGACGGAAAACCAAGAATTTTCAAGAACATGAATATGATTGCCAACACCTATACCTAACGCACCACCACTTGCTCCTTCTCCAATAACAATACAAATAACAGGTACTCTTAAGCCAGCCATTTCAAAAAGATTTTTCGCAATTGATTCGGAAATACCTCTTTCTTCAGCAGCTTTTCCAGGAAATGCACCTTTAGTATCAATAAAACTAATAATAGGTCGATTGAATTTATCCGCTTGCTTCATTAATCTTAAAGCTTTACGATACCCTTCTGGATGAGGCATACCAAAATTTCTACGTATGTTTTCCTTCGTATCTCTGCCTCGTTGCTGTCCGATTACTGTAACAGGCAGTCCTTTATATTTAGCTATTCCACCAATAATCGCTTCATCGTCTCCGAATACACGATCCCCATGTAACTCAAAAAAGTCAGTAAAAAGATGTGGAATATAATCAAGAGTCGTCGGTCTGCTTGGAAATCTAGCAATCTGTACACGATCCCAAGGCTTCATGTTTTCATAAATATCAGCTTCCACTTTTACAAGTCTTGCCTCTAGCTTGTTAATTTCTGCTGATAAATCAACATCTGAGTCTTTTGTAAGCTTTTTAAGTTCTGCAATTTTTTTCTGTAACTCCAGTAACGGCTTCTCGAATTCAAGCTCATTTACCATATTATTTCACCTGCTTGCTTATGAATTTCAAGAACATTTGTAATGGTATCTTTTAACTCTAATCGATCAATAATTGCATCTAACTGTCCATGCTTTAATAAGTACTCCGCCGTTTGGAAGTCCTCTGGTAATTCCTCGCGTACCGTTTGTTCAATTATTCTTCGGCCAGCAAATCCAATTAATGCACCTGGTTCAGCAAAATTATAGTCACCTAAGGAAGCAAAACTTGCTGAAACCCCACCAGTGGTAGGATGAGTCATAATTGATAAAGCTAATCCACCATTATCACTAAATTTCTTTAGTGCTGCACTTGTTTTTGCCATTTGCATTAATGAAAGAACAGCTTCTTGCATTCTGGCTCCACCAGAAGCGGTAAAAATAACAAAAGGAACTCCCTGTTTATCCGCTTCTTCTATGGCTCTCGTTATTTTTTCCCCTACTACTGATCCCATACTTCCCATTCGGAAAGTTGAATCCATTATTGCAAGGATTATTGGTATGTCATTTACATTTCCGCTACCCGTTAAAACAGCTTCATTCATTTTTGTTTTTTGTTGATCTTTTTTCAGTTTTTCTAGATAATCAGGAAAGTTTAAAGGGTTTTCGGATTGTAGATGTCGATCGAATTCTTTAAAAGTCCCCTCATCAATAAAGCTTTCCACACGTTCATACGCATTCATCGGATGATGATAACCACAATGCATACATACTTTTAAGTTTTTCTGCAATTCCTTTGTATATAAAATCTTCCGACAGTTAGGACATTTTGACATTATTCCTTCAGGAACATCGTGTTTAGCAGCCTCTGACGGAATGGTTGCATATTTTCTTTTCTTTGGTTTCGAAAAAAAGTCTTTAAGCAAAAGATAATCCTCCTTGTCGCTCTTTTACAATTTTCTTATTTGTTCATATAAGTGGAGTGATAAAAGTAAGTCTTCATCCAATATAGCATTAATGAGCTTTTTATATGGTTCTATATTGTTTATTTCTCTAGAAACATTTAATTGTGATGCATATTCTTTTATTAATAACCAAATTTTAAGTAGTAAGCGTATATTTGTAAGTTGAACTAACTCAAAAAAGAAATCATCTTCTAATAAGTAGACTCCTTGTTCCATTTTGGTCTTTAATAAGAAAATTGAATCTTTATCCTTTTGTTGAATAATAAGTCTAATTGCACCTTTTTCCAATAATTCTTTAGTAACAAAAACATCATTTTTTACTTTTTCATCCTGTAAAATAAAGGTACTTAATAATTCAACTAAATAATGGTCTGCAAAATCGCGAAGAAATGTTCCTTCCCCTCTACGTGTTTCAATTAAACCAAGTAACTCTAGAGCTCTCAATCCTTCTCTCACAGATGATCGTCCGATATTGAGACGCTCTGATAATTCACGTTCAGAGGGAAGCTTATCCCCAGATACAAGTCCGTCATCATGAATCATTTGACGAATTTGATTAACAATCTCAAGATAAGCCTTTGTTTTACTTGTTTGTTTCTCCACTTAATAAATCACTCACCTTTACCGATTACAGCAAGCTTTTCTGTTCTTGCTCTCACTTCCTCTGGGTCCACTTTTATACGTGCAACACCTGTTTCCATCGCAGCTTTCGCAACAGCAGCTGCTACAGCTGGGGCAACTCGTGAATCAAATGGTCTAGGAATCACATAATCTGCATCAAGCTCTTTTTCATCAATAAGATTTGCAATTGCTTCAACTGCAGCTTGTTTCATTTTTTCATTAATATGTGTAGCACGAACGTCTAAAGCACCTCGGAAGATCCCAGGAAACGCCAAAACATTATTCACTTGGTTAGGAAAATCCGAACGTCCAGTACCTATTACTTTTGCCCCCGCTGCCTTCGCTAAATCAGGCATAATCTCAGGATCAGGATTAGCCATTGCGAAAATAATTGAATCTTTATTCATTGTTTCAACCATTTCTTTTGTTAATGCCCCAGCTACAGATACACCAATAAATACATCTGCACCTTGAATAACATCAGCTAAGGTTCCTTCCAATCGATCACGGTTCGTATATTTGGCAACCTCTGATTTAATGCGATTCATTCCATATGAACGACCTTCAAATATTGCACCTTTTGAATCACACATAATAATATCACGAACACCGTAGTGGTGAAGTAGTCGAATAATTGCAATTCCAGCAGCACCTGCTCCACTTGCGACTACCTTAATTTCACTTATTTTTTTGCCAACTAATTTCAATGCATTTAATAAACCAGCAACTGTAACAATAGCTGTTCCATGCTGATCATCGTGAAAAATTGGGATATTCGTTTCTTTTTTTAATCTTTCCTCTACTTCAAAGCAGTTCGGTGCAGCGATATCTTCTAAATTAACTCCACCAAATGTAGGTTCTAATAATTTTACAGTTTCAACAATTTTATCAACATCCGTAGTATTTAAACATATTGGGAAAGCATCTACACCAGCAAAGCTCTTAAATAATACTGCTTTTCCTTCCATTACTGGTAATGCAGCTTCCGGTCCAATATTTCCTAATCCTAATACAGCAGTTCCATCAGTAACTACAGCTACCATATTCCCCTTCATTGTATATTCATATACAGTTTCAGGTTTGTCATATATCATTTTACAAGGTTCAGCTACTCCTGGTGAATAGGCTAAACTTAAATCCTTTGCATTTTTTACAACAACTTTAGATTTAGACTCTAGTTTTCCTTTGTTTATCCTATGCATATGTAGGGCTTCTTCTCGCAAAGTCAAAGTTCTTCCACTCCTTTATTCTTCCTCCGAAACTTTCATTTAGGTGGTCTGACCACATTGGTCTATTACATAATATATCATAATTCTCTTTTCAGTGAAAAATATTATTATTGTAAAACGACATTCTGCTCTCCTAAAAATCCTTTTAACTGGTCAATACATTCCTGTGTAGGATTAACGGATTCTTTCTTCGGGAGTTGAATCGTTCGTTCATTTTCTTCGTAAAAAAGTATGACTGATGTTTCCCCATTAAAAGCATGAATAATCGCTTTTATTTTTTGCAAACTTTCATGTGTTGAAAATGATTGCGGGATTCGAAGAAATAATTTTTTCTTTCTTTCTTCTAAGCAATGAATATCAACAATTTCTTGCACAATTAATTGTATTCCACCATTACGTTCCTCTAAATTCCCTTTAAGCAAGACAATTTGTCCCTCTTTACAAAGTTCACGATATCGTTGGTAAATATTCGGGAAAATTACCCCTTCCATTTCACCAGTTGGGTCACTAAACCTTATAAAGCACATCAATTCTCCTTTTTTTGTCCTAATTGTCCGCGCATTTAATATGAGGCCTCCCATTGCTACTTTGCGCTGACTAGTTTGGCACCTATCGATAGTCAGATTTGAAAATTCCTCTAATAGATTTTTGTAAGGGCCTATCGGATGGTCGGATAAATAGACACCTAAAACTTGCTTTTCAAAGTTCAGCTTTTCAATTGATTTCATAGGTTCAACTTCTAGGTATTTGGGTTTTATATGAAATAGTTCTTCATCTACAAATAAATCTAATTCAGTTTCATCAGGTTTGACTAACTCAGCATGCTGAATAGCCACGTCCACACTAGCTAAAAGTGTTGCACGATCTTGATTAAACTCATCAAACGCACCAGCAAAAATTAATCCTTCTAGTACATTCCGATTAATGGATTTATAGACTGTCCTTAAACAAAAATCGAACAAATCACTAAATGGTTTGGACGATCTAACGTCTAATATATCCTTTAACCCGGCAACTCCAATCCCTTTGATTGCAGCTAAACTATAACGTATCGCTCCTTTCTCAACTGTAAACGGAAAGTAGCTTTTATTAATTGAAGGAGGGAGAATAGTAAGTCCCATTTGTTTTGCCTCACGTATATACTGTGAAATTTTATCCTCATTTCCAATTGCAGAGGTTAATAATGCCGACAAAAAATATAATGGGTAATGTGCCTTTAAATAGGCTAATTGATAGGCTATTACACTATATGCAACTGCATGGCTTCTATTAAATCCATAATTAGCAAATCGAACGATTAAATCATATATTTCATTAGCTGTACTTTGATCATATCCATTGTTAATTGCACCCGTTACAAAATGCTTTCTCTCTCGATCAAGAACATCTCTTTTCTTCTTACTTACTGCTCTTCTTAATAAGTCCGCTTCTCCTAAAGAAAAACGAGCCATCTTTGAGGCAATTTGCATAATTTGTTCTTGATATACAATAACACCATACGTATTTTTTAAAATTGGTTCTAAATCCGGATGAGGGTAATAAACTTTTTCTCTCCCATGTTTTCTATCAATATAAGTTGGGATATTCTCCATTGGTCCTGGTCTAAATAATGCATTGACAGCAACGATATCCTCAAATTCGTTTGGTTTCAACCTTTTTAATACATTTCTCATTCCATCAGATTCAAGTTGAAATACCCCAGTTGTATCTCCTTTACTTAATAATTGAAAGGTTTTTTCATCATTCAATGGGATATGAGAAAGATTGATTACTTTCTTTGTTCCTTTTGAGATATTAGTTAGAATTCTTTCTATGAGAGATAAATTACGGAGACCTAGAAAATCCATTTTTAAGAGGCCAATCTCCTCTAGTATATCCATAGTATATTGCGTTAAATATACCCCTGCATGTCCTTCTTGAATGGGAATTAAATTGACTAGTGGCTCCTTGCTGATGACCACCCCTGCCGCATGTGTTGAAACATGTCTAGGTATTCCTTCCAACTTTAGTGCTGTTTCAAATAGTTTCTTATGAAGATTTGATTCTTTTACAAAACTCTGCAGCCGTTCTGATTCTTTATAAGCTTGTTCCAAAGTAATTCCAAGTTTAGTTGGTATCATTCTTGAGAGCTGTTCCAATTCCTTGGAATTGAAACCAAAAGTTCTCGCTACATCTCTAGCAGCGGCTTTTGCTGCAAATGTCCCAAATGTAATAATTTGAGCAACATGGAGATTATCATATTTCTCTGTTACATATTGGATAACTTCATCACGACGATGATCTGGAAAATCAATATCAATATCAGGCATTGAGACACGTTCAGGATTTAAAAAACGCTCAAACAGTAATCCATAGGAAATAGGATCAACATCCGTTATATATAATACGTAGGCTACGAGAGAGCCTGCCGCTGATCCCCGCCCTGGTCCTGTATAAATTCCGTTATCCCTGGCAAACTTCATAAAATCCCAAACAATTAAAAAATAATCGCTAAATTCCATTCGCTCAATAATATCTAATTCGTAGTTTAACCGCTCCATGTATGTGGTTGTTAGATTTGTTATCCTTTCTTTTAAACCATTTCTACACAAATCTCGTAAAAAACTAGAAGCCGTTTGATTATTAGGTACTGGGAATTTCGGAAGAAGCTTACGGTTCATTTCTATTTGAACATGACAAGCTTCCGCTACTAAAATGGTATTTTCTAATGCATCTATATATGCTGCAAAATCCTCAGCGATACTTTCTTTATCTTTTAAATAATATTCCTCAGACATGAGCTTAGGTCGTTCATCATCACTTAATTTTTGATTTTCACGAATGGCCATTAAACATTCATGACTAAAGGCATCTTCTTTATCTATATATTGAACATCATTAGTGACAATTTGTTTTATCTCATATTTGTATCCTAACTCGATTAACTGTTCAATTAGCTTTTTTTCTTCTGGTAGACCATGATTCTGCAAAGAAAAAAAGAAAGAGTCCTTTTCAAATAGATTTTTAAAAGTTACTGCAACCTCTTTCGCAGCTTCATTATCTCCATTTAAAAGATACTGTTCAATTTCACCCTTTAACCCGGGAGTAAAAGCAAATAAACCAGAGCGATAACCTCTTAACCATTTTAATGGAATGCCTTGTTTAGATTTTGTTTGTATAGTACTGGATAGTTTCAAAAGATTTTCATAACCTTTTTTGTTTTTTGCCAATAGAACTAGAGGGTATGATTGCTCTTGATTGATTTCACTTATCACATCAATCGTTAATCCGATAATTGGTTTTATATTATTTTTTACACATTCTTTATAAAACGGCACAACACCGTATAAAACATTTCTATCTGTTATAGCTAATGCATGGTAGTTTAGCTTTTTCGCCTTCTCAATTAATTTATGAATGGAGACTGTGCTTGATAACAAACTATATGCCGTTGAAATTTGTAAATGAACAAATGACATCTATCGTCCCCTCCTTATTGATCTTCTTTGTATCTATTATAAATCGCTATGGTCAAAAAAGAAAATATGTTCCCATTTGATCTTTTTTATTAATTCTCTACATAACTAACTAAGTTGTCCCATATATATTGTAACAGGCTCTATTCTTAAACTTTGTCGAATTTATAGTTACAAGCTTTACAATTGGTAAGTTTTAAAATTAATGTACACTTTTTGATTCAACAATCTATACGGAAATATCCTTGTAAAAGAATTCACTAAAATCTTCACCTAATTTATGGTAGTTGGAGTGGATATATATGGATGAAGCTTTTTTCCCCGCATTTTTTAATAGTTTTTTTATCGCACTCGGGGTGATGTTAGGGGGCACCTTAATAGGTGGACTTGCAGCTTTTATAACTGGTGAACAGGTCTTATGGGAGATTTCCAGAATTTCCAAAGGCCTAAGAATCTGGGCAATTATCGCTGCAATTGGGGGTACATTTGATACAGTTTATAGCTTTGAAAAAGGATTTTTAAACGGAGAAACAAAGGATCTATTTAAACAATTTTTACTCATCTTATCAGCGATGGGAGGAGCGAATACGGCTTCTTTAATTATTTCATGGTTAACACAGGAGCATGGTCAATGAGAATTCCGCCTTTATATCGTCGACCTGCATGGCAGCGTTTCATTGCTGGAGTAGTCATTGGAGGATGTATAAGCTGGATTATCTTTCTGTTTATGTTTGGGGTATTGCAAGAGAAACAAGCTAAGAAAATCAAATCCCAAACAGAAATTATCAATAATCTGGAACAAGATAAAAAAATATGGCAAGAAGACTATAAAGAACTAAATCGGAAAAACGCCGAGCTTTTAATTATACAAAAAGTTCAAGTAAAAATTAAGAACTATGAAAAATATAAAATTGACCATTTAAGTATTATGGAAGCCGAGAATAGGATTAAAGATGACTTAAGCTCCCTTATCGCTAAGGACTTATATAACACTTACAAAAATAAAGATTTAGTTTATAAAACAATCGAGAATAGAATTGATAAATTTAACAATCGTCCATACAAATATACGATAAAAAACATCGTTTTCTATTCTACGATAAGCATTGAACTCGAAATAAAACTGAGTTGATGGTCGTCGAGAAATTGTCAAGCGCCTTGATCTAACTAGATGAGAGGATCAAAATTTTCATTGATTACTAGTTTTTCTCATGAAAGGTTAGGCGCTAGGAGATGACATATAATCGCTCAACTAACAATAAGCCAATTGCACGTATTTATATTAATTTCTTAGACTAGTCGACATGACTAGTCTTTGCACAATTCAATCAAGTCATCTATTACTGTATCCACTTCATTCCATGAATAAACTGATGCTCCTGCTGCTAATGGATGTCCTCCGCCATTGTATTTCTTTGCTAATTGATTAATAACTGGTCCTTTCGAGCGAAGTCGGACACGAATTTGATCTTCTTCTTCAATAAAAAAACACCAAGCCTTGATCCCTTTAACATCGCCAAGTGTACTAACTAATAAGGATGCTTCTGAAGGAATGACATTAAATTTCTTCAATAGATCTTTACTAAGCTTAACAACTGCTGCCCCATTGACATACATTTCAAAGTTTTGTAGAACATATCCATGCAATTTAATCACCTTTGGATCACGCTCATACATCTTGTCATATAATTCGTTACGATCGAAGGAAAACTTAATTAGCTCACCTGCGAAATCAAATGTCTTTTGGGTTGTACTCGGATATAAAAATCTTCCAGTATCACCAACAATCCCGCTATAGATTAGTCTTGCGGCCTCATCGTTTATTTTTAACCCTTTTTCCAATCCAAATAGATAGAATTCATAAATCATTTCACTAGTGGATGAAGCTGAAGTATCTACCCAAAGCAAATCTCCATATGCATCTTCATTTGGATGATGGTCGATTTTAATCAATTTATCTCCCAGTTTATACCGACGGTCACATATTCTTTCTTCATTTGCCGTGTCACAAACAATCACTAATGCATTTTGGTAAGTCTCGTCTGGCACAATGTCTAATTGTCTTAAGAATTCCAATGATGGATCCGGTTTTCCGACAGCATAAATTTTTTTATTCGGAAATGAAGTACGTAAAATTTCTACAAGCCCACCTTGTGAACCATATGCATCCGGATCAGGTCGAACATGACGATGAACGATGATCGTTTCATATTGTTTTATAGTTTCTAAAATTTGATCTTTCATTCTTTTAACCCCTTTATAAATTGTCAAGATTATTTAATGAACCTCTGTGGCTTTTTCATTTAAAACTCGTTACAATAAAATCAATATTGTTATTATACGTGTTGGAGGGAAGTAAATGCCTTTTTTAGTATTGTTAATTATTTTATCACTGACATTCTATGTATTCTATAAAATAAAATTTGTCAGAAGTCGTCTTCCAATGGAGAAAAAATATTTATCTGGAAAATCAGGTATTGCACTTGGCTTATTCGTTGGTTTGTTTGGTATTAATCAATTATTCCTACACCCTTCGACCATTACCTACATTATAGGAGGTATTTTTATCCTTTTAGGCTTTTTTAGTGTGTGGGCAGGGATTAAGTCATTGCGTTATTTTAAACCTTTTGCTATAAAGGAACTTGAGGAAATAAATGAATAATCGCTGAATAGAAAGAGGGTGTCCTAGTAAAGGACATCCCTTTTTCACATATACTTACCTATCAATTAATTGACACATTAATAAAGCTTTTCCCACAAGCTGCCCTTCATTAAATACTTCAACGTCCATTTTCCCGAATTTACGCCCTGCCTCTAAAATGGTCGGAACAACCTCAATTGTACTCTCGATTTGTACAGGCTTAATAAAATAGATTGTTAAATTCTCAATTACTATATCGCCCTTTTTTTGCTTTTTTAATTTTCTGGAAGCTGCTTCATACACAAGTGTAGTAAATACCCCATAAGAGATCGTCCCTAGGGGATTTGTCATTTGCGGGGAAACTTCAAAATAATAGCTTTCATCACTACTATTTGCATCGATCTGAGTTGTAATAATATCATCAATTGTTTCACCAACTTGTGGCTGACGTTGGGACATTTGTAAAGCTTTTAACACATCCTGCCTACTAATGATGCCAAATAGTCGATGATAATCATCTACAACAGGAAGAACCTCAATCCCTTCCCAAATCATCATATGTGCAGCTGAAGTAACACTTGTCTTTAATCCTACGGTAATAGGATTTTTGGTCATTACCTTCTCAATTGTCACCTGATAATCATGTTCGATAATATCTTTTGAAGTGACCATTCCAAGTACTTTCATTCCTTTATCAACAACAGGAAAGCGACTATGGGAGGTCAATTTATTTTTTTTATACCAACTACCTAGATTATCATTATTCAGTAAATAGGCAGTTTGATCAATTGGGGTTAAGATATCTTCAACTAATATGATTTCCTTCTTAATTAATTGATCATAAATGGCTCGGTTAATCATCGTTGCAACTGTAAAAGTATCATAGCTTGTTGATAAGATAGGTAATTCTAATTCATCCGCTAGTTTCTTTACTTCTTCGTCTGTATCAAAACCACCTGTTATTAAGACGGCTGCTCCAGCTCTTAATGCTAATTCATGAGCCTTTGTCCGATTTCCGATAATAAGTAAATTTCCGGCACCCGTATACTTCATCATCGCCTCAAGCTTCATGGCACCAATAACAAATCGAGTTAACGTTTTATGTAGTCCTTTTTTGCCACCTAGTACTTGTCCATCAACAATATTCACAACTTCTGCAAAGGTTAACTTTTCAATATTGTTTTTCTTCTTACTTTCAATGCGAATGGTACCAACTCTTTCAATCGTACTGACATATCCTTTATTTTCAGCATCCTTAATCGCTCGATAAGCAGTACCTTCACTTACATTTAATGCCTTGGCAATTTGTCTAACTGAAATTTTTTCACCAATTGGTAAATTATCTATATATTGTAATATTTGTTCATGTTTTGTTGCCAAGCTCCCCACCCAATTCTTTCCGCTTACTATATTAGTTACATTATAAGGTGAATAGCTTGGCAATTCAATTTTTAGCGCCAAAAACACTTAATTCGAACGTGCACGTTTTCGAGTGGTTTCAGCAATTTTTTGATTCGCTCGATATTTTTTTGGTGTATAGAGCCAAGCCGAAAGGTTTCCTGCGAAAACTAGTAATGATAATCCTAACCATGCTAATGAAAAAATGCCCTGCTTATTTTCAAGTGAAAATGATAATTGAGGTAGTGCATAATACAGCATTAATATGGTTAATAGCATACATAGTAAGTATCTGTTTCTCATGATTTATTCCCTCCCCATAAATAAGCTTGTATTATTCTATGCACAAACCACACGGTCAAATACTAAATATATAAAGAAAAAAAGAGGCTGGGACAAAACCCACCTCTGAGATGAAAAAGCCGGTGAATTTTACGACGAGTAAAATTTCACCGGCTTTGATTTTTTTACAATAAAATAAGGACCACTTCTGATAAAATTAAGTTACCACACCAAATAAAATCAGAAAGAAGGATCCTTATGTTTAAAAATTATACCATGAATCAATTAGTTTTACCTTTAGATTTAGAAGTAAAATTACAAAAAAATGATATTGCCTTTCATATCCATCATCTAGTTGAAAGTATTCCTCATGAAGTTTTCGAACCATTTCTGCGAAATGAGGGCTATCCTGCTTATCATCCACGCATGATGCTTAAAATTATTTTATGTGCCTACACCCAATCTGTCTTTTCAGGGCGAAAAATTGAAGCCCTATTAAAAGACAGTATCCGGATGATGTGGCTATCACAAGGGTATGAACCAAGCTACCGTACAATCAATCGATTCCGTGTTCATTCAGATGTGAAAGAATTAATTCGCCAATGTTTCGTCCAATTTCGTTGCCAATTAATCGAAGAAAAACTAATCGATCAAGAAGCAATTTTTATTGATGGTACAAAGATTGAAGCAAATGCGAATAAATTTACGTTTGTCTGGAAGAAATCGATTGAGAAATATCATCACAGTTTAATTGAAAGGTCAAACCAGCTATATAACGAGCTACTTGAGAACGAAATTATACCTGAAATTGAACGGGAAGGTGATGAACAATTATCATTGAAAGAGCTCGCTCAATTGGTTGAAAAAGTGGACAATGTCGTAGCTGAGTATGATAAACAAATTGAAGAATCATCAGACGTTCCAGAACGAAAAGCTTTAAGAAGTGAGCGCAAATACCCGAAACAAGTGCGTAAACAATTGATTGATTTTGTCTTACGAAAACAAAAATACCAACGAGACTTTGAAATCTTTGGCACACGTAATAGCTATTCCAAAACAGATCTGGACGCGACATTTATGCGAATGAAAGATGATTATATGCAAAACGGACAATTGAAAGCTGGCTATAATGTACAAATCGCAACGGAAGGGCAATACACGCTTGCCTATAGTTTATTTTCAAACCCAACAGATACACGTACGTTAATTCCATTTCTTGATGAAATCGAGAACCATTATTTCGTGTTACCGAAACATATTGTCGCAGATGCAGGTTATGGTAGTGAACAAAACTATAATGATATCCTTTCGAACAGAAAACGAGAAGCACTGATTACGTTTAATCTGTATTTGAAGGAGCAAAAGAAAAAGTACAAACAAAACCCATTGAATCCCGATAACTGGCAGTATTGTGAAGAAACAGATACATATATATGCCCTAACCAGAAACGTCTTGAATTTCACTATCATTCTGTCCGTACTGACCGTACAGGATTTCAACGAAGGTTCAAGATCTACGAGTGTGAGGACTGTTCGGGATGTCCATTCCGTTCATTATGTACAAAAGCTAAAGAAGGCAACAATCGAAAACTAATGGTGAATGAAAAATGGGAACAACAAAAAGAATATGTGAGAGCGAAGCTTTCAGAAGAGAAAACGAGCACCATCTATCGAAAACGCAAAATCGATGTGGAACCAGTTTTTGGATTCTTGAAGGCTAATTTGCGTTTCTCTCGATTTTCTGTACGAGGAAAATCGAAGGTAGAAAATGAAATGGGACTCGCATTAATGGCCGTGAATTTAAGAAAATTCACGGCCAAACAACTACGGTAATAGAAGAATCAACACACAAAAATAGAAAAAGTTGAATTTGAGTTCGCTCAAATTCAACTTTTTCACTATTTGAAGCTAGTTATGTCCCAGCCCCTTTTTAAAGATTCATTGAATCTCCAGCACTCATTATCTTTCCATTATTTTTTTCTAATAAGTCAATAAAAACCTGTGGATCCTGTTTGATTGGTGGAAAGGTATTGTAATGGATTGGTACAACGACCTTAGCTTGACAGAACTTGGCTGCAATTGCAGCATCCTCAGGCCCCATCGTAAAATTATCTCCAATTGGTAAAAACGCTAAATCAATAGGATGTCTCTCACCTATCAGTTTCATATCTGAAAATAAGCCTGTATCACCCGCATGATAGATCGTTTTACCTTCTACCATTAATAGTACTCCTGTAGGCATTCCTAGATAAATTATTTCTTTATTTTCGGTGATTAATGCAGATCCGTGAAAAGCAGGTGTTAATTTTACTTTTCCAAATTCAAATTCGAACGAACCACCAATATGCATAGGATGAGTATTAATTCCCTGCCAGCTTAAATAATTAGCAATTTCATTATTCGCAATCACTAGAGCCCCGCTTTTTTTGGCAAGTTCAACTGTGTCACCGACATGATCCCCATGCCCATGTGTCAGAATAATATAATCAGGATGTTCATTTTCTACCTTTAAATCAGTTTGTGAATTTCCCGTAATAAATGGGTCGAATAAAATTGTCTTACCTTTCGTTTCAACCTTTACAATTGAATGACCATGATAGGATACCTTCATTTACTCTCTCTCCTTTTTAAAAAACTAGCCTATTTCTTTATTTCCATAGAAACTAAAGAAATCCTTCATCATATTACAAAATACCCTTTTTGAACTAAAATTAAAAGAAACTTTTATATTTCATACAGCTTCAAAAATAGATAGTCTGAATCATTTCTGCTATTCTGTATATATACGTATTTAAGGAGATGAAAAAAATGAATCAACGACTACATGAATTAATGAATTGGCTTAAACAAGAAAATATAGATTCTGCCTTTATAACTTCAACTGAAAACGTATTTTATTTAAGTGGATTTCGAAGTGATCCTCATGAACGACTACTCGGTATTGCAGTGTTTCAGGAAGCTGAACCATTCCTAATCTGTCCATCATTGGATGTTAACGATGCAAAGGCTACTGGATGGGAATATGAAGTGATTGGATGTTCAGATACCGACAATCCATGGGATACACTTGAAAAAAACATGAAAAGTCGTGTAACGAATATACATACTATGGCATTGGAAAAAGAACATGTAATAGTAGAAAGATATGAACAGTTAATTAATCGATTTGAGGGCACTAAATTCATCGCTGCTGAAGAAAAACTACGCCAGTTACGTTTGATTAAGAACGAAAAAGAAAAAGAGCTATTAAAAAAAGCAGCAGAATTTGCTGATTTCGCTGTGCAAACAGGTGTTAGTGAAATTAAAGAAGGCAAAACAGAATTAGATATTATTGCTGCCATTGAATATGAATTAAAGAAAAAGGGAATCTCTGAAATGTCCTTCTCAACGATGGTGCTAACTGGAGCAAATGCTGCCTCACCCCATGGTAACCCTGGCCTAACTAAAATTAAAAAAGGCGACTTTGTTCTTTTTGATTTAGGTGTTGTATATGAAGGATATTGTTCAGATATTACTCGTACAGTTGCTTACGATCATTTTAATGAAGAACAAGAAAAAATTTATAATACCGTATTAAAAGCAGAGATAGAAGCAATTAATGCAACCAAGCCAGGTGTCCAAGCAAAAGATTTAGATAATATTGCTAGAAATATTATTACTGAAGCTGGCTATGGACAATACTTCCCACATCGACTTGGTCATGGATTAGGTATTGGTGTTCATGAATATCCTTCTGTAACAAATACTAATGAACTTGTTATTCAAGAAGGAATGGTCTTTACTATTGAACCAGGAATTTACGTCCCTAATGTTGCTGGTGTCCGTATAGAAGATGATATATTTGTCACAAAAGATGGAGTAGAAATTTTAACTGCCTTCCCTAAGGAATTGCAAATTATTAAATAAGCCTCTTTTCTCAAACATTGTTGCTATTTAAGTAAAGTTTTAACTAATAACTACTATCGGCTGAAGACCACTACACCTTTTATTTCTCTGAGAAAAGAGCTGCAATCTTCATAAGAACCGATGAATCTTTATTAGGTGTAAAAGCCGGCAGTTGGGCTTTTACACAAACAACAAACTATACGAAAACAGCCTTAAATAAAATAAAAAAGGAATCAGCTATGTACTGAACCCCAAAAGTTAGACTAAATATTTAAGCAGCTAATCGGCTGGTATGAAGACGGTATTCAACCGGGCTCATGCCAGCCAATTTTGCTTTTATTCGTTCATTATTATAATAATAAATATAGTTTATAATAGCCTGTTTTAACTCTTCAAAAGAGTGATAAATTCTACCGTAGTACATTTCTTGCTTCATAATGCCAAAGAAATTTTCCATAGGTGAATTATCTAGACAGTTACCCTTTCTGGACATGCTTTGAAATATATTATTATCTTTTAGTTTTTTTACATATGCTTTCATTTGATATGCCCACCCTTGATCAGAGTGAACAGTTGTTCTATATGGGCAATCTTTTGTTCGTTCAATGGCTTCATCTAAAGCCTCCATTATAGCTTTTGAATTTGGTCGTTCTGATACCCTAAAGGATAGAATTTCACCGTTATACATATCTAAAAATGGATCTAAATAGGCTTTCTTGATGTTCATATTTCCTTTAGAATCGGCCGTGTAGTATCTAAATTCTGATGTATCAGTTGTCATTTTTTGATGTGGAATGTTTGTATCAAATCTACGGTGGATAAGGTTCTTCGCAATCTTACCGATCGTTCCTTTGTAAGTACTAAATTTACGAGACTTACGTGTGAAGGATTTACAAGTAATGCCGAGTTTATTTGTAATCCGTAGAATTTTCTTGTGATTTACAACATAACCACGCTTACGTAATTCCATATCAATTCGACGATATCCATAATTTCCTGTATGTTTATCAACGATTTCTTTAATAACCTTTTCTATTTCTTCATCTGGACTAGGTTCATCAAATCGTTTTTTCCAGTACATATAAGTTGCCTTTGGAAAACCTGTTGCTTCAAGGATAACGGCTAGTTTGAATTTTTTTCTGAGTTCATGGATGACTCTCGATTCTGTTTTAGCAGTCGGCTCGGAATATTTATCCCTGAAGCTCGGAGCTTTTTTAAATAGGCATTCTCCGCACGAAGTAACTCTATCTCTTTTTCAAGTTGTTGTTCTTTCGTTAACTTTTTCTCTGAGTTTTTCTTCTTTTGTTTATTTGACATTGATGGACGCCCCCTTAGTTTAGAGAGTCCTTCAATGCCTTCGTTTTGCCATGTACGCATCCAATTTGCAATCATTGGTGGCTCATGAATGCCGAATTTTATAGCAACTGATTCAAAGGATTCTCCTGTTCTTAATTTATAGTTTAGGACATCTAACTTAAATTGAACAGGATAAGTAGTCGGGGATTTCTTTCTAAGAAAACCATCCTTTCCAAATTGCCTAAAGGTATTAACCCATTTTGCCACATTCGTTGAGCTTCTAACTCCAAACTTTTTAGCTATGGAATCATAGCCACCTTCTCCTGAAAGATAAGCATCTACAACTTGTTGCTTAAATCCTTCATCGTATTTGACCATAAAAAACACCCCAAAAGTTAGATTTTTGGTCTAACTTTTGGGGTGCACATCACTAAGCTGATTCCTTTTCTATTAGGATCGTTTCTCATTTAATATTGCTGTTAAGGTAAAGTTTAAAATAATTTGCAAACATTATGAGAGCCTTTGAAGCCTTTATTTACTATTTTCTTCTTCATCATTTATATCTGGTCGATCAACTGTGCCACTCGTATAAGCACTCATTATTTGATTACTGATTTGCTCTACACCTTGTTCATCATAGAATAATTCTTTTTTATTCATCATCTAACCCCTTCCTATTTTCTAACCTATATTGTTTGAATTATAGGATTAGTTATGCTCTCTAAAATTTGGAAGAGGAATGTTTAACGCTGTTTGTCGCTTCTATAATGAAAATTTATCGTATATCTTTTACTAACTCATGAATAATATGAGGGAGTTCTGGAATAATTAGTTTCGTCATTGCAAGCTTAACTGCTCCAGTAGAGCCAGGTGTGATAAAGATGATTTTATTTTTATAAACACCCGCTGTCGCTCTTGATAGCATGGCTGCTGAACCAATATCCTCTATATAGCTTAAATACCGAAATAACTCACCAAAGCCTGTAAGCTCCTTATCAAATAAAGGACTAACCGTTTCAATGGTAACATCCCTTATTGCAATACCTGTGCCACCATTCATTAAAATGACTTCTATATGATTATTCTCCGCCATGTTCTCGACCGCTTCTAAAATTTGTGCTCCTTGATCAATAACAATTCGATAATCATGCACACGATGACCTTTTGTAGTTAATAAATCCATCATTAATTTCCCGCTTCTATCCGTCTCAGTTGTTCTTGTATCACTAACTGTAATAACACCACAACTAACTTTTCGAGTGCCGTTCTCTTTATGCTTTGTAACACCCATTCCAATCATCCTTTATCAAGTAAATATCTATATTTGTAAAATTTATCTGCAAAATCAGTTACTTTTCTTGAAAATTGATAATTAAGCCCTGCTCCAATTGCAATCGGAATAATTGACGGCTTCGATTTAAACATTGTGATAAAATATGTTTTTAAAATTTGCTTAAAGGGTTCTTCCAGCCATTGATATGATAATAAATTTTCGGGACCTTGATAAAAATAGGGGTCTTCCTGGAGATCAATGACAATACCTTCCCATGCTTCTCTTCTCAATCTTTTTGGTAATGTCGCAGCATGAAACACTTTAAGAGAAATCATCAATTCAAGCGGGGTTTTTACATTATATCCATAAGAAATTGCAGTAATTTGTACCGATCGTAAATTTAACATCATTAGAACTAAAAAATCAGTACTAAGTAAAATTGATTTCCCCGTTCCCGTCATTCCTCCTTGTGCTAATGCATATAAACGATGTCTTGCACTATGTTGATCTGCAATAAAAGAAAGCTGATCAATCGATAGCTTTCGCATATCTGCAATGGTTTGTATACTTTCATCAAACACACGTGCACTAGTAAGAATTCTTATTCTTGCATCCTCTTGTATTTGAGAAGCTTGAATAAATGAATGTAAATGAAATAACCAAGAATCTAATTTTTCAAAAAAAATGTCGGATAAATGTTTAGGTATAAACGAAATTGCTTGATCCACCCATTGAATATATGTATCTTTAAAATCGTTTGAACGGATAGACTCAAGTGAATGAATATAGTTTTCGATTTCTTCCCAGACGGCTTGATCTCTATTGGTCCATTTCATCAAGATTCACCTCGTTATGTAGATATTTATCCAGTTTAACCAAGTATATCATATCGCTAAAATAATTCCTTTAGTCATTATAAATTAACGTACATGATGTTATTCTTCAAAAAAACAAAAAGGCAAACGAATATGTTTGCCTTTTTGTCTTATTTAGATAATCGCACAACATCGCGTGCAATCATAACCTCTTCATTGGTCGGTATAACCATGACTTTAACTGGAGAATTTTTCCTTGTTCTATCAACGTTCTACATGTAATTTATCACCATTCTATCATTTAGGTAATGGTTTGACAATCACATTCTAGTAATAAATTGATAGATTTTTATAAAGTAAATTCAATCCTACCATTCACACTTTTAATCGTTTTTTCCTTAACCTTTTCTACTAATCTTTTCAACTCATTAATGTCCTTCACTTGCTTTATTTTAATAGGATAGTCTTCAGTATCAAATTTCAAATTAATTTTACCTACTATAAGTAATCTCTCATCATTCCAATTACCTTTATTAAAGTAGTCAATATACTTATTTATCTTTTGATGCATTTGTTTCGCAGTATATAAGCTATTCTGATATTCAATGAAATACTTTTTTCCCATCCATTCACATATAACATCGGGTATGAAATCAGCATCCTTAATCTTAGGTTCAATATCGTAATTTGTAACGGGTGACATCCTATTTAAATCAATGTACCCTTGTGCAATCATTAAATAATGATCAATCTTTTGAGAATTAATCTTCATACTACTTGGGACTGGAAAATAGATATACTGTTGAAATGCTCTATCTGTATTGGCTTGAATATATCCTGCCATTCTCAGCCTTCTTAAAACTCCATTCGCAATAACATGTGGACGTTTATTTTTCTGAAAATGTAACGCTGCTATTTGATCACGTTCAAGACATTTAAACTTTTCTAATGATTGTATGATTTCTAAATCTCGCTTTTTCATAATGATGTCACCTCATAGAAAGAAATCCAATTCATTATTTTTGTTCGACTCCGATTTTAAAACGGAATCATCATTAACTTCCTTCACTTTCCCTTTGATTACACAATAAGGGTTCAATATCTCTTTAGCTTTCTCATAGGTCAAATGTGGGGATTGTAACTCCTCAATTTCGCCTGAATTTAATATAAATCTTCCCTTTTCTTCACGTTTGATTAGTTCAGACCCTTTAGTTCCCAGTAACATTGCATTAGTCTTATCAACCGTTCTAAAACTCATACGAATGTTAAAGTTAGTTCTTGCCTTTGTATCCATAATATCTGCATCCATTCGTTGAGCAGAAGCTAATAATATTATTCCGACTGCCCTTCCTTTGGATGTTATTTTAATAATAGATTCCATGATTCCTTTATCACCGAGATATTCGATGAACTCATCTACAGCAACTAAAATATATTTTTGTCTATGCTCTTTAGGTAAGTCATTGATATGGGGAACATCAAATGTATCTAATAAATCTTCTCGTTTTGACATTTCTTTTACAACATAATTTAATGTATCCTTTGCGTGTTTGTTAGAGTGTACAACTGATTGAACATGTTCCACCTTTTTAAATAGTCCAAATTCTGCCTTCTTTCCATCAATACAGTAGATTTCTAATTCAGAAGGCTTGAAGTACTGAATAAGCGTTGTCAGGATTACTCTAATTGCTGAACTCTTTCCTGATCCTGTTGTTCCCTGTATAATCACATGTGGTAATTCTAAGGCATCTAACACAAGGTAACGACCGTTTTTCTTTTGTCCTGTAACTATCGGAAATGAGATATCTTCAAAATAAGGAACTAAATCTTTATAAGAATAAATTAAATTAGATTGTAAAGGTTTATGGTAAATATAAAGGGTGTACTTTTTTAGATCCCCTTGCAAGTCAATTGATTTTCCAAAATACTGTTGAAAAACATAGTACTTTTTCTTTAATTCCTTTGGATCTATTCCATTAAGCAATGTAAAAGTAATGTAGGTACTATTTTCATTTTCCTTTTTAACAACAGCATGTATTTTAGGATAGATATAGATGGTTCGATTATTTCTTTTGTTGGTTAGATACAACCCACTTGAGCGAAAACAATCGAGTAATTTAGATTTTATGTTTTGTTTATAGAAATACTCTTTTAGTATCATGATTCCACCTCACAGAAAAACTTTTACAATTCCAATGAAAAGAAAGGCATAAAAAGCAATAGGCATAATTACCTTAGTTATTGATTCAATCGTTTCTGCTTTTCTAGGATTTCCATTTGATGCAATTGTATATTCGATTAAGGTTGATAGAATAAGCACTCCTGCCACTCCAAATACAACGAAATAAGGCATGTTGAAATCATAAGAACTAACAGTATGATGTGAGTTGAAATCAATTCCCATGAAGCCATATAATGGTTTATAGGAGGGCTTACAGTGATCTAAATTCTTGTGCTTGCCGGCTAGGAATTCCTTCACTGTGTAGACCTCTTTTTGCTTATTTAAGATTGATAGCATTTAACTAATACCTCCTTTTGAACATTAGAGAAATTTTTTTATTTTATTCCCCCTCACACTCCCCCTTCTTCGTTCACTCGTTCCTCCTTCTCTCTTAATGAATTTCAAAATGCTTTTAAATTACCCATTGTACAAGTTCAAAATTAGTTTTGTTATAAATAATCAATTACTTAAGTTACTACTTAATCAGCTACCTAATTTTATGTATATGAGATTTACCAATAATATTGCTTGTTTTTAGGAAATTTAATTTCCTAAAAGGAGAATACTACTTGTCCGTTGAATATTTTATATTAGGTGATATTAATGATATTAAAAAGTAATATTAGAGAATTAATATTAAATAGTGGTTATAAAAGAAGCTTTATTGCTGATAAACTTGGTATAACAGTAAAACAGTTACGTAATTATGAAACAGGACATAGTTTAATACCAATCGATAAGGCATATCTTTTGGTTGAATTATTAGATAATGGTGTCAAAGTCGATGATCTGTATGATAAAATTGATGATAACCAGTGAAACTTTAGTCCTATTTAAACGTACATAAATTAAGGAGGTTATTTTATGTTGTATTTACTTGCTATCATTTGTCCACCAATTGCAGTACTGTTTGCAGGTAAGCCATTTCAAGCATTTATAAATTTTTTATTAACTCTTTGTGTTTGGATTCCGGGTGTTATTCATGCAATATTAGTTGTTAATGAAAAGAAAGCAGATAAAAGAGCAGTAAAACAAGCAAAACTAATTGCTAAAATGAATAAAGAATAAACCCTCCTCAATTAAGAGAAGGGTTATTTAATTATCTAATCTGATACCATGCTTTAATACTTTTTAAAAAGTTCTCCATTTCTTTTGCCTTTGCAGTTCCCTCAGTAAATTGTCCAATCTCAAATGAAAGTGAGCCACCTTCATTGCGAGAAGGCTTAAAATAATAATCTTTTCCTACGAGGAAATTGTGGATCATGATAAGTGAATCACCTGAGTATCCACCTGTATAAAAACTAATCTTCTTTGGTTGATTGCTTGCCACTGTAGTTTCCTCCTTAATATTAGGTGCTTTCCATGTAGATTTTACTTCAAAATGTGGTTGATCTGGTGTATCCCATGTTCCACCCCAAGTAATACCAAGTTTCTTTGCAACTTCACCAGCTTTCTTCAACGTAGCTGTATCATACAAAGATGGTTTATTACATGCAATATCCCATGCCATACGTCCTTTATGGTTACTATTTCTTGTCCATGTCACAACTTGCCCTGGTCTTGTACGCCCCTGAGCATATAGATAGTCTTGTCTTTCTTGAGAACGATAAGTTTCAGTTATGAAAATGTCCAGTCCTGCTTTCTTACACTCCTCTAAAAACAATTTACATGCTTTTTGAGCCACAGGATTCAATTCATTAATATCACGACATGTAGAGGTAACACTAACTGCCATTATTCAATCTCTCCTTTCAAAAATAAAAAGAGTGACAACTATTTGTTATCACTCTTACTTAGTTAAGCCTTCTTTTTTCAATACTTCTTTTTGCTTTTTGCCTTTGTGTGTTATGTAATTATTTTTAAACCATGCAATTAGCGTAGCAACGATTGTAAATACTACAGTAACTCCGTTATAAACATCTTCATCAGAAAATGGCAGTGGATTTAATCCGTACATTGTTAAAAATTGGTTTACCAATGCAATAACTAATACCACTGTTCTTGCTAATGAACCTTTATCCATAGTGATCTTCCTTTCACTTAAGTAAATTTATTAATGCAAAGACTATTGTTGCAACTATCCCTATAGCACTAACGAGTAACGCACTGTTAGCACGTTTGTTATTTTTATTTTCATTTAATTCTTTTTCAATACTTTGAAATCTAAATTCAGCTTCACTTTTTGTCATGAAATTCGAACTATAAGCATCTAATTTAGATTCAATTCGCTCAAGACTATTTGACAATGCATCTAGTCTCGTTTCTAAGGTTGCAATTCTTTCATTCTGCTCCACAAAAACACCACCTTATTTTTTATCTTTTAATTTCTCTAATTCTTTTTCCAGTTCGTCCACTTTAACTTTATTCTCAGTTGCAAGGGCAAAATAAAAAGCCTTCTCTTTGCTGAGAATGGCTATCTGGTTTACTAACTCATTAATTACTAATTGTGGATTAGCGTTAACTACTTGATTATTCAATTCGGTCACTCCCATTTAATTTTTCTTTTAAACTGTTAAGCTCTTGTTTCATTAAATTAAATTCTTTAATTAATTCTTGAGTTCCCTTCCAATTAATCATTGAGACAGCATAGAGATCAACACCGTCATCATCAGATTTTAATAATGGGGAAAATGGACGATTTTCTTCATCAATGATTAGACCTGTTCTTCTTTTAGTCCATCCTTTTTTATCATACTCACGTTTGTAGTTATATCGATAAATTGGATGACTTGTAATAATATCCATTGCACTCTCACTAAACAGAGCAATGTTTTCCTTATAATTGATATGGGACAAGTTTGTAACTTTATTCGCCTTTATTTCTCCCGGAACGTAAAATCCTACTCCATTGATTGTACGAATCCAATCATAGTCATACATGGCAAAACCACCACCATAGTTACTAAAACCGAAGTTATTTGAATAAAGTGTTCCTGTATAAACTGTACCACCTGTCATTGATACGTTTGCAGCACTAATATTTAAGTCGCTACCATCATTTGTATAAATATTTGCTTGTCCATTAAATCTAAGGGAAGCATATCCATAACTTCCTGTACCCAGTGTCAGCTGAGATGCAACATTAGTTATACCTGAAAGATCAATGGCTTGGGCTGAAATGCTTACTCGATAGGCTGATTGATTAATCATAGAAGTGATTGTATCACCATTGTACTCTGATCGACTAACTTTAGATGATATTTCGTAAGCAGTTTGATTAATTTCAGATTGCATTTCACCAATATCACTATTTATTTCATTGACTTTTAAATTAATACTATTCGAAAGTTGAGTAATACTCGTATTTGCAGAGTCAACCCTTCCATCAAGACGATTAACTTCTTTATTTACTTCACTACGAATAGATGTTGCAGTTTGTGCGATGGTTGAATTAGCAGTATCGACCTTATCATTTAAGGTTTTAACTTCTTGACTGACCATGCTACGAATTTCTTTATCAGTTATTGTTATTTCGCCTCGTAATTCTTCTCCTAAATTTTGTACTGATAAGGATATTTTATCTGCGTTTACTTCAATTTCTCCAATTGACTCATTAATACGTTCAACTTGAAGTGTAATCCTATCGTTTGTTTGTTCAATTTTCGATCTAGTTTCCTTTTTATTGTTATCAATATTGACAATTGCTTCAGAAAGTAAATCTGAAAATTGTTTTCTGTAATTTCCAAAAGTTACCTTATTCTTACCTTTTTGTTTTGGATAAGTTGTCGTAGACATAATTCTTGTTTGGAATTCTAGATTTAATGGTTCATAGATTAACCAAACATGATCTCCAAGCTCTCTATTTCCATCTAAATCAATTTCCTCTACCTCTATGGATACTTCTGGAACGTCAATTAATTCTTGTTTTAAGCGTTCAATCATTGTTTCAGATTCAGATATCTGATCATCTTCAATTGGTTCAGCATGGATTTCTCCAAATTTAGAAACATTAGGAGATGTATAAGTCACTACTAGTCCATCCATACCATATCCAGTAATAACCGTTGCTAAATTTGTGGTACTAACACTTTCCGTTAATCCCTTTATGTTGTACTTATAGCGATATTGAAAGTCATCATCTTTACCCATTTGCTTGTATATTTTCAAATGCCGATTAGGTTCAATCTTAATTTCACACTCAAATAATTCACATGCTTTACGGATTAAAGATAGTACATTTCCCTTACCAAAATTAAAGAATAACTTAGGTGGAATATCTTCCATGATCTCAAATGTCCATCCAGTATCTTTGAGGATAAATGAAAATGTTTCTTGTGGATACATAGTACCGCCAATAATATCTTCATAAATTTGATGTCCATTTAAATCAAAGAATGTATGTCGTGCAGTACTTATTACTTTTACATTTCTTGTACTATCAATTTCTTTAATTCGAAATTCATGACCATTTTCTAATTCAATTATTGACTCCTCTTTTACAAGTGGAAAAACATCTTTATTATTGCTTGTTAGAAATGTTGTAAAGGATATATTAAAAACTCCATTAATTTCCTCAACAACTTCTAAATCTTTATAATCAATTAATGGTTCAGACTGTCCTTGTAAATCTGTAACTATTAGCAAATTATCACCTTCCTTTTGCTCGAAAAATAACACTACATGTAGTAGCAAGGATTTATAACTAACCACTACATGTAGACTTTGGATAAAAGACAGTTTTTATTAGAACATAAAAAATACATCTACGCTGCAGGTGTTTCTTTATTAACGTCATATCCTATTTGTTTTAGTTTCTTACTAACTTCATCACGAAGATTGAGTAAATCTGGCACATCTGAGAATTTATATGTTCCGCCCAATACAGCAGAAAACCAAACTTTAACACAAATGCTATTTTCATTAAACATTGATCTCACCTCCTTTAATAATTTCAGAAACAATTTCAATAAGGTTAAACAAATCAGGAACCTCTTCAAGTTTTTTATCTCCCTTCAAAACTGCTTTCGCCCATGTAATAGCTACAATACTGTTTTCATCAAACATTACATTCCACTTCCTTGCATTGAAATTACAGTTGTTAATTCTAAGACTGCTTGATCTAGACTATTTTGTAGAGAGGAAAGATTTGATTTTAGTTCCTCGTTTTCTTTTTGTAAATTATATTTATCATTTGCAATCATCTCAATGTATTCATCTTTACAATATTGAATCTCATCGTACTGCCAACCTATGAAATCTTCTTCATTAATGCTTTGGATGTTATTTCTAACATATACAGTCGTCACGCCAACTTCTATTTTCGAAGGTTTATTTGGATTGGTACTACGAACATTTGATACTTCACGCATTTAGTTTCACTCCTTTTATTTAATTATTAAGTAAAAAGACAAATAATAATTCTACTATTAAAACAAACGTTTCATAAGGAATAAAACCTTACAAAGCGAGCAAGCGAGCACCAACATCCGAACTCGCACTCGAAGCGGAATAATACACATTCAGCCGAAAAGCGCCAGCATAATCCGCATTCGCCCAATACCCACCGAAATAAGGCAAGCGAGAAGAATACAGAAACCCGTAATCTGCGTAGTACGTTGTCGTGCTTCCTGCGGAAGCTTTAATAATAAAACCTGTCTCTGTGCCACCTTGAATATCACTAATGTATCCTGATAAGTTTGCAGTAGCACCTCGACCATAATTCGTGTAACCATTACCAGTATCATTGAAATTTTCCGTTCCAATTAGTATATTCCAATTTGAATCACTGTATAATCCATCTATCCAGTAGTAACAATTCCCCCAAAAATCTTCAATGCCACAGAATTTATTTTGTTGTTTACCTGTGGTTTCTCCGAAATACAGTCCTCTAGCATTCGCTCCACCAGTCGATGTAGCACTACTATTACCATCAACGTAACCTCTACCTAATGCAGTTTGAGAATCTAGTGACTTATAGCGTACTAAATATAAAATCTGTAACATTAAAAGTTGAAAATATCCCATTTGCTCATATCCTACACCATTTGCTTGAGCGAGTGTTCTGAATGCTCCAATAGTTTTATTTACAGTTGGAGTTTTCCCACTTAATGACCGTAATCTTGAAGATGATTCAAAACCTAAATAAGCACCAATATAAGCTTTGTCTTTTTCAGTTGTACCTTTTGTATGAGCTAAACATTTCCAAGTATCATCAATTTTACTTTTTGAATATCTAACTAGAACCTCTGAATTATTAGATATTATTTTCCAGTAAATTTTAGGAAATTCAACCATTACATCTCCGTCATTCCCACTTGTAATATCAGCGTTTGTACCGTCAATTTTCTTAGAGAAATCGTTTGGATTCAGATAATAATTTACTTGTCCATTTTTAAACACGCATGGTTTAATCTGATTAAATGGGTACACTTTATCCCATTGCATTGAAGCGCCATTCATTCCGATAGCATCATCAGTATAAGTTACTGCGGTTAGTGGATTAGAGTTAGTTTTATCAATTCTCACACCATAAATTTTAGATGAAGAACCTGCATTTTCTAATACTTCATTAATTGCATTTACAAGATTTGTTTTATCTTGCGTAGCTAAATTATTAAGTTCACCTGTTATAGAATTTCTATTTTGCACAGTATCAAATTCACTGTCATTATCTAATTGACTAGTCTTACTAGGAATCACGGGTTTATTTTTCAAAGAATTGTAATCGCCATTATTCTTTATCTCATTAGACAAACTATCATCCAACTCTTGATGTGTAATTTTAGTCATATCTTAACCTCTCTTTCTAATAAAAGGTAATTTTTATCATATAATAAATTTATGTATTTCTTACTCTTAAATAGTTATTTCTCAATCACCGCCTTAAATCATGCATACATGTTCTCAACAATTGAAATGAATAAAGATGTTCCAGTAATTACACCATTATTTAAAGTAATAGTTGTTCCCGTAACTGAATAATGTTCTAATTCATTTAGAAATATTGTATTTTGTACAACTTGCAAGGAGTCTTTTGTCTTATCAAATGTTGAAAGGGGAATAGTGAATTCTGTTTGATTATCTGTAGTTGCTTTAAGTAAGTAGGGATAGTGAGTTCTTTTTGGAATTGTAGCTACTACTTGGTCTATATAATCTTTAGCATTTTGCTCTGCATTATCAGCTTTTTCTTGGGAACCCGTAGTAGTTTCATAGTCGCTATCATTTGTTAAATCACTTGTTTTAGTGGGAATATCTAAATTTACTTTGCCTGTCTGTCCGTTTACAGATTCAACTGCACCACTTACTGGATTATTATCAGCATCCACTACTTGCCCATTTTCATTTAATTTTGCAACACCTCCAGCTACTCCCTTTTCACTTGATAATATTGCTCCAATTTCATTAGCATCTATTTGTACATTCCCGTTTAAGTCGGGTGATTTACCATTGATTGTAACGATTGAACCCGATCCATCTATTCCGCGCTGGCTTAAAAGATTGAAGTAAGTAGTGTCAGTAGGGAGAATACCAATGGATGTATTTTTGATACAAACATATGATGATCCATTGTATCCAACGGTATCATTGACAATATAAGTTTTAGTTGGACTATATTCACCCCTCCAAATGAAACTTGTTCCGGGATCACCTTTTTCACCTTTTAATCCCTGTTCACCTTGGATACCTTGTAGACCACGTTCTCCAGTATCTCCCCTGTCTCCTTTCTCTCCTTTAGATGCAAAGAGATTGAAGTAGGTTGTATCTGTTGGTAAGTTACCTGTTGATACTGTTATACAGATATATGAGGAACCATTATATTCCACTATGTTGTAAGGATAATAAGTGACTAAAGGATCATATTCTCCAACGCTTTTAAAGTGATCATTAGTTTCTTTTAATCTATCAGCTTGTTCCTTTGCATAGGTTGATTGAGTCTGTGAGTTTTTTAGTTCAACTTCAACTCGTTGTTCTAAATCTCCTAAGTTTTCAACTGATTGTTTCACTTTGTCAGCCTGTGCCTTAGCGTAGTCACCTTGTTCAGACGCATACAGACCTCTTTCATTAGCGTAATCCCCTGCGTCTTGAGCATAACCAGCTTGAGCCTGTGCTTCATGTGCAGCTTCTACTGCTTCTAGTTGTCCACCATTTAATTCTTTGATATCTGATTCAATGTCTTTTAAATTCTGATTGTATTGATTTCTGAATCTTCCATCAAGATCTTTTTCTAATGGTGTATAAGGAAATTTTGGCATTAAAACACCTCCTATAAATAATAAAAACGGAAGTCAAAACTAATTTCAAAGAAACCAGTTACTCCCGTTATCATAAAGTCATTCCATCCTGAATCAATGGAAATTAATTTTTTATTTGTTGATTTTAATATACTTGTACCATTTTTAAATGGTCGTATTCCATTTATTTCAATTACATCACCAACATTACTAGTTCCATTGTATTTCCACTCGTCACCTGTTGTGAGATTTGTAATAGTAAGATTATTGGAAGCACCAACGAACTTTATATTCAATGGAACTGTACGTGGATCAATTGGAACATCACCAGCATTATAAATTCGAAATGTACCTGTATTATGTATATACTCAACATCTTCTGCTATTAATCCCATTCCTACAGCCCATAAATTTGAAGTCATTGTATAGGGATCTAGTGTTTTACCTATTGATTCAGCAAAGGGTAAGAAGGAAATCAACTCTAGATTAAAGCTTCCATTGTAAAGTCCTATCTTTTCTAATTCAAAGGGTTTATCCAACAATACCTTCCAACGCTTTGTAGATTCCCTTTTAAATATCACATAAAAAGGCTCTTTCTTTGCAAATAATCTATTTAAATCCGACTGAAGAAGATATAAATCAATCAAATCCTTTGATTCAAGAAACATTTCTACAGTAATAGGGCGAGGACTGTAAGTATTATCTAAGAAGACAACTCCGTCCCTCCCATCAACTGTTTCGGTATTGTTTATTAATTCAGGACTTGTTATGTGATATTTAAGACATTTTAAACCATAATCACTAATATCAATTTCCTTAGTAGATGTAATGATTTTCACTAAGCTCTCACCCCCGAAGCTATCAATCTATTATTTGTTTTATTCATTAGCTGATTTTGAATAATCTCAACCATCGTATATGCATCATTAATACTACCTGAGCCATTATAATTCAGATTAATATTAATAGGTTGATTATTTGTTACATTACTGCCTGTTGTTCCATTTAAAGTTCCGGTAAATGAAGATGCTTTTAAATTTGGAATAGCTGCATTTGCCAATAAAGATGCTTGTTTAGCAATTGTATAAATCGTATTACCTAAGCCTATCGCAAATCCCAAACCTGTATATTCGCCCAATGCCTCGGTGACACGTGATGGAGAATGAATATCCAGAGCTTTCTTTATGGATTCTCCAATACTGTTTGCTATAGATTTTGCTTTGTCCCAAACAGCTCCTGCCATACTACCGATTCCTTTGATCAAGCCTTTGATAGCATTCTTTCCTATTTCTTTGAGATCAACCTTTTTCAAGGTATCTACAATCTTAGGAATAATATCCGTAATAATTGATTTACCTAATGATCCTGCCATTGAGACTATTCCCTTAATTAATGAAGTTAAGATTTTTACACCTGCTTCAATAATCTTAGGTAAATTTTTGACTAACTCACCTGCTATTTTGACAATTAGACTCACTGCGGTAGTAATTAGTTGAGGTAATACCTTTGTAATACCACTAATTAGAGATGTTAGGATTTTTACCCCTGAGTCAATTATTTTTGGTAAGTTCTTGATAATTGTTTGTACGATATTTGAAATCAAACTTAATGCAGTTTTTAATAAACTTGGTATTAATTTTACAATTCCATCTACCAAAGATTTAAGGATTTTACCCCCTGCACTTAATATGGTCGGAAGATTTTCTTGGAGAATACTGTTAATTTTTGGAATTAACCCCTGAATGGTGGATATCAGGTTAGGCAGTATAGAGATAATACCATCTATTAGATTAGTGAGGATTTTCACACCCGTTTCTAGTATGATGGGAAGGTTTTGTGTAATAGCATCAATCAATGTGGTTATGATATTCATACCCTGTTCAGCTAATTGGGGCATTAATGCGGCTATTCCTTCTCCAATCGAACCAAAACTTTTCACTAATTCAAGGTTACCATTTACCCATTCTAATATTTTAGTAATAAACTCAGCAACCATTGTGAAAAATGGTTCTGCAACTGACTTTAAGTTAGCAAAGGCAAGTTGTAATTGTACTGCAGGATTAGCATCCATCTTAGTTATAGACTCATTTAACTGATCTTGATTGTCTTTTAGATCTACAGTTGCATCCTTTGCACCTAAAATGGTATTTATTATGTTCTCACCTTGATCCTCAAACTTTGTGCCGAACATCTTAATACCAAGTTCATTCCTTGCTGTTGCGTCCTTTACACCATCCAGAGCCTTTGTGGCTTCATACATTGCATTTTTACCTTTGTCTCCACCTTCAGCGATTGCAGCTCCCCATTCTTCAAACTTCTCGATAGATAATCCTGCTGCATCAATTATTTGTCTGGTAGCTTTATCAGTACCCGATCCAAACTCAGCCATAACGATACGACCTTCTTTTAAACCATCTAAAAGGTTATCGATATTCCAAGTCTTGGTATCTACTCCTTCTTTCATAATAGCTTGAACTTCTTCAGCACTATAACCTGCACGTTGGAGTTGTTGACCATATTCAGCAATGGTATCTAATTGTTCTGGTGGGAAACCAACTTTTAACAATGAATTAACTAGTCCAAGAGCATCGTCATTGGATATTTTTAATTCACCTGATATTTCATTGATTTCTTGAACCAATTCAATGAAATCAATACCTGCATATGCTTGGGATACTACAGAAGCACCTTTGACAATTGCTGTATTTGCTTCATCACTTGCATTTTTATTTAATGCCCATTGTCTTCTTACACCTTCTAAGGCTTCTTCTCCGTCTACTCCATAAGCTTCAATATTCCTTACAGCATCACGAATAGATTGTTTAGATTCTTCAGGAACATTAAATGATATATCTATTTTCGTGTTTAACTTAGATGTATCAAACGCTTTCTCAACTGCTCCAGCTATGCCTCCACCAACTGCTATTGCACCAACTACACCTTTTAACTCTGAACCAAAACTTTTTACTTTATTTTCTGCTTCCAAGGCTTCATTTGAAACTTTGCTAAAATCATCTTTTATTGATTTTAAAGATGCTCCATCATCTACCTTAGATAAAGCTTGTTTAAACTTATCTAAATCAGCATCAGCGCCAAGAGCTTCAACACCAATCTTATCTATGGCTTCTTCAAGTTGCTTTGAGGATGCAGTACCATTTTTTATAGCATTTGTAAGTTTACCACCTAAAGAATTAGAAAATTGATCTATGCTTGTTCCAGTAGCTTCAAAGAATGTATTCAATTGTTGAGTAGATTTAGCAATGTTATCCTGCTCTTGTTGTAATCCTGATAATTTACCTTTTAATCCATCAAGTACACCTTGAGTAGACACAATTTCACGATTAAAAGCACGATATTGTTCTCCAGATATCTTACCTTCTGCAAATTCCTTTTCTACTTTAGATTGAGTATCTTTTAAAGCATTTAATTTTTCGGTCGTATTTGCTACTTGGTCAGCTAATAACTTTTGCTTTTGTGCGACTAATTCGGTATTACCCGGATTGAATTTCAAGAGTTTTTCAACGTCTTTTAATTCGCTTGTAAGTTGATTACTTTTCTTATTTACATCTGTTAATGCTTTCTGTAATCCAACCGTTTCTCCACCAATTTCTATTGTGATACCTTTAATTCTACTTCCTGCCACGATCTCACCTCACTTTAAAACAAAATAAAAAGCACCTTAACATGATTAAAATGAATCAAAATCACGTTGAGATGCTTTTCTAACCTTTTCTTTTTGTGGTTTCTGAAAATCAATGTACTCATAAATGAAATCAAGACACATTCCAATTGTTAAATCATCTAAATCCACTCTTGAAAGACCACATTTATAACAGAGAGCAAGGAATGATTCAGTGGTTATTATTTCACCACTTTCATTTTGCTCTCCATCTGCTTTTTTTTGGATTGTAAAGATGCGATTGCCATTCCAAATAATTCAGGAACAATTTCAATCATTGGGAATTCGTCAAATTCATCTAACCATGACATAGGGTCTGGAATATCCTTATCCGCAGTCTTTGCCATTGTCCAAGCAATATTATAAAAGACTTCGAAGTCTAATCCTTCAAAGTCTTCAATCTTAATATTTTTCTTTTTTTCTATATCTTTCAACTTTTCAAGTTGTGCTAATTTCAATACTTCAGTAAAAAAATCCTTGTGAAATTGTGCCTTATATCTAAGTGGAGTTGCGGCAGTAGATTTAAATCGAACATCTCTTCCATCTATCGTAATTGTTTTTTCCATATTCTCACCTCAATTTTTTTATGTTGCTGGTGTCATTGCATCAGTTGTAGCATGTGTTGACTCAATACCACCATAATTTGATACTGCAGATACATCAAAATAATGAATAGTATCAGGTGTTAATCCTTTAACTATAAAACTTGTATCTGTTGTTTTAGCAATTAATACAGGAGTAAGTCCAGAATATATACGGTATTCTTTGATTCCCCCATCAACAGATACTGCATCCCAAGTCAATTTAATACTTGTTGGTGAAATCGCAGTAGCTGTTAAATTTTGGGGTTCATCAGGGAGTGGCAATCTTTTCATACACTTTTGTATACCATGCATCGTAAACTTCTTGTGGTGTAGTTTCAGTTGTCTTTGTTTTGACTGCATAGTCTGTTTCACGTGGACTAGATACAAAAGTTAATTCATTTGGTTGTGGTTCTACAGAGTCAGTTTTAGTACTCGATGAAATTGTAGGACGGTTCGCAGTGCAATTATAAAGTACGTGTCTAGTCGCTTTAACATCACCATCAAATTCAAACATTAAGGCATATGGCTTAGGCTTTGAAGATGATTTCTCAGTCAGTACCATATCTGTTTCATCTTTAACTTCTCCTAATGCATCAATAGCAAATTGCTCTGGAATGTTAGCAATTGATAGAGTACCATCATAACCTTGGTTATTATTAGCAGAATAATAGAGCATATCATCTGCATAAAATTCAATCATTTCTCCACGTGGTTCAAGTGATAACTCAACCGCACCCGGAATACTAATTGGTTTTTCATAGGTAATTACACCGTCTGTAATAGTGAAAGGTGCATAGTATACATTTTTTAATCCGAAATTTACTTTGTTTCCCATTTAAATTAACCTCACTTCATAAATTTTTTGAAATAAACCTTCCGATTCAATGAAAGTTTCCGTAGTTTGATATGGAATCTCATTGTTATCTAATACTGCTTCAAGCTTGGCTTCTGCAGTTAAGTCTTTTTTTACTGTATATAGTTCAACTTGAACATTATCAATCTTCTTATATACTTTTCCATCTGCCATAAAATTGGACGAATACGCTACTAAATAAGTAATATATGGAGGATCAGGAACAGGCTTATTATTTGTAGCTATAAATTGATAGTAAGCCACTGGATAACCTACAGTATCTAATAAGTCCTTTAATTCAATTAGATTCATTGCTTGATAGCCTTTGCTGTTCGATCTAAATATTCATCAATAATTTGTTCCTCCACTGGACGTATATGTGGTCTTGCAGGTACTCTTCCTCCACCTTTTTTCGCATGGCCATTTTCTAAAAGATGAGTTAATTGATACTTTTTGTTATAAATCACATAATCGTTACCTACTTTTTTACGAGTCCACCCTTGAGCATATTCACCATGTTTTTTAGGACTTTTTTCTCTAAGTAGAGAGACTGCTTCCTTAGACAAATCATTTTTAGCAGTCTGCATTTCTTCCTCAATTTCCTTTGAATATAGTGCTAGTTGTTTGGTTATTTCTTTTGATAAGTCTTTTATTTTAGCCATCAGCTCTCACCTCACAGTAAAGTTCAATCTCTTCATCTGATTTTTCATAAGTTCGATAGATTCTATAAATCTTATTTCTATATTTAACTTTAACTTCATCTTGGTAATCTAAAATGTCTACAATGAGAATCTGACTAGCTTTAATTCCACTAAGTCCTGCTTGGAAGAATTCATTTTGAGGAATACTTCTTCTTTCACAAAATGCTTTTCTACTATATTCCTCTATCTCTTCAATTTGTCCTAATTCATCTTCAGTAGACGTAATGATTGGGAAGAAAAGAATATCGTTACGCATTGTAGTCACCTGCTAATGCAAGATGAATTTTTAACAATTTATACGACAAATGAAATCTTTCAGCATCCTTAATATCAGAAGAGAATTCCGCTTTACAGTATGTTTTTATTGCACGTTTAATTAGAGAGTCTTCATCATTTTTTGCCTTTTCAGAAGAAACACCCGACAACATTAGATCGTGTCGGGCTTCCTCTATTAAATCTAGTATTTCATCATCTAATGAATCATGTGAAATTCGTAATGCAGTCTTAACATCTTCAAGTATCATTTACTCCACCTCAATTTCAGCTAACCGATTGAGTGCATTTTTCTTACCTTTTACTTTTTCACCATTAGGTAATTCAAAATAGCCACCACCTAAGTGTTTAGGTTCTAACTTTTCATTTGAAGATGATTCTGAATCATAATTGATAGTAATTTTCTTTTTTTCTAAAAAATTATTATTTAAAAGAAAAATGACTCTTTCGAAATCATCAGATTCAAAAAAGTCACCAATTGCATAGTGTATTTTTGTATTTTTATCTCGAAAGGCTTGTACCACTCGATGTTTCATTTAAATCAACTCCTGTTATACTGTTGGAGCTTTCTTCACACGTAAGAATCCATTATGTGCAGCTACGTTACCGCCAATAAATACAGAACCACGGTGAGCAACCATACCTTGTTTAAATTTAAAGTCAGTAGAACGTTGAATTTCAGTAGGTGAGAAAGTTGCCAATTCATAATTTGATAATGGTCCGTAAGCCATTACATAATCACCATCATTAGCAGTAGCAAGTGATTTACATGCACTATTAATTATGTAAGGCACACCATCAATTGTTCCTGTGTTTCCGTTGGATTTTACTTCATACTGTTTCTTACCATCTGCATCACGTAACATAGCAAATGCTTTTAAATCTGTTTTGTTTAAAATCAATACTGCTGCATCTTCCACATCTTCATCACCGCCAAATGAGAAGATAATATTGTCTAACGTGTCAGCATCAATTGCTGAAATAGCTAAATCTTTAGTAGGATCAATTGCAGTTGCTTTGTCTGAGAAGATACCAATTAAATGACCTGCGTCACCATCACCTACAAGAATTTCTTTAGTAATTTTCTTACGTAGTGATTTATTTACTCCACCTACAATAACAGAATCATAGTTTGCAGCAGGAAGTTTCTTCACTTCTTCAGATTCTTCACTGTACGCAGTAATTTTTGTTTTATTAATAGTAGCATATCCAAACTGAACATCAGTTTCATTGTAATCTGCACCTTCAGCAGTATAATCCCCTTCACCATGACCTTTCTCATAAGCTCTTTCATAGCTCTCGCCACCATTTAAAGGAACAACTTTTACACGATCAATTAAAGAAGACACTTGATTAAATGTACCATTGATATCATTAGCAGTGTGTTTAGGTAATACTAAATCACCACTTGATACTGTCACAGCTCTTTGTTCTAATAAGTTCTTTCCACGAACTTCTTTTTCATTCACTTTTCTTTCCTCCACTTCAGGTTTGAAATCTTTAATTACTTCAACATTTTCCATATTTGTCACCCCATCAATTAGTGCTTTTCTTTTTTCTGCCTTGTCCATAATTCCTTTTCTTTCCTCTTTTAAACTTGTAATCTCATTTTCAAGCGCATCTAAATCTGCACCATCTTTTTCAATCTCCAATTTAATATCTGATAATCGTTTATTAATTTCTTCTAATCTCATTTTTTTAATCCTCCAATAATAGTTTTAATTTTAGTGTTTTTCTTTTACGCTCTAGCAACTCCTGCTTTTCTTTTTCAATCACTCCGTTGAAAAATGAACGAGCTGATATTTCAGTATCATCGTTTGCTGGTATGCTTACGGCTGACACATCATAAACTTTTTTAACTTTTTTAATGATTCTAGTCCTTGTTTCTCTGTCATAGTCTTCATCAAGCACAGTAAATGCCCAAGACATACGAGTAGTTAAACCATTATCTATTTCCTCATATAATTCTTTACTAGCACTAGATTTACTTAAATCTGCGCAAACAAAAAGACCGTTATCATCGGTCTCTACAATCAAAGTATTGTTTGATTTTCGTGCTAATACTTTTCCTTGATGATCATACTGTAAAATTACATCGGACATATCAGCACCATCTAATGCATGTCTATCAATCATTTCATAATATTTGATACCATCGATTTCATACATTTCATAAGGCTTATTAAATGTTGTTGCGTACCCCTCAACATAGTAATCTGTATCAATTCTCTTCTCCTGTGTCTGTGGTTGCAGGATTTGTAGATTCCGATATTCCCTGTTCTTTACTATCGGCAATATTCTCACCTCCTTTGTCGTAGTCAAGTTTATTAACCTCTGTATATTCTCTTCTAATAAACCGTTTATCACCATCTTCAACATGTGCCATATTCCAAATGTCCATAACTTGGTTTGTTGTAAGAATACCTCTATCAAATAATTGAGTAGATACCTGCAATTTAGTATTATTAGAAGCATACTGAAGCCTGTTAGCAGTGAAAATAATACTATTTCCAAATGATAATTCATTTGAAGTAAAGGTCATGTTAGACATAACTAAACTAAGTTGCAATGCAAAAGGTTCAATTTTCCCCTCATACCATGCATTCCATTGATCCTCAGTATAGCTGTTTTGAAGGATAGACTCGTTTACACCAAAATAGTTATACACATTGGTATGAATCAATTTCATTTGCTCTGCATCAATAATAAAAGGCTTGCTGTCAATTTGCTTTACCTCAGAATATTTTTGGTCAAACATCAATACTCCTGATTTATTATCTGAACTCAGATTGTCTTGTGAGAAACGCTCCCTTTCTTTTGTGATGTCCTCTGGTCTTAATGTTTGTCCTAGTTTTGCCATGAACCTTAGCACAGCAGACTGTTTTATTCCTTCTTCTATCCCTTGTCTTTGAGTATCTAATAATTTCAATGTAGGCATTAAAGAACTATTTCCATCACCAAAGAAATCATCTTTATATTGATAATTTGTTAAAACTCCCACTCTACTTAACTCAATTGAAGCTCTTTTACCATTTGAGAAACTATACCTTAACCATGGCTCACCATTAACATCTATCATTTCAGTACGCTGAGGTAATAAAGGATAATAACCGACAATTGTTTCATAGTCTTTTCCATACAAAGGAATAATAAAAGCAGTCGTATTAACACTTAATATCGTAGCAAGTCTATAAATAAATTTAGAAGTATCCATCCAAGGATTGGGTCTAAACTGTAATGTTTTTTCTAAGTTTTTATATGCCTTTCCTTGAATTTCAGGAGTCAATTTACTACAAGAACTTGCAAAACTGTGGATTGCTGCTCTTGTCAATTCCATTTCATACAATCCACCTTCATAAGTAGTGAAAACAGGAGAATAAGCAGTTAAAGTTTCAAAGTACTCTCCAACTAACCTTTTTTCTTGTGCTTGTTTAGTAAATAACTTATCAAATAATCCCAATTTCACACCCCCTTTCTATATCAGATTGATATAGTTATCCCATTTATCTTTTAAGACAATATATCCACATGCTAAAGAAACGACACCATCAATCCTTTTACGGTTATCTATTCCTTTTACTAATTGTATGTTACCGTTAATATCAGCTTTAATTTCAGCATTAGATAAACACCACATATCAATTGGGTTACCATTATGTACAATAATATTTGATGATAAATCAGCTTTTAATTCCTTTAATGGTTGACTCATTGTTGCTACGCCTTGACGAATTGGAATCATACTTTCATTTCCAAACTCACTCTTAAATTCCCGAAGTAAACTATCATCAATATGCCAAGGATCGTAACCAATGTATAAAACATACAAATCCTCTTCATCTCTTAATTCTTTAAACCAATCTAAAAAGACTTTTTTATCTACTTTGTTACCCGGATGTGTACGTAATAATCCTTGTCTTTCCCACAACAAATAAGGAACGTTATCACGCTCCCTCCTGTTACCATCTTGTGTCATTTGATTTAAGACCTCTTCAGGCATCCAATACATTGATTTTATATAGATGTTAGAATCATTGGGTCTCATACATAATGCTTTAGCTGAGTTTAAATCGACTGAATCCGCTGCATCAAATCCACCAATCGCATAACGAAATCCCATTTTCTTAAAATCAAATCTAGTTTCATTTTCAATTTCATTCCATGTAAGCCATGCAGATGCTGAGTTTTCTTTCATGTTAAAATCTTTTACCATTACAGTAGGTTTAAATGCAGGATCATCTTTTGCTTTCTGAACGTTTTCCCTTAAAGTATCAATTGACTTAATTACTCCTAAACCGGGATTAGCTTTAATCCAACATTCTTCTTTGTCCCATTCATCTCGATCATCAAGAGTGTATAAGAGTGGAAGAAACCTTTCATTCTTTGATTTTCCATCTAAAATGTCACAAGCATATTGGAACTGACTATCAAAAATTCCTTCCCTTACAAATCCATTTGTTGATATCGTATGTAAAAGTGGTTGTGTCCTACTGGACATTGATTGCTTCATCAAATCATAGATATCACGATTCTTTATCGCCGCAAGTTCATCAATTGTAATAAAAAATCCGTTGAGTCCATCCAACGAATTAGAATTACTTGCTAAAGCTTTAATGAATCCCATGTTATAAGGAAAATACAAGTCTGACTGCCTCTTTTTAATATGTTTCCTTAAATAAGGACTTTGTTTAATCATGTTCCAACTTTCGTTAAACCCCTTCTTTGCTTGATCCAACGCAGTTGCAATGAAATAGTTTTCAGGAGATCCTTCTCCATCAGCAACTAGACCATAAATAGCTGTTGCTGATAACTCAGTTGTCTTTCCGTTTTTCCTTCCACGTATATCTAATACTTCAGTATATTTTCTAACTCCTTCATCTTTATGTACAAATCCAAAAACAGCCTGAAATTTTGCTTTTTGAAACAACATCAATTCTATAGGAGTACCCATTTTTCCTTGAGATTGCTTACAAAAAGTTTCAATAAATTCAATTGGTTTATTTGCTCGTTTTTCATTAAACTTCCAATCACTATTTGATGTTTCTAATAAGTCAAGTAGCATTTTGTAAACTTGTTTGATTCGATGACTAGCGACTATATCACCTTTCAATACTGCATTACCATATTCATAGAGTGGAAGTGTCACTTATTAATAAACTCCATTAATGGATCTTTTTTATCTTTATTGTTGTTACCATCCTTTGGTAATAAGTCGCTTAACTGTCTGATTATACTTTGGTAGTTCTTATTCATCGTATTATACAATCTAACTACTGGACGTTCTCTTTCGTATGGTTCAGTCTTTTCAGATTGAGAGAAAAGTTCAACATAACCACCTTGGTCAATGTCTTTTTCATAATCCTCTAGAGTTATCCGCATATAAGCAGCCCTTTGGATTAATCCATCAATTAATGACTTTGTATCTTTATCTATGTTTTTATAAAGTTTCTTAAGTTTCTTTTCTTCTTTTTTAATGCGTTCATCTTTTTCTAAATCATCCAAAGTTGCCACTAATATCACCTCTTTCTGTTAAATTATGGGTAGGGGGTACTGTGGATTTAACACGCAGAAAAATTAAACTCCTTCCATCGGTATCCTAAGTTGTCTGACAATTTAATCTAATGGGGGGAATATCCATCCTTGTTTCTTTACATACTCTTCACTAAACACATGAAGATCATTTAGTAATTTGTTATAGTATTTATACCTTTCCAGACAATCATTTATCTTAGCTTCATCAGCTAGCAACGATGGAGCTAATTCTTCAATAACCTCTTTAGTTAGTAAAGCTAATTCAACCTCATACCCATTCATGTCAACCTGTTTCATTCTTTATCTCTCCTTACAAGATTCCCTTCTTCATCAAACATTACATCTTTTCTTAATGGTGAATACTTTTCAAAATGCTCCTTGTTATGACAGTCCTTACATAGATATTCGAGGTTCGACCATGATAATGTAATACTGGGATCATTAATATTCTTAGGTGTTAAGTAAGTCTTATGATGGAGAATATATCCCGGATCATCACACCTTTCACACAATCCTGAAACACTAGCTATATATCCTTTTCTACATTCTTTCCATTGCTTACTATTGTAGAAAGACTTAGCCCAAGGCTTAGCCATTACTCTTCTTTCCTTCAGAATCATCTATTGAGTTATAAGTCAATGCAACCAATAATCCAAACAATAGTGAGAAATAAAGAGGAGTACTAAAGTGTATGATTGCACTTACTACAAATCCAATAGCAAACAGACCTCCAACAAACAAAGCAGCAACAATAACAGATGTGATTAGCTTAGTCACTAAGTTCATTGCCATCACCACTCTCATGTTTCTCAAATCGTTTCAATATATTGTCTAATCGCTTAGCTATTCTATCCTGTGATTCATTTAATTTCTTCACTGCTTTATTAAATTCTTCTCGATTCATATATTCTTTATTACTAGATATCGTTCTAATAACAGGAATATTGTCTCCATCCGTTTCAGCATGCTCAATGTAAAAGTTAACAGGTTTCTTTTCACATTCATCTGTTTCCCAATTAAATTGTACTTTTACTTTTCCACCTGTGATTTCTTCACCTTTATAAAATACTTTAGGTACACTTTCTTGATTGTCTAATTCAATTGTAATAAGTTTGTTATTATTATTCATTAACTATTCCTCCCATATTTTAATTTTAAGCAAATTAGACTTTGATTCACCTGTAGCAACTTCATCTTCAGAAAATGGTATCGGATTTTTCTTATAGTAATATACCCTATCAGTCATAGGTTGAAGTTTGCTTTTTTCTTCTGAATTCCATTGATTCCCGCATATCTTTAGGTGATAGACTTGACAGTTTCTTTCTATTGTTTTTTCTCTTTTTGTTAGAATTGAAATCAAAAAGATTGTAAACTTTACTTGCAGTTGCATTCATCTTTTTGTTCCCCTTTCTTTTAGTCATTAGACATCCTCCTAGAATAGTTACTTGACACGGAGGTGATGCTTTATGATCAACAAACCAGTTTTTATTCGTGCATATACTAGATTTCGATTTGGTCAACTCGAATGGGTTTGTCAGCATTTTCGATCTTATCCTAGCCGATAGTTAGTTAATACTCCCCACATATTATTGTAAAAGGTCTTCTAATTCAGGATGTATTGTGGCTGGTCTTATGCGATAGCTACCCTATCCACCCATACTTTCTCCATCGGCGTGGTGACAGAAATAATTTCCCCCACACCTTAAATGACTGTATCCAAATACTATTCGATTCAATTAAGAATGAACCATGTGTTTTAGGTCTTCATCCTGACCAATGGATGTGGGTTTTTAGTCTCCACTCCGACATTATTTGTGTGCAGATTCATCTTTGAGATTGGATGATTGTTTGGAATCCTCTGCACTTGTTTGTTTTATCCTAGATAGTTTGGATGCAAACTTGATAGTAACTGGATTAAAAACTGAAGTGATATTTCTCTCCACAAAATTGTGGTTTGTATTAAGTATGATATTTGCTCACTTAAGAGTTTTTTATAATTTAATATTATGTATACAAAACTATTAACTTCTATTATTATGTATTAATTCTTAATAAATTTATCCAATATCCTCTGTTCATAAGGACTATGTATCACTGTTACTATTCCATTTAAATCAACTGTATATTTAACACGTTTAGATGGAGTACTCATTATGTATTCGTTATTATTTTCCATTTTCAATCAACTTTTTAACAAAATTATCAATTGCTCTCCAGTGTATATCTAAGTTTTCCGACCACTCATTAACAAATTCTGATCTTTTTGGATTATCTAAATCTAACCATGCTGATTCTAAAGTTTCACGATCAGACTTAGAAAGTTTTCGTGTACTTCTATTTTTCAATCGTTTCTTGGTTTCACTGTCTTTATATTGATCTTTATGTCTAATTGGCATTAAATTAAAAATACTATTATCATTTTTCACACCATTAATATGATGCAATGTTAGACCGTTTTTAATGTAAATTTCCTTTGAGATTCCCGTATAGGCACTGTAGACCACCCAATGTTCAGACACAGTAACAATATTTCCATCTTTATCTTTCAAACTTATGTAAACATATCCTGTCCGCTTTGAACCCTTACTACCCAATCCTAACCACGACTCAGTAAAAGTATTAAATACTTTCCCTTTCTCAAAATCAACGTAAAAACCTGGGCAATTAGGAACCGGATAAAGTTCCACATCATCAACTAAAATAGTATCTTCTCTAAATTTGTCCGTCATTATAAAATTTCCCCCATTGTAATTTTTTTATAAAATAATGCTTTACATTTGCTATATCCACCTATATAATTAGATTATGGATAAATTTAAATAATTTTAGTTAAAAGAAATATAAAGGACTCGGCACATTACCGAATCCCAAAATTTATGTATTATGTAATATAATTAATTAATCTTTGTACAACCTATGTATTTCTAATTTCCTCAGAAACGCTCTTAGCAACATCCAGTATTATCCAATCTTCGCATATCTTACTTTTTGTCCGTAAGATCTTTTATTTAACTCCGTAATATCTCTCAATATCACTTCTGTTAATTCAATTATGTTCTCTCTTTCCGCACGATAACCTTTTTGTTTAGTTCGGTATAACTCATCCTCCCTAACTTTCAAGGCATCAATTATTTGATTCAGTCTAGTTTCACGTTTATCAGTTGTAAGCGACTTTCTACTATAATTAATGAATCTCTCATAATCCTTAAAAATATCCAGACTATTTAAGAATGTTTTCCTTACCCTTTGGGCAGTAGAAAATTTAACCTTCGCATATTCTTCCTCAGTTAACTCACCAACACTATTCATTACTATATCAATCTCTTTAAGTTGTGCTTCCATTTGATTAAATTTATAAATGTAGTCAACTTTAAACTGTAACGCATTTGCTCCTGTGAATCCCATAGCAAGTAAGGTAAATCCATCTTTTGTGAGTTTATATTCTGATTTAGTCCTATTCATACTGTCCTTATACGTTGATTTAACGAAGTAATTAGATACTTGGGAAATCCCACCTATTTCATTTAATAAACCATGATTCTTGATATTCCCTTTTGAATCCTTTCTTCCCTCGATCGCATAAAGCACTTCACTATGCTTCTTACCAAAATCCTTTGCAACCTGTCTGCTAGTTGCATATACAACTCCATCTTCTGTAAATAAATCAACTACTTTTGCCATAAAAACAACACATCCTTTTCCATTAATATTTTAGGGGTTGGCAAATACACCCAAAACAGGAGGCTAAAGCCCCTATTCCCTAACCTCCTGCGTGTTGCATTATGGCTAGAATAGGATTAACCTACTCTTTTGGGAGTATTTTATTTGAATCTTTAATCAACACCTATTTAAAAGCTGTGGGAGATCAGTCTTATATTTAAATAGATGTTGATTAGAAATTCAAAAATTCTTAAATAAATACTTGCAATCCACTTTATTATTGGTTTATAATGAACTCAAGATTATACTAAAAGTATAATTGATCTCCATTTATGGTTTGAAAAACGATAAAAAATAAAAGTAAGATGACTAGATATTCCCTAGTCACCTGTGTTACATAAACTAATTAAATTAATATAGGAGAGTTTATTAAATGCATAAATAGGAAGAAAGGAAAACTACACTGCCGATTAATGTGTATACTGACTTGGCATTATCCTTCCCTAATACACCATTAACTTAATTTTAATATAAAGCCTACAGACCTTGATATTACTAGGTTAGTAGGCTCTCTGTATTTCATTCTCAAAAACTCATGCGGACATATCTTTAAGACGTTGTCTTAGTTTACGCTTACGTGCTGCATCTTGTCGTTTTCTGTATTCCTTTTGACAATCATCACATCTGACTTGTCGTTGCTTTGGCTGGTCAATCACTTCACCACAACCAAGACAATCCACTTTCCCATGCACATTTTTCTTGATACTTTTTACTACTTCTTTTCCAAATGACTCAAACAGTGTTGTCTTATGTTCACTGTCCTTTTCGTTAAATAAATACCTTACTAAAACATCTGCAACCTTATGAGCATTGGGATATATATCCAATAATTTCTCACGAATGACAATGTATACATACTGTTTCTTGCCATCCAAATCATCTTCATCTGCAGACATATAGTGTCTTTTATTTTGGTCAAGTTCAGTATATACTTTGATTATCTTTTTATCAGTTTCTTCATTAATTACAAACGCATCATCCTTGATATTTGGAGTCCACATTAATTTCTTATAATCAAATTCACCAACAACATTTTTAAAGTAAATTCGTTTATCAGTGATTATTTCTTTAAGTCGATTTACTGTACTGTTATTATCCTCCATAATCTGTGAATCGGATTTATCCTTGGAATATTTAAAGAAGAATGGTAATTTTACTTCATTGTATTCATTCCATTTTTTCTTAACATTTGGTGGTAATTCCACCACATCTAATGTTTTTGCCATATCAATAACGTGGTTATTATATGCACAAAGTTTTTTGATTAAATCATAATCAACCTTTGGATCAAAGTCAGCTTTGTTGTAGAGTTTTGACAATGTATTTGAAATTATACCGATATTTGCCTTGAACGCAACTTTCAAACTCTCGAAGATATTCTTTGGATTAATCAATTTAGGTTCAGAGACACCCATTTCATACTCTAATTGTACAACATCCAATTTTTCCATATTATCCTTAACCACTTTAATTAATGTTTCATTTGTTGGCGATGCAATTAAAACTTTATCCCCATCAAAGTCAGCTTGAAGGGTTTTTGGTACTGAAATATCTAGCGCACTAAAATGTACTGCTTTTGTAATAAACCATTTTTTTATTTGTTCCGACCTGATATTTTCCCTTAGAACATGTTCAAAGCTTAAAGCCGGAGCCCTCATTATATCAACAGTCCCTTGGTTATATAAATTACAGTAAACCTGACCATCCTTTAGTAAACCTGTAGGATTTTTAACCCCTTTAAATATCCTCTCCATGACTGCGTACCAATCTGGCAAAATGTAAGTGTATTTTCCTTCGATACTCAATTTTCCTGCTCTTGCTTCTTTTAAAATTTTCTCCTTACGTTTCTTAATTGCTCTTCTACTATTCTTATCATTCAATAGTGCAGGATATAGATTGATAGCCTGCTGAAATTCATTCTGTTTCTTGTTTTCATCATCTACACCTAAAACACGAGCCATAACATCTGCATCTGATCCCATCAAATGAATATCATTATTAGTCATTTGCGCCAGTTCCATCAAATCTTTATTATCTACATCAACCAACGATTGCAAATATTGATAATTAGTCTTAGCATTTGGGATTGAATCTTCCTCGGCATTCATGTAAGCTGCTTCACAGTCATAATCCTTAAATGCCTTTTGATAAACCTTCCAACTTTCTTTATAGTTCTCCTTATCAATGAAATGCTTCCACATCTTAAACTGGCTCTTAAAGAATATTATTTTGATGCCTGATTCCTTTATATCCCACTCTTTCCCATAGATATCAGTGACTGTGAGATTATCGTCAAAATCTGTAAATGGAACAGGAGATAAACACCCTTTCATCCAAGGGGCTCTAAATTGTATATTTTTATACACACCTTCGCCAAACAATTCTTCACTCACAGAGGGTAACATCATTCCTGCCCCATCAGTGATTTCTAATTCAACTGGTCTTTTATTAGTTCTTTCTATTTCAAAAGAATCTCTACTAATATAATCAATAGTTCTATTCTTTAATTCAACTTTAACATCGTCTACAACAATGCTTTTATCAATTAATTTTTCAAATCCAATCCATTTGTCACTTGCGCTTGATGCTAATGCTTTGTAACTAAGGAATTTATTAACGCTCATTCCTTCATTATTATTGATATCCTTAATACTCAATCCTGCTGTAATAGAATTTTCAATTCCGCCTAATTCAGCATCCCAGGCTTCTTCTAGGATAAAAAATGCCTTTTTCTGTCTAATTTGACCACTCGATGATGACCAATAAATATAACGTTGTTTATTCTTAAAGGTAAATCCATTCTTTAGTAAATTCTCGAATATTTCATAATTAAAAATCTCCACAACTATTAATTTCTCAGACAGTTTGTCAATCTCCATTTTTAATTTTCGTGTCAATGTGCTATCAAATAATGCTATTGTTTGGCTAGGATTCAACATCAATGGATTTAATGAACGTGCACTCTTATCTTTATTGATACTTTCATTCGTTTCGATGATCTTACTTTGTAAATCACGCTTTAGACCAGCTTTAGAAACTTTTGCATCCTTAAATACCTCCTTAGACAACCAATTATAATAATCCAATTGTCGTTGTTTAGATGATATTTGGGACTTAATATATTCCTTCGTTTTTTCTTTATCAGTCTCAGATAGTTCGATGTGTAAATTGTTTAATTTAGCTTTAATTTCATCCTCTTGCTTGGATAATCTTTTCATGTCATGTAATCTATCTTTTAGTAACTTAATTTTTCTTTCTTCCTCTGTCATAAATACATCAGTTGATAATGAATAAATATATACTTGTTTTGATAAATTTGTCATTTAACATTTCTCCCATTCTGATTTTATATTTAATTATTTTATAAATAAAAAACTTACTAATTATGTATAAAGAAATCAAAATACTATATCTACATCTTCAAAATACTTAATTGGACTGCTCTTCTTTGATTGATCATTATCTATTTCATTTATTTCATTAAACATGTCGATCATAATTTCTTGGCTCATTTCTGGCGATGGTATATTAGCTTCATACGAAAATGGATCAACAATTCCACACTTTTTATCAATCATTTTGACCAGTCTTCCATTGAGGATTCCCACATTAATAGTGACATCCTCTTTTACAAGCATCTGATAGGATTCCCAAGCTGCTTTAACTATTTCTGGATTATCATCAATTTCATTTGTTTTTAAATTGGTATATTGGAAGTTTACAAATTCCTTTTCGCTTTGTAGATGACCCCCATTTGAATAGAACATGGATTTAACCTTATCTAGTTCAAATTGATCAATATTATCCTTATTGACTTCAACAATATCGCCAGTCTTTAATCTGATAGCATTAATTGCATTACTCAATTGATTACTAAGTTTTTCCTTTTGCTGTTCCTTAAATAATCTTTCACCATTCTCATATTCCTTTTGGAACTGTGAATTATTCTTTAGATAGCCCATTCTTTTATCAGCAATTTGGATAAATTTCTTTTCTAATGGAGTCGGTTTTCTATCTTTAATGTTATCCTTAACTTCCAAATAAAAAGCATAATCACAATCATCTGGAAAGATGTTATTCCCATATTCATCTTTGTAAGTTTGAAATATTTCTATAACATCATTGAGATCCTTCACATATTCATCAGACTGAAAACTTGCATTTAACTCTTCACGTATTTTGTCATTAGCTTGTTGTTGTTCAACCTTTTTCGTTTGTTTAGTTTTTTCTGATTCATTGAATGGAGAGATGCTATATACATTAACATCTTGATTATCCTGTGTATTATAATCGCCAATGTTCTTATAGATAATGTTACGATTCACTACATCTTCAATTATTCTTATTGCAGACTCTCGGTGTTTAAGTCCCAATAACTCAGCCCAATTAGAATGAGAACATTTAAAACCTTTTCCCCATTTTGCCACCAGAAAATAAATGTAATAATCCCTGGTCGATTTAAACTCTAAGAACTTTGAGAAAGGAATCTTAGCAAAATTTTTATAGCCATTATTTATTTTCTTATCATCATCAATGCCATCATTAGATAACTCAATGTCATTGATTGTTAATTCAATCAGAGAATAGTTTTTTGTTAACTTGATGTCATTTTCAACTATTAATACCTTTTTATTAATCAATGAGGATATCAAGTTTCTAATCTTTGTTTTATTTTTCGTATCATCTTTTATAAATTTAATTGGATATAAGATTTGATTAATGATATCAACGTTGGTTCGGATTGAACCATCCATCATTTGATTAGTAAATAAGATGGAGTACATGTAAAATTCTTCTTCGTTTAAATAAAATTGACTATCCTTATTAGCAAATGAATTGTAAGCACGAATAAATTTATCATCCGTATAATTTTTCAATAACATTTAACCACTCCTAATTTATAATTGATTTTATGAATTTATAATTGAAGAAGAATGACTAGAAACTCACTCACCTTCTTCTTATCTGTAAGTATGTTTTATCTGTAATTATGTATTATCTGTATTCTGTAGCATTTGGAGCTTATATTTATGCTTTTTATGCTACTAGGGTGCTAGCATTTGGAGCTTATAAACAGAATTTCAAATTGAATGACGAGCTTATATTTATGCTCTAAATGCTACTAGTGATATTATTTTCTATATTTAATCTCGAAATGCTACTAGTTGATTCCTTATATTCGTCTAAAGCTTTTTGTAATAATGGAGTTACTTCGTATAAACTGAACCATTTACGTGTGTTCGGATCAATTGCTACTGTAATAAATTTAATTTTTCTTGACTTCAAGAAATCTGAAAGCTGTTTGTTGTAACAAAAGAAATATGGCTTATTATTCATCCTCTTCACCTCCTTAAAATGGTTTTATAAATTTAATTTGGTATTACTTACTCATTGATAGTTGGGTTTGACATCTAACCGAAACACCGAGGTTTCTTTTAAAGTAAGTTTCATCATGAAACTGTCTTTTAATAAATTATTAGTCCGGCAGATTTATCAATATAGACTTGATATGATTTTTGTCTACCATCTAGTGCTCTCAGGTGCATTTCATTTAAGATATCTTTAGTAATAATTAAAGATGGTTCAAAATAAAACTTTATTCCATTTATATCCAAGTAATCCAATTCATCATTTAGATTATTGAGTACATCTTTAACTGTGCGATTGTTCTTTTTCATCGCTTTTTGTAATAGTTTCTTAGCTTTATGTAATGAGTTTCGCATGTTATCACCTCCTTAAAATAATTTGTATAAATTTAATTAGTTATTACTTTGTGATTGCTAAAAACAACAACGATTTCCTTAAAGCCAGTCCTAAAATAGGGCTGCATTTTACGATGTCGCAACATTTGACAAGATTTTGTCAGAAGTTAAATCATTTCTATTTCCTTTCAAAGGGAAATTATTTCTGTTTAATTTTCTGACATTTCATCTAGTCAACTAGACAAACTAATCTGAGATATTGGGTAATCAGTTACGACTAAAAAACTTTTAAAATTATTGTTGACACTCTCTTTTCCCCTTGGTACAATAAATGCGTGAGGAACTTGTACCATAAAAAAATATCTATCCTATTTAATTTTCAAGGATCAGGTAAAACTGAGCTTTCGGATTTACTACAATGGTAAAATCGAACCAATATTTGCACTCAAGAGCAATTTTGAATCAGGGTTACGAAAAAGGAAAAACGAAACTCGGGATTCTATTTAAGAGAGCTTGCACGAAATTTAGTTCTAGTATTTATAGTACTCAGACAATCTATCAAGTGCAATATTATTAAAACGATTAACAAGATTATTTGTTAGTCTTATTTGTCGTTGATTCAATGTTAATCTTTAAAGTAAATTAAATATACAATATCCTTTACTGCTTGTCTACAAATTTCCATAAAAAATCCAATTATTATTTTTTGAAAAATCGGCACGTTTTATTAATTTAATTAGTTTATTTGGTCTTTACCACGGAGGTAAAGACCTGTTATGTATTACTTACCGCCTGTTCCTACGTCACCGATACCGCCATTTAACGGTTCGTATGATTTGATTACTGCTTTACCTCCAGTTCCAACATCTCCAATTCCTGAAGCGTTAGATGTGTTACCAAAAGCAAAACATCCAACTATTAAAGCAACTGTAAGTAATAAAGTAGCTACTAATTTACGCATTTTTTCACCTCCTTTCAGATTGTGATTTAGCTAAACTTGAATTATTCAAATTAAGCTCCTTTCAGTATCCAAATACGAATTATTCGGATTTGCCTCTAATGAAATACTGCATCAATAATGTATTCCGGCACTCCTAAAGCTAAAAGTCTAACCTTTGGTAAGGTAGCAAAATATCTATCTCCACGTTTTAGGAATAGCTTCATGGACTCAAAATAATATTGTTGGTCATCTGTTCCTTCTCCTCTTATGAATAGCCTAAAAGCATCTGGAGTACTCTTTTTATCTAAATCATCTAGTATTGACAGTCCCTGTTCTGTTTGTCCATTTTTTATCATGGAGTATGCTTTATGTTCCGTATCCAGAAATGAATCAACTGGTTGATTCCATAGAACTTTGATAAATTCAATTGATAAACTAACAACCTCAAGATCATTTCTCTTATTATTTAATAAATATATCTCTTTGCAATCTTCAAGAAATTTCAAACACTTTTCTACATCTTCAAATAAATAAGATATTCCATGTATATAAAGTGACGATGCATTAAAGTTATAACCAATATTGGCATTTAGAATTTTATCAGTGTAAGTTCTCGCTTTAATTGGATCATTTAGAACTTTTAATGTGATGTACTGAAGCATCTCACATAATCTAGCTTTGTATGACTCTTTTAAATAGGGATCTAAAAGACTATCAATTTGAGATTCTAGATTTTCAGATGATATGAGGAGAAAATGATACTCTTTTTGTTCGTACAGGCTGTACAATTCTAAAAATCGTAACATTACAATAGAGTCCTCATATTTAACATTCATTCCTCTGGTTGTCTTGTATAATTCATGGGCAGTAATGTTTGAGTTGATGTATTTAAACAGTAAACGATATAAGCTTGTAAATTCTTTAAGTTCATCATTTTTATTTTGTTCACTGCGAATTAACGTTTCCTCAAATACATCCAAGATTCTATTGGTTGAAAGATATTCTAATGCAATTTTCAAGTTGTGTGGCATAGTAACTTCGGAGCAATACATAGACATTAGTTCTTTCTCTTTCTCAGGTGCGATTGCTCTGATCATTTTTAGAACGTTATCTGCGCTAATTTGTCTTCCAGCATTGAACAATCTTGTGAAATTTCCGTGTGAAATTCCAATATCTTCAGCTATATGCGTAGTTTTTAGACCTTTACTTTCAACAATATTTTGTAGTATCTTTCCTACTTTTGCTACCATTACAAATTCACACCCAATACTTAATTTTTCTTTCCCTGCATTATTATATCGATTGACTTAATTTTTTCAAATTGTTATGCTAAAAATGCGCTGACTTACTTAAATGTCTAAGGCTACCAACCGGATTCTTTAAGTAAATCAGCGTTTTTATTTATTTTTGGATTAGATATTTTTCAGCAATAATTCGCAGGGTTGCAAATAAGATAAAGAATGTTAAACAGAATATTGCTATTCCCATTACATAAACACCTCTAGCTCTGGATTTTCAAAATCACTGAAGTTTATAGTAGCTTTTTGAATAGTAGTTTCAGTAAGATTGTTCAGTGTATCCTCTATGTAATATTTATCAATGTCAATCTTGCTAAATTTGTTAATTGCTTCTTCAAAAGCTTCATCTTCAGTTTGAGCGTTTGGAATAAAGGTGACTACAGAATTAACTTGATAAGTATTTTTATCAACCTGCTCTACCCAAATATCTTGTTCGCTTAGGATATTTCCATTAACTTGTAATACTTCATTTTCGATAAGCCAATCAGTTGCAATTACCTCACCATTATTTACTTTAACTATTAGATCTAGATTTCCCCATAAAGTAGCACCCATATTTAAACCTCTCCCTTTTCATTTTCGATTTTTTTTAAATCCAATCAATGTTAAGTGGTTGTAAGTTATCAAAAATATCTCTAGTAATAAATTCCCAAACTGTTTGACTCCTTAAATCATTAACAAACTTCCTAAGATATTCCATTGTATCTCCATGCTTTTCAGGTAAAACATCTAAAATACTATTGGTTGTTTCAGTGTAGTGTCCCTTTTCATTCAACTTAATGTTACGAGCCAAATAAATTACATTACCGATTGTGTAAATAGCAAATTTTTTATCAATTTTTAATGCTGGAATAGTATATTTAACATCTTCTTCTTTGTCATCTACATCTGGATGAGATAAGTCAAAGTACATAGTTATTTGTTCCATCAAAACCCTCCTTTTATATTGTATATACTTAATATACGATATCGTATATACGAAGTCAATACTTATTTTAAAAATATTTTTTGAAGCTTTTTAATATCGAATATCGTATAATAAATATATATAATAAAGGAGCGTAATAAAAAAATGATATTAGAAGTAAAAGTTAAACCAAACTTAATGAATGTACTTAAAGCAAAAGGGATGACTCAAGTTCAATTATCAGAACTATCAGGTGTTCCTCAAGGGTCAATTTCTCGCTTTGATAAAAACAATCGTCATGTTGACTCACATATATTTGCCATAGCAAAAACACTTGATGTTAATATTAGTGATTTATTCGAAGTTGAATATATTTACAAAAATGAATAAGTGAATAAACAGGGGTGCTTGTAATTTCAAGCACTCTTTTTTATACCTCAAACAATTCATCAAAATAACGTTGATCCAATATTCCATGTAACACTCGATTGTAATATCCAAATAAATTTTTAATTTTTTTACCGAGTTTAATATTCCTAATCACCTGTTTAAAGGCTTCTAGGCTAACTTGTAGTTTATCCTGTTCTGAGTAATACGTTAGGTATCTAGTTACTTGTTGGGACACTCTATAAAGCTCCTCGATAGTCTGAGCGTCATGGTAAAAGTTGCTTAGGTATTTGACAAATGGTTTAGGTACTCTAGATGATACAAATTCTGCTGACAGTTTAGAATCATCGTGTGTATTACGTTGTTTTTTAATCTTTTGTTTTAAGGTAGTAGTAGTTGTCTTATTGGTCGGACACTTCTCGGACTTTTTAGTAGGTGTCTTGTCGGACACATCACTTTCAGTTGGAATGATCTGAACAATATTAGCTGTTTGGAGCATATCTGACTTACGTTTCATTGCTACCTGACGGATCATACCTAAGTCTTCTAATTTTTTCATTAAACGTTGGACAGTTTTATAAGATAGTTCTAATTTATCAGCAATAGTATTTTTAGACATGTAGCTTACACCAATTTGCTTGCAGCTATGACGCTTTAATACCTCTAGTAGTGTAATTAGTCTAGTTCGTACGTCAGAACGCTTCACAGTCGATTTAATGATGTCTCTGTATGTACGGATAGTTTTGTTCATCGATTCGATATCGTTGAATGTGGACATATTTGAATAAGCTTGATTAGATGCTACGATTGTTATTGATTTAGACATAAAAAATCCTCCTACATTTTCTGTAGAAGGCGCACTTTAATAAGCCTAACCTATTGCATTTTTTTGCAAATGTGGTAGACTGTAATTAGAGAATTTCAGTGAGCCTTCAGTGGTTCGAAAGAGGTTAGGTGTTGGTAGCACCTGACCTTTTTTATTTGCTTATTTTCTTGTTCTTTTTGTTCTGGTTTTTCTTATTTGGACATCTTCAATTAATTGTAATGGTGAGAATAGTTCATGCTGTTGACGGATAGTATCATCTAATACATGAGCATAACGGGAAGTTACGATTAAATCCGAATGTCCTAAGATTTTTTGTAGCACTCTAATGTTTCCATTTTGTTTTAAGAACATTGCTGATGCTGAATGTCTTAATAAATGGGGATGTACCCTCTTATTAATACCAGACCGCCTTATTACTTCTCTAAAATGTTTACGGAATGTATCTGGTTTAAGTGGTTTCCCATGATTGGTTAGAAAAATATATTCACTTTCAAATTCTTCATTTTCCTCAATCATTTCTTCAATTAACTTAACTGTCTTTTTAGATATTGGAACCATTCTTACTTTTCCAGATTTAGTATTAGAAAAAGTAACTACTTGTGAATCTAAGTCAACGTCTTCTTTCTTGAGGGAAAGGATCTCATTAATACGACCAAAGGAATCTAGACAAACATGGATTATTATGTATGCTCTCAATTCTGAATAGACACGTTTGTCCAATGAGCGTATTATTTTTTTTATTTCTTCTGGAGTTAGTGTTTCTATCTTTTTTTCTTTATCTTTTATGTGTTTAATGCCATTAAATATATTCTCTTCTACTATTTTTTCATTTACCAATACATTGAAGATAGAAATTGAAAAATCCAAATAAGTGTTAGCACTATTAATTGATACGCCTTTAGGTTTATTTTTTCTATATTTGTGATTTAAAAATTGAACCTTTTCATTTAGCTGCCAATAAATAAAGTTTCGTGCATCTTCTTGAGTTAAACTTTTTATATCAGTCTTCTCACCAAAGAACCTATCGAAGTCGTTAAACACTTTTTCGTAACCGTGTATGGTATTTGTTGAGACACCTTCAAGTTGTTTAATTTTAATTACAATGTTTCTTACATCATCAATTGTTTTATTTTTAACTTTTGCATAACGTTTACTTTTCCGATAAATAGGATTTTCAGCCAATAAAAAACAACCTCCTACCATGTGTAAATAATTACATGATAGAAAGTTGTAAATTAGGTCTTGGTTTGTAAATCAATATTTTTCACCAATTAATCCACTGAAAAGCCTATAATGACGCCATTTTGACAACATCGCGTGCAATCATAACCTCTTCATTGGTCGGTATAACCATGACTTTAACTGGAGAATGAGGGTAATTAATAAATGCTTCCTTCCCACGGATTTTATTTAAAGAAGGATCCCAATATACACCCATAAATTCTAATCCATGCAGTACCCGCGCACGAATAAGTTCACTATTCTCGCCAATTCCTGCAGTAAAAATAATTGCATCGACACCGGACATTCTTGCAGAGTAGGAACCGATATATTTATGAATCCGATTCGCAAATACTTCTAAAGCTAATTCTGCACGTTTATTGCCCTTTGCCGCTTCTTGTTCAATATCGCGAAGGTCACTTGATAAACCAGATACTCCTAACATACCTGATTTTTTATTTAGAACCTCAAGTACTTCATCAGCTGTTTTACCAGTTTTATCCATAATGAAAGGAATGAGAGCTGGATCAATATTCCCAGAACGCGTTCCCATCGCTACTCCTGCTAATGGAGTAAAACCCATGGATGTATCAATCGATTTCCCTCCTTCTATTGCAGCAATACTAGCACCATTACCAAGATGACAAGATATTAATCTTAATTGTTCAACTGGGCGTCCTAGCATTTCTGCCGCACGAAGGGAAACATATTTATGTGACGTTCCATGGAAACCATATTTACGTATGCCATATTTTTTATAATAATCATAAGGTAAGCTATATAAAAACGAATTTTCCGGCATTGTTTGATGAAATGCCGTATCAAAAACAGCTACTGATGGAATGTTCGGCAAAACAGATTTGAATGCTTGGATCCCTGTAATATTAGCTGGATTATGAAGAGGAGCTAATTCTGAAAGTTCAATTAGCTGTTGAATGACTTCATCGGTTATAAGAACAGAATCATTGTATGTTTCTCCTCCATGTACAACACGATGACCCACTCCTTCAATTTCATCTAAGGAATGAATGATGTGAAGCTTAGTTAAACGATCTAAAAGGAGTTTTACTGCTACTTCATGATTGGGAATATCAAGAATCTCCTCGTGTTTCTCATTATCTACCGTTATCGTAAAGATTGAATCTGATAATCCAATTCTTTCAATTAGACCTTTTGTTATAACACGTTCTTCAGGCATTTGAAATAATTGAAATTTTAGTGAAGAGCTTCCAGCATTTATCGCTATAATTTTCGCCATTTCTACCTTCCCTCTCATCTTTTGAAAGTTAAACTCGATAGTATGAATTTTATCTATACTTACTATTCGATTTATCATTGTAATCCCCAAAATAGATATTATCAAGCATTAAGCAGAGTAAAAGCGTTTACACTAAAAAAGAAAGTTAATTCAAATGATTTGGAAATACCATTAAATAACCTAAAAAGGGAAAATTAAGAGGCCACCTAGGTAGGTGACCTCTTCATCATTTTTATTACAAAATACAATCGTAAAGTCAAGAAATAACAACTACTGTTCTAGTTTATTTTCCATGAACCATTTATCAATTTTTCCAATCATATTTTCCATTGAAGATTGATTGGAAAGGGAAGGAAGATTGGCGATTAATACTTGCTTAGGTGCCTTTAAGGCCGGAGCTTTCTTTTGTAAAACAAATATACTTTTTGCTGCATTTGGATTTTTAAACATGGATTCAGGAAGTTTTAATATTCCTTGTATATTTACTTGCTCTGATAAAAATTTGTGGAGCTTAGGTGCCTGTTCCGATTCAAATAAACCATTTGGAATAAGAAAAAATAAATATCCACCTGGTTTTGTTTGATTAATACTTTGCTCAATAAACAAATGATGTGCATAAGAATGTCCTTTATCTGCTTTTAATGTATATTTTTCTGCACCTTCATCATTCGGATAATACCCCACTGGTAAATCACATACAACAGCATCCACTGATTCTATAAATAATGGCTCTAATGAATCTTGGTTAAAGAATTGTATAGGCTGGCTTTGTAAGTTTGCACCGATGTAAGCTAATTTTATGAGTAAATCATCAATATCTACACCATAGGATGTTATCTCTGTATCATCCATTTGATTTAAAATGGTTGTTAGTAAATTCCCGGTTCCTACAGCTGGATCTAATAATGAAAAAGAACTCATTTCTGCCATGAATTTTTTTATTAAATAACTAAAGACTAGCCCAATTGAATCAGGTGTCATTTGATGGTTGGATTGTACACTATCCTTCATACCTTTTAAAATGGCTAATTGATAGGCTTTACGAATTTGCTCTTGACTGAACATATCTATGTTTAATTCACTATATTTTTTTTGTAATCTTTTAACAGTTAATTCACTTAATTCTTCCTGAATAATATTACCATGAAATAAATTCTCACCTGTCTCAGCAAGAGCTTCTAAATACGAGCAATTCAGTTCCTCTTGTAAAATCGTGGCTGTCTCATTAAATATATTAAATATCGTTTCCATTGGTGAAATCTTCATGTTTTTCCTCCTTTTCCTTCTCTCTAAAAATTCTTCAATCAACATAAAAGAGGATGACCCATCAGATAAAATGGGACACCCTCTTTTTAGAAGGTTCTTTCGCAAAGATTAGTTAAAATCTACGTTTTAACCTATTACCTATCCGCATAATTCTTACTTTTAATTACTTTGCTTGCTTAACAGCCTCAATTGCTTTTTCATAATTAGGATGATTCGTTCCTTCACTAACATATTCTACATATGTAATCTTGTCATTACTATCCACAACAAACACAGAACGAGCAAGTAAGCGTAATTCTTTCATTATAACACCATATGCTTCACCAAAAGATAAATCACGGTGGTCAGAAAAAGTTTGAACGTTATCAAGACCACTTGCTGCACACCAACGACTTTGAGCAAAAGGTAGATCAACTGAAATCGTTAAAACTTCTACACCATTTAATTTAGAGGCTTCTTCATTAAATTTACGTGTTTGAGCATCACAAACACCAGTATCAACAGAAGGTACAACACTGATAAGACGTACCTTACCTTTTGTATCATTAAGAGTTACTTCTGAAAGATCGTTTGCTAAAACTGTAAAGTTTGGTGCTTGATCACCGACCTTTACTTCATTCCCTAAAATTGTAACCGGATTTCCTTTAAATGTAACATTCGTCATATTCATTTCCTCCTTTATTTACTCATCTCTCTTTATCATACTGAACTATTTATATTTTTTCCAATTAAAAACTCGCCATTGGCGAGTTTAAAAGTCAAAATCTTGTTTCTGAGTAGATGGCTGATGATTTTTCCACCCGTTCGAACCTGTATTCTGATTATTTTTCTTCATCATTGCCTGAATTTTATCTACTACACTAGGTGCTACATCTAATATTTTTTCTAGCAAATGTGTACCTTCATCAAGATGAAGCATTTTTACCCCTTGAGAGTTTACTATCAGAAAGGCAATCGGTGTAATCGAAACTCCACCCCCACTACCTCCACCAAATGGCAGTTCGTTTTTACTTCCTTGTCCTTGACTACCAGACTCAGATTTCCCACTTGCATTAAATTGACTTCCTCCAGCTGCAAATCCAAATCCAACTTTTGATACAGTTAAAATCACACTTCCATCCGGTGTTTCAACAGGATCCCCAATAATGGTATTAACATCAATCATTTCCTTTAAGTTTTCCATTGCAGCTGACATTAATCCTTCAATCGGATGTTCACTCATAGAAATCCTCCTATCAATTTGTTTACATGGATTGACCAGGATCTTCCTTCGATACTTTCGATAAAGGTTTAGTTCTAAATGATCCCTTACCGCCTCTCCAAAACTTAAATACTTTTAATCCTGCTAGAATAGCATTCCCGATTCGTAATTTAAACATACATTTTAGTGTTGTTTCAGATAAAGGTATTTGAAAGGAGGGCGTAACTGAATAAGTAGGTAATTGAATAAGATTCATATGCATACTAAGAAAGGCAATCAGTAGACCCTTTACTGCCCAAATAACACCGGTCATTTTCCCAGTAAGTGCTGCATCTTTAAGACCAATAGTTGTATACCATTCCAGCTGTTCAACTTTAATTTTCTTTAAAAATTTAGAAATGATGGTTTTTAAACCAAGAACATGCTCAAGCAGCTCCTTAAAATCAGCTAGCTTATCTGAAATTTCTTCAGGAGTAATTTCACTGTGCTCATTTGCTCCTGTATTTGTTTCCTTTTTAAAGGTGATGGTAGGTTCATCTTGTTCTACTTTGATTTTTGGCACTTTTATCTTGTAACGGATCACCTTCCAAATAATCAGTTGAATGATTAAATGATCATCGTCTTGTCTATGGGAAAAATCAATTAAAATGCTGACCGTTGTAAACCAAATAACCAAAAATAAAAGGAAAATAATTGCAATGATAATGAGAGCAACGATCATTTTTTCACAACCTTTCAGCCTACCATTATCGTCAAAGGAGCAAAAAAATAAACCCGCTGTTAGCGGGTAAAAAATCAAGCAGGTTGAAATTGTTTTCTTACACGTTCATATATCACTGAGGTATCTGCAAAAATATCATGCAGGGCTTGCTTTTTCGGTGTAAATGCAACGAGTAAGTATAATAATTTAATGAGAACGGAGATATATCGGCCAATTCCTTCACGAAAAATAATTGTCAGCCATGAAAGCCTACTTTCTTCTTTTAAGGATATAACCCTCAATCCAAAAACCATTTTACCAATTGTTGCATGAAAGTATTTTGTCATAAGAATAAAATATAAATAAAAAATTAACACTGAAGCAATAGTAAATGGAGAAAACATACTGGAATCAAAGGATAAATCTGCTACTCTGAAAACGGGCTTGATGATCAATCGTTCAATACTCGCGATAACAACTAAATCGAGAAGATAGGCCCAAAATCTCATCCAAAATCCAGCATACTCGTATTCCATGTGATTCTGAAGAGTATTTATAACATCTCCTTGTGATCCAGCATCTAACTGTATTTCCTGCTCAACATTAGTACCTTCTGTCATTCTACTCCCTCCTTATTCGGAATACATGTACATCAATCTAGGAGCATTAGGTTGGGATAACATTTTTAATAAGCCTGTCGCCTCGGCTTCTCGCCCCATTAACTTTTGAGCAGTCAAAGAAAAAAGTGATCCGAATCCCCCATTATTTGAAAAGCGAACTACTTCTGCATTTTTTAAATGATAATCCTTTTTTACTCGCTCAATAACATCATCTAGATAACCGAAATCATCAATTAAATTGAGATCCTTTGCCTGTCTTCCATCGTAAACTCGACCATCGGCAATCTTACGAACATCTTTTTCAGTCAAGTGTCTACCTTCAGCTATTACACGAACAAATCCTTCATATGAATTATTAACCATGTTTTGAATAATTTTCTTCTCATCTTCTGTCATTTTTCTTGATGAGCTCATGATATCCTTATAAGGTCCACTTTTAATAGTTACAAAATCAACCCCGAAATTTTTAGCAAGTTCAGAGTAGTTAATTCCTTGCATAATCACTCCAAGCGAACCTGTCATCGTTTCAGGAGTGGCGAAGATTTTTTCTGCTGGAGCAGAAATATAATATCCACCTGAAGCCGCCATTGCTCCCATTGATACATACACTGGCTTTTTCGATTCCTTTTGAATTTCGATAATTTTGTCATGAATCTCAGCGGACTCAACAACCCCTCCACCAGGAGAATTCACTCTTAAAATAATTGCCTTTATATCATTATTATCTTTTACATAATTAAGTTGTTCCATAAATCCTTTGTGATTATATGTACTACTATCAAGCAATGAACTACTTCCAGTATCCTGAATCACTCCCTCTACATCAAGAACAGCTACTTTCCTCAATTCATTTCCATCCTCAATAATTTCCTCGGAAAATGATCGTTCAGGCTTGGTGAATATTTCATCAAAAATTGACGTTATGTCAGTCGTGAAAGCTACAGTTGCTACATTCACAATAATAGAAACACCAAATAGAAATACTGCAATAGCTAATGCAGCCCATCTTTTTTTATTCATTTGTCATCTCCTCCCTTTTCCTATGTAAAAATGGTAAACTAATTGTATACCTAATTGCAAGATTTTAGAAATCGTTAAAACAGAAAGAATAGAAAGGGGTTTCTATATGTCTGAACGGAGAAATATTTATTTTTATAGTAATCAACAAGATATAGAAGAAAAAGTAGAATTACTAAAAAAGACCGCGATTCAATATGACTTTCATATCGTTGATAATGATCGAGACGCTAATATTATCGTAAGTGTTGGTAGTGATGGCACCTTTTTGCAAGCTGTTCGTAAATCTGGATTTAGAGATGATTGTTTATATGTAGGGGTATCAACAAAGGATCGTTTAGGTATGTATTGTGATTTTCATATTGATGACCTATCCGAAATGGTTGAAGCGATGAACAAGGATAAAATCGAAGTAAGAAGATACCCAATTATTCAAGTCAATATTGATCAACAAGGATCGTTTTATTGCTTAAATGAATTTAGCATCCGATCTAGCATTATTAAAACATTTGTCATGGACGTTTACATCGACGACCTCCTCTTTGAAACCTTTAGAGGAGATGGATTATTAATTGCCACACCAACCGGGAGTACAGCATATAATAAATCCGTGAATGGTGCGATTGTTGATCCACTTCTTCCTTGTATACAGGTAAGCGAGTTGGCATCACTCAATAATAATCAATATCGAACATTAGGCTCCTCATTTATTCTCAGTGGTAGCAGAAAACTAACACTAAAAGTCGTCCAGTCTGGAAATGATTATCCTATCATGGGGATGGATAATGAAGCAATCAGTATTCAACATGTTGATAAAATTGATATCTCATTAAACGATAAAAAAATTAAAACTGTAAAATTAAAAGATAATTCTTTCTGGGAAAAAGTGCAAAGAATTTTTTTATAAATAAAACAATCTTACCCTTCTAAAAACAAAATTTGATCAAGTTACTAATAGAAAAGAGCAATCACTATGGATTGCTCCTTTCTATGCACTGAAGCTTTTATCTTTTTTGATACGATTCGTCAAACTTATAAACCATTTTGAATTGCCAATTGATAGAACAATAGCTGCAGTCCATATGCAAATAAATGCAATCATGTGTGCAGTACTAAAGTGTTCGTGATAGACAAGTACACCTAGAATAAGCATAATCGTTGGGGCAATATACTGGAGAAATCCTAATAAATACAAAGGAATTCTTTGAGCTCCTTTAGCAAATAAGAGTAATGGAATCGCTGTAGCTGCCCCAGCTCCAATTAGTAGAAGATCGATTTTTAACGATCCATTTAAAAATGAAAAATTGCTAGTAAACAATAGATAAATCATATATATTAACGCAAGTGGAGCAACTGTCATAGTTTCCAGCGTTAGACCGATTGCAGAATCTACTTTAATCATCTTTTTTACTAATCCATAAAGTCCAAAAGTTATTGCTAGACTAAAAGATATCCAAGGAAAATCGCCATAGGAAATCGTTAATATTAATACACCAAGTGCAGCAATACAGAATGAGATGATTTGTGCTTTATTCAGTTTTTCTTTTAGAATGAAAACCCCTAATAATATGCTTATAAGTGGATTAATATAATAGCCAAGACTTGTTTCCACGATATGATTCTCATTAACGGCCCATATATAAATAAACCAATTCGCAGTAATGAGAAGAGAGGCTAAAATAAGTGAAAGAAATACCTTTTTATTGACCTTTAAACCTTTTAATGTTTGTAAAAATACCTTCCACTTTTTAGTTACGGCTAAAAGCACAAGCATAAATATAAAAGACCAAAATATCCGATTTGCTAATATTTCTTCAGCAGATACACTGCTGAGCCATTTCCAATATACCGGGAGAACTCCCCAAATAATGTATGAAAAGGCAGCATAAAAAACACCTATTTTTTCCCCATGTTTCATCCAAATTCCTCTATTCTTTAGATTTTCGAAATAATTACTATTTTAAAACGTAACATTTATGAATACAATCCTTTTTTAACAATATTTTTAGACAAAAATTTTAATAGAGTAAACTTCTTACTATATTGCCTTCAGCCGTTGATAATCGCGAAGTTATTTTTATTTCGCCATTATACTAGGAGAATAGAAAACAGATAAAGCTGTTTGACTTATCTTCAAACAGCTTCATCTGCTCATACATTTATTTATTTAATTTTTCATATTCCTTAAGTCTCAGTTCAATTCTCCTTATTTTACCAGAAGTTGTTTTCGGCAATTCATCTATAAATTCTATTTCACGAGGATATTTATAAGGTGCTGTCAAGTCTTTCACATGATCCTGTAATGCTTTAACTAGGCTCTCTTTATCCAAATCAACGACTCCATCTCTTAGTACGACATAGGCTTTGACAATATTCCCGCGTACATCATCTGGACTTGCGACAACTGCACATTCCTTAACTACTGGATGTTTTACAAGCGCATCCTCCACTTCAAATGGTCCGATCGTATACCCAGAACTGATAATAATATCATCAGACCGTCCTTCAAACCAAAGATAACCATCCTCATCTACTTTCGCTTTATCTCCTGTAATATAATAGTCACCTCTAAATTGCATAGCCGTACGTTCAGGATCTTTATAATACTTTTGAAATAATGCGGGTGTTTCAATATGAACGGCGATATCTCCGACTTCACCTATATTGCATGGTACACCATGTTCATCAATCACTTCCACACGATTTCCGGGTGTCGGTTTCCCCATTGATCCAGGTTTTACTTTCATCCCTTTTGTTACACCAACTAATAATGTATTTTCCGTTTGTCCATATCCATCACGTACTGTTACTTGAAAATGCTTTTCAAAAGTGTCTATTACTTCTCTATTTAATGGTTCTCCTGCAGAAACAGCACTATGCAGTTGCTTCAGCTGATAGTCGGCTAAATTATCAACTTTAGCCATTAGACGATATTCTGTTGGCGTACAGCATAGAACATTCACACCATATTTATCAAGAAGATTTAAATAGGTTTTAGGTTCGAATTTACCATAATAAACGAGACCGGTTGCACCTGATCCTAATACAGAAAGAAAGGGGCTCCAAATCCATTTTTGCCATCCTGGACCAGCTGTTGCCCAAACAATATCATCTTCTTTAATACCAAGCCAATGAGGTGCAGCAGTTCGCAAATGGGCATAGCCCCATCCATGAGTGTGTACCACACCTTTGGGATTTCCTGTTGTCCCTGATGTATAAGAGAGAAATGCCATATCATCCTGTAATGTTTTTGCTACATCTAATTCATCACTTGCATTCTCCATTAATTGATCTAATAGAAGCCAATCATTTGTCTCTTTTCCTATCACAAAACGTTTAAGCTTATTAGAATTTTTTACTTGATTAACCTCTTCAATATAAGGAAAATATGAAACGACTCCTTTTACATCTCCATGTTCAATACGATACTGTAAATCTTTCGTTTTTAACATTTCTGAACATGGGATAACAACTATTCCTGTTTTTAATGCTGCTAGATACACTTGATAAGCTTCAATTATTCTTGGAATGATGACTAATATAGTATCTCCTTTTTTAAGTCCATTCTCTAAAAAAACATTCCCCGTTTTATTTACCTTATTTATTAATTCTTTGTATGTAATTTCTTTAGTTTCACCTAATTCATTCACCCATTTAATGGCTAATTTTGAAGGACTAGATGCATATTTTTCTATCTCTTCAACAATATTGTACTCTTTAGGTGCTAATAAATCTTCACGCTTCATAATGTTTCCCCCTTACAAATAATTAGGTGATAAAATCCTCAAACTTATTACTCTATTTAATATTATACTAAATAATTTTAAAATTTAAAATAGTTAACCAAGAGAGAGGAACACAAATAGGGAAGCGGGTTATGCCGCTTCCCTAAGCCAAAGTATTAAATTTTTTAACGAAAACTTCCACCTAATTGTTGTTCAGCCATAGATACAAGGCGTTTTGTAATTTCACCACCAACTGATCCGTTAGCACGTGAAGTTGTATCTGCTCCAAGATTTACACCAAATTCTTGAGCAATTTCATATTTCATTTGATCTAATGCTTGTTCCGCTCCTGGTGCTAGTAATTGATTATTGTTTGGCATGTGTCTTCACCTCCTTGTGAGTATAGAGTGTGCGAAAACACAAACCTTCATACGGAATTTCTATTGGTAATTCTTCCTTTTTTATAAGGATTTTTCTAGAAAATTTCTATACCTCCCTAACTATTTACTCTATCGTCACATTAAACAAATTTATTCATGTGTTCGGCAATAAAAGAATGGTTACTTATCTAAAAAAACAATTATTTACCTAACTATCTGCCGCAAGTATAGTAATTTTTTTCCATCTCAATTGAAATATGTTAAAATAAATAAATATTTAAAAATTTCTAGCGATCTAGTTGTAGTTCTTATGTAGAAAGAAGGAGTAAAATGATCAAAGGATTTCAATGGTTATTTAAACGACCACAACAAGATTTGGTTACATTTATTACTTTTATTATTGGCTTATTGATAATAAGTTTTGTAACAGCAAACATTAAATTAGGAGTAAACCAATGGTATTGGATCATTCCATTACTTGTTTTTTTGTTAATTCTCTATAAAATCATTGAAGAAGTTATAAGATACTTGTTTGTTAAGGGAAATAAAAAGGTAAACAGTGGATACTTTGTATTGGTAATAATAGTAATAGCATTCATCAACACACTTATTCAATAAAAAGATCATTATTGATGATAATACAAGTAATGTACCTTATTCAAACACTATAAAAAACAGATTTTTTACCGAAAATTATTAATGTCGATAAAAAATCTGTTTTTATTAAGGCTCTTTTATCCAATACTACCTTTAGCAAGAATAAAAATTTATTAAGAAATTTAGAGTAGATCCGCAAAATCCTCTATATCTTCTTTCACTTCCGTTGAAACATTAATCGTTTCTATATTTTGCAATGTTTCCTGAATAAGTGAATCAAAATCCACCTTACTTTCAAAATACTGCATTTTATCAAGTTTTGGTCGTGTTTTTGGTGCAGGAGGAGTAAAGATCGTACAACAATCCTCATACGGTAAGTTGGATATTTCAAATGTATCAATCTTTTGAGCAATATCAATAATTTCTATTTTATCCATTGAGACTAATGGACGAAGAATTGGCGTTGATGTTACATCATTAATTGCAATCATACTTTCTAAAGTTTGACTAGCTACCTGCCCCAAACTTTCTCCGGTTACGATAGCAAGACCACTGTTCTTGCGTCGTATTTCATCCGTAATTCTTAACATCATTCTTCTTGTTGCTGTCATTGAATAGCCTTCTGGAATTTCCTTATGGATAATCTCTTGAATTTTTGTAAATGGAACAATATGCATTTTTACATTCCCATTATAAGGGGCCATTTTTTTAGCAAGATCAATGGCTTTTTGCTTTGCACGTTCACTAGTAAAAGGTGGGCTATGGAAATGAACCGCCTCTATTTTCACACCGCGTTTCATTGTTAAATAACCTGCAACAGGACTATCTATTCCTCCAGATAGCATTAACATAGCCTTTCCAGAAGAACCCACTGGAAGACCACCTGCACCACGAATAATTTCACTTGATAAATAGACGCCATCCCTTCTGACATCAACAATCAGATTAATGTCGGGTTTCTTTACATTGACGTTAATTGAATCCATATTCATTAGAATATGTGAGCCAATCGCATGATTGATATCATTTGTATCGTATTGAAATGATTTATCCCCACGTCTTGTTGAAACCTTAAAAGTCATTCCTTCTTGATACAGCTGTTTAACAAGTGTTAAGCCTACATCTTTCATTTCATCAAGATTCTTTTCTGTTTTTACTGCTAAACTAAAGGACTGAATTCCAAAAACTTTTGAAAGTTCCTCCATTATTGGTTGACTATCATGCCCATTTAATAAAATGTACATTCGGTCATGCCCACCTTGAATGACAAGTCCTTTAAATTCCTTTAAGACACTGCGAATATTTCTTTTTAAATGGGTGATAAAATGGTTTCTATTTTTACCTTTTGTTGATAGTTCACCATATCGAATTAATATGCGGTCATATTTCACTGTGTATCCCTCATTACTTCATTCAATTTATTAATTATACTTTCTAACTTACTCATAAATATTTTTGCTTCATCCATCGTATTTTCATACGAAAGGCTAATACGAACTGCGCCTTCGGCTATATCCTCAGTCACCCCTATTGCTTGAAGTGTCCTACTGATTGATTTTTGCTTAGAAGAACATGCACTTGTCGTTGATACATAGATTTTTTCAGCCTCTAGTGCATGGACAACTACTTCTCCCCTTAATCCAATTGCAGAAAAATTAATAATATGGGGTGCAGAAACGGATGGGACTGTGTGAACCTTTATAGTTGGAAGCTTCGTTAAACTTGAAATTAAAAAATCTCTTATTGAAATCATTTCTTCAAGTTTTTGCTTCCGATTGGCTTCAGTTAATCTAAGCGCTTTTGCCATTGTGACAATTCCACCTACATTTTCTGTACCACTTCTTACTTTATTTTCTTGATTTCCTCCTGAAAATAACGGAGAAATTCGGACACCATTACGGATATAAAGAATTCCGCTCCCTTTCAAGCCATGAAATTTATGGGCAGAAATCGTACAAAAATCCACATGAGCTTGTTTTAAGTTTAACGGGACTTTTCCAATTCCTTGAACATGGTCAACATGAAACAAAATCTTAGAATATTCATTAAGAAGTTGGCCAATTTCCTCAATTGGTTGGATCGTACCCATTTCATTATTAACATGCATGATGGAGACCAGTATAGTTTCATCTTTAATGGCCGATTTGAGATCATCTAGCTCAACCTGTCCCTTTTGATTGACAGGTAAATAGGTAATGTCAAAACCTAATGAGCGCAATTGCTCACAAGCTTCATAAACAGATGGATGCTCAACCGTTGTCGTAATAATATGATTCCCACGAGAACGATACTGAAGAGCGGTCCCTTTAATCGCTAAATTATTCCCTTCTGTACCACCTGAAGTAAAATATATTTCATTATCCTTCACTTGTAAAAGTGAAGCGATTTGCTTTCTTGCCTGATGAACTAATGTTTCGACTTTTCCACCAAAATTATGAAGTGAAGAAGGATTTGCATAGTACTCTTGGGAAACTTTTGCAAATGCTTCAATTACTTCATTATAAGGTTTCGTTGTTGCACTATTATCAAAATAAATCATTCATTAACACCTTCATATTTAATATTCCAACAATGATAAATCATAACATAGGATGAGAAAAGCGCAAGTTCCTTGATTAGCTTCCACCATGATAACAAGGTCTTGGAACTATTTTTTCGATAAGGATTTTTTCCGTATAATTGGCAGCTCTTTTCTCAATAAACTAAAGCGGGTGAGGATGGTCTTCACCCTATATTTATTCGTGATAGCAACAAGATTTGAGAACAGAATCCTAATAAAAAACTACTTCCTACATTTTATGTCGTTTTAGTTTTAATCTCCCTAACACATTTCACCAAGGAAAATCTAGGATAACTCTTTTTTATAGATCTAGTATTATAACTGTGTTATCTAGAAGTAAAAAGACGAAAGCAACTCTGCCATCGTCCTAAATTTCTTCTTTAGTTATCATTTCCTCAATTTGTTTCAGTGCTCCCGGCTCTACACCTTCGATTGCTGAAGCGGCTTCTTCTAAAGCTGAATAGTAATCATAGCTTCTAAAATATTCCTCTGCTCTTTGTAAACCTTCTGCAAGGTTTCGATTTCTTGCACGGTAGCGGTTCCCATACTGTATGACTTTCTCGACTAACACGACTGTCTCAATCATTTCAACCGATTTATTATAGAAAACATCTACTGCTTCAATGGCGTTCTGCAAGAAATCTTGTATAGCCTTAATATTCAAAGGTTTTTCATTTAAGCTTTTAAAAACATCTTGAATATGTTTATTAACATCATCCATTAATTGTTTATAATCATCTGGAAGCCCTGGTATATTACTTTTGGTAATTAGCCTTGTTGCCTCATTCGTTTTTCTTCTTAATTCAGTAAGTTTATCACGTGCTTCTAATTCATCTTTTCGCAAGTTTTGTAAATGTAATGAGAAATCGTGTTGATCCTGGTTTAGCTTTTCTATCCCTTCACGTATTTCTCTTAAATCAGCACCAAGAATCGTAAATGCAGAATGGTCTTCTGTAATCTTAGTTTCAAGGACTTCAAATCTCTTCGTTAATTTTGTTAATTGTTTCTCCAGACTATAAGGCGTATTCAATTCTCCGTCTAATAATTGATAACTTTGTTGGACAAAATTAACTTCCTCTTTAATTTGCTCGTTTGATTCTTTTATTCTCTCTAATTGGTTCTTTGTTTCTTCACGATTTTTAATGATAAAATGCTTTTCATGAACCTCTTTTTCTAGCAATTCATATAATAGGTCTATTTTTTCCTTTTGTTCATATATTCCTGACTCAACTTCTTTAACTTCTGTTTTCACAAGAAGATCCGTATTGATCTCTAACGACTTTCTTAATTCTTCCAATTCTTTATCCATGTTTAGGTGATCCAATATGAAACCTTGGTCAATCATTTCTTTATATCCTTCTTCAATCTCATTTAATTGTGAAGGGATGATGTTAACCTCAGTAATTAAGTCTGGAATTTTTTCGATTTTTTCTGTAAGTGTTTGAATTTCATCCTTTAGCATGATGACTACTTCTCTTGCCTTCAAGTAATCACCATTTGCTGTAAGATCATTGTAAACAACAAATTGTTCCGATAAAGAGTCTAATTTCTTTTCTAATGCATCAATTGATGTTCCATATGTATGGCGCTGAATCAATAATGTCTTTTTTATTTTTTTATGCTCGGCACTGAGCTCCTCCATTTCAGCACGATTTGACTCCTCACTGCCGATCAATTCATTTAACTCCCCAAGAATTTTATCTATTTTCGCATCAATGTTTGTTAGAATGGCTTCTATTTTTTGATTCGACTCCTTTGCCAACTTAAAACGATATTTGTCCGTAAATTCCTCAGAATCAAACAGGTGATCTTCAATATCAGGTAGTTCTACAGCAACAATGTCATCCCAATTTTTTCTCCATCTTTCAAACATTTCCTCGGTTTCACCGGTCATGTTAAGCTGTTTTACTTTTCCTAGTTCGTCTATTACGGGACGATTCATAATTTCAATTTTCCAAGATTCAAGTCGATCAATTTCTTTATAAAATTTTTTCTTAATAATATAACCACTTACAAATATGATGAGAATAATTAAGATTGCGCCGATGACTAACTCCATCGTAAGCCTCCTGTTCCAACGTTCACTTATCTATTTTTAATAAATCAATTAATTAAATATGTAATGTAGTATTAATGATACCATGTAACGACAATTTTTGACTATTAAATTAAACATTTTTTACAATTTTCGTAGAGCTTTCTAGTTCATTTGTATGATTTATAAAAAAAAGAAGGATGGTCCAGTTATGTACTGAATCATCCTCTTAACGAACTAATACACCAATTCACTGGGAAAAGAGCGACAAACTATACGAAAACAGCCTATATTAGACAGGAATATTCAATCGACTATTCCTACTTACTAGTGATTCTTCAATCCACCTATCAAGATGCTGATAGTATTTTTCAACAAAGTATCGCTCATGAGGAGAAACATTCCAGACCTCACGTAAGTACTGCCCATTAAGAAATGGCATGGTTAACAAACTCCTTAGTTGAATAATCAAAAAATGAATATCTGAATTCGAAAATACTTTTCCTGCATTTATCTCTTCAATTAATTTTTTAATTAAATATCTTTCCTTCATGAAGTATGATGAGGTAATTTCTCTAACAATTTGAGAGTCAATGGATACCTCTCTCCAAACGAATCGTGCTAATAAATGATTGGTACTTTGAAAATATAAAATCTTGTAGATGGCTCTTTTTAAACAATTTTCTGGACGATCAAATTTTAATGATTGAACTTCTTCCTCAAAAAATGCCAGATAGGCTTCAAAAAAATGAATAAAGCATTTTTCCAGAAGGCCCTGTTTTCCGTCGAAATAATAGGATATATTTGCAGGATTCACCCTTGCTTTTTTTGCAATATCTCTCACCGATGTTCCCGAATATCCTTTAATATTAAATAATGATATGGCTGCATCAATAATCGAATCCTTTGTAGACATCTTCGCCATCTGATATCCCTCATTTCAATCATTTAACTTGAATCAATCATCTATTTATGCTAAAAGTAATTCAACTGTTTAATATACTATTTCTTGTTGATCCAAATATTTTCCTTTAAGAAAATATCGACAATATCCTGTATAATCAACGAGAATTTGTTGCTTTAAGTAAAAATTTGTTGAGATTGGGTGATGACTATGTTTCATACAACAGCCTATGAAGGTACACGAGATGAAAAATATCAATTAGTAAAGAAGCAACTTACTGCACTTATTGAAGATGAGTCTAATATGATTGCAAATTTAAGTAATGCAGCAGCCCTACTGAATCAGTTTTTAGATCGAATCAATTGGGTAGGTTTTTATTTAGTAGAGGGAAATGAGCTCGTATTAGGGCCATTTCAAGGACTCCCTGCATGTGTTCGGATACCTTTTGGGAAAGGTGTTTGTGGTACTGCGGTCAAAGAACGTAAAACTTTAAGGGTCGAGGATGTAAATCAATTCCCAGGCCATATTGCCTGTGACTCTGCTTCACAGTCAGAGATTGTCGTTCCAATTATAAAAAATAATGAAGTAATCGGTGTATTAGATATTGATAGTCCAGAAATCAATCGGTTCGATGAAGTTGATGAGATACATTTAAAAGAATTTGTTGACGCTTTAGTTAAACATTTATAAGTTAAATTGTTGATAGATGAAAAAAGGAGTTTTCCGTTACTGGAAAGCTCCTTTTCACACTACTTATTACCAATCTCTTGTACAACTACTTGATTCTTTCCCAACTCTTTTGCAAGGTATAGACCAATATCAGCCCGATTAAAAAGATTCGGCACCTGATCCTCTCTATTCCTCGTCCAATAGGAAACCCCACAAGAGATTGTCACTTGAGGATTTGTATTTTCATAGACAGCTTTCACTAATCTATTCGCTACACGAGCTCCTACTTCCAATGGTGCACCCGGAAGATAGATTGCTAGTTCTTCTCCTCCCCATCGTGCCCCAATATCAGTTTGACGAATATTTTGATTAATTAATTTTGCTACTTGTATTAAGATTTCATCACCAATTTGATGTCCATATGTATCATTGACTACCTTAAAATTGTCAATATCCAATAGGAGGAATGTTCCTTCTTCATCATTCTCCATGGATCGTTGGATTGTATCATTTAAATAGTTTTTTGCATATAGTTGTGTCAAATGATCTGTTATTACCATCTTTTCCAATTCCTCTCTTAACATTGAATTGGTGACAGCTAATGTTGAATGATGAATTAAAGACTGAAATAATTTAAACATATCAAATGTAAAATAATAAGGTTGTTCATTTAAAACAACACAGAACCCTTTAATGGTTTCCCCTTCAATCATAGGTACAGCCATTAAGGATGAATAAGGAGATAAATGTTCCATTTGCTTTTTAACATTACTAAAAATAATTGATTCCTTTCTTTTCATCATTACATCTGTAACAAAATCAAGATATTCCTTACCTTGGGATGTTGTAAAAAAATCATGACTTCCATCCAAAATCGTTCTTTTTTCTTCATTTAATAAAAAATATCCAGTAATATTTGTGTGAAATGATTTTAATATTTGTGAGTTAAGAAAATGTAAGGTTTCATCTAATCTTGCTGATGAATTTAATCGATGTGACGTCTCATTAATCAACTGTAGATCCTCAACTAATCGTTGAGATTGTTCATATAATTTAGCGTTTTCCAATGCACTTCCACCAGTATTTGCAAGTAAACGAATAAATTCTACTTCGCTATTTTGAAAAACAAAGGAAGAAAAGGTGACTACTTGCAATACACCATAAACACCTTGTTTACCGCTTAATGGGGCGTATAGCATCGTTTTTTGCTGAGGTTTTTCCACAATATTGGTTTCCCCATTTAGAAAGGATTTCATCACAGCTTCGTCTGCGTCATCAAATTGAATTTCTTTTATCGGTAAATTCTTATCATGTTTAGTATCATTCGACAATAGTAAAGTATATGTAAAGTGTGGAAAAACTCTTCTGAGTGTATTTATAATTTCATATAAAATTGCATCCACATCCATTGAATCGTGAAATGTTTCAGTCACTCTAAATAATTCTTTAAATTTCTTTTCCTCTTCCACAATACAAGAGATGCTTTCTAAAACACTAATAAATTTTCCACTCTCATATATAAAAGAAGTTTGGTGCGGGGCAATATATTTATTCAGACTATCTTCATTACTACATAAAAACAAACAGCCTACTTCTTGTCCCTTATATATAAAATTAAATGCTGAATTAAACCCCTTAAAAAGCATTGGATATTCCGCAAGCTTTTTTCGATCAACATAATTAGATTCACTAAACAAAGACTGTATTATTTCTTTATTTATACAATTTGGATACTCAATCTCTTCATTTGAGTATGTATATTCCAAACAAAGCTGATTATTAATTTCCTTCTTTCTCTTATAAAAAACTGCTTTTCTGACTTCCAAACACTCTACAAGGATGGATATCCATTCAGTAATTCTTTTATCTTTAGGGGCTTCCATTAAATCAAATAGTCTAGATTTATAATATAATAAGAAATTTTGTACGCTTAGATTCATTTTTTATCACCTATAGAATCAATTTCAATTTTTAAATTTCAATAATAATCCTTAATACCTATTTATTTCCGGATTTCATCTAGTACTATTATACTATATTCTATTTTTTTTGCATTATCTTCTTAACAATTTATTATTAAGCTATTCAAGCTAACTTGACTTTCTAATTTATCCATCATATAATACTCTTTGTGTAAAATAATGCAGCCTTTGCGGACAACTTTATGATCGTATGTTGTTCCCGTTTTAGATTCTATTTCTAAAATGAGGTGTATCGCGTAACCCTCTGCTGCTAGGGCGATGGTACATGAAAACAATATACACTTAATTTTTGTTCACACCTGGTTTTTATTTTATACAAAATAAAAACAATGAAGGAGGAGTCTTAAATGGCTCGTTATACTGGTCCAAGTTGGAAATTATCACGTCGTCTTGGCATTTCTTTAAGCGGAACTGGTAAAGAACTAGAAAAACGCCCTTATGCACCAGGACAACATGGTCCAAACCAACGTAAAAAATTATCTGAATATGGTCTTCAATTACAAGAGAAGCAAAAGCTTCGCCATATGTATGGAGTAAATGAACGCCAATTCCATAACACTTACTTAAAAGCAGGAAAAATGCAAGGTAAGCACGGTGAAAACTTCATGATTCTTCTTGAATCACGTTTAGATAACCTTGTATATCGTCTAGGTTTAGCACGTACTCGTCGTCAAGCACGTCAGCTTGTTAACCACGGTCATATTCTTGTTAATGGTAAGCGTGTTGATATTCCATCTTACCGCGTAGCACCTGGTCAAACAATTGGTGTTCGTGAAAAATCTAACAATTTATCTATCATCAAAGAAGCAATCGAAGTTAATAACTTCGTACCTGAATACCTTACTTTTGATGCAGATAAACTTGAAGGTACTTTCACTCGTTTACCAGAACGTTCTGAATTACCAGCAGAAATTAACGAATCATTCATCGTTGAGTTCTACTCTCGTTAATAGTAATTTTAAAAGCCTAGAAAACATTGATTTATCAATGTTTTCTAGGCTTTTTGTATTTTTTAGGTTTGTAGAATATGTATTCTCATGTAAATGATTGGAGGACTTTTCGGGCTGCCTTTTCTAATAAGTGGATAGACGAGATCCCATTCATTTTATACTGCTTTCCTCCTTATTCTAGAACATTAAGAATAAAGCATGTGGTCCATTATCCCGAGATGGTCATGAATCATTGAAACTAAGAGTTAATAATGTAGTAGGTGTTATTGGATCTATAAATGCGATAAAGATTTTAATAAATGGAGAAACAAAATAAACCGTCCACGCGGGCGGTTTTAATCTAAAATCTTAATTTCTATAACATCGGTGAAATTTATATACTCAAATTCAGATTTCATTGTCTTTATCTTAATTTGCTTGGATAAAGGATCTAATTTAATTACTCTTCCAATACTATTTTTTATAAAACCCTGATCGAAGATGCTGAATTCCAGCAGTAACTTATATTCTTGTGCATACTTTATCCGTTCTTCAAACTCCTGAACCTGGTATTCATCAATCATTGGTCTACTTTGTCTATTTAGATCCACTTTCATATCCTTTAACATCTTGATATGTTCGGGGAGCATAAGTGATACCCATTTCTTATTACCTCTGTCACGAATCATGCTTTATGCCCCCCAACAAGTGCTGAACGTTTCAGTGATGTTCCAGCTTCAGTAAAAGATACAGCTCTCAATAATGCTGCGGAACCAAAGCGATCCCTTATTTTATCTACAACATAACCTAAGTCATGTAATTTCAATTTATCAGGCTCAAATAAATTTAATTGTAATGTCACATCATCTGTGATTTTTGAAAGTGTTATTGATATTTGACGTACACTTTTCCCCTCATAAAATTGATGAAAAAGCTTTAAACACTCATTATAAATATCCATTGTAACATTAGTTGGTTCATCAATAGTATGTGATCGATGGAATCCCCCTCCAAAATCAGAGTCACTGTATCCAATGCCTAAGCTTATTGTCCGTCCTGCCTTTTTAGCAGATCGCGCCCTACGTGCAACTTCCTCGCACATTTCCAATATTACCGCCTTAATTTCATGCTCCTCTTTATAGTCACGAAGGAGTATTTGTCCTTTTCCATAACTTATTTGCCCTTGTAAAAGTGGTGCGCCTAGATCAGATAAATCTACTCCCCAGGCATGATGATAAAGTTGGTTTCCAATTATTCCAAATTTCTTTTCTAACATTTCCAAAGGATACTTTGCTAATTGTCCTACATTAAAAATCCCCATTCTATTTAAATTTCTTTCCATTCTCCTCCCTATCCCCCACATTTCACTTAACGGAGACACTGGCCATAGTTTGGTTGGGATATCTTCGTAGGTCCATACAGCAATACCACTTGGTACTTTTTTAGATTCTAAATCTAAGGCTAATTTTGCCATAAGCATATTAGGTCCAATACCAATAGTGCAGGGCAAACCAAAATTTTTGTAAATCTCATCTTTGATCATCTGTGCAATTGTATAAGCATTACCAAAAAGATTTTTCAAGCCATCGACCTTAATAAAGCTTTCATCAACAGAATAAACATGAATATCTTCCATTGGAGCATACCTATTAAAGATTTTTATGATTTCTGTAGATATTTTTAAATATGAAGACATTTTAGCCTCTTCTATTATAATTCGCTTATCATCCGGAATATTAAAAAGCCTAGAAGATGCTGATTTAACACCAAATTCTTTTTTTAATCGTGGTGAGGCAGCAAGCACAATACTACCAGGTTGCTCTTTGTTACCAACTACAGCAAGATAACATGTCATTGGATCCAATCCTCTCATTACGGCGCTGCAGCTAGCGTAAAACGACTTCATATCGATACAAAGAATTTGATTATGTGGAAGTTCATCGTAATTAATCATTATTAAGCCCCTTTTCTAAGATGTTTTCTAACAGGGCCAATCGATAAAATGTTACTCATACTAAATGTGCGAATCTGGTTTCTTGTATAGCAATATGCACGAAAATAATTTTCTCCAACTTTCTTCACTTTGATAATACGTTGAGTGATCTCACCTTCATTGGACAGATAAATCATTTCAAGCCTTTCACCAGCAGTTGAAGCTTTATGAAGTAACCCTTTCATCGATTGTCCCTCCTATTTTCTAATGATGGGCAGTTGATATCTGCAATATATCCATAAAAGGAATCTTTATTGTTTCCATTTTACTTTCCACATGTATTAATTTTGTTGAAGTGATGGTGCCTTACGTTTGTTGAACTTCTCCTTTCTCCCACACTGTAAGGTTAACTAAAGTTTTGTCTTGAAATGCTTCAGCAAGCATACTCCCTAATTCCTCTAATTCAAATTCATCGCGAGTAGGTCTTTGAGGTTTAGTTTTTTTTAGGAATTTTTACCCCATTATTTATTACCTCTATATAATACGAACTATTGTTCTTATTATATGCGAACAACTGTTCTTTATTCAATGTTTTTTACTGGAAAATAAATAGAAATTATTTGGGAGTAATGGTATAAATTTTTATAGATACCAAGTAAATAGGAGTAGACGAAAGAGATATGCATTTAATCGAAAAGAAAGATTATTTCAGTGCCAATATGACTCAAAGACCATTAGATGTTAACTTTTCATATACATCAACTAAAGAAAATAAGTTTATAGGTTTCAAGAGAATATTGTTTAAATAGTTTACAATCAAATAAAAGTTAATGTAAAAAAGAGGTCAAATTTCTATAATAAAGGGAATAGTGAAACTCAAATATTATTTTCAGCAATACTTTATAAAAATTTATCACAACGATAGGATGTGGGTATTTTGTCAAACCATATAAGGATACGAGCTGGGGCAATAATTATTAAAGATGATTTAGTTTTATTAACAGAATATAATGACCCGATTAGAGGACTTGTTTATGATTTCCCTGCTGGTGGGGTGGAACCAAAAGAATCAATTATAGAAGCAGTAAAAAGGGAAGCTAAGGAAGAGGCGAGTGTTAACGTAGAAGTAGGTCCATTAGCTTTCGCTTATGAATATGTACCGCACCTTAATAACAATAAATTTGGTAAAACTCATACATTAGTAATGATGTTTGATTGTGTTATCAAAAAAGGTTCCTTCCCTAAACTACCTGAAATTCCCGACCCTAATCAGACTGGTGTTAAATGGATACCACTAGCAGAATTAGAGAAAATAGAACTTTATGCAAATATACAAAGCCAATTAAAGAACTATACCTTTCACAAACGAAATATTGATTTAATTCAAGAACACAACATTAAATACGAAGCCGATTGATAAAAAATACATATGTTGAATTACAAATTTCATTTTATGACTGAGCGCCCATGTTGGTCTTATTGTATGTATTGCAATAAATTCTTTATAGTTAGTACATATAAATCTGAAACATAATCGGCTTATTGGAACTGTTTGTTTATTGGAGTAACATTGGGCTTATAAACATCTTTTCAACTTAACACAAGAATAATACGGTATAGGGTTATAGAGTATTTGTCTTACTAAAAATGGGTAGTAGTGCTAGTACATATGACCAGGCCACATTATACATAGCGAATATAATAATTTTGAAAAAATTAATAAGGAGGAATTTTAAAATGGAAAGAAGGCGAAATAACAATACAAATGTTGATGTTGACACAGATATTGACAATCGTTTAAGAAATGAATCCGAATCAGAGGCTGAGTCAAATGTACGCAACTTTGATAGAAATACCAATATAGCTCGTGCAACAGTAACGAACTCAGGTAATTCAAGAGTAGATGTTCGTTTAAAAAGCAGAAGTAATTCGAACGTTAGAGCTGAACAAGAACAAGAAAACGACCAGGATCAAGACCTTGATATTGATATTGATGTTGATGTTGAAGAGAGACGTAGACGTAGAGAATTCGATGAAAGTTTTTAACTTTTTACCATGGATGGAGTTTTTAACTTCATCCTTTTACAATACAGGTTAAAAAAATGTACGTTAAAGGGTGCTTTCGCTTGAATTACTGGCAAAGCTTTTTTTATTTTAGCATAGGTTTATCAATTACTAACTAACTAACTTTATTAAACTACGTGGGCAAGAGTTAAAGAAGATTAAGTCGCTACGGAGATTTTTTTTGTTTCCCAAACGGGGTAGGTTAGCTTCATAATTTCCCCTCTATTCTTTATATATTCTTTCCTTTCAAGCGATATTGATTAATAAGAATAATTTATAAAAACATGTAAAAGACGCTGAATATTCTTAAAGCCAGCGTCCGTTTTTTTTTCTAAAAAGTTTTTTAAAATGACTTACATTAACAAGGAAACTTTTTAATCTTTATTCTCTTAAGTAATTCCTTCACTTCTGTATACCTTTTCCGTAAAATTATCAAATGTCTTTTCGCATTCCTCAATACGTGTTATTGCTTGTTTTTGCAATTGGCATTGAAAAAAATCTCTTTTTTTTATTTTTATTAACCAATTTTTTAACCGTCGTAATTCAACTTCATTCTCTTCAATTTCACGGAATGAAAAGTTGGCTTTCTTTGTTTCATTTTCTATTTCATTTAAAAACTTTTCCGATTCCTCAATAAATTCCTGATATTCAAGTGTACGTTCTTGATTAAATTCCTCTAAAATTGTTTCTTCGGATTTTGTGGATAATTTTTCAACTTCTAAAAGAGTAATTTCTCCACCATTTTCAACAATAAGTAATTCTAATTTTTTTAATCTTTTAAGCAGCTCTTTCGTATTTGGACAAATGCAGACAGATTGTTGAATGTAATGAACCCCTATTGATTTAAGATTTCTCCATACCCTAACTCTAATTGAAGACGGTTCAGAAGGAATTTTATATGCAAAAATAATCCAACCATTGAATCCCATAAAGTTTAAAACCCCTTAAGTGAATTTTTCTCTTATTTTACCATAACTTTAAAAGTGTAACATCTGTTGCATTATTAAATATCATAAGTTACACTTTTATTGTAAAAAGAAGCATCTTTATTGGAGGATTCATACGTGGGGGAAGCAATTGCAAAATTAAAATCTAAAGCGAATAAAATAAAACAAAATATTTTTGTTTTAATAGAAGCCTCCAAACACCCCCGAACTCCTATATTAGTAAAATTCTTATCCATTATTGTCGTAGCATATGCATTTAGTCCAGTTGATTTAATTCCTGATTTTATTCCAGTGCTAGGTTATTTGGATGATATTATCCTTATCCCACTAGGAATTATCTTAGTATTGAAATTGATACCGAAGGATGTCCTTCAGGAATGTTGGAATAAAGTAGAGAAATTAGAGAAGATAAACTACAAAAATTGGGTTGCTGGAACAATCATCATACTCCTGTGGATTGTGGTTTTATTTTGGATTGTAACTCTATTCATTCAATAGGAGTGGAACATTAAAACTTATATTAAAGAGGGGAAGAGACATTATCAATTCTTTTTGAAATCTTTAAAACTCTGGTCATGTTACCACTTTCATTTTTAAAATGAAATCCCCACTGTTAATCGGTTTTATCAGTGCTATAATTTTTATTTTTTCAATCATTTCTTGGATAATACAAAAAGTTAAAAGTTTATTAACCTTTTTTCATCCCACTGAAATCATTTCATTGGGCATTACTAATAATAACCTTTGTTATCAATAGTTTATTTTATATTTTACAATGATAAATAATCTTTCCAGGTGGATGATATGTGGAGTAGCATAAGGTTATGTTTTGAACATTTTGGATACTTTAGCATTTTTATTGTTTAAATTGGAGATGTAAATTGATGAATGAGATTATCCAGTTATTAAATCATTATGGATATATTGTTTTGTTCTTATCACTTTTGTTGGAACTTATAATCGTCCCTATTCCTAATGAAGCATTAATGAGTTATGTAGGTGTTCTTTGCTATCAAGGGAAAATGAATATCATTCTTTCCATTCTCTTTGCAGGGGTTGGTGGCGTGGTGGGAGCTACTATATCTTATTGGATAGGATATAAACTTGGAGTTCCGTTTTTCAGGAAATTTGGTCACTATTTTCACATGGGCCCAGAAAAAATGGAAAGAATGTCCAAGTGGTATGGGAAGTATGGAAAAGTTTTGCTAATTATTTCTTATTTTATTCCTGGAGTCAGACATATTGCCAGTATTATTACTGGTGTGATTAAGCTACCATTTGTTTCATTTTGTATCTTCTCCTATATTGGAGTTTTTCTTTGGGTAGGGACATTCATAGCTCTGGGGAATGTTTTCGGGCCTCAATGGGATCAATATCAAGGGGAAATAAAAAAATGGGTAGTATTGTTCAGTATCGTAATCGGTTTTTTTGCACTTATCTATTTTATATTTAGAACAAATAGAAATTATATTAAAGAATCGATAGTTCTACTACATCAGGCTGCTTTTAGAAGGTTTAAAAGTTTTTTAAAAATAAAGTTTTTAATTTTGGTCATCTTCATTTTATTTATCACCTTTTTTACATTAATGGTTGGACTAATTCAAGATCTTATCAGTAATGAATTTGGCCATTTAAACATCATAGTAAATACCCTTATTTTTACAATATTTAATATTCATTGGCATTGGATAATGTATTCTTTATTTTCCCTTTCATCTTGGAAGGTCTTGGGTGCAATTGCACTATTAACAATAGTTGTAATCTTTATTAATAGAAAAAATAAATGGCTTGAGTTGACCTTTTTTGTTTCAACATTAATTGGGGGGGTTCTTTTTTCAAAAGGAATTCGATGGATATTTCATTACATGCTTAGTAAAAATAATATCAGTCCTGATTTTCCAAATAGTGAAGCAGCGCTTTTTCTGATGACCTTTGCTTTTTTCTTTATTATGATGATGCGCCATAGCAGAAATTATTTTTATATAGGTGCAATGTTTTTTGTGTTTATCTTTATTTTAGCCGCGTATTTTATTAGTGGAATTTATGTTCATCATCTCAAACCAAGTGATTTATTAGCAGGTTATGTTTTTAGCGCAGTTTGGGTAACTGGTATGGTATTTACAATGGAGATGTTCCGTCTAATATCTCTAATAAAAAGCGATTTAACTAAAGATAAATGATGTGAAAATACAAATTCTTATTTTATATTGATATATAATCCGTTGTTCAATCTAATAATTTAACTTTGTTATTAAGTTTGCGAAAAAATGTACTTAAACTGGAAGGGGCGTTAGTTAAATAAGAAAAAGCCCCTCTCTATTGAGAAGAGCTCATTTTTTTGTTCAATTAATTTATTATTTAACTCTCAATACTTGTCCTACATAAATTGTATAATTCGCATCAAGACCATTCCAATCACGTATCTGCTGAATAGTGCTTCCATACTGTCTACTTAGTGAATATACTGTATCACCCGCAATAACAGTGTGATAAACTGCCCCACTCTTCTTTTGTAAATTAAAAGCCTTAGCTAAGCCATTCACATGACCACGAGCTACATCTGTTATCCAAGAATCACTTTTCATTTTTGCCGCGTCATTAGCATTATCAATAAATCCATTTTCAGTTAAAAGAGCAGGCATATTAGATTCACGTAGTACATGAAGGTTACTTTGTTTTTTCCCTCTATCCGATAATTGATTAAGTTTCATTACTTCATTATGAATAGTAGATTGATAAGTAGTTGTCGGAGTACCTACTCCAGGATAAACAAAGCTTTCAAATCCAGTTCCACCCCCAGCATTAATATGAATGGACAAGAAATAGTTAGCTCCCCATGAATTAGCTGCATTTGTACGGTCACTTAATGTTGGATACGTATCCCCTGTTCTAGACATAAGAATAGATACATCGCTGTACTCATTTAAGAGAAAATCCCTTATTTTTGTAGCAATCTTTAAAGTAATATCCTTTTCTTGAATCCCATTACCTACTGCACCTGGATCACTACCACCATGACCTGGATCTAAAAATAATTTAAACATTTAGCATCTACTCCTTTAATATATAAAATGATTTTCCTTACTATTTGGTACAGGCTATCTGACAAAAAAATTGATTGATTACTTAGTAACCCTCTAACTTTTAAAACTTCTCTTTGTTTCTTTCCTTTTGCCGTAAGTTTTTGAACCAAACAATTGAAGCAGTAAATCCACCTGATAATAATACTGTTTGTTCTTCCTCTGTTTCTGGTATTTCATAAAGTCCGAATCCCTCTAGAAACTAATTCACTAAAATAGCCAATATGACATTACCTTTATCCATTGATCTCACCTCCTTTCAAGCAATAAAAAAAGACGATTACTCTTTGAATGGTAATCGCTCCTCCATGTCATCTAATTTTGTTATAATGATGTCGTACTTTGTACTAAACCTTTTAATGATTTCATTCTGATCATCAATCGTTTGATATAATTGTTTTTCTCTTTCTTGGCTTTCCTTTCTTGAAGAATAAAAAAGCCAAACAAATAGGACCGCAAAGGGTCCTTGTGTTAGGAAATATTGTGCTAAACTTGCATCCATATGTTATCACCACCTATATAAAAAAAAGCCTTGATCGATTCAAAGCGTTGCTGAGGTCTTGGTGTATGTCTTAGCCTGGTATGATTCACATTTAGTAGTGAGAGATGCACTAATTACCATTCCAAATAACAAAGTTTAAGTAGCGCCAATACATGACCCGCCTCCATATAAAAAAGCACCCAATATTTTGGATGCTTTAAATTTCTATATGACTAAAACACGGGTAAGGATTTGCACCTTACATGAAACTAGGTTTAAAGGGAGAACACCATAATATATACATATAGCGTTAGTTTCTTATCCCCCTTGCCAAGCGTCTACCTATTCCGCCACCGTGCAATTACATTATCTTTTCTTCACTAATATATTACATTGGACGCCAAGAATACCATTCCTTAGTTGCTGCATTAGTTCTTCGCATTTGTAATCCCCCAGAGTTTGTATTCTGGTTATATGGAATACCCAGTTGCATTGCATTTGCGTCACTATGACGAATGTGCAATACTGCCCAACTATTATTAGCATTTGGTACGCCAGCAGCATTTCTATCACACCAATATATTCCTGAATCTTCTAGGGAATTTAGGTCTTTAACAACTTTTACTGTTCGAGAAAACATACCTACAGAATTAGTTGTATCATCAAGTTTCTTTTTCACTTCACCGATATCTTCATGAATATTCGCAAGATCTATATCTCTAGGGATTTGCATTTCCTTAGAAAAATATAAGAAATCCGGAACAGGTCTTTCAGTAAAACCTTTATCGTCGATAGGTGTATTTAATAAATGTCCTCGAATAACAGTTTCTGTAGAACCACCACCATCAAGCATATAGGCAAACTGTACATTTTTCGCTAAAAGAATACGAATGACATCCTTATCAAACATTCCTGCTTGGTCTGGTTTTCTCCCTTCACAAGTAAAAAACACCAGGTCTTTATTGGCCATTTGTCCAATGACTTGTCTAGGATTTCTTACAGAACCATTTGCGTTCGTATCAAGTATACTCTGTGGTACAGCAACTCCATTAGTAATTAACGGAGTGAAAGCTGTCAATGCATTCACACAACCACTATTTAGCATTTCTTGAGCGGAAGTACCAGGATTAAAATATGTTAGAGTATTATCGGCTTTAATTCCTAAAGTATATCTTTGAAGTGTTTTATTCTCATTAAGAATCTGTGAATTAAAGATATGAGTACCAGTAATTTCCTTAGTTGTCGTATTGAAAATTGAAGCATTCACAGCAAAAGTAACTCTATTATCATTAGCAAATTTCCTCACAGAAATAGCCTTATTATCTTCAGTAGTTGCAGGTGCAAAACCTCTTTTTAATTTAATTAAGTTTCCATCTGAATCCTTATTTTTCACCGTTGTTATCCAATAGTCTGTCCCAGACTCTTTATCTCTGTCTTTTACAACTTTAATGTCTTGTACAAATGCAGAGTTATTAAGTATTGTGTTTCCATCCTCTTGTTGTAGTTCAGTAGTATAGGTTTCCATAATTATCTCTCTCCTTGTTGTGATTAATATTATCCGTATTATCTAGTAATCTATTTTTTAATTTATTTCATAACATCACCCCCTTTAGGCATAAAAAAAACACCCAATACTTTGGATGCTTTCCCTTTTTATATTCCCTTTTCCTTTAGAACAACAGCTTTTAAAAACCAACGATCTTGCTTCATTTCTTTAATGAGTATTATTTTCCCATTGCCCAAAATTCTTTTAATATTTTACTCTTGTCATTTCTTAGGGATTATAAACAATGTAACCTGAAATGGAGTAAAAAGAAAAGGAACCAACGATTGCTGGCTCCTTGATAAATTGTCTATGATATAAATTTATCACATAAATCCCCTTTTGTTCTGTCGTTTTCCTGCCATAGTTCTGCCATTATATATTTTTAAATTCATTTCAAAAAGCAATGAATATTAATGTAAGAATATATTGTTCGCATTAACTCTGATCTTACTTCATTCGCATGACGATATATTATTATATATTTTTTGACTTTATCTCAAATAGGTGTACCTGTAACAGAAAGTAGATAAATTAGGTTTGTTCATGTCTATGATAAGAAATATCTCTTTTATAAACTTCTAATCGTAAGGCAAATGCCAATTTATAAATAGCTCTTGATTTAATTCTGTGGTAAGTTCTTTCGCTTAAATTCATGTTGTTGTAAACCTCATAATCATAAACATCATCTTCGGTCATATATCGATCTATTAAAATGGCTCTTTCTTTATACCCAAGGCGATTCACAGCCATACTAATGCGTCTAATGTATTCACTTCTTTCCCTTTCATAATCAGCATTGGCAACAGCAGCATCTTCTGTTGAAGAATAAAATTTATTTGTTTTTGCAGGCGGTACAATTGAGAAATCTTGAGTTACTCTCGGTAAACGATCTAATTCTTGAGTAAGAAGCATAATACGGTATTTTTCTAATGCTTTTTCTACATTTTTCTTTGTTTCTACGCGATTAATTTGATCTAATTGAAAATCTAACTGTTTCATTTTATCACCCTCGACCTTCTACTTTCTACGGATTGCTCCACCTCTACCACGTCTATAAGTATCTCGATTCACTCCCATAAGATCTTTTATCTCATCATCAGATAAACTGTCTAATTTCCGCCTTCTGTTCGTCTCATGCTCTTTTCTAATCAAAACCTTATGTTGTTTTTCCCATTGATTTAGTTGTTCTTTAAATGATTTATTCATTTTTTCATCCCCTTTTAAACAAATAAAAAAGGACACGATACGGCAGCATAAAAAGTTGTCGTTTCGTGTCCTCACGCTTTCGGTCTTGGACTCTTCTATTTCCTCATAATCTTTATCATGAATGAAAGGTACAATCAATTTAGTATTTTCTTCTGTTAAGAAAGAAATCACCCTTGAATATAATGAATGATATCTCTAAGATTACTGGTGCAATACAATTAATTGGGACGCTATTACCTTTTTTAAAAAGTCTTTTCTCTAACATTGTTGCTATTTAAGTAAAGCTATAACTAATAATTATTAACTGAGGATCGCTACACATTATCTATCTCAATTTTTGTGAAGGAAACATAATTAAAACCCTATCAATTTTTAAAAAAGTTCACCCTCTTCAAACTTAATTTTAGTAGCTTTCCCCTTAGCTGTCTCTATAATTGTAAAGCCGTGTTCAACGGCTTCTACCCACTTTGCTTTTCTTTGATTTCCATCTAAAATGACAACTAAAACTTTCCCAAGTTCAAGTTCCTTTTTTATTGACATATCCTCTATATTAATTTCTAGTTCTTTTGCTCTCACCAATACCCCTCCTAATGGGATTATTAAGTTAGCTGACGGGATGATTTTGACTCTGTTTAACAAGGTTCTTTTCTTAAACATTGTTGCTATTTAAGTAAAGTTTATATAATAACTATCGACTGAAGATCGCTACACATCTAGGATCACAAAGATTGTTGAATAAATTTGATCCGCCATTCTCTTAAAATGGAATACTTGCTAATCTCTTATCTTTAGTTTCTTTAAATAACACATACTTTGGGTTTTTCAAAAGCCTCGATACTAATTTCTTGTCATACAATTTGAAAAGGACTTCGCTTGATAAATTAGTTGTTAGAATAGTCGCTTTATCTTGTCTTGTAGAAGTAATAGCATATAAAATCCGTTGCACAAAGTCTGAAGCTGTTTTATCCGTATCAATGGCTCCTGTTTCAGCTCCAACATCATCTAGTGCTAGGAAGTCTACGGACGAGAGTAAATCAACAAAGTACCGTTCTGTATATTTACTTTGACGATTGCTAAAGGAATCTTTAATCTTCCTCATCATGTCCTCAACATTTATAAATAAACATGATTTATTTAACTTGGCATGAATTGATTCTTTTAAGAATGGAATAGGCTAAATGACTTTTCCCCGTTCCTTGTATACCTTGCAAAAATGGATTAAATACTTGTCCACTTTTTAATCTCTCTGCAATTTCGATGCACGTGCTTTTATTTTACCGCTCTTCTTGAATACTTGTTTCATAATTTTCAAATGAAGCATTTAAAATGGTTTGATCAGTTATAATGCTTTTATTTAAAAATATGTTATATATTTTCTGACTCTGAAAACCATCATAGTAAGCTTGTACCTCATTTGTTAAAGCTTGATGCTCTTTTTCTAATTCGCATCGAGGGCAAACAACGTGTCCCCCGATGACCATTTTTTGAATAGGATTTACAATCTCTTTCCCATTCTTTCTGTATGTATGTTCTTGGCAGTATTCAGAATGGAAGATCATACTCTTCTGCAAACTGTGCGGTTTCGTTAGTTTTTCTATTGGATCCACCGCCTTTTTGATTTAGATAGGATTCAAACTTGGTTCCAAACAATGTCTCTGGTCTTAGAAATTTATTCATTTTATCATCATTCAGCCATTCTACTGATTTCTTATCAATGACATTTTTAAAATCCTCTAGTTTAAATCCTTCATTCCATCGTGCTTTAATTAAATTTTGTGTTTTCTTAGATGTAAACCGATACGAAGAATTCGTTTTTAAATTTAGATATGAAACGACTTCCACATATGGAATAAATTCTTTTTCTTCTTTTTCTTCTTTTTCTAATTCTTTTTCTTGTCCACCTGACGTTGACGATTCGTAATACGCCTCGTATAAACTTTTGATTTCATTTTTTTCGATTCGTTCAGCAACATACTTAATTAATGATGTATCTTTAACAGCTTTTAGCTCTGACTTAACGCAATCTATAATTGGCTTTCCACCTTTATTGAAGTTATATCTTCCCCAATTTTTAAGTGCTATTTCTCGTGATTCAGTACTAAAACGAACTATTTTATGATGATTAATAAATCTCTCTAACAAGACATTTACACTTTCAAGTGAGTAACCCATATCAAATGCCATTTGTTTTTTTGTAATTTGGTAGATTCCTATTTGAGTAGTATTAGAATTTGTAAGAAGATATAAAAAGAAATACTTGTCCTCTGGTGTCATTTCTTCAACCACTTTAGGATCATCCCAAAATTCAGTATGAACCATTCGAAACCTTGCCATATCCTCACCTCTTATTGTTTGGAAATAACATAATGATAAGGTAGTTGTAATTACATTATTTTCTTATTTGCAGTACTTACTGTTATTTCTTTCTCGATAACCATCTTTATATAACCAATACCTTTCAGCATTCCTTTGATAATTTCTGTAAATAACCTTTTGTTCTGTATCATATGATTTAGTTAATTGAGAAGTATTTAAAATAGATTAGATTTAATTTTTATAGAAAAAAATGCTCTAATCAGAATGCCTATAAGAATTACTATAGGTACTAAAAAGAATAGGATTCATTTGAATTAACTCCTCTTCTTAAATTCGTCTGTCCACGCCCTAGTCATTACCATTCATTATTTCATCCTTCAAGACCTTGACTGTAAAACCAATATGTTTTCCTTCATTCGAGAATCATGTAAAAAAGAAAAAGTCATTTTCTAAAAATAATTGCATGCGGGTTTCTTTTTTGGTTTAATTCAATATTAATTTGATTAAAGGACAAGAATGTTCACCTCCTAAACACCATCGGTACTCTAAGTACCATTATCAATAAAAAAATAAAAGAGCCAAAATAGGTATTGACAGTACCATTATTACTACCTATACTCAATAATAGGTACAAAAAATACCCTCAAATACAGACGATGTCTTTAAATAGTTCTTCTGGTGTGGAATTCAATTCCTTACATAATTTATACATTAAGGGAATACTAGGATTGACTCTTCCATATTCAAGACTTTTTATATGCTCGAAACTTACACCTACTAACGTTGCAAGTTCAGTACGGGTTAATCTAAGAGCTTGCCTTGATTCAATAAGTGCTTGTCTTTTTTGAGCAGTCAACAGTTTTTCACCTCACTTAACATTTGATGTACCTTGATTATAAATGGTACTTATAGTACCGTCAATTATTTTTAAGACTATTTTTATATTTTTTTCAGGGGGAACATTTATGTCTTTAGGTAAAAGGATAAAAGAGCGTAGATTAGAAAAGGGGTTAACTCAAGAAGATGTAGCTAAAAAGTTAGGTATGGGACGATCAAATTTAGGTCATATCGAACGTGGAAGAACTAAGCCAAGTGCAGAAGTCTTAAATCAAATTGCAAGTATCTTAGATACGACCACAGATTACTTACTTGGTAGATCTGAAAAGAAAGATGAAACTTTTAACCCAGAACTTACAGAAAAAGATGAAAGAGATATAAAAAAAGAACTTCAGAAAATGATTGATGGTTTAAACAACAAAGGGAGTTATGCTGCATTTGATGGTCAAACTCTCGACGATATGGATGATGAGGATCGTGAATTATTGATTGCTTCATTAGAGAATTCTTTAAGATTAGCTAAAAGGATTGCAAAACAAAAGTTCACTCCTAAAAAATATCGTAAGTAGGTGTTTAGATGTTATCAATAAAGGGGAAAGCCAATGAACTTATAGATAAATATGGGACAAACTGTCCATTTAAGATTGCAAAAATGATGGGAATAATTATAACTTATGAAAATTTAGGAAATACACTAGGATATTTTAGTAAAAATTTCAGGGTTCCTATTATTCATATTAATGAAAAGGCGAGTGAATATGGAAAAAAGTTCATTTGTGGTCATGAATTAGGACATGTAATTTTGCATCCAGAGGTAAATACTCCTTTCTTAAAAAAGAGTACCTTTTACTCTGCTGATAAGAAGGAAAAAGAAGCAAATATATTTGCAATAGAATTATTATTTCCAGACAGTATGTTGGAAGTAGAAAATATCACTTTATATGAAGCATTAGAACAATATAAAATTCCAAAAAACTTAACGAAATTAAACTACTAAAATTTTTTTACCTTCAATGGAAACATTGTTAAAGGATATAACCAGAAAAAACTGCACCACTATTGTTAGTGTTATTGATTCTAACAATTATGGTGCAGATGATTTCTATCTATTATCATTAATAACGGATAAGGTAATACTTTTTCTTCCCTCTACGTATAATCGTAAATTGCTCTTCAATACGATCCTGTTCACCTAGCACATACTGTACATCTGTATTTCTATCGCCATTAATATAGACTGCTCCATTCTGAATATCTTCACGAGCTTGTCGTTTAGAAGGTGAAATTTTAGCTTCCACTAATAAGTCAACTAACCCTATTTCTTCGCTATTACTGAAATTGATCGATGGAACATCCTTAAAGCCTTGTTTTATTTCTTCAGCTGTCAAATTTTTTACTTCCCCACTGAAAAGAGCATCTGTAATTTTTATAGCTTGCTTTAACGAATCTTCGCCATGTATTAAACGAGTCATTTCTTCTGCTAATGCTTTTTGTGCATGACGTAAATGTGGCTCTTCTTCAACAGCTTTCTCAAGCTTCTCGATTTCATCACGAGATAAGAATGTAAAGTATTTAAGATACTTCACAACATCTGCATCTGCTGTATTAATCCAAAATTGATAGAATTCATATGGTGATGTCTTTTCTGGATCTAACCATATTGCTCCACTTTCCGTTTTGCCAAATTTCGTTCCATCTGCTTTTGTCACTAAAGGAATCGTTAAGCCAAAGGCTTTTTCCCCTTCAGGATTCATTTTACGAATCAACTCTAAACCAGTCGTAATATTTCCCCATTGGTCACTTCCACCAATTTGCATTCTACAGTTATGATTTTTGTGTAGATGGTAGAAATCAATAGCTTGTAAAATCGTATAAGTAAACTCAGTAAATGAAATACCTGTTTCAAGGCGAGATGCAATTGTATCTTTTGCTAACATATAATTAACACCAATGTATTTCCCGTAGTCACGTAAAAATGTGACTAAATCCATTGATCCTGCCCAATCATAGTTATTTGTCATAATTGCGCCATTTTCGCCTTCAAAATCAAAGATTTGTTCCAGTTGTTGCTTAATACTTTTCACATTATATTCAACGGTTTCTAATGTTTGAAGCTTACGTTCTTCCTTCTTACCACTTGGGTCTCCAATGAGGCCAGTAGCTCCACCAACTAAAACGATGGGACGATGCCCTTCTCTTTGAAATCTTCTTAACGTTAGAAATGGAAGTAAATGACCAATATGCATACTATCAGCAGTTGGATCAATCCCACAATACAGGGAAATTTTTTCCTTATCTAATACTTCACTGATTCCATCCTCATCTGTTTGCTGATAAATAATACCTCTCCATTGTAATTCCTCTAATAAATTCATGCTACCAACTCCTTCATGTAAAAAAAATATAGTTTTCAATTAGTGAACGATTTTCTGAAAAACCAATTCAATTAGAAATTTGTAGAGAAATAAAAACGTCCCTTCGCAATCATGCGAAGGGACGATTATTTACCGTGGTACCACCCAACTTGAGAAAAATATAATTTCTCCACTCTTGTTCTATAACGGTTTAATCCGTTTACTGCTACTTACATTTTTCACAGTAAAAGCTCCAGGAAGTAATTCATCTAAGCTATTTGTATCGATTCTCACCAACCATCGACTCTCTACAATAACAGGGATAGAAAGACTACTTTTTCCTCTCAATGCTTATTCTATTTAGTTGCGTATGAAAACTTAATCTATTTTAAACATAAATAAAAATGAATGTCAATTAATTTCAGATTTCGATCGATTTTAACATTTTCCATATTAAATTATGCTATAATGTAGGTGATTTTAAGGGGGTATATAATGAAAGAAACATCAAACAAATGGGTAAAAAGTCTCCAAAAGTTTTTCTCTTTTTTTCAAAATGAAAGACTTCAAAAAAATTCAAGAATAACCTATGGAGTTATCTGGAACCTATTATTAATATTATTTATTGTTTGTATTATAGGTGGAGCATTTGCTGGAGGGATCGGTGCAGGGTATTTCGCCTCACTAGTGAAAGATGAACCTACTCGTTCTTACGCCCAAATGAAAAAAGATATTTATAATTATGAAGAAACCTCCAATCTTTACTTTGCAGATAATGTTTATTTAGGAAAAGTACGATCTGATTTAGAACGTGAAGAAGTAAAAATTGAAAATGTGTCAAAATACCTCAAAGACGCCTTAATCGCAACGGAAGATAAATATTTCTATGAACATAATGGTATCGTGCCAAAAGCCCTACTACGTGCAGTATTTCAAGAAGTAACCAATTCCTCAACGCAAACTGGAGGTAGTACATTAACACAGCAAATAATCAAAAACCAAATACTTACAAATGAAGTCTCTTTTGATCGAAAGGCAAAAGAAGTTCTCTTAGCTCTTCGACTTGAACAATTCTTTAAGAAGGATGAGATTTTAGAAGCGTATATGAATGTTTCTACATTTGGTAGAAATTCATCTGGTCAAAATATTGGTGGGGTTGAATCAGCTGCTAAAGGATTATTCGGTGTCTCAGCAAAGGATTTAAATTTAGCACAATCAGCCTTTATTGCAGGTTTACCACAAAGCCCTTTTATGTACACACCTTTTACCAATGATGGCAAGCTAAAAAGTAAGGAAGGCTTAGAACCTGGTTTAAATCGGATGAAACTGGTTCTACACCGAATGAATGAAAATGGATATATTACAGATAAACAATACAAAGAAACGATCAATTATGATATTGTTAAAGATTTTATAAAGCCTCAAAAAAATCCACTTGATAAATATCCATGGCTAACAAACGAAATTGAACAACGGGCAAAAAACATTATAGCTATTATGCTTGCTGAAAAAGATGGTTATAAAGAAAAAGATCTAAATAAAAATGCTAAGTTGTACGAAAAATATATCACTCTAGCAGATCGTAATATTAGACAAAATGGGTATAACATTCATACAACCATTAATAAAAAGATCTATGATAATATGCAGAAGACTAAAGATGAGTTCAAAAACTACGGTCCTGATAAAACTGTGACTAGAATTAATAAAGAAACAGGTGAAGAAGAATCCTATGTCGAACCCGTTCAAATTGGGGGCATTATGATAGAAAACAAAACAGGGAAAATACTTAGTTTTGTTGGGGGTAGAGACTTCAAACAAGAGCAACTAAATCATGCTACCCAAGGAAGACGACCAAATGGATCAACGATGAAGCCTTTACTCGTTTATGCACCTGCAATGGAGATGGGCGTTACCGCACCTGGAACGGTAATTGCAGATTCTGATACTGGAATTAGAGTTGAAGGAAGAGCATGGCCAAGCAACTATGTTACAGGAAAATATTATGGCCTTGTAACCACTCGAGAAGCTTTGGCTAAATCACATAATGTAACTGCGATAAAAGTTTATCAACGTATCATTAATAAAAGACCAGCTCAATATCTTGCTAAAATGGGATTCTCCGATTTAACAGATGTTGATTATGAAGTATTGAGTGTGGCATTAGGAGGTTTAACAAAGGGAGTAACAGTTGAAGAAAACGTTAATGCTTATACGACCTTCGCGAATAATGGTAAATTTATTGATGCCTATATGATCGATAAAATCACTGACCAAGACGGGAAGATTATCTATAAACATAAAGTAGAGCCTGTTGACGTATTCAGTAGCCAAACTTCATATTTAATGCTGGATATGATGAGAGATGTTTTTAAATATGGTACTGCTGCCTCCGTACCTGGAATGTTGAACTTTTCAACTGACTGGGCAGGCAAAACAGGAACAAGTAATGACTATAATGATGCATGGCTTGTTGCTTCGAATCCCAATATTACATTTGGTACTTGGATAGGATATGATACACCAAGTAGCCAAGTACGAGGATATGATCATAGAAACTATCAAATATGGAGTCGGTTGATAAATTCTGCCTATGATGCAGATCCAAATTTAATTGCTACAAAGGAACGATTTAAGATGCCTAGTGGAATTGTCCAACGATCCTTCTGTGCAATTTCAGGTATGCTTCCATCTCAGGGGTGTTCCAGTGCTGGATTAGTTCGTACTGACTTATTTAACGCAAAATATGTTCCAACCGAAGTAGACAATAGTCTAATTCAAGGTAAATATGTAGTAATAAATGGAAAGAAATATATGGCACTTGATTCTACACCTGCAGAGTTTTCTCAATCTGGGCTAATGCTAAATCCTGATTTTATCAAGAAACTATCTCAAGGTGGTAAGATCGATGCAAATCAAATAATCCCAGAGGGTCACCCTTTATGGGAAAAAATTATGGCACCAGAAAATAAAATGAGTGATGATGGTAAAGCACCATCATCGGTAAATGCCAATGTCTCTGGTAATAAATTAGTTTGGAGTGCTTCGGGAAGTCCAGATGTAATTGGATATCGTGTCTTTACAAGCGGCGGTCAGCAGGTGGGCTCCGTTCACGCTGGGTCCAATTTATCCATATCATTGGGAAATGGTGAATATTATGTTGTAGCAGTTGACATTGCTGGAAAACAATCAGGTCCTTCCAATAAAGTCACAATTGGTACGATTAAACAAGAAAAACCACCTGAAAATGAGACGCCTGATGAAAATGACGAGAATACTAATAATGAAGAAAATCCAGGAGATGAAGATACAATACCAAATCCGTAATCATTCAATGACTTTAAAAAGCCCGCATCATCGATGCGGGCTTTTTGTTTACTTCAAAGCAATAATATTTAATATTGATTACAAAGTAAAGTCATCTTGTCAGTTCTAATTAAGAGCCTTGCTCTTACCTACTGCTAAGCAAAACCTTATTACATTTAGGCTCTTTGCTCAATGAAAGTTGCTTTTTAAGTAAGTACTAACGACTAACCATCTGCTGAAAATTTCCTTTATTTAGTCCTCCATCGTAGATAAATCCCCAGTAGGAAGATCTAACTCCCATGCTTTAAGGACTCTACGCATGATTTTTCCACTTCTTGTTTTCGGAAGTTTATCTCGAAATTCAATTTCCCTAGGAGCTGCATGAGCTGCTAAACCTGTTTTCACAAATTGACGAATTTCCTCTTTTAGTTCATCTGATTCTTCATATCCCTCTAATAAAGCAACAAATGCTTTAATAATTTCCCCACGAACTGGATCTGGTTTCCCAATAACTCCTGCCTCAGCGACCGCTGGATGTTCTAATAATTTGCTCTCTACCTCAAATGGGCCCACACGTTCCCCAGAGGTCATAATTACATCGTCCACTCTTCCTTGGAACCAGAAATATCCATCTTCATCCATATAGGCTGAATCCCCTGAAACATACCATCCTGACGGGAAAAAATATGAATCATATTTTGCTTGGTTATTCCAAATTGTGTGCATCATTGATGGCCAACCTTTTTTGATTGCTAAATTCCCCATTCTATTCGGAGGCAGTTCATTTCCTTGATCATCAATAATCGCTGCTTCCACACCCGGAATTGGTTTACCCATCGATCCAGGTTTAATTTCCATACAAGGATAATTACAAATTAAATGTGCACCTGTTTCTGTCATCCACCATGTATCGTGGATACGTTTATTAAATACCTTCATCCCCCAACGGATTACTTCAGGATTTAACGGCTCACCCACACTTAAAACATGTCTAAGGCAACTTAAATCAAATTTCTTAATAATTTCATCCCCAGCTCCCATTAACATACGAAATGCGGTTGGCGCACTGTACCATACAGTTACGCTAAAGTCTTCAATTGTTTTATACCAATCCTCTGGCTTAAAACGTCCGCCAACAATAACATTTGAAGTTCCTGTTAACCATGGACCGAAGATTCCATAGGAAGTACCGGTAACCCAGCCAGGATCAGCTGTACACCAATAAATATCCTCTTCTTGTAAATCTAGTACCCATTTTGCCGTTTGATACTGTTGAATCATCGCATTATGAACATGGAGCACACCCTTTGGCTTTCCAGTTGAACCAGATGTATAGTGTAGAATTAAGCCATCAGTACGATCCACCCATTCAATTTCTAAATCTTTTGATGCAGTTTTAACATACTTTAAAAAATCAAGATATTTATCATCTTCTTCAATATCTGAACCGACAATAAATATTGTTTTAAGAGCAGGTAATTGATCTACAGGTACACGTTTTAACAATTCAGGTGTTGTTACTAAAACCTTAGCTTCACTGTCCTCTAAGCGGTCTTTTACCGCACCCTCCATAAATGCTTCGAAAAGTGGACCAACGATGGCACCTAATTTAATCGCTCCAAGGGTGGCTATATATAACTCTGGAGATCTAGGCATAAAAATAAAGACCCGATCCCCTTTTTCAACATTTCCATATGCTTTAAAAACATTTCCTGCTTTATTAGAAAGATCTTTCATTTCTTTAAAAGTGTATTTTTCATTTCTAGTTTCATCCCGATAATATAGGGCTACTTTATTTTTGCGAAAGGTATTTGCATGACGATCTATCGCTTCATACGCCATATTCACTTTACCTGTTTCGGACCATGAGAACTCTCGTTCTACGTCCTTCCAGTCAAAACTAGTATACATATCTTCATAGCTTTTAAGATTATAATCACCTTTTACAGATGGCAGCGTTACTAATTTCATTACAAATCCCCCTTTTTAAAAAATTCACACTATTATTATAGTATAAAATAAAATATTTCACAAAAAATTTAAATTTATTAAAGAAGAGTATTTTCGAAAAAAATTAAAATTTAAATGAATGGCATCATTTCTATACCTTTTAAAAAATTTTAAAAACATTCATAAGTTTACTCTTAAGATACTCATCTTATCATGTATAATAAGTACGAAATCCTGTTATGAAAATTTAGTATATTAAATAAAAATGCTAAAATAGGAGGTGTTACTATGGAACATAAAAAAACATATAATGCGATGGAATTAAAGACTACAAAAGGCAGTCTAATTATAGAAGGTCCAATTTCTTCAGAACAATTAGCTGGTTATGAATTTCATCAAGATTTAGTTGCTTTTCGTCCTCCCAATCAACAGCATAAAGCTCTAATTGAAATCGCTAATTTACCAGAAGGTAGAATTATCATTGCTAGACAATTTAATACCATTGTTGGCTATGTAACATATCTATACCCCGATCCACTCGAGAGATGGTCGCAAGGAAAAATGGAAAATTTAATAGAACTAGGGGCAATTGAGGTAATACCAGAATTTAGAGGTTGCTCTGTTGGAAAAAGCTTGTTAAGGGTGTCAATGATGGATGATGCAATGGAAGATTATATTACCATTACGACTGAATATTATTGGCACTGGGATTTAAAAGGAACCGGACTAAATGTCTGGGAGTATCGAAAGGTGATGGAAAAAATGATGGGAGCAGGCGGGCTAGAATGGTTTGCAACGGATGACCCTGAAATTAGCTCTCATCCTGCCAACTGTTTAATGGTCAGAATCGGAAAAAGAGTAGATTATGAATCGGTTCAAAAATTTGATCAATTACGGTTCATGAATCGATTTATGTATTAGTCAATGACTTAAACAAGGAGTTGAATGGCATGATCATTGAGGAAATAATGAAAACAGATGTTATTACATTACAGCCTGAAGATACGATTCACTCTGCTTTATTGATTATGAGGGAAAAAAAAATCCGTCATATTCCTATCGTTGACAGCGAACAGCATTTATTAGGTTTGGTGACAGAACGTGATATTAAGGATGCAACTCCATCCCCCCTATTCGAAAAGAAGCGGTTGGAAAAAGAATTGACAATCCCTCTTGAGCAAATAATGAATCCAAACGTAATTACCGGTCATCCTTTAGACTTTGTCGAAGAAGTGGCTGGTATCTTATATGAACATCGAATTGGTTGTTTACCTATTGTCGTAAATAAAAAGGTAGTTGGTATTATCACTGGTACTGACATCCTCCGAACCATGGTTGAATTAACTGGAGCCAATCAACCTGGCTCACAAATTGAAATTAAAGTGCGGAACCGTACTGGAGTTTTACACGAAGTCACAGGCATATTCAATCAATATCATGTTAATGTTCATAGCGTGCTCGTATATCCCGATAAGAAAGATCCAAACCATAAAATACTAGTTTTTCGAATTCAAACAATGAACCCAATCATTGTAATTGAGCATCTTAAAAAAAATGGCTACCAAGTATTATGGCCAAATATGCCTGGAATGTCATTATGACAAAAGACGCGGTTTTTATTTACTCAGATGAACTTCTTTCTTATCGTTTTTCAAAGGACCATCCATTTAATCAATTCCGATTGACATTAACATTAGATTTATTAAAAGAACTCAATGCTATAACAAATGAAGATATCATACCTCCTAGAATGGCAACTGATGAAGAGCTTTGCTTAATACATGATTCATCCTACATAGAAGCGGTGAAAAGTGCGGGAAATGGACGTTTATCAGAAGAAACTGCAGAAAATTATGGATTAGGTACAGAGGACACACCCATTTTTTCTGGAATGCATGAAGCAAGTGCCCTACTTGTTGGTGGTACATTGACGGCTGTGGATCAAGTAATGACAGGACAAAGCCGACATGCTGTACATCTAGGTGGAGGATTACATCATGGATTCAGGGGGAAAGCTTCCGGATTTTGTGTTTACAATGATAGTTCAGTAGCTATCAAATATTTACAAGAAAAGTATAATGCTAGAGTCCTATATATTGATACTGATGCCCATCATGGGGACGGAGTTCAATGGTCATTTTACGATGATGAATCAGTCTGTACATTCTCAATTCATGAAACCGGAAGATATTTATTTCCCGGGACAGGTAATGTCAACGAATGGGGCAGTGGTAAGGGTTATGGATATTCATTCAATATACCAGTGGATGCCTTTACTGAAGATGAATCTTGGCTCTACTGTTACGAAACAGCTTTGAGGGAAGTTGCTGCCTATTTTAAACCCGATGTTATTCTTACTCAAAATGGTGCAGACTCACACTACTATGACCCACTTACCCATTTATCTGCTTCTATTAATATATATAAGAAAATTCCAAAGCTTGCACACCAACTTGCTCATCAATATTGTGATGGAAGATGGATTGCTGTTGGTGGAGGTGGATATGATATTTGGAGAGTTGTTCCTAGAGCATGGTCACTTATTTGGCTAGAAATGAACAATTATCCAGATGTAAAAGGTGAACTTCCAACTTCATGGGTCAATAAGTGGAAAGCAAAAGCACCAATACCATTAGCAACCGCATGGGAAGATCCCGAAAATATGTACAAACCTATACCAAGAAAACCAGAAATTACTGAAAAAAACAAACAAACTGTGGAACGATTACTACATTTTATTAGACAGCAAACGTCTCGTTAATAATGACTATAAAAAAAAGGGTTGTCCCATTAGTGTATGAACACAATTGTAGACAGCCCTTCTCTCTTTAAAACTTATTTAAAATAATCAAACTCATTTAATGGCCAAAAGCGAATTTTCACCTTTCCTATGACAGAATCCATTGGAATGACACCGAAATATCGGCTATCTTTACTTACTAAGCGATTATCCCCAAGAACAAATAAATATCCCTTTGGAACTTTACTTTTACCGGTTTTTTCCTTTAAAGTAAAGTCTTCAGTTAATTGTTGCATAGGTAGTAGATCTTTACGATTTTCTTTCAAATAAGGTTCTTTGTATGCTTTTCCATTTATATATAGAACATCATCTTTCATTTCAATAGAGTCACCTGGTAAACCTATAACTCTTTTTACGTAATGTTCATCAGCATCTGGTGCATGAAAGACAATTTCATCAAAACGTTTAATATCACTTAGCTTACTTACGATAATTCGGTTTCCATCCTGTAAATTAGGCATCATTGATTCTCCTACAACAACAGATGGAGTGAAAACAAAATATCGACAAACAAGCACAATCACTACCGCAAGTAATATTGATTTTATCCATGAAAATAATTCACTTTTCTTTTTCTCTTTCAAACTCTGTCACATCCTTTTGACTTCATAACGAAACTCTTACCTTACTATATAAAGAGTATCAGAAATAAATAGAGGTATCAATTCACAATAGAAAAAGCTGCTAATATTTTTCTACTATGTCTGAAATAATATATGCCTTCCGATAATAATCAAAAGGCATTTATTATTTATTTTGTTGAACTTCTATGTTCAATTCTATGAGGTAGTATTACAATATTTTCGGATACCTTTTCTTTATTCATATATTTAGTCAACAGACGCATGGCCACCGCACCAATATCATATAATGGCTGGACGACAGAGGTAAGCTGTGGACGAACCATTAATGCCAAACGTGTATTATCAGATGTAATCACTTCTACATCATTAGGAATTTGCAATCCATTATCTTGTGCACCATGTATTACACCAATTGCCATTTCATCATTGCCTACAAAAACAGCAGTAGGTCGATCAGGAAGAGAACTTAGCTTCTCCCATGCTTCAATTCCTGAATCATAGGTGTAGTCTCCTTCAATTACATACTCCTCATTAAATGGAATTCCCGCTTTTTCAAGTGCTTCTTTGTATCCTTCAAGCTTTTGTTCTTTATTAATTTGATTGTGTAATGGACCTACTACAAAGGCAATATGCTTATGTCCTTTTTCAATAAATTCCGTTACTACATCATATGTTGCTTGACGATAATTAATATTTACAGAAGGTATTTTATTAAATGGCTCTATCGATCCAGCTAAAACAATTGGCACTGGTGAACGTTCGAATTCTGCTACATGCTCCTCAGTAATATTACCACCCATAAATACAATTCCGTCAACTTGCTTTCCAAGCATTGTATTCAATAGATGTAACTCTTTGTCTTTATTCTGATCTGAATTACTTAAAATGATATTATATTTGTACATTGTTGCGATATCCTCAATACCCCTTGCTAATTCAGCGAAGAAAATATTAGAGATATCTGGAATAATTACTCCTACAGTCGTTGTTTTCTTGCTGGCTAATCCACGCGCAACAGCATTGGGACGATAGCCTAATCTTTCGATTACTTCATTCACCTTTTTTCTTGTTGCTGGCTTCACATTAGGATTCCCATTCACTACCCTAGATACAGTAGCCATTGAAACATTCGCTTCACGGGCTACATCATAGATGGTAATATTCATAAAACATTCACACTCCATTACTACTATATATAATCGTTAGTTTTTATCAGTCATCACATTTCTAATCACTTTAAATTAAAGAAAGTAAAAAATATGTACTCATATAATCATACGACAGACAACTACTAACTGCAATGAATAACACTAATTTGACACGATTTTTACATAGAAAACACAAGTATTTATCCATTATCTACATTAATTAGAAAAAGCAAAAACCCTCTGAATGTTTCAGAAGGTTATTACAGTCATTATACCCTTACTGGTTGCGATTGTTGTAATTCACGATAAAAATGTTCGAATTGATCTAAGTCCATTTGTTGGGCTGAATCAGAGAGAGCAACTGCTGGATCAGGATGTACCTCAGCCATGACCCCATCAGCACCAATTGCTAATGCTGCTTTCGCTGCTGGTAATAATAGATCTCTTCTTCCCGTTGAATGAGTAACATCTACAAATACAGGTAAATGGGTTTCTTGTTTCAAAATTGGAACGGCTGTAATATCTAATGTATTTCGTGTTGCACGTTCATAAGTTCTAATTCCACGTTCACAAAGAATAATTTCACCATTACCTTGTGACATTATATATTCAGCTGCATTAATAAACTCATCAATCGTTGCTGCTAAACCTCTTTTTAATAAAACGGGTTTTTTCACTGAACCAGCAGCTTTTAATAATTCAAAATTTTGCATGTTACGTGCACCAATTTGAATCACATCTAAATAATCCACTGCCTTTTCAATATCATTAGGCGTAACGATTTCACTAATAACGGCTAAGCCATATTCATCTGCTATTTGTTTTAATATTTTCAATCCTTCAATGCCCAATCCTTGAAAATCATAAGGGGAAGTTCGTGGTTTATACGCCCCACCACGTAATAAAGTTAACCCTTTAGCCTTGACTGATTTTGCAACTTCTGCAACCTGTTCATAAGACTCAACTGCACAAGGTCCAAAAACAAAATGTGGTCTACCATCACCAATCATCTCGCCCTTAATTTCTATAATGGTATCCTCAGGCTTCTTTTTGCGGGAAACAAGAAGAGCTTTTTGCTGATTTTCCTGTTGAAGATCTAAGCCAGCTTTAAAAATCTCTTTAAAAAGATGTTCAACAATCTTGTCTTCGAATGGTCCATTATTATGTTCTTTAATTACATTGAGCATCATTCTTTCTCGAACCGGATCATAACGATTAACACCACCAGCTTCTTTAACTTTCCCTATATCCTGAACAAGTTTTGCTCTTTCATTAATAAGTGCTAACAATTGTAAATTAATATCTTCAACCTGCTGACGTAACTGATCAAGCTCTTGATTACTCAAAACGTACCATCCTCTCCAAATTATTGTGATGATATGAACATTTGTAATAGCCTCTTTCCAGGCATTGCTGCTATTTAAGTAAGATTTGAACTAAGATGTTTAACCACTTTTAAGAAAAATGCTGAAACTTCATAAGAACCAACTTATCCTTTATTAGGTAAAAGCTCTGCTGAAGGGCTTTTTCAAAAGCAACAAACGATACAAAAATAGCCTTGCAAAAAAAAATTCTTTACAATAACGTTCACACCATAAATCTTTGAAATGACAAGTCAGTTTAATTTTATACTCCTTTGTGATACATTTTAAAAAAGGAAGAAAAAATAAAATCTGATCCTATTAATATTAGGACTAATTATAATCTATTGTTAATAAAATGTCACGATAAAAGTTTTAATACTTAAACGCTTTTAAGCATTAAAGTATTTTTCAGGGGAATTATAAACTTTTTCATTGATCTTTATTGCCACATATATTCATTAAAAGAAGGTGTATCTCTTGCAAGAAAAAAACAAAATATTTGCACTTGATATTGGTACACGGTCCGTTGTAGGAATTATCCTAGAGGAAGCCAATCAACAATACTATGTTTCCGATATTTTTATAAAGGAACATAAGGAAAGGGCCATGCTCGATGGACAAATCCATGATGTCCTTTCCGTCTCAAAAGTGATAAAAGAGGTAAAGGAACAATTAGAGAAAAAGCATGGAAAGTTAACTAAGGTTTGTGTTGCTGCCGCAGGGCGTGCTCTAAAAACAGAAAAAGCTCATGTAACCATATCTATTAAAGGAAAACCAATGATTACAAAAGAGGATATTTTGCATCTAGAATTAAGTGCTGTTCAAAAAGCTCAAGCTATCGCAGCAGAAAAATATTCATCTTTAAAAAGTCATTATTATTACTGTGTTGGTTACTCGGTGTTTAACTATCAGTTAGATGGCGAGGAGATTGGAAATCTTATCGACCAGCAAGGAAATGAAGCATCTGTCGAAATAATCGCTACTTTCCTACCTAGGGTAGTTGTTGAGTCATTAATTTCTGCCTTACAACGGTCAGATTTAGAAATAGAGGCATTAACATTAGAGCCCATTGCAGCTATCAATGTCCTAATCCCTTCATCTATGCGACGATTAAATGTTGCACTTGTTGATATTGGTGCCGGCACATCTGATATTGCCCTAACTGATTTAGGTACAGTAACTGCATATGGAATGGTTCCTATTGCAGGAGATGAAATTACAGAAGCAATTAGTGATCAATTACTGCTGGACTTTCCTATTGCAGAGGAAACAAAAAGACAGTTAGTAGCTAGAGATACGCTAATCATTCAAGATATTTTAGGGTTTGAAACGGAAGTAACAACTGAACATATTATCGAACAAGTTTCTCCAGCGATTGATAAGCTAGCCAGTGCTATTTCTAAGGAAATTCTTTTATTAAATAATGGAAAGCCTCCAAAGGCAGTGATGTTAGTGGGAGGTGGTAGTCAAACACCAAAGATTACAGAAAGAATTGCAAAACAATTGCAATTACCTGAAAATCGTGTAGCGATAAGAGGAACAGATGCCATTCAAAGCTTAGTTCTTTCAGATCAAATCCCAAAAGGCCCTGAATTAATTACACCGATTGGTATTGCTATCGCGGCTAAACAAACACCTGTCCATTATGTAACAGCTTACGTAAACGACCAACCTGTAAGATTGTTTGAAGTAAAGAAGCTAACGGTTGGAGATTGTATTTTAGGTTCTGGAATGAAATTAAGTCAATTACATGGAAAACCCGGAATGGCAAAGATGATAACTGTTAATGAAAGACAAATTACCGTTCCAGGGGAGCATGGTAAACCGCCGGTTATCATGAAAAATGGGGTAGAAGCAAGTCTTGATCACCCAATTAATAATGGTGATGAAATTTCTATCATTAAAGGAAAAGACGGTGCCCATGCAGTGGTGAAAATTAAAGAATTTCTTGACGATATTCCAACTAAAAAGGTCTATATTAATGGAAGGTCATATAATGTATCAATGATAATAAAAAGGAATGGCGAATCGGCTTCAGAAAATGATCTTCTCGAAGACCGCGATTCTCTAGAGATTTATTTTCCTAAAAACATAGAGGAATTATTTCTTTCCTTAAATCTATTTGATTACCTTCAAGAACTAAAACCATTTCGAATCAATATTGATGGTAAAGAAACTTTTTTACCTTCTCAGTCTCATAGACTATTGTTAAATGATCAAGAGGTTAAACTAACACAAGGTTTTCAAAATAATGATCAGATAAGTATCAAAAAGAAAAGTCCTTTGACGGTAAATGACCTTGCAAAGTTAAAGAATCTTCGTTTAAATTATCATATTAATATTACTTTCAATGGACAACATATAAAGATTCATAAACCACTTACTGAAGTGATTCGTTCAGGGAAAATACTGACCAAAGATGAAATTATCCATTACGGAGATATGATAGAATTAAAGTCTCATAAAATCGAAGAATTTATTTTTCAAGATATTTTTAAATTCGTAGAAGTGAATATGCCAAAGCATAGTAATGGTAATTTTCAATTACTTAAAAACAAAGAACAAACCACCTTCTATGATCCAATAAGAGAAGGTGATCAATTGGAAATTATTTGGCCAACTGAACCTAAAAAACAAAAGAGACTAAACCAAAAACACACTATCTAATAATAATCTAGATAGTGTGTTTTATAAACAGTTTAAATAAATTCTTCCTCTGTCTCTACTTCATCGTTTTTGAGCATTTTTTCTTTTTGTTCCTTTACCGTTTCCTTCAACTTATTCCCTGCATCAACAGCTTTATCCTTCAATTGAATCGTTTTTTCTTTTGTTGCAGCAGCTAAATCATTTCCTTTTTGAGTCACAGCTACACGGAGATCATCCGTCTTGTCTTTTAATGAAATAAATTGCCCGCTTACATCATTTCTTAAGTCTTTACCTGATTTGGGAGCTAGGAACAAAGCAGTTGCAGCTCCTATTACACCACCAATGATAGCTCCTATTACAAAATCCTTCGTATTTAAATGTTTTGGTTCATCCAAATGTTTTACTTCATTATTTGCCATTTTTGATTCCTCCTTATTATTTCTACCCTCTTGATCTTTTTACTTCACGCAGATGGGATTCATCTTCAATCGCATGTTTCACTAATTGCTCTGTTTTTCTTTTTTCTTTTTTTTGTACCCATTTATCTTTTATTTCTTTTAATACATTACCCCATTGTATTGCCTGACTTATTTTATCTTGATTTTGTTCTAGTTGATTTGAAACATTATTCGTTACCTTTCGAACAGATGCATTTAGAGATTTAATGGTTGTCCCAACTTCTTCAACAGCATATACTACTGAATTTAACTTTTCAGCTTTATGCTGAATATCTTCTGCAAGTGCATTTGTCTTATGTAATAGCATTGTTGTTTCGCTTGTTATTCCTTGTAACTGTCCTTCCAAACCATCCATTGTTTTTGTCATTTGATTAACTGCGTCTTTTACTGAATTTAATGTTTTTGATACAAATATGACTAAAACCAAAAAAGCAATTGCAATCAAGGCGACACTTAAATAAAGAATTACAATCATGTTAGTTGACCTCCCTTGTATAATACACAGTACCCTTTCTTTTCTTTTGTAAACAACCATCTTCTTTTTCAGACATAAATTCCTCCTTTATTTTCTCATATTCTGCTATCTTCGCCAAATATTTTTACTAGTAAAGGGCTAATTTTCTTTATTCAACTATTGGATAAATAGGAGTACAATGAAAAAGTATGAAATATTGTTTATGGAGGAAAAAAGATGAAAGATCCGAGAGTAGAACAACTAGCAAAAAATTTAATTAACTATTCTGTGCAATTGCAACCAGGGGAAAAAGTTCTGATTGAAAACTTTGGTCTACAAAAAGAACTTGTAGTCGCATTAGTAAAGGAAGCATATGCCGCAGGTGGGTATCCTTTTGTCTCAATTAAGGATCACCAAGTAGATCGTGCACTATTAATGGGTGCTAAAGAAGAACAATTTGATATGATGGCTGATTTCGAAGCAGAAGTTATGAAAAAAATGGATGCATATATTGGCCTAAGATCTGGTGATAACATTAATGAACATGCAGATGTACCCGATGAAAAAATGAAAATACAAGGGAATACTGTCGGCAAAAAAGTTCATCGAGAAATTCGTGTTCCGAAAACTAAATGGGTTGTTCTTCGTTACCCTAATTCAGCAATGGCTCAATTAGCAAAAATGAGCACAGAAGCCTTTGAAGATTTTTACTTCAATGTATGTAACCTTGATTATAGTAAAATGGACAAAGCGATGGATTCTTTAGTGGAGTTAATGAATAAAACAGATAAGGTTCGCCTTATAAGTCCTGGAACTGACCTAACTTTCTCAATCAAAGATATTCCTGCTATTAAATGTGCTGGACGTCTTAATATTCCAGATGGTGAAGTGTATACAGCACCTGTGCGTAATTCAGTTAATGGGACTCTTACATACAACACACCTTCTCCATATCAAGGCTTTACTTTTGAAAATGTAAAATTAACGTTTAAAGATGGGAAAATTATTGAAGCAACATCTAATGATACAGAAAGAATCAATAAGATTTTTGATACAGATGAAGGCGCTCGCTATGTCGGTGAATTCGCAATAGGCGTCAATCCATATATTCTACATCCTATGCAAGATATATTATTTGATGAAAAAATTGCGGGAAGTATTCATTTTACACCTGGACAATGCTATGATGTAGCCCCTAATGGTAATGACTCTAACATTCACTGGGATATGGTGCTTATTCAACGTCCAGAGTATGGTGGAGGAGAAATATATTTTGATGACGTGCTTATTCGTAAAGATGGATTATTTGTTTTACCTGAATTAGAATGTCTCAATCCAGAAAATTTAAAGTAAACATAGCTTTCACATATAATTAGAAATTAATCGATTCTCCTAAAAACAAAAAAACAGGCCCTATCAAAAATGATAGGTAACCTGTTTTATTATTTTTCTAAAAGCTGTTCATAGGCTCGTTGATATTTTTGAATATCACCTGCCCCCATAAATAAGATCACACTATCTTTTAGCTCAAGTAGTGGGGAAGTATCCTCTTCTAAAAGTATTTGTGCGCCTTCAATTTTGTCCTTCAAGTCATTTACTGTTAATTTACCATGAACTTCTCTTGCTGAACCAAATATTTCACATAAGAAAACATGGTCAGCCTCACTAAGACTTTGCGCAAATTCCGTTAAAAATGTTTGTGTTCTTGTAAAAGTATGCGGCTGGAATACGACAACTATTTCTCTATTTGGATATTTTTGTCTAGCTGAATCTATTGTTGCTTTTATTTCTGTAGGATGATGCGCATAATCATCGACAATAACTTGTGTGCCTACTTGCTTTTCCGTAAATCTTCTTTTTACACCTTTAAATGTTTTTAAATATTCCTGAGTTTTCTCTGTTGATATTTGCTCATAATGACATAAAGCGATGACTGATAAAGCATTTAATACATTATGGTCGCCAAAAGTTGGTATTTCGAATGTAGCAAAATAATTATTACGAACAAATACATCAAATTTAGTTCCCGTAGAATTTTTTTCAATATTTCTTGCTTGAAAATCATTTTCTTCAGCAAAACCATAGAAAAGAACAGGAACTTTAGCCTGGATTTTTTGAAGTTGCTCATCATCGCCGTAAGCGATAATTCCTTTCTTCACATGCATTGCCATTTCTTGGAATGCAGAAAACACATCGTCAATATTTGCAAAATAATCTGGATGATCGAAATCAATATTGGTCATGATTGCGTAGTCTGGGTAATATGAAAGAAAATGACGTCTATATTCACAAGCTTCAAAAACGAAGTATTCTGCATCTTTTTCACCATGCCCAGTTCCATCCCCAATTAAATAAGAAGTAGGCTTTGATCCAGAAATTGCATGAGCAAGTAACCCAGTGGTTGATGTTTTCCCATGGGCGCCTGTAACAGCAACACTCGTAAACTTCTGCATAAATTCCCCTAAAAATTTATGGTAACGGATAACTGGTACTCCAACTTTTACTGCTTCTTCGATTTCTTCATGTGTATCAGGAAAAGCATTTCCTGCAATAACAGTTAAGCCTGGTTTAATATTTTCGCGCTGGAATGGTAATATTTTAATTCCAGATTGCTCCAAGCCTTTTTGGGTAAAGAAATATTTTTCATAATCTGATCCTTGCACTTCATAACCCATATCGTGTAGTATTTGTGCCAATGCACTCATACCGGACCCTTTAATACCTACGAAATGGTATACAGTCATAATAGAACCTCCAACAATGTCTATATGTACACAGTATATGATATACGTATATCATTTGCTATAATTGGTTTTATGAACGATTGACAATAATCAAATGTTCATATTGAAATATTATAGCACTTTTTCTATTCCATGACTATGCTATGTATGACATCTTCATTTTAGGAATATTTTCAAGGACTGTGCTTTATAAATTTTAAAGTAATGAGCAGAGAGAATCTCTGCCCTATCATTTCATTTGATTGCCATAGGCAACCTCTAAATCATCCCTAGAAATTAAAACATCTCTTGGTTTGCTTCCTTTTGCTTCAGAAATAATTCCTTGTTGCTCCATCATTTCAATCAACCTTGCAGCCCGATTATAGCCAATTCGAAAATTTCTTTGTAATAATGATGTAGATGCACCGCCCTGTTCAATAACAAATTCACATGCTTCAAAAAATATTTCATCTTCTTCATCTTCAATTTGTGCCTTTTTTAATAATTCATCTTGTTCAAATAAATAATTAGGTTTTTCTTCATTTCGAACATGTGCTACTATACGATCTATCTCATCATCCGTTACAAAGGTTCCCTGTATTCGGGCAGGTTTAGAGGATCCATTCTCTAAAAATAGCATATCTCCTCTTCCCAACAGCTTCTCAGCACCGCTAACATCAATAATTGTCCTAGAATCCACTTGTGAAGATACCGAAAAAGCAATCCTCGTTGGAACATTTGCTTTAATCAATCCAGTAATAACATCAACTGACGGTCTTTGTGTCGCAATGATTAGATGAATTCCGCATGCTCGCGCTTTTTGGGCGATTCTACAAATAGCTTCTTCTACATCAGCTGGAGACATCATCATTAAGTCTGCCAGTTCATCAATAACTATAACAATGTATGGAAGCTTCTGATTAAACTGACGGTTTTGTTCAGCTACCTCATTGTATTTTTTTATATCCCTAACACCTGTATGAGCAAATAATTCGTATCTTCTCTCCATTTCTTCAACAGCCCATTTCAGTGCTGCTGTTGCTGCCTTCACATCAGTAATTACAGGACTAACTAGATGTGGAATATGATTATAGGGTGCAAGTTCCACCATTTTTGGATCAATCAATAATAATTTTAACTCACTAGGTTTTGCCTTATATAACAAACTCACAAGGATTGAATTGATACAAACACTTTTTCCTGAGCCAGTAGCGCCGGCAATTAGACCATGTGGCATTTTTCTAAGATCGGTTATAATTGGATTTCCCGAAATATCAAGCCCCATTGCTGCTGTTAAAGGAGAATCACTTTCTTTAAAAACTTCACTTGAAATAATTTCACTGATCATCACTGGTCTACTACTAACATTTGGAATTTCAATTCCAATTGTATGCTTACCAGGAATAGGCGCCTCAATTCTAATATCTCTTGCTGCAAGACTCAGCTTAATATCGTCGCTTAAATTCGTAATCTTATTTACCTTTACCCCTGGCTCAGGTTGTATTTCAAATCTGGTTACAGACGGTCCTTGACTTACATTTACAACCCTTGCTCTCACATTAAAATTTAATAAAGTCTCATTTAAAATGGTACTTTGCTCTTGTATCCAATCATGATCTAATGATTTTTCAACAGGTGGAATCAATAATTGGAAGGAAGGGAACATATAAGACTGTATAGGCTCCATATCCAAATCATTTTCCTGATTAATGGTTAATACTGACTCAGGTTCTATCTTTACGGAAGTCTCCTTTTTGAATTTTTTCTCTAACTTCTGTCGATCCTGCTTTAACATAAGGACATTAAATGGTATATGAGAACGATTTGGCTTCTCGACAGTGTCGGAAGCTTCATCTGCTTCTATCATCGCTGCCCCTTCCTCAAATCCTAGATCCCCATCATTTGAAGGAGAATTCTGAGATAATGGTTTACGATCTATTTGAAAGTCTTTTTCGACTCCTACAGCTATTTCGTCTACAGTTTCAGAAATTTCTTGTATGAATTTTTCCTCACTTTGGAATGTTGGATTGTTTTCTTCTGCTTTCATTAATGGTTGTATTTCTTGTGTCTCTTGCTCCACATTCATTGATGGTACTTCTTGCAGCTCTGCTTCATTGAACATCAATGTAGGAGATGCCTCATTTTCTGCTTTGGTTTTCTGTATAGGTAGTGTCCTCATTTCTTCTTCTGTTTGCTGCACTGGTATTCTCGGCTGCTCTTCTACCATTTGCTGTACTGCTTCTCTCGGCTGCTGCTCTTCTGCCACTTGCTGTACTGCTTCTCTTTGCTGCATTTCTTCCATTTGCTGTACTGGTATTCTTGGCTGCTCTTCCACCATTTGCTGTACTGCTTCTCTCGGCTGCTGCTCTTCTGCCGTTTGCTGTACTCGTACTTTCGGCTGCTCTTTTGCCACTTGCTGTACTCGTACTCTCGGCTGCTCTTCCGCCATTTGCTGTACTGCTTCTCTCGGCTGCTCTTCTGCCACTTGCTGTACTCGTACTCTCGGCTGCATTTCTTCCGTTTGTTGTACTGGTACTCTCTGCTGCTCTTCCACCGCTTGCTGTACTGGTACTCTTTGCTGCATTTCTTCCATTTGCTGTACTCGTACTCTCGGCTGCATTTCTTCCATTTGCTGTACTCGTACTCTCGGCTGCATTTCTTCCGTTTGTTGTACTCGTACTCTCGGCTGCATTTCTTCCGTTTGTTGTACTCGTACTCTCGGCTGCTCTTCTGCCATTTGCTGTACTGCTTCTCTCGGCTGCTCTATTTCCTTTCGGATCCCTTCCATCTTTTTGAGTTGGAGATCATTCATTGAAGTTAATTCATATTCACATATTTCTTCTTCTTTTTTCGCTTGTTTTGGACGTGAAAATCCATAAACAGGTGAAGGAATTTCTGTTGGACGAAAAGGTTGTCTATTTTTTGGTTCTATTTTTCTAGCGCTTTTTTGTATGTATACTCTTTCTTTTTCCAATTCTATTGGTTGTTTAACTTTTTGTTTAACTGGCTCCTCCCTCTTTGAAATCGACCTATTACTATTCCTCGTTCTTTTTTCATCGGGAATGGCAGGAAAGCGAAAATTCCCCTTTGGATATTGATATTTCATACGAGTTTCCATCGTTCTATATGGTTCATTTTGTTTTTTTTCAATTAATGTATTTTCCTGTGGTTCAATTGTATCTTCAACCTCAACGGTAAATATATTTAATATTTTTCTAAACCAGCCCAAATTACTCACTCTTTCTTTTTATACTACAAAATAGTCCTTTTTTTACAACAGACTGTTCTAAGATCATTAAAAACACAGTCATGTCGAAAAACTTGCTCTTTTTCATTATACAAGTAAAAAGAAAAATATCGAGAGATTTTACCATTTTAAAAAAAACGAAATGTAAATTTAATTTTTTTTTAATTAGAGCATAAAAAAAATTTTGCATGGAAAATTAGTTAATGAATAAAAAAAAGGAGGCAACAATGATGAAATTGACAAAAACCTTGCTTTGTGTTGGTTTAATATCAGGGCTTTTAGCTGGATGTGGAACAAATAATAATGATAAAAACGTTGCAAATAGAAATAATGTTAATCCAGTAAGATATAATAATGATGATCGTAATATGAATCCTAGAAATGTTAATTATGACAATGATTTAGGAAACAATAACAACAATATGAACAATGGCTTAGGTACGAATAATAACAATGGTTTAGGCACAAATAATGATAATAACGGTATTGGAAATAACAATGGACAGGTAAATAATAAAATGAGAGTAGCGGATGAGGCTGCAGATCGTGTAGCCAAATTGAAAGAAGTTAGCCGTGCAAATGTCATTGTTACTGACAATAATGCATACGTGGCAGTTATGCTAACTGATCGTTCGCGAAATGAATTAAACAAAACTTTTGAGGATAAAATTGCAAAAGAAGTTCGCAAAGCAGATAAGGATATCGACAATGTTTATGTTTCCGTTAACCCTGATTTCTATGATCGAATGAATGATTATGCTAACGATATCAGAAATGGAAATCCAATTAGCGGCTTATTCGATCAATTTAATGAAACTGTCCAACGTATTTTCCCTAATGCTCGTTAATTTTGATATACACTTTTTATCATTAAATAAGAGGGAACTCAATCCCCTCTTATTTTTTCCTGTTTTTTCCCATAATAAAAATTGGTTCAAGTTCACCATCATCATAAATAAAAGATAATGCAGTGATCGGGACATGGCCATTGGTAAAGAAGCTCATCGTCATTTGTGCTAATACATCATATCCTGTTTCATTTCGAATATCCCCGATAATAAGAACATCCTGATGTGGGACAGACACAGTCATATCACCAGTGATTTTTTCTGACATTTCTTTTAGAAATTTATCATTTAATATCCTACTTGCATCATATCCGTCATTCGTATTTAAAAAATAAAAGATATTATCTGCTACAGTGTCCTGCTTAGTTAACGTACTTAATGACCGCACATTAAATCGTGCCATTTCTTTAATTTCTTCTCTATCCCACTTTTCTTTCCTTAGCATTTCATCATCAATCAAACGATAGGTATTCCCTAAATCTAGTGCATAATATATTCTTGTCTCAGCTGTATGATCTTCTGTAAAAAAGGAAACTCCTTCTGATGTTTCTTTAGGAAATGAGGTAGACCGAATCACAGGAAAAATCCTACTTTCCTTACCACCCATTTTTTGTTCCGTCCCCATTACATTTAATGCTTCCTCTACATAATAAACAATTTCATCGACTGCTTTTTCCTTTTTTTCATGCCATTTCGATACTGCATTGGACAATGATACAGTAATTCCTTTACCTGTTTGTTTATTTTCAATTCTTAAAGTTTCTTTCTCACGATTATAAATAATGCTTCGGTTATCATGCTCTAACCGTTTTTGAAGCTCCTTTTTCATTTTGATTGTATCCATTTTCATGATTATTTTCCCACCTTTGATTGATTGCTTTACTCATTCTACATGAAAAACTCCCTCATCTCAAAGATGAAGGAGTCGAATCATTAAAGCCCTTTTAAAAAGTTTTCAATTTCCTCTTTTGTTTTACGATCTTTACTTACAAAACGCCCTAGTTCATTGCCTTCTTTAAAAACAATAAAACTTGGAATCCCGAAAATATCTAAATCAGAACATAGATCAATGAATTCATCTCGGTCTACATATACAAAAGTATACTCTGTAAAATCAGCCTCTATTTCTGGTAAAAACGGATCGATAAAGCGGCAATCAGGACACCAATCAGCCGAAAACATAAAAACTGTCTTCCCACTATCCTTCAATGTTTCGAATTCTTCCATTGATGTTAATTTTTTCATTTCCATCCTCCTAATATTATTTTTTGTATTGAACTGATTTAACTACTCTCATCATTTTACTCGCATTGGCCGAAATATTCTTCTCTTTTGACTCGGTGGTCATCTTAATACCTCCAATGCCGACAGTCACTTCATACATATCTTTCTCTACCTTAGATACAATTAAGTACCCAAATTGTTTTTTATTTTTAAAGGTATGGTCAACAACTAAATTTTTTTCAGGTTTAGACATTTGATATACAATTTTACTGTCTTCTTTCTCATTCTGATTATAAAATAATATATAATCATTTTTTCCTTTAATAATAACATTGTTAGGGGATTCATCTTTAATAGACATACCAAATGGTAAATAAAACTTCACATTATTTGATCCATCGGTAATTTTTTCGCTTTTATGATTAAATGCTTCCTCAACATTTTTAATAGCATCGTCGTTTTCATCCTTTAATGAATGACTGCAACCTGATATGACCATCATGAGACAAATGAAAACGACCCCACTTATCCATTTTCGCAAATTTACTTCCTCCTAAACATATGAGGCTCTTTACCTATTCTAACGAAAATAGACAAATGTTGACAAGAACTTTTCGCAAAATTCCCAATAGGAGTTCATCATTTTTTTACTTCTTTCTAAATTGAAATTGCCCAATTAATATTTTCATTACATGAGTAAACATCTCATCCCTTGTTATTACATTATTTGTGAATATTCCAATAGCCCCTTCTTTTTTACTAACATTTCTTACTTTTGATACATCCTCCATTACAGGGCCTAATTCCTCCCCTTTCCTTAAACGTTCTGCCACATCTTCTGGTAATCGAATTCTAGCCCCACCCGCAATAATTGGTGACTCCCCCTTTACTACAAGAGCTCCCCAATTACATACGAATAGACCAAAAGGAGTTTCTACAACTCCCCCCTCTAAACCTATTCCAATTTCTATGTTTTCCTCTAATAAACAATTTGTCGCACGATTGACCGCACCTTGTATCGTTTCTTCATCAGAAAAAGGCTGATTACTTACTCCTGAAGGAACTGACATTGGGGTAATGATTACATCGATATCTTGTTCTTTACATGCTTCTTCTACTGCCTTAACTTTTGCAGGATTTACAGATCCAATAGCGATTTTCATGCTTTCACTCCTAATTTATTAATTTCCATAAAAAAAGAGGCAATAGCCCCCTTTTTTAATTATTTAATATCGTATTAACTGTGGATTGGTCACATAATTGAACAAGTTTGACTAATAAAGCCTTTGCTGCTGCATAATCATCAACATGGATAATAGATGCATGTGTATGAATATATCGAGAACAGATTCCAACGACAGCACTTGGTACACCTTCATTTGAAGTATGGACACGTCCAGCATCCGTTCCACCTTGAGATACAAAATATTGGTATGGAATATTATTACTTTCAGCTGTATCTAAAATCAGCTCTCTCATACCTTTATGAGTAATCATCGAACGGTCCATGATACGAAGCAATGCTCCTTTACCAAGTTGGCCAAATTCATTTTTATCCCCGGTCATATCGTTTGCAGGGCTAGCATCTAAGGCAAAGAACAAATCAGGCTTAATCATATTAGCTGCGGCTTGAGCCCCACGAAGGCCGACTTCCTCTTGCACATTTGCTCCTGAGTAAAGAATATTAGGAATATCTTTTCCTTGAAGCTCTTTTAATAATTCAATGGATAAACCACAGCCGTATCGATTATCCCATGCTTTAGCTAATATTTTTTTCTCATTAGCCATAGGTGTAAAAGGACAAATAGGAACAATTTGCTGACCAGGCTTAATTCCGATGCGAATGGCATCCTCACGATTATCAGCACCAATATCAATTAACATATTTTTAATATCCATTGGTTTATTTCTTTTACTGTCATCTAATAAATGTGGAGGAATTGAGCCAATTACTCCAATTACAGGACCATTATCTGTTATAATTTCCACTCGCTGAGCTAATAATACCTGACTCCACCAGCCACCGAGTGTTTGAAAACGAAGCATTCCATTATCAGTGATAGAAGTCACCATAAATCCAACTTCATCCATATGGCCAGCTACCATAATTGTTGGTCCTTCTTCCTTACCACGTTTTATCCCAAAAATTCCGCCTAAACGATCCTGAACTACTTCATCCGCATATTTTTCAAGCTCCGTTCTCATAAAAGCTCTAACTGCATGCTCATTGCCTGGTGCACCGGGCAATTCTGTTAATGTTTTAAACAACTGTAAAGTTTCTTGTTCCATCGAATATCCCTCAATTTCTATTTATTATGTACCCTTCTATTTTACAGAACTTTCATACTGCTTTCTAGTTTTCTGTTTTGTCATTCTTTTTTGATTGGCTCTTTTCTCATACATGCTTAAGTATGCTTTAACTACTATATATTAGTTTGATACACCTCTCATTGAACACCAATGACCCTCTAAAAATCCTTTATTCGCTGTAAAAAGGGAGGCTATTAGGCTTTGACAAAAGCAAAAACTATACGAAAAACAGCCTTTTGATATCAATTCATTCTTTAATCTTAATTTTCCTAATAGATTATTCAACATGATACAATAAGGAATGAGGAGGGATAAAGATGGAGAAATTATCAATTGGTGAAATAAGTATTTACTGGTTAGATGGAGGGGTAACATTTTTAGACGGAGGGGCAATGTTCGGTGTTGTGCCTAAACCGCTTTGGTCAAAAAAATATCCTGTCAATGAAAAAAATCAAATTGAATTAAGAACTGATCCAATGCTACTACAGATTAATAACAAGAATATTCTAATAGAAACTGGGATTGGAAAGGGAAAGTTAACTGACAAACAAAAAAGAAATTATGGAGTGGTTGAGGAATCGAAACTAGATGAATCATTAGCCGAAATTGGATTATCACCAAAGGATATTGATATTATCTGTATGACACATCTTCATTTTGACCATGCTAGTGGATTAACAAGATGGGAAGATCATCAATTAGTTTCTGTTTTCCCTAATGCAAAAATTTATACCTCCAAAGTTGAATGGGAAGAGATGAGGAATCCAAACATTCGGTCGAAAAATACATATTGGTCAGAAAATTGGGAACCTATACAAAACCAAATATACACATTTGAAAATCAAGTGGTTATTGAAGAGTGTATTAAAATGATTCATACTGGCGGACATAGTGACGGACATTCTATCATTGAAATTGAAAGTAATGGTCAAAAACTAATTCATATGGCCGATTTAATGCCGACACATGCCCACCGTAATTCTTTATGGGTCCTAGCCTATGATGACTATCCGATGACATCGATTTTTGCAAAGGAAAAATATATTCCGTATGCAATCGAGAATCAGTCATGGTTTATTTTCTATCATGATGCCTACTACCGAGCATTAAAATGGGATCAAGACGGAAATATCATCGACGAGATAAAACGGAAATAAAGTTTCATTTTGACCCAAAAGTACATCTTACATTAATTTCCTATATCAAAGAGTGCACTATCATTCGTAATATAACGGTGCACTCATTCTTTTATTATGTAGATTATATTGGATAAACATCCAATACAGTACCTGTATAGGCATCAGCAATAAATTCATATTGCATCCTTTTATCATTTATACGACAGGTAACCCCGCCACGATAAATTTTTGCTTTAATAGGAAACTTCTCATAATCTTCCTTCATTTGCTGAATCCAAGAACCCTCTACATCTGTTGATTCTTTAAATGCTTTTTTTACATTTGACAATACTGTATCACTAGAAATAAAGGTTTTACTTTTAACTACCTCATTAACTAAGTAACCGCTTACCGCACCAATTGCTATACCAGTAACAAAAGATTTCAAATTCATGCATCATACCTCCTATTTCCCTATAGTTTATCATATTCAAAATTATCCATGATATATTTTTAAACCTTTAATGATACAGAAATAACTATGTAAAATAAATTCAATTTTGCTTGTAAAAGGTATCTTACTTTTTTTAAAATGGAGATAGAGAGGATGAATGGCATGAAAAAACTAAATAGTTTTTCCTTCTATATACTAGCCGTTATAGTATTATGGCTAAAGACACTTGTGATATACTTCTTTGAATTTGACCTAAGAACGAGTACATTTCTTGAAACATTCCTAATATTAGTGAATCCACTTGGATCAATTGGATTATTTTTAGGGATTAGTTTGTTTTTTCCAAAAAAAGTTAGAAAAACAGCTTTTATGGTTTTATACATATTACTAACTGGTCTTTTATATGGAAATATTTTATATTATCGTTTTTATATTGATTTTATTACTGTTCCTGTTTTATTTCAATTTCAAAATGTAGGCGGATTAAGTCAAAGTACATTAGAACTCATTAATTGGACCGACCCTTTGCTATTTATTGATATTGCGATTTTAGCCTGGTTACTCGTGAAACGAGTAGATAAAGGTTTACCGCTAACCATAATTAAAAGAACATCAATGATATGTAGTAGTATTGCACTTATCATTCTTGTCATTTTAAGTGGTTTCATTGAGAATCCACAGCTTTTAAAAAAATCATATGACAGAGAAAACCTAGTCAAAACGCTGGGGAGTTTTAATTACCATATCTACGATATCCTATTCAATTCTAAAATGTCTGTCCAGCGTGCGTTTGCAGATAGTACCGATGTTGATGATGTGACTAAGTATATAAATAAATTAAATTCAAACGCACCCCCGTCCTCAATGAGCGGATTGGCAAAGGGGAAAAATGTCATATTAATCTCTCTCGAATCAACACAGCAATTAGTCATTAATCGTAAAATTAACGGCGAGGAAATTACGCCGTTTCTCAATTCAATTTTAAAAGATAGCTTGTATTTCCCTAACTTCTATCATCAAACTGCCCAGGGGAAAACATCTGATGCTGAATTTATGATAGATAACGGGCTCTACCCATTATCTGGCGGTTCTGTTTTTGTCAGAAGGCCAAGGAATGATTTCTATGCATTACCAGAAATTTTAAAAGAAGATGGGTATTATAGTGCCGTTTTTCACAGTAATGATGAAACTTTTTGGAATCGTGAAAATATGTATGAAACGATGGGATATGATCAATTTTTTTCGAAGAAATATTATCATGTTTCTGAGGAAAATAGTGTGAACTACGGTTTAAAAGATATTCCATTTTTTGAGCAATCCATACCCTATTTAAAAGATTTGCCACAGCCCTTTTATGCAAAGTTTTTAACATTAACCAATCACTTCCCGTTTTTATTAGAACCGGAAGATCAATTTCTTAAAGATGACGAAGAAAATCCTGATTTAGTTCATCGTTATTTCCGTACAGTTCGCTATGAGGATGAAGCAATTAAACGTTTCTTTACACTATTGAAAAAAAATGGGTTATATGATAACTCCATCATCATTTTATACGGTGATCATTACGGTATATCAAAAAGCTACCATAAAGAACTTGAACAAGTATTAGATAAAGAAATTACACCTAATGAACAAATCGATCTTCAAAAAGTGCCTTTTATTATTCATATTCCGGGAGAAAAGGGAAAAATCATTAAGACCATTGGAGGTCAAACAGACATTAGACAAACAATACTTGATCTACTTGGTATTCACCCTGAGAAGCCTGTGATTGATTTTGGTCATAGTTTAATTTCTAAAAAGCCGAAGGATCTTGTTGTATTTAGGGATGGTAGTTTTGTAACGAAAAAATACACCTTTACAGAAAATGCTTGTTACAATAAATTAACAGGCGATAAAGTGAAAATGAGCAAATGTACACCTTATTTTGATCGAGTTCAAAATGAATTAAACTTCTCAGATAATGTGATATTCGGTGATTTATTACGATTCAATGATGAGAAAATGGCAGAATAATAAAAAGGCGGCAACCCTATGATTACAAGGGTAGCCGCTTTTTTGAATTAGTTATTCGCTTCATTTTGATACTTCACTTCACAGCGATAAATCCGTTGACCCTTTGCAGAAAATTTTTCTTCATATTCCGTCATAATATTATCTTCAAACTCACTATTATGCAGATCCAAGCTAATATATTTTAATAGCAGCCCGTATTCAGAAAAACTTTGAAGCGAGTATTCGAATAATCCCTGATTATCTGTCTTAAAATGAATTTCTCCACCATCAATTAATAATCCTTCATATAATTTAAGAAAGCTTTTATAAGTTAGTCTTCTTTTCGCATGTTTCTTTTTAGGCCAAGGGTCAGAAAAGTTTAAGTATACCCGCTCAATATCCCCTTTTGCAAAGAGATCACTCAAATTACTTCCATCGATATTTAATAACTTAATGTTAGTAAGCTCTTCTTCGATCAACTTGTCCAATGCCGAAACAATTACACTATCCTGCATTTCAATCCCAATATAGTTAATTTCAGGATTTGCTTTTGCCATCCCAACAATAAATTGTCCCTTTCCCGTTCCAACCTCAATATGAATAGGATGATCATTATTAAATAGTTCTCCCCATTTTCCTTTATATTTCTCAGGAGTTTGAATCACAAATTGGGGATATTCCATTAGTTTTTCTTTTGCCCATGGTTTATGTCTCAATCGCATTTCTATACACCTCAATATGAATTTTTTAGTCCATCATGCATAAAGACAAAAGGAATTCACAAAATAATTGTGGATTCCTTTTTACTAATACTGAAAGGAGATTGCTCATGCCTCTTAGTCATCATGATCAAATGACCTTATTAAAAGATATTTTAAACAATCATCAAGTTGATTGTTGTGGCTCTGTTGCCGAATGTGAACAGTTGGAACGCTTAGTTAAATCATTAATGGTAAATCCAAATATTCATGAAAATATTAAACCTATTTTACAGGAAGTATTCAATTACAGTCAAAATGGTCAATATACTCAACACTTGGATTTCCATATTGAATCAAATCAAGAGAATATATCTGAATGGGTAGATCAAATGAATATATATAATTAAAACGTCTCTCGCACAGATTTTTTACCTCTTCAATTAAAGATAGTTATGAAAGAGACCTTAAATTATAACGGCAGATAGCCGATCTAGCCAATCATTCACTTCGCTTATGCGATTTTTACTTTTATTCCATTGTACGGCCAAGAGAGACTGTGAAATATAATACCATTTCATCCGTAATAAAAGATGATCATTTAGATGAAGGCCATATTGTTTTAACCACTGATCCCAGTTTTGTCGATCAATGTATAAATATAAAAGCATCCCAATATCAAGAGCAGGGTCGGCGATCATTGGACCATCCCAGTCAATTAGATACAACTGGTTGTCATCTGATAACAGCCAGTTGTTATGATTAATATCTCCGTGGCAAACAACGTATTCTTCGCTTTTAATATTTGCAAGCTCGTTTTGGAGATAATAGATAGATGACTGAATAATGGGTGTTGATAGTAGGTCATGATCTAATTCAGTTTTTATTTGTTCCAGTATCATATTAGCTTCAATTGGAGTTTTTCCTAACCGAAGCAGCATAGAAAGTAATGGACCAGATTCATGGATTTTTTTCAATAGCTTAGCAACAATATCTTGGCTCATTTCATGAGACTTTAATTCTCGTCCACTTAGCCATTGCTGTGCCGTGATGACATCCCCATTTTCTGTCCGTTTTGTCCAGACAAGCTTTGGTACAATCCCTTCAGCCGATAATACAGCTAAAAAAGGAGAGGAATTTCTTTTTAAAAATAATTTTTGTTCTTGATGTCTGGCAAAGAACGCTTCTCCCGTTGCCCCACCGGCTGGGGTTATTTCCCAACCTTGACCAAGTATGTGTTCCAACATCATTCACCTTCAATTGTTTCGCATATCACCATTTTAATTACAGCAAAAAATAGTACTAAGATTTATAAGATGGCTGTTTTCGTAAATAGATTTAGACCTTAAACAGTATAAAAAGCCTATAAGAATAAAAAAGATAGCTATTGATACGGCGTACAACAATAGCCACCTTTACTAATACAGATTTTAAATTATTGTCGCAGCTTTATATAAATAAAAAACTGCATAAATCATATCATTTATCGACTTTATAAAGATCTTTAAATAAATTTTATTCTTTATGACATTTTTCGTCAAGTTGTTTTAACCTAGGCAATTAGTTGTTTCACATTTTCATATGTTTTTATTAATTTCCACGAATGAGGACAGACCTTAATTTGAACTGGTGTTTCACCTGCAAACTCACCGTCAGCATGAACAGGAATGTTAGCCGTTGAATGAATGAGAATATCTGTCCCTTTGAGCAAATGAACAGCTTTAAATTTTGTATGGCCTCCCCAAAATACACTAAGAAAGATAAATAAGATCATTATTCTTGAAATTTCCGAAACAACTGTAATATCTAATTCGCCATCTCCCGGATCTGCCAGTGGAGAAATTTTCATCCCCCCGCCGTAGAAGGCTTGGTTAGATATTGTTACAAACCATGCCCTTTCGAATGTATATTCAACACCGTTAATGACAAGATAAATCGTAGTTGGGCGATATCGAAAAAGCTCTATAAGCATGAAAATAGCGTAAACTAATTTTCCTAAACCTAATAGATTTAACCACTTTTTTGTAAAGGAAGAATTCACCCTTCTAGTAATTGATGCGTCAAAGCCTGCACCTAGACTATTAACAAAATGCCCTTGACCCGTTATATTCGTAAATTTTCCTGTATCGAAAAAAACTCCTTCATTTTCCTTCATTTGCAATAGGTGAGCTAAACATTCATCCGGTTTCGTAGGAAGTTTGTAGCCTTTAGCAAAATCATTACCAGAACCCGCTGGTATATAAGCAATCGTTACATGCTGGAATGAAACAACACCATTAATTACTTCATGGATGGTACCGTCACCACCAACTGCAACCATTAAAATAGGATCAGATATTGATAGAGCAATAGAATGCGCTAGATCCTGTGCATGTTTTTGATGTTTTGTATAGAAAACCTCATATGGAATATTATCCAGCTTATAGTTTAGCTTATTCCAAATCTTTTTGCTTACTCCATTTTTAGCCGAAGGATTTACAATAAATACAAGCCTTTTCTCCATACTTCCTCATTCCTCATTCCCTTCTTGTTCAACCCACTCTGGTCTTCTTGAACAAGTCGTCTGACAATAATCTAGGAGAATCTTTGCTGTCTTTAATTGGACATGCTTTAAAGGTGATTGTAATTTTCTTTGCTGTTGAAACCATGTAGGGTAGGATCTTTTTTCCAGTAATACAAGATCAGCCGGTGCATTAGGAAAATCAATATACCCATCTCTACATATAACAGCCTTTTTTAACGGGATATCGAGCTGATATTTATTTAATAATTGTTTGATTATTTTTGACATGCGATTCAGTGCAATGACAGGGTTTAAAATTTTGCTTTCTCCCCCAATTGATCTTTTTATCCAAAATTTTTCATTTGACCCAAGGTACACTGCATCCTTTTCTTGGTCTAAGAAGGATAAGCACCATACTTCAGTTGGAGAAATTAAGATAACCTCCATTTCAATCGGAGCTTTTTTTAACAAGAAGATCGGTTCATATAAAAATAAAAAAGTATCAGGAAAACGTTGCAATAAGTATTTTAAATTTTCATTTCGATAGTATCTTTGGTCAGGAAAAGATTTTTCTACTATTGTCGAACTTGCCCATTTCATTTGGAAAGAAAATAGCTGATCTAAGAATAACTGCTTCAACTCATCAATTGAATCCGGATAATACGTTAATTCAGGCATAAATTGAAACAATGATTCTTTGTTAATTGGTTGTTTGTCTACGGTCTCTTCTTCTATTTTTCCTTTCTTAAATAATCGTCTAATAATATTGGTCGATGTTGACCGTTTATTCTCCACATGCTCATTCCCTATAGGCGAAACAAGTTGGATTTGTTCCTCTCTATTTTCCCAACGATCCTTTAATTTGTCCCATTGTTGTTTCTTTAGTCTTGCATACTGTGCTGGATACCTAAACGGATCCATTTCGTATCGTGAAATATAATCTTGTAACTTTATTAATTGTCCCATGCTGTTACTACTTCCTTTTCTACCTATTCGTCACCCAAATATATGCTTGCTTTTTTTTGATATTTAGGAACCGCTTCAAGAACGGTTTCATATAGTACAACTTCCTCTATATTGAATTCTTCCATTTTTATAAACTTTTCTTGTAGAGATGATAATGAGAATGCACCGAATGATTGCTCCCATTTTCTTGCCAAAGTAATATGAGGACGAAATGGTTTTTCATCTAATTGAAATCCAGACTGTATACATTTTTCATACACATTTACTCTTAGTTTGTTTAATTCATTCGATTCATGTACACCAGCCCAAAAAATCCTTGGAGTCTCATTTCTTCCAAATATGCCTATATGATTGATCTGTAAACGAAAACTACTAATTTCTATAAGAGATTCTTTCATCAAATTAAGTGCTAAATTTAATTGATTTATTTCGGCATTACCTAAAAAAGCAAGTGTGATGTGATAATCTTCTGGATGAACCCATCGCTTAAAAGGATAATCTTTTTTAATTTCATCACACCATTCAAATAGTTTGTTTTTTATAGCAGAAGGAATGGGAACAGCAAAAAAATAATGTCTGCTTTGCATTAGGTCACCCTCTATAAAGTTTGTGTTACTCCTATTTTATCAAATTTCTTCTTGAATATGACATATTTCTATTTTTTCCTACATATATTGAAATGACAACAAGGTTTTCTTTTAGTTTTATTGGGTAAAGGATACAGAATTGTATGAAGGGAGAATAGATTTGTGAAAAAGGGAGAAAAGGTTATTTATAACGGGGAGGAATATGAGATCTTTTTTTTATATGATAGTGGATATTGTGAAATCAAAAGGCTTTACAGAAAAAATATTTTATTAGTCCATCATACCGAAATACAAAAAATACATAAATTTGACCATTTTAAAAAATTATCCCCAAATAATAATTACATAACAAAACCCCATAAGTGTTAACAAAGCTTATGGGGTCTTATTTTAATTTTATTCACTTAATTTTTCGATTTCACGTTTAAATAAATTCTGAAGTTTTTTGGTAATCTTTCCTGGTGTTCCGGAATTTATTTGTAATTCATTAATTTGTACAATTGGCATAACTTCAGAAGTTGTACTGGAGATAAACACTTCATCAGCTTGTTTTAAATCGTTAACCGTAAATATTTGTTCCTTATATTCTATTCCATTTTCCTTACACAATTTAAATATTACTTGTCTTGTAATACCATTTAAAATAAGATTAGTGGCCGGACGCGTAATGACACAGTTATCTTTGACAATAAATACATTAGAGGAAGATCCTTCAGTAATTTCCTCTCCACGATGCTGAATTGCTTCATAACAACCAGCCTCAGCCGCTTGTTGTTTTGCTAAAATATTTCCAAGTAAATTTAAGCTCTTTATATCGCATCTTAGCCAACGGATATCTTCTACTAGTAATCCTTTTACACCATTATCCATCGAGACCTGTGGAATTGGCATTTCTCTTGTATAAGCAACATATGTTGGAATAATTTCTTCACTAGGAAAACCATGTTGTCTTGTATAGGTTCCTCTTGTTATTTGTAAGTAAATAATGCCAGTATCTAGCTGATTTGTTTCAACCAATTCCTCTAATCGCTGCATTAAATCTTTTTTGGAAAATGGAATACGGATGGAAATTTTTTCGGCACTTTCATATAAACGCTGTATATGTTCATCTTTCGTAAATAAGTGACCGTTGTATACGCGAATAACCTCGTATATTCCATCACCAAATTGGTATCCACGATCTTCAATGTCAATATTCACTTCTGATTTTTCTACGATTTCTCCATTAAATATAATTTTCTCCATACTTTTCTCTCTCCCATCAAAATTTTATTTATTTTTTAGCTAATTCAAAAATAGCTTGTGCATAAATAGCAGTAGCTTTGATTAAATCCTCAATAAACATAAATTCATCCTTTTGATGCATTACATCTGGTCTACCTGGAAACAATGCTCCAAACGCCACACCTGATTTCAATGAACGTGCATAAGTTCCTCCACCAATTGATAATAATTCTGCTTTTTCACCGGTCTGCTCTTCATATACCTTTTGCAAGGTCTTTACAAGATCAGTATTTGCATCTACATGGTGCGGTTTCGAATCGGAAAAATTCTCAATCACAAATCCCTTTTCATTTACCTTATCATTAATGATTTTTTTATTTTTTTCCATATCGAATGTCACAGGATAGCGCATATTTAAGCCGAAACGACCACCGGAATTTACTTCATAGACCATTTTTCCGACATTTATAGTTAGGTCTCCTGTAATTTCATCCTGATACTGAACTCCCAATCCTTCCCCACGTGATTGATCAAAGAGGATATTCACTGCAAAATCAATATAACGCTTGGCAGATGTATCTAAATCTAATTCATTCAAAAATGTTGTTAATAATAACCCGGCATTTTTCCCATTTTTGGGTTCCATCCCATGTGCGGAAACACCTTCAAGTTCTAAATGTAGCTCCCCATTATCAATAAAGTATTTTCCTTTTAAACCTATTTTCTGAAGAAAATCACTATATCTTTGTAAAATATCTGTTTTCTCCCCGTCAAAGGTTAAAACAGCTGATGCAAAATCAGGTACCATATTATATCTTCGTCCAGATTGGAAGGATAGAAGGGTAATATCCGCTTGTTCTTCAATTACTGAAAAAGGTAGAACTATATCATAATCAGCAATTCCCTTTTCCGCATTAATAATTGGAAAATCGGCATCTGGAGCAAAACCGATTGATGGCATTTCTTCATGTTTGAAATAATGTTCGACACAGCGCCAGTTACTTTCCTCATCCGTACCTATGATCATTCTTACTCTTTTTTCAATTGGAAGACCTAATTCTTTAACGATTTTCATCGCGTAGTATGCTGCCATAGTAGGTCCTTTATCATCGCTAGCTCCTCTAGAGTAAATCTTTCCGTCTTTCACTTCCCCGCCATATGGATCAACACTCCAACCATCGCCTTCAGGAACTACATCAACATGACACAGAATACCCAATAAGTCTTTCCCATCTCCCATTTCTAAATGACCAGCTAGGTCCCCTACATTTTTTGCTGTAAACCCATCTTTTTCTCCTAAATCTAATAAATATTGCAAAGCATCTTTTACTCCTTGGCCAAGAGGAGCATTTGGTGTACTATTTTCTTCGTCTAATACACTTTTAATTTTTAAAATGCCCTGTAAATCTTTAATTAGATCCTCTTTTCTTTTTAAAACCTCTTCCATCCAATTTATCTTTTCCATTGCTAGCACTCCAATTTTATGTATTTTCTAAAAGTTTATCGTTTTTTATTTTACTCCTTTTCATCAATTTAATAAATCTTTTATATTCTGTTCACAAACATTGTTTCTATTTAGATAAAGTTTTAACTAATAAATATAGCATGATCTCATTATTTCACTGTAAAAAGAGTGTATCATTCATACGAACTATAGGAAGCCTTTATTATTATTACAAACTATACAAAAACAGCCATCTTTAAAAAATTATTTGCAGGAAATGGAGATGCTATTTTATTTTTCTGAAAATTATACTAATTTCATTTTATTTTCATATAATATACTATGACAATTACCATATTAATTCCTTCTTATCTCTGGATATTTTAAAAAAGAAGGTGTACAATGTAATTGTCTGAAATCTAAGTCAATAATTCACGAAAAAAAGGAGTTGTCTGTGAGGAGAATAAGTCTTTTCTAATTTTATTGAAGAATAATTTCTAAACTGCTTGATTAGCATTAAAACAAAATTTTCTTCAATTTCATAAGCCGTCTGTAGTCTTAGTCTTTGGAAATAAGATGAGGGAGTGGTTTTTTGAAACCTTCAACCAATCGAATGCTAACCCGAATTAAATCAATCTACATGTTTATTAAGGAAAATGGGACAGTAACGACACAGGACCTTGTAGATGAGTTCGGCATCACTCCTCGCACCATTCAAAGGGATTTGAATGTGTTAGCATACAATGACTTAATAATAAGCCCAAATCGGGGAAAATGGACAACAACAGATAAAAGAGTAAAGATGTCTTCTTAACCAAACAGAAAATCATCCTATATACTAGATAGGGCTGTCTGATTCAGACAGCCCTATTATTTACCCTTTATTTCATATGTGGTGAGTAGTTGAACTTCTTCATTAGATAATTCACGATAGTCACCAAGTTCAAGACTTTCATCTAACTGAAGTGGCCCCATCTCAATTCTCTTAAGATATATAACCTTTTTATCAACCGCTTCGAACATTCGTTTTACTTGATGAAATTTCCCTTCTGTAATGGTTAATTCTATATCAGACCGTAGACCTGATTTTAAAATTTTTAATAATCCTGGTTTTGTATGATAACCATCCTCCAAAATGACACCATTGCGAAAAGCCTCAACATCTTTTTCCGTTACTTCACCTTGAATAACAGCAAAATACGTTTTTGGTACATGATTTTTAGGGGATAGAAGGCGATGTGCCAACTTACCATCATTTGTTAGTAATAATAGACCTTCCGTATCTTTATCTAATCGTCCAACTGGAAAAGGCTCCATGATAGCATCCTCTATTTTTAATAAATCTACAACTGTTTCTTCATTAACATCTTCAGTTGCAGAAATGACACCTGGTGGTTTATTCATCATAAGGTATATAAACTCACGGTATATGATCTTTTCACCTCGTACCGTTATTTCATCACTTTTGGGATTTATATGTATTTTACCATCTTTCGTTAATTGGTTATTAACGACAACCACGCCATCTTTTAACACCTTTTTTACTTCTTTTCTACTACCTAGACCAGCATTAGCTAAAAATTTATCTAATCTCATGAAAGCACCTCTATTTCTAATTAAATCTTTTTATATAGTGAAATAGCCTATACGTATTTCTTTTAGGGGCATAGGCTATTATGGGAACCATTCATAACAAAAGAAGACTGGAGTGAATTTTTTATGGATTATAGGCAACAACAAGCACCGACGCAATTTCCATGGCCACCTGGACAACAAAATCAAAATGTAAATAGAAGACTGGATAATATTGAAAGGCGACTCGATCGTTTGGACCGCAGGTTTGACCGTTTAGAACGCCGTGTGACTCGGCTTGAACGTCAAATGGGTTGGGGTCAAGGTCAAGGATCTACAGGACGAGAATACTACTATTATTAATCTAGGTTCTATTCTCAAGCATTGTTGCTATTCAGGTAATGTTTTACTCATAAAAATAGATTGAAGGTCGACATGTCCTTCATTCCTCTTAGAAAAGAGCTGCAAACTACTAAAATAACGCTGAACCCTTTATTAAGGGTAAAAGCCGTGGAGTAGGGCTTTTACAAAAGCAAAAAACTATACGAAAACAGCCTTAATCTAAAAGGAGGTCAATTCTAAGACCTCCTCTTTAACTAATGTGTAATTTTGATTTAATCCTTTGGAGTCTATCACCAAATAATTTATCGGCTAACTTTGATCTTAATCCCATATAACCATAAACCACTGCGCCAATTCCACCGCAAATAATAACGATGATCAATGATTGGATTTTTGAATCAGTCGTTAAGAATAGTGTAAGGAGCTTATATACCAATAAAACGACTACAGCCATGACCCCATTCATTAGCAGAATGAATATCGTTCTTCTAATAATGATTTTAAATGGATATTTGGCAAAAATCTTAATGACAATTAAATTAATTAGTATCGTTGCTGTATATCCAAGAGCAGTTGCATATACTGCCCCTTCAGTCTCATATAATTTCATTAATGGAATATTTAAACTTAACTTAACCAATAACCCTACTAATAAACTCAATACTGTAAATCTTTGTTCATTAATTCCTTGAAGGATAGCAGCTGTAACTGAAAACAAAGCAAATAAAATAGCAACTGGTGCATAGGTAGCTAATACATCTGTACCGAATTTACTATGTTCATAAAATACAGTATAAATAGGTTCCGCTAATAAAGATAAACCAATAGCTGCTGGTACAGTTATGAAAAGAAGAACCTGAAAAGTTTGGTCCACTTGACGAACTAATGTATGTCTATTCCCTACTGCATAAGATTCTGTTATGAGTGGTACTAATGTTAAAGAAAAGGCAGTAGCTAATGAAACTGGAATGATAACTAATTTATGAGTGGAGAAATTTAAAACTCCGAGATGCTCAAGTGAAATTGCTCGACTATATGTTAGTTGATCAATCCCTTGATATAATGAATTAGCAATTCCGACTAAAATAAAAGGAAAAGCATAAACGAAGATTTCCTTATACATAGAAATTAAGGATATCTGCATTTTTCCTTTATCATGTTCAAGTAATTCATCAAAATGATGCTTTCTTTTTCTCCAGTACCATAAGAGTGTAATAAGACTTGCAATTCCTCCAATAAAAGCTGCAAATGTTGCTGCACTAATGGCAGAAACCATACTGCCTTTAAGTATTTTTAATACAAAAAAGGCACCGAATAATAAAAATACAATACGAATAATTTGTTCAATAACCTGTGAAACCGCAGATGGTCCCATCGATTGATGTCCTTGAAAATATCCCCTTAATAAACTCATTACCGGTATGATAATTAGAGCAAAACTAACAGCTCGAATAACTGTTGCAACTTCAGCAATAGTATATGGACTATCCGCTTTGTTCATAGACATTTCCGCAAAAAACGGCGCAAATATATACATGATTAAAAAGCTGACGATTCCTGTGATCAACATCAGCAATATACCAGATTTAAATAATTTTCTTCCAACAGCATATTCTTCCAATGCATTATATTTCGCTATATATTTTGATACCGCTAATGGAACACCTGCAGTTGCAATACTTATAAATATTGTATATGGGACATAACCAAATTGGTAAAGGGCTGCTGGCTCAGACCCACCTATAATTGCATAAAAAGGGATTACATAAAATAATCCTATTATCTTTGATATAATAGTCCCTAGTGTTAATATAAATGTACCTCTTATTAGTTTCGAAGACATACGATCCCTCAATTTTAAAAATTAAATTGCACTAATAAGTAGTGTACCTCTTACAAGATTAATTGACAATTTATTAGAGTAATCTTTTTTTTCTTGAACATAATTTTTACAAAAGGTGTGAAATAATGAAATATGATGTAATTGTTATTGGTGGAGGGCCATCAGGACTTATGGCTTCTATTGCAGCAGGTGAAAACGGATCAAAAGTTCTATTACTGGATAAAGGAAATAAATTAGGAAGAAAACTCGCTATATCTGGTGGAGGCAGGTGCAATGTTACCAATAGATTGCCTATTGATGAAATAGTAAAACATATTCCTGGGAATGGACGTTTCCTGTATAGCGCTTTTTCGATCTTTAATAATGAAGACATTATTCGTTTTTTTGAGGACTTAGGCATTGAATTAAAGGAAGAGGATCATGGAAGAATGTTCCCCGTTTCTGATCGTGCTCAATCTGTCGTAGATGCCCTTTTAGATAAGTTATCAAAATTAAATGTCGAGATTCGAACAAATACAGCTGTCAAAGACATATGCTATGCCAACGGTTGCGTTGAAAGTGTTGAGCTTATGACTGGAGAGAAATTACCTACTAGTGCTGTAGTGGTTGCAGTTGGAGGAAAATCTGTTCCTCAAACAGGTTCAACAGGAGATGGTTTTCCTTGGGCTGAAAAAGCTGGACATACCATTTCAGAATTATTTCCTACAGAAGTTCCAGTGACCTCAAATGAGCATTTTATAAAGGACAAGCTACTTCAGGGCCTGTCATTAAGAGATGTAGCAGTAAGTGTTTTAAATCCAAAGGGTAAAGCGATAATTACCCATCAAATGGATATGATATTCACTCATTTTGGCATATCAGGTCCCGCTGTACTTAGATGTAGTCAGTTTGTTGTTAAAGCGATGAAAAAGTGGAACTTAAAGGAAGTATTGATGAGTATTGATGCCCTTCCCGATTACAATGAAGAAGAGCTATTTCAAAAAATAATGAAAATCATCAAAGAAGAGCCTAAAAAAGTAATTAAGAATTCATTGAAAGGATTAGTTCCGGAACGCTATTTACTCTTTTTGCTTGAATTCAACCAAATAGATGTAAATACACAAGGTGGTACTATTTCAACAGAGTTAATTAGAAAATTTGTGAAGTCTTGTAAACAATTTCAGTTTCATGTAAACGGTACGCTCCCATTAGAAAAAGCATTTGTCACAGGGGGTGGAGTCTCTGTAAAAGAAATTGAACCAAAGACAATGGCATCTAAACTTATGCATGGCCTATATTTTTGTGGTGAGGTACTAGATATCTATGGATATACAGGTGGCTATAATATTACTTCAGCATTAGTGACTGGAAGATTAGCTGGCATGAATGCAGCCCTAAAATAAAAGGAGTCTACCTAGATAGTGCACCCTCCATTTTAGACATCGTTTAAAATGAAGAGGTGCACCTCATTTAGGTCACATTTTATTTACGATACATCACCAAAGCACTAAAACAATAAATTTGTTCTTCATTTTCCTCAGTCATTGCTGCTACATGAAATTTAATGTCTATAAGCTTATCTTCTTCTAAGCGGCTTAAAAATTGATTAACATCCTCTTCTAAATCCTTCTCATGCTCACAATCAAATACTTTTACCTGAACCATTTTAATCTTCTCCTTTAATTGAATAGTATTTATTATTGACAAAAAGTAATAATATTCAATCAAAGTTTTCAGCTCTTTTCTTAGTAATTGAAGGGAATTATAGGTCTCCAATATTTATTGGATAACACTTTGGCTAAATAGTAACAATGTTTGCGAAAAGAGCCAAAAAAAAAGAACCAACTGCATTTCTTGTGCAGTTGGTTTCTCTCTTATAATTTCGGCTTTGTTACACCTGTCCAATTAAGCATGCCACCCTCCATATTCACGACTTTATAGCCATTATCTTGAAGAAATTGACAAACCCTGGCACTTCGACCTCCAGAACGACAAATCATTATGTATTCCACATTTTGGTCTAATTGATCTAATGACTCTGGAATTTTTCCCATTGGTATATGCTTTGCTTCTGGTATCATTCCTTCCGCCACTTCATCAGCCTCACGAACATCTATTAAATTTAGTTTTTCTCCTTTTTCCAGCTTTTCCTTCAATTCATCAGGAGTAATAATTGGAAATTCACTCATTCACACGTCTTCCTTTCAATAAATAATATTCTTTTGCTATTATACCAAAATTATTATTAAAGGAATAATTAAGGCTCTTTTACAAGATGTTGTTTTTATAGAGAACATCCGATAAAAACCAAATTCAAGAGTTTTACAGTATAAATACTCCGTTTTAGAGCGAAAATCAACGAACTAGATCAGCAACTAAAATAAATCGTTTAGGTGCATCTCCAATATAGTTAAAAGGATAACAAGTTGTGACCGTTAATGTTGCTCTAGGTTTTGGAACAATTACCGTTCGATCATCTGCATCAACGATTTTAATTTTCTTAATTTTATAGGTGAATTGTCCAGCAGATGTCTTTACGATTAATTCATCATCTTTTTTCATTTCACCTAACTTGCGAAAAACAGTGTCCCGATGCCCTGATAGTACCGAATTGTCTTTTTCACCAGGCAGTACACTTTTTGAAAAATGACCAACACCCTTCACTAGCTCCTCGTCTTCTGCCCCTTCATAAATTGGTAAACCCGCATTGATTTTTGGAATAACTAATTTTCCAATTATGTCACCTTTTTTCGGAGCTTTTTGATAAAGCTTCCTACTGTTTTCAGTTTTCGGTTCCAAAGTGGTTATGTATACATCGTTAGGATGTTGTAAATAAAACAACCTATATCCATTCATGCTTATAATCCATATTCCACATAAAATAAATATACAACCGAAAATAAAAAGAAGGATTTTTTTCGTCCTCATATTTTCTTTGTTCGCCACCTACGTAGCACTAGACTACCTACGATAAGCATAGCAAGTCCACCTAATATATTATCAACATAGTGTCCAGCAGTATTCGGTAATTTACCGCCTTTTATTGTTTTCTTAACTGGTTTGGTTATACTTTTTTCAACTTTTTCTACCTTATTAATCGTATCAGTAATCAATTCAGAACCAAATAGATTTGCTGAAATCATCATATCTGCTAAAAAATCACCATTATAATTATATAATTCGATAGATAGATTATATCCATTCGTTGTTTCAAGCTTGGTTAATTCATTCAATGTTATTGGTTTTTTATCTGTACCTTTTACTAAATAGAACTTAGCATCTAGTTTAAATAATGCTAAGATTTCTTGATATGCTTGAATAATCTCTTGAATCTGATCGTCTGATAAATCTGTCTCGCTTTCAAAATCCCCAATCGCCATCATACGCTCAGAAATGGCTTCAAGCTTTTGCTCCATTTTTTCATCCATATCAATGGACATAAAATGATTCAGCAAATTTTCAACTTCATCATCTGTTATCCCAATTTCTTTAAAAATATCAGAGAATATCTCTGAATCATCTGTATAAGCAAGAATTGCATTATCGAGGTCTTCAATATATTTGTATTGGTCGATAGAATCTCCATTACTTGAAAGTAATTCTATTAGTTCCTCATAGCTCATATCATAATCTTCTAATAAAGATTTTAGATTTTCCTTCGTGATTGGTGTACCGATATAAAAAGAAATGGTCTCATCTAAAGTATTGATAAAACGATAAACATCATTTAGATTATCCTCTTTATCTATTTCTCCATTTTCTACTAAGAAATCCTTAAGATCTGCTTCATCTTTAAATTGATACTCTACGATTAATTTTTGTAAATTATCATTATTAATAGGTTCTCCTAGAAACTCCTTCAATTCAGCCACCGAAGAAAATGAATCAATATTTTCATCATAAAAGTATTCTAAAAAGTCATTCAATTCTTCCTCTGACATATCAATATCTTCAAAATATGACATGAGCTCCTCTTCAAAAGATGCTGCCGAACTTAAACTTGGTAAAAAATTTAAACATACAATAAATGCTGTGATAAATAAAAAAATCTTTTTCAACTTTTTTCCCCCATTATTATTAAATAAATACTTTCATACTATAAGCTAGAAAATTTTTTTAAGATAGTATTGATTTTTTTATTTCGTTTATGTAAAATATCAAATATTTTTTTCACCATAAAAAAAGGGCAGAAACCTTAATAAATAAGGATTCTGCCTTGTAATCAAATTATAATCTTTCACAAAAACAATCATTATTCTACCTGTATTTCCCTTTAATTCCATCATTTTTATTAGTTTGCAACAATGTTAACTAGCTTTCCAGGGACAGCAATCACTTTACGGATCGTTTTTCCATCAATCAATTCTTTTACTTTTTCATCCTCCATTACGAATGCTTCAAGTTGTTCACGAGAAATTTCGCTTGAAACCATCATTTTCGAACGGACTTTACCATTAAGCTGTACAACGATTTCAACTTCTGCATCAACTAGTTTCGATTCATCGAAAATTGGCCATGCTTCATAAGTGATTGTACCTTCATGCCCTAATTTACTCCATAGTTCCTCAGCAATATGTGGGCAAATTGGTGAAAGTAATTTAACGAAGCCTTCAATATATTCTTTCGGTAGAACATCAGATTTATATGCTTCATTAATGAATACCATCATTTGTGAAATTGCTGTATTAAATCCAAGTTGATTAAAGTCTTCCGTTACCTTTTTCACCGTCTGATGATACACTTTTTCAAGCACATCAGAATGTCCTTGCTGAACTTTGCTTGTAATTTCACCTGTTTCATCAACAAGTAAGCGCCACACACGGTCAAGGAATCTTCTTGCACCATCTAATCCGTTGGTTGACCAAGCAATCGATGCATCTAAAGGTCCCATAAACATTTCATATAGACGTAATGTATCTGCTCCATGACTATCAATGATATGATCTGGATTAACAACATTTCCTTTTGATTTACTCATTTTTTCATTGTTTTCTCCAAGGATCATCCCTTGATTAAATAATTTTTGGAATGGTTCTTTAGTTGGAACAACACCGATATCATACAAGAATTTATGCCAGAAACGTGCATATAACAAATGAAGAACAGCATGCTCTTGACCACCAATATAAATATCAACAGGAAGCCATTTTTTTAATTTTTCAAAGTCTGCCAAGGCATTTTCATTTTTAGGATCTACATAACGTAGGAAATACCAACTGCTACCTGCCCATTGAGGCATTGTATTTGTTTCTCGACGACCTTTTTTACCAGTAGCTGGATCAACAACATTTACCCAATCACTAGCATTCGCAAGTGGTGATTCTCCTGTTCCAGATGGTTTGATTTCTTTCATTACTGGGAGTGTCAACGGAAGTTGATCTTCAGGAACAGTAGTCATTGTTCCATCTTCCCAATGAATAATAGGAATTGGTTCACCCCAATAACGTTGACGGCTAAATAACCAATCTCTTAAACGGTAAGTTATTTTTTTCGTTCCTATATTTTTTTCTTCGAGCCACGCAATCATCTTCGAAATAGCGTCTTCTTTGTTTAATCCATCAAGGAAACCAGAGTTGATATGTTCTCCATCTCCTGTATATGCCTCTTTATCCACGTCGCCACCAGCAACAACTGCTTTAATTTCTAATCCAAATTTCTTCGCAAACTCATAATCGCGTTCATCATGTGCTGGAACTGCCATAATTGCTCCTGTCCCATAACTCATTAGAACATAATCAGCAATCCAAATTGGCATTTTTTCATTATTGACTGGATTAATTGCATACGCTCCTGTAAAAACACCTGTTTTATCTTTCGCTAAATCTGTTCTTTCTAAATCGCTTTTTGATTTAATTTGCTCAAGATAATTTTCAATCGCTTGCTTTTGTTCCTCTGTTGTAATGTCATTAACGAGCGGGTGTTCAGGTGCTAAAACTGCATAAGTAGCGCCAAACAAAGTATCTGGACGAGTTGTAAATACTGTGAAATTTTTACCTGTGCCTTCAATAGTAAAAGTTACTTCAGCACCCTCTGAACGGCCAATCCAGTTACGTTGCATATCCTTTAGATTTTCTGGCCAATCAACGTCTTCTAAATCATCAATTAAACGATCCGCATAAGCAGTAATTTTAAGCATCCATTGTTTCATAGGACGACGTTCAACAGGGTGGCCGCCACGTTCACTCTTACCATCGATAACCTCTTCATTGGCAAGAACTGTCCCAAGAGCTGGACACCAGTTAACAGGAACTTCATCGACATAAGCAAGTCCTTTTTCGTATAGCTTTAGAAAAATCCATTGCGTCCATTTATAGTAATTAGGGTCAGTTGTATTTACCTCACGCTCCCAATCATATGAGAACCCTAGCTCTTTTATTTGACGAGTAAACGTATTAATATTATGCTTTGTGAATTCCACTACATCGTTACCTGTATCAATTGCATATTGTTCGGCAGGTAATCCGAATGCGTCCCATCCCATTGGATGAAGTACATTATATCCTTGCATTCTTTTCATTCTTGATACAATATCTGTTGCAGTATATCCTTCTGGATGACCAACATGAAGACCCACACCAGATGGATAAGGAAACATATCTAATGCATAAAAATTAGGCTTATTCTCGTCTTCAGTTGTTTTAAATGTTTTATTCTCTTCCCAAAACTTTTGCCATTTTTCTTCAATTTCATGATGATTAAAACTCATGTAAAATCCTCCTTCTTTATCAATGACCCTTTTCTCAGTTAAATAAAGAGTTGCCTTTTACTTAACTTAAATAGTTAAACTTACCTAACTAGCAACAATGTTTAAGAATAGAGCCTTAAAAAACAATATAAAAAGCCTCTCATCCCTATTAAAGGGACGAGAGGCTGTATATTCTCCCGCGGTACCACCCAAATTAGTGTAAACCACTCACTTCATTCATCCTTAACGCGGAAAACGGCAAATATTACTTAATTGATGTTCACATTTGCAACTCCAAGGTGAGTTCATGATGTTCCTGATTGGCTTGCACCGACCGCCAACTCTCTTATCAAGGAGATCATCACTACTATTCCTTCTCAACGTTTAGCTATCTGATAATTGTATTCACCATTGTAACCAATATTATACTTATTATCAAGTACATTTTACTATTTTAATTATAAATAGTCTTCCTTACATAGGTATGGATTGTTTATCTACTTTTGATTTTGATTTAAGTGGGCGATCATATATTAATGATAAGATAATGGAAACGATTAGTAATACAATAAGAGCTTTAAATAATAATGACATACTATATACATCCACTAAAATTCCGCCCAATAATGGACCAATCATTCTCCCACCCGTTGCTGTACTATTAACAATTCCTTGGAAAAATCCTTCTTTTCCTTTAGGTGCTAACTTATCGGCTATGGTTGGTACAGTTGGCCATACAAACATTTCTCCAATGGTAAGTATAATCATCGCAGTTAAGAATCCTTTAAAATCAGAAGCAAAACTGGCAATTCCAAATGAACACATAAAAATAACAATACCTGTAATAATTGGACCTTTTAGATTTGTACCGAACAGTTTCATTATAGGATTTAACAATGGTTGACCAAGGACAATTAATGCACCATTTATTGTCCACAACATACTATATTGACTTAAGGAAATGTTAATTTCTTGTGTATAAGTAGCAATCGTTGACTGCCATTGAACATAACCAACCCAACACAATAAATAGCCTGCACATAAGATCATTAAAGAAATAAACTTTGTTTTGTTCTTAATTGGTTTTTTCTCATGAATAACAGAGGTATGATTCCCTTGTTCGGATTTTATATTGCGATATCCAAAAAATGAAATGAAGAAAAAAACAATAAACATAAGTAAATTAGCAATAAAAATATAATCAAAGGAAAAGGAAGCTACAAAACCTCCTAATGCTGAACCGACTGCAACTCCAAAATTCTGTGCAATGTAAATAGCATTGAATGCCTTTCTTCCTCCCTCTTTCCAAACGGAGCCCGCCATTGCAAAAATAGCTGGAGGAATAATCCCTGAGCCAAACCCGATAACAGTTAAAAAGATTGCATATGTTGGCCATTCATGCCAAAAAGTCATACCAATCAAAGAAAATATGGTGATAAATACTCCAATTAATATCGTACGATAACCACCAAACTTATCATAAAAACTTCCACCTAATAAATTTCCTAGTACACTTGCAGCAGAATTTAACATTAATACGATACCTGCCACAGATAAAGATTTCCCTAGATGATCATGCATGTAGATAGCATTTAAAGGCCATAAAAAAGAAGAGCCCGTTACATTTACCATCATACCGATTACCAACATCCATAATGACTTTGGCATGAAACCGCCCCCTCCCCCATTATTTATATAAGTACTAAATAAATTCACTTAAATTATTTATTAGTACATGAGTTATTTAACTTAATCTCCTTAATCACCTTCCCAATTTTATTCCTTTTCGCTACACTCTACAAGTACCAATCAACCAAGAATGTAAACACATAATATTCAGTTAAATAAGGTTGATCTTTCCTATATTTTATTTATAGTAAATTCTACAAACAGAAAGGGTCGACTCAATGAAGATGCTTCAAACACCTTTTTGAGTCAACCCTATAATTTAATCTGGCTTTTCTATACGTTGTTTTGAGCGGATTGGTTGGCTTTTTTTTGCATTTTGTTTCTTCAGTTGTTTTACTGGATCATACTCCCTACCTAACTCCATATCTTGATTATTGATGCCATTTTTAGTTTTTTGTTCTGGATTATTTGCCTTCGATCTTTTTTTCATGATATCCTCCTATATTGGCCGATCATGATTTAACAAAATCATTTGATTTTGTATTTGTTGAAGTTGTAATCTCATCCGATGTAATTGTTCCCTTTGCTGTGAATTCGCACTGTTTGATAGTTGGGCTAACTCATTATAGGAATTCTCCAAACCTTGGAGAGCATCTTGATATTCATTATCATAATAATGTTCCTGACGACTTCCCTCAATAAACTGTTCTTTTGCATATTGAATAGCTTCTTCACATTTTTGGATATGTTCACCAACCGATTGTCTAGTGGCCAACTTCATCCCCACTTTCATATGCTTTTTGAAGCAATCGCTTCTTCTTTATTTTGTTCATTTATATACTTACTATGTTGGCAATCGAAGGAATCAAGATTAGACTGGTTTGATTGTACATGATAAAATTTGAATGATTTTTATATTAATTTTGAAATTGGAGATTTGCCATGAAACTTATGAAAGTAATTGATTTTGCTCATAGCTTACTAAAGGAAAGTGTAACGAAGAAGGAAATAGTTGTTGATGCCACTGTTGGAAATGGCTATGATACTGAATTTTTAGCAAATTTAGTTGGCCCTGAAGGTAGGGTATTTGGATTTGATATCCAGAAAATGGCTATCGAACAGGCAAAAAGGTATTTAGCTGAAAAAACATGTACTGAAAATATAGTACTGATAAATAAAGGTCATGAAACACTTAAAGATTCGATTCCAGAACAATATCATGGGCAAGTTGCAGGAGCAATCTTTAATCTAGGTTATTTACCTGGTGGGGATAAACAAATTATTACTCATGGGAATACAACCATAAATGCCCTCAAGCAATTATTAGAAATAATGAAGCCTGGAGCTCTTATTGTTCTTGTTATTTATCATGGTCATCCAGGTGGGGAGATTGAGCGTGATCAAGTTTTAAACTTTGTACAAACTATTGATCAAAAAAAGGCACATGTACTTCAATACCAATTTATTAACCAGATCAATCAACCGCCATTTGTCATTGCAATTGAAAAACGATAATCATTCAGTTGATTATCGTTTTTTAGGTATTTTCTCAAGCATTGTTTTTTTAAGTATAGTCTTAACTAATGGCTCTTTTCTCAAACATTGTTCCTATTTAAGGAAAGTTTCAACTAACTACTATCAGTTGAAGACCGTTACATCTATCATTTCACTGAGAAAAGAGCTGGAAACTCCATAAGATCGCTGATCATTTATTATGTTTAAAAGCCGGGCAGTTGGTTTTTAAACATGCAAAAACTACATAAAAACTGTCGATCATTAACCAATTTCCGCACTTTTCTTTTTCGATTTTAAAATTATTTTTACTACGCCACTTGGTACCATACTTTGCACTTTACGATATGCACGCCCATTCCAATAAAAGAAACGACTAATCGATCCACCATGTTTAATCATTTTTCTCGAAATTCTTTGCACATCTTTTTGTTTATTTACCTTATTATCCGATAAATATACAGCTAATAACCCACGATTGATTAATTTATGGAAAGTCTGGTCTGGTAATTTATCGGTATGTTTATCTGCTTCAGTTAGAAAATGGGTCAATCTTTTCAATAAATGTTCATTGTTTTCATAATAGAAACAGAAATTTAAATCTCCCCCTTCGCGATCCTCCTCCTGATCAATAAAATAATCTAGAAGGATATGTAATCCTTGAATATATGGGAAATAACCATTACGTATACTTGTAGCATGTTCCTCTTTAAAATCCTCACGTAATGCATAAGAGACTAGACAAAAAATTCCAAGTGTTGAACCAGAACAAGCGGAAAATTCGTACCAGTCCATTTCTGGTAAGGAATCTTTATATTTTTCAAACCATTCTTGTAACCGTCCCTCTCTCTCATCAACCTTTACATGTTTATGTATTTGTAAATCACAATAGTAGGAACATAGTTCCAATAATGGTTCCTTGATTAAATGATAATTCTTCAGTCTGGTTAAAACCTTTTGGCATGTGAGGACTAAATCATGTAAATATCCACCATCATTTTGATCAGATCGCAGTCGATAATAATTTTTCGGCTCTGCCCCAACTGTTAATGAATCTTTCATTGATTCGTGTAATGCAGCAAAATCATCCGGATCTAACGATGTACTTCGATCACATAAGTTATCGAGATAATCACTTATTGTTTGATATGCGACGATAAATTCAATCGCTTCATCTCGCCTCTCTAATGCAAGAAGACCAAGAATAGACCCACCTTCGCAATGGAATGTTTTATGATTAATACTTGCTAATGCTTGATTCTTTAGCTCTTTATTTGGGATAGATGCCGCCTTCTCTTTCCATTGCAGTAGCTCACGATGGACACTAGGAAAAACCCTTTTGTACACCTGAGTCATTAATGAAATAGGATGTGATGGAACTGACATATTTTTCGGATCACCTCATTTTATGATATAACCTAATGAACTCAGTCTTGTTTCCACAAAATTTTTCGCATATTGGAATACCTCTTCTCGTTCAGGTTCACTAAATATTTCGTGATAACTTTCTGGCCATATTTTGTACTGTTTCTCAGATAGTGAAACTTTATTAAACCAATCATTCACTGCTAACTTATTAACAATTTTATCATTTCCACCTTGTAACACGAGTAAAGGAATATCTGGTACATTTGATATTTTTGAAGTAGCTAATTTCATCGCCTTTAAAAGCTCCCGATACCATCTAACTGAAACTTTAGTAACATATAGTGTATCGTTTAATGCCAAATCCTTCGCCTCTTCATTTCTTGTCACTGACTCAATGGATAATCCACTTGAGAATTTTAATTGGGGAGCAGCACGATTTAAAAATATCGATAACACTCCTAAAAAACTCGATGGATATTTTACTAAATCTAAACATGGTGCAGAGAGGATAACACCTGCTAAATTTAACTTTTCCTCTTGGATTGTTCGAATAACCGCAAGTCCTCCCATACTATGTCCTAATAAAAATACCGGTACATTAAATTGATAAGAAGTTTGTACCCAATCTTTTATTTCAAAAATATATTCATCAAAGGATTCGATATGCCCTCGCTGCGATCTACTTGTCATTCCTTGTCCAGGTAGATCACCCATAATCACATGAAATCCTGAAGATCGCCACATCTCAATAAGCCAATTATATCTTCCATGATGTTCCATCGCACCATGAACGATAACAATGACAGCTTTTGGATCTTCATCGGCTTCCCATTTCCACATATCTGAAACCTCCTCTTCTTTGCATTGTAATACTTAACTATTTTAAATGAAACCGATTGATATGAAAAGGATTTGACTATTCCGTGGCAAAGCAAGAATAATTTATCATTTTTCTTATTGTACCCATTATAAAATAATGACAAAATAAAATAGAAAATAATACACAATTAATTTATGGAATAGAAGGGATTGGGTCAAATGATTTACCCATATAAGGGGAAACTGCCTAAAATTGCTGATTCGGCATATATTGCAGATTATGTCACGATTTCTGGAGATGTAGAAATCGGTGAAGAATCTAGTATTTGGTTTAATACGACCATTCGTGGGGATGTTGCACCAACTATTATTGGGAAAAAAGTAAATATACAAGATAATTCAGTCTTACATCAAAGCCCAAATAATCCATTAATTATTGAAGATGAAGTAACCATAGGACATCAAGTAATTTTACATAGCTGTAAAATTAGAAAGAAAGCACTTATTGGGATGGGGTCGATTATTTTAGATCGTGCAGAAATCGGTGAAGGAGCATTTATCGGAGCTGGTAGTCTCGTCCCCCAAGGGAAAGTCATTCCTCCAAATACACTAGCCTTTGGCAGACCGGCAAAAGTGATTAGAACATTAAACAATGAGGATATCCAAGATATGATTAGAATTTCAAAAGAATATGCTGAAAAAGGGAAATACTATAAATCAATACAAAAGTAAAACATACAATACTTCGTTATATTAATTGTATGCTCGAAATAAAAAGTTAGTAAACGATATAATATAAATTTGCTGCTTTCTAAATAATTTGTTGAATGGTGACATTCTTCACTAAAACATTGCAGATTATTGTCGATGTAAATAGTAAAGATGATGGAATAAGGTGATTATTAATGAAATCTATTCTCTCTATTTTTGCTATTTTTCTATTGGCATCTATTGTTTTTTTATTTGGTTATATAAATAAAGAAGATAACAGCTTTGCCTTTGAGGAAAATCAAAAATTGACAGAAACCTTGTCTGCTTCAGATCAATATAAAATTATTAAACTAAAAGATAAGGTCCTTCTTGATATACCTGTTATTTCTCAATTTCCTGAGTTGGCACGCGGCTGTGAAGTAACAAGCCTATCGATGCTTCTACTAGCAGCTGGAATTAATAAGGATAAGATGGCTTTAGCGAGTGAAATTGAAAAAGATCCGACTCCTCAATCTGTAGTCAATGGAAAAGTGTATTTTGGGAATCCACATAAGGGGTTTGTTGGCAATATTTATACATATGATCAACCAGGATTAGGAGTGTATGTTGAACCTATAGTTAAACTGGCTGAAAAATATTTACCTGGGAAAATTGTCAATTTAACGAATTCAACATTTGAAGACTTAAAAATATATTTATCAGATGAACGCCCAGTATGGGTTATTATTAATACAAAGTATCAACAACTTTCGGATTCTTACTTCAAAACATGGTACACCGAAGAGGGACCCATTCGAGTTACTAGTAAGGAACACTCTGTATTAGTCACTGGGTATGATAAGGAATATATTTATTTTAACGATCCACTAACAGGAACAAAAAATAAAAAAGCACCCATTGTCGACTTTAAAAAAGCCTGGGTGCAAATGGGCAGCCAAGCAATTACATTCCAAAATTAGGTCTGTAATCATTGGCTGTTTTTTTATAATGTTGCAGCTGATAGCTTATATTGTTTCTGGAAATCGTATTTCTCTTCAACATACACTGCATGCCAGATCATAAATACAAGAACCGTCCAAATTTTACGGCTATGATCCATTTTTCCTTGACAGTGCTCCTCTAATAAATTCAAAACATAATGTTTATTAATAATATGATCAGTTGCACTTTCATGAATGATTTGTTTCGCCCAATCATTCATTTCATTTTTTAACCAGTGGCGAATTGGGACGGGAAATCCTAATTTCTTTCGATTAAGAACATGATCAGGTACAACCCCTTCAGCCGCTTTTCTTAAAATATATTTGGTTGTATTATTTGCTGTTTTTAAACTAGTTGGTATTTTCGATGCGATTTTAAATACTTCTTTATCTAAAAATGGAACGCGCAATTCCAAGGAATGTGCCATTGTCATTTTATCTGCCTTTAAAAGAATATCTCCACGCATCCATGTATGGATATCAATGTACTGCATACGATCAACCGGATCATATCCTTTTGTTTCTGCATAAAGTGGTTTAGTTATATCTGTATAATCTATACCTGTTCGATACTGAGCTAATAAATCCTTTTTCTCTGCTTCAGTATACATTTTGGCATTTCCAATATATCTTTGTTCCATTGGAGTCACACCGCGTTCAATAAAGCTTTTTCCTTTTACTCCCTCAGGTAAAATTTTTGCTAATGCTTTTAACAAAGATTTTCCAATCGCAGGAATTTTGTCAAACACTTCTAATGATTGCGGTTCACGATAAATATTATATCCACCAAATAGCTCGTCTGCACCTTCACCAGATAATACAACAGTTACATGTTTTCTCGCTTCACGTGCGACGAAATACAATGGAACACATGCAGGATCAGCAAGTGGATCATCTAAATGCCAGATGATTTTAGGAAGTTCTTTCATATATTCTTCAGGTGAGATGATATAACTAATATTCTCAACACCTAATTTTTCTGCTGTTTCCTTAGCCACATCAATTTCACTAAACCCATTATGTTCAAAACCAACTGAAAATGTTTTAATGTTCGGATGATATTGCTTGGCAATAGATGCGATAATTGAAGAATCAATACCTCCAGATAAGAAGGATCCTACCGGAACATCACTTCGCATATGGACGTTTACTGAATCAAATAATACATCCCTAATTTCTTTAACAAATTCATCCTCTGATTTTTGAACTGGTTGGAAAGAGGCTTTCCAATAACGTTCAATCTTCATCTTCTCTCCAGGCTTTTTCGTAAAATAATGTCCTGGTTCTAATTTTTTTATTCCTTTTGTCATTGTTTCTGGTTCAGGAACAAATTGATAGGTCATATAATGTTGTGCTGCATCATAATTAAGCTCTTCATGGTCCATTGCAAGTAGAATACTTTTCTTCTCTGATGCAAAGAATGTCCGTTTTTCTTCTTCACGATAGAAAAATGGTTTAATGCCGAATGGATCGCGAGCACCAATTAAAACTTGCTCTTGTTTATCCCAAATCGTAAAAGCAAACATTCCCCTAAGTTTCTCCACCGCTTTTTCTTTATAATGACTATAAAGAGCAATAATTACTTCTGTATCTGAAGAAGTTTCAAAAGTAAGTCCCATCTCAATTAGTTCATTTCTGAGCTCAACATAATTATATATTTCACCATTAAAAATAATCCAATAGCGCTCATTTTCATAGGTTAATGGCTGGTGTCCACTTTCTATATCAATAATACTTAATCTGCGGAAACCAAATTGGATATGCTCATCTTCAAAAAAACCTTCATCATCTGGTCCACGATGTGTAATAATATCATTCATATTCTTAAAAAGCTGTCTATCCGAATCTCTTAAACCAATCTCTCGGTCATGAATACAACCAACAAATCCACACATTTATGTATGTCACCTACTCCATTTCTAATTAACATACTTTATTAAAGGCCAACCGCCTTTTAAAAATACACTCCACTATACTATCATTATTTTACTTTTTTTGCAGTAGACATTATATATATTTTTATGGAAAGAACTACAAGTGAATAACAAACGTGCAAGCATCTTGCTCAGCCCCGCCAAGTTATGGTAACGCTTTTGATTTTCCTTTGGTGAGGTTGTTTGGAATCAGGCTCGACGTAAACAACAATCATGTGATTAATATCTACGGTGCATATTTTCCTTAAGAATAAAAAATGGGGCTACCCATGTAGCCCCATTTCATTCTTTAAAGTGAAAAGTCACGTAATGCTTCTGCTTTGTCTGTTCTCTCCCATGGAAGATCAAGATCATGACGACCGAAATGGCCATATGCAGCTGTTTGCTTGTAAATTGGACGGCGCAAATCAAGCATTTTAATAATCCCAGCTGGACGTAGGTCAAAATGCTTTCTAACTGCTTCGATTAAGATATCCTCTTCAACCTTCCCTGTTCCAAATGTATCAATTGAAATAGACACCGGTTGAGCTACCCCAATCGCGTAAGCAAGTTGAACTTCACACTTATCAGCAAGACCTGCAGCTACAATATTCTTAGCAACATATCTAGCCGCGTAAGCTGCTGAACGGTCAACTTTTGTAGGATCTTTACCAGAGAATGCTCCGCCACCATGACGTGCATAGCCACCATAAGTATCAACAATTATTTTACGACCTGTTAAACCAGCATCACCTTGTGGTCCACCAATTACGAAACGACCAGTCGGATTAATAAAATATTTGGTATTTTCATCGATTAACTCTTTTGGAACTACTGGATTAATCACATATTCTTTCACATTACGTTGAATTTGTTCTAAGCTTATTTCCGGATGATGCTGAGTAGATATGACAATTGTATCAATACGAACAGGTTTGTCATTTTCATCATATTCAACTGTTACCTGGGTTTTAGCATCAGGACGCAAATATGGAAGAATATCCTCTTTACGAACTTCAGAAATTCTTCGTGCTAGCTTATGAGCTAAGGAAATAGGTAATGGCATTAATTCTTTTGTTTCATTACATGCAAATCCAAACATTAACCCTTGGTCACCTGCACCAATAGCCTCAATTTCCTCTTCAGACATCTGACCTTCACGAGCTTCTAATGCTTTATCTACACCCATTGCAATATCTGCAGATTGTTCATCAATAGAAGTTAGCACTGCACATGTTTCTGCGTCAAAGCCATATTTTGCACGAGTATATCCAATTCCTTTAATTGTTTCACGAACAATTTTCGGAATATCCACATATGTACTTGTTGTAATTTCACCAGCAACAAGTACAAGCCCTGTAGTTACAGATGTTTCACATGCTACACGAGCATTTGGATCTTTAGCTAAAATTGCATCTAAAATCCCATCAGAAATTTGATCACAGATTTTATCTGGATGACCTTCTGTTACAGATTCAGATGTGAATAAACGACGCTTTTTTGTCATATTTATTCCTCCCAAAAATTACTTCTATCTATTTTTACGCTTCACGGTACTCATTCCCTAATAGTATGAAATAAACCATAGATTTTATCCTTTAATGTTAAGGAGCAAAATCCTTTTCATGGGTTTAGAAAGACGATATTGTATAAAAGATGGCTTTTCGTATTCTTGTTAAATTTATGCAGAAATTTACCTAATAGCTACAAAGATTAGAATAGAAAAAATAAAACCTTTCCCCGCATGTTTATGAGAGGAAAGGTTAAGATCCATTATCGCGCCTTTCACTCTTATCGTTCAAGGTATTCCCTTGCGTCAGGTTAGCACCATTGCTTTCTAGTTTAGAAAATCTTAAAATTAGATTACACAATCGATAAACATCGGTTATGATCTAACTAAAAAATTCTAACATAGAATGCCGGTTGCTGGGTTTCATCGGGCCTGTCCCTCCACCAGCTCGGGATAAGAGTATCCGTTCAAGGTAAAATATTACGCAATTTGCAAGTTCGTGTCAACATGTTCCTACAAAAATTTTTATTCATCTCTTATTTCCTATTAAATAGATCACGAAATGTATGAAGAAAATATGTCGAAATAATGTTGTTAAAAAAAATGTGCACAAATAGTATAGACTATTAATACAATTGTGTTATACTAATTAACGAATAAAAAACAATCTTTAAATTTTTGAATAAAGGAAGGTTAGTATAATGAAATCTGTCGCATTTTCAAATACATTAGCTGAAATTTTAACTGGAAAAAATGTGTTATCCCAACTATCTGTTCCTCAATTAGTGGAAAAAGTGTTACAACGTAAAGAGGGAAAATTAACATCAACTGGTGCTGTTTGTGCTGAAACTGGTAAATATACTGGCCGCTCCCCTAAAGATAAATATATTGTTGAAGAAGCTTCTACAAAAGATCTTATTGATTGGGGTTCTGTAAACCAACCAATTTCGGAGGAATCATTTGATAAGCTATATAAAAAAGTTAGTAATTATCTTAAGGAACAAAATGAAATATTTGTTTTTAATGGTTTTGCAGGTGCAGATAATAAGAGTCGCTTACCGATTCAAGTAGTAAATGAATATGCATGGCATAATCTATTTGCACATCAATTATTTATCCGTCCAACTGAAGATGAATTACAAACACATCAAGCAGAGTTTACCATATTGTCAGCACCGAATGTGAAAGCGGATCCAACGACCGATGGAACTAACTCTGAAACATTTATCGCTGTTTCATTTGAACGTCGTATAATCTTAATTGGTGGAACTGAGTATGCTGGAGAAATGAAAAAAGGAATTTTCTCCATTATGAACTATCTACTACCTCAAAAAGACATCCTACCTATGCACTGTTCTGCCAATGTTGGAGCAGAGGGTGATGTTGCGTTATTTTTCGGATTATCAGGTACAGGAAAAACTACACTATCCGCTGATCCAAATCGCCGTCTAATCGGGGATGACGAACATGGATGGTCTTCAAATGGAGTTTTCAATATTGAAGGCGGCTGCTATGCAAAATGCATTGGATTAACAAGAGAAAAAGAACCACAAATTTTTGATGCCATTCGCTTTGGTTCTGTCTTAGAAAATGTCGTTATAGATTCAAAAACTAGACTTCCCCTTTATGAGGATGCTACATTAACTGAAAATACACGAGCTGCTTATCCAATTCAAGCGATTGATAATATTATCGAACCGAGTATTGCTGGCCATCCACAAACAATAGTATTTTTAACTGCTGATGCATTTGGAGTGTTACCTCCTATTAGCAAGCTTACGAAAGAACAAGCTATGTATCATTTCCTAAGTGGCTACACTTCAAAATTAGCAGGTACAGAGCGTGGAATTACTTCACCTGAAGCTACATTCTCAACTTGCTTTGGTTCACCATTCCTTCCATTACCTGCAACAGTGTATGCAGAAATGCTTGGTAAAAAGATTGATGAACATGGGGTTCAAGTCTTTCTTGTCAACACAGGTTGGACTGGCGGAGAATATGGTGTTGGTAGCCGAATGAAATTAAGCTATACTCGTGCAATGGTGCAAGCTGCACTTGAAGGTGAATTAACTCATGTTGAAACGTCACAAGATGAAATTTTTGGACTGCATATCCCATTACATGTTCCTGGTGTACCAGATGAAGTGTTAATCCCAAATAAAACATGGACGAATCAACAGGAATATACAGATAAAGCAAAAGAGCTTGCTGCAAAATTCAACGCTAATTTCAAAAAATTCCACAATGTACCACAAGAAATTGAGGTAAATGGCGGACCGATTTTTAAATAATTTACTATTAAAAGCCCTTTTTTCAAACATTGTTGCTATTTAAGTAAAGTTATAACTAATAAGTACCGACGGAGGATCACTACATGTTTCATTTCACTGAGAAAAGAACTACATTCTCCATAAGATCCGCTAGAATCCTTTATTGGGAGTAAGATCGGTAGTTAGGTTTTTACAAAAGCAACAAACGATGCAAAAACAACTATATAAAAAGAGGTTGATACGACATGATCAACCTCTTTTTTATATTCTACATTCTACTTTTAAAAATTACTTAACTGCTAGTTCTTTTTTTAGTTTATCGAATTTAAAGAAACAAGTTGATAAATAATTCTCGTTTTTCCGTTTTCCCACTCCATCTTTTTAATCACTGCTGTCCCGCTTGTATCGCTTTCTTTTGATCGACGAATATCTAATGGGATTTCAATTGGATACAGACGATAATCATCTTTCTCTAAAATAAATAGATTCTCCTCTAATCTCTGTTCCTTACCTTTTGTTACAATCATTGTATTTAGTTCTAATGGCATACCCATAATCATATTCTCCTCTTTCGTACATGTTTTCTCTTATTTTATCATGCTTCATGCTTACTTTTCATCCATGAACATAAATCATTGACGATTTGCCGATTCATTGCTGGTGGAAAATAATGAGTATAATTAGCAAAATACCAAGTTTCCACTTTCCTTCCAAATGAGGTTAATCGTTCCTCCAATCTTTTTGCATGTTCAATAGATACATTTTCATCTTTTTCCCCATGTATGATCAAGATGGGTTGGGTTAGTTTTTCAATGAAAAATAGTGGCGTACGATCCTGATATCGTTCTGGGTATTTATTCGGCGTGCCACCTATAACCCTCTTGAGCATTTTTCGCAAATCTTTTCTTTCTTCATAAGTTAGAATCATGTCAGATACCCCTCCCCAAGTGACAACTGATAATGCTTCTTTGCGTGCTATCGCTGTATGTAATGCCATGATTCCCCCTCTAGAAAAACCAAAAATATGGATTCGTTTACTATTTACTCGATGATATTGTTTAAGTAGATCGAATGCAGCGTATGCATCTACTCGATCATTTCCTGCAAAATCTTCATTTCCTTCTCCCCCCCTATTACCACGGTAAAAGGGAGCAAAGACGATAAATCCCTCCGCAGCAAATTGTCCAATTCTAGCTGGACGAACCATCCCCACACTTTTTATCCCTCCCCTTAGATAGAGAAAACCATCATATATTTGTTCATCCTTCGGTTCTGCTAATAATCCCTTTACTCTTAATTCATCAGACCAATATGTAATCATATACATTCGTACCTTAGGATTTGGTGATGGAAAGGGCTGTTTCTCTATGATTAAACCATTACATTTCTGATTCGTATGCAATACGCTAACCTCCAACTACTAAAATCTTTCAAAAAAATAGGCATTCACACATTTATTAATTCCTCATACGATATTTTATCAGACAAAGGCGAAAGTACCATACCCCTTACGGAATATGGCATTGTACAATCGTTAAACAGCTAAAGGAGGATTATAGTATGAAAAAATGGGTTAAGCTTAGCTTCTCACTCTTGATCGTATCCATTCTGATTTTTTCTCTTGGAGCATGCTCAAAGAAGGAATCCTTAAAGAAAGTAAGAGTAGCGGAAGTAACACGTTCAGTGTTTTACACTCCTCAATATGTAGCACTTGAAAAAGGATTTTTCAAAGATGAAGGATTAGATGTTGAATTAAAGACAACTGCTGGCGGTGATAAGACCATGACTACTTTATTATCAAATGGTGCAGATGTAGCACTCGTTGGTTCAGAAACATCTATTTACGTTTATGCACAAGGTGCAGAAGATCCGGTTATAAATTTTGCACAGCTAACCAGAACCGACGGTACTTTTCTTGTATCTAGAGAAAAAATTGATAATTTTTCGTGGGATCAGTTAAAAGGCTCTACATTCCTTGGTCAAAGAAAAGGTGGAATGCCTCAAATGGTTGGGGAGTTCGTCATAAAGGAGAATGGAATTGATCCCCATAAGGATTTAAATTTAATACAAAATATTGATTTTGCCAATGTAGCGAATGCCTTTGCCTCAGGTACTGGAGATTATGTTCAATTATTCGAACCTACGGCCTCTGTCTTTGAGAAGGAAGGGAAAGGTCATATTATTGCCTCCTTTGGTGAAGAGTCTGGAAGTGTTCCATATACAGATTATATGGCAAAGGAAAGTTATATAAAGGACAATAGTGAAACCCTTGAAAAATTCGTTCGTGCCGTATATAAAGCGGCAAAGTGGATAGAGGAAAATGATTCAAAAGAAGTGGCGAAAGTGGTTCAACCATTTTTTGAGAATATAGACTTAGATATACTAGCTACTTCCATAGAAAGATATCAAAAACAAGGATCTTTCGGAACAGATCTTATTTTAAATGAAGAAGGATGGAATAGACTTCAAGATATTATGGAGGAAGCTGGTGAGCTTCCAAAAAGGGTAGATTATAAAACATTAGTTAATACATCTATTGCTGAAAAAGCATTAAATAACAAATAAAGGAGGTTTTTAGCCTTATGAGCTTCCTAACTGTAGAAAATATCCATCACAGTTATTTCACCCCCAAAACAGTAACAACTGCATTAAAGGACATAAACTTTAGCGTAGAGAAAGGAGAATTTATTTCGTTAGTTGGCCCAAGTGGTTGTGGTAAAACGACTATGTTATCAATTCTATCCGGTTTAATTCAACCGACACAAGGATCTGTCATCATTGACGGTCAGTCCCCGGATAATCAGGTTCGTTCGATCGGTTATATGCTTCAACAAGATTACTTATTCCCCTGGAAAACGATTGAAGAAAATATTTTATTAGGATTAAAACTTAAAAATAAATTATCAATAGAGTCAAAACAAAAATCATTAGAACTATTAAAGGAAATAGGTTTAGAAGGTGTGGAAAAACAATACCCTCGCCAACTTTCTGGAGGGATGAGACAACGTGCTGCTTTAGTTAGAACCCTTGCCATTAATCCTAAAATTTTGTTATTAGATGAACCGTTCTCTGCGCTTGATTACCAAACAAAGTTAAAACTTGAGGATTTAGTATTTGAAACACTGAAAGCCTACCAAAAAACAGCCGTCTTAGTTACACATGATATCGGAGAAGCTATTTCAATGAGTGATCGGATCTTGTTATTTGCTGCTAAACCAGGCAGACTCCATAAAATATTTACTGTACCTGAACAGCTAAGAGAGCTTCGCCCATTCGATGTTAGAAGTAAAGAAGAATATTCTACATTATTTCAAGAAATATGGAAGGAGCTGGAGTCACTTGAAAATAGTGAATAAAACTGATTCCTTTCATCAAAAGTACCTGCAAAATATAAAAAAAGAAAAAAGATGGGTGCGCATGTTTCAAGCAATTATTTTAATTGCCTTCTTCGCACTATGGGAAATGGCGAGCAGACTCCATTGGATTGACCCTCTTATTTTCAGCTCACCTTCTAAGATATGGAATTTATTTATTGATAAGTTAGCTGATGGATCCCTATATATTCATACTGGTGTAACAGTCTATGAAACAATACTAGGCTTTGTATTAGGAACATTATTAGGGGCGATTATTGCAGGAATTCTTTGGTGGTCCCCAATACTCTCAAAAATTTTTGATCCCTATCTAGTTATTTTTAATGCGATGCCTAAAGTTGCATTTGGTCCAATGCTAATAGTTATATTTGGAACTGGAGTATCATCAAGTATTGCTATGGGAATCATCATATCCGTTATTGTAACAACCATAGTCATTTATTCCGGTTTCCGTGATGTAGACCCAAACTATATAAAGGTGCTAAAAACATTTGGTGCTACACGAACCCAAATATTCAAGGAAGCCATATTACCAGCCACTTTTCCTACTATTATTTCAACTTTAAAGGTCAATGTAGGATTATCATGGGTTGGAGTAATCGTTGGAGAATATTTAGTCGCTTCTAAAGGACTAGGATATTTAATTATCTATGGATTTCAAGTTTTCAACTTTACCCTTGTTATGCTTTCATTAATGGTAGTGGCCGTTATAGCAACCATTATGTATCAATTAGTAGATCTACTTGAAAAGAAATTGGTGAAAACTGGATCATAGAGACAAATACAGGGTGTCTATTAAATTGGCTTGTCTTTTAATAGATGCCCCTTTTTTCATACATAATTTCCATTTTATTCTAGTTATGTGTGTACATTTCATTATATATATCTTTTCTTTAAAATTTTGTACCATTTTTTGAAACCTTTACCAAATGAATGCGTATAGTTTATAGAATTAGAAAAAGGAGTGGTGTTTTTTTTATGAAAAAAATATTTATTAGTTTCTTATCATTGATGGTGATTTTTGTACTTGCAGCCTGCAGTGATAAGGCGGATCCAGTAAATTCAAATGTAAAATCAAAAAAAGAAGACAGTCTTACTTTACAGGAAGTCTTCGAAAAGACAACAGAAGCTTCAAAAAATCTGAAAAGTGTTCATTCAGATCTGGAACTAAAACAAACGATGAGTGTACCTGGACAATCTGATAATATGAATATTAATTCTACGGTTTCTGTAGATATGGTTTTAGATCCTATTGCGATGCATCAAAAAATGAAAATGAATATTGAAGGTGGAGACGCAAGCGTCCAAGGCCAAGCAATGGATACGGAAGCATACTTATCTAAAGAAGGATTTTTTATGTTTGAACCAACATCAGGAGTGTGGATGCAGTTACCTAAAGAATTATCAGATACTGTATTACAAATGCCTGAACAACAAATGAACCCTGCAGAACAATTAAACCAATTAAAAGAATTTGCAGATGACTTTTCTTTTAAACAAGATGATGCTCAATATATTTTATCTTTAAAGGCTTCAGGTGATAAATTTGATCAGTTCCTAAAAGATAATGCAAAACAATTAATGCCTGATCAATTAAAGGAAAATGAAGAATTGTTTAATAATCTTAAGTTCAAGAATGTAGAATATGAAATATTTATTGATAAAAAAACATTTGATATTACAAAGCTTAATATGACTCAAGAGTTAGAAATGGCTATTGAAGATCAAAAAATGACCATGAAACAAGAAATGAAGAGCACATATACTGATTACAATAAGATTAAAGAGATTAAGGTACCACAAGAAGTGTTAGATAATGCTCAAAAAATAGAGCAATAATTAAAATAACAATAGCTAGGGACTGTCTCAGACAGTCCCTAGTTTTCATTCTGAAGTAAAATCCTTTAGAATGCCAATTTGGTCTATATGCTGTCTAGCTGTTTCATCACCTAAATCATAAATCATTTGATATACCTCAATCATATGTTTATCATAATCATCATTTGATTTATCATGATGATATTCCAATGCAGGAACATGTGATCTGAAAAAATTTGCAATTTCTACATCATAATTCGCATCAAAAATTTGCCTTAGCTTTGTTATTTCATCATCTGTCGCCTCAATTTTAAAATTCCAAGGTGAGTCAGTAGAACTTCTTGAAATTTCTCCACTCCCAATATTTATATAATACGTGTTTTTTGGTTGATCCATTCCCAACACTCCTCGTAAAATTTCTAAAAATGATTCACTATGTATCGTTTCCCACAAACCAAGCCAAAATATTCTTACGAAGATAAAAAGGATGATGAAGATGAGACTTGTAGATGAACTATTTGAAATTTACCATAATCGGCTGACAGCAGATGATGAGGATATAGATATTATTACATTTGCCGTTCTTGAGGAATCTGATCGTGGGGATTTAATGAAAATAGTAGAAGAAATGAAGGATGATGAACTTCAATATTTTATTCGACTCTATTTAATTGAAAGCTTAAAAGGGAAATTTTCTAATCATCCACCGGAATCTGATCCATTCAAAAAAAAATACTTGCATTAAAAGGAAAAGGAAACTGCAATCAATTTACAGTTTCCTTTTCACTTTATTTATTTAGATAAATAAGCATTTAGCATCCATACATGCTTTTCAAGTTTTTCTTGGAAAGCAGTAAACATATCAGCAGTTACATCATCCCCTGCTTCATCCGCTATAGATATTCCCTCTTTAAGCTCCCCAATAATTTGTTTAAAATCACTAACGACCTCTTTTACCATCTCATCTGCAGGAGCTTTCGTTTCTGCTTCCTTTATACTAGCCAATTCTAAAGATCCTTTTAATGTTGATACAGGTTGTCCTTCTATTGCCAATAATCTCTCTGCTATTTCATCAAGGGCAGCGTCTGCTTCATTATATAGTTCCTCAAATTTCTCATGTAAGGAGAAAAAATGATGTCCTTTAACATACCAATGAAAATGATGAAGTTTTGTATACATTACTGTCCAATTTGCTACTTGTTTATTTAATACATCCTGTAATTGTGATTGATTTGCCATATTTAATCATCCTCCTGTTATTTATATACCCTAAATGAAGATGTCAAAACATATACATATATCTTTCACATCTATAGTCCATTCCATGCTAAAATAATGAATAGGAATAAAGAGGTTGTAGGAGGTTTATTCATTGCTTACATTTATTATGATTGTATCCATTATAATCATTATCGTCATTATTGCAGCTGCTGCTATTACAACATCAAAGGCATATGCATTTAAACATACAATCGATCCAATTGAAAATAACCCGAATATTAGAACTGAAATGGATGAAAAAAATAATACTCATGAACGATCCGATACGTAATGGATCGTTTTTTGATTGTTTCTTCATCTTTGACACTTTGAGTATTTGACTGATATGCTAATTGAAACTCACTATAAGGAAGTTTTCCTAATGTTAAAATTTATTTTTATTAAAATCATACGGTTTTATCAAATCTGTATTTCACCATTAAAACCACCATCTTGCCGTTTCTATCCTACATGTTCGCACTATGGACTAGAGGCGATTAAACGCTTCGGAGCCCTACGTGGAGGCTGGTTAGCGGTTAAAAGGATACTAAAATGCCATCCTTTCCATCCTGGTGGATTTGATCCAGTTCCAGAGAAAAAACAGGAAAAAATATAATTAAAGGAACATAAAGCCCTAGACTTTCCAATCATAGTTACCACTCCAATACAAACACTATAGTTGTATCATAAAATCCATTAAGGAGTGAGGTACAATGGCAAAGGACGTCTTATGTGAAGTAAACAATTGTCACTATTGGGCAAAAGGAAACCGTTGTTCTGCAGATGAAATTTATGTTGTCAGCCATAAAGGGGACACCGCAAAGAAAACAGAAGAAACAGACTGTAAAACTTTTAAGCCTGAAGGAAATTGGTAAAGGTTTATTATATAGCTTTTTTGTTTAAAAAGTTAATAAGCGCAGGGTTGAGATCTGCGCTTATTTTTTATATTTTTCTATATATGTCGTTACCTCTTGTAAACGTTTAGTATTTATTTCAAACCCAATTCCGGGATGAATAGGTGCCTTAACGAACCCATGCTTGACTTCAACTTCTGGAAGGATTATATCCTCATTCCAAAAACGACTGGACGCTGAAATATCTCCAGGGATCGTAAATCCTTCTTTTGTTGATAGCGCAATATTATGGGCTCGCGATATCCCAAATTCAATCATCCCACCACACCAAACTTGAATTTGATGTTTTTGGCATAAATCATGTATAGCTAAAGCATTGCTTAGTCCACCTACTCGGCCAATTTTTATATTAATTACCTTACAACTATTTAATAATATCGCGCTTTTCACATCATGATAGGTAATGATGCTTTCATCTAAGCAAATAGGAGTTTGTATTTCTTTCTGTAAAAAAGAATGTTCTACAATATCATCGACAGCTAAGGGCTGCTCAATCATCAACAATTCAAATTCATCGAGTGATTTTAATAAATCAATGTCATCAAGTGAATAGGATGAGTTTGCATCTGCCATTAAAGGGATAGTTGGAAAATGGTTGCGAATTTCTTTTAGAAGTTTATAATCCATTCCAGGTTTAATTTTTACTTTTACTCTCTTATAACCTTCTTGCAAATACGAATCAATTTGTGACAGGGCATCCTTTATTTCATGGGTACCAACTACCACACCTGATGGAATTTCACTCTGAACTCCATCAATGAGCTTCCATAAAGGACGATCTACCTTTTTAGCATAAAGATCCCAAATAGCAGTTTCAATCCCTGCTTTAGCCATCTGATTACCTCTTATATGATCAAAATATTTTTTGATCTCATTTGGGTGCTTAATCGGATTGTTCAAGACAATAGGAATGAGGAAATCCTTTAGCATATGATAACTGGTTCTTACCGTTTCCTCTGTATACCACGGAGTAGAGAAAGCGACAACCTCGCCATAACCTGTTCTCCCCTCCTCATCCAATACTTTAATAATAATTCCTTCTCGATCATTCACCGACCCTAAAGCCGTTGAAAAAGGACTTTTTAGTGGCATTTTTATGATAGACAATTGCACTTCTTTTATCATCATCCTCATTCATCCTTTTGGCATTAATTCGTGTAGCTTACGACGAAGCAGTTTATTAGACGCATTTCTTGGCAGTTCATTGACAATATAAATATGATGTGGAATCTTAAATTTAGCTAATTTATCCTTACAATAATTAATTAAATTAGCTTCATCAACTAGCTCAGATACAACAACAAATGCGTAGGGAACCTGTCCCCATTGTGTATGTTCAATTCCCACAACACCCGCTTCTTTTACAGACGAATGAGATAATAAGACCTCCTCAATTTCAGCAGGGTAAATATTTTCTCCTCCAGAAATAATTAAATCAGAGCGACGATCCATCACAAAAAGATAGCCATCTTCATCCACATAGCCGATATCACCTGTGTAGAACCAACCATCTTTAAAATTTTTCTTATTTGCTTCGTCTCGATTCAAATACCCTTTTGTCACATTGGGTCCCTTAACAACAATTTCTCCGGGTTGATTTGGTAATAGTTGCATTTGATTATTCATTATTTTTAATTGAGAAGGAAATAATGGCTTTCCAGCTGAACCAAGCTTTACTATACTATCTTCAGGTGCTAGTGTTACAATTTGGGAGGATGTTTCTGTCATCCCATAAGACTGAAATACTGGTATGTTTTTTTCTAGACAAGCATCTAGTAAAGGCTTTGGAGCAGGTCCCCCGCCTAATAGCATACAACGAAAATTTGAATGATATCGCTTATCTCCTAGATCATCAATCATACGAATTAGCATGGTACTTACGACCGACATAATCGTAACCTCACCTGCTTGCAGGACTTGATTGATGGTCTTTTCATTAAATTCCTCATATAAATAAACAGGCATTCCATATATGACACTTCGCATTAGAATGGATAAACCACTTATATGAAATAAAGGAACGGCGCAAAGCCAGCCATCCTTCTCGGTTAACCCAAGATTCAAAGCGGACCCAACAGCACTCCACCAATGGTTCCCATAGGATTGTAATACACCCTTCGGATTACCAGTTGTTCCAGAAGTATACATAATTGAACAAACTTCATCCAAAACAAACTCGTTTACTAAAGGAACCTTTTTAGTCTCGAGATGATCTATTTCTACGATTGTTGTCATTGGAAGCACATGAAACAATCCTTTAATACCATTCATCTTTTCCTTAAAAGCATCTTCACTTATTAATAACCTTGTACCACTATCTTTTAACTGAAATACCATTTCCTTTGCAGTTAAACGATGATTTAAGAACACCGCTGATACACCTAGTTGTTGCAATGCATGGATAATAAAGACTGTATGGGGACGATTAGTTAGCAGAATAGCAACGGAGTCCTTTGCCTGTATACCTAGAGTTGCAATTTTTTGTGCTAATGTTTCAACCGTACGATACATTTCCATAAAACTCCATCTCTGATTATCAAAAACGAGTGCGAGGCGATTGGGAGTTAAAAAAGCTCTCTGATTTAAAAAATTAGGTAGTTGTTCCATAAAAAATCACCTTTTGTTAAAGAATTCTAAAGAAAAAGGGGCAGTTCCTTTATTGACACCCCCTGGATTGTTACATAATTTCCTTACATTAAAACCAGTGGTCTACATTCTTTTTTAAAACATCTCATATAATATAGCTTTTCAGGTGAAATTTTGAATAATAAAAAGATTGAATACCCTCAAGCATTCCTTCCACTGTGAAAAGAACCACAAACTATGAAAATCTCCTTTGAAAAAAGCTTGATGGATGAAACCACCAAGCCTTTAATTCCCGAGATTGTACGGGAAAACTCATTATATCCCTATTAAATCAAGGGAAGCGAGGGAATTGTCCAAAATCAGGCTTACGTTTTTCTTTGAATGCGTCACGGCCTTCCTTCGCTTCATCCGTTGTATAGTAAAGTAGAGTTGCATCTCCACCAAATTGTTGAAGACCTGCTAAACCATCAGTATCGGCATTAAATGATGCTTTCAAGAAACGAAGCGCAGTTGAACTCTTCTCTAAGATTTCTTCACACCATTTAACTGTTTCTTCTTCAAGTTTTTCTAAAGGAACCACAGTATTGACAAGTCCCATCTCTAATGCATCTTGTGCATTATATTGACGGCAAAGATACCAAATTTCTCTAGCCTTTTTGTGACCTATAATACGAGCTAAATAACCTGCACCATAACCGGCATCAAAGCTACCAACCTTTGGTCCTGTTTGTCCAAAAATAGCATTGTCTGCTGCAATTGTTAGATCACATACAATATGTAGAACATGACCGCCTCCAATAGCATAACCTGCTACCATTGCAATCACTGGTTTTGGTGTAAAGCGAATTAATCTTTGTAAGTCTAATACATTTAGTCTTGGGATATTGTCTTCACCTACATACCCACCATGTCCACGAACCTTTTGATCTCCTCCAGAACAGAATGCTTTCTCTCCAGCTCCAGTTAGGATGATGACACCAATTTTTGAATCATCACGTGCACGTGAGAATGCATCAATCATTTCATTTACTGTTTTAGGAGTAAATGCATTATGTACCTCAGGACGGTTAATTGTTATTTTTGCAATTCCATTATACGATTCATAAAGAATCTCATCATATTCTCTCTCAGTTATCCAATCAATTGCCATTTGAGAATCCTCCTTTTATTTTTATAATTGTAAATGTCGAATATTCTTCACTTATTCGACAAAAACTCCTCTATTATTGTACCAAACTTTCGAGAATCTTCCACATGAATTGCATGACCTGCATCAAGAATCGTTTCATGTCTAGCATTTGGTATCCATTTTTGCATTTCCTTAGCAATAAGACAAAACTTTTCATCTAAACTGCCAGTTATTAGATAAACAGGCATTTCAAGCGTAGAAAGTTTTCTCCATAAAGATGGCATGCTTCCTGTCCCCATACCTATTAGACTATTTGCTAAACCTAAAGGATTATTTTGTAAACGCTGCCATCTAATTTGTTCTATCCTGGCTTTATCTAATCTTTTCTGTGTCTTAAATAATGGAATATCAGTCCAATAATCTACGAAGGATTCAATTCCTTCTTCAATTATTCTCTTCGCTAATCTCTCATCTTGGTGACGTCTTTCAATTCTTGCTTCCTCCGTTTTTAATCCAGGAGAAACACTTTCTAAAAGAAGCATACTCACCATATCTGGAAAACATGTAGCAAATGTTAGTGCCAATCTACCACCCATAGAATAGCCTAATACTTTTATTTTGTTTATTTTTAATTGAAAGAGAATGTCTTTAATATCATGTGCTACTAGTTCTATCTGATAACGCTCTGCAGCTTTAGGACACTCTGTTTTGCCATGACCGAGTATATCTATAAGGATACATTGATAACGTTTATTTAAAAATTGAACAACTGCGTTCCACGTTGTACAATCTCCAGTAAATCCATGTAAAAGTAATAAGGGCTCACCTGAGCCTATTACTTCTACATGATAGTTTACTCCATTTACATGAATGTTCATAATTGATCACCGCGTAAATAATGATCCACTTCCATTGAGACATGCTTCCACATTTTACGATGAACCTCAACATTCTTTTCACGGTTGGTAGGAACTTCAATTACATGTAAACCTTTAGTTTCAACCGAGGCTTCAATCGATTGTTGGAAGTCATCCCAATTTCTTACTTTAGAATAATTACCATTATACATTTGAACCACATGCTCAAAGGCTAAGTCAGTTGGAGTCCCAAAAAGGACTTCAAAATGCTTTTTCTCACTTGACTGCGGAAGGTAATGAAAAATTCCTCCACCATTATTATTTATAACAATAATGGTGATATTTAATTGATACATTTTAGCAGCAAGTAATCCATTTAAATCATGGAAAAATGATAAATCACCTATTAATAAGAATAGTGGTTCACCATATAGACTTGCACCAAGTGCACTTGAAACAACCCCATCAATCCCATTTGCTCCTCGATTTGCCATAACACGTATCTTTTTACTGTTAAAATGGAAAAATGTATCAACATCACGAATAGGCATACTATTCCCTACAAATAAAGTACTATTCTCTGGCATACCTTTAATCAATTCTAAGACAACTTTCCCTTCGTCCAATTCATTGATATCTCCAATTTCTTGTATGACAGTACTTCTTGAAATATTATTTAAATGCTGCCACATATATAGCCACTGAGCATTTTCTTTTTTATTTACTTTCTTACATAGCTCATTACAAAAAAGAGCTTCATCACAATAAATCATTTGCGTTGCCTTCTTGATTGGATCTCTCCAACCTCCATTTCCACTTTCAACAATGAAATGCTCCGTATCAGACAAACTTTTCATGAATAGCGTAAGTGGCTTCGAAACTGGCATTCCACCGAATCGCAAGATGACATCCGGTTTTAATTTTTCTTTATATTGGGTTTCCTTTAAGATTGCATCATAATTATCAATAATATAGTCCCCGGAAAAATTACCACTTCGTAATTGTGACAATGGATCCGCCAAAATTGGATATCCTAATTTCTCAGCTAATTCTATAATTGAGTCCTGTAGATATGGATGATCAAGCACTCCACAAATAATGAGTCCTTTCTCTGTATTCTTAAGCTTTTCACTTAAATCCAGCATAACGTTCTCATTTGGCATAAGATGCCCGTGAGTTACAGTGACACTTGGCTGATCATCTAAGTCTGCATATGGCGATGGCTCAATAATTGGAATAAGTGGTTCCCTCAATGGAAAGTTCAAATGGACAGGTCCAGCAGGCTCTAATAACGCGATACTTACTGCTCTAGATGCTGTTGTGCGCACAAAGCTAAACATCTCTTCATTCGCTTCTGGAATGGCCATTTCCGTAAACCATTTAACATGTTCACCATATAAATGAATTTGGTTAATAGCTTGGGGCGCACCAATATCCCTCAGCTCATGAGGGCGATCAGCAGTTAATACAACAAGTGGTACTCTTGCTATTCTAGCCTCTACAATTGCTGGGTAATAATTGGCTGCAGCCGTTCCAGAAGTACATAGTAATGCCACAGGCTTTCTAGTTTGTTTTGCTATCCCCAATGCAAAAAAAGCAGCAGAGCGTTCATCAATATTAATGTAATAATTTAGTTTGGGATGCTCAGCAATGAGCATAGCTAACGGTGTTGATCTAGAACCAGGACTAATAACTACATTTTCAATTCCAGCATTCGATAGTTCCTGAATAAACATTGCTAAATATTTTGTTAAAGTTTCTTGATGTATCATAGTTGTTTTCCTCCTAATGCTCGAAGCATCGGACGAAATTTAATTCTTGTCTCAAAATATTCATCCTCCGGGATTGAATCAGCCACTACACCACACCCGGCATATAAAAATGCTTCTTTTCCCTTTATTAGACTTGATCTGATTCCTACTGCAAATTCACCATTTCCCTGATAGTCCAGCCAGCCGATTGGAGCAGCATAGAAGCCACGATCCATATTTTCCACTTCACGAATGATTTGCATCGCATCCGTTGTCGGAACTCCCCCCATAGCTGGTGTCGGATGTAAATCTTTAGCTATAGATAGAATGGATGTATTTTTATTTTTAACTGTCCCTTTCACTGGTGTGAAAAGATGTTGAATGTCGCGCATCTTCATTAACGTCGGTTCGATAGCGATTTCTAAATCATGACAATATTTATTCATAATCTCTTGGATCATTGATACAACGAATTGGTGCTCTTGTCTATTCTTATCGTCATTTAATAGAGCTTGTCCTAAGGCAACATCTTTTTTCTCATCTTTATCTCTTTTTATTGATCCTGCAATACAGGCAGATAAAATGTTATCCCCTATTTTTTTCACAAGCCTTTCAGGTGAAGCACCTGTAAAACAACTATCTAACCATTCTAACGCAAAGATAAAACTTTCATGCTGTTCATTCCATAAATGATTCAATACATGGTCCGAAGAAATCTCTCCATTAAAGGTTACATTCATTTTTCTAGCCATAACAACTTTTCTTACTTCATTATCATCATTTAATAGACGAACTACATTAGCGACAGCCTTTTTCCACGCATCAGGATTTACTTCTTCTTCTTGATGTATGTCTACCTTTAATATATTTTCTGATGCACTTGATGATAGAATTTGTTCTTTAATTCTAAGTAATTGAGCCAATCTATCTTTATCTTTGATTGAAGAACATCGTATATTTATCGTTAAATACGAACTTTGTTTATCGATTACTAACATTAATTCAGGTAAATGGAATAATGCATTAGTGAATGAACTCCACTCTGGTTCTTCTACACTATCAGGATCAAAAGAAAAGCCTCCGAATATAAGAGGTCCTGTGCCTTGTACGTTATATGGATTATAAATATGAGCATCTTTAATGAGATCATTCCATTCAGACTGAATCGTTTCAAATCGATGTTCCCCTAAAGATGTTTGTAATGTATAAGTACTTCCTAAACCTACGATGATGGTTTCATCATCGGGTACTTTCCAAAAAAACCTTTTCCCTTGAAATAACTGCTTAGCAGAAGAATAAAATGAAAGGGGGTTCATATTATTCAAAATTTCTGTATAGCTAAATAGAATGGGATACTCTTTATCCTTAGCTCTACCAACAGCAATTTCAAACTCAGTTTCAATTTTTGAATGTTGAATACTTGTCAACTTTATCTCCCCCAAAACTACCTTACGTTAATTACTATGATCATTGCATTCTTGTTCTATATTATGCCCAACTTTTAAGATACACTTCTAAATCGACGGAGTCAACGAACATATCTTATGAAACTTTTTCCCTACCTTATTATATGACAACTAGACAAAAAAGTTCAGTAATCTATGATTCAAATATTGAAATGGGAATTTTTCTTTCCATTACATATAAAAATTGATTGACACCTATCCTTCATTTACCTACACTTTAGAGTGTACTCCTATTGTCATTTCGATGGTCTATAGGAGGACTAAATCTGCATTAACAATAGATTTGCACGCCTTATGGATAATGCTGGGGAACAAAACCAGATGAACTTTTTCAAGGTAAAGATATGTAAAGGGAGAGACATAACAATGAGTTCACATTCTTCACCATTGGTGAAACCAGACAAAGGATGGCGAATTTGGTGGCAATTAACGCGACCCCATACGCTTACTGCTTCTTTTGTCCCTGTATTATTAGGGACAGCCTTTGCCATGCAAAACTCAAAGATTGATATTCCAATATTCATTGCGATGCTAGTGGCTTGCCTACTAATACAGGCAGCGACAAATATGTTTAATGAGTATTACGATTATGCTAGAGGACTAGACCATGAAGAATCAGTTGGAATTGGCGGTGCCATTGTCCGAAATGGTGTAAAACCAAAAACTGTTCTTAATCTTGCTCTGATTTTCTATGGGATCTCTGCATTATTAGGACTGTATATTATCATCAGTAGTTCCTGGTGGATTGCAGTTATTGGAGCCATATGTATGGCTGTTGGTTATTTTTATACTGGAGGACCCTTACCAATTGCATATACCCCTTTTGGAGAAATTATTTCAGGGTTCTTTATGGGGATTGTTATTATACTAATTTCTTATTTTATTCAAACCGGTAATATTACGACAGATAGCATTCTTATCTCTATTCCTATATTCATTTTAGTAGGAGCAATTATGTTATCCAATAACATTCGTGATTTAGATGGAGATAAGGAAAATGGACGGAAAACAGTTGCTATTCTAATAGGAAGAAAAAATGCAATTACATTACTTGCTACCATGTTTATAGTCTCATATCTATGGTTAATTGTTTTAGTGCTAATGCAGATCGTCACACCATGGACTCTCATTACACTTTTAAGCCTTCCAATGCCTATTAAAGCAGTAAGAGGCTTCATTGGAAAGACAGAACCTATTCAAATGGTTCCTGCGATGAAAGCAACAGCTCAAACAAATACTTTCTTTGGTTTACTAGTAACAATTGGGCTTTTCATTTCATTTCTTATCAAGTAGTGAAAAACAGATTTCATATGTTGCTATTCCTTATAGCAACATAACATTAAAATGAGATTCAATGCTAAATGTGGGGAGAAGTTATTTTTACTTCTCCCCTTTTTCTTTTATTCTAAGAAGATAATAGTTTTTGCTCAACGCTTTCGTTCAGTTGATTCAACAGTCTCTACCAATTGTTCAAATCATTTCACTTTTGTTAAGGCTATACGTATACCCATGGGCTTTTGACAGACAGGAAAAAAAGGATTTTTATAAGCCTGTTGAGATGGACTTTGATTATTCTCCTATACTTTTTTATAATCAAGTAATATCATGTTAGAATTTATTATGTATAGTTGATACTGGTTTCTTGAAAACTCACATAATGATTACGAGCATTTTTTATGTCTTAAAATTGTGTAAATCCCTACATCATATAGTATAGAACCAATATTACCTCTAGACAAAAAAAGGTAGTTTAAAAGTTTCTATTTTAGAAATCTTTTAAACTACCTTTTTTCTTAATAATGAATGACCCGTACGGGATTCGAACCCGTGTTACCGCCGTGAAAGGGCGGTGTCTTAACCGCTTGACCAACGGGCCGACAATACGGAGAAGGAGGGATTTGAACCCTCGCGCCGGTTACCCGACCTACACCCTTAGCAGGGGCGCCTCTTCAGCCACTTGAGTACTTCTCCAATTATATGGCTCCGCAGGTAGGATTCGAACCTACGACCGATCGGTTAACAGCCGATAGCTCTACCACTGAGCTACTGCGGAACAAGTAAATTATCATTATGGTGGGCCTAAATGGACTCGAACCATCGACCTCACGCTTATCAGGCGTGCGCTCTAACCAGCTGAGCTATAGGCCCACAAAAATTATGGAGCGGGTGATGGGAATCGAACCCACGACAACAGCTTGGAAGGCTGTAGTTTTACCACTAAACTACACCCGCATGATGGGGCCACTAATCGGAATCGACCTCACAAATGTCTGAGCCACAATCCAATTTTTAACCACTTCGGAATAGCCGTCATGTTCAACTAAACATTGGATTACATGTAGTTATTAGCCACTTAAACATAAAATGGTGGCTCGGGACGGAATCGAACCGCCGACACATGGATTTTCAGTCCATTGCTCTACCGACTGAGCTACCGAGCCAAATATAATATCTATTTTCTATATAAAATTGTGTTCGCCATCGTCCCAATTTCAGAAAGCTTATTCAAGCTGTGGCTCAATTGGTACGCTGATGTATCGCTTTGTAGCCTATTCGGACGTGCTCTACCGACTGAGCTACCGAGCCAAATTATAAAATGGCGGTCCGGACGGGACTCGAACCCGCGACCTCCTGCGTGACAGGCAGGCATTCTAACCAACTGAACTACCGGACCAAATTTCTTTCAAGTTTACTTGAAAATGATTGCGGAGGCAGGATTTGAACCTGCGACCTTCGGGTTATGAGCCCGACGAGCTACCAGACTGCTCCACCCCGCGACGATATTATTAAAAATATTCTAATCCAATCTTTTCATCAACTGTCCCGATTTCAGTATGCTTACTCTAGTAGCAGCTCAATCGGTACAACTCGTAGTTGTTCGATGAAGTAACGCTCGTTGCTCCACCCAGTGACGATATTATTAAAAATCTTTTAAAGAAATAGTTATGGCGGAGGAAGAGGGATTCGAACCCCCGCGCGGTGTAACCCGCCTGTCGGTTTTCAAGACCGATCCCTTCAGCCAGACTTGGGTATTCCTCCAATTATATATGGTGGACCTTGTAGGACTCGAACCTACGACCGGACGGTTATGAGCCGTCTGCTCTAACCAGCTGAGCTAAAGGTCCTCTATGGTAGCGGCGGAGGGGATCGAACCCACGACCTCACGGGTATGAACCGTACGCTCTAGCCAGCTGAGCTACGCCGCCATAGTAAATTTTAATTTTAGATATTGGTGGAGCCTAGCGGGATCGAACCGCTGACCTCCTGCGTGCAAAGCAGGCGCTCTCCCAGCTGAGCTAAGGCCCCAATTGTATAATGGTCGGGAAGACAGGATTCGAACCTGCGACCCCATGGTCCCAAACCATGTGCTCTACCAAGCTGAGCTACTTCCCGTTCATGGCGCGCCCGAGAGGAGTCGAACCCCTAACCTTTTGATCCGTAGTCAAACGCTCTATCCAATTGAGCTACGGGCGCATGATTTATATGCCGAGGACCGGAATCGAACCGGTACGGTAGTCACCTACCGCAGGATTTTAAGTCCTGTGCGTCTGCCAGTTCCGCCACCCCGGCAAGGGTTGTTTGGAGCGGAAGACGGGATTCGAACCCGCGACCCCCACCTTGGCAAGGTGGTGTTCTACCACTGAACTACTTCCGCAACTTTATTTTATAATGCGGGTGAAGGGAGTCGAACCCCCACGCCTTGCGGCGCCAGATCCTAAGTCTGGTGCGTCTGCCAATTCCGCCACACCCGCGTTATGAAAAATGTTTTTCGTTTAACAAAAAGATAAGTAATTTTTCGTTACAAAAAACAATGGTGAGCCATGAAGGACTCGAACCTTCGACCCTCTGATTAAAAGTCAGATGCTCTACCAACTGAGCTAATGGCTCTTTATGAATATAATTAATAGTATAAGCATGTACTTCGAATATAAATGCATCTACGACGTCCCAATCTCAGCAAGATTATTCAAGCTGTATCTCGATTGGTACGCTGATGTTACTCTTCGTAGCGTACTCGATCGTGCTCTACCAACTGAGCTAATGGCTCGTAATGACCTAAGTGGTGCCGGCCAGAGGACTTGAACCCCCAACCTACTGATTACAAGTCAGTTGCTCTACCAATTGAGCTAGGCCGGCATTATATATGGTGGAGGATGACGGGATCGAACCGCCGACCCCCTGCTTGTAAGGCAGGTGCTCTCCCAGCTGAGCTAATCCTCCATAAATCGCCTGGCAACGTCCTACTCTTGCAGGGGGAGAGCCCCCAACTACCATCGGCGCTAAGAAGCTTAACTTCCGTGTTCGGGATGGGAACGGGTGTGACCTTCTTGCCATAATTACCAGACTATATGTTGTTAAGGGTTTATTCCCTCAAAACTAGATATATCAAGAAGTAACGGTTCATAACCTCAAATCCCAGTTGCGGCTCCTAAACCCTCTCAGAAAAATGCTACCTTGCTGTGGTGGCTGAAAAGCTACCTCCTCGCAAGCCATCATTTTTTGGCGGGTTTGAACAGTCGCCTTCACTTTTCTATTTGGTTAAGTCTTCGATCTATTAGTATTCGTCAGCTCCATGTGTCGCCACACTTCCACCTCGAACCTATCAACCTGATCATCTTTCAGGGATCTTATTTAGATAAACTAAGGGAAATCTCATCTTGAGGGGGGCTTCATGCTTAGATGCTTTCAGCACTTATCCCTTCCGCACATAGCTACCCAGCGATGCCTTTGGCAAGACAACTGGTACACCAGCGGTGCGTCCATCCCGGTCCTCTCGTACTAAGGACAGCTCCTCTCAAATTTCCTACGCCCACGACGGATAGGGACCGAACTGTCTCACGACGTTCTGAACCCAGCTCGCGTACCGCTTTAATGGGCGAACAGCCCAACCCTTGGGACCGACTACAGCCCCAGGATGCGATGAGCCGACATCGAGGTGCCAAACCTCCCCGTCGATGTGGACTCTTGGGGGAGATAAGCCTGTTATCCCCGGGGTAGCTTTTATCCGTTGAGCGATGGCCCTTCCATGCGGAACCACCGGATCACTAAGCCCGACTTTCGTCCCTGCTCGACTTGTAGGTCTCGCAGTCAAGCTCCCTTGTGCCTTTACACTCTGCGAATGATTTCCAACCATTCTGAGGGAACCTTTGGGCGCCTCCGTTACCTTTTAGGAGGCGACCGCCCCAGTCAAACTGCCTGCCTGACACTGTCTCCCACCCCGATTCAGGGGTGCGGGTTAGAATTTCAATACAGCCAGGGTAGTATCCCACCGATGCCTCCACCGAAGCTGGCGCTCCGGTTTCAAAGGCTCCTACCTATCCTGTACAAGCTGTACCAAAATTCAATATCAAGCTGCAGTAAAGCTCCACGGGGTCTTTCCGTCCTGTCGCGGGTAACCTGCATCTTCACAGGTACTATAATTTCACCGAGTCTCTCGTTGAGACAGTGCCCAGATCGTTGCGCCTTTCGTGCGGGTCAGAACTTACCTGACAAGGAATTTCGCTACCTTAGGACCGTTATAGTTACGGCCGCCGTTTACTGGGGCTTCAATTCAAAGCTTCGTCTTGCGACTAACCTCTCCTCTTAACCTTCCAGCACCGGGCAGGCGTCAGCCCCTATACTTCGCCTTACGGCTTCGCAGAGACCTGTGTTTTTGCTAAACAGTCGCCTGGGCCTATTCACTGCGGCTCTCTCGGGCTTGCACCCTAACAGAGCACCCCTTCTCCCGAAGTTACGGGGTCATTTTGCCGAGTTCCTTAACGAGAGTTCTCTCGCTCACCTTAGGATTCTCTCCTCGCCTACCTGTGTCGGTTTGCGGTACGGGCACCTTTCACCTCACTAGAGGATTTTCTAGGCAGTGTGGAATCAGGAACTTCGGTACTAAATTTCCCTCGCCATCACAGCTCAAGGTACATGGTGACGGGATTTGCCTCGTCACCCCTCTAACTGCTTGGACGCACTATTCCAGCAGTGCGCTTACCCTATCCTCCTGCGTCCCCCCATCGTTCAAACGGTGAAGAGGTGGTACAGGAATATCAACCTGTTGTCCATCGCCTACGCCTTTCGGCCTCGGCTTAGGTCCCGACTAACCCTGAGCGGACGAGCCTTCCTCAGGAAACCTTAGGCATTCGGTGGAAGGGATTCTCACCCTTCTTTCGCTACTCATACCGGCATTCTCACTTCTAAGCGCTCCACCAGTCCTTACGGTCTAGCTTCGCAGCCCTTAGAACGCTCTCCTACCACGGACATCCAGCATTTTTCCGAAGGAAAAGATGCATTGGTGTCCATCCACAGCTTCGGTGATACGTTTAGCCCCGGTACATTTTCGGCGCAGAGTCACTCGACCAGTGAGCTATTACGCACTCTTTAAATGGTGGCTGCTTCTAAGCCAACATCCTGGTTGTCTAAGCAACTCCACATCCTTTTCCACTTAACGTATACTTTGGGACCTTAGCTGGTGGTCTGGGCTGTTTCCCTCTTGACTACGGATCTTATCACTCGCAGTCTGACTCCTAAGGATAAGTCATTGGCATTCGGAGTTTGTCTGAATTCGGTAACCCGATGAGGGCCCCTAGTCCAAACAGTGCTCTACCTCCAAGACTCTTACCTTAAGGCTAGCCCTAAAGCTATTTCGGAGAGAACCAGCTATCTCCAAGTTCGATTGGAATTTCTCCGCTACCCACACCTCATCCCCGCACTTTTCAACGTGCGTGGGTTCGGGCCTCCAGTAAGTGTTACCTTACCTTCACCCTGGACATGGGTAGATCACCTGGTTTCGGGTCTACGACCTCATACTCTATCGCCCTATTCAGACTCGCTTTCGCTGCGGCTCCGCCTCTTCAGCTTAACCTTGCATGAAATCGTAACTCGCCGGTTCATTCTACAAAAGGCACGCTATCACTCTGCATAAAGCATAGAGCTCTAACTACTTGTAGGCACACGGTTTCAGGTTCTCTTTCACTCCCCTTCCGGGGTGCTTTTCACCTTTCCCTCACGGTACTGGTTCACTATCGGTCACTAGGGAGTATTTAGCCTTGGGAGATGGTCCTCCCTGCTTCCGACGGGATTTCACGTGTCCCGCCGTACTCAGGATCCACTCTGGAGGGAACGAAGTTTCAACTACAGGGTTGTTACCTTCTTTGACGGGCCTTTCCAGACCTCTTCATTTACTCCGTTCCTTTGTAACTCCGTATAGAGTGTCCTACAACCCCAAGAGGCAAGCCTCTTGGTTTGGGCTTCTTCCGTTTCGCTCGCCGCTACTCAGGAAATCGCAATTGCTTTCTCTTCCTCCGGGTACTTAGATGTTTCAGTTCCCCGGGTCTGCCTTCCTTACTCTATGTATTCAAGTAAGGATACTACCCCATTACGGGCAGTGGGTTCCCCCATTCGGAAATCTCCGGATCAAAGCTCGCTTACAGCTCCCCGAAGCATATCGGTGTTAGTCCCGTCCTTCATCGGCTCCTAGTGCCAAGGCATTCACCGTGCGCCCTTACTAACTTAACCTAAAAGGTTATTTAAAACTACTTAATGGATTCATCCATAAAGTGGCGATTCTCGGTTATTACTTGGTTACTTCTTAATATTATCTAGTTTTCAAGGAACAATCCGGCGAATGATAAGCTTCGAATCTCTTCGTCAGCGCACTCACTCACATCCTCACGTATATTTAATACGTTCTGGTGCTCGTTCGCTTGCTTCCTCGACCTTCTCGCTTCTAATTCACCTCTATAAAATTGAAAGGATTAACCCTTCAAAACTGAACAAAACAGAAGACGTCTGAACCACGTAAGTGGTTTTCCATATTCCTTAGAAAGGAGGTGATCCAGCCGCACCTTCCGATACGGCTACCTTGTTACGACTTCACCCCAATCATCTGTCCCACCTTCGGCGGCTGGCTCCAAAAGGTTACCTCACCGACTTCGGGTGTTACAAACTCTCGTGGTGTGACGGGCGGTGTGTACAAGGCCCGGGAACGTATTCACCGCGGCATGCTGATCCGCGATTACTAGCGATTCCGGCTTCATGTAGGCGAGTTGCAGCCTACAATCCGAACTGAGAATGGTTTTATGGGATTGGCTAAACCTCGCGGTCTTGCAGCCCTTTGTACCATCCATTGTAGCACGTGTGTAGCCCAGGTCATAAGGGGCATGATGATTTGACGTCATCCCCACCTTCCTCCGGTTTGTCACCGGCAGTCACCTTAGAGTGCCCAACTGAATGCTGGCAACTAAGGTCAAGGGTTGCGCTCGTTGCGGGACTTAACCCAACATCTCACGACACGAGCTGACGACAACCATGCACCACCTGTCACTCCTGTCCCCGAAGGGAAATCCCTATCTCTAGGGAGGTCAAGAGGATGTCAAGACCTGGTAAGGTTCTTCGCGTTGCTTCGAATTAAACCACATGCTCCACCGCTTGTGCGGGCCCCCGTCAATTCCTTTGAGTTTCAGCCTTGCGGCCGTACTCCCCAGGCGGAGTGCTTAATGCGTTAGCTGCAGCACTAAAGGGCGGAAACCCTCTAACACTTAGCACTCATCGTTTACGGCGTGGACTACCAGGGTATCTAATCCTGTTCGCTCCCCACGCTTTCGCGCCTCAGCGTCAGTTACAGACCAGAGAGTCGCCTTCGCCACTGGTGTTCCTCCACATCTCTACGCATTTCACCGCTACACGTGGAATTCCACTCTCCTCTTCTGCACTCAAGTCTCCCAGTTTCCAATGGCCGCTTGCGGTTGAGCCGCAAGATTTCACATCAGACTTAAGAAACCGCCTGCGCGCGCTTTACGCCCAATAATTCCGGACAACGCTTGCCACCTACGTATTACCGCGGCTGCTGGCACGTAGTTAGCCGTGGCTTTCTGGTTAGGTACCGTCAAGGTACCGCCCTATTCGAACGATACTTGTTCTTCCCTAACAACAGAGTTTTACGATCCGAAAACCTTCATCACTCACGCGGCGTTGCTCCGTCAGACTTTCGTCCATTGCGGAAGATTCCCTACTGCTGCCTCCCGTAGGAGTCTGGGCCGTGTCTCAGTCCCAGTGTGGCCGATCACCCTCTCAAGTCGGCTACGCATCGTCGCCTTGGTGAGCCGTTACCTCACCAACTAGCTAATGCGCCGCGGGTCCATCTGTAAGTGATAGCCGAGGCCATCTTTCAATTCTCCCTCATGCGAAGAAAAAAGTTATCCGGTATTAGCCCCGGTTTCCCGGAGTTATCCCAGTCTTACAGGCAGGTTACCCACGTGTTACTCACCCGTCCGCCGCTAATCATCAGGGAGCAAGCTCCCATCAGATTCGCTCGACTTGCATGTATTAGGCACGCCGCCAGCGTTCGTCCTGAGCCAGGATCAAACTCTCCAAAAAGATGTTTGATATAGCTCTTTATAAATAAAAGTAAATCATTGACGTTTCGTTTTGTTCAGTTTTCAAAGATCAATCATCAATCTTTTCTTCCAAAAAGACGACTTTTATATTCTATCATCCATCCGATTCACTGTCAACATCTTTTTTTATGTTTTAAATGAGATTCTTTATTCTTCTGTATCGGACGAATAATAATATAACATGGATAGAATATCATTGCAATACATTTTTATAAATTTAAATTTATAAAAACGTAAACATACTTTGTACAATTAATAAATATATTTTATCAAAATGATAAAAATTAAGGAAGGTGTAAATGTGTGAATATTTTAGGATTATTGCTTTCTTTTTCAATGGCTATTTATTTATTCATTTACTCTTTCATTAGTGAATTAAAACGAACTAATCATCATGGTCCACGAGGAACTACATTTCTACTTTCAATGATCATGGCATTTATTTTTTCCGGTTTAACCTATCTTTTTATTCGATAAAGTTTATTTCAAAGCTTTATAAAAAAAAGGGATTATAATAGTAATTTCATAACCCCTTTTAATAAATCTATTGTGCATGAAGTGCATGTTTATCTAATGCTTTTGCTTTACTTTTTTTCTCATCGATAATAAATAAAGAAATACTTATTATAATGACTGCGCCACCCATTATCTGAGTCCACAAAATTTTCTCTTGTAAAATAAAGTACGCTAGAATAGAAGCACCGATAGGTTCAAATAAAATAGCCATCGAAATAATAGATGTACTCAACCATTTAACAACCCAATTAAAAAGACTATGACCTAATAGCGTTGGTAAAATCGCTAATAGTATAAAATAAATCCAATCAGTCTGTTTAGTAGGTAGTAATGATTCTCCTGCAAACAAAACATAAATAATTAGGACGATCGAACTGATTGCATAAACAATAAATGTATAGGTCATTAGCGACAGCCTCTGACGTACATTTTGTCCAAACAGTAAATATGCTGTTACAAGTATACATGCCAAGAATGCCAAGAGGTCACCAAACAAAGCCATTCCACTAACAGTGAAATCTCCCCAGCTAATTATTACGCTTCCTACAACAGCACAAATACCACACAAAATTGCTTTTAAAGAAAATGATTCTTTGAAGAAGAAGAAGGTTCCTAAAAATGCAAATAATGGCTGTAATGTAACTAATACAGTCGAACTAGCAACTGAAGTGTAGTTTAATGATTCAAACCATAAAATAAAATGGAATGCTAAGCATACTCCTGAAATTATAGAAAAGATCCAATCCCGCTTAGTTATCCCTTTCAATTCCTTTATATTTTTCATTAGGAATATCGGTAACATGATGATAACCGAAAAGAATAGACGATAAAATGCTATTACTCCTGAATCAGAAGTACATAGTTTTACTAGTATAGCTGATGCGGAGACGGTGATCACCCCTATAACTAAAATAAAATAAGGGTTTATTTTTGGACTGTTCATACAATTCTCCTTCAATATGATAAAATATACTCACTATTTTATATTGTCTTATCAATATTTTCTAGCATTGATTTTTTTATAGGGGAAAAGGGGGATTGAATGGAAGTTATAAATATAGATGTATTCATTAAGCTAGGTATCTCAGCAATACTTGGATTAATAATTGGTTTAGAGAGAGAATTAAAAAGGAAACCGTTAGGATTAAAAACTAGTCTTGTAATCTCAATTATTAGTTGCCTTTTAACAATTGTTTCGATTCAGTCTGCTTATCAATTCCCTCACTCAAATGGAGTTCCTATCCAGATGGATCCATTACGACTTGCTGCACAAATTGTATCAGGAATCGGTTTCCTAGGTGCTGGAGTAATCTTAAAAAAAGGAAACGACAATATTACCGGCCTAACTACTGCGGCAATGATCTGGGGAGCTGGAGGAATTGGAATTGCAGTGGGAGCAGGCTTTTATTATGAAGCAGCTGCAGGAGTTATTTTACTAATGATCAGTGTAGAAATTATTCCATCTATTTTAACAAAATTTGGTCCAAAACAATTAAGGAAAAAGGATCTGCAGCTTAGACTGATTGTTAAGGATAAAAGGAATATTGACAAAGTAATAGAAAAAATCGAAGCCAATAAGATAACAATTGAAGGTATAAGAATTAAAGATCTTCAAAATGAAGGTCATCTTATCATTTTAAGGGCTGTAGCAAGCTTTAGAAAGCCAACTACTGAAATCTACCATATTATATCTAGTTTAAATGAGATTGAAAGTACAGAAATTGAATATTAAAAAATTGAAAGAAACGGCTCTCCAAAATTATGAGCCGCTTTTTTCTATTGGCTCTTTTCTCAAGCATTGCTATTAATTTAAGTAAAGTTTTAAGGAGTAACGATCGCGGCTAAATGCCGCTACACCTTTGTGTCTTCTGAAAAAAGTGCTCCAAACTCTCCATAAGAAAACAGTCTTCCTTTAATATGATTTAACCTACATGTCTTTTTCCTAAATACGCCTCTTTTATCCGATCATCTTCAAGTAATTCTTTTGAAAAACCTTCAATTATAATCTCTCCTCTTTCCATTACACAGGCACGATCAGAATGTTTGAGCGCTGATTGAACATTTTGCTCAACTAGGATGATTGTCGTACCGAAATTATCTCTTAATTGTATTAATATATTCATAATATCTTTCACAATTAATGGAGCTAGACCAAGAGAGGGTTCATCAAGTAACATTAATTTAGGATTTGCCATTAATCCTCTGGCGATGGCAAGCATTTGTTGTTCCCCACCACTTAATAATCCCCCCAGCCGTTCCTCCATTGACTTTAATTGGGGAAATAGTTCAAAGCACTGGTCCATTTCCTTCATTACAGCTTTTTTCTCTTTTTTATATCGATGATAAGCACCTAATAGAATATTCTCCTTCACTGTTAATGAATCAAAGATTTGTCTTCTTTCAGGTACAAGACAGACACCCTTTTTAATCATGCTTTCAACCTTTTGTGCTTCTACAGATTCATTTTCAAGAAGAATTTCTCCTTTTTTAGAACGGTACAATCCACAAATCGTACCTAATAATGTACTCTTTCCAGCGCCATTTGAACCAACAATCGCAAAGATTTCCCCTTTAGATAATTCGAAGCTAACACCCTTTAGCACATGTAAATAACCGTGATACGTATGAATATTCCTTACTTTCAGCATAATGTTAACTCCCCACCTCTTCACCCAAATACGCAGATATAACCCTCTTATTCATATAGATTTCTTCAGGTGTTCCTTCAGCAATTTTCTCACCATAATCCAAGACAATGATTCGATCAGAAATATTCATGACCGTTTCCATATCATGTTCAATAAATAAGAATGTCATCCCATCAGACCTCATTCGGCGAATAACTTCTACTAATTGGCGTGATTCTTCCGGATTTAGTCCAGCCATCGGTTCATCTAATAAAATCATTTTAGGATTAGCTGCGGCAGCTCTAGCAATCTCAACTAATCTAAGATTTCCATATGGTAATGATTTCGTTTCCTCGTATGCTAAATGGCGAATACCAACCATATCTAAACATTCCATTGCAATTTCAAATACTTGACTTTCTTCCCTTTTTACATGTGGTAACCTAAAACCAGCATGTAAAATCCCTGTTCTAAATCGTATATGCGTTCCCGTCATTACATTATCAACCACATTCATATTTTCAAAAATTTGCAGATTTTGGAAGGTCCTTGTAATACCTTCTGCAGCTATAAGAAATGGCTTCATACGTGTAATTTTTCTACGATAAAAAGTTACATAACCTGAACTGGGGGGGATCACACCTGTTATCATATTAAATAAAGTAGTTTTTCCCGCTCCATTTGGCCCGATAATCGCTACAATTTCCTTTTCACTAACGTGAAAATCTACATTATTAATCGCCAATACTCCCCCAAATGATTTGGTCAGCCCCTTAATTTCCAAAATTGGATCAGAAATCATCATTATTCACCTCCTGTTTGATTCTCGATCGCTTTATTTCTACTTTTAAATAAAAAGCTAATTTTATCCCCTAGCTTTTTTAATAGAGATATAAATCCTTTTGGCATAAAAATTAACATCACTACAATTAATAAACCAAAGAAAATGATTTGAAATTCCCCACCCACATTAGGAAAAATAGTTGGGGTAATTTCCTTTAACCATTCACTTAAAAATACATATAATGCTGCACCAATGACACCACCCCAAACACTAGCAGATCCACCTATAACGACAATAATTAAAAAATTGATTGATTCCATTGCTGTAAAAAGATTTGGATTAATAAATGTAATATAATGTGCATATAAGCTACCTGCAATCGAGGCATAGATTGCACTTAACACAAATACTTGAAGCTTATATTTTTGTATATTTATCCCAATAGAACTAGCTGCCACTTCACTTCCATGAATCGAACGTAACGCTCTACCAACTCTTGATTGAATCATATTATTTGCAAATATAATTCCAAGCAGTACAAGAATCCAGGTTAATAGGTAAAACTTTATGTCCGTATCAAAGAGAAATCCAAATACGTTGAACATGGGGATACCAAAAAAACCGTTAAGTCCCCCTGTCAATCCTTTAAACTCTTTAAAAAAAGTGAAAATAATAATCCCAAACCCTAATGTAGCAAGGGCTAAATAATTTTCCTTCAATTTTAATGTCGGGTGACCGATGATATAAGCAATAATCCCTGCAATGATCAAACCAACAATAATTCCAATTACACTTGGCAAGCCATATGTTCCAGTTATAATTGCGGTTGAATAAGCACCAATTCCATAAAAAGCAGCATGCCCCAAAGAGATTTGACCTGCATATCCCATTAACATTGTCAATCCTGTTCCTACCAATGCATATAAGCCAATAAGTATCATCATACTTAGGAAAAATGAATTCGAGATGAAGGGTAAAATAATAATGACGGCAACTAAAATAATCCATTTAATATAATGTAAAAGATTGCCCATGCGTAACACCCTCCCTAGACTCTTTTTCCTGATCTTTTTGAAAATAGCCCATTAGGCATGAGAAATAAAACAAGCAATAATAAAGCAAAACTAATTGCATCCTTATATCCACTTGACCATAACCCCTCTGTAAATGCTTCTAATAATCCGATTAAAAAGGCACCAATGATTGCAGCTGGGGCATTAGTTAAGCCGCCTATTACTGCAGCAACAAAAGCTTTCATCCCCAATGTTAATCCCATATCATACGAAGCACCTGATATTGGTGCAATAATAATTCCTGCAATGGCACCTAGTCCTGCACTAATAATAATTGATATAAATGACATAAACTCCGGTTTAATCCCCATTAAACGCGCAGCAAACCGATTGACAACGCAAGCTGTTACTGCTTTTCCAATAAGGGTATAATTAAAAAAGTAAAACATTACAAGGAAACTTATTAAGGAAATTCCTATTGCCCATAAGCTTTGTGGTAAAATTACCGCATTTAACATAGTAATCGGATCATTTTTTGAAAAAGCCGGTAGCGCTCTTGATTGGGTTCCCCAAATAAGGATCCCTAGACCTCTAAATGCAATGGCTACACCAATGGTAATAATAATAAGAGTAGGTAAGGAAGCATTTCTAGCTGGATAAATAGCAGCTCGCTCAAATATGCCACCAATACACGCAACGATCAAAATGCTTAAAATAATAGCTAAAAGCATTGGAACCTTCATTGAAAAAAATGAAATGGCAATCATAGCACCTAGCATCGCGAATTCACCTTGTGCAAAATTTAAAACTCCGGTCATGTTGTACGTTAAAACAAATCCAATAGCAATTAACGCATAGATACTCCCTATAGTTAAACCAGAAAAGATTAGTTGAATGATTTGGCTCGAAACATCCATCCTCAATTCCCCCGTTCGAAATACAGACAAGGATAAATTATCTCCTTGCCTGTCCTGACTTAGTACTTATTCACCGATGCTCCATTTCCCGTCATCATCAATTTTAACCATTATTAAACTATCTGGCCCTAAACCATTATGATCATCACTTGTCATATTAAATTCGCCGGATATTCCAATAAAACTCTGTGTTTTTTCTAATTCATCACGAATTTTTGCTTTATCACCTTTAGATTTTTCAAGAGCTATTTTTAAAATGTGAAAGGCATCCCATGTGTGCCCGCCAAATGTACTTGGTTCCTTATTATATGTCTTTTCAAACGCAGCTTTATATTTAAGTAGTGTCGATTTTTGTTTGTCACTCTCTGCAAGTTCATCGACTACTAATAATTTTCCTGCAGGAAAAATGACCCCATTTGCTGCATCTCCAGCTAATTCAATAAAATCTTTTGAACCAATTCCATGACTTTCAATAATCGGCAGCTCCATACCTAATTCTCGAATATTCTTCGTAATAACTGCTGATTCTTTTGCTGTTCCCCAAACAATTATTGCTTGAGGGTTCTCCTTCTTAACCTTGGTTAACATTGCTTTTGCATCATTGACCGTTGCTTCGAATTCTTCCTCTACAATGGCTTGAATCCCGTATTCAGGGGCCAACTTTTCAAACTCCTCATGTCCACTAGTACCATAGGAATTGGCTACACCTAACCATGCAACATTCGTTAAATCTTGGGATTTTAAATATTCCAGGAGTTTAGGGATAACAATATCGTCCCCTTGGGCCGTCTTAAAAGTCCACTTTCTTGAAGAACCATCATCAGGGTTATTGACTTGTTTACTTGCAGCTAAAGAGATATATGGAACTCCTGCTTTTTCAATTAGCGGAATCATTGCTAAACTATTTCCACTAATCGTTCCCCCAATAATTGCCTGAACTTTTTCCTGATCAATTAATTTTTTAGTTGCTAAAACAGCTTCATTTTGATCGGATTTGGAATCAATCGAGATTAATTTTATTTTCTTTCCTCCAATTCCTCCTTCCTCATTAACTTGTTCAACAAGCATTTTTAATGTTTCCTCTTCACCTTTTCCTAAAGGTGCCGAACCACCTGAAGAATCAATCACCGCTCCAATCTTAATCGTATCTTCACTGCTTGCTGATTTTTCACTACATGCACTCATCCCAAAAGCAACTAAAACAACCATCAATCCCATCAACCACTTTTTCATACTTCCGACCTCCTTTTTCCATAATCGTCTAAAGTTTTCTTTTATGAGTAATGAAGTTTAATAGCATGATTTGTCCAATCTACAACTAAATTTATTCATCGTAATAAGAAATTATGTTCACCCCAATATATATAAAGGCTGTTTTCGTATAGTTTGTTGCTTTTATAAAAGCACAACTGCCGACTTTTACTCCCAATGAAAGATTCTAGCTGTTCTTATAAAGATTGCAGCTCTTTCTCAGTAAAATGATACGTGTAGCGATCCTCAGTCGATATTTAATAGTTATAACTTAACTTAAATAGCAACAATGTTTGAGAAAAAAGCCAAAAAAAACGACTCTATCATAGAGTCGTGCTTATCATTTGGATGTAAAAGGAAAAAAGTCCAATTAAGATAGATTTTAATGATATAATTAAATTATACTTCTATTTAAGGAGGAATAACGATGGATATTGCAGCTATGTCAATTGGGATGCACCAAGCACAATTACAACAAAACATTAGCCTAGCGTTAACAAAGAAAGTCATGGATCAATCGGAAACGCAAATGGAGGGATTAGTGCAACTATTACAAACATCTGCACCTGCTCCACATCCGACAACTGGTAATACAATCGATATTAGTATTTAAGGCTGTTTTCGTATAAAGTATTGATCTAATTAAATTTTTTCTTCAGTAAAAAAAAGCAAAGAGGATAACCATATAATTATCCCCTTTGCATTTTTTTTGTTATCTTTTTATTTAACCGAACCGACCTGCACATGTACTCTTTCTCTTCTCAGCATAATCATATATAAAATAATTGAAATAACTACTGAGATTGCTGCTGTTTTATATATACTGCCATATCCAAACATATGACCAATTTGTCCAAAAACCATGGCACCAATTCCGACACCTAAATCAAAAAATGAAAAGAAGGTAGCATTCGCCATTCCCTTACGATTCTTCGACGCTTTATCGATCGACCATGCTTGTAAAGCAGGTTGAACAGAGCCGAATCCAAAACCATAAAGAAAGGCAGCAATAAATAATACATACGTGTTTGGGAGCCATGCTAATAGAATCATCGCAAATACAATCAGTATTGCTCCTGGAATAAAGATGGCACGATGTCCTCTTTTATCATATAATCTTCCAGCAAATGTTCTTGTTAACATTAATGCTAATGCGTAGATAAGGAAGTACCATTGAATACCAGAAATTCCTTTTTCAGCAGTATATAAAGGAAGAAATGATGCTATTCCGCCAAAAGTAACGGTAATAAAAAATAATAATAAAGACGGTGGTAATGCAGATTTTTCATAAAAGTCCCATTTAACCGTTTGTGTTTGAGCTACAGGTTTTTCCACTTTTTTATAACGAATTCTTGATGATAATAATAAAGCAGCTAATCCTAAAATAGCACAAATAAAAAATAACTGTTGAAAGGATAAAACCCCAGACAAAGCTAAACCGAGAGATGGTCCAAATGCCAAGGCTAAATTCCCGGAAAGACCATAGTAGCCCATTCCTTCTCCTCTTCTTTTTGGAGGAATTAAATCAGTGGCAATAGTTCCCGAAGCAGTTGTAGAAAATCCCCAGCCTACCCCTTGGATAACTCGTAATACAAATAAAAAAGCAATGCTAAATGCAAAGCCAAAAGAACCGACCGATAGTACGAAAATGGCAAGACCTATTAAATATACAAAACGTCTCCCCTTTGATTCTAATGCATGACCAGCTATAGGGCGTAAAAGTAATGCAGAGAATGTAAAAATACCAACTACAAATCCAATTAGTTGATCATTACCTCCTAAATGTTCGACAAACAAAGGAATTGTCGGTAATGTCATTTGAAAACCAAGGAAAATAAAAAAGTTAGCTAGACAAATTAATACAAAATCTTTCGTCCAAATCTTTTCCTTTCCTGATTTCATCTGAAGGTCTTCATTATTTAAACTCATGGATGTCCTCCTTCTTATTAAGTTGTCATTTTACATTTTACATAAAATTATTTCGATTGGCTAATTAAATGATTATTTTATTATTTCGGATTTATTACAGAGAACAATATTGTTAATTAAAACAACTTCATTCCTTATCAAAAATAGTTAGTTGTAGAGTGATTTATTTCTAGCCATTAAACAAATCAGTCATATTATCTTAAAATTCATAGGATGACAGGTCACAGTTTGATTTACAAATGACATACGAATACCCTCTTGAGTTATCTAATACAAAGTGATTGTCATACAAGACATAACAGAACGAGTAACCGCCTAACTTGTAAATTTACTCAGATTATCACAGATAACAGATTCTTATCCAAGAAATACACAATAAAAAACGACATTGTCTCTCACAAACGAGAAACAATATCGTTAATAAAAAACTGGAGCATAGGGGGATCGAACCCCTGATCTCGACGCTGCCAGCGTAGCCACTCATTTTTGATGGTTTGAGATTAACTTTGAATAAGACTTGATTAAAATTGTTTTCGTAATCGTGTATAGGAGCAAAAGGAACGAAAAGGAAGGTTGTTGACAAGTTTAGTCAACAATTCGTCAACAATCCCTTTTATCTCGTTTCTTCTATATTATTGCCTGTATCAACGGTATAATGAGAACAGCTAAGATTAAATAATCTGGGGTGAATACTATGACCATAAACATAGATATATATTTAAAGTTAGAGGATAAATATTATCAAAAAGGTGGCAGTTTCTCCACTCTAACACCTTTCAATGGTGCTGTTGATGCTGCTAAATATGCTTATATTTACATTAAACAATTCAAAAAGGAACATGGTAATAAAGAGGTGCAAATTTATAAAGTTATTTATGAGGAAACAATTGATATTACTGAAGAAGTTCAGAAGTTATATAAGAATAGAAATTTATATCTTGTGAAATAAACAAAGACCTCTCTCCATATAGAAAAAATCTATAAATGAGTGGGAAGCAGTAGTGGAAATAGATAGACAACAAATTGACCATTTTACATTCGCGACTTATTACGGAAAATTTATTGATTAATTCAATTTATCTAATTTGTTTTTAATCTACTCACATGTTATACTTACTGTAATATTTTTTATTCACGATTCTTTTGTAAAGAACTCAACCACACTATAAAAGAATTAAATAGTACCATCTTTCTATTAAAAAAATCCATTCATTATTCCACATAACTCAATTAAGATTTATCCATTCAATTATCCATTACCACGAATAAATTTTAATTTTGACTTTTTAATAAGTTCAATTCACACTTCTACGCTCTAGGAATCATTAGGGCGAAAGGAAGATAAGGCATTTTTTTTATTTGATAGGTCAATATTAATTAGGAAGTTACAATTTTATGTGAATTTTAGTATTGAAAGGAAATGATAATTTGGCAGCTACTCATTCATTCTCTAAGGGAGAAGAATTGGCAAACTCAATTACACATGGTATAGGAGCAATATTAAGTATAGTAGCATTAGTTCTGTTAATCATATTTGGAAGTATTAAAGGAAGCGAAATGCATATTGTAAGTTTTGGCATTTTCGGCATTACAATGTTGTTTTTATATATTTCGTCCACACTTGTTCATTCGCTCAGACAAGGCAAGGCAAAAGATATATTTGAAATATTAGACCACTCTGCAATTTATTTTTTTATTGCGGGGACGTATACACCTTATTTATTTATCATTGTCCAAGGATGGCAAGGGTGGACGATATTTGGAATCGTATGGGGTTTAGCCATTCTGGGTACAGTATTTAAGTGTTTTTTTGTTAAGAAATATTTATATACTTCAACTATTTTGTATTTATTAATGGGCTGGTCCATTATAGTGATTTGGAAGCCAATTATACAAAATTTAAGTATAACAGGAATCGTACTTTTAGTTGCAGGTGGGTTAATTTATAGTATTGGTTCCATATTTTATATGTGGAGAGGATTTAAATATCATCATGCCATATGGCATGTCTTTGTAATTGCTGGTAGTGCATGTCACTTTTTCGGAGTATTATTATATTTATAGTTAATTAAATCTCTTTTAAAACAGTATAGTACGCTTAGTTGAATAAGTAATAGCCCCTCTCGATTTGGAGTGACCCCTGTCAAGTAGACAGTACTAAGTAAGCACCACTAAATAACCTGAGTTCTATATTCATAAGGACTCAGGTTATTTAATTTCTTTTGAAACCTCTGATGATTATAAAATCGTATGTATTTTTGTACGGCAAACTTAACGTCTGCAGCTGTTCGGAAAGAATAGAGATTAAAACATTCCGATTTAAAGTGACTGAAGAAGCCCTCCATACATGCATTATCCCAACAGTTCCCTTTCCGAGACATAGACTGTTTCATCTGATTCTTTTTAAGAAGTTGATGATATAAACGCGATGTATATTGAAATCCTTGATCACTATGAAGGAGGATTCATGTTTCATTATTGCTTTCTTAAGTGTATCTACTACTAATTTTAAATCATTTCTACTACTAATTTGGAAAGCGACTACCTCATTGTTATATAAATCTATAATGACGGAAAGATAGAGTTTTTGCCCATTAAAAATAAGATATGTAATGTCTGTAATCCATTTCTCATTAGGTTTTGAAGCTTGAAAAGCTCTATTTAAATGGTTGTTTGAAACAATATAAGCTTCCTTTTTTCCGTAGTATGGTCGTTTCTGTCTAATTCTTGCGCGAATGTCAAGTTCATTCATTAAACGTTTCACACGTTTATGATTGATGCACAGATTATAAGTTAAACGTAACCACACTAGTATTCTTCGATATCCGTAAATACCCTTTAATTTTCTATGACACTCTAAGATCTTTTCTTTGATCTCTTCATTTTCTAATTGTTTTGGAGAAGGGCATGACTGCCTTTTAACCCACTTATAATAGCCACTCCTTGAAACTCCTGCAATCTTACATAATAATTGGAGAGAGAAATCTCCTCCAGCCATATCTTGAATCACCTGATACTTCTTTTTCTAAGGTACTTCATCCATTCCTCCTTTCACATTTCTAAGAGCTTTTTTAGCATTTCGTTCTCTGCTTGAAGTAATTTTATTTTAGTTTCTGGATCTTCTGAAAGAGTTCTAGGTCTGCCCATACCGATTCCTTTAGACTTCCCCCGTTTCTCTTCAAGTCCCATCATTCCTTCATTATTAAAGTAGTTCACCCATCTTCTTACTTGATTTTTATCTATCCCTAACTCTTTAGCAATAAGGTTATAACCCATTCCTTCTTCTAGATGGAGGTCCACCACTTTTTTCTTGAAATCTATATCATAAGTTTTTCGCTTTTTCTCCATAAAAAAATCCCCTCCATAGTAGACATTAATGTGCTTTCTTTTTTCTGTCTACTATTAGGGAATCATATCAATTAAGAAGGGCTATTTATGTAGAATCGTGATGTTAATTTTTTTGTGAGAAACAATCAAATATTCCATATTCCTCAAGGGGTTTTTATTCACTCATAATCTATTCTAAATTATGTTTATGGATTGTGTAATTCACTTTCCTTTTCAATCTACTTCAACTTTGCTTCCAAATTTTTAATATCTTCAGTATTAGTCAATTAATGGTAAAATTTTCACATATTTGTTCACAACCGAAGTTACCTTACTTCAATATCTCATTCTTATAATGGATTATTTTAATATTAAAAGTTGAGACACCCTCGGGCGACCTCTTTGTACCGGCTGCCTCGGCGCTCGGTACTGCTATCGTGTTCAAGAAATAGTAGCAGCGGAAAGCATGTTTTTATCAAGTTCAATGGTAAATGCTGAACGTATGAAGCAAATATTGCGATAGAATCAGTTGCAGATAGACGAAATCGAAATAGTATCACTATATGTCCAAATAGTGTATTAAACGCATAAACATAAAGATCATTTGAAATTGAGAAAGGGCTGTAACTTCCCTTAAGTAATTACCGTCTAATAGGAAAGGAGCTGATATTTTGACAAGATGCATTATCCTTTTATTCGCAATTGGACTTGTATTAGTTGGGTGTAGTTCAGATATAACAAATAGTAATAACGAAAAAAATACGTCTGTAGTCTCGGGAGATAGCAGCACAGATAGTTCAATAAACACAGAAATTACACCTATCATAGAGCAAAATGTATTACACACCCGTGTATGTAGCAAAGAGAGAAGGGAAAGTAATTGTTCAGGATTCTGAAACCGCTTATGAGATGTGTGTTAAAGCGCTGATTGACTATTATAAAGCGATCTGGAACGGTTCAGACATTAAATTGGATACATTTATCGAAAACGATAACCTTAAACAGTATATGCAAATAAAAATTCAATCACAATATGATTTACATTCAGAATTTACTGATTCTAATGAGGTGCAAAATCTTGATATTGGCACTTGGGAAGTGGAGTATACTGATGATGTGGATGGAGGTTTTCTCTATTTAAAATTACCTGTACAAATTAATAAGACTACAGGTAGTTATGGTGAAGTCACTGAATTTCTCGTACGTAATGTAAACGGGAATTTAGTTATTGTCGATTGGTATACTGGTGCCAAAGATAGTTATGATTTCCTGGTGCGTGGAGAAAATCTAACGATTGACAACCCAAATATTTGGAATGAAAGTGAATGGGTAAAGAAGTCAGAAAGAAAACAAATTGAATTTTCAGGCTCAACTCGATAGCAGTTATTTAATTATTTTATTCATAATGGTTACAAGTTTTTTAGACTATCAAGCGCTTTATTTACGAATCATCTCTTTTCAAATTAAAACTAAAGGAAAATAAAGATGAAAATACGTTTAGTGAAAGGGTCAAACTACTATGTAATATCTCCACTAATCAATAAGTGGTGAGGAAGGCAAATGTCTGATAAGTTACCGAAATTATTCTTTGACCATTTTACAAATACAAGTTTCGTTGTTGAAAAGGGAGATAAAACAATAAATGATTTTTCCGTCAATATAGACTATGATGGATCAAATCAAGACAGAGTATTATTTATGAAAGAGTTAGTTTAATTAATAAGCTATTTATTCCATTAAAGGGCGCAATTGTTGAATAAAACATAGATTTTTTAATGACCATGATTCAAAATGCAGGACTTGGTTATGTACTTATCCAAGTTCCTCCAATAATACTAAATGTTCTAAAACAAGTATGAAATGCGTTTTAAAAATAGCAAAAATTTCATTTCGGCACCAATTTGTCAATAAATACAAAATTTTCATGTTTAGAAAAAATAAAAAACCCTTAGAACCTATGTGGCTCTAAGGTTTTTTTTATGGAGCATAGGGGGCTCGAACCCCTGACCTCGACGCTGCCAGCGTAGCGCTCTCCCAGCTGAGCTAATGCCCCTCGATATAATATCCGTAAAGTCAGACGCAAAGCACTCGCTCGCTGTCCGATTCCTCTTTCGGTAACGCTATTATACCGCATAGCACCGCAACGCTACAAGACTATTTTCGCAAAAAGTGACGTATTTTCATACACGTTATTTATTCAACTTCTGCCCGTCGCGACCCATTACCATGATTGTATACGGTTCGTCTAAAGTTAGTTTCGCGGTATTTTCGTCTATATATTTTTCGAGTGCGGACGCTAATTCGCCGCCCCTTTTACTCGAATATTGGTCCGATTTATTCATTAAGGCGTGAAGTTCTATCGATTTGTACTTGTGATCGACTTTTATTTTTTCGATCTTTTCGTAATCCGCCGCGTCTAGGTAATCTTTTAACCCGGTCGTAATTGCTTTTTCGTCAAAGTCGGCGCGTTGTTCCTCGGACATACCTTCGGCTGATACCGGACTTTCCTTTTGTCCGAGATTGAAAAATGACGCTAAACCTATAATTACTACGAGTGCGATTCCAATAAGTAATATTTTATCCTTTTTCACCAAAACCCCTCCCCGTTTTCTTCTATTGTATTACTACGAGTATGTATAAAGGAAGTTTCAAAACAAAAAAATTGCCCGGCATTACGCCGAGCCTATTAGTACCATACCGCCCTATCTAGTACGATATAAATCATATCTTCGTCTAAGCAAACGACGATAACACGGTCGCCTACCGCTAGTTCGTCCTCAAACGTCAATATACCTTCTTGAATATCGATAGATTCGTAGCCGTGAGTATGCGGTCCTTCGCCAGCAGGCGTTGTGGCACCGCCGACGCCAGCAGGCGTTGTGGCACCGCCGATGCTCGAACTTTTAAGCGACACTTTCCGCTCATGCTTCGTTAAAGATTGCGCAACTATTAAATCTTCCTTCTCTAGCACCAAACCGTCCGCGTCGAGTTTTAGACGTAGATTAGGAGGCGCTTCGACAACCGTTGCGAGTTCGATGTTTACCGGCTTTGAATAGCCTGTTTCGCGAATCATCTGACCAAACTTATCATATATACCACCTTCGCGTTTAAGCCATTTCTTTTTCACTTACGCACCCGCCTCCAATGCACTGTTTATTTTCATGTAAAGTGCCTCCGCGATTTTATCAATGTCAGCATCTTCTCTTACGATAATTTGGTCGGCTAGTTTTGCGATATTAATTCCACCGCCGCCATTACGGTATGACTTCGCTTCTTCCGGAGTTAAAACACGCTCGTTCTTATGAAGTGTCGCTTGATATCCGTTATAAGGAATGCGATCAAGTCCGCTGGCGTGAGATTTACCTTTTTTCTCTTTCTTTTTCTTTTTACCACCAGGTAGTTTATCTTCTATAAATTCCCCGACTTCCATTCCCCATTTAACCGGATAAGGCATCCACTTACTTTCTTTTATCTTAGTTTTATTCCAGTCTTGAAGCTGCTTACTAGCTTTTGAAACTAACGCACTACCAACAGCACTACCAATCACTTCGGCAGTTTCTACGATAATAGGCTGCGCAGCGATAAGGCCTGACGAAATAGTTTCAATTAAAGTTTTAGTCATTTCGTTAATTCTTTTTTGATTATCTTTCAACCAAGTCTTAAATTTGCCGAAAAGGTCGTCAATAACAAAGCCTACTTTTGCGGCTAGACTTGTTTTTTCCTTAAATTCCGGCGACGATGTTATACCGGTAAACCATTCATACACGTTTTGAATACCCGTGGTTAATCCACTTATAATACTCTGAATCATGCGACCGCCGATTTGTGCGAATTGTTTAAAGTCCCCGTCCTGCAATCGTTTAAGGATGTTTTCAAAGAAGTTACTTAATACTTTAAGCGAAGGTTCTCCCATTTTACGTAATACAAGTTCGACCTGCTCATTAACTTGATTCCATAATCCGAGTGTTGAATCCCCCATGTCATCAATTAACTTCTGTGTAATCCCCATTCTATTAAAGTATTTATCTAGTTCTACTATCTGCTTTTCTAATGGTAGATTTTTAATTCCTTTAAGTGTTGTTCGGTCAAGTTCGAATCGTTCTTGTAGCGACTTTGCATCGCCGGAGAATAACTCCTTCAAAGCAAATACGGCACCCTCGACGCCTTGTGCCGGGTCAATGGCGTTTAACCTTTCGACTAATGACCACATTTGTTTAAGTTGTTTATTATCTTTCGTTAACATAATAAACGACTTCGAGTTTCCGAAAATGTCTTGCGAGTTAAGTAGCGGCGAATCGATAGCCATTTTTTGCATCATATCTTTATACTCGTTAGACACTTTCTTGTTGTCGAACATGGCGTCAATCATAATACTTGATTGCTCGAATTTCATCGCCTCACCAACGGTACTCTTGAAAATTTTAACCGCCGTATAAGCACCGCCCGCCGCAGCCGCAATGCCGAGAAAGCCCGTTTTTAAACTCGTTAAACCTCGAAAGGCGAATTTCGCACCGTTTCCTATACTTGTTAAAGACCTAACTGTATAATCGCTAACACGTCCCATACGATTCGCGTCTTTAACAAAACGCCCCATTGCGTCACGAAGTCTGCCGGTTGAATCGCGGAAAGTGTCTGCCGACCTCCCCGCCCTAATAACGCTACCACCAAATTTATTAACTGCCGATCCGGACGACGTTGCCGAATTTCTAACGCTACTCATTGCGCCGCTTAGTTGACCGCTAGATTCGGACATTTTCTTCGTGATACTTTCAGTCTTTCGCATTTGACGCTCGATTTTCCGCATTGTTTTTGAGAAGTTGTCGTCCTCTAAACGGAGGATCGCACGAAGGTTAAATGCCATTTTCAAACACCTTCCCCATTAGACGTTCTATATCGTTTACTAATCCGATAATGACGTCAGCTTGTCGTTGTACTTCGTCAAAGTTTTCGCCTTTGTTGAATGTGTCTCGGTAATCGTCGAGTTTGCTTATTAGCGTTAGACACTTTTCAGCTACCGGTCCAAGTTCATCATCTTGCTTGCATCCTTCGAAAAAAAGAGTGTACTCCTTCAAGCGTTGCACTCGTCTTTTAGGAATACGTCCTCGTTTCATTGTTCCGCTGAACTTGACCCAATCGCTGCAAAATTGGCTAATTCGCTGCAATCGCGCTTTTCGTAAAAATTCATCCATCCCTTTCACCCTTTCGCTTAAATTAAAGAGGCACCGTTAAGGTGCCGTTACTCATTTTCTTTACTTATTAGTTCTCTTTTTAATTGTCCGTATAAAGCTAAATGTTCGAGTTTACGAGTTTCCATTGCGAGTTCTTCTGCAATAGTTAAGTCGCCGACTTCACAAGTTCCTTTGGCAATCTTCTCCCTAAGTTCTGCAGCGCGTAAGCTAAAATGTTTTGTCATTATTTATTTACCCCTTTCAAATCTGCGATATATGTTGCATTAGATGGAAGTTCTTTGTCTCGGATTGTTCTATTAGTTTCCGTAATTAATCGACTAACTATATTCGCTATTTCGTGATGTCCCTCGAAATCACTATGGTTACTAAATACTGGATTCGAAATATATAAATGGTGAGGGGTTTCTCCGGATTCCTTTGCCGCCAACGAAATTTCTTTAATCTCCGCCGTAATGCCGTCATATTCGTCCCTTGCGTTATACAAATCAAGTAATGCCGATAAAATTAAATCACGAGCATAATTCACACGATCATAGATTGACGGTAATACTTCGTTTTGAACTTTCTGCGTGTACTCTCCCCTAAATGCTTTTAGAATATCAACCCTTTTAGTAGCCCCTTTATTAATTGTGTTGCTCGCTAGTCTCTCTTGTTTTCGTCGTTCATACAACTTTTTCGCCTCTTGAATTTCTTCGTCCAACTTATCTAAATCGGCAGTGAGGTCCTTTCCATCCTTAACGGATTCCTCTAGTGTTCGTTGATACTTATGTTTCAATTCCGTATACTTTTCTAAAGCTTCTTGTTCACGAACCATAAATTGCCGATGAGATTCCTTAATAGTTTGCTGCTCTTTTCTATACTGTTCATACAATTCAAATTCCAATGTCATATTTTCCGTTGCCCCCTATTTTGTTTATAAATTTCGTTAGTACTACGTACAACCAACGCCTCCACCTCGGTAATTTCGGCTTAGGCTTCATCGGCGGTATGTCGAATAGTTCCGTTAATAATTCCCTCTGTCCCTCAATTACTTGTCGTGTTTCTCTCGTATCGTCATGATGTTTTATTTCCGCCCCGATACCCACTGTTTGAAGCAACAAACCGTATAACTGGCGGTCACTTGTCCAAACGTGCGAGGTGCCGACTTCTCTCAAAACTTCTATGACCTGCTCGCAAGACTCAAACGGTCGAATTACTTGATCGATAAGAAAGCCCATTTCGTCATCGTAAATATTGACGACTATAAACCTCTTTGTTTCTAATTGTTCGATATTAACCACCGCAAACATCATAGTACCTCCGTAATTGAACTTCGGCGCCTTACCGCATCAATAGCGAGCGACACCGACTCGGTACTAACGTTTTGAACTTGCCTAAATTTCGTCGCAACCCCGCCACTATAAACGCCTGCTTTCCTTTCCATTTGACCGAGGTTGTGCCGAAAATACGGAGAAGTTGAGTTGAAAATAACTAAACGGTCGGTGTTTGGGATAAATGCGAAAGTCTCAATAAACACCCGCGGCAACGTTTGTTTAATTGAAGAATATTCCTCACGCGGCAAGTAAAGGCTTGCTATTGCGTAAGTTTCCCGCGGCGTTTCGACGTTTGCTTTTTTGCTTAGTTCGATACCTACGCCGAAAGCGTCGGTTTCCTTTGTGTAAAATGCTACATTAGCAAACGTCACGTATTGCGGATTGATCCGCATATTAATGAACCTCTTCGTCAAATGCTTTTGCAAACGAAGCGATTTCGTCGTCTAGTGCGTCATAGTCGATTCCATCTTGTTCGGCCTGTTTTTTCTCAATTGATACTTGATCGGTTAACATTCCATTAACTTGCAAAGCTAACTTGGCCATCGCTGCCGACTTTTCTTGTAAAGCAATATCCACTAAACTATCCATCAACTCCGGCAATCTGTCGCGATTTCGTCGTCGCATTTCGTTTTTTATTGCTGCGTCAAATTCCGGCTTTTGTTCCCAATTTCGTAAAGTACGGTCGGTTACTCCGCAAAGTTCTGCTATCTCTTTCCTTGTTTTTCCCCCACATTTTGGCTGCGCTAACCATTCAACTGCAATAATCTGTTCTGGTCTGAGTCTTTCCTTTGCCATTTACATCGTGCTCCTTTCAAAAAGTAGTGTTCAGCGTCTATCGTTGCGCTTGGATATTTCGTTAAAGCCTCGTTTATCATTCGTCGTCCTATTCGAACTGGATCGCCCGTTTTTGCCGTTAAATCCCTGTCGATTATCTCGCCCGTTGTTTCGTCGACTACGTGAAGCGTCGTTATTGCTCCGACTGCGACCCGTCTTTCTTGGTTTAAAACGATTAACACTTCGTCCAACTCCTTTTGGCATCTGCCATATTTTACGAGGTCGGCGCAAGTGTCCAAGTTCCGGCGTGTGTTCTACTAACCACCGTACGAATGGCGTATAGTAGTCGTCATAGAACGTCGGTATCTTTTTTTCGTCTTTATCCTTCATTTTTTCGCCTTCCTTCGTCTTGTTTATCAATTCCAAACGTAAAGAAGTGTATGTCTTTGCCTTCCTTCACCTTTGCGATAATATGTCTGTCCGGTAACGGATAATTTCGACCAGGTATACAATACATAACTTGTAATCTATCGTTTTTACTCCGCATGTTTAACTCGCCTCCGAAATGTGTGTAATGAGCAGATTTTCATTTAAATTAGCCGATTCTAGTCGTCAAAAAATAGACCGAATATATTTGTTAGGGTAATCGGTCTAGGCGTCTAAAATCGTTTAATTTTCATTAGTATTTGCTTGCCTAAGTACCGTTAAAGGTACTTTGACGAAACATCCTTTCAGCCGGTCGTCGTTGCTCGATTGGTATTCGGAATTGAACGCCGATAAGACGGTCATTTTTAAAATAGTCCGCCATGATCGACCAGTCTTTTTTATACCGTTTAATTCGCCGGATTAACTCGCGATCCTCGGTATAGCCGGCGAGCCAACCCGTTTCTAGTTTCCATAGTTTGTTATTCAAGCAACGCACGCACCTTTTCGATGTACTCACTTTCGAAACTACTGTAAATCTTGTCTTTTACTATTTGACTTGGCGATATATAACCAGCTTCAATCTGTGCTAATTGCGCGCGACTGATTCCGATAAATTCGCTAAACTGATATTGATTCATACCCCTAATCGCTCTAAGTCTTTTAATCAAATCACGATTCAAGACCATCACCCCTTTAACAAAATGTTGTTAAAAACCGCATTAAAAAAGCCGACTACCAAAAAAGGCAATCGGCACATAGGATTCAAACATCACGCGCCAATGCTCGAACCCTTCCCACTATATTCGTGTTTCTTCCCGTTTGTATGGTAAATTTTCAGTCCAGTTTTGATATTAACAGTAAAGACTCCGGGGGTCTCACCTCGTTTAAATGCTTCATATCTCTCTCGTCTTTCCTCGTCCCTACTACCCGTTTCTCCATATTTTACTTTGATTCTTTTTGCGGGTTTATCCGGATTTCTATTCGGTGAATAAGGTCGATTGCCGTCTTTTCTTCTCTCTACGTATCGGAAATATTTTTCTAAATCGTCAGTGTAAATTAATCGGTGTTTATCTTTGATACCGGTATTTTCTTCTCTGTTGGGGATGTAATTATCTCTCTTTGGCGCCAAGTAGGTTCCAGTCTTTATTAGTCGTTTCCTCGCATCTAGTTGCTCCTGGGCGCACTCGTTCGAACAGTATTTCTGTTTTCCGTTCTGCGGAAAGGTGTTGCTACAATTCCAACACTCGCAAACACGATACCCTTCCGGCACATAACTTGGATCAGGTGGAATATATTCGAGTTCAATCTCCGCCCATTCTTCACGTGTTCGATTTTTTGCTTTTTGTCGCTCTATATTTTCATGAGTTTTAACGAGTAATCGTTGCATGAGGTCTAATTCTTTGGGGATTTCGCTAACCGGTCTAACACCGCCATTTCGCAGATACTCGTTTATAATTCGGCGTGTCTTAGTTTTTAACCAATTCTTGTTTGTAAACTTCGAATCTACTACTTCTGTAAGCTTGCGAACTTGCTCTTTAACCTTCTTTTTTGCTTCGTATCTTCCTCCCACTACGTCAGTCACCTCTTTTCGTTTGTCTGTAATGGACACTCGGCTCGTCTTTTTTACTCTTATTTCATAAGAATTTATATCGATCAAATGATTATTAGAGTTATCGGTTCAGCGACAAATTTATTTGGCGCAATGTTTTAATTGCTTACATAAGGAGTTGCTTACTTATTAAATTGCTTACTCTACGTTCCTTTTGGTAACACTTGACTGTCCGTTTTGGACTTACCATCGTCTGTACCGTTTTGGACACTCGGTAACGCCGAACGCCTCAAATGACTCTGATTCACTTCTTCGGCAAGTTTTTCTAAAGCGAACCGCTGACGTCTTTCTCTGTCAGCAGCCGCCTTACTATTGATTGCCTCAACTTTTTCGAAAAACCTTTTAACTTCATCGGGGTATTTTTCGATAAACTCGTCGCGAGTTAGTGGATCATGTATCACGAAATAATCTTTGTTCGGAACTTGCGGGGATTTTACCACGTCCACAAGTCCGTATTTTTTCAATACTTGAAGTCTAGCATCAAACGCTTTACGCCCTAGTCCCGATTGCGCGTATAAATACTCGCGGCTATGCCATACGATACCGAACATGTCGGGATTGGAAGTATTTCGCCATGAACGTAAGTATGCGTAAAGTCCCGCCGTTGTTGCGTCGAATCCATCTAATAACGTATACAAGCGAACAAGCGTATTCGAAACCCTTGAAAAGCCGCTAGGGTCTCCGAATTGTTTTACTAATTGTTCCTCAGTATATTCCATTTCGATAGCCTCCTTTAATAGATTGATAGACTCGGAACATCAATGTTCCTTAGAGCCGACCGAAGCCGGCTTATACCGCGAGATCATCTTCAAATCCATCAAAATCGTCCAATTCATCTAAATCTATTTCATCATTAAGTTCAAGTAGTGCTTCCTCTCTACAGAAGCGATCAATTTCATTTTTTGACATCACAAGCTCAAACGGAGCGTATAACAATCCTTTTAAATCAGTTGCAATTAAGTAGACTTGTTTTCTCGTTGTTTTAGTTACGAATCGTGGTTTTCCGGTAAACTCGCATTTTTCAGCGTAGTGGTACCTGGTATCGACTACCGACCTAACTCCGACTACTATTCCATATTTGGCTTTACCCATTTCGAACTCTTTCACTTCATATTTCTCACTTTTAGCGGTTACACCAAGGTTCAAAACAGCATCTGTAACCTCTGATATATGAACTGGATCGAAACTTCGTTTTACTAATTTCCCTCTTACTAATACTCTTTCGCCTAATTTGTACATAATAGCATCTCCCTTTTTATTTTGATTATTAAGCCTTCACATAAGATATTCGCTTGCTTGTCTGGAAAATGGTTCAAACTACTCCAAATCGATTTCTATTTTTATAATGTGACCATTTCGATCTCGCTTTGCATAAACGTCGTAAATCCCGTCACCGTAACCAGGTTCAAAACCGAGGCAATAACTGTTAAGTATTTGAGCGCTTTTTGACTCGTTGTCCACCTGTTTGAAAATTTCCTCACATTTGCTATCGGTTGCTTCTTTCACATAGCACGGATCAGCAATCATTAACATTCCGCTATCCACTCCAACGCTGCCAATTTGCTCACCTCGATCCCAAAATTCATTCCGATAATGCTCGTACCATTCGATCATTTTTTCGGTTAACTCACCTGATTTAGCTGTCACTCTCCGAAGTTCAAATTCGCCATTCCACTCCTTGACTAAAGCATATCTTTTCGGGTCTACCAAAGAGTCTAAAACTAAGAAATCAACCGGAACCCCACTTTTAACTTCAATAACCTCATAGAATCTTTTCGCCATTTTATATTCCCCTCTCATTTTTCCGCCTTCATATAACTATACAAACCAAATCGGCAACCTCGCGCACTTTCTGCGAAATTTTTCTGCGCCTTCACTTAATACTACGAAATGACTTGCGCAATCTGTGCTGACTTTTCGAAAGTTTTTTCGCTTTCACTTAATATTACGTTGCTCGCAAGCCACCTCGGACACTTTCAGCGAAATTTATTTTTCCGTCCTTACTCGATATAACAATCGACCGCGAAACTTTTCGCAATACCTCTCTAAAATTTTTCATGTCAATTAATAATACCCGCGAATCTCAATTTTCGGACACTCTACTATATAATAGGAGTGAAAATTTATTTTCGCGCATTTTTGAAAACAAAAAGACGGACTGTTGCCGCAGTACCGTCGTCGTTCGTTTTATCGTCTATCGTCCATTTCCGGCGTTTGCAGCCGCCGTTATTTAAGAAAGCCGACGTCTTGTAACGGCATTGTACACGACGATTGCCAAGTCGCCCCGTAGAATGTCGCGCGTCATTTAAAGTCGATTGCTCGGACGGTTGCCTATGCCGCCCGAACGTTTCGACTACCTTCTAGTTGCATTTATGCGCTAATCCATTGAAAGTTTGCGTTACTATGTTTAACGATTAAATCAAATAGCAAACGCCCGTCATCTGCTAAGTAATCCGTATCGTTTTTGTCCAAATTGACGATGTACACTCCGTCATGGTCTACTTTATCGAATTTATGAAGTGAGTAATCACCGTCCGCAACTGTTAAAACTTTATCGCCAATTAGTACACCTTCCTCTATTGAATCTTTTTTACCTTCGAATACAAACGCCACTTTAACCTTTTTCATTTCGATTCCTCCTTTAATTGTCCTGTACCATTCATCCCTACAAATAAACCAACAACAAAACTACCAATAATTGATAAACCTATAAGCATTGTCTATTCCTCCGTTTCCTTTAGTGCGAAAATAGCAAATAATCTACAATCCATATATGCAGCTATTGTTATACTTGTCCCATATCGAGCAATTACTTCCGTTGTGATAGTTACTGTTAAATTTCTCATTCCACCGCCTCCATTCTTTCGAATATTGCAGCCGCTAAGTCAATGACGGTCATTTTCAACATATCCACCAGGTCGATGTCCATAAGTTCGGGAAACATATCTAGGTGAAATACTTTGACCGAACGATCCTCCGCGTCAATGTTGACGACTTTATCATTCTCCTTTAGATACGGAACTTGTTCGAAAGTTACCGCGGTTTCGTCCTTTCTTACAATCATTTGATTGCCGATGTAAAATGCCTCACTAATGTCGGTCGGACTTTCAACATTTACTGGATCAAAATCTGAATATACTCTGACGATTGACCTCACTATATTACCCCTTTCCGTTATTTCGTAATTTCTAACTTGTCTCTAGTATAATTCCGTTATTTCGTAATGTCAACACAAAAATTACGTAATTGCGAAATTATTTTTTATGAAGTATAATAAACATATAAGTAGTGGGGTGATGGAGAAATGAAGTTAAATATTAAACTGGACGAATTATTGAAGAAAGAGGGACTAACTCAAAAGCAGTTACACGAAATGACTGGCATTAGAACGGCAGCTATTAGCGAATTGTTCAATAATCAAAGAAAATCGATTAACCGTGAACACATCGAAAAAATTGCTACCGCCCTCAACATTAAGGATATAAACGAAATTATCGAACTACATGAAGAAACCGACTCCAAGTGAGCCGGCTTTTTTTATTTATCCAATTTTTAACCGTATGCCTCCCGTCTGTTTAATTGGCACCGGCTTTTCCTTCGGTTCTACCATTCGAACGAAATCGGCAATCGACTCCGCTTGCATAATCGCAAAGTTGTCGCTTTTGACAGCGTACCTTGTTTTCGTAAGTATTAGCAGCGTTGGAAACACCTTCCTAGCACTCGGCTGCCACGGTTCATCGTAAACTACCCCCGATTGATACAACGCCTCATATCGAGTTATTTTGTCGTTTATCTGCCGGTCACTGTATGCGGATCGCTGAACCTCGATAAATAACGGCGAGCCTTTCCATATGGCGAAAATATCCGGCTCCGCAAGTCCTTTCGAATATTTCACCTCTACGTTAAACCGCGTCGGCTTGGCAAAGGCTAACATGTCACGGTACACTCGCACCAATTCCAGAAAGTGCGGTATTTTCTGCGAGTCCTTTCTAATACTATTGTCGGCGGGAAAGTATACGAACGGCTGAAACTCCGTCGATCGGTCGATTTTACCCAAGCGATAAAGGCGCAGCAATGTGCGATTAGCTGCCGTGATTGAATTGCTGACATTGCGGAAATGTATGTCGGCTATATCATCTCGACTCATACAACGGAATCGTTCCAAGTCGTCGATAATAGCGCGGTCACGTTTGTTCATTGTAATTCCTCCAGTATGCCGAATTTGAAATCGGTTATGGCTTCGGTTAAACCGACATCATCTTTTTCCTCAAATGGGAACTCGAATTCCGTTTTCACCTTCAACGGCTCTAACAACCGTTTAGCTTCGTCGTATTCAAGCCACGGCGATTGTATCTCGATTGGCTCGTCAAGTACGAAGATCATTCGTCCCTTGTCGGTTATTTTGATTTTTTCAGCGCCCTCGGCTCCTGCTACACTGGCGTTTCTTTTATTCGATTGGCGACCACTTATTCGGACGGTCAAGTTATTCTTGAGTCGACCTTCCAGCACCTTCGAGTCGGGACGTTGCATTGAAAGTATTAGCAATACGCCAAGCGATCGACCTATCGACGATATATCCTCGACAATATTCATAATCTCCCTTTCCTGCCGCAACAAAGCGACTTCATCAATTGCAACGATTATATACGGCAACTTGTCGCGCAGTTCTTTTATATGCGTGACTTCGTTTTTGTCGAGCAGGTTGCCGCGACGTTCCATTTCGACTTTAATCAGCCGTAAAGCAGGCAATAACGTACGCGGGGTTACGTGAACGCCTTCGACGTGTTTTACATTGCGATAAATACCAAACTCCGACCGCTTCAAGTCGCCCAGGATAAAACGAACGTCGTCGGGGCTTTTCGTTAGCATTAATGAGGTCAAAACGGCACGTAGTAGACTCGACTTCCCCGATCCGGTTTCACCCGACGTTAAAATATGAGGAAAAATTGCCAGGTCGAAAGCCTGCGGCTGGTTGTTACGATCACGCCCGACTATAATCGGAAGTGTTTTGTCGGTCATGACCGACTGCCATTCGTCGAAGTTGTACGCCACCTTTGACGGCAAGCCTTTCCGGTAAACGGTAATTGTAAAATATTTGATTTCGCCGTCAATGACGACATTCGGTCCGAATACTTGTTGGAAAACGAAAAGATTATCGGTTAGTGTGTCGGGGTCAAATCCGGTAGGGAGTCGGAGAGTAAATTTAGTGTAGTCGTCGGTTAGTTCAACTTTGCGGATAGTCGGAAAGATATAAGATTCACCAGCCATGCGGTAAATATTGGCGTGCTTAAAGGCGTTTATGAGCCGTTTACGCGCTTGTAATGTCGCCCATAGAGTCATCGTAACCACCCTAACAAAGCGTTAGTTTCGAGGAAATACACGCCTGCAGCAAAGGCGGCTATCGGCAGCAGTATTTTAACGATCGAGCCTATTCGATACCATCCGAACGACTCGGCGGTTTTATCAAGACAAGCAAGCGCCACCACACCACCGCCGGCTAACAACATTGCGCCACTAAATAACATCATACGTTATCACTCCTTCGTTATTTTAAACACTTTTTACATATCGCATATTGTCACCGATTGCGGTCGATTGGACGATTCAGCGATAATGTACTAATAACGTATGTAGCTGACGCAGTATTCTTGCCTGTACCGGCAATATTTTTTACTACGTTTCATACGACTTGTCCGTTATGTAAAATATGTCATTCACTGGACAACCTAACTTGTCGCTTATAATGATCGCTATCTCTAACGTCGGCTGATTGGTATTTCGTTCATAGCGATTGTATTGTGATTGGCTAATACCGAGGTAAGTAGCGAATTCTTTTTGGTTCATTTCGTATCTATGGCGGAATGATTTAAGTCGATTATTTACTGGCATAAAGAATCACCTCGCCAATAAATTCGATATTTTTAGAAAAAACCCTCTTTACAAAGGCAATATTTTCCGTTATCATGAGTGTAACATAAATTAATTTTAGTTACGGAGGTTATACTATGAACAAAGTGGAGCCAATTCGCGAGCAAGCCGACATTGAAGCGATGAAAGAAGTATTGACTGGACGTAATCGATTAATGTTTGTCATGGGCGTATCTTTCGGACTACGTATATCGGATTTATTAAAGTTAAAAATCGGTGACCTACGCGGTAAAGACTTCTTTTTTATCAACGAGGATAAGACGGACAAGAAACGTAAAATTACCTTAAGCCCTACCGTCAAGGAAGAAATCGCAAAACTAGACGGAGCCGACGACGAGTTCGTATTTAAGAGTCGACAAGGCGGTAACAAAGCAATTAGTCGCGTGCAAGCTTATCGAATACTTAATAACGCAGCTAAACAAGCCGGCATACTCGATAAAATCGGTCCGATAGGCGGACATTCATTGCGAAAAACGTTCGGCTTTCAACTTTATAGCAAAGGCGTCGATATAACACGATTAATGGCCATCTTCCGTCATAGCACACCGCAAACAACACTGGCATATATCGGAATCCAAGACGACGAAATCGCTGACGCATACCTAATGATCGAAGTTTAACCGCTTCGGTCTTTTTTATTTGTAAGTTTTTACCACTAAAGGTTTTAATATAGCGCGGATTGTTATGTCACCAAAAAACGCCCAAAAGAACGCCCCGGCTTGGGGGTCAGCAAATTCGCATCGATAACGAAAATAAACGTTTTTAATTTGTTAATCGATGAATAAATATTCGATTTGAGTGTAACACAATCCTATAGTGATACACTGGCGGCACCCCCTCCCCCTTATTTAACGCGGTTCATTTGCTTTGGGTAAAATTTCGTTATGCAAGATTTTATACATCGTTGATTTAACGCAATTTGTTACGCAATCAAAACGCAACATCGTGCATAAATATTGCATAAACCTAACGCAACATAACTCCCGAAGTTTTCGGAGCGTGCGTCCAGCAGAGGCGTCGAGTTGATAAAAGCGGAAGTAATCGGAAATACTTCAATGCGTTAAAACGTTGATATAACGCTGTTTACTCGCTATTCCTCCCGTTTCCTACCCCTCGCATATATTTCCGCTTAGCCAATCGTAGAACAACGGACTGGAACGTAAGGTCATACGTCGTTTAATCTCGGTCGTAACCTCGCGCCATGCTGCGAATAGGCAGCCGAACAACGATCGTACATTGCCTAGTTTATGCGAATACACGACGGACTTGAAAGCGTCAATGTATTCCGTTGTATGTTCCTCGATAGTTATATTACGATCGACGGACGCTTTAGCACGGTAAAGTACCCCTATTACTCGATATAGTTCTCCGTCATTAAAGTACGGACTTAATGTGTCATATAACGGAGAATGGACTGCGCGCTTTAAGGCGCCGTTACTATATGTATTATTAGATTTAGAGTTTAATTGCGGAGTTTCTTCGGTGTGACATTCCGGTGTGACAAGCTCATTCTTTTCCGTACGTACGGAAATGTGTTGGTACGTACCAACGTTTATCGGCTGAATAACGATTCTATTACTCGTTTGTCTACGATCGCCCGTTTCTCTCTTACGCTTATATTGCTTGATGATTCCAAGTGATTCTAAACGATTGCAGGCACGTATAACAGTACGGCGGGATTTGCCGATTGCCTCGCCGATTTTACTTTTTCGTAGATAACTAACGCCAGGCTCCACGCAACTATATTGCGCCAATACGTCCAAGACTGCCAGTTCTGTTTTCGTAAGTTCATTTGCCGCACGATGTTGACGGATTGCTGCGTCTAGTTCTTTGACTGATTGGAACGATTGCATAATTTACGGCTCTCCTTTTCGGAGCGCAACCCATTTATATCGAAAAATGGCGTACTTAAATAAGCCTTGCATTACGTCGATTTTTTCGATATAATTCAATTAGCGTATATTGAAAGTGGGCGTTCGATTGTTGGTAGCAATCGGCGCTCTTTTTTTATTTTCGTTTGGTTTTTCGTTGTCTATTTAATTTGTCTAATACTTGATTCATTGCGGAATAACTCTCGTGATTCTCCGCTATTGATCCCCGCGATAAATGCGTATATCGTGATGTCATTCGCTGATCGACGTGTCCTAGAATCGATTGTAAAAATCGCAAGTTTCCTCCCGACTCTAGGTATATAGTAGCTGCTGAATGCCGCAATAAATGAGGATGGACGTTCTTTCTAATGCCCGCCTGCTTTGCGTAACCTTTTAACCGGTGTCGAAAATGGTTAGTCGTCAGTGGCTCGCCGTAGTTTGATAGAAAGATATACTCCGAATCAAATTCCTCTACCTCCGAAATTAACTCCCGCAATAACCTTGCCGTCCTAGATTGAATCGGCACTATTCGACCTCTCCTAGTTTTTGTTACCGTTTCTTTGAATACGATTTCTTTTGCGTGCAAATCTACTTCTGCTAGTGTTAGATTCAATACTTCGCCAATCCTTGCCATTGTGTCGATACAAAGCGTAATAATACAGTAATCTCGAAATGACACGTAATTGTTTTTATCGATCACGTTTAATAGCTGCCGCAGTTCTTCCGGAGTCAAAACGTTTATGAGCTTTTCCGGCTGCTTTACGGCTTTTACACTCTCGAACGGGTTAGTATCGATTGTTTTTTCTTCGACTAATACTCGGAATAATGTTCGTATGGATTTAATTAAATCGTTCACATAACGAGGTGATACTCCTTTTGTTTTCTCCGAATCGGACTTGAACTTGTGTCCGTCGAATCTCGGTTTGTCTTTAAGTAGCCACGAAGCAAACTCCCGACAAGTATCGTTATCCAATTCCGCAAAGTCTAGCGAGTGATTCTTCGTATGTAAGTAGTCGATAAATAATCGGATAGCATAGTCGTAACGAGATAAAGTTCCGTCCGCCAATCCCTCCGATTTTTTAATACGATAGGCTTGTTCAAATAAAGCCGGCAAGTAAAGGTCATTGTTACGTCTTGTACTGCGACTCGTTTTTACACGTCTGCCTTTTCGCTTTTCTGAATGCGCCATAAACGCAAAAAAGCCCCCTTCCTCGGTAAAGTCACCGAAAAAGGAGGCGGTAAAGTCAACGTCAAAGCTAGCGTAACGCTGCTCGGATATTATATCGATATAAGTACGTAAAAAGACCGTCATATCAACGATTTTATATTACGTATGAATGGGCGGGCTGCCAGCGTAGCGCTCTCCCAGCTGAGCTAATGCCCCTTAAGCTTACTCCTTAATTATATTTGATTCTATAAAGCAAGAGCAAGCAAAAATTTAAAAATTGTTATAGATTTACCTCAAAACGGGGATAATGGTCTATGCAATGGGTATGAAGGAGCGGGGTATATGTTTCAGCAAATCTATTATCGTTTTTTACGTTGGCCAGTCATCTTTAGAGTTTTCCTTTTGGCTTTATTGGTCATCTTTATCTTTGGAGCTGCGATTCATTATATTGAACCTAGATCCTTTCCTTCGATATTCGTAGGAGTGTGGTGGGCAGTGATTACTACAGCCACGGTTGGCTACGGGGATGTTTATCCAGAGACGGTCAAAGGAAGAATTCTTGGAATGCTGCTTGTGTTTATTGGGGCTGGTGTTGTTTCCGCCTACTTTGCATCACTTGCAGCAACTACAGTAAGATTACAAAATTCACAAGTAAAAGGAAAAAGCATGTTTAGTGGAAAAAATCATATCATTATTATTGGTTGGAATGGCCGTTCACAAAGTGTTATTGAGCAGTTATTACAAACTAAATTTCTTCATCCAATTGTTTTAATTGACGATTCACTTGAAGAAAATCCTTATCCAAATCGACAAATACACTTCATTAAAGGAAAGCCCTATATAGATCAAACATTAAGAAAGGCAAATATTAGTGAATCCGAATTTGTTTTAATTACATCAGATCAAAATAAAACTGAGACCCATGCAGATATGGGAACCATTCTTACTTTATTGGCGGTCAAAGGAATCCATCCCGCTGCTTACTGTGTTGTAGAGATTCTAACGAGTGAAAATTTTATGAATGCAAAACGTGGTGGTGCGGATGAAGTGATTCAAACAAATATGCAATCCTCCTATATAATGATGAACAGTATTCTTTCTCATGGTATGTCAGATACAATCATTACTATGCTTGATCATTTAAATGACAATCACTTAAAGTTAATTCCGGTTAAGCCCGAATGGGAGGGACTCTCTTTTCAAGCATTAAGCAAATTGATCCAAAAAGATGGAATGTTACTTATCGGATATAAACATGGGGAGAATACGAAAATTAATCCTCCCCTCTATTATAGAATTAAAAAATCAGATCAATTATTAGTTATTTCCAAATGATTCAAGATAAAATTTGTTCTAATTCGCGAACAAGTTCCTTACCAAAATCAATATACTTTTTGGGAATATCTCCATCTCTATCTTTAGGTTCCGCGAATTGATCAAAGCTTGCAGCTGCCACCCCTACTCCTGCTTCATCATCTACTGCTTCTTGATAGACATGATTCAGGATAAAGGGTTTACCAAGTTGAACAACGACACCTCTCGTATCCAGTTCTCCATCAACTGGTGTAAAGGGGACTCTTAAAAATTGATAGCCCTCATCATTCGCCATTTTAAAATCAAAATATCCTTGATCATAATCCCAGCCACCACCAATTGAATACCCAATTGGTTTTAATGCTTCTTCCAATTTATATAAAGAATATTGCTTACCTTCTATTTTTGTCGGGATCTCATACATACTCTGCCTACACTCCTTCTTGTTTTTCATAGTTTCCCTAAAGAACGCTTAGCATATTCTAAAAAAATAAAAACCTCCCTTAAGGAGGTTTTCATTTACTTTAATCGATTTTCTAATTCTATTTTCTTCGCTTCATACCCTGGCTTGCCCAATAGCGCAAACATGTTTACCTTATAAGCTTCAACACCAGGTTGATCAAATGGGTTTACCCCTAATAAATATCCACTGATGGCACATGCTTTTTCAAAGAAATATACTAGATATCCAAATGTATAAGCATCCATTGCCGGAATTTCTACAATTAAATTAGGTACATTGCCATCCGTATGTGCTAACAATGTTCCTTCAAATGCTTTGTTGTTTACGAAATCAATCGTTTTTCCAGCAAGATAATTTAAACCATCCAAATCCTTATCTTCTTTTTCGATAACTATTTCATGTCTAGCTTTCTTTACTTTAATTACTGTTTCAAATAAGTCACGACGTCCTTCTTGAACATATTGACCTAATGAGTGTAAATCAGTAGAGAAATTCGCTGAAGCAGGGAAGATACCTTTTTGATCTTTCCCTTCACTTTCTCCAAATAATTGCTTCCACCATTCAGAGAAATATTGCAAACCAGGCTCATAATTAATAAGCATTTCAATTGTTTTTCCTTTATTATAAAGAATATTTCGAACTGCAGCGTATTGATAGGCAGGATTCTCTTTCAATTCCTCTTGAGCAAAGTCACTGCTAGCTTTAGCTGCACCTTCCATCATTTCTTGAATATTTACTCCACTGACAGCTATCGGTAATAATCCTACTGCAGTTAGAACTGAATATCTTCCACCAACATCGTCAGGAATAACAAATGTTTCATATCCTTCTTCATTTGCTAATGTCTTTAAAGCACCCTTAGCTTTATCTGTCGTTGCATAAATACGTTTTTTAGCTTCTTCTTCCCCATATTTCTCCTTTAACAACTTACTAAAAATACGGAAAGCAATAGCTGGTTCAGTAGTCGTACCGGATTTTGAGATGACATTAATTGAAAAATCCTTACCGTCTAATAATTCAATTACATCTGTCATATATGTTGAACTAATATTATTCCCAACAAATAAAATTTGCGGAGATTGACGTTTTTCTTTTGGTAACAGATTATTAAAGCTATGATTTAACATTTCAATAGCTGCACGTGCACCTAAATAGGAGCCTCCAATACCAATTACTAAAAGGATGTCTGAATCATTTTTTATTTTATTTGAGGCAGTTAAAATGCGGTTAAATTCCTCTTTATCATATTCAGTAGGTAGATTTATCCATCCCAAGAAATCATTACCTGCCCCAGATTTTTCATGTAAAGAACGATGGGCAGCCTTAACAGCTGAATCTAAATATGTAAGTTCATGCTCACCAAAAAAGCTTAGTGCCTTTGAATAATCAAAACGAATGTGTGTCAAGGTTAATTCCTCCATTTCATGTTCTACTTTATCACTTTATCCAAAGAAATCATTTTTTTCAAGCTTCCACACTTACAGATTGACCAGTTGCATAATATTTATGTATTTACATCATTCTATAAATGTACGAAATCTTTTCTCAATGGCTTGTCAGATCCAAAGGCTATTTTCGTATAGTTTATTTTATAAAAGCACTTTTCAGCTTTTGTACCATAAGGGAAGTGATTTTTATGAAGTATTGCAGCTCTTTTTTCAGTGATAGAGGGAGTCAGCAATTTTTTGGCCGATATTTATTAGTTAAAAACTTTACTTAAATAGCAACAATGTTTGAGAAAAGACCCTATCCAAAAAGGAAAGGAGGGAGAAAAAAATGAGTACTACTCAACGTATTGCATTAATTCTCACTATTATTGGGGCTATTAACTGGGGGCTCATTGGCTTTTTCCAATTTAATTTAGTAGCTGCTATTTTTGGTGATAATACGATTTTGTCACGTATCATATATGGATTAGTTGGTATTGCTGGACTTATTAATTTAGGATTGCTATTTAAACCGAATGAGGAAGTAGAGCGTTCACCTGAGGCAAGAACAACAAAATAAGTAAATGAAGAAGTATGTAAGAGGTGGATCAAACAAAAAATATACTTTGTTTAACCCACCTCTTTTTTTAGTATTATTTCTTTCAACGAAATGATGAAACTTTATTATGTCTTATGATAAATTAAACCCAGCCTCTAAATTTCGATGCCTCAGCAGCATAACGAAGTCCAACCATATATGCAGCTAATCGCATATCCACTTTCCGTGTTTCAGAAGTATGATAAACATTATTAAAGGCATCCACTAGTTTATCACGAAGCTTATCATTCACTTCATCTTCTGACCAATAATAACCTTGGTTATTTTGAACCCATTCGAAATAAGAAACAGTGACTCCTCCAGAGCTTGCAAGTACATCTGGTACAAGGAGAATGCCTCTTTCAGTTAAGATTTTCGTTGCTTCTGTTGTTGTTGGTCCGTTAGCTGCTTCAACGACTATAGAAGCTTTGATATTTCCTGCATTCTCTGATGTAATTTGATTTGAAATGGCTGCAGGAACTAAAATATCACAATCCAATTCTAATAATTCCTTATTCGTTATTGTATTCTCAAATAATGTAGTAACTGTACCAAAGCTGTCACGACGATCAAGTAAATAATCGATATCTAAACCATCAGGATCATGAAGTGCACCATACGCATCAGAAATTCCAATTACTTTTGCACCTTCTTCATGCAAAAATTTTGCTAAGAAACTTCCTGCATTTCCGAAACCTTGGATGACGATACGAGCCCCTTTAAGGCTAAAACCTTTCTTTTTCGCTGCCTCTTCAATACAAATAGTAACTCCCTGAGCAGTTGCCTTTTCACGACCTTCAGACCCTCCAAGAACAATTGGCTTTCCTGTTATAAACCCTGGGGAATCATTTTCACGTAAACGGCTGTATTCATCCATCATCCAAGCCATTATTTGTGAATTGGTATAAACATCAGGTGCAGGAATATCTTTAGTCGGGCCTACGATTTGACTAATCGCTCGAACATAACCGCGGCTTAACCGCTCAATTTCTCCCATTGACATTGTTCTAGGATCACAAATAATCCCACCTTTACCACCACCATATGGAAGACCCACGATTCCACATTTTATCGTCATCCACATTGATAAGGCTCTTACTTCATCTTCATCCACCTCTGGGTGAAAACGAACACCACCCTTTGTAGGGCCTACAGCATCATTATGCTGTGCACGGTAGCCAGTAAATACCTTTACTGTTCCATCATCCATTCGAATTGGCATTCTAACCGTAAGCATGCGTAATGGTTCTTTTAATAGTTCATACATTTCTTCATTAAAACCCAACTTAGTTAGTGCTTCTTTTATGACATCCTGTGTCGATGTAAATAGATTTAGATTTTCCATCAATATTTCGCCTCTTTATTTAATAATCGTGTGACAGTACTAAGAAAAATACTCAAAATAAATTAAGAGAGAACTTTTTTAATCCGTTCAATAGCCCAATCTAATTCTTCTTGACTTATTACCAATGGTGGAGCAAAGCGTATTACGTTTTCGTGTGTTTCTTTACATAATAACCCTTCCGCTTTAAGGGCCTCACAATATTTTCTTGCTGGTTCAGTTAAAACAACTCCGATAAACAGTCCCTTACCACGAATTTCTTGAATAATCGGATTTTTAATCCCCCTTAATTGTTTCATAAAGTACTCTCCAAGTTCAAGAGATTTTTCACTTAATTGTTCATCAATTAGTACATCAAGTGCCGCAATGGATACCGCACATGCCATTGGATTTCCACCAAAAGTAGAACCATGTGAACCCGGATTAAATACACCTAAAATATCTTTATTTGCTACAACACATGAAATAGGGAATACTCCTCCACCAAGTGCCTTTCCTAAAATATATACATCAGGTATGACGTCCTCCCAATCACATGCAAACATTTTACCAGAACGTGCTAATCCCGATTGAATTTCATCAGCAATAAATAATACATTATTTTCTTTACAAAGCTCATAAGCTGCTTTTAGAAAACCTTCTGGTGGGATAACAATTCCCGCTTCCCCTTGTATCGGCTCAATAATAAATGCCGCTGTATTTGGTGTAATTATTGATTTAAGCGCATCGATATCACCATATGGAACAAGTTTAATTCCTGGCAGCATCGGACCGAATCCTCTCTTATACTCTTCTTCAGAAGATAGCGATACAGCAGTCATTGTTCGTCCATGAAAGTTTCCTTCGCAACCGATGATTTCTGCTTGGTTTTCAGCAACGCCTTTATGATCATATGCCCAACGTCTTGCAGCTTTGATTGCTGTCTCCACTGCTTCTGCACCCGTATTCATCGGAAGGGCCATATCTTTATTTGTCAATTGGCAAACTTTTTCAAACCAAGGCCCTAGTTGATCATTATGGAAAGCGCGTGATGTTAATGTCACTCGATCTGCTTGTTGCTTTAATGCTTCAATAATTTTTGGATGCCGGTGCCCTTGATTAACAGCAGAATAAGCACTTAACATATCCATATATTTGTTACCCTCAGGATCCTTCACCCAAACTCCTTCTGCTTCAGAAATTACAACTGGTAGTGGATGATAATTATGCGCTCCGAAACGATCCGTTTGTTCAATAATTTGTTCTGATTTTGTAACCATGAAAATTCCTCCATCCCTCTAAGAAAAATTAAGTTATCTAAAATGCAATGGGTTCACGCCGTTTAATAGCCGTCCCTAAAACAAGCTTATTTTTTATCTAATCACAACATTACAGATGTCGTTTAGTATAAGCCAGTTCCATCTATTTGTTTAAAACAAGTGCAAAAAAAATTTGCACTAAGAAAACCCTTACATATATAATAATGCAAAAAGATATTGCATTTTTCAAGAGTTTTTTATATTTTCTTTATAGTTTTTAAGGAGGGGGACATGATGCAGATAAATATCGAGAACGACATGTATAAGAAAATTCTTGACTTATTAGATGTTGGTATCCATGTTATCAATGAAACAGGTAAAACGACTATATATAATAAAAAAATGATGGAAATTGAAGGAACTAAGATCGAAGATGTATTAGATAAAAATATTCTTGAAGTCTTTCAATTTTATCAAGGAGAAGCTAGTACTTTATTAAAGGTTTTACATACAGGAAGGGCAATTCTAAATACCCATCAAACCTATTTTAATCACAAAGGACATGAGATAAAAACAGTAAACAATACCTATCCATTAACTTTTAATAATCAAATCGTTGGTGCTGTGGAAATTGTTCGTGATGTAACATACCTTGATCGAATGATGAAGAAAAGCATACAACGGAAACAAATAGGATCTACCACCTTTGAAAGCCTATCCGATAAACAATTTTATCCACATAAAGTTCTTGAAACTGGACAAAAAGTTGCTACAACATCGTCGTCAATTTTTATAATTGGTGAAGCAGGTACCGGAAAACGTACATTAACTGAATGTATTCATCATGAGGTAAATCAAGATTCAAAGCCTTATTTTATTCATAATTGCACATCTTTATTAGATAACTATGTTGAACAAGCAATTCTCGAATCCATTCATCAGTTGGAAAATGCCGATGGGGGAACATTGGTTATAGAGGACATTCAAAACTTATCTCCTACCAGTCAATTAAAACTGCTAAATTTTTTAAACAATGCAAGAAACTATAAAATTATTTGCACGACTAATGAGGATCCTATAGATCTGATAGCAAAAGGTCAGTTAAATAAAAAGTTTTATTATCTTCTTAGTGAATTAACAATTTTTATCCCTCCAATACGTGAAAGAAAAAATTCTATTCAAGAACTAGCCTTGTTTTTCATAGAAAAATATAACAGGATCTATCAAGTCAATTTAAAGACAGTCTCAGAAGAAGTGTTTCAAGCATTTATTGATTACGATTGGCCAGGAAATTTGAGAGAGCTGGATCATATTATCGAACGTTCAATGAAAATTATTGATAGTGAGGATACACTCCTATTTCAGCACCTTCCTATGAAATTTAAAAATCGCATTTCACAGGATCATCAATTTCTTATTAACAAAAATCAAGAAATTAAGCCACTGGAAGAGTATATGCAAGAAGCGGAAAAATATTATATTCAAAAAGGATTACAGTACCATAAATTCAATATTACTAAAACTGCCCAAACACTTAAGATGAGTAGACAGAACCTACAATATCGGATGAGGAAATATGGAATAAAAAAACCTTAGCAAAAATAAAAAAACTCTAGCACCTTGATTCAACAAATATAACTGGAGCACTCTAATAATAAATTATCTGAGTGCTCCACTTTTTTGTATATTATTTCTTAATTAAATCTGATTGATTAATCCACTCTTGAAGCTTATCTTTAAGAGTATTGAAGCCTTCAGTAGGTTCTTCACTAATAACATTAGCTTGGCGACGGCGAGCTGGTTTTTTCTCTTGCTTTGGAGCTTCCTCTGTCGCACGAATAGATAAACTGATTTTTCCGCTCTCTTCGTCAACAGTAAGAACTTTTACTTTCACTTCATCTCCAATTTTTAAATGTTCATTGATATCTTTTACATAACCATGCTTTATTTCAGAAATATGAACTAATCCTTGAGTTTCTTCATCAAGTGCGATGAATGCACCATAAGGCTGGATTCCAGCCACTTTTCCAGTTAATACGCTACCTACTTCATAATTTGTTGTCATAGAAACACTCCTATTTTTATATTTATTTTTCTCCTATATATACGCAATAAAAAATTATACCACAATTGAAAAGATGACGCAAAAATAACAAATTACCATTCAATCACAAAAGTTTCATAAATCGGAAATACCTGATTTTATTAATATTGTGATACAATATACTGAGAAATACGGAAGCAGATAAATGATGAAGCTGGACAGAGCAGAACCAACTTAACATTAATGACTAAATGAAAGTTTCTATAAAATAAAGTGGATAATGGAGGGATTTTGATGGCTTCCTTTGCTCAAAATTTAAAATTTTACCGTGAACAAAAAAATTTATCACAGGAAGAACTAGCATTGAAAGCAAGATTAGGGGCAAAAATTATTGAAAAATATGAAAATGGGGAGCAAATTCCAACTACTCAAACCATTTTAAAATTATCTACTGTTTTAGACGTACCTGCATCAGTTTTGACAACTGATACAAAAGAATAATATTTTTTATTATTTATGTTTAAAAAGTTGGAAATCTGGAAATCCTTTATAACACAAGGCTTTCTGTGTAGCATTGATAGAAAGTTTTTATCAATGTTAGCACACTAGTATTCCCCCTTTTTATTTTTATTTTGACGAGAGTAAATGCTCGTCCTTTTTTTTGCAAAAAATTTGTAATAGGAGTGAATTAAATGTCCATCACAGTATCAAAAATGAAGAGAAATATTGATGGAATAGATCTCTATTATGAAGAATATATCAACGAAAAGGCAAAAGATACTTTCGTCCTCATACACGGTTTTCTTTCGTCTACATTTAGCTATAGAAGATTAATCCCCCTTTTAGCAGAAAGCTATAATATTATTTCTGTCGATCTTCCACCATTTGGCCAAAGTGGAAAACACTACTTATATCAATATTCCTATAGAAATATGGCCCATTCAGTTCTTCATTTAATCAAGTCACTTGATTATTCACGCATATATATTATTGGCCATTCAATGGGAGGACAAATCGCACTACATATGATGAAGCAAAAGCCTGATATGATCAATAAAGGAATTCTTCTTTGCAGTTCGGGATATTTAAAGCCGGTGAAACCCTCTTTAAAACTGCTAAGTCACCTACCGTTTTTCCACCACTTTGTCAGGTACTATTTAGAAAAATCCGGTGTTCAAAAGAATGTTGAAAATGTAGTCTATGATCACGCTATGATTGATGCGGAAATGTTAAGAGGATATGAGGAACCTTTTACCGATAAAAATATATTCAAAGGACTTGCGAAAATGGTTAGGGATCATGAAGGAGATCTACTATCGGCTGATTTAAAAAACATCCAAATTCCCTGCCTCCTTATATGGGGTGAACAAGATCGAGTCGTACCTTTGGCCATTGGAGAAAAACTATCCAAAGATCTCCCCAATGCTCAACTTGTTATTTTAAAGAACACTGGCCACTTAATTCCAGAAGAGAAGCCAAATGTAGTCTTTACTTATATTCAACATTTTGTTAAACAAGCTTAGTATCTCTTGCACTGAACTATAGATCACAGGATTCACGTATCAAAGTTCCAGCCATTTTTTCTCACTTAGGGATCCGTTACACAAAAGCAAACTCATAGATGGATCTCCACTATGTCGTGCACAGCTTGATGGACATTAACCATTTCTGTTTCATATGACCCTTAACCGGCGGATCTCAATTGTGTAATACCTCTCTGAATTTTACATTCATTTCTCTATTGCATCTTCACACCTTATCTCTTTATGTTCTAGTCACATTATAATAACATATTGGTAGGCTTTCTTCTTAACATGATTGTTGCTTAAAATCTTATTTCAAGAAATCAAAGCCTTAAAGAAGATAATAGGATGGTGATTTAGATGGCTATTTTTGATCAATTAATTGAACGAAAAGGAACCGCTTCCGTTAAATGGGATCAGATGAAATTTGTTTTTGGTGAAGAAGACCTGCTACCAATGTGGGTAGCAGACATGGATTTCAAGCCACCAGAAGCGGTTACTCAAGCCTTACAGAAAAGACTCAGCCATGAAATTTTTGGTTATACTTCCATTCCGGACAGTACAGGTGAAGCAATACGTGAATGGATGAAAAAACGTCATGATTGGGAAATTGAAGCAGACTGGATTTTGTATAATCATGGCGTTGTACCATCTTTAGGACTTGCCATTTTAGCTTTTACTGAGCCAGGGGATCACATTCTCTTGCAATCGCCTGTTTATACACCATTTTTTACAATGATCGAAGCAAATGACCGAAAAGTGACGAACTGTCCATTACATTTAGTCAACAATAGATATGAGATTGATTTTGAGCAATTCGAAGAGACATTAAAAAATAATCATGTAAAACTGTTTTTCTTATGCAACCCACATAATCCTAGTGGACGGGTCTGGAAACGTGAAGAACTAAAAAAAATAGCTGAACTGTGCCAGAAATACCATGTGCATATTCTCTCAGACGAAATCCATTCTGACCTAGTAGGTGCTCCAAACAAACATTTTCCGATCGCATCTATTGATGCATCCTATCGTGAGTTTGTTATCACTTGTATCGCACCCACAAAAACATTTAATTTAGCTGGACTACAAGCTTCAAGCTTAATTGTTCCAAATCCTACATTACGAAAGAAAATCGAAACCATTCAACATCAACAAGGATTTCACACTTTGAATGCTTTTGGAATTATCGGAATGGAAGCTGCCTATAAATATGGTGAGGATTGGCTAAATCAGCTTCTATTCTACATAAAAGAAAATGTTCATCTCGTCAAAGAAACGGTCGAAGCTGAATTGCCAGCAGTAAAAGTGATGGAGCCTGAAGGTGGTTATTTAATATGGATCGATTGTCGAGATACCGGTTTATCTGATGAGGAACTAAAAACACGTCTAATTGAAAAAGGACGTCTTGCTTTAGAGCCAGGGAAGAAATACGGCCCTGGTGGAGAAGGTTTTTTTAAGGATGAATGTAGGTTGTTCAAGGGAAACGGTTAAAGAGGGAATTGCTCGATTCATAAAAGCATTGAGTTGATGAACGAATCTGGAGGCAATATTCCATCAAAGTAGGGGATTGCCTCCCTTTAACTATTTTTTTATTACACCACAAGCGATTCTATCCCCTGCATTACCTGCTGGTTGGGACTTTCCATCATCTTTCATTTGATGAATAACAATGGACGTCCCCTCTTTTTTCAATAAGGAGTTTTTTCCATTTTGAAGTGTTATTTGATCGGACAGTATTTCTGTACTAACTTTTCCATCAGTCTTAACTGTGATATTTGGTAAGTCACCAGCGTGAGCTCCTTTATTATTAAGGAGGCCATGCTCCTTATTCATTGGATTAAAATGCCCCCCAGCAGAAGTAAAGTCAGGTGCAGTACAACTCCCTATTTCATGAATATGGATGGCATGCTCTCCTGGGGAAATTCCCTTTAAATCCATTTGAAGCTTTACACCTTTGGAACTCTCTTGTAAATGGATCATTCCAATCGTCTCACCGGAAGTATTTTTCATTTCAACATCTGCCTCTATCGGATTACCTAGTGTACCCGTACTCAAAAATACAGTTGTAAATAGAACTGAAAGCAACTTCATCCAAAAAACCTCCAATATTTATTAGCCAAGGCTCTTTTCTATTAGACTAACTCGAATTCATTACTTCGATTCAACGATCTATTTGAAAAGCTCTTTTCTTAACCATTGTTGCTATATTTAGGTAAAATTATAACTAATAAATAGCAACTGTGGATCGCTACACGTCTCATTTTACTGAGAAAAGAGCTACAATCTCCATAAGAACTGCTAGAATCCTTTATTGGGGGTAAAAGCCGGTAGTTGGGCTTTTACAAAAGCAATAACTATACAAAAATAGCCTTGAAAGCTCTTTTCTCAAACATTGTTGCTATATTTAGGTAAAATTATAACTAATAAATAGCAACTGAGGATCGCTACACGTCTCATTTTACTGAGAAAAGAACTACAATCTCCATAAGAACCGCTAGAATCCTTTATTGGGGGGTAAAAGCCGGTAGTTGGGCTTTTATAAAAGCAGCAAACGATACGAAATCAGCTATTAGAAAAAAAGCTATGGTCCATAAACATTGTAGCCATGAAAGTCTCTTTCTATTACAAAGAAAAAGAGGTTATCTGAAAGTATAGTATCAGATAACCTCTTAAAGGATTACTTCAGTGTTTTCTTTAAATTTTCTTCGAATTCTTTCGCTTTTTTTAATTGCTTTTTATTTACTTTGAGAATCCAAACGAAAGTCAACACACAAAAAACCATAAAAATAGAAAAAGAGATAAATGCTGGTATGTACTCTCTCTTATCCTCAGGAAAATACAAAAATAAATTCAATACAAAAAAATTCAAAGGGTTAATCACGGAAAAACTCCCTTTCATGAATATCGTCTTTTTATTATTTATTCATATTATACCAATTACAAATAGGTAAAACCAATAACAGTGATTGACAATTTCTTAACAATCCTAGGAAAACCGCAACCAGCTCGATAAGTAAAGGAAAAATTTCCATTTGATATTCCAGTAGAAGCTAGATTTTAGTTATCACTATTAAGCATCTACTCCTAAAAGGCTACCTTTGTTTCCTTTTGTTGCTATAGTAAAATGCCCCTTTTTCCCGCTTTTACACCCAGTTATAACTTCATTCATATATTGAGAAAAGTGCCAAATAAAAAAAGCTGTCAATTATGACAGCTTTCCTTATTATTTTAATACATTAATTTTTTCAATCACGACATCAAATTGCACTGGACGATCTTGCATATCCGTTTTTACTTCTGCAATCTTATCAACAACATCCATTCCCTCAACCACATGTCCGAATACAGTATGACGGAAATCTAAGTGAGGAGTACCACCTAAGTATTCATATGCTTTTATCGCTTCTTCTGGGTAGCCTGCCTGCTCCATTTGTTTTAACATTCTTGGATCAACTGCTACACTTTGTACGATAAAAAATTGACTACCATTCGTATTTGGACCTGCGTTTGCCATTGATAAAGCACCACGGAAATTGAATAATTCTCTTGAAAATTCATCTTCAAAAGAACCACCATAGATACTTTGACCACCTGTACCATTACCTAATGGATCTCCACCTTGGATCATAAACCCATTAATAACACGGTGAAAAATTACTCCATCGTAATATCCATCTTGACTATGCTTAATGAAGTTTTCTACAGCCTTAGGTGCGTGCTCTGGAAACAACTTTATTTTAATATTTCCCATATTTGTCTGCATTTCGATAAGTCTTTCATTATCCATTACTTCTTTTGTTAATTGAGGATATGTCATTATCACTATCTCCTTTATGTATCATTTAATACTTTCTCAACTACTTTACTAAATTCCTATAGGAGCGCGCAACTTTTTACCTGTCTTTATGATCTATCATTTTTCTTTTTTGATCTTGTACCTCATAATATATATATAGATAGTAGTAAATGGGAGGAATAAACGTGGAACTAGAACAAACGGTCACATTTTTCAACAAAACAGGAAAATACATTGGAGAAATAACTGCCATATATCCGGATCATTATGTTGTTCGAACTCTAGCTGTATTAAAACATCCAATGCAAGGAGATTTACACAACCCTAAGCAAGTTAATGTAGACTTTTTTCATGAGAGAAAAGCGTTGGCATTTCGTGAGCAAACGAATATACCATTAAAAATGGTTAAACCGTATGAGGGTGAAGTACCAGAATATAAATTCACTTTAAAAGAAGCAGTTGATAAAATGATTCAAGAACTTTCAACCAGTGATGATGATTTTTCTCAAAAAAGCCTTGATTGTTTGAAAAACATCCAACAAGAATATGGTTGGATGTATAATATTCAGTGGTAAAAAGGATGAACTAGGAGATGATGAAAATATCATCTCTTTTTTAATGCGCTAAAAGTAAATAAACTCCTGAATTTTAAACGTTTTCATTAGATAAAAGGGCAAACTTCTAAGTTGTATTTTTTTATAAAACTAATATAATGTTTAGGAAAGCTAAATTTTAGTAAAACAAAATTATTTTTATATGATTGTAAATAGGAATTAGAAATTAATTTTTTTATGAATCTAGAATTAAAAATTTACAAAGAAGGTGTCTTTTATCAGTATTGAAAAGCGCAACTTAGTAATAATGTGGTTTTGTAATTTTTTAGTTGGAGCAAGTACAACAATGATCATGCCATTCCTTTCATTGTATATTGAATCATTTGGGCATTTTAATGATGAATACGTCCAAAGATGGGCAGGATTTGTATTTGGAGTGACCTTTTTGGTGGCTTTTTTCATTTCACCTGTTTGGGGAAGATTTGGAGATCGTTATGGGTTTAAACCGATCCTATTGATTACTGGATATGGGATTGCAGCAAGTATTTTTTTCATGGGAATGGTCCATCATGTCATTGGACTATTCATTTTAAGGATTATGATGGGGATTGTTACAGGATTTATTCCTACCTCCATTGCTTTAATATCTGCTCAAACACCAAAGGAAAGTGCAGGAAAGACTTTAGGTACCTTACAAATGGGAACCGTTTCGGGAACTTTATTTGGTCCGCTCATCGGCGGTGCAATGGCAGATACGTTTGGTTTTAAATATACATTCATAATTACTTCCATTTCAATTGCTATCGCAACAACAGGAGTATTATTTGGTATCGTAGAAAAGCGTAAACAAACATCTTCCGCACAAGAAAAAACATTTAGCAGAAAAGATGTGATTAAACGAATTTTTAATCACAGAATATTAATCACTGTAATGATTATTGCATTACTTATCCAAGTAGCTAATTTTAGTATCCAACCGTTACTTGCTCTTTATGTCAGTCAATTAAGCAGTGCTGGAAGTGTGGCCTTACTAGCCGGAATGGCATTTTCTGCAACAGGGTTTGGAAATTTATTAATGACTCGTCAATGGGGGAAACTAGGAGATCGTATCGGACACGAAAAAGTACTAATGTGTTTACTTTTACTTGCAGCTATATTTATTATTCCACAAGCTCTAGCCCAACAATTATGGCAGCTCGTTATTTTTAGATTCCTATTCGGTATGGCCATTGGTGGTATGCTCCCAAGTATTACGGCCTTTATTCGTAGAGAAGCACCTCTTGAAATGCAGGGTGAAGTTCTTGGATATAATCAGAGCTTTCGCTTTTTAGGAAATGTAGTGGGGCCTGTCTTAGGTGGAATAGTTTCAGGGTATAGCGGTATATCCTCCGTTTTTTATGTGACAAGTGCCTTATTTATCCTTGCATTTGGTATTCTTTTGTATAGTATTAAGCATGACCATCGTCAGTTTAAGGAAAGCTATTAATATATTTACAGAGGGGACACGATGTGCCCCCTCTTTTTTTTGTATTTCAACCATAACAATATTATTATGCAGTATAAAATGATGGTTATTATATATTTTATTTAAAGAAAAAAAGAGAGAAATATTCATTATTAAATGAATATACCTTATTTTTTTGGTACAACTGCCATTGTGCATCTAGACATACAAATGAGTTGCTCCTCTTCGTCTCTAATTTTAATGTCCCAAACTTGAGTACTTTTCCCCTGATGAACGACTTCTGCTGTTGCAGTAACTATCCCATCTCGTTTTGACCGAATATGATTTGCATTAATTTCAAGTCCAAAGCATATTTCTTTTTCTGAATCGATAATAGCCGCAGCACCTACACTTGCTACTGTCTCCGCAAGAGCAACAGAAGCTCCGCCATGTAAATAACCGAACGGCTGTCGCGTACGCTCATCAACGGGCATCGTAGCAATTACTTTCCCTTGACCAACTTCAAGAAATTCCATTCCGAGAGCTGCTATAAGTGTGTTTTTTAATTCCATATGAATCCCCCCTCACTTTTTCTAATATTCAAGATATAATCTTAGGAATCCTTCTTTTTAAAAGCTCTTTTCTCAAATATTGTTACTTATTTATGTGAATTTAACTAATAAATTTGATTGAGGAATGACGTCTTGCATATTACAGAGAAAAGAGCTACAAACTCAATAAGAACCACTGAAACATTTGTTAGGAGTAAAAGCCGGCAGTTGGGCTTTTACAGACACAACAGACTTTACGAAAACTGTCTTTAAAATTTATCATTAACAATGAAATTGTATTTCATATATATGTAGTTTACCGCATAATGTGGTTAAGAAAGACCATTATTTATAGTTGAAAGGATAGATTGCCGTGAATAAGGATCATCCTAATAATTATATACGTTCCCCAAACCCATACCTTCACTATCCTTATCCATATCATTACCCTTATCGCCAATACCAGCCCGTCACCCCACAAAGATTTATTGATTCAGCGAATAAAATGATACCAATATTAAAAGATGCAGAAAAGATTACAACTCATATATCGAAATCATTTGATTTTTCAAAGCGTTTAATGACACTAGCACAAGAATCCAAATTAAATGAAGTGAAAAATATGTTATATCAAATTGGATTATCAACAAAACCCGACGTTCGTTTCACACCTAGTGGGCTTGTGTTAAATTTCGCAAATAGCAAAGATGCCTCCAATTGCTGTTTGCTGCAACTAAAAATTCGCTGGGCTGAATAGAAGAGGGAGAACACTTCTCCCTCTATTTATTCATTAATATCCATATGGTCCCGGTCCATATCCTCCCCCATAAGGACCATACGGATAAGGGCCATATGGTGGTGGATACGGATATGGTCTCGGTCTAACTAGTGCGCTTCCCAATAGGCCTCCGACGAATCCTCCTAGTAGTGGAGCACCGAAAAGAAAAGGAAAGAACTGTCTTGATTGATTTGGTACAGGTACATGACGATAATAATACATTTAAGGTATACCTCCTTTATAAAAAGACACTCTTTATCTTTCTATGCAATAAGGAGGCGAATGGCCTAGGCAAATATAACAAAAACGAAGAAAAGAATCGATTCATTCGATTCTTTTTCTTTTTTTATTATTTTATTGGCTCAAATCTTTCGACTAATAAGGCTAATGTGCGAACCATTACACCTGTTGCACCAGCAGGACCAAGATCATGTTCTTTTTTGGTATCAGCTGTTCCTGCGATATCTAAGTGTACCCACGGTGTCTCTTCAGCAAATTCTCCAATAAATGCTCCACCCATGATCGCGTGTCCCTCACTGCCTGGAGAATTGTTTAGGTCTGCAATTTTACTTCCACGAACACGCTTTTTATCATTTTCAGTTAATGGAAGACGCCAAATAAATTCACCAGATTCATGAGAAGCTTCAAGTACCTGTTCAAAGAAGGCTTCATGATTCGTAATAGCACCTGTTTTATCTAATCCTAATGCAGTAATTACTCCACCTGTAAGTGTTGCAACATCCACAATGTAATTTGCACCATGATGCTTTGCATATGTAACTGCATCTGCTAATGCTAAACGGCCCTCTGCATCCGTGTTTAATACTTCAATCGTTTTACCACTCATCGAAGTAATCACATCATCTGGCTTAAATGCTGAACCACTAATCATGTTGTCAGTTGATGGGATGACAGCTACTACATTCTGCTCAGGTCTTAACTCACCGATAACTTCCATCGCACCTAAAACTGCGGCTGCTCCCCCCATATCTGTCTTCATCCCAACGATCCCTGTTTTTGTTTTTAAGGAATAGCCACCAGTATCAAAAGTAATTCCTTTTCCAACTAAAGCGATTACATCCTCCCACTGTTCTTTACCTTGATATTTCAATACAATCATTTTAGGTGGCTCATTGGAACCTTGATTAACGGCTAGAAGTGCGCCCATACCCAATTTTTCCATTTCCTCTTTTTCAAGAATCTCTACCTCGAACTCATATTTCTTGCCAAGTTCCTCTGCATAATTTGCCAAATCAGTCGCTGTAAGCATATTCCCAGGTAAATTAACTAGTGTACGTGCCGAATTGGTAGCTTTTCCATATGCGTAACCAACCGTTACAGCAGCCTCTATTTCCCCTTGATCCGCTTCGCTTATTATTTTCACTTCTTCTATTCTTTTCTCTGGTTCATTCGATTTTTTCTTATATCCAATAAACTCATATGTAGAAAGAGCGAATGCCTCACTTAGAGCAGTAGCAACATCATCATATGAAATAGAATCAGTAAAAAATGTATCTAACGCAATTGAAATTGATTGAATCCCATTTGCATGGACCTTTTTAAAGGCCTTACCAAAAGCTTCTTTTAACACATCAAATGTTAATTCTTTTTCCTTTCCTAGTCCAATACATACTAAACGTTTTGCACCAATTTTTTTAAAGGTATGTATATAAGAGATTTTTTTTGATTTCGCAGAAATATCACCAGATTTAACAAGTTCAGTTAATTCATTTTCAAACTTCTCATCTAATTGAGCAAGTAATCCATTAAATTTCTCTGGTGTATCTTTCACTCCTATAAATAAACATTCTTGGCTTTCTTCAAATGGATTTACATTCATTATTTTAAACATTAACTCCACCTCCAATCCTAATTATAACGAAAAGAAGGAATGATTACATTATTCCGCCATAAAATAAAATTCAATTTAGAATTTCTTGAAATTAAATAATGCGCAGATAATATGATAATTTTTCTGCGCATCCATAGGATTTGTATTATTCATCCTTCGTTTTTATATATTGTTGACGAAATACTTGCATCGATTCATTTTCATTAAGTGCCGTTAAATCATTTTCGGATAGTTTACCATTTCCCATTTGAACGATGTAAACATTAACTGTTCTTTTTCCCCATTGCTCATACACATCTTTCACGGTTTCATAGTACAAATCTAATTTGTTTCCCTTGATCGCTGAACCAGTATCAGCGACCACTCCATAACCATATCCTGGTATAAATAAAATAGTTCCAATAGGGAAAACACTAGTATCTGCTGCAATGGTTGAATATAAATCCCTTTTTACCTTCACTCCCGAATATGTAATACCGTACTCTGGATCATTAGGATGCTTCCCCGTTGATTCAACACCAGCAGTATAGCCGGTAGCTATTACCTCTTTCGAAGGATAATTTGTCCAATTTATCGCTTCTTCTAAAGTAGGGGTGGATCCTTTAATTGATTCACTAGATGAGATTTGTGTTGTTGTTGCCTTTGATTTTTTTAATGATTTTAATGAAATACCTACTGATTTTAAACTTAAATTATGAAATCCCTTTTGCAATTCTGTCTTTTTTTGCTCACCAATATCGGATATAGAAACGTCATTTAAGTCTTCTGCTTTCACTCCTGATATCGATTGAAAAGTAGTAATTAAAGCCCCAATAAACAAAATTGTCATTAATAAGCGTTTTAATATTTTTTTCATGTTCATAGTATTTTCCACTCCTCCCAAATCTATTCCTTTCCCAATCTGATTTGAATTATTCACTCGGAATGAAAAAAACTTAAAATTCTGAAATAAATATATATAAAAAAATAGAAAGGACGCCTGCTCCTTTCCATTTTCGATTAAATCCTTTTTTTATAAAATCAGCACATGATCAAAACATTCGGTACCCTTTTTTTCTTAATATTCTCATTACTATCCCCGCTACAATTGTCCCTAAAAAACCGCTGATTAAGATTATTATATCCGGTGTATGGAGCCTTGTAATTTTCTCTCCTAATAGATGGAATGAATGACCCGGGTTAGTAAAATAATCTAAAAACCGTACTTCATCAATAATTAATATAGCCACAATTGGATAAACAATTGCCATAATCCATGTCATCCGTAACAACATGTTTAAAATAAAACCGATTCCAAAGAAAAGAACAAAAAATAATAATATCGATATAATTAAGACTGGTAAAGCCATTTGCATAAAATCTGCACCTCCACTCACTCATTTACCTGTTCATCCTATCATTTATGTAAAAGGGCAATATACACCAAATTTAAGTGTACTCAATGTTTTTTTCTGAGTCAATAAATGTAATACGGCAATATTATGAACAAATAAAAAAGGAAAGTTAAGGTATGTCATGAAACTAAAGCATTTTCTAATTAGCATAAAATGGTTGAGAAAAGAGTATTTCAAAGATTATTTTTGTATTTTTGTAAAAGCCCTACTGCCGGCTTTTACTCCTAATAAAGAGAGAATAGTTATTACAAAGTATGTAGCTCTTTTCTCATAAAAGAGCCTTATCAAGGCTATTTTTGTATTATAGCTTTTGTAAAAGCCCTACTGCTGGCTTTTACTCCTAATAAAGAGAGAATAGTTATTACGAAGTTTGTAGCTCTTTTCTCTGCGCAATGCAAGGGGCTTGAAGTTTCAACTTATTTGCATTAGGTAAACCTATGGTAAATAATAAGGTTGAGAAAAGAGCTTTATCAAGGCTATTTTTTTGTATTATAGCTTTTGTAAAAGCCCTACTTCCGGCTTTTACTCCTAATAAAGAGAGAATAGTTATTACGAAGTATGCAGCTCTTTTCTCAATGAAATAAAAGAGGATTGTAGTTTTAACTTATTTGTATTAATTAACGGTAGATGGATGAGAAGAGAGCTTTTCAAAAAAAAGAGAATCCATTTGGATTCCTGAGTAATGAATATTATTTATTTTTTCCAGTACCATCACAACGTGGGCATGTTTCTGATCCACCTAAAATGAGTTGAAAATACCCTTTACCTGAGCAATAAGTACATGTTGTTTTTTCTGTTGAAGTTGCATTCATTTTACTCAATCCCCTTATTTTTTATTTTAATTTTCTGATAATATAACATCTTTTTATAAGTAGGTAAACAAGCAAAAGAATGCAAGAAAACGCATACAATAATCAATTAACTACTCTTATCTTTATTTTCCTTCAAATAACTGAATATTTCAAAAAGATAAAAAGGATGTCTAAACATATTAGACATCCTAAACTCCTAATTAAAGAAGCTTAAATTTCCCTTTTTTCATTACTAATGATGGCCCACCAACCATGAATAATGCACGGTTATCAATGACTTTTTTCATCACAGAAGCCTTTGTACCTTTTATCTTCTTACCAAATACAACCCCAATTGCATCATCCTCACCGAGCGAACAAACTGTTCCTTTGTCATCAAATACAAAATCTTCTAGAGGACTTTTGCCTTGAACAAGCTTCGCCACGTTACGTGCACAAACTTCACCATGTTGCATTGCAATCTGTGCAGTTGGTGGATATGGTCGATCAATCGCTTCATTAATGATAAGAGAACAATCACCAATAACAAAGATATCATCATATCCAGGAATGCGTAAATCATTGTTTACTTTCACACGTCCACGCATATTTTCAAAACCAGACTTTTCAATTATAGAGTTTCCACGTACACCAGCAGACCAAATGATGGTTCCTGCTTTCACTTCATGAGGCTCTTCACCCCTTTTACCAATTAAAACCCCTTCAGCATTTGCTTCTTGAACTGCAGTACCAATATGGAATTCAACTCCTTTACTTTCTAGTAAAGAAATTGCATAATTAACAAGGTCACGATCAAATTGTGGTAAAACCATTGGTGAAGCTTCAACACATGTGATTCTAACTTTTTTACGATCTATATCATATTCTTCACAAAGTTCCGGAATACGGTTTGTTAATTCACCAAGGAACTCGATACCTGTGAAACCTGCCCCACCTATTACAATAGATAAGCGCTTTTCATCCTTCTCTACTTCTGTATTGTAGGTTGCAAATTGATATTCAATATGTTCACGAATTTGTCTTGCAGCATTCACATTCGTGATTGCAAAAGCATATTTATCTAATCCTTTAATACCAAATGTCTCAGAATCTGATCCTAGTGAAATAACTAAGTAATCATACTCTACTTCACCATTCTCTAGGATAACCTTCTTTTCTTCAGGATTCACTTTTTCAATTGTTGCTTGAATAAACTCAACTTTACTTGGATTAATTACATTTTTGATTTCATAACGTACACGATCATGATGTAATGTGCCAGCAGATGCTTCATGAAGCCATGTCGTTTCATAATGATATTCATTTTTATTAATAAGAATAATTTCAGCTTCATTTACACTTAATAATTTTTGTAATCGAGTGACTGTCATTAAACCACCATATCCAGCACCTAATACTACTATTCTTGGCTTTCTCAACTTGTATCACTTCCATCTTTATTATTTTTGAGTGATGGTACCTATTATTTTCCCACCATAAATGCAAGCTTATGAAAAAAAGCTAAGGTAAATTTGTGATTTATTTCACTTAAGACTGCATAAAGAAATAAGCCTTCGTTAAATTATCTAAGTTAAAATAATCAATAACAAAACAAAAGCCTTCATAAAAATGTCATAAAAATTTAATATAATATCCACATCTAATAATATTCCTTTTACTATGTTTTTTCAATATGTATTTAGGAAAAACATAACTTAAGAAAATTCCGACAAATCTTATTTATTTGCATATTTTTATGAATGTAAACATTAGATTCCATTTATTCGAATGTGATATGATGAATAATGAAATGATGATTTGAAATTGGAGGGAATTTTTTTGAACGAGGATCAAAAAATTTATGATATAACAATCATAGGAGGCGGACCAACAGGCTTATTCACTGCTTTCTATGGTGGAATGCGTCAGGCAAGTGTTAAGATTATTGAAAGCTTGCCACAACTAGGTGGGCAACTTGCTGCTTTATATCCAGAAAAGTACATATATGATGTAGCTGGTTTTCCTAAAATTAAAGCTCAAGATTTAGTTAATAACTTAAAAGAACAATTATCTATGTTTTCCCCTACCATTTGTCTTGACCAATCTGTAACAAATGTAGAAAAAGGAGAAAATGAGGTTTTCAAACTTACGACAGATAAAGAAATTCATTATTCTAAAACAATCATTATTACTGCTGGGGTCGGCGCTTTTCAACCACGTCGTTTAGAATTGGATAATGCAAAACAATATGAAGGAAAGAACTTACACTATTTTGTTGAAGATTTACAAAGCTTTAAAGGTCAAAAGGTTGCTATATTAGGTGGAGGAGATTCTGCCGTAGACTGGGCATTAATGCTTGAACCAATTGCTGAAAAAGTATCTCTTATTCACCGTAGAGATAAATTTCGCGCACATGAACATAGCGTAGAAACATTAAAGAATTCTAAAGTTGAGATCATTACCCCATTTGTACCTACTGAATTAATTGGGGATGAGCAACAAGCAAACCAATTAGTTTTAGAAGAAGTCCGTGGTGACAAAAAAGAAGTGATTGATTTCGATTCATTAATCGTTAATTATGGTTTCGTCTCTTCATTGGGTCCAATTAAGGATTGGGGAATTGAAATTGAAAAGAACTCTATCATAGTGAATTCAAAAATGGAAACGAATATTCCTGGTATTTATGCAGCTGGAGATATATGTACTTTTGAAGGTAAAATAAAATTAATTGCCACTGGTTTTGGCGAAGCACCTACTGCCGTTAGTAACGCAAAAGCATATATCGATCCAAAAGCAAGATTACAGCCAATGCATAGTACATCACTATTTCCATCTTAAATATTGGATAAGTCGAAATGTAAATGATTATAAAAAAGACCTGGATATTCTCCAGGTCTTTACTTATATTTATTAACAATTCTCCGGCGTTCCAGCAACCTTCGCTGTTCTAAATGATGAACCGCATCCACAGGAAGCAATCGCATTTGGATTATCGATGGTAAAGCCGCCACCCATAAGTGATTGTTTATAGTCAATTTTAGTTCCTTGAAGAATAGGAGCACTTTCTTTATCAACTAGTATAGTCAAATCATGCTGGACGTCTTCGATGTCATCATCCTTTTTCTCATGATCGAATCCCATTCCATAGGATAAGCCCGTACAGCCTCCACCATTTACAGAAACACGAAGAAAAGCACCTTCTTCTTCATTTTGCTTCATCATATCTTTAATTTGAAGTGCAGCAGCATCAGTAATTATTACTACCTCGCTCATCAATTTTCACCTCCAATTCAAAATTCTGCTTTTATCTACAATTACATCATATGAAGTTTACATTTAATTATATACCCTTGCGATGACACACTCAACTCATTCGCTTGTTATGATTAATTTTCATGTATTCCTATATTTATGCAAATCTTTATATTATAATAGGACATAGGATTAGTGTCTTAATACCTATTAATTAAGGAAGGGGGCAATTAAGATGAACACTACTTTAACACCGTTTTACGATAAACAGGTCCAATGTCTACACTGTGAAGCTAAATTCCCATCAACAAAAATTCGTTCAAGCTTCGTAAAAGTGGATCGTTATGACAAGGACTTTTGTCCTAATTATCAGTCAGAAGAGTTAAATCCTCTATTCTATCATGTATTCGTATGCCCTCAATGTGGATTTTCGTTTACAGATGATTTTTCTAAATATTTCCCTCCTAAAACAAAAGAGGAAATTAAAAACAATGTTTCGGATCGATGGGTTCATCAAGACTATGGAAAACAAAGGACGGTTAGACAAGCGATTGATTCCTATAAATTAGCAGCCTATTGTGCTGAAATTAAGAAAGAAAAAAAAGTTACGATTGCTGGATTATATATGAGAATTGCTTGGCTCAATCGAAAAATGAAGAATAAAGAACAGGAACAGCGGTTTATATCTTTCGCTCTGCATAATTATTTAGAGTGTTATTTAAATAGTGATTATCATAGTTCACAAATGTCAGAATTAAAGATAATGTACTTAATTGCTGCCTTATCACATCAAATTGGCGAAACTGAGCAAGCGGTCATGTACCTATCTAAAGTCATAGAAAAACAAAATACAACAACAGAACGAACTATTATCGAAATGGCCAAGGATCAGTGGCAAGAAATTAGAGGCGAAAAAAGTACTGCATAATTAATGGGCTTATTTGCAAGTAAAGCGTGTTCTGCCCAATAAACCTAGGGGAAAATCTGCGCAAGAGCTAAACAGAGTAGGAAGAACTACCAAATTTCGGAAACAAGTATGAATTTTATACCTCTTGATAATCAAAGAGAGAGACCATGTCTCTCTCTTTTGATAAGCTCTTTCTTAAATTGATTGAAGAACGACAAACGCCTTAAAAAGAGCTAGTTTAAGCTTCAAATATGGCAGCTACGATACTCCAAAATGATAAGATTAAAAAAGAGATATACTAAAACATTGGATTTTCTTCCAAATATTTATATATATTCTCTACAAGTTCCTCAGGAGTTTCACCCTTTACATAATCTCCATTAACGAGGGCAAAAGGAGCTTCACCACAAATATCACAATAATCTAAACAGCTATATTCAACAATATCGAGATTTGGATCCTCTTCCAATATTTCAAGCGCTTTAAATGCTCCACTTGCAAGATTGCTTGCACAAAACTCAATAATAGGATTCAAAGATAGTCACCTCACTACCAAAGAATATCCTACCTTTTTTTATACAAACAGTCAATTTATGCGCCCTTTAAAATGATTCAACAGCTTTGTAACCATATTTCTCCAATTCTGTATATATCGTCTTTAATCGTGGATTCCCCTCACCAACAACCTGTCCTTCTAATGTAATAACAGGATAGAACATATCCTCTTCAACTACACGTTGAGCAAAGCTTTTTATCTCCTCTTCCTCTGGAGGATTAAAAATATCTACCAAGCGAATGTTCACTGGTTGATTAGGGAATTTACGAGCAACTGCTGCCCCTAACCATTCATACGTATCTTTCGAAGAAGGTAAATTTACACAGCTTGCACAAATGATTTCAGCCCCATATATGATCATTTCCACTTGTTTTTCCACAGGATTCTTCTCCCTTTTTTCTTTCATTGTACAACATTTCAAAGATAAAAAGGGAAAATTAGAACGATTTCTTTAATAGATTTTTTTTCGTTTACTGATTATAATAGGATTATGGAAAGGAGTCGATATTGAATGTCAGAACCAACAATCATTGAAAAAGTTCAAGAAGTATTAGATAAATTACGTCCGTTCCTACTTCGTGACGGTGGAGACTGTGAATTAGTAGATGTTGAAGATGGTATTGTGAAGCTTCGCCTACTAGGTGCATGTGGAACATGCCCAAGTTCAACGATCACATTAAAAGCAGGTATTGAACGTGCGTTGTTCGAAGAAGTTCCTGGTGTGGTAGAGGTTGAACAAGTATTTTAATTTTGATGTTTAATAAATGATAATGGTGGAGTCGATATATCGGCTCCACATTTTTTTTAGGCTCTTTTCTCAAACATTTTTTATATAGGGTATTTTTATCTTATACCTATTAGTTGAAGGCAGCTATCTCATTCTTTCCAATGAGAAAAGAGCTATATATTTCATTAACAACGCCTGGATCCGTTTTTAGGGTAAAAGCCGGCATTTGGGCTTTTACAATAGCTATACTATACAATTATAGCCATTAATAAGGCTCTTTTCCCTGAGAAAACTTTCATGATCTTTCGCTCTCAACCCAGAATGAAAATGGGTTCTCTGTCCCATAATGTAGATACCACAAACAGTGAGTATATGACGTAGCTCTTATTGGTGGTCTTACCCTGTTGAGAAAACTGTTGGAATGAATTTGGTGCACAACCCATTGTTAGCTCTCTCAATTTCGAGAGATGACTACGAACAGAAAAATGTTTAATTTCAAATTCATTCCACTGTTTGTGGAATATTTTCAGAAGGTGGAGTGAAATGGAAACATTGCACAAACGATGTGCAGGCCTAGATGTTCATTCGGAAACAATAGTTGCCTGTGTCATTCTTGGAGAATCAGAAACTGACTTGATTAAGGAGACCGAAACATTTCCTACTTTGACGAAGGATCTGTTTCATCTTCTTAAATGGCTTGAGGAGAAGGAAGTAACCCACATCGCAATGGAAAGTACAGGCGTCTACTGGAAACCTGTATACAATATCTTGGAGGATTTCTTTGATATTACTTTGGCAAATGCTCAAAGGATTAAAAATGTCCCTGGAAGGAAAACAGATGTTTCGGATGCTGAATGGATTGCTAAATTATTAAGACATGGCTTAATAGAGAAAAGTTTTGTCCCTCCCGAAGACTTTCGAAATTTGAGAGATTTGACTCGCCTCAGAAAAAAATGGATTGGACACATGACATCCGAAAAAAACCGAATCCAAAAGGTACTAGAGTCCTCAAACATCAAATTAAGCACAGTTATTTCAGATATATTTGGAGTATCAGGACGAAAACTATTGGAACAACTGATGAATGAAGGTTATATCGATCAAGAAGATGTCGAACAAAAGATACATGGAAGAATGGCCCATAAAAAGCAATTGATTACCGACTCACTATTTGGAACATTAAATGATCACCAGCTATTTCTTATTAAGCAATCTTGGATGCACATTGTTAATTTAGAAGAATTAATATTAGATATCGAGAAAAGAATCGACGTCATTTTATCCAACTATCAGGAGGAAGTACAGCTTCTGGTTACAATGCCGGGAATTAAGAAAGACACGGCAGCTGTTATCATTGCGGAAATAGGAGTAGATATGGGACAATTTCCAACCTCCAAACATCTTGCATCATGGGCAGGATTGTCGCCCGGAAATCACGAAAGTGCTGGAAGGAAAAAAAACACTAAAACGGTTAAAGGAAATCCTCATATTAAATCTGCATTGTGTGAGGCTGCGTGGGCTGTTTCAAGAAGTCGGAATCAAAGATTAGGAATCAAATATTGGTCACTAGCTGCAAGAAGGGGAAAGAAAAAAGCACTCGTTGCCATCGGACATCGAATGCTAACTATTGTCTATCATATGCTTCAGAATAAGGAACCCTACCATGAGTCAACTTAAATTAGCATTATAGACAAACAACAGAAAAGTTAAACGAGAAACCGAAAAATTCGGTAGCTCTGCTTTCCTATTGCCCAAATTAAATTATTTATAGCTTGCACCATTTTAATCAAGTTTAAACTTAATAAATTATTCTTAAAGGCGGAGTTTTATTTTCACAGAAAAGAGCTGCATATTTCATTAAAAACGCCTGGATCCGTTTTTAGGGTAAAAGCCGGCATTTGGGCTTTTACAATAGCTACTATACAATTATAGCCATTAATAAGGCTCTTTTCTCAAACATTTTTTATATAGGGTATTTTTATCTTATACCTATTAGTTGAAGGCAGCTATCTCATTCTTTCCAATGAGAAAAGAGCTATATATTTCATTAACTACGCCTGAATCCGTTTTTAGGGTAAAAGCCGGCATTTGGGCTTTTACAATAGCTATACTATACAATTATAGCCATTAATAAAGCTCTTTTCCCTGAGAAAAGATCTGCATATTTCATTAAAAACGCCTGGATCCGTTTTTAGGGTAAAAGCCAACAGTTGGTTTTTATAACAAATAAAGTCCCTTCTATAAGATTTTCTACATTCTATTGTAGCCAACCAAAATGTACTAAATAGGATTCTTTACTTATGATTCTCATCTATTTAACCACTCAACTCTAGGTAGATTTTGTCCTCTGCTTGGTATCTCTGCTATTTGGAAAAAGTCCCCAAGGAAACGTTCATAGTCTTCTGTATCTCTTAAAGTTTGTTTTAATTTTTCCTCTAAACTTATCTTGCGATGCTCTGAACCTGTTACAAAATATTCTTCAATGCATTCAAAATAATGTAAAGGGAAAAATAATCGAGCATAAAGAAGTCTCCATGAGAATGATGAAAGTGGGCTTATGCTTTGATAGCTTCTTAGAAATTGTTGCAAATCCGGCAAGAAGGTACGCTTATTTCGAAAATACTGATCTCGTATCCATTCTGCCAGATCCCTTGTTGCATGATCATAAACCCAATCAAATGGATTTCGAATCCAATGGTTTTTCCCCCATGTATTTTTATTAAAACGTTCATGACAAATCGTTCCTGCATCAATTAATTGTGGGGTATCATCTAATTCTGTATCAACTAAGTATTGAATCGCATTTTCACATAACCCCATATAATATGGAAATGAGTCTATAAATAAATATTCAAATTCATGATCAGGATGGTTTTGCACATTTTGGTACCATACTTTTTCCATTTGATCCAATCGTTTCTCCCAAAATGACTTCCACTGTCCGATTCGTGATACATTTTGTAATTCAGTTCTTAATGATCTGCCTCGGAGGTGAAACTTTGCAAGTTTTCTTCCATGATTTATTTTTCTAGGTATTGAATGATATTTATTTTTCAATAAGCAAAAGTCTTCATCATTAACTGTAATTAAAAATTTACTATCCTTTGAAGAAACAAATCTTGAAACATATCTATCCCCTTGTGCGAATAGATGTTCTGACATTTCATACCATTCCACTAATTGTTCCTCTTGAATTGTAGTAACTGGAATTAATGTATATAGAGTGTTCTCATGCATATATCTAACATAGTTCCCTTCTAAGAAGGACTTTTCAGGAGTTATGTTGAAAAACTTCTTAAGGATATCAATAGACAATATAATCCGCTCCTTCCATCCACTCCTCTCTATGTATATGTTGAAATAGAAGCATTTAATAATGATTAAGGGAATAGTAAGAAATAAAAAATCACTTATATAAGGAATGACTATTAAATAGAAAAAGGTGATCAAGTATGAATAATAATCAAAAAATGACATTATCTGAGAAAACAGCAAGGGATTGGCTTAATCAACGCGGTGTCAAAATAGAGGATATTGCCGAACTTGTCATGTTTCTTCAGCAGAAATATCATCCCAATTTGCAATTAGAGGATTGTATCGAAAATATTAATCGAGTGCTGTCCAAACGGGAGGTTCAAAATGCCATTTTAACTGGAATCCAATTAGATATTTTAGCTGAAAAAAAGCTGCTTGAAGAGCCATTACAATCCATCATTGAGGTAGATGAAAGTTTGTATGGAGTTGATGAAATATTAGCATTTTCTATTGTGAATGTATATGGGTCCATTGGCTTCACAAATTACGGTTACATTGATAAACAAAAACCAGGTATTTTAAAGAAATTAAATGACCATACTTCTGGACAATGTCATACATTTCTAGATGATATTGTCGGTGCGATTGCTGCAGCTGCCTCCAGCCGATTAGCACATCGTGCAGTTGAAGAATAAATTTTTGAGATTCTCCTTTAAAGATTTCTTGACATTGAAGAAACATTAACGAAAGACTAAATCTATATTAAAAAAGAACCTGGAGCAAAAAGGTTCAATCTTTTTGCACAGGTTCCTCGTATAGAAAGGTTAACATTCCCATTCATTCAATGAATCGATTGAATAAGTTGGTTGCTTCTCCTTATTCAGCAAATCTTCCTTTGTCGTTACGCCTGTATGAACAAGAAGCGTATCCATTCCCGCTCGTATCCCTGCTAAAATATCGGTTTCATAAAAATCGCCAACCATAATTGTATCTTCCTTAGCAGTTCCTAAATATGCTAATGCCTGATTCATAATAATCGATTCAGGTTTCCCAATAAAAATGGGAGTAGTTTGTGTTGATACCGTAATGACTGAAGTAATTGATCCGTTACCAGGTAAGAACCCTCTTTCAGTAGGCAATGCAATATCTGCATTTGTGGAAATAAAGGTAGCACCCTTTCTAACAGCAAGGCATGCCAAGGATAATTTTTCATAATTAATTTCACGATCAATTCCTACTACTACAAAATCTGGATTTTGATCATCGAAAGAAAAGCCCTTATTTTTTAATGCGGTTAGTAAACCCGTTTCTCCAATGGCATAAACCGTTCCATTTTTATTCTGCCCATACATATATTCAGCAGTAGCCATGGATGTCGTGAAAACTTGATCATCTTCTGTAGGAATATCAAATTCACGAAGCTTTTTAGCCACTTCTTCTGGAGTACGCGATGAATTATTGGTTACGAATAAATAAGGAATTCCTTTATTTCGAAGTCGATGAATGAAATGACCTGCTGCCTCAATTTTTTCACTTCCACGATACATTGTACCATCAAGATCAATTAAATATCCTTTATATTGTTTCATATCTATGATGTCCTTTCCATCAAGTTTGGCTATATTTAATTTCTAAATGCAGAAACTGGTCCTAATTCACTTTCTATATATGTTCGTACACAAGGAACAAATCCTTCGATTGCCTTCATATGAATTGAAAAGTCCTGATACATCTGCTGATGTTGAATCGATGTATATTGTTGAACTAAGATCTTTCTCCAAGCAACAATTTTAATTAAACTTTTAGAAATTTGTTCCGTAATTACCTTTTCATCTTCGAGAATGTCTATAATATCTTCATAACTTCCTGGATCCCTCATGATAAAACCATCAATAATTGAATTTCCTACATCCAATATGGATTCAATTATTGTATGGGCAATTCTTTCTAAAGCTGCCTTTTCAACATCAGTTTCCCATATTTGTGTAGAATTTAATAGCTTGATTTTACTTTCCATATATTGAAGTGTTTCTTCAATTTTTTCTCGGTCTACAAAATACACGATTAAGACACCCTTCCATACCTACTTTTATCCTGTAATTGTCTCTACTATTTCATTTTAACACATTGTTCTATTTTTTCTTAGCATCTAATGTAGACGAGTTATTTACTTGAAATGATCACATAATAGAAATAAATATATAAAAGGGAGTGAGCGTTTTGGATGAAAAATTAGATCATATAGATAAAGAAGATATTCCTTATACCGACTTTTCTACAGTGGAAACAAGAAGAAATTTTATTACAGCTGAGGATCTACCTGATGGTCCCTATGGATCACCAAGAGGGGAAAATGAACCTGTACAAGGGAAATCGTCCCCGTGGAAAAAAGGACAGCGTCCATATAGTAACTTCAATTACGAATTTAAATCCTTTCACCAAGATTTACCTCGGGAATATCCTGGTGCACATCCTACCCATGATGATAACGATGTTAACCAAGAACCTCCTTATGATGAAAGCAACTAGCCCCTTAAAGGGGCTACCCTTCTATTTTCTTAGCTACAAAATAAGCACAACCAAAATTACAATATTCATACAAATATTCAGTTAGTGTACCAATTTTTGTATCAAATGCCGCCTTAGGATTTTGATCATCGAAAAAGCCTTTTAATCTTAATTGACCATATCCCCAATCACCTACAATATAATCATATCTTGCCAAAATTTCACTATATCGATTTCGAAAGGCTTCCTCATTAAACCCATTTCGGAAATCTTTTATCACTTCATAGGTTTGATTATTGATATTTATCATTTTTTCACCTCATTTAATGTCCCTATTCAAATTATAACTAATTCCCCATCAATTACTAAGAAAAAAAAAAAAATTTCAGTGCAAGATAACAAATAGGAGGTGTTATTATTGCAAAAAGGATTGATTACCGCGACTATTTTAGGTGCAGCTCTTCTATCAGCCTGCGGAAATAACAATGATAATAAAGATGTTGCTGAAAATTCTGGAATTTATAAGCAAAATGGAAATACAATCAATAGACAAAATGAAGAAGATTTATATAACCCTGAAAAGGTAAATACGCCCAATGAACGTTCAAGTGAATTCGGTTATGTAAGACAAGTAAAAAGTCCTGTACCAAATAAAGCAGTGAATTTTAAACAGGACAATACGTTCGATCGAGAAAAGGTGGCAGACACCATAAGTAAAATAGCCATTACATTGCCAAAAGTACATGATGCCTCCTCACTTGTAACAGACGAAGAAGTGTTGATTGCTTATCGAACTGATGTAAAAGATAAAGAAGGAAGAAATGATATAGCTGATCAAGTGAAAAAAACTGCATTGTCTGTCGTACCTAGATGGTACCATGTTTATGTAACAGATGATCCTTCACTAAGACAAGATATTGAAAATATTGCTTACATGAACGGTGCCTCTGGCAATCATGAAAATGCGATTAATGGAGTCATAAAAAGAATGTTAAGCCGTTCACCCCAAGGCTCGAAACTAAATAATGGAGAAAATGAAAATGGTGAAACAATGACAGATGATAAAGAATACATGAATGATAACGATAAATATCGAAATCAATATAAAAAAGGTGGTTCATAAATCTTACTGCGTCGCTTTGGCGCAGTTTTTTTAGTCGATAAGGCCTTAACAAGCTTTAAAATATAATCATATGTTTTCTTTTGTATCACTACAGGAGCCTTGTTTCCAAAATTTATCCCTAATGATTTGTCCTATCCTACAAATACTAAACATGTTACTAAATCAATCATACTTGCACTTATCGATATTTCTCATCAATTTATTAAGGAGGAGGCTCTAAAATTGCGTATTCTCATATGCACTTTATTTATCTTTTCTTTTCTATCTGTAAGCTGTCATGCGAATTCCAAAGCCACATCTGATGAAGAAAGCTATCAAAAAAGGATGGAATTATACCGAAGAGTAGAAATAACTACACAAATTCCTTGGTACTATATTGCGGCTGTTGATCATTACGAGAGAAGTATACGGACAGTTAGAAATGATTTACCGAGAGCAAAAGGGATTACCGGAATATATATTCCTCCAGAAGTCTGGTCAGGTTATTTAAATCCTAATAAAAATGATATGTCTCCCTTATCGATCCAATTATTTAATGGATTTGGCGTTGACGGAAATGGCGATGGAAAAGCAAATCGAGCAGACGATGCTGATGTTATCTTTTCATTTGCCGATTTTATATTAAATTATGGAGTAGATGAAGATCATTTTCGTTTAGCACTATGGGATTATTATAAGCGAGATAAAACAGTCAGTATTATTATGGCAAAAGCAAGACTTTATAAGCATTTTGGCAAATTAGATCTTAATCATAAAACCTTCCCACTGCCAAAGGGTTATAATTTTACTTACCATAATACTTGGGGTGATTCCAGAGGTTGGGGCGGTAGAAGGATACATGAAGGAACAGATATCTTTGCTGGCTATGGCGTACCTGTACGTTCAACAAGCTATGGAATTATTGAAATGAAGGGATGGAATAAATATGGCGGTTGGCGGGTAGGTATACGTGATATAAATAACACTTATCACTATTATGCTCATTTAAATGGATTTTCTAAAGGTTTGAAGGTAGGACAAATTGTTAAACCAGGTACCCTAATAGGTAGTGTAGGAAGTACAGGTTATGGACCTCCAGGGACATCAGGAAAATTCCCACCACATTTACATTACGGGATGTATAAAGACAATGGGCGAACAGAATGGTCATTTGATCCATACCCATATTTAAAACAATGGGAGCTTTTAGATAGAAAAAGAGCCTCAGCTAAATAATGCTGAGGCCATTCCTTTTTATATCCTTGCCCGCTGTTTTGATTTCTTGATTGCGTGAAGAATACTTGCACCCAATCCACCCCAAATGATAACAATTCCAATGATCATCATCGTTACAGCTCCCGCACTCATAATTATGATACCTCCTTTTGATTAGAAGAAACCGGTAATTGCAATTGATCTTCCTTCCAACGTTTAATGCCCATTAGTGTAGCAACTACGATAACACCAATAGCAACCGTCCAGCCAAAATTAAAAATGAATTCGCGAGGATAATCACCATATTCTTTTAATAGGTTTTGACGTAAATTATCATACATCATATATCCAAGTACAACTGGTGTAATGATAGAAAGACAAATTCTCCACCATGCCCCTAATTTTATATCAGAAATGGCATCTGCATGATTTTGTAAAGGTTTTAATTGTTTTGCAAACCATGCGATAAATACAACCTCAAACAGCCCCGCTAGAGCAACACCGAATTGGTTGATAAAATAATCCACTGTATCTAAGAAATTCAGTCCACCTTGTGTAGCATATAAGAGAGAAATTATGGCTGCTAAGCCACCACCAATAGTTACAGACTTCGTTCTCGATACGTGAAACTTTTCTTGTACACCTGCAATAAACGTTTCAACAATAGAAATAAGAGATGTTAATCCCGCTAATATTAATGAGCCGAAGAATAAGACACCAAACAACCCATTTAAAGCAGGAAACTCATTGATGATTTTTGGAAATACTGAGAAAGCAAGGAGAACACCACTACTTACAACCTCATCTACAGGAACTCCTTGTTGTGAAGCCATATAGCCTAATGCAGCAAAGACACCAATTCCTGCTAATAATTCAAATGATGAGTTAGCAAAACCTGTTATAAACGCGTTATTTGTAAGGTCAGTCTTTTTAGGAAGATAACTAGAATAAGTAATCATAATTGCAAAACCAATTGATAAACTAAAGAAGATTTGCCCATAAGCAGCTACCCATACTTTACCATCCAAAATTGAACTCCAATTTGGTTGAAAGAATGTATTTAGTCCTTCAACTGCACCATCTAATGTTAATGCACGAATGACTATAATCATAAACAAAACGACTAGCGTAGGAATCATTATTTTATTCGCTTTTTCAATTCCTTTTTTCACACCAGCAAACATAATACCTAAAACTACTACCCAAACAATAATTAATGGAATTAATACTCCGGGAACCATGCTTCCTGTTTTTCCTGGGTCAGCTAATTTCAAATAATCCTTGATCAAAAAATTAGTTGTATCTGTGCCCCATGATAATTTAAAGGAAAAAACAGTATATGATAGTGCCCATGCAACGATAACTGCATAATAGGTTGCAATGACAAAGGAAATCCCTACTTGCCACCAGCCAAGCCATTGACTCCCTTTATTAATTCGTGTAAATGATAGCGGTGCTGATCCCTTATACTTATGACCAATTGTAAATTCTAGAATTAATAAAGGAATTCCTGCAGTTAAAAGTGCAAAGAGATACGGTAGAAAGAATGCTCCACCGCCATTTTCATAGGCAACTGCCGGGAATCTCCAAATATTCCCTAGTCCAATCGCTGAACCTATAGCTGCCATAACGAAACCCGCTCTCGATCCCCACTGTGGACGATTATCCATTATGTACCCCCCTAATCACCTAATTGTCAACTAAACAATCGGATATTATTTTATATTCTGATTATTTAAATAATCTGATTTTAGTATAGCATTTTGCACCCTAATGTCAATTTAATATTTTATCTTTTCTAAATATTTCATTTACTTTAGTAGGATCTATTTTATAGGTGAATAGACCCTACTATTAAAATTTATTTATCTTTATCCTTTTTTTCATCTAGCTGAATGGAAGGTGGACTAGATTCGCCATTGCTATTATATAACGGAATATCACCTTTGTATGATCCAAATGGTCCAGGAATGGTTTGGTGATAGACTGCCACTTTAGAAGCAAAAGGAATAATCGTTTGCACATTGACCGTAACCTGAATATACGTTTTAATGTGAGTGCTATTGATTCCCTCTTCCTCCATTACAATCTTTGGATCCACCTTGACATCTCCAATGACGTGAAACTTTGTCGGAATATCTGGACCAAGATTCCCAAGTAGAACATTATTTGTTACCCGTCCTAATGGTACTGAGTAAACTAATTCACCGGTACTTTTATTATATTTCCCTTCCTGTACTTCTTGTAACTTTCCCTCTTCTGCCCCATTTAAATAATTTTGTACCAATTGCTGCACATCTGCTGTCATTTTATTTAACATGGTTGGATTACCTTCTACTACTGCAACATTCCCTTTTTCATTAGGAACAAATTTCACCATATCATTTAATTCTATATTTTTTACGATTTCTTTTACTGCATAACTAATTGCATTTGCAGCGATTTTTTGATTTTGACTTTCCGCATAACGAACAATTGTAGGTTTTAACCCTTTATTTACAATCACCAATCCACCAATTGTAGAAAAGATAAAAAAGGCAAAGGTTAATAGTACTACGTAACGAAATGGAAGTGGACCACGTCGGGATTTGCGCGGACGAAATTTACCCAAAAAAATCCCCCCTTACAAGCTATATGTATGCTTGTAAGAGGGGTTCTAGGTATAGAAATTCTAGATCATTTTCAATAGCGCATCTTTTCCAATCATCCCTTTTTTAATTCCTCGATTTTCTGCCTCTATTGTTATAGATTCTAAAGGAGATTCTAACAACTCCTCTATTGATTTCACACCTACTGCTCTACCGGCTATAATTTTACGATCTGTTAATTTCTCATTTAATAAGCGAACATCCAAAGCACCACACATAATATATCCTTGATCATTGGAAACTGTAAGTAGCGTCGTCTTAGGCAGTTTTACAGTTGTCGCAATAAATGTGTGTCCATGAATAGTTATAGGCTCAATGGTCACCACATTAATCGCTCCCTTCATCAAATTTCCTACTATTATGTGTATGGGTTAATAAGGATATGGTTACTGCTTTTCACTTTTGTATTCCTTTTTTAGTTTCCATTCCATAACATCTCGCAAAAATTCGGGTAGAAAATATTTTTTATCAGCCAAATATAATTCAGGGAAAAAATGGCCAAAGGTATACATATCAATGGTTCCAAGTTTGTACATTTTATTAGGTTGAACTTTTTGATCCTTAATGTACATATCACTGCCTTCGATAGATATATTGGTATATACAAAGTTACCTAAAATAGTTCCACGAAAGCCCAGGCCTTTCAGTTCTAATTTTGGCCATTTCGGATCAAGGGTTTGCAAAATAACACTATGCAAATCCCTTCCATTTAATTCAATTAAACATGGATTAATCGGGTGAGGTAAAATTTTATGAAGCTCATATTTTGTGACCATTCCTTTTTCTAAATGATCGAGAAGTAAACCAGCATTAATAAAAGCACAATCTGCGTCACACCACTCTTCAATTGCTTCACAAAGCAAAACCGTTAGCTGGGACTCCTTAAACCATTCAACAGATAGCGATTCTGGCAATCGTACAATCTCTTGAAACAATAGTTTTCTACCCTTTTCATAAAAATCTGCAATTTCCTCTTTTTCATTTTGCGACGGAGGTAATTTAGCCGTTTCGTTCAACTGCGCTTGTTTATCCGTAACGATCTTTTTATCGAGATCAACTTCAAGTTTAACATGCCCAATAAACTTTCCATGTTTCCCCGCGGCAGCTAATAAGGTTCGATCAACTAGTTTCCTTTTTTCCAATATATGATGGGTATGTCCCCCCAATATCAAATCTATTTCTGGAAATAATGTTGCGATTTTCTCATCATCATGGATACCTAAATGGGACAGTAAGATCAAAACATCGACTTGTTCTTTCAATTCTTTTACTTGACTATGCAACTCCTTAAAAGGCTCTTCAACATGCCATTCTAAAAGCTCATAGAGTTGCTGGAAATAAGCTGTTACAGCTGTAACCCCTATTTTTAGTCCACCTTTTGAATGATAAATCTGATGTGGGACAGTCCAATTAGGACGATTCATTTTATTATCATATACATTTGCTAAAATTAGATCAAAATCAGCATCAGAATAAAGAGAATCTAATTCCTGATGCGATAAGGTGATCCCCTCATTATTTCCGATGGTAGCTGCTGTATAACCAACTGCATTCATCAGCCCAATATTTCCTTTGCCAATAGTAGCTTCTGTAAAAGGATGCCACCGATCAACATGATCTCCAATATCAAATAGGAAACAATCTTCTCTATGGTCACGATGTACCATCTTTTTATTCATAAGGAAATCTCTAATTCTTGGCCAATTTTCAAGATGGCTATGAATATCATTCGTATGGTAAATATGGATGGTTTCAAGCATGAATAACTCTCCTAAAATAAATCTAATTGTTTTGGCGCTAATCCACTATATTCAATTGAAAGTATGTTAATTAATTGCTTTGCATTATCTGCTGCATCTCCACCAGAGTTATTATTAAAAATGATATAAATATCTTCGCTTTGTTTTTCCAACAATAGGATCCTCTCTTGCCATTCAGTTAATTCCTGATGGTTATAACGATACAAATAGCGAACCTCCCGCCAATTTCCGTTATGTGGCTTCCTCCACCCGTAAACATTTCTTCCATGAAAACGTACGAGCGTTTTCAATGGATGGGTAGCTTTCAAGATAGTAGGTACGGACCCTTGACCTATTTGTGGTTCGTCACAAATACTATGAATCCACCCTTCACTTTTCATAAATTCTAATGTCGCATCGTTAAATTGAGGGTAAAACCATGATTGGTGTCTAAATTCTAATGCGATTGGCATATTCTTCAATTGTTCTTTACAAAAGCGTAAATAATCTACATGTTTTTTTTGACAATCAAACCATGGGGGGAACTGTAATAATATCATACCTAATTTTCCGGATTGATAAAAAGGAAGAATGGCATTTAAAAATGCAGTAAACATCTCTTCCCTTGAATTAAAAGTATGACTTCCCCTTCCATGGCCTGTCATTCCTTGATAAGCTTTAACAATAAATTGAAAACGATCAGGGGTATCATTGATCCATTTTCTTACACTATTTTCTGATGGTATCGCATAAAAGGTCGAATCTACTTCCACGATTGGAAAATGTGCGGCATATTCCTTTAGCTTCTCCTTTTGTGCCGAACCATTTGGATAAATCGTATCATGATCTCCCCAACCAGCCAAACCAATATATATCATTTGCTCCCCCCCTTACATTGAATAGTAGCTTATTGCTAAAATATACAAGAATATTTCATATTGATTGATATTTACAAATCATTCTTTAATCCTTTAATAAAAACATTCTTTTCACCAATCCATCCTTCCCCATATAGGATGGTAAAATCCTCATAGGATACTTGCTTTGATGTCTTCCGGAAAGATGTAAGAAAAGCTTTATATAAAAAAATCACTTGGAATACTCCAAGCGATTTTTTTATTTATTATCCGATTGAACCTTCCATTTCGAACTTGATTAGACGGTTCATTTCTACGGCATATTCCATAGGTAATTCTTTCGTAAATGGTTCAATGAATCCCATGACAATCATTTCTGTTGCTTCTTCCTCAGAAATACCACGGCTCATTAAATAGAATAATTGTTCCTCAGACACTTTAGATACTTTCGCTTCATGCTCTAATGAAATATTATCATTTAAGATTTCATTATATGGAATTGTATCTGAAGTGGATTGATTATCCATAATGAGTGTATCACATTCAATATTTGAACGTGCCCCTTCAGCTTTACGACCGAAGTGAACAATACCACGGTATGTTACTTTACCACCATGCTTAGAAATCGATTTAGAAACAATTGTTGAAGAAGTATTAGGTGCTAAGTGCATCATTTTCGCACCTGCATCTTGGTGTTGACCTTTACCAGCAATCGCGATTGAAAGTGTCATACCACGTGCACCTTCACCTTTTAAAAGTACGGCTGGGTACTTCATTGTTAATTTTGACCCGATATTTCCATCGATCCATTCCATAGTAGCATTTTCTTCACACACTGCACGCTTCGTTACTAGATTATAAACATTATTAGCCCAGTTTTGAATCGTTGTATAACGGCAATATGCATTCTTTTTAATAATAATCTCAACAACTGCACTATGAAGTGAGTTTGTTGTGTAAACAGGAGCAGTACATCCTTCAACATAATGAACATGTGCACCTTCATCAACAATAATAAGTGTACGTTCAAATTGTCCCATATTTTCAGAGTTAATACGGAAATATGCTTGAAGTGGAGTATCTACCTTTACACCTGGTGGCACATAAATAAATGATCCACCTGACCAAACTGCAGAGTTTAATGCTGCAAACTTATTATCAGTTGGCGGTATAACTGTTGCCCAATGTTCACGGAAGATATCTTCGTTTTCTTTTAACGCAGAATCTGTATCTTTAAATACAATTCCAAGCTTTTCAAGATCTTCCTTCATATTATGATAAACTACCTCTGATTCATATTGTGCAGAAACTCCAGCTAAATATTTTTGTTCTGCCTCAGGAATTCCTAATTTATCAAAAGTGTTTTTAATTTCTTCTGGAACTTCATCCCAAGAACGACCTTGTGATTCTGATGGCTTTACATAATAAGTAATTTCATCAAAATCTAAGCCCATTAAGTCCCCACCCCATTGCGGCATAGGTTTATTATAGAAATGTTCTAATGATTTAAGACGAAAATCCAGCATCCACTGAGGTTCATCTTTCATACGAGAAATTTCTTCAACAATTTCTTTTGTTAATCCACGTTTTGAACGGAAAACAGAGACATCTTTATCATGAAATCCGTATTTATAATCACCGATTTCAGGCATTTTTTTTGCCATTTCAATCATTCCTCCATCCTATTTTGTTTTACATTTCGATCTATTTTTGACTAGAGGATATTTTATCAGTTCTTAGAATCTAAACCCTTTTCCATTGCCTTCCAAGCCAATGTTGCACATTTAATTCGTGCAGGGAATTTTGAAACTCCTTGTAATGCTTCAATATCACCTAAATCTTCATCTTCTTCATATTCATTGCCTTGTATCATTTCAGAAAAAACATGAGAAAGCTTTACAGCTGTTTCCGTATCTTTCCCAATAATCGCTTGGGTCATCATCGAAGCAGAGGCCATGGAGATGGAACAACCTTCCCCATCAAATTTTGCATCAACTACTTTTCCATCCTCTACTTTCATTGTTAAATGAATTCGGTCGCCGCAAGTCGGATTGTTCATATCGATAATCACACTATTTTCATCTATATGCCCTTTATTTCGAGGGTTTTTATAATGATCCATGATGACTTGTCGATAGAGAGTATCTAGATTGTTAAAAGACATCGCTGAAATACTCCTTTGTTTTTAAAAGTCCAGCTATGAAACGGTCAATATCTTCCTCTGTATTATATAAGTAGAAGCTTGCCCTTGCAGTTGCTGATACTTTTAACCATTTCATAAGCGGTTGTGCACAGTGATGACCTGCCCTTACTGCAATACCTTCTGCATCTAAGACAGTTGCAAGATCATGTGGGTGAACATCATCCAAATTAAAAGTTACTACCCCTGCACGTGCCATAGGATTAAGTGGTCCATAAACCGATAATCCATCAATCTCTTTGAGACGATTTAATGCATATTCAGCTAAATGATGTTCATGATTTAATATATTTTCCATACCAATCTCTTCAAGGAAATCGATTGCTGCACCTAAACCTATTGCACCAGCAATAATTGGGGTTCCACCTTCAAACTTCCACGGAAGTTCTTTCCAAGTTGAATCATATAGATCGACAAAATCGATCATTTCTCCTCCAAATTCAATTGGTTCCATGTTTTCAAGAAGTTGTTTTTTACCGTATAACACACCGATTCCAGTAGGTCCACACATTTTATGACCAGAAAATGCATAAAAATCACAATCGAGATCCTGGACATTTACTTTTAGATGAGGGGTACTTTGTGCACCATCTACTACCATAAATGCACCATTATCATGAGCGATTTTTGTTATTTCCTTGATCGGATTTATTGTACCAAGAACGTTAGAAACATGCATAATAGCAACTATTTTTGTCTTAGAAGTGACCGTATTGCGAACATCCTCAAGTGTAATTGTTCCATCTTCTTGCATTGGGACATATTTTAATGTTGCATGATTACGCTTAGCAAGTTGTTGCCATGGAATTAAATTACTATGATGTTCCATATAGGAGATGACAATCTCATCTCCCTCTTTTACATTATCACGTCCAAAGCTATTAGCAATGGTATTTATTGACGTAGTCGTTCCTCTAGTAAAAATAACTTCACTAGTAGAGCTGGCATTTATAAAACGGCGAACTTTTTCCCGTGCACCCTCATATTTATCCGTTGCTCTCGTACCTAGTGTATGCACGCCACGATGAACATTAGAATTATCCTCTTGGTAATACTTATTTAATGCTTCGATAACAGAATACGGCTTTTGAGATGTCGCAGCACTGTCTAAGTAAACAAGTGGATGTCCATTGACTTCTTGGTCAAGTATCGGAAATAATTTACGAATCTCCTTCGCATTCATTACTTAACTTTCCTTTCAATAACCTCAGTAAGAGCTCGTTTAACCCCTTCAATAGGCAATTGATTAACTACAGGAGCAAGGAATCCGTGAATAATTAGACGTTCTGCCTCTTTTTTAGAGATCCCACGGCTCATTAAATAGTAAAGCTGAATAGGATCAACACGACCAACAGATGCAGCATGTCCAGCCATAACATCATCTTCATCGATTAGAAGCATTGGATTGGCATCCCCACGCGCTTTTTCACTTAACATTAAAACACGTGATTCTTGTTCCGCGTCTGATTTAGATGCGCCGTGCTCAATTTTTCCAATTCCATTAAAGATGGATGAAGCAGAATCCTTCATTACTCCATGCTTTAAAATAAAGCCTTCTGTATTTTTTCCAAAATGAGTAATTTGAGTTGTAAAATTTTGAGTTTGACTTCCACGACCAACTACAACTGTTTTTGAATGAGAAGTTGAACCATCTCCCATTAAATTAGTTGTATTATTTGAAATCGTATCGCCATCATTCATCATTCCCAATGCCCATTCGATATTGGCATCACGATAAGCGACTCCACGACGATTGACATAAGTTGTCACACCTTCTGCCAAATTGTCAACAGAGCCATATTCTATCTTTGCATTACCGTTTGCAATAATTTCAGTAATGATGTTTGCAATTCCTTTTGCTTGATCATTGGTTGAAATATAGTTTTCAACATATGTTACTGAACTATTATCATCAGCAACTACCAATACATGGTTAAATAGAGGTGCCTCTGTGTGATCATGTACATAAACAGTTTGAATCGGCTCAGACACTTCTACATTTTTAGGAATATATAAGAATACTCCACCATTTACAAGTGCTGCATGTAATGCAGTTAATTTATGTTCATCAACTTTTACTGCATCCTTCATAAAATATTTTTGTACGAGATCTGAATGCTCTTTTACTGCAGTCAAAATATCAGTAAAAATCACGCCTTTTTCTTTTAGCTCTTCTGATAGAGCCACATAGGCAGGAGTTTGATTATGTTGAATATATAAGTTTTTATTTACATTTTCTACATCGATTAAAGATTTTACCGCTTCAGGAAGTACATCTAGTGATTGATACGTACCACTTTCAATCGAATGCTTTGTAAATTGAGTAAAATTCCATCTTGTAATTCTAGTTTTATCAGGATTTGGCATAGGTAGCTCTTCTGCTTGAGCTAATGCTTGAATTCGAAGTTCTGTAAACCACGCTGGTTCACTGTTTCCTTCTGAGAAGGAGCGAACATAGTCCTGATCCACTGAAAGATTTGTTTCTACAGTCATGTTAAGTCCTCCTAACTTTATGCTTCTTGCCCTACTGTTTCGTCTTCAATACCAAGTTCGTGTTTAATCCAGTCATATCCCTCAGCCTCTAAACGTTGTGCTAATTCTGGACCACCGGATTTAACTACACGTCCTTGCATCATTACATGTACATAGTCAGGAGTAATATAGTTCAATAAGCGTTGGTAGTGAGTAATGATTAAGCAACCAAATTCACTGCTGCGCATTTCATTGATTCCTTTAGAAACAACTTTCAATGCATCGATATCTAAACCAGAATCAATTTCATCAAGAATTGCAATTTTTGGTTCAATCATCATTAATTGAAGAATTTCATTACGTTTTTTCTCACCGCCAGAGAATCCTTCATTTAGATAACGTTGTGCCATATTTGGATCCATTTCAAGTAATTCCATCTTTTTATCCATCTCGCGAATGAATTTCATTAATGAAATTTCATTTCCTTCTTCGCGACGAGCATTGATAGAAGAACGTAAAAATTCAGCATTTGTTACACCGCTAATTTCACTTGGATATTGCATCGCTAAGAAAAGACCAGCACGTGCTCTTTCATCAACTTCCATTTCTAAAACATCTTTACCATCTAGTGTAATACTACCTTTTGTTACTGTATATTTAGGATGTCCCATTATCGCAGATGATAAAGTGGATTTACCAGTTCCGTTAGGTCCCATAATTGCGTGGAATTCTCCACCTTTAAGCTCTAAATTAACGCCCTTTAAAATCTCTTTTCCTTCGATCTCAACATGAAGATCTTTAATGATAAGTGTAGAACCTGCCATGATTATACCTCCGTTGTATATTAAAAATTTCAAAATCTCATTCTCAATTTATTCTCATTATAATCTTATAACAAATTAAAATTATTATCAATAGAGAAAGTCTGCTGTGGGACTTTCTTGAAAGGAGAAAGTCTGCTCTAGGACTTTCCTATGTACACACATTCTATTTAGTTTTTTCCCTCCCACCATTCTTCATTCTCTAATTCACTATATTATGTATTTTAAAATGGGCAAAAACCAGTGTTTGATACACTGGTTTTTGCTATCATTATTATAAGCTATTTAGCATTTTTCGTCCAAGGTCTGCAACCATCCGCTGGGAACGAACGTATTCCCTCTCTCTCCTTTTTTCCACAAGCATTCTTACTTTGTGCTTTTGTTTGTACACCTCGTAACCGACTCCATGTGCCCCATGCAACGCCTTTTCCATATCATTTGTGTACTGTAACTCAAGAGAGTTAATAACGAATCATTCCTTCCATTTTTTGTTTACGGTCTTTATGATAACAAAGATTTTCTATCTTAACAAAAAGGATATGGCGGATTAATAAAGCATCTCCTTCTATATTCATGAGTCATGGTAAAAAACTTTATTAATTACTTAATAATGATCTTAAATGCTTCAAAATAATAGCTAGTTTCGAGGAGATGTATGAAGTGTTCACTTTATAATAGGAAACAGGAATGAACTTTTTAGATTCGCACAAAAGAGGGGGCATTTCGCTCAAAATTTTCTTGATTCGCACGAAATCCATCTTGATTTGCACGAATTCTATTCTTGTCCCCTGATTCGCACAAAAACAATTGTGATTTGCACGAAATTAAATATGATTCGCACGATATGACTCTTTTTCGCACCAAATATTTTTGAAACTGATTTGCCAATAATAAAAGCTCCGGAAAAAAATTCCGAAGCTTTTTACTATATTATTTACCTGAGACTGGAACAACTGACCCTTTCCACTCTTTTTTAATAAAATCTTGGATTTCTTTAGAATGTAAAACTTCAACTAATGTTTTAATTGATTTTTTGTTTTCATCACCTTTACGTACAGCGATCACATTTACATATGGTGAGTCGTCTCCTTCAATGGCGATAGAATCTTTTTTCGGATTCATACCTACATCAATAGCAAAGTTGGAGTTGATAACAACTGCATCTCCCTCTCCATTATTATATGCTGTAGTTAAGAAGGCTGGATCATATTCATAATCAAATTTTAATTTTTTTGGATTTTCAGCAATATCTTTAATCGTTGCCTCATCCTTATTTACACCATCTTTAAGCTTAATTAAGCCTTTTTCTTCAAACAATGTTAGAATACGACCGTGATCAGCGACAGAATTACTCATTAATATTTTAGCACCATCCGGAAGTTCATCTAGAGATTTATATTTTTTTGAATAAATCCCCATCGGTTCAATATGAATGCCACCTGCATTTACAAAGTCATATCCAAATTCTTTGATTTGTTTTTCTAAATAAGGAATATGTTGAAAATAGTTAGCATCTAAATCTTTTCCATCTAATGCTTTATTCGGTAAAACATAATCTGTGAACTTCTCAATTTTAAGATTGATGCCCTTTTTCTTCAAAATAGGCTTTGCTTGTTCCAAAATCACTGCATGCGGAGTATTTGAAGCTCCTACTACTAAAGTTGTTTCTTTACCATCGCCTTTTGATTTTTCATCTGAAGAACCACAGGCCGCTAATCCAAACACAAGCAATGCTGCAAAAAGTATACCTAACCATTTTTTCATTTGTATTTCCTCCTCTTTAATATGAAGTTATCGCTTATCTATTTTTCTTGTAATTAAATCTCCAATCATCTGGATGATGAAAACGATAATTAAAATTATAATTGTAGCTACAAAAGTAACATCTGTACGATTTCTTTGGAAACCATCTAAATAGGCTAGATTTCCTAATCCGCCGGCACCAATTGCACCTGCCATTGCGGTATACCCTACAATAGCAATGGATGTAACAGTTATACCTGAAACAATGGCCGGCATTGATTCTGGTAATAATACTTTAAATATAATGGTACTCATCTTGGCACCCATAGCCCTCGCTGCTTCAATAACGCCTTTATCGACTTCTCTTAGACCAATCTCCACTAATCTTGCATAAAAAGGTGCCGCACCTATAATCAATGCAGGTAAAGCTGCTTCTGGCCCAATTATGGAACCGACAATTGTTTTAGTAAATGGAATTAAAAGAACAATTAATATAATGAAAGGAATCGAACGAAAAACATTAACAATTGCTGAGATAATTGTGTTTATTGCACGGTTTTCCCATAAACTTCCTTTCGCTGTAAAAAACAATAACAAACCTAATAATATTCCGATTACAAATGTTGCAATCACGGACCAGAATGACATATATATAGTTTCTTTAGTGGCATCCCACATAGAAACCCAATCTACGTTTGGAAAGTATTTCTCAAGCATCTGCCTTCATCACCTCTAGCTCAATCTCCTGTTGTTTTTGTAAATAAGTTAATCCCTTATTTATTTCTTCTTCCTCACCATCTACATGAATGAACAATGTCCCATATGATCCATTCTGTGTTTGTGAGATGTTGCCCTGAATAATATTTACAGAAAGAGAATAATTCCTAATAAGATCAGTTATAATCGGTTGTTCAGCAGAACCTCCAATAAAAGTAATCTTCACTAATCGTCCACTTGAATACATATTTAATAGTTGTTGTACTGTTTCATGGGTATCTTCAGGTTCTGTGAGTTGTCTAACGAAACGTTTTGTTATTTTCTCTTGAGGTTTTCTAAACACATCAAGTACGCTTCCCATCTCAACAACCTGACCATTTTCCATAACAGCAACTCGATGGCAAATTTTCCTAATCACATGCATTTCATGGGTAATTAGCACAATCGTTAATCCAAGTCTTTTATTAATATCCACTAATAGATCCAAAATAGAATCTGTAGTCTGTGGGTCCAATGCAGAAGTCGCCTCATCACATAAAAGTACTTGAGGGTCATTTGCTAAAGCACGGGCAATACCTACACGTTGCTTTTGTCCACCACTAAGCTGTGAAGGGTATGCTTCTTCCCTTCCATCTAATCCAACAAGCTTAATTAATTCGTCTACTTTTTTTCTACGCTGCTGTTTTGATACACCCGCGATTTCAAGAGGAAAAGAAATATTTTCCCTAACAGTACGTGACCAAAGAAGATTAAAATGCTGAAATATCATTCCAATGCCTTGTCTTGCTTTTCTTAGCTCTGCACCCTTTATACTTGAAATTTCCTTCCCAGCTACATGAATCTTACCCGAGGTTGGAATTTCTAGACCATTTAACATACGGATTAACGTACTTTTCCCGGCACCTGAATAGCCAATAACACCAAAAATTTCACCTTTATTTATATCAATGTTAATGTCATTAACTGCTGTAACTTCTCCATTTTTTGTAGAAAATATTTTTTTTACTTTTTGAACGGTTATCATGCTGTCCACCTCACTTGTATATGACGCCTAGTATTCCAATAATCTGGGCAAAATAAAATGCCTTTCTGCAAAATGACAGAAAGGCATGAATAATTATGAAACCTTCCTCTCATCTTCCAAAGTTAAAAACTTTGTGTGAATTGGCACCATTTCAGATATCTGACGGTTGCCGGGCTTCATAGGGCACATCCCTCCACCTCTCTTGATAAGAGCACATATATATGTAATTGTTAATCTTTCAAACAAAAAATCCCGTTATTAAACTTTCAATATCAAAGACTTAATTTAGTACAAAAGTCATTCTATCATGATGGTTAATGACTGTCAACAAAAAATCACAAGAAATATAGTTCTCCATTCATGCAATCTGATAGTCTTTACTTAGCCATAAAATCGATTCAAGTAAAAGTGATAAGCGATAGGAGCCATATAATGTAAGTTCGTTATTTTTCACTAATTGACTTAAGCGAATATGACCATTTAAAAGATGACATAGTATTGGTTTGGAGGCATGTATTTCTAAATTCGATTCGCCTATATCTTTTTTCATTATAGAACAGCTATTTTTAGAAATATACAATCCCCATTCCTCTTTATCGCAAACAAATTTTATCATAATAGGACGGTTTGGAAATAAGGCATTCAAATGTTTTCGATTATCCAACTCTTGAATCAGTCTTTCAAAAAATGAATCCACAAAGATCACCCATTTCTCGTTTATCTTTTATACACTTATTCATTTTTTGAATAGAAAATCCTCTATCTATCGTTCTACAATTTTTTCAAGATATAAAATACATAAAAAATTCTTGTCGAATAAAATCATTATCTATTTATTTCCCAAGAAATTTGTCATAAGTATTTATACTACTTTTGAAATAGGAGGATGATCTTTTTTGCTTCCAAAAGATTTAAAGACAATAAAAAAGTAGATCGACCCCACTAAATATAAAAAACATGTGATTGAAAAAACAATGGCGTAGCCATTATAAGAACCATTTCGTGAAACAATTCCCATTGAAACTGGCCCCATCAACGCCCATCCTAAATTAAATACCATTTGATTGACAGAGTTTGCAAGACCCTTCACTGAATTATCAACTTTAGACATCATTAATGACATTTGAATTGGATTTCCTGCATTCATTAAAGCCTGCCTGAATAAAAACCCAATTGCTGCAAGTAATAAACTATGAGTAAATCCCGTTAATAATAAAAATGGGAGAGAAGCCAATTGCAAAAAGACAACTGCCTTAACCTCCCCTACTTTACTTACTACAAATGGACCAATAAACATAGCGATGGCGGTTGCTGCCTGCCCCATCGAAATAATAAATCCAATCGTTGTATTTGAAGCATTAAATCGATCAGCAAAGTATAAATTTAAATAAGGGATTACAAGTCCTGCACCAAAACCGATTAATAATTGTGCAATGGCAAAAAAGATGATTAATTTAAGACTTTCCTTTTGTTCTTTGAATGAAATGAAGCGCTTATTATTATTTTTATCGTTGTTTACATCTGTTTTCATTTCCTTCAGTCTCATTATTGGCAATATTCCGATCAAAAATATAACTGCGCCAATTATTAAAGTAATCCGAATACTAATAATCGGACTATAGATCCATTCAAGTAAGTCAGAAAGTACTCCCCCAAATATATTTCCAATCACATTAGCAGCTGTCATCAATCCAAAATGTAGTGAAAACAGTTTGACACGTTGTTCAGCTGTAGAGTTTTCAGCCAATAAAGGAACGGATGAAACTTGTATAAATGCTTGGGTTAAACCAGTTAAAAAAGCTGCCATAAGGAGAAGTGTTCTTGGCTCAATAATACTTCGAAGAAATAATGTAACTCCTGTAAAAATTAATCCATATATTATAACTCTTTTCCTTCCCAGTCTATCACTTAATATTCCTGCTGGAATCAGAATAATGGCTGTTGCCAGGGATGTCATTGAGATGACCTGCCCATTCATCTGATCTGGGAAACCGAGTTCACGAATATAGAAGTTGTAAATGACCATAAAAACACCCAAACCAATTTGCGTAAAAACGTTTCCATAAATGGCATTTCTTATATTCGAGTTATAACCTCCCCATTGCTGTTTCCACCTATTTGCCCATTTCATAAAAAAAATCCCCCACCCGATTATTTCGATACCCTAAATAATCATAATCGCGTGAGGAGAAAAAGTAAATGGTCTATTCAGAAATGTTTTAATCATCTTTATTTATTTGTTTTAAAAGCTCATACAAATGAGTAACCGATTGAAAAGCATATATTTTTTCCAAACAAATTCCCTCTTGAAATACTAATAAACAGGGGACACTCTCAATTGAATACTTCTCAGCCATTTCTGGCATATAATTTAAATCAGCTTTTCTAAATTCAAACTGTGGTACTAAATTTTCCACAATATCGAGCATTCTCCCCGCTACCTGACATGTCCCGCATAAAGGTGTATAAAAGTATAATGCTAGTTGCTTGATCTTCCTTGTATTTTCTGTAATCTCTTCCTTTGTCCATTCTTTCATTATGATCGTCCTCTTGTGAATTTCTATATTTATAATATAGCCTTTATAATACTTGGCTATAATTTTTCAAGAAAAAATTAAGATTGATAAAGGTATAAATAAAAAAATGAGGTTGTCCCAAGTTACTCGGAAACAACCCTAGTTTTTTATCTATTTATTAGTCTTCGTTAATCATTTCTTCATATGCTTCAGCAGTCATAAGATCATCTAATTCACCAATATTAGATGGTTCAACAACAATCATCCATGCTTTTTCATATGGTGATTCATTAACAAATTCTGGACTATCGCTTAATTCTTCATTCACAGCAACTACTTTACCACTTACAGGTGCATATAATTCAGAAACTGTCTTAACTGACTCAACACTACCAAATGGTTCATTCGCTGTTACTTCATCTCCAACTTCAGGAAGTTCAACAAATACAATATCACCTAATTCAGATTGTGCGAAATCTGTGATACCGATACGTAGGCTTTCTCCCTCTTTCTTTACCCACTCATGTTCTTCAGAATAACGTAATTCTTTAGGTAAACTCATTCAAAGATCCCTCCAAAGATTTATCAAATTAATATTTACATAAAACACTTTTGTTAGCAAGAATACTAGCTTAAGCCCATGTATTCTTATACATTTCTTCTTTAAATCCAACGGTTACTTTATCTCCATCAGTTAATAGAGGACGTTTAATTAACATCCCATCTGATGCGAGCAGATCCAATAGTTCGTCTTCACTAGCCGTTGGGATGCGATCTTTTAGCCCTAGTTCACGATATTTTTGACCACTCGTATTAAAAAATTTCTTTAACTCTAAGTCGCTTTTTTTGTAAAGCTTTTCTAATTCCTCACGAGAAGGAGGATTATCTACAATATGTACTTCGTTAAAGGAGATTTGATGTTCCTCTAACCATTTCTTTGCTTTGCGACATGTCCCACATTTAGGGTACCAATAAAATGTTAATGTCATTTCTTAATCACCACCTTAAATTATGGGATTATTAGCTATTTTAACACTATATCTATTTTACCTGTTCAATCTTACAAATTCAAAGATTATTTTCCTCTTACCACTTTCAAAATTTTTCTGATGGATAAGCGTTATTACAAAGCTAATAAATAGTTATTACCTTAGTCTGTTTTCCTATAGTTTGTTGCTTTTGTATTAGCCTAACTGCCGTCTTTTACACCCAATAAAAAGATTCAGCGATTCTTATAAAGTTTGTAGCTCTTCAGTGAAATGAAAGGTGTAGCGGTCTTCAGCTGATAGTTATTTGTTAAACTTTACTTAAATAGCAACAATGTTCTAGAAAAGAGCCTTACTTTAAAATATAAACATAAGAAATGCCCTTGATGTAGATATCATCAAGGACATTAACATTATTTTTTATAAAGGCTGTTTTCCTATAGTTTGTTGCTTTTGTAAGAAACCAACTGCTTTCTTTTACACCCAATTAAGAATTCAATGGTTCTTATGGGTTTGTAGCACTTTTCTAGCGCACTTCAACCGATATGAATAATTAAAACTTTTCGTAATTAGCAATAAAGGTTGAGAAAAGAAACTTTATAATACATATTTTTCTGCTTCAATTAGTTTTACTGAAGCTTCACGCTTTTTCGCAATGACATTGATCGGTGTGTGTCGAATTAATTTTCGAAGAGCTGATAACATCATTCGTAAAGTATCACCCGTTTCAATCGCTACAATGGATTCCTTAGCCAATTGCTCAATTTCATTGATTGCTTCTTGGCAGAAAATTTGCGTGTAAAGGACTTTTTGTGCACTCTTTTCTACACCTTCTTTTGCGATTGCTTTTTCTGTACGAAGGACAGCTGATTCCATTGCATATGCTAATGAAACGATATCTGCTACATTTACAAGGACTTCTTGTTCATGTTCAAGTTTTGTTCCATATTTCTGTGCTCCTAAACCAGCTACCATTAAGGCTACTTTTTTCGCACTACGTGTTAAATATTTTTCCTGATCAACAGGTCCATCACCAATTTCCTCAGGCATCATCATCATAAGCTCTTCTTGTAAGCTTTGAACTTTTTGAAGAAGTGGAAGTTCACCCTTCATTGCTTTTTTCATCAAAGTTCCAGGGACGATTAAGCGATTGATTTCATTCGTTCCTTCAAAGATACGATTGATACGTGAGTCACGATAGGCTCGAGAAATTTCGTACTCATCCATAAATCCATATCCACCATGTATTTGAACACCTTCATCAACAACATAATCTAGAACTTCTGAACCAAATACTTTATTTAATGAACATTCAATTGCATATTCAGCAATCGAATTAGCAATTTCATGACCATCCTTCACATCAATATGGCTCATTCTTTCATCAAAGAGACCAACCGTACGATAAACTGAACTTTCAGCTGCGTAAATTTTTGCTGCCATTGTTGCAAGCTTTTCTTTCGTTAAATTAAATGAAGAAATTGGTGTTTTGAATTGTTTTCTTTGATTAGCATATTTTGCTGTAATTTCAAACGCACTTTTTGATCCGCCAACTGTACCCACACCTAATTTATAACGTCCAATATTTAAAATATTGAAAGCAATTTTATGACCTTTTCCCACTTCACCAAGCAGATTCTCCACAGGAACTTCAGCATCCTCTAAAATTAACGTACGTGTTGAGGAACTCTTAATTCCCATCTTCTTTTCTTCTGCCCCAGTAGACACACCTGGATAATCACGTTCAACAATAAATGCGGAAAATTTATCGCCATCAATCTTCGCATAAACAACAAACACATCGGCAAACCCTGCATTTGTAATCCATTGTTTTTCACCATTTAAAATGTAATGTGTTCCAGCCTCATTTAATTTAGCCGTTGTTTTCGCACCTAATGCATCCGATCCTGAGCTCGGCTCTGTTAATGCATATGCAGCTAGCTTTTCACCTGTCGCAAGTAGTGGTAAATATTTTTGCTTTTGCTCTTCATTACCAAACAAAACAATTGGTAAGGAACCAATTCCTACATGGGCACCATGAGAGATAGAGAATCCACCAACTTTAGCCATTTTTTCAGAAATAAGTGCAGAACTTACTTTATCTAATTCTAAGCCACCATATTCTTCTGGAACATCGGCGCCTAGTAAACCTAGTTCACCAGCTTTTTTCAATAGTTTAACGGAACGATCAAATTCATGCTTTTCAAGATACTCCACTTGAGGAACAACTTCATTATTAATATAGTCTTCTGTTGTTTTAGCAATCATTTTTTGTTCGTCTGTATAATCCTCAGGAGTAAACATTTGCTCATAGGAAATATCTTCAATTAAAAAGCTTCCACCTTTAATCAATTTATCTGTTTGATTTGTCATTATCGATTCCTCCTAATCATCTATTCAAATCTTTTACATACAATTTTTCTATTCAACATTAGCCTACGAAACTAACAAGTAAAAATTAAGATATTAATAAAAAACACTTTTTTATATTAATTCAAATACACCAGCAGCCCCCATACCGCCACCAATACACATCGTTACAACACCAAATTGAACCTTTCTTCGTTTCATTTCATGAATGAGAGATAGCGTTAATTTTGTTCCTGTGCAGCCAAGAGGATGACCAAGAGCAATGGCTCCTCCGTTCACATTGACAATCTCCTCATCTAAGCCTAGTTTGCGAATCACTTGAATGGATTGGGAAGCAAAAGCCTCATTTAATTCAAATAATCCAATATCTGATAATTCCAAGCCAGCAATTTTCAAGGCTTTAGGAATCGCTTCAACAGGACCAATTCCCATAATTTCAGGAGGAACACCAGCTACGGCGAATGAGCGAAATTTGGCCATTGGTTCTAGTCCATGTGATACCGCCTTTTCACGATCCATTAATAATACAGCGGCAGCGCCATCACTTGTTTGTGAAGAATTTCCCGCAGTAACAGATCCTTTAATCGAGAACGCTGGTCTTAATTTACCAAGCACCTCTACCGTTGAATCGGGACGAACACCTTCATCTTGTTTAAATACAATGTTTTTCTCAATTAACTTATGATCTGCTCCAACTGAACGTAATGTAACATTAACAGGAACAATTTCATCGATAAATTTACCTTCCGCTATTGCTTTTGCTGCTCTTTGATGACTTCTAACAGCGAATGCATCTTGATCCTCACGGGAAACGTCAAATTTCTGCGCAACTTGCTCAGCCGTATGTCCCATTCCCATATAATATTCAGGAGCTGTTTCTGCTAAAGTGGCATTCGGACGAACTACATGCCCCATCATAGGTACAAGACTCATAGATTCTGCTCCCCCTGCAAGAACTGTATCGGAAGAACCAAGCATAATTCGTTCCGCTCCATATGCAATAGCTTGAAGTCCTGATGAGCAATAACGGTTTATAGTCACTGCTGGTACTGTATTCGGTAGTCCAGCGAGTGCACCTATATTTCTTGCCATATTTAATCCTTGTTCTGCTTCTGGCATTGCACAGCCAATAATCAAATCATCGATATTTCCTTCGTAGTTTCCGGCACGCTTTAATGTTTCTTTCACAACTAATGCACCTAAATCATCTGGTCTTACAGTGGCAAGTGTGCCTTTACCTGCCTTACCGACTGGTGTTCTTGCACCAGCAACGATGACCGCTTCTCGCATGTGTAATCCCTCATTTCCTTTGCTCTGATTATCTTATTCATTCGTTAGTTTATTAATTTCTTAATGGTTTTCCCTTTACAAGCATATGCTGCATACGTTGCTGTGTTTTTGGTTCTTGAATAAGGCTTAAGAAGGCTTCCCTTTCAAGATCTAATAAGTATTGTTCATCAACTTTAGTACCATAAGGAACCTTCCCACCTGAGATTACAAAAGCTATTTTCTTCGCTATTTTCATATCATGTTCTGAAATATAACCTGATAAATACATGCCTTGGGCACCTAACAATAAAGTGGCATATCCTGGTTCTCCAACGACAGGTACCTTTTGGCGAATTGGTGGCTTATAGCCTTGTGAATAGAGAGACAGAACCGCTTGCTTTGCATCATATAATTGATGATCTGCATTCACACTAATACCATCTGCATTGTTCAAGAAATTATTTTCTCTTGCTTCTTCCGCAGACGTAGATACTTTTGCCATAGCAATTGTTTCAAATACTTTATTAGCCACTTTTTGTAAATCAAAGTCCACTCCATTTGGCATATTTTTTAGATGCTTAATATATAACTCCTTATTACCTCCACCACCAGGAAGTAGACCAACACCTACCTCAACGAGACCCATATAGGTTTCCATAGTAGCTTGAATATGTGCAGAAGGCAGGCAAACCTCTGAACCACCACCAAGTGTCATAGCAAAAGGTGCAGTGACTACAGGCCTTGGACTATATTTGATTTTCATCATCGCATTTTGGAATTGTCGCACGACCATATCTAATTCATAGATATTATCATCCTGTGCCTCCATTAACATAAGAGCAAGATTGGCTCCTACACAAAAGTTCTTCCCTTGGTTTCCGATGACAAGACCCTTATAATTTTTGGCGACTTCATCAACAGAGTAGTTAATCATTTGCAAAATATCTAAACCGATAGCATTATTAGGAGAGTGAAATTCTAATAATGCAACACCATCACCAATGTCAATTAAGCTTGCACCTGTATTTTTCTTAATTAATTTCCCTTGATTTTTTAGTTGTTTTAAATTTATCACTTTAGGATTCTGTTCTATTTTTTTGTAATCACTAGAATCATAGAAATACATTCCATCACTTTCTTCCTTGTAGAAAGAAGTGATTCCTTTTGCTAACATTTCTTCTATCCATGTAGGAACAGCTAAACCTTGTTCTTTCATTTTATTTACTGATTGTTCCACACCTATGGCATCCCACACTTCAAATGGACCCTGCTTCCAACCGAAACCCCATTTCATTGCATTATCGATAGACACAATATCGTCAGCAATCACGTTCATTAACTCTGCTGAATAGACAAGAACCGGTGCAAAGATATTCCATAATAACTTTCCGACCTTATCTTCCGCATAGACAAGCGCTTTCATTTTAGCCGATGTACCTTTTACTTGCTTAACCATTTCTAAGGAAGCTGATTTTAATTTTTTTCTTTCGCCATACTCGAGCGTATGAGGATCGAGTTCTAAAATCTCTTTTCCTTTTTTCAAATAAAAACCTTGACCGCTCTTACTACCTAACCAACCATTTTCGAACATTTTTTTCATAAATGCCGGGACTGTAAATACTTCTTTTTCTTTACCATCTACCTGATCATATACATTATTCGCTACGTGAATAAAGGTATCTAAGCCAACAACATCTAATGTTCTAAATGTTGCACTTTTTGGACGCCCAATTAATGGACCTGTAACAGAATCAACTTCCCCAACACTATATCCACCTTTTAACATTTCTTGAACTGTCACAAGAAGTCCATATGTTCCAATACGATTACCGATAAAGTTTGGTGTATCTTTCGCTAGAACTACCCCTTTACCTAGCACATCCTCACCAAAAACCTTCATAAATTGGACTACTGCTGGATTAGTATGCTGAGTAGGAATGACTTCAAGAAGCTTTAAATATCTAGGTGGATTAAAAAAATGAGTGCCTAAGAAATGCTTTTTAAAATCCTCGGAACGATCTTCTGCCATCGCTTCAACAGAAATTCCTGAAGTATTTGAACTGACAATACTTCCTTGTTTCCGATATTGATCAATTTGTTCAAACACTTGTTTTTTTACTTGAAGCTTTTCTACAACCACTTCAATAATCCAATCTACTTCCGCTAACTTGGATAGATCATCTTCTAAATTCCCTGCTTCTATAAGGGCAAGATTATCCTTTGATGTTAACGGTGCAGGCTTTTGTTTAAGTAATTTTTTCAAGGCAAGTTCACTCAGTCGATTTCTAACAATTTTATCCTCTAGTGATAATCCCTTTAATTTCTCTTCATCTGAAAGTTCTTTGGGCACGATATCCAATAGCAAAGTTGGAATCCCAATATTCGCTAAATGTGCAGCAATTCCTGATCCCATTACACCAGAACCGATAACAGCCGCTTTTTTAATGCTGTAACTCAATGCTATTTCCTCCTTCAATGCCTTCTTATTAACATTTTTGAATGAATACTCATTCATTTTGCTGTTAAAAAAAATCCCATGAATGAGTTTACTACTTATAATATATACGATTTTACAGAAACTATCAATTATTAATCTCTAAAAATGACAAATTTTCTAAATTATTTTTATACATGAGGGTTTTCGTATAGTATGTTGCTTCTGTAAAAGCCAAATTTCCGGATAAAAAAGGATTCTAACAATTCTTATGGTGATTGCAAATGAAAGTTGTAGCAATCTTCAGCTGATATGGATGGATTAGTTAAAACTTTACTTAAATAGCAACATTGTTTAAGAAAAGATCCCTTTTCATTGAACATCCGCTAATTGGATAAAAAATAGCTAATTAGGTAAATCTACACATAGCAATGGAGGTGAAAAAATGCCGAAGCACAAGAAAAATCCTTCTAAAGCTGGTGTCAGTGCTGCTAGTGTAAAAGGCGATGCAGGTCCTACGGTTGAAGCAGATGGTGGAGGAAAAGTAAATAGCCAAAATAATCAATATAAAAAACAATAATTTCATTTAAAATGGGGGTTTGACAATTGCAACAGCAAGGCTTTAATCAACAACAACAGCAGCAAGGAACTATGCAACAGCCACCAGCAATATTATCAACGAAAGATCTATCCTATATTAATGATATGCTTTCCTGGAATTTACTTGCGATGAAGAAGGCGCATTTTACAGCGATGCATTGTCAAGATTCATCGATAAAAGCAACATTGGAGAAATGTGGCCAGATGCATCAGCGTCATTACGAGAAAATTCTTCATCATTTACAAGAACATTTACAAACACAACCAAATCAACAAAATCAGCAAATGATATAAGGAGGATTAAGATTGCAAAATCAGCAAAAAATCCAAAATCCACAGACAACTGTACCTAATAATGAAAAAATGAATGACCGCGACCTTGTGAATGATTTATTAGCTATGGAGAAATATATGACTGCATCCTATAATACTGCCATGAATGAGGCAAGTCATGAAGGACTATACAAGGATTTATTAAGCATTTTTACTGAGACTCAAAATGAGCAGCGAGAATTATATAATCTGATGTTTCAAAATGGCTGGTACAAGCTCGAAGCTGCCGAGCAACAAAAGGTTCAGCAATCCTTTCAACAGCACCAAGGCTATTCAAGTCAATTCCCTTATGGGAATCAAGTGCAATAATTTTAAAGCAGCATATTTTATGCTGCTTTTCATTCTTTATGAAACCCTAGAAATCATTTATCCTTAAATAAGAGTAGTGTTTTTAAGGGGGACATCAATGTTACAAGTAAATTTCGCAAAAAAGATTGTAAATGAAGTCCGGAAATTATTAAATGAAGAAATTGTAGTGATGAATACCTCAGGAACTATCATTGCAAGTACAAATAATGAAAGAATAGGAACCTTTCATGAAGGCGCCTTAATCACGAGTAAAAAAAATGAAAAACTCATTATAAAAAAAGAGGATGAATCCCTCCTAGAAGGAGTTAAGGCGGGTATTAATTTACCAATTTGCTTCGGAAAGCAAGTCGTTGGGGTAATCGGCATTACTGGTGAACCGATAAAGGTGTTACCCTATGCAGAATTATTAAAAAAAATGACCGAACTTCTGATTCAGGAAAACTTCTACAAAGAGGAAATGACACGTCAAACTCGTACACTTGAAGCGTTTATCTTTGATTGGTTAGAGCTAAGAGAGTGGGACTTAGCATTTTATAATCGAGCTGAACTCTTAAATATAAACTTATCTGTCCCAAGACTCCTCATTCTCATAAAAGTGATTCGTGAAGATCAACAACTTTTTGATTTATCAATGAAGTGGAGATCAGAGAGAAATCGGAATGACTTATGCATCAATTGGGGAAATGACCGCTTATTATTGCTATTAGAAGCGGATCCTCCTCTGGACCATTATTCACTTAAAAATAAATTATATAGATGGAAAAACGAAATAGAGACATCAAATCATCTCAGCTTACAATTCGGTGTTGGAACGATTGTTCAACCAACTGAACTAAAGAAGTCATTTTTAAAAGCAGAACGTGCACTTCATGCTATCACTGGACATAATTGGATAATGTTTGATGACCATCTCACATTAGAAATGATTATGGAGGATTTACGATTGGATACAAAAAAGGAATTCATTCAACGTACCATCTCTCCCCTACTTGAAGATGAAGAGCTTTTACAAACTTTACGTGTATTATTTGAACGTAATTTCTCAATTAAAAAAACTGCAGAAGCATTACATATACATATTAACACCCTTCATTATCGTATTAAAAAAATTGAGGATCATACATCATTAAATCCCAAAAAAACAAAAGACCAATTTACTCTTTATTTAGGGTTATATATTTTGGATCATTATACAAAGTAAATCTATTTTTCTTCTATTTTATTTAGTGAAAAATACATAGCGAGGAATACTCGCTTTTTTTTATACTTTATTTAGGAAATATAAAGAGAATTTACATGAAAATGGAGGATATTCATGATTTCACAAATCGTTAAAGATCGTCTAATTTCAATAGTTGGTATTGAAAATGTGGATGACTCTAAGGCTGGAAGATTAGTATATTCCTATGATGCTACACCACAATTTCAATCCCTTCCAGACATTATCGTTTCACCTAGAAATAAACAGGAAATAGCCGAGATTGTAAAGCTTTGTAGCGAGTTCAAAATTCCTATCGTTCCTAGAGGCTCTGGTACAAATCTTTGTGCAGGTACTTGTCCTACAGAAGGCGGACTTGTTCTCTTATTTAAACACATGAATCAAATTATTGACATTGATGAAGAAAATTTAACCATTACTGTTCAACCTGGAATCATTACCCTTGATATGATTCATGCAGTCGAAGCAAAAGGCTTATTCTATCCTCCAGACCCTAGTAGTATGAAAATATCAACCATTGGAGGGAATATAAATGAAAACTCTGGTGGGTTACGTGGTTTAAAATACGGAGTTACGAGAGACTATGTCCTTGCATTGGAAGTTGTACTTCCTAATGGAGATATCATCAGAACGGGTGGCAAACTAGCTAAAGATGTAGCGGGTTACGATTTAACTAGACTGTTTGTTGGCTCTGAAGGTACCCTTGGGATTATAACTGAAGCTACTTTAAAGTTAATTCCCATGCCTGAAACAAAAAAAACAATGCTTGCTTTATTCCAAGACATAGAAGCGGCAGCACGCTCCGTATCGAAAATTATCGCTAATAGAATCATTCCTACTACTCTTGAGTTTTTGGACCAGCCAACATTAATAGCTGTAGAGGATTTTGCTAACATCGGATTACCAACGAATGTAAAGGCAGTTCTTCTCATTGAACAAGATGGGAGTAAGGATGTTGTCGATAAGGATATGGAAAAGATTGCAACACTTTGCTTAGAAGAGAACGCAGAATCTGTTGAGATAGCAAAATCAGAGGAAGAAGCAGATGCATTAAGAACAGCACGAAGAGTTGCACTTTCTGCTTTGGCAAGATTAAAACCCACAACCATACTTGAGGATGCTACTGTTCCACGTTCAGAAATTGCCAAGATGGTTCGCTCCATTAATGAAATAGCTGAAAAGTATCAGCTAAATATTTGTACTTTCGGACATGCTGGAGATGGAAATCTTCATCCTACTTGTCTAACAGATGTAAGAAATACAGAAGAAATAGAACGTGTAGAACAAGCCTTTGCTGAAATATTTGAAAAGGCCATTGATTTAGGTGGTACTATAACAGGCGAACATGGAGTTGGTGTAATGAAAGCACCATACTTAGAATGGAAACTTGGAAAAGAAGGAATTTCAGCCATGAAGGCAATAAAGACTGGCTTCGATCCTTTAAACATTTTGAACCCGGGAAAAGTTTTTGCTAAAGACAGTCGGAAACGTGTGGTGATATCAACATGAAATCAGTAACTGAGCGAAAAATTATACAACAAGGCTTTATGGATCGAATGGATGAGGATGAGCTTTTAAACTGTATGAGATGTGGATTTTGTCTCCCATCCTGTCCCACTTATATTGAGTCAGGCTTTCAAGAACTCCAATCACCTCGTGGGAGAATCGCTCTAATGAAAGCTGTAAAAGATGGTCTTCTTGAGCCAGATGAAGATGTTGAGCGTTCATTAAGCCTTTGTCTAGGTTGTAGAGCCTGTGAGCCCGTTTGTCCATCAGGAGTAAAATACGGACACTTATTGGAAGAAGCAAGGGATATTATTCAACAAAATAAAAAACAAAAAGCTTCTGTTAAAACGGTTAGAAATGCTGTTTTCGAAGGACTTTTTCCCCATCAAAATAGAATGCGGACCGTCACAAGTTTACTTGGAATTTACCAACGATCAGGTCTTCAAAAAGTTACTAGAAAGATTGGCTTTATGAAGCTTTTCCCTGAGAGTTTAGCGACAATGGAAAAAGTATTACCAAAGGTTCCGAAAAGAAAAGAGATGAATAACCGTCCTGAATTTTTACCCGCTGAACAAAAACGTTTGAAAAGAGTCGCATTTTTTGCTGGTTGTTTAATGGATACAATGTTTTTAGAAACAAATAATGGAACACTAAAATTATTGCAAAAAGCCGGCTGTGAGATAGTTATCCCGAAAACACAAGGATGCTGTGGGGCGCTGCATGGACATAGCGGGGAGAAGGCAAAAGCGATTGAAATGGCAAAACTTAATATTGAAGCATTTGAGCATACAAATGCTGATTATATCATTACAAATGCAGGAGGGTGTGGAGCATTTCTTATTGACTATGATCATTTGCTTATGAATGATCCTGAGTGGTATCCACGCGCCAAAGCCTTTAAAGAAAAATTAAAGGATATAACACAAATATTAGTTGAACTGGACTTCCATAAACATGTCTCTCTCCATCTTCCTAATCAATGCATCACATATCAAGATTCCTGTCATCTTCGAAATGTAATGAAAACAGCCGAAGCACCAAGGCTATTACTCCAATCAATAGATGGAGTCCAATATTATGAGATGAAAGATGCTGATCGGTGTTGTGGTTCTGCAGGAATCTACAATATTGTTGAATCTGAAATGTCTATGAAAATATTAGATTCCAAAATGAAAAATGTGATAGAAACGAATACAACTACCATTGTTACAGCAAATCCAGGATGCTTATTGCAGATGAAGCTAGGAATTGAACGTGAAGGTTTATCCGATAAAATGAGAGCTGTTCATATTGTTGATTTATTAATTGAGGCACTAAATGATTAGAGGAAGTTGGAAAAAGGGGTTTTCCCCCTTTTCCAACTTCCTCTATTGATTGTCTCTTCCTTTTGCCCGATGCTCATCATTCAGCTGTTTAATTTCATAAATGAGTTGTTTCAATTGCTCTTTACTCTCTGGATATAGGGTATTCCAGTGCTTAGCGAGCGCTGGCATCGATTTTGATATATATGTATAAAGCACCCATATTTTTACTTTCTCCATCAATTCCTCATTTGATTCACCAAGTAAGAGCTCTGTGTACTTTTCAATTAAAGCTTCGAATTGATCTTGAAAAACTTGATCCATGATCTTCACTTCTTTTCATCAATATTTAAAAAGGCGGCATATTACATCCATTTGGACAAGTGGAACATCTCTTTCCATTTTTCTCTTCTAATAGATTAGCAAGACAACAAGTTTTTCGTACCCGTACCGGTTCAACCAAATTCTCACGTATTACTTTTTCACTATCAAAACGTGTTAGCGGATTATATTTGTACGGGCCAAAAAGTTCAGGGCTCGCTTCATGAACGATAAAGCGATAATCATCCTCTAATTGGTGATGGATCCACTTATATTCATTATCCTTCATAAGGCTTTCATATAACCAAAAAATATAGATTGCAATATTTTCCCACATGACTAATTTAGAGAATCGTGTTTCTCTTCTTAATGCTTCAATCATAGGATGAAAGAAACCAGAAAAAATATTCTGGATAACTTCCTCCCTCCACTTGACACGATCATTTAAGGCATCTTCAGCAAAATAATGCTCAAAATAAAAATCAGGTAACCAAAGTCTGTCCTCAGCACGACCAACTAATTTTATATCATCGATTTTCACAATAAATCTTTGATTTAAAACACTCATTGCATATAAATGAATCACTCCGAAAAATGCCATCCGCTTGGCAATCATGGAAGCTGTTACTTTATTAGTTGGAGCTCCTAATTTTTGACCGATTCTTACTAGAATATCTGGTAAGTGCTCTTTATTAAAAAAATCTTTTAATTCAAGTATGAAATCCTGTTGTTTTAATTCATTTAATAACCGATATTTCGAAAGCTCAGTCATGGACCTAGATTGCATCAATTTTCCCGCCTTTTAAGATGCATCTGCCTTTTCCATGAGGGATACAAAGTGGTGTTCCGAAAAGAGGATCCATAGTTACTTGGCAATTCATATCAAAAACATCTCTAACCATTTGACAACTGATCACTGATTCAGGTGTACCTTGTGCATAAACTTTTTTGTCACGAATCGCTACTATATTATGTGCATAGCGACAGGCTAAATTTAAGTCATGAAGAACCATTACAATCGTTCTATTTTCCTTTTCATTCAACTCGAATAATAGATCGAGGATTTCAATTTGATGTGTCATATCTAAGTATGTCGTTGGTTCATCAAGTAAAATAACATCCGTATCTTGAGCTAGGGTCATAGCAATCCATGCTCTTTGTCGCTGGCCACCAGATAATTCATCTACAGGACGATCTTTATAATCCATCATACGCGTTGCTTGTAAAGCACGCATAACAATTTGTTCATCTTCATCTGACCATTGCTTTAGCCACGTCTGATAGGGAAAACGCCCTTGCTTCACAAGCTGTAAGACCGTCAATCCTTCAGGTGCAACAGGTGTCTGTGGGAGGATAGATAAATTTTTAGCTACTTCCTTTGTGGGAAGTTTGGCAATTTCCTTACCTGCCAACAGAACCGAACCTGCTTCTGGCTTTAAGAGTCGTGCCATCGAGCGAAGTAAAGTTGACTTACCACACCCATTTCCACCGATAAATACAGTTATTTCTCCTTTAGGTATATTCAAGTCAAGCTCATCAATAATAATCGAATCTCCATAGCCCAATGTTAATGATTTTGTTTGAATAGTCTCACGCATCATGTCCACTCCTTTTAAGAAGACTTCGTTCTAAATAGTAAATAGATAAAATAAGGTGCTCCAATTGCGGCAGTAAATACCCCTGCTGGAACCTCAAGAGGAGTAAAAACAGTCCGTCCAATTAAGTCCGCCACCATTACTAGGATGCCACCAAGAAAAGCTGAAGCCGGCAATAACGCGCCAAATGATGACCCCACAAGTCTTCTCGCCATATGAGGCGCCATTAACCCGACAAAACCAATACCTCCACCAAATGCAACGGCTGCACCTACTAAAGCGGTACTTAAAAGTAAAAGGAAAAAACGCTGTCTTTGTACATGACTCCCTACGCCAGTAGCGAGTTCATCACCAAATTCCTGAATATTAATTTTTCTTGCCGAAATGAGTGCGACAATGGTTAAGATAATGACCCATGGAACAATAACACTTACATTCCCCCAACTTGAACCATTAACCGTTCCTGTTAACCATATATTAGCATCACTTGCCCGATAAATTGGACCTAGTATCATTAGTAAGGTTGTGATGGCTTTCATTACAGCCGAAATACCAATGCCAATTAAAACTAATCTTATGGGAGAAACTCCATCCTTCCAAGCTAAAAAATATACCAAAAATGCCACGATTGCTGCTCCTAAAAATGCTGCTACCGGAAGCCAACCAATACTAACCGTTAGACTATTATCTTTATTACTAAAAATGGCTAAAAAGGAGACTACCGCTGCCCCTGCTCCACCTGTAATACCAATAATATCTGGTGATGCTAACGGATTCCGTATAATTCCTTGTAAAATGCCACCTGCCATTGCTAAAGCAATTCCTACAAATAAAGAAACGATAATTCTTGGCAAACGGAATTTTAAAACAACTAGTTGTTCCAGACTAGTTCCCCCACCGAAAAATGTCTTTACAACTGTAAGAGGGTTAATATTCATATCCCCCAGCCCAGTACTAACGATCAATGCAATTAATGTCACAATAAATAATAGAAAAATAACCCATGCTGCACGAAGGTCAACCAAAAAGGAGATTTTCCCTTTAAAAAGACGAAGATTTTTATACTGACTCATCGTCCATTAAACCCCCTTCGAGCGATGTAAATAAAAAATGGAACTCCAATGATTGCAGTCATCACTCCAACGGGTACTTCCTGAGGCATGATCACATATCTTGCTGCAATATCTGCCGCAAGTAAAAGTATACCGCCAAGTATTCCAGAAAAAGGTAAAAGCCATCTATGATCAATCCCAATAATCTTTCTAGATATATGTGGAACCACTATTCCTATAAAACCGATTGGTCCTGCTACAGCAACCGCACTACCTGCTAAAAAGATAACGAGTATACCAGAAACTATTTTTACAAGTCCTGTTTTTAATCCAAGTCCTTTTGCAACATCTTCTCCCATTGCAAGGACATTCATTTTGGACGCAAAAATCAATGCAATCACCCAGCCAGCAATCATATATGGTAGGATAGATTGTAAAATTTCAAGCTTTCTACCTTGCACAGATCCAGCGAGCCAAAAAAGAACCTGTTCCAATGCTGCATCATTAATAGAAAGCAATCCTTGCGTAAAGGATGAAAATAAGGCAGCAATAGCAGCACCTGCTAATGTTAGTTTCATTGGCGTTAGTCCTTCACGACCAACTGAGCTAATCACATATACTCCAGCTGTTGCAACAGCTGCACCTGCAAAGGATATCCAAGCAAATGCTTGTAGCCCAGAGACGTGGAATAAAGTAACCGCAAGCACAACAGCAAATCCCGCTCCTGCGTTTGTACCTAAAATTTCAGGTGCTGCAAGGGGATTTTTGGTTAATGTTTGCATGATGACCCCTGCCATAGCTAAGCATGCTCCTACTGCAGCAGCAATCATTGCTCTTGGTAAACGTACTGTAGTTATAATTACATGTTGATTGGAGCCATTATAATCTGTAAATGATTGAATCGCTGTTTTTATAGAGATACCTGTATATCCTAAAACAATACTCATTGCAATTAATAGTAATAGAATAATAATAGATACAATTGTTGCACTTAATTTTTGCCAATTCTTTTTAAGAACCATTGTAAAGATTCCTCTCAAATATTCTCTAAATTAAGTGTAGTGAAAGTTTCTCATTTAGTCAATGACTTTGAAAATCATTATCATTTAAATATTGACAATACTTTAACAGAATTATATGATTGGAGAGGTAATTGATAATGATTTTCAATATTCTACATATCTATCAGGAGGTAACAACGCATGAAAAAAATGCGACTAATCGTATCACTTCTATCCATTATAGCTATATTTGTTCTTGCAGCTTGTGGAAATAAAGAAAATAATAGCACTGACAATAGCAAAGAGAGTAAAAAAGGAAATGAAGCAAGTTACACAGTTGAACATGCTATGGGTAAAACTACAATTAAAGGGACACCTAAGAGAGTGGTTATTTTAACTAATGAAGGAACTGAGGCTCTTCTTGCAATGGGCGTTACTCCCGTAGGAGCTGTAAAATCATGGACTGGTGACCCTTGGTATAAGCATATTAGTGATCAATTAAAAGATACTGAAGTTGTCGGAACTGAAAGCGAAGTAAATGTTGAAGCTATTGCTAAACTACACCCAGACCTCATTATTGGAAATAAAATGCGTCAGGAAAAAATTTATAACCAATTAAAAGAAATCGCTCCTACTGTTTTTGCAGAAACATTACGTGGTGATTGGAAAGAAAACTTTGAGCTGTATGCGAAAGCATTAAATAAAGAAGAAAAAGGAAAAGAAGTATTACAGAACTATGATCAAAGAATTGCTGATTTAAAAGAGAAATTAGGTGATAAATTAAAAATGAACGTTTCTCTTGTTCGTTTTATGACTGGAGATGTTCGAATTTATCATAAAGATACATTTGCAGGCGTAATTTTAGATGAACTTGGATTTAATCGTCCTGGTGATCAAAATAAAGATGACTTTGCGGAAAGAAATTTAACAAAGGAAAGAATCCCAGCTATGGATGGAGACATACTATTCTACTTCACTTATGAAACTGGTGATGGTGAAGCATCTACCCTTGAAAAGGATTGGATTAATGACCCACTATTTAAAAATTTAAAAGTTGCAAAAGCTGGAAATGTGCATAAGGTAAATGATGATATTTGGAATACAGCAGGTGGAGTTCTTGCTGCAAACCTTATGCTAGACGATATAGAAAAAATCTTTTTACAATAAACTAAGAAGGGACTATCTTTAGATAGTCCCTTCTTTTCTTATGGATTCAGAACGGCTTCTTTTCTCATCCTCTTCTTAAAGGAAAGGATAGAAAGATAAATGCCGAGTTCATATAGAACAACTAGCGGTGTCAACACTAAAATTTGACTAATAAAATCTGGTGGCGTAATTAGTGCTGATATGATGGCAAGGACAATATACGCAAATTTGCGTATTTGTTTCAACTTCGTCGGAGTTAAAAATCCAATTGATGTCAAAAATACCATCACAATCGGCAATTCGAATAGGATTCCTAATGAAAGGGTTGATGTTAATAAAAACAGAAAATATTCTCTTGCTGTAATCAAAACGTGAAAGGATTGTTGCCCTAAATTCATTAAGAACTTAAATAACACGGGAAAGACAATAAAATAACCAAAAGAAATCCCCATTATAAAGCTAATTGAAATGGCTGGAACATAGGTCAAGGTTATTCTACTTTCAGTTGGTGTAAGTCCTGGCTTCACAAACCTCCATATTTGATAACCCATAAAAGGAACAGTAAGTCCTATAGCCAGTGCTCCTGCAACACCCGTGTAAAAACGAATGACATCTAACGGCCCCATCAAAACGATATCATATCCATTGGATAATAACGGCAATACCTTTGGCATAAAAACTAAAAATCCAATAAACATAACTGCAAAGAACAATGCTGATTGTAATAATATTTTACGTAATTCTGTAAAATGCTCTAGCGTAGCTTCATCTTTTTCTACATTGGATTGGAGATCTTCTGACAATGAAATCCATCTCCTTTATTAATAACTCTTAGAATCGATAAACCCCTTATAAATAGTATAGCAACGATTAGCTTAATCCTATTTCCTCCCAGGATTCTTTACTCTTCTATCAATCTAGAGTCTAAATGAGCTTATTTCTCTACCTGGTTTTCACTTTTTACATTTTTTTCCTCAACGACTTCATCACTCATAATTGTATTTGCTGTTCTCTTAAATTCAGATAACGTTTTTCCAAATGCTGAACCAATTTCAGGTAATTTTTTTGGTCCAAAAATAATTAATGTGATCACCAGTATAATAATAAGTCCTGGGATTCCGATATTAGATAAAAACATAGCAATCCTCCTTTTGTTTATGCGAGTGAACCACCTGATTTATGATATTTCAAAATTCCCTCGGCTGCGCGATAGGATAAAGCCCCTACCGTACCAGTCGGATTGTATCCTGAGTTATGAGCAAATGCTGAGGCACCTACAACAAATAAATTATCTACATCCCACATTTGCAAATAATTATTTACAGCCGATGTTCCAGGGTCACTTCCCATAATGACTCCACCAGTATTATGAGTAGATTGATAAGTTGTATTATCAAATGGGCCCAGTTCCTTAGTATAATCAATATGGTCCGCACCCATTTCTTTTAATATATCTGCACATTTTTTAGCCATGAAGATAGCAAGATTTCGATCCTGATCCTCAAAATCAAATGTAATCCGTGGCAATGGATCTCCAAATGCATCCTTATAAGTTGGATCTAAATCAACATAATGATGCTGAAACGGGAGTGATGCACCTTCTGCACCAACAGATAAATAGGAATTTGCATATTTTATAGACTTTTCCTTAAATTCTTTTCCCCAGGAAGGAGTGCCACTAGGAACAGCATTATTTTGAATCGGTCTTTGTCCATTTTGAAACAAAGCTATTCTTGCACCATGTAAAAAGTCTAAATTCGAATGGTCAAAGTTATCACCATTATAATCATCTAAACACATTCCAAGAGAACCCGCTCCGGCAAATGTATTAAACTTTTTATTATCATAAAAACCTACAGCACTTCCCTTGAGCACTTGGTAGCAATAATTCTTTCCAATAACTCCCGTACCTGTTTTTGGATCATATGGTTTACCTATACCAGACATTAGTAATAGACGAATATTATTGAATACATAACTTGTTAGAACAACAATGTCTGCTGGCTGCTCGATTTCCTCACCAGTGGTGACATCTGTATACATCACACCTGTTGCTTTATTCCCACTATGTAAGATTCTTCTTACATGGGAATGGGTTCTAATTTCAAACTTACCCGTCTTTTTTGCAACTGGGATGACTGTTACAACAGGGTCTGCTTTTGCTCCATACTCACATCCAAATCGTTCACAGTATGAACAATATTGACAAGCCGCTCTAGAAATCCCATCTGGGTTCGTATAGGCTTTTGAAAGATTTGCAGATGGGGAATTATATGGGTGCAATTTCATATTTTTTGCTGCATCCGCAAACATTTTCATTGCTGGTGAAACCTTCATAGGTGGCGTTGGATATTTATCCGATCGCTTACCAGCTAATGGATTTTCCTCCCCAGAAATCCCCGCCATTTTCTCAAATTTATCAAAATAGGGTTCCAATTCATCATAAGTGATTCCCCAATCCTGAAGTGTCATTCCATTAGGTATTTTCTTCTTACCATATTTTTCAATGGTTTTACTTTTTATTTCAAAATCATATGGTAAAAAACGATAGGTTTGTCCATTCCAATGGACACCAGCACCACCTAACCCATCTCCTAATAAAAAGGAACCATATTGTCTCATTGGAAGAGCCCGTATTTTTTCATTCCCCCGAAAAGTAGTCGTTTCTTTAGAGAGATCTTGGAATAGCTCATAACGTAGCGCATAACGAAGTTCATCATGAACCATAAAATAATCTTCGGTTTTTCTTTCTTTTCCTCTCTCTAATCCGACCACATTAAGGCCTTGCTTCGTTAATTCGGACGCGATAATGCCGCCTCCCCAGCCAACTCCAACTACTACTACATCTACTTTTGGCAATTTTTTTGCCATTTTTATTCACCTCTGTTCCTAATATGCAAATTCATTTAAAATTACTTTTCCATTAGTGAGAAAGATGGTCTCGAAGACTTTGAGGAGCAATCTTTTTGAAATCCTGTTCAATAATTTCCGCATACGCCATTTGATTCCCAGGATAATCCCTCATTTTCCATCCATTCATATTGATATTTCCACCATACAATGGATCACTATATACACCTTCTAAAGTTGCACTTCTGAGCATACTAAAGAATCCACTCGGTGAAATTGTTGTGATCTTCACCTTATCCTCTTCAAAATCTTTCAACACAGCATCCTGTTCATCACCAGAGAGCTCAACAAACCTTTTCTTATATTTATCCATGCTATGATTCTGTATTTCCTGTAATGCGATATCAAATATTTCTCTCCGCTTTAATCTGCCTTGATAACCCTGAACTTTTTCTCCGTGATAAAAAGGAGGCTGCATATACTCCCTTCCATTGAAACCCCATTCACCAGCTAATTGGTGATCAATAAAAAAAGCAACCCCAAGAGCTTTTGCCCCTGGCCCATTATCATCCTCCGGAAAAATTCTTTCTGTTGCTGCATTGACAATATTGAATTGCTCTTGTGTAAAATACATCAATGCCTGATTAAAGTTTTCTGCGTTAGTTCCTGCTACCTTTTGATTATTTTTAGTCGTTTCTTTTTCGTTTTTTCTATTCCCAAAAGGTAATAAACTTCCAACCACCCCACCAACAGCGACACCACCAACAACATACCCGGTGTTTTTAATAAATCGACGTCTTGAGAGTGATTCTGGAGTTTCTTGGTTTTTTTCATCTGTCACGTGATTCCACCTCCTGAAATTTTCACCATTTAGGTTCAAAAAAAGTAATTATGGTGTTTTTTATAATATGACCTAATTTTTTTTACTCATACATTAAACAATTTTGGGAACGCTAATTTTTGAAATAATAATATCGATCTAGGAGGTTAAGAAAATGAAGCAAACATGGAGCAAATGGATGGTTCCTATGATTGGTGTACTTCTTGTACTTGCCGCATGCACAAGTCAACAAGGTGCCAATAATCGACAAGGGGTTACGAATACGGACCAGCCAAGAAACGTATCAACCAATCATGACAACTATAGGAATGAAAATGTATCTACAAAACTAAATCAAAATGTGAATGAAATTCCTAGTGTTGACCGCACCAAAAAATTATCTACTAATGAAAATGGAAACATTACAAATGGATTAGGGTCTAATGTATATAGCTTGATAGGTAGCTCTGGGTTACATGATGGGGGCATTTCTTCCCATTTAGAATCACGTTTATCAGGTGCCGGAATTCCAGGTGTGAAAGTTTTTGTACTTGATGATACCGTTATCCTCGCAAGAGCAAAGCATGAAACGACTTCTAATCAATATGACGACATGCAAAATCAAGTTCTTAGCGGGACACATGGTGAATCAGGGACTGGGAAAAAGCGAGGGATAAATAATAAAGAAAATTACTCAGATGATAATTTAGATAAAGCAAAAAAAATGATGACAGATGCTTTTAATGGGCATGTACAAATTTTAACGATCACAAATACTGGAGCACCAGCTTTAATCGATAAAATAAAAGCAAATATCCAATCAGATCAACCTTCATATGACAAATTAACGAATGATATTCAAACACTAATAAAAATGACAAAAGAAAAAAGCTGACAACAATCAGCTTTTTTTCTTTTGTCATAAAAGAAGCTATTTCAAAGAATAATTTAGTTCATTGATTGATTTACATAGTTCCCTGCAATTTGGTAACAATACTGATAAATGTCAAAAGTAAATGAAATCTAATCTTACGATCACTTTAATCGGGGGATCAAATATGGATTTTTTTAAGAAGAGAAAAGAAAAGAAACAGCAATTACAAAATATTGAACCTAAAAAGGAAAGTCTCAAGCCTAAATCAAAAGATGTAACAGAAGCAAAATATATTAATAGTCGAACTGGGATGCAATTTTCTTTAACTTTCGTCTCCACAGTTGTAGATGAAGAAATTATTCAAAAGGACATATTACCTGATTTATTAGAAGGAGATTTTGCAACAATTGGAGACATAAAAAAACTTCTTCCTGTAGCAGATGTAGAAATTACTACAGATATGGCCAAGGTCGATCAAAAGATATATAACGGATATATTTTATTACAGGTGGAGACAGATGAGGGGAAATATGCGTTTATAGCTGCTCAAAAGGAAATTACTCGTTCAGTAAGTGCACCAGAAATTGAATTTAGCGTCATAGGTCCAAAAGAAGCGTTTATTGAATCCCTTGATCAAAATTTAAATTTAATTAGAAAGCGGCTTCCTGTCAAACAATTGATTGTAGAGGAATTAACTGTAGGTAAATTATCCAAAACAAGAATTGCTATTCTTTATATGGAAGACATCGTTGAGATGGAAAATGTTGAAACTGTCAAACAAAGACTTGAAAGCTTAGAATTTGATGAAATTAGTGATAGTTCCTTTGTGGAACAATTAATTTCGGATAACCAAGCCTCCCCTTTTCCTATCTTTCTTGATACAGAGAGACCTGATAGGGCAGCTGGCTCTCTCAGTCAAGGAAAAGTGGTTATGGTAGTGGATGGTTCCCCACATGCTTTGATCGGGCCCACTACGCTATTAGAATTTTTCGTTTCGTTTGAAGACTATTACTTGAACTGGATTATCGCAACGTTCTTTCGTATTTTGCGTATTTTCTCAGTTGTCTTTTCCATTATAGTTACACCACTATATGTTGCAGCTCTAACTTATCATTATCAAATGGTTCCCAGAGCAGTTATGGCAACCTTAATCAGTTCACGGCAAGGGGTTCCCTTACCACCTATTTTGGAGGCATTAGTATTAGAAATTACAATTGAGCTTTTACGAGAAGCCGGAGCTAGACTACCAACAAAGATCGGTCAAACAATCGGTATCGTGGGAGGAATTGTTATTGGTACTGCATCAGTTGAAGCTGGATTAACTAGTAATGTCTTACTAATATTTGTCGCCTTAGCTGCACTCGCTTCCTTTACAACACCAATTTACAAAATTGGTAATACCATTCGTTTCATCCGTTTCCCATTTTTAATTTTTGCTCAGCTTTGGGGTTTACTTGGAATTGTATTTTGCTTTTGTATTCTTCTTACCCATTTAATTCGCTTAACTTCGTTGGGTAGACCATATTTAGAGCCAATCTATCCGCCTAGATGGAGTGATTTGAAAGATACCATTGTTCGATTAGGTTTTAGTAAACAGGCAAAACGGCCTAAATATTTACGAACCGATAAGAAGAAACGCTTTTCCTCTAAAAATGCTAAACAAAAGATAGATATTGATGAATAAAGAGTACTAAGAAAGTAGTGAAAGAATTTATCCATTTTTATTCTGTTAGGAGTCATACTATGCAAACAGTACCTGAAAACCGAAAAATATCACCATTCCTCGTTTTTTTTACAGTTACATCCATTCAAATAGGTGTGGGTGCTTTAGGTTTTCAACGACTTATTGCGAAAACAGCAGGTTATGATGCTTGGATTTCTGTTATTATTGCAGGTTTAGCAACCAATATGATTATGTGGATGATGTATAAGCTATTGGAAATGGGAAAAAAGGATCTAAGCGAAACACATAAATTTGTATTTGGAAAATGGATTGGATCGCTATTTAATACTTTCTTTATTCTTTATTTTACCTTTTTTATCATCACCATTCTGCGAACCTATATCGAAATCGTTCAGGTATGGATGTTTCCCGATTTAAATACTTTTTGGTTTACCTTATTCTTCCTCATTCTCTGTATTTATATTGTGAGAGGAGGATTTCGGACAGTAACTGGAATTGCTTTTTTTGGAGTCGTTTTTCCTTCCTATTTAATTGTATTGTTTGGCTTTACGATCCCTTATTCAGATTTCAAGCATTTTTTGCCTTTACTTGATCATTCTCTCAAAGAATTAATTATTGCTTCTCATCAAATGTCCTTAACATTTATGGGGTATGAAGTGTTCCTGATCTACTATCCTTTTATTAAAGAACCAAATAAATCAAAAAAGTGGGCTCATATTGGCCTCTTTTCATCAACCGCCCTGTATTTATATACAACCCTCATATCATTTGCCTATTACAGTGAGGAACAAATTCAAAAATACATTTGGGCGACACTGTCTACGTGGAAAATTGTCCATCTTCCTGTCGTAGAGCGATTCGAATATGTCGGTATTGCCAATTGGTGTTTAATTATTTTGCCGAATGTATGTCTTGCATTATGGTGTGCGAGTCGAATACTTAAACAAACATATAAAATTTCACAAAGAAAAGGAGTATTTATCATAGCAGCTCTTTCTCTTCTAATTATTCCTTTGCTTAAAACCCGACAACAAATAAATATGATCAATAGGATTTTAGGGAATTTAGGTTTTTTAATTAATTTTATCTATATTCCATTTTTATTAATTTTAGTTTGGCTGTTAAAGAAGGTGAAGCTGAAATCATGAAAAAATATTTACTCATTTTACTATGTACAACCCTACTAACAGGTTGTGTGGAAAAGCAAATTATTGATGAATTAAATATTGAAACAGCTCAAGGATATGACCTAGCTGAGAATGATCATTTGAAAGGTACCCTTCTTTATGTAAAATATTTACCTGATAAGAGCTTTCAAAATCAAACCTTAACAACGGTAGCTGAAACAAGCAGGGATGTTCTAACAGCACTTGAACGACGTTCCAGTGATCCTCTTGTTACAGGGGGGATTCAAGCTGTATTATTTGGGGAAGAATTAGCTAAACATGGCTTTGTTAGACTGATTGATTCCCTCCTAAGAGATCCGAATGTAGGTTCAAGAATTTTATTAGCAATGGTAGAAAAGGATAATGCACAAGATGTATTAGAAGGGAATTATGGATTTAAAGGAAATGGTACCTATATTAAAAATCTGCTCACACATAATATGAAAAATCGCGATGTTCCTAAACTAAACCTTCACCTATTTGGAAACTATTACGCTTCAAGAGGTAGAGATGCTTTTTTACCTATACTAAAGAAAATAAATGACAACACGTTAGAAATAGTTGGGATAGGAATTTTTAGTATAAACAAGGTTGTTTATAAAGTTAGTGAAGAGAAAATGTTCTATTTTAAACTTATGGTGGACAAGTATAGTGAAGGAAGTAAAATTGTTAATTACGGAAAAAATGAAGCGGTGATACGAAGCATTCATTCCAAAAATAAAATTAAAATTATAAAATCTCCTGGCAAACTTCATGCTAATATCTATATCAATGTCGATGCTGTAGTACGTGAATACTCTGGAAAAAAAGTATCCCACAAAGTAATCAACGGTCTCGAGCAAGCAATGGAAAAGGATATAAAGAAAGAATGTTTAAAAATGCTACACACTTTTCAAGATAGAGGCATTGATCCCGTGGGACTTGGCGAATATGTAAAAAGTAAAACAAAACACTATAATTATGATAAATGGTGGGATGAGGATTACAAGAAAATCACCTTAAATGTTATTCCGAAGGTAACGATTATGGAAAGTGGAACGGTTGAATAAAAAAAGCTAGCCCGAAACTTAATATGTGACGGGCTAGCATACTGTCTATTTTTCTCCACCGAACATATACTTTTTATAATGATATCGTATCGAAAATATTAATCCAATGGCAAACATATTACCCATTAAGGAGCTTCCTCCATAACTAATAAATGGCAAAGGAATACCAGTAATTGGTAAAAGTCCAATTGTCATTCCGATATTCTCAAATACATGAAAGGTAATCATCGCAATTACACCAGCACAAATATACGAATAAAATTCATTCTTTGTTTCTAAGCTCGCTTTAGTAATGTGATAGATCAACATAAAAAATAAACTTACAACCACACTGGCACCAATAAAACCGAAGCTCTCGCCAATCATACTAAAAATAAAATCGGTTTGTCTTTCCGGTATATCCACTTCCGTAAGACTAAATTGTTTTCCAAAAGTTTGTCCGGAGCCAATGGCAAGAAGGGAGTTGATTAATTGATACCCCTCATTACTCTTATATTTATATGGATCAAGCCATGAGTTAATCCGATCAAACTGATAAGGCTTTACATGTAAATATTTTTCTAATATCTCTGGCATCCAAATAGCAAAATAAAGCACGATTCCTGCAATAAAACTTCCACCGCCGAAAATGGGCAATAATAATTTCCATGTAATCCCTGATACAAAAATGACCCCTAATAGAATTGATATGACTACTAGTGAGGTTCCTAAGTCAGGTTGTTGCATAATTAGCACAAGGGGAAGTAAAGTAACTAATCCTAATTTTACTAATAACCAAAAATCGGTTTTCAATGTCTTAATGATAAATTTATCGTGATGATCTACTACCGTTCTTGCCAATGCTAAAATTAAAAAGACCTTCATGACCTCCGATGGCTGGAAGGTACCCATAAACGGAACCGTAAACCAACTTTTTTGCCCCTTCGTTACATGGGCAATGCTTTCTGGAGCAATAATCAAAAATGTTAATAGAAAAATTCCGAATCCATATAAATACCATGATAATCTTTTTAACTGATCAGAATCAAAATGAATCGTAACTGCTATTATACATACTCCCACTACATACCATACTACTTGTTTGATGACAAAGTTTTGATCTAATTGACCTGATTTTTGTGCACTATAAATAGAAATAACACTGACCAAACACATTAACATTAATGTTAAAACAAGACCATAATCTATTTTTGAAGTTTTCCCTGTCTGAGAAGTCATATAATCCTCGTCTCCTAATACAATCTAACAAATACACACTTTAATTTTCTTTATGTATTATATTTCTATTATACTTAATCCCTTCAAAGAGACAAAGAAACAATTTGTGCCAAGATATTATTTTATATTATTTACATGGAAACATCCACAAAAGAAGACTAATTTATTGAATGAATTCATTAAACTATATACAATACTAATAGTACCTGACATGGTCCTAAAAAAAATAATTTAACATGTTATCGTTAAGGAGGAAAAGTAATAATGGAAGAAATTAAATCAATTGAAACATTTGAAGATATTATTTCTGGTAATGATCCTGTAATCATAAAATTCTATGCGGGTTGGTGTCCAGACTGTACACGTTTAAATATGTTTATTGATGATATAATTAAAGATTATTCACAATATAAATGGTATGAAATAAACCGTGATAATTTTCCAGAGCTAGCTGAAAAGTATAATGTTATGGGAATTCCAAGCTTATTAATTTTTCAAAACGGAGAAAAGTCCGCACACCTTCATAGTGCAAATGCAAAAAGTCCTGAGCAAGTTCGAGACTTTCTTGATAGCCAAAAATAAAGGCTGTTTTTTTGTATCATTTGTTGCTTTGTAAAGGCCCAACTGCCAGCTTTTACATCCATTAAAAGATAGTAGCGGTTCTTATGGAGATTGCAGCTCTTCTCAGTAAAATGAAAGTTGTAGCGATCTTCAGCAGATATTTTTATTCAATCGCAACAATGTTTAGGCTAGTGCCAAAACATGAAAGAGGATGATTTATATCATCCTCTTTTTTGCTGCTTATTAATATTTCATTGTTAGTGCTTTTTCAGCATTTTCAGCGTCATTAGTAAGTAATTGATGAAGATCAAATGCTGGATAATACCCATGCTTATTCATATATTCAAATACTTTAGTATGCCATTTAATACTATTATTTAAATGCTTTGTAAATACAGATTTAAGCTCTGGAGTGGCAGTTTCAGTAATTGCAGCTGCATAAGTTCTTACAGATGTTTTTGCAGCACCTAGCAAATTTCCCGCAAAGAATGCACTATCGTCTTGACGTTCATGTGCATATGCTCGAGGTGCTCTTGAAATAAATGGAACGAGCTCTTTTATATTTTTTTCCAGCGAACGGATTGAGAATAAAAATAGATCACGTAATTCTGGGTTCGTTACCTTTTTTAATGATTTTTTTAAATGTATTAAACAATTGCTTTGCAATGCAATTAATTCATGTAATTCTAATGTTTCATGCCATGCTAAATGTCTTGCCATTTCTTCTCTCCTCCTCTTTTCAAATCGCTTTATTATATGCAAATTTAGGCGATTAGGAAGGTATTCCTTAAAATATAGAAATCATTCAATAAGTAGTTAATTGCAATAGCTCCTGCATTCTATAGATTCCTTCTTGGAAATAGATGAACCTACTTTGGAATTTAGAGAAGTCAAGTGTAAAATCACCATCGCGATTTTCCCATAGTCGATGAAAATAACGATTTAGTTGATGAACTACTTTAGAATGATTCGGAGCCTTTATTTTTATATCAGTCTCTAAATTATAATCGGCAAGATTACGAGAGGTAAGATTTGCAGAGCCATTAAAAATTAGTGAATATTTATCTTTTTTAATAAAAATAAGCTTCGGGTGAAATTGTTCCTTTTTCGTATTATACCAACGTATTTGAATCTTCCCTTTCGATTTCTTATGCAGCTCATGAGCAACAGGTCGATTAGGTAAACCAGATTTTTTGTTTCCAAAAGCATTTTCATTTGGATCCAAGATTAAGTTGATTTTTACGTTTCTCTGAGAGGCTTCCAACAAGGAATGAATAATTTTTCTATCAGCGAGATAAAACATCGCCATCCACAACTCATCTCCAGCTTTTAATCGGTTAATTTCTCTTAAAACATGCTTATATATCTTTCCCTCTGTTAATAACTGAAATTGATGATCACCTTGCTGCCCCCCCTTTTCCGTATATATTGGGAGCTTCGGTCCATTTGATATATTAACTGCTGCCTGCTCAGATTCTAGTAGATCATGAATAATCGGTCCGCTTATTTCAATGCCATGGTTAGAAAAATAAGCACTTGCATCATGAGGATTTCCTGATGCGATGAAAACAGTTTTATCAGTCGCAATCGTTTTTCGATGATTGGCTTTTATATTTAATAATTTTAAATAAGAACGAATGGTCATTTTGGGAGCATTATCTGCCATAGCATTAGGAATCCACTCTTGTCCTGACTGTCCAAACCATTTAAAAAACATCCTCCATATACTTGAATAAAGTGGAGTTGAATCTCGCAATGGATCAAGGTCTGTCATAATTACTTCAATCCCATTTTTCTTTAATCTTTCAAGTTCCTTCGATTTATGTGAACCATAAGAAGTATTAATCTCATCCGTGATAACCATAATCCGAACTTCTGGTTGCTGCTTCTTTTTATTAATCAATTGATTAGCGAAACTCTCACTAAGTGGCGGAAAATGAAGATGTTTATCGTAATAACCATTAAATAAAAAAAAATCACAAACGATAAACTGCTCTGCCTCCTGAATAATTTGAAAAACCCGAGGAAAGATTTCATGTTCTACTTTAAGCTCATTTCCCCTTTGATAAGTTAAATCTGTTAATAAAGTAACCTCCTTATCGGTTCCACGATAAATCCTCCCCTCATAGGAAAGTCCCTTTGGAAGTGGTTTATAAGAATGATAAAGAATAGTACCGCAATATGTAATAAAAAAGATAGTAACAAGAATAAAAAGAACCTTCCTCATCATGATCCCCCAATTTTCATAATCACTTCATAGCTTTCCCCACTCAGGAATGAACATGAGAAGATTTCATAACTTTCCAATTGGTTTGGAATTGTCAACCATGGGTAAACTATTACAAATACAAAGAGGAGGAGACTGAATATGCTTTGGGCAATAATTGGCATACTAATTTTACTCTGGATCTTAGGACTCATCGGACATATTGCAGGAGGATTTATTCATATCCTACTTGTTATAGCCGTAATCATCCTGGTCATTAAATTAATTAAACGTGTATAAAAAAATGGGACAAGGGGTGGGACAAGGGGTCAGGTCCACTGTCCCACTGTCCCACAATAAAAAAAAGCCTTACAAGCTAAAAAATTGACTTGTAAGGCTTTTTTCCTTTAGTTTTCCTCTATTTCATTCCGCTTTTTCTTGAACATCTTAGACAAGACTTCATAGACAATTGGTACTACAAGTAATGTTAATAATGTGGAGCTTGTTAAACCACCAATAACAGTAATGGCAAGACCTTTCGAGATTAGTCCCCCACCGCCTTCTCCTAATGCTAGTGGAATTAACGCACCAACTGTTGCAATTGCTGTCATCAAGATTGGACGCAGTCGTGTAGCCCCTGCCTCTAATATTGCCTGACGCATAGACATACCATCACGTTCCATATGAATTATTCGGTCTACTAATACAATGGCATTTGTCACTACAATACCGATAAGCATCAATAATCCCATCATAACTGGTACAGAGATCGTTTCGCCCGCAAGGAATAATCCAACGAATGATCCGATAACGGCAAATGGTAATGAGAAGAGAATCGCAAATGGTGCCACACCCTCGCGGAAGGTAACCACAAGAATAAAGTACACAATGGCAATCGCTGCCAACATCGCGACACCTAGTTGTGTAAAGGCCTCATTCATATCAGCCTGTACACCAGCAACATCTACAGTTACTCCTTTTGGTAAATCCATTTTATCAATTTTATCACCAATATCAGCAGTTACTTTTGAAACATCTTTTCCTTTAACTTTACCAGAAACAGTTGCATAATACTCACCTTTACTACGTGCAAGTGTATTTAGCGTTGTTCCTTTCTTCACCTTAACTAGCTCAGAAAGAGGCATTGTGTTACCAAGCGCTGTTGGAATTTGCTTATCCAAAATATCATTGATAGATTCTGGCTGTGCAGCTTGTTCTTGTTGAACAACTACATCTAATGAATCTCCATCTTTTTCAACTGTTGTTAAGACATCTTTTGTTTTTTGTGGACTTAACATCCCAACAAGCTGACCTGTTGTTAAACCATATTTCAATAAATTTCCTTGTTCCACTCGGAATGTATATTCAACATATGCATCTTCCGCACTTGATGAGACATCTTTAAGATCGTCATTCTTATTCATTAAGTCTTCTACTTTTTTTACAGTCTGATTGAGTTTATCTAAATTTTCACTGTAGAAAGTATAACTTACTTCATTACTTGATCCAGACATTGAAGAGAAGTCCTGGCTCTTCCATGTACCAGATTGATCAAGAGTCGTCACGTACTTTTCTATTTTTTCTTTCTCTTTTGGAAAATCTTTCATGTCAGGGTCAAAAATCAAGTACATTAATGCCCCACCTGAGCCTCCGCCCATCATCATAGCCGAAGCATCACCTGGCTCCGTGACAGATACTTGCACAATATCAATATCATCACGTTTGAGCATTTTCTCTTCGACTGCTTTCACATTCTCCAAAGTATCTTTTTGAAGTTCTCCCGTTTTTGGTGTATACGTTAAGTACATCACCTTTTCCTCTTCACTACCTAAAAAGCTAAACCCAATTAATGGAGTTAACGCTAAGCTTCCTACTAATAATAGAACTGCAAGAATCGAAGCAATCCATTTATGATTAAGCACTTTATCTAATATTCTTTTATATCCTCTTGCTAATTTACCAGCTTCTTTATGGCTACCTTCCGTTCTTTCACCATATAACTTTTTCCTAAATAAAAAGTGAGATAAGGCTGGAACAATGGTAATTGCCACAAGTAAAGATGCTCCAAGTGCAAATGCCATCGTTAATGCGAAAGGCATAAACAACTCGCCAACCATGCCACCAACGAATATCATAGGTGCAAATACAGCTACAGTTACTAAAGTAGATGACATAATTGGTTTGAACATTTCAATCGTTGCTTCACGAATTAATGCCCGACCTGTTAATTTTTCTTCTTTCAGATGGAGGCGTCGATAAATATTTTCCACAACAACAATTGAATCATCGATAACCCTTCCAATCGCAACAGTTATTGCACCTAGGGTCATTATATTTAATGTAATATCTAACCAGTGGAGCAATAGCAATGCCATGAAAATAGAAACTGGTATAGATACAATTGATATAATGGTTGATTTAAAGTCACGTAGGAAAAGAAGAATGATTAATACAGCAATTAATCCACCGAATACGGCCTTTTCCACCATCGTAGACACAGATTTTTCGATTGGTTCACCTTGGTCAAGTGTGATATCAATCTTTAGACCATCATATTTTTTCTTTTCATCTTTTACAAGATCCTTCACCTCGTTGACAACGTCAACTGTATTTGCCTGTTGTCCCTTTACAATCTGTATGGCAATAGCATCCTTCCCATTTGTTCGAGAAACTGACTGTACTTTACCGACAGTTTTAATTGTTGCTATGTCACTAAGCTTCACAAATGGGGTTGGATTTGTCGCTGATGGGGTAACAGGAACCATCATATTTTTCAATTCATCAATGGTCATGAACTTGCCATCAATAGCGACAGCTTGTTCACCTTCTTTAAACTCATAAAGCCCTAAAGAAACAGACATGTTACTTGCTTGGATGATTTCTTTCACCTTATCTTCTGTTAAGCCTAATTCATCCATTTTAGTTTTATTATAAGTTAGATCTACTTCCTCAATATGCTGACCTGTAATCGTGGCAGAAGCCACACCATCTAACTTCTCAATTTTCGGTAGTAAACTCTCCTCTACCGTTGATGTTAAGTCAACGATATCCTCTTTGGAACTGCTGACACTTAGTGCCACTACTGGCATCATATTCATACTAATAGCAGATGTTGTCGGTTCCTGTGCTCCCTCAGGTAATTTCACCGTATCTAATGCTGACTTCAACTCACGCTTTGCTTCGTCCATATCGATCCCATATTCATATTCAACCTGGATACTTGCCATGTTTGAATATGAATTTGAATAAACGGATTTTACATGATCAAGACCTTCTACTGCCTTCTCGATTGGCATAGATATATCATTCATTACCTGTTCAGGAGTTGCACCAGGATAAACATCCGATACCATTAAGAAAGGAATTGAAATATCAGGAATGGTCTCTGTTTTCATTCGTGTACCTGAATAAATACCAGATACAGTTATTATTATCGTAAGCAACCAAACTGCTAGTTTATTCTTTAAAACAAAATTGACTAACCCTCTCACTTTTACACCTACCCTTATTTGACTTATTTAGCCTATTTTTCTATAATAATGACTACTTGGTCATTTGTCAAATAAAGACATAGGAGCGATTAATTCAAATGGTTAAAAAACAATTAATAATGGAAAAGGCATTGGAGCTTTTTGCTAGGCAAGGTTTCGAGGCAACTTCTGTACAACAAATAACAGAGCACTGTGGTATTTCTAAAGGGGCATTTTATTTATCTTTTAAATCAAAAGATGAATTGATTATTGCTCTCATTGACCACTTTATGATGCAAGTAATCGCAGATATTGACCATATAGTCAGAGGAGATATCAAAAACGAGATACTCTTATATAAATTTTATTATACAATTTTACAATCTTTTCATAATCATTCGGACTTCGCAAAACTTCTTATGAAAGAACAGTCGCAAACTCTCAACGATGAATTGATGCAAAAACTGCATTACTATAATAGTTTACTTGATAAAACTATTTTATTATTGCTTGAACGTCTCTATGGAAAAACCGTATTAAAGACAAAATATGATCTAATGTATTGCGTCAAAGGCTTTATGAGTATGTACTCGCATTTATTCTTGTTCTTTAACCTTCCACTTGATTTGGATCAATTAGTAAGATCACTAGTGGAAAAGACAAATATACTTGCTGAGCAGGCGTCCAACTCCTTTCTTTCAAAAGAACTGGTCCAAATTACAAGCCAAGCAATGAATGAAAAGATTTCAATAGAACAAATCCTTCCAATGATTGATCAAAAAATATCAGAATTAGAAGAGTCTATCGAAAAGGAATCCCTCATCCTCCTAAGGCAGCATCTAATAGAACCAAGCCTAAGCCCCGCAATCGTCAAAGGGTTACAAGAGAATATACGCAATCATCCACATTGCAAATGGATTGCCTATTTAATTCGAAGATACTACGGGGACATAGGGTCCGGTCCAATGTCCCAGCAATAAAAAAGAGGCTGGGACAAAACCCACCTCTGAGATGAAAAAGCCGGTGAATTTTACGACGAGTAAAATTTCACCGGCTTTGATTTTTTTACAATAAAATAAGGACCACTTCTGATAAAATTAAGTTACCACACCAAATAAAATCAGAAAGAAGGATCCTTATGTTTAAAAATTATACCATGAATCAATTAGTTTTACCTTTAGATTTAGAAGTAAAATTACAAAAAAATGATATTGCCTTTCATATCCATCATCTAGTTGAAAGTATTCCTCATGAAGTTTTCGAACCATTTCTGCGAAATGAGGGCTATCCTGCTTATCATCCACGCATGATGCTTAAAATTATTTTATGTGCCTACACCCAATCTGTCTTTTCAGGGCGAAAAATTGAAGCCCTATTAAAAGACAGTATCCGGATGATGTGGCTATCACAAGGGTATGAACCAAGCTACCGTACAATCAATCGATTCCGTGTTCATTCAGATGTGAAAGAATTAATTCGCCAATGTTTCGTCCAATTTCGTTGCCAATTAATCGAAGAAAAACTAATCGATCAAGAAGCAATTTTTATTGATGGTACAAAGATTGAAGCAAATGCGAATAAATTTACGTTTGTCTGGAAGAAATCGATTGAGAAATATCATCACAGTTTAATTGAAAGGTCAAACCAGCTATATAACGAGCTACTTGAGAACGAAATTATACCTGAAATTGAACGGGAAGGTGATGAACAATTATCATTGAAAGAGCTCGCTCAATTGGTTGAAAAAGTGGACAATGTCGTAGCTGAGTATGATAAACAAATTGAAGAATCATCAGACGTTCCAGAACGAAAAGCTTTAAGAAGTGAGCGCAAATACCCGAAACAAGTGCGTAAACAATTGATTGATTTTGTCTTACGAAAACAAAAATACCAACGAGACTTTGAAATCTTTGGCACACGTAATAGCTATTCCAAAACAGATCTGGACGCGACATTTATGCGAATGAAAGATGATTATATGCAAAACGGACAATTGAAAGCTGGCTATAATGTACAAATCGCAACGGAAGGGCAATACACGCTTGCCTATAGTTTATTTTCAAACCCAACAGATACACGTACGTTAATTCCATTTCTTGATGAAATCGAGAACCATTATTTCGTGTTACCGAAACATATTGTCGCAGATGCAGGTTATGGTAGTGAACAAAACTATAATGATATCCTTTCGAACAGAAAACGAGAAGCACTGATTACGTTTAATCTGTATTTGAAGGAGCAAAAGAAAAAGTACAAACAAAACCCATTGAATCCCGATAACTGGCAGTATTGTGAAGAAACAGATACATATATATGCCCTAACCAGAAACGTCTTGAATTTCACTATCATTCTGTCCGTACTGACCGTACAGGATTTCAACGAAGGTTCAAGATCTACGAGTGTGAGGACTGTTCGGGATGTCCATTCCGTTCATTATGTACAAAAGCTAAAGAAGGCAACAATCGAAAACTAATGGTGAATGAAAAATGGGAACAACAAAAAGAATATGTGAGAGCGAAGCTTTCAGAAGAGAAAACGAGCACCATCTATCGAAAACGCAAAATCGATGTGGAACCAGTTTTTGGATTCTTGAAGGCTAATTTGCGTTTCTCTCGATTTTCTGTACGAGGAAAATCGAAGGTAGAAAATGAAATGGGACTCGCATTAATGGCCGTGAATTTAAGAAAATTCACGGCCAAACAACTACGGTAATAGAAGAATCAACACACAAAAATAGAAAAAGTTGAATTTGAGTTCGCTCAAATTCAACTTTTTCACTATTTGAAGCTAGTTATGTCCCAGCCCCTTTTTAACTATAAAATTTATTACATTAATTTAGATATAAATGCTGTTGCAATCCCAAAATAAATAAGTAAGGATAAAATGTCATTTAATGTAGTAATTAATGGACCAGAAGCGACTGCAGGATCAATCTTAAAGCGATATAAAATTAAAGGAATAATAGTCCCAGCTAATGTTCCAATGATTAATGTCATAATTAACGAACTACCTACAACTAACCCTAAAACAGGACTACCCTGCCAAATATAAGCGATAATCGAAATTAAAATTCCACAAGTAACCCCAATGATAAGACCAACAGAAAATTCACGGAAGATTAGTTTTAAAACAACCTTTTTATTAATATCGTGTGTAGCCAACCCTCTTACAACAACTGCTAACGACTGTGTTCCCGTATTCCCCGTCATTCCTGCGATCATAGGCATAAAGAACGTTAACGCAACAACCTTTGATAATGTATCTTCAAATCCACTAATAATGGTTCCAGATACTAAACCAATAAATAATAGTAAGATTAACCAAGGCAATCTTCTATATGCAGCAACAAAAGCTTTTGTATCAAAATCTATCGCCTTACCAGAGGCAGATAGCTTTTCAATATCTTCATTTGCCTCTTGAATAAAAACATCAATAATATCATCAACCGTTACAATCCCTACTAACTCATTGTTATTCTCGACAACAGGGACAGCTAAAAAATCATATCTTTCAATAACACGGGCAACTTCCTCTTGATCAGCATCAGTTGAAACAGATATCACTCGACTAAACATGATGTCATAAATTTTTTCGTATTCATCCGCTAATATTAAGTCTCGGTAAGATACGACACCGACTAATCGTTTTTCCTCATCAATGACATATAAATAGTTAATCGTTTCAGAGAACTCCGCAAATATCTTAAGCTTATCAACCGTTTCACGAACTGTATAATGTTGCGGTATCCACACAAAACGATTGGTCATCAATCTACCCGCTGTTTCAGGAGAGTAATTCATTATATTTTTAACAATTGTAGATTCCTCTTGTTTCATACCTGAGAGAAGCTCATCTATTTTCTCCGGTGACAAATGCTCAAGTAAAGAAGCTAGATCATCATTATCCATGAGATCCATTACTGGTCCTGATTTCTCTCCACCTAGTTTTGCAAGTACCTTTAATTGGTATTCCTTATCAAGCTCTTGGATAAGCTCTGCGATTTGCTCAGGATAAAGAAACAACAGGAAACGGGTATAATGTTTTTCTGGTAGGCTCTCAAATATCCGTGCTATATCATAAGGATGAAGTTCATCTAAAATTTCTTGGAACTCTTTTCTTTTTCCTTCTTTGATGTTTTTTATGATTTGAATGATGATTTGGTCTTCTGTCATATTCATTATCAACTTAGACACTCCTTTTCGAGGAAGAAAGAGGATTTTCCCAAATATAAAGGGAAAATTATATAATTTCTACCTTTTCATTATTCCCCTAAACATCGAAAAGAAAGGCAAGAGACCACTAAAAAATATTTTTTCAAAAACAGAACACTAGTGTTCTATTCCCGTTTTTTTAAAGGACAAACATTCTTCACATCGATCAGTGGATCCTTCCTTTTCTCCACTTCTCTTTCATAGGGGTATGAGAAGTGAACGTTTTTAACTAAAAATTTATTCATATATATAGGTACCGAATCAGGTAAATTGTCCATTCTCATCACCACCTAAATTAAAATCTTAACTTTATGGATAGTAAAATTTAGTAAAAGTACCCAAAGCTAAAAGAATAAAATAAAAAACATCCCCCAACGAAGAGGATGTTTCAATAATTGACAAAAAAATGATCATGATTGAATAAGACTCAAATCGTTGAGCTTTAGCACTATATGGCATAGGATAACGTTCATCCAGCTACATTAAAAACCACCTTAATTCGATGGTTCCTGTTGACCCATTGGCGTCTTTCGAAATTTCTGGGCAGCAGCATATCTCCATATAGGAGCCTCACCTAACGAGGTTATTAAATTTTACTATTCACTTTTATTTATACGCAGTAAACAAAATAATGTCAACATCTAGAGCAAAATATTTAACCCATTTAAAAATATTTCTTCTTCCAAAATACAAATGCCGTCATACTAGCTAAAAAGATTGCAAATAAAATAGCAGTTTGAAAGGCATGTGGATAATTTTCTAAGTTAAATGGTAAATGTACATTCATCCCAAGGAAACTAGCAACCATCGTTGGAAATGACAGAATAATTGTGATAGAAGTTAAAAACTTCATTACACCATTTAAGTTATTAGATATTATTGAAGCATATGCGTTCATCATACTACTTAAAATTGAACTATAGGTCGATGCCATCTCAATTGCCTGAGTATTTTCAATAATGACATCCTCTAATAAATCCTTATCCTCTTCATACATTTTTATATAATTTATTCGCAAAATTTTATCTAGCACCATTTTATTTGACTTCAAAGAAGTGGTAAAATAAACCAAACTTTTCTCTAATGCTAATAATGAATATAACTCTTTATTTTTCATCGACGATTGGTGAAGCTCCCGCTCAACCTCATCTGTTTTCTTATTAATTTGTTTCAAATAACGTAAATAATAGGATGAAATAACAAATAAAATTTGTAAGGCAAATCTTGTTTTTTTAAACGTATAGAATTCTTTCTTTTTGTTATTTTTAAAATCCATTAATACTTGGGCATCCTTTAATGATATCGTAATGATGCACTCATTTGTTAAAATAATTCCAAGTGGCAATGTTTCATAAACTGAATAACCAGATTCATCCTTCGATATATATGGATAATCAATAATAATAAATACATCGCCCTCTTCTTTTTCGATACGGGACCGTTCTTCGTCATCCAATGCGTCTTTAATAAAATCAACTGGTACATTGGCATGATCAGCGACAAATTGAATTTCTTGTTCGCTTGGAGAAACTAAATTAATCCAACATCCTTTTGTAATGTCGGTTACAGTTTCTAATTTGTTCATTTTATTTGTTTTATAAATTTCTAACATAAGCCAACCTCCTCTTGTTGAGCGAGGAAGTCATTTTACCTTCGATCGGAAAGTAGATATATTGACTTCCTCATATGTTATTGGTTCAGGATCCAAATATATCAACTCCCTTTGAATGTAATACTTTCTAATCTTAAACTAAAATTGTATAAAAGGACAATGCATTTGAAAAACATTTCATTTTTCAGAATTCTATTATCATTATAGTGTGCAATCATAAAAATGCGCATAAATCGCCATTCAAAATAAATTGGAAATTGAACAGACTATAAATAAATAAACGAAAAAAACGCTTTATGCAGCGTTTTTTCGTTTATCAGTAAATTTAACAGTTTACCTTTCGTCTAATGATTATCTTCTAAACCAAGCCTTTATCAGTCACTAGTCTAACGAATATAGTTCTGAATCAACTGCATCAAAAAGCCGAGACGGTTTACCTACACTTGTAATGATCAGTTGGTGCATGGCTCTAGTACAAATCGTATAAAGTAATGTTCGTTCAGAATCCTGATGATACATTTCATTGGAAGCATTTAATACAATCACACTGTCAAATTCCAAGCCCTTCGCTAAATAAGAAGGAAGGAGCATCGGACCATCAACGATTTCCTGATTTTTCATCCCTATTAAAGTAACATTTATTTTGTTCTTTAAAAGTTGAAATGCCTGTTCACAGTCCTTCATAGTTTTACCTATAATTGCGACTGAACCCGATATTTTTGTTAATTTATTCACCTGATCGGTTATTTCTTCTATTAATTGATCAACATCATTTCTGACAATGATAGTCGGTTTTTTCCCTTCTCTCTCAAAAAGCTCAATTTCCTCACCGTCTTGTAAAATCTCCTTTGTAAACGCAGTTATGGCTGCAGTGGAACGATAGCTCTTTGTTAAACGGATAATCTCTGCTTTTTCTGCACCAAAAATATCAATTGCAGTTTGAATCGTCGGTTTTTTCCCCTTATTGAAAATCGATTGATTGATATCCCCCAGCATCGTAAATTTACTATACGGAAACATATATTTCATATATTCAAGTTGAAGCGGGGAATAATCTTGTATTTCATCTATGAACACATATTTGATTGATGTTTGAGATTTTCTTCCCTCAATGAGATCACTTAAATATAAATATGGTACAACATCCTCCATATGAATTTTTTTATGATTTAATGCGTGAATCGTATGATTTTGAATTTCCAGCCATTCTCTATCAGAAAGCTCAAATTCATCAAGATGAATAAATTCAGATGCTTTCTTTAGAAAATCAACAAACTGAGCTTTTATATGAAAGAAACGGTATCTCTTAACAGCAACCTTTATTTTGCGAAAGTATTTTCGGACAATTTGCTTAGCTAGATACTCTTTTTCTTGATCAAATGAATCAAAGACAACCTTCCCTTTTCGTTCCCCTTTTAGTGAATGTTGGAAAGCTTTTAAGTAATCTTCTCGATCAAGAAGTTCCATCTCCTCTTCAACCCAATCCTCTTGTTCCTCCTCTAGCGCTTTTTCTTCTAAGCGTTTTAATAATTCTTTCGTAACTAATGGAAAACGATTAGGCAATGAAAATGATGAATCATAGGAATAGAAAAGCTCAGAAATTTCCTCCTTCGATATGAGAACCTTTCCCCGAAAACGAATATCTTTAAAAAAGAGACCAGATTCATTTAAATCATGTACATATTTATTTATAGCCTGGAAGAAGGAGCGATCTCCTTTCAATTGTATCGCTTTAGACCTCCACGTATTCTCTATTTCATTTACACTATTTTCGAATTGCTCAAATAAACTTTCCAACTCCAAATCAGGAAACCTTGATTGGGCATAATCAAAAAAGGTTGTTTGCACAATATTACTTTCCCCGAGCTCAGGAAGCACTTTTGAAATATAGTGATTAAATAAACGGTTTGGTGAAAAAAGTATCATTTGCTCAGAATGCAAAGAATCCCTAAATCGATATAAAAGGTAAGCAATTCTTTGCAAGGCTGCAGAAGTTTTCCCGCTTCCAGCAGCTCCTTGAACGAATAAGAGGCGACTGCTTATATCCCTTATAATCTTGTTTTGCTCCTTTTGGATAGTAGCTACAATACTTTTCATATGTGTATCTGCTTTATTTCCTAAGACTTCCTGAAGCATTTCATCCCCAATGGTTACTCCTGTATCAAATAATGATTCAATACGCCCATTTTTAATTAAAAATTGACGTTTTAATAGCATTTCACCAGATCGTGAACCTTCCGGGGTTTCATAAGAGACAGGCCCCGGACTTCCATCATAATAGATGCTTGATATTGGTGCCCGCCAATCATAGACAAGATATTCATCATTTTCATCGATAAATGATGCAATCCCGATATATATTTTTTCTTCCGTTTCATCATTCTCTTTAAAATCTACTCTTGCAAAATAAGGTGATTGTTCAAGCTTCTTCAGTGTTTCAATACTTTCTTCTACATGTCCATAGCTTCGTTCACGCTCAGAAAGCAATTCCGCTTGCTGTCGAATACTTGTAAATGTTTCAATAACATCATCAGGTTCATCTAAATTAACCGTCACATCTTCCCAAAAGTTTTGACGTATTTCTTCAGCCTCATCCTTTACTGATTTTACCTGGGATATCAGGAATTTTTCTTTTTGTTTTACCTTTGCTACAGTTTCATCTACTCTTTGTTGTTCCTGTAACCATTCATCATTTTGATTTGACATAAGAAACCTCCTGAAAAAAATGTGAAATAGTTGACATCGCACTTTAAATGTGATAATGTTAATATAGGATATTTATAAACTACACCAACAAACGATGTCATGCATCTCTAAATTATATCACCTTTGTCATCTTCTTTCCAGTTATCCTCTTCATTTTTTCAATCCTTTATAATAAGTACATAACCTTTTCATTTTATATTACATTTTCTAAACAAGAAAAATGCATGTGTATTTTTGTGTTGCGCACAGATAAATAAAATTTGCTGTTGCCATTTTAACCCTTGCTCCCTCGAAAAAGAGTAACTGTTTATGTAGACTAACATACCCAGCAGAGGTTTGAAATGCCTAAACCAACAAAGCATTGAAGCCAATATTATAAAAAACACAAAAAGAAGAGTTAACCAACCCTTCTTTTATGCTTATTTTTGGCTCTTTCCTCAAACATTGTTGCTATTTAAGGAAAGTTTTAACTAATAACTATCGGTTGAAGACTGCTACATTTTATTTCTGAGAAAAAAGCTGCAAACTTCATAATGCCGCTGGGTGTAAAAGCCGGCAGTTGTTTACAAAAGCAACTATACGAAAACAGCCTTATTTTTTTATTTCAACTACAAATGGAAATACTCTAACTTTATTTTCCTGTTTAAATTCTGCCCAAATTTTATAGATCCCTTCCTTATCGAACTGTGTTACGAATACAGGCTGATCTTCCCTTTCTGGATGTACATGAAGAAAATGATTGGCTTTTTTATCTAGAATAACGACATGCCCCATTGCTCCAAGATACGGTTCCAAGTTTGATTGATCTAATTCGAATGAAAGTGTAATTGGCTCATTAGGTTTAGTTGAACTCATTTTTAATTTTACTGTTTTCCCTTCTACAGTTTTCGTCAAGGAAGAATCAGAAACTATATGATTTGTTTGAGAGCCTTCATCAGAATTTCCAACTTCAAAAGGAATAGGTTTGATTGAATAGTCCAATCCTTTTGGTTTTATGTCAATAAACGCCTTATATTTTCCATTTGATAATGTCTTTTCAACAGTAAATTCACCTTCACTCACCTTCGTTGGATGAAGGTGAGCATATTGATTTAATGATTCATCGACGATAATTAAATGAAGAAGCTTCTCATGGTTGACCTCTAATGGAATTGGATTATTCGAAAGGTCTGTCAATCGTATATGGATAGACCCATCTTCATAATGGAATTGTGAAAGCACTTGGCCCTCTTGTTTCTGCTCCTGATGTTCGTGATGCTCGCTCGCCTCAACTTTTGGGGCATTTGTTTTTTCAAAAAACTTTGCATAAACCGTATAACCAGCAATGACTACTAAAAGGTAGATAATTGCAGCTAAAGCCCATTTTTTCATTAAGTTCACTCCCTTTCTTTTTTGGTACAGACTATAGATATTGGATAAAGCGTCTCATTTGTAAAACCTATTTGCTCTTCTCTGTCAGTACTTGTAAAATCCATTCCCTACAAAAATATCAGAAAAGAGCTATTTGATAGGTGCTTCAGGCTTTATTCACCTTTACACGTTGTAAACGAAGTGCGTTTAATACAACAGATACTGAACTAAATGCCATGGCAGCCCCTGCAAGCCAAGGTGCTAAAAATCCAAGTGCTGCAACAGGAATTCCTAGTGTATTATAAGCAAATGCCCAAAATAGATTCTGTTTAATATTCCTTATAGTTTTGTGACTCATTAAGATAGCATCTGCAATTGCATTTAAATCGCCTCTCATTAGAGTAATATCGGCAGCTTCCATTGCAATATCTGTACCAGTACCTATAGCCATTCCAATATCACTTATAGCAAGTGCCGGTGCATCATTTATACCATCTCCAACCATCGCCACACGTTTTCCTTGCTGCTGCAATTTTTTTACTTCATCAGCTTTTCCTTCCGGTAATACTTCAGCGATTACATGATCAATCCCTACTTCAGATGCAATTGCATTTGCAGTACGTTGATTATCACCAGTCATCATAATAACCTCTAATCCTAAATCCTTTAGTCTTCTAATTGCTTGCTTAGAGGTATCCTTGACTGTATCAGCAACAGCGACCATTCCCATAAAGGAACCATTGATTGCAACAAGCATAGTTGTTTTCCCAGATTCCTCAAGTTTTTCCATTCTTTTAATGGCAGAGTCAACATTTATATCATTTTGCTGCATTAATTTTTTTGTACCTACTAAAATATGATTGTTATTTATTCGTGCAGCTATTCCATATCCTGGTATCGCTTCGAAATGATCCACATTTAGTAATGATATTTTCTTTTCTGTAATTCCCTGGACAATAGCTTCTGCCAAAGGATGTTCCGATTGTTTTTCAGCAGAACCGACCAATTGGGAAAAGGTCATCTCATCCATATCTCCATCAACAATAATGTCTGTTAAAACTGGTTTCCCATTTGTTACTGTACCGGTCTTATCAAGAACAATCGTGTTAATTCGATGTGTTTGTTCGAGATGTTCCCCACCTTTAAATAAAACACCTAATTCTGCTGCACGACCTGAACCTGCCATGATCGAAGTAGGAGTGGCAAGACCTAAAGCACATGGACATGCAATGACCAGAACGGCGATTAATTTCTCTAGAGCAACAGCGAATTCTCCAGGACTTACCCATACATACCACACGATAAAAGTTAGAAACGCTAGACCTACTACAATTGGCACAAAAATACCAGAGATTTGGTCAGCTAAACGCTGAATAGGTGCTTTGGAGCCTTGTGCCTCCTCTACAACTTTTATAATTTGTGATAATGCCGTATCTTTACCAACTTTTGTTGCATTTATTTTAAGAAAACCATTTCGATTTATAGTTGAACCGATGACATCATCACCGACTGTTTTATCGACAGGAACACTTTCCCCTGTCAACATTGACTCATCTAATGCTGATTGTCCTTCCACGATGATACCATCAACAGGTATTTTTTCACCGGGCTTAACGAGAATGATATCTCCGACTACAACTTCTTCTAAGGGTATTTCTATTTCTTTCTCATTTCTTAAGACGATCGCAGTCTTTGCTTGTAATCCCATTAACTTTTTAATCGCTTCAGAAGAACGTCCTTTAGCACGTGCTTCAAATAATTTACCTAAAATAATGAGTGTAATTAATACAGCACTTGTTTCAAAATAAAGATCTACCATATGCTCCCCTGATCCAATAGATGCAATGGCTACATAGAGACTGTAGAAATAGGCTGCAGATGTTCCTAAAGCCACTAGTACATCCATATTTGCACTTTTATTCCTTAATGCTTTATAAGCACCTACATAAAATTGTTTACCGATAATAAATTGAACAGGGGTTGCAAGAGCAAACTGGACCCATGGATTCATTAACATTTCAGGTAAATATATAAAAGAAGTAAATTTAAAATGACTAACCATCGCCCATAATAATGGAATCGACAATATTAGTGAAAAGATAAATTTCCCTTTTTGTTTTTCTATTTCCTTTTCACGATAGTCAAGAGTATCTTCTTTATCTTGCTTTGGTATTGCTTGATAGCCAATCTTCTCTACTGCTTTACTCATTTCCTGAATCGATATCTCAGATGGGTTATATTCAACACTTCCTGTCTCTAATGCAAAGTTTACAGTTGCATTTTTCACCCCATCAAGCTTATTTAGAGTTTTTTCAATCCTATTAGCACAGGCTGCACAAGTCATTCCTACTAAATTAAAATCAGCTTTTTCCGATTCTACTTCATATCCAAGACTATTAATTTTCTTTTCCATCTCACCTAGATTAGTTACTTCAGGACGATATTTAACAATAGCTTTTTCTAAGGCAAAATTTACATTGGCTTCCTCAATACCATCCATTTTATTTAATCCCTTTTCGATTCGATTTGCACAAGCTGCACAAGTCATACCTATAATCGGGATTTGAGATTCCTTAATCGTTGATTGACTCATTTTCACTCACTCCTTTTATTCAAACCTCAACTACTATACCCCAGTATCCTATAATATGCAGATAAAAAAATTTGGCTAATCAGCACCGTTTATTTTTTCAAGTAAACGGTGCTAACTTCCACTTTACTCTACATCATATCCTTGATCATCAATTGTTTCTTTAATCTCGTTTAAACTTACAACATTAGAATCAAATTGTACTTGAACTTTACCATTATCTAAATCAACACTAACATTTTTTACACCATTTAATTTTCCTACACTACCTTCTATAGAATTAACACAATGACCACAAGACATTCCATTCACAGTTAAAGTAATATTTTCCATGATAATCCCTCCATTATTTTTTCATTAATTTTTGAATAGTGACAAGAACTTCATCTAGTACTTCCATATCACCTTCTTGTATTCTTTCAACAATACAACTTTTCATATGGCCTTCTAATAAGATTTTTGCAACGCTATTAAGAGCAGATTGTGTTGCAGATATTTGAGTAATCACATCATCACAATAAGTATCTTTCTCTATCATACCTTTAATGCCACGAATTTGTCCTTCTATACGATTTAACCGAGTAGTTAAGTTTTTCTTTACATTAGCTGAATGATGACTCTTTCTCTCTTCGTGAGTAGAACAACTAGTTTCAATTTCAATATTTGAATTTTGATTTTCCAAAGACGTCACCTCCTATTTACACTTTACTATACCCCCCTATCCTATGTCAATGGATAATTTATTTTTTTTCTGCCTATTTTCAAACATTGTTGTTAATTAGGTAAACTTCTAACAAATTTAGATTAAAAACCGTCAGTCCTCCATAAAAAACTGCCTTTTTAACTAATATTGATGCTTATTGTGTCTCTTATCATATTGATTTATTAGTATTAATGATAACTGAAATGCCATAATAAAAATGTGAAACAACTTTAAAATAAAGGGGAGATCTAGATGAAGCTTACACCAGAACAGCGGATCGAACTTCATGGCTTTAATAATTTGACTAAATCCTTAAGCTTTAATATGTATGATATATGTTTCACTAAAACAAAAGAAGAGCGTGAGGCTTATATAGAGTACATTGATGAACAATATAATGCTGATCGATTAACAAAGATCCTAAATACTGTTGCCGATATTATTGGTGCCCATGTATTAAATACAGCTAAACAAGATTATGTTCCCCAAGGAGCTAGCGTTACATTATTAGTTTCAGAAGGACCTGTTGTGGAAGTTCCAACAGAATCCTTTAGTGAATCTCCTGGGCCATTACCAGGATCTGTTGTCCTACAATTAGATAAAAGTCATATTACGGTTCATACATATCCCGAATATCATCCCGATGAAGGAATTAGTACGTTTCGCGCAGATATTGATGTATCCACATGTGGTGAAATATCCCCTCTTAAAGCCCTAAATCATCTAATTCATTCCTTTGATACGGATATTATGACCATCGATTATAGGGTTAGGGGGTTTACTCGAGACAAAAAAGGGCATAAATTATTTATTGATCATGACATCCGTTCCATCCAAAATTATATACCAGATAATGTGAAGAACCTTTATGATATGATTGATGTAAATGTGTATCCAGAACATATTTTTCATACAAAATGTAAATTGAAACAATTTGATTTGAATGATTATTTATTTGGATATAAAAAAGATATACTTACGGAGAAGGAACAAGAAGAAATTACCCAAAGATTAAAAAAGGAAATGGATGAAATCTTTTATGGAAGGAATTTTGATGTGCAGTAAATTTCTATTGATACAAAAACGGGTTGTCAAATAGGTGACAGACTATTTTAGACAACCCCCTTCACTCATTTATTTGTGATAAAGTTTGATTAGATTTTATCAATGAATTTAAAATGACTTATCTAAACTTATTTTGTCCCGACTTCATATAGGTAATAAACATAGTCTGTTGGAGTACCTGAATAACCTTGTTGATTCAGCATAGCAGTAATATTTCCACGATGATAGGTCCCATGATTTACTACATGATCAATTAGTTCCACGTAAGTCGCATTTAATATTCCATAAACAGGGTGTTCATATTGAGAAAGATGGTCAAGATTTTCTAATTGGCTGAAGAATTGATCGTACTCCGCTCTTAACTTAACAAACTCCGTTTCCATTTCTTTCATACTAACAGCTTTTAATTCAGAAGCTTTCATCCCTACCTTTGTCTTTGTTTCTTCAAAAGAAACACCTTGCATCGTATTTAACCAAACAACATCCGTTAAATACATATGAAGCAAAGTAGCTGAAATGGATGGAAATACACTTTTAAGCTCTGTATCATATACTTCATCAGGTAGTTCTTTTAATCGTTTAAACAATTTATCATTCGCCCAATTATGGTACTCATACTTTTTTATAGAAGGATGTTTCATAAATTTGTCCCCTTTTCACTTTTTATTTATAGTCCCTAAAGAATGGCAATTTCTCTTTTCCCAATAATCGTAAATAAACAAATAGCTGTCCTTTATGATGAATTTCATGATCATACATTATTGTAAGAAAGGTGCTCCCCGACCCTGCAAAGTTTCCCATTTGTAGTGAACTAGAGATATCTAAATCCGTAATTAACCTATACTTTTCCTTTGTAATCCTAGTGACTTTCTTAACGATGCTTCTTAATTCATCAACATTTGTGCACACTGGAATATTCGGAGGCATAAATTCCTTATTTTTTACTAATGAAACAAATGTATCATTCCAATATACAATATGTAGAAAGAGCTCTCCTAAAGTCATCGCCCCTTCCCAAGGCTTAAAAGTTAAATCCTCATCTTTCATTGGAATATCTACTAATTGCTCAGTTATTTTACGATGCCTCAGCCAATTATTCATCATCTTTTCTGATTCAATCAAAAGTATTTCTCCTTTCATATTTTGCTCTCATCATACATGAACTTCACTGACAAATACGGTCATTATAATGGTTTAGTCATGCCACAATAATTTCCCACGATTATGACCTTATTTCTGCACGATATGGTTCGATGACCGCCCAAAATCTTTCCCAAATGTCCTTAGAATCTTCCCCAATTAATTGTAAATCCGTTTTTATCATAAAAATTATCACCTCAACTTTTTAATCTGTATATAAGACGGATAAACTTGAAAGAATCATACGCACATTTCAAATTTTTTATTTATAGTTTATTATTCTCCTAAACCTATAAAGTTCCTTCTATAATCTGTTAGAGATTAGTTTGATAGCTCAATTCTTGAGTTAGGCAACACAGAACCAATTTAGTTTTAAATGTACTTTCTTCATAAAAAAACTGACCCTTCCTTGTAAGAAAAGATCAGTTTCTTAAATATTTATAATTTGTAAACTCTTGCCTCATAAGGTTTCAGCATAAAGTGTTGGATATCCTTATGTTCCGGTAATTTATAATTATTCAAGAGTAAATGATTATATTTTAATGATGCTTCATTATACGAATACTCTGCTGGTCGATCTGTTAAATTCGTTATGACAATCATTTTCTCATCTCCAAGAGTCCGAGTATATGCATAAATTTGTGGATCCTCTTCCAAAATGAGATCATATATTCCATAAGTAAATACTTTATTCGTTTTCCTTAAACGAATCATCTGCTTATAAAAATGATAAATAGAATCTAAATCATTTTGTTGCCTTGCTACATTTATTTCTTGATAGTTCGGATTGATCCCCATCCAAGGGGTTCCTGTAGTAAAGCCAGCATGGATATCCTCAGACCATTGCATCGGAGTACGAGAATTATCACGACTTGATGCCCAGATTACCTTCATTATTTGTTCATGAGGGATATCATCTTCGATTCTTAACTTATATAAATTCTTCGTTGCCACATCATCGTACTCATCAATCGATTGATATTTCACATTGGTCATTCCTATTTCTTGACCTTGATAAATAAATGGGGTACCTTGCATAAAAAAATACATTGTTGCTAAAGCTGTAGCACTTTCACGCCAATATTCTTTATCATTCCCCCAAGTCGAAACAACACGTGGCTTATCATGGTTTTCAATAAATAGTGCATTCCATCCTTTATTTTCAAGACCCTTCTGCCATCTGCTTAGAATTTTTTTCAATTCAATAATATCAATTGCATTCTGACTTTCGGCATCCCATAACCCTAGATGTTCAAATTGAAAAACCATATTAAATTTCCCTTTATCTTCGCCTACCCATAATTCCGCTTCATCAATCCCAACACCATTGGCCTCACCGACGGTCATAATATCATATTTTGAGAATGTTTCCCTTTTTAATTCTTCAAGAAAAGGCTGAATTCCATCAACATTCATATGCTTGTCAAAAGATGAAACATAAGGTAATCCTTGAGGATTAGGCATATCATGAAGACCTGCCTCTTTTTTTATATGACTGATGGCATCAACACGGAAACCATCAATTCCTTTGTCCAACCACCAAGTCATCATCTTATAAAGAGCATGCCGTACCTCATCGTTTTCCCAGTTTAAATCTGGTTGTTTCTTTGAAAAAATGTGCAAATAATATTGTTCTGTCTTTTCATCATATTCCCATGCAGAGCCCCCAAAAATACTCTCCCAATTATTTGGTTCTCTATCTTCCTTTCCGTCACGCCAAATATACCAATCTCTTTTTGAGCTATGTAAGGAACTTCGGGATTCAATAAACCATGGATGCTCGTCACTAGTATGATTAATAACCAGGTCGATAATTAATTTCATCCCTCTAATGTGAACCTCTTTTAACAGTTCATCAAAATCACACATCGTTCCAAACTCATCCATTATATCTTGATAATCACTGATATCATATCCGTTATCATCATTAGGGGATTTATACATAGGACAGATCCAAATCACATCAATTCCAAGCTCCTGTAAATAGTCCAACTTTGTAATAATTCCATTTAAATCCCCGATTCCATCCCCATTGGAATCCATAAAACTTCTTGGGTAGATTTGATAGGCAACTGCCTCTTTCCACCATGTTTGCTTCATCGGTTTTCCTCACTTTTCTTCGATCATCTGTTGTTCACGAAAGCAATTATTATCATGTTAATTTATACACTCTTGCTTCATAAGGTAACAATTTAAAAGCCTCTTGTTCATCTTCCTGATCAATTGAATAATTACTAATTAATAATTCTTTTTTCTCATACTCTAATTCTTGTGGCCATTCAAATTCAGGTTGTCCATCAGAAAAATTTAATATGATTAAGAGTTTTTCATCACCCAATGTTCTTGTAAAGGCATAGATCTCACTATGTTCTGGAAGAATTAAATCATATGTGCCGTATACAACAATTTCATGTTGTTTTCGAAGCTGAATTAATTTTTTGTAATACTGAAAAATGGAATGATCATCAACTAATTGTTGCTCTGCATTAATTTCCTGATAATTTGGATTTACCTTTATCCACGGTGTTCCGCTCGTAAAACCTGCATTAGGACCACTACTCCATTGCATTGGAGTTCTTGCATTATCTCGACCTTTTGCATAGATTGAATTCATGATTTGCGATAGATTTTCTTTATCTTCACTAATTTTTTCATTATACATATTTAATGTTTCAATATCTTTATAATCATCAATGGTTGGAAAACGGACATTCGTCATACCTAATTCTTCCCCTTGATAAATATATGGTGTACCCTGTAGAAAATGGAGAAAAGTGGCAAGCATTTTTGCAGATTCCAACCAATATTCATCATCATTTCCGAACCTCGAAACCATTCGTGGTTGGTCATGATTATTTAAATAGAGACTATTCCACCCGACCTGTTCAAGCCCTTTTTGCCACTTTGTGAAGGATGCTTTTAAATCACTTAATTGAAGCTCTTTAAGATCCCATTTTCCAGTCGGTCCAGAATCTAAATCTACATGTTCAAACTGAAAAACCATATTCAATTCATTTCTGCCTTCACCTGTATAAAGTTTTGCTTGCTCTACAGTGATACCAGGCATTTCTCCAACAGTAATAAGATCATATTTAGATAGAACTTGTTGATTCATTTCCTGTAGATATTCATGTATTTTTGGACCATTCATATAGAAATCGGCTCCAGATGCATATTTTTTTCCCTCTAATGCAGGAGCATCTGGAAGACTTGGAACCTTTGAAATAAAATTAATAACATCCATACGGAAGCCATCAATTCCTTTTTCCAGCCAAAACTTCATCGTATCAAATACCTCGGAGCGAACCTTCGGATTCTCCCAATTTAAGTCAGGCTGTTTTTTGCTAAAAATATGCAGATAATATTCATTTGAGTCCTCATCATATTCCCATGCAGATCCACTAAATACAGACTCCCAATTATTTGGTTCCGCTCCATTCTTTCCTGGCTTCCAATAATAATAATCTCGATATGGACTGTCTTTTGATTGCTTTGCCAATCTAAACCATTCATGCTCATCAGATGTATGATTAACGACTAAATCCATCATAAGCTTCATATCACGCTTATGAATTTCTTGAAGAAGTTCCTCAAAGTCTTGCATTGTTCCGAACTCGTCCATAATCGATTGATAATCACTAATATCGTAGCCATTATCATCATTTGGTGATTGATATACTGGGGATAACCAAATGACATCTACCCCCAATTCTTTAAGATAATCGAGTTTCTCCATTATCCCTTTTAAATCACCAATCCCATCACCATTTGAATCATTGAAACTTCTTGGGTAAATTTGATAGACAACGCTTTCTTTCCACCATGCTTTTTTTGTCACTTTATTCACAACCTTTAGAGGAATTCTATATCCTGAATTATTTCAGGCTAGCACATGATTTTCTTTCAATCATCGTCGCAGGAATGGTCAATCGCTTCGGTAAAATAGTTGGATTCTTAATTTTTTCAATTAAGCAGCTCGCGGCTTCAAGTCCTAATTGAAAGATATCGATGTCAACAGATGTTAATGGTGGTCTCATATGATTAGTTAACATGATATTATTGAAACTTATGATAGAAATATCTTCGGGTACCCGTATATTTAAACTTTCCGCATAGCTCATTAATTCAATGGCAACAAAGTCATCTGTAACAACAAGTGCTGTCGGTGGCTCATTTGCTAGTAGAAATTCTTTTGCTACCTCCACGCCACCTTCTTTTAAGCTACTTTCCTGAACTACTAATTGTTCGTTAAATGGAATTCCCGCTTCTTGTAGTGCCTGTTTGTACCCTTCCATACGATCAATTGTAAAGACTACCTCTGGATTTAAACCAATAAATGTAATCCTTTTATGCCCTTTATCAATTAAATATTTCGTTACTTGTTTGGTTGCATAAATATTATCATTATCGACATGTGTAATTCTTTCTGCATTATTATATGGCCGTCCAATGACAGTGAAGGGAAAATCCTCCTCTAATAAATAGTTCATGACTGTGTCATTTGTTTTCGAGTATAAAAGAATAATTCCATCAACTCGTCTTCCTTGAACCATTTGTACAACTTCCTCGAAGATTTCCTCTTGAGTGGCACCTGTAGATAAATAAATGCCATAGCGATCCTCTCTTGCCACCTGGCTGATCCCACGTAAAACTTCTGGAAAGAATGGATTTTCCAATACCTTTGTAGCAGAGTTAGGCATAATGATACCAATACTTTGAGTACTTTTTACGGCTAAGCTCCTTGCTTGAAAATTTGGATGATAGCCAAGTTCTATCATCGCTTCTCTGACACGTTTTTTGGTTTCTTCACTAATTCTTGGGTTATCTGCTATAACCCTCGAAACGGTTGAAGGTGACACACGAGCGACCTTCGCCACATCTTTTATTGTAACTGCCATTTTCATATCCCCCGTTAATCAAATGTTTACATAAATCTATTGTAAACGGATTATCTACCAATAGTTAGAATTTTTGCGAAAATTTATTTCACTGAGCCTTCTGATACTCCTTTAATAATTTGTTTTTGTAAGAAGAAATAAACAATAATCACTGGGATAATGGCTATTGTTAAACCGGCTAATGCTAAGTGCCATTGTTTCGTATATTCCCCAAAGAAGAAGAACATTTTTAACGGGATCGTTTCCATTCCTTCTTTATTAATAACTAGTGAAGGCAATAAATAGTCATTCCAAATCCAAATAATATTGAGTATCGCAACTGTCACAGTAATTGGTTTAAGCATCGGGAAGATGATATACCAAAATACTTGAAAACGATTGGCTCCATCAATGGTGGCCGCTTCATCAAGGGATTTGGAAATACCAGTTAATGTTCCATGATACAAAAAGATCGATAAACTTGAACCAAATCCTAAATACATTAAAATAATTCCAAATCGATTAAGTAGTTCCATCTTTCCAAATACAGAAATGAGCGGAATCATGACGGATTGAAATGGGATTAACATCGCAGCGACAAATAGGAAAAAGATGAAACCTGTCATTTTACTTTTTCGTCTTGATAACGCATACGCTGCCATAGAAGAAAAGACTACAATAACAATAACGGCTACTACAGTAATTAACACTGAATTAAATAAAGTTTTTAAGAAATCCAATTGTTTAAATGCCTCGATATAATTATCAAAGGTAAATTTATCAGGAAGCCCTAGCGTATCCGTGAATATTTCTCTTTTTTCTTTAAAGGAGTTTACAACCATCAAATAAAATGGTGAGATCCAAAGAAGGGCTAAAATGATGCCTAGAATTCCTATAAAATATGTTTTTTTCTTGTTTCTGCCCATTACATTTCAACCTCCCGTCTCTTATTGATGTATACCTGTGTAAGTGATATTGCCGCTACAATAATAAAGAATATGACTGCCTTTGATTGGGCGTAAGCCATTGCATTTTCAGTAAATGCTGTTTTATAAATTTCCATTGCGACCATTTGTGTTGAATGGAATGGGCCTCCACCTGTCAGTGAAAGGTTTTGATCATATAGTTTAAATGAATTTGATAATGTTAAAAATAAACTAACTGTAAATGCTGGAGCAACAAGTGGGAATGTGACATGAATAAATCGTTGGAAGCTATTTGCCCCATCAATTTCAGCTGCCTCTAATAATTCCTTAGGAACACTCTCTAAATATGAAATATAAATAACCATAATATAACCCGACATTTGCCAGCTCATTAGTATTGCCAGTGCCCAAAAACCAGTTTCCGGAGTGGAAAGCCATCCTTTTAAGGCTTCAATACCTAATAAATCACCAACTCCAGAGAAAACCTTAATAAAAATAAATTGCCAAATAAACCCAAGGATAAGTCCACCAATTAAATTTGGCATAAAGAAAATGGTTCTTAATAAATTGCTTGTTTTCATTTTTTGAGTCACAATGAGTGCCAATGAAAGTCCAAAAAAATTAATTAAAAATACGGATACAACAGTAAATTTAATAGTGAACCAAAGTGAATCTAAAAACTCCTTATCTTTAAATAGATTCATATAATTCTCAAAACCAATAAACTTTAAATTGTCAATTCCATTCCAATTAGTAAATGAGTAATATACACCGAAAATTAATGGCAAAATGACAACAAGAGCTAATGCAATTAGTGTTGGCGCCAAAAATAGCCAGTACCATAAATTACCTTTTTTCATGACCATTCCTCCAAGTTAGAAAAGTGCCTCATTCGTAAGTCATCATACTGCGTGACCTTCCTGATAGCCACGCAGTATGATGAGTTGTATTTGGCACCCAGACCTTTAGATTAAAATATAGAAAACAAAGCAACGAAAGGGTTGCCTTGTTTTCTCTTTTCTAAAGTCTCAGTTATTACCTAGCAGCTTCCCAAGACTTTTTAGATTCATTCACTAAATCCGCCCAACTCATTTTACCGCTTATATATTTCTGGATGTTGATACCTAATTGCTCTTGTCCCCAGCCTGTTGGATATCCCATAAATACCCATGCAATGGTTTTGCCATCCTTTGCATAATTATAAACAGCTTTTGCTAAAGGATCTGAGATTTTACTTGCATCGAAGCCATCATATGCAGGAATAAATTTGAAATCATTAATAACAGCTTCTTTCCCCGCATCAGATGTATATAACCAGTCTAAGAATTTTTTCGCCTCAGTAATTTCTTTATCATTTTTATTTTTATTTACTGCCCAATACATTGGTACGCCAACAGGAATGGCATCTTCTTTATATCCTTCAACAGGAATTGGTAATAACCCAATACTATTTTCCGCTAATTCCGGATCAATCCCTTCAATTGAACCATATACCCAGTTTCCTTGTTGAATCATGGCTACTTTACCAGTTGAGAATAATTCTTCAACTTGTTGAGAATAGTCTAAACTTACAGTTGGTTGTACAGAATATTTGTTTTCTAAATCAAGAACATGCTTAAATGCATCGGCATATTTAAAATCAACTTTTTTAGCATTATAAGCATCCATAACATTTCCATTAAATTCTGGTGCTAAAAATGTATTTGACAAATGTAAACCTGTTACCCATGTTTCCTTACCAGGTAATGCAAATACCGCATCAAGTCCTAAATCTTTTTTCTTCTTATCTAATGTTTTTACAGCGTCTTCTAAAGCTGAGAATGAAGTAATTTCTTTCGGATCAATTCCTGCTTTTTCAAAAACTTTTGTATTATAAATGAAACCATATCCCTCTTGGTTATAAGGTAAACCTAGGATTTCATCTCCTTTTTTAACCCCTTCAAGTGTTCCGTCAAGTGCAAGTGATGCTGCTTTTGTATCTGATAAATCTGCTAATTTTGCTTCCCAATCCTTAACGTCTTGGGGACCACCTACATTGTAAATTGTCGGCTCGTTTCCTGATGCGAATTTAGACTTAAGTGCTGCACCATAATCCTCACCACCACCGACTGTCGTAATATTGATTTTTACGCCTTTATTCTCTTTCTCATATTTTTCTGCTAGTTTTTTAAATTGATCTTTAAATTCAACTTTAAACTGAAAAATATCAACAACTACATCACCTTTAGATGATCCTTTTCCTTCTTTTGAATCATCGTTTGATGATGAGCATCCAACTAATCCTATACTGACTAAAAGAATTAGAGCCAGCATAGCAGGTAAGAGCCTTCTTACTTTCATGATTTATACCCCCATCTTTTTTGTTTAACTACTATTCATGTAATGCTTGCATACCCAGGAAACCGCTTGCATTGTTTTCTACTTTTAAATCTACCTTATTTTTGCAAGAATCATAGATTAAGATTAAACCGCTTACAAAATATAAGAAAAAATAAAGAATTTTAGTTTATTATTATTCCAAGGTTGATGCAAACGATTGCATAAACTTATGTCATTATAGTAGCACAGGAAATAAGTGTTTACAACAGAAATTTTTTAAAAGTCAAAAACCTTCCTATATTAAAGCTTTTTGTAAAGCATGTTCCTAATATGGATTCAGCGCATGTTTTGGCTAATGACATTTCAAAAAGTAAATGGTAGGGGTAGAAACATGATGCAATCAATCCCCATTAGATGAATAGATAAAAATGGATTACGAGAAACATAGAAAAAAGCCTTTCCCTTACTCAATAGAGAAGAAACAAATAAAAAGAGCCAGGGTAAAGCTGGTGATGGGACCAATCCTTTTCCACTGCTAGATGAATTGGTGCACAGAATGGACAAAAAAATAAATAAAAACCATTTTATATGAAACAACAGGTTAATAATTAGTCTTCCGGTATCAAACGAAGATTTATGATAATACGAAAGAAATAGCAGATACTTGATTGGTTCGGAGAAGCGTTCGCTCGACTCCTACGGGAAAGGCAAGAAGGCGGGAACCTGGAAAACCTCATCTCTCAAAAATAAAAAATGCCGACAAACTAATTGTCGACAGTGTGAGACCCAATGAACATCGGGTCCGTTTTCTTAAAAAATATTAAACAGGCCACTAAAAAAATTCTTAGTAAAAACATCAGATGTTAAAGCAACAAAGATCCCCATGATCACATAGGCGATAAGCAGCCCATAAATAGGATCGAATTTTACATTAGATTGTTTTCGGTAAGAAAGAAATGTGATAATAATAGCAATTTGAAGGCTAATCAAAATTAAACTGATAATAATACCAATTATTTTTAATAATCCTGGTAAGGCAGCAATAAAGAAAAGTACTGATAAAACGGTAGGTATAGTAATTAACGTACCAAAACGACCTAGTATGTGATTAAACGAAATACTTACTTTAAATAATAATTTTTGAATTCCAAATAGCACCGCTACAGCCACTAATAAAGTAATAATTCCATATAAAAACACTGAAAAAAATGTTTTAAAGAAATGAATATTATTACCTAAAAGACTAAAACCACCAGTGATAGACTTCATTTCAAAATACGTACCTAATCCAAAAAATAGTGATAAAAAGAAAATATTAAAATAGCCGAAAAGGAAATCATTTGGTTTTTGATTAATTCCTCTTTCAAAAGGAGATTTTATATTTTCTAATAAAAATCCCCAGTAATTTTTAGCAGCTTTCTTTGCCTTTTCTACATTTTCATTTAAATGCTTCTTCTCTTCTTGTCCATCTTCCATAGTGACTGCTGAGGCAATCTCTATTTTTGATTGATTCACTTCCTGCTGTTCCACTCTTTTGCCACAACCACTACAAAATAAATCTTCTTTTTCTAAACTCTCCCCACAATTTGAGCAATACATTAATCGAGATCCTCCCCCGTTTTCCTCATCTTTTTTGGAAAATAATAGACTTTATTCCATTTACATAAAATTATACTAAAAGTCCCACAAGATAAAACACCTTTTATTTAGAAAAGGTATAAAGAACTACCTTTCAAGCTATTTTCCCTATTCTTGCTCACATAAAAATATTCTTTCTTACCTATACTATTTTGGGAGGTGATCATTTATGAAATGGATTGGATTATCCATTTTAATGTTAGTTGGAAGCCAAAATATTCTTTCAGATAATTTTACTGTATCTCATAATGGTGAAACCATTGCCAATGTCAATCGAGCTTATTTTTCTAATCCTTTCATCGATATACCTTTAGTAAATGAGAATAACTATGAGAAATTTATTCAACTCCTTGAAAAAGCGATTTATCAACCACCTGTTAATGCCACTCTCGACGACACCGGTAATATTGTGCCTGAAAAGGTTGGCTATAAATTGGATCACGATACTTTTACAAAGCAATTTTATACATATTATTTTAATCAAGGCCCTGCTAACATCATTGCTCCAAAACAAATGGTTTATCCAAATGTTGATAGTGAATTACTTTCACTCATTCGGGTGAAACAGATTGGTCATTATACTACTTTTTTTAACTCAGGCAATAAAGAGCGATCAATGAATATTAAGCTTGCTAGTGAGGCTATTAATAATCAAGTAGTATTTCCGGGGGAGACCTTTTCATTTAACAAAGTAGTTGGTAAGAGAACAAAGGAGAAAGGCTATATGCGCGCCCCTGTAATTGTAAAAGGAGAACTATCTGAGGACATTGGTGGTGGAATTTGTCAGATTTCATCCACTTTATATAATGCGGTGGATAATGCGGGGATCACGATTACCGAGCGCTACTCTCATAGCAAACGAGTGCCTTACGTACCTTCTGGACGAGATGCCACAGTTAGCTGGTACGGTCCCGACTTTCGGTTTACCAATAAGTATAATCAACCTGTGTTAATTCGCTCGAAGGTCTACGGGGGAACCGTACGCATCATGGTTTATTCTTCTGAAGACATCAATTTTAAACCGAAAAGAATCCAAAAAGCTACCTATAAGTTGCCGAAAGAAATCCCACTTGATTCTGAGGTGAATAGGAATCATTTATAGTTAGTAATCGTTTTATTTAGAGGACACTAGTTATGTATTTGAGAAAAAAACATTCTTTTTCTTATGTTATTCCTCAATTATATACTCAGTGTCCACTTTGAACTTATAGCAATTATTGCTCTGCGATTTTGTGAAGAACTCTAGTAATCATGGTTCTACGTGCTTTATTGGTTCGCTCTAATAACCTGTCCATTCATTCCGTCGGCTGGTAAGGTTGCCAACTTAACAATTTCTATGCTTCTATTGGTCTTGCTGCAACAGCTGCCATCTCACTTGCCGCAATATAACCGAACACCATCGCCGGTCCTATTGTAGCACCTGGTCCTGGATAGGTTTCTCCCATCACAGCAGCTGCACAATTTCCAGTAGCATATAAACCTTGTATATGCTGTCCATTTTCGTGAAGGACTCTTGCAAGATTATCCGTGACTAGCCCACCTTTTGTTCCAATGTCCCCAGGGTAAATGGGAATCGCATAGAAAGGTGGTTTTTCCAATGGTGCTAAATTAGGATTTTTTAACGTTGGGTCACCATAATAACGATCATAAGCACTTACGCCGCGTTGAAAATCTTGATCATGTCCATCTTTAGCAAATTTATTAAAGCGAGCAATAGTTGCTGCTAATTTCTTTGGTGGCACACCAATTTCTTTCGCTAAATCTTCTGGTGTTTCTGCCTTTTTCGTATAGCCTGTTTCAAACCATGTTTTTGGGAAGGATTGGCCTGGCATGATACCAAAAACTAGATAACGTTTTTTCACTGTTTGATCAAAAATCATCCAAGAAGGAATCGTTGTTGCTCCTCCTTGATTATTTTGGTACATCTTATCTACAAATTCATGGTAAGGAACCGATTCATTTAAATAACGCTCCCCTTCACTATTTACAATAATTAGCCCTGGGGTTGCCCGTTCTGCGACAGGCATAAATGCTGGGGAACCAGGTGGGATTGATGTTGGTGTCCCCCACATTTTATCCATCAAATCCAACTTTGCTCCTAATTTACGACTAGCCCCAATTACATCGCCAGTTTGTCCTTCAGATGATAATGTCCACTCTGTATTAGATGGTTGGGGTAAATACTTTTCACGGAGTTCCTGATTGTGTGAAAATCCACCAGAGGCAAAAACGACGCCATGCCGTGCTTCAATATTTATTTTTCTACCATTATGTTCGGCAATAATGCCTGTAACACGATTATTTTCAAATACAAGATCATGAAATGGAGTAGATAACCAAACCTCTCCACCTGCTTCCTTAAGCGAAGCATATAACCGGGCAACGAGAGCCTCTCCTAGTGTAGCTGGATTATATGAACTTAGCTTCGTTCGAATAAGACGCATACCGACTTTCAATGATGTTTTTTTCCCAATCCATGTTCTCGTAATCATATTTACTTTATGAAATTCGCTTGACTTCAACACCATCCCCTTCGTCGGTAACCCAGATTTGCGCATATTTTTTTCATCCTTGCCTAGCTTACGAAGATTGAAAAGCTGCGCCTCAATTGCCCGCCCACTAGGTTTTCCACCAGGCAACTCCGGATAATAATCTGAATACCCAGGAGTATATTCCCATCTGACATGCTCCGTATTTTCATGGAGATATTTTATCATCTCAGGTCCTCTTACCAAGTACGTATCCTTTAAATATTGAGGGACCCGATCGCCTACAGTTGCATTCAGATATGCACTAGCTTGCTCATACGAATCTCCTACACCAGCTTCTTCTAAATAGAAATTATTTGGTACCCAAACCGTGCCCCCCGATTTAGATGTTGAGCCACCAAAAAGTTCTGTTTTTTCTACAACAATTGCTGAAAGACCCTGTAGCTTTGCAGTTAAAGCTGCGGTTAATCCACCTGCTCCAGAACCGACGACTACTACATCAAAGCAGAAATCCCAATGTTTATCCATAAGCCCAAACCCCCACTTGAAATAATTAAAATATGGTACACTGTTATTAAAGGTAGGGAAAATTCAGAAAAGTTATATCAACTATACATTCCCTTGCTACAACTATAATTTTCTTTAGTCAAATCATTCAATCAGTAAATTAATTCATGTTGTATTGATAAACAACAGATTTCATAAATATGTTTAAAATAATAATAATTAGGGGTGGAATCTCATGATAGACTCGGATAAAAATTTGGATAAACGAGTACGCAGAACGAAATTGCAATTAAAACAGGCTTTTATTAAACTAATGGAGGAAAAAAATTATGATCAAATTACAGTGACAGACATCGTGAACCGTGCTGATTATAATCGTGCAACCTTCTATCGCCACTACAATTTTAAAGAAGAATTGGCAGAAGAAATGATTACTGACAAAACGACAGCACTCTTAGAAACCTTCAAATATCCTTACAAAAATAATAATATGATTCATCTAAACTCATTATCTTCATCAGACATCATCGTATTTGATCACATTATGGAAAATAAGGATTTCTATAAACTATGGAGAAAATTTCAATCAATACCTGGGTTTGAGGAGTCATTTTTACAATCCATAGTTAAATTTATCAAAAAGGATATTACTTTATTAACTCCTCATGACCCTCATTTGGATAATAACCTTTATACAACTTTTTATGCCAATGGCATTTTAGGATTGATATTAGATTGGATCAAAAATGGACTTGAACCGCACCCTGACTATATGGCAAAACAAACTATTATCCAGCTAAGTCATATATTTCGGCAAAAGGCAATTCCCCCACTACTTATGTTAATTGGTAAAATGGACAACTATACATTCCAATCAGGGATGGCACTACATAAAAAAGGTTAAAACCTTGAAGACTAATATCTTTTGGGGGCATTACATTTTTAAGGATCGAATTAGATATTCGAATTTAACAGCATCGTTTAGAAAAAGATAATTACCCTTTAAGTAGTTCATCCTACTAACTCCACATTAATATTTACTTGCTTAGTCAAACTAAATTTTGTAAACTTAAAACAGAACATATGATCGTCTTCATGAAAGGGAGGCTAGACATGGAAAAATGGGAAGCAGCCTATGTAGCTGGAATTATAGATGGAGAAGGAAGCATTACTTTAACTAGAATGCATGAAAAGGAACACAGACGTCCATGTATCACAATTGCTTCCACTGATAAAGAACTACTCATTTATATTCAATCTTTAACAAGGGGAATAATAATAAATAAAAAGAATTACAATCCGAATAAATATAAAAATTCATATACCCTATATATTAAAAAGAAATTAGATGTATTTCATACATTACAATCGATAACACCATTTCTAAGGATAAACCAAAAAAGAGAACGTGCTAAATGGATTCTCAATAATTACGATACTGTCACTCCACGAAATGGAAAATACTCTCATGAACTTTTAAAAGAAAAATTGATGTTTGAAGAGGAATTTTTCAAATTATAAAATTTTAACTATACAAACCAATGAAAATTCCAAAAGAAAACAAGATATTTCCATATTGCCCACACTTTAATTATCTCTAATCTAATCAAAATCCTTCCCACACAAAATAAAGCATAAAGTTTCCAAAGGAAATTTTATGCTTTATGTCATAATTATTAAATTATTATCCACCATTATGTATTTGGTGGAGACGGTGGGACGTGCTATTCCATACTTTCGTAATGGCACTGACTATATCTTGTACCTGAATATCTTTCAGGTACCCCGGCGTATTATACGAAATATATATTTACTTAGTTTAAGTAGATTTCGTATCCTAGTACTACCTTTCAGGTAGCCTATAAGTCGATACACGGCTGTTGGATTACTCCACATACCGCTCGGCATTGCCTTATCGCATTTAAGCAACTTAGGTTTCACCGATAAAGCCGGATTTTCACTTATGTGTTACCACATAAGGCGACTATTTACTAATCGAACCCACGTCCAGAAACATTGCCACTTAAGCGTCTACGAGTGTAGTCGATATATTATTGTTTCGCAGCTTCTTCTGCCTATCGACAGGCGTCTGAAGTGCTAGCCTGATTGGTCTCTTCCATCGTCCCCAGGCGGAGGACAACCGGCGTAGCCCACTACAGTTGAGACCCTGACCCTACCACATGGGCGATGGAGGGAGGATCCGCTTAGTGCTTATTAGGCAGCTAAAGCGAAGTTATTGTTAGATTTGCCAGTTATTATTGGCTTTGGCGTTTTTACGAGGACGACCCCCTCGACTCGCAACCTAAGCTCAAACTATCCCTGTCGAATCCGTAACGTCCCCATAATAGAAAGGTTACGATTTCTCTTAAAAAGAGAAAGACGCTCGAGACATATGAGCTTATCTTTATTAACTACATGTATTATTATAGCATAATAATCATGAAATGCAATTGTAAATTTCTTCAAACTACATTTGCTGACGAGCTTTAAAGGCTTTTTCAATTTCACGTTTGGCTTCTTTTTTCTTTAGATCTTCACGCTTATCATATTTCTTTTTCCCTTTACCTAGGCCGATAAGCACTTTAGCATAACCATCTTTTAAATACATTTTAAGAGGGACTAATGCATAGCCAGCTTCCTTCGTTTCTCCAATTAATTTATTTATTTGTTTACGGTGAAGCAATAATTTTCTTTCACGCAATGGATCATGGTTATAACGATTTCCTTGTTCATATGTACTAATGTGCATATTGTAAATGAAAACTTCACCTTTTTGGATTCTAGCAAACGAATCCTTCAGGTTCACACGACCCGCACGAATCGATTTAATTTCTGTGCCTTGAAGAACAATTCCCGCTTCAAATGTTTCCTCAATAAAGTAATCATGATTTGCTTTTTTATTTTGTGCAACTACTTTGCCTTCTCCTTTTGGCATCTTTTTCTTCTCCCCTCTTGCCTGAAAGTAAGGGCACCTTGATCAAAGGTATCAAAGTGCCACTTGGTTTATTTACGTTTTTTTGAACGCTTATTTTTCGGTGTATTAGCAAAGGATTTTTTCTTTTTCTTCTTTGCTTTTGGTGGACGTGTAGACCAATCACCATTATCAGAATTTCCTTGTGGTCCTTTTTTCTTTGTATCCTTTTTATGTGAACGAACCTTAACAATTCTAGGCTGTTCTTGTCTTCCTCGTCTTGCTTGGTTATTTTTCATACCTACAATTTCAAAGTCAATATCGTGTTCATCTTTATTTACATTAATGACTCGAACCGTAATTTCGTCACCGATGCGGAATACATTTCCCGTTTTTTCACCAATCATCGCATATTGACGTTCATCATAATGATAATAATCATCTGTCATATAACTAACATGAACTAGACCTTCAATTGTATTTGGCAATTCAACAAACATTCCAAAATTCGTTACAGAACTAATCATTCCATCGAATTCTTCGCCCACTTTATCTTCCATATATTCAGCTTTTTTCAACTCATCTGTTTCACGTTCAGCATCAACTGCCCGTCTTTCCATTTTTGAGGCATGGTCCGCGATCTCTTGAAGTGATGCATCCCATTTCGCTCTAGTCGCTTGATCGAGTTTTCCTTCTATGAGATACGTACGAATTAAGCGATGGACAATTAAGTCCGGATAGCGACGAATCGGTGATGTAAAATGTGTATAAAACTGAGTTGATAAGCCAAAATGTCCTAAACTTTCAGGATCATATTTTGCTTGTTGCATCGAACGAAGCATAACAGTCGAGATGACCATTTCCTCTGGTTTGCCCTGAACCGCTTCAATAATTTCTTGCAATGCTCTAGGATGGACAGAGTTGGCTGTTCCTCTAACAATTAAACCGAAATTAGTAATAAATTCGAAAAAGCGTTGTAGCTTTTCTTCTTTAGGGTCTTCATGAATTCGATACATGAATGGAACATCTAGCCAATGAAAATGTTCAGCAATTGTTTCATTGGCAGCAAGCATGAATTCTTCAATTAAACGCTCTGCAACTGAACGTTCACGAATGACTACATCAACTGGCTTTCCTTCTTCATCGACAACGACCTTTGCCTCTTTAAAATCAAAATCAATGGCACCACGTTCCATTCTTTTATTTCGAAGGATTTCAGCCAATTGTTCCATTGTTTCAAACATTGGAACTAACATTTGGTAACGGTCTCGAACTTCTTCATCTTTATCTACTAAGATTTTATTAACATCTGAGTAGGTCATTCTTTCAGTCGTTTTAATGATGCTTTCAAAAATCTCATGGTTAACCACTTCCCCTTTATCGTTAATTTCCATTTCACACGATAAGGTAAAACGATTAACTTTAGGGTTTAACGAACAGATTCCATTTGATAATCGATGAGGAATCATAGGAATGACGCGATCAACTAAATAAACACTAGTTCCTCTTTCTAATGCTTCTCTATCAATCGGTGAGCCTTCTGTCACATAATGCGTCACATCAGCAATATGTACGCCCAATTTATAATGACCATTTTCAAGGCGAGTAACCGTAACAGCATCATCTAAATCCTTTGCATCAGCCCCGTCAATGGTAACTATGGTTTCCTGGCGTAAATCGCGACGATTTCCAATTTCACTTTCATCGATCGTATCTGGTACATTATTGGCTTGTTCTAATACTTCCTCTGGAAATGCTTGCGGGAGACCATGTTTATGTATGACAGATAAAATATCTACACCTGGGTCATTTTTATGTCCTAGGATTCTTACTACTTCTCCCTCTGCATTTTTATGCCCTTCTGGATAAGAGGTTAAATGAACAACCACCTTGTGTCCCTCAACTGCTCCTGCATTTGCATTTTTCGGGATAAAAACATCGCTCCCGAATTTTTTATCATCTGGAATAACAAATCCGAAATATTTGCTTTCTGTATAGGTTCCTACTATTTCTGTTATCCCACGTTCTAAAATCCGGACAACGGATCCTTCTCTTCTCGCTCCTGAGCTTTGTGAAGAAACTCGTACTAAAACGATATCGCCATGCATAGCGTTATTTTTTTCATGGGGTGGGATAAAAATATCATCTAATCCCGGCTCTTCAGGTGTAACAAAGGCAAAGCCCTTTGCATGACCAGTCATTTTCCCACGTACAAGATTCATTTTCTCTGGAAGACCATAGCGATTACTTCTTGTTCGAACGACAAGCCCTTTTTCTTCCATTGACACAAGTGTTTTAACAAATTCCTTGAAATCTGTAGAATCCTCAATTCCAAATACTTGCTCTAATTCTTGAACGGTCAGTGGTTTATAGGCTTCGTCTTTCATATATGTTAAAATTCGTTCAATTTTTTCTTCCATAATCATCCCTCCTTATTCAGACCAATCTAATTGCTCAAGATATTCATAAATATCTTCGTGAAGTTGTTCTTTTTCTTTGTCTAATGTAATCACATGCCCTGATTCTTCATACCATTTAATCTTTTTTTGATCGGATTCAACACTATTATAGATAATATTCGCACTATCCGTGTTAATCATTTCATCATTTCTAGCTTGTACGACGAAGGTTGGCGAATAGATCATATCTACATTATCACGAACTTCTCCAATTAATTCTTGAAGAGCTTTTAAGGTTTTCATCGGTGTTTTCTTAAACTCTTCTATTTCTGCCTCAATTTGGCTGTCAGTTTTTCCTTCAAACTTTTTATATTGTTTAGCGTAATCAATTATACCGTCATACATCGTTTCTTCACTTTTTATATACATAGGGGCACACATAGGAATTATTCCCTTTACAGGTACAGTGTAACCTAATTTTAAAGAAAATACCCCACCTAGTGATAAACCAGCAACAGCTATTTCATCATACCCTTTATTTTTTAAATGCTCATAACCTGTCAATACATCCTGCCACCAATCATTGGGACCAGTATGAACTAATTCTTCAGGTGGTACTCCATGTCCTTTATAAATTGGGGCATGTGTGGTATAGCCCTTTTTTTCAAGAAATCTTCCAAGCATACGAACATCAGCCGAACTACCTGTAAATCCATGTAGTAGTAATACCGCTCGTTTTCCTGCTTCGAATGTAAATGGCTTTGGTGGTACAATTTTCATGATGCTTACTCCTTTAAAAAAGACTTTGTATCTTAGTTTTAACAGACTCTTTTCAAACATTCCAGAAATTACTGCTTGTTTATGAAGGAATATTTAAAAACAAAAACCTAAATCATTAGATCGTTTATAATATCTATCGATTACAGTATCTTCCATTTTTCTGTTCCTGCGAGAATAACACTTACGTTTTCTCACACCTCGTCCCTTTTTCCGCTCGATTCAGAAACTTCACCCGGAGTTTTCGTCACATCTCATTTCTAAAATGTAGATGATAATAAACGATAAAAAACCTGACCAACCATCGGTCAGTCAGGTGTTTAAATTCCGAAATATGAAACAGCTAATGCTAATAAAATAAATAATACTGCAAGAACTACTGTAATTCGATGTAATACTAAATCCATTCCACGAGCTTTTTGCTTTCCAAATAGCTGTTCTGCACCACCAGAAATCGCTCCTGATAAACCTGCACTTTTTCCTGACTGTAAAAGTACAACAATAATTAATGCAATCGCATCAACGATTAATAATGTCATAAACAATGCGTGCACGAAGCCCACCTCCATATCGAACAAATAAACGTAACTTTACTGTACCATACTTTCAACTTGTACACAACGAAATTTGGTGGCTAGAACCAAAAATGGTGTCTGTCACTAAAAAAAGTAAAAATGATTTGCGATAGGGTATAGAATTCGCACAAATAAAGATGGAATTCGCATGAAATTTTCGTTATTCGCACGAAACGGACCTTGTTTGGCACGAATACAAATTATATTGCTTGATTCGCACAAATTCCTACATGATTCGCACGATCTTACGCTGGATTCGCACGAAATATTTTCAACTCCAGATTTCCCATAAAAAAAGGGAATATATATTGTCTTACCTAGTAAAAAAAGCCGGCAAGCAGCCGGCATCTTTAACTAACAATTATTTTTTCAAATTGTAGAATGTATCTTTTCCTAGGTATTGAGCTGTATCAGCTAATTGATCTTCAATACGAAGTAATTGATTGTATTTTGCAACACGGTCTGTACGAGATGGTGCACCAGTTTTAATTTGGCCAGCGTTTGTTGCTACAGCAATGTCAGCAATAGTTGTATCTTCTGTTTCACCGGAACGGTGTGAGATGATTGCTGTGTAGCCTGCACGTTTTGCCATTTCAATTGCATCGAAAGTTTCTGTAAGTGTACCAATTTGGTTAACTTTAATTAAGATTGCATTGCCGACACCTTGTTTGATTCCTTCAGAAAGTTTCTTTGTATTCGTTACGAATAAATCGTCACCAACAAGTTGAACTTTTTTACCGATACGTTCAGTTAGAAGCTTATGACCTTCCCAGTCATTTTCATCTAAACCATCTTCGATTGAGATGATTGGATATTTAGAAGTAAGCTCTTCATACCAATCCACCATTTCAGCAGATGTACGAACAACACCTTCACCTGATAAATGATATTTACCGTCTTCTTTATTGTAGAATTCGGAAGATGCAGCATCCATTGCAAGCATAACTTCTTCGCCTGGCTTGTAACCAGCTTTTTCGATTGCCTCGATAATTGTTTGAAGTGCTTCTTCATTTGATTTTAAGTTAGGAGCGAAACCACCTTCATCACCAACAGCTGTATTTAAACCTTTTGATTTAAGAACCGCTTTAAGATTATGGAAAATTTCAGCACCCATACGTAATGCTTCCTTGAATGTTGGTGCACCAACAGGCATAATCATAAATTCTTGAATATCCACATTGTTATCTGCATGTTCTCCACCATTTACGATGTTCATCATTGGTACTGGAAGTTGCTTAGAGTTAAATCCTCCAAGGTATTCATAAAGCTCAATGCCTAAGAAATCAGCTGCTGCACGAGCGACCGCCATAGATACACCTAAAATAGCATTTGCGCCAAGCTTACCTTTGTTTTCTGTACCATCTAGTTCAATAAGAAGTTTATCAATAACTACTTGCTCTGTAACGTCATAACCGATTAATTCTTCAGCAATAATTTCGTTAACATTTTTTACAGCAGTTTGAACACCTTTTCCTAAATAACGGCTCTTATCACCGTCACGAAGTTCAACTGCTTCATATTCACCAGTTGATGCTCCACTTGGTACTAAGGCGCGTCCAAATGCACCTGATGCTGTGTAAACTTCTACTTCTACAGTTGGATTACCGCGTGAATCCAATACTTCGCGTGCGTATACTTCAGTAATATGTGGCATATTTTATTCTCCTATTCTTTTCAATAAATTTTGATATGTTAATTCTTGTTTTCGGTAATTAGACTAAATAAATAATTTAATGTTTAATAATCGTTTTACCTGTCATTTCTTCAGGCTGTTTTACACCAAGTAGATCAAGCATGGTTGGAGCAAGATCGCCTAATATCCCGCCATCTCGAAGTTCTACTCCTTTTTTCGTGACGATAACTGGAACCGGATTGGTAGTATGAGCTGTCATTGGTTGACCTTCGAGAGTGATCACTTCATCGGCATTTCCGTGATCAGCAGTAATAATTGCTGTACCACCCTTTTCGATAATGAGATCAACAATCTTACCAAGACATTCATCCACTGTTTCTATCGCTTTTATTGTTGGCTCTAGCATTCCTGAGTGCCCAACCATATCTGGATTGGCAAAGTTAAGAATGATCGCATCTTGTTTATCACCTTGAATTTCTTTTAATAAGGCATCTGTAACCTCATAAGCACTCATTTCCGGTTTTAAATCATAGGTAGCTACCTTTGGTGAATTAATTAATATTCGTGTTTCACCAGGAAATTCAGCTTCACGTCCCCCACTCATAAAGAAGGTAACATGTGGATATTTCTCTGTTTCTGCTATACGTAATTGTTTTAAACCGTTTTGTGATAAAACTTCACCAAGTGTATTATCCAAGTTTACAGGTTTAAATGCAACGTATCCATCTACAGTTTCAGAAAAATGAGTTAAACAAACAAAAAATAAATCTTTTGGATGCTTTGGACCGCGATCAAATGAACGAAAATCTTTATTCGTAAATGTGTTAGAAATTTGTATTGCACGGTCTGGTCTAAAATTATAGAAGATGACTGAGTCCTTATCTTTAATTGTTGCTACAGGCTCACCATTTTCTTTTGTGATAACAGAAGGAATAACGAATTCATCATAGATACCATGAGAATATGAATCCTCTACAAGCTTTAATGGATCTGTATACGTTGGACCTTCTCCATAAACCATTGCGCGATACGATTTCTCTACACGTTCCCAACGCTTATCACGGTCCATTGAATAATAACGACCAGAAATCGTAGCAAATTCACCGACCCCTAGTTCATCCATTACTTTTTGTGTTTCTTTTATATATTTTTCAGCAGTTTGTGGACCAACATCACGACCATCAAGGAAAGCGTGGACATACACCTTTTTCACGCCTTCACTTGCTGCTAGTTTTAATAATGCGAATAGATGATTGATATGACTGTGTACGCCCCCATCAGATAAAAGTCCAAATAGATGGAGACTAGTTCCATTCTTTTTCACATTTTCAATGGCTTGAAGGAAGGTTTCATTTTTCACAAAATCTCCTTCGCGAATTGATACATTTACCCTTGTTAAACTTTGATAAACGATACGACCAGCACCGATATTTAAATGTCCTACCTCAGAGTTTCCCATTTGACCCTCAGGTAATCCAACTGCCTCACCACTCGCAGTTAATGTATTGTGAGGATAATTTGCCCAAAATCGATCAAAGTTCGGCTTTTTAGCTTGAGTAACCGCATTTCCCTTTGTTTCCTCACGCAAACCAAACCCATCCAAAATAATTAGGGCTACAGGAGATTTACTCATGGCTTACCGCCTCCAGTAGTTGTAAAAAGCTTTGTGGCTCTAAACTTGCACCGCCAACTAATGCTCCATCAATATCAGACTGTGCCATATATTCTTTAATATTCGTTGGTTTTACACTACCACCATATTGAATACGTACAGAATCAGCAGCTTCTTTTGAAAATTGTTGTTCAACAACTCTGCGGATATGTGAGCAAACTTCATTTGCATCTTCTGCAGTAGAAGATTTTCCTGTTCCAATTGCCCAGATTGGTTCATATGCAATCACTGTTTGTTTCACTTGATCCTCAGTCAATCCAACTAATGCGTTTTTCACTTGTGAAGCAACAAAATCCATTGTTTCATTGTTTTCTCTTTGTTCAAGAGTTTCCCCTACACATACGATTGGAGTTAGATTGTATTTAAATGCAGCTAGTACTTTTTTATTTACTGCTTCATCTGTTTCATTAAACATTTCTCGACGCTCTGAGTGACCAAGAATGACATAATCTACATGTAAATCTTGAAGAGCTTTTGGACTAATTTCTCCTGTAAATGCTCCACTTTCTTCAAAGTGCATATTTTGAGCACCAATGGCAACATCAGACTGATTCGTAGATTCTACTAATCGATCTAAAAATAGAGCTGGTGCACAAATAACAGAATCAACGACGTTTTTATTTGGAACTAAGCCTGAAACTGCTTCAGCAAATGATTTTGCTTCAGACATTGTTTTATGCATCTTCCAGTTACCGGCAATAATCGGTTTACGCATGAATAACATCCTTTCTATTTTCAACGATTGCTTATTTATCGTTTAACGCAGCAACACCTGGTAATGTTTTACCTTCCATAAATTCTAAGGAAGCTCCACCACCAGTTGAAATATGACTCATTTTATCTGCTAGATTGAACTTCTCTACAGCTGCAGCAGAATCACCTCCACCAATTACAGAATATGTATTTGGTGCTTCTGCTAAAGCGGCTGCTACACCCTTAGTACCATTCGCAAAGGAATCTAATTCAAATACTCCCATAGGTCCGTTCCAAATGACAAGTTTGGACTCACGAACGACATCACGATAAAGTTCAATTGTTTTTGGTCCTATATCAAGAGCTTCCCAATCAGCTGGAATTTCATCAATGGAAACAACCTTTTTATTAGCTGAATCTGAAAAATCATCCGCTACAACTACATCTACAGGCATATAGAATTTCACATTTTTTTGTTCTGCTTTTTCCATAAATGATTTTGCCAGATCAATCTTATCTTCTTCTAATAAAGATTTTCCGATTTCATAACCCTTTGCTTTAACAAACGTATAAGCTAGACCACCACCGATAATCAAGTTATCGACTTTCTCTAGCAAGTTATCAATGACACCAATTTTATCTTTTACTTTTGCCCCACCAATAATTGCTGTAAAAGGACGTTCTGGATTAGAAAGAGCTTTCCCGAGAACTTCTAGTTCCTTTTCCATTAAGAAACCTGCAACAGCTGGTAAAAATTTCGCAATTCCTTCTGTTGAAGCATGGGCGCGGTGTGCTGCACCAAATGCATCATTCACATAAATATCAGCTAAATCTGCAAAGTTCTTCGCTAATTCCGGGTCATTTTTTTCCTCTCCAGGATAAAAACGAACATTTTCAAGTAAGACAACATCACCATCATTTAATTGATCAATTTCTGCCTTTGCAATTTCACCGTAAGCCTCGTTTGATTTACGAATATCCTTTTTCAATAACTCACTTAATCTTTTGGCAACAGGTGTAAGTCTTAATTCTTCCACTACTTGGCCTTTGGGACGTCCTAAATGGCTAGCTAAAATTACCTTAGCTCCCTGATCTATTAAGTACTGAATAGTTGGTAATGCTGCACGGATTCGCGTATCATCTGTTACGTTTCCATTTTGAAGCGGGACATTAAAGTCAACCCGGCAAAATACACATTTTCCACGCAAATCAATATCTTTAATTGTCTTCTTATTCATCCGTTATGACCTCCTTTAGTAACACAATTATGTACAGGCATATTAGCAAAAGTTTTAAACTAAATACTAAATAGCCTATGTAAAAAGGGAGGGGGATTGTTCCCCACTCCCCTTTGTCCATTTCTATAGGTTAGCTTGTGCTTTCCAAGTAAAAATGGTTCAAGAAAAATATACCATTACATTCATCGAATTAAAAATGAAATTTTAAATTATATTACAAACCTTTTTTTGCAATGTAAGCAGCTAAGTCTACTACACGGTTTGAATAACCAGTTTCATTGTCATACCATGAAAGAACTTTTACCATATTATCTTCTAATACCATTGTAGATAAACCATCTACAGTTGATGATTCTTTTGCACCATTGTAATCACGAGATACAAGTGGAAGATCACTGTATGCAAGAATTCCTTTTAATTCACCTTCTGCAGCTTCTTTTAATGCTGCATTAACCTCTTCAGCAGTTACATTTTTATCTAATTCAGCAACTAGATCGACAACTGATACGTTTGAAGTAGGTACACGCATTGCCATACCGTTTAATTTCCCTTTTAATTCAGGTAAAACTAAAGCAACAGCTTTTGCAGCACCTGTAGTTGTTGGAATCATATTTTCTGCTGCTGCACGTGCACGACGATAGTCTTTATGTGGTAAATCAAGAATTTGTTGATCATTTGTATATGAGTGAACAGTTGTCATCATACCACGTTTAATACCAAATTTTTCATTTAGTACTTTTGCAAATGGAGCTAAGCAGTTTGTTGTACAAGAAGCGTTAGAGATAACATTATGATTAGCAGCATCATATTTATCTTCGTTAACACCCATTACGATTGTAATATCTTCATCAGTTGCAGGAGCAGAGATAATAACTTTTTTTGCACCAGCTTCTAAATGTTTAGCAGCATCTGCACGTTTTGTGAAGCGACCAGTAGATTCTACAACGATATCTACTCCAAGATTTCCCCAACCAAGTTGAGCTGGGTCACGTTCAGCTAGAACTTTTACTTTATGTCCGCCTACAACAAGGCTATCTCCGTCAACAGTTACATCTTGCTCAAGTGTTCCATGAACAGTATCATATTTTAAAAGATGAGCGAGCATATTCGCATCTGTTAAATCATTAACAGCTACCACTTCAACCTCAGGATTATTTAATGCAGCACGAAATACATTACGACCAATACGACCAAAACCATTGATACCAACTTTTACAGTCATTTATATTTCCTCCTTAGGATATCTTTTATAATTTATATAATTTCAAAAAGAATCTTCCTTTTGAAACTAATAACCAATCATTTTTGTTGCAGCACCTTCATCGGTAATCAGGACAGTAGATTTTGTTGCACTTTTCATACAAGCTTTTATTGCTTTCGCTTTAGAAGATCCACCAGCCACGGCTATGACATGTTTTATTTTCTGTAAGTCTTGTAATTGAAGGCCAACAGTAGGTACTTTATGTACTACTTGACCAGCTTCATTGAAATAGTAACCGAAGGCTTCTCCAACCGCATGTCCATTTGTAATTAGTTTCATATCTTCTTCCTTTGTGTTTCTACGCTTAGCCATTACATTAGCATCTCCAATTCCATGTAAAACCATGTCTGCATTTTTAATTAAATGGAGTACCTCTTTTATAATGGGTTCTTTAATAAAGGACTGATATACTTCTTTACTTACTTGATCAGGAACATACAGGACACGGTGTTTTGCACCCGTGTTTTCCGCCATTTTGGCACATACAGAATTTGCCTCATTTTTGACATCTTCTCCAATTCCACCTCTAGCTGGTACGAAAACAGTATTGGAATCACCAATAAAATCAGCAGATATCATATCTGCGACAGCTGCCATTGTACTACCACCTGCAACAGCAATCGTATTTTTTCCTACAAGGCGCTTCTTCATTCTTTTTGCACATGCTCTACCAAGTTCCTGTTTTACCCAAGGGGTTTCATCACTATCGCCAGGGACAATAACCACTTCTTGAAGGTTCAATAATTCTTTTAGCTTTTCTTCCATCTCATTGATGCCTGAAATCTCTCTCATCATTCCAGATAGACCTTCGAGTACGGAAAGACCCTGTTCCGAAACAGACATTCCATTCGTTTTAATTGTAATGAGCTTTTGTTCATTGAGAAATTCTACTTCACTACGTAAAACGCGTTCCGAGAAGCCCAATACTTGTGCTAATGTTCTTCTTCCCACAGGCTCCATAAAATGAATAGAGCGAAGTATTTGGAAACGTTTTTGCATAACAGAGAGCATATCAGGTAATAATTTTTTTTGAAGCTCTATTAATGTATACATCGTTTTAATCCCTTCAAGAAATATCACGGGTCACTTATCGTCCCACGTAGACATATTATGTCCCGACTGATATAAAAAAAATTTACCCTTGCTACATTTTTTATTTTAGCAGGGTAAAAACAGGAATTCAACCAAATTGACTTATTTATTTTTTTAAATAGCTTTGTAAGGTAAAATAATCAATCTGGCCATATTGAATGATCTCATTATTCATTTCAATGACTGGAATCATTAAGCCGTACTTCTCGGTCAACTCATCACTTTCATCAATATTCTTCTCAATTATTTCAAAAGAAAATTCACTTTGTAAGATGGTCAATAATTGCATGGCTTCTTTACAAAGCTGGCATTGATTTCTTGTGTAAAATATTACTTGATTCATATCGATTCTCCTTATATTATGCAAATCGCTTTCTTTTTGAAGAGGATGGAATGTTTAATTGATCTCGATACTTTGCTACTGTTCTACGAGAGATGATGATCCCTTCATTTTTTAAATCATCTGCAATTCCTTGATCAGATAATGGTTTTAATTTATTTTCTTGTTCTATCAAATGGGATATGCGCATTTTAACTTGTTGAGCAGATGCCTGGTCCTCCTCATCAATTGAATTAGATTTCATTATACTAGTTGAGAAAAAGTACCGTAATTCATATGTCCCAAATGGTGTTTGAATAAATTTTTCTCTTACTGCCCGGCTAACTGTTGATTCATGCACATTAATTTCTTCAGATATCTCTTTCATCGTTAAAGGTTTTAAATATTCCGGTCCCTTTAAAAAGAAATCATACTGCTTTTGAATAATCGCCATTCCTACTTTCAAAAGTGTTTCTTTCCGTTGTTGAAGGCTTCTCATAATCCATTGATAATCTTGTGTTTTTTCCTTTAAAAAATGCTTCACTTGTTGATCTTTATAGGATGACATCATTTTATAATAGTCTTTTTGAAATTGCACATTTGGAAGATGTTTCTGGAACAGATCTAATTCGATCGTATCATTCTCAAGCGTTACAATTAAATCCGGCACGATATATTGCGCCTGTTCCGAGTGATAAGCTGCTCCTGGTCGTGGATTTAATGTTTTGATATAGTCAGCAGCCCATTGTATCTCATTAATTTCCACTCCAAGCTGTTTGGAAAGCGGTTTCCATTTTCGATCGGCAAACTCCAAAAAGTATTGAGTAAGAATGTCATAAACCAGGGTTGGGCAATCTTTTTTTTGATTAACCTGTAGTAATAAGCACTCCTGTAAATTTCGTGCACCGACTCCGACAGGTTCTAAACCATGTAGTATATCCAGGCAACGGTTCACAACTACCAGCTCTACATCATTCTTTTTAGCCACTTCCTCAATTGGAACAGTTAGATAACCATTTGAGTCAAGATTGTAAATGAGATAGGATAATACAGCTTTTTCACTATTTGTTAGCGTTTTCAAAGAAAGCTGCATAAATAAATAGTCTTGTATATTGATAGATGACTGAGAGATTTGATCAATCCATTGTTTATAGTCGCGCTCATTTTTGTATGATTTTCTCTTTTTGGATCCATCCGAATGCAAATCTATATATTTTACATTTGTATGCTCTAATTGTATCAAAGGATTTTCGATAGCCTTTTCTTCCAGAAAAGAGACTAGCTCTTGAGATGAGTATTGTAGAAGTTCGATAGCTTGTTTCAATTCTTGTGTCATTGTTAATTTCAAAGATTGTTGTTGATATAATCCGAATTGTAAATTCAAGCAATTCCCCTCCGTTTGTTCCTTTTTTATTATTTTACCTTACAATATATTCTCCGTACATAATAAATGTAAAATCCCTTCTTTATCATCTCTTTAGTTAAGGCTCTTTTAACTAATAACTATCGGCTGAAGACCACGAACTTTCTTCATTACACTGAGTAAGGTGGCGCAACCTCCATAGAAGGACCAAATTTGTGAAAAATAGATTAAGACGTAATACTGTATTTTAAATAGAAAGGGATGGAAAAAAGTGTTGCATTTTCAGTGTTTCTCATTTATAATTTTAATTCGTACGGTTCTAAACATGCCCTCGTGGTGCAACGGATAGCACGTGAGATTCCGGTTCTTAAAATGGGGGTTCGATTCCCTCCGAGGGCGTAAGAAACCTCTTGTTCTGATGAGAACAAGAGGTTTTTTTATATTTTCAAATGGTTTAAAAACTTTTAATTTGGTTAATATGTTTAGAGTGTAAAAAAGTTTATAAAATTAAAAGTGTATTGTTTGACCTTTATTGACCATCAGTGTATGATAACATTAAATAAGGAAAATTTTCCTTTAGGCTTTTAAATAAAAAATGCCTTGTAAAGAGAATTCAATCGGTGTATATACCGAATATGTTAAGGAGGAGCAAGTATGAACTTAATTCCTACAGTTATTGAACAAACGAATCGTGGAGAACGCGCATATGATATTTATTCAAGATTATTAAAGGATCGTATCATCATGCTTGGTAGTGCTATCGATGATAATGTAGCAAATTCAATTGTTGCACAGCTTTTATTTTTAGATGCAGAAAACCCAGGTAAGGATATTTCACTTTATATTAATAGCCCTGGTGGAAGTATCACGGCTGGTATGGCAATCTATGATACGATGCAATTTATTAAATCTGATGTTTCAACAATTTGTACTGGGATGGCTGCTTCCATGGGTGCTTTCTTACTAGCTGCAGGTGAAAAAGGAAAAAGATATGCACTTCCAAATAGTGAAGTTATGATTCACCAACCGCTTGGTGGTGCACAAGGACAGGCAACAGAAATTGAGATTGCTGCAAAGCGTATTTTGTTCTTACGTGAAAAATTAAATAAAATTTTAGCTGAACGTACAGGTCAGCCATTAGAAGTAATTGAAAAAGATACAGACCGCGATAACTTTATGACTGCTGAAAAGGCAAAAGAATATGGGTTAATTGATAGCATTATTACTCGTTCTGACGAAAGAAAATAAGATAAAAGAAAAAAGAACTGCTACCTATAAATAGGTAGCAGTTCTTTTTTACATACAGTTCTCCCCACTCTTAGTAGCCAGAAAGTTACGTGATTTATTCGTTCTCAACAAATTTAGCTAAGCTTTCAACAGCCTCTTTTTCATCGCTTCCACTAGCACTTAATGTAATAACGGAACCTACTCCTGCTGCTAAACTCATTAACCCCATAATACTTTTGGCATTTACCTTCTTGCCATCCTTCTCTAAGAAAATTTCCGCAGAATAACGATTTGCCTCCTGAACGAACAAGGCTGCTGGACGAGCTTGTAGGCCTGTTTTCAGTTTTATTTCTACTTGTTTCTCAACCATTCTTTCTTCTCCCTTCAATTATTTTTTATTTAACCTAATTTATTTTGAAATAGAATTTCTATCTAGTTCCCCTGCTCTGAGCTTGTCAGCGATTTCGTCAATTTTTCTTAATCGGTGATTGATACCGGACTTACTAATATTCCCTGATGAGACCATTTCGCCCAATTCCTTCAGTGTAACATCCTGGTAGGCAACCCGTAATTCAGCAATTTCACGTAGCTTATCTGGTAATATTTGAAGACCCACTGTTTCATCGATGAATCGAATATTTTCAACTTGGCGGAGAGCAGCTCCAATTGTTTTATTCAAATTGGCCGTTTCACAGTTCACTAGTCGATTGACCGAATTTCTCATATCCCGTACGATCCTAACATCTTCGAAGCGAAGTAATGAATTATGAGCACCAATGACATTTAAGAACTCTGTTATTTTTTCAGCTTCCTTTAAATAAGTAATAAATCCCTTTTTTCGTTCTAATGTTTTACTATTAAGATTGAAAAAGTTCATTAATTCACATAAAGAATCATTATGTTCCTTATACAATGAAAAAATCTCTAGATGATAAGAGGAAGTTTCAGGATTGTTTACTGAGCCTCCTGCAAGGAATGCACCACGTAAATAGGAACGTTTACAACATTTTTTCTTAATTAGAGCGGGTGAAATATTATGGATAAAAGTAAAACCTTCACCTAATATTTCTAAATCCTCTAGAATTTCCTTAGCTTTTGCTTTCATCCGAACAATGTAAACATTGTTTTTCTTTAAACGCATTTTTTTTCTAACTAATAATTCAACAGGAGTATCATATATGCGCTTTATTAGAGTATAAATCCTTCGAGCAATTGCTGCATTTTCCGTCTGAACATTCACGACCAAAATTCGATTGGAAAAGGATAATGATCCGTTCATACGAATCAATGCTGACAGCTCTGAGCGAACACAGCAATCTTTTACTTGTAAATTTGTTAATTCTTTTTTTGTTTCCGAAGCAAATGACATATTTTTATACCTCCAGTTGACCCTCGACTGAATGTTGTGGAGGGGGAAGCATTACCGTTCAGCTTCCACTCTTTATTTTTTCTTTTAATTGATCGTCAATCAAGGAATATATAATTTTAGCAACCTTTTCAGTATCATGACGTATATAGCCATTTTGGTAAGTTATAATTCGATCATAGAGAACTTCTAATCCCATTGTTTCAAGACGATCTACATCAAAAACAACTGGTTTTGCAAGCTCCTCTTTATATTTCTCCTGTATTTCTGGAGGTACCTCTTCGTTATTCACAAGTACAGTATCAATAAATGAACACCCCATATGATCATAAATGGCTTGGATATGATCGCTGGCAGTAAAGTCAAGTGTTTCACCTGCTTGTGTCATTAGATTGCAAATGTATACCTTTTTTGCTTTTGCACGGCAAACTTCTTCTCCAAGCTTTGGAACAAGCAAATTCGGTAAAATACTAGTATATAAGCTACCTGGTCCAATGATAATAAGGTCGGCATTTCGTATTGCACGAACCGTTTCTGATAAAGGATGAATCACATCAGGTGTCAAAAACACGCGTTTTATTTTTTTGCCTGAAAAAGGAATCTGTGATTCACCAGTAATCACTGTTCCATCTTCCATCTCTGCATGAAGGACCACACTTTGATTCGCAGCAGGCAGAACTTTACCATGAACATTTAGTACTTTGCTCATTTCTTGGATAGCATGAACAAAATCCCCAGTAATAGATGTCAAAGCGGCTATAATTAAATTTCCTAATGAATGCCCGGAAAGTTCATTCGATGTTTTAAAACGATGCTGAAACATTTGTTCAACTAATGGTTCTACATCTGAAAGAGCAGCGAGGACATTTCGTATATCACCTGGAGAAGGGATATCCATTTCATCCCTAATTCGTCCAGAGCTCCCCCCATCATCTGCTACTGTCACAATCGCTGTTATATCGACTGGATATTTTTTCATACCTCTTAATAAAACAGATAATCCAGTCCCACCGCCGATTACAACAATCCGCGGTTGCTTTCCATCCATTCTCATGATGTTGTTTCCTTCCTTTTCTTTATATCCCGATGCGTAATCCGCGTCTGATAATCATTTTCAAAATGATGGGCTATATACTCAGTCAATGCTACGGAACGATGTTGACCACCAGTGCACCCAATCGCAATAACTAACTGGCTTTTTCCCTCACGTTTATAATGTGGGAGCATAAATGTAAGTAAATCAATCACTTTTTCTAAAAACTTACTTGTTTCATTCCATTTTAAAACATAGTCATATACATCTTTATCTAATCCTGTTTTTGGACGCATGTTTTCTATATAATATGGATTTGGTAAGAAGCGGACATCAAATACTAGATCCGCATCAATTGGAAGACCATGCTTAAATCCAAATGACATGACATTAACAGTAAATGTCGATTGTTTGTTGATGGAAAACTCTGTTAGAATTTTTTCCCGCAACTCCTTGGGTTTAATCCCTGAAGTATTAAAGATAATTTGTGCTCGACCCTTAAGCTCCTCTAACAACGTCCGTTCCTGTTTAATACCTTCTAAAGGCAAGCCAGTTTGAGATAAGGGATGTAACCGTCTTGTTTCTTTATATCTTCTAACCAATACAGAATCATCTGCATCTAAAAAGAGTATACGTGGAGAAACCCAAGAAGTTTCAGCTAAATCATCTAATGCTTTAAATAAATGATCAAAAAATTCACGCCCGCGTAAATCCATTACAAGCGCGACCTTATTCATTTGATTATTCGCATCCTTCATCAATTCCAAAAACTTTGGTAGCAGTGTCGGTGGCAAGTTATCAACACAAAAAAAGCCAAGATCTTCAAAGCTTTGAATAGCTACTGTCTTGCCAGCGCCAGACATCCCGGTTATGATCACTAATTGAACACTGCTCATAAATTTCTCCCCCTATATCAAATGGTAATAAAAAAATTAACTAGGATCTAATCGATAAGATAGTAATTCAAACTCTGAAGTGTAAGTAAAATTACCATAAATTATTCCATTTCCATGAATTAAGTAATCTAAAATATGGTGATCCCCCTCCGCCATTGATAATTGATTGATTTCATCAATGGAGTGCCACTCAAGAATTCCTTCTTCAGACTGCTCTAAAGGAGTTCCATCACCATCTGTTGCTTTAAATGAGAACATCATCCATTCCGAGATAATATCATTTCCTTCTTTTATATTAATTGTAAAAATCCCTTTTAGTGAGGGCTGTTTTATATAAATTCCTGTTTCTTCTCGAAACTCCCGAATAACTGATTCACGAATGGTTTCTCCTTGTTCCATCTTGCCTCCTGGAGCAACCCACCAATTTCGACGAGGTTTTTGCAGAAGCAAAATTTTATTGTCCTTTATATATAAGCAATTCGTTACACGTTGCAAATTAATCACCTCGTTACTCATCATAAATATGTAGTCATTTATCCATATATCTACTCATTATATTATACTATCTTTCCCGATGGCTAACAATGAAAGACCCCATGATGAATATGCTACATCATACGAATGTTTAGAACGTTTCCTGTGCAAAAAAAAGCACAGGCATCACCTGTGCTAAAAGGGGTATTATTAAAAAAAGGGGGTCAATTTCAACTATCTATATCTTAACCCATGATTATTTCAACGGCATTACAGAAATATGACTTTTTAGTTATTTTTCACATGAAGCTTTTCTTTTAATTCTTCTACATAAACCTGTGCATTCTGTGCTGCGATACTGCCATCACCTGTTGCAGTAACAATTTGTCGTAATGTTTTTTCCCTAACATCCCCAGCAGCAAAAATTCCAGGGATTTTTGTCACCATATTTTCGTCCGTTACAATATAGCCTGCTTCATTTGTAATTCCTAAGCTTGCAAATGGTTTCGTTAGTGGAACCATTCCAATGTAAATAAACACACCATCTGTTTTAAATTCTTGTTCTTCTCCGTTTTCAGTAGAAATTAATGTAACAGAGCTTACTTTCCCATTTTCTTCATGAATTTCTTTCAAAGTATGATTCCAAATGAAATCAACCTTTTCATTTGCAAATGCTCTATCTTGAAGAATTTTTTGAGCTCGAAGCTGATCACGTCGGTGAATAATGGTAACTTTGCTTGCAAAGCGAGTTAAATAAACTCCTTCTTCAACAGCTGAATCTCCTCCACCAATAACGACTAATTCTTTATTTTTAAAGAATGCACCGTCACAAACAGCACAATAAGAAACTCCACGTCCGCCTAGTTCCTTCTCGCCCGGAACACCTACTTTTTTATACTCAGCACCTGTAGCAATAATAATGGCTCTCGCCTTATATTCCTTTGAACCAGCATTAATGGTTTTGTATTCTTCTCCATCAATTATTTCCTTAATATCACCATAGGCATATTCTGCTCCAAATTTCTTCGCATGCTCGAACATTTTATTAGAAAGATCTGGTCCAAGAATATGGTCATATCCTGGATAGTTCTCAACTTCCTCGGTATTTGCCATTTGTCCTCCTGGAATTCCACGTTCAATCATTAAGGTAGACAAATTAGCACGAGATGTATAAACAGCTGCGGTCATTCCAGCAGGACCCGCACCAACAATTATAACATCATAAATTTTTTCCTCTGACACAATCAACACTCCTTTTACAAATGACAATAACTTAGTAGATGTAGGCAATGACCTAGTCATAAAAGTTACACGTCTATCCACATAGATGGTGATAGCATTCCCTAACTACTTATATCCTATAAGACAATGACGTTTCCGTCCATACATCTGCTTACTGGTAATAAGATCTGATAACTTTTGTATACTTTTGTAAAGTAGATGTTGATATTTTATATTTATTCGAGATTTCTGCTTGTGATTTTTTCTCATTTTTCAACTGGTGCCAAACATATTCTGTTGCAGCAGCAAATGCTTGTTGGTTAGAAAACTCTTGTCCTCTTTTAACCCCTTCAAGGAATATAGAAAACCACATTAGGAATAATCCAGATGATACTGCACTAATTGGGTGATGGTTTTCATAGAGGATATTTGCAACATGATGTGCTTTAGATATTACTCCATCTGGATCAAATTGATCTTTTAGTTCGGAATCAAGTACATTGGCTAAATAAACCTTTTCCGTTAAAGAAAACTCTTCTAATGATTTAAAGTCAGGATGTCCGATCATCTCTTCTTTCCGCTTAGATTTGGATAAAATAAAAATCCCAAATAAACGTTCTTCCATATACTCACTACGCAATTTTTTTATGGTAGAAGTAACATGATCCTCAAAACCTACATCAATTTTTGCCAGGTCATTCCACGGTTCTTGTCCTGCTTTTTCAGGATTTATTTCCACTACTTGTTTCCATGCATTCTTTGCCGTTTGTTCATGGCCAGTATAATGGGCTGACTGGGCCAACCAATAATAGTAACTAGAATCACCATCAAATCCGATTTTTTTCAACTTATTAAGCCATTGATAGGCCTGTTGATATCTTCCGATTAATGCAAATGTTGCACCAAGCTTGTACTGATGCTCTATTAGTATTGGTTGAACTTTTTCTAGCCCTTTGAGCAAATCATCCAATTCAATATCTCTTCGTTGGTGATAAAGAAAAACTGCCAAATTGCAAATCCCATGTAAATTACCAGGATTTTTAACAAGGAGATCATCCAAGACTTTGGCAGCCATCTCCATTTCGCCAAGATAGAAATAGCCTAAAGCTAAATTATTATATGCCGACCAAAAATCTGGGAACTCTTGAATAACTCCCTTAAGAATTTCAACTGCTTTTTGAAAATTGCCTGATTCTAATAGTTGCCGTGCTTTATCTTGCTTTAGAATCAATTCATCTTTTATAAGAAAAGAATCTTCGCCATCCTCGTCTTCAGTTCCAATTATATATAGTAAATCTTCCGCATCTTCAACAAAATCACCGTATGGATCGGCTTCTAAATAAGCAGTCACATGTTTATGAGCTTCATTAAATAGCCCAAGCTCTGCATAGTTATTTGCTAAAAAATATAAACACTCTGCCATGCTTGGATCCAACTCATCAATAATACGTTTAAATAATTCATTAGACTGTTGATATTCTTCTAACTGCATATAGACCAATCCAAGCTGACAGGCAATCATCGGTTCGTAAGGATCTAAATGGACCGCACGCTCCAAATATTTTTTCGCTCCTGCCAAATCATGGCGATTAAATGCGTTTAATCCTTTATTAAAATAATATTCTCCTGTCGGTATAAATGACAGGACTACTCCATTCTCCTGTCTAACCTTTGAGTCTTTTGCCATGATAGTCCCTCACAAATCGTACATAGTTAACTTCTGTAGTATAACATATAAACTAAAAATGATTAACAGGTAAACTGATTAAGTATAATGACAAAACGTTTCTTTCTCCCTTAGATCAAGAAAACCAAGGAGGATTCCTTTTTAAAAGGTTATCCACCCTGGTTTTCATTTTTTTGACGTTCTATCATTTCTTCTTTTGTATAAATAATCCTCATCGGATTGCCACCAACAAATGAGCCTGAAGGGACATCTTTGTGAACAAGTGTCCCTGCGGAAACGATCGCTCCGTCCCCAATAATAACTCCAGGTAATATCGTTGTATTGGCACCAATCATTACTTCACTGCCTATTTTCACTTCACCTAGACGATATTCTTTTATTAAGTATTCATGGGCAAGAATCGTTGTGTTATAGCCAATTACAGTATTTTTGCCCACTGATATTTTTTCAGGAAACATAACATCCAACATGACCATTAATGCAAATGAAGTTTGCTCTCCTATTTTCATTCCCAGGAAGTTTCGATATAGCCAATTTTTCACTGATAGAAATGGTGTATACCTTGCAAGTTGGATGATAATAAAATTCTTCACTACTTTCAAGAAAGGAACCGTCTTATATACATGCCATAGTGAATTAGCACCAGTAACAGGGTAACGGGTTGTCCGTCTCATTAAGCAGTCACTCCGAGAATCTTCAACAGATCGGCCATTTCGTCTAAAATATAATCCGGTTTAAAGCTCTCAATATACTCTCGTCCCTTTACAGACCAGGCAACACCAACAGAGGCAGTTCCAGCATTCTTCCCTGCTTCAATATCATGATAATTATCTCCAACCATCATTGCCTCCTGTGGTGTAGAGTTTAATAATTTTAAAGCTTTTTCAATTGGTTCTGGATGTGGTTTTTCATGCTCTACTTCATCTAATGAGATGATCACTTTAAAAAACGGATCGAGTTTCATTAGCTTCAATCCCTTAATAACGGTATCTCTTTTTTTAGTAGATACAATCCCCAATTTATACCCCTTTTCATCCAAGGTTTTAATCGTCTCAAACACACCTTTAAATTCTTTAACCAATGAATCATGATGTTCAATATTATAGGTACGATATTTTTGAATCATCTCTTCTGTTCGATCTTTGTCTATAGATGAAAAGGTAACAAACAGTGACGGTCCAATAAAAGGAAGAACATCTTCCCTTTTATAACGGTCTGGATAGTAACTATTTAATGTATGTAAAAATGAAGCAATGATTAATTCATTTGTATCAATTAATGTTCCGTCTAAATCAAATAGAATAGTTGTAATATGACTGTTCATAAAAATAATCCTTTCATTTTACTGAACTAAAATAAAGTACTGACGAGTAAAACGATCTAAAATTTTACAGACATTCGTTACATTATTTTAAAAGGCTCCATTCTCAAACCTTGTTATTTAGGTACAGTTTTAACTTATAAAGAAGGTTGAAAGTCTGTCCAATCACTTCATTCCACTGAGAAAAGAGCTTGTAAGCCTTCAACCTTTTATACTAGTAACTATACTATACAAAATCAGCCTATTATAACAATAGGTTTTTCAATAATTAGCGTACCGAATGTCCTACTATTTTTCTCTTCTATTTTAGCTTTCAAGTGCACTAGAAGATTTATTTTTCGCGATCACCCTACGATTCCAAATGAATCCGATAATGACAGTTAAAAGAATCGCAGTAACCAATCGAATAAGTAATAATGGTAGTACAGGAATCCCTAATGGAACAAAAATTAATGTATCCTCTACCACTGCATGACAGCCAACTAAAAAAATAAATGCAAGTGTAATATCTTTTTTGCTGACACCATCTTCTTTAACCGCTTGTATCATTACGCCTGCTCCATAGGCCAAGCCAAATAACAAACCCGCAGCTAGCGTAGTGGAAGTGTTTTCCCTCATTCCCAACATGCGAGTAAATGGAGACATCATTTTCGAAAACCATTGTAAAACCTTTAAATCCTTCAAGAGCTGGATTCCTACCATAAGTGGAATAACAATAATTGCTAGTTGATAAACACCTAATGCGGCTTTTTCTAAGGCATGTAACCCAATCTCCAAAATACCCGATAGCTGTTTCTCCTGCGGTGCTATCATTCCATAATGAGCAGTTTGTTGCCCTCCATGCCAGACAAGATTAATAATCATAGCTGAAATAAACGCTAATCCGACCCTAACAAGAATCATAATCCATACTTTTACTCCAACCTTTACGGCAACACTTGATTCAATTAGTAGATTATGAGCAAAGGAAAGCATCACAGCAATTGTAAATACTTCCTTTACTGTAAGATCCACCGATAAAATCCCAGCTATTCCAGCATAAAGATTCAGAAAGTTTCCTAGAACAAGAGGAATCGCTGCATCACCCGACAATCCAAAAATCCCCATCAAAGGCGATATTAGTTGAATAATCCAGGGTAGTACCGGGGTGTACTGTAAAATGGCAACGATTAATGTGACTGGAAAAATAATTTTCCCCAATGTCCAAGTTGTTTTAAGTCCTGACAATAAACCAGTTTTGAACGTTTGAACCATTAGCTTCTCTCCAGTGCCTAGTATTTAATCACGATAATGTTCTTTCGCCATACCCGTCACCCTTCTACCAATCCATAGAACAAGGGCAATAGCAATTAAAACGATGGAAATAACTTGGGCAATTCTCAAACTGCTTGTTAGCATTAGACTATCAGTACGCATCCCTTCAATAAAGAAACGGCCAATCGAATACCAGATTACATAGCTTAAGAAAAGCTCACCTCTTCTTAAATTTACTTTTCTGAGCATGATAAGTAGAATAAATCCCACAATATTCCAAATGGATTCATATAAAAAGGTTGGATGATAGTAAGTTCCATCAATATACATTTGGTTTATGATAAAATCGGGAAGATGTAAATTTTCAAGAAATGCTCGAGAAACTTCCCCACCATGGGCTTCCTGATTCATAAAATTACCCCAGCGACCAATTGCTTGACCTAAAATTATACTTGGTGCTGCAATATCTGCTAGCTTCCAAAACGAAACATTTTTTATTCTTGAAAAAATAATTGTCGTCAATATTGCCCCAATCAAAGCACCATGTATGGCTATTCCACCATTCCATATTTTAATAATATCTCCAGGGTGCTGTGAATAATAACTCCATTCAAACAAAACATAATAAATTCTCGCGCAAATAATTGATATAGGAATGGCCCAAATCAATAGATCAGCAAAAGTATCCTTATTTAAGCCGCGTCTTTCTGATTCTTTCATTACTAAATAAAGGCCAAGTGCTATTCCAATACCTATTATAATTCCATACCAATGAACCTCAAGCCCCCCCAGACGGAGGGCAATCGGATTTAATGGCTTGATAGTTGACTCCATATGTAAATCTCCTTCCCTGGTACTTGATACTCCTATTACATTTCTTCACGATCCCCTTCATCAATAATCACATCGGCAAGACGATCAGTAAATTGCTGAGCTGCATTTACGCCCATTCGTTTCAAGCGAAAATTCATCGCTGCCACTTCAATAATAATGGCCAAGTTCCTTCCTGGACGTACTGGAACCGTTAGCTTTGTAATTTCTGTATCGATTATTTTCATTTTCTCCTCATCAAGACCTAATCGATCATAATGCTTACTCTGATCCCAAAGCTCAAGATTAACAACTAAAGTAATTCGTTTATGACTTCTTACTGCCCCAGCACCAAACAATGTCATTACATTAATTATTCCAAGTCCTCTAATCTCCAATAAATGCTCAATCAAGTCAGGAGCATTTCCTACAAGTGTATCGGTATCTTCTTGACGAATTTCAACGCAATCATCAGCTACAAGGCGATGGCCTCTTTTTACAAGTTCTAAAGCAGCTTCACTTTTACCTACACCACTTTTTCCTGTAATTAATACACCAACCCCATATATATCAACGAGTACGCCATGAACAGCAGTAGTCGGAGCAAGTTTAAATTCAAGATAATTGGTTAAATGACTAGAAAAGCGCGTTGTTTTCTGTGGAGTGCGCATCAGAGGAACAGAGTATTCTTCAGATGCTTCAATCAATTCTTCGGGAATTTCCATCCCTCTTGAGATAATTATTCCTGGAGTAATATCATTACATAATTTCTCGAGGCGAATCCGTCGATCTTCTGGATCTAATTTTTGACAAAATGTAATTTCCGTCATCCCAAGGAGTTGGATTCGATCTGCAGGATAATAATTAAAAAAACCTGCCAATTCTAAACCCGGACGTGAGATATCACTAGTTGTAATCGGACGATGGATACCTTCTTCCCCACTAATTATCTCTAAATCAAATTTTTTTATAATATCCTCAACACGAACTTTTGCCAAAATGGCTCCTCCTTAATAAAGTGAAATAAAAAGAAAAGCGTCTTACTCAGCTCTGACGAGTAAAAAGGAAAAGCTAAGGATTTCTGTACGTTGATTTCCTTATAATGAGGCTATTTGACCTCGAGCGGCTAGACGATAGAGCTGGATAGGACTGCATGAATAGTTGAAACTGTATTGAATTTTTTACTTTTTCATCTTATCAAGAAAAAACACATCAAACAGTTTTCTTTATTTTAGCATTATCAGCCAACACAACACCACCCTAAATACATGATCATAAAAACAATGGTGTCGAAATAGACGAATGAAACATATATATAGGTAAATTATGAAAGGTTATGGGGAAAAGGAAAATTAGACACAGGGAGGAGACTATGATGAAGATTATGCTAGATGCTGGACATGGTCCAAATACTCCAGGAAAAAGAAGTCCTGATCAATTTAAAGAATTCACTTTTACCAGTTCAGTAGCTGATCACGCAAAAACTTTACTAGAAGCTTATGAAAATGTCACGATTTACTTTGCCCATTCTAAAAATGAGGATATCCCTTTAAAAGAAAGGACAGACAAAGCTAATCGACTGAATGTAAATTGTTATGTTGCCATCCACGCAAATGCTTTTGGAAATGGTACAACGTGGAATGATGCAAACGGAATAGAAACCTATGTTTATTTGTCAAAACCGAAAGAAGCATTGGAGTTAGCAGAGCGGGTACAAAAAAACCTCGTAATTGCAACTGGTTTGACTAATCGGGGAGTCAAGTTAGCAGATTTTCACGTCCTACGAGAAACAAATATGACTTCTATTCTTGCAGAATGTGGATTTTACACAAATAAAAATGAGTTACAACTAATCAAAACAGACTCCTATCAAAAAACATGTGCTGAAGCAATAGTCAAAGGAATTGTCGACCAATATAAATTAAAAAAGAAAAACAAAACAACATCAAATCAAAAAAATAAAACCTTATACAAGGTTCAAATAGGAGCGTATTCAAATAAAAGGAATGCGGAAAAAATCGTAAAGGCTCTTCAAGAAAAAGGATACGATCCGATTATTGTTAATGATTAAAATATTGAAGCACAGTAAATCCAATTATTAGTTTTAAACTTATATCTAGATAGAAACAAGGTTCGAAAAGTGCGTTTATTAAAAAAGGAGATGTCTTCTAAAAGTCACCCCTTTTAAAGACATCTCCCTCCATTATCAACGATCATTTTTATCAAAGACAGCTTTTTGAATAATAAGATTCGCAACAGACATAATGACGGCCACTATAAACGCCGTTCCAAAACCATCAAAATCAAATGAGTCACCCATAATTCTATCTGTCATTAATAATGTAAATGTATTTATGACAAACAGAAAAATTCCAAGCGTGAGAATTGTAATAGGAAACGTTAAAATAATTAAAATTGGTCGAACAAGAATATTTAGGATGGATAAAATAAAACTAGCAATGATTGCAGAACCAAAGCTTGAAACTTCAAATCCATCAAAATACCCTGCCATCGCAACAAATAAAAGGGCATTAATTAAAATACCTATTAACCATTCCATCGAACAACAACCTTTTCTTTTCTATGACTTTTTGGATTATATTTACATGCTTGTACATGCACTTAGTATTATTCTATGCTAGAAAAATAGATTTATAAATAAAATTTTTAGTGGGAAGTGTCAAAAATGTAAAGGGGGCTGACCCCTTATTAGACCCTCCCCCTCACTTAATGATTTTATTCCTTCTCTTCTTTCGTTTCTTCTAATTCATTCTTTTGCACATACACTGTACCCGTTCTTGTCTCAGCAAAAAGATGAAGTGGTTTTTCCGTAAGACCTGAACGTTTAAACCTTAATTGCTTCAACATCACCTCTTTTTTCTCCTCTAATACATCCATATTCTCTAATTGTACTTTTACATTCCCTAAGTTGGATTTACATTGTCCTTCAATCATTAAATCATCAGAAACATAAACATGAATATTTCCTGATACGGCTTTCATATGCAGAGTATCTGTTTCATTATTATTTAAGACACAGCTTAGATTCCCATTTAATGTTTGCAGATCGACCATGTGGTATTTTCCTTCAACATCTATACTTCCATGCATCGTTTCAGCTGTTAATCGATTTGCCTTTGACTCTTGAATTAAAATTTTACCATTTGCTGTTTCCATATCAACTTTATCCGTTTCCACCTGTTTAAGATGGATTTTACCATTAGCCGTTTTTGCACGTAGATCCGTTACATCTAATGATTCACCTAAAACATTACCGTTAAAAGCACGAATAGACGCTTTCTCATAAGTTGATCGTGGTACATAAACAACGGTATCTACTTTCATCCATTTAGATTGTGTCGAGAATCGTAATAAACCATTTTCAAGATAGAAAGAGCTATTATCTATAAAGAAAACTCTTGCCTCATCACGGTTATCCTTTCGATAAACCTTCGCTTGGCATTCTACGCGAATGTCTGGTTGATCCCATGCTTTGACTTCCACATGTCCATTCGCAACATCGATATCAATAGTTGAAACTGTTGCATTTGCTTGTTGAAAAACATGTGGAAACTCAACCGATTGATTAAACTGAAGATCAATGTCCTTAATCTTTTTCATTGCAGAATTAACAAAATCCATAATTTTATCTTTCGCTTCATTAAACTGAGAGGAAAACTTTTCCTCGGAACTTTCATTTGTATTTTGAGCCTGCTCTTCAAAATACGTTGTATGTTCTATTTTTTCCGATTCCTTCTGATCCTCTGTCTGTCTCTTGTTTTGGATTGAGTCTAATAGAACCAGAGCTTCTTCCGTTGTTAACTTTCCTTCCTTAACCATCTCAATAATTCGCTTTCTATTCTCTTGCATAAACCATTCCTCCTTAGTCATTAAAGTAATACCTTAACACCTCGATAAATATTCCAAATTACAATAAATAAACTGATGACTCCAAATAGCAGAAAGATACCAATAAAAAATACAGGAAACCCTCCGATTGATAAAACCCCTATATCAAATAACACTGACAATATAACGATTGGAATAAAAATTACCGGAATAATATGCGAAATGATCGCACTCACTGCATGCCTTTTGACTTCTTTTTCATTACTGACAAAATAGACAATAAGGGGAAATATAAAACCCGCAAAAAAAAGACTAAAATAACATAAAGCAGCAAGTACTTTATTTGTAGAATCCATATTTACCAACTCCAATATTCATGTGACTATTATAAATACGATTATATGCTGCTTTAGTTTCATTAACTTATTCTTTTTTCATTTTCACATGAAAGCTATAAATATTCCTCAGTCTTAAGTTGGAGTTTCCGTAGGTTTATTAATTGATTTTTATAGAGATAAAGACAAAATGGAGTAGTTCATTTAGGTTCAACCTCCTAAATAAACTACTCCATCCATATGATCATTTATTTCGCAGCTAGTTTGCTTCGCTTCTCCAATACTAATTGCTTAAAATTCCTTTGCTCTTCTTTCGTCATTGCTTTGTATTCTTTTAGAAATTTTTCATATTGCGGAATGATTTCTTTAATTGTTCCGTATGCCTTTACTTCACCTGCTTCAAGCCAGAGAGCCTTTTGACAAAACTTTTTCACCTGTCCTATTGAATGGCTGATGAAAAAAATTGTTTTTCCTTTTTCCTTAAACTCATTCATTTTATCTAAACATTTATCAGCGAAGGTTTGATCACCTACTGATAATGCTTCATCAATCACAAGAATATCCGGGTCAATATTAACTGAAATAGCAAATCCTAGTCGCGATTTCATTCCACTTGAATAGCTTTTTACTGGTTGGTCGATAAATTTACCGATATCCGCAAAGTCAATTATTTCTGGCATTAATGCTCGGATCTCTTTTTTATTAAATCCAAGCATTAAACATTTGAGTTCAATATTTTCTCGCCCTGTCAGTTGATTATTTAAACCAGAATTAATTGCAATTAGGGATGCTTGACCAACAATTTCAATTTTTCCAGAGGTAGGGGGAATAACACCAGTAATCAAATTAGATAAGGTCGATTTCCCCGCTCCATTCACACCAATAACTCCTATGACATCCCCTCGATCAGCTGTAAAGCTGATATTTTGCAGGGCATAGAAATTTTCACCATAACCATCTGGAAAGAGAATATCCAATAGTTTCTCTGAATTTTTTTTATACATTTTGTATTTTTTCACAACATGTTCAAAAACTACGGAATGACTCATTGCTCCATCCCCTTTTTCAATTATAGAAAATCAACAAAACGATCTCTAAATTTAATGTGTAAAATCGAACCTATGAATAGAAGAATAAATATAACCACCCAGAAATAAAGTGTATATTGCCAATGATCAATAGGGTACCAAGATAAACCTAGTATTGAAGCACGATATCCCTCTACTAAATAGTAGATTGGATTAAGCTTCATAATTGTTTGTATGATCGCTGGTTGCATATGATAAGGTGGCCATAGTATTGGCGATAAATAAATTAAAATTCGTACCGTTGACGTAATAAGCATTTGAAAATCTCTTACAATTGTTGTTAATGTTGATGTAATGAGTGATAGGGTAACTAAAAAAATAACTGTTGCTATTATAAAATACGGTAGCTGTACATAATGAATATTAATAGGGTACCCAAGAAATTGAAACATTACAAGGATGACTCCAAGTAGCATTAAATGTTGATAAAACTTAGCAAATATCACATACGTAGGAATTACGCTCATAGGAAAACTCATTTTTGAAATCATTTTAATTCGGGTATAAATGGACTTTGAACCCTGAGTGATTGCCTGATTGACAAAAAACCATACAACAATCCCTGATAACATCCACGGAAAATAGGGAATCCATTCATCTCCCATTTCCACGTTTCCACGACCGTTACTATGAAAAATACCAAATCCAAATACAAACCAGTAAATGGATATTTGAATCATTGGATTAATAATTTCCCACATTATTCCTAAATAATGATTACGATTCGCACTTTTTAATTCATACACAGACAAACGTCTAACTAAATAAAAGCTTTTTATTTGTTCTTTAATAATAGTGATTATCGAACGCATAAAATAATCCTTCCTACAAATGGTATTAAATCTAAATAAAAGTTCAATCTCTTTTCTGTTCATCATTCTTTACTTAGTGGTTCTATATGTAAAAAACGAATCGAAAAGAGATCGATTTCGATTCGTCGTCTATCTATTATAGCATGTTATTTTCCAAATACCGTTTCAACTACTTTTTTCGAGGACTGCCCGCTTTCTAAGTAGCAAAACTTCTGGTAAAAAGGTTCAAATGATGGAGGAAGTGTAAAGCCTTCTGTTTCAACCTTTTTAATTTCAGCAATGACTTCCTCGGTCGTTTTTACAAGTGGACCTGGTGCATTCTGTTCAAAATCAAAATAAAACCCACGGAGTTTATCCCGATAAGACTCTATATCATAGACATAAAAAATCATCGGTCGTCTCAAATTGCCATAATCAAAAAATACAGAGGAATAATCAGTAATTAATAAATCCGCAATTAAATATAATTCCCGTATATCTTCATGATTAGAAAAATCAAAAGCAAACCCTTCATAAGGTGACAAATCGAAATTTTCCGCTACTAAATAATGCATACGTAAAATAACGACATACTCTTCCCCAAGTTCATTTCTTAATAATGATAAATCGAGATCTAAATCAAATTTATATTTTCCTTTGCCGTAAAACTGATCATCTCGCCAGGTCGGTGCATATAAAAGAACTTTTCTATCCAATGGAATACCGAAACGCTTTTTCAAATCAATCATTGTTTCTTTATTATTACTGTTCAGTAAAAAGTCATTTCTCGGATAGCCTGATTCTATCATTACTTTATCAAATTGAAAGGCTCTCCGGAAAATTTCGGATGAATATTCATTTGGTGAAACAAGGTAATCCCAATTGCTCGCTTCTTTAATAAAGTTTGCCTTGTATTTTTGTGTAGACGTACCTGGCATATGCACTTCATCCATATCCGATGCCAAACGTTTAAGTGGTGTTCCATGCCATGTTTGTAAGTAAACGGTGTTTCTTGGCTTAGGTATCCATAATGGCATACGGCTATTCGTTACCCAGTATTTCGCTTGCGCGAGAGTAAAGAGCCATTTTACCGAAAATCTTCTTATATACTGAAGATCTCTTCCCTCAAAATTATGAACAAACTTTTTATTTACACTCCAATACATTTTATAATGTGGATATTTCCCCTGTAAGTACTCATATAGAGCACGTGGATTATCGCTATATTGTTTTCCTAAAAAGCTTTCAAATACAATAACATTCTTTTTTCTCGGAAGATAGCCAATCCATTTAAAAGCTGTTTGATACATTTTCTTTGTAAGAGGATGACGGCGTATTTGAATGATCTTCCTTCTAATCTTTGATTTGATTTCTTGCTTCAGCTGATAATCCCCAATGGATATAGTCAAATACTTTGCTTTTTTGGAACGGCTTAATCGAATTTTTTTCTTCGCATGATCTGTTTTAATAATATTTAGTTGAGCTGCATATTTTTTCTCAGAAACAGGATATTTTAACGGATTACTTAGAAAGACTTGTGAACGGTTTTCTCCATAATATGTATACTCCACATAGATTTTTAAGGACTGATTCGTGTGAAAATGTCCAAAAAACTTCTTTAGGTCAATATCAATGTTAAAGCCCGCATGATCAAAGTTCCAATCATCATGTCCGTATTTTTCTGTTAAGTCCTTTCTCTCAACCGATTCAGGGACTAAATTTGTTTCAAATTCATCATCATTGCTTTTAATAACTATTTTCTTTTCTAGTTTTTCTACTAATCTATCTTTATCTGGATAGATGGCAAATCCACTAAGAGAGAGGATTCCTTGTTCTGATAATTCTGTATGGTCAACATGTGTGATCATTTCTAAATCAGTAAGTTTAATAGACACATTTCCTTTATTAGTTGTGTAGGGAATAAACACTCTTTCTTGTTCAGAATCTACTGAAAAGAGAGCTTCAAGCTCAGAATAATCACTGTGAACTCTAAATTTTTCCTGCTGCCCCTCAGCTAGTGTTCCAACATATAAATCCCAATACAAATCGCCAGTGAAGATTTCTTCTTTTCTAATACTTCCCACAACTAGTACAAACTGATCCTGTTCACTTATTTTACGTAAGGGAAAACTTTTCACTTGGTCAGTTTGTCTTTCGATTAAAAGTAAATAGCATTCCTGCATCGTTGCCATTTTTTCAACAGGGACAAGTATTTGTACAACCAATTGATCATCAGCATATCCTAGTTGTTTGAGTGTACATTTAAGAGAACCTTGTACATTCATAAATGATGTATACTCCTCTCATAGCTGCGGTAAATTCTTTAACTTTAATTAAATATCAATATTCATCATCTGTTCTACAAAATAGTGAATAGTTAACCTAATTTCCTACAAAGATAATCAACTAAATTTTTACTGGAATAGCCTTCAGAATATTTATTCCATATATTTGAAAACTCTTTGACTCTATTTAAGTCAAATTTATTTTCTTTAATGACATATACCATTTGTTCTGTATTAAAAACGACTGGTCCAGGGACCAAGTCCTCATATTTTCCCCATAAGCCTCTTTCAATTTCATATTGTTCTAAATCGAAAGGATAAAATATCATTGGTTTTCCCAACAATGAAAACTCATATGGGATTGATGAATAGTCAGTAATTAAATAATCAGTAATTAACAGAATATCATTTACATCTTTATAATAAGAAAAATCATATATAAATCCCTTATATAAGTCATAGTCAAAATCTAGCTTTTCCTGTACAGTTGGATGAAGTTTAATTAAAATGACATATTCTTCTCCAAGAGAATGATATAAATAATTGATATCCAAAATTTTTTCAAAGTGTTTTACATTTCCATCTCTAAAGGTTGGAGCATATAAAATAACCTTTTTATTTTTTAAAAAGGGATGAGAATGCATCCATTCTTTTTTTCTTTTTTCTTGTTCATTTATTTGATAAAAAAAGTCAGTACGAGGAATACCCGTACGTATAATATGATCCTCAGTTAACTTAAAAGCCTCCATAAAAATACTAGCCATTAAATCAGAACCTACGACTATTTTATGAAACTGCTGATAAACCTTAGTAAATCTTCTATTAGCAGAATTTGTACGGCTTTTAATTGAATGATCCCTAAACCCAAAAGTTTTAATTGCCCCCGCTGCATGCCATAATTGGATACACTGTGCCTCATCTTTAAATTTCACAGTAGATAAGAATGCAAAATAATTATCAATAATAATAAATTTTGATGTAGCTAAATGATAAATACCTTTCGCCATTTTAAAGACATTTTGATTTTTTAGTAGCAGGGCATCTCCATCTATACGTTCTTTCACATCTTCATAGCATGATGGTTCACATAAAAAAACGATCTTTAAGGGGACCTTCCTTCTTTTTAGTTCTTCATAAATAAATAAGCTATTTTGACTAAAAGAAACGATAAAGGTTATTTTCTGTTTCAACGGTAACCATTTAAAAAGATTAAATTGGAATTTAAAAAAAATTAAGTACAACCAGATTAATACTTCCCTAACCATTTTTGATAGAAAATAAATCCTTTTTTATTTTGGTTGTAGATATTCCTAATGTTCGTGGTAAATAAACTACCTCACAATGCTCGTTTAAAAAATCAAATTTTCCTTTCCAATCGTCTCCCATAACAAATACATCAACATCATGTGTGCGGACATCTTGCACCTTTTGTTCCCACATGTTTTCTGGAATAACCTCATCCACATAACGAATTGATTCCAAAATTAATTTACGATTTTCATATGAATGGTAAGATTTTTTACTTTTCACATCGTTGAATTCATCTGTAGATAACCCTACGATTAAATAATCTCCTAAATCTTTTGCTCTTTTCAATAAGTTGATATGCCCCCAATGAAGCAAATCAAAGGTTCCATATGTGATGACTTTCCTCATACACGTAACATCTCCCTACTAGTTCGGGCAAATTTTTTTAATGCTCTTCTCTAATACTCTATTACTAATTAACTAACTTCTTACTTTAATTTTAAGTTACTATTTCCCACTGATTTAAGTTTAGCGTGTTGTTCATTCTCCAAATCAGCTAAAATTAGACCTCAAGCCATTTTAAAGAAGCAAGATGCCTTTTACAAAGTGCCTGAATAAAGCAAACATTTCTATTAAACTAGGTAAATCTAAATAGGAAAACTTATTCATTATTATAAATCGAAATGGATTTCCATACAAACTTTATATATTCAATAATTATGCACATTCTTTACTGATTAATATTAACAATGAAAGTATGTCCAAAACATTAAAAATAGATTTCATTTTGATTACATTCCGTCCTTTTTTGACACTGCAATGTTACACAATATTGTACCCCCCAAAAAAAAAGATGACATTTAGTCATCTTTTTTAAATATGGCTGTTTTCTATAGTTTATAGCTTTTGTAAGAGCCCAATTGCCGGCTTTTACACCCAAAAAAGGATGAAGAGGTCCTTTGAAGTTCGCAGCTCGTTTCTCAGTAAAATGAAAAATGGAGCGATCTTCAAACGTTAGTTATTAGTTAAAACTTTCCTTAAATGAGAAAAGTGACTTAAATATTTACAGTTTCATTAATTTTTTTCTTCATTCTTAGTTGATCTCTATCGAGGATTGGTTTTAAATATTTTCCTGTATAAGATTCAGGATTTTCAGCGATTTTTTCAGGTGTTCCCGTTCCTACAATGGTACCACCTTTTGCTCCTCCTTCAGGTCCAAGATCAATTAAGTAATCAGCTGTTTTAATAACATCTAAGTTATGTTCAATAACTAGTACGGTATCTCCATTATCTACAAGTCGTTGTAGTACTTCTAATAATCTGGAAATGTCATCAACATGTAATCCTGTCGTTGGTTCATCTAAAATGTAGAGTGATTTTCCGTTTGATCGACGATGTAGTTCTGAAGCTAATTTCACACGTTGAGCTTCTCCACCAGACAATGTGGTAGCTGGTTGGCCAAGTTGAATATAACCTAGTCCTACATCTAAAATAGTCTGTAACTTACGTTTAATTTTCGGGATATTTTCAAAAAACTCAACCGAATCTTCTACAGTCATATTTAATATATCTGCAATATTTTTACCTTTATATTTCACTTCTAATGTTTCTCGATTATAACGTTTACCATGACAGACCTCACATGGAACATACACATCTGGCAGGAAGTGCATTTCAATTTTAATGATCCCATCTCCACGGCATGCTTCGCAGCGACCGCCTTTTACATTAAAACTAAATCTTCCTTTTTTATAACCTCGAATTTTTGCCTCATTTGTTGCGGCAAAGACATCACGGATATCATCAAATACCCCTGTATAGGTGGCAGGGTTTGACCTTGGAGTTCGACCGATTGGGGATTGATCAATATCAATTACCTTTTCCAAATAATCGATTCCTTTAATCTCCTTGTGTTCTCCTGGTTTTGATTTTGCACGATTCAGCTTTTGTGCTAAAGTCTTATGCAAAACCTCATTAACAAGTGTACTTTTTCCTGAACCGGAAACTCCTGTAACAGCAACAAAACTACCTAATGGAAATTTTACACTTATATTTTTTAAATTATTTTCCTTGGCACCTTTAATCTCAATAAATCGTCCATCTGGCTTACGTCTTTCAATAGGCAATGGAATAAATTTTTTGCCGGATAAATATTGACCAGTTAAAGAATGAGGATCATTCATCACTTCTTCTGGTGTACCTGCAGAAACAATTTCCCCACCATGTACACCTGCTCCTGGACCAATATCAATTAAATAATCGGCTGCTAGCATCGTATCCTCATCATGCTCAACTACGATTAACGTATTTCCTATATCCCTCATATTTTGAAGTGTTTGTATTAAACGATCATTATCCCTTTGATGTAAGCCAATTGAAGGTTCATCCAAAATATAAAGAACACCAGTCAATCTTGAACCAATTTGCGTAGCCAAACGAATTCGTTGCGCTTCACCGCCCGATAATGTTCCAGCAGCTCTTGATAAAGTGAGGTAATCAAGCCCCACATTGATTAAGAACCCCAGACGCTCACGTATTTCACGGAGAACGAGATTGGCAATTGTACGTTCCTTTTCTGTTAGATCCAACTCTGTAAATAATTTATCTGCATTCTCAATCGATAGCTCAGTCATTTCACCGATATGCATATTATTTATTTTCACAGCAAGGGTTTCCTCTTTCAATCGGTACCCTTTACATTTTGGACACGCTTGGTGGCCCATATATTTTTCCATTTGCTCACGTATAAAATCCGAGCTTGTTTCGCGGTAGCGTCTCTCTACATTTCGAACCACACCCTCGAATTTCACATTGCCTTCACGAATCTGACCAAAATCATTTTCATAACGGAAGTAAATGGATTCCTCTCCCGCGCCATATAATATTTTATTCAATTGATGTTCTGGAAGATCTTTTACCGGCACATCCATATCAATTCCAAAGTGATTACATACCGCTTCTAGAAGTTGGGGATAATATTGCGAACTAACCGGTTCCCAAGGCGCAATGGCATGCTCCTTCAATGAAAGCTCGGGATTTGGAATAATTAACTCACGTTCCACCTCTAATTTTGTTCCAAGTCCATCACAATCTGGGCAAGCACCGAATGGACTATTAAAAGAAAACATTCGTGGCTCTAATTTATCTACGGAAAAGCCACAATGTGGACATGCTAAGTGCTCACTGAATAATAATTCCTCTTCTCCAATCACATCAATGATAACTTTTCCATCAGCCAATTTTAGAGCAGTCTCAAGGGAATCTGCTAAGCGAGAGGCTATTTCCTCTTTTATGACAATCCGATCAATAACGACTTCAATGGAATGTTTTTTATTTTTCTCAAGTGAAATTTCTTCCCCTAAATCAAGCATTTCACCGTCAACCCTTACACGAACAAACCCTTGCTTTTTAATATCTTCGAGCACCTTTACATGGGCTCCTTTTCGTCCAGAAACGATTGGAGCAAGGACTTGAAGCTTTGTTCTTTGCGGATATTCCATAATTCGATCTACCATTTGTTCAATGGTTTGTGAACTTATTTCTATCCCGTGAATCGGACATATCGGTCTCCCAATTCTTGCAAAGAGTAATCGTAAATAATCATATATTTCAGTAACCGTTCCAACCGTGGAACGAGGGTTCCTGCTTGTTGTTTTTTGATCGATGGAAATGGCAGGAGATAAGCCCTCAATGATATCGACATCAGGCTTATCCATTTGTCCTAGAAACTGTCTAGCATAAGCGGATAATGATTCGACATATCTTCTCTGCCCTTCTGCATAGATCGTATCGAATGCTAAAGAGGATTTCCCAGACCCCGATAAACCGGTTAAAACGACTAATTGATCTCTAGGTATAGTGACATCAATATTTTTTAGATTGTGTGCCCTTGCCCCTTGAACAATAATTTTATCTTGTGCCATATATGTTTCATCCTTCCGCTTTCAGTTCTAATAATGTATCACGAAGTTGTGCTGCTCGTTCAAAGTCGAGGGCTTTTGCCGCTTCCTTCATGTCATGCTCCAACTGCTCGATAAGTTTTTCTTTCTCTTTTTTTGTTAATTTTGGCGTTTTGGCTGTTGCGACATATTCTTCTTGATCCTCTGCTGCTCGTGTTGCCCGAATAACATCACGGATATCCTTCTGGATTGTTTGTGGTGTTATACCGTGTCGAAGATTATACTCTTCTTGTACTGCTCGACGACGTTTTGTTTCTTCAATCGCTTTTGCCATCGAATCCGTTATCTTGTCAGCATACATAATAACTTGACCATTGGAATTACGTGCAGCACGGCCAATTGTTTGGATAAGTGAACGCTCTGAGCGCAGAAATCCTTCTTTATCCGCATCTAATATGGTTACTAATGAAACTTCTGGAATATCCAAGCCTTCGCGCAGCAGATTTATTCCAACTAGAACATCATATTTTCCTAGTCGAAGCTCACGAATAATTTCAATTCTCTCTAATGTCTTCACTTCTGAATGAAGATACTGAACCTTTATACCAACTTCCTTTAAATAGTCTGTTAAGTCCTCAGACATCTTTTTCGTTAATGTCGTAATAAGTACTCTTTCATTACGTTTTACTCTCTCATTTATTTCACCTAATAAATCATCAATCTGTCCTTCGATTGGACGTACCTCAATTGTCGGATCAAGTAAACCTGTTGGACGAATGATTTGTTCAACCATTTCAGGAGTATGATCCAATTCATAGGGACCTGGTGTAGCAGAAACATATACAATTTGATTTACATGTGACTCAAATTCTTCAAACCTTAAAGGTCGATTGTCTAATGCAGAAGGCAAACGAAATCCATGATCAACAAGAACCTGTTTTCTCGCCTGGTCACCATTATACATTCCACGAATTTGTGGAAGGGTTACATGAGATTCATCTACAACAATTAAGAAATCCTCAGGGAAATAGTCTAGTAGCGTATAAGGTGTAGAGCCAGCAGGGCGAAGTGTTAGATGACGTGAATAGTTTTCAATGCCAGAACAAAACCCCATTTCACGCATCATTTCTAAATCATAGTTCGTACGCTGCTCAAGTCTCTGGGCTTCTAGTAATCGATTATTTTCCCTTAATTCCTTTAAGCGCACTTCTAATTCCTTTTCAATGTTCTCAATTGCAACCCGCATTTTCTCTTCTCTTGTGACGAAGTGGGATGCTGGGAAGATGGCTACATGTTCACGTTCTCCAATAATCTCACCTGTTAAGGCATCCACTTCACGAATCCGATCTATTTCATCTCCGAAAAATTCTACTCGAATACAATGTTCATCTTTTGAAGCTGGGAAAATTTCTACTACATCGCCTCTAACCCGGAATGTACCTCGCTGAAACTCAATATCATTCCTTGCAAACTGAATATCTACAAGTTTACGAAGAAGCTGATTGCGTTCGACTTCCATCCCGGTCCGAAGGGAAAGGACCATTTCTCGATATTCCTCTGGATTACCTAAACCATAGATACAGGAAACACTCGCAATAATAATGACATCTTTTCGTTCAAATAGTGAAGAGGTAGCTGAGTGGCGTAATTTATCAATTTCATCATTAATACTTGAGTCTTTTTCAATATAGGTATCCGTTTGTGGGACATACGCTTCCGGTTGGAAGTAATCGTAGTAGCTCACAAAATATTCAACTGCATTATTTGGAAAGAATTCTTTAAACTCACTATATAATTGTCCTGCTAATGTCTTATTATGAGCAATAATTAATGTTGGCTTATTTACTTCTTGTATCACATTAGAAATCGTAAATGTTTTTCCAGTTCCAGTTGCCCCTAATAGGGTCTGATGCTTTTTACCATTATGTATGCCTTCAACAATTTTTCGAATGGCTTCTGGTTGGTCCCCTTGAGGCTTATACTTAGAAACTAATTCAAACTGATCGTTCAATCCTATTCCTCCCATCCTCTTTCCCATAAATCTCCGTATTATTTATACTATTTATTTTACCACAAACAGGTGTTTCTTAACCAGAAAAAAGCGAACAAATTTTCGGTCCGAGAGTTACCACCAATGATAAAATCCTCTTTTTAAATGAAAATAAAGGCTTCGTATAGTTTGTTAGTTTTGTAAAAGCCTAACTGCAGGCTTTTACTCCCAATAAAGATTATAGCGGTTCTTTGGAGATTGCAGCTCTTCTCAGTAAAATGAAACGTGTAACGATCCTCAGTTGATATTTATTTAGTTATAACTTTACTTAAATAGCAAGTATGTTTGAAAAAAGATCCAAAATAAAAAAACGTCTAACAATGAGATCATTAATTAAACGTTTTTACTTTCTGTTTTTTTGCCCTTATTTTTATTTCGATTCACCATTCTATTGGCATAGTAAAAGCCAATAGTTAATGATGCAGCATCAATAATAAACAATGCCCATGTATGTGTGTAGCCTTTATAGACAGAGGCAACAATTAAGGCAACAGTCAAAATCAAGCCGACAAAATGATTATAAGTGACCCTGGTAAAAAAAACGACGAGAATACCAGGTAAAAAGATAGCTGCAATGATTTTATCTAACACATTCTTTCACCTCTAAGGTTAAAAAATCCTACCTCTATTTTTTTATAAATCGTAAAAAAATACAAGAGGTAGGAAGCAATTTCTTAAGACTCTAAGTTGGCTTTAATCAATTTTTTAGTAACCTCATTTAATTCACTATGCTTAATGAATTTTTCATCAAGCATATCTGGTAGTATTTCTTGAAGAAAATATTTAACACTTTCCATTTCTTTAAACTGAAGAATGGTTAATAGTGACTCTTCATAAATCTCTTGAAAGAGTGGTTCTGGATTTCCTTTTTGTATTTCTCCAAAGGATTCATAAAGTAAGTCCACTTTATCGGCGACAGATAGAATTTTCCCTTCTAATGTGTCATCCTTACCTTCTTTAAATCGCTCAAGATAGATGTGTTGATATTCTTTTGGAAATTCCTTGAGGATAAAATTTTGGGTCATTTTTTCTTCAACTTGACTAAATAAGTCTCTTAACTCTGCAGATGCATATTTAACAGGCGTTTTTATATCCCCAGTGAAAAGTTCGTTATAGTCATGATTAAGAGCTTTTTCATAGAGAGCCTGCCAATTCACTTGGCTACCTTTTTGCGCCTCTACTGTCCCTAAGAACTGCGCAATCTTTGTAACTTTAAAAGAATGGCTCGCTACAGAATGTTCTTGAAATTTAAATTTACCAGGACAACGATAAATTTTTTCTAAATCAGATAAGCTTTTAAAATATTGATGTACTCCCATATGATCACCTTTTTTCATGCTATCTTAGCTCCTACACCTATTAAAGGAGCATATGTTGTATTTATATTTCGTGAGATTGTATCATAATTTCATAGCTAACTGCAAATCTAAAGGTTCATATTCGAAGCCTAACTTATAAATATTAGTTGAACATCAATACTGTTTTAAACACGGACATTTTTCTTTCCCTCTTTAAAAAACATCATAATGACAAGTCCTAAAATAAGAATGATTACTGCAGAGTAAAAGCCCGAAGCCATACTACCTGTTAGATCTGCGAGCAGACCTGTAAAAAATGGTGCAATGACTGAAGAAAGCATACCCATAAAGTTATACAGACTAAATGCCACACCATAATTCTTTTGTTTAACATTCTCTGAAACAGCAGCGATTAGGAGTGGATCAAGGGCTATTTTACCAAATAATCCATAGATCACTAATGCAATAATTAGAAGCGGAACACTCTTAACATATACCGTTGCCCATAATGCGATGGCTGCAATCGGAATCAAAATAAATGCAAATGGCTTCTTCTTCCCCCATTTATCAGTTAAATAACTAAAAAGCAAAGCACCAGGTATAGCAGTTAATGGTACTAAAGCTGAAATCAGCCCCACTTGACTACCGGCAAATCCCCTTTCAGTTAATAAAAATTTAGGAAGCCATGTTACTACAACAGTAAAACCATAGATTGAGCAAAACAGAACTAGAAAGACGACCAATAGATTACGATTCTTTAATAATGAAAGAACCGATACCTTCTCTTCAGATTCAGCAGTCCCTATTGGAGAGGATTCTTTCATATCCTTTTTCTCTTTAACCATTAGTGAAATAAAAATACCGATGAGAACGGTTAGTACTCCAAAAATATAAAAAGGAATTCTCCAGCTCATCCCCATATCCAATACTAATGTACTTGACAGAATAAAGCCCAATGCAATTCCTATCCCTGATCCGCTATTGATGATAGCACTTCCCACTGTTCTATTTTTTGCAGGAATTGCTTCAGAGGATAAGGCAAATTGTGGACCATAATAAGTGGCAGAGGCTAGTCCCGCTACTGCCCTAGCAACTAAAAACCCGGTAAAACCAGCCATTAATCCAGAGATGCCCGTCAATACCCCATATAAAATAAAACCAATTACAAGAAGCTTCTTCCTGCCAAATTTATCACTAAAAGAGCCAGCTGGTATTTGTGCTATTGTATATGTTAAAAAGAAAATACTATTTACCAATCCTAATTGTGAATTGTTCAGATGGTACTCAAGACCAATATTGTCCAAAATAGGATTTAAAAAATACTTATTCGCGTTTATAAACATCCAACCTAATGAAAAGGCAAGTACTACTTTCCACCAATATGGTATTTTAAACTTTGTTTTAATATAATCATCTTTTTTTCTTAATACTTCTGTATCCATATTTAGTTCCCCCTTTGAATGTCCTATCACCCTTTATTATAATTGCATATATATCTATATTTTGAATTAAAAGGAAATGAATTACATTAGCTAAATTGGACAATATTACGGAGAAACAGTTGTTAGATATGTTTGTTTATTCTGAGTTTTTATCACTTATAAACAAATAATTGTTTATAATAACTAATTTTTAAGAAATTCTACTAAACCTAGTTATTAAAACTTCTAGAAGAAAAATGGTCTATTTGAAGAGGCTCTTTTCTCAAATATTGTTACTATTTATGTAAAGTTTTAATTAAAAACTGCATGTTTCATTTCACTGAGAAATAAAAAAACTGCCTAACACTATTTAGTGTTAAAAGCAGCTTCTGTGGAATTATATATGATTAAGATTTCTAAACTTAACTGTTTTCGTATAGTTTGTTGCTTTTGTAAAAGCCCAACTGACGGCTTTTACACCCAATAACGATTGAGCGATTCTTATAAAATTTGTACCTCTTTTCTTAATGAAAATAAAAGGTGTAACGATCTTCAGTCGAGGCTATTTCTTAAAATTCACTTTACTAGACAACAATGTGTAGAAAAGAGCCTTACTTATGATCTTTTTGCAATCATTTCAATTTCAACATCTGCTCCTAAAGGAAGTGCTAATACTGCAACACAGGTTCTTGCAGGAAATGGCTTTGAAAACTGTTTTTCATATACTTCATTCATTGCAGAAAAGTTTTTCATATCGGTTAAATATACATTAACTTTTACAACATCATCTAGAGTTAGATTTGCCTCTTTTAACACCGCTAATAAATTTTTAAAGCATTGCTCTGTTTGCTCTGCAATATCACTTGGCTTGTTCTCTGTTGAGGCCGTGTTCATTGCCGTTTGTCCGGATAAAAATATGTAATCTCCAGCATCTACCGCGTGTGAATAAGGACCTGAAGCAACTGTCCCCTTTGCTTGAATTGCCTTTCTCATCATCCTCTTCCTCCTCATTATGTATTAAAAAGGCTGTTACTGTGTAACAGCCTTTTATTTATTTACTGCATAATGCCTTAATTATAACATTTTAATTATAATGTGACACGTGTACCAGTTTTACCTTCTAATGCATCTTGAAGCTTATCCATTGATGTAATAATTACGTTTTTGCCACCTTTTTTCAAGAAAAGAATAGCAGCTTCGATTTTTGGACCCATGCTTCCTTTTGGAAAATGTCCTTCATCCATATAACGAATTGCTTCATCAATTGTCATTTCAAATAAATTTTGTTGTTGAGGTGTACCAAAATGAATCGCAACTTGCTCAACACCTGTTAAAATGAATAAATAATCTGCATTGATTTCTGCAGCTAATAATGCACTTGCAAAGTCTTTGTCGATAACTGCATCTGTACCCTTAAGAGCTCCATTTTCTTCAATGACAGGAATACCGCCACCACCTGCAGTAATAACAGTAATTTCTTTGTCAAGTAAAGCTTCAATTGCTTCTTTTTCAACAATGTGAATTGGTTTTGGAGAAGGAACAACACGTCTATATCCACGACCACTGTCCTCAACAAAAGTAATTTCTTCTGTTTCAAGAATCTTATCCATTTCTTCTTTTGTATAGAATGGGCCAATCGGCTTTGTAGGGTTATTGAATGCAGGATCATCCTTAGACACTACAGATTGTGTAACAACAGTTGCAACAGTTTTATTGATGTTACGTTCTTTCATTTTATTTCTAAAAGCTTGTTGAATTAAATAACCTAAATTACCTTGAGTCTCTGCATCTAAAACATCAAGTGGATATTCAGGGATCACAGATTTAGCCATTTCTGTTTTGATTAATGAATTTCCAACCTGTGGACCATTACCATGAGTGATAACAACTGTATTTCCTTGTTCAATTAAACCAAGAACAGGTTCACAGCTTTCATTAATATTTTTTTGTTGTTCTTCAAGAGTACCTTTTTGGCCTTCTTTAATAATGGCATTTCCTCCGATGGCTAGTACAATCTTTTTACTCATAAATGCATCTCCTTGTATAATCATTTGTTGTAATAATCACAATTTTCAGTCTTTATCGTAGGGAGAGGAGCTCAAAAAGCTTCCTCCCTTTTGGAAAATTTTATTATTCTGCTTCAATTAAACCTAATTTTACTGCATATGCATCAATTGCTTTTTCAAAGCAAGCTAATGGCGCGCGTACTGTACCTGCACCGATTTGGCCAACTCCAGCTTCTTTATGTGCAATACCAGTGTTGATAATTGGTTCAATACCAGTTTCAACAACTTTTCTTGCATCGATTCCAAGACAAGAACCTTGGAAATCCCAAGTTGGGATAGAGAAGTTAGGGTTATGGTCGATACAAATTTCCATCATATCATTACTTGTGCTAACTGCATCATCCATACCACCAGCACCTACGAAACGTGTAACACCAGGAGCAGCGATCATCGCCATCGCACCAACACCGAAAGTTTCAGTGATCGCACTGTCACCCATGTCACGGCAAGCCATATCTTGATCGTATCCAGTAAAGAATAAGCCTTGAGGTGTATTAACAGGAGCTGTGAACCATTGATCACCCATACCTGCAATACGAATACCAAATTCGTAACCGTTACGGCACATTGCTGTTACAACCGTACCATGCTGAATTTGTCTTGCTGTATCCATAATTGCTTTACTTGTAGCCATTGCAATATTTAAGAAGAATTGGTCAGTATCAGCTAAGAATTGGATAACATCTTGTTTATCTTTTTCAGTTGCATCCGTTTTTAAAATGTATGGAGCGATGTCTTTAAGGAAAATAAGTGATCCAGCAATGTTACGTTGGTGGAATTCATCACCCATTGTGATTGCTTTAGCGATCATAACGTTAATATTTAATCCGTCACCTTTAACTTTAAGTGCTTTAGAAAGTGTTGGACCAAGAACATCTCTAAACCATCCAAGACGGTTGATTACTTCCTCGGAGTATGCTCCGAAACGAAGAACTGCCCCAATACCTTCATTCATTGTGCAGTATGCTTGATTATCGCCGTCACGATTTTCTACAACAAGAACTGGCATATTTCCTGATGTAATTCCACCCATTGGACCAACAGCATTTACATGGTGGCAAGGAATGAATTCAATTTCTCCATTTTTAAGCATCTCAAATGCTTCGTCTGCATTTGAAGCCCAGCCTTCAAATAATGTAGCACCTACGCAAGATCCTTGCATTGGGCTTGTCATGTTTTCCCATTTAATTGGCGGTCCTGCATGAAGTAATACTTTTCCATTTAATTCTTTAATAACAGATTTAGCCGGAACTACATCCACTAAAAATGGTGCGCCTGATACAACTTTATCAATAACCGCTCTATTTGCTTCATCAATTGTTTTAAATTGTCCGTACATTTTGCTTCCTCCTGATTTCAATGTTTGTGTAAAATCGCTTTTTTTCAATCAAATTAAAAATTAACGAAGTACACTTAACACTTTGCGTAATCTTGAATTACCTCCAGCAACTGGGCGCCAGTCGTATTGAACAACTTTACCACCATTTGCTGTAATGGATTCAGTAAATTTCTTTAATCCAACGTTAATTACTCTAGGTTTTTCAGTTAAAAATTGTTCAATTGCTTCAGAAACTGTAATTTCTACTTTTTCAACAGCTTCTTTAACAGGTACGACTTTTTTATCTTTTTCTTCTATTTGAATATTAAGCATAGCTAGAGCTGTGCGAATTGCTTGGTTATTACTGTCTCTTAAGATGACACCTGCTTCTTCAAGCTTAGCTTTTTGTTCATCCAAACCTTGTGGATCGATGTCTGTACCACAAACAGTTCCTACGAAGTAAATGTTTTTGCCTTTTGCTTTTGCATCTTCTTGGATTTTTTTGATGCCAGGGATTAATGCACCGGCCATATCTTCATGAGAACCGTAACCAAGAACTACATCAAATAAGATAATAGCAGTTGAATCATCTTGTGCTGCTTTTTGGAAGAATTTAATTCTTGTATCAGGGTCGATCATTGGATGTGGTTTACCTTGTGTATAGATATCATCACCTAAGTCAGCTACTTCAAAACCGTTTGCTTTTAATAGGTATCCATCTTCATGATGATCGCTAGATTCAAGGTTTAAACCTCTGCTGATAAGAGTTGCAGCTTCATATCCAAGAGTACCACCAGAATATAGTCCTTTAATTGTTTTTTGTTCTGGTTTTAAATCTACAGCTGGTACTTCAATGTTAGTTGTATAGTAGTTTGGTTTCACTGCATTTCCTTTAGCAAGATCTACAGAGATTGCTGCTGTTTCTTCTAATGTATTTGCATAGTAGATATTTCCTTCGTGATCATGTGGCTCTTCTCCAAGGAAAATAGCAACAACTGGTTTAGATACACTTTGAAGTAATTGAACAACCTCATCACGAACTTCTTTTGCAGGTGGCTTAGAAATAAGAGTAATGATTTCTGTTTGTTTGTGTGCCGCTAATGCTCTGATAGCATCTAACATTGTAATCGCACCAATTTTTTCTGAAAGGTCACGACCACCAGTTCCGATTGCGTGGCTAACACCACCGCCTAAACGATCAATTTCTTTTGTAACTTCTTGAATACCAGTACCTGAAGCTCCAACAACTCCAATTTTTCCTTGTTTAACAACGTTTGCGAAAGCTAAAGGAACACCAGAAACAATTTCAGTACCACAGTCAGGACCCATTACAAGTAAACCTTTTTCATGAGCTTTTTCTTTAATACGGCGCTCGTCTTCAATTGATACGTTATCACTGAAAATAAGAACGTGTAGATCATTATCTAATGCTTTTTCTGCTTCTTCAGCAGCATATTGACCAGGAGTTGAAATGATGGCAATGTTAGCATTTGGTAATTCTTTAAGTGCCTTATTCCATGTATTTACAGTTTCGAAATCTTGCTTGCTGCTGCTGATTGCTTGGTTATTTAAATAGTTGTCTACTTCTTCAAGTAATACTTGAATTGTATCTTCAGAATCAGTATCAACTACGATACACATATCATTAGCTGCTGCCTTTTCAAGTTCTTCTGTGTGAAGACCCGCATTTTTAAAGATATCTTTATTCGCAGGTGTTCCCATCATAATTTGTACTTTGTTTACGCCATCCATTGTTGAAATTTTATTTGTAAGAAGCATAAGATTCACTGAATCTTGATATGAATTCTCTTTAATGATCGTTTGAAGCATTATTTCATGCACCTCTTCTTATATTTTTTACTTTAATAATGGAATTAACTCCATAGGAAAAGGGTGGCTACCATAGCAGACCCCCCTTTATTTTTTTCACCTTTTATTTAGCGAAAGGGCTTTTGTGATCATACACATTGTTGTGAATAACATCAGAAATTAAATACTCGTAAATATGGTCAACAATCTCAATACCGTTCTCTTCATAGGCCTTTTCTCTTTCAGCACTTCTTTGTCCAGTATAGGAGACCTGTTTAAAGCCAGAGGCAGGTTTAATATTATTTAAATCCTTCATCGTAGTTGAGATTCCTTCTTGAAAACTTTCAAGACCCACGAAGTATTCAGGGTTAATGACAATATGAAGCTGTCCAAGGTTTCTGTATTCTGTTAAATCGTGATACATAGATGAAACCTTATTTCCAAATGGAAGTCCTAATAAAATACCAGATAATACGTCGACCATCATCATCAGTCCATAACCTTTTGGTCCAGCAATTGGCAGTAAGGCATTTACTTTAAATGGATCGGTTGTCGGTTCTCCGTTACTGTCAACAGCCCATGTATCGGGAATAGGTTCATTTTTCGAACGGGCATGAAGAACTTTCCCCCATGCTTGTACTGTTGTAGCCATATCAAAAGTAATATGCTTTCCGTCCTTACCAGGAGCAGCAAAGGCAATCGGATTCGTACCATAGTATGGTTCGGCTCCACCGAAAGGAACAACCATAGGATCAGACTGACATACAGAAATACCGATTAAATTCTCATTTGCAGCTTGTTGTACAAAATAAGAAAGTGCTCCACTATGTCCAATTCTTTTTACTCCTACAATAGCCACTCCGTTTTCCTTTGCCATTTTTATCGCTTCATCCATTGCTAACTTTGCAGCAACATGACCTACACCATTATCTCCATCAAAAATTGCCGTACTTGGACCCGTTTTTTCAAAATGAAAATTCGGTTTATTATTTAATCCACCCTTTGCAATTCTTTCTGCATAATACTCCACTCTCATTGCTCCATGGGAATGAACGCCTCGTGCATCGGCATGGACAAGGACATCGGCTACTCCATCGGCATGTTCAGTTGAAAGTCCTGCTTTATGAAGTTTATTAGCAATTAGTTCCTTTAATTTTTCCTTAGATAACCTCATATTCATTCACCCCTGTTCAAATAGGAAAAAGCTGATTTTTAATTTACGATTTATTTTGCAAATGCACCTTTATGATCATACTGATTGTTATGAACAACATCAGACTTTAAATAGTCAATGATATCATCAACAATTTCGATACCATTTTTACTATATTCTTCAATAATTACGTCATTGTTTTGACCTGGGTAAAGAACCTTAGAGAAACCAGGAGCTGGTTTAATTTGATTTAAGTCTTCCATTGATTGAGAAACATTGTCCTTAAAGTTTTTTATTCCAGTAAAGAACTCAGGATTAATTACAATGTGAAGTTGACCTAATTTGCGATATTCGGATAAGTTCTCATACATAGAAGAAACTTTATTTCCAAATGGTAAGCCAAGAAGAATTCCAGATAATACGTCTACCATCATTGCTAGGCCATATCCTTTTGGACCAGCAATTGGTAATAAGGCATTCACATTAAATGGATCCGTTGTCGGTTCGCCATTTTTATCTACTGCCCATGTATCAGGAATTTCTACATTTTTTGAACGAGCATGTAGAATTTTCCCCCAAGCCTGAACAGTTGTTGCCATATCAAGAGTAAGGCTTTTATCATCATTTCCAGGTGCTGCAAAGGCAATTGGATTTGTACCATAATAAGGTTCCGCACCACCGAATGGAACAACCATTGGATCAGATTGGCATACAGAAAAACCAATTACATTTTCTTTTGAAGCTTGATGAGTAAAGTAAGAAATAGCACCACTATGTGAAATATCTCGTACCCCTACAATCGCCACTCCATTTTCCTTTGCCATAGCAATTGCTTCATCCATAGCTAATTTAGCTGCAACATGTCCTGAACCACCATCGCCATGAAAAATACCTGTACTCGGGCCAGTTTTTTCAAATTTGAAATCAGGATTTGTATTAATTCCACCTTTTGCAATTCTTTCTGCATAGTACTCTACACGCATTGCTCCGTGGGAATGAATACCTCTTTCATCCGCGAATGCTAAAACATCTGCTGTTAATGCTGCATGATCTTCTTTAAGACCAGCTTTTTGAAGTTTATTTTTTATTAAACTTTTTAATTCATCTTTAGTTACTCTCAAACTGAGACACCTCTTCGTTTAATTTTTAAAGGTCCGCATCACGATTGCAGTCTTTAGAGTAAACATATGTTAATGGCTCTCTACCAACTGCATAAGCTGCTTGATGAACATATGGTCCCATAAAAATGTAATCGCCTTTTTTAACTGGAATCCATTCATTATCAAGGTTATACATACCTTCACCAGATAGTAGATATGCACCATGTTCTTGAACATGTGTTTCGATAAATGGATGGCTTGCAGCAGGATCAAAAGATAGAATATGGAAATTCATATCGAAATCTAGTTCCATAGGTAATAGATCTTTAATATGAACATTATGCATATCATCATAATCTCTGTATTCGATATTGTTAGCATGACCAGAAACAACCCATGGCTTGCGTCCTTCTAGTGGTTTATATTTTTGTTTATATAAGAATAAACGAGAATCACCAGCTTCAAGGTTTTCTAAGTACATTTTTACTCCAGGTGGGCAATATACATAGCCGCTTTCTTCAAGAACGAATTCCTCTTCACCAGCTGTTACTTTTACTTTTCCACCAAGGATATAAACAAATGATTCTACATTATCTTGTCCACAGAATCCTTCACTGTTTTTTCCACCTTCGTGCATAGTGATAATATAATCAACAAAGCTTGCACCAAGTTTTGGTGATCCTAAAATAGACATTGAGCAGTTTTCAAAACCAGGAACAACATTATTTACTAAACCTTCTGGTGCAATTAATGCATATAAGCCATGTTTAATAATTGATCTGCTTGAAAGTAAATCCTTTGGATAACCCATTTGTAACATTCTCCTTTGTTTTCGCTATTTTGATTAAATTACTTCTATTCTTTATATCCTAATTCATATAATGAACCAATTAATGCCTTTACACCTTCAGCTAAATCAGCTGGATGTGTATATTCAGCAGGATTATGACTAATCCCTTTAACACTTGGTACGAATAACATTGCTGTTGGAACAAACGGTGCAAAAATTTGTGAATCATGACCTGCACCACTGTGCATTACCTTATAAGTCAAACCATTTTCCTTACACTGTTTTTCCATCACTTCAACAATTTTCTCATCCATTGGAACAGGATCTGCGTCCATCCACATATCGATTTTTGTATCAACTTCGTGATTTTTAGAAATCTCATTCATACGATCAGTAATCTGTTTTGTGAATGAAATAATCGCATCTTTATCCGTATGACGAACATCTATTGTAAAAATTGCTTTTCCAGGTACAACATTAACAATGTTAGGTTGTGCTTCAATTTTACCTACCGTTGCAACAAGAGGATCGCCAACTTCTTTTGCCATGGAAATAATATCAAAGATCATTTGACTTGCAGCAAACACAGCATCTTTTCTATATCCCATTGGAGTTGTTCCTGCATGGTTAGCTTCCCCTGTTACTTCAATAGTAAAACGACGTTGTCCAACAATATTATTAACAACAGCGACAGGAATCTTTTCTGTTTCAAGAACGCTACCTTGTTCAACATGAATTTCAACAAATGCTTTCAAATCTTGACGTGCAGGTTTTGTTTCATCTCTGAAACCAAAACCTGCTTCCTTCATGGCTTCGACAAATGGAACACCATCAAAGTCTGCAATCGTTTCAACATCTTCGCGTTTCGCTAATCCAACGATGTTTTTAGATCCCCAGAATGCATAAGGGAATCTGCTTCCTTCTTCTTCAGCCATTGAAACAACTTCAATATTACGTAATGGTTGACCATATGTTTCTTTCAAGTATTTTAACGCTAAAATACCGGCAATAATTCCATATTGCCCATCATATTTCCCACCATTTTTTACTGTGTCAACATGTGACCCTGTAAGAATTGTCTCATTCGTATTTTTACCTTTTAATGTACCAAACAAATTTCCAATTTCATCAAATCGAGCTTCTAGCCCTTCATTCTCTATCCATTCTTTTAGAGCATGTTGAGCTTCTACCCATTCCTTGGAATAAAGAAGACGCGAAACGCCACCATCTGGATCCTTACCAAACTCCCCAAGCCAATTCAATTTAGCTTCTGCATCTGCGGCAAGTGTATCTAGCTGAGGAACTGTTCCGTTTGTTCCGTCTGTCATTCTCATTCATCCCTTTCCTTGTAATATATGTTGGTTAAATTTGCTAGAACATATCAATGTTCGTATTAAAAAAAATCAGTAAAAAACAATGACTTTGCATAGAAACATTTTCATTGTTTTAAGGAATTAGTAAGTAAGTATTCTTTGTTTTTCATGTATAAACTATACAAGGGAGAAATCATGTATAAATCTGATTAAAACCTTATTCAAGCTTACTCATTTCTTTATTAACCTCATATCTATTGTAAGCGTATCATACCTTTGTAGTCTTTATACGATATAGATAAAGTTTATTTATCATTTTGTACATAATAAACAAATGGTACAAATCAATTTTATTATACAATATGAGTAAATAGTTTTTATTCAACCGAGAAAGGAAGATCATCTATAGTATGAACAAAACAACAGTTATATACAAAAGCACCACCCAATTTGAGCTGAAGGGTGATTTCTATACAGCTTCACAAGAAAATCGTCCTGTCATTGTTTATATCCATGGAGGAGGACTTTTTTGGGGTTCAAGAGAAGATTTAAAAAAAGAACAGATTGACTTTTATCATCAAGCTGATTTCAATATTTTCTCCATTGATTACCGTTTAGCACCTGAGACAAAACTTGCTGAGATTCAACAAGATGTAGCAGATGCACTTTCATGGCTTGAAAATGAGGGAATAGAAAAATTTAATTATGATCCAAATAAAATTGCAGTGATCGGTGGTTCTGCTGGCGGGTATTTAGCTTTATTAGCAGGAACATTCAAAAACAAGCCTAAAGCAATTGTTTCTTTATATGGGTATGGCGATATCACTGGAGAATGGGCTACAAAACCAAGTCCACATTATCAAAAAATGACCCCTGTTCCAAAAGAGCTTGCACAAATGCTTGTTTCAAATACCGTTATCTCAGAGGGACCTATCCAAAAGCGTTATGCGATTTATATGTATGCTAGACAAAAGGGGACCTGGATAGAAGATATAAGCGGTGTTCATGTTATCCCAGGTGGAAGCTTAGATGAACTTAAACCCTATTGTCCTCTTTATTATTCAGATAGCGATTTCCCTCCTACCTTATTGTTGCATGGCACTAAGGATGAGGACGTTCCGTATGAACAATCTGTATTAATGTCCAAAAAATTAAGTAACTCAGGCGGTTCATGCAAACTTATTACAATCCCTGATGGAAAGCATGTATTTGATGAGGATTGGGACAATCCTGTTGTTCAAAAAGCCTTTGAAGAAATCATTTCTTTTTTAAATTCTCATTTATAAAAAGGATGTTTTCCATATAGTGTTGCTTTTTTTAAAATCCTTACTGGCGGCTGTTACACTTAAGAATGCTTTTAGTAGCGTTTCTATTTGAGTATTTTTTCTCAGTGAAAAATGGAGTTAACAGTCTTCAACCTACTGTGATTAAAAGAGCAAAAAAATAAAGGCCATCTCATAATAGTCAATTATGAGATGGCCTTTTCATATATCTAAATATCTATGATGCCATATTTTCACTTTCTGATTGGATCTTTTCAGTTTTTCCGTAGCGATCCCATTTAAATAAATTCTCTAGAATAAGTGATAATATAATCCCTACCATTAATCCACTACTTAAAAGTGGACGGATAAAACTAGGTATTGTTTCAAAATAGGATGCAGGTAATGTCATAATAACAATTCCCACAAATAATGGAACAGCAGAACGATAGACATTTAATGTATTAAATTCAATCTGTTTAAAAAATGCAAAGGATGAGTTTAATAAAAGTAAATAAGAAACAAATAATACCGCACTACCTATGCTCAATGGCAACTGTGAAAAGAAATGTCCCACAGGCGGAATTAATCCCATTACTAAAAACATAAATCCACCTAGTACAAAAGGAATTCTTTTGATAATCCCTGTTTGACTTAAAAATCCAATTGATGACACATATGGTGAGTAAGGCACAAGACCGAATACACCTGCAATAGCTGTGAAAATACCTGTTATTGTAAATGATGTTCGATATTGAGTTTTTGTTGTTTCAGATTTGTACATTTCATCTGTACCCTTTAACGCACCAAATGTATTCGCCGTATTCAATAAACCAGCTAAAACAGTTGTAATAATGATCCCTGTATTCCATGTTGGTTTTCCTAATGGGAATAAATCTAAACTAAATGATGATGCCTCACTTACAGCCGCTTCAGATTTAAAAATAAGAACATAAGCAATCCAACCAATAATAATACCGATTAATAAACCATATTTTCTTATCGCTGGTGGAGCTTTAATACTAACAATAATAACAATAATTGCAATAATAATAGATAATAATGAAATAGATAAATCAATATGTGCACCTTGTGCTTGATTACCAAAAGGAATACCTAGCATTCCTTTTAAGAAGATACCGATCAACTGACAACCAAAAAGAAACATAAATACACCCATAACAGCAGGTTTAAATAAATTTGAAATATGCGGACCTATACCCGTTAATCCAATTATCATCGTCAACACTGCTGAAATGATAATACCAACCGTTAAACTTCCACCCAACTCAGTTAATGACATTCCTTGTGCAATAGCTGTATTACATAAGGTTAGGATTACTCCCCACCAAAGACCAGACTGTCCTTCCATGATTGCTCTTTTATGTCCTAGAAATGCCTGAACAATACACGCAAGACCGGTCACTATGAATGAAAGCTGTAATAGATTAACAATCTTTCCACCAGGTAAGTCAAAAGCCGCTCCTACTGTAATAGGTATGACAACAATGTTAGTAAAAATGAAAAAGAGCCATTGTAAGCCTGATATCCAATTGGATGATTTTAATAATTCTTTTATGATAATCGCCTTCTTTACTTAAAATTTAAAGGCTCATTTCAAAACTAAAGCCTTAATTCCTAATAAAATTCCTAGTAAGGTGTCTGCACCTGATGTATGACCAATTTTTTTCATTTCCTCAACAGCTTGGAAAAATTCAATATCACTTCGCGAATCCATCCCTTTACACATCTGGATAAGATGAGTATGAAATTTAGCATTTGTAGCATATAATAAATACTCATATGCAATATGCGTCGTCCTTTGTCTACCTTTAGCTACTAAATAGCTTTTCAATCGTTCTTGAAACTCACCTTTTGATCCATTAAATGCTGAAAGAAATGCACACACACCTGTTAATACATCGTCCCCACTCGGTGTAAGTCCAAGACCCCTCCCCATCCAATAATCAAATACGGATTCATATTCAGTGGATATCTCACCTTGAACAAGCTGGATTAAACGATTCACTTCATTTATAAATTTACTGCTAGTAACTACTTGCGTTGAGGATAGTAAGTATTGGTTTAGTTCTTGTTTTTCATCAGGGGTTTGTGCCAGACCAGTTTGCCAGTCTGATTGTAGAAATAAATCTGCAATATATCGAAAATGATCAATTATGATGGAATGATTTGTTAAGCGGTCAGAAAACGAATGCTTTGTCCACTTAACTTGCTTCATATCAAGTACTGCTTCATTTGAAAAAATGAGCTTTCCAGATGCATGATCCCAACGGACAATCTGTCCATTCTGGATTTGTCTAATCAGCTGTTGTGCATCCATTCGACTTAAGCCAATACCGAAAGGCGCTAATCCATTTTCATAGACACCAACATGTACAAGGCTTTTATCAAACGCGATGTTAAAACTATTGGTAAATACACTATGGATACTACCCTGAGGATTTTGTTCAAGGATTTTATAAACTTCATTGCTCGAAAAATACGCCATCCATTCCATCCTTATCAACACTTCCTTTCCTCATTATCCATTTACCCAATAACAGTAGTATAACATCAAAATAACGAAGCACTAAAACAACATCCGCTTCGTTTTTCCGTTTACACTATCCTTCTAAGATTCTTTAATCCCAGTGTAGTTTTTTTGGTGAAAAAAGTCATTGTTTAAAATGACTAAATTATCACTTGCATTTTAGCTATATTAAACGTATGATAAGTAAGTTAAGCTAGAATTAATTTTGTACAAACTTTAATGTATTTGAGGGATATTCATGAAAACAATGAATGATTTATTTATCTTAGAAGGTATGAAAGAATCAATTGTTTTAGCAGGTCATAGAGGACTTACCCGAAATGTACAGTTTGTTAATATATCAGATACACCTGACATCATTAAGTTTTTAAATAAAGATCACTTACTGTTAACTACTGGCTATGCTTTTAAAGACGATACACAAAAGCTATGCGAGTTAATTAGACAAATGCATGCATTAAATTGTTCTGGAATAGTCATTAAGATCAATCGTTTCTTAAAGACTTTGCCAGCAGAGGTGAAATTACTAGCCGATGATTTGGCTTTTCCGATTATTGATTTGCATACAGACCATTCATTAGGTGAGGTCTCACGTCATATTTTGAATTATTTAAATGACCATGAAGCAGAGCAACTTTATTATGCTTTACATGTTCAAAAGGAATTTTCAGATATGATGATTAAAGGATATAGTTTAAATGCTCTTGTTGAACAATTAGGTCATTTTTTATTACGTCCAACTCTTTTGCTTAATCATCGTGGCGAAAAGATTGCACAAAGTCATGATTTCCGCAAAGAATCGATGAAGATAATTGAGCAAGAAATAATCGAGATAATTAAAAAGGATTTAGATGCAGCTCGTGAAGGAAATACGTATGCTATTCCTTCTAAGGAAAATCAATCCATCTCAACATTTCCTGTGCAAACAAAGCGTCAGGATAATAGCATGCTAGTAATCATAGATTCTCTAACCTTGCCATATCCTTCTTCACAAATGGCCATTGAACAAGCTGGGAATGTGGTTTCATTCACAATTATTAAGGAACAGGCTATTGAAGAAAACTCAAGATTATTGAAGAATAACTTTTTCGCCGATTTAATCGAAATGAGAATTCAATCAGATGAGGAAATCATTAGTCGTGGAAATTTTTATGGCTTACAAGAGGATCTGAATAATATATGTATTATTTGTACCGTTGATCCAAAAGGTGAAAATTACGAAACTCTACAACTTTATGAAAAAAAGGTTGGTGAGCTTTATCATAGTATTTACGATAAGCTTGAAGATGAAATTATCGATGCACAAGTAAATGCAACATTATTTACTAAAGAAAAGTACTTTGTTATGATTGTGCAATTTCCTGATATTACCGAGACTGAAATGAAGCATATAACAAAATTTGTTGAAACGGCTCAAAGTCATTTACAAGGAGATTATTCTATTTCATTCGGTGTAAGTAATGCTGTTCACTCTCTAAGGGACATTCCAACTGCTTATCATGAGGCGGTTGAAGCAATTATGAACGGATATGATCTAAACATGTTCGGGTTCATAAACTTCTACCGAACAAGAGAACTTGAGGAATTGCTAAAAATTATTCCGAAGAAGGATTTAAAGGCTCTCTATGAAAATACATTAAAATCATTGGCCTATCCTAAAACAAAGGAAGATCAAGAATTGGTAAAAACCATTCAAGTATATCTTGACTGCCAATGTGAAATTTCGGAAACATCAAGAAAATTATTTATTCACCGTAATACAGTAAAATATCGAATTGAAAAAACAGAAGCTTTACTTAACTGTTCTTTCCGTGACCCTGCCTATTCACTTCGGATTCGAGTCGCTTTAATCATAGGTTCCATTCTCGAAGAATCCGAATGAGTAACTTATACCTTCTAAAACGAAGAGAGGTAGGCTGAGTATTGATTATTCAGCCTACCTCTCTTTTTACATGTTATTTTTCAGCAATAATTTTTCCATTTTCAAACACAATTTGTCCATTCACAATTGTTGTTTTTACTTTTCCTTGATATGTTTTTCCAACATAAGGTGAATGTTGATGACGATAGAATAGATCTTCTTTCTTTAATTCAAAGCTTTCGTTTAAATTCACAATTGTTATATCTGCATCATAATTAGGTGCAATGGTACCTTTATTTTCAAGTTTAAATAATTTTGCAGGATTTGTCGCTGTCAATTCAACAATTTTTTCTAAAGGAAGGTTACGTTTAAAATGGCCTTCAGTCAATAAGATATTTAAAGTAGATTGTGCACCTGAAATTCCGCCCCATCCTTCAAAAAAGTTGCCTTCTATTTCTTTCATTGATGCGGGTGCTGGTGAATGGTCGGAGCCAATGACAGTAATTTCCCCATTAGCTACAGCAGCCCATAAATCTTCAACCTCATCTTCATCTCTTAATGGTGGACAGCATTTTGCTACCCCACCTTTTTCTTCCAAATCTTTTACTGTAAGAGATAAATAATGCGGACAAGTTTCTACTGTCACATCTACACCTCTTAGTTGTGCCTCTTTAATAACTTGTACAACTTTTCTGCTGCTTGCATGAACAATATGAAGCTTACAGCCAGTTGCCTCAGCATAAGAAATTATTCTTCTAACTGCCTCAATTTCAGAAATAATTGGTCTTGATTCAACAAAATCTCTTGCTGATGTCTTTCCTTGGCTTTGCTTCTCTTGAGCAAGTTGATCACAAATTACTGTACTCTCAGCATGAACAGCTAAAAGGGAACCAAATGAAGCGATCTCTTTCATTCCTTTATATAGTGTTTCATCATCCGCATTATCAAAATCTGCAATTCCACTCGGTGACATAAATGCTTTAAAACCAATTACACCATTTTCGTGAAGTTCCTTCAAATCTGCAATATTTTGTGGAACAAGTCCACCCCAGAAACGAGGATTAACAATTGACTTTTCTTTAGCAGCTGCTCTTTTCAATTCTAAGTTTTCTTTATTAATTGTTGGTGGTGTACTATTTAATGGCATATCAAAGAATGTTGTTACTCCCCCAGCTGCCAAACTTTTACTTCCAGTTTCCAATCCTTCCCATTCTGTTCGACCAGGTTCATTAAAATGAACATGTGAATCAATTAGGCCCGGGAAAACATGGAGACCTTCCGCCTCAATAACTTTCTCTGCTGTTCCTTCGATTGACTTACCGATTGAAACCTCCGCAATTTTACCATCCTTAATAGCGATATCACCTTGAGCATTTGACTCTGCTGTCACAATAGTACCGTTTTTTATTAATAAATCGAATGTAGCCATTTCCTTTTTCCTCCTTGCTTATTTCTTGAGCAGTCAATCATTTAAATTAAACCGCTCCAATCCATGAATAAGGGACTGCATAAAAAGCTAAGGGGTCAGACTTATTAAAAGACTAACCCTTAGACAATTATTATTTTGCTGACATTAGCTTACCAATTGGTTCACCAACGATTCCTTCTTCTAAATCAAAAACTACATGTCCACGAACAATCGTTTTAGTCACGCGGCAGTCGATTTTTCTGCCTTCATAAGCACTATGCTTATTTTTATAATATAGATCTTCTCTTTTTACTGTATAAGACTGATTAGGATCGAGTAGGATAATATCTGCATCCTTCGAAACAGCAATCTCACCTTTATTCGGTATGTTGAAACGTTTAGATGGATTTGTTGCAATAAGATCAACAAATTTTTGAACTTCTAGGCCACGCTGTTTCACTGCCAAATCAAACATTAAGTCAACATTATTTTGAGCTCCACTAATTCCGCCCCATGCTTCAAAAATATTTCCTTGCTTCAAATCTTCTGTACATGGAGAGTGGTCTGAAGTTAACCAATCAATATTTCCATTAAGAAGCTCGTCCCATAATTTTGCTTGATCCTTTGCTTTTCTCAATGGTGGTTGACATTTTGCTCTAGGACCGATTTCTTCAACCATTTCAGCAGTCATCGAGAAATAATGTGGACATGATTCAAGAGTAACGTCCACTCCTTCAGCACGTGCTTTTAGAATCGCCTGAACGGCTTCAGAAGTGCTGATATGCACTAAATGTAATTTACAGCCAGTTTCTTTTGCAAATAGTAAGGCACGTTGCACAGCTTCAACTTCTGTAAATATTGGTCTAGAGTTAACGTAATCCATTGCAGTTGTTCTTCCCTCACGGACCATTTCCTCCGCAAGTTTAGAAGTTACAGATGGATTCTCTGCATGAATACAAAGTATTTGATCTAACTCTGCTAACTTTTGCATTCCTTTATATAAAGTATAATCATCAACATTTGTAAAGTCTCCAGGAATATCACTTGTTATATCAGATAAGAAGCATTTAAAAGCAAGAACACCTGCATCATCTAGCTCTTGTAACTTATCTAAATTATCAGGAACAAGTCCACCATAAAAACCGTAGTCTACATAGTTCTGATTTACTGCTGCCTCAAGTTTTAAATCCAAAGCTTCCTTATTAATAGTAGCTGGAAGTGCATTAAGTGGCATTTCAACATAACTTGTTGTACCACCAGCAGCAAGTGCTTTTGATCCAGTCTCAAACCCTTCCCATTCTGTACGACCAGGTTCACTGATATGTACATGAGTATCAATCATTCCAGGCATTACATATTGCCCACTTGCATCAATAATCTCCTTTGCATCCTCTGTAATTTGTTCAGCTATGCAAGAGATTTTTTCATTTTTAACACCAATGTCTACTTTACGTACACCATCGCGAAAAACTACATTTCCATTTTTAATAATTAAATCGTATGACATAATTATCTCTCCTTCCTATTTATCATCATTTATTCTTTCCCTAAGTCATTTTGTTTTAGTTTCTTTCTTTAAAGAAAGCTCTTTTCTAATTTTTTTGGAATTGAAATTAATTAGAAATTAGAGCCTTGGATATAAGTGACTAAAGAAAAAAGATTGCATTGTCGTGATGATAAAAACCATCCACTACAATGCAATCTCTTACTTATAGATTTGATTTTCATCAATCATTATTTCTCAAATATCGTACCTTTTTTAAACTTAGAATTTTTAAATGTAAACTTCATTAATAAGATGTAGGCAATTGCTGCGACCACTGCACCAACAATCCAAGCTAAATCCACTTCTATGAAGGCTGCTGCTGCACCAATGAACATCGCAATTAATGCACATGGATTAAATCCAGCAAATTGACCATCCGGCTTATAAATTTCTGCTACATCCACTTTTTGTTTTCTCAAAATATAATATTCCACTAATAAAATTGCAACTACTGGTCCTAAAAATGCAGAATAGATCAGTACGAATAGGTTTAAGCCTTCTGCTGATGAATCCTTTACAAGTTCCCAAGGGAAGGCAACTAATGCAAGCAAACCAGTAATGATAGCTGCAGGCTTATATTTCAATTTAGTAAGCAATGTAATAACATATGCTGGAGGAATAATATTGGCAACCATATTTGTTGCAATAACTCCAATTACGATAAAGATTGATACAAAAACTGTAATATATGAATTATCAACGATAATTGCTAATGCTTTTGCAGGGTTAGTTACTCCTGTTGCTGAAGCAAGCATTGCACCAATTGTGAGTACAAAACCATAGGCTACAAAAATAGAAACAAAGTATAAAGTTCCACGTTTTCCATTACTAATACCCGTTTTCAATTCTCTTGAGTAATCTGCTGCACTTAAGAAAATCGCAGCATAGTTTCCAAGGAATACCATAATAAATCCGAAGAATGGTAAGCCCCATGATCCTTTTGTATGAACCCATGTATCAGCAATTGCATCTCTATGTGAAGTTAAAAGAATAATAAACACGTATACAAGTGCTAACATGATAATAATTGAAGCAAGTGATTCTACCCATTTAATGGCATGGAAGCCAAATAGTGAAAGAACAATTTGTAATAACACCAACGCTACAAAGCAAATAGCAACATGATCAAAGCTACCATCTGTAGCAATCTTTGCAATTTCATTTAATGCTGTAGCACCAATCCAACTTTGTATTCCATACCAAACGATGGCCGGTATACCACGTAAAAGGGATGAAATGATTGTTCCTTTAATACCAAAGGACATTCTAAGTTGAGCAACATATGGGATACCTGTTTTGTATCCAAGTCTGTCATTTAAAGCAAAAATAGTTGAAATAATAGCGATTGCGATAATACCTGCTAAAAATGTCTGATAAATATTAAGTGTTGCAATTCCGGCTACAACTAAGCTGGCACCTAGAGTCATATTCCCTAAGTTTACTCCATCACCAATCCACATAAATGCATAAGAGATTGGACCTACCGTTCGTTCGTTATTTTTTTTCGGATACAACGATTCATCTACACCTGGAGCGTGTTCGATCTGTATCTCATTTGAATCATAATTATCTAACTTCGTAGACATTATACACCCTACCCCATTTCTTAATTTTTTCTAACGTGCATTGGCTGACCACCAGTCAATGGTTGTCCATCTAAAAACAATAGATAATAGTATTATGTCCTTTTCTATATGTTTAAGCTCCCGATTTTCCAATGCTTATTTAGGATATTTTGGCAAAATATTTACTTTTTGCCTAAAGAGTTTATTTTTCTTCATTCTTGCTGTAAAATGATATACTCCTTTCAAATTTCTTATTAAGTAAACATTTAAGTAATCGAGACCAATACTTAAATTTCTTGACCAATTCCCTTTAATATTTAACAAAAAGAGAAATTTGTCGAAAAAGCGTTTACAGCTCATATAGTTTATTATACCTACATGGTCCATTCAGGTCGTTATTTCATTTAAACAAAAAAGAACAAAACAGTTAGCTAGCATGCATAAACAACTTTTTTATTTTGTGCTTTTTGTACAAGAAGTTGTCGAATTTACCTATGAATTTTCTTCTCCAATAAAAAAAACGCCTTAATAATGTCGAATTAAGGCGATTTTTCTAAAACTTATGCATGATGTTTTTGACGAATCAAAACTGTCAAACTGATTAGTGTCACTAAAACAGTTGCTCCCATATCAGAAAGAATGGCAATCCATAAGGTTAACCATCCTGGAATAGTTAACAATAAGGCGATTAATTTTAATCCTAAGGCCAATGATATATTTAATTTAATGATGCGATTAACTCGCTTAGAAATTCTAATTGCAGAAGGAAGCTTACCTAAATGGTCTTGCATTAGTACGATATCTGCTGTTTCGATTGCACTATCCGTTCCTTTCCCCATGGCAATTCCTAAATCCGCAGATGCAAGTGCTGGAGCATCATTAATTCCATCCCCTACCATAGCTACTTTTCCACTTTGAGTGAGCTCTTTAACTTTGGCTACTTTTTCATCTGGCAAAAGTCCAGCAAAGTAATTCGTTAATCCAATTTGTTTGGCCACTTTTTCTGCCGTTTTTTCATGATCACCTGTTAACATAACCGTATGTTTAATTCCTAATTGCTGGAGCTCATCTATAATTACTTTACTTTCCCCACGTATTTCATCCGAAATTCCCATTATTCCAAGAACTTTTTCTTCATTTGCAACCGCCACTAATGTATAGCCGTGATTTTTCATCTCAGAAATTTCTTGCTTTATTTGCTCGGTAAGCGCAGATTGCGGGATTCCTTTTTCATTACCGACAAAATAAATACTCCCATTTACATTAGCAACGATCCCCTTGCCTGATAATGTGTTTACATCAGATACCTCATAAATAGGGGACGAAACTTCCTCAACCTTTTTCATAACCGCTTTTGCTAAAGGATGTGATGAAGCATTTTCTACTGAACCAGCCACTGTAAAAAATTTTTCATCATATTGCTTTATTGCTTCAACTATTGGTTGCCCTTTTGTTAATGTACCTGTCTTATCAAAGGCAATAGTATTGATCTTTCCCAATTGTTCAAGGAACACTCCACCTTTAATTAGAATCCCATTTCTTGCATTGCGAGTAATTCCCGAGACAATTGCAATAGGTGAGGATAAAACTAGTGCACAAGGACATCCAACAATTAACACGGCTAATCCTTGATAAAACCATTTCCCCCAATCTCCTCCTACAAATAGAGGTGGAATTACCATAACTATAATCGCAATTAAAATAATGATAGGCGTGTAATATTTAGCGAAATGATTGATAAACTGCTCAGTAGGTGTCTTTGTTTCTTGTGCTTCTTCCACCAAATGTAAAATTTTCGCTAATGAGGAATCTTCGTAAGACTTTGTAATAGTAATTTTAAGAATTCCTTCATTATTAATACTTCCACCATATACTGCTTGGTTTATCGATTTTTCAACCGGTAGAGATTCCCCCGTAATTGCCGCTTCATTGACGGAGCTTTTCCCTTCAAGGACAACACCATCTGATGGGATCTTTTCTCCTGGCTTCACTAATACAGTATCACCTGCCCTCAATGATTCAATAGAGACAATTCTTTCTCTTCCCGCCTCGATTAGGAGAGCTTCTTTAGGTGCCACCTTAAGCAAGGATGCCATAGAATTTCTTGCCTTTTCCATTCCCAACCCTTCGAGGAATTCATTAATACCGAATAATATCGCAACGAGGGTTCCTTCTTTCCATTCCCCGATACTGAAGGCACCTATTAATGCTATCGTCATTAATGTATCAATATTAAATTTTAATCTGAATAAGTTCTTAACCCCTTGAATAAATGTTTGGTACCCACTAATTGCCGCAGCAATAATAAATAGTGCAATCGCTGCCCCCTCACTTGCTTTACCTACAAACATAGCCAAAAAATATAGAACAGCTGAAACGATAATAAATAATTTTAATAAACGATTAGAATGGGCATGGGAGTGTGCATGATCATGGCCATCATGATCATCCTTTTGAATTGCTGCTCCATCAGTTGCAAGGATCCTTTCAACTTGTGCTAGTGAAATTTCATCATTAACAATAAGCTTGCTTGTATTATATAAAACCTTTGCATCCTCTCCATGCTCAAGCTTGTGTATCTCTTCCTCCATTTCCCTCGCACAATTGGCACAGGAAAGGCCTTGTAATTTATATTCTGCCATTATTATTCCCCCTACCTTTACCACTTGCCATCATGGCTTGTAATTTGTCTAATTCGGCAGCTAGGCTTATAAATCACTACTATTTGAGTATTAAACGGACATCACTTTCTTATACCCTATCGCATTAATGATGTCTTGCGTGGTTTATAGTCTGTTTAAGAATGTCCATCACATGGTTATCATCATGGGAATAGTACAACGTCGTTCCTTCTCTTCTATATTTCACTAACCTTAAATTTTTTAAAAATCGTAGTTGATGAGATACAGTGGTTTGGAGTAAGGAAAGCTTTTCTGCAATTTCATTTACTGAATGCTCCTTATCTGAAAGTAAATGTAGAATCCTTATACGCGTTGGCTCTGACAATGCCTTAAAGGTTTGTGAAACAATAAATAATGTCTCCTCATCAAGCTCATCATGATCTTGTTCAAACGGAATTTGATTATCTTGCTCCATGCTATCACTCCTATTATATGTCTTATATGCGCATATGTTCATATATTATATTTTTAATTTTACTAAAAATTAATTTTCGAATCAAGGGGGTTTTTATCATTAGAATTAATATGGGTTTTTTATGGGTAACTTCTAATTTAGAGTATGAATTTGTCCTTCATCACGTTCCTAAAGGACAGTTGGGTGATTAGTTTATTCTATTTTGTCCTTGAAGCTTATGAAGGACATTTTCCTCTTTAGATTTCCTAAACCTGTTCTTCTAGCAAAAAACCTTCCAAATCATTCAAAGCTGAACTAAGCTACCCAACAAGAAACTAAAACAAAAAAACAGACGATTCATCGTCTGTCCGTACTTATTTATTCAAATCAACTAGCTGGCCGGTTTTTAAATAAACAATCCACTCACAAACATTTGTTACATAATCACCGATTCTTTCCAAATGTTGAGCTACTAAAAGAAAATGAATGGCTTGATGAATTCTTTCCTTGTCTTGTTGCATAATTTCCACCAATTCCAAAAAGATCATTGAAAAATATTTATCAATTTGATCATCCTTTTTGGATACTTCAATGGCCGCCTCCCGATCCAAAGCGATATAGGCGTCTAAGCTTTCACGAACAATTTCTTTGACTAACTCTGCCATTTTCGGGATATCTATTAATGGTTTGAGATACGTTTCGTTTTTTAACCGAATTGTGGCTTTGGCAATACTAACTGCATGATCAGCCATTCGTTCTAAATCCGTTGCTACTTTTAACATAGTAGCAATTCGTCTTAAATCCGTTCCAACTGGTTGTTGTAGTGCAATGAATTCAAAACATTTCGTTTCAATTTCAATTTCATATTCATTGATTTGCTTATCGTCAAGAACAACCTCTAAGGCCAATTCTACATTTTTATCAACTAAAGATTTTACACTTTTGTAGATAGCCTCTTCCACAAGTAATCCCATTGCCATTAATGTCTCATGGAGTTCTGTTAAGCGATCTTCAAACACACGTCTAACCACACTGCTGCCCCCTTTATTCCGTGATTTATTAACCAAATCTCCCTGAAATATAATCCTCTGTTTCTTTCTTTTTTGGATTAGTGAAAATCGAATGTGTTTGATCAAATTCGATAATCTCACCGTTTAAGAAAAAGGCCGTATCATCTGAAACACGCGCTGCCTGTTGCATACTATGTGTCACAATGATAATTGTATATTGCTGCTTTAATTCAATAATTAATTGTTCAATTTTAGATGTAGAAATAGGATCAAGTGCAGATGCTGGTTCATCCATTAAGATCACATCTGGTTGTATCGCAAGAACACGAGCAATTACAAGTCTTTGCTGCTGTCCACCGGATAACCCCATAGCGGATTTGTGTAATCGATCCTTTACTTCATCCCATAAGGCAGCCTGTCGTAAGCTTTTTTCTACTATTTCATCCTGTATTCCTTTTTTCTTTATACCATGTATTCGAAGTCCGTATGCAACATTATCATAAATAGACATAGGAAAAGGATTGGGGCGTTGAAACACCATCCCTACTTGTTTACGAAGTTCCACCACATCCATAGTAGGACTGTATATGTCTTGATTGTTATATGAAAGTTGACCTTCTACACGAAATTTTGGAACTAAATCATTCATTCGGTTTAATGTCCGTAAAAAAGTAGATTTTCCGCATCCCGAAGGACCAATTAATGCCGTCACAGTATTCTTTTTCATATCAATAGTAATATCTTTTAGTGCTTGAAACTGATCATAATATACATTTAATGAATGACTCCGAATGATTGTACTTGTTGCTTCTAGTTGCTCGGTTGAAATTGCCATGCTTTCATTCACCTGCTTTACAGTTTAGTTTGATTTAAGACTCATCTTTTTTACTAGTACGAATCCCCAACTCATCCGAAATTTCCAGTCACATAATCTTCTGTTTGCTTCTCTTGAGGATTCGTAAAGATTTGTTTCGTCTCGTTGTATTCAACTAAATCCCCCATATAGAAAAATGCTGTTTGATCAGAGATTCTCGCTGCTTGTTGCATATTATGGGTCACAATGACAACGGTATAATCTTTTTTCAAATCAATGATGAGCTCTTCAATTTTACTAGTCGAGATAGGATCTAAAGCTGAAGCAGGTTCGTCAAGCAATAGGACATCAGGTTCCATAGCTATTGCCCGTGCAATACAAAGTCTTTGCTGCTGTCCACCAGATAAAGCTAATGCTGATTTATTTAAGCGATCCTTCACTTCATCCCAAAGGGCTGCTTTTCGTAAGCTTTTTTCAACAATTTCCTGCAATACTTTTTTGTTTTTCTCTCCATGTTGTTTCGGTCCAAACGCCACATTATCAAAGATAGATTTGGCAAACGGATTGGGACGTTGAAACACCATTCCAATGTTTTTTCTAATCTCAAATACATTCACATTGGATTGATTGATATCAAAATCTTTATAGATGATCTTTCCTTCTACACGACAACCCTCAATTTCATCATTCATTCGATTTAAGCTCCGCAAATACGTAGATTTCCCACAACCAGATGGTCCTATAAATGCAGTCACTTGATTTTTATAAATTGGCATAGATATATTCTTTAAGGCTAAATGATTACCGTAGTATACATGTAAATCCTTTGTTTCAAGTGCTGTTACTTTTTTTGTCTTCAATTTATGACTACTCACAGCAATCGCCGTCTTATTCTGCTTTCTTTCCATTGTCGCTTCCATTCTCATCACTCCTTCGATTAAGAGGCAGTCATTCGTTTATAAATGAATTTGCCGATCCAGCGTGCACTTATATTAAAAACTAATATCAATAAAACCAATAAGGCTGAAGTACCGCTTGAAACTTCTTTTACATCAGGCATAAGTCCTTCAGAATTAATTTTCCATATATGCACAGCTAGGGTTTCAGCCGGTCTCATAGGATTAAGCGGTGATGTTGGACTGAATGGATTCCAATTTGAAAAGTCGAGAATTGGTGTACTCATTCCCGCCGTATAAATAAGTGCAGCTGCCTCACCGAACACCCTTCCAGAAGCAAGAATAATTCCTGTAACAATGCCTGGAATAGCAGCTGGAAGAAGAATTTTTTTGATAGTTTCCCATTTCGATATTCCTAATGCTAATCCTGCTTCCCTTTGTGCGTCTGGAACTCCCTGCAAGGAGGTTTCTACAACGCGAACCATTAATGGTAAATTGAAAATGGTTAATACTAAGGCACCCGTTAAGATCGAGAATCCCCATCCCATATAGATAACGAAAAATAAGAATCCAAACAACCCTACAACGATAGAAGGAAGAGAAGATAAAACCTCGATAACCGTTCGCAGAATATCTGTAAATATATTTTTCTTTGCATATTCTGACATATAAATCCCAGCACCTAATGCTAATGGAACACTGATAATCATTGTTAGAACTAACAAGTAAAAGGAGTTAAATAATTGTGGTCCAATTCCTCCTCCTGCACGAAATGATTGTGGAGGTGAGGTAATAAATTTCCAGCTAATATGACTAACACCATTTACAAGAATATACCCAAATAATCCTGCAAGAAGTAAGACGATAAAACCAGCAATTGCATAAAATATAATGGTAGCTAATCGATCCGCTCGTTTTGCATTCATTAATAGACCCTCCTACGACCTAAGATGCGAATAATAATGATAAAGATGAGTGACATTAGTAAGAGGACTAATGCTAATGACCATAGAGCATTGTTTTCTGCTTTTCCCATTACTGTATAGCCCATGCCCATCGTTAAAATACTTGTTAAGGTCGAAGCGGGCTCTACTAATGAACTAGGTATAACGGTAGAATTTCCAATGACCATTTGAACAGCTAATGCTTCACCAAATGCACGAGCCATTCCGAAGACGATAGCTGTCAATAAACCAGGTAAGGAAGTTTTTAGAATTACACGATAAATCGTTTGCCATCTTGTCGCGCCTAATGCTAATGATGCCTCCCTAATTTGCATAGGAACCGCCTCAATTGCATCAACGGAAAGACTCGTTATCGTTGGTAATATCATAATCGTTAACACGATTGTTCCTGCTGCAATTCCAAATCCACTCCCGCCAATATTTTCACGGAGAAAAGGGACCACCACACTTAATCCAACAAATCCATACACAACTGATGGGATTCCGACAAGTAGTTCAATTACAGGCTGTAAAATTTTTTTACCGAATTTTGGAGAGATTTCCGTCATGAAAACTGCGGCACCAATGGCAAGCGGAGCACAAATGATCGCTGCTAGTAATGTCACAGCAAAAGAACCAAAAATAAGAGGTAGTGCACCAACGATTGGTCTTCCTAAATCATCTAAAGTACTAGGCTTCCATTGCATTCCTGTAAAAAAATCAATAATACTTGCTTTATTAACTGTAAATGTACTAAAGCCCTTTGAAGCGACGAAATATAAAATGGAAACCGCAATGATAATCATAATTGAAACAGAAGTTAATGTTATCATTCGGCCACGCTGCTCTGTCCATATCTTAGTTGATGAATTCCATTGCTTTTCCGTCATTTTTATATCCTTTAATTCCAAGATACTTTCCCCTTTCAATAAGAAAAGCTCAAGCGCTTTGCTCAGCCCCCACGAGCAAATAATTCGAGAAAAACCTCAAAAGTCTATACGCTGGAGCTTGCTATTTAAAACTTTAATGTTTTCCCCTCAATCAAATGAATGAATGAAACTGGGGAGTCTAGAGAATTTCATCCCTTATTAAACGCCCCAGTTTTTTAAACTTATCCCTTATTTATTCGTAATCTTTCCTTCAGCATCACGTTCTACCTTCATCCCTGTAACAGGAATATAACCAAGTTCTGTGATTAAGGAAGATTGAATTTCATCACTTAAAATGAAATCTAAAAATTCTTTTGTTAACCCTGTAGGATCGCCATTTGTGTACATATGCTCATATGCCCAAATTTTCCATTCATTTGTTTCTACATTTGTTGCTGTAGGTTCTACTCCATCTACTTTTAATGGTGTAATAGAATCATTGAAATAAGAGAATGCTAGATAGCTTATTGCTCCAGGTGTTTCACTAACAATTTTTTGTACTGTACCTGATGAGTCTTGTTCTTGTGCTTGTGCAGGTGTCGCACCATCTAATGCAGTTGCTTCAAATACAGCTCTTGTTCCTGAACCCTCTGCACGATTGATTAACACAATTTCTTGGTCTTTTCCGCCAACATCTTTCCAGTTTTTAATTTTCCCTGTAAAAATATCAATTAACTGTTGCTTTGTAATATCTTCTACACCTGCATCTTTATTCACAACAGGTCCCATTCCAACTACTGCTACTTTATGATCAACTAATTTACTTGCATCTATTCCATCTTTTTCTTCAGCAAAAATATCAGAGTTACCGATATCCACTGCACCTTCACTAATTTGACTGAGTCCTGTTCCACTTCCTCCACCTTGTACATTAATTGTGGAACCTGAATGTTTGCTCATAAACTGATTCGCAGCTTCATCAACTAGTGGTTGTAATGCACTAGATCCAACTGCTGTAATAGAACCTTTAGTGGTTTCTTCTTTTTTATTTCCACCTTCAGCATTTGCTTTTGAATCTGTTTCACTTCCACTACCACATCCTGCTGCGACGATCGCAAACACTAGTAACATACTAAATAAAGCTATGATTCTTTTTCTCATTCAAAAGTGCCCCCTAGTTTTTTTAGGTAATTGATCTTACATGTTTAAGATAATACTAGGGTATTAAGCGGGTATTAATGAAATGTTAAGATATTGTAAAGAGGGTTAGCGAAGAATAAAAAAGGCGTTGGAACTGGACATACTTATCTTTAGAAACTGTATCGAATTTTATACATTCCTATCTAAAAAAAACACATCTTAATCAGATGTGCTTGGTTGATTCTTATAATAGATTAAAAAGTCAGTCCATTGATGATCCTCATATGAAAACTCTTTTCTTACACATTCAAAAAGAAATCCTGTGCGTTCAGCTAATCGGATAGATGGATGATTATCCACATTGATATGCAGTTCGATTCTATGAAAATTCAATTTAGAAAAAAACAAGTCCGTTGCAGCAGACACACTTTCTATCGCATATCCGTTTTTCCAAAATTGATTGTGAATAGAGTATCCCATCATAGCCCACTGAAACTCTCTTCTCATAATGGTCGTTATCTCTACCTTTCCAACATTGACTCCATCTTCTTTGCGAAAAACTCCAAGGATATAGGTTTCATCTTTATTAGCCATCTCCTCAAATCCCTCTATCCAGTTCGTAAACCAAGCTTCTGTCGAGGTTTCCATATCAGACGGACGACCATCATCATATTTATATTGGGACGGCAGTCTTTGGTCGAACTGTGTATACCAATTTGAATAGTCTTCCTTTTTAAACGGGCGAAGAATGAGTCTATTCGTTTCGGTAAACAAAATTGATTCCTGCATCATCTCTCCTCCTAGATTTTTACGGATAAATTGAAAATATCGCGGATATCTTGAAATATTCGCGGATATATTAAAAAATCCGCGGATATTTTTTATATTCCGCGGATTTCATTCAAAGTCCTCTAATATTGTTTTTTGGGAAGAATAATAGTAAACTCTGTACCTTTCCCTTCTTCACTATCTACTTCAATCGCACCATTATGTGATTCTACTAAATGTTTAACAATTGCTAGTCCGAGTCCTGTCCCACCCGAATTTCGAGATCTTGCTTTATCTACACGATAAAAACGCTCAAATATACGTGGTAAATCCTCTTTTGCTATCCCAATTCCCGAATCTTTTACATGAATTTTAATATTCTCTTCCTCATCATCCAATTTAATTTCAATGGACCCTTTCTCAGGTGTATAAGTAATTGCATTAGCAATTAAGTTCAAAATGATTTGGCGGAGACGATCTTTTTCTGCATCAATGATTACCGAATCCTCTTCTGGAAGGGTGATCGTTAGCTGCTTTTTATTAAGTTCCTCTTGGATCGTTTCTACCGTTTCATAGATAACCTTGATGACATCTAGTGGCTCAGGATGGAATGGAATCTGGTGTTGCTCGATTTTAGATAGATGTAGAATATCAGTAATCAAACGATGAAGTCGTTCACTTTCATCGTGAATAATTGTTAAAAATGATTTCGTTACCTCAGGATCATGCATGGCACCATCAAGTAATGTTTCGGAAAATCCTTTTAGAGAAGTTATTGGAGTTTTTAGTTCATGCGAAACATTGGCAACAAACTCACTTCTTATTTTTTCAAGTCTACGAATTTCCGTAATATCATGAAGCACAGTAATAACCCCTTTAATATCACCATTAACTCCAACATATGGAGCAATATGTGTATCAAGAATTCTTTCTGTTGGGAAATACATATGTACCTCATCATGTATACTCGTTACTTCTTTCAATGAGCGGTCAATTAACTGACTAAGTCCAAAGCTTTTCCCTGCTTCAATATGTAGCTTTCCTGTCAATTGTTCAGCACTTGTACCAATAATTTTCTCCATTGCGGGATTGACTAATGCAATTCGACCTGTTGGTTGAATAAGCATGACGCCACTCACCATATTTTCTAAAACCCCTGTTAGTTTTTGTTGATTCTCCCTAATTTCCTCCATTTGGTGCTGTAAACTTTTTGCAAGAGTATTGATCGCGATTGCTAATTGATCAAGTTCGCCTTTTGTTTTTGCACGGACCCTACTACTATAATCCTTTTCCGTCAAACGACTAGCTACTTGAATAATATCCTCAATAGGTCTCGTTATCCCTTTAGATAGACGAATGGCAATAAAAGTTGCCAAAATTAGTGTAATTCCTAGTGCTATCCCAAGACTTACCCATAGTTTTTGGATTGCATGGTCAATATTTTGTAAGGTAAAAGCAACTCTGATCACCCCAATAATCTGATGCTGATCTTTTATTGGAGTAGCGACATACATCATATTATAGCCAAGGGTCTGGCTATAGCGAATTGACTCTGCCTTCTGTTTATGACCTTTTATCAGTTGCTTGAACTCTGGACGATTCGCATGATTCTCCATATTTTCAGGATTGTCTTCTGAATCTGCAAGCACCTTTCCATCGATATCAATGACTGTAATTCTCGGTTGATTTTCTGCATAAAAACTTTCAATCTTTTTTTGTAAACTGTTCGTATCTTCGTTTAAAGAGTTCGTATTAATAAATTCGGAAACAATATGTGCATCTTGAAATAATTGATTTCGCGTCATATCCATATATGTATTTTTCATCATATCGGCAATAAAAAAACCGATAGCAATAAGAACTAAAAATAAAAGGATAAAAAATCGAAGGGAAATTTTCAGCCACAGCTTATTCATTTTTGGGTCCTTCCATTTTATAGCCAAACCCACGAATCGTTTTAATATATTGTGGCTGTTTCGTATCCTCTTCTATTTTTTCACGGAGATGACTGATATGAACATCAACAATTCTAGTATCCCCAGCATAATCATAATTCCACACGGAATCTAAAAGTTGATCACGACTTAATACCTTCCCCCGATGACTGGACAAATAATGTAATAATTCAAATTCTTTAGGAGTTAATTCTAGTTTTTCTTTATTGAAATAGGCTTCAAATTGTTCAGGGAACACCTCTAGGTTTCCAATTGTTAGTGACTTATCTTCCTGCGAACTTGTTTCCCCAGCATCCTGGGTCCGCCTTAATATCGCTTTCACTCTTGCAATGACTTCTCTAGGACTGAATGGTTTTGTTAAATAATCATCCGCTCCCAATTCCAGACCTAAGATTTTATCAAATTCATCATCTTTGGCTGTCAGCATTAAGATTGGTGTATTAATTTTATCTTGACGTAGTCTTTTACAAATTTCCATCCCATCCATTTGAGGCAGCATGAGATCTAAGACAATTATATCAGGTGATTGATTAGAGGCCCTTTCATAGCCTTCTCTCCCATCAGAAGCTGTCATTACAGAAAAACCGGCTTGTTCCAAGTTGAATTTTAATAGTGTTACAATTGATGGTTCATCATCTACGACTAATATCTTCTTCACCATAATTTCTCCTTCCAAAACCAACCCTTTTTTCCTAATCATACATGGAAGGACAAACACTGTCGAGGTGTCCACAACAATTATTCAGTTTTTTAAGTAGTCTCTTTTAAAGAGATGAATAAGACGCAAAAAAAGAGCATTAACTATTTATTATTATCCGTCACCTTGATGAGGTATTTACAGTGGTCACCGCCTTTTGACATACAGCAGACTTGCTCGATTTCATCTGTTTGTAAGACCTTTTGGAATAAGCTTTGCTCGCATGAACAGGCTTTTGGATATTTTCTGGCAACCTCAAAAATAGGACAATTATACTCAATTAATTCATATACTCCATCCTCTTTTTCTTCCCAGTCAACCATATATCCATTTTCATTTTGAATTTTCGCTAATTCAGCCACTCGATCCTTTAAATCGTTTTGTTCAATACGTGCTTTATATTTTGCTTCCATTCGAGTTTCCCGATTTTGAAACAATACATCGATCATTTCTGGCCCATTTATTGCTTCAATATCCTCCAAAAATTCAACAGTCATATTGGAATAACTTTTTGGAAAATGTCCTTCACCAATTTTCGTTAATGAATACAATTGAACAGGTCTTCCCATATTTTTGCGAATTGTTTCGGACTGAATCATACGTTCATTCTCTAAGTTATTTAAATGTCGTCTAACTGCCATCCCTGTAATTTCAAGATGTGTTTCTAAATCAACAACACTCATCTTTTTATATCTTTTCAATAAATGTAAAATCTCATCTTTGGTCGAAGCTGTTTTTTTCAACTTTTTTCACCTCTCAATGCCAATCAATTTTTTTCGTTGTACGAAATAAAAGATTCTGATATATTTATTATAACAACATTTTATACAAAAATATATAAAAAGTGTACACAAACGAATGACATTGCATATTTTATTATAAGCAATGTGACTACATAATTTTATTTATAATTGAGGAGATTAACATGAAGCTACTTGGAATCTCTGGAACAATTTCAGGAACTAGAACACGGTTAGTCGTAGAAAAGATTCTCGATTCAGCGAAAGAGCAATTTCCTGAAATTGAAACAGAATGTTTAGACTTAGGTAAATATGATATTCAATTTTGTGATGGACGTGATCCTGCATCATACACAGGAGACACAAAAAAAGTGATAGATATCGTGAAAGATGCTGATATGTATATCATTGCCACACCTATTTATCAAGCTTCGATGACTGGAGCTTTAAAAAATTTATTTGATCTAGTGCCTGTTTCTGCCTTTCATGGCAAAGTCATCGGATTTGCGGCAACAGGTGGAACCTATCAGCATTTTCTAGTAATTGAAAATCAATTAAAACCAATTGCTGGTTTCTTCCGTTCCTACGTTGCACCAAACTATGTTTATGTGCATAATGATCATTTTAATGCGAATAATGAAATCATTGATGAAACGATTATCGAACGAATCAATGGACTCGCTAATCAAGTCGTCTTTATGCAAAAATCATTAAACAATTAGTAGAAATGATCAATTTAAGCTAAAATTCTTATTGATTCATTCGAAAACAAACTTTTCATATGATAAAATATAACATAAAGAAATGAACCAAGGGGTTTCTAAAAAGCACTTTTCAGACAGTCCCTATTGGTAAAAAAAGGTGGTTAATGTAACATGGCTTATGTTATTACATTCCCTTGTCAAGGGGAAAAGGCAGCTGAATGTGTAGAAGTTTGCCCAGTCGACTGTATTGCTGAAGGAAAAGATCAATTTTATATTGATCCGGATATTTGCATCGATTGCGGTGCTTGCCAAGCTGTATGTCCTGTTGATGCTATTTTTCATGAAGAAGAATTGCTTGACGAAGACATGGAATACTTTGAAAAAGCCCGTAAATTCTTTACTTCATGATAAAAAACGTCCAATGATGGACGTTTTTTATTTTTTGGATCTTTTCTCAAATATAGTTGCTATTTAGGTAATGTTTAGATTGTAAAAGCGAACATTAAGCTTTTACATTAGCAACATATTTTTATGCACTAATTGGTACGTTTTTTATAAAAATACGAAATAAATCACAATGGCAAGAATGATTCGATAGATTGCAAATGGAATCAATTTTATTTTATTAATAAGCTTTAAGAAGAAACGAATCGCTAATAATGCGAAAATAAATGCACTAATAAAGCCAACAATAAAAAATGGAATAGAAGCCGATGTAATATATTCCCAATTTTTCAGCAATGATATAAAGCTAGCTCCTGCCATAATAGGAACAGCCATTATAAAAGTAAAGTCGGAAGCAGCACGATGGTTAAGTCCTAGTAATACCCCACCAGAGATGGTCGAACCTGATCGCGAAAAACCAGGCCATAAGGCAATACATTGAAATAAACCAATAATAAATGCTTGAGTATAGGTCATTTGATCAACAGTTTCTACTTTTGGCTTACGTGGACGAACCAAGTCAGCTACAATCATTAAAATAGCCCCTGCAAATAATCCGATTACTACCGTATTCACGGAAAATAAATGTTCATCTATGTAATCATCAAAAAGAAATCCAAGTACTCCCGCAGGAATTAAACCGACAATGACCTGAGATAATTTCAGGCGTTGGCCTCTTTGTTGTTCTACCGTTACATTTTTCTTTAAACCTAACAAGTTTAAAAACCTGTCCCAAAAGACTACAACAGCCGCTAGAATTGATCCTAATTGAATCACTACTTTAAACGTATTTGCTATTTCCTGTGAGAATAATTCCTTTGATTTTAAAAGAAGATCATCGACAATAATCATATGTCCTGTAGATGATACTGGAGCAAATTCGGTTAACCCCTCTACCAATCCAAGAACAAAAGCTACAAAAGATTCCCATAAATGCAAATTATTCTACCTCCTTCAACTTTTTTTATTTTACCATCCTTATAAAGAAAAAATAATCTATTTTTTCTTTTCTTATCTAATTCTCTTTTTTTATTCTATTATTTTCGATAAAAACATATAAATTTATGGATATGATTATGCTGATTTTTTATCAATAGATGTGAGGTGCATGGATGAAATTGAGATTATCGTTCCTTATACCTTTCCTACTAGTAACTGGGATTCTAGTTGTTTCTAGCCTATTAACCTCTTTCGGCAGTAAATTATTCACTTCCACCTATGTCAGTCAATCCATCAAAAACTTTGCACCTGAAAACTTTATTTACTTAATGGGCATGGAGTTTTCACAGGTTTCAGATGTTTTACCTGAGAAAAGTAAACCTCCAAAAGTATCAACCATCGTTTTCAAAGCAGCTACTAATTTAAAACCAGGGGATATTCGAAGTTTATTAGGTAGAGAGTTACCTGGATTTTACGCATATGACGCTGAAATTATTTACGCCGGAAATGGAGCGGACTATACAAACTTGCCTGTGGAATCTTCTCCCCCACTTGAGGAATTGTTAAAGGATAATGAAATTAATGAAGACAAAATCATTACAGAGGAAACACCAGAAGAAACAGAAAAGCCTAATCAAACAACCAATGGAAGAAAGGTAGTCTATATTTATCACACCCATAGTTATGAATCCTTTAAGCCATTATTAAAAAACGGGGCCGTTTCAAGCAATAATGAAAAAGTGAATGTTATTGCTGTGGGATCTAAGCTTGCTGAGGAACTAGAGAAGCGAGGTATAGGTGTTGAACATGATAAAACAAATATGGCTGAAATGCTACATGCTAAAGGATTAAAAACGAATGCCGCCTATAATGTATCAAGAACGATTGTCGCTTCAGCTTTAGCGAAAAATACAGATATAACAAATATAATCGATATTCACCGGGATTCCCAAGGACGAGAGCTTACTACGACAACGATCAATGGAAAATCCTATGCGAGAATCTCTCTAGTTCTTGGCAAGGAAGTACAAAACTATGAAAAAAATCGTAGTTTCGCCCTTGAATTCAAAAAGAAAATGGAAGCAAAATATCCTGGTCTTATCTTCCATATCTTTTCTAAAGGATTTGATGAAGGAAATGGAAAATACAATCAAGATCTTGCCTCACAAGCTATGTTATTTGAAATTGGTGGTGTAGACAATACATTAGATGAATTATATCGATCTGCCGAAGCACTAGCAGATGTATACAGTGAAATTTATTGGCAAGCAGAAAAGGTAATGGCACAATAACTCAGCGACATTTCCGTGATGATCAACATATGGATGAGTGGAAATTTGAAGTCCATAGAAAATGACTGCTACTGACAGACAAAACAGGTCCAGGGGGAAAACGAATGAGGCCTTTGATGACAGGTTTAGTGGAAAACCCCTTTCCTCGGTACCCATTGTGGGCGGTTGGTGACCCTTTTTGGGGGAAACTCCTTTCTTCGGTAACCATTAAGTACCATTGGTGACCCATTTTTGGGGAAACTCCTGTCTGCGGTAACTATTGACGGCCTTGGGTGACCCTTTGCCGGGTAAACTCGTGTTCTCGGTAACCATTGAGTACCATTGGTGACCCTTTGGGCGAAAAACTCCTTTCCTCGGTAACCATTGTGGGACTTTGATGACCCTTTGGACGGAAAACTCCTTTCTTCGGTAACCATTGATGCCGATTGGTGACCCTTTGGGCGGAAAACTCCTTTCTTCGGTAACCATTGAAGGCCTTTAGTGACCCTTTTCCGGGAAAACTCCTTTCCTCGGTAACTATTGTGGGCGGTTGGTGACCCTTTTTGAGGGGAAACTCCTTTCTTCTGTAACCATGTTGGGACATTGATGACCCATTCGGAGGAAAACTCGTTTCCACGGTAATCATTGTGGGACTTTGGTGACCCATTTAGTGGAAAACTCCTTTCTTCGGTAACCATTGAAGGCCTTTAGTGTCCCTTTGGCGGGAAAACTCCTTTCATCGGTAACCATTGTGGGCCTTTAGTGTCCCTTTGGGCGGAAAACTCCTTTCTTCGGTAACCATTGAAGGCCTTTAGTGACCCTTTTCCGGGAAAACTCGTGTTCTCGGTAACCATTTAGTACCTTTGGTGACCCTTTTGGACAAAAACTCCTTTCCTCGGTAACCATTGAGGGCCATTAGTGTCCCATTTGGCGGAAAACCCCTTTCATCGGTAACCATTGAGGCCGATTGGTGACCCTTTCTACGGTAACCATTGTGGGACTTTGATGCCCGATTTGGAGGTAAACTCGTTTCCACAGTAACTAATAAATATTTTAAAACTAAAAAAACCCTGCTAAACTATTGAGCGAATACCTCGCTCTTCGTTTTTCTAGCAGGCTTTTTTTATCTTCTGGTTAAAAGAAATCCATTAGATTGGGTTTTACCTTTGGTAGTAGCTCTTCTAATTTAAGTATTTCTTCTTTATTTCCTTTTATTGCTCCAATATCTATAAGCTCCTGTGCCGATTTATAACGGAATAATAAAGCTGTAAAATGATTAATGGATAAGCAACTGCAACTCATTTCTTGTTGCTCTATATGTGGTGAATAGGAGATTGTTGATTGATTGCTTAACGTATATGTTCCTGTATTCCAAGGAGCATTTTCATCGATGATTTGGAATGAGACAGATTCATGATTGGTTGGTTGAAAAGGATAAACATTTAAAAATTCTTGTACATCAATAATTCTTGCCATTCCATAGGTTAAACGATGTACTTTCATATCAGGATTAGCTAGAGTAAATAGGAACGGGTCTGTTTCATATGTATTCATTTCTATCTCTGTCACCATCGAATCATGCTGACAAATGAAATTCCAAAGTCCAACTCTAGCCTCATGTTGAGTTGTAACGATTTCCCTAATTTCCATTTTTGAATTAGCTACTTGATATAAAATATATCCAAGTGGCTCATGGTCTAGATTATAGTAAATCGCTACATTCCTATCATTGATTATTGTATCTTTCCACCGATTTTCATCACGAGCAAACATACCAATAAACCTTTGTGCATATTCATCATAGATCTTTTCTACATCTCTAGTATAATTTGTCTTTGTGAATCGCTTGATATATCCAGGAACTTCATTTTGTTTAATCAAATCTGCCTTGGAAAAATGAATTTTAATATAATTCGAGAAGGTCTCCCACCCAAATTTTCGATAAAAACCAATAGAAAATGGATGGAGATATGAAACAAGTTGACCCCTTTTTTTCATTTGAGCTAAGGAATGCGTAAGAAGTTCACGTATATAACCATTTCTTCTGTACTCTGGATAAGTGGCAACATTTGCAATTCCACCCATCCTTATTTTTTGACCATTTAACCAAATTTGAAATGGACGAATATGTATTTTTGCCGCTAATACTTCATCCTCATACATACCATATATATCATGATCCATATATGACTCTATTTTTTTCTCTGCTTCTTCTTCTGAAATTTGAAACTGAAAAGCATACTCTGATAATTTTAGTGCCTCTCTAAATTGACTTGGTTGTAGTTTCGTGATATTCAGGTTTATCGCCCCTATCATCAAGAATTTTCCCTCTATTTAAATTATATAGAAAACAGGTCATTTATTGAAGTTTTTCAATCACTATTTCGCAACAAAGTTCCTTGAAGGAAAAACATCCATATTTCGATGATATTTGTAATTTTTTCATATTACAATTACTTTCATATCGCGAAGGCAAAGGAGAGAAAAGAACAATGATAAACAAACAATTGCCAAAATCAAGAATCATACATCCTAAAATTTTATATTATGGTACACCTGTTATCTTAATGAACACATTAAATGAGGATGGTTCAACAAATATTAGTCCCCTATCCTCCTCTTGGGCATTAGGAGACTCACTGATCATTGGGATTTCAATCGAAGGAAAGGCATTTGAAAATTTACAAAAATGTTCTGAATGTGTGATCAACATACCTCATCCAGAACTATGGAAAAATGTTGAAGCACTTGCACCATACACTGGAAAAAAAGATATCCCAGCAGAAAAGAAGGAACTGGGTTTTACATATGAAAAAGATAAATTTCAAGCAGGACAATTTACTTCGATCCCATCTGTTTCGGTTCAACCTAGTAGAATTGCAGAATGCCCAATTCAAATTGAAGCAGAGATGAAACATTTCCGTATTCCAGAGGAAACACCCTTTTTTGCAATCGTAGAGACACGAGCCATTCATGTACATGCTCATGAAAATATTATGATGGGAGATGGCAATCATATAGATCCTAAAAGCTGGAGCCCACTTATCTATAATTTCCGGCATTATTTTGGACTCAGTGAAGAAAAAGGGAAATCCTATCGTTCCGAAACATAATAGCAAGGTTAAGCCTTAACTTTGTAAAGAAAATCCGTTCTTTGATTTTCCTATAAAGGAAAGTTGGCCTTATAATTTCCAAAGAAAATCCATACGTTGATTTTCCCATAAAGGAAAGTTGGCCCTATAACTTTCCAAAGAAAATCGTACTTTGATTTTCCCATAAAGGAAAGTTGCCCTTTTAACTTTCCAAAGAAAATCGTACTTTGATTTTCCCATAAAGGAAAGTTGGCCCTATAACTTTCCAAAGAAAATCGTACTTTGATTTTCCCATAAAGGAAAGTTGGCCTTTTAACTTTCCAAAGAAAATCGTACTTTGATTTCCGGAAAATGCAATATTAAAAAAAAGGGGGACTAACCCCCTTTTTGAAAAAAATTTATTGTTTCGTATGAAGCGGTTTTAATTTTGCCTCAATTTCATTACGTTTTGGTTCTAAGAATGGTGGTAATGCCAAAGATTCCCCTAAATGTTCGATGTCTTCATCTGTTGCAAATCCGGGTCCGTCTGTTGCAAGCTCAAAAAGAATCCGATTAGGTTCTCTAAAATAAAGAGATTTAAAGTAGAACCTATCAACAAATCCAGAGTTCACCATTTGTTCATCTTGTACTTTTTGTATCCAATCATGTAGTTCATCCGCATTATCTACACGGAAGGCAACATGATGGACACCGCCACGTCCCAATCTTTCCCGAGGTAAATCATTTCTTTCTTCGATATGGACTTCCGCTCCCGTACCACCCTCGCCGGTTTCGTATACGATAATATCACTTTGACCTGGAATAGAGGATGGATAATGACCTTTTTTATGAAATCCTAGAATCTCTGTAAGAGTGGTTATCGTTTGCTTTGCATCTGGTACCGTTAGTTTAACCGGACCTAAACCAGTGATGCCAAACTCCTGCGGCACTGGGCTTTTTTCCCACGGTCTGCCACTTTCAACTCCTGTATTCTTTTCATCAGAGATAAGCGCCATTCGCTGCCCTTCAAAATCCTTAAAACGTAAGGTTTGGCGATTAAAGACTTCTGTAATCTCCTCGTGCTCTACATTCAGTTCTTCAAATCTCTTTTTCCAAAACGTTAGTGCATGATCATTTTTAACCCTTAAAGATATCTCCGAAATACTGTTATTCCCATCATGGTTTCTTGCTGCATGAGGAATTTCAAAGTATGTTAATTCAGTGCCAGCACTCCCTTTTTCATCTCCATAAAATAAATGATAGACTGAGGGATTATCTTGATTAACCGTTTTCTTAATTAAGCGCATACCGAGTACTTTTGTATAGAAATGAAGATTTTCCTGAGCATTTGCAGTAATCGCAGAAACATGATGAATTCCTTTTAATTGCATAATATTACACTCCTTTTAAATAATAATATCTATGATTACATTATTTAGTTTACAAATATCTTGAATTAAAGATAATTAAAAAACTCTTACTTGTCAAGTAAATTGAATGAAAAAAACTACTACTAATTGTCATTACAACCTGTAGTAGTTTTTTTCACCTACGCCATAAAAACAGTAGTAAAGTTCTCAATAAACTTTGGAACATCCACTTCCATTCCAATCCAATCAAGGGTTTCTTTCGGCTGCGGGTCCGGTTTTGGTCGGAAGTCGGCAATACTCTTTCCTCTTGCTGCACCAAATTGTTCAATTGTTACTCTTCTAGGTAAGTATTTTACGAGGGCTGGATTAGCTAGGGCACTAATGGTTAATACATCATGTAGCGGTGCGGCCTGTATACCAGGAACATTCTTCTTATATGCATTCAAGTAATAATCGTATGCAGGCTTGATAATAGGTTTAAAAGCTGATCGGCTATTTTGCGCTAGATAATCAATCGTTTCAGGTGGGATAATCGCTTTGTTCGTTATGTTTAATGGATGTAAAAAAATGTTTCTTCCTTTTTCCATGACTTGATACGCAGCAATAGGGTCAGAATAAAAATTAGCTTCTGCCTCAGCAGTAACATTGCCAGGAACAAGAAAGGCACCACCCATGATATAAAATGCATTTACCGTCTGATAAGCATCATTTCCATAAATAATAAAAGGTAAAGCTACATCTGTCTGTCTTCCTATTCCAATAATAATAAGCCTATTAGGATATGCATCAATAATTTCAATTATTTTATCAATGTCAAATATCTTGACTTCGCCAAATTCCTTTGGAGGATTAATCGGCCCTAATCCTTCTTGACCGTGAATTTCAGGATAATACTTAGCAATTTCTCCCGATAATGGACCAGATGATCCAGCTATAATAGGGATATCCTCTCTTCCTGCCAAGTGTAATAAATATGCGGTGTTTGTCATTGATTGTTCCTTTGTTATATTCCCATATCCACTCACAACTCCTACAACATTTATTTCAGGATGTTGCAATGCATACATTAAGGCAAAGGAATCATCTACCCCTGAATCTACAAACATCAACACGTTATACATGTACATCTCTCCTTTAAAAGCCTTCATTATATTGTATGAAGGTAATTAGCCTAATAACCTACCAAACAAATCTTAACCACTCTAGATCGTCGATGGTCCAGAGCAAATAAGTTATTACCTTATCAAATGAATAATTGCCCTCTTCTTGAATTAAACTAAATGGAGATCAAAGGAAGGATTTTACCATGATTAATCAACTCTATAGAAACTTAAAACTAACGCCCCCGAAGATTTTAATACTTGGATTCGCCATTATTATTCTTATAGGTACTTTACTACTCTCCTTGTCTGTTTCAACTACGGATCATCGTGGACTTAGCTGGTTAAATGCATTATTTACTGCGACGTCTGCAACTTGTGTAACCGGACTTGTTGTTGTAGATACAGGAACAACCTTTTCATTCTTTGGACAGATTGTCATTCTATCCTTAATTCAAATTGGTGGCCTTGGTTTTATGACCTTCGCGACATTATTTGCTTTATTAATTGGGAGAAAAATTTCTCTTAAGGAGCGATTATTATTACAAGAGGCATTTAATGTTGTCTCTCCGCAAGGTGTAGTACGGTTAGTAAAAACAGTCTTCCTTTTTACTGTATTAACAGAGGGCTTAGGGGCAATTCTTTTATCTATTCGTTTTTCCTTTGATATGCCTATTTCGAGGGCAATCTATTATGGGATATTCCATTCCATCTCTAATTTTAATAATGCCGGCTTTGACCTATTTGGTGAGTTTCGTAGCCTAACCGGATATGTTGAAGACCCTGTTGTTACCCTTGTAATTTCCTCCTTAATCATTTTAGGCGGAATTGGATTTATCGTTGTTCATGATTTTCTTGAACACAAATCCTTTCAAAAGTTTTCTTTACATAGCAAAGTTGTGCTATGCACCACTTTCTCTCTAATCATTTTAGGAACGATCTTTATTTTTTGGTTAGAATTTTATAATCAAAAAACACTAGGACCCTTATCTTTTTCTGGGAAAATATTAGCCTCACTCTTCCAATCGGTGACAGCTCGTACAGCGGGAGCAAATACATTAAGTATTGGAGATTTATCTGATTCCACTATATTTCTAATCATCATTCTAATGTTTATCGGTGCGTCTCCAGGCTCAACTGGTGGAGGAATTAAAACCACTACCTTCGTCACCTTATTAGGTGCAGCATGGTCACAAGTAAAAGGGAAACAAGATGTCGTATTCTTTCGTCAGCGATTAGTTCCGACGACGATTTATAAAGCAATTACCGTTTCGTTAATTGGTTTTATCGTTGTCATTCTTGTTACTATGATTCTTTCTATTACTGAAGCTGAAACCAAGTTTCTTGTTATTCTTTTTGAAGCAACTTCTGCATTCGGAACGGTGGGACTTTCAATGGGACTTACTCCAGATCTCTCCACATTCGGCAAAATTCTTATAGCCATAACAATGTTTATCGGCCGTTTAGGGCCATTAACGATTGCAATCGCTTTAACCCATAAACAAGACAAAGAGTTCTATCGTTATCCAAAAGGAAGGTTTATGATTGGTTAATTTATTTGACACTTTTCTCAAACATTGTTGCTATTTTTTACAAATAATATCGGCTGTTTCACTAAAAAAAGCTGTAGTCTCCATAAGAATCGCTTGAATCCTTTATTGGGTGTAAAAGTCACCAGTTTGGCTTTTACACATGCAACAAACTACACAAAAACAGCTATTTATTTTTAATTAGGTGGGAAATTTTATGCCAAAACAATACGCAGTGATTGGACTTGGAAGGTTCGGATCAGCCATTGCACAAGCACTTTATTCGGCAAATAATGAAGTTCTTGGCATCGATATTAATGAAGATCGAATTGATGAGCATCAAGACATTGTCAGCCATGCCATTATTGCAGATTCAACGGAAGAGTTAAGCATGCGAAACATAGGAATACGAAATTTTGATACGGTTATTGTCTCGATTGGCGATAATATGCAAGCAAGTATATTAACTGTCGTAATCTTACATGAACTAGGTGTTAAGCATATCGTTGCAAAGGCTCTTAATAAGCATCATGGGCTTGTGTTATCAAAAGTTGGGGCAACTGAAGTCGTCTATCCAGATCGAGATATGGCATTACGAATTGCTCACAAACTAATGACTCCAAATATTATCGATTATATCGAACTATCAGAGGAATACAGTATTGAAGAAGTAAAGATACCTGATTCATTAGTAGGCCAATCACTTATCGCCCTTGACATCCGTGCTAAATACAATGTCAACATCATTGCAATCCGACATGCTAACGGGAAAATGGCAATCGCCCCAGAGCCAAATTACCAATTAAAGCTACATGATATAATCATTGTGATTGGAAAAAACATGATATTAAACGAATGGCAAAGTTTAAATAACCCTTTACCTTAATAATACAAATAAGTCCTATACTATTTATTAAGCATAGGACTTATAATTTATAGATGCTTTTTATTCGGTCTACAATTTCGTCTAAGTTACTTGCGACCTGTGGTATCGAATATCCTACAAATAGAGGGGGGGTAATGTATCTAGGAATAATTTTACAAGCTATCTGCCCATCTATTTGATAGAAAAAAAGATTGTAGCTTTCACATTTAAAATGACTATGATGAAGAATGTAATGTACGGCTAATTGAATATAATCCGCCATGATCTGCAAATCTTTAAGATCGTGCAAAAGAACATTATATTCAAAAAAGCCCATTCTTGGTTTGCTTGAGAGATTGAACTCTACACTCGATTGACTTGCTATTTCAATCCCCATGAAATCAGCTTTATTTATATTATGTTGATAATTGATATTCCGAAGTCCAACAATTTGCATATGGGGATGACGGATTGTCCCTCCTGATAACGGACCATGATTTTTGAAGAAAATGACAGAAGTGTATTTTCCGCTATTTACCATATCCAACCAATGATGAACACCAAAATCTATCAATTGATAAAGATGTTCTTTTGTATATAAAGATAGATCCGATTGACATTGGTCTGTTTCTATTAATACTGTTTGAAAAGTATCCTTTAGGGTTGCATATTTATTTTTCAATAATATGATCGTATCTTGTTGTGCTAGTATGTTTTCTAGTTGATCCACCTGACAAAAAGGACATTGTGCTTCATGATTATTTATTGTTTTTGGCTTTTGTGAACCTATATTTTGTAGAAATTCTAAGTGTGTAAACTGACCCATACTCCACCTCTAATTTTTTTAGTGACACAAAGGAACCATATCAGATTGACATGGTTCCTTTGAGAGAATGATAGAAAATAAGACTAAGATGCTTCATTGCCATTCCACTTTTTCTTATCCTCAATTGTTAATATCCCTAACTCATGATGATCTCCCTCGAATAACGCACCTTGAACAAAGCGAATTTCTCCGTTCACATCAAAAACTTCTAATTTACAATACGCACGATTTTTTTGAAGAGCTTTATAAAACTCATTCTTATTAAGTGTTATTTGTCCATTGCATTTATAAATAATCTCTCCCATTTGCAGCCCTAATTTCTCGGCTGGTGAAAAAGGAATAACGTCTAATACCATAAGCCCTTTTTTCTGAGGAGTGAAATAATAGGTTGATGAATTTTCGCGGACTCGATGACGGTAAGAAATCCATCCTCTTCCTAGTATCGCAATAATAACAGCTGCAATGGAAAAGATAGACCACCACATACCAGCTATTGCAATTGCTAAAGCAATAATCCCAAGCCATATAACATTCATACCAATCCGCTTAACCGCTATTTGTGGTAATGTGCTTTGGATTTGCTGTTGGAAGCCAACAGCAAATGGGATAAGAATGAGTGAATAGGATGTAGTACCAAAGTCAAAGGTCGGCCACCATTCAAAAGGAGCAGTCATAGGCCCAACAGGAAGGAAGCAAAAAACCGGTATCAACCATATTCTTTTTACTTGATGCGCTCCTACAGTTAATCCACGACGACTTTCTCGAAGAATCGGTGAAAATTTCTTTGTTCCATTCCGAACCATTTGAATCCCTTCAACAATCAGCAGTATACCAAGTATTACGATAAATCCTGACAAACTACTGTCTGATGGATGTTCAGATAATATTGGAAAATCCCAATTCATTTCGCTAGCTAAAAATAATAGGATAAACGAAAAACCAATTGTAAATGCAGAAGATAGATAGCGAAAATTTCCAATAAGGCTAAGTACGATGGTTATAATAGCAAGTACAGCAATCATTGAAAAAGAGATAACAAAACCACTGCTAATCGTAATCAAAGATACAATTAATCCTATTAATAAACCTGCAGGTAATAGATAGCGCAATTCTTGATATATATCATATACACGAATATGGAAATCATTCCGTTCTTTTTTTACTCGAACAATCCCTGCAAGAATAGCCAAAAAGATCGAATAATAGAAGATCGGATGAAGAAAGAACTTCCCTATTCCTTTTAGGATTTCAATTAACCACACCTGACTCAAATTCTTCCACCACCTTACCAAGTACAATCTATTATTCTTATTTTAGCAGATTGTTCGCATAAAACCTATGATCAGTTTTATATTAAGCTCTTTTCCTAAACATTATTGCTATTTTAGGTTAATCATTAACTGATGAATATAGGTTGAAGACTAACCCCTCTATGTCACTGTATAATCCATAAAGTCGCTTAAGTATTTACTAGGTTTAAATATCGCTAGGAGGGCTTTTACTAAAACAACAATCTATATTAAACATCGATTGATCGGTTAGGTGGTAAAGAAATGTATGACTGATTGAATCTCCTTCAAAATAAATAGATACTTAGATACTATTGAAAGTATTTTAATGCAACTTGTAATTGAAGATCATTTTTTTCATCCTTAATTGCTGAGATAATTTCTTCTTCTAATCGTTGAGCTGTTTTCACATCAAGCTCTCCTGTAGCAGGTAGGCTTACTTGATTCTGAAAGGCTCTTACCGCTGTTTTTGTTTTTTGATTATAATAACCATCACTACGACCCGGTGAATATCCGAGACCATCAAGCATTTTCTGTGCAATTTTAACTTGCTCATTATTCATATCAGGCTTCAATGTTTCCTCAACCTCTAATGGATGAATATAAAAATAATCTGGTTGTTTCATTTCGATTGTAGGTTGAATTCCCTTATGATGAATCCAATTTCCGTTTGGTGTAAGCCATTTATACATTGTTAATTTTATTGTGCTTCCATCTCCCATTGGAACGGCATCCTGAACTGTTCCTTTTCCGAATGTTTTTTCACCAATTAATGTATACCCTTCTGCTTCCTTCAATGCACCTGCAAGAATTTCCGATGCTGATGCACTCCCCTCATCTACGAGGACAGCAATCGAATACGGTTTACTTTTCTCCAGGTTTGAGTAGTAGGGTAGCTTCTCACCATCTCGCTGTTGGATTTGATAATAAGGCTTTTGACTCGTTACAAGTGTATCTAAAATCTCTTGAACACTAAGCAAAAGCCCTCCCGGATTTCCTCTTACATCAATAATTAATCCTTTCATATTTTGTTTTTCAAGTTTTTTCAATTCTCTTTTAAAATCTTTTGCGGTATCTTTGGAAAACTGCGTGATCTCAATGTAACCAATCGGTTTATTCCCTTCATACTTTATACTTGCAAATACTGTTTCCATCGGGATTTCATCACGCTTCACCTTAAATTGAAGGGCTTTACTAACTCCTTCCCTCTTAATATCAAGCGTTACTGTCGTTCCTTTTTTTCCGCGAATCTTTGTTGTAGCTTGATACAAATCCAGACCTTCAATACTTTCCCCATCGATTTTGATAATTTCATCTTTCGGTTTTAACCCCGACTTTTCTGCAGGGGAATTTTTATATGGGGAAACAATTAGGATTTTTCCATCTTTTGCGGTTACCTCTGCTCCAATTCCTTCAAATGAAGATTCTAATGTTTGATTGAATTTGGAAGCTGTTTTGGCATCCATATATATCGAGTATGGATCATCTAAAGTACTCACCATACCTTGTATTGCCCCTTCAACTAGTTGTTGATCATCCACTTCCTCAACATAAGAACCTTTGATGAGATTATACGCTTGGGCGATTTTCGCTAAATCTGGAAGGGATTGCCCCTTGCTATTTGTAGATTCCAGAAAATGCTCGTCCTTTGATTGTTCATTTATTTGAACATCCTCTGCTTCAAACCATTTCATTCCGACATATGTTCCACTTGCACCTGTTATTAATGCACCTGAGACCATCACTGCCATCCATTTCCGTTTCATAAGCGTCCCCCTCTCTTAAAAAGCATGCTGACGGATCCTTCCGCTAAGGGAGTAAGATTGGTTCCGCATAGTTTGTAAGCCTATTCTTCAATATATGTGAGAAAAGGACGAGTTATGAAACTTTCATAACCAGGATATTCAACAAATCCAGTCGTGCACCTTAATAAGCCCTCGACAAGTACTCATATTCTTAAAATCAACAACTACATTATTGGTTTCTTGATCTCAGAGGTGGGCTAGGCGATAGATAAAAAGTATTTCTAAATAGTTGTCATTTCCTAAATAAAAAAACTGGCGAAGTCGCCAGTTTTACATTTGCAATGCAGGGATTTTCTCCTGTAACTGTTGGTGTTGGACTATTTCAGCAAAGTCCTCAATCATCGCACTCGCTGTAGGCATTTTCCCAGCTCCAGGTCCTTGTAATGTAATATTTCCAACCAAGCTTGCTTCTAGTGCAATGGCATTTTCGACACCTTCAATCGAGTACAGTGGGTGATTACTGTCCACAATAATCGGCTTCACAGAAGCTTTTATCAGCTTGCCTTCTTTATAAATCTCCGCAATATGTTTATATCTTTGACCTTGATGCTCTTTTTCTTCTATTTGTTGCTGGGAAATCGAAGTGATTCCTTCAATTTTCACTTCAGACCAGCATGGCTGTTCACCAAATACAAGTTGACTTAATATCATTAATTTACAAAAGGCATCTTTTCCACTAATATCATTCGTCGGGTCAGCCTCCGCATAGCCTTTTTGCTGTGCTAAATGAAGAGCTGCCTCGAATGACAACTTGTTCTCTCTCATTTTTGTCAAAATAAAATTTGAGGTGCCATTTAGTATCCCTTGAACCTTTGTAATTCGATTAACTTGCAGCAATCGTTGGATGGTTCTTATAATTGGAACCCCACCAGCCGTTGTTGCTTCAAATGCAAGTTTTACATTCCGTTGCTTTGCTTTATGAATTAATTCCTGCCCATATTTTGCAAACATGACCTTATTAGCTGTAATCACATGGATGCCCTTATCAATTGCCTGCTTCAAATACGTGTAACCTGGTTCCTCTCCTACAATCGCTTCAAAAACTACATCCAAATCACGTATATTAAGAATCTCTTCGAAATCTGTTGTGACAAGTATATTCGACTCAATGTGTCTCTTTTTATTTTTATCCCGAATCAATACCGCAACAATTTCCACCCTTACTCCCAGCAGTTCATTAAGCTGCTGTTGATGGGAGTGAATTGCAGTATAGACACCTTCACCAACCGTTCCAAAACCTAAAAGCGCTGCCTTTATGACTGACATTAAGAAATCCCCCTTATTCGCCTGACCGACTGTGCAAAAATTTACTATTTCTATACTGTGACACTTGTTGCTTTTACAATCGCTTGATCTAAATCTGCTGTTAAATCCTCTACTGCTTCCAAGCCGACCGAAAGGCGAATCAGTTCCTCTGTTACACCTGTTAGTTTAAGATCCTCTGCATTAAGCTGTTGATGGGTAGTAGATGCAGGATGGATAATTAAAGATTTTGCATCCCCCACATTTGCAACATGAGACCATAATTTTATCTCATCGATGACTTTTCTTCCTACTTCCCGACCACCTTTAATCCCAAAGTTGACAATGGAACCAAATCCACCTTTGAAATATTTAGTTGCAAGCTCATATGATGGATGTTCCTCTAGTCCTGTATAATTAACCCAAGCAACGGCAGGATGATCTTGTAAAAATTGGGCAATCTTCAATGCATTTTCATTATGCTTTTGTACACGTAGATGCAATGTTTCAAGACCTTGTAATAATAAGAATGCACTATCAGGACTTAAGCTAGCACCGAAATCACGCAATAACTGCACACGAAGTTTTGTGGCAAATGCTGCTTGAGGCACATCAATGCCATATCGAAGGCCATGATAACTTTCATCCGGCTCTTTAAAATAAGGGAATTTATCACTATTCCAATCAAATTTACCTCCATCAATCACGACACCGCCGATTGTCGTACCATGTCCGCCAATCCATTTAGTAGCGGAATGAACAACAATATCAGCACCCCATTTTATTGGATTAGATAGATATGGTGTTCCGAAGGTATTATCTATGATCAACGGAATTCCATTTTCATGGGCAACATTTGCTACTGCCTCAACATCTAAAACATGTAGGCTTGGATTGCCAATAATTTCTGCAAAAAGAGCTTTCGTTTTTGGTGTGATTGCTTCCCGAAAATTTTCCGGATCAGTTGCATCAACAAATTTCACTTGAATCCCATATCTAGGAAGCGTCGTTGCAAAGAGATTAAAAGTCCCGCCATAAAGATTTCCAGCAGCGATAATTTCATCTCCTGCACTAGCAATATTTAAAATAGAAAAAGCAATGGCGGCCATCCCTGATGAAAGTGCAACAGCTGCTGTTCCCCCTTCCAAAAGGGCAATACGCTGCTCAAATACATCAACCGTTGGATTGCCAATTCTTGTATAAATATAGCCAGGTTGTTCAAGGGCAAATAACCCTTGGGCATGATCTGTATCTTTAAAAACATAGGATGTCGTCTTATAAACAGGAACAGCCCGTGAACCTGTCGTTGGATCAGGCTCCTGTCCCCCATGAAGTAATAACGTTTCTGGTTGATAGTTTTCATTTGTCATTTTGAATTCCTCCTAGATCTTTTTATTATTCAGGTGAGGCTAAATAACATTCAATGGCTAATAACATTAAGCCGCTTAAACTAGGTAAGGTTCATTGAGTAATTCCTCTGTTGTGGGATTTGAGAAGTATGGAATGAGGGGAAACAAAAAACCCTCTTCATAAGAAGAGGGCTTATTATATCAGTTCCTCCCCTTATCTTTCAGATCTAATTGATCTGTAGGAATTAGCACCTTTTCAAGCACGAATGCTTGAAGGTTGCCGGGCTTCAAAGGGCCTAGTCCCTCCGCCGCTCACGATAAGAGTGATTATTAAATTTAGAAAATTTTAAATTGCTCTTGTTTTGCATTATAAAAGATGGATGAATAGTTCGTCAACCTTTTTTCTATTAAAAAAACTTTTTAGTGGATATTTCTTTCATCCCTTTAAAACAGCCGCTAAGTGAAAAGGCATGACTTTTTATCAAAGTAGCAAACGATACTAAACTTGATACCAATCTTATAATGCGGCTTCTATCGCACGCTTAAATTGCTTAATAATATCTGCTGAATCTTCTATTCCTACCGAAATGCGAATAACCCACTGATTGATTCCTATGCTTTCTTGCTCCTCTAAAGTAAGACTACGATGAGATGTTCCAAACGGATAGGATACAGTTGTTTCCACTCCTGCTAATGTAGGAACAAGTTTTACCCAGCCTAAAGAGGAAAAAAACTGATGAATATCTACAGCTTCTCCTAATTCAATTGTAACTATCGCACCATTTCCCTTAGTTGATAGATTTTCTGGATAGTAAACTTTTTTTACATTGGAATGATTCGTTAGGCTTTCTGCTAACAGTTGAGCATTAGTTGCTTGGCGCTCCATTCTTAATGCAAGTGTTTTTAACCCTCTACTAGTAAGCCATGCTTCAAAGGGACTTAAATTTGTACCCAAATTAACTACCTTTTGTCTTGCTTTTGCCATCAATGCTTCTGCTCCAACAACTACGCCAGCGGTTACATCACTGTGCCCACCTATATATTTCGTTGCGCTATGAGCCACAATATCCACTCCGTCCTTAAAAGGCTGCAATAAATATGGAGTTGCGAATGTATTATCTACCATTGTGCAAAGCTGAAATTCCTTTGCGATTCGAACCAATTCAGTCACGTTTTCTATCCGTAAAAATGGGTTGGTTACTGTTTCGGAATAAAGAAGCTTTGTATTTGATCGAATCGCCTTTCGAATCATTGAAGCATCTTTAAAAGGGATAAATGTGGTTTCAATTCCAAGTTCCTTTAATTCGTGTTTTAATAAATGATGGGTTCCGCCATATATATCATCTGCCGCAACAATATGATCGCCAGCAGAGGCGACAGCTAATATCCCTGCTAAAATAGCGGAGAGTCCTGAGGATGTAGCAACACCATCAGGTGCACCTTCTAATCTTGCAACAGCTTGTCCTAATTCATCTGTATTTGGGTTACCAGTCCGGGAGTAGAGATATGGAATATTCCCTTGATAAAACTCTTCTAATGCCTCCAATGATTGAAACGTAAATGCAGAGGTCTGATATATTGGTGTTGTTTTACTATGTATATTCGAGGTATTTATTAAAGAATTATGTACAATTGCTGTTTCAAATGATTTCTCCATTCAATTAGCACCCCATATCCATTTAGTTAAGTAATTGACACTAAAGTTAAAATATTTTAAATTGTACGCCTTCTGTAGACTTTTGTCAAAATCAGTTTACAAACAACAAAAAGAGGGCTACCCATTTCTCGGGCAACCCTCTTTTCGTAACGTTATAAAATCGGAGATAATAATCTAGAAATGGACTCCTTAAAACGAATCCATTTCGGACGTAATAGATATTCTTCTAATGTTAATTCCTTTGATTTTCCCATATCATCCATGTATATTTTTTCGAGTTTCTTTGAAATATGATGACTATATAAAAATGCATTAACCTCAAAATTTAATCGGAAACTTCGATTATCAATATTTGCTGTTCCGACAGTCGCAATTTTCCCATCGACCACTAACATTTTCGCATGAATGAATCCATTATCATAAATATAAACCTTTGCACCAGTTTTCAATAGCTCACCTACATAGGAATAGGTTGCCCAATACACAAACATATGATCCGGCTTATTAGGGATCATTAACCTTACATCGACACCAGATAGAATAGCAATTTTTATAGCATTTAATAAACTATCGTCGGGGATAAAGTAAGGTGTTTGCATGAAAATATACTTTTTGGCAGAATTGATCATTTTAATATAACCATTTTTAATTTGTTCCCATTCTGAATCAGGACCACTAGATACAATTTGAACATCGGTGTAACCTATAGATGAAATGTCAGGGAAATATCTTCCCTCATACCTGATTTCTTTTGATGAAGCCTGATTCCAATCAAGAATAAAGCGTGTTTGCATAGCATACACAGCTTTTCCAGTAATTTTCAAATGAGTATCACGCCAATATCCGAATCGCTTATTTAAACCTAGATATTCGTCACCAATATTGAAACCACCGATATAACCAATATTTCCATCAATAATGGCTAACTTTCTATGATTGCGAAAATTTACTCGTAAATTAAGCATCGGGATTTTAGCTGGGAAGAATGAAGCGACTTGTCCCCCTGCATCGACTAGTGACTTAAAAAATTTACGTGGTAGTCTTCTTGAGCCCATATCGTCATAAACGAAACGAACAGTTACTCCCTCTTTCGCCTTAATCGTCAGCAGTTCTACGAGCTTCTGACCTAATAAATCATCACGGACGATGTAATAGAGTAAATGAATATGATCCTTTGCCTTTCTTATATCCTCAAAAAGTGATTGAAATTTGTCATCCCCATCAATAAAAATTTCAACATCATTATCATGGGACATAACCGCATCATCATTGACAAGAAGCATATAAACAAGTTCTTTATATTGAACAGTACGTTCATCATGGAAAGGAAAATTATTATTTCTGAGCATATCTATTTGGCGCTGAGATATTTCTTTTATCCCAATTTTCTCTTGATCTTTCCAATAAAAAATTCTTCTTCTGCTTAAATTTTGTCCAAAAATTAAATATATAATAAATCCAGCAACAGGTATGAAAAGTAAAACTAACAACCACGCCCAAGTTGCACCTATATTTCTCCGTTCTAGAAATATAACGATACCTGATAAAATAAAATTTAAAATGAAGAAGAATGCTAACAAAATCGTAAGAATTGTCATCCTGAACTCCTTTAACAAGATCCCATATTTCTCGAATAAATAAACTCACCAGTATCATACCATATAAAGTTATCTCAGGCACCATTTACACATTTAATAAGTTTTTATACATGTATTATGTATAAAAAAAGCCACATCATTATTGATGTGACTTTTAATCTTTAGAAGCTGATATAGTTCCTAGGGTTAACTGCATTTGAGTGGGATGCTGTCCATGGACCGACATAGAATTCAAAATGTAAATGCTGGCCATAGGCTTGTCCAGTACTTCCCATGTATCCGATGATTTGTCCTTTATGAACCGGAGTTGAATCCCCAACAAGACGCGAACTCATATGTGCATAAACCGTTGTGTAAATTTGTCCATTAACTGAGTGCGTAATAAAGATAGCATTCCCGTAGCTTGAAGAAAAGTATGATCTTGTAACTACTCCATCACCTGCTGCGACTATTGGAACAGTACCTCCCTTGGCAATATCAATCCCAGAATGGAATCCATCTGCATCAAAGGAACGATTACCAAATTCCGAAGAGATATATCCTTGTGCAGGTCTCATAAATGAACCAGATGAAACCGGTGGTGTACCTGAGGAACTACCTCCACCAGAATAAGAGTGCTGACTCTGCTGCTGCTGTCTTTGTCTTTGTCTTTGTCTTTGTTTTGCAAGTCTCTCTTGTTCTGCGATTCGATTTTTTTCTAATTTTATCGCCTTTTCAATTGCAGATTTTTGCGCTGATAAAATCGATTGCTCTTCTTCTAAAGAGAGTTTATCATTTTCGAGCTGCTTCTTTTGCTTGCCAAGCTCTTTCATAATTTGATTCTTACGAGCTTTTTGTTGATTCATTTCAATCTTCATTGATTGTAATTTAGCTTGCATTTCTTCAAGGGTTTTTAGCTTCTTCTCAACATCTGCTTGTTTCTTCTCTAATTCAGCCTGATCTTTTTTCTGTTCTTCAATAATTTGTTTATCCGCATTTACTAATGTCGTAACAGCAGACATTCGATCTAATAAATCGGCAAAACTGTCTGATCCTAAAATCACATCTAAAAAGTTAACGGAACTTCCACCATTTGTCTGAATGGCACGAGCACGTTGATCTAATAATTGATTTCTTTCTTCGATTCGTTTTTTCAAGACACTGATTTCTGTTTTTAATTTGTCAATAGCTTGTTGAGCTTCTTTAATTTGTTGTTGTTTTTCTTGAATTTGCTCATCTGTAGTCGCAATTTTAATATCTAGTGAGGCTAATTCATTTTCTAGTGTATTTTGCTTACCTTGTATTTCCTTAATGCCTTGATCTTTTTCATTAATATCAGATTTAATCGTTGAGCTTTTCGATTCAACATTCTTTTTTTGATTCTGTAAGTCTGATAGTTTCGAAGCAAATGCATCCGATTGGTAAGCGAGTACACTGCCAATTCCAAGAACAGATGCTAAAGTAATTGAAAGTAGTGAACGTCTTTTCAACCTTAATCCCCCTTAAAAAATTTCTATATATGTATATCTAGACTGTCTGAAGTATTGCTTAACAGACAGTCTATAAAAATGGTTTATTTTATATTTTTAAGAAACGACGAATGGACATCGTACTTCCCCAAATACCAATTAAAATCCCCATCAATAAGAGTAAACCAGTAACTTCAAATACGAATGGACTGAAATCCAGGATTTGTATTAATTGACTTTGTAACCTTGGTGCTAAGAAACTATGCAAGTAGTAATAGCCAACAGTAATAATGAGAATTGGCAGAATAGAACCAATAACACCTAACCACAGACCTTCCATTAAAAATGGCCAGCGTATAAACCAATTGGTTGCCCCTACTAATTTCATAATCTCAATTTCTTTTCGTCTAGCAAAAATGGTAATTTTAATCGTATTTGAAATAAGGAACATAGCTGTAAATAGTAAACCAATTACAAGAACTAGACCAACATTTCTACTAATTTTCAAGACATTAAATAGTTTTTCAACTTTCCCTTCGCCATATTTGGCAGATTCCACATGATCAAATTTCTCTATTTGCTTCGCCACGGATGGCGTATCTGTAGGTTTCTTCGTTTTTACGATAAATACGTCATAAAGAGGATTCTTTTGCTCAAAAAGCTCCATATCTTTCCCCATCGTCTTAATTAAGCTTTGAAGTTCCTCTTCTTTGGATGAAAATTTAACAGACTCTACTTGGCTTAAATTTTCAATTTTTTGTTTAAGGGCTTCTTGATCTTGTGCTTTTGCTGTTAAGTCGATATGAACTCGAACTTCTACATCATTTTCAATATCAGAAGCAATTTTATTCATATTCATCATAATGACGAAGAATACGCCTACTAGTAAAAGTGTTATAGTCACCGCACTGGCTGATGCAAACATCATCCACCCATTACGTCCTAAGCTCTTAAAACTCTCACGAAGATGCCGCCCGGCCGTTCTAGCTTTCATAACCGTAATCCCCCCGTTGTTCATCGCGGACAATGCGACCGCCCTCAATGGCAATCACTCGGTGTCTGATCGTATTTACGATTTCCCGATTATGTGTCGCCATTACGACAGTTGTCCCACGCGAGTTAATTTCTTGTAGTATGTTCATGATCTCCCATGATGTTTCAGGATCGAGGTTTCCGGTAGGTTCATCTGCAATAACCACTTGAGGAGTATTGATAATTGAACGTGCAATGGACACCCTTTGCTGCTCTCCTCCAGATAATTCTGTTGGCAGCATTCTTGCTTTATGTTTCAAGCCAACTAAGTTTAAAACATCCATTACTCGTTTTTTTATTTTACTTTGCTGTTCTTCAATTACCTCGAGCGCAAACGCTACATTTTCGAAAACAGTCAGTGTAGGTAAAAGCTTAAAGTCTTGGAATACAACACCTATTTGTCGACGGAAATAAGGTATACGACTATTTTTTAATTTACTTAAATTAACTCCGCTTACAACGATGCTTCCTTCTGTCGCTTTTTCCTCACGATACATCATTTTTATAAAGGTAGACTTGCCTGCTCCACTAGGTCCAACGACATAGACGAATTCTCCCTGTTTAATTTGGATATTCAAATTATTAGCGGCAATAATCCCATTTGGATATTTTTTATATACATTTTGCATTTCAATCATTTAATCACCTATACTTTGCGGATGTTTACAGTAGATATCCACTTTTATTTTGCCATAATATTTAGTAAAAACGTCATCTTTCGCAGTTCAATCGAATACTGACGGATCCTATCGAATTTAATCACAAACCTATTATAACATCATAAACCCCAATGTTAATGGTAAATTATATTACATTTATATTTCAGAGCTTGATTTTTCTATAAAAATTATACTTAATTCTTTCAAAAGTTCGCTATTTTTCTTAAAGGAAAATTAGTAAAAAAGTTCTATAATTTCCGATATTTTAGTCAAAAAAAAACCTGATGACGAGTTTCGACATCAGGTTTTTAAGAGTGTTTTATTTTTTAGATGCTAACCATCCGGCAACTGCATCAGCATCATCGCCAGAAAGAAGTCCACCAGGCATTACACCTTGATCACCTTTTTTACCATTCTTAATAATGTTAAGAATTTCATCTTTGCTATATTTTGATCCAACCTTTGTTAAATTAGGACCAACTCCACCTTCAAGGTTTCCACCATGACAGCTTGCACAGTTTTGGCTAAAGAGCTTTTCAGCATCTCCAGCATTCGCTGTATCGGTTGTTGTCTTTTCATTTGTTGTTGTGTCATTATTCTTTGTTGTGTCTTTGTTATTATCTTTGTCAGTACCACAAGCAGCCAACCCGAATGCTAGTGTAAAAATCATAACAATTCCTAGTAGTTTTTTGACCACTTCATTCAACCTCCTTGATTTTTGGAAAATAAATCCTATACTTTTACTATATACCTTCCTATTAGCTTTTGAAACCTTTCCCCATTAGCTAATATGTTGCCAAACCGTGACAAATGCAGTGATATCAAGGTTTTCGCTAATTGTATCAACTTTATGAACTCTCTTTGAGGATCACTACAATGTCAGGTATCCCTCAATTTTTGATTTTTTACAGATTGACTATGCTTTGATAATACTATCATGCGCTAACCCTGCACAAAAAGAGTCCAATAAAACCTTTATGATGATAGTTTTATCATACGGGGGTTGTTTTTATTCAAGATTATTTAGAAATAAAGTAAAAATGAAAGATTTTGTTTACATAAATAAACAAATCCTTCACCTAAAAAGGCAAAGGATTTTTATGAATTAAGATATACGTGAACGTAAATAAGCATTGATGAAATTATCAAGGTCACCGTCCATAACTGCCTGAACATTACCAACCTCTGTGTTCGTACGATGATCCTTCACCATTGAATATGGATGGAAAACATAGGATCTAATTTGACTTCCCCAACCAATTTCTTTTTGCTCACCACGGATTTCTGCAAGTGCTTTTTCTTTTTCTTCAATCTCGCGTTGATATAATTTTGCTTTTAGCATTTTCATTGCTTGCTCACGGTTTTTAATTTGTGAACGTTCAGATTGACATGTAACAACTACTCCTGTAGGAATATGTGTTATACGTACTGCCGAATCAGTAGTGTTAATGTGCTGTCCTCCAGCACCGCTCGCACGATACGTATCAATTTTAATATCTTCCGTACGAATATCGATTTCGATTTCATCATCAAATTCGGGCATTACTTCACAAGACACAAATGATGTATGGCGACGTCCAGACGAATCGAAAGGAGAAATCCTTACAAGGCGATGGACTCCTTTTTCCGCTTTCAAATAACCATAAGCATTATGTCCTTTTATTAATAATGTGACACTTTTAATACCTGCTTCATCACCAGGTAAGTAATCCAAAGTTTCCACTTTAAAGCCTTTTTTCTCTCCCCAGCGGGTATACATACGAAGAAGCATAGAACCCCAATCCTGTGATTCTGTCCCTCCGGCACCTGGATGAAGCTCTAATATAGCATTATTTTTATCATATGGTTCACTTAGTAATAGCTGAAGCTCAAATTGATTCAAACGGTCAACTAAATTCGTTAATTCTGTTTCCAATTCTTTAAACAGCTCAGGATCATTTTCTTCTTTCACAAGGTCATGTGTTAATTCGAGATTTTCTTGTATATCAAGTAGATCCTTATATTCATTAACCATATCTTTGAGACCATTTGCCTCATTAATTATTGATTGTGCTCCTTGCTGATCATTCCAAAAATCTGGTTCAAGCATTCTTTCATCGAGCTCTGCAATCCTTGCCTCTTTGTTTTCTAAGTCAAAGAGACCCCCTAAAGTCCGCTAGTTTTTTAGCTGTATTTTCAAGTTCAGATCTTATTTCAAATAATTCCATTTTTTATCACCTCAGAAGTAAATTACATAGGACAGGTATGTTTCACCTGTCCCGTTGATATATAGTTCTTCGTTCATTAATTATAGTTACGCGTTTTTCCCATGGCATTGTTTATATTTCTTACCGCTGCCACATGGACAAGGATCGTTTCGCCCGACATTAACAGTTTTCTTAATTGGCTTTTTCTTCACCGTTTCCCCGTCTTCTTTCGGGTTAACAGCTTGCCCCTTAGCGACTTCCTCACGTTGAAGGTTATTGCGAATTTCCGCTTTCATTACATATCGAGCCGTATCATCTTCAATCGCAGCAACCATATTTTCAAACATCGCAAAGCCTTCACTTTGATATTCACGTAATGGGTCAACCTGTCCATATGCACGCAAATGAATTCCCTGTCTTAAATGATCCATTGCATCAATATGATCAATCCATTTTGAATCCACTGCACGTAACAGAATAACCTTTTCAAACTCACGCATTTGTTCAGGCGTTAATGACTCTTCCTTCTCGTCGTAACGAGCTTTTACCTTTTCCATAATAAGATCGACCATTTCCTCAGGATCTTTACGTCGTAATTGTTCAATGGTTATATCACCTTCTGGTAAAAGATTCGCATTGACGAAATCAATTATTCCTTGAAGATTCCAATTATCTTCATCTTCATTGCTTGGTGTATACAATTGCACATTACGTTCGATAACCGACAAGATCATCTTTTCAACGATTTCACGTAAATCCTCAGAATTTAAGACTTCATTCCGTTGATTATAAATAATTTCACGTTGCTGTCTTAATACGTCATCATATTGTAGCAACTGTTTCCGTGAGTCAAAGTTATTACCTTCTACGCGTTTTTGGGCAGATTCAACCGCTCTAGAAACCATCTTACTTTGAATCGGTTGTGAATCATCCATACCTAAACGCTGCATCATGTTTTTCATATTATCAGATCCGAAGCGACGCATTAATTCATCTTCCATGGAAAGATAGAATTGGGTAACCCCTGGATCTCCTTGACGACCTGAACGTCCACGTAACTGATTATCGATCCGGCGAGATTCATGACGCTCTGTACCAATTACCGCGAGACCACCAAGCTCTTTTATACCTTCACCAAGCTTAATATCGGTCCCACGACCAGCCATATTGGTAGCAATCGTTACAGCGCCTTTTTGCCCTGCCTCTGCAATGATTTCTGCTTCACGCTCATGGTTCTTCGCATTTAATACATTATGACGGATCCCTTTTTTCGTTAATAGCTTCGAAATCAATTCCGATGTTTCAATAGCAACCGTACCAACAAGAATCGGTTGGCCCTTTTTATGTCGCTCATGAATATCCTCGACAACTGCCCGGAATTTCCCTTCCATGCTCGCATAAATTAAATCGGGTCTGTCATCACGAGCAATCGGCTTATTCGTTGGAATGACGATAACTCTCATATTATAAATGTTGCGGAATTCCTCTTCCTCTGTTTTAGCTGTACCTGTCATACCTGCAAGCTTTTCATACATACGGAAGTAGTTTTGGAAGGTAATCGTAGCCATTGTCATACTTTCATTTTGAATTTCAACAGCTTCTTTCGCTTCAATTGCTTGGTGCAAGCCATCACTAAAGCGTCGACCTTTCATCATACGACCAGTGAATTGATCGACAATCACAATCTCACCATCTTGAACGACATAATCGACATCTAAATGCATACTCACATTTGCCTTTAATGCCTGATTAATATGATGGTTAAGTGTTACATGTGAAATATCAAAAAGATTTTCAATTCCAAAAGCACGTTCAGCTTTATTCATACCTTCTTCAGTTAATTGAACACTTTTTGTTTTTTCATCATAGGTGTAGTCTTCTTCTTTTTTTAATGTACGGACGAAAGCATTTGCTTGAATATACAGTGAAGTAGACTTTTGTGCCTGCCCAGAAATAATCAGCGGTGTTCTCGCTTCATCGATTAAGATCGAGTCGACCTCATCAATTACTGCGAAATGCAATGGACGCTGTACACGCTGCTCTTTATAAAGAACCATATTATCACGCAAATAATCAAAGCCTAATTCATTATTTGTACCATACGTAATATCTGCTGCATAGGCTTCTTGCTTTTCTTCACTTGACATACTGTTCAAGTTTAAGCCAACCGTTAATCCTAAGAATTCATATAATTCACCCATCTCAGTAGCATCACGGCTCGCTAAATATTCGTTCACGGTTACAACGTGAACGCCTTTTCCAGATAGAGCATTTAAATAAACAGGCATTGTTGCAGTTAAGGTTTTACCTTCCCCTGTCTTCATCTCGGAGATATTTCCTTCATGTAAGGAAATCCCGCCCATTAATTGAACATGGTATGGATAAAGGCCAAGCACACGACGTGCACCTTCACGAACTACAGCAAAGGCTTCCGTTAATAAATCATCTAATGTTTCTCCGTTTTGATAGCGTTGTTTAAATTCTTCTGTTTTTTCTCTTAGTTGGTCATCTGACAGCTTTTCCATATCGGAAGCTAACTCTTCAATTTGTTGTGCCATCTTATCGAGACGTTTGATTTCACGTTTATTTGCATCAAAAACTTTTTCTAAAAAAGCAACCATTTAGTAAACGCTCCTTTATATCTAAAATGTAAGGGATTTGTAATGTTAAATATATGTAGATTTTTACTAACATATCTACACTTTCCTTTGGAATAAATCCTCTTACAATACATCCAAATTTTTATACTAATTGAATTTTACCATTGTCTCCTATAAAGTGACAACTTATCAGCGAAAATGAACAATGATGTTCTTAGCTCTCAGTACTCAAAACTTTTGAAAAATGGATAGTATTCACTAATTTGAGGGGACCATTTCATCTTCGTAGAAGTTAATCTGAGATAGAATCAAGAGAAGCGAGTAGAAACAGCTCGGCGATAAGGGAGAAGAAATAGAAATATGTTAGCAGTGGCTGCTAATTCTTGTCTAAGGACTTTATTATCGTTATAAATAGAAAGGGGATGCTGAACCTAACGATCAGACATCCCCCACCACTTACATTAACTTATTTTTGTAATTCGATGCTTTTTAAAATATTTTGTCCCTCTTCATTTGCAATGTATTCAAAAGTAATTTTGTCACCACTTTTGAATTGATCAAGATTTACATTTGATTCTAAAGTATCAAGAACTAGTACTGCATCTGCAGTTTCCACTTCAATGGAGTGACCATCAGCTTGTCCATTGTATGTACCTTCAGCCTTCACAATGTTTTCATCAGAAGTGCCTTCTGTTTTTGATGAATTTTCTTCGGTTGTTGTTTGATTTTCATTTGTTGAATCTTCTTTATTCGTCACTTGATCTTGTTTTGCTGAAGTTTCTTCTTTTGTAGTTTCTTTTTCCTTACTTGAATCACTACTAGTTGTTGTTCCACAAGCAGCTAATGACAAAATAAGTAAACATCCTACTAAAATCTTCAAAAATTTCATTACACTTCACCCCATAGTTGTAGTCACCTCTAATCATACCAACCATAGAAAAATATTTAAAGACTTTTATGGTAATAGGCACCATTTACTCATCTTCTTACAACTTTATTCAAAGAAAATGATTAAATGGTGTCAGGAACCTAGGAAGATTGCCCCATACACGAGGGCACCACAGATAACATAGACAGGACTAATCTTCCACTTTTCTAGTAATAAAAGACTGACCCCTCCAAGGAAGACGGTATGAAAAATCCCGATGCCTTCATAGGAACTGGAAAAAAAGTCAATGGTCATGACGCCTAATAACACAGCAATAGCAGGCCGCACAAGCTTTGTCATGTTTTTTACTTTAGGAGATTCCTTAAATTTCAGCAACAAGCCTAAAAGGATAATCAATAATAGAATGGATGGGGCAACCGATGCGAATAATCCGACGAAAGCTCCGAAAATTCCGCCTTGCTGATAGCCAATAAATCCAGCTAACTTCGTTGCAATGGGGCCCGGCAATGCATTACCTAGTGCAACCATTTCACTAAATTCATGAACGGTGAACCAGCCATAGCGATCAACAACTTCATGCTCAAGAAGCGGAATCGATGCAGGTCCACCTCCATACCCTAAAAAGTTAGCCATAAAATTTGCGACAAAAATTTTCCAATAGATCATGATGCCTTCACCTGCTTATCTTTCTGTTTCTGACGAGAAAATAAAGCAGCTACCAACAGTCCTACAATTAAAATAGCAGGATGCAAGCCAAGTATTTGCATGATAATGATACTAATCACAAGAACGATTATTGTAGATATCCATCCCATAGAGTTTTTGGATTTTTTGATAAAATCCCATGTTAATGCCCCCAGCATGACGCCTGCTATTGGGACGACTGCTCGCGACATTCCTTTTACCCATGGCTTATCGTTATAAGCATGTAAGACCGTTAATAAAATGATCATCAAAATAACGGTTGGAATCACTGTAGCAATGACTGCGCTCATCATTCCCCAAAAACCAGCAACTCTCCAGCCTATATATCCAGACATTTTTGTATTAATTGGTCCAGGCAATGTATTTGCAAGCGCAAGAATATCTGAAAAATCCTCGTCGTTCATCCATTTATAGTTTTCAACTACTTCCCTATGCATCAATGGAATGGCCGAAAGACCTCCGCCATATCCAAGCATTCCCGCTCGAAAAAACGCAATAAATATATCCCAATATACCAAAACAAATCACAATCCTTTAAACTTATTAAAACTAAAATAAAGAATAAAAAGTATAAGAACATCTTTATAAAAGTTATTATCTATGCATTAGATTAATCCTCTTCATAAAAACATATTATAGCATTGTTTTACCATGCAGCGATTGCTCCATCTGTCCTTGATTCCGTTCCACCCATTAATACTCCTGTTTGAGGATTCCGCCAAATAATTTGACCACGACCGAAACCACCAGTATCAGACGCTACTTGAATCTGATGCCCTTTTCTAATTAACGCTTGAACAAGATGATTGGGGAAATGAGGTTCAACCATCACTTTTTTCCCATCCATCCATTGCCAACGAGGAGCATCTAATGCTGCCTGAGGATTTAAATGAAAATCGACTGTACTCATCACTACTTGAAAATGCCCTTGTGGCTGCATGAATCCACCCATAACTCCGAACGGGCCAATCGCCTCATTCCCTTTTGTCAAGAAGCCTGGAATGATTGTATGATAGCATTTCTTTCCCGGAAGTAAAGCATTAGCATGTGCCCGTTCAAGAGAAAAATCGAACCCCCGATTTTGAAGACCAATCCCTGTTCCAGGAATGACAATACCGGAGCCAAATCCCATATAATTGCTTTGTATAAAGCTAACCATATTGCCTTCAGCATCAGCCGTCGCTAAATAAACTGTTCCACCACTAGGCTGCTGGACAGGCTCAGGTGTGATCGCCTTATCATTAATTCGTAAACGATTGATATGTGCAAATTCATCAGACAATAAATATTCGGCTGAAATTTTCATATGCTTTTGATCTGTAATTACTTCCTTCGCTTCTGTAAATGCTAGCTTTATCGCTTCTATTTGTTTATGATACGTATCTATCGTATCTTTTTCAGTAAAATCAAAGCCACTAACAATATTTAATGCCATTAAAGCAAGTAAGCCTTGCCCATTGGGAGGAATTTCCCACACATCATAGCCACGATAATTCGTTGAAATGGGATCTACCCATTCTGCTCGATAGTTCTCTAAATCCTCTTTTGTTAAGAATCCATCATATTTTTGAATAAACTCTACGATTTTTTCAGCAAGTTCACCGCGATAAAAACTTTCGGCATTCGTTTCTGCAATGGATGTTAAAGTGGCAGCGTGGCCAGGGGAACTCCACATCTCACCAATGTCTGGGGCTTTCCCATTTGGAGCAAACGTGTCAAACCAAGGGTTAAACTGTTCCCCTTTTAAAGCTTCCTTAAAACGCGCATATGCCAATTGCCAATACTTTCCTAAAACTGGTGTTAAAGGAAACCCTTCCTTGGCATAGCGAATGGCTGGAGAAAACAGTTCTTTAAATGGTAATTTCCCGAATCTTTTTGAAAGCTCTATCCACGCAGATGGTACACCGGGCACAGTGATCGGAATAACCCCAAACTTTGGCATCCGCTCATATCCTTTAGCTTTGACAGCTTCAATTGAGATAGCTGCTGGTGCCGGGCCACTGCCATTTAGGCCATATAATTGACCATTCACCCACACAAGGGCAAAGGCATCCCCTCCAATTCCATTTGATGTAGGCTCTACGACTGTTAATGCAGCAGCAGTTGCAATCGCTGCATCAATCGCATTGCCTCCCTTTTGAAGAATTTCAAGGCCTGCCTGTGCTCCTAAAGGCTGTGAAGTTGCCACCATTCCTTTTCTTGCAAAAACAGTATTTCGAACTGATGAGTACGGTTGATATAGATGATCCATTTTCACTTATCCCACTCCCATAAAAGCGTTGGTTTTCATTTACATTCGATTATTAATTCTTACATATGATTAACAAACGGAATTTTTTCACTTAATTATGATTATATAGAAAATTGAATCTAAACTCCATATGGTTTGACTATTTTCTAAAACATTGTTGCTATTTAAGTAAAGTTATAACGAATAAATATCAACTGAGGACCTCTACACGTTTCATTTTACTGAGAGGAAAGATCTGCAAAACTCCATGAGAAACGCTGAAGCCTTGATTTAGTGTAAAAGCCACAAGTAGAGCGGTTACCAAAGCAACATACTTTATGAAACAACTTATAATCTTATTCGTACTTTCATTTAAGTCATAGTATGAACACAAAAAAAATACCAGGATCTAATTTCCTGGCATCATTCTATAATTTTAGCCCGCTACGACTTTTAAATCTTCTTAAGAGGATATTGCTTTCAACCCGAGTGATTCCTTGTAATCCGTATAATTCATTATTGATAAAATTTTCTAAGCTTGAAAAATCGTCTACAAGGACATGCATATGAAGAGTGCTTGGTCCTGTCATTTGATAACAGCTAGCTACACTCGGGTGTTCAGCGAGCTTTTGCGCTACTTCTACCAAGAAAGCAGGTTCACAATCCACTTCAAAAAAGGCCGAAACATGTTTCCCTACTTTTTCAGAGTTAATAACGGCAGTAAACTTTTCAATTACCCCATTGTTTATTAATTGATTGACTCGTTCCCTAACTGCAACCCTAGATAAATTTAATTGCTTTCCAATATCTGCATAGGACAATCGACCATTATCAGTTAATAACTCCATAATCTTTCGGTCGGTATCATCGATCTTCATCTTCCCACCACTTTATTCAATTTCTTGCAAACTCTATAATCTTTATCTTATCGTCTAAAAAAGGCTCTCTGAAAAGGAAAAGGGGTCAGACCCCATACCACAATTTATTGAAGTGATACATAGGGCCAGCCCCATACGACAGTTTACTTCGTTTCGATAAGACCATACTTTCCGTCTTTTCGACGATAAACAATATTCGTTTGATTCGTATCTGCATCTGTAAAGACAAAGAAGTTATGACCTAGCATATTCATTTGCAGAACCGCTTCTTCACTGTCCATTGGTTTGAGATCGAATTGTTTCGTTCTAACAACCTCAAGATCCCCATCATCCTCTACATCCGTTTGAGGACTTCCGTTTGTTGTAAAGAATTCCTTCGTATTCCCTTTTTCACGGAACTTCCGATTTACTTTTGTTTTATGCTTGCGAATTTGACGTTCTAATTTATCAACAATCAAATCAATAGCAGCATACATATCATTATTTATTTCTTCCGCTCTTAAGACTAATTGCGGTAGAGGAATGGTTATTTCAACTTTTGCCGTTTTATCTTGATATACTTTTAAATTTACATGTACATTTGCTTCTGGTACTTCGATAAAATATCGTTCAAGCTTACTTACCTTTTTCTCGGTATAATCCCGAATTGCTGGAGTTACCTCAATGTTTTCCCCACGAATGTTGTAGTTCATCATATGGAATCCTCCTTGTCATTTGGCTGCATTTTCCCTCAGCTTGTCTTTCAATACTGAGTGTGAAATGATGCCTTATAATTAAAGCTATGTTTATATATTTCTATTATACCCGTCCAAATTCCTGCTTAAAACGAAAGATTTTTTTGTCGAATTTGTCATATTTGAAAAAGATTGTCGAATCACTTATTTTTTTGTCATAATTGGTCATGTAAAAGATAAATCTACAATAGCTACTTCATTTTCAATTCTTTCCCTTATTTCCTTCAGCCAATGTAAAACACGTTCATTCCGATCTTCTGGTGCTACTTTTTTATTAAAAACAGCATATAAATCAATATCCCGCAGTTTTAAGAATAATGGCAGAGTTGTAAGCCATTCCCTTGTAAGATGATTTTCTTCATCATAGCCATCAAGGAAGGCATGCAAGAATTTTTGTGCAAACTGATTACGTTCCTCTCTTGTTCCATAAAAATGCTTTGAGTTTGTTGCATAGTATAATGGAATGGCAATATCAGAAACAAAGTATTGATAGCTGGCATCATCGAAATCAAATACTTGAATCATTTCTCCATCGTAAAAAAAATTACCATGATGAATATCCGTATGTATTAAGCCAAAGCTATTTCGTTCTTTCGGAAGTTCTTTTATGTTTTCAATTACTTTGTTTACCTTCCCTAGAAGCAACGCGTCTTCACCAATATAATATTTATCTAAATCAAGAAGATCATTTTCATCCCATTGGGCCCGTTGAACAATCCCTGGTGTTCGTAGATAATCCTTCGTATATTTATGGATCCTACCAATGGTTTTTCCCCATTTGTAAAATAATTTTTCATTGAACGATGGACCATCAACTTTAACCGGTTGACCTAATGCCTTTTCAAACAAGCTAGCAAAGAAATAACTTTGATTAGCTTCGAACGCTTCGACGGTATTGCCAACTGGAGAGGTAATTACATTAGGTATCTTAATCCCACAATTACATAAATATTGAATCCAATCAAGTTCAGATTCCAGTTCTTCCTTAGAACGATGGGAATGATGGGTTACACGAAGAATCTTTGGTGTATGGTTCTGATCATATACTTCAAAAACGTAATTTTCAAAATCGCCAAGCTTTTGGTAATCAGGCGCAAGATTAAACCTTTTTAGGATTTCCGTCAAAAAGGTTTCAGTGAATTGCATTTCAACCAATCGTTCCATATACCTTCCCCCAAAAATAAATCTAATTTTGAAAATTATAGCATATTACTCTATACTTTTCTGTATTTTTTGAAAACCCTTCCAATAACTTCATGAAACTAGATAAGCTTTTTAGAAAAATCTAATTGATTAGTAATTTTTTCATTATTAAATGAGACATTTACCCAGTCCATTTTCTATTCAGTTTCATACTATTTAGGGAATATGTAATAAAAATTCAAAGAGAAAAAAGAGGAGGATATTTGATGAACCCTGAATATTATCAAATCCCAAATTGGAATGTGGACTTGGATCAAAGGCAGTTTGGACGGCCATTTTTCGGAAGGCCTTTTTTTGGTAGACCTTTTTTTGGTAGACCTTTTTTCGGTAGACCTTTTTTCGGTAGACCCTTTTTTGGAGGGCCATTTTTCGGAGGATTTCTCGGAGGTCTAGCAACCACAGCTTTATTAGGACCTGCCCTTTATGGTGGTTATCCATATGGATATGGGTATGGGTACGGCTATCCTGGATATTACTGGTAAGAAATATATTTGTAAATAAAAGGCTCTTTTTTTAGACACGTTTAAACCTTTATTAGGATAAACAGTAACCAACTATACGAAAACACCCAACTAAAAATATAAGAGGGAATGGTGTGCACTGCGCCTCATTCCCTCTTTTCACTGATTACTTAATTTATACTGCTAAAATTTTTGAGAAAGCTTCATTAAATCCTCCGATGAACCGGAAATTTGCTCCATTAGCTTCGTAACTTGATGAATGATGTCAGATGTTTGCGTTAATTCTACCTTCGTCACACCACTTTGGTGTTTATTTTTCTCAGCAGCTTGAAGTATCTTTTCAAAAAATACATCCATATTGGAGATTTCTTTTGAGCTTTCTTGGGTCAAATGAGATACCTCTTCAACTGATGAAGTTACATCTTCAATCTGACTATTAATTCCTTCGATTAATGTTGAAACATTTCCGATGGATTTTTTTGTTTCTTCCGCTAGCTTTCTAACCTCGTCAGCAACAACAGAAAATCCTCTGCCATATTCTCCTGCTCTTGCTGATTCAATGGCTGCATTTAAAGCCAGTAAATTCGTTTGTTCAGCAATACTCGTAATAATCGAAATAATTGAATGCACCTGTTCTGAAGCCTTTTTTAAATCTTTCACTCGATCATTAATCGTTCTTGTACTTGTTTCGATATTATTAATTAATTGCTGCTCTTGATGTAATTTGTCTTTACTGCTATGCGCTTCATTTTCCATTATATTTGCAATTTCAACATTTTCATTGGCTACTGCAAGCATATCAACAGATTGCTGGTTTAATTGTGTCATAAACTCATTTGTTCGATCAGAGAAATTTGACAATGTTTCAGAAACATCGGCAATTTTTTGCTCTATTAAGATTCTCTCTTCCTCATGCTTTTTCCGAAATCTACGAAACTCTTTTTCATATGCCTCAAGGACAATTTGTTGTTCAAAATTAAGGAGTTTAGAAATACTTTTAATGATCTCAATCACTTTAGCCTTTGACTCAACATTTTCTTCCACAATTTCAATTAAGGAATAGAATAAATTTTGAAAGGCACCTAGATACCATTTAGGTTCTAGGCCGATTTGAAGGTGGATGATCGCAATTTTAATTCGTTTTTCAACAAATTCCTGATTTATCTTCCCTTCAAACATTTCACAAATATGTCGTCTTAATGTTTGACTCAATCGCTCGATACTGCTGTATTGATTAATGATTTCAAAAAGATTTGGCTGTTGTCCTAATGCTTTATAAAAATCGTCCACTATTTTTTCGATGTTTTGATCTACGAAAGTCTTAATTGATGCAATGGCGCGAATATCTTCCTTTGTAAAATGAATCATTTCCATTTGCTTCATTAACTCTTGATCTGACAAATCTAAGGATATTGACACTGGTAATCTATCTTGCTGTTTAACTGTACTCTTGCTGTTTTCTGTTTTTTTAAACCAACTCATAGGCTCCCCCTAGTATGTTAACAATTCGAATTGCTGCTTTTTTTACTTAGTCTACTCGATTCGAACAACGTTGATTTTTTGAAACTGTTTCTGCTGCTTGAAACAAAATGCTAATAATGTTCGCCGCTCCTTGACGGTCAGCAGTATAATAGGCGCGAACAAAAGGACTTGCTCCTTCATTTACAATATATTTAGGTGGTAAATGATTTAATGACAAAGCCATAACATCATCAATACAGCGTTCACAGGTGCATGGTAATCTTAATTGTTCCATATGCTCCATAAGTGCATTACGGACAATTTCCTCCATTACATTAAAAATAGGCATAATAATAACCTCCACAAGGAAATGTTGATTGTACTAAACCACAAAATTCCCTCTAAAAAAATTCCCTCATGAAAGGGCTGTCTGAAATGCAAAAAGTCAGACAGCCGCCCTTTTCTTCCGATATCAAATCTTTTTATCTACCATAATACCGAGAAATTCAGTCATCGCTGCATACATATCAAGCATTTTCTTAGAAGGAATCTCCTTCACCACTTCTTGTGTGGAATCATCGACGACTGTAACATAATACTCATTTAATTTATCATGAAACTCAAATTTCAGATGAGTATTCGATGCAGAAACAAATTCGTTCATGCTATCTACTACTTTTTCTAGCTTTGCTTTATCTTTTTCATTTACATTTGTTTCGGGATTGCCCCCATCTTTTTTTGGCAATTGAACTGGTTCTAATGCTTGATCATTTTTCATTTCTCCACGAGTGGAATTTGATATCGTTGAAATCGGTTGAACCTGTCCCCCTATACGGTCCATCATCTTTACCTCTCCCCTTTTGAATATTCTACCATTAATATCGGCAGAGAATTGGAAAAGTTTAGCGAAAGGGACAGAGGGTCGGTTCTCTTGTCCCATCGGGACGTCGGAACCGACCCCCTGTCCCTTTTATAGTTGATATTTTTGAATGGTGCGGTTTAATTCTTCACTTAATTTACTTAGATTTTCTGCAAGTGTTGCACTGTTTTCCATTGCGTTCATTTGTTCGTCGACGGATGCCGTGATTTCCTCTGCAGAAGCTGCCGATTGTTGTGAAACGGCTGCTATGTTTTGGATGGCTCCAGTGATTTGTTCACTTTTAGCTGTTATGGTTTCAACTTCTTTACTTAAATATTTAATAGCTTTCACCGTTCTAGAAACAGTTGAATGGATATGCTCGAATTCATTTTCTGTTTTCTCTACTACTTCATTCATTTGTTGTGAATGTTGAATTGTGTTTGACATGGCCATGACGGTTGATTCGGTTTCCTTTTCAATTTCGGCAATCATTTGTTGAATTTCCATCGTTGCTTGGTTAGATCCTTCCGCAAGCTTCCTTACCTCTTGAGCAACAACAGCAAAGCCTTTTCCATGTTCTCCAGCCCTTGCTGCTTCAATACTTGCATTTAAAGCTAATAAATTCGTTTGTTCAGATATGCCATTGATGGTCTTCGTAATACTAGAAATGTTTTGAATTTTATTATATAGATTCGTAATTCCAACACTAATTTCATCTGATGCCTTAACGGATTCATCATTTGATTTTCTTAATAACTCAACCATCTTCATGCCATTAGATGCTGCTTCTTCAGAAATATCGGTCGTACTCTTCATCAGATGATGATGTTCATTCATTTTCTCAATGGATTCTGTCAGTAATTCTATGTTTTTACTTGTGTCTTCAGTATCAGCAGCCTGAGCAACCATTCCATTCGTAATTTCTCCAAGTGCATGTCCAACTTCCTCACCACTTGCTGATGTTTCTTCAGATATGGCTGATAAATTTGTTGCAGAATCTACTAAATTCGTACTTAATCCTTGTAATTGTCTTACCATTGCTTTTAATTCCATGACCATTTTATTAAATGAAGAACTTAGATGTCCTAGTTCATCAGAGGATTCAGGGAGTTTTTCTATGTTTAAATTTCCGTTAGCAATTTTCAAAGAAGCATCAGAGATTTTTTCAAGCAATCTAAATTTCTTCCTTGCTACAGTGTAGAAAATAGCTAAGCAGATTACTGAAATACCTACGCAAAGGATGATGGTTAACCATTTCATTATATGTAAAGAATCATAGAATTCATCCGTATATGCCCCAATCCCAATATTCCAATCCCAAGGTTCGAAATAAGTCATATACGAGATTTTTTCACGAGCTGTATCTTCACCTGGATTTTTCCAATCATATACATAAAAATGATCCTTAGCTTTTTCAGCTTGTGCAGCCTTAATTAAATGATCGCGAGTTTCAACTGACGTTTTTGATGTATCATTCGTACCAATTGGTGTTAGTGGATTTAAAATAACCTCACGATTTGATTTTAGTGCAAAAATATATCCATTCTTTTTATAAACAAATGGAGATTGTGAAAAATTATAGATTAATTTGCCATCTTCTACCTTTGGTCCGTTTAAAATTTCCCTTGCTTTTTCCTGTGCCTCTTCCAAAGTGAGAGACCCCTCTTTAACTGCATTGTTTAAAGCCTCTAATGTAGCCATTGATGTATTAACTAAATGTTGTAAATCTAATTTCCCACTTTCAATAAGTTCCTTTTTAGCAAAAGTATAATTCACCACGCCAATGGTCGTACTAATAATGACCGTCATAACTAAAATGGCAAATAATAATTTCACCGAAATTTTATTTAGTGCTTTCACTTGAATCCCTTCTTTTCTTTATAAGCTAAAATACCTGATAGTATATATATCAGATATGAACTTACATCTGACTGTCTTTCATTAATCAATGTAAGCATATGAATTAACTCGACAATTTCCTTTCGTTTTAAATTTTCTAGTAGGACATCTACTACTTGACCTTTTGTCAATTTGATTAAAGTTTCTTCATTTAATTGTATCGTCATATTTCTAATAGAGTTTAGATAGTGATTTAACATTTGTTTCACTTGATTATGACTGAGACAAATTTCCGAATAAAGACTTTCAAAACTTTCATTTGGTACTAGACCATATTCTATGGCCATGATCATCAGTTCCTTTCAATTTGATTAAAGTTTCTTCATTTAATTGTATCGTCATATTTCTAATAGAGTTTAGATAGTGATTTAACATTTGTTTCACTTGATTATGACTGAGACAAATTTCCGAATAAAGACTTTCACAACTTTCATTTGGTACTAGACCATATTCTATGGCCATGATCATCAGTTCCTTTCAATTCTCTATCTCTATAATTTTTTGCATAAAAAAAGACCATCCATATGATGAATAAGTCGTTCCCTAAAGACCTTTCTCCTACTGCATACGTTAAACATTATTAAATCCTTAACTTACTAAAATAATAATCTTCCAATTTCACATTATACCCCCTCTAATGAATAAAATTGTTAATGTCTGAAAAATGAATTTCGTGAATCCGTTTACAACTTTCGACTTTTTTCGCTAAAAACCGACTTTCTTGTATCTCCTAATTAGCATCCTTTAACACTTTACCGTATTGGGGGTCAGACCCCCCTATATAATTTCTTTTAACCAAATTGGGTCATATACATAAAATAATCCGAATGGGAGGTGTTTTTATGAGTGAAGTTGTAGCTGGTGGTGGACTTGGTGCCGGATTTGCTTTAATTGTTGTGTTGTTTATTTTACTTATCATTATTGGGGCTTCTTTTGTTGGAGGCATTTATTAATTATAGGAAAAAAGATGAAGGCCGCAACAAAGGCGGCCTTTTATTATGTTTTATCATCCTTTTACAACCCGTTATCCCTAATTATAAAGGAAGGGTTAGTTCAATCTTTGTCCCTTTATTTTCTTCACTTTCAATCGTAACGGTTCCTTTATGATTTTCAATAATTTTTTTACTTACCATAAATCCTAGTCCCGTACCTTTTTCCTTCGTAGTATAGAAGGGCTGTCCTAATTTTTCTAGTACATTACTTGGGATGCCGCAGCCATCATCGATAAAGCTAATCAGAACCTTTTCATTCCCTTTCTTTTCTAACCGGATAACAAGCTTCCCTCCATTAGCCATTGCCTCAATCGCATTTTTTATAAAATTAATACAGACCTGTTTAATTTGATTTTCTTCACATTTGATATATATTTCTTCCGTTTCAAATTCAGTTATCATGAGAACACTATTCATATTTGCTTGAGCATCCATTAGAACGATGACATCATTTAGCAACATACATAGATTAATCGAAACAAGATTCATCTCTTGTGGTTTTGCTAGTAATAATAATTCACTAAGTATCGTTTCGATCCTTTCTATTTCTGATAGAATAATGTCATAATAAGTATTATTCTTTATTGTATCGGATTGAAGAAGTTGAAAAAAACCTTTTATTGAGGTAATAGGATTGCGGATTTCATGAGCAATCCCTGCTGCAAGTTCACCAGCGATTGAAAGTTGTTCACTTCTTATTAATAGCTCCTGTGCCTGTTTCTTCTCACTGATATCCTTTATGATGACTGCCCAACCATCATTATAATTTTCTGCATTCAATAAAGGAAAACATGATACCAACACATGAATCAAATGACCATCCTTCGTATTTCTTACTGTTTCATACTCAACAATCTTTTCTCCACGTAATGTAAAGCTCCTATTTCTATAAAATTCGAACTTTCGGTCTTCTGGAAGAATAGGTAACTCTGTTGCATTTAATCCTAATATGCTCTCTCGAGACCACCCAAAGGTTTTTTCAAACGCTAGATTCACTGAGATGACTCGATCAGAATGATCATAGATAATGACAGGATCTAAATTATTGGTAATAAAGGATTGTAATTGATGCTTCGTTGCCTTTAATTTATTTGCTGTTTTATTATCTATTTCTTGAACCGATAAGGACGGATAAACCATCCCATCCATTTTATATAATGTTGATTTAACCAATTCAGTATCTGTCATGAGATACTCATGACTTCTTTGTAATTTATTTTGAAGCGATGCTGTAACATACTGACCGTCGTAGGCACAAACAGAGATAATCCCTGATTTCTCTATATTTTGATCCGAAACATATTCATAGTGTTCAAGTTCTAAATGATCAACGTCTTTTTCCCGCCATTCAACATGTGCCCATGTGCGAATAGGAATTCCTTCTTCGAAAAAAGGGGCCAATAGGCGATTAAAATGACGAATAATACTATCACAATGAAAATCTCCGTGTAATCGATAAAACTCAGCATTATTCACATAATGTAAAAATGACATATCGTCCGATTGAAGTATTTCTTTTAAACGATGTACAATAAGATTATAGCGTTCATCATTATCAATTAATAATAGTTGATTCCCTTGTTTATACCCCGTTAAAATATATGAAATTGCATTTTTCAAATAGCCATCCAATGAATCATACATATATAAAATATGCCCATGGTTCGAAATTTCTGCCAGTTGTGTTAATTGCAAAATTCTCTCTTTCATTGCACACCCCTCAAACCGTTGAAAAATTATCATTCTAGTACTTAAGCAATAAAAGATTAACCAGTCATAACGATACCATTATTATACAATAAACCTCTACGCTGTCGTGTATTATCATTCGCTTTTCTAAATAATTTAATATAATTGGGACAATGGACCGGATCTTATGTCCCAATTTTCCCACAAAAAATAAGCCTCCAAAAATAATCGGAGGCTTATTTTAATGAGGTTTTTCTACACTTTTTGTTCTCATAGTAGAATTCTTTAATGACTTGTCGGACGCTTCACCAACTTATTTCACAAGCCCATGTGGATCGATTACATATTTTCTAGATGCACCTTGATCAAATTCCTGATAGCCCCTAGGAGCATCGTCTAAGGAAATCACTGTTGCATTCACAGCCTTTGCAATTTGGGCTCTACCACTAAGAATCGCGGACATTAAATCACGATGATATCTCATGACTGGGGTTTGCCCTGTTACAAATGTATGTGCTTTTGCCCAGCCTAATCCAAGACGGACTTTTAACGTTCCAATTTTGGCATCCTCATCAATACCACCAGGATCACCGGTTACATAAAGACCTGGAATTCCAAGCCTTCCCCCTGCACGTGTCACTTGCATAATCGAATTAAGTACGGTTGCAGGGGCTTCCCCAGCATTGGCACCATGTCCAGATGCTTCAAACCCTACACAGTCAACAGCACAATCCACTTCTGGAATTCCAAGTATCTGCTCAATTTGTTCTCCAAGATCAGTATGTTCACGCAGGTTAACCGTTTCACATCCAAAGCTTTTCGCCTGTGCTAAACGTTCTGCATTTAAATCACCAACTATGACAACAGCTGCTCCTAATAATTGCGCTGAATGAGCAGCAGCCAAACCAACTGGTCCCGCTCCAGCAATATATACGGTTGAACCTGGTTTCACTCCAGCACTTACTGCACCATGATAGCCTGTTGGGAATATATCGGAAAGCATCGTTAAATCTCTAATTTTCTCCATTGCTTGGTCCTTATCAGGGAACTTTAATAATTGGAAGTCAGCATAAGGCACCATTACATATTCGGATTGCCCTCCTACCCAACCGCCCATATCTACATAACCATAAGCAGAGCCCGGACGATCTGGATTTACATTTTCACAAATATGGGTTGATCCCTCTTTACAGCTACGACACCGTCCACAAGCAATATTAAATGGCACCGATACAAGATCACCCTTTTTAATAAATTCCACATCACTACCTACCTCAATGACTTCTCCTGTAATTTCATGTCCAAGCACTAAGCCAGTAGGGGCTGTTGTTCTCCCGCGGACCATATGCTGATCACTACCACAAATATTTGTCGTTACAACCTTTAAAATCACTCCATGATTACATTTACGTCCCACATTTAACGGATTCACCCCAGGTCCATCCCTTAACACTAGATCAGGAAAACCAATATCCTGTACCTCAACTTTCCCAGGTCCCATGTATGCCACTGCTCTGTTTCCAACCATTTAGCTTTCTCCCCTTTTTTATAAAAAATGTATTGCTCGTTCTATTAATATGCAATTTCCATGCCAACTTATAAAAGCAGGAATTTTCTTCAAACTTAATTGCTCAACCAAATGAGATGTCCTAAACATCAACAAATATTGTCCTAAATTAGTACAGGATGAAAGACATGCGCAATTTTTAGTGCATCTTAAACGATGAAAGCTAATATATTTCAGTAAAAGCTATTTGATAAAGGAGGAAAAAATAATGTCACCTCTACGTATGATGGATCCCAAAGAGTTAATCAACCAGTCCTGGAGACGCTGTCAAGAATATGGGCTCGACCCTTATGGACCTATGAATAATCAGCTTTTAACCGGGAAGGACTTGGAAAAAGCTCTCGCAAAAAATCAATTCCTACTTGACCAGACCACACCTATATTGGAAAAGCTGTACAAAACCCTTTCGTACAAGGGATTAGTGACTGTCATCGTAGATCGGAATGGAATCATTATTCAAAAGGCAGGGAAATTAGAATTAGATGTTGCTTTCAACTATATGGAGGTTGGTGCAAACTGGTCGGAAGAAATAAAAGGAACAAATGCTATTGGTCTTGCCCTACATGAAAAAAGATTAGTCACCACCCACGCAGAACATCACTTCTTTGTCAAAAACCATATTCTTACCTGTGCGGCAAGCCCCATTTATTCTCAAAGTGGTGAGTTTATCGGTGCGATTAATATTAGTGCACGCAAGGAGGATTTTCACCCATCGATGATTGCATTAGTTAGTATGATGGCTGAATCAGTGTATAATCGCTTACTTCTTGAGCAGGCAATGCAAGAAAAACTGTTAACTACGAAAGAATTAGAACTAACGACAAATTACTATCCCTTCCCGCTCATCACTCTCGACCACGAACGAAGAATCATACGTGCAAACCATGCAACACATAGGATCCTTGGGAAGGATTGTCTTGGAAAAGAGTTCTACCATAAGGAGGGACAGGCAATCGGGGTGATCTCTGATCAAGCAAATCAATCTCCTCGCTCCATTGTTTCATTTCATACAACTAGAAAAAAGGATTCACAGCTTTATTCAACGGCAGAAATTATCGGCAGTAGTCCGCAAATCACAAAAATAAAAAAAATCATTAACAAAGCAGCCTTTACAGACTATCCAGTCATCATTTACGGCGAAAGTGGGACAGGCAAAGAATTAGTTGCTCAAGCCTTGCACACATCAAGCCCTCGTAAATCGCAGCCATTTATAGCAGTTAATTGTAGTGCTATCCCTGAAAGTTTAATAGAAAGTGAACTCTTTGGGTATGAACGCGGGGCATTTACAGGTGCAAATCGAGAAGGTGGACCAGGGAAGTTCGAAGCAGCCAACGGAGGGACCCTTTTCCTTGATGAAATTGGTGACATGTCCAAAAAAGCACAAGCAGCCTTACTCCGCGTATTACAAGAAAAAAAGGTCACTCGCATTGGTGGAATAAAAGAGAAAACCATTGACACCAGAATCATCGCTGCAACAAATAAAAACTTACGTGAAGAGGTTCAGGAAGGACGATTTAGAGAGGATTTGTATTACCGTTTAAAAGGCATCTTCATCACACTTCCCCCATTAAGGGAAAGATCAGACATCCTCGAACTAACCGATCATTTACTATTACAACTTAATCCCCCTTTTCTTCAACTAACAAATGAAGCAAAAGAAAAGCTCCAATCCTACCATTGGCCGGGAAATATTCGCGAATTACACAGTGTTCTCATGCAAGCCGCTTTTCTTATAGAAGGAAATGAAATCGGTGTAGAGGATTTACAATTTATTAACGAGTATGAACAAAATAGCGAATCAACAAATTCATTTGAGCCGCCCCCTCCTCTGATCAACACTGAAAGGGAGGCCATTAAAACCGCTTTACATGCTACTGAATGGAATATCAGCAAAGCTGCGAGTTTGTTGAAAATAAGTAGGAATACCTTGTATTTAAAAATAAAAAAGTATCAGTTGAAGCCGTGATAACCTAGAGATTGCAGACATATTCTATGCAAAAAATCAAAAACAAATGATCATCGGATCTATTAAAAATTATCGGCTACTGCTTAGAGACGGTTTAACAACTAGAAAAAGAATCCGAGTAGCCGCTTTCTTTGATTATCTAAAAGCGTGTGATACCATAGACCTTTTGATAAGCTATATTCGATAATTTATTGGAGTACGTTTTTTAGAGAGTCCTATTTTATCGTTCATCTATTTTCTCCAGCAATAAATTTAGCTCAGCTTCTAATGATGTTCCATTGTTCTTTTTGGTAATCCCGAAGGTTTTTTTATATAGACAAGCATATTTCAAAGCTAGAAATCCATCGATAGGAAATGTATAACCTTGCCATTCTTGTCGATATCCCAAAATCCCCCGTTGTTTAATCACCCGATCCAACTCTTTGACCACACATAAAACAAATTCATCAAAATTACATTTTGCTTCTAATACTTTTCTAATTAATTTAGAATCTCCTTTTCTATCAATCATCGGGTTTTGCCATTCTGTAATCTTTATTTCCAAGTCTTCAAAATCACGCTTGAATTCCCAACGCAATAAATATGGGCCTGTCTCCCACGTAATCCCTCCATTTATTTTGTGAAACGCGCCTTCTTTCCAGCTTAATTTACATAAAGGATGGACAGATGCCAAATAAGAAACAAAATCACCAAGCGCATCTGAATGAAAGGTCGGATAAAATTCAAACCTATCCTTCCCCATCTCTAATACACAAGTTGCATTCCCACTTTTTATATAGTCATATGAAAACTTCAAAATGATCACCTCTATTATTTTGACAGCATACTTACTATCTATTTCTTTCGATCATCATTAAATCCTTCTTGTATTACCTAAATATTTTAGACTAAAGGGATTTTTATGTAAGGAAAATAGGCAAATTTCATCGTAAACATGAAAGTCAAAAAAATAGGCATCCGTCACCTTTGTTCTTCCATAATCGAAAGCTGGGACATGAAACCTGACCCTAGTGTCCAAGCTTTAGCTTCTTCTCTAATTTAGTAATAAATTTATAAAAACCAATCAAAAGCAATAACAAGATAGGATCCATAAAGCAGGAATACCAGAACTTCACCACCCATAATGAAAAAATCCCCATGGTGGCGGTAGATTGACCAACATTTCATATAGTAATAAAAGTATGGTCAATGCTTATATATAGTGCCTTTCCTTTCATTGATCTACTAAAAGGAAAATACTCTAAAAACAGAACATTGATTGGGGGGATTAAACGGGTATAAGCGGGAGCGCCAAATAATCAATCCCCTGTGTCAAATACCAATAACCATGATATTTTAAATCGATAAATGTATCGAAGAGTAATTGTAAAGAGATTGTGAACAGCCAGATATGGACAATTTTATTTGCTGACATCTCTTTGACGAATTTATATGCGATAACATTGAAGACGATAGTAGAAGTGTATAGTAAGAGCATTTTTTGCCTCGGAGTGGTTTTAGGTTAGTTATTTGTAGATTTTTGGGGGATTATTCTAATATTTATGAAAAACAAAATAAACTTTTAGAATTGAGGGCACCTCTTCCCTGAATAGACAAAATAATTTAAATGTTCTTGTTGGTTGGTACTATAATAATAAAAGGCTTTATTCAATTGTTTTATTTCATTAATGCTTTACTGACCCTTGTTATCTTCCCTTTGCATCAACGGTTAAAAGAAATTGGCATAACTAAGTTAAGAACAAAAATAGTGATTCAGCTACCATCAGAATGTCAAAGTATCATTAAATACAAGATAATGGAGTGAAATAAGTAAAAATAAATTTGAGAGGTATGAGCAAATTAAACAACTATACCAAACTAAATTAATTGCAACTTGATATAAAAAACTGTATCTAGATCAATATCTTGGACACCAATTTGTTAGGTTTTTAAGCTACTTTTCGAGCAGCTGCTTCCATATCTTGAGGTATTTTTGTATCCAATGATACTATTAATTCGTTTTCTGTTGTACCACCCTTCGATTGATTAGAAGATTGCTAGTTTTGCTTCGCTAAATGTCACATATCTTTTTTGATAAACTTCTACCTCCTTATAAGAGGTGTGAAATGATTCCATACAAACATTGTCGTATGGACAACCTTTGCGAATAAAAGAGGCTCTGATTTTACGTTCTGCAAATAAACTTTGAAAGTTCCTGACTTGTATATCGCGATCTTAAATCTGTATGCAAGATGAGTTTATCGGATGTTTTTTAGTATAGTTGGTGTATTCTAATACATCTACTACAATATCTGTCGTCATCTTTTAAGTAAAAGAATTGCCAATCACGCTTTGAATGTAAATCCAAAACGGAATCAAAATAACATCATCCCTAACGCAAAACGTGAAAATTAACCTTGTTCCAATAGATTATCTCTTTCTTCAATCTTTTTTTTGTATGTAAGGGAGGTATTTCTTTTGAATAGTAGTGGAAACTCCTGCACAACGCATCAATCGCTAACCTCGTTTTTGACTCGCTTTAAATCCTTGAGCTAGTAATATTTGGTGTATTTTATGTGCCCCATATCGTCCTTTGCTTTCTGTATGAATTTGTTCGATTTGATGGAGCAATTCTTTATTTTCCTGCGACCGATTAGATTCCACCTTGTGATGGGATTGATAAAAAGAACTTCTGGCAACCCCAGAACGCCACAAAGTGTTTTGACAGGATGGGTTTCTTTTTGAACATCAATGAACTCGATTAATTCTGTATCGCTTATTTTCTCGGAAATATGCCATAGCCTTTTTTAAGTTTTCATTCTCCTCTTTTAAAAGAAGCATTTCTTTTTGCATTTGCTTCAAATGTACTGCACCCCAAAAGTTAGAATAAAAATCTAACCTTTGGGGTGTTTATTTATGGCTAAATATAGTGGGAAATTTAAATTGATGGTAGTTAAAGAATATCAAGAAGGAAAACTTGGATATAAGCTCTTAGCTCGTAAATATGGGGTGAAGTCACATAAGTTTGTTTTAACCTGGATGAAAAACTACGAAAAGTTCGGTGCTAAAGGATTAATGAGGGAGAAAAATAACAAATCATATTCTGTTCAATTTAAGCTGGATGTATTAAGATTTATGAAGAGAACAGGATCTTCAGTAATAGATACAGCTCTTCAATTTGACTTAACTAATCCTTCGATGATAACGAAATGGAAAAAAGATTTTATTGAAGGTGGTGCTGAAGCGCTTGGTAAACCGAAAGGACGACCATCTATGTCTGATAAAGCTAAAAACAAACAAGTAGAAGAAAAAGAAATGACGAACGAACAAAAATTAGAACGTGAAAACGAGCTTCTTCGTTTGGAGGTAGAATACCTAAAAAAGTTGCGAGCTTTTCAGATGGATCCGAAGGGTTATCTCGAAAGGCAAAAGCAGCGTTATCATTCGAACTCAAAGAAAAATTCAAATTAAAAGATGTTTTACATATAGTCGGGATCCCTGAATCCTCCTATCATTATCATATAAAAATGATGAAGAAAGAGAATCCAAATCAAGTTCTAGAAGAGCTTATCCAATCTATTTTCGATGTTCATAACGAAAACTATGGATATCGTCGAATTCATTTAGAATTGAAAAACCGGGGATACAAAGTAAACCATAAGAAGGTTCAACGTATCATGAAAAATTAGGCTTAAAGGAAGTAAGTTCTGGAGAAAAACACGCAAGTATAGTTCCTACAAAGGTACTGTTGGAAAAGTTGCAAAAAAACCTTATGAATCGTCGATTTTATACAAATGTACCCCATCAAAAATTAACAACAGATATCACAGAATTCAAATGTTCCGATGGAGGGAAATTATATTTAAATCCAATTATGGATTTGTTTAATAGTGAAATTCTTACGTATGAAATAGCTAAGAAACCAAATTTAGAACTTGTGATGAAACCCTTAGAAGAAGCTTTAGAAATCGTAAAAGATTCAAAGTACAGAACAACGATTCATTCTGATCAAGGATGGCATTACCAACATCGAAAATGGGTAAAAACACTTAAGAAAATAAGGTGTTTCAAAGTATGTCTAGAAAAGGAAACAGTTTAGATAATTCACCAATGGAGAACTTTTTTGGTTTACTAAAAACAAGAGATGTATCATGGCGAGGCATTATGCTCGTTTGAAGAATTAAAGAGTAAGATTGAAAGATATATAGATTATTATAATAAAAAACGTATCAAGCAAAAATTGGCTGGTATGAGTCCGGTTCAATACCGCATCCACACCAACCAATTAGCTGCTTAATATAAACTCTAACTTTTAGGGGTCACATCAAAATCAATCGGGGTTACTTTCTTTTCATTTACGTTCGCAATAGGAGAGTATGTCTTGGTCAATTATAAATAGTTACGTCTGAAACGCCATATTCGCTACTTAATTCTTTTACTGGTCGTCCAGAACGATAAAACTCGACCATCGTTTTTTGAATTCTTCCTTAAATTCTGTTTCATCACGGACACTCCTTTTTTTAGCACAATTTACTGACTTAACTTAGTTGTGTCCCTGAAATTATACTAGCATCATTAATTCAGTTTAGTTTTTTTGAAAATAGACTTATAAAAACAATATGTTTAAACTGAGCCTTCATCAGTTTTTTTGTATATATAATAAAAACTGATGAAGGACCACTATACTTGAAGTAACAAACAACTAATTTCTATAATTAGTGGTAATTTGAAAAACTAAGCTCTGAAAAAATAAAAGTAGGAATAATTAACAGCCTTAAAAAATAGAGATTGATTATTTCTTTTTATCATAAAAAAATCCTTCGTCCTGCCTCATTTCGTATGGATTAATATATCTATTAATAGAAACCTTCTTTCTACTTAATCCATTTATACTTTTTTGAATTTCCTTTTTTATTTGTTCCAATAATATGTTTAACTCCTTATTTATTTGAACCAATTCTCTTACTAACAATTCATCCTCTATGGAATAAGGTGGAGAAACTATCGAAATAGCTTTTTCACGCCTATCTAAATATTCTGCCACCTTTTCTATTATACTGTCTCGATTTCCATCGGAATTGTTTTCTAGATATGAAATCAACTCTTTTGTTAGTTTATAACTAATTTGTAATCCGTTCATTACACTTTTCCACCATTTGTACCATACTCTTTTTGTCTGTTTAAATGAATGACTTGTTTCCAAGTATCACGAAATTCTGTGACTAATCCCTCAACCTCGTTTAGTACACTAATATCGTTATTAATATTAGCTTCGATTAATCTTCTATTCATATAATCATATAAGTCCATTAAATTCTTCGAAATTGCAATTTCGGTATTTAGAGTAACCATTAATTCTTTAATGATCGCTTGTGCTTTTTGAATATTAGAATTTCTTTTTTCTATACTTCCCTTTCCAATAGCATCTTTTGCTTGTTTAATTGCTTTAAGACATCCATTGTAAAGCATTAAAGTTAATTCACCTGGTGATGCTGTTGTAATTGAATTATTTTTATAGGTTTGATAAGGATTACTGATTGACATAACGGTCCTTTCCTCCTACTTATTGTCCTCCACCAAACTGCTGTAATAAATAGGTCATTTGTGAATTTGATTTCTGTATTGCCTTTTCCATTGCTGTAAATTGTCGATAATATCTATCTTCTATTTGTGTTAGGCGAGACTGAAAGGAAGTGATCTGCTTACCGATACGATCTAAATCCTTCCCAATTGTGAATTGTTGGTTCGTAGAATAAGACTTTCCAGCTCGTGCATTTAATTTATCGATTGTTGTTGTTACATTATCATATAATCTATTAATAATCCCTTTTGATGAATCTGTTGAACCAGTTGAAGTAAAAAGCTTCTCTACGGATCCTGGATCATCCTCGATAGCCTTTCTTAAGGCTGCTTCATTTATTTCTAACTTTCCACCTTCATAATAATTTGAAGTTGTCTTTATACCAATCTTTGCCAATTGATTATAAGCTTCAGATACGGAAGAATTTTCTACAGGTTGATAGAACAGTGTTCTCATTTGTGAAAGAGCACTTGATAGAATATTGTCCCCTTTAAGCAACCCACTCTTCGCCTTTTCCTCCCACTGTTCCTGCTGTTTATCAGAAAGTTGTTCACGTTCATCGTCTGTTAAAGGTTTATAATCTCGGAAACGTTCCTCATTCAATGTATTATTCACTGTATCAATTAATGTATTATACTGATCAATAAATGCTTTTATATTATCGAAAATCTTATCATTATCATTATTAATTGAAACTGTTACAGGATCTTTGAATGTTTGCTTAAGTGTATAAGTTATACCATTGGATTCAAATGTATTAGAATTCCTTTCCGTTTGCAATCCATTTATATCGAAGATAGCATTCTCTCCACCAGTTTCACTTACCCCAGCAAATTGTAGAACATTATCAATAAAACTCCCGCTTGTATTAATTTCATAATCATTAATGCCATAACTAGGATCCTTAATTAGCTCACCATTAGCATCTAATGTATTTGCAGATTTTCCATTAAAATTGCCTTTTTCATTTCGGGTTAAAGTCAAACGATCTGAAAATGAATCATAGAACATTGTCACTCCCACACTGGAACTATTCACTTTATTCATAACTGCATTTAATGAGTCCGAGCCTTGAACAAAGAAATTTTGACTTATAGGGCCCTTTGAAGTAAATGTTTGAATATTGAACGTAGTATAATTCTCTTTATACTTCACCTCTATATCAGTATCCCCCTTAATAAAATTGGGATCCGAAAATGAAATTTTCCCTGTCTCTAAATCGATCGTTCCGATTGTCCCAGCAGAACCGGTTAGTTCGTATGTTTTTCCTGTGGTATTAGTGCCTAATGTATAGGAGTCACTGCCAATTTTGATGGAATCAACAGATGCAATATTTTTCTTACTTAATTGCCATCCCTTAGCATCTTTTTTCAAAGTGGTTTTTTCAGTTTTTGAATCTGCTATATAATCAACTTGAATTGAAGCCCCTGATTTAATCTTTGTATCTGATGAATGGAATGTAAGCTTCCCCGTTGAATCTACTGAAACTTCATTTACATTTTGAGGTGTTCCCGAGACTACTTTATAGGACGTACCATTTACTTTAATATTAATAGTAGAAGGATCAGTGTCCATTGAAGTTGCCCCATTCAATGGAATACTAATATTAGAGGGGTTTTGAATTGTAATCCTCGCTGATTCAACAGAACCTTCTTTCCAACTAGAACTATCCCAATTTGAAAAAAGATTTTGCTGATCGTACATACTCTTATTAATATCAATTTTGCTAGAGGATGAACCAGCAATGGTACCTGCATTTACTTTGCTAGCGGCAGTTGCTAATTGCCTAACATTGGAAATCGTATTTGATGCCATTGATGCTGCACTTGAAGCGGTAGCACTTAATAAATCATTATTTGTTGATACTGCATTTCTTACACGATATTGTGAGGATAATTTCATGTTGGTTAAAGATTTACGAAAATCCAAAAATAATGTATTTATTGCACGATATCCATCACGTTTCCATTCCAAAATTTGTTTTTGCTGTTTCATTTTGTTTAAAGGCAAACTTTCAGCCTTCATTAAATCTTTTACAATGGAATCAATATCCATTCCACTCGCTAAACCAGAAATTCTAACCAATAGTATCCACTCCTTCTTTTGGATCAAAACTTAAAAATATGTATTTTTATTAATTAACACATTAATAATAATTGTGTATAAGTTTCATACTTTGTTGTCTATACATTTATATTTGTCCACTATTTATATCGGCTTCTTTTTTTTTCTTTTAATAGTAAATTCGTTAATCCTATTTAATAAAACTTTTCCACTTTTATTAAGTTATAAAAAAGACCCCAAAAGTTGGATTTGATAGGTCTAACTTTTGGGGTACATATCATTTCTGAGGGCCCTTTCATCAATTTTACTATTCATTTTGTAATCGTGTTAAAAGTAAGTCACATAATAAAAAGTCCATTTCCGTATCTATATCGATAGACCTTTCGTATGGCATAATATATGCTAATGTTTCATCAGTTATTAAACTTTTCGTTTTCATTAAATAATCACTATCCGAGACATAAATGGCCCCATTTAAAGAAAATACTTTCGGAGCTGCCTGTCTTCTCATAGGAATATCCCCATCAGTAATAATAGATTTCATATTATGTTCTTGATCAATATAATACATCCAATAAGGACTGTTATCCGTTTCCGTCACAGATACACAAGAGACTCCATTTTTTTTATAAAGCAATTCAATTGCGTAATCAATATCAATTGTTTTTCTTAATGGAGATGTCGGCTGCAACAGGACAATATAGTCGTATTTTTTTAATTTCTTTATTGCATGTAATACTGGCAAAACACCCGGGGTATCATCTTGTGCTAGTTCAATAGGGCGAGTAAATGGGACTTCGCATCCATATGATTTGGCAACATTTATAATTTCCATATCCTCAGAAGATAGAATTATACGGTCAATATATTGGGATTTTTGTGCTTCTTTAATTGTCCAAGCAATCAGCGGTTTTCCTGCAATAGCTTTAATATTTTTGCGTTTAATCCCTTTTGACCCTCCTCTCGCAGGTATAATAGCCAAGACTGACTTGTCTCCGATCATTAAAACACCCCACTAAATTCTTTATTCGCCTTTTCATAATCATCAAGTCTACCAATATCCATCCAATATTCCCTTAATGGAAAAGCTGTTGCCAATTTTTCTTCATTAATTATTTTGTTGAAAAGATCAGGCATATCAAAAAAGGTATTTTTCGGAATATACTGTATAGCTTTTGGATCCAATAAATATATTCCAGCACTAACAAAGTTTTTTTTGATTGGTTTTTCCTCTATTCCTAGTAGCTTATGATTTTCCGTTTTAATTACCCCATAAGGAATTTGATATTCATATTCTCTTACACACATTGTTGCCATTGAATTTGTTTCATTATGAAAGAATAGCATTTGTTCGTAATTCATTTTAGTCAATAAATCCGCATTCATTACAAAAAACGGCAAAGTGGGTATATGTTTCATTAATGATAATGCCCCTGCTGTCCCTAGCCTCTTGTCCTCATCAATATAAGAAATATTTACACCAAAATAACTTCCATCTTTAAAATATTCTTTTATGATTTCTTTTTTATAATTCACTGTAATAATGAAATTGCTGAAACCATAGCTTTTAAAGCTTTCAATAATCGTTTCCAATATAGGTTTATCTCCGATATTTAACATAGGTTTCGGCATATCATTAGTTAATGGTCGAAGTCTTGTTCCTAAACCCCCGGCCATTAGCACAACCAAATTCTCTTTAGACGCTACTTCATTAATCTCACCAGAAAATAGAATGTAACAGACACGTTTCTCATTATCAACGATTGGTAATTGATTAAGATGGCTTTGCTTTAGCATATCCTTATAGTGAGATGGAAGTTCATCTTTATATGCATATATAGGATATGGATTCATTACTTCATGAATAGGACTCTCTAAAGATAGGCCTTTTAAAATTCCTCTACGTATATCCCCGTCTGTTACAGTCCCTAATAAATGATTTTCATTATCTACTACCACTGCAAATTGCAACGTTGTTTTATCAATAATTTCCATCGTCCTAATAATCGTTGTTTTCGGTGGAATGCATATTTTTCTCCACTTTTCCATTAACCTCACACTTCCTTAGCAGGTGCTCCAAATGCTTTTTTATTACTTCCAATATTGTGGATAACTAGTGACCCCGCACCAATTAATACATGACTTCCTATTTTGATATTTTGTATAATAGTAGTTCCCGTTCCAATATGGGAACAATCTCCGATTGACACCATACCTGAAAATGTGCAACCTGGAGCTATGTGACAATGCTTTCCAATGTGACAGTCATGATCGATACTAACAGAAGTATTTACAATAGTATTATCGGCTATTTTTGCAAATGGTTGAATAACAGAACCTGCCATTATTTGCACCCCTTCTCCCAGTTCAACTGAATTTGCAATGAGTGCCGAGGGATGCACCACCGATGAAAAAATATAATTACAAGACTTAAAGTACAAATAAATATTTTTTCTATTTTCGGTATCTTTTACTGAACCTATTCCGTTAATCAATTCAATCTCATCAGGTTTAAATTGAAGTATTGCCTCATCTTTTCCTAGGTATGCTATTTGATAAGCATTGGATTCTTTTTGGGGAGCAGTAAAACCAATAATATCCCTATTTTGAAATAATAGAATATCGGTTATTACCTTTGCATGTCCTCCATTACCGATGATAATAACTGGTTTATCCATCATTTAGTAAGAACCTCATCTTCCGTATAATCCTCCTTAGCAATTCGCCCCAAATAATCCCAATAATAGTAAGGTGAAATTCCTGTTCCCGGACGCTTTACAGTAAGGTTTTCAATTGAAAACTGCTCTCCTTTTTTTATAGCTACATTCGCAACTAAACTCTTTCTTACTACTTCTTTATTTTTTAGTTCTATTTTTGTCGGAACTTTTTCTTTTTGTCCTAAGGCATTTTCAATTAAACGAATGGAATAAACCATTTCCCTTAACTCAGACGGTTCCAATGAAGCTTTATGGTCTGGTCCAGGTAAAGTTTTATTGAGAGTAAAATGTTTTTCAATAGTTACCGATTCTTTTGCCGCGGCAGCAATAGGAACTAAAATGCCTTCTGAATGATCGGATAAGCCAACTTCAAGCTGAAAAACCTCTCTCATTTGATCCATTGCATTTAAATTTATATCCTCAAAAGGAGTTGGGTATTCAGTAGTACAATGAAGTAATTGAACATTTTTCTGTAGAAGTAATTTCGCCTCCGCAGTTTGATAAAACCCTTTTACCTTTTCAAATGTTACATTTGCTATATTTGCATAGCCATAGGCCAAAAATGCTAGAGCATGATGAATCTCATTTATTGTAGCCATTCCAGTTGAAACCATGACTTTTACACCTTGCTTAGCAATTTTGTATAAATAAGGAGCATTGGTAATTTCACCAGATGGGATCTTTATTAGCTTTAATCCCAAATCCTGAATTAAAAAATCTACACTTTCTGAATCGAATGGTGTAGAGAGGAACATAATATTTGTCTTTTCACAATATCTTTTAAGTTGGACGAAGTTATCATAAGACAATTCTAGCTTTTTTAACATTGTATATTGTGAAGAAGATCCACCAAGGTTCCTCTTTTGATATTCAGCCTGCTTAACTGTTTTAGTTACTAATTTTTCTGTTTTAAAGGTTTGAAATTTTATTGCATCCGCACCAGCTTTTACCGCTTCATCTATCAGTTCAAATGCGCATTCCAATGAACCATTATGATTAACACCTGCTTCCGCAATAATAAATGTTTTATTCATTTTATCTATCTCCATCATAAAATTCCTTCATAGTAGATTGAATATTTATCTGCTTTAAAATGTTAGTTATCTTCTCAGAAGTATTTCCATCTCCAAATATTCTGATTGAATTTTCATTGTTAACTTGATAATTCAAAGCTTTCTTAATTGCACTTCGGATTTGATTCATGTTAGGTAAACAATCTATGACTGATAGAGGTCTTTCGCGTCCTTTTTGCCGATCCCCTATATTAACTGTCGGGGTATTCAAATATGGTGCTTCCAAAAGTCCACTCGATGAATTTCCGATTACTATATCCGCATATTTAAGAAGGCTTAAATATCGAAGCTGCCCTAAAGAATCAAATATTTTTCTTTTCCGAGGATTTTCAGTTACAAAATGACTAATTAATTCGTTGATTTTTCTTCCATCATTATCTGCATTTGCTTTTGTAAATATCATTGTTGCACACTCAAATTCGTTTAAAACAGTCAGAAGTTCATTAATACCTTCTAAAGGATCAGTGCTTAAAGTCGTTGGATGATAAGTAATAAGAAAAACTGGTTTATTAAGGTGCATATTTAATGATTCCTCTAACTCTGCTTTACTTAAAAGCTTTAATTTCATGATATTTTCGATACCAGGAGCTCCTACATTAAACACTCTATTAGGTTGTTCACCAAGCCGTATTACCCTATTTCTATGCCCCTCAGTCGATACAAAGTGAATATAACTCATTTTAGTAATAGCATGTCTAATTGAATCATCATATGCACCATAAGTTTTTTCACCACCATGTAAATGAGCAATTGGTATTTTTAAAATTAGTGCAGTTTGAGCAGCTGCTAATGCTTCAAAGCGATCCCCCAAAATGATTAATATATCCGGTTTTAAGGATGAAATTGCGTCGGATAAACCGATTATTCCTAAACCCATGGATTTTACAATAGAAACCGATGTATCTGACGATAGCAACATTTCAACTTTTTTATTTATGATAAAACCATCACTTTCAATCTGCCTATAAGTTAAACCAAACTCTGGAGATAAATGCATTCCAGTTACAATAATTTGTAGTTCTAACTCGGGATCTTTTTGTATTTCTTTCATTAACCAATATAACAACCCATATTCAGCTCTTGTTCCTGTTACAACACAAATTTTCCTTTTCTTCACTTTTTTACTCTCCTAAGTATGGACTACTTGGTATGTTTACAATCTGTTTCACTAATTTTTCAGTCATAGATAAATCAGATTTAGGACATTTTTTGTAAGGTTCTAATTTATGTAGAGGGGTCCATGCTGGTCTTGCCATGACTCCATTTTCATTTAAAGTCCTTAAAACCATATCTAAAGAATATTTTTGGTCATCTATCAGTAGTGTTTGTAGCCAATAATTACTTGTTGCAAATGGTGGTTCCTTAAAAAGTTTAATGCCTTTAACTTCTTCAATTATTTTTTCATATTTATGGACCAATTTGCGCTTATTTTTGATAAATAAAGATAATTGATCTAACTGGGCACAGCCTATAGCGGCATTTATATTTGGCATGCGATAATTATAGCCAACTTCATCATGTACAAATTCCCATTGATGCGGTACCTTTGCTGTTGTCGTTAAATGCTTTGCATAATTTGCCAATTCTTCATCATTAGTTAGAATGGCCCCTCCGCCACCAGTAGTAATAATCTTATTGCCATTAAAACTCATAGCAGCAACAACTCCAAAATTTCCTGTATGAACTCCTTTATAGTATGAGCCCAATGATTCAGCGGAATCTTCAACAACAATAATTTGATATTTTGCACATACCGCTAATAAAGGTTCTATATTTACTGGATGGCCAAAAGTATGCATCGGTACAATTGCTCTTATTCGATTACCTGTGTTTTTATTCACGCAAGCTCCATTCTTTATAATTGATATATCTCTTAAATAAGCTTCAAGCTTCACGGGATCAACACCAAGTGTTTGTGATGAAACATCCACAAAATGAGGTATAGCCTGGCAATAAGCTACAGCATTTCCTGTTGCTATGAAAGTTAAAGATGGGATAAGTACCTCATCCATCGGTTCAACACCGACAATTTTTAAAGCGATATGGAGTGCTGCTGTTCCATTAACAACAGCCACAGCTCTCTTTACCCCTGTATACGCGGCCAATGAATTTTCAAAATCATTCACATATTTCCCAACAGAAGAAACCCACCCCGTTTCAATGCAGTCTATAACGAAATCCTTTTCTCTTCCATTAAGTGTCGGCTCGTGCAAAGGAATAAAATCTTTTGTCATATTCAGTTTTTTAATTTTTTGAGCTAATATTTCTACCTGAATTTTCATATATTGTATTCATCTGCCTTATACGAAGCTAGATTTCTTTTATCCATAAACCAGTCAATCGTTTCCCGAAGACCACGCCTTAAACCCTCTTTCCCTCTATACTTAGGTTCCCAAGAGAGTAATTGCTTTGCTTTTTTATTTTCAGCCCAGAGACGTTCTACCTCACTTTTTTCCGGACGTAAACGTTGGTCATCTGTTTTTATTTCTATTTTCACACCCATGACTTCCGCAATCAAATTCGCTGTTTCACCAATTGAGATTTCATAATTACTTCCTAAGTTAATCACTTCACCTATGGAATTCCCATGATTCATAACAGCAATGAAACCATCTACTGTGTCCTTAATATAGTTAAAATCTCTTGTTGGATGAATCGAACCCAATTGAATATTTCTTGTTCCCGATGCTAATTGCGCTATAATCGTCGGTATAACCGCTCTAGCCGATTGTCTCGGACCATAAGTATTAAATGGACGTGCAATTGCAACTGGTGTTTCAAATGAACGGTAGAAAGATAATGCAAGTTGATCAGCGCCAATTTTTGATGCAGAATACGGGGATTGCCCTTGCAATGGATGATTTTCATCAATGGGAACATATAAAGCGGTGCCATAAACCTCACTTGTTGAAGTGTGTACAACTTTGGCAATATTCAATTCCCTAGCAGCTTGTAATACATTCAAAGTTCCTTTAATATTTGTATCTATATATGTAGCTGGAGAATGATAGGAATAGGGAATTGCAATTAGTGAAGCTAAGTGTAAAACACGGTCACAGCCTATCATTGCCTCTTTCACACCAAAAGGATCTCTAATATCTCCTGAAAAAAATTCGATTTCTTTTTTTACCTTTTCTGATATAGTATCTAACCAGCCGTAGGAATTAAAAGAATTATAATAAACAAATGCTTTTACGGAATATCCCTTTTTAACTAGCTCCTCTGTAAGATGGGAACCAATGAATCCATCAGCCCCAGTCACTAATACTTTATTACTACTCATGACTTTTTCTCCTTATCCATTCTTAAAACTTCCTTCTATTTCTCTATTTTATCATCCATGTCATTATATATATCGTCTTTTTATAAAAAAGATATAGTATTTTTTTCCTATAAATAGACTGGTAATTCTTTTATTCTACTATTATAATATTACTAGATTTATAAAATTATTCAAAGGAGGAAATATTATGAAGAAGAGGCTGTTTAAATCATTGTTAGTCTCAGTAATTTGCCTTTTAATTATTAGCGGACTAACACCGATACATTCTTCTGCAGCAACAAGATCTACTAATTTGGTAGAAGCAACAAAGAGTATTGATTTATCTAAACTTTCATCTGATGATGAAGCTGAGGTTACATTAAATATAAAAGGCACGCCGCAGCAGACAACAAATATTAGACCAAATGATATTATTCTTATTATTGATAAATCCGGAAGTATGTCATCTGATAATCGTCTAGAAGCGGCAAAAACAGCTGCACAAAGTTTTATCGATATTATCGATTTAAATGTTCACCGAGTAGGTATTGTTGATTTCAGTGATACTGCACAATCGATGCCACTTTCTACAGATGCCAGTAGCTTAAAGTCCTATATTGGTAATATAAAACTTGCCGGGTCAACAAATACAAGTGGTGCTGTAAATTTAGCAACATCACTATTAGCAAATCATAGACCTGATGTACAACCAACCATTATTATCTTAACGGATGGGGCCGCTAATGATTATAATGCTGCCAAACAAAGTGCAACCGCTGCCAAAAATGCAGGGATCAACTTCTATTCAATTGCTGTCCTAGACAAAAATGAAGACCCTGATAAAAGTGCACCAAATGCACTATTAAAGGAAATGGCAACTTCTGCAGCTCACCACCATTTTGTATTAGGATCCGTTGGGATTCCTGAAATTTATAAGAAAATCGCTGAAGAAATTGGTGTAGCAAGTGCATATGATGTAAAAATCACAGACACTTTAGCACCAGAATTTGAATTTGTTGGACAAAGTTATAATGAAAATATTCCCCAGCCAACTGTAAATGGCAACACATTAACATGGAATATTAAAGAATTAAAAAGTGATGCGCTAACTTTGAAATATAAAGTTAGAGTAAAAAAATCTACAGCATTAGGGAAATATTCTATCGGAAACACCGCTATTGAATATAGTGATTTTGATAAGAATCACTATAATAATATTGTAACCAATCCTACAGTAACAGTGAATTATCCAAAACCAGTTATTACATCTGTTGAACCAAATAAAGGTCTTACAGCTGGCGGCGAGGAAGTCACTATTCACGGTGATAAATTTAGACAAGATTCGAAAGTATTCTTTGGTAACACTGAAGCTACCGTTCAATCAATTACTGATAAGGAAATCAAAGTTGTTACACCACCGGGGGCTCAAGGTACAACTCAAATAAAAGTCCAAAATCCTGATGGGCAATTTGCTACCAATGATTTTCTTTATTATGCGTATCCAACTATTACGCAAATAACTCCAAATAATGGACCAATTGAAGGTGGTAATAAGGCAACAGTTATTGGTACGAACTTCCTACCTGGATCAAAAGTATATATTAATGATCAATTAGCAGCTACGACATACAGTACAGTTAGCAAGTTATATGTTGTCATTCCATCATCTACTACATTCGGAAAGGTAAATGTAAAGGTGGAAAACCCTGATGGAACATCAGCACAGTTAGTTGAAAGCTATGAATATCTAGAACCACCAACTCCACCAGCTGTGAAGCTAACAAGTCTAAGTGATTCATCCGATCTCTTAAAAGGCGGAAAGCAAGTATATTTATTAGGTGAAAACTTCAATCGTGCAGTAAAGGTTTATTTTGGTGATAAGGAAGCAACTGTGAATTATTTTGCAAACTCAAGTAAAATCAGGGTTATTGTTCCGGAGGGAGATACAGCAGGTTTCGTTACTATTAAAGTGGAGAACCCTGATGGAACGACATCCGAACTTAATAATATTTTTGAATACAAGGCACCACCGCCAGCACCTGCTCCAGAAATAACTTCATTAAGCTTAAATGAAATATTAATTAATGAAGAAAAGACCATCTATATTTTCGGAAACAATATAGCTCCTTCAGCAAAAGTTAGTTTTGGTAATATAGAAGTTCCTATTGATTTTGTTACAACTAGTAAAATACGAGTTAAGGTTCCTAAAAGCGCTGTAGCTGGTACAGTTGATGTTACATTAACAAACCCAGATAATCAATCATCTACACTTGCTAATGGTTTTACATATACAGAACCGATTCCCGATCCGGCTCCTGTAATAACTGAAATATCTGCCTCTACAGGATCTGTTAACGGAAAGGAATTAGTAACAATTAAGGGTCAGAATTTCACACAGTATACAAAGGTATATTTCGGTGATAGATTAGGAATTGTTAAAAAGTTTGTATCTAGTTCCGAAATCATTGTTGAAACACCTTCAAATAGCATTGGGATTGTCAATGTAAAAGTAATGAATGCCGATGGTCAAGAATTTACTTTAAACAATGGCTATACTTATGAAGGTTTAGTAGCAACGATAACTAGTCTTTCTGCTAATAGTGGACCTTTAAAAGGTGGTAACTTGGTTACAGTATACGGAACAAATTTCAATCCATCTATGAAAGTTTCTGTCGATGGAATTGATGTTCCTGTCACCTATTTAGCGCCAACTCGAATTAGAATAAAAATGCCATCAATAAATACAGCAAAAACTGTAGATATAATTGCGGAACTTAATGGTGGTACTTCTTCTATACAATATACTTATTATTAATTGTTTAAACTTATTTAATAACCAATAATAAAAAACCTTAGTCCATCTGATGGAGAGACCCAAATAAATGAGACAAGGAAAAAACACCCCCTGAATCGTATTAATACAATATGATTCTTAGGAGGGTGTTTTTCTATGGGCACAAGAGTACATTACGCAGAAGAAGTAAAATGGGAAGTAATTAAAATGAAACAAGCTGGAATGACAAACAAAGAAATAATGGAACAACTGGGGATAAAAAATAAGACTCAAATTAAAACATGGATGCGATGGTACAAAACAGGCCAAACCTATCGATTTTCGCAACAAGTTGGAAAACAATATTCCTACGGTAAAGAATCGGAGGAAATGAGTGAGCTAGAAGAATTAAAACTAAAGAATAAACAGCTAGAGGCTCAATTGGCAATTATAAAAAAGTACCAGGAGATCGAAAGGAGTTGGAGCCACGAGTCATTGTCCAAGTTGTAGAAGAACTCTCAGCCACTTTTAAAATAATTGATATTCTTGGAGTATTAGGCATACCTAAGTCAACATATTACCGTTGGAAAAAGAAGTATAAAAAAGTTGAGCTAACTTCATTAGAAGAGCTAGTAATCAAGCTGTGTAAGAAAAACTTCTATCACTATGGTCATCGTAAAATTAAATCCATCTTAAACAGAAAGTATGGGATAAATGTAAACCGCAAAACTGTACAAAAAATTATGCAAAAGTTTGAGATTCAGTGTCAAGTTAAGAAGAAGCGACAAAAGTACATTTGTGGTGAGAGTAATATTATTGTGCCGAACACTCTCAATCGTAATTTTAAAGCAAGCCGATTAAATGAAAAATGGGTAACCGACATTACCTACTTACCTTATGGCTCGACTATGTTATATTTATCAACGATTATGGACTTATATAACAACGAAATAGTGGCTTACAAAATAGGTACGAGCCAAGATATTAACCTAGTATTAGACACATTGAGGGAAGCTGTAGAATTACGTAAACCAGTAGGGTTACTTCTTCATAGCGACCAGGGATCTGTCTATACTTCACATGCATATCAGAATTTGGCCAAAGAAAAAGGCATTACCACAAGCATGTCTCGAAAAGGAAACTGCCATGATAATGCCGTCATTGAATCCTTTCACTCCTCGCTAAAGTCGGAAGGATTCAACGCTCAAAGTAGAGCATCTATATCCAATTCTAAAGTAGTACAAATTGTAAATCAATACATGTATCGATATAATCATGTACGAATTCAGGCAAAATTAAACTACCTGTCCCCACTGGAATACAGGGGACAGGCAGCATAGGTGTTTTTTCTAAGTCTCATTTTAACGGGTCAGTTCACTGATTAGGCTAAGGTTTTTATATTTCTAAGATCGTATTTATTTCTATCAACATTTTTTAGAGTGTCATTATTTAGGTTTATTTACCAGTGATGCAATTCTATCATCTTGCAAGACCTCTTCAATATATTTTATAACGATATGATAAAAATTTAATAATTCTTTCGTGAGAAGCATTAAATTTTCACTCGTATAATTTTCTTCATGATTAAAAAATTTAAATTTATTGCTAACTTGATTAAAAACAAATGTTAAATTAGACATGATAATTTCATTCAAAATTTTATTGCTTGCTAATTTCTTAAATTTTTTCGTTACTAATTTCATATCTTCTTTGGAAATCACGCCACTCCTATGAAGATTATTTATTTGCTTTTCAGCTATTTTTAGTTCTAACTTTATTTTATTCATATTTTCTAAAAGGAGATGAATAAATGATTTTCCATCAGTCTCAGTACTAATTTTATTATCATTAATTGTTATTTCATGACGTGGGGGAAGGTCTCCAATTAATTTTGGTGATAAGAAAGTACTTCCCTGTATTTTTGCTCCATACTCAGAAAGATTGTATATCTTCATACCATTCTTAAATGTTTTAATCAAACCCTCAAATGTATCTAAAAAGATTTTTAATGACCGGGTAGTTCCAACTGGATTCCCTTGATTGCTCTCCACGAATAACTCCACTTCCTGATTTAAAGCTCCTTCATGCATTTTAACTCCTGAGGCATAATAATCACCATTTATAAGGGATAAATCCTGGCCTATTAAAAAGACTTCTGAGAAACCTAAATATTCAATAACCTGTAGTGTGAACACAGCAACAGAAGGGGAAGGTTTGAACGTGTATAAATCTGAAGAATATTGCTTTGTGACAAAATCATTCTCAGCCGTAGTTACAATTAATGTGCCATTATGGTTCTTTTGGATATTGGAATTAGACCTAGTTTCGAAAATAACGATTCCATTATAATTTACGTCTTTAAAATGTGTATAAAAATTCACATCACTTGAATCAATAGTTGTTACGAAGTCCGGTTCAATATTTGAATCAATTAAAACACGCAAAGCGGATCCAACTGAGAAGATATAAGCCGATTTTCTTAATTTTTCTATAGTATTAAGATTATTCTCTAATGAAGGTCCAGCGGCAACTAATATTGCCCTTTCACCCTTAAATTTATTCTTTAATTGTTTAATATTTATACTACTATTTATAAATTGAATATTTAATAATGGCTCAATTACCCAGTCTAAAGCAAACCTCATTTCAGTATTATTAATAATTTGTCTTGCTTCTATTCCTTCTTTTATTTCAGCTATAAGTTTTTTTGTTAGCGTCGAGTCAATTTTTTCGTAATTAGGATGTAATTTAATAGAAAATGGAATTGAACCGAACTTACCAATAATAGTCGCAAAGTTAATTGGAGTAAACGTATTGATACTATAATAAGCAATATTTTTGTGTTGTTTAATTAAAGATATATGATCATTATTAATCATAACGTCTTTTAATGGCTCAATAAATATAATTGCCGCAAACTTTTCATCAATTGCATTATTTACTATTTTTTCCAAAAGTATTCCGTTACCTAAACCTATAATAATTAAAACCCCACCATTTTGCTCGATTTTCTTAATAAACCGTTCTGCTTCCCTTTCAGGTGAATAGAGAGAATTAAGGGGTACCTTTGCAAGTTCATTTTCAAATATATAAACTTCTGTAGAATCATCTGCAATACCTTTAATGATATGGTAATCCATTACTATTCTCCTCTTTAATTGCAGCTAATAATTCTTCTAACTTTGGTAAAACTTCATATTCTAATAAATCGAGTAGATATTCTAGATTTCCTTCTTTCATCCGTTCCTCAGCTTTAGCTAGTAACATGTCAAAAAACTTTTCATTAACAATCGAAACATGATAATATTTTTGAATCTTTGAAATTTCTATAAACGATTCCATTGTATCGACAAAATTCACACTCAATGAATGATATTCTTCCTTTTCCCTTACATCTTCAATATAATTTTCCACTTTATTCACATACTTCTCTAAGTCCGAGATGAAATTAACTGCTAAGCTAGAAGATTTTACTGTTTTTATATTCACAACTTCTTCTAAAAGTACTTGGGTAATTTCATAATTATTTAAATAGTTGCCGTTTTTATCAATAATCACTTCATCATTTTCTGATAAATACTGATTAACTAGATCAACCCTATTTTGTTGATTTTTATCCCCAGTTAATAATTTGCCATTGATATATAACATAATTGCCTCCTAATATAAGAATAGATAGCCATTTGGCTATCTATTCTTTATTATATCCAATTAACGAAGTAATTGTAATACCCCTTGAGGTTGTTGATTTGCTTGTGCTAACATTGCTTGTGCAGCTTGAGAAAGAATAGAGTTTTTCGTTTGCTCCATCATTTCTTTTGCCATATCAACATCTCTAATACGAGATTCAGCAGCAGAAAGGTTTTCAGAAGAAGTTCCTAAGTTGTTAATTGTATGTTCTAAACGGTTTTGTAATGCACCAAGTTTAGAACGTTGTGTAGATACAGAGCTGATAGCTGAATCTATTGCAACAATTGCAGCATTAGAGTTAGCATTATTATTAACAGTCAATGCATCTACACCAAGATTACCAGCACCCATATCAGCAATAGCAATTGTAAGTGTTTGTCCACTATTAGCACCGATTTGGAATACTGTACCAGTAATTCCACCACTTAAAAGCTTTTGTGTATTAAATTCTGTAGTAGTACTAATACGATCAATTTCATTAACAAGTGCATCAAATTCTTCTTGAATCGCTGTACGATCCTCAGCAGTATTTGTATCATTTGCACCTTGTACAGAAAGTTCACGCATACGTTGTAGAATAGAATGAGTCTCGTTTAATGCACCTTCAGCAGTTTGAATTAAAGAGATACCATCTTGAGCATTACGAGATGCTTGGTCTAAACCGCGAATTTGTCCACGCATTTTTTCAGAAATTGCAAGACCAGCTGCATCATCACCGGCACGGTTGATACGAAGACCGGATGATAACTTTTCCATTGATTTCGCTTGTGCATTTGTAGCACCAGTTAATTGACGATGAGTATTTAAAGCTGCAATATTATGATTGATAATCATTTTATTTTCCTCCTTGAATTTGAAGTTCACATCCTTGTGAACTTAATTTGATTTTAGAAAGAAGTAAAAGTCGGCCGACCTTTTACTTCTCGCTTACATTATTTATATCGACGGGATTTGCAAAGGTTTAATAGTTCTCGAAAAAAAAATTAATCTTTTTTTGCATTTGCTAGGAGATCGATTAAATGAGAGATATTTTTTGATGCATTGGCATTTTCGTCCTGAATTTCTAAATAAATTTCTTTTCGGTGAATTTCTATATTTTTTGGTGCGGAAATACCTATTTTCACTTGGTCTCCAATAATATTCGTAATTGTAATTTCAATATCATTCCCAATCTGAATGATTTCGCCCTTTTTTCTTGTTAAGACTAACATTTTTTCACCCCTTTACCGACTGCCCGAAAAGTGGGTGTTTAATTTTGTATATTGAATCATTTAAGATGACCTGTTTGGCTAAATTGTTTTTTGTATTAATCACGATGGGTGCTTGCAAATTAGCGGTTGTTTTTTCAAATGGTTCATGTACTGTGACAATCCCAAGCACGCTAATTCCTACATCAGTTTCTATTTCTAGCTGATCAATCGTAGCCTGATCCAATTTGAATTGATAGTTATCGATGAAATAGAATGGATTTGTTATGATAAACGCTAAATCAGCTGTACCAATCGATTGCAACACTGAAAAAAGGTCCTGGTTTGGTAATGCTAATATGATAAATTGTTCTTCATCAGGAAAACCAGGTATTCCATTCTGAAAGTATAAGATTTCCTGCTCTGAAATATCTATTTGTCCGTGATATCTTGTATGTATTTTCATTGGATCACCCCTAAATTTCTTGCTCAAAATTAAATCCTACATATTTCAAATTTACAAAGTCAATCTTCAAGCTTTGATATTGTTTCATCCCGATTATAACATTCCCCGGCTGATAATCTATAATCGGCTTTTGGGCGCGTGTTTGGTTAATTGGCTTATGTGTTTTCCATTCGATATCAACTTTTCCAGGTTCAAAGTCTATTTTCACACTACCCGCCTTAGGAACAAATCCTATATTAAAATCATATGTGGGTCTTTCACTATTCCTCTTTGAAATATTAGCAATAGCATTTCCGTGTTTTTCAATTCTCATTAATTCATTCCCATCTTGGGCCTTTCTTGCTAATCCATTCAACCAATCTTGATATCCGTTTCTGGCAAATTCCTCTACTCTTTTTCGAATTGATTTCAAATCGACATCCGCTCTTGCCTCAGATTGGTCAATTGACAGCATTGATGGTGTTCTATTGATTGTTAACTCAGCTTTTGGCTGTTGTAAATCTAAAACGGCGGATGGCTGCTCAATCGATTGTTTACTAAGTGTTGTTGTCATCTCAATTAAAGCATTTTGTGATTGTAATCTTATTTGTGGAAAGTTCATTATTTTTTCCTCCTAGAGAAAAAAGCTATCCATGAATGAATAGCTCTTTAACGTAAAAAGTCTAATAAAGTTGGTTGTATAATTCTTGCTCCCATTCCCAATGATGCGCGTTGAACTGCCTCTTGGGTTACTAAATCAGTAATTACTTTCTCCATATCAGCATCTTCATTTTTTGACATCATGGATGTTGCATTAATACCTTGTTGATCAATACGGTCTTCCATTAATTCGATACGATTGCTGCGTGCTCCTAATGTCGACCGAGCGTTTAAAATTTTATTTATTCCGGCATCAAGATTGCCTAAATCTGAATCAAAATTCGGATTTGTATTATTTGGATCCAATTTATCAATTAATTGATTCAATTGATCAAATATATCCGATGTTAAAGGATTTTCTGTATTCACCTGTATATAAGAGCCTTTTGATAACTCTAATTTCACTGGATTTGTATTTTGCGATACATCTGCTGGAATCGTTGTAACATCTACAACTGGCGCATTCGTTGTATCAGTTCCATTAAATAAAAATTTATCTCCAACTTTTGTATTACCAATTTCCGCCAATTGATCACGTAATTGCTCCACTTCTTTTCCTACGGCATTCCTTTCAGCACCATCTAATGTACCATTTGCTGCTTGTAGGGTTAAATCTCGAATTCTCTGCATAACCTTGGTCGCTTGATCGAGGGCAGCATCGGTGTTGTCAATCCAATTATGTGCTTCTGTAAAGTTTCTTTTAAACTGCTCTACCTCTTTTAAATTTGTACGGTAGAATACACCTTTCATCGCAACAACTGGATCATCCGAAGGACGAGTTATTTTTTTCTGTGTATACATTTGTTCCGTTATTTTTCCCATTTTTTCATAAGATTTACCCATATTATTTAAAAAATTGTTAGATAACATTGATTGAGTTACACGCATACTATTTCACGCTCCTATCTTCCACCAAGACCCATGCCATTAATAATTTTATCTAACATTTCATCAACAATTGTAATGTTCCGTGCTGATGCATTATATGCTTGTTGGAATTTAATCATATTAATGAATTCTTCATCAATGGATACTGAACTAACTGATTGCCGTTTTTCTTCTATTGATTGAGTTAGTGTCGCAGTATTTGCGGTTAATTTATTTGCTTGTTGAGCTTCGACTCCAAGTTTCCCGATAATAGATTGATAGTTTGATGTTACTGTTCCTGTTGTAAATGGAAGGTCCACCCCACCAATGGATGCACCAATTTTTATTTCTACAGGATTTGTAAAACCATGCAATTGAATAACTGTTCCATCCAATAGATTATATCCTTGAACATTCGCAAGATTAAGGGCATTCATACCATTTCCAGCCTCGACATTTCCATTATTCCCTAATGCTGAAGCTGCAGCAATCATGTCGTTTGTAATTTTGCTATTAACTTTTATTGTTTTTGCTGCACCCTTATAATCTGTCATATTATCAAAAAGAAAGAAATTTTCACCTTGCTTTCCATTTAAATCATATCCCTTTGTATGGACCTCGTTAAAAAGTGTGCCAAACGTAAAAGCAAGTTTATCTAATTGGTCTTGCATTTCCGGATAGATCCCTTTTTCTACTGTTATTGGATTATTATTTTTATCAACCGTGTCATATTGATATCCGTAGTTTTCTATAAGGGCTCTTAATTTTCCTTGGGACAGACCTATTTCACCTTTATCGTTTGCAAAGTCTACTTTTGTTCCAGCAAAGGAAATAGAAGTAATAAAACCAGTATTCGGTGGCTGGTCCAATATACCATCGCCATCACTGTCGGTACCTCCAGAGATTTCTACTGGACTATAGTTCGAACCTTGAACAATATAAACCTCTTGGCCATTGGGATTCGTAATTTTTATATCATAGATTCCTTCAGCAATTGGTGAAGGCTTCCCACCGCTTTGTTTTGCTTCAACTTTAACATCGAAAAATGCAGATAATTCATCTACTAAACGGTCTCTTTCATCATACAAATCATTTGGAAGATATCCATGTGGTTCTACATCTGAGATTTGCTTATTCACATCACTAATTCTTTTAAGAATGGAGTTAATATTCTTAATCGTAGCCCCCACTTCATTCCCTAAATCCTTCTTATTACCTGAAATCGATTCACTTAAATATTGAAAAGTTTCGGCAACTGATTCACCACGCTGCAAGACAACTGAACGTGTCCCATCATTCTCCGGATTTGTACTTAAGTCATGTAAGGATTGCCAAAATTGACTTAAAGTTGCGGCAAGGCCGTAGTCAGACGGTTCATTCATAATATCCTCTAATTTAGCAAGTGATTCCGCTTTTGAGTTCCAATAACCTAATCTATTGTTCTCCCCACGATATTGAATATCTAAGAAAGATTCTCGAATTCGTTGGATGGAGCCTGCTTGTACACCTGTTCCCATTTGCCCAGGTATATCTGGGCGATTCATTGCAGGTGTTGGAAATGCCTTTGTAGCTTCAAAATTAACACGTTGTCTGGAATAACCTAAAGTATTCGCATTCGAAATATTTTGCCCTGTTACATATAGTGCGGATTGTTGGGTGTTCATGCCGCGTTTGGCTGTTTCTAATCCATGAAATGTAGAAAACATTGTGTTACCTCCGTTTGATTAGCAAGCATGTTATGCTTTTGAATTAAAGGTTGATACTGTTTGTTTTTTCATCTTTTTTTGATCCGGTCTGCCGTAGTTCATTGACTCAGGTCGGGGTTGGATCATATCGATTGTCATATTGACAAATTGAAGGCTTTGATGAATCAGTAGTTGATTTAATTCATTGCGATCTTTTAATTTATTGACTACTGACCAAATCTTCTCTTTCAGTTCATTAAGTATTTTCTTGTCATTCCCTGTTACTGCTTCTATGCAGTTGGTTAGGGTGATTTCTGTTGCTTCGGATTTGCCTAATAGTTGTTTAGCAGCCTCTTGCCGTTGTCTTTCCATCGTATTAATGGCTGCAACAAAGGTTTGTTCGTCCTTGAGCATTTTTTGGAGGCCTTCCATATCCCCTTTTTTGATGATTTCTGTTTTTGTTTCGGAGAGTTCATAAAGTTTTTCATGAAGTTGGTATAGTTTTTCTAAAGCCTCGATAAGCGTTTCAGTGGAAGTGGACATGGAGAACCCTCCTTTCTATTTTCCTTGATAAAAGTTTTTGATACCTTTAGCTATTAGCTCTGGGTTGACTTTATATTGACCATTTTGTACTTCGATTTTTAATTGTTCGACTTTTGCACGACGAGCCTGTTCAATAGTAGAAGTTTGCATATCCTTCGCATTCGAAGATATTTCCACTTTATCTGTTTGTTTTCCGCTCTTATTCGCTTGTTCAAATTTATTCATTTGTTTTTTATATGGATTAATTCCGTGTGTACCGTAATTGTTGATTTTCATAATTTTTACGCCCCTTTCGTTCGAACGTATCCCTTGTATATTTATTATATCGGATAAAATGGAAAAACTTTTATAGTAGATTTTGCCCAATAATTAGAAAAAGAATAAGTACTTGTTCAATAGGGCATGTATGAGTGGAATTTGACAAGCTTGATTCTACTTCTTAGGCTTCACGAGAGAAAAAGCACAGCCCGATTACTGCAGGGTTAATGCGTATCAATACGTTTTGCACTAGACAGATCAGGACCTCTTAAACTTTAAAAACTCTCCTATTAAAAAAAATCCAAACGATAGGTTTGGATCCAATTGATAGGACTTTCGCTTCACCTATTAATTTTGACTATAATAGGTCCGATTTCTTATTTCCTCTTTGCGCTTTTCTTCTTTATCAAGTACTTCAAGGTCATTTTTTATTTTGCCTGCACAGCTTGAACAGAGCTTGCCAGTTCTAATTAAAGTGCCACATTTACTACATGGGTAGCCGAGGTTAGGAAATTGGGCAAGCTGTAAGCGTCCTTTTCGTACCCATTTGTAGAGTAACTCCTCCTCTACACCTGTTTCTTCAACAACTGTTTCTGTTGTAGCAGAACGATTTTCCCGTTTTCGTAAAAATTTATAGACGATATCATAAAGTTTTTCTTCTTCTTTATAGCATGATCCACATACATCACGTATATTGTTTTTTAAATAGAGATTTCCGCATTTCGGACAGTTTTCTAGTTCAGGCATCAGGGTCATCCTCCTAATGTATACTTGTACCTCTATTATATCGGATGTATTGATAAATTTGTTAAACCTAATTTACTTTTTTATCCACGTGCTACCGTAAGAGCTGTTACAGAATTTGCACCTGCTTCTTTCAGTTCCTTCGCCGCATGTCTGAGAGTTGACCCTGTTGTGTATATATCATCAATCAGGATAATGGATCGGTTCATAATTGCTGAAGGGTTACTTACTGTAAAAATTTGATGAAGCTGTATCCGTTCTTGTCGTGATTTTTTTGATTGTTTTTCGGTATGGGTGCGATGTAGAATATCCATTACCTGTAATTCTGCTTCATTAGCGAGTGCTGCTGCTTGATTGAAGCCTCTTTCCTTTAATCTTTCTTGACTAAGCGGGATGGGGACGATGGCACTATAATCGAGAGTCTTTAAGATCTCATTTATTTTTTGGGAAAAAATTCTGCTAAGAATATAATCGCCTCGGAATTTGAAGCGTGCGATGATGTCCTTAAGAAAATCATCGTACTCATACAAAGAAATATTTTTATCAAGCACTCCTTTCCATTTCTGATCTTCTTCCCATCGTTGGCAATCGAGGCAGAGGGTTTCTTCTACAATATATTCCTTTGGGAGTTTTTCCATTGGGCGACCACAGATATGACAGATTGGTTGTTTGATTGGAATAAGCTTATTTTCACAGTCATTACATAAATATTTGGGAGGCTGCGGTAGGAAAAGTGTAGTCCATTTCGGTTCAAATGCGATTGGTATATGGCAAATCAAACAATAATCATGCATCAATCAATCCCCTTCCTCTTGCTTCTTTATTCATCTGAACGATATGGCTGTATGCTCTATTCATTGCCATTGTCTTACCATGGTGAAAAAAAGTAATTGTTCCCTTTGGATATTGGGCGCTTCTACCAACACGGCCGGAAATTTGGACGAGGGCTTCTTCGGTAAAGATTCCATCCTCCGCTCCTACTATCGCGACATCAATGTTTGGAAAGGTGACACCACGCTCCAGAATCGTCGTAGTGAGTAGAGCAGGGGTTTCTTTCTTCCGCATTCTTTCTACTTTTTCCTTACGATTGGGATCCTCAGCATGAACCGTTTCTATGTTTGAATGTAATTGTTGAAAAAGTGGGGCTATTTTTTCCATTAATTTGATGTTTGGAAGAAAGATTAATGCTTGCTTATTTGCTTGCAATCTTGCTTTGATCCACTTCTCAATTTTCGGAGGAAGTTTCCCTTTTTCAAAGGACTTTTTCCAATTGCCACACCAAGCAAATTCAGGTATTGGCAATGGTTGACGATGGAATCTTGCGGGGATGGTGACATAGGGACGTTTTCCAGAGAGGCATTCCTGTTGCCATATTTGGTTTGGAGTTGCTGATAAGTAGACTTTTGTCGCATTATTTTTTGCAGCTTTTTGCACTGCCCATTGCAGGGTATGATCATAGGAATATGGAAAGGCGTCAACTTCATCGACAATCATGAGATCAAATCCATGGTAGAATCGAAATAATTGATGGGTGGTGGAGATTGTCAGTGGAGAAAATTGGTTTCGATCCTCACTCCCACCATAAAGGGCCACAACTTGGATAGTGGGAAATACCTTTTGTAGTCTAGGTGCGAGCTCTAGGACAACATCTGTCCTTGGAGTTGCGATGCATACCCGCTGTTTTTGCTTTAACGCTTCATTGATGCCTTCGAAAAGTACTTCTGTTTTTCCTGCTCCACATACCGCCCAAACCAAAAGCTCAGATCTTGTATGAACCGCTTCAATGACACGCTTAGACGCCGTTTGTTGTCCATGGGATAGGGTACCACTCCACTCTAAAGTGGATTCTGTTAGGTCCATTTCTGGTGGGGGACCAATCCAATGGTAAAGAGGTGTACAAGTGGAGACTCGTCCCATTATGAGGCAATTCCGACAATAAGTACAGTTTGTTTGGCAATTCGCACATGGGAATTGCGCAAAAAGATATGGAAACGTGTTTCCGCAACGTTCACATTGAAATTTGTTATTTTGGGTAATTCCTGGTAGAGAGGCAATGAATTTATTGTCGAGATGTTTTTGGATAAGTGCTTTCGGAAAGGGAATTTCAGTTAAGAGGAGTTTACGTCCTGAGAGAAAGGTTTGAAGTTCTTGTGAGAATGGCTGAGTCATTTCTTCACTCCTTTTTATAGGCTGTCTGATAACAGACAGCCCTATTCACTTACTTTATTGTCCAGGTTAAGCCCATCGCACCTTCACCTAAGTGAGTGGCAATGACCGGGCCAAAATAGCTGATGGAGAAATCTACATTTGGATAGAGCTGTTCGAGTTCAGCCTTCCATTCCTTTGCATCCTCCTCACGATTTGCGTGAATGATGGATGCCATTAAGGCTGTTCCTTTAGATGCATCTTCACCAATTAGTTCACTGATTCGATTCATTGCTTTTTTGCGGGTACGGATTTTTTCAAATGGAACAATCACCTTGTCCACAAAATGAAGGAGAGGTTTCACTTTTAGCAAGCTTCCAATAATGGCTTGTGCACTTGTAAGACGTCCACCTCTTTGAAGATTGGATAAATCATCGACCATGAAATAGGCACGTAAGGATGCTTTCAATTCGTCAATTCGGGAGATTATTTCTTCAGGGGATTTCCCTTCCGCTGCCATTTTTGCTGCATCAATAGCATAAAAGCCTTGTGCCATACAGCTAATTTCCGAATCATAGGCATATACCTTTACCCCTTCAACCATTGTTCCTGCGGTTACTGCACCTTGATAGGTTCCACTAATCCCACTCGAAAGGTGGATACTAATGATCGCATCATAGTCCTTTGCTAGTTTTTCATATAAAGCAACAAACTGACCTGATGATGGTTGGGATGAGGTTGGCAGGCGATCCTGTCTTTTTAATTCCTCATAGAATTGTCCAGCAGTAATATCTATTTCCTCTTCATAGGTTTCTCCGCCAATAACGACACTCAGTGGAATCATATGTATGTTTAACTCTTCTCGGACGTCCTTCGGGATATAGGCTGTACTGTCCGTTACGATAACTGTTTTCATTTTCTCTTAATCATCCTCAGTTTAGTTTTATTTCCATTTTATAAAAGAATCCCCAGATTGGAAAGGGGAATTTATAGTTTGGACACCTATACGATCAAAACACTATTATACGAATGACTCGTTACGAATGCAAACAATCAAAAAATAAAAAAACACTTAAGAAACATTTGGTTTCTTAAGTGTTTTAAATGGCTTATCTATTATTTTTCTACTACTGCGTGTCCGCCGAATTCATTTCTTAGTGCAGCAACTACTTTACCAGTGAATGTATCATCCTCTAATGAACGGTAGCGCATCATAAGAGATAATGCGATAACAGGAGCAGCTGTTTGGAAGTCAAGTGCTGTTTCAACAGTCCATTTCCCTTCACCTGATGAATGCATAACACCCTTGATTTTATCTAGTTTCCTGTCTTTAGAGAAGGCATTTTCCATTAACTCCATTAACCATGAACGAATAACTGATCCATTATTCCATACAGTTGAAACTTTTTCGTAATCATAATCGAATGGGCTTTTTTCTAGGATTTCGAAGCCTTCAGCGATTGCTTGCATCATTCCATATTCAATTCCATTATGTATCATTTTTAGGAAATGACCGCTTCCTGCTTTCCCAGTATATAAATACCCTTTATCAACAGAGATTTCTTTGAAGATACTTTCTACTTGATCAAAGGCTTCTTTGTCTCCACCAATCATTGTACATGCACCGTTACGAGCACCCTCTACACCGCCACTTGTACCGCAATCAAGATAAGAAACACCTTTTTCCTTAGCTACATCATAGCGTCTTAATGAATCTTTATAATGTGCATTACCGCCATCGATGAGAATGTCTCCTTCATCAAGTAATGGAAGCAATTGATTGAAAACCTGCTCTGTAATTTCGCCTGCAGGAACCATCATCCAAATTTTACGTGGACGATCAAGCTGTTTCACAAGTTCTTCTAATGTATAGGCTCCTTGACCACCATCTTTAGAAATATTATCTACTGATTCTTTATTTACATCATATGCTGAAACTGCATGTCCTTTTTCCATAAGGTTTAATGAAAGCTGATAACCCATTTTACCTAAACCAACCATACCTATTTGCATGTCATCTGCCGCCTTTCAACTTTTTTTCACAATACCTTCATTATAAAAGAAAAAAAATTCCGTGCAAGTTTTTCGATTCTATTGTTATTCGAACAAATCGACTATCCACTGATCAATGTATAGCTAGTATAACCTAAGCCCTCAATTATTTTCCATCTAGTTCCTTAGTAGGAATTTTAAAAATAGTTGTTCAACTTCTAGATTGAATCATCTATGCTTTATAGAGAGTGGATATTTTAGGATAATTTGGATATGAAAGGGGAGGCTTCATGAAGTCTGGAGCACTAACACCTATTTCAAAATATGAGGGAATTGGTGGCTGGTTAATTCTTGTGATGATTAGCTTACTATTAACGACTATAGCTTCAATTTTTTTCGTTAAAGATATAGTAGTAGATTATTTCCAACCAGAGGTTTGGCGTGAAATTACTACCGCTGGATCTGATTTCTATCATCCATTATTTGTACCAATCATTATTTTTGAAGTAGTGATTAATTGTATCTTTTTTGTCATTGTACCTATTTTCTTATTAGTACTTATGTTTAAAAAGAATCGTCTTTTTCCGAAAGCAATGATTTACTATTTAGTTGGTAGTCTTATTTTACAAATTATTGATACTGCTCTTGTCGTTAACACCATCTATACTTTGGACGCCTACAAGAATATTCAACCCGAATATACAGCCAGTGCCTATAAGGAAATAGGACAATCCCTTATATACACACTCATTTGGGTTCCATATTTTCAAATATCCAAAAGAGTGAAAGCTACCTTTTTGAAAGACTCATTTGAATATAAACCAGCGAAGAAAGAAACCGCTGTAGCAAGTATACCAGCAGAAAATCTGTTCCGAACTTATCACAATAAAAGAGCTGTTTTAGTTAAAGGAAAACGTAGGAAGGAATTAAAGAAACGTCCTTTTTCGGATAATTAGTAGCCTTATAAAAGGGGGCAATTTTCTTGGGCCTCAACCTCTCTTATAACAGAAAAAAAGATTGTCTATTATAGGATCAGATCCCAAATAGACAATCTTTTTTATTTTGTTTCCATCGCAAAGGTGGCGTTTAATTTCCACTGCCCATCCTCTTTTTTGAACGTATTAATTTGACGACTTAATTGTTCGACCTTTTTCTTAGAGCCAGTTTCCGAAACGATGGTTTTCATTTCTGTAAAAATATTGGCTTCATTGTCCTTATAATCAATAATAATCACATTTTGCGGATTGATTTGAATATCAGTTGTTTCAAAGATATTTTTTATATAATCACGTTCTTCATCTAACTTAAAAGAGGTCGGATTTTTCGAAATGGTACTCATATAACCATCTAGATCCTTTTGATTAAAGGTTTTAACATGTTGATCAAATGCAGCAAGTAGAGCCTTTTTCTCCTTAGCCGGGATATTTTCTGCCTCCTGGATTGGTGGCGGCGTGGATTCACCAATATTTTCGCTAGATGAAGCATTGCTATTTTCTTGCTCATTATTTGTAGTTACCTTTGTATCTTCTTGTTTATCTGACGACTCCTCTTCTTTTCCACAAGCAGCTAGCATTAGCGCCCCTACTAGCATAAAGATAAGCAGAAGTCTCGTTTTATGTATATTCATCGGACACGACCTTTCAATCATAATATCTTTATTTTATTGAATATGATTGATATAGACAACTTCTTAAGTGTATATGTAAGAAATACTACATAAATATGGTAAAAAATTCAAAAAGCGCACTACAGCGCAGTGCACTTCATCAATGTCCCCTTCTAGCAAAATCTACGAAACGAAATTTATCGAGACGGTGTCTTGATTCCGTGTATTGAAACAGACTAGCGTCTTCTAAGTAAATATAGTTTTTAACAACGACAATATGCTTATAATCCTTTAAATCTAAATAACGATAATCTTCTTCGGTTGGTTCATCTACAGATATTTCTTTTTTGGCGAAGCTTATTTTTAGGCCTAGTTCTCCTTCAAGATAAGCAAATAGAGAACCTTCACAAATTTCCTTGCTCAATGTTGGAACGACGGATTGTAGTACATAGTCCTTGTCCAAAATGATTCGTTCATTCTCCAATTCCCTGGCACGAGCAATCTTCCAAACTAAATCTTTTCCATTTATATTTAGTTGCTTCTGAATATAGGGATCTGGTTTCTCTAAATCTAGTTCACAGACGATTGTTTTCCACGGTTTCCCCATTTTTTCAGCTAATTCTTTAAAGCTTACTAGACCAGATACCGGGAAATCATATTTTCCTACATCTAAAGTAAAAGAACCCTTGCCTTTTATTTTTTGAATATACCCATTTTGAGATAAAAGATTTAATGCTTTTCGAACGGTTTCACGAGATGTTCCATACTGTTCAACTAATTCATTTTCCGATGGTAGTTTTGTGTTTGGCTTAATATTTCCTGATTGAATTCGTTCAACTAAATTTTCATAGATGGTTAAAAACTTATTTACGCGCATTGTATATCACCGTTTTTTCAGCTCATTTTGAAAGGCCGTTTTTGTAGAGTAAATTGCTAAAGAAAAAAGCCTTTAATAATTAATTCCTATATTTGTCATTGTACAAAGAACTAGCCTGATAAACAATGCTTATTTTTTTAAGTGAAAAATGATTGACTCATAAGGACGTAGTTGGAGTCTATTCATACGTTTACTTGAGTCTGGATAATTGGACAATAGAATTTGAATGTCGTACTCTTCTATATCGATTTCTTTAGGTAATTCAAAACAAGTCTCTTTATCATAAAAATTATTAATGATCATTAATTTTTCATTCTTACCATTACGAACATAAGCAAATATTTCTGGATGGTCTCCCAATATTAATTGATAATCCCCATCTGTAATGATGTCATAATTCCTACGTAACTGGATTAGCTTTTGATAATGATAGAAAATAGAATCTTTATCATGGAGAGCATTTTCTACATTAATTTCTTTGTAATTAGATGCTACATTAATCCATGGCGTTCCCGATGTAAATCCTGCATTAGCCTTGTTATTCCATTGAACAGGTGTACGTGAATTATCACGAGACTTTTCCTGTAAAATCGCTAAAATTCTCTCCTCAGAATAGCCTTTTTCCTTCATGATTTCATAAGCATTCAAGGATTCCACGTCACGATAATCTTCAATTTGTTGAAAGCCTGGATTGGTCATTCCGATTTCTTCACCTTGATAAATATAAGGTGTGCCTTGCATCATATGAATGGTCGTGGCGAGCATTTTAGCGGATTGCTTCCAATACTTTTTGTCATCTCCAAATCGTGAAACAATTCGTGGTTGATCATGATTACACCAGAACAAAGCATTCCAACCACCACCTCGATGCATTTCTGTTTGCCATGTAGAAAGTATTTCTTTCAATTTTATAAAGTCAAAATCCGCTAGTGTCCATTTATCTCCTTGGTCATAATCTACCTTTAAGTGATGAAAATTAAAGGTCATACTAAGCTCGTGACGTTCAGGATTTGTATAAAGAATACAATCCTCGATGGATGTGGATGACATTTCACCAACGGTCATCGCTTCATATTTTGCGAATACCTCCTGATTTGCTTCCTGTAGAAATTCGTGTATTCTTGGACCGTCTGTATAAAACTTTCTCCCGTCCCCTGTTGGATCATTTGGAAAGCGTTGATCCTTTGAAGCTAAATTAATAACATCTAAACGAAAACCATCTACCCCTTTTTCAAACCAATAATGCATCATTTTATATACTTCATGTCTGAGCTGATCATTTTCCCAGTTTAAATCCGCTTGGGTAACATCAAACAAATGGAGATAGTACTGCCCTGTCAGCTCGTCAAATTCCCAAGCTGATCCACCAAATTTAGATCTCCAATTATTAGGGGCTGTCCCATCTGGACTCGGGTCCTTCCAAATATAAAAATCACGGTATCGATTATCTTTAGAAGCTCGTGCCTGTTTAAACCACGGATGCTCGGTTGATGTATGGTTAACTACAATGTCCATTATTAATTTAATATCGCGCTTATGTGCTTCCTGTAAAAGTAATTGGAAGCCTTCCATCGTTCCATAGGGCTTGTAAATTTGATAATAATCACTAATATCATAGCCATTATCATTTTGAGGGGATTCATATATCGGAGTTAGCCAAAGTACATCGATTCCAAGCTCAGATAGGTAATCCAATTTTTGAATGATTCCTTGTAGGTCCCCTTCTCCATTTCCCGTTGTATCATAAAAGCTTTTTGGATAAATTTGATATACAGTTGCTTTTTTCCACCAAGGTTGTTTCATCTTATATCACCACTTTTTCTATTTCTATTGAAGGGGTTGTCGATCTAAGTGGTCGTGCCCCCTTAATCGACAACCCTCTCCATTAGATTAGTTTGATTTTTTGAACTTCGCGAAAATGATTGTTAATACAAATGGTACAACTAGCACAATGGCCATTCCGACAAAGAATGCCCCCCAATTTTGTGGGAAGATCGATAGGAAGGCCGGTAAGCCACCTACACCGACGGATGGTGCTTCTACTCCATTAATGGTAATAAGCATTCCTGCGATAGCGGAACCAATTATCGCTGCAATAAAGGCAAAACGATAGCGCAAATTAACACCAAACATTGCCGGTTCAGTAATTCCTAAAAATGCTGAAATTGCAGATGTTAACGATAGACCTTTTAGCTTTTCATCCCTTGTTGCAAACATCATTCCGAGTGCTGCTGCACCTTGAGCGATATTTGAAAGAGCGACCATCGGCCAAAGAAAAGTGCTTCCAGTTGATCCGATCAATTGTAAATCCACCGCTAGGAAGGTATGATGCATTCCTGTGATAACTAGTGGTGCATATAGTAAACCATAAATAATTCCACCAAGTGCTGGTACTGCATGAAAAATGCCAACGACTGCATCTGTAATCACATTTGCAATAGCAAAAGTAATTGGACCGATAACGATAAATGATAAAAATCCAGTAATCAATAAGGCAATCGGGGCAACTAGTAAAAGTTGAAACGCATCAGCAATCCGTCTTTTCAAAAATATTTCTAGTTTCGCTAATACATAGGATGCCACTAAAACTGGCAATACTTGACCTTGATAACCTACTTTTTGGATTTCTAATCCAAATAGATTCCAAGTTGGTATTTCTTTCGTTGATCCATAAGCCCACGCGTTTAATAAATCAGGATGTACAAGCATTAATCCAAGCACAATCCCCAATAATGGATTACCACCGAACTTCTTTACTGCTGACCAACCAATTAATGCTGGTAAAAAGGTAAATGCAGTATTCGCAATTAAGTTAATAATGCTTGCAAAGTCACTCCACTGTGGGTACACCTCGACAAGCGATTTTTTATCAAAGAATATACCTTGACCAGTTAATACATTGTTGATACCCATTAATAAACCGGCAGTCACAATGGCTGGTAATATTGGAATAAAGATGTCTGCAAGTGTTTTTACTGCTCGTTGAATCGGATTAAGTTTTTTAGCAGCAGCATCTTTGATTTCTTGCTTAGAGGATTCCCCAATCCCTGTTTGGCGGACCAATTCTTCATAAACCTTATCAACCGTACCTTGACCAATAACTACTTGAAATTGACCATTTGCAGAGAATGCACCTTTGACAAGATCAATCTGTTCCAGCTCTTCTTTGTTTACTTTACTTTCATCGTTTAAGGCAAAGCGTAATCGAGTGACACAGTGAGTGGCAGCTGCGATATTTTCTTTTCCACCAATTGCTTTAACAATTTGTTCAACCGAATGCTTGTTAACACTCATTTCTCCCATCCTCCTGTTACCGTTTTCATTTTCACGGTTTTTTATCATGCTCTTTTCTAAGTCTTTTGCTGCTGTTTTTGTAAAATTCGGTATTAGGATTTTCAACTACTTATTGTTTTTCTGTTGAAATTAGGATACAAAAAGACAACCTAGCCAGATTATTTACATGAAAAAAGCGACAAACCATGCGAAGAGCGTTTGAAAATTTTGTATACGATTACAATTCTCCCTTTCTGATAATTCCTTAAATTATTCCCTATAATCTGATTCTGTAAAGGAACTGGCAAATAATAAAGATTTTAAAAGAATAATAGATACCGCTTACAAATAATTTATTGCTTGTATATACAAGATAGAACTTATAGTTTTATCTTAACTTGTATATACAAGTTGGTCAACTAAAAAATTTGAGGAATGTTAATTTTTCTATTTTTCATTTAAGTTAGTGGTCAACGATTGAACTTTATTATGGTCGAGGTATTCTTTTTAAGTTATTCATTTATTATCCGTTTCGTCTTTCTTGAAAGCATCTTTCTCTTCGTTTACCCCTTCTTTGTTTCAAGCTTTAGGCCTGAAACATATTTTTCTCCTTTTTCTCTGTTTATCTGTCTCAAGATCCGGTCTTGAGACACATTTTTCTCCTTTCCCCCTCTTTATCTGTCTCAAGCCCCTGGTCTGAGACACATTTTTCTCCTTTCCCCCTCTTTATCTGTCTCAAGATCCAGTCTTGAGACACTTTATTCTCCTCTCTCCCTCTTCATCTGTCTCAAGATCCAGTCTTGAGACACATTATTCTCCTTTCTCCCTCTTCATCTGTCTCAAGATCCAGTCTTGAGACACATTATTCTCCTCATTTCCATTTTATCTGTCTCATGTCCCACTCCTGAGACACATTTCCACTCCATTTACCCTTTTATCTGTTTCAAGCTCCACTCTTAAACACATTTTCCACGCGATTCACCCTTTATCCGTCCAAGCTCCCTTTCCTCCAACCAAAAAAAAAACACTCCTCAATCGAACTTGAGGAGTGTTGATCAAAATTATCTTACTTCAACCCAACCATTTTTGATTGCTGCAACGACTGCTTGGGTACGATCGTTGGCGTTCATTTTTTGCAGAATATTGCTGACATGGTTTTTAACGGTTTTTTCACTTATGTAAAGAGTTTCACCAATTACACGGTTGCTTCTTCCATCTGCAAGTAATTGGAGAACTTCGCATTCACGTGGTGTAAGTAGATGTAGTGGGCGAACCACTTCCGGTTGCTGATAGCCTGTACCATTATTATGGCGATTGGCTAAGCGACGGAACTCTTCAACAAGGTTACGAGTGATTTTCGGGTGAAGATAGGATCCTCCATCTGCCACAACCTTGACTGCATCGATTAATGCATCTGAATCCATTTCCTTTAAAAGGTAGCCTGTAGCACCTGTTTTTAGTGCATGGGTTACATAGTTTTCATCATCGTGAATGGATAAAATAATGACTCTTGTTTCAGGATATGTTTCTACTAATTGACGCGTCGCTTCAATCCCGTTTTTATTTGGCATATTAATATCCATTAATACTACATCTGGCTTTGTTTCTTCAATTAACTGAAGGGCGCTAGCACCATCGTCGCCTTCTGCGACAATTTCGAATGTTTTTTCGAATTCTAGTATTCTCTTGACACCTTCACGAAACAATTGATGGTCATCTATAATAGCGATTTTTGTAGTCACACTTTTTTCCTCCTTATAAAGTGTTTTTTCAAAGACACTTTCACAATTGTGTTAATTTCATATATTTCAATTTTTATAGGGTTAATCAAATTTCACTTGTATCATAACAATGGTTCCTTCACCAATTTTAGAATCTATCGTTATTTTTCCATCAATAATTTCAACTCGTTCTCTCATGCCCATGATTCCAAATGAACCTTCTTTTTTCTCACGAACATCAAAACCTTTTCCATTATCTTTCACAATAAGGAATACACTATCTTGTTGCATATCGATCTTCACATGGATTTCACTCGCTTGCGCATGCTTAATCGCATTTTGGACAGATTCCTGAACTAAGCGAAATAGGGCTACCTCATATTTTGATGGTAGACGATATTCCTGACCTAGATTGATAAAACGGAACGTTACCCCACTATTATATTCTTCGGTTCGTTCTAGGTATTTTCTGAGGGTCGGAACTAAACCTAAATCATCTAATGCCATAGGACGCAAATCATAAATAATACGTCGAACCTCAGATAAAGAGGATCTTACCATTTTTTTTAGGCTTTTCACTTCTTCTAATGCATTTACAATTCCTTGCTCACGATAGACCTTTTCAACTAAATCAGATCTTAGGAGCATATTTGCAAGCATTTGTGCCGGACCATCATGAATTTCCCGTGAAAGCCGTTTCCTTTCTTCCTCTTGTGCTTCTATAACACGAAGACCAAAATCTTGCTTTTCTTTGGCATCTTCAAGTGCACTACCAATCTCCTTTAAATCACTTGTTAAATAATTTAATACGACACTTGTTTGTGATACAAGATTATTTGCACGATCAATTGTTGCCTCTAAATGAATGAGCCTTCTTTCTAATTCATCCCGTCTCCTACGTAATTGCTTCTCTAATTCGAGATTCATTGAATATTTCATCTGATAATTATGAGCAATTTCATATGCTTCTCGAACTTGCTCTTCTGTATAATCACGAAAATGCTGACTAACAATAGATAGACGTCTTCTTGACTGACGAGTTTTTACTTCGAGATCTTCTCCCTCATCAATCACTTGAGAAACCATTACTTTTACTTCTTTTAACTCATCAGAGAGAGTTTCATACTCTTGGCGGCATTGTTCTCCGATTTGGAAGATTTCGGATTTGCTAGAATCAACGGTATTTATCATCTTTTCCAAGATTTGATCCAATGTCCTTACATCAATTTTTTTCAGTGACATCTCCATTCCTCCAAGGCAAACTTCCTCTAAGTTAGAGTAATTTTACCTCTATTTACAAAAAGATTCTATGCGAAAAATGTGTAAATTAAAAAGTTAGTAAAATATCCCTAATCTAAAAGTTTGATAGAAGGAAAACCTATAGTAACAAAGATATATTCGCTACAAATACTTGAATTTCCTCTATAAATTTTATTTCAACTCTTTTATTATATCATTTAATTTTAGGAAGATTAAAATGATAGAAAAATGTGAGTATCAAAACATTTAATTCGCTGTTTAAATTTTGTTATAGTGAAAGAAGAAAAACGTTTGAACTTTGAATGTACTATAGGAGTGAAATAGATGTTAAAAAAGTATTATACGGTTAAAGGGGATGGTGAACACGAGATCATTATTCAAAAGTCTCGGTTCATTGCCCATATCCATCGTGCAACAACCGAAGAAGAGGCCCTTCACTTTATACAAGAAATAAAGAAAAAACACTGGAATGCCACTCATAATTGCTCAGCTTATATGATCGGACAACAAAATCAGATTCAAAAGGCAAATGATGATGGAGAGCCTACTGGTACAGCCGGTATTCCTATGCTGGAAGTATTGAAAAAACGTGATTTGAAAGATACCGTTGTTGTGGTGACACGTTATTTTGGAGGAATTAAATTAGGAGCCGGTGGATTAATTCGTGCTTACGGTAAGTCTACTTCTGAAGGGATTAATGCAACTGGGATTGTCGAAAGAAAGAGAATGACCATTATTACGACAAAAATCGACTATACTTGGTTAGGCAAAATTGAAAATGAGCTACGATCTTCCATCTATCAAATAAAAGACATTCATTACTTGGATCATGTTGAAATTGAAACCTATGTAGAAGAAGATGATCATGAGACCTTTATTAACTGGATAACAGAATTAACAAACGGTCAAGCGACCATTACAGTTGGAGAGTCTCTCTATCTCGAATTCGATGTTGATCCTCAGTAATTTTATTAGTAGAGCTGTGAATACTTCATAGCTCTTTTTTTGATTTTGTACATTTTTTTATATCTAATAAGGATCCAGCGTGACTTTGAAGATAGTAGCTCTTTTCTAAGTGGATTGAAAGTCTTTCAAGGTAATCAATAGCAACAATATTTTAGAAAAGTTGGCAACTCTTCAATCTTTCTGCGTAAAATAAATTAATAAATATATAAGGATGCTTTCATATAAAAAGATATTTTACACATATAGCATATAACCTTATTTTATTACCTTTACACCCATCCCCTACACCCGATATCGAAATTTTCATTGCAAAAATCACTATATTAGAAAAAGCTGAAAAAAATAGGAAAAGCGCGTTACAAAAAATTCATTTTACAGTCAATAATATACATAGTAAAATAAAATTTGACATAATTTATGAGAAAAATAGAATAATATGAAACTTTTTATCATTTGTAACCGTCTAGAATGAATCTGAGATTATACAAATTCAATCTTGCTACAAAATCGAAACTTCAAAAAATTAACATTTAACCTTAAAACAAACTTTTTTATAAGGAGTGTGGGTATGGGAAGACAGGAGAAAAGTATGAATAAGAAAAAGAAAAAAAGAAAACTTATTGCATGGTTGGTTATCTTTCCAATCTTATTACTAGCATGTTCATTCACGGCATATGGTGCCATTCTATATAAAAAGGCAGAAAAAGCGGTTAATGATTCATATAAGGAAATAGACGGGAGAAAAGGAAAATCAGAATATCGAGAAGCAAAGGTAGATCCATATACAGATAATATTTCGATTTTATTTATAGGGGTAGATGGTAGTGATGCAAGAAATTATGGTGATGCTACCCGTTCAGATGCCTTAATGTTAGCAACATTAAATGAAAAAGAAAAAACAGTAAAACTCCTTAGTATTCCACGAGACTCCTATGTATATATAGATGATGTTGGCTATAAAACCAAAATTAATCATGCCCATGCGTATGGAGGGATCAAATCAACTGTTGATACGGTTGAAAATCTGCTTAAAATCCCTGTTGATTACTATGTAGAAATGAACTTCTACGCATTTATGGAGATCGTTGATACGTTAGATGGGATTGAAGTAGAGGTACCATATAAAATTTCCGAAATTGATTCAAATGATAAAAAGCATGCTATTCGCTTGGATCCAGGACTTCAAACATTAAATGGTGAAGAGGCACTTGCACTTGCCAGAACGCGTAAACAAGACAGCGATATCATGAGGGGACAACGTCAGCAAGAAATTATGAAGGCCATCTTAGATAAAGCTATCTCAGTAAAATCCGCTACAAAGTATAGTAATTTAATCGATGCGATTGGATCAAATATGACAACGAATATGACATTTTCAGAAATGAAATCACTAATTGATTATGGTCTTTCAGGTCATTTAAATATTGAATCACTAACACTAGCAGGGACTGACTCAATGATTGATGGTGTATACTACTATCAACTTGATGATGCAGCACTTGAAGAAATTAAAACAAAGTTATCCACACATTTAGAACTAAAAAATAATGTGGCAAATGTGGATACAAATAATAATTATGATGACGAAGAAAATGCAGAAGAAGAAAATAACTATTGATATAGTTTCTTTTCAAAGCAAAAACTGACTTCATAAAAAAAAACCGCGAAATTGTGATCGCGGTTTTTTTTTATGAATACCCTATTCGGCAAATCCTTACCTTAACTTTCATGATTTCCCAGGTAATAGTGACAAATTATGCTATTTTCCATTACTATTTTTGGTTATATTTTTTGAACTGCTATATAGACCACTTGCCGATAGGCCCAACATTAGTCCAACAATAATGCCTTCTTTAATATTATCTGTGAGATAAAAAAAACTAAGTAAAAGTCCAAGAATAATCGCTACATATGGGGAGTATTTAATTGGAAGTCCTGCTCGTTTAGCCAATTCTACCAATCCAGCAATAAGTGGGATTAAAGCTACATCATAAATTTGAAACATATAATCTTCCCCCTTTTCTATAAGCTCTTAACTAATCAGTGTTTAAAAATTTTACTATTTTTTCTACTACCGATTGAAAGTACTAGCTGAAGAAAAGAGCTCGAAGGCAACTACACACGATAATTAGCCTTCATAAATCCACTATCTTACTTATAAATATATGCAGCTTGTCAACTGATTGGAACGGCTCACTTATAAGATTAGAGTGAGAAAATTCTGTTAATTAAATTATATTCTATATTACACCCTTTTACTACTGCCCATAGTACTAGGACTAAGCAATAAAATTGATTCTTTTTTACGTTTGTGAATATTGCCCTATTTTTCTAAAAACACTTTCGACTGGAATCATCTTACAAGTAATAGTAAAATTATACTAAAAAGGAAAATGAATATAGGAGGACCCTATGGTTAAAGTCACTTTTTTGGAAAATGACGAAAAAATTCAAGTTCCAAATTATAAGGAAACAATTCATGAGCTTTTGCAAAATGGAAGCACAGCAATTTTTCCTAATTTATATGAATATGATAAGCTAACTCTCAATTTAGATGAAATAAAAATATATCTTCAAAAGCAATATTAACTAAACAATTATTATTACTTTACTGACTAATTTATTACTTATTTTCAACAATAAACATTTGTCCATTTCAAATGGCACCTCTCTTACATACAGTAAATTATCTGGTTAAAGGGAGGTGTTATTTATGAGCTGTGGTTACGGCGGAGGTTACGGCTATAGTGGTGGTGGCTATGGTGGCGGATCAACATTTGTATTGATTGTTGTATTGTTTATCCTTTTAATCATTGTTGGCGCGTCTTTTGTTGGCGGTGCATACTAAATGAATTGAACGAAGCGTTATTGACGCTTCGTTCTTTTATTTGTAGCATGAGCAACTTATTCAGCTCCGACAAAAAAAGGACTGGTCACTTCTCAGAGCAGACCCTAGATCCAAATAGGTACTTAACAAAAGATTAAAAACATTTTTTTACTTATTTTTTTCCATTTATCGTAGGCATATAATAGTAATATTGGAACAAGATTATAATAATGGATGTGATGAATATGAAGATAAAAATCATCATTGCGGATGATAACTCTTTTATCCGAGAAGGATTGAAAATCATTTTAAATACATATGAGGAATTCGAAGTTTTGGATACCTTGAATGATGGAAAGGAAGCAGTTGACTATTGCAAAAATAACGAGGTAGACGTGGCATTATTAGATGTACGAATGCCCCATATGAACGGGGTTGAAGCAACAAAAATCATTTCCGAAGAAACTAAAACGAAACCAATGATATTAACAACATTTGATGATGATGAATACATATTAGATGCAATAAAAAATGGAGCAAAAGGCTATTTATTGAAAAATAATGAACCAGAACGGATTAGAGATGCCATTAGAAGTGTGTATAACGGAAATAGTATCATTCAGGATATTGTTTTAGAAAAAATCAAGTCAAATTTATTAGAAACAAAGGAAACTGAAACAAAAATTGATCCCACTCTTTTTACGACAAGAGAAAGAGATATTATGTCTCTTATTGCTAAGGGATATTCAAATAAGGAAATATCTAAGCAGCTATTTATTTCAGAAGGAACGGTGGCTAATTATATTACCTCGATTTTAGGAAAGACTGGTCTAGAGCATCGGACACAAATCGCGATTTATTTTATTACAGGAAAAGTAGATTAATATGGAAAATTGGATCATTTTAAACAAAGTTCTTATTTTACTTTTTATCATTATCAATGGAATACGGGGTATAATTGACAGTCTTTCATGGTTTGTTTTTGCACTCATTTGTTATTTCTGTATAAATATTGCTGTCTATATTTTTAAGCAAAAGATGTTAAAATGGATCTTCTTCCTATTATCTATTACCCTATCCATTTTGGCCTATGTATTCATCCATCCTTTGTTTATTTTTCTATTGCCATTGTCACTAATTGAATTGTCATCACATATAATTGAACGAAAATGGGTTCCTCTGGCCATTTCTGTCATTCCTATTTTTTACATAGAAAAAGCATTACAGCCAGAATATTTCTTGATTGCTATATCAAGCTTTATCATATTCAACATTGCTACGAAATATCAAATTGTCATGCTAAAAAATGAACAACAAATTGATGCAATGAGAAAGTCGATTCAAAAGCTGACAAAAAATTTGAACGAAAATAATGAGTACATTAGACAATCCGAATACACCTTTAAATTGGAGGAACGGAACCGCATCTCTCAAGAGATCCATGATAAAATTGGCCATTCAATGACAGGGGCCCTGATCCAAATGGAAGCAGCGAAACGCTTACTAGAAATTGATAAAGAGAAAGCAATGGAATTACTGCAAAATGCTATTAATATTTCCAGTGATGGCATAGAAAATATTCGTTTAACATTAAAAAATATGAAGCCTCCAACAGCCCAAGTTGGAATCCATCGAATGAAACTCTTTCTTGAAGAGTTTTCTTCCAAGCATCATATAAAAACTGCTTTGACTCATCACGGAAATATGGACATCCTTTCCCCAATCCAATGGAAAATTATCCATGAAAATATAACGGAATCATTAACAAACTCACTGAAATATTCGACTGCCACCTTTATTTCAGTAGACATGAAAGTGCTGAACAAGCTCATTAGAGTTGAAGTAAAGGATAATGGTTCTGGGGCAGACAAAATCAAAAAGGGGCTAGGAATCATTGGTATGGAGGAACGTGCTGCATCCATTCATGGAAAAGTAATCATTGATGGGACTAATGGATTTTCCGTTACTACTCTCCTTCCTATCGACTAAATGAAATTCTCATACAAAAAATATGAATATTTTCATATGAAAAGGATGAACGATTACACTTATATTCGTTCATTCTTTTTTTTATACTTACGATACAAACTTATTTAGGGGTGAGAGGATGAACGTTTTAGAGATAAAAAACTTAACAAAAAAATTTGGTGATTTTATTGCCGTTGATAATATGTCCCTTTCTGTTCAAGAAGGTGAAATCTTTGGTTTTCTTGGTGCCAATGGTGCTGGAAAAAGTACAACGATTAATATGGTTGCAGGGCTATTACGACATAATGAAGGAACCATCAATATTCTTGGCAAAAACATTATGAAAAATAGCCGTTTTGCCAAAATGAATATCGGAATGGTCCCTCAGGATCTAGCCATTTATGAGGATTTAACTGCCTATGAAAATGTAAAATTCTTTGCAGGACTTTATGGTTTACGTGGAAATGCGCTCCGAGCGAGTGTAGAGGAAGCATTAGAATTTGTCGGTTTACAAGATAAACATAAAAGTTATCCGAAAAATTTCTCAGGTGGGATGAAACGACGCCTGAATATTGCTTGTGCCATTGCCCATCAACCAAAACTCATTATCATGGATGAACCAACTGTTGGGATCGACCCACAATCAAGAAATTATATTTTAACCTCTGTTCGAAAACTAAATGAAATGGGATGTACGATCATTTATACAAGTCATTATATGGAAGAGGTTGAGGAAATCTGTTCACGAATTGCTATTATTGATCATGGAAAAATCATTGCAGAAGGAACAAAGGAACAGCTTAAATCGATTATCACCAATACGAAAGATCTTTGGATTGAGGTCAAATCTACTGATAATATTGATCTTGCAGCTATCAAAGCTATTAATGGAGTCGAAGCCGTTCAAATAGATGAGAACTGCATCAAAATCAATTCTGATACAGGTGTGAATAATTTAAATCAAATTATTGAACATTTTATAGGTAGTCATGTTGAGATTCGCTCTCTACAAGAAAAAGCACCAAATTTAGAAACCGTATTTTTAACATTGACAGGTAGAAATTTAAGAGATCAATAAATACAGAAAGGAGGTTATTGGAATGAATATTTTTCATATCGCGATGAAAGAAATCAAATCTGATTTTCTAGATATTCGTACTTTGGTATTTATGCTTGCTTTTCCGATCGTCTTAATGCTTGTTTTAGGCACTGCCCTTTCAAGTACTTTTAATGCAAGTATAACAATAGACGATATGAATGTTTTATATAAAGACCAATCAAATGGAGAGTTTTCCGAATATCTCAATCCATTCATTAAGGCAGCTGAAAAAGAAGGCATTCATTTTAAAAAAGCCGCTGAGAATGCTAATGGAAAAGAAGACATGAAGCAGAATAAATATGATGGATATATCGAGATTAATCCAAAAGGCATTCAGCTTTATATAAATAACCAAAACAGTATAGAGGGCAATATTCTTCAAGGCATGTTAACCTCATTTGTTGATAAATACAATATTGCTTCACAAGTAGTCAAAGTCGCTCCTGAAAAAGTGGGAATGGTATTTACTAATCAGAAACATGAATCATTTATTAAAGAGACTTCTTTGTTGCCTGATAAACAACCTGGCTCAATGGATTACTATGCCATTGTAATGACAACAATGATCGCTCTTTATGGTGCGATGTCTGCTAGCTCCTTAATCAATGGAGAAAGAATTCGAAAGACAGCGATTCGTTTAATTGTCTCCCCAGTAAAAAAGAGTGAAATTTTCATCGGAAAAGTTCTTGGAAATGTTGTACTTAATTTCATTTGTGTATTGCTAGTTGTCTTCTTTAGTAAGCTATTGTTTCATGTCAATTGGGGAGATAATATTTGGATGATATTTCTTGTTCTACTAACTGAAGTAATTCTAGCTGTTAGCTTTGGACTCGGAATAAGCTATATTACTAAATCAAGTGCAGCAGCAACCACCATTATTATGCTGGTCATTCAACTCTCCTCCTTTTTTGGTGGTGCTTATTTTAAAATCGAAAATCCAGAAGGAATGATGAATTTTCTTACAAAGCTTTCCCCCTTAACATGGGAGAACCAAGCAATCACAAAAATTATTTATGCGAATGACTTTTCGGCTGCAATTCCAGCACTTACAATAAATATGTGTGTCGCCATTGTATTTTTATTGATCGCTGTTACCTTTTTAAAAAGACGGGAGGGATTATAATGAAGGATATTCTTTGGTTAGTCGGTAATACGCTTAGTGTCACCTTTCGTAAAAAGAAAAATATCATCATGTATCTATTCATGCCATTAATCGGGATCTTCATTGCCCTTGTTGCCTATGGTGGAGATACAAAAATGAACCTTCATGTAGGTGTTGTAAATCATGATCAACAGGAAATTTCACAAGATACGGTCAAATTTTTACAAGGTTTAAAAAATGTAAAGGTATCAAAAATCAATGAATCCCAAATTCAAGATAAAATAACATCTGGAACGCTCGACACCGTTATCACCCTCGATGAAGGGTATTCTGAAAGTGTCTTAAAAGGATCTCCACAACATATCGAAATCACCTCCATCAAAGGAGCGGCAATAACTAGTTATGTAAAATCCTATTTGTATCAATACATCGATAATATTTCTACTATTAGCCAAATAGCAGATGGTAATCAACAATCATTTGATAAAATGTATAAGGACTTTCAAACAAGTACCTTTAAAGTGACAACTCAAGTCGTATCAGACACGTCTAAAGGAAAGGGAATGACCTATACAGCAGTAGGTTTCCTAATTATGATCATGCTCATGTCAGCAGGAAATATGTCAGAGATTATTCTAACAGAGAAAGAAAATCGTACCTATTTTCGATTATTATCCACACCAATTAGTGCACGAAAATATATCCTGTCTAATGTCATTGTAAACATGATTGTAATGACAATCCAAGTGATCATAACCCTAACGGTGTTAACGACTGTATTTAATATCGATATTCAAATTCCATTGATTGAAGCAGCTCTAGTGTTATTTACTTTTGCCTTGGTCGCAGTCGGTCTTGCATTAGTAATCGTTTCCTTTTCAAATAGCAGGAGTGCAGCAAATGCTCTGCAAAATTTAATTGTCCTACCTACCGTTATGCTTTCTGGATGCTTTTGGCCATTAGAGGTTATGCCAGACTCTCTCCAGAAAATCGCTAATTTCCTTCCACAGCGCTGGACATTGTCTACGATAACAGCACTTCAGGAAGGAAATACACTTGGAAGCTTGTACTTAAACTTTATGATTCTACTTGGTTTTGCACTTGCATTTTTCTTAATTGCAATCTACAAATTTGGTCGAAATAATAATACAAAAAGTTTTGTGTAGATAGTTGTTTGAAGCCTATTCCTGGTTATTGGGAATAGGTTTTTTAAATTTTGGGTGGTCTTTCGTTTTTTTTGTGGGGTTCATCCTTTTTATTGTCCTGTCCTTCGCTTTTTTTGATTGGTTTTCAATTTATTGTGTGGTCCTTCTCTTTTCTTGTTTGGTTCATCCTTTTTATTGTCCTGTCTTTTACTTTTTTTTATTGGTTTCTACTTTTTTGTGTGGTTTACTCATTATCTTGTGTGGTCCTTCTCTTTTCTTGTGGGGTTCATCCTTTTTAATGTCCTGCCTTTTACTTTTTTTTATTGGTTTCTACTTTTTTGTGTGGTTTACTCATTATCTTGTGTGGTCCTTCTCTTTTCTTGTGGGGTTCATCCTTTTTATTGTTCTGTCTTTTATTTTTTTTGATTGTTTTCTACTTTTTTGTGCGGTTTACCCATTTTCTTGTGTGGTCCTTCTCTTTTCTTGTGGGGTTCATACTTTTTATTGTCCTGTCTTTTACTTTTTTTTATTGGTTTCTACTTTTTTGTGTGGTTTACTCATTATCTTGTGGGGTCCTTCTCTTTTCTTGTTTGGTTCATCCTTTTTATTGTATAAATGATACCCTAATCATGTACAGAAACGATTGTCTAAAAATGTACAATTTCGTCGATAATCTTGCATAATATTCTTGAGGTGAATATTGTGCATTTACAATTAAGTATTAATACAGATATTGAAATTAGTAGTCTTTTAGATTTGCCGAAATTAAAAATGTTGATGGAGAATTTAAAAATGAAAATTAATAAGAGTAGCCTGGCTCGGGATATGGGGGTTGATCGGCGTACGATTGATAAATATCTTTCGGGCTATGTACCCAAAACTTCCCGGAAATGCACATCAAAAATTGATGAATATTACGGGACCATTTCGCTGTTATTATCAGAGGATTCTAAACAAGTATTTTATTACAAAAGAGTACTATGGCAGTACTTAAAAGATAATCATGGGTTAAAGTGCGCTGCATCTACCTTTAGAGCTTATATATCATCTAAACCAGAATTTCAAAAGTATTTTGATTCTGGGAAGCCAAAGGGAACACACAGCGAAGTTATTCGCTTCGAAACACCGCCTGCTGAACAAGCACAATTAGATTGGAAAGAAAATATCCGATATATTACAAAAGATGGGGAAATCATCTATGTGAATATTGCCGTGTTGTTACTTGCATATTCAAGATTTAGAACATATTATTTATCCCTTTCAAAATCCCAAAGCGTCTTATTATCTTTCCTGACGGAAAGTTTTGAAGCGCTTGGGGGAGTTCCTAAAACGATTGTGACTGATAATATGAAAACTGTCATGGACGAGCCTCGAACCAAATACACGAAAGGAAAAGTAAATGTACGTTTTGATCAATTCGCACAGGATATGGGATTTAAAGTCAAACCCTGTATTGCCGGAAGACCCAATACAAAAGCCAAGATAGAAGCCCCAATGAAGATACTAGACGAGATACATGCTTATCAAGGAAAGTTTGACTACGAAGAGCTTCATCAATTTGTTCAAAAACTGTGCAATCGAATCAATCATAGCTACCATCAGGGAACAGGGAAAATACCTGTATTGGCATTAAAAAAAGAAAAAGATCTCTTATCCCCACTACCAAATGAAAGAATAAGAGACCACTATAAAATCGATCATACACTCGTTAAAGTAAATACTTCCAATATGATCACCTACAAATCCAATCAGTATTCAGTTCCAGCTGGATACATAGGAAAAACCGTAGGTTTACAAGTATATGATAATCATATCTTTGTTTATTATAACACGGATTTAATTGTCGAACATACCATTAGCCCGTTGAAAATCAATTACAAACAAGAACACTACATAGAAACATTGGCTAGGGGACTGACTTCTTCGACGAATATTGAAGAACTGGCAAAGAAAAATCTAGAGGCAATTAATGAGGTGTATAAAAATGAATAGTAGTTATGCAAAACTTGTACAAAATCTTGAATACTTAAAGTTAAAGCAGATGATCAATCATCTTGATGAAACAATTGATTTCATGACCATAAATCAACTTCCATTTGTAGATACATTAGTCAAACTCACTGATTACGAAATTGATATGAAGGAAATAAACATGGTGAGATCTATGGTAAAGGTTGGGGCATTTCCTCACATGAAAGAAGTAAAGGACTTTGATTTCAATTTTCAACCTTCCATAAATAAGCAACAGATATTAGATTTTACGACATTGCGATTTATTGAGTTAAAAGAAAACATCATTTTTCTTGGCCCAAGTGGGGTCGGGAAAACCCATTTAGCTACCTCAATTGGTATCGCTGCCGCTAAGAAAAGAACCAGTACGTATTTTATTAAATGTAATGATTTGATCATGAACTTGAAAAGGGCAAAACTAGAAAATCGGTTAGAAAATAGATTAAAGCATTATGCCAAATATAAGCTGCTTATTATCGATGAAATTGGATATCTTCCAATTGACGCGGAAGATGCAAAACTGTTTTTTCAGCTAATTGACATGAGATACGAAAAGAAAAGCACCATCCTAACTACAAATGCCAACTTTAAAATATGGGGAGAAATTTTCCAGGATCCCAAAATAGCCAATGCCATTTTAGATCGAGTCCTCCATCACGCAACTGTAGTCAATATAATAGGAGACTCATATCGTCTTAAAAATCATTTTGATAAAGAAAATGAACGAATGACTGAGAAAGGAGATTAATGGAATGGGTACTTATACAGCCATAGGGGCAACTAATTTTTTTCATTCGCACGAGGTAAAATGCAGCCAAAGTGATGTAGAAGAATGGATGAACAGCACAATCACGCTTAACAGAAATGACCAAGTTACTGAATGGGATATGTATGCTTTTAGTGATTGATGGCGATGCAAAGGAACGGCATATGAGCCAGGAATTGATGATCAAACGAAAATCGCAAGATTAATAGATGAGATAAAAAAGCTAAAAAATGAAAATGATAATTTAAAAGAAATAATATATAACCTAGAAGAACAGTTAGGAATACTACCATTTTAATCAAAATTTCCCCTTCCGAAAGGTAGGGGACTGATTAAATAAACACTTTACGTTTGCATTCACAAACATTATTGTACATTCTAAAACAATCAAAAATGTACATAATTCCGTTGACATTTATATTATTGTTCTGTCTTTTATTTTTTTTGATTGGTTTCTACTTTTTTGTGTGGTTTACTCATTATCTTGTGTGGTCCTTCTCTTTTCTTGTGGGGTTCATCCTTTTTATTGTCCTGTCCTTCGCTTTTTTTGAGTGGTTTTCAGTTTATTGTGTGGTTTACCCCTTTTCTTGTGTGGTCCTCTCTTTTTATTGTCCTGTCTTTTACTTTTTTTGAGTGGTTTTCACCTTTTTGTATGGTCCTTCTCTTTTCTTGTCTGGTTCATCCTTTTTTTGTTCTGTCTTTTACTTTTTTTGATTGGTTTCCACTTTATTATGTAGTCTTTCCAATCCTTTGAACCTTCTTCTTCCATTAACTAATCCTAATCCAGTCAATTTTTAAGCAAACAAAAAGGATGAGACTACTCTCATCCTTTCGATTAATTTGCTTTTAATGATTCTTCCGCTGCATCAACTGTGTGTTTTAAAAGCATAGATATTGTGACTGGACCTACGCCACCGGGAACTGGAGTGATTGCACTTGAGTTTACAAGGCAAGCTTCATAATCTACATCCCCAATGTTTCCTTTGTTATATCCAGCGTCTAATACAACGGCACCTGGTTTGATCCAATCACCTTGAATAAAGTTTGGCTTTCCAACGGCAGCTACGACGATATCAGCCAATTTTACGATTTCTGCTAAATTGGTAGTTCGTGAATGACAGGTCGTTACCGTTGCATTTTCATTTAAAAGTAAGGCAGATACAGGTTTTCCTAGGATTGGGCTTCTACCAATAACAACGGCATGTTTTCCTTCAATCGGAATTTCATAGTAGTCTAAGATTTTCATAATCGCAGCAGGTGTACAGGAAGGAAATTTTCCAAACCCTAATGCAGTTTGTCCGTATCCAAAGCTTGTTACTCCGTCAACATCCTTACGAATATCAATTGCATCGAATGCTTTTCGCTCATCAATTTGGGATGGGACTGGGTGTTGAAGTAGTATTCCATGTACGGTGTCATCTTCATTTAACTTTTGAATGGTTTCTAAAAGTTCCTCTGTTGATGTTTCTTTGGGGAGATGGATTTTTATTGATTTCATTCCAAGCTTTTCACAAGCTTTTCCCTTCATATTTACATATGTTTCTGAGGATGGATCATCCCCAACTAGAATTGTAGCGAGGCATGGAGTGATCCCCTTCTTAATAAGGTTTTCCACTCTTTCTTTCAAGCTATTTTTCACACTGTCAGCAACTAATCTTCCATCAAGAATTTGTTTTTCCATTAAGAAACCTCCTTAAAATGTAAGGCTCTTTTCTCAAACATTATTGCAATTGAAGTAATAATGAATGCTGAAGGGTTACATCATTAACTTCACTTTGAAAAGAGCTGCAAACTTCATAAGAACCGCTGTATTGAGTGTAAAAGCCGACTGTTAGACTTTTACAAAAATAAAAAGAGATAAGGGTGGTGAATGATGTTCTACCTTCCTTATCTCTGCCCAGACGACCCGACCCGATATAAACACAGCTCCCAAGTGGTCTATTCCACAAATGTCGTCAGTTACTGTGTTAACAATGATTTAACTAATTCGATCATATCATATAGAATATCGATTCTCAATATCATCATATTTGAAAAAACAGCTTTTAAATCAGAAATATAAACTTAATGAAGATTCTGTGAACGCTATTGTAAATTTAGGAAAAAAAGTTTATATTAGAGCTATAGAAAGTTAGTGAAATATTTCACAAACTTTCTAACAAGCTAGCTGGCTTACAATCTTACATCTTAGATAGCAAAAATTTTTATCATAACTTGTGAAATACTTCACAATATATAAGGAGATGTTGGTCATGAAATGGTTACGAGGACCGAAAATGGCAATTGTATGGACAGTTTTAAGAGTTTGGTTAGGTATTCAGTGGTTAGAAGCCGGGATTGGAAAATTGACACATGGATTTGATGCATTTGGATTTTTACAAGGAGCTATTGCTAATGCAACTGGAGAGCATCCTACCGTACAAGGGTGGTATGCAGACTTCCTCCAACATTTTGCACTACCTAATGTAGAATTATTTAATCATCTCATTCCATATGGTGAATTATTAGTTGGCCTTGGATTAATTGTAGGATTTGCAACTATCCCGGCACTTATTGCAGGAGCATTTATGAACTTAAACTTTATGTTAGCTGGTACAACAAGCACAAATCCTATTTTATATACAGTAGCTATTCTCATCATGGCCGCTGGAGCAGCAGGTTATTATTACGGAGTAGATCGATTGACAATTCCTTATATTAAAAAATGGTGGAATACAAATAAATTAAATCGACATCATGCTCCAACTCATTAAACATGACAATTTGGTAAATTAACAAGTAGAAGCTTATTTCCCTTCAGACTGTCGAGAATTGTCGACAGTCTTTTACATTATATGTTGTCTTCACACTGCCCCAATTGATCTTAAAAATTAATGAAAATAAAAAAGCAGGTTGATTTTAACGATCAACCTAGCGTTATAAATAACCTTTAATTATTTTTGCCTGCGTTTCAAGCGCCTGTTTCCTCCTTCGTAATATTTCTTCCTCTTTTTGCACTGCATCAAGTTGGTCGATTAATTTTTTGTATAATCCTTGAAAGAGTTCCGCCTGACCACAGCCTACTTTTTCTTTAAGCTCAAAAAGCAATTGGATATCCTTTAAGCTTAATCCCATTTCTTTTAACTCGATGATTACTTGAAAATCATTCACTTCTTTTTCCTGAAAATCCTTCCGATGCTTGTTCCACTTCGGTTTAAGTAGCTTCAGCTCTTCATAATGACGAATGGTATCCTTTGAGGCATTTACTAGCTTGGCAAATTCTCCTACTTGCATCTTCTCACCTTATCTATCATTTTATTAGAATTCTTCAAAAAACTTCATATTTCATGTTGACATGGGGTTAACCCCGTAAAGTTTAATGATTTTAATCTCTTTTCTTGAAAGGCTCTTTTCTCAAACATTGTTGCTAATGAAGTAAAGTATTAACCATCGGTTGTAGATTGCTACGTCTTTCATTTCACTTAAGAAAGAGCAGCAAACTCCATAAGACCGCTGAATTCTTTATTGGAAGTAAAAGCCGGCACTTGGGCTTTTACAAAAGGCAACAAACTATAAGTAAATAGCCTTTTGAAAAGAGCTAATTTATCTTTAGGAGGTTGTTTAATGTTTTTTCTTGGACTTTTACTTGTCATCATTTACGGTGGGGGAATAACCCTAAGTGGGGCAATCCAACTTCAGAAACAGAAAATCCCTTATTTAGCTGCTTTAAGCCTTTGTTTATTAGGTTTACTTTTAATTTTGTCAGCTTGCCTGTCGTCTACATTTCCCTTTGCATTATTCATACTCGTTTTTGTTTTACTGTTGATTCATGGTGTGGCATTATTTAATGGATTCCACATGTATGGAAAAATAAATCCCTTGCACCACATAATAAGATTTTGTCTTTCTTGTATAATCATTTTTATTTTTGCTGTTAAACATTTATATTAAACGAAAAGGGTGTCTGGCTTGAATCTACCGGACACCTGATTATTCATCTTGTTGATTGAGCGAAGCCCACTCAGAATAAAGGATTCCATGATCACCCGATCATAGGATTTTCCATCACGGTTGACCGCTTCGCGCATTCTACCCTCTTGTTAAAATCCAACCCTTTCATAAGCACGAATCGCCCTTTTATTATATTCAATCACATCTAATCCTACACGATTGAGGTTTAATTCACAGAAAGCATAGCGAAGCATTAATTGCAGTGCATTTGTTCCAAAGCCTTTATTTCGAAAAGACGGGTCTCCAATTCCAATGGATAATAATCCTGCTCGATTATTCCATTCAATACTATGTATAACAATAAAGCCGATTAATTGATCGTCCTGAATCGTTCGCAATTGAAAATAAAAAGAATTAGAACTTGAGCTTGATTCTTTCTCAATTTGCTGTTTCGTTTTGGGAATGGCAATATCTGTATCAATATTACGAAGATACTCTACATCTTCCCCCCATTTCACCATTATATCTGTATCATTTTCCTGTACTCCTGTTAATTTCACGTATTTTCCTTGAAATAAATTAGTTAGCATATATCCTCCTAAGCAGAAGACCTACAACTCTATAATGAAACTCATGCTTTTTCTAGTTTCTACATTCATTATCATATTTCCTTCTATAAAAACCAGATAAGTTTGCCAAAATAGATAGGGAATAATTGGATGAATGTCGGAGAAAATAATGTCATCTATGCCCAAAGGAGTATTGTATGGAATCTATCTTCATCACCTCTCTTAGAACATTCATTAGCTTTAGTATTTTGCTTCTATTGACTCGAATTCTTGGAAAAAAACAATTAAATCATGTGACTGTATTTACATATATAACCGGAATAGCTCTTGGAAACATTGCTGGAGATATGGTTGTCCATAAAGACATTAAAATTACTGATGGTATTATTGGTTTAACACTATGGTCATTATTAACTTTAATTATCGAATACATTTCATTAAAATCAGTCAATGTTAGAACCATTCTTGATGGGGAGCCTTCGATTATCATTAAACAAGGTAAAATAAATGTAGATGCCATGCGTTCCAATAAATTAAATATGGATGATTTAATGATGCTCATGAGATTAAAGGATGTCTTTAGTATAAAGGAAGTAGAATATGCGATCCTTGAACCTAATGGACAGTTAAGTATTTTAAAAAAAGAGGAATATGAATCGGTCATAAAAAAAGACACACATATTTCAACCAAACGGAGGCCATATCTTCCAACAGAGTTAGTAGTTGATGGAAAAATAATCAAAAAGAATTTGAAAGAACTTAATATTAATGAAGATTGGTTATTGGAAGAATTGAAAAAGAAAGGGCACCCCCATCTAAGTAAAATCTTTTATGCAGAATTACAACCTGACGGGAGTATTCATGTTGATTAAAATAAAAGTTTAGCTGCATTAATTCTAGATTCCGACTATGGCAGGATCATGTATCCTAATCACCATCAATTGAATCACTTGAATATTGGTCACAATATTTATAAACTGAAAGGGCAAAACTAATTGAAATGAATGAGGTGATTATCCATGTTTCAAACCGTAGAAGGATTTTTACAAATGTGGAAATATGAAGTTATGGAAACACAGAAGGTTTTAGACGTTTTAACGGATCAATCCTTGCAACAAGAAATTGCTCCTGGCCATTGGTCATTAGGTCGTGTTGCTTGGCACATTACGACAGCAATTAAAGTAATGGGATCTCAAACAGGTTTACAATTTGATGGACCTGATAAAGACTTTCCAGTGCCAGAATCAGCTACATATATTGCGGATCAATATCGCAAAATGGGTGAGTTATTCGCAGATGCTGTCAAAACTCAATGGACAGATAGCACATTAAGCGAGGTTCACAATGTTTTTGGTAGAGATATGTCGAATGGAGCATTACTAATGTTTATCATTCATCATCAAATCCATCATCGTGGACAACTTACCGTTCTCATGAGACAGGCTGGCTTACCAGTTCCTGGCGTTTATGGACCATCGAAAGAAGAATGGTCAAAAATGGGAATGGAACCACCTAAAATGTAAACATGAAAAGGCTGATTTTGAAATCAGCCTTTTCATCTAAGTATTTTTTTATCAACCACTATTATATTTTTGTATTACTCTTTTTCGCTCTATTTTCTAGCTGGCTTTTAGGATCGTTAGTCATTGTATTGTCTTGTCCATAGCCTTGTGGATTTACTCCTGGAGCTTTTTTTCCACGGTTATTATTTTTAGGCATCCTTTCACCTCCAATACTAATTACTAGCCTCCCTCACCATTCACTTTTTATCCTAAAAACCGCTACATTCTTAAGAATCTAGATGCTTCGCACAATTATATAGATTACATGTCCATCCATTTGATGTTTTATTGAGTTCTGTTATGGATGTGTTTTCTAAATGTCCTTCAAATTCTACTTGTGGGACTAGTTCTTGGATCAGACATTGAATGCAAGCACCGTGTGAAACAATCAGTATATTCATATTTTCATGTTTTTCTTGAATTTCTTGAATAAAAGGTAAAGTTCTTTTCATTACACTTTCCACATCTTCCATACCTAAATCTAGCTCTCTCCAATTATGACCCCATTTAGCTATTCTCTCAGATTCAATTGTTCCTTCAATTTGACCACCACTCACTTCACGAATTCGTGGTTCTAGAACAATTTGTTTATTACCCATTCTTTCACTGATGATTTCCGCTGTTTGTCTTGCTCGTAAAAGATCACTAGAGTATATTACATCCCAATTTTCCATACTTAACCGCTCAGCAAGCTTGTTTGCTTGAATAATTCCATCCTCATCGAGTGGGATATCAGCACTCCCCTGTGCCCTTCTTTCCTTATTCCACGCTGTACTTCCGTGGCGGACAAAACCAATTTTAGTCATATTCACGCCTCCATTCTTGTTAAAAATCTATTCTCTTAATCCAAATCTTGCGATAAGCGAATCATATCTATTGCCTGTATTCCATTTTCAAAGATTTCCTCTGAATAATGTCGAAGGAAAAAATCTCTATCGATTCCCGTTATTCGAAATCCACATTTCTGGTAAAGTGCTAGCTGTGAAATACTTGAATTAGCTGTTCCAATCTCAATAGTTTTGAACCCTTGTTCTCTCGCATTAGCAATCGCATGATTCACTAACTTCTTGCCTACTCCCTTTCCTTGTTCCTTCTCAGATACAGCAATATTTACTAATTCAATCGTCTCTGGCCTTGTCGGTAAAAGTACATAAACTCCATGGACTACACCATTTTCTTCCGCAACAAAACATTGCCCTCGATCAATATACTCCTCAACAAGCTTCCGTGACGGATCGGCTAATAATAAAAGTTCAATTGGAGGACTTTCATTAGCTCCTAATTGTCTAAACTTCATTTTACTCCCCTACCTTTAAAGCATATAATACATGTGGTTTTAATGGATCATTTAGTTCAAGCTTCGGATGCAAAAATGTTTTGACCTTTTTTAAACCAATTTTCTGCATAATTCGTTCTGAACGCGTATTAATTTCTGCTGTGAAGCTGTACACATTTTCAAACTGCAAATTCTCCTCCGCATATTCTAAACAAGCTTTTGCCCCTTCAGTTGCCAGCCCTTTGCCCCAAACTTCCTTTTTCAATCTCCAGCCAATTTCTACACAAGGTGTGAAATCCGCTTCAAATGTTGCGTGATGAAATCCAATAAAACCAATGAACTCCCCTGTTTCTTTTAGTTCAGCAGCATATAGTCCATAGCCATAGGATTGAAACTCATCCATGATGGCCTCGTAAAATGCTGTTGTTTCTTTATGTGTCAGTATCTTTGGAAAATACTCCATCACCTCAGGGTCTTCATTCATTTTCTTAAAATCTAGTAAATCTTTTGTTTCAAAAGCACGCATGCGTAATCGATCTGTTTCAAAGTAAATCAAGTCTATCACCTATTTTCTTTTTTTAGCGATTCTTTTCTTAGACATTGAATGTTAACTAATGGCTCTTTTCTCAACCATTGTTGCTATTTAAGTAAAGTTTTAAGAATTTCTATCGATGAGGACCGCTGCACCTTTCATATCACCGAGAAAAGAGAGACAAACTCCATATGACCGATGAATTCTTATTGGGTGGAAAAGCCGGCAGTTGGGCTTTTACAAAAGCAACAAACTATACGAAAACAGCCACACTTCAAATCACGAGAAAAGAGCTGCAAACTAATGCAACATTCGTCAGTAATGCATTGAATTCTTTCAAATGTTTCATATCCCTACCGATACTCTTAATCCTTTTGTGACTTTACTAACATTTTAAAATCCAAACCTTATATTTCTTCTCGATAACCGATCTATTTCCCTTTATTTTTTTGGCACTTTTCTCAAACATTGTTACTATTTAAGCAAAGTTTTAACTATCGGATGAAGACCGCTACACCCTTCATTTCACATAGAAAAGAGCTACAAACTATATACAAAACAGCCATTCTTTTAAACTGAGAAGTTATCTGCTGCATGTCCCCTGTTTATCCTAAAAGTGATGATTAAAGACAATCCAGCTAATGTAACTAAAATTCCTGATACATTCAAAATCCATGAGATCGATAAATAGTTAATAATAAAAGAACCAAACATTGTTCCGAACGGTACGATAAATGTTGACAAGGTTGAAAGCAAGCTTCCTACACGACCCATTTTATTTTCTGGGACCATGGTTTGGTATAAGGTTCCAATGCCAACACTTGCCAAGCTAACTCCAATACCTAAAATAAATGCAAAGATTAGGAGGGCTATATAGCTTTCAGGAAAAACTCCTGTTATTAGCAAAGCAATTCCTTCAATTGACAAACCGAAGATAACCATTTTTACTCTATCTTTCATGATGTTTAATAATATAATGAGGCTTCCTGATAATGCTCCTACTGAAATGGCAGCATCCACGATCCCCATTCCACTAGCGCCTACTTTTAGTATTTGATTACATAAGACAGTAATAAATACATTTAATGGTGCTAGGAAAAAGTTGATGATGATTCCGCCAACAATTATTAGGTGTAACAGCTTCTTATAGCGTAGAACATAGATGAATCCTTCTTGAAATTGGAGATAAAATTTTCTTTTCACATGATCAATGTCCACTTTTGGTATCGCAAGGAACATTTCACTAAATGCAGAAATAATAAATGAAATCCCATTGATCAAAAATAGGAGCCACATATTTGTAACTGCTATTAGTATTCCTGCAAGTGCTGGCCCAATAATATTCGATAGTTGATTAGTTACTTGCATAAATGAGTTTGCTTTTGGCAAGTTCTCTTTTCCTACTATGAGTGGTATCGTTGCTCCTATCGCTGGACTAAAAAAAGCAGATACAAGTGATGAAGCAATCATCAGTAAATATAATAAATAAATAGGCAGCTCCTCAAAAAACATGAATAAAGCAATCGCAAGCATGATACACCCATTAATCATGTCTGAAAAAACGAGAAGATATTTTTTAATATTCCTATCGGCTAAAACTCCTACAAAAGGCATTACTAATACAGACGGAATAGTAAAGCAAAGGACACTTAAACCTAATGCAATGGACGAACCTGTTGTTTCAATGATATACCACATAATCGCAATATTATAAAAGCGATTACCTAGCACAGAAACACTATTGCCCATCCATAAAAGAAGAAAGTTTTTATTCCTTAATACATTATTTTTCATCATATCCCAACCTTCCATTACCATAAAATCACTCTTTTTATACAAATCGAACTACAATACATTATACAACACACATAAAATGACCCATTCTACACAAATCGAATGTCAATAGTATATATAAGGAGGTCGCCTTATGACCTCCTTACTCTAGTAATGATTTTGTTAATGTTTCCATTAGCTCCTTTAGCTTATCTTTATTAAGTTGATAATAAACTTTATTTTCGATTCTCATAGAATAGACAATTCCAATCGAATGTAAAGTGGATAAATGATGAGAAATAGTTGAATTAGATAAAGACAATGTCTGGGCAAGCTCATATCCATATCTAGGAGCTTTATTTAAAAGCATGATAATTCTTATACGTTTTTCATCTGCAACGATTTTAATGGCATCTAAAACATCATCTTGGCTCATCTTATTTTTGGTGTTAGAATCATATTCATTTATCCCATAGTGGTAAATAAATGACTGCTCACTATCTGATGAAAGAGATGATGTATCATAAAAATAAGATGGAGATAGAATTAGCTTCATCGCTTTATTCTCAATCACATATGAAGGAATAACTGGAAATGCGTCTCCAACCTTTTCCCTCGTTGAAAATATTTGTTTTCCCTTTAAATAATCAATATTTTCTTGCTGCTTCTTCAAAAAGTATGGAAGATCCGTTTTAAAGTAAAACTCATAAAATTGTTTCATTAATGAGATAAAACGATTTTTAGTATTTTCGATATCAACATATAAATAAGTCAATTTCCATTTTTCACTTTCCGGTATGCTTGTATTTTGGATAAACAGTCTAACCTCTGTAAAATCATGAATATCGGATACTTCAGTTGGTGTGAATCCCGTTTCTAGAAAATGTTCAAAAATATGATATGCGGAATCTGATTCAACCTGCTGAATAAATTTCTCTAAAGATTGGTAACAATTTGTTTCAAATGCATATCGAATCATACTTAACCCAATAAACGTTTCTTGGCTAAAAAAGACTTCTAATTCATCCTTCAATATTTGGGGAATACTGTGCACCTTCTCGTCTACCCACTTTTGAAGTTCCCCGTTTAGTTCTCGCTTAGGCTGCTTATTTGTGTAATCTTGGATAACAAACATAGATGAAAGCTGTTCAAACACAGGTGATTGAATAATAATAATATTTTCTCCTAGCTCAACCATTAGATCCCCTCCTATTTTATTCATAATATACCTTTAACATTCTATGTACGTCAACATATATTTTCGATATAAATCAAAACAAAATAATTAGAAGCTCCATTGTATTTTTATACTAATCAAAGCAAAAGCTATCTTCGATGAAAAAAATTTCTAAAAAAGGAGGACATCGAATGTCTAAGGACACAAACCAACCAATCAACCAAACAAATGAAGAACATGAGGACACATTAACAAACAGACAAGGGCATCCGATTACGAATAACCAAAGCATTAGTACAGTAGGAAATCGTGGACCCGCTACATTAGAGAATTATGATTTTATTGAAAAGATTAGCCATTTTGATCGTGAACGAATTCCAGAGCGTGTTGTTCATGCACGTGGTGCAGGGGCACACGGATATTTTGAGGCATATGGAACATGTGGAGATGAACCAATTTCTAAATATACGCGAGCCAAATTATTTCAAGAAAAAGGGAAAAAAACACCTGTTTTTGTGCGTTTTTCAACGGTTATTCATGGCGGACATTCACCTGAAACATTAAGGGACCCAAGGGGGTTTGCTGTAAAATTTTATACAGAGGACGGAAATTGGGATTTAGTAGGAAATAACCTTAAAATCTTCTTTATCCGTGATGCAATTAAATTTCCGGATATGATTCATGCTTTTAAACCTGACCCAATAACAAATCTCCAAGATAATGAAAGATTTTTTGACTTTTGCTGCAATTCTCCAGAAACCTTTCATATGGTCACATTTGTTTATTCTCCTTGGGGAATTCCAGCTAATTATCGAATGATGCAGGGCTCTGGTGTGAATACATATAAATGGGTGAACAGTGCAGGGGAAGCTGTACTTGTAAAATATCATTGGGAGCCAAAACAAGGGATTAAAAATTTGACACAAAAAGAAGCAGAAGAAATACAAGCAACTAATTTTAATCATGCAACACAAGATTTATATGATGCAATTGAAAGAGGCGATTATCCAGAATGGGAATTATTTGTTCAAATCATGAGCGATGATGCGCACCCAGAGCTAGATTTCGATCCATTGGATGATACAAAGCTATGGCCTGACGATCAATTCCCTTGGAGAAAAGTAGGAAAAATGGTGCTTAATAAAAACCCAGAGGATTATTTTACCGAAGTAGAGCAAGCGGCATTTGGGACAGGTGTACTTGTCGATGGGCTTGACTTCTCAGATGATAAAATGCTTCAGGGTCGTACTTTTTCTTACTCTGATACACAACGGTATCGAGTAGGTGCGAATTATTTACAGCTCCCAATTAATGCGCCCAAAAAACGTGTAGCCACAAACCAAAGTGGCGGACAAATGCAATATAAGGTAGATCGTGCACCTGGACAAAATCCTCATGTGAATTATGAACCATCTATTTTGGGTGGATTAAAAGAAGCAAAACAATACGGGAAGGAATATACGCCTCAGATAGAGGGACAACTAGTACGCGAATCCATTGATCGCCAAAGTAATACGAAACAAGCAGGAGAAACTTACCGAAGCTTTGAACAGTGGGAAAAAGATGAATTAATATCAAATCTTGTTTCCGGACTTGCTCCTTGTGATAAGAGAATCCAAGAGAAAATGATCGCTCTTGCTGAAGAAGCAAATGAAGAATATGGACGTAGGCTAAGAGAAGGTTTGGCTCAAGCATCTAAAAGTGGTTCAAGTCAAAAGCCACTTGGAAATAAGGATGCAGATAAAGCACCTGAAAAAGCGATCAATAAAGGTCATGAGGCTGATCCATACTAAAAATAATGGTAACGGCTGTCTGTGTATTGAAACAATCAGGCAGCCGCTATTGGAATACACTCATTTTTTAACCCGTTCAATAAATTCATGAAGTTTATCTACAGAAGTTAAATTTTGATTGCATTTTAGACTATCTATACAAATATAATTTCCTTTTTTAATAAACGTATCTCGCACCTCACCCTTTTTTTCTGTTAAGAATAATCCAACTTCCTCATGCTTATTACATAAAGCACAGATTCCTTTTTGTTGAATCTTTTTAAAGGATCCTTGTAAACCAACAAGTTTATTGTTAAGCATGGCCACAAGATATTTCTTACTAGATCCTTCGTCAATCCAACTTAAATAGGAAATTTCTCTTAAATCCATATCTTCAATTGCTGGTACCTTTAATTTCTTTGCTTTCGGAAACAGCTTTTTTATGGCTTGCTGTGAGACTGATTTGAAAGGAACTACATAAGGCACTATTGTAGCTAAAAATTTCTCAGCATCCGCTGTATCTTGTACATTTATTATTGGTTGAATGAGTTCTTCCTGTTCCTCAGTTAATTCTTCAAATAATTGAACGACCTTTTCCTTTGCTAATGATTTTAGTGCTTGAAGGACATTTCCATCGTTAACAGTTGAATGGCCGTTTATTAAAATTTGTGTTTGTTGCTTTATAAAATGATATTGATCACTTCTTATGAAAGGATCCATGATTTTCAACTCCTAAACTTCAGATTCCTTTTAACTATAGAAGATCATCGTACCTATTGAAAGGTAGAAAATATGTCGGAAATGAACTATACCTAAAAAGGCACTCGTCAACTACCAAGGAGACAACTCCTTCATTGACAGTGCCTTTTCCATTTATTTAGCATAAACAATTTTTTTTATCGTTTCGATTGAAAGGAAATATTCATCTGCCAATTGATCGATTGTTGTGCCGTTTTTAAATGCTTTTTTTATCATCGCATTACGTTGATCAATGTATTTCCTTCCACCAGAGCGAGTCCCCCATTTCTGGTGATTGTTCCGAGGTTTCGGTATATAGATTGTTTCCCCCTGAACATATTTCTGAATTTCCATAATGAGATTCTCAGGTAAAACGGTTGATGCTTTTACATATTTCAATTTTGCCAGCCCCTTATTATTTTATATTTATAAATAAGGTGCAAAGCCAAAATATTAGAAATGCAAAATTAAATATGGGCGATTGTTTATTTTAGTATTGTCCACCCCATGCAAAGTATCGCCTTTCCAATAATAGGCTTTGCATGAGTAGCTACAGACTCTAGCAATTTGGGTTCTATTGCCATTCTTATCACCTCCCAAATTGTGTTAGTAAAAAACGTTTTTTCTTATTATAAAACAAATTAGTTTAGAAAACATCTTGAGTGGTTATAAAATAATAATTTTTTTCTTATAATAACAGCCACAAGCTACTCCATATTTTTGGGATTTTCCGCTATAAATTATATAAAACGATTCGGTTTTTTTTCAAAAATTATTTTACAACTGGAATTAAATAATCAAAGGTACTCGCATCTATGTTCGAATATCTCTCTAGCTTCGAACCTATTGGTTGAAATCCGTAGCGGATGATAACCTGTATATAAGAAAAGCAAAAAAGTGCATCTTCTGGTTTACAGTCCTGTAAAACTGCAAATAGGGTTGGAGAAACTTTTTCAATTCTAAAATCTTTATGATCTCCTGTCAAAGAATTATTTAGAACCTCAAACCCGATCTCTCCTATTATTTTGTCCTCAGTAATCGTTTCAGTTTTTACATATACCTGTTCAGAGCATGTTACTCCAAGTTTTTCTAATTGACTTTTTGCAGTAGTAAAATGCTTTTGAAAAGGATTCGGCTGCCTTGGCGAATGAACCCTCTGCCACACAAAATACTTTTCTGTCTCACAATTTGATAATAATAGTGTTTGTTGCGGATTTTCTACATTGATGCCACCAATATATTTTTGAGCTGCAAGGAGGACCTCCGTTCTTTTGTTCAAGTCCTCTCTCCAACGATCAAGTATCTTTTTTTTCTCCTGATCATTCACTGTAAAATATAGCTTTATATCCTGGATTGAAATACCTGCCTGTCTAAGCGAATCAATCATTTTTGCCTGATATATTTGATCGAACGAATAGGCCCTATAACCATTTTCCAACCTGACAAATGGCACTAATAATCTCTTTTTATCATAAAATCTCAGTTTACTAGGGGGGAGTCCTGTCCTTTTTGAAAATTCCTTTATCGTAAGATTCATTTCATCTGTCCATCTTTTTATTTGTACGACCAAATATTTATTCGGTTATTATCAGAATCATATATATGAAATCCACCCCAACCATTTATTGGGTCTCCTGCAATTTCTGATGGTTTGATCCCATTACGAATTAATTTATTGTATTCTTCAAAGAAAACAGCGGGTCTAATATCAAAATAACATCTAGCCTGATGATCACTCGGTTTTTCAACTGAACTTTTCATACTTTGGAGTAACCATATATTATCCCAATATTGTTGTCCTAGCACATTTCTGTCATAAGCATCTTCTGTCCTCAGATGTGCATAACCCTTTTCTACATTCACCTCAACCACTTCAAATCCAAGGTTCTTTGCATACCATTCCGCAGAAACCTTTGGATCTTTAACATAGATTAAGGAATTTACATTTCCGAAACCTAGAATTCCTGATTCCGGGTAGTCATCGGTATCCACTTTCTGCTTGTCCTCGACAAGTGTTAATCTCGCATCGTTAAAAGCAAAAATGTCACAGAATCTTTGACCATTAGGTAAGATATTTGTTTCAGTGAATTTTACCTCTTTTCTTTCTAAGAAGCTTAAGGTGTGATCAAGGTCATAGGTTACAAATACCAGCTTTACTTGTCCCTCATTACTAGAAGATTGTAAGTGCTCATATTCCCCTTCAAATGACTTTATCGTAACCATCCCCGCTTTAGGTAACTTCATAAATCCTTTCCTACCAACCCAAGAAGTAATTTTATCAACACACTCCCATCCCAGTATCTCCTGATACCATTTTACGCAGTTTTCAAACTCCTCTAAATCTACCATGATAAACCCTCCATCCCAGCGATACAAACAATCAACTCCTATAATGTATTTACATATTAAGGTTAAAGGTTAAACCTAGTGCAATGTCAATCTATATATTTTAAAAATTGTGAAATTTTTATCGGTTATTAGCTTATTAAACTTCCACTTCAAGTTAGTAGAGTAACTTCAACAAAAAAGCAGACAAAGCGTCTGCTTAAAACTAATCGATCTTTTTCTCAAAAATCAATTCCATAGTCAGTGCTTGTCCAGCACCGCCAAAAGGGGGAGTTACAATTTGCAATAACTTCCATCCTTCCCTAGCGTTTTCGTGGATGATTGCTTGATAGTCTTTTTTTGGCTTTCCATTTAATGCCCCAACAGGTATAGTTTCAAATTTATATTCATACATGAAAAACACTCCTAAAAATTTATTTATTATTCTCTACGAAAGATACAAAGAAAGGTTTCAAAAATAAGGTGATTAATCCATAGCTATCCTGGACAATTTCATCAGAAGAAATGATTAATCCCTTCCTGCAGAAGCAATGGCTAAATATATGTCTCGTTACACTAGTACAATATAATATATGTGCCCTAATCGGTTAAATCGGGATGATATTAATTAATTTGGGTTATCAATAGAACTAAAAAAACAGCAATAAATGATATTTCATTTTCCTTTATTAAAAACATTGCAATCAATGGTGTAAATTTTTAAGTAAATACTTTTTATCTTTTTAAACTATTGCTTGTTTATCATAAAAAAACAGAGCCTACTTAACAAAATGCGCTTGCAACAAATTATGCGAAAATAGCTTAACAAAAAGATTGACCCAAGTAGGCTCTTAATATATTCGTTTCAAAGGTTGGTCCACCTATACTCTGAGCGATTACAATACGTTGATCCGAATTTTCTCCTTCAGATTTCTGCAAGGCATTTTTTCCGTCAGAAGGTTAATCACCTTACTAAGGTAAAAGCCCCGGAAGTATATAATTTGTATGCTTTCGATAGTGAATAGTATTGACTGTTATTTATTACTTTGTAAGTGTGCTAATTTATCCGGATTTGCCACCATATAAATGCGGGAAATCTTATCATCAAGGAATTCTATTGAGATCACATAGGCGACATAATCATTGATTGATACGACTACTCCTGGATACCCATTCACATCTTTGAATTCCATTTTCGTGTTTTTAGGCAACTTTTTCATAATGCTCGTAAATAAAAAGACAATTCGTTCTGATGTATAGATTGGATTTATCGCAGCTTTTACTTTACCGCCTCCGTCAGAAATAAATACGGAATCTGTCTTCAATAACTCCAGCATTTTATGAATATTCCCTTCTTGAAACGCCATCGTAAATTGTTCTACCCTACTCCTCATAGATTGAAAATCCAATGATACAGCTTTCGGACGATTTTCCATGCCTTTTTTAGCGCGATGGAATATCTGCCTGCAATTAGTAGAAGATTTTTCAATAATAGCTGCAATTTCTTCATAGCTATACTGAAAAACTTCTCGTAATATGAAGACAGCTCGTTCATCCTCAGATAACTGTTGCAAAAGCAAGAGATAAGCGGTCGAGATAGATTCCTTTATCAAATAAGTATGCGAAGGGTCATTTCCTTCATCCACCAATGGTTCTGGCAGCCACTCTCCAACATAAACCTCGCGTTTACTAGCGGAGGAACGCAATTTGTCTATAGAACTATTCATCACAATCTTACATAGATACGATTTCTTGTTTTCAATGACCTTTTTGCTACTTACACTGTTGTAAGTTAAGAATGCCTCCTGTACAAGATCCTCAGCATCCGTAACACTCCCTGTCATTCGGTAGGCAATCGAAAATAACAAAGGTTTATACGTCTGATACAATTGTTCAGTCTCCAAAACGCTACCCTTCCTTTATCACTATCATTTCATTAGCTTTTAAAATTTCTTGCGCCGCACGCTTCCCACTTGCAACTGCAGCATCAGCTAATATTTCTTCATGACCGGTCCAATCTCCTGCAATATACATGCCTTTCATTTCTGGTATACTCGGACCTGGGTTTCCTTTGCGTTTCGAATGTGGGAAATTATATGATACCGTTAGTTTTGGTAAAAACTGTTGGACAACAACCTCATGTCTCCATCCTGGATGAAGCAAATCCATCACCGATTCTAATTGTTGCTTATCTGCATTTACGTTGATTTCTTCTATAGGATTATGATATTTTGCTAGACTTACAACGACCGTACCATCATCACTTAATTTTGCTGCTCGTGATTGATTTGTGAAAAATAATGATTGATCAAGACCGATTGCAAACTGATGTTGTGGAGTAGGTAATTTTTTCAATCCTAGATCAATGCAGCTTGCTGTAATAGGAATCGCCTGTTCATTCCATAGTCCCAATGAGGTATGCTCTGCATCTTTAATCATTTTCACTGCTTCTTTCGGAGGAGCCGTAACGATACAATCCGCTACATCAAGTACTGTTCCATCAGAACAAAGTATGCTTTGATAGTCACCATGATGCTCAATCTTTACGACATTTTTATTCGAAAAGATTTCAACTCCTGAGGCTATAGCCTGCTGCCGAAGTTTCTCCACAATCGTTCCCCAACCTCCATCAACATACAAAACACCGCCCTTCAAAGAACGTTGTACTTGCTTCAATACTGGCTTTGCAAGCTGTAAGGTCGGAGCATTTGTATAAGTCGTCAATCGGCAGATCGAATAAAAAATATGTCTTATCATTGGATCACTTATTTCCGTTTCAGCCCACTCCTTAAGGCTAACTTCTGGAATGGAACCAACATTTAAGTTCATTAACTTTAACATGAACTTGCCGAACACAAACTTCGATTTCCATGATAAAAGGGAAGATGACATAATCGATGAAAAATCTGTTGGAATAACTTGAACTGACTTATTGAGAATGCTATGAATTTGTACAGATTTTGAAGCATTACCACCAGGAATGGATAATCCAAGTTCAGTTAAAATTGTCATAGCATCCCCTGAAAGGTACAGTCCATGCGGTCCCAAATTCATAAGCACTCCATTTTTATCATTCGTTATCGCCCTGCCACCAAGGCGATTCGATTTTTCCAAAACAACGACCTTTTTTCCTTCTCTCACCAATAAACATGCTGCTGTCAATCCAGCCAATCCCCCACCAATAATTACCACATCATATTTAATCATATAAAAATCCCTCCTAGAATCGTTCTGTAATCAAAACGATTGATGAAAGGATTTTGTGACAGCGAAAATGAAATATTTAAAATTTAGTAGGGATAAGATTTCATAAAAGATAACGGTCAAGCACGTATATTTCCCTCGTCTTAAACGAAAACAAGCAAACCCAATAGTTTTTTGCACAGAACTAAAACCTAAGGGACGGGTTGATTACCTTGAAGGTAAATATTACGCGGGCTCGGGAACTAATAAGAGCGATTGGTTACCTTGATGGAGGATTTTACGCGGACACAGGAACTAATAAGAGCGATTGGTTACCTTGATGGAGGATTTTACGCGGACACAGGAACTAATGAGAGCGATTGGTTACCTTGATGGAGGATTTTACGCGGACACGGTAATCTAAGGGAGGGGTTGGTTACCTTGATGGAGGAATTTCCACGGACACGGTAATCTAAGAGAGGGGTTGGTTACCGCGATAGTGAAATTTGCGCGGGCTCGGGAACTAATGAGAGCGATTGGTTACCGCGAAGGAGGATTTTACGCGGGTTCGGGAACTAACGAGAGCGATTGGTTACCTTGATGGAGAAAATTGCGCGGGCTCAGGAACTGTTGAATCAAACTGTATTGCAGTAGAGCCTTGTGAAGTATTATGTGTCCCTTTAGAAGTGTACGAAGCACATTTAAAATTTGATAGTAAATTTAATCAACTATTACTTCAGGAATTAGCCTATAAGCTTCGAACTTGCACCATTTCATCAAGAGTAAATGCACTCTCACCTGCAGGAGTACGTTTAGCTGCTTATTTATGCACGGTTGAATCCCCATCACATTTAAATCAATATATAAAAACGAATTCTTTAGAGGATGTTGCCTCATTGATTGGCACTACAAAAAGACATCTAAATCGAATACTCAAGGAATGGACAGAGAAAGGGATTATCAAACGAGAAGAAAAAGAAATTCAAATTTTAAATTGGGACAAGATTAATGAACTCTCAGAAAATGTACGTTTTGAATAGTTATCAACGCGAGAAATTTATCAATTATACTAGTGCTTACATTCAAACCCAACAGTTCCAAGTATAAATATAAAAAATATCCCTTTAGAACATCAAATCTAAAGGGATAACATCGTGAGTATTTTACAAATACTGTTAATGTATTAAACATCTTTTTATAAGAATCGCAACTTTATTTCAAATTAGAATACATATTTTGCATTTGCACCATCATTCCACAGTTAAGCTCTTCGCTAAATTTCGCGGACGGTCCACATCAAAACCACGAACTGTTCCTGCATAGTAAGCTAATAACTGCAATGGAATCGCTGCAACAATCGGCATCAAGAATGGATGAACTTCAGGAATATACATCACTTCATCGACAATTTCACTAATATCATCATCTCCAACAGTAGTCACGCCGATAACAAAAGCATCTCTTGCCTTGATTTCGCGAATATTGCTTATGGTTTTATCACGCAGATGCTTTTGTGTAGATAGAGCGATAACTGGAACTCCAGGAGTAATCAGTGCCATCGTTCCATGCTTCATTTCGCCAGATGCGTAGGCATCTGCATGTAAATATGCAACCTCTTGAAGTTTTAATGCTCCTTCTAATGCCAAAACGTAATCTAAGCCCCGCCCAATTAAGAATAGGCTTTCTTGATCCTCGGTTACTTGTGCAAATTGATCGATCGCATCCTGAGTCATGATCAAGGTTTTTTCCACTTCATTAGGGAGCTGTTCCAATTCCTTGATCATTTCTGGAATACGTTCAATTCCTGGGCCATTTATCGTTTCAGTAAGAACGATCGCTAGAAGCAATAAAACGGTTATTTGAGTGGTATATGCCTTAGTTGCTGGAACGGCTAGCTCCGGGCCGGCATTTGTACATATTGTGTAATCTGCCTTTCTTGCAAGATTGCTGCGTTTACGATTTGTAATGGCAATCGTTTGGCATCCATTCGCTTTTGCCTCTTTTAGAGCAGATAATGTATCAGCTGTTTCACCAGATTGGCTAATGACAATGACGAGATTATGTTCATTTAGTGGTCCATGTTCGTAGCGAAATTCGGAGGAAATGGAGACTTCCACAGGTAGATTTAGCATCGTTTCCATCACTTTTTTCCCAACAATTCCTGCGTGATAAGCTGTACCACTTGCAACAATATCAATTTTTTTAAAGGATTGAAGATTCTCTTTCGTTAATAGATTATTAAGTTCTGGTAATTCGACACCGTTTTCGGTCAAACGCCCCTCTAAGGTTTTTTTAATCTCTTTTGGTTGTTCAATAATCTCCTTTAGCATGTAGTGATCATATTCCTTCATGCTGAAATCATCTTTATCCCATTCTACAATGATTTTATCAGGCTTTACTTCTTTCCCATCAACTGTTTGTACATTAATTCCAGTTGAATGAAGGATGGCTATTTCTCCATTTTTTATTGGATAAATTTCCTTCGTATAAGATAAAAGCGCCGAAATATCAGAGGATAAAAATGCCTCATTTTCACCATATCCGATAATTAATGGATTTTCCTGTGAAATGGCAATAATCGTATCTGGTTGCGATTTTGACATAATCGCCAGAGCAAAGGATCCTTTCAATAATGGGACTACTTTTTTTACTGTTTCTGCAAAATCCCCAGTATCAAAGTGAGCAAGGAGATTAGGGATAACTTCTGTATCCGTTTCGGTTGTAAATGTATGTCCCTCATGGATCAGCATATTTTTTAATGCTCGATAATTTTCAATGATTCCGTTGTGAACAACAATATATTTCTCTTCTACATCACATAGGGGATGAGCATTTGCAACTGAAGGGATCCCATGTGAGGCCCATCTGGTATGACCGATTCCTATATTCCCTCTATTGATTGGTTCAATTTCCAAAAGTGCCTTTAAGTCCTCTATCCGACCTTTTTCCTTACGAATTTCTATCGTTTCTATATTTGAAATTGCCAGTCCTGCTGAATCATACCCACGATAGTCTAAATGGGTTAGACAATCTAAAATGATTGAATGAGCCGATGACTTCCCTATATATCCAACAATTCCACTCATTTCCCCATCACCTCGATTAATTTGTTATGAGTATTATATACGAATTTCTATGGGGTGGGTATCGAAAAGAGCCTAATGTAACAATTGTATGTTTGATGAGTGATTCTTACGTATACAGAGGAAAATTGGGTATTATTGAAGACCAGAAGGATTTATTATTGAACGATGGGAATTTCCGTTAAATAGTTTTATTTTACGTATATTAGAAGCATTTCGGGTGAGCCCCTGCTATTTTCCATAGAATCAGATATTTTTTTAGAATCTAGCGCCCATTATATAGAGAATAACTTACGCTAGTTATACTTCTATTATAGAAAAAAAGAGATTGTCCAATTTTTTAGACAATCCCTTTTTTTACTAGATTTTAAATTTCTTTAGTAATAACTGTAAATCCTCAGCAAGATTGGATAGTGACTTTGCTGAATACGAAATTTCTTGCATGGATGCGACGGTTTCTTCTGTTGTGGATGCCATTTCTTCTGCTGCAGCAGAGTTTTCTTTCGCAATTGCTGCTAGATCATTGGCTACAGAGCTCACCTCTTCAACACTAGCGGTAATTTGCTGAGAGATGGCTGCTACATCTTCCATTTGTGGAGCAATTTCCTTCATTCCGTTTAGGATTTCATAAAATTTCTCAATAGTTTCTTTTGAAATAGAAAGACCTGTTTCAACCTTTTTCGTTGCTTCCTCCATTGTTGATGCAGAAGTCTCCGTTTCCTTTTGGATTTCTGAAATTAATTGCGCAATTTGTAATGCAGATTTCCTTGATTGTTCAGCCAATTTTCTAATTTCCTCTGCGACTACGGCAAACCCTTTGCCCGATTCACCTGCGCGTGCTGCTTCAATCGCTGCATTTAAGGCTAGTAGATTGGTTTGATCCGCGATTCCCGTAATCATTTCAATTATTGACCCAATTTCTTTAGAACGATCAGTAAGAGAGGTGATTTTCATATTTGATTGTTCAACCGAATCATATATCTCTTGCATTTGATCAACAGTTCGATTGACAAATTCTCCACCCTCTTCAGCAAGCTGAGTTGTATTCCGCGTTAGATCCGTAACATGTGCGGTATTATCTGCTACTCGCTGAATACCAAGTGCAATTTCGTCCATTGCATTCGCATTGCTCTCGATTCCTGTTGTCTGGTTTTCGGCACCTTTGGATACCTGTTCGATTGCATCAGCTACCTGTTCTGTTGCACGGGTTGTTTCATCTGCGCTCGCATTTAATTCTTCCGACGAAGCTGACAGTTGGATGGCACTTTCATCAATTTGTTGCACTAGATGTCGAATATTCCCGGCCATGTCGTTGAATGCTTCAGCCAGATCATTGATTTCGTCACTAGTTCGAATTTCAATCTTTTGGGTTAAGTCCCCATCACTCATTCGATAAGCAGCATCCTTTAATCGTAGAAGTGGTTTCGTTATCGATCGAATGATAAAAAAGACAGCGATCCCCCCAATGACTACCGCAATTAAATTAATGATTCAAGTAAATATCATGATTGGCTGTGAAGTATCATTTATTTCTGTATTAAATAGTGCGCCACCAATTTTCCATCCAGTCAGCTTATTGGTGCCAAAAATCATGATATTTTCATAACCTTGGGTCTTATAATCAAATTCCCCTGTGCTTTTTTCATATAATTTTTGATAGAATGATTGCTTTGCCTCAGATCCACCTTTTTCCTCTGGGTGTGCAATAAATCGTTTATTATTATCCAGAATCATCGCATACCCTTTTGAGCCGATATTGATTTTTTTAACAATATCATTCATACCTTGTAAAGATATATCGATTCCAATAACTCCTGATCGATCATTTATTGTTTTCGCTATTGTAACAACCATTTCTCCACTAGTAGCCGATACATATGGCTCAGTAATAATTGTTTCACTTGGTTTTTTTAAGGCTTCCTGGTACCATGGTCTTTGTCTCGGATCATAGTCCTCTGCCATTTTTTTATTAGGAGATTGAATCATTAGCCCTGTTTCTGTTCCAACATATATTGCTTGTACATTTTGATGATAATTCATATAATCATCAAGTTTCGTTCGTACAATTGGACTTTCCATTCCTTGATACTCATTCGACTTAATCGTGCTCGACAAATACTCTGCATCACTTAAATATGGGGCAATAGTATCACTAATAAGGGCATTGAGTGTATCTACATTTTCTCTTGCAGATTTTATTAATAGTTTTTCAATACTATTTTTCGAGTTTAAGTATGCTGCAGTTCCAACAATCATCGTTGGAACTAAAAGCATTATGACAAAAGTAATAACAAGCTTTTTTCGAATCGTTAGCTTAAACTTTTTCTGTTCCTTCATGAAGTTACTCCCTCTTTCATTTCATAGATGTCATTTGAATCATGGTGTCCTCTCTCTTTCTTCCACCATTCCGATCAATTTTGAAATTTTTAAATATTAAGACATTATATTTTACCTCATATTTTTTTATCGACATTTTTTTTAAAGTTTTAACGTTTTTTCAACTGCCAAATGTTTCCTTTATTATTCCTATTTAATAGCGTAGGCTTTTTCAAATTTTGGAATCTATGGCTCTAATGAAATCTAATCTTTATGGGTAGGATTTCAATATTTATAAAACTGATTTCACGTTAAAATAGATCAATATATCAACCGAATTATTGGCGCAAAATCAACAATATAACCATTCTAATCACTCCTCCCTTTTCTTTGTAACGTTTTTAATTCTTACACGTCGAAGTAGTTGAAATGAATTTAGAGGAGGAAATGGAATGAGAAAACTGTTCACAGCAATAATGGCGGTGTTATTGATCCTTAGTATTAATATGACAGCTTCCGCGAAAACTGCTACAGGAGATTTAAAGCCAAAGGAGGCTTTGTCTATTGCCAAAAAGGCTCGTACGCATTATTGGAGTACAATGATTGGTCATAACTTAAACAATAAAAATACAACCTGTAAGGTAGAAACCTTTATTTACAAAGGAACAGATTACCGCTATTTCTGTACTGAATTTAATACAAAGAAGAAGTTGGTATCCTATCTTAATGAAGTATTTACACTGAATGCAATTGAAAAAGGGGTTAAAAAATATCGTTTTATCGAATACAAAGGAAAGCTTGCACAACCTAATGCAGATGGGGGGAGTCTTTTAGATTGGGATAGAGCGAAGGGAAAACTTATTTATTCCAAAAAAGATGTTCGCCTATACGAATTTTCCGTTCCATTAGGTGAGACAGGCGAGCGTTCAAAAGAAAAAGTGACCTTTGTAAAAGTAAAAAATCAATGGCTGATCAATGCAATCGATGCAGTAAAATAAAATAGTTTATGGGGGAGAATGAGGAAAAAGAAAATTTCCTCATTCTTAAAGGCTCTTTCCTTAAACATTGTTGCTAATGAAGTAGTGTATTTTTGACTATTAACTCTCGGTTGTAGATTGCTACATCTTTCATCACTGAGGAATGTGCTGCAAACTCCATAAGACCGTTGAATTCTTTATTGGAAGTAAAAGCCGGTACTTAGGCTTTTACAAAAGCAACAAACTATAAAAACAGCATTCTTATATAATTGATAGCGAATGATGACAAACACTCAGCCATACATTGTTATATATAAGCTATTTTAGGGAGTGTGTTAACATGTTTATTTATACGGTTCAACCTGGGGATTCTGTCTATCAGATAAGTCAAAAATATTCCGTCCCATTTGACCAGATTCGTCTTGCAAACGGGCTGAACCAAACAAATATCGTGCCAGGTCAAGCTTTAGTGATTCCTACTAATACATATATTGTTCAACCCGGTGATAGCTTCTATTCCATCGCAAAAATGGCCTATTTATCTGTAAATCTTCTAATACGTGCCAATCCCACCATTTCTCCCAATCGTTTACAACCTGGGATGAGATTAACTATTCCTAATATTTCTAATTACCAAGCAACCGGATTAGGATTTTATACACTAAGAACACCAGAGCAGGATCAAAGTCTCATCAATAATTTTGCACCGTATGCTACCTATATCGCCTTCTTTGAATACCATTTTTCTATTGATGGTTCTTTAAATACAATAAATGATGCTACTGCTATACGCACAGCTTGGTCACGCCGAGTTAAGCCGTTAATGACGATTACCAATTTAACTGAATCTGGATTTAATGCTCAACTAACCCATCAAATGCTTAATCAGCCCTCGGCTAGAAATAATTTAGTTAACCATATTGATCAAATTGTCACTAATAAAGGATATGCTGGTGTGAATATCGATTTCGAGCAAACTCTTGCAGCAGATAGAGATTTATTCACTGGATTTTTAAGAGAACTTCGAGATCGTTTAAAACCAAAGGGGAAACTGTTGACGGTTGCTGTTCCACCAAAAACAAATGATAATATCCCGTGGCTGCGGGGCTATGATTACGGGGGGATCGGATCTGTTGTCGACTTAATATTTATCATGGCCTATGATTGGCATCACGGGGCAAGTGAACCGGGGCCCATTGCACCCATCAATGAGGTAAGGCAAACATTGCAATTCGCGATCGATAGAATACCAAGAAATAAGATCCTATTAGGTCTTCCACTATATGGCTATAATTGGACTCTTCCCTATGTTGAAGGAACCATCTATCCGGGTATATCAAATCAGAATGCTGTCCAATTGGCTATGAATTATCAGGTTCCTATTCACTATTCCGAAAAAGATCAATCCCCGTATTTTCAATATGTTGATGATCAAGGTATCCAGCACGTCGTTTGGTTTGAGGATGCGCGAAGCATGAGCGTAAAGAGCCTACTGATTCGGGAGTTCCAAATTGAAGGTGCCGGTGTCTGGCAACTCACTCTCGGTTTTCCAGAAGGGCCTTGGATCCTTACAAACTTCTTCCATATAAAAAAGTCCTAGATCCTAATAATAACTAGCTATCCGCTTAAGGGTAGCTTTTTCTATGAACCTTTATAACTCTGATTTTCCTTCAAATCAAAAATATTCCTTGTATTACATTTAAATTAAATTTTTTTAATTTCTGTAACCTTTCCTGTTTCAATTACGACAAATATATTTAGGGGGGTATGGAGATGGAGAATCGGTTTTATGAGTTTTATGAAAAATATCATCAAAACTTATTTCAGTTTTTATTTTATATGGTAAAAAATCGCGAACAAACTGAGGATTTGGTACAGGAAGTATACATTCGCGTATTAAAATCGTATCATCAATTTGAAAATCGAAGCAGTGAAAAAACGTGGGTTTTCTCTATCGCTAAGCATGTAGCCATTGATTTTTTTCGTAAACAAAAAAGATGGAAACATCGGCTAGCAGATACATTTGACATGGAAACTAACCAAATAAGTGATCTATCTCCTCTTCCAGAAGATATTGCCCTTCAAAATGAATCTATCCAATTAATGTATCGTTGCTTAGATAAATGTAAGATTGATCAGCGAATGGTATTAATATTAAGATATATTCAATGCTTAACCATTGCGGAAACAGCTGAAGTGCTCGGATGGACCGAAGGAAAAGTAAAAACTACACAGCATCGAGCATTGAAAGCATTGAAACTTTTAATGGAAGCCGAATTAAAGAAAGGAGATGCAAACTGTGGAAAAATACGATTGGAAAGATAATACGTATAATATAGAAGAATTACTCAAGAAATTTCCGGTCGTAAAAGACCATAGGCAACCGCAGGAAATATATGCAGCCATTTCTCCAAAATTAGTGAAAAGAAAGCGACCGTTCTGGTTGTTTCCTGCTGCTGCATCTTTCGGTGTCCTAGTAGTTGTTTTTATTGTTAGTTCTTCCTTATATAATCATAAACCAATGAATTCCTCCAAAAAAGATAGCAGCAAGCAGGAAACGATGGAAATGGACTTGAACACTCTTCAAGCAAATGATGTACCGAATATTTTTTCTGAAACGAATCAACGCTTTGCTGTACAACCCGAGGAAAACTATCTCACTTTCAGTCTTACTGATCCAAACGATAAAAAAATTATTATTCCTATTAGTATGATTACAGACGAAAAAGAGCTCCCTTCTTTGCGCAATTACAATAATAAAATAAGTATAATGCCATTTGACCAATGGGGGCTTCTTCCAATTGATCTTGACAATGTAACGAAACTTTATACGAAAGATGACAAGCTCATTATTGATATAAAATCACATACTACCTCTTTAGATGACAATACCTTTTTTGAGTCAATAAAAGAGACTTTTCGCTGGCAAAATTATCATGAGATTGAATTATTATCAGACGGAAAGTCCGAAGCCATTTTCCCTGTTGAGGAAGCTGGAAACCATGCGTTTATTGAATATATGTATGATGAGGATCATCCTACCTTTCTTACACCAACAAAGGAGAGGTATGACACTTTGTCAGAAGCAGTCAAATATATGGAGAGTGAAAATTTCAAATGGCACAAGCCTCTACATCCACCGATTCCAGATGGAGTAGATATTGAGAAAATTGAAGGTGACAAAAATAAAGAACATGTAAAGATAACATTTACGAATGATTCAAGTTTACAAAATAATGAAGCCACCACCCTTATGTTAGATAGCCTTTTGCTTACTGCACGCGAATTTGGTTACAAAACGGTAACATTTTCTGGTGCAGAAGACTCATCTATCGAACAAATTGGTCCTATACCATTTCATACAGCCATTACCGTTCCCGTCGCTCCCAACCCGGTAGTATTAGAATAAATTTCTACAAAACTGCACGATAAGTGTGGTTTTTTACTTAGTAAATATTATGCTAACCAGAAAAACATAAATAGGGGAAAAACAAAATGAATAAAGGAAAAATAATATTTTTAAATGGCGTATCCAGTTCTGGTAAATTGACTTGAAAAACTCCCGAACTATTTTCATTTGAGCCTTGATGATTTCGATATTATTATTGAAACGCTATTTTCGTATAGTTTGTTACTTGTGTAAAAGATTCAGTGATTCTTATAAGTTTGTAGCTCTTTTCTCAGTGCAATGAAAAAGGACTAGCTATATGAATTGTTATTTTCTTCCTTTATGGCATTCAAATGCTCTCTTTGGTTATCGTGCTCGCGCTATTTCCTCCTTCAAGTTAATCAATCGCTCCCTTTGGTTACCGTGTCCACGCTATTTCCTCCTTCAGGGTAATCAATCTCTTCCTTTGGTTACCGGGCTCGCGCATTTTCCTCCTTTATGGTAATCAATCTCTCCCTTTGGTTACCGGGCTCGCCCTATTTCCTCCTTCAAGGTAATCAAACTCGCTCTTTCGTTACCGGGCTCGCGCCATTTCCTCCTTCAGGGTAATCAATCTCTCCCTTTGGTTACCGGGCTCGCCTTATTTCCTCCTTCAGGGTAATCAATCTCTCCTTTTCGTTACCGGGCTCGCGCATTTTCCTTCTTTAGGGTAATCAATCTCTCCCTTTGGTTACCGGGCTCGCCCTATTTCCTCATTCAAGGTATTCAATTGCTCTCTTTCGTTACCCTGCACACGCTATTTCCTCCTTCAAGGTAATCAAACTCTCCTTTTCGTTACCGGGCTCGCGCCATTTCCTCCTTCAAGGTAATCAAACTCTCCTTTTCGTTACCGGGCTCGCGCCATTTCCTCCTTCAGGGTAATCAAACTCTTCCTTTGGTTACCGGGCTCGCCCTATTTCCTCATTCAAGGTATTCAAACTCTCCTTGTGGTTACCTGGCTCGCGCATTTTCCTCCCTTATGGTAATCAATCTCTCCCTTTGGTTATCGGGCTCGCGCTATTTCCTCATTCAAGGTAATCAATCTCTCCCTTTGGTTACCCTGCACACGCTATTTCCTCCTTCAAGGTAATCAAACTCTCCTTTTAGTTAGCGGGCTCGCGCCATTTCCTCATTCAGGGTAATCAAACTCTTCCTTTCGTTACCGGGCTCGCGCATTTTCCTCCTTTATGGTAATCAATCTCTCCCTTTGGTTACCGGGCTCGCCCTATTTCCTCCTTCAGGGTAATCAAACTCTTCCTTTGGTTACCCTGCACATGCCATTTCCTCATTCAGGGTAATCAAACTCTTCCTTTGGTTACCCTGCACATGCCATTTCCTCCTTCAGAGTAATCAAACTCTTCCTTTAGTTACCCTGCACATGCCATTTCCTCCTTCAGAGTAATCAATCTCTCCCTTTGGTTACCGGGCTCGCCCTATTTCCTCCTTCAAGGGAATCAAACTCTTCCTTTGGTTACCGGGCTCGCGCCATTTCCTCATTCAGGGTAATCAAACTCTCTCTTTCGTTTCCGCGCCCAGGTAATGTCCTCTCATCCTTCACGGTATTCATACGTTCCGCTTATTGTTTAAAACTTTACTAAAAAATGGAAGATCGGAAAGCACAAAGATATATTCCTGTTCCAACATAGTATTTTTTTCATGAGATCATTGCCATATTTTTAAATAAAGGGATTAATCTTGCGATCGACCACATATTACCGATACGTTCGGAAATTGCTTTGACAGTTTGAAAAATTATCCAGTTTGCTTGTAGTCGTCCACTACCCTCTTTATATGCTTGAATTGATTGACAAATTAAATGGAGACCGATTAATTGGACAGGCTAAAAAACAATTAGAATTTGTACATCAGCAAGGAGAGCTATACGATATCCAAATTAATACATACAAAAACTCAATAGAATCTTCTATTAGGATCTGTCTGGAACAGACCATATAAAAAATGGGGCTGTTTCAGACAGCCCCATTTACTTCTATTTAATTATTTCAAATTCCCCGTTCACTGATGTCATTATTTCATCTGTATCAATATAGTTGAATTCAACTGTATTACCTTTTTCAATAAATATTGAATACGGAAAATCGCTGGATTGTACAACAAAAATTTTATCACTGCCCTGTATCATGAATTTTACTGCTGTACCTCGTTCCGTTTCCGCTTTATAGACATGTGAGATGATTCCTTTTTGCGACTTCAATAAAGCTTTATCAGTAGGTGTTGTAGTATCATTTCCTAGTTTTGTAGCAATCGCATATTTATAATCATCGAATAATTTTCGTTTTGTATCACCTGTGCTATAAACTTTTTCATCCTTTGCATTAATTAGCATCATTTCTCGGAATACGTGATTGGAATCCATTAACGGTACAACCCATGTAAATTGACCATAAATCGTATAAAGAATTGGCGTGCCCGCTTCATATTTGTTCGCTCTAAATGTTTTTTCAGCAACATTCATAGCCGATTTTCCATTTAAAAGGCCATTTCCTTCAGTGAAGAAAGTAAATTTCCCCGTTCTCGCATTTAATATCGAGTAACTGACCATTGCCCCACTCCCTGATTTCGGACGGGTAAAGTCGGTAAACCAATGAAGCTGAAGCTCTTGATCAAAGACTCCATTCACCTCATCAACTCCCTCCCAATTTGTTGGGACCATGACATCCTCTTGGGAGAAGTGGGAATTCCAAAATCCATGAACATATTTTCCATACCACTCATTCCAATCCTCTGCAACATTCGTTGGAATGGCATGATCAATAAAGTCAGGTAAGTTGTTTAGGGAGTAATCCGTTGTTTTTCCTGTTACTGGGTCGACTAAATATACTCCTTTTACATCGACAATATTGCGGAACTTTTCATATTTCCCATATGGAATTACATAATATGGATGATCCTCATCATCGGGTTCAAAACTGACATCTAATAGAATCATATCCTTATGAATCGAACGAACATGTCGTTTCACGTCTTTGCTAAAAAATGCTGACGGTACATAGTTCATTTTCACTTGTACGAGCTCGGCTTCAGCCCCTTCATCCTCAGCACTCATTTTAATAAAACCAGGAACCTTTTCTCCTTTTAACCATTTAAAAAATCCGGTATATTCTATTGGAGTCACCCAATAAAGATGATTATCGATTTTTTGAATAGTTGAGTCGCCTAGATCATAATAGGATGAGTGTTTTAGCTCGCCTATTAGCTTTTCACTGCGATATCTCGCATACTTTTCTGGAACTACAGGAATATGCTGCTCATCAATGGCTGATTCCTCTTTCTTTTCAATCGTTACCTTTTGTTTAACGAATTCATATTTATCATTCGTTATTGTCATTGGATAAATAAAGGTAAAATACAGACCTCCAATAATAAAAGCAAGCCCTAGAAGAGGTGTAATTCCACCATACTTTCCACGGACAAAGAGAATATCTAGAATAAAAAACGCACCAATGATAAATAATCCGTAACTAATAAATGCTTCCCATGTATGATCGATAAGACCTACATAGGTAAGTACAAAGATACTTACAATTCCTGCAATCAATCGCAAGCCTTGAAAGGCTAGAAATGACTTCTTTTTATAATTTGCTTTCCATATTAATGGGTTCAAAGTTAAGGCGAATAGTGCTATGAGATAATACATGATGTTTGCCTCCGTTAAAAATAAAATAGTTCTTACTGTACTAATACGTATAAGGATGATAAAAAGTTTCAGTTTAACTTTTCATCCAAAAGATTGCATAATATATGTTAATCATTTGTCAGCTTTCAAATACTACTCTCATACACCTTCAAATTAGTAAATATAAGGTGAAGAATTGGAGTGCTATCTAAATTGGCATGTTCAAGAAGATAGCGAAAAAAATGGTCTGCCTCTGTTGCCATTCCTTTTTCCATGTCCCGTTGCATTGATGATTTCATTTCAGCATTCAATTCTGCAATTTTTTCAAGGGTAGCTTTCCCGCTTGCTGATGTGATTGGTGCACCCATCCATTGCATGATTGATTGTACTTCATGACAAATTTGCTTGATTGATAGTTTTCCTGACATTGCTTCACGAATAGGACCAATCGGAGCTCTCATTAATGTAGTAATCCCCGAAAAAGTAGCAATAAATAAATATTTTTCCCACATCGATTGGTTAATATTTTTGCTATATTCGAATTGTCCCTTCGTTCCTTCAAAAACCGTTTGAAGTGTTTTTATTCTTTCTGTCTCTTCTCCATTTCTCTCACCAAAAACAAGGCGATGAACCGGGCTAGTTTGTACAACATGTCCCTTTTCATTTAATGTTGTTTCAATAAAACAAAGTCCACCTAATATTCTCTTCTCCCCAAATTCCTCTACTAATTTATCAATATGGGCTATTCCATTTAATAATGGTAGAATCATTGTTTCCTCACCAATATATGGACGCATACTTTTAATTGCGCCGTTTAAATGATAAGCCTTTGTAGCAAGTAAAACGACATCAAATGGATCAGCTCTTTCACCGTCGCGAAGAAGCTTTGGTGTCAGTTTCATGTCCCCATGAATACTTTTAACAACTAACCCTACCTCAGTTAATTGACGATACCTATTTTCTCTAACTAGGAATGTAATATCCTCACCTTTTTCCATTAACCGTCCACCAAAATATCCTCCAATTGCACCTGCGCCTATTACTAAAATTCTCATTTATATTGCACCCTTTCTTCAACTTTAAATGTAATGGTAATCGTTGTTCCAACCTTCTCCTTGCTGTTTACAACAATCAATCCACCTAGTAACTTAACGAGCTGCCCTGCAATACTCATGCCTAATCCGGTTCCATGTGGAGAGGCATCCGTATTTGTTCCGCGAAAATATTTCGTAAATAGTTGGGGAATGGCTTCTTCCTTCATCCCGACTCCGTTATCTTTGACATAGATCTCTAATTTTTCATTATTTCCCATGACACCTACTTCTATATTTGTATGTGGGGGATTGTGGATAATCGCATTCATAATAAGATTTTGAAGGATTCGAACGAGCCATTTTTCATCGATCGCAATGTTATAATATTTACAATTCGTTTGAAAGGATAGCTGTTTTCCTAATTCAGGAGAGTGATTAATAGATTCCACAACCGTTCTTCTTACTATTTCTATGACATCTTTTTGTTCTTTTAGAATAGGTATTGCCTTATTTTTTATTGCATAGGTAAGTGTTAAGTCTTGGATTAAAGCTTCCATATAACTTGATTTTTCTACAATAATTTTTGCAAAGTCCTTTACTTCACTATGATCCCAATCATAGCCTGGTGAGGAAAGAATTTGTCCATATCCTTTTATAGAGGATAATGGGGTTTTTAAATCATGGGAAATACCTGCCATCCATTCTTCCCTCTCCCTTTCCAGCTGTTCTCTTTGCTGCTTATTTTTCTTCAATGTAGCTGCTAAAGTTTTGACTGATTGAAAAAGCTCGTCATACACTTTACGCATCCGTTTATTTTTATTTTGCTTTTGAGCATTTTCCATCAAATCTATTTTGTATTCCCCAGTAGCCAATTGATTCACTGATCTCGTTAGATCAAGTAATGGTTTCCCCATCCGCTTTCCATATTGTAGCGCTGCAAATATAACGACACCCATCCAGACGAACAATCCTAAAACTACAACGATAGCCAAAACATAATAGATATTTTTAGGATCAGCTGGAGCCGTTTCATTCGGTAAATGCAAAAGCCAGGTTTGTTTATTAGCTTGATCATAATACAATGTCATTTGATGAAAATATCGGTTAGGATAAGCAATATTAAAAATAAGATCCTCTACCGTATAAGAGCTCTGTAATTTTTCTATTTTTCCATAATGGGCTATTTCCTTCCCATTCTGATCAATGACTTGAACAATCGCTTGCTTCTTTTCTAGCCATTCTTTTTCCTTACTCGGAAAAATGAGGTGATTATTCATTTGTTTTGCCTGCTGTTGAAGCTGCTGAATTTGCTGGTTTTCTTTCTTCGGCTCTCCGTAAATTAGGATGATTGGCTTATCTTGCTTATACACTAAAAACTCATAAGGCGATGGTATAAGTCCAGTCCAATAAGAAGCTAATTCACCACCAATATATCGATTAGGTAATTCGCTTGGTGCTCGATACTCATATAAAACATAACCATTTTCATCAATTAATTGCAGAAAACCGTTTCGTTCAGCCACCTGCTTTAGAAATTTCTTTTCAATATGGTAAGTATCCTTCTTTTTACTAATCGAGTGGTAGAGATGTTCAAAGCCATATTGGGGGAAGTCTTCTTTCAATAATTGCTTGCTCATATAATTTAAAGTGAAATAAATAACAAGTGCAATAATGCAAATAAAAAGGACACTGATAATCAAAAGCTGCTTCAACAGCTGGAACATGAGTTGGCGGTGAATCATTCCGAGTCCCCCACTAATTTATATCCAAGTCCACGTACTGTTAATAAATACTGGGGACGACTAGGATCCTCCTCAATTTTTTCGCGAACCCTACGTATATGAACCATCACAGTATTATCGTCAAAGCTTTCAAAATAGCCCCACACCCGTTCAAATAATTGCTGTTTCGTAAATAACTGATTAGGATGCTTACAAAAAAAGATTAAGAGTTGGAACACCTGCTTTGGACAAGTCACAGCTTCCCCTAACACCCTAAGTTCACCTTGTAATTCATCCACCTCAAATCTCCTATAACGATATACTTTCGAATGAATGGTTTTATCCCAACGTCGTAATCTTGCCTTTACTCGTGCGACAACCTCCATTGGATTAAAAGGTTTCGTAATATAATCATCGCCACCTAAAGCAAAACCGGTTAATTTGTCAGAATCAGTAGAACGAGCAGAAAGAAAGAGAATTGGTGCATCCGTTAATGTTTGGATGATTGGACAAATATCGAAACCGCTTTTTCCTGGTAGCATAACATCTAATAAAATGAGATCAACTTTATTCGTTTGACAAATGGCAAGCGCTTCTTCAGCTGAATTTGCTAGGAGCAATTGCTGAAACCCTTCCTTCAGCAAGATCGTTTGTAATAATTTCAATAATGATCGTTCATCATCCACTAGAAGAATTACGGAATGATACAAACAGGTTCCCTCCTTCCATTTATTCTTGTATATAGGCTGTTTTCTGCCAATAAAGGATTTAATATTCATATGGAGCGAGTAGCTCCTTTTCTCCGTGAAATTCATGATGTAGCGGTCTTCAGTTGATAGTTATTAGTTAAGACTTTATTTAAATAGCACAGTGTTTGAAAAAAGAGCCTTTATATAAACATATCAAATTTCCAATGGGAAATCTGGGATTTTTTATAAAATTAAGGTACTCGTTCTACAGTCTTAAGTTTGGTTAAGTATGATGCCAGTAGGAGGAGATGTAAATTGAAAATGATAGTAAAATGGATTCTAATTGGCATTGGAAGCATTTTAGCGTTAGGCGTGATTTTTTTTATCATCATTTTGACGCCTTGGTACCATAATTTTGCTTTCGGTAAACCTGCAGAAAAAATGCTAGGCTATGTGAACGATCACCCTAAAAAAAGTGCATTAACAGTTATTAAAAATGGAGAAATCATATATGAAAAAAACGGCGATCAGCCGATGCCATTAGCGAGCACTTATAAAATTATCGTTGCTAGTGCATATGCGGAAAAAGTAGCCAATCAAACCCTTAATCCGAAAGAGCTCATACCATTAAAGGAACTCGATAAGTACTATGCACCGAATACAGATGGTGGTGCACATCCAGCATGGATAAAAGAAATAACAAAAGAAGAAAAAACGAGCGATGGGATGGTACCCCTTGAAGAAGTGGTTAAAGGAATGATTAAGTATAGCTCAAATGCAAATACGGAATATCTCATGGATCGTATCGGACTTGAGTTTATTGAATCAGAGGAAAAAAGGCTAGGGTTGTCGTATAGTGAGAAACCATACTATTTTACTTCAGCCATGTTTATTGGAAATTGGCTGAAAGTGGAGAAAAAGCAATCAACAGCTGAAATAGAGAAAAAGTTAAAAGCCATGGACGACAACGAGTACTCACAACTTGCAGCAACGATTCATAATGAGTTAAAAGAAGGAATCTACAAAGCAGGCTTTGGTCGGATTAGTCCATCCATTGATAAAATCTGGTCTGATCGTTTAATTAAAGGAACTACTCGTGATTACGCCATGCTCATGTCTCACATCCAGACAGGTAATGGCCTTTCTAAAGAAAAGGCTGACATTCTTCATGCCGTTCTAGAAACTGAAAAAGGAACAGGAAAAAAAGGTGGATCTACAGAATTCGTGCTAACTGAAGCATCCTATTTCAAAAACAAAGATGGAGATGACGTGAGCTCAGCATTATTCCTCAATAACCTAACAGAAAAAGAACAAAAAACATTATTTTATATTCCAACCTTCGTTCGTATCTTTCAATTAGGACCATTCGATGGATTATCCGTTGCTTTAGAAGCAAATTTATTAAAACTAGATCGATAATGTGTTAAAAAGATAGGTTAACTCTATTTGTGATTAAAAGTATTTGATAGGATTCAATGCTCATCCGCTTCAAATAAGATTAATGATGTATTGAAGATATAAAGGATTGTCTATTAAGGGAACAGAACCTTTAATAGACAATCCCTTTTAATTTTTGATTATTTTTGTATCGTTTGTTGCTTTTGTAAAAGCCCCACTGCCTGCTCTTATTTAATTTGTGACTCTTTTCTCAGTGAAAATTAAGGTGTAGTATTCTTCAGCCTTTATTTATTAATTAAAGATTTTCTTATTTGGCACCAAAGTTTGAAAAAAAAGACAAAATTTTAAATTTGATATAAAAAAAAGAAAGTGATATTATTTAAGTGTAAAATATTTAAGCGTCTAAATACTTTTATTTCAGAAAGAGGGTTCATAATGAGATTATCAGGAAAAGTTGCCATCGTAACTGGTGGAGCATCCGGAATTGGTAGAGGGATTTCATTAGCTATGGCAAAAGAAGGTGCACATGTTGCGATTGTTGATATAAATGAAGGTGCAGGTGAAACTACACTGGCTGAGGTTAATCAATATACTGAAGGAGCCTTATTGATTAGAGATATCTCTGTAAAAGAAAATATTGCGGGAATTGTCCAATCTGTTGTAGAGAAATTTGGAAGGCTAGACATATTAGTCAATAATGCTCATGCATCAAGAAATGTTCCTTTTATGGAAACTACTATGGAACATTTCGATCTATCATTCGGGACAGGTTTTTATCCAACTTTTAATTTTATGCAAGCTTGTTACCCTGAATTAAAGAAAACTGAAGGAAAAGTAATTAACTTTGCCTCAGGTGCAGGGCTTGAAGGTCAACACACACAGGCTTCTTATGCAGCAGCGAAAGAAGCGATACGTGCCATCTCACGTGTAGCTGCAAATGAATGGGGTCCAGATAATATTAATGTCAATCTTATTTCACCAATTGCTGCTACTCCTGGTGTTCAAACATGGAAAGAAAACAATCCAGAAATGTACGAGGCAATGATTAACAAGATCCCTCTTCGTCGCTTAGGTGATCCTGAGGGGGATATCGGAAGAACGGCTGTATTCTTAGCAAGTAATGATTCTGATTATATTACTGGACAAACCTTTATGGTTGATGGTGGGTCCATTAAATTACGTTAAGGTATTTCTATATAACAGGAGCAGAACTTGTTATTGACGGTGGATTTTCTGCTCAATAAACAGTATATTGGAGAAAACCTCTTTTTAAAAAAGGGGTTTTCTTATTATAATAGAACATAGGAATATAAAGGAAGTAGGAAAATAATGGATAAAAATAAAACCATTTTTGAGCTTATTCACGAAATGGATCAAGTCACCAATCAATTAATCATTCAATGGAACCAAATGTTTAGTGAAAGTTTAGGAATTTCACATATTTTAGTCATCAATCATTTAAATAAACACGGGAAAAGTCGTCCATCAGATATTGCTCGTTCATTAGGCTTAACTCCTCCATCACTCACTCATTTGTCTGAGAAACTAATTAAAAAAGGATTTGCCAATAGAATGCGCGATGAAAATGACAGACGTATCCTATATTTGGATATTACAGATGAAGGCCGGAAAGTCCTCAGCAAAGCACAAGAAGCTGGCAAAACCCTTCGTAAACAATTGGTTCAAAAACTAACGGACGAAGAAATCAGCCAGCTCTTAAACCTATACGAAAAACTAAATAAATAAAATAGTAGGTGTCAGGCACCATTTATCCATTTCACGTTAAATTCATACGGTTATTTGCATAAATGGTGTTAAGCACTTAAATGAGTGCTCGAAAATATTTATTCAAATATATTCCTGTTGGATCATAGGTCTCGCGCTTTTCTAGAAATGTCGTCCATTCGGGGTAATTTTTCTTCACTGATTCCTTCGTCAAATTATTCATTTTCCCCCAATGTGGCCGGCCATTGTACTTTTCCATAACATTCCACACCCAACGGAAATATGCCTCGTACGGCATACCTTTATACATATGAAAGGCGAGGAATGCGGAATCCTGTTGATAGTTTGGATTTAAATAGCCGGATTCTCCTTTAACGAATCGGATTTCGATTGGGAAATGAACAAAAAATGGATTTTCTTCAAGCCCTTTCTTTAACTCTTCCAAACACACTAGAAATTGATCAATTGGGATGGCGATCTCACTTTCATAAAATTTTACTTTTCTAGGAGTCGCAAATAATTCATAACCATATCCTGTCTCCACACGATTCGGAATGGTTTTTGCAGAAAGCCTACTTGCCCATTGGGTTCGTTTAGGATTGTGTCGGCATATTTCTGAAAGTAAATAGAAGGCTTGATTTTCAATAACATTCTTACTAATAGTCGATTTCGTTTTTTCCCATTTCTTCTGTGGTTCGGGTGGAATAAGCTCCATTTGTTTGACTTGGATTAGATCCGTTCCTGGAAACCAAAACCACTCTAAGTGGCGAAAAAGGGTTAAATCCTTCTTCCAATTAGTCATTCCTTCTCCAATTGTTGCACGAAAAGTAGTTACCTTTAAACTGTATAATGGAAGAACTTTTAAAGTGACTCGAACAAGAATCCCTAATAATCCTAAGGATACATGTAAAGAATTGGCTAGTGGATCCTCTGTACTTTCCCGTCGATGTGAATGATATGCGCCTGTTCCATCAATCCATTCCCATTTTACAACTTGACTGGAAAGAGAACCGAACGTAATTCCCGTTCCATGTGTCCCTGTAGAAACTGCTCCAGCAATTGTTTGTTCTTGAATATCTCCCATATTTTCCAAAGCAAACCCCTGTTCTTTAAGCAACGGACCGATCTCATATAAATAGGTTCCTGCCCAAAATGTTGCCTCCCCTTTCTCTACATCAATCGCATCTAATCCCCGCATTTCATGTAAGCTCATACATATCTCCTCCGGTAAAGCGATCGAACTAAAAGAATGACTTGCCCCGATTACTCGAATTCGTTTATTATTTTTGAAAGCACTAGCAACAATCGTTTGTAATTCATCGACATTTCCCGGTGTAAAAAATTCTTCAAAATGACCTTGAGCGGTTTCAGCCCAATTTGACCATCGCTTCTTCGATTGCAACGTTTTTAAAGAAAGCATTCTCCTTCACCCCGATATGTTCGAAATTTCCCATCTAATTTACCATCTCGACAAGCTACAAGTTCTTGAAAACGCTCACATAATTCTCCTGCTTTTGAATGTCGGAAATAAACTGTATCTCCTATTTTAGGGATAAAATCATTTGCTTTTAATGGTGTCTGTACTTCACCTGGCCCTTCATTTTGAAGAAGTTCCAAACCTTCGGGCAAATACACTGTTGGCAATTTATCCGTACTCAATGCACCCGATGCTGTATATCCTCCACCGTGACAAACGATAACTCCCTCTTCTGGTTTTCTTGTAACACGAAGACCAAAACCTGCAGCTGGTTTCAGTGGCAATGATGTATGTTGGTCAAACAACGCAGGGAAGTAAAAGGCCGAACCGACTGTGATTTCTGTTACTTCCTTCTGTTCTACTGTCCAGAGTAAACTTCCAGATCCCCCTCCATTAACAAACTTTAAATTTCCAACATATGATTCTATTATTTCCACTGCTTTTTTTCTCCATAATGAAATATTTGCTCTTGAGGATTTTTTTAGTAATGGAATGATGCCCCTTTTCCATTTTTCATGAGGTTTATCTCCAACTCCAGCGATTTGTGCTTCATACCCCATCAATCCGACAACCTTTGTATGCTTGTGTTTGATCCCATTTTCCAATAAATCTTTCAGTGCTTTTTCTTCCGTAAGAGGTGAGCGTTTTGTTCCGAAATAAATAAACGGAAAGGAAGTTGATACATTAATATCTAGGCAAATTAAAAGGATAATATCATTTTCTTCTCCTATTTTTTGAAGCCACTCCCATGTCTCGATCGAATCAACCATCCAAACAATTTCTTTTCCTTCCCGAATAAAAGGAATCAATTGTTCAACGTCTTCCCTTTCTAAAATGGGATACCCCATTAAAAAATGATCAAATCCTTTTTTTGCCAAAAATAAGATTTCCTTTGCAGAAAATGTCATCCAACCTGTACCTGTTGGGAAGGATTGAGCAATATAGTTTAAAACCTCAACCGAACGTATCGATTTTGTAGCAATTCGGATATGCTTATTCCCTAAGTGCTCCTTAACAAATAAGATATTTTCATCTAAATGATTCAAGTCTAAAAAGGCAAAAGGCCTAGCGATATTAGAAAATGCCTTTTCATACTGTGAATATAGTGACATCGTCTCACCTCCTTTATATCTACATTTTCTCTATCACTCTTCAAAAATCTTTCTTTATTACACAAAAAGAGATTGCCTAAAACACAAAGGGGGAAAACCCTTTACTAGACAACCCTTTTCTACATGCTATTAAAAATGAGTATTCTTTATGAATATTATTTTTCTTGTACTTTATTTATATCCTTTTCCCGCCATAGTTTTCCTGGCCAAAAGGCATAACGTCCTAAAATCGTTGTGATTGCAGGAACTAATAATGGGCGGACAACAAAGGTGTCTAGTAAAACACCAATGGCAGTGATAACGCCGAATTGTAATAGAACCTGTATTGGGAGTGTTGCCAGTACAGCAAATGTACCTGCTAGAATGAGACCTGCGGATGTAATGACACTACTAGTTTCACTGACCCCATTTGCAATTGCTACCTTATGTGACTGTGTTCGGCGATTTTTCCAAATGCTTGAGATCATAAAAATATTATAATCTTCCCCTAATGCAACCAGGAATACGAACGCATATAACGGAATTAGTCCTTGAATTGCAGGTATTCCCATCCCATAATGGATAATTAACCATCCTGCCCCCAAGGCTGCCACATAAGAAAATAATACAGTGATGATTAAATAAACCATAGCAACAATAGAACGTAGATACGCTAAAAGCAAAACAGCAATAATAGCAATAACAACTGGTACAATGACTTTTAAATCTCGAGCTGTTGTTGATTCGGTATCATAAAGAGAGGAAGTTTCTCCTCCAATCCAATAGTGGTTATCTGGCTTTATTCCAGCCTCTACTAATGCTGATTTCACTTTCCTTGTAATCTCTGGAATGGACTCCACTGCTTTTTCATCATATGGATTATCCTTCAGATTCACATCATAGGATAAATAATTTTCATTTTCCTTCCCTTTCGTCGGTTCAGATATACTATCGACAATTGACAGCTTACTTAATTCTTCCTTTATATGAATCTCTTTTCCTTCTGTATTAACAATAACTTGGACAGGTGCGAGTTCTCCTTCAGAAAAATGATTGGCCATAATGTCAAACCCTTCACTGGATGCCATGTCCTTAGGAAATGATTCTAATAAATTTTGCGTATATTGAATTTTTGGTGCAAAAGTAGCTAAGACCCCTAGGATGACTACGCTAAGAATGATAACCGTCCAAGGCTTCCCTGTTACCCATTTGCCAAGGTTCTTACTTAAACGACTATGCGCATGGTATCTTCGAACTTTTTTCCCTTTAACTTTTTCCAATTGACGGCTCATTTCTTCCGTTCTTGGGATAAACGGGAAGAAGGCTGCTCTACCAAGAATAGAAAGTAAAGCCGGAAGTAGTGTGAGCGCAGCCATCCCCATAATGAGAATAACTAAACTAAATGGCACGGCAAATCGATGATAGGAGCCAAATTGTGCCAGGAGCAATGTACATAAACTTAAAACTACTGTAATTGCACTCACAAATATAGCTCCTCCAGAATGTCTAATCGCATTTTTCAGTGCAATAAATTTATCCTCTTCTTCAAGGAGACATTCTCGATATTTTGATACTAAAAATAAGCAATAATCCGTTCCAGCTCCGAATAATAAAACGGTCATGATTGATACAGCTTGTGAGTCAACAGTTATGAACCCTTTTTCCGCTAAAAATCCTAAAATAGGGCTTGTTACACCATAGGCAAACCCTACACCAATGATCGGTACAATCGCTAAAAGTGGTGAACGATAAAGTAGAATAAGTAGTACAATGACTAATACAACCGTTGCAATTAATAATGTAATATCTGCTTGACTAAACAATGCAGAAGCATCCGTTGCAATCCCAACAGGACCAGTAAAGCGAACATGTAATCCTGCTTCATTAAGCTTTTTACTGTATATTGAAGGAGAATCCAATTTCGTTAAATGTTTTTGTAGCTCCTCCAAATTGTCTTTTAATTCATCCGTGCTAGCCTCCTTCTTCATAAATATTGGCGTTACCAATGAAGTACCATCATCTGAAGTAGATGCTGAAAGCGCCTGTGGTGGAAGCTTTCCTAACGGCGGGATAAAATTTTGCGAAGACAATGGCTCTTTTTCAAGTTCTTTATATAAGTCATGAATAAGCTGATAATCTTTTTCTTGGAGACCTCCATCACGGTACCATGCTAATAATAATGGGGTTCCGGTTTCATTCGGAAATTGTTGCTTAGCAATTTCCTCTGCCTGAATCGACATCTTGTCATTAGGTAGATTTTCTGCCCCGTTATCAGTCACTTTGTTTACAATAGGTAATGTGGATGACAATACGCCAACCAAGATAACCCAGATCGCGAGCGTGATCCATCTCCCTTTTCGGCTTGCGCTAGACTCAACAAATCTAATTAATAAGTTTTTCATCTTTATTCTCCCTTCCATTTATTTCAAAATGGAATTTATGCTATAATTAATTATATATACTGGTTAGTTAATTATCAAAGAAAACGTAAATTTATTTATAAATATTTTTTGGAGGCATTACTATGGAAATAAAAAAAAATGGACGACCACTTGGTAGACCAAAAACGAATCATCTTGAAAAGCCTAGAAATGAATTGATTTTAGAAACTGCTGCTCGCTTGTTTCTTGAAAGTGGATTTCAAAAAGTTTCGATTGACGATGTTGCAATGAATGCTGGAGTAACTAAAGCAACCGTTTATTATTATTTTGACTCAAAGGCAGAGCTCTACAAGGAATCAATTGTTTCTTTAATGGAACGTATAAAATGTCGTATTGACTTGTTGATGACATCAGATAAGCCTTTATTTGAAAGACTTTTAGATGTAACGACCGCCCACTTGCAAGCAACAACCACTCTCGATCTTGAAGCATTTATGCGGGAATCTAAAACAGATCTCTCCGATGAACAAATTCTTGAAATGAGAATGGTTGAGCATAAAATGTATGAAGGGATTCAAGATGCTCTTCAGCTTGCCGTTGATAATGGAGAAATACCAAAGGTAAATGTTACATTTGCGACACAATCCTACCTTGCCCTTATTAAAGTTGGGAATTATAAATTCCCCGATGGGACTCCGATTTTTTCTTCAATAGAAGAGACATCAGAAAACATTCTAAACATTTTCTGGAAAGGTTTTTTTTCATAATGTGTCGGGCATATTCACATGCCACATGTAGGGGGTTGTCTATTAAAAGGGCTGCCCTCTTAATAGACCATTCTCTGCATAATCCTCCTTTATAACTATCCATAAATGAAGCCAATCATTAGGAATTTTTTTACTTGCAGTTGTAGCATTGTTTATGTTTTAGTTAGTTTAAAAGACTTCTATTTAAGGGATGGTGGTAAGATGGGGTGGACACAAGCAATGATCGTCATTATTTTCATTCTAATGTTAGCAGTTTTTATTTTGCCTCTCGGTTTTTATTTTTTAATTTCCTATCGTGATGCACGGCAGAAAGAACATGCAGTTTTACGAAATTACCCTGTTCTTGGTCGGGTTCGTTATATTGTAGAAAAAATTGGACCTGAATTAAGACAATATTTATTTTTAAATAATGATGAAGGAAAGCCTTTTTCACGTAACCAATATGAGGGTGTCGTGAAATCAGGAAAGTATAAGCAAAGAATCACCTCTTTTGGATCGCAACGCAATTTCGAGGAATCTGGCTTTTATATAAGAAATGCAATGTTTCCAAAACAAAGAGAGGATTTGCGCATCAATCAAAGTCCGAAAATTTCAACTTTTTTATATAAAATCGATAACGAAAAACTAATGAGTCGTAAAGAGCATTCCGAAAAGGCTGATATTGATCCTTATTTATTGTCTGATGATGATCAAATCATCATTGGAAAAGATCAATGTAAAAAACCGTTTTATGTGAAGGGACTAATTGGTCAGTCCGCAATGAGTTACGGCTCACTTGGAAAAAATGCAATTACTGCTCTTTCAAAAGGGCTTTCATTGGCTAGTGGTACATGGATGAATACTGGTGAAGGAGGGCTTTCCTCTCACCATCAAAAAGGTAATGTCGATATCATCGCTCAAATCAGCCCTGGATTATTTGGCTACCGGACCGAAGATGGTGAATTCTCATGGGAACGTTTTAAGGAAAAAAGCGAAATCGAACAAGTAAAAGCTTTTGAATTAAAGCTTGCTCAAGGAGCCAAAATACGTGGAGGACATGTTGAAGCAGAAAAAGTGACTCCCGAAATTGCGGAAATTCGAAGTGTACCACCTTGGACAACAATAGATAGTCCGAATCGATTCCGCCAATTTCATGATACAAAAGGGTTATTAGATTTTATCACTCAATTAAGAGATATTGGTGGAAAACCAGTCGGGATGAAAATTGTTGTAGGTAACCGTGATGAAGTCGAAGAAATGGTGAAAACTATGGCAACGGTAGGTAAATATCCTGACTTTATTACAGTTGATGGTGGTGAAGGAGGAACTGGTGCAACCTACCAGGAGCTAGCCGATGGACCTGGATTACCGCTGTATACCGCCCTTCCAATCGTTCACCAATTGCTAAAAAAATATAAAATTCGTGAGCATGTAAAGATTATTGCTTCAGGTAAATTAATCACTCCTGATAAAATGGCATATGCACTATGTTTAGGAGCTGATTTAATCAATACAGCAAGAGCATTTATGATTTCAGTAGGCTGCATTATGGCGCAAACATGCCATTCCAATACATGTCCTGTTGGCGTCGCAACGACAGATCCAAATCGTGAGAAAGCATTAGTTGTCGAAGAAAAAATGTATCGTGTATGTAACTATGTCGTTTCAACACGCGAGGGTCTATTTAATCTTGCAGGTGCTGCAGGACTATCATCACCAACTGAATTTACTGAGGAGCACCTTATGTTCCGAGCGATGAATGGGCAACTATACTCAGGCAAAGAATATATTCAAGGTGTGCTTAGACCATCCATTGATCAAATAGCCCTTTAAATTAGTTTCGAAAACAAATAAATGCAGGCTGATAGTGAAGATTTCTCCATTTTTTTGTTTAAACTTATTTCTTTTAATAGCTTCCTTGAACAATGTAAATACTGTATTCTAAGATGATAATTTGATAGGGTTGTCTTTTTGACAACCCTATCAAATTATTTTTGGTATTTTAGTAATGTTTGTAAATTCTTTTCCATCACTTTAATATAGTCAAACCCATTTTCCTGATCCTCCTTACTTAAACCTTCTAACGTATTTAGAACTTCTGTTTTAGCTCCAATTTCATTAGCAAGAGTTTCAGCAACCTTAGGAGAGGCAAGTTCTTCAAAATAAATGACCTTTACACTATTTTTCTTAGAAAAATCCTTAATCTCTTTCATTTTTGCGGCACTAGGTTCGATATCGGGAGATAATCCAGCAATCGGTACTTGGATTAGTCCATACTCATTTGTTAAATAGCCAAATGCGGCATGTTGGGTGACTATCTCTTTTTGCTTAATATCCTTTAATCCTTCGCGGAAATCACTGTCTAGTTTCTTAAGTTTTTTAATAAAGGCAACACTATTTTTCTCATACTCTTCTTTATTTTTGGGATCTGCTTTAATAAGAGCTTCTGTAATCGTTTTAACTTCATGTTGTGCCAGCACAGGACTTAGCCAAACATGTGGGTCAAATTCATGATGATGATGATGCTCATGTTCCTCACTAGAATCATGAGCATTTGTATCTCCTTCATGATCGTGATCCCCATGATCATGCTCATGCTCATGCTCTTCCTCTTCAACGCCCTTCTTCAGTGTAATACCTTTACTTGCTTCAACAAAATCTACATTATTATTGGAGATACTTTTACGGATACTAGGCACCCAGCTTTCCATATATTCACTATTAAATATAAATACATCTGCCTTTTGAATATTCGCCATATCTTTTGGAGTTGGTTCCCAATCATGAGGTTCAATAGTAGATGGAATTAGTAATTGCACATCTGCTTTATCACCGGCAATTTGTTTTGTAAATTCATACATTGGATAAAATGTAGCGATTACTTTTATTTTATCGTTTAATGCATCTTTTTTTGATTTTGTATTTGATGATCCTGTCACTTTTCCGCAACCGACCATTAGAATGATTGCAACAACTAGCATCAGGATTGATTTTATTTGTATACTGTTCATTATTCACGTTTCCCCTCTTTTTTGAAATTTTGTTTTTCTCTTTATTTTGTCTCTCTATGCAATGTGCGCCTCTTTAAGCGTGGACAATATTTCATTAATTCTAACCGGTCAGGATGTTGTCGCTTGTTTTTCGTTGTTATATAATTTCTCTCCCCGGTTTCCGTGCACGCTAATGTTATTTTCACTCTCATATTTCTGCCTCCATATTTTAAATTACACAATTACCACGATGATTTTTTTACTCCGGGAATTTGACCTTTATGAGCAAGTTCCCGGAATATGATTCGTGACATTTTAAACTTTCTTAATACCCCTCTTGGGCGACCAGTTACCTCACATCGATAAGTACGTCGTGTTGGGGAAGAATCTCTAGGTAATTTACTTAATGCTCGATAATCACCTTTTTCCTTCAATTCCTTTCTTTTTTCAGCATACTTAGCTACTAGCGCTTGTCTCTTTTGCTCCTTAACGATTTTTGACTTTTTTGCCATGCATATTTCCTCCTTAATTAATATAAAAAAGAATTATTACGATTTAAGATCGAAAGATCATCAATTGCTTAACCATTCAAATGGGTCTTGAAGTAAACTCCAGTCCCCTTCCATTTCTTCCTTCGTTAATAAGCATTGATTTAACGATTGAATAATTCGCTCTTTTTCCATTTCTATTCCAATTAGCACTAGCTCTGTCTTCCGATCACCGTATATTGCATCCCATTGTTCCATTAATTCTTGATTGTCCCTTAGATAAACGTCTTGTTGTTCTTTCGGTAATGCGGCCACCCAGTAAGCCACAGGCTCAAGTTGTACTGATGGTCCAGCCTGGGATAATAATAATGCCAGATCATTTCTTGTCGCACACCAAATTAGACCTTTTGCCCGAATAATTTCCTCTGGCATTTCCTCGATCCATTGATTTAACCTTTCTGTATGAAAAGGGATTCGACTACGGTAAACGAATGATTGTATTCCATATTCCTCCGTTTCCGGTACATGTTCAACTACTTCCAATTCTTTTAACCACCCTGGAGATTGACTAGCAAGATCAAAGTCAAACAGGTTCGTATTTAAAATATCTGTCGGATTGATTACTCCATTCATTGACCGAATCAGCCTTGCTTCGGGCTGAAGTTTTCTCAATATACATTCAAGTTGGTCTAATTGTTCTTCTGGAAGCAGGTCACATTTATTGATGACTAAAACATTACAGAATTCTATTTGATCAATAAGTAAATCAGAGATTGTTCTTACATCCCCTTCCCCCATTGCTTGATTTCTCTCTAGCAATGACTCTCCAGAAGAAAGATCATGCCAAAAACGATTTGCATCCACGACTGTAACCATCGTATCTAGCCTACAAACATTTGATAGATCGATCCCTAATTGGTCATCTATATATGAAAATGTCTGGGCAACCGGGATTGGTTCACTGATGCCAGTTGATTCAATCAGGATATAATCGATATCCCCCTGGCTAGCAAGTTTCTGTACTTCTATTAATAAATCCTCTCTTAATGTACAGCAAATGCAGCCATTCGATAACTCGACTAGCTTTTCCTCTGTTCTCCGTATACCACCACCTTGCTTTATTAGCTCAGCATCCACATTTATTTCGCTCATATCGTTAACAATAACAGCGACCTTTAAGCCTTCACGATTTTTTAAAATATGATTTAAAATAGTCGTTTTTCCAGCCCCTAAGTATCCGCTTAAAACCGTGACAGGTATTTTGCTATCATTCACATCTAGACCTCCTAACTATAAATTGTAATCATTACGATTTAAGTCTTATATTTTATCCTTAACACTCAGTGAATCAGATATTTTCGTTGAGATATGTATACAATAAAAAAGTGTATATCAGTATATAAGGATATGTATAAAACACAAATCGTAATTATTACGATTTAAATCGTACTATACTACCCTTACCTAAGTCAACACTATTTATTTCGACATTTTATCATTTTAAAATCGTCGAAGTATCAGAATTTATTATTTTCCTTTCTTTTGGCTCTTTTCTCAAACATTGTTGCTATTTAAGTAAAGTTATTACAAATAAATATCAACTGAGGATCGCTACACGTTTCATTTTACAGAGAAAAGAGCTACAATCTCCATAAGAACCGCTAGAATCCTTTATTGGGAGTAAAAAGCCGGTAGTTGGGCTTTTACAAAAGCAACAAATTATACGAGAACAGACCTTCTTTTTAAAAGCAATAATTCACTGTATAATATGGAGGTAATAAACTTTTTAGGAGGTTGATTGAATGGGAAAATCAAAATTGTTTAAGATCGTATTGAGCCTTTTGCTTATGTTTCCGTTGGCCTTTTTCACATCTTCTCTCACGAACAAATCCAGTGCCGCATCTTCAAAAGTAAAAATCACCGACACACTTTATAAAGGAAAATCATTTTTAATCTATCCCCAAGTATCTGGTTTAAAAAATAATACAGCACAAAAAAAGATTAATGCTGTACTCACCTCACATGTGGAACATTCGTATCAGTCTTATCTTCAATTAAAAGAAAATGAAAAAGAAGTAAAAAATGAGGATTTCTGTAAAGAAAATCCTTCCTCTTGTAACTTTACTTTAAACACTAGATATGAAGTAAAATATAATGCTGGGGGTGTGTTAAGTATTTTACTATATGATGACTCATATACGGGTGGAGCTCATGGGATGAGCGTCGTTACTTCCTATAATTTCAACATTTCATCTGGTTACAAAATCACATTAAATGATGTGTTAAAATCAAAAAAATCCTATCAAAAAGTAAAAAAATATGTTTCCGATTATATGCTAAAGCATCCAGATTTGTTTTTCGATCCTACTACTAATGATTTTACAATTAATAAGGATACTTCCTTCAATTATACAAAAGAAGGGATAGGTCTTGTTTTCCAAGAATATGAAATAGCCCCATATGCTGCAGGGACGCCTTCCATAAACATACCTATTTACATTTATAAATAAAAGCTGTTTTTATGAAATTTGTAGCTCTTTTCTCCATAAAAAGAACAGGCTTTACTAATTTATATATGTTAAAACTTTACCTAAATAAAAATAGGGACTGTCTGACACTTTGAATTCAGACAGTCCCACTACTTATGTTATGCGCTTACTCAAATATTTCCCTATTTCCTCATTACCATAAAATGGAGTGAATGTGACATTAAATTGAAATTCTACTGGATTTAGCTGATACTTAGGTAATGGGCCCGGACCACAACTGTTACTGCCTAACCCATTTAATTGATAATCTATATTTAAAGTAATAAAATCACGTTTTTTTAATTGATAATGATGCTTCGCTTCATCAATATCCTCTTTAGTAAAATAATGAGCACTAAAATTCATGTCTTGTTCCCCAACCGCTAACAATCCGAGATGATTTCCATTATGGAAGCTCACCCATTTTACATCGCTTCTATTTCCATTTTCCTGTGGAAATTCGTAAGGATAAAATAATTGATCTACTGTTTTGCGATAATGCCCTATCCTACAGGCTTCCTTACTATCTGGGTAATTTTCAAGTGGTCCTCTTCCATACCAGCTTACATGATGAAAATCAGACGGTAGTTGCATTTCCAGTCCAACTTTTGGCCACGTATCAGGTAGTTTCCCAAATGGCTTACCACTGACAGCTAATTGAACTAAACCATTCCCTTGGATGATGTATTCGTATGAACATTCTACTCCCCATCCAGTTACTAATGGAGAAATCATTTCTTCCACACGAACTTTGATGGTTGAAGCATCTAACTGATCATAATCTATTTTCTTAACATCGTGCACGAGCATGTGTAAATATGCTTCTTTCCACTTTTTCACCATATACATTTCATTATCTGTCATGGCACGCCAAAAATTCAATCTTGGCCCTTTCTCCATCATTGATTGTTCATTTGAAATCCAGGAAATTATTCTTCCATCAATTTTTGAGAATTGTATCTCAAATTCATAACCATGAATGACTAAAATGTTTGAATGATCATTTATAAAAATAGGTTCTAACGAGGATGGCATCTGCTTGATTTCATCCAATTTCTCATTAGGCAAATCAATTTGAGCCCAAGCAATTTCATGTCCTTTTTTCGCCCATTTTGTATCTAATTTTAATGAAAACAATAGATTCAGTTTATAATCTACATTCTCTAGTTTCTTGATATGGCTGATTGGAAGACAAATCTCTCCTATTGAATTTGCACAAATATAGGGCAATTCGACTGTTCCACTTGCAACGAAATCACCATTACCTTCGATTCTCCAACTACACTCTAAATGGTCGAGTGATAAGAAATTATAACGATTCTCTAATTGAAAGATCCCTTCTTTTACATCGACAACTTTTACACTCACTGGTTCGATGATCTTTTTATATTGATACAGTCCTGGAGATGGCACCCTTTCAGAATTTACTAATCCATCTAAACAAAAATTACTATTATTTGGTTCATCTCCGAAATCTCCACCATAGGCAAAATACATATCTCCTTCTGGCGTGAATTGGCGTAACCCATGATCGATCCATTCCCATACAAAGCCACCCTGCAAGCGATCAAATTGTTCAATCGCATCCCAATATTCCTTTAATCCACCAGGTCCATTCCCCATCGCATGGGCAAATTCGCATAAGATATGAGGTTTATTCCAATTATCGGATTTAGCAAAATCGAGAATTCGATCGACCGAAGAATACATTGTACTATAAATATCCGTTGCTTTTGTTTCTCGGTCTCCTTCGTAATGAACAATTCTAGTAGGATCGATTTCTTTACATCGTTTATACATCGCTTCAAAATTACGACCAAATCCCGATTCATTGCCAAGCGACCACATAATAATACATGGATGATTCTTATCACGTTCTACCATTCGCTCGACTCTCTCCACATAAGCTGTCTCCCAGCTTGGATCATCACTTAACTGATTCTCATTTCCCAATAATTCAAATCCATGAGTCTCTAAATCTGTTTCATCAATGACATAAAGACCGTACTCATCACATAATTCGTAAAATCTTGGATCATTCGGATAATGTGCTGTACGAACTGCATTAATATTAAATTGCTTCATCATTATAATATCTTTTTTCATTGTCTCATATGAAACTGTCCGCCCGGTATCCGGATCATGATCATGACGATTAACACCTTTAAACAAAATCGTCGTCCCATTTATTTTTAATAGACCATCTTTAATTTCAATAGATCTGAATCCAACACGGTAAGGAATCACTTCTATTGTTTTCCCATTAATATTTTTCAAGATTAAGAGCAAAGTATATAAATTAGGATCTTCTGCTGACCATTTACGCGGTGAGGTGACAAGTTGTTTGACACTGATTGAGATGGAAGAATCCGCCTTCACCAATTGTAATGAAGATTCACCAGCAGCTACACATTCATTCTTATCTAGTAACTGGTATGATAACGATAGTCTTTCTTCCTGTTCACCGGTATTTCTAATCGTTGCCCGTATATCTAAAGAGGCATTGTCATATTGTTCATCTAAGTCTGTTGTTACATAAAAATCATAGATATGTTGTTGAGGTATAGCTATTAAATATACATCTCGGAAAATTCCACTAAACCACCACATATCCTGATCCTCTAGGTATGACCCATCACACCATTGGTAAACTTGAACACCTATGCTATTCATGCCATCCGATATAAATGGGGTAATATCAAATTCAGAGGTCAAACGGCTTCCTTGACTATAACCTACTTCATGGCCATTCACCCATACATGAAAGGAGCTATCTACCCCTTCAAATCGGAGATGAATATTTTGACCATCCCAATCCTTTGGAATATAAAAGGTTCTTCGATAGCAGCCTGTAGGATTCTTTGTAGGTACATGTGGAGGATTCACTGGAAATGGATAATATAGATCCGAATAATGCGGTCTTCCATAGCCTTGAAGCTGCCAAACTCCAGGAACTTGAATCTTATCCCATTGCGAACTATCATACCCCTTTTGGTAAAAACTCTTTGGAATCATCGTGGGATGCTCCGCATAAAAAAAATCCCATTTTCCATTTAATAATTTTTTCGAAGAAGCCATGTCTGGATAAGTGGTTAAAGCATCTTTCACATTAGAAAAAGAAATAAAATGGGCTCTTGGACTTAGGCGATTTCTTTGTAATAGATGCTGATTACGTATGTCGTTATTCAAAAAGAGTGTCACTATCATGTCACCTCAATCTTATAGGTTCATCTTACTTTTTTACTTACTCATGCTTTTTTGTTTATGAATAACCTTCTTCTGATATGCTCTCCAAGTAATACACCATTTCTCTGGATGATCAAGAAAATCCTGCTCATCTAGCTGGTGAATAGTACTCTGATGTGGAGCCTCTTTTACAATCATTGGATTCTCATAAGCTTCTTTTGAAATTTGTTCAAGCGCAGAAATATATTCATCTAAATCTTGTTTCGAATATGATTCTGTAGGCTCCAATGTAAAAGGCTGTTTCACTATATATGGATGATGACTCGTCCAGTAGTGTAATCCAAAATCAGTCATTCTTCTTTGTATATCCTCAGTTGTCACCCCTGTATCCTTTGTTAGCCCTTCCCAGCTATAACGAACTTGTTCTAAGCGGCTTCCTTTTATATAGGGAGCACTTGCTCCTTTAATTTTTCGAACCTTGCTATACATATAATTATTGTTTAGAACTGCTGTTTTTGCTACTTCCTTTAAACCATCTGCTCCTAATGCCCTAATCCATGCATAGGCACGGAGAACAGTTTGTGCTACTCCATGAAACGCGCGAATTTTGCCAATTGAATGCGGTAATTCATCATTTAAGTAATATTTATCGTCTTTATAATCGACAATTGCTGTAGGTAAAAACTCCTTTAAATCTTCTATTACTCCAAGTGCCCCAGTTGCTGGCCCACCACACATGTGAGGAGCTGCAAATGTTTTATGAAGATTAAAGAAACACATGTCAAAGCCTGCTTCTTTCGCACGTGTAATGCCTAATAACCCATTTGCATTAGCTTGATCATAATAGCAAAGCCCACCTACATCATGAACAACTTTTGTAAATTCATTAATTTTCCCATTAAATATTCCTGTATCCTCTGGATTTGCTACAACAAATCCAGCTGTCCGCTCGGAAACCACTGCCTTTAATTTTTCTATATCTGGAAATCCGTCTTCATCTGGATGTAGGGTTATAATTTTGTACCCCTTAACAGCAGCTGTTGCAGCTTGAGAAGGATGAGAAAAAATCGTTGTAATAATTTCATCACGTTGATCGCCTTCTCCTCGTACCTCGTGATACTTCCTTACGATTGATGCCATTGTATATAATGCTTGTGTACCGCCACTTGGCTGGAAAGTAAAGCAATCCATTCCGGAAATTTCACGCATACATAAATCCAACTTATAAAAAATTTCGAGTATCCCCTGAACAGTCGATTCATCCTGCAAGGGGTGAAGTTCAGTCAATTTAGGATCACGTACAAGAAACTCGTTAATTTTTGGAATATACTTCATCGTACAGGTTCCTTGACCAATTTCTACATTAAAATCCGAGCCAAGTGTTTCTTGGGACAGACGAAGATAATGACGTAAAACACGTGCTTGACCTATTTCAGGAAGGGCAGCCTTACTCTTTCTTTTCATCTCTAAAGGAAGATCGGATATTCCATCACCAACCAATTGAGTGATTTCTTCATCCACTGGTGGAACCTCAACACCCTTTTCTCCTTTTTGATGTAATTCAAAAATAATCGGTTCGTTCCATTTCGCTTGATGAAAATCAACATTATGCTTGAAATTCCTTTTCTTTATTTCCATCACATTCGCTCCTCCCTATTTCTGAATGATTTCAGTTAATGAATCAATTAGACGATCAATATCCTCTTTTGTGTGAATCTCTGTAACACAATACAAAGCACATTGACCCAGCTCTGGAAATTCAATAGATAAATCTTTTCCCCCAAAGATTTTATATTGAAGAAGCTTTTGATTGATGTCTTTTACTGTCATATCCGTTTCATTAAAATCAACTATAAATTCTTTAAAAAATGGGGATCGGAAACGTGATCCTTTTATGCCTTTTATATTTGCAAGCTGTTTAACAGCATATTGACTATTTTGTCTAATCGCTTGACCTACATCAGACATCCCATCTGGTCCCATTAAAGCTAAGTAAACGCCTGCTGTTATTCCCCATAATGCTGTTTGAGTTCCAACAGATTCTTTTCCCTTTTCACGTAATGCAAAGGAGGTGCGGTCATAGGCCACGTCACCAAATCCATACTCTCCTTTTTGAATAGTAGGAATTATCCCGAATAAACGAGATGGATACTCCTGAACAAACTCAACCTCATCACGGGTGGCAATAAATCCTGCTTGCCCTCCGCTAAAATTCATATGCATACCAAGTGGTTGTAAATCACCACAAACGATATCTGCACCATAATGACTTGGTGGAGCTAATATTCCAAGTGAGATTGGATCAACCCCTACAATCATTAGGACTCCTTTTTCCTTTAATAATTTTGCTATCGTCTCCCCTTGTGACTCAATAAATCCCAGATAGGATGGATTTTCAAAATATAGGGCAGCAACATCTTCAGATAATTTAACTATTAAGTCTTCAAGATTCATTAATCCAGATTCTAATTGAAAATCAATAAATTCAAATTCTAAATCAGGAGAGCCATAATTCGTTATAATCTTTGTTCGTTCAGGAGCAACAGTTTTGGCAAGAAGTACTTTCTTCCTCTTAGTTATCCTAGCAGCCATTCTAATTGAAGTAGCCGCTGCTTGCCCCCAATCGAAGGTGGGTACATTGACCACATCCATATCAACTAATTCTGCTAATAAACTTTGATACTCAAAAAGTGCCTGGAAGCGCCCATGATCCTCATATGGTTCGCCAGCATAAGCAGTCAAAAACTCTGAACGTTGGTTAATTTCATCGCAAACAGCTGGGATAAAATGCTGCCAGCATCCTGCACCTAAGAAGCTTACATATTCCTTAGTGTTTATATTCTTTTGAAGTATTGCTTCGATATATCTCCTAAGCTCATATTCCGTTAAAGGCTTGGGCAGGTCCATATTTCCCTGAAATTGAAGCTCTTTTGGAATACAATTATATAACTCCATAACGGATTGGACCCCTATCTCATTAAGCATCTCTTCCTGAATTTCTGGGACCATATTTGGAATATATGGGTGTATTTTTTGTGACATCGCTAATTCCCTCCTTAAAATAGTTACTTAAGCTAAACCACCGCCATCAACAACTAGCTCTGTTCCTGTTACCCATGAGGCAAGTTCACTAGCAAGAAATAATACCCCGTTGGCTATATCCTGTGGTTTACCAATTCTCGCTAATGGACGATCTGCACCTGACGAAATTAAAAATATATCTTCATTTAGATTTAGCTGCTTTGCTTCATCCCTAAGTAATGGTGTATCTGTATCACCAGGGCAAATACAATTCACACGAATATTTTGTGGCCCATGGTCAATCGCCATTGCTTTCGTTAAATTAACAACACCCGCTTTTGCCGCACAATACGCCGCCGCCTGATCTCCTCCTTTCAATCCCCATCCCGATCCAGTATTAATAATACTTCCACCGCCAGCAGCAGCCATCAGAGGGATTAAATATTTAGATAGAAGATATACACCCTTTAAAGATACATCGATAACTAAATCCCAATCATTTTCCTCCAGTTCCACTACACTCTTTCTTCGAATAATTCCTGCATTATTAAATAGTACGTCTACACTTCCATACTCTTTCTCTAGCAGTTCTTGAACATGTTGACAATCTGCAGATTTTGTTACATCACATTTAATAAATCGAGCTGAACGTCCTTGATTATTTAGATCCGCTTCCACCTCTTTTCCATTTGTTTCATTAATGTCTAACAATACAACCTTGCTGCCGACCTCCGCTAATAATTGGGCTGTTGCTAACCCTATCCCCGATGCAGCTCCAGTAATCACACATACTTTATTTTTCAATTGAAAATAGTCTCGATTCACTTGGTTACACACTCCTTATTAATTAAACTGCCCGCAATCAAAAACACACTTGAGGTCCAAGTAAATGCAGGATCACGCAGCCCTTCCCCAGTCATCGCGTTAAAATTTTCTGCCATACCTGATTGATTTGCCATCTGACAAAACGCTTCTGCAATTTTGATTGCCAAATCTCCTTCTCCACATGCTAATAATCCATCTATTAAGAGCATAGTGGAAGGAGCCCAAATTGGTCCTCGCCAATAACCATCATCTCGATAATAATCACTAGTTACACTTTCCGTTGCAAAACCATGCTCTGTCTTAAACTTGTTTTTCGTTAATAAATTGGTTAATAATATATTTCTTTGCTCACTAGTTAATCGCTCACCTAAAATGAGAGGGATATAGAGTAAGAGACTATCAGATTTAATCGTCTCATGAGTGGTAGATAAACAGGCTCTAAATCCATTTTCTGTCCAAAAATGCTCCATCATGGCGGAAAAAGTGGCATCCGCTCGCTGTTTCCATTCCAACGCTTCTTTTGCTTTTCCTAATTGTTTTGCAATTTTTTGTAATACATCCATTTGTATAATTAAAAACGCCGATAAATCTGGAGTTTCGACTGGAATTCCTTTTGCAAAAACCGTGCTATTATCCCAACCGCTATCATTCCCATGATTATATTGACAAACTCCATCTTGATCATCGTCACGATGGTAAAACCACCAATTGGTCCACCGTTTTAATGGCTCATATACCTCTACTAATCTTTCATTGTCAATAAACGTTGTTTTTTCCATCATCCACTTCAATGCCCAGCCATGAATAGGTGGTTTACAGCAATTCCACAATGCCCCTTGATCATTTAAGAAATCTGGTAATGCGCCGGAACGATCTTGTTGATCGAAGAAAATACAAAACTGATCCCATGCAAGTTCAGGCTTATTTTCAATAAGTGCCATCGCATTAAAGCAATGATCCCAACTCCAAATATTTGTCATCCAGTTTTTAGACATATACATGGCAGGTCTCTTTAATAATCCATCCGGTTTCACTACACATGACCAAGTAATATAGGATGCCATGTCAAATCCATTGTTGTACACATCAGGGATCTTTAACATCCCCTCTTTCCAGTGCTTAAATTCCTTTTCAGCACGAAGAACATTTTCTTTAAATGAAAGAGATAAGTTGGATTCCTTTTCAAAAACGAGATTATATTCAGTAATCGCTAGATCAAATTCCTCGGTCATCACATCTGGCTTACAATAGGCGAAAATATGCTTACTCTTATCTACCTCAAACGGAGCATCCACTAGCAGTGAACCTTCCAAAGGAATAAGTCGAAATCTTCGTTTTTGAATAAAACTATTCATCTCCCAGGTTGTATCTGGAAAACGCACGGCATAATCATAAGCACCTGTTATAGCAGAAAGCTTTAGTCCCACGCGATTCCCTTTTATTCGAATCGTAGAATCAGAGCTAAAACAGCATTTAATTGAATCACCGCTACCATCTGTCGCAATTAGCGAAAGTAAATGGGGCTCCATCTCAACATCGTAATGAATGCTTTCTTCACCACGTAACATCTCAATGGCAAAAAGTGAACTATCTCGTTCATCTCCTCCGCGAATATGTCGGATAAACAATTTGGTTTGATCAGATCCTTTTCTGTGGATTGGAGAGATAACTAAATAGGAACCATAATAGCTGAACGGAATTTTCATGTTTGCAACCTTCATACTTCCCCTCCTTATCTTTTTCTAAAGCGTTAAAACAAAATGGATGAACTGAAAATCCATCCATTTTTTATCATTATTTCAGTCCTGTTGACTGTACACCTTCAACAATTTTCTTCTGTGCCAAGAAGAATAGGATGAGTGGTACGATACTAATTAAGAACGTGACAGCCATGATTCCGTTTGTATCAACATCGTGAACACCTTTAAACTGAGCTAACCCCAAGGTTAGTGTATATTTACTCTGATCATTTAAGAAAATTAATGGGCCTAAATAATCATTCCAGCTCCCTAAAATATTAAATACAGCAATCAATACAATGACTGGCCAAACTAGCGGCAAATAAATTTTATAATATATTTGGAAAGAATTTGCTCCATCCATTCTTGCCGCTTCATCAAGTTCTTTTGGAATAGACATAATAAACTGTCGGAGCAAGAAAATGTAAAAGGCTGAACCAAACCAGGATGGAACAATTAGTGCTTTTAACGTGTTAATCCACCCGAATAAATTAAACTCCATATATTGTGGAATCATCGTAACATCCCATGGAATCATCATCGTAGCTAAAAGAATAATAAATAAAACATCTCTACCTTTAAATTTGAAACGTGCAAACCCATAGGCAACTAAAGTAGATGAAACGATTTGTCCTATTGTTGTCATAGCGGTAACAATTAAACTGTTCACTAAAAAGTGATTAAACGGTTGACTGTTCCATGCCTTCAAAAAGTTTCCAAAATGCCAGGTTGATGGTAAAAGCTTTGGTGGAAATTGATATAGCTCCTCTGGTGATTTAAGCGCTGTCGAAATCATCCAAAAAAATGGTGCAAGGAATAGGATGGATAATAGAATAAGCATTCCATAGACGAATCCCTTTTGCACTCTTCTTTGTGCTTTCATCTAGGCACCCCCTTTTTAAGTTCTATTTATCGTTTTTTACTTCATTTTCGTAATACACCCACATACTAGAGGATTTAAAAACAACTAAGGTTAATGAAAGAACAATGATGAACATAATCCATGCATTGGCTGATGAATAGCCCATTTTAAAATATTTAAATGCATTCTCATAAACATACATCGCATAAAAATAGGTTGATTGAAGTGGACCTCCACCTGTTAAGACAAGTGCTAAAGTTAGTTGCTGAAATGCACCTATAATCGTCATAATTAAATTAAACAGAATAGTTGGTGACAGTAGTGGCAATGTAATTTTAAAGAATTGATAAATCTTTCCTGCACCATCAATTTCTGCTGCTTCATATAATTCTTGGGGTATATTTTTTAAGCCTGCTAGAAAAATCAGCATCATGGTCCCCTGTCCCCATAAACTTGCGACAACCATTGCCACCAATGCCCAAGTTGTATCATTCAACCAGTTAGGTCCATCAATCCCAATTAAAGATAATAAATAATTAAGAATGCCATATTCCCCATCATAAACGGATCCCCAAATCATCGCTAAAGCGACACCAGATATTACAGAAGGAACATAGAAAAATGTTCGGAATAGAGAGCTTCCTTTTACCCTTTGATTTAATAAAATGGCTAACAACAGTGCTAATATAATATTTAATGGAACAAAGAAGAGAGCAAACTTCACAGTAACCCATAAAGAGTGCCAAAACAGTGGATCATCGGTAAACATTGTCATGTAATTGGATAGTCCAACAAATTTCTTCTCACCGACAATCGGCCAATCAAAAAAGCTAATTACAAATGAAAAAAGCAATGGGCCTAATGTAAAAATTAAAAATCCAATAATCCAAGGTGAAACAAATAAATAAGGAGTAATTTTTCTCCATTGTTTTTTCTTCTTCGTCTGAATCGTTGTTTGTCCGGTAGTGACACTCAAATCGACTCTCATAATTACCCTCTCCTACTAATCCTGAAAGGAGCTTTCTACTAATTTTGGACTTATTAATAGATTTGCTCCCTCATCGTTTAATTTACTTAGATAAGTATTTTTCTGAATCTTTTACCGCCTTATCAAATAATGGCTTTCCATTTTGACCGAGCATAACAGCATTTATGGCAGCCGATAAATTACGATTCACTTCATTCCAATTTTTATTTAATAAAAATGCAGGTGTATTAGTAGCGTTTTCAAGCATTATATAAAATGGCTTGTATAGCGCATCTTCCATTACTTTTGTCTCTTCTACTACACTTTTTCTTACAGGTAGATCTGCTGTTCTCATTTTTATCGCTTTTTCAGAGGAGTAAAATTTCACAAATTTCCAAGCCAGTTCTTTTTGCTTTGAATCCTTCGCAATGGATATAGAAGAGGATGAGATTAATCCTTTAACTGGTTTTGACCCAAAGGAAGGCATCATCACAGTACCGAAATCAACTTTTGCATCTTTATAGCCTTGAATTGGCCAAATTCCACTAATAAGCATTCCAAGTTTGCCTGATTTGAAAATATCACTTGCACTTTGCTGATTTTTCCCTCCAGTTAATACTGCAATACCGTCTTTTACCATGTCACCATACAATTGGATTGCCTCAATTGTTTCAGGGCTATTCATCACCCCGTCAATTTGCTTTCCATCATCACTAATGAAACTACCGCCATTACTCCATACTAAGCTTTGTAAATCATAAGTATCCGGTTCTGAGGTAACTGAAAATCCGTACTGCTTCTTACTCTTATCTGTTAATTTTTTTGCACTTTCTAAAAACTCGTCCCATGTCCAGCCCTCTTGTGGATACGGAATATTATATTGGTCAAAAAGTTTCTTATTATAATAAACAACCATAGTAGAAAAACCTGCAGGCATTCCATATAGCTTCTTATCTACCTTCGAATAGTTAAATAATCCCTCATAAAAATCATCCATTTTAATATCTGGGTCCTTCTCCACGTATGAGTCTAAAGGTTCAAGTGACTGATGATAAGTTGTAAAATCCCACATATACATCACATCAGGAGGATTTTTTGCTCCAAATGAGGCAGCAATCTTTTGATCAAAACCATCTCCATATGCCTCTACTTGCACCTTTACATCTTTATTTTCTTTTTCAAATTCCTTGGCTATATCCTGCTGAATTTTTAACGTATCACCAGTATCCCAAGTAGCAAAACGTAAAATTGTTTTCCCATCCTTTTTCCCATCTCCAGAAGAATTGTTTGAACTACAAGCAGACATAACAAGAACAAACACTGCTACTAACAACGAGAACCATATTCTCCTTTTCTTCATAGGACCCCTCTTTTCTAATTTTTTAACTATTAAAAATATAACCGCTTTCATTTTATATTGAATGAAAGCGGTTAAACACTTCTATTTGTTTGATACTCATTGTACTTTTTAATTGTTTTTTCATTTAGCTTGCCAATTTGTTTGCCCTATATCGTCTTTTTGTTGGATACGATAATTGGAAGGAGGAAAACCTGTACACCGTTTGAACCACTTACTAAAATATTTAGCATCCATAATTCCAATAAGTTCACCAATTTCTTGGATGGTTAATTTCGATTCATTTAAAAGCTGCTTTGCCCATTGAAGACGTTTTTTCTCTATATATGAGTGAATACTTTCACCTGTTGCTCTCTTAAACGATGTACTTAAATGACTCCTACTCATTTTCACTTCTTTAGCAATATCTGAAACGCTCATAGGATTTGATAAGTTTCTAACAATATAATCAATCGCCATTATAATAACATTTGGGCATTCAAATAATAATCCTTCTTTTTGTGCATGGTGAAAAGCTCTTACCACTTTCATCCACTCCTGCATCCCAGATAATGGACCCTCATATATCCAATCCAGATCTTTTTGTCTCGCTTTCAATTCAATGAGATTACCTAAAAAAGTTTGGTGGAAAGCTTGTTCTATAAAAATGAAAGTATAACTATCATTAACTGATAAGGATACAGCATTCACCATCCTTGGGATAGACTTCAATAATGAAGCAGTGGACTTATATATTAGATAGACATAGAAAGGTTGATTCATCCAACTCCAATCATTCTTGAAGAACATCTCCAATTGATGGTCAAAGTCACTTTGATCCTCCCTAATCCAAAAATTAAAGGATTCTTGTATATCTGATGCTATGACTTCTTTATTAGATTGGGATAATTCCTGTTGAAAGGAAGTAAGAAAATGGTCTAATTCCGAATCCTCGAATACTGTTTTTAATATATAGCCTGATGCCCCAAGTTTTAATCCTTCCTGTGCATATTCAAAATCTTTATGACAACTCAATAAAAGGATTTTCGTACGTGGTGAGTATGCCTTAATTCTTCGTGCAAAATCAAGACCATTTTCTTCAGGCATCACAATATCCGTTATAACAATATCTGGATGATATTTTAAAAACTCCTCCCATCCACGTTTTCCATTTGGAGCTTCTGAAATTACCTTCATCCCGTAGTGGCTCCAATTAATCGTTGCCCTTAAACCTCGTCGTACGATTGTATCATCGTCTACAATTAATACTTTAATAAGTGACTTATCCACGAGTATCTCTCCACCTTTTTGGCCAAGATATAGTAATAAATGTTCCTTGATTGAGCACTGAATCCGCTCTAATTAAGAAATCCTTTCCAAAGTAGATTTGGAATTTTTGTTTTACATTATATAAACCAATACCACCACGTACATTATCCTCTGGCCGTGTAAATAAAGTATTCAACTTATCCTGTGACATTCCTTTCCCATTGTCCTTTAAAGACAACCGGAAATATTCACCACTCTCAAGAATCTCTAGTTCAATGATTCCTTCTCCATCCTCAAAAGCATGGAAAAATATATTTTCAAGCATAGGTTGCAATGTCATTCTCGGAATTAACCCATTACTAAGTTTCTCATCCATTACTAAGTGAAAATTAAAATGATCGCCATATCTAAGTCTCTGAATAACTAAAAAATGCTCAATTGCCTCCAACTCTTCCTTTATTGAAATAAGTTCAATAGAAAAATTTAAATTACCTTCAAGAACTTTTGACAAATGTAATAGCATTTGTCCAATTTCCTTATTTCCATCTAAGCGTGCCTTCCACTGAATGGTGTTTAACGTATTAAATAGAAGATGAGGATTAATTTGATAATGGATCGCCTTCATTTCAGCTTCACGTTTCATCAATTCTTTTTGTTTAATCTCTTCCATTAATTGTTTTATCTTATCAACCATTCGATTAAAGTGAAAACTAAGTTTACCTATCTCATCTTTTGTATGAATAGAGAGTTTTGTATCGAAAAGTCCTTTACTTACTTCATCAATTGCAAACTTTAAATTTAAGATTTTCTTTGTAAACTGATTGGAAAAAATAAAGGATAGCATTGACGCCAGTAGAAATGAGATCCCAATTCCTATTAAAACAATTTTAAAAATCACTCGTGACGATTGATAAAATTTATCTCTTGGAACCCGAATTTCAACATTCCAATTATTAATGTTTGTCTGTTCTTTCCAAATAATATCATCTTTCCTAGCTGCTTCTTTAGAAGTAGAGTGGTAAAGTGATTGTCCCAATTCATTTTTAATTTCAATTCTTGAATGGAGATCTTTTTCAAGTACCTTCATTAATTCAAATAAATCATCCACATCGGTTTCTATTAAAAGATATCCATTGTTTAATACTCCATATGAGAATTTTAATGGCACAATTAATCCCAATACATGTTTTGGATTATTATCCTTGTAATGTGTAGGCTGATAGATCCCAATACTAGGATTTCCACTCCAAACACTACGCTTCCATATTTCCTGTTTCTTAAATAAATCGAATTTAAAATCATAGCCCCCATAAAAATACCCTGATGAAGTGATTACGTATATCCCACGAATATTCGATTTTTTATGTGCCTGCAACAGTCTCTCTAAATTATTCATCTCCTTAAAATCTGAGTACGTTTTTGGTTCCTGATGTCTCAAATTTACTGCTGTACTATCCGCTAAGTATTGTTGAATAGCAGATGATCCATAATACATATCAACTAAAATTTGATCTAATTGAGTTTTAATTTTCTCCCCTGCAAAGTGGTTATAATTTGCTAATTTTCCATTAACAACTTTAGAGGACTGTAAATATGAAATAATTCCTAGTGTTAGTAAAGGAACCAGTGCAACAATTAAAAACATAATAAATAATTTTTTCTGGGTGCTAAGCCTATTTATAAACACTTATGTCTTTTTCCTCCTTAAGAAAACCTTATAAAAACAATACCTTATTCCTAAAATTAAAAAAAGATATAATATTTTAAAAATGAGCGCTATAAAAAAAGAGTTTCTCAATAACCTATATGCGGCCAAAGAGAAACTCTTATTATTTATTCAGAAGCTATATTATTTCCATGTCTTTTAAAATAATAGAAATGACAAACTCTTATACACTATCCTTAGATATTTCCATTTTTTTCGGTACTGCTTTGTTGTAAAGTGGCAAGATAAACAGCACTCCGATAATAAATAGTGCAGCTGAAAGTTCGAACATTGTAACGATTGTCCATTGATCCTTAAGGTATCCAGCCATACTCATTGTTACTACCATTGATCCCGTGAATAATGGGCTCAGTGTACCATTTACCCTTCCGATATAGTCGGAATCTGTATTTTGTAAAATCATCGTATTAATCCCAATCTGTATACTCGGCATGAAGAAGCCACACATAAATTCTACAATTAATGTTACCCAAAGTAGAGTGGATGCCCCAATAATGCTCATACCAATCGCATTAGCTAACATCCCCATCATCAATAGTCTTTGAGGAGGCGTTGTTTTTGAAAATATCATTGAAAAGACCCCACCTAATATCATCCCGACACCGTTTACCATGAGAAGCCATTGAAGATTTTCTTTTGGCAAGCTTAATCGCTCAGTAACAAGAAAAATATTCAGTGGTTGAATTAAACCAATTCCTAAGCCAGCTGCCATAAAACAAATGCCTAACAGCTTTAATTCTCTCTTAGCTAGTACATACCGAATTCCACTCTTCATTTCTTCCCAAAGAGTAGTTGTTTTTTCTCCCTTCTCCATAGAATGGTCTGCTGGTATTAGTGTTAGGGCAGCAGCAGATAGTAGAAAAGCAATACCCGTAATCATTATTGAAATATCAATCCCAAACTGTTGGAAGACAAAGGTTCCTAGAACTGGACCTAAGATCATAAAAATAGCAAAAATGGTTTGATAGATGGACATAGCTGATTGAATCAATTCCTCTTGCAGATGCATCTTAAAGAGTTTCATCCCTGATGGTTGTGAAAATTGTGAAAGGATGGCTGAGATGAGTGTAGCAAAGAATACTGCCTTCCAAGTACCAAATACTAGTGCAAGAATCACTGCAAAGATGGACACAGCACTTAAAAAATCACACCAAATCATAGTTTTTTTCGGCTTCCAACGATCTGCAAATGTTCCTCCAATAAATGAGAAAATAAAAATCGGTGCAAATTCTGCAACTGAGATCATTGAAACAGCTAATGCATTCCCATTAGTTTTCTCCATAACGAATAAAAGAACTGCAAAGTTTCTAACCCAAATTCCAACCTGTAAAAATAACGCTGATACAAATATCGCACGAACAAATCTATTTTTTAATAATTGTCCCATAGGATTCTCCTTTTCTTATTTCATTTTTCCCTTTTTGATAATGGCTCTTTTATCAAGTTATTGTTGCCATTTATAAAAATCTTATCTCATAGTTAATGGTCCAAGACCATCAAGCAACTTCATATACGAAAACAGTATTGACTATTTGAAATTCATAAAGACTCCTTTCATAAACAAACTCATACGCCATTAGGATTTGTACTAATAGAGCACAGTAAAAAACCCCTTATCTGCATTTTTTGCGATAAGAGGCCGTCTAGAACCATAAAAGGACATTTGTACAGATCAAACGATCTGATAAACTGTACAATTCTTTTTTAGTTAAAAGCATAGACTAATCCCATTATCAAAAAATGCATCGTAATATTAACGAATGTTTTCAAAAAATAGGATTAGTTATTCATCGCCCTTTGGTTCACTCCTTTTTTATTAGTGTAAACAGTTTAACTGATTATTTTCTATTTTTCAATAGCAGATAAATAATTTTTTTAAATAATAAATTATTTTATCAATCATAAACCCATATACAAGAGTGTGAAAATTCTAATAAATATATGGATTTTCATGGAAATTACTAGTATAATAGAACTATTAATTTTACCAAGGAGGGATTTATAGGTGATTAAAGAAGTTGATTATACTATCTCTAGCTCCACTATGGCACTTGAACCTATAGATAAAGGGGGATTCCTTACTAAGGTTTATGATGAAAGTGGAATCATTTTAAGTACCAATTCTCCCCTCGAGTTACTTATAAATGCCTGCGATATTAGAGATTCTAATTATCACTGGCGAATAAACATTGTTAAAAAGACATTATCCTTTTATAAAAAAACTCCGTTAGTTATTTGTCCAATTGAATCGATTTATGCATTTCCAACCACTTCTCCCCAAGAATATCACTGCCAATGGATTTTCCCGGAACATATTGATGTATATGCAATGAAAATGGGGCGCCCAGTTATTATTTTTGATAATGAACTAGAAATGGACCTGAACTGTCAAATGCGCATCCTAATAGAACAAATAGATCGTTCCAAAAAGTGTATCACTCATTTTCGTTCCTTATTGCAAAAAAGCTTTATTCACATATTATATAGAAAAAACTAACCTAAAAATTCCTATATCAACTACTAATGAAGGTAGATGATACGCAAGATCCCTTTAACCCATTTTTTTACTCAACCACAACCTTTTTCCTATGATGTTTGACATGTCTATGGTACTATTATTTTGGTATATTTTTAATTTTTTAAATTAATATGCATCTAGGAGGAGTACATATGCGTAGCTTAAAGGGAAAAATTATTGGTGGTTTTAGTATTATTGTGGCCCTTTGTGTAATTTTAGGTATGTTCAACTATATTTCTATTATGGAAAATAATAAAAAAACCAATAAGATTATTTCTAAACAACTTCCACTTCTAACCGCTAATAATAATCTAAAATATAATATCTCCCAAAGAATTTCAGCTGCTAGAGGATATATTTTATTTGACGATGTAAATTATAAAGTGGAGTTCGATCAGTATACTGAACTTAGTAAAGATTTTCAAAATGAAATTCTTAAGTTGACCAACTCAAAGGAAGAAAAAGAACTAATCAATAGAAGCGTTAGTTGGCAGAAATCCATTGAAGATGAAGTGTTCAAAGTATATGATTCTGGAGACAAGGAAAAAGCATTAGAGAGTTTTAAAAATAAAATTACCCCTGAAGGAAATTTAATCATATCGGGATTTCTGCAGTTATCTACCAATCAGGAAAATGACATTCTGAAAAATGGGAATATTGCCATTGATTCAGGAAAGAGCTCTTTAAATTTAAGTATGATCGTATTAATTATCATCATTATTCTGTCTATCATAATATCTTTAGTCATTTCAAGCTCTATTACAAAACCGATACTAAAAGTGGCAAAACGAATGAAGCTAATTACTGCAGGTGATTTAACTAGTCCTGACATTAAAACAAAAGCAAAGGATGAAGTGGCCCAATTAACCAAGAGCGTTAATGAAATGAATGAACAACTGCGGCAGTTTGTCTCAGAAATTTCAACTGCATCAAAAACTGTTTCACAGCAAAGTGAAGAATTAACTCAAGCTTCTAATGAAGTTGTAGAAGGTAGTAAACAAATTGTTTCAACCATGCAGGAATTATCTGCAGGTGCAGAAGTACAAGCCGGTTCTGCTTCTGAACTTTCCGAATCTATGCATACTCTATCGAAAAAAATAAATTTAGCCAAAGAAAATGGAATGTATGTATCAGAGACTTCTCAGAAAGTACTTTCGCTCACAGAGGAAGGAAATCAGGCAATGAACTCTTCTGTGGAAAAAATTCAGTTAATAAATGACACGGTCAAAGAATCAGTGAATAAAGTTACTGTATTAAAGGAACATACACAAAGCATTTCGGAATTAATTTTAGTGATTAAAGAAATATCAGACCAAACTAATTTATTAGCTTTAAACGCTTCAATTGAAGCTGCCCGCGCAGGTGAACATGGTAAAGGGTTTGCTGTCGTTGCGAATGAGGTTAAAAATTTAGCTGAACAAGTAAATGTCTCAATTTCAAATATCACTGCTATTGTGACAAATATTCAATCTGAAACAGAAAACGTGACAGAGTCATTAATACAAAGCTATCAACAGGCGGAACAAGGGGCAAAACAAATCAATCAAACTGGCGAAACTTTCAATAAAATTAATCATTCAATCCAATATGTAGGCAAAAAAATGCAAGATATATCAAATGATATTAATGATATTGCTCAAAATAATGAAAAACTTAACATAGCGATATCCAATATCGCCTCCGTTTCTGAGGAGGCAGCTGCAGGAATCGAACAAACATCAGCTGCGGCGGAACAATCAAGCAGTACACTAGAAGAAGTTTCAACACATGCCGGCAAGCTAGCAGGACTAGCAGAAGATCTTAATACATTAATTCATAAATTCAAAATATAGAATTTTACCTAAAGAAAAGTATCATGAATGAATAAAAGGATAATCTAAAAGGTCCATCCCCTTTTAGGATTATCCTTTTCCTTTTTAGAACGTTCCCTAATAATGATTCACATGAGTTTATCCTAAGTAATGACAAAAAAACCTCTACAATATGTAGAGGTTTTAAATAATTACGATCGATTTCTTATGAACTTTATTAACGGTTTATAATCCTTGCCGATTAAGCCGATACTTTCTACAAAAAGTTCAATCGCAATAAGCATAACTGCAATGAAGATAAATGATCCCCACATTGTTGCCATTGTGAAAATAAATGCAGCTAAACCAAACATGGCAGCTAATGCATAAATAATAAGTACAACTTGACGGTGAGAAAAACCGATTCTTAATAAGCAATGATGCAGATGTGATTTATCAGGAGCGCCAATCGGCTGTTTATTCACAATCCGGCGAATAATCGCAAAGAATGTATCCGAAATCGGAACACCTAATATAATAACTGGAATGATCAAAGAGATAAATGTCAGACTCTTGAAGCCTAATAATGATAATACAGAAATAATAAAACCTAAAAATAATGCTCCCGTATCACCCATAAAGATCTTAGCAGGATGAAAATTATACAATAGAAACCCGAGCGTACTTGCTAAAACAATAGCCGCCATAATAGCAATACCAAGATTCCCTTGTAAGATTGCCATTCCACAAATTGAAATAAGTGCGATAGATGATACACCTGCTGCTAATCCATCTAATCCATCAATAAGGTTAATCGCATTGGTAATTGCGATGATCCAAATGATCGTAAACGGTATACTGAATATTCCAAGCGATAGTGCTCCACCGAAAGGCAGGTTGATAATATCAATATGAAGACCTCCCCAAAGGACAACTACTAGGGCTGCAATAATTTGACCAAGAAGTTTTACTTTCGCTGAAAGCTCCTTCATATCATCAAGAACGCCAGTAATTACAATAATTAAGCTTCCGATAATGATCGGTAAGGTGTATTTCTGTTCTGGACTTAAAATCAACATTCCAATAATAAAACTAATAAATATCGCTAATCCACCTAATCGTGGCATAATTTTTTGATGAACTTTTCGATAATTTGGTTTATCTGTCGCGCCAATTTTTATAGCGAGTTTCTTTACTAAAGGAGTTAGTAAAACCGAACTTATAAAGCATATAAATATCGTTAAGTAGAGCATTTAAATCCTCCTTGAAATTAGCGTACCCATTTATCCACTCAAAAAAACTGGGATAATCCTACATAAATAATTTATTTTCAATACACCAATTTGTTTACAAGTTTAATGATTTCTTCTAGTCTATAATTCTACTCTTATCCAATCATACGGATTATATCATAAAATATTTGAATAGAATAGTAGACATTATAAAAATTAAAATAAATGTAAAAAAAGCTCCAAATATGGAGCTTTATTTCGAATGAAAGACATCAATTGCAGACTTCGCAACATGAATTGCCTCTTCCTTTAATGGTTCAACAATTTCAATCAATTTCTTTCGTTCATTATTTCGCTGTTCTAACATTCGTTCCATTTCGGTAAATACTGTCTCATCATCCCATCCTGTATCTTTTACATGACCTAGTACTGGTTGTTTCACCCTTGAAGCAAATGCATCAATTTTAGGGTCATAGGAAAGAGCTATAAAAGGTGTATAGGTAATTGCTGCAAATATTAAAGAATGGAGTCGCATACCGAATAGTAAATCTGATTTACCAATCATATCAATTTTTTCCTCAATTGAGGCATCATAAGGATAAATACTACTTTCTTGTTTCATTAATCCTGCTACTTCTTGTGAAGCAAGATCATCATGTTTTCCATGCATCGGTATAAATAATACACCCACTCCATTTTCAACACAACGATCCAATGCTAAAGCAATTTTTTCCTTATAGTGATTTTCTGTTGGCCAATCACGGACACTTACACAAATTAATGATTCTGGAAATGATCGTTCTTGGAGCCAAGTGTTTTTTACTTGGCCAATTGAAAGACCCATGACCGGATCTGGAACGATCGAAATTTCCTTACTAATACCAATGGAACGTAATAATTCTTTAGACTCCTCGTCTCGAACTGTAATTTGTTTTGCTTTATTTAACGCGCTTTTTACTATCCATTTACTATATGATTTATTAAATGGTCCCATACCTTGTGAATAGACAAAAACAGGTTTGTGAAGCCATTGTGCAATTTTCATAATCCCGGAATAGTAAGGTACACTTCTGAAGCCTGTTTCATCTTGAAGTAGGCTTCCACCTCCACTAATAAGACCATCGGCTGACTTTAATGCATTGATTATTTCTTTTAATTTCCATCTGTTGACAGCCTCAACATCGTATAACTTCGCTGTAGAATCAGGGTTATTAGATAACACAGTTATTTTTATCGATGGGTCTTGAAGCCTAAGCGCTTGGATGATAGAAAATAAAATGGCTTCATCCCCTACATTATTAAACCCGTAATAGCCTGAAATAACCACTTGCATTACTTCCACCTCAATTTAAAAACCGTCCTAATATATTTATAAATAAATGAGAATACACCTATGAAAATAACCCCTACTATAAATCCTAATACTAAACTATAAGCACTTCTTAAAAAGGAGACATACAATGGTATGTGCAAATGTGTAAAGGTATTAACTAATGATAAAAACCCAATTACACCAGGAATAAGGAAAAATAAACCGACTTTTTTATTAAATCTCATGATATGCAGACCTAATAGATAGATTGGAAAACCAATTAAAAATTCTTTCGTTCTAGGTCGAACATATAAAGTTTCCTCAATTAATTGTCTAATCTTCAGCTCAATAGAACTAACTGAACCTTCATTTCCAGTTCGACTCAAGTAATAATATGCGACACCTGCTAAGACAATTATAACAGCCACATGCCAATAACGAATATTCATTACGAGTAATTTTTTGATATTTCCCCACAGCGCGTAAACAACCATAAATAGGATAGGTAAAATATATAGTAGTTTAACCCCTCTAAACACCTGGATTTTGACTAAATATTCATTGCCATTTAAAATCGAAACGACAATAAATATTCCGATTAAACTGATAATCGCTGCACGCAAATAGGAAAGAATAATATCTTTAAATGAACGAATTTCCTTCTTCGGTACAATAGCAAAAATCGGAGTAATAACGGCAATAACTAAAGCAAATACTTGGGCTAATAGATGACTATTAGTAAACAATGCTCCAATTGCACCAATTAAACCAAGACCACCAATGACAAATGCCCAGCGTTTATTGAATACAACAAAGGCAGCCAATGTTGCAAATAAAACACCTGCTATGAAGGCTACAGCCTTAGACCAGAATGGTGTATTAATGTGTTTAAATGGCTCTGCAATCCCCGCATGAAATTTCCCAGGCATTTTTTCATGTACATCTGTTAAAAATGACGTTGTTTCCTTCAATACATCCTTCGGTTCCCCCGTTTTTAGATGCATGTAAATGGCACGTATATTTCGTTCCTTAACCGCACGTACAACACGATCAACACTTGCCACGTTCGACTGATCATCTAAGTTAATGCTATGAAGTCGAATAACATTATAATCAAAAGTATGTGCTACACTCGCAAATCCCTTTTGATCAGCAAATTCAATACCCAAAACTGAGTATCCATTTTCTTTAAATTTAGTAGACCAATTTGCAATAGCTTTTCCATTCGGGAACCCTAATACTTCGTCTCCTAAAAATAAAAAGCTCTTTGACTTATCATCTTTCATTGAAGTAACTTGGTCTATTACAAATTTATTATTTTCATCTATTTCATTAGAGATACGTGGGACCACTTTAAAATCATGTGACTTTAACTTTTGGATAACATCCTCATTAAACCCTAATGGGATATCATCAAGCTTTTTACTATCCCCTGGGATAAAATAAAATGTTCGATCATCCACTTGAACCTCTTTGATATCTTCAAAAACCTTTTGAATACTAGAAAGATATGTTGAATCAGGATCAACATAAACAAAGATCCCATTCTTTTTAAATTCACGATTTCCATTCACATCTATATGATCAAATAGCATTTTTTCTGCCATTGCTTCTTTACTAATAATTGACAATTGGCCATTTTCTTCTAAACTCTTTAACGTTTCTGGTTCAACACTTACGGATTCAAGTCCCGCTTTCCTTAATTCATCATAAACATGATCTTCTTTTAATGTTGGATCATTATCAACTAGTTCCTTAATTTCATCAATAGGGACAATCATTTCGTATGTATTATTATCCCATTCTGTTGTAAAACGTGAGTAAATCGCTGGAACATTTAATAGAAGAAAGATAATAAGAACGATCCATAACCATTTCTTCAACCCATTCACTTCCTCTCTATTTGTAAGACTGTGTTAATGTTACTTTTCACATGTAAAAGCTTTGCGCTATTTTTATTTTGCGCTTATTCATTTAACAAAGCCTTCTGCAAAAGCAATATGTGGCTAAGCTTAAAAGAGACACCAGTATAAAACTGATGTCATACTTTTTCCACCTTTTATCCGCTTTAGGTAAAAATTATATCATAAATTGTCATAGTAAATATCCACATTTTTCTAGAAATATTTATAGTTTGTTCCAATTTATTGATTCATTGCTTTTTTGAAAAACTTACCGATTATTGGAAATGAGCTTAATTCCTCACGATCAATCGCTTTTAGCAAAATCAATAAAATAGCGTAAATAAGTCCACCGATAACAATTGATCCGCCTAAATATAGAAGAGCGGACATTCTTCCCCAATCAGTAATTTGAAGATATAAGGTTGGAACCCCAACCACTGCTCCCATAACAATGGAGGCAAAAATACTTATGAATGTCTTTCTATTCCATAATGAAAAAGAGACATTTTTCATAATTAATTGAGTATTGATAAAGAATATAACAATGTAAATAAGCAAGGTTGATATACCCGCTCCAGTTAATCCGAAGTATTTAACAAATACAATATTTGTTATTACTTTTGCCAAAACGCCAATTATTATTATAATAGCGGCTTGCTTGGCCTTATTCATCCCCTGTAAAATTCCTGTTCCAAGCACTGTTAATGAAGTAAATACTGAACTAAAGTTAATAATCGCGAGGACCATACTTCCCTCAGTATTTTTAAAAAGGGCAAGGTTAAGTGGAAGCGTTAAAGCCAATAATCCAAAGGCTGCAGGCCATGAAACTATATTGGTTAACCAATGGGCTCTACCAATAATATTACTTGCTTGTACTCTTTCATTATTTAAAAGCTTACTAGTAATTAAAGGAATTAATGGTAAGACAATTGATGAAGAGAACACAGTCGCAATTTGGACTAATGACAATCCACGGCCATATATACCATATAGATAGGTAATTTCCTTCTCTGAATCGCCAAATGATCGTAAACTGAATGGAATGGTGATAGAATCAACAAAATTCAGTAATGCCATTGTAATAGCTCCAATACAGATCGGGATGGATATTTTAAGAATTTGTTTTCCTATCTTTTTAAAGTCATCGTATGTGTATTTTACTTCAGATGTTGGTTTTATTGAGTCTCGGGCAAATTTTGAGCGCAAGTAAATAAGTGAAAGTAGAGCACCTATTGGTGATCCAATCATGATTCCACCTGCGATCACCTGATTTGTATAATGCTGTTGTACAAATATATATGCAATAACTAGAATAAATCCAACACGGACTAATTGTTCCAATACTTGTGATATAGCTGTTGGTCTCATATCCTCGAAGCCTTGGTAGAACCCTCGGTACACAGCCATATATGGTGCGATTAACAGTGTTGACGCAACAATTAATAAGGATATGCGAGTATCCTGTCCACCTAATACATGTGCAATTGGTCGTGAAAATATTGAGATAAATGAAAAGCTAATTACCCCGAATAGAAACGCCAATATACCTGCAGTTACAAAGATATTTCTAATATCAGTTTGGTTATGATTTACTCTAGCTTTTGTAATAAGCTGTGAAATGGCAATAGGAATACCTGCAACAGAAAGGGTCAATGCAACCATATACACCGGATAAACTAATGAAAAAATTCCTAACACTTGATCTCCAGCAATATTCTGTAACGGAATTCGAAAGATGCTCCCTAAAATTTTTGAAACTAAAGTGGCAATGGATAAAATTAATGTACTTTTGATAAAAGACTGATTCATTTTCTCCCCTTAACCTTTTGTCCATAAATTTTCATAACAAAATGCGGAAGAACAAGCATCCTCTTCCATCTCGAAGGTTGCTTTACTAAGCGATAAAACCATTCAAGATTTAATTTTTGCCAAATCTCGGGAGCCCGCTTTACTTCCCCTGCTAATGCATCAAATACTCCACCTACACCGATAAAAATACCTTTATTAAAATTAGCTATATGTTGTGCAATCCATTGCTCTTGGCGTGGGAGCCCTAAAGCAACTAAAACGATATCAGGTTGCAGAGTCTCTACTTCTTCAGCTATTTGATTATGATTCCAATCAAAATAACCATTATGGGATCCGACAATAATTGCATTCGGATAATTAGTATTAATTTTATTGACTGCTTTTTCAAGTACTTCTTGTTTAGCACCAAGTAAGTAAATTCGGTAACTATGCTCATTTGCTAAGCTTAAAAGATCCATCACCGTATCATAGCCTGTAACCCGCTCTGGTAAAGGCTGGTTTAAAATCTTTGCTGCTTTAACAACACCAATGCCATCAGCAACAATATAAGTTGCTTGCTTAATTGTGTCCATATAATTTGAATCTTCATTTGCCTTCATGACAATCTCAGGATTTGCTGTTACAACAAATGTCTTCTGTTCAGATTCAATTCTTTGCTTTAATAATTGAACAAAATCATTTTGATTCGTATGGATAAAAGGTACACCCAGGATGGTTACCTGCTTATGATTCATGATAATTCTCCTTGCTTCGTCAAGTTTCGATATCATTCATTACTATAACACAAAAGGGATGTAACAAATAGATGTTACATCCCTTTTTTAAAATACAAAATTTATGAGTTTTTTTTCACAGATTTTCAGGAGCTCAAATCTAGTCTAGCTCCTGTACCTGTCAGCTTGCGCTGGCCGATTGTTCTGTATGGCTGTATTCGTGTAGTTTATTGCTTTTTAAAAGCCCAACTGCCAGTTTTACACCAATTAGTTAAACTTTATAAAAATAACAACAATTTTTGAGAAAAGAGTGTTTTTATTTAGCAATAGGAGCTTGAATGACATTATTCCCATAGCTTCCATTGCTGTATACATACACTTCCTGAGCATTTCTAAAATCACTTTGATCAGATAAGATTTTAAACCATGTACCTTCAGCATTGGTTACAGTATCTGTGATGATGATACCAGCACCAGTATTCGGATATGAATATACCTTATTTTGGCCACCTGTTGTAGCGTCAGTTCTAACATTCACACCTGGTGTAGTCGTTACACCTAAAGTATATTTATTTCTTTCATTGCCACCTAAATATTGATCAATTCTATACATATGTCCTGCTGTTTTTTGTCCCCAATACGGATCAGACGCATAGCGTAAGTTCATACCTGCCGCTTTATTCCCTGGCATTGCACCACGATACTGTACTCCACTCGGGTTCACATATCTCTCTGACAAAAATTTCCCTGCATGATCAATTGATTCGGCAAAACTTGAATATTTCTCACCACTGTCTGGAGCAGTATCATATACTTTAATTCCAAACAAATTATTTGTCTTCTTCGCAATTTCACTTGTTCCCCAGTTACTTTCATGAATGGCTAAAGCAAATAAATACATTGCATTAATTCCATATTTGCTCTCAGCTTTTTTGAATTCTGCTCCTAAAGTGGCAAGCGGGCTTCCTGCTGGCCCATTAGCTACTACATAACGATTTAAATCTTCGGCAGTATAGGCTGTCTCTGTACGAATAGGTAGTAGATTAAAATATTGATACGCTTCTCCTACTTTTGTTCCTTGTACATTATAGAATGTATGACCATCCCAGCTATAATATTTGCCTCCAGAATTTAAAAAGCTAGGAGCAACACCATATTCATAGGATGCATAAGTATCTTTTAACGGATTGTAAATGGAGTGTCTTAATGTTCCATTTGTAGTTACCTCATAATAAGAACGCCCTTTTTCAAGGATACTTGGGATAAGTTTAATTTCGTCCTTCTTTGCATAACCAGTCATGCCTGCAATCGATACCTTAACCCAGTTTTCTCCTGCATCAAAATATTCTAATTCAGTGCCTAATACTGCATAGGAAATATCGGATTTCAGACTTTCGCTACTATATATAGAAGCAACTGTATTATTTATAACTGCAATCCCACTTTTCATCCATACAATGGTGTTTCCTTTTAGCACTACTTGATTACCAGTTGCATTACTCTTAGCAGTGTCGAAAGAATCATAGCCTTTGATAATCGTAGGCGTTCCATCAGAAGATAGATTCGCTACTTGATAATCTCCAACCGGAGTAGTCGGTGTCTCTGGTTCTGTTGGTGTTTCTGGCTCTGTTGTCGATTGTTCAATTTTATTTAACATCCGATTAAGAACAGCAGCAGTTTGACCACGTGTTGTTTTTACCTTCGGACCAAATTTATTTCCATCAAGACCGCCAAAAATCTTCAATGCAACTAATCGTTCAATAGCCCCACGATATTGTTTATTAATTTGATTTGTATCAATAAACGTTAGTGGTTTACCTTCTGCAATAATACCTTTTGTTGATAAAGCACGGTCAGTCATAACCGCCATTTCTTCTCTAGTAATCGCAGCATTTGGTTTAAATGTGCCATCAGGATATCCACCTACGATCCCCGCTTTTGCAGCGATTTGAACAACATCTGAATACCAATCCCCTAATTTCACATCTTTAAAATTAGATTCATTCAGTTCTGCTATGGATAGATCAGCTTTATTATATTTATCTAATTCCAATGTCCTAACAACAAAAGCTGCATATTCTGCTCTTGTTACTGACTTATCAGGCTCATATTTATTAGGAGCTGTTCCTTTTAATATCCCCTTATTAATTAAAGCCCGCATATCACTTTCAAAATAATGCCCCGTAATATCATCACTTGCAGCAAAGGCTGGAAGTGAGAATGATACAATCATGATGATTGAAAACATACATAGGACTAAGCTTTTCACGGATTTCATCCATCTACCTCCTAAAATATTATTTTGTCTATTTATTAATCTATCAGAAATGATCGACAGATACTAGATTCATTTGACATAATTCTACTTTCATTACCAGTAAATTCAACTTATCTCTACTTCAACCATTTGTGGTATAATACTCATATGTGCGTGTTCAAGGAAGCGAAAGGATAGAATTTGCTGTTGTCGAAATACGCCAAAATACTTGTTCTAACGGGTTTGTGCGGAAAATTCTTCAGCTTTATCCTCACTTTTTGAACAACCTCGTTATAGTAATTTTGAGGGGAGACCATTCATGATTTCTTATCTAAAAAAAACATTTGGAAGTCAACATGAAAAAACGTTAAAAAAATATAATAAACTGGTTAATCAAATAAATGACATTGAACCTGAAATAGAAAAATTATCAGATGATGAATTAAAAAATAAAACGATTGAATTCAAAAAGCGATTATCAGAAGGTGCAACCATTGATGACATTAAAGTAGAAGCATTTGCTACCGTTCGCGAAGCATCTAAAAGGGTATTAGGGATGCGCCATTTTAATGTGCAATTAATCGGTGGGCTTAGTTTACTTGATGGGAATATTTCTGAAATGGCAACGGGTGAAGGAAAAACCCTTGTGCCTTCTTTACCAAGTTACTTACGAGCTTTGGAAGGCAAGGGCGTTCATGTTATTACAGTGAACGAATATCTTGCTAAGCGGGATAGAGAAATCACTGGAAAAATCCTTGAATTCCTTGGTTTAACTGTTGGATTGAACCTTTCTCAAATGACCCCGTTGGAAAAACAGGAAGCTTATAATGCAGATGTAACATATGGAATCGGGACTGAGTTCGGATTTGACTATTTACGTGATCATATGGTGATGGCCCCAAATCAACGAGTTCAGCGTCCATACCATTTTGCAATAATTGATGAGGTGGATAGTGTCCTTATCGATGAGGCAAAAACTCCACTTATTATTGCAGGGAAGACATCATTAAACTCTGAACTATTCTATGTATGCTCTCAATTAGTCAAAAGATTCAAACTAGATAAAGACTATACCTTTGATCCTGAATCGAAAGCAACGAATTTTACCGATGAAGGCGTTAATCGTATAGAAAAATCATTCGGTATTGATAATTTATATGCTATCGAGCATCAAACTCTCTATCATTACATGATTCAGTCCTTAAGGGCAGAAGTCATCTTCCGTAGGGATGTTGATTATATCGTTCAAGAAGGAAAGATTGAATTAATCGATATGTTTACTGGTAGAATCATGGAAGGTAGAAGTTTAAGCGATGGCTTGCATCAAGCAATTGAAGCCAAAGAAGGTTTAAAACTTACCGATGAAAATAAAATGCAAGCTACCATTACGATTCAAAACTACTTCCGTATGTATCCAATTCTTTCAGGGATGACTGGTACAGCGAAAACCGAAGAAAAAGAATTTCAACAAATTTATGGTATGGATGTTATTCCAATTCCAACTAATCGACCGAAAATCCGTGTCGATAAAAATGATTTAGTTTACGATACAATTCAACATAAATATGAAGCGCTAACGAAGGAAGTTAAGAAAATTCATGAAAATGGACAACCTATTCTAATTGGAACTGCATCAATTGAACAATCAGAATTAGTTGCAACCTATTTAGACAAAGCTAGGCTTCCTTATCAATTATTAAACGCAAAAAGTGTGGAAAAGGAAGTCCAGCTTATCTCAATTGCCGGGCAAAAAGGGCAAATAACGATTGCAACCAATATGGCTGGACGAGGTACCGATATTTTGCTAGGTGAAGGGGTTGCCGAACTTGGCGGTTTATATGTAATCGGTACTGAAAGGCATGAAAGTAGACGAATTGATAATCAATTAAAAGGGCGTTCTGGCCGTCAAGGTGATCCAGGGGCAAGTCAGTTTTTTATCTCGATTGAAGATGAAATCGTACAGCGTTTTGCTGCCGATCAAGTAGAGAAGCTTCAAAAATCACTACAAACAGACGAAAACGGGTTGATTATGAATAAAAACATACATGACTTTATCGATCGAACACAGAGAATGTGTGAAGGCAGTAACTATTCTGCACGTGAATACACATTAAAACTTGATGATGTTGTGAATGAACAGAGAAATATCATTTATTCTATTCGCACTAATGTGTTAGAATCAGAAAACACTGTAGATTTACTAAAAAAATCGCTTCAAAGTGCAACCGAACACATTCTCCAAGAAGCTGAAGAATCAAGTAGTGCAATGAATGATCTGAATGAACTTAGAGCAAAGATTAATCGTTTATCACTTCAGCATCTACCAGAATTTGAAGATGGTTTTGACTACAGTGAAGTGAAAGGGATCATTTTAGAGAACCTACAATCAACCCTTAAACAAATTGATGAAAGCTTTAATGAACACAGTGATCTTCACCCATTAGTCAAGGACCGTACATTAAGAATTATCGATGAGTATTGGGTGCAGCATCTTGAGTCAATGACAAGATTAAAAGAAGGCATAGGTTTACGTGGTTATAGTCAAGAGGACCCAATCCGTACTTACCAAAAAGAAGGTTTAGAGGTTTTCACTCATACTTATTATCGTATTGAGAAAGAAATGAGTGAATATGCTATCATTTTAATTAACAGCTTTTCTACACCAGAATAATATTTTTGTAGGAGGAACCCCCATGTTCTTTATAGGAAAAAATAAAAAAAGAGGGCGAGACAGTGTTGTTTCGTCTAGTGATCTACTTAATGAAGAGGTAACCGATCAAGCTAATATGGAAGAAGAAATAGAAACAGAGCTTTCCATTTTACCTGGCTCAAATATTTCTCAAGAAAGAGAATATGTACTTCGTTTCCTTAACAACGAATGTACACCGTTAAAGCCTAATCAAGTCTCCCTATCAGGTGTGGAGATTAACAGTGATTCTGCAGAAAATTTAATTGTTACTGCCTTCGTAAGAAGTAGCTTAAATAAGGCAATTACCTTCCAATCCGTCCCACTCATTCTGTTAGGGAGTGAAGGAGAAGTATTAGGCAAAAAGACCTTTGATCTAAGTGAAATAGGTGAATTACCACCAAAAAGTAGCCGTCCATGGGATTTTGTCTTTACTAAAAAGGACCTTTTCACTGATTCTGTACCTAAAGATGGATGGAAACTTGCATTTGAAATCAAGAAACCACATTCTCTTGATTTAGCAAAAAGCTGGGAACAAAGCCTTGCTGAGGAAGATAAAGAGAAGTTAAAACAATTATTAAACACCGTCCAACCACCTAAGCCTGGTGAGGTAAACTTTATGGGAATTCAGGCCAATATTAATGAAGAGGGTAATTTACATATTACTTTGCTTATTCGAAATGGTTCTGATAAAAATATTCAAATTCAACAATTGCCACTGACTGTAGAAGATGCAACAGGTGAAATTATTGCACAAGGTGGATTTAAACTAGAGGATTTTGAAGTAAAGGCAAATACAAGTAAACCTTGGACATTCATTTTCCCTAAATCATTAGTAACAAAGGAACAACCAGATCTATCTACTTGGAAGGTTCAACCGCCTAAATAAATAGTATTAATTAAACAGGTGCTTGTCACTATCCTTTAATAGGATATGTCGACAGGCACCTTTCCTTTTTCTAATAATCAATTAATCTTAATTCTTTCGCTCGGATCAAGGCTTGGGTTCGGCTCTTTACCTGAAGCTTAGAGTAGATTTTATGATTATATAATTTCACCGTTCCTACGGTAATATACAAGGCTTCGGCTATTTCTTTATTGGTCAGTCCTTTTTCAAGGAGCTTTAATACTTCTAATTCTCTATTTGTTAAGTCATCCAAATAAGGAAGATCTGTTTTTACAACCACTTCATCGATAGAATCATGTTCAAATTTCGATAGAATCTTCGAGCAATACTCCTTAACTGCTTGATCTGTAGAAACTATCTTTTGAAAATCACATAATAGCTTCTTCATATGAGTACCTTCATCTAGGAACAAACGAAGATAACCTTCTTTCATCCCAAGCCTGATCGCTTGATTAATAATAGTAAAGGCTTTTGAACGATTTCCCTCTTCAAAATGGATTAATGATTGTAAAATCATTAATTCAATGAAGATCGCAAGTCTATTCTCTAATTCTACTTGTTTTATTAATGGCTCAATTCTTTTCAATGCTTTCGTCCATTTTCCTGATGCTCGAAGCACTCTAATCTGATTGATGCTGATCATTCCTGTAGCAGGCATTTGTTCTAATTTCTCCATCAACTTTACCGCCTTATCAACTCTCCCCTCTTCTAGCAATATATTTATCTTAAAACCAGTTATAGTAGTTCTCCAATGACGATCTGTAATTGAATCCTCTAATTGTTGAATCACTTGCCACATTTCATCATCATTATTTAGTGCCCTTTTCATACGTGCATAGAGCAGAGAAGATGGAACAAGAATGCCTAAATTCCTATGTTTCTTTCCAATGTACATGCCACGTTTTGCAAAATACTGAACTTTATCCAGTTCATCCCATTCATAATGAATCGCACCTAATACAACAGCACCAAAACCTACAATTGGGAGTCCGCTATTTTTCCATATCTCGCGTAGTTTTCCGTAAAGAGTACAAGTAGATGCTAATTGTCCACCAAATGCAATATCACTTCCAAGAACATTCCATTCAGGAGATAGAATTTCTACTCCCATATGATAAAATTCACTATATTTAGGAAGCATTTTCGCCGCAGTTGTCATGTGCTTTATACATTCGTCCCCTTTCTGCTCAAGTAGGGCAATATATCCTCTTAAAACATGTAATTCAATCAGAAACTTTTCATATAAAGATGCTTCCATTTTGAGGATCAATCGATCTACGAAAGCCAAATATGTATGTGCATTTTCCCACATTTTCTGAAGGGCTAATGTCCAGGAATAAATAATACATAAATGAGGACTATTTTCAATCCAGTCATTAGGAAATAGATTAAGGAGGTACGCAAGTTCATTGTATTCTCTGTTCTTTAATAATGAAGGGGCAAGATTCCATAAGTATTCGGTTGCTTTATCTAGATCATTTGCTTGAACGGCATGATTGACTGCCTTCGAAATATAGCCTTGAGTATAAAACCATGTATACGCTCGACGGTGTAAATGAACAATATTCCCTTGATATTTATTAACTAATTGATGATAAAAAAACTCCCTTAGTAACGAATGAAGTCGGAACCATTGATTGTTTCTTTCTGGAATGAGTTTAATCATTTCTTTTGAAGAAAAAAGAAGCTGCAAATACTCTGCAGCATCCTTTTTTAAGGTTACTGCTTCGCAAAGAGAACAGGATAGCTCATCTAAGATAGAAACTTCTAGCAAAAAGTTGCGAACAGAATCATCTAGGTAATCAAGCATTTCCTCGATTAAATAACTATATATATATGGATGTCTCCCTGAAAACTGATCTTTTTCATAAAGCATAGATCGATCTTCCACAAGGGCTTGAGCAAATAAGTTCATACTTATAACCCATCCCTCTGTTTTATTTTCTAATAACTGAAGCTCTAGTTCATTTAAAGGGAGTTTTTTTAAAACATGGTAAAACTGCTTGAATTCATGCCCTTTAAAACGCAATTCCTCCTTCGAGATTTTTACCATTTTTCCTGTATACTTAAGCCTTTTTAATGCAGGGAGATTTTCCGTTTTAGTGATTAAAATGATTTTCAGATTACTAGGAATGAATTCTAATAAATATGCAAAGATTTGTTGAATTTGTGGATGATTCATCATATGAAAATTATCGATCACTAAACAAAGTTCACTTGAAAACATTGCGATTTCATTTATACATGACTGAAATATTTTCTCTAATACTGGAGGATTTGGTGAATAGAGAAGGTTTCTTGACTTTAGCCCAAGCTTATCATCAATTATAGCTAAAGCACTAAGCATATATTCCAAAAAAGTTTCTGGCTCATTATCCTCTAATCCTATTGAAATCCAAGCGACCGGCAAATGAATGGTTTTCACCCATTCACTAATTATTGTTGTTTTCCCAAAACCAGCCGGAGCCCCTACCATAATCACATTTTTATCTAAAGCATGATTCAACAGATTATGTAAGTGGGGTCTTGGTAGGATATTTGCTTGATTCACTGGGATTTGAAGTTTTGTTACTAAAATAGAACGAGTCTCCCCAAATTGATCATTTCTACTTTTCAAGTCCACTCCCTCCCCTTTGCCTATCAAAAGCTTTGTACTAATTATAGTATAAAATATTTATTTTTTAGAATTTTTTATACTATAAGGCTCTTTACTTTAACATTGTTGTTATTTAAGAGGAAAGTTTGAATCAAAAAACGTTAACTTAGTATGCGTATGATTACCGGGAAGGTGGGAATTGAGTGTGTACGGTAACCTTTGTGGGCGATTGATTACCGGGAAGCTGGAATTCTACTCTGTTCGGGAACCTTTGGGAACCATTGGTTACCCCGAAGATGGAATTCTACTCTGTTCGGGAACCTTTGGGAGCCATTGGTTACCCCGAAGATGGAATTCTACTCTGTTCGGGAACCTTTGGGAGCCATTGGTTACCCCGAAGATGGAATTCAACTTTGTTCGGGAACCTTTGGGAACCATTGGTTACCCCGAAGATGGAATTCTACTCTGTTCGGGAACCAAAGATCGTGTTTGATTCTCCTGAAGGTAGAAAATACCGATTCATATAGCTAGTAGTCCCCTTTCATTCCATGAGAAAAGAGCTGAAAACTTCAATAAGACCGCTCTGAATCATTTATTTGGTGTAAAACATGTAGTTGGGCTTTGACAAAAGCAACAAACTACAAAAATATATTTCTGTATTTTAAAAAAATTAGAGGACTTTAGTACTTTTGTCGCGAAATATTACATTCGAATCTATTATATAGGGGGAGATATTTTTGAGAAAAAGAATATGTAGCAGTTTATTTGCTTTATTGCTTTTGGTAGGTATGCTTTGTTCCCCATCTTATGCTTCTTCAAAACAAAAATTGGATTATCTTGCCTTAGGAGATTCCTTAGCCGCGGGTCAAACACCTAATAAAGGAATAGATAAAGGATACGCTGATTTTCTAGCCCAGCAACTCGATGAAGTTCAATTATTAGGAAGCTTTGATAAAAGATTCGCTGTGCCAGGATATACAACAACGAATGTTTTAGAGGATATTCAAAATAATATAAGCAAACCCGATTTATCTGGGAAAGAAGCAAATATCCAGAAGATGATCGCAGATGCTGAAATCATCACGATTGATGCAGGTGCAAATGATTTATTAAAAGAAATAAAAGTAGATTTTTCTAAAGGTACTTTAGAATATGATCCTGAGAAATTAAAAGCAGCCATTACAACTGTTGGAACAAATATCGTTCAAATCATTAATCAAATTCGTGAGCTAAACTCCAATGCTAAAATATATGTCATGGGATACTACAATCCATTCCCAAATCTATCTAAGGAACAGACTACACAGCTTTTACAATTATTACAATTATTAAATACAACCATTCAAGAGGCAACAGAAAAATTTGGTGCAATCTATGTGGCAACGGCGGAGGAATTTAATGTCCGCGCTAAAGACTATCTACCAAACCCTGCAGATATCCACCCTAATAAGGATGGCTATCTTGTTATAGCAAATTCTTTTTGGAAATCATTTAAAAATAATGGACAAATGATATCGTTTAAGGATACAGTGCCAAGTTGGGCAGCTGATGAAGTGATCTATTTAGCACAAAAAGGGATTATTGCAGGATATGATAATGGGAAATTTGGTGCTAACGATCTTATTCAGCGTGTTCATTCGGGGTTATTAATCAAACGATCCATTATATTTGAAGACACCATTGCACCTGATCCAAACTATAAGGATGTAACTAAGAATACCTATGGCTATACTACCATTGCAAAATTAACTGAAAAAGGAATTTTCTCTGGTAATAATGGCTATTTCTATCCAAGTCATTCATTAACAAGAGGTGAGATGGCAAAAATTTTAGTAGAAGCATTCCACTTAAAGGGCTCACTTCAGCATACTTTTAATGATGTAAATAAACACTGGGCAAATGAATATATTATGATTTTACAAGCAAATCAAATTACCCAGGGATATCCTGATGGATCATTTAAACCTAATGAGAAAATTACTCGTGCGGAATTTTCAACCATGCTTGCCAGGATGATGAATACGGATTTTAGAACAAAATAAACACAAAAGGGCTGAAAATGTAGAAAGAAAACTTCTACATTCTCAGCCCTTTTATCTATGGCAATTAACTTCAATACAGTTATCAAAGTTAATGCGGTCTCTTATTTCAATGCTCTTGTTAAGAACACACTAAACTCAGCTCTTGTAATTGAGTTATTTGGTCGATACGTTCCATCTGGATAGCCTTCAGTAATATTCAATTTTGCAATTGAATTGATTGATTGATAGGCATAATGTGAACTAGGAACATCTGAAAAATATTTTTTATTCTCATATGGTAATTTAAATGCACGTTGAATGAGAACTGCCATTTCGGCACGTGATAATTTACCATTTGATACAAATTTGTCCTTTTCACGACCTTTAATTAAACCGGCATTTGCAGCCGCTGCTATTTCTTTGTAATACATATCAGTTTTCGAAACGTCCTTAAATCCTGGATCCTTAACATTGCTTGTATCCAATTTTAACGTTCTTGTTAGCATGACGGCTGTTTCGCCACGACTAATCGTATTGTTTGGTTTAAATGTCCCATCTGGATACCCTGTAATTATTCCCTTTTTCACTAATTCTTCAATTTCTGTTTTCCCCCAAAAGGAATTACTAACATCTTTAAAGGATGATGTATTATTATCAGCTATCTCTATATTTACAGTTGTACTAACATTCCCGTATTTAACTTTAATCGTACCCTTTCCAGGCTTCTTAGCTGTAAATGTATTGCCAGAGACAGAACCTAATTTATTGACATCTTCTAAAGATAAATCACTCTCTGAAAGTTTAACAGGATTATAGTAAGTATCTACAGCAGTACCTGGTAGAATTTTAATAGAGTCACCAACGTTTAGTTTTCCCTCTTTAGACTTCTTCACTGTAATTGAGCGAACTTCACCTTTAGGAGCTGTAGAAACAGCCATTAATATCGTTGATACTGTTCTCTCCACCCCGTCAGACGGTTTATTGGCAAGACGCACTGTGTCAGTACCAGGATAACGAACCGCCATTGTTGTAGATCCGCCACCATCAAGATTTAATGCACGATCAGCCCCCATACTTACTAGGTAGTTTGCAAACTCTGTTAAATTCATTCCTGTACTGTAGCCGCTTTGTCGTCCATCTACAGTTACAAAAAAGACTTTATCACCTGTTTTATTAATAGCGACAGCAGTTCTCGGCGCTCTCGTTGCAGCTTCCGAACTGTTTGGATTCATCGAAAGGGACACACGTCCATCTTTTACTAGCATCGGACCACTAGCGACCATGAATGAGGAATCCTTCCATTTCGAATCAATATTAATAGAAAGGGTAATACTATCTCCTACCATTACATCTTTTAATTGGTCTGAGCCTTTTCCATTCCCTGAAATAACGAGACCATTTTTCGGGATTATTGTTTTTGTTTTATCCCCTACATTACGTACTTGTTCAACTGTACCTGTTACTTGGCTACCAAATTCAAGTGTAGGTGCTTCAGGAAATGTAACAACTACCTCTGTTCCCCATTCATTTGTGTTTGTTGTTTCACTAGGGAAATATGGGGTATATAAAATAGTATTATTTGTTGACCGTTCTTTATTTGTACTAGTAATCTTGTATGTTTTCCCATTATGTACATAATTCATACTAAGGTCATAATGATCAATTTGACCTTTGCCATTACTATTCATTCCAAATGCAATTGGTTCATTTATGTATTTGTCTTTGCTACTTGATATCGTTCCTGCATGAACCAATTTATTATTTTGCGATACTAGATTAATAGGTGCTCCTAAATGAAAAAAAGATGCATTAATTGCGCCAACAACTAGATGCCCATCATAATGATGCTCTAATGCATGTGTAGTTGTCTTTTTGAGTTTATTCATAATACTAGATACGCCAACTTCGACATTTGTGTATGGATCATTAACATTTACCTCCATGACACGTACGGCTTGTTTTCTAGTAGATTCAGATATTCGAAAATCTGTATAATTAACTCCAGAAGATACTTTAAATTGTTCATTTACCGTGGCTGCTGAGGCTTTTAGTGGGCTACCAGTCGAAAATGCCCATAATAAAAGCAATCCGACTTGCATCATACATGCTATTTTTATAATCCGAGATTTCACAAATATTTTCTCTCCTTTCACATAGTTGTTAAAAGTTCCCTATTCTATTATAAACTTGTAAACTAGTAAAACCAATATGAAACTCGAAAAATAGCGAAAAAGAGAAAAAGGTGCTAGATGTCACCCAGTTTTTGGGTAACATTTAGCACCTTTTTTGAACTTTGCTTCCATAAGCAAACACTAGAGTTAATTCATACTTTTCATTTGATAATGATAGATCAATTTATCAAGCTCTTTACTAAAAAACAAGGTCTCTTGATCTTGGAACCCCTTTTTCATTCCACGTTCAATCATTTTCTTTCTCAAAGATTCTATCTTCTCTTTTAATTGGAAATACGTGTTTTCACCTATCATGCATATTTCACCTATTTTCTTCTAGATTTAGGAAGTAGATAGTTCTTTTGTATTATTATGTACAATCCTGCGATAATTTAAAATAGTTTCGACAATACTTCTATTGATATTACAATTTTCTACACTAACAAAAAAGATGGCATCATTCGCCATCTCTTTTGAATAATTTTATTAAATTTCCTTTCAATATTGCGTCTGATATTTCTAATTGATCTGTCGCTTCTTCATAATCCTTTTTGCATGCTTCTAAAGTTGTTTTATTTTTAGTCTTTGTATCAAAGCATGTCCCATTTTCAAATTTACCATCAAGGGATGGTTGATAATAAACATGATTAGTCGTATATGCCCCCGTTCTAAAGACAACTAATCTGTTATCTTCTTGGAATAGAGGTGTACCCATCATATATTTTCCTTTCGGTGATATTCCTAATAAATGCATAATTGTTGGGGAAATATCAATTTGCCCGCCAACTTGCTGATAAACTCCAGCTTCTGCGTTACCAGGTAAATGTATAAACATTGGAACTTCTCCCTTCATTTGATTGAAGGTAAGATCCTCACCTTTTGCACCGCCAAATTGAGCAATTTCACTATCTGCTTTCATTAGTCCACTATCGTGATCACCATAGAAAATAACAATTGACTCATCCCATAACCCATCTTTCTTTAATTGTTCAATAAATGTCCCGATTGCTTTATCTACATAGTGGACAGACTGTAAGTAATTTTTAAACGTACCGTCTTGGTATCCATTTAGATCTAACTCTTGATAGTTGGACGGTAAATCATATGGATGATGACTAGATAATGTAATTAAGAAAGAGTAAAACGGACTTTTTAATTTCACCATTTTTTCAGCTGATTGTCGAAGCATCGATTCATCTGAAATAGACCATCCTAATTTTTCATCTTGCTTAAATGTATCTAGACTATAAAAAGTATCAATTCCAATGGTTTTATACATTAGATAACGATTCCAGAAGCTTGGCTTATATGCATGAAATGCTGCTGTCTCATAGCCATTGTCTTTCAAGGTCTCTGGTAAAGCAGTAAAAGTATTACCTGAATAGTTAATATAGGCAGACCCTGTATACAAAGGATAAAGAGAAGTATTATTCAAAAACTCTGCATCCGATGTTCGCCCAGAAGCTGTTTGATGATAAAAATGATTAAAATACATGCTTTCTTTTTTCAACTTATTTAGATTCGGCGTAATTTCCTGGCCATTCACCTTTTTATCAATGAAAAAGTTTTGGAATGCTTCGACTTGAACCGTTATTACATTTTTCCCTTTTGCTATACCATAATAGGGAGTTTTTTTTGAAATTTTCTTTTGATGATCCTTAAACCATTCCTGTATATGATTCTTTTCCTTTTCACTAATTGTATTTTTATGAAAGACATTTTCATTCACAAATTTATAAAGATCAAACCCATGAAAGCCTAATAGACCCGTTACCTCATAAACTCTCATATTTGATAAGGTTTTTTCAAAAAGATAGCCTCCCCCTTTTTCAATAAAAACCTTCATCGGATAGGCGACTAGTAAGTATCCAACTGCAAATACGACGACTGCGCTAGCAGCTCTAGAAATTCTTTTCTGTTTCGATGCTTTTGTTCTTTTTACTTTTTTGAATACAAAAATCGTAATAGGAATAAGCACAAGAATATCAATAAAAAATATCCAATCAATGCCTGAAAATAAATTAGAGATACTATTCCCTAATGCACCAACTTGTCCAATTTGGAGCAGTACATTCGCTGATATCAAATCTTCAAAGTAGCGGAAATAGATTAAATCAGCAAATATCATAAACGTAATCAAGAAATTGAGTATGACTAAAGATAAAAATCTCGCTCTTCTTGGCAAAAAGAGAATCCAGAATGATAGAAGCAGTATTGCCCCTAAGCTTATCATGACGATTCCTTTTCGAAGTAAGTCTAGACTATCTCCATTCCAATGTAGGAGCCAATCGAAAAAAGTCGATAGATATTGAACTGTTCCTTGTTTTACAAACACAGTCCCCGTTAAGCGAGCAAATAAAAATAGTTTAAAGGTAATTAGAAATAGAAACAAAATGTAATCTATATAGTGAATGAAAAAATCAGACAACGCTTTCAGTATATTTTTCAAATACTTCAATGACTCTTCACACCCCTCAAGCAAAAAATTATTAGATAAAGAATAGTATAACATATCTTTTTTTGCTATAAGAGGGGTGGATTGAGCCACCCACTAATCATTTCGTTCGTATTTATAAACCTTCCAGTTTGCTTTTGTGCTTTCCTTAAGTAGATACAGTGTACTTGTATGATTTCCACTGAGTTCATCGACCATAAATTGGGATACTTCAAGATATTCCTTCCCATTTTTTTTATAATACTTGATGGTTGGTTTTTTCGGTTGGTACTCTAGGTTCCAGTCAATCGTGTCAAGAGAATAGCCCCAAATTTCTGTTTCAATGACATGAAATAGCTGGTTCCCATTTTTATCTTTCCCCGCTGTTCTCATTTGCTGCTTAAAATATTTCTCTATATATGAAGTTGTGTAGTGCGGTGACATCATGGCATAGATTTGTTTTTTTGTGTAGTTTTTTTCCCACGTTTTTCTTTGTGCTTTAATAACTTTATCGGTAATTCCCTTTGCTACAAAGGGCTTCATTTGTAGATGTACACGTAAGTACTGGCTAGAAACATAGCTTTTCTTTTTGTTATACCTTATTTCAGACCAGCCATTTTTAGTTTGGTAATAAACAGTAACGGTTGCTCCATTTTTCAAAGCACCAATACGTTTATATTGTACTCCTGGTCCACTCCTAACATTTAATGTTCCACTTTCTAAATCAACTGATCCAACTTGAAGTGAGGCTGCCTTTGGATCACCTGTAAAAAAGAGCATTTCAATCAATGGAAAGGTTAAAACAGCACAAATTACCAACTTAAACAATCTTGAAATCTTCATTATTACCTCCACTTTACAAAATTAACATTGTGATTACTTATTTGTATTCGTGGAATAAATAAATGATTACTATATAAAAAATATAGGCTTAATTCAAATGTGAATGACTTACAAATTTTCCCCAGTAAAAAAGTGCCTTTCATTAAAAAAGCAGCTAATCTGTTATTTCAAAGATTAGCTGCTTTTTAACAATGATTCTCAAAGCCTATTAGATGGTTTTTTATCGAGGTAAAGTAAATGTTACTGTCTTATCCTTAAATAAACCTTTTCCATCCTCCCCATAAAAAGGACCAAATTCTAAATCAAATTTCTTAAATATACCAAATTCATCTTTATTAAATAAGAAGACATGAAGCTTCTCGCCTTTTTCACCGGCTTTTATCTCTTTAGGGTTACTAGGCTCTACCATCCCTTGAGAGAAAACAGTTGCACGATTTTTATCAATTCTTAATTTCGAACCAATATTCCAAATGGATACTGGTTGATTGGATTGATTATCTATATTTAATTTTACAGTTAATGCAACGATACCACTTTCATTAAAATTTCTAAATCGTTCTTTGCTGGCTGCAGTTGGTGTAATATCCGTATATTGAACACCTTCAAGAGTCACTTTTACATCTCCAAGCTTCAAGGTTTTATTAATACCCGTTTTTTCAAAAATCATCTTTTTATCTGCCATATTGTCCATTGTTAAACGATCTTGATAAAATTTTGGCTGAGTAGCAATTGCTTTCTTCTGCTCACCACTATAAATAAAATCATATGCGGGAGAATCACCTTTGAAGCTTCCTTTAAATTGGTCGTTATCAGCAACTCCACCCTCGATAATATATTTAGGTTTTACTATTTTCATTGTTTCAAATTGTTCATTCGTAAATAAGAAATTTAATAAACCAGTAACCTTCTCACCTGCTGCAAATAAAGATACTTCATCCTTTTCCTTTTTAATCGTATTAATTTGTTGATCTTCTGGGACAAAGGATTTCCAATTTGATGAAACATAATCATATTGATCAGTCAATTGAATTCTATGAAAATTTGTATAATACATTGGTTTTCCTGTATTGTTTTCTAGGGTTACTTTTGCTGTGACGACATATCCATCCGTTTGATCTTTAAATGGAATTGTTACATCTGGATTCATATCTGTTACCTTAACGATTTGATATTCTTCTACCTTTACCTTAAAGCCATCCATTTCATGGCTAAAATTTGGCTGATTATTCGTATATACTACTTCAACACTACCTTCTGTTTCCTCAGCAATTGCTGGGTTTAAAATCTCTCCTGAGTCTTTCGGCTCTTCTTCTTTATCTACACTTTCCTTCTCTTTCTTCTGTATATCACTTTTTATTTCCGTAGTTTTCGGCTTCGTTTCTTTTTCTTTTGAAGCCTTTTCACTGCTTCCACATGCCGCAAATAAAAGCATGGATGAAATAATTGCCAGTGATAAAATTACTTTTTTCCCCATACAGCTTACCTCCATAATCAAATCAATATTTTTGATTATAGAGGGAAAAATAGGAATTTACTACCACGAAAAGGAATCACATATAAGATTAGGAAAATCAACCCATTACTTTTGTAGTCATATTGGCAGGAATGAAGTGAAAACACTACCAACCATAATAATTATTCAATTGTAAATGCTGATATATCAGAGGTAAATAAAAGGAACTTTTGTTACCGAATTTGATTTTAAGGTAGATGATCCGATGTATCAGATTCTTTTTACTCTACCTATTTAAAAAAATATAGAGCACTTTAAAAAGAAAAAAGGGGCACCTAAGCCCCCTTCTTTCTATCAATCTATAAACATTCTATGGCTTTGCAATATCGATTATCCTACCATCTGTCTTTGGTTCAATCGTTTTGTTTGGTTGAGAATCTAAGTATTCCTTAAAGATTTCCCAATCTACAAAGCCAGGTTCACTTAAGCGTCCTTCAGCTGATGCTTTTTCAAATACAGAAAAGCCATCTCCACCTTTAGCCGTAAAAATATTAGTAGCTACATAATAGTTTTGTTTTTCATCTAACGGGACAAATTGCCCATTTTTGTCTTTCACCTCAATGGATACAACCCTTTCTCCTGCATTTTTACTGCTGTCATATGTGAACTTTAAACCAGCTACTTGTAAAAAGCCACCGAATGGTTTAGGCGCATCTTTCACACTATGCTCTAGAGCCGCTTTTATCTCAGCACCTGATAGATTCAATATTCCTAACGAGTTTCCAAATGGGAGAATTTCAAGAATTTTTGCCACTGTTATATTACCCGCATCCACTGAAACACGAACATTTCCTCCATTATGGAAAGCAATCATAGTATCCGGATTGATTTTCTTGGCCTTTTCCAAAATTCCTTCAGCAATAAAATCGCCTAAATTCGTTTCCATCGTCCTTGCAGCTGGATTTCCTCCTACCAATTCAACATTTGTTTTTCCAACTACAAGCTCCTTCTTTGCATCTACTGCTGGCTTATATTTCGTTGCTAAAATTTCAGCAGCCTCAGGATCATCCTTAATTACATATTGATCATCCTTCTTTTCATTAAGGTCTAAAAGCTTCCCAGCATATCCAATAACCTTTCCTTTTTCATCAAATTCTACATCAAGGGTTCCTAGGAAATTACTATATTCATTGGCTTGAACAATGATGGTCGGTTCATCGCCCGTTGTGTCCTTCACTGGTTCTGCTAGTTTCGTATGTGAATGCCCGCCGACAATGACATCGATCCCTTCTACTTCCTTTGCCAATGTCAGGTCATTGTCACCACCGCCATCATCGAAGCCGATATGGGTAAGAGCAATAATTTTATTAATTCCTTGGCTTTCGAGCTGTTCAACCGCTTTTTTTGCTTCTTCAATATAATCTTTAAACTCTACATCCCCGGGGCTTGAAATATCCTTTGTTTCAGCTGTTGTTAAGCCGAATATCCCTACTTTTTCTCCATTGATTTCTTTAATTATACTATTGTATATTTCCCCATCATTGGCCGTTGTAGCTAACTCATTATGGTATCGATCCTTTAAGTTAACATCTTTTGAGAAATCAGCATTGGCACTAACAAACGGGAATTTTGCATTTTTTACGAATTCGGCTAAAGGCTTTGTTCCTTGATCAAACTCATGATTGCCAAATGTCATCACATCATAGCCTATAAGGTTCATAAACTCTAAATCTGCTTGTCCTAGGTATTCATTAAAATAGAGCGTTCCAGAGAAGACATCACCTGCATCTAGTAATAATGTATTCTTGCTTTGTGACCTAACTTCTTTAATTGCTGTAATTCGTTTTGCAATATTATCTAAATGAGCATGTGTATCATTTGTGTGCATTAATGTTAGCTCAAAATTTCCTTCTTTCTTATCTCCACTATTTATTGCACGAATAAGTGCCGTAATAAATTGTCCACGCGTCACTTTCGCTTTCGGATTGAAGACCTTCTCTACCGTAATCCCATTTTCGGCGAGAATGGTGATATCCTCTTGATATTCCTTTCCCGCTTTATTTAAGTCGGTTACTTTTATATTAGAATCTTCCACATGTTTTAATTGAAAGGATTGAACTAATACCTTTGCCATTTCCTCACGTGTTAATATTGCTTTATATTGAAGATTATCCTTCCATCCCGAGAAGATTCCATTTTTCCTAACCTTTAGGGCACTCTCTCTTAACTCATGATCCTTTGGAAGCTGATCGACATCTTTAAATTGTTTCGTCCCCGATGTATCTACATCTCCTAAATAGCGTCCTAAAATCAATACAGCATGCTCGCGGGATAATTGTTGGTTTGGATAAAAATAGGTGTTTCCATTTTTATTTGCCCCTTTAATTAAGCCAAGCTCGACTGCCTTTAGAATAAAATCTTTATATACCCCAAATTGATTTTCATCAGCGAATGCTGTTTTATTCTCTGCGGCAAAAGCCGGGGAAATACTTGATGCTACAATCGCAACTGTCACCGATCCTATTAAAAATTTATTTCGATTACCCATATATTCATTTCCTCCCATCAAAATTAAGAAATAGAATCAATTCTTGTCTATTAATCTACTCTTTTTCTCTTAAAAATAATATTTCAAATTGTCCTAACTTTTTCAACCGTCTAAAGAAGGATTTACAAAAAATTTACACAATATAAACAAAACCAATCATCGAATGTCCAGATCAATTCTTGCATATTCTTTATTGATCAAACCTTTTTCCTATTCAGAAATATCATACACTTAATAAAAAGTTTTTTACTAGTGTAAAGACACTTGTCGTATTTTCTTAAAAAGTGTAGTAGAATTAAATCGTCTTATTTTAGTAGATTATTTTTTCAAACATTTATAAGGGGGAAAGAAACATGAAAAATAGTATGTGGTCTTTAAAATTTTCAACTGCTGCACTAGTTCTCATTCCAGCAGCTATAGGGATTAACTATTTAGGTAAATTATTCGCTGGCCTGTTAAAACTTCCATTATGGTTAGATGCGATTGGCACTGTACTGGCAAGTATGCTCGCAGGCCCAATAATTGGAGCAATCTCTGGCATCGCTAACAATATCATTTATGGTTTTACCCAAGATCCGATCTCCTTTGTCTATGCCATAACGAGTGGAGTTATCGGTCTTATTGTCGGTATCATGGCATACAAGGGGTGGATTGCTAATATAGGGAAGGCCATTATGATTGGGATTATCGTCGGGGTGGTCGCAGCAACGATTTCCACACCATTAAATATGATATTTTGGGGCGGACAAACGGGAAATGTATGGGGAGATGCACTGTATGCTTACTCCATCGCTCATAATCTACCTCAATGGCTTGCATCATTTTTAGACAGTATCGTTGTTGATGTCCCAGATAAAATCGCAACAGTTATTATTAGTTATCTTATTTTCAAAGGACTTCCGCAAAATTTAACAACAATCTATAACAATCAGAATAAGATTGAATCATTATAAAGTTGACAATGGATATGGCTGTCTATTAAGGTGTCTACTCTTTAATAGATGGCCTCTTCTATCATGCATTTTTGGAGGGATACTATGAAATCTATGACACTGTATGTTGAGAGAAATTCTCTCATTCATCACATTGATCCATTGACTAAGCTCTTATATGTTTTCGTATCAATTGCAGCCACATATATTATCCCTGATCTTAGAGCTGCAATCATCACAACCTTTATTAGTATCCTTTTACTATTAATAGGAAAGGTGTTTCGAAAAATTTTACCCATTCTAGGGGTCAGTTTCTTATTAATTCTTTCGATCATTATCGTGCAAGGTTTATTTCACCCGAACCGTTCTACACCTTTCTTCGAAATTGGAGGATTTACTATTTACAAAGAAGGAATCTCCTATGCATGTCTTTTGGTCCTGAGAATATTTAATATGCTCTGCGCCTTTGGATTACTCATTTTAACTACAGAGCCAGATGAATTAGTTGATTCTTTAGTAAAAAAAGGCATGTCGCGGAAGATCGGTTATGTATTCTTGTCTGTCTTACAAATCATTCCTCAAATGCGTGCGACAATGGGGAAGATCATCGATGCACAAAGATCTCGAGGGATGGAAACAGAAGGACATATTTTGGTCCGTTTAAAGTCCTTTTTTCCTTTAATAGGTCCTGTCGTTCTTAATTCACTTAATGATACAAAGGAGCGTGCAATTGCCCTTGAAGTCCGTGGATTTAATGCAAAAGGAAAAAAAACTCATTTTAAAAAAGCGAGGAAATACTCCTATAGTAGAAGCTTGAAATTTATCTTATTATTGGCCTTTATCCTCATCATCGTTGGGAGGTTAACCATATGAATAAAATACGCGTAAACGACTTGAAATATCGATATCCTCACGCAGAGAAGCTTGCACTTAATGACATTTCAATCGAAATCAAGCAAGGGGAATTCATAGGGATTGTTGGAAAAAATTCTTCCGGAAAATCCACCCTTTGCTATGCGCTAACAGGACTCGTCCCACATTTTTTTAAAGGGGCCTATGGTGGACAGGTTTTCATTGATGATTTAGAAGTCATGAAAACTGAAATTAGTGAGCTTTCATTGAAGGTTGGACTCGTTTTTGAAAATCCATTTTCTCAAATTACTGGTTCAAAATTTACGGTAATTGACGAAATCGCCTTCGGGCTGGAAAACATGGGAATAGAGCGCGAAGAAATGAGTACTCGCATTGAGGCGAGCTTAAAATTATTAGATATTGAACATATAAAAGAAAAAAATCCCTTCAGCCTTTCCGGAGGTCAAATGCAGCGTGTAGCGATTGCAAGTGTACTCGCAATGCGACCAGATATATTAATATTAGATGAACCAACATCCCAGCTAGATCCCCAAGGTTCAGATGAAGTCTTTAAGGTAGTTGAAAGCTTAACTAAAGAAGGAATGACAGTCATTATGGCTGAACATAAGATGGAGAAGCTCGCTCAGTATTCGGACAAAATCCTCCTATTACACGAGGGAAAGCTCATTGATTTTGACACCCCTCAAAAGATATTTTCAAAAAAAGATATATTAGATTACGGGGTCTCTCCTCCTATTTTCACAAAAATTGCTCGGGCTTTAAATATTTTTAATAAAGAGGATAACTTACTTCCTGTGACATTAAATGAGATCTTAACAATCAGTCCAATCAATAGTGAACGAGGTGAGAAAAAATGATGCGACTAATTATTAAAGATCTTCATTTCTCCTATTCACTTGAATCTCCTATTTTACATGGGATAAATCTCGAGATTTCAAATCAAAGCACGGCTCTTATAGGTCAGAATGGAGCAGGTAAAACCACTCTTGTCAAATTATTAAAAGGATTATTGACTCCAAGTTCAGGTGAAATTTTAATTAATGGCATCAATACGAAAGAGCAGACTGCTGCAAAATTAGCAAAAACAATTGGGTTAGTCTTTCAAAATCCTAATGATCAAATTTTTAAAAATCGAGTAATGGATGAAGTGATGTTTGGGCCATTAAATATAGGACAATCAGTTAAAGAAGCAAAACAAAATGCAACAGAAGCACTTGAAATGGTTGGACTCAATGAACATGCAGAACGAAACCCTTATGACTTGAGCCTTTCACAACGAAAATTGGTGACGATTGCCTCTGTCCTTGCAATGCGAACAGATATCATTATTTTTGATGAACCGACTATGGGACAGGATCATGATGGAAAGGAAAAGCTTAAAAGAATTATACAACATCTAATTAATGAGGGAAAACTTGTCTTATGCATTTTGCATGACATGGATTTTGTTGCAGAAGTATTTGAACGGACCATTATTTTTAACCAAGGAAAAATCCTTTTAGACGGTGATACACGAACCGTTTTTTCCAACGAAGAAATACTAAATAAAGCTTATCTAGAACAACCCTATATTACCCAATTAGGTAAGCAGCTTGGCTTTACCGAAACATTCTTAAATGAAGATGAACTTATCGCACAGTGCAAGGCACGATACAATAATATTTCTATTGAATCGCTTTTTCACTTGTAAAAAATAAAAAGGTATGGCATAGTAACGTTGAAAGATTGAAAATTGAATATCTACTATTTAAGTTGTAGGGGGACCAGTGTTGCTGGTTGAGATTGTATCCGTAAGATACTGACTCTTTGAACCTGATCTGGTTGAGACCAGCGGAGGGAACATATTGAATATATTTATTTTGTATGTTTATATGTGCCCTAGGTTACGAACCTAGGGCTTTTTATTTGAAAGACTAGTCTCTCAGCTACCATCCTTTACAGCTTAGTACAATCTAACAAGGAGGAAATCAAGTGAAAAAGTGGTTAATGATTATTGTTAGCTCATTGCTTTTATTAACAACAGCTTGCAGTAATAGCAATGATTCAGCAAGCAGTAAGAAAAAAGGATTAAAGCATGTGACTGTAGTTTTAGACTGGACACCAAATACCAATCATACAGGATTATATGTGGCAAAGGAAAAAGGATATTTTAAGGAAGAAGGCTTAGATGTTGATATTATTCAGCCTGGAGAGGCTGGTGCTGATCAGCTTGTTGCTGCTGGAAAAGCACAATTCGGCATAAGTGCTCAAGAAAGTATTACAGAAGCACGTATACAAGGTGTACCGATTGTTTCGATTGCTGCCATCATTCAACATAATACATCTGGTTTTGCTTCTCCAAAGGAAAAAAATATTACTTCACCAAAGGATTTCGAAAATAAAACGTATGGTGGCTGGGGTGCACCCGTTGAAAAAGCAGTCCTTGATTCTTTAATGAAAAAAGAGCATGCAGATGTAGAAAAAACGAAGATCATTAATATGGGTGAAACAGACTTTTTTACCGCAGTAAAAAGAGATATTGATTTTGCCTGGATTTATTACGGCTGGACTGGGGTCGAAGCGGAACTTCGCGGCGAGAAAATTAATATGGTCTATTTAACCGATTACTCTAACAAACTAGATTACTATACACCTGTATTAACGACGAATGAGAAAATGATAGAAAAAGATCCAGAAACGATTAAACATTTTCTTGCTGCGACTTCCAAAGGATATACATATGCCATTGATCATCCAGACGATGCAGCAGATCTATTAATAAAAGCCGTTCCTGATTTAGATCCAAAACTTGTGAAAGCTAGTCAAAAATGGTTATCACCAAAATATCAAGATGATGCCGCGCGTTGGGGTGAGCAAAAACAAGAGATTTGGGAAAACTATGCTAGCTGGATGTATGACAATCATCTATTAGATAAAAAACTAGATAGCAAGAAAGCATTTACAAATCAATTTTTACCAAAATAATAGAGGAGTGATTAAGTATGGCAAATGCATTATTAAGTATTCAAATAATCCCAAAGACAAAAAACGGTGAAAATGTGATACCTTACGTAGACGAAGCCATTTCAATTATTGATCGTTCAGGAGTAAAATATCAAGTAAATCCATTAGAGACGACAATGGAAGGAGATTTGACTGAGCTATTTGCGATCGTTGAAAAAATGAATCAACGAATGATCGAGCTTGGCAGTCCAAATGTCATTTCACAAATTAAGGTTCTTTATCAACCAAATGGGGCATCAATGGATCAATTAACGGAGAAATATCGCTAATGAAGGCGTTACTTCAGAAAGGATGGCGGCCAATTTTGGTCATCATCCTTTTATTCATCATCTGGGAATTGATTACAAAAATATTTGCTATACCAGAATGGCTTCTTCCTTCTCCAACACAAATTTTACATGAAGGGCTAACTGGTTGGGATGGGTATTCTCATCATTTATTATCAACCATTCAGTTAGCCATTTTAGGTTTTATTATCGGTAGCAGTGTTGGCATTCTTATTGCCATTGGCTTGCATCTTGTTTCATTTTTTAAAGAAGCATTTTATCCGTTATTAATTATTTCGCAAAATATTCCGATCATCGTCTTAGCACCTTTATTAGTCATTTGGTTTGGCTTTGGGATGCTACCCAAAATCATTGTTATTACACTTGTTTGCTTTTTCCCAATTGCGGTTGCTGCGCTAGATGGCTTTAGGCAAACCAGTCAAGAGTTAAAGCATTACATGCAAATGGCAGGTGCATCAAAGAGTCAATTATTCTGGAAAGTAGAATGGCCACATGCACTGCCATCCATTTTTTCAGGATTGAAGATTTCAGCAACCTATAGTGTTATGGGTGCTGTCATTTCTGAGTGGCTTGGAGCTAATAAAGGAATTGGTGTTTACATGACCTTGGCTTCATCTTCGTTTCGTACGGATCGTGTGTTTGTAGCAATTTTCATTATTATCTTTCTCGCTCTACTATTTTTTGCCTTCATCGTTCTTATCGAAAAAAAAGTGGTTAAATGGCAGCCAAAGGAAGAGGGAAACCATCATGAGTAAATTAGACATACAAAATCTAGCAAAATCATTTGGTGATCTTCAAGTAATAAAAGATCTTTCTTTTTCAATCAATGAAGGCGAATTTGTTTCTATTTTAGGACCATCTGGAAGTGGCAAAAGTACTCTTTTCCAAATGATTGGGGGCATCAGCTTACCTGATTCTGGTTCTATTTTAATAGAAGGCCAACAGGTGAATGGGAAACGTGGTGTCATCAGCTATACCCCTCAGACCCCTTCCCTCTTACCGTGGAGAACAATTTTGCAAAATGTTTTACTAGGGCAGGAAATAGCAGGAAAAATCAATAAAGAAAAAGCATTAGAAATGATTGAACGTGCAGGCTTAAAGGGATACGAACATGTCTATCCGCATGAATTATCTGGGGGGATGAAACAACGTGTTTCCTTTATTCGCAGTATGCTTAGTCCTCAATCCATCATCTGTTTAGACGAGCCATTTTCCGCTCTAGATGAATTTACCCGTCTTGAAATGCAAAAATGGCTGCTATCTATTTGGTCGGAGTATAAACGCTCCATACTTTTTGTCACACACAGTATTGAAGAGGCAATCTTTCTATCTGACCGAATTATTGTTCTATCCAGCAAACCAGCTAAGGTGCAGAAGGAATTCATTGTCCCTTTTAAGCGTCCTCGACTAGAAGACTTGCTATTAACCGAGGAATTTTTACAATGGAAAAAAATGATTTATCAGGAATTGAGGGGTTCTCATGAATAAGCCAATCATAGATGCCCATATCCACTTGGATATGTATGAGAATATAGACTGTATGCGGATAGTAAAGGAAATGGAAAAGTATAAAGTAGAATCACTTATTTCTGTTTCACAACATCTATCTTCTGCTCATAAAAATTTAACATTGGCACAATTGGATGGGAGGATAAAACCCGCCTTCGGTTTTCATCCCGAGCAGGCTATACCAAAGGATAGTGAAATTACTGATCTCCAACATTTCATTGATAAACATTTCAATGAAATGATTGCTGTTGGTGAAGTTGGCTTGCCATATTATTTAAGACAAGAGCAAAATAATATTCCACTTGAACCATATCTTGAAATATTGCAGTTATTTATTCAGCAAGCCGTTGCTTTTGATAAACCTATTGTTCTTCATGCTGTCTATGATGATGCGCCACTCGTTTGCGAATTACTCGAAAAATATTCATATAAAAAAGCCCATTTTCATTGGTTCAAAGGTGATCAAAAAACAAATGAACGGATGATGAGCAATGGTTACTTTATTTCGATCACACCTGATATTCTTTATGAAGTAGAAATTCAGCAGCTGGCAAAACAGTATCCATTGTCACAACTAATGGTAGAGACAGATGGGCCATGGCCATTTGAAGGACCGTTCAAGGAACAAATGACTCATCCAAAAATGATTCATGAATCGATTCGGAAAATCGCAGAATTAAAACGGATGGACGTTGAAGAAGTCTATCTTGTTTTGTTTGAAAACACGAAACGGTTCTACTCCTTATAGGAGTTGGAGGACATCCGCGAATTATTCGATTTATCCGCGATTATTTGAATATATCCGCGAAAATCCAGATATATCCGCGAATTCCCAGAAAGCAGCCTGTTTAAGAAGGCTGCTTTTCATGTAAAAATTGCGGTAGGTGCTCTTTATGCGCTTCCAGCATTTCATCCAAAATTTGTTTTGCCACTGTATCAGATGGTACGAGTGGATTAATTGTCATTGCCAATAATGCCGTCTCATAATTACCTGTTACTGCTGCTTCTGCCGCCACACGTTCAAATGATTTTATTTGTTGGACCAATCCCCTTACCGCTACAGGTAAATCTCCTACAGAGATCGGTTTAGGGCCATCCTTTGTAATAATACAATTGACTTCTACTGCTGAGTCATTGGGAATACTAGCGATTGCACCATTATTTCTCGTATTAACTGGCTGAATGTCACGTTTGTCATTATATATCGAGTTGATTAGACTGCAGGCAGCATCACTGTAATAGGCACCCCCACGTTTTTCTAATTGAGGTGGCTTTATGTTCAAATCCGGACTCTTATATAACTCAAATAACTCTTTCTCAAGCTTTTGAACGACCTCTGCGCGTGTTCCTTGTTTTTCTGCTGATTCAAGCTCTTCAGCTAGCATTTCACTCGTTTTATAATAATATCGGTGATAGCCACATGGAATTACACCGAGACCTCGTATAAAGTCAGGTTCCCAAGTAAGTCCGGCAATATTTTTCATAGTCATTTCATTCTTTGGATCTGCCATGCTATCAATGACCTTATCAAGAATGCTTTCCCCATCTAAGTAAACATTCAAACCAAATACCATATGATTAAGACCTGCAAAATCTACATGGACTCGATTAGGTTCCACCTTTAATGCTTTGGCAATACCCATGCGCATTCCAATTGGAACATTACATAATCCTACCACTTTTTTAATATTGCTATAACGTAATACTGCCTCGGTCACCATCCCTGCTGGATTAGTAAAATTCACTATCCATGCATCAGGGCATAATTCCTCTATGTCCTTACAAATTTCCAAAATAACAGGTATTGTACGCAAACCTTTAAATAATCCACCTGGCCCATTCGTTTCTTGACCGATCACATGATATTTTAAAGGGATTCGCTCATCTTTCGCACGAGCATCCAATGAGCCCACTCTAAATTGTGTCGTAACAAAGTCCGCATCCAATAACGCTTCTCTTCGGTCTATTGTGAGATGGACCTCTATGGGTACCCCTGCCTTTTCGATCATCCGCTTTGCTAGCTGTCCAATAATCTCTAATTTTTCTTTTCCTTCTTCAATATCTACGAGCCAAAGTTCTTTAACGGGAAGCTCGTGATAGCGATTAATAAATCCTTCAATTAGTTCTGGGGTATAACTGGAGCCTCCGCCTATCGTAACAATTTTTATTCCGTCCTTCATGGTATCCTCCTCAACTTTTAACATTTCATTTTGAATAAGTGCCCTTTAATTTGTTTATCTCTTGATACATCCGAATCATTTCTTGAACTAAATCACTCATTATTTCCGCACTCATCATCTGATCTTCAGCATGCATGATTAATAAGGAAAAAGGCAGCTGAGTACCTGACGCTTCTTTTTGAATTAATTGATGATGGGAATGATGTCCTTCCGTTAAAAACTTTCTAGATTCTATTAATTTATTTTCTGCTTCCTTATATTCCCCTTCTCGTGCAGCATATAAGGCCTCCATAACCAAACTTTTCGCTGTTCCCACATTGCTTATAATATGAAAAGCAGCAAGCTCCATTCCTTCCATATACAATCACCCTCTATCAAGCTAATATATTTAGGTGATGGCCTAAGCACATCACCTTTTCTTTTTTAGTAATTTATTCTACTATTTGAACAGTAAAGTGCAATGCCGAACCAATAGGTGAGTGTTTAAATGTATTCTTAATATGCTTGATCATTTCCTCTTGTGGTAAATCTGATACAACATCCAGTACAGCTCTAATTCTTTCAACAGATTTTAGAGATGTTTTTATCTTTTCATCCTTATAATCTTTAAAAAAATCCTGAACAAATTTAATTTGACCGGCCATTATTTGTACTACATAATGATTCATCTTCTCATTCCTTACGCTAATTTTTCTGAATTGGATTTTTCATTACTGCTATTGCTCTTCTCCAATGCTCGATTTGCTGCAATAACAAACGGTAGATATACAAGGGTGGAGACGGCTAAACATATGAAACCAACAAGTAATGCCACATAGTTTCCACCAGTACCAAGGAATGCAATGAGCGGCCCTGGTGTTGTCCATGGTACGGCATAAGCAATTGGTGGAATTAACCCTGTTACAACAGCAAGATAACCGATGATTATATTAACTGCAGGTACAAGAATAAATGGAATAATTAATATAGGATTTAATACGACAGGCAATCCGAAAATAACCGGTTCATTGATGTTGAAAAGTCCTGGACCAATGGATAATTTACCAATATCTCGATAATCCTTTCTCCTAGAGGCAATAAAAATTGCAATTAATAAACCTAATGTCATTCCTGAACCACCATAATTCGCAAAGGCATCATTTAATGCCCAAGTAACTGGATAAGGTGCTCCCCATGCGGTTCCATGTTCAGCAACAAAATTCAAGTTTTCCAGATTTGCCTCAGCAAACATACCTTCCCGGATGGCGGCAATTGTATTTGGACCATGAATCCCAAATACCCATAATAAATTAGAGACAATCGCCAATATAACGAGTGATACAATATTAGTTCCTAGATGTTTTAAAGGTGTTTGAAGTACTTCATAAATAAATTGATGTAGTCCTTTGGGGTAAAGAGCATTGATGATACCGTTTCCAATTGCAAAAAGAACAACAATAATAATGATTGGAAACAATACTTTAAACGAACGGGAAACAGCTGGTGGTACTGATGGGTGCATATTAAATTGGAGCTTCTTATATTTTGTTAATCGACTAAAAAGTTCACCGACAATTAATCCAACAATGAGAGCAACAAATAAACCTTGTGCACCAACCCATTGTGTTGTTAAAAAGCTTCCTCCATCCACCACTTTATATGGAGGATAGATAATAAAAAATGCAGATAATCCTGTTAATCCACATAATAACTCATCTGCCTTCATAGAAATAGCTAGGTTTCTTGCTACAAGAAAGACAATAAACATAGAAAGAATATTTACCGAACCATTAATGACTGGCGAAAACACCGATTGCAAGTCGGCTAAATTTGGAAATAATTTATGCAAAAATAAAATTTTTGCAATAAACCCATCTGGTGCTAATATGGCGAAATTTAATAAGAGTACAAGCGAACCTGCCAATGTAATTGGAAAAGACAAAATAAACGCATCTCGTATGGCGATGACATGCCGTTGCGAATTAAGCTTAGAAGCAATCGGCACTAAAGCTTTTTCCGCCACCCTTTCAAACGTAGTCATAAACCCCATGAATACTCCCCCCGCAATATTAAATTAGGCTTTTTTCTCAAACATTGTTGTTGCTATTTAGGTAATGTTTTAACGTAAAAAATAGCTTGAAGATCGACAAATCCTTCTTTCCACAGCCTTAAATTAATCTTTCCTGCCCCTTTGTTCGTGTTTATGCACTATGCCATTAGGCTTAATGCCTTTTCCAACACTGCCATTCCATTCATTGTTCCGTAATCCCTCATATCAATGACTTCCACTGGAACTCTGCCATCAATAATTTTATCAACCTGTGGTTTTTGATATCGCACTTGTGGCCCAAGTAAAACAATATCTACCTCATTTGCGACACTTTCACATTCAGAAACTGGCAAAGCAAATATCTCAATTTCTATTCCTTTTTCCTTTGCCGCATCATTCATTTTATTTACTAATAGACTAGTAGACATTCCTGCCGCGCAAACCAAAAGAAGCTTTTTCAATACAAATCCCCCTTGATTTAGTCATCATGACTTAAAAATAGTCTGACCATTACTTGTAATGACTTCTTTATACCAATAAAAACTTTTCTTTTTTATTCGACGGCTGTCTTTTTCTCCATGTTCGTCACGATTAACATAGACAAAACCATATCTTTTTTGATAACCATTTAACCAACTGAGTAAATCGGTGAAAGACCACGTACAATAACCTATTAAATCAACACCATCCAGTATTGCTAGCCCACAAGCCTCCACATGTGAACGGAGAAATTCAATTCGATAATCATCATGTATTTGATCATTTTCTTCCAGTTTATCAAACTCACCTAAACCATTTTCGGTAATAAGTATTGGTAGTTGATAACGACTAGTTAACCGGCGTAGACCAATCCTTAAGCCTGCTGGATCTATTTCCCAATCCCAATTTGTTGCCTCTAAAAAAGGGTTCTTCCTTGTTTTATATTGGCCGGGAATACCATGATCCTTCGTCGTTCCTTTTTTTCCGGTCGTATTCATCGATCCCTTGCCAACCCCCCCGATCAAAGGGTTCCTTTCAACGGTACTTGTTCGATAATAGTTCATACCAAGGAAATCTGGACGCCCAAATTTAAGTAACTCAAAATCTCCATCCTCAATAGTTGGTGTGAGGCCTTCCTTTTCCAAGTAGTTCCATACAGTTTGAGGATAATGTCCCCAACAATAGATATCTAACCACCAATGGCTAGTCATTTCTTCAGCCGCTTCAAAGGCAAGTATGTCTTCTGGATGACTGCTAAAAGGATAACTTGGGGTGTAAGCAAAACTAGGGCCAATTTTACCATTTGGAACAAATTTTCTAAATGATTGAATGGCTTTAGCATTTGCTAAATTAGCGATATGATTCGCTTCATACATTCGTTTAGGATCTTGAACACTTGGAGGATGGGTACCAAGATCATACCCCATTTGGATGAAAATATTTTGCTCATTTAACGTAACCCAATACTTCACACGATCCCCATAGTGTTTAAAAAGGGTAATACAGTAATTATTAAAATCATCAATAATTTCACGTGACTCCCACCCGCCATATAAATCCATAAGGGCCTGCGGTAAATCCCAATGGTACACTGTAATAATAGGCTCAATATCATACTTTATTAATTCATTAATTAAGTTGTCATAAAACCGTAAACCCTCTTCATTAATTTTCCCTCTACCTTCAGGATAGATACGGCTCCATGCAATAGAGAAACGATAGGCCTTCAATCCCATTTCATTCATTAAAGCAACATCTTCTTTATAACGATGATAATGGTCTACAGCAATATCACCATTTGTTCCTTGAAATGTTTTCCCCGGAATTTTTGTAAAGGTATCCCATACCGAAGGACCCTTTCCATCTTCATTCCACGCCCCTTCGATTTGATAAGCAGCTGAAGCTGATCCCCATAAAAAATTTTGGGGAAAGTTGATTGTTTTTTGATGACTCATTTAATCCCTCCTCTTATTCTGCATTGTACACGTTTTCATTTTTTATAAAAGACGAATTTAAAATTTAGGATTTAATTTCGTTTAATGGCATTTGTTCCATTTTTGAAACAATCTGTTTTTTATTTATTTTTTCATGTTATGATAGTAGGAAAAAAGGTCTGAATTTTTAGTATAAGGGGACTTAATATGTTCACGAATGAAATGATTACCTCCTTTAATGAATTAGAAATTTCTTTATATAACTACATCATTAAAAATAGTGAAAAGGTCATCTATATGCGAATTAGAGAGCTAGCTGATCAAACTCATGTTTCAACCTCTACGATTCTACGATTTTGCCGAAAAATAAATTGTGATGGCTTTTCCGAGTTTAAAGTAAAGCTGAAGCTCTACTTAGATAGAAAAGAGCAAAGCAATTTAAAATCTACCAAGTATTTTCTATCAGAATTTGTGGAAAGAACGTTGAAAGGTAATTTTGAAGCCTTCATTCAGGATACTGCAGAACTAGTGGCTAAGTCAGGAAAAGTAATCTTTTTCGGAACCGGAAGCTCTGGAATATTAGCGGAGTATGGGGCTAGGTACTTTTCTAGTTTAGGTAAATTCGCTTCCTTTATTAAGGACCCTTTTTACCCAATAAATAGTAAAGACCTTAAAGACAGTACAGCAATTATTTTATCAGTTTCAGGAGAAACCGATTATACCTTAAAACTAGCAAATTTATTAAAAAGTGAAGGCAGCAAGATTGTCAGTATAACAAATAGCAAAAATTGTACGCTAGCAAAAATATCAGATATAAATATTGCCTACTATGTGACAGAAGTATATTTAGGTGAGGCAAACATTACTACGCAAATCCCTGTCATCTATATTCTTGAGGAGACCGCACATACAATTAAAAGAATTTATGAAACAGATTAAAACGGTGCCTGGCACCGTTTGTGGATAATTGTTATTCGTACTATAAACACTTTCTTATTAAACGTTACATGATTAATTTTCCTTCATTTTTTTCAAGCATTTGTTCTACTGCATTGAGCCAAGTATTTGCCATTAATGTATTCCCTATAGAGGTCATATGAACCCCATCTGTTGTAAGTTTATATTCCTTGTTAGATCCTAAATATTGAAGGAATGCCTGATGTGTCATTACAATTTTAGCATCAAACTTATCTGCGATTCGATGGACAATTTCAACATATTTTTTTAACATGCGATTTCCTATCGACTGTGTATCTTCATCAATAATGGTAGGTTCCATCAGGATGATTTGTGCCTTTGTTTCCCGCTTCACTTGACTTAACAATTGATCATAATAATTTTCAAATTTCTCTGGATCAATTTGTTCCATTTCAGGGCGATCAAGTTGTCTCCATACATCATTGATTCCGATTGAAATAGATAAATAGTCCGGCTTTAGATTAATAACATCTCTGTCCCATCTTTCTGCTAAATCACTTATACGATTCCCACTGATCCCTCTATTAATTATCTGGTAATTGATATTTTCATAGTTAGTGATAAAATAATCCCGTATCATTCTTACATAACCAAAGCCTAAACCTTCACTGTCCTCATTTCTAGCACCATCTGTAATACTATCACCGATGAATAAAATTTTTTTCGTAATCAATGCTAATCCCCCATATCGAATATAAATTTATAAAGTTACTCTATTATGATTCGATTTCTAAAGGGGCATTCCTGCCTACGTACATTAAATTATTTTAATTAGACTAATCAAACACCCTCTCTATTAAGCGATTGACCTTTTCTCATATTTTGTTTGTTTTGAAAGCTTATCTAAAACACTACCAAATAACGAAGCAAGGACTTGCTGAAACAGCATTCCTATAATAACAGGTGTCGCAACACTCGCTGGAAAATAGGTGACCGCAATAACTGCTCCTGCACTAATATTCCGCATTCCTCCAAGAAATGTAATGGCAACAGTCGTTTCTCGATCTCTCTTCAATATTCTGCTAATCAATATGGAAAATAAATACCCTGTAAATGCGATAAAAAACACAACAATACCGATCCAAATCAGTTTTAGATTAATATGTTTTAAATGTGGTGCAATAACTGCTCCATTAAGCATTACAACTAGACCTAGAGCTAGTTTGGAAAAAGGTGATAATTTGGCTCCTATAATCTCCTGTACCTTCCCTTTTGTCATTTGGTTCAATATCATCCCTAAAATCGAAGGAACTACTACCATCCACAATAGACCATTCATTATGCTAATGATATCCATCTCCACCTTTTGACCGACAAATAAAGACAAGGTGAAAGGAACAATAAATGGTGATAATAATGTATCAATTAAAATAATAGAAAGCGTAACGGCCATATTTCCTTTATAAATAGACACCCAGACGACACTTGTGATTCCTGTTGGAATAATCATTCCTAGTACAAGACCTGTAATTGTATGTGCATCCCCACGAAAAGATAAATGGCCAATTCCAAATGCCCATAACGGCATAAAAATATGTAAAATAACCATAACTATAATCATTGAAAAAGGGTGGAAAATTGCTTGTTTAAGTGATTGAAAATTCGAACTGAGACTGCCTGAAAAGGTCATGAATGCAAATATCCAAGAAATCAGAAAAGAAAAATCTTTTATATATGTGGTTAATAACACACCAAGAATCACACTTGTTGGTGTAATCAGAGGCATTGCTTTTTGCAATTGTGTATTCAGCGTTTGCAGCAACGAAAACATCTCCTAGATAATCAACTTCTCATTATTCTACAGAAAAATAACCGATATATAATGATTTTATTGAATAGATTATTGTTTTTCGCCCTTTATGGGGAAACACAGTAATAAGAATAACAACAATCTTTAAGAAATGGAATGACATAAATAAGCACCCTTTCATTTTTTTAGAAAAAAAGAAAGAGGTGCTTTCCTTTATAATTGATAGGTAACTAGATGCTCTTTATTTTTATTTAATTTTGCTTTTATTTGCTGAGCATTCCACTTGCTATGTGCTAACTGCTCTTCCCGTTGAAGAATCATTCTTTTAACTTCTTGAGGATTCGGTCCTCCCTGAATGTTTCTGATACGAACAAAATATTCAGGTGAAATGATCTTCTTCCATTGCTTAGATGTTAAGGTGGCATCAACAAAATGATTAATCATATGATTTATATCTTGAATTTCCCAATCCTTCAGTTCTTTCTTTGCTTGTATAGATTGAGTAGATAGATAGCTGGCAATTTTATGAGATTTTCTAAAGGAAATATTGTATTCACGTGCTAATGTGTCTGCTAATTCGGTAATTGTAATGCAGGACCTTTCTGTCATTTTTTTCAAATGATCCTTATTTACTCTTAACGTCGTAATGACTGCATACATTAGTTTTAGCACTCGATTAGCGTTATTAAAGGCACGATATAGATGGGGTTGGAGATCATCCTCTGTATCAACAATATCACCAAAAGGAGTGTTATGAATCATATTGATTGCAGCTAATGCCTCTCCATATGCGCTGCTTGCAATAGAGCGTGAATGTTCAATTGATACTGGATTCCGTTTTTGAGGCATTATGCTACTAACCTGCACATACGGATCAGCAACAAGAAAAGAACCGAATTCTCGCGTTACATGCTGTAAAAAATCTTGAATCCATCTCCCAGTGTTTACCATCAAAGTGATAAGGGCGGTGGACGTTTCTAATAAGTAATCTGCACTTGCAATCGAATCATAGGAATTCTCAATCACTTGATCGAACCCGAGCAGCTCACAGGTCCGCTCACGGCTAATGGGAAATCCCGTTGTCGTTAACGCAGCTGCACCTAATGGAGATTGATTCACTGTTTGATACGCGGATTCTAATCGCTTTATATCTCTTTGTAGCACATCATAGATTGCCAACAAATAATGACCTAAGGTCGTCGGCTGAGCAGGTTGTGTATGTGTATATCCTGTCATATAAGTTTCTAAATGCTGATCAGCTTGAAACAATAATACCTCACTTAGTCGATAGGCATTTTCAATCGTCGTTACCAGATGTTCCCTAAGAACTAAACGATACATCGCTACCCCCATATCATTTCTGCTTCTGCCAATATGGATTTTGCCCGCTAATTCAGGTCCAATCTCTTCGCCAATTTTTGCCTCCATCATGAAAAATAAATCTTCGTATTCTGGTTGGTAGGTTAAAGATTGATAGTCAGTTTTTGCGATCTTATTTATTCCCGCTAACATCTTTCGCGCTTCGGTTATCGGGATAATTTTCTGTTCCGAAAGCATAATCACATGTGCCCGATGAATATCGAACATTACATCAAATAAATAATCCCTTTGATCATTGAACACGGGTTTTAATAATTCCTCCACATACGTTTTCCCCGGGAACTGTGATCCTTCTGATTCAATAAAATCATTGATTGATTTCATGTTATCTCTCCTATTATGCAGGTTTACAAAGATTGCTCGGCCTTCACTCCAAAAAATTTATTCGAAATAAATAGTACGATAGCGATTAAAGCAATTTGGAACATTCCATAAGCAGCTGCCTGCCCCATATTAAACATTCTTAGCTGGTTCATAATCTCAATCGAAATCGGTCGATTTGCTAGTGTGTACAATAATACCGAGGTTGGGAATTCACCGACCGATTCAATAAAGGCAAGCAATGTACCAGATAGTACACCTGGCATAATAATCGGTAATATGACCCTTCTAAACGTATAAAACCATTTTGCACCTAAATTTCTAGAAGCTTCCTCCAAGGAATCATCCAATTGCTCTAATACAGCATTTGTTGATCGAACAACTAATGGGATGTGGCGAACAAAATAAGCTAATGGCAATATCGCGAATGTCCCCACAAGAATATGTCCAAATGAAAATATATTCGGTTCGTTAAAGGCAAAGATTAAATTCATGCCGATAACTGTTGCAGGCAATGCCCAAGGAATCATTACTAATATATCAACAAAGCTTTTGCCAATAAATTTCCTTTTTACTAATAAATATGAAGTAAACACACCAAACACAAAATTTCCGGCAGTCGCAATGATGGCAAGCAACAAGCTATTTTTAATTGGCTTCCATATATTAGGATCATCTAATAATAGACGATAATTTTCGATATTAAATACGGTTGGATAGGTCTGCCATGTCCATGTTCCATCCGGTACTAATGAGAGTAATAGAATGGTAAGGTGGGGTAATAATAAAATTAATACACCGATCACTCCACAAACGACCATCACCCACTTAAGAAATGGATTTTTTACTTCACTACGATGTGCACCAATCCCTTTTGTTGCCATGCGGTAATCTTTGCGATTCTGATACCATCGCATGAATAGTAAGAAGCTTATCGATACAATGGAGAGAATGACAGATTGAGTAGCTGCAATTTCCATATCTCCATTTATTTTAGAAAAATATATTTGTAAGCTAAGTACGCGGTATCCACCAGCTAATAGGAAGGGGGCACTAAACGAAGCCATTGAAATCATAAATACTAATAATGATGCAGCAACAATCGCTGGTGTTAACAATGGAAATGTCACTTTCCAAAATACTTTAAACTTACTTGCTCCTAAATTATAAGCAGCTTCTTCTAAACTCGGATCAATTTTATTAATGGCAGATGAAACAGTCATATAAAAATACACATACATAGTATAGGCGTGAACAATTAAGATTCCGGATACCCCACCAATACTAAAAGGTACCTTTTCTAATCCAAATAAATCCTTTATTGCATTAGGAATTAGACCCGTTTCTCCATATAAAAACATAAAGGCCATTACACCAACTAAAGATGGCAGTACAATTGGCATAATCGCAGCTGATGCAAAAAAGCCGCGACCCGGAAATTGATAACGATTAAAAATAAATGCAAGCGGGATGCCGATCAATGCACTGGCAATCACACTTAAAACTGAAATATAAACAGAATTCCAAAGCGCTTCTAGGTTGGTTTTCGATTCTTGTACAAAAAAGTCCGAGTAATTCGCAAGTGTATATATGCCATCCTTTTGCAAGCTTTCGATTAATGTCTTTATGGAAGGATATAAAACATAAGCAATGAGTATGAGAAGAATTGGGATTAATAGATAAATAGTCAACCGATGATTCCTATTTTTCATCATAATCGATCACCGCTTATCTTAGGAATTAAGCGAATCCGATCAGCCGGCAACTCCAGCCAAACCATCGATTCTTTCTTTAATACAGATAAATCAGCTGGATTTAACAAGTTTACCTTTAATGTTATATCCTGTACCTTTACTAGAATCTCAACAGCGGAACCAAAAAACTGTAAACTCTCTATCTTCCCTTCTAACACATTTTCTCCTTCCATTGCTTGGGTTGATAGTTTAATGGACTCAGGACGAATGGAAAGAATCAGCTTTTCATCCATGGAAAATTCTACATCATTAAATGGTATACGCTTGACAGATAAGCTTTGATTACCTTGAAAAATCCGAACCTCAATTTTTTCTTCCTTGATTTTATCCATTTCAAACGGAATAAAGTTTATTTCCCCAATAAATTGCGCAACAAAATCATTTGCAGGTTCATTATAAATTTCAAATGGTGTCCCTATTTGGTGACATACCCCATGATTAAATACAGCTATTCGGTCACTCATTGACAATGCTTCTGCCTGATCATGAGTGACGTAGATTGTCGTTATATGATAATCGCGCTGTAAGCGTAAAATTTCTGTACGCATTTCATCACGTAATTTCGCATCCAAATTGCTTAAAGGTTCATCTAATAAAAGGATTTCGGGTTCAATCACCAATGCACGAGCCAATGCCACTCGTTGTTGCTGTCCCCCACTTAATTGGCTCACTTGACGGTTACTGAATGTATCTAGGCGAACTTTTTCTAAGACATCATGAACGCGATTTTTTATCTCAGTAGAAGGGATTTTTCGGACTTTTAACCCGAAAGCAACATTTTCAAACACCGTCATATGAGGGAATAGGGCATAGTTTTGAAAAACCATGCCCGTATTTCTTTTTTCAGGAGGAACACGTGTCATATCCTTTTCTCCAAAGCGAACAATTCCTTTTGTTGGGTAATAAAATCCTGCAATCATTCGGAGGGTTGTTGTTTTTCCACAGCCGCTCGGTCCTAGGAAAGTGAAGAACTCCCCTTCCCTAATCTGTAAATTAAGCTGATCTACGGCAATTACCTTTCCGAAAGTCTTTTGTACATTTTCAAGGTTAATGGAAGCCATTCCTCGTTCACTTCCTATTCTTTAATCTGTTTATCACCATTTTTTATATTTTCATCCCAATATTTCATCCACACATCCGATTGGCTTTCAAATACATCCCAATCGATATCCATTTCTTTAATTTCTGTATTTTTAATCCAATCTGGTAAATCCGTTACATCATTTCTCGTTGGAATTCGATAATGCTGTTCAGCTAAAATCTTTGCTGCTTCAGGTGTATTAACAAATTCATAAAATGCTTCAGCTGCCTTCGGATGTGGCGCCCCCTTCACAATTGCAATTCCTTCAGTTAACACAGGAGTACCGCTCGCAGGAATAATAAAATCAAACGGATAATTCTTCTGTTCTTTTAACATTGCAACATCTGGCATTCCCCATACAGAAAGTAGCCCTTCACCTTTGGCAACCTTGTTATACATCATCTCCGGATTCGCTGAATATTCTTTCGTATTTGCATCTAATTTCTTTAACCATTCATAACCAGTATTAGGATCCCCTGAATCTTTAAAGTCACGATAAATCATTGCTGAAAAAATCGTTCTCATAGTTCCAGAAGCTAGAGGATAACGAATGATAATTTTATCCTTCCATTTCGGATCAAGAAGTTCATCCCAGTCCTTTGGTACCTCTTCTTTTTTTAGAAGCTTAGTATTATACATAATCACTTCGGGCGTTTGACTCGTTCCTGTCCAGTACCAATCAGGCTCATGGAACCCTTCATCAAGAGTAGCAGAATAGGTTGGTTCATAAGGATCTAACAAGTCCTCTCCTTTTGCTTGTTCAAAATTAGTGGATGGAGCCCCCCACCAAACGTCTGCTTGTGGATTGTTTTTCTCTGAACGAATGCGGTCAAGCACTTCCTGAGAACCCATATCTAGCCATTCAACATCAATGCCGTATTTTTCTTCAAACATCTTCTCAAATTGACCAAGAATGTCCTTTCCATGTGGAGAATAAATAACCACTTTATCCTCTAACTTGTTATCAGACTCCTTCGAGGTTTCTTTCGAATCCTTTTCTCCGGAAGAACTACACGCTGATAAAATCATCGTAGCGGACAAAGTCAATACCCCAAGCAAGGACACCATTTTCCTTTTCTTCATCTTTCTCCCCCCATTATGAATGTCGTATTGTCAAAACTTTTATAAGAAATAGGTTATAAAATCCTATGATAGAGGGCTTTTTAAGCAAAAAAATTGCCACCCCCTGAATTCTGGAGATAATTGAGGTTACCACACACCCAATTCCCAGAAAGGAAGTGACAAGTTGTACCCTCAAATTATAACCTATTTATTAACTTTAATTAAGTACCAAGATCAAATAATCCGGACTCTTCTTACGCTGCTTATTGGCAAGAACATGTTTGATAAGTCGAAAGAACAGCCGGTGAATCAGCCTTATCGAAAGCTCCAGGTGGATGAACTTCCTGTTATCGAGACTTTTCAAAAGCTGGATTATAAAACCCTAATGAAAGAGTACTCCGAAGAAAAAGGTAAGACACTAAAGCCTGTCAGACGTCATGCCAATTCCAAAACATCCGTACCATCCAACATTTCCTGCCCAAAGTGTGGTGCTCCAGCAGATTACCTTTATGCCAATAATGGAGGAAACGGACAGTACCAATGTAAGGTGTGTGCGTGTCTGTTCAATCAGAAAAACCAGTATGCCAAGGAAGCCATCCTGAAATGCCCGCATTGCTTGAAGACCCTTGAAAAAGTGAAGGAACGGAAAGACTTTGATATCTACAAGTGCAAGAATAATGCGTGTTCCTTCTACCAGCGGAACCTAAATGGACTTTCGTCCAAAGATAGAAAACGATTCAAGAAGAACCCCCAGGATTTCAAGATGCGATACCTATTTCGCCAATTTCACATTGAGTACAAGCCACTTTCCAGGGAGTCACCCAAGAAGCCAAAAGTGGATTTATCTAGACTGTATGTGTCGCCCCACACCCTGGGACTCATCCTGACTTACCATGTGAATTATGGACTGTCCGCCCGAAAGACAGCTGCCTTAATGAAGGATGTTCATGGTGTGGATATCTCCCACCAAAGCATCCTGAATTATGAGAACAGTGTGGCCTTGCTTCTCAAGCCGTATGTGGACCATTATCCTTATGAGCTTTCCGACCAGTTCTGCGGCGATGAGACGTATATCCGGGTGGGTGGCCGCTGGCGCTATCTGTTCTTCTTCTTCGATGCGGTGAAAAAGATCATTCTGGCCTATCCCGTATCCCGGAATCGGGATACACAAGCAGCGATTCTGGCCATTGATGAAGTCTTGACGAAGTTCAAGGAAGTCCCGGAGGACTTGACCATCGTAGTTGATGGTAATCCGATTTATCTACTGGCCCAGCAATTCTTCGCCCAACATGGAATATCATTCGACATCAAGCAAGTCATCGGCCTTACGAACGAAGATCCAGTATCGGCTGAATACCGGCCGTTGAAACAGATCATCGAACGGCTGAACAGGACCTTCAAAGGCAACTATCGTCAAACGTACGGTTTTGGATCCGAACAAGGTTCCGTCTCCTATGTGACACTGTTTGTGGCTTATTTTAACTTTTTACGGCCACACTCAGCGCTGGAAGGGAAAGTCCCGGTCCTTCAACCAGAGTTGCTTCAACTGCCTAACATGCCTGCCAGATGGACCAAACTGATTGGTTTAGCCCAGGATTGGATCGAAGACCAGACAGCCTAGCTTTTGTTTAGCAGAGCCCCTTAACCAGCAGGCGGCGAAGCGTACTCTTGACAAACCGAACTTGCCAATGGTTTAAAATTGGAAAAACCGAGGGTTTATTTGGTATGCCTTCTTTTGTCCTCTTCGCCCTTAATGAACACATCACAAACCATTGGCGTGTTTGTCAAGAGCGACTGCGGCAGCACCTTCTCAAGTTCCGTGAAGAAATCCATCCCTTAGAATTGATTTTTCATAGAACTTTTGACACTACCATGAATGTCTTATTATGCTTTCATGTTCCCGTAGGAATAATGAAACAGCTCCCAAAACCCCCGCATTATCGCCTAATTGTGATGGATAAATATCAACTGAGCTAGGAAGGTATTGATCCACAAGTTTACGCACATGAAATAATATCTCCTCAGCTGATTGGGAAACACCACCTCCTAAAATAATTACCTCTGGATTTAACAGGCAAGCAGCATTAACAATGCCAAACCCTAAATGTTCAATTGCTTCATCAATCACTTGCTGTGCAAGTAGATCTCCTGATTTTGCTAGAATAAAGGCATCCTTTGCCGATAGCTCTGTTTCAGTAGCTTTTTTAAATAATGGATGTTCTCTATTCTTTTGGAGTTTCATCGTTAACTGTTTACCAATGGACTTTCCGCCTGCAACACTTTCCAAATATCCATAACGTTGAAACAATGGATGGAAATTTTGCCTCATATCATTTTTGTTGGTGACCATATACCCCATTTCACCTGCTGCATTTGTAGTGCCTCTGTATAGTTGATTATCAATAATGATTCCGCAACCAATACCTGTTCCTACGGATATGAAAAGAACATTCCTTTTATTCTTGGCTCTTCCTAACCATTGTTCGCCGAGTACAGCTACATTCACATCATTATCTATATGAATAGGAAAGGAGAAATACTTCTTTGCCTCACTAATAAATGGGTAGTTCATCCAGTTTAAGCTAGGAGCATCGATAATTAAGCCGTTCACTGTATCTGTTATTCCTGGAACCCCAACCCCCATCCCCAATATTGCTTCTTGTTTAATCCCTGCATGTTTGATCAAGTGATTTAATTTATCACGAATCTGAATTATTAAGCCTTGTTCTAAATATTGATTGGTTGGAAAATGACATTGAGCGACTATTGTTCCAGATAAATCACTGATTACCATTTTTACTTTTGTCCCACCAATATCTATTCCTGCTACATATGCTGCTTGTTCATCGAAATATAATTGAATCGGTCGCCTTCCTCCCTGTGAGGATGCTTCACCATTCCCTTTTTCAACCACCCAATGCTCTTGGATAAGTTCATCGACCAAAATAGAAACAGTCGGTTTACTTATAGAAAGCTTGGCAGAAATTTCTGCCCTTGATATAGGTGCATGTTCCTGTATACATTGAAGCACCCGCTTTTTATTAATTGATTTCATCTGCATCGGCGTTCCTTTAATATCCATTCCATCACTGCCCTAATTATTTTGGTTAGTTAAGTTTACTAATTAATGTAGAATATTATGACCTATTAAAATAAAACCTTTTTATACAAACTATGGTTGTACACCCTTTAAGGATAAATAGAATATGTTAACAGGATGTAATTTATTCAGATTTTTCAAAAAAATAATAGGTATTTACATAACTTGAACTCCATGCTATTTATTATTTAAGCACCGTTTTCTATGTTGGTTAGGAAAATAAACTAACCTACTAATTTCCTAGGTCGAAGGGAGGAATATTAGAGTCACACTAAAAAACACAAATTAGAAAGGGGTTACACGATTGAAAAAGCTCTTATATGCTTTTCTGGCCATTATTTTAGTTGCAGCATTCCTTCCGTTTAAAGGTCATGCAAACGAAGAAAACAATAAGGTGGATCTTGATTTATGGAATGCGGTAAAACCTCTTGAAACTACTGTGACCTTCTTAAATACTGGGGCACATCCTGATGATGAACGCAGTGATTTTTTAGCTTATTTATCAAGGGGTTTAGGTGTAAAAACCTCAAGCCTTATCGCCAATCGTGGTGAAGGTGGGCAAAATGAAATTGGAAATGAGCTTGGAAACGCCTTAGGAATTATCCGATCGCGTGAAATGATCGAAGCGGCAAAAATTACTGGAGTAAAAGCCTACCATTTAAGCGAAACAACCTCTGATGCAATATATGACTTTGGTTTCTCCAAATCTCCTGAAGAAACCTTAAAAAATTGGGGAGAAGATGTGACCTATGAACGACTGATTCGATTTATCCGCACATACCAGCCTGATATTGTCATGCCTTCTTTTAGAAATGTTGATAGCCAACACGGGCACCACCGAACGATGGAAATATTGAGTGAAAGAGCATTTAAAGACGCTGCCGATCCAAAGGTGTTTCCAGATCAATTAAAAGAGGGTTTATCCACATGGCAGATTAAGAAATTTTATTTACCATCCGGTTCAGATGATCCTGTCACCACAACTATTGAAATTGGAGATTATGACCCAATCTATGGAATGACTTATCCACAACTCGGAGAACAATCACGCTATATGCACAAAAGCCAAGGTATGGGATCCGATATTCCAGCAGAACCAAGACAAGTAAAATTAGAACTCCTCTTCTCAACTAAAAATGCCAATGATAGTAGCTCCTTATTTGCTGGTATTCCATATAACTTTGCAGAATGGGCACAAATACTTCCACCAAATGAAAATGATCTTAAAGTCCAATTAGCAAAGCTCCAACAAAACTTAAATTCAATTACCGAATCCTATCCAAGTCGTGCGTCTGTTTTTGATAAAACACAAAAAACACTAAAAGATGTCCGGCAACTACAAAAGAAAATAAAAAATGCAAATTTGAAGGAAGATCTTCAATTAGATTTACTTCATAAACTTTCAATAAAGATCGATCAACTTGAGACTGTTAGTTTTATCTCTTCTAATCTAGAGGTTAAGGCAACTGCTGATTCAACAATATTAACAAAAGGACAAAAAGCAAAGGTTAATGTAAAGGTAAAAAACAACGGAGAAAACAAACTAAATCATCTTGATATCGCCTTAATTACTCCGAAAGGTTGGAAAACAACTTCAAGTAAACAAGCCGATTCGCTCGCCCCTGGCAAAACGTTGAACTTAGCTTTTGAGGTGAATGTTCCGAATAATGCTGAAGAATATCATGCATACAAAGAACCAGCTATTCAAGCATCGATTACATTTAAACAAAATGGAACCGAAACCACCTATGTTCAAGAATTAGAAGGAACGATTGCAGTACTACCTGATATTAGTGCCACTTTATCTCCTGAAAATATTATCGTTAACACAGCAGACATACAGGATGAAATACCTGTTACTGTAAAGCTAAAAAATTACCATGAAGGGAAAGTAACTTCAACCGTTCGCTTAAATATTCCTGTCGGATGGGATGTTCATCCACGTTCTGCTAATGTGAGCCTATCGAAAAAACTAGAAGAAAAAGAAATCACATTTAAGGTCTCACCACCTAAGGAGATTTTAGAAGGAGATTTTCAACTTTCCGCCAAAATTAGTTATGATGGCAAAACATTTGATTCTACTGTACAGGAAATAAACTATGATCATATCGGAACCTTTTATTATCAATATCCGGCTATGGTAAAGGGGGTTGCCTTTGAACTATTAAAACCGACCAAATTAAAAATAGGTTATATCGATAGTGGATTTGATAAAGTTGCTGATTATTTATTGAATGCTGGATTTGACATCACAAAACTAACAGAAGCTGATCTTGCAACGGGTGATTTAAATCAATATGACACGATTGTTACCGGGATACGTGCTTACCTGTCCCGTGACGATTTAGTTAAGCATAATGACCGACTTCTTAAATATGTCGAGGATGGTGGACATTTAGTAGTTCAGTACCATAAACCCGGTGATCGATGGGACCCATTAAAAACCGCTCCATTTAAATTAAAAATTGGCGATCCTTCAATTAGATGGAGGGTTACCGATGAAAACGCAAAAGTTACTGTGACTAAACCAGATTCCCCTTTATTCAATTATCCAAATAAAATAACTGATAATGATTGGAACAATTGGATTCAGGAACGTGGCCTCTATTATCCGATGGAATGGGATAATCAATTCGAAACTTTCGTAAGTATGGCTGATCCAAATGAAGATCCATTTACTGGTGGCATATTAATGGCTAAGTATGGAAAGGGAACATATTTATATACGAATTTAGTCTTCTATCGCCAAATACAGGATCAAGTTCCTGGGGGTTACCGGATTTTTACTAATTTGATTAGTTATGATGACAAGAATTAAATAGACAAAGGGTGCAGCCTTTAGCTGCACCCTTTTACTTCCATCAGGTCATTAATTTACTTGAATGCTAATCATTGAAGGGAACTACTATGCTTATGCCGGTATTTTAGTGAACACTAAGCACACTACTTACACAAAAGCACTAGGTAATCGATGCTGTTTTTGAAAATAGATGAGTCCCATGTTCGCAAACATAATGAATTAACCTATTTTTCCACACATATTGATCTAGTAAATAGATACTTCTACTATTCTTCTTCCACTTTCTCCATCCAAGATTTCGCTGTTCTTTTCAACACAGAATTTAATTCTGTAATATTATTTTTCCCTTCATTCTGCAGCCATTCAACACCTGCATCTTCACCTTGTTCTGCAAAAGGTTCAACACCATTTTTCCATGTTGCACGGCCACATAGGACTCCGTTAAAATCCGCTCCTGCTTGGGCTGCAAATTCTAGTGTTTGACGGAATAATTGTGCACTAACACCGGCACTTAAATAAATATATGGTAAATGTGTCGCTTCACTTTGCTCTTTAAAATACTGAGCAGCTTGTTCCTTCGTATAAATGAATTCGCCCTCTGTAAAGCCTTCTACAAAATTCATATTAACAGGTACTTCTACCTTCAATACATCTACTTGATATCTTTCCTTAGAGAACTCTTTCATCATATCATTGACTTTATGTGGTTTTATTTTCGCGTAGTCATGACCTTTAACATCCTCAATATTCGCATCATATGAAACAAGTTCTAGGAAAAAGGGGATATCTTCCGCTACACATTCTGAGCCTAGGCGTTCAACAAATGCATGTTTCAAATCATTAATTTCTTTAGCTTCATCTACATCATAATATAGTAAAAATTTAATCGCATCTGCGCCTTCTTCTTTCAATCTTTTAACTGACCATTCCTCTAATAGATCTGGCAAACGTCCGGGTTTTGTTGCATCATAGCCTGTTTTCTCATAGGCTAACAGCAATCCAGCTTGTTCATCTCTTTCCTTTGCAGCAGGCAATCCGTATTCTGGATCTAATAGAATCGAAGAAGAGTATTTCGTTAATTCACGACTAACGACTTTTTTAAATTCGATGATCCCTTGATCCCCAATCCCGTTTGTGCTGGCATTACTTATCATTTTCTTTAATGATCCACGTTGATCAATCGCCAATGCGCCGATAATTCCATTTTCATCAGATAATCGTTTCATTGCTGCCATTTTATTTTTCGTTAATTTTAACATCTTTGTTTCTCCCTCTCTGATGGTTTTAATCTACTTTACATATTTCAATTTCATTAAAAATTTGATCAAATTTTTCACTATTGACGAAGCCTGTTTGTGATTCCATCGTGTTTAAAACCCCTGCTGTCATCGCTGTTTTCATTAACTCCTCGCGTGACTTCTTTTGTAAAATAGATACCGCCAAGCCAGCAACAACAGAATCCCCAGAACCGACAGGATTCACCACATTAATCTTAGGTATCTTTACTAAAAAATGTTCTTGATTGTGCTTTACGAAAGCTCCTTGTGCTCCCATTGAAACGACAATCCATTGGATCCTCGCAAATAACGGATGCTCGAGGGCCTTTTTCAGTTGATCTCCAGCCGTTATCTTTATTTCTAATAATTGATTCAACTCATCGATATTAGGCTTAATCGCAAATGGCCTAGCTTCTTGAAATTGCAATACATCCTTTAATACCCCACCAGAACAATCGAGAATGACAGGAATTTGTTTCGTCTCTGCTATTCGAATCATTTCGCAATAAATGGATGCATCTAACCCTTTTGGCAAACTACCTGAAATTGTTACAACCTCTGCCTTCTCTAACAATTGTTGATAATGGTTTAGAAAATCATCACCTTCATTACGAGAAAATTGTGGTCCCGCTTCTAAAATTTCCGTTTGATTCCCCTCGTGAAGGATCGCTATACAGTTTCTAGATTCTTGATCTGTTTTTAAAAAATTATGATCGATCCCATCCTGATCTAATTGATTTTCAATGAATGAACCAATCGTTCCACCTAATATTCCTGTAGCGACTACAGGGGAATGCAATAAATGAATGACCCTAGCAACATTCAACCCTTTGCCACCGGCTGTTTTCATGACAGTTGAAACACGGTTAATATCATTTAGCTTAAAATCTTCTAATTTATATGAAATATCTACAGACGGGTTCATCGTCACACTAACTATCATTGAATGACTCCCTTTTTGTCTTTTATATTTGGTATTTGCATACACCATTTATATAGGTAGCTTCTAGTTCCATATTTTTATTTAAAACAATAAAATCTGCTTCCCTACCTGGAAGTATCGAGCCACATTGATCATCTATATGGCAGCTGACCGCGGGAACAAACGAAGCCATTTTTATCGCTTTCTCTGGTGTAGCAATTCCCCATTCCACTACATTACGAATCGCCTCATTAAGTTTTAAAATACTTCCTGCTAGGCTACCACTCTCTAAAGTTGCTGTACCGTTTTTCACAATTACAGGGAATTCTCCTAATTTATAGTTTCCATCTTGCATCGCTCCGGCACGCATACAATCGGTAATCATTGCTACACGATCACGGCCCCGAACATCCATTAGTATTTTTGCCGCTAAAGGATGGACATGATGGCCATCACAGATTAATTCAGCAAATACTTTTTCCAAAGTCATGGCCGCTCCAACCATTCCAAGCTCGCGAGACTTCAAAGGGCTCATTCCGTTATAGGTATGAACAAAGACAGAAGCGCCGTTTTCTACAATCTCTTTCGCCTGTTCATAGGTGGCGCTACTATGACCTAAGGCAACGACCACTCCTTGTTCCGTCACTTTTTTAACAAATTCGGCCACTCCTTCTCTCTCAGGAGCTAAGGCTATTTTTTTTATAAGTCCTCCAGATAGCTGTTGCCACTTTCCAAAAACTTCTATATCAGGATCAGAGAAATAGTTAGGATTTTGTGCCCCTTTATGTTCTTCGGTAAAAAAAGGGCCTTCTAAATAAATCCCTTGAATTTTTGCACCTGTCACCTTTTGATAATGTTTTCCTATTGTTTCAACTACTTGGTTAATGAGCTCAATTGGAGCGGTCAACGTAGTGGGTAAAAAAGAAGTAACTCCACAAGCTAAAAGACCTTCCGATATCGCCTTAATACCTGCAAAATCATTGTCCATGACATCATGGTTTAGTAATCCATGAATATGTGTATCTACTAAACCTGGCGCAATCCATTTTCCTTTATAATCTATGATTTGAGATGGATCATTTGGTGGTGTTTTTTGATAGCTTCCAAACCTTCCATCAATAATCTCTAAATAGCCTTCGCCTTCAACAGAATCCTTTAAAAAGAATTGATCTGCATGAATATAGCTTTTCATTTTTAAGCCTTCTTTCATTCTTTAAAAACTAAAAAGCATTCTTCTTTATGATTTGATTACCGCTTTATTGTTTTTTCTCGTACTGGGGAATTATGCACTCGCTTTGGTTACCCTACACACCTGGTTTCCTCTATTTAAGTAACCTTTCACTCGCTTTAGTTACCCTAATCACTTCGTTTCCTCTATTTAAGTAACCTTTCGCTCGCTTTAGTTACCCTACACACCTGGTTTCCTCTATTTAAGTAACCTTTCGCTCGCTTTGGTTACCCTACACAACTGGTTTCCTCTATTTAAGTAACCTTTCCCTCGCTTTAGTTACCCTACACACCTGGTTTCTTCTATTTAAGTAACCTTTCCCTCGCTTTAGTTACCCTACACACTTCGTTTCCTCTATTTAAGTAACCTTCCGCTCGCTTTAGTTACCCTACACACCTGGTTTCCTCTTTTTAAGTAACCTTTCGCTCACTTTGGTTATCCTACACACTTCGTTTCCTCTATTTAAGTAACTATTCGCTCGCTTTAGTTACCCTACACACCTGGTTTCCTCTTTTTAAGTAACCTTTCCCGCGCTTTAGTTACCCTACACACCTGGTTTCCTCTTTTTAAGTAACCTTTCGCTCACTTTTGTTACCCTAAACACTTAGTTTCCTCTATTTAAGTAACCTTACTTCCTCTTTAGTTACCCTAAACCCGCGCTTTCCACATCTCGGGCGCTTTAGCAACAGTGACATCTCACCTTGTAAAAAGGAAAAGACCTATCATCTTTTCCTTTTATAACTCCAGTTAGAATAGTTTGAAAAAGCTTCCTACTAGACCAATAACGACGGTTACAGCGATTAAAGTTAACGGTGATTTTCCTTTTTTCAACATCCAATAACAGAAGAAGGTATAAAGCAAAGGTAATAATTGAGGCATAATTTTATCTAGTACGCCTTCCTGCAAGGCTACTTTAATATCTCCGGCATGGATGGTGACCCCTAATTTGAAATTAATATAGGTTGCCACCAAGGCCCCTATTACCGTCAATCCGACGATTGATGCTGCACGTGAAATTTTCTTCGTGCTTTCTTTCAATTTCACAATCGCTTTCTTTCCTGTATTGTATCCGTAATGCATTAAACCAAATACAAGGCCGAAGTGAACAATATTAAAGGCAATGATAAACAATAATGGTCCTAGTAGATTGCCATCTGCGGCTAAAGAAGCACCAATACCGGCGGTAATTGGAAGCAATGTTAACCAGAATAACGCATCCCCGATCCCTCCAAGTGGCCCCATCATGGCGATCTTAATTCCGCGAATTGTATCACGGCGTTCCTTATTTTCTTCCATCGCTAAAATGACCCCTTGAACAAAAGTCACTAAAAATGGATGGGTATTAAAAAATTGCAAATGGTCCAATAGTGAAGACTTTAAATCATCCTTATTTTTATGTATCTTTTTAAGGCCAGGAATTAAGCTATATGTCCAGCCTCCACCTTGCATCCGTTCATAGTTAAAGGAAGCTTGTAGAAATAATGAACGCCATGCCATTTTATTGAGATCTTTCTTCGTTAAGACTTTTTCGACGGTAGGATCATGATATTCATTTTGGATTAGTAACTCTCGATTAATTTCTTGTTTAGATGCCATTGCTATAATCCTCCTCCAAGTCTTCTTTTATAGGTGCTGAACTCCCTTTATCAGAGTCATCCGATTTTCCACTTGAAATAAAGAAGTCATATGCAGCAATTGCTATACCAATAACTGCTATTGCTAAAATTGGTAGTTTTAAATATGCTGCAATAATAAACCCGATTGCAAAAAATGGAGCGTAAGAAACTTTCCACATAATTTTTAATAACATTGCGAAACCAACAGCTGGCATAATTCCTCCAGCAACACTTAACCCATTAATCAACCATTTCGGTAATGCGTTAACAACTGCCTCTGCTTGATCTGCCCCAAAATAAATTGGTAAAAAGGAAATAATGAAGTAAAAAACAAATAGAATAACGGGACCTAAGTAATTGAGTCGATCGATCCCCTTCGTATTCCCCTCTATTGCCAACTGATCCATTTTGTGCATGATTGGTGAATAAGCAGTAAATAGCAAAGTAATTAATCCTTGTACGGCAACTGCAAAAGGTACGGCGACCCCAACAGCAATACTAGCTTCTTGATGTGCTAAAATCGCAAAAGCCGTTCCAATAATCCCACCAATAACTACATTCGGCGGCTGTGCACCTGCGAGCGGTACCATTCCAGCCCAAACTAATTCGAGTGTTGCCCCTGCCATTAAACCTGTTTGCCAATCTCCTAAAATTAAACCAACCACTAAACCTGTAAAAATAGGCCGATGAATATGAGTCAATCCATTATACAGATCAATCCCTGCAATACCTGCCCATATCCCTATTAACAAGGCTTGAATTAACATGGTTCTTTCCCCCAGTATTTATCAAGATTATGCATTCTTCAAAAGATCCATCATATCTCTTCCACGTTCACTTGGAATTCCACGAACATCTAATTTAATTCCCAACTTATCTAGTTCTTTAAATGTATCGATATCATCTTGGTCCACTGAAACAGTTGCAGATAGCTGTTTCTTCCCTTCAGCAAAATGCATATTACCAACATTAATTTCTTTAATTGGCACTCCACCTTTAACAAGCTTTAAAGCGTCCTGCGGAGTTTTGATAACTAATAAGATTTTTTGGTGAGGTGCAGCTTTACCAATAATTTTGATTGTTTTTTCAATCGTAAAGAAACGAGCTTGAACAGTATCTGGCAACACCATTTCCATTAAGCTTTGTTGTACTGTATCTGTAGAAACCTCGTCATTCGCAACAACGACAAGATTTGCTCCTAGTGTATTTGTCCACGTAACCCCTACCTGTCCGTGAACTAAGCGATTGTCAATTCGTGTGGCTAAAATATTGGGTGTACTCATTGATTATTCCCACTTTCTTTTTATTATTTTTGAAATGAAGAAAAAACAGATTATCCTTGATAGTCATGAATCGTAACACCTTTTACTACTCGGTTAACGGTTCCAGTTGCCGAAGGAGTATCAGGTGTATTACCAACTTTTAATGAAGCTATAATCGAAACGGTTTGAGCGAACATTATATAAGGAAATGCTAAATAGATATCATCCAAGTCTTTTCCATCGGAAAACGCGAAGCATTCACCTGAGTAATTTGTTTCTTGATCAACTGAAATACTGACAATGACATCAGTAATCCCATCTCTCTTAATTTCTTCTAAAATATCTAAATCATATTTCCTTGTATATTCATCATTTGATGTGAAAACAAAAACTGCAGTATGTTCATTCACAAATGATTTAGGACCATGGCGGAAACCTAGAGATGAATCAAAGTTGGTCACATATTGTCCAGCTGTTAATTCTAAAACCTTTAATTGCGCTTCTCTAGTTAATCCAGCTAAGCTGCCAGAACCTAAATAAACAATACGATTAAAGTCCCTATTTATAATGTTTTGAATTTTATCTTCATTTTTTATGACATGGTTGCCCATCTCAATCATTTGTTCGACAAATGCTTGCTTTTGTTCTACACTGTGTCGATCAAAAATTAATAATGTGCTTAACATCATACATGTAAAGCTTCCGGTCATCGCAAAGCCTTGATCATTTGATTTAGGAGGCATTAATAATAAAAACGAATGGTTTCCCTTTGTTTGCTGTGCTAATTTTCCTGTTTCTGCACATGTGATATTTAGTTGATAAAATTGATCAACCAATTGTTTCCCTAACTCTACTGCTGCAATACTCTCTGGACTATTTCCACTTCTCGCGAATGAGACAAGTAAGGTTGGAGCATCCTTTTTATATGAATCATAAGGATTTGAGACGATATCCGTTGTTGGAATACTTTCTAGTGAAAAGTGATTTTCATCCACTTTATTTTTTAAATAGGTTAATAGAGTATCGCCTACATAAGCGGATGTGCCCGCACCAGTGAAGATCACTCTTACTCTTCCAAGTGCACGAAGCTGATCTAAAAATTGATCAATATTTTCCTTTTCCTTCAAATAAATTTCTAATGTTTCTTTCCATAACATAGGTTGCTGCTTAATTTCATTACTTGTTATTTTTGCCCCTAATCGTTCCAGTTCCTGTTCAGATAAATGAAACATATTAATCCCCTTTCTTAACGCTGGATATGACGTTACTACCAGTTAATATTAAAAAAAATTATTTTACTTTAAAAACCTTCATACCTTCTTTTCCAGATTGCATAATTTCTTCCATAAATTCATCGATTGATACATTTCTTTTGAAACAGCTATCTAGAAGTAGTGGAGCATTTGTTCCTGATAAAACCCTTACATTTCCATGTACAACTGATAGTTTAGCAGATTCATTGAAAGGTGTTCCCCCTGCAATATCAGTAAAAACAACAATATCCTTTAAGGATGATAAGTTTTGGATCGCTCCCTCAAGCCTAGTTGCTAAAGTATCTGCGGACATGCCTTCCTCATAATCAATGATTTCAAAATTCTCTTGTTCACCCGCAATTAATTTGATGGATGAATATAAACCCGATGCAAAATGACCATGTCCACTTAATATGATTCCAATCATGCTGTTCAACTCCTTAATTTCTTATCTAATATGTCTAATTTTGTAAATAAATTGATCACTTCTTGCAATACTTAGTGTAAATTCAATCACTTGATTTGCAGTATTATATGTGGTGCGCACTAAACGCAAGCAAGCAGAATCTGTTGGTACTTGTAGAATCTGTGCCTCTTTAAGTGGGACTATACTTGCCGAGAATTCCTCATCAGCTGCTTTCACGACTTCTCCAAAATCCTCTTTAAAAATTTCATATAAAGGTTTTATCTTTACTAATTCTTCTGTTAAACTCGAAAACTTTTTAAAAGGGATATAACTAGTTTCAACCATCATCGGAATCTCATCTGCAAGTCTTAAACGAATAATCTTGAAAACATCCTCCCCAATCGTTAAACCGATATGCTTGGCGAGATATTCATTGGCTTCAATTACATCATAGGAAAGTACGTCAGTCTTTGGAACCCTCCCAATTTTCCTCATATGATCGGTAAAACTATAGCTTTCCATTAGATTTTGCTTATTTTCACCAAGGGTAGCAACAAAGGTTCCTTTACCATGCTTTTTATAGATATAACCCATCTTTTCCAGCTCAGCCATTGCCAATCTAACCGTCGTTCGACTCACATTATATTTTGTCGAAATTTCCCTCTCCGACAACATTTGATCATGTGGTTTCATACTTTCCTTAATCTGCTTCCCTAATAAATCAACTAGTTGATAATATAACGGGACTTTACTTTCACTACTAAGCACTCATTTCGACTCCTTATAAGCTTTTGAACTGGTTACCACCTCTTGAATAAAATATAACTCTGATTGTTTTCAATTGTCAATGATTTTCTTGTAACCCTTTTCAATATATTGACTATTATTAATTTTATAAACTACCAACACAGCCTTTCAATAATTAATAAAGTATGACAAAATACTACAAAAAAAGATTCAGAGTCTGCTCTGAATCCTTTAATCGCTACAATAGATGATACTTACATATTTACACTTCAAATTTGATTTAGTGAATTCCTTCTTAATCTAGTAAAGGATTGATAGATTTCATAAGCAAACCGATAAGTAGTCTTAGCCTATCAATCACTATTCATCTTCTTCCGATAATAATAGGTTAATAGCCATTTTAACAATGGAGGGACAGCAAAGAAAATAAATAAGATCCGGAATAATTGATAACCAGTTACAATTGACAAATCTGCATGAACTTCATGAGCAATGATCCCCATTTGATCCATTCCACCTGGTGCTGAACTTAGGAATGCAGTAATTGGAGAAATCGGATGTAGGTTTGCCAAAAAGAAACTTAGACCGATTGAAGCTAGTATGAGAACAGATCCACTGATCAAGGAGAAAATGATGATTTTCACTTTATTTGTTAATTGTTCTGGCTTCATCAATGTCCCAATATATCCTCCCATAAAAAATTGCGATATGTCTACTATCGTTGATGGAAGACTTGGTCCATGTAACCCTCCAATATTTAGTATGGCTGTACCAATAATTGGTCCAAGCATGTAAGCGGTTGGCAATTTAATTTTCTTGCCTATAATAGCGAAAATCACGCAAACAATGGTGAAAATAATGATATTCGGAAAAAGTTCAGCCCATTGTGGTTTGATTTTCGTTAATGATCCAGTTAAATGAAAAACCTCTCCTCCAGAAAACATAGGGCTGATTACTAGAAGCGGGACAACAAAAATAATCATCATTAACCTAGTTACCTGGAGAAACGTTACTATCGTTAAATCAATTCCTTTCATTTCCTCGCCTAACGTAATCATCTGGGATAATCCACCTGGGATACTACCTGCTAAAATAGTTGGATAATCAATCTTAGTTAACTTTGAAATAAGTAGAGCAAATAACGCACTAAATGATACGATTAAAACGGTCATTAGAAGCATGGATGGTGATTGATGAATAATTTGGATTAATGCATCCTTTGTAAATGAAAGTCCAATCGTATATCCAACAATAATTAAGCCTATATTCCGGATATGTACTGGCCAATAAGGAGTGAACTTCCCTGTCCTTGATAGAAGGAAAATCACCACCATGGGACCTAGGAGCCAAGGTATCGGCATATGAATATAGTTAAATACTAACCCGCCTAATGCCGCTACAACAAATGAATATAAGAGTTGAATCGATTTATTCTTACTATTTAATTGTTTTTCCATGTTAAAACCTTCTTGACATTGATTTTATTCCTTTTAATCTTATGTTACGGAATACGAAATATCAATGCATAATACCTAGATTAATTATAAGTAGCCTATATTAATGAAATAAGCATACATAATAATGAGTCTAGCCGTAGCCCTTTATTATAGCCAAACATCTATTCATTCACTTTATTTGCGGTTATCAATTCACCTTTGAAAATATTTATACTAGTTGGGGGAGATAAATTGGATTCGGTCCATCATTGAAGGTAATGGCGATTATTCTTTTAGAGTGAGTAGCCTCATGAATTAAACTACCTCCATGCATATTAATTACCTTCTAAATTCATATAGCTGTTCATTTAGAATCTTCGTTTGTGAATATATTTTTTTATAAAGAATAAATAAATTTTTATATGCTTCCACATTTTCATTATTAGGAAGATACGTCTTTGCAGTTTCAATGAATACCTCACTGCATGCTTTCAGTGATGGAAACCATCCACAGCCATATGCCGCTAGCATTGCTGCCCCCATTCCTGGTCCTTGTTCACTTGTTAATTTTACAATTTTTGTATTAAAAATATCAGCTTGCATTTGTAACCATACATCATTTTTGGCACCTCCGCCGATAGATACGATGGTATCAATGATCTTTCCACTATTCTTAAATATCTCAATGGATTCATTTAAAGAGAAGGTTATTCCTTCAAGAACGGAACGAACAAAGTGCTTACTTTCATGGGAAGCATCGATCCCGATGAAGCTTCCACGAATCATTGAATCTGCATGTGGTGTCCGCTCACCGACTAAATAAGGTGTAAAAAGTAGACCATTTGAACCCACTGGTATCTCTTCTACACCATGTAAAAGTTCTTCAAAACCTGCCCCATCTGCAAATGTTTTTTTAAACCAGCTTAAACTATATCCTGCGGCTAAAGTAACTCCCATTGTATAAAATGAATTTTCTTCTCCATGGTTAAAATAGTGAACCTTGCCTCCAAAATCCTGGTCATTACGACTTTCATAAGATAACACCACACCAGATGTCCCAATACTGCATAATGTCTTTCCTTCTGATAAAATCCCTGCCCCAATGGCCCCGCAAGCATTATCTGCTCCACCCGCGAAAACCTTAGTAGATGGGGATAATCCAGTTAGTCTTGCCCATTCATCGGAGATAAGGCCAACACATTCATGTGACTCTACTATTGGTGGGCAGAAACCGGGAGGCAAATTAAATATTTCGAGAAGTTCTGGACTCCATTCTCGCTTACTAACATTTAAAAGCAAAGTTCCTGCTGCATCCGAATATTCCGTATGGATCTTGCCGGTCATACGATATCGTAAATAATCCTTAGGTAGCACAAATACATGAGTCTTGGCAAATGTATCAGGCTCATTTTCTTTTACCCAAAGAATTTTAGGTAATGTAAACCCCTCTAATGCGGGATTCTTAGTAATTTCTAATAGACGCTGTTTTCCAACAATTTCATAGATTTCTTGACATTGCTTGGTCGTCCTAGTATCATTCCACAAAATTGCATTTCTTAGAATATGATGTTCCTGATCTAATAAAACAAGTCCATGCATTTGCCCGGAAAAACTAATACCCTCAATGTCTTTGATGTCACCTTGGAATTTTTGAATAAGCTCTGATAATCCTTCTAATGTTTTTTCGACCCATTCTTCGGGATTTTGTTCACTATATCCTGATTTAGGCTGTATTAAAGGATAGGATTTGGACACTTCATCACACACTTCACCTGTATGATTAACTAGTAATATTTTCACAGCACTTGTCCCTAAATCAATTCCAATTACATATTTCAACATCAAGTCACCCTTTCTATAAAAATGTGCTGGACAAATAAACTTCCAGCACATTGCCTTTAAACATTTATTTTTTTAGATAGTGAGAGTGTTTCTAACAAATATTGATTAATTAATGCTTTTATACGTTCGGTACGACCGGATTGATTTTTGAGTTCCGATAATTTTAATGCATATTCCTCTAACTGACGAAAGTTTGTTTTACCTTCTACTATCTCCAGGCCAATACCATAGGTATAGCTGCTATATCGGTCACTAATCAAATCATCTAAAACTTTATCTGAAATCAATTGATTTGCGACTTTTAGCCCGATGGCAAAGCTATCCATCCCAGCAATGTGGGCATGGAACAGATCATCTGGCTCAAAGGATCCTCTTCTTACCTTCGCGTCAAAGTTTAATCCACCTTTTCCTAATCCACCATTTTTTAAAATTTCATACATAGCTAATGTTGTAGAATACAGGTCTGTTGGAAATTCATCTGTGTCCCATCCTAGAAGTGGATCTCCTTGGTTTGCATCCACTGATCCAAGCATTCCATTGATTCTTGCGACCCTTAGTTCATGCTCGAACGTATGACCAGCAAGTGTAGCATGATTTGCTTCAATATTAAACTTAAAATAATCTTGTAAGTCATATTTTTGCAAAAATGCTAGACCCGTTGCCACATCAAAATCATATTGATGCTTTGTTGGTTCTTTTGGTTTTGGTTCAATCAAAAATTGCCCAACAAAGCCAATTTCCTTTGCATAATCAACTGCCATATGGAAAAAGCGGGCTAAGTTATCTTGTTCAAGCCTCATATCTGTATTTAACAGCGTTTCGTAGCCTTCACGTCCACCCCAGAATACATAGTTTTCAGCACCGAGCTCTTGCGCTACTTCTAAACCTTTTTTTACCTTAGCAGCTGAATAGGCAAAAACATCAGCATTACAAGATGTAGCGGCCCCATGTGTATATCTTGGGTGAGTGAACATATTAGCCGTATTCCATAGTAATTTTGTTTTACTTGTTTTCATATATTCCTTCAACATATTAACGATCACATCTAGATTTTCATTTGTTTCTTTTAATGTTCGTCCTTCTGGAGCAATATCAACATCATGGAAACAGAAGAATGGGGAATTTATTTTTTCAAAAAATTCAAAAGCAGCCTCCACCCGTGCCTTTGCTAAATCCATGCCTGTTAGATGATTCCATGGACGTATTGCTGTTCCAACACCAAAGGGATCGGAACCATCTGCTGTAAAAGTGTGCCAATATGCTACTGAAAAGCGCAATATCTCTTCCATCGTTTTTCCGCCAATGATTTCTTGTGGATTATAATATTTAAAAGCTAAAGGACTTTTTGAAGTGGCACCTTCATATTGAATCTGATCTACATTCGAAAAATACGTCATATGTGGTTTCCTCCAATCAAAATGAATTAAGTCTTAATAATGTTTGCTAAAGATAGATAATAGACTAAATATTACGAATAATTATAACAATCGCTAGTTAGTTTGTCTATTAAACAAACTAATTTTTATATAATTATTACTTATATTTTCTTGATTAATTTTCTATTATCAGAAAAACTTTGGATATCGAATAAACTATATTTATGTTAGAATAAATCCACTTAGCACATTAAGGAGACGAAACCATGTCACAATCCACTTGGAATCAACGAGTTGTTAAAAGAAACAATAAATCGATTGTTTTGCAAATGATTATGGAGCAGGAACCATTGTCTAGGGCAGATATCGCACAAAGAACAGGACTAAATAAAGCAACAGTTTCCTCCCTTGTAAATGAATTATTAATGGAAGAGTTAATCTATGAATCTGGCCCTGGGGAATCAAGTGGGGGACGTAGGCCTGTCATTCTCCACTTTAATAAAGCAACAGGATATTCAATAGGTATTGATATTGGTGTGAATTTTATTCTAGGTGTTTTAACCGATTTAAATGGAACGATTATTTATGAAAAAAGTCTATTCATTCATGATACTGACTTTTCAGTTGTATTGGAGCTTGTGAAAAAGATGATTTTTTCTTTAAAAGAACAAACTCCAGAAAGTAGATATGGAATAATTGGAATTGGAATAGGGGTTCCAGGTATTGTTGATAAACAAGGTACGGTTTTACTTGCTCCAAATTTAGGATGGAAGAATGTTTCCTTTAAAGAAGCATTTGAGAATGAATTTAACCTTCCCGTTATCGTAGAAAATGAAGCAAACGCTGGAGCTTACGGAGAAAAATGTTTTGGAGAGGGACAAAATTCCCAAAATATGATTTATGTTAGCGCAGGAATTGGAATTGGAGTAGGTATCATCCTCAATGGTGAGCTTTATCGAGGAAAAAATGGTTATTCTGGAGAAATGGGACATATGATTATTGAAGTAAATGGCAAGCTATGCAGATGTGGTAGTAATGGGTGCTGGGAAGCATATGCTTCTGAATATGCCTTGCTTAATAATGCAAAACAAAAGGATGCCACACTAGAATCTTTAATCAATTTAGCTGCTGCAGATGATGAGGATGTGCTTAAATTATTTGAGAGAATAGGCAATTATCTTGGTTTCGGGATGAATAATATTATTAATACATTTAACCCTGAAATGATCATTATTGGAAATCGATTAGCCAAAGCCAAAAAATGGATTGAACACCCCATTTATCATACCATTAAAAATCATACACTATCGTTTCAACAGAACGATTTACAATTAGTTATTTCCAATCAATATAAATATTCTACTGCCCTTGGAATGAGCTCCTTTGCAGTTGAAAAGTTTATAAAAGCTTAACCCTCAACATTAAAAACACCATTCATGCATACCCATAAGAAAATGCATAAATGGTGTTTCGCAACTATTTCGTTGGTAGCTTTCCTTCCTTCATATAACGATATATTGGAATTTCGTCCCCCTTCTCAACAGGGATGAAGTTGAAGGTGACGTAGCTGTCGATGGATTCTGGTTCAAGGGCAATGGCAATGACGTTTGCATTTGCTTGAGACATGTTGAAAACATAGCTTCCTTTAGGGAAGGTTTGTTCTTTTGTTGTAACTTCTGTTTTTACTTGATTTGTATAGTGACCATTTTCTAGAGTTGTTGAAACTTTATTATCAATCACTTTGAAGCCTTCAATTTGAAGTTTCATAGGTTTATTTAATTTTTCTACTTTCACTCCTAAAATTTCAAGTTTACGCGCAATATCATGGTAGGCTGGCGGCATGATATAGGCTGTAGGACGCTCTCTTTCAAGGGTCGCATAGGCTTCATTGGAATCCTTCCAATCAATCGGTATAGCTGTCCTTTCACTTTTCGCAAGATCGATTACTTCAAGTAATTGATCGGGTATCAATTTGTTTTCGCTTGTAATGACAATCTTGTCATTATCATTGATTTGTTTTCCTTTTGCAACGATTTCTTGTCTTGCAGTACTTACCAATTTTTTAATTTGATCAGCATGTTTTGCTGTAGATTTAATAAAATTGGTTTGAGCAATAGTTTGTGCATAGACGCGTCGTTCAAAGTTCTCACGTCCAATATTGATGCCACGTGTCTCAATTAAATATGTGAGTGTGTTCTTTAATCCTAGAGCATTTCTACCAATTCTCGCTTCTGTACTTCCTTCAGTTGCAACTAATTTTCCGGAATCATTGGTACCTAATGTGTAATAGTCATGATGGGTTAGTTTTTCTTTATCAAGTACCTTTTGAACCTCAGGAAGGAGCAAGTCCTCAGATGCTTTACGTAGCTGCTCTGGAATATTTAGGTTCTTAGCAGGAGAAATGAGCAGATCATAGGAAGCAATCGAACCCTTATCCCCATATTTCTTTAATAAAGACGAGTTCACTGTATATTCGTGGGTATCTAGTACGACTTCTGGCTGATACTCATTCACAGCTTGATTAATTAATTGAACCTCTGGATATTCCACTTTTATATAATCACGATTGGCATCAAGGTTCGTAGCAATGTATCGTTTAAAATTATACGAACCATCTGGATTTACACGCGGAACGATGGCGATATTCACTTGATCAAGCACATCTCCTAGCTTTCCTTCTGCTATCATTTGAGCCATTACAAGGGTAGATTCTCCAGCAGCAGGCTCATTTCCATGAATTTGTCCTTGTATCCAGATCAATGGTTTCTTTTTATTACTCTTTATTTTTTCCGGGTTATCTTTTGTAAATAAAAGAAGTGGGATATCCCTTCCTTCTAAAGATTGACCAAGAATCTTTAAGTGAACATTTTTATTTTTATTAGATAATTTTTTAATGAATGACATCATTTCTTCCTGACTTGTAAAAGCAATCTTTCCCTTTCCAAAGCCAGGAGTTGTGAATTGTGCATGGGGTGATGGAAAAAGGTGGGCAATGTTTTCGGGCTGAATATAGCTTGGACCATTTCCATAATATGGGGTGAATTCGCTTTTGTCCTGAGCAGCAAATGCGTTTTCCTGAAACAGTCCTCCAGAAAAGGGCATCACGGCTGTTATTGACAATGCAGCTACAAGGGATGTGACTCGGATGATTTTTTTCATTATATTCCTCCTCCTTTTGTTTGACTATTCAAAATTTAACATTAATATTCGATAAATGAAATGAATAGAATGACACTTTTTTGAAAACAGGAGATTCCTCCTAACATTCTTGCGATTCAAAGCATCACAAGCCAAACATAAATAAAAAGGGGAAATTATCCCCCATTGCTTTATGGAGGAAATGCTTAATATCAATATTCCATGTATATTTGCCTAGTATCTTATAGTTATTACCACGTTCCCCATTTTAGGTTACTACAACTAAAATTCTGCTTCCATTCCGTTTAGCCTTTTTTACGAAGCTCCATAATTAAATCAGAATGATTCACTGTTTTACCTTGTTGAATTCGGTGACTGATTTCATAGTGATCGCCATTAAGCAGAATGATTGGTGTAATTACTTCATAGCCTAGTTTTTTTATTTTTTCTATATCAAATATACCTAGCTGAGTTCCCTTACTTATTTTATCCCCATTTTTTACGTTTATTTCAAAACCTTCACCTTTTAGATTTACGGTTTCTAAGCCCATATGGATTAATAGCTCTGCACCTTCATTTGAGCGAAGAGAAATCGCATGCTTTGTCGGAAAAACGTCAACCACTTCACCGTCTATCGGTGATACCAATCGATTATTTTGAGGTAAAATTGCAACACCATCGCCCATCATTTTTTCAGAAAATACTTGATCTGGAACTTCCTCTAATAAAACAAAGGTTCCTTCTAGTGGCGCATTTAATATAATAGATTGATTCACTTTTTTAAATAAAGATTTAAACATCATTATCCCTCCTACGAATTCTTATAATTATGAAAGCGTTTATTATTTTGTTGATTTTTTATATTGTAATACTTTATACTGTGTATGTAAATAATTTTCATCCGATGAGGTAACATGATGAATAGTTTCTTTGAAAAGGCGCAACAATTTGGTAAATCATTTATGTTACCGATTGCTGTATTACCAGCAGCCGGCCTTTTACTAGGAATTGGAGGAGCACTATCCAATCCTAATACAATTAAAGCCTATCCATTTTTAGATGTATCATGGCTTCAAGGTGTATTTACGATTATGTCTAGTGCTGGAAACATTGTATTTGCAAATCTTGCTTTACTTTTTGCTGTTGGACTTGCGGTAGGATTAGCAAAATCTGATAAAGGTACAGCGGGTTTAGCTGGAGTCCTTGCCTTTTTAGTAATGAATGCGACAATGTCTGCACTTCTTACAATTACAGGAAAAATTAATATTGAGAATCCTGCAGCAGCTGGACAAGGAATGGTCCTTGGTATCCAGTCATTAGAAACGGGTGTGTTTGGGGGAGTTGTAGTCGGTATTGTAGCTGCATGGCTTCATAATCGCTTTAATAAAACCCAGCTACCACCATTCTTAGGCTTCTTTAGTGGTTCACGATTTGTACCAATTATTTCGTCGTTTGCTGCAATTATTCTAGGTGTTGTTCTATTTATTGTATGGCCATTTATTCAAAGCGGAATTTTTAAAATGGGTGGTTTAGTCGAAGCAACTGGCTATATAGGAACATTTATTTATGGCTTTGTCCTTCGTTTATTAGGGCCTTTTGGCTTACATCATATTTTTTATATGCCATTTTGGACAACAAGTCTTGGGGGATCACTCGTAGTAGATGGTCATCTCATTGAAGGAACACAGCGAATTTTCTTTGCTCAATTAGCAGATCCAGATACAAAAGAATTTTACATTGGAACATCCCGTTTTATGTCTGGACGTTTTATTACAATGATGTTTGGATTAGTGGGTGCAGCCTATGCAATTTATCGCACAGCAAAACCCGAAAAGAAAAAGATTGTGGCAGGTTTAATGGGTTCAGCGGCCTTGACCTCTTTCCTTACAGGAATTACCGAACCACTTGAATTTTCTTTCCTATTTGTCGCACCATTTCTTTATGTATTACATGCATTTTTTGATGGATTGGCATTTATGATTGCACATATTCTTCATATTACGATTGGTCAAACTTTCTCTGGAGGCTTCATTGATTTTATTTTATTCGGAATATTACAAGGAAATGCGAAAACTAATTGGGTACTCGTACCTGTAGTTGGTATCATTTGGCTCTTCCTTTACTTCTTCACTTTTACTTTCTTTATTAAAAAATTCAACTTTAAAACACCTGGTCGTGAAGAAGAAGGTGAAGCAGTAGTATCTATCAATAATAAAAGTGAACGTGCACAAGTGATTGTAGAAGCATTAGGCGGGAAAGAGAATTTAGAAAATGTTGATTGCTGCGCTACTCGCTTACGTGTAACGGTAAAAAATGAAACAGCTGTTGATGAAAACATGCTGAAGAAAACAGGGGCAAAAGGAGTTCTTTCAAAGGGAAAAGGAATTCAAGTTATTTATGGACCTGATGTAACTATAATTAAAAATGAAATAGAAGAAATGGTAGGCGAATAATTGATGTTAGAAACCATAAAAAAAGGGCTTGTTGCTTCTTGCCAAGCACTTCCAGACGAACCACTTCATAGCTCATTTATTATGGCAAAAATGGCGTTAGCAGCACAGCAAGGCGGTGCTGCTGGGATTCGTGCTAACTCGAAGGAAGATATCATTGCGATAAAACAAGAGGTAAAGTTACCTGTCATCGGTATTATTAAACAGGATTATTCCGATAGCGATGTGTTTATTACTGCAACAAAGCGCGAGGCAAATCTTTTACTAGAAACTGGTTGTGAGATGATTGCACTTGATGCAACTCTCCGGAAACGACCGCAGGGAGAAACACTAGAAGAATTGGTTTCATATATAAGAAAAAAGGGACCACATGTTCAATTGATGGCTGATATTTCTACGATTGAAGATGCTGTGAATGCTGAAAAACTTGGATTCGACTGTGTCTCAACTACTCTATATGGATACACAAATGAAACAAAAGGTTGTAAACTATATGATAATGAGTTTCACTTTATAAAAAAAGTCCTTCAATCCGTTTCCATTCCTGTCATTGCAGAAGGTAATATTATCACACCAGAAATGGCTAAGCAGGTATTGGATTTAGGAGCATATTCAGTTGTTGTCGGTGGTGCCATTTCAAGACCACAGCAAATAACCGCTCGATTTATTGAAGTCATAAAAAAGGGATAACGCTGTTTTTCGAAGGAGAAAGGAGCTATAAGTGTCTTCACTATTAGAGGATATTCAATCTAGATACTCTTCCTTTTCAGATAAAGAAAGGCAAATTGCAGATTACCTCTTAGCATCACCAGATGAAGCGTCCCATAGCCATATTAAAGATATTGCTAGTAAAACAGGAGTTTCTGTTGCGTCAATTACAAGATTTGCTAAAAAAGTATCTTGTCGTAATTTTGTAGAACTCAAATTAAAGCTTGCTAGGCAAAATCATGCAGCAAAAAGCGATGACATTGACGAAACATTACAGAATCAATATAAAGAAATGTTTCAAGATATACAGTCTTTATCTGGAAAAGAATCCTTTTCACGTGTTCTATCATTAATCGAAGAAGCTAATCGGATTTTCATTTATGGATTAGGTAGTTCCGGTTTAGCATCTCAAGAATTAAACTACCGTTTAAGTCGGATGGGGTTTGCTTCCGAAGCGGTTACCGACCCTCATTTGATGGTAATTAGGAGTGGATTATTAAAGGAAGGGGATCTATTACTTACATTTTCTCGTTCTGGACAAACAAGAGACCTTTTAGTATCACTTGAAAAAGCAAGAGAAAATGGAGTAAAAATTGTCTCTTTCACCGCCTACGGCGATACACCACTCACTGCGCTTTCACACGAGGTACTATGGACAATACACCCAATAAGAAATGGTTACTTCTCTCCGGGTCTGGACTTAAGTGCATTATTTTTAATTGATCGAATTACTGCACATTTCCTTCAAGATCCTGAGCGGAATAAAACATATAGACAAACCATATCAATCATTTCTAATTTATCACACTTAAATCAATCGAAATAATAAATACATGCTGAACAATAGATAGCGTCCTCATTAAAGGACGCTATTTCCTTGTTCAAACTAGCATTTATTAGTAAAGATGGATTTTATAACGTGCAATCACTTATTGAACACCCAATGCTGAATTGCTTTTGCTACACCGTGGTCCTCATTTGTAGCCGTTACCCAATTAGCCATCTCCTTCACCTTTTCTTGGGCATTTCCCATCGCCACACCTACACCCGCTTTTGTGATCATTGAGCTATCATTCAGACTATCTCCCATAGCCATCACATTTTCCATTGTAATCCCGATCCTAGAACAAACCTTTTCTAAGCCTCTCGCTTTACTCACTCCATAAGGATTTACCTCTAGATTCGTCGGACTAGAATTGGTTACTTGAAGTTTTCGGTTCGTTAGTTCTTCTAATAAAGTGTGACGAATGACATCATCTTTAACATCAAAACCAAATTTTAACCATTTATGCTCTGAAATATCCATTTCATTAGGGAATCCTTCTCGATAAATATGCTCAGGAGTAATTGCCCAGAAATAGGTTTTGTATTGTTTAGCTAATTCCCACATTCTTTGTACATCGTCTATTTGGAGAAAATTTCTTTCTATTAATTCACATGAAGGATCCCATATTTCTCCTCCATTCACTGTTACCATATAAGAATCTAGTTTCAACTCCTCTGCATATGGATGAGCGGTCGTAAAGTTTCTACCAGTCGTTAAGACAATATGTATTCCCATTTCCTTTGCTCTTGAAATGGCTTCTTTATTTTCTTTCGATACTTCTTGTTGATTAGTAAGTAAGGTTCCGTCCATGTCGAGTGCGATTAAGCGGATATCTGGATGAATGGCTTGATTGTCCAATAATATCTTCCTTTCTATTCTTATCCTTTCTTTAATTGTAGTATAACTTTACCTATTTTGCAGGTATTTTGGTCGGCAGAAAAAGAGCAACCACCTCAAATAGACGCTGGCATTGGACATTGCGGGACTGACTCCACCTTTAGAAGTGAATGAAAACTAAAATAAAGAAGACTGTCGAAAGTTGAATCTCTTTCGTACAGCCTTGTTCTTTTTTGTGGCTTTTTCTATATCCCCTATTTAATTAAATAGGTTGAAGATTAATTAAAATAGATTTCTTTCCCTTTTTCACTTGATTCATATATTCCACATAATATTTTCATCATTTCTACTCCATGCTGGACTGGACTTAATGTTTCTTTTTCCCCTAAACATACATTGACAAAATGATCAATTTCGTTTTGAAAGCCTTTGACAAAATCAAAGGATAGATTGTCAACCTGTGGAGTGATATTCAAAATTGTATTATGTTTTTCTGAAATAATGGAGAGCTCTGGTTCAATTTCAGCTCCGCCCTTTGTTCCAAAAAGCTTGACCGCGATTTCATCCTTTTTCGCATGGAGAGTGAAACTTACATCGACTAACATCGACGCTCCATTTTCAAAGCGAATCATCGCGTTTGCCATATCCTCTACATTATTTTTACTAGGATCATAGTCTGCTGCTTTGTAGAATGATAGATTTTCTATATTCGACCGGTTCCCTAACTTCGAATACGTATTTCCGCTAATTGATTTAACTTTTGGACAGCCCATCAAATACCAAAGAATATCAATCACATGAACACCTATATCGATTAATGGACCGCCACCTGATCTTTCTTTATCAGCAAACCAGCCACCCGGGTTTCCTAATCTTCGAATACAAGTCGCTTTTGCAAAGTAAATTTCACCTAATTCACCATGATCAATAAAATTTTTTATGATTTTCGTATTCGTTGCATATCTTCTTACAAAACCAACCTGCAGGTTTTTCCCACTCCGTTTCACTGCTTCTTCAACCTTTAATGCTTTTTCAACACTTGTCGTTAATGGTTTTTCCACTAATACATGTTTACCGGCATTCAAAGCATCAATAGCAATTTCAGCATGTGTATTATTCCATGTACAAATACTCACCGCGTCTAGTTCAGCATCTTTTAAAAGATCTAAATGATTCGTATACGTTTTTTCTGCCTGAAAAGCTGCAGCCTTTGCCTTTGCTCTTTCTTCATTAAAGTCACATATAGCATAAATATCAGCATTTTCATTATTTTGATAAGAGCGAAGATGTGAATCTGAAATTGAACCTGTGCCGATCACACCTATTTTTAGTTTTTTTGACATATCCCTTCCCCTTTCAACTATATATAGTTTCTAAACGAACGACCTGTTTTTTGCGGTTGGATTCATAAGCCGCTTTTACAACTTCTAATGTGCGAAGTCCATCCAATCCAGTGATGGATGGCTCTCTTTGTTCTTGGACACAGGATATAAAATCATTGATCAGTTTTTCATCCATATCCTCTGCTAACGGTAAATGCTGTATTTTACCATCATGATCATTAAAATAGGTAGCATGCTGCTTGAAAGCATCCACATATAGATTTCCTTTTGTGCCAATAAAGTGGATTGTAACATCACCCCAAGTAGGAAATGTTTTCGGTCTCGACCAGCTCGGATCAATGGAAACGATGACACCAGATTTAAGCTCAAGTGTGACTATGCCACAATCCTCTACGTCAATATCATAAAATCTTGTATCAAACTCAGCATATACATTCTTTACCTCGTCCTTTAAAATCCAACGAATGACATCCATTATATGAACGATATGGTCTGTTGCTGCACCACCTCCAGAAAGAGCTTTTTCGATAAACCATCCACCAGGCATTTGTCCGTGATTGGTCCCGCTGATTGCAATTACTTCCCCAATATCGCCTTGATCAATTATTTCCTTCGCCTTTACTACAGCAGGAGCAAAGCGAACTGGATAGGCCACTTGAAGGATGACACCCGCCTGTTCACATGCTTGAATCATCTCTTTTGCATCACTAATTTCAGTTGCGAGCGGTTTCTCACATAAAATATGCTTGTTTGCCTCAGCCGCATAAACGACATGCTCTTTATGTTTGGCATTTTCCGAACAAATAATGACCGCTTCAATATCCGTTTTCAAAAAAGAATGAATATCGCTTATATAAACACAATGAAACTTTGTAGCCATTTCTTTCCCACGTTTTTCATCCTCATCCCAAATATAAGATAATTCAGCATTTGGATGTTGCTGGACATAATTGGCATAGGTTATGGCGTGCATATGTGCAAAACTAATGATTCCTATTTTCATAGACATTCCACTCCTTTTGAAAGAAAAACAGGCTGTCCTTGTGCAACTGATTGATTCGCCGCATCTGCTAGTTGCAATGCCTTCATTACATCCTCTGCTGACATAGCCGGCTTTTCATTCCCAAGTAGACATTGCAGGTAATGACGAAAAATATGGGTATCCACGCCTTCCTTCTTATACTCTATTGAAGCGCTTGAATGATTTTGTAAAAGCAGTGGATTATTGTCCTGACTATCATATGTAATCATTCCTTTGTTTCCTGTCAATTCAAAGGAAGTATGCTGTGCATAATCAGACCAAGAACATTCCAAATAAGCGATTGTTCCATCTGTCATACGCAATGTGACAAAACCATATTCGATGGGAGTACCCTCGATATCTGAATAATTTACACGTCTTGACATCACCATTTCTGCCTCACCAAATGTCCAACGTAGCCAATCGAAATGAGGTAAGCCCACCTCATTAAATAAATTACGATCTATATTTATTTGATCATCATTGTTTGGATACGGGACTCCACTCCTTATTCGAATAACACCTGTTTTTCCAATCAATCCCTTGTTAATTTGATGTCTTGCCTGAATAAATTCAGGTGTGTGACGGTATGTATTTCCCATTAAAAGCTGTACTTTATGTTTCATGCAAACTGAAATCATCTTACTTACTTCATTACTATTAATTGCAGCTAATGTTCCATAAATCACATGAATATTAGCTTCCGCTGCTATAGTCACTAACTCTAAGGGGCTTCTAACCGGTGTTGCTATATCAATAACATCCACATCTGTATATTGAATGAGTGATTCTAATCGATTATAAATTGTAATCCCATTTTCCTCTGCCTCCTGCTGTAAGGTCGAATCCTGCGTAATAATCCCTACAACTGTGACTTCTCTAAATGTTAACCATGCTCTCAAATGTTGCTGACATTGACTTCCTGTCCCGATGATTGCAAGCTTCATTTCTTATGCCTCCTATCTTTTTCGCCGCGAAATGTTCATTATCATGTAACCCACGATTTTTCTTCATTTCCCTTTTCACACATTTTCAGCTGAGTAGGAATAATTTCGCTTTCAATACCCAATTCACCTTTATTCTATTGTCGAGTATTTTTTAAACAAAAACCTTATTAGATTATTGAAAAAACTCCCCACATACTACACCACACTATTTCACATGGGCTCCATCAATTCTTGGCCAATCTAATTCAATTCCCTGACGAACTAATAATTGTTGAAACTCAGTAAGTAATTCTTCATTGTTTCGAACGTCCCTAGGCAGGATTCCTTTTTCAATCGAATAAGCTGCTAAATAGCCTGCTGATTCTCCAATATTCCACTCAACAGGATGAAGCCGGAAGCATCCATTTGTTAAATGTGTAGCTCCAATGTTTTTACAAGCCGGCAATAAATTATTCATCCGTATAGGTATAAGACTGCCTAATGGAATTTGAAAAGGATAGCTCGGTACATAGCAGGTAGTATTCGTAACAACTGTTGGATGTAAATCAATATAATACCAGCCTACTCCAATTGAATCAGGGAATATCGTGATACCTTTATCACCACGGCTCTCCACACTAATATGTTGTTCCAATACAGTAAATTCCGCCTTAATTCTTCTTGATTCCCGAATATAGGGATGCATAGCTAAACCATCTTCCGTACCTACCATATCTTTTCTTAGTCTTAAACCAGGGTAACCAATGCCACCATCATCCCTAGGCGCCTCCGTTTGTAACCAATATAAAAGGGAGAGGCTTAACTGTTTCGCTCCTTCTAAATGTTTGATCTTTTCCTCATGACTGACATCAATGATCGGACCTAGCCAATAATCATTTTGTGGCCAATTAATAATGGAAATATCCCCTTCGTATCTATTTGGCTGAAAATGGTTGCGATCAATGATCCTCCGATAATCCCATAATGAAATATGCTTACCAGGAAACATGCCGAATTTTTTAGATTGACCTGTTACTCCATCAACCCCATACCAACTTAGTAATTTATGGCTCATAAAATCAGCATGATAATTTTTCCAAAAATCATATTGCTTTGGTTTTTCAATCGTAAAATTTCCACCTTCGATATAATCAACGATAAAACAATGGGTGATGGATTGCATATCTAATGGAATAGGCGCCCCATCAAGAGCATGTGGCTCACCCGTTTCTGATTTTGCTTCAGCCCCTGTTACATACTCCGTGCCAGTCATAGGAAGCATGTCACCACATTCTGTTGCATCTAAAAAGTATTTACCACTTAATATAAATATTTCCTTATTTTTTTGATTCTGTACGTGAACCGATTTAACAATATCCCCCTCAACCTCCGCACGAGTCAAACAATAATTTAGCATAATAGTAATTTGTGCGTTGCTGATATACGGGGCCAACATATCATAAAGAACCGCAAGAGCTACTCTTGGTTCATGTGCGATCCTACTGACCCAAGCATTCCCTGGATTAAAAACTTCATCTTTTCTTGCGGCCTCTGTTAGTGGGTAATGACGTCGATAATACTCCCTCACCCGATTCCGAAACTTTCTATAGGTCGTTGTACATCCAAAGTATTCGATCCATTTATGTTCGTCCGGAGGAACAGCTTGACTTGTAAGCTGTCCACCAATCCAATCTGTTTCTTCCGTCATAATAACCTTTTTCCCCATTTGGGCGGCGGCAAGTGCTGCAGCACAACCACCTATTCCACTGCCAATTATAATAATATCTGCGTCCTTTTCCTGTGCCATGTTTCCTCACCTCTCAGAAATACCAATTTTTCAAACTGCTTAAACAATCTTTTCCATGACATAAGATAAATGAAAGTCCACTTCAAACATTCGCTTCCAAGGAGAAGTAACATTCTCTAGTTTTAATCTACCTTCAGCAGGATTGGACAGATTCTCCTTTATAAACTGCTCTAGCTTCTGCTTTATTATGGATTGAATCACCTCTAATTGGCTGGATATATCAAAATATGTACAGCCTAAACGCGGAATATCATTGGTTGCAACCTGCTTTCTCACAATCGTTTGATATCCCCAATCCTCGACAAGTCTTGAATAATAAAATTCTCGACTCTTTGCAATCCTCTCATAATCAATCATTTTATGATAATAGGACTCTATGATTGTATGTGCAATAACCGTACCGAGGGAATTTCCAGAGGTATTCCAACCTGCATAAGCGCTAATTTTTTCAAGTAATCCTTGTTTTTTAAGCATATACATGAGCGTTTGATCACTGCCATTACAGGTAGCCACATCCGCAATTCCTACAACCATATTCTTAGAAAGATAGAATTGCATAGCTTGAATAAATTCTCTGTAATTGATTTCGGAAAAATAGGACCGATGTCTTTCACTGAAAAGCTGATTCGGTTCTGCCATCCCTGATTGACCAACAGCTGGCGAATGGGTGAACAAAACTGCATCAGCATCTAATGAATGATCCACCATGACCGCGCCACTTGCAGTTAAATGGGATTTTATGCTTTCCTGTAGACTTCGATCCTCATATTTCGGAATAATAAAGGGACCATTTGTAGATGAATATCTTACATAAAGGGCCGGTGTGTACTGATGAATCTCACAAAATACTTTTGAAAATAACGTACAGCCAATTTCATCGGCACCAGGATAGATAGCGATTCGATCCATTAATTGGAGCTGTTCCACTTTAAACAATAAATCACTTTGCTCCATCGCACTAAATCCATACTCCGCATTATCATCAAGAGGAAAGATTAAAAAATCAATTAGCCCTATTTGGACTAAATCAATAGCCACTAAATTCGTAGCAGAGTTAGTCCTTCGTCTATTAGTAAAATCCTTAAGAATTTCAACAGGTATCTCTTGCTTTAGAAGAATAAAGTCCTCGCTTTCCTGTTCTAGTAGCTCCCCTCTTCCCTTCTTATCTAATAATTTTCCGTAGTGAGAGATTCGTTCACCATATATCGCATAATAATCTGGTTCCTCATCACTGCTGTTATAACTTGGAACCCTCATAATTAGATTAAATGCATAAATAATGATCCTTTGGTTTTGCTGCTTTATTTCCTTTATTACATCTAAGCGCGCTACACATTCCTCATCCGTTAACTGATGCAATCTCGATGGTACAATTCCACCATAAACGAGCATGTCTAAAGAGAGGATAAGATGTGTTGCTTCTTTCGTTTCTCGTAATAGCCAGCTTCGAATATCCTCAAACTTGGCAGGATTCTTCTTTCTACCCAATATTTGTTTTGAAGGGGTAAAAAGTTGAATATCCGTAGCTGCCGCTAATTGCTGCGGATATTTTAAATTACATGGCCTCTCATCAAGTGGTAAATAAACAACCTTCATCATCAAACTCCTTTCCAAACTCTTATACTCGTATTATCCTTCTTCCCTAGCGCCCGCTGAATAATTTGGTAATGTATGAGGCCTGTAATACTAAAGGCAAATAATATTGGTAGAACATGAATATATGTACAAATAAGAACAGCGATACTAGCAAATAACAGAACCATTGTTGGATATGCAGGTCGAGTAACCGCTAAATAAACAGATTGCTTGATCAGCTGTTTAAGTGATCGATCATCATCAACAACTAAAGGATAAAGATAAGATGAAATAAATAGAAAAAAGAGACCGATTATAATAAACAGCGGGAATAAGATGTATTTAAGTGTTCCATCCATATTCCAAACGAACAAGAAATCACTCACTAGAATAATCATAATAAGACTTTGTAAAATACCAATGATCAAACTTTTCATAAAATACTTTTTAAAATTTAAAAAAAATGTTTTTATTATGGCGGGATCATCATTTTTCGACCAATCCCTAATCACTCCATACATGGCTGTGGTTGATGCAAAAATTGTAATTAACGGGAGTGAGCAGATGATCCATAAAATATTTAGTAAACAAAAGTTTCCGATGAACTCCATGATTCTATATAATTTACTGTCTGGTTTAAACAATTGGGCTCCTCCCATTTCTAAAAAGATAATATGGGAAGTACCTATTATGGGAACTCCCCTTCACATTAAGTGTCTTATGTTCTAGCTGGTAGTAATTTCTTCAAATTACTTACCGATTTCTCTGATCCTACTTTAGGATCTTCTGTCCCTTCAAACTCAACAGATAACCAACCAGTATACCCCACGTTTTTTAATTCAGAAATCACATGGTTGAGATCAACATTTCCCTCACCAGCTACAGTTCCTAAAAACTTGTTACCCGATAACGATTTAAAGGCAGGGCCATCATAATCACTGCTCATTTTTATGAAATCTTTAAAATGAACATGGGCTACATATTGTTTAACTTTTGTAACAGCATCATTGGGATTCTCATCAACTAATAGAAAGTTACCTGTATCAAGAGTGCTAAGAATATTCGGTGAATTCACAGTATGAATTAATTCTATAATTTGCTCACTACGTCCTGCAAAATATCCATGGTTTTCAATACCTAAAATCACACCTTGCCGTTCAGCATATGTTGCACATTCTTTTAAACATTCAATGATCCACTCTTTCCCTTGTTCAAAAGGAACCCCCTCTAAAATATCCCCACTAAATATTCGAACAACATTTGTATTTAATTCCTTTGCAATATCAATCGCCTGATGAACTCTATTTATTTCATGTTGCCTCTCCTTTTCATCCGGCTTAACAAAATTATTTGTTATATCATAAGCACTTACTTGGAGGTTATTCTCAGCTAATAAGGAAAGAACTTGCGGGATTTCTTCTTGTTCGTTTTTCCAATATATATCTAATAATTCAACCCCATCTACACCAATGGCAGCCGCATATTGAATAAACCCAAACACATCAAGATTTTCTTGTTTCACATACCGGTGTAAACTATACATACTAACACTTGTTTTCATACATATCCCCTTTTCAATAAATATTCCTCTATTGCTAACTGGATAAATTACACGAATAACTATCGATTGAAGACCTTAATCCATTCCAAATTATCAGTACATCTTATCCAATACCGCCTTTGCGGTCTTCTCAATTGATTGGAAGGTTTTTTCCTTTTGCTTTAATACGATAATGGTTGTTAAAACATCTAGTAAATGTAACTGGGCAATTTTTGATGCAAAAGCCCCACCCTGTAGTGGAGTTTCCTTCGAGGCAGCTAGTAAGATAACATCCGCATATTGAGTAATCGGCGATTTAGCATGGTTTGTAATACAAATGATAAAAGCGTTATTTTCCTTTGCTATGGCTATTGCATCCACAACATCCTTCGTGCTCCCTGAGGTTGAAATACCAAAGACAACATCGTTTTTTGAGACAAGAGCTGCATTCATCGCCATAATATGGGAGTCTGATGATTGTTCTACATGATACCCCAACCTCATAAATCGATATTTTCCATCAAAAGCTGTAAGCCCAGAGGAGCCGACTCCAAAAAAGTATAGCTTATTCGCCGACATAATGGCTTCGACAGCTTTATCAAGTTTTTGTGATTCTAATAATTGGAGGGTACTCTCCAATGTTTGAACATTTTGCGAGGTAATTTTTTTCAAGATCGTTTCAATATTATCATTTTCCTCAATTTTTCCATGTACTTGTTCATCTGGGTCTGCAAGATTTTGGGCAATTGCCAGTTTAAATTCTTGGTATCCGCGATACCCTAGCTTCCTGCAAAAGCGAATGACGGTTGTTTCTCCTACTCCTGACTTTTCCGCAAGATCCGTTACCGATGAATAGACGGTTTCTTGCGTATCCGCAATCACAAAGTCAGCCACCTTTTGTTCTGCTTTAGTTAATGACTTATAAATGGTTGAAATGAGTATGATTGGATTAGAGATTGTTTTTGTATTCATTTTTTTCCTTTCCTTTTCGTAGTTTAGCCTACGATAACGTGTAGCTTCCATTTACAAATTGATAAATTTTGTCATAATATTCTCTTTCTTTTTCATCTGAGCCATGATAGATTCTGTATAATGCCTTTCCTCCATCAAACCAAGCAATAGCCGATTCCTTCATATATTTATGAAGAATCCCTCCCTCTAAATAACAATCAAATCGTTTTAATCGTTCCGCTTTCTCTGCCATTGATTCGTTATTCGCAGTATAGAATTCCATTTCAACCCCTGCATTCCTTTCCTCTGCTGCCTTTGCAGCATCCTTTACACCAGTAAAGTCTTTATAAAACATATAATTAGGCTGGAGAAAAGCAGAATGGAAATAATAGTCCTGATAGTTATCCAGCTGATGAATATTATATGAGCTATAAAAAGGAATCCAAAAGAACTTTTTACCTTGTTGTTCGATGTATTGATATAGTTCCTTCAACAGCCAATGATCATCAATATCCCAGCTTCTATGTATTGTCTCAAATGTCCAATAAAATCCTAATAAATGAAGATGTTCATAGTTTTGCTGCGAAAATCTTTCTATCACTCTATCTATAAACCATTTACAAGCGACTAAACGAGCTTCTGTTGCATGCTGTAAATTCTGTCCTTGAACACTAAAATTCAATGGAGCTCCATCAATGGTTCCAAATTTTGATTGTAATGGACCCGGATAAGGAATCGTAATAATTAAATTGCGCTTATGTTTAGGTGATCCAAGCGTCTCAATTCCCGCATTAATTGCTTGATTAAGGGCATCTGCGAAAACATCAGGCATAAAATACCAATCAATAATCGCCTCCCAGTCTGCTAAATTTCCAGGGTTAGGGGCAGGGACTGCATAAAAATTCCCTTCTCCATTCTTAGTTGTACCAATATTCACATCTGAATAAAGATATCCTCCCTTCGGGGACTTAAAATGCCAAAAGGCAAAACTATCAAACATCCAATCATCTGACTTCCCCTGCTTATCCAAATGAGTAACATAATGCAAAAAATCATCTTTTCCCCAAGGATTATCGACATTTCCACCTACAAGAATCATCTGTTTGAGAAAATTAAATGCTTCTTGGTTCGGTTGAAAATATGGCAAAAGAAACACTCCTCATTAATAAGATTTGTTTGAAACTATTTTCTGATTCAAGACATTATGTTAAGACTATTTTTTTCCAAGCTCTCTACAAACCTTTTTGTTAAAACCTGTGGCCTTGTAATCGCCGTTCCTACTACGACCGAATGAGCCCCCTGCTTAAATGCCATCACTGCCTCTTCTGGTGTTGAAATTCTCCCCTCGGCAACAACTGGAACATCAAAGGATGAAGTGAGTTCTTTTATTAAAGAAAAATCTGGACCATCTAATTTTGGACTATAGGAGGTATAGCCTGATAGAGTTGTAGAAATTAGATCACACCCCTCCTCGACTGCTATTACTCCTTCTTCAACCGTCGAAACATCAGCCATCACAAGGCTATTGCTATTTTCCCTAATAAAAGTAATCATTTCATGTAAAGTAATCCCATTCGGTCTCATTCTTGCTGTTGCATCAAGGGTAATGACATCCGCTCCTGATTCAATGAGTTCTTCTACTTCTTTTAGAGTAGGAGTAATAAAAATTTCACTACCCGAATAATTCCGCTTTATGATTCCGATAGTTGGTAGACCTGTTAATTTCTTGATTGCAATAATATCTTCTTTCCCATTTGCACGTATGGCAACGGCACCGCCTATTTTAGCTGCAAGACCCATTTTCGCCATATATTCAGAACCATGTAATGGTTCATCCTCTAATGCCTGACATGATACGATTAATTTTCCTTTGATTAAATCTAGGAATGTTTGTTTTTCCATCATTTCACCTCTTATTCATTCACCAAGATTGTTATCCCTTTACTGCACTGCTGTATGCACCTTTAATAAAGTAGTTTTGAAATGCGATAAATACAACTAAAATAGGAATAAGAGCGATGATAGCTCCTGCAGATACTAATCTCGTATCTGATACAAATGCTCCCTTCAAATCATATAGTCCGATTGTTAAAGGATACGTATTTGGATCCTGCAATACGAGAAGTGGCCATAAGAAACTATTCCATGATCCGATAAAGCTTAGTATCGCAAGTGTTGCCAACATTGGTTTGACCATTGGCATCATAATATGCCACCAAATTTGCAGAGTTGATGCCCCATCCATAATGGCAGATTCATCTATTTCCTTTGGAATCCCCATAAATGCTTGCCTCATCAGAAATATTCCAAATGCCGAAACAGCTCCTGGTAAAATAACCCCTGTATATGATCCAATCAGGTGAAGTTTTTGCAAGATGATATAGATTGGTATCATTGTCACCTCTCCAGGAATCATCATCGTTCCTAGTATTGTGAGAAATACGATATTTTTTCCTTTGAAATTCATTCGTGCCAATGGAAAAGCTGCTAAAGAGCAAAATAATAAAGGCAAAACAACACCCCAAAAAGCTAAAACTGTACTATTCCATAGATAACGACCAATGGGAATTGTATTCCATACCTTCACAAAGTTTTCAAGAGTAATATGTTCAGGAATAAACTGTGGAGGAAAGGAAAATATTGTTTCATTTTGACCTTTTAATGCAGTTGAAACAGACCACAGAAAAGGCACGATCATTATTACTGCTACAATAATTAGAAAGAAATAGGATACAACATACCGGATGATTTTGCGTTTATTAAGGGGTTTTCGTGCTTTGCTATATGGCTTAATATCTTTACCTGACTGAATGTTCGATTGAGTCGGCTGCATTGGACTACCTCCTTATGACGCCTTATCTAAGGATCGCTTATTTAATAGAGTTAAGATTAAGATAATAATAAATAGAATAAAGGAGATGGCACTGGCATATCCCATATCTAATTGCTTAAACGCTTTTTCAAATACGAGATATACTACCGTTGTAGAAGCACCAATTGGCCCTCCATTTGTCATGGTCAACATTAGGGTAAACTCTTTAAAAGCAGACATGGTCGATATCACAGCGGTGAAGAAAATAATTGGTTTTAGCATGGGGAATGTAATATAAAAATGTTTTTGCCAAAAATTCGCTCCATCTAATTCTGCCGCTTCATATAGGTCTGTTGGGACAGACTGCAAACCAGCCAAGTAAAATAACATATAATAACCAAGTCCTTGCCAAATAGTGACAATGGCTAAGCTGATCATTACGAATCCTTTACTTGTAAGCCAGTCAATCGGGTGGATACCAACTAAGCTTAATAAATAATTAAAGATACCATCACTTGCAAATAACCAGTTCCATAAAATGGCGGTTATCACAACAGAAACAAGTACAGGGAAATAATAAGTTAATCTAAAAAGCTTAATCCACCGCAATTTCTGATTAACTAATATGGCAAGAAAGATAGGTAACACAACTAATGCTGGTGTTACTAATATCCAAAAATAAAACGTATTTTTTAAGGCTCTCCAAAATTCTTCATCTTTAAAAGCTCGAATAAAGTTATCTAATCCTACCCATTCAATTGGTTGGAATACATTATAATTCGTAAAACTCAATCCGAGGGCTGCAAGAGCTGGAAGGAAACTAAACGTTATGAGTAAAATTCCTGTCGGTATAAGAAACATCCATGCATGTCTTGCTTTATACATTTGATCACTCCTACCATTTTCGCTTACAGTATCCAATGTGGTGTAGATTTTTTTATATTGAGTAGTCTCTTTTTTATCGCTTTTGTGAAGCTATTTCGTATTAAACAGAAGAGTTTTTTACATATTATTTACTCATATACACATACAATGAGAGAATAAATCCTTTGGAAAAGAAGGCATTCATTAGAAGGATGAATGCCTTTCTATTGTTTCCCTTTGATTTGTAGCTAGAATTATTTTAGTAGATTATTAATTTTGGCTTCCGCATCATCAAGTGCTTTTTGAGGATCTTTATTTTCTAGCAGAACTTTTTGAAATTCTTCATTAATTGCTTTATTAATCTCAGAGATATTTTCTACTGGAGCAAACATATCTCTTGAAGTTTCTAATTGTTTCGCTGCAAAATAACGTCCTTTTTCTGATGGGTCTTCCGAATCCTTTCCTTGAGTAAAAAATTCGTCCTGAGCTGCTGCTTTAACTGAAGGAAGGACAGCAACAATTTTACTAAATGCTAATTGACTTTCTGCATTTGTCATAAACTTAGCGAATGCAACTGCCTCATCTGGTGCTTTAGATTTTGCTGCGACAGCAATGTTCATAATTGCAACATGGGCAACTCCTTCAGAACCTAGAATAGCAGGTGCTGCATCCGATTTATCGTATACCTCTGGAGCAAGATCCTTTACTTGACGATAAAGCTGCGGTCCAGTTCCCCACCAAGCAATTTTTTCTTGAGCATACCATTCATTAGGTTGAGCTTGTTTTAATAGGAGCTCCTTAGGAATAAGACCATCATCAAATCGTTTCTTAAATGTCTTAAAAATTTCTAATGCTTTTGGCGTATTAACAGCTGCACTCTTTAAATCCTCGGAAATGAGGGGTACGCCATTTTGTGGTAAGTATAGATGGATGTCTCCAATTGTACTTCCATAAACACCAAGCTTTTTATAAAGAACCTCTGACATCTTCCATGCCTCATCTTCTGTTGCAGGTGGCCTATCAAATCCAGCCTTTGCCAAGAGGTCTTTGTTGTATAATAGGCCAGAGTTAGAAAGATACCATGGAAGCGCATACAATTTATCATTCAGCATCCCTGACTGTAATACACCTTCAAAATAATCATCCTTTACATCTGCCGCTTTTTCAGAAAGGTCGAGAATGGCTCCAACAGCAGACAGCTTTTTCAAAAAGTCAGTATTTAAATTCATTACATCTGCAAGTTGCCCAGAAGCAGCTGCTGTTAATGTTTTCTGTTCAACATTCTCGAATGGAATGTCTTCCCATTTGACCGTTACTCCAGGATTTTCTGCTTCAAACTTATCAATGATGCCATTAATATAATCATCAAATGTAGGGCTTAATGAAATCGTCCAGAATTTAATTTCAACATTTTTCTTCTTCCCCTTCCCATCTCCTCCTGCACTCTCCTTATTCGAGCAGGCTGTAACCAGAATTAGGACAAACACCAGAAGTAGCATCGAAAGCCATCTTACTTTTTTCAATTTCCTTCCCCCTTATGTTTTAGTTGAAGCATTCACCCATAAGATCCTGGAGTAATTTTTCACTATTTTGTAAATAATTGGTGAATTTATTCTTCATTCACCATTTTATTTAAGAAGATAATTTGTGTCAATCATTTATTTTGAATTTTATAAAATTTCAAATTACAAGAGATTATATATGGATAATCATCCCGTCAAATGCCACTTTAATCCCACTCGGAGAAAATAGTTCTTCTAATTCCTCATGCATGAGTCCAATATTATGGGAATAATGGGTGGCAATCATTTGACTTCCTTTATGAATCATATTATTTTTTTGAAATATTTTTTGGATATCCTTAACGGCTTCAATATTAAGATGATTTCTTCGTTCTGGAATTAATCCATTTGTACAGTCAAGAATCGCTACATCAATTTTTTTATCCATTAGCCAATCCCATGTAACATCAGGAAACCATCCAGTGTCATGGCCATAGAATAATGTTTTTCCGTCCTTCTCAATAAAAAATAATAAGCATGTCTCGAATGGATTATGATCTGCTAGTAACGGTGTCACCCTGGCTGAATCAATTTGATACGTGTTAAATGGCTGGATTAGTTTGTAATGATAATGTTCTTCTATGCTTGGTAGCACTGCTTTACAATTTGCGATTGCTACATCGTGACCATAGATATGAATGGGATATGGAATATTGTGAGCAAAGCCTGGTGATCTCATCCCAATATCTCTAGGATGAAAGTGATCGGAGTGTGTGTGGGTAAATAGTAAATGTTTAACTTTAAATAAGTCTAATTGATGGGTTAATACATGATGATAAGTATCAGGGGGAAAATCAATTTTCAATATATCATCGATAATGGCAGAAGAGCGAGTTCGGATATTTTTCCCGCCAAGTTTTCGCGCCTTTTGACAATGCTGGCAATTACAAAATATACCTGGAAATCCTTCAGCTGCAGCTGTCCCGAGAATTTGTATTTTCATTTGGTCCTTCCTTCCTTAAAAATTAAGGTTCTTTTCTCAAACATTGTTACTATTTAAGTAAAGTCTTAACAAATAACTATCGGCTGAAGACCGCTACACCTTTCATTTCACTGAGAAAGGAGCAACAAACTATAAGAAAACAGTCAAAACCAATGATAAAAAATGTAATGAATAATATACATTGTTTAATCTAGCTGTATAAGGAAACTGAAAAATTACTTCATCATTTAAACAATATGTACTTCACAATAGGTCCATTTTGAAACAATATCACTTTACCCTCCTCTCTTTCATTTGTGGAGAATTCTTTCACAATTAATCTAAAAAGTGGATATATTCCCCTATAAACATTATATAGTTATTATTCAAGAAAATTCAATTAATTTAAAAAATATTTTAAAATTCCTTTTTTTCTATTACATTAGCAGGGTAAATCCAATCTTCTGTCGTATTTAGGTTTAAAAAGAGTAGCACCGAAAGGATGATTGAAATGGCCCTCATTCAATGTCAGTTTTATTCACAAGTATTAAATTTGTGCACATCAATGACAGTTATTTTGCCTGAACCATCAATCATAGGTAATAAGTCAAATCAATTTCCTGAAAAAAAGTACCAAACATTATATTTACTTCATGGTTTATCTGACGACGATACGATTTGGACAAGACGGACCTCCATTGAAAGATATGTCTCTTCTTTAAGGTTAGCAGTTGTGATGCCACAGGTACACCATAGCTTTTATACGGATATGAAATATGGAAATAAGTATTGGACTTTTTTAACTAAAGAGCTTCCCCTTCTTGCACAGTCATTCTTTCCATTATCAACAGCTAGGAAGGATAACTTTGTGGCCGGGCTTTCAATGGGTGGATACGGAGCATTAAAATGGGCTTTAAATCATCCAGAAACATTTAGTGCAGCTGCCAGCTTATCTGGGGTGACTGATATTGTAAAAAGAAAAGCCGATCAGCCGGATGGAATTTTCAACCTAATATTCGGTGATGAGGAACTAACTGGTACGGAACATGATTTATTTGCCTTAATTAAAAAAACGCATGAATGCGAGGAAAAGCCCATTATCTACCAATGCTGCGGAACCGAGGACTTTCTATACGAGGATAATCTTCGTTTTAAGAAGTTTTGCGAGGAGGCAAATTATCCTCTAACAACTAAATTTGAACAAGGAAACCATGAATGGGGATATTGGGACAAAGCGATTCAGGAGGTGCTTGACTGGTTGCCTTTAAATAAAGGACAATGAATAAATTTTGTAGTAATACTATTACATTACTAAAATTTTAAGATAGAAAATATTCAATTCAAGGAGATCCAAAGATGCCCAATATTGTTGACCTAGTACAATCTCAAGTAATTGCTTCTATTAAAGATGAAGCTGATATCGAAAAGGCGATTACTAGTAAAGCCAATATTATCTTTCTATTAACTGGAAACTTGATTAATATGGAAGATCATTTAAAACGCCTCAAAAAGGCACATAAGCATATTTTTATCCATATTGATTTTATTGAAGGCCTATCTAATACGAAAAGCGCCATTAAATATATTGCTTATACTTGGAAGCCTACTGGAATCATCACCACAAAAAGTATGCTGATTAAATATGCAAAAGAAGAAAATCTCATGACCATACAAAGAATATTTTTAATTGATAGATCGGCTATGTCTAAAGGAATTGAAATGAGCCAATCCATTAAACCTGATGCAATCGAAATTTTACCTGGTCTTATGCCTGAAATCATTGATGAATTAACACAAAAAGTTGACTTGCCGATCATTGCAGGTGGATTAATCAGTTCAAAAAAACATATTTTGCAAGGGCTAGAAGCAGGAGCATTAGCAATTTCATCTGGGAACCCCAATCTGTGGAATTTCAATTTATAAACGGATTAAGTAAAAATAGTCCCCATTAATAGAAACAGCTCTATTATTGAGGACTACTTTCATCGTTTTATTCTAGCCACTAATTTCTGTACTATAAATTTTATCAATCTTTGCAAGACCATAGTAGATATCAGGGGTTGTTAGTTTATAGCTAACCATAACTTTTAAATCTACTAAATAACTTTGATCCTGTAAATCCTTAATTCTTATATGCTCTATTTTAATATTTTTTTCTTGGATATTTTTTAATACACTAGCAATGTCTTCTTGCTTTTTCAACGTTAGTCTAACTCTGAGTTCCTTCGATCTCAGCCTCTTAACTCCCAGTATTCGAATCAATCCCGGTATTAGCTCCACACTTATAATAAGTAAGATGACACCTGCTATAGCCTCAAAATAAAATCCTGCACCAGTAGCGATTCCAATACCTGCTGCTCCCCAAACCATTGCAGCTGTCGTCAGGCCTGAAATGGTATCGTCCCCTTTCCTCATAATCACACCAGCACCTAAAAAGCCAATTCCTGAAACGATTTGAGCAGCTAATCGTAGAGGGTCCATTTGAATATTAATATATTTCGATCCAGGAAATAAATAAGCAGATTGGATGGATACAATAGTTAGTAAACAACTAACAATTGAAATAACCAAGCTTGTTTTTAATCCTAAAGGCTTCCTTTTCAGTTCACGTTCTAAACCAATCGTTAATCCTAAAATTGCCGAAATAGACAGCTTTATTATCATATCAATATCCACATCTGCAAATAATTCCATCATGTATAGTCATCTCTTTTCTATCAAACTATTTAATCGATGTCATATCCTGCATCGATATAATTTCCTTTATACTATTCAATATATAAGTAGGTTGAATTCTGGACTCTTTTAATAGCTCTCTCGTTGTAATTCCAGTTAATACAAGAATGGTATTTAGTCCATTTTCATTGCCCATTAATATGTCCGTTTCTAAACGATCACCGATCATATAACATTGCTCCGGCTTTAATTGGAGGATATCATTGACTACAAACTCTGCAGTTAATTTCGATGGTTTTCCAATAATTACATCAATTGACTTCCCCGTCACTCCCTCCATGGCACCGATCATCCCTGCACAATCAGGAATTTGTCCGCCATCCACAGGACAAGTTCTGTCTGGATTCGTAGCCAAAATGGTTGCATTATTTTTTACCCATGCCTGGTATGCAATATTTAACTTGTCATAATGAAATTGGCGATCCCAGCCTAAAACAACATAGGTAGCTATATCTGCATTATTTGTCATTCGAATATTCTCAGCCATTAATTCTTGGATCAATGCTTCCTCCCCAATAACATAGGCTGCATCTGTTTGAGTCATATGTTCTTTTAAATACTTGCCCGTAATGTAATTAGAATTAATAATTTCCTCTAATGACACCTGAATTCCTAATCGATTTAGTTTTTCTACATACTCCTCCCTTGTTGCAATCGATTTATTTGTCAGAAAGACAAGCTTATCCCCTCTAGCTCTTAAAGTTTGAATTACTTCAGCTGCCCCATCAATAAGTCGATTATCTAAATAAACGGTTCCATCTAAATCAAAAATATATCCCTTTTGCATGTTCTATCCTCCAGGTCTAATCTGTTCGAATATTGATTCTTACTAAACTAATAAATATCGTGTAATAGCTTTAGCAACACCATCCTGCTCATTCGTATCGGTTATCCAGTCAGCAGCTTTTTTTATATCCTCATTTCCATTACCCATTGCTACTCCAAGACCAACAGCTTGAATGAGCTGTAAATCATTCCAACTATCACCAATTGCCATTACCTCTTCCATACTAATATCCAGTAAATCACATACTTTTTTTATGCCATTTTTCTTAGTTGTTCCTTTAAAAGAAATTTCGAGATTATTTCTAGAAGACTTAGTGATTTCTAGATCAACCCAATTACATATTTCTTCATATATCCCGTGAATAACTGATTGTTTATCATGTCTAATTCCGAATTTCATCCAATGATGTTCAATAAAATTAGCTGGCCAATCTTCTTTTCTAAACAATCCTTGTTCACTATATCCCCAAAACCGTGAATGAGTATCAATGGCTGTTTTATGTAACTTTTGAATTGTATCAATGCTGATAAAATGTCTTTCCAATAGTTTTCCGGGCTCCATCCATATCTCTGCCCCATTTAATAATACTAGTGGGAACGATATACCTAGCTTTTCCCAATATATTTTCGTATTCGGCACCCCTCGACCAGTGCAAAATACAACAATAATCCCTGCTTTAACAACGTTTTGGATAGCTAAACTTGTATGAGGTGAAATCTCATGATTATTTAATAGCGTTGTACCATCCAAATCTAAGGCAAGCAATCGATATTTCGGCAAATATCCCCACTCCTTTCCAAAAACGATTTAAAGATATCGTTGCTAAAGCTAAAAAAAACCAAGCTATAAAAACCTTATGAAATAAGGTTAAATAGCTTGGGTTTTCTCTTTTTCTCTTCCCATGCATATATTAGATGAATTTATGACTGGTTAGTCGAAATTATGCTTGCCCCCTTAAAATTCTTTGGTTTATTTGTAATGATTCCATCTACCCCTAATTTTCGATAATACTCTCCTAGTTCCATATCATCCACCGTATACGGGAATACTTTAATATTTCTTCTATGAGCTTCCGCTATCATAGAAGGACTGACATAGAAGTGATTAGGATGAATACTATATGGTTTCAATCCGCTATGATCAATATAGTCAAATAAATGAATTAAATTTAGATGGAATATAAAAGCCACTTTCACTTCATTATCCAGCTGTTTTAATTTTTTTAAACTGATATGATCAAAGGATGAAATAATGATACGATCCTTAAAGTCATATTTGTATACTAGCTTAAGCACTTCAGCTTCAAGATGTTCCGTTATAACCGGTCCATTTTTCAATTCGATATTTAAAAGGACATTTTGATGTTTTAATTGTCTCATCACCTCTTCAAGTGTAGGTATACGCTCATTCACAAAACAATGGGAAAACCATGAACCAAAGTCATACGTCTTTAATTCTGATACATCGTACTGATGAATATATCCTTTACTATTACTTGTTCTTTGAATCTTTGCATCGTGACATACAACTGGTATTCCATCTTTGGAAAGTCGTACATCTAATTCAATTCCATCTGCCCCTTGTACAAGTGCCTCTTTAAATGATGACAAAGTATTTTCCGGACAATCACTTGATGCACCTCTATGCGCGAAAATTAACATGATGATCCTCCTGCCTGTATGAGATTTTTATTTACCAGCAGTTTTATTGTAGTTATCTAATGATTTAGTAATTTTAGCAGCTGCCTCATCTAAAGCTTCTTTCGGTTTTATACTACCATCATAGATTTTTTCAATTTCATCTTCTATTGTTGTACGCATCTCTGGTATCACACCGATTGCAGCCCCTTGCGTTGCTGGGATTAGTTTTGTAGCTTTCATTTGATCTACAGGTGTCTTGAATTGTGGATTTTTATTATACGCGTCCTTAATGATTTGTAGATCATAGGAATCACTTCTAATTGGAAAATATCCAGTATTTACTGACCAGAATGCTTGGCTTTCAGCAGATGAAAGGAATGCTAAAAACTGCCATGCTGCCTTTTGGGCTTTTTCAGATTGATTGGCCATAATCCAATGAGAATTACCACCTAATTGAGCTCCTTGCGGCTCAACTCCATCAGGACTTGGTAAAGCTGTTGTACCCACTTCAAATGTTGAATTATTAATTATATCTGCAATAGAAGCGGAAGAATCTAAATAAATGGCAACCTTGCCTGTTTTAAATGCAGTACGAGAGTCATCAAGCTTGCGACCATAATTGATGCTCAAACCTTCTTTATTCATCTCTAATAGCCAGTTCATAATTTTTGTACCCTCTTCACTATTAAATACAGCTTCTGTAGGTGCCTTCCCAGTACGACCGTTATCATTATTCACCATTAGAGCCCCCTGGTTAGCCATAAGCTGCTCAAATAACCAGCCATAAATCGGAAAGGTAAAGCCATAACGTTCTGTTTTTGAACCTTTTTTAACCATTAATTTTTCCGCTGCTTCTTTTATTTCACCGAAAGTTTTTGGCGGATTTTCTGGATCTAGTCCTACTTCTTTAAATGCTTCCTTATTGTAGAACATAATTGCATTCGAAGTACTAAAAGGCATAGAGTATATTTTGTCGTTAAAGGTATAGTAAGCGAGTGTATTTTTTTCAAATGTACTTAAGTCGTAATTTTCATCCTTAATAAAATTATCAACAGGGATGACGTCAACGGTATCAATCATTTCCCTATTTCCAATACCAAATAATTGTACGATTGCTGGAGCTTCCTTCGTTCCTTCAACCTGTTTTAATTTATTTAATGCTTCCTCATAAGAGCCTTGATATATGCTTTTTATTTGGATTTCATCTTGACTGTCGTTAAATTTTTGTACTAATTCATCTAGAGCTTTCCCTGAAGCACCGCCCATTGCATGCCAATAATCCAAAACAATTTTCCCATCCTTTTTCACATCTTCTTTCTTTTCAGGTGCACTACTTTTTGCTCCACATGCAGCTAGGACAAAGATTAACATCGTGACAATCAAACTGATCCCCATTCTTTTCATTGGATACATCTCTCCCATTCCTTTTTATTAACTTTTTTGAAGTAAACCTACTTTATTAAAGGCGCATTTCTCAAACATTGTTGCTATTTAATTACAGTTTTAAATATCGGCTGAAGATCGCTACTACTAAGAAAAGAGTTGCAATCTCCATAAGAAGAATCGCTAAAATCCTTTAATGGGTGTAAAACCCTTTACAAATCAACAAACGATACGTAAACAGCCATTAAATAATCGTTAAGTTTCCCTCCTTACCAAATAAGCTGATCAAGACTTCATCCTTTTAATGACCCTGATGTTAAACCCTTCTGAAGTTGTTTTTGACCAATAAATAAAATTAACAATGTTGGGATGATGACTAAAATAACTGCAGCCATAATCATGGGCCAGTTATTTGCTGTTTCCTCAGATTTCATCATTTTCAAACCGATTTGGATGGTACGAACACTATTGTCATTTGTTACAAGAAGCGGCCATAAATACTCATTCCATGCTGATAAAAATGTGTAAATTCCTAATGTAGCAATCATAGGTTTAGATATTGGCATAATCATTTTTATATAAAAACGGAAGTTACTGCAGCCATCCATTTGTGCTGCCTCATGAAGCTCTTTTGGAATGGTTAGGAAATATTGCCTTAAAAGAAAGATCCCAAAAGCTCCTGCAAACTTCGGTATCACTAACGCTGCATACGTATTCATCCACCCTAAGTCCCTTACAGTAGCAAAGTTCGGAATAATTGTTGCTTCCCAAGGAATCATCATCGTTGAAATAATAATTAAAAATACGATATTCCTTCCTTTGAATGGAACAAACACAAAGGCAAATGCTGCTAAGCTACAAGTAATAATCATCCCAATCGTAATTAGGGTAGACTGTATAATGCTATTAAATAAAAATCTAAGTAAAGGAACAGTAGTAAAGGCATCCACATAATTTCCAAGCGTAGGAGAAGTGGGGATAATTGCTCCCTCAAAAACCTGCTTGGAGTCCATAAGACTAATCAATAATGCATAAACAATCGGTCCAAAGACAATGATAGTTGAAAAAATCAATAGGATATAAAGAATCGTTCGCTTGAACATTATTGATAATGCACCTTCCTTTCCCCGAACTTGAATTGTAATAATGTAAAAATTAAGATGATAGCAAATAATATCATTGCCTGTGCGCTAGCAGATCCAACATAATGATTGGCGAAAGCATCCTGGTAGATTGAGTACACGATTAAATTAGTTGCTCCCGCGGGTCCTCCTTTGGTCATAATATCGATCTGCCCAAACGATTGAAATGAATTAATCACCGCAACTACTGTTACAAAAAATAATGTTGGTGATAACATTGGAATCGTAATATTCCTAAATTGTTGAAAAAAGTTTGCCCCATCAATTTTAGAACTTTCATATAAGTCCTCAGAAATACTTTGTAGTCCACCAAGTAAAATAATAAAATTAAAACCCAAATGCATCCATATCGTTGTAACAGAAATGGAAAATAGAGCCCAGTGCTTATCCGTGACCCACCCAATCTCTTGAACACCAAACAAACTTAAAATATGATTAGTTAACCCAATACTTGGGTCAAATAAGAAAAGCCAAATCACAGCTGCAGCAGCCGATGAAACACCTAATGATGATGAAAATGCCACTCTAAAAAACTGAGAGCCCTTTAATTTTTCATTTGCTATCACTGCAAGAAACAGAGCTATAATAATCGTTGGAATAACGGTGCATAATACAAATAAAAAGCTAGATTTTAAACTTAATAGAAATTCTTTCGAGTGAAAAAGTTCAATATAATTCTGAAAACCATTAAATAAAACAGGATCTCCTTTCGGGTTGGTCAAAAAAAAGCTTAAATATAAGGTACGAAACATTGGATAAAATAGAAATACTGTAAAAAGAATAAGAGCGGGCAGCAAATATAGAATTCCAGTAGAAAACTTCCGCTTTCTTTTAACTGAATCAGCCGTTGTCATTTCTAACACCCCTTTTGATTATTTTTAAAATAAATACATTCAGTAGGAAGCTTTAAAAAAAAGAAAAATCCCCAAAAAGAATAATCGACAACAACCTAAATTACTGTTGCTGTCATCATTCTCTTTGGGGTTCTCTTATTCTCCACCCTAAATGATGAATTAAATAGTCATATAATGAATTCGCTTTCATAGTACTTAAAAAAAGTATAGTTAAATTAATTACATATGTCAATTCAATAAATTATAAATTTTTAAAATATTGTACAGCTAATAATGACAGGGAAGTGATCACTTGGAAAAGAACCATTAATACAATCATCCACAATCTTAATCCAATGTATATCTATTTCTGCTCGGGCTAAAATCCAATCTATCCTCTGATCCCCACCATCTGAGTACATAAAATCATTCTTAGTACCTAGGTTCTTATTTACGTGCTCCCTTGCAAGATCCCAGGTATCTCTAAATAACCCAGGCTGGGTCAATATATTGTAAGGCTCTGTATGAACATCTGTATTGAAATCACCCGTTAAAAAGACAGGAAGTTTAGGGTCTAATTCATTTAGTTTTTCACTAATTTGCTGTGCTCCTAATATTCGTGCTTTCTCACATATATAATCTAGATGTGTGTTCATATGATAAAATACTTGGCCATTTCTTTTATCAAGGAATTTAGCCCAAGTAACCATACGAGGTATTTCATTTCCATAGGTCATCGATCCAATAATATTTGGCGTATTGGAGAGCCAAAAATGATCATATTCTATGATAGAAAACTGATCTTTTTTATAAAATATAGCCATAAAATCATCTTTACTTCCCCCTTGTCTTCCTAAACCGATCCAATCATAATCTGGCAAAAATTGAAGTAGATCCTGAATTTGTATATATAAACATTCTTGTGTACCAATAATGTCTGGAGATTCCCTATCAATGATATTTCTAATTAACTCCCTTCTTTTTTTCCAGTTATTTTCCGGATTGTCATCAATATGAAGCATATTGTAAGTCATGATTTTAATCTGATCCATCGCATATCTACCTCTTTCAAAAATTAATAAAAGCCCATTAAGACAACTAAGAAACCAATGATCCAACTTACTGTTTCTTATTTGTTTTAATGGGCTCTCTTCATCTCTTCCCTTTTTTAATAGTTTAAAATTGGATAGAATATTTTGTCAATAGATATTTTCTCATTTAGGTAAAAACAGCCATCTATTAGTTGACTGTTTATTACCTTACCATTCCATTGAAATCAATCGCTCAATATCGCCGATCCTCGTTTCGCCACTATCCTTATCCACTAAAGATGTATATAAATGCGGAATAACTATTTGTGCTCCATTTTCTAGACATGTCTGAACAATACGTTCAACATTTTCAAGTGTTATTCCGCCTGTAGGTTCAAATACTTTGATTCCCGCACCTGTTGCCGCTTTTACCATCTCAGCGACTTCATCTAACCGTTGATCACCATCAATTGGGTAAAACTTAACAGAATCCACACCTATATCAGCAAGCATGGAAGCTGCAAGTCCTACTGAGACTGTTTCCCTCCATTTAGAACTATTTGGACCTGTTGAGATCATCACTTTTCCTGGGATCCCTGATGGCTCAATCAATGCATTAATAATAGTCTCCGATGATCTAACCTCTTCCATTCTCCCCAGTGTATAGGCTGAGGCAGGAAATACTTGATTAATATGGTCAGGGATTGTTTTCACAGATACATCCGCCACCTTTTTCCATTGTGTCGGGTCGCCTGCCCCCAGTCCTACTGATACCGGAATATGCTGCTCCTTATAAAGCTTCACTTCATTAATGATGCTTTGTTCATCCGGGAAGGATTTTACCATTAGGCCAACAAGAATACGGTCACCTGCAACTTTTACTATATCTATAGCATTAGTAATATCTTTAGCTAATACATTAAAAATTACTTTTTGTTGGGTCATTATTTTTCTTCTGCCTCCTTCATGATAGCGATAATTCGTTCGGCGATAATATTTTCCTGACCTGGTAATAGTGGACGTGGATCAACAGAAATAATTCCAATATTTACATAGTGATGTCTTAAATAAATTGCTGGATTCCCCGATTCAAGTTGATGAAGTAATGTTTCTGCCGTAATACCTGCTGCATTTTTTCCCACTTCAATCTGTGCTCTGTAAATGTGGCGACCCGCTTCATCTTGTTGAATCGAGCAGGATAATTCGTTTACCTCATTTAGCTTTTCACACAATGCGGTCATTCGTGTGATTTGTTCATCCACACAAGTGTTCTTTAATGGATATTGATTTAAGGCAACAATGAGTCCAGAGATTGCTTCCTTCCCTACTTTCATCGCCCTTCCAATTCCTTTATATTGTTTACGACAAGCCTCCATAAAGTTTTTCTTTCCACAAATGAATCCAGAGGTCGGTCCTTCCAAAGCTTTACCACCACTATAAATGACGATATCTGCTCCCATATCTATATATTTTCTAAAATCACTTTCTGCTGCACCATCAATAATCAATGGTAAATTGTGTTTATGAGCAATCTCAAGCATCGTTTCAATCGATTGCATTCCTTTTTGCACAGCATGGTGTGATTTTACATAAAAAAGCGCCGCGGTTTTTTCCGTAATTGCTTGTTCAATATGCTCACTTTCAACCTTGTTTGCACTACCTACTTCAACTATATGACCACCACCAAGGCGAATCATTTGATCTATACTTCCTCCAAAATGAATATTTTGCCCCTTTTGAATGATAATTTCGTTTTTTAATCCATCAGAATTCGGCATTCTTTCAATTAGGCTTAAAATATTTCCCGTAATGACTGCTGCCGTCGAAATAGCAATTCCTGCAGCAGCACCAACGGTCGGACAACCATCCTCTGCCCCTGTATGCTGGGCGATCACCTTTCCCGTATACTCAATTAATTCATCAATATCTACATAGTCCTGTGCTGCTGTTTTTAATGCATTAGCAACTTCGTCTGTAACAGCTGATGCACCTAATGCTGTCATTTTTCCACTTGCATTAATAATTTTTTTTAGTCCAAACTCTTCAAATAAGCTTACTGTCATGTTTGATCACTCCAATGTTATCGGGAATATGGCTCCTAAGATCATTGCTCCTAAGATTGCCCCACCTGCTACTGGTTTTTTCCATACATAGAATATTGCTGCTCCAATAATCGAACCGATCCCAATTGGAATAGACGCCCCGCAGGCTGAGAGTACAATCAATGGTCCTAAAAAACGTCCAGATTGGTTCCCCGCTCCCATCATTACATCTGACCCGAAGGTTGAATTTGCTTTTCCAACGGTAAACTTTTTCAACCCAATTACTGCGTAACCAACTACTAATCCTAGAATAATCCCTGTAATTAAAGATAAAATAAAATTACTAATCGGTGCGACAAAACCTGCACCAAGCATCAACGCTGGAACTCCGATTCCAATTCCGGTTTGAAGAGATCCACCAATATCCAAAATTCCTACTAAGGACCCTTCCAGCACACGTGCAAACAAAAAGCTTGCACCAAATGCTGCAGCCGCTCCATAGCCGCCACCTTTCATGCCTGCCTCAAGCATAGCGACAATCGCTACATCATTAAAGGCTCCAATATGATACACATAATACATATGTGTTCCAGCAAAAATTCCAGCTGATAAAAAGGCGACAAAAATTGGGAAAGACCAATCTGCATACCAGAAGCTTCTTGTATTCATTGTTTCCACTATTATTTTCCTCCCCCACTAATAAGGTTGTGTAAATCTGTTAACCATACTGGAACGTCTAAATGCAAGCTTTGGATGAAATTCATATCGAAACCACGGAAAAACCCACTTAATACGAATAAAATAATAACCGATATAAGAAGTGTCTTCGTTACTCTATTCCAGCCACCATCATCTACACCTTTTCCAATTAATATTCCTAATACAACACCTGGTACCGCATTTCCCATTATGAGGTGAGCAAGCCCACCAAAAATCGTTCCCCACATCCCCGAACGCTTTCCTGCATCTAATGCTGCTAGCCAGAAAATAACAGGCATGACTGGGTTAATTAATAGATTGGCAGCAGGAACTAATACTTTCACAGCAATAGCCTGCATTGATTCTGGAATTGCCGAAGCAGTTGAGCATTCCTGTAGATCGTTAAATATCAGGTTTGAAAAAAATAGAGCTCCTCAGTAAGATACGAGTATGAGACCAATCAAACTCAAGTCTTAAGGAGGAGCCTTACTATGAATTTTAAAATGCAGAACAAACAAAATCAACTAATAGAAAGAATTTCCGATACTCATCTAATTGTTGGGGTGGATATCGCTCAACAATTTCACGTTGCACGTGCAGTTAACTACCGTGGCATCATTGTCGGTGATCCTCTCACATTTGAAAATAATGAAGAGGGTTTTGTGAAACTATTAAACTGGATGCAAGATTTACAAAAACTTAAACACTTAAATTCAGAAATAGTAGGAATGGAGCCTACAGGCCATTATTGGATTAACCTATCTAAGTGGTTATTTGATAAAGGAATTGAGGTAGTTACTGTCAATCCTCACTCAGTAAAAAGGAATAAAGAGTATCGTGATAATACTCAATCAAAGAGTGATAAAAAAGATGCGCTAGTGATCGCAGATATGGTCAAAAATGGCTACTATTCTTTCGTTCGCCCATCATCTGAATCATTTGAGAAACTCAGAGTTCTTATGTCTAATCGTGATGTGATTGTAAAACGTCTCGTCATGGCCGTTAATCAAATTAATCGATGGGTAGATGTTGTGTTTCCAGAGTTAAGACACGTATTTAAAGATGTTTCGTGCAAAGGAGCCATTGCCACCCTTCGGCTGTTCCCCACTCCAAAAGAGATCTCTTCCATGACTTCACTCGATATCATGGCGGGGTGGAAGTCATTAATGAAAAGACAACCTGGTCCCCAAAAAGCTCAATTACTCATCAAATTAGCAAAATCCTCTATTGGAACTGGACAAGCACTCGATGCATATAAGTTCCACTTAGAACAATTACTAGAAGAATATGATCTCGCTGTAAAACAACTCGAAAGAGTGGAAAAACAAGTAAAAGAAGTGCTTAACCAAATCTCATTTGCCAGGAAACTACTTGCGATGAAAGGAATAAGTGATATTTCTTTAGCTGGAATATTAGGTGAGGCCGGTGATCTGAGTGGATTTTCTCACGGAAACTCTTTATTACGACACGCTGGATTACATCTAGCTGAGGCGAGTTCAGGTAAATGGAAAGGTAAAATTGTGCTCTCTAAACGTGGTAGATCGAGATTAAGACGCTTCCTCTACTTAGCCACAATGAGCCTAGTGATGAATAATCCTGAGTTTAAAGCCATCCATTCCCATAATGTGAAGGTAAAGAAGATGAAGAAAATGAAATCAATCATGAAACTAATAGGAAAACTCGCAAGGATATTTGTGGGAATAGCACGACGAAACGAATCATACTGTCCAAGTAAGGTTCAGGTTCAGGAATCCATTCACTTAGCTGCCTAAACCGAAGGTTCAAAAGTTGAAGATGCATCTAATAAACTAGTTAACTTTATTTTGAATGTTGTCTTATTCGTAGGATTTCAAATATGTACGGAGTACCAGGTTTCTTAAACAAAAGGGCACTGTGACCCATCAGTTTAGCATAACTGGCCTCCACCCCTTGGAAAGGCATGACGAAGGAATGAGAGGGCAATTGACCCGTTGAGATATGGGAGGGAAAGCCTCCAGGGGCGGCGTGGAGATGTACATTATATGGTAAAATATGGAGTGGTAGCTGGCTCCTTTATTTAACTATGCCTTCACGAAGCCTAAATTATCAGAACTCATTTCAATTTTCCGTAAATCCAATTACAAGGGTTATGAATTCCTGCGAATAAGTGAGCATTCGAGAGATATTCGTATCAAACTGAGGGAGTTTAAGAAGGTAACCACGACCATTCCTACTAAAGCGCCAACAATCGCCATTTTCTTTGGATTATGTAGCGTATCCTCTACCTTTTTTCCCCTACCGATTAGTATCGCAGCTGCCCAGTTTGGGATAATTCGATGATCTACATCCTGTGTAAATGCTCCTGCACCAACTGATGACGCCCAAGCATTAAAGAAGAAGCCTAATCCAAATGAAAAATGGGATACAGCATCACCTGCACAGGCATTTAGTTCTCCTAATGTTCTAAAAGCCCCCATCCCTTGAACTTTTGGTGCATGAAACATACGTGCAGCACCCGCTCCAACACCAAAGCCCACTAAACCCCCTATAATTAGAGATTTTAATAGAATCACGAAAAACTCCATGAATTCATCCCCTTTGTTTCTTTTTAAAATCAATATTTTCTATATTTACGAGAAATAGATCTACTGTTACATCCATGACCACCTGGAATTGACTCCTACTTCTTGGGAAGAAAAAGAGTAGAAAGCGTTCTTTATAGATTTCTTCTATTGCAGATACAATATCGATGTTCATTGGTTCAATTCGAATGATCATTCCATTCAATTCGGCATTTACTTTTTTTTGAATTTTACTTAATGCATTTGCCATTGCATGTTCCTTTGATTGCCCTTTTCCTTCAACACGAACCGTTCGCTGAAGTCTTTTATAGTTGTTATTATCCATTTAGTTTGATGTACTCCTCCGTAATTCGTTTTCCCAATTCTTCAACATCCATGAAGCCAAAGCCTAAAACTTTTATTCCATCACGAATCGCTGTTATCCCCTCATCGATGGAGCGCATGCCATATCGTGCTTGATAGCCATATTTGGATTGAGCCGTAATGGCACCAGCCCCACCACTTCCGCAAAATGATATACCTAAGTTCGCATTGTGTGCATTCATTTCATCTCCAAGCCGCATATCTGCACCGAATCCTGCAACAACAATCGCCTTGCCACCTGCAGCCTCTACACCTTTTGCTACATTTTGTCCTTTACCTAAACGATCACCAATCACGACAACAACTTGTTCACTCATGTTCCATACCTCCTATAGTTATGAATTGTGTTTAGCTATCTCAAAATGAATGGATAATAAATAAATTTCATCTTCATCCAAGTGTTCCAGTGCTTCTTTTACTTTTTTCGCAATCCCAAAGGATTCCTGAGATATCTCAGAAAATAATGATCGATCAATAGCAGCAAGCCTTTCCTTTGTAATAGAACGGTAAACCATCGCTGAAAGATGTGATAAAAGGGCTACCTGTTGGACAGGCGTCATTGTGATTTGTCTTATTTCACATTCTTTTCGTGAAAGTTCAAATACGTGCTCACACAGCTTCTCATCTCCACTTTTTATAAATAATAATTTTTCCTCTTCGGTGAAATTCGTTTTATTCATTTCGCTTTATAAACAACCCTTCCCTGTCGTATCGTTATATGTGGAACTAACATTTTGCTTACTTCCATCCCCTCGCCTTGAGAATCAATTAATATTTCCCTCTTGTCGATTAACTTAAAAATGGTTACATCTGCCCTTGTTCCAGGAGTAAAGCATCCTTGTTCAGATAAACGTAGCGCTTTTTTTGGTCTCGCAGTAACAGAGGCAACCAATTCCTCTAGGCTATAACCGAGGGCAAGAAGCTTTGACATTGTGGTCATTAAGCTTCCAACTGGTTTATCGTAGTTTCCTAGATAAATATCAGTACTTGTCGTAAATGGGTAAGGATAGTTTTTTTTATACGTTTTCATCGTTTGAAAAGAGAAACTGGATGTCCCATGGCCCACATCGAACAATACTCCCCTTTTAATTGCATCATGTGCTGCATCTATAAGTTTTCCCTCATTGCTCAAGATTCCCCCTTTTTTCCCATGAAAAGCATGGGTAACAATATCCTCTTTTTGTAATAAGGGGAGAATTTCTATGATTTCAGGAGGAGCATTGCCGATATGAACCATGATTGGTAATTGACTTAAATCAGCTAATGTTCTCGCATATTCTAGCGGTTTAACACCATTATCCTTCACTACTGAATGACTCATTCTTGCCTTTAATCCAACGATATCGGTTTGCGTTTTTAAAAGTTCTTGAAGTTCATCAATTGTCATCAGATCATTCATATTTGCTAATTCCGATAATCCTGAGCACAGCCCATTACGAGAGATATTCAAAAAGGCAAGAACTTCGGTTTGGTTTTGGTCAATAATTTTTGTTTTAAAGGTAGGAAAATCATTTACACCAGAACTTCCTGCATCCACAATAGTTGTTACTCCCTGATTTATCCCCACTAGGTCAGGATTAATTCCAAGTGTCGTTTCTGCTTCAAAAACATGAACATGCATGTCAATAAATCCTGGAGCAACATAGCATCCTGTTACATCTAGTTCCATTACATTGGCCGTCTTATCGCTTTCGAGTTGAATGAATTTTCCATTAATTATAAGCACATCTTTTTTTGTCATTTTTTCAGTTTCCGGGTCAATTACCCAACCATTTTTTAACAATAGCCCTTCTGTCATGCTTGATCACATCCAGTCAGCTGAAAATATTGTAGTAACGCTCGTTGCTCTGCTTCATTAATAAAAATTTGATTTTGATGTAAAATATCCATTATTTTCACTAATATCTCATCATTTTGCTGAAGGGAAGATTGATGAATAAATTGATCATATTGCTTGTGAAAATAATATCGATGGATCATGAGAAAAAGATGGACCTGCAATCCCTTTTTTCGTTCTTCAGAAATTTGATTAGATAGCAGATTAAGTATCCCATAGGATATTTCAAAACCTTTGATTATGACTTCCTGACTCATCATTTCGTAATCAATATGCTCGTTTTCCACCTCATATATTTTCGTTTCATAGGCCTCTGTGTTTCTTTCCTTCAGAAGTCCATTTACCTTTTCACGAATGGCCTGTATATTTTCTTCCGTTGGAACAGGTTCAACGAGAACAACAGGAATGGTCGATTTGAGAGGAAACACACTTACGATTAAATCAATCTCTTCATTTTTACTTATCTCTTCAACTTCCAACACTGAACAATAGGTAGTAATATGAATATTCCCTATTTCGCGCTCTACTCTATTTTTAATAAGTCGAGCTACTCCCCTCCCAGTTGAACAAACATAAAGAGCTTTAATTTTTGGCTTCTTCGCAAATTCATTTTCATAGGATACGAGAAAATGCAAAGCGATAAAGGAGACAAATGAATCCTGAACGATGCTCGTATGCTTTTTAAACAGTTTTGCGCATACCTCTTTTATACTTGTAAATAATGAAGTATTTTTTCTTTTAATTTCATGAATAAATGGATTTACTTCGCTCACGTATGTCGTATTTTTCTCGAAGCGCAAAGATAGATGTGATAAGAGATTATTAAATAATTTCGTATCTTTGTAAAATGGTATTTTTTCTTTTTTGCTGACATACCGAATCAATTCCTCTGTTATCGTCAGCAAATTCATTTCTTTATCTCCAAGGAGAAAATTACGTTGGATGTAGAGAAATTCGTCTTCAAGTAAAGGAAGATCGAATTCATTGCATATGCTTGTCATCACATGAAGAATAAATTTCGATGATGCGGAGTTCTGTTGATGAGACTTTAATAAGCGATAACTGCCAATCGTGTATTCACATTCCATTCTGACAAGAAAGATAATTAAGCGTATAAAGATAGAAAGAATTTCTGCATGAAAAATAAAATTCGTATTTTCCTTTTTTAAAACGTACCGAATATATTGAAGAATGACTTCAAACTTTGGTTGAATTCCCTCAATAAATCTGAATTTAAATAAATCGATTCTCTCCGATTCATTATTCAAAATCATTGAATACATATCATAATTCGTTAGGCTTTCCTGAATAACATGTTCAAATAATAGACGAATATGAATTTCTTCTCCAACTAGCTGATACCCCACCCGTGGTTTTCTCTCTAATTTGACCATCCAAGATTGGATAAATTCTTCTGCATGCTTTAAATCACTTAATACAGTATTTCTACTTACCTGTAGATAGTTTGAAATTTGTGATGCGGTAATATAGCCTTTCTGTGAGAAAACTTTCATGATCTTTCGCTCTCAACCCAGAATGAAAATGGGTTCTCTGTCCCATAATGTAGATACCACAAACAGTGAGTATATGACGTAGCTCTTATTGGTGGTCTTACCCTGTTGAGAAAACTGTTGGAATGAATTTGGTGCACAACCCATTGTTAGCTCTCTCAATTTCGAGAGATGACTACGAACAGAAAAATGTTTAATTTCAAATTCATTCCACTGTTTGTGGAATATTTTCAGAAGGTGGAGTGAAATGGAAACATTGCACAAACGATGTGCAGGCCTAGATGTTCATTCGGAAACAATAGTTGCCTGTGTCATTCTTGGAGAATCAGAAACTGACTTGATTAAGGAGACCGAAACATTTCCTACTTTGACGAAGGATCTGTTTCATCTTCTTAAATGGCTTGAGGAGAAGGAAGTAACCCACATCGCAATGGAAAGTACAGGCGTCTACTGGAAACCTGTATACAATATCTTGGAGGATTTCTTTGATATTACTTTGGCAAATGCTCAAAGGATTAAAAATGTCCCTGGAAGGAAAACAGATGTTTCGGATGCTGAATGGATTGCTAAATTATTAAGACATGGCTTAATAGAGAAAAGTTTTGTCCCTCCCGAAGACTTTCGAAATTTGAGAGATTTGACTCGCCTCAGAAAAAAATGGATTGGACACATGACATCCGAAAAAAACCGAATCCAAAAGGTACTAGAGTCCTCAAACATCAAATTAAGCACAGTTATTTCAGATATATTTGGAGTATCAGGACGAAAACTATTGGAACAACTGATGAATGAAGGTTATATCGATCAAGAAGATGTCGAACAAAAGATACATGGAAGAATGGCCCATAAAAAGCAATTGATTACCGACTCACTATTTGGAACATTAAATGATCACCAGCTATTTCTTATTAAGCAATCTTGGATGCACATTGTTAATTTAGAAGAATTAATATTAGATATCGAGAAAAGAATCGACGTCATTTTATCCAACTATCAGGAGGAAGTACAGCTTCTGGTTACAATGCCGGGAATTAAGAAAGACACGGCAGCTGTTATCATTGCGGAAATAGGAGTAGATATGGGACAATTTCCAACCTCCAAACATCTTGCATCATGGGCAGGATTGTCGCCCGGAAATCACGAAAGTGCTGGAAGGAAAAAAAACACTAAAACGGTTAAAGGAAATCCTCATATTAAATCTGCATTGTGTGAGGCTGCGTGGGCTGTTTCAAGAAGTCGGAATCAAAGATTAGGAATCAAATATTGGTCACTAGCTGCAAGAAGGGGAAAGAAAAAAGCACTCGTTGCCATCGGACATCGAATGCTAACTATTGTCTATCATATGCTTCAGAATAAGGAACCCTACCATGAGTCAACTTAAATTAGCATTATAGACAAACAACAGAAAAGTTAAACGAGAAACCGAAAAATTCGGTAGCTCTGCTTTCCTATTGCCCAAATTAAATTATTTATAGCTTGCACCATTTTAATCAAGTTTAAACTTAATAAATTATTCTTAAAGGCGGAGTTTTATTTTCACAGAAAAAGAGATAGAGAATCTTCTCAATCCGACGTTTTTGATCGGGATAGAAAGACCTATTGGTATGTTCCATCACAGTTTTATATAGCTGTATTCTTTCATTTTCATCACATTCGATCCAATACCCTTTGTTCGGCTGGGAAAAGAAGGAGACATTTTGATGCTGGAACCACTGACGAACTTGCTCTAAATCGGATTTAATCGTTCTCGTACTTACATTCAAGTCTGTCGATAAATCCTTCGTTCTAAGTGATTTTTCCGCTTCCAATAGCTTCATTACTATTTGAGCCGATCTAGTTGTTAACATACTTATCACCACACTACTAGTAGTCATAGCTCGGATATCCATAATTAAATTATAGCCTCCACCTGCAAGCGTTTACAGACCAATTTCATTCACTAATAATAGTGAAATAGTTTGATCATTCAAATGACTGAATCAGATTTTTTGAACTTATAATAAGGGAAATAGTTGAATGGCTGTTGAGTTGGAAGATTACTTCTGGGGAAAATATATGGACGTTACACACTGGGAAAATAAAATCTCGTTTCATATTCGATGCTTAAAGTAAGCAAGGAGATAAAAAATAAAGAGTGCCCGTTACCCTTTATTTGGAAGAAAAATAGGAAAATCCTTGGTTATATGGATGAATCAGTTAAGTTATAATTATAAATAATTGAAAATTGCTTCTTAATGAAAAAGGATCTTTTCTATTACTTTGTTGTTATTTCACATGAAGTTATAAAAAAGAGCTACATCTTAATGAGAAACTCCTTCATAAATTCCAAGTTTTTTAGTTTACACGCTTACAAAATAAGTTGAAAAAGGTGAAATTATTTGGACATCCAGGAATTAGGACAAAAAATCAATCAATGTACGGAAGATCTCGATTTCCTTTCTGCCCGAAGATACATTGAGGAAAATTTAACTATTTTAGAAGATCATAAATATTTATTGAAAAGCAATGCACGAGAAATATTTAACTTTGTTAAAGAAAGACTTGAATCTGGCTACCCACCTCTTACAAAGCAGGAAAAGGCAGTTATTAACTCCATCAATACATATGCTTACAATTTTGACTTAAGAGGAATTAAACTAGTATTAAAAAGTAAAGCCAAACTATTCCTAAGAGAAGATATTATTAGCTATCTTAATGAAGACGCAAGGAATCTTTTAAAAAGTATGGGTGCAATAAACGAGTAACAAACAAGAACGACTCTATAATTATATCAATACATGCGTGATCTAATTGCTTCTAATAACCGGGCAACTCTTTTCTTTTCACTTGGTTCTGCACGGAAATGCAGATTTTCTCTTTCTTGATTTTCCAGGTGATAATTCAAATTTCAAACGACCTTTAAGGTATACCTAACTGCCTTTAGCAGTTGTCCAATAGGCAGATGATTTTAAGTCATTTACCTATTGGACAATGTCTCTTTAATAAAATTAATGCTCATAAATAATTAATCATAAGAAATATGGTAAATAATATAAGAAGCTTATTAAAATTCCTAAAATGCAAAATGAATATATTCCTATATAAAAAGGACTTAACCTTACTTTAAATACTGTCACATTGTACTGTACTCCACCATAATACTTATCTAAAACTTCTTGTTGATTAAGTGAGTAATTTCTAAAATAATTATATATCCACGTTATATCGATTAGTAAAAAACTTACGACAAAAAGTGTATCGATAAAATCATATTTATATAAAAAGGATATAGCTAAAACAATTATTAACTGGACTATGATTGTTGTTCCCACTATTAAACTTTTACCTTTTTTAGTACTAATCATTTTTATATAATTTTTTTCTAATTTACTAAATAAATATCCCCAAATAAAGGCAAAACATATCACTATTGAAATTAGAATTATTGTAACTATTACTCGTTTATAGAACTCCATTTCAATACCTCTTTTATTTTAGATATTTTCCCTCTTCAGATACTCCTTCCATGCTGTCAAACCGCCTTCTAACACCCGTACATTATAATCGTGCTCTGCTAATATTTTTGCACATTTCATTGCGGAGTTACCGGTAGTACAAGTAACGATGATTTCTTCACTTTTAGAAAGAACTTCGTTAATACTATCTTCCGATTCTTCGAAATTAAAGATGCTTGTTTTTGGAATATTATAAGAGTCTTCTATATGATCATTTATAAACTTTTCCTGTGCTCTTACGTCTAAAACAAACAATTTATCATTTCTTTTCTTTTTTTCATCTAATTGTTTCGGTGTAATCTTTTTTATTTCCAATAGGATACCCCTTTCTATTAATACTCTATCAAAATTATAACACGCGGTTATTTTCTATTCATTTAATAATCGATACATTACTTGTTCATCTGTCTGTAATGGAGTTTGTTCTTTCATCATGTCTTTGGCATCATTAATGGTTCCGATAAAATGGATCTTACCTTGTTTTAACACACCAATCCGATCACAAAGAAAAAGAATTTCACTCATATCGTGTGTCGTATAAACAATCGTTTTTCCCTTTTCCGAAAGCTTCTTTATATATTGATTGATTTCCAATTTCGATTGAAGATCAATACCAACCGTTGGTTCATCCATTAATAAAACATCAGGATCATGGATAAGTGCAACAGCAATATTTAGTTTACGCTTCATCCCACCCGATAGCTTTGATACCTTTTCTGTCCATTTTTCCTCTAAGTGAACGGTTTGACAAATCTCAAATAATTTCTTATTTGATACCTTACCTTTTGTAAATTTACTCCAAAAAACTAAGTTCTCTTTGACAGTCATATCTTCCCAAAGTGAAATATCTTGTGGAACATACCCAATTAGTTGCCTCGCTTGTTTTTTTTGCTTAACTAAATCTAATTGTTTCACCGTCACAGAGCCAGTCGATGGCTGAGAAATAGTTGCTAAAATGGAAAGCAAGGTTGATTTTCCTGCCCCATTCGGACCTAATAATCCAAACACCTCTCCCTTTTTAATTTCCAATGATATATCCTGTAAAATCGCTTTTTTCCCAAATTGCTTTGATATTCTTGAAATAGTTATCATTAGACTTTCTTTAACCTCCATATCGCCATCGCCCATAGGATGACACTCACTAATATTAAGAAAACGGAATAGTTAACTGCGGATGCGGAATCTAAAATAAAGAAGCTTTGCGGCATCCAATAAGATAAAGTCGCAAGCGATGGAGTAATGTCTCCAATCGGAAAAAAGCTCCCCCCGATAATCCCTATCAAAAAGGTTATGAAAAATCCAGCAATATAGTATGTCCCTAGATGAGAGATAAAACTAGCTACACCTGAACATAAAGCTATACAAAAGATTATAAAAAGGACCATCAATATAAACATTCTTATGCTAGACTCAATCATATGAAAGTGAACCAATAGGAAATAGCTGATAGTTAATTGAATGATATGAAAAAATAGATTGGCACCTGAGCTTTGCAGCAAATACCCCATTAATCCTTTATTCATCGTTTGGATCCGTGGAAAGATCTTTTTCCGCTCCTTTACGATCCAATCTGAAGTGAAGAAACAAGCAAGCATAGTAAAAAAACTCCAAAGTCCTAAAAATGAGGTAAAATCAATGTTTTCTTTGCTTTCTTTAGCCTTCTTATCTCCATTATTACTATAGTCGATTGTCATTAAAGGCTCTGGTTCCCATTGCTTATCTGTATATTCATAAGCTTCATTCCATAATTGGTTCGATTCTCTAAGCTTTCCAAACCTTTTCTCCATTAACTTTACTACACGATTTGATGCTTTAATGGTGGTCGTCAACCGGGTTATCTTGCTTGCTACAAGCTCCCTTACTACTCCTGTAGCTAAAGAAGTGGGGGATGTCCATAGCTCAATTGTTTCTTCCCATTCTTCATCCATTAACCGTTCTTGAAAATCTCTCTTTATGTAAAAAACACTGTCAACATCATTCCGTACAAGTAGTTTTTCTGCATTACTAGCTGTTGTCTCACGTACAACTAATCTTGGTTCATTCTTCAATTCTTTAACCACTGTCTTTGAAAAATTATGTTGGTCTTCATTCACAACTGCAATTGGGATAACTAATTCTTGCTGCTGTTTCTCAAAAAGAAAACCGAAGAAAAATGTAGCAGCAATAGGAAAAAGAAAGAAGAACATCATCCATGGCTTATAAAATATATACTTTACTTTCTGAATTAGAATTCCCATTCTTAAAGGAACCTCCTTTTCCTGGCATTAAGCAAAATGGAAATGAATAGAAATCCACAGGATGATAGGAGTAGAAGCTTAAATGAATGACTCAAAGAGGACGTCCATTCCCCATGGAAAATTTCAAGCATAAAGGTAAGTGCCCATGCATTCACCGAGTAACTACTCATTTGCTCCAACCAAGATGGATAATATGCGGTCGGAATAAGATGTCCACCAACAATGGCTCCAACTAATATGAAAATAACTCCCATAAGTAGAAACACTTTTTCCCTTTGGAAAAGGGATTCTAGCATGAGGAAGAACAAGGAAAAGACCAATGAGATCAGTACCGATCCAAAAACAAACGACCAAGGTGCTAATTCCATCCAAATGATCAATGGAATTCCTATGATTAAAGAACAACCCATTACCAATAGAAATAGAGCAACAAATTTAGCTGCAATAATATGGATTGGTGTAATACCGTATGACAATAATCGCAAACTCACCGATTGATTAATTCGTGATGTAAGTAATAATTGACCACAAAATCCCCAAATCATTAATAATAAAATAAAAAAGGAAATGGCGTAGTATTGTAGAATGTCTTCCTGAAACAATGATGCTTTTTTCACCTCTTCAAACACCTGGCCACGTCCTAATACATGTAGTGCATAGGTTACTATATTTTTTCGGAGTTCTTTTTTTCTTACATCTTTAGGAAAATCATTTTCTACCATAAAATCATTGACCGTATTGATTCCACTTTGCGCTGCAGATGTAAGGTCGGCCGCACTTTTCAGTAAGTAGTGGATTAATTGTGATTGCAATGGACGCCTTTGATTCCCAATTACTTGAACGGGGGTATTCTCTCCATGAGCAACATTCCCACTAAACCCCTTGGGTATATGAATAACTCCCGCTATTTCATTCTTATTTAGCAGCTCATCAGCATGGGTTTGGTTCGTTTGAATCGTTTCCATTAGTTGATTTAAATGATCATTGTCTGTGAGCTGCTTAATAACCATTTTTGTTTCAAGGGTAGGATCCTCGTTAACAATTGCGACCTGAAATGGTTGTACACGGGATTCTTGTTGAAACAATTGACTACCAATTAAACCAATACCTGAAATAAATAAAATAGGAATAAAAATAATAGCAAAGATTACTTTTTTAGTACTAAATAAAGCTTTTACATAGAAAGATAGGAATATAGTAAATTTCCCCATGCTTGCTCACACCCCCCTATTGAAATTATTTAGGTTCAAAAACATTTCAGGCACCACCCAATAATTGGATGGTGCCCTAAAAGCTTACTTAAATCCCGGAGTACTCTTCATCTTCTAGATAATACTCATCATCCATTGGTCCAGTGAACATGTCTTGAAGTCCCAAACTTTCCACTAAACCTTGAATATTAACCATAACTTTTTCCTGAATATCCATCATTTGTTCCGGAGTGATTTTAGTGATATTAATTCCATTTTGATCGGCTTTTGGAATCGTTAGACTATCTTTTAATTTTGTTTCAGAATCAACCTTTAATGAGACGGATCCTCCCATTCCTTCTGCCTTTACATTTAATTTAATATCCATTGCATCTTTTTGATAGTTTTTCTTTATATTCACGTCATTTGTTTGATTTATTGTTCCACTCAAATCAAAATCTGATGGAATTTCAACAAAATTTGGTCCTGAAAACCCGATGTTGAAATCTCTTTTTACTTGATGCTTTTCATTCATCTTTCCGTCATAATTCGAATTCATCGTAAATTTAATTGTCCCTGACTCTTCTCCAGGATCTGAAACAGAAAGTTCAGCAGACAATTTTTCTTTACGCTGCTCTTTTTTCTTTTCATCAATATCATTATTTACTTTAATTGAAACTTCTTCTTTTGAATTATAATCATTCATAAGTAAATGAAACTCTTTAAATTGTTTCTTATCGCCATAAGGAACATTTTTCGTGGAGATAGTTAATTTAACTGGCTCTTCTCCCTTTTCTGTTCCCATTGTCATTTTACGATCAACCACTTGCTCTTTATCATTGATTAGTAGAACCGACTTAATTCCACCTTTAACCTCTTTATCTTTTAAATCATCCTTAATATCATCAATTGCACGATTCATTTCCTTTTTGAACCATGCTCCATCCATCTTTTCTCCATTTACTTCACTAGCCATCGCTTGTGTTTTTGTTAATTCGACAAAGCGCTTAGCAAGCATATCTTGGAATTTTTTATCTGCCTTTAAATGATCTAATAAATTGGTCAGAACAGTAGTAGCTTCTTTTGGTGACATATCTAATGTTACTTGACGTAACTTTAATGTCTCCCCTTTAAACTTATATTCTACTCCTTTTTTTAAAGTAAAATATTCATCTTTTAATTGGTCATTAAGGAATTTTCCATATCTTGTTGCTAAATATTTCTTTTCACTATCCGTAAATTCAATATCCTTTAAACTAGTATTGGATAGATCAAGTGTATCTGGACCATTGTAATAAGGATCACTCATACGCATAAAGTCGCCAAATTCATTCGTATTTAAATAGAATGCTTTATCATATAGTGTAGGTACTTTTAGCCCTAACTGTTCTTTTGATTGGAAAACTTCAACATCAAGTGCCTTTTCCTTATCTAGATTTAAAGAAAGCGTATGGTGTCCTGCTTCCTTTTTTGGATCTTGGTCACTTTTTACTGCAATAGATACGCCATTTAAAATTTCTTGTACCATTTCAATTTCAGGAGTCATTAGCGCATCATCAAGTTTAAAGTTTCCACTTATATTTACCGTTGAACTTGATGGTTTTTCTAGCATATCCTTTTGAAAGGCAATACTGTTCCCATAATTTTCATCAATTTCTTTCGTCATATTTTTGAAAGAATTATATTCTGATAGTAAATAAAGTTCCTTAGGTGATTTTTTGAATACAAAGGCGGAAACAGTCCCCGCACCAATCAATAAGATGGCTGCCAAAATAGCGATGACTTTTCCTTTAAATGGTTTTCTAGCAGGTTGCTTTTCCGGTTCATCAAGAGGTATATGTGCCTCAAGAGCCGCAGATGCTTCTTGCATAGAATCCTGGTTTCCTCCCCCTACAGAAGAACCACATGATGGACAAAATTTGGAATTCTCTTTTAATTGCCCACCACATTTTGAGCATAAATTCATACTTTTTTCCCCTTTTCATTTTTTATTACACATGCTTTATACATAATAATCATAAATAACCTACAGTTCTATATATTCGACAAAAGTAGACAATAACTCATCCTTTCACCCTATGCTAAAATAAGGAAAATAGTGTAAAGTACCTATTACACCTCCGTTTTTCAAATAGGTAAAATTACCTAAAAAGGTTTTCTTACAAAAAAATAAGGTTAAACATTAAGCAAACTATCCGGCATTACCTTTATATGTATAGAACAATTAAGTTAATTATGATTATTTATATATATAATTTGGAATCTTTTTGAATGCTATGGAGTAGATTCATCTTTAAAGGAGATTAGCCGATGCGTGATTTTACCCTTGATTGAGAGGAAATGTTATAAGGGGGGCTCATTACAATTTTAACCAAGCAGATAGATGGAGTACATTTTTATCGGACAAGGGGCTTTCAAACCCACATGTCCATTTTGTTTTCGTATAGTTGTTGCCTTTGTAAAGCCTTACTGCTAGCTATAAAGAGCGCTTAACTCCTGTGAAGCTATTTTCAGTGAAATGAAGAGACTTGTCCTTCTTCGACCTATTTTTCTTAGGTAAAACTTTAGCTAAAATAGCAACCTTGTTTGTGAAAAGGGAATTTTATAGTTATACGTCCAAAAAAGCCGTAAATATCATGCACCTTCATTGTATACATTGAGCATATTCTGTAAGAGAGTCTTCATTTGATTTCTAAAATCTTCAGGACCAATGATCTCCACTACTTCTTTTTGGGATAATATCCACACTAGGATTTTGTCTGTGTCTTTTACTTCTATTTCATACGTTGCCCACGCATTTTCCACTTTTATTTGTTTCGAGTTTGGAAATTCTCTTAGTAGGCTCTCCATTAGAACAGATTGAATTTTTAAGGTGACCATTTCTTTGTGTTTAGAAGATGGAATGAATATTTCTGTTGATTGAGGGTTTTCTATTTCATCTATCATGATGCTCTTTCTACTAATTCGAAGATTTTGTATATGCTCTAGTTTGAAATTTCTTTTTCCATTATTAACACCTTCGAGCATTTCCCCAATAAGATAATAGCTGCCCTCATGAAAATGGATCGAATGAGGTTTTAGAAGACGAACCTTCAACGAAGCATTATCGCTCTTATATATAAAAGATAATCCTTTTCTTTCGTCAATTGCCCGAAAAATTACTTCAACATTCGGTAAAAGATCTTTTACATTCGTTTCTTTGCAACAAATATCAAAATCATGAAATAATTTACTTAACTGTAGCTGAGCTTCATCTGATAATTGTTGGACTAATTTTTTTTCTAATGACTTTATCTCTTTATAACTAAAACTGTTACTTTGGTAAATGTTTAATAGTAGAAGAATCGTTTCAGAATAGGATAATAGTTCAGATTTTCTTATTTTATACATTCCATTTTTTAAATGAATATCAAATTCTTCCAAAAAGTTTCTGATTAAATAGATGGATTTTTTAATCGTTGCTTCATGTACACCATATGTAATTGCTTCCTTTTCTATTGATATTTCTTCTCCTTTTAAAAGCCTATTACATAAATCTAAAAGACGTTCTTGTGAATTATAATGTGTATGGTCTCCAAGCTGAGCATCCATAATTTCCTTTACTAGTTTTTGATCGCCATCTATAATTTCCAATTTATGAAAAGTAGGAATTTTATTTTTCAGCTGCTTAATGATGTTTGAGAATCTATCAACGATTTTTCCTTGTTCTATGATTTCATTCTTCTCTTGAATTTCATACCAAAAACGGGAATTATATTGATTTTCCTCCTTATGGATGGTAATACTTTTTGTATTACTTACTTTTAGAAGTAAGGCTGTCCCCAAAATAACCCCTCCTTTTTCTAGGTAATTAGAACCAATCACTTATTATATCGGGAATTTAAAAGAAATTTTTAGTTTTTAATGTGGTTAAATTATTTATAAATAAAAAAAATGGAGCCTTCTGATACATTGCGTTTCAGATTGCCCCATGTCTTTCTACTCTTTTTAATTTTCTACCCTTTTCATTTGGTTGATACTTACTAAAACTAATAGTTGGGATTACGCTATTTTTTTCTTTTAAGAAGGACTGAATCCTATTTTCCACCTGCTCTTTCATATGCTCAGTAAGAGGTTCCATTTGAATTTCTAATTTACTATCTTGATATTGGATAACTCTATATTCCCTTACTTCAGGTGCTGATGTAATAATCCATCTCCGGACAAAGTCAGGGAAAATCGGTAAAGACCCACCATCATCTGTATTGAAATAAAAAATATCATCGCATCTTCCTTCAATTTGTTCAATGGCTAGATGTGGAGAGCCACATAAACATGGATCTTCTTTAATGGTTAAAATATCATTTAATCGATATCGAATAATAGGCTGTGCTTTGCGTTCAAAATCAGTAATGATCGGAGAGAATCTTTTCTTTTTCTCATCGATCCATTCTTTCTCAATGACAACAATATCTTCATTTAAGTGCAGGGTTCCGTATTTACAGGTTGCAGCAAGAAAACCCTCCGTACATTGATAGACCTGATGTATGATTTGATTAAACACCTTTTCAATATAGTGCTTGTCAATTGGATCTAAAACTTCAGCAACTGTAATTATTTTTTTCGGTTGTAAAACTAGCTCTCCTTGATCGACATACTCAGCTATCATACGCATCATTGAAGGGGGAGCGACTAGAATGGTAGGATTAAGCTGCTTTAATCTTTGAATAAGGGTCTTAATTTCCTCTAATAAATCAAAAAAGTGAAATTGAATTCTCCCCTCACTTACTGATTGATAAAGATTACTGTTTGCTCTTAAGAAAAAGGCAATGACTTCCCGAGATCGAATGGATTGAGGAAGTAATTTAGCTAATATCGTTCCTGCCCATGCATTTCTTTCCTTCTCAGAAACGATAAACAATCCTCTATTTCCAGAGGTTCCAGAAGAAAGACCAATTGTTACATCATTAATCATCGGATCGAAATCCCTTGTCTTCTCTGCCTCCAAAGCAACACGGAATGCTTCTTCTTTACCAATCCCCATTGTATTTAGATCATCAAAATGGTCCATCATTATCTCTTTGTCAATGGTGGGAAATGTAGTTAATACATCCATTGTCATTGTTGGAGGAATATTTTTTAATCTCTCTTGATAAAAGGTAGAATATTTACAAACATAACGTAAGTGCTTCGCTAACCTTTTCATCTGATACTTCTCAAGCTGATCTCTCGTCCTATACTTCAAGAAATACTTTGTTTTTACATATGCCAACAATATTGATAAAATTCTCAACAAAAGCATCTCCTTTGCTCAAACATTTATTTTAAACGGTTATGAACTACTTTTTCGATCCATTTCCAAGGAAATACTTTTTTCGACACATCTAATGTTTTTGCACCTTTTCCAATCGGGTACCGAAGTTTAGGGTGGCGTCTGTTACAGATTTGTACAATTAACTTTGCTACCTTTAATGGATCGTCTCCATTTTGATAGGATTGATTAGCATATTTGTAGATACTCCCAATCAAGGATGATTCCCTATCTATTTGAAAATTCTCCAGCCCCTTTTCCCATATTTTCGTTTTAAATGAGGCAGGTTGCACAATCGAGACATCTATCTGATCCTGTCGTAATTCTAAACGGAGACTCTCACTAAATCCCTCTAAAGCAAATTTAGAAGAACAGTAAGCAGACATTCCTGGCATTCCAATCATTCCGCTAACACTACTAATATTGATGATTTTAGCTCCTATACTTTTTTTCAATAAAGGCAAGAATGTTTGGGTGACACGAATGGCTCCAAAGACATTCGTCTCAAATTGACGAATATAATCCTCCACATGTAAATCCTCTATTAATCCACCTTCACAATACCCCGCATTATTTATTAAAATATGTAGATGAATATTTTGTTTTTTGAAAAAGTCCAAAGCTTGTTGCACCGATTTTTCGTCAGTGATATCCATTTGCAAAATATGGATTCGTTCCTGTGCTTGATAACGTTCCGCTTCTTCCATCAGCTGTGTTTGTTTTTCAACATTTCGCATCGATGCATAAATGGTATATCCACATTTCGCTAGTTCAAGTGCACTATACATCCCAAACCCGCTACTGCTTCCTGTTATGAGAACATTTTTTTCCATTGATCCTCTACCTCTCGACAATGTGATGGTACGATCCATACATCCTGGTTTTTCTTTGCAAAGTCATGTATATGAAGAAGAGATCGTTTAAACTCTTTGTAGTTATTGAGAACTAATCTCCCCAACCTTGTAGGCATCGAATTCTTTCTATAACCATCGGAATCCCATGCAGCATCCGCAATCAACCAAATTTTTCGATTCCTATATGACAGATACACTCCCATTTGTCCGTTCGCATGTCCTGAGAGATCTACTGATAGAAGGGAACCATCTCCGAACACATCAAAAACAGGCTCTCCAGGTTTCGCTAATCTCCAGGAGTTCTTTACTTTCTCTTGATAGGTGGGTCCTTCCTCTAAAAATTTCACTCTATCTAAGAAATCTTTAGGTAAGAAACCTGGAATAAAACCATTCCGAACCGCTTTCAATCCGACTAAATTTTTGACCGATTCATATGCTTTTTTCGAGCAAATGAATATCGCATTAGGAAAATCCTTTAAACCAGCAATATGGTCTCCGTGAAAATGCGTAATGAAAATATACCGAACATCAGATGCCTTCACCCCAAGGCGTTCTAATTGATGTTTTGCACTCTCATGATTAGAAAATGATAACGGGGTTATCTTTCGATAAAGTGAATATGGAAACGTCTTTGTCTCCTTAAAAAAATAATCACTATATCCCGTATCAATAAGAATATGACCTTTTTTGGAATGCTTTATATAAAAAAAGTGGGCAGGAAACTGAATGATTTTGAAGGGCTTCTCTCGATTTGTCCATTTCTCAACCTGCTTGCAAGCACCCCCTATTAACACATCAAATTGCTCAATCATGTTCTTCTTCCTTCCACCACTGACTAAAATATTCAATTCCTTCTTGAATACTTACCTTTGGTATATAGCCAAGCTCTCTTTTTGCTTTTTCTATATTAATTGTTTGACTTTTAGATAAAACAGTTATGGAATAATTTGTGATTTTAGGTTCTTGTCCTTTTTTAAATAAATGCGAGTGCCATTTTAAAAGCTTTGCTGCAATATTTGCAGTTGCCACATTGATCTTCTTCACTCTCAAGCGTTCGCCAAGTTCATCAAATAGCATATGAAGAACTTGATGTAGGTTCACCTTCTCGCCATTTGATATATTGTATTTCTGCCCCAATGTCCTTTCTGGTGAATCCATGCATAGCAACAATGCATCCACGACATTTTCCACATAGGTTAAATCAATCGCAACATTTTCATTAAAGACAGGGATAAATCCTTCTCTATTCACTTTGATCAATCGTGGAATAATAGACGTATCACCAGGGCCAAAAATAGCTCTAGGACGAATCGTTATGACAGGCAAGCCTTTTTTAAATGCTTCATCCACCTCTTTCTCTGCTAAAAATTTTGTTTCTGCATAATGATTAATAAATTTTTTAGGAAGTGCATCCTCTTCCTTTACGTCTAAACGCTCTTTATTTTTAAAATAAATGCTTGGGGTAGAAACATGAATCATCCTTTTCACGCGAGCACTCATTGCACCTTCGATAATATTCTTCGTTCCAATCACATTCGATGCATAAAAATTCTCATATTTTCCCCATGGTGCGGAAAGTGCTGCACAGTGAAAAATATAATCCATTCCTTGACAATGCTCGATCGTAGATTCCTTAATTGATAAATCATTATAAATGAAGCGAATCCCTTTTCCCGCTAATTCCTTTCCTTTCGCTTGATTTCTCCCCATCGCAGTTACATGATGCCCCATCTTTCCCAAACGAATGGCAAGCTTTTCACCGAGAAATCCTGTTCCACCTGTCACTAATATATTCATCCATTATCACCATCCCACGATATATCAAATGTTGTTGCATCAACTAGACTGATTCCTCTTTTTCTACGAATCTTGTTTAATTCTAGCAGGAAGCGGAATTGATAAAAAAAGGGGCCGATATCCCTTATATCAAACAATACATCTTTTGAAGTAACTAACATTCGAAAATACTCTCTTACCCCCGCTATTTTCATAAAGCTTATTACCGATAGTACCCAGGTTGGGTAAATGATCATCGTCCTATTTTTTACTGGAAAAACTAATTCCTGTCTCCTTCCTAAAAAACATTCAACTATATCAGTGCCACGAAACAAATGGATACCGCTTGTTAAACGAGGATTACATTCGATTGGATACACTTCTCCATCCTTCGTTTGAATAAAATCAAAAGCAATTTGACCCGAAAAATTTAGTTTCTTTACAAAAGCAGACACCCATGTTTCAATCGACTTGACCTGTTCACATTGGAATACAGTCGTTGCTCCCATACCCACCTTATAAATGGATGGATATGTGCAATGTGCCAAGATATTTCCTTGTTGAACAAATGAATAGGTACAATACTGCTTCCCTTCAATCAGCTCTTGAATAACCCAAGGATATTTCTCGCTTACAGAAACAGAGGTACCCTTATTATCAGGAAAAAACAATAGCTTTGAAGAGAATCTAGAAAAAACCGGCTTTGCAATATAGCTTTCATTTCCAAGCTTATTCAATTGATCATTCCATTGTTCCTGTGACTCTATTAAAAAGGTTTGTGGAACGTTTAAACCGAATTCCCTTGCCTTCTGTATAAACGTATATTTATTATGTAAAGCTAATAAAGTATCAAACGAGTCGGTCAACACCTTACACGATAATGGAAAGCGCTCCTTTTCCTTAGCAATAAAAAAGATCTCTTCACATGTAGGAATAAGCAGCTCAATCCCTTCTTTTTCAATAATCGTGATTAACTGTTCGATATAAAGAGCCAAATGAGTTTTTGGGCTAGCTACTAAGTGATATCCCGAAACAGCTTTACTTTTTTTAATCATGCAATGCTTTAGACTTTCAGCTATATGGACCTCTATTCCATAGCGTTCAAATAACCTTGCTAATTCAATCGTACTATAAGCACGCCCACCGGTAATAAGCACTTTTTTAATACTCAATGATCAATCCCCCGAGTGACAATCCTGCAGATGTTCCTAATAATAATACTTTTTGTCCCCTACGAATCTGATTATTTTGGATAGCATCATGCAATGCTAAGGGAATAGAAGCCGCAATCGTATTTCCATAATTCTTAATTACATTTACCATTTTCCTAGATTCAAAGCCTATTTTTCCAGCCAATATTCTCATCGCCATACCACTTGCTTGATGTGGTACTAACCAATCAATCTCCTCGGTTGAAAGGGATGCTTGATCAAGTAATTCATCCAGGAAACCATTAATCACCTTCGAGCTCAAGCGAAAAATAGCTTTCCCATCCATATCAAATAGAAAATCCTCTTTAACAGAATGATCATTCGGATGAAGATGAGTACCACCACCCCTAATCTCCGTGAATCTTGCACCTTCACTATGCGTATACATAAGGGAAGCTTGAATTTTTGATTCCTCTCCATCACTTGATCGTCGAATAACACAGGCAACCGCCGCATCGCTAAACAGAACATAACTCTCCTTTTGCATAGGATTGATGCCTATCGAAGCAATATCACTGGATACTAGTAATACATGACGATATTTTCCTGCGTCCACCAAATAACTCATTATATCCAATGCAGTGACAAAGCTTAAGCAAGTAGAATTGATGTCAAATGCTGGGATCGGTCGCTTTGGCTTCAACTTTTCGTGTATCAATGATGCTGTACAAGGAATTGGCTGCTCCATTGTTCCACTAGCCGACACAATACAATCAATTCCCTCCAATGTCAGCCCTGCATCTTCAAGTGCCAGTTGTGCAGCCTTTGCTCCCATTTCAGAGGCTGTTTCCCCATTTGCATAATATCTTTTATATACGCCTGACTTTTTCTCGGTCCAACCATCAGAAAGTCCCAATCTTTTATCAATGTCAGATGACAGAACCGCTTTTCCAGGCAAATATTTTCCCATGCCAATGATTTTGATCTTTCTCATTTGAATCCCCCCTGTTGTATGCTCACTAACCCATTATCTATTAATAGAATACGAATAGTATAAAATTTACAAACTATACAAAAATACCTTTTAATTATACCAAATTGATCCTTTTTCATTATTTATTTCGGGAATAATGAAACTTTGTGCCTATATGATTTTTATTACTATTATTAAAATTCAGAACCTATGATATTTTTCCGATAACATAGATATGTTATATTAGAGCCATTAGGAGATTTTCCCTTTATCATTTGAAAAAGCAAATAAATAAATGAGGTGAATCCATTGAAATTCAATAAGTGTAGTAACATAAATGAGTGTGAAGGAGATTGGGGTTTAGATAGGATTATTATTTACCGTCTAAATTCTAATTTTACGAAATGAGGACTAAAACTAAAAAAAGAAGGAAAGCGTGGTTACTCTCTCTCCTATGTGCACTATTTACCCTTGGAATCATCGGGGGGTATATCATATCTCAAAATCAAAATGAATCACCTAAAGCTACTGAAACAAAAGATTCCGGTACTGTGAAAAAGAATGAAAAGGCTTCAACGCCAACCCAAAAGTCAAACGACCCTATCGAAGAAAAGGTAGACCATTTATTAAAGCAAATGACACTTGAGGAAAAAGTCGGACAATTAGTTATTGTAGGGTTTCAAACGAAACAACCAGATTCCCTTATTACAGCAATGATTCGGGACTATCATGTAGGTGGGGTTATTCTCTATGATCGGAATATGGATTCCCCTAATCAGGTTACTCATTTAACGAGTGATTTACAACGATTGGCACTGGAAAACACCCACCAGATTCCATTAATTGTGAGCATTGATCAGGAAGGCGGACAAATTGTAAGAATGAGAGATCATGTTTCACCCATTCCATCCCAACAAGATTTAGCTAGAAATAAAAACTTAGAGACAGTATATAATACTGCTGTTCAAACAGGATCAGAACTAAAAGCAATGGGAATCAATGTGAATTATGCACCGGTTTTAGACTTGTCGAACCTAGATAGCCGCTCATTTGGGGAAGATCCTCAAAAAGCAAAGGAATTTGGTGAGAAAGTAATTGCTGGCTTTACGAAATCAGGAATCATTGCTACTTTAAAGCACTTTCCTGGAAATGGTCGAAGCAATATCGACCCTCATAAGGATACATCTGCCGTTCAAGCGAATCAGCTTGATCTTGAAAATAATGATATTTATCCATTTAAAAAGATTATTGAAGAAGTGAATCATCAGAATTTTTTTGTCATGGTTACTCATATTAAATATCCCGCTTACGATAAAGAAAATCCAGCTAGTCTTTCACCAATTATCATCCAGCAACTACTAAGAAACAAATTAGGCTATAAGGGAATTGTTGTAACTGACGACCTAGAAATGGGTGCGGTAAGTAAATATTATTCTTATAAAGAATTAGGATATTCTGCTGTAAAGGCAGGTGCTGACCTTTTGCTTGTATGCCATACATTTGATAGCCAAAAAGAAGTCATCAGCGGAATGATCGAAGCCGTTAAAACAAACAAACTTTCCAAAGATCGAATCAATGAATCGGTAAAAAGAATTTTAACCTATAAATTTTCTTCTACAATGATGGATGCACAATAGACAAGGAGGGATTTTATGAACTGGACAGTATTTGAAAATAAACTAAAAAAACGGATGGAAACCGACCATGTCCCAGGATGTGCAATTGCAGTTAGTAAAAAGGGAAAAATGATTTATCAAAAAGGATTCGGTGTTAAAAATCTAGAATCAGGTGATTCTGTAACTCCGAAAACCATTTTCGGCATCGCCTCCGTAACTAAGTCTTTTACAGCTTTAGCAATTATGAAGTTAGAAGAAGAAGGATTGCTATCGATTCATGATCCTGTCATTGATTACTTACCAGAATTACAAATATCATGTATTCAGCCAATCGATTCAATTAAAATTCATCATCTATTAACCCATTCAACTGGACTTGCCCCTATCAGGCGAAGAGAGGAACTTAACGACTTCCATCAACACTTAAACTACTTGGCAGAAACCAATCATGACATACTTGGTATGCCTGGTGAATTTATTTCCTATTGTAATGATACCTTCCTATTATTAGGCGCTATTATCGAGCGCCTTACAGGACGGTTATTTAGAAGGTATATGACAGAGGAAATTTTAGCCCCTCTCCATCTTCATCGTTCTACTTTTAGTATCGAAGAGCTGCAAAAACTTGAGGATGTTTCAACGCCATATGTTTTTAATGAAGAAAAGAGAGATTATGAGATTCATCCTTGGCCACCTCTAGGAAACTATGAAGTAGGAGGGGGCATTCGTTCTAATGTCGTTGATTTACTTAAATATGGCGAATTATTTCTCAACCAAGTTCCTCCAATCATTACGAAAAAACAACTAGATAAGATGTGGAAACCATATATGCCATTAAGTACAACTTCTTATTATGGATATGCATTAGAGGTCACTCCAAATTATCACGGGATGACCCTTGTAGAGCATGGTGGAGGACAGCCAGGAGTCTCTTCGCATTTTGGTTTTATCCCTGAGCAGGATTTAGTCGTGGCAATATTAACAAATGTTTCCGATGCATCTGTTAAGGATATTTGGATAGAGGCAGTCAATACAGCTTTAAATTTACCGATAGAAGAAAGAAGAACTACATACCCTTCCATAGAGTTATCTCAAGAGCAACAAAGAAGATTTCTAGGGACTTATCAATCAGAGGAAGGAACCTGTCTCCAAATAAATCTGGATACACAAGGTTTAAAAGCAAACATCGAAAACAAAGAATTCCTATTATATGCAAGTGATGAAAAAACACTCATCATTGCTGACATACATAGGCCGATTCGATTTCATATGAATCCTGAGGGAATTCCATGGGCAGCTTTTTTCGGTTTAAGAATGTTATTAAAACAATCGGTTAGTTAAACCTATTTTCCTGTCAGCAGACTCTAGAACCGCTTTATGTAACTAAAAGCACTTTTTCTGTGATCAAATGACCACGTTCCGCTATTGCATGAAAAAATGGGTATAAGTTTAGGGAAATATCAAACCCATTATCCTCGTTTCTCTTAAAAACAGGAAATATAAAATGCCTGGATTTCCAGGCATTTTTGTGTCAATATTCAGCTTAGTATTTAATGTGATTCAACTTTTCTAAATCCTTTTTCATCATACATTTCTTTTTCTTTTCGCTGTGTTGCCCGTTTTTGTTTAAGCTTTCCTGCCAAAATAACAGCAGCTATGACTAAAAGCTCAAATCCGTATTTAATCCATCCATTAGAAAAGTAGTCTGCTAGAAATGGCTCAGCTACAATCATTTTCGATGCAGTCCAAGCAAGGATTGCTGAACCAATGGTGACAATGATCGGGAACTTTTCAATCCATTTAATAATAATTGTACTCCCCCACATAACGACTGGAACTGATACTAAAAGTCCAATAATTACAAGTAACATATTCCCGTGGGAAGCACCAGCTACTGCTAAAACATTGTCTAATCCCATTAAAGCATCGGCAATAATAACCGTTCGGATAGCTGCCCAGAAACTACCTGCTGCCTGCACATCACCATGATCATTATCATCAACTAGTAATTTATAAGCAATAATCACTAATAAAAGACCACCTACTAAATGTAAGCCTGGAATATTTAATAACCAAACAACTGCGAGTGTTGCAATAATTCGAATGATGATCGCACCCACGGAACCCCAGATAATTACCTTTTTTTGCTGTGGCTTTGGTAAATTTCTTGCCGCAAGACCAATGAGGATTGCATTATCTCCAGCTAGAACTAGATCAATAACAATAATTGATAGAAGTGCTGTTAAAAATTCCATAAAACTCCTCCTGTTTTTAAAAGTTTCCTTGCTAAAAACTAAGCTTTTGCAAATAAAAAGAGACCTTTACCATTATGAGTAATAATGGTAAAGGTCTCGCTAAGCACAATGTTATGCCAACAAAGCCGATGGATGCGATCCATGTAATGACGACCTTGTTTCAGGTATGAAACCTGACGCTACTCCCCTTCACGGTGGAAGATATAGATTAATATATATTAATTATACATAGATTATAAGGGATTGTCTATTTCTTTTAACAAAAAAATTGAATAGAACATTCTGAATTACATTTTCTCTACTAATTGTAATACTGCTTCTTGAATTTGTTGATTTAAACATTGACTCTCCTTTAAAGATGATCCCTTTACTCCAAAATAAAATTTAGCTTTTGGTTCTGTCCCAGAAGGACGTATACAGAACCATGAGCCATCCTCCAATGTAAATTTCAGCACATTTGATTGTGGTAAAGTAATTTCTTTTACCTCCATTGTTTGGAGATTCCTGCTTTCACTAGAAAGATAATCCTCTACTTTAATCACATTTAAGCCAGCAATCTGTGCAGGTGGATTTTTACGAAAGGCATTTAATATTGCTGAGATTTTTTCCGTTCCTTTTTTCCCTTTTAAGGTTAGTGAATGTAAAGATTCTTTATAATAACCATATCTATCAAAAATCTCTAATAATCCATCATAAAGTGATTTACCTTGTGCTTTATAGTAGGCCGCGACCTCCGCAGCAAATACGGCGGATTGTACTGCATCCTTATCCCGAACAAAATCCCCTATTAAATAACCATAGCTTTCTTCATATCCAAAGAGGAAAGTATGCTCCTTCGTTTCTTCAAATTCCTTCATTTTTTCTCCAATAAATTTAAAGCCTGTCAATGTATCTATTGTCTGGATGCCAAAGGATTTTGCAATTTCGCGTCCAATATTTGAAGTTACAATGGTTTTAATGAATACTCCATTTTCAGGTAATATGCCATTCTCCTTCTTTTTCGTTAACAGATAATGAAGCATGAGTGCACCTGTTTGATTCCCAGTCAACACCTCATATTCCCCATCATGATTTTTTACGGCAATTCCTAAACGATCAGTATCAGGATCGGTTCCGAGTAAAAGATCAGCATCCATTTCTTTTCCATATTTGATAGCTAATTCAAAAGCTTCATGCTCTTCAGGGTTTGGAGAGGTTACCGTTGAAAAATTAGCATCTGGTAACTCCTGTTCTGTAACAACAGTAATATTTTGAAAGCCGAAAGCCTCAAGTCCTTTACGAACAGGAATGTTTCCTGTTCCATGTAATGGGGTATAAACAATTTTCAAAGTATCCGCTACAGATTGTATCAGTTTCTTATCCTGCTGAATACTTGTTAACGCATTTATATAAACATTGTCCACTTGTTTCCCTATGTATGTTAATAGATCTTTCTCTAGAAGTTCGGCCACATCTGCTACGTCAATCTCCAATTCATTCTCTATTTGATTGACATATTGAACTAACACGTCCGCCATTTGAGGAGGCATTTGTCCACCATCTGGACCATACACTTTAAAGCCATTATATTCTGGCGGATTATGGCTAGCAGTTATCATCACACCAGCAAACGCATACAAATATCTCACTGCGAATGAAAGTATCGGCGTTGGATGTAGCTCATTAAACAAATAAACTTTTATGCCATGATTCCCTATGGTTCTCGCTATCTCTAAAGCAAATTCAGGTGATCCGTGACGACAATCATAGGCAATCACCACACCACGTTGTTTAGCCAATTCACCCTGATCCTCGATATAACAGGCTAAACCCTCAGCTGCTTTTCGAACGGTATAAATATTCATACGATTCGTTCCTACTCCAAGCTCCCCGCGCATTCCACCTGTACCAAATTCAAGATTTTTGTAAAAACGATCCTCGAGCTCCCTGTCATTTCCCATCAATTGTACTAACTGCTCCTTCAATTTCCCATCTAGCCTTTCATCACTTAACCACTTCTCAACTGATCGTTCCCAGCCCATACCATATCCTCCATCCACCAAACATAATTATCTGTTATTTTACCATAAATCAACGGGACAGGGGGTCGGTTCCTTTGTCCCTTATTTCGGGACGGGGGATCCGGTCCCTTGTCCCTCCTTGTCCCTTTATTCAATTTCGGGGACGGGGGGTCCGGTCCCTTGTCCCCTCTCCATAAAAAAGTCCACTCATTTTTAGAATGAATGGACTTTATACTGTTACTCGTTTAAATAAACCCAGGCATATTGAGCATATAGCTCTGCCCCAATGGCTAATGCATCTTCATCAATATTGAATTTCCCATGATGATGAGCCCATTGGGTATCTTTTTCGGGATTCCCACTGCCAACTAAGGCAAAGCTACCTGGAACCTCATCTAGATAAAAGCTAAAATCCTCCCCACCCATTGTTGGTTTTTCGCTAAATAGAGATTCCTCGCCAAATGCCGTAGCAGCAACCTTTTGCACTAAATCGGCACTGTATTTATCATTAATCACGGCTTGTGTTCCTCGAGTGTATTCCACCCTTGCAGTTGCCCCATAAAGACTAGCTACATGATCTGCATAATGCTGGAGCTGTTTTTCAATATGATCCCTTGTTTGAGGGTCGAAACAACGAACTGTACCTTCGATTACTGCATTTTCTGCAATAACATTGAATCGAGTACCAACGACCATTTTTCCGATTGTAAGAACAGCAGGATGTTGCGCATCAATGGTTCTAGACACCACCGTTTGTACATTCATTACAAAGGAAGACGCGACAATTGCTGTATCAATACAATCATGCGGTATTGCACCATGTCCGCCCTTTCCTTTAAACGTTACTTTAAAAAGATCTGCGGATGCAAAAGAAGGTCCTGGTGTACAAGAAATTTTTCCAATCGGCATTTGTGACCATATATGAATCCCAAAAATATTATCCACCTTATCTACTGCCCCTTGCTTTACCATAGCCCTAGCACCTTCTGCCACCTCTTCAGCCGGTTGAAAGATCAATCTAACATTTCCAGGCAATTCATCCTTCATCTCTTGAAGTACTTTGGCTGCGATAAGGAGCATGGCTGTATGAGCATCATGACCACAAGCATGCATTTTTCCTTCTTCCTTTGATACGTATGATAGTTCTTTATTTAATTCTTCCACAGATAAGGCGTCCATATCTCCCCGTAAAGCAACCGTTTTTCCAGACCTTTTGCCTTCAATTGTAGCAATGACACCTGTTGGTTCTGTTCTGCGATGAGCAATGCCTAGTTGTTCAAGATACTGGCAAATAAATTCAGTGGTTTTCTCCTCTTGCCAAGATAACTCAGGCTCACTATGAAGTTTTCGACGAATATCTGTAAGCTCGTTACTGTATTTTTTTATCGCTTCTTTTATTTTTGTTTGGATCATTTTACTTCTACCTCCGTTAAATTCTTCGCTGCTTCGTATAGGATTTGAACTGCATTCGCTAAATCCCGTGAATCCGACCATTCTTCAGGACAATGGCTAAGTCCATTTTTACTTGGGACAAAAAGCATCCCGACTGCTGTAAAGTCTGAAAAGACCATCGCATCATGACCTGCACCACTATTCATAGAGTAATAAGGTATATCTAATTCACTACTCTTTTGTTTCAGTAAAGTAATTATCTCTGGATTCATTGATTTTGGCTGCATATATAAAAGCTGCTCAATAGACAACCGAATATTATTTTGGTTATGCGAATAAACTAGCTCCTTTACCTTTCGAATCATGTTCTGGACATGTTCTTCTTTCCCTGATCGAATATCTACAGAAAATACGGTTTTTTTCGGGATTACATTTGCTCCATTTGGAAACACCTCGACACTCCCTACCGTAATAACCGAGCCCTCTCCTTCCTCCGTTGCAATAGTAGGTAATTCTGCGATTATTTTTGCAGAAGTTACTAGTGCATCAGCGCGATGTTCCATCGGCGTAGTGCCTGCATGTCCAGCTTGACCATCAACCGTAATTTCTAACTGAGTAAGACCAACAATCGTTTCCACCACACCAATCGGAATCTTTTTTTCCTCCAGAATCGGCCCTTGCTCAATATGTAATTCTAAATAGGCCTTCATTGTTTTCGAGTCCCTTCTTTTAGGAAAAGAAGGATCAAGTCCGATTTTCTCCATCGCTTCTACAGTTGAAATCCCGTCTTTATCTTTTAAACGATAAAAATCCTGTTCACTTAATAACCCAACGATTCCTCGAGATCCCATCAATCCTCCACCAAATCTTGTTCCCTCTTCTTCCACTAAGGCAATGATTTCTAGGGGATATTTGGGAATCAACTGATTTTTTGAAAAAAGCTCAGCTACAACAAGGCCTGCTACCACTCCTGCCGGTCCATCATAATTACCACCATGGGGAACCGAATCAAAATGGGAACCAATGAGAACACTAGGTGCATCCTGCAAGGCCCCTTCCATCTTGCCAAAAATATTACCAAAGCCATCCTCATGAACTTTAAGCCCATATTCATACATTTTTTCTTTTATATACGTTCTAGCTCCCAAGTCTTCCTGACTATAGGTAAGTCGCGTCGTTCCCTTATTTGGGGTTGAGGTGTATTTACTTAATTCCTGTAGATGTTTTTCGATTTGTTCCTGAATATCTATCATTTCTATCTCCCCCATTCTATAAAAACTTCACAAATATTCCTGCTAAAATGACCGATACAATAGTGACCGTAATGAAACCTCCGACAAGCATTGGTGGTAACATCTGACTTGTTAGGATTTCTTTTTCCTTTTCATCAGTAGTTAGTGAATTAATGACTTCATTCGTGATAATGTAATCAGCAGGAAATCCATATAAGGCAGTTAAAGAAACTGCAAATGCCATTTCCTTGCTGACTTTTAAAAACTTACCCGCAATAAATGAAAATATATACATACCAACGACACCAATAACTATACATCCCACCAGTGGGTATAAAATTTGAAGCATCATACTTGGAGTTGCTTGTTTTAATCCATCAAAGATGAATAACATTAACGCAACGATGGCAAAACCAAAACCATTTGCTTTTTGCAGCACTTGTTTTTCCAAAAAACCAATGCTCTTTGCGATTACACCAAAAAGTAAGCAAAGAACAAAGGGACTAATTGAAATAATAGGTGCCAATAATGTAGAAACTTGATAAGCAAGGAAAGCAACAAAGGCTAGTCTGAAAAACTTAAAAAATTCCGTATTATATTTTTCTGGTAATCTTTTAAATAGCTTAAGTTCCTTCATTCTATGTTCTGCTGTAGCAGCTACCTCTGAGGAAGCTTCCTCCTTTACCTTCAATTGTCCACTTCGATATTGTTTCAAAAGACGCTTCCCTTCTTTTTTCAACATAATAGATGTAAGTGGATAACCAGCAAATCCCTGCATCACATAGATAACAATCGCAAAAACGGATAGAGAAGCAAGTCCCACTTCCTTTGCACCTTCTGACATGATTAGGGCAGATACAACCCCACCCACTAAAGGTGGAATAGCTACAACAACGGTCTTAAATCCAAATAGAAGGGATCCAACGATAAATAACAGAACAATAATTCCAATAATCCCTGAAAGAGCAATAACAATCGTTTTCCATTGATTCTTTAGTTCCTGAAGCGATAACAAGGTCCCCATGTTCGTAATTAATAAATACATCATCATTGTAGCTACCACCGGGGGCACTCCAGATATAGCTACAATATCTTGTGGAAAAAATGTCCAATATCCAATAAGAAAAAGGACCGCACAGATAAAAATAGAGGGTACCCATGCTTTCGTCCGAACAGCAACTAGGTCCCCAATAAACAAGATCAATAAAAGAATGACTAAAGCTAACATTTGCGACATAAGATTCACTTCTCTTCCTAGGATGTATTTACTCTCATTTGCGATACGCAATATATTGAATAAATAGAATAATAATATAATTATTCCACACAGTCAAACTTTTTTAAATAGTTTTATAATTAAGAAGGGACAGGGGGAGGGACAGGGGGTCGGTTCCGCTGTCCCGAATTTTGGGACAAGAGAACCGTCCCTCTGTCCCCCTCTGTCCCCTTTAAAGTGTGAATGTCTCTTTAATTGTTCCTACCTCTATGCCTGAATCATTTTTGACAATGGAGGGTTTTAACATTCTAAGTTTGTGAATTGTCTCTTTATTTTTATAGTCGATTTGTTCAAGAATGGATGCAACGATGTTTGGCCATACTTCTTCCGATCCATTGATTACCTTTAAAGCAAAGGCAATTCGTTCGTTTTTTAAACCAAAGCCATAAACACCTTGGGCACCACCTTTTGCTACTATATTAGGATCTTGTAATAGAATCGAACAAATAAAGTGTTCAGAGGCAATCATGTTATACTGATGATTCATCGTACGTGTTAATTTAACAACAGCAGCTTTTAATCCAGAATCATCAATCAAATCTGGACATGCGAATTTCAAATATGTTAGTGCCATGGAATGTAATGGAATCGCAAAGACAGGAACACCACAACCATCTATTCCAACTTTAATTTCTGAAATAGGAACTTCAGATAATGTCGATAAAATTTGTACGATATGCTGCTGAAGAGGATGATCCTGCTCCCAATAATTAGCAACTGGATATCCTAGTTCACGGCAAACAGCCACAAATCCTATATGCTTCCCTGAACAATTATGATAGAGTCTTCTTTTTGTCTTTCCCTCGCCAATCATTTTTTCTCTCGGTTCTATATTTAATGGATAGGAAGGCGGGCAGAATAAATCTTCTTCCACAACTGGCAATTTGTTTAATAACGATTCAAGAGCATTGATATGGTAAGATTCTCCACGATGTGATGCAGAGAATAAGGCTGCCTCTTCCTCTGTAATATTATATTTTTCTATAATATTTGTTAAAAATAGTGGTAAGGCTTGAATCGGTTTTGCTGCAGATCGAAAAAATACTTCTTGTTGTGAGTCTCCAACTTGATAGATCTGTTTTTTCATCTCATTTATGCCACAAATGATGCCGAAGTGTTTATTCTCAACCAATCCTGCTCTAGTTTCTTCTATTAATATGTCATACCCCATGTTCATTTCTCCTCTTTCACTAAAACATTATTAATATAGCTTGTGCTAGGATAGCAGCTCCAAGTCCACATTACTGGTAAACTACCATAATGTTTTTTGTAAAATTATTTTAATTTTAAAATCAAAAATTATTTAAAATAATTATAACTATGAAAAATTCCCCTTACAACTGTACTAATTTTTATTTAAAAAAAATTAATCATTGATTAATATGAGATTGTAATTTTGTTTGTATAAAAGAAAAATAGGTTGCTCCTTAATCGGAACAACCTACTCAACTTTTATTCTATTTATTTAAGAACCAATTCCCCTATTTGAGCTCCCGCATTAACATCATCGGAATCATACCTTTTGAGCTCAGAGATTTTCTCATCAAAGTTTGTAAAGACAAGAACTGTTGTCGTTTCTTTACCTTTTTCCTTGAGATACGCTAGATCAAATGTGCCTAAACTGTCATTCGTATGAATCTTATCTCCAGCTTTTACCGTGATCTCAAATCCTTCTCCATTTAATTCAACTGTATCTAAGCCGAGATGTAAAAGGATCTCTACTCCTTCTTTCGTTTCCATTCCAATAGCGTGTTTAGTCGGAAATACCTGTGTAACGGTCCCATCAATCGGTGCAAGGACCTTTCCGTTATTTGGAATAAATGCAAAGCCATCCCCCATCATTTTCTGAGAAAAAACTGGATCTGGTACATCCTCCAATGGAATTATTTTTGCATTGAGAGGGCTTGATATGATCACATTACTCTTTGTTTTATTTTTCTTAAAAAACAATTTTCTCACTCCCATTATTATTTTCTTGGTTATAGGAGGCTTTTTCTCATATAACTTGAAGCGAACTTCTGCTCTTTTCTATAACTTTTATTTTTTTGATAGTGTAGAACAATCAAAAAAGTCTTATTAGACTCCCCCGAATATACCTTTTTTTAGTGGTAGGAAGGCTATATATGTTAGAAAAAAGCCTTATCGGAAAGGGCTGTTTTCGTATAGTTTGTAGCTTTTTTCGCAGTAAAATGAAAGGTGTAGCGGTCTTCATCTGATCGCTACTCGTTAAAACTTCACTTAAATAGCAACAATACTTGAGAAAAGAGCCTAGGAGAAAAAGAAGTTCCATTAGAGGAACCTCTTTTGTATCACTCTTAAATCAAGACGCCTTCTTTATACTTTTTATTTAGTGTTGGCCAATAATCTTTATTGGCTTCAATTAAGTCATCCAACACCGCTTTAGCTACGCGTGCAGATGGGAATGTTTTATTTAGTGTAAATGCTTGTAACGCCTTTTCATAAGAACCTTCTGTAATTGCCTCAACCAAGATTTTTTCAGATGCTAACTGTTGTTCAATCATTGCCTGATGGAAATAAGGAATTTCTCCTACATATTCTGGAACAGGCCCTTTACTTGTAATTAAGCATGGAACCTCAACCATCGCATTAGCCGGTAAGTTTGGAATGGTTCCGTTATTTTCTACCATTACAAGATATCTCTTTGCTAAGTTTTTTGCAAGTGAAACGGTTACATCTACGATAAAGATTCCATGGACACCTACATGAAACTCATCAGCTAAAACTCCAGTTTCTTCATAATTCTTAACTGTTTCAAACAATGATTTCTCGCGGCCATCCATCACTTCATTTGCTCGTGTATATTCCTTATTCGAAGTTTCGACGATATAATCTGGGAAGAAATAATATTGTAAATATGGATTTGGAATATAGTCTGGGAAGTAATCCATTATTAATTTAATATTTTTAAAGGTTTTAATCCATGATGAATCTGCATGACGATAATCAATTTTCGAAACATCCTCTGTCAATAATCCATATTGATAGATATGCTCCCGTAATTCTGGAAGACGATCTACTCCGTCTACTTTCACTTTCGTAAACCATCCAAAATGATTTAATCCGAAATAATCCACCTCTAGCTCTTCTCTCTCGACACCAAGAATGGCACTCATATTGCGCATTGTAGCAACTGGCATATCGCAAATATTGATGACTCTAGCATGGGGTCTTAATTTACGAACACCTTCTGCAACGATGGAAGCTGGGTTAGAGTAATTCACAATCCAACAGGAAGGCTTAGCATATTTTTCAACAAAATCAATTAATTCAACCATTGGGAAAATCGTTCTTAATCCATAGGCTAATCCACCAGGTCCACATGTTTCTTGACCGACAACATTGTGGGAAAGGGGAATCTTTTCATCAAGCTCTCTCATTGCATATTTCCCCACCCTCATTTGGGCAAAAACAAAATCTACATCATCGAAGGCAATTTGTGGGTCTGTTGTTTCCACTATGTTGATACGATCAGTATATTCAGAAATGACTGCTTTGGCAGCAATTACTACCTTTGATTGACGCTCCCCATCAATATCGTAAAATCTTAATTCAGATAACGGCAAATCTTCTAATCTATCCATTAAACTTCTTACAATTCCAGGAGTATACGTACTACCGCCACCAGCTATCGCTAATTTATATGTTTTCATCTTATATTCCTCCTAAGCTACTATCTACTTGATCCCGAACAGATTTAACATTTAATCCGTAAACAACCTGAACATTATTACCAGACTTGATCACACCTTTTGAGCCTGTTTGTTTCAATAGGTTTTCGTCCACAATATCTGGATTTTTCAATACAAGCCTTAATCTTGTATAACAATTATCAACGTTCTCAATATTTTCACTTCCACCCAAAGCAGTAATAATTGTCTGCCCAACTGGAGAGGAAGCCTTCTCTTTTTCCGTCGTCTTATTAGTTGATTGAACTGGAATCTGCTCTACTGCAAGGTCTGTATCATCTTCACGCCCCGGTGTTTTTAAATTCAATTTTAAAATTAAGAAGCGAAATATAATGAAGTAAAGTGCAAACATAAACAATCCGACTAATATAAACATCGGCCAATTGGATTTTGTTGTTCCTAATGGCAGGTTATAAAGTAAGAAATCAATAAAACCATTTGCCCCAATTGCATGGACACCTAACAGACTTAACAGCATCATACCTGTACCAGCTAAAACTGCATGAACAACGAATAGTACAGGAGCAACAAACATGAACGCAAATTCGATTGGTTCCGTTACACCCAATAAGAAGGAAGTAACCGCTGCAGGTAATAAAACCGCTTTCGCCATTGATTTTTTTCCCTTTTTTGCAGTCACGTACATCGCTACTGCAGCACCCATTAGTCCAAACATTTTACTTAATCCACGGGCATCCCAGTTTACAGTGCTGCTTAACACTGGAATACTTTTATCTGCCATTTCAGCAAAGTAAATATTTCTTGCCCCATAGACGATATCTTTGCCTATCTGTTCTGTTCCACCTAATTCTGTATATAAAAATGGTGTATATACAAGATGATGCAGACCAGTAGGGATTAAAATTCGTTCTAAGAAGCCATATACTAAGAAGCCAAAAGACCCTAAACTTTTAATACCAATGGCTAATGCTGTAATTCCATTTTGAACAAATGGCCAAAATTCAGCGGCCAATACGCCTAAAATCATCGCACTTGGAATGGCCAGAATAGCGACAAAGCGATGACCAGAATAAATTTGCATAACGCCTTTAAATTTTGTATCACAATATTTATTGTGTAAAATTCCTACCAAAGCCCCGATTAAAATACCAGAAAATACACCCATTTCAAGCACTTGAACATTCAATACCATGGCTTGCCCAGAAGATTGCATAGACTCAGTTGGTACTAGACGATTTGCTAATTTCAGTACTTGATGCATGGCATTGATGAAAATAACGAAAGAAACTAAGCCAGTTAAAGCCGCATACCCTTTATCCTTTTTCGCCAATCCAATGGGGATCCCAACGGCGAAAACTAAGGCTAGGTTTTGAAGAATCGAAACGGCCGATCCTGAAATAAACTGTCCAATATTCTGTATAAATGGATGTTTTAAAAAGGGAATATATTCTGCTAAGTTCCCATTTCCAAATACATTACCAAAGGCTATAAACAGCCCTATAATCGGTAAAAGTAATATAGGTGCAAATAATGATTTTCCAAAAAGTTGAAGACCATTCAAGACCCTTTTCATTCGCAACCTTCCTTTCAACAAGTAAACGCTATCAATTACATTCACAGTATAATGCCGTTTTCCTACTCACGAAAGGGAAAACGGCGATTCTGTACAATGTGAACAAATATCGTAACATGTTACATCTCATTAATAGCTATTTAAAATTCAGTGATAATCCCTTGTTTAATCGCTAAAGTTAGAATGATATCAATAAGCATAAACATGTTTGATTCATAGGAAGTCACTTGAAATTCTTGTTGTGACTCGATCGTTGGGTCTAATACTTGAAAAACAATATCAGCAAGTTGAGCTGTTGTACTTTTATTATTTCCAGTAAATAGGACCGTCTTCAATCCATTATCCTTTGCGATTTTTACTTTTTCTATTACTTTATTTGTTTCACCAGACCGCGAAAAGACAATTAATAAATTGTATTTTTGAATATTATTAAAAAATAATGCCCTGCTATCACTAGTAGAGGCATTCGAAACATAATAACCAAATAACTCTAGCTTCTTCGCTAAATAATCGGAAAATATTGTAGAAAACCCTGCCCCATAGAAATAAATCTTTCTATGCTTTTCGATTTCATGTAAAAACGCTTGAATATGAGTTTCATCAATCGAATGAAAGGTTAAATGATAATGTTGAATAAACTCTGATACTTTATCCTCCAACGGTTGATGAATACCCACAACAGATTCCGACATATGTTCAGGTAAATTAGAAACCTTTAATCCTAAATGATAAATAAATTCACTATACCCGCTGAATCCAAGCTTTTTACAAAGCCTAATAATCGAAGTCGTCGAAACAAACAACTCATCCGCCGCCTTCCGAATACTTAACGGACCACCAACAAACCTCTTCTCAATAAGAAAAGCAAGAATATCCCTCTCCGATTGATTTAACTCCTTATCATTCACATAATCTAAAAAAATCTTTTCTGAACGCTCCATATGTTCTCCTCTCTTTGGGACAAAGGGTCGGTTCTGTTGTCCCACCAATTATTGCTTTAAAAAAATCTCTCCACCCTTCCCATTAATTCATGCACTGCTGGAGAAAGATGCCTATCTTTTAAATATGCAAGGTAAACCGTCCGTTTTAAAAAATCCGAGTGTATCGTATGAGTAGCAATCTTAGATGTATGGATATGCTTGATATAGCTTTCCGGCAAAAATGTGATTCCTAAACCTTGTTCAATTAAGCTACAAGCTGTTTCGAAACGCTCGATTTCATACATTACCTTAGGGGTCACCTGTTCATTTGCAAATGCTTGTAATACATTTTCTCTCGTTTGAAATCCAGCAGAGCAGATAATGAAATCTCGGTTTGCTAAGTCTGGAATGGTAATCCGTTCCTTTGTATTCAACTCATCCTCTTCATGTGTTAAGAGAATGAACCTCTCATCATAGATGGGATTAAGTTGAATTTCCTCATGACTGAGAGGCTGATTCGTTACGGCAAAATGAATGTCATAGTCGATTAGGGATTGAATAACCTGTTTCTCCCCTAATATTTCCTTTAGTTTAAATTCTATTTTAGGAAAGCTTTTTTTAAACTTTTTAATCACTTTAGGAAACCAAAACATTGATGATTCAATTAATCCAATACTAATTTTCCCATTACCAATTTGCTTCACTTCTTCAAGCTCTTTATGTGTATTTTCTAGCGATCTTATTAGCTCTTCAGCCCTAAAAAAATAAATTTGCCCGGCATCCGTTAATGAAAGACCTCGAGTATTCCGTTCTAATAGCTTGATCCCAACCTCTTTCTCTAATTTCATTATTGCATTACTTAAAGATGGCTGTGATATATGTAAAAGTTTCGCAGCCTTTGAGAAGCTTTGTTCCTTAACAACTGTTATGAAATACCTTAATTGACGGATCTCCATGTTCTCCTCCCCCACTTATAGATTCAAACTATAAATCTATTATTATTATGTATTAGTAATTATAAATGAAAGCGGTTATAATTGGTATATAGATATAATTCTGAATTTTAACAGGAGTGAGACATATGTATATTCAGCCTTCTTCCGATCACTGGAATGGTAGAGTCGATAGTCACACTGATCCACTTAGTTTCCGTCTACACCAACAGGTTAAACTAGATACACCTTCCTCCCTTTCCACCGCTTCAAAAGGACAGAAAATCTTTGGATTGATTGGCTTTAGTTGTGATGAAGGAGTTAGACGTAATCAAGGACGCTTAGGCGCTGCCAAAGCTCCTAATCTACTTAAACAAGCTCTTGCAAAGTTGCCTTGGCATCTTTCCAATTCAACAACTGTAGTTGATGTAGGGACGATTCAATGCGAAGAGGAACAACTTGAAAAGGCGCAAAGTGAACTAGGACAAGCAGCCACCGTCCTCTATCGTAAAGGTATTACCCCAATTATCCTTGGTGGCGGCCATGAAACCTTCTATGGACATTATTTAGGTGCAAGAAACTATCTCGGCCCCGATGAAACATTAGGAATCATTAATATTGATGCCCACTTTGATATGAGGCCATATGACGAGACAACCTCCTCTGGTACAATGTTTAAGCAAATTTTAGATGCTGATTCAAAATCCAGCTACCTGTGTGTGGGCATTCAACAGCAAGGAAACACAAAAGCACTTTTTGAAACAGCCAAAAAGTATCATGTACAACATATCTCTGAAGAAGAGGTAACATCCGAACTGGCTCTCTCTTTAGGAAGAATTGATGATTTTATCAATCAACATGACAAAATCATCCTAACTTTATGTACGGATGTAATTAGTGCAGCCTATGCTCCAGGAGTTAGTGCACCATCCCCGTTTGGACTGCATCCCAAAACGGTAAGAGATTTAATTAGACATATTGTTGCGAAAGAAAAGGTTCTTTCCTTCGATGTTTCAGAAGTAAACCCTGTTGTTGATGAGAATAATAAAACTGTGACATTAGCGGCACAATTAATCAATGAATCTCTCATTCACTTTCACGAATAACATTAAAATTGGAGGGATAGTATGAACTTGGAATTAAATCAAATTACCACTATCTTTCTAGCTGTAGCTTTACTAATGCTAGGAGGACTACTAATAAAAAAGATAAACTTCTTAAAAAAGTTCTGTATACCAGCCCCTGTTGTAGGTGGACTCTTATTTGCCATTCTCGTTACGGTTTTAAGACAAACAGGACTAATGAAAATCACCTTAGATACTTCTTTACAAAGCCTATTCATGTTGACATTCTTTACCACAGTCGGTTTAGGTGCAAGCTTTAAGCTAGTGAAACTTGGGGGTAAGCTACTGGTTATTTACTGGTTAGCTTGTGGCGTCTTAGCTTTGTGCCAAAATCTTATTGGTATATCATTGGCAAAGGTTCTTGGAATTGAACCGTTATTAGGAATAATGATTGGTGCAGTATCCATGGAAGGAGGTCATGGTGCAGCAACAGCATTCGGTGGAACTATCGAGGGACTAGGGGTCAATTCTGCCTTATCTGTAGGACTTGCAGCTGCAACATTCGGTCTTATTGCTGGAGGATTAGTAGGTGGGCCAACCGTAAAATATTTAATCTCAAAATATAATCTTAAACCAACTGAGGTTGATGCTAATGATGAAGTAGCAGCAGCAATGGATGCTAATTCTGAATCAAATGGGATTCACTCGAAGAAATTTATTGCCCAAATTCTCATCATTACGTTCTGTATGACGGCAGGTTCTTATCTAGGGGAATTATTCTCCAATGCAACAGGCTTCGTATTACCAAACTATGTGGGTGCAATGTTTGTCGCTGTGATTGTTCGGAACATTATCGATAAAGTAAACAATGAAGTAATTGATATGACCAGTATCAATCTAATTGGTGATGTAACATTAGGAATCTTCCTTTCCATGGCGCTAATGAGCATTCAATTATGGGAATTAACAGGACTTGCCTTACCAATGGTCATCATCGTTTTTGTCCAAGTTATTTTCATTGTCCTTTTAGGTATCTTTGTTCTATTTAAATTACTTGGAAAAAACTACGATGCCGCTGTAATGGTTGGTGGCTTTACTGGACACGGACTAGGTGCAACCCCTAATGCTATGGCCAATATGTCCGCCATTACTGAACAATTCGGTCCATCACGTAAAGCATTTCTAGTTGTTCCAATTGTTGGGGCGTTCTTAATTGATGTATTTGCCATGCCGATTATCATAACAAGTATTAATTTATTTAAATAAGGCTCTTTTCTCAAACATTGTCGCTATTTAGGTAACGTTTTAACTAAGTAAAATTGGGTTAAAGACCGTCAAACCCATTCCACTGTGAAAAGAGCTGCTGCAAAACTTCATCAGATCCGCTGGTGTAATAGTCGGCAGTAAGGTTTACACAAAAGCAGAAAATAGTCTTAAATTAAGAAAGTGTGGGAGACTTATCCCACACTTTCTTTATCCTTCCATCTGATTAATCATCAGAGAGGATTGTTTGAGCAATTTTTTCATCTAGCTTTTCAAATTCAAAATATTGTATCGTATCATAAAGATCTTTCCTTGTTTGCATGGCATATACAGAATTCTTTTGTGTCCCATCCTTCAATATATTAGTAAATACCTGTTCAATCGCCTTGGACGCTACCCTTAGTGATGTTACGGGATAGATCACCATACTGTATCCAAAGTCTTCAAATTCCGTTGCTGTATAGTAGGGAGTTTTACCAAACTCAGTCATATTCGCTAATAAAGGAATTTGAAGTGAATGTTTAACTTTTTTAAACTCTTCTTCCGTTGCCAATGCTTCTGGAAAAATTGCATCAGCACCTGCTTCAATATAAGCATTTGCCCTTTCAGTTAAACGATTAATCCCTTCAACTGAAGCTGCATCACTTCTTGCGATAATAACTAGAGAGGGAGCTACTTCTTTAATAATTTTAATTTTTTGAACCATTTCCTCGATGCTTACTAATTCCTTTCCATTCAGATGACCACATTTCTTTGGTAATTCTTGATCCTCAATTTGAATGGCAGCCACTCTGGATTCAACCATTTCTCTTGCGGTTCTCGCCGTATTTAAAATCCCCCCAAACCCTGTATCAATATCAACAAGTAGTGGTAAGTTTGAGGCACGAATAATATCTTTCGCACGAGCAGCCAATTCCTCAGAATGAATCATTCCTAAATCAGGCAAACCTCTGCTGGCAGTATAAGCTGCTCCCGATAAATAAAGCACCTTAAATCCTATTTTCTTAGCAATTAGTGAACTTAGTCCATCATATGCACCAGGAATTTGTAAAATAGAAGGTTCTAGCATTTGTTTACGAAATCGGTCTGAAAGCTCCTGCTGACTTAATTCTTGATCTATTAACCATGACATCAATAATCCCTTCTTTCAATGTGTAACAAATTAGATCAATAGCTTGCTTATAAATTCATCTACCTGATAATCAATTAACACCGATGAATCCATACAGATGCTCATAATCTCTTGAACTTGTTTTATGGGAAAGCAGGTTTCCAAGTTATCCTGAAATTTCTTAATTAGTAAGGGAACTCCCTCATCCCTTCTAAACGGATGTCCAATTGGATATTGACATTCAATTTTTTCACTAACTGATCCATCCTTAAAATAAATTTGCACAGCATTAGCAATCGAACGAAGATTTGGATCTAAGTAATCAATACTATATTGTTTATTTTCGACGATCTCCATTTTTTCACGTAGTTGATCAATCCGTTGGTCCTGTGCTGTTTCATCTTCATAGTGATCAGCATTTATCGTTCCATATATTAGTCCTATTGCCGTAATATATTGAAGACAATGATCTCTGTCAGCAGGATTATGTAGCGGTCCCTTCTTATCTAAAATACGAACCGCCGATTCTTGAGTATCAATGACAATTTTATTTACCTCATCCAGTCGATCTCTCACAATCGGATGCAATCGAATCGCACATTCAGCAGCCGTTTGCGCGTGAAATTCTGCCGGATAGGAAATTTTAAATAAAATATTCTCCATAACATAAGAATCAAGTGTTCGGCTAAGGGTTATCTCTTTTCCATCAAATAACACATCCTGAAATCCCCAATGAGGGGCAGAGAGTGCTGACGAATAACCCATTTCTCCCTTTAATGCCATAAAAGCTAATCGAACACCTCTACTTGTCGCATCACCTGCGGCCCAGGATTTCCGAGATCCCGTATTTGGAAAATGCCGGTATGTTCGCAAACTAGAATTATCAAGCCAAGCATTCGAAACTGCATTCATGATTTCTTCTTTTGTACCACCAAGCATACCAGTAACCACTGCGGTAGTAGCAATTTTAACAAATAACACATGATCCAGCCCCTGGCGATTTAAACTATTAGTCAGTGCTAGCACGCCTTGTATTTCATGGGCTTTAACCATCGCTACAAGAATATCCCTCATCTTCAAAGCCCGTTTCCGAGTTCTGCTAAGGTAATCAGCTACCGCTAGTATCCCCCCAAGATTATCAGAAGGGTGTCCCCACTCAGCAGCTAACCATGTATCATTATAGTCTAGCCATCGAATCATACACCCGATATTAAACGCAGCATGGACAGGATCTAATTCAAATGAAGTGCCAGGTACACGACTTCCATTAGGAACTATGGTTCCAGGTACTATTGGCCCCAGATGCTTTGTACATTCCGGATACCTTAAAGCCAAAAAACCACAGCCTAAGCTATCGATTAAAACATATCGAGCAGTCTCCAAAGCAACGTCACTTGTAATCTCTTTATCTAAAACATAATTAGCGATCGTCTCAAAAACTGAATCAACGGTTTTAGCTTTTACAGAGTTTAATTCCTTCATATTCAATTACCCCTTCCTATTATGATTAGGCACTCTGCTGTGATGACTGATTATCTTCTTTTTTCCTTTTCCATGTTTTTAAAATCGGTAATAGAAATGCTAAAAGTGCAATGATTAAAAGTACACAGGAAATTGGATTAGTAAAGAAGATTGCTAGACTTCCATTTGAAATCGTTAAGGATTGGCGGAAAGATTGTTCCATCATTCCCCCTAAAATAAATGCTAATAGGAGTGGTGCGGCAGGAAAATGAAATAATCTCATCACATAACCAATGATTCCAAATAGTAGAAGTAAAAACATATCAAAGGTATTAAAACTCACTCCGTAGACACCAATTAAGCAAAACACAATCACTAAAGGAATGAGCATTGGACGAGGAACCTTTAAAATCTTTGATATATATGGGATTAAAGGTAGATTCAATATTAATAGAAAAATATTCCCGATATACATACTTATAATAACTCCCCAAAAAATATCGGGATGATCTCCAATTAATAATGGACCTGGTTGCACCCCTAACACCATTAATGCACCTAGCATCACAGCCGTTGTCCCTGAACCAGGTATCCCTAAACTTAGTAATGGGACAAAAGCACCGCCAGATGCAGCATTATTAGCAGACTCAGGTGCTGCGATTCCTTTTATTGCACCTTTCCCAAATTGTTCTGGGTTCTTACTCATCTTTTTTTCGGAAACATATGCAAGCAGTGAGGCGATCGTTCCCCCTGCACCTGGTAATACGCCAATGAGGAATCCTAAAAAGGATTGTTTCCCGGCTGTTGTAGACATTTCACGAAATTCTTGTTTGGATAATCGTAAACTACCAATTTTATTCGTGTCTGCCCCTTTTTCCTTTCGATTAATAATCAATGAGCATACTTCTGCTAATGCAAATAAACCAAGAGCAATGACGAGGAAATCAATTCCTTCTAATAAATGTGCACTCCCAAATGTAAATCTTGGTGTCCCAGTCTGTGAATCAATTCCTATCGTTGCAATCATGAAGCCAATTGTGGCAGAAATTAGTGCTTTTATTGTTGATCCGTCGGACAAACTAGATACAGCTGTTAAACCCATTAGCATAAGAGCAAAATAGGCAGGTGGTCCAAACGAAATAGCGACATTTGCTAGAGTAGGTGCCAAAAGAGTAAGTAAAATAACACTGATCGTACCACCTATAAAAGATGAAATGGCTGCGACTGCTAATGCCTTCCCAGCTTTCCCCTGCTTCGCCATTGGATAACCATCAAAGCTTGTTGCCACTGCCTCAGATGTACCAGGTGCATTTAATAGGATTGACGAAGCTGCTCCCCCATACGCAGCACCATAATAAACACCAGCCATCAATAACAGTGCTAAAGCTGGCACCATCCCATAAGTAATTGGAATCATGACCGCAATAGCCGTTATCGGTCCCAAACCAGGTATCATTCCAATAACTGTCCCAACGATAACACCAATTAATACGAATAGAATTCCTTGAAAACTAAAGACCACTTCAATTCCTGCTAATATTCCATCAAACATCATTCATACTCCTTTCTTAAAAAGGCAATATACCGCTTGGTAATTGAATTTGTAAAAATGATACAAATAAGAAATAGATTGCTACTGGTAAAACAATGGATACTAAGCTGTTGGATAAAAACTTTTTATAACCGAGATACCAAGAGCTAAAGAAGATAAAGAGTGCTGTCACAATAATAAATCCTAGCAATTCAAGGAAAAGAATATAAAAAAGGATAAATCCTAATACGATTAAAATCGGAATCAAATCATTCATTGGAATTTTTACTTTTTCACCTGTATCCTTAATAAAAAATAAGGCGATGGACAGTAGTAATAAAATAAATCCTAAGGCAATCGGAATGACATCCGAATCAATCGGAACATAGGCATATGAAGGTAATCGAAAACTAAGAATTAGATAAATGATCGATACCACCATTAAAACTAGTGATACCTTTTTATTTTTTGTATTTAACATTCTAAACACACCACCTATGATAGAATGAGCCGATGCGGGAAACATCGACCCAATAATATTTTTACTTTGCTAGACCAAGTTCATCTAATAATGCCTTCATGCTTTTATTTTCTTCTTCCAAAAACTTTTGGTATTCCTCGCTATCCATAAATTCTTCATCCCAGCCATATTTTTCTCTAATATCAGCCCATGCTGGGGAATCACTTAACTCTTTTAATTTTCCCTCATAATAGTTCAAAGCAGCTTTGTCCATATTAGGCGGTCCAAAAAATCCTCTCCAATTAATGAAAGTCGCATCAATTCCTTGCTCCTTCGCTGTTGGAAATTCTGAAATAATGTCCCCTTTCAGCCTTTCCTCTGATGTTATTCCCAAAACCTTAATCTTCCCAGCTTTCACCTGTTCGGCCGTCTCAGCAACTCCTGTTGAGAAAACATCGGCATTTCCATTTAGTAGAGAAGTTAAGGCTCCCCCATCTTGATCAGAAACATATTTAATTTTGGTAATATCTACACCTGCTGCCTTTGCAATTTTTACAAATTGGATATGGTCCATGCTTCCAGGTGAAGAACCACCAATAACTGTTACACTCGAAGGATCCTTTTTCATATCCTCAAATAAATCATTCAGACTATTCCATTTTGAATCCGCCTTGACAGCGAACGCTGCATAATCAGCAATTAAGTTTGCAATAGGAGTAAAATCTTTATAATCAAATTCTGATTGACCATTTAATGGAACAAGTAGCATCGGTGGCGAAGTAACAAAGAGATTATTAGAACTTCCCTTTTTAGAATGAATATAGGCCCATCCTACAGCTCCTCCTCCACCAGTCTTATTTACCACCCCCATTTTTTGATCAATTATTTTCTCCTCGCCTAGAACCTTGGCTGCCATTCTTGCTGTGGTATCCCAACCACCACCAGCCCCACTAGGAGCAACAATTTCAATCGTTTTATCTGGCTTCCAATCCTTTCCTCCCTTTGAAGATGAAGTGTTACTAGAACAAGCAGAGGTAATAACCAAGAAAAGTGCAAATACAACTAAAAAGAAAAAACGTTTCTTCAATTTCCCTTCTCCCCCTTTCAAAGCTTAAAAAAATCATAGTAAAGAAAAACCTTTTTGTAACCGTTTACAAAATAAGTTAATAATAAAAAAATTGTGAACATTTTGTTCATAATGTTCACAATAAAATACATAAATTATTTATTTACTAATCGATATTTCCTTTCTGGTCTGCCTACGATTCCATATTCTAGCTCTGCACTTCCCTCCCCAATTGAAGTCAAATATTCTAAATATCTTCGAGCGGTTGGCCTTGAGGCTCCCATTTTTTCACCCATTTCTTCCGCTGATACACCATTAGGGAAAATCTTTAAAATCCCTTTCACCTTTTGTAATGTTAGTGGATCAATTCCTTTCGGAAGATCCCTATTGGAATCATTCGAATCATTTTTAAAACCAAAATATTTATCTATTAGTTCTTGATTTAATTCGTTTGAGCTAAATAATTGATGTTTTCTTTTATAGTTTTCGATGGACTGCCTAAATCTTTCCATCGTCACAGGCTTAATAATATAATCCAATACACCTTGTCGAATAGCAGCTTCTACATAATTTTTTTCAAAAGCTGCCGAAATAATAATCACGTCGATATGTTCATAGTTGTTTCGTATTTCATTTAAGATCTCTGTCCCTAATTGATCGGGCATAAAAATATCTAATATAATTAAATCCACTCGATTATTTTTAAGAAATGCGAGGGTTTGTTCTCCGTTTAATGCCTTTCCAATCACACAAACATCCTCTATTTTCTTTAGGAATTGTTCATGAATAGCCGCTACTCTAAAATCGTCCTCTGAAATGATAACATTAATCACAAAGAATCCTCCTTTTCGCATTTAATCCATTTTGGAATAAAAATGGAGAATATCGTTCCTCCCTCTTTTTTTGCTTGTATTTCAATCGTTCCATTTAGCTCTTCTATAATTTCTTTTACAATACTTAATCCGTATCCCCGATTTTTTCCTTTTTTTGTTGTATATCCTCTATGAAAAATATGCTTAATATCCTCTACTCTAATTCCATTTCCGGTATCATCAATTTCGAACACAATATCATTTCCAACATCAGTAGTAAAAAAAGTGATTTCTTTTTTCGTACTCGTTGAAACCGCCTCAAAGGCATTGTCAATGATGTTTCCAAGAACAGAAATTAATTGAGCGAGACCAATTTGTTTCGGCAATGGTTGTAAAGAACTGGACGAATCAATCGTAAACTTTACTTTTTTTTCCGAGGCTTTCCCAATCTTACCAATAAGAATTGCTTGAACTTTTGAATCAACAATCTGTTGGAAAAGAATTTGATTTTGATTTCTATGTACTGCAGCCTCGTTTTGGATAAAAGATAATGCTTCATCGTATTGATGTAATTGGAGCATTCCTGATAAAACATAAAGTTTATTCGCAAATTCATGAGTTTGTGCCCGTAAATCCTCTGAATACTTCTTTACCTCTGATAGAGTATCTAACATCGCCTTAATTTCAGTTTTGTCCCGAAAACTAGCAACCACACCGACAATTCGCTCTTTATCCCGAATTGGGATCCGATTAACAATCACATGTTTTTCATTTAAAAGCATTTCTTTGTCATTTTCATGAATCCCAGTTTCCAGTACTCTATGCATTTTTGTATTTGGAATGATGGTTTCAATCGGAGTATGCAATGAATCTTTTTTGACTCCTAATATTTTTCGAGCAGAATCATTCATCATTGTAATATCGCCATTTGCATCTACAGCAATAATTCCTTCTTTGATAGATTGTAAGATAGCACTTCTTTCTCGATATAAGGAAGCAATTTCATGCGGTTCCAAGCCAAGAGTATCCCTTCGAATGTTTCGAGCTAATAGGACACCACCTACACTGCCTAAAAATAATACAAATAGAGATATAAGTATAATTTTTAATAGTCGATTACTTATTACCTCTCTCACTTCTCTTTTCATAAAACCAACCGAGACAATTCCAATAATTTCACCCTTTTCATCAACGATAGGAGCTTTCCCCCTAATGGAAGGCCCTAAAGAACCTACTGCTTCTGAAATATAATTCATTCCTTTTTTTAAGGCACGGTCATTATCTCCACCGACCATTTTTTTTCCGATTTTATTTTCGTCTGGATGGGAATACCGAATACTATCCTTATTACCAATAACAATAAACTCTGCCCCAACTTCATCAGAAATTTTTTTGGTAATGGGCTGAATGACTGTTGAAGGATGTTCAAGATTAAATGCTTCCTTCACGGTAGGCATTAACGAAACAGTGATCGCTACCTGCTTCGCCAACTGACCTATATGTTGCTCGGTACTTTTTGATTCAATGTATCCGTAAAACACTGTCAAAATCAAAATAACAAATAATAATAAGGCCGTAATTAAAACAACTACTTTTGTTTGAAGTGATACCGAAAAATATTTTTTCATCCCATCCCTCCCTTTTTTACTTACCAATTCTACTCTATTGTAAATCGGAAGCAGATGAGATTCTATATATTAGACTAATAATTCTAAACATTCAATTTAATATTTTGCTTTATGCCGATGTACGAGAACGTTCAATTTTGTGTGCTTCCCACCGTTTTAATAATCGAAAGACTGGAGGTAAAATGACCAGTACAACAACAATCCGAAGAACTTGAACAACTACTACAAATGTTGAATCTGCATTTAGAACAGCGGAGGTTGTAGTCATTTCAGCAATACCTCCCGGTGTAAATGCCAATACAGACGTAACTAAGGAAATGCCTGTTATGAGTGAAATAAAATACGCGCAAAAAAACAAAGAAAGAATTAGACCAATCGTTGTAAAAAATGAGACAACTAATGTTTTTGTCATGCCGACGATCATTTCCTTATAAAACCGAGAACCTATACTAGTAGCAATAAAAATTTGCGATAAAACCATCATACTAGGTGGCCACCATGCCTTTAAATCGGTACCAAACAAAGCAGAACCCATTGTTTGAACACATCCTACACCTAGCATCCCGCCTACGAGCCAAGGAGCTGGAAATCTCAAATACTTTCCAACATAATAACCGCCACATACGCCAACGATTAACAATAACGTCCATAGAAGTTGAGTGATTTCAAAAGGAGAATCTGTCGTGGAAACTATTGCATGGTTTACGGTGAGATCATTAGTAGAACCTGTCAACCAAATTGAAGCAAATAGCGGAATCATTAGAACAACTAAGAAAACACGCATGGTTTGTATAACTGTCACCACCATCGTATTCGCTCCAACCTCTTCTGCAATGCTTGGCATTGCGCTTAACCCTCCAGGGGTTGCTCCAAAAAAACAGGTAATCATATCAAAATCAGTAAAACGCCATAATATGAAACCAGATAAAAGTGAAAAGAGAATAGAGAGTAGAAGCATGGAAATAATACTTATCCAATTTGCTCTAAAGACTTCGATAAAGGATATATTTATTTTCTGTCCAAGCTCAATTGCTAGAAAGCTCTGACCTAAATACATCCAAAAAGAAGGTAGCCCTTTTTGATGATTATGGTGATTGATCAGCTTTGGTTTATAAAAGGAAATCAGTGCAGCTAAAAGAAGCGTTCCAATCATCCATCCTATTGAGAGATTTGTAAAGGAAAAAATAAATCCTCCCAAGCTACTAAGAAAAATAAAACAAATACTCCGAATAAAAAAATGACTCTTTTCCAATGTAGACCCTTCTTTCTTTATCAAGAGGTGTCATTTCATTTCTAAATAAAGTTGATAAAATTATTAGAATTATCAATACAATAAATGTAATATACATTTAGAGATTAATAAAATAGTAAATTTATATCATTACCCATCAAAAAAAATAATGGCTAAATTGGAGAAGATAACATATGGATGATCGTGATTGGCTCATATTACAAACCCTCTACAAAGAAAAAAACATTACAAAAGCAGCAAAAAAGCTATTCATATCTCAGCCTGCTCTAACCAATCGCTTGCAGCAAATTGAACAAGAATTTGCCGTCCAGATCGTCAACAGAGGAAGACGTGGTGTTCAATTTACCCCTCAAGGTGAATACTTAGCGAAATCCGCACATGAAGTGCTAATCAATATTCAAAAGATAAAAGAGAATGTGAGGAATATGGAAGGCAAAGTAACTGGAACCTTAAAATTAGGGGTATCAAACTTCTTCGCATACCACAAACTACCCGATTTGCTGAGAATCTTTAAAGATCACTACCCACTTATAGAGTTCAAAGTCACAACAGGACTTAGTGGAGATATTGCAAACTTGGTTCATAATGAAGAAATTCATATTGGTTTTCTAAAAGGAGATTATGGTTGGAAGGAAAAAAAGCATTTATTATTCGAAGAAAAAATCTGCATTGTCACAAAGGAAAAGATAGATATTGAGCAGCTCCCACATCTACCAAGAATTGATTACCATACTGATTATCTTTTTAAAACACTAGTTGATCATTGGTGGGCAGAAAATTATTCGCAACCTCCTTTGATTAGTATCGAAGTCGATAAATCGGAAACCTGCAAGGAAATGGTAATCAATGGATTGGGATATGCCATTATGTCCAGCATGACGTTAGACGATATCGATGATCTTCACAAAATCGAAATCAAAACAAAGGACAACGAACCCATCTTACGAAAAACATGGATGTTCTATCACGAAGAATCCTTAAAATTAAGCATGGTCCATGCCTTTGTACAATTTATTACGGAAATTGATTTTTATCATTTTGACAAGTGAAGAAATCAGCACGATATATTTAGGGGATTTGCATGAAAAAGCTATGCATTGGCACGACTTTGCTGATGATTCGCACGATCTCACCTTAGTTTCGCACAAGTTTGATGGCTATTCGCACGATTTTACTTCCTTTTACTCAACTCTAAACACAAAACAAAAAAAACAGACAATATCAAATATTGTCTGTTTCCATTCTTACATATAGTGAATATTATGTTTATTTTCTTCTAAAACTTTTTTATTAAATTCATCTCCACCATCAACATTGGCACTATGGAAGACAGGTGGGGTAATCCCAGCCTTAATCAAATTATCTACTGTAGCAATAACGATTGCATTCACAATAAGTGCTCCAATTGCTGTTGAGGTTGGTCCAATTTTTTGATCCATGCCTTCAAGTAGCATAGATGAGTCTTCAAAGTCACCACAATTGTCTATAACAATATCCACTACTTCATACAAATTTTTTCCGCTACTATGGCGAGAAGAAACCTTCGAAGAATACGTCATATTAGTTAGTCCAATAGTGGTTAATCCCCTTTCCTTGGCTGCTAAGGCAATATCAACAGAAACAGAGTTTCGACCCGAAACGGAGTGAATGAGAATCGTATCTCCGGCTTTGGCAGCTGTAGATTGAAAGATTTCTTTTCCAAACCCATTTAACCGCTCCATTTGTGATGTTAATGTGACTGGACGCGTATTTAACATTAAAGTTGGATTTAAGATTGGATTAATTACTGCTAAACCACCCGTACGATAAAATAATTCCTCTGCAATAATCCCCGCATGAGAAGCACCAAATACATGTATTGTGTTCCCGTTTTTAATAGATTCTGAGAAGGAATTAGCTGCTTCTATGATACGATCATACTGTGTGTCCAAAACACGCTTCGAGATTGTCTCAACATGTTGAAAATATTGTTTAATGTAATCTGTCACTTCATTCACCTTCAATTAAAATAATTTTCCAATAGCTCCTGCAATAATTGACCATAGGGATAAGTCATTTCCTCCAAATACTAGAATCCATTCGGATACAGTATTTTGTAGGAATGGAACTGAAAATCCTACTAATAGGATCATTAGTACACCAGCTACTGCTGATCCAATGATTGCACCTCTTAATCCTCCGGTACCATTTCCGATAACTGCCGCTGTTCCAATTTCGAAAAAGCATGTAATCGTTAGCGGTACAATCGCAAAAGGAAATAAGCCAGTGCCACCAATAATAAATAAAGTAATCGTTGAAGTAACCATTGATACTAAAAATCCAATAATCACTGCATTAGGTGCAAATGGGAAAATAATTGGACAGTCTAATGCAGGCACTGCATTTGGAATAATTTTATCTGAAATCCCTTTAAATGCTGGGATAATTTCGGATAGCATCATACGAACACCTTGTAAAAGAATTGTTAAGCCCGCTCCAAATAAAACACCCTGCAATAATGAGAATGTTACTAAGCTTTTATCTCCAAAAATTTTATCTACTTGATCTCCACCGATTAATAAGCCAACAATCATGTATACAATAAACATGACAAGTGAAGATGTAATCGTAATTTCACGCAAAAACTCAATTTGCTTAGGAAACTTGATATCCTCTGTTGATTTTTCCTTATTCCCAAATACTTTCCCGAGCAATCCAGAAACAATAGATAATCCGATAGTTGGATGACCAAGTGTAAATGAATCTCCGCCTGTTACTTTTCGAACAAAAGGTTTGATCAATGCTGGAGCAATAATAAAGTATAATGCTGCAAAGATCGTTGCAAAAATGACAATTCCTGCACCCTTTAAACCACTTTCAACCGCGATTGCAGTAAAAATAAACGGGAACCAAAATAGCATATGTCCAGTTAAAAAGACATTCTTTAATGGTGTAAATCGAGCGACGATAATATTAATTAAAAATGCAAGTAACATGGAAAGCCCAATTTGACTACCGTACGTACTAAGAAACTTATCTGCTCCAATTGGATGTAACGTTTTATCCGCTGGAATTTGATACAGAGCATTAAAGGAATCAGATAATGGTGTAATCGAGCTAATAAGAATATTGGTTCCTTGTGTTAGAATGACCACACCAATAACTGTCTTTAAGGTTCCACTAATAATATCTGAGAAATTTTTTCTTTGTATAATCAATCCAAGAGCAGCGATTATTCCTAAGAATAATGCTGGCTCACGTAAAATTTGGTTTACTATAAAATCGATAATTTGCATACCCCATTTTCCTCTCTGTCAGAATTATGAAAGCAGACTTTGAATAACAGGTAAGCCTTTTTCTTTAATTTCATTTTTATCAATAAAGTTTTTCACCATCACTACTGGAACACTAGCAGTTTGACTAAGCTTTTCCCCTAATTCATTGGATGTAAAAATAACATCACATGGAGTAGATGCTGCTGAACCAACATCAGATGTCGAAACCTTTGCTGTAATACCTTCTTCTTTTAAAATTTCATCTACTTTCATTTTAAGAACCATTGATGAACCAACACCAAAGCCACAAACTGTAATAATATTTAAATTTTTCATTTTCATTTCTCTCCTTTAGTTGATTGATTTAATAGTTGATAGATTTCCTCGTTGCTTTTACTTTCATTTAATCCTTTGAGAACATTTGGGTTATCTAGCAAACTAGCAAGACTAGTTAATTGCTCAAGATGCCCGCCATCTTCTGTAGCACAGAAAGCAAATACAATATTTACAGGATCATTGTGCTCGCTGCCAAAAGGAACTGGGCTTTCTAATGTAATCAAACTAATATCATTCTTTTTAACACTCTCACTTGGCCTTGCATGGGCAAATGCAATATGTGGTGCAATCACAATATATGGTCCCATTTCATGTATCGCTTGAACCATCATATCGATATAGTCCGTATCTACACTTCCATTTTCAAAAAGGAGCTGTCCAGCTCTTCTTATTGCATCTTCCCAATCTGTTGCTTTTTGTTGTACTTGAATATTTTCGATCTGAATTAATTGCGACATATACGTTCATCACCTTGCTGCTTTATTGTTTAAATTTAATATTTGTTGAATACTAGTTGAATTTTTCACCATTTCCAAGTTATCTTGCTTCTCAAGAATTTGAACCAAATGAATAAATAAGTCTGATTCGGACTTAGTTGAACAGATAACGATGATCACCTGTACCATTACTTTTCCTGAATCTCCAAATGGAATCGGATGATCAAGCACTAATAAGCTTGCACCATCTTTAATCACACCATCCTTCGATGAGGCATGTACAATGGCGACACCTGGAATAAAGACCATATATGGACCTAACTCCTCAACCGCTCGAATCATTGCATTCACATATTGATTCGTAATAAAATCATTCTCTAGTAAAGGTTTTCCAGCCATTTTAATTGAATCTCTCCATGTACCCGATTCTTCTTGTAATTGAATATAATCTGCTGGTATAAGATTTCCTAACTCATAATAATCGTTTAATGGCTGTTCCTTCTGAATGAGCTCATTCATTTGCCTTTGATAGGTTTTCTTAAAGATTAAGCCTTTCAAATTCATTAGTTCTTCCGGCTCAAGAAGTGGATTGACAATGACAACCTCAAGATCCTGTAGTGTTAATGGTACCGTCGATATAATAAAATCGATTGGTTGATCCATGAATTGATCAATATGGCTCACACTGATAGGACCGAAAACCTTTAATTCAGGAAGCATGACCTTCAATCTAGTAGTTAATAAGGAAGAAGTCGCTAAGCCGGAACCACATACAACAAGTGCTGTAGGCATATATCCGGAAAAGGAATGTCTTTCATAACTAGCACCTAGATGCATGGCAATATAGGCAATCTCATCCTCAGGTAATTGGAGTTGATAAAGATCCTCAATTTTCTGTAACGCCTTACGAGTGATTTCATAAATAAATCTATATTTATATTTCACTTGCTCTGTAAGTGGGTTTTCAATACGTTGGTTATTTGCTAATCGATGCAATGCAACCTGCAAATGAACGACTAGCCCATTGATAAATTCTAAATCTTGTTTAAAATTTATCCCTAATCGCTTTTCTACTTCTTTGGCAAATAAATAAGTAATTTGATAAGCATCTTCCTGTTTATTAAATGGATCAATGCTTCCCGGAAATGTTGACACCTTTGCTCCTTTCAATTGGTTGTATAAATAAAAGATTTCATCATCTTCAAGATTGGTATAGAAGATGGAAGTATACATGTTTTGTATATCCTCATACACTTGTGTTTTGATAAAATCTTTCTTTTCAACAAAGGGAAATTCCACAAATTGGTTCATTTTTATCCGGTTGAATTGATAACAAAGAACTAACTTCAATTCATCTAGGGAATCATCACTAAATTGAACAGCCTGTTCCTCTTCAAATTTTTTTATAAATGTATTTGCACGCTGAAGTAACTCGTGATTAAATTGTTGAAAAAAATATTGCACCGAAATGGCAGACGATACAATCGCATCATTAAAAATGGAAGTAAATGCGTTCCGAATATCTCTTTCATTGCCTACAGGTGAAATTCCCTTTGAAGGCTTTCTTTCGATTTTAATTCCACATTTACCCAATTCTACTTCGACCTTCTCCATATTCTGAAACACTTTGTTTTTACTGGTATTCAATTGGTCTCCAAGACTATCAAGAGTTGTATGCTGTTCCAGAAGAATCTTTATACAGAGCATATATATAAATTCCTTAGGGGCTACAACATAGTGATTTAACTGCATAAGATCATTTTTTAAAATTGCGGCTTGCTGAGCAGTAATGTCAAGGAAGATTCCTTTTCTTGGCTCCCTTAACAGGGATATCTCACTCTCCTTCAGAAAGCTTTGAATATAATCCAAATCATACCGAATCGTCCTATCACTCACCTCAAACGCTTCTGACAACTGCCTAATCTTCACATAATCTTTCTGAAACAATAACCTATTGAGTATACTCAACTGCCTATTCGTTAAGGAAATCACATGATCACATCCCTTACTATCTATAGTGTAACCCCTTTCAGGCCATTAATTAATAACTAAGTATTTCCGGGAATGTGGCAAAAAGGGGAAGAAGCATGGGGAAGCATGGGGACGGTTCTTCCGCTTTCTTTTACGCTTTAAATATCAAGAGCAGGGGGACGGTTCTTCCGCTTTCTTTTACGCTTTAAATATCAAGAGCAGGGGGACGGTTCTTCCGCTTTCTTTTACGCTTTAAATATCAAACTAGGGGAAACTCCCAAAATTCGCGCGGCTTGTCGTTGGGATATCCCATCAATTTCCTTCACCTGTCTAAGTATCTTATTTCTTTTTTCCCTTGGAAGACTTTTAACCTGCGCTAATTCAATTCCACCAAGTTGCCTCTTAATCTCTTGCCTTGCTTCATTATCTGATAATCGCCTTTGGTTTATTTGTTCTTCTAAGCATTCATCATTATTTTTCCTTTCATTAAATTCTTTAAATCTCTCTTGTGCAATTGACAAATCTGACGAAAATAAACTTAATAGATCATCAGAATCCAGCAACATCCTCGGATAAACTGTTTTTCCATAGTAGCCGAGACAGCTGCTCCACTTCCATAAATCAACTTGCTGAACCATTCCCGCTTTAACTGGGTTTTGATGAATATATCGAATTACGGTGAGTAAATATCTCATACTTTCTACATTTTCACTACGGAACCTATCTTGAAAAAGATGCCCAGTTGTCTCGTATTTCCTGTTATAATACGAAACAAAGCTCACGCCTATCCTCTTCATTGTTATCGAAATATCCTCATTCCCTTCTTTCAAAAGGAGATGCACATGATTATTCATCAAGCACCAAGCATACACAGTTAACTCAGCTTTCTCTTTATATCTATTAATCGTATCTAAGAATGTTATACAGTCCTCATCATCGTGAAATATTTCCTGCTTGTTTACTCCCCTAAGCATAATATGATATATTCCACTTCTACTTTTCACTCTAGCACCGCGAGGCAAGTTTATCACCACAGCTTAAATGGACCTTCATATTTATTCATCAGACCACCGTTTCTATTAAATTTTTCTTTTGGATGTATTTAGGGTAGGTAAAAATCAGTTTAGGTAGGATACATTAATAGTCAGGATAAGTTACAAACTAGAAGATTTTTTTGGTAGGTTAGTATTTTTAGAACATAGGTATTATTTTGAGGTGTTAAAAGGAACTATAAAATTTTTTGCGGAAGTACTATGAGGTTTATGGCGAAGAGATTATTAAACCTATTATATATGAAATGATTGAAAAACCAATCCCTTTATTGATAAAAGCAGTAAAAACACAGTCTTTTTATAAATTTAACCTTAACCGCATTATTAATTATGAACTATGCATTTGGAGTGTCTCGAACCGCCTTGTTGTCCTCGCATAAGGATAACAAGTGAATCGCACAATTTGCCTTCCATTCATATTTACCTCGATTGTATAACTTAAAGAAATGAAGTTGCTAGGACAAGCATCTATCAAACAATATATGAAAAAAGAAGCAGGAGAACCGTCCCCTGCTTCTTCTTTACTCAATATCCGCTACTTTAACGAGTTGTTTTCCGAGATTTGCTCCTGTAAACAGGTCAAGGAATGCGTCGATTATATGGTCGAATCCTTCGGTTATGGTTTCTTCATATTTAAGTTTTCCTTCGTTTAACCATGTGGCAAGCGCGGCGCCGCCTTCTTTAAATCGATCAGAGTAATCTCCAAGTGTAAATCCTTTCATTAGGGCACTTGTTTTAATTAGTGCAGTTTGAACGCGAGGTCCCATATCAGCTTCCACTTTATTATAGGAAGAAATTGCCCCACAAACCGGAATACGTGCAAATTTATTAAGAAGTGGGAACACAGCATCAGAAATAGAGCCACCAACATTATCAAAGTACACATCGATTCCATTCGGACATGCCTTTTCTAACGCACTAGGAACATCTTCTTTTTTATAGTTAATGACTGCATCAAATCCAAGCTCATTTAAAAGATAGCGGCATTTTTCTTCTGTGCCGGCAATCCCTACGACACGAGCCCCTTTAATTTTCGCAATTTGTCCAACGGCCGATCCCACTGCACCAGCGGCTCCGGATACAACAACAGTTTCTCCTTCTTTTGGTTGACCAATATCAAGCAGACCAAAATACGCCGTTAATCCTGTCATTCCGATAATACTTAGATGAGCTGATACAGGAGCTAGTGTCGGATCAATTTTCCGAATCTCTCTCTCATTTGCAATTGAATATTCCTGCCAGCCGAGATTGCCAATTATTACATCGCCTTTAGAAAAATGCTCCGATTTCGATTCTACAACCTGGCCAATTACTCCACTTGTAATAACCTCATTTAATTGAAATGGAGGAATATACGATTTAACATCCTGCATCCTTCCACGTAAATACGGATCAACCGAAATATATACGGTACGTACGTAAGCATGGGGACGGTTCTCATGCTTCGTTTTTGTTCATTAAATACAGAATATCTCAACCCACGATTACGAAATAAAGTAGGTTTCTCTGAATAGTCATTCACACATTAAAATAATATCATACATAAGAACTGTAGTCATAAATTAGGGCCTACACGTTCAGGTACATCCTTCACTCATGTAAAAAAAAAGCAGATCGGGTGCTTCATCCGATTTACTAGCCCTGGAAATTACAGTGAAATCTTATAATTTTTCCTTCAACTTAGCGTCTCTTTAATCGATCGATTACTATAAATTTACACAATTAACCAACCGGGTGCAAATCTCTCTCAAATAACATAAAAAAAGAAGCAGGAGAACCGTCCCCTAGCTTCCGTATTCCAAAAGCAATAAGTCTAAGAAAATGTTGAATGGAGCACGAGAGCACATGTCTATTTCTCCGTGGTAATAGTTTTTGATTGGTGTGTAGAAGACAAAATCGGATAGTTCTGATAGGCGGTTGTGCTTTGTTCCAACGAGTGAGAGTATGGGCGTTCCTTGTTTTTTGACTAGATGGGCATATTCGAGGATATTCAAGGTTTCACCGCTATTAGATACAAAAATAGCCAGATCGTCTTTTGTTAAATTCAATGCCGCGTACCTTAAGTCATCCCAGTCCGTCCGTGCCATACTTCGTTTTCCTAACATGATTAACTTTTTCGATGCATCCAAGCAGACGGAATAAGAATGGCCGACTCCGAACCATTCAATCTGCTTTGCACGTTTAATCATACTATTAGCTTGTTTAAGAAGATTTTCATCTATTCTTTTTAACGCTTCATGCATATCCTGTTCATATCTCCTGATGTGAGCAGAAAGAGATGCAGAAGGTTCGTGATGTTTTGAATCGCCCACATCATGTCGATACAATTTCAATTGGAGTTTAAAATCTTGAAAGCCTTGATACCCCAATTTCTTGCATGTTCGACTAATCGTTGCTGTCGACACATACATCTCCTTCGCTGCATCCTCCAATTTGAGGGAATCAATTTTTTCTGGATAGCGAATAAAGAAATTTAGGACTTGCTTTTCCAGTTGACTCAATTTATCTCGTTGCTGTACTAACTGCTTCATAAAGGACTGCATACTCATCACCTTTACATGATTAAGAAACACTATGCTCTATTTCATCAAGGGTTGGAAAGGGATAAAGATCGTACCGAACGCTTTAAACGTTCTAAGCCTTCCACTAATTTTGTTTGAGGACATCCTACATTCATCCTTAAAAAGACCCCTCTATTCTCTCCATACACTTCCCCTGACATAATCCCGACTTTTCCTTCATTTATAAGTGCTTGCTGAAGATCGTTTGATGTTATGCGTAAATTTGAACAATCAATCCAGGCTAAATAAGTAGATTCTGGGATAGTAAAATGTAGATCTAGTAATTCTTCATCTATAAATTTTTTGACTATTTTCATATTATTATACAAATATGAACAAAGCTCATCAACCCAATAGCCTGATTGTCGATATCCTTCTATAATAGCAATCTCTCCAAAAATACTAGCATTGGAAACCCCATCTCTATATTTCAGTAACTGTAAAAATTGTTCCCTTATTGTTTCATTTGGAATAATGGAATAGGAGCCGCCTAAACCAGGTGTGTTAAACGTTTTACTAGCCGATGAACAAATAAAGATATTGTCCAAATTACTTGCTACACTTGTAATCGGAATATAGTTTTGATTACGATAAGTAATATCCATATGAATATCATCCGAAATAATCATCACATGATGCTTCTCACTAAGCTCAACAATATCCTTTAACTCTTGCCTCGTCCATAATCTCCCTGTTGGATTATGAGGGTTACATAGTAGTAATACTTTTGCTTTTTTATGAGTTAGCTTTTGTTCCAAATCAAAAAAATCCAATTCGTATCTACCATTAGTATATGTAAGAGGATTGGCGATGAGCTTGCGATTTAAACCTCTTATCAGTGGAAAGAAGGCATCATATGCTGGGGTTTGCAAAATAATATGATCGTCCTCTGAAGTAACCAATTCAATGATTCTAGCAATTGAATAAATCACACTCGGAGCATAGGCGATCCAATCAGTTTCTACTGTAGACGAAAAGCGCGTTCTATACCAATTAGTAATCGAAAATTTGAAATCATGATGATTCCATCTAGTGTATCCGAATACTCCATGGTTCATCCGTTCCTTTAGAGCTGCTAATATTTCAGGGGAACTTTGAAAATCCATATCGGAAATCGAGAAAGGTAATAGATCATTTACACCAAATCGATCCTGGATATAATCCCATTGAGTACAGTATGTTCCCTTTCTATTAATACGTTGATCAAAATAGTTAGACATATTATCCCTCATTTGTTTCTAGTAGTATCTTTTGTAAACAGAAAAAAGAAAGGATGAGATATGCTCATCCACTTATTTTATATCCCTTAGATTCAATGAGATGATCCATTTCCAGGCGTACATGATTAACATGTGTTCCAATCACGACTTGAATATTATGATCGTCTAATTTTATTACACCTAATGCACCATTCTTTTTAAGCGCTGTCTCATCGACTTTCTCCAGACTATCAACCACTAAACGAAGTCTCGTAATACAATTATCTAGGGATTGAATATTTTCTGGACCACCTAAAGCATCTAATAATTTTGCTGCTTGACTATTATCGGAATTGGAATTTGCTTCACTAGTAGCTGAGTCTGAACTTTCTTGTTCTTCCTCTATTTCTCGTCCTGGTGTTTTTAGATTAAACTTGATAATTGCATATCGAAAAACAGAATAATAAATCGCAAACCAAATGACCCCAATAACTAAAACTAAATACCATTTCGTATATGTCCCTTGTAAAACACCAAATATTAGAAAATCTAAGATTCCGCCATCCGTATTTCCTATTTTTGTACCGAGAAGGGCCATAACCATAAATCCGAGGCCAGTTAATATCACGTGAATTCCATATAAAGCTGGTGCAAGGAACAAGAATAGAAACTCAATGGGTTCGGTTATTCCTGTCACGAATGTCGCAATGACTCCCGATATAAGGAGACCTTTAATCTTTTTACGATTTTTCGGTTTTGCTGTATGATAGATTGCTAATGCAACTGCAGGCAAACCAAACATAAAAGTAGGCATCTTCCCTTGAGAAAGGAAAGCTGTTGCCGAAGCACTAATTGGTGAGCCATTTTTCAATTCAGCATAGAAAATATTAAGAGCACCCGAAACAGTATCACCATTAATAACCGCTGTTCCTCCAGCCTCAGTAAAACGGATCATTGCCACCAATATATGATGAAGTCCAAATGGAAGCAGTAATCGTTCCCCTGCACCAAATAGGAATGGGCCAAATACGCCAGCTCCCTTTATCGCGGAACCTATACCATTAATAATCATTGTGAAAAACGGCCAAATCATAGGTATAATAATACCTACAATCGATAATGTAATTGCGGTAATAATAGGTACAAATCTAGCACCACCAAAGAAAGCAAACGCTTGTGGTAGCTTAATATTATAAAAACGCTGATGAAGGAAATAAACAATAAGACCAGCAATAATACCACCTAATACTCCCATCTCAAGGCTTTGGATCCCAAGAACCATCCCCTGACCTTCCTGTCTCATCACATCTGCATTGGCAATTCTATCTGTTTCCACCAAATAGAAATTAATCGATAAATGCATAATGACATACCCAATTAGACCAGAAAATGCAGCTACTCCTTTTTCATAACGAGCTAGTCCCAATGGAATCGCCATCGCAAAAAGCAGTGGTAAGTATGTAAACGCGAATCCCCCAACCATCGAAATAAACCGTAAAAACACTTGAATAACTTTATGATCTAAAAATGGAAGATTTTCAATTGTCGTCGGACTAGTAAATGAACTCCCAATCCCAAGCAACAACCCCATAAAAGCAAGAAGGGCAACAGGCAACATAAACGTCTTACCAAGCCCCTGAAAAAACTCCCACCCCTTAGAAGATGACCGAGCCTTTGTCTTCATCCCATAACCTCCATACTATGATTTTAACTACACATTACTCCGTTGTCCGAAAGTTAGCAACCGCTTTCAAATTGTTTGTATATGAGTACATTTTTTGTATGGGGGTACAAAAAAGAAGCAGAGGGACGGTTCCTTTGCTTCTTATACATTAGCGCTATGTACATACTAATTTTGTAAATACTAAACCCAAAGATTACTATGAAGTGTGTAATCTTTATTCAGGCACATTGTGCAATTATTTAAATTAATATTTCTCTCTGTGTCTTTTAATATTTGAGGATTTGGTCAGCCAGAAATACTTATATTTTTCCAATTTGATATTTAAGCTTCTAACTCACAGGAGTATGGGATGAATTTCATCTAAATCATTTAGTTAGAGTAATCAATAGACCGGTTACCAACATCTATTAAACAATACTTAAAAATGGGAGCAGAAGAACCGTCCCTTTGTTTCCCTTTGTTTCTCGCCGTTAGCTAGTATTACTTCTACTTTTTTAGGAGGATTTTTTTACATTAGTAATGTTTGATTAATATATTTCCTAAGTATATGTTTTAACAAGTTATTTTGCAATGATACTATATAAAGTCATAGAATGAAGAAACGTGAATCGTGGCAATAATGTATACGAATAAAAAAGAAGCAAAGGAATCTTTCCTTTGCTTCTTGATGATTGAAATAAGTCTTATTGTTGAGCAACAGATACATTTGTAACAGTTAATGCGTTGTTGTTTGTATCTTTGATATCGAGAGTACTTGCTGCTTGTAAAGATAAGCCTTTATTAAGGTCATCTGCAGTTAACTTAGTACCACTAATAGTTAGCTTAATTGTATTTTTTGCTGCATCTTGTGCAACAGTTTCAGTAGCTAATTTTGTAGCAGTTGCTTTAGTTCCTCCGATATAAAGGTCAAAGTCCGCACCAGCTGTATTAGTTGTATCATAAACTTCTTCAGAGAAAGTTAATGTAATCTCATTATTAGCTGTAAGCTCAGCTTTTTTTACAGTTGGATGTACATTCTCTGTAAGAGATAAGTCATTTTTAACAAACTTATCCATAGTTACTGATGAACCAAGTGCTCTTACATTTTCTACTGTAATATTACGAACCCCAGTAAATGCGTTAGAGTTTTCTTGAAGTTTTAAAGTAACAACTTGAACATCAGCTTCATCATCATATGATGCTAATGTAGCAGATTCAACTACAGCACCATCTACTTTATAATTTGCAACATTTGTTGCAGACTCACCATCTACTTTACCTTTAAATGTAACAGTAAGTGTATCATTTGTTGCAGCTGCAATTGTAGGGGCTGCAAGTTTATTATTATTTGGTTGTGCACCATCTTCTCCACGGGTAAATGAAGTAGAAACTTTTTCAGGAGCTACTCCGGAAAGACTTGCTACACCTCCAGTTGTTGCTTGAACTGCGTCAACTTTATAGTTTGCACCTTTTTCAGTTGCAAATGATGCTAATTTAACAAGTAGAACATTCTTACTATCCTTCGAAGCATAAGTAGCATCTACATCAGTGCTTGCTAAAGAAGATGTTACATAATCTTTTACATATGAACCAGAAATAGCAAGTTTACCTTCTTTAACATCTTTGTCATAAGTAAGTTCAAGGTATTCCGCATTATCAGAACCAACAATAACTTTTGCACTAGTTACTTTAGGAGCAACTGTATCAACACTAAAAGTAACTACTTTAGTTGTAGTTTCACCAGCTTGATTTGAAAAATCTGTATAGCCAGCGTTTACTGTAACATTTTGAACACCATCAAGATTTTTAGTAACAGTAACTTTATACTCACTATCTGTTACTTTTTCAATTGAAGAAACAGTATTGTTAGATACAGTTACATTGCTTTTATTAATAACTCCAGCAGTTGATGTTAAAACAACATCTTTTGAAAATTTAATATTAAAAGTTTTAGCCCCAGTTTGATTTACTGAAGAAACTACTGGCTTAACACCATCTACTTGTTGTTTAACAATTTCAACAGTTGCAGGATATGGAGTTACAAGGTTTCCAGCTTTATCTTGAAGACCAATAAATGTAACTGTAATTGGTTTATTAACTTCAACAGCACTATCTGATAAGTCAACTACAACTTCTGTAGCACCTTCAGCTACACTAATTGTTGTATTTTTCACAGTAGTTCCATCTGCATATTTAAGCGTTGCACCATCATACTTTTGAACAGGTTCAGAGAATTTTATCTTCACTTTATTAGCGGAGATTCTCTCAGTTCCTAAAATAGTAGGAGCAGTTTTGTCAGCTTCAATAGTAATCATCTTGCTATATTTAGCAACTGCTTTATCGTCTTTTGTTTTTACATTTTCAACTACAACGTCATAACGCTTTGAAAGAACTTTTGTAGCAGTTACTGTTAATGTTTTTCCATCTTCACTTAGAACACCAGATAAATTCCCAGCATCTTGACTATCTAATGAAGTGAAAGAAATCACACCAGCTTTAAATGCACCTTTCACACCATCTACAAATAATGTTTTAGCATCTACAGCTTTGTTGAATTTTACTTCAACTTGTGTAGCGTTGATAGAGCTCACACTAGTAACTTCAGGATCAACAGCTTTAACTACAACTTTAACAGAAGCAGTAAGATCTGTATCAGCTACATCACCAGTTAGAGTATATTCGCCTGGCTTGTTAAGGTCTAAGCCTTTTTTGTCCCATTCTACAGCTTTTTGAGCTTTTTCGCCGTTAGAAAGTTTTACTTCTACTTCTTTAGGAAGGTTTACAGTTTCTGCTCCTTCGTTTACTTCGATATTGTTGATTGCACTTACGCTTTCAACTGTTGGAGCAGCTTCACCTTTAGCTACGCGGAAAAGGAATACTGCTACATCAGCACGTTTTACGTTTGATGCAGAACCGAATTGGCCTTTAGCGATACCGTTTGCATATCCGTTAGCTTCTAAAGTTTTGATAGCGTCAGCAGCCCAAGCGCCACCTGCATTAAGGTCTTTGAATTGAGATTCGAAACCTTCTTTAGCTTGTAAGTCATAAGCTCTTACAACAATTGATGCCATTTCAGCACGAGTTAGTGGTGCGTTAGGACGGAATGTTCCGTTGCCATCACCTTTCATGATTCCTGCTTTAGCAACAGCTGCTAAGTAACCACCAGTGTTAGCCCAGTGACCTTTTGCATCACTATAGTTAGCTGTACCAGCATTTTCAGTGTCAAGTCCTAATTGAACTGCAATGATTTTTGCAACTTCTGCACGTGTTACTTGATTATTTGGACGGAAAGTACCATCTTCGTAACCTTTGATAACACCTGCTTCTGCTAAAGTGTTAACAGCTTCTGCATAGTAAGAACCTTCTTTAACATCAGTTAAGTTTTTTTCTGCTGCATGTGTTGCAACTGGAACTACTGCTGAAGCAACTACTGCTGCTGTTGCAGCACCTGCTAAAAATTTATTGTAAGACTTTGGTTGGTAAGACATATACCAAATTCCTCCCTTATAATAATTCTATGATAGCGACTAACTCTGCTAGACTCTTAATCTATTATGTATGATGACTATAAATCCAGCCTGTTAGTAGACCAGGCAAGTTATTGGAACAACTTGACCTTGTAGACATATATTACATTTTTATTTTACTGGTGTCACTGGCACATTATGTTATGACCCCCTTGTTTTTCCTATATTGCATGTTCCTTCTATTAAAATTATTTCCGTTTTAAAGTAGAGATGTCATTAAATAGTAGATAGAATAAGCGTTTCCATCAAAGCAACATGTATAATCTTCATAGATTTACTCCATAAATTGGCAGTTTTATAGTTTGAATGTTACGTTTTTCACAAATGCATCATTTCTGTCACAAATTCGAAAAAAATAATGATATTTTCCTATGATTTTGCCATTTGTACTCTTGGCAAAAGCAAAACTAGACCTTTCTACCCTGAATTGATATTCATTTTCTACTATCATTAAAATCCATCTAGTTACTATGACTTAATTATCGGATTGTATATGTGCCAATAGTTTGATAAATAATGAAAATGTCAGTATTTATGGGAATTTGTCGATTATGGGCTTTTCGGGTATCTTATATTAGGGATGATTGTACTATATCCTTTTACCAAAATAGAGAGAGAAATGGGGGATTAGTAGGACAAATGGAAAGGATCTTAGAAACACGCCAAGAGCGGGTAACAAAGAGCAGAAAAGTGAAAGCGCATCAACGGAATTCAAAGTTAATGGGGGCAACATTGGCCATGTCATTAACAGCCGTGTCATTATTGAGTCAGCCAAAGGATGCAAAGGCTTGTGATTGCGTTGATTATTACACGATTAAAGAAGGGGATACCTTATATTCATTAGCAAAACAATATAAGGTCACTGCTGAGCAGCTTAGGCAAAAAAATGGTCTAACAACCGATTCATTAAAGGTTGGCCAACAAATTATTGTCCCTTTTAAAGACGTGAATGGAAATTTCCCGCATGTAGAATTAGAAGAAGAGAACAAAACTGAAGCTGCTACTACTGACAAAACGACCAAAAAGGTATACACCGTCAAGTCAGGGGATAGTCTTTGGAACCTATCAAAAACATTTGGCGTTTCAGTAGAAAAGCTAATGAAAGACAATCAACTAAAGAACGCAACATTAATCCCTGGACAAAAGCTTAATATTTTACAGCCAACAGCAGTCAGCCAGAGTGATAACCTAACTTATACTGTTACGACTGGCGATAGTCTTTGGAAAATTGCACAAAAATATAAGACAACGATTGAGAAAATTATCTCAGATAATAAACTAGCATCTGATTTAGTCATACCTGGCCAAAAGCTTACAATAAAAATAGAGAAAAAAAAGCCAGGCACAGAGCCTGGCAACACAAATGATCAGAGAAATAATAATTTCTCTACTACTTATATCGTCAAAAATGGCGATACTTTATGGAATTTAGCAAAAAAATATAATATTTCTTTAGAAAAGTTAAAAAAAGACAATAAATTAGACTCAGATTACTTACTTGTAGGTCAAAAATTAATCGTTCCAACCAATCATATTAGCTCTCTACCATCACCGTTGGTGACCTATAAGGTTCAACCTGGGGATACTATTTACAGTTTAGCGAAACGCTTTAATATGAATGTGAAGCAAATAATGGAGCTAAATCAACTAAAAGATGCCTATGTTCTAATAGGGCAAGATTTATTCATTAGTGCAGAGAATGTCGAGCAATTTTCCGGAAAGATCATCGGAGCAAATGATTCTTCCTCTATTGAAGTATTGATTAATGGTCAATATATTGATCTAGAAGTAACCTATGGAACAGCTCAAAAATATCAACAATGGAATAATAAAAATGCCTTTATCACTTATAAAAAAGGTTCAAAAACAAAACGCCCTGCACTTATTCATATAGATCTTAATTAATATCAGGACACCGGACCGGATCTCCTGTCCTAGTTGGGACATGAGATCCACCCCTTCGTCCCTTACGCATACTTATATTTATCCATTACATCTTGAATATTAGGCTTTATTGCTTGTTGGATGTTTGTCAATTTACGTAGAAATGCAGCTTGAATATCAAAGGATGATGTGTCTGTATCTGTATTTGTAGTATTTACCGTTGGTTTTGCTAGTTCCTTTGGATCCTTTGATGTCGGAAAAGTACCTTCTACTAAATTCTCTACATGTGTTTTCAACTCTGTATCTTCTTTGAAGATAGGATTATCGTACCACATATTATCTTCAAACTTGCCTTGACTGTTCACTAAAGCGGAATTGTATGGACTGTTGAAATAGGAATCATCCGGCTCTTCTACCCCATAGGTAGCTGCTAAATCAGAATTACTGTTTAATCCAATAACATAAGGAACAATACCAGGAGCATTTTTAAAATCCTTTATTGCTTCCTGAAGATTATTTTCCCAGCTTTTAACTACGGATTGATCTTCTGACATTTTAGCTTCTTGTAGAGCTTTTAATTTTGATTCGATTAAATTACCATAATAAATTTTATTAGGAACTTGTTTCCCATCAACTTCCTCATACCAAGCGGGGTGCTGTTTAGCTTCGAATTCATTATATTTTGACCAATCATTTGATTGAATAGACTCTAAAATGAGATTATTTCTACTAACATTTACATCAAAAAGCGGATTAACCTTCCGAGCCTCGTCTCCAAAAATCATTTTCCATGAATTTGTGTCTCCACCTGTATTGGAGCGAACATACATCCCATTGTTTGGCATTAGCCCATTACCATTTTCTATAATCATAATTTTCCTCCGCTACTATTTCATTCCTATTCATTGTAGCATAATATTCCTATCAAAAAAGTACACTTTCGTAGTTCTTTTCACCTAAAAACAAAAAGGACTAGTACATTAGTCCTTTTTGTTACGTTTAACCTTTTACCTTAGAGCCAATGAATTGATTAAAAAATGACAGAATTCTTTGATATACTGCAATTTCATTTTCTTTTTTCGAGAAACCATGCCCTTCGTCAGTTAAAAGCATATATTCAACTTCTCTTCCCTTTTCCCTTAACGCGGCAACAATCTGGTCCGATTCTTGTTGAACAACACGCGGATCATTAGCACCTTGAATGACAAGCATCGGCTTAGTCATCCCATCTAAATACGTAATTGGTGAATACTCAATTAGCTTTTCCTTATCTCTTTCAGGATTCCCAACCCATTGATCCATCACTGGTTTCCAATCGTCAGGTACTGAATTGATAAAGGAGAAAAGATCAGATGGTCCGAAAATATCAACGACTGCTTTAAAATAATCTGCATGTCGCCCATGCAATAGAAGCGACATATATCCACCGAAGCTTCCCCCCATTAAAAGGATATTTCCTTTTTCCACATATCCATTTTCAATCAACCAATCTAAGCCAGCCACATTGTCAAGACGAGGACCGTTCCCCCAATCTCCTTCTACCATTTTCGTAAACGCTAATCCATATCCTGTTGAGCCACGGAAATTAGGTGCAAAAATACTAAATCCTTGGTTTAGGAAAAATTGGAAGGACGCTCGAAAAAATTTCCGTTCCGCTGCTTGTGGTCCACCATGTGGCCAAAAAATAATTTCTCCATTGTCATTTTCTTTTTTTGCTTTAAAGAATAACGCTTCGATTTCTAAGTCATCGAAAGACCGATATGTAATGACATCCGGATCAACTAACTCTTCAGGGGCTACTCCTGGCACGGTATATTTTGTTAAAGAAACCCATTCATTTTCTTCTCGTTTATAAATATTATGTGGTGTTGTGGCACTTCTACCTAATAAGTATAATGTCCCAGCTTTTGATACAACCAGTTTTTCAATTACACTGCATGGGGTAGAAACTTTATACCAATTCCCATCCTGTAAACGATATTCATACAAAAAGTCGTCTACACCTTTTTCACTGCTTATATATAATGTTTGCTGAGATTTATTATATTTTAATGATCTTAAGCTTTCTTTTTCCAGACTTTTGATTTTTAAAAAGGTTCTCGTCTTAAGATCATAAGAAGCAAGATACGTAAAATCAGACTCATAATCAGTCAGTAAATAGACTAAATCATTTGAGACAAATACAGCATCGCTTACAGTATGTTGCTTTTCAGTTGGTGGTGTTAATCGAATCTCTTCATCTCCGTGTTTGGCGAATACTAGAGTATGCGTATTAGCAAAATGCTTATAATAGAGAAAAGTCGATTCGTCCGGACTAAAATCGAGTAGATAAGTAGCAGCGTCTCTCCCCTCTATAACCTTCGTTTCTTGACCGGAATCTAAATCAAGGCAATATGAACTTAAACACATTGGGTTATCCTTCGAAGATGTATAATAAAGCTTTTTTCCATTCTCCGATAAAATCGGCATGAAATTTCTAGTATTCTCTTGATACACAATCTCTTTCATCGTTCCACCTTGTAGTGGAAGCCCATAAAATTGAGTGTTTTCATCTCCGTCCTGATCAAATCCTGCAATAATGAATCTCCCTTGTTTATCGTACAACAGTCCTTGACAGCTTTGATCAATAAATGTTAGTGGATATGGAAAAGTCTTTGGCAAATCCATCGCCCACAAATTATACTTACCACTTAAATTCGTACTAAACACTAGCTGCTTCTCATCAGGACTAACAGCAAAATCCCCAATCGCAAATGTTCGCAAAAACTGTTCGACATCAGGCTTCGGAAAAGAAATCATCAATTAACACTCCTTTTTTCACTATATTGAAAACTCTGTCATTATTATAACATGAAAAGGGACAAGGGGTCGGTTCTTTTGTCCCAGTGGGACAGAAGAACCGACCCTCTGTCCCTTTTTCAAAATAGTTCTTGAATAAAAAATGAATATATATTAAACTAGGTGAATAAAAATACAATCTACTAATTAAAAATACAAAAGGAGTTTACAAGATGTCTAAATCACTACTTCAAGATCAACAGCCATCATCTATTAATAGTAAAAAGAAGCAAGTGAAGAATATTAATGCATTCGTTCTTATTTTTTGTGTGATTATCATTTCTACTATTTTGACTTATATTGTCCCAGCTGGGGAGTATGATCGAGTGGATAAGGATGGGCGTACTTTAGTTGTTCCGGATTCCTTTCATTTCACAGATTCTTCTCCTGTAGGCTTTTTTAATATTTTTACAAGTATCCATACAGGAATGGTACAAGGAGCAGGAATTATCTTTTTTGTGTTAATGGTTGGGGGTGCATTTGGTATTCTTAAAGCAACTGGTGCACTAGATGCTTTGATTTTAACCATTACGAGAAAGCTTGGTAATCGTGAATTATTGCTTATCCCTGTACTCATGCTCTTCTTTGCTGCAGGTGGTACATTAATGGGGATGGCCGAGGAAACAATTATTTACATCGCCATTATTACACCGTTAGCCATTGCTTTAGGATTTGATGCAATTGTCGGATTTGCCATTGTATCATTAGGTGCGAATATAGGTTTCATGAGTGCCATTATGAATCCATTTAATATCGGTATTGCACAAAGTATAGCTGAATTGCCAACTTTCTCTGGAATCGGCCTTCGTTTAATCTTGCTTGCAACTTTCTATATTGCAGGAGTACTTTTTGTTTATCGCTATGCTAAAAAAGTAAAAGCGAATCCTGAACTACGTTATCTTGGAAACTTTGAAACGAACAAAAAAATCGTCTCAACAGATACAAAGCTGGAAACTCGTCATAAATGGGTACTAGCGGTTTTCTTACTTAACTTCGTAGTTTTAATCATTGGTGTTTTAAAATTTGGCTGGTATATAACTGAAATTGCAGGTCTATTCCTTCTATTCGGGATCTTAATTGGGTTTATCGGTAAATTGAATCCAAGCAAAATGGCGGATAGTTTCATGGATGGAGCAAAGGAAGTAATTGGTGGTGCCCTAATTATTGGTTTCGCGCAAGCCATACTTGTCGTTGTGCAGGATGGAAAATTAATGGATTCCGTTTTGTATTATGCATCTTCCCTATTAAGTCACTTAACACCAGCATTGAATGCAGTTGGCATGTTCTTCGTGCAACTCTTTCTAAACTTCCTTGTTCCTTCAGGAAGTGGACAAGCAGCTTTAACGATGCCGATTATGGCACCTTTATCTGATCTTGTAGGTGTCACTAGACAGACAGCAGTTTTAGCTTTTCAGCTAGGCGATGGCATTACAAACTCTATTTTCCCAACTGCAGGTGTACTAGTTGCAGGTCTTGCAATTGCGGGAATTCCTTTTACGAAATGGTTTAAATGGGTACTGCCATTTATTTTAATCGAAATTATCATTAGTATTATTTTCTTACTGATCGCACAAGCCATTCAGTATGGTCCATTTTAATCTATCAATCTATTATTGGAGGGTACATCATGTTACAAACAAAATTAGTAAACGAAGAATTAAAAGCTTGGACAATTCAACAACGTCGTCATTTTCATATGCATCCCGAGTTATCTGGACAGGAGTATAAAACAGCTGCTTATGTAAAAGAGAAACTTGCAGAATTCGGTATTCCAGTAGATTCTCGTTTTTCAGCACCTAATGTAGTGGCTTATTTCAAAGGGACAGAGGGGAATAAAACAGTCGCACTTAGAGCTGATATGGATGCCCTTCCCCTTTATGAAGAAGGAGATAAGCCTTATATCTCTACTGTTCCTGGTGTCATGCATGGCTGTGGTCATGATGGTCACACAGCTATTTTACTTGCTGTTGCTAAATGGATGAGCAGCCATCCACAATTAGTAAAAAACAATATCGTCTTCATTTTTCAAAGCTCAGAGGAAGCTTCGCCAAGTGGAGCTAAACAGCTTGTTGAAGAGGGAATTTTAGATGGGGTCGATGTCATTTATGGCATTCATTTGATGGCAAATTTACCAATTGGAAAGATTGGCTTTGCTACAGGATTTGCAATGGCGTCAAGTGATGATTTTGATATTACGATTGAAGGTGTTGGTGGTCATGGTGGGCAACCACAGGATGCGGTGGATCCTATCTATATTGCCACTCATTTAATTCAAGGATTCCAATCAGTTGTTAGCAGAAATTTACATCCATTACAAGCAGGGGTCATTTCCTTCGGAGGAATGCAGGCTGGAAACTCCTATAATGTCATTCCTTCAGAAGTAAAACTTCAAGGAACGATTCGTGCAATGACATTCGAGGCAGCAGAACTAATGCATAAAAAAACTGCTCAATTAACGGAATCCCTATGTGCAAGCTTCGGTGCAAAAGGACACTATACATTTATTGAAGGAACTCCACCATTATATAACCATCCTGAAGCATGTGAATTTGCTAAAAAGGTAATCGACGATACCTTTGGTGAAGATGTTTTTGAGAAAATGGATCCAACTTTAGGTGCAGAGGATTACTCCTATTATTTAAAAGAAAAAACAGGTGCGTTTATAAATGTAGGAATGCAGAGTGAAAAAAGTCAGTACCCACATCACCACCCTAAATTCGATATTGATGAGGATGCCATTCCAACAGCGATTGAGCTAATGATTCAATTAGCATTAAATGTGAAATAGATTAATCGTTTCACCCCGAATCAAAACGATTCGGGGTGATTTATTTTTGGATTCACAAAAAAGTTATGGCCTTTAGAACGATTCGCACGAAACTAGGGCATATTCGCGTAAAATGATAGGATTTGGCACGAACTTATACACTTTTGGCACGCGCAAAATGGAGTAAGTTATCCTTTTAAAAAGGAAGAAAAAACATTCGATAATTAGGTAGTTGTCTAAAGCCAAGTTTATTTGCAATGGCTATTGAATCGCTACGAAAATTTTCCGTCGTCCAATGTGGCCTGCCACCTTTTTCTAGGCATATTTCTAAAAATCTTTCTGCCATGTAGGTAGCCAGCCCTTTGCCACGATGCTCCGTTTGATAAACATTGATGCCAATTTCAAAATCGGATCCACTAACAAAAACGGAAAGACATGTACCTATGATTTCTCTCTCTTTAGTTATGACAACTCCGATTCCTTTATTAAAGAAGGAATCTACGGAATCCCAAAACTTTAAGATTTCTTTCTTCATTACATGATTGATATCTATCTTAATGAGTTCCTCAGTAATAATTTGACATTGATATCCATCAGGTAAAACCTTTTTATCCAGCTCCCTACTTATATATCGGTCGTAATCAAATTCAAAAGGTACTCTTTCTCCAATAGATAATGAATGGGTAAAGATACGTGGTATTATTCTTTCCCATTTTGAAAAGGGGTAAAGCTCCAAATTAAAACAGTCATCACCGATTGCCAATGCCTCAGGTTTAATCTGACAAAAGATTAAACTTTCCAACGACGAATTAAATAACTCATTATCACTATTTCCGATTAAATAGAACATTTCATTTTTTGCCCAAACCAATGCAGATGACGGGTTCTGTGGATGGTCGACAAAAATTCTGCCAAGATTATTCCCCTCTATCACACCGCCTATGACAGGATTAACAGGGTACTCTGCTAGTAATGGCTTAATCAATTGATAATTTTCTATTTGTAGTTCATAAATCATTATGCATTCCTCATTCTGTTTTTATTTTTTTTCTTTTAACAAAATAAAAACAGAAATGCTTGTTGATGTAACGTATCAAAACACCGCCTTTCACTTCTACAATATTACTTTTTCACAAAATTCCCCGCATGAACAAACGCCCCATACAGTGCTGCGTCATTATGTAACTCTGCCAAAACAATCTTTGTTGATTCACGATAAAGTGGCATAACCTTTTCTTTATATTTCGAATTTACTTCATTGATGAATGATTCGCCTTGTTCGGTAATCCCCCCACCAATAATAATACATTCAGGATTAAAAAGGTGGGCGATATTTACTAGCCCGGTTGACAAGTAATCGATAAACTCCTGGTAAGCTTTAATGGCAGCTGTTTCTCCCTGTTTGATTTTGCTCATAATTTCTTTACCATCGATACTCTCTTCTTGGCCAACAATGGTCTGATAATAACGAATGAGAGCAGAGGTTGACGCATAGCGTTCAAAGCATCCCTTGCCTCCGCAAGGACAGTTTTCCCCATTATGAATAATGCTCATATGACCGAGCTCACCAGCCAAATTTCCTGCTCCTGAAACGAGACGACCATTTTGGATGATTGCGCCTCCTACTCCAGTTCCTAGTGTCAATAGAACAACATTTTCTTTGCCTTTAGCAGCCCCAAGCCACATTTCACCAAGGCAAGCACTTCTTACATCATTTTCAACTGAAACAGACAATCCAGTAAATTCTGAAATTTTATGTGCCAAAGGGAAGCCTGAATATCCTTCGATATTGGCAGAGAACAGAATCACACCTTTATTGTGGTCTACAATACCACAGGAGGAAATCCCAATACTTTCAATTGAGTAGTATTCTCGAAAATACGCCACCTTCTCACTCAGTATTTGAGGAATATACATTGTTACATCCTTCGTTGGTGTTTCCGTTTTTCCTTGTAAAAATAACTCACCTGCTTCAGAAACGACCGCAAACTTAATAAAGGTCCCCCCAATATCAAAACACGCGCGATATCCCATACTTCCTCCCCCTTTCTTCCTATTATTTAAAATGAAAAAGTCATGATTTTCATCTTAAAAAAGTAGAGTTACCTCTACTTTAATTCTACCGAGTATGAAAACTTATCTCCTCTTGCAATGGATACTGTATACTCAATCACATTCGTACCTTCAAATGTTACCCTTTCAATTAAAAGACTTGGTTCATCGGTGCTCATTTTCAATCGTTTGGCTTCATCTTCTGTCGTTGTTACAGCTTTAAAACGCTCATTTGCTCTTGTAATGATTGCTTGATATTTGTCGCGAAATAGAGTATACATAGGTGCTTGCTCCAGATCCTCCTTCGTTAGATCAGGAAATCGTTTTACAGGAAGGAATGATGTTTCATACATCATAGGCACTCCATCAGCAAGTCGTAATCTAGTAATTCTAAAGACTAATTCACCAACTGATAGATCCATGTTTTTTGCCACTTTTCCTTCACAAGGCACCGTTTGAAAATCGAGAACGATAGAAGATGGATTTTTTCCGATCTTTTTCATTTCTTCGGTAAAACTATAAAATTGGACAAGACTTTGATTGATTACTTTTGGTGAGACAAAAGTCCCCTTTCCATGCTCTTTATAAATAAGACCTTCTTTTTCAAGCTCTTGCATTGTTTGTCGTACAGTTGTTCGACTGACATTATATTGTTCACATAACTCACGCTCTGAGGGTAGCCGGTCATGCTCCTTCAGCTCCCCCTGTTCTATTTTCCCCATAAGAATATCCATTAGTTGGTAATAAAGGGGGACTCGATTATCCTTTTCTATCATATTTTTCTCCTTTTACTTTCCATTCTTACTCATATTGTACGAAAAGTTGAAAAAAATATCATCTTCTATAGACTATTTTGATTCTTGTGTTTCCTTCGTTAAATTTGTAACATATTCCTGAAAGTTCACAGTTTTTCCAGACAGACGCGATTCCTCTGCAGCAAAAGCCATTAAATGACTATGAGCAGAAACAATTGCGGAGGTTAGACTTTCTTTTTCCTTCTTTGCTACACGTTCAATAAAATCTCTCATAATACTCGTATCTGCTCCCATATGACCACCAGCTACTGATTCAGGAATAATTACCTCGGTCTTTCCAGAGAAATGTTGAATCTTTAATTCATTTCGAGCATCATTGCCTTCAATTTCGCCCTTCGTTCCCATAATTCTAAATGAACGGCAAATTTCCTTCGTAAAAGCGGTCATCGTAAATGACACTGTTACATCTTTTTCAAATAAAAGGTTAATAACCTGATGATCAACCACATCATTGTCACAGTGGTACACACATCTACCATACGGACCTTCTTGAAGGGCCTTTAATCTACTATCAATGCTTGGATGAACTGAAACTACATTCGCTGGCCATTCATCTCTGTCATGCAAATACCATTTCATCGCTGAGTATGGGCATTCTTTCTCCACCTTACAGCCGTCTAAACACCTTAAGGTGGAGCCTTCTGGAGCATTCTCACTTGTAAAATGGGTTAAATTTCCATAGGAAGATACACTCTGACATTCTGAACCAATAATCCATTGCAAAAGATCCAAATCATGACAGCATTTTTGCAATATCATCGGACTCGATTGCTGACTATTCCCCCAATTTCCTCTGACAAAGCTATGTGCCTGGTGGTAGTAGCCAACATGCTCATTCCATTGAATGGATACAATATCTCCGATTACTTTTTGATCGATAATTGATTTCAATTCCTGATAAAATGGGGCATACCGTAACACATGACAGACACTTAAAAGAACATTATGTTCGGTAGCTAGCTTGGCAATCTCTAATGTTTCTTGTGGATTAGGTGACATTGGTTTCTCAAGTAAAATATTATATCCTTTTTTAATCGCTTGAATGACAGGTTTATAATGAAAGCGATCAGGTGAACAAATTAATAATGCATCACAAAACTTTTCTTTCTCCAACATCTCCTCCCACGCATCAAACACCATCGTATCATTTATCTGATGAAGAGCTGCAAATTTCGCTCCCTTCTCCCGATTTGGTTCAGCTACCGCAACAAAAGATAACTCATGTGGATATTTCAAAGCATATGAACCATACGCATGTAACCCTCTACTTCCAGCTCCAATTAACGCTGCTGTAATCATATATATCCTCTCCTCTTTGTTTGATGGTGGGACACGGGGTCGGTTCCACTGTCCCTTTTTTGGGACACAGGATCCGGTCCGCTGTCCACTTTTTAGAACACAAGTGGGACACGGGAACCGACCCGCTGTCCCTTATTTATTTCCCTCCGGTAATCGCAATTCCTTCTATAAATCTCTTTTGCAGGAACATAAATAATAGAAGCATCGGCAGTATGGCTAAGAATGAGCCTGCCATTAGAATTGGATAATTCGTTAAATATTGGCCCTGCAAGGATGAGAGACCTACCGATAATGTCATTTTCTCTGAGGAACTATTGACGATAAGCGGCCACATTAATTCATTCCAAGACCATAGGGCTGTAAAAATTCCTAAAGCAATTAACCCTGGTTTCGCTAATGGAAGCATGATTTTCCAATAAATTTGAAAATGATTACAACCATCAAGTCTGGCAGCTTCTTCCAATTCTTTAGGTAGGCCCATAAAAAATTGGCGAAGTAAAAAGGTACCGAATGCACTAAATAATCCTGGAACTATAACAGCTTGTAAGGTATTCAGCCAATTTAATTTCACCATGATCATGTATTGCGGAAGCAAGAATACCTGGGACGGAACCATTAACACGGATAGCACTAATACAAAAAGTATATTGCGTCCAGGAAAACGAATTCGCGCAAAGGCATAAGCTGCTAATGAACAAAGGAATAATTGGCCAATCGTACGAGCGACCGTAACGATGATTGTATTGAACATAAACTTGAAAAATGGCAGTAATTCAAATACTTCTTTATAATTTTTCCATTGAAAATCCTTCGGAAAAATCTTTGGGGGAATATGAACAGATTCAGCATAGGTTTTTAATGAGGTGAGTAGCATCCAGATAAAAGGGATAACCATCATGACTGCACCAATGATTAAAACTACGTGAATCCAAATGTTTTTTCCTTTCATTGTTTTCTCCACGATGTCATCCTCCTTTATTCGTAGTGCACCCATTTTTTCTGTAACATCATTTGTATCACTGTCACAATTAAAATCATTACTAATAATAAAACAGCAATAGCGGCTGCATATCCTTTATCATTCAACACAAAGGCGTGTTGATAGAACAGATAAACAATGGATTGTGTTTTTTCTATCGTCACACTATTACTAGAAACCATCATAAAAATCAGATCAAACACTTGGAATGCACCGATTAACGACATAATTGAAACGAAAAAAATGATAGGTGATAGTAATGGCATCGTAATTGAGAAGAACGTTCGTACAGGCCCCGCTCCATCAATTTTAGCTGCTTCATAGTATGTTTGCGGAATATTTTGTAATCCAGAAAGAAAAATGACCATATTATAACCGACACCACTCCAAATAGCGACAATGATGATTGAATATAAGGCAATATCCGGATTGGTTATCCAACTCGGTCCTTTGATATGGAATAAGGACAAAACATAATTAATTAAGCCAAAGTCAGAATTATAGAGCCACTTCCACACCATCGCGATTGCTGCGGGCATCGTAATAACCGGTAAAAAATACAGTGTGCGATAGACAGATCTTCCCTTAATTTTTTGGTTAAGTAAGACAGCTACGAGTATGGATAAAAAAATCCCGATCGGCACTGTCAGTACAATGTAAATAAAGGTATTCCTAAAGGCTTGACCTAATTCTGAATCAGTCAACATCCTCACATAATTTTCTACACCGATCCACTCGAATGTTCCAAACGCTCCCCATTCTGTAAAACTAAAATAAATCGTTTGTAAAATTGGCCAAAAATAAAAGATTAGTAGACCGATCATTGTTGGAGCAAGCATACAATATGCCCAAAGATAATCTGATCGTTTTTTCGTTTTATAATACCTTTTCGCCTGTCTTTTAGGCTTTGGCTCGGTTGTAAGCTGAATTTCTGACATAACCAACCTCCTTATAAGAAAAGCGTAACGCGCTTATTCATCTCACTGAGCAAAACACTACTAAACTATATAGAAGAAGAATTTTTCAGAGGGAAGATTCCGTTTTCGGATTCTTCCCTTTCTAAAATGGTTACTTTTTATTAAGGATCTTATTTCCTTCTTCCGTTAATTTCTTTGTAGCATCCTCTACACTTTCATCGCCACTCCAAGCATTTTTAAGGATTTTTGTTTCGGCATCCCATAATGCTCCTGTATTTTCGACACTTGGTAGTGGGTGAGCATACTCTGACCCATCAATAAATGCTTGTAAATTTAATGTATCGACAGATTTCAACCATGCATCCTGTGTTCCATTGAAAGCAGGGATGACTGTTCCTGTTTCTGCAAATATTTCTGCTGCTTCTTTTGATCCTAGGAATTTAACAAACTCCCAAGCCTCTTTTTGATGTTTAGAGTTCTTCGCAATAACATTACCCAAGCCATGAATACTCACAGCTCTTTCCTTTCCTTGCGGAAGAACAGCTACGTCTAAATCCTGATTTGTTTTATACTCAGGAACCATCCATGGTCCATCAAACATCATCGCTATTTTTCCCGATATCATCATGTCAGATGGCTTCGTTTCTTCCATTTGTGCAGGAGTTGGCGATAGACCTTCTTCTATGAAACTAATATTATATTTAATTGCTTCAACTGCTTCTGGCTCAGAAAATCCAACCGATTGATTATCATCTGAAACGACATAGCCGCCATTTTGCCAAATTAAATCATAATAACCACCTTGATTTCCCATCAATGCAGCAAATCCATAAATCCCCTTTTCCTTATTCGTCAGTTTTTTTGCTGCTTCCTTCAACTTATTCCAATCCCAGTTTTCATCAGGATATGGGATACCTGCCTCATCGAAAAGCTTCTTGTTGTACCATAATCCAGTCGTGTCAAAGTCCTTTGGAACACCATAAATCTTATCCTCAACTGTATATAAATTAACAAGAGATTCTGGATAATTATTCATATCAAATTGATCCTTCTTAATGAAATCATCTAATGGTTGAAGAACTTTCCCCATTGCATATTGTGCAATATGTGGCCCATTCATCCAAAGTACATCTGGTAAAGCTCCACCTGTAGCTGCAGTTTCAAGCTTTTGAAAATATTGCTTATACGGTGTTAACTCCAGCTTCACCTTAATATTAGGATTTTTTTCATTAAATTTCTTAATGATTTCTTCAATAGCTGGAACTTGGTTTTTGTCCCATAACCCATAGCGAATTTCTACTTTTCCATCCTTTGTAGACGCCTTTTCGCCTGAACATCCTGCCATCACAAAGATCAGTATGAACATTGTCAATCCTAAGAAAAGCTTTTTCAATGATATTACCCCCTTATTGAACGCTTTTTTACTTAATTAGTTATAATGATGTCATTACCAGATTGATTGAAAGCGAATACATTTAATAATACTTTCATCGAACCTCCCTTTTTTAACATATCAACATGATGTCATTACCAGTTGAAAGTATTATACCATCGTGAAATAAAAAAGAAAATATCAATTTTAATTTTTCCAAAAATATTGAATAGTTGCCGAGTTTTCCAAGACTATTTCGTATAGTTTATTGTTATGGTAAAAGCCCTACTGCCAGCTTCTTCCACCTAGGATTTCACACGTTCTTATGAAGGATTAGCGGCTCTTTTCTCAATCAAATGAAGAGACTTATCATTCTTCACCTACATAGCAACATGTTTGAGAAAAGAGCTGTTGAAAAATGCAAACTGGGATCAAGACGATTCTTATATCCCAACCTTCATCATATGATTTCGTAACTTTAATAGTAAGTCTAATTTAATTTCAATACGTGTCATTCTTTTTTCTAATGACTCACATTCTATTTCTTTATTAAGAACACCTTTATCCGTTTTTACATCTGGTAATAATGTTTGGTAATAGATTCCTAGATTAGCAGAATCCAATTTTTGCTCTTTTTTCTTGCTTCTATTTATAAATTCTCTTATTTCTTGAGTGGATAATCCTATTTTTTTTGCTTCAGCAATTAAATCAAACCATTCCTGATCATATTCTTTTATCCCCACCATTACCATTCCCTCCTCTATTAAGTTCTTAATAAAGAACAATTTAACTCTATACCATTTTACCTATATTTTCAACCATTTATTTCAATATTCGATTATTTGAAAAACCTTTCTTTATATGTTTTTTAATCTAATCTTGGTATGAAAATTAATTAGTTTTCGTACATAATGTGAAAATTAAGATTTAATGAAAGACGTTTTGTAATGACGCCTTGAAAATTCATGTTTAACCATGTATCGTAGACTTATTAATAGAAAAAAGTCGAGAACGGTCAGATTCTGACCCTTCTTCTAACTAAAATGGATAAAGGACGGAAAACATGAAAAATAAAAAGCTTTGGATAACAACGGGTTTTAGTCTTTTCATCTTGGTATTTATCTTCGTCGCAACCCAATTGATACAGCATAAAAACAATAGTCAACAGAATAATAGTCTTAGCTACCAGCAGCCTAAACTAAAGAAAACGTATGATGTCATTGTTGTAGGTGGAGAACCCGAAGGCGTAGCAGCAGCTGTAGCGGCTGCACGAAATGGTTCAAAAACATTATTAATTGAAAAACGTGATGGTTTGGGTGGCCTTTTTACATACGGAATGCTCAATTTCCTTGATATTGGAAAAGATATGAACAATGAACCAGTCAATGCTGGAATTTTCAAGGAATGGCATAACCTCGTAGGAAATCAATCGGCATTCGATATCAAAGATGCAAAGGCAGCTTTTATGAAGCTGGTTAAAAACGAGCCTAATCTTACACTTGCTCTAGAAACTGATGTCGTTTCCGTAATTAAAGATGGAAACAAATTAACTGGACTAAAAATTAAAGACTATCAAAATAAAGAAAAAGAAATCCATGCACAAAGATTCATAGATTCCACGAAGGATGCCGACTTAGCTGTAATGGCCGGAACCCCATATTTTACAGGTGGAGAAGATATCGGATTTAAAAACAGAAAAATGTCCGTCACCCTCATGATCCATTTAAAGGATGTTGATTGGGAAGGAATTAAGCGTGCCTCAAAGGATGGCGTATTTGGCGGTGGAACAGTCTACAATAATACAGCATGGGGATATAGTGATCTCCATACAGCTTATAAACCATCAAATGCACAAACCCGACTTCGTGGATTAAATATTGCTAAACAAAAAGATGGTAGTGTCTACATTAATGCCTTACAAATTTTTGGTGTAGATGGTTTAAATGAAGAATCAAAGAAGGAAGCATTAAATATTGGAAAAAATGAAACGAAGCACATTGTTAAATTTCTAAATGAGCATTTTCCTGGTTTTGAACAGGCTAAAATAGCTAGCTACCCTTCTGAATTATATATAAGAGAAACTAGACATATTAAAGCAGAGTATCAATTACCAATGTCAGACCTGTGGGAAAATCGAGATCATTGGGATAGTATTGCTTTAGGTGGATATCCTGTGGATATTCAAGCAACATCAACTGCAGATTACGGCTATGTTCTCGCAGTACCTACTCAATATGCGATCCCATTTAGATCACTCGTTCCATTAAAAATTGATGGATTACTAATCGCAAGTAAGGCTGCGGGATATGATTCATTAGCTGCAGGAAGTGCACGTGTAGTTCCGACCGGAATGTCAGTTGCCCAAGCGGCTGGAGTTGCCTCAGCCATGTCCATCGAACATCAAATTAATTTTAGAGAAATGAGCAAGGATAAATCACTTATCACTACCCTTCAGAAAAAGCTAAAAAATCAAGGGGCACATTTATTCCATTTTGAATTGGATTATCCTTATCAAAATGAATGGTACTATCCAGCCATTAAAAAGCTGTTAAGCCTTGGTGTAATAAAAGGTGGCTATGAAAATAAACTCCCGGTCGATGAACCGATGATTAATGATGATTTTGTACGAATCATCAGTGCAATTGAAAGGGTCTTCCCCCATAAAGGAGTAGAAAATGTAAACGAAGTTACATCCCTACTAACCGATAAAGATAAGACTTTAACTAGAGATCAGGCAGCGCAATTAATATTAAAAGCAATCGGTATAGATTGTTTAGAAAATGAAGCATGGCAAAAGGCTATAGAGTTGGGAATCGTTGATAAGACATTAAATCAACGGTTACCGGAAAATCGTGAAATCCTTACAAGTGAAGGATACCAACTCTTCTATTTACTTTTTAAACAAGGGAAGAACTATTAATACTGTTTCTATTTACAAAAGTAAAATATCTACCAATCAAAAAGCGGGGACGTCTATTTCAGACATGCCCCGCTTATTTTTGTTTAGATAGTTTTCGTATTTTTACTTGCTTTTTAAAAAGATCTATTTTCTCTTTTCCAACTAATAAAAAGGTTTTAGCATTCTTTATGAAGTTCTTCAACCTCTTTTTATTTGTTAAAACATTACTTAAATAGCAACAATTCATGAGAAAAGAGCCTTTGTTTTAAGTTAACACTCCATGTTCACTTTTTTCGATCAATAATTCTAAGTGTCAAGCCCATTACCTATTGCAGCTTATGTATTGCCTCATTTGTTTCAACAATTAAACGATTAAGCACTGCATTTCTTTCTGTCTGACTTTGTACGGTTGCAGAAACCTCTTCTAAAGATGCAGAGGCTTGTTCGAGAACTGCGGCAAACTCATTCATTGTTCGATCAATCGAGCTTGTATCTTCTCCTATTTGATTAGCAACAGTAGAGAACGCATATACTTCACTACTTAAACGTTGGATAGCCCCTTCAATTTCACTAAAGATTGTGGTTGTGAGCTCTGTTTCCTTAATATTTTCTTCCATTTTCATTGCGATTTGCTGCATTTGTAATTGAGTTCCTTCATTACTCATATTAATTTGGTTCAAGCTTGTTGACACTTCATTCGCTGTTTTTTCAGTTGTTTCAGCAAGTTTCCGAATCTCTTGAGCAACCACTGAAAATCCTTTTCCTGCTTCTCCAGCTCTTGCCGCTTCAATAGAAGCATTTAAGGCTAATAAATTTGTTTGTGAATTTATTTGTTGTATAGATTCTAAGGATTTCAATGATTGACTTACATTACCGCTTAATTGAGTCAATTCATAAGTCATTTTACTAATAAACTGTTTAAACTCTTTCATCTGAGTATGTAATTTTTGCGATTGTTCACGCCCTTGTACCGATTTACTATTGGTTAGACTAGATTGCTCGGTGATCTCTTCTACCTTTTCAATCATATTGACAACCATTGTATTCGTATTCTCGACTGCTGCCAAAATATCACTAATTGAATCAGATTGAACTTGTGCTCCTTTTGCCACTTCTTGAATCGCCACATTCATTTCATATGTACTTTCATGATTCGTCTGAGATTGATTTTGAATCTCTGTTAAATTCTTTGCAATAATTTGTGTATTATCGACTAAAACCACTCTTTGTTGCTGTTCTTTTTGTAAACTCAACTGAACTTGATTCTGTAACTCATTTACACTTTTTTGCAGCTGATTGGATATTTTATTTTGGAAAAATAAAACAATAACAGCTAAAGCATACATCAACAATGAAAATTGCAGATTAGTATTTAATACATCCTGATTAACAATATAAAATGTAACTAAAATAACAGTACTTATAATGACTCCAACAGTAAAAACTATCTGATTTAAATAAAGAGCAGCAAATACTAATAAATAATAGATCAAAAAGATATTTTGATCAGTGGGGCTCATAAACATAATAAGTGCAACAACCAGTGATACACCGATTACAGAGAAATATGGTAATTGAAAGACAAGCTTTTTCGAAAAATGTAAGATTCCAATAATAGCAATAACAACTGCCCCACCGATTAAAGTAATAAGTGTTATCATTAACCCTGAGCCCAAAGCAAGATCTGCCGCAGTCCCTAATAAGACAGAAATGACAATCATAATGAATGATAGCTGATTCTTTTTCCGATAATTTTCATAGAGTACCGTTTGAATATCCAAGATGTTCTCTTCCTCTCAATCATGTTCAACTTCCTACTTTCATCATATGACAAAAGAATCAGACTTGTCTATTAGATTTTTAATCATATGATCTCCCATATATTTTTTTATATAGTACAATCAAATATAAAAACATCCTTTAAATCATTCATTAATAAAGTTGAATAACATGATTCATTAAGGAGTATTAAACTATGAGTAATACAATCTTCACGATCATTATACTTTCTAGCATTGGAACACCCATCGCGGGCTTCGTTATTCTACTTTTACTTAATTTTTTTGACCAAGAATTTGATTATCTTCAATTAGAAAATAAACAAATGAGAATGGAAAAAGAGATGCAGAGAATGGAATATTTACAACTTAGTCAACAAATCCACCCTCACTTTCTCTTCAATTCCCTCAATGCCATGTTATCACTAGGTAGATTAGGGAGAACTAAGGAGGTAGTCGAAGCAATGGAGGAATTTTCCCAATTTTTAAGATATAATTATACAGATAAAGAGCCATTAGTTCCTTTTTCTTATGAGTTGGAGCATACGAACCATTATATTGCGATACAGCAATTACGATTCGGATCTAAACTATCTGTTTCCTATCAAATAGATGTAACAGCAGTAAAAACAACACTGCCCCCATATATTCTTCAATCTTTTGTTGAGAACGCATTTAAACATGGTCTTGAGAATAAACCTGGGGATAAAATTTTAATGATAGAACTAAAAAGAGAAGGAAGTTGGGTACAATTAGCAGTCAAGGATAATGGCCCAAATGAAAGTATTACGCAAAATTGGAATCAAGGTATTGGATTAGCAAATATTCGAAAGAGACTGAAGCTCATTTTCGATTTGCGAACTTCCGTTATGATTAATCGAACAGATGGAATGACTGTTGTAACTGCTGAATGGCCCTATACACCTGGAGGAGAAAGCATATGAAAGTATTAATCATTGATGATGAATATTTAGAATTAGAACAATTAACATACCTAATTAATCAAAGATATCCTTCGTGGGATTTAGTAACCGCAGAAGATGCAGCGGCAGCAAAAAAATTTTTAAAGAAGGACAATTATCAACTAGCTTTAATCGATATACATATTCCTGGAGAAAACGGATTAGACCTATGTGCTTACATTAAGGAAAATTATGATACAGAATGTATCATGATAACGGCTTTTCAAGATTTTAATTATGCACGACAATCGATTAAGCTTCATGTGATGGATTATTTAATTAAGCCGATAATTGCTAAAGAACTATATCAAACTCTTGATCAATTCTTAGAATCTATTGGGGGAAATAAACTATCATCAGATATCCAGGAAGTATTACATATCATCCATCAACAGTATAATAAAAAGCTTTCTCTCCCCCATCTAGCAGAACATATTCATGTAAGCCCAACCTATCTTAGTAAGAAGTTTAAAGAAGAAAAAAAAGAAAATTTCCAGGAATATCTCGTAAGATACCGGGTGGAAAAAGCAAAAGAACTAATAAAATCGGCTCCTCACCTTCCAATGGGAATAATAGCTGAAAGAACTGGATTTTCTAGTCAAAATCATTTAAGTTCGTCTTTCAAAAAGATAACCCACTTATCCCCAAGTGAATATAAGGATGCACTAGGAAATGTTTGATTGGTTTCTTATTTTATGTGTTACCACCACGATTATTATTTATAGCTTGGACCATGTCGTTAATGATTCAAATATTCATCATTATTTTAGAACGAGTGAACCGTTAGGGATAAAAAAAGGAACAGTACTAGTATGGGGAACCTTCTTTTCTGCTTGGATTGTAACCCTAACACTCTATTCGACTATCAATTTCGGTCTTGGAATGAGTACATTATTTGTATTAATCATTTTTCTTCTTTACTACTTCCTATTAGCAAAGCTTGTCCCGTATATTAGGAATGAAAATGATGGGACATACGGTTTAGAGGACTTATATCGGAATCGGTTTTCAAATCAATTAGGAAGAATAGGAGCCACTTGCTTATTAGCAATTGCTAATCTCGATGGGTTAATTATTCAACCAGCGCTTGCAGGCTGGTTATATGGTAAATGGTTTAATAAAAGTCCATTTATCTTTTTAATCATACTGTTTATTTTTATTATTATTCTTGGTGGACTAGGTGGTATGAATGTCTTTACAAGATCAACCTGGCTTCTTTTATTAATTGGCGGATGCTCACTCATATACTTGCCTTTACACACCTATTTAGGTAGGGGGATCCACCAAGTATTTTATGACTATCAGGAATGGAGTAAAAGATTACATCCAACAATTGATGATGGCCTGTTTTTCTTAATGGTTATGATTATCCTTGGAATAGGAAAGTTATCTACCAGTCTAATATTTTGGCGAAATATGTTTTCAATTAAAAAATCCTATTATTCTATAACCATTAAATTAGGAATATTAGGTAGTTTGTCCATTCCACTATCCTTACTCGCCTTTTTTACCTATGAAGTAACTAAATATCAGGAATTAGAATTAAGCTCCCTATTTAACATTCTTGTCCATCATGAATCCTATTTAATCATACAATTGGCCATTCTTATTTGGTTAGTAGGGTTAGCACAGTCTGGATTCAATTCACTTTACTCTATAACAGCGCTATTCTATTCACAATTTGAAAAAAAAGAAAGAAGCATACGTTTAATATATATGACCTCAGTCATAATTGGAGGGGTTTCACTAATCCTGGCATGTCTGTTTATCTCTTACGCACTTGAAGCGATTCAATTTTATTTATTATTCCTATCTTCAACAGCTTTTCCATGCATGGCCATTTTGTTCAAAAAACAAAAGCTGAATCCATGGATTTTTTATATTATTTTTATGAGTTTCTTATTCTCTTGTGTAGCCTGGATAATAACGAATAATTTTAACACTTACTTTTTACTATCAGTGGGAATCTCATCGGGATTAGCCTTATTTATTTATTTTTTTGTACGGACAAATCGTGAAAATCACATTGATTCTCTAATGGACTAATTTAATTTTTCGATTAATTATCAAAATTATATAAAATATTTGCAAGATTATATAAATCTCCCCTTTTACTATTCTTTATAATGAGAGAAAAAGTAAAGGGGCTGTTTTTATATGAGTACCATTTTAGATAAAAAATCTTATATCTACGAGATGAGTGCAAAACATGAGCCAGTGTTAAAGGTACAATCAGGTGAAACGGTTGAAATTGAAACCTATGATTGTTTCTTAAATCAAATTCAATCTGATGATACGCCTTACAATAGTATTGATTGGTCACAAATTAATCCTGCAACTGGTCCAATCTATATTGATAATGCAGAACCAGGTGATATTTTAAAAGTATCAATTGATCGCATTCAATTAGATGAAAAAGGAGTTATGGCTACTGGCCCTGATCTTGGTGTTATGGGGCATCGAATTAATGATTTTACAATCAAAATCGTCCCTATTGAAAACAATGAAGCTGTTTTTAATGAGAAGATAGCTCTCCCACTTAATCCAATGATCGGTGTGATTGGTGTTGCACCAAATGAAGGAGAAATTTCTTGTGGTACTCCTGGTGATCATGGTGGGAACATGGATACAACCTTAATCGCAGAAGGGGCTACCTTGTATTTTCCCGTTTTTCATAAAGGAGCTTTATTTTCATTAGGTGATGTACATGCAGCCATGGGCGATGGAGAGGTGTGTGTATCTGGTATTGAGATCCCTGCAAAGGTGACAGTAACCTTAGAGGTAATCAAAGATCAAAGCTTATCTGTTCCAGTAGTAGAAACATCCGATAGTTTTGCCTTTCTTGTTTCAAAGGAATCACTCGACGAAGCAGCAGATACAGCGGTAGAAAAAATGGTCGATTATTTGTTAGAACGTACAGATTATAGTGTTGAAGAATTAACGATGCTCTTAAGTGCTGCAGGTCATGTTCAAGTTAGTCAAATAGTGGATCCACTAAAAACAGCTCGTTGCTTATTATCCAAATCAGTACTTCAAAAATTGGGAATCCATAAGATATTCTAGGAGGAGTTATGATGGGTGAAAAATTACGAAAAGCAAGCTCAAGCACTATTTTAAATTCAGCTCCTTCTTTAAAACGTTCATTATCCTTTTGGGATTTACTTATTTATGGAATGGTGTTTATGGTACCCATTGCTCCATTTGGAATCTATGGTGTAGTAGCTCAAGGCTCAAATGGGATGGTGGCTCTCACTTACTTAATTGGAATGGTCGGCATGATTTTTACTGCATTAAGCTATGCACGTATGTCTGAAGCCTTTCCGATTGCAGGTTCCGTTTATTCCTATGCCCAGCGCGGCATTAATGATTCAGTAGGATTTATCGCAGGGTGGTTAATTCTTCTTGATTATGTATTTGTCCCTGCCCTTTTATACTTAGTAAGTGCAGCCGCATTAGGGGATATGCTACCAGAAGTGCCATCCTATTTATGGGTGATTATTTTTATTGCTATTAATACAGTGATTAATATTTTAGGTATAGAGTTTACAGCACGCGCGAACAAAATCATTGTCATTTTAGAATTAATCATCCTTGCTATCTTTGTAGCAGTAGGGGTTACAGCGATCATTAAAGGCATTAATGGAGCAGAGTTTACAATTAAACCTTTATACAATGATCGTGGTTTTAACATGAATGTCATTATGGGAGCTGTCTCTATCGCTGTACTTAGTTTTCTTGGTTTTGATGGCATTTCCACTTTGGCAGAAGAAACAAAGGATGGAGCAAAATCAATTGGGAAAGCATGTATATTCGCACTATTAACGGTTGGTTTCCTATTTATTATCCAAACATGGGTTGCCGCTCTTATCTGGCCTGACTATCAATCTTTTGCTAATCCAGATGTGGCATTCTATCAAATAGCTGAAATTGCTGGTGGTACATGGTTGAAAACATTAACCATTCTTGCTACTGCACTTTCATGGGGGATTGCTAACGCACTTGTCGCTCAGGCAGCCATCTCAAGAATCTTATTTAGTATGGCACGTGACAAAAAACTACCTTTCGTTCTATCGAAAATACATCCAAGGTTTAATACACCTTATATCAGTACACTATTCATTGCAGTAGTTTCATTAGTCGTTACTGGTATTTTCGCAGCACATATTGATAAATTATCTTCGGTTGTTAACTTCGGAGCCTTATCATCATTCTTATTTTTACATTTTTCCGTTGTTAATTATTTTATCCGTAAAAAGGGAAGTAAAGATTATTTACGACATTTATTTCTTCCTGCCATCGGTATTATTATCATCGGTTATGTGTGGATAAATCTTGATGAGACATCGAAGAAGCTTGGATTTATCTGGCTTGGTATAGGAATTATCTATCTCATTGCATTAAAATTAATGAAAAAAGATACCAATCTCGATTTGAATGGTTAATGAAAAAATCGTGGTAATGCTCAACCAAGCTAAGAAAATTTATCTTTTGATTTTCTTAGCTTGGTTGGAAAAAGGGAATGTCATAGTAAATTGACATTCCCTTTTTCAGCTATTTATCTACCCCCGCGTCGCACTCTCTACTATGGTCAGCGAACACTGATCCGCATCTAATACAGCCTCTACGCCAAGGGGAACAGTAATTTTTGGTTCACAATGTCCAATTTTAACATTATAAATGGTGGGTTTTCCAAATGGTACAATTAAGTCTTCAAATACCTCCATTAAGGTAAGACTTGGTTTCTCTGGATCTTTAGGGATACAGTTATTCCAATCTCCAATGATTACCCCGCTACAATCATGAAATTTACCAGCTAATCGCAACTGATTGAGCATTCCATCAACACGATACGGTTCTTCGTCTATATCTTCCAGTAATAGAAGCTTTCCTCTTGTGTCAATTTCATAATTTGTACCAATCGTTCCTGCAATGAGAGAAAGATTTCCTCCAATTATTGGGCCTGTCGCTTTTCCCATGACTAGTGACTTAATTTCTTCTCCAGGCGGATTCTCTATTATTCCTAGTGGATTAGGCGAAGTAATTGCTTGTAAAAAACTTTCTTTAGAGAAATGATCGAAATCCTTCAACATATCGGAAGCAGGCATCGGACCATGATAGGTAACTAAATGACATAGTTGGTTTAAGGCTATATGCATAGCAGTTATATCACTATAACCGAGGAATGTTTTAGGATTCTTTTGAATCATCTCATAGTCTAGCTGATTTAATATTCTAGGTGACCCATATCCTCCTCTTAAACATATAATTCCATCGATTTCAGGATTCGCAAACATGAGATTAACATCTCTTGCCCTGATCTCATCCTCGCCGGCCAAATATCCGTATTGGCTATGACAGCTTTCTCCAACAATTACTTGAAATCCGAATTCTTCAAGTAATTGAACCGATCGTTCAACCTCCTCAGGATGCCTCACTGGACTAGATGGAGCAATTAAGCCAATGGTATCACCTTTTTGCAATGCTATTGGTTTTTTCATCATTCTTCAACTCCTAATTAAATTACAAAAAACTATTTTGGTAATTTGATAAATGCCTTATAAAATCAAGACTCGCTCTTTTTCTATGTCCTATACTGCATCATATAACTGCATCCTAAAGAATATCTTACAAAACAAAGAACAAAAATTTTAATACATCTAAGTAATTGTATGAATTGTATTCGACAGTTTTCGGACCAGTCTGCTTTGCTCCAGGATAGAAAGAACCTTGATAAGCTTGGAAATGCTCTGTAAAAGCTATTTCTACTTTAAAATGTTCCGGTAACTCAATTGAATACTTTGATAAATCATCTTCTAGTACCACCTTTGCCTGATGATTAATTTCTTTTATCGCCAATTCTGGATGAATGGATATCGATGCATTGCCGATCCCTTCACTTATTTCAACTGTTTTAATATGAGGATTTAGTTTTTTAGCCTCCTCACATAGTTGTTTATCTCCAGAAATTAAAAGTACAGGGACATTAAATAATCCAGAGGTGTATGCATTAATTAAAAACTCACTAGCTATCTGACCATTTATTTTTACATACTCGTTTTTTGTATTCATTGTATGTGCAAGCGGGTTTCCATTTGTTCCCCCAGCTGAATGATATCCAATAAACATCACACCATCAAAGGTTTCATCTAATCCAGCCATCATCAAATAAGGATTTTTCGCCCAACCCCTCATTATTTTTACCTGTACAGGAAGTTTCGATGGGTCTAAATTTCTTGCAGTATTATGTGCATCTTTAATTAGGATATCTGTGTATCCTGCCTCAATAGCTGCCTCACAAGCAGCATTTACCTCCTTGGTCATCTGTTCTAAAAAGTATCTACTGAAAGGAGAAGATGTGTCTGTCTCCTCCCAATTGGCTATGCCAGCAACTCCTTCTATATCTGCACTTATAAATAATTTCAAAAGAAAATCCCCCTTTACTAATAATTGGAGCCTTCTCACATTTAAGCTCTTTACTAAAAGCTGTTTTGTATGTTGTTGCCTTTTATAAAAGCCAACTGTCAGCTTTTACATCTAATAGATTTCAGCGGTTCTTATTAAGTTGGTAGCCTTCTCAATGAAATGAAAGGTGTAGCGGTCTTCAGTCGATAATTATTAGATATAACTTTACTTAATAGCAACAATGTTTGAGAAAAGTGCTTTGCTATAACTTCGTTGCTTTGCTGCAAAACTCCTCTACTAATTTTTTATGACTGTATTCCTCTATCTATTTAATGATTATAGTAAGAATATGGAGCATATTTTTTTCAAACTGTATGCAATATACAACTGGATAAAATCTGTTGTGATTAGATTAATTTTTAGAGGCAAAAGCCTTTCATACAATAATGCATAATAAATCCTGCATCATCATCCTATTTTTATTCAATATGAGCATATTCAAAGTAGGTATGACCGATATAATTTTTCATTACACCTTTTATATTTGGTTTTACTAGATAAGAATCTTCATAAAAATAGATTGGAATAACAGGCATCTCATCCATTAGTATCTTTTCAGCTTTTGCATAGTTATCCATCCTCTTCTGTTGATCCACAATCTCTTTATTTTCTTTAAGCAAAGCATCATATTCTGCATTACTCCAGCGAACATCATCTGCTGCATTAATCGTTTCAAACAAAGTTAAATGTGTCATCGGATCTAAAAAGTCTCCTGTCCACCCATCCCTAGCAATATGGAAATTTCCCGCTTCTAACTCATCCCAATAAATTTTAGATTCAAGTGTCTTTATTGTGACTTCAACACCTAGATTTTCTTTCCACATGCTTTGGATAGCTTGAGCAATATCCTTATCTGATTGGCTAGCCATCGTTAAAAATTCAATTTCAGGCATGCCCTTTCCATCTGGATATCCTGCCTCCGCTAATAATTTCTTTGCCTCTTCTACATTTTCCTCGAACAAGTTTCCTACCACATCCCTATATTCCCTATCCGTTTGAACACCATGTGGCATTGCATATGGAACAAATCCATAGGCAGGCTTTTCAGTGGATTGCATGACATTTTTTACAATCTGTTCACGATTTAATGAAATACCAAATGCTTTTCTCACCTTAGGATCATCAAATGGTTTTTTTGTTGTATTAATATCAAAATAATAAACGCCGATTCGTGGAGCTGCTACATATTCATCCGTATCTTTATACTTTGCCAATGCTTCTTTGCTAAGATTATCCGAAACATCAATTTCATTATTCATATAAGCGGCAAGTTCAGCCTCCGGGGATTCTATAAAGACAATTTCTAATGTATCAATCTGAACCTTGTCAGCATCTAAGTAGTTTGGATTCTTTTTTAATACATATTTTTCTTTAGGTTTTATTTCTGTTAGAGTAAAAGGGCCAGTTGATAAGTAAGTTTTTGGTGATTTCGTCCAACTCTCTTTACCTTCAACAACATCCTTTCTCACAGGGTAATAGGAAGTAGCACAAAGTAAATTTAAGAAATACGTAGTAGGATTTTCCAAAGTGACTTCGAGTGTTTGATCATCTAAGGCTTTGACTCCTACCTCATCAGCTGTTGCTTTCCCTTCGTTATATGAAAGCCCGTTTTTTAAATAATACAAATCAAAAGCTGCACCCGAAGCAACTTCTGGATTCAAGACTCTTTTCCAAGAGTATTCAAAATCATGAGCAGTTACAGGTTTTCCATCACTCCATTTTGCATTTTTATTAATCTTGAACGTATATTTTGTCTGTGATTCATCCACCACGGTTTCCTCTGCTAAAGCGGGAACAGGCTTTCCGTCTGGACCGATCTTATAGAGTCCTCTAAATAAGTTTTGCATAACAATTGATGAGCGTGAATAAGTGTTAAGTGTGGGATCTAGTGTTTCTGGCTCATCAGGGAGTGCATAAATAATTTTTTTCTTGTCTTTATTATCTGTTTTTGAGCTTTCAGAGCTGCAACCTACAATGACCACAAACACAAAGAAAATCGTCAGCATTAACCTAAGTTTTCTTTTCATTTTCTTCCCCCCAAGAAAATATTGCAAAATTCTTCTATATAATCCTGCTTGAATAAAGCAGGGTGCATAAATAACCCTTTATATAACATGACAAGCGACCAAGTGTTCCTCACCAATTTCACGTAGTTTTGGTTTCTCTAGCGTACATACCGCCTCCGCAAAAGGACAACGTGTTCGAAAAGCACAGCCACTAGGAGGGTTTATTGGACTTGGCACATCCCCTTTAAGATGAATTCTTTCAATCTTTTCTGAAAGATCAGGGTCTGCAATAGGTACCGCGGAGAGCAACGCTTGTGTGTATGGATGCTGCATCTTCGTATAAAGCTCATTTTTTTCAGCTACCTCTACTAAATTACCCAGATACATAACTCCTACCTTGTGTGAGATATGCCGTACCATTGATAGATCGTGAGATACAAATAGATAGGTCAATGCAAATTGTTCTTGAAGCTCTTCAAGCATATTGACAATTTGCGCTTGTATTGATACATCAAGGGCCGAAATGGGTTCATCACAAACAATAAATTCTGGTTCTACTGCTAATGCTCGAGCTATGCCAATCCGTTGACGTTGTCCACCAGAAAACTCATGTGGATAGCGGTTAATATGATCATTTTTAAGACCAACCAAATGAATAAGCTCCTTAATTCGCTCTGTCCGTTCCTTCCCCTTACAAATATTGTGTACATCTAATGGATCTCCAATAATCTCACCTACGGTCATTCTAGGATCAAGGGAGGCATAGGGATCCTGAAAAATCATTTGCATTTTTTTTCGAAAAGGAAACATTTCCTTATTGCTTAAATGAGCGATCGATTGCCCATTAAACAAAATCTCTCCTGATGTAGGCTCATAAAGCTTCATAAGTGTTCGCCCGGCAGTTGTTTTTCCACAACCAGACTCGCCGACTAAACCAAATGTTTCCCCTCTCTTTATTGAAAAACTTACATCATTTACAGCTTTTAATACATTTGAATTTCTACCAAAAAATCCTTTTTTAATACTGAAATGCTTTTTCAAATTTCGAACCTCAACGAGATTTTCTGTTGCTGCAACCATTATCCTATTACCCCCTTATCCACTTTCGGTGCCTTAGGGTGCATTAACCAACATGCAGCCTGGTGCGTATTAGATATGACTGTATTCCTTGGTGGAATCATTTCACACACCTTCATTGCATACTCACACCTTGCAGCAAACGGACAGCCTTTTGGAGGTGCTAGTAAATCGGGAGGAGTTCCCGGAATTGGAATAAGCTTTTTCCTCTCGCCCATTTCTACCTTTGGTATCGAACGTATTAGTCCCCAAGTATATGGATGTTGTGGGTTATAAAACACTTCTCTTATCGTTCCTTCCTCTACAATGATCCCTCCATACATGACAATCACTCTACTGCACATACTAGCAATAACTCCCAAATCATGGGTAATCATGACAATAGATGTATTGATTTTCTTTTTTAAATCACTCATAAGATCAAGAATTTGAGCTTGAATAGTCACATCCAGTGCAGTAGTAGGCTCGTCAGCTATTAATAGCTTGGGATTACAGGAGATGGCAATAGCTATCATAACTCGTTGTCTCATCCCTCCAGAAAGCTCATGAGGGTATTGATTGATTCTATTTTCAGGACTTGGTATATCTACAAGTTTCAGCATTTCAATTGCGCGTTTCTTTGCATCCTTTTTTGATAGTTTTAGATGAATTCGCATAGGTTCCATTATTTGATGGCCAATAGTGAGTAACGGGTTAAGTGAAGTCATTGGATCTTGAAAAATCATTCCTATCTCTCTTCCATGCAATCTTCTCCATTGTTTATAATCCATCATTTCCATGTCTATTCCATTAAAGCTCATTCCTGCTACTTCTATACTTGCGTTATCTGGTAAAAGACCCATAATTGAGAGCATCGTCACACTTTTGCCAGAGCCGGATTCACCAACAATCCCTATAGACTCACCTTTATTGACGTGAAATGAAACTCCACGGACTGCTTGCACTTTTCCTGCATCAATATGAAAATTTGTTTTTAGATTATCCACTAGAAGCAAGCTCACATCAACACCCCCTTTATTTCTTTAACCTTGGATCCAGTGCATCTCTTAGACCATCACCAATAAAATTTAATGAAAACATTGTAATACTGATAGCAAGAGCAGGAAACAGCATTTGATATGGTTGGGTAAATAAGGTTGGAATGGCATCATTCACAAGAGTTCCCCAACTAGCTATTGGAACTTGAATACCAATTCCAAGAAAGCTCAAAAATGCCTCTGAAAAAATAGCAGATGGAACTAAAAATGTGACCGTAACAATAATTGGTCCCATACTATTAGGGATTAGGTGTTTAAATAATATTCGAAGATTAGAAGATCCAATGGAACGTGAGGCAAGGGCATATTCTTGATATTTTAGAGTGATAACTTGAGAGCGCACAATTCTCGCTGTCCCAATCCATGAGGTAATACATAATGCTATTAAAATACTCTGTATACTATTTCCTAGAAACATCATGACTAAAATGATATAAAGTAGGTCTGGAATACTGATCATCATATCGACTATTCGCATCATGATCATATCAAGTCTTCCACCGAAATATCCTGAAATTCCACCATAGATAACACCTATAAGCATATTAATTGTTGCAACTACAAAACCAATTGTTAAACTTATTCTTGCACCGTATAATGTTCTAATAAAAATATCTCTTCCAAATTTATCTGTTCCAAACCAATGTTCAGATGACGGTCCTTGATTACCATTCTCAATATCTTGACCATCATATGTATATTCTGATAGTATTGGCCCAAAAATCGCTGCTAAAGCCATGATGATAATAATGAATAAACCCAATAATGCAAGAGGATCCTTTCTAAAACGTGACCAAGCATCCTGCCAATAAGACTTACTAGGTCGAGCAATGATCTCATCTTCTTTCTCAGACTCATCAAGCTTCTTAAAAAGTTCATCGGGGAGATCGTGTAAATCTTCTGTTTCAAAATTATAGTCTGGTTTCAAATTTTTTATGTTTATTGAATGATTCAATCGTTTCCCCCCTATTCTTCTATTTTTATTCGTCGATCAATTACAACATATAAAATATCGACGATTAGATTTGTGAGTATAATGAAAAAGCCAAAGAAAACGGTCATTCCCAAAATAACAGAATAATCCCGATCTCCTATACTTGTTACAAAGTCCCTCCCTATTCCGGGAATTGAAAATATTTTTTCTATAACGAAACTTCCTGTTAAAAGAATGGCAACTAGTGGACCTAAATAGGTAATTATAGGAATAATGGCATTTTTCAATGCGTGTTTACAAATAACACTTAATTCATGGACGCCTTTCGATCTTGCTGTTCGAATATAGTCTTGACGCATTACTTCCAACATACTAGATCTCATTAGCCTAGCAATATAGGCTATCGGACTAAAGGCTAGTCCCGCTACAGGAAGAATGTAATGCTTCCAACTTGTTAAACCAAATGTAGGTAAAAGATTCAAAATGACTGCGAACAAAAAGAGTAGGAGAACAGCGATCACAAAGTTAGGAATTGAAATTCCAATTGTTGCAAAAATCATCGACGTCCAATCTGGCCACTTCCCCCGCTTTACTGCAGAAATAATTCCCAATGGGATACCGACAATTAGAGCTACAGCAATCGCAACTAATCCGACCTTTGCAGATACAGGAAACCCCTGAGCTATTAATTCATTCACTGTTACATCGGCATTTTTAAAGGACATTCCAAAGTCACCTTGCACCAACTTTTTTAAATAATTAACATATTGAACGCCTAAAGGATCATTTAAACCATATTTATCCTCTATTTTTTCTAATACACTTTTTGGTACATTTCTTTGTTCAGATGGACTAAATGGTCCTCCTGGGATTGCATGCATCAAAAAAAAGGTAATAGTAGTAAGAACAAACATCATAAAAATACCTGCTACTATTCTTTTTAATATATATCGCCCCATGTTAATCCCCCCCTTTTGTACAGAAATAGGTTTTCAACTTTAAACTTCTTTTCTATTAATAAATCATGTTATCAGCCCCTTTTTTATATGAATGATTAAGATATTTATTGCTAATAAAAATTTATGCGGATAAGCCACAGATAATTATATTTATATTTTTTATTAGACTCTTTTCTAAAAACCTTGTTACTATTTAATAAAATTTTTAACTATTAAATATTGTTTGAAGTCCGTTGTCCCTATATTTAACGGATGAGGGAGCGATAAACTTATAAGAACAGTTCTGATAATCTTATCGAAAAAATTTCTTCCATCAAATAAAAGAGACCATCTTTTTCATAAGATGATCTCTTTCCATTGATCTTGGTTTCTATTTATCTTTTACAATAATATATGCTGCCTTGACCGGGCCATGAACCCCAACCACAAGATTCATTTCAATATCGGCTGAGTTGCTTGGGCCGGTAATGAAATTTATGCATGAGGGGAGGATTTCTCCCTTTTGAACCTTTTCTCGGATTTTGATAGATGCTTGTGTCATTCTTTGAACGATTGTACTTTTAGGAATAATCGCTATATAAGTGGTAGGTAGTAAACTAACGGAGCGACCTTTATTTTCATCATTAAATAAAACGACCGTACCAGATTCAGCAAGGGTGATATCGCTAAATGTGATTCCAACATTTGCACGTTCACAACGATCTATATTTTCTTGTCCTTTTGCAGGGTCCCAAATATGAACATCATAGGATTGATTGGGCCAAACGGTTTCTATCAAATCCTGTAATCCAAATTGGTGAAAGCGTTCGTCGTTCCATAAAGAAAGTGGACCACCGCCATAGAACTGAACTATATCTTCTAGTTTTGATCCCAACTCATTCACAGTGGTTTCAAAGTAATCAACATGGATGCTTTTACATTGTTCCTTTAGTACTTGAAGTAATTCATCCTGACTTGCCTCCTGTAAGATACGGTACTGTGGCTGAAATGAGTAAACAGGAGTCGATACTCCTTCAGTTCGTTGACCTCTCCCTAAATTCTTAGCGATATTCGCTAAAAATTGTTCACGTTTTTGAATGGTTCCGACCATTATGATCCACCCCTTCCTTATGATTTTTAAACCAGTCTCTAAAACGTTCCTTGTTCGGTGCTGGAAAATCACGGATTTCTGTCCATGCTTTCAGAGGTCCAGGACCTTTTTTAATTTTTTCATTCTTCACAAATGGCTTTACTGCTGTCGTTGCAAGTTTTGAGCCAAAACCATATAAACCACTAGATGCCGCCCCTAAACCGAATGCTTTCATCATTAATTTTTCTGAAATTGGTGCTTTCCCTTCACGCTCAACAATTACCTGTCGATGCTTATGCAGTAATTCATGTAAAGGAATTTTCACTGGACAAGCTTCTGTGCATGCACCGCATAATGATGACGCATAGGGCAATTCCTTATGTTCCTCATATCCTCCAAGCAATGGTGTTAATACAGCACCAATTGGTCCCGGATAAATCGAACCATAAGAGTGTCCTCCAATATGGCGGTAGACAGGACAAACATTGATACATGCCGCACAACGAATACACTGTAAAACAGGCTGGAACTCTGTTCCTAATATTGCTGAACGGCCATTATCCACAATGACGAGATGAAATTCCTCTGGACCATCTATCTCTCCTATTTCCCGAGGTCCTGTTAATGCTGTCACATAGCTTGTTAGTCTTTGACCAACAGCACTTCTTGTTAGCAGACTAACTAAAACTTCAAATTCCTCGTAAGTTGGAACTATTCTTTCCATCCCCATAACAGTAATTTGAGTTTTCGGAAGAGTTGTTACCATTCGGGCATTCCCTTCATTTGTAACTAGTCCTATCGAACCGCTTTCTGCAATCGCAAAGTTGCAGCCAGTTATCCCAATATCGGCAGACAAAAATTCCTTTCGAAGCATTTTTCGTGCATAAGCCGCCAATTCTTCAGGTTTTTCACTTTTGGTATAGCCAATTTTCTTCGTAAATACATCACGAATTTGTTCTTTATTTTTATGTAAGGCAGGTGCTACTATGTGGGATGGTGGATCATGGTCATCAATTTGCAGGATATATTCTCCTAAGTCCGTTTCCACAACATCACAGCCTATTTCTTCCAGACACTCATTTAGGCTGATTTCCTCTGTCACCATTGATTTCGATTTGACGACTTTTTTCCCATTCTTTTTTTTCACAACGTCCTTAATATATTCTTGGGCTTCTACTGCTGTTTGGGCAAAAAAGACATGACCACCACGTTTAGAAACTTGCTCGCTTAATTGATATAAGTAATAATCAAGATTTGCTAGAACATGTTGACGTATTTCTTCACCAAGTGAACGCCACTCCTCCCAGTTTCCTAGCTGATCTGCTGCTTTGAGTCGATTCGTTTGTAATCTTTCCTGCGCATCACGAACAGCCCCACGCATAAAATCATCTTGTAAACCATCACTCATTCTATTTTTAAAATTCTTTTCACTTATTTGTAAACCCATTCTATCTCACCTCGTTCCCTTATTCTTGATGATTTAACACTTCCGCAATATGCATTACTTGAATTGGTTTACTTTTTCGATCAATCCGGCCACCAATATTCATGAGACATCCGCAGTCCGCCCCAATTAAATAATCACTGGATGTTTCCTCTACATGCTGTACCTTTTCGTCAACCATTTGCTCAGAAATTGGTCCCATTTTTACAGAAAAGGTTCCTCCAAATCCACAGCAGCTCGAAGCATTGGGCAAAGGTGTAACCTCTAACCCTTTTACGTGTTTTAATAGCTTCATAGGGGCATCCTTTACACCTAGCAATCGTGTCATATGACAGGAAGGATGGTAGGTTGCTTTTCCTTTCAAGCTTGCACCTACATCTTCCACTTTTAATACATCCACAAGAAATTGTGTGAATTCATAAGTTTTATCGGCAAGATTTCTTGCTCCCTCTTCCCATTCAGCATCACCTGAAAAAATCTTTGGATATTCTTTAAACATAAATGCGCATGAACCGGAAGGAGCGACCACATAATCAGAATCTTGAAATACAGTAATCATTTTCTTCATTGCCGGTTTCGTATCTTCTACAAAACCACTGTTATAGGACGGCTGTCCACAACAAACCTGCCCACTTGGAAAATCAACTTCGCAGCCAAGTCTTTCTAATATTTGAACCATGGATTTACCTACATCTGTCTTAAACATATCAACAAGACAAGTAATAAATAAGCTTACTTTCAAATTTTCCACCTTCTTCAAATATAAAGAATTATTTACTCATTAGGTCATCAGATGACCTGTTAATATTATAAACCCTATTAAAAGAAAATTGCTAGGCATTTCTATAATTTATGAGCTGAAATAAATTCTTATGTTCAATGCTACTTTTTTTAATATTAAATAATTTAATATCTAAGCGGACATTCAAATTATTCCCGAAAATAATCTTAATTTCGATCCGTATTTGAAGCTTAGTACGTTATTTAATACAATACAGAAATAAAATAACATTCCCTATGTCCGCAAAGATATAAAGTTAACTCATATGCCATCAATGAAGAATTTTGTTGACTCCAAGAATGGTCATTTGATAATTTTTTTACATTCGAAAAAAACTATTTTTCGTCTCTTCTCTATTATTTTATATAATCCTTAAGCATGTTTTCCACGCTTTCGAGGTGATCAAGCATCGCATTCCTTGCTTGTTCCTTATTTCTACTTTCAATACCTTCCAAAATTCTACTATGCTGTTCATATAGAATCTCTAAAGTACTAACCCTTGAATATAACCAAATACGTCTAGTTTCTTCCATTGCTTGAACCATCAGTTCAGAAACATGACTCATCAGATTTATTAAAAGTGGATTATGTGTGGCATTAACGATTGCTAAGTGAAAGGCCAAATCAGCTTGTTCACCTAGCTCTTCATTCACTGTAGCTTTTTTCATTTCTTTAAGGGCGATTTTCATTTTATCTAAATCTTCCTCATTATGCTTTTCCGCTGCTGCAACCACTATTCCAGTCTCCAAAATTTTACGAACTTCTAAAAGATGGATAATATCTTCCTTATTCATTAACAATGCTTGTACTATCGAATAGGAAATATCGTTTGGCTCAAATTTTTTTACATAGGTCCCTTCCCCTTGTCTAAGTTCAATCAATCCCATTGCTCTTAGTGATGTAAGTGCCTCACGAATGGCAGATCTTCCAACTGAAAAATTTTCAGCTAGCTGCTGAACAGAATCTAGCTTTTCGCCTGGCTTCAAATTCCCTTCACGAATCATTTCAACTAACTCATCAGCTACTTGCTCATATATTTTTTTGGGTTGTATTTTTTTATATTCCATTTCATCACTCCTGGATAATCCAATCAACATTTTCCTTTTTCTATCTTACTATATACAAGACAGGAAAAAAAAAATTTAGTAGAAAAATGAAAAACATATTGTTTTTCATTTTATAAATATTTATAATTTTTTAATATATATGACATATGGTCATCAGATGACCTATTGACCGTATGAAATTCATTTGAAGGAAGGTTAATATATGAAATATGTACAAAACTTTATCCCCTTTCAAGATCATCTGTACATCTCAGCATTAGTAGCTCTTATTCCTATTCTATTTTTCTTTTGGGCATTAGCTATAAAACGTATGCCCGCATATAAGGCAGGAATCTACACCCTACTTATTGCTTTGGTTATTTCTGTAATCGTTTACAGAATGCCTGTTGTTTTACCTGTCATGTCCGCTACACAAGGGGCAATTTATGGTATTCTTCCGATTGGTTGGATTATTGTTTCTTCAGTATTTTTATATAAACTTACAGTAAAAACAGGTCAATTTGATATTATTCGAAACTCTGTTGTTTCCATTACTGAGGATCGTCGTTTGCAAGCATTACTTGTCGCTTTTTCCTTTGGTGCCTTCTTAGAAGGGGCGGCAGGTTTCGGTGCACCTGTAGCAATTACAGCGGCTCTATTAGTTGGACTTGGATTTAGTCCTCTCTACGCTGCAGGAATATGTTTGTTAGCTAATACTGCTCCTGTTGCATTTGGTGCAATTGGTGCACCGATTATTGCAATGGAGGGCCCGACTGGTCAATCCGCTTTGGAAATTTCAAAAATGGTGGGGCGGCAGTTGCCTTTTATTTCAGTCTTTATCCCATTGTATTTAATTATCGTAATGGCGGGATTAAAGAAAACAAAGGAAGTTCTTCCAGCCATATTAGTATCTGGAATTTCATTTGCAGTTACACAGTATTTCACGTCAAACTTTATGGGTCCGGAGCTTCCTGATGTTTTATCTGCATTAGTATCATTAATCGTACTAACTATCTTCTTGAAATTTTGGAAGCCCAAATCCATTTTCCACTTTTCACATGAAGAGGTAGCTGCTTCATCTGACTCAATACGTACCACTCCTACCTATACAAAAGGACAAATTGCTAAAGCATGGTCACCATTTATTATTTTAACTGTTCTTATTACTATTTGGGGAATTCCCCAAATTAAAACAGCATTAGTCGGACATTACGAAGGTTCTAATATTATTTTGAAAGCGATTAACCTAATTGGTGGATGGATAACCTTTAATCCAAATGTACCATGGTTAAATAATCATGTAATTAATGCTAATGGTGATCCAATTGCTGCTACATATAAATTAGAACTTTTAGGTGCCGCTGGAACAGCAATTCTCATTGCTGCTATAATTACGAAGTTTGTATTAAGGATTTCATGGAAACAATGGTTTTCTGTATTTGGAGAAACGTTAAAGGAATTAAAATTTCCAATTTTAACGATTGTTGTAGTGGTTGCATTTGCATATGTAATGAATTCATCTGGGATGATCACAACACTTGCTTTAGCCCTTGCAAAAACGGGATCTTTTTTCCCATTTTTCTCTCCTGTACTTGGCTGGCTAGGTGTCTTTATTACTGGATCGGATACCTCATCAAATGTTTTATTCGGAACATTACAACAAGTATCTGCCCAATCTGTCGGTATGCATCCATTATTAGCCCTTGCTGCTAACTCATCCGGTGGAGTGACAGGAAAAATGATTTCTCCGCAATCCATTGCCGTGGCTTGTGCGGCTGCAGGGCTAGCAGGTAAAGAATCTGATTTATTCCGTTTTACAATTAAACATAGTCTTTTCTTATTGCTTCTTATTTGTATTATTACATTTTTACAATCTTCTGTATTGACTTGGATGATTCCATAAATGTATAGAAACACCCCACTTACGATTAATTAATCGAATTACTTGTTACATGAAGAAAGACTTGGAGCTCCTAACTCCTCGACGAGAAAAAGGAAAATCCGCATTTAGATTTTCCTCAATTTAGCTATAGAAACTAGTTTAATTTTTATACTTTCTTTATAAAAAAGAGGCTGTCTAATTAGACAACCTCTTATACTCTAAGTTTTACTTTTACATACTTTGTACTCGATAGAACATGGTTACGAGGTCTGCTCGTGTAATAGGTTTTTTTGCTTGGTAGGATTCATAATTTTTTGGATTATTTCCTTTTTTGTCTGTGTAGCCATTGACGATTTGATGATCATAGAGCCATTGGATCGCTTCTTTTTCTGTCATCTTCTTGTCTGTGAAGCTTTTGACTAGAAGGATGGCTGCTTCCCCTCTAGTTACGACATGATTTGATTTTCCGGTAACAGGTAGTTCGTAAGATTTCGCTAATGTGTAGAGATTCTTGACCGATTCATCCTTTAAATCCTGTCCTAATGTATATCGTAGAAATACATTCAAGTATTGGCTTTCAGTCATAGGTTGATTTGGTTTGAGCAGTTGCTCCTTAGCAAACCCTTTGATGATTCCATGATTAACGGCCCATTCAAAAGCTTCTGACCAATAAGCATCTTTTTTGTAATCTTTAAAAATCGATAAATCTACATGTTCCTGCTCTTCTAGTGAGCCTGTTTTGACCCATGTTGCTACATCATCGATTAGTTCTGGAGCAACATTACCTGGTGTACTATATTCAGTCACACCATTTGCCTCTCCTTTAATATTCACAAGAAAATGCATCATATCAGGGTAGGATCGAAACTGGACATTATCATGACCCTTTAAAGCAGTCTTCCAATTTTCTAATTGCTCTGCTGGTACCTGGATATCCTTATTCCCTTGTAAGAAGAGCATAGGCGTATCTTGCTTTTTGATTATTTCGGATGGCTGATAATCTCTTAAATCAAACCACCAATAAGCTGGTTGTAATTGAAATTCAGCTGGAATATGATCCTTATTATAGTTTGGATTGTCTAACATAGAAAATTGACTTTTATATACTTCTAATTCCATTTTGGCCTGATCGATTTGTTCCTGAGGTACTTTCATTCCTTCAGCACGCTTGATTGATTGCTCCATTTGCCAAAGTAAAAGCTCATGGAATTTTCCTGTTGGACCAGCTACACCGATTGCGCCTTTTATCTCATGATTCTTATCATTATCTAAAATAAGCGGAAGAGCATACCCGCCTTGGCTATGTCCAAGCACATAAATATTCTTTGCATCTACCTCTGGAACTGATTTAAGTGCAGATACAGCCAGATTTGCATCCAGCACAGTTTCCTCCATTATAGAAAACTTTGGATCCTTGCTCGATTTTAATGCATGAGTATTGGTCCTTTTATCATAACGGAGAACGGCTACTCCTTTACTCGCTAATCCTACTGCAATGTCACGGAATGGCTTAAATCCATAGGCTGTCTCATCCATATCATTTGGACCTGAACCATGAACAAGAACAACAACCGGGAATGGTCCCTCTCCTTTAGGTACAGTCAAAATTCCTGGTAAAGCAAATTCACCTTCTCCAACTTGTATCTGTTTTTCTGAATAATTTTCAGGATGATTGTACGATGGATTGCTAAACTGATTAGGATCAGTAGCCATCTCAGTATGGAAATCATCTACCTTTCCACTTTTATCTACATTGACTACAAAGCTAAACGGACCTAGTTCAGCTGTGACCAATATCGTCACCTTATTATGTATGCCATTATTTACATTACTTTGAACATTGAAGGTTTGTATTTTTCCGAATGTAGCTGTTAGTCCTTGAAAAATTTGAGGCACTTCTTCTTTTGAATAATATTTTTGTAGATTACCATTGAATAATTGATAGATTTCATTCCATTTTTGATCCTTTACTAATGAAAGAAATTCCTTCGCAACCTGACCATCCTCTACTTGCTGGGATAATTCGTTAGCAGACACCGGATGAACTGGTAGTGTTAATCCCCCTCCAATCATAGCTGCACTTAATGATGTTGCAAGTAGCCACTTCCCAACGATTTTTTTTCTTTTCACATATTTCACTCCCTCTTTTAGATTTAATTTTTCATACGTTTATATAGCGGAAAAGTTTCAAAATATTTCAATTGATGGAAAAATAAATTCAGTTCATATATTTTACCATTAAATAAAATGTTTCCCTAGGGCAAAATTTATTTACAAATGCAAACTAGAGTGTTAAGATGGGTACATAAAAAAATTCTACTTTTTTAAACCAAAAGTTGACCGAGGGAAACTAAATTATAATTGTTCAACTATTTGAGAGGTGGTAAATATGAATGCACATGCTAATCAAACACATAAAGAACAAGGTTGGCTCAAACAAAGTTCAAATGTAAGTCTAGAGGAAGTAAATAACTCGGTTAAGGTTCCAAATAAGGCGGGATTCTGGAGAAAATTTCTTGCATTTGCTGGTCCAGGATCATTAGTCGCGGTTGGTTATGTTGATCCAGGAAACTGGGCAACATCTATTGCAGGTGGTGCACGTTTTGGTTATACGCTTTTATCTGTCATTTTAATTTCAAATCTAATGGCTATTTTACTGCAAGGATTATCAGCTAAACTAGGAATTGTAACCGGCAGAGATCTAGCACAAGCTACAAGAGATGCAACAGGTAAAAAGATGGCTGTATTTCTTTGGATCCTAACCGAGCTTGCGATTATTGCTACAGACTTAGCTGAAGTAATTGGATCAGCCATTGCTTTAAATCTTTTATTTGGTATTCCTCTTTTAATGGGGATCATCATTACTACATTGGATGTTCTATTACTTTTACTTCTTCAGAAAAAAGGATTTAGGATTATTGAATCCATAATTATTGTTTTAATGACCACAATATTTGGTGTGTTTGCTTTTGAAGTGATTATTTCAAAGCCTGAAGTTTCAGCATTATTTAGTGGGTATGTTCCAAAGGCAGAAATTGTGACCAATCCGGAGATGCTATTTATTTCTTTAGGAATTCTCGGGGCAACCGTAATGCCACATAATTTATATTTGCATTCATCAATAGTGCAAACAAGACAGTTTACACGGGATCGACAAGGTAAGAAGGAAGCTATTAAATTTTCTTTACTAGATTCTACTTTTTCTTTAACGATTGCCTTTTTAATTAATTCAGGAATATTAATTTTAGGTGCAGCTGCATTTCATGGTACTGGATTAGACGTATCTGAAATTGAAGGAGCATATAAACTACTAAGTCCAACATTAGGGGTCGGAATAGCAAGTACCCTATTTGCAGTTGCTTTACTTGCATCTGGACAAAATTCAACAATTACTGGTACTTTAACAGGGCAAATCGTTATGGAAGGATTCGTTAATCTCAGGATTTCACCATGGCTTCGCCGTTTGATCACACGCCTGATTGCTGTCATACCAGCATTTATTGTTACATGGATTGCTGGATCACGGGGAACTGCTGACTTGCTTTTATGGAGTCAGGTCATCTTAAGTCTACAGCTCCCATTTGCCGTCGTTCCATTAGTATTATTCACAAGCAGTAAAAAGAAAATGGGTGAATTCACCAACTCTATGTGGGTTAAAGTTCTTTCGTGGTTATGTACACTCGTAATCATTGCACTCAATATTTTCTTAGTTGGATATATCATCGTCACTGGACATGAAATAGGGTAATACTTATGAAGTAGTTTGTTCCAATACAAGCTACTTCTTTTTTTTACAATAAAGGATTTCTTTTATAAATATCGAATAATAATAGTATTCAAACCATGAAATCTGTCGAAAAAGGGGGCAAGTTTGTGGAAATACAGTTAGAAAGAATGCTTCTCCAGATTTTAATGACGCTCTTCCCTTTCGTTCTATATTTGGTTCTAGCAAATGGAAAAATAAGTGATATGAAAAGTAAAGTAATTTTTGGAATCACTTGTGTTTTCACCATCATATTATCACTATCATTTGCCGTTCATATGGATAAAGGCGGAATTCTTGATTTAAGATTGATTCCTATTTATTTAGCTTATATCTATGGAGGCAATCTTCTTGGAATTATTATTTCAGTATTTTATATTGCAGTCCGTCTCTGTATTGGAGGTTCCGAAATAGCCCCAGTTTTAGTTGCTACTATCATTATGGGGGTACTCTTATACGGAAAACAGTCACTCTTTTTTTCTTGGAAATTAAGAAAAAAGGTGATGACTTCCACTTTATTTTTATCCGTTACTCTCGCTCTTCATTACATAATAGGTAGTCTTGTATTAAAAATATCAATCACATCAAATATTATGATTATATTATCATTATTTATTTTCTCAAATGCCGTCGTCGTTTTCCTATTAATTTATTTAATCGAATCTCAGCTAGAAAAACGCTCCTTGCAAAAAGAAATACAAAATGCTGAGAAATTTAATGTCATTGGTCAATTAGCCGCAAGTGTGGCTCATGAAATACGTAATCCAATGACTAGTATTAGAGGATTTATGCAAATCTTACAATCTTCGAATCGAATTTCTACTTCTGAAAAGGAATATATCAAAATTTGCATAGATGAAGTAGATCGGGCGAATGGAATTATAGCTGATTATTTAGCACTTGGAAAAAACCATTCAAGTGAGGTAAGCAAGCTTGATATTGTTCGCGAAATAAAGATGGCTATCCGATCTTTATCTTCCTTTGCTACTCTTAATAATGTTCAATTAAACTTCTCAAATCTCATTCCTATTTATATAAATGGGAATAGTCAACGGGTACAGCAACTATTTATAAATCTTATTAAAAACGGAATTGAAGCAACGAACGACAATGGAATAATTGATATAGAAGTTTCAACTGATGAAAAACATGTATACATCACTATTTCGGACAATGGCGAGGGCATGAGTAAAGAAGCAGCAGATAATTTCGGCCTCCCCTTCTATTCAACAAAGGAAAAAGGAACTGGGCTAGGACTAATGGTATCAAGACAAATCATTGAAGAAATGCACGGAACCATCTCTGTTAATAGCACTAAGGGAATCGGCACAATACTAAAACTTACTTTTCCGCGATCAAAAATATAATGGGACACGGGGTCCGACCCCGTGTCCCGTTTTTCGGGACAAAGGGTCTGGTCTAGTGTCCCAATAAGAGGATTACACGTATGTTTCTTCCTTTTTCGTCACAGATAGTTTTGGAGGCATAAGATCTTCGGGAATTAATGCAACATAGTGTTCACCATTCAATCTTTCTTTCAACTCATTTTTTGCTTGTTCAATGAGCTCTGGGTTTTCAATCGCTGTAATTGCGGTAGATGCAATGGTTTTTCCTGCTAATAGCATGGCCTGATGTGCGTAATTCGATTTTCCCTGTGCAACAACCTGCCATGTGTGGAATGGAGTCCCAACTGCCCAAGTCGATGTCGTACATTGTGCGGTTGGAACATTCCAGCTAACATCAGCTACATCTGTAGAACCTCCAATTGAGATAGGCTCCTTTGCTAGGGGAATAACGAAATCCGCAATTGGTTTTTCGGCTAATTTTTTTGCAAAATCATTTCCTACCTGAAGCGCGATCGCTCCTTTTTCTTCCTCCGACAAGGTTTGGAATATGTCCTTGGCAAAACGAATATCCTTATCCGTTACCTCCGGATAACCTAATTCATTCATATGTTGATCCATAATAGTTTCTAATGTTTTATTTGGAATTAAGTTATGACATGAACCTACTATCTGTTCATCAACTGTTGTTTCGGTCATCATCGCAGCTCCTTTGGCGCATTTAACAACACGCTCATATAAGCTCTTTACCTGATCCGGTTTAGGAGCACGTATGAGATAAGTCACCTCCGCCTCTGCCTGAACCACATTTGGGGCAACCCCTCCCGTATTTGTCACAGCATAATGAATTCGGGCACCATCAATGATATGCTCACGTAAATAATTTACTCCGACATTCATTAGTTCAACTGCATCTAATGCACTTCTTCCAAGATGCGGGGAAGCTGCTGCATGAGAACTTCGACCCTTAAATTTAAAGTGGGCGTGAATAACAGCATTAGACATCGCATGCATCACTGTATTGACCGTTCCAGGATGCCAGGAAAATGCAATATCTACATCCTTAAATAGCCCTTCTCTTGCCATAAAGGATTTCCCATAACCGCTCTCTTCTGCAGGACAGCCATAATATTTTACCGTACCAGCAAGCTTATGTTGAACTAAATAATCCTTAACAGCAATCGCTCCAGCCAATGCTCCCACACCTAATAGATTATGTCCACAGCCATGGCCATTTCCATTTGCATTGATTGGTTGATAGGTTGCTTCTCCAGCAACTTGGCTTAAGCCAGCTAATGCATCATACTCTCCTAAAATAGCGATTACTGGCTTTCCAGTACCATAGGTTCCAATAAAGCCTGTCTCAAGATTAGCTACCCCTCGCTCAACTTGAAATTCCTCCTGTTGCAAAACTTCACATAATAAATCAGCTGATTGAAATTCATCAAATCTAGTTTCAGCAAATTCCCATATCTTATCGCTAATGTCTTTATAATTATTACTCTTTTCATCAATCAACTTTGCAATTTTCTCTGTTAAATTCATATTATGTATCCTCCGATTCTCTTATTTCACTGTAGATGTTTGAACAACAGATAAATGTCTTTTCTGGCGTATCATAAATAATGCTCCTGCACACAAAATAGTAAAACAAATAAGCATGATAAATGCTGCATTATATGATCCACCTGTTGCATCTACTAAAAAGCCAATTAGCATTGGGGTTAAGACACCAGCAAATTGGGCTCCCGTATTAATAAATCCATTAGCCGTTCCTACTACAGCCTCAGGGAGAATTTTCAGTGGAACCGATGTAATTAAAATGATATTAAATGATAGAAACACAGTGACAGCACTTTGAAAAATGATAAATAGAACAAGGTTTGGAGAAATGGCCATTAACAGTAAAAATACTCCAGCCATTAAAGCAAATACCGCTGCAATCAGCTTATCTTTCCCTTCCGGTAGTCGATCTAGTATATATCCACTACATAACATAGCAAAGATCCCTACAAACGGTGGTATTGCTGAATATACGCCCACTTCTGTTAAATTTAATCCTTTTACATTCGCTAAGTAAGTTGGCATCCATGAATTCAGCCCCCAGTTGACTGCGTATATACTGAAATAGGCAATAAATAACTTCCAAATCATCGGAGTTTTTAATACATCCTTTAGAGGAGCTTTTACCTTTGGATCTTCTTCTATTTTCATTTGTTTCGGTTGTTGCTTCTCCTTTACTAAAAAGAAAAAAGCTACAGATAAGAGAAGTCCTATCACTCCAACAATATAAAATATTTGGCGCCATCCTAACAATTGCATAAGTTGTGTACCTACTATAGGAGCAACTACTCCCATAATTGTCGCTGAAGTCAGCATAATTGACATGGCTCTACTTCGTTCATTATGTGGAAACCAGTTCGTAATTCCTTTTGATGCTGATGGGAAATAACCGCCTTCGCCAATTCCAAAAAGAAAGCGAATGATGATAATTGAAGCAAATGACCATGCAGCACCTGTTAAAATAGTAAATATTGACCACAGAAATACAGCGGTAATAATTACCTTTCGATACCCAAAACGATCTGCTAGCCAACCTCCTGGAATTTGCATCAACGCATACCCAGCAAAAAAACTACTTAATACAATTCCTGTTAAGGAACCATTTAAATGAAATTCTTTAGAAATATCGAGAATAGCAAAATTGACGATAAATCGATCAAAATTCCCTAATGACCAACCAAGAAATAGCATTGTAATAATGACATACTTCCAGTTTTGCTCCCTTTTTGTTGTCATGTCTCCCACTCCCCTGAAATCGCTTGCATAATGAAATTATAGAATTATTCTACTTTTCATACAATGTTCATTTATATATAATTTAAGTGTTATTAATAGAGAAATATACATAAATAAGAAGGAGAAACAAGGAATGAATCCCTTAACAAGAATACAGGAGTTCTTAGTCGAAGCATGCGAACAATCGTATTTTCAAATTTGGATCAGTATATACCAAGATCGATTTTCACTGATCACTACAAAAGGCTTTGAACTCCCATTACCCTTTCCAAGCCTTCATGATGTGCATCGCGATATGATCGAATATCCCGACTTTACCGATCTTTATTTTTGCTTTGATGAAAGCAGATCAATCATTGTAATACGTGTAGAGAAGCCTAGTCTTTCATTAGAAAGTATTAATCAATTAGAGATTCTCCTCATAAACTATTATTTGGAAATCTCACTCGAACGAGAACGATTTATCCGCCATAAAATGATGGAAAGCATTAGAGATATCTCTAATTTGGATAATGTAGATACATTATTAATAAACATTTTGGAGCATGCCCTTTCCGTTATACAGGTGGCTGATTTCGGTGTTTTATGGATGTATGATGAGAAAGAGAACGCACTGCTCCCAAGAGCATGGGCAGGTGGACCAAGTGAGTCTATTCAAAACATGAGGATGAATATTGGCGAAGGAATTATTGGAAAAACATATCAAGAAAAAAGAACAATGTTTCTATCTTTATTAAAGGATATACTGCATGAATCTTCTTCTATTCGGAAAGAAAATTTACAACACTTATTTAATGCTTATTCATTCACAAACTTACAATCTATTATTTCAACACCTATTTTTGTAGAAAATGAAACATTATGTGTCCTGATCATTTACCAAAATGGGGAACGACCATTGTTTACAATTGAGGATAAAAAGGTGCTAGAAAGCTTTTCTGATCAAGTATCAATTGCCCTTACTAATTCTCGCTTATTTCAAAACATTAAGCATCAAAATCAGTTATTACTCCAACGTGATGAAATTCACGATACATTTATGAAGCTTTCATTACAAAGTTCTGGAATGCATATGATTGCTAGTGAGCTACGGAGAATGATCCAACTCCGATTAGTGATTATTGATTTAACAGATGATTCCATTTACTCAAGTCCAAATCATTGGTTTTCAGAAGATATAAATGAGCTACGGAGAAAATTCAATAGCATGGATGCTCCTCAATTCTATTCTACTGAACAAAGTGGAAAGCAAAATACCTTTTATCTTCAGCCAGTCATTGGAATTAATCAATTTCTTGGGATGCTAATTGTCGAAGTAACAGATAAATGGCTATTACCAATTAATAAACTTATTATTGAACAGGCAAGTTCGATTATTGCTTTAGAGATGATTCGAAATCAAACTGTTGTTGATTCTTACTATCAAAAAACACATGATTTGTTTCACGAATTGATCCTATGTAATGACGCATCTATCCAGAATACTAAAGCGATTGAGCTTGGCATCCATCAACCGGCATATTTTTTAATTATACTGATTGGAATTCCTAGCCATGAGGATATACATTATATGAATATGCAAAACCACCGACTGATTTTAGAAAATAAGAAGAGATTTCGAGAATACTCACCTATTGTATTTGGATTCCGCAATAAGATTACTATCATACTACAATCTCAATCAGATACCATTGATGTATCGGGTCATCTAAAACAACTTCAGTCGGAATGGAGACAAGGAAATCATCTTCCAATTAAAATCGGGATTGGATTACAATATAACCGAATCGAGGATATTAAAAAAAGTTATAACGAAGCAGATAAAGCACTGTCCTATCTTAACCATCGGAAACAACCAGATTTGATTCATTATAAGGAAATTGGAATCAATCGTCTATTTATTCACCAATCACAAGAAGAATTACAGGCATTTATAAATGAAGTATTTATGCCTTTACTAAACGAAAAGGAACAAAATCAATTTTTGGAAAAGACTCTTCTCACCTATATTAAACAAAACCGTTCAGCAGGTGAAACGGCAAAGCAATTACATATACATGTTAACACTTTATACCAAAGGCTAAAAAAGATCGAAGAGAAGCTCCATATCTCATTCTCAAATCCAGAAGATCTATTACGGCTTCAACTAGCTTGTTATTTAAAGAATTAGGGACACGGGGTCTGACCCCGTGTCCCATTTCTCCACATTTAAAGGAATAAATTAATAATTAAAACCCCAGCTAATCCGATTAATGAAATAATCGTAACCATTACTGACCATGTTTTAATCGTTTTACCAATTGATAAATTAAAATATTCTTTATAAATCCAAAATCCAGCATCATTAACATGTGAGAAAGTCATACTTCCGGCACCCGTTGCTAATACCATTAATTCTGGACTTACATGTGTCGCACCGACAAGTGGTGCAGCGATTCCAGCAGCGGTTAAGCCAGCTACGGTAGCAGATCCTAATACCACCCTGAGGATTGCAGCAATTAACCAGGTTAAAATTAATGGTGAAATTGTAGAGCCTTCCATTAAATCTGCGATATATTTATCAACATGACTATCTACTAATACTTGTTTAAAGGCACCACCAGCACCAATAATCAATAAGATCATCGCGATACCGCTTACAGAATCTGTAATCGATTGCATAACTTCTGGCATTTTTTTGCCTCGGTTTAACCCAAAAGTAAAGATGGCAATAATCACTGAAATTAAAAGGGCAACTCCTGGATTCCCTAAAAACTTAGCCGCTGGTAAAATGGCGGAATGAGGCATCGCGATTTCTACTACTGCTTGGAACGCGATCAAGATAACTGGTACAAGTGCTGTAAAGATGCTAATACCAAATCCGGGCATTTCATCTTCTTCAAAATGTTTCGGATTAAATAACTGTTTTGGAATATCGACTTCCAAGCTTTCCTTTTTAAATAGTTTTGTATATAGTGGTCCACCGATAATGACAGCTGGAATCGCAATAATTACACCATATAATAGGGTTTTTCCTAGATTTGCATGGAAGATTTCAGCTACAGCTGTTGGTCCTGGATGTGGCGGAACGAAACCATGCATTGTTATTAAAGCAGCAATTACTGGCATACCAATATATAAAATGGGTACTCCGGCTTCAGCCGCAATAGTAAATACTAAAGGAATTAATACAACAACACCAGTTTCAAAGAAAAGGGCTATTCCAACTATAAATGCAGTAAGAACAGCTGCTAGTTGTACTCTTTTCTTACCAAAAGCATGTATCAACGTTGTTGAAATTCGTTGAGCACCACCCGAATCTGCCATTAATTTACCAAGCATTCCTCCAAATCCAATAACTAAAGCAAGGCTACCAAGCGTTCCTCCTAAGCCATTTGTGACAGAGGTCATTGCTTCAGTAGGGCTCATTCCTTCCATGATACCTACTAATAAACCAACAATTATTAATGAGATGAAAGCGTTTAACTTAAAGACCACCATAAATAATAATAAAAGTGCTACCCCTATACAAATATATACAATTGGCATGTTCTCCCTCTTTTCTCTTTAAGGCTCAGGGCTGTACTAGAAGAATGTAAACATTAGTAACAGCCCTATTCTATTTTTCAAAAGCTCTTAACTAATAAATATCGACCCCTAAAGATCGTTAGCCCCTTCATGCTCTGAGTAGAGCTGCAATCTTCATAAACCGCTGAATCCTTTGTAAAAGCAGGCAGTTAATGGTTTTGCAAAGGGATGAAATGAAACAGCATTTATTTTTCTATTAACGTTTCTACCACTGTTCTTAAATCTGTTTTTGTCCCTACATTTCCAGGAAAGATGATATAGGCCATACCAGGGTATTTACTTTCATCACCAGTCAACCAGACGGGTATTCCTGGTCTAATTTGCCCCGCAACGGTTGCTCTTTTTACTTGTAACCCCTTCGTTCCAACATCGCTTGATGTAATTCCACCTTTTGCTACAAGAAAATTCGGTCTAGTCTTTAGTCTTGTTACAATGCTGGTGACGGCATCAGAAATCTTAATGGAAAGCTCTAATTCCTCTTCCTGTTTTCCTTCACCTAAGTCAAGACGTGTTCTGCTTGTATAAACTGCTACCGTTTTTCCCGAACGAATGAGAGATTCTGTAGTTTCAATTACTCGATCACATTCAAGCTTGAATTCATCAGGTTGTAAAACTAAATGACTGTTAAATTCAATGAATGCAATTTCACTTAATTTTTTTAACTCTTCAAGCTGCTCGGTCGTTTTTTTCACGTGAGAACCGATGATAATTAAGCCGCCATTTCCATTATCCTCTTTCACTAACTCATCTCTAGTTAATAAGGCTTTATCACTTACACCACCTACTACTTTTGGAAGAGCAGCTGCACTTCTAAACAGATAGTTCTTTCCTGCTTGCATTGCATTCACTAGTATAATCGTAAAAATCTTCACATCGATTTCATCAATCGCATTAACTACCACTTTGTTAAAATGATTCACTTTTAATAATTGTTCTGTCATCTTTTCAATTTCTAAAGAACGTAATTGTTCAAGAGAGAAGTATTGTGTGTTTTCTGCTGTATATTCTCCATCGGATTTTTCCTCTATCCATTCACCTAAATGTGACTTCGTGTAACCAAACGTACGGTCCTTTGCAAATTCAGTTTCTCCGGCTGGAACAAGCTCTTTATCAGATTGAACATAATGTACATTATTAATCGTCAAGCGTCCTCCTTCTTTAAAGAATGGAAGAATGACTTCACCATCAAAGGTCATACACGATTCTGATTCAATTGTTTCTTTTAAAACCTTTGTTTCTAATGGATAATGTCCTCTTAGTGTTGAATCACCACGACTTATTATCATAAATTCACGATTCAATTTAGATGCAACAGTAACAATATTGGTCGCTATTTCTCGATGAACCTTCTCCGTTTCCTCAGCTGTATATCCTCTTGAATTCGTTAAAATGAAAAACATCGATTGATCTTCTTTGAACCCCTTTTCAATGCTATTAACAGACCAATCAGTAAACACGGAAATATCATGGACGGTTTGTACACCTGTGGGATCATCATCAAGAACGATAATTTTTTTATTTAAATTTTCAAGTGATACCTTTAGTAATTCATCTACCTTATAGGTATCTACATCAGGAATTGCCTGAAGAACATCTATAGATAAACGTTTATTAGTAGTCATCATTTACGCCTTCTTTACTTCTACATTTGCTAATTTTTCGTAGTATCTTACAATACTTCCATGATCGTCTTTTTCCTTTCCATCTACCTTCAATGCGTGGAAAATTTCTAATAATTGACTAGATAAAGGTAATGGAACTCCCATTTCATGTGCAGTATTCATCACATTCGTAATATCCTTAAGATTGATTGCAATGCTTCCACCTGCTACAAAATTTCGATCAAGAATTAAAGGAACTTTCGCATCTAAAACTGCACTCCCAGCAAGCCCACCTCTAATTGCCTGATACATTTTTTCAATATCAATTCCTGCCTTTGCGGCTAATACTAACGCTTCTGACATAGCCGCAATATTTAAATTGACAATAATTTGATTAGCTAATTTTGCTGTTACTCCACATCCATTATCGCCAACTAATGTGACGTCTTTCCCCATATCATGTAAGACAGGTAGTGCTCGGTTGAAGACATCTTCCTTTCCACCAACCATGATTGCCAATGTGCCATCGATTGCTTTAGGCTCTCCACCGCTAACAGGAGCATCTAGCATGTCTATTCCTTTTCCTTCCAACTTTGTAGCAATTTCTTTAGAAACATCAGGAGTAATCGAACTCATGTCAATAATTAAGGATCCTTTTTTTGCTCCTTCCAATACACCATTTTCGCCAAGAACTACCTCCGTAACATGCTTTGAAGCAGGTAACATAGTAATAATAATATCGCTGTTTTCTGCAACCGCTTTAGCAGAACGAGCAGCAGTAGCTCCTACAGCACACACAGCCTTTACTGCTTCCTGATTTAAATCAAACACCGTAAGGGTATGTCCAGCTTTTATGAGATTTAAAGCCATTGGCTTTCCCATAATTCCCAGTCCAATAAAACCTATTTTGCTTTGCATATAAACTCCTCCTCTGTTCATTCATGATGAAATCGTTTGATTCTCTTTTATTATCTATCGCTACTTTATAAGATGGATGACAGGCAACCGCTTACAAAAATCATTTACATAAATATTGTATACGTTTTACTTATTTTTGTATACAATTTTATTATTTTTGTATACAAAAATAATTTCCATCTTTACATAAAATCGTCGTTTTCATATTTTTTTTAGATGAAATTTGATAAGATTAGTTTAGTTTGTAAAGAATTTGTTGAATAATAGTCATCAAATATGAGATATGAAATAGAAGTAGAGGTGAACTTCGTGCTTGAAAGCGGCAAAACTCGTCCAGCCTATCATCAATCCTACGAAATTCTTAGAGATAAAATATTAAATGGTGACATTCCTGGTGGAACAAAAATAATAGAAGAAAGAATTGCAGCAGAGCTAGGGGTAAGTCGAACACCAATAAGGGAATCCATCCGCAAGCTTGAACATGAAGGATTGATTGTTGGGAAAAAGGTCGTGAAACCAACTGAAACAGACCTACGAAATATGTTTCAAGTTCGAATTATCTTGGAAGGATATTCTGCACAATGTGCTGCCTCTTATTTAAAGGAAAAAGAGCTGCAAGCCTTACAAAGATGTGTTGAAATCGGTAAAACTGGAACAATGGATGAAATCATGAGCGCCAATGAACAATTTCACGAAATCATTGTCCAAGCAAGTCATAATCCTGTAATGATAGATATCATCGACCGCATGCAATCGATCATTTATCTATTTAGACGAACAGTCGTTTTTTACAATCGTCCTTTTTTAATAGAAGAACACGAAGAAATTTATGAGGCAATTAAAAATAGAAACGGACAACAGGCAGAAAGTCTAATGAAAAAGCATTTACAAGCCGATTTAGACTTTTGTTTACACCTAATCGGAAATGAATAATGGGACACGGGGTCTGACCCCGTGTCCCACTTATTTACCTATTTTCTTAAATGCTTCTGATTGTTCCTTAATGCCTTTTTCTGCAGCAAATCTTTCAATACTTGATGCACCGAAGAAGCCTACTATGCCTTCTACTCTTTCGATGATATAAGCAGCATCGTCTGGTTCTGCAATTGGGCCTCCATGACAAATAGCTAAAATATCTGGGTTTACTGATCTTCCAGCGTCAATGATCTTTTGAATACGCTCTACACAATCATCTAATGTTAGAGCAGTTTTTGCACCTATAGATCCTTTTGTAGTTAACCCCATATGAGCAACTAAAATATCTGCACCTGCTTCGGCCATTTTCATTGCCTGCTCCTCATCAAACACATAAGGAGTAGTTAACATATCTAACTCATGGGCTTTACGGATCATCTCTACTTCCAGATCGTACCCCATTCCGGTTTCTTCTAAGTTTTGACGAAATACTCCATCAATCAACCCAACGGTTGGAAAGTTTTGAACCCCACTGAATCCTTGTTCCTTTAATTGTTTTAAAAATACATCCATCACACGGAAAGGATCGGTACCATTTACCCCTGCTAATACAGGTGTGCTTTTCACAACAGGGATCACTTCATTGCCCATTTCTACAACAATTTGATTCGCATCTCCATAAGAAAGTAATCCTGCTAAAGAACCTCGTCCTGCCATTCGATAGCGGCCAGAGTTGTAAACAATTAGCATATCCGCTCCGCCTGCTTCACTACTTTTAGCTGTGATACCCGTACCTGCACCAACACCTAATAGGATATTCCCGTTCTTAATTTCCTCTTTGAAACGGTTTAATATCTCTTGTCTTGCTAACATAAACTATCTCTCCTTTTATCCTTCAATTAATTCAACTAGCTTTTTAGCAGCTGCTAAGGCAAATTCTTGATGATTGATATCTGTATCTATTTCAATTAGTTCGACTTTATCTTGATTAATTGCTTGTCTCAATGTCTTGAATAACATTTCATCCTCTTTTGGACCATAGAAATCTTGTCCTTCTATATCTAAACCAGAAATCCCCTTTAAAGGTAACAGTAATGTTGTCTTACCATTTGTCCTATTTAGTTTGTCAGCGATTATTTGCCCAAATTGTTGATTTTCCTCTACTGTTGTTCTCATTAAAGTAACCGTTGGATTATGCTTATAAAATTTCCTGTCTGCAAATTGATTGGGTACAGAATCAAATGGGCCAAAATTCACCATATCTAATGCTCCCACTGAAACAACTTGTGGAATACCATTTCTTCCAGCTGCTTCTAAACGGTGAGGACCTGCCGCTAAAACTCCACCAACAATTTCATCTGCCCACTCAGTCGTTGTTATGTCTAATACACCATCGATAAAGCCGTTTTCAATTAAGCTTTCCATTGTCCGTCCACCAACCCCTGTTGCATGGAAAATTAATACCTCATAGCCTTTTTCCTCTAAATAAGCTTTTGCTTGATTAATACATGGTGTGGTGAGACCAAACATGGTTGCAGCGATCAGTGGTTTTTTCTCTAATTGAGTGTTATTTTCATAGTTTAGCATACCTGCAATAGCAAATACGGCATTAGTAAATATTTGCGTAGAAATACTGTTTAAACCTGCTACATCAACAATTGATGGAATCATCATAATATCGCTAGTGCCTACATATGGTTCCGTATTTCCTGAAGCAACCGTTGAAACCATTACCTTAGGTACCCCGATTGGTAGAGCTCTCATACCAGGTGTGACAATCGACGTTCCCCCGGTTCCGCCAAATGATAGAATTCCATCGAATTTTCCCATTTGATACAATTTTGGTAATAGGATTTCCATCCCTCTTGAAAGAGTAGCTGTTGCATTGGCACGGTCTTTTTGTGTCGCAATTCGCAATATATCTGCACCTGCTGCAGCAACGATTTCTGAATTAGGTACATCTGGTTGAAAGAATGGTTCAAAAACACCCGTATGGATCGTGTACGTTTGAAAACCAAGAGACTCGATTAGTTCCTTTACATACAAAAATTCTTTCCCTTTTGAATCAAAAGTTCCTGCTAACGCAATTGTTTTAACCAATCTCAACACTCCTTTGCTTTAAAAAAGAGAAAGCGATATCATCCCTTTGATAAAATGATACCGCTTTCTTTCGTTCGAGTTAATGTTCTTATGTTTGTTTATTTTGTCTTTTTGTTTGTTTTTATATATTCAGATGGCGAAACGCCTTTACGACTTTTGAAAATTTTACTAAATTGAGCATAATTCGAATAGCCCACTAGTTCTGCCACCATATTTAATGGCAAACTTTTCTCCTGTAAGATTTCTATCGCACGATTGATACGATAATCAATTAAATAAGTGGTAAAGGAGATACCCATTTCCTTTTTAAATAGAGTACTTAAATAGGATCTTGAAAGATTCATGATTCCAGCAAGTTCATTTAATGTGATTGGTTCAGAATAATGTAACCCAATATATTTTTTCATAAAATCAATATAATCATCTTGAGTACTTATTCCATCAATGAATTTTTGAATTAATTCCTCGTATTTAACATCATTTGCCTGTTTAAATGACTGCGTAACATAAGGAATCATTTGTTCTGCAGGAATTCGTTCAAAAACAGATCCCCCTATATAACCGTTCGCATCTATCCCATCATACATGAATTGCACATCGATCGGTTTATTTACAGGTCCACCATAAATCATTTTTATTACATGTGGATTGATTTCATTACAAACTTCGAAAATATTTGCCGCTTTCCTTTTAGATGACTGGAGAGATTGTATTTGTTTTGCTCCTAATACTCCGCCAACAGTTAAACCTAAATGAACACAAATAATATCTGCACCGGCTTCTATCATTTGTATTGCTTGGCGTTCATTAAACACAAAAGCAACAGTAAAAAGCCCTAGGCTACTCGCAATACGGATGGCCGTTACTTCCTGTTCATAACTAATTCCTTGTTCTTCTAATGCTTCTCTAAATCTCCCATCTATGAGCCCGATAGTAGGATAATTATTAATACCAGAAAAGCCTTTCTCCTTGATCAATTTAATATAAAGCTGCAAATTGATTGTTGGGTCGGTTGCAGATAATCCAAATAGGACCGGAACCTTTGCAGAAGGGATAATTTCCTTCAAAGCATAATTCATAACAAGATCATTGCTATTTGTAAACGGTAAAAAGGCAGCTAATGAGCTAACACCCATTTGCCGAAATCGTCCCGAGCTTAGAGCTAATATAAAATCAGCCCCTCCCTTTTCTGCATATTTTGCTGTAAGTCCAGATCCCGTAGCAACACCAATAATATGTTTATTTATTTTCATTTGTCTTTTTAAATATAGTAATGTTTCTTCTTTTCTATCCTTCATTTTTTATCCACCACATATATTCAATAGGTTTCATAGATAATAGATCCCATTTCTGAAACATCATAATCTCCTAAAGAATGGATTTTCTGTTTAAAGGAGGCTGATGTTAAAATGCTCGTAACTACTTTAATTAATGAGTCATTTTGAGGATTTTTAAGCATGACAAGGTCATATCTCTCAGTAATTAATGGAATAAAATCTACTCCTACTATTTTTGCCACTTTTTCAATGCCTACGCCTACATCTGCTTGTCCACTAGCTACAGAGGAAGCGACACTTAAATGGTTCATTTCCACTCTTTCATAGCCCTCGATATCTTTGGGAGAAATATGATGAATTCTGAGCTGTTCATCTAATAATGTACGGGCTCCAGATCCTTTTTCACGATTGATCATTTTGATAGATTTCCGTTTTAAATCCTTCCATGAGGTAATATGTAATGGGTTTCCTTTTTGTACATACATCCCTGCTTTTCGTAAAACAAGATTCATTAATAGATAAGAATCACTTACTAATACTTTTTTTACATAGGGTAGATTATACTGTCCAGAATCGCCATCAAACATATGTAAACTGACAATATCACATTGACCATTGTACAAGGAAAAAAGACTATTTAAACTACCAGTAAAGGAACGTAATGTCTTATAAGAGGAGTGATTCTCAATTTGTGTTGCTAGTATATCTAAAACCATATCCTGTCCACTAATAACTATGCTTTGTGAATGGCTTGCTTCCGTTTCATTTTGTTGCAATCCGGTAGTGGGGGATGGTCGGGTATGTTGGTTGGTTTTATGTTTTTTTATATAATCATCTAAGTCTTTCGCATCTACCCTCATTTGTCTACCCACACGAAAAACCGGTAATTCCTCTTTCTTTACTAAATCGTATACAGTAAGTTTTGATACCTTCAAAAGCTGTGATACTTCTTCAATGGTATAGGATCGCTCATTGGGCATGTCCATCCCTCCTTCTACTATTGTATGACAATCTGTAATTAAAAGGACAGATAATATTTCTTTTAGCTAAATTAAAATTGTGCAATTGTGAATTTTATCACTTCTATTTTCGTTATAACTAATTATAATTAGTTATAACGAAACATAAATAGAAATGGGGGATCAATGATGAAACGTATGTATAACGGACTGACTATAATTATGTTTCTATTCATTTTGTTGGCCGGTTGTTCCACAAATGAACAGAATGTAAAGGCTAGTAAAAAGGTGGAGATTACCGTTTCTGCCGCTGCAAGCTTGCAAGATTCATTAAATGAAATCAAAGGTCTTTATGAAAAACAGCATTCAAACATTAAGATCAACTATAATTTTGGTGCTTCTGGAACGCTTGCCCAACAAATTAGCCAAGGTGCTCCCGTTGATATCTTTTTTTCAGCTGCTGAGGATAAATTTGATCAATTAGTACAAAAAGGAATAATTGAGAAAGCGGATTCGATGAATCTTGTCGGTAATTCGCTAGTCCTTGTAGTACCGACAAAAGAAAAACTAACAATACATACATTAAATGACCTATCAAAAGCTGATAAAATATCAATTGGAACTCCTGAAGCTGTACCAGCAGGAATGTATGCAAAGGAATCCTTTGAATATTTACAGCTATGGGAAGGATTAAAAAAGAAAGTCGTTTATGCGAAGGATGTTCGTCAAGTGTTAAACTATGTGGAAACAGGAAATGTCGATGCAGGGATGGTATACAAAACCGATGCACTTACATCAAAAAAAATAAAGATTGTTGCAACAGCAGATGAAAAAACGCACACACCGATTATCTATCCTATAGGCATGGTCAAAGAAAGCTCTCACCCGAAAGAAATAAAACAATTTTACAAATACTTACAATCAGATACTTCAATGAAAGTCTTTAAAAAATACGGATTTAAAGGGCTGAATTAATTGATATGGTTACTGACTTTTGGTCACCAATAAAGCTTTCCATCGAAATAGCTTTTATTGCAGGAGTAACGGTTTTCATCCTGGGAATCTTGTTTGGAAAGCTGATGGCAAATGCGAAATTTAAGGGGAAAGTATTAGTCGAAGTTATCTTCCTTTTACCATTAGTACTGCCACCTACTGTTATTGGATTTTTACTTATTGTCGTTTTCGGAAGGCAAAGTCCTGCAGGGCAATTGATCGAATGGATCTTTCATCAACCGCTTATGTTTACTTGGTGGGCAGCAGTCATTGCTTCAACTGTTGTTGCCTTTCCACTCATGTACCAGACAGCAAAAACAGGATTCGAAGCAATCGATCCAGATGTAGAGAATGCAGCCCGAGTAGATGGAGCATCAGAATGGCGACTATTTCTTTCTGTCTCCATTCCTCTTGCATATAAAGCGCTTCTTTCAGGGGCAATTCTTAGCTTTGCTCGAGCATTAGGGGAATTCGGAGCAACCTTAATGTTTGCCGGAAATATCCCTGGAAAAACGCAAACTACTCCAACAGCCATTTATCTTGCGCTGGATTCAGGCCATCAAGGTCTAGCATGGCTTTGGGTATTGAGTATCATTGGTATTTCACTATTAATGCTGATTAGCGTTCAGTTATTAAAGCACTAAGGACATGCTATGGGGGTGTTCTTTAAAAGGGACACCCCCAAAAGTTTATAGATTCATATGAATGCCTGGTCCAAATGGTATACCGATAAGAGCAAAAATGATTAATTGGATAATCCAGATAACTAAAAATGCAAGGCTATACGGCAGCATGAGGGAAATCAATGTACCTATCCCAGCTTTTTTGTCATATTCTCGCATAAACGCAAGGATAACAACAAGATACGGGTTCATCGGGGTAATAATATTTGTCGATGAATCAGCAATTCGATAAGCTACCTGAATGAAACTAGGATGATAGCCTAAAATCATAAACATTGGAATAAAAATAGGTGCCTCTAATGCCCATTTCGCCGATCCACTAAAAATGAGTAAATTTAATAATGCAGTAAAGAGAACATACCCAATGACAACTGGAAGTCCATCGAAGTTTAATGATGTTAATAATTCTGCTCCATTAACAGCTACCCAAATGCCAAGATTCGTCCAATCAAAATAGGCAATAAACTGTGCCGCAGCAAATATTAACACAATATAACCAGCCATATCCTTAATAGCCTCGCCCATGTATTTAGGTATATCCCTTGTACTAGTAATCTTTTTAACTGTAACACCATACGTAATTCCCATCGTTAAGAAGAAGAATAGAAGAATGGGTACAATTCCATTTAAAAAAGGGGAAGGGATAATGCCACCTTCTTCATTGCGAAGTGGAGAGTTCGGCCAAAATAAAATAACGGCAACAACCACAAGGTAAGCAAGACCAGCAAGCAATGCGTTTTTAAATCCTTTTCCTTCAAGGGGATTAGGCTCTGCAAGCTCTTTTCCCATCTTCCCTTCATATTTACCAAGTCGAGGTTCGATTACCTTCTCTGTAATAAGGGCTCCAACAATGGTTAAAACAAAGACAGAAAGCATCATAAAATACCAATTATCAACAGGTGTAACAATGATATTTTTATCGATCGTTTTTGCCGCTTCGGTTGAAATTCCAGCAAGTAAGGCATCGGTTCCGGCAATAATTAAATTTGCCGTAAACCCTGCACCCGTCCCAGCAAATCCGGCAGCAAGACCAGCTAAAGGATGACGTCCAACCGCATAAAAAACCATCGCTGCTAAAGGAGGAATAACAACAAAAGCTGCATCAGAAGCCAAATTCCCCATAATTCCTGTAAAAACTACCGCATAAGTAACAATCGATTTTGGCGCATTTAAAATCGTTTTTCGTATCCCTGCTTCGAGAAGACCTACCTTTTCAGCTAATCCAATTCCAAGCATCATTGCTAAAACAAGACCTAGTGGCTTAAAGCTCGTAAAGTTTGTCAGCATAGACTCAAGAATATATTGTATTCCTTCACCTGAAACTAGACTTTTAATAGGCAGCTCTTCCTTTGTCCCTGGATGAATAACCGTTACCCCGAAGGCAGAAATAAGCCATGATAAAAGTATAATAAAAATAGCTAAATACACGAAAAGCATAAATGGGTCAGGTAATTTATTTCCAACCTTTTCAATCGCACCTAAAAACCGAAACATTCCCTTTTGTTTCACTGGATCATTGTTCATACCGACATTTGGGTTAGACATACACTCACTCCTTTTCCTTAGAAATTAACAAAACATTCAATTAATTCAAAACACATAGGATCTGCAACTCATTCATACAAATAGCAGTTTATAAATCTTCCTTGGTCTTCCCCTATGTCCGGATTGCTCCTCACCAGTTGCAATAGCAAGACCTAACTTTTCTAGTTCCCCCAATAATCGTCTTCCATTTCTTTCAGAGCTATTCAACCAAATAGATAAATCATTGGTTGTTATATGAGTTTTTCGATAGTGATTGGCAAGCGATTCAATTTTGGAGACCATTCCCGGACTAATCGAGGCTTCCTTAAATTTTTTTTCCCACTCTTTCCCCCATTTCCTAGTATGAAACTGAATGGTGCTTTCCTGATGATAGAATTCAGTCACCTCCTTCTCTTCATTAACCAATACAAAGGTTTCCGATTTATGTTCTCTAGCATGCTGGAGAGCATAACGCAGATGCTGATCTGCTTCAAATACAGTCATACCGTACCCTAGTCCGACCCGAATTTTTAGACCTGTCTGAATATGAATGGTCTTCATTAGATTTTCAATTCTCTTTCCATCGATACTAAGATCCAATTCTCCCTTTGTCGTGTATATAACAAATAGTCCATCTCCCATTTGGACAAAGGAGCCTTTCGTTTCTTCAGTAAAATCTAATAATAGTCGCGATAAATCAAGAATTTGATGTTTTAATTTATAAGAAGGATATTTCTCTTCCTGAATTACCTCCGCTCCAAAAATGGCAAGCTGAGACATTCGATATTTCCCCGAAAGACTTCTTTCCTTTAATAGATCTAACTGAATTTTTATTGCAGATTGGGTTGGCTTGACACGATAACAGGGAATTCCCAAGTTCTTCAACTGCAAATAAACAGATCGAATACAGGTAAGTGCTACATCAATTTTCCCTTCTTCATATAAGTTCTGATGAAAGGCAACTAATTCGTCGGATGGCATGTATCCTCTATAAGGAAAAGAATAAAATTGAAGTGTATGAAGGAAATGATCTTCATCCACAGTCTGAAACACAGAATCGGAAATAGTATCAATACTAAAGTTTCGAATGATCTCTCCTTCATTCAATACTGCTCCAAGTAATGTTCCAAAAAAACTCGAGCCCTGTAAGGATGGATAGCTCCCCCTGCTCTCTGTAATCACACCCTTTTCCAAAGCAAAGTGATAGGGAGCTTGTCCGGAGAACATCCATTGGTCGATCATGTGGTCATTTTCCTTTAAAATCGTTAGGGTATCCTCTGTTGCCTCATAGGAAAATGGAATAAAGTCAATGTCTTTATAGCTCTCCGCCACCTGCAAAATATACTTCACCGAATCTTGAGGACCAATAATTCCCACTTTTATTTTCATTTGCTTTCACTAGCCTCCTGAAGAACAAACTCCGCTAAAATTTCTGTACCTTTACGCAAATCTTGAATAGATGAGTATTCTTCAGGATGGTGACTGATTCCATCCTTACTTGGAATAAATAGAAGGGAGGCTGGCCATCTCTTAGCCATGTTCATAACATCATGGCCCGCTCCACTATCAAGCTCTAATCCTTTTAGCCCCATCCCTTCACCGATCACTTGTAACTTTTTCAATTGATTGGGATGTAAAAACACCGAGGATTCATTTACAAGGCATTCAATTTTAGCCACGACTCCAAATTCCTTTTCAAGGAAGGTACATTTTTCCTTGATTTTCTGTGTCATCTCACACTTTAAATGGTCATCAATACTCCGAATGTCCACCCCAAGGTGAACAACATCAGGGATAACATTCATCACATTTGGATAGAGCTGAATTGTACTAGCAGTAGCAACCAACGGAAATGGACTTGTCTTTGAAATTTCTTCTGCGGTTAGTGAAATAAATGTAATAAGTGGAGCAATAGCAACCAATGCATCTTTCCGTTTCCCCATTGGTGTTGTCCCTGTATGGCCAGCACGTCCTTTAATGGTGATTGTTAGTCTTGTTGGACAGGCAATTCCACGTACATAACCAATATCGCAGTTAGCATCCTGCAATAGTTCTCCTTGTTCAATATGCAGTTCTATGAAACTTTTAATCTCTGAATCATTTCTTTTAGCATTCACGATCTGTTCCATAATCAATCCCTTAGATTCTATTGCTTCCTTTACCGTGATTCCTGTAGCATCTTTAATATCCGCGACTCCTTCAACATCAAGTAATCCGGTCATCGCCTTGCTACCAATCGTTGAAATGCCAAAACGTGCTGATTCCTCTGAAGCAAAACAAATCACTTCGATAGGATCAATCAGTCGTTTTTTTGTTTCTTTTACAAGTTTGATAGCCCCTAGCCCACAAAGAACTCCTGCGACCCCGTCATATCCTCCACCATTTACAACGGTATCAAGATGCGAGCCAATGGCTATAGCGGGAAGAGATTCACTTTCAGGAGTAGGATTCCATCTCGCAATTCGATTTCCCGCTTCATCCATTCTTACCTCCAAGCCCATTTCATGAGCAATTTCGGTAAAGGCATCCATTGCTTTCCATTCCTCTTCACTATAGCTAAGTCGTGTAAAACCTTTCAATTGCTCCATACTATCAACAAGATTGAGTCGATTTAAAGTTTTACTCAGCCATTGTTCCAACATATTCATACATAGTAACTCCTTCACTTTTCATCCTGTAGGTATATAATCAATCTCCCTAGCACCTCTACTGCAATCGGGAGAACTCTCTCATCAAAATCAAATGCTTGATGATGATGGCCATTCACTAATGGTGTTCCAAAAATGAGATATGTTGCTTTACCACCGTTATTTTGCACTTTTTTCATCATATAGGTCACATCTTCTGAAGCTCCTAACGGAAGTATAGGATGGACGTTCTTTATGCACTTACTCTGACTCGCTACTTTCTCCACACGCTTTACCCATTCATTGTCACAAGTTCCGTCAATCGCATGACCGACAACCTCCATTTTGGTTTGTACTCCATACATATCTCCAGTAGCATGAATCATCCGCTTTGCCTCATTGAACATATATTGATCTAATTCATCGTTCTCCCCGCGCGTCTCAATTTCCATTCTCCCTTGATCAGCAATAATATTTCTTCCAGAACCCGCTTCTAATTTTCCGATGTTGATTCTTGTTGTTCCACCTGAGTGCCTACTAATTCCTTGAAGCTGAAGACTGGCTGTTGCACATGCAAGTAGTGCATTTTGGCCTTTTTCAGGCTCAACCCCTGCATGTGCTGCCCTTCCTTTATAGGTCACATTGATTTTGGATGAAGCTAGGAACTGATTCGTTGTTGCTGCTACTTCTCCAATAGAAAGAGAATGTATACCGATATGTCCACTAATAAATTCGTCCACATCGTCTAACCATCCGTTTTTCACCATTGGTAATGCTCCGCGTCCTCCCTCCTCAGCCGGTTGAAAAAGAAGAGTGAATCTACCAGATAATGAATCTTGAAATTGTTTAATCATATGTGCCAGCCCAAGACCAATCGCAATATGGCCATCATGACCACAGGCATGCATCCAACCTTGATTCTGAGACTGAAACCCTTCTTTAACAGGCAAATGAGTGTAATCATAAACTTCCTCTATCGGAAGTGCATCAATATCAAATCTTAGAGCGATATGCTTTCCAGGTCTCCCCGTATCCCATTGGGCTACTAGTCCCGTATGTCCTCCCGCTAATTTAGTCATGTAGTTAGGTGGGACTCCCTTTCTTCTAGCCCGTTCTTCAGATTCTTTTAATAGCTGTTGCTCGGGAATTCCCATTCTTTGCTTCGTCATCAATGCATCGGTTCCAATGGCTAGTTTATAGTCCATGGATTCAAGTTCTTTTGCAATGTAGTAGGTTGTGACATATTCCATCCAGCCTATTTCAGGATATTGGTGAAACTTTCTGCGCCATGATACAAGCTGTGACGTTAAATTTTTGATAAATTCATCGATATCATATCGTAGTTGCCCTGTTTTCATTTTCTTCCTTCTTTCCTCGTTCTAATGTGAATAGTGCATCAACAGCAATTTGTGCCATTAGTTCTACTCCGATCGATAGTGCCCGTTCATTTAACTGAAATCGTGGATCATGTAAAGGCATTTGTTTTTCCTTTTCTTCAATCTGGGTACCTAACCAGAAAAACGCACCCGGGATTTTTTCCAAAAAACGAGAAAAATCCTCTCCACCAAGGCTTGGATTAACTTCTGGAGTTCCTTTTTCACCCAGTACATGCTGAGCTGTATCCTTAATATGTTGTGCCCATTTTGGTGTATTTATTGTTGCAGGATAGCCTTCAAAATAGCCAACTTCTGCCTCAGCCCCCATCGCATGAACAGTATGATGCACAATCGAATATAACCTCTCCTTCGCCTGGCTTCTTGCATCGTTGGTAAATGTTCGAACAGTGCCTTCTAATACCACCTGATCAGCTATCACATTATGTCGATACCCACCCTCAATTTTCCCGATGGTTAAAACAATCGGATCTAAAGGGTCCACATTCCTACTCACAATTGTTTGCAGTGCGGTAATAACTTGGTTTGCAGCAATAATGGCATCAATTGTTTGATGTGGCATACTTGCATGTCCGCCTGAACCTTTAATTTTAATCTTAAATTTATCGGAGTTACCCATTATCGCCCCTTCTCGAATTCCAATTTCCCCAACGGGCAAATCCGGCCATACATGTTGACCAAAGATCACATCAGGAGGATAGTGAGAAAAAACTCCATCCTCCATCATTGGCTTTGCTCCACCAACAGGAGAGTTTTCTTCAGCAGGCTGAAACAAAAGTAAAACAGTGCCAGGAAGCTGCTCCTTTATTTCATTTAGTAGATAACCAGTACCAACAAGCATTGCTGCATGGGCATCATGCCCACATGCATGCATGATCCCGTCGTTCTGTGATCTAAAGGAGACCTGATTCCTTTCCTGTATTGGCAGTGCGTCAATATCTGCCCTTAATGCAACCGTTCCTCCGGGTCGGCTACCTTTAATGATCCCGAGAACTCCTGTTTTGGCATAACCAGTTTTAAAATTTATTCCGAACTCCGTCAATTTCGACTGGATTACTTTAGATGTTTCATATTCCTCTCCACTTAGCTCAGGGTAACGGTGCAATTGGCGACGAAGATGGATGACATCATCCAATATTTTCTTAAGCATTTCTTTATTTATCACCGTCATAGACAATCCATCACTCCTATTTTCAATAAGCTAATTAAGGAAACTTTCCTTAATTCATCCGTTAATAAATATATTTGTTAATAATCAAAAAATTCCTTCTATTTTTTTTAAAAAAACTAGTTAACTATGTCACAATCTTTTTCTAGAGTAAACAGAAGTTTTTTCTTCAAGCATCGCCATATTGACAGAAAATAATAGAGGAGTATACTGATAATTGAACATTTGTTCAAAACAATTGTTCAAAAAGAGGTGAGTCCATTCAAACAGAAAAAAGAACGCGAAAAAAATAAAGAAGTGAAGGAACAGATCCTTCAAGCTGCAAGGCTGTTATTTTCTAAAAAAGGATATGATGGAACAACAGTTAGGCAAATTTGTGAAGAAGCAAATGTTTCATTGGCTCTTATCTCCTATCATTTCGGTGGAAAGGAAAGCGTTTTTTTTGAAATCTTTGAACCGATTCGACACACATTTATGAATATGAACTATGATCTATCTAATTCTTTAGAAGCATTAAGCAGCTTTTGTAGACATTTTGTTTTATTCAGAATAGAGCATCATGAACTTATCAATATATTGCAGCAGGAGTTGGTTATGAATAGCTCGAGGCTGGAAATGCTAAAGGATGTCTTTTGGCCATCATGGGATCAGTTGCAGGTAATATTAGAAGAATGTAAAAAACAGCATACGATTGATTTTCCTTCAGTAGAAGTTGCGGTGAATTTTATTATGGGAACATTAATGTTTTCCTATAACAATCCATTTCTTAATCGTTCACAGCCTGAACTTTCCGCTGACACGATAGCAGACCTAGCTGTTCAATATATTATAAAAGGACTTCAGACGGCTCAACATCAATGAAAAGAGGAATAAAAAGTGAAAGCAGCAAAAATTTATGGACCAAAAGATATTCGTATTGAAGAAGCAGAACTACCATCACTTGAAAAAGGAATGGTCAAAGTAAAAGTAGAATATGCAGGGATTTGCGGAAGTGATATGCACGAGTATATTGCTGGTACTTATCCAATGAGAACACAACCTGTTTTAGGTCATGAATTTGCGGGTACGGTTATCGAGGTAGCAGACGGTGTGTCAACGATTAAAGTAGGTGACAGGGTGGCTGTAGAACCACTAATGCCGTGTGGGAAATGCGATAATTGCCAGAGAGGTTTTGTAAACTTATGTACTCAGCGCCAAGGATATGGTTATACTGTTTCAGGTGGATTTGCTCAATACGCCGTTGTTAAACAAGAAAATGTGTTTCTATTACCTGATAATATGAGTCTACAACTTGGTGCACTAGTTGAACCAACGGCCGTTGCTGTTCATGCAGTACGTCAAAGCCAATTAAAACTTGGCGATACAGCAGCTATATTTGGTGCTGGCCCAATTGGATTATTATTAATCCAAGCCGTTAAAGCCGCAGGAGCTAGTGACATTTTTGTTATAGAAGTTTCCGATGAGCGACGTGAAAAAGCATTAGAATTAGGGGCTACCTATGCCATTAATCCAATTGAACAAGATGCTGTTTCGTTCATTAAAGAAATGACTAACGGAGGGGTTAATGTAGCCTATGATGCTGCCGGTGTTCAAGCTACCTTTACAAGTGGTGTGAACTCAGTTCGTCCTGGCGGTGAATTTAAAGTGGTAAGCGTATGGGAAAAGCCTGTTAGCTTCGATCCTAACACCATTGTTCGAACTGAAGCCAAAATTAGTGGCTCCTATGCTTATATCCGTTTATTCCCTGAAGTTATTCGATTACTTTCACGTGGAATGATTGATGGCAATGCCGTAATTACAAGTGAAATTGCATTAGATGATATTGTTGAAAAGGGCTTTGAATTACTGACGAATGATCGTAGTCAATGTAAAATACTTGTAAACATGAATTTATAGACCATTAAACTGTGAATAGTTTTTTACAAAAAATGGGGGCTGTCATACTTTATTAGGCAGCCCCCATTTTTTTATTATTCAAAGCCTTGTTGGCTAAATAGCTTAATCAACTGGACGATCCTCAAAAGGATATTTGAGAATGGCTGGAGTGTCCGGACTAGCAATATGGTAAACAGAAGTACCAATAATTTTAGCTACTTGAAGCAATTTCTTCTTATCAATTTTATCCAATGTATCTGTTGGTTTGTGATAGGAAGGTTCAACAGGTGAATGAATAAATAATGCTGATGGGATTCCCAATTCATGGAATGGCTGATGATCACTGCGACCTAGCTGCCCATATGGGAGAACTTCATTAAAAAGATTTTTACTCGCGTTCGCTCCTAAATCGGTAACTAGATTCTTCTTCCCATCGATTGTATACATGATTAATCCACCAAAAGGCTTGTCCTTTCCTGCATCACGAGCACCAATCATATCCATTTGGAAATGGGCAACCATTTTATCTACATCGGATTTCGGCAAGGAAGCTGCATAATAAGATGAACCAACAAGGCCCCGCTCTTCCGAACCGAAAGTAAGGAATCGAATCTCCGTATCCGTTTTTTCCTTTGCAAATACTCTCGCTAATTCAAGGACTGCTGATACACCAGAAGCATCATCATTTGCTCCCGGTCCCCCACGAACAGAATCGTGATGAGCACCGACCGTTAAAATCTGTCCAGTATTTTTCTTTGAGTTCGCTTTCTTCGTTGCGATAACATTATATGAGGTCTTTTCAATTTTTTCGATATCTACATCGATAGTAGCTGAAAGCTCTTTTCCTTTTAATTGCTCGGCTAGTTTCAGCCCCTCCTCTCTCGTAATTGCCACAGCAGGAATCGTTTGCCCCTCACCTACTTGTCCAAAACTATTTCCCTCTGCAGCACTATTGTACATAATGACGCCGACTGCACCTTTATCCAAGACATTTTTAACCTTTTCTACGAAAGATAAATCCCCTCTTTCAATTAACGCAATCTTTCCTTTCACATCCCCGATTTCTTCAGGACTCGCTTTTCCCACATTTACTAGAGTGGCTGTCACCTTTCCGCTCGCACTACCACTAAAAGCATGTGGCTTCTCACTTACTTTTGCATCCCCGACGCTTACAAAAACATGTTTGGTATTGTAATCATAGATTGGAAACGGCTGTATCTCTGTTTGATAGCCAAGTTTTTTGAATTGACCTTCTATGTACTTGACTGCCTTTAGCTCCCCTTCTGTTCCTGCCTCTCTCGGTTCCTTTGATAAAAGGGCAATGGTATTGTACATATTATCTGCACTTATTTTTTTTAATAGCTTATTCTCTAATTTCACTTCATATTGAATAGTTGGGTTAGCAGCAGTTGTTTGTGCATGAACTGCACCACCAGATAAAACTAGCCCCGTTGCCAAAATGAATGCAACTGATTTTCTTTTCAATTCGTTCCTCCCCTTTCAAAAAAGTTAGTTTTATTATCCGTATATCGAAATATTTTGTAAATTAAAACAATTATACAATTCCTTTGAAAATCCAACATAACTAGCTATTTTTTTCATTGGAACAGGTTAATTATCGTTATTCACATCCATATGAACTAGGAAAAAAATAATAAATCTTTCTTTAATAATTATTAGACTATAAGAATAATAGACTATTTCCCTACCTTTTCATCTTCTTTTACTAGATTCGATTAAATATTCATCATTCATCATTTTTCGAGAATAAACAGGAAGAAAGGACTGGCAGTTCTTCTACAATTCCATAATGCAAATTCATATACGCAGATTAGAAAGAAGCAAGCTGAGTATAAGTGCTAGTCAAAAATGTAGAAAGCTTTTTTGATGCAAGGGTATGGGCTAGGAGAAAACAAAAAGAGGAAACGGGGCAACGGAGATTATGTAACAATCCTATGAATGACAGCAAGACTTGCCCCAACAGTCTCAAAAAACTTTAGGTGTAAGTTCATTTTTTTCGATACAAAAGTGAACACGTTTTAAAAAGGCATTTCATCATTAATATCAACATCTATATAAAAGTTCACCTTATTTGTCAAAAGATAGTACACTGAGTAATGCACAGGTTTTTCCTTCTTATCCTTAATTAATTTCTTAATTTGAATAACGGGTTCTACTCTAGGAATCTCAAGGAACTTGCTAATTTCTTGTGAAGGATTAATAACCTCCATTTCCTTCCTCGCCTTCCCAAACATTATTCCATAATCATTGTGAATAATTTTAAATGTGGAGACATTATCCTTAATTTTTTTAGAAATACCAGGATAAACATCACAAGGTAAGTAAGCGTAGTCAATACTAAAAGCACGGTTTCCATCTCTAATCAATCTAACTAACCTTACAACTTCAAAAGGTTCCTCACGTTCAAATAATTCCATTAACTTCTCGTCAGCTATTTCAATTTGATTGACTAATACCTCTTTTGTAAAACTACTTTCGCTCGTTGATAACCCATCGGTAAAACCTTGTAAATTTAAAATATGAATTTTTTGTTTGAAGCTTTTAACAAACGTACCTTTACCATGAATAATTTCAATGATTCCTTCATTTTCAAGTTCCTTTAGCGCTCTTCTAATTGTAATTCTACTTGTATTAAAGGTTTCAATTAATTCCTTTTCACTAGGAAGTTTCTGACCGGAAACCAGCTCTTCCTTTTGAATCATTTCCATAATACCCATTTTTACTTGATCATATAAAAAAACAGGACTATCTACTTTAACGGATTTTTCCTTAGTCATAAGTTACCTCTTCACAAATTTTCTTACTATTACTATACCTTAAAATAGTAAATATTTTAACATTTCATGTAAACGAATATAGTTCAAAAGATACAATTATACTCTCTATATCAAAAAAAATAGCCTCTACACCATATAGAGCATAGGCTATAAATGACCAATCTATTCTAAATCCATCGGGTATCCAAACCCACCATAAAATCCACATGTTTGGCTGGCACTTTTAGCGGCAAAATCCAGTGCATCTAAAATATTATGATGATTGTAATAGGCTGTCATAAAACCACCAATAAAACTATCTCCAGCACCCATCGTATCAACGATTTCTGTTTGATATACTTGTTGATAGTATCTATTACCTTGATAAATAAAAAGGGCAGGCTTAGAGCCACGAGTAATTCCAATAGTCTCCAGATTATACTTTCCTAACTCATCCACTAACTTTTCTAATTGATCATCAGTTAAATGTGCCCCTGAGAAAAACCCGTGTGTTATATAAGGACATACTCTTTCAAGATAAGCTCGATCATGAATATCTGAAAAATCAAAGGACACCTTAATATAGTTTGATAGGCTTGGGAGTTCTTCTTCTATAGATGAGTAACAACTAGTGTGACAAACATCAAACCCTTTAATATATTCATAGTCCTCAGGGATTAGTTTTAACTTCACGATATGTTGGACTGTATCCTTAGGACCACCTACAAATACTCGATCACCATCTTCAGTTAGATTAACACGTGGCTGACCGCTTATTCCCTCAACGACCCTTGACCGATGATAAGGGATACCTTCTAGCTCCAGAACGCTCTTTAAATGTGCTGCTTTATCGTCAGTAGCAAAAACCCCAATATAGCTTACTTCCTCTGCACCGGATCGCTTACAGTTTACTGCAACATTAACACAATTTCCTCCCGGGTAGTATTTTCCTTGATCTAAATAACAATCTACAACATTATCTCCAATTGTGATTATTTTCATCGTATCTTCCTTTCTTTTAACCTTTTACAGATCCTTCAGATAACCCTCTTACCAAATATTTTTGTAGAAAAATGAGAAGTATAACCATAGGGATCGAAGCAATGACCATACCAGCTAGGAGAACACCCCAATCTGTCCGTAAAGCATCTCTAAAGTTCATTAATCCAGAAGGAATCGTTTTCAACGCTTCAGAATCAATAAAGATTGTTGCAAATAAAAATTCATTCCATGCATAGAAAGCCGTTAATACTACTGTTGTAAGTAAGATTGGTAGAGACATTGGTAGATAGATTCTCCTATATATACCAAATTCGGAGCATCCATCAATAATAGCCGATTCTTCAAGCTCCTTGGGAATGCTTAAAAAGTAACCGCGAATCAACAGGATAGTAAGTGGCAATCTATACGCGATGTAGGGGAGTATTAATGCCCATCTTGTATTAATTAATTCAAGTGAACTTAGGATGTTAAATAAAGGGATTAATGCAACCTGTGGATTCATCATCATACCGCCAATGATGAAAATAAGTGCAAGGTCAATGAGTCTAGTACGATACCTTGCCAATGCAAATGCAGCCATGGAGCCAATAATCAAGACAACAATAATCGTTGTTCCAGTGACAATGAGACTATTCATAAAATAACTTGAGATTCCCTTTGACCAAGCAATTGAGTAGTTTTCAACAATCCAAGTACTTGGAAATCCCCATACATCATTATATATCTCATCATAGCTTTTCATTGAAGAAATAACCATCCAAATCAGTGGATAAAGAATGGTGATTGCAAAAGCGATCAACATCAGCATGGCGAAAAATTCCCCAGGGCCAAATTTTCGAATTTTACTAGATGATTTTTCGAGCTTCACCAATTTTAATCACCCTTTCCAGTGCGGGATATTCGTATTTGAACCAGTGCGAGCACCGCTGTCAGAATAAAAATAATAATCGCCAATGTAGATGCATAGCCCATATTATCTTTCACAAATCCTGTCTGATACATATGAACAGACATCGTCATAGAACTGAATCCTGGACCACCATTTGTTAGAATATAAGGTTCATTGAAAACGAGCATTGATCCTGTTATTGTAATCAATGTATTAACAAAAATAGCTTCTCTTACTTGAGGTACTGTAATACTAAAAAATTTCCTAATCTTCCCTGCCCCATCAATTTCAGCAGCCTCATACATATCCTTAGGAATCTTCTGGATCGAGACGATAAATAACATCGTTATAAATCCAATACTTTGCCATTGTGACATGGCAATGACTGCATAAATGGCTGTAGTCGAATTACCTAACCATACTTCAGCTAAGCTATCCAAACCAATTAATCCTAGAAAACTATTTAAAATTCCCATCTGTGGATTATAAACAAAACCAAATAATAGAGCGATGACTGAGATTGAAATCATCACTGGGATGAAATAAACAACTCTAAAGAATGGTGCAAATCTACTAAACACCTTATCTTCTAGAATATAAGCCAATACTAAAGCGAAGCCTACCTGTAAAATAACTGAAATAATTATATACTTGATGTTATTTAACAATGAAACACTTACTACCTTGTCCGTTAATAGCTCCTTAAAATGATCCAAGCCAACAAAAGATTTCGTTTTTGAGAAAACAGAAAAGTCAAAGAAGCTATTATAAAAATTCTGTATTAATGGAAAGTATACAAATATAAGCAAAAAAATAACACTTGGTAGCAAAAACAGCACAGGAATCATATTAAACTTCCTTTTATACATTTACTCCCCTCCTAAATTAATCTGATTTTATAAATTCCCTAAGACTCAGGAAAAAAAATTTCTGAATCTTAGGGAGGGGATTAACAACTATTTTTTCAACCGCTTTGCTTCAGCTTGAACTTCTTTCATAATTTCTTTAGGAGTCATCTGACCATTTGCTAATGACTGGCCGCCTCTCATAAAAATATCTGCAATCTTGATATTAACGGCATTATCAAACCATGGAGTGGTAGTAGTAGCATTTGAAACAATCTCAAAAGCTTCCATTCTAATTGGCGATGTATTTTCCTCGTCTACAGCACCGTTTATTGCATTCAATTGTCCATCTGTTTTGGTAAATTCACGTGCTGTTTCTTCAGAAGTTAAGAACTTCAAGAAATCGATTGCTTCTTTTGGAGCGTTCTTACTTAGCATCCATCCTTCTGGCGCCCCCGTAAGTGCTCCTGGATCCCCTTTTCCACCCTCAACCGCAGGAAAGTCGAAGAATCCAAAATCCAATTTACTTTGATCCTCTACCATTTTAATTTCAGCGAATTGCATATAAACGATCGGAGCTTCGCCACTGGCAAACATATTTCTTGCTGCCTCATGGTCAATTGCTGTTGATACATCTCCCATATATTTTGTTAACTCTTTAAAGATTTCCAATCCTTTTATATAGCCTGGGTCGGTAAACTCACCAGTTTTTTCATTATAATCTTTTGCCATTACTTCAGGATCCAGAACCCTTTGAAAGATTGTCCCCATGTAATGAGAAATGGCCCATCCATTTGTTAATCCTTCTACTAATGGTGTTTCATAGCCCTCAGCCTTTAATTTATCAAGCACATCGATAAATTCGTTATAGGTTTTTGGAACTTGAATATTATGCTTTTTGAAAATTTCTTTATTATAGAAGAAAGCCTTTCCATCAACAGTAAATGGCACACCATACTTTACATCATCAAATGTAAAACCAGCAAATTGAGACTCAATGAATTTCCCAGACCATTCTTGGTCCTCACTTAAAATATCATTTAGTGGCATAATTCGATCGGATGATACGAGATTTAAAGCAAATGAATCTGACCAAGATGTGAATATATCCGGAAGATCATCATTAGAAACAAGTACTCTTATTTTCTCTTTATAGGAATCATTTAATACTGAATCTACTTTAATTTTTACATTTGGGTGCGCTTTCATATATTCTTTGACTTTTTGATCATAGAAAGATTTTCGTGGCTCATTTGGCCATCTATGAAAAAAATTGATTTCCACTACATCACCTTTTGATGAACTATTTTCCTTTTTGCTAGTAGAGGAGGAACATGCTGTTAAAGTCAATAAAAGAATAATTGTGACTATAGCAAATAATTTTTTCACCTATCTCACTCCTTATTATTCTAACTATTCTGATATTAATCAAGAAATTAATGGAGCGTTCAATTTAGATAGTGATACATCGTAGATTAGATAAACTTACAACTGAACTATATCCACATGAAAAACCTTTGCTTCCTAAAAAATTTTTTAGAATCAGTCATGCCAACCTATTGTTGATAGTAAACAAACATCAATATTCCATTTTCCACATGTAACGTCTTACAGACAATGGATGTCCTGTATGTTCAGCTAAACCATCTGCATACTGTCTTAAAACTGCCCCGGCAATTGCTGGACCAAAATACTCTTTAAGATCTTCATCTATACCCGCATAGTCTAATTCGGTAATATCAACAACTTCCAGCTTATCACTAAATTTTTGCGCGAATGTTATAGCTCTTTCATCTAAAGGTCGAGTTGGTCCTTCTCCTTTAATAATCAAAAACGGAACATCAAAGTCAGTTGCCTCAAATGGTCCATGGAAATATTCACCTGAGTGGATCGCATTCGAATGAATCCAAAGCATTTCCATTAAGAGACAGCTAGTAAAAGAATAGGCCTGGTGATAATAAGCGCCGCTCCCAATCGTATAGATGAGCTTCTCCCGTTTATATTCACTACCGAATTTGAATGCTCTATCATATGTTAGTTTTTTATTCGTTTCAAAAAGATTTTCAAGATTCTTTAATTGACTTAATAATCTTTCATATTTTTCATTTGGTGTTAGCGCGTTAAGAATTCCAAATATCAGACTGTAATAGACACCTGTTTCACCATCAATTACATCAGAGCCATCTTTATAATTGTAATGGACAATATACTCTGCTTCCTTACACAGAGGAGATTCTACATCCATTGAAATAGCTATGGTTACGGCTCCCTTTTCCCTTGCAAATTTTGCTGCAGCAACAGTTTCCGGTGTTGTTCCTGAATGAGAACGAAGAATAACCACACTTCCTTTTCCAAGACCACGCGGATTCATATGAACAAATTCATTTGACGTGTAAACCTTACTAGGAACGGAAATCTCCCTACTTAAGAAATAATCTCCTGTTGCAAGGGCTGCCATAGATCCTCCACAAGCTACAAAATAAAAGTTCTTTACATCTGTTGCTTTAACTGCATTGACTGCAGACGCAATTTGGTTTACATGTTCAGTTTTCATAATGATACCTCCCCGTTATTTTTAAGACGTCATATGATGTCTTATGAAAAATAATAAACACATCCTTATTAATTGTCAAATGTTTTTGAAAATTAAATTATATTATTACAAATCTATTTTTTTTGTTATCTATCGTTAAGTAACAAGTCTTTCTAAAATAATTTTCAGTCCATTTCTGGATCCCCTGCTAATGACCTTTTTATCTCTTATAAATTACTCTATCTAGCATATAGTAGATTCTTTACAGCAAAAGGGCTGCCTCTTTTATGAGACAACCCTTATAAAAATCATATTTTATTATCCCGAAATTTATTATCCGACTACTCACTCATTATTTTATCTTCTCAGTGCAGTCATTAAATATCTTTTTCTGAGCTCTTATCTATCATTTTAATAAACTATCCAAATCTATAAAAATTTAAGGAGTGAATTAAATTCATTAATGTGTAACCGCGAAACTTCCTCATTGTCAATAATCCTTTAATAAAGAATCTAGTCAATATCCATCGCTATAGCTCTCCCAGCTATTCTTCCTGAAAAAAGACAGCCTCCCAAGAACGTCCCTTCCAATGAACGATACCCATGAACACCACCTCCGCCAAAACCCGAGGCTTCTCCTGCTGCATATAGCCCTTGGATGGCATCCCCTTCTAAATTAAGCACGCGACCTGATAAGTCTGTCTGTAAACCTCCCAAGGTTTTACGGCTGACAATTCGTAAACGGACAGCTATAAGTGGTCCATTTTTTGGATCAAGCAGTTTATGTGGAGGAGCTACACGAATTAATTTATCACCGATATAATTCCTTGCACCACGGATCGCCGTAATCTGAAGATCTTTCGTGAAAGTATTCTCTATTTCACGGTCACGTGCAATGATTTGTCTCTCAATGTCTTCTAGTATCAGCAAGTTTTCACCGGTCAACTTATTCATTCCGTTGACTAAATCGTCAAGTCGATTAGCAATAATGAAATCTTCACCTTTATCCATAAAAGCTTGTACGGGTTCAGGAGCACCCGGTAATGTCCTTTTCAGTACTTTTCGAATACTTTTTCCAGTTAGATCGGGGTTTTGCTCAGAGCCTGAAAGTGCAAATTCCTTTTCGATAATTTTTTGCGTTAAAATAAACCAAGAATAATCGTAACCGGTTTTTTGAATCGTCTCAAGAGTACCTAATGTATCAAAGCCCGGAAAATTTGGAGTAGGAAAACGCTGTCCACGCGCATCCAACCAAATGGACGATGGACCCGGAAGGATTCGTATCCCATGATTGTTCCACACAGAATTCCAATTCTTTATTCCTTCAGTATAGTGCCACATACGATCTCGATTTACCAATCGTCCTCCTGCCTTTTCAGTAATACCAAGCATCCTTCCATCCACATGTGCAGGTACTCCACTAAGCATTTTCTTAGGTGGAGTACCTAAACGACTCGGCCAATTCCTGCGAACCAGATCATGATTTCCTCCTATCCCACCACTTGAAATAAGAACCGCTTGACCACGATATTCAAAAGTACCAATAACCTCCTTACTACTAGCCTCCCCACGAGCTGCAGAGCTAGGGGCCAAAATCGACCCGCTTGCACCAATAATCACACCACGTTCTTGAATTAAGTGATCCACTTGATGACGTGGTTTATACACAACCATTCCATTTCTTATATGCTCCAAAACTCTTTTCTCAAATGGAGCAACAATCCCTGGTCCTGTTCCCCATACAATGTGGAAACGGGGGACTGAATTTCCATGACCTTCTGCTAAATAACCACCACGTTCTGCCCAGCCTACAACAGGAAAGAAACGGACACCCATATCATATAACCATTTACGCTTCTCTCCAGCGGCAAACTCCACATAAGCTTCAGCCCATCTTCTTGCCCAATAATCCTCATCATCTTCGCGATCAAAGCCTGCCGTACCTAACCAATCCTGCCATGCTAATTCTTTTGAATCCTTAATACCCAGCCTTCGCTGTTCAGGAGAATCAACTAGAAATAGACCTCCAAATGACCACCAAGCTTGCCCCCCAAATGATGCTTCTGGTTCCTGATCAAGTAACAGGACCTTTTTTCCCGTATCTGCAATCTCTGCAGTTGCCACCAATCCTGAAAGTCCAGCCCCAACAACAATAACATCGAATTCCATAGATACTCCTCCACTCCATTCCACTTTATTTGAATCTACCATATAGTTGAATATTCTGAAATTTATTTTGTTAATTTTTTTTCTATAAAATATTTGAACTAGTAAAGAATTGTAAGTAGACAACCAAAATAGAACAGAAATACAGAAGTACCTCATCATTAAAGAAAAACAGTACATTGAATAACTGATTGTTTACTTATACTGAGATTAGGAATAACATATTGAAGAAAATAAAAAAAGCTCATTCTTTAAAGAATGAGCTTTCTATACGCGCCTTAGAGGATTCGAACCTCTGACCCACAGCTTAGAAGGCTGTTGCTCTATCCTGCTGAGCTAAAGGCGCATGAATGGCTCCGCAGGTAGGATTCGAACCTACGACCGATCGGTTAACAGCCGATAGCTCTACCACTGAGCTACTGCGGAATATGTAAATAAAAAAATAGTGGGCCTAAATGGACTCGAACCATCGACCTCACGCTTATCAGGCGTGCGCTCTAACCAGCTGAGCTATAGGCCCTTTATGTATTTGGAGCGGGTGATGAGAATCGAACTCACGACAACAGCTTGGAAGGCTGTAGTTTTACCACTAAACTACACCCGCATCTTTATTATTGGAGGCAGCAACCGGATTTGAACCGGTGATAAAGGTTTTGCAGACCTCTGCCTTACCACTTGGCTATGCTGCCTTAAAAAGATGGCTGGGCTAGCTGGATTCGAACCAACGAGTGACGGAGTCAAAGTCCGTTGCCTTACCACTTGGCTATAGCCCAATAAAATAGTCATTATAATGGGGCGGATGATGGGAATCGAACCCACGAATGTCGGAACCACAATCCGATGCGTTAACCACTTCGCCACATCCGCCATAAAATGGTGGCTCGGGACGGAATCGAACCGCCGACACATGGATTTTCAGTCCATTGCTCTACCGACTGAGCTACCGAGCCATATATTATATCTTTATCTATATAATATTTTATATTCGCCATCTTTATCAACTTTTGTTTTAGTATAAATGGCGGTCCGGACGGGACTCGAACCCGCGACCTCCTGCGTGACAGGCAGGCATTCTAACCAACTGAACTACCGGACCATTTATTATTAACATAAATTAATGGCGGAGGAAGAGGGATTCGAACCCCCGCGCGGTGTAACCCGCCTGTCGGTTTTCAAGACCGATCCCTTCAGCCAGACTTGGGTATTCCTCCGAAAGTGGAGCCTAGCGGGATCGAACCGCTGACCTCCTGCGTGCAAAGCAGGCGCTCTCCCAGCTGAGCTAAGGCCCCATATAATGTTTGGTTTTAAATGGCGCGCCCGAGAGGAGTCGAACCCCTAACCTTTTGATCCGTAGTCAAACGCTCTATCCAATTGAGCTACGGGCGCATACATTATATCGTAAGATATTTTATGGAAGGATCTTTTGCTTTGCAAAAATCCTTAAATCTTTTACTTCGTAAAAATTTCTAGTGCCGAGGACCGGAATCGAACCGGTACGGTAGTCACCTACCGCAGGATTTTAAGTCCTGTGCGTCTGCCAGTTCCGCCACCCCGGCAAGGGTATTTGGAGCGGAAGACGGGATTCGAACCCGCGACCCCCACCTTGGCAAGGTGGTGTTCTACCACTGAACTACTTCCGCAAAAAGTACCTTTGTTAATTCAAAACCTTGCGAATATAAATGAGCCATGAAGGACTCGAACCTTCGACCCTCTGATTAAAAGTCAGATGCTCTACCAACTGAGCTAATGGCTCGTAATGAATATAATTAATAGTGTAAGCATGTACTTCAAATATAAATGCATCTACGACGTCCCAATCTCAGCAAGATTATTCAAGCTGTATCTCGATTGGTACGCTGATGTTACTCTTCGTAGCGTACTCGATCGTGCTCTACCAACTGAGCTAATGGCTCGTAATGACCTGAGTGGTGCCGGCCAGAGGACTTGAACCCCCAACCTACTGATTACAAGTCAGTTGCTCTACCAATTGAGCTAGGCCGGCATTTATAAATATTATCCCCTAACAGAGGTTTAGGTGCTATGGTCGTCCAGCTTTCAGTTTGCTTATTCAAGCAGCAGCTCAAGCCGTACGCTGATGTATTTCAAAGTCGTTTATTCGGTCGTGCTCTACCAATTGAGCTAGGCCGTTATTATATATGGTGGAGGATGACGGGATCGAACCGCCGACCCCCTGCTTGTAAGGCAGGTGCTCTCCCAGCTGAGCTAATCCTCCAATATGTATAATATATAAAATGGTGACCCGTACGGGATTCGAACCCGTGTTACCGCCGTGAAAGGGCGGTGTCTTAACCGCTTGACCAACGGGCCACATAGGAATATTTTGTTAATATAGTGAAGCAAAATAATAGCCCCACCTTAGGGGCGTAGCCTGGCAACGTCCTACTCTTGCAGGGGGAGAGCCCCCAACTACCATCGGCGCTAAGAAGCTTAACTTCCGTGTTCGGGATGGGAACGGGTGTGACCTTCTTGCCATAATTACCAGACTATATGTTGTTAAGGGTTTATTCCCTCAAAACTAGATATATAAAGAAGTGTAATAACCTTAAATCTATTTGGTTAAGTCTTCGATCTATTAGTATTCGTCAGCTCCATGTGTCGCCACACTTCCACCTCGAACCTATCAACCTGATCATCTTTCAGGGATCTTATTTAGATAAACTAAGGGAAATCTCATCTTGAGGGGGGCTTCATGCTTAGATGCTTTCAGCACTTATCCCTTCCGCACATAGCTACCCAGCGATGCCTTTGGCAAGACAACTGGTACACCAGCGGTGCGTCCATCCCGGTCCTCTCGTACTAAGGACAGCTCCTCTCAAATTTCCTACGCCCACGACGGATAGGGACCGAACTGTCTCACGACGTTCTGAACCCAGCTCGCGTACCGCTTTAATGGGCGAACAGCCCAACCCTTGGGACCGACTACAGCCCCAGGATGCGATGAGCCGACATCGAGGTGCCAAACCTCCCCGTCGATGTGGACTCTTGGGGGAGATAAGCCTGTTATCCCCGGGGTAGCTTTTATCCGTTGAGCGATGGCCCTTCCATGCGGAACCACCGGATCACTAAGCCCGACTTTCGTCCCTGCTCGACTTGTAGGTCTCGCAGTCAAGCTCCCTTGTGCCTTTACACTCTGCGAATGATTTCCAACCATTCTGAGGGAACCTTTGGGCGCCTCCGTTACCTTTTAGGAGGCGACCGCCCCAGTCAAACTGCCTGCCTGACACTGTCTCCCACCCCGATTCAGGGGTGCGGGTTAGAATTTCAATACAGCCAGGGTAGTATCCCACCGATGCCTCCACCGAAGCTGGCGCTCCGGTTTCAAAGGCTCCTACCTATCCTGTACAAGCTGTACCAAAATTCAATATCAAGCTGCAGTAAAGCTCCACGGGGTCTTTCCGTCCTGTCGCGGGTAACCTGCATCTTCACAGGTACTATAATTTCACCGAGTCTCTCGTTGAGACAGTGCCCAGATCGTTGCGCCTTTCGTGCGGGTCAGAACTTACCTGACAAGGAATTTCGCTACCTTAGGACCGTTATAGTTACGGCCGCCGTTTACTGGGGCTTCAATTCAAAGCTTCGTCTTGCGACTAACCTCTCCTCTTAACCTTCCAGCACCGGGCAGGCGTCAGCCCCTATACTTCGCCTTACGGCTTCGCAGAGACCTGTGTTTTTGCTAAACAGTCGCCTGGGCCTATTCACTGCGGCTCTCTCGGGCTTGCACCCTAACAGAGCACCCCTTCTCCCGAAGTTACGGGGTCATTTTGCCGAGTTCCTTAACGAGAGTTCTCTCGCTCACCTTAGGATTCTCTCCTCGCCTACCTGTGTCGGTTTGCGGTACGGGCACCTTTCACCTCACTAGAGGATTTTCTAGGCAGTGTGGAATCAGGAACTTCGGTACTAAATTTCCCTCGCCATCACAGCTCAAGGTACATGGTGACGGGATTTGCCTCGTCACCCCTCTAACTGCTTGGACGCACTATTCCAGCAGTGCGCTTACCCTATCCTCCTGCGTCCCCCCATCGTTCAAACGGTGAAGAGGTGGTACAGGAATATCAACCTGTTGTCCATCGCCTACGCCTTTCGGCCTCGGCTTAGGTCCCGACTAACCCTGAGCGGACGAGCCTTCCTCAGGAAACCTTAGGCATTCGGTGGAAGGGATTCTCACCCTTCTTTCGCTACTCATACCGGCATTCTCACTTCTAAGCGCTCCACCAGTCCTTACGGTCTAGCTTCGCAGCCCTTAGAACGCTCTCCTACCACGGACATCCAGCATTTTTCCGAAGGAAAAGATGCATTGGTGTCCATCCACAGCTTCGGTGATACGTTTAGCCCCGGTACATTTTCGGCGCAGAGTCACTCGACCAGTGAGCTATTACGCACTCTTTAAATGGTGGCTGCTTCTAAGCCAACATCCTGGTTGTCTAAGCAACTCCACATCCTTTTCCACTTAACGTATACTTTGGGACCTTAGCTGGTGGTCTGGGCTGTTTCCCTCTTGACTACGGATCTTATCACTCGCAGTCTGACTCCTAAGGATAAGTCATTGGCATTCGGAGTTTGTCTGAATTCGGTAACCCGATGAGGGCCCCTAGTCCAAACAGTGCTCTACCTCCAAGACTCTTACCTTAAGGCTAGCCCTAAAGCTATTTCGGAGAGAACCAGCTATCTCCAAGTTCGATTGGAATTTCTCCGCTACCCACACCTCATCCCCGCACTTTTCAACGTGCGTGGGTTCGGGCCTCCAGTAAGTGTTACCTTACCTTCACCCTGGACATGGGTAGATCACCTGGTTTCGGGTCTACGACCTCATACTCTATCGCCCTATTCAGACTCGCTTTCGCTGCGGCTCCGCCTCTTCAGCTTAACCTTGCATGAAATCGTAACTCGCCGGTTCATTCTACAAAAGGCACGCTATCACTCGGCGTTTTTCCGAAGGAAAATACGCACAGAGCTCTAACTACTTGTAGGCACACGGTTTCAGGTTCTCTTTCACTCCCCTCCCGGGGTGCTTTTCACCTTTCCCTCACGGTACTGGTTCACTATCGGTCACTAGGGAGTATTTAGCCTTGGGAGATGGTCCTCCCTGCTTCCGACGGGATTTCACGTGTCCCGCCGTACTCAGGATCCACTCTGGAGGGAACGAAGTTTCAACTACAGGGTTGTTACCTTCTTTGACGGGCCTTTCCAGACCTCTTCATTTACTCCGTTCCTTTGTAACTCCGTATAGAGTGTCCTACAACCCCAAGAGGCAAGCCTCTTGGTTTGGGCTTCTTCCGTTTCGCTCGCCGCTACTCAGGAAATCGCAATTGCTTTCTCTTCCTCCGGGTACTTAGATGTTTCAGTTCCCCGGGTCTGCCTTCCTTACTCTATGTATTCAAGTAAGGATACTACCCCATTACGGGCAGTGGGTTCCCCCATTCGGAAATCTCCGGATCAAAGCTCGCTTACAGCTCCCCGAAGCATATCGGTGTTAGTCCCGTCCTTCATCGGCTCCTAGTGCCAAGGCATTCACCGTGCGCCCTTACTAACTTAACCTAAAAGGTTATTTAAAACTACTTAATGGATTCATCCATAAAGTGGCGATTCTCGGTTATTACTTGGTTACTTCTTATATATCTAGTTTTCAAAGAACAAGGCTACTGATTTCAATCACATCATGATTAATCATCAGAGCGTTCGCTTCGTGCTGCCTTGCTCCGAGGTGAACCTAATCATCCTCGAATATGCATTGCCGCAGGAGCAATTAATATTTAATGATATGAAAATAATATCAAGTGAGAGATAATTCTCTCAAAACTAAACAAACAGAAAACGTCTTAACCACGTAAGTGGTTTTCCATATCTAGCTCCGGCTCCTAGTCCCTCGCAGAAAAATAACCTTCCTCCTTCAAAGTCTATCGACTTTTCGTCGGAAGAACATTTTTTGCAGGGACTGAACAGTCGCCTCCGCTTTTCCATATTCCTTAGAAAGGAGGTGATCCAGCCGCACCTTCCGATACGGCTACCTTGTTACGACTTCACCCCAATCATCTGTCCCACCTTCGGCGGCTGGCTCCAAAAGGTTACCTCACCGACTTCGGGTGTTACAAACTCTCGTGGTGTGACGGGCGGTGTGTACAAGGCCCGGGAACGTATTCACCGCGGCATGCTGATCCGCGATTACTAGCGATTCCGGCTTCATGTAGGCGAGTTGCAGCCTACAATCCGAACTGAGAATGGTTTTATGGGATTGGCTAAACCTCGCGGTCTTGCAGCCCTTTGTACCATCCATTGTAGCACGTGTGTAGCCCAGGTCATAAGGGGCATGATGATTTGACGTCATCCCCACCTTCCTCCGGTTTGTCACCGGCAGTCACCTTAGAGTGCCCAACTGAATGCTGGCAACTAAGGTCAAGGGTTGCGCTCGTTGCGGGACTTAACCCAACATCTCACGACACGAGCTGACGACAACCATGCACCACCTGTCACTCCTGTCCCCGAAGGGAAATCCCTATCTCTAGGGAGGTCAAGAGGATGTCAAGACCTGGTAAGGTTCTTCGCGTTGCTTCGAATTAAACCACATGCTCCACCGCTTGTGCGGGCCCCCGTCAATTCCTTTGAGTTTCAGCCTTGCGGCCGTACTCCCCAGGCGGAGTGCTTAATGCGTTAGCTGCAGCACTAAAGGGCGGAAACCCTCTAACACTTAGCACTCATCGTTTACGGCGTGGACTACCAGGGTATCTAATCCTGTTCGCTCCCCACGCTTTCGCGCCTCAGCGTCAGTTACAGACCAGAGAGTCGCCTTCGCCACTGGTGTTCCTCCACATCTCTACGCATTTCACCGCTACACGTGGAATTCCACTCTCCTCTTCTGCACTCAAGTCTCCCAGTTTCCAATGGCCGCTTGCGGTTGAGCCGCAAGATTTCACATCAGACTTAAGAAACCGCCTGCGCGCGCTTTACGCCCAATAATTCCGGACAACGCTTGCCACCTACGTATTACCGCGGCTGCTGGCACGTAGTTAGCCGTGGCTTTCTGGTTAGGTACCGTCAAGGTACCGCCCTATTCGAACGATACTTGTTCTTCCCTAACAACAGAGTTTTACGATCCGAAAACCTTCATCACTCACGCGGCGTTGCTCCGTCAGACTTTCGTCCATTGCGGAAGATTCCCTACTGCTGCCTCCCGTAGGAGTCTGGGCCGTGTCTCAGTCCCAGTGTGGCCGATCACCCTCTCAAGTCGGCTACGCATCGTCGCCTTGGTGAGCCGTTACCTCACCAACTAGCTAATGCGCCGCGGGTCCATCTGTAAGTGATAGCCGAGGCCATCTTTCAATTCTCCCTCATGCGAAGAAAAAAGTTATCCGGTATTAGCCCCGGTTTCCCGGAGTTATCCCAGTCTTACAGGCAGGTTACCCACGTGTTACTCACCCGTCCGCCGCTAATCATCAGGGAGCAAGCTCCCATCAGATTCGCTCGACTTGCATGTATTAGGCACGCCGCCAGCGTTCGTCCTGAGCCAGGATCAAACTCTCCAAAAAGATGTTTGATATAGCTCTTATAAAAGTAATTCATTGACGTTTTTGTTTGTTTAGTTTTCAAAGAACTATTTTTGCGACGTTTTATATTATAACATCACATATTTAAAGTGTCAATAACTTTTTTTAATTATTTTTTCAATATCGCAACAGCGACATTTATAAATTTTATTAGAAATCAGAATTTTTGTCAACACTTTTTTATCGTTTTATTTGACTTGCTAACCGTCTTTAAAGAAGACTTTATTATATTAAGATATTATTATTTAAAAGTCAACATATTTATTCATAATAACTGATATCAATTTTAAAAAGATATGTAATCCCCTAGTTTACATAGAACTTTGTCAAAATAAATATATTAGAGAATTATAAAGAAGAAAAGCAAAGTTGCCCAACAATTCTACATATGCTTATTATATGTATTAAACCTTTCCCATCAATTAATACAGTGCTCAAAATCAATGATAAGCTCCTTTCGTTTATCTTTCCTATATTTGTGGTAGACTGTTATCAAATAAAAGGGAGCTACACTTTTAATCCCTACATTAAGAAAAGTGAATTGAGGTACTCATTTATGAAAGTAAAAATTAATCGCAACGCAGCAAAGATTCTTAATAAGATGCTAAATGATGAAGAATCTGAAGGAAAAATGATTCGCGTGATAATCACAGAGAATCATGGAAATCACGCGCACTATGCACTACAATTTGATCATCCAACTGAACATGACGAAATTGTTGAAACAGATAAAGGAATTAAAATTCTGTTAGATAAAAGAGACGAAGAATTTCTCGATGGAGTTTGGATTCAATTTTTCTATGTACCAGAGGAAGGGTTCGAAATAACTAATCCTACCAAAGGACATGTTGGTCATTAAAATAATTAAACAAAGGGACGGTTCTCTTGTTTCCTCTTAATTGAAGGAAGCAAAAGAACCGTCCCTTTGTTTTTTTTTATTATTTTTGGAGATATTATCACTATGTGGAAAAAATGAATGGTTATTTGAGTGGAATAATCTCTTTTATATTTGATGTTTAATCGAAAAAAGACATTAACCTATCTCGTTATTTCCAATTATTATTGGGGGACTTAAAATGCAGACTGTTCCAGAAAATCGTAAAGTATCGCCTTCACTTGTGTTTTTTACGATACATGGCATGCAATTCGGAATTGGGATATTAGGGTTTCAAAGAGCCATTGCAAAAATCGCTGGTTATGATTCATGGATGTCCGTTATTTTTGCAGGGATTATGACCATGTTAGTTATGTGGATCATTTATAAAATTTTAGCATTTGGTGAAACAGATCTGGCGGGAACCCATCAATTTGTATTTGGAAAATGGTTAGGTGGTGCTTGTAATCTTCTTTTTGTTTTTTATTTTATACTATATACGACAACCATCTTACGTTCGTATTCCGAAATCATTCAAGTATGGGTTTTTAATGATTTAAATGTGTTTATTTTTACCTTTATCTATTTATCGCTCTGTGTGTATATCGTGTTTGGCGGTTTTAGAACAGTAGTAGGCATGATGTTTTTTAGTGTCGTACTTCCATCCTATTTAATTATACTGTTTAGTTTTACACTTCCGTACGCGAATTTCCGCAATTTTTTGCCATTATTCGATCATTCAGTAAAGGAAATTATTCTTGCAGGTCATCAAATGTCACTCACCTATATTGGCTTTGAATCCTTTCTAATCTACAGTCCTTTTATTAAAGATCATAATAAATCGAAAAAATGGGCGTTTCTCGCACTAACGACATCGCTTCTATTATTTTTATATACAGCGATTCTTTCTTTCGCCTATTATAACGAAGCGCAACTACTAAAATATATTTGGGCTTCATTATCAACTTGGAAAATTGTCCATTTACCCGTTGTTGAACGCTTTGAATACATTGGGATCGCTAATTGGTGCCTGATTATACTCCCTAACACAGCTCTTGCCCTTTGGTGTGGAAGCCGATTACTAAAACAAACGTTTAACCTTTCACAAAGAAAGGGAGTGATTATTCTTTCTCTCATCCCTTTAATTGTTGTCCCATTCTTTAAAACACGTTATCAGATTGAGCATCTCAATTATGTCTTCGGAAAAGCAGGATTTCTGATTAATTATTTGTATATTCCATTTCTGCTCATACTTGTTTGGCTAGCAAAAAAGTATAAAAGGTAATAGCACCTTCTATACTTTTTTTATTTGTTATTTTCAAATATAGCTTTAATCCGTAGGGCTCGTGACCATCAACGTTCCAATACTTCAGTACTTAAAGGATACTTATCACATGAGTCTTTCCTTACCCACTTTAACATCCAATATTTATTTTTATTTTATCCATCGCTCCTTTTTTCCACTTTTTTACCGCTGATTCAGATACCTTTTCTTCTTTAGCAATTTCGCTTAAGCTTTTTCCATAATAAAAAGTTCCTATCACCCACTTTTGCTGTTTAGGAGAAAGCCCCTTACAATAGAAAAGGAGATCAGCAAGCTCTAATGGCTTCCTTGATAATGGTGAAGCTTGAATTTCCCAGAATTCTTCCTTGGGATATATATTTCTCTCCTCTTGTCTTTTTTGTTTAGTTATTTCTGTTAAAATGCGCCCTTTAATAGTCGCATAGGCATAACTTAAAAAAGCTCCTTTTGTTTCATCAAACTGCTTACTTGCTTCCCATAAAGCAATCTGGCCAATTTGATAGAATTCATCATGATTTTTATAAATATGCAATGAATGTATAATTTGATAGATCATTGGTGAATACTCCTCCATCAGTTCCTGAAATCTTTCCACTTGGAAACCTTTCTGGATTAGCGCGCCTTTCCATGTATTCCCGGGTTGGTTCCATCATAGTTAGAGCCTATCTTTATATCTAGGAACACAAAAATACGTTTTAGACATATTTTTCTTTGAAACACAGTGTTTCAACCAAACAAACGAACATTATTCACTATTTAAACCTTTAAAATGACAAAAATTTATATTTATTATAAAATTATGAAAATTTTAATAAAAATATGGATTATTTTGGAATATTATAGTATGATAGACTTAGATTAAAAAAAGGAGGATTATGGGGATGAAATATGTAAAAGACTATCAAATCTCATTAACAACCATGGGGCTTGAAGCCGTATATCATCCAGAGTATAACTCGAGAATTTACGATGTTAACGGAATGTACTACACTGGTCGAACGAATCAGGAATTACTTGACCAAGCTTGCGAATTAAGATGTACCGATTATAACGGAAGAATTAATGCGGTACGTAAAGCATTTTCCTACGAAAAAAAAACACCGTTAGTTATTTGCCCTATAGAAATGATTTATGCTATTCCTACAAAGTCTCCTAAAGATTATGATTGTAAATGGATCTTTCCAGACCACATTGAAAAATTACTGCGCAAAGCCAAACACCCTCAAATTTTATTTAAAAACGGCCTAACAATGGAAATCAATTGCTCCTATAACACTTTCAAAAAGCAGCAGGAACGGGCTCGAAATAGCCTTATTCACTTTTTTATTTTAGTAAGGGAACGTTCCACATATAGAATTAAATAATTTTATTCATCTGTATTACTAAAGCTTACATATGGTTAAAGATGCTGCCTGTTAAGAAAGTTTCTTCTTATAGACAGCATCTCTATTTTCACCTAGTTACCATCAGTATCTGTAATGATCGGTAAGACTGTTGAATATTTAATTTCTCTTAACGCTAAGCTCGTTTGTATTTTCGTAATTCCTAATAGATTAAGTTTGCGTATAAAGCTTTCTAAATCCCTTCGATCTTTATTTGCTACTTTCAATAAATAATCATACTCTCCTGTTAGACAATAGCACTCGAGTACCTCAGGCATTTCTTTCAATTCCTTCTCTAGGCATTCCAACTTTTCAGCCTGATGAATATTCGTACTGATAAAAATAAAACATAATAAATCAAAACCAAGCTTTTCCTGATTCAAAATTGCTACATGACGATCAATAAATCCTTCACTTTCTAACCTTTTTACCCTCGCATGTGTTGCAGGCGGTGATAGATTCACACACCTCGCTAGTTCAGCATTGCTTATTTGCTCCTCTTTTTGCAGTAAATCCAATATCCGAAGATCAACCCTATCTAATATTTTGCTTACAATTGATTCCACACCTACACACTCCCTTACGATTATTCAAAAACCAGCATACTTTAGACATTTATTTTGAAGATTATTTCATAATAATCTTTATTAATTTAATTATATTTCATATTTAATCAATTCAACAAAATTTTATACTGATAACAAAAGATTGATGCTAAGATTATTAATAATCATTTATCTAAAAAGGAATGTGGAAAAATGCCAATTTTTTATTTTTTGCTCCTATTATTGACTAGCTGCTTATGGGGAGGGAACTTTGTTGTAGGAAAATTCTTAGTTGGCCACGCTTCACCAATGACGTTAACCAGTTTAAGATGGCTTATCGCTGTCATTTGCTTATTACCAATTGTATGGTGGAAAGAAAAAAGACTATTACCACCTAAAAATGCCATCCTTCCGCTTTTTCTAATGGGATTAACAGGAGTGGTTCTATTTAATCTCTTTCAATTTTGGGCACTGGAACAAACATCCGCTACCAATGTAGGCATCATTTCGACCTTAAATGCCATATCTATAGCTATATTTTCATTTATTTTTTTAAGAGAAAGAATGAATTTGATTCAGTTATTATCCATGATTCTTTCCTTCTTTGGTGTGCTCCTTGTACTTTCAAAAGGAAAGCTTCACTTCCTGCTTTCACTTCATTTTAATAAAGGGGATGGGTGGATGTTATTAGCAGTATGTATTTGGGGTATTTACTCAGTTTGCAGTAAATGGGCTTCAACGAAGACATCTCCGCTAATGTCTACCTTTTACTCTGGAGTATTTGGACTTCTTGTTCTTCTCCCATTTAATTTAGTTGATTTTACAGTAACTACTATTAACGGTTCATTTATTTCTTCTATATTATATACCGGTGTAGTTTCTACTGTACTATGCATGTTATTTTGGAATATCGGTGTCAAAAAATTAGGAGCCACCACGTCCGGAAATTTCTTAAATTTCAATCCCATATTCACAGCAATCCTTGCCTATCTATTTTTAGATGAGAAACTAACATGGATGCAAGGAGTAGGCAGCGCGATTGTCATCCTCGGATGCTATTTATTCACCTACTTTAAATCCAAACGGGACAGAGGGTCGGTTCTGTTGTCCCAAATCCATTTACAAGAAAATAGTTAAGTAACCGTTCTACTAGTATTTGAATTTTCTGTTAAAATAAAATAGTATATTGCAGTAATGAACAGAAAAAATACTTGGATGGGATAACATGAACGTTGAATTAACAAGATTTAGGGTGAAGAAAGGGAAATCAGAACAGGTGAATGAATGGTTAAGATTTTTAAATGAACATATGAAAGATGTTCTGATTACATTAGAAGATGAAAAAATGTATGTAGAAACAATTTTCAGAGAAAATCTAAACGGCGATGAATATTTATATTGGTACTCCATTCAAGGTGAAGGCGGGCAAGCAGTAGAGGAATCAGAGAATTGGATAGATAAAAAGCATTTACACTATTGGCAGGAATGCATTGATGAATCGTTTAAACCTATTGATTTAAAAACCGAAGTCGTGATGATTCCCGAAAAGGTAAGAACAAGCATGCAATAAACACAAAGGTGTAGCAATCTTTAGCCGATAGGTATTCGTTAAAACTTTACTTAGCAACAATGTTTAAGAAAACAGCCTTTATTAAATAAGGGGGATAAATTCCCCCTTGTACATCTACCTAACACTAACTCGCTATCATAATCAAGCTTCGAATAAAACGATAACCATCGATCATATTTTTCGCTTCAAACGTGACAGTGGATGGATCAATTTGTTCAACGATCGGTAGAATTGCAGCATTTTCGGCAAAACCAGTTGTATTGAAGGACATCTCAATGACTACAGGACCATCGATTTTAAATGGCGGGATATTCTTTCGATTCTCCCATGCAGCTTTTGTTTGTGCTTGGATCATTTCCTGGGCCTTTTTAGGATGGACGCTTTTTGCAGTAAACTGATTTATCGTTTGTTTAACGGTTGCTGTGTAAATAGAAGGAATTAACTCACGTGCTTCCCCTTCTAAACGATCACAACCTGAGACGCAAATAACTGGGACATTGAAAAAACCAGCTACTAATGCATTTAAGCCAAATTCTCCATATTCTTTTCCATTGACTTTGATCGAGCGAACCACTTTTCCATTGAACGTATGATTCAGTAAACCAAAGTCCCCTTTTTTTGTGTGATAACCTAAAAAAACAGCGCCATCATATGTTTCATCTAAGCCTTCTACCATGGCTAATTTTTTGGGAGAACCTGAAATTAACTCCGCTTCTGGATGTAATTGCTCCGGTATGAGATTTCGCATGGTACCATGTGAATCATTAACAACTATTTCTGTCACACCTGCTTCCAGTGCTCCACGGACACAAGCATTGACTTCCTCCGTCATTAACGATCTAGCCCTATCATGTTCTTTACCATCGCGAGTGGTATGTTCACTATGTACGACTCCTGCAACCCCTTCAATGTCCGCTGAAATATATAGTTTCATATTTATATCACCTGTTTTTCATAATTTGCTAAGAACCGTTCACCTAATCTCGAAATCGTTGTACCCGCACGACCTTGTCGTACATTTAATAGTTTGAGTTCCTGCAATACTTCCAATCTCATGCGTAGCTGTTGCTCTGTTAAATCGATGTCTTTTTCTATTAATCTAGCTTTAAGCTTTGTACGTCCAAATGATTCTCGTTCCTGCTTCCCTTCTTGAAAAACCTTTAAAATCGAAATACTTTCTTCTAAAAAACCATGTTCTTCAATTTTCTCAATGATTTTTCCCATATTTATTTCTTGTACATCCTGTTCCGAATGGTAGCTTTCCTTTTCTTCTTTTAAATATAAAGGCAGCATATGAGTTTCTATAAGGGATTGATCTAGGAAAGATAAATAAGAAACTGTATTATATAACTCCTTAATATTTCCTTTCCATTTATATGTTTTCAGACGCTGCATTACCTCTTCGGTAAATGACAAATCCTTACGATGTAATCTTGTTTTTATATCTACAATTAAATCATCAATATCTTCAATTCTTTCCAGCAAACTTGGCATATAGATGGAATACGGAGTTAGAATAACATGTTTTTCTTGCTCAAAATACCCTTCCCCTTGCATCTCTTCCAATGAATATAGACTACTTGTTATGATTCTCACATTTACATCAATTAAATTCTTTCCATTCTTCCGCTCTAATTTATTTGAATGGATAACTTGTAAAAGACGTTTTTGTAAAAAAACAGGAAGCTCATTGACTGATTCAATATATAGGGTTCCGCCTTGCGCCATTTCAATAACCCCGATCGTTATATCTGTACCATTCTCAACTCCAAACAAATCCTTCTCTAATAAATCATGCGTCCGAAAAGCACAGTTGATGACAACAAAGGGACCAGAATGTTGTTTAGAGGCATTATGAATAGCTTGTGCAAGCATTTTTTTCCCTGTCCCAGCTTCACCGTATAAATGAATTGGTTGATCGAGTTGAGCATATATCTTTGCTTGTTCTAATGCGATCTGCATCTTACTGCTTCGAGCGATCATATCAGAAAAATGATATCCAGCCGTATCTCGTACATCCTTTACAATTTTCTTTTGATCATTTAACTGAGTAGATGAATAACTCTTTGACAACGAAATTAATGATTTCATATAACGCTTATTTAATGTGATTGAATCAATGGATAAATCAAGAAGCTTAGCTACTTCAAGAAATACTTCAATATCCAATAAACGCATACCAATATCAATAACTTTACCTAACCCACCTGGTAAAAGATGCGTTTCATCAGGTGTAATAATGTAATCTATAAATTCCGGTATCGGTTGAGATGGATCATAGGCAAAATATTGATGCTCAGAAAACGTCTCTCTTAATGAGTTAACCGTTTCATTCGTATTAATCAACGTATCATTAACGACAAGGATCTTTCTCCCTGGAGGTAATTCAATTACTTCCTTCATATTTGCATAATTAATTTCGCGCTTAGCAATAATATATTGACATCCCTCTGGAATAAACTGTAATGCAAAACCCATCAGAATATCACTAGATAAGATCACTACATCTCCTGGTTCAATCGTGTTGTTTTGTAAATCTTTAATCGTTGTCGGCGATAACTGGATCAAATCTCGGAATACTTCTTTCAACTGCTTTGTAATTGTAGCTAAATATCTCTCCTGAATGGAGATAATATGCAGTTTCGATTCAGACATGATAACACCGTCCTACCATTTAATAGTTTATTTCTCTCTATTATCTAATATAAATGGCACGAAACATAGTGCTTTTCTCTCACTTCCTTCCACTCTGGCACTTTTACTTTACATTCCTCTGTTGCAAATGGGCATCGCGTATGAAATGTACAACCAGAAGGAGGATTTGATGGACTTGGTAGATCTCCCTTGAGTACAATTCTTTCCCTTTTTACCTTTGGATCTGGGACAGGAACTGCCGATAATAACGCCTTTGTATATGGATGTAATGGTTCCTTATATAAAGAATCTTTATCTGCCAATTCAACCATTCTACCTAGATACATTACTCCTACTCGATCACTTATATGTTCAACAACACTTAAATCATGAGAGATAAATAAATAGGTCAAGCCAAATTCTTTCTGCAAATCCTTTAATAGATTTAAGATTTGTGATTGAATCGACACATCGAGTGCAGATACGGGTTCATCTGCAACAATTAATTGCGGATTTACCGCTAATGCTCTAGCAATACCAATTCTCTGTCTTTGCCCACCACTAAATTCATGGGGAAAACGATCTGCATGAAAAGGCGTTAATCCGACAACGTCTAATAAACTTTCAACCCTCTGCTTACGCTCTTCCTTTTCCACCCCATGAACAATCAGTGGTTCCTCGATAATATCTCCAATTTTCATCCGTGGGTTCAGTGATGCAAATGGATCTTGGAATATCATTTGAAATTCCTTACGAAACTTGCGTAACTTATCTTCAGAAAAGGAGGTGATATCTTGCCCATTAAAGAACACTTGTCCTTCCGTTGGCTCAATCAAACGCATAATCATTCGTCCAGTCGTTGATTTTCCACAACCACTTTCACCTACAAGTCCCAATGTTTCCCCTTTTTCAATCGTAAAGGTTAACCCATCAACCGCTTTAACGACAGATGTTTTCTTGGAAAAAATCCGTTTACTAATAGGGAAATGTTTTTTTAAATTTTTCACTTCGACGAGTGTACTCATTGTGCCCCCTCCTTTTGATGAAGCCAGCATCTTGTTGTGTGATTTGCATTCACCGATTGCAGCTGTGGTTCTCTCTCCCAGCATTGATCCATGACAAATGGACAACGCGGGGCAAATTTGCATCCTTTTGGCATTTGTTCAGGAGCAGGTACATTTCCTTTAATAGATTGCAAGCGATCAATCTTCACACCTAGCTTAGGAATTGATTCTAATAATCCTTTTGTATAAGGATGCTTCGGATTTTCAAAGATGGTATTCACATCAGACTCCTCAACCACTTTACCTGCGTACATAATCACGACTCGATCACACATTTCTGCTACTACACCAAGATCATGGGTAATTAATAAGATGGATGAATCACTTTCCTCTCTTAATTTTCGCATTAAGTCCAGAATTTGTGCTTGAATCGTTACGTCTAACGCTGTCGTCGGTTCATCTGCAATTAATAATTTCGGATTACAGGACATTGCCATCGCAATCATGACCCGCTGGCGCATTCCTCCAGATAATTGATGAGGATATTCCTTCATAATTTCTCGAGCTCTTGGAATTCCAACAAGTTCAAGCATTTTGATCGCATGCTCTTTTGCTTCATTTGCATCCTTTTTCATATGTAATCGAATAGACTCTACTAGTTGTCTACCAATCTTGTATACAGGATTAAGAGAGGTCATTGGTTCTTGAAAGATCATCGCAATCTCATTTCCCCGAATCGATCGCATACTTTTTTCCGGCAATTGGATTAAATCCTTCCCTTCAAATTGGATGCTACCACCAACAATTTTTCCAGGGGTATCTTTCAATAGGCGCATAATCGATAAGGATGTTACACTTTTTCCACATCCCGACTCCCCAACAATCCCAACGGTTTCTCCTTTATTCACAGTGATCGTTACACCATCAACCGCTTTAACAACACCTTTATCACTAAAAAAATGGGTTTGTAAATCATTTATTTTCAATAGTTCTTTTTCCATATTTACACCTCCTCTTAATCTTTTATTTTTGGATCAAGCGCATCACGCAATCCATCTCCCAATAGATTGAAAGCTAATACCGTCAAGAAGATTGCAATACCAGGAAATAATGTAATATGTGGAGCCATATTTAAATAATCTCGCCCTCCACTAAGCATTGCTCCCCATTCCGGTGATGGAGGTTGTGCACCTAAGCCTAGAAAGCTTAAGCTCGCCGCTGTTAAAATTGCACTCCCGATTTTCATAGAAAAATTGACAATGATACTTGTGATCGTTCCTGGAAAAATATGCTTCCATATAATACGACGTGGTTTAGCGCCGATGGAACGAGTCGCCTCAACATAAAGGGATGATTTAATCGATAATGTACTTGAACGAACAATTCTCGCAAATGTAGGGACGCCAAAAATTGCTACGGCAATAATGACATTTTCAAGACCTGGTCCTAGTATTGCAATAATTCCAATTGCTAGTAAGATACCAGGAAAAGCAAATAATAGATCACAAAATCTCATAATAATACCATCAATCCATTTACCATAAAATCCACTAATCAGCCCTAAAAAAGTTCCAACAACTGCACCAATCATGACAGAAAACAAGCCAACAAAAAGAGAAATCCTTGTTCCTGCAATAATTCTACTAAAGATGTCACGACCATAAGGATCAGTTCCTGCCCAGTGTTGAACAGATGGTCCTTCAAGTACATGGTTATAATCTGGCTCTGCTATGTCATAAGGAGTGATATATGGACCAATAACGGTTAAGACTAGCAAAATTGCGATAAAGATGGCAGAAATAAATGCTAATCGCTGCTTTTTAAACTTTCTCCAAAACTCTGAAAACGGAGTTGACTTTGATCGTTTCATCGCATGGTCTACCGCTTGGAAACTAACATTTGTTTTTCCTTCTAGTTCAGGCATTCTTCTTCACCAACCTCTCTACTAATATCTTATTTGTGGATTTAAAAAGCCGTATAGAACATCGACAATTAAGTTAATTAATATAAATTCAAGAGAAAACAAGAGCATTTCAGCTTGAATGACTGGATAATCGCGAAAACTTACTGAATCAATTAATAGTCGCCCAAGACCCGGCCAACTAAACACTGTTTCAATAACAACAGAACCCCCTAGTAGGAATCCGAATTGTAAACCTGTCATCGTAACAACTGGAATCAATGCATTTTTCAATGCATGCCTTTGAATAACCTTCCCCTCAGTTAAACCCTTTGCACGACCGGTTCGAATATAATCTTCCTTCAATACGTCCATAACCGATGAGCGTGAGAATCGAGCAATGACAGCTGCTACGCTCGTCCCTAGGGTGAGTGAAGGAAGAATATAACTTTTCCAAGATTCCAGTCCTCCCGTCGGAAACCAACCAAGCTTAACAGAGAAAAATTGAATAAGAATTAATCCTAACCAGAATGATGGAAGAGATATTCCTGATACAGCACCAAACATTCCTGCATAATCTTGCCATTTATTTCGTTTCTTCGCTGAAATAATTCCAATAATCAGACCAATGATGACAGCCCATACCATACTCCAAAGAGTCAGCCAAAAGGTAGGCATAAATCTTATCCCGATTTCCTTTAGGACTGGCTGTTTAGTTTTTAAGGAAGTACCCAAATCTCCTTGAAATAGATTACCGATAAAATTAACATATTGTTCATATAAAGGTTTATCGAGACCAAGATCCTTCCTTATTAGTTTTATATCTTCATAGCTAGCATCGGGACCGGCTACTAATCTCGCTGGATCCCCTGGTATTAAATGAACAAATAAAAAGATAAAGATTGAAACAAAAAACAGGATGGGAATAATCGTAATCAACCGTTTAGTTAAATAACGCCCCATTAGAACACCTACCTTCAAGAAAAATAGAAAAACTCCAAGTAATTACAAGAGAAGGACTTGACCCTTTTGATTTTTCATCCACAAGCTTTCATACGATTAAAAAGCCTTCTTAAATTAAATTTAGGGTGTCCCATCTATGATTCTTTTGAGACACCCTTTCATGTTATTGCTTAATTTCTAATTCATTAATACTTAATGAACCATCAGGTAATAGGTAAATCCCGTCTAAATAATTTTTCTTTCCAGCTAAGTTTTTCGGTACAGCTAATGTAACCCAAGGTGCATCTTCCCATATTAATTTTTGTGCGTCTTTGTAAGCTGCTTCACGTTTGCTTTCATCCGCTGTTTGTAGAGCATCTTTCAATGCTTGATTTACTTTTTCATTATTGTAGTAAGAAACATTATAGTTTAAAGGTGGGTATGCAGCTTGTCCTCCAAGGAGCGGGCGAATTCCCCAATCTGCATCACCTGTCGATGGTGACCAACCACCATAATAAAGCTCCACTTCAGCATCTTCTGGTTTTTGTGGTCCCCATAGCTTGTCGGATAAAGTTCCTGCTTCCATCGGAACGACTTCAACCTTAATATTAATTTGAGCTAATTGTTGTTGAAGAAACTCTGCTGACTTTACAGAAGTTGAACTATTACTTACCCACAGTGTTGTTTTAAAGCCGTCTTCAACGCCTGCTTCTTTCATTAACTTCTTAGCTTTTTCTAAGTCAAAATTATATGGCTCTTGCTCTGAGGAGAAAGCAACCTTTGGTGCAAGAACAGAAGTAGGTTTATCCCCGAGACCGTTCCATACAACCTTAATAAATGCATCTTTGTTAATTGCATAGTTCATTGCTTGACGGATTCGTACATCATCATATGGTTTTTTCAATGTATTCATAGATAGGTAGTAAACGATAATTGAAGGATCATTTTCAATGACGATGCCATTCTTTCCATCAATTGATTTTACTTGCTCTGTTGGAATCGGATAAGCAAAATCCGCTTCACCCGTTTGGAGCATCGCGACACGGGATCCATTTTCAGGTACAGGCTTAAATGTGATTGAATCTACCTTTGGATAGCCTTCTTTCCAATAGTCTTCATTTTTCACTAGTTTTAAATGATCACTTTGATCCCATTCTTCAAATTTAAATGGACCAGTTCCTACAGGATTTCTCGCAATATCCTTCCCATACTTTTTTAATGCCGCAGGGGAAATCATCGCTGCTGATGGATGGGCAAAATTATTTATCATCGCACCAAAAGGTTCCTTTAGTAGTACTTTAACAGTGTATTCATCTACAACTTGTGTCTCTTTCACTAATTCAAATAAGCTATAGCGCTTTAAGTGATTATCTGGATTCGCTAAACGATCAATATTGTACTTCACGGCTTCTGCATTAAATGGGGTTCCATCTTGGAACTTAACCCCTTTTTTCAAATGAAAAGTAAACTCAGTTGCTTGATCATTTACTTGATAATCTTCTGCTAATACAGGGACTACCTTCATATCTTTATCAAATCCGAGCAACCCTTCCATCATCATTCTTTCTGCCGAAAGTCCTAACGTATCATTGGAATCATGAGGGTCCAAGCTAACAAAATTGGCAGCAACAGCTATTGTGATATCTTTCCCTTCTTTTTTCACAATTTTTTCAGGCTCTTTTTTCCCAGATGATGAACTCGAAGAATTCGAACATCCGAAGAGTATAAGAGTCAAACAAATCATTGAAACTATAAGTGCAAAACCTTTTTTCTTCATATTAATCCCTCCATGTATTTAAAGTTCCTTGGCATCCTTCAATGTAAAGGTTGGAACAAGTTCCCCGACTTTCTCTTTTCTTGCATTCGTTACGACTGGGTGATGATGTTGCTGTAATTTTTCTAACTCATTATCTGTTAATAGGCCTAGCTGTTTCAGCACCTCAACAGCTGCAGGCTCTGTTGCACGACCGAAACCATCTTCAATCTTAATGGCAATCCCAATTCCCGTTTGCAAATCGCCAATACAATACACACCTTCAGCTCCTGCCTTACCAAACATTTTCCCATCAACGGCTTTCATGAAATTGGTACAGAAGCGGTCTGTTCCACCCACCATCTCTGGAGCTGCCATCATAGCGGAGGTAACCTTTTCTACTGCACGGGCACGTGATTCCTCTAATTCATTGGGTCTTGTCATTTTGGCATAAGCGTGTGCAATTCGCTCAAGTGGTAACCCATGAACAGGTACGCCACAGCCATCGACGCCTAACTCTATTTTCTCGACCGGATAATCAGCCATTTCACTAACTACATGTAAAATTCGTTGTTGTACGGGATGTGATAATTCTAAATAGGATTCAATTGGCTCATTCATATATTTAGCAGTCACAATCATCCCACTATGCTTGCCTGAGCAATTATTATAAAGAGGGGTTACCTCTTTTCCTTCAAGAATCAATTCCTTAAACACGTCTTCTCTTCTTAACGGATGAGTTCCACATTTCAACGCTTGGTCGTCCAATCCTGCTCTTTTTAAAATGGAAATCACACGCTCTGTATGCTGTTTTTCCGCATTATGCGACGCACAGCAAAGGGACAAATCTGCTTCATCAAATTGGTAATGATCAGCCACACCGGTTTCTACTAGAGGGATGGCCTGTAACGGCTTCATCGAAGAGCGAGCATACACAACCCGGTATGGATCCCCTACATATTTAAGTAACTCCCCTTTATAATCCACAACCGCAATATGCCCCTTATGTATACTTTCAACCATATTTCCACGAGTAACTTGTACCAATTCTGTTGACTTCATTTTCTCCACCTTCTAATTATTCTCTATTTTTTAAAAATTCTACAACATATTACAACCTATTACAACACAAAAATACAAAATAATCTAAAATATTATTGGTTTTTTGGGGATAAATGGGATTTTAATAGTATTTTTAGGTTATAACAGGTTTAAAATCAGAAGGAAAGTTAGATCATTCCAACCATTTTCAACCTAATAGAAAGCTTTTTACGTGAAAAGGAGAAAAAAATGTATGTTTCATCACTAAAAAACGGGGTAAAAGGTTATTGGAGGTGAGAATGAGCATTGATCGAATTTAAAAATGTATCGAAACAATACGAGGGTGGTTTTACCGCCATTCATAATTTAAATTTTACTATTAAAGAAAATGAACTCCTCGTGTTAATTGGGCCAAGTGGTTGTGGAAAAACAACGACCATGAAAATGATTAATCGGATCATTGAACCAACGAACGGTGAAATCACTATTAATGGTAAAAGCATTAAAAATAAGGACCCAGTTGAACTCAGGCGCACAATCGGCTATGTGATTCAACAGATCGGTTTAATGCCACATATGACGATTAGAGAAAATGTTGCATTAGTACCGAAATTAAAAAAATGGGATGAATCCATGTACAAGGACAAAATAGAGGAATTGATGAAAATGGTGGGACTTGACCCTAATGAGATAGGTGACCGATTTCCTGATGAATTATCAGGAGGTCAACAACAGCGTATCGGTGTTATCCGTGCACTAGCTGCCGATCCTGACATTATATTAATGGATGAACCTTTTAGCGCATTAGACCCAATTAGTCGTGAACAATTACAAGAGGAATTAGTCAAACTACAGCAAGAGATCAAAAAAACAATCGTATTTGTCACCCATGACATGGATGAGGCATTAAAAATCGCCGATCGAATTTGCATTATGAAAGATGGAGAAATCATTCAAATTGATCAACCCGAAAAAATTTTAAGGCATCCGGCCAATGAATTTGTTCGACAATTTATTGGTGAGGATCGTTTACAAGACTCCACCATCCTCCCTGAAATTGAACAGCTCATGGTTCCTCCAGTCACTGCATATCCTTCACGTGGACTTGCCGAAGCATTAAAAATCATGCGCGATAAACGAGTGGATAATTTACTAATTGTTGATAAGGATAAAAAGTTTTATGGAGTGGTAAATATTTGGAATATGCGTAAAGCATTTGGGGATGAGCAGCTTACGCTTAATGATCTTATCCAAAAGGATATTCCAACGATCACACCAGATGAAAATCCAGAAAAAGCATTACTTTTAGTCAACAATTCTCCATATGGATTTGTACCTGTGCTTGATCATGATAATAAAGTAAAAGGAATTATTAACCGATCAAGTATTGTCAAGTTTGTTGCTAATCATTTAAATGACTCATTAGGGGGGATATAGACATTAATCGTTTATGGAATGAAACAAAGGATATTTTTGCAAGCCGTTTACCAGAGGTTGGTAGTTTACTAGTAGAGCATGTTTACCTATCCTTCCTTTCTATCATTATAGCTATCTTAGTTGCTGTTCCTTTAGGAATTTTCCTAACCCGCCATAAGAAAGCTGCGGATATTATTATCGGAATAACCGCTGCCCTACAAACAATACCAAGTTTGGCATTACTCGTATTTCTCGTGCCTTTTATCGGAACAGGAAAACCTCCAGCGATTATAGCATTAACCATTTATGGATTACTGCCAATTCTACGCAATACGTATTTAGGAATTATCAATGTCAATAGCAGTACGGTTGAAGCTGGGATCGGAATGGGAATGACTAGTAGACAAGTGCTTTGGAAAATCGAACTTCCACTTGCCTTAAATGTGATTATGGGTGGTATTCGCACTGCTGCCGTTATGGTTGTTGGAGTAGCAACCATTGCCGGACTGATTGGTGCGGGAGGATTAGGTGATTTGATTTTCCGAGGATTACAGACGTATAATTCTGGACTTATTCTTGCTGGTGCCTTACCTTCTGCCTTAATTGCTATTTTATTTGATCTTATTCTCAAGCGATTTGAACAGGCAGCAAAACCAGGTGTAAAGAGAAAAAAACGATCGAAATCAAGGAAATGGACCGCTATTGCCATAGCTACCGTTTTGATGATTACCGGAATAACGGTGGGTATTATGAAGGTAGTTAACAGTAAACATACGATTGTGATTACAGGTAAGAGTTTTACAGAACAAGAGATTCTTGTCTATATGTATAAGGAATTAATTGAGGATCGAACCAATCTAAAGGTCGATAAGCAGTCATTTATCAGTGGCTCTGCCGCTGTTTTTCAAGGATTAAAAAAGGGCGATTATGATATTAGTGTTGAATATACAGGGACAGGATTAATCAATTACTTAAAAGAAGATATTCCATCCACTGATCCTGACGATGTGTATGAACTTGTAAAAAAGCGATTTAAAGAAAAATATAATATTATCTGGTTGGACCCTATCGGCTTTAATAATACGTACTCTCTTACAATCCGTGAAGAGGATGCTGAAAAATGGAAGATAAAGACCATTTCCGATTTAACTGAAAAGGCTCCTGAACTAACTCTTGCTTCGGAACCAGAGTTTTTAGAACGAGAGGATGGATATCTAGGATTGAAAAAAGCGTACGGCATTGATTTTGGAAAAGTCCAGACGATGGACTCAGGGATCATATACAGCGCAGCCAAAAATCATAAAGCTGATGTCATTGATGCCTATACCACAGACGGAAGAATTCCAGCATTCGGACTCCAAGTTCTTGAGGATGACAAACAAGTCTTTCCTCCCTATAACGCAGTACCCATCGTAAGAGGTGAAATTCTTAACAAACATCCAGAATTAAAAGAAATCCTAAACCTACTCGCAGGAAAAATCAACGACAAAACCATGCAAAAACTAAACGCAGAAGTCGACATCAACCGCAAAACCTACAAAGAAGTAGCCCACCAATTTTTAGTGGACGAGGGATTAATTTAATGGGGGTCAGACCCCCATCCCTTTAAAGCTTTAAAGCAGTGGGGGTCTGACCCCTAAGTGTTTTCCTTACAAACTCATCAAATCTCTCTTCTTCTTCAGAGAATGGATTATGATTACTTTCCGCAAAGATGGTTAGTGATGAGTTGGGAATTAATTCTGCTATTTCTTCACTGAATTTTAATGGGCATTGAGCATCAAATTTCCCACAGTAAATATAGGCTGGTACTTTAACATCTTTCAGCTGGCCCCGTACATCATATGTAGGCGATTCGATGGTACGAAAATACGTCAGCCGTTCACCAACAGTCTTTCCACTGTTGGGTTTTTTCATGGATGCCTGTAGCTTTTCCTCTGAACAATAAGACATTAGCGCCCATTCATAGATAAGTTTCCTTCGGATCTCAATCGGTGTTGCTGGATCATCCAATTGATCCATGATCTCTATAATTCTCTTAAAGTTCGGATTTTGAGAACAATAGATACTATCGGGGTCAGCACCATATTCATAACTGGCAGCTGCTCCACCTGCGATAATTTTTGTTAGCGAATGAGGATGTTGAATCGCATATTTTAAAGCGAGCATTCCACCCGTTGAATGACCAGCAAAGCTCCACTGCTGATACCCTAACGATTCTCGAATAGCTTCTAAATCAAGAAGTGTTTCCTCCATACTGTATTCAGACTCATTAGAAGCAATGGCTGAATTTCCAGCCCCTCGCAGATTAATTAAATAAACATGGTAACATGACGTAAAAGGATTGGCAAAAGAATTCCCGCGCTCATCATACGCACTATAAAGATGAGTCACCGCAAGCGGCTCCCCCTCCCCTCTCTCAAAAACCTCAAAACTTCCCCTCTTCGTATCAACCATTCGTCGAACCCACATCAACAATTCCCCCTTTCCTTAATTAAATTATACTTACTAAGGAAAAACCCTCTTTTTTGGGGTCTGACCCCCATCACTTTAAAGCTTTAACGCAGTGGGGGTCTGACCCCCTAAAAGAAAGCGTTGATCGCAATGACTAGAATGATTGCTCCGCTTAGTAAGGTTCCGAATTGTCCTATTGTGAATTTGCCGATGCGAATGTCAGCTAATTTTGTTCCTAGTTTGGTACCTATCCAAATGCTGATAAAGCTGCCTATGGCTGCGGTGAGGGAGATGGCAAATGGCGATAGTCCAAGTAAGCCTGCTCCTAGTCCATTTGTAAGTGCATTTGCTGATAAGGCGACTCCTAATATTCCAGCCTCCCACCAACTAATGCCACCTGATAGATTTCGTTCTCTGTCTACAGCCTCAGAATTTTTCATTATCCCATCAAGGCCATTCCCTTTTTCCCCCGGCTCCTGACTCATTTTAGATTCAGCACTTTTACGTGGAACTGCTAACAACATAATTCGAATCCCAATGATAATCAATAGGAATGAACCTACAATTACAGGAAACATCCCAGGTAAAATATACGATAACCACATTCCAAACGAAATACCTGCAACACTCATCAGAAAACAAATCACTGCGATAAATAAATTAGCACCCATCCCTATTCTTATTTTTCGGATTCCATAAGAGATTCCCACCCCTAAATTGTCTATACTCGATGAAACGGCGAATGCAAATATTACTAACCAAGACATATTAGAAACACTCCTCTTTTTTTACAGGCTCTTTTCTCAAACATTGTTGCTAATGAAGTAGTGTATTAATTATTAACTCTCGGTTGTAGATTGCTACATCTTTCATCACTGAGGAAAGAGCGGCAAACTCTATAAGACCGCTGAATTCTTTATTGGAAGTAAAAGCCGGCACTTGGGCATTTACAAAAGCAACAAACTATACGAAAACAGCCTTACAATAAAAATAGTCTTTAATCATTGACCATTTTTAACATTGTATTTCTCTCATACAATGAAAGTGCCTGTCTTGCTCAACAAGTGTTGAGAAAAGTTCAACAAAAAATCAATAAAAAAAGTCTGATCCCACTATTACTCACATGGGAATCAGACCACACCTTTTATTCCTGTGTTTCTTTGCTTGCAACACTATCATTATCCTGCGATAAAAAATCTTTTAATGCTTGTTTATTTTGATCGACATCAATGCTTAAAACTGCACCCACATCAACATTTCTATCAACATATGAATCTTGGATTGGAATTCTCAAAGTCTCCATTTGTTTATTTTTTCCAGTCAATAGGCCCTTTCCAATGGAAAGGATCGTAGAAGTGTCTACATTCGTATCAATATACGGATCAGCCACACCAAGTATTTTCGGGAGTTTGACAAGACTTTGTATATTAAACGCCTGTTCCTTAATTTTTGAGATTACTTCTTGCTGTCGTTCCACCCGTCCAAAATCACTTAGACGATCATGCCGGAAACGGACGTATCCTAAAATTTCTTTTCCATGTAATACTTGTTTCCCTGGATGCAATGTCATTCCAATTCCATAAGACATTTCATATGGGATATCAGCCTCAATACCATTTGGTGCAATTATATCAACAATTTTTGAAAATCCTTCAAAATCGGTAACTGCATAATAATTGACATCTACATCAAAATTCTGTTTGATCGTTTTTCTAACTAACTCAGGTCCTCCATAGGCAAAGGCTGCATTAATTTTTCTCATCCCATGCTCAGGAATTTCTACATATGTATCTCGCATTATTGACGCAAGTTTAAGCTGATTAGTATCTTGATTATAATGGGCAATCATTAAAGTATCGGAATTCCCGCGATCCCCACCTCTCGTGTCAGTACCAATCAATAGAATATTAATGACTCCAAATTTCGGCTCAGCACCTTTAAATAAATCATAGGTAGCGCCATCCTTCTTGAATTTTCCATCCTTTGCCTCAGATAACCCTTGATTATATTGATAGATACAATAACCGATGATCCCTACAATTAATATAACTATCAGCAAAAAGAGATTTCTCAGCCATTTCCTTTTAGTCCTTCTTTCTCTTTTTTTCATGTGTTCCCTCACCTATATCTGAAATTGCAAGAAAGTATCAATCATTTTCCTTGCTTGCGTTTTTTAAAATCTATTTTTCTACTATACTATCAAACTCATTTATTCATTGATAATGACTGTATAACGATTTGCACAGCCATCGCATCATCTAAAAACCCAATCGGAAAGATATAATCCGGTATAACATCAACTGGTAAAATAAAAAAAACAAGTGCTGCCCCCATTAATCCAAGTTCATAAGGAGTCCCCATCTTTAAGCGAAATTTCTCATACATAACCTTTAGCTGACTAATAAAAGGACCAATACTACCTACTTTTTGAAGCTTCTCCTCAAATTTATTTAAAATCGTCTCTTTTCCTTCTTCTGTTTGAGAATATTGTTCGTATTTTTTAATATGCCGTTTAACCTTTTCCAAGGAAAATTGTTGGTCATACACATTAGAGGATTGTAGAGCTTGCTCAATACTATCGATGGACTGGTGTATATCAGAATTTTGACTCTCCTGTTTTGCAAGGGGAAACCCTGCTGCAACAAATAAATCTGTCATCGGAATCTGAAGACATTCAGCAAATTTTTGTAAATGCTCAGGAGTGGCCTTTCGCTTCCCATTTATAATACGAGAAATGGTAGCTGTATCAATACCACTAAGCTCACTCAATTTCCTCATAGATAGGGATTGCTTTTTTAACAATTCTTTTAGTAGTATCCCAAGATGATCGCCCTGTTTTCCTTCAGTCATAAGTTCCTTTCCTTTCTTTCATAAGCTCTAAGCCATACAAAAGCACTTAATCGCATTTTGACTTTATATCAAAAATACAATGGTGTTGACAAATTGTCAACATCAAACCATTGAAATAAAAGTAACATCCATCATATTGCATGGCTTTTTTTCGTAAAATAAGATATAGACATATTTTTGTAGAGATATGAAAGAGATTCAAATAAGGACAAAGGGAGTGAAAGGAGATGTCAAATACACAGAATAGCGATCAAAAGCTTGGTCAGTTAATAAAAACAGCATTAAAAGAACAGGCACTCTCCATGAGAAAGCTAAGCTCACTAACTGGAATTGACACCTCGACCATTTCACGAATAGCCAATAACAAACAGAAAGCAAAACCATCCCACCTACAACAGATTGCCAATCATTTAAAGATTCCACTAATAACATTAATGCAGGCAGCAGGATATGAGGTAGAAGATAAAGAAAAAACCTCCTCTTCTGATATGTATACTTCAATCGACACGATCCAAGAAGTACTTATTTCTTCCAAATATTTAGACCAACCCGTTACAATCGAGCAAATCCAACAGGAATTATCTAAGTACGAACAATTCGCCCTTACAAAAGAAGGACAACAAAAAATAGTGCAAGAATTTGAAGCAAAAGTTGAACAAGTAATGGGAACAGGTCCTTTTATTATGGAATTAAAAAAAATGTACAAAACCTACTGCGAAGAAACAAATTCAATTGAAAAACGCACCATCCTTGGCAGTGTCCTTTTATACTTTATACTATCCACAGACATCATCCCTGACTACGTATTCCCATTCGGCTACTTAGACGATTGCCTCGCTGTCCAAATCGGCTTAGAACGACTTTCAAAATTGGGGGTCTGACCCCCAACCCTTTAAAGCGTAAAAGCAATCAAAGTAAAAAAGCCTTGTGGATTATACTGATTCCTTAAAAGACTTTTTACTGTTTATTCAAATGTTGGCTCAATGAAAGAATCATTGGCATGATACTGTTATGTATTCAGATTTAAGGTTCGTTCCATTTCGAAGAGGCTTTTTAAGTTGCTTATTATTGCGGCCATCCATTATTAAAGCCTTTAAAAGTTGTAGCTCTTTTCTGTGAAAATAAAACTCCGCCTTTAAGAATAATTTATTAAGTTTAAACTTGATTAAAATTGTGCAAGCTATAAATAATTTAATTTGGGCAATAGGAAAGCAGAGCTACCGAATTTTTCGGTTTCTCGTTTAACTTTTCTGTTGTTTGTCTATAATGCTAATTTAAGTTGACTCATGGTAGGGTTCCTTATTCTGAAGCATATGATAGACAATAGTTAGCATTCGATGTCCGATGGCAACGAGTGCTTTTTTCTTTCCCCTTCTTGCAGCTAGTGACCAATATTTGATTCCTAATCTTTGATTCCGACTTCTTGAAACAGCCCACGCAGCCTCACACAATGCAGATTTAATATGAGGATTTCCTTTAACCGTTTTAGTGTTTTTTTTCCTTCCAGCACTTTCGTGATTTCCGGGCGACAATCCTGCCCATGATGCAAGATGTTTGGAGGTTGGAAATTGTCCCATATCTACTCCTATTTCCGCAATGATAACAGCTGCCGTGTCTTTCTTAATTCCCGGCATTGTAACCAGAAGCTGTACTTCCTCCTGATAGTTGGATAAAATGACGTCGATTCTTTTCTCGATATCTGATATTAATTCTTCTAAATTAACAATGTGCATCCAAGATTGCTTAATAAGAAATAGCTGGTGATCATTTAATGTTCCAAATAGTGAGTCGGTAATCAATTGCTTTTTATGGGCCATTCTTCCATGTATCTTTTGTTCGACATCTTCTTGATCGATATAACCTTCATTCATCAGTTGTTCCAATAGTTTTCGTCCTGATACTCCAAATATATCTGAAATAACTGTGCTTAATTTGATGTTTGAGGACTCTAGTACCTTTTGGATTCGGTTTTTTTCGGATGTCATGTGTCCAATCCATTTTTTTCTGAGGCGAGTCAAATCTCTCAAATTTCGAAAGTCTTCGGGAGGGACAAAACTTTTCTCTATTAAGCCATGTCTTAATAATTTAGCAATCCATTCAGCATCCGAAACATCTGTTTTCCTTCCAGGGACATTTTTAATCCTTTGAGCATTTGCCAAAGTAATATCAAAGAAATCCTCCAAGATATTGTATACAGGTTTCCAGTAGACGCCTGTACTTTCCATTGCGATGTGGGTTACTTCCTTCTCCTCAAGCCATTTAAGAAGATGAAACAGATCCTTCGTCAAAGTAGGAAATGTTTCGGTCTCCTTAATCAAGTCAGTTTCTGATTCTCCAAGAATGACACAGGCAACTATTGTTTCCGAATGAACATCTAGGCCTGCACATCGTTTGTGCAATGTTTCCATTTCACTCCACCTTCTGAAAATATTCCACAAACAGTGGAATGAATTTGAAATTAAACATTTTTCTGTTCGTAGTCATCTCTCGAAATTGAGAGAGCTAACAATGGGTTGTGCACCAAATTCATTCCAACAGTTTTCTCAACAGGGTAAGACCACCAATAAGAGCTACGTCATATACTCACTGTTTGTGGTATCTACATTATGGGACAGAGAACCCATTTTCATTCTGGGTTGAGAGCGAAAGATCATGAAAGTTTTCTTAGAGAAATAAAAGGTGTAGCGGACTACAACGTACTAAAAAAATATAGTGGGGTCTGACCCCACTAATGAATTGCTCCACCAATTTCTACTATATCTTCTTTCTCGTTTGCTGCTGTGATTGCAGCAATTTCTAATCCACGTACTATGAGATCGAGACTGAGGCTTGGTGCTGTATTGTGAATCGTTTGATCCGGAAGGAAAGGAATATGAATAAATCCTCCTCGAATATGAGGCGCGTTTTTCGCTAAGTAGTCCATGACTCCATAAAATAGATGATTACAGACAAATGTTCCTGCTGTATTAGAAACAGCAGATGGAACCCCTGCTTTTCTCATATTATGAACGATTCGCTTATTGGGTAAAGTTGACCAATAAGCAACAGGACCATCTTCAATAATTGTTTCATCGATAGGCTGGTTACCTTTATTATCAGGAATTCGTGCATCATCGATATTAATAGCTACTCGCTCAGGGGTCACTTGTGTACGACCACCTGCTTGACCTACACAAATCACAACATCCGGTTGGTGTACTTCAATTGCTTGAGTCACTACTTTAATGGATTCATGAAAAACAGTGGGCACTTCTTGTGTCACAATGGTGACATCATCAATAATTTTCCCTTCTAATTGTTTTACTGCCTCGAGCGCTGGATTAATTTGATCCTCCCCAAAAGGATCAAAGCCTGTTACTAGTACTTTCTTTGCCATCTCCTACATCCCCTCCTATTTAATTAGAAAATACATTAAAACAATATTAAATGCTAGAACAAACAATGCTGTTGGTACTTGAACACGAATAACATGATTTTTATTTTTTAAATCTAATAAAGCAGCAGGTACAATATTAAAATTAGCTGCCATTGGTGTCATCAATGTACCACAATACCCCGCAAACATCGAGATAGCAGCAATTTGATTCGGATTGGCATCAAACTTTGTAATCAGAAATGGGATGGCAATTCCAGCTGCCATGACTGGGAAGGCTGCAAAGGCATTCCCCATAATCATTGTAAATAACGCCATTCCGATACAAAATACGACGACGACCCAGATTAAAGAATTTTCAGGAATGAACTTCGTCACCACATCAGACACAACAGTGCCGACTCCCGCTTTTGTGAAAATAGTTCCTAAAGTTGCCAATAGCTGTGGTAAGACAACAGCCCATCCAACTGCCTCCAGTAGACGGCGAGATTCTTTAACTGCTGTTTTAGGGGTACTTTTTGTCAATAGCAGCGCAGCAATGATCGCAATAATACAAGCGAGACCGAGCGCAACCAATGTTGGGTTTGATGGATCAAGTAATTGTTTAGAACCAATTTTCACCTTATCGAATACTTTTGAACCAATCACCGTACCAACAGGGATAAGTAAAGCCGGGAGAAAAAGCCAGCTTCCTAAACGTTTGCGGCGTATTTCTCTTTCTTGTTCTGTCGCTTCGCCGTACTCTCCCTTCCGAAGACCACCAATACCAACAATCACAACCATTACGATAACAATAAGACCAATATAAAAGGGTGGAATGACTTTTCCAAATAATAGAGTAATTGAATAAAGAAAATAGAATAAGCCTGACTGTATTCGTTTTGGATTAGCTTTGTCAGAAAAAGTATACAAAGAACAACAGATACCTATAATACCCATTACAATATAAATAAACTCAACTGAAAAAATCATACGTTCACATCCTTCTTGCTGCCTGAATCAACTTTCTTCATTTTTGAACCTAACTTGCGATCTAGCTTTTTATCAAATAGATAGAGTCTTATAGAGTGGACAATGAATGCAAAAATGGCGGTAGGTATTCCCCATAGCGCCATTGATATCGGGTCCGCATCAATGCCATTTTGATCAAAAAATCCTTTCATTAATAAAATTGCACCGACGGCGACAAATATATCTTCACCGAAGAAGAGTCCAATATTATCTGCAGCGGCAGCTTGTGCACGAATTTCCTCGCGATCTTCTTCAGGCACCTCACCATATTTCGCCTCTGCAGCTCCTTCTGCCATTGGTGCTATAAGTGGGCGGACAGTTTGAGGATGGCCACCAATACTATTTAATCCAAGAGCAGCTCCTACTTCACGAATAAGTAAATAGATATTTAAAATTCGCCCTACAGTTACTGCTTTAATTTTTGAAACAAGATGCCCTGCTTGATTCTGTAATCCACTTCTTTCAAGAAGACCGATGACAGGAAGTGTGACGATTAAAATCGACATATAGCGATTCGTAGTAAATGCCTCACCAAATTGTGTAATGATTTCCTTTATCGGAAGCCCAGCAATTAATCCTGTTACTAAACCCGAAACGGTCACAACAACAAGTGAATTCAACCTAAAGGCAAATCCAATAATGATTAAGGCAACTCCTATTAATACCATATAATCCCTTCTCTCTAGATGTTTAAGTATTTCAAAATATTATTCTAGTATATATATTTACTAATGTTAGAATTGTATCACAAATCAAATCAATCTGAAAAGAGTATTTTTTAATTTTTTCATTTCCAAAAAAGTGATGTTATTCAATGTAAATAGGCATATTCTTCTTATCATTTTATATTAGTTGATAAATTAGATTAAAAAACTTGAATTGTTAAAAGGTTATAAATATTATATTATAAAAGAAAAGTATAAAAGATTATGGAGGGGACAGTTCCAATGGAATATCACTTACATCCTATGGGAGAGAACGCAGTCATCATTGAATTGGGACAAGAGATGAATACGCTAACCCATGAAAAAGTTCAGGTCCTTTCTGCGTATTTTGAGGATCATCTATTAGATTGGGTAGAAGAGTATGTCCCAGCCTTTACAACGGTGACTGTTTACTATGACCCTTTTAAACTCACATCTGCATTAAGACAATCAACAGAACTTCCATCCACATATGTTTGCCGTCAGCTGGAGTCTCTTCTTTCAAAACTAACGTTAGGAGTGGAAAAAGAGCCAAGGATAGTAGATATTCCTGTATGCTATGGAGGAGAATTAGGTCCTGACCTTGAGACCGTTGCGCGATTGAATGACTTAACAACTGAAGAAGTGATTCACATCCACTCAACTGGGGACTATATTGTTTACATGATCGGTTTCGCACCGGGTTTCCCTTATATTGGGGGAATGTCCGAAAAAATAGCTGCCCCACGGCTCGCTTCCCCCCGATTAAGAATACCTGAAAGATCAGTAGGAATTGCCGGTAAACAAACAGGTATCTATCCAATTGAAACCCCGGGAGGCTGGCAGTTAATTGGGAGGACCCCTATTCATTTATTTCGCCCAAACGATGAATCTCCGAGTCTATTAAAGGCGGGAGATAAAATTCGCTTTACTCCTATTAGTTATAAGGAATACTTGGAATGGGAGGATGCTGCTAAATGATCACTATTAAAAAGCCCGGACTCTTAACAACCATACAGGATTTAGGTAGACATGGTTTCCAACGGTATGGTGTAATCGCTGGCGGTGCGATGGATACCTTTGCTCATCGAATCGCTAATTTTTTAGTTGGAAATGAGGAAAATGCCCCTACCATCGAAATAACCATGCTGGGGCCAGTAATTGAATTTGATGAGAATGCTCTAATTTCTATTTGCGGTGGTGATCTTTCCCCTATGATTAATGGAAAGCCTGTTCGATCTTGGCGAACGATCTTCGTAAAAAAAGGGAGCGAACTTCGCTTCGGCTCACTAAAGTCTGGTTGTCGGGCAAATCTTGCTATCGCCGGGGGACTTTCAATTCCAAGCATCATGGGAAGTAAATCAACCTACTTAAGGGCAGGAATCGGCGGTTTTCATGGGCGTTCATTACAAATGGGTGATCAAATTCCTTTTGGTCTACCAAATGAAATTTCTGCAAAAATCATGTGTGAATTGGATGCACATTGTCATCATTTTTTTGAAATGGAATGGTCTGTCACATCTGAACTAATCCCAAACAATAAAAAGTCTGCTTCTATTCGAGTCATAAAAGGACGGCAATACCATTTATTTACGGAAGATAGCAGGAAGAATTTTTTCTCAAATACATTTGAAGTGACGACCCAATCAGATCGCATGGGGTATCGTTTAAAAGGAGAACCATTATCTTTGGAGCATGCCCAAGAAATCTTATCGGAAGCTGTCAATTTCGGTACGATCCAAGTTCCTTCAGATGGCAACCCCATTATTTTATTAGCTGATAGACAAACAACTGGTGGTTATCCAAAAATCGGACAGGTCGCTTCTGTCGATTTACCACGATTAGCACAGATGAAACCAGGGGATCAGCTTCGATTTTCTGAAATAACAAATGAACAAGCTTTTCATCTTCTAATAGAAAAGGAAAAAGAAATACAACAACTTAAAAAAGGAATTTTACTTAAATTTAGAGAGGTGGTATAAACATGTCTATGATTGATTTAAATTGTGATATGGGAGAGAGCTTTGGAGCTTACAAAATGGGAACAGATGAGGAAATTCTTAATTATATTACTTCTGCCAATATTGCTTGTGGGTTCCATGCAGGAGACCCCACTACAATGAGAAAAACAGTGACGATGGCTTTGGAACGCAATGTAGGGATTGGCGTTCATCCTGGTTTGCCAGATTTAGTAGGCTTCGGTAGAAGAACGATGGATATTTCTCCTCAAGAAGCCTATGATCTGATTGTCTATCAAATTGGCGCCGTTTATGCTTTTACCAAAGCTGAAGGCGGAAAACTTCAACATGTAAAACCTCATGGTGCCCTATATAATATGGCTGCAAAAAGTCCATCTTTATCCGAGGCCATCGCTGAAGCAATCTATAAAGTTGATCCTGAATTGATTCTTTTTGGATTAGCGGGGGGAGAGCTCATTAAAGCTGGAAAGAAAATTGGTCTTCGATCCGCAAGTGAAGTATTTTCGGACAGAACCTACCAAGAAGACGGTTCCTTAACATCTAGACGAGAAAAAAATGCGCTAATCCACGATCAAGAAGTAGCAGTAAACCAAGTCATTCGCATGGTGAAAGAAGGAAAAGTAAAATCACTACAAGGAGTCGACGTATCTATCCAAGCCCACACCGTATGCATTCACGGCGACGGCCAAAACGCATTACAATTTGCCAAATACATCTCCACCTCCCTCCAAAACGCAGGAATCACCATAGCTAAAATCAGTAACTTCTTGGGGGTCTGACCCCCACTTCTTTAAAGTGATAAAGTGATTTTAATAGATCTTTTTTTATCTCAACGTACTTACGGTAATTTTCTTTTTGTGGGTGAGAAAAGTAGGATAATATTTTACTAGTGGTGACATGCGGATTTGTATTATTTGAAGTGTAAGCTGCATAGCTGCTCCAACGATAATCTTCAGGGGAGTGAACTATTTTCGCATCAACAGGATTTAAATGGATATATCTGCTCACCTCTAATTGGTAAACGATCGAATCAATGATTTCTGAACCATAGCGCCCTTGAAAAACATGTCCTACAAGTTCATGACGCTTATTAAAATAAATGGCATATCTGGAATTGAGCATTTGCATTATATGCTGGGGATGATGCTTGATGGTTTCTAATTGGAGATGAATATGATTGGTCATGAGGCAATATGAGTGAAGAATAAATGGATAATAACCTCGAACTTCTTCTAATAGTTTTAAATAAACCACTCGATCTTTATTATCATAAAATAATGCAGATTGTCGGTTCCCCCTACTCGTAATATGATACATCGCCCCTTCAAACCAAATACGAGGCTTTCTAGCCACTCTTTTCCACTTCCTTTCTTATTTTCATACTTAGAAATATTCGATAGAATTAGCTAATATCCTTCTTAAAATTCGAGTAATTAAACGAATGCCGTTATTAATATAAAAAAAACCCGTAGATCGCAACTTTCCTACAGGTTTCTTTATCACTTTAAAGCGGTGGGGGTCTGACCCCCTAATTTCCATTTTTCTTATCAATTGTTTCACTAATTTTTTTGTTTCCTTCATCGACGAATTTTCTCCATTCATCGTTTCCGTTATCTACGCTTTCTCTCCACATGAGGTTGCCTGTGTCAACGGCATATTGCCATTTTTCATTTCCATAATCGACTATATCAGAATATAGTTGGCGAGTAGGATGATCATAATCATCAAATCTTTCTTTTAAATATTCCCTTGCTAGTTTCATCCGTTCTTTTTCACGTGTACTTTTTTCCTTCATGCTTTCTTTTGTACGTTGAGCTAATGCTTTTTTCTCTTCTTTTATTTCTAATGCCTTTGCTTTTCCTTCTTCCTTCCAATCCAGCCAAGCCTGCTGGATTTCTTCATATTGTGCTCTTAAATACCTTTTCAAATCACGTTCAGATTGCACATAAGTAAATTCACCATTTCCAGCACTTGCAACATTTTTCAATAATTTTTGTCCTTCATTATCTACGTCAAACCCAATAATATTTACAACCGTTTGAATATCAGATGAAACTAAATCCTTTGCCGCCTTTACTGGATCACCATTACAAGTCTCAATCCCATCGCTTACTACGTATACAATCATATCATCTGTATTTTCTGGAATGTCCTCTTTTACTTTTTCTAATGCGAGAGCAATAGGCGTCCAGCCTGCAGGTTTTACTTTATTTAATGACTGGTTAAATTTTGCCTTTTCAAAACGCCCACTATACAAATTTTCCGAACTGCTACATGACATTTTTTTATCTGAATCACTTCCAGAACCTTTATGACCATACACACGCATGGAAATAGTTGCGTTCTCAGGTATTTGTTCAGCAAATTCAAGAACAGCCTCCTTTGCTACTTGCATTCTTGTTTTACCTCCAACAGAGGCATTCATACTACCACTAGCATCTATTAAAATTGCATAATGTGCCGTCCTCATACCAGGTATGTTCACTGTCTCATCTGGTCGCTCAACAGAAACATCAACATTTGAATTAAAGTTAAGTAATGTTTCCATTTCTTTATGATAATCCTCTGTTAATAAAAACTTTAACTCCTCCATATACTCTTCCTTCGTTAAATCCTCAGGCAATTGATCTAGTGCTTCTTTAACTTTTTCCTCATCATATTGATCGCCGCTATACTTCCCAGGATACCGCAATAACTCTTTTTCCATCTCTGATAACTCACGATCAGGCATCTTAATATCAAAATATTTTACTTCCTTTGGTTTATATTCATTTGCTAATTTTTCTTCTTGCTTCGGTTCGGCGGGTTGTTTCTTCCCTTTCTCCGCCTCCTGCTGTTGCGAAACATCCTTCGAACATGCAACTAACAGTAAAGTTAATAACATCATCCCATAAAAAAATTTCTTCATAGTAAATGTCCCCTTTATTTTCCCATATAGAAAAATGGATATATACCACCATCATACCTATTTAATGTAAATTTTTGTAATAGACTAAATGCCTATGAACAAAGAACTAAGGGGTCAGACCCCCACCGCTTTAAAGTAGTGGGGGTCTGACCCCTTTTGATATAATTATCCTCGTACAAGGAGGGATGATTTATGTTTTTTGTGAACCTGTTTAAAGGTTGGTTTTTAAGGGGTTGGTTTTTCTTTGATCTTGTAGTGGGGATTCTTTATTTTATATTGCTTATATTAATCTCCTTTTGGCTGTATCGAATGATAAAAAATAAACTGGCTGGTAAAGGAAGTTTTAGGCGTGGATTTTCTGTATTAGGGATCATGCTTATTATCTATTTTATGATTGGATGTTTTGTCCTATTAATTTTTAATGGGGCTGGTCGTCATGTTGATGTCAAAGCCGAATCTCCGACATTAACTATACAAAAAAATGGGAAATCCTTGGTCGTAAACAAGGTTTCCGTAAAAGTCCCCAATGGACAATCGAATGGCATTTCGACTAGTGTATCATCCTTTGAATTTATTGCCGTCAATAGCGATACAGGGAAAAAAGAATGGACAAAAAAATCAAACTGGCAAGACTATGTACTTGGTCAAACCAATAATGAAATGATTGTCATAAATCCAAAGAAAAAGAAGCTTTCCTTTATAGACCTATTGACCGGAAAAGAAACGATGACAGAAAAAGAACTCTATCAAAAAGTTCCTGAATTAAAAGGTAATTTAAGTTATGAGTTTACTGATTATTTTATCGATAAAAAGGAAGATATGTACATCTACGGGTTAGATAATCACTATTACAAACTGGATCTACAAAACTATACTTTAAAGGAAGACGACAGTTATAAAAAAATTGTTAATGATCATACATTCGATCATTCATTTTTTCAAAAAGGAAGTTTGCCTGTGTTTTCCGCCAATGAGAATGATCAAAAAGAGCTTATGAATACTTTGAATGAAATCAATACACATTTTATTAATCCATCAATCTTAGCTTATGATTCAAAAGAATCTATTGCCTATATTTCGTATCAAACAAAACGAAATGAACAGTCACTTACCCTTTCAAAAGTGAACCTTCAAAGTAAAAAAGTAAATTGGTCGACTACTGTCGAAACCAATAATGAAATCATGGGATATATCGAGGATAATGATCTATTTATACAAAGCGCTGGAAATCTCTATCGCATTTCACTAAAAGACGGAAAGCTGCACTTCAAATATGAATATCTTTGGAATAAGTCCGTGTGAAACGAGTGTCACTTTTACACTTTAAAGCAGTGGGGGTCTGACCCCCACTAAATGACCCCACTAAACTACTAATGTACGTACCTCACTATAATCTTCATATTCTTTCGATACGACGATGTCCTCTAGGATTTGAACTAGGTTGTATACATCTTCATAGGAGACGTATAATGCGACGGGAGCTAGTCGAATGACATTTGGTTCACGGAAATCAGGGATGACTTTATGCTGCTTGAGTGCTTTACAAATACGATAGGCATCGTCATGCTCGAGACAAACATGCCCACCACGTTTATGATCTTCACGCGGGTTCCCAATTTTATATCCATATTTCGTTAATTTCTCTTCAATTAAAAACATCAGATACGCAGTAATGTCCAACGATTTATGTCGTACATTCTCCATTCCTGCTTCAAGATAAATATTCAACACACCTTCAAGTGGTGCCATAGAAAATAATGGCTGTGTTCCTGTTTGCCAGCCATGTGCATTTAATTCATGGTCAAACACATGACGTAATTGGAATTGTGTTTCATTTTTGTTCCCATGCCAGCCGGCTAATCCTGGTTCCTTCGTAAAGTGTTTTTGATTAATATAAAATCCTGCAATAGCACCCGGTCCCGCTGATAAATATTTGTAATTGCACCACACGGCAAAATCAGGATTAATCTTTTTAAAGTCATGTGGAATCGCACCAATCGAATGACATAGATCCCATCCAATAATAATGCCTCTTTTGTGAGCTTCTTCTGTGATTCGTTCCATATCAAGGAGCTGTGCACTTCTGTATAAAACTGATGGAAGTAAGACTAATGCAACATCCTCTGTCATTCCATCAATGATCGCATCTTCTGAAAGAAAACGTCCATCCGTGCTAGAAATTACTTTAACAGCATCCTTTGGATCAAGGCCTTTCAAACGTACTTGACTATCCACCGCATAACGATCCGTAGGGAAGTTTAAATCATCAACAAGAATTTTATAGCGTTCTGGTGTTGGTTGATAAAATGTACTGATCCCCTGGTGAATATTAATGGTCGTATTGGTCATAACCGTTACTTCGTCAGGTTCTGCATTAATCAATTTTGCTAGTTTTTCCCCCAACACATTTTGATATTTAAAATAGCGGCTATCCTCTATATCCCAAATATTAATTCCATGCTGCTCCCATAAATCGACCACATGATATAGGGCTTCTTTTGCATCTTTTGAGCATAAACCTAAGGAATTTCCATCCATATAGATTTCTCCTTCTTTAAGACAAAAGCGACCCCGAATATTTTTTAAAACATCCTCCTGATCTTTCTTTTTCGCAAACTCTAAACTAGTTTCATATTCTCTCATGTGTGTTTTTCCTCCTTGTTAGCTAAATCTTAAATTGTCATCTATTTGGATAAAAAGAATGAGCAAATCTATTTTTCTAGTAATTTCACTTTACTCAGCGCTAGATATTCCCAGATCGCCCATCCTATTATCACTTTTTTTATCAAAAACTTTGATCATTACTTGCTGTGTTATTTTCGATTTTTTTAGAATTCACTTTTTTCCAGATAAAATAAATAACAGTAATGATGATTAACCACGGAAATCCAAGAACCAACGTATCTTTAAAATCAGGTGAAAACCAAGTAGACAACACTACAGCTAATAGCAATAACGCGCCTAAAATTGTCAAATAAGGATAGCCAAGCATTCGAACTGGAAGCTTTCGTCCACCTATTTGATTCCATTCTTTCCGGAAAAATAGATGGGTGATAAAGATCATAAACCATGCAAACATGGCACCAAAACTAGAAATTGAAATCATCGCTACTAGCGCAGTATCTGGTGATACAACCGAATAAATGGTTGCTAATGCAATCCCAATCGCTGAAGTGGCTAGGGCAAGAGCAGGTACTTTCTTTTTATTCAGTTTTCCGAATGACTTTGGAGCGTATCCTGCCCTAGAAAGTGAAAACATCATCCGGGTAGAAATATATAATTGGCTATTCATCGCTGAAAGTGCAGCAATAAGGACAACAAAATTCATAATTCCCGCTGCGCCAGGAATATGTAGGATTTCCATTACTTTAACAAATGGACTAGCATCTCCACCTGCCTTGTTCCATGGAATAATCATCAACATTAATGAAAGTGTTAATAGATAAAACAGAATTAATCGGAAAACTGCTGAACGTAGGGCAATAGGAACTGCTTTCTCTGGCTCCTTTGCTTCCCCAGCACTTACTGCAATCATTTCTATACTTAAATAACTAAACAGGGAAATAAAAATACCGATCCACATCCCCCAGATCCCATTAGGAAAAAATCCTCCTTGAACTGAGTAGTTTGCAATACCAATCGTTGATGTCGCATCGGCCCCAACGATTACATAAATGGCAAGAATGATAAAGCCGACAATCGCAATAATTTTAATTAAAGAAAACCAATATTCAACCGCTCCAAACAAATTAACACTGGTAGCGTTTACATAAAGTAAAATCGCAGAGAAAAGTAAAATCCAAACGAATCCAGGGACAGTAGGAAACCAAAACTTCATATAAATCGCGATTGCTGTTACTTCAGTACCTACTGCACAAACTAAACTGAACCAGTAAGAATAACGAACGGTAAAACCAGACCATTGATTAACATACTTTTCAGCGTATGCACCAAATGAACCTGAAGTTGGATGGGCAACAGTCATTTCAGCTAGACAGCCCATTAGCAATAAGGCAATGAATGCGCCTATCGCATAACTGACAATTACACTTGGTCCTGCAGTACCAATAGCAAGCCCACTCCCTAAAAATAACCCTGTTCCGATTGCACCACCAATCGCAATCATTGTAAGCTGTGATGTTGCTAACCCCTTATTTAACCCTTTTTCCCTTTCCATAATATCCTGGAAATGATCTTTCTCTCCCATAACATCACCCTGTTCATATTTTATAAAACGCTTTCATTTTAATAAGAAATAATAACTTAATATTCTATTAATTCCTATTAATGAGATTATAAAATAAATTCGATATCATGTCTATAATAAATACGATGTGATGTCTATAATATTTATAAGTATTTTATAATCTTATTCCTATATAATTAAATAATTTTCTAAATTAATCAGATGTATCGTCGAATTGATTTCAAAATAAAAAAGCTAAATTTCATTAGCTTTTTTCATGTTATATAAAGAAGCCAGCCTTTATAAATAAATAGCATCCACATACATAGTTGTTAATGTCCAAGCAATCTCATCAAGTGAGTATATGCCTTGATTAAATACAATCTCCCATTGATACATTTCATTTGAGAAAAACCAGCTTCTAGCTGCTAGCTCTGCCTTTAAATCCGTACGCGCCAAACCTTTTACTTGGGAATAAGTAATATCCTTAGTGATACTCTGAATAAATTTAAGCCTTATTTCTTCCCACTTCTCGTTTACCTTTGGTGAAAGACCCATCCCTTCAGAAAATACCTTCATAATTTCTCTTTCCGTATCTGCTATTTTCAAGAAGGACAATACTTGATTTAAAATGATTTCCTTTGCTTCCGCTCTTGTCGAAGGAAAAAATGGAATACTAGCCACTTCAAAGAACTTGTCCATTATATCTTCCATTAACACAATCAAAAGGTCATCTTTCCCTTTAAAATGACCATATACAGTTCCATACCCTATATCAGCCTGTTCCATAATACTTTTAATCGTTGTTTTTTGAAATCCATCTCTTAAAAAGACGACATGTGCCGCACGAATAATTTTACTTCTTGTCTTCAAAGAACGTAAATGTCTACCATCCTCAATATTATGTTTTTCTCGCACAATTACCACCGACTTCCAATCTCTGTTTCTTATTTCCATCATAGCGAATTCAAATGGAAAAAGAAACTATAAGAAGGACTGGTTTCCTTCAAATAGGATGATGTACTACTTAGCAATCTATCAAAAAATGATTATTCCAATAATCCCCGCGAATAAAATAACAAGGGTTGGATGTATTTTGAAATAGGACAGGCCCACTAATGATGCAAGAAAGAGGAGAAATAAACTGACCATGTGCCAAGATACATGGAGTGAAATCACGCCGTTTTCTATAGCAAAATGAATGGCTGCATAAATAATCAAGCTTGTTACAATTGGGCGCAATCCATAGAATGCAGATTGCACAAGTTTATTTTGATTAATTTTATAAAAAAACAGAGCAATGATTAATACAAAAATAATCGATGGAAGAGTGATGGCGATTGATGATACGATTGCCCCAGGAATTCCTGCAACCTTATATCCAACCGCTGTGGCACTGTTTGATGCAATGGATCCTGGTGTCATTCCCGCAAGAGCAACGATGTCGGTATATTCTGTTGTGGTTAACCATGCTTTTTTTGTTACCTCTGCCCCTATTACTGGGATCATTGCGTAACCCCCACCAAATGAAACGGCTCCAATTAATAGGAATAGGGTAAATAATGAAAATAACATAGTATTCCTCCTACGTCCTCATTTCCTCATTCGTTACGTCATATATAGATTCTTTTTCTTGATTGTGGTCTAATCGAACCGGTATATTCATTAATTCCTTGACTTTTACAATCATAATTCCCAATAATGCACCTGTAACAATAACAAAAATAGGATGCCAATGGAATACAAGCATCATAATGACCATAGCAATCATTAAAATGAAGGTAGATTTATCAAGAATAGAAGTTCGTGCAATTTTGATTGCCGCATAAGCTATCAAAGCTACAACTGCTGCTCTGATCCCTAAAAACGCTGCTTTTACATGAGGATTTCCTTCAAAAGAAACAAAAATAATGTTAAGAAGCATCACTATGAGAAAGGTTGGAAGTAGAACTCCAATCATTGCAGCAATTGCTCCACGTACCCCTGCAATCTTATGGCCAATAAATGTGGCTGCATTCACTGCGATTGCACCGGGAGCCGTACCAGAAAGGGCAAACATATCAGACACTTCTTCAATTTCTACCCATTTCCTCTTTTTCACCACTTCCCTTTCAATTAAAGGAATCATGGCATAGCCGCCTCCAAATGTAACTGGTCCAATTTTAAAAAACACCCAGAACAATTGAAAAAGTAAGGACCAATTTTTTTTCATCCAATCCCAGCTTTCTATTTTCATTTTACTATCCTCATGTTATCACACTTTTGACCAAAATGGACAAAAGTGTCCAAATAATATCCTACATACTTTATTCATTAAAAAATTGATCAAATACGAATATAGCAGCTCCTAAACATGTTGCCTTCTCCCCAAATGATCCCTTTTTAATGCTAATTTCCTTCATACATGTATGGTTTCTCGCCACTCGCACTACCTCTTCATAATACTTACGATCATGATAAATTAATTTACCATGCAGTAATACAGTATCAGGGTGCAAAGCATTGATCATATTTGCAATTCCGATTCCATAATAACGTGCTGACTCTAAAATGATCTCCTTCACAGCAGGATCCTTACTATTTAATAATTGATCCAAAGAAGCAGAAATTCCTTTCTCTTTCATCCTGTCAAACAACGCACCGAAAGTTACATACGAGCTTAAACATCCCTTATTCCCACATAAGCACGGTCTACCATCTGCTTGAATCGTTATATGTTCGAATGTGCTTGCCGCTCCTTGTGTATTATAGAATAATTGGCCCTCCTTAATAAATCCGCAGCGTATACCATAGCCACTTATACAATATAATAGACTTTCTCCCTGTAATGATTGATTTGCGTGATACTCAGCTAGAGCGGCTGTATTAGCCCCATTATTCAGAACAACTGGAACATCAAAATGACCCTTAAGCATGCTCACAATAGGGATATTGAGCCAACCCTTTGCTGGAAATGCACTAGGATTGATTATTACTCCATTTTTTCGATCAATTGGACCCACTGCCCCAATTCCAATCCCTAACAATGGATCGACACGATACTGTGTTAAAAGATGTTCAATTCCTTCTATAATTAATTTAATGGTCACTTCAGGTGTATGTTTATTTGTAATCATAAACTGATCTGCTCCGACCGGTTTAAAGCTCAAATCAAATAACATGATTCCCACATGCGTTCTCGCAATTTCAACTCCCACTAAGTACCCAGCATCAGGGACTACCTCATAAAGAACAGATGGTCTTCCACCATTTGATTCAGAAACGCCACATTCCCGAATTAGCTTCTTTTTTACCAGCTCTGCAACCATCCGGGTCATCGTCGTATTAGGTACATGAAATCGATGAAGCAACTCTACTTTTGAGATGGAATCCTTTTTATGTATCAGCTTGTACAAAGCTTTTTTTACTTGATTCTTTTCACTAACATCATTAAAAAAATCCCTTGTCAACATTTTCAACTCCTCAAAACTAAAAAGGATGATTTTATGGTTCTTAATAAATATACCATCTTCATATATAAATGAAATGACTGGGATCTATATTATTCTTTTTAATGGTAGCTATGTATACTTGCCGAATCCAATTTAAGATCATCTTTCATCCAGTTTCATTGCTTTTTTACTCCTTCTAAAATATCCTTTATGACTGTGATACAGAAGAATAGAGATAATGAGTAGGGCGGAGGCAATCCAAATAGCTCGATCCCCTATATGCATAGTCAAATATGTTCCTGTTAATGCACCAAGGAGAAAACAAAGAATAATTGAAATGAATTCTTTAAACTGGTTTTTCGCTTCCTGATCACGTTCAACGATTGCTGAGTATGCTGCTTGTGTTGCAGTACGAAGATTTCCTGTAGTTACTGTCGAATTATAGTTCCATTTATCCAGCTTATTAAATGTGGAAATCTGCATCGATGAGACAAATGCGATACATACGGTTACAACCATATTGGGTACACTTTCAGGCAATGCTCCAACGATGAATAGAACGATACATTCCAAAATTAATACAAAGCGTCGATAACTATACACGATTGCCCGTACGCGTGGAATCTTAACCGTTTCAGCCACTAAAACACCGAGAATAAAAGCTAGAATAGGGGGAATAAACCGAACCGTCTCCTTCCACTCCCCTTGTGCAGCCCTTATTCCCAAAAGAACCATATTTCCCGTCTGAGCATTCGCAAAAACCCCATCCCTACTCACATACGTATAAGCATCCAAAAACCCACCAACAATCGCCAGCAAAACCCCTAAAAAAACCGAATTCGACGACAACGATGGAATCATCCTTCTTTTATTTTTCATTATCTGCTCCTATTTTGGGGTCTGACCCCCACTGTTTTAACGTATTAAAGTAGTGGGGGTCTGACCCCCTCATACACAAATACTTTTAATCGTTAATATACTATAGTAGTGTTTTCACATAAGTAGCTGTTGCAACTAGTTTACATATCTGATCAGGTCACTTGAAAACATGGAAAGATTGAATTAAATATGTAAACGAGGTGTGTTAATGTGTATTTTTTTTCTAAAGTGAATGATATGCTGCAAGTTTATCAAACTGCTTACCGACGCGTATCTAAGCTTAAGCAGTTACTATTAATTTCTCTATTTTCCATCATTACTTCAATATTGCAATCTGCTGGTGGTTTTATACCAGGAGTCGGTTATTTTATTAGCCCTTTCGCAACAGCTCCCATTCTTTTTTGTTCCATGCTCAATATCCCTTTTGGATGGTGGACATATTTATTTACCAATTTATTACTTCTATTCCTTCAGCCCAGTGAACTTGTCATTTTCCCTTTTACCACCGGATTATTAGGACTTGGTTTGGGAATTGCTTTTAATCTCTTTGCCAAACGATTAAGCATCATCTTCTTTGGCGCATGTTCCTTAACCATTGGCATTTGTTTACTATTATATGTGTTTAATTTTCCCGTTCTCGGACCAGCCATTTCTCATATTATGTCTATTTATACTGGCATTTGTATCTTCATTTTTTCTTTCTTATATAGTTGGTTATGGATGGAGATTGGCTTAATGATGGTGAAAAAATTTCCGAACTCAATGATTTAAACTTTAACGCTTTAAAGAAGTGGGGGTCTGACCCCTTGTCCTAATTATTTACGCAAACATCAAATAAGCATAACTCCTCTGGCGATTCAATGACTTTTTTCAAGCTTTCTTCAAAATCCTTGAAAGTTGTTATTTTTTTCCCTTTCACACCGAAACTTTCTGCAAGTTGGACAAAATCCGGATTTCTAAAGGATACCCCAAAGCTCTCACCAAACTTTTTATTCATCATCACCTGCTCTAATTTCAATATAGAATCGTTAAGAATGATGATGATGAAAGAAAGACCCAACCGTTTTGCAGTTTCAATTTCAGACATATTCATTAATGCCCCTCCATCCCCCGTAATACAAATGACGGGATCGTTAGGGCAAGCTAATTTCGCTCCAATAGAACCTGGTATTGCAATGCCCATGGAAGCAAGCCCATTTGAAAGAATTAATCGATTCGGTTGCTTCGGCTGATAGGTTCGAGCAATTGATAACTTATGTGAACCTACATCAGAAATAACAATTGTATTCTCCGTACATTGTGCCTCAATGACCGCCAACATATTTTCAATTGTTAATAAAGGAGGGACTTGAGATATTTTCTTACCAATGTAATAGGATTGTTTAATTTTTTCCCGTAAGTTTCCAAAAGGTTCCCATGCCTTTTTTTCGATATTAAACTGGTTGAATTGCTTCAATATGTGCTTAATACTTCCGATTAATTCCACTTCAACTGGATAATATTCATTAATTTCTGCAGGCATTGAATCAATATGTAGAACAGGCAGCTTCTTTTTATTCCACTCCTTTGGAAGTGCTTCTACAAAATCAAACCCAATGACAATTAAGAGATCTGCCTCCTCAATTCCTTGTAAAACAAGATCCCGCTCATTAAATCCAAACGTAAAGAAATTTTGTGGGTGCTTTTTTGCCAAGACTCCTTTTGCCATAAAACTATGAGCGGCAGGTGATTGTAAAGCATCGATAAACGTCAGTAGCTCATTTGCGGCTTGTTCTCTTACTACCCCGTTGCCTATTAAAATAAACGGCTTTTTATATTTTCGTATCACAGCCAATGCATCTTGAAATATCTCATTAATTGGAATGGTTGGAGGAAACATTTTTACAGGTAGTGGCTTGTTCGGGATCTCCTGTGTAGCCAAGTGCTCAGGAAACTCAATCACAACAGAACCCGGCTTTGCCATCTTTGCAATATTAAATGCCTTCCTAATGGTGGTAGGGATGGATTGGGACTCTTTTATTTGGGTGGACCATTTTGTTATAGGCTCAAATATTTTTACAATGTCTACATACTGATGAGATTCACTATGCTGTCTTTCAAAAGGAGCTTGTCCTGTTAATGCAACAACAGGAGAATGATCCAGATTTGCACTAGAGATTCCGGTCAATAAATTGGTTGCGCCAGGTCCCAGGGTTGCCAAGCAGGCCCCAGCTTTTCCAGATAATCTCCCGTAAACATCCGCCATAAATGCAGCACCTTGCTCATGACGTACATTGATAAATTTGATTTTGGTTGACCTTGCTAAGGAATCAACGATATCCAAAGTTTCTTTCCTTGGAATACCAAAAACATATTCTACCCCTTCATTTTCTAAACATTGAACAAGAACATCACTTGCTTTCATAGCTACCTCCTATAAAGCGTTCCTATTTTGTTTAGTTTGTGGATAAAATCGTTTGACATTCAAGTAACGTCAACAAAACAATAGACTTTTTTACAAAAAAATTTAATAGAAAGAGGATGACGGTGAAATTTGAAGATTACAACGTGGAAATATGAAGTTTTTTTATAAAAGAAATTACAAATTATTCCCCTAATTAAATGTGGACAATCTAGTGAAACACTCACCAATCTGGTGGAGAAGCATTGCTTCACCGCTTTAACGGAGTGGGGGTCAGACCCCCTATTACTCTTTAAAAAACGGATAAACCGCACCATATAATGCAGCATCATTGTAGAGCTGCGCAGTTTTGAGCTCAGTTTTCAGAAAATCATCAGGTAAAAATAGGTGAAGTTGTTTTTGTATATGGTGTAATAAATAGTCACCTTGGCGAGAGATTCCTCCACCAATTAAAATGCACTTAGGATCAATTAATAAAATGATTTGTGCTAAACCCTTGGCTACTTCCTTGCTCCAATCTTCTATAATGGAGACACATAGAACATCTCCTTGTTTAGCTCTAGTGAACACTTCTTTCGTAGATACTCCTTCACCAAATTCCTCTTTTATTCTTTTATTTAAAGCAGAAGTGGACGCTCTCATTTCATAATTTGTTTTTGTCATCGGATCGAATAATAAATATCCGACAGAATTTGCTTGGTGATGAAAGCCATCAATGATGTGATGATGAAAATATGCACCACCAATCCCAGTTCCTAAAGTTATACAATATACTTGATTTTGTTTTTTTGCAGCTCCCTGCCAAATTTCCCCTAGAAGCGCAGCGTTTACATCATTTTCTACATGCACAGGGAGCTGAAAAATTTCAAAAAGTCTACGCTTAAATTCAGTGCCTCTATAATGCTTAATTGTAGGACCAGCGTAGATGATTTCTCCCTTCACCCGATCAACAATTCCTGCAGTACTGATTCCTACACCATGAATAGATGTATGCTGAAGTGATGATGCTATGATTGCTTCAATTTGTTTAAGAATCGCATCATCGATATTTTCCTTCGTTTCTATTTGCTGATGACCATACAAGCCCTTTTTATCATCCATGAATGCATATTTAATAAAGGTACCACCAATATCGATTGCTAAATAATTAGCCATAATCCCCTTCCCCACTCGCTTGTTTATTGTATGTTTTACCTTCTAAGTCAACAAATCCTACTTGTACAAAAGACGAACCCAACACCATTTACCCTCGTTCAATTCACCCTCAAACCGAGGGGACAGTCCCCATTCCATTACCGCTGTAAAGTAGTGGGGGTCTGACCCCCACTACTTTAACATCTTAAAATCATAAGCATGAATGGTTTTTCCTTTTACTGATGATAGGATTTCTTCTAATCCATTAATCTTAATTTCCTTTATTTTTTCTCCGGTGTTTAGAGAATATTGTTCTATATAATAGTGATTTTCTCGTTTTTCATTATATCTCATTACATACAATTGACCATCTTCGAAATAGGTTCCTTCATTATGCCTTATCCCATCTTTTGAGGCGTTTGTAATGTTAAATTTTATTTTCACCTTATGCGTCTTTGCGTCAAAGGAAAAAACCTCTCCCAGTCCATTTATATAGTAAAATTCATTACCATATACATAAGCAGAATTTTTCGGATTAAACGGCACCGTTGCATATAAATTATTATTATTTCGATATGTAGCCAAATTTACTTTTTCTTGATCCAATGTTTCTTTATTGATCCGGAAAAGTACAGTGTTCTCATTAGTATCATTAATAAATTCACTAAGAACAATATAATAATAATTTTCGTCAGCTACAATAGGGGATAAATTTGCATAGTCCAAGCCTTCTTCATTTTTTAACTGGACAATGTCCTGCACCTTTAAATCATCATTCGTAAACAAGACCTTTCGAAATTCATATTCCTTCTCAATATCATTCGTTAATAGAATGACCTCATTATTGTCCACACCAGATGCTAAAATATAATGCGGAATGTTTCCTTTCTGAAATCCATTCTTATTCCCAAATAACACATTTGAGTCGTATCCATCTATCCCTCTTTCATTGTTTACACCCGTATTAAAAATACTAAAATATAAATTTGGTTGTTCTAAATATCCAGTTCTTTCCCCCGTATGCTGTTCCTGCTTCATCTTAAACTCTCGATACGATTCTCCGACGAGCCGAATTTTGTTCTTGTCGACCAGCATAATATCATGCTTATTTTTCGCAATTGTCCCTAGTTCTAAGCTTTTCATTTTATATCCAACGGCGTTGCCTTTATCCTCAATAAATACAGCATAACTTACCCCTTTATTATCTGTATCTTGATCAATCGTTGATGAAAAATATAAAACAGCTTGTTTATCCTCTAAGAAATCCTTTTGCTCAATACTCTCCTTATCAATCATATGTGTTTGATTACTGCTTTTATTAAAAAATAAAAAGTAAATGAGTCCTCCAACTAAAGCGATAAATATGATAATCAATAGTATTATGATTGTTTTTTTCATTATAGCCCCCTATTTATTTGAAAAAGGCAATAAGTTTCGTTTCCTAACTTATTGCCTTTTGTCTTTATATATTACGAACTAGTTTTGTACCAGGAGCATCGCGAACATCTCGAGGGTACACTCCTAATCCCTTATCCTTGTCTAGATCTAAGTTTCCATTTAATTTATATGCAGACCAAATTAATTTAGAGCAGTTTTTCGCTCCATTATGACCAGTTGACCGATTAGTAGCAAAGTTATAAGAATATTTCTGTCCTATCTGACTATAAGCCCAATTCGCTGCACCATTCCGATTAGCAGTAGAAGTAGTGACCGATTTTACACAAGCTCCACCTTTATCCACTAGGCGATTAGAAGTAGATATTTTACGAACTCCAGCACTCGGTACAGATTCAACAATAGTACTGCTAGCATAATACAATCCAACATGACCATGATTTAAATAAGCCGTTTGTGAATCTGTATAGAAAAAATTCCCCTTCGTACTCGTACCTACAGCTACCGTTCCACCACTACCACCACTTAATCGATTTTCATTTTCCGCCAAATCAGCATCATTTTTAAGTTCCTGATAAATTTGTTCTAAAATTTCTTCCTGCGAATTTCCTGTTTCTTTTGCAATAGATTCTACATCAGCTAATAACTCATCAGAAGTAACATCTGGCTGCATTTGTAAGATATCGTTTAAGTAGGGTATATCATCACTTGCGGCAAATACACTTGGAACAGAAGATACTACAAGACCAACAGCCAAAATACTTGATAATAAAATTTTTTTCATTAAAATTCCTCCTCGTATTGTAGGCTTTCTTGCCGTTCTAACAAAACTTCCTGTGTATTCCCTACCTCCCCCTTAAAAAACCAGAATAACACGCAAAATAATCATACATTTTTGTAAAAATATTGTAAATATTACAAAATTACTATTTAAAGGAATTTAAACATGACTTTAGATAGGGGGGTCAGACCCCCACCACTTCACCGCTTTAAAGAAGTGGGGGTCTGACCCCATCTGAAATCTAATGTATAATAAAATAGATTAAGTATTTATTGCAGCTAAGGTGACTATATCAACATAGAAATGGAGAAGTAATGATGAGAAAATATCAGACTTTATTATTTGATGTGGATAATACTTTATTAGATTTTAGTGCAGCTGAAGAGGAAGCATTACGGTTGCTCTTTGAAGATCAAGATTTTCCTTTAACTATTGAAGTTAAAGATCAATATAAAAAAATCAATCAAAGTCTTTGGCGTTTATTCGAGGAGGGCAAAATTGATCGTGATACTGTAATGAATACCCGCCATTCACGACTATTTAAAGAATACGGGCGTGAAGTTGATGGGGCATTATTGGAAAGCAAATATCGCAAATACCTTAGAGAAGGACATCAGTTAGTTGATGGAGCCTTTGAATTAATTAATCATTTGCACAATCATTTTGATTTGTATATTGTTACGAATGGGGACTCTGAAACACAACACAAACGTTTAAAAGATTCTGGTTTATATCCTTTTTTTAAGGAAATATTCGTATCAGACGAAATTGGTTTCCAAAAACCACAGAAGGAGTTTTTCGATTATGTCTTTGCTCGAATTCCTAATTTCTCTGTAGAAAAGGGAATAATTATAGGAGATTCTTTAAGTGCAGATATTAAAGGAGGCTATTTATCAGGTATTGATTCATGCTGGATCAATCCTGAAATGCTACCAAATGATACTAATATCATTCCAACCTATCAAATACAAAAACTTGATGAACTATACCATATTTTAACTGTCTAAATTCCCCTATGTCTAAACAGAGCTTCTTTATATAAAAACTACTAATTAAAACTGCAAAAAAGAGGAAGTCATTTTAATGTACTTCCTCTTTTTAAATTTTATCACTCTACTACTTTAAAGCAGTGGGGGTCTGACCCCCAATAATTCATTCAAGCTTTTAAATACCTTTTTCAAATCTTCCTTCGGTATTTTCGCAAATTGGTCACCAATACTTACCTCAAAATAGCAAGAATCCTTATTGATTTCTGTTAAGTAGCTCGTTATACCGATACCTGTTTCTTGATAGATAGCTATTAGAAGCGGCTCAAGTTGCTCTTTTGCAACATTAATATGAACATGAAACATATTTGAAACCGGTTCAAGAGGTAGCGTTGATATTGTATGACATTGATTAAAATAACTTGCTAATTCTTTGGCATCCTCAAAGTACCTATCCATTTTATGAACGCGCTCATCAAAATAAAAATCAGAGCTGATGATATATGGATAAAGGCTGATAAGATCTCCCCCATGGCGTCTTTTCCATACTTTAGATTTCTCGGTAAAGTCTTTATCACCCGCTAGTATTGCACCTGCAATCCCACCAATCCCTTTATAAAAGGACACATACACACTATCAAATAAAGCGCATATTTCCTCTGCAGACTTTTGATAATACGGAAGAATTTCGAATAGCCTTGCCCCATCTAAATGCAGTTTAATTCCTTTACTCCTGCAAAAGTTTGAGATCTGCTCTAAAGTTTCATAGTCTGGTAGCTGCCCACCAATTTCTCGCTGTGGTAGTTCAAGCAATAAACAAGAAATATCTCCTTCCATATTCACTACATCATCTAATTCAATTACTCTGCTTTTATCAGCAAGTAATACGGGTTCGATATGATGCAATTCCTTTAGGCCATCCTCCTCATGAATCTCTAAATGACTAAGGGGATGATAAGCCACTTTATTGGAACCTTTTTCATCACACCATATTCGTAACGCAATTTGCTGAGCCATTGTACCACTAGGGAAAAATACAGCTGCTTCTTTGCCGAGAAAATTTGCTAGCTTCATTTGGAAGTTTTCAATAATCGCACCATTTCCATAATGGTCACTATCTATTTCACCGTTTAAGTCCATAAGTACCTTTTGTAATACTTGAATATTTCTTTTCCCATGTCCGGAAATTTGATAATTTGTTTGTTTAAAAGCTTCCAATAATGGATTACTGATTAGCATTTTTTTAACTCCCATCTTCGTTGTCAGCGATTTTTCAAACAAAATAAATCGTCTTCAACAACTACTAATTGAATTAACACTCTCTTTATATAAGAAAATGGTAATACATTTAGGCTATAATAAAAAGATTTATCAGATAAATATTTTGGTATCTTTAAGAGATACAAAATAATATTGAAACAAAATTACTTTTTCGCTTTAAAGCGATGGGGGTCTGACCCCCCATTATTGACCCTTCCTATTCTTTTCGCTTTGCTCTTTTTCTTACAATAATAATTAATAAGGCAATAAGGAGGATTAGTGCAATAAATTCAATGATCCACAATATAGAGAAATCGCGGCCTTGTTTCTTTCCTTTTTCTTCCGCCTCTTTTTGATCTTTTATTTTTATTTGTGATGCGTTTGAAAATAGCTGGTTATTATTTGACTGAACAATAATCGTAGATTTTTCATCAGTATTTACTAGATAGTCGAGAAATGTTTTCGAGATCAACGGTGTAGATGACATTTGGTGATCTAAAACAAGGATACTATTTTGTTTAGGGCTCCAAGGATTTGGTTGAATCCAACTAAACAAATCAACTGATTCAGGTATAAAACCATATTTGTTTAAGTCTGGCTTTGATTTCTCTTTATATGTGATCTCTAATTGATCATTTACTTTGTTTAAGAGTGGTTGTAATGCTGGTCCTCCAATAAAGATCGCGTTCGTATTTTTCAGCTCATTCACTTCTACTTTATCTGCAGATGTTAATCTTATCTGCGGTAATTGTCCATTCATACTAAGCGATAGGTATAAAGCAAGAAGCTGTTGATCCTCTACTTTTACCGTTTGAGGTAAGATAATAGTTGTTTTACTATCCTTTCCACCGAAAGGTAGAGGATAGGCTGCGAATGTTTTGTTCCCTTCATCCTTTTGATCCTTTGATGGGAAGTTGAAAGAGCTATCATCGGATATATATATCCAGCGATTTTCGTCTGAATTTGTACAAGAGTTTTTTTGATTTAAGCCATTCGCAACAAATTGTATATCCATCATGCCATTATCTTTAATTGTTTTTGCATCAATCGGTATATTCACGGTATATACACCATTCTCTGCATTTTTCAATGTTCGCAAATCAACCGAATGAGGAACATCATTGATGAATACAACTAATTCTACCTCTCCACCATTTATCGTTTTACCAGTTTTCTCATTGATTGGCAAAATCGTTTCAGAGCGTTTTAAATGTAACTTCAGAGTAGATGTTTGCCCAGAATGTAAAGATTTCGGTAAGTAGTAAAAGTAATGCTGACTTTTCCCTTGCGTACTATCCAAAATAAAATTTCCCATACCAAATTGTTTTAGTGTAACTTGACGATTATTATCTGTTTCTTTCCAATTAGGGATCGTCTGAATAGACATTTGATTTCCTGATAATTGTTTCATCCATTGCTGATTAGTTAGTACACTTACCCGCTTCTGAATTTCTCCTGGTGTTTTTGCTGTGACAAATAATGCTTCCACTTTATTTTTCCCATTTACAAGCTTATGACGAGAAAGCAAGAGTGATTGATTATCAGTTGGTAGTGATGCTTTTTCCATTACTTGTTTCATAAATGGTGTGGAAAATTCCGTTTGTGCCCCGATGAATATTACATTTCCTCGAAGACTTTTTACATTAGATTCCCGAACCATTTGAACTGAACCCTCTGTATAGGATTGCTCCCTTAAATAGGTTGCTATCATTAACCCACTATTCAATGTTTCCATTGATGCCTTATCTGGTAGTATGATGAATACTGGATTTGTTGAAGTGCCTTGAAAAATATCTGGATAATCCTTTAAGGATTGCTTGATATCGTTTATTTGTCCATTTAGTTGGATATATGAATTAATACCAATATTTAACCAGTTACCAGAAGTTCCTTGATCAACACAAACACCTTCCTTAATGACACCATGGTAGGAAACCTTTACACTATGGTTACCTTTTTTAAGAGCATTACCTGTAAGTGGAAATATGATCTGGCCCTTTTCATTTTGACTATTTAAAGGCTTTGATGTGATCGTTTGTCCATCGACACTTAACGTTAATGATGAAGGCGAAATCAGCATTTCAGAATGAGTGAAATCTAAGACTAGTTGATTATTCTGTCCTTTCGCATCTGAAATGTTCTCATAATAAAATGTAACCTCTTGTTCTGGTCCAATTAACTCAATCGGGCTATTTGTTATGGAATGCCGTGTTCCTACATTATTTTGACCTTCTATTTCCATACCTTGTATAGGAATTTCAGTCAAGGTCTGTGCCGCACTATTCAGCTGTCCCATACATAAGAAGAAAATAATTAATGATGTGATAAATATTATTCTATTGTTTTTCATAAGGAACCCCCTTTACCATTCTGATCGAACCGTTCTGTTTTATACCATTTTACCTCTTGGTGAAATAACACACGTTTGATTTCAAGGTAAAGTGCATATATAACAAGAACAATCCACATTTGCGAATAGGTGAAATACATAAATATGACATAAAAAAAGTTTTTAAGATTCATTTCTGCTTTTTCAATACTTAGTGTAATCATGACTTCTGTTAGGAAAAGCAGAAAGGCAAGAACCCATAACGCTAAAGAAACATTTCCAATCGTCAGCTGTAAATCGTAGAATAGATTAATGATGAATAGAACATTCGATACAATTACACCAAAGAAGAAAAGAAAATAAGTGAAGAAAAAATAAAATAAATCAAATATAATTCTTTTTCGCTTTAATTTAAAAAATTGGCTTAGAAATTTTAACACGACATACTGATTACCGCGTGCCCATCTGGTTCGTTGCTTCCACCATACCTTTAATGTTTCTGGCTCTTGCTCCCAAGTAATCGCTGCTGGAAAAAAACGAATATGATAACCTAAATTATATACGCGAATCGTTAATTCAGTATCTTCCGCTAATGCTTTTTCATCCCAGCCTCCAAGCTCTTCAATAATACTTCGACGAATGGCAAAGTTAGTCCCAGGTATCGTTGCCACTTTGAACCATTTCCATCTGCCCCCCTGGGCCATCCATTGAAAACAGATTGTTTCAATATTAATAAATCGTGTTAACCATGTTTTTGCTGCATTAATTACTCTAAATTTACCAACTATCGCTGCAGATTTAGGATCATTCACAAGTCCCATAACAAGATACCAAATGGCCATTCGCTCTGGTGTATTGTCCGCATCATAAACAGCAATAATCTCGCTTTCAGATTGATATAATGCTTCATTTAAAGCAGATGATTTACCCTTCCCTCTATTAGGAGGCTTTGTTTCTATCATCCGAATAAAAGGATATTTTCCAGCGAACTCCTGAACGATTTCTCCTGTACGATCTGAGGAGTTGTCATTAATTACGATGACTTCTAGCTTATCTTTGGGATAGTAAAGGCGAGACATCGCTTTTAAGGTCTGCCCGATAACTACTTCCTCATTATGTGCTGGAATGAACACACTTACAGTTGGGAGATCAACCATATTTTTCTCCCATTTCGGGATGATTTTTTCATATGTCTGAAAGTGGCGATAACCACCTTGCATTAAGAACATATGATATAGCAACATGACCCAAATTAAAATAAGAGCCATGTAGAATAATAGATTAGCCATGTTAATTCCTCTCCTCAAAAAGTCTTTTTCGTAATCTTGCTCTAAGACCTAAAATGTAAAAGAAGAAGACAAGTATGGTGAGGGATACAATGATTGCTAGAACCCATAAGACAAGGTCAAAAGGACGTTCTTTTATATTTTGAAAAAAGAGCTTATAACCATTTATTGATGATGTTACCTGTATGGGTTTGTCTTTTTCCTGCTTAATCTTTACATGATCAGATTGAACGGTTTGCTCTGTTTTTCTTAGATTAAGCCATTCGACATTTGGAACTGATTCTATTAATTCCACCATATGGGGTAAATATTTCAATCCGATATAAGGATGATAGAAACCGCCAATCATGGATCCCGGTACTTTCTCAAGCTGTTTTAATTTCGTCTCCATCTCTTGATACGGATCGCTTAATGTCGGATCAATAAATCCAATCGTTTCTGGATACAGTGTCATCCCTGAAGTGATAGCTGGCTTTGATGCAAAGAGTGGAGCGGACATGACCTCCCAATTTTCATCACTCAATTGAACTTGTCCAAAAATAGAAGAAAAATACTCGGAAGTAACATGATAGCCATTTGGACTCATTGCATAGTGTGGTGCCTCAAATGCAATGGGATAAAGACCTAATTGCGTTAAATGTTCGATTGAATTTGTCAGCTTTTCGTCTATATATTCTTTTTCCAATCGATTCATCTTGTTTAAATATTTTCGATACTCTTCCTCTGATGTAAAATTCAAGCTATTCTTCATTTTTGGCGGTGTTTCATCTGTATTTTTAGTAATAATTTTTTGATTTAATTTAGCATCCCAAAATTCAAATCCTTCTCCTGTTTCTTCATGACGGTAGGAATGAGTATATCCATGAGCAATGATCATCCCTCCACGCTTTTGAAGCTCTTTTAACACCCGAACAAGTTTTTTATTACTTGCAAGAGTTGTATATTCACCCGTCTCACTATTTACATAAACAGGGATTACAGCCATATAAAATGGGATGTTATGCTCTGATAAATACTCACCTGTTTCTTTTAAAAGCTTAGGATCTGTGATCGGCGAAATATCCTCAAGACGTATATATGCATGGTGAACATCTGGTGGTTTCTGGTCTAGTAAGCTATAAAGGGATTGGGATACGGAATATTTCGTTTCTGTTCTAAAAGATGTTGTGGCAATATATGATAATTTCCCCTTTTTAACAATAAACGGAAATCTTTCTCCTAGATTCTCTCCGGCAGAAAGAATTTCACTCTCCTCTGGTGGAATAACATGAATAATCGATAATATCGTTTCTAAAGAATCATTATCTAATTTCCTTATCGATTCGGGACCTACAAATTTCCATTGCTTATACGGCTGCAATTGCTCTACATTATGACCAATTGCAATGATTCGTCCTTTAAAAGCTTGAATTGCGTCCCTCACATTTCTAGGAACCTTTCCTTTTTCTTCTCCCATAAACACGATGACATCACTTTTCTTCAGCTTATTTATGTTCACTTGGTTCGCTTCCACTAAATCAATTTTTTCAGCAAAAGCTGCAAGAGTTGCTTCTAAAAATAAAACATCAGAATTCGGGAGATGATTTTGGGTCATATAGATGAATGTCATTTTAGGAAGTGTTTCTTCTGCATGAGTGGTTGGAACAATTGCGATTAACTGCACTAGCATAGCCAATACAAAAATGGACATCAATCGTTTATAGTTCACGATACACCATCTCACTTTCTACTTGCTGAATCAATGCACGGTAATCCGCAACAGCGACCTCTTGATCGTAGACGATATGACCTGAACGGAACGACAATGTTACATATTTTTCATTTAATAATTGATGTGTTTTAAGTGTTTCAGCTAGTTTTTTATATATCACCTCAACAGAATGATCATCTGTATTTGTGAGAAGTAACGCAAAGCGATCCTGATCATAACGAAATTTTCTATCTGTTATCCTCATCGTTTTCTCAATGGTTTTTGCCAGTTCAGACAATAAGTGACTCGTTTCCTTTTCTCCATATAATTGTTTAAACTTAGCAAAGTAATCAATTTGCAATAGAATCAGGGTAAACGCCGCACCATATCGATCCGTTCGTTTCATTTCCGCCTGTACTTCCATTTCCATCCTAAATTTATTATCAAAACCAGTCTCAACATCCACAGCTACAAATTGTCTTATCTCTTCCTGTAATCGACGATTTTTTTCACCTTGATTTATAAATATATCATGTACACGACCTGTTAGCAGGATACAAATAATTAATGCAACCCCATAACCTAAAAAAAGAGGTAAAGGAAAAGTAACCTTTGGTGTATTGGTCATTTCTAAATAAAAAAGAGCAGTTCCAACTATAAATATAAATAGGAAGCTGCTATATAGCCCCTTAACCGTACCTAACATCATTGTCACACATAGGAGCAATACAAAAAATCCTAATAATAGAAAGCCTACAGTTCCTTGTTTCAGTAATAAAAAGGATGGAATTTGTACGACAATTAACAAAATGACCATTAGAAGGAGAGCAATTTTTTCCTGTTCAAAATACTTTTTCATTCATTCCTCTCCTTTCCGCAATAATTGGTAATAAATTATCAAATGAATGAGTATCCTTCGAGTCAACATCAATATAGCCACCATAGTACGGTGATTTCTTTTGATTTTGACGTAATGTAAGCATTTGGGAATATAGCTGCTTCGCAAATTCTCTTTCATCTATTTCCATACACATTAAAATAGCCAGCGCATAAACTGCTGGTGCCTCATACTGTACGATTGGCTGAGCTGTTTCACTATCATATTGTCCATATATTTTTCCATTTCCCTCTTTAAAAGCCTTCTTTGCAAATTGAAGTAAAGGGCTGACATCCCCACCCCATTGCGCTTCATGAAGACCAACATAAAATTGATCAATTAAATTTACTTTTTGATCATACGAATATTTCCCTGTTTTTATATTGTATTCCTTCGGATAAAACCCTATCTTTGAGCGTGGTGCTTTAAGTAATACATCTTTTGTCTCTTCGTACATTTCATCTGATAGGATTCCAACTTTACTCATTCTCTTATAGCTTTCAGGCATGATATAACTTAGGGTAATAACTTCTCCTTTATCGTCCATATTAGTTAAATCTATGTAATCTACCATCAATTGATCAACTGATTGATTGCGAACAAGACTTTTACTCATTTTTTTTGCTAGGTTTGTATAGAAAGGGGTCTTCCATTTTTCCCCCGCTATGTACAAGCTGTTGACTATTCTTAAATCATCGATTGAAGCATTAACAAGGTATTTTTTTGTCCCTTCTATTTTCCATGGGACTAGATGATCCTTCGTTAAAAAATTCTTTTCCAGTATGGCAACTTGTTGCTTAAATTGTATAGAATCATTTTTTTCGATTAAATACTCAAGCCAAAGTCCAACAGATTCAGATAAATAAACATTATTTTGATCTGTTATATTCGTTTGAATGAATCCTTCTTTATTAAGTAGATAGTTTTGAATAAATGTTTCCGTAGCAAGGGAGGCTTTTACAGGAGTTGACTGACTCTTTTCCGAAAAAACACACACGACAACGATAATCACCCCTAACACCAACAGTGATAACAATCCCCTAATCAACCAAGCTCTCATTTCACAATTCCTCTCTCATGTGCCAAACTAATTTATATCATAGTTACATAGTAACCCGTTCCATATACCTAGTAAACAAATTTTCGCTATGGTAATTAGTGGGGTCAGACCCCCACTGCTTTACCGCGTTAAACGGCAGGGGGTCTGACCCCCTGTTCCAGAGTCCTCAATTGACAATATCAATAAATGATTACTCCTTTAGATGAAAAGTGACGATATTTTGGTAAAATAAGGATCACCATATAATCTTAAATGCTTGGAGTGATTCTCTTTGAAAAAAACACTATTTTCGATACTTTTATGTATGCTTATTGCTATCATCACTACAGGATGCAATTCAGATGAAGACAAATTATTAAAAACTGAAATCTCCAAAATGGAGAATGATAAAAAACTTACGAAAGAAGAGAAAAAATTAATAAAGGAATCACAGCTGATTAATTATGTTGTAGAAACATATGGTACATCCATTGATATTACTAAATACGAAGTCATACCTGAAGAACCTGAGGAAGCTCCCCCACTGATTATTATTTATATAAAGGATCATAAAGGTCGTTATCAATCTTCGGTCAATTGTGAAATGAACTATGAGGAAAAAGGGAAACTAGACTGCAAGCCATATGATACTTATTTTACAAACCTCATTAATAAAGAGGCTACCAATTATATAAAACCATTGGTAGCAGCTTCATTTGGAAACTTAAAGAAGGAAGTAGAACATTTTGCCTTCATTAATATTGATAATGCGTCTGAAAAAAATTTAACATTTCAGGAGAAACCAAATTATGAAAAACTGAAAAGGAATTTACCAATTTGTGTTTCTGTGAGGTTGATAGATGAAAAATTAAAAGCAGAAACTTACTACAATGAAATGTATCACTTTATCCAGAACTTTAATAATCAATCCCATATCCGATTAGATTCTAATTGCAATGGAGTCTCTTTGTATATTAGAGGAAAACTTAAAGATAATTTCGGTAATGCCGATGTTAAAGCAATAACCGTAAAACAACCAGAAATTAACAACATCAAACAACCAAATGACTTAAAAAAATTCACCAAAACATCCAACCTCTTTGAAGCTGGGTATGAAATGTAGGGGGTCTGACCCCCACCTCTTTACCGCGTTAAACTACTGGGGGTCTGACCCCCTAAAATAGACCCCCTAAATAACCTCTAATATTAATTTCATATTAATTCTATTAATCTTCGGTAAAACCGCTGTGAAGTGTCAGTAAATTTGCATTATTCCTTTAGATATTGTGTTTTAATAGGCTTGCAGTGGTGATAACAAGGAGGGGTTTGATGAGTCAGGTTGAGTTATTGGATCTTTCGAAGTCTTATGATAAGCAGAAGGACATTTTGAAAGAGATCAATTTATCCATTGAAAAGGGAGAGTTTTTTGTCCTGGTGGGACCTTCTGGTTCAGGGAAAAGTACTTTGCTTCGAATGATTGCAGGACTTGAGGAAATTTCGGGTGGATTTTTAAAAATGAATAATGAACCAGTAAATCACCTTCCACCCAAAGACCGCAATTTATCTATGGTCTTTCAAAATTATGCATTATATCCACATTTAACGGTCGAACAGAATATCCTCTTCGGTCTCAAAGCAAAGAAAGTCAATAAACAGGAACAACAAAAAAGATTAAAGGAAGCTGCCGAAATGGTAGGGCTAACTGAAATGCTCAAACGCAAACCAAAGGAGCTTTCTGGTGGTCAAAGACAAAGGGTTGCTCTTGCACGTTCGATTGTTAGTCAAGCACCACTTTGCTTAATGGATGAACCTCTTTCCAATTTGGATGCAAAGCTGCGAGCTAATATGCGGATTCAAATTCGCAGATTACAAAAAAAGCTTGGTTTAACTACCATTTATGTCACCCATGATCAAGTTGAAGCGATGACGATGGGCGATCGAATTATGGTATTAAATGATGGCAAAATTCAACAGGTTGGAGAGCCGATTACTCTTTATAACGAACCAGCCAATTTGTTTGTCGCTTCTTTCATTGGGTCGCCAAAAATGAATATGGGAACAGCTATTTTTGCATCGAAAGCAAAAAATCTAACGATCGAAAATGATCTCTCCATTTCTGTAGATCCAGCTATAGCCCAAGGGCTACCGAAGGATAAAACACTTACGATTGGCATCCGTGCAGAGCATCTTTTACCCGGAACTACAGAAAATGCCACCCATTATTTAGAGGTAGTAAATGTAGAGCAATTAGGAAATGAAACCACCATTGCCTTTGATGTTGGGACCGAATTATGGACAGCAAAATGGCCTGGACAATGGAATATTCAAGTAGGACAAAAAGCTCCTATCCACCTGTCTTCAGACTATCTATTATTCTTTGATACAGAAACAGGAAATCTCATTCGCTCAGCTTCCCATGGAAAGAGCCAAGGGGTCATAGCAATATGAGTATGTCTAGTGTAGCCATTCAGACAAATGAATTAAATCTACAGTACGTTGAGCAAGTAAAAAAGAAACAAAGAATCAGAAACTTTTTACACGGGCTATTATTTCTTTTACCATCGATTCTGCTGTTTAGTATTTTTGTATTTTACCCTATGATCCGAACGATTTATTTAAGTTTTTTCTTAACAAATGCAAGTGGTGAAACTACAGTATTTGTCGGATTGGAAAATTACTTGAATATGTTTATGTCTCCTATTTTTCTAAAGAGCATCCAATCCACGTTCTTATTTGTGCTATATACCGTTCCAGCAACCATTGTGATTAGCTTATTTTTAGCCATTATCGCGAATGAAAAATTAAAGGGAATTGGATTTTTTCGCACGATTTTCTCCTCAACAATGGGAATTTCAGTAGCAGCTGCATCTGTATTTTGGATGTATTTATTTAACCCTACTATGGGATTACTCAATCAGTTTCTTCAATCAATCGGTGTCGAATCGATTGGCTGGCTAACTGATCCAGCTTGGGCACTTTTTTCTGTTTCAGTTACTACGGTTTGGATGAATATAGGCTTTACTTTTCTCGTTCTTTTGGGAGGGCTGCAATCGATCGATTCCTATCTTTATGAAAGTGCTGATATTGAGGGTGCAGGGTACTTTTATAAGCTAAAGAGAATTACACTTCCAATGCTTTCTCCCACCCTATTTTTTGTCTTAACCGTATCGATCATTAATGCTTTTCAAACATTTGGTCAAATTGATATTTTGACACATGGCGGTCCGCAAAATGAAACAAATTTAATTGTTTATTCCATTTATCGTGAGGCATTTGTCAATTATCAGTTTGGATCAGCAAGTGCTCAAGCCGTTGTATTATTTATTTTGATCCTACTTATGACCGCTCTGCAATTTAAGCTTGGTGAAAGGAAGGTTCATTATCAATGACCATGTCCTTTAGAAAAAAAATAATCTTCTATGTTTTACTGACACTTTCAGCATTCATCCTATTTGCTCCTACAATGTTGGCAGTAGTGATGAGCTTTATGACCAGTCAAGATATCTTAACAGGCAGTGCGCCAAGAACACTTATAATAGATAATTTTACACAGGCTTTCGAGCGTTTTCCTTTATTTCAATTTTTATTAAATAGCTTGATCGTGTCGATCGTTATTATGATTGGTCAAATCATTCTATCCAGCTTAGCAGCGTATGCCTTTGTTTTTCTAGAATTCAAAGGAAGAGATTTTCTATTCTATCTATTTATCGCTACGATGATGGTGCCTTTTGAAGCATCAGTTATTCCAAATTTCCATATCATACGTGATTTAGGATGGATTGATACCTATCAAGGATTAACGATTCCTTTCTTTGCAACAGCTTTCGGCACATTCCTCCTTAGGCAAAATTTCAAACAAATCCCTAAGGAGCTTAGAGAAGCCAGTCAAATTGCTGGGATGGGAAATTTCAAGTATTATGTCACGGTTGTTTTACCTGTTGCCAAAAGTAGCCTAATCACATTAGGAATATACGGATTTCTATCATCCTGGAATATGTATCTTTGGCCACTTTTATCGACGACCAATGATTCCGTACGGACTGTCCAAATCGGTTTAAAGCAATTACAATCCCAGGAGCAGCTAAATGAGTGGGGTGTCATGATGGCTGGGGCAGTAATTGTGATTATACCTACTCTAGTTCTTCTATTTCTCGGACAGAAAAAGCTGCAAAAAGGATTAACCGAAGGTGCATTGAAGTAATCAAGCTTCACTACATATTTAATCAAAAGGAGAAGTGAAAATGAAAAAGCGACTCTCGATACTTATGATTGGTCTATTATTCTTACTAACCGCCTGTAATACGACAGAAAAGGGCTCCGCATCATCTGCTGCAGACAATGGAAAACAAGTGGTGACGTTTTGGCATTCCATGAGTGGAGCTGGTCAAGAAACATTAAAACAAATTGTAGAAGACTACAATAACTCCCAAGATAAGATTCAGGTTAATGCAGAATTTCAAGGTACCTATGATGAGGCATTAACAAAATTTCATACTGTAGCCGGTACAAAAAGTGCCCCAAGCATCATTCAAGTATTTGAAATTGGAACAAAATCGATGATCAACAGCGGTAACATCGTTCCAATTCAAAAATTTGTTGATAAAGAAAAATATGATATGAGTGGATTAGAGCAAAACATTCTTAACTATTACACGATCGACAATAAGCTATATTCCATGCCATTTAACTCATCAACTCCTGTTATGTACTACAATAAAGATGCGTTTATAAAAGCAGGTATAGATCCGGAAAATCCTCCAAGAACCTTTGAAGAAATTGAGAACATATCAAAATCAATCACTAAAGCAAATCCAAATATGAAAGGTTTTGCCCTACAAGCATATGGCTGGTTATTTGAAGAACTAATGGCCAATCAAGGTGCATTATTAATGAACAACGATAATGGTCGCTCCGATACTCCATCTAAAATTGGCTTTTCTAAAGAAGAAGGAACAGCTGTCTTCAATTGGGTGAAACGAATGATTGATGATGGAACCTTTGCCAACTATGGGACAAATGGCGATAATATGGTTGCTGGATTTCTAGCTGGAGATGTTTCAATGTTTGTCCAATCATCCGCAAGTGCTCGAGATGTAATAGACAATGCTCCATTTGAGGTAGGGGTTGCCTTCCTTCCACATCCAGAGAGTAAGGAACGCCAAGGTGTCGTTATCGGTGGAGCTAGTCTATGGATGATTGATGGTAAACCGAAGGAAGAGCAGCAAGCTGCGTGGGAGTTCATGAAATACTTGCAAACGCCTGAAGTACAAGCAAAGTGGCATGTTGGCACAGGCTATTTCGCGATTAACCCTGAAGCTTATGAAAATCCAATGGTCAAAGAAGCCTATAACAAAATGCCTCAATTACAAGTAACTGTAAACCAATTACAGTCAACAAAACCATCTATCGCTACTCAGGGAGCCATCATGGATATGATTCCAGAAGGCAGAAAAATTATCGAAACAGCCCTTGAAACGGTATATAATGGTGGAAATGTGGATAAAGCCTATGATACTGCAGTGAAACAGTTCAATGCGGCTATTAAACAAGCAAATGCAGCAAGAGGAAAATAAAAAATATAGCAGTTTAAGAGAATAAGGGGATATACCCTCTCCGGCTCCTTATTCTCTTCCAATTCTTTATCTAGAAAGGATGGATTGTTATGACAAAGGTTTATGGACACCGAGGCTGCAAGGGAACCTATCCTGAAAATACATTACTTGGATTTCACCAAGCGATTAAGCATGGAGTTGACGGCATTGAACTAGATATCCATATGACAAAAGATGGAGAAATCGTCGTCATCCATGACGAAAGTCTAGATCGAACGACTGATGGAACAGGCTATATTAAAGATTTAACATTAGAAGAGATTAAACAATTTAGTGCTGGAAATCAGTTTACTCATTTACCTAACTATCAAGAGGGAATATGGTCACAAGAACGCGTACCAACATTAAAGGAAGTGCTAGAACTATTAGTCCCCTATCCAATCGATCTAAATATCGAATTTAAGACGTATATGTTTGAATACGAAGGAATCGAAAGTAAAGTACACTCCATCGTAAGCCAATTCGGTGGACAGCGCAAAGTTATTTACTCATCCTTTTATTTACCGACGATATTAAAAATGAAAAAAATCAATCCAGAAGCCACAATAGCCCTCCTATTACATAATGATGGATTGCTAAATCAGCCAAACTATCTACAAAACTTACCATTATCAGCATTGAATATAGCAAAGGATATAGTTTTATCCAATTCGAATTTAGTCAAAAGCTTAAACTATCCAATATGTGTTTGGACTGTGAATAAAGAAGAAGAAATCAAGCAGCTTTTAGAGCAAAACGTCGAAACCATTATTTCCGATTTTCCTGAAAAAGTCTTACATTCTAGAAATGAGAGAAAGCTATATGTTTAAAAAAATCGTATTCACTTTAACTAGTGTTCTATTAATTTTAACCTTTATCTATACTTTTGCTAGTCAAAAAGCAGAGTCTGTATCAACGGCAACTATAGAAACCATACCGAAAAAAACAGCAACGTCCAAGATGGAATCTACGTTAAAAAATAAAACAGAGCACAGCTTTAAACAGACTCCAAAAATTCTCGCCCATCGAGGAGCAAATGACCGATTTAATGAAAATACAATAACCGCTCATAAAATAGCTGCCGATGATGGTGTAGATGCGTTAGAAATGGATCTACGCATGACAAAAGATGGTTCACTAATCATCATGCATGATCAAACGATTAATCGTACAACGAATGGAAAAAAGAAAGTTTCAGAACTTACTTTAGATGAATTAAAAGCCTATCAAACAATTGGACGATACAATGGGAAAACGACAACGGAAGATATCCCCACTCTTAGGGAAATGATTGAAGCTTTTACAGATACCGAACATTATTATATTGAAACAAGATTGGTCAATAGGGAATTAAAAATGGAGGAACCCTTAATTGAACTGCTTAATGAATATCATCTTATTTCCAAAGGGTTAGTCACCATTCAATCCTTTTCACCGCAAAGCTTAGAAAAAATACAGAGATTAGCACCTAATGTTCCTTTAACCCTACTTTTCGGAAAAGGTAAATTTGATTTGGAAATGGCACTAACTTCTCCTTACCCTAACATAGGGCTTGAATCAACGGATGTCACTTTAAGTATTGTCAACGAGCTCCATCAAGCCGGAAAAGAAGTTCATGTGTATTTTACAAATAAAAAAACGGAAAAGAATGAGCAGGCACGAGTAAAAGCTTTTCAGGTTGATGGTTATTTCACTGATGACATAAATTATACGAAACAACTTTTGGGACAATGGACCGGATCCATTGTCCCATTTTTTGTAACATGTGCAAAGTTATTTGTAACTTCCTAAGTAAAAAGGATAAAAAACAAAATCAACTTAGTTGAAACGATCCAATGTAAGTAAAAACAAAGGAAGAGGACGATTATAAGTCCTATTCCCCATTCGGTTAATTCACTTTTCGTAACGGCATTCTCTTTAAATAAGTCACCATTCTCCATATCCATTCGAGTGGACCAAACTTAAAGAAGCGAAGCCAAATCGTACTATATATCAGCTGCAAAACAAGAATGATTAAACATAGATAAAGAGTTTCTAAATAAGTAATCTTATTATTTAAATGCAAGACTACATTAGCCAACAATATGAAAGTAGTTTGCATAATATAATTGGACAATGCCATGCGTCCTAAATTTTTGATGGGTGACAATAGTTTAGCTATCATTCCTACCCTAACAAGAATAATGACTAATCCAACATAAAAAGCGGACACAATGGGTCCAATCATAATCCCAATTTTGAGAAATTTATTCGTCTGAATGACATTTATGTCATCCGTTCCTTCTAATATCATGCCATAAAAAGGACGCAATGGACTCTGCATGTATTGATAGGTTAGACCGACTACACTTAACAGAAACATGACGAACGTAAACTTGTTAATTAAACGCTTATGTTCAGAAAGTTTCTCAAAGATACGAAATTGTCCCGCAGCAAGTCCCAATAAAATGTATGGGAAGCTCATCAGGTCTTTAATCGATAGAATCGCAAAAGTAATTAATAAAACCAATCCAACAATCAGATTTATTTCTTTTTTCACCTTATAAAATGGCATCACTAGAAGACCACAAATGGCATAGACAGCTAACGCTTCTCCCGGCTGAAATATATGATGAATGCATCCAAAAATAAATAATGCGATGATTCTTCGTATAAATAGCACATAGCCATTTTTCCCTTTGGAGATCGCTCTTGATAGAAAAATATAAAAGCCAACCCCAAATAAAAAGGAAAAGATAGAGAAAAAGCGAGTTTCCACAAATAAATAGAGCCATTTTTGATAGACAGCATTCGCCGTATGTGGTTCAGGCATTTGCACTGACAATAATGCAAGAATATTGACTAAAATAATTCCAATTAAAGCGAATCCTCTCAAATAATCAAGGGCATCGATCCTTCTTGTCTGTTCAATTGAATTCATATGTTTCTCCTTTTTGTCTGTTCTATTATAGGATCTGACCCCTAGAACATTTCTCCCTGTCCTTTGAAAGCTATAAAGCGGATTTTATTAATTGATCCTTTACTTTTTTAGGTAAGCTTTCTAGCTTTACTTCCTCCCACGTTTTTACATAGCTCCCTTTCGTGTAAACTTTTAAAAATGCATTCTTTCTTAGTTCATGTGAAGCGTAAAATTTTACTTCTTGTTTGTCACCATTCTCTGTAAAACCAATTAATGTATAATCAGCCCCACCTGGACTTCTCGGTGTTGGTTTCGCGTTAATTTGAACATATACATCTTTTTTTGATACAAAGGGGTTAATTTGATCGGATACTTCTTTCGGCAATGCTACAAATCCACCAACAATAATAGCCATTCCTATGACAACCCCAATCATTGTTTTCTTTTTCATTTTCATTCACTCCTTTTCTTTTTTACTCATCAATAGATGCCATTATTTTTTTTACATAGCTAATTCGTACAATTGTAAAATAGACAATCTCTAAAATTAAACACCCAATAATCGTAATAATCGTAGGAACAACAACACTACTTCCCATATCTCTCTCCAAAACTTTTAAGGCAAAGCATGTATGAACAATTGCTACAATAAATGGCAAGAAAAACAGAATCGACAATTGCCATGTAGCACTTTTCTTAATTTCCATTTCAGTGAGCCCTATTTTCGATAATGCTTTGTATTTTTCTTGTTCATTCTCAAGATCAGTAAATAGACGGAAATAGATAAAACTACCTGCAGCAAGGAAAAATACTAAGGCCACAAATAAACCAATAAATAAACTTAGACTAGGAATTTGAATACTTTCATAATAAATTAACCCTTTTGAGAAAAACTCAAAATGAAGATTTGTATAATTACCGTATAATGTATCATGTAGTATCTTACTTATCTCAACACTCTTCTTCCAATCTTTAAAATGGAATCCATAAAGGGTAGAAGGTTCAAAGCTTGATTTCATTTTTTTATATGTTTGCTCGTTAACAACTACCGCCTTCGAAACACCTAAAATAGATGATTCAATCCCTTTTACCTTGAGCGCGTACGGGGAATCTACTATTTTCAATGTTGATGGAATGTCTTTCTTATGTTCAAAACCACGATTATCCAAATAAACAATGGCCTCACCATCATTTATGGCCCCCATTTTTAAGGTTGGATTATATTTTGACGTTTCCTTTTGCGATAAAATCACAATAACTGGAACCGTACCATCTGGCATTTGATAACGCACCTCTAAGGCCTCAACTTTACCGACTTTATAATCAATACCAACATGACTTAAAGATTCTTCAATTAAACCAATATGTTTTGCTTCATTCCCATTATCTGGACTCGATAAATATTCTATTTCGTAATTTGTCTTTTCAATCGGTTGCTTTGATTTAAAAACAGTTAATACACCTGTTGCTGTAAAGGCCACTGCAGAAACTATACTCACGATAAAAAACAATCTCGCATTATCCTTCATTCGATAGGTAAAATCAGAAATCGTTAAGAAATGGTAGCCATTTAAATAAAGATTTTTGCTTTTCTTCAATCGTTTTAATACCCATACACTTAATTGACTGTAAAAGAAGAAAGTTCCTATAACCGTTAAGATTAATATAATCACCGCACTGGTCATATTAATTTCCGCAATAAAAGCCATCGTATAGCCCGTGCCTAAAAAGATAAGTGCAAGTATAGACAATAAAATGGAAGGCTTCGGAGCTTTTTTTGGTTTAATCGATCCTTTTAACAAGGCTACCGTTTCTTCAGTGTTAATAAAGAAAAGCGTAAATTGCGATATAATGAAAAATAATAAGAGAAATACTCCACTTGTAATCCCAATCGCTTTCCAAGGTAAATATATGGATAACTCTTCCATATCAAGAATATATCCACCCGCAACAAAGAACATTTTCGCAAGAAGCGTACCTCCTGCTATTCCTGAAACAATAGAGGCTAGTCCAATAACCAGGTTTTCAAGTGTTACTAATCTCCTCAACTGCTTTGGTGAAGTCCCTGAAATCGTAAGAATTCCAAACTCTTTTTTTCTTGTATGCAGGAAAGCATTAACTGAATATAAAACAAATAGAATGGAGAAGACAAAAATAATCCACTCTGCTGCAATCATACCCTTGCGAGCAATAGTATTGATCACTCCTGTTTCTAAGGCAGGGTGAAAAATAAACATCGCAAATATATAAAAAATCATGACAGCAAAGGAACTGCTTAGATAAAACGCTAAATAAGAACGTAAATTACGCGCTACATTTTTAGTAGCGAGTTGATAAAAGTTCATTTGCATTCCCTCCAAGCATGGACAATACATCGATAATTTGCTGGAAGAATACTTTTCGGTTATCTCCCATATAGATTTCGTTGTACAATTCACCATCTTTAATAAAAATGACACGATGACAATAACTTGCTGCAAAAGGATCATGTGTGACCATTAGCATTGTAGTCTTCTCATGTTCATTAATATCAAGCATAGCTTCTAACACTGCTTTTGAAGATTTTGAATCCAAGTTTCCGGTTGGCTCATCCGCTAAAAGTAAGGAAGGTTTGTGGATGATAGCTCTCGCAATGGCTGTTCTTTGCCGTTGCCCTCCAGATACTTCGAATGTTCTCTTCTTTAAAATAGATTCAATTCCAAGCTTTTGTGCGATATGGCTTACTTTTTCGGCAATCACATGAGGTTTTACCCTCTCCAGCACTAATGGAAGCATAATATTTTCTTCTAAGGTTAATGTGTCCAATAAATTAAAGTCTTGAAACACGAACCCCAATTCTTGTCTTCTGAATTTTGCTAGTTTCTCTTTTTTCAATTTATGTGGCTGCTTCCCATTGATGATAATCTCTCCTGAAGTAGGACGATCAATAGTTGAAATTAGATTTAATAATGTTGATTTTCCTGAGCCTGAAGGACCCATGACTCCAATAAATTCACCAGCCTGTACACTCATATTGATATTTGTTAAGGCTTGAAAAGGGTTTTTCCCATCATAAACCTTGTTTATATGATTAACTTGCAGAACCGTCTGCATGATGTAACCTCCTTAAATGTGTATGACCCTATTGTAAAAAGAACAAGAAAGATCTGCGATTTAATTTCCTTAAATGAAACTTACATTTTTGTAAGAAAATCCGACCTTTGATTTTCACAAAAGGAAAGTTGGCCTTAGAACTTTCCACGAAAATCTGGTTTTTGATTTTCACAAAAAGGAAAGTTGGATCTAAAACTTTCCACGAAAATCCGACCTTTGATTTTCCCAAAAGGAAAGTTGGCCTTAGAACTTTTCAAGAAAATCTGATCTTTGATTTTCACAAAAGGAAAGTTGGCTTTAGAACTTTCCATGAAAATCCGACCTTTGATTTTCACAAAAAGGAAAGTTGGATCTAAAACTTTCCACGAAAATCTGGTTTTTGACCTGAAGAGACATGGCTAGAATATATTCATGTTTAGTGCATTGCATTTATCCATTAATCAATAATTGAAAAGAAAAAACCTTGCTGAAGATACAGCAAGGCCACAATTATTTTTTCCTAAACATTAAAAATAATGCTAAACGAAGTTCCTTTGTTTATCTCCGTATCAATGGAGAAATCATGGGCGAGCCTATTTAATATTTCCTTAACAAGATAGAGCCCCATCCCTGTCGATTCATGATACTTTCTTCCATTCACACCGGTAAAATATGGTTCAAATACCCTCTTTACATCCTGTTCAGGAATACCTATTCCATAATCAGTAATGGTTAAAATCACTTGTTCATTTTGTTTTGCTAATCGTATATCTACCTTATTGGACTTTTCGGATGAATACTTTAATGCATTGGACAGCACTTGCTCAATGACAAACTTAATCCATTTTTTATCAGAAAGAATATAAAGATCTTGGTCGTTCATTATCATATTGGGATATACCTTGAATTGAAAAAACAGGCTTTTATTTTCTTTAACAAGTTCTTTTATAAATGTATTGATAGGGATCCTTTCAATCTGATAATCCTTTTCAAACAAGGATAGCCTAGAGGAATATAGAACAGTCTTTAATCCCATCTCTAATTTGTATATTTCCTTTCGAATATCCTGGAAAACTGGATCATCATAATCTTGAATCATTAGCTGTATCACTGATATCGGCGTTTTCATTTGATGGACCCATTGATTCATAAAGGTCGCTTTTTCTTTAATCTCCGCCTCACCTTCCAATATCAATTGATCAGCGGCATCTTTTTCCTCGATTATTTTCTGATGCAGTACTTTATTAAAATAACCATTTCCAAAGCTAGGTATATACCTTAATTCTTTCTCATCGGTAGTTATCCATTTATAAAGCTGTGAGTCATTCATCCACCGATAGGCTAAATAAATACAAAAAAGAATGATTTGCATTAACAAAACATAAAGGACATGTCCCCATCCTTGAAATCCTAGAAACCAAAAATACAACCATGTGAATCCGCCTTGTACAATTACCATAAATAGTAATGCAAAATGACTTCTTAGAAAGATTTTCATTGGTTATCTTCCCACGTCTTTTTCATTCGGTAGCCGGCTCCACGTATGGTTTCTACTGCATCATTGATCCCTAATTCCTTCAATCCCCTACGAATTCTTGATATATATACATTTAACGTATTCTCATCAACAAACATATCTGTATCCCACATTTTCTCCATTAACCTATCACGACTCGTTACCTTATCTCCACGCTCTAAAAGTAGCGCTATCATTGTCGCTTCTTTTTTCGAGAGCTCGTAGTTCTTGCCTTTGAACTCTAATTCAAGCTTCTCTGGATAATCTTGAGTCCGTCGAAGTTGACTTTTTACCTTAGCTGTTACAATCTCAAATGAAAAAGGCTTTGTAATATAATCATCTGCTCCATTCTCAATAGCCATCACTTGATCCATTGTTCCTTCACGAGCAGATATAAAGATAATCGGACATTTTGAATACTTTCTTATTTGTCTACACCAATAAAACCCATCAAAGGAGGGCAAATTGATATCAAGCAATACTAAATCAGGGCTATTCTCTCTAAACTCTGTCAAAACACGATCAAAGTTATCTAATCCGACACACTGATAGCCGTACTTCGTTAAATAGTTCTCTAAAAGTTTTCTGAGGTCTTCATTATCCTCAATGATCATTATTTTTGGCATATCGATCTTCCCTTTCAAACATAACATTAACAAATATAATCCTAAGACACTATAGTTGGATAAGACTCTTTTAGTTATTCGATTATACAAGTTATAAAAAGTACATGCATTAATTGAATTGATTTTAAAATAAAAGGCATTTTAGAATTATAGACCTTCCATCTATTGCAGATGCAAATGTTAAAAGTTTAATCCTGTCTATCTACTAATATATAATAGAATTATCTTTTTCAAGAAGGGACTGAATTATGCGCAGATATCAATATAGTAACCCGATATAAAAAAACAGATGGAGGGAACTTATTGATGAAGGAACTGTTAACAACGGAAAGATTATTATTAAGAAAAATTCATGTATCAGATTCGGAAAGCTTATTTTCGATTTGGTCAGATCCTGATGTAACAAAATACATGAATATTGATCGCTTTACTGATGTAAGCCGAGCGAGGGAAATGATTGAATTACTAAATCATTTATCACAGGAAAACAAGGCTATCCGCTATTCTATAATTAAAAAAGACACTCAAGATATAATTGGCTCTTGTGGGTACAATTCTCTCGATTTTGATCATTCTAAAGTTGAAATTGGATATGATATTAGTAAGGCTTATTGGGGAAGGGGATATGCTCCAGAGGCGATAAGCTCACTTGTTCATTATGCATTTAACTCATTGGGCATGAATCGAATTGAAGCTAGAGTTGAACCTGCAAATAAAAGTTCAGTGAAAGTTTTACAAAAACTAAACTTTACGTTTGAAGGAACAATGAGAAAATGCGAAAAGTCTAAAGGAGGGTTTATTGATCTAAGTATTTTTTCGAAATTAATTACAGATTAGTAAATCCTAGTATGGAGTTGTCTATTAGAGGGTCTGACCCCTTTGTTTATAGACAACTCTATTTTTCATTCCTGCTATCCCCATTTGTATAGAATAGATTGATGCTGACTATTAAATCTTAAAAAACTCCCCTTTTAAGGACAGTTTTGTTATTTTTATATGCCAGTTACTAATAAATCGTAGTCTAATTCAATTTTCTATTATTCTACTATTTTATTTTCAGCTTCTAATTTCATCATGGCTCCAAAATACTGTGATGCGGTAGTAAATGCAATAAATGCACAGAGCTCACTTATTTCATTTTCGTTAAAATATTCTTGTAATATTTCAAAAGATGAATATGGTATACTTTCTTTTTGCTTTAAAAAAACTTCCGCAAACCCGACTGCAATAGAAATTTTCTCATTGAATTTTTCAGGCTCTGGCTTGCCTTTTGCTTTACAATATTCACAGCCATTGCTTTGAGCCAGAGTTCTTCTTACTTGTTCCTTTAATTCTGAGGAGAGGAATCCATCCTTTTCTAACACATCTCCTAAGTAAGACCACCCTTCCATTACTTCTTCGTTATGTCCTAAAAGTCTTTGGAAAGGAGTATTTCCAAATGTAGATTCACCAATTCTTGCCATTATTAACACCACCTTATATATTAGTATAAAAAATAGAATGAACCATTCACATTAAATATGTAAAGTATTAATAATTATTAGTTATGGAATTTAATAAAAAAAAGAGGAGTTTCCTTAAAAATGAAAATTGATGAGATTGATAAAAAAATAATTAATGAATTGAAACAGAATAGTCGTTTATCAATGAGTGAACTCGGGAGGAGAATCAACCTTTCTTCCCCTTCAGTCACAGAACGAGTCAGACAAATGGAATCCTTTGGAATAATAAAAAGATACACGTTAGAAATCGATTATTCTAAATTAGGTTCGCCGATTCAATGTATCATTGAAGCAACCATTAAAAATGGCGATTACAAAGCTTTCAGAAAATATATCGAGCAACTACCAAATGTAGAGTTTTGTTATCGTATTGCTGGCAATGCCTGTTATATGCTCAAAATCCATTTTGAATCTTTCCCAAAAGCAGAGGAATTTATTGATGAAGTCAGTCCATTCGCCCACACTGTCACACATTTTATTTTCTCACAAGTAGAAACTAATTTAAGTCTATTTTAAGGGGTCAGACCCCCGCTGATTTAACGTATTAACGCAATGGGGGCCTGACCCCCAAAGCCTATTTACTTTTTTACCGAATCATCTATTTCTCACTATGACGAAATTTTAGGAAAGTTAATTGATAGTTTAGAAGATATTTCTCTAATTCTTGACTGAAATGTATGGTGTCGGGATGAGTTAACCCTTTTTCGTTAGCAAAAAGATTTAATATTTGTCGTTTCTGTTCGATTTTTATTGATAGTTCTTTTCTATTTATAATTGTTCATCTCTTTCACTTTTATGAATCATAATTAAATACTGCATAACCAAATTATTTTATTTACCTCCACTTCCCGCTCACCATGACCTAATACACCTATTGCACAATAGTATATTTTTATGTACTTAAGTACAAATATTAATTATAATAATAGTTGGATAGGAAATATGTCAATATTTTTTAAAGGCGATAATCTTATATCTACATAAACTTAAAGAATTGAGGAATAAATATGTCTGATGTTGCAATTTCAAAATATCAAATGATTTTTGGTTGGGAAGGGGATAATGGAATTGGCGAAATGTTGATTCAACAAATTCTAAAAGGAGAAAAAACAGCTACTTGTGCTCCTAAACAGGAATACTCAAAAGAAGAATTAAGAAAAACATATGAACCAGTTGGAGAAATTGTTACCGTATATGATAAACATGGTCATCCAAGATGTAATGTGAGATTGAAAGAAGTATTTGAAACAACCTTTGGAAACCCTGATTTAAGACTTGTTCGAGGCGAAGGAAATGGTGACGATATAGAAAAATTTCAAGAGGACCATAAATTAGCATGGAAAGAGATAGATATTGAATTAAGTGATGAGACTATTTTAGTAGTGGAATTATTCGAATTGGTAACAAACGAATAGCACCTATTACAGGTTTCACGATAAATCTATATATGATGCTTAGTATCCAACAAATAGCCTTCGAAAATGAAGGCTATTTAATATGAAGACGATTATTCACTTACTTTAATATCTGAATAGGCATTCTTTAGTTGATTTAAATGAAAGGGCTTATTTTTCAAATGGAAATCAAAGAAATGTAATGTAAAAGCATTAATTACCTCATGAACATATCTAGGATCCTCCCCTTTATTAACAAAAAAAGGTGAAAAAAGCGGAAAATCAGTAAAACTCATATGAGACGTATGAGGAATTTCAATAGATATCCCACCATTAGCTAATGCATTCTCCCTTCGCTCTGTTGTTTCCTTCCAATTATTCTCATAATAACTGAGTGGTTTATCCAATTGAGAATCAGCTTGATTAAGTGTTTTTTTATACTCGTTATAATCTATACTTTTTTCCCCATTAAAAATCATTAAGGGCTTTTCCACCCCAGTTTCTTCAATTTTTTCTCCATACAAGGTACCATCCATATTGACAGCTGCTTTAATTCTGTCATCTTTCATTAGCATTTGCACGGCAGTCGCACCACCATATGAATGGCCAAACATACCTATTTGATTTAGATCCATTCGATTGATAAACAAATTTTTTCTATCATTTTTATTTAACTTCTCTAACTCATTAAGGACAAACGAAACATCCTTTTCCCATAAAGTAATATGTGAGTCCAGTTCATCAAATCCGGATAAATTTTTAAAGCGAATTTCAGCACTAGAACCGTCCGTAAAAATCGTTGCTGCAGCATCATATGTATGATCAATTCCTACAATAATATATCCATGGCTTGCTAGTTCTTCAACTTCGAACGTATTTTGATTTCGAAATCCTGTTAGTCCATGGGAAAAAATTAAAACAGGATAATTAGACTTTTCTGGTGATACATGTACATTTAACATCGAATGAGTTTTTACTAAACTTAGCTGTTGGAAGAGCAATGATGGCAAATGAAGTGCCTTTTTTAACCCTTTTGCAATGGGTTGAATATCTGATATATATGGAGCAAATTTTCCTTTTTCATCTTTATTCACAGGGTACCAAATCTGTATTGCCAGCTTTCTTTTTGAATAAGGATCTTTTTCGTACGTCTCCAATCGATCATGATCAACGAAAGTATAGCTTGTTGTGCCAACTGCAAATTTACCGGTAGGCTCCTTAAATGCAAAAACAGGAAAGATGAAAGGTAAACTAACAGAAATGACAGTAAACAGGCATATGCTTATAGACATAGTAATCTTTAACCATTTCTTAGAAACATTTACACGTAAAAAATAGATTAAAAAGATTGGCACTACATATAACGGAATCATCTGCCAGCGGAAACCTTCCACTTTATATTGTAGCGTTATTAGGAAGAGCATGGCAGATAATAGTAGAATGATAATCTTCCAGTTTTGTTTTTTTGAAAAGAAAGACCACCAAAGTAAACCTAATGCTAAAATAGCATATATAATTTCTATTAAACGCATTTCATACTCCTTTCTTTACTTTTCGACAGCAACCAATTCTTATAAGAACATTTCAGGGAAGGAAACGACTAAATAACATGAATAAGCGTTTCCTTTAACAGAGTGACAAAAATCATTGCGCATTATCCTTAACAGGCTGTTTAAAAAAAAAACAAAAAATAAATGCTATGATAGTAAGAATAAATGCTGCTAAAAATCCATTATTCAGTCCTTTTATAGTTGCTTCGAATAATGGATGTGGTGCTTGATTCATCCCATGATGACTAATGTATTGACTGACTGAGGTTGACATGACCCCTACAATAATTGCTGAACCTAGGGATGCAAAAATTTGACGAACTGTATTATTAGCTGCAGTTCCGTGACTGATTAACGTTTGAGGTAACGCATTAATTCCTGCAGTCGCTAAAGGCATCATAACTAGCCCCATTCCTAACATTCTTAAAGAATAGGCCGTGACAATCCACCAAATGGATGTATCCTGTTTTAAAAATAAAAAAGGTATAGTACCTAATGTTAAGATAACCATTCCGACAATCGAAAGTTTTCTTATTCCGTACATATCAAATATTTTCCCTGCAATTGGTGAGATAAGTCCTAATACTAACGCGCCTGGGAGAAGAACTAACCCTGATTGCAATGCAGAATACCCATGAATCTTCTGTGTATAAATTGGGAGCAAAATTTCAGAGCCAATCATTGTCATAAAAATAATGGAAACGATAACCGTAGTTATTATAAATCCCTTGCTTTTAAATACACGTAGTTCTAATATTGGTTCTTTTAATTTGAATTGACGAACAGAGAATAGAAGTAATGCGATTAGACCTATTCCACAAGAGATCCATACGATAGGACTCCCCCACCCTTTATCTCCTCCAATTCCAATTCCATAAAGAAGTGTTCCTAATCCAATACTACTTAATAAAACTGAAAGAATATCCAACTTTGGTCTTGTCAGCTGTATAACGTTTTTCAGAAAATAGATTGCAAGAATCATATCAATAACTGTAATTGGCAGAATTAAATAAAAAAGATAATGCCAATGATAGGAATCAACTATCCACCCTGATAAAGTTGGACCGATTGCTGGTGAAAAAGCAATGACGATACCAACAAGTCCCATCGCTTCTCCTCGACGATCAGGTGGAAAAATCATGAACATTAATGTTTGCATTAAGGGTAGCATGATGCCAGATCCAACCGCCTGAATCATACGACCAATCAGCAGAATTTGAAATGTTGGGCTAAAAGCACAAACGACAGTACCAAGAGCAAAACATCCCATTGCAAGAAGAAACAAAGTCCTACTTGCAATCTGGTTTAATAAAAATGCTGAAACAGGAATCATTATTCCATTGATTAACATAAACGCTGTGATGAGCCACTGTGCATTATTAGCTGTGACATTGAGGTCTTCCATAATATTCGGAAGAGCAATAACTAACACCGTTTGATTTAAGATCGCTATAAAAGCACCTACCAAAAGAACAATAACAAACCCTGACCTTTTGAAGGGCCTCCCTTTTATATCTACCGGTAAAGTGGAAATCTGGTTCATATAGAACACACACCTTTCTTTTTTTGACTAGTGTATATTTTTTTATACTTAAGTATATTCCTTGAATATAATAAAGGTGGTATACTATATATGTCAATAATTTTTTAGGAGAAGAACAAATGACAAAAAAAGAACAAATCATTGAAGTAGCTAAAACGTTATTTCGAACAAAGGGATATCATTATACTTCGGTTCAAGATATTTTGGAGGAGTCAGGTGTTTCAAAAGGGACTTTTTATAATCACTTTTCTTCTAAATCTCAAATAATTTTATACATCATTCAAGAGGTTGATATAAAAGTTGAGGAACAGCAACAACGGTTGATTGTTGATGGAGATATTCATAACAAACACATTTTTCATTCTCAACTTCGTGTAAAGCATTCCATCTATAGTGCAGAAAATATACTAGAGCTATATAATATTTCAATGGCGGAAAACGATGAACAATTAAAAAAATATATGGAGGAAAGTCATTATAAGGAATTAGAATGGTTAGCAAAACGGTTAATTGATGTCTATGGCTTTGAAATCGAGGAGAGTGCAATGGATCTCGCCACTCATTTCACTGGGGGTCTTGGGTACCAGTTCAGATACTGCAATCAAATGAACCTTGATACAAAAAGTTCGGATATATTAGACTACAATATACTTCGACTAGAAAAAAACATTGAAATAACAAAACAGCAAAAACAAAAAATACTGTTCCCTTTTTCATCTGGAAATAATCAAGAATCATTAGAAACCGTCCTCTCTAATATTGGGACTATACTTGAGGAAATAAAAAAAGAGCACCTCTCAAAAGAAGAACAAGAGCTCGTCCACTTTATCTTAGACGAAATCCAACACCCATCAATAAGATGGATCGTTTGCGAAAGTGCCGCTCGCCAACTCAAAATTCTATCCTCCTCCCCAAAACAAAGAGAACAAAAATACAACCAAGTCTACGATATGGTTTCTAAGCAAGCAAGAATAAATAAAGAATTTAAATAAAGGGGTCTGACCCCCACTGTTTTAACGTATTAACGCAATGGGGGTCTGACCCCCGCTGGTTTAACGCTTTAACGCAGTGGGGGTCAGACCCCTTAGTTGGTCATCCCTATGGATACGTATTTCATTTCGACGAATTCCATTATTCCTTCTTTGCCGCCTTCTTTTCCAAATCCTGATTCTTTGATGCCTCCGAATGGGGCTTCGGCGGTGGCGGGGAATACGTCATTTACACCGATAATGCCGTATTCAAGGGCTTCTGATAGCTGAAAGACTCGATTTGTACTTTCAGTCATGATATAAGCCGCTAAGCCATATGGTAGTTGATTTGCTTTTTCTATCACCTCTTCAATTGAATCAAATGTTTCTATTGGTAGGACCGGTCCGAATGTTTCTTCGTTCATTACCTTCATTTGATCATTAACATCAACAAGAATAGTAGGTTCATAGAAATGTCCGCCTAAATTCCCTTGCCATTCCTTCCCTCCTGTAACAATGGTCGCACCTTGATGAACTGCATCCTCTACATGCTCTGCTGCCTTTTCCACCGCGTTTCTATCAATCATCGGACCAATTACAGTTGCTTCATCATTCCCATTGCCTATTTTCATACTTTTCACTTTAACCGCAAGCTTTTCAACAAAGGAATCCGCAATTTCCCTATGAACATACACTCTATTGGCACATATACATGTTTGCCCACAGTTTCTAAATTTACTTGCAAGGGTTAGATCAACTGCATTCTCTAAATTCGCATCATCCATTACCAAAATTGGGGCATGCCCACCAAGCTCTAAAGAAAGCTTTTTAATATGTTGGGCACTGTTCTTCATTAACTCCCTCCCCACTTCGGTTGAGCCGGTAAACGTGATTAAGCGTACATCAGGACTTTGTGTCAATGCCTCCCCCACGCCTTTCGCATCACCTGATACTAAGTTTAATACCCCTTTTGGCAGACCAACCTCCTCAAAAATCTTCACAATAGCCATCGCTGTCAATGGAGTTTGCGAAGCAGGCTTCAATACAACCGTACACCCTGCCGCTAGGGATGGACCTAACTTTCTTGTGACCATGGATGCTGGGAAATTCCAAGGTGTTATCGCTGCAATGACACCAATTGCCTGTGGAATAACAAGTGATCGCCTATTTACTTTAGAGGACGGAATAATTTCCCCATATACACGATTCGCTTCCTCCGCATACCATAATAAATAGCTTGCTGCAGACTCAATTTCCGTACGTGCCTCCGTCAATGGCTTCCCCTGCTCCGAGGTCAATATTTGAGCAAGCTGCTCCTTGTTTTCAAGCATCTTTTCATATGCTTTATATAAAAACGTCGAACGCTCTCTTGCCGTTTTTTTGGACCAGGAAGGAAATGCTGCTTTTGCCTCCTCAACAGCCTCCAATGCTTCTTCTTTCCCACCATATGAAATTTCTGTTAGCTTTTCTAATGTTGCTGGATTTATAATCGCCCGAACGGTTCCGGAATAAGAATCACGCCATTCCCCATTGATAAAAATTCCTTTTTCTTTTTGTCCCACTATCATAATCGAATCCCCCTTTACAACTCTTCTTGAACGGCAGCGAGGGCTGCACGCATAATAGAAATAAGCTCTTGAACCTCTTGTTTATTAATAATAAGCGGTGGTGAAAAAACGACTGTATCCATCCCTTCGAAAACAACTGTACGAACGATTAACCCTCTTTTAGCTGCCTCTTCACTTACTCGTGGAGCTATGAACGAATCAAAACGCTGCTTCGTTAAAGGATGGACCATTTCTATCGCCCCAATCAAACCTAGTGCGCGAACCTCACCGATAAAATCAAATTCCATCTGTAATTCTTTAAAACCGTTGAGTAGCTCCTCACCCATTAATCTTGAATTTTCAACTAAGTTTTCTCTTTCAAGAATTTCAATATTTTTCAAACCTACTGCACAAGCCGTTGCATGACCACTATACGTATATCCATGTAGAAGGGTGCCATCTGACCGTTCAACTAGTTCACGGTGTATGGCATCAGTAACCATCACACCTCCAAGCGGAATATAGCCGCTTGTGACGCCTTTTGCAAAGAGCAGCAAATCAGGAACAACACTATAATGTTCACAAGCGAACATTTTTCCTGTACGGCCAAAGCCAGTAATTACTTCATCAGCAATGAGCAAAATATTATGTTGATCACAAATGGCTCGCACTTCTTGAAGATAGCCTTCAGGTGCAATATTGACCCCACCAGCCCCCTGCACAGGTTCAGTAAGAAATGCAGCAATATTATCTGCCCCTTCCTTTTCAATACAAGCCTTAAGTGAATCAATAGAAAAGGTGTCTACATGAACAAAATCTGGTGCTGGTGAATTCGTCAATGTATGGAATGGAGAAATCCCTGTGGCACTAGTAGCTCCAATATTCACACCATGATAGCCTTTCTTCTGTGATATAATTTTTTTCTTATCTGGTAAACCTTTCAGCTTCCAATAATAACGTGCTAATTTATAAGCAGTGTCATTTGATTCAGAACCACCTGACGTAAAAAATACGGCATTTAAATTACCAGGTGCTAATTCTGCAAGCTTTGCAGCCAGTCTTATGGCAGGTTCATTGCTCATTGAGGAGAACGAATTTGTAAAAGCAAGCTTTGACATTTGCTCATATGCAGCTTCAGCAAGCTCCTTCCGCCCGTACCCAATATTCACATTCCAAAGTGAAGACATCCCCTCAAGCACTTTCCTACCCTTTGTATCTGTTAAATATATCCCCTCACCACTTGAAAAAATAAATGGAGCACCGCTTTCATGTTGTTGTTTTAAAGAAGAGGTTGGGTGAATAAAGTGCTTCTTATCTAAATCAATTAACATTTCATGTACATCTGTTTTCATCATTTGATATCACTCCTTAAAAGTTGTAGTGCTAGTATCGATGCTTTTCATTTTAGGAATTCTTGAGAAAAAGATCAGACCAACAATCCACCATGCTCCAAAAAGCACCCATTCATAGGGCCAGATAAGAGATGCCGGCATGCCTGGCATATACAGTACGATAAATCCTATGCTCAAAATCGAAGCTAAAACACCAACAATATTACTTTTCCCTGCTTGAAATGGCCGCTGAAGTTCTGGTTGTGTTTTTCTCAAAATGACAAATGAAACGGAAACAATAAAGTATGCGATTACAATTGATAGTCCACCTGCATCTACGAGCCACACTAAAGCAGGTCTTCCAAGAAGTGGACAGAATGTAGCAAGTAATCCAATCACCAGGATGGCATTCTTCGGTGTTTTATATTTTGGATGAATCTGACCAAACCATTTCGGAAGCATCCCATCTTGTGCCATCGCATACATCACACGACTTCCACCGATAATAAAGGCATTCCAGCTTGTCAAAATCCCTGCAATCCCCCCGAGTATTAAAATTTTTGAAAACACGGCAGAGCCAAACACGGCTCCCATTGCATCAGCTGTAGGTAAACTAGCTACTTTCAACTGCCCCTCATTTAACGATAAAGACACACCTAAAATGATGAGAATATACCAAAGAACCGCTAAAGCAACTGATAATATTAGGACCTTACCAACTGTTTTCTTAGGAATATTCATTTCTTCAGCCATTTGGGGAATAACATCAAATCCTACAAACATAAACGGAGTCATAATCATCACTCCCATTAATCCTGCCATCCCACCAGTGAAAAGGGGATCCATATTTTTTACCTCTCCCCCAATCGCAGAACCGAAAATTAAACTAAGACCAACAACGGCTAGTAAAAGCGTTAAGATCAGTTGCAAAACGGCTGCCTGTTTTACACCAATAAAGTTAATCCATGTAACAATAATCGAACCAACCATTCCGACTGCTACCCAGGAAAAATAAACATCCCAGCCAGCAATAGTCCACATATAACCCACTTGGTAATTCGGAAATATATATTCAATAACGGTTGGTAATGCAACTGCCTCAAATGCTACAACTGAGACATAGCCTAATAAAATAGACCATGATACAACAAAGGCTGCTCTTGAACCAAATGCTGCATGTGCAAAATGATGGGCACCACCTGTCTTTGGCAATGCTGTCGTCAGTTCCGAATACACCAATCCAACAAACATAACCATGATGCCTCCAATAAAAAAGGCAATCATCGATCCTATTGATCCTGCCTTCGAAATCCAATCACCTGATAAGACGACCCATCCCCAGCCAATCATTGCCCCAAAGGCTAGCACAATAACATCTGCACGCGATAGTACTTTACTAAAGTCATCGCTCTTTGACATCTAACTCCCCCTATCTCATTTACATCATTTAGAGCATTCTTAAAAAAAATGAAATAGTATGTAATTCGTAGATAGATCAGTAAAATTGATTAATGTTTTCATGAAATAAGCAGATCTTCATACTTGATTTCGCAATCTCCCCTCCCATCTCATTCATTCTCTTTATATAAAAAAAGCCAGTCCTCACCACAAAACATGTGATAGGACTGGCTTATGATTCATGAGCACCATTCTGTAAAAAATGGACATGCAATCTTAACAGTCAATGGATAAAAACACAAGTGATTCTTCCCTTCCTTCCGCGGCAAAACGGCTAGGGCGAAGAATATATATTTTCATTTTACATAATTTTCAGTATTATTCAAGTGACTTAGGAATTATTTATGAAATAGTAAAATAATGCTTAGCCCCTGCTATGCCTCACTATTTTTTCTTGATCCATGTCAATAACCCAGTATTACTCGCCATACCAATGACAAATATCTATAGGATATTCTTATTTTACCTGTTAGATAGTCCGATACAGATCATTAGCTAACTTATGACTCATTTTTTATTCAGGGGATAAAAAATAAAGAGCGTAAAAATTCCTTAGAAAGCTTTTTCAATTAGTCCTATCCTTATGCAACTCTCTTCCCCCCTTTCTAATTTTGATACTTCTTAGATATTCTTCAGTTTGATATCATCTTCATGCATTGCATACATCATAATCATTCAACAAAAATTAACCCCTATAAAATCATCATTCAATTAAAATTCATCATAACCTTTTAATTTTTCCAAATATTATTGACATAATTCATCATAATGATATTATATTGTTAACGATTACATATTAAATTCATTATAATCAATTTAGAAAAAGTAGGTGAAGTTCATACTTATGTTAGATAGAAATTCCAAAACACCATTGTATCAACAATTAAAAATCACATTATTAAAATATATCGAGGAGAATTTAAATGAAGGAGATTCTCTCCCGATAGAATCTGAGATTGAAAAAATGTATGGCGTTAGCCGTATTACGGTTAGAAAAACAATCGAGGATCTAGAAAAAGACGGAATTGTAATGAAGCATCAAGGCAGAGGTACTTTTGTGCAATCCAAAAAAATCATTCAAGATGCTGGTACTATTACAAGTTGGACTGAAGAAATGAAGTCAAAAGGCAAAACAATTGAGACAATTAACTTTCATATTAGTGAGATTGAGCCTTCCCGAAAATTAATCGGTGAATTAAAGCTAGATAAAGGAGAAAAGATTATATGTCTTAGAAGAATCCGCTGTGCTGATGGTGAGCCTATTGCCATCATGGTGAACTATATCCGTTCTAAATATGTGCCTGGATTTCTCGAAAAAGGTCTTACAAAGGAATCTTTATACGAAGAGTTAGAGGTGGATTACCAAATACAACTAGAAAGTGCACGAGAAAGAATTCAGGCAAGAATTGCAACTGATTTAGAGGCAGTAGAATTACATATTCCTCCCTATTCAGCTGTTCTTCATATTACTAGGACGTCCTTTCTGCCAGATGGAACTCCCTTTGAAGTAGTAGAAATGACCAACCGCTCTGATCGTTACCAATATGATATTCATTTAAACGGGAGAAACAAATACAAATCATAGAATCCTAGGGAGGAAAATACGATGATCATTCCTATTAACCACGAATTGATTGAACTCGATGTACCGGCAGAATCAGCTGAGGCTGCTATACAGAAGGCTGGGGAATTACTCGTGCAAGCAGGGAAAGTTGAAGCTAGCTACGTAGAGGCAATGATTAAAGGGTATCAAGATGTTGGGCCCTATATTGTATTAGCACCTGGAATCGCAATTCCACATGCACGACCGGAGAATGGTGTAAATGAACAATGTATTTCCGTTATTCGCTTAGAAAAGGAAGTTGTATTTGGTCACCCCTCCAATGACCCAGTTAGGTTGGTCTGTTCCATTGGAGGAGTTGATAGTTCCAGTCATATCGGAATGCTCCAAGCATTATCAAGTATTTTAGGTAATAAAGAAAAACTACATGTTTTATTAACAACAGATAATAAAGAAGAATTTTTATCTGTCTTTTAAAAGGAGGAAATGAAAATGAGAATTGTAGCAGTCTGTGGAATGGGATTTGGAACAAGCTTAATGTTATTAATGGATGTTCAGGCTATAGCAAAGAAGCATGGATTTCATGTAGATGGAGAGGCAACAGATCTTGGCTCTGCCAAAGGGAAATCTTGTGATTTTATGGTAGCTGCTAGTGAAATCGCTTCCGAGTTATCTGCTGAGACCGTTGAGGTTGTTTCGATTAATAATTTACTAGATAAAGAGGAGATTGAAGAGAAAGTTATGCCCGTAATTATACGTCTCTCTAGGGGAGGGAGCTAATCATGCTACATACGATTGCATCGATACTAAGTAACCCAGCTATCATTTTAGGGATCATCGCAGCAGTCGGTCTTATTGCCTTAAGGAAATCAACCTCCGACATAATAAAAGGCACCTTAAAAACCGTCTTTGGCTTTATTATGCTACAACAAGGTTCAAACATCATTGTCAATGCACTTGTCCCTTTTAGCACGATGTTTACAGAAGCATTTGGATTAAAAGGAATTGTAGCCGAAGATAATTCCTTAGTCGCAGCTGTACAGGTTGTTCTAGGAAAGGAAACTGCTCTTATCCTTTTATTCTCTTTTCTTATTAATCTTGTCATTGCACGTATTACAAAATGGAAATATATTTTCTTGACCGGGCATATGATGTTTTCGTTTGCAGGAACGATGGCCATCGTTTTTAATCTGATGGGATTTTCAAGTATCACTACCATTATTCTAGGATCTATAATTCAAGGAATCTCCATGGTATTTTTCCCTGCTATTTCTCAACCATTTGTTCGCAAAGTAACTGGAAACAACCATGTTGCATTCGGTTTTTGGGGAAGCTCTTGGATTTCACTCTCAGGCTACATTGGAGGTCTTGTTGGCAATAAAGAAAAGTCCTCCGAAGATGTGAAAGTACCTAAGTCACTCGACTTTTTAAAAGATATGAGTATTCTGATGGGAATTGTTATGGTCATCATCTATGTTGTAACTTCTTTATTTGTTGATCATGCGACGATGCAAAAAATATCTAGCGGACAAAGTGCTATTCAATTTTCAATTATGAATGCTCTAACCTTCGTTGTCGGAATATTAGTACTTCTCCAAGGAGTTCGGATGTTTCTTGGTGAAATTGTCCCTGCATTTAAAGGTGTTGGGGAAAAGATTGTTCCCGGTGCAAAACCTGCACTTGACGTTCCGATTTTCTTCTCATTCGCACCGATTGCCGTGACACTTGGTTTCCTATCTGCATTAGTGGGTAGTTTAATTGTCACGTTTATATCTAGTGTATTACCAGTAGTTGTACTTCCATCTGTTATTGGATTGTTCTTCATGGGGGGAGCGGCTGGAGTATTTGGAAATTCAACAGGTGGGCGAAGAGGAGCCATTGTTGCCGGTTTCGTTCTTGGTCTTTCATGGTCGTTATTGATTGCTATTACATACCCTCTTATTAACCTAGAAGGATACGGAATTGAAGGGCTATGGTTTGCTTCTCCAGATGCGATCATTGTTGCTGTTATTATTCGTTTAGTTGGGATGTTATTTGGAATTCATTAATGAATAGAGGATTACACTATCTTTTCTTTTAACAAAAGTATCAAGGAGTGATTACATTGAAAAAAATTAGAACTCTCTTAGGTGATATTGAACCCTCACAATTAGGCTTTACTTATAGTCATGAGCATTTATGGACGAACCCTCCTGCTCAACAAAAAGATCGTGATTTGGAATTAACGGACTATGAAGCTAGTGTTAGCGAGCTGTGGAGATTTAAAAAAGCTGGTGGAAATGCACTCGTTGATGCTACCACTTTAGATTACGGTCGTGATGCAGGAAAAATGAGACAAATGTCAATTGAGACAGGTGTTCATGTGATCGCCACTACTGGGTTTAACAAACATGTATACTTTCCAAAATGGGTTGAAGCATTAACGATAGAAGAAATCACACAAAAACTAGTTCGGGATGTAACCATTGGAATGGACGGAACAAGTTCAAAAGCAGGTTTCTTAAAATCAGGTTCCTGGAACCAACTTATTCATCCTTTAGAGGAAAAAGTTACTCGTGCGGTTGCCCGAGCACAACTCCAAACGGGAGCTCCAATTTGGTTGCATACAGAAGCAGGAACGATGGGAATGGAAATGCTTGATATTTTAGAAGAAGAAGGCATTGATTTAAGTCTTGTTGGTGTTGGTCATAGCGATCGAAATGCGGATGCTTACTACCACCTTCAACTTGCTAAACGAGGAGCTTATGTGCAATTCGATGGGAGCAGTAAAATCAAATATTATCCAGATAGCACTAGAATTGAATTAATAAAAAACATGATCGAAAACGGTTTTGTGAAGCAATTACTGATTTCTGGGGACATGGGACGTCAATGCTATCTCCATGCTTACGGCGGAGGACCTGGTTTCGAATATATCATCAAAAAATTTATTCCACGTTTATTAGATGAAGGAATTAGTCAAGAAGACATTCATACCATATTCGTTAAAAACCCAGCTAGATGGTTAGCACAATTTGAGGGGTGAAAAAATGAAAAAAGATACAATCATCGCCATTATCCGTGGGGTCGACCCAAGTCATGTTGTGGAAATCACACAAGCTTTACTTGATTCTGGTATTAGCTGGTTAGAGGTATCCCTTAGTGAAGAAGAAAAAGGCTTAGAATGTATTCGAAGAATTTCCCAAGCATTTCCTAACCAAGTCCATTTAGGTGTCGGAACAGTTAGTACTCCTTCACAAGTAGATGCATCTCTTAAAGCAGGAGCAAATTACATTATTACTCCTGGCTGGGATCGCGAATTAGCGAAATATGTACGCTCAAAAAAAGTAACTATGTTTCCCGGCGTTTTTTCACCCGGTGAGATTATGCAAGCAGCTAGCTTAGGTATTGACACTGTTAAACTTTTTCCTGTAGTAAACCTTGGTACCAGCTTCATAAAAAATGTATCAGGTCCTTTTCCACGAATGAATTGGATGGCAGTAGGCGGAGTCAATAAGAGAAATATTTTAGAACTAAGATCAGCTGGTTGTTCATCCTTTGCGATCGGAAGTGAACTAGTCCCAAGAGGTGCTACAACAGATCATCTGGAAGCAATAAAACAAGCTGCAATTAGTTTTCAGCAATTACTACTTGAGGAGTGCATCAATTAATGGGAAAAGCAAAAGAAATATTGCATATGACCCGTGATGAGGTGGCTAAAGCAATAACATCATTTCCTGTAGCCATTTTACCATTAGGAGCAACAGAACAGCATGGACATCATTTGCCATTAGGTACTGATATTTTTTTAGCTGAAGGAATATCACGAAAACTCTCAGAAAAAACGGGAGCTCTCCTCCTCCCTACGCTACCATTTGGTTACTCATGGGTTTGGCGGGATATCCCTGGTACATTATCCATGCAACAACATCACGTTGAAGCCGTTATAAAAGACATTGCACATAGTGTTAGCAGATACGGGATTAAACTTCTTGTCCTAGTAAACGGGCATGATGCCAATAACTCTAGCATGAAATATGCTGCAAGGGAATTAATGGATGAACTAGACATGTCGGTGATCTATCTATTCTATCCCAATATAGAATCAGTTATAGACATGCATTGTGACTCCCCTACTTGGCATGGAATGATTCATGCATGTGAATTCGAAACATCGCTTATGCTTGCACTAAAACCGGAACTTGTCCAAATGGATAAGGCAGTAAGTGAATATCCGAAAAAACCAAACTTATACGGAAAATCAACTATTTCACTAGGGAATTTAAGCCAAAGTGGAGTTTACGGAAATGCTATTCTTGCAACAAAGGAAAAAGGAGAAAAAATGATAGATATTTTCGTTGAAAATATGACTTGTTTATTATTCGAAGCATATGAAGGAACAAAAGAAGAATAGAAATTGAGAGTATACCAGTAAAAGATATTCTGACTGGTGTACTCTTTTTTATTGAAGGACCTCAACTCATTTTCTCCTCCGTACGAATGGCATACGCATCTAAAATAATACGAGCCATGACTTGAATTGGTAGTCGTGAACGTACCTCATAATCAGGAAAATAAGATGTTTCTGATTTAAAACCAACTAAGGAAATTTCACATAATTCATATAATGGACTATTTTGATTGGCTGTTAGCAGGATCGTGCTCACTTCATTATCTTGGCAATTTTTAGCGGCTTCAACGAGTTCCTTTGTCTTTCCATTCAATGAAATAAAAATGACGATATCTCTTTTATCTATTCTTTTGCTAATTGTTCGAATAATATTAGGGTCATCATGAAGCTCACAATGCTTACCTAACAGCTGGAATTTAATCATCATTTCCTTTGCGATTAGCTCGGAAAATCCCCTCGCAAAGATGGTGATTTTTCTTGAATGAATGATTTTTTGCAGTGCATCCTCAATTGTTCCGCTATCTAGAAGCTGAATCGTTTTCACCACTTCTTGTTCATTTTTTAAAATCGCCTCTTGAATCTTCTTATCTATCTTTTCCACAATCGAAAATTCACTACTGGAGTCCACTTCATCTTTTAAATGAATCTTAAAAGCAGTAAATCCGGTATAGCCAAGCTTTTGCATCGTACGGACAATGGTTGCAGTTGAAACATTTGCTTGACTGCTCAATTTCACAATCGAGATTTGCGGAATGATATCTAAATGCTGCTTAATATAATCAATCAAATATCTTTCCGTTTCACTCAATTCTTTATATTGATTTTTCACTCTATTTAAAAACGTCTTGGACATTAAACCATCTCCAAAAGAAAAGTTTTACAATGAAAACGTTTAACCTTGTAAACATTTACACGATTAATTGTGCCACAATTAGAGCATAAAGTGAAACTCAAATCAGCGCTGATTATGAAAGTGGAATAGACATCGATTAATATGAAAGAAGGGAAAAAATGTGATCTATACATGCACAATGAACCCAGCCATAGATTTATTTACAGAGTTTGAACAATTTTCTCCCTTTGTTGTAAATCGTAGTACGTTTGAAAGTTATCAAGCGAATGGAAAGGCAATAAATATTTCATTTATTTTAAAAAAATTGAATATAGACAATACAGCCACAGGATTTCTAGGTGGATTCACTGGTAACTTTATCGAAGAGGAATTAGTCAAGTACTCCATTGGCACAAACTTCATTAAAGTAGATGGAATTACTAGAATAAATACCTTTATACGGTCTGGAGAAAAGGAATACAAGGCTGTCAATCGCGGACCAGAAATTAATACAACTGCTCAAGAGGCCTTACTTCAATACATCAAAACATTTACAAATAAAGACACGCTATTTGTTTCTGGCAGTTTGCCAAGAGGAGTGAAAGATGAAATTTTCGTCACCATTGCCCAATTATCGAAGGAACAAGGATTTTCATTAATCTTAGATATTAGTTCTTCTAGATTACTAGACTGTCTTCCCTATCATCCATATTTAATTAAGCCAAATGATGAAGAATTAGCTCAGCTTATGGGGGTTCCCACATTGGAATCAGTGGAGGAACTCATAGCTGCAGCTCAAACACTTTTGAATCAAGGGGCTAGGAGAATTTTAGTATCTCGTGGAGAAAAAGGGGCTTTATATGTGGATAAAGACAATATTTTACTGACAAATGCTCCTAAAGGAAAAGTTGTGAATACTGCGTGTGCGGGAGATACGATGCTAGCAGTTTTCGCTGGAAAAATGATGCAAATGGAAGACTTGGAGGAAGCTCTTATTGAGGCTACAGCTGCTGGATCATCCACTGCATTTACAGCAGGATTGAGTGATTTCAAGGATATTCCTTTATTAAAGAAACAGATTTTAATAGAAAAGCGGAAGTAACTTGCTCATTAAGTGCAAACAAAGATAGAAAAGGAGGCATTTAAATGAAGACCTATACAATTATCGCTGCAACCGGATGCCCTACCGGGATTGCACACACTTACATGGCACAAGAGGCATTAGAAGCAGCAGCAAAAAAACGTGGCATATCAATTAAGGTTGAAACACATGGTCAGGAGGGAATTAGGAATGCATTAACAGAAGCTGAAATCGATGCTGCTGATGGCGTAATCATAGCAGCTGATAAGGATGTAAATGCGGACCGTTTTATCGGAAAGCCTTTAATCAATGTTTCAGTTAGCAAAGGAATTAAAGAGCCTGATCAATTGATTGATGAAATTTTATCAGGAAATGTTCCAAAGTATAAGGACGGTCAAGCTAGAGCCCAACAGCAATCGGGGCATAGCAGTGGTCAAAAGACATCCATATGGCATAGCATCTATGTTTCTCTTATGAACGGTGTCTCCCATATGCTTCCGCTCGTTGTTGCCGGCGGTGTGATGGTCGCAATTTCCTTTATGTTTGGGATTCATTCAGCCGAGCCAGATAGTCCTGAATATAATCAATTTGCCTATTACTTAAAAACAATTGGCGGCATTTCCATGAATTTGATGGTGCCTGTTCTATGTGCTTATATTGCAGAATCGATTGCGAAAAGACCTGGATTAATCATTGGCTTTATCGTCGGGATGATTGCGTACATGAATGGTACTGGCTTCCTCGGAGGAATTGTCGGCGGTTTCCTAACTGGATACATCATGGTTGGTCTAGCTTACGTATGTAAAGGACTACCTAAGCAGCTTGATGGTTTAAAAGCGATTTTCCTTTTCCCTGTATTAGGAATTTTCATTGCCGGATTTGCCATGTGGTTCCTATCAGCACCAATGGAGTCCATCAATAAAGGCATGATGTCTTTCCTAAGCAGCGTTCAAGATTCAAGTCCTATTTTACTAGGTTTAATCGTTGGTTGTATGAGTGCCTTTGATATGGGCGGACCTGTTAATAAAGCCGCCTATGTTACAGGGACAGCCTTATTGGCTCAAGGAAATTATTTCTTTATGGCTGGTGTCTCAGCTGCATGTATTGCACCACCTCTTGCTACTGGTTTCGCCGTCTTATTTGGTGGGAAAGCTTATTCCGCAAGCGATCGCAGTGCAGGCTATGTCAACTTTTTACTTGGATCCACTCATATTACAGAGGGAGCGATTCCTTTTGCAGCGAAAAAGCCATTAAAAGTCATACCAATACTTATGCTCGGATCTTCTATCGCAGCCATTTTAACTTATCTTTTTAAGGTTCAGGTTCCTGCACCACATGGTGGATTTATCGTATTACCAATTGTTACCCACGCTATCCTATGGGTAGTCGCTATTTTAATTGGTGCGGTAGTAAGTGGATTCCTAATGAGCATAGATCAGAAACGGACCATTGCTAAAGAACAAGAAGCTGATTCAGAGAAACTCAATACTCCACAGCCATCAGTAGTGAATCAGTCAACAGGCTTAGACTCAGTACTAGATATCGAAAATATTTTCTGTAATGTCGAAGCAGCAACTCAAGATGAGGTGTTTCAAAAACTAGCGAAAATTTCTAATGATCACCATATCAGCAATGATGAGACCAGTGTGATCAAGGGATTTGTGGAAAGAGAAAAACTAAGTACAACCGGTATGGAACAAGGAATTGCTATTCCACATACGGAGCTAGAAAGCATCAATAAAGCAAGCATTGTCATTTTAAAATTAAATCAAGGGGTAGATTGGAAAGCTCTTGACGGACAACCGACAAATATCGTAATTGCCATGTTTATTCCAAAAGGAAAAGCAAATGATCATTTACGTTATTTATCAGAAGTCTCGAAGCTTCTTATTCACCAAGAATTTATCGACCAATTACAAAATGCCAACAGTTCTAAAGAGATCTATCAACTGTTTATCGAAAACATACAATAAGGGGAGAACAAACCATGAGAGAAATCAGCGAAAAGAAAAGAAAAGCCCTAGAAAATCTAGCCAATGAACAAGGAGTGATCAGTGCTTTAGCGATTGATCAACGGGGAGCATTAAAAAAAATGATGGGGGAAAATGCATCGCAGGAAGCGATTGAAGAATTTAAAGGTCTTGTTTCTGAAGTGCTTACACCTTATGCATCATCTATCTTATTAGATCCTGAGTATGGGTTACCAGCAGCAAAAAAACGGGCAGCAAATTCTGGACTACTCATTGCCTATGAAAAAACGGGCTATGATACTACACAGCCTGGGCGATTTCCAGATCTTTTACCCATTTGGTCAGCTCAACGTATTAAAGCAGAAGGCGCTGATGCTGTAAAATTCTTACTTTATTATGATATTGATGAATCAAAAGAAATCAATGACCAAAAGCATGCATTTGTGGAACGGATAGGTTCCGAATGTATGGCAGAAGATATCCCCTTCTTTTTGGAGCTTGTCTCCTACGATAGTAAGATAGCTGATGTGAAGAGTAAAGAGTATGCAAAAGTGAAACCACATAAGGTAAATGATATGATGGTCGAATTCTCGAAACCAAACTATCATGTAGATGTATTAAAAGTTGAGGTTCCTGTAAATATGGACTACGTGGAAGGTTATGGATCCGAAGTGCTTTATACGAGAGAGGAAGCCCTTCAATACTTTAAAGAACAAAGTGAAGCAACAGATTTACCTTTTATTTTCCTTAGCGCTGGAGTAAGTGCCGAACGATTCCAGGAGACGTTAGTTTTCGCCCATGAAGCGGGATCACAGTTTAATGGTGTCCTTTGTGGACGGGCAACCTGGAAGGATGGGGTACAAGTATTTTCAAATTCAGGCGCTGAAAAAGCAAAGGAATGGTTACAGACTCAAGGAAAAGCGAATATCGAAGCATTAAATGAAGTCATTCAAAAAACAGCGTCTTCTTGTTTTCATAAATTAAAATAAATAAACCGGAGCTTATTGCTCCGGTTTATTTTTTGTGAAAATGAGCAAAAATCAACCGTTTATTACATAGCTCTGTAAAGCATGAGCTACCCCATCTTCATTATATCTTTTTGTCGTATATGTACTTTTCTGTTTCACTACTTCTGGTGCATTGCCCATCGCAATACTTATCCCTGCGACTTGAAACATTGAAAGATCATTTAAATTGTCTCCGATCGCCACAGTATCCTGTATAGGAATTTGTAAGTGCTTAGACATATTCGTTAGCGCATTCCCTTTACTCACCTCGGCTTGGGCAATTTCAAGCTTAGTTTGTCCTGATGATGTAATCGATAGATCTGTTCTCCCAGTTAAAAGTGACTCAAGGTGGTCAAGCTTTTCTCTATCAAAAGACAGAACAAAGATCTTATAAATGTCTAACCCAGCCACATCTATATTCTTATAATCATTTACATACTGCAATCCATATTGTTCAAATTGTATATCTCTTTCCCTCTTTGCCCATTCAACCGGAAAGCCAGCGTCCTTTTCTATCATTCTTTGAATTTCTTCATCCAGCTGTGCTTTTCCTTTATTAAGCAGATGAATCCCCTGATTTGTATATAACTCAAAATAATAGCCTTCCGATTCAAGCATCGGAATAAGCTCCATAATTACCTGCTCAGGAATAATATATTTATGCAAAAGCTCCTGACCATTATAAGCAATCGCTCCATTTCCGGTAATTATTGGACATGTTATTCCAGCCCTTTGAAGAATCTCTTGTGTATCATGGAGAGAACGTCCTGAGCAAATCGTAATCATATTCCCTTGTTCTTGCGCTCGATGTATAGCCTCTACATTTGCAGAACTAATCGTCCCATCATCCGATAATAATGTTCCATCCAAATCAATGGCAACTAACCTCATCGTATCCCCTCCTTCCCTTTATTCTACATCAAACACTCGTTTTATAAAAAAGAAACAAAAGGTTGAATCATACATAACTTTACCACTTTAAAGCAGTGGGGGTCAGACCCCCAAAAAATTTTAAAAATTCCTTTTGATGAAATCGTGAGAGGGAGTTGTTATAATTACATAATATGATATGAAAAATATGTAGAATGGTGGTATAGATTATGTCGAAAGTTACGGTGTATACAAAGAATGGTTGTCCTCAGTGTGAGATGACGAAGGTCGTTTTGAAGGGGGAAGGTATTGAGTTTGACACATTTAATGTGGAAGAGGATCAAAAGGCATATGATTTTGTTGTTAATACACTAGGGCTTCGTCAAATGCCAGTTGTGGTAGTAGAGGGGCAAGAACCATTTACTGGTTTTCAACCTGATAAATTAAAGGAACTTGCTAATTAATGCTAATCGTTTATCTTTCGTTAACTGGTAATGTTCGGAACTTTGTTAGGAGAACTAGTTTTGACTCTTTTGAACTTAGTTACACCAATCCATTATCAGAGATTAACGAAGATTTCATCGTCATTGCCCCTTCCTATGATGACGATATTACAGAAATTATTAGTTCATTTATCGATTATAAAAATAATCAAGACTATCTAAAAGGATTTGTAGGTAGTGGAAGTTTAAATTATGATGATAAATATTGCTTTAATGCAAAGGATCTATCATTAAAATATAGAAAACCATTAATTTTTACATTTGAATTTAGTGGAACCGATAACGATATCATTAATTTTAAGAAGGAAGTGAATGAATTTGGAATCGCCAGCGTTAAGTAAAAAAGTAAAAGAGGATACATTCTTTACTTTAAATAACCTTTTGAATATACCGAAGGACGGGAGAATTCAATTAGATAAAGATAAAGAAGCTGTAAAAGCATACTTTTTAGAATATGTTAACCCAAATACCGTTTTCTTCTATACATTAGATGAAAAATTAGACTATCTAGTTGAAAATGAATACATTAAAGAAGACTTCTTAACAAAATATACTCGCGATTTTGTTAAAAAATTATTCAAAAAGATTTATAATAAAAAATTCCGTTTTCGCACCTTTATGGGCGCATATAAGTTTTATTCACAATATGCGATGAAAACGAATGATGGTAAAAGATTTCTAGAAAGATATGAAGATAGATTAGCATTTAATGCCCTTGCATTAGCGGATGGCAATGAACAATTGGCATTAGACTTTGCCGATGAATTAATTCATCAACGATATCAACCTGCTACACCTACCTTTTTAAATATCGGTAAAAAAAGAGCGGGAGAAATGGTTTCATGCTTCTTATTAACCGTATCAGATGATATGAACTCAATTGGTAGAAGTATTAATTCAGCATTGCAGCTTTCGAAATTAGGCGGTGGTGTTGGTATTAGTTTATCCAATATTCGTGCGAATAATGATCCAATTAGAGGGGTTTATGGATTGGCTGATGGGGTCGTACCTGTTATGAAATTGTTTGAAGATGCCTTTTCCTATGCCAATCAAGGTGGTGCCAGAGATGGCGCGGGTGTCGTTTATTTAAATGTCTTCCATCCCGACATTGTAGACTTCCTATCTGTTCGTAAAGAAAATGCGGATGAGAAAGTACGGATTAAAACACTCTCACTTGGTTTAATCGTTCCAGATAAATTCTATGAATTAATTAAGAACAATGACTATATGTATCTATTCTCACCACATGATGTCGAAAAGGTTTATGGCAAACCATTCGCTTATATAGATATCACTAAAGAATATGACAAAATGGTTGAAAATCCTAATATTCGTAAATCAAAAATCAAAGCTAGGGATTTAGAGACTGAAATTAGTAATCTGCAAAATGAAAGTGGATATCCTTATATCATCAATATTGATACAGTTAATCGTGCAAATCCGATTGATGGAAAAGTGATCATGTCCAATTTATGTACAGAAATTTTCCAAGTGCAAAGAGACTCAATGATTAATAATGATCAAACCTATGAAATTTTAGGAAACGATGTTAGCTGTAATTTAGGATCAACGAATGTCGTCAACTTAATGTCGTCACCTGACTTTGGAAAATCTGTAAGAACGATGCTCCGTGCCTTAACTTACGTAACAGACAATTCAAAAATTGATGTTGTTCCTCCTGTTAAAAATGGGAATGATATGTACCATTCAGTAGGTTTAGGGGCTATGAATTTACATGGGTTTTTAGCAAAAAGTAAAATTCATTATGGTTCTCCTGAAGCATTAGAATTCACTGATATTTATTTCATGCTATTAAACTATTGGACTTTAGTAGAGAGCAATAATATTTCAATAGAAACTGGACAAGTTTTTAGTGAATTTGAAAAATCAAAATATGCTACGGGTGAATATTTTAACAAGTATTTAGAGGAGCCTGAATTCGAGTTTAAGCATGAGAAAGTTAAAGATTTATTTAAAGATATCTTTATCCCTCGTCACAAGGATTGGCTTCAATTAAAAGAGTCAGTCATGGAGCATGGACTTTATAATGCCTATAGACTCGCAGTTGCACCAACAGGATCGATTTCATATGTCAACGAAGCGACTGCATCCATCCACCCAATTACGCAACGAATTGAGGAACGTACAGAAGGAAAACGTGGTAAGGTTTATTATCCTGCACCTTATCTATCTGATGAAACGATTCCTTACTATGAATCTGCCTATGATATTGATCAAAGGAAAATTATCGACACCTATGCCACTGCCCAAAAACATGTTGATCAAGGTTTAAGTATGACTTTATTTTTGAGATCAGAACTCCCATACGGAATGTATGAATGGAAAATTGATAGCGAATATCCTACTAAGAAAACAACTAGAGACTTAAGTATCTTAAGAAACTATGCTTGGAAACAAGGGATTAAGTCGGTTTACTATATTAGAACCTATACGGATGATGGAACCGAGGTTGGAGCTAATTATTGTGAATCGTGCAGTATTTAAGGAGGATTCGAATGTCAAAAGAATGGGATTATTATGAAGCGATAAATTGGAACAATATAGAAGATATGTTAGATAAAATTACGTATGAGAAATTAACTGAACAATTTTGGTTATCAACTCGTATGCCTGTATCAAAGGATAAATCGGATTGGACAAAATTGCCGGACCCTGAGAAGCGTTTGGTGGAAAAAGTATTTGGCGGATTAACCATGCTAGATACCCTTCAATCAGAAAACGGAATCGATGCATTGAGAAAAGATGCAAAAACACAACATGAGATCGCCGTCCTAAATAATATTCAATTTATGGAATCTGAGCATGCACGAAGCTACTCATCTATTTTTAGTACATTGAATACGAAAAAAGAAATTGAGGATATATTTAGATGGGCTAGAGAAAATGATCTTCTGCAAAATAAAGCACGGATCATTGACGAAATATATAAGAATGGTACGCCGCTTGAAAAGAAAGTTGCCAGTGTTTTCTTAGAGTCATTTTTATTCTACTCAGGGTTCTACACGCCATTATATTATTTAGGAAGAGCAAAATTAATTAATGTTGCTGAAGTCATTAAGCTGATCATTAGAGATGAATCAGCACATGGTGCATACATTGGATATAAATTTAAGATCGGCTTTGATCAATTATCAGATACGGAAAAAGAAGAAATCAAATCTTGGACTTATTCATTGCTTTATCAATTATATGAGAACGAAGTGAAATATACAGAAGCTTTATATGATGAAGTTGGTTGGACAGAGGATGTTAAAGTGTTCTTACGATACAATGCAAATAAAGCATTAATGAATCTAGGCTTATCACCTCTTTTCCCAGATTCTGCAGATGACGTGAATCCGATTGTCATGAATGGATTATCTACGGGAACAACGAATCATGATTTCTTCTCAACAGTTGGGAATGGCTATTTACTTTCCGTTGTTGAAGATATGAAGGAATCAGATTATAACTATTAAGCAAATGATAGATAGGGTTGTCTTGGGGGTCTAACCTCTTCGCTTTTTGGACGACCCTATTTTTTATTCAACAGAAAAGGAGAAATATCATGCAAATTAAGATAAAGTATTTTGATGAAAAATTAACGAGAATTAATAAAATTGTGCAAGGTGACTGGTTAGATTTACGTGCAGCACAAACAATTGAAATGAAAAAGGATGAATTTAAATTAATTCCACTAGGGGTAGCTATGGAAATACCTGAAGGCTATGAAGCACATATTGTCCCACGTTCAAGCACATTCAAAAACTTCGGGATAATCGAAACCAATTCGATGGGAGTTATTGATGAATCTTATAAAGGTGATAATGACCAATGGTTTTTCCCCGCATATGCCTTACGTGATACTGTCATTGAATTCAACGATCGAATTTGCCAATTTAGAATCATGGAAAAAATGCCAGCTGTTGAACTAATAGAGGTTGACCACTTAGGAAATGAAAACAGAGGTGGACTAGGTTCCACTGGAGTGAAATAAGCTTGTATTTGCTTGAAACAGCTGCTCATAAAATGACTGAAAGCCCTGCTGAGATAATCTCGGACAGGGCTTTTCACATCTATTTGACTTTCGAATTTTCTATAATGTTAAGCCGCCATCGACAACAACAATGGATCCTGTCATATAGCTTGCACGATCCGATGCTAGGAAGGAAACCATTTCTGCTAATTCTTCAGGTTCGGCATAACGACCGATTCTCATGTTTGGAATTTCTTCTGGAACATAACCAGATGTTTCAAACATTTCTGCCACACTTTTTGTGATACCTGTTTGAACACCACCAGGGCAAATGGCATTAATACGAATGCCCTTTTTCACATATTCCAATGAAGCTGATTTCGTTAAACCAACTACCGCATGTTTTGTCGCAGAGTAAGCTGCTAGGCTGTGTTCACTGCGGATACCAGCCGTTGATGCAGTATTAATGATTGAACCGCTTCCTTGGCTTTCCATCACTTTTATCACATGTTGCAATCCTAAAAACACACCTTTTATATTAACAGAAACTAGACGATCAAATTCTGATTCCTCTATTTCAGTAAGTGGAGCAAACTTTTGAATGATCCCTGCATTGTTGAAGAAAATATCAATACGTCCAAATGTTTCAACTGCCTCATTAACATAACGCTTTACATCTTCACTTTTAGATACATCTGCTTGAACAAAGATTCCTTCTCCACCCTGTTCTTTTACCAACTTTAATGTTTCTTCCCCTGATTCCTTGTTGAAATCTACTAATACAACCTTTGCACCATTGTTTGCAAGTTTAAGACTACTCGCTCTTCCAATCCCACTTCCAGCGCCAGTTATAATTGCAATTTTGTTTAATAATTCCATGTTTTTTTCTCCCCTATCTTTTTTGACTTGGTTTACATAGAAAATTGTATTACTTATTCGTATTGATTTATTGTACTTTTTTTACGCAAAATAGTATTTTTTTAATATATAGATAAAAAATATAATCGCCTTCATTTTTTTGTTACAACATACGAAATGAGGAATTCAGATGAAAAACTCCTTAACTGATTTACCATATATTTGCAAACTTTTACATGATACCCATCAAATTTCGGTGTTTTTTCTTAATTCATTCCAAGAATTTGAATATGAATATTTATCAAGTGACATTCGAAATGGACCCTATTATATTCCGTTGAAGGAGCTACTAGTAGTCCATTCCTATCAGAAGAATCCAGAGGAATTCCCTATCTTTTTTACGAAAGCAGAAATGAATTTTTTTATTATTCACCTGCAGGAAAACAAGCAATATTTAGGTTCTCTCATCATTGGTCCATCTTTAAAAAGTGAAATATCCGATGAGAGCATTCGTATTATTATGGATACATATAAAGACAACCCTAATAAAAGAAAACTGATTGAATTTTATCAATCATTACCCATCATTGATCAACCGGCATTTCTTTCACTCAGTTTATTAGTTTATTACACGATCTATCATCAACCATTAGATTCTTCAATAGTGATTCAAAATAACAAGGAGCTCGCATCATTTCATGCTCAAATTGAAAATTCCGAGCTTGAACTCTCAAAAGGTCGTCGAAATTCTATTTTTCATACAAATCTTTCCTATGAAAGAGTGCTACTGGACTATGTAAGAAAAGGTCGTAAAGATCAATTAAAGGAAATCATAAATTACTCGATTGTAGGGGAAGCGGAGCTAGGCTTATTATCTAAACGGAGCCGTATAAGAAGCGAAAAGAATTTAATGATTACTGGAATTGCCCTTGTATGTAGAGCAGCAATTGAAGGTGGATTAAATGAAGAAACCGCGTTCACATTAAGTGATTTCTATATTCAACAGCTAGAAGAGCTGGAACACATAAACGCAATATTAACGTTGATGGAAGAGGCCATTTATGACTTCACTAATCGCGTATACGAAGCCAATCAGCAAAAATATTCTACGGCCATCGCAATCTGTCAACAGTACATCTATAACCATTTGTATGAGGATATTACATTGGATCAACTAGCCGAGATCAGTCACTTAAGTTCAAATTATCTATCCTCACTCTTTAAAAAAGAAGTAGGCCAATCTATCAGTGAATATATTCAACAACAACGAATAGACGAAGCAAAAAAGCTACTAACACTAACCAATTACCCGATATCCGACATCAGTGCATGGCTAAGCTTCAACGACCAAAGCTACTTCATCAAGATATTCAAAAAATTCACCGGACTCACTCCAAAACAATATCGAAATGACCAGCAATAAAAGCAGTGGGGGTCTGACCCCCACCGCTTTAAAGTAGTAAAGAACAATTACGCTTGTTTAGCCAATTCTGTTATATAGTCAAAGAATTCATCACGATTTACATCGTAAACGAGATTGACTGGGCGTCCCTCATCTGTTTCAACTGTTCGGCCTTGGCTTGGTCCACTTGTGTGAACAATGCTGTTGATCCGTTTAACCTTCACTAGATCACTATTGCCAACAAATGCTGTTGTTAACACATCCCATAAGTAATAGGTTGAGTTGGTTGCAAAGTGCACAAGTGGTGGTACCATTGCATAGCATTGGCCAAGAAAGTCGACACCAATGTATTTACGCTCCGCTGCCCAACGATTCCGAACGTCAACCGTAAGTGGTACTTGGTTCGTGCTTTCAAGGGCGACTAAATCAATTTCTATCTTCGATTCCCATACACGTCCAGCTGATTCCGGATCCCAAAATACATTCCATTCCGCAGTCCCATCATGCTCAGGCTCGGCTACATTTCCTGCTTCACGGAAAGTGCCTCCCATCCAAACAAGTCGTTCAATTTTTTCCTCAATATCAGGTGCTACATCTAATGCACGGGCAAGATCAGTAAGTGGCCCAGTAAATAATAAAGTCGTTTTTCCCTCTGTCGCTCGAAGGCAATCAATCATATGAAGATGTGCAGGCTTCTCAGCTACAGGAGTTTCGACTTTTCCTGATTCATTTAAAATAGGCAAAGCATCGACATAAAATGCATGCATACGCCAATCTTTTGGAAAAGGATTTTTCCCACGAGAATTGGATTCGGCTACATCCAGACCACCCTGTCCGAAGCGATCAATGATTTTTCTACTTGCAAACACAGCAGGCTCCAAATAGCAATCTGCTGGAATAACCGATACACCCGTTAGCTTAACATTCTCCATTTTCAACAATAAGAATAACGAAATTAAGTCATCGACTCCACCATCATGATTAAAATAAATATTCTTTTTCATGTCGTTCTCCTTTTCCATTGATTTCACACCCATTATACAAGATTATTCTAATATATCAATAATTCGAACCTTGTCAACTATTAACAAAATTACATAACTAACTTTTAATAATAATATAAATATTAAAACATCTCGTATTTCCATTGATTCATAACCAACTCTAAGTTAGAATGTGTTTATTCTTAAAAACACAAATTAATATCCTTGTATAATATCAGTGGTAATGGTCTGATAGTTTCTACCTGGCAGCCGATAAAATGCTAGACTACAAGGAAGTATGAATAATGAGAGATTATGAATACATTTAATTAATTGCTCCTACCTTAAGAGCAACTAATTCTTAGTATCCCAATTATTTAAAAACTCTTATTTTTTCATGCTTTCTGTCAGTCGACTGAAGGTATGAAAGAATAAGAGTTTTTTATTTATCAAATAAAATATAACTGGGGTTGATGACTTGTTCTTTTTATTAAATATATTAGGTGTACTAATTGTTGCAGGACTTGTATTCCTTTGTTCACCAGCTAAGCGAAAAATAAAGTGGCGACCGCTTGTTAGTCTGTTTATTGTTGAACTGATCATTACATGGTTTATGTTAAGCACCCCCGTTGGAACATGGATTATTAATCAAATTGCTAGATTCTTTACTTGGTTAGTTTCATGTGCAAATGCTGGAATTTCGTTTGCTTTTCCATCAGTAATGGCAAACGAGACCGTTGATTTCTTCTTTAGTGCTTTAATGCCAATCATTTTCATAGTAACATTCTTCGATATTTTATCTTATTTTGGAATTATGACTTGGATCATTGATAAAGTAGGCTGGGTCATCTCAAAAATTTCTGGTTTGCCAAAAATGGAAAGCTTCTTCTCAATTCAAATGATGTTTTTAGGAAATACAGAAGCCTTAGCCGTTATTCGTGAGCAGCTAATGGTGCTGAAAAGTCAGCGTCTTTTAACATTCGGTATTATGAGTATGAGCAGTATCAGTGGATCAATCATCGGAGCTTACTTAACAATGGTACCTGCTGAATACGTATTTGCAGCGATTCCATTAAACTGTTTAAATGCCCTGCTATTAGCCAGTATTTTAAACCCAGTTGATGTTAGCAAAGAAGAGGATATCGTCTATGTTCCACCGAAAGAGGAGAAAAAGGACTTCTTTTCTACGATTTCAAACAGTATGCTCGTCGGAATTAAAATGGTTATTGTTATCCTAGCAATGGTTATCGGATATGTTGCATTAACCACATGTCTTAACGGGATTCTAGGATTCTTCATTCATGGTTTAACCATTCAAAAGATTTTCGGAATTATTTTCAGCCCATTCGCTTTCCTACTTGGATTAGGAAGTCACGATGCCATGTATGTTGCCTCATTAATGGGAATCAAAATCTCAACAAACGAATTTGTTGCCATGATGGACTTAAAAAACCATTTGAAAGACATGTCACCACATACAGTTGCCGTAACCGTTACATTCTTAACCTCATTTGCCAACTTTAGTACAGTCGGCATGATCTATGGGACATATAACTCCATTTTCGGAGAAAGCAGTTCAAGCATCATCGGGAAAAATGTATGGAAGCTTTTAGTCAGTGGTATGGCCGTATCTTTACTAAGTGCGATGATTGTTGGATTGTTTGTTTGGTGATAGAAATTAATTTTATCATTGCCATTAAAGGGCTGTCTGAAAAGACAGCCCCTTCTTTTTTAATAAGCAACTTATGCGAATAAATTCTAAAGTGTATTTTCGCCAACATTGTTACTATTTAAGGAAGGTTTTTACTAATACTATAAGTTCAAGAACGCTCTTTCTTTCATTTCACTTAGAATAGAGCTGCAAACTCCATAGACCTCTGAATCCCTTTTTGGAAAACCTGCAATTGGGCTTTTCAAAAGCATGCGAAAACAGCCTTTCTAAAAGACTCAGGCGATATCCATTTTATCTGTATACCCTACAGCAAAAAAATCCAGAATGCTAAGTAAATTGTGAGAAAAAAATAAAGGGATTCCCAAGTGGATATCCCTTTTATTTGACTATTTTTATAAAAAAATTATTTATGCCGGAAGATGCTCATAAGCCAGCTTTTTAATAATTTCCTTGTGTTGAGGATATTGAGAAATAAGATCTGCCTGTGTAAAAAGTTCAAAATCTTGAAAATCAAATCCTGGGGAGACCATACATCCAACTAAAGAACCTGTATCATTCTCCAACACTGAAGATCCGAAAATTGCGTGTTTCGGAACTAAAAATTGTGGCACCTCTCCGTTCTCAATATTCAAGCCTAATTTAACTTCCTCATATTCGCCATTTTCGTGAATCATATGAATGGTTAACGGACTTCCAGCATGGAAATACCATAATTCATCCGATTTCAATCTGTGAAAATGAGAAACATCCTGAGATCTTAATAAAAAGTAAATACTTGTATAAAGCTTTCGCTCACCATAAATATTTACCTTTTCCCCCGATTGAAAAGTTTCTTTGTAAAATCCACCCTCTGGATGAGGAATCAATTCTAGTTTTTCTATCCAATATTCTATTTCACTTTTTTTCATTGTCATAGTCCTTTCAACAACGTTTTAACGTCTTTATAAGGAAAGTATAGCAAATATTTATGTCGTTCTCCAAAGGGCAACTTTTGTCCTGAAGAAGTATCAACTAAAAAAAAAAGAATGCCCCCACAGTGAATATACAATGAGGGAACATTCTTTTCTTAGTGGAACTATGGATGCTTATTTAACCTAACACTTAGTTAATGGTGTCCTCTTCACCAGAATTGAATTCATCTAGCTCAAGCTTGTCATGCAATTTTTTAATTTCATCAGAAAGGACATATTCAAGATCTTTAAATTTTGATGAAATACTACTGCTTGAAACATTAAAATCATCAGCTAATTTCTTTTGTGTGAGGGATCCACCCACTGACAGAATTCTATCAACTAGATAAACCAAGGCTGCTTCATAAATAGCTGACTTTTTAATGGATGGTTTTTTCATCATGCAGTATTTATGCCAAAGCAGTATCCCCATTTCTGTAGCAGTTTCACCAAGTGGGTATGCTTTCATATATTCTTGGTAATCGACTGCCACTTCCTTATGCTGTGGCGCTATCCACTCTAAATCATCAATCGATACTTCTACTTGCCCAAATAGAAAGTAATCTAGCACCTCAAGAAATGAGGAAGACATAAAGTGAATAGGAGTTGCTTTCCCACTTCGTTTATATAAATTAATGATGCCCTCTTCTATTCTCACTGATGCACTAGCCGGCATATCTAAAAATGTCGCAAAGAAGAACGATTCTTCTCCTGCAGTTAAGATGGTTCCTAGGATCATGCCTTCTGGTTCTATATTATGTTCTTCTTCTAGCACCTTCACTTTTGTTATTTCATTAGTAAAGATGTCTCGAACGATCACATAATCATTTTCCATTTGTTGTTGAATTTTGAATACAGAAGGGGTCACATTTCTCCATGTTTGTAAACTATCCTTGATTTTTTGTCTATTAAACGTATGTATATGCTCGTCGATATACTCTGCTATAATCGTCTTTCCTTTTAACTCAACGGAAGTAATAAACCATAATAGATTAAAGAAGTAATATAATTCTTTCACCTCTTTTGGAACATCATATTCCTTCAGGTACTTACCCAAATTCGCATCTATCTCTTCTTGATGATTTTTCATTGCAAATTTGATAATATCCATCTGGATATCAGATAGTTCTTTTTCTATCAAATGTTCCATTGATACAACTGTATTATTTTTTCCACAGCATTTTTTATACTTTTTCCCGCTTCCACATGTACATAAATCATTACGTCCTATCTTCGCCATAATCAACTTACCTTTCCTCTGCTAATCTTATGTTGTAAAATATATTCCAAAAATGGACACCATTCTTCTTCATTTCATCACATACGTACATTATCTCTTCAATAAGTCATTGATCAGCAATGCCCCATAAAACTCATAGAAAAACTATGAACTTCGCATTCTTTGCTATTCTGATGACAATATACTGCCTACAATGAGCCTTATCCAGCACGTATCCCACAAAGGGCGAGTATTGTTCAAAAAGCTAAACTACTATCATTTGTAGAAAAATGGGGGCAAAAATTTTTTGCCCCATTTGTCCATATATAATAGTGAGCAATCATAGGAGCTTTGTCAAATAATTTTCATGGAAAGAATCACATGAAAATATCTCTTGGACGAAGTATCGTGTTTGAGTCGGGAATTGAAGAACTCTTTCCCGGCGCTCCATTCTTTGTTTCGTGGTAGATTGATATATTCTGAGGAGAAACCAAAATAAGGGGAGCAATCCAATAATTACTTTTAAAAAATTGTGGATATTGATTTGATTTAAATCCAACTAATATCCATCAACCAAAAAAAAGGGGATCACCCATCCCCTTTTCACAACACTACTCCGTTCTCACGTAATCGTGCTCTTAATAAAGAAATATTCAAATCTTTAGGATGAACTCTTTCTTTTAATGAAAGGGCCGCAGCAGTCCCAGCGGCTTGCCCTGTTGCCATGCAGCTTGGGGATAATCTTGTTGTTGCCAGAGCTTCATGGGTGGTTGAAATACATCTTCCACCAACTAGTAGATTATTAATTCCTTTAGGTACGAGACAACGATACGGAATACCATAGCTTCCATCTCCTTGAATATCATTTGCCTGTACACCTTTTCCAGTAGGATCATGAATATCAACTGGATAACCACTAAGAGCAATTGTATCCTCATATTTCCTACCGGCAATGACATCCTCAATGGTTAATGAGTATTGTCCATCTATTCTACGTGTTTCTCGAATACCAATTTGAGTGCCCACAGCAGATATTGACGCCTTTTCAAAACCAGGAACTTTCTCTTTCAAAAAATCTGCCATCATTAAGACTTGTTTACGTCCTTCCTTTTCCCCTTCTGTTAAATCAAACACATTTGTACCATCTAATCCTTGAACACGTGTGCAATTAACTAACACTTCATCCTCTTCAGGTCCTGCAAAGAATAATACTTGGTCTCTATTAATCGGAACACCTGATTCATTCCATTCCTTATAAAAGCCTTGAACTCCTGTTAAAGGAAGCTCATCTAATTCATTAATCGGCGTTTTTTTATAAAAATTGTTTGGGTTTTCTTTCATTACCTGCTTTACCTTATTTAAATCTACTCCGCGCATTCGGAACTTCATTGTCATAGGCTGAGTTTTATGATCACTTTCTCTTCCCTTTAAACAAGGCGCCCCCGATAGATAGGCAATATCTGCATCACCTGATGTATCAACAAAGCTTTTTCCAGTTACATGAATCGAGCCAGATTTCGTCGTTAAGTGAATGGAGGTAATGCTATTTCCTTCTACTTCTACCTTATCAACAAAGCTATGCACCAATACATCCACTTTCGCCTCCTCTAGCATTTCTAACGCTAAAATCTTATATTTTTCAGGATGATAGGGAGTTACCGTATTAGTAAATCCAACGGTATCTCGTAAATGACCAGGTGATCCTCCACAAGCCATCAACCGTTCAACAATTTCTTGTGCGATTCCTTTAATGACTTGCTTTCCAGAGCTTGTGTGGAACGTCATCCACGGATAAACTAAAGCAACTGTTGACATCCCTCCTAAAAAACCATATCGCTCAATTAACAGTGTTTTAGCTCCCATTCTACCTGAAGCAATCGCTGCATTAATACCCGCAGGCCCGCCTCCAACAACAACGACATCATATTCTAATTTTTCCTTCAACACTCCACTCCCCTTCATAAGCTAAAGCTTTTTATTTCCCTCCAGTCATGGACACACCTTCAATAAATTGCTTCTGGGCAAAGAAAAAGATAATTAGTAATGGAACAGTTGCCATAACGGATGCACTCATTAATAACTCCCATTTCGTACCTACTTCATCGGTAAATAATGCTAAAGCAAGTGGTAAAGTCATTAATTCCTTCGAGTTAATATAAATGAGTGGTTCATAAAATTCATTCCAGCTAGTTAGAAATGTAAAAATGGTCAGTGTTGCAATCGCTGGCTTTGCCAATGGAAGCATAATGTTCCAATAAATTCGGAAATATGAACATCCATCCAATTTCGCCGCTTCCTCTAATTCTTTAGGTACTAATAAAAAGAATTGCCTCATAACAAATACACCAAATACTCCAGCAGGTCCTAAGATCGGTATAGCAATTAACGGAACATGTGTATTGATTAATCCTAAATCCCTCATAAAGAGAAATAAAGGAATCGTAATGACTTCAACGGGAATCATCATCGTACTTAATAAACAAAGAAACAAAATAGAACTTCCTTTGAATTTTAATTTTGCAAAAGCATATCCTGCCAAAGAGCCTAAAAATATCGTTCCAATTGTTACTAATACAGCTATATAAAAACTATTAAAATAAAAAAGATGAAAAGGAGTTGATTTTAACACCTCGATATAATTTTCCCAGCGAAACGGTTTAGGAATAAGCTGAAAAGTAAAAATCTTTGTAGGATCTTTGAAACTAGTATTAATCATCCACAAAAATGGAACAATCATAATTAAAGAAAGGCCAGTAAGCACACCATAAAATGTAAATCTCGTTAAGATTCCATTTTTCTTTTTATTCCTCATGGAAAACCCACCTTTTTCTAACCCCCCATTGAATAAGAGTAAAGACTAAAATAATGACAAATAAAACAATGGCAATTGCAGAAGCATATCCAAAATCAAATAGTTTAAAGGCATTTTCCCAAATATAGTAAACCAATACTTTCGTACTGTTTCCCGGGCCTCCGTTAGTCATCACATAAATTTGCCCAAATACCTTCATGGAACCAATAATCGTTAAAATTAGGGTCAAAAATACAGTAGGAGTAATCATCGGTAAGGTAACATGCTGAAATTGCTTCCATTTATTCGCTCCATCTAAATAAGAGGCTTCATAAAGGTTTTTATCTACTTGCTGTAAGGCCGCTAAAAATAAGACCATGTTTAAACCCACATTTTTTAACGCGCTGACAAAAATAACGGCCCCCATTGCTAATTTTGGATCATATAACCATGCAGGTCCTTCTATTCCTAACCAACCAAGCAATTGATTAATAAATCCCTCATCTGTACCAAACATATACTTCCAAATAATTGACCAAACAACAATCGAAGTCATAACTGGAATGAAGATGGTCGTTCGAAATAAACCAATTCCTTTCAGATTTCTCTGTAATAGCAAGGCTAATAACAGAGCTAAAATAATATTGATCGGTACCAAGCCACCCGAGAAGATGAGTGTGTTTTTTAACACAACTAGAAAGTCTGGATCATTTACAAGTCTTTGATAATTTTCTGTTCCAATAAAATTAGGGTCATTCAGTAGCTTCCAATCTGTTAAACTCATATAAATTGAATAGATTAGAGGGAATAGCATGACCAACAGAAACCCCAGCATCATCGGACTCGTAAATAGATAGCCATAAAAGGACTCACTTCCAATAAATTTTCGTCGGTTTTTATTTTTCCTCAAATGAAGTTTCTTCTCTGTCTGTATGTTCGTTTCCATTTTTCCCTCCCCCTTTATAACGAATCAATCGCTTTTCTAAAAGAAGATACGGCCTTTTTTATACTTTGCGTATCATGACCGAGAACAATTGCTCCCAGCATAATCGCCTTAATTCCAGTCTGATAGAGCAACGGAATATCCGAAGGGGTAAGTTTGCGTTGTGACGGCACAAGAACAGGTACATCCACCTTCTGAACAAGTTTCTGATAAGCAAGAGCATCTTTAAAGGTTAAAGGGAATCCATATTCTTCACCTGGGATGATGGATGCCTCTAGTGCTGTTATCCCCATATTCTTCACATTTCCGAGTATATTGAAAGAATAATCAGCTGAAATAGCAAATGTCTTTTCCATTTGGTCAATAGACATCATCCAACCAGGCATATGATGCGCATAGATAGAAAAATAATCGAATCCACAATTAATTAATTCTTTCATTTCCCTTTCACTGATACTCTCTAATGCCCCTCCAGGCACAATTCCAAATGGACCTGTAAACTCACTTCTAATTTTGTGAAATTCCGTTCTATACGCCTCTGTCGCATAAAAATGATTTCCTGAGGCACGATGTTCTACATTAACATGTAGCTTTATTGCATCCACCCCAGACTCAATCGCCGCCCTAGCAAGCTCCCAATTATTTTCTGGTAAACTAACAATCAACGCTATATTCTTTTCTTTTAATAGTTGCGCTAAAGAAGTAGTCAACTTCATTCACTCCTATGAATAACGAACGGGTACTCTAAAAAGCAAAGGGGCTGACCCCAAATTCCCGAGGTCAGAACCCTTATTAGACAACCCCCTCATCGATTATTTCAACAATGGATCTATCTTTTTCTCCATCCCTTCAAGAATTTCCTCTGGCTTTTTCAATTGACCAAACAGTTCATCAAATCCAAATTGGATGGCATTATCAATTTTTTGCCATTCTATATGTCCTGCTTGTAAACGGGCATTGTTCATTTCATCGATCACAGCATGCTGAATACTTTCTTTTGGTGGATTATTTGGTTGATTAACAAACTGATCAGAGCTTAGGACTGACTCACGTGGTGGTACGAAAAATGTTGATGTTGCAGTGATTCCTTCCTCACTAGTAAAAAACTTCAGTAGCTCTTTTGCCTCTTTCGGGTGCTTTGTTCCTTTAAAGATTGAGTATCCTGCTTGACCCAGCATTGGGAATCGGCCTTCTGGTCCCTCTGGAAGTGGCGCAATATCCCATGTAAAATCCTTTACTTCACGTGCACTGGATACATAACTGTATACATCAAAAAACATGCCTATTTTTCCTGATTCAAAGCTAACCTGTTCCCCAGCTTTTGGATGGGATTTATCTGCAAACATCATTCGATCAAGCATTTTTAATGTATCTACACCTTCTTGACTATTCCACGTGAACTTTGTCTGATCCTCATTAAATAAATCCCCGCCATAACTCCAAGTTCTCGATAATAATGAAATCCAAGTATTCCAATCACGAAAGAAATTTGCGCCATAAACACCATCTGCTGTGATCGCTTTAGCAGATTTCTCAAATTGCTCCCACGTCCATGTTCCATCCGCAAAATGTTCATTTGGCGTTTTCTCCCCAGCTTTTACAAATAGGTCCTTGTTATAAAAAATAACCATTGGCGGCGTAGAAAAAGGAATTCCATACAGCTTATCCTCTTTTTTAAATAGATCTAATGTTGACGGAAAGAAATCATCCATCTTGTAATCCTTATCCTCTTTAAATGAAGTAATATCTTCTAAAATATCATTATCCATAAATTGTGGTACCATCCGCTCAGCTACCCAACCTACATCCGGCAATTCCCTTCCTGCTGCTAAGACTGATATTTTTTGCTGATAATCTGGAAAAGGTACACTTTGCAAGTTCACCTTAATATTAGGATGTGTTTTATAATATTTTTCTAACAGTTTCTTATATACTTCCTGATGTGCTTCATTTCCCCAAATCATAAAGGTTAATTCAACTTTTTCATCTTTTGATCCACTTGTTTTTTCCTTGCTGGAACACGCAGATGTAACCGTTATCAAAATAATCACCAACAAAATCAATCCGAATTTCTTTATCATTGTATTCCCCCCTCCCTTTTGCTACATTTTAAAACAAATACCTCCCCAATAAATATCCTGTAAAAAGTAGAAATAGTTCGTTATTGATAGATATTTTTATAGTGATTGCCGATATTGAATTGGGGTCATCCCAACCTCTTGTTTAAACAAAGTCATAAAATGCTTCGCACTTTTGTATCCAGATAGTTGTGCTACCTCATACACCTTTAAATGAGTTTGCCTCAATAATTTTTGCGCATACTTTATCCGTTTATTCGTTATATAGTCCGTAAAGGTTTGATTTAGCTCTGTTTTAAACAACTGACCGATATATTGCGGATGAAGATATACATGCTCTGCAATCATCTTTTATGTGATTTCTTGGCTTAAATGGTCATCGATAAACTGAAGGATCTTTTGAAATTGAGTCGATGTACCATCGTTAGTACTTTCATTTGTTTTAAAAACCTTGGAAATGACTTCGGACAACTCAATCCGGTTGACTGGTTTTAATAAATAATCAGTAATTCCATATCGTAAGGCTGTGCGGGCATATTCAAAATCATTATGTCCACTTAAGATAATAATAGGAATATCTTTAGATACCTGCCTTGCTTTTCCTATAAAAGTAAGACCATCCATTGCTCCCATTCGGATATCTGTAATAATAAGGTGTGGCAACCGTTGATGAATTCTTGTAATCCCCTCTTCGCCACTCTTTGCCTCTATCACCTGAATTCCACCGATAACCTGTTCAAGTAAAACCTTTAGCCCTTGTCTAATAATCTGTTCATCTTCAATGACTAGTACTTCCTTCAACCTTTTTCCCTCCTTCATTTATCAAAGGTAAAACCACTTGAATCGTAAAGCCGTTATTCACTTCACTTTGAATCTCTATTCCGTATTGCTTTCCATATAACAACTGGATCCGCTCATGAATATTGGGTAAAGCAATCCCATGATACTTTTTTGATGCGATCGGTACAGGAGAATGGATAGATTCATATAGCTCTTTTAGCTTTTTAGAGGAAACACCTTGCCCGTTATCAGATACAATAAGGGTAAGCTTTTCTTCCTTTCTATAGCCTCTAATAAAAATCGTTCCCCCCTGTGCTGAAATCCCATGAATAATCGCATTTTCTACAAGTGGCTGCAAAATTAGCTTAGGAATAGAAATATCTAGTAAGGACGGATCGATTTCTTCTCGATATTGAAGCTTCTCTCCTATTCGTACCTTTTGGATCATTACGTATGAATGAATAAACGAGATTTCTTCTCCCAATGTTACTAATTTGGAAGAATGGTCTATCGTATATCTCATTAACTTCCCAAGTGAACTAACCATATCCGACACATCTAAACTTCCTTGTGTGATTGCTAGCATATTAATGGATTCCAACGTATTGTAAAGAAAGTGCGGATTTAATTGACTTTGTAATGCACGAATTTCTGCTTCCTTCTCACGAAGATTGGTTTTGTATACTTCTGTTACGAGTCGATCAATTTCATTTACCATATGATTAAAGCCTTTGCCTAGCTCTCCTATTTCATCACCGGATTCAATCTGGACCCTCTGTGATAAATTTCCTTTTTCTACCTCACGCATGGAAGTACGTAATTTATGAATGGAACCTACTAAGGGCTTGGACAATATGACACCTAGTAAAGAGGAAATGATCATTCCAAGTAATACAACGAGCACAAGTACTTTCTGTAAATGATTCACTTCACTAAAAATTTCAGAACGAGGGGTCAGCATAATAATCTTGATTCCGGAGTAAGACGAAGTATTGGCAACCATCATATAGCTTTGTCCATCCATTATTGTCTTTGTATAATTATCTCTTTTTCCTTTATCAATCTGTAAAAGTAACGAATCGGGTATCATTTTCCTAGTGTTATTTGGATAAATTGAACGATTATGTTTGTCTACTATATAAATAAAGCTATTTGCCTGTGTATTTGATAAAATTTCTTTAAACAGTTCCTGTTTCAGGTCAATTTTTATAATCCCTAAAGATTTCTGTGTCGCTGGGTCTCTAATCAGTCTTGCGACCGAAAAAACATTCTCCTTTCTATTGATATAATAATTTGGCTGATGGAGAGGAAGAATAATCCATCCTCCATCTGCCTGCCTAATTTCTTTAATCCACTCACTTTTATTATCAAACACTTTTAGTAGCACCGTATTTGAATCCAAATTACTAAAAACAGTTCCATCGTTCGCAAGAATATGGATTCCTTTAATTTCATCTCTCATATGAATGAGACTAGAAATATACCTCCAAATTTTTACTCTTTCACTTGCTGGTGGAAGAGAAGCACCTTCCTTCATCACTTGATGATTTTTAAGAGTATTCAAGACATCTTGATCGTATAAAGGGGATAAGGAGATAATCTGCATTTCTTTAATATAGCGATTTAAATTACGATTCATTTGATCAGCAAGCTGAAGCTGATACTCTTTTGTTCGAAGTTGACTTGATTTTGCAAATTGATAATAAGTAATGCTTCCAAGAATTGTGGCAGTTAGAAGTATGAGCAGCGAAAAAACTAATATGAGCTTTGAACGATATGGAAGTGACAGTAATTTTCTTTTTGCCATCCTTTTTAATTTTGTATAGTTCATCAGACACCCCTCTTATAAATAGTTGTTACAAATACTTCGAGGTTTTCTAATGAATTCCTCCAAGGGGGGAAACTGTGCTACTCCTACGTGTTAACATCATACTTCTTTATACGTTTTATTTTTATAGGGATAAAATCACTGTCACAAATTTTCATTTTGCACGACTAATAATTAGAAAGCGTGAAGGTAGGTGAGGATGGAGTTGAATATTGATAAGAGGCAACTTGTCATGGAGTGGTATGAATTGTATTACGATGATATGTACCGTTTTATTTGGCTAATGCTGGGTGATAAACAGAGCTGCGAGGATTTTGTCCATGATACATTTGTACGTGCGTACACAGCATATGACCGATTCGATCATCGTTCCAGTGTAAAAACTTGGTTGTTTAGCATTGCAAAGCATCTTGTTCTCGATGAAATTCGGAAACGAAAAAGAAATAAGCATGTACCAGTTCTTTCATTTGAAAAAGAGATATCCTCTTCCTTTAATTTAGAAAAATATATTGAAAACAAGGAAGCAGTTAACCAGCTATTCACCTCGATTCAACAATTAAAGCCTAATTATCGAATGGTCATTATATTAATGAAGGTCGAAGAATACTCCACCAAAGAAACGGCAGGCATTCTTGGCTGGTCCGAGGTTAAGGTTCGAAAAACATTATCAAGAGCACTGCAATCACTTAGAAGGGACAGGGGGTCAGGTCCACTGTCCCTCCCTTCCTTTTACACTTTAAAGCAGTGGGGGTCTGACCCCCTTATTGTAAATTTTCAACAAACTCATCTAGTGTTGTTGAGTTTTTGACATAGATTCGTGGGAGTAGGTAGTTTTCGTTTGGTTTGCCTGTTTTTACATATGGTTCGGGGATTGTTGTTAGGCCAAATTGATAGTATTTCTTCGTTTCTGCTATTACTTTCTCATTAAAAATCCCATATGGATAAGCAAGGGCAATGACTGGTTTTCCTGTCATTTGCTGAATTTTTTCTTTAGATTCTTTTAATTCATAGTCAATATCTTTAACTTTCGTTAAATCAGGGTGTGTAGCTGTATGAGATTGAACAGAGAACATTCCCGAATCTACCATTTTCTTCAAATCACTCCTGGATAGTCGATTCGATCTACCGACAAAGTCAGAGATGACAAAAATCGTGGCTGTTGGATGAAAATTGGCCCCTTTTAGTTTTTGGAATATGGCAAAAGCATTTACATTATTTTTATATCCATCATCAAAAGTAATGAATATGGGCTTTTTCACTTGATTGATCTCCCCCCATCTTTCAAATGTCAATAATGTAAAGCCATTGTCTTTTAAATAGGCCATTTGCTTTTCAAAATTTTCAGGCGATACATATAAATCCTTCGAGCCCTGTCCTTTGAATTCATCAATTGAATGATAGATGAGGATAGGAATCTTTTTTTGAGCAAAGGTATGAGAGGGAATTCCAACTAAAGAGAAAAAAACGAGTAGGAGTACAACCTTTTTCATTATGTACCTTTTCTTAAACTTTGTTGCTAGGAAACGAAATAAATGAATGGAAGCCACGTTTTCCCACCCAATTAATTTTTTAGTAGAAATAATACTATACGAATAGCCAATTATCTTTGCGAAAACGGCACTCATTAAATTACCACCTTTACTTGAATTAACCAATCGTACAGTTATTATTTCGAATTTCTTTATTTTTATTTGCATTTTTTTCTAAATGCCTATATCTAAGTAAATATATTTAATGTCATACCCTAAAGATCAAAACGAAATATTCTACTACATTATCCATCATTCGTTTTACGTTCATTATTTAATCCTTATTGGATAAGTTCAAAATTAAAAATAAAAGCTCCGACCAGCGCTCCCCTTAACGAATCAAATATTTGAACTTTCCTTCAAGAGGGTGATATTCTAACATTACTATAGGAAGGAGTGTCTAATATGAGTAAATCCATTCCAGAGATAACTCTTAATGATGGGCTCGTTTTGCCAACTATCGGTTTTGGTACATACAAACTGAATGGAAATGAAGGGGCTAATGCAATAAAGAGCGCCATTGATGTAGGTTATCGTCTTATTGATTCCGCTTATAATTATGAAAATGAAGGAACCGTTGGAGAGGCCGTTCGACGCAGTTCAGTTCCAAGGCAGGAATTGATTATTACATCCAAATTACCAGGTCGTTATCATACATATGATAAAGCCGTTACAACGATTCAAGAATCATTATACCGAGCAAATTTAGACTATTATGATTTGTATTTAATCCATTGGCCTAATCCAAAACAAGATCATTATGTAGAAGCTTGGCAAGCATTAATTGATGCAAAAAAATGGGGATTCATTCGTTCTATCGGTGTTTGCAATTTCTTACCTGAACATATAGAACGGTTGGAAAAGGAAACTGGCGTTTTACCAAGCATTAACCAAATTGAATTACATCCTTTCTTCAATCAGGAATCACAAAGAACATTCCATCAAGAAAAAAACATTATAACAGAATCCTGGAGCCCAATCGCTCGAGCAAACCTACTACTAGAAAATGAAACGATTAAACAGATTGCTGAGCAGCATAATAAAACTGTTTCCCAAGTGATATTACGCTGGCATGTTCAGCTAGGAGCGATTCCAATCCCTAAATCCGCATCTCCAATACGTCAACTTGAAAATATCTCAATCTTTGACTTTTCACTAGATGATGCAGAAATGAAACGAATTAATGAACTGACACAACCGGATGGTAGAATGAAAAATCAAGACCCTGCAACGTATGAGGAGTTTTAACTAAAAGGCAAAACACTAGTAATTTTTTGAGGTTCTATCTTACACAACTAGGGCTGTCTGATACTTTGTTTTTCAGACAGCTCCATCATAACAAGTCCTTTTTACTAACATGTTCACATTCTTTCATTTCACAAGACACTTCTGCCTTTATTCTAGTAAAAACACGTTAATAGGTTTGAAGATATAGGCTTCATTAGACTTTAGGTAGCAAAAGTGATTATGTCAATATTTTTGCCGTAGCGAACCTATTTCGAAGTCTACCAATCCCTCTTATTTCACATTCAATAACATCTCCTTCTCCTACAAACTCTGCGCCGACAGGGCTTCCTGTTAAAATCACGTCACCTGGTTTAAGAGTCATGACTGTTGTAAGATAGGAAATCATTTTGCGAATCGGTATGATCATTAATTCGGTTGGGCTATTTTGCTTTTCTATATGGTTTAGGCTTGCTTCAACATGAACCTGAAACGGGTTCAGTTCAGTTTCAATAACCGGTCCTAAAGGTGTGAATGTGTCAAATGATTTACCGATTGTCCAATGGCCATCTTGATGGAAATATTGTGGGGCAGTTACATCATTGGCAATAGTATAGCCAAATACATAATTTAGCACTTCAGCTTCAGGGATGTTTTTTGCTTCCTTCCCAATAATAATCGCTAATTCCGCTTCAAATTTCACTTGGTCAATCCCTTCTGGAATGACAATGCTTTCCTCCGTTCCGATAACGGATGAAGTAGGTTTAAAGAAAAATACAGGAATGTCTGGTAGTTCACTTGGTAAATCTTCTACCTTGGAAACATAATTTGCTCCGATTCCAATAATTTGGTTCGGCTCTATGGGAGCCAATAATTTCACTTCATTTACTAGGAATTCCGAACCTGTATATTTCCAATCTCCAAATATATCCCCCGTTATTTCCTTAACGACTCCTTCGATAATTACTCCAGTATAAATGGTAGAATCCACTTGAAATCTAGTAAATTTCAACACACTAACTCCTCTCTACTTATTTCCGGAAAAAACTAGAATGCCCTCCATTTATTGTTTAACAGCAAATTTTGCCTTTGCCTCTAAACGGCGACGATGTAAAATTGGTTCGGTATATCCATTTGGTTGATCATAGCCTTTGAAGACTAGGTCACAGGCAGCTTGAAAAGCAATAGAATTAGAGTAATCCTCTGACATCGGTCGGTAATTAGAATCTCCCGCATTTTGCTCATCGACTATTTTGGCCATCCGCTGGAATGTTTCCCGTACTTGATCATCCGTACATATTCCATGATGGAGCCAATTCGCGATATGCTGACTCGAAATTCGTAAAGTGGCCCGATCCTCCATTAAAGCAACATTATGAATATCAGGGACTTTCGAACAGCCGATACCTTGTTCCACCCAGCGAACAACATAGCCAAGAATGCCTTGTGCATTATTATCTAATTCTTGCTGAATCTCTTCAGGCTCCCAATCAATCTGACTGGCTGCAGGAATCGCGAGAATATCCCTCAGTAAATCCACGCTTTCTTTTTCCAGCTTTTCCTGTACCTCTGTCACATCCACTTGATGGTAGTGAAGAACATGCAAAGTGGCAGCTGTTGGTGAAGGCACCCAAGCTGTATTAGCCCCTGCTTTGACATGACCAATTTTTTGCTTTAACATATCGGCCATTAAATCTGGCATCGCCCACATCCCTTTACCAATTTGTGCATGACCCTTGAATCCACTTGCTAGACCTACCATGACATTTGATTTCTCATACGCCTGGAGCCATTTCGCTGATTTCATATGATTTTTCCGAATCATTGGACCCATTTCCATCGAAGTATGAATTTCATCTCCTGTCCGGTCCAAGAACCCCGTATTAATGAATACAATTCGATCCTTCACCTGTCGAATGCATGCCTTCAAGTTTAATGATGTACGTCGTTCCTCATCCATCACCCCAATTTTTAACGTGTTTCGTTTTAACCCGAGCAAGTCTTCCACGCGATCAAAAAGTTCATTACTAAATGCTACCTCTTGTGATCCATGCATTTTGGGCTTGACGATATAAATCGATCCCTTTGTGGAATTTTGATAGGCTCCGTTTCCAAGTAAAGAATGTTTGGCTAGTAAACTAGTAAACACGGCATCCAATATTCCTTCAGGAACTTCGTTGGCATCTTGGTCTAGTATCATATTACTGGTCATTAAATGTCCTACATTTCGCACAAACATGAGAGAACGCCCCTTTAAACGCACCTCTTCACCAGTTAGCGAAGTATATAGTCGATCACTATTTAGAGTTCTGGTGATTATTTGGTCTCCTTTTTTAAACGTAGCACTCAAATCTCCCTTCATAAGTCCAAGCCAATTACGGTAAACGAGTACCTTATCCTCAGCATCTACTGCAGCAACTGAATCCTCACAATCCATAATCGTCGTTAATGCCGATTCCAAAAGGATATCTTTAATGCCTGCTTGATCGGTTTGACCAATTGGATGAGTAGGGTCAATTTGAATTTCTAAATGGAGTTTATTATTTTTTAATAAAATAGTGGATGGCTCCTCCGCTGTTCCTTTATAGCCAATACATTTAGACTCATCTTGGAGACTTGTCATTTGCCCATTTCTAAGTAAAATCGTTAGTTTCCCATCAACAATAAAATATTTCGTTGCGTCACTATGTGAAGCTCCTTTTAATGGAACGACTTGATCCAAAAACTCTCTAGCAAACTGAATGACCTTTTCCCCGCGAATCGGGTTATAGCTTCCTTCCTGCTGAGCTCCCGCTTCTTCACTTATCGCATCAGTCCCATAAAGCGCATCATAAAGGCTTCCCCACCGTGCATTTGCGGCATTCAATGCATAGCGTGCATTATCAACAGGAACGACAAGCTGTGGTCCTGCTTGAATGGCGACCTCGTCATCGACTTGTTCAGTTAATATGTTAAAATCCTCGACCTCAGGCTCTAAGTAGCCGATTTCCTGCAAAAATGATTGGTATTTATGAAAATCAAACTCCTGATTTTCACGGTGCCAAGTATTTATTTTATTTTGTAAATCATCACGTTGAGCCAATAATGCTCTATTTTTTGGAGTTAAATCTTTTATTAAGGTTTCTAATCCATTCCAAAATGGCTCCTGATCCACCTTGCTACCCGGTAAAGCTTCGGCATTAATAAATTCATAGAGAATTCGGGCCACTTGTAGATTACCTACTTTTACAAAATCATTCATCGTTTCTTTTCCTCCTTATTTAAATCTTTCAATCGAATATGGAGCAATCGATAAGGATGTATCTCCGTCGACTAATAATTCTGTCATTAATGTCCCTACTAAAGGAGACAGCGTGACCCCACTATGCATCGTTGCGACATAAAGGTTTTTGACAGAAGGAACCTTCCCAATAATCGGCAACCCATCTTCTGGGACAGCACGAATACCTGAAAAGGCTCTCACAACCTTTGCCTTACCAAGATCAGGTATGTAATACTTCGCCATATTTGCGGTCTCCTGAATGACATCTAATGTAGTTGAACGATTAAAACCTGCTTCCTCCATAGAATAGCCGATTAATACTTCGCCATTATTTGTCTGTCGCATTCCACTAATCGTATAATTGATAAACGGCTTTAAAGGTTCAGTTACGAGAATTTGCCCCCTTACCTGGTTCACGGGTATATGGACACCTAGCATTTTCCCCAATTCTCTCGACCATGTACCACCAGCTAAAATCAAGTTTTTACAAATATACTCACCTTTTTTGGATACAATGATGAATTGGTCGTTTTTCATTTGAATATCAAGGACTTGATTATAATACGAATAATCGATGCCATTCTTCTTGGCCGCTCTCATATACATATCAACCAATCTGAAGGGATTTACATTTCCATCGATTTTGCTAAATGTTGCCCCAGCAACATTTGGATTAATAGACGGTTCCTTTTCGATCACTTCTTCACGTGACAAAACCTTGATTTTTATGCCTATTTCCCGATAGGAATCTGCTAATCGTTTGGCCTTATCACGATCTTTCTCATTAAAAAATGGGGAGAGCCCACCCGTTCTTTTATATTCCACATCTCCAATTTTTTTGGCTAAATAGGGATAAAGTTCAGCACTGTACATACTGAATTCAGCATAGGATGATGGGGTTTTATTATGTACCCAAACCCAGGCTTGGGTGGATCCCGAAGTACCTGAAAGGGGATATTTTTTATCAATGACGAGGACGCCCTCTTTATATCGTTCAGATAGATGGTAGGCAATACTATTTCCAATGACTCCACCTCCAACGATAATCGTTTCATAGGCTGTATTCATTTCATCTCACCTTCCCATCTTCGAGCTCAACCTCATCAAGAACCGACTTCACAGCAGAAAAATGTTGACTGTTGGTAGACAATGTTTCTATTGAAATAGGTGATATAGGCATTCTTGTTCGTGGGAGGGGGATCTCCTGATACTCTTTTCCCGTTTGTTCATGAATCATTTGTGAGACAAGATCAGCACACATCTTTGCTTGACATGGCCCCATACCACAACGTGTAATTCGTTTAATATCATCAAAGGATTCCGCACCTAGACGAATCACCTCTTCAATTTCCTCATAACTTAACTCCTCACAGCGACAAATAATCGTTTCTTTATCCATATGATTCTCCTTTCATCCTTTCGAGAGTAAGTTGTCTCTAAGAAATAAATTGATCCTTTAGCTGAGGATGGAGGAAATTTTCAATATGCGTCATTCTTTCTATCCATAAATGAGGATCTTGTTTAGACTCTATTATTTTTATCTCTTTAAATAATGAATCTCTTAAGCTATTGGCTTCATCAAGCTCCAAAGCACCAAGATCCTCACATACACTAATTCCGGCGATCATTCCTGTTAATAGAATGGCACCATGAAACGATACTCCAGCAGCATTTCCACCTAGATAGACCCTATTTTGACTAGATTGGAGGCGTTCATTATATTGAGGGACCCACCCTCCAAGCTTTTCCTGGTAGCTAAAGGCACAATCCAATTGGTAAAATACGTCTGTAATCGGTTTTCTCCCACCATCTACACAAACAAGATCCGCATGGAATGCTTTTATTTCCTGATCGATCTGCACATAAACCTCTTCAACCTGACCATTTCCCTTTACCTCAGTAATAAAGGAATCGAGATAATAAGGAATATGTTCTTCTGTCATTTTTTCTATTTTGTCTTGATTGAGTGCTGTTAGTTTATTGGATTTCTCAATGATTCCTTCTATTTCGACGCCAACTTGTTTCAATTGAATCGCTACATCTATCGCAAAATCACTTGAACCGCAAATGACTGCCTTTTTTCCCGGGACGACAAAATTTCGATTGATTAATGTTTGTGCTGCACCAATCGTCATCACGCCTGGTAACGTCCATTTCTTAAAAGGAACAGCCCGTTCAGCAGCACCTGTTGTTACAATGACTTTCCTTGCCGTTATTGAAAAAACATTATTGCCATCGGATACACCAATACTTCCATCTTGATATAATCCTACAAATGTATGATTTAATAATATTTTCACGGGATATTCATTTAATTGATTAATTAATATTTCGGCTAATTCAAAGCCTCTCATTGGTGAAAATTGCGATGGTAAAAGCGATAGCATCTGGGTTTGTTGGACAAGCTGACCACCAAGATAGCTAGATTCATCAATCATAACAACATCTAATCCTCTCGATACAGTCTCAAATGCTGCTATTAATCCTGCAGGACCTGCACCGATAATGAGTACATCAGTTTCCATGACTATCTCTCCTTACATCTGGATCCCCCATATTCGGAAATATCTCCATTTCATCCTCAACCATTTTCATACATGTTCGAACATGGTCCTCGCCATTTACTGTCATATAGCAGCTACAGCATCTGCCACGGGAGCAAAATAAACCTCTCGCCTGCATAAGCTTTCGACTTTCCCCGAATTTTTTTACCCCATTCGCGATTAATGCAGCAGCGACAGTCTGTTGTTTATAGGCACGGAGTGGATTTCCATTAAAATAAATGGTAACGGGATCATGTAAACGCTCTCCCAATATTGGATGGTTGTTGATATGCATGAATACACCTACTTTTCTTTTGCTTTATTCGCATCCATTTACTATATTTCAAATGATATAATATTATAACTTTTATAATGAAAAATCCTTGCTTATTTCCAGACAGCAAGATTACTTTAGTTAACCTTCAAACGATTTCTAAGAGGGTTATAAGCAGTAATATCAATTTCCAACTCTTCTCCCATTGCTAGCTTTGCAGCTAGTGAACCAACATATGGACCCATAGTTAATCCTGAAGCACCTAGTCCGTTAGCAATGACTATTCCTTTCACAGTCGGAATCTGTCCTAAATATGGTAGAATATCTTGCCCAATTGGTCTAAATCCAATTCTTACTTCCTGCAAAGTACCCTCTGAAAGTCCTGGAGCAACATGGAGTGCTTCTTGAAGAACATCCTTTAAACCGGCAGCGGTTACACGATAATCAAAACCGGAACCAGTTTCCCGTGTTGCACCAACGACTACCCGTGAGTCTTCAAATGAGACAAGATAATGGCTACTTTGCGGTAGGATGACCGGCCATTTTGATGTATCCTGATCTGGAAGATGTAAATGAACAATTTGACCACGCTGTGGTTCAACCGGCGTATCAATACCAAGTGGCTCAAGTAACTCTGGAGCCCACGCGCCTGCTGCTATAACCACAGAGTCAGCCGAAATAAATTCATTATTTACATAAGCTCCTACTACTTTCTCATTTTTAATCTCGAGACTGGCAACACCAGTATAGGACTGTGCACCATGTTTCTCTGCTCCTCGTTTAAGAGCATCTCTTAGTAATCGACCATCTACTCTAGCGGCTCCAGTGACATGAACAGCTTGTAGATCTTCTCTTAAAGGAGGAAATAGTTGACGTGCTTCTTCGGCAGATAATCGACTAACAACTCCTACCTCCGGTGTTTCTGATTGACGCTCTCTAACCTTTTGTTCAATCACATTTAATTCATCCTCGTCAGTACTAACAGCTAAAGCACCTACTAATCCATATCCAAGATTGCTTTCACCATCTTCTTTTAGTTGGGAAACAAGTTTCGGATAGTAGCACGCACCACCTCTAGCAAGGGTGTAAAAATCTGGATCATCAACCTTAGAAATCCATGGACATACGATTCCAGCGCCAGCAGCAGTCGCTTGACCTTCATGTTGTTTATCAATAATAATCACTTCTGCTCCCTTTCTAGCCAAATGGAAAGCTGTACTAGCACCAACAATTCCTGAACCTATAACAATTATTTTCATTCCTTCACTGCCCTTCTTTATTTTTTCCACCAGTAATCTATCACGATAAAGTACTTACATTATTGGGTAATGACAGGATACAAAATGTTCATCCCCAACATTTCTAAATTCTGGTTTTTCTACTTTACATTTTTCCTTTCTAAATGGACATCTTGTATAGAATCGGCAACCACTTGGTAAATCCGTTTGATCAGGTAGATCATCTTCCAAAATAAACTGTTCCTTACGCTCTCTTAATGTTGGGTCAGGGATCGGAACAGAGGATATTAAGCCACGAGTATATGGATGAAGTGTATGACTAAAAAGCTCTTCTTTTGATGATAGCTCGACAACTTCTCCCATATACATGACAGCGATTCGATCACTAATATATTTGACTGCCGGAATACCATGTGCGATGAAAATATAGGTTAAATTAAATTTTTTTTGTAAATCCATTAATAAATTTAAGATTTGTGCTTGAATAGAAACATCTAAAGCCGAAACAGGCTCATCACAAATGATTAATTTCGGTTTTAAAGCAAGTGCACGAGCAATTCCGATTCTTTGCCTTTGCCCACCACTAAATTCATGGGGATATCGCCCAGAGAATGAACGATCTAACCCAACTGTTTCCATTAATTCATAAACTGTTTGCTCTAATTCCTTTCCTTTTGCTACTTTATGAGTTCGAAGTGGTTCTGCAATAATATCAAATACTCTCATTCTAGGATTAAGTGAGGAAAATGGATCTTGAAATACCATTTGGATATCTTTTCTTATTTTTTGCATTCCTCGTTCTGATAGTTTCGTAATATCAGATCCGTCAAAAATTATTTTTCCTTCTGTAGGCTCAAGCAATCGTAAAATAGTATTTCCAGTTGTAGATTTTCCACATCCTGATTCGCCTACTATCCCTAATGTTTCTCCTTTTTTTACAATTAAATCGATTCCATCCACAGCTTTTACATACTGCTTTGTTTTTCCAAAAAAACCTGTAGAAATAGGAAAATATTTCTTTAATCCTTCAATTTCTAATAGGGTTTCATGCTCTTTTTTCATATCGTCGTTGGTGGTAACAGTCATAGATTAATCACCTCTTCGTCACTATGAAGCCAACATCTAACTTCGGAACCATCTTTAGCTTGAACTAATGAAGGTTCTTGTTTTCTACAAATATCCATCGCATAAGGACAACGCGGATGAAACTTACATCCAACAGGCAATTCAGAAGGAATTGGTACATTTCCTTCAATCGATTCTAATTGATCCTTTAATTGGTGTATTTTTGGTGTACTATTTAGTAATCCCTTTGTATAAGGATGCTTTGGATTCTTAAAAATGTTAAAAACATTATCTTGCTCTACAATTTGACCAGCATACATGACAATCACTCGATCCACCATTTCTGCCACCACACCTAAATCATGAGTAATCATAATAATGGATGTCCCATATTCTTCACTTAATTTTTTCATTAGCTTTAAAATTTGCGCTTGAATGGTAACATCAAGAGCAGTTGTCGGCTCATCCGCTATTAGTAATTGTGGATTACAGGATAATGCCATTGCGATCATGACCCTTTGCCTCATTCCTCCGCTAAGTAGGTGTGGAAATGAAAAATAGTGTTTTTCCGCTCTCGGGATTCCTACCTTTTTTAACATTTCGATTGCTTTCTTTTTCGCTTCTGTCTTATCTACATTTTGATGGAGTCGAATTGCCTCTGATATTTGACTCCCAACAGTAAACACTGGATTTAGGGAAGTTAATGGCTCTTGAAATATCATTGAAATTTTATTGCCTCTTAATTGCCGCATTTCCCGCTTGGAGTACTTCAATAAATTTTTTCCATCGAACAGTATTTCCCCACCAACAATTTTTCCAGGTTCACTAACTAATTGTAGAAGAGAAAGAGACGTTACACTTTTTCCACATCCTGATTCACCGACAATACCGACTGTTTCTCCTTTTCCCACTGAAAAGGAAACACCATTTACAGAAGCAACCGTTCCACTGTCTGTAAAGAAATGTGTTTGTAAATCCTTCACTTCTAATAGTGTTTGAGTTTTAGCCATGTTATTCCCCCCCTTCCTATTTTCTTCCTTGTGTTCGTGGATCTAATACATCACGAAGCCAATCACCTAAAAAGATAATTCCAAGAACGGTAATTGTTATGGCAATTCCGGGGAACGTTGCTAGCCACCAGTTTGTAGCTAGATAATTCCTACCATCCGTCAACATTCCTCCCCATGAAACAGTTGGGGGCTGTATTCCTAATCCTAGAAAGCTTAAGGAAGCTTCTAAGATGATGGTTGTAGCAACACTTAAAGTCGAAATAACGATAAAAGAGGAAATAATATTAGGAAATATATGCTTTAACATAATCGTTGCATTTTTTGTCCCGATGGACTTTGATGCCTTTACAAACTCCCTCTCTTTAATACTTAGTACCTCACCCCTTACTACCCTTGCATATGTAACCCAGTTGGTAAATCCAATGACGACAATAAGAACCATGATACTAGGTTCAAATACAGCTAGAACAACTAAAATAAATAGAATACTTGGTATCGCAAGGAAGGAATCCACGATTCTCATTAAGATATTATCGATTACTCCACCATAATATCCTGCCAATATTCCAACTAAGATGCCGATGATACCTGCTAAAATTACTGAAAAAATTCCTACTAACAATGACACTCGAGTCCCATATATAATTCTACTTAAAATGTCTCTCCCTAAATTGTCTGTTCCAAGTAGATAAGTCGTAGACCCTCCGTCCAACCAAGCAGGCGGTTTCAGCATGTCTCCTAAATTATTTGCAGCAGGGTTATGTGGAGCTAAAATATTTGCAAAAATAGCAATAAACACTACAGCAAAGACAATGATGAATCCCATTGTGCCTGTTTTACTTTGGAGTAATAATTTTATTAAACGAAAAAAATGGTTATGTTTCGTATTTGTTACCGGTTTATTTACGTTAACAACCTGATCCTGATTTATATTTACTTCCACATCTTCACCCCCTATGAATAATTAATTCTTGGATCAAGTAAACGATAAATGAGGTCGGTTATGAGGTTAATTAAAATAACTAAAATAGCAATAACAAAAACCGCCGCTTGTACGACTGCCATATCCCTACCATTGACCGCTTGAACTAATAATTGCCCTAATCCAGGCCATGAAAAGACAGTTTCGGTAATTAATGCACCACTTACTAAATGAGTAACTTGTAATGAGGTAATCGTTACAACTGGAATCAGTGAATTTCGAAAGGCATGTTTGTAAACAACCAGTGTATCACTTACCCCTTTACTCTTTGCTGTCCGGATATAATCCTGGTTTAAAATGTCTAACATACTTGAACGAACTAACCTTGTCATTTCAGCTGCTACCCCAGTACCTAGAGTAATAGCTGGCAAAATTAAATGAGCCCATGTTCCCCTGCCTGAAACCGGAAATATTTGATAGTTTACGGCTAACATGAGAATAAGCATTATTCCAAGCCAAAAACTCGGCATTGCCTTTCCTAAAACAGAGCCCCCTGTAATGAACAGATCTACAAAGCTATTTCTCTTTTGTGCTGAAAAAATCCCTAATGGGATGGCAATAATTATGGCAATCAACATAGAAGCAGCTGCTAGCTCAAAAGTAGCGGGAAGCCGTTCTAATACTAATGGCAAAGCTTCTTGATGATAGCGAAATGATGTTCCAAAATTCCCCTGAATTAAATCACCGATAAAATGAAAATATTGATATAAAAATGGTTCATTAAGACCAAGTGCTGTTCTCAACGCTTCTCGATCAGCTTCAGAAGCATCTTCCGGCAACATTAAAGCAACCGGGTCACCAGCTAGATAAACTAAAACGAATACGACAAATGTAATAATAAATAAAACTGGTATAATTTGTAGCAATCTCTTCACCAGATACTTCTTCAATTCTTAGTCTCCTTTCAGAAACGGGACTAGCTTTTCTATCACAGTCCCGTTCATTTTCATCTCAACAATCAACTTACTTCAAAGAAATATCCGAAAAATTAATTACTTCATCTAACCTTGTTTGGAATGTAACTCGATCTGAAACTCCATAGTTAGCATTTTGTTGGAATAAGAAAATATGTGGTCTCTCCTCAGCAACAATAGATTGAATTTCTTGATACTGTTTGATTCGTTCCTCTTCATTCAAGTTTCTTCCAGCATCATGAAAAAGTTTTTCTACCTCCTGATTGTAATAATCGGTTTGTCCTGCTGCACGATCCTTTGTATAGTGAACCAATGAATAAGAAGCATCCAACAACCCATCTGCCAAGCCAATCATCAACAATTCTTTATTGGAGTTTGAATTATATTCATCTAAATACGCGCTAGACTCAAGTAATTTTAAATTTACTTTAATACCCGCCTCACCTAGCATACTCGCTACTAATTGGGCTACCTCTCCATCAAGTGGATATCTCCCTTTCGGTGCTGTTAATGTAATCTCTAGTCCATTCTTATAACCAGCTTCCGCTAATAATTTTTTTGCCTTGTTAAGATCATATTCATACGTGTTATATAAATCAGGATTAGAACCAACTACCCCTTCAGGTACACGTGTTCGAACGGGGACTCCTGTCCCTTTTAGAACAGAATCAACAATTGCCTTTTCATTTATAGCTAAGTCAATCGCTTCCCGTACTTTTGGGTCAGAAGTAGCAAACCCCTTTGTTGTTCTAACAACTAAAAGCATGACACGAGTTGTATCACCATTTAACAGTGACACACCCTTTTCTCCATTTACACGGTCCCATTCATTCGGAGGAATATCCGTTGCAATATCTACTCCCCCAGTTAGTAATTCCCCGACTCGAGTAGAGCTCTCAGGTATTGCTCTCACAACGACTTCCTTCCATTTCGGTGCTCCACCAAAATAATCAGTAAAGCCTTCTAAAACAACTCGATCATCACGATCCCATTTAACAAATTTATAGGGGCCAGAACCGACTGGTTTCTTTAAAAACTCATCCATGCCTACTTTTTCGATATATTTTTTCGGCATGATATCCGCGCCACTTTTGGCTAAAAGTCTTAATAATGTAGGCATAGGACCATCCGTTATAATTTCAAAATTCAAGTCATCAATAACATTTATCTTTGAAAGCTGTGTAAAATACGGAAATTCCTTTAATGTCTGATCCTTCATCACTCGTTCAAGACTATATTTGACATCTTCAGCAGTTAAAGGATCCCCATTATGAAATTTTACTCCTTCCTTTAACTTAAACTTCCATGTTACTTCATCTACATTTTTGTATGATTCCACTAGTTCTTGCTGAATTTCCATTTTATCGTCCCTATTGAATAATCGACTAAACATGTTCCTAAACACACGATCACCTGTTGTACTTAATGAATTTTGCGGATCTAATGTCGTAATATCAGCACTTTGAGCTAAAATTAATGTAGTTTTGTCTTTCCCCTTTTTCCCATTACTACTTTCCCCTGTTGAAGATTTGCCACTGCATCCAGCAATCATGAATGCCATAATAATACAAGCCACAAGAACGAACCTAAAAGACTTTTTCATAATTTTCCCCCTTTATCCATTGCTGATTTTTAAAATTTCAGATTATTTTTTATCTAAAATTATTAATAACTGCGGCTGTAACCTTAATTCCTTGAATATAATCATCAATGAATATATTCTCATTCGGCGCATGATAATTAGATTGGAGATTGGCAACACCTATTTGTACAGCTGGAATATTTGTATTTTTTAACATTTTATACATTGGACTTGATCCTGCTAGATTGCGCAAAATAACAGGTGGTTCTTGATAAACTTCATCCATGCTTTTAAGAACAGTATTTACAAATGGATGATTAGGGTCTGTATTAAATGGATGCAAACCATGTGCTTGCTTAATCTCAATATCGTTAAATCCATGTTTATCTAAGTGATTTCTTAACAATTGGGCAATTTTCTCGGGTGATTGATTGGGGACTAAACGAAAATCTAATTTTACCCTTGCAATTGATGGTAGTACGGTTTTTGACCCTTCACCGATATATCCTGACTCAATTCCACATATTGTGCATGTCGGGTCCGCTGTCAAACTTTCCTTTAATGCATCTCCTGATACATTTTTTAAAAATTTGGATATTCCGTATAATTTCTTTGTAGCTTCCTCATCATAAATCATCGATCCAATAAACTTTTTGTCTAGTTCACTCAATGGAACGATATCGTCATAAAATCCTTCAATTAATATTTCTTCATGTTCATTTTTCAATGTACTCAATGCCCAAATGAGTCTCCAAGCTGGATTTTCAATAATTGCAGCTTCTGAAGAATGTAAGTCCATATTGGCTCCCTTACAAGTTAACTCAACATAACATATCCCTTTCACACCTAATCCAACATGTGGTCGTTTGCTTTCAACTTCTCTCGAACCACCTTCCCAAATGATTCCATTTGTTTTGAGCTTGTTAGGATGCTCTTTCGCAAAAAATTCCAAGTGTGGACTTCCTACTTCTTCCTCTCCCTCAAAGATAAATTTAAGATTGATAGGTACTTTTCCATATATTTGTTGATATGCATGTACAGCACATATTCGAGCAATCAGGTTTCCCTTATTATCAGCAACCCCCCTTGCAAAAATTTTCCCTTCTCTTATGCTTGCTTCAAATGGAGGGCTTTTCCAATGATCAATTGGGTCTTCAGGCTGTACATCATAATGATTATAGAATGTGAGTGTTTTATCATGACCTTCTCCTAATTCGCCATAAATAATTGGATATCCATCTGTTGTTATTTCTTCAACCTCAACATTGATCATATTTAGAAATCTTTTTACAAGCTCTTTCATTTCTATCATTCCACGGTTTTGAGCAGAAACGCTAGGTTGATTACATGATTCGATTAACCAATCAAGATACATATCAGCATGATCTTCAATGTACTGAAAGACTTTTTCCATTCGTGCTTCATCCTTTCAAGGTTTGGGATAAACAAGTTAAAATATAAAAATATAATATTATAACTTTATATTTTATGAGTACAAATTAGACCTTATATCACTAAAGTCTAATTTCAATATAATATCTTGATTTTTCTTGTCTAATGATGAATCTTGAATATTCAATAATTTTTTGATCTTCTGTATGCGTAAACCTCTCTAATACAAATAGCTGCTCGCCTTTAGAAATATTTAAAAGGGCTGATTCATACTCATCTGCAATAATGGTAGAGAAAAAGATTTTGGCTTTCTCTAAATTCATTCCATATTTATTGGTAAAAACATTATAGAAAAGGTTATCTTCTATCATCTTTTCAGTGAGACCTGGAAATAAGGAGCTCGGAATATATGTATACTCAATACCAACTGGAGTGTCCTCTTCAATTTTTAATCTGTGAATTTTGTAGACTTTATCTTTGGCATCAATGTTAAGCATTTTACCAATTTTCACACCGGCTTCTTCTTCCTTAAAGGATAATGACTTATGTGGGTGGTGTTTATCTTCCCCTGCTTCATTCCGCAGTGAAACGAGCTGGTATATATCTTTATCCTCCTTTCTGCTTACAAAAGTTCCCTTTCCTCTCTGACGAAATAGAATTCCTTTGTTGACTAAATCATGTATGGCCCTTTTAACAGTGATGGTACTTACTTGGAATTGGGCTGAAAGCTCCTTTTCTGTAGGTAATTGATACCCAGGATCCCATTCACCTAAAAGAATTTTTTCCTCCAAGTAATCCTTTACTTGATGATATAAAGGTGTAGGCAAATTTTTATTTACTTTCATGTAATTCTCCTTAAATTGTTATAATATTATATCTTTTCTTTCCACAATTTAAGTTTACTATCATTTAACTTAAACGCCTAGAAAATTTATTATTTTTAAAGTATAACAGCAATAAAAAATATAATCAATATTATTTTTTGTTAATTTAAAATATTTAATTATTATTTAGTTTACTAAAGCTCCAAAGTGATTTCTCTCTAAGGAGCTTCCCAAATTTTCTATATATCTACTAAGCTTTTCTACAAAATCTGAGGAGTACTAGGCACCAAAAATGGAAGCACAAGAACCGTCCCTATTTAGATGCAAATACCTTGCCAACACCTAAGACCTTTTCAATTACGATCATTAATATAATGGTCAATATAATCATGATGCTTGAGATAGATGTAATAATAGGGTCGTATTGGTATTGCATATACGTATAGATTCTTACTGGTAGGGTTACAACATCCGTACTAACGATAAATAAGGCTACAGTTAAATCATCAAAGGAAGTAATAAAGGCAAAGATACAGCCCGCAATCACTCCGGATTTGATCATTGGTAGGGTAATGTGGAAAAATACCTTCCAGGAACTCGCTCCTAGATTCATAGCAGCTCGTTCAATGGAACGGTCAAAATCTACTAAACTAGCAACGACTAAACGTAGCACGAAAGGAACAGTTAAAATGATATGTCCAATAATCAAGGCAAGCGGACTGGCGGCAAGACCAATCCATGAATAATATTGAAGGAGTGCGACCCCAAACACGACGGACGGAATTAAAAGTGGTGAACCAACTAACTGTACAATTGCTTCTTTTCCCTTGAATTGATTTCTTACAATTGCAAGTGATGCTAAAGTGCCGATAACTGTTGAAAATATTGCCGTTCCTAGTGCAACAACAATACTCAAAATAAACGATTGCATAAATTCAGGATGATTGATTAATTCGGTGTACCATCTTAAGGTCAAGCCCTTTGGTGGAAACGTAATATATTCTGTCTTCGTCAAGGATGAGAATAAAACAACGACAATAGGTGCCAGTAAAAATAGATATACGATGATACAAAATGTATTTAACGTAAGTTTTGGAAGCTTTTTTCTCATTGAATAGCCACTCCTTTTTCAGAATAAGCTAATATTCTACTATAGATAATGATCGTGATAATGGCTAAAAAGATGAGAAGGAAACCAATTGCTGAACCATATGGCCAATTCAACATCACAGCCGTTTGTTCATAGGTTAAATAAGACATTACTTTTACTTGGGGTCCTCCAAGAATGGCTGGTGTGACAAATGAGCTAACACTTAAGCTAAATACCATCACTGAACCAGCAAAGATTCCTGGTAAAGTTAGCGGCAACATGACTGAAAAAAAGGTTCTTGCAGAACTTGCCCCAAGATTTTGCGATGCCCTAATGACAGACGGATCTATTCTTTCAAGAGATCCCATAATCGTTAACACCATATAAGGAAACAATACGTGAATCATGCCTAATATAACGCTGAATTCTGTATAAAGTAAGGTAAGTGGTTGATTAATAATACCTAAATCCATCAATGTATTATTTATGACTCCTTTATTAGATAGAATAATGACCCAACCATAAGAGCGGATGACCATACTTATTAATAATGGTGATAATACGATAAGAGTTAGGAAGTTTTTTAATCTCCCTTTAACTTTTGAGATTTGGTAGGCTACTGGATAGGATATGATGATCGTAATCAAAGTCGTTAATAGCGCAATTTTCACAGTCCGCCATAATACGCTTAAATAAAAGGAATCAGTCAGGAATTTGATATAATTTTGAAACGTCCATTCATTTCCAATTCCACTATTAGCATCAAAGGTTTTGAAGCTAGTCACAAATAGAAAAACTAATGGAACTAAAAAGAAAAAGATAAAGATAAGCAGTGTAGGTAATAGTAATAACCAAATATCAAGTTTTTTTCTGAAATTTTTCTTCTTTTTTTGCTGTAGTAACAATGATTGATCTTGATTCGTTGCGATTTCTCCTTGCATCGTCTCAACTCACCTCTTTTGAAGGTAATAGGTCCTCAGGCTTCCAATAGGTATAAACATTCTTTCCCTCTTCAATATGATGAGGATTCAACTCTGTATTTGAAATATCTGCAATGAGTTTTTTCTCTTTCACATTTAAAATATATCTTGTTTTTGAACCAAGGAATATTTTCCTTTCGACTCTTGTTTGGAAGCCAATGCCACCTTCCTCCTGTGATATTTTGATCCTTTCCGGTCGAATAAAGAAACTCATTTCCTTATTTCCAGAGGTTTGAACAGGCACAAGCTGTTCATTACCGTAAAAGCTAATTTTACATACATTATTTTCAAAGGTTTCGAGAACATTCCCTTGTACTTGGTTTACTTCACCAATAAATTTCGATACAAAATCCGTTTTTGGATGATTATAAATGGTTGTAGGATCATCGACTTGTTCAATGCACCCTTCATTCATTACAGCAATGCGATCAGAAATAGCAAGTGCCTCCTCCTGATCATGAGTAACGAATATCGTCGTAATCTTTACCTGTTTCTGGATTGTAACAATTTCTTCTCTCATTTCTTGGCGGAGCTTCGCATCGAGATTACTTAAAGGCTCATCTAGAAGAAGCACCTTTGGTTTAACGACCAATGCTCTTGCCAACGAAACACGCTGCTGCTGTCCCCCTGATAATTCCCTTGGGTAACGATTCTCATAGGCAGACAATCTAACCATTTCTAATGCTTCTGCTACTCGAATTTTGATTTCATTATTTGGAACCTTACGGAGCTTTAATCCATAGGCTACATTATTAAATACGGTCATATGGGGAAATAGAGCATAATTTTGAAAAACCATGCCCATTTCCCTTTTATTTGGCGGAAGTAAGTGAACAGGTGCCCCATCCACCATGATTCTTCCTCCGTCAACATCCAAAAAACCAGCAATCATATTTAAGGTCGTTGTTTTCCCACATCCAGATGGTCCTAGAAATGATATGAGCTCACCTTGCTGAATATCTAAACTTAGCTGTTTAACAACCTCAACTTGATTGAAACTTTTAACAATATCCTGCAAACTTAAATAACTCATCTAATCACCTCTTCATTAATGCGAGATTTCAATTTCTTTATTGGCTCTTTCCGTCCATTCCGCACGCTTTTCATTGACAAGCTTCCAATTTACTTTGATTAATTTGTCAATTTCCTCCTGGCCATATGGAATCTTCTTTGTGATCTCTCCTTCTAGTTTCACATTTTTATTAACGGGACCATCAAATAGCGCTTGTGAAAAATCCTTTTGAACCTCTTCACTTAATACATAATTTACAAATTTTTGTGCTAAATCATTATTAGGTGCATTCTTTACGACACTTATGGTTGACATCAATGCAATCGCACCTTCCTCAGGTACAACATATTCAATCGGGAAACCTGTGTCCTGCAATGTATACACCCGACTACTTCCCCACGCACTCGCTACTGTTTGTCCCTGTAAGAAGTAGTTAGATACATCGGCTGTTTTATCAAACGTTACGGCATTCTTTGCGATTTTTTTCAGAGCTTCAAAGCCCGGCTCTATATCTTCTTCACTTCCTCCATTAGCTTTTGCTGCCATGATGAGCAAGTGGACACCATAAGTATTTGCAATCGATGGTAATACTAAATTCCCTTTAAATTTGGAGTCTGCTAAATCATTCCATGATTTCAATGGCTCCCATCCGTTTTTCTCAAATAGTTCTTTGTTATAGGCAAGCCCTGTTGAGATAATTCCAAAGCCAATCCCAATATTATCTTCATCTTTTGCTATGTCATAAACATGTTCCATATTCGTAACTACTTTTTCATCTAATGGTGCTAAAAGTCCAAAGGCTTTTGCTTGTGCTTGTGGTCCATCATCTAAAAAAGCAACATCGATCTGTGGGTGATCCTTTTGTGCTTGAAGCTTTGATAATGTATCAACAGAGCTTCCGGTTATATACTTAACTTTTACACCATACTTCTTCTCAAATTTTGGAATAACTGATTCCTTCATTTTTTTCTCATAACTACCACCATAAGCCGCTAAAACTAACGTTTTGTCACTACCGTTACCTTCATTCGCTTTATTTCCTGTTTTGTTCCCACATGCTGACATGATCATAAGGAAAAGGCAAATGAATAATACAAAGAATTGTTTTTTCAACTTATTTCCCCCTTGTTCAATTTGTTATAAAACCAAATAACATCTACTAAAATCCATCTCTATTGTGACAATTCTGAAATTTTATCCCCTTAAGATTTTAATCATATAATCTTTGAGAATAAAATTTCTTATTGGGAATACATAAAAGGTGAAAAACCAATATAGTGAACGGTAATACTTCAACAATGCTTTAAATTTTGAGAATGTCTAAGAGGATAATAAGGGGTAATATCTAATTCCAATTTTTCATTAAGAGCCAACTTAGCTGCTAGGTTACCAACGAATGGTCCCATCGTTAAACCGGATGCACCGAGTCCATTGGCAATGATTAATCCATTTACTGCCGGTATATGACCTAATAAAGGAAGAATATCTGCACTAATGGGTCTAAATCCAACCCTTACTTCATGCAATGTACTATTTGAAAGACCAGGTGCTACAAATAAGGCTTCTTCAATAACTTCCTTTACACCGGCTGCAGTTACACGATAATCAAAACCAGAACCCGATTCTCTCGTTGCTCCTACAACTATTCTCGAATCTTCAAAACTAACAAGATAGTGACTACTTTGCGGAAGGATAACTGGCCAATTGGAGGTATCTTGATCTGGAAGCTTTAAATGAACGATTTGTCCGCGCTGTGGCTCAACCTGCAGTCCAATTCCATACGGTTCTAACAGTTCAGATATCCAGGCTCCCGCTGTTAGTACTACTGCATCAGCAGATAAAACCTCACCATTCACATGAACTCCAGTTACTTTTTCATTCACGATTTCGAGGCTGGCCAATCCGGTATATAATTGTGCACCATGCTTTTCTGCACCTCTTTTTAAAGCATCCCTCAATAATCTCCCATCAACTCGAGCTGCACCTGATACATAGACAGCTTTAAGATCTTCATTTAAAGGTGGGAAAAGTTCACGGGCTTCTCTACCTGATAAACGCCTAACCTCGCCGACCTCTGGTGTTTCCAATTGGCGTGTTCTAGCCGTTTGTTCAATCACATTTAGTTCTTCATCGTCATTACTAACAGCAAGTGCACCTACTAATCCATAGCCTATATTGCTCTCTCCATCTTCTTTAAGTTGAGAAACTAGTTTTGGATAGTAACATGCTCCAGCATTTGCAAGAGTATACCAATCCTTATTATTTACGCTACTAATCCATGGACAAACGATTCCAGCACCTGCTGCTGTTGCTTGCCCATCATGAAGTCTATCAACTAAAAATACTTCAGCACCTTTTTTTGCCAAGTGGTAAGCTGTACTTGAACCAACAATTCCCGAACCGATTACAATAATTTTCATAAGTTCATATCATCCCCTTCTTAATCAAAATTTACTAAACTAAAGTTATAAAATTATAATATTATATTCTTTTAAAATAAAAATTATATGTAAAATTACAAGATATTTTTTAAAGCTTTACTTCGATATAATACCTGGATTTCTCTTGCCTAATAATAAACCTTGAGTATTCAATAATTTGCTGATCCTCTGTATGTGTAAACCTCTCTAATACAAATAGCTGCTCGCCTTTAGGTATGTTTAAAAGGGCTGCTTCATACTCATCTGCAATAATGGTAGAGAAAAAGATTTTGGCTTTCTCTAATTTCAACCCATATTTATTCGTAAAAACATTATAGAAAAGGTCATCTTCTATCATTGTTTCTGTGAGACCTGGAAATAGGGAACTTGGAATATAGGTATATTCAATTCCTACTGGCGTCTCTTCTTCAATTTTTAATCTGTGAATTTTATAAACTTTTTCTTTCGCATTGATATCAAGCATCTTACCAATTTTCACACCAGCTTCTTCTTCCTTGAATGACAATGATTTATGGGGATGGTGTTTTGATTCATCCGCTTCATTCCGGAGTGACACTAGCTGGTATATATCTTTATCCTCTCTTTTACTGACAAAAGTCCCTTTTGCTCTTTGACGATAGAGAACTCCTTTGTTTACCAGATCATGAATCGCCCTTTTTACCGTAATGCTACTTACTTGAAATTGGGACGATAGCTCCTTTTCTGTTGGTAACTGAAAACCTGGTTCCCATTCACCAGAAATGATTTTTTCTTCTAGGTAATCCTTTACTTGATGATATAAAGGTGTAGGTAAATTCTTGTTTACTTTCATGTAATTCTCCTTAAATTGTTATAATATTATATCTTTTCTTTACACAATTTAAGTTTACTATCATTTAACTTAAACGCCTAGAAAATTTATTTTTTTAAAGTATAACAGCAATAAAATAGATAATCAATATAGTTTTTAGTTAATTTTAAATATTTAGTTATTATATATTACTTTAAAGGATTGATGTGTTTCTTTTGGACTACTTAAATGATTAAAAGACTACTCTTTTAATTCCATATATCCAAACGAATTGAAAAAAATCAAAAGCCCCAAAGAGATTTCTCTCTATGGAGCTTTCCTTTCTCCCTTATCTATCTACTAAGCTTTCGACAAAATCCGAGGAGTACCAGGCAACAAAAATGGAAGCAGAAGAACCGTCCCTATGCTTCTTTCATGTAATCGTTATATATTCTTTCAATCTCTTCTGGGATGGGTAAGTCTATTTCGATTAATTTGCTTTTTATGTGATTATAGTATTCTATGCATTGTTGTTTTTTGTTTTGTTTGATTAGGAATTCTAATAGTTGATACATATACTGTTCATTAAATTCATCGAGTTCTAGCATTTTTTGTAGGCAATTATATTTTAATAGTGAATTGGTGGAGGTTGAATTTGCTGTATATTTTTCAAGGACATTCAATACGCCTTGTTTTAGGTAGGATCGTATATGAATAGCCCAAGAATATTCTTCCTCTGCTAAAAAGTCACTCTCATAGCAATTTAATAGCTTCTGAATGGACACGTCATCGTGATTTCCTTGATCTAATAATGCATTGAGTTCATCCAAATCGCTTTTTATCTCAACATTTAATTGATAATGGTTATTGACTAATTGAATGGGCTCTTTGAGACCATTATCTTTGAGAAGCTTCCTTAATTGATAAATCGTTGTATGTAAATTGCTTGATGCCTTTTCAAAATCTAAATCTGGCCATAACTCCTCAATGATGACCGCATTTGCTATAGGCTGTTTTTGATGAAACCATAAGTATAAAAAAAGCTCACGTACCTTTCTTGTTCGCCACTTCATTACTTCATGCTGATTATTATGTAAATAAAAACTACCTAAAGTATGAGCATATAGGAGGTTCTTTTCGTGTTCTTTATTTTCCTCCATTTGTAGTTTCAATCTTTTTTGGACTTTCGTTAACGCTTTGATCAGTCGGTTTTCATGAACAGGCTTTAATAAATAATCTGTTGCCTCAACATCAAAAGCATCAACGGCAAATTGGGAATGTGCTGTTACAAATATCACCTGTATGAATGGGTGCCTTTTTACTAGTTGTTTCGCCACTTGTATACCTTGAATATCGATCATTTCGATATCTAAAAATATAACATCCACCGATTCTTTTTCAAGGAAGTGGAGGGCATCCACTGCATTTGTAAATGCCCCTTTTATCGAAACCTTAAATTGTGTGAGTCGCTTTAGGATGATACTTAAAACATCAATAGCCATTTTCTCATCATCCACAATAATTATATTCATGCAGCGCCACCCCCTGGTAATAGAATGACAATGGTTGTCCCCTTTCCTTCCTCACTGTATAAACGAAAACTTGCATTTTTCATTAATTTAAATTTTTTTAATGGATTCATATAACCAATGCGTGAGCTTTCCTCGTTTAATAGTTGCTGAAGTTTTTCCTCTGGAATACCGACACCATTATCATATATTTTAATACGAATAAATTGCCCTTCTCGTTGTACACTTACTTCAATCGTACCGCCCTCCGGTTTCTTAGAAATGCCATGAAAAACAGCATTTTCTACCAATGGCTGAAGTGATAATGCAGGAATCATTAATGCAATGGATTCATCAATATCATATTTTATCGTTAAACGATCACCAAAGCTCATCTTTTCGATATACAGGTATGCCTTTACAAGTTCAATCTCTTCTTCTATGGAAACAAAACTATTACGATAATGAACATTAAGCTTAGCTCGGAAATACGTTGCCAAACAGTAGAGCGCTTCTCGCGTATTATCCATATCGGTATAGCTCATACCAATAATTGTGTTAAGAGTATTATAGACAAAATGCGGCGTAACCTGGGAAAACAAATACTTCATTTCCACTTCAATTGCATCAATTGAAGATTGTTTAACAGCTAGCAAAGATTCAATTCGGATAAACAATTCATCCATCGAAACAGGCTTTTGTAAATAATCATTAGCACCAACTTGCAAAGTTAGCAATAGATCAGAATGCTTCATAATAGCTGTTAGCACGATGATTGGAAGCTCTAGCATGTCATAGTGCTTACGTACTCGTTTACATAGCTCATACCCTGACATCCCATTCATCATTAAATCAATTAACATACAATCTACCTGGTTTGTTTTAACATAGTCTACCGCATCAAAGCCATTATCAACAGCTATTACTGTATATCCCTTTAGAACTAATGCATCGGCTAAAACCTTGATATTCACATGGTTATCATCCACCACAAGTATTTTCTTATCATTCCCTTTATAGATTAAAGGTAAATTAAGTTTAAGAACCTCTGTGGATGGATACGGAGCAAGCGCAGCTGATTGCTCATTGATCACTTGTTCTTGCACTGCAAGTGGCATTGTAAATGTAAATGTTGTGCCTTCTCCTACCACACTTTTCACATGAATTTCACCATTTAATTTCTCGACAATATTTTTAGCAATACTCAAACCTAAACCGAGCCCTTCTTTTTTATATTGATGATTTACTTGATAAAAGGCATTAAAGATACGGTCCAAATCTTGTGTAGGAATACCAGAACCTGTATCACTAACTTCAATCATCATATGTTGATGATGGACATATGCCGTCACAATAATTTCCCCACACTTCGTATGTTTTATGGCATTATGCAATAAATTATACAGTACTTGCTTAAAGCGTAATTCATCGGTAAACATAGTTGGAAGTTCCAAGTCTACATCAGCAATTAAACGTACTTGACTATTCTTTGGCATGACACTCCGAATTTCTTCAACTACTTCGTTGATAACGGCTACTGAAACCTCAACTGGAGAAACCTTTACTTCCCCAGTCATTTGATTGGAGGAAAACAACAAATCCTCCACTAAATAACCTAAACGCTGTGTAACATTATGAATTAAGATAACTTGCTCCTGTTGAGGACGCTTCAATGGTCCCTGTGCACCTTCCATTAATGATTTTGCTAGATTTAAAATACCATTAAGGGGAGTTCGTAATTCATGTGATGTTTTAAGTAAAAATTCATCCTTCATTTCATTATGTTTAAGTAATTCATCCGACAATGCTTCTATTTTCATAAAGGCTACATTGGATCGATAGTTTAATAGCGAAGAAAAGCCTAAAAGCACAAGTAAAAACAATACAAATTCAGTATAATCAATAGGTATTCCCACTAAAAAGTTAAGAATGAGTAAAATAGTATAACAGCAAATAGCTGAAACAACGATTAAAACATAGCGAATACCTTCAAGGCGATTCATCATAACCCGAAACAGTGTCCACACATTATAGAAAATGATAGGTGCAGTAACCCCAATATAGGCTAAACTTCTATACAAGGATTCCTCCTCTGAGGTAGGTCTTAGATTTTTTGTAATTGGATTATATATACCGTAGAAAACAAAAACGACACCAAGCAAAATCATTACTATATAGATGGTTCTTTTTTTATGTAATTGTGGATACATATAATTGATAAAAAGGGTTAATGACATTAAAGCAATGGGTATTACTCCTAACTGCAAATGAAGTTGCTTCAATGGCGGAATATCAGGAAATAATAGAAAAAATGTTTTTTGGTTAATAAATGACATGTATAGCCCTAATGCTATTGTAAAGAGACCAAAAAATAGCTCCTCTTTCCGTTTCCGATTTTGCACATATGCAAGAATATAAATTGCTCCTAAAACAATATGCCCAATACTTATAAAGGCATCTACTGACACTTTCCATCGGTAATGTGTCTGGATGACCTCTTTCGTACCAAATTGAATAGGGAAAATAATTCCTGCACGAGAATAATAATAATTAGTAACATGAATAATAATGTCAAGTTCACGATTGATACTTCGAGCAAATACCGTATATTTATCATCATTCTCTGAACCATATTCACTCAAAACTGTGCTAGGATTTCCCTTTGCCCCTACCTCTACCCCATTTATAAAAACACGATTGGCTTGGCGGATAGCCCGAATATATAAGCCATACTCCGCATCAATCGGCACCTTTACTTTTAGATGGTAAGTCCCCACAGAAAGACCTTCGTCATTCGGCTCAACATACTGATGCCAATCAGACGGAACTTCAATCGTAGTCCTTTTGTTATTATAGATATCTAGCTTTTCCCCTGCGGGTATCAAAACATTGGGATAAAAGGACCAATCCCCATCTAGTTTTACCGGTTTCTTTAATTTCTCCGAGCCAATACTCACGACACCATCTTTTACCATTCGCGGATCATCGTTTACGAAATAATGCCAATTACCCAAGAGAAAGACAATAACAAACAGCATGATAATGCTCACGACAATTAATAGATTCTTCTTCATTATCATGTCTCCAAAAATGAATTTATTTTTATGTATATTTCCATCTTATGTCTTTCTTTTTTTTATATCAACTCCCTTCGAGATACTAACATAGATTCCATGAACAAAATCTGAACAGAAGTTCGATTGCAAGCTGTCACGATGATTTTAATCTGGCTTAAACTTTTTAAGGATGACCAAAAGTAGACTAAGGATAACCCCTAGTCTAGTTTCAAAAGATATGATTTTTTGGTTTTCTCTATTAAAAATTATTGTGACGATTGATTTAAAGGTTACAGTGTAATAGTGGTTTGGGTAGGTAATGAGCAACAGGGCACGTTTGGAAAAAAATAAAAGAAAAACGTCGTAGAGATGTTTACTCACCATGACGCTTTTCTATAACATTCGATAAATTTCGGGTGGTTTCAGGCGTAAACTTCTTTCTAGGAAGCAGAAGAACCGTCCCTATGCTTCCCTATGCTTCCAAAAATGTAAAGGAAGCTTGACGTAAAGTTAGCTTTACATTAAAATAATTCCAAAGAGGTGATGGTGGTTGAAAAATAAGGTACCCGAATACCGAAAAAAATATGGCTATTCCCAAGACAGATTAGCAGAAAAATTAAGGGTGTCTAGGCAAACCATTATTTCAATTGAGAAGGGGAAATATAATCCCTCCCTCCCCTTAGCTATGATAATGGCAGAATTATTTGAAACAAATGTAGAAAGCCTATTTTTTTTAGAAGAAGAAGATTATAAGTGAAGGATTTTAAAAACTAGGAGGATTGCCAGATGCATTATTCAAGAATACCCTTCTTCATACTAGGTATGCTCTTTTTAATGATGGCTGGATTTTTGATACTTGCAAGTATTAAAGCAAACGCTGCTCCTTCAACCATGATATTTATTCAACTAGCAATGGCGATTATGAGTTTTTGTTTATCCAACTTATACCCTCAGTTCAAGCAAAAGGATGAACGGATGAGACTCATTAGGCAAAAAGGAATGTTTGCTTCTTTTGTTGCGATGCTGATCTATTTAATTGTCTTTAATATAGGGATCCAATTCGATTTTATTATACTAACTGCAAATGAGATGCTTCATCTATTGTCAGCATTATTAATCAGCACCTTATTTATATCCTTTGTTATATTTTCCAAGATTTATTGATAAGTGTTCGAAGAGATGAATATAAGGGAGAGATGACTTGATGGAAAAATATATTATATTAGCAGTTATTATTATTGGGTTTTTACTATCATTGATTATCACTCGAAAAAATAAGGATGAGAATAACTCCTTATCCAAAAAAGGCGTTATGAAGCTAATGGGGCTTTTTGCAATGGTATTTATACTTGTAGTCATTTTGGTTGTATCTGTTAGTTAAAAATATTATTTTTTATTTTGTGGATTCACAGTAATTTTTCACCTTACAAATATAAAAAGGTAAAGCTATAGTAAAAATCCCTTGCTTTATTGGCAAGGAATTTTCTTTCATAATCGTTTTAAGATTGGTTAATGAAAAGCAAGGATTTAGAACAAGATTAAATACGAATCATACAATTATGCTCCGCTGCTTCCATTATACCTAAGACTACTTTCAACGAAGAAAGAGCATCTGATCCGCTTACAAGTGGTTCTTTGTCTAAACGAACACAATCAATGAATGCATCAATGACACCTGTGTTTGTTTGGTTATCATTTGTTTGAATGGATTCAAGCTTATAGTTAATCCTTTCCCCTTCTTTTGTTATCACTTCAATTTGATTTTCAGGGCTGTTGTATATTTTTATTATTCCTTTTTCACAATAAAGCGTCGTACTATTATCCTCTTCACCATAATATGTCCATGAAAAAGAGGCTGTACCAAGTCGTCCTTGCTTTGTTTTTAAAATACAGACGATGTTGTCACATACCTCAATTGGCTTGCCGTTTTCATCGACTTTATCGAGAGCACCTTGAAAGGCGCTAACTTGTTCGACTTCATCGTCTAATAAATAGTGTAGTAAATCAATTTTGTGGATCCCTAAATCACCTGCTACACCAAGGCCAGAGCGATCCTTTTTAAAAAACCAAGTCGATCTTGTTTTATTTACTCCCCACTGCTCTGGTCCTTGATGCCCAAATGTCGTTCTAAAGGTGAGCACATTGCCAAATTCTTTGCTGGCAATCATTTCCTTAGCCTTTTGATGGGCACGAGTGAAGCGTTGATTATGATCTATCATTAATTTGTTACCTGTTTTTCTTTGTGCTTCAACGATTTCGTTAGCATGTTCCATCGTTAATGATATTGGTTTTTCACATAATACATGCTTACCATTAAGTAAAGCCTTTGTAGAAAATATATGATGATTTTCATTCGATGAGCAATCACTTATTATTTGTATAGAAGGATCGAGTAATAGCTCGTCAACAGTTTCTACTACCCTTCCACCGAACATGGTAGCAAGATTTTCTGCTCGCTCAATATTTCTATCATAAAATATGATTTCTTTTACAAATGGATTCGCTTTATATTCTGGTGCATGGCGTAATTTGGCTATTGAACCACAGCCTATAATCCCCACTTTAAAATCCAAGTGAATACCTCCCTATTCCCTCTTTTGGAAGACAACTGCTACAATGATGATCAATCCTTTTACAAAGCCTTGAAGATGTGGAGATACATTCATTAAGTTCATCATATTATTAAGAATTCCTAAAATAAGCACGCCAAAAAATGTGCCAAGAATTTTCCCCTTCCCACCAGTCATTCTTGTGCCCCCAATAATAACGGCAGCAATTGCATCTAGCTCATAAGACACCCCTGAGCTTGAGGATGAGATAGAATTTAGACGGGAGGTTTCAATAACGGCAGCAACACTTACTAATAAGCCTACCAAGCTATATACAGCTAGTTTTACACGATTTACACGAATGGCGGAAAGAGTAGCTGCTTTCTCATTACTGCCTATAGCATAAACATAGCGACCAAACCTTGTTTTGTGCATCAATACATAGACAAGTACGGTCATAACGAGAAAAATAATGATTGGATAATCGATAATCCAAAGATCACTATTGGCAATAGCAGTAAATCCAGATACTTTCCCTGAAATACTTCCGCCATTAGCTATATATAGGGCAATTGAGCGTGCAGCGGCCATCATCCCTAAAGTAGCAATAAACGATGCAATCCTTCCTTTTGCTACCATTAATCCGTTCAAAAAACCAGCAAAAGAACCAACGATACATGCGGTTAATATGGCAACGAAAATACTACCTGAAGCATTTAATGCTAAAACGGAAATGACACCGACTAAGACGAGTACGGATCCAACCGATAAGTCGATTCCACCGGAGAGCATCACAACAGTCATTCCTAAAGAAATGATACCTATAATAGAAACTTGCATTAATATATTCATTTGATTATTAATGTCTAAGAATCTAGGACTCATTATCGATGCAGCAATAAAAATAATGATAAAGGCAATAATTACACTATAATCTGTCCATAGCCATGAGAAACGATTGCTTGCTTTCGATGATTTTGGTTGTGGATTTGATTCCTTTAATTCAGTATTAACCATTATGAAGGACCTCCCTTTTCGATCCAGTTGCATAACTCATAATTTCATCTTCTGTAGCTTGTTCACCAGTAAAGCGAGCCGTTATTTCCCCTTGATACATCACATGAATGGTATGACAGAGCTTTAAAATTTCCGGAGCTTCTGAGGATAAGATAATAATCCCTTTTCCTTGCTCGGCTAATTCGACAATATGCTGGTAAATCTCCCGTTTAGCACCAACGTCTATCCCTTGTGTTGGGTTATCAAAAATAATGATCTCCGTATCAACCTCTAACCATTTAGCGATAATCACTTTTTGCTGATTTCCGCCACTCAACTTATCAATGGTAATCCGTGGATTGTGTACTTTTATGTTTAATTTCCTTTTATAAAAATCAAATTTATTCTTTTCTTTCCCTTCATGAATAAAACCCGATTTTTCAAAATGCCCTAAAGAAGAGAGGCTCATATTATGAATCACACTTAAATCTTTTATAATCGCATTTTCTTTTCGATCCTTTGGAACAAGAGCAATTCCTGCCATTAATGCTTTTCGTGGATGATCTATTTTTACAACCCGCCTATTAACCTTAATCTCACCCGAGTATTTTTTTCGATAACCAAATAAGCTTTCAAATAGCTCTGTCCTTCCATCTCCAGCCAGTCCAGTAAACCCAACGATTTCACCTTTCCGGACAGTAAAATGAATATTTTTAAATAGTCCTTCACTGCTCAAATTACTCACTTCGAGTACAGATGGACCAAATGTATGCTTTCTTGTAAAGCGCTCTTCTGAAATTTCCTTACCGACCATGAGTTTTGTAATTGTCTCTATACTCTCATTTTCCATATCGCCATTCCCAACTACTTCCCCATCCCGAAGTACGGTATAACGATTACAAATCTCTTTCACTTCCTTCAGTTTATGGGAAATATAGATGATGGAAACACCTGAGCTCTTAAGATTTCTCATCTTTGCAAATAACCGTTCTACCTCATGTTCTGCCAATGCTGAGGTTGGTTCGTCCATAATAATTAGTTTCGATTTATGTAAGAGTGCTTTGGATATTTCAATCAATTGTTTATAGGAAGTATCCAGATTTCGTACATATTCCTTCGGATGAATATCCACACCTAATAGCGCTAAAATGTCACTTGTTTGGTTACACATTTCTTCTACTTTTAAAAATCCAAATTTATTTCGCAGCTCTGATCCTAAAAACAGATTTTCATAGACTCGTAAATCAGAAACGACATTTAATTCTTGGTGAATAAAACTGATTCCATACTGCTGTGACACACGTGGGTTTGTAAGTTTCACTTCATTCCCATTTATAATGATGGAACCAACATCTGGTTTGAGCACACCACCTAAAATATTCATCAAAGTGGATTTCCCAGCTCCATTTTCACCTAATAATGCATGAATTTCACCACTCTCGACTTGCAAAGAAACCTTCTTTAAAACGGATACACCGTTAAATGATTTTTCGATATTTTTCATCGCTATGAAAGGATTGGCAGACATTTCTCATCTCTCCTTTGTAGGGAAAAGGGGAAATACAACAACTATTCGACAGCTATTGTATTTCCGAATACTAATTTAAAGTTAGAAATTAAAACTTTGAATCTGGATCATAGTGCTCATCAACATTTTCTTTTGTCACTTGAGTGGCTTCTTTTACGACCATTTTTTCTTCTGGGTCTTCCCCTTTAGCTAATTTTGCTGCAATTTTCACTGCATCCTCAACCATCGTAGGTGAATATAAGAAGGTTGCTGAAATAAGTCCACCATCCTTAATGTTCTCAAAAACTTCCTTGCCACCACCGGCACCTGTTACAAATTGAATATCTTTACGACCGGCTTCTTTAATGGCTTGGAGGACACCTAGTGCCATTCCATCATCCTGTGTAAAAACTGCATCAATTTGAGAATGAGCTTGTAAAATGTTCTGCATTACTTCTAATGATTTTTCCGTTGAGAAGTCGCCACTCTGTGAAGCAATAATTTCAATTTCACTTTCACTCTCCATCGCTTCTTTAAATCCAGCTCCACGCTGCTCTGTCACGGAGCTTGGCGGACCTGTAATCTCTACAACTTTTCCTTTGCCTTTTAACTTCTCAATAAAGTACTTTCCAGCATTTACACCAATTCCTTCATTATCACCTTTTACCACAACTGTTGCTGCATCGTTTTCTAATTCTCGGTCGACAATGACTAATGGAATACCCGCATCTTTTATTTTCTGACCTACTGGAGTCAGAGCAGCTGATTCAATTGGGAGCATGACAATGACATCCACTTTTTGTGAAATCAAATCATCAATGTCATTTGCTTGTTTATTAGGATCTGCTGCATTGGTCATTACATAGTTAATTCCTTCACTTTTCTTGAGTTCCTTTGCTTGTTTTTCAGCATTATCAATGAGTGCTCCCATCCACCCATGTGTGGCAGATGGTAACGAAATACCGATTGTTAACTTATCGTCTCCATCTCCCTTACTACTACTACTTCCTTTTTCACTACTACAAGCTACCAAGACAAAAGCAGCTAATAAGCCTATACATAAAACTAGTAACTTTTTCAATCCATTCACCCCTTTGTTTTGTATAAAGCTCCCCCTTGAATGTAATCGATTACATTTTAAGGCCAGCGCTCTGATATGAAATCAATATTTTATAACAGAGCGCTAGTCTTAATGACTGCTTATCCTGATGTAGACTCGCGTATAACTAATTCATGATCTAAAATAACACTTTCCACCTCTTTGCCTTGTATTTTATTGATCAACATTTCGGCAGCTATCTTTCCCATTTTATACATTGGTTGGGCAATGGTAGTAAGTGTAGGATGGGTCATATTGGAAAAATCAATTTTGTCGAAGCCGACGATTGCTATATCATTCGGTACATGCAATCCATTTGCGTTTATTTCTTTAAGCGCTCCGATTGCTAACAGATCTGATACAGCAAAAATAGCCGTAGGTCTATCTTTTAAATTCAAAATTTTTTTCATTGCCTGTTGGCCGTATTCAAAACCTAATTGCTTTGTATGGTAGATGTAATCGTCATTCACAGTTATCCCATGTTCTTTTAAAGCCTTTAGGTAACCCATTTTACGTTGTCTGGCATATAAATATTTTTCATCTGAATTAATCAAAGCAATTTTTGTATGACCAATTTTAATTAAATGCTTTACGGCCCGGTATGCAGCTTCTTCACTATCAATGGTCACATATGGAATAAGACTATTCTCCGCATATTCACTGCATTGAATAATGGCATGCCTTTTAGCTAACTTTGTTAATGCTTCCATATCTACAGCTGGATCCATCGAAATAATACCATCAGCCATTTTTTTTCTAACTAAATCAAAATAAATATTCTCTCTTTCCGGATTGGAATCTGTTTCGCATAGAAGAATATTATAACTTTTACCAATTGCTGTGCTTTCAATCCCTTTAATAATTTCTAAATAGAACGGATTTGAAATTTTTGGAATTAACACGAGTAGTAATCGACTTTCAGAGTTTCTTAAATTCCTACCTAACATACTAGGCTCATAATTTAATTTTTTAATTGCTTCTTCTACTTTAATTCTTGTTTTACTTTTTACAGTACTCTGTCCATTTAATACTCTTGAAACGGTAGCTACTGATACCCCTGCTTCTTTAGCAACCTGCTTGATGTTTGCCATCTTGATCCTACTTTCTATGTCCTAACAAGTTTTTTGTAATCGATTTCATTTTCATGATATTATGAACAGAATTATCTGTCAATACAAAAAATTCATACAGAAAAACATTGATTATATTCAATAATTTATATATGGTTATAAATGTAATGGATTACAAATCAGTATATTCTGAACTTTTCTTATAAAAGGAGGGCTTTCTTTGAAATTAGGTGTTTTTACAGTTTTATTCTCCGATATGCCATTTGATGACATGTTAGACTATGTTTCTTCTAAAGGTGTGGAAGCTATTGAGTTGGGGACAGGGGGCTATCCGGGTAATGCACACTGTAATGTGGATATGTTATTAATGAATCCCCAGGCTTTACAACAGTTTAAGCAAAAGGTTGAGGAGCATGGATTAGTGATTAGTGCATTAAGCTGTCATGCCAACCCACTACATCCACAAAAAAAGATTTCGGAACCGGCAAATCAATTATTAGAAAAAACAATCCTTCTTGCTTCTGAACTAGGAGTCCCTGTTGTTAATACCTTTTCGGGATGCCCAGGCGATCATGAGCATGCCCTCTATCCCAATTGGCCCGTCACACCATGGCCCCATGATTTTCAAGAAATTTTAAAATGGCAATGGGAAAAGAAGCTGATTCCGTATTGGAAAGAAAAAAATGACTTTGCAGTGGCTCATAATGTAAAAATAGGTTTAGAGCTTCATGGAGGATTTTCTGTGCACACACCAAATACCATGCTGCGGTTAAGAGAGGCATGTGGTCCTGCAATTGGCGCCAACCTTGATCCAAGTCATATGTGGTGGCAAGGTATTGACCCAATAGAAGCTATTAAAATACTTGGTCGTGAGAATGCTATTCACCATTTTCATGCGAAAGATACAATTATCGATCAAAATAATATGAATAGAAACGGACTTACAGACATGACAGACTACTCGGAAATGCGTGATCGCGCATGGTATTTTAGAACCGTTGGCTTTGGTCATGATTTAAAAACATGGGCTGATATTGTTAGTACGTTGAGACTGATGAATTATGATTATGTTATTAGTATTGAGCATGAGGACGGGTTAATGTCCATTAATGAAGGATTTACAAAAGCTGTTGAAAACTTAAAACCTATATTAGTTAAAGACTCCATTACCGAAATGTGGTGGACTTAAATCTTGAAGGACAGTGGGACAACGGAACCGACCCCCTGTCCCAACAAGTTCCTTAATTTGACACAAAATTAATAAAGGATGAAATATTCGTTTTAAATAGATAAAAGTGAAATTAGGCAGAAAGTAGTTTGAAATTTAGTTTTTATTTTCTAGTTTTTGGTAGGCTGGTCTCTTGAATATGTAATCAGAAAGAGTATACTGGAGGTGTAAAAACTATAATTTTTTAGGAGATGCATGAGATGAAAGCATTAAGATGGCATAACCAAAAAGATTTACGACTAGAAAATATTGAAGAGCCTCAAGCTCTAAAAGGGAAAGTAAAATTAAAGGTAGAATGGTGCGGAATTTGCGGTAGTGATTTACATGAATATACAGCTGGTCCAATCTTCATCCCTACTGAAACACATCCATTAAGCGGGGATAAAGCTCCAATTGTTATGGGCCACGAATTTTCTGGACAAGTTGTTGAAGTAGGTGAAGGTGTGACAACTGTACAAGTTGGCGACCGTGTTACTGTTGAACCGATTTATGCTTGTGGTGAGTGTGAAGCGTGTAAAAAAGGAAAATATAATCTTTGCGATAAAATGGGATTTTATGGTCTTGCTGGAGGCGGCGGTGGATTTTCAGAATATGCAGCTGTACCAGCTGAAATGATTCATAAATTACCAGAAACAGTATCATTTGAACAAGGTGCACTTGTTGAACCATCTGCAGTGGCACTTCATGCTGTTCGTCAAAGTAAACTAAAAGTCGGCGACAAAGCCGCAGTTTTCGGTACAGGACCTATCGGCTTACTTGTTATTGAAGCACTGAAAGCTTCTGGTGCATCAGAAATCTATGCTGTCGAGTTATCCGAGATTCGTCAACAAAAAGCAGCAGAGCTAGGTGCCATCGTGATTGATCCTAAAAAATACGATGCTATTGAAGAAATTTACAAACGTACCAATGGCGGTGTTGATGTAGCTTATGAAGTGACTGGTGTCCCACCTGTTCTAAAGCAAGCAATTAACGCTACAAAAATTGATGGTGAAACAATGGTTGTTAGTATATTTGAAAAAGAAGCACCTATCCACCCTCATGATATCGTCATGAAAGAACGCTCTTTAACTGGTATTATTGGATATCGTGACGTATTCCCAGCCGTTATCAGCTTAATGGCTCAAGGCTATTTCCCAGCTGACAAACTAGTAACAAAACGTATTAAACTGGATGAAGTAATCGAAGAAGGATTTGAAGGCCTATTAAAGGAAAGAGATCAAGTAAAAATCCTTGTTAAAGCTGAATAAATGGCAAAACCAGATTTCTATGAAAATAGAAATCTGGTTTTCCTGTTTTAAGCACAGAATTACCTAAGGACTGAGTTATAGGAAATCATGTTACCATTTTGGGACAATGGAACCGTCCCCCTGTCCCTCCCTGTCCCTCCCTGTCCCTCCCTTTTTAACGACTTGTGTATCCAGCATCAGCATGTATGACTGTTCCGGTTACGTAAGAGGATTGGTCTGAGGCTAGCCATAGGCTTGCTTGGGCAATTTCTTCTGGCTGACCGAATCTGCCTAATAGACTGAGTTGAGGTGCGAATTCTTCTTCAGTTTGTCCAGTTTCTATTAAGGCACCTCTTAGCATAGGAGTATCAATTGCTCCTGGTGCTACTGAATTGACGCGTATATTTTTATCACCGTTTTCAAGTGCAGCTACCTTTGTCATTCCTACGACTCCATGTTTAGCAGCTACATAGGCAATATTATTCGGTTGAGGACGGAATCCACTTACGGATGAGATATTAACAATACTTCCGCCTTGTCCTTGTTTAATCATTTGTTGTAATTCATATTTCATACATAGTGCTGTTCCTGTAAGGTCAACAGCGATTAGCTTATTCCAATAATCTTCATCAAATTCTGCTGCAGGGGCATTATCTGGTGTTAATGCGGCATTATTGACAGCTACATCAAGACGTCCATACTTTTCAACTGTTTTCGCCACCATATTTTGTACTTGATCAGATTTAGAAATATCAACTTTTATAAAATAGGCAGTTCCTCCATTTGCTTCAATTTCAGATACTGCTGCTTGTCCTTTTTCTTCATTAAAATCTGCTACTACTACTTTAGCTTTTGCTTCTGCAAAAAGTTTAGCTGTAGCAAGGCCCATCCCCATTGCTGCACCGGTTACAATCGCTACTTTACCGTCTAATACTGGAAATGTCATTTCAATCACCTATCCTTAGATTTGTATGTTCTTCATACTTCCCTGAAATTCTATTTTTACAATTAAAATTATTGGGCATTTGCATACCTTTTAAGCCCAAATCCAATGTTTGCATAGAATCCTAGGATCAATTATGATGAAACAAATCAAGCATAGAATATTTATATAATAGCTTCAATATGCAATACTTAATGATATGTACGATAACCAACAGATTATTTGAATTTGTACACTAAAGTTGTCTAAGGAGTTATGTATGTCTGTTCAATATCCTGATAAACGAGTAAAGAGAACAAAGGAAAATTTCAGATCAACATTATTATCTTTAATGGAAGAAAAAAACTTTTCTGAGATTACCATTACGGAGATTGTAAAAGCCGCTGATTACAATCGTGGAACTTTTTATGCCCATTATAAAAGTAAGGAAGATGTACTTGAAGAGATAATTGATGAGATGTTTGAAAAAATGACGGAGGCTTTTCGTAAGCCCTACCTTCAATTATCTGTTGTGGATCTCGAAGAACTATCATCCCATTCCATTGTATTATTCGACCACTTTCTAGAAAACAAAAAGTTCTATAAACTGATGCTGAGTTCAAAAGTAACTGTTAATTTTAGAGAAAAAATGATTAAAAAATTAGTTCAATTATTTAGAGAAGACTATTCCGAATTCACCTATACTGAAGTAGACCCCGAAATTAATATCAAGCTTTTTAATACGTATCAGGTACATGGTATTATTGGTTTAATTTTAGAATGGATTGATCATGATTTTCCCTACTCTCCTGCGTATATGGGCGATCAATTAATACATATATTAAGTTTTTACATGAAGAAAGTAGTTATTAATAAGGAAGATGATTGAATTTCATTAGTATGATCCCTACTAGCTCAGCGCTTTTTGGAAAATTAAAAGCCTATTCTTCGATAAAAACCAAAGAATAGGCGATCAATATTTATAAAGGATTAAGATTTAATAAACTTATATATCAGGACAAATGATGGAAATATCTACTCCATAAAATTAACGATCACATCTGCAAGCTTTTTATTACTATCCCATCCATGCACATTTGCATAGGTTTCCTTTAAATTACTATAGTTCGGATGGGTGATTAGACTTTCGTTGTTTGTAATTTGCTCAATAATATCTTCTACATGATTAAATGTAAATGGTTCTAATAATTCTTCTAAATCCTCATACGCTCCTCTGGCATCTCTATATTTTTCTTCGTCATTTATATAAAGGAGTACGTTCCGATTGATCGGTAAAACATCAAAGATAATCGAAGAAAAATCGCTAATGAGACAATCCGTGATTAATAATAATTCTTGGGTTTCGATATCTCCTGAAGGGATAATGATATTATCAATCGCTAAATTTTGCTTTTCCATTGAGTGTAATTTAGCAATCACGACATATTCATTCCCAATTTCAGCCGCTAATTTTCTAAGATTAATCAAGTAATTAAAATCTGGGTATTTATTTTTAAAATTATAGTCTCTCCATGTAGGTGCATATAAAATAACCTTTTTCTCATTGGAGATTTGTAATTTCTGTTTTATTTCTTCCTTTAGTACTTGATTATTATCGTTGTCCTTCAGCCATTGCACCCTTGGATAGCCATAGTTGATGATTTTATCACTAGAAATGGAAAAGGCACTCTTAAATTTATTTTTTCCGCCTTCCGAATCGGATAAAAGATAATCCCATTTCGCCACATCTTTTTTCTTGTTTCGCTTATGGTTCCGATTATATTTAGAAACAAACTTTTCATGGCTATCAAAAAACAGCTTTTTATAGGGAGTTCCATGCCAAAGCTGAAGCCATAAAGCGTCTTCCTTCTTATAAAATGCTAAGGGGGTCCAGCTTTCAGTTATAAAAACCTTTGCCTCGCCAAGAGCTTTCCAAAATTCTGCACTCTTCGGTTTGATTCGGTATTCTAGAGGTACCGCTTCGTCTTTCGTAACATAATTAATGTTCAATTCCGGATATCTTTCCTTTAAATAATCAAAAAAGTATTTAGAATTACCCGTATAACGATAATCAAAACCTAAAAATAGGACCGTATTGCTTTGAACGGGAGACGACTGATATTTCTTTTTTATTTTTTCTAGATGATATAATCGTCTTTTTTTATTTAATTTACTTTCCTTCAATTTGTTTATATAAAAATGGATATCAATCATGTTTTTTAAGCTGCGATACAGTTTATAATAACGATTTAATTTTCCTTTTTTCTGTAATTTCCTTACTAACATAATCGTATTAATTTTATTATTCATAATCAATTTATTATGAAAGTATAGCTGATTAAATAAGACAATCTTCTCAGGGATAAAATAGGTTTTATTTCGGTTATTTAATAGCTCAACTGTACTTTTCACCATTTGTTTTCGGTATTTTTTTGGTATCCGTTTTTCTGAATATAGCTGCGCTCTGTAAAAAAGATATTTATAAACCATATAAAAAGACTCTTCATGTCTTGGGCTAAAAATAGTTAATGATCTGGAAACTGCTGTAAGATAATCATTCATATGCACGGTAGTATGGTAGTTTGTTTTTGTAGTAGAGCTAGGATTAATCCTAACTTTATAAAATGGATTACTGACGATACCAATCATATTGGCATTTTGAACTACATTTATATAAAACTCCAGATCTTCATAAATATAGCCTTCTCCATAACGAATATGATTTTTTTCCAAAAAGTCCTTTTTGTATAATTTATTAACGGTAAAATACGATTCTGCTTGAAATAGCATTTCACATTGATCCATCTCTAACCATTCTTCAATTAGGAATAGATCATTATTAACATATACTTCTCCTCTATCACTATAGAGATACGTCCAATCACAGAGTACAAAATCACAATCTCTTAGCTTTGCCTTTTTGTACATAACCTCTAACGTATTTTCATCAAGCACATCATCACTATCTAAAAAGAAGATGTATTCCCCTTTAGCCTCTTGTACTCCTCTATTTCGTGCAGCTCCTTGTCTTTGATTTTGAGACTGCTGTAAAACCTTTATCATCCTGTTTTCTTTACTATGAAAACCTTTTATCACATCTACAGTATTATCTTCAGAACAATCGTCTACACAAATAATTTCTATTTTCCCATTAAAGGTTTGATGATTGATTGAATCCAATGCGTCAGCTATTAAATCTTCAGAATTATATGTCGGAATAATCACCGAAATATCATACATTAATATAAACCCTCACTTCTAGAACTCTATTTAGTAAACATGATCGATTCTTCATCATAGTTCTTTACTTTTTGACCATATTTTATTTCTTTTTTATTTCGTTTGAACAAACCTGTTAATTTACTCATCACTCTTACGTAATAATTAAACTCATTCAATTTATATAAAAGACCATTTTTAGACAAGTAAAATTCAATGTTGAGACGATGTAGAGGCAGGAATATTTCAAATCCCGCATGTTTAAAGTCTCTAACGGTAACTCCCCATATTTTTATATCTTTTTTAATCTCTCTCTTAGGGCATTTCTTTAATTTTTTTCCTATTTTTATATAGATACAATCATTTTCTGTCAGACTATCGAATTCGGAACTATAGTAACCCTCTATTTTTATCCCCAATCCTACATAGGTTTTCTTTTTGATAATTATTTTATCGGAACGATGATTCTTAGAAATACTTACTCTCTTTAATGGCCATCCATTTCTTTTTAGCGATATTAAAAATTCTTTAAAGTAATGATTCATCTTTTGTTCAAGAATGATACGATCATCCACATACCTGATGATATTGATGAAGGATACGATGAATTTTTCTCTTTCCTCTTCGTTTAAGGAAGTCATAAATATTTTTGAGTTTTTCTTATATAGATATAGCTTAATATGATACACCAATAAATACTGAATATATGGTATGACCGTCCCAAACTTAGCCAGTGACAAATCGATCAGCTTCTTATAGCCGTTGTCTAACAAGTTAAACCTAGCCATATTCCCCCATGATTCATCTACTAATGAATGTCCGTTATCTTCTCTTCTATAATAATAGACAGTGTCTGTTACTACCCCATAATAGTTATTTTCTATTAGATATTGATTGAAAGACAGGGCATCTTCCCAATAAGAAATAGAGGTAACAAAGCTAAATTGATTGTTTTCGTATAATTTCTTTTTTATAAAGACGCCACCTGCATAATAATGAATAGCAGAGTACTCTTCTAAAATGTTAATGATTCGATCACCTTTACGAAAGCGATAATTAAGTGCATGGTCTTTTATCACACCTTCTGAATCAACATACTTAATTGGTAAAATTGCCAAATCTACAGGATAATCTCTAAAAAAATGATCGACCTTTTCGAGAGCATTCAGCTCCAACGTGTCATCTGCATCTAAAAACCCAATATAATCTGAATGTTCCGACACCATTTTACATCCTAAATTTCTTGCAGCACCAGGTCCGTTATTGTTTGTTTCTACATATTTAATATGACTAGGGTATCTTTCTTTGTATTGTTTACAAATAAGAGAACTATTATCTGTACTTCCATCATTAATAATGATCAATTCTATATGTTCTCGAAAATCTAATGTTTGATTGATCACACTATCAATTGCCTGACTGAGATAATCCATTTTATTAAAAACAGGCATGATGATTGCAAATCTCCCCAAATTTCTCCCCCCTTTATTCTAGTATAAAAAAATCTTATCTATAATAACATAACAAATTGTCGAATTTTGTATAAAAACGTAATAATTATTAACCAAATTCATATACTTAAAGGAAACAGTTAAATCAACCCATAAATATTACAAAAATTATCTAATTATCATAAATTTGAGAGGGGATTAGTTGGTCATATTTCCTTTTTACTATTGCTTTTGATTTACATAGAGAGTTACAAGTACATGTTCCTTCTTTTATATAGTTCCAATGCTAGATATCTAATTAACATTGGAACTGCTACACCTATGATTTTGATAGAACACTATTAAATATCAAATATATGTATTCTTAATCTTATTAAAATCGCTTGTGCCTCCAATTATAAAAAATGTAAATTTAGAACGAACTAAAGAGAAAAGAGGGCTGATTCATATTTCAATCATCCCTCTTTTCTAATTGGTTCTTTTATTAGTTATTTTATTAGTTCTTTTCCATTTTTATTAATTTCGTATTGATGTCTCTCGCAGCCTCTTCAATTTCTTCAAACGCCCAATTTCTTGTAGGTACGTCCTTTAATGTTGGTTTATCTACTCCTGATAATGGACCTCGTTGGAATAGGCGATTGAGTACCTTAACAGCTTCTGCCCTTGTTAGCTTCTCTTCTGGACAGAAGGTATTATCATTATATACGACCATAAAATTGGTTTCTTTAGCTTCTGTTACCCAGTACTTTGCCGAAACATCCTTATAATCTGCTTTTTGGATATTAACTAAGTTCCCACAGGTATCAAACATTGCTCTCTTTTTTATTATGAAGTTGTTCGTTGGCGTAACTAAATATCCTACTAGAGCTTTAGTAATACTATATTCTCAAACTACGCATAAACAATTATTAATTCTTAGGAGGAACAAAAACAACTCCGACACAAAAACCATATATTTATGGGGTTGGTAACCAATTCAAGCCAAATGAAGTTGTTACTCGTGTGCAAATGGCGGCGATGCTCGCACGTAATCTAGATAATATGTCAAACAAACGCATTGGGCCTATGCAGATATCATGGAAGCTAAAATGCAGGGATTTATGTTAGGGGTAAATTCAAATACATTTAATCCTGAAGGATCGATCACACGCGCACAAATGGCAACAATATCACAAGGAATATTAAGCAAAATCCTGTAGAAATTTGAATGGTATGTAATTGATAAAAATATAAGCTCCAGCACGTTGCATCGCTCTTGGTCTAAAAATATAATAAGTACACATGAATATGTTTATAGGAAGATATATGCTTTATCTGATTCGAAACTTTCACTGAAAGATCTCCATCTCTTCTTGCCTCAAATATTTAATAAATTATATTATTATGAGTTAGATTTTTCACTCCCCCAATTATTAGCCATATAAACGCAAAAGTACTAATAATAAAAAACGAAGTTCAACCTTATTTTTCTTCATAGTTCATCTCTATACAAACAATAATTATATATTGAAAGTAAAACTACTAATATACTATTTCCCTTACAAGTCTATAAATTGGTTACTTATCCTTGTTCTAATTTTAATTCTCCCATTAATAGATCCCACTAATTTGGCTTTGGTCTATATTGTTACAATTTTTACCATAATAACTAATATCCAATATAGTATCTTCAGATACATCAAAGACTTATTTCAAAGTATATCCATTTACTTCTTTTTTATTTTTTGATTCTAAAATCATGAACCTTAGAGATCGACGCTCCACAGTGTACAAACTCTTGTTCTTTTACAGGCATCTCTACATAAAAACAGTATTTATCCTCTACTATTTCTGTCCTCTTAACGATCACTTCTTTAAATCTAGTTAAAACTCTGTTAGAAATCATTATGCATATATCCCCGTCTCTACTTATTTCTTGACAACTCAAATTAAAAATAAATGGTTGATATTGTGCTTTTTTATGCACTCAAATTGTGTAAAAACCTAACAAATAGTATAGAACAAAAATATAAAGAAAAGCCCATAGAGACTTATCTCCACGGGCTTTCCATTAAAATTACTTATGTGATTTTAAATACGGGATAACCCATACTTAATTATTACTTAACTGAGATAGCAATAGGTGTAACTAAAGTTTTACCTTGTGGAATATCAACACCAGTTACAGCTGTAACTTTACTTGCAGCTGTATATCCAGGATCAGCAGCAAATGTAAATGTTAACTTTTTACCATCTGCAGATAATGTTTGAGTAGCAGTAGTTGCTCCTACATTATCAACATTGATTCCTAAAGTTCCACCTGCTGTTGCAGATACTGCTTCAGAGAAAGTAATTACAATACTAGCATCTTGTGCTGTAACTTCTTTTACTCCACCATCAAGTTTAATTTCTTCATTTACTAATCCTTTTGCATTAGTAGCAGTAGGATCAGTTGGTGTAGCAGCAGTTGATGCAAATGTAGCATCTAATTGAGCCACAGTTTTAATAGCATTAACAACATCATCAATTGTAGATACTACTTCTTTACTAACTGGATTATTAGCTAATTCTACAGTTACAGAATTTTTAACAGAATCATAAGTAGCTGTTGTTTTATCATTATTTTTAACTGCATCTACTATTTTTACTGTAAGACCATTAAAAGCAGTTCCATTAGAAGGTGCAGTAACTGTAATTGAATCAGTTGCATTAACAGCTAAAGTACCTGTTGCTTTTGCTCCTGTTACTGCTGATACTGCTGCTGTATATTCAGCACTTGCTGTTACTTTCGTTGCTTTAATACTATTTACTGCAGTTTTAAATTCAGAAGTTAAGTTTTCTGCTGAATATCCACCAGTAGGACGTTTTTCTAAAATTGTTTTAGCTACAGATAATTTTTCTGCTGAACTTAATCCGCTTAATGCATCTGCATAACTTGTATCTGCCTCTAAAGCTTCAAGTACCTTTTCAGGTGTAGTAGCTTTATTTACACGATCTAGAACAGCAGTTGCACCTACAAAATTAATTGTAGTACCTACAGGTGTTAGGATAGTTCCGGAACCTGAAGCGCTAATGTTTAGAGTTGTCGGACGATTAGTTTTAACATCAAATGTAATTTTACCGTCAGCACCAGTAGCTAATTGTAAAGAATTATTTGTTGTACCAAGATTTACTCCATTAGCTGTAACTCCACTAATATCACCAAATGTTGTAGTGAAATCAAATGTTACATTAGAACCTTGAACTCCGTTGAAATAAGGGAATCCATTTTGATCTACAGGTTGGAAAGTAACTTTTGCAGTTTCATTATAAAGTAACTCTTTAACTTCATTTCCTTCTTTATCAGTAACAGTTAATGATGCTGAATTAATTACAGCAGATCCGAAATAAGTTATTTCTGCATCTTTTTGTAAATCAGATGTGCTAAGTTTACCATCATTATTATTATCAACAAATACTGTAGGTAATGCATAAGAATCTTTAGTAGTGTTAATTACAGTGAATTGTGCTTCACCATCTTTATTTGTTACTAAAGAATACACACCATTTACAGGAGTAACATAATCTCCATTTGCATTATAAATAGATACATTACCAGATTTATTACCATCTTTGAATGTAACTTTAACAGGTGTGTTTGCAGGTGCTTTATTTCCTTTATTGTCAGTTACTGAAACTTTATAGCTACGTCCACCATTATTTGCAGCATGTTTACTTCCCGCAGCAACAGTAGAGTAAGAAGCTTTATCAGTACCTTCTGCTTTTACATCTAAACCAATTGTATGTTGAACACTGAATTCAACCGTTGGTGCAGCAGCTTGAAGTTCAGTAGCATCAAGTTTACCATTTCCTGAAGTTAATTCATTCAGTGAATTAATTACTGTGTTATCAGCAAACACGATTGGAGTAACTTTCGCATTTGAACCAGTTACTGTAAATGTAGCTTCACCATTTGCATTTAATTTTACTAATGCAAATTGTACGCCACCTGTGCTTGTTTGATAAGGGAATTTATTAGCATCAGTTGATACTAATTCAACTTTTTTGCCATCTTCTTTAATAGAGTAGACACTAGCATCAGTAATTCTTGCACCACGTTCTAATTTATCAGGTGTTACCCCAACATTTTCTTTGAATGCTACATTTACTGTAGAATTCGCAGCACCAGTCACTTTGTAAACTTTCTTAGCATTGTTTGCTAATGAGTTTCCTTCAGTAACTTCTTTAATAGCTAATGCTTCTGCCCAGTAAACTTTACCGTTTGAAGAAACGTCTGATTTACTAGTCGCATATGCAACTACATCGTCATTATGTTTATAGTAACGAGTATAAGAGTAAGAAGCTACACCATTTTCGTCTGTAAGTACTTCAACTTCAATTTTGCTATTTAAGTTAGAGTCTTTACTTACAATATTAAAAGTTACAGGGATTCCAGCTTTTGATTTGCCATCCTCAACTGTTACTTCAGCTTTTAAAGTTACTTCTTTACCAATTGTTCCTTGAACAGATGGAGTAGTTACTTTAATAGATTTTGGAACTACAGCAGAAGCACCGATGAATTTACCTAAAGTAGCTGAACCAGATTTAACAGTGTATTGTTTTCCACCTTCTTGAGCAGAAGTTGTAAGAACAACTGTTTTGCTATCTGTTTGTTTAACAGCTGCGTTAGAAATAGTTAATCCATCAATTGAGAATTTAGATGCTTGAACATCTTTAGCATCAACTGCATTTTTGAAAGTTACTTCAACAGTTGTATTGTTAGTTGCTTTAACTAATTCAACACCTGGGAAGTTGTTTCCAATTACATCACCAAATTTAGAGTCAGCACGGTGTAAAAGAATTGCTAAGTCTCCACGTTTGATAGGTGCGCTTGGATCGAATTTAGAAGCAGTTACCCCTTTGATTAATCCGTTAGCATAAGCTGTTTGGATGTAAGGAGTAGCCCAGTTACCAGCTTTCACATCAGTGAATGGAGTTGCAGCATTAGTTAATGTTAAGCCATAAGCGTCAACAACTAATTTAGCAAATTCCGCACGAGTAACGTTACCTTCTGGTTTGAATGTTCCATCTTCATAACCATTTACTAATTTTGCAGCATATAAGCTGTTGATGTATTGAGTTGACCAGTAGCCATCTTTAACATCTTTGAATGGAGTTTTTGTACCTTCTTCAAGGTGTCTGATAAGAGTGATAACTTTTGCTACCTCTCCACGAGTTACCTTGTTTTCAGGTTTGAACGTACCATTTTCGTAACCATTTAAAATACCTGCTTCTGCTAAAGCATCGATAGCTGTTTTGTACTCAGGTTTTGTAACATCTGAGAACCCAGCAGCTGAGCTTGCGATTGGTGCTACTGCAGATGCAACTAATGCTGCTGTTGCTGTAGTAGCGAATACTTTACGTGACTTTTTAGCCATGTTTGTATTTCCTCCCTTTTTTTATACTACATAGTTATTTAACTAGTTTCGGAGACATAGTTTACATGATAAGTAGTTTTAAGATCAGAATCTTTCCTACTATATGTATATATGAACCTATGCCGTCTCACGAGCCTAGTAAAATACGAATGAGCAAATTTAGCATATAATGCAACTACTAGTATATCTTACCTAAAATGTGAGGTCAACCATTTTTTGCTAAGGTTTCTAGATTTTCTTTGCATTGGATAAATTTACTCAATAAAGTTATTATTACAAGATATGACATGAATTTCAAGTGAATCTATCGTTGAAAATATTACCATTTCCAATTTTTAGATCACTTGTGACCTCTTCCTATTAATTTCGACAGAAATAGTGGAAAGTTAAGGCTATTTCTGTAAAAACTAACATGTTAAAACTATCATCTGGAAGAATATATTTCCAAGATTTAAGAAAAATATACATTACCCTTGACGAAAATACAAGAATAATTGGAGAAAATCTTTGATTCGTAATACATTTGTAATATTCTTGAGACAATATCATTCTTTTTATCTAAAAATATCCAATATTATAGGGGTTACGACCCAAACTACCGGTAATTCACTGCAAAATCCTGTACAATATTACTAATCCAAAGGATGGTAATCCATTACTTTATACACAAGTAAAGACAGACTATTTCCGTCTTCCCCCTCTAAATTGCACACTTTAAGGTACTTTTTCTAACCAATCCACGTGCACTCACAATAAAAAATCAAAATTTTCTCAATGACAAATATGGTACGAGTTTGGAAGTATTTTAGCTCCTTTTCTTACCAGATTTACATCCAGTCATCACCATTTCCGATTATATGTGGAAGCAACTTGTCTTATATCTAAAATTTCATTAATTTTTCAAACAAAAAAAGAGCCCACAATCATGTGAGCTCCTTCCTTTTATTTCAATTTAAATTCATCATTTAATTGTCTTGCGACAAATACAGCAAACTCTGCTCTAGTAATTGGCTGGTTTGGTAAGAAGGTTCCATTTTCATATCCATTGGATATATGGGCACCCTTTAACGCATTCACCGCTTCATAATAGTACATATTTGATTTCACATCACTGAAAGCTGCCTTCTGACTATTTGTATACCCATAGGCTCGTTGGAAGATTAACGCGACATCTCCACGAATGATCGGGTCCTGAGGCTTGAATTGCTTGTTTTCATAACCAGTAATAATCCCATTCGCATTGGCCTTGGCAATATAGCCAGATGCATAGAAGGTTGGTGACACATCACTGAAGACCGTCCGTTGTTGCGTGCCATCATAGGATAAGGTCTTTCCGATCATGGTGACCGCTTCTGCACGTGTGACTAATTCTTCTGGGTGGAAGGTTCCATCTGGATATCCCTCAATAATCTTGTTTTCTACTAAATAATTAATTTCATCGGTGTACCATGCATCAGCTTTCAAATCTGTTAACGCCGGTAACTTCGTTGACTTTGGTGCTTGGACTAACCCATATCCATATACAGGATCTTTTCCTGGTGCCCCGAGGTCAATCGCATTTGTTTGTAGTAGACTACGAATTCTTGAACTTTGCAGAGTTGGAAATTGCTGCTTATATAGAGCAAGGGTTCCTGTCACAAATGGAGTGGCCATCGATGTTCCTGTGTCATAAGCATAGTCATCTTCAGTATCTGTTAATGGATTGTAATACGTACTGTATATTTTATTCCCCGGTGCAACAACCTCTAAGGAATCTCCAGTATAGGAGAAGGAGGAATGCTGTCCGTTTTGATCAATTGATCCAACTCCGATAACACTTGGGTAACGTGCTGGGTATAAAATATCTGTTCCTAATGGTAAGGGCTTCAATGTATTTCCTGCTGCGGCAACAATGAGAATCCCTTTACTATATGCTTTTTCTAATTCCTGCTTTAAAGCTGTCGAGCCTTCTTTACTGGTAATACTAATGTTAATAATATCGACTTGATGATTGATCGCCCATTCGATCCCGGCAATCATATCTGCTTGACGGCCATTGCCTGCAGCATCCAATGCTTTGATGGCATAAAGCTCAGCATCTGGCGCGACCCCGACCGTCCCGATATCATTATCTAATGCGCCAATGATTCCAGCGACATGTGTGCCATGTCCATTATCATCTTCATAAGATTTTGTATATTCAACAAATGATACACCGCCCGCGATGTTTAAATCGGGATGCTTTTCATTTACCCCTGTATCGATTAAAGCAATCTTCACACCTTTTCCTGTTAATCCTAATGCTTTTGATTGCTGGGATACAACTTGTGGCAAACCCCAATTGGTTTGTTGGGCTTCGGTCTGAATTTCTGGATCGTCTTCCATCCATTTCACATGTGGAAGCTTTTTGATGATCTCTTTATTCGCTGCTGGGATGGTTGCTGATACGACCGATATTTGATTAAATACATGATGAATATCTTCGGTGTATTTTTTTAATTCGGTTAGATCTGTTCCTGGGTCAATCCCAATCATAACCCGTTCATGCTGATTCGAAGTCTCTTGTGCGAAACTTTCATGAGGAAATACCAAGATTAGAAGAATGAAAGAAAATAATAGGATGATCTTTTTCATGATGAATAGGTATCCTTCCTTTATAAAATGTAAGGGCTGTCCCATAAGTGTGTATGACACTTGTTATCTGAGACAGCCCCAATAGCTTATTGTTTGTCTTTCCAATTATAGTAATCTTTGATTCCATCAACGATTGCTTGTGCTGCTAGGTTTTGATAATTATCTGAGCCTAGTTTGCTTGCATCTGATTTATTCGATAAGAAGCCAAGTTCTATTAATGCAGCAGGAAGTGGATTGTATGTGATAACTTGATAATCAGCCGTTTTCACGCCACGATCTGTTGTACCGAGAGCTTTTACTAAGCGCTTCTGAATAAATGTTGCTAGCTGCTTGCTTGCTTCCGCACGAGGGCTTAATGCAGCCTTTGTATTATAGTAGGATTCCGTTCCATTTGCACTTTCACTACCAAATTTATTGGCATGAATACTTACAAATGTATCGGCTTTCGCATTTACCCCAATATTAATTCTTTGCTGCAATGTTGGATACGTATCCCCTGTTCTCGTCATGACAACTTTGATGCCTGCAGCTTCAAGCTTTTTCTGCACCTTTAGAGACACAGCTAATGTAATATCTTTTTCCACTAGTCCATTTCCAGAGGAACCGGGATCCTTGCCACCATGCCCTGCATCAATTGTGATAACATGTTTTCCAGTGACTGGAGGTGTTGGATCTTGTGGATCAGTTGGTGGTTGTACTACAGGTGGTGCATCGGATAGATACGTCGCACTTACATAACCTGTTAAACTACCATTTGTTATGTATGCCCAGTTATTCGCAATGCTGTAGACCGTCACTTTGTCACCGCTCTTTAAATAACCAATGGCTGCGTAGCTTGTGTCAGGTCCTTTTCTTACATTTAATGAGGTAGCATTCACATATTTGACGCCAAGGGGTTTTGCTTCAGAGGATACTCGGAAGTCTTCGTTCATCCCACGTGCGACCATTAAGGAGAATTCCTCGCGGCTAATATTGTTTGTTGGCTTGAACGTTCCATCTGGATACCCATTTGAAAGTCCGCCTGTTACCATTTGATTGATAACAATTCCTAGATTCGATGTCATAATCACATCTTTAAAAGAAACATTGCTTGTTTCTTTTAACTTGAATGCTTTTGTTAGCAGATAAGCCATTTCGCCTCTAGTAATCTTGTTTGTAGGCCTAAATGTTTTGTCTTCATATCCTGTAATAATCCCTGCTTCTACTGCAGATTGAATATAGCCAGATCCAAAGCTGCTTGCCTTTACATCAGCAAAGCTTGTAGTTCTCTTTGTTCCGTCTAATCCAATCGCCCGACCGATCATCGTTGCAGCTTCCTCACGAGTCACATTATTATTCGGACGGAAGGTCTGATCAGGATACCCCGTAATCACTTTGTTATTGATTAAATAATCAATCTCCGTTTTGGACTTTGCCGGAATATCGCTCATCGTGCCTGCAGCATGACCTTTGATAGGGATCATTGCTAGGACAAGAATCGCTAAGATGGATATTATTTTTTTGTAAGTCTTCACAGTCGCGGTTCAAACCTCCCTCTATTTGTCATTTCATGTCATAGTTTATCATAATTTTCTGCTCTCTTTGACATTTTTCTTGAAAAATATAAAAATAGTTTTTTGGACTCATATATTATTAGAAAAAATGATTAAACTCGAAGGTACTCCTTCTTTCATGAGAACAGTGCTTAGTAGCCTTTTCTCTGAATACGATAACCAAAATTTCCTGTTGATAATTGGAAGTCAAACATGTATCGTAAAAATTAGTATGATTTTAATCATATTCCGACGATTTTTGTCGGTAGACTGTGGTTAGGAGGCGACATGTTTTTTGAATAAGATTTGGGCGTTTATAAAGGAGCATCTGGCGTTCATCATTTTCTTGATGCTCATTACATTGAAACTACACTTATTTTCGAAAAATACAAATACAACATTTCTTTTAGATAATCTGGGATATTTTAAAAATGGCTTTTCGGTACTCTTTAAGCAAGGAAGCTTTGAAGCCTTTTATACGGGGCTATTTTTAGTTAGCTTTGGGGCATTATTGCTTCTATCGTTCTGGACCTTGTTTATGTCAGGACGAAAACAGTTAATTGCCTTGTTTATTTTAGACCTTGTTATTAGCTTTATCGCGATTGCGGATATTATCTATTACCGTTATTTCCATGATATCCTGTCAATCCCGGTTCTATCACAAGCGAATCAAACAGGTGCAGTTAGTGGAAGTATTAAGGATTTATTTCAATGGAAGGATCTTGTCTTTTTCATTGATTTGATTATTCTCATTCCGATCATTATCTTCCTATATATAAGGAAGATTAAATGGAAGAAGCAGATCGGCTACCGTGGCAAAGCCGCTACCTCTGTACTCGTTGCAGTGATTGGATTTATCTTTGTCTATGCGCCGACACAAGATTATATTAGCAAGTATGGGAATGTACTGTTCAAGCAAAACTGGTACAATATGTCCTTATTTAATAAGACTGGGCTTATTGGCTTCCACGCCTATGATGCGTATAAGTTCGTCGATGAAACCTTTATCCATAAAACCGTGATTTCGAAGGAAGATAAAAAGAAAGCACAGGATTGGTTCAAGGAGCATCAAAAAACATTGGCAGCCAACTCACCATATGATGGCATTGCGAAAGGCAAAAACATCATTATGATTCAGCTTGAAGCATTTAATAACTTCTTCATTAATCAAAAGGTGAACGGCCAAGAGATTACACCAAATATTAATAAGTTAATTAAAGATAGTATGTATTATAAAAACTTTTACCATGAAGCCGCACAGGGGCGGACATCGGATGCAGAATTTTTAACAAATGAATCGATGTATCCTTTAACATCAGGTTCTGTCTATGTGCGTTATGGAAATCAGAAATTTGATGGACTAGCTACGAATCTTTCCAAGGCTGGTTACACCACTGCTGCTTTCCATGCCTATGAAAAAAGCTTCTGGAATCGTTATGTCATGTACCAAAACAATGGCATGCAGCATTTCTTCGGTAAAGATGATTTCAAGCCAGGGGAAATCGCTGGTTGGGCATTGGGCGACCGTCCATTTTTCCAACAGGCCATTGATAAGATGAAGACCTTTGATCAACCATTCTATTCCTTTATGATTTCATTAACGAGTCACCATCCATATGAAATCCAATCACAATATAAGGAATTGAATTTAGAAGGCTACTCAGGCATTTTCGCGAATTACTTACAATCTGTTCACTATACAGATAAAGCGATTGGTGAAATGGTCGAACGTTTGAAAAAAGAAGGATTATGGGATAAGTCAGTCCTCATTATGTATGGTGACCACGATTATGGGGTCAAGGAAGATGCGAATATGACGAAGATCGCTGGTGTGGAAAATACACCATTGAATGTCGAGCGATTATACAATCAAGTACCCCTCATCATCCATTTACCGAATGATGCAGGAAAAGGTATTTATGAGAAAACGGCTGGACAGTTAGATATCGCACCAACCATCTTCCATCTACTTGGTATGAAACCTAACAATCTTTACATGATGGGAAGCAATATTGTATCCAAAGAAGATAATCTCGTTGTCTTCCGCTATGGATCCTTTACGAATGGGAAGGTGTATTATAAAGCATCCCAAGATGGTGTGTTCAGCAACGGAATTTGTTATGATTTAAAAACTGAACAAGAATCCGATGTCCAACAATGTAAAGCTGGATATGATGAATCCCGCGAACGTCTCACGATTTCCGACCATATGATTATGGGAAATTTAGTGACGGAGTTTGAAGGGAAACAGAAATAAATTCTAATAGGTGACGAAAACTTTCATTTCAGGCTTTCGTCACCTTTTTTCAAGAGGAGTAATTCGGGGGGCATTTACTCACTAAAATGAATGAAAGGTAGAAGCGAATGAAGAACAAAAAAATACTTATTCTCTGCTTGGCTTTGGTCATTGTGATTGCTTTATTTTTTCCTTTAAAGAAGCTTTACAATCAATCAAGGAATCAAGACAAGCCTGCGGAAAGTAGCAAAGAACTCACTACTGTTAAGCCGTATAAACATCCTGAATTGAAGGAAAGCTATGATGTTGTTGTCGTTGGTGGAGAACCTGAAGGGGTAGCAGCTGCTGTTGCCGCCGCTCGATCTGGTTCAAAAACACTCCTCATCGAGCATCGTGATGGACTGGGCGGTTTATTCACCTATGGAATGTTGAACTTTCTAGATTTAAGCCAGGATAAGAAAGGGGCACCTGCTAATACAGGAATCTTTTCTGAATGGCATAAGCTCGTAGGAAATCAAACAGGCTTTGATATTAAAGAAGGCAAGCTTGCTTTTCTAAAGCTTGTTCAGGACGAGCCTAATTTAACCCTTAGCTTAGAAACACAGTTAGTCGATGTTGTGAAAGAACAAAATCAACTTACAGGAATTAAAATTAAAGATGCCCAAGGGCAAGAAAAAACGATTGAAGCAAAGGCATTTATCGACTCAACCCAAGACGCTGATTTAGCAGTTAAGGCCGGTGCTCCATATTTTGAAGGTGGCGAGGATATTGGCTTGAAGGACCGCAAAATGGCGGTTACTTTAATGATCCACTTAAAAGGCGTTGATTGGGAAGAGATGAGAAAGGCAGCCGCGAAGGGATTGTTTGGCGGCGGTAATGTCCGCGCAACCGTTGGCTGGGGATTCACTGGCCTACATACAGCCTATAAACCAACCTTAGAGAATACTAGATTACGTGGCTTAAACATCGTGAAGCAAAAGGATGGCACCGTCTTCATTAATGCCCTACAAATCTTTGGTATTGATGGACTCGACCCTGAATCAAAACAAAAAGCCATCGAAATAGGTAAGCAGGAAACGAAAGGCGTCGTTGAATTTTTACAAAAGAACTTCCCAGGCTTCGAAAAAGCTGAAATCGTCGACTATCCGAATGAGCTATATGTTAGAGAAACACGCCATATTAAAGCTGAATATGCCGTGAAAATGTCTGATGTATGGGAAAACCGTGATCAATGGGATAGCATTGGCTTTGGCGCCTATCCTTCTGATGTCCAAGCAACATCACCACAGGATTACGGCTATGTCATGGCCGCACCTGTTCAATATGCAATACCATTCCGATCTTTAGTTCCACAGAAAATTAACGGATTACTCGTAGCAAGTAAGGCAAGTGGCTATTCATCACTCGCTGCTGGAAGTGCCCGCGTCGTTCCAACAGGAATGTCAGCTGGACAAGCTGCTGGTGTTGCCGCATCGCTAGCTATAAAAAATGATATTTCCTTCCGGGATATGAGTAAAGACAAAAAGCTGATAGAAACATTACGCGATCAACTTGAGGATCAAGGGGCGAAGCTCTACCATTTTGATATTAAATACAACTATCAAGGAGAATGGTACTATCCTGCGGTGCAAAAGCTCCTCAATTACGGAGCAGTCGTAGGTGGCTATGAAAACAAGCTTCCGGTTGACAAACCATTTAGTGAAAAGTTCTTCTTCTACTTCCTAGCGAATACAAAACGTATTTCACCAGTCGTGGAACAAAAGTATAACAATGGAATCATGGCTGTGAAGGACTTAGCAGCTGAAGATGATACACCGGTTACACGAAACAAAGCTGCACAAATGATCATGACCTATTTCGGTGAACCAGCTACTGGTGACCAAGCATGGAAAGCATTAATGCAAAAAGGCATCGTGAATGATACCTTTACCGATCATGTAAAAGAAGATCGTGAGCTAAAAGGGAAAGAAGCGTATTATTTAGCTTACTTAATGTATCAGTATATTGAAAAGGAAACAAAGTAAAAGATTGGAGCGTGGGAATCTAAGATTCTCACGCTTTTTTTGTTGTGGTGGTTGATTGTGCGTGTGGTTTTTACAATCCATTTGAATCAGCTAACATCTCTCATATAATACCTGAATTTTGTATTTTGTTGCATTTACAACAAATTATTTTTCTTATATACTTTTAATAGAGACTAGTATAAATCCAGAAGGGGCTAATAAATGAAAACATCAAAAAGAGTGACGAGAGATGCTGAGTTGAAAATTGCATTTTCTATCAGAGAAGAAGTATTTGTTAAGGAACAAGGCGTACCACTTGCAGATGAATTCGACGAATTTGATTCATTGGATGCAGACTGTGAGCATGTTTTAGTATATTACCATGAAAAACCGGTAGGAACAGGCAGAATCCGAATGGTTGATGGCGTAGGTAAATTGGAGAGAATTTGTATATTAGAGCCATACCGTAAGTTTGGACTTGGTAAAGTAATCATTTATGCATTAGAGGAAATAGCCGTTGAACAAGAAGTGACTAAAGTCAAATTGCATGGTCAAACACAAGCAGAAGGATTTTATAAAAAGCTTGGATATGAAACCTCATCAAGTGAATTTATGGAGGATGGGATTCCTCATATTTTAATGACTAAAACACTTAAAAGCTTGTAGACAATGATACTGTCTACAAGCTTTTATTGAGAGGCAAATCACGTTCACCCATTACCTCTTACATCTAACAATATCTTTCCGGTACTTAATCTACTCTCAATTAATTGATGGGCTAATTGAGCATCTTTTAATGGAAAACGATGACCGATTTCGAACTTTAGCTTCCCTTCACTTATATACTTTAGGACCTGTTTAGCTGTAGTCTGCAAAGAGTCTGGTCGCTGCATTCGAGTGGTGCCTAAACTAAAGCCAAGGATAGAGCGACAACTGGAGTGAAGATCGCTTGTTTTAATGGTCCCTGCCTTTCCACTAGAATGACCGAATTGAACGAATCGTCCATATGGAGCTAGACAAGTTAAGCTTCTTTCCGTCATTTCCCCTGCGATAGAGTCTAAAACGATCGATACCCCTTTGCCATCAGTAAGTTCATTTACTTTTTCCTCGAAGTTTTGATAGGTAACCACATGATCAGCACCCGCTTTTAATGCGATTGATGCTTTGTTTTCATTTCCGACTGTTCCTATCACTTTCCCAGCACCTAAAATTTTTGCTAATTGAATCGCAGTTGTCCCTACTCCCCCAGCTGCAGCATGAATAAGGATGGTTTCCCCTTTTTCTATCCTCGCTATATCCGCCAGCAATTTATAGGAAAGAAAGGATACCGTTGGACAAGCGGCCGCCGTATCAAAATCAATCGTGTCGGGTATTTCAAATGTAAGATTCTGTTCAGCCACTGCATATTCTGAATATGAACCACTCGCTGGAAAAGCAATGACTCGTTGTCCAATCTGTAAATGTTGAACCTTTGATCCCTTCTCGACTATGGTTCCAGCTACATCGAGCCCGGGCACAAATGGCAGTTTCCCACTACCTTTTTTACCGTATCTTGCCTTTACATCCGCATAATTGACACTTGTTTTCTCCACCTGAATCAATACTTGCGTAGGTTTGATCGTAGGAATATCTATATCCATGTATTTCATCACTTCAGGCTTGCCGAATTCAGTAACAACGATTGCTTTCATATGTATCCCCCTTCGATTATATGTTGGTTTACATTTTAAAGGAATTTCTTCAGAGGGAATATGACTAATAATTTATACTTTTATATAAAAAAATCTTATGGTTCCTATGAATAAAAAAAATGGTGACTGAAAAATCACCATCATTCCCTTCCTTATAAAGATCTTTTTTTGTATATCATTGCAGGGATCAATAAATATAAGGCATAGGCAAAAGACATCCATGCGGTAAAAGCAATAATCTGTGAATCGCTTAGCTTTGGAAAAATGAACTGGTGATTGGATAAGGAAAATGTGTCCAAGGCTAAACCAATAATCGTACCAATGACTCCGAATTTTAATGCTGCCTTTTTGGTTTTATCAAATAAAAGATACACATACGTAACACCCCAAAGTACAAATCCTGTGCAAAATAATAATAAGACAATACTGATCACATAATGATTTGTTCCAGGGCTAACAAGAACACGATCTCCGAAAAGTACAAAAAAGAGTGTAGCCAATAGCCATACAATCAACCCCCATACCGCTGTAACGATATAGCCTTTCATTCATTGCCCTCCCTATTTAGCAAATTCCCAAGTCCTTTAAGCAACCGTTCAATTTCTTCGTATGTTTTATCTACTGGAAAATCCTTTTGAACTAACGCCTGGAGCGCTATCCCATCAACTACCGCATTTAAAAGAATTCCCCATGTCTCAAGGGTAACGCCTTCAATTGGTGACTTGGTCCATAGATTGGTTAAATTATTCGTTAAAGCATTATTTTCTGCTACCATAACATCGCCTAATTGACTTCTTATTTTTTCATTATTAAAGCTTGAAGTAACTAGCGTAAAAAATAATTTATGAAAAAAAGAGTCATGTGAACAGCGACTTTTAGCAGACTCAATTGCTTGGCTTATGATATAGGAATGATCTTGCTGTGAAATTTCAGTCCAAGAACTTTCGCAAATATCCTTAACCATATCTAATAGCAATTGTTCCTTTGTTTTAAAATGGTAATAGATTGTTCCTTGTGTTACCCCTGCTTCTTCTGCGACTGCTCTCAAAGTAAATTTCTCTATTCCCTTATCAACCAAACACTCCTTCGCATATTGAATTAATTCATGCTTACTTACGACATTTGGCTTTGCCATTTCTTCACCACCTTTTTAGTTATTCAACTGACTAACTTTATAGTAATGGAAAATTCCGATATTTACAATCGTTTCTTTGCTGGAGTGAAATATTTTGGAGTTAGCTTTAGTACACTTGTTTAGTGAGTTTTTTGAAGGATTAGTGGATATGATTTAGGAGAAATATAAAAAGGGCTAACCTTAGCCCCTTTCCATACTTACATTTTTTTTGCTTTGATTGAAATGATGATTATCATAGCATTGACTTAACCATGCAACTAATGAATAAATGAACCTCTCAAAGTTGTAATCCCGTTTTCTAAGTACGCCTTTAAGCAGGTTAACGCAAAGACCCAGCCTTCCTTTTGCCCTAACATCGTGTTCACGATTTCAGGATCATCCTCATTAAAGCCTGATTCAGTTACTTCTATACGGGTACTTGCCTGATCTAACTCTACAAATAAGATAGTAACGATCGTTTCTTGATCTTCAGGTCCCCAGGAAAACACGATTTTCTTATTTTCCTCAACTTCTACCACATGGATTTTCCCCTCTGCATTGTATTCATCATATCTTAATGTAATATTTTTGCCTTGCTCCCATCTTTCCGAACTGGAGGAGAACCAGAAGTTTCCTATTTTTTCGGGATCTACGATTGCCTCGAATACTTCACTAGCAGGCTTCACTATTTTAAATTTTGTTGTTACTTGAGTATCCATTCTTACTCAACTCTCTTCTTGTATATTTAGTTCTATTATAAAACATTGTTCAAACTATTCAAATATCAAATAAGAGAGGATAACCGTATCCCCTCTTTTATTATTTCGTATTTCTACGTTATATATAACTATTCAACCCGGTTTCTACGGAATTTTTGAATGTTTCAACGTTGTCTCTCTGGATTCTACTAATTCACATTCTGTTTTTCCGCTATCTTAAATGAATCTACGATCGCTCCACCAACTACTACTGCTCTCTTAAATCTTCCTCCGATCCCAGAAGTTATACGCCTCAATATCATTGGTAATTGGCAATAGCTCATATCCGTTTTCCTTTAAGTAGCTGAGGACGGCAGGTAGAGCGTCTGCAGTTGTTGCTTTGTCGTGGAACAGGATTAATGGTGAGGTTCCACTCTTTTGTAGGGCTTTAATTTGATTGATTGTATAATTAGCTGTTTTTGGTCCGTTTAATAGTTTCCAGTCTAGACTATCAACATTCCAATCCCACATTTGGTAGCCTTTTGCATCCATCGCCTTGCGGTAGTTTGTGGTCATATATGGTTTGCTGCCATATGGAACTCGGATAACAGTAGAGTGCTGTCCTGTAATTTTTGCTAATGTACTTAAACATGTATTCATTTCACCAACTGCTGAGGCTGGGGAACGGTAAAATTTTTGTTGATCATGGGTCACCCCGTGACAGCCAACTCCATGTCCTTCGCTAACCATTTCTTTGACAACGGTTTGGTGCGCGGCCATATTGTCATTTAGCATGAAAAAGGTTGCCTTGGCATCATATTTTTTTAAAATATTCAGGATTCTTTCGGTATGTGCATTTGGTCCATCATCAAAGGTGAGGTAAGCGACCTTCCCTGGTTTTGTTGTTGTCTTTGTTAGTTCCTTTTTATATTTTTCATAGATTTGTTCATTTGTTAATTTTGCGTTTTTATCTGTAATTCTAGCAAAAGATCCTTTTTGTACATATTCAACTTGGTAACCGAAATATTCACCGATAAATCGGTATGGTGCAACCATTTGATTATTTACAAGATGGAGTGATACCTTCTGCTTTCCACCAGATTCCGTTATGATCATATTTTGCTTCAGATCAAGGGATAGTTTTCTTGATGCTTTCGTCAAAATAGCTATCTGCTTTTGCTGATCCCAGTTCACATCGACTCCTAATGATTGAGAAAAGAGACGAATTGGGACGTAGGTTACGTTATTTGACATAAATGGTTTAACATCTTTAAATTTTATCAATTCATCATTTATGACGATGGAAGCTGGCCCTGTTGAGCTCGCTTCAGCTTTTCCACTGAAGAAGCCTAATGCACAAATAAGACTCAGAAGTAGAATCATTGAAATTTTTTTCATGAGAAATTTCTCCCCTTTATTTTATCTCTTTTGTTTTTGTCGAAGCATGGAAAATAATATATTAGTAGATTATGGTAATAATCTATAGCCGTCAATAAAAATTTATTTAGGGCTTGTTCCTCCCTAATTAATATGAAGTTTACTAGAGTTTATGTATGGTAATTGAAAACTATGATTAAAAAAAATAACGAGGCTACCCTTATGTTGGGCATCCTCGTTATTTGATCATTTTTATTTTCCTCTTTTAATTTTTACTTCCTTCGTTGTTTCATTTCCGGCAATATCTACTACTTTGAAGACAAACGTATTTTCACCTTCGTTTAGATTTACATCATATTCAATCGTTTTATTGAATGCACGCATTTGATATGGTTCCTTCAGTTCCTGCGCAAAGATTTCACTGTCATTGACATAAACACGGATATCGTCGAAATTATCTTGGACATCTAAGGATACTCTTACTTTATCTGTGTCTTTATCAACAGTCGCCTTTGTGCCTTTAACCTTTAGCTTAGGTGCAGTGGTATCAACGATATATGGACGATTAATTTCGTGGAAGTTGCCACTTGCATCATACGCGATTAATTTCGTTTCGTAGATTCCATCCTTTTTCACTTTTAAAGTGGTGCTAAATTCGTATTTATTTGCTTCTGTTTCTTTTAAATCAACCTTTTGGTCACCAATTTTTAAAGAAGTTACTTTTGATTTGTCTGTGACATAACCGGAGAATTCAACTTCTTTCGTATTTAAGGCGTCCATAAATTCAGGTGTCAGTAAATGGATCGCAGGCTTTGTAACGTCAGTGCCGTAAGTGATAACCTGCTCAGTCTTATTTCCTGCATTATCGTAGGCAACCACCTTTAACTCTTGATCTGGCGCTACGATTTTTTCCAATGTATGCTTGTGATCATCCATTGAATAATAAGCTTCATTCGTTACTGATTTTCCATCCACAAGTACATCCCAATAAGCTAATCCGCTTCCGCCTTGGTTATCAGATGCTTGCACTGATACTGTTTGCGTTTCACTATTAAAGCTTGCTTCTAGCTTTGGCTTTGTTACATCGACTTTAACCGGTAATACAATGGTTTGTGGTTGAGCTTCTGGATAGTCGATGACGCCAGTAACAGCTAGATAATATTGGCCTTCCTTCGCTACTTGGCCATTGATTTTCCCATCCCAGCCAGTTTCGATATCTAAATGGAATTGAGTGGATTGTCCTGAATCATAGCCATCCTTGCGAACATTCTTATCTGTACGGAGCGTGCGAATTTCTTTACGATCCTTATCTAATACAACATATTTTACTTCTTTTGCATTTCTTAAGAAGGATAGGATTGGTACAGCATTATCTTGGACACCATCTCCATCTGGAGAAAATGCAATTGTATTCGGATCAACTTTACCTGTTCTTGGATTGACTCCGATGAAATCGAAATCATCGTCAATGGATGTAGTCACACCTGTCACGCCATAGAATGAGCGAGCTTCCCAAGATGGCTGATCAAAGATCGGTGCTGAATCCCATTTCCCTTTAAATCCAGTATATGGAACAGTTAATTCTGGATTTTTATCAGATGGATCTGTGAATGTAACAAATCCTTCTAACCAATATCCATTAGGGAATTGCTTACTTAAATCAGCATCTCCTTTTACTACACTTACTCTCACTTCTACTTTCGCTGTGCTATTTGCTGGAATGTTAATAGTGGACGTTTCTTTACCGTTCACCGTTACATACGCAAGGCCTGCTTTTACTAAATCACGTGAGCCTTGTGTATTTGGTTGAACGAATAATTGATTGTCTTTAGAGACAGTTTTATCTGTTTGGGCATTTGCATGTGCCTCATACGTTACTTCTTTATCTGTTAAGTTTTTAGCTGTTAATTCGAATGTGACGAAATCAGATTTTACTTCTTTTAAAGCTACTTTTGCTTCATTTGTTATCGAATCAGTGACAGTCACTGGTGTTGTTAGTGCAGCATTTAACTGCATTAAGCCTGCACCTTGACGTCTTGGAGAGACGAACACATCATTTAATGTAACTGGTGATGCTGTATTCATTAAAAGATTTTTTGCTAGCTTCACACGCTCAGCATTTTTCATCGTCCCATTTAACTGATTGCGAACACGTTCAAGTACAAGTGCTGCTCCACCTGAAACATGCGGCGCTGCCATCGATGTTCCACTCATCAATCCATACTTATTATTGTTTAATGTTGATAAAATTTGTCCACCTGGTGCAGTGATTTCTGGTTTGAAATCAAGGCTTGGTGTTAATCCCCATGAGGAGAACGCACTCATTTTTCCTGCATCAGGATTCGTAATTGTCTGCTGCTCCCCTTTAAAATCAAGAGTTACTTTTTTGCCACCAGCTAAAGCCGCTTTGATGTTATCCCCATCACTCTTTAACATGAACAAATAAGGAATGGTAATCTTAGCATCAGTTGCCATATTCACAATCCCATCGGAATTATTGTAGATGATGACCCCGATGGCTCCTGCTGCTTGAGCGTTTAATGCTTTATCTGTAAAAGCAATCTCTCCACGTTGAACGAGAGCGTATTTTCCTTTAAAATCCTTACCTGCAAATTCTTCTGCTTTTCCTAATCCTGCATCTAGGATTTCAAAGCTTTTTTGCGTATAGTCTTTCGGATGAGTACTTCCAGCTGATAAAAAGGCGGCATTTACCGGATCCTGTCCATCAACGGTATATGATAATGCATCGACATCCATATTTGTATTTTCATAGGCTGCAACCTGAAGTGATTCAGTTGCTAGACCTGGTGAACCGACCACCCCATAATCTGGGTTGGATGCAAATGGAGTACTATATCCATCTCCTAAAAGTGCTGAGTTCCCAGCAGAGATTGACATAAGAATTCCACTATCTGTTGCGCGCTTGATAGCTTCCTGTTCTGGATCATCAGCGGCGACAAATCCTGCAGTCGATCCTAAGCTCATATTAAGGACATCCGCTCCAAGCTTGATCGCGTCATCAATCGCTTTTACATATACATCACTATACGTACTCTTCATTTCAGGATCATTTCCAAACACCTTTAATGCAAGTAGCTGTGCTTCAGGTGCGATCCCTTGAATTCCACCATTTTCCTCGTCACCATTTGCTGCAACTGTACCCGCTACGTGCATTCCATGCATGGATGCTCCTGCGGTACTATCAATGATATCGCTGTTTTTATCCATATAGTTATAGCCATATGGTACCTTCGCCGTATAGTATTTTCCTGGAAGATTATTCGCTAGCTTAAGCTTCGTCACTCCATCCTTTGTGAGTGTTGCGGAAGCATCATCTGATAGTTTCATATCTTTATGATTATAGTCAATGCCTGTATCGATAATTCCAACGATCATACCTTGACCTTTAAATCCAGTTGTTCTCCATGCCTTTTGAGCCTGTACAAGCTCTTTACTATATTTCATTTCTGGTTGAACTTTTGGCATATCATACTTATGAACTACTTGGACTCTTTTTACGTTCGGAATTTTTTCTACTTTTGCAATATCGCCTTGCTTAATTTCTGCACTAAAGCCATTGACGACTGTTGTAAAATTATGTAGAAATTTGGCGTTAACTTTTTGCTCACTAATTTGAGTCTTCACTTTATTCTGACTCTTAATTGCGTCATTTTCTAACTCTTCTTTTGTTTTTTCATTTAATTCGCTAAATTTCATGCCCTTTTCTGTAGCGATATTAATTTTGGGATCATCTTTTAGTTCAATAATGACCCGAACATTTTCATTATTGCTTGCTTTGATTTTTCCCGTTTGCGGTGAAGCCACCTTTGGACTTGCACCTAATGCTGTGCTAGAAAATGCTAAAAGAAAGATTAATAATATTGCTGCACTTCTTTTGATCAATTCTGCTCCCCCTTAAGTTTGATAATTTTTTCTTACTCTAGTTGTATTAATATTCTGCTAATTTAAGAATAACATATTTTATATATATAGTAGGATCATCATTTTCGACATATTTTCCTTAATATCCGACTCGATTCGATTTCTTCTTTCCGCATTTGGTTATTTCTGCTATTCTTGTGTAGTAGGACTAGTGGTCTAAAGTGTACGAATGACCTAGTTACATAGATTTAAATATATGGAAAACATTTAAATTTAACCCTTTATTTACATAGCCGTTCTAATTCATCACGAACACTAGCCTTGAACAGGCGTTTTTCGTATACATTTGACCTTGTATGGCAAATATTCATAGAAAGGGAAACATTTATGGAAGAAAAGAAAAGTAAGAAGAAAAAAATATTAATCATCGTTTTAAGTATTTTAGGAGTGTTTATTTTAGGTGGCGGCGCCTTCGCCTATTCGGTGTATCACAACATCAATCAGACAGCTAAGAAAATTCATCAACCAGTCGTGAAGCGTGAGCAACCAGTGAAACGTGAAAAGGAAGTTACCCTAAAGGAACGTGATCCATTTTCCGTACTATTACTAGGAGTCGATAAACGGAAAAATGATAAAGGACGATCTGACACGATTATCGTTCTTACCGTCAACCCAAATAAAAAGTCTGTTGAAATGTTAAGTATCCCTCGGGATACACGAACTGAAATTGTTGGTAAAGGCACTACAGATAAAATCAATCATGCCTATGCCTTTGGTGATGTTGAGATGTCGATGGATACCGTAGAGAAATTTCTAGGTATTCCAATTGATTATTATGTGATGGTCAATATGCAAGGATTTAAAGATGTCGTGAATGCTGTAGGCGGAGTCGACGTCAAAAACGACTTAGAATTTACAGCAGGGAAAGAAACATTTGCTGTTGGTGATTTGCATTTAAATGGTAGTCAGGCATTAAAGTATTCGCGTATGCGTCATGATGATCCACGTGGTGATTTCGGTCGTCAAATGCGTCAGCGTCAAATTATTGATTCTATCCTTGAAAAAGGTGCCAGCATCTCCTCTCTTTGGACATATGATGACATCCTTGATGCAGTTTCGAAAAATTTAAAAACGAATTTAACATTAGACGATATGGTAGATATCCAAAGTAAATATAAGGATCTTCGACATAATATTAAACAATTCCAAATTAACGGTGACGGCAAAATGATCGACGGAGTTTGGTACTATCTTGTACCAGAGGAGGAACGCCAAGCAGTTTCCAATCGTCTAAAAGAACATTTAGAGCTACCGGCAACTACGGAGAGTGTAAAGACTGAAACACCTCAATAGGCAGAGCATGCAAAAAAGAAAGTAACCTTTCCAAATAAGTTACTTTCTTTTTTTTCTTGCTGTTTTCTTCTGATAATATTCGATCGTTTTCTCATGATCTTCTCGTACGGCATCTACAATGGACTTATCACTACTAACAGTAGCTTTCTTTTTTTTCTTGATAGTTTTCACAATGGGGACTGCCTTTGATTTTGACTGAGTGACTCTCCATCTACCTTCCTGCTGCTCAATAATGAGGTCAACGATTCCGAGGTAATTCCCCCAGCTACCTGCCTCTACTCCTGCTACTCCATTAATCGTACCTGCTTTATTGTCTACACCTTCAATGTTCTTGAACCTCGATTGATCTGGAAAAACGACATGTCGATGGCCAAAGAGGATAACATCAATGCCCTCAATTTTACTCAGCGGATACACTTCATCTTGTTCGTTCTTTGTAGCGTCAAGTCCGGAATGTGCGAGTGCAATGATGATGTCTGCCCCCTCCTCCTTCATTCTCGGAATGAAATACTCGGCTGTGGAGACAATATCCTTAACCTTGACCATCCCTTCTAAGCTTTTCTTTTCCCACTGCATCACCTTAGGTGTGACAAAACCAATGACCCCGATATTCACCGGATGCTTAATGCCAAATGCATCCACCACTTTCTTCCGAAGAATGACATACGGTTCATAAAAATTCACATCATCAAAATCAGTATTATTATAATCATTGATAAAGATATTCGCGTTTACATAAGGAAAATTCGCACCTGAAATTGAATGATGCAGAAAATCAAACCCGTAGTGGAAATCATGGTTTCCAAATGTCGCAGCATCATAATGAAGGAGGTTCATCGCTTTAAAAACGGGATGTACATTCCCCTCTTCCACCTTCCCCTTTTTGGCAGCAAATTCAGCAAGCTCATTCCCTTGCAATAAATCACCGACATCAAATAAAAGCGTATTCGGTACCTCAGCCCTAGCATTATTAATCAAGCTAGCCGTCCGCACCAGCCCAAATTCATCTGTATATCTATTCTCCTCATAATCGAAATTCATCATCCGACCATGCAAATCCGTTGTCTCAAGAATCCTTAACTGAACAGGGGCTAATGTACTTTCCTCCGCAGCACCATATGGCATCACAGAAAAAAGCACAACCATTTCAATCACCAAAACCAATGTAACTACGATTTTCCTCTTCATACCGAGCACACCCCATTCCAGGAAAAAAATTCAACTGGATTTATAGAATGTGCCAAAGTGTGGAAAATCATTCATTTTCTTTGAGTGTGGATGGGAGTGAGTTTAGTATTTGGATTTCGTTGGGGATGAGGAGAAGTTTGGGTGAATTTTCGATTCCGTTGCCCGAAGTTTGAGGGGGATTTGTAGGAGTTGGGATCCCTTTTCGCGCGAATTTGATGTTGATTCGCGCAAATTCTGGTCTCTTTCGCGCGAATTGAGGATGATTTGCACGATTTCGGTTCTTTCGCACGAATTTGAGGCCATTTACACAATCTCGATTCTTTCGCACGAATTTGAGGACATTCGCACGTTTTCGTATCCTTTTCGCACGAATTTGATGTTGATTCGCGCAAATTCTGGTCTCTTTCGCGCGAATTGGGGATGATTTGCACGAATTTGATGTTCTTTCGCACGAATCGGAGGGTGATTCACACAATATCGGTTCTTTCGCACGAAGTTGAGGAACATTCGCACGAGTTCTAAATTCTTTCGCACGAATCTGATGTTGTTTCGCGCAAATTCTAAATCCCACTCACACAAAAGAGGTCGGTTCTTTCCTCCCACTAAGGGACAAGAGAACCGTCCCCCTGTCCCACCACACACAAAAAAGTCGGTTCTTTCGTCCCCACAAAGGGGACGAGAGAACCGACCCGCTGTCCCTCTATTTGAAGATATTTGCTACTTTTTCTACAACGATTTTACTGCCTCCGCCTTTTTGAACTCCTTCGATGAGGAGGGCGATGAGGAGGTCTTTGTTTTTGGAGTCGTATGCGACGAAGACGCCGTTTTCTTTTCCGTTTTTATCTTCTTTAGAGCTTTTTAGTTCTGCTGTTCCTGTTTTTCCAGCTAGTTCAACGTTTGGAAGGTTTGCTCGATGCCCCGTTCCACGTGGATCTGCGATTACTTGTCGCATCATTTTGGAGACGGCTTGTGCGTTTTCTGGACTAATGATTTTTTCCTTCCAGATTCCTGTATTCTTTTCATCTACTAAAAGATATGGTTTCAGCATGTCTCCTCCATTTAAAAATGGGGTATAGGCAGTTGCAAGCTGCAGGATATTGGTAAGCATTTGTCCTTGGCCATAGCCAGTATCCGCAAGCAAAATTCCTCCGTCCTTCAATGTTCCATCCGATGAGATTTGTGATTTTTTCAAAGGATAGGTAAAAGGAATTTCTTCAGCAAATCCGAAATTCTTTAATCCTTTCACAAATTTATCTCCGCCCATATCGAGTGCTGCCTGGGCAAAGAAAATATTATCCGAATACATTAGTGCGGTTTCCATGTTGATCGGGCCAGATGTTGCATGGACACGACTAATTTCGTATCCACCCCAGCTTCCACCTTTTCCCCATGTTTTGCCGCTAATCGTTTTCGTATCCGTCGTTTTCAAGGTTCCATTTTGCAAGGCAATTGCGCCCGTGATTGGCTTAATGGCTGAACCCGGTGCATAAGACAGGGCGAAGCGGTTAATTAAAGGCTGTAATGGATCTTTTTCAAGCTTCGAATATTCTTCACCTGATAGTCCTAAAGCAAATGCATTCGGATCAAAGGATGGAGAACTTACCAATGATAGGACTTCCCCAGTTAATGGATGAATGGCAGCAGCTGTACCTGCATTTCCTTTCATTTCATTATAAATTCTGCTTTGTAGCTCCCCATCAATCGTTACGGAAATATTTTTCCCGTTTTGCACTTCTTCTTCAGCAATTACTTCGTCCGATCCATCCGACTTGATAATCGAAATTTTTTCTCCGGCTTTTCCACGTAAATCCTCTTCAAATAATTGCTCTAAGCCACGTTTTCCAATAACACTGTTCGCGGTGTACCCTTTCCCTTTCTGCTTCTCTAATTCCTCTGCAGTAATGGGACCAACATAGCCAACTAAATGGGCAGCTGCTTCTCCGAATGGATACACTCTTCCCGAAGTATCTTGTTTATCTACTCCCGGTAGCGCCCATAATTTTTGTAATAAGGCTTCATTCTCTGATGAAATCTTTTTAATTGGCACAAACAAGTTCGGTTTCACCCAACCAGCATTTAGCTTGTTATCAATTTCCTCTACAGACATATTTAATAGTGAAGCCAGTTGGCTTTTCACTTCTGCATCCTGACCACCCATTTTTTCTGGGACAATTCCTACCTCATAGATTTCTCCATTAATCGCTAAGCCACTTCCGTTACGATCACGGATTTCTCCCCTTTGCGGACTAATCGTTTCAGGTACAATTTTATCTCCCTTTTCAAGTCCTGGTAAAATTAAATTTGGTTTCCAATCAATATACCAATTGGCTTGATCATCTTTTTCCTCTTTTTTCAGCGTCACTTTTTCTTCATAATTTACAGCGCCTGCCATCGTTTGAAACGATAGTTTGACTGGAACGGAGACCTTATCTTTCTTTTTATAGTCCTCTTCCTTTAACTTTTTAAAAGTAATCTTTACATCCTTAATCTCAAGATCCTTATAGATTTTCGGATATCTATCAACAAAGTCTTTCGATTTATATTCTTTCTTTGAATGAGATGAAAGATAATCTGAATACATTTTCTCAAAATTATTTTTTTCCCAAAGCTTTACATATTCATTGAATCTCTCATTAGGTGTCGGCTCTTTTTCACAAGCAGCTAATACGAATAATGAAAGCAAAATAAAAAAGATAGCTTTTTTCAAAAAAAAGACCTCCTTATTTTTTCGTAATTCTATTATACTCATTCTCTCTATCATCCATGAAGAAAATTATCTATGTATTTTTATTTGATAGGACTTTTCTCATATTTTCTAAAAATTAGTAGTACCTTGGTCGCGAAATTTGCTAGAATAGTAGACATAATAGAGAAAGAAGGGGAAATACGCTGTGAAAAAACCATTAGTGTCGGTTGCTGCAACCACGATTCTTACAACCGCCCTTGCTCCGCAAGCATTTGTATATGCAGATACATACAAGGTTCAAAAGGGCGATACCTTATGGAAAATTGCTAATAAATACGGGACATCTGTAGCAAAGTTAAAAGAATGGAATCAATTAAAGTCGGATAATATTCTACTTAATCAGTCCTTAATCGTATCTACTAGCAGTTCCAAACCTAATCAATCGCAAAGTGTTTCCAAACCAACTGTTTCTGATCAGAATCAAGTAAAAACATATGTCGTTAAAGCAGGCGACACCTTATCCAAAATTGCAAGCCTACATAATATCACTTTAGCTCAACTTCAAACATGGAATAATCTTAATTCTTATTTGATCTACCCTGGTGATACGTTGAAGGTATCTCAATCAACCGTTTCAAATTCAGGTTCAAATTCCACTTCAAATGCAAGCGATGTCAATCCAGCTGCCCCAACCTACACCGTAAAGGCAGGCGATACTTTAGGAAAAATCAGCTTAGAATTTGGAATGACCATTGAAGAATTGAAAAAACTAAACTCTTTAACATCTGATCTAATCTACGTAGGACAAACACTCATTACTAATTCAAATTCGAATCAAATCACTTCACCAAATAATGGGTCATCATCAACAGGTTACTCAAGTCAAAAACTAATTGATGTGGCGAATAAATACTTAGGTACTCCATATGTTTGGGCTGGAGCTGATCCTTCTGGATTCGATTGCAGCGGATTCATTTATTATGCGTTTAATCAAGCTGGAGTTCAAATTCCACGTACATCAAGCGAAGGATATTACGGACGTTCATATTATATAAATACACCACAGCTTGGCGACTTAGTCTTCTTTGCTGATACGTACAAGAAAGGCATATCCCATTTAGGAATATACATAGGAAATAATCAATTTATTCATGCAAGTGATAACGGTGTACAAATTTCATCATTAGATAACTCCTATTGGAAGGCACATTTTGATGGATTTAAGAGATTATATATTATAAATTAGTTTGGATTCTTGCAATTATACCTTATTATTTTTAAACCTTGTGACCACTCTTTCCCAGAGTCTCACAAGGTTTTTTCATTAGATATCCTCATTTAACTATCTGCCAATCTTCTACATACTTTCCCGGGAAATGTCATGTTAGGCTGAAAATAAATGTTTGCTGTAATAATATAGGAAACCGCTGCGAATTGTGTTATAATTCCGAAAATAAGAAGTTGGAGTGAGGATATTGGATAAGAATTGTTTCATTTGTGATAAGCATGCTGGAACCATACAAACAGCTGGAAAGACAATTTACGAGGATAAATATGTATATGTCGGTCATATCGATCATGGTGGAGAACCCTGCTATTTAGGCCATATTATGATTGATTTAAAAAGACATGTGCCTACACTTGGTGATATGAATATGGATGAGGCGAAAGCTTTTGGAGTGATCATAGCAAGAGTGAGTAAGGCTTTATTACGTACGGAAAATGCAGAACATATTTATTCCCTCGTATCAGGAAATTCTGTCCCTCATCTCCACATGCATCTTGTCCCCCGATATCCGAACACACCGATGGAGTATTGGGGACCGATGTCTGTTCATGATTGGCCGGATGCTCCGATGGGAGATCAGCAATTAGTATCTGAGCTTTGTGAACGAATCAAAAACGATCTCTTGGAGAATGATGATGAAGCAATTTAATTGGGTAGGAAGCGAAAGGAACTTTGTCGATAAACCAACTATCAACAATGTAGGTCCTATTACGGTAGGGCGTTTCGGGGGAAATTCCTCATCTGGTTCAAATAAAAACGAGGATGGCTGCCTCGTTTGGGTAGATGAAGAGAATGATTGGGAATTTGCAATGATCCTTGATGCCCACTATTCTGCTGAAAGTGCCGAGTTGGTTATTGAAACATTCACCAATAAGAAAGCGGAGATTGTGGATGTTTTAGTCCCTGCGGTTAAGAAAGATTTTAATAAAGTACTAGAACATAAGATTCTACATATTTTTCAGGGGGAAGAATGCCTGCAAGCTTGTCGTGAGGTAAAAGGTGAGACTGCTTGTTTAATTGTTGTACGTAAAGCTCAATTCGTGTGGTGGTTTTCTATTGGAGATTGCCTGCTTTACTTACATCATCCCGAACTTGCCACATTAGGTCAATACCAACTGAACCAAAGGCATTTTTATGAGTGGGTTGGTCAAGTCAATACATTTGAATTGGATGTCCCATGCTATAGCACTGGAACGAGAGAATTACGAAAAGGTTCAAATCACCTCTTTTTAACAACAGATGGGTTAGTAGAATGTCCAGGTGATCCTTTTTCAACGCCAGATAAAATCTTTCATAGTGGTACCGAGTTATCCTGCGAATATATGGTTCATTCGCTGTTTCACACTATTCAAGATCATCATGTTAGAGATAGCACAACCATCCTTACTTGGAAGATTGATGTCTCAAAGGAAGGATGCATACCTAGCGATCTTAAGTAACATCAGGAGGTTATTATATTGTTAAAAGAACAGCTATATGAAATTATTCGTCATGACTATGCCCTACCTAAGGGGCTAGATGAATTTGAATCCGTACAGCAAGTGATTGGTGTCCTTGGATCTACGGATGCAGAACTAAGGGATGAGTTGGGTTATCGTATTCTAGCAAATTGGTTGGTTAAGAAAAATTTTTTAACTGGTTCGCAATTGTCTGTCATTCTCGAGCAAGCGATCTCAGACGAAATGCTATTTGATAAAATTGACGATGCTGAATCGGATCATGTATTTACGCGTACGTTTTCCTCCTTACTTATTGCGCTTATTTTAATCCGTGATAATCGGGAAGAATTTTTAAGTGAAACTGCATTTTTTCAAGCGTTCGAGAGAATCGGTTTATATTGCCGTTTGGAAAAGGATTATCGTTCTTATGTGGAAGGAAAAGGTTGGGCGCATGGACCAGCACATATATCAGATGCTATTGATGAATGTGTTCGCCATCGCTTTACTGGACTAGATGAATGCGCCAAGCTTTGGGAAGGCCTTTTACACTTGATCGAAGGAGCTCCCCACGTATATGATGCGGAAGAGGATGAACGAATCACGATTCCTATCATTGCCATGGTAGAATCGGGTAAGGTTCCATTTTCAACTTTATGTGAATGGCTTGAACGCATTGAATTACCATCAGAAAAGGATCTAATTTCCATGACGCGACGCATCAATATCAAACATTTTATACGATGCCTTACATTTGGTTTACTTGCAAAAGGACTCGGAAAAGTGGAAGATTTAATCATCATCGAGCGCAAATTCAACCCTTTTGTGGCAAGTTGAATAGGAGCTAGTCGTTAATTGGATGAATGTATCTCAGGGATGGAATCTGAGGTACATTTTTTTGTATATAGTTTAATAAAATCTATCTTATTGATTGGGTCTCATGTACATTCTAGTTTGTGTGGATGAATATCAGCTTCAAGTATGACCTCTGACACACATTTTTCGCTGTTACCTTTAAAAATCTGTCTCAAGTACGGCTTCTGATACACATTTTTGCTTTTGACCTTTGATAATCTGTCTCAGGCATGGCTCCTGACACACATTTTTCGCTTCTCCCCATGATAATCTGTCTCAGGCATGGCTTCTGACACACATTTTTCGCTTCTCCCCATGATAATCTGTCTCAGGCATGGCCTCTGACACACATTTTTCGCTTCTCCCCATGATAATCTGTCTCAGGCATGGCTTCTGACACACATTTTTGACCTTTACCCATGATAATCTGTCTCAGGCATGGCTTCTGACACACATTTTTGCTTTTTACCTTTGATAATCTGTCTCAAGCATGGCCTCTGACACACATTTTTCACTTATCCCCATGATAATCTGTCTCAAGCACAGCCTCTGACACACATTTTTCACTTATCCCCATGATAATCTGTCTCATGCATGCCCTCTGACACACATTTTTGACCTTTACCTTTGATAATCTGTCTCAAGAATAGCCTCTGAGCACACATTCTTCCCTAAAAACCCATGTTTAGCACACATCCCCCACTTAACCCAAAAAAATGTACCTCAAGAATAAATCCTAAGGTACATCTTCTAATCATAGGTAAAATTTAAATCGGCTACCGGCATACTGTGAACGGACGTATTCGAGGGGAACGCCGTTTTTTAGGTAGGCGACACGCTCTATTTGCAGGATTGGGGAATCAACTGGGATGTCTAATTGACTTGCCGTTTGTTTATTTGCGGCAATGGCCTCGATTGATTGCTTCGCATCTCCCAATGGGTAGCCTTTTTTCACTTCGATGAATTCATAGAGTGATTGCTGAATATCCTCTTTTGTTAGCCCTTCAGCCAATTTTACTGGAACAATTGAGGTTTCAATCGCAATCGGGATTTCATCGCCCAAACGAATTCGTTCAATATGATAGACATCTGTATCAGCATCAATGTTCAACTGATGTGCCTCTGTTTCAGTTGGCTTTCTAATATAGAAATCCGTAATATTACTGGCCGCTTTCTTCCCTCGTTGTTCCATTAGCTTAGTAAAACTGGTGATTACCTTTAGTGGCTGTTCGACCTTTTCATTACTAACATAGGTTCCACTGCCTCGTTTACGAGTGAGAATTCCTTCATCAACAAGGCCTTGTACTGCCTGCCGAATGGTCATTCGACTGACTTCGAATTGCTCCGTTAAAATTCGCTCAGATGGAATGGCCTCGCCTTTTTTCCATTTTTGTTGCTTGATGTTTTTTCTTATATGTTCTTGAATTTGATAATAAATCGGAATCGGTGATTCTTTATTTATCACTGGTATTCCCCACTTTTTTATTAGGTTACTTCAAGAAAGAAGGGCCCGATTCTCACCAAGCTATTAACAAAGAGCCTTTAATAATGATGCTGCTTCAGTATCTGCAAGGACAACCACATTTGGGTGCTTTTGCAGAACAGATGCCGGACAGCTTTCATCAACTGATCCCTCGAGCATTCTTTTCACTGCTTCAGCTTTGTTAGCTCCGAAAGCTAATAGGATGATTTTTTTTGCTGCCATAATGGATTGAATCCCCATTGAAAGAGCATGGGTCGGAACATCTTCTTCTTTCTCAAAAAAGCGTTTATTTGCTTCACGAGTGGATTCTGTCAATTCCACGACATGTGTTAATGAATCAAAGGAAGTGCCTGGTTCATTAAAGCCGATATGTCCATTTTCGCCAATCCCTAGGATCTGAACGTCCACTGGATGATCTTGCAGAATGGATTCATAATGTAAGCATTCTTTCTCTAGGTCCTCTGCCATCCCATTCGGTAAAAATGATTCTTTAAAATTCATGTGAGAAAATAATTCTGTGTTCATATAGCTATGATAGCTATGTTCATCTGTTGCCTTTAGTCCAACATACTCGTCAAGATTGACTGTAGAAATATTTGATACATCTAGCTTAGATTGACGAAATTTCTCATAAAATTTCAATGGTGTTCCACCAGTGGCAAGACCTAAAGTACGAATGCTGCCTTTTTCAATTCCTTCTTTTATTATATCAAATGCTTTTGCTGCTGCATCATCAACTGTTGTAAAAGTTAAAAGTTCCATGATTATTCCCCTCTTCTATATTGTTTTCCTAAATGATAGGTTTCTTCTACTTGTAAATTTTGATTCATGATTACGAAATCCGCATCCATACCTTTTTTCAGAAACCCTTTATGTTGGAGTCCGAATTCCTTCGCTTGATTGCCAGAGCTCATTTGAACAGCCTCTTCAATTGAGCAGCCAGTAAATTGAATAATGTTGCGGAATGCTTGATCCATCGTTAATATGCTGCCTGCAAGAGAGCCATTTTCCAAGCGACACTCACCGTCTTTTACGATTACCTTTTGTCCGCCAAGCTCTGATTCCCCGTCTGGCAGGCCTTTTGCTCTCATTGCGTCTGAGATAAGGACAATTCCCTTAGCCCCTTTTATTTTGTATGTTAAATTGACCATATCGGGATGAATATGAATCCCGTCTCCAATAATCTCTGCTTGAATATGTGAAGATAATAATGCATGCCCTGCAACACCTGCTTCACGATGATGAAGCCCGCGCATTCCATTGTATAAATGAGTAGCATGGGTCGTCTTACTCTCTAGAAGCTCTGCGCGCACAGCATCCGTATGTCCCATTGATGGTACAATTCCATTTTCGATCATGATGTTTTCAAACTCACGTGCACCATTTTTTTCAGGTGCATACGTAACCAATTTGATTTGCTCCCCTGATGCATGATGCCATTTTAAAAATAATTCGATGTCTGGGTCTGAGATAAATTCAAGAGGTTGCGCACCTGCTCTTTTTTCAGAAATAAAAGGTCCTTCTAAATGAACCCCTTCAATCGTCGTTCTGCCGGACTCTTTCGCTACTTTTACTGACTTAAGTGCCGCTTCAATCGCTGGATAATCTTGAGTAATCGTTGTTGCAAAGAAAGAGGTAACTCCTTCCTTAAGCAGTTGTTCACTCAGGAAAACAAGTTTTTCAGGATCCGCATCCATGACATCGACTCCATAGCCACCATGGATATGTACATCAATCATCCCTGGAATCACTAATTTGCCTGAAGCATCGATCTCTTCTATATTTTGATTCGATTGATAGTCATTCATCGATCCAGTTTCTAAGATTTTTTCCCCTGCGATACGTAAAAATCCATTGTCTATGATTCCTTCACCAGTATAAATTTTTGCATTGATTACCACTTTTTGTTCCAATGCAATCACCTCATTTTCCGTGTATTTTAGGAAATAATAAATTTATCTTGATACTTTTTATATAGTTGTCTATACCAATTATGGTATGTATTTTGGTTATTGTCAATGAATGAATGGTGATATACACTAATAACTTTTTCCCTTTTTATTATGGCTCGTTTCGTATAAAGTGTTGCATCGATTCTTGCCTTAAACGCTTGCAAAAAAAATTTCATACACAATTGACAGATTATTCGGTAATCTTACGATAGAAAACAGAAAATAATCCCTTTGGAGGAATGCGTCATGCGTTCAGATCGGGCAAAACAGAAAAGAAAAAAGAAAAGATGGATAATCGTTGGAGTTGTTTTGCTGTTATTACTAGTTGGAGCTGGAGCATACGCTTACTCCATTTACCATTCTCTAACGAAGGCAGTAAATACTATGCACACCCCTATTAAACGAGAAAGTACTCGGGTGGAGGAAATTACATTTCAAAGGCAAGACCCTTTCTCTGTTCTAATGCTTGGTGTTGATGAACGAAAGGGTGATCGCGGACGATCAGATACAATGATTGTTCTTACGGTTAATCCGAATCCGACGTTCAAATCCGTGCAAATGCTCAGCATCCCTCGTGATACACGGGTAGAAATCGTTGGAAAGGGAAAAGAGGATAAGATTAACCATGCCTATGCATTTGGTGGTGTGGAAATGTCCATGGATACAGTAGAAAAATTTCTAGATATACCGATTGATTATTATATTAAGGTGAATATGGAAGGCTTTAAAGATATAGTTGATGCACTCAATGGAATTACTGTAAATAATGATTTAAATTTCAGCTATGAAGGCAACCATTTTAAGAAAGGGCAAATACACTTAGATGGCAAGGAGGCTCTTTCCTTTGTCCGCATGAGAAAAGAAGATCCTCGCGGAGATTTTGGCCGCCAGGAACGACAACGCCAGGTCATCCAAGGTGTAATTAGTAAAGGAGCGAGCTTTACATCCTTAACTAGATTCAATGATGTGTTTAAAGCCCTAGGAAAAAACGTAGAAACAAATATTACTTTTGATGAGATGAAGTCTATTCAAAAGTATTATAAAGATGCACGTGAAAAAATTGAGCCCTTTCAACTAACAGGGCAAGGGACAAAGATTGATGGAATTTACTACTTTATTGTACCTAAAGAGGAAATTCAAAATGTACAAAGCCGGTTAAAGAAGCACTTAGAATTGCAATAGGTGTCTGGTACCATTTATGCATGTAACTTATCTGCATAATGGTGCCGACACTCATAAGAGGTGAATATTGTTGGAAACGAATAATCAAAAACCAAGTGGGTTGCTTAATGTACAGACGGGAAAAGAACATTTTTCACTTGATTTGTATCCACCTTCACCAGAGCTTAATCTATTTATCGAACATTATTGGATGGTAAATTGGGATTTAAGGGGACAGAAACCTTATCTGTCCGAAAATCTCCCACAACCTTCTGTACATCTTGTATTCGAGAAGAACCAATCTTCTATTTACGGTGTAGTCATGGAAAAATTTTCAATTCTTCTCGAAGAAAAAGGTACTGTTTTTGGGATCAAGTTTCGTCCTGGTGCTTTTTATCCTTTCGTCCAAATGTCAATGGATCATTTTACAGGACAAGCCATCCCTTCTCAGGATATTTTTGGCGAGGTTATGAATGAATTAGAGAGTGGTATCTTTTCCCTTACTGATCAAAAAGAAATGATTAATCTTGCGGAATCATTCCTTTTTTCCATAATACCTAACAAAGATGAAACACTTCTCCAAATTCACGCGATTATCGAAAAAATGAAATCTGATCCACTGATCAATACAGTAGAGGATATTTCTGAACATTTTCATCTCTCGGTACGAACACTCCAAAGATTATTTAAAAAATATGTAGGTATTAGCCCAAAGTGGGTGATCCGACGATACAGGCTTCTTGAGGTAGCAGATCAGCTTTCAAATGGTCACCCTCAACCATGGCAGCAATTAGTAGCTGACTTAGGTTATTATGATCAAAGTCATTTTATACGAGATTTTAAAAGCATTGTTGGGCGTTCCCCTGAGGAGTATATCCGAAAGTCAATATAATAAAGCAGAGACAAAAAATGGATGAACATTAGATCGTTTACCAAATATAGACGAGACAAAATGATCATCTCGTCTTTTTGTTCTATTCTTTTCACTAAAAAATTTCATTTCCAATTTTCGTATCTCGTTCCTCATTCTCTTGGATGATTTTTAGTTCATCATTTTTCGAAATGGTTAAATTCCCCTTTTTTTCTACTACATTTGAAGCTTTTTCATCATAAAATTTAATTTTTAATGTGTAATGATAATTGATTGTTCCATCATTATTCTCATTTACTTTTTTTAATTCTACATCTTCTAGTTCGATACTTTTCTTGGTTTTTTTTGAGATTTCAGGAGCTATTTGAAATAAACGATTTAAATGATGCTTTTCTTGAAGGTCTTTAGATAGGTACTTACTTACTTTTTCTTCGATGTTGGATACATCTGGAGGAGAATTGGGGTCTGTAACTGTATACTGTTCGATTTTATATTGCTTAATAAACTTTTCAACATTCTGCTCCTTTACCGTAGCTTTACTACATCCCATTAAACTAATGAGTAAAAAACAAGATAAAATGAAGCCAAAACACTTTTTTTTCATCTCTTCCCTCCTTTGTCTTTTATTAAGGCTCTTTTCTAAACCATTACTGCTAATGAAATAACTAATGCTGAACACGGCTGAATCCTTTATTGGGTGTAGAAGCCGACTGTTAAGCTTTTTACTAAACAGCCTTCATTTAAAATTACGTACCACCATCCAAGAAGTTTCATTTCTTTCGATGGAAAGTTAATAAAGCGTAAAATAATCCCCAATTCATTCAAAAATGTACTGGGGATTAGGGATTCTATCATTTGCTGCTTTAAAAATGGAGTTAAATCAATAACCCGATCCTTCCATTTCTTTCGCCATAGTAACTAGCTTATTTATCGTTTTCCAGTTACGCGTCGTAGCGGGAACACTCAATTTGTGTAGGTTGGTAGCTAGCTTTGAATCACGTACACTTTTCCTCTTAATAGTGCTAATAAATCCATTTAAATATATGGAGTTTGTCCTTTATCCTTCCAATCATCAAATGTGGGACCATATATGCCAGGCGGTCGTAATCCCGCTTGACGCATGAGCACGGTCAGCTGTCCGCGATGATGGACTTCATGCTGCACCAACAGATGCAATGATTTCGCCTTAGACCATTCCTCCCCATTGACTTCCTGGGAACTTTGCAAGTCAACATCCTTCCATTGTGTTTCCACTGCATCGACCAATGCCTGTGATACCTTCTTATATTCATCTGCGATTTTTTTTGCAGACGAGGGTGCTCTTTCTTCCCCATCCGGTTTTTCGAATTGAAGCTCAGCGCTTGACAAACTTCCAATAACCCAGACTAGATGCCAAGCAATCTGTCCTAATGTACGGTGTCCTGGTGTTATGGACTGCTGCAATGACTCATCCGTTAGCACATCCAATAAGTGGCTTGTAGCTGCTGATTCTGCTTTCCATTCTAAAATAAATTCATCAATTGTATGATACATTCCTTTTATCCCCCTTACAGTTTGTTCATACTTAAAAATTTAAATCATTTAAACAAAACTGTATTGTAAAAACGCGACAGATTCACTGTAACTTCTTCCGGTGAAAGAACGTCTGAATTTGTAAAGGGGGATAAAAAACACAGATGATGATGAGAATGGGTCTACTTTTAATATTGTTATTTAGTTTAGCAGGATGCTCGAGTGAAGAATCAAAACATAAGGATGCACAGCCACCAAGTGCCTCGATTCATATAGGAGAAAAAAACTACAAGACGAAATTGGGGACATATTGTTGGTCTTCAAACAATAAAGGAGTTTGTGTGGATACAGCAGGTCCTGTAGAGCTTCTAAAAGATCAAAAACCCATACACACCAAACCTGGGGAAACCATACAATTTGTAATGGATTATAATCCACAGCCTAATCAATTTCATGTTGTACAAATCAATAAGAACGCGGAGCTGGAAATTCCGGTTAAAAACAATCAATTTACCGCACCTACTCAAAAAGGAATTTATTATTATTCCTATGGAGTATGGTGGATGGATAAAAAAGATAAGAATTTATCACATGGTGATGCCTTCTATGCATTTGCCATCGAAGTTAAATGATTCAGTGTCTGACACAAGGTTCTTTTCCCAAGCATTTGATTTCAACGAGAGAAGAGCGGCTAGGTGTAAAAGCCGGCAGTTAGGCTTTTACACTAGCAACCTGCCTTCATCTCGTGTTAGGGTTTAAGTACTACTTTAATACAATTGTCTTCTTTTTCGTCAAAGACAGAGTAGCCATATTCTGCTTGATCGAGTGGTAATCGATGGGTGATGATGTCCGTTGGATCAAATGTTCCTTTAGTAATATGTTGATATAGCTCTGGGATGTAGTGAATAACGGGTGCCTGTCCCATTTTTAAAGTAATATTTCTTGCAAAAAAATCACCTAATGGGAATTGGTTATAACGTGTCCCATATACCCCTACTAATTGAACAGTTCCACCTTTTCTTACACATTGCGATGCCATAACAATTGCCCCCATCGCTCCCCCTTGTAGCTTTAATGCGGATCCAATTGCCTCAAGAACTGTCTTTTTTCCGTCCAGGCCAACACAGTCAATAACGACATCGGCTCCTCCTTTTGTTAACTCCTTTAAATAATCACCTGTGTTCTCTATTTTACTAAAATCAACTATTTCTACATGATTTGTTTTCTTAGCATGCTCCAAGCGATAGTGAATGTAGTCGACGGCTATGACTCTTTTTGCTCCTTTCATCCAAGCAAACTTCTGAGTTAACAGTCCAACAGGACCACACCCTAAAACGATAACCGTATCTCCTTCTTTGACACCTGCCGAGTCCACTCCCCAATAGGCCGTAGGGATAATATCGGACAGGAATAAAATTTTTTCATCCTCAAGCTCGCAATCTTCAGGAACGAGGAAAGGAGTAAAGTTTCCAAATGGTACCCTAAGATATTCTGCTTGACCTCCTGGGTAGCCCCCAAAAGTATCTGAATATCCGAAGTACCCTCCTGCTTCACCATGTGGGTTTGATTGATCACACTGACTTTCTAAATCATGCTGACAAAACCAACACTGCCCACAGGAGATATTAAAAGGAACAATTACCCTGTCCCCTTTTTTGAGTTTGTTTACAGCCGGTCCTACCTCTTCTACAATCCCCATTGGTTCATGACCGATAATAAAATTATGTGGCATATTGGGCATCATCCCATGAACTAGATGAAGATCGGAACCACAAATTGCTGTACTTGTAATCTTGACAATGATGTCATCGTCTTTATGAATAGTCGGTTCCGGAACATCCTTCACCTTTACATCTTTAATTCCTTGATAAGTTACAGCCTTCATCAAAGTACCTCCTTTGCTAGATCAATTTTTCAAAATTAGTTTCCCCATTATCCTTTTCTAGCCGCATTCCAATTTTTAACCTGCAATATATTGAATACTTTCAATTTTTAGATTGTTCTATTTATTCAATTCCCATATAATTTATGTCATGGGGAATTACTCCTCTAAAAATACTCAAGGGGGATGAGGATGGATAAATTTGTCGGATGGTTAAATGAAGTACTTTGGAGTCCGCCGTTAATTATTATTTGTATTGTAGTTGGGTTGTTTTTTTCATTTGCGACCCGTTTTTTACAATTGCGGCTAATTCCAGATATGTTAAGGCAAATGTTTAAAGGAAAAAGCTCGGATGCAGGAATTTCATCATTCCAGGCTTTATCTGTGGCTTTATCTGGGCGTGTCGGTACCGGAAATATTGCCGGTGTTGCTACCGCTATAGGGTTAGGAGGACCTGGTGCCGTTTTTTGGATGTGGCTGATTGCCTTTGTTGGCGCTGCTACAGCTTATGTTGAATCTACTCTTGCTCAAATCTATAAGGTAAAACAAGATGGTGAGTATCGTGGAGGACCAGCCTATTATATTGAAAAAGGGACTGGTATGAGATGGTATGGAATCGTATTTGCTGTTGCAACTATTATTTCATTAACCTTTCTAATGCCTGGTGTACAAGCCAACGCGATTGCTGAAGGACTTAATAATGCATTCGGGATGAATAAAATTCTAACGGCAACGATTATTGCTGTATTACTCGGAATTATCATTTTTGGTGGAGTCAAAAGGATTGCGGGTGTTGCTCAATTTGTCGTTCCTTTCATGGCTCTCGGTTATATTATTGTGGCATTAATTATTATTCTTATGAACTTTTCAGAAATTCCTGCGGTATTTGCTCTTATTTTTAAAAGTGCGTTCGGTGCTGAAGCTACATTTGGGGGAATAATTGGTTCTGCGATTTCCTGGGGCGTTAAACGAGGAATCTACTCAAATGAAGCGGGACAAGGAACAGGTGCCCATGCTGCAGGTGCTGCCGAAGTTTCTCACCCTGCCAAGCAAGGTCTTGTGCAAGCATTTTCTGTCTATATTGATACTTGGTTTGTTTGTTCAGCAACTGCATTTATGATTCTATTTACTGGTATGTATAGTACAAAGGCTCCTGATGGAACCTATCTTGCTAATAAAATGGGAACAGCTGATCCTGGTCCACAATACACACAGGCCGCTGTAGAAAGTGTATTACCGGGATTTGGTTCTGGATTTGTCGCTATTTCTTTATTCTTTTTTGCCTTTACAACTATTATGGCCTATTACTATATGTCAGAAACAAATGTTGCTTATCTAACGCGTGGAAAAAATAATCGTTGGGCTATTTTAGCCATTAAAATTGTTAGTATGGCAGCAGTGTTCTATGGCTGTGTCAAAACATCTGAAGTGGCATGGGCGTTTGGTGATACAGGACTAGGAATTATGGTATGGCTAAACATTATCGCCATATTGATCCTAATGAAGCCTGCTCTCGTCGCCTTGAAGGATTATGAACGGCAAAAACGAGAAGGAAAAGATCCAGTTTTCGATCCTGAGCCACTTGGCATCAAGAATGCAGATTACTGGGTTGAAAAGAAAACCGAAGATAAGCAAGAAGTCAGCTAATAGGTAGTCTAATTGGGGTCAGACTCCACACAATTGTGTTGTGGGGTCTGACCTATTTTTATGTTTTTTTCATTTGATATCCTGACAACAATCAGCCAAAATGAAACTATTGAATACATACACTGGTAGGTGCTTAGTAAATGTTAAATATTTTAATTGTGGATGATGATTCTCATATTCGCGAGCTTTTAAGACATACGCTGCAATCGGAAGGATACTTTGTTTTTGAAGCAACGGACGGAAATGAGGCATCACAATTACTCACTAAACAACAGATTCACTTAGCGGTAGTTGACGTGATGATGCCCCATAAAGATGGATGGCAGTTAACTGAAGAGATTAGGAAATACTATGATTTCCCTGTTATTCTACTAACAGCGAAGGATCAACTAGAGGATAAAGAAAAGGGTTTTTCAGTTGGTACAGATGATTATTTAACCAAACCGTTTGAGCCAAAGGAATTGCTGTTTCGTATGAAAGCATTATTACGTCGATTTCAAATGGTGAATTCCGAAAAAATCACACTAAATAATATTGTTATTGATCGTAAAAGCTATGAAGTGCATTGCAACAAAAAACAGCTGATGTTGCCGATGAAGGAATTTGAGTTATTGGCACAACTCGCAAGTTATCCTGACCGAATATTTACACGCGACGAATTAATTCAGCTTATATGGGGACATGATTTTGAAGGGGATGAGCGGACAGTAGATGTTCATATTAAACGGCTACGAGAACGCTTTAAGAATCATATGAATGACTTTAGTATTAAAACGGTACGTGGTGTCGGATATAAACTGGAGGTCGCCAAGCAGTGAAAACACTTTATTTACGAATCGTCGTCACGACAATCGTTGTGATGATATTCAGCAGTCTACTTTCCTTTTTCCTCTCCAATGCTTACTATCATTTTTATTTAAAGCCTCATAATGATGAAAAGGTAACGAGAATGGCTAAGGATATTCAATCCTATTATCAGAACCATTCCAGTATAGATATAAACCAATATTTGTCCCATATCAGCCAGTTAGGATATCAAATGTATTTAGTCGCTTCTGATGGAAATGGGACCTTCTATGGTGGTGATTTTCGAAAAAAAGAATTGGATCAAAATATTATTCAGGATGTAGTTAGTGGTAAAACATATCATGGAATCAATCAATTTCCTTCTAAACTGTTCGTGACGGGTTTTTTTGATAATGTCTTAAAGAATACAATTGGGGTTCCTGTAATCGTTGACGGAGCTCCTCATGCCCTTTTTATTCGCCCAAATCTTGAAGTCCAGTTTGGAGAAATGCGGATCTTTTTTGCCATTTTACTAACTTTTACTATTCTACTTAGTGTGATTTTTGTCGTGATTAGCACTAGATATATTGTAAAGCCAATCAGTAAATTAACAGAGGCCACCAAGAAGATTGCAAAAGGAAATTATAATATTCAATTACAAGTGCATCGGCGCGATGAAATCGGACAGCTTGCAAGTCATTTTTCCTTAATGACCAAGAGCTTGGAGCAGCTGGAAGCCATGCGCCAGGAGTTTGTTTCTAATGTATCGCATGAAATTCAATCACCCCTTGCCTCGATTCAGGGTTTCTCACAAACATTACAACTAGAAACTATTACGGAGGAAAAGAGAAAGCACTATCTTTCAATCATCGAGGATGAAAGTCGTCGTTTATCACAATTAAGTAAACAGTTACTTACCCTTGCATCTTTAGATAAAGAGGAAGGAATTGTTGAAAAGGATAGGTTCGATCTTTCCCAACAAATCAAGCAGGTGCTGTTTATGACAGAATGGAGCTGGAGAGAAAAAGACATAGCCATTGATATGGAACTTCCATCTGTTTTTATTCATGCCGATCAGAAGCTGCTTCAACAGGCTTGGACGAATCTGATTACAAATAGTATTAAATTTAGCGAAACCGGAGGTACGATTTCAATAAATATCCGTTCAGATAATGAAAAATGTTATATCGAGATATCGGATACAGGAATTGGCATTTCAAAAGAGGATCTTCCACATATTTTTCAACGCTTTTATAAAGCAGATAAATCGCGGATTCGAAAAGAAGGAAGTAGTGGTTTAGGACTGGCTATTACGAAAAAGATTATCGAATTGCATGATGGGAAAATCCACGTAGAAAGCATGTTAGGAAGAGGAACCACATTCTTTATGGAACTCCCTTTAACATCAAATTGATTTTTCCCTACTATTTAAAGGAGTCTCGGCTAATGTTGTCGAATAGATTTGTAAAATATGTTACTGAAAGAGTGATGAGGATGAATCCTTTTGTGTTTGCTTGTATTGCCCCTCATGGTGGTGAAATCATACCTGAATTAGGTGGTACGAAACCAGAAAGAATGAGGCTAACAAGAGATAGTATGATGAAGCTCGGTCATAAAATGCATGATGCTAAGCCAGACACGATTATTGTTCTTACACCTCATGGCACAAGAATTGATGGGTATTTTTCAGTATCTAATAGTGAAAAAATGTATGGATTTGTTGAAGAGAATGATGGATTTTACGAGCTTGAACGGTATGTCGATCGTGATCTAGCACTTGCCATTACAAAAGAAGCAAAGGAGCACAACATTCCTATTGCCTCTATTAATTACGGAACAGCCGCTGGCCCCATTTCCTGCTTGCCACTCGATTGGGGTGCAATTGTTCCTTTATCTTTTATGCCAGATGTACCAATTGTTGTTATCAATCCATCAAGAGACTTATCATTTGAAACACATATTAAGCTTGGCCAAATGATGAATCAGGTAGTCCAAAAATCGAACAAACGTGTCGCTCTAATTGCAAGCTGCGACTGGGCACATGCCCATGATGAGCGTGGTCCATACGGCTTTGACCCCGCTGCAGCACTACTTGATGAAGAGGTTGTTGGATTTATTCGCTCCAATGAGCTCGAAAAAATGGCCGAGTTTGATCAAGAATATATTGATGCCGCCAAACCCGATGGAATTTGGCAAACACTCATTTTAGCAGGTGCTATTCCAAAGGAAGCCCGCAATATTCACCTTTATTCCTATGAGGTTCCAACTTATTTTGGACTGATCTGCGCAGAAATCACATCCAGTCAAACATCCTATCATGTTTACTGATACCATATTAACAAATGGAGTCAGGTGCCTTCTTGGCCTGACTCCATTTGTTTTTTAAATAATTTTACTAATAACAGGTTTGCTAAATGGAGTGGGATCATACAATAAACAGTCCATCTTTTGGCTTTTATCCAGTTGAGACGATATAATAATTGATCCATTAGGTGGAGGGTTCCTAGTCCTAGTGCCCATTTTTTAGTTAGCAATGCAACATAAGCAATCACAGACTGGATCATAAAATATGCTGGTGCAATGATAAAATGCTGATAGTACTTTTTGCTCCATTTTATTCGGATTAAAAACTTTTTTGAGATAGCCACTAATACGAAATTTGTATTCAAATAATTCACCCAGAAGATTAGAAGAACAGTTATTCGCGCTGTCCATTTTTCTGGTTTTCCCTCAAGAAGTAGTGACCACTTTTTTACAACCCAAAAGAAAAAAGGTAAAGATATAAGCGTGTAGATTGTCTTCCACCAGTTTTTCTTGAATAAGCCTAATCGGATAAATAACCATTCAATTCCAGCATATAAAAATGTTGCTCCGAGACTCCATGTCCATTTTTTTTGAAACAAAGCAAGGGCTGTTGCCATAATCGGGACTGTAAATGCTTGAGAGATAATCGCCCCTAAAATCGTATCTTGCCATTTATTGCTAAAAACCTTTGGATAATACTTATAACTCTTCAATATATTAAGTACGAAATATTCGAAAACATAGGCTTGTCCAATGCTTGAAAAGAGCAGAATCCAAGGTTTTTTATCCCATTTTTTCACAAAGGTAATAATCACTAATACAAGATGTAGAAATGTTAAGATCGCATATATCAGTGAGTTTTTCTTCATAATAAGCCTCTTTCATAATGATTACATGCACTTTTTTCTATTTTTACTATCCACTTGTAATATAAATATAATAGGATCAATAAGATCGGATTGAGAATAATGGAATATCCGATATTCCACCAGCCATAATGAAAATATCCCCATGGCTCTGGGAGAAGAGCTAAAAATTCATATCCTAAAGTTCCAATTTCCCATACTAGATAATATAGAAATACTTTCCACCATTTCGCATGATGTGGATACCATTTTATAAACAATACATTTACAGGCGGAACTACAAGGAGATGAGCAAGCAATCCTGAATACTCAATCCCCTTGGTAAAATACCAATACCCATGGTATTTAAATTCAATATATAGATCGAAAATTGTTTGCAATACGAGGGTAAATGCGATAATGTGCACAATTCGATTAGTTGATAGTTTTTTTGCTGCTACTTTAAATGCAATAAAATTAAAAATAATAATTGCAGTAATAAGTCCTACCATAGTCTATCTCCTTTATTTAGATGTTCCCATTTTTACTATGTACGATTCTGTATGAATAATACTTAAGAAAAACGTTTTGGACAAAAAAGAGACCCTTCTAGGTCTCTATATGGACTTACTATATAAAACTGCCTGGGCGATGCCTACAAAATACTCCGATTCATCAATAATGTGCTTCATAACTACTTTTGCCGTTGGATTGTTGACGATTGGTTCACTTTCCTGAATCAGTTGATTACAAAAAGCAATGAATTGCACACTTTGCTCCAAACAAAAAGATACGAGTTTTGTTAGTTCCCGATATAATTCATAAGTAAATGTACCCGTTGTGCGGATGGTTGTTTCAATAAAACGTACCACCCGACCATGTGCCTCACGAAACGCGGTTTCCCATTCAAAAAGTGCATCAAAAAACTCAGTCTCTAAATCTTTCACAAGCTCCCGGATGACGACTGTATGCTCTTCTTCTTGCTGCTTCCAAAACTCGCACTCATCAAGCACGCGTAATGGCATTTGATTTCTATAGTAAAATTGCATGCAATCATTCCTTTCACTTTTTATCCCTATTTAAAGCTTATTACCAGGAAAGAGTGAAAAGAACTACTTTTGTACGGACTTAAACAGGATTTACACTGGAAGATAATGACTGTATAATACAGAAAAATCAAACATTTAACAAGGTGGATGTAATGATAAAAAATAGAAGACTATTTTCTCTCTCTCTTTTCCTACTGGGTTTATATGTTGTACTCATACTGCCATATCCTAACTCTTACTCTTTAGGTGAAACAATTATCCGAAATTGGTATACCCCTGCAAAAACCTATTATGTTACCAATGTTTTATTCCTTTTGGTTCTTTTAGGTTTAATCCTTCTCGGGATCTCACTAAAAAAGTTCCGTTACCGATTGATCATTCTTACAACCATTATAATCGCAAATATCCCACCCACAGTTACTGACTTCGTGCAAAAACATTTTTCCAGTGGAATTTATGCTATTGCTTATGATCAACAGTTGAGTCAATGTCATTTCCAAACAAAAAATAAGCACACCATGCAGGCCCAATGTCAATTGATTTTTGAAAACCACAGCAATGATACTGTCCCTTTTACAATCCAATTTTATAATCATGAAATTAGCGATTACCCTAATGGTTTAACTCTTTTAAAAGAAGCTGGACCCTTTGATGTCCTGGTAAAAGGAAATCAACGGACAAATATCAAAATTGAAAAGGATATTGATATTACTCATTTGAAATATGATAGCTTTAGCCAGGAAATCAGCTCCATCGATATTCGGATCAAGGCAGGTACTAGAACGAGGGATTTTATTAATTAACACTGCAGATCGTTATACATATAGGCTCTTTTCTCAATTGTTGTTATTTAGGGGTAAAGTTTTAATTAGTAAGAGGTAACCAAAGCGCGGGGTTAATGACCCGGTTGGCGGATTTCGAGTGGATTCGGTCACCTTTCGGCGGGATTGGTTACCCGGTTGCGCGATTTCATCCGCACTCGGTCACCTTTCGGCGGGATTGGTTACCCGGTTGCGCGATTTCATCCGCACTCGGTCACCTTTCGGCGGGATTGGTTACCCGGTTGCGCGATTTCACCCGGACTCGGTCACCTTTGAGCTTGATTGGTTACCCGGTTGGCGGATTTCACCCGGACTCGGTCACCTTTGGACATGATTGGTTACCCTATTGCGCGATTTCACGTGCACTCGGTCACCTTTCGGCATGATTGGTTACCCGGTTGCGCGATTTCACATGGACTCGGTCACCTTTCGGCGGGATTGGTTACCCGGTTGCGCGATTTCACCCGGACTCGGTCACCTTTGAGCTTGATTGGTTACCCGGTTGGCGGATTTCACCCGGACTCGGTCACCTTTGGGTCTGATTGGTTACCCGGTTGCGCGTTTTCACCCGCACTCGGTCACCTTTCGGCGGGATTGGTTACCCGGTTGCGCGATTTCACCCGGACTCGGTCACCTTTGAGCTTGATTGGTTACCCGGTTGCGCGATTTCACCCGCACTCGGTCACCTTTCGGCGGGATTGGTTACCCGGTTGCGCGATTTCACCCGGACTCGGTTACCTTTCGGCGTGTTTGGTTACCCTATTGGGGATTTCACCTGGACTCGGTCACTTTCGGGCGTGGTTGATTACCCTGTTCCGCGATTTCACGTGCACTCGGTCACCTTTTGGCATGATTGGTTACCCGGTTGCGCGTTTTCACGTGCACTCGGTCACCTTTCGGCATGATTGGTTACCCGGTTGCGCGTTTTCACCCAGACTCGGTTACCTTTCGGCGTGTTTGGTTACCCTATTGGGGATTTCACCTGGACTCGGTCACTTTCGGGCGTGGTTGATTACCCTGTTCCGCGATTTCACGTGCACTCGGTCACCTTTCGGCGTGTTTGGTTACCCGGTTGCGCGTTTTCACGTGCACTCGGTCACCTTTCGGCATGATTGGTTACCCGGTTGGCGGATTTCACATGGACTCGGTCACCTTTCGGCGGGATTGGTTACCCGGTTGGATTAAGTCCGTATAATTGTGTAAAAAGAAAAGGAGTCAAAATAATTCCTCTTGTCTACAATGTTAACAGCGACGAAAACAATGAGGAGGAAATTATTTTGACTCAAATTCAGTTTAACCTAAATATTGAAGATTTAAAAGACGCTGTAATGAATTCTGATTTAGGCGCAGTTATGAAAGCCTCTGTAGTTCTAGTGTTAAATACGGTGATGGAAAAAGAACGTGATAATTATTTACAAGCTGGGGCTTACGAACGTACATCTGACCGAAAGGACTCTCGGAATGGCTACTATGAACGTGGTCTCCTTTTGAATATTGGTAAAGTAACCTTGAAGGTACCTCGTACACGTAATGGGGAATTTTCCCCATCCGTTTTTGAAAGATATTCCCGGTGTGACCAAGCTTTTGTCCTTTCCATGCTTGAGATGGTTGTAAATGGAGTATCTACTCGGAAGGTCAAAAATATTGTTGAACAATTATGTGGAGAGAGCGTTTCAAAGTCTTTTGTTTCTTCTCTGACAGAAAAGTTGGATCCCGTTGTTAACACCTGGGCAAATAGGCCCCTAAATACAATGTATTATCCCTACATTTTTGCAGATGCCATGTATATCAAAGTAAGGGAACATAACCGTGTTGTATCTAAGGCAGTGTATATTGCGACTGCCATTAATGAAAATAATGGTCGAGAAATCCTAGGTTTAAAAGTAGATCACGTTGAAAGCTATGATGCTTGGCAAAGATTTTTTCAGTACTTACAATCTCGTGGTCTGCAATCCCCTAAACTAATCATATCTGACGCACATAAGGGCCTAAAAAAAGCCATTGCCGAAGAATTTGTGGGGACTACTTGGCAACGATGCACGGTACATTTTAAACGCAACATCTTTAGTCAATTGCCAAAAAAAGACATGGATGGGGTGAAACTAGGATTAAAGAGAATATTTGAAGCTGTAACAGTTGAGGATGCCAGAGGATTCAAAGAGGAATTTTTAAAGAGTTTTGGAGAAAATCCAAAACTAGAAAAGGCAATAGAGACATTGGAAGTTGGTTTCGAAGATGCCATTCAATACTTAAATGAACCTTCGAAATATCACCTTTATATTCACTGTACAAATTCATTGGAACGATTAAATCAAGAGGTTAGGAGAAGAGAACAAGTTATAAGGATTTTTCCTAATACACAGTCAGCGTTTAGATTAATCGGGGCACTTTTAATGGATATTGCTGAAGAACAAGCAAACAAAAAAATAAAGGTAGGGAATGCTCCATACCAAAGAAATTAGAAGATCAGTTGTTTTAGGTATGATGTATGGCCAAATTTCGAATTGACATTGAGCCTCCGCGGGCATGATGTAAAGCCAGGAAGCCAGGAGTTTAACAACCCCCGGCTTGCCCTCCAGGCTCTCATGCCCGCCCCTCAATGTAAATTCGAAATAAGTGTATTCCACTTAACATTATTTTGAGTATGTCGAAATTCATTGTAGACACTTTTACACAATTTTAAGGACTTGACTCCCGGTTTGGCGGATTTCACATGGACTCGGTCACCTTTCGGCGGGATTGGTTACCCGGTTGCTGGATTTCGAGTCGACTCGGTCACCTTTGGGCCTGATTGGTTACCCGGTTGGCGGATTTCACCCGGACTCGGTTACCTTTCGGCGTGTTTGTTTTACCCTTTTGGGGATTTCACCCGGATTCGGTCACCTTTGAGCTTGATTGGTTACCCTATTGGCGGATTTCACCCGGACTCGGTCACCTTTGGACCTGATTGGTTACCCGATTGCGCGATTTCACGTGCACTCGGTTACCTTTCGGCGTGTTTGGTTACCCTATTGGGGATTTCACCTGGACTCGGTCACCTTCGGGCGTGGTTGATTACCCTGTTCCGCGATTTCACCCGGACTCGGTCACCTTTCGGCGGGATTGGTTACCCGGTTGGCGGATTTCACGTGTTCCCGGTAACCAAATTACTTAAATAGTAACACCAAGTCAACATACAACGATGTTGACTTGTTTGAACCCCTCAACTTTATCAAATTTTCTGAATACACTTGATTTCCCCTCTATCTTTTCATTATATTTATCTGTATAAGGGGGTGATTTAATCATGAAAAAACTAGTTTCTCTAGCTCTTGCATGTATTTTAATTTTTGCCTTTGGTTTATCAGATACATCTAAAGCTAAGACGCAAATCATTTCTTATAAAAACTGCACAGAGTTAAATAAGGTATATCGCGGTGGTGTCGCTCAATCTGCATCAGTCAAAAACAAAGGAGGAAAAACTCGCTATACTCCTTTTGTTTCAAAGGAGCTCTACAATAAGAATACACGTTTAGACCGTGATAAGGATTTAATTGCCTGTGAGCGATAAACCTCTTTAAGTTAAAGATACATAATTGTTCTTCTTATTAGAGATCTATAATTGAGTTAGATCTCTTTTTTTATGCCTATTCCCTTTTTACCATCCCTTCTAAAAAGGAATTCTCCCCTCTTCACCGAAATATATAAAGGGGTGATCGAATGAAAAGAAAAGCATTACTATTTATTTTCGAGGGATTCTGTGAGTTTGAAATTAGCACAGCTATTTCAATGTTAAGAAGCACTCATGACTTACATACAATTGCCTTAGCTAATCATGCGTATCGGTCTGAAGCAGGGCTAAATGTACATCCTGATATGACTCTAAAAGAGATTGATGGAGCGGATTACGACGTTCTCATCATACCAAGTGGTGATTTAAAGCCTATAGCAGAAGCACATGAATTGTTTCGCTGGGTTGCTAACTTTGCTGAACAAGGTAAAATTATTGCTGCGATTTGCAGTGGTGTATATGTTCTAGCAAAATCAAAGGTCTTGCAGGATATCCCTTACACGGTAACTTTAACAAAGGAGCAACGAGAGTTTTTAGGAGGATTTCAAGAAGAGAATTTTCGTTACCAGCCCTTTGTCGTTCATGGACATATTCTTACTGCGCAAGGGCATGCCTTTGTTGACTTTGGAATTGAATTAACGAAAATGATTGGCGAGTTAGATAAGGAGGCAATTATGGATCTTCATGACTTTTATCACGGAAAGAAGAATCGCCGGATGGAAGAGTACAATTAAGGAGGTTTTTCGATGCAAAATCCATTTCATCATTTAGCGCGAGCCGTTTTTATCCATGAGAATAAAATACTACTTGCTCAAGCAAAGGGGATACAAACACCTTCCTCCCTGGTGGTCATATCGAATTTGGAGAAAGTGCCAAAGAAACTTTAAAAAGGGAAATTCAAGAGGAAATGGGTATTGATTGCACACCAGATCATTTTCTTGGATTAATCGAGCATAAGTGGGAGAAAAAAGGAATACTCCATTGTGAAATTAATCAACTATTTGAAGTCAAAAGTAGTGAACTTTCCCTTGATATTAATCCACCATCTTGTGAACCCCACCTCTCTTTTTTTGGTGTGGTATAGAGGAATTAGAGAAAGTAAATTTACAACCATATGTATTACGGGATTTAATTAGAAACTATGTGAATGGTGATCAAAAATTATGGTGGCAAGTACATTGGCCGAAGAGATTAACGAAGATAATAAAAGCTGAATGGAGATTCTGACATAAAATCATCATATCTATCTTGGATTCTCCCTTGTTTTGTCGATTCGGATTTTCTATGATGAAAACAATAGGATTGATCATAGGAGGATCCACTTTGAACATAGATATTCTTACAGAAGCAGAAGAATTTATTCGTACATACTACAAAGAAACGAATAAAACGGACGATCAACTCGAACAAAGACTGAATGAAATCCAACGGGAGATTCAAGAAAGCGGGCATTATTATCATACATATGATGAATTAGACTACGGTGCAAAAGTGGCATGGCGGAACAGTAATCATTGCATCGGCAGACTATTTTGGGAAAATTTACAGGTCATCGACCAAAGACATCTAACTACAGAGAAAGCGATATATGCTGCTTTACTTGAACATATTGAGTATGCAACTAATAAGGGGCGAATTCGTCCAACGATTACGATTTTCCACCAGAAAACAAAACATCATTCTGTCCGAATCTGGAATCATCAATTAATTCGTTATGCAGGTTACGAAACAGATGATGGCATAATCGGGGATCCAGATTCCCTCGCATTTACTAAAGCTTGTCAAGATTTAGGTTGGGAGGGTAAGCACACTCCTTTTGACGTATTACCTTTAGTCATTCAAATCGATCATCATTCCCCAAAATGGTTTGATATTCCTAGCGAATTGATTCTTGAGGTTCCTATTCGCCATCCGGAGCTAGAGTGGTTTGAGGACTTAGGATTAAAATGGTATGGCGTTCCTATCATTTCTAGTATGCGTCTTGAAATTGGTGGCATCACATATTCTGCCGCCCCATTCAATGGCTGGTATATGGGAACAGAAATTGGTGCGCGTAACCTTGCAGATGAATCTAGATATAATATGCTCCCCAAAATTAGTGATCTAATGGGTCTGAATAAGCGAAGCAATACCTCTCTTTGGAAAGACCGGGCATTACTTGAATTGAATACTGCTGTACTGCATTCATATAAAGAAGACGGTGTCAGTATTGTGGACCATCATACAGCAGCAAAGCAGTTTAAACGATTTGAAGAGAATGAAGTTGATGCGGGAAGAACCCCCACTGGAAATTGGGTATGGCTCATACCACCTCTATCACCTGCAACTACTCATATTTTTCATAAGCCGTATAAAAATGAGATTAAAAAACCAAATTATTTTTATCAACCTGTTCCATTTGCAAAATAAGCTGGATTTACATTAATTTGTGGACGATAATTTCAAGTTTGTGGATAATTGAAACTTGTGATTATGGTCCATTCTTTTTTGTAATAAATTTTTGTGGATAATCAATTTTTAAAAATTAATTGGTCTTGTTTTTGTGGATATATATTTGAAATTAAGATCTACTATTCCAGTTTTGTGGATGAGATCTTCTATTTTGTGGATTATATCACCTAATTGATATAATTTATTCGTTTATTTGAGGATTATTAACTTTCTATTGTGGATAATAGTTTCCAAAATTGAAGCATATATCCAGATTTGTGGATTATATTGTGGATACTATAAAATTCACAAATAAAGGAGCATAGCCGTTAGGTATGCTCCTTATCTATTAGTTATAAAATTTCACACGATCTTCTAATGGTGCGAATTCTTTGTCACCTGCTGGTGCAGTTGGTTTACCAAATGGCATTTGAGCAATTAGCTTCCATCCACTTGGAATGTTCCACTCTTTTTTCACTTCATCATCAATAAGTGGATTATAATGTTGCAATGATGCGCCAAAGCCTTCAAGCTCTAATGAAGTCCAAATTACATGTTGAAGCATTCCGTTTGATTGTTGTGACCAAACTGGGAAATTCTCTGCATATAATGGGAATTGCTTCTGTAATGATTCGATTACAGTATTATCTTCAAAGAATAATACTGTTCCATATCCACTACCGAAAGCATTCATCTTGTCTTGTGTAGAACCAAAGTTTTCAGCCGGAACAATTTTTCTTAATGTTTCTGTTGTAATATTCCATAGTTTTGTATGATTTTCACCAGTTAACACAACCACTCTTGCTGATTGTGAATTAAATGATGAAGGGGTATGCTTTACCGCATGATTAATCACTTCTTGAATTCTTTCATTAGATACTACCGCTTCACTGCTGATTCCATAATAAGAACGTCTATTTTCAATAGCAGAATAAAAATCTTTGTTTGTCATTGTATCGTCTCCTTGATGTGTGTCTAAATGTTTAACTGAATACGATTTCCAGAAGGATCTTCGATAAAGTAACTTCCCTCTACCTCACTTACCATAACTTCCAGGCTTCGCAAATTTTCTAGTACCTGTTGTCTCGCTTCTTCACTTGGAAACTGCAATGTGAACCATTTCAGTCCAACACTATTATCTGCAGGCTTAGGTGCGCCTATTCCATTCCAAGTATTTAAACCGATATGATGATGATAGCCACCTGTAGATAGGAAAAGCGCTTGATTTCCATATCTAGTGACAATATTGAACCCTAATCCCTTACAATAGAATTCCTCAACCTTTTCTAGCTCTGAAACATGCAAATGGATATGGCCCATCGTTGTTCCACTTGGGAGTCCCTCCCATTTTTGTCCACGTCCCTCTGCTAAAAGACCTTGTGCATCAATGGGTTCAGTTGTCATATGGACCTGTCCATCGTTCCATACCCATGTTGAGGCAGGACGATCTGCATAAATTTCAATTCCATTTCCATCTGGATCTGCTAGATATATCGCTTCACTGACTAAATGATCAGAAGCCCCTTGTAGCGGATAACCAACTTCAAGAAAATGCTGTAATATCTTCCCCAAATCCTTTCGACTCGGTAAAAGTATGGCAAAATGATATAGTCCAGTTGTTCTTGATTGCTTTTCACGTACATTATCAGGCTGCTCAATCTTTACTAACGGTGTTTTTCCATCAGCAGTTAAAAAGGCAACTTTATCTGTTTGCTTAATAATTTGAAAGCCAATGATCTGTTGATAAAAAGCAAGAGAACGTTCCAAATCTGAAACCTTCAAGTCAACTTGACTAACGAAAGTCTGAGGTGCTTGATGGAATTCCATCATGATTTTCTGCCTCCTAAGTTACTTTATGTAAGTTATTATATTTTTTATAGTATAGTTAGTCAAGTCATTTTATCTTAAAACCGTGCCTCTTTTTTCCCTAACGAATTGAAACATATAGAGCAAGATCGCCTTCAAAAGAAAAAGGGACAAAAATTGATACCTTTTAATTCTTACTAGGGAGCCATAACCAATCTTCTTAAAAAGATTGATGATGATATAAACGAAAATTGTATCAATAATAAAATTGATAGCCAAATACCTTTTAAACTTTCCATAGGTAAATTTGAGTATCCACAATGAACCCACAAAAAAAGGACCTGCAATAATGAGAAACATATCGGATATCGGCTTAGGCATAATTTTATTATAAAACCACCACCACACTCGTTTGTAAGCAACTATGCTCTCTAATAAAACGATAGAACATATGAATAACACACTTGGATAAAACCGTTTGAACGTGGATCTTCCTAAGAAGGGTAGCGTGAGAATAGGTAAGATTAAGGCCATTGCTAAATAAGGTTTGTATTTTTTCATTTGTGTACTCCGTTCTTTTTCCTTTAAATTATCCTTAACTACCTAGAATTATTAATAGAAAAGGCGATTGCTTTGTTTACAATCGCCTTCTTGTTTTTTATTAGATTATTGAAGTTTGCTTTTTTAAAAACTCTTTCACAACCGGCCAATCAGGAGGGCTAATTTTTTCAGGTAATTCCTTAAGTGAATAAAAACGTAACTCCTCCACTTCCTCTTTATCTGCCTGTAACTCTCCTTCATAATCGGAACAGATATAAGTAGCTACAACATTATAAACCTCATCACCATGTGGATATTGATAGTAGAGCTCCTCGCCTGAAAAAATCTGAAATAAACTAAGCTTTTTTGCCTTTAACCCAGTTTCTTCGTGTAACTCTCTTGCCGCTACCTCTATGAGGGATTCTCCCGGCTCCATTGATCCGCCAGGAAGCCCCCAGCAATGATTATCTTTTCTTAACTGCAATAATAATTCATTTTGTTTATTTAGAAGGATGACATTCGCTCCTGTCATAATAAGCGGACGACTTCCGACTACCTTTCTTAATTCCATGATATACCCCATCAACTTGACTCCTTACACGTCCTTTTACTATTCCTATTCGTCACATCTATAGGCTAATCCTTCTATATCAAGGAAAAAACGGTACCTTGTTTTACACTTAGTAACGTTTACGGAAATTTTACGATTTTTCTGATCGCTTCCATATAAGATAGGCGGTTGCTAATCCAATTGCACAGCCTAATAATGTTTCAAGCAATCTAGCCTCTATGAGGGCAGGAATAACGGTATCGGAACGGCCTGTTTCTGCAATAAGTAGGGCAAGTGGAGTAATGAATACGACGGCAAAGGCATAGTTACGAACAATAATCATTTCTACTAAAAATTGTAATGTCATGACACATAGCCCCAATAACCAATAGGAGGGCTGTAGGGCAAGAATTCCACCTGCAATAAAAACACCTACTGCTGTTCCTATTGATCGCTGGAAACTCCGATGGAGAATAATCGAGATCGTCGCACCTTGTAGCACACTTGCACATGAAATGGATACCCAATAAGGTCTGTGAAATCCTAAAGCAAATGCAAAAAGTGTTGCAACAAAAATAGCCGCTCCATTCCTTATTGAAGCTAATAGTATAGTTGAATCCTTTATGGCAGCTTTCCACGTATGATTTCTTGTTGTTTGAGTGATTTCCTTTTTATCAAAGAACCATTCCGACATTCCAATCAACCAAGCAAGACATCCCCCCATCAATGCGATGCCAATAGGAAGTAATGCTGCAGTTAAAGTCATCTGCAAGCCCGTACCAATTCCACAAACAAGGACAAAAAAATAGCCTGATGGAGGAGGAACCTTATAGGCACTACAGATAAAAGTCGACAGAAAACTAATGATTCCTAAAATCAAGGAAGTAGACAAAAAGGAAAAACCACAAATAATTCCTAAAGCAAAGGAAACTACTAATCCAATATTGACAATAATTAATTTAATCGCTCTTTGTTTATAAGATTCATTATGAACATATAAAGAGGTAAAACCTCCGATACCAGCAAGCAAGCCCCATTCAATATGGCCAAATAAAGCACCTATCAAAAAAGGGAGTCCCATCGTTATTGCAGCTGAAATGGCCTTTTTCCATGGATATTTCGGGGTACGATTAATATGAAATACCCCTCTCCACCCCTTATGTTTCGATGTCGTTCGTATCTTAATAATTTTTTTCTTGTTCACTGATAGCCCCCTAGGTTCAAGGTCATCTCTGCTCTATTTTATGATTCCTTTAACCTAGGCAATTCATGTATTCTATCATACCTCTTTATCTGAGGGGACATGCTTTTATCGTTTCTACTCTAGATCTTCCCCCACCTTCATCCACTACTTTAATTAAAGCCACCTCACTCATTTGCGCACCAATGGGTTTCATTCGCTTAGTGCAATACTCGAAAGCTTCTTTCAACTTATCCATAGGTAATCGATTTGCAATACTACAATGTGGAATCCATCTATTTGGGAGATAAAGTGAGTCCGGTTGATCATTAAATTCCTCCAGCATTTGATGATGCTTCATATGCACATCTAATAACTCAATAGAAGGTGTAGGAGCTAAAAATATCATCCCTGTTTTCATAAAGGTTCCTAATGAACTTAATGTAATCGGTAGCTTAGAACTCGATTCATAACAAGATTGAAGAAGAGGAATAAATCGATCTAAATCTAGCCTTTGATAAGAAGCAAATGTAATATGTGGTCTTCTATCTATTACTTCTTCAGCATAGGTGGATATGGCTTGATCACTAAGTTCTTTCCACACTTCTTTAATATATCTCTCTGATTCTTCGTCAAAATGCGCAACAACTCCGTACATAGAAGCCTCCCTTTAAAATTCTTTCTTTTTATCATCCAAATAGCTTTCATATACTTCTGTAACCTTGTTCTTATCCGGAACTAAGACATTCAGTTTTTTATTCAGTTTTTCAAGCAAAACAATCCCACGGAATAAACAGCCTCCAATAATTCCAAAGGCAATGATTCCCCCATAAACTGGTGGAATCATCACTAAAATGATTCCCAGTGCAAATGCTATTAAAATTGACCAAAATAAATTCATGCCTCACCTCTAATGATCGTAATTAATTCCGAAGGATGCGTTAATTTAGGATAAATATTTATGTTTTCCTTTCTACTTTCAGAAAGAAACCATGTGGCTTGATAAGGGATCATTCCCACTTGTTCAGCACCGAATAATTCATTTGATCCACCGTCACCAATAAAAATAACCTTTTCAGGTTCAACCTTTAAATTTTTGCATGCCATTAAATAGATTTCTGGGTTTGGTTTGGCACACTTCACCTTATAGGAAAAAATGACATCATCAAAGTACTGAGAGAGTGTACATGCCTCCCATGCAGATATCTCCTCTGGTGTACAATTACTGATTAGCCCTACTTTGATCCCTTGTCGCTTAAGTTCGGACAAGCACCCTATGATTTCCTCATTGATTTGTTCAAATGGAAGTGATTTTACTCTTTCTCTTTGCTTTTGCGCAGCGTCTAGCACTTTTAGATCAATCGGCATATTTTGGGCTCTTAAAATGTCAATCAACACGCTTCGGTAATTAGAAAATGTACCATCCATTCTCTTATCTAAACGCTTATGCCACTCTTTTTTGAATAGTTCCTCATTCAAGCCAATTTCATGGAACATATGGCCTTTCTCTCTTTTTCCATTTCTCCATTCCGAAATAAGTGTTTCAAATAAATCAAATAACACTGCTTGGATCAAGATAAGCCTCCTCCCTCAGTTCCCATTATCTACTTCTGCAAAGAAAGACCAATTACCTCCTATCAATACAGAAATAAAGGAGTATTAATGACTGTTATTTAATATAAATAACAATTAAGAATATTTCTATCTAGAGAATGATTAATGAATACAAAATTGGGGTAACACCGAAATCCTAATCAACTTCGTAATAACTGTATTAGCTGTAAAAGTCCACTGTAAAGGCTTTTATAAATATCAAAATAAAAGGAGAAATGATATGAAACATCCTGCCATTGAAATGTATGAGTATCATATTTGGGCAAATGCTGTGATTATTGAACGTTTGAAGGAGCTTCCTCAAGAGATTTATCATCAGGAAACAAATAGTGGCTTTTCCTCTATCGCGAAAGTGCTGTCACATATTTATCAAGTTGATTATGCATGGTTTGAGATTATAAAGGGTATGAGTATGAAGGAAGCAATGAGTGATGCCTTCCAAAAAGGTGAACAGCTGGAAGTGAAAGCTATTGAGGATATGGAAGCAGGTTACTTGGAATTATCGGAGCAAAACAAAGCTTTTCTGAACCAGTTAGATGATATAGAAAAGAAGCTAGTCGTCGATAATCCTTATGCTGGAATACTCGAAACGTCTATTTCTGAATCTGTATTACATATTGTTACCCATGGTTCCTATCATCGTGGAAACATTGCCACGATGCTTCGGCAATTAGGGCAAACATCCGTCATGCAGGATTATGGACTTTTTCTATATGCAAAACAAAAAAAATAAGGGGGACTTCCCCTTATTTTCTCAAACAGTGGTTCTATTTAGATAGCATTTAACAAGGACTTTTACAATCCGCCATTACTCCGCTGGTGGTCCAAACTTTCCAGCATTAAAATCGCGATAGGCTTGGCGAATCTCATCCATTGTATTCATTACAAACGGGCCATACGCCACTACCTCTTCATTTATAGGAACCCCAGAATAGACTAATACCTTTGAACGTTGGTTTCCCTTGATTACTAATTCGCTACCTTGCTGCCCGGATTCATTAAAGGTAAATGTTGCCACACCTGTTTTGCCTAGTGCTATTTCATTTGTACCTAATTCAACCTCTCCAGATAACACATATAGAAAGGCATTATGATTTTCGGGAATACGATGTATATATGTTGCTCCAGCAGCAACATTGATTTCAGACATAGTGATTGGCACCATACTATCAAGTGGTCCCTTTACGCCCTCGATATCACCAGAATAGACTTTTACAACTCCCCCATCAAAAGGCACATGTGGTACATCTTCTAAACGAATATCCTGATACGTTGTTTTCGTATTCTTTAACTCCTTTGGTAGGTTCAACCACAATTGTAATGTGTGGATTAAATCATCATCTACAGCCTCTTCTGCATGCCGTGCTGCCCAGCCGGCATTCATATATTGAACATCTCCTGCATCGAGTATAGAGTGGCCGCCAGCATTATCAATATGCTCCAGCCTGCCATCTATTACATAAGTAATCGTTTGAAATCCTCGATGAGGATGGTCTGAAAAAGTACCACGTTTAAACCAATCATCTGCCATCAGTATAAAAGGGTCAAACTCTTTTAATCGTTCAGGATGTAATACAAATCCTTGTTGAACGTGTGGATACCCATTTTGCTGATAGTTTACATACCAATGGTCTTTAACTGCTCGTTGGAAAATTGCTTTGTTTTCATTCATGTTCCATCCCTCCTATAGGAACATTATAAATCCAAAGTCCCATTACACCTATTAATATGTTTTACCAATGATGGACAGTAATGTTCTTCCAAACAGATTGCCAATCTTTCGCAACAATTCTATTTTCATAAATGCTTCTTCGTTCTTCATTCTCCTTAAAATAAGCAGTTGGCTTGATCAACATATTGATTACATCCGAAACTCCACAAGGGGCTGCCAAAATAAGCTGCTGGTCATCATCCAACTTCACCCCTAAAGCCGTGGCTGTTTCAGGAAATTTTGCTATAGCATCCACTGAGGAAGTATATGGTGGAATACCATTAACCGTGTGCATCCTTGCCTCATTTTTCACAGACCATGGTACATCTGGAAGTAAGCTCCTCAGCTTTCCTTCTAACCTCTTTTCTTCCTGCTCATCTATCCTCTCCGGATCAAAATATATGACATCAACATCTGCTAATGGGGTCCGATCCTTAACATGATGAAGCGTATCCCAAATCTTCGACCGGACAAATCCTGCACATACCCACCAATCAGGTAAATGAAGGGTTTGTACTGCACGTAAAATATCCATCATCCATACATCCTCTTGGATTAATTTGAGGATATCCTCTTTATTATTTAGCATGTTTAACACTTCCTTTGAAAAGTTCCTTTCTATCAAAAAGCCATAAAAACATCGCTTGATTGTGATCGAATAGATGGGGAATCTGAGCAAAATAAGCCATAAAAATCGATTGAATGGCAAGCATGACATACCAAATTGCGTCATATTCTAACTTACTTAATGGATTTTTTTGATGATAGGAATCAACTAATTTTTCTACAAAAGGAAACCATTCTGTGCTTAATTTTTTATCATGAAAAACCTCATTAAGAACACTCGTCGCACAATAGCAAAGATCAAAAATTCTTACATTCACCTCAGCTAGCTCATAATCGATGACACCTAGTAAATCTTTTTCTCCATAAATAAAATTTGATAGATGGGCATCGCGGTGAATAATTTGTTTAGGAAGATTATTTACTTTCAGTTGAAATTCTGATTCCAAATCTTGATAAATTTGATCTAACCGATCACTTCGGCTTTCTACCTTGTCCATTGCCTTTCTTGCAAAATGATAGATGGATTGATATACATCTCTAGTTGGAAATTGACTGATGAGGGGATGATCACTTAACAACTGATGGAGCATTGCAAGTGTTCTACCAAAATGCTGCGGTACTAGTGGATTTTCAATGATTTCCCTTGCAGAAAATACTCGTCCTGGCAAATAGGTATATAAACTAAAATACCTCCCCTCATCATCAATGATATATGTATTCTTTTTACTTAGCATGGGAGTAGGAACGCTGATATCAAAGTCTTGTAAATACTGTAAAATAGCAAGTTCGTTTCTTGCTACTTGGATATCCAACTTTCGTTTCAAAACATATTTTTCATTAGTAATGTCTTTAACTAAAATGGCTTGCTCGGAAAGTTTAGATATCTCTCCTGCTTGAACTCCCCAATATTTAAGGATTTTTTCTTTATTCATCTGATCCATCTTCATGCCCCATTTTCAAAAAGACTTTTTTCCCCTTCCTATTAGGAGATTCCGCTTCTCCTACTGCTTCCCGTACGTTTAACAAATCAAAATATATTTCCGGCATTGTAATTTTTAGACGTTGCTCCTTGACGAAGTTCATTATTTGATGAAATTTTTCTTGCCAATCATATGGCGATACTTGCTTGTTCCAATGGCGTAGGTGAAATAATTTCACATTGACTGCCGTTCGTTTTGAAACTTCCTGCCACTGAATCGGAATTCCCGATAAAAGCCCAATCGCTAAATAGTTTCCATGAGGTTGCAAACAATCGACTAACTGGGTACCCTCTATACCTCCAATTGAATCAATTGCTGCACTCACCCCACGCCCACTCGTTATTTCCATTACCGATTCCTTAAGTGAGGAGCAAGATGTATCGATTACATGTGCTGCACCTAGTTGAAGGAGCTCCTGTGTATCATTCGAATTCCTCGTAACCGCTATAAATTGAAAGCCAAATATCATCGATAGCTGAGCAAAAATCCGTCCAATTGCAGAACCAGCCGCATTCATAAGTAAAACATCCCCGGATCCCAAACATAAAACTTCCTGACAAATCACCAAAGCTGTTAATGGGTTGATATATAATTGGGCCGCAGTTTGATCGTTAATAGATGGCGGAATCGGTACCAACCATTCGGACGGAACCTTTACAAAATCCTGCCACGTCCCATCACCTCTTAATGGGAGAACCCGCTTCCCTAATAGATTTTGAGATACAGATGGACCTACTTCCTCCACAACCCCTACTCCCTCATACCCAGGCACCATTGGCAATGAAATACGATGGGAATACGAGCCTCTTACCGGAATTAAATCGGAAGGATTAATCGGACTCAGCAACATCCGAACGAGAACTTCCCCCTCTGCTGGCGGATTAACTCTTCTATTCACCACATAAAGAACGTCCTCTGGTTTTCCAAACTCATGACAAATCACACTTTTTGCTTTCAACACTCATGTCTCCTTAAAAAAGTACTATTCTCTTATTCTATAAAAAAAGCGTTACTTCCTCCATGAAGCAACGCAATTCATTTATGATTTTTTAAATTCTTGCAGCATATACACATAGCTGCTGATAAAAACGAGAGTAAAAATAATCATTGAGCCTGTAGAGAAAAAATCTCTTTGCCCTCTATCCGTAATCAAATGGATCAACATTCCCAGAAGATAATTGGCACTAGTAATTAATAAAGCAATCATGATGCCGGCTAGAATTGCTTTAAAATGATAAAAATAATTTTCCATAACACTCGATTCCTTTCTTTGCTCTACATATCAAATGACAAATTCACTGGTTCATCCAGCAATTCATAAGCCATTTCAATATTCGTCGTTGGTGTTTTTTCATCAACCACCTCAAACTTACATTGATCTAACCAAACATGACCTCGTCCAGAAAGTATGACGCCAAAAGCGATAACTGCACTATTTTCAGGGATATCAAGCACAATGGAATATAGATTCCAATTGGTATCCTTTACAATCGGACGATTACTCATATTATCAAATTGCATTACATCACCCGCCGCATTGTCTATTCTCATCCATAATCCGCAATATCCATCTACCTTTTCAGATTTAACAAAAGCAGAAAATTTAAGCCTTTGTCCAATGTATTTTTTTGCTTTAAACTGCTGCATCATCGTCGCAAATTCTTCAATGGTTGCTACTGACCTTGATCGGATATATCCTGAGGCTTTTCCTTGGTGGACGTTTTTTGTATCTAACCCCATCTCGTAATTATGCGGACTCGTTCCTGTAAGAAACCAACCTTTTATTTCTTGTTTTTGTTGTTCCATGTTTTCCCCTCCATTTTTATTCAAAATAATATTCATAGCTCGCCTATATTCCCCTGGTGGCATATGGTATAGCTTTTTAAATGCACGTGTAAATGCTTCAGGTGCCCCAAAGCCATAATAAAAAGCTATATTAATAATCGATTCATTCGTATCTATTAACATTCTTGCAGAATTGGTCAATCTTCTTATTCGAATATAGTCACCTATCGTCATACCAACTTCGTTCTGGAAGACTCTTAAAAAATGAAATTTTGAAAATCCACAAACACTAGCTACTAAATCAATCGAAAGCGGATGGTGTAAGTTTTCCTCAATATAATCAATAGCTTTCTGAATAATTTGCTGGTATTTCAAGTTTTGCACCTCCCTTATTCATAGATTACTAAATATCCCCTTTCCTTTCTTGACTTTTATTGCTAATTTTGTAAATTCATCAATCAAATTTCGTATAACTTGTTCACTCTTGTAAAAACTCAACTGCTGGATTTTACACCCAATAAAGGATTTTAGCGGTTTTTATGAAGTTTTCCGCTCTTTTCTCGTGAAGTGAAAGGAGGCACCTATATGGAACGGTGTTTTCTTCCTTCTTGGTAACCAAACACACCCTTTCGTTACCTTGGATACGCTTTATCCTCTTTGGGGGTAATCAAACTCTCATTTTGGTTACCCGTGACACGCTGGTTCCTGCTTTACGGTAACCAAATGCTCCTTTTCGTTACCTTGGACTCGCTATTTCCTCCTTTTCGGTAACTAAACGCTACCTTTCGTTACCAGGGACACGCGTTTTCCTCTTTCTCGGTAATCAAACACTCCCTTTCGTTACCCGGGACAACCGTTTTCCTCCTTCTCGGTAACCAAACACTCCCTTTCGTTACCCGGGACAACCGTTTTCCTCCTTCTCGGTAACCATACGCTCCTTTTCGTTACCCTGGACACTCGTTTTCCTCCTTCTCGGCAATCAAACACTACCTTTCGTTACCCGGGACACACGTTTTCCTCATCCTCGGTAACCATACTCGCTCTTTCGTTACCCTGCACACGCTCTTTCCTCCTTCTCGGTAATCAAACGCTACCTTTCGTTACCATCCACACGCTCTTTCCTCCTTCACAGGATTCACACTCACTCTTTGGGTACCGCTTATTGATTCAAACTTAACTTAATTAGCAACAATGTTGGAGAAAAGAGCCAAAATATAAAAATTCCGGTTGACCTCATGGTGTATTAAACATATAATACACACATAGCGTATGAATCATTTAATACATACACCAAAAAAAGGAGGAATTATAGATGAAAGTGTTGACTGTAAAGAATCTTAGCAAAGTATATAAAGGGAATATTGATTACGAAGCTCTTCGTCAAATTAACCTTTCAATAAACGAAGGGGAATTTGTTGGAATTATGGGTCCTTCTGGGAGTGGAAAGACGACCTTATTAAACATGATTTCAACGATTGATCGACCTACCTCTGGGGAAATTCAAATTGCTGGGGAGAATCCTTTTCAATTATCCCATAAAAAACTAGCTATTTTCCGCAGACGTGAATTGGGCTTTGTCTTCCAATCATTTAATCTTCTTCCCACTTTAACTGTAAAGGAGAATATTGTTCTTCCCCTTACACTTGATGGCGTCGATCTAAATGAAATGAATACAAAGGTGAATACATTTGCCGAAAAGCTAGGGATTTCAGCTATTTTAAATAAACGGACATATGAAATATCAGGTGGGCAAGCCCAACGAACTGCCATTGCACGTGCCTTGATCAACCATCCGAAGCTAATTTTGGCAGATGAGCCTACTGGAAATCTCGATTCGAAGGCGGCAAAAGATGTCATGGAGCTTTTAGAAAAGCTGAACAACGAAGAAAAATCTACCATGTTACTTGTTACACATGATGCATTAGCAGCTAGCTACTGTGATCGTGTCATCTTTATAAAAGATGGACAACTCGATCACGAAATTCAAGCGAGTCATAATCGCTCTGATTTCTATCAAAAAATAATTGAAAGGCTATCAATTCTAGGGGGGACATCAAATGAACATGCGACAATTCGCAACTAATAACGTTCTCCGTAATAAGCGAACCTATTTAGCTCATTTCCTAAGTAGTGCTTTCTCGGTCATGATCTTTTTCATCTATGCCATGCTCTTATTTCATCCTGATTTACAAGGAGAGCTTAAAGCAACTAGCCCAATGATTGCCTCATTAGGATCAATGGGGATTAAAACTGCGCAAGTGATTATTTTCATTTTTTCATTTTTCTTTTTGCTTTACTCTGTCAGTGCCTTTTTAAAACTACGTAAAAAAGAGTTTGGTATTCTAATGATTCTTGGAATGTCTAGGAAGCAATTTCATCGCCTGCTTTTCGTTGAAAATATGATCATTGGATTTGCCTCTATTATTGTGGGAATTGTTGTAGGGATTGTTTTTTCGAAGCTTCTTTTAATAATCTGTGCACATATTCTTGCTATTCAAGCTGGCTTGAAATTTTACTTGCCTCTAAAAGCAGCTTTCATGACTGCTGGAGCATTTCTCATACTCTTTCTTTTGATTTCATTATTCACTTCTAGAGTGATTCGCAAAGGAACAGTAGTGGAACTAGTAAAATCAGAAGAAAAGCCAAAGCCTGAACCAAAGGCTTCCCCATGGCTATCCTTTCTTGCTGTACTTTGCCTTGTTTTAGGATATGGGATGGTCCTTTGGTTTGCCATCATGCAGGTTTTTTCATTTAAGTTATTACTCTCTGGAGTTGCCCTAACAATTGTAGGAACCTACTTTTTATTTACACAGTTCAGTGTCTATACCATCCACAACTTAAAGAAAAAAGAAAAGTTCTTTTTTAAGAAAACAAATATGTTAACTATTTCGGAATTAATGTATCGAATAAAGGATAATGCAGTGATGTTTTTCTTAGTAGCTGTCATTTCTGCATCAGCATTTACTGGAATCGGAACATGCTTAGCGCTAGGAAACTCAGGTTTGTCCGAAATGACCAATCCTTATGCATTCAGCTATACATCTACAGATGAAAAAACTGAAAAGCAAAAGGTTCAACAGATTGAAACAGAACTAAAGAAAGCTGATTTTCCATTTAAAATGGGATCTTACACACCCCTTTACTCTTCAAATGGGGTAACTCTCATAAAGCTAAGTGATTATAATTCTTTGGCTAAAGCACTAGGCTACCAGACAGAAACTGTGAAAAAGAATGAAGCGATATTTACACCTACATCTGTCACTCAGAAAAATGCTTGGAGAATTAATGGACAAAAAATCGAACAATTAGATGTTGAAAAAGGGGATTTTTCCACCACATTTTCAGTCAAAAAGACATTGCCTTATATCGTATTGCCTGATATTGGCGACAACACAGCCGTTGTAGCTGATGAAATATATGAGAAGTTTTCCCGTCTCGAGAAGGAAGAAGAATCCTATTACTTTAAAGAAATTAGATTCGTTGTAAAAGATTGGCCAAAGACCAAGGAAGTAGCACAAAAATTAAATAAAGAGATGGATGATTATGGATTTAGTGCACTTGTGTTAAACTGGTTATATTCCAAGCAAGAGAATGGACTATTATTCATATTAAGTGGTTTAATCGGAATCGTGTTCTTTACTTTTGCAGCAAGCTTCATCTATTTCCGTCTTTATGCAGATTTAAACCGAGATGAACAGCAATATCGTATGATTTCAAAGGTTGGTTTGAGTAGAAAAGAAATGAAACAGATTATTTCACGGCAGTTAGTACTGTTATTTTTCTTACCTTTTGTCATGGCCCTTATCCATAGTTCTGTTGCCTTTTTTGCCTTGCAAAGAATAGTAGACTTTTCGGTATTGAAATCATCATTAATGATCTTTATTGCATTTTTATCAGCACAGATCATTTACTTTTTTATAGCTCGTTGGCGTTATTTGAAGCATTTATATAAAGAAGTAATGTAAGAGCAAAAACACCGTTCCCTTATTGGAACGGTGTTTCTCTATTATCGTTGGTTCATCCAGTTGATAAAATTATCAACAACTAAATCAATAAACTTAACCGTTGGTTCATGTGTTAGATTCCCTGATTCATCAATTTTTTCATGAACAGCACCTACATATACTTCGTTTCCTGGAAGTAAAGGAGATCCTACACCTGGACAGAATAAAATATCACGTAAATGTTGTTGAGCGCGTACTGTACCTAAAGCTCCCATTGTTGCACCCATGATCCAAGATGGTTTCCCAATCATGACTTTTTCCACACGAGATAACCAATCAATCGCATTCTTTAACACACCTGGAATAGAATAATTGAATTCAGGAGTTACCCAAAGGACTGCATCAGCTTCAGCTACTTTTCCTTTAAATTCAGTAACAACCTCTGGGGGATTCATCTCAATATCTTGATCATAATGTGGTAGATCCTTAATATTTAGTATTTCAAGTTCAAAGCGTTCTGCATACCTTGTTTGTATATATTTTGCTAGTTTTAAATTATATGATTCCTTACGAATACTTCCAACGATTGCAACTATTTTCATGTCTTTTTCCTCCAATTATTTAAAATAGTTGATATATCAACTATTAATTCGTCTCAAACCATTTTAACGTTCAGCCACATTCTCACGAACTTTTGTCAAAAGCCTTTGTAATTGAGTGACTTCTTCCTCAGTCATCCCTTTACTAATTGTATTAATAATATTCTGGTTAATCGGCATAACGTCTTTCCCAAGCATTTTTCCCTTTTCAGTAAGAAACACTTCAATCGAGCGTCGATCCTTTTGGCAAATTGTTCGATGAATGTAACCTTTCTTTTCAAGAGTAACAATCATTCTAGCAACACTTGATTTATCCTTATTTAACCTTAAGGCAATTTCATTTTGAGATACTCCCTCTTGTTCCCAAAGAATAGCCATAATTAAATTTTGTTCCGAAGTTAACTGGAAATCCGCAAGCTTTTTATTCACAAAGCTAGTAATTTCTAAATCAACCGAATGAATGAATACACCTAAATTATTTAATGGTTCATATTTCAAATAGATCACCCTAATTAGTTGACATATCAACGATTTACAAAACCTATTTTACAAAAAGGGATAAACCATTGTCAATCAAGTCAACCTACAATCTCAAATGACTTAATTTCCTGCAACATATACGTGGCAAATTCCTTTAGTAACCTATCATTTACTCCAACTCCACTAAATTTTGGATTTATATATTGAGATAGAGCCTTTGAAATTAATTCTTTATATTCATGAGGAACCATTTTCTCTCCCCATTCACCGCCTTCTTTTTTAGAAGAGACTACACCCTCTGATAAATAATAAAGCACTCTACATAAATTAAGTATATAGTACACGGGATTATGGATAATTTCTTGAACCGAATTGTCAATATCAAAAACAATTGATTGAATATAATAGCTTCGATCGATCTTCTTAAATACAGATTTCACTGGTTTTCCTAAAAGACATATTCCCCTTTCATATGTAACAACAAGATGCGCTGCCAGATCCGGATCAACGGTATCCCCACAAAGATAATCAGGATCTTGCAAATATCTATCCCTATGTACCTGTGAGTAATGTAGCTCAAATGGTGAAGGATGCTTGAAATCGATGATATCTTTTTCTACTAAAACACTCATCTCTAGGTTATAGTCTTCCAATTGCAAAATATCTTGAATAAGCCCCTTCTTTTTCTCCTTAGAAAGTTTCTCTTTCACAATAACTAAAATATCTACATCACTTTTTTGAGGTTGAAAACACCCCATTGCTAGTGATCCATGTAAATAAACTCCTATTAAATTTGACTTTAGATGCCTCTCGAATAGCGAACAAACCTTATCCAAAAATTGTTCAACCACCGGAATTCCCCCTTCCATTTTTAAGACTATTCTAATTTTTTATGATATAAAAAAAGGGATGACTCGTCAAAGTAAGTTGTCCCTTTTTATGCATTTGTTTATTCATACATCACGATATGTTTAAATCACATAGAAAACTTAACGCCGAGAAAAGTGGGATGCTATTCATGTGTTCATTTGAGGATATTTTGAAAAAGAATCGGATGATATAAAATTAGTGAATTGACGATGACGAATCAGCAGGATTCCGATGAATTCCGTATAAGAAATATCGAGCGAATCTTAGATTTTAAAGATACTATGTATTTGTAAAGGAGGGAAATGAATGTTACAGGAATTCAATCACTTAATGGATTATATAGAAACGCATTTAACAGAGGATATTTCTGGTAAAGAGATATCAAAAATTGTAGGACTATCTGATTATCATTTTAAGAGAATGTTTTCGTATATGGCTGGAATGTCATTGAGTGAATATATCAAAAACAGAAGGCTATCAGTTGCAAATGTTGAATTAATTAACGGAGCAAAAGTGACAGATATTGCCTATAAATATGGCTATCAATCAATCGAAGGATTTTCAAGAGCCTTTCGTGAATGGAGTGGTTTTTTACCTTCAGAAGTAGCTAAAAACAAAATTCAAAAATCATTTCCCAAATTTTCATTCTATATCGATATAAAAGGAGGAAAATCTATGGAATTCAAAATCGAAAAGAAAGAGAAATTTAATATAGTAGGTGTTTCAAAAAAAGTGCCTATTCAATTCGAAGGTGAGAATAAAGCTATCTTAGAACTCGCCCAGTCTATTTCCGAGCAACAAAAAAATGAAATGCACCAATTAGCCGATTTATATCCTCATCGAGTATTGAATGTGTCTTATGATTTTGATGATGGCTACCTGGAGGAAAAAGGATCTTTAACTCATATGATTGGTTTTGCAACTACAAAAGAAAATCCATTTGATAATTTAGAGCAAATTACTATTGAAGAAAGTTTATGGGCAATCTTCCCTAATCAAGGTCCATTTCCTACTACACTTCAAGAAACTACTGCAAAAATTTATTCTGAATGGCTGCCTTCTTCAGATTATGAATTAGTAGAACTACCTGGAATTTCTTTTACAGAGTACAATAGTATATCGGAAAATGTATATAGTGAAATTTGGATGGCAGTAAAGAAAAAAAGTTAAAGAAACACGCGGATTATATTTACAAAAAATTACACATTTAAATCTAAAAAGGTTGGGATTCTTTTCACTTAGGTCTCAACCTTTTTTTGTACTAATTTTACTTTTATATTTTCTCATATAATCGGAAAGTGGTCCCTTTTTCATATATTAGAGCTTGTCTACTGCACTTCGTAGCTTCTTAAGAGACTCACCTTAAATAGAAAAAATAAAAATGGGTAATGAGAAGGAAAAACTTGCTAAACTGAGTCCGTTTCGTAGACTTTGTATAAAAAACAGTAAGGACTGTCACTGTGGTAATGCCCGACAGTCCCTTTTAAATTAGTTATTCTGAACAATCTCTTGGATCTGTTCTTTGATATTTTCATTCGTATATCCGCCATGATAACAAATAACTGATTGAATATCATAGTCTAGAAATTTACTGAGAGAATGAATAGCCGTTTCCATATCTGGTGTATTTCGTGGAACGGGCCCTTGGATAGCACCATTATTTAAGACCATTGCATCTCCCACGACAAGCGTCTTGCTTTCATTAAGATATAAACTAATATGTCCCGGAGTATGGCCAGGAGTAAAAATGACTTGAATTCCACCAAAAAAGGACAGTTCCTGCCCATCTACAAGAGTATGGTCGACCTTCGCTTTCGGAGGATTCATATATAAAGCTTGCATCGAAGGTGGAAGCGTATCCCATACCTCTTTACTTATTTTTGTAGGGTCTGCCTTCATCATATGCTTAGTTCCTTCGATATAGGGTTTGTCTAACTCATGTGCATATACTTCAATTTTCCCTTGTGATTCCTGAAGGAGTTCTGGAAGACTGCCAATATGATCAATATCCTGGTGTGTCAAAATGACTGCTTTCAGCTTTTCAAAAGGTACTCCCACTTGGTGCATTGCAGCCTTTATAGCTGAAAGCTGACCTGGCATTCCTGTATCCACCAATATCGCCATTTCATCATCCCATAAAAGTGTTGGATTGATCTTAAAACCTTCAATATTGAGTTCAATCATTTCTACATGATCAGCTACTTTCATTTCTCTTCCTCCTTCATATATAATGCTTTATCAGAATATCCTAATTGCGAAAAAAAATGAAGAAAGCAAAACAAAAAGTTTTTATCAATTATTTTGATGCGATTTTAACACTTCCTTGGCAAATTCCAAACAATCCTTACAGATCGAGACACCAGGTCCTACTGCTAGCTCCCCGATATCCGCTCGACTTCTATTACAAAACGAGCAAACATCTGTGTAAGTTGCACCAGTTGCTTCTGAATTTTCTAACTGAAAAAACTGTTTGTAAACTGGACTTAGCTCGCTCCATACATCGAATTGATTGTTATCTAGGTCATAAAACACAAAGTTCCTTCCAGTATGTCCTCTATCCTCAATCTCCCCCACCTTCATTCCTTTTTGGATGAAAGATTCATGTAAGGTTTCCAATGCTTGTAGACCATTTACCTCAAAAGTAACAGAAAAACGTTCATGACCGTAGTAATCAATGAAATTAGCAGTTTGATTTTCTAATGAATTAACAAGAAAAAAGCTTTGATTGGCAAAGTTCAATATCGCTTTGTCCTGATCCTTATAACTTAACTCCGCCCCTAAATTATTCATATACCATTCAGTGGATTGCTCTACATTTGATACGGGTATATACATCGTCCCTACTCTAATTAATGATTCTTTCATCTTCTCATCTCTCCTTTTATGAATTTAAATGTTTTCTATATTTCAACCAATCTTTTCGTTTTACTATCCAATAGAAAATAGTGGGTCGATTGAGGAAAAGTATTTGTCTTTTTAAATCCAAATGAAACATAAAATTCATCCGCTGGATAAGTATCCGTACGAAGAACAACGACTTTAAAAAATCCCCTCGCATAGCTTAGAATTTCTTGCAAAAGAAGATTACCTACCCCTTGCCTTCGAAACGATTTGCTTACATAAAATCTTCTTATACGCCCAATATTTTTATCATTTGAGTAAGGGTCAATAGTTAATCCACCAATTCCAATTAACTCTCCATTTTTATGAAATGCCCCAAAAATCCCTTCACCTGGTTGGTTAAAAATATTCGCCCCACTTCTATATTCTTCTAAAAGTTTGTTTAAAAATCGAAAACCATCTTGTTTACTTTCTAGAATTAAATCGGATATTTCGTGATTGAGTAAGTGATCAATAGGCCTGATCTTAATAGTAATGATGATCCCCTCCACAACTTCCAATTCGACACACGCAAAATGGATGAAACCTTTGATTCGATTATTTGTAAGGTTATTGTCAAACCTCTCCTTTACAAAAACGTAATGCATCACTACTTTGCGCATCATTTTTCCACATTTTCATTTGATCGCCGACAGCTATAGTAAATTCCGCAAATGCCGTGCCTTTAGCCGTGATGATATTATCTAACACCTCAATATTGTTCCCCGTATAAGTAGCTCCTTCGAATACCTCACTAAAATGAGTAAACGTATTGTCTGTACAGGTAAACTTTTTTCCTTTTAGTAAACCAGCCTTTCCTAGTAAAGTAGCAGCAGCACATATGGTTGCAATAGGAGTTCCTTTTAAATGAGCATTCTGTAAAAACCCAGATAATAATGACTCATTTATGATTGTCTCAATTCCATCTCCGCCTGAGATAAGTACTAGATCATAATCCTCTACTTTCGCTTCCGCTAATGTTATTTGTGGTGTCGTAATTAATCCCCCAACACTTTCTACATGTTTTCCATCGACAGTTGCAGTAGTTACTTTGGCTTTTCCAACCTTTCTTAAGAAAAACAATGTATGAGCGATCTCAAAATCTGCATACATGGGATACGCGATAAATAGAATATTTCTCATTCAATACCTCCATGAAAAAAAATATTAAATAAGTTTTTTCGTACTCTTTCTATAACGGATTCCTATAAATTCTAATAAGATTTTTTACTCTATTAGAAACAGCAACAAAGTTTTTTTGCGTAGGGCTTTAAGTTACAGAAGCTTTCCCTTTTCTTCATACCAACGTATCATTCTCCACTTGCCATCTAATTCTTTCCGCCAAACTTCCAAGGATAACCCCTTCATCATCTTGTCTTCTTGTTTAAATATCACCTCATAGGAAACAGCCGCTTGTGTTTCTGTTTGAGGTACGATTGCTAAACCTGAATAAATAAATTTTATGTTTTTTCCTTTATAGAATTCTGCAGCTTCCTTGTTTCCTGCTCTTATCTGCTCTGCATTATAATGCTCTACTTCTCCCATATGAGGAATATACAGCATGCCCTGAAAATCATCAGCATACATAGTGTTCATTTCTTCGTATGAACCCATAGAAAAATTTTCATGTAGCTGCATCATTCTATAAATTTGATTTGCAACTTCGGATTCAATGCACAAAAAAATCACCCGTTTCTTTTAAAAATGGTTATTGAATATATTAATTTTTCAATCTATTGAGTAAAATAGAGACAGTTCACTAGGTTGGGAATGATCATTTATGATAGATTTGTTTTATTATAATTGGCAAGTTCGAGATGATTGGTTTCAATGGTGTGAAAATATTTCTCATGAGGAATTAACTTTCATGCGTAATGGTGGTATGGGTAGTTTCTTAAAAACTTTATTTCATGTGATTGATTGTGAGCAGTTATGGATTCATCAAATGCAGGGAACATCAGTATTGAAAAAGGAATTTAATTCTTTCTCGACGCTTGAGGAGGTTAGTGAATTCTCTCAATCTACCAGAATGATTACCAAAAACTTTCTTATGAATTGGAATAAAGAACAAGAGGATAAACTCCTTTATATCACAAGAAAAGATGGCTCGGTGCTATCCTTTCCATATGGGAAAGTTATCAGACACCTTATTTCACATGAAATTCATCATATTGGGCAACTTTCTATTTGGTCCCGGGAACTTGGTCTTAAACCGGTAAATTCTGACTTAATCATTAGAGAATATATTTAATATTGATGAGGCTGTTTAATAAGGAAAAGACGAAACAGCCCTTTTTTTTCCTTTATTATAATGACAGACTTAGGATTAATTGCTCTCCCATCTTTCCAGGTCTTCTACGCCCTGTATCAATATACCCGACTCTTTCATACACTTTTTGAGCATGTACATTTAGTTTATTAACCGATAAAACAATTTCATCACAATTGGGAAATTCTCGATTAATAAAAATCGGTAATTGTTCTAGTCCTTTTTTAGCATAACCTTTTCCCTGCTGTGAATGATTGACTGAAAAAGCAGTTAATAGCATTGCATTCGGATTATCTGTATATTCCTTCACTCTATCACTAGTATGCAACACAAAAAATCCAACAGGAACATGATTACTTACAATCATGATTGGATGACGTTCATGAGAAATTTCAAGCATTTCAATTGGTAACGCAGTAAAACGTACTTGTTCTTCAGGTAAATGATAATCAGTTATCAAGTCATACCATTCAGATTGATAAAACTGTAATTCAACCTTATCCACTGTAATCATATATAGCTCCTCCAATTGGAATATTCAATTGAATTATACCAAAACAGAACGTATGTTTGCAACAGTTTAGGAGGATAATTTAGAAACTTTTGATTTTAGTAATTCAAAGAGACCTTCCGGAACTAATCGAGACTCCTTTTGAAAATCTGATAAAGGCTTCCACATAACATCAAATTCAATCCCATTATCTTCTTTTCCTTTAAATATTGAAAGATTATAATAGGAGGAATCAATAAAGTCAGCTGCATATACTTGAACAATTTCATGACCTAGATCACCATCATACGTAAATATATTTTCTAACGTACCTAAGAGTTTTAAATGACAGATGTCTGCACCAATTTCTTCCTTAACTTCTCGTATGACTGCATCCGAACTCCTTTCTCCATACTCAATACCTCCTCCAACTGGACGATAAAAATAATTTCCTGTTTTCGGATCAATCCCTTCCGATACTAGAATTGAATCGCCTTTTTGAAAAATACAAATCGCTAAAGGTCGAATGATTCCCTTTCTCATGTAAAAACCCCCAATCTCTAGAATATTATCAATTCAACTTTTGCATGAGAAAATCCTTTTTTATCTGAAATAAAATTTCTAGTACTTCATCTTTCTTATGAAAAATAAGCAAATTCTGCTTCAATCATGGCTTTTATCTGAGTTTGCCCTGTTTGAATGGGAGTTCCTTCACTTTTTGCAAATAACGCTACATGGAAAGGTGATGTTGAGGGGGCCGAAGATATTTCAGTGATTTTTACTGGAATGTGATAAAAGGATATGGCTAATTGCTTCGTAATTGTTGCTGCCTTTTGCTGGGCATCCTTTAACGCTAGGGACAAAGCTTGATGGTAATATGCCTCGGGTTGGGCTAATGTAAATTGAATATATGCTATCATATTAGCCCCATTCTGCACGGCTACATCTATAACATTCCCTGTTAAATTAATCTCTTTAATTATTCCCTTAATGAGATGTGTAACTTTATAACCCTGCCTGATTATTTTTCCATTTTCACTTTCATATTGGACATCGATACGGTAATCAACAGTTTTTATCTCGTCATTGGCTATTCCCATTTGTAAAAATGCCTGAATGATTCTTGACATTACTCTTGTATTTTCTAACTGTGCTGTACTGACATCTTTATTTTCTGTCACTACACCTAATGTGATCTCCGCCATATCCGGTTGAGCGTTCACCAATCCTTCACCAGAAACCTTCATAAGATGTTTTTGCTTTCGATAAATTTGTGAATCTCTTGCTGAAACATGTGGATAATTTTGTTTACTATTCACATTATCCCCCCTTTTAAATACTAAGTCTTATGAATTTGCTGGGAGGGATATTCACTACAATATAAAAAATTATATTTATCCACAATTATGTTAATCTCGGTGATTTAAGATGTGTCTTAATACCGTCGGATGATACACATTTTTGAGGGTTTGACTTCATTATGTGTCTCAAGACCGGCGCGTGAGACACATTTTTTGGGGTTTGCATTCATTATGTGTTTTAACTCTAGGAATGAAACATATTTTATAAATTTTTTAATACTTTATTTGCTTTACTATGAGACTATGAAGGATTTTGGAAAAATAAAAACCTCTACTTTTTATGTAGAGGTTTTTCATTATGATTTTACGCGCCTTAGAGGATTCGAACCTCTGACCCACAGCTTAGAAGGCTGTTGCTCTATCCTGCTGAGCTAAAGGCGCATTCATTCTGGCGGAGAAAGAGGGATTTGAACCCTCGCGCCGGTTACCCGACCTACACCCTTAGCAGGGGCGCCTCTTCAGCCACTTGAGTATTTCTCCATACAAAAAATGGCTCCGCAGGTAGGATTCGAACCTACGACCGATCGGTTAACAGCCGATTGCTCTACCACTGAGCTACTGCGGAACAGGAAAATTTATAGATGGTGGGCCTAAATGGACTCGAACCATCGACCTCACGCTTATCAGGCGTGCGCTCTAACCAGCTGAGCTATAGGCCCGTTATAAGTGATTATGTATGGAGCGGGTGATGAGAATCGAACTCACGACAACAGCTTGGAAGGCTGTAGTTTTACCACTAAACTACACCCGCAGATCTCTTATCTTGAAGTAAAATATGGCTGGGCTAGCTGGATTCGAACCAACGAGTGACGGAGTCAAAGTCCGTTGCCTTACCACTTGGCTATAGCCCAATAAGTATTAATAATGGGGCGGATGATGGGAATCGAACCCACGAATGTCGGAACCACAATCCGATGCGTTAACCACTTCGCCACATCCGCCATAAATGGTGGAGGGGGACGGATTCGAACCGCCGAACCCTGAGGGAGCGGATTTACAGTCCGCCGCGTTTAGCCACTTCGCTACCCCTCCACAAATGAAAAATGGTGCCGGCCAGAGGACTTGAACCCCCAACCTACTGATTACAAGTCAGTTGCTCTACCAATTGAGCTAGGCCGGCATTAATAAATTATTATCCCCCAAAAGAGGAATAATATCAACATGATTAAATTTGCATTAAATGGTGGCTCGGGACGGAATCGAACCGCCGACACATGGATTTTCAGTCCATTGCTCTACCGACTGAGCTACCGAGCCAAATATAATATTTATTTTCTATATAAAATTGTATTCGCCATCGTCCCAATTTCAGAAAGCTTATTCAAGCTGTGGCTCAATTGGTACGCTGATGTATTGCTTTGTAGCCTATTCGGACGTGCTCTACCGACTGAGCTACCGAGCCATATTATAAAATGGCGGTCCGGACGGGACTCGAACCCGCGACCTCCTGCGTGACAGGCAGGCATTCTAACCAACTGAACTACCGGACCAAAATTCTTTCAAGAATACTTGAAATGATTGCGGAGGCAGGATTTGAACCTGCGACCTTCGGGTTATGAGCCCGACGAGCTACCAGACTGCTCCACCCCGCGATGATAGTATAATTAATTTTTTAATCCAATCTTATCATCAACTGTCCCGATTTCAGTATGCTTATTCTAGTAGCAGCTCAATCGGTACAACTCGTAGTTGTTCGATGAAGTAACGCTCGTTGCTCCACCCCGCGACGATATTATTAAAAATTTTTTAAAGGAATAGTTATGGCGGAGGAAGAGGGATTCGAACCCCCGCGCGGTGTAACCCGCCTGTCGGTTTTCAAGACCGATCCCTTCAGCCGGACTTGGGTATTCCTCCAAATAAATGGACCCTGTAGGACTCGAACCTACGACCGGACGGTTATGAGCCGTCTGCTCTAACCAGCTGAGCTAAGGGTCCTTTACTCCAAAAATATTAATAGCGGCGGAGGGGATCGAACCCCCGACCTTACGGGTATGAACCGTACGCTCTAGCCAGCTGAGCTACACCGCCATTTTAAAATTAATATGGAGCCTAGCGGGATCGAACCGCTGACCTCCTGCGTGCAAAGCAGGCGCTCTCCCAGCTGAGCTAAGGCCCCATGAATTTTCCTGGTCGGGAAGACAGGATTCGAACCTGCGACCCCATGGTCCCAAACCATGTGCTCTACCAAGCTGAGCTACTTCCCGTTCATGGCGCGCCCGAGAGGAGTCGAACCCCTAACCTTTTGATCCGTAGTCAAACGCTCTATCCAATTGAGCTACGGGCGCATACTTGTATTTTACTATAACTATTATGGAAGAATCTTTTGCTGTGCAAAAATCCTTAAATCTTTTACTTCGTAAAAATTTCTAGTGCCGAGGACCGGAATCGAACCGGTACGGTAGTCACCTACCGCAGGATTTTAAGTCCTGTGCGTCTGCCAGTTCCGCCACCCCGGCAAGGGTTGTTTGGAGCGGAAGACGGGATTCGAACCCGCGACCCCCACCTTGGCAAGGTGGTGTTCTACCACTGAACTACTTCCGCGACTTTATTTTATAATGCGGGTGAAGGGAGTCGAACCCCCACGCCTTGCGGCGCCAGATCCTAAGTCTGGTGCGTCTGCCAATTCCGCCACACCCGCGTTATGAAAAATGTTTTTCGTTACAAAAAACAATGGTGAGCCATGAAGGACTCGAACCTTCGACCCTCTGATTAAAAGTCAGATGCTCTACCAACTGAGCTAATGGCTCGTACTTTTTTTAAAAGTGGTGCCGGCCAGAGGACTTGAACCCCCAACCTACTGATTACAAGTCAGTTGCTCTACCAATTGAGCTAGGCCGGCATTAATAAATTATTATCCCCAAACAGAGATTAGTTGCAATGGTCGTCCAGCTTTCAGTTTGCTTATTCAAGCAGCAACTCAAGCTGTACGCTGTTGTATTTCAAAGTTGTTATTTCGGTCGTGCTCTACCAATTGAGCTAGGCCGGCATATATATGGTGGAGGATGACGGGATCGAACCGCCGACCCCCTGCTTGTAAGGCAGGTGCTCTCCCAGCTGAGCTAATCCTCCATATGATGACCCGTACGGGATTCGAACCCGTGTTACCGCCGTGAAAGGGCGGTGTCTTAACCGCTTGACCAACGGGCCACATTAAAATAAAGCAAAATAATAGCCCCAAAAAGGGGCCTATAGCCTGGCAACGTCCTACTCTTGCAGGGGGAGAGCCCCCAACTACCATCGGCGCTAAGAAGCTTAACTTCCGTGTTCGGGATGGGAACGGGTGTGTCCTTCTTGCCATAATTACCAGACTATATTTTAAAGGATTTGTACCCTCAAAACTAGATATATAAAGAAGTGTAATAACCTTAAATCTATTTGGTTAAGTCTTCGATCTATTAGTATTCGTCAGCTCCATGTGTCACCACACTTCCACCTCGAACCTATCAACCTGATCATCTTTCAGGGATCTTATTTAGATAAACTAAGGGAAATCTCATCTTGAGGGGGGCTTCATGCTTAGATGCTTTCAGCACTTATCCCTTCCGCACATAGCTACCCAGCGATGCCTTTGGCAAGACAACTGGTACACCAGCGGTGCGTCCATCCCGGTCCTCTCGTACTAAGGACAGCTCCTCTCAAATTTCCTACGCCCACGACGGATAGGGACCGAACTGTCTCACGACGTTCTGAACCCAGCTCGCGTACCGCTTTAATGGGCGAACAGCCCAACCCTTGGGACCGACTACAGCCCCAGGATGCGATGAGCCGACATCGAGGTGCCAAACCTCCCCGTCGATGTGGACTCTTGGGGGAGATAAGCCTGTTATCCCCGGGGTAGCTTTTATCCGTTGAGCGATGGCCCTTCCATGCGGAACCACCGGATCACTAAGCCCGACTTTCGTCCCTGCTCGACTTGTAGGTCTCGCAGTCAAGCTCCCTTGTGCCTTTACACTCTGCGAATGATTTCCAACCATTCTGAGGGAACCTTTGGGCGCCTCCGTTACCTTTTAGGAGGCGACCGCCCCAGTCAAACTGCCTGCCTGACACTGTCTCCCACCCCGATTCAGGGGTGCGGGTTAGAATTTCAATACAGCCAGGGTAGTATCCCACCGATGCCTCCACCGAAGCTGGCGCTCCGGCTTCAAAGGCTCCTACCTATCCTGTACAAGCTGTACCAAAATTCAATATCAAGCTGCAGTAAAGCTCCACGGGGTCTTTCCGTCCTGTCGCGGGTAACCTGCATCTTCACAGGTACTATAATTTCACCGAGTCTCTCGTTGAGACAGTGCCCAGATCGTTGCGCCTTTCGTGCGGGTCAGAACTTACCTGACAAGGAATTTCGCTACCTTAGGACCGTTATAGTTACGGCCGCCGTTTACTGGGGCTTCAATTCAAAGCTTCGTCTTGCGACTAACCTCTCCTCTTAACCTTCCAGCACCGGGCAGGCGTCAGCCCCTATACTTCGCCTTACGGCTTCGCAGAGACCTGTGTTTTTGCTAAACAGTCGCCTGGGCCTATTCACTGCGGCTCTCTCGGGCTTGCACCCTAACAGAGCACCCCTTCTCCCGAAGTTACGGGGTCATTTTGCCGAGTTCCTTAACGAGAGTTCTCTCGCTCACCTTAGGATTCTCTCCTCGCCTACCTGTGTCGGTTTGCGGTACGGGCACCTTTCACCTCACTAGAGGATTTTCTAGGCAGTGTGGAATCAGGAACTTCGGTACTAAATTTCCCTCGCCATCACAGCTCAAGGTATATGGTGACGGGATTTGCCTCGTCACCCCTCTAACTGCTTGGACGCACTATTCCAGCAGTGCGCTTACCCTATCCTCCTGCGTCCCCCCATCGTTCAAACGGTGAAGAGGTGGTACAGGAATATCAACCTGTTGTCCATCGCCTACGCCTTTCGGCCTCGGCTTAGGTCCCGACTAACCCTGAGCGGACGAGCCTTCCTCAGGAAACCTTAGGCATTCGGTGGAAGGGATTCTCACCCTTCTTTCGCTACTCATACCGGCATTCTCACTTCTAAGCGCTCCACCAGTCCTTACGGTCTAGCTTCGCAGCCCTTAGAACGCTCTCCTACCACGGACATCCAGCATTTTTCCGAAGGAAAAGATGCATTGATGTCCATCCACAGCTTCGGTGATACGTTTAGCCCCGGTACATTTTCGGCGCAGAGTCACTCGACCAGTGAGCTATTACGCACTCTTTAAATGGTGGCTGCTTCTAAGCCAACATCCTGGTTGTCTAAGCAACTCCACATCCTTTTCCACTTAACGTATACTTTGGGACCTTAGCTGGTGGTCTGGGCTGTTTCCCTCTTGACTACGGATCTTATCACTCGCAGTCTGACTCCTAAGGATAAGTCATTGGCATTCGGAGTTTGTCTGAATTCGGTAACCCGATGAGGGCCCCTAGTCCAAACAGTGCTCTACCTCCAAGACTCTTACCTTAAGGCTAGCCCTAAAGCTATTTCGGAGAGAACCAGCTATCTCCAAGTTCGATTGGAATTTCTCCGCTACCCACACCTCATCCCCGCACTTTTCAACGTGCGTGGGTTCGGGCCTCCAGTAAGTGTTACCTTACCTTCACCCTGGACATGGGTAGATCACCTGGTTTCGGGTCTACGACCTCATACTCTATCGCCCTATTCAGACTCGCTTTCGCTGCGGCTCCGCCTCTTCAGCTTAACCTTGCATGAAATCGTAACTCGCCGGTTCATTCTACAAAAGGCACGCTATCACTCTGCATAAAGCATAGAGCTCTAACTACTTGTAGGCACACGGTTTCAGGTTCTCTTTCACTCCCCTCCCGGGGTGCTTTTCACCTTTCCCTCACGGTACTGGTTCACTATCGGTCACTAGGGAGTATTTAGCCTTGGGAGATGGTCCTCCCTGCTTCCGACGGGATTTCACGTGTCCCGCCGTACTCAGGATCCACTCTGGAGGGAACGAAGTTTCAACTACAGGGTTGTTACCTTCTTTGACGGGCCTTTCCAGACCTCTTCATTTACTCCGTTCCTTTGTAACTCCGTATAGAGTGTCCTACAACCCCAAGAGGCAAGCCTCTTGGTTTGGGCTTCTTCCGTTTCGCTCGCCGCTACTCAGGAAATCGCAATTGCTTTCTCTTCCTCCGGGTACTTAGATGTTTCAGTTCCCCGGGTCTGCCTTCCTTACTCTATGTATTCAAGTAAGGATACTACCCCATTACGGGCAGTGGGTTCCCCCATTCGGAAATCTCCGGATCAAAGCTCGCTTACAGCTCCCCGAAGCATATCGGTGTTAGTCCCGTCCTTCATCGGCTCCTAGTGCCAAGGCATTCACCGTGCGCCCTTACTAACTTAACCTAAAAGGTTATTTAAAACTACTTAATGGATTCATCCATAAAGTGGCGATTCTCGGTTATTACTTGGTTACTTCTTATATATCTAGTTTTCAAAGAACAAATATGAGAGATAATTCTCTCAAAACTAAACAAACAGAAAACGTCTTAACCACGTAAGTGGTTTTCCATATTCCTTAGAAAGGAGGTGATCCAGCCGCACCTTCCGATACGGCTACCTTGTTACGACTTCACCCCAATCATCTGTCCCACCTTCGGCGGCTGGCTCCAAAAGGTTACCTCACCGACTTCGGGTGTTACAAACTCTCGTGGTGTGACGGGCGGTGTGTACAAGGCCCGGGAACGTATTCACCGCGGCATGCTGATCCGCGATTACTAGCGATTCCGGCTTCATGTAGGCGAGTTGCAGCCTACAATCCGAACTGAGAATGGTTTTATGGGATTGGCTAAACCTCGCGGTCTTGCAGCCCTTTGTACCATCCATTGTAGCACGTGTGTAGCCCAGGTCATAAGGGGCATGATGATTTGACGTCATCCCCACCTTCCTCCGGTTTGTCACCGGCAGTCACCTTAGAGTGCCCAACTGAATGCTGGCAACTAAGGTCAAGGGTTGCGCTCGTTGCGGGACTTAACCCAACATCTCACGACACGAGCTGACGACAACCATGCACCACCTGTCACTCTTGTCCCCGAAGGGAAATCCCTATCTCTAGGGAGGTCAAGAGGATGTCAAGACCTGGTAAGGTTCTTCGCGTTGCTTCGAATTAAACCACATGCTCCACCGCTTGTGCGGGCCCCCGTCAATTCCTTTGAGTTTCAGCCTTGCGGCCGTACTCCCCAGGCGGAGTGCTTAATGCGTTAGCTGCAGCACTAAAGGGCGGAAACCCTCTAACACTTAGCACTCATCGTTTACGGCGTGGACTACCAGGGTATCTAATCCTGTTCGCTCCCCACGCTTTCGCGCCTCAGCGTCAGTTACAGACCAGAGAGTCGCCTTCGCCACTGGTGTTCCTCCACATCTCTACGCATTTCACCGCTACACGTGGAATTCCACTCTCCTCTTCTGCACTCAAGTCTCCCAGTTTCCAATGGCCGCTTGCGGTTGAGCCGCAAGATTTCACATCAGACTTAAGAAACCGCCTGCGCGCGCTTTACGCCCAATAATTCCGGACAACGCTTGCCACCTACGTATTACCGCGGCTGCTGGCACGTAGTTAGCCGTGGCTTTCTGGTTAGGTACCGTCAAGGTACCGCCCTATTCGAACGATACTTGTTCTTCCCTAACAACAGAGTTTTACGATCCGAAAACCTTCATCACTCACGCGGCGTTGCTCCGTCAGACTTTCGTCCATTGCGGAAGATTCCCTACTGCTGCCTCCCGTAGGAGTCTGGGCCGTGTCTCAGTCCCAGTGTGGCCGATCACCCTCTCAAGTCGGCTACGCATCGTCGCCTTGGTGAGCCGTTACCTCACCAACTAGCTAATGCGCCGCGGGTCCATCTGTAAGTGATAGCCGAGGCCATCTTTCAATTCTCCCTCATGCGAAGAAAAAAGTTATCCGGTATTAGCCCCGGTTTCCCGGAGTTATCCCAGTCTTACAGGCAGGTTACCCACGTGTTACTCACCCGTCCGCCGCTAATCATCAGGGAGCAAGCTCCCATCAGATTCGCTCGACTTGCATGTATTAGGCACGCCGCCAGCGTTCGTCCTGAGCCAGGATCAAACTCTCCAAAAAGATGTTTGATATAGCTCTTATAAATAAAAGTAATTCATTGACGTTTCTGTTTTGTTTAGTTTTCAAAGAACTATTTTTGCGACGTTATTTATTTTAACACCACAACTCCGAAGTGTCAATTACTTTTTTAAAATAATTTTTTCGAAGTGTTTTTTTGTCGTATATCCGACAAGATAATACTTTACTAGATAATTAATCTTTTGTCAATAGTTTTAAAAAGTTTATCTAATATATTGTTTTTGTTTCAAATTTGTTACTTTGATATATTACTATAGTATTTCTTGTCATGTCAACAATAATTTTTCTTCTTCTCAACTAATACTGATTTACCTAAGAAATACAATAACAAAACAGTAAGAGGCAAAGAAAAGTAGTTATTAATACACTAATTGAAACGCGCCGTCATGCTCTCCATACTCTTTGCGCATGAATTGAAATAGTTGATGCTGACGGTAATCTTTGCACAATATCCTCTATTAATTATTAAAGAAAATAGGAAAATAACAAGAATAGTAGTAAAAAATCACAAATAGATTAAAAGTGCTAGCAAATTATGTTTGCGTTTGTTTGAGTGAGTACATCATTCACATCATTTCCAAGCACTCCTTGACTCAAGAAACAAAACCAATAAAAAGGAATGAAATATAGAACATGCATTTTATTAAAAAAAACAATCCACTGAATTTCATCCCTTCTGCCAACTACTTTAAACAAAAGCTTTATTACCGGTGACTATAATAATTGAAATGAAGATCCATCGATAATCTTTACCCCTCCTCTTTTTTCCACTTCATTCATTAATTTAAATAGAGCAGCATCCTTCTTTTTCGCCTCAATCATACAATCAATATGTGTAACGCTCCCTTTAATCTGATTTAAAAAACGAAAGAACATATCAATATCAACGTAATCAGCATGATGCCTAAAGGATTTTTCACTTTTAGGGCTCGAAATATGCATTTTAATGGGTAGCGGTGAATCCTTCCATGTTTGTATAATCCTTTCCCAACTCTCCTCCCATTGTTCATGTTGATGAAGGACTAGATGATGGTGATAATCAAAGACAAGGGGAATGCCCAACTTTTCACATAAATATAAAGTATCCTCTACAGTAAAAGATGTATCATCATTTTCAAGCATGATCATTTTTTGTATAGGTAAAGGAACCGTCATCCAATTCTCAATAAATCTTTCAAGGGATTTCTCTTTCTCCTTATAATCCCCCCCTACATGCATCACACAACGATGGGTTGGATTGATTCCCATTCCTTTTAATAGTAGATAATGGAGTTTTAATGTTTGAATGGAGTTCTTTAGAATTTCTTTTTTCGGAGAATTAAGTATGACAAAATGATCAGGATGAAAATCTATCCTCATCTGATGGGATTTGGCGTATTCCCCTACTTCCTTCAATAAACCTTTCAAGGGCTTGATGTAATCCCAATCCAGAAGCTCCTCATGATTAGCCAAAGGAATCAATCGGGAAGTTAATCGATAAAAATGAATGTCAGATGCCACATTATGCTTTAATAGCCTAAGTGTATTTTCTAAATTTTTGCTTGCGATACGTTCTAGTTTTCGGAGGGCGGCTTCACGATCAGGGATACGTTGAAATTGTGCATACGTCATCGTCTTTGATGGGGAAGCATTTTTTAATTCCATACTCATTGCTACATAACCTAAACGGACAATCATCATTCTATCACCTCATATACTAGCTCTTTTATTTAGGAGAAAATCTCTTACTGTTACTTCGCTCCTTAAAGATGAGGAACAATACTTGGTATAGAATATAAACCCCAATATATGCACCCGTAAGTAAGAAATAAACATTTAGAAATACGGAATGGATAGTAGTCATAAAAACGGTGTTGTCTTTGATTACATTTAGGATTGAATAAGCAGCAATATTTCCAAATATAAGGAAAGATAATAACGCTATACTATTAAATAGTAGACGAAGCATTCTCCAGTAATGTTGCAGTATATACATAATGATTGGAACAATCACACTAGCTATACCAATGAAAAATGACATATTTTCTTCTTGCCTCTCCTTCTAACAAGAACTCCTATAACAAATCTTATAGATTTAGATGTTGTAACATCTGAATATGTTGCCTATCTTTGTTTAAAAGTTCTTTAATTAATTGCAAGCTCTCTTCATCTAATTCATCATCAATCAATTCTTCAGTTTTATGAATTCCCATATTTTCTCCTTTAATAGCATCTTCTACAATTCCATCTAATTGGTCTGGAATCATTAAGTTATGTATAGAACCCTGTATAGAGCCCACTAATCCCTCGTCATGAACCGGAGTTCCACCAAGGTTTTGAATTCTTTTGGCCACTTTTGCTGCATCATCTTTAAGTTCTTGTTGAATTCTTTGGAACTTTTGTTTTGTTTCTTGATCGGTTATTTTCTGGATATATTGTTCATAAGCATGAATCCCCATAAATTGACCTTTTAAAAAATTATTGAGAGTTTTTACAGTCTGCTGATTTTTCATTTCATAATTCCTCCATTTACATAAGGATCAAACGAAAAGTGAGGTGTCTATTAAGGAGCTAACGGGCTAACCCTTAATTTTTTAGACACCTCCTTATAACACCATATTGACATTCCTAGTCTTTAGATTTAATCCCTTTTGCATTCGGGTCTACAATATTCCCACCATAATCAGGTAAGTGTCCTGCATGCTGCTTATTATATAAAGAACCTGCTCCCTCAGAGCTATTCATTTTGGTTTGCTTTTGTTTATGATTATTTCTCATAAAAAACACCTCCATTACTTGATATCATCTGCAGCTAACTAAAAATTATCCTTTTATTTATTGAGCTGATTCACTTTTTTCCCATTCAAAATTCTGCAAAAATAATTACATAATTTCCTCTTCTATAGGCATACTGACAGTGACTCTAAAAGAAGTTAGGTGAAAAAATGGACAATAATCAAGCATATAAGCCTGGAGAAGTTGTTTATGTCATTATCCGTAACCCTCATGCTCAAGATGTTGCGAATGTACAACAAGCTGCAGTGGTACAAAATCCGGAAAGCCCCAATCAGCTGGCACTGTTTTTACACGAAACATACTATCCATTAACCGATGAGTTTGCTGTATTTCCATCAGAGAGTGAAGCGGAACAAGCCTATCAAGAAGCCTTTGGTTTTTCCGAGGATGAATTGGGTGGCTATTATGGTTAAGCCCTTTGTTCCTCAGCTCGTTTATGTTGAGCCACAAGCTTTAGAATATTCGCTTGGAAGAGAACTCGTGTCTAGATTTGAATCGATGGGAATCGAAATCCGGCAAACCACATCACATAATCAAATAAGGAATTTGCCTGGCGAAAATCACTTTCAAAAATATCGCATGGCCAAGTCCACACTTGTTATTGGGCTAAGAAAAACATTGAAGTTCGATACTTCAAAGCCTTCAGCAGAATATGCCATTCCGCTTGCAACTGGGTGTATGGGGCATTGTCATTATTGTTATTTGCAAACAACCATGGGAAGCAAGCCCTATATTCGAACCTATGTAAATGTAGATGAAATCTTCGATGCAGCAGAAGAATATATGAAGGAAAGAGCTCCAGAGATCACTAGATTTGAAGCATCCTGTACATCAGATATTGTAGGGTTAGATCATCTTACCCACTCATTAAAAAGAGCGATTGAATTTTTTGGGCAATCAGAATATGGGAAACTTCGTTTTGTTACTAAATTTGCACATGTGGATCACCTGCTTGATGCCAAACATAACGGAAAAACCCGCTTTCGATTTAGTGTAAACGACGACTACATCATTAAATATTTTGAACCAGGAACATCCAGACTTCATGAAAGAATTGAAGCAGCTGCTAAGGTTGCTGAGGCTGGCTACCCATTAGGGTTTATCGTCGCCCCTATTTACTTACATGATGGTTGGAAATCCGGTTATCATGAAATGTTCGAAAAGCTAGAGGCAACCCTTCCCGCTATTGCAAAAAAAGATTTGACCTTCGAGATGATTCAGCATCGCTTTACAAAGCCCGCCAAACGAGTCATCCAAGAAAACTATCCGATGACCAAGCTTGAATTGGATGAATCAAAGCGAAAATGGAAATGGGGAAGATATGGGATTGGGAAATATGTATACACAAGCGAAGAGCAAGAAGATATAAAAGATACATTGGGTGGATACATTCATCGCTACTTTCCTGAAGCAAAGATAGAATATTTTACTTAGGCTAGGTTTATATAGATTTTGATTTTATAAAACCTTATTGTTTTTCGAAGAGGGTTGACGATCCTCAACCTGATATTATTCGTTAAACTAAATTGTACATTCAGAAAAAAGCCAAAATAAATGATGAGCTGCTTTAAGGAAGCCTTCAGCAGCTCACCACTCTACTACAGAGCTTGTAATCCTTTTTACCCCTCTAATAGAAGTTAGATCCTCAATAAGTCTAAACATAGATAAATCTTTTTGCTTTGCCTCAATCATGACATCAAAGTCGCGATCTATTTCCTTTGCCAACTTAAAGAAAGGAAGGACAAAATCTGCGGAAACAAAATTAGCATGTGAACGATATTCTTTCTCAGACTTTGGAGATGAAAGGTGGACCTTTGGAACCATTTGCCGCGATTCCCAGGTATTAAAAATGCGTGGTAAATAATGAATCAACTCAATCCCATCTTTATTCGCCATATAATGATGGTAATCGAGAATCATTGGTATCCCCTCTTTTTCACAAGCCAGAAGTGTTTCTTCAACATTATATGTTTTGTCATCATTTTCTAATGTCATCACTTCTTTAATTTTCTGAGGTACTAATTTCAAGTTTTGATGGAACCTTTTTAACGTAGCCTTTTTATCGCCATATGCTCCACCTATATGAATATTAATCAACCCTCTTTCTAATGCATTCATCGCTTGAAGCATAGAAAAATGGTATTCCATGTCCTTTAGGGCATTTTGTGTCACTTCCTGCCTTGGACTTGTAAAAAGGGTAAATTGATTGGGATGAAAACTGGGACGTAAATTGAATTGATTCACCAAATGTCCCAGGTCCTCCCATTCACTTTTAAACGGAGTAATAAAATCCCACATGACTTCTGGATGCGTTGCTAATGGAACGAGAGAGCTTGAGAATCGATAAAGTTCAATTTCATTGCCAATATTATAATGAAGAATTCGTTTTGTATTGTACAGATTTTGTGCAGTCGTCAAGTGTAGCTTCTCCAACCTGCTATCTTTAGGTAAACTAGAATATCTAGTAAAGGTGACCGTGCTTGAAGGACTAGCATTCCACAGCCTCATTGCATTGGCAACATATCCAAATCGAATCCTCATACCCTTCGCCCCTTACATAAACACGACAAGTTACACTTCCATCTTAGGTGGTTCTTCAAGCCAACCCTTCTCCATCATCAGTCTTGCACCTTCTAGACTAAATTCATATATATCTTTACCAAATACAGTGGTTTTCACTATTAAGTCATTTCGTAAATTAAAGCCGACACTAAATCCTTGTCCCCCAAGACTAAATCCACTTAGTAGATACGTACAAAATAACATCAGCTTTTCAGAAAAAGGAGCGTCTGTTGAACTTGTTAGTGTTCCACCTGATGTCACAGGGGGATTAATATTATTTTGATTCATAATATCTGATAATTCCTTTATGATTTCACTCGAAATTGCTTTTCCTTTAGTAAAATATTTTTTTACTTCATCATCCTTGGAACATTGAGCGAATCCCCTCATTAATTTTGCTCCCAAATCATTCGTCTCATACGAATGATAGATCAAACCAAATTCCACTGCATTAATCTGTCTTTTTTGACCAAAAATATTTGTTCCCTTCATGTATTGTGTATCTGCTATATAGTCAACAGTTTTAGGCATCATTGTATAGGTTGGCTTTGGGAGAAGATCTCGTTCAAGTAGATATTGTGTAAATAGATTGTAATAGGTTTGTGTTAAATCTGTTAGTTGTTTATAAAATTGAACGATGTCCTCACGATAGGCTATCGTCATATGTAGTACATACATCCCCATACTAATCTCTTTTAGTATTCGGCAAAACATAATATCAAAGCCATTTTCAAATAATGTAGGTGCACTAAGATTTACATCTCCGTTTGTAAATCCAATTGGTACTGCTGCTCCTTCATTTTCAAGAAACGTTTTAATTTCGATGACCTTCGGATGGAGCCCTTCCCACAAACCTGACATCAGTTCCTTTGCTCTTTGATCATCTGATTTCTCAATAAAATACTCTAATATCCGTAGAATCATTGTCTTTTTATGATAAGTTGTCCAAAGTGACCCAAGTTCGGTAGAGCTCATTTTAATATGATTTGACATTACATCTATTTCCTCCTGATATTGATCCAAGGCTATATTACCTACATATACTCCATTAGACCTATATAATCTTACACCAATCATATTGATAAATAGTATGTCTGTCTGATATTGGAATTATGCAATTCTATATGCATCTCTCATCATAAATATCCTTATAGGTAAAAAGTATGGTCATTTCCATAATCCGTTGTAATCACCTTATTTTTGCCATATGATAAATATTATAGAATGGTAGAATCAACCAATAATTCAGGCATAAAATCAGTTCATATTTTTAGAAAGGAATTCATTTATGAATGATACTCAACGATTTCAAGTTCATTTAACGGGAATGATAGATATTTTATCTAACCATCTATACAACGAAAAAGATGTATATATCCGTGAACTTCTGCAAAATGCGAACGATGCATTAACCGCAAGACGTAATTATCATGAAGATTTTAAACCTTATATTCATATGTCACTCACAGAAAGTGGTGATTCGCCTCCTACCATTATTTTTGAAGATAATGGGATTGGATTAACTGAAGAAGAGGTTCATCAATTTTTAGCAACGATCGCTAATTCATCAAAAGGTGAAAAGACATTCGGAGATACTAATTCTGATTTCATCGGCCGTTTTGGAATAGGCTTATTGTCTTGTTTTATCGTTAGTGATGAAATAGTCATGGTTTCTACCTCAGCAAAAAATAACGAAACGATAGAATGGCGCGGAAAAGCGGATGGAACCTATGAAATTCGCAAGCTGGAAGGAAAGACTTTTACTCCAGGAACAAAGGTCTATATACGTAGAAAAGAAAAGCTCAATTTACCAGGTGATTGTTTTGAAATTAGCACCTTGCGCCAAACGTTAAAAAAATACGGGGCTTGTTTAGAGCCTAACATTATTCTTGCATATAATGGCTTCGAAGAAGAAATCAATCGCTGGAGTCATCAATTTGCTAATAAAAGTCTTCTGCATCAAATGTCTAGCACTGACATTTTAGCTTTCGGTTCAGAGATATTAGGTATGGATTATCAAGATTATTTTTTTATTGAGAATAAAACAGGTCGGACATATGGTATTGCTTATATTGTTCCCCATACAATCCACATGAATGCCAAGAAATCGAATGCAGTCTTCCTAAATCGAATGTTCGTGACAAAAGAAAGCCAGCATTTATTACCCGATTGGGCTTTATTCATTCATTGTATTTTATGGACAGATGAGCTTAGTCCTATTGCCTCCCGTGAAGATTTCTATCAAAACGATGCATTAGAACAGGTGAGAGAGAGTCTCGGAATAGCAATCAAGAAAAATATAATTGACCTTCCCGATGTTACTTTAACTAAATTAATGCATATTCATTACTTAGGATTTAAAGCACTAGCTAGTCAGGATGATGACTTTTTATCATTTATATATCCTTATTTACCGATGAGAACATTAAATGGTGAACAATCACTGCAGACAATCTTAAAAAACGATGAAACGGTCTATTATACAGACACTGTTGATGCCTTTCGTCAAATCCAGGATATTGCAAGAGCGAAGCAAATGAACTTAATTAATGGTGGCTACACATACGATATTTATATTTTAAACAAACTTTCCCTACTATTATCTAATCATCAACTTCGCTTAATTGACCCCTTAGAAATGACAGATACATTAAAAAAATTAAATTCTGAAGAAGCAGAGCTCTTTGTACACATCATTAACGAAATCAATCAAAAAATGAATGATTTTAAAGTAAATGTTGAACTTCGACGTTTTGAACCTAATCATTTACCAACTCTCTTTATTCACTCCCATCAATCACAAGAGGATCGTGAATTAGAACGTATTGCAGAATCATCCAATTCCTTGTTTAGTGATTTATTAATGTCATTGCAGCCTCAGGAGCCTGCAAGACCTATTCTCTATTTAAATTGGAATAATGTATTAATTCAAAACATCTTAACATCAGATAAAACAGCTGAACAGCTATGTGTAATTGTACAAATTCTTTATATACAGGCTTTACTATTAGGGCATTATCCTTTAAAAAATAATGAATTAGAGATGATGAATCAAAATTTATTGTACTTATTGAAACTTGTTTAATATTTCCGAACTTTACTTATTGCCTTTGTAAAAGCCCTATCGCTAGCTCTTCACCTTGGCAAAGGCCGTAGCAGCTTTTGAAGTTTTGCAGAGAGAAAGTTTAAATACCGGGAAGGTGGTTTCTCCGGGACTCGGTAACCTTTGTGCGGGTTCGTTACCCTATAAGTGGATTTTTCATGGATTCGGTAACCTTTGCGTGGGTTTCGTTACCCTGTTGGTGGATTTTTCACCGACTCGGTCACCTTTGCACAGGGTTCGTTACCCTTTAGGTGAATTTCTCACGGACTCGGTAACCTTTGCACGAGTTTCGTTACCCTTTAGGTCGATTTTTCGCCAACTCGGTAACCTTTGCACAGGGTTCGTTACCCTATAAGTGGATTTTTCGCAGATTCGGTCACCTTTGCACAGGGTTTGTTACCCTATAAGTGGATTTTTCGCGGATTCGGTAACCTTTGCATAGGGTTCGTTACCCTTTAGGTCGATTTTTCACCAACTCGGTAACCTTTGCAAGGGGTTCGTTACCCTTTAGGTCGATTTTTCGCCAACTCGGTAACCTTTGCACAGGGTTCGTTACCCTTTAGGTGAATTTCTCACGGACTCGGTAACCTTTGCACGAGTTTCGTTACCCTTTAGGTCGATTTTTCGCCAACTCGGTAACCTTTGCACAGGGTTCGTTACCCTTTAGGTCGATTTTTCGCCAACTCGGTAACCTTTGCACAGGGTTCATTACCCCCTAGGTCGATTTTTCGCCGACTCGGTAACCAAAGTACCTGTTTACATTCCGTGAAGGAAGAAAACACCGATCCAAGGGAAAATAGCGGAAAACGCCATAAGCCCGCTCCGAATCCTTTACTAGGTGTAAAACATGCAGATTGCGCTTTGACTAAAGCAATAAACTATACGAAAACTGCCTAAAAAAATAAATGAGGTGATTACAATGGAAGATTATATCGAATTATTTGAAGAAACCTTAATGATGGAAGATAACGATTTGGCTAGAATTCCCATACTAGAGCGTATCATTCGAGAAGCGGATAGTCATAATGATATAGAGACTGGAATCGAAGCTCGTTTCGAATTAATTGAAACATGCAATTATTCTGGTTACCCCAAAAAGGTATTACAAGCATTTAGCTGGTTAATGCAAAAATATGAGGAAGATGAATCCTCTGTGGATGAACAACAATTATTCTGGTGCTATAAATGGATTGCGGAGCATGTAGTCGATTTTCCTGAGATTTCAAAAACACAAATTGATGCTCTGTTAACAGATATGAAGGAAAAGTTTAAAGCACGAAACTATTCTTTAAAACCCTATTATCGCGAACGTCTTTATAGTGCGATGAAAATGGGTGATCTAGAGACAGCCAAACAATTTTTTGATAAATGGAAAGAAACACCTGCTGACTGGATGTCTGACTGTCGTGCTTGTGAAGTAAATGCAGAAGTGGAGTATCATTTGTTTGCAGGGGATTTAGAAAAGGCCTATCAGGTTGCACAGCCCCTTCTTATGCAATCACTCACTTGTGCAGAGGTCCCTCATGTCACATTTAGTTATATGGCTTTAGCCTTACATACTATGGATAAAAATGATGCAGCAGAAAAGTGCTACAAAAAGGGATACAAAATGGTCAAAGAAAATGGAGAGTTCGCTGAAGAGATTGGAAATTATATTTTATATTTATTAAAAACCAATCGAAATGACGAGGCAGCTACTATTTTTAATAAAAACTTTGAGTATATTCAAAAGGTGGATACTACAATTGGAAAAATACTATTCTTACAATCTGCATATCCTATTTTCTTAGCACAAAATAATGTTGAGTGGCTGAAGCAAACAGAGAATTATACTAAACAACTTGACTCTCGTAATGGTACTGATTTTTATAAGAATCGCTTAGATGGAATTAAGCTATTAACTATATAAACGAAACTTACAAGGAAATGAGGAGAAACAAATGCAAGTACAAACTAATGCATATCGAGCAGCAAGGGAAGGAACATTAGAACGCAGCTTTTCTGATCTCATCGCGGTTGTTCCCGATGTATTATCTATAGAAGTGGTAAAAGCAAGATTGTTTGAAATTTATGATGAAGTTTCCATCCTTAATGAGGATGAAACTAGTATATTAGTAGAAATAAAATCAGACGATTCTGTAACACCTTATGAAATTCATGTTCAGCCTACTCCAGAAGATGTTCAATATGAGCAATATTACCGCCAGGATCAAACAACTACTGAAGAGGCATTTAAGCAAGCGTATACTGGTTCAGAGATATTTGTTCGAACATTATTTAACGGAGATGTGCTGAGTGGTTTCTACTACCAATTAGATTTTCTTTGGCGAATAGCACCAGACATGTTATTTGCTTTAGATTTAAGTGCAGCATCAAAAGTGATTTCACGAAGCTATATTCAATACCATATTGAAAATACTATCTTACCAGACGTACAGGATTTATACGTTATCCACTCTATTTATGAAGGCGGTGAGGAACAAGAGCCTTCCCAATTCTGGTTCCATACACATGGTTTAAGTAGAGCTGGGTTAACTGATGTAGAGTTAATTATTCCAAATCGACTCTCTTCGTATTATGGAATCCCTGATCTATTTAGTACCTTTGTTAATAATGCAATTGAAAATGGTAATGTTCCAATCAATGAGCCTGTATTGGTTGGCCAAAGTCAATCCGGCTATATCCAAGTAATTGCTGTTCCATGGGAGGAAGGCTTATCTTATGTCGGAAAACAAACATTGTCATTTGATTTAACTGATATCGAAACTGGCGAAATTCGCTTACAGCCGATGGATGCGGGCTATGAGTTTATCGGTGGGATGAAGGATCGTGATGAAATCCATCAACAGCCGTCCTGTATCCTATTCGAATATAAGGAAGAAACAGGATATATGGAATGCTTCTTCAAAGAATATGCTGATAACCAGGAATTAATGTATTACAAAACCAATAGTGAGACTGCACGTATTTCCTTTAATGCTAAGCAAAGCTTTGGTTACTTTAACCAAATTTTCAATATAGAAAAAGAAAATGAGAACTTTCGATTCCTTGGGAAGTTTGGCATCCCTTACTCAGAGGAAGAGCAGGAACATATGTGGTTTGACATGCAGGAAATAGCTGAACCAACGATTAAAGGAATACTCATTAATCAACCCTATTTTATCGATGACATGCAGGAAGGAAATCTTTATGATCTTAATTTTGACCATTTAACAGATTGGGTAATTTACGCTGGTGAGGATGTAATTAACCCAACAAACCTGTATCAATTTTTAGGCTAAAACACTTTACTTTTTTAAAGGAGGGATTCCAATGACAAAGACAATAGAGAGAACTGCGCATACGTAAAAGCGAGAAATACATCATTTCTCGCACTTAAGAATAAAGGAGAAATGATTATATGTTAACACTTAAAGGAAAATATAATGAAGCTATTTGCTATACCGATTTATTAGATGATGCCACAATTGGTCAAATCATCACCTTATGTAATCAAGAATTTGCAAAGGACAGTACCATTCGCATTATGCCAGATACCCATTCAGGAAAAGGCTGTGTGATTGGAACGACAATGACGATACAGGATAAAATTGTTCCAAGCCTTGTTGGGGTTGATATCGGCTGTGGTCTGTTTGTAGTAAAAATTAAAAAAGGTCGGATTAAACTTGATTTTGAGAAACTAGACAAACTCATTCGTAACCAGATCCCAAGTGGACATAGCACTCATGATAAACCGGTTGCTGATTTTGATTTACATGAAATTATCGCACCCATACACCGTGGCTGGGCATCTCGTAGTCTTGGTACACTTGGTGGCGGAAACCATTTTATTGAAATAAATGAAGGAAAAGATGCAATCTACTTAGTCATCCATAGTGGCAGTCGGTCTCTTGGCAAAGAGATTGCTGAGTATCATCAGGAAGTGGCTTATGAAAAATTATCTGCACTTCGTAAACATTTAAAGGAAGAAATGAAGGCTGCACATCAAAAGGGCAATATTGCCGAAGCAAATAGACTGGAGAAAATTCGCAACGATAAGAAGTTGCCCTATGAATTATCCTATTTAGAGGCACAAGACTTACAGAACTACTTGCATGATATGAAAATTGCACAAGCTTTTGCCCAATCAAACCGTGCCCAGATGGCCCAAACCATTCTAAAGGGAATGAAATGGCATAAAGATGTCATTGATTCATTTGATTGTGTTCATAATTACATTGATATCGATCATCTTATGCTACGTAAAGGGGCAACCTCCGCCCAAATGGGAGAGCCACTTATTATTCCATTAAACATGCGTGATGGAAGTATTCTTGCAACAGGGAAAGGACATCCTGATTGGAACTATTCCGCCCCACATGGAGCAGGCAGGATATTAAGCCGCTCAAAAGCGAAGGCACAAATTAGTCTTGAGAGCTATCAAAAGGCGATGAAAAATGTGTGGACCACATCGGTGTCAAAGAAAACATTGGATGAGGCGCCACAAGCATATAAACCAGCCAAGGAAATCGAAAAAGATATTCACGATTCAGTTGAAATTAAAGAAATCATTCGCCCACTTTATAATTTTAAAGGGTGAAATTCATTAGGGGGATTGTCGAAATTTGACACTCCCCTATCAATTTGAAAAGGAGAAATAGTATGAACCTAGAAGAATATAAACAGCAAATGGAGGAGGATGATTTCTCTCCCGGCTGGGATGAAATCGATGCTTCTTTTTCAGAAGTATATGGGACCCAGGAGCCAGCACATTATGGAACGAATATGGTAGCTCGAGCAATTTTTGGTGGAGATGAATATATTGATGGCTATAGTATCTATACATCGGATAAAGGATATAAACATATTGTTACCTTTGGTTTAAGTGAGCTTTACGGGAATGAAGAAGCCTTCGGTGGAGAATATAGCAAATGGGGTTATGAGTTAACGATAAAATTACCCGAAGAAGACAATGAAGAATGTATGTGGGCAATAGATATGCTTTCCAATTTAGCTAGATATACTAATCAATCAAAAGCCTGGTTTAATCCCTTTGATTATGTCGCTGGAAATGGTGAATCGATTCGTATTGGATACCCATCAAAAATCACTGCATTAATTATTGTTCCGGATACAGAGATTCACGGAAAACAAACTATCCATGGGAGATTGGATTTCATGCAGGTTGTAGGTATAACAGAAAATGAACTTCAAGCCATCAAAGGAAAAGGTTTAGAGGAGCGCGAAGCATTTGTGTGCAGGATGCAACAAGATAATCCAGAATTAATTACAGATATGAAAAGAGAAAAAGAATATATAGAGTAAGGCTTGCTCGTTATTTTTTTCAAATAGAGATACATAGATTTAATTTATAAAATATAAATTTCCTGCTTAAACTTTTAAGGATAGTGAGGGGCTACCCCAATAGCCCTCTCCTATTCAAAAAACTCCATATGTCCTTTTTCCTGCTTATAATATTTCAATCGATCTTGTAGTGTTCCCGTATGAAACTCAAATTTGTGACCGTCTGGATCAGTGAAATAAATAGATTTTTTATCCTTCACATCTCTTGGACGCCCCGGAAGAAGATTCACCTGCAAGGACTTTAGCTTTTCCAGCATCTTATCAAAATCCTTCTCTTCTATTGAAAATGCAAGATGTGTATAGGATTGATGGATTTCGTTACGCGGAATATCCTTTTCTTCATTAAGAGCTAACCATATCCCATTTAACTCAAAATAAGCTAAACTCCGACCCTTCACTAAAATCCTCGCATCAAAAACTTTTTCATAGAATGCTATGGATGCTTCTAAATTTGAAACAGAAAATAATAGATGGTTGATGCCTTGTACTTTCATGGTAGCCTCCAATATCCAGTAAATTTATGACCCTTTCTTCTGCATATGTAAAATCCAAATCGCCATTTGCAGGGTTGTTGCATGATTAAATTTTTGTGGATCATATCCTGTAACCTCTTTGATCTTCTTCATTCGATAGATTAGTGAATTTCGATGAATATATAAACTTTTTGCTGTCTCACTTAAATTTAAATGATTGGCAAAGAAATGTTCCAGTGTTTCTATTAATTTCTCTGATAAATTTCCTAATATTCTGTCACAGAACTGCCTAATTGTCCATTTATCCAGTCGATCTAAAAGTACCATTGCTTCAATTTCAGTGTAAGTAATCATACTTTGCGCCTCACTTCCTAATGCAAGTGCTGACATAGATTCGCTAAAGGAATGACGAATATAAGTATCCATTTCCACCACAGATCCAATTCCAATTCTAATTTGTGTTCCTTTTGATGTTAGCCGTTGAATAATCGTTAACAATTTTTCTTTTACCTTTTTTTCTGGAAGTGCAGAGGTTAATAGAAATAAACGATTTGCACTTAAGAAGCCGATCATGGCATGTTGAGAATGAAAAATTCCTTCTAAAAGTTGAATCAATTCCCTTCGATTATATTGACTTGATCCAAGTTCGATGGTTGCGACCTGATAGGGTGATTCCAATTTTACTCCAATCAAATGAAGTCTTTGCTGAATGGATTCCTTATCTATTGACTCCTTCATTAACTCTTCAAAAACCAGCTCCTTCAGTCTCTGCTTCCATTCAAGTTGTTCGGTTATGAATGCCTGCTGTATCATCATTTCTGTTATCATCTTTACTAATTCGCTAAACTCAGCTATCTCATCCGGATGTCCGGTAATTCCTATGACTCCGATGATTTTCTCTTGAAACACAATTGGAAGATTGATCCCCGGGAGTGAACCCTCCCACTTATGAGGATCCTGTTCGTATATATATAATGGCTTACCCGATCGTAATACTTCCATTGCTCCGAAGTGGGCCTTATTCACCCTTGTAGGATCACTTGAAGCAATGATCGTTCCTCTTTCATCCATAATATTTATATTTCGGCGCAGTCTTAACGTGGTTTGTTTTACGATTTCTGTCGCTATCCCCTGTGTTAACAATTTTATCCTCCCTTTTTATATAACTTTGGTATTAAGCCACACTTTCAGCCCCCCCTAATAAAGGGTTTCCTCGGTTCTAAGGAGGATTTGCAGTTCTTTTCTCACTTTATGTTTGAAAAAGAGTATAAAGAAAAAATGACGCTTCATTCGCTCACTTCATCTTCTATTTATCGATACGATTGCCCTTTTATCAAAGATGAATTTATTCTTTTTTGTATAGTATAAACAAAAAATATTCTAAAATCACATGAAATTTCATACATTTTGTACGATGTATAACGATTATTGCAAGATTATAATATTTTTAAAAGTAATTTAGTAAGGTGGTAATTTTTAATGAAAATTGTAATCGCACCTGATTCCTTTAAAGGTAGTTTATCAGCCTTTGAGGCAGCTTCTGCAATTGATCGCGGAATTAAGAAAGCGCTTCCTGAGGCGGAAACCTTAGTCGTTCCCGTTGCTGACGGTGGAGAAGGCACGATGGATAGCTTAGTAGCTGCTACAAATGGACATAAAGTGGATGTAACTGTGACGGGGCCATTATTAGACAAGGTTCAAGCTTCTTATGGCATTCTTGGAGATCAACAAACATGTGTGATTGAAATGGCTAGTGCCTCTGGACTCTGTCTGATTCACCCTGAACAAAGGAATCCACTTCTAACCACTTCATACGGCACGGGTGAACTCATCAAAAAAGCGCTGGATGACGGATGTAGAAAATTTATTCTCGCCATTGGTGGAAGCGCTACCAATGATGGTGGAATTGGGATGCTTCAAGCATTAGGAGTAAAATTGCTAGATTCAAATAGAAAGCCAGTAGGCTATGGTGGGGCTGCGTTATCACAAATCGTTGCCATTGATATGGAGGAATTTGATTCTCGAATTTCGACTTGTAATTTTATTATTGCCTCCGACGTACAGAATCCTCTTATAGGAAGGAATGGTGCCAGCCATATTTTTGGCCCACAAAAGGGCGCAACACCTGAAATGATCACATTTTTAGATCACCATCTATCAATCTGGGCAGATTTAGTAGAGGAGACAACTGGAACTCGTTTACATGATAATCCAGGAGCAGGTGCAGCAGGCGGCATTGGTGGAGCCTTTCAAGCCTTCTTCCCTTCCATTACTAAAAGAGGAATTGATATTGTCATTGAGTATACAGAATTGGAAAGGAAATTAGCTGAAGCTCAATGTGTATTTACTGGTGAGGGACAAATTGATGCCCAAACCGCATCCGGTAAAACACCGATGGGCGTCGCACAAATTGCGAAAAAACATGGCATACCTGTTTTTGCCCTAGCTGGTTCAATTGGTGAGGGAATTGAACATTTATATCCTTGCGGAATAACAAGTGTGCATAGTATTGTAAACGCCCCTATATCATTGGAGGAAGCTATAGAGAAAGCAAATGAATTATTAGCAGCAACCGCTGAACAGGTGATAAGAACTTACACTGCCACACTTAATGCTAGATAGATTCATAAATTTTGGCAATTAGATAACAAAATATAAAAGGAGCTGAGTGTCATGTTATTTTTAGTATTAATTATTGGGGTATTATTAATTGTTTTCGCAACAACTAAGTTCAAGCTTCACCCGTTCTTATCCCTTTTACTCGGAACGCTTTTCGTTGGATTTGCCTCTGGTATGCCGTTGACAAAAATTGTAGAAAATATTAACGGTGGTTTCGGTGGATTAATGACTAGTATTGGTCTTGTGATTGTATTCGGAACCATCATCGGTACGATTTTAGAAAAATCAGGCGCTGCCTTACGTATGGCAGAGGTCATTCTCCGAATTGTAGGTCCCAAAAGACCACAGCTTGCTATGAGTTTAATTGGATACATTGTTTCAATACCTGTATTTTGTGATTCTGGATTTGTTATTTTATCAAGTCTAAGAAAAGCATTAGCTAAACGAGCTAAAGTTGCTGTTGCCTCCATGTCTGTAGCACTTGCCACCGGATTATATGCAACACATACACTTGTTCCACCTACTCCTGGCCCAATTGCAGCCGCAGGTAATATCGGTGCCGATGGATTTTTAGGTACAATCATCCTTATTGGACTGATTGTCTCTATTCCTGCAACAATTGTTGGCTACTTTTGGGCAAAAAAAGTGGCAAGTAAAATTGAGGTTGAAGATGATCAAAATGAACTAGAATACGATTATGATAAAATTGTAGAATCATTTGGTAAAATGCCATCCGCCTTCCAAGCCTTTTTACCGATCATCTTACCAATTATTTTAATCGGAATTGGTTCTATCATCACGGTCGTTGGTGGTAATGGAAATATTGCATCTTTCTTTATATTCTTAGGGCAGCCTGTCATTGCCTTATTAGCAGGTGTGATTGCAGCATTTACTTTATTGCCAAACTATACTGAAGAAACCTTAACCAAATGGGTTGGTGAAGGTTTATATGATGCTGCTCCTATTCTATTAATAACTGGTACTGGCGGTGCCTTTGGAACAGTCATCAAAAATACTGGGATTGCCGACGTAATTCAAGGCTGGGATCTCGCTAACTCTTTCGGAGGAGTATGGTTCTTACTCATTCCATTCCTTATTGCAGCTGCCTTAAAAACGGCTCAAGGTTCTTCCACAGCAGCCTTAGTCATTACATCTTCATTAATTGCACCTATGCTGCCATTAATGGGAATTGAAGGTGCAGTACCACTTGCATTAGTTGTCATGGCAGTAGGAGCTGGTGCAATGACTGTCAGCCATGTCAATGATAGCTTCTTCTGGGTGGTGACTCAATTCAGTGGAATGAAGGTAACAGATGCTTATAAAGCACAAACAATGGCAACATTACTCCAAGGAGTAGTCACCATTATTTTTACGATGATTCTATGGATTATTCTCGTCTAATTATTTAATGTACACAAGTTTAAATCGTTCAAAACACTTGGTTATCCAGGTGTTTTATTTTGCTTTTTTTCAAACATTATTGCTATTTAAGTAAAGTTTTAATTTTACTGTGCCATAAGAACTGCTAGAATCTTTATTGGGAGTAAATCCAATAGTTGAGCTTTTGCAAGAACAACAAACTATACGAAAACAACCTTTATTTCTTTTGAATGGTTCCAAATGCTGCACCTAAGGCAATACCAATGCCTAAACCTAAAGCAAGTTGATCGAAAAGTAATCCAAAAACTACTCCAAATGAAAGGCCCATTGCTATACCATAACTAAAGGAATGGTTTTGTTTCTTCTTTTTATCTTTCGTCAATTAAAAAACTCCCTTGATGAAAAATGATAGGATATTACTTCATACGGATGGACGATCAAATGGTTTCAATTTTCGTATGTTTGAACTACAAAAAAAGAGGCGATTCATCGCCCCTTCTACCTCTATTCATTATTCACTTTTTCTCCATTACCGCAAAGTAATTATTTTCATTATCAGCAAAGTTAAATACTTTACCTGTAGGTAGATGAACCATTTCCCCTACAGTAATCTGTTTCTCTTTAAGCTCTTTATATAATTGATCTACATCATTGGAGAAAAACATTAACGAAGGTGTACCCAGATTCATTTCCGGCTCCATCTTTGCAATGATTTCCTTATTATGTAGAATAATACTTGTTTCTGCCTCTTTAGTTGGTGCAAGCTCAAACCATTTCATTCCTTGACCATTATCTTGCTCAAAAACAATGACAAATCCTAACTTCTCTGTCCAAAATTTAACTGTTTCCTCTTGATTATTTACATATAGCATGATTTGACCGACTTGATTAATCATTTGCTTCTCCCCATTTCCTCTATCTCCGAATTTTTATTCCTATTTTTCACATACAAAGCAATGGTTAAACACTATCTGATTTTTTTCCTGTAGTACTTAACATTACATTCCCTTATTATACTTCCATATTTCCTTTGTTTAAAATAAATACTGGATTTTAAATGAACCATTTTCACTATTATAAAAAGCTTTATAATCATTGATCTAATAAGACCTCACCGGTGAAATTAAATGAAGCTGAGCGGAATTCCCGACAGGTTCAATTAAAATTGGTTTCATCGTTCCTCCAAAGCTTATTCTGATTTCCTCATCACTTATTGCCTTTAAAGCATCCATTAGGAATCGTCCATCTAATGAAATACTTAATTCATTAAAACCATCCATTGATATTATCGCTTGTGTCTCTTCGATCTTTCCTATTTCAGAAGCATTCGAAGAAATTTTCAACTTTTCCCCTTCGATACTTAAATGGACATTATTATTTCTCCATTCATTGGCGAATAGACAAGCGCGGTCAATACCTTGTAGGAATTGGTTTGTATTTATTATAATTTTTGTTTTACAATCTTTCGGTATAAGACCAGCTATATTAGGATATGCACCCTCGATTAGTCGAGAATAGAGAGTAGTAGCTTCAGATTTTACAATGAAATAATTGTCGGTAATATACAGATCTATGACACTCGATTCAAATTCGGAAAGCTTAATTAATTCATTCAGGCTAAATCTTGGGATGACCACTGAGCATTGAAGATTAGATTCGATTGACTGTTCACATAATGCTAAGCGATGAGAATTGGTCGCTGCACAAACTAGTTTATTAGGAGAGAAAGACATATTCACACCTGTTAGAATCGGTTTCATCTCATTTTGTGAAGCTGCAAAGGCAGTTCGTTTGATTGTATCGAACAATTTACTCCCTACCATTCTTATATGTCCTTCACCATTGAATACTGGTAGATTTGGATACTCCTCTGAATTTAATCCATTAATATTCGTTATTATTTCACGCGATTGAATGGTTACGACATTTTTATGATTCACTTTAATATGCAGATCATCAGGCATTTTTTTAACGATCTCGCTCAAAAACTTTGCGGGGACGACCACACTTCCTTCACTTTGAACCTGGATCATTTGCTTACCATCACGCATTAATGGGATATACTTTTCAATAATAATATCTGAATTACTACCGATTAAGATTACTCCATTTTCATCTACACTCATCTTAATTCCTGTCAAAATAGGAAACGGTGTTTTCGAGGAGACCGCTTTACTTACATCGACTATGGCTTGTTTTAAACTCTCTTTATTGATGAAAAACTCCATTTTGATAGTCCTCTCAATTTTGAATAGTATTCATCTATCAATTCGGCATGATTCGATAAAATTCCTGTTAAATATTTTCTATTCAGCCATAAAAAAAAGATTTACCCCATTGTAAGAGCAAATCTCCATTATCATGAACAACAATTATATTATCTATTTGAATAAGAATGTTCTTTAAATTTTATATCTATATCTGGCAATCCGCACATTTTATTTGTAGTGTGTAAATTAATTTCTATATAAGATCATGCGATTACCTCTAACTAATCCCAGAATCCTCCATCGGAATGAATAATTTGGCCTGTAATCCATCTAGCATTATCACTTGCAAGAAAAGCGATTAAGCGTGCAGCATCCTCAGGTTGTCCAATTCTTCCCATAGGAAACTTCGGTAATAGATACTCCTTAAGCTCAGGATTCATCCATCCCGTATCTGTTGGACCTGGGTCCACTGCATTCACTGTAATAGAGTGCTTAGCTAAATCAGGGGCAATCGATAAGGTAAAGGCAGAAATTGCTCCTTTCGTTGCTACATATGCTAAATTTCCAGGCTCAGGTGCTTTATCTTGACCAGAGATAAGGTTGACCACACTTCCACTCTGTTTGCCCTCGATTCTTTTTGCAAATTCAACCGTAAGCATACAAGTACCGCGAACATTCACTGCATAATGCAGGTCAAGCATCTCAGCTGTCATCGTTCGATAATCAACATCTACACTATAGGTTGCGTTATTTACTAAAATAGCGGGGAGCCCAAGTTGAGCTTCAACCTCATTTAAAAGGATGGAAGGAGCATCTGGCTTACTTATATCTAATTCCATAGAACCCACTCGTCTGCCCATTTCTTTTATTTGCCGTTCTAGTTCTTTAGGGAAATCCATTTCCGGAATATAATAATCCATCTTTTGATCATATGGAAGGAGGTGGGTAAAAAATATATCTGCTCCACTTTTTGCAAGTTCTAAACAAATAGCCGCACCAATTCCTTCCCTTCGACTAGCTCCGGTAACGATAGCAATTTTTCCATGTAATTGGTCCATTTAATTTCTTACCCCTTTGTTAATCTTTTTATCCTCTGTAACAATTTGTTTTTTTGTTAAATGATGTCGAAATAGAAAACGTATTAGTTAAATAAATTTAGAGAAAGTATTGTTTAAATAAGTTAAATAAAATAATGATTCCGCCAATGATCATAAATGAGATTCCAAGAAAATATGGGGCTAAACCATTAATCTGATCAAGTATTGTTGCAAGCTTACCGGGAGGATCACCCCATCCAGTTAGATGTGGCACATAAATCGCAAACGCAAGGTGCATCATTCCAAATAAGAAAACACCAGCTAAAAACAAGATATAGCCAAATATTTGTACATCTTTTCTCAATGTATCTGTCCCCCTGTATATCTATCTTTTCCTAACAACAAAGGTCACTGCATTGGTTTTCATTAAAATATCATTCTCATTTCTTTGAATCTTGTATTCGAGTGGTTTTACCTGCATTGTAAGCTCATCCCATTTAGAGTATGTGTCTCTCAATTTCTCTAGCAAATGATCCGTTGAAAGATTAACCTCCATCATTGGTTCTAACTTCTTACCACTTTTAATATCTATCTCTTGGACATTTGAATTTACGACTAAACAGTTGATTCCTCCTCGTATTGTTCCTTTCACCATTCGATTTAGAACAAGATCCAAGCATTCTTCCGAGTCAACATGCTCTAAACTCGATACAGCGACAATATAATGAAACGCACATTTTTGAATTTCAAAGGAAGCAATATCTTCTTTTATCGGATAAATCTTATCTTCTACCCCAAATCTTTGACTATAAAGGCTCAACTTTTGTATAGCAGAATCAAGTATATCGACGCAAACCACTTTCCCTTTGTCTAGTTTTTGAGCCATCGGAATGCTATTTCTTCCTATTCCACTACCCAGGTCGAGAATCTTTACCTCTTCGACCCCCTCTAAAAATTCCATATAATCCAACACTGTTTTAACTGGTTTATGTAACCATGATCCTTCAGTAAATAATGAATATTGGTCATAGCAATAATCGTGATAGTTCTTTTCTGCTTCCCGTATACTTTTGATTCTATCCATTGATAGTCCCCTATATTTATAAAATTTCACTCATAAGCATTGTTCTTTATTTAATTTCATGTTCTCCTTTAATAAACAATGAGCATGTTGGATATTTCTCCTCAAATAATCAGGCAATTCCTCATTTGTTACAATTTGTTCAGTAGTCAGCCAAAGAATGCCATCCACTTCTTCCGGACTTTTGGCATATGCCTCACCAGATACATGCTCACATAAAAAAAACGATATCCACTACATGTTCTCCCATATCCGTTAAAAAAGAGGAGCTATTCACATAACCGTGGATTTTTACCTTTATACCCACTTCCTCTTCAATTTCTCGGTGCAATGTTCTTTCTAATATGTCAAATGAAGGTCCCTCTCTATCCACCTTGCCCCCAACTAATGATAATTCTCCCCCTGCATGTTCTTCCAACATACTTCGCTCAATCAAAAGCCATTTCCCATCCTTAAAAATGGCACCTTCTACATTAACAATAAACATACACTTCCCCCTATTTCCAAACTTCATCTAATTTATCCGAATAAAATTCCAATGCTTTTTTATATTCAAGAATATTTGTATCCACAGTTGTTTCTACTAAATTCCTCAAAAGAATTTCCATTGCATGATGATGCTCATTCAAATTGTATAAAGTCAATGCATAGAATACTTGAATTGCACGGTTATTTGGAAATTGCTCAATTCCCTTTGTCAGAATTTCCTTCGATTTTTCGTATTGTCCTAATGTACGATAGGTGCTACCTAATCCTAATAGAGCACCTTCTAATGCTTCATCTTGAAGTCCCAGTGAAATCGCTCTTGTATAGTAAGGAACCGCTTCACTTTCTTTCCCCATCACATCAAAGCTCCATGCACATTGATAATTCACCATCGGATTATCTGGTTCATGTTCAGCTAGTTGGATTAACATTTCGTTGGATTCCTTGAGATGTCCTTCCTTTCTCAAAAGCAAGGCTTGATCCATTAGATTCATTTCCATTCCCCCTATTAATTTTCTATGTATATTCAAAATTCCTTTGGAAACATTAATTTCGAGGTGATATATATGAAAAAATTCACAATACTATTCTTGGTATTTTTCCTTATCGGAAGCGGTTCAATGGGGGTCAATGCAGAGACACTTAAACCTGCCAAGAAAACGAAGATTAATGTAACAACGGAAAACATTTTTGTCGATTTAGTCACTCCCTATGTAACAGAAGCAGTTAAGAAGGAACATGGAAATAAGGCAACATGGAAGTCGGAAGGTGTAAAGCATCTTTCAATCAATAATGACCACACGGTGGATCCACCTAAAAGCTGGTATGAGGTAAGACTGAATATTTTAGTTCACGACAATGAGAAAAATGAAAACCATTCGGATACTGTGATAGTAAAAATTGATACAAACACATACCTAGGAAGTTCTCTTCAAAAAGATATCAACCTGGAAAATGTATCAATCGAGGTTAAGCAATACATTCATGGTGAACAAAATGAAAAGCAAATGAATTAGGATTTTATAAAAGGCACGGATTCGTCTCAAATCGCCTATTGTATACGAAACCGCTGCCTTTTTTCTACGAACTAATAAAGCATGCTAAAAGCTGATCTCATAATTTAACCATTCCGAATTTGTTTGTTTTCCGCCCATTTTCTCATATAATGACTGAGCATGGTAATTATCATGTGCTGTCTCCCAAGTCATTGCCGCATAGCCGTGATTCTTCGAAAATGTTAAGCTTTCTTTAAATAACTGTTCTCCCACCTTTTTCCCTCTAGCGTCTGGAGCAACAAACAAATCATTTAATATTGCTATTTCCTTTACCCTTGTCGTACTAAACGTAAAATATAGAGTGGAAAAACCAATTAGCTTTCCATCCTCTTCAGCAACAAATTGAATTCCTCTTTCAGGATGTATGAATAAAAGATTGATCAGTTCTCGTACATCCTTCTCATCTGGACGAGGCCGTCTGTAAAAATCAACAATATATTGATACATTAAAGGGATTAAAGCATCTACATCCTTTTCATTCACTCTGCGTATCATATCTAGACTCCTTCTTATTCTTGAGAATTCTCTTCATAGGATATTTTCACTTTATCAATTGTAGGGAGTACCTTTTTCACTGCACTTTTTACTTCTTGTAGAAAATGCTTCCTCATCCAATCTGCCGCAAACTCGTTTGTTGCATAAATCACCATTTCTGATTTATCAATATTATGTATTCTTGCATGCTTAAACCATGTCTTTAAAGCATTGGGCTCAATCGATAATTTTAATTCTTCCATTACTTCCTGCCATAATGCATCATTCTCCATCTGCACTTCCCTCACTTATATTCTCATCTTCGATAGATATGAATCGAGTTAGCTCCCCAAGACTTTATTAAATGATCAAGGGAAATAATCTGCCATCCGTTAAATATTGACTGTCCGTCTTTCTAATGCTCTTTTCACATACATTGTTTTTTACGCATATAGCTTGAATCCTGAATTGAGTAGGCTACGTGCTCTTTTCTACATCCTATACTTTACTTGATAGCGGATAACACTCGTAAAAATCCTAAAGCCCATTTTTACTTTATTAGAAATAGTAACAAAGTTTTAGAAAAGAGCTTTATTAAAGAAATAGTCTCTCCCTAAATAAAAGGTTGTATGGATCATCTGACCATTCTCGTCTTGCCAAATCAAAATATCCTTTGGATTTAAATGATTCATAGAAGTGGTTACTTCTTTATATCCTCTCCATTCTAATCCTAGTTGAAATGTTTCAGGATGAATCCATTGATTAATCAGCCATTGGCATTTTTGTCGATTTTCGGTTGCTGCAGCTAACACTGCCGCAAAGCAATTGGGGCCATTTTCTTTAGAGAAACGATTAAAGTACGGTATTATATGTTGAAATTGATTGACTACTTTTTGAACTTCCATATTCATTGGCGTAGAGTTGGTTGTATATAATTCTGCCAATTTAATTAATAACTCTCTTTTAAAGGAACCTGGCAAGAGAGTCCACATCTGCCTTTGAAACGCAAGATATCGCTGTTGATCCTGAAGTATATAGGGTTCAATGATGCCCTCTATTTCTTTTTGCATCATACGTGATTGGCTTTGAAATACAGGTTCTATTAGTTCCCAGTCAAAAATAAGCCCTCTACCAAATGCTTGCTGAGTCTTTAAAATATCCTGCTGCTTTCTCCTATCAATCATTGGAAATAGATTTTCTGGGACCACACAAACGTAGTTTGCTTCGTTAGAGATCTGCCACATTTCATAGCTATTAATCATATCAATGGTTTGATAAGAATTATGTTTTTTAAACTCTTCTCGAGGGATCACAAGGCTATGCTCAGGCATGTATTCTTTTACTTCCTCTAGTGTGGGAAAGTAAAATAAATCATATTCAGGCACTACCTTCTTCTCCCAAGCTTGGATGATATCATCCTCTATATCCATCATTCTCTCCGCGTTTACCATAACTCTCCCGCCTTTAGAGCCTTATTTAAAATATTGCCTAATTGTTCCTTTTCCATCTGCTACTTTAACCTCTGCAAATGCACCATTAATGAGTGTGATTTGTGGTGGAACATGACCACAGTCGATATCATAAATAATTGGAATTTGTAGCTCATGTTCAAGTTCCTTATACACATCTATCGCTGTATAATTATCAACTGGTTGATTTGCTGGGCTACGGCCAAGCATAATCCCCGCAGCTTGATCAAACCAACCCGCTAATTTCATCTGAACTAAGGATCGGCGTAAATCAGCTGTATTTAACTCGCAATTTTCCAAATACCATAGAATCGGCTCTTCATTTATATAGTTCTTCCTAAAGTTCTGGACATCCCCAAATGGTGTACCAATTAAGTGCCTAATCACATCGATACATCCACCAAGTAATCTTCCTTGAATATGAACACTTTCCCTATCGAGTGTTTTCCATTCAGTTTGTTCTGTTAAATGATAAACACATGGTGAAGGTTGATCATGTCGCCATGCTTTCTGATATTTCTCAGATGATGATTGAAGAACAGAGGCACCTTCTTTAGTAGCTAATACTGTTTGCCACATTGCTGTAGTTGGATCGGAATACTCTCCTCGTAAATCAACGAGGTTTACTCCATGAGCAGTTGCAATCCCTGTCTTTAATGTAATTGCCAACAGCAACACACTTACATCTGAGTATCCGAGTATCCATTTTTCTTTCATATTATCAAAATCAATTTTTTCAAGAATCTCAATTAATAATTCTCCTCCCCAAGGAGGAATAATCAAATCAATCTTTTCATCAGCGATCATTTGATTCAATTCATTCGCTCTTTTTCTAGCAGGGGCAGATTTCGCCTTATCCTGTGTCCAAACCGTATCACCACAAATGATATTGAAACCATATTCCTCCATACGTGTGCAGGCCTGTTTGAACATATTATGCAATTCAACATTGATTCCAGAAGAAGGGGCAGTAACACCGATGGTTGCATTTTTGTCTAATAATGGATATCTAATCATCATTCTTCCTCCTCTATCTTCGTGTTTCCCTGTTAATGATTGACCTTTTAATGAGTGGAATGAAAGGACTTGTTAGTCTTCATCCAAATTTTATTAGTTAAAAATATTACCTAAATAGTAGTAATATTTGAAACAAGAACCTTTAATAAAGACCAACTATCCAAAACATAAATAAGCCTATAAAAATAAAGCTAAGTGTAGCACCAAGTATAATCTGATTTTGACAAGCTTTTTCTTCTTTTATTTTCTTTATTAGAGTAACTAAATTCAAAAACCATAGCATTCCAATCAAGGGTAAAAAAAAGAATAGTAATAAGTCCATAAATTCTCCCTCATATAGATCATTACAGCTTAGTTATAATTATTTATTCGACACAAATAAGTTCGAAACCTTTATTGTTAAATAATTCCTTTATTTATGTAGGAAATGGATGTATTCTTTTTGAGAAGATCCTTTGTTTCCGGTATACCGATGTATTTTTGCGCCAGTTCCAAGTCCATCCATACCACTTCTTCAATTTCATCAGGATAAGAAATTTCAATTTCTCCACCAATCCATTTCCCTCTAAAATGAAAAAAGACTGCATGATGTCCTCTGGCTTTAAAGAATGCTTCATGAATTCCTACTATTCCATTGACTTCTACTTCTAAACCCGTTTCCTCTTTTACTTCTCTAATTGCCCCCTCAACGAGAGTTTCTCCAGATTCAACTGCACCACCTGGAAGAGTATAGTAGGATGATTGTTCCCCTTTATTTTTTACCATTAATACTTTATTCTCCTGCTCATCATACAGAAGAACATATGCCACATCTACTCGTTTCATCGTAACTCTCCTTTATCTTAAGTAAGTAGTTTTCCATTATAATTGCTGATCCTTATCAACACTGTTGAATCTATGAAATTACGCGATTAACCAACTCTTCGATTGATCCAATGACCTTTTCTACTTCTGGTAAATGATAAAAAGTGCTTGTTACATGAGGTTGATTGATATCTGAAGTTGGTGAATAAAGGTAGATCTTTTTTTCTTGGCCAAGCGCCAGCCCCAATTCAATATGTGTTCCTTTCCCTCCTGGTAAAAGAACAATGACCGTATCCGCCTCTAAAACTGCTTCTTTTTCTTTTTGACCTATCTCTCTTAATTCTTCAATAGTTGATATATGCTCATTTTTCGTCCAATCATAAGTATGAATATGCCCTTTCTCTTTTAACTGGTTGGCAACATCCCTTACTACTTCTTTATTTTTCAAACCTGAAGCGATATAAAATTTCATTCTTCTCTTTCCTCTCCTAAAAGTAGAAAAAGGAGATGAGTCGTCCATCTCCTTTTTCACATTTGTACTAAACCGAAAGAATAAATACACCACCACAATGGGAAATAGGGTGAAATTCACACTGACATAACTCTTTTAAAGATGAAATAATTTCATCGGCCACGAAATAAAATTCATCATCGTCCCAATATGCTAAGCTATCTATTTTACATTGTTCGAGGGATTGTCTTGTCTGGAACGAAATATCGCCAATATAAATTTTTCCCTCTTTCTTTAATAAAGGCAGCAAGCTTTTAATGAATTCTATTTTTTTCTCGTCCGTTAAGTGGTGTAACGCATACGTACTTATGATTGAATCATATTTCTTCCCGTTTAACTGTTCAGGTAGACCTTCTGTAAAATCAAATTCTATTAAATGAGCAGACGGCATTTTTAATTGTGCAATTTCAATCATTTTATTAGAAAAATCAATTCCAGTAATTTCATGTCCATTTTCATATAATTTATTGGTTAATACTCCCGTCCCAAATCCGATATCTAAGACAGACTGATTTCCACTTTGCATCACTTCATTAAATATCGTATTTAAGATGATTTTGTATCCAGCAAATGGATACAGATTACTTTCTTCACTTAATTGAACAGTTTGATCATAATCGTTTGCCCATAAATCGAACCCAAGTTTATTTAACAAGAATGCTCCTCCTCATATACCGAGCATTCCTCTTTAGAATGCTCGATTAGCTATTTAATTCTCCTAAATATAAATGGTGATTATTCTCTAAGTGCTTCATCACGTATCCCACCTTTCTTATACTATTATCTATAATATCCCAATTTTCTTTACATTGGAATTATTTATTTCAAATCCCATTTGGTGTTAATCAAGTAGATGAACCTCATCACCTATCTGTAAATCCCCTGTTTTTATGACAGATGCATAAACACCAAAATGATTATTTCGATTTTTCACTATCGTTTTCAGCAAAGAAGAATTTCTTTCCGCATTTTCAGGATTTACTGTAATAATCATGCATCTTTCACAATGCCTTTTTAGTTGAAGTTCAACTGCACTTCCAATCTTCATTCTTTTTCCAAACCATTTTTCTTCGATAAATGGAGTTTTTTCCTTTAATGATAGGAGTAAATTGGGACGAAACCTCCGATAATCCACCTCTGTTTCTCCCCATAATTGCTCCAATGCAGCTAAAGAGGCATCCGTAACTAGCTGTATATTCTCCTCTTCAATCGCCCCCACTGGGACATGTGTCGGACTATATTGAACAAGAGAAACCATTCGTTTCGATTTGTTTTGTATTTCTTGAGTAAGATTCTCGTCTCCCCAATGAAGAATCTCTCCAGTAGGCGTTGTAATTTCGACTTTAGGATACTCATCCAACTTTTCTGTCCCTATAAATCTCGCTTTATATTGAGCCATTTCTGGGAATTGCGTAATAGTCAGGTACTTATCGCGCCTTGTTTCATCTTTAAAGGCATGGCTACGATCCCCATACAAACCATATTCCATGATTTTTGTCTTTGCCACATTCTCTCCCTGAAAGGATTTTATAGGATAACGAACAATTTCTGCGATATGACCGATTAACATGTCACTCCCCCTTAATATACTAACTTTATACTCCTTCCTAATTACGAGAATAACGTTCAGATAACTTCTGTTTATGAGCATGAAATACTTTTTCTAGAGGAATATCGTACTTATTCGCAATAACAATGATATTCCCTAAAACATCTCCTAGTTCTTCCGTTAACTCTTGCTTATTCTCTTCATAAGAACCATCCACCTCATCTGGTCGATCTCTCCCAATCTCTAGGGCTCGGATCGCTCGTGCAACCTCACCTGTTTCTTCTGCTAAAAAGCCAATTCGAATAAAAATATCTAATTCTGACCATCCCCTGCTATCATAATAATCCTTGACCCATTGTTGAAATTCAGTAACATCCATTTTTTCCCTCCATTTCAATACCTTAAGTTTAACAAAATACTGAAACTTTTATATAATTGTTCATGATATTTTTAAGGGGGAGATCATATGAAAAAGTTAGCTGTATTTTGCGGATCTAGTAGCGGAGCATCTAGTATCTATTTAGAAGAAGCAAAAAAACTTGGAAAAGAACTAGCGAAGCGAAACATTGCGCTAGTTTATGGTGGAGCTAGTGTTGGAGTCATGGGTGCCGTAGCAGATTCACTTCTAGAAGAGGGTGGTCACGTAATTGGTGTTATGCCGACTTTTCTAGAAAATAGAGAAATAGCCCATAAGAAATTAACTGAATTATTTATTGTTGATACAATGCATGAGAGAAAAGCAAAGATGGCAGATTTAGCAGACGGATTCATTGCATTGCCTGGAGGACCTGGAACATTAGAGGAGTTCTTCGAAATTTTTACATGGGCTCAATTAGGTCTTCATCAAAAACCATGTGGTCTCTTAAATATTAATCATTATTATGATCCTCTCCTTGCATTATTTGACCATATGACAAAGGAACAGTTTCTACATGAAAAATACCGTCATATGGCGTTAGTGTCTAATGACCCAAAGGATTTACTTGATCAATTTAATACATATGAACCGCCAGCAGTAAAGACTTATTCAACGAATAAATAGAAGGAAGGGATGGTTTTAAAATAACCATCCCTTACGTTATTTGTTTAATCAGCTCTTGTAATCCATTCGGATATAAAATAAGTGATTCGATATCCCCCAGGGAAATCCATTTAGCTTGGGTAATCCTTGAGCCTTCTACTACTTGAAAGGTATCTTTCTTATAAAGTAGTTCATCCTTAAATTCAACTTCATATATTTGCGTGATTTCATGCCCGATTCGTCCATTAATTTCATAAATATTTTCTAAGCAGTGTATGTACCTTTTTATTGCTATTTCTACATCTAACTCTTCCTTATATTCTCTTATAAGCGTTTCATAAGATCTTTCACCAAGCTCGATCGTTCCTCCAATTGGACGATAAAAGTAGCCTATTCCTTTAGAATGGACTCCCTTTTGTTCTTCAAGAAGGATTTGATCATCTTTTCTTAATAATCCTAATGCATTTGCTCTTGGAACCATTTCTTCATCCCTTCATCTTATCCATTTTGACTGTTTTCGTAAGTCTGTTGCTTTCCTACTGCTGGCTTTTACAGCTAATAAAGGCTCAACGTTCTTATGAAGTTTGTAGCTCTTTTCTTAGTGGAATTAATGGGCTTGACGGTCTTGAACCTACTTTTAGTTAAAACATGACTTAAAGAGCAATAAAATCTTGAAAAAAGAGTTTTGATTTTTAAAATGAATATTCCTCCATTTTGATTGGTGTTATTGTCCCATTTTCCCAATCATCTCTAATGATTGCATAGCATAAAGAATCTGAAACACTCCCATCGTCATTTTCCCATGAGTTTCGTAGATACCCTTCCTTTACAAATCCACAATGAAATAATGTTTTACGCATTGGAATATTATCTGCCCGAGTATAAGCCTCTATCCTGATTTTTTTCTCAGGTAATTGAAATAGGTACTTAACTATCCAATGTACACAGTATTTTCCTATCCCTTTACCTCTATACTCTTCACTTAAGCGAAGATCAAATAAAGGAATAGTATCTGAAATATCATGAATTATTACTAGTCCTATTTTCTCCCCATCTATTTCAATCCAGAAAGTCTCCCTGTCCTCGTGATACCAACCATTCCTAAAGCTTTCACTTATTTTTTCCGCTGAAGGGATAGTATTTCCATGATATTCCCACTGATTCATTGTCATGAATGAGATTAATTCTTCAAGTTCATTTTCTAATGGTCGAAAACATAAATTTTCCATATTCCTTTCCTTTCTCCTGAACTATAGATTCTTTTAAGTACACCGATAAACTAATCGTAATATTCTGTTATTTATCACTATAGTAAACTACTTCATATACGTTTTTAAAAACTCTATATTGGAATTAAAATGCTCCGAATGATTCCACAAACTGTATGTATTCGGAATTTCGCTTGGAAAATCAAACAAATCGACTAGATATTGTTTTAACTTATTTAAGTCATCTTTTACACCTATTGGTCCATGACCTGGAACAGCGATATGGAAGGATAGCTTCGAAATTTCCTCTAATATTTCAATCCATTCTGTTGGGCTTCCATCACCTATCATTGGATGATTTTGTATGACTAATAAGTCTCCCATAAAAATGATCTGTTCCGTTGGAACATATAAAAAGGCATCACTTTTTGTGTGACCTCCACCATATGTTATTAGCTGTATTTCTCTCTTACTACCTTTTATACTATATTGCTTATCAAAAACGATATCAGGTAGTACGAGTTTTAATTGAGGTAGAGTCTCTTTTATTTCTTTTAGTTGGGAAATGACATCCTTCTGTGGACTTGGCTCTTGTTCTAATGTTTGGATATATTTCATTAACTGATCAATTGTTTGTTGCTGCTGCTTGATGCGTGGTGGATGAATTTCTTCCATTAATTTTCTAGTGTGGACTGTGGATATAATTTTACAATCTTCAAAGCTTTGATTTCCACGAATATGATCGCCGTGCCAGTGACTATTAACGACATATGAGATTGGATTTCCTATAAGATCTTCCGCTGCTTTTCTCAAATCTCTTGCCGCTTGAGGAGTATTAAAGGTGTCAAAGATCACTGTTTGGTCACCTAAATCAATAATACCTGCATTTCCAATCCCCCCTCCATATTCCGTTACAATGGCCGCATAGATTCCTTCCTTTATCTTCTCCAATGTAAAATGCTTCGATTGATACATATGAATCCCCCCATCCCTTATCTATTTTCATTGTAAGGTTTTAGTTAACTTAAATCATCATAATTCTTCAGTAAATCAATAAACACCTCAAGCGCTTTCGTTTTAAATGATGTGCGTAAAACAATGGAAAACTTCCGTTTAAAAGGAGTCCCTACGATTGGAATGATTTTTAATAAACCCATAGACATTTCCTTACGAATAGTTAGTTGAGATAAAAGTGTAATCCCTAGACCTGATTCAACCGTTTCTTTAATTAATTGCGTACTACCAAACTCCATGACATCCTTTGGAGCAATAGACATGTGGCGAAAAATTTTCTCTGCCGCCATTCTAGTACCTGAACCTAATTCACGGACAATCCACGTTTCCTCCTCTAAATCGGAAATGCTCACTTCTTTTTTTTGAGCTAAGTGATGATTGGTTGAAGCGATGACATACATTATATCTTCCGCAAATGGCTCAACTGTTAATTTAGAATCTTTATAGTCTCCCTCAATGATTCCTACATCTAATTGATGTCCCATCACCAGTTCCGCAATTTCTTTTGTGTTTCCGATAATAATTCTTGGCTTTATCAATGGAAATTCCTCATGTAATTTCGCTATAAAATGTGGCAGCACATATTCACCAAATGTATAACTCGCACCAATGGAAAGGGGACCACTTGCTCGATTAGTCAAATCATCAACTAAGTTCTGCATTTTCGAATAAAGGCCTAGAATTTCCTTTGCATGATAATAGATAATTTCTCCTGCTTTGTTTAAACGCACAAATTTATTCGTCCGATCTAAAAGTTTCGTCCCATAAGTACGTTCTAACATTTGTATATACTGGCTGACTGCTGGTTGCGTCATGTGAAGCTCCTCAGCCGCACGTGAAAAATTCCCTTTCTCAACCACTGTTACAAATACAAGTAAGTGTTGATCCATTCATATCCTTCTTTCCCTATTATAAGTTATTACTTATAATTAACATCATATATATTTATTTTCCTTATCGTCAATATTGACTTATGCTAAATCTATAGAAAATCACTGGAGGTGTTATAAATGCAAGCAGAAAAAGTTCTACAACTAGAACCAATGGAACCAAAAAAGAAACCCTCCGCTCTATATTGGATCAGTGGTATTGCATTTACGTTCTTTATCGCTCTTCTCGGTTTCTTTTTAGCCATGGTGCCTGGATTCGACCACGTCGGACAATTAGCTTCTGCCATTATTATTGCAGTTATCTATCGTCAAATTTTTGGGTATCCTGAAATGATTCGTTCTGGTATAGCCTTTTCTTCTAAACGACTATTGCGTTTTGCTATTATTTTATACGGTTTAAAATTAAATATTGATACAGTTTTACATGATGGAATCGGACTTTTAATTCGTGATGCAGGAGTGATTACCTTTGCCATCCTTTTAACGATTTGGTTGGCTAAAGTGTTTAAAGCGGATAAAAATATTTCCTTATTACTCGGAGTTGGAACTGGAGTATGTGGCGCAGCTGCCATTGCTGCTATTGCTCCTATTGTTAAGTCTAAAGATGAAGATACTGCTATCGGTGTTGGCATTATTGCATTAGTAGGGACGATTTTCGCCATTACCTATACCATTTTACGACCTTTTTTACCTTTAACTGCAGTAGATTATGGAATTTGGTCTGGTATTAGTTTACATGAAATAGCCCATGTTGCCTTAGCTGCAGCACCTGGTGGAGAGGATTCTCTTGCCATCGGACTACTAGCTAAATTAGGACGTGTTTTCCTTCTTGTTCCCTTATGCTTTATCTTTATGTATTTTATGAAACGGAAAAGCCATGGGCAGGAATCTGGTGATAATAAAATTGAGTTTCCTTGGTTTTTAATTGGTTTTATCCTCATGAGTTTATTTGGAAGCTATATTCTAGGAAGTCATATTCCTGTGACAGATGGATTTAAAAACGGAGTATCCAACCTAACTACTTGGTGCTTGACGGCTGCTATGGTTGGACTTGGGCTTAATGTTAGTTTAAAAGATCTTCGTACAAAAGCATTAAGACCTTTGATCGCTATGCTTATCACTTCCGTTTGTTTAAGTATAATCGCCTATTTTATCGTTTAACGATTATTACTAGTTGCCAGCCTTTAACTAAAAGGGTTGGCTTTTTAGTTTTCTTTGTGCTATCATAAATGAATGACAGTCATTCATAAAAAGGGTGATACTCAATGACCAAAAAATCGGAAGAAAAATACGATAAAATATTACAAGCAGCGATTCAAGTCATTTCCGAAAAAGGATATGAAAATACGTCCATCTCAGATATCGTTAAAAGTGCGGGAATTGCACAAGGAACCTTTTATTTATACTTCCCATCAAAAAGTTCCTTAATTCCTGCAATAGCTGATCATTTACTGACGATTACATTTGAAAAAATGAAGCTAGTCGTTTCTGACCAGGACTCATTTTGGATAGTTTTAGAAAAAGTCATTCGTACGACCTTTGAAACTACGGAGGATTTTAAAGATATCATCATTCTCTGTTATTCAGGTTTAGCGATTGAACATTCGATGGAAAAATGGGAGATCATCTACCAGCCTTTCTACCAATGGTTTGAAGAAAAAATCAATCTTGCCATTAAACATCAAGAAATCATTGATACGATTGATGTTAAACTTACAACGAAAATGATCATTAATCTCATGGAAAACACTGCGGAAAGATATTTTATCGGTAAAGAACATGATGCACTAGAAGAAGAATATCAAAAGGAAATTTATAACTTTATAAAAAGATCCTTATCAGCTTTTTAAATATTGGATACTTACATCCAATATTTTTTAGATAAAAAAATGAATGATAGTCATTCATTTGGAAAGAAGGGGAGAAATATGGAATGGTTATTATTATTACTAGCTGGCGCTCTTGAAGTCGTATGGGCGACATTATTAAAACATGCAGATAGCCTAATGGATTGGTTGATCACTCTAGTCGTTATCATCATAAGCTTTCTTTTACTCATTCGTTCATATAAGAAAATTCCTGTTGCTGCTGCTTATACAGTTTTTGTTGGAATCGGAACAACTGCAACCTACTTTGTTGGAGTTATTTTAGGAGATCCATTTTCTTTTAAGCAATTAATATTCCTAGTATTTTTAATTACTGGAATCATTGGAATGAAGGTATTTACCACTACTAATAATGAAAGGAGTGAACAATAATGGTTTGGGGATTACTATTGCTTGCAGGAATAGAGGAAGTCATTGCTACTATATCCATGAAATACTTAGATGGATGGAAGAAAAAATGGCCAATTATTGTAATAGTCGTCGGTTTTTCACTGTCCTTCTATTGCCTTTCAACCGCTATGCAAACCTTACCCGCAGGAATAGCCTATGCCGTCTGGACAGGAATTGGTACCATCGGGATTACATTAGCTGACCTTTTTTGGTTTAAAGAAAAGATCAATAAATTTCAGGCTTTCTCACTGCTCTTTATTTTAATTGGTGTCATTGGTATGAGTCTCACTTCTTAATGCTGTTATTTTTATAGATAAAAATGCTGCTCCAATTGTCTTTTGTGAGCAGCATTTTGATTATTCATTTTGTACCATTTCATAAAATCGTCTTTTTGAATAACATGAAGAACACATGGAGACTGGGTTTGCCTTTCAATTTTTGCATGCTCATCCGGAAAGATTGATTCCACATTAAAAGTGATATAAGGTAATTTTTCTTGTGCCTTTATGGACCGAATATTGTCCTTTTTTGCTCCAGCAAATACAAGCTCTAAATTAAGCTGTTGAAAAGCAAATATGAGAATTTCCTTTTTCGCCCATTCATTATATCCTTTACCCCAGTAGTCAAATCCAATCCAAGTACCAATATGACAGCTCTTTTTGTTATGATCGATGTCCTTTAATGTAATCACGCCAATTAAACCTTCTGTTTCATTGTATATGACCCGCGAATACTGCTTACCTTCCTCCTCTTCTTTTTTTATAAATTTGATAAAGCTAATTGTATCCTGAATCGTTTTCACAGATAATCCTAGTGCCTTGCTTACTTGAGGAGCACTAGATAGCTCAAACATGCGACCAGCAAACTTAATATTGTGCGGAACTAACCTATTCATGAAATCTCCCCTTTCTGATGTTTCATTCATTGTTCGACATTTCTTTGAAATTCCCTTCGGCGACAGCAGGAATATTGAAACTTTTGAAGAAATGAAGTTATTAAGAGAATATATATAAGGGAGGAAAAATAGAATGAATTTGTTAGAACACAATATATAAAAACGTATAAGAGGACCTCCTCTACTAAACAATTAAAATTGTTAAAAGAAAATCTGGAGGAGATCAATCATGATAAAAGACGAATTATTTTCTACTTATATACAGGAAAAAAATCAAACCTTTTCAGGATGGGATTTTTCATATCTATCAGAGACTGGGCGGGTGCAAAATGGAATCCTTTCTTGGTCCTATGGAAGTATCGTCCTTCCGCTTATAAAAGAAGCACAAGCTATGCTGGACATGGGGACAGGTGGTGGAGAATTTTTATCCATGCTGACACCTTATCCACCAACTATTTGTGCTACGGAAGCCTATCCCCCAAATGTTCCAATAGCTAAAAAAAGGCTAGAACCTTTAGGAGTAAAAATTGTGCAAATTGATGATGATAATGAACTTCCATTTGAAGACAATAGCTTTGACTTAATTATTAATCGACATGAATCTTACTCACCAACTGAACTAAAAAGAATTCTTACTAATCAAGGAATTTTTCTTACTCAACAAGTTGGAGGTACTGATTGCTCTCAAATAAACGAACAATTAGGGGCACCTTTAAATGAAGAATTCAATCATTGGAATATGCGCTATGCAATTAATGAATTAGAGGATCATGGGTTTAAAATTATTGATCACCGTGAGGAATTCCCTATGCAAAGATTCTATGACATTGGCGCATTAATCTATTATTTAAAAGCAATCCCTTGGCAGGTACCTGATTTCACTATTGAAAAATATCAGGATCGACTCTATCAAATCCATAAAATCATACAATCCAAAGGCTATTTCGATGTACAACAATCTCGATTTATAATTAAGGCCGTCTTAGAATAGAAAAAACCGGGTATACCGGTTTTTTCTGCTTAATTAGGATTTAGCTACGGGGGCGACCGGGTCATTATGTAACTTACACTTTTCCTTTTGACACACATTTTTGGACTTTTTCCCTCATTATGTGTCTCCACCCTTGCCTTGGACACACATTTTTGGCTTTTTTTCCTCATTATCTGTCTCCACTTTTGCCTTTGAGACACATTTTTGACCTTTTTCACTCATTATCTGTCTCCACTCTTGCCTTGGACACACATTTTTGGCTTTTTTTCCCGATTATGTGTCTCCACTCTCTCCTCTGACACACATTTTTGACCTTTTCCCCTCATTATCTGTCTCCTCTCTTGCCTTGGACACACATTTTTGACCTTTTTCACTCATTATCTGTCTCCACTCTTGCCTTGGACACACATTTTTGACCTTTTTCACTCATTATCTGTCTCCACTCTTGCCTTGGACACACATTTTTGGCTTTTCTTCCCGATTATGTGTCTCCACTCTCTCCTCTGACACACATCTTTGTCCTTTTTTCCTCATTATCTGTCTCCTCTCTTGCCTTGGACACACATTTTCAACCTTTTTTCCTCATTATCTGTCTCCACTCTTGCCTTGGAGACACATTTTTGACCTTTTTTCCCGATTATGTGTCTCCACTCTCTCCTCTAACACACATTTTCAATATTTTTTCCTCATAATGTGTCTCCACTAACACCTCTGACAAACATTTTTGGCCTTTTTTCCCGATTATGTGTCTCCACTAACACCTTGGAGACACATTCTTGTCCTTTTTCCCTCATTATGTGTCTCCACTCTTTCCTCAAAGACATTTCAACCTTTCTTCCTCATTATGTTGCTCCATTCTAACTTTCAAAGTATTTCTTTAATTTCCTTCAACGCTTTGGCTGTTTGAATATGGTTTAACCAACTAGCTTGAACAGTGGTTTGGTTAGTGATAACTAATTCAACAATATCCGCATCATGGAGTACGGTATAGATTGGTTTTTTCAGTCCATTTATCCTTGAAGCGGACATTTTTCTAGCGAGGTGAGGGTTTAAATGAAAAGCAAAATCAATGACTGTGGATTTTTCCGGTAAGGTGATAATATCCATTTTCGGTGTAAATACTGTTAGTTCCTTTTGAAATAATTCAAATGAAATCAAGTCGTGAAATTCAATTGGATTTGTTGTTACCGATTGTACAGATTGAATCGTATCTTTTAATATTTTGCTACTAAGCATTGGTATAGGATCGTTCTTTAATAATTGGAAGATACTTGTCTGCTCTGTTTGAATAATAAATTTTACTTCTATTTCATTAATAAGAACTTTTGTAGTGAGATGCTTTGAAAACATATTTTTCTCTATTGCAATATTGTCTTCGAAATGTTCTAGGGGTTGAAAAAGTTGGTGTACAATTCCAAGAGCAGTGTAGCAATGAATGGATTCTTTAGTTGTTAGCTTAATCATGAATAATTCAGCTAGTGATTTTTTTTCCTGGATAATAGATGCTGCTTTGTAGATTGGTTCCCTTTCCCAAGCCATCTTAATATCAAGATTTCCCTTACTTCTTATTATTCTGTCTGAACACGAATCGAAAATAGTGATAAATGTTTTAGTATAATTATTGACTAGCTTTTGGACTTCGTGAAATTTTGGCGGGTTTAAATACTTAAATGATAATTCCTCTAATTCCTCCTGCATTTGATACAACCCTAGCCGTTCAGCTAATGGAGAAAAAAATAATAATGTTTCATTGGCATATGGAACTTTCTTTTCAATTTTCTTTACTTCCAGTGTTCTCATATTATGTAACCGATCGGCAAGTTTGATTATAAGAATACGAATATCCTTCACCGAAGCAGACAATAGCTTCTTTACATTTATTGCACTATATTCCTCTTTGTGAAGATTCCCTTTTTTCTCCTTCGTTAAGCCTTCAACAATTAAAGCAACCTCTGAACCAAAGGAATCCCCAATTTCAGGTAAAGTGACACTCGTATCCTCCACAACATCATGGAGTAGAGCAGCAATTAGCGTAGTATGATCAGCTTGGTAATTCATTAAAATTTCACACACAGCTATCGGGTGAATAATGTAAGGTTCTCCGGTTGCCCGTTTTTGACCTTTATGTGCATCTTTTGCGAACAATAAGGCACGTTCTAAACTTTCAATCTCATCCTCTTGTAAATATAGGGCTTGGTCAAAATTCACATTCATACCTCCTTGGTTATAAAAAAAATAAATCGAATGATTTACAATAATAAGTCTATCTGTGAATGAATGGCTTATGAAAATTAGAATGCAAGGGAATAAATAATACGATGAGTATTCAACATTATGGAGTGAATAGAATTGAACTTCAATTCATTTTGGTATTTCTTATTACTTATATATAGCGTAATAATATTTATGTTTACCATATTTAAAAAGAGAAATATACAAACATTATTATTAGTATTTGCAATGATTGGATTTGGCTATTTCATTGAGACGATAATCTTTAACTTTTTAGGAAGCTATGATTATTACCCTCATATAATAAAATCCCCATCCTTTTATGATAATAATTTGGGGGCATTCTTCTCCAATGCATTAGCACTACCAGTGACAGCTACCTTCATCGTAACCCTTCATTTGCATTGGGTTTGGATGATTTTATTTTCACTTTTCTTTGTTGGAGTAGAATGGCTGTTTTTGAAGCTTCATATTTATTCACATAATTGGTGGACTTTAGTACATACAGGGGGCGGAATTTTTGTATATTTTGCAATAGCAAAGTTGCTTTATCTACAAATTCTACGTCGAAAAAATGAATTCTTTCATTATTTAATTCTTTATTTCATTGTCGGAAGTATTTCGGGAAGTGCACATATTCTACCCATTATCTTTTTTTCGAATCGGGTGTATCACCCTGGCTGGTTTGCTGATCCAGGTCGTGATTCTATAGCATTAGCAGCTGTATTCTATTTATGTGCTAGTCTTTACTATTGTCTTTTAGCAAAACTGGCATGGAAAATTGAGTGGGCAAAATATGTTCTAACAGGAATCCTAATGTTTATAGTAAACCTAATTCTTATCTCCGCTGGCCTTCTCCAGAGTCTAGTATGGTGGGATATCCCGTATTATGTTGTATTGTCTTTAGTACTTTTGAAGATCTCGATAGTAGTTGAAAAAAGGTTGGCGGGCACCAATGATCCAGCAAATCAAGAAAACTATTTTTAATTTGCCTTATTGGTGCCTGACACCGACTTAAATTATATATTCCTGATGCTTTTCGTAGTCACTTTTTTTGCATTCAAGTATGAGCTTTGTTCCTGTTTCTTCATAGCTCGTGTTAATCACATGGGCATATTCGTTGAAATAAGAAATGATGCCTCCCTTGTCATAAGGGATCAACATTTCACATTTGATATAATCTGTAAAGATTTCTTTTCTGATTAGTCCAATCAACTCATCCATACCAATTCTCTGTTTAGCTGAAAGAAATATATCTTCCCCTCTAACTGTTGGAATTTGCATATCCTTTAAATCGGATTTATTGTATGCATAGATCGTTGGGATATTTTCAATTCCAATATCCTTCAATGTTTCATTCGTAATATTGATTAATTGTTCATAATTTGGATTAGAATAATCAACGACATGGATGAGTAAATCACTTTCTGCCACCTCTTCTAAAGTTGAGCGGAATGCTTTTACTAGGTGATGTGGTAGCTTACTAACAAAGCCAACTGTATCCGTTAATAAAAATGATTTTTGATCTGCTAATGAAATATTTCTAACAGACGTTTCCAAAGTAGCAAAAAGCATATCTTTTTCAAAAACCTGTTTATTTTCAAGTGGATTAAACTTTTCCACCAATGCATTCATAATTGTTGATTTACCTGCATTCGTATAACCAACTAATGAAACAACAGGTACATTATTCTTTTTCCGTTGCTTACGTTGCGTTTTGCGGTGGGCCACTAAAACCTCCAGCTCTTTATTTAATGCTGTAATCTTGGCTTCAATTTTACGTCGATCCAGCTCTAATTTTGTTTCACCGGCACCTCTATTCTTCAAGCCAGACCCACCACCTTGGCGTCCTAAGGATGCACGTAATCCCACTAATCGAGGAAGCATATACTGTAGTTGGGCCACTTCAACTTGAAGCTGAGCCTCTTTTGTTCTAGCACGTTCAGCAAAAATATCTAAAATTAAAATCGTTCGATCAATGACTTTACAATCAATATCCGCTTCTAAGTTTCGAATTTGTGATGGAGATAATTCATCATTAAAAATCACTACATTCGCATCCAGCATTTCCACAAGTGCACGAATTTCATCAATTTTCCCTGTACCTACATAATGGGACTTATTTATTCTTTGTAAATTTTGTACGATTTCTCCGCCAACTTCTATATCACATGCATCAGTTAAATTTCGCAACTCTTCCATTGAATAGGCAAAATCAGGCTGATGATTTAGATTTACACCGACTAATATTGCTTTTTCTCTTTGTTCCATATAATTGACCTCCATTGTAAAATTACCCTGTCTGTACGAATCTGAGTAACGGATATGATTAGCATCCCCAAAAAAGGAGTCACTAAAAAACAATAAACTAAGGGAACAGCCCCACTGATTACTTATACATTCCTATTTTGTTATGTTAAAAATTGAAAAAAAGACAACAAAAAAGAGGGTAGAATCGTCTCTCCCTCTACTTGTTATATATTTAGGAAAATCAACACTATGATTTTCTTAAAGAATATAAAATAGGTTCCCTGAAGTAGGCAGACCAATCCGGTTACTCTGTACAAAGACAGAGCCTTTGAGCACTATTCAATTAGTAGCACAAACCATTTAATCGGATTGAAATGAACTTCAAGGCAAACCCTCCGTTCTGTAAAAAGTTATAAATATCTTACCATAAAACAAATTATGATGACAACATCTGGTCACCTTAATTTTCAGTTATTTTACAAAAAGGATATTTTTCCAATATGCAGGCTGCCAAAGTTCATCTAGCACCTTCCGCCTCTTGAATAAAAAATACCTAGCAAGGGCAACCCTTGCTAGGTATTTATTCTCGCTTATTCAATAATATTAATTTTACCTTCTGCTAGTTTTGTAGCCACATTACCGAAATCGTCGACTACTTTGACTTCGATGACGGCACCTTCAACTTTTATGTTGTTTGTTGCTGTCCAGTAACCAACATAATGGCCTTCAGATGTTTCCATCATTGGCAATTCTGTTGCATTATCACCTTCAACATTTGTTAAAGGCATGTGGATAGCAAATGTTGCTTTAAGTCCAGGTTTACTATCAAATTCAATTTTGACAGAACTTCCTGGCTTCAGGTCTTTATTTTCTGTTGGCAATAGGTTTTCGATTACAGGTCCATCGTATTGTGCTGTTACTGTAATCTTTTGAGTCACTTTATTACCTGCTTTATCTTGAGCAACGACTTTGATTTCGTTTTCTCCGTTTTCTAGCATGATACGCTTAGAATATTTTCCATCTTTTACAGTTGCTGCTTGACCGTTTACTTTTACCCAATCAAGGTTAGCATCTTCTACAGTACCTTCTACAGTTACTGTTTCTTTGTTTGTTTTTTCATTGTTTTTCGGACTATCAATTGAAAGAGTTGGTTTTGTTTTATCCAATACTACTTTAACCGGAGCGGATTCGTCCGTTGATCCAGACTCCACAGAAGCTTTCACTGTTAAAACATTTTCTCCTTCTGTTAACGTAACATCAGAAGCAAATGTTCCATTTTCAGAAGCTTTAACCGTTGCGACTTCTTCACCATTATTTAAAATATGCACATCTGTTGCTGGAGAAGCTGTACCTTCCACTTTTACTGTTTCTTGATTTGTAAACTCTCCATCTTTCGGAGAAGTAATGGTTGGTACTTCCACTTCATAGCTAACACGGGCACGAATCATATAGTTTCCTTCTTCAGCAGGGGATGGTGACCAAGCCCCACCAACTAATTGCCAGCTACGTTTTGCATTTGGTCCATTCTCATCCGTTCCTAATCCAGGAGTATTAGGATTTGGTCGTGATTGAATATAAACCATATAGAAGTCTCCATTTACGACAATTCCTTGTGCCGAAAGGTCGACAACTGTCCAATCACCATTTCGTAATGCCGTAGCATCAATTGGTCCAGCAAGTTTCTTACCTGGTGCTCCATCAGCTCCAGAAGCATCCCAAACTTCTACCTTGAACTCTGTGCCACCTGGTACAGGCCATTCTGTATCCCAGAAACGGAATACACCTGCTGTAACAATGGCAGATTTTTTCCCTTCTGGTAATGACATTTTCACTGCCCAGCCATTTCCTGCATCATAGAATGCATGTGCATTTTCGGCTGTACCATCATCATAACCGATATCACCGCCAGGATAGCTGATGATTGGCTCTAAATCAATATTGATATTGGCTGTTTCTCCACCATTTACTGTCACTTCAACATCTTGACCATGATAGTAAGGTGCAATGACTTTTAATGTGTAAGTTCCTTCATATGCAGTTAGATCATAATTTCCACTTGCATCAGTTTGAACCGGAGCGACAGCCGCATCCTCTACAAGTAGAACAGTTGCCCCTTGTACTGGTTCACCTGTTGAGCTATTTGTTACAGTACCACTAACATTTCCTTTTGCTAATTCTTCTAATACAAAATTCGCTGTTGCCACACCATTATTTTGAATATTTACGCTCTGTTGTGCAGGGCGGAATCCATAAGCATCAGCTTGTAGGGTATATGTGCCAGCTGCATGGGACATTTCATATTCACCATTCGCCGGATTTGTTGCTACGGAACGTCCAGTTTCTACTACACTTACTTGCGCACCTATAGGTAATAGTGTAGGATTAACTTGTTCCTCTTGGGTAGGAGGAGCATCTTTCTTAGGTAATTCTGGCTTAATTGTAGCTGGATTTACCTTTTCTTTTTTCGCTGAATCTTTTACATCATCTTTAACAACACCTAATGTACCTTTACCTGCAGAAGTTTTTCCACTAATTGATGTTGCTGAAAGTTTCACATCATCAATATACCAGCCTTGTTTCGGAACGCTTCCATCAGATTTTAAATTGAATCCAATATAAATACGTTGTCCGCTATATTGCGATAGATTTACTTCTTGATTTGTCCAGCTACTTGTTGTGCCATTTAATCGTAAAAGCTGTGTCCAGTTCTCACGATCAGTTGAAACAAATACATGGGCAAAATCATAGTTATTCTCTAATTCATACCAATTTTTGAATTGTAGGTATGTGTTTCCTTCTGGAAGATCGATTGGAGGCATAACAAGTGTCATGTTAGCACTATTATCGTAGTTTCCAGCAAGATTCGTTGCAAATACCTTTTCACCAGAAGCAGCACTTCTTGGTCCAGAAGTTGGCACACCCCATTGCCATGTATCCTTAGTTCCAAAGGAAGTCCAACCAGTTGGAGTAGATTCGAAGTCTTGAGAATATCCAACTGTGATACCAGCTAGGACATTAACTTCATAGATTTCGCTTGTCACTTCATTATTGCCAAAATCTAATACTTTCCAACGATATTTTAAAGAAGGTTCTTTAATCTTGTCACCAGGGATGACTGCTGAGTATTCTCCAGTTTTGAAATCTCCGGATTTTCTTTCAGCATTTACGCTTTGCCATTCCCCATTTTCATTTTGATACTCTACTGTAACAGATGATACACTAACATTGTCACTTACTTGTGCAGATACAGTTAAATCCATGCCTGAATATGTTTCAGAAATTGCACTGTGCTCTAAAGTAGGTGCTTCTGTATCATCCCCAGCTTTCGCTACTTGACCTTTTACTTTTCCAAGTCCATTCATAATGGAAGATACTGCGTCAAAAGCGTTTACTAAGCCATGCCCATATCCATTGTTCGGAGAGTTAGGGAATGTTGCATCTGTTAATGGTGTTGCTGTATCCATTAGAATTTGTTCAATTTCATCAACAGTAATTGCCGAATTGACTTGACGTAGTAATGCAGCTACTGCCGAAACATGTGGGCCTGCCATCGATGTTCCATTCCAACCGCCTTCATAGGCACCACCTGGAACTGATGAGCGAATATTTACACCTGGTGCTGATACTTCAGGCTTAGTCTCATTATATGGAGATGGTCCTTGTAATGAGAAGCTTGCTAATTTATTGTTGATATCTGTTGCACCTGTAGCAAAGCTTTCTGGATAGTTTGCTGGATTGGCGACTGAACCAGGTCCACCTGGATTGAATATATCTGTATTACCTGCAGAGAATTCTGGGAAGATTTCTGCTGCTCTCCAGTTTTGAACCATTTCACGGTACCATTCATCTAATCCAGGTCCGCCTCCCCAAGAATTATTTACTACATCAGGAGCCATTTCTGGGTGTGGGTTCCCTTGGGCATCTTTAGGAGCTAAAACCCATTCACCTGCTTCTAGTAGATCAGCATCTGTTCCACCATCGGCTGTGAATGCTTTTACAGCAATCCATTTTGCACCAGGAGCGACTCCAATTTGATTAGCTCCATTTGGTTCAGAACCAACCATCGTTCCCATCGTATGTGTACCATGTCCGTGATCATCATATGGTGTTGCTCGGCCAGCAGTTGCATCGAGCCAGTTCATGGCATTAGTTGGTGAATTTGGATTGGCAGGATTATATCCTCGGTACTTTTCTTTCAATGCTGGGTGATCCCATTGAACACCTGTATCAATACCTGCAATGACCGTCCCAGTACCATCGATTCCCATATTCCAAACCTGTGGTGCACCGACACGATCAATATTCCATTCGATACTATTTGTTTTTTCTTTTGGTTCAACTGCTGGTTTTACTACTTTATTTGGCGCTTGAATTACATTACTAAACAGCTGACGTGTTTCATTCGGAAGAACTTTTCCAACAGCCTCAAAGTTTGATAGCTTTTGCATAACTTCCTTCGTCGCTGTTACCGCCATTCCATTAACAATGTAGAAAGATTCAAAATCCTTCACATTGCCATTTTTTTGTTCGTTTTCAAGGAACTTAATAACTTCAGCTTGTGTACTCATCGCTGTTGCCCGTAATTCGGATACAACAGCTGAACGTTTTGCAAGTTCTGTTTTCACTGCTGAAAGATTTGCCTTGTTTGCATTTTCGGCTGCTTTTTTAGCGACCTTTTTCGTGTCTGCCTGCTCTTTGAATTTAATAAGGAAAGTAACCTGATCATTGTCAGACTTAAATTGTTGTAAAAGCCTTTCACTGACCTTGGAACTTGTTACCCCTCCTTTAGTGTCAAAGAGTGAAGTGTGTGGTTTTTTCGTCACAGATAATGATTCTGCATTTGCAAAACTTGGTGTAAGCAAGGATACAGACATCAGTACGGTAGCTAAAACCGAGGTGGCCTTTTTGACCTTTTTTCTTTTCATTTCTAGTTTTCCTCCCCTCTCAAAATAAAAGATGACAACTACTTTCCTCCTTTCTATAGACTGCTTGGTGAAGGTTCTTAGTTGTCAAAATAAATATATCTCTATAAACAAAAAATATTTGTCATAATTTGTCGCTGTTGGTCTGAATTTTCAGAAATTGGTAGAATCGTATCAATTAACATTTTCATAAAGTGCCAAAAGAACTACACAAGCCCATTCTTTTTAATGAAAAAGGTTGAGATCTCAACCTTTTTATTACACCTCTATATAGGTACACTCAACTATTGTTTAAAAATTTCCATATCACAACTGAAAAACACGAATTTAAACCTACTTTATCCCCCTTGTAAAAGGTAAAAAAAAGCAATATTAGTCTTAAAGTACCTAAGGAAGAGCATAAGTAAAAAAAACTGATGGTATATTTACCCATATAATAATAAATATCCATTTAGGACATCCTTCTTTTTACATATGAAGCGTTTATTTTTATTGACAAAGCCAAAGACTAGAATGATACTAGACTTTAGCAATGAATCGTTTCTTGAATTTTGTCGGCTTTGAAGTCCTAATCATTTAGCAGAGAAAAGTCTTGCTAGAATTTAATATATACAGATTTGACTCACGTACAAAATAAGCAATGATTATGAATCTAGCTTTATCATTTTTTTATTGGAGGGTTTAAATGCAAAAAACAAATACAAAAATGGTTACAATTGCCCTTTTTGTCGCTACTTTTCTAACCGCTATTGAAGGGACAATTGTCAGCACTGCAATGCCGACAATTGTAAGTGATTTAAAAGGGATCGAATTAATGAATTGGGTATTTGCGATTTACTTATTAACATCCGCAGTAACTGTACCAATTTTCGGCAAGCTGTCAGATTTATATGGTAGAAAATTTATTTTTATGATCGGCACTATTATTTTCCTTATCGGATCTGCACTATGTGGTTTAGCTCAAACAATGGAACAATTAATTATTTTCCGTGCAATACAAGGAATTGGTGCAGGTGCAGTCATGCCTGTAACAACGACGATCATTGCAGATATTTACCCATATGAAAAAAGAGCAAAAATTCTAGGTCTTATGGGAGCCGCTTGGGGAATAGCCGGAGTAATTGGACCACTTGTTGGTGGATTCTTCGTAGACCAATTATCTTGGCATTGGATATTCTATATTAATGTACCGTTCGGCATTCTTGCGATGTTAATGGTTGGTTTTGCTTTAAAAGAAAATATTGAAAAAACGAAGAAGAAAATTGATTTTGCGGGAGCAATTACATTTTCAATTGGTATGTTATCCTTGCTCTTTGCCCTGCAAAGAGGAGGAGATACTCATCATTGGACCTCACCTTCAATTCTTCTTACATTTGGAATTGGAATAGTATTATTAGTCTTATTTATCTTTATTGAATCAAAAGCAAAAGAGCCTTTAATTCCACTACAACTTTTCCGATTAAGGGCAGTATCGATCGCAAATGTTGTCGGTTTTCTTGCAAGTGCTGTACTTATCGGGATTACCGTTTATATCCCAATGTGGGTACAAGGGGTTACTGGACACGGAGCAACCATATCTGGTCTTATGCTCGCTCCTATGTCTCTTACCTGGATGATTGGTTCCTTTCTTGGGGGAAGATTGTTATTAAAATATGGTGAACGGTTGACCGTCGCTATAGGTACTGCAGTTATTTTCATTTCAACCATTTGGTTAATGTTTTTCAATATTCATACGGCTGAATTTTATTTCTATTTATTAGCCGCTCTAATTGGAGTAGGATTTGGAATGGTAATGACTATTACTATGGTCAGTGCCCAATCTGCTGTTGATTGGTCAATGAGAGGGGCTGCTACAGCTTCCAATACATTCTTCCGGACATTAGGGCAATCTGTTGGGGTCGCCCTTCTTGGAACTTATTTCAACTCATCAATTTCAGTTAAAACAACTCAATCCAATGTGAATACTGAAAGCTTAAATCAATTGATTAATCCGAATCTCGCTAAAGAACTACCTGAACAAATACGTGCATCATTACGTGAAATTCTCGTATTCGGTTTACACCATTTATTTATCGCTATGATGATTATTGCTTTGGTTGGCTTTTTTATTTCATTCCTTTTACCAAAGCTACGTGCAGAAAGAGAAGTTAACTAAAAAGGGGTTGTTATCAAGGGATTAATCCCTTGATAACAACCCTATTTTTTGTACAATATTTTCAACCTGACTACTAATAAATTTTCAGTTTACCGCTTGAAACCTTAGCATCTATCTTATACTCTCCTGAACCATGAGTGCCTTTGACTACTTTTTCATTATCTTGTCTATTATTTAGCGGAAAATCACAAGAGAAAATTCCACTGCCTACCTCTCCATTTAAGGTAAAGCTCGCATCCTTCGGAAGATCAAGATTGGCCATTCCAGAGTTTACCTTCAACATAATTGAATCATTTAATTCTGCCATTTGAATATCCATTTTACCTGAAGAAAGCTTTGCATCAAGCTTTCCTTTATATTGATTCACATCTACAATACCAGACTCCATTTTAATTGTACCTGTTTTAGCAGTGATCGCATTTATATTAGATTTACCAGAAGACCCTTTATGGTAAAAACGCTGGACATCTAAGTTTTCCAGTTTCATTATTCCAGAGCCCATTTTCACATTAAGATTCTTTAGTTTCATAGGGCTATTTTCAGCCTTCCCTGACATCACGATACGGCCAGATCCAATAGCTAGATCAATATCCTGATCGTAGCTTTCAGGGATATAAACATTTAATCTGCTTTTAGACCAGAAATTGATTCCGTCTAACCATTTCCGTTTTACCTCTATCCGAATCGTATCTCCACTACGATTCATGTTTAACTTCCCTTTTCCTGTTATTTCAGCCTTTATGTCCTCACGATCATCTGGAATGACTTTCACATCATAACTGCCAATATCTAAATCAATCTTTTCAATATTCTTTATTGATTCCGTTTGTTCTCCTTTGTTCCCGAACGGAAACCATGACGCTTGCTTTACATTTGAACCGACAAAATATAGAACAATGAGTACAGCTAGAAAAAACAATAATTTTTTCATCCTTTATCTTCCTTCCTGTCAACTTCTTATTTTCATCATAAGGAATAAATCTACCTGCAACAATGCACTATAGATTTAAAAAAAGGTAAGACCTTAGACATAGGATAAAAAAATCTTTCTCACTGTTTATTTGTTAGAGCTAAATAATCCATTACAACTTTACGATGGCTTTTTACAATTCCTTCTGGGAGTTCAAGTGGGTCTATAAATTGACAATCATTTAATTCAACCTGATCGACTACAAGCGTACCACTAAAATTTTCCGTGTAATAGGCAACTGTTACGGCAAAAAATTCATCACCATTTTCTGCCTTAATATATTGACTAGGTCCTGAATAAACATTTATTAATTTCAGATCCTCAACTGTCAGCCTTGTTTCTTCAAAGACTTCCCTACGAGCCACATCTTCAGTTGATTCCCCTAATTCCATTAAGCCCCCCGGCAAGCCCCATGATCCCTTTGGAAATTTTCGTTGCTGTAATAAAATGCGGCCATGCTCATCAACCATGACAACTACTGCACCAACCAAAATTAATGGTCGATGACCAACCAGCTTACGTATGTCTTCAATATATCCCAAATTTAATAACTCCCTTATTAGATTTTATAATCTACAGGTGTAAGAGGCTCTCCACCAAGTAAAACTCTTATAAGATTCTCCGCAGCCAACTCGGCCATTTTTAGTCTTGTTTTCTTACTGGCACTTCCGATATGTGGCAGTGTGACTACGTTTGGTAATGATAATAACGGAGAATTCAGGTCAAGAGGCTCTTTTTCAAAAACATCTAAACCTGCAGCCCAAATTTCTCCATCCTTCAAGGCTTCATATAGAGCCTTCTCGTCAACAATCCCACCACGAGCCGTATTAATTAAAATAGACGAGCTTTTCATCATTTTCAATTCCCTTGCACCAATCATGTGATGTACTTCTGGGCTGTAAGGAATTAAAATACTAACAAAATCAGAGTTAATGAGAAGTTTATCTAAATCACAATATCCTAATCCCAATTCATCCTCCAAGCTAGTCTTACGTGCACGACTGTAGTACAGGATATTCATTCCGAAACCTCTTGCTCTTCTCGCAACGGCTTGACCTATTCGTCCCATACCGATTATTCCAATGGTCGATCCATAAATATCTTGACCGGTTAACTGCATAGGTGACCAAGTTTTCCATTGATCACTCCGTAAATATTCAGAAGCCTCCACTATCCTTCGTGCAGTAGCCATTAATAAAGCAAATGTGAGATCAGCAGTTGTTTCCGTCAAAACACCAGGGGTATTAGTGACAATGATTCCCTTTTGTGAGGCGGCCTTCACATCAATATTGTTATAACCTACGGCTAGGTTACTAATAATCTTTAGATGGGATGCATATGAAAGAAGCTCTGCATCGATAGTTTCTGTTAATAGACAAAGTAAACCATCTACATGCTGAATTTCTTGTATTAAAATCTCCCTTGGTACTGGTACATCTTCTTTATCCCACATACGTATATCTGCATGGTCAAGCAAGTAATGATAGATTTGTTCAGGAATTTTCCTTGTAATATAAATTTTTGGTTTCATTTCATCACCCCATACTTACTTCTAGAAGGATGAATCATTTCCCTCTAATCCTTGAGATGATCATTTAAAATACTTTCCTCTAAAACAGTAGTCGTATCCCCATAAACTTTGGTAATATGTTTTTCTCCCCATGCACATAAAGAATCTAAAATACTTTGTAATGTCCAACCATATTCGCTTAATTCATATTCTACTTTCGGCGGGATTTGTTGATAGATAATTCGATTAATGACGCCATCCTCTTCTAACTCACGTAATTGTTGAGTTAACATTTTTTGTGTAATATTCGGCATTAAACGTTTTAACTCACTCGTGCGTTTTTTTCCATGTGTCAAATGACATAAAATCACACACTTCCACTTTCCTCCAATTACCTCAAGTGTTGCTTCCACTGAAATATTGTATTTCTTTTTTTGCATAATGATCCTCCTCTTTTAATGGGAACCAAAAAGTACCTATATTACTTTTGGGTTCCTATATAACAAAAAAGTGCGTACTTCCCAAACTTATTTCTATCTTCCATAATAGCATTTGCCGGTCGAATTATACTATAAGTTTTTATTAATATATATTTCCAAAAAAACAAGGAGGAATGAACATGTCTTTAAATAAAAGACGAAGTACGATGGCATTATTAGCACTCGCAGTAAGTGCGTTTGCCATTGGTACAACTGAATTTATTAGTGTGGGTTTATTACCACTCATTGCAAATGACTTAAATATCCCCGTTACAACAGCAGGTTTAACGGTTTCCTTATATGCATTGGGAGTCACTTTCGGAGCTCCCATCCTTACATCTTTAACATCTAGGATGTCGCGCAAATCTTTATTACTATGGATTATGATCATCTTTATCATCGGAAATAGTCTTGCATTTAGTGCAACATCTATTGGTGTTCTTCTTGTTGCACGTGTAATTGCAGCCTTTTCTCATGGAATATTCATGTCAATTGGATCGACCATAGCTGCGGATTTAGTACCAGAAAATCGCCGTGCAAGCGCCATTTCCATTATGTTTACAGGATTAACCGTTGCTACAGTCACCGGTGTTCCATTTGGTACATTTATTGGTCAACAATTCGGCTGGAGACTTGCCTTTTTATTAATTGTTATTGTCGGTGTTATTGCCTTTTTTGCAAACTGGATTCTTGTTCCGTCAGATTTAAAAAAAGGAGAAAAGACATCCTTTAGGGATCAAGTTAAATTAGTAACAAATGGTCGGCTAATGCTCTTATTTATTATTACTGCCTTAGGATATGGGGGTACATTTGTTGTCTTCACCTATTTATCACCTCTATTACAAGAAGTAACGGGATTTAAAGAAGGTACTGTTGCCGTTATTTTGCTCATTTATGGGGTCGCTATTGCTATAGGGAATATGCTAGGTGGAAAACTTTCTAATCGAAACCCTATTCGTTCATTATTTTATATGTTTATTATACAAGCTATTGTGTTATTTATTTTATCCTTTACTGCACCTTTTAAAGTAGCAGGACTTATAACTATTCTTTTCATGGGACTGTTAGCTTTTATGAACGTTCCTGGTCTACAAACATATGTAGTTATTTTAGCTGAACGATTTGTACCAAGCGCGATTGATGTTGCCTCCGCCGTAAATATTGCCGCTTTTAACGCTGGTATAGCGCTTGGATCCTATTTAGGTGGTATAATCACACATTCGATCGGGCTTATTCATACCGCTTGGATCGGCGCATTAATGGTACTTGGGGCTGTTATTCTTACTAGTTGGAGCTTGAAACTTGAGAAACAGGATCGTCAACGTAAAGTTAATTAATAAAACGATTGATAACTATAACTATTTTATCTATTAGGAGGAATTAAAATGATTCAACATTTACAAGATACAACAACATTGCATAATGGAGTAAAAATGCCATGGTTTGGGTTAGGAGTATTTAAAGTTCCGGATGGGGATACAGTAGTCCAGTCTGTAAAAGCAGCTATCATCAATGGATATCGAAGTATCGATACAGCAGCAGTATATGAAAATGAAGAAGGTGTTGGTCAAGGAATCAAAGAAGCACTTGATGAAACAGGACTTTCACGCGGGGATCTTTTCATAACCTCAAAGGTATGGAATGATGACTTTGGATATGAATCTACCTTAGCAGCTTTCGAAACTAGTTTACAAAAACTTGGATTAGACTATTTAGACCTTTACCTCGTCCATTGGCCGGTAGAGGGGAAATATATCGACACATGGAGAGCATTAGAAACACTTTATAAAGAAGGAAAAATAAAAGCCATCGGTGTAAGTAACTTCAACATTCATCATTTAGAAAGCTTATTAAAACATGCAGAAATTAAACCGATGGTAAACCAAGTAGAATACCATCCTCGTTTAACTCAAAAGGAACTTCATGAATTTTGTAAAGAACATGGTATTCAGTTGGAAGCATGGGCACCGTTAATGCAAGGAGGATTATTTGATCATCCTACATTACAAGAGATAGCAACGAACCATCAAAAATCAGTTGCCCAAGTTATCTTACGATGGGATTTACAAAATGGTGTTATCACCATACCGAAATCAACAAAGGAAGAAAGAATGATTGAAAATGCATCGATCTTTGACTTTGAATTATCTGCAAATGAAATGAAGCAAATTGATGCATTAAATGAAAATCGCCGTGTCGGTCCGGATCCAGATAATTTCGATTTTTAACTCTATCCATTTTCAACCTAAATAAATAGTAAACTCTAAAAGGGTCTGATCTCACATATAAGCATATTCTAGAACTAGAATATTGCATTGTGAGGTTGACCCTTTTTGCTTTTGGCTCTTTTTTGTTGCTATTTAAGTAAAGTTTTAACGAATAACTATCGGCTGTAGATCGCTATACCTTTTATTTTACTGAGAAAAGACTGCAATCTTCCATAAGAACCACTGGAATCCTTTATTGAGTGTAAAAGCCGGCAAAAACAGCCTTTATTTATAACTGATCTAATGCCTGCTTAAGATCCTCCCAAATATCCTCCCACGCTTCAAGACCTACCGATAAACGAATCAGTTGATTAGTAATGCCCATTTTTATACGCTCTTCTTCAGGAACAACTGCATGTGTCATCGTTGCTGGATGCTGAATTAATGTTTCAGAATCTCCTAGACTAACCGCAATTTTTATTAATTGACAATGATTTAAAAACTGCTGTGCCTCTTCTTTAGTACCGTCAATTTCAAAACTGATCATTCCACCAGGATGCTTCATTTGGCGTTTAGCAAGTTCATACTGTGGAAAATCTGGATCACCAGGGAAGTACATCATTTTCACCTTAGGGTGTTTTTTTAGCTGATTCGCAATTTTAGTCGCATTCTCACAATGGCGATCCAAGCGAACCGGCAGTGTTTTTAATCCTCTAATTAATAACCAAGCATCGAAAGGACTAATGATTCCGCCAATATCTTTAAGCGTCGTCATCATCATTTCGCTCAGTTCTTGCTTCCGACCTACAACCAATCCAGCAATCACATCTCCATGACCACCAATATACTTGGTCGCACTATGAATCACATAGTCACAACCTAGGGTTAAAGGCTGTTGTAAATAAGGAGAGCAGAAAGTATTATCAACAACAACAGGAATTCCCTTTTCCTTCGCAATCTGTACGACCATCTCTAAATCTACTAATTTCATCGTTGGATTAATAGGCGTTTCGATATAAATACATGTGGTATTATCCTGAATAGCAGACCTTACTGTTTCCTCATTTGAAAAGTTAATTAGATCATGACTAATCTGATGCTTATTTTCCATTAATTGAAGTAAACCAAACGTGCAGCCATAGATTCCTTCTGAACAAAGAATATGATCCCCTGTCTTTGTTAAATAAAAAAGGGTTGCCGAAACAGCAGCCATTCCAGATCCAAAGGCCAAAGCCATCTCTCCCTTTTCAAGAGCGGCGATCCTTTCTTCAAGCACTCGTACCGTTGGATTCCCTAATCGTGAATAAATATACCCCTCTGTTTCCCCCGCGAAACGCTTTTCCCCCTCTTCAGCAGTTGGAAAAGTAAAGGTTGACGTTTGAAATAATGGTGGCACAAGACTCCCTTCATGCTGCATGGAATCGTAACCAGTATGAATAACCTCTGTTTCAAATCGCTTCTGCTTTACCATCTAAGTGACCTCCCCTAATAATATAAAGCTATATATCTATCATATGATAGATAGTTAATTTATGGAAGCGTTTTCAACTATTCTATTCATATCAAAAAAGGCTGCCTCAATGAAGCTAGCCTTTTACTGATCCAGCAAGTAATCCCTTAACAAAATACTTCCCTAATAGGATATAAACTAATAATGTTGGTAGTGCTGCTAGTACAGCTCCTGCCATCTGAACATTCCATTGTACAATTTGACTTCCTGATAAATTTTGTAATGCTACCATGATTGGTTGCTGATCCGAAGTGGTAATCGAGATGGCGAATAAGAACTCGTTCCATACATTTGTAAACTGCCATATTGCTACAACAACAAATCCAGAAATAGATAAAGGTAGCATAATATTAGTAAAAATTCGTAAAAAACCGGCCCCGTCGATTTTTGCTGACTCAATCATTGATAAAGGGATATTCGCATAAAAGTTGCGAAACATTAATGTAGTAATTGGTATCCCATATACGACATGTACTAGCACTAAACCTGGAATCGTATTATAGAGCTCTATGTTTCTTAAAAATTGGATTAATGGAATCAAAATGCTTTGGTATGGTATAAACATCCCAAATAATATAAGCGTAAAAAGGACTTCCGATCCTTTGAATTTCCATTTTGAAAGAACATATCCATTCAAGGCACCTAACAAAGCAGAAAGTATGGTTGCAGGAATAACTAGATAAAGTGAATTCATAAAATTAGGCGCCAATTTTTCAAACGCTTGCCCATAACTGCTAAAATCAATTTCAGAAGGAAGCTTCCACATATTGACCAATGTTACTTCATCTAAAGGTTTAACACTTGTGACTAAAATAACATAAACAGGAATTAAAAAAAGACACGCAAGCAGAATAAGAATGATATAAATCAATGGTTTTGAAAAGCTCTTAAGCACCACGTTAATCACCTCTCCTGCTCATTATTAAGTAAGGTACCATAAAAATAGCGACCGATAATAACATCATAATCGCAATTGCTGCCCCATTGGCATAATAGTTGCCACGGAATGTCGTTTCAAACATATACACTCCTGGAACATCCGTAACATAATTCGCACCTGGTCCAGTCATAGCAAATATCAAATCAAATATTTTCAATGAAATATGAGCCATGATGATCACTACGCTTATTGTAATCGGACGTAAAAGTGGAATAATCACTTTTCTATACACTTGAAATTCGGTTGCTCCATCCATCCGTGCCGCTTCTTTCAATTCATCAGGTATTCCACGAAGTCCAGCTAAATACATCGCTACCGAAAATCCTGTCATCTGCCAAACGGCTGCAATCACTACTGCAAGAATTGCTACGGGAACACCCACTTCGATGTGACCTAATTTAAACCCTGCCAAAATATTTGTATCTGTATACCATAGAGGTTCAATTCCAAATTTCTTTAAAAAAAGATTAACACCTGTTGATGGATTTAAAATCCATTGCCAAACCACTCCTGTTACTACAAAAGATAATGCCATTGGAAAAAAGAATATATTTCGAAATATCGATTCACCACGTATTTTTTGATCAAGAAAGATGGACAAGACGAGTCCCATCAATAAAACTAAGCCAATAAATAGAACGGTAAACACCACCGTATTACGGACATCTGCCTGAAAACGATAATCGTTAAATAAATACAAATAATTTTTCAAACCTGCAAATGAAAAATCCGGGACGAGCGTATTCCAATTACTTAACGAAACATATCCAGTCCATCCAATGAATCCATATACAAAAATAGCAATTAATATAATAGAAGGTAATAAAAAGCTAATCGCTAAAACATGATCCTGTGTTAGCTTCTTTCTGCGTTTTTGTTCCGGATGAACAATAGCCGATTGATTCTTTATTAAATTTGGTGTCTCCATTCGTGCCCTCCTCTCGGTACTCACTAGTAAATTGTCTTTGACTGGTTTTCTCTTTTTTTGTTTGGTTCCTCGAATTTTGTACGGTTCTGTCTCTTTTTTGTGTGGTTCTTCCTTTTTATTGAATGGTTTCTTTCTTTTTTTGACTGGTCTTCTCTTTTTTTTGTTTGGTTCCTTGACTTTTGTATGGTTCTGGCTCTTTTTTGTGTGGTTCTTCCTTTTTATTGATTGGTTTCCTTCTTTTTTTAACTGGTCTTCTTTCTTTTTTGTTTGGTTCCTCGACTTTTGTATGGTTCTGGCTCTTTTTTGTGTGGTTCTTCCTTTTTATTGATTGGTTTCCTTCTTTTTTTTAACTGGTCTTCTTTCTTTTTTGTTTGGTTCCTCAACTTTTGTATGGTTCTGGCTCTTTTTTGTGTGGTTCTTCCTTTTTATTGATTGGTTTCCTTCTTTTTTGACTGGTCTTTCTCTTTTTTTGTTTGGTTCCTCGACTTTTATATGGTTCTGAACCTTTTTTGTGTGGTTCTTCCTTTTTATTGATTGGTTTCTTTCTTTTTTTGACTGGTCTTTTCTATTTTTTGTTTGGTTCCTCGATTTTTGTATGGTTCTGGCTCTTTTTTGTGTGGTTCTTCCTTTTTATTGATTGGTTTCTCTCTTTTATTGACTGGTCTTTTCTATTTTTTGTTTGGTTCCTCGATTTTTGTACGGTTCTGGCTCTTTTTTGTGTGGTTCTTCCTTTTTATTAATTGGTTTCTTTCTTTTTTTGACTGGTCTTCTTTCTTTTTTGTTTGGTTCCTCAACTTTTGTATGGTTCTGGCTCTTTTTTGTGTGGTTCTTCCTTTTTATTGACTAGTTTCTTTCTTTTTTTAACTGGTCTTCTCCTTTTTTTGTTTGGTCTCTCGACTTTTGTATGGTTCTGGCTCTTTTTTGAGTGGTTCTTCCTTTTTATTGATTGGTTTCTTTCTTTTTTTGACTGGTCTTCTCTTTTTTTTGTTTGGTTCCTTTCCAAATTCTAATGACTTATATTCAAACTTCAAAAAGAGGAAGAGAAAGCTCTCGTCCTCTTTTATAAAAACTTATTTATTTCAACTCAGCCTGAGCAGTTTTGAGTGAATTTAATAGGCTATCTACATCTAATTGTGTTACAAAAATATTAACTGCCTGATTTGCCTTTGTTAAGAATCCTTCAGCTGCTGCGGAACCATGAGCTAGGCTTGGAGCCAATTCTGCAGATTTGAAGTCTTCGATCGTTGACTTTCCGTAATCATCATATTTTGATGTGTCGGCATCTACTCGTGCTGGAATGGAACCTTTTAAAGGATTAAAAGCATCTTGCCCTTCGACAGATCCAAGAACACCTAAGAATGTTTTTACATCTTCAGCATTTTCCACCCCTTTTGGCAGACCAAATGTATCTGTTATTACTGTGAATATTCCTGATGAGTCAGGAGTTGTTGTATATCCAAAGTCTTCATTCAATGTAAGTTTTAAATCATTTACGAAATAACCTTTGGCCCAATCTCCCATTATATTCATTGCTGCGTCTCCATCGGCTACTAGTTGTGAAGCGTCTTGCCAGTTTCTAGAGCTGTGATCTTTATTGATATATCCCATCATTTTCTTAAAAATTTCTGCTGATTCCTTCACTTTCGGGTCATCAAAGGCAAGCTCCCCTGTCCAAAGCTTGTTATATCCATCGACACCAAGCTTTGCTACCAATACATTTTCGAAAATTTGTGTGGCTGTCCAGGGTTCTTTATCACCTAATGCCAGTGGAGTAATCCCCTTTTCTTGTAATTTATCTGCTATAGCAAAAAATTCATCAAATGTTTTTGGTACTTCAAATCCATTGTCCTCAAATACTTTTTTGTTGTACCATAATACATTTCCACGATGAATATTTACGGGAACAGAATAGATATTGCCATCTTTACTTACCATATCAATTAATGATTGTGGGAATTTATCGCTCCAACCTTCTTTTTCATATACATCATTGATTGGTTCCATTTTTCCTGCAGCAACCCAGCCTTCATTCAATTCCGCTCCTCCATGAACCTGGAAGGTAGATGGTGGATCATCCCCTTGCATTCTACTCGCCAGTACAGCTTTTGCATTGGTTCCTGCACCACCAGCTACAGCTGCATTTTCAACTGATATATCTGCATGTTTTTCCTTAAATAATGCTAATAATGCCTTTAATCCATCCTCTTCACCCGCACCTGTCCACCAACTGAAGATCTCAAGTTTTTCCTTTTTCCCCTTAGATTTCTCACCATCGCTGCTGGAGTTTTTGGAACTACAAGCACTTAATGCAAATACGAGAATAATAGCCAGCATGACAAAAATACTTTTACGTTTCATACTTCTTCCCCCTTTGTTCACTGAATTTAACAATTCCTACACTCATAATTTATCAGACTAATTCTTCCTGAACGCATGTAAGCGCCTTCATTATTTTGCGAATATCTGCATTATTTTGTTGTGCACTTCTCGCCATTTAATAGCAGAAAAATAGTAAGCCTTTGCATAAGAATAAAAGGGATAAAATAATACAATTTTGTTGTATCTTGGAGAACAATAGGTTATTATAACCAAGTCGCTAGTTAAAATGCACTAAGAATATGTGAGATAAAGGCAAACTATTTGAAAAAATAGGACGCAAAACCTAGGGTCTAAGGTTGGGGATAATCATCCATTCATACTATGATCGCCTGGCTACCTAATCATTGGCTATTTCACAATCCGGGATAGTCTCTTTGTTATATACATAGACTACAAGCAAGGTGATTTTCCCTTGTCTAGCTTACATATTAAATCAACAAATCTAACAAGAAAGGAGTACTAGACAATGAGAAGTATATTTTCATTTAAAAGTATAAAAGCGAAGATGTTATTTGGTTTTTCCTTAGTGATCATACTTGTCATCGGATTAGGTATTTATAATTTTTCGGTGACCATTTCAAGCAATAAAACGGCACAGAATATTGCAAAACATGAACTCCCTCTTTTATCTGCTAATAAAGGATTGGTCGCAACAATTGCGAATAGAATAGCAACTGCTCGGGGGTATGTATTATTTGGAGGAGACTATAAAGACCGCTTTAACGCCTATACAGAAGAGGGACAAAAATATGAAGCGATCGTTCGAGGTGTACATGCCTCAGATGAATTCAATCGCTTGATGGACCAAACGAAAGAATGGCGTGAATTTATTCAGGATAAAGTATTTGATGAATATGACAAAGGGAATGTGGAAAAAGCAAAGGAAAATTTACAAGAATCGATAACCGTTGGCCGTGATTTATTAAACGGTTATCAAAAACTGGCTGATGAAAGTGAAAAGGAGATTAATCAAAAAGAACAAGATATCATTGAAAGTGGGCAAACGTCCTTACTTGTGGGAACCATTGTAACAATTCTAGTCATTATTATCAGTTTTGCCGTAGCATTCATTACATCAAACAAGATATCAAAACCAATTAAACATGTCATGCAGCGCATGAAATTAATTGCAAATGGTGATTTGAGCCAAGAGCCATTACAAACTACTTTAAAAGATGAGGTTGGACATCTTATTATTGCAACAAATGAAATGAATCGGCAAACTCGTGATTTATTAAACCGAATTAATACAGTATCCGGATCTGTAACAAGTCAGAGTGAAGAGTTAAGCCAATCAGCAAATGAGGTAAAGTCAGGATCGGAGCAAATTGCCATTACTATGCAAGAACTGGCTTCTGGTACTGAGGTACAAGCGAATAATACAAATGAACTTTCCTCCATTATGGGATCATTTACACTTAAAGTTGAGGAAGCAAATGAAAAAGGAAGGCATATTCAACAATCATCCAATCAAGTACTTTCAATGGCTTCAGAAGGTAAAAAATTAATGGAATCCTCCAATGATCAAATGGCTAAAATAGATCAAATTGTTCAAGGTGCCGTCCAAAAGGTTCAAAGCTTAGATTCACAATCACGAGAAATCTCAACATTAGTTTCTGTCATTAATGATATTGCAGAGCAAACAAATCTCCTCGCATTAAATGCAGCAATTGAAGCAGCAAGAGCAGGTGAGCATGGAAAAGGTTTTGCTGTAGTCGCTGACGAGGTACGAAAACTTGCAGAGCAAGTTTCCCATTCTGTAACGGATATCACAAGCATCGTAATCAATATTCAAAAGGAATCAGGTATGGTGGCAGAATCATTACTGAATGGATACTCTGAGGTTGAAAAAGGGACCTCCCAGATTCAAACAACTGGTAAGACATTTACTGAAATTAATGAAGCTGTGATAAAAATGGTAAATAGTATAACAACCATTTCAGATAGCTTATCGGAAATGGAAGATAATAGCCTAAAAATGAATCGCTCCATTGAGGAAATTGCATCCATATCTCAGGAATCAGCTGCTGGAGTTGAGCAAACCTCTGCTTCCTCACAGCAAATAAGCAGTTCAATGGAAGAAATCGCTGGAAATTCAGAAGATCTCTCCAAATTAGCTGAGGAATTAAATGCTTTAGTGAATCAATTTAAACTATAATTCTTAAGCAATAGTTGTCTAGTAAGTATTTTGATTACTTATTAGACAACTTTTTTTATTTGGCTCTTTTCTCAAACATTTAAGTAAAGTTTTAACTAATAACTATCGGCTAAAAGATCATTAACCCTTTCATTTCACTGAGAAAAGTGCTGCAAACTCCATAAGAATCATTGAATCCTTCATTGGGTGTAAAAGCAGGCAGTTGGTTTTTACCAAAGCAACAAACGATACGAATATAGCCTTTATTTTTATCTCTAAATGAAAAAACGATTCTTACAAGAAGAATCGTTCATCACTTATGCGATAGATTTTGTATTTCTACATTTCATTCCACACTTACAAAGAATACTATGCTTTAAATATTTGATCTTTGTATGGCAGATGGGGCAAACCGTTTTTTTCATCATCAATTCACAGCTCCCTATTAGCCCCTTCGTTTCCAGCTCTGGAATAGGAGCTTACTATTTGGATAATTCCTGACATTCCTTACATATGCCATACACCTCAAAATGGTGCAATTGAATAGAAAAATGAGAGAGCCTTGAGGCAACTTGCTCTACTTCCTTTAACTTCGGATAATTAAAATCTTCTATTTTTCCACATGATTCACAAATAATATGATAATGATCTGTTGTGGAGAGTTCATATTTACTTATTCCATTACCATAAGGCAATTCCTTCAAAATACGTAGTTGAACGAATAATTTAACATTGTTATAGATCGTTGCCAAACTAATATAGGGTAATTCTCGATGGATATCTTCCACAGTCGGATGTATGTTGAGCTTTTGAATGGTACTCAATATTAACATTCTTTGCGGTGTAATCCGTAATCCTCGTTCTTTTAGAAAAGGAATAAGCTCCATCATCTGTTCTTCTTCCATAACCTTGTCCCCTTATAAAAAAAGCTCTTTCATAAGATTCTCCAATAACTATGTACTTTTTTCTCCACTCTATGGTTAATTCTTCTGCCCACCATTTAATTTAATGTAAAAAAAGGTTTTTAAAATAGGGACTATCTCGCATTGAGACAGCCCCCTATAGTTGAGAATATGAGAATCAAAATGAGAATGATTGATTACTATTTGCATTTTTGCAAATCGAACGAGTATACCTATAACCCTCTTTTTACACTTCTTGTGGTATAGATAATCCTAAGCCTTCTGCAATACGAGTTCCATACTCTGGATCAGCTTTATAGAAATGTCCAATTTGACGTAATTTGATTTCCTCTAGTTTAACGGGTTTCATTGCCTCTACAATATTATTCACTAAACGAGTACGTTCTTCTTCGCTCAATAGTCGATATAAATCACCTGCTTGAGTATAGTGGTCGAAGTGATCATATGCAACTGCATCTGCTACCCCGCTTACTGAATATGGCTGTTGTTTATCCTCTGGTGATTCTTTCGGTCCATCAAAGCTGTTTGGTTCGTAGTAAACAGAACCCCCGCCATTATAGAAACTCATTTGACCGTCACGTTGATAATTATTTACTTCATTTTTTGGACGGTTAATTGGTAATTGATTATGGTTTGCACCTACACGGTACCGATGTGCATCAGCATAGGCGAATAGGCGCCCTTGTAACATTTTATCAGGAGATGCTTCGACACCAGGTACCATTGATCCAGGTGAGAAAGTCGCTTGCTCTACTTCTGCAAAATAATTTTCTGGATTACGGTTGAGAACCATACGACCTACTTCAATCAATGGATAATCCTTTTGAGACCATACTTTCGTTACATCAAATGGATCGAATCGATACGAATTCGCATCCTCAAAAGGCATAATTTGTACATATAGTTTCCATTCAGGGAAATCCCCTTTATCAATTGCATTAAATAAATCTTCTGTATGATAATCTGGATTTTCACCAGCTAATTTTGCTGCTAATTCAGGATCAAGGTTCTTCACACCTTGTTCTGTTCTAAAATGATATTTTACCCATACAGCTTCACCATCATCATTTACCCACTTAAAGGTATGACTTCCATAACCGTGCATATGGCGGAGTGTTGCTGGAATACCACGATCAGACATAAGAATAGTTACTTGATGTAACGATTCTGGTGAGTGTGACCAGAAATCCCAAACAGCTGTAGGGTTTTTCAAGTGTGTTTGTGGATCTCTCTTTTGTGTATGAATGAAATCAGGAAATTTAATTGCATCGCGAATAAAGAAAACTGGAGTATTATTACCGACAATATCATAGTTTCCATCTTCTGTATAAAATTTAACCGCAAAACCACGTGGATCTCGAACGGTATCTGCAGATCCAAGTTCACCTGCTACTGTTGAGAATCGAATAAATAGTGGAGTTCGTTTTCCTACTCCATTAAACACTTTTGCCTTTGTATAGTTTGAAACATCATTTGTTACTTCAAAATAACCATGCGCCCCTGCACCTTTCGCATGTACGACACGCTCAGGAACACGTTCTCTATTAAAATGAGCTAATTTTTCTAGTAAATGTACATCTTGAATTAGTGTTGGACCACGAGATCCTGCTGTCATTGAGTTTTGATTATCCCCGACCGGTGCTCCCCAACTAGTTGTTAGTTTCTTATTTGTACTCAATCAAATCACCTCATTAATAATTTTTCGACAGACGAGTCATCGACTCTATTCTGCTTTTCTATAAAACTATGATAACACTTCTCAAAATAAAATCAATACTTTTTTATAATAATTATAATTTAAAAAGAAATATTAGGTGACTTACATTTCATAAAAGGACAATACTTCCCTTTATAAAGGTATTCGTGATTAAGTAAATTATGTCCAATTTTATTCAAGTTGTTTGATTTCGATATATCGTCGGTGATAGACCAGTTTTCTTCTTAAATACACGACTGAAATAATTTGGATCATTATAGCCAACACTGTAGCAAATTTCCTTTAGGCTTTTATTTGTATGGATTAATTCCCTTTTTGCATGTTCCAATCTTACATCAGTTAAATAATCAATAAAGGTAACCCCAAATTTCTCCTTGAACATTTTTGTAAAATGAAAAGGACTTAACTCTACAAAATCAGCTACTTCTTCCAATGAAATATTTTTCTCATAATTGTTTTCTATGTATTCTTTCGCTGTTTGTAAGTATCCTTTCTGATGGTTTGCTCTCCACGCATGAATAAGTTCTACTGCCTTCATTACGAACTGCCGTAATGAAATAATCCATTGCTCTTCCTGTATTGGCTTTTGTTTAATCTCAAAATGTATCCCATATTCCTTTAGCATTCTGGTAATCACAATAGATAATTCTTCATAAATATGGCTGTTTTTATCTTTATTTGCTTCCATATAAATTTCAAATGCCTGAAGTGCACGGTGATGATCACCTAATTTTATCGATTCAAGTAGATGTCTTTCTTTTTCAATAGAGGCTTGTTCAGTTAGATAATTGGTCTTTTCATATAGATGGGCAGTTCCCCATTTTTTTGATTCCAGGGCTAAAATCGCTTCATGATAGGAGTTCATAAGTCCATCGATGGTCTCAAAAGGCTGTCCTAAGCCTACCATCCATTTAGTATGATGGAATCTTTCCTTTAATGTTCGTACGACGGATCGAGCTATTGTAATCGCATTTGATCGCTTTATTTCATGACTTGATCTCATTAGTACAAGTACAGGAATTTGATTATCTGCCATAGGTCCTACAATACAATTCTCATCAAGCTTCGTTTTTAATAAGGATTTAACCCCGCTATATATTGTCCGCTTCTCATCATTGGTTTGTATATGATCTTGGCATTGCATGGAAAATATCATCATATATCCAGCTCGCACTTCAATTCCTAGTAATTTGCTCCATTCATCAATATTCATTTCCTCAATATGATTCATTAATAAGGTTGATAGCCATTCTGATTCAATGACCGATAAAGCACGGGATAAATTTCTTTTCATCTGTAATGATTCCATATATTGTTTCCGCTCTTCGAGTATTTCTTCGCGAACTCTCTTTAAAGCCGCTATCACATCTTCTTGCTTACTTGGTTTTAAGATATATTCTTTTACCCCTTGTTGCATAACTTCCTTAGCGTATTCAAAGGTATTAAAGGCGGAAACCATGATGAATTTGATCTGTTTATCCATCTTTTTTATTTCTCTCACTGCCTCTACTCCATCAATACCAGGCATTTTAATATCCATCATTATCAAATCCGGCTTCAACTCACGTGCCAGTTCAATAGCCATTCGGCCGTTTGGAGCCTCAGCAATAATTTCTATTTCCGGGATTCCGTTATGTATCATTTTAGCTAAGCCTAAACGTTCCAGTCTTTCATCATCGACGATGATCACACGCAAAATGGATTCACCCCTTTTTGAGCTTCAAACGAAAAACAGTCCCCTCTCCCAGCTTTGATTCAATGTCCATTACATCCTTTTGCTGGTAAAAAAGTTGAAGACGCTTCATGACATTTTTCACACCAATTCCTGTTGAATGTCCGGTTGCTCTCTTACCAGTTAACCGCTGTTCATTTGTTTCACCCTTTAATAATTGGCTTATGATTGACTGCTCCATTCCATTTCCGTCATCTGCCACTTCAATCACGATTTGATCCGTAGTTTGGTAAATGGTAAGTGTGATCCTTCCCCCTTCCTCCTTTGACTCCACACCATGGATAAAGGCATTCTCCACAATAGGCTGTAACGTTAGACGTGGAATGTTTGCATACATACATCTTTCATCTATTACGGTTTTAAATGATATACGATCCCCAAATCGGGTTTGCTGGATATAAAAATATTCTTTTACGCAATTCACCTCATCCTTTAATGTTGATGGTTTATCAATATTCTCTAGATTGTATCGAAGCAAGGTAGATACCGCTTCAATTAACCGTGTTGTCTCATGCGCATCCTCTAAATAAGCCATTTTTGAAATATTGTTTAACGTATTAAATAAAAAATGGGGATTGATTTGATTTTGTAAACTCTTAAGCTCCATTTCTTTTAAAAGTGTATCGAGTTCAGATTTATCTTTAATTTCATTCACAAGACCTACAATATTTCGTCGCATTTGGTTAAACGTTTCAGTCAATAATTTCAATTCATCCTTACTTGTTACTTCAATATCCCTTCCAGTTAAACGTCCTGCAGAAATCTCCCTTGCTGCTTGAGATAGACGAGCAATCGGACTTGTGATCCCACGAGAAATATATATAGCGAGTATCCCACAAATAATTAATAACGAGCCTAGTAGAAAAATAGTCGATAACCGATAATAATGATTTCGTTTCTTAAGCTGCTTAAAAAAGGATTGATAATTCGTTAATTCCTGATCAATTAAGGACATCGTTGTCTCCTGGATAAAATTAGCCACATTTGTCGCTTCATTAAAATAAGCTGCATACTGATTTATATCGCCCGTTTCAAAAGCATGTATGGCAATATAACTATCCTCCAAGAAACTTTCGAGCATGTTCTCATAGTTGCCAAGAGTAACAAAGTTTGATTGAGTTTCTATTTCTTCCTGCAATTTCTTTTTGTTTTTTCGAAGCTCATTACTAGTTGTGATAAATTCCTGTTGAAACATCGGGTCCTTTTTCACAATATAGGCATTCATTTTTTCGACCACGGTATTCGTTTGCTGGGCGATTTCATTTAGTAAAAGAAAGCGTCCAAAGCTTCGATTATATTCTTTCATAATCTTTTCGCTACTGTCATATACGAAAAAAGCTACACCATTAACTAAAACAACTAGAATAATAAAATAAATGAGGAGCTTCGTTCGGATCCGGATCATTGCGGTAATTCTCCTTTTTGCTCTATTAGGTCTTCCCTATGAATCACCCGAGTATCCGTATTATTAATTTCTGGTATAGTTTTTCCTTCCTGAATTTGAATCATCATCTCAACTGCCTTGTATCCCATTTCATAAGGCTTTTGTACAATCGTCGCATCAATCACACCTTTGCGAATATAGTCCAGTGTTTCATTAATCGTATCAAATGCAATGATATAGGTAGATTGTACGCGGTTTAAACGCACGACTGTTTGAGCAATTCCAATACCGTCTAGAGCACTTGTCCCATAAAATGCGTTCGTCTCCGGATGTTCAGTTAGGATTTTATTTGCCTTTTCGGCCGCACGAATTCTAGTAATATTGGACTCTTCAACAGTGATCACATGTATTCTGTCTTCATTAGCAATTGCATCCTTAAATCCTTTTACTCGCAGCTTTTGATGCTCCGCCTTGAAGCTACCAGTAATAATCGCAACATTAATCTTTCCCTTCGTGTCAGCTATTAAAGAAGTTCCTGCCAGAAATCCTGAATAATAATTATCTGTTCCAATATATGCCCTTCGCTGACTTGAAGGGGCGTCCGTGTCCACTGTTATTACTGGAACCCCTTTATTCACTAAATGGTTGATTACAGGGGTAAATTGCTTATCATTATATCCCTGAGTTAACACACCATCTACCTTCGAGGCTGCTGCTATTTGCAGCTTTCTTAAGTGTTCATTTATATTGGATTGCTTTGGACCTACATACTCTAGTAAAATATGATTGGCTTTCGCCGCTGCCATCGCCCCTTTTTCGACTAGCCGCCAATAATCATTATCCAGCTCTTCTGGTATTAACATAAAATGATATTGGTAATCGGGCATTATCTCGCCTGGATTTTGCTTACCAAGTGTATGCATCTTATTAGCATATAAACAAGCTAATGTAAACGTTATCAAAAACAATAGGATGCCTACGATATAAAATAGTTTTGCTACGCGAGTCATATTATGGGATGGGCCTCCATATAAATAGTTTTTCTTTTCAGAATAATTAATCTCATCATAGCATGTTTATTGTTTGTTGAAAATATTTACCCCTTCTCTCAAAATGATGTATTCAACATAATAAAAACTTATCAATATTAATAATTATTATAAAATTTACTAATGTACTATTATTAGTTAATCTAAAGGCAAGAAGTTTCTGAATAAGGGGGAATCATTATGTCTTTAGATTTTCTTCAACCTGATGATCAATTTACTTATGCAAAAAGAAAAACCGATGAATCTTGGATTCAATTCATGAAAGAAATGATTAATTTTGAAGGGAAAAGGGTACTAGATATCGGCTGTGGTGGTGGAATCTATACAAAGGCTATCGCTGAAATGGGAGCAGCACAGGTAATCGGCGTCGATTTTTCAGAAAAGATGCTTTCCGCAGCAAAGGTATATTGTCAGGGTTATGATACTGTTCAATTTATTCACGGAAATGCTATAGAAACAGGTTTGGACAGTGATCAATTTGACATTGTGCTTGAAAGAGCGCTCATCCACCATATTAAAGAGTTAGAACCGTGCTTATATGAAGTATTCCGTTTATTAAAACCTGGTGGCACATGTATTATTCAAGATCGCACACCTGAGGACTGCCTACTTGAAGGTAGCCCAACACATATTCGAGGATACTTTTTTTCAATGTATCCTCAGCTGATTGAGAAAGAAGTAGCTAGAAGGCATTCTAGTCGAGAAGTAATACGAAAACTACAACATTTAGGTTTTCAAAATATAACAGAAAATAAACTATGGGAGATAAGAAGAGTTTATGAAGACCAAGAGGATTTATGGGAGGATTTACGAAATCGAACTGGACGATCTATTCTCCATGAATTAAATGATCAGCAGCTAAATTCTCTTATAAAAGATTTACAATTAACTTTAAAAAATTGCTTCCCTCTCATTGAAAAGGATCGTTGGACAGTATGGGCTGCAAATAAGAATTCATAAAGAAAGTTTATTAAATAACATAGTGACTGACCATATCATTGTATAGAGGTAGTCACCTATAAAATGATATGGATCAGATCCTAACTACACTTTTTACATTTTCGAAAATTCATCAACTAAATCACTGAACTGTTTTAACGCATTTTGAATGGGTTCTGGAGATGTTAAATCGACACCTGTCTTCTTTAAAAGCTCAAGTGGATAATCGGAGCTTCCACTTTTTAAAAACTCAATATAGGATGCTAATGTTTTCTCGTCGCCTTTAAGAATTCGATCCGCTAAATGGATGGCAGAAGCAAAGCCCGTAGCATATTTATAGACATAAAATGGTCTGTAGAAATGTGGGATTCTTGCCCATCCATATTTAACTTCTTCGTCAAATATGATCGCATCGCCATTGTATTCCCTAAACAATTCTTCATATATTTCACTAAACACTTGTGCATTAAGTGGTTGTCCTTGTTCAGCTTTTTCATGGGTTTTCAGTTCAAAATCAGCAAACATCACTTGTGTAAATAATGTTCCTTTAAATTTATCGATAAAATGATTGAGTAAATACCAACGCATCGTTTCATCCGTTTCCTGGTTCAATAGGTAATGAATCAGTAATACTTCATTCACTGTTGATGCAACCTCTGCCACAAAAATACTATATTTTGCTGTATTTTGAGGTTGAGTTTTGTGAGAGAAATGGCTATGCATTGCATGACCCATTTCATGTGCTAGAGTGAACAGGCTACTTAAATCATCATGATGATTTAAAAGTACATATGGATGAACTCCGTAAACTCCTAAATTATATGCACCGGATCGTTTGCCAGGCGTTTCCCTCACATCAATATATCTAGCATTTTTAAATGAATCCAAAATTTTTATATATTCATCACCTAAAGGCTTCAGTGCATTTAACATGGTACTGTAGGCCATTTCATAACCTATTTTTTGTTCTACTCCTTGAACAATAGGCACAGATAGATCATATTGGTGAAGCTCCTTAAGACCTAGCTTCTCTTTTCTTATTTTCGAATACCGATGTAACGGAGCGATATTTTCCTTCGTTGTAGAGATCAAATTTTCATAGACCTCTTTAGGAACATTATCACTAAATAAGGCTTTCTCTAAGGCAGAAGGATACTTTCTAATTTTAGCCGTCGTCACATTATTTTTTATAGCAGCGGCAAGTGTGGAAGCAATGGAGTTTTTTAATTGTACATAAGGCTGATAATACGCTTTGTATGCTTCCTTTCGCTTCGCGCGATCTTGATCTTCAATTAATTTTGAATACATTCCACGAGTAAGTTCAACTTGTTCACCATTATCATTTGTTACAGTGCCAAATTTAATATCAGCATTATTGATCATGCTATATGTATGACTTGGTGAAGAAAGCGCCTCACCTAATTGAGAAAGTAACTCTTCCTTTTCTTTCGTCAAAACATGTGCTTTATAGCGGTAAGCCTCGAGCAAATTCTTTTCGAAATATTTCAGTCCTTGTTCTTCTTTCAGATAAGCTTTTAACGTTGATTCATCTAGACTCAATAGAAATGGCATAAAAAATGCAGTAGAAGAACTGATCTTCACTCCAAGTTGTTTTGCCCTATCCTGTAATGACTGTGCTGAAGATTCTCTCGTATCTATATCCACCTGGAGCATAGCATATGCCGATACTTTGCCAAACATAAAGGATAATTTTTCACTTTCAGTTAAGTAAGAAAGTAATGTTCCCCCGTCATGAATCTTTCCATCATAGGATCGCAGCATCTCGGCTATTTTCTCAATCTCCTTGACATCCGCTTCCCAATCCTTTTGAGAATTATAAATATCCTCAAGCTTCCATTTTTCAATTTCAGGTACATCGTTCCTTGAAGAATAGGTAATCATATAGAACTCTCCTTTGGTTAGTTAAGAATCACTTTGAAAATAAATTTTCGACATAATACATACTATAAACGAAAGCGCTTGAAATGCGAGAATTTTGCAACAACAAAAAATCTCTCCTATTCGACAATATTCTCGTTTCTCTGGATATTGTTACTTAATAAATTCACGCCCGCATTTGAAAAACGTCCATAGCGTTGAATGAAAAAAGCAAATCATAAAAGATTTGCTTCTTTAGAACATTATTCTTTTATATAGGTCCAACCTTCTTCTTGTCTTACCTTTCCAGCTTTCATGAGTCTACCTATTGCACGTTTGAAAGCTGCCTTACTCATGTCAAATCGTGCAGAAATATCTTCTGGTTCACTTTTATCCCAATAAGGCATTTTTCCACCGCGCCCCTGCAGATAGGAATAAATTTTCTCTGCATCTTCATCTAATGTTTCATGTACACGGCCTAATAAGGAAACATTAATCGTTCCATCTTCCTTTACATCAATAATCCGACCTTCTACCTTCTGACCAAGTCGCGGCTCCTGCTTACGCTCTGACTCATGGATAAATCCAATGAAGTTCTCTTCCGTTAATAAGAAGGTCCCAATTTTCAGCAAACGATAGGCCCACCCAGTTATGTTTCGATTAAAATCCTTTCGTGTTGCCTTCTCTGCTACCTCACGCATAATATTTTCTGTTGCCAATTTCCCAAACAAGCGTCCATTTTTATCTGCTTTCAACGAACAATACAATCGATCTCCGATAGTTGGCCACAGACTATGAAGGGCTGGTAGATCATCTTTTGAGACAAGAATGTCTTTACTAATTCCAATCGAAACAAAAACACCTAGTGACTCTTTTACTTCAACTACCTCAACCCAGTCATATGTTCCGATTTGAACAGTTGGTATCGTTAATGTCGCTGCAAGTCTCCCTTGATGATCCTGAAATAAAAAGACTTTTTGGGATTTCTCAGGATCAAATTCCTCAGGAACTTCACTATTATGAAGAAGAACATCTTCCTCACCATTTGTTAAAAAATAGCCAAATGGGGCTTCCCGTTCTACATCTAATGTTACTACAGTTCCAGCTTCTAAACTTGTCATATAAATAAATCCTACTTTCCAATAATTTGTTAATGTTTTTTATTAGCGATCAATTATTCCGGCTTTTAGCCTTATTGGGCTATAGCGCTCTTTTCTAATTATCATACTGAAACGGTTAAGAGAAAACAATGAAAACATGATTTCCCAATCGTAAATTAAGCTTTGTCATTATATCATTGTTTTTCCCCATTAAAGAATAAACAATCACTTCAGGAAGAAGAATATAATTGAAATTAATTAGGAAGGTGAGCTGATTCCCATAAACCGCGAAAAAAACATTCATGTCAACGCTGACCCTCATCTTAATTCCGAATATGAGGGAATTGAAAATGATTCATTCGGGGGACCCACAATGGGCCTTCTTATCGATACAAAAAAAGCAAATAATCCATTTCATGTTACCTCTTTAAGAAAGGATCCTGAAATGGAGAGATTTTCAAAATGGTTTGATGGAAAAATCCCTGGAAAAGAAGGAGATGAAAAACAATGACCCAATCTAAAAGACAACAAGAACGTCAATGGACAGTAAGAAAACAATCCCAGAACCCCCATGGAAAAATAAAATCTTTAGAAGAAATCGCAGATGAAATGACTCCAAATAAGAAGAAATAGGAAATGGATAGAGTGGGTTAAGGAGCCAGATCCCTTATAATGTACTTTATTCGACTGGGGTGAGACACATTTTTGGGCAATATCTCTTTTTATGTGTTTCCATTAACCCGGGTGAGACACATTTTTGGGCATAATCCCTTTTTATGTGTTTCCATTAACCCGGGTGAGACACATTTTTGGGCAAAATCCCTTTTTATGTGTTTCCATCGACTTCGGTGAGACACATTTTTGGGCAAAATCTCTTGTATGTGCTTCAATTGACCCGGGTGAGACACATTTTTAAGCAAAATCTCTTGTTATGTGTTTCCATTGACCCGGGTGAGACACATTTTTAAGCAAAATCCCTTTATATGTGTTTCCATTGACCCGGGTGAGACACATTTTCAGGTAAAATCCCTTTTTATGTGTTTCCATGTTGTAATCTACTTGAATAGAACAAGCTAAAAAATCCAAAAATTATTTAAACAAACGTTTGATTAATTTTCAAAAGTATAAAGGGGAGGCATTATACCTCCCCTTTTCTACTTATAACGTATCTATTAAATCTAATAGATCACTTGCAAATTTGGAATCAATTTTCTTTCCTTTTTGTGCTTGAATTTCATTGGAAAGAGCATTTAATTTTCCTTGTCTAGCGTTTTCGTTTTTTGCCTTTTGAATTCCTTCTACTTTAGACATTAGGCTATTGTAAATCCCTTTATTTGTAATATACCCTTTATCATAACCATATGTGATCCATTCATCTAAATGATCAAGATCCATTACGACAGTAAGGGTAAATTCTTTAATACTCTCATTCCCCAGTTTATCTATTGCTCGAACTACAATCGTATGATTCCCTACCTGCAGTGAGAATGGCTCAATTTTTATCGGATTAGAAACTTCTTTTCCATCTAGAGTGATTATAACAGACTCCACTCCACTGCCCTCATCAGTTACCGTAACATACTGTTCATAGGCTTCAGTTTGATAAAAACGTAATTGATCCAAATCATGAATAACCGGACCATCAGCATCAGCTTTTACAAAATGGTCAAAGCTAAGTGGCTTAAGTTGATACACATCTTTAAAAATAGATGAAATTCCAATGATATCTAGGACATCTCCATTTTTATATGATTTTGAGAATTCATCATAGGTTACACCCGTTCTCTCATCCACTCGCACTTTTGTTGTTTTTCCATCTTTCATTGCATCAAATTCAAATGCACGTCCTGCTACAACTAAATGATCGATTTTTACCTGTTTCAGTGCAACAAGCTCGCCTTGATTTTCATTCGTTAGTTCATTCACCGTTTTAGCTTGTGGTAAAGATTTTGTTCCTGTTTTTTCAATAGAGATTAAATTAGCAAGTTCCAATTCACTATTATACAGTTCAGTTGTACCTGTAATTTTTAATACATCTCCGGGCACATATCCAGCTTCATTTTGAAATACATAAATACCTGCTGAATCATCTTGAAGATAAAATCCTTGTCCTCCGAAGACACCTGGTTTCGAGGTAACGATTCCTTCAATTGTTACCGTCTTACCGACAGTCTCATTTCTTACTTCCTTAATAGAAATTTTCTCTGGTAGATTTGGTTTGTCCTCTGGAAGTGGCTCACTATCTACATTTCCAATCGTTACTGATTTAGTGACCAAATTTTTGCTACCATTTTTTAAACGTAAGCTTGCAGCACCTTCTTTATTAGGATTGATGCTTACCGTTAAATCCTTGCTTGCGCGACCTGTTTTATCGGCTGTCACCGAGAACTCAGAGCTATAGTTATACGATGTTGGCCATGAACCATCCTCGTTCTGGAATTTAGCAATTTGCTCTCCTCCAGTTAAATATATTCCTGCCTTTAAACCAGTAACTGTTTGTCCCGGTGCTAAATGATCAACTGTTACACGAATTTGGAACTCTTGTTTATTAGGTAATATATCTTGATGAACAAATGAATATTCCGCATTTACTTCAGCAGGCTTAGATGATCCGTATGAACCAGCCGCAAATGTAGATGGATCATACCATTTATATCCCGCAGCAGGCGCAGACCATGGTTCTGGCTGTGGTTCTGTCGATTTACTTGGAATCTCCATATCTTGCATTGGTGACACTTCATCTAAAGTAATTCCTGTTTCTTCAAAACTTGTATATTCTTCTTGCTCAGCTAACCAATCAATTAGATTTGTTAATAGAACAGCATCATCTTGTTCTTTAAAGCCATCATATGTTGTTTTCTTCGCGCCATTTTCTTCACGTGTATATTTCGGTGATGAATCCTCTACTGGAGAAGAATCACCAATAAATGCAGCCTTTCCTTTTCCTAATTTGGAAATTGCCACATAAGCCCCTTCATCCACGCCGCCACCAAAGTAAACACCTTGGTCAACCGCATTATTCCATTTATCTCTAGAAGATAATGCTGGAAGATAGACAAGGCCTTTAGCATGAGATGGATCAGTAATCGCTACTGTTGATCCTGCATGTACGGCAACGGAGTCAACCCCACTTGTTATTCCAAATGTTTCATTAGGTGAAACAATCGTTGTTGCGTTCACATCACCTATGGCATTGTATCTAAATCGAACACCAAAATGATCTGATAACCAATCAGAGCTTTCTACTCCTTGCATAGCAGCAGAGTTAGCTTCCTCCGCTGTCATTCCTTTTGCTGGGTTATCAAAAGCTCCTCTTCTGTATCCATTAAATACTTCTGAAGCATCCCAACGATTTTTATTACGATCCGCATTATAATGATCAGCAATAAAGAAAATACTTCCACCCGATTCAACATATTGAATCATGGCAGCCTGCTCAGATGCTTTATAAGGAATATTAGCTTCCCCAATGACTAACACATCGTAATCCTTTAAATCATCATACGTAATCGGTGTTGTCTTTCGAAGTTCTTTGACATAATAACCATTTTTAGCAATTGCATTGCCAAAGTCAGAAAAGCCACCATCAATAACCCAATCTGCAGCACCAGCTGTTTGGCCATGAGTGTTATCAAATAATACCTTCTTACCATTCGCATTTGTAGGTTTAATCTCTGGTGCAGGATCATTCGGTCCTTCCGCTTGAACAGCATGCATCCCAGTAAGTGATGGCAGTGTTCCTAAAACAAGAATCGCCATGACCACTTTTAAAAACAGACTCTTAACCTTCTTCATGTGTGACCTCCCATAGGAATTTTGTAATATGACACACTTTTTTTACAAGATTCATAGAAATGTGACATACCTATCAATAACTTTATCAGCATTTTTTTTTGCGATATATAGGACAAAAGACAGGAAGAAGGAAGAGGTCTGGTTAAGGTATAGTTCTAAATAAATAGGTCATTTTAACCAAAATCAGAATATAAAAAAAAGACTGCCAAAAATACAAAAGATCATCCCCCTATAAAAAAACAGTATTAAAAATATACTGCATGTGATGAGTTATGATCCTTTTTTGACAGTCTTTCTACTATCAATTATTGAGAGTACAAATAGTTTATTGCTTTGCTTTTCAATTTTTACGAAAGCAACAAAATAGGATTGCTTTATTCAATTACGGGTAAAACTCTTGTTTCCTTACTCATATCCGATTCACAAAGTGGACATTTCGGATTTTCGTCAAAGGTAAAAGCTTCTCTCATCCACCCCTGGCAGCTTTCACTTGTACATGACCAAACATTCGTTTCAACTTCGGGAACAGGCTCTTTCTGGCCTTTAAAATATGCCATATTCGTTCTTCTCCCTTCTATGTACTATCTTTAGTATAACCTATTTAAAGAAATTAAGATATATTATTGAAATCTTTTTAAGGAATGTTAATATTAGGAATAAAAAGGGGCTGCCCAAAAATAGACACCCCCATTTATACGTCTATTTTATAACCATGCTGCTCCAACAATAATAAGAAGGATAAACAATACAACGATTAACGCAAATCCTGCTCCAAATCCTCCCCGTGCATAACCATATCCTCCATATCCACCATAGCCGCCACAACCGCAACCATATCCGAACATTCTTGTAGCCATCTCCTTTTTATTAAATAATTTTTAATACAGATAAGCTGCTCCAACAATAATTAGTAAAATAAATAGGACAACGAGCAATGCAAACCCTGTTCCATATCCAGCTCCACCCATTTATTAACACCTCCTCTTAGCTTTACATTAATAGACTATGGTAATTTGCCTTCAATCGATTGGGGTTTTGACTATTTTTTAAAAAAATATTGCCTCTTTTCTTAAACATTGTTGCTATTTAAGTAAAGTTATAAGTATAAATATCGACTGAGGATCGCTACGCATTTCATTTTACTGAAAAGAGCTGTAATCCCCATAAGAATCGCTAGAATCCTTTATTGGGAGTAAAAGCCGGCAGTTGCGCTTTTTACAAAAGCAACAAACGATACGAAAACAGCCAAAATAATAAAGCTGCAGTGACATCAAAAAAATACATGCCTAAAAAAAAGCAGCGAACACTTTTATACTGTGTATCGCTGCTATTTTATTCTTTTGATATCCATTTGGTCCCTTACACTCTTTTTGCCAACAGCATTAATGTCATATCATCCATCGGTGGATTGTGTAGTCCTGCACGTACATCTCGGTAGTAACGTTGTAATGGACTTTTTTCGGATAAACTTCTTGCCCCGACAATTCTCATCGCTAGATCAACAATTTCTACTGCCTTATTCGTTACTGATAATTTAACCGCACTTAGCTCTGGTGAAAGTTGATTTTGTTTTTCTATTGAAGACTCATCCCACATCTTTGCAACCGAATAGAGGAAATGCCGTGATTCCAACAGCTTAAGTTCAATTTCACCAATTTTTTGCTGGATAGCAGGTAATTCGAATATTGGATGCGGCAAACTGTTTGGTTTATAGTTTTTCGCAAAGCGAACGGCTTCTCTCTTTGCAGCTTCAGCAATCCCTAAGTAACATGCTGGGATATGTAATAAATAGCCTGTAGCTGTCTTTTTCCTGTGCACCAGCTTTTCAGTCAAATACTCCAATGGAATCACTACATTTTCCAAAACTAAATCATGACTACCCGATGATCTCATTGCGATGCTATCCCATGTTTCTTCTACGGATACACCATTTGCTTGGCTAGGAATTAAGAAAAAACCCACTTCATCCGTTTCTTCAATCGTTGCTGATACTACAAAGAAATCAAGCATTTGAGACATCGTTGCAAATGATTTCCTTCCGCTAATGACCCATGTATCACCATTTTTGATCGCCGTAGTCAATGGTCTCCCACCTCTTGTGGGGCTGCCTGTTTGTTCTTCCGTTGCACACACATTTAGGAGTGCACCATTTTGCACTTCTCGACAGATAAAAGTAAATAGACTTTCCTTCCATGGTCGATTTTTTGCTAAATTCATCATCGTCCCCATATGCCAGCCAATGGATAAAGCTGTGGCACCATCTCCAATCGCTATCGCTTCTTGGAATCGAACAAAGTCATATAAGGGAATTTCTCCGCCCCCAAACTCTCGTGGAGCAGTAAGTTGTGTATAATTACTATTCTTTAAGTCTTGTATATTTTCAAAAGGAAAACGACCTGTAGAATCATTGTTAGCCGCACGTTGTTTAAAAGCTGGAATAAGGTCATTAATTGCATGTAATCGATCTTCTAAGGTCTGCATTGATAATAAATCCATTGACTACACCTCACCAGTTAAGTTTTGTATTTATTTTATACGTTCTTCAATTAAATTTCCACTAAACCGGTCGGAATTATCAACAAAAAAAATATATCGCTTCATTATGACTAATACAAGTTCGTTAACAAAAATGAAAGGTAAAATGTTAAAATAAAAGCAAAAAGGTCGTTTGACATGATTATTCTTTTATTTTTATTTATTTTTGCCCCATTGACCATTTTGATCCATGAGTTTGGACATGCATTGGGCGCTATGGTGATGAGAGCGACTCATATAGAAATGATGATTGGAACTGGAAAAAAGATTTTTACTTTAACAGGTCGAAAGTGGAAACTCTCCTTACATCTTTTGTACTTTCTCGGAGCACATACATCATGTGAGCGCCAACCCTTTTTTTCAAAAATTGAACGAATCATCATCAGTAGCTCTGGCCCCTTATTAAATGGCATTGTTGGTTTTTTCCTTCATTATTATATTCCTCTTAATCACTTAATGATTTGGGAACTTTTTGTGCTATTTAATTTTTGGCTCTTCTTGATTAACCTTATTCCCTACCGCATCGGTGGAAAGCCATCCGATGGATATACAATTTTACAATTATTAAAAAGGCGCGACTAACCCCGATATCTAAGGGGAAAATTTTTTCTTTGATATCCTGGAGATAAGCGCGGAGAATCGATTATGGCAGACTTAACTTACTATCAATTATGACATGTATCACTACTTAACCTAAAAAAGGTCGACTAAAACGGTGTTTTAATCAACCTTTTCTAAGATTATATATTATTGTTTTTCTCATTCAGTTCTTTTTCCAATTGTTCAATTTTTGCATCAAATGAATTTCGATCAAATCCCGGATTTGTATTCGATTCAAGCTGATCCATATAGCGCTGTGTATCCTCGAATCTGGATGATGCCTTCCCGTCTGTAGAATGATCAAGAACTGAATTTACCTTCTTATTTACTTGAATGGCATTTTCACGCCCCATTAATTCCAAACGTTTTATATGCATATCCTTTAATTTCATTTGCATTTCCCTATGCTTCTTCTCAAGGTCCTCTAATTGAACCGAAGTTTGCTGATAAGCTTCTTTTAATCTCTCTGCCTGTGCCTGGTACAACGCCTCTTCATGTTTAGCTGTTTCATGTAATGACATTTCATTTGCTTTTAAGGCAATTTCAGCTTGTTTATTCCGCTTTGCAAGCATTTCTTCTACCTGTGTCAATTCTCTTTGAAACTCTTCTTTCAACATATGCTGTCTTTCAATTAATTTCGCGACTTTATTGGTCTCCTCTTCACTTTCACGAAGATACTTATTTAATAATGCAATCGGATGTGTATCGTCTTTTTTTTCCATACCAACTTGTAAATCTTCTTTTATTATATTTTTAATTTTTTCAAATAATGTAGTCATATTTCATTCTCCTTCATTTGATTAATGATTTTGCTATATACATGGGGTCTATTTATTACTTGAATTTTCCTTGGATTTCATTCCATTGTTGATCAAAATTTGTGAATGGATCTTTTGATGCTTTAGCTGGTTTTTCTTCCTTTTTCCAATGTTTATAACCTACATATAAAAGATAGATGGCTAAAACCCCCGCTAAGGCAGGAAGATTAGCAAATGTTGCAGATACTCCCATTAAACCGATGATCGCCCATACTATTTTTCCACCTAATGAATCTGATTTAAGAAATTGCTTAAGTGAAAAATATGCGACAATCACACTGATGACCAATCCAATCAAATTCCCTAAACTGGATAAAGCTATAATCCCTAACCCAATACCTATACAAACCATCAAGAATTTTTTCATTTTCATTTCTCCTTTCGATACCTTTATGATAAAGAAATCTCTTAATGTATTTAACGCACCCTAGCTTTATTTTTTTATCAGACCTGCGACCTACCCTATCTGAAATTTAAAAAATAAAGGCTATTTTATCGAACATTTTTACTACTTAACTGAAATTTCAACGAATAAAATGGGTTAAAGTTTGACAACACCCTTCATTTTCTGAGAAAACTTTCATGATCTTTCGCTCTCAACCCAGAATGAAAATGGGTTCTCTGTCCCATAATGTAGATACCACAAACAGTGAGTATATGACGTAGCTCTTATTGGTGGTCTTACCCTGTTGAGAAAACTGTTGGAATGAATTTGGTGCACAACCCATTGTTAGCTCTCTCAATTTCGAGAGATGACTACGAACAGAAAAATGTTTAATTTCAAATTCATTCCACTGTTTGTGGAATATTTTCAGAAGGTGGAGTGAAATGGAAACATTGCACAAACGATGTGCAGGCCTAGATGTTCATTCGGAAACAATAGTTGCCTGTGTCATTCTTGGAGAATCAGAAACTGACTTGATTAAGGAGACCGAAACATTTCCTACTTTGACGAAGGATCTGTTTCATCTTCTTAAATGGCTTGAGGAGAAGGAAGTAACCCACATCGCAATGGAAAGTACAGGCGTCTACTGGAAACCTGTATACAATATCTTGGAGGATTTCTTTGATATTACTTTGGCAAATGCTCAAAGGATTAAAAATGTCCCTGGAAGGAAAACAGATGTTTCGGATGCTGAATGGATTGCTAAATTATTAAGACATGGCTTAATAGAGAAAAGTTTTGTCCCTCCCGAAGACTTTCGAAATTTGAGAGATTTGACTCGCCTCAGAAAAAAATGGATTGGACACATGACATCCGAAAAAAACCGAATCCAAAAGGTACTAGAGTCCTCAAACATCAAATTAAGCACAGTTATTTCAGATATATTTGGAGTATCAGGACGAAAACTATTGGAACAACTGATGAATGAAGGTTATATCGATCAAGAAGATGTCGAACAAAAGATACATGGAAGAATGGCCCATAAAAAGCAATTGATTACCGACTCACTATTTGGAACATTAAATGATCACCAGCTATTTCTTATTAAGCAATCTTGGATGCACATTGTTAATTTAGAAGAATTAATATTAGATATCGAGAAAAGAATCGACGTCATTTTATCCAACTATCAGGAGGAAGTACAGCTTCTGGTTACAATGCCGGGAATTAAGAAAGACACGGCAGCTGTTATCATTGCGGAAATAGGAGTAGATATGGGACAATTTCCAACCTCCAAACATCTTGCATCATGGGCAGGATTGTCGCCCGGAAATCACGAAAGTGCTGGAAGGAAAAAAAACACTAAAACGGTTAAAGGAAATCCTCATATTAAATCTGCATTGTGTGAGGCTGCGTGGGCTGTTTCAAGAAGTCGGAATCAAAGATTAGGAATCAAATATTGGTCACTAGCTGCAAGAAGGGGAAAGAAAAAAGCACTCGTTGCCATCGGACATCGAATGCTAACTATTGTCTATCATATGCTTCAGAATAAGGAACCCTACCATGAGTCAACTTAAATTAGCATTATAGACAAACAACAGAAAAGTTAAACGAGAAACCGAAAAATTCGGTAGCTCTGCTTTCCTATTGCCCAAATTAAATTATTTATAGCTTGCACCATTTTAATCAAGTTTAAACTTAATAAATTATTCTTAAAGGCGGAGTTTTATTTTCACAGAAAAAAGCTACAAACTTCTAAAAACCCTAAATCCTTTAGATGTATAAGCTTTTAGTAGTTTTATTACAAAACAACGTACTATCTACAAACAGTCAAAAAAGAAACATCCCTAAGAGATGCTTCTAAAAATGAAAATTAAACATCCTAGTTTCACTTGATTTTGCACATGTTTATTGGATTCTAACTTGAATTCCTCAAGGGGTGCGAAGGCATAGTACCCGAATAATATTATTATTTTTGAAACTGTAATTCAGGATATAATCTTGCAAATAAAAAGGACAACCTTTTATAAAATAGGTTGTCCCTTTTAACAAATATTAAGTTTAAATAGATTACCAACCTCTATCTTGCATTCGCTCACTTGCTGCAAGTGTAGAAATTTCTATGCCTTTCATCGCTGTTCCAAGGTTTTTAGACAATTTCGCAATAAGATCATAATCAGTATAATGAGTAGTTGCCTCAACGATTGCACGTGCAAATTTTTCAGGGTTATCGGATTTAAAAATTCCGGATCCAACAAAGACTCCATCTGCACCTAATTGCATCATTAGTGCCGCATCTGCTGGTGTCGCCACTCCACCTGCTGCAAAATTAACCACTGGAAGTTTTCCAGTTTCTTTAATTTCTAGCAATAATTCATAGGGTGCCCCTAAATTTTTTGCTTCCGTCATTAACTCATCTGTCGACATACCGACAACCTTTTTGATTTGTGCTTGCATTTGACGCATATGCCTCACAGCCTCAACAATATTACCAGTTCCGGGCTCACCTTTCGTACGGATCATAGAAGCACCTTCACCAATACGGCGACCTGCTTCTCCTAAATCACGTGCACCACAGACAAAAGGTACGGTGAAATCACGTTTGTTTAAGTGATATAATTCATCCGCTGGTGTTAATACTTCACTTTCATCAATATAATCAACACCCATCGCCTCTAAAATACGCGCCTCAACAATATGACCGATTCTTGCCTTTGCCATAACTGGGATTGTAACAGCATTCATTACTTCTTCAATAATCGTTGGATCTGCCATACGGGCAACCCCACCTGCTGCTCTTATATCTGATGGAACTCGTTCTAACGCCATTACTGCAACTGCCCCTGCTGCTTCAGCAATTTTTGCCTGCTCTGCATTCACGACATCCATAATGACGCCGCCTTTTTGCATTTCTGCCATCCCTCTTTTAACACGATCTGTACCTAATTGACTCATTCTTCCCACTCCTTTTTTTCTCTCACTCTCAATCAACCTCTTTCTATTTAAAGAAAGGAGTTTTTTGACAATAAAAATTATTTTCATCTTAGTGGTAGTATATCGGGGTTTGGATTGGTAAGATATATCCATAACCATTAATTTTTATCAATCCATAAAAGGAGGGATATGATGATAAAAATAGATCGTAAAAATCAAAAACCAATCTGGAAACAATTACTTGATCAAACGATAGAAAATATTACAAGCGGGAAATGGAAGGCAGGCTATAAGCTGACCCCGACTCGGGAGCTAGCTCAACAATTAGGCATTTCTCGTTCAACTGTACAAGCAGTCTATGAAGAGCTTTTCAGCAGAGGCTATATCGTGACATCACGTAGGGGTGGGACAAGAGTTAGTGATTGGAATCCTTCGGTCATTTCAACTGATGAACAAAGCGCCTATTATTTATCTCCCCCAGCCATCCCTATACTTGAGGAGAGTGTTCAACGATTACAGAAATGGTCTGGAAGCAGGGGGAAAAGTGAAATAATTATTGATTTTTCCCCCCATGAACCATATATCGATACTCTATTTCAGAAAAAATGGAGACAGTCCTTCATCCATTCCACTTCTGGAGAAGATTTATCCTGCTGGAGTTACGGAAATTCTTTAGGCTATGAGCCTTTACGTATACAAATTCAACATTATTTATCTGTTGAGAGGGGAATTCATGTTGATATAAATCAAATTTTATTAACCTCTGGAGCCCAACAGAGTGTGGACTTAATCTCACAGGCTCTCTTATTAGAAGGAGATACTGTTTCCGTTGAGGACCCAGGATTTCCACCTGCTTGGCTAGCTATGAAATACCGACGTATGAACGTCGTACCTGTACCTGTTGATGAGCATGGAATTAAAGTTAATCGTATTCCAGAATCGTCAAAGCTGATATATGTAACACCCTCTCATCAGTCTGCCACTGGTGTCATTATGTCTTTCAAAAGGAGAAAAGAATTAACGGAGCTAGCAAAGAAAAATCATGCCTGGATTATTGAGGACGATTATGATGGTGAGTTTAGATACAGCGGGGAACCTCTCCCGACATTATTTAGTCAAGAACCCGGATGCACCCTTTATCTTTTAAGTTTTTCCAAAATGACTGCACCAGGGGTTCGGATCTCTGCGATTATCGGACCTGTTGAGGCCATTTCACAAATGTCTCGAGTATACGAGCTTACTTCTCGTCATCTTCCGATTATGGAACAACTAACACTCACTCATTTTATTGAGCAAGGCCATTTCACAAGACATATGAGACGCACAAGAAATATCTATCGAAGAAGACATGAAGCAATGATCAAGGCGATTGCGGAAACGAAATTAGAGGAAGTATTTTCTGTTAAAGGGGTAGAAACAGGTCTTCATATGCTGCTTGAGGCGAATGAGGAATTTGATGAAGAGGGGATAATGAAAAAAGCCATTGAAAATGGCATACGTGTCTATCCGCTTAGCCCTTATTGTCTGAAAAGCAAGCGTAAAGGCTTGGTATTAGGTTTTTCAAAAGTGGATGAAGAAACAATTGAATACGGAATTAATCGCTTATCAGAACTCGTTAGAAGTTGATTTCGATACTATTCGAATCAACTTCTTTACTGAATGAGGGGCCCGGTTTTCAACCGATATTTGAGTTAGTACTTTCCCAAATAGAGGAAAGATCCATGTAAATAGAATAGACCTTTATTATGAATGCGTTGTATTATTTATAATGGCCGTTTTACTTATCTAAGCAGGTAAGAGGCTTCAACGCCCTTAACATTGGAAAAATATAAGATTTATACATTGAAACGGTATCCGGCTCCCCATACTGTTTCTAAATATTTTGGATGTGCAGCATCTCTTTCGATTTTTTCACGTAACTTACGAATATGAACAGTAACCGTTGATACATCTGCGGCAGAATCTACTCCCCACACTCGTTCGAATAACTGTTCTTTATTTAATACTTGATTGGGGTGCAGAACCAAAAAAGTTAACAGGTCAAATTCCTTTGTTGTAAAAAATACATATTCACCATTAATATGAACTTTGCGAGCTACTTTATCAATTGTAATTCCATGAACATTGATGATTGTTGATACATTCCCACCGGCCAGTCGTTCATAGCGTGTTAAATGGGCTTTTACTCTTGCCACAAGTTCACTAGGACTAAAGGGCTTTGTAATATAATCATCTGCCCCAAAGCCAAGACCACGAATTTTATCAATATCTTCCTTTTTAGCTGATACTAAGAGTATTGGAATATCTTTCACTGCTCGTATTTTTTGACAAATTTCAAATCCACTAATTCCAGGAAGCATGATGTCTAGAATAATCAAATCATAATTCTGTTCAAGTGCAGATTGGAGACCTTGTTCACCCGAATGTTGTATATCGACACTAAAACTATTTAATTCTAGATAATCCTTTTCTAATTCTGCAATACTTATTTCATCCTCTATAAGTAAGATCTTTTTCAATGTTACTCACCTTTTTCCATAGCTTTATTTAACGTAAAACAAATACTTGTCCCCTTATTTATCTCACTAGTTGCCCAAATCTCGCCTCCATGCTCATTGATTATTTTTTTGACAATGGCTAATCCTAAGCCACTACCACCTGTTTGAGAATTTCGAGACTGCTCTGCACGGTAAAACCGATTAAATATATAAGGCAAAGCTTCAGGTTTAATACCACATCCGTTGTCAGTCACTTGAACGACTATATCCTTAGCTCTCTCCCTTAGAGCGATAATAATATGCTTTTCACTTTTATCCATATATTTAACACCATTATTTATTAAATTGGCCATAACACGTTTTAGCTTTTCCCTATCAGCAATGACAAAAGTTTCCCCTAGCGTATGGATTAATTCCAAAAGGATACCTTGTTGAAGTAGATCAAGTGATAGCTCCTCTACATAATCCTTCATATATTGAACAAGTTCGATCTTTTCAAATGAAAACTGTTCCTTTTGTAAATCTAGTTTGGAGAATAAAAATAATTCATCTATCAATAGGTCCATGTCCCTTGCTTTTGTGTAAACTGTCGTCAAATACTTATCCATTTTTTCTGGTGTATTCGCTACACCATCTTTTATTCCTTCAACATATCCAATAATCGATGTAATAGGGGTCTTTAAATCATGCGAAATATTTGATAATAATTCTTTTCGATTTTCTTCATATTGGAGCTGTAGGTCGATAGAATCTTTTAACTTAATTCTCATTTCTTCAAATGCTTGATTCAATTGTCCAATCTCATCCTTTGAGGAGGGAATAATTTGAAAGTTTAAATCTCCAGATTTTATCCGTTCTGCCCCCTCTCTTAGAATAGATATTGGCTTGATAATGCTTCTTGACACTAAGTAATTCAGTACACCTATCATCATAATAAAAAGAAGGAGCAATGATCCTAATAAAATTGGAAATAACTCTTTAGATAACTCAGCGTAAGAACTTACTTTTCTTAAAACAAAAATACTTCCTTTTTCTTTATCTGAAAAGCGGAAATCAAATTTTACGTAGGTAAAAAATAAACGATTGACTTTTATCGTATCGCGAGAATTTATATTTGTCTCTTCGAAAGGCGGAAGCACTTTCAGTAAAGATTGACCGTCAAAGGTAGGCGACTGATAAGTGATTTTAGCGTCTTTTCTTACAATAATGCTTATATCCTTTTGATCGATCTTCCTTACTAATTCTTGATCCAGTAGCTTATCAGGAGTATGCTTAGCCAGAAGCTTTAAATCAAGGAATGCATTTTCCTCTACAGGGGTTAAAGGCTTTTGAACATAAGTATTTTTGTAAAAATGCTCGATGGATTTTAAATCGCCAGTAATCGAAAATATAATCAAAAAAGTAGCTACTAATAATAAAACAATTGAAAAAACAATTACTCCAATATAAGACAACAGAAACCTTACTTTAATAGATATTGTCATTCCCTCCTTCCCTCTTATTCTACATTCAAGAAATGTAGTCTGGGTGGTGTTAATTTTAAGAATATCTTAATACAAGAAGTTACCAAAACATATTACTTATCGATTGTGGAATATTTGTTGCTTTTGTAAAAGCATTATAACAGCGATTCTTATGAAGGTTCGTTCTGTCTAGTTCTTATATTCCATCAAACAAATTGGGGGAATGGTTCCCCATTCCCTCTTTTAAAACTAATATGCTTGTGCCATAAGACTTTATTAATGGGTAAATTCCGGTTTTAACTCTCCTTTATAAGGTTCATGCTCAACGAATACAGTTATATCGCTACCATCTTTAGCCTTACCAGTTCTTTTATACGTAAATTTATCATTATTAAGCTCGGTCAGTTCAAGTGCCGCACCATATTTATTATCTCCTAAAGAAACATGTGCTCTAATTTTATTTCCGTGCACAATATCGAAATAGCCATAATCACCGCGACTTTCTCCAGTTTCCGGATTGAAAAATTCATATTTATTCGTCTGACTATCAAATTTTGCAATACTAATAAAATTCTTATTATATGCTGTTACATCATTACCCTCTTCATCTAATACCTTTGTTCCATGCCATAAAGTGTCTGATAAAATCTCATCTCCATCAACGTCTGTAACGATCTGTCCTGTAGAAGTGTCTAACTTCTTGTCTTGATCAGTAAAAGTAAGTTCTTTGTCCTGATATGGAATATGTTCAACAAATACCTCTACCTCATTACCATTAGCGTCTTTGCCCATTCGTTTATATGTGAATATATCTTTATTTAATTCCGTAATATCGACAACAGCTTGATAATTCATTGATTCTGAAATTAATATTCGTTTCTCTCCATCATTAGTGATAAAGAAAGTTCCTTTATCTCCTCTACTATCTCCCGTTTTAGCATCGAAAAATTCATATCTACCAGTTTTAGCATCGTATTTCGCTAGACCAATAAAATTTGCATTCTCTTTTGTTAAATCATTATTATCTTTATCATACACTTTTGTACCTTGCCAATTTGTACTACTAAGTATCTCTGCCATTTCTTGGCCTCTAGTCAATTTAGCTTCGGAAGTTTTTTCATCATTTGTTTTAGTTACTTCTGTTTTTGTTTCTCTCTCTTTAGATGCAGGATCATTTACCTCTTGCTTTGATTGACATGCTGCAAGCAGGACTGCAACCGCAACACATGCTACCATCATTACTTTTAATTTATTCATATATTTACCTCCGTTGTGTGCATCATAAAATTTATAAAGCGTATTTAGACCCCGAAGAATCCATTTTGTAGCAGATCATATAAATGATTTGCCGCGTAATTAACAGCGAGTAATAACCAAAGGTTATTCTTCCTTTTTTACAGACAAAATCATCTCTCCTTATCTATAAGTAAAATCATGAACATCCTTATCGTACATCTAACACATAAACTGCCAATAAACTGCATCTTAAAAAAATCGAAAAAAAGAATAAAAATTTTTTAAGATTTATTCAATGCGGATACGATTTGGTCACTTGAAGAATTTCTATTGTGGAGGAATCAATAATGAATTTGAGGATTTGTAAAATAGCACGGTAAATAATGAGTTAAAGAACTTCAACCTTCTGCATTCTAATGAGAAATGAGCTGCAAATATATGAAAAAAAGTAGCGAAAGGAGGGACCTTAAAATCCGAAGATTCTAACATAAAAAAAGATGGTCTTGTATAACCATCTTAAATAAATCAAAAATATTATTCACATCTCTTACGGAGAAGGTGGGATTTGAACCCACGCGGGCAGTTAACCCCTAACGCATTTCGAGTGCGTCCCCTTCAGCCTCTTGGGTACTTCTCCAACATAATTAATTATAATAAATTCATTCTGACCTCTGCAATCTTTTTGATTAAGGAGGAAATCAATAGAATAGTGCTGGATATTTTCGGTTAAATTATTGTTAATTCTGCTCCAGATTGAACATGTAATTACTTTTAGGAAAACACGTGATATAAGGAGGAATATTTAGTATTGGAAAATATCGATTTTTTAAATTTTAAGGAAGACTGGACATATATAAAACGAATGATTATTAGTGTAGCTGTCCATTTAGAGGAAAAGCATGACTACATTCGGGAACGTGCTGTAGGAGATCTTATAGATATTATTCAGGAAATGGATAAGCGGGAGCCTAGAAAAGATTATTCGTAAATTACCAATAATTTAATTATTTCGATATAGTAAAATGCGTAAAACTGGTATAGACATCTTTATCACTTTATACTATTCTTACATTACGTAGTTTCTTCGATAAATTTCACCATTTATCGAGCTTACGTAATAAAATTTCTTGAGGTGGGCATTATGCTATCATTTTTACAAAAAATCGGTAAATCACTTATGCTGCCCATTGCTGTACTTCCAGCTGCTGGATTACTGTTACGCCTTGGTCAACCAGATTTACTTGATATTAAATTTATTGCAGAAGCAGGGAATGCTTTCTTCGGAAGCATGACATTGGATCCCGCCAATGACCCTGGAGCAGTTTTTAGCAATTTGGCTTTGCTTTTCGCGATAGGAGTAGCCATCGGTTTTGCAAAGGATAATAATGGAGCTGCCGCTCTTGCAGGTGCCATTGGTTATATGGTATTAGTTTTCACTACACACGCGATTGATCCTTCCGTAAATATGGGGGTTCTAGGAGGAATCATTTCGGGGATTGCTGCTGGATTACTTTATAACCGCTTTCATGACATCCAATTGCCTACATGGCTTTCCTTCTTTGGAGGACGTAGATTCATCCCAATTATTACTGCTGTTGTAAGCGTTATAATAGGGATTGTCTTTGGATATGTATGGCCATATGTACAAAATGGCATTGATTCGTTAGCTCATTGGATTACTACTAGTGGGGCATTCGGTTATGGTGCTTTTGGTTTCCTAAACCGACTACTTATTCCACTAGGATTACATCACATCATCAATACGTTAGTTTGGTTTGATTTCGGAACACTTACAGACGCTGCTGGTGCTGTTTATCATGGGGATATTACGAGATTCCTTCATGGTGACAAAACGGCCGGTGTCTTTACAACTGGGTTCTTCCCAATTATGATGTTCGGATTACCAGCTGCATGTATTGCTATGATTATGGCTTCAAAAAAAGAAAGACGGAAAAAGGTAGCAGGACTATTACTTGGTATGGCATTAACTTCATTTGTAACAGGTGTTACGGAACCAATTGAGTTCTCCTTTATGTTTATTTCACCTTTACTTTACGGAATTCATGCTTTACTAACTGCATCTTCTTTTGCTATTACGTATTTATTAGGTATTCATACATCGTTTAGCTTCTCTGCAAGCTTAATTGATTATATTTTGAATTTTGGAATTGCCCAGAAACCGCTTTTACTAATCTTAGTTGGTATCATTTACGCAGTTGTTTATTTCGTTGTCTTCTATTTCTTTATTAAATGGCGTGATTTAAAAACGCCTGGTCGTGAAGATGAAGAAGAGGTAAATGATGAAGTAGAAAATGTTACTGGTGATGATAAATATACAAGAATGGCTACGGGATTTTTAGCTGGACTTGGCGGTAAAGAGAACTTAACTAATATTGATAATTGCGCTACTCGTTTACGTCTTGATGTGAAAAATAGCGGAGATGTTAATGACAGTATGATCAAACGCTATGGTGCAAGAGGCGTCATGAAAACGAGCAAAACGAGTGTACAAATTATTGTTGGTCCAGATGTAGAATTTGCTGCTAATGCTTTAAAGAAGCTTTATGCCATGGATCAGCCACCCGTACCGGCAACATCTCCAATACAAGAGAAGGCTGTCGAAACTGAGGATCAAAAAGCACATGTGAACATTCAACAATTCTCCTCCCCTTTAACTGGGCAGATCATGGAGATTGAAAAGGTTCCTGATCAAGTCTTTTCACAAAAAATGATGGGGGATGGCTTTGGTATTGATCCACAAGATGGTGAAGTATATGCTCCATTTAATGGTATTGTCAAATCAGTATTCCCAACAAAGCATGCAATCGGACTTGAATCCGATGACGGTCTCGAAGTATTAATTCATATGGGGCTCGATACAGTTAATCTTAAAGGTGAAGGATTTACTGTCTATGTAAATGAAGGTGATCAAATATCAATTGGTCAAAAATTAGCTGATATCGATATTGAAGCCATTAAAAATAAAGTACCATCATTAATCACGCCTGTTGTGTTTACTAATTTAAAAGATGGACAGCAGGTAAAAGTGGTAAAATCAGGTTTCATTCATCATGGTGATAAAGAGTTTTTTGAAATTCGTTAATAATGATCTTTGTTGAAAAGGGCTATAGTGAGATAGCCCTTTTCAAATTTACTCTACTTTTTTCAATCGTTCCGGAAGACTTTGAATAGATTGGACAACTGCATCTAGCTTTGATTCAATTCGATAAAGAAGATACAGGGTCACAATGATTGGAAAGCCTACCTCACTGATGAAAGGCATGAGTTGGTCCACTTATTACCACTCCTTTCATTAGTAATAAATAAAGGCCTGTCCATTGTGGACGCAGACCTTTACTTTCAAGCTTAGATTAATCAATCATAATCTCTGTGATATTATTTTCAATCAATCTAGCCCCCTTCAATCCCATATATGCTGAACCATTTGAAGTACGAAAGACATTTGATTCAATAATATCTGCCATCGCAGCCTTTACTTGATCTGTATCAACTGGTTCAATTGGAGCTTCAATTGAAATTCTTGCCGTTTTATTATCATCAGTCGTGAATTGTAATTCTAAAGTTTTCAAAACTATCACCTCCCTATAAGTTGCTAAGTGAACGAATCTTATGCTTTAACATCTGAGCTGTCATTTCTCTCAATACTAAAAAGATTCTTCTGAGATAATGAGCCGATTGCTTGTGCAGCTTGCAGAAGTTCATCTGGTGTGGCTTCAAGACGAACATTGTTGAAGGTCCTTGATTGATAGACTGGCTTGCCATTATCGTCTAAACCATTGTCAAAAACTAATTTTAAGCTTGAACCCTTTAAAAGTACCTGTGCCATGTTGTTCACCTCCTTTCACTCCTTATATATAAGTGAAAGGAAAAAATAGACACCCCCAAAGAAAATAAAATAAAAAAATCAGTGAAGAAAGAATCCTCACTGATTAGTTTTATTTGCTCTTTTTTTGTTCATTATTTGCTTAACAATAAGTATTGCTAGTAGTGCGCCTCCTGAATCTAGTAACACATCTGTGACTGAAGCTGTCCGATTTGGTACAAGTGATTGATGATATTCATCACTCGCTGCAAACAAAGTTGTTAAAAACCAAGCAAAAAAGAGCTTATTTTTTCGAAATGCAAAATATAACAAGATCCCTAATAACCCAAAAATACAAATATGGGTTAGTTTTCGAATAATGAAATTTAACACTTCTGCTGCGCCACCATTCAATCCGGTTACACGCTCGATCCAATCTTGCGTATTAGATCCTGTTGATTCTGGTGAAGCTGTGAAACAATAAATAATCACACATAAAATGATGGCTATAGCCCACCATATCTTTTGCTTTTTCATCCAATCCTACCTTTACATTAAAGTGAGTTTAATATTTCGATTCCTTCGTTTCGGGGGCTATTAACAAATTCAGAAATAGGATATGCATCCATTGCAGTTGAATCATAGGGGATTAATAAAGACTTTAATTGGTCTTCATCCTGAATTTTACGATCAAGCCATTGCCGCTCTGACTCCTTTGTTAAAATAACAGGCATTCGATCATGAATATCAGCCATCAATTCATTGGCCTTCGTCGTAATAATTGTACATGTTTGTATTATTTCCCCTGCTTGAATCCAGCGATCCCAGAGTCCTGCAAAAGCAAATGGTTGTTTATCTTTTAAAAAAATGTGAAATGGCTGCTTCTTATTTCCATCCTTTTTCCATTCATAAAAACCATCAGCTATTACTAAACATCGTCTCCTTGTTAGCAATCGTTTAAAGCTTGGCTTTTCATGGATTGTTTCCGCCCTAGCATTAATCATTTTATACCCAATTTTTGGATCATTCGCCCAAGAAGGAATAAGCCCCCAACGTAAATATCCGCCTCGCCTTCCATCTTCTCCTTCTATAATTGCTAAAACATCTTGACTTGGAGCAATATTAAATCTAGGTAAAATTTCAAACATATCGCCATTAATAAGCTCAAACTGATCTAATAAAATATCGATATTTGAATACAAATTAAAACGACCGCACATACAATCCCTCCTGTGCACCCAACTTATTTTAACTTATTTGCTCTTTTTTTTGAAAGACACTGTTCAGATAGTTTGCAACCTGAATAAAACAAGCCACATTCTTTTACTAAGGCTGTTTTCTTTTAGTTTATTGCTTTTGTATAAACCCAACTACCCGCTTTTACTACCAATAAAGGATTCTAGCAGGTCTTACAGGGATTACAGCCTTAAATTTACTAGCAAAAAAATTCTAGAAAATAAAGGATTTACAAATAACTTATCGAATATTCATTAAATATACATATTTTAGACACAAAATAGACAATTTATTTACGAAGGGTGGATTTTTCTATGACTGTACGAATAAATCTATATTCATTTTTATTAGCATTCATCAGCATACTTCTTTTTACGTTTGTTTATTTTTTTGATTTTCCTACTACAATTACCACCATTCATCCATTATACATTACCTTTATATTATCACTAATCACATTCTATCTCAGCATAATAGGCTTATTCTCAGTTAAGGATTGGAAATCCGGAGTACGCAGTCTTTTGTCCATTATTATCTCTTTAGGTCTTATTGCTTTACAACTATCCATCATTATATTTTAAGGATCATGGTCAATTAAATCTTAAAAACAACAACCATTTTGATTTGCTTTGGTGATTTTGTCCTTCATGGAATGAGCACTTATAAAATCCTCTTATCCTATAGATCGGGCAAATAATACACAACCTAAAAAAGCTGAGAGAATCTAATTTCAAACATTCTCTCAGCTTTTTATTCATTCAATAACCTATTTACTATCATTATAAAGATGACAACTTACAAAATGTCCTGGCTTTGCTTCTTTCCAGTCAGGTTTCTTCTGTGCGCAGATGTCCATTGCATGGCGGCAGCGAGTTCGAAATACACAACCGCTTGGTGGGTTGATTGGACTCGGAACATCTCCTTGTAACACGATCCTTTCCCGTTTCAACTTCGGATTTGGAATCGGTACAGCCGATAATAATGCCTGAGTATATGGGTGAAGTGGCTCCTCATAGAGTTCTTCACTCTCACAAAGCTCCATCATATTTCCTAAATACATAACAAGGATACGATCAGAAATATATTTTACCATTGAAAGGTCATGGGCAATAAATAAGTAGGTAAGACCCATGCTTTTCTGTAAATCTTTTAACAGGTTTACAACTTGGGCTTGGATTGAAACATCCAGAGCTGAAATTGGTTCATCACATACGATAAATTTGGGATTTAACGCAAGTGCACGAGCAATTCCAATCCGCTGACGTTGCCCTCCACTGAATTCATGTGGAAAACGATTGATATGTTCAGGGTTCAAGCCGACTAGTTTTAATAATTCAAGAATACGCTCACGTTTCTTTTTACCGGTTAATTCACCATGAATGGTTAGTGGTTCACCAATAATTTCTTCTACAGTCATTCGTGGATTTAAGGAAGCATATGGATCTTGGAAAATCAGTTGAATATCTTTGCGAATTTTAGCCATTTCACTGCTATTATTATCGTAAATATTTTTTCCATTATAAAGAACTTCCCCTTCAGTTGCCTCATATAAACGAATGATCGTGCGACCCGCTGTTGATTTTCCACAACCACTTTCACCTACAAGCCCAACTGTTTCGCCTGGATAAATGTCTAAATTTAAATCATCCACTGCCTTTAATGGTTGACCACCAATATTGAAATACTTTTTTAAGTTTTTGATTTCGATAAGAGGAGTAAGAGTGCTCGTCTCGTTTGTTTGATTGGCTTCCATTGTTTTCGAATTCATCTTTTCCCCTCCCTATTTCCCGCTTGCCTTTTTCATCGTCGCCATTGGATGATGAAGCCAACAGGCAGCTGTTTGTCCTTTATCAACCTCTTCTAGCTCAGGTGAGTAATCTTTACAAATCCTCATTGCCATTTCACATCTTGCATAAAATGAACAACCCTTCGGTGGATCTAACAGATCTGGTGGTGTCCCAATAATTGGAGCAAGTGGTTCTTTTTTATCCATATCCAATCTAGGAACTGACTTTAATAGTCCTTTTGTATACGGATGCTGTGGCTTTTCAAAGATTTCTTCAACCGTTCCCGTTTCTACCACTTTTCCAGCATACATAACAATTACACGGTCACACATTTCCGCAACGACACCCAAATCATGAGTGATTAATATAATAGAAGTTTCTGTTTTTTGTTGTAGATCCTTCATTAACTCTAAAATTTGTGCTTGAATAGTTACATCCAAAGCTGTTGTCGGTTCATCAGCAATTAATAATTTTGGGCGACAGGCAAGTGCCATAGCAATCATTGCCCGTTGTCTCATACCACCGGAAAATTCATGTGGATACTGGTCTAATCTTTTTTCAGGTTGTGGTATACCAACTAGTTCAAGCATTTTCCTGGCAACTTCTCTTGCTTCTTTTCTAGGTATCTTATTATGCTGCAGGACTGCCTCCATAATTTGATTACCAATTTTACTTGTTGGATTCAAGGAAGTCATCGGATCCTGAAAAATCATACTGATTTCATTTCCACGTATTTTTTGCATTTCCTTTTCACTCTTTGGAATCATATCTGATCCATTGAATATAATCGATCCACTTTTATAATTAGCAGGTGGTGTAGACAATAGCTTCATAATCGATTTTGCCGTTACACTTTTTCCACATCCTGATTCTCCAACAATACCAACTGCTTCCCCATGTTTCACTTCAAAACTAACGCCACGAACCGCTTGGACTTCACCTGCATAGGTCCCAAAGGAAACATGTAAGTCTTTAACTTCTAGTAAATTACCCATGGTGATATCCTCCTTTACCTTCATATTTGACCTTTTTATCTCGGATCAAGTGCATCTCTTAGCCCATCTCCAAAGACATTAAAAGCAAACATGGTTAACGAAATTAAGATTGCTGGAATTAAGAGTTGATAGAAGTTTCCTATCAGAATGCTTTGAAGTGCATCACTTGCCAACGTTCCCCAGCTTGCTTGTGGTGCTGGAATACCTAACCCTAAGAAACTAAGTGTTGCCTCACCGAAAATCGCTGTCGGAACTGTTAATGTAATATTGACGAGAATGGGTCCCATTGTATTGGGGATCATATGCTTTCTTAATATCCAAGACGTTTTACCTCCTGCTAATTGAGAGGCATGAACATATTCAAATTCTTTCAATTGTAGTACTTGTCCACGAACAAGCCTAGCCATTTGTATCCAGCCGGTAATGGTCATAGCGACAATTATGGAAAACATCCCACGTCCTTCTTCTGGGAATACAACCATGATTAAAATAACCATTAACAGATATGGAATCGCATACAATACTTCAGCAATTCTCATCATAATATTATCTGTTCTCCCGCCTCTTAATGCTGAGATTCCTCCATAGATAACACCTATAATAAAGTCAATCACAGCTGCTGCGAGACCAATAAACAATGATATTCTTGCTCCTGACCATGCACGAGTAAATAAATCTCGTCCCAACGTATCTGTCCCGAACCAATGCTCAGCGCTTGGTTTTAAATTTTTTTGATCTAGATGCATTTCATCATATTTATATCCATTTAAATGTGGACCGATAATTGCCATAATTATTAACAGAGCAATAATAATCATGCCAACTAAAGCTAATTTATTTGCTTTTAATCTTCTCCATACGCCTGACCAATAAGAAGTAGTCGGTCGGGAAATTTTTTCGGCCTCTTTAAAATTATCTTCTGCTGGTAAAAACATCTCTTCAGTAAATTTTAAGTCATTTGCCATTATTTACTCTCCCCCGAAACTTTAATTCTTGGATCGATCCATGTGTAAGCAATGTCAACAATGAATATCAGCAAGATAAGAATCGCACTATAAAATACTGTAGAGCCCAGTATCACAGGATAATCCCGATTGAAAATACCTTTTACGAACATTTCACCCATACCTGGGATCCCAAAGATATTCTCAACAATAAAGCTACCTGTAACAACATTGGCAATTAATATTCCTAACACAGTAGTAACAGGCAGAATCGCATTTCGGATGGCATGTTTAATAATTACCATGCTTTTTCCTACGCCTTTTGCCTTTGCGGTTAATATATAATCTTGCCCGAGCACCTCCAGCATACTTGAGCGCATCAGTCTCGCAACATAAGCCATTGGCATTAAAGCTAAAGAAATTGAAGGTAGAATGGTATGTGCCCATGATTTCCATTGAGCGACAGGGAAAAATTTCCATTCAACAGCGAAGTAGTTGATTAAAATTGTTGCTAGAATAAAGTTTGGGATAGAGATTCCTAAAATCGCTAAAATCATAGAAAGATAATCAGGCCAACGGTTTTTAAATAAAGCAGCAATAACTCCGAAAATGATCCCAAAAGGAATGGCGATGACCATTGCCTGCAATCCTAAATGTAATGAAATTGGAAATCCTGTTCGAATATAATCGTTAACAGTAATGGATTGTGACTTTAATGAAGGTCCAAAATCAAATTGTAATAGCCCTTTTAAATATAAGAAGTATTGAACAACTAAAGGCTTGTCCAAATTATAATAGGCTTGAAGATTATCAAAAACGGCTTTTGGCATTACCCCTTCCTTCGCAAATGGATTTCCAGGAATACTATGCATAATGAAAAAGGTAATGGTAATAACTGCCCAGATTGTAATGAGTGCCATTACTAATCTTTTTATAGAATATTTTAGCATGCATATTCACCCTCTCTTAAGAAAAAGCAGGGGTATGTCTTGTTGACATACCAACTGCTTTCATAGTTTTACTTCTCAATATCTGCATAGATGTATTGAGGGTATCTGTTAATAGGTGTAAAGAAACCTTTAACATTTTCTTTTAAGACATAAGGTTTTGTATAGAAATAGATTGGAACAATTGGCATTTCATCCATTAGGATTTTTTCTGCATCATGCATTGCTTTCATACGAGTTTCTGTATCCATAGATGTTTTAGCAGTTTTGATCAGTTGATCATATTCTTTATTGCTCCAGTCAGCATCATTATATGCACCATCAGTTACCCAAAGATCCATAAATGTCATAGGGTCTACATAGTCTCCAACCCAACCTGCACGTGACATTTGATATTCTCCAGCTTTTTCACGATCAAGTTTAACTTGGAATTCAACATTCTCTAGTTGTACTTCAATACCTAAGTTTTCCTTTAACATTGCTTGAACGGCTTCAGCAATCTTCTTATGTCCTTCGTTTGTATTATAAAGGATGGAGAATTTAGGCATTTTATCCATACCTTCTTCTTTAAGTCCTTCTTCTAAAAGCGCTTTTGCACCCTTTAGATCCTCTTTAAATAAATCTCCGCCATTTTCTTGGTAATCACCATTATCTCCTTCTGGAATTCCTGGTGGTACAACAGAATAAGCAGGTTGTTGTCCGCCTTGAGCAACATTTTCAACAATAGATTTACGATCGATAGCCATAGAAATTGCTTTTCTTACTTTTACGTTGTTTAATGGTTTAACTTTTGTATTTAAGTTGTAGTAGTAAGTAGATAGATCTGGTCCATTATGATATTCTTTCTTCCCATCAAGAGTAGGTAAAACATCTTGTGGTAATGGATAAACCATGTCTAACTCGCCGTTTTGATACATTTGATATGCTGTTGATTCATTATCGATAACAGCAAAGTCTACTTCATCAAGCTTGATCTTATCTTTATCATAATAATTTTCATTCTTCTCTAACTTTAAGCTTTCCTTATGCTTCCACTCAGTTAACTTGAATGGTCCGTTAGATACAAATGTATCTGCTTCTGTATACCATTTTGGTGTTGCTTCTTGTACCTTTTTATTTACAGGATAGTACGTATAGAAAGATGTTAAATCAATGAAATACGGTGTTGCTTCCTTCAATTTTACTTCTAGTGTTTTATCATCAAGTGCTTTTACTCCTACTTTGTCCTCTAACGCTTTTAACTCATCTGCTGATAATTTCTTGATGTCAGCACTGTTGTATTCCTCTCCACCTTCAAGATAGTAAAGTTGGTAGGCATAATCAGCTGCTGTATTAGGATTTAAAGCATACTTCCATGCATATTCGAAGTCACCCGCTGTTACTGGGTCTCCATTTGACCATTTAATATCATCTTTAAGATGGAATGTGTAGGTCTTACCATCTTCACTTATTTCCCAACCTTCTTTTGCCATTCCGTCTACAATTTTTCCTTCAGGTGTTTTCTTTGTTAATCCTTCAAATGTTCCCTCTAAAATCCATGAGTCATGAGTTCCTTGTGCTTTACCAGGATGAAGCGCACCAGGTTCTTCTGTATTATTCAAATGAAGTACTTTTGGTCCTGCGTTTTCTTCCTTTTTCTTGCCGCTATCACCATCACCTGATTTCGATGCTTCTTCCCCACCGAAACAACCTGCTAGTAAAAGCATAGCTGCTAGGAAAACCGCAAAAAATGAGAAATATGACTTTTTCTTCAAGCTCTTTCCCCCCTATTTTTTTAGGTATTTCTAAAGTTATGAGTCTACATGCCCAATATAAAACTATTAGAATTCTTACGTCTGTATTCCGATGGTCGAAAAATTTTTCTCAAAAAACTTTACGGAAGACGAAATACATCATCAATAGCCATTTATTGTAAGCGCTTCAAACATGCAAACTACATAAAAGGATAAAAAATTTTGATTATTTTTTATCCTATGATATTTCAAAATATACCTCAATTTTAAATTATCTGTCAATAATTTATTCAAATTTTGTTGAAAATTGCATAAAGGTGGAATATTTAATTAATTGTGTTTATCTTACGTTCCCTTTCTAGTAAACTAGTCATATTCAAATAAATATTAAAGAAGTACAATAGACCTATAAAATAAAAAAACAGGCTCACCTGCATAGAAATTATGCAGAATGACCTGTCTCTTTCAAAAACTCTCTATTATTTATCCAAATAAATTACTAAAGAAATCAGCTATTGCTTGAAATATCTTTTTGAAAAAGTCTGCAACTCCTTGCCAAAATCCTTTATCACTAGCTACATCCTTTAATTTTTCCTTAATATTGTTGGCAATATCCCCTAGCTGATTTTTCATATTATCAAAATTGATGTTAAGATCTCTCATTCTATCAAATAATTTTACGAGAAGCTCACGATCCTTTGGACTTAGCTCAATTTTTAATGATTTTAGCTTTTCATCAATTATTTTTTCAATATCTTCTTTCGTCGCAGGGTTTTGATCTGCTATTGCCTGTTTAATTTCCGTTAAAAGTTGGGTAACCTTTTCTTGATCCATTCCTTCTTTTTTTGCTAAATTTGTAGCCAAGTCTAGCTCATCATTAGCGACTTCCATACGATCCTTGTTAAGATCTCCTCCACCTTTATCATAGGCTTTATAAATTCCTACAAGAGCAGAATGGCCGCTTACCTTGACAGGAGAAGCAACCTCAACATTTGCATCCTCTACTCCTGCAGTTAATAACGCATTCGCATACATTTCTTCCGTTACCTCTGTAATATTATCAGGTGTAACGATGGAAATAGCTAGCCCCTCACCCTTTTCTTTTCTAGTAATTTTTGCTGAAGAATACAAGTTTGAGTGGGGATCCCCGTTAATATATTTAACAAGATCATCAACCGTCACTGTAACCTCATTTACCTGACTACTATCATTTACGCCTAATAGCTCTTTTACCTTTTGTTTTTGGTCTGCTGATAATTTTTCACCGTATACAACAATAGGTGCACCAAACTTTTCATTTATGCTATCACTATTATCATTTGTAGATGCTTTAACTACATTATTCAATCCAATCCCAAACAGAAAAATAGCAACTAGGATTATTTTACTTATTCGTTTAATCATCATTTTCTACTCCTTTTATTTTCAGAGTGATCCTCCTATAAGGATTGTTATCTATAACCTTATAAGACACACTATTATATAAGACGGATTTCTATTCTTTTTTGTTTCATTTTTTTACTAATGGACAAATCATCATATTTTTTATTTTCCCGCATAACCTATCAATAGGTGATAAATATATGAGAAGAAAACAGAAGCCTATTTTAAAGATGATTGTCTTCATTAGTATCTTAATATTGTTTTGTCTATTATTATATGTCATCTTTTCTCAATCAGCAAAGGACCGTGCGACTAGTTTAGTAGATGACTTTTATCAATATGAAAAATCGGGAAACTTCGGTGGTTCATGGATTCTCTTCCATCCATTGATGAAGAAAAAATTCAGTCAAGATGATTACATCCAAAAGAGAGCCCACGTTTTCATGCAGGACTTTGGTGTAAAAACATTTAGCTATACAGTAGGAAAAGCAAAGCATCTGAAAAGCTGGAGATTTTCCAAAGAGAGTCCTAAACTAAAAAATGTTTATCAAGTTCCTATTACGCAAACATTTAAAAGCACTTTCGGAAAATTCACCATCCATCAAAATGTATACGTAGCAGAAAATAAAGATAAATGGACCATTCTCTGGTCCTATGAAAAGTAGAGCCATTAGTATCCTCTCACTAGTGGCTTAATTTATGCTCTTTTCTCATATATTGTTGCTATATATGAAAAGTTTTTACTAATAAGACCACTTCACCTTTCATTTATCTGGGAAAAGAACTACACACTACAAAAAAACCGCTTCACCCCTTTTTACGGGTAAAAGCCGGCAGTTGGGCTTTTACAAAAGCTACAATCATTACGAAGAAAATGTATTTATGCTCTTTTCTCAAGGTTTGTTACTATTTAAGTAAAGTTTCAACTATTACATTTCGGCTATAGACCGCTTACCTTTCATTTTCTTTGAGAAAAGAGCTACAAACTCCATAAAAACCGCTTCACCCTTTTTTCGGTGTAAAAGCCGGCAGTTGGGCTTTTACAAAAACAACAATCATTACAAAGAAAATTTTATTTATGCTCTTTTCCCATATATTGTTGCTATATATGAAAAGTTTTTTACTAATACATTGATAAAGACACTTCATCTTCAGTTCTCTGGGAAAAGAGCGGCAAACTCAAATAAAAACCGCTACACTTTTTTCTCTAAAAAATACTAATAAAAAAGAGTTGTTTGTAAGCGCTATCTTGTTACAATAGATTTATATAAAATTTAAATCATCCGAAGATTCTATTCTTCTTTACTAGCCAATTGAACATTGAAAAATGAATGAAGTCATTGTTCAACATTCCTTCATAGATACATGTACTAATAACATACAAATAGAACATGGCCATTCTATATAAAAACAAGGGAGGAATTTTGTGAAGAAGACAAAAAACAGATGGTTGATTGCCTTGTCTGGAGTTGGGATTCATATTTGCATCGGCTCTGTGTATGCCTGGAGCAATTTCACCAATCCATTAATTCAAGAATTTGGATGGTCTGCCAGTCAGGTACAAATGACCTTTAGTGTTGCCATCCTCTTCTTAGGTCTCTCTGCTGCATTTTTAGGTCATTTTGTAGAAAAACATGGGCCACGAAAAGCGGGATTACTTGCATCCATCTTCTTTGGAATTGGTGTTTTCGGTTCTGGTTTTGCTGTTCATGCCGGATCCTTGCCATTACTTTATCTTTTTTATGGAGTATTAGGGGGAATTGGTTTAGGTGTTGGCTACATCACTCCTGTATCCACCTTAGTAAAGTGGTTCCCTGACCGCCGTGGCCTTGCAACAGGCCTTGCTATTATGGGATTTGGATTTGCCGCTGCGATTAGTAGTCCGATCATGGATGCACTTATTAAAGGATTGGGAACCGCTAATGCGTTCTTCATCCTAGGTATTGGCTATTTTATCATTATGACATTATCTTCACTTTATCTTGAAAAGCCTGCTGAGGATTGGAAGCCTAAAGGATTTTCGGAGCAAAATAGGCAAAGAAAAGCTCGGGTGACTACCGATCTATCTCAATTAACTGCAAATGAATCGATAAAAACGGCACGTTTTTATTACTTATGGTTCATGCTATTTATTAACACAACTTGTGGAATTGCCATTCTTTCGGCAGCTAAGCCGCTAGCTCAGGAAAGTATCGGGCTAACAACAACGGAAGCAGCTGCACTTGTTGGAATCCTTGGTTTATTCAATGGCTTTGGTCGCTTAGGCTGGGCATCCATCTCAGATTACTTTGGACGTGCGAATACGTACACAACCTTCTTTGTTTTACAAATTATTTTATTCGCTGTTCTCCCACATACGACTATTTCCATTCTGTTTCAAATCATGCTAGCGATTATTTACACATGCTACGGTGGTGGGTTTGCTACCATTCCTGCCTTCATAGGTGACTTATTTGGAACCAAACAATTAGGTGCCATTCACGGATATATTTTAACTGCTTGGGCAGCAGCTGGATTAGCCGGACCATTATTTGCTGCCTGGATTAAGGATATTACTGGAACCTACGCAAATAGCTTAACTTTTTTCTCAGGATTATTCATTATCGCTTTTATTATCTCCTTAATTATTCGTATTGATATTAAAAAGCTAAGAGAGAAAAAGATACAACAGTCAACGACAAAAACCGCATGAACTTGCACACAAATAAGAAGGAAAGGTGGATAAAATGGGAAAAACAAAACATCAAGGTCCAATTAAACTACCAAAAACACCTGATCCGAAGCTTTGGGTCAGTCCTATTCCTTTTGGTCTTGGAAAAATAAAACCAAAGCATATTCGGGATACGATGAAGGTCGTCTGGGAAAATCGTGACAATCTTCCCTACGCAACAAGGATACTAACACAGGGAGTATGCGATGGATGCGCATTAGGAGTAGCTGGTCTAAGAGATCAAACTTTGACAGGTCCCCATGTTTGCACAACACGTTTAAATGTTCTTCGTTTAAACACGATGCCTGCAATGAAAGAATCTATTATTCATAGTGATATAGACGAACTACAAAAGTTTAGCAGTGCAGACCTTAGAAAACTAGGTAGGATCCCCTATCCCCTTTCAAGAAAAAAAGGAGAAAAAAGGTTCACTCGAATTTCTTGGGATGATGCATTAAACCGAATATCCAAAAAAATAAAAACCATTGATCCAAAACAACTTGCCTTTTTCTTAACATCTAGAGGGATAACAAATGAGGTATATTACACTGCAGGCAAAATGGCTCGATTTCTAGGCACGAATAATATAGACAATGCATCGAGGATTTGCCATTCACCAAGTAAAACTGCCTTGAAACGCTCACTTGGTATTGGTGCATCGAGTTGTAATTATCAAGATTGGATTGGGACCGATGTTCTTATCTTTTGGGGATCTGTTGCAGCAAATAACCAGCCAGTTTCGACAAAGTATATGTATGCAGCCAAAAGAAAAGGAACGAAAATTATATGTATTAATCCATACCGTGAACCAGCTATGGATGGCTACTGGGTACCTTCTATTCCTGATTCTGCCTTATTCGGGACAAAGCTAGCTGATGATTTTTACCAAGTGAATATCGGTGGAGACATCGCCTTTATGAATGGGGTGATGAAGCATTGGTTCGAGATGGAAGAAAAAGAAGTAGGATCTGCTATCGATCACCGTTTTGTTAACGAGCACACAATTGGTTTAGAAGAACTCAAAGCGCATATAGCAAAGCAAGACTGGGAGCTATTGGAACATTCTTCTGGGCTCTCGAAACAAAGAATGCTTGAATTTGCCCAGTTACTCGCAAACGCCAAAAGTGCTGTATTTGTCTGGTCTATGGGCTTAACACAGCATCGATTTGGGACGGATAATATTTCACAAGTCGCCAATTTAGCGATGCTCCGTGGTTTCATTGGTCGTGAACATTGTGGTGTTATGCCAATCCGTGGTCATTCAGGGGTTCAAGGTTCTGGTGAAATGGGAGCCGATCCTTTTGTCTTACCTGGTGGAGATTTTGATGCAAAGAATATTGAACGCCTTGAAAAGATATGGGGTTTTGAAATTCCTAAATGGCAAGGTGATATTGTTGGCATTTCGATTGAAAATGCCATGCTTCCTGAAGACCACGAGCGACGATTGAAGGTATTCTACACCTCAGGTGGAAATTTCTTAGAGACGATGCCCGATCCGACGTTTGTCAGGGAATGCTTATCCAATGTAGAACTTCGCGTTCATCAAGATATTATTTTCAATACATCCACGTTAGTTGAAGCAAAAGAAGAGGTTATTGTTTTACCTGCAATGACACGTTATGAACAACCAGGTGGTGGTACATCTACATCTACTGAGCGGATGGTCTACTTCTCCCCAGAAATTAAAGGGCCACGAATAGAGGAAGCCCGTTCAGAATGGGAAATCTATGTTGATTTAGCTTCTCGGATTAAACCAGAAGCAACGAAATATTTAAATTTCACATCTGCCGAGCAAATACGTAAAGAAATTGCAGTAGCCAACCCAAATTATGATGGAATTCAATATTTAAAGGAAAAAGGCGATGTTTTCCAATGGGGTGGTGCCTGGTTATGCGAAGATGGAGTTTGTCCTACTGAGGATGGACGTGGACATTTGTTAAGCATTGAACTCCCTGAGTTACGAAAGCCACAAGGACATTTTTATGTGACTACACGTCGAGGGAAGCAATTTAATTCAATGATTTACAATGAAACTGATTCCTTTAACGCGGCAGACCGTTATGATGTGCTCATCAATGCAGAGGACGCAGCTGATTTAAATGTATCCGAAGGTGAAGCAATTGTTCTATTCAATCAATATGGATATTTCCACGGTCGTGCCAAATTTGCTGATACGAAACGAGGAAATCTTCTACTCTTCTGGCCTGAAGGCAATGTTCTTATTCCAAAGGGCGTGTATGAAGAATATGCAGGGATACCTGAGTATAATACAGCTGTTATTGTGGAAAAAGCAGAAACCTATCATGCCCATAAAGATACAAAATACATTGAAAAGCGAATTGAAGATTTGGAAATGGAAATTAGTTAACGCCCTTCCTTGCCTGGCATACTTTCAGTTAAAGGGATACACATTTATACAATTTAAGGGAAAGAGGGGGTGCCATGAAAAATATCATTACACACACAAAGACACTTAAATATAGTGATGGAACATTAACAAATATACAGGATGATATCGCCATTGAATTTCCTTTAACGATTATCATTGATGGAGAGGAATTTGCGACGATGGTTTGCTCCCCCACCCATCTAGAAGAGCTCGTTATAGGGTTTCTCGCGGCAGAAGGTCTAATACGGCTCTCTTCTGATATTGAGCATCTTTCTATCGATGAAAGTCATGGATTTGCCTATATAAATTTAAAAAACAAGCAATCCATTAATAAGGATTTCTATTCGAAACGTTTTATTGGATCTTGCTGTGGAAAAAGCAGACAATTTTACTTTCATAATGATGCAAGAACAGCAAAGACGATTCAAAGGACTACCACCTTAACCATCGATCAATGCTTTCATCTAATGAAACTAATGCAAGAACAATCAACTGATTTCAAACAAACAGGCGGTGTCCATAATGCGGCTCTATGTACTTCAGATGAATTAATCATTAGTCGTACCGATATTGGTAGACATAATGCACTTGATAAAATTTATGGATATTGTCTGCAAAAGAAGATTCCCCGAGCAGATAAAGTCCTCGCCTTTAGTGGTCGTCTTTCTTCTGAAGTATTATTAAAGGTAGCAAAAATTGGAATAGGAATTATTCTTTCCAAATCTGCTCCTACAACATTAGGAATTGACCTTGCAAATGATTTAGGCATTACGATGGTAGGATTTATTAGACAAAATCAATTAAACGTTTACTCCCACCCTGAGCGGATTATCTTAAATCATGAGTAGTTATAGACATTAATTTTTCATAAAGGCTCTTATCTCAAACATTACAGCGGGATCGGCTTAACTTTAGAAACTGTATTAAATTTTATACTATCTCATCTTTCGAAAAAAAGCCGTCTGAAGCATTTTCAGACGGCTTTTTCATGGATTTATTCATTCTTCCCTAATTTACGTTGATACTCAGCAATTCTGTGATAATCCTCTTCCATTTTCCTACTGATTGAAAGGAAAATGGACATTAATTCTTCATACGTTTTAGTATTCTGAGCATTGGGTTCGATATCGTTAGTGGAGCCAATCATTTCTTCTACCACTTCTAATTGCTCTATTTCACCTAATGCATATAATCCTAAAACAACTGCACCTAAGCATGAGCTTTCGAAGCTCTCAGGTATGGTCACAGGCTGTCCAAAAACATCCGCCATAATTTGACACCACAGCTTTGAACGAACGAAGCCTCCACTCGCATGAATCTTTTTCGGTTCCCCGATTAATTCCTGTAAGGCAAGCATAACACTATAAAGATTATAAATTACACCTTCAAGCACCGCACGTACAAGATGAGCACGGGTGTGATATAGCGCAAGTCCAAAAAACGATCCTCGTGCATCGGCATTCCAAATTGGCGCACGCTCGCCCGCCATATACGGGTGGAAGATTAGTCCATCTGCTCCAGGAGCTATCTTTTCAGCCATTTCTGTAAGTAGCTCATATGCATCGGCACCGGCCTTCTCTGCTTGTTGAATTTCAGTCTGGCCAAATTGATCTCGGGCCCATTGGAAGGTAACTCCACCATTATTTACTGGACCACCAATCACCCAATGATCCTTGGTCAAGGCATAACAAAATGTTCGTCCCTTCGGATCAGTTAATGGCTTATTGCTAACAGTCCGTATTGCCCCACTTGTACCGATCGTAACAGCTAAAACACCGGGTTTAATGGCGTTTAATCCTAAATTGGAAAGAACTCCATCACTTGCTCCTACTACAAAAGGGGTCGCCTCGGAGATATTCATTTCATTAGCAAACTGATGGTGTATTTCATGCAAAACATGTGTTGTTGGCACAAGGATTGGGAGCTTCTCCTCCGTAATTCCTGCAATTTCTAATGCTTCTTTATCCCATTGCAGTGTATTTACATTAAACATTCCTGTAGCTGAAGCTAATGAGTAATCCATTACATATTGATGAAACAATTTATAAAAAATATATTCTTTTATGCCGATAAATTTATATGTCTTCTGAAAAACATCCACATGTTCATTTTTCAACCATATTAATTTCGTAATCGGTGACATCGGATGGATTGGTGTTCCTGTTCGACGATATAAATCTAATCCTCGATTAGATGCCTTTAATTCTTCCGCATATTTCACACTTCGATTATCTGCCCAAGTAATACTTTTCGTTAGTGGAGTGCCTTGGTCATCAACTGCAATGACACTATGCATAGCTGAGCTAAAAGAGATAAAACTTAGCTCATCCTGTCGTATCCCACTTTTATTCATTACTTCTCTAATAACTGTAATCACCGCTTGAAAGATTTCTTCCGGGTCCTGTTCAGCAATAGATGGAGTCGGATTATAAAGAGGATATCCCTTTGAAAAAGTTGTAATAACCTCGCCACTTTTTGTAAAAATGACTGCCTTTGTGCTTGTTGTTCCTATATCCACACCCATCATATATAACTGTTTCATGTTTTATTTCACCTCAAGTTTTGGTATAACTAAAAAATCGGCAAGGGGCTGCTACATAAGTGTCTAACACTTTGCTTATAGCAGCCCCAAATGATCATTTACTAATATTATACTATTACACTTAATAATAGCACGATAATGAGTGAAACGATGGAAAGAAGTGTTTCCATAACCGTCCATGATTTTAATGTTTGAGCGACACTCATATTGAAAAATTCTTTCACCATCCAGAAGCCCGCATCATTCACATGTGACAAAATCAATGATCCTGAACCAATAGCTAAAACAATTAGTTCTGTATTAACACCATTCACACTGGCTAAAACTGGTGCAACAATTCCAACTGCTGTTGTCATCGCAACAGAAGCTGAACCTGTTGCTACACGAATTAACGCTGCTACTAACCAAGCAAACAAGATTGGAGAAATATGCGTATTTACAGCAAGGTTAGCTATAGCATCTCCAACCCCACTCGTAATTAAAACATTCTTGAAGGCTCCTCCTCCACCAATGACTAAAATAATGGTAGCGGTAGGTGCTAAACATTCACCCATAAAGCTTGAAAGCTGCTGTTTATTAAAGCCCCTAGCATATCCAAGAGTGAAAAAGGAAACGATGACTGAAATCAAAAGCGCAACAATTGGTTTTCCTAGGAACCCACTCCATTCTGATAATGTCTTACTCTCTTCTAAAACATCACTTAAAGATCCAATTAACATTAAAATTACAGGTAATAAAATGGTGAATAGTGTAATTCCAAAGCTTGGTAACTCCTTTGAATCCTTCTTTGAAAATTGTTCTGACAATGCTTTTGGCATTTCTAGACCCGATATCCTTTTTGCGATAAACGAACCAAAAACTGGCCCAGCAATTATAACGGATGGAATTGCTACAATTAATGCATAAAGTATAGTTTTTGCGACATTTGCATTCAAGCCTTCAACCGCGATCATCGGTGCTGGATGTGGGGGCAAAAGACCATGAACAGTTGATAAACCTGCTACCATCGGAATTCCTATTTTTAATAGTGACATCCCTGATTTTCTTGCTACTGTATAAACTAATGGGATTAATAGTACGAGTCCTACTTCAAAGAAAACGGGAATCCCAACGATAAAGGCAACAATCATCATTGCCCAATGAACCCTACGCTCGCCAAACTTATTCAGCAGTGTATTTGCTATTTGGTCAGCTCCTCCTGACTCAGCCAGCATCTTTCCGAGGATTGTCCCTAAACCAATAATAACTGCTATAGAGCCAAGCGTATTTCCCACTCCATCTTGGATGGCATCTGCCACATCAGGAAGTTTCATTCCTGCTAGCATTCCTAAAATGACAGAAGTTAATAATAGAACAACAAATGGATGCCATTTTACTTTTGCAATCAAAAAGATCAAAAGGATAATAGCGATCAAGGTGTAAATTAATAGACTTATATCATGACCTGACATTTATTCCAAACCTCCTAGTAGAACCTCTTTGACAAGGCTTACATTCCTAACCGTAATCGGTTCCATTTTGTTATAAAACCATTCCCTACTACGTTGTTTATATTAAAGACGTAATAGCAACGGAAAAATATTAAACGTTTACATTTATATTTGAAGAAATATTTTTTCATCACATTACTATTTTACGATAAAAATTTTTTATTTCAACATTTTTGATTAAGAATATTTTTCCTATATGAAAATTTTTCTTGAGCCCATTTACTGAGAAAAATATATAAAACTGAGGCGAATGAGTAATCATTCGTAAAACAGATAAGAAAAAAACTTTAAAGTCTGTTATTTCTTGTAAACGAGGGGTGAAATAATTTTCTACGATATTTTTCTAATAATATTTATCTAATATTCTTAACAAGAAACCTTTACCATCAACTTTTTTCGAAACCGTTTACAAAAACAGTGAGAATTGTATTACAATATAATAGATATAAGTAATAGAAAGAGGTTTTTTACAGATGGGAGCAAATTTTAATAACTTCCCCTGCTTACCTAGAATCCGAACAATGTATTCTCAATTTAGTGAAAAGGAAAAAACGATTGCCGATTATATATTAGAACACCCTGAAAAAATCATTCATTCTACGATTAACCAAGTGTCCGATGATTTATTTGTTGCTGACGCAACGGTCTTCCGTTTTTGTAAACGAATCGGTTTCAATGGTTTTCAATCAATGAAAATCGCACTAGCTTCAGAAATTGTCAACCCTATACAAGATATTCATGAAACCATCCAGGAGGATGATACGGAAAAAGAAATAGCAGAAAAGGTGTTCAAATCAAATATTCGGACACTAGATGATACATTAAATATTTTTAATGAAAATCGTTTTGAGGATGCTATCGAAATGATTATGAACGCAAGAAGAGTTGAATTTTACGGGAATGGGGGTTCAGGAGTTATTGCAATGGATGCTCATCATAAATTTTTAAGAACTGGCATACAATCAGTCGCTTATACTGATTCCCATTTTCAAATAATGTCAGCATCACAATTAACGGATCAAGATGTGATTGTGTTGATTTCTCACTCAGGGTCTAATAAAGATATGATGGATGTTCTACAAATTGCCAAAAAAAATGGAGCAAAATCAATTGGAATTACCAATCTAGCGAAATCCCCCTTAAGCCAAAAGGTAGATATACCATTATTTACTGCTTCCCAAGAGACAGATTACCGATCTGAAGCACTCTCCTCACGTATTGCGCAATTAAGTATCATTGATGCTCTTTATGTAAATGTCATGGCCAAACTTAATAATGCTGGCCATGAGTCACTTCATAAGATGCGTGAAGCTGTTTCTTTAAAAAAGTTATAATCCAAAAGGGGCATCTATTAATGCTAAACCATTAATAGATGCCCCCTTTATATGATAAGTTCTTTACGTGTTGTAAATCCATAGCTATTATAATAAATTCTTAGAAAGGATATTCTACTATGATTCGGCTCCTCTCAAACAATATCACTTTTAAATATTTTCACTAGTATATAGGTTGGAAATTTCCCACATCGATTCCCCGAGAAAAGAGCATCTAGCTTCACAAGTATCACCGAATCTTTATTAGCTATAAAAGCAGGCAGTAGGGCTTTTATAAACTATTCGAAAACAACCTATGATTAAAATAATTTTTCGCCAACTATTTGCTCCTTTGATATCGTACCAATGCTCGGATCACGGCTATCAAGGCTTTCACCCGGGGTTCGATTGTCACCCATAATAAAATAACTGTCAGTGCCGACGACCACTTCATCGATATCCATCGACTGACCGATTATGTATGGCTCATCCAATACTTGCTGATTAATATAAACAATACCATCTTTAATTCGAACATGATCATTTGGGATACCAATCACTCTTTTGACAATGTCAAACCCCTCTGGGTCTTTTACTACAATTATATCTCCTCTTTCTGGAGTAAAGAAAAGCTTACTTACAACAACTATATCCCGATCCTGAATCGTAGGATTCATTGAATCCCCACTGACAATTTTTATACCGATCGTATAATGTATAGCTCCATATAATATTACGATGATAAGTATAAATCGTATCCAGCTAATCCACTCTCTTTTCACAGTTCGAGGAACATCCTTTATATCAATTTCAGAATGAAGTATTTTTTCATTACTCATTAAACAGGCCTCCAGCTCTATTTTTGCTCTACATCCTCGCTTTCATTTGCACCATTATCTTCCTGATTGGTTTCTCCCTCGGATTTGTCTTTTCCATCGTTTTCCGCTTCATTATTTTCATCGGGCTCTTTTGGAGACATCTCCTCTTTTTTCGGTATTGTTTTCTCCATCTCATTGATTGCTTCATTCATAATGAATAGTAGTTTTTCACTCATTTGCTGTTTTTCTGCTTCATTATCAATATGCAAGTTAGCAATGAGGTGGTTAGTATACTCTTTCAGCTCATTGATACGATTCATTCTTTCTTGTTCCGTAAATGAGATAAGATCATCCTCGGATCGCTTTAATTCTAGTTGCAATTCTTCTTTTAACCGCATCTTCTGCCTATCTTTTTCTGTCATAATAGCCTGCTCAATCGTGAGAATTGATTCGCTCCCTTTATTGTCAAACCATCTGGATAATAAACCATGAATGTCTTGATCAGCATAAACAAAACCAATACTACTACCTATTGTTATACTTAAAAAAAGAATTCCAACTAGAAGCCTATATTTATTATGCTTCCTTTGTTTTAGGCTACTTCCCTTTTTACTATCCATTTACTTCCCTCCACTTCAATCAAATCAGAGCTCCAAAATGGAACTCTGATCACATGTCCCCCCACTATTATTTTCCTTATATTAGAATATTGATTTAGATTCCACTAATCACTGAATCTAATTCATTTTTAGCTATCTGCTCAAGTTCTGTAGCTTTTGCGGCAATGATTTGTTTTTGCTGAGATAATAATTCATCTGCTTTTTGATTAATTAGCTCTCTTAACTGCACAATTTTGGCATCTATTGCTGCCTTTATCTCTGTTGTAGAAGCTTCTGTTTGATAATCAAGCTGCTTTTGTATTTCCAGCTTTGCCAAATCAATGGCCTCTCTTAATTCATTAACTGCTTTATCCTTTGAAGCTGTTAACTGTGTCGTCATATCAGTGAGCGCCTTCTTGCCTTCCGCATCTGTATATTTTCCTAAATCACTTGTTGCTAGAGCATATGCTCTGTCTCCTGCACTATTAATTTCCGTCTGAGCATCAGAAACGATGCCGTCAAAAGCAGCACCCATTTCGTTTAGGATTTTTTCCTTTTGATTATTTAAATTTCTAATATGGCTATTCTTTGCATTCTTGATGGCATCATCAGCCATTGATGTTTGCATATCCTTGGCATCAGAAATTTGCTCACCCTTTTCATCCTTTAGATTGTTATATTCTTCTTTAAGACCCGGTGCTTTTGATTTTGCATATGCCTTTGTATCATCTGCAATAACCTTTGCTGATTTATCAAATTGTGCCTTATACCAAGCTTGCAATCTTGCACCTGCATCTGTATTGGCAAATACAGCACCTATTCCTGATATTAATCCTAATGCAATGACTCCGGTAACAATTTTCCCTTTAACTGATTTCATTCCACTCATTAGCTCCCTTTTTAAAATGTAGGATTAGACTTACTCCTTTGTTAAGTCAGTTAATATATCTGTTAGGTCCTTTACGATTTGCTCGCTTTCAAATTGTTTCTTTTGTTCCGTATAAACTATTATTCTATCTAGTTGTTGATATTTAGCTTCTTCGGAAAATAACTGAACTTGGCTAAGACGGTTTCTTTGATACAATGTTATATTATTTAGTACATCAACTAGGCTATTGGATTCATAATCACCTATTTCCTTCTCTGATTTTGAATTTACTGCTTTTATATCTTTTTTGAATTGTTCTAAGGAGGTTTCTATTTCATTTGTTGGAGTCTCGCTAGTAGTTACTTGTAATTTGGAGTTAGATCCTTTGCCGCTCGGATCCAATAATGCATAGGTTGTCCCAGCACTGATGAATGAAAAGATGACAAAAAGTATGACCATTGTCCGTTTAATTGTTTACCGCCCCCTTCTTTTACTTTGAGTAAATGTTTTTTAGCTTCCAGTGCCTGCCCCTCAGGATCAATGAACATCCCTAAAATGAAGGTAAAGTTTGGTTTTCAGACTACCAAGGCACCTACGCTTTTTATTGCCATGTCCATTATTAAGAACATTTGATATAATTATATTTTTTATCTCTACTTAAAGAAACAGTACGAAACACCTAATTTTACTAAATTTTCAATTAAATGATAGGTATTTTGGTTTATTTTGAGGCTAAGGCGCATCATTTCTATATGACTCAATACTTTCTACTAAAAAATACATAGAAAAGGGATATCTTATTTCGTTCTTTACAAGGAACAGGAGAAAATCACCTATGCACGGTAACCTATGCGAGGGGTTGGTTACTGGGATGGACGAATTGGCGGGCGTTCGGTAATCAAAGAGAGAGTTTGGTTACCGGGATGGAGTAAAGGGCGGGGGATCGGTAACCTAAGACAACGGTTGATTACCGGGATGGACGAATTGGCGGGCGTTCGGTAATCAAAGAGAGAGTTTGGTTACCGGGATGAAGAAAAGGGCGGGGACTCGGTAGCCTAAGACAGCGGTTGATTACCGAGTGGTCGAATTGGCGGGCGTTCGGTAACCTAAGACAACGGTTGATTACCGAGATGGACGAATTGGCGGGCGTTCGGTAATCAAAGAGAGAGTTTGGTTACCGGGATGGAGTAAAGTGCGGGGACTCGGTAATCTAAGACAACGGTTGATTACCGAGATGGTCGAAATGGCGGGCGTTCGGTAACCAAAGAGAGGGATTGGTTACCGGGATGAAGAAAAGGGCGGGGACTCGGTAACCTAAGACAACGGTTGATTACCGAGATGGATGAATTTGCGTCTGTACGGTAACCAATAGGAGTGGTTGATTACCGGGATGGAGTAAAGTGCAGGGAATCGGTTACCTAAGGGAGTGTCTGAATGCCGTGAAGGTAGAAAATACCGATACATATAGCTATCCCCCCTTTCATTTTACGAGAAAAGAACTGAAAACCCCATTGACCGATCTGAATCCTTTACTGGGAGTAAAACAAAACATGCAGTTGGGCTTTAACAAAAGCAACAAACTTGCGAAAACAATCTTCCAAAAAAAAGAGTGTCTGAAAAGTAATATATCAGACACCTCATATACTTAGAATCTACTTACATTTTAATCATTTTTACTAAAAATACAGTTACCAAAAAAATTATCCCCAAATACTCTTTTAGTGAAGCTTTTCTAATTCTGCATTGCTAGGAATACCTACCACCAAGTTCTTTTCTATTGGTTCGCTTTTATTTATGAAGCATATGACATAGAAAAAGCTTTTGTAATAAACTATTAAGCTTCTACAAAATAGTCTTTTAGCCTTGATCTTAGTTCACGTTTAAGAAATTTTCCTACGGATGTCTTTGGAATATCATCCATAAAAATAATTTCATCGGGCAACCACCATTTAGCGAATTGTGGTGCAATAAAATCAAGTAATTCCTGTTTATTCACCTTTTCCTTAAAGGCATCCTTCAAAACAATACATGCAACAGGACGCTCCTGCCATCGCGGGTGGGGAACTCCAACAACCGTTGCCTCAAATACAGCCTCATGTGCCATTAATGCATTTTCTAAATCAACAGACGATATCCATTCCCCACCACTTTTCACTAAATCCTTCGTACGATCAACAAGTTTAATATTTCCCTCTTCATCCACGGTTGCTACGTCACCGGTATAGAGCCATCCATCCTTAAATGCTTCACTCGTACGATCATCCTTATAATATTCATTCGCAATCCAAGGGCCTCTAATAAGTAGTTCTCCCATTTCTTTTCCATTCCATTGAACCTCATTGTCACCTGCAATGACTTTCATATCTAATCCAGGTACTAGTAAGCCTTGTTTAGAACGAATGGTTAATATCTCCTCTTGCTCTAGGTCCTTTTGATAGCTTTTTAATGTTGAAATGGTCGCAAGTGGTGTTGTTTCGGTCATCCCATAGGCATGTAAGAAAGGGATATTATATTTTTGCTCAAATGCCTGGATCATCGCTTTTGGTGCAGCTGAGCCTCCACAAAGAACTCCTCTTAATGAAGATGTATCATAGTCTCCTTGCTCTAATTCCTTTAATAATCCTAGCCAAATTGTAGGTACTCCTGCTGTCACCGTAACCTTTTCCTCTTGAATAAATTGGGCAAGCAGCTTAGGTGTAAACATTGGACCTGGGAGTACTTGCTTTGCTCCAAACCATGTAGCAGCAAAAGGGAGACCCCAAGCATTTACATGAAACATAGGAACAACGGCCATTGATGTATCCTTTTCAGATAAGGCAGTTGTATCTGCTAATCCTAATGCAAAGCTATGGAGAACAATGCCTCTATGAGAGTATACAACTCCCTTTGGGTTTCCCGTTGTTGCTGATGTATAGCACATTCCAGCAGGGTCATTTTCATCAATGTTTTGAATGAAAGAGTGTGTAGGGTCCCCGGCTTCTATTAGTCTTTCATACGAATAGACAGGCTCCAATGTAGTTGAAGGCAATTTGTCCTTATCTGTCATAATAATAAATGCTTTTACGGTTTTCAGATGATCTTTTACTGCTTCAACAAGTGGCAAGATATCTTCGTCAACAAATAGTACTTGATCCTCTGCATGGTTAATAATATAAGAAATATGTTCTGGAGATAATCGAAGATTAATGGTGTGTAAAACGGCTCCTATTCCTGGAGCAGCAAAGTATATTTCAAGATGGCGATGGTGATTCCAAGCTAATGTTCCTACTCTATCCCCTTTTTGAATACCAAGTCTTTCTAGTGCACATGCAAGCTTACGTGTTCTTTGTCCGATTTCCTTGTAGGTAAAACGGCTTATTCCAGACAATGTTCTTGAAACGATTTCCTTTTTCGGAAAGAACTTTTCAGCCCTTTCTAGTATAGAACCAACTGTTAATGGTACCTGCATCATGACACATATCCCCTTTATCTATGATAAATTTTTTAAATCACCTATTTGATTCTCTGTATCATTCCTTAGGGTGTCAAAATTTCTTAATCTTTCTCTCAATAGAAACTTTTGTATCTTACCACTTGCATTTCTAGGTAACATATCACAGAAGATATATGTCCTCGGGCGCTTATAATTGGCAAGATGCTCACTGTTCTTACACCATTCATCTAGTTCCATTTCTGTTACTGCTGGATCCTTTTTTACCACGAAAGCGATAACCCTTTCACCCCAATGCTCATCTGGCTGGCCAATTACTGCTATATCTAACACGCCTTTGTGTTCATAAAGAACATCCTCAATTTCTCTTGGAAAAATGTTCTCTCCTCCACTAATAATCATGTCATCCACACGGTCCTTTACCCAAAGATAACCATCCTCATCGATATAACCGATATCTCCTGAATGGTACCAGCCTTTATACATCGCCCTCTCTGTTGCTTCCTCGTTTTCAAAATAGCCACTCATCATACAAGGACCTTGGACAATAATTTCTCCTTCTTCCCCAATCGGAACGAGATCATCCGGGTCTGAAGGACCATCTTCGCGTGGCCTAGCAATCCGGATTTCATGATTTAAACAGGCTTGACCTGCAGATCCAGATTTTATCATTTGGTCATCTTCTAAAAGAAAGGATATAGCAGGACCCATTTCTGTCATCCCATATGCTTGAACAAGAGCAATACCTAACTGTTGCTGGCAAGCACGGACTAAGGCTGGAGCCATTGGTGCCGCACCATACAGACCAAGTACTAAGCTGTCAAGATTATATGATTCCAAGTCTTCCTGTAGGAGCATATTCCACATTGTTGGTGCAGCAAAGAATTTCGTGATTCTTTCCTGCTCAATTAATGATAGAATTTGCTTTGCGTTAAATTGGTGTAAAATCGTATTTTTAGCTCCAACATGAATTCGCGGTATTAGTGCACAATGTAACTCTGCACAATGAAACATTGGGGCAGTAACAAGTCCATGATCATTTGCATGGAGCTTCATCGCACTAATCACAATTAGGCTTTGTTCGATCACTTCACGATGACGATGTATAACTCCTTTCGGACGTCCAGTTGTACCACTCGTATACATAATGGCATAATCATCATTTTCTTCGATTGAAATTTCTTCTAGAACACTTGAAGCTTCTTGGATCTTATGTTGATAATTGGCTGCATAGGATGGTGTTTGATCATCAATAAACCAAAACGAAATTTGTGGATAGCGCTGTTCGATTGAGGAAATTGTAGATGCTAGCATCTGTTCAAAAAGGACAACTTTAGGCTTTGCATCATCTAAAATATACGCGAGCTCCTCCGACATTAATCTGAAATTTATCGGATTCAAAATCGCTCCGATTTTAGCACAAGCAAAAATAGCAGTTGCTAATTCCTCATTATTAAACAGATAGGTAGAGACTCGATCTCCTTTACGGACTCCTTCCCCTTTAAGAGCATTTGCTAAACGGTTCACCTGTTCCTCCCATTCTTTATAAGTAAATCTCCTATTTCGTCTAACATCATATATTGCTTCCTTATTAGGAAACTTTTTAACCGTTAAATCGAATAGTTTACCAATTGTTGTGGACATATACGAACCCCCAGCCTAAATGAATTTTTCATTTCAATTAAATTACCCTAGCCTTTCAATAATGGTTGCATTTGCCATTCCATAACCTTCACACATCGTCTGTAAACCATAAAGCCCACCTGTTCTTTCAAGCTCATGCATCATTGTTACCATTAGCCTTGCCCCACTTGCACCTAAAGGATGGCCAAGAGCGATTGCTCCTCCATTTGGATTAAGTTTCTTGGGATCAGCACCCGTTTCCTTTAACCAGGCTAATGGAATAGGGGCAAATGCTTCATTCACCTCAAAAACATCAATCTCTTCAATTGTAAGTCCCGCCTTTTTTAACACTTTTTCTGTGGCAGGAATCGGTCCCGTTAGCATAAGTGTCGGGTCAGATCCAACGACAACACGGGTATGAACTTTAAACCGAGGGACCATTCCGAGATCTTCAGCCTTTTCTCTGGACATTAGTAGGAGTGCTGCTGCACCATCACTTATTTGACTTGCATTTCCTGCATGGATGATGCCATTTTTTTTAAAGGAGGCTTTTAAAGAATTTAATGCCTCGATCGATGTTTCCTTTCTCGGACCTGAATCACTATATATCTTTGTATCACCATTGCTAATTGGGATGATCTCCCTCTGAAAATATCCTTCTGCTTGAGCCTTTAAAGCCTTTTGGTGACTCTCATACGAAAAGCGGTCCAATTCCTCTCTTGTGAATTGATAGTTTTCAGCAATTCGCTCTGCAGACAATCCTTGGTGAATCATTTCATAACGATCGGTTAATCTTGCACTAAAATTAGCCCCTTGGAAATTTGAAGCAATTGGAACTCTCGACATGCTTTCGACACCGCCTGCAACCACTATATCCATATCCCCTGATAGAATAGCTTGTGCTGCAAAATGAACCGCCTGTTGACTCGAACCGCACTGACGATCAATCGTTGTACCAGGTACGTCTATTGGATAACCTGCAATTAATGCTGCCACCCTCGCAATGTCACCTGCCTGTTCACCTGATTGCGTGACACAACCTAAAATTACATCATCTATCATCCCAGGGTCGATACCGGTACGTTCGACAAGAGCTTTCAGGACGTATGCCGCTAAATCATCTGGTCGTATATTTTTCAAATCACCATTTTTTCTTCCGATCGGGGTTCGTAGTCCTTCAACAATGACAACTTCTCTCATCTTCATCTTCCTTTCCATTGACTAACTACAATCCTAGTTTTTTAGCAATAATCGCTTTCATTATTTCATTGGTTCCAGCATAAATACTAGCAACTGGAATATCACGATATCTCCTTGCAATCTCATATTCTTCCATATAGCCATATCCTCCATGTAATTGCATACATTGGGTAGCTATATTTCTAGCCATTTCCGTCAACTTCCATTTCGCCATTGAAACTTTTGTAACGACGTCTACACCTTCAATATGTTCAGCTATTAATTGATCTAAAAAGGTTCTCCCCATTTCAATATCAGTAGCCATTTCGACAAGCTTAAACTGGTTATGTTGGAACTGGCCAATCGACTTTCCAAATGCCTTACGAGATTTTACATAATCAATGGTTAATTCCAGCATCCTCTCTGCCGAAACCTGTGCAGCAATTGCAACTATTAGTCGTTCCTGCTGCAGCTTTTCCATCATATACGTAAATCCTTCTCCTTCAATTCCAATCAAATTCTCCTTAGGAACTCGGCACTCTTCAAAGATTAACTCTGCCGTATCTTGAGAATGTAACCCTACTTTATTTAGCTTTCTTCCTCTCGAAAAACCAGATGTTCCACGTTCAATAGCAAGCAAGCTTATCCCTTTATGTTTTGGAACAGCCTGCGGATTCGTTTTACATGCCACTATTACAAGATCTGCATGAATTCCATTCGTAATAAATGTTTTTTGCCCATTTACAATATAATAATCCTCTTCTAATCTTGCGGTTGTTTGGATATTAGCCAAATCTGAGCCTGCTCCTGGCTCTGTCATTGCAATAGCTGTAATCATTTCGCCTTTTGCACACAAAGGAAGCCATCGTTGCTTTTGTTCTTCTGATCCATAAGTTGAAATGTACGGAATCACAATGTCACTATGTAATCCAATTCCAATAAGACTGGAGCCTACCCTTTCTAATTCCTCATTAATGATAACTGAAAATCCCCAATCAACCCCACTTCCTCCATAGGCTATGTCTATATCGGGACAAAGATATCCTTGCTCCCCCATTTTCAACCAGAAGGATCGTGGAATCATTTGATCTTCTTCCCACTTTTCATAAAAAGGAAGACATTCTTTTGCAAGAAATCTTTGCAATGTGCGACGAAATATTTTATGTTCCTCCTTAATATAAGGATGTTGCATGAGAAACAATCCCCCCTATACACGCTTTCCTCTATTGTAACTGATATCACAAATAATTATTAGAATATTTTGACTTAAAAACTAAAAAATATTTTATACTCTATTAAAAAGTTGTATGATGAGTGTAAAACGAATATATTAGAGGTGATGAATGATGTTACCTATCAAAAAGATAGAAAATGATTTGAAGGAACGAGCAAATAAAAACGAAGCGATTCTAATAGAAGGATGCTTTCTTTTAGTTTGTTGCTTTTGTAAAAGCCCTACTGCCGGCTTTTACACCTAATAAAGATTCATCGATTCTTATGAAGATTGCAGCTCTTTTCTCAGTGAATTGAAGGGTATTAAGGGTCTTCAACCTATATTTATTTGTTAAAACTTTAACTAAATAGAAACAATGGTTGAGAAAAGAGCCTAATGCAAAAATATATGAAAAATAATTTCAAGTTTTTCGGGTTACGCGCACCTCTTGTAAAAGAAGTTTTCAAAAACTTTATTTCATATTATTCAATTCAACAGAATGAATTAAAGGATTTAATTACTTATTTATGGGTAAAGGAAGAAAGAGAATATCAAATGATCGCCATATTGTTTTTAAACCACTATAAAAAATGGTTGAAAGAAGAGGATTTAACTCTTATTCAATATTGTATTACCCATAAATCTTGGTGGGATTCTGTTGACTCAATTGCAACGAATATTTTAGGACATTATATGAAAACATACCCACATCACATTCACCCAACAACAGAAAAGTGGTTGGAATCGAATGACATTTGGTTGCAAAGGAGCATCTTACTATTTCAATTAAAATATAAAACTAACACTAATCTATCTATCCTTTTTAATAACATTCTATTTTTAAAGGATTCTAAAGAATTCTTCATCCAAAAAGCGATTGGCTGGGCACTAAGGGAATATTCAAAAGTCGACTCTGAGAAGGTCATTCAGTTCGTTGAATCGACTGATCTTGCCCCTCTTAGTAAAAGAGAGTCATTAAAATGGATCAAATCAAAAAATAATCTAAAGTAGATGGTTACTTTAGTAAACGCCCCACCGCCGCCTTTTACACCAAATATCTACCTTTGTAGTCTGCAGTTCTTTTCTAATCAGCAACAAAAAAAGCCATTGAAAATTGGGGGATGCACGATTGAAGACAAAAAAAGGTGTTTCACTTTTTCGGATTTTCTGGGTTATATTCTTAATCTTCATCGCCATTTTTTTCGTTTATCTTTATCGACTTCATATAGAAGGAACCTTAGGAAAGCATCTCCTTCAAATCAGTAATGAAATAGCTAAAATTTTCAAGAAAAATCCCATCCTCATTTGGTTGCTACTTAGCTATATAGTCATTTTCTATTTTGGTTATTTACTTGGAAAGAACCGGAAATAGAGAAGGATAATATTAACTCATTTCCCTTTTAACATTAAATACTTTGTCAGCGTTCATTAAATAGTCCTTTTTCCAGTTGATAATTAAGCATTTTATTACTATCATTAGATTATTGTCTAAAACTTTTCTACTCAACAATTTTGCGCATAATCTCAAAAAAGCCGCATATTTTTTGTAAAGACAAATTTAGCATCTAGAATGGGATGCCCATTGGCATTATCTATGTAAAAGGAATGATATGAATGACTGATTATACGAATATTTATAATAAATTAACTTCAATCATTGATGAGAGAAATATTAAAATAAATGAAATCCTAAAAAACCATACTTATACAAGACTAGGTGGCAAGGCCGATATTTTCTTAACACCATCTACTTATGAAGAAGTACAAGCGGTGGTCAAGTTTGCCAAGTTAGAAAACATCCCTTTTACCTTATTAGGGAATGGTTCCAATCTTATTGTAAAGGATGGCGGTATTCGAGGCATCGTCATCTTGCTTAAGAACTTCAATCGCATATCAACAAATGGGAATCAGCTTGTGGCACAAAGTGGGGCTGCAATTATTGATGCTTCTAGATATGCGTTAAAAGAGCATTTATCCGGATTAGAATTCGCATGTGGGATCCCAGGAACAGTTGGTGGAGCATTGTACATGAATGCAGGTGCCTATGGAGGAGAAATTAAAGATGTCCTCGATTATGCAATTGTTGTTGATAAAAATGGTGCTGTCGTTAAGAGAACAGCAGCAGATTTGGAGCTAAGTTATCGGACGAGTAATATCCCAGAAAAGGGTGATATCGTTCTTGAGGCAACATTTAATTTAAAACCTGGAAACTATGATGAAATTAAAGCGGTAATGGATGATCTTACATTCAAAAGAGAATCAAAACAACCATTAGAATATCCTTCCTGTGGTAGTGTATTTAAAAGACCGCCTGGTTACTTTGCAGGAAAGCTGATTCAAGACAGCGGGCTCCAAGGTACTCGATTGGGTGGAGCTGAAGTATCGACGAAGCATGCAGGATTCATTGTGAATAAAGATAATGCTACGGCAGAAGAGTATATTTCATTAATCAAGCATGTTCAAAAAACAGTGTTGGAAAAGTTCAATGTTGCGTTAGAAAGAGAAGTAAAGATTATTGGAGAAGATCTAGAAAAGAAATAATGAGTGAGGGGTTGTCTATTAGAGGGTCTAACCCTTAATAGACAACCCCTTTTTCAAGCTTCTTATCATATAGATATCGAATATAACTTGTAACATGAAAAAATGAAGAAATATGTTTTTTCCAATTCTATTCTTCTTTTGGGTAGAAAAGGGATTAAAAATATCTATAAATAAAAACACTCTAATGATAGAGTGTTTTTATTAGGCTCTTTTCTCAAACATTGTTGCTAATCTTTATTAAGTGTAAAAGCCGACAGTTGGACTTTTACAAAAGCAACAAACTATACGAATACAGCCTTTATTTATTATTCAACTACGCGTCTAACGACACCTTTAAATGTTGATCTCCAGTATGAATTACTCATAGAGTCAATTGATACCCCGTGTGAGCTGTTATCATTTAAGAAGGTTCCGTTCCCTAAATAAATTCCTACATGCCCATTTCTCTTATACGTATCAAAAAATACTAAGTCTCCACGTTTCATCTCTGAGGCGCTTACTGCCCTACCTTGAACTACTAATGAATCAGTTGTTGTACCTGAAATAGGTCCTAAATTCACTCCCGCTTCGGCATATGCCCAACGTACGAATGATGAGCAATCAAAAGAACGGTTTGCAATATCACTCGCAGAACGTCCACCACCCCAATTATATGGAGAACGTCCAACTATGGATGATCCAACACTAATAGCTGTTTCGATTCCACCAGAGCCTATATTGATAGTTACATTATTTGATTGAGGTGGTGCACTATAACTAGAATTATCTGAAGATGTAGTAACTCTTGCTTGTTCCTGTGCTGCTTTAGCAGCTTGTGCAGCTTTTGCAGCAGCTCGTTCTTGCTCTGCAATTTTTGCTGCTTGCCCCTTTAACTCTCCAAGTTCATTTGAGGCAACTTTTTGTTCTTCCTTAATTTTTGCTAGAATACTATTTTTATCATTAATTTGATACTGTAATGCTACCTTCATATCTTCTAGTTCTTTTAAATCCTTCTCAACTTTTGCAAGTTTATTTGAAAGATCTGCTTCAGCTTTTTCTAGTGATTCCTTGTCTTTTTTCTGTTCATTTACTATATCCTGATCTGCATTGACAATCGTTGTTACCGCCATTGCCCGATCAATGAAATCTCCAAAGCTTTCTGCACCCAAAAGCACATCTAGATAGCTTGAGCCACCATTCTCTTGCATTGCACGCGCACGTTTTTCTAGTAGTTCATTACGTTCTTCAATTCTCTTTTTTGTTTTTGCAATTTTTACTTTTAACTCTTCTGATTCTTGTTTCGTAGTAGCTATTTCTGCCTTAGTTTGTTTCATTTTTTCATTTGTATTTTCAACTTTTGCGTTAATTTCAGCTACTGTCGCTTTTAAACTCTTTTCATTCATTTGAAGTTCTGAAATTTCTTGTTGTTTATTATTAATTTTTTGATTTAAATTCTCGGCTGCAAACACGCTATGGGTAGTAAATAATCCGCTCGTCCCAATTACAGACGCTAAACTAAGTGAAAGTAATCTTCTCTTCATTTTCTATATTCCCCCGATTCATAGTCGATTCCTGTTGCATTCTGTAGATATATATTTAAGATCTTATCGTCTATTATTATGTAAAAATAAGAATTAACTGTCTTTTTCACAAAGGCTATTATAGCATCAAACTATGTTAAAATGGGGGTTTTTCATATTACAATTATATTTCAATTCTATTACTACAATATAATTCAATTAAATTAACTTAAAATCATCATCGAAAGAAAATTATTTATTATAGTAGAAAATAGGAAATTTGTCGAAAGTGGAATGAATAAATGAGTACCCTAATGATTAATATTTTTATAGGGCAATAAAAATGTAATGAATCCAAGAATGATTGCAAAAAAACTAATAATCACACCAATCAGATAACCAAGCCCAGACATAAACATATCTTCTCCTGGATAGGAAGGTTCAAGGGTAAAAAAAACATAAATAAAATATAGTAAAAGAATGAAGTAAATAGAATGCCCTATAAAAAAGGCATACAATCGTTCTACAAATGGTTTTCTAAAGCATATCCTAATACAATTCCAAGAAATCACACTAATTACTGGTGATAACACAATAAAAAAAGGGGTTGAAATGGGAAACAAGACTACTCCTAAAATTGTCATTCCAAGTAAAAGTATATTTATACCTAACAATGCACTACCAGCAGACCAAAAATACTTAAATACAAAATTTATCTTTCCATCTATTCTTGTAAATTTCAGTCCAAAAAAGGCTAAAATGAGTGCAATAAACGATAAAGATGTTAGAGACATTCTCTCTCCTCCTAATACATAGAATTTCTATGTATATGTATAAAAAATTAAAGACCGTGAACGATCCCATAGTTAAAAGCTACTCTACTGATCGGATAAAAAAGTATTGTGGCAATCATACAAAGAATAATAAATATTGGATCTAGAAGTGGTGAATAAAACTCTTTGGGAATCATATTACTCAGTACAAGAATCATTAATAACAGATTGGGAATTAATGCTCGCATTACAATTTGACTAATACATTTTTTCCCTTTTGGACCATAAACTTTTCCAATAGTGAAGCCTAAGAAAAACCAGTAAACGGAATAAAGTAAAAGAATATATTGAGATATTCGCTCTAATACAATCCAAGCTTGATGCAGACCCGGAAAATGAAACATTTGATTCATTATTGTTAATAATATTCCGCCGATGAAGAAACACCAATTTAATAGAATGGCCATAGTTGTTTTATTTTGACCTTCTACTGGTAAATGATAGTTCTGTCCAAGTTCAGTTGGGTCACCTAAGTCACTTAAAATCGTATCAAGAGCTTCTTTTTCACTTATTCCATAAAGCATTCTTTCCCGTATGCCTTCAGCAATATGTGATGAAATTTCACGGCAAATCAAATCTTTTTCGGGATGATTGCCTAGTGATTGTTTCAGTTTTTTTAGATATACAGCCTTTTGATCTAACATTATGATTCACCTAGCATTTTAGAAATAACTCCAACAAAACGATTCCATTCTTTTGACTTTTGTAGCAATACTACTTTCCCATCTCCTGTAATACGGTAATATTTACGTGCAGGACCTTTTTCTTGCTCGACCCAATAAGAATCAATATATCCCTTTTCCTCTAATTTTTTTAATGCAGGATATAGGGTCCCTTCCTTTACATGAAGAGCCTCTTCACTTCTACGTTCCATTTCTCTCGCTAATTGATAGCCATACATATCATGTTCATTCAATAAGTGAAGTAAAAGAAGAGAAGTACTTCCTTTGACCAATTCTCGATTAAACAAATAATCACCTACCTAGAATTAAGATGTATATTCATTTTTACCATAATTAGAAAATGGCAGCAATATTAGTTGCAAACAAAAATAAGAATCTGCTGCCAGATTCCCAAAAAATCCTATTATTCAAACGTTTGATTAGTATCGTTTGTTGCGTATGTAAAAGAAAAACCCAAACCCTACTACTAGCTTTTACACTTAATAAAGTATTCAGCGGTTATTATGAAGGTAGCAGCCCTTTTCTCAGTAAAATAAAGGGTTTAGCGTTCTTCACCCACTAAAGATTACCAATTTTTTGAGAAAAGAGCATTACCCATCAGATCTCACATAACATTGAAATACCTAGCTTCAGGATGGGAAAAAACAATCGCCGTCACCGCTGCCTCAGGTTCCATCATAAACCCTTCTGTTAATTGAAGACCAATTCTTTCAGGGTGGAGTAGCTTAAAAAGTTTTTCTTGGTCTTCAAGATTTGGGCAAGCAGGATAACCAAATGAGAAACGTTGTCCTTGATATTTTGCAGCAAATCGTTGTTGCATCGTAAATTCTGGTGCATCTGGAAATCCCCATTGATCCCGCATAAGCTGGTGGACTCTCTCCGCAAATCCTTCAGCAAATTCAAGAGCCATCGCTTGCAATGCATGACTTCTGAAATAGTCCCCTTCTGCTTTAAAGCGCTGAGCTCGTTCACGAATGTTTTTCCCTGCAACCACTGCAAACATACCTACATAATCCATCACACCACTATCTTTCGATCGTAAAAAATCTGCAAGGCAAAGATACGGTTTCTTGTCCTGTCTCGGAAATGTAAATCGTTCTAGTATTATGCTCGGTGTATCAGGGTCATATATAATTACATCATCACCCTCGGACTGAGCAGGAAAAAATTGAAAGATGGCAGATGGCACAATAATCTTTTCCCTCTTTGCTAATTCTAAGAGTTCGTCAACCTGCTGTGATAGCTTCAATGCTTTTTCGTCTTGTTCGGCAAGAAGTTTCGACAACTTTCCTTTAAGACCTAAATGATGTCCAAGTAACATTTGCCTATTTACATAAGGTTCGATGTGTGACACCGAATAGTCTCGTAAAATATGTGTTTTCAAATCAGAAGGTATATATACTGGCGCATCCTTCGCGACAGATGAACGTTCAATCACCTTCTTCGCAGGACGTTCAATTGTTCGTTCAATTTCTAATTGTTGAAGCTGTTTTTGTCGCTGTTCTTGTAATAGAATTTCTCTTTCCTTTTCATCCTGTAATCGATTGGCAAGTGATAATCCATCCATCGCATCCTTTGCGTAAACGACCAAACCATCATACTCAGGTACGATTTTATTAAGGGTAAATTTTCTCGATAAAGCTGCCCCTCCCACTAACATCGGAATACTAATGTCAGCTTCTTTCAAGTCTTGAGCAGTAGCAACCATTTGCTGGGCGGATTTCACCAATAATCCTGATAATCCAATCAACTTGGGCTTCTCTCTTCTAATGGCTTCAATGAGCTCCGCTGGAGCTACTTTAATTCCGAGATCAACAACATCATAACCATTATTATTTAAAATAATATCCACTAAATTTTTCCCTATATCATGAACATCACCTTTTACTGTCGCAAGTAGAATTTTTCCCTTCGAACTCGATGTATCATTTTTTTCCATATACGGTTCTAAAAAAGAGACTGATGATTTCATGACCTCAGCACTTTGTAATACTTCCGCTACGATCAACTGATTATCATTAAAAAGACGCCCTACTTCTGCCATTCCATCCATCAGTGGTCCATTTATTATTGCCAATGGAGAAGTGTATTCCTTCAATGCCTTTTGCAAATCATCAATTAATCCTTCCTTCGTCCCTTCGATGACATAACTAGCTATTCTCTCAGGAAGTGATAATTGCTGTACATCTACCTTTTTTTCTTTCTTTTTCCCACGATAAAATTCTGTAAACACCGTTAGTGCCTTTTCACTCGTATCAAATAGAAGCTGTTCAGCCATTTGTACCTCTAATTCAGGGATAGAAGCAAAACGTTCCAGTTTCTCCGTATTTACAATCGCATAGTCTAGTCCTGCTTTTGTACAATGGTAAAGAAAAACCGAGTTTAATACTTCACGACCGGCAGGAGGTAAGCCAAATGAAACATTACTCACCCCTAAAATTGTTTGGCATTTAGGAAGCTGTTCCTTAATTAGACGAATCCCTTCAACGGTTTCTTTTGCTGCTCGGAAATATTGCTCATCCCCTGTCCCAGCAGGAAAAACAAGAGGATCAAAAATAATATCATGAGGATTGACTTTATACTTATTTACTAAAAGATCAAAGGATCGTAAGGCAATTTCCAGCTTCCGTTCTGCTGTAACTCCCATGCCTTTTTCATCAATTGTCCCAACAACGATCGCACCACCATATTGATGCAAAAGAGGGGTTACTTTCTCAAATCTCTCCTCGCCATTTTCTAGATTTATCGAATTGATTATATTTTTCCCTTGGCAAAATCTAAATGCACATTCAATTACATTTTCATCCGTCGAATCGATCATCAATGGTACTTTCACCTTTTTTACAACTTCTTGAATAAAGTTCTCCATATCCTCTAATTCTTCACGGTCAGGGTCTGCCAAACAAATATCAATAATATGTGCCCCATTTTTTACTTGTGCACGGGCGACCTCGCTCGCCTCTTCAAATCTCCCTTCAGCAATGAGACGTTTAAATTTACGGGAACCAATGACATTGGTACGTTCACCTACGAATAACGGCCTACTACTTTCATCTTCATAAATAAATGGTTCAATCCCAGATACTGCATGTGGATGGCTAGTATTCGCGATTCTAGGGTGAATATCTTTTAAAGCATCCACCATTGCTTTAATATGTGCAGGAGTCGTTCCACAACAACCTCCGGCTAGATTTAACCAGCCCTTTTCGGCAAAAGCCTTAATTTTTGCTGCCAGTGATTCAGGTGTTTCATGGTAATTGCCTTCCTCATCTGGTAAACCTGCGTTTGGATAACAACTGACAGCAGTTGTCGATAAATTAGAAAGGGAACGAATATGCTCTGCCATAAATTCAGGTCCTGTTGCACAGTTAAGTCCAACTGCAACAGGATTCATATGCTCAACGGAGATATAAAATGCCTCAATACTCTGACCAGCCAAAGTTGTTCCCATCGGTTCAATTGTTCCAGATATCATAAGAGGAACTTGCTTTTTTGTTTGTTCAAATGCTGTTGTTATCCCAAGATAGGCAGCCTTTACATTTAATAAATCTTGTGATGTTTCCAAAAGAAGAACATCTACTCCACCACGAATTAGTCCTCGAGCTTGTTCCTCGTAGGCTGCTCTTAATTGTTCAAATGACGCCCCACCTGTTATAGATAAGGTTTTCGTTGTCGGCCCCATTGACCCAGCAACAAAACGTGGATGCGCCACTGTCGAAAATTCATCCGCCACCCTTTTAGCAATTTTTGCAGATACATAATTGATTTCCTCAGCTTGATTTCCTAACTGATACTCATCTAAAACCGTACTAGTTGCACCAAATGTATTCGTTTCAATGACATCTGCACCTGCAGCAAGATATTCCCTATGAATCTCTTCAATAATTTTTGGAGCAGTGATACTTAAATATTCATTACATCCTTCATACTCTTCGCCTCCAAAGTCACTTGCCGATAGATTTTTCGATTGAATCATCGTCCCCATCGCACCATCTAATATGAGAATCCTTTTCTTTAATTGTTGTTCAAATACGGTTTGTGACATGGACGACATTCTCCTTTGCATGAATATAATTCGAGCATTCAATCGTTAAATCATAGCGAATAAATGGGGTAATTAAATAAATACCATTAAAATATTCCATTGCTGTATCAATAAGAGATTTTGAAATAGCCAAGCTTTCTGTCGTTGCTTGAAGTGGATCATCTGCTGCCTTTTCCATAGCCGATAAAATCGTATCAGTTAACGTAATACCTGGAACCTCATGGTGAAGGAAGTTTGCATTTTTATAACTAGTTAATGGCATAATGCCAATATAAATAGGTGTCTGTAAATGTTTGGTCGCTTCATATACTTCTATAATTTTTTCTTCACTAAACAGAGGTTGGGTTATAAAATAATCTGCCCCACTCTTTATCTTTCTCTCTAGTCTGCCAACTGCACGATCAATATTCCGTACATTCGGATTAAAAGCGGCCGCTACAGAGAAAGAAGCTTTTTTTCGTAGTGATTTTCCAGAATAAGAGAGTCCCTCATTAAATTGTTTGATCATTTGAATTAAATCAATGGAGGACACATCATATACCGATGTCGCTCCAGGAAAATCACCTATTTTTGAAGGATCACCTGTTACTGCAAGAACCTGATCAATGCCTAAGGCATCCAATCCCATCAAATGTGATTGCAAGCCAATCAAATTTCGATCACGACATGTAATGTGTACGAGCGGGCGAATATTGTATTGTTCCTTTAAAATTGTCCCCATAGCAACATTGCTAATTCGCGGGGAAGCCAATGAATTATCGGCCATCGTAATAGCATCAATATTTACCGCTTTTAATGCTTTTGCCCCTTCTATAAATCTTTCTGTTTGCAGATGCTTAGGTGTGTCTAATTCGACAATAATAGAGGTTCTCCCCTTAACAATTTCGTGTAATGGGGGTTCAGTAGGAACTTGGGTTATAGCTAATTCGATCTTTTCTTTAGAAGGCTTAACCACCTTCTTTGTAATCGGCACGAGTCCCTCAATCCCCTCTGTGATGGCTCGTATATGCTCAGGTGTTGTCCCACAACATCCCCCGATAAGCCGAACTCCTTGCTTCACTAATTGGACAGCACAATCCTTGAAATACGTTGCATTATTCGTAAAAACAAATCTTCCATCCTCATAATCAAGTAAACTTGCATTTGGATAGGCAGATAGAAAGGCATTCTTCGGTAAAGGGATTTCTTCTAGCGATTGAATCATATGATGAGGTCCGAGCCGACAATTTAAACCAATTACATCTGCTCCCATCTCCTCCAACCGGTATAACCCTTCCCTTAATTCCATTCCATTCTGCAGGACACCCGGTTCTAGCAAAGAGAATTGAGCAATAACCGGAAGATCTGACTCTTTTTTAGCAATTTCAACTATCGCCAAAAGCTCTTCCACATCGTAAAAGGTTTCAAGCAAAATTCCATCTACACCTTCATTAAGGATATGAAATAACTGTTCTCTAAAACTTCTTTTAATTTCTGATAATGTAATATCCGCCTTACGAATGCCTCTGTATCCACCAAAGGAACCTAAGATGATGGTTTCTTTGTTTGCGGCTTTCTTGGCGATACGAACCGCTTCTGTATTCACTGCCTTTACTTGCTCTTCAAGACCATATTGGCTCAATTTAAAATAATTTGCTCCGTATGTATTGGTCTGAATTACCTGTGCACCTGCTTGTATATAAGCTTGATGAATATTAATTATTTCATCTGGGTGAGACAAATTAAATTCCTCATAGCAAGTATCCTTCCCGTAAGAATAAAGAAGGGTTCCCATCGCACCATCTGCTACTAGTACAGAAGATTTTAGTTTCTCAACAATGTTCATCCGAACCACACTCCCCCTTTTAATGCTAATCGGCTATACATGCTCGGTAACCTCGCCAATTTTACTAGGTAAAATTCTACTGCCAATTTTACTAGGTAAAATTTTACTGCCAATTTTACTAGCTACTAATAGGGCTTGCTCAATGTCCTTAATTAAGTCATCCACATTTTCTAATCCCACAGATAAACGTAATAATCCATCTGTAATTCCTCTTTTCTCTCTTTCCTTTTTCGGCATTGCAGCATGGGACATTGTAGCCGGATAGGACAGAATGGATTCAACGGCACCCAAACTAACAGCAAACACAGGAATCTTAAGACTTTCAACAAATAATTTAGTGGTTGCCTGATTAGGTAAGCTAAAAGAAAGAACCGCACCTGCTCCTGATGATTGTCGAAAATGGACGGAGTGTCCTGGGTGAGTTGTAAATCCTGGATAATATACCGCTTCAATCAGTGGATGACTTTGCAAACGTAATGCAATCTCATTTGCCGACTGGGAGGATTGCTTCAGTCGAACACCTAATGTTTTCATCCCACGTAATAGTAGCCAGCAATCATGGACTCCTAAAATTGAGCCAAATGCATTTTGAATATAGCCTAATTGTTCCGCCAATTGTTCATCTTTAACCACAGCTAGACCTGCAACGACATCACTATGACCGGATAAAAACTTTGTCGCACTATGTATTACAATATCCGCTCCCAACTCAAGTGGTCTTTGCAAAAAAGGAGTCATGAATGTATTGTCAACAAAGACGAAACAATTTTTAGCTTTGGCTAATCTCACCACTTCTTTTATATCTGTAATGTGCAAAAGTGGATTAGAAGGCGTTTCAACATAAACTACTTTCGTGTTTGGTTGAAAGGAACGGGCTACTTCACTTAAATCCGTCATATTGACAAAGGTATGTTCAATCTTAAATCTTGACAGGACCTGAGTAATCATTCGAAATGTACCACCATACACATCTTCCGAGATTAAAACATGGTCTCCAGCAGAAAGAAGCATAAAAGCAGAAGAAATAGCGGCCATCCCAGATGCAAAGGCAAATCCTTTGGCCCCCCCTTCTAAATCCGCAATCATATCCTCGAGTACCTTACGAGTTGGATTACCAGAACGACTATAATCATATGGCCCAAATTGATCAAATTGATGTTGATGAAATGTTGAAGAATAATGAATCGGTGGATTGACAGCCCCTGTAGCCGAGTCGATAAATGCTGATTGAGAAGTAAGTCTTGTTTCAATATCAAAATCATTTTGGCTTCTACTCATAGGAATTGTTCCTCCTTCTGAAGCAACTGAAAAGCCTGTTCAAGATCGTTCTTTATGTCTTCAACATATTCAATTCCTACAGAGAAGCGAAGCAATCGATTACAGACTCCATTCTTTATTCTAATTTCCTCAGGTATATCTCCATGAGTTTGCGTGGCAGGATAAGTAATAAAGCTTTCAACTCCACCTAAGCTTTCAGCAAAAGTTATAAGCTTTAAGTTCCTTAAAAACGGCGAAATCCACTCCTCTTTTTCCAAACGAAAAGAAACCATCCCACCTCTACCCGGATACAAAACATCAGTTACTTCTTGACGTTCATTTAAAAATTCCACTAGATGTTTTGCATTATCTACATGCTTCTCCATTCGTAATGCTAAAGTTTTCAAGCCTCTTATTAACAGCCAAGAATCAAAAGGTGATAATACTGCACCTGCACCATTATGAAAGGCAGAAAGCTTCTCACATATCTCTTTGCCCTTTGCCACAACAAGTCCAGCAAGTACATCATTATGTCCACCAATGTACTTCGTTGCGCTATGCACAACAATATCAGCACCAGAAAGAATTGGTTTTTGAAGATATGGAGTTAAAAAAGTATTATCGACAATGAGCAATAGTTGGTGATCTTTAGTAAAAGTGGCCACTTTCGTAATATCCGTTTCCACCATCAGTGGATTAGTAGGTGTTTCAATAAAGATCGCCTTTGTTTTTTCAGTGATTGATTCATTTACTAACTCAATATCATTTACATTTATATATTTCGTTACGATTCCATATGCCTTCGCATAATGTTCAAATAGGCGATAGGTTCCCCCATATAAATCATCAGATGCAATTAATTCATCTCCACTTTCAAAAAGAGATAATACCAATTGTATAGCTGCCATTCCAGAACTGCAGGCAAATCCTTGATCTCCCTCTTCTAATTTCGCAAAGCTATCTTCTAGCAACGCACGAGTTGGATTTTTGGTTCGTGAATAGTCAAACCCTGTTGACAATCCTATTCCCTCATGTCGATAAGCAGTCGATAAAAAAATAGGTGGATTGACTGCTCCTGTCTCGGATTCACTTCGATTACCAATTTGAACAAGATTCGTTTCAATATGATGATTGCTCAATTTAAACTTCCTCCCTCATTTTTACTTGGACTATGAGGAGAACATACAACTAAAAAAGGGACTTCTATAAGAAGAAGTCCCAATTAGCCATTAGATTCTCCTTATCGTTCAGGTTATAAAACCTGCTGGAATTAGCACCATATCAATCATGTTGACTGGTTGCTGAGGCGTCATAGGGCCAGTCCCTCGACCTCTCTAGATAAGATTTAACTATATAGTTTATGTGTTAAAATTTTCAAACTTAATGTTAAATGTACAATAAAATTATTAAATAATCAAGATTTTTTAACTTCATTTAATTATTCGAATTTTTCCTGCCTACTCTCTCATATAGGTCCATTAAATAAACACACCACTCGCTAACCTGCTGTTAAAACTGCATATCCTAAAGTATAATGTCTGTTCACAACAAATATAGTTAAACATTCACATCGGTCTTCCAAACGAGTCATTTATTAATGGATGTTTTCGTATCGTTTGTTGCTCTTATAAAAGCCCAACTACCATCTTTTTCCCCAATAAAAAATTCCTGCAATTCTTATGCTTATTGTAACTCTTTTCTCTAGTAAAAATTTAAAGGTGTAGCGATCTTCAGCCGATAGTTATTCGTTAAAACTATACTTAAATAGCAAGGATGTTTAAAAAAGAGCCTTATTAATCAAAGGAAAAGATGTATAAATGATTCAATGCCGTTGAATCAGCTTATTTTTTCTTTTGATACGAGTTCCGGATAGCCATAGCTGCCATGTTCACTTAAATCGAGTCCAATGGTCTCTTCTTCTTCAGTGACACGAAGCCCCTTCATCATTTTCTTCATTACAAATAAAATGACATATGATACAAGAAAGGCATATAACCCAGAAGCGAAAACGCCCATAAACTGTACTCCTAATTGATGAAATCCCCCTCCGTAAAATAAGCCTGGTGATCCAACAGTTGCAAGTTCCTTTGTAGCAAAAAATCCTGTAGACAATGTTCCCCATATACCCGCTGTCCCGTGAACTGATAATGCATATATCGGATCATCAATGTTTCTTTTATCAAAAAATCTCATGCTATAAAATACTAAAATACCAGCGATAAAGCCAATAACTACTGCTGCCCACGTAGCTACAAACGCACATGATGCTGTAATCGCTACTAGCCCTGCCAATGCTCCATTTAAAATTGCCGGTACATCTGCCTTTCCTAGCAATAACCACGATATAAGAAGTGCCCCTAATGCTCCTGATCCCGCAGCTAAGTTTGTATTTAAAGCAACAAATCCAAAAAACCCTTCTGAGACAGATAATGTGCTGCCTGCATTGAAACCAAACCAACCAATCCACAAAATTAAAACTCCTAATGCAGTAAACACCTGGTTATGTCCCAAAATTTGATTAACTGAACCATCCTTATTGTACTTACCTATTCTTGGTTTCAATAATAATGTTGCTGCTAAGGCGGCCATTGCCCCCGTCAAGTGAACAACTGTAGACCCTGCAAAATCTTGCTTACCATGCTCAGCAAGCCAGCCACCACCCCAAATCCAATGGGCAATTACTGGGTAGACCATTATCGAAAATAAGATAGAAAAAATCACATAAGTGGAGAATTTAGCACGTTCAGCAAAACCACCAAATGCAATGGTTAATGCAATTGTCGCAAATGCTAATTGGAATAAGAAGAAGACAGAAGAAGAAAGTTCACCATTCAATTCATTGCTCGAGTAAAAAAAGTGTGATAGTCCAACAAAAAAGTTAGAGTTTTCACCAAATATAAATGCATACCCACAGGCCCAAAAAATAAGTGATCCAATCCCAAAAGTAAAAATTGTTTTTCCAGCTATATGTCCCGCGTTTTTCATTCGTGTAGATCCACACTCCAGTAAAATGAATCCCCCTTGCATGAGGATAACTAAGATAGCCCCCAACATTACCCACATATTGTTCATTAATATCTCTACTGCCATATAAAAACCCTCCCTGTAAGTTTAATTGCATAATTCATGTTAAAAAATCTAACATGATTACATTTTTTCTTATTATTTTAGTGGATTTTAAGCGTGTGTCAATAGAGAATTGTAAAAAATCTAAAAATTAATGTTAAAAAACATTACACGAAATTAAAAAGACCAAAAAAAGAGGCTTAAGCCCCTAAATATTTTTCAAATAATTGTTCCTTCGACATTAATAAATATGTTGGTTTTTTTCTTTTTATCTTTCTAATTGACAAGGATGTTGTAGAAAGAAGATAGATAGGCATTTGCGATATTCGCTTAAAATGAATATAAAATCCGTTTTCTGGATACATTAGCTCAAACCCAAGTTTCTTCACACCCTTATTGAGCATCGTAATTCCGATAATTCCCTTTATATCATCAACCTTACGATGATTTTCCAGAAACATAGCTAAAATTGGCATCGATTGTTCCACCATTCGATAAATCGCTCGTGTTCTGTGTAATGAATCATTCACTTTAATCACTTCCTTCAGTATACGAACATTATGAAGATGAATTTTAAGCAAACGATCATTTTTTGTAATTAAAGTTCCATCTGATAAAAGAAAATCCTTCCCTTTATATTTGGTCAACTTTACCCGAAACACAGCTTTTCTGTTTTGAAATGTACCAATATATTTCAGCCTTCTAACTAAATGATAAAAAGGATCAAATAATGTCCACAAAGAGATGATTGAATGTCGTATAAACAAAATGATCTTATCCCCTTTCAACTAACCATCTTTTTATAGGATGAGCATCTTCCTGCGTTTTCAATCTCTTATAAAGCTGGTAAATAGTATAGCGGTATAAAAATAAACTCCCACACAATCATTCAGTGAGGAGTTTATTGACATTGATATTATATGCAAAATACTTATTTAGATTTCCTTTCTTCTATAGGAAATAAGCTTATTTTTCACTAAAAAACCAGCACTTTTATATAATTTTAATGCCTTCTCATTTTCTGCAGCTACACATAATTGAATTTCTTCAATCGAAAAATGGTTAAAGAGTTGAAATAAAGCAGACCTTATCAATCGTTTTCCGACACCTTTTTTACGATGGTCTTGCGAGACACCAATATATTCCAGACTTCCTTCATGAAATTCAGGATTTGCCTCGAAATATACATAGCCCTGTAATTCCTCGTTATCCTTAGAAATAAGAACTTTTCGATCATCGTTTAATCGTTGAATAATGTCCTCCCCATTATAATATGTATGAGGAAACAACTCTTGATGTAAAGTAATAAATGTCGGAAATAAATCGCTTGTTATTTCCTGAATCCCTTCATCACAGAGAGAATCGTCTGGAGATGGTTTAGCAATTAATATATAATGAGCATTTCCCTTCTCAAATTGAAGCTGATCCATAAATGGAGCTGCATACTGATGTTCCTTATGATAAAAGCCGTTATATTGTTGGACAGAAATAGATAACTTTTTTATTAACCCATCCCACATCTTTGTGCAACATCTAACCAATCATCCCACTGGATAAAAGGGCCCCAAATTTCTACTTCTTGAGAATCCTTCTCTATATCTAACCCAAGAACACCTACAAGCTGATCATGGTGAAAAGCCCCAATCAATGACTCTGCAAGGGGCAGATCCGAAAAGTCATATTCAAGGGTATGTAGAATTTCCTTCTCATTCTCACCGCAATAGCCAACATGCTGATGGGAAGTGGAGTTGCATTTTGATATAAATGCAGCTGCAACTCTCAAGTCGTCTATTGCTTTAATTTCTAAGTTATAGCTCATATTCACCTAATAAGCTTTCCAGCTTCAATGCTAATCCAATACTTCCTTGTACTTTTAATTTCCCCATCATAAATGCTGCAGCACTATTCATCGTCCCTTGTAAAAACTTTTTGAAGTCAGTTACCTTCATTTTAAGTGTACATTTCGGCTCTTTAAACTAATTACGTAAAACCTTTACTGTTTCATTGGAAAATACCAGTTGAAAGGTTCCACCATCTTCCCCAGTTAAATCAAATTGATAGATCACATTTAAATCCTTAAATGGAATAGGATTCTCATTCATCAGCCTTTCGATGTCAATCCATATTTGATCAACTGTTTTATTTGTTAGATCAGTCACTATACATCTCTCCTCATCAAATATTTCTCCAAAGCCTGATTTAACGTCCCATATGTTTCCGCTTTATCTGTAATAGTTAAATTTAAATCAATCATTGTATTTACACATTCAGGACGAATCCCTGTAATAATCGTTTTACATCCCATCATACTAATCCCTTCTAAAATTTTTAGAAAGTAAAGAATGGCCTCCTCTTCAATAATAGCAACCCCAGAAAAGTCCATGATGAGCGTCATAATTTTGTATTGACTGATTTGATTAAAAATCTTTTCCTTCATCCCCAACATTCTGTCATTATCCACCTTGCCAATTAAAGGCAATATACACATCGAATCGATAATCGGGATAATCGGCACTGATAAATCTTCTATTATCTCCTGTTGGGATTGAAGTACTTCTTCTTTATAGTTCGTATAGCTAATAAAAAAGCTATTTAAAAATTGATCAATGAGGTCATTGATATTTTTTTCCAGAGTAAAGAACTCTTCACGATTCGTTTCAGTCCCTCTAATACGATCAAAATTATAAAGGAAATTCCACAGCACACGACGAATGGCTTGAAGCCATTCTAACTTAAACGCAATGGTTAACGAATGTTTTGCCCATGCTTCCCCTTCTTTTTGAGCAAACATCATCAATTCGTGACGGCGATTTTCTACTATGAACAAAACTAGTTTTTGTGCATTCCCTAACAAATCAATATTTCCTATAGTATGTATTTCGTTAATTTTATCGCGTACGTTTACTGCCTCTGATAATAAATGCTGTTCAAACACATCTTGATTTTCTAATAAGTATTCCTTCAAATTTCCACTTTCTACATTTTTAATATTCAATCTAACCACTCCATGCTGTATATGTGATATATCTATCGGAAGGATAATACGGAAAGTTGTCCCTACATTTTCTTCACTATCCACTTCAATACGACCACCATGCTGGTAAATCGTTGTAAAAACCTGTGTTAACCCCATTCCTGTCCCATTTTCCTTTGTAGTAAAAAAGGGGGTACCAAGCAGCGCACACTTATCTTTTGGTATCCCAACTCCCGTGTCTTTAACTAAAATATATACATACCCATCACGAATAAATTGATTCACATAGATGGTTCCCTTATCAGGAATCGCTTCAAACGCATTCTTAAATAAATTAAAAAAGGTCTTTTTCAACTGATTTCTTTTACCTGAGACAATAGCTGAATCGACGTTTTCAAAATTAGTTTCTAATTTCACTCGATATTGTTGGTCTTGAAATAAGTAAAGGATCGATTCTATTTCTGCACATAAATTAAAAGTGGATAATAATTCATCTTCCATATCCGGTTTAGAAACTTGAAGGAGGTTCTCTAGAGTAAGTAATGCATTGTTCAATTCCGCCTCAGCTACATCAATATAGGTATCAGGACTTTTTTCTTTTAATAGCTGTAAAAAACCCTTTACAGAGGTTAAAGGATTCCTTACCTCATGAGCAATTCCTGCTGCTATTTGTCCAACTGAAGCTAATTGTCCTATATGAACATCACTTATTTGATTATTCATTGGATCATTTCCCATCGTTTGAACCCCCATTTATCTAGTTGTATTAATCATAATGTTCCAATAATTATTTTACACCACATTTCTCCTCAAAGTAATATATTCATCTAAATATTGCGAAAATATTTTACATATTTCTTCCTTTTTATCTTCAACATAAAAATCAAAGCAATGGCTACAAACATAAAAGATATGCCTCCAAGACATCCTAATAATCGTGGATCAATGATCTCTAAGACGATACCAGCTAAAAACATCGATATTCCCAGCAATGTATTCGATATTGTGGCAGATAGAGCAAACATTGTACCTTGATATTTTTCGGGTACCTCCTTCATTAAAACTGTATCAAAGCAAGCATTTCCAATCCCCGACATAAGTGCAATAAAACAGAAAACCACAAACGAAAGGAATACCAAATAGACCTGACTTAATAGGACTAGTCCCAATCCTTCCAATATTAAACAGAAAAGTCCTATTATTAAAAAATGCTTCTTTATTCTCTTTGCAACTGTAAAGCTTGTAATTAACCCAATCCCAAGCGCTCCATAAAAAAGCCCAACCCCTACTTCGCCAAGTTTGTATTCTTCTACTGCGTAAATACTAATTAACACATTATCGATTCCATTCAGCAATGAAATAATCAATTCACATAATAAAATCACTTGTAAAGGTAAAGAAAGTATAATTACCTTTTTTAGTTCAGAAAGAAATCTTGAATTAGATGGATTTGAATTGTTGTCTAAGTCTATTTCAGGAAAAGCAATGCTGGAAATAAAAAGAGCAGCAACTAAAAATGATAGTCCATTCAACCAAAAAGTCATATCTGGTCCAAATAAATAAGAAACGAGGCCACCTGAAAATGCCCCTCCAATTAATACAATACCAACCATTACTTGTTCCAAACTATTTACCATTAATAGGTTTTCTTTTTTTACCATTCTAGGAATCGAGGCCTTTCGTGTCGGGGCATAAATTGCTTCACCTGCCGCTAAAATGAAGGAGCCTATATAAATAATCCAAATATCCTCTTTACTATTTACAAGTAAAAAAGATAATGCGAAGAAGATTCGCACAAGATCCGTTGTGATCAGCACCCGTTTTCTTGAAAAGCGATCTGCAAGCCGCCCACCTAATGGACCAAATAACAGGAAAGGAAGTAAACGAAGAGCCATTGTTACTCCCACCGCTAGACCAGATCCTGTTAGTTGAATAATTAAAGTAAGCATAGCAACCTGGCTAAATCTGTCCCCAATTCCATTAATGATTCCCGCTGCAAATAATTTTCGGTATGATTTTTCTTGTTTCAATAAGGATATCTTCATTTTATCCACCTACTTTAATGATTATCTAATTAAATAAATGTCGAATTAGTTGAGCAAAAAAATATGGATAGGTTCTATCCATTTTTTTAGCGCAGCCACCATAATTCAGGCGGATTCATTTCATACTCATTATTTTCTCGGTACATAAATTGACACATAATCAATTCACGTCTTAAAGTTGCATAGTCTTCATGAAATTGCTTTAAGTATTCATTCACTTCTTTTTCAGGATACACCTTTCCAAATTCAAAGCCTCTTACAATATGCGCTAATATCACCAGCTTTTTCTTACGTTGCGCAGGTATAGTTTTTAACTTACCATCCCTTGTAAAGAAATTATTAATAATACTCGCTCTCTCTGTTTCTGTAACTGTCATTTCCATATGATCTCCCCCTTTTCCTACAGTTAATATCGCCATGGCACTTCCTTTAAGAATCTTTTCATTTAAAGAAAAATAGATAGTATTTTTTTCACGCCTTTCCTTAATTAGCCCCACCTCACGCAGCTTTGCTATATGATGAGTAATAGTTGGCGGCTTCAAGCCTAGCTTTCCTGCAATCGCCTGTCCATGAAGAGGTCCTTGCTGTAACAGTGCAATAATCCTCACTCTCGTTAAATCCCCCAAAGCTTTATGAAAATCAACAATTTTACTCATTTGCATACTAAACACCCCTAATTCAACATATATCTAATTAGATAATAATAAAATTAACTTGTTTTTACAAGTCTTTTAGAATATTTTGTAGCCTATTATTCAATTTGCCTAGTTCATTACGATCACAATGGGTATTAGTATTCTTAAACTGTTTATGTGGTTCGATGCTTTTTGACTGGTTTATACACTTTTTTGAGTGGTTATCGTATATTTTTATTGGTTCGACACCTCTTTTGAGTGGTTCATTTTTCCCTTTGTATAATAAAAAATAATGGCCCATACTGATAACAGTACAGGCCATTAGAATCTATATAAAATGCGGGGGGCGCATTGATTTGCTTCTTAAATTCCCTTTTTATTTTGAAAATATTCTTCAAGGGTGATTCCCTTATGGTAGATTTCAGTTGCAATTTCCTTTCCTACATATCGAAAATGCCATGGTTCAAATTGATATTTTGTAATATTCTCTTTTCCCTTTGGATATCGAAGAATAAATCCATATTCATGGGCATGTTCTGCTAGCCACTTACCTTCTGGTTTGTATTCAAAGCTTTCATCTAACGTATAGTTCATGCTCGCTGCTGAAATATCCATTGTTAATCCTGTCTGGTGTTCACTCGTTCCCGGTTTCGCCACTGCAAGCTCCGCTTTTTGGCGACCAACCTGTTCAATTTCCCGATTGAATAAATATTCTTGGGTTTCATAGGAACGAAAACCTGATGCAGCATAAAGCTGAATCCCATTTGAGGAAGCTTGATTGAACATCCTCTCTAGTGTATCTGCAGCTTCTGCTCGCATTAATGCCTTATCTAGCTGCTGACTCCCGAAAGTAAACTTCACCTTTGGACGGACGAGATCATTTGGACGATATCCTTTAGGCAGGGCATTGGATTTATTGACCATAACAGTTATCGCAGTCGGATTACCAACAACAGAGACAGAATCCTGCTTGGAATGATCAACAACTTTATCTGATGATTGACTTATTTGATCATTCTGAGGTACTTCTTTCCTCTGATCTGATTGCGTCTCGTTATTTTTATTCTGATCCTGTTTACTACCGTCATTTTCCTTTGTATTATTTTCAGTTATTCGTTCACTACTATCGCCTTGAATGTCTTCCTGTCGATTATTATCGGTATCTTCTTGTGATTGATTATTATCAACCCCTGAAGATACTTCCTTATTCCCTGTTGCCTGATTAGACGGGTGATCTTTGTCACCACATCCCGTAAGAAGGAGGATGATTAAGCATGAAGCAAGAGCCAATTTATTCATTAGAAGTCCCCTTATTTATTATCACTATTACAGACGTTTTAAGGTGGAAAAAGGTTTCAATATTTCTGTTCAATATAGAAGATTTTTTCTCTACAACATCATAGGAGCCATCTGACTGTCAGATGGCTCCTCTTGAATTTTTTATGATAAAGTAGGTAATTGTCCAATATACTGAGATTCCGGTCGAAAGATAACATTTCTCTCTGCTTGCTCTAATACATGTGCTGTCCAACCTACTATTCTACTCGCTGTAAATGTCGGGGTGAACAAGTCATCCTCCAAATGAATGGAGCGCATGACTGCAGCGGCAAAAAACTCAACATTTGTGTACAGCTTTCGGCCCGGTTTATATTCTTCTAATAGTTGAATGGCTGTTTCCTCAACATACAGTGCAAGTGCAAGCCACGGATCATCCTGACCAACCTCTAATGCTTTTTCCTTCAATGCTAATGCTCTCGGATCCTTTGTTTTATAAATCCTATGACCGAACCCCATTAGTCTTTCTCCATTTTCCAATTTCTCTCTCAACCCACTCTCAGCATTTTCCTTTCTTCCGATACCATTGAGCATTTTCGTTACATCTGAAGGTGCTCCCCCATGAAGCGGGCCCTTCATCGTTCCAATAGCAGAGGTAATCGCAGATACCATATCCGACTCAGTGGAAATCGTCACTCTTGCAGAAAATGTCGATGCATTCATTCCATGCTCCAATGTTAATATCATATATGTTTCTAACGTTTTCACATGAACATTGGATGGTGTTTCACCAGTTAACATATATAAATAATTCGCAACATGATCATAATTTTCATGTGGAGCAACGGGAGATTTCCCTGCTTTTCGCCTATGCCAATAAGCGATGATCGTTGGAATAATAGCTGTTAATTGAATTGCTTCCTCGACAGTTGGCTTCCATTGGAAATGCGAATTCCCTAAACTTGAAATCAACGTTCTTAGTACACTCATTATCTCCATATCAGTTGGGAGAAGATGAAGCATCTTTTCCATATGCTCGGGTAATACCCGATACTTCTTTAATTTTTCACTAAGTAACTCCACCTCTGTTTGAGAGGGCAGGGACCCATTCCATATAAAATGTGCTGCTTCTTCAAATGAATAATTCAGTGCAATATCCTTCGCTTCCAGCCCCCGGTATACTAAATGCCCTTTCTCCCCATCGATATAGCTAATTGCTGTTTCAGCAGCAATAACTCCCTTTAATCCGTGTTGAAGCATTTTATCATCCTCCTTGTTTTTATGAGAATTCAATGTGTTCTAATTTCTTCATAATCAACTATCTCTATTGGTTATCTTAAGTATAGATGCTATAATCGATTAAAAAAATTAAACATTTTTAATCAATTCAATTAATTTTTATAATTAGGGGTGAAATATAGTGGAATTAAAATGGTTGCATACCTTTATTGCGGCAGCTAGGCACGAGAATTTTCGCAAAACAGCAGAAGAACTTTTTATTTCTCAACCAACTGTTACAGTCCATATTAAACTCTTAGAAGAAGAAATAGGCAGTTCATTGTTTGAAAGAGAAGGAAGAAAAATTATTCTAACAGAAGCAGGGAAAAAGTTTATTCCCATTGCTAGAACTATGATTGGAGTATACGAAGAAGGCAAAGCGGAAATGGACCGTTTTCGACAGGGCTACACACAAAAACTAATTTTAGCGATGTCTCCCTTAATAGCCGAGTCCATTATGCCCTATGTCCTAAAAAAATTTATGCTTGCCTATCCAAACATCGAAATCTCCGTTCAAGTTTTAGATTCTATCAAAATACCTGAAGCGGTTCTGTCTGGAGAAGTTGATTTAGGTCTATCACGTTCAGAAATAAAAAATGCCGAGCTGACTTGTCGACCCTTATATGAAGATCCCGTTATTCTTGTAGTCCCACATGATGGAAGAGATAGTGAAACAGCCCCACCGCTTGATGCCGAGGAGCTATTAATGAATCATTATTTAATTACCCATAACCATCCTGAATATTGGGATGGACTTCTTAGATCCCTTCGCTTAAAAATTCCTACGATTAAAACAATGGCTGTATCACAAGTACATGTAACAAGGCGTTTTATTATGGAGGGACTTGGTATATCCTTTCTACCTTCTTCAACTGTCCGACGGGAATTATTAGAAGGACGCTTACTCGAAGCACCCTGTCCTTTTTTACACCTACCTGTTGCTAAAACCTACGCTATTCTCAAACACGAAAGCGAAAAAGAAACTCAGTTTTTACAATTTTTATCCCAGTTCCGGTTATAGTGCTCTTTTTATTCCACTAAGAAAAGAGCTACTAACAATACGAAAACAACCAAGTAAAAAAGTGTAAATCATTATAGATTTACACTTTACTTAGCTTTTCTATTATATTTTAAATTAAACGTATCCTTCATAAAGGCTACAAGAAACTCCTTATCCGTTTCATAGACTTTTCCAAATCCAAACCGAAGTAGAGCATCATGTCCTTCTATATTATCCTTGTTTGTGGAATACCTCATGATTTCTCCATTCCACACATTAAAATAGTAGTCGAGCATCAGTTTTGCCGCTTCCGATGCATAGCCTTTCCTTCTTTCACCAAAGGCAATTTTAATATTAAGGGTTGCTGTTTTGGCAATCTTATCGAAATCATGAAAACTTATTTCTCCAACTGGCTTATTTTCCTTGTTGAAAATCAGACAGTAAAAATGCTTTCCGTTACTAGGGTTTACAACAACTTCATACCAGCGTCTTTTTTCTTCCTCGGTGAATTGAACCGGGCCACCGATTGTTTTCATTGTTTCTTCATCCGCCCATAGCCATGTCACATACTCTAAGTCTTCGAAACTAGGTTTTCTCAGTGAAACGTTTTTTCCTTCTAAAGCAAACTGATTCATCGATGATCCCCCGCTATTTCTGTAAAATAATATCCCGTGTATATATTATACGGGATTTTTAATTAAATTCCTTTGGTTAATGTTACCGTTTTCATTTTGTTTTAATGTAAATTTGACATTTTCGAATAATTGTCAAATTTACGTAAAAACAAATGATGCTATCATGTCATTTCACTGATGATTATTTTTGTAAATGCTCCACCCTCAGGTCGATTTTGAATAGTTATAGCTCCATGATGTTTCTTTACAATCGTTTGTGCAATATAGAGGCCTAATCCGAAATTGGCTTCGTTTCCTGACCTAGACTCATCTTCACGATAAAATTTATCAAACACTTTCTCAGTCGCTTCACTATTAAAGCCGGGTCCATTATCCATGATTTCAAAAATGATGGTCCCATAACCAATTGTTGTATCCCAATTAATTCGCCCCTTTTCTGAGCAATAGCGAATACTATTTGTAATAATATTGTCTAATACTTGCGAAATACGGTATGGATCCATTTTCATTTTTTCTTTCCCTTTTATAGAATATCTTAGTGTAATCTGTTTCTTTGAACAAAGAACTTTATATTCTTCGACCTTATTCTGGATAAATTCTTCTATATCTACTAGCACAGGCTCAATAGTAAAATCACTCCGGTCAATTGCTGATACTTCATTTAACTGATCTATCAGTCTAATTGAACGTTTCGTGCTTGATTCAATCGTTTGTAAATATCGATTGAGACGTTCGGTATTATGGAAACCACCCGCTAATAGCCCTTCAATATGTCCATTAATTATCGTCAAAGGTGTACGCAAATCATGTGCAATAGCAGCGACCATTTCCTTCCTCTCTTCTTCTAATTGCCACTGTCTAAGAAGAGATTCTCTCAGAGCAAGTCGCATCTCTTCAAATGAACGAATCAGTTGATTTAACTCTTTAGATGACTTTGATTCAATTAATTGAAAATCCAAATCTTGTGTTTGAATTTTCCTTGCTCCCTCCATCAAATGTTGAAATGGTATCTCAATTTTTTTACTAAATCTTTTTCCAATCAGATAAGAAAAAAGATAGAAATAGATAAATGGACAAGCAAATGAGAGAATGAGAAGTGCCCCCAGTAATAAACTTTTCTCTGGATTTGCTCCTATTAGGCTAAGCTTATAGCGAAAGCCAATAGCTCCTACCTGCTCCTTTTTTTGATTAAATAAGGGATGCATAACAATAATTCGATCTCTATCATATATATTTTTATTAAAACTGCTTACTAATTCACGTTCGTTTTTCACATATTTCTTTTTCATTGACCCAAAGAGAAAACTTCCATCTTTACTGAGTACTTGATACTCCAAACCATCTAATGGAATTTTCTTTTCTAATTTCGCTTGGTTTTCTATTCTCACCCACTGGTCCCCGTCCTGATCAATCTCTTTAACTATTCGCGGAATTTGCTGTTCATAGTAGTTTGCTGGGTTCATATTATTCGATTGAAAAATAAGCAAAAGTAACAAAATCCCCCATGTTAGAGCAGTTGCGACAATGCTGAATAGGAGAATTAAGTAAAAGGAGGTAGCGATTTGCTTTCGAAGCGGACGAGCTACTTTTCCCATTTGTACCCTACTCCCCAAACGGTTGATATATAACTCCGATCTGGATCATGTTTCGCTAGTTTTGAACGTATCTTTTTAATATGTTCCGTTATTGTTGAAGAATCCCCCTCTGCATCATATCCCCAAATTCTTTCATACATACTTTCTCGAGAAAAGACCTGACCCGGATGAAGAGCAAGAAATTGTATCATTTCAAACTCCTTCGATGTAAAGGAAAGCCTTTCATTTAAGTAATAAACCTCATAACCTTCTAAATCAATCATTAAGTTGCCAAAATACAAACATTTCTTTGTTTCTTCGGCTACCCTATGCTCCCTTCGTAAGTGGGCAATAATTCTTGCATGTAATTCTTTTAAGCTAAATGGTTTAGTAAGATAATCATCTCCTCCAACCATTAATCCTTTGATACGATCTTCCTCACTATGTTTAGCACTTAAAAAAATAATGGGACATGTAACCCTCTTTCTAACTAACTCACAAAGTTCAAATCCATCCATACCAGGCATCATAATATCAAGAATAATCATGTTAGGTTGTAGTTGAAGAGAATGTAATGCTTCTTGTCCATTGTACGCCGTTATCACTTGATATCCCTGATCCTGAAGATAATCCTTTGTAAATGCAACAATCTCAGGTTCATCGTCAACTATTAATATTTTCGTATCCATTTATCGCTCATCCCATCCATTGCTTCTTTTTCCAAATACCTACATTCAATATCGTACTTATAAAGAATAGCAGAAATAGACTAACATAAAAACCACTCTGACCGATTCCTCCTAATACAGAGAATATAGAATCAGATACAGATAGCAGGTAAACGAAATGGTCCGAAATATAAACGCCGCCTACTAAGCAACCTAACGTTCCCACAAAAGCTAGAATTGAGTTAGGCATAATCACGCTAATCAAACTACAAAGCCCAATTACGCTTAAGAAGATGAGAAAAGTCATTGAATAGAATTTCAAGGTATAGATCATCCCCTGAAAGGCATCCATTTTTCCTGTATGAAAAAAAGTGGTTTCACTGACATGTTCCATGACTAGACGTCCAAATAGAGTGGATGTAATCCATGTAATAATTGTTATTCCTAAGAAAATACTTGCTTGAACGACCCACTTCGCTAAAAATAATTTCAATCTTGCTTGCGGACGAATTAACACTAAACGTAAAGCTCCCGAAGTATATTCCCCATTAAAACTATCTACTACCAGCATAGGAATTAAAATAAAATTGATAAATATGCCTACTTCCCTTATAAAGAATGGTGCTGTATTTATTGAATTTAATTGCACTGAATGTTCAGGATCATAGAAACTTAAACCATTCATTCCATACAAAAATAAACATTCGAATGCTAAAACAATACAATAGATAATTAAACCTATTACCGTTTTCTTTCTTTTAAATGTCCGTTCATACTCACTAACTAAGATTCCTTTCATTTCGTACACCCCTCACAAAAAATTATCCTTTTTCCTTGTTACAAAAAAGAGTAAAAGCCCAAATAACAGAATATATCCAATCAAAATGTAGTACATCCAACTAAATTGCTGAGCATTTTCTGAAAGCATTGCGGTTATTCCTTCTGTTTGAATCGCTAGTATAGAAGAAAAATAGAGCTTTGTAGTCATTTCATTACCAAGGATCGGTTGGAATAGACGTAAAGTATATTGAAAAACTAAGCTTAATAGTAAAAATCCCACACCTGCACCTAGTGCAGTCGTCGTGGAGTAGGAAATAGTTGCGATAAAAATCAGAACACAACTCATAGCTAATAAAGTAAGCCATGCGACTCCATAAAACTTCAGATTATATAAGAAGCCTTCTAATAATGTAAAAGAGTCCTTATGATAAAATTGTGAATAAGCTTCCGGACGCGAAAACATTAAGGAACCAATCAAGTAGCTAATTATGAAATATATGATTAAATACAGTGTCAATACGCCCACCATTACGATGAATTTCGCGAAAAACACCTTTTGAAAAGAATAGGAACGAATCATTACCATTCGTAGCTGTCCTGTTCGATATTCATCTGTAATTATAAACGCAGCCAAGAGTAGAATAATTATGTTAAATGCTGTCATTAGCATCTCTGAAAGTCCAAGAATAGGGAAATTCCCAGCTACAGCAAACTGTGGATCATTCTTTGTAAAAAATAGATTCTGTTTCTGATAATATTTTGCTGCAGCAAAAACTAGAATTGGTATAGCAACAAATAAAAGCCATGTTGTTTTTCGTTTCCATAATCTTTCCCATTCACTTATGATAAGCTGTTTCATTTTGACACCAACTCAATAAACATTTCTTCAAGGTTCTGTTGATCTTTCAGTTCACCTGTCCATACCAGTTCACCTTCGCGAATTATCACTATTTCATCGCATATTTTTTGTAATTCATCTAGAAGATGACTAGAGATGAGAATGGTCTTTTTGTATTGATGTTTTAAAGAAAGAATCAGTTCCCGTAGCTCCCGAATGCCCATTGGATCAAGTCCATTTGCAGGTTCATCCAATATGAGTAGATCTGGATCACCTAATAATGCCTGTGCAATTCCAAGCCGCTGCTTCATTCCTAAAGAATACGTTTTTACCTTTTCATCTGCACGCTTCTCTAATCCGACAATTTGTAGCACTTCTTCCACTTTTGGTTTCGTTCCATTTCCATGTAATCTTGCTAAATTTCTCAAATTTTCTCTTCCTGTCATATAAGGGAAAAAGATTGGTGATTCTACAATTGCACCTACATTTGTCATCGCCTCTTCACGATTTTCTACTACATTTTTACCATTAATGAAAATTTGACCTGATGATGGGCGAATGAGACCCGTTAGCATACGAATAAAAGTAGTCTTCCCTGCCCCATTTGGTCCAAGCAATCCACATATGGCTCCTCTTTCCACCTGTAACGTCAAATTATTAATTAACTTCCTACCTTTCACCTTTTTGGATACGGATTTAAATTCCACTATTTTTTTCATCATTAAATTCCCTCCTATAGGTGGAGTATAAAATTAAAATATAAAGAATTTATAAAGTAAGGTGGAATATTCATTTTTTATTCTAAATCTAGTATTGGTTTTGTTGGACTACAAATCACGTGAAGCTAGAATTTTCAAGACTTTCAAATGCGAGCTTATCATTCCATAAAAAATAGGATGGTAAATCTACCATCCTAGCGGAATAATTACAGTAAACAAAGCCCCATTTCCCTCTTCACTTTCAACAAAGATTGTTCCATGATGCATTTCTATGATTTTTTTGACGATGGATAATCCTAATCCACTTCCTCCCTTTGATCGTTCTCTCGCTTTATCTGCTTTATAAAATCGTTCAAATATGTGGATTTGATCTTCCTTAGACATTCCAATACCAGTATCTATAATTTTCACAATGGCTTTGTCATCTACTTGTTGTAATTGCACATGTATCGTACCAGAAGGAGGAGTAAATTTAATACTATTATGAATTAAGTTCATCCATACTTGACTCATTAAATCCTCATCTCCAACAATCGTCACCTTGTCCAATGAGATATCTAATTCTAAATCCTTTTCAGCCCATTGTGGTTCGCAGGTTAAAATGATCGTTCTAATTTGCTTATCCAAAGGAAACTCCTTTTGATCAAATGGATGATTCGTTGATTCAAGTGAAGTAAGTTTCAACAAATTATCACTTAATTTGGATAATCTTTTACTTTCCGTTTCAATTATTTGGAGGTAATGTGCTCTCTCCTCCTGGGTCAGTTCTTCATATTGGAGTGCACGTGCAAAACCACTGATCGATGTTAATGGGGACTGAATTTCATGAGATACATTTGAGATGAACTCCTGACGCATATCTTCCATTTGTTTCAGTTTTACAGCCATATGATTAATATTATCGATAATTTTTGTATGCGGATGTTCCCTATTTGTCTTGAATTCCAGATGAACATCAAAATCACCCTTGGCAATTTTTCTTAACGCATCAATTACCTCTTGAAAGTGAGTTCGTTGCTTCGTTCGAGTAAATAAGGAGATCGTAAAACCAATCCCCCCTAGAATGAAGAAACCAAGAATAACTGCTAGTAAATGCCGAATATAATCAGACATTTGAAAGTGAAACACTGGAAAGATATCATTCACGATAAAATAACCTACAGAAAAACTAACGGACATGAGAACAAGAAACATTAGGAACCCAAAAAGATGCTGTAGAAAATTTTTAACTTTCATTTGAGAACCTCAAGCCGGTACCCTAATCCTCTTATTGTTTTTATTCGAAATGGAAATTCTTGATCGGAAAAGCGCTCCCTTAGTCTTTTAATATGCACATCCACTGTTCGTTCATCCCCCTCATAATCATATCCCCAAATATCCTCAATGAGCTGTTCTCTTGAAAAGGTTTTTCCAGGATAGCTGGCCAATTTAAATAACAGCTCAAATTCCTTTAAAGGAATAGTAAAATCCTGATCATAAAACGAAATTTCATGTGTCCTTCGATTAAGTGTAAACCCACCTATCTCAACTGTTTGCGATATAGTAATATTGTATCTTTTCAACAATGCTTTAACCCTTGCCACCAGTTCAATCGGTTCGAAAGGTTTGACTAAATAATCATCCGCTCCTAGTTCAAAGCCCTTTACCTTTTGTGTAGTTTCTCCTTTAGCTGTGAGCATTAGAATAGGAATATCACTATATTCCCTAATCTCTTGACACAACTGCCAGCCATCCATATTGGGCATCATAATATCGATAATTGCAAGATCCATCTTCATCTTTTCCATTATATTTAATGCCTGTTTTCCATCTGACGCTTCATAAAGCTCGAATCCCTCCTTCTTTAAAAAAAGAAGGACGAGCTCACGGATATATGAATCATCATCAACTATTAGCAGCTTTGACATGGTCCGTCATTCCTTTCCCTACACTGGTTCCTTCATACGTAATTGTTGATTGGCAAATTCACGATAGAGAGCATGTAATTGTACGAGCTCCTCATGTGTACCTTGCCCTGTAATTTTCCCCTTTTCAAAGAATAAAATTTGATCCGCATCAATAACTGTCGATAATCGATGGGCAATTACAAGAGTGGTACGTCCCTTCATTAAGTTTTGTAAAGCTTGTTGAACAACAAGCTCTGATTTGCTGTCCAAACTAGAGGTGGCCTCATCAAGCATTAATATTTTTGGATCCCTCAAAAAGGCGCGAGCGATCGCAATTCTTTGTCTTTGACCACCAGACAGCTTAATCCCTCTTTCCCCTACTTCAGTGTCGAAACCTTGAGGTAGCTCAGTAATAAACTGATCAGCATAAGCCATTTTTGCTACCCGATATAAATCTGCTTCATCAACTTTTCTATCTAAACCATAGCAAATATTATCACGAATCGTCCCTGAAACGATGGGACTTTCTTGTGACACATACCCGATTTGACTTCTCCATGATAACAAGGAGAAATGATGAATTGATTCCCGTCCTAATCGAATTTCTCCTTCCTGTGGTTGATAATATCTCTCTAATAAAGAAAAGAGTGTCGTTTTTCCACTTCCGCTAGGACCTACTATTGCCGTTACTTTACCCGATTCAACTGAAAAGCTAATGTCCTTTAGCACTTGCTCCCCATTACCATAGGAAAAGCTAACACGTTCAACAGTAATAGGCTGGTTCACATTTTTTACTTCCTGTTTGATCTTATGCTCTTCTTCCTCTGTTTCTAATATTGAAATGATTCGTTCCGTTGCACCTGTTGCTTTTTGAAATTGAGTAAAAAATGTGGTTAATTGTCCCATAGGCATGACAATTTGAAATAAATACATGATAAAAGCGACTAAATCACCTGCTGTTAATACTCCGGAAGAAACTCTCATTCCTCCATAACCAAGAATAACAACAAGTAACAGCATAATCACTAAACCAATCAGCGGTGCGATCATGGCTTGAATTTTTGCCTCTTTGAGGCCAAATTGAAATAACTCTGTAATGCCTTTTTTGCCATTTTTATATTCAATCTTTTCCGCATTCGATGCTTTTACTAAACGGACTTCCGATAGTACTTGTTGAATAACAGAAGTAAACTTTGCCGTCTCATCCTGCATTCCTTTTGACACCTTGTGCATTTTCTTCCCTAATGGAAATAAAATAACAAATGATAATGGAATTGCTATAAACATAAGTAATGTCATTTTCCAGTCTAAAATAAGCAAGACAATAATTGAACCGATGATTGAAATAATCCCCGTTAGAAAATTAGCTAAATGGTCGGTAATCAATCCTTTAACCACCGCTGTATCATTTGTCATTCGACTAACCGTTTCACCGGTTTGATTCTCATCATAATAGGATACAGGCAAAACAAGGAGCTTTTTCCATAAACGATCCCTAATTCCCGCTACCACTGACTGTCCGATATGATTCAAAATATAGATGGATATACCACTGGCTAATGCTTGAATAAGCATGGCTACTACAAGTAGTATAATTTTACCCGTATTTAAAGAGCTCAACGAGAAATCATTGATTAGATTTTTCGTAAATAAAGGAACTAAGAGTCCAACAATTGTTGTACTAACACTTAGTACCAAGGCAATACATAATAGTAATTTTGATGGTTTTGTTTGCTTGACTAACCGAACAAATTGCCGCCACCCCTGTTGTTTTATTGTATCTTCCATTTCCTTCATCCTTTCATATCTTGTAAGCACACTATACAATGTTTTTATGAACTGAATATGAATAGTTTAAAAAGTCCCCTGCAAATCATATAGTATATTAATAAAAAGCGGAATAATCACTATTATCACCACTTTTTAACAGGATAAGGACATGGCGAATGACATAATTAAAGGCAGTTTTCGTAGGGTTTGTTGCCTTTGTAAAAGCCAAACTGCATGTTAAAGGATTCAGAGCGGTCTTATGGAGTTTTCCGCTTTTTTCCTTTGAAATGAAAAGGAGGGAGTTTATTTCTTTCTTCAGGGTAGTCAATCGCTCTCTTTCTTTACGGGCTCTCGCACTTTTCTCCTTCCCGGTAACCAATCGCTCTCTTTCGTTACCGGGCTTTCGTGTTTTCCTCCTTCTCGTCATCTATCGCTCTCTTTTGTTACCCGACACACATATTTTCCTCCTTCTTGGTAACCAATCACTCTCTTTTGTTACCCGACACACATATTTTCCTCCTTCTCGGTAACCAATCACTCTCTTTCGTTACCTGACACACATATTTTCCTCCTTCTCGGTCATCATTCGCTCTCTTTTGTTACCCGACACACATATTTTCCTCCTTCTCGGTAACCAATCACTCTCTTTCGTTACCTGACACACATATTTTCCTCCTTCTCGGTCATCATTCGCTCTCTTTTGTTACCCGACACACATATTTTCCTCCTTCTCGGTAACCAATCACTCTCTTTCGTTACCTGACACACATATTTTCCTCCTTCTCGGTCATCATTCGCTCTCTTTTGTTACCCGACACACATATTTTCCTCCTTCTCGGTAACCAATCACTCTCTTTCGTTACCCGACACACATATTTTCCTCCTTCTCGGTAACCAATCACTCTCTTTTGTTACCAGACACACATCATTTCCTCCTTCTCGGTAACCAATCACTCTCTTTTGTTACCAGACACACACGTTTTCCTCCTTCTCGGTCATCTATCGCTCTAAAAGTTCTCGCACTTTTCTCCCTCTCAAGATTCACACACTCTCTTTGGGTACTGCTTATTGATTTATCTTTACTCTTAAATAGCAACAATGTTTGAGAAAAGAGACAAAATAAACAATTAGCTCTAAAAGCAAGCCAAGCAATCGAAAAAGAAGAGGATCGCAAACTTTTACTTAGTGACCTAGATACCATTTCACTAAAAAAGAGCTACAAACCTCATAAGAACATTTATAAATATCAAAAAAACAAAAAAGAGGATACCGATAAGTGTTTTGTTTTCCACTCCTATCGGGTACCCTCTTTTCAAATTTTAAGGATTCGTATCTTCATTTGTTGTATCTGTGTTTTCCTTATTCCTGTCATTTAAGAAATCATCGATTGCCTGTTTATTTTTTTCTAAATCCACTTCAAGAACGGATCCAGCATAATCTGAGTAACCAGGTTGATAAGCACCCTGAACAGGCACAGTTAACGTTTCAATTTTATCTGGTTTGTTTAATAACACCTTGGTTAATAAAGCAATACTATCTGTTTTGCTCATATTTGTTTGTATATAAGGTTGAATCGTTCCGAAGAGCTTTGGTGCCTTCGTAATACCATTTACACTTAAAACTTCATCTTTTAATGCATTAATAACCTTTTGCTGACGTGCAACACGTCCAAAATCAGCTTCAGCATCATGTCTGAATCTTGCATAGCCCAAAAGCTCTTTACCGTTTAATCTTTGTAATCCTGGTTCAAGCGTTACATCAATATTTTCGGACATTTTCTTTTCAACATCCATTTCAATTCCGTTCGGAGCAAGTGTATCGACAATTTTCTCAAAGCCTTTGAAATCTACCATGACATAGTATTGAACATCTAAACCAAAGTTTTGCTGAATCGTTTTTCTTAATAATTCAGGACCATCTAGGAAAAACGCAGTATTAATTTTCCATTTTTTATAACCCGGAACATCCACAAACATATCACGCATTAAAGATATAATTTTAACATCATCTTTTTTCGGATCATATTGTGCAACCATTATCGTGTCAGTATGAGATTTTGTTTCACCTTCACGCTTATCTATACCTAGTAATAGGAAGTTTACCCTTCCTTTTGCGTCCTTTTTCCCATTAAATTTAACATTTTCTTGTTTCTCAAAACCTTCACCAGCTTGGTTTTTACCTATATAGTATTGAGTTACTGCATAGCCAACAACCCCTAAGATCAATAATAAAACGATAAAGAGAAACACTCTTCTTTTACGTATTCTTCTTTTTTTTCTTTTATATCTAGAATTCATATAATCCCTCAAATTTTTTGTTTTTTAATTATCATGCTATTACTAGCATTGCCTTTATATTATCTTAAAAAAACATAAGTTTGTCATCTACAAATATTATTTTTGATAAAATTGGATAAAAAAGTGACGAAATTAAGGGAAATTTGTTATATCCAAGAAAGTTTTTATTAAAAGGCTCTTTTCTCAAACATTGTTGCTATTTAAGTAAAGTTATAAGTATAAATATCGTCTGAGCATCGCTACACGTTTTATTTTACTGAGAAAAGAACTGCAATCCCCATAAGAACCGCTAGAATCCTTTATTGGGAGTAAAAGCCGGCAGTTGGGCTTTTACAAAAGCAACAAACGATACGAAAACAGGCTATAAAAAAAAGAAATCTGTTGTGATTCCTTTTCAATTCATTCTATTCTATCTTATCTTTTTTATATAAGAAAGTACAAACCCTAAAAACCCTCCAATAATCGCTGGAATCAGCCATCCCATTCCAACTGAATAGAAAGGAAGGATACCTTCTAATAATTGATCAAGTGATCTTATATGTAGTCCCGCCTCTTTCAAGCCATCAATTAAACTAATGATAAAGGTCAAAAATAAACTCCCTATATAAACCTCAGATTTACCCTTAAACATTGAATGAAAGAATGTTAAGAAAATTAAACAAATAGCTAATGGGTAGATAGCAACTAATACTGGTTCGGAGATACTAATTAACTTCATTAAACCTACATTGGCAAAAATCGCACTAATGATCGACAAAATAACTGAAAACATCTTATACGAAATTTTTGGGAATAGTTTATGAAAATATGATGCACTAGATGTAATTAACCCAATGCTAGTTGTTAAACACGCAGCTAGAACAATGAACCCTATTAAAATTTTTCCGTAGGAACCAAAATAATGACTAGATACACCTGCTAAAATAGTTGCACCATTATCTAACAAACCAAGTTCATTAACACTGCTTGCACCAATATAAGTAAGTGCTGAATAGATAATGGCCAATAATATAGCTGAAAGTAATCCTGCTTTTATACAGGTAATCATAATGTTACCTTTACTTACAATTCCCCTGTCTTTAATCGTCTGAATAACGATAATTCCAAAAACGAAAGCAGCTAAAGTATCCATTGTCAAATAACCATCCTGAAAACCTTTAAAGAATGAATGATTTAAATAAGGTTTTGTAGGGGATTGAAACTCACCCATTGGATGAATAATTGCTGTAATAATAAGGATAGCTATAAAAATTAAGAGTAAAGGCGTTAAAATTTTCCCAACAATATCAACGATCTTTGATGCATTCATCGAAAAATAACAGGTCATTCCAAAAAAAATAATCGTGAAGATTAATAATGGAAGAAAACCAACAGCTTCAGGTAAAAATGGTCTTACACCTATTTCAAAGGAAACACTTCCTGTTCTCGGAATAGCAAATAGTGGACCAACAGCTAAATAAAGCACGGTAGTAAAAATAAGGCCAAAAACAGGATGTGCTCTACTTGCCAAAGCTTGCAGATCACTTTTCCCAGAATAACCTAATGCCAATACCCCTAGTAATGGCAGACCAACTCCTGTAACAATAAAACCTGCATTCGCTAGCCAAATATTAGAACCCGCAGATTGACCTAACATAACTGGAAATATTAAATTTCCCGCCCCAAAAAACAAGGCAAAAAGCATAAAACCAACTGCTATCACAAACATAAATGATTCTTTCTTTGACAAATGTTTCTCCTCCAGAAAATCAACTAAATAATCAAAATTTACTTAATATTTCCTTTCCAAAAAGGCTATTTTGGAATGAAAGGACTTGTCGGTCTTCCAAACTTTTTATTCGTTTTAACATTCCCTAAATAGCAACGATATTTGAAAAAATAGTTTTAGAAAAATATTATAGCTAAGTTATCTTATCATAATTTCTGAAGGAACTCTAAACTAATTTTCAATAAAAATAAGGTGTAAGACAAATGTCCTACACCTTTGTTTTTATTTACTCTCTCGAGAGATTAGTATATTCAATGTTCATTTCTTACTTCTTTAATTGTGCCTCAAAATCAGCACGGACTTTTTCCAGTAAGCCAGGCTCTGTTAAAATTTGATATCCAGTAAAGGCCAATGCTTTCGCTCCCGTAATTAATGCTTTATCCCCGAGTTCTGATTTAGCACATTCCCGAAATTCATTTGTATGGCCAATTAAATCATCAGGGCCAATTTTAATATATGGATGTGCGGTCGGAACAACATGACTAACATTTCCAGCATCCGAAGATCCAATCCCTTTTTCCTTTTCTGTCGATACCACTTCACCTAGTAATTCAAGTTCTTTCTTTATTACTTCATCGAGCGTATCATTGATGACGAAATCATGAACCTCATTTTGGAAACGTTCAACTTTTACTGTACTTCCCGTCGCAAGTGCTGCTCCTTGAGCGATATTTCGTACCTTCTCAGATACTTCTTCAGCACGCTTCCATGTACTTGCACGGATAAAGAATCGAGCAGATGCATATTCAGGAATGATATTTGGAGCTTCTCCACCATGTGTAATGATACCATGAATTCTCACATCTGTAGGTAATTGCTGGCGTAATGCATTGATTCCATTGAATAATTGGATAACAGCATCCAACGCATTAATTCCCTTTTCAGGCGAACCAGATGCATGGGCTGCCTTTCCATAAAAATGAAAATCTAGCGGATCTACAGCAAGAAAAGGTGTCGTGATACCTGTTTTTCCAGAAGGATGAATGATTAAAGCAATGTCAACTCCTTCTAATAATCCATGTTTAACGAAGCTTCCTTTTGCACTGCCATTTGGCCCTCCTTCTTCCGCTGGTGTCCCAAATACTACTACTTCTCCACCTGTTTCATCAATTACTTCAGCTAAGGCAATCCCCGCTGCTACACTTGTCGTACCAATGATATTATGACCACAAGCATGACCTAAGCCTGGCAAAGCATCATATTCGGCAAGAAATGCAATTCGAGGTCCTTTTTTAGCTGAAGATTTTCGTGCAACAAATCCTGTTTCATGCCCTGCAACATTACGAGTTACCTCGAAACCAGCTTTTTCAAGAATAGCTGTTAATGTCTTTGCTGCAAAGAACTCTTGATTTCCTATTTCAGGATTTTCGTGAATTTTATGGCTTGCCTCAATGTATAGCTCCTTTGAATCCTCAATGCTTTTTACAATACTTTCTCTTAAACTTTCTGTTTGTATTGTCATTATTTTTCCCCTTCCTATTTCTTGTTTTTCATATATGTTTAATCAGAATTAAAGGTAGTGAATGCTAAAAAAATCGACTAGTCCTTATTTAATAATCCCATCAAGATCTTTAATTGGCATATCAACCACGATTGATCCACCTTTTGTATCTTTTTTGATTGCTTCCTCTACTTCCTTACTATGATAAATTTCAAGAATTTTTTTATAGATTTTGTTATCCTTTTCCTTTGTTCGTGCAGCAATAATATTAATATATGGCTTTACCGAATCACTATTTGGATCCTCGAGATAAATAGATTCCTTTGTAATATTAAGACCAGCTTGGCCGGCCACCCCATTATTAATGACTGATGCAGCAACATCTTTTAGAACACGAGGTGTTTGTTGCGCCACAACTGGTGTAATCTTAAGCTTCTTTGGATTTTCTACAATCCCACTTGGGTCACCAAATAGACCAAAATCATCCTTTAATTTAATTAGACCTGCTGATTGTAATAATAATAGAGCACGTGCTTGATTTGACGGGTCGTTAGGAATCGCAATTTCTCCTCCAGTCGGGATGTCATCAGGATTCTTATATTTATCAGAAAACATTCCCATAGGTGCGATTTGTGTAGTTCCAATTGGTGTAATATCTAGGTTATGTTCTTCTTTAAATTGGTTTAGAAAAGCTATATGCTGAAAGGCATTCAGATCGATATCTCCATCGGCTAGTGCTTGATTTGGAATCGTATAATCAGAGAATTCCTTCAATTTAACTGTTATACCCTCTTTTTTTGCCTTTTCCTTAATAATATCCCACATTTGTCCGTCCGATCCTGTCACTCCAATCGTCACGACTTTACTATCTTTTCCACTAGTTTCTTTGCCACATGCAGCAAGAAGGGAAAGAGTGATTACTGCAATAATGCTTAGTAAAAATGATTTTTTCATTTATATTTCCTCTTTTCTTATGATGTTTTTATCATTGCTTTATTTTTATCTACGAAGGAAAATTCTCGCTAAGTAGTTGCCAACAAATTGAGCAATTTGTACAAGAATAATTAATAACACAACTGTCACAATCATCACTTGCGTATCAAAGCGTTGATAACCATAGGTCATCGCCAAATCTCCAAGGCCACCGCCGCCTACTGTACCTGCCATGGCTGAAAAATCAATTAATCCAACGGTGATAAAGGTAATTCCTAAAATTAGTGGACCCAAGGCTTCACGAATTAATACCCCGAAGATAATTTGTAGCTTACCTGCCCCCATGGCCTTCGCTGCTTCTATAATTCCCGGATCGATGGATACAAGATTGTTTTCGACCACACGTGCAATTCCGAAGGATGCTGCTATTGTCATCGGAAAGATAGCTGCAGCTGTTCCAATGGTTGACCCCATCACCATCCTAGTAATTGGGCTAATGGCAACGAGAAAAATAATAAATGGAATCGGTCGAATAATATTTATTAAAATATTTAAGATAGTAGATACCGTTTTATTTTCTAAAATATTGCCTTTTCGAGTGACGAAAAGGAGTAAACCAATAATCGTTCCAATGATTGTTGAAAAGATTAATGTAAAAATAACCATAGTCACTGTTTGACCCGATGCCTGCACTACTCTGGGCCAAAATGTACTCCAATCAACTTGCATGAGTTGTAACCTCCTTTATTTGTACAAATCTTTCTAAATGCTTCACTGCCTTATCAACTTCATGATCTGTCCCTTGTAATTCAACGATAAGCTGGCCAAAAAGCACTTCCTGTAACTCGCTAATATTGCCGTAAATGATATTAACATCTACTTGATAGGACTTCGCAATATCAGAAAGCAACGGTTTACTTGTCTCTTCCCCAGTAAAAACTAATCTGTATAAGCGACTTAATGGGTTAGATCGTAATTTTTCAAATAGTTTAGAAGAGATTTTGTCATTTAAAACAGAACTAATAAAATTCTTAGTTGTTTGTGTTTTTGGATTCGTGAAAATATCAAAAACCGATCCTTCCTCTATGACCCTTCCGTTTTCCATCACTGCTACTCTGTCACATATATTGCGAATGACTTGCATTTCATGGGTGATTAATAGAATGGTCACATTGTACTCTTCATTTACCTTTTTTAACAGATTCAAAATATCACTAGTAGTTTCTGGATCTAATGCAGAGGTAGCCTCATCACAGATAAGAATATCTGGGGATGTAGCAAGTGCTCTTGCAATACCTACCCGCTGTTTCTGACCACCAGACAATTGTTCAGGATAATACTTCGCCTTATCTGCTAATCCTACAAATTGTAATAGTTCTGTTACTCTACGATTAATCTCCTGTTTTGGCACTTTCGCAAGTTTTAATGGATAAGCAACATTTCCAAACACCGTTCGGGAGTTAAATAGATTAAAGGTCTGAAAGATCATTCCAATTCTTTGCCTCATCATCCTGAGTTCCTTCTCTGTAAGCGATAAATTTTCCTGATCATTGACAATCACTTTTCCAGTTGTTGGTCGTTCTAATAGATTTACCAGCCTAAGTAGGGTACTTTTCCCGGCTCCACTGAAGCCGATGACCCCAAATATTTCCCCTTTTTCAATCGACAAGGAGACATCCTGCACAGCTGCAACTTCTCTGCCTTTTGACTGGAAAACCTTACTTACACCTTCAAACTTAATCATGTTGTATTCTCCTCTCAAGAACAAAAAAACCCTTCTTCTTATCCGCACACAGATAAGAAGAAGGGTTTATATTAACCGCTCTACTTCTTATCTTTCAAGCTGATAAAACAATCAGCTTGCAGGAATTAGCACGGTATTTGCAAAATAGCAAACCCGTTGCCGAGGCTTCGCAGGGCCAGTCCCTCCACCTCTCTGGATAAGTAATAGTCATTTTATTTAATTTTTGTTCAATTAATTATGTTCAATAATATTCCGAAATATAATATAAGTCAATATCTTTTTTTATTTTTCTTAAATAATTTTTTTGAATGAAGTCTGTGGACTCGACCTAGTGGATACTTTTTAACCACTAATTTCGGCTTATCCTCACCTTAGTGCCTATCGGAACAATTTTCGAAAGGGAAAGAACATCCTTATTGTACATTCGAATACACCCATGTGAAACCAGCTTCCCAATTGAGGCAGGATTATTAGTCCCGTGTATTCCATAGTGCGGCTTCGATAATCCCATCCACATGATACCGAATGGACCTCCTGGATTTGGCTGTTTATTGATGATTGTATATACCCCTTTAGGTGTAGGGGTCAGCATCTTCCCCCCCCCGATTGGATAGGTTTTGACAACTCTTCCGGCATTCAACAATGTCAAACGGCGTTTTGCTGTTGATACATGAATTTCATATGCCACTTTCCCCACCTCCATTCATACATTATGCATACTCATGGATAATGAACCAATAGACATAAAAAAATTTAGTATGTATCAAATAGATGCAATCATTTTCAATGCCTCAAGACTCGTTTCCTTTGAACCAAAAGCTGTTCAGATAGTTTGTTGCTTTGCAAAGCCCTATTGCCGGCTTTTCTCCTAATAAAAGGTTCAGTGTTATTATGAAGTTTGTAGTTCTTATCTCGGTGTCATGAAAGGTTCTCTTATTCTTAACCTATTCTATTAGAGACAAATAACATCATGGAGGAGAATTTTTGGTAAAATATATTTAACAATCATAAGGAGCTTGATAATCATGAGCAAAAGTGATTTAGAAAAATTAACATTCGAATTAAATAAAATAAAAGAACTAAATAGTAAATTATTGGAGAATAATATTCAACCGATATTGAAAGAAAAAGTTCAGGATTTTTTAGATGCCTTTGAAGATTATTTTAGAGAAAGAGGGCTTGTTGTAAACGCAGGTCACTTGACTGTTCGCGCAGCTTTCGATTCCTTAGAGTTTACTGCTTTTTCAAAGGGCGACCCGACTATATTTATATTAAAGGATAGAGAAACGATTGCCTCCATATCTGTTAAATACAAAACACCAACACGGTCCGCATCATATCAGTTTGACACTGAAGAAGAACAGTTAAAATGGGAAATAAAAAAGGAAAACACATTATTTAGTTATCTGGAGAATCCTGAATTCTACTATACCGGTAGCGAATTCGGAAGACCATATTATGATCCTTTGGTTGTACTTGAGAGTATATTTCATGTGTAAAAGCACTCATTATCGTGCTTTTACACATCCATATACTAAATAAAACTGTTTTTGGCAGTTGCACTATCACTAATATCCGGATCAACAACAGAGGATAAGGGGAGATTCATTAAAGAAAAATCCCCATTCTGTTCTCCGAATGCCTGGTTCCGCTTATATGAAGTAAACTGGTCAATGGCTTGAACGGGGCCAGCATTAATTACAGATGAATTATCCACTGAATTAATCTTAAAGCCTAGCATATTTACAACTGTTGGTGTGAAAAAGAACATTGATAACCACTCTCAAAGCTTCTGTCATTTATATTGGCTCTTTCCTTAAACAATTTTGCAGTTTAGTAATGTTTTAGTAAATAACTATCATCTGAAGACCGCTGCGCTTTTCATTTCAAAAGAGCTACAAACTCCATTAAAATTGCTGAATCCTTTATGGGTGTAAAAGCCGGCAGTTAGGCTTTTACAAAGGCAACAAACTATAAGGCAACAGCCTTATATAAGACTATTTTTGACCGATGGTGAATCGAGAATATCTGAATCAGCTACCGCTGAAACTGGTAGTAGCATTTGAACAAAATCACCATTTTGTTCACCAATTCCTTGATTTCTCTTATATGAAACAAAAACATCTAAATATTGATTCGTTCCCATATTTAACACTGCAGAATGATCAAGGGAATTTACTTTTAAGGTTTGAAAGTTAATTGTAACTGGAGCAAATATCATCGAATCTCCCCCTTTTAGGAAGGAATAATCTAGCAAACACCATGTTTTTTATAACGAATGTTTGCTACTAAACATATCCTCAATATCATCGTCAATAGTCATACTAACTGGAGTAATATGAATGATAGAATCAGCTACATTTTGACCAAATGCTTGATTTTTCTTTGCATATACTCTCTTGCCAATCATCACTGTTGAACCGAAAGAAATTGAACTTCCATGATCCGAAGAGTTAATTTTTATATGATCTAAGTTAATGTTTGTTATTTCAAACATGAGTAATTTTCATCTATCCTCCTTCCACATCCCACTATAAAATTTATATTCCCCACAATGAAAAGAAGAACAGCTATTTGCCAATACCATAAATCACTGGATTACATGTTCGCGTTTTGAAGAATACATAACTAGATAACATAAACCCAATCCAGAGACGAAACAAATAATTCCTCCAATCGATAAAAATAAAAAGGGTAGACTAATTTTTGTAGCAACGAAAGTCCCATAAACAATCCCTAAAGGAACAACTGCTTTTGTTAAAAGAAAACGGACGGACATCACCTGACCTAAAATTGTTTCAGGGACAAGCCGCTGATATAGCGTGGTACTAAAAACATTCCAAAATGGCATGACGATTCCGGCAATTGTCTCAATCAATAAGGCGACGATGATTGCTTTTGTTAAACCTAAACCTATATAGGTACAACCACCAATAAATAAGGAGGAACTCATGACTACATATAAATATTTTTTTGGTTGCTTCAACTTCCCTACAATAAACGTCCCAATGATATAACCAAATGGAAATGCAGCAGCAAACAGACTATATTCAAAGGAGGAACCATCTAATACTTCAGATACATAGGGAAGATACATTGCTTGTGTGGCAAAAACTCCAAAACTAGTAACCGATACTAATAACCCTAATAAAAGGAGGATCTTATACTGTTGATAGATCTGGATTCCTGCCTTGAATTGTTGCATCCATGTTTGTTTGCGAGAAACTCGACTTTTTGGTTCATGAATGAAATATAAACTACTTAGAGAAAAGCTATATAAAATTATAATAAGGAGTAGACTTTTCACACTTCCTATATTCCCCATTATGAATCCAGCAATAGGTAAGGAAAGGAATCTCATCAGCTGAACGAGTCCAGATATTCTTGCATTGATTTTCACTAGATGATCACTATTGACTAACTTTGGAATTAAGGCACTTGCTGCTGAATCATAAACAACAATCGAACTGATAAATGAACAAATATATAAAATCCCTACTGAGTTTTGGTTAAGCACCCAAAAAATAAAAACGAATAAGTAAGTACATACTCTTAACCATTCTGATAGTTTCATCATCGTTATTCGTTTCCAGCGATCAATAAATGGACCAGCAAATAACTGTACAATTAACTGGCCGATTATACTTACAAGCCACAGCCCTCCCATCGCCATTTTTGAACCTGTTACATCATAAACAAGCCAAGAAATACAAAATGTTCCAAATGTACTAGCAAATGTTGAGATTATTTGACTAAGAAATAATAGTGTAATAGAATAATCTCTTTTCATTCACTTATTGTCCTCTTCTTGTAAAAATTCTAATAGCTTAGGTTTTAGCGTACTTAATGTATGATGCACCAAAGAATAAGTTGAATCTTTCATCTTAATTATTTGTGCAGACCGCAAAATCACTAAATGATGATGAACAGTCGTTTTTCCAATTCCTAAACTATCAGTTAATTCCTTTAAAGATCGATCCTTCTCATGGAGGAGTTTGATTATTTTTAATCTCTTTTCATCACCAAGAGCCTTATAAAATTGGGCTAATAATGCAACATCCGGCTCATCAGAAAGACTTGTTTGGCTCACCGGGTAATAAAAGACTTTCGTACCTTCTAAATTTGCATGAATTGTCCAGGGGCTGTAAATATAGTGTGGAATAAGCAGTACCTTACTTATATTTGTTTCCGGTTTATATTCCTCTCCTGTAGCCCATTGGACAAATTCCTCGGCGGATACTTTATTCATCATCCTTTGTTTTTCCTCAAAGTCCTTTTTCAATATTCGTTTTGTTTCTTCTTTATCTTTTTCAATAACTTCAAGGAACCACCCATTCATTAAACAAATGAGGTGACGTCTTAACTCATTTTGATCAACCTCTGAAATAAAATGAATCAGATTCGGAAAAAAAATATGCTGTCTACTAGCTAAAATCATTTCGCTAAAGGCATCTTTATCACCTTTTGAGGCAGCCTCTCGAACATGCTGTTGGGATTCTTCTAAAAATGGTAGCGCATGATAGACTAATTGTTGGTTTGATACATTTGCTAGAAATGCTAAGAAGCTTGGGAGGGAATCAAAATCCTGTGTATGTAAGAGCTGAAGAAGTATTTTCCAAGTATTATGTTCCTGGCAATATTGCAATTCTGCATCCAATGATTCTGAAAGACTATTTCTTAAATGCTCCCAATAGGATTCAGACTTCTCTAATTTCCCCTTTAATTTAGGATAAGTAATCATCGCTATCCCTAAAACACATTCATATAAAATTGAATATTTTACTTCTACCTCATAGCTTGTTCGTTTAAATGACATATCAATTACATTCAATTTGCAGCCCCCCTTTTTCTATGTATTGTAAACTTTCTGAATAAATTATTCAATATTTTTCGAACACACTGTACTATTTTTATAGAACGGAATGTCATTTTCAGTTCAAAAAAAAGCGATCAATTCTTTATTGGAGAATCAATCGCTTCTTCTACTACTATTCTAAAAGGAAAACTTCTAATCTATTAGATAAATCTTCCTTAAGCTTGTTACCTACCCGAATCTTAATTTCTTCATGAAACAATGGACCATCATAAACAAATGTATGATACTCTCCAGACTCACCCATCGGACAAATATCATATTTTTGAATATCCTCAAGAAACTGGCCATCAAGCTGTTTTCCAAGCCACTCATCGGATAATTTTTCGCGCATCACCCGAATGACGATAGCTCGGTATCCAGAATCAATAAATTTTGAAAGCTCAAGTAATGTATCCTTTTGTTGCATCCATAAAGGATACAGAGCCTCTAAACCCGTATCCTTAGCTAAAGCTTCTCCCCATTCTCGATGACCATCTAAATACAAATCCCCGAAGGCAATTCCCTTTAACTGGTAACGATCCTTTAATTGAGTTAGCTCTTTTCGAAAATCATCTGTGTATGTATCAAAAGTACAATGAATAATATGGACAGGTATTCCTAAAGACCTTCCTTGTGCCTCTATGAGTTCAATTCTCTCTCCATGTGCGAACGTTACACCGGTTTCTTTAGGAGCAGTAGTCACTAGACAACTCACTTCAAAGCCCTGATTTGTTAGTTCCTGAAGAGCAAAACAGCTATCCTTTCCACCGCTCCATGAGAGAGCAATTTTACTCTTTACTTGTCTGACATCCATTTTGTCCATCCTCCTTTGTATTACTTATTGTACCATGGAGGGCATGTACATAATTGCACCCAATATCATGTAGATGCATTCTTCTTTTTTCGATTTTTTATTATTGCTATAACTAATAAGATTAGTGGAATTAGGGTCTGAATCAGTACACCATAAAAAGGAAAAGTGAAATTATCGTAACGCTCCACTTCCGTCCTACTGGGAAGTGCCCAAAAGCTGAATTCTACTATCAGAATGCCAATTGGCCATACTAACGGCTTAACAGTGGATACATTCAACCAATTGGCAGTCACTATTGCCGTCACATAATAAAAAACTGATATTTTAACGAATGCTCCTAATATCCAAATTGCCATTATGAACGATTCAAGATTTTCAAACACTTGGCCAATACTTATATATCGTCCTACCACCATTAGCGGATAATCCTTTGAACTCACTGTTGTCCCAAGAACAAAAAGGACAATTAAGTTGACTAGAACTAACGATAGCATAACGTATACCACCGCTAAAATGCCATATTTCATTCCCTTTTGTTTATCATTTAAAAAGGGAAGTAAAAAACTAATAATGAAAAATTCAGTAAACCAGCCCCCTGGAACAACAGCTCCTTTAAATGCAGGGGTTACCCCTTTCTCCAGTATGGGAAGAATATTACCAAAATCAAGATCAGGACTAATTAATATCGTGAAAAACAAGAGTGGTACAATTAATAGCGGAAATATCAATTGAGCCATTCTTCCCAAAACTTCTACCCCACCATAAACTGCCAAAGCACAGAGTAAAATCATTGAGCCAGTAATAACACTAATTGGTGTTTTACTTAAAAAGGCAGAAACAATAAATTCACTATAGGATCGGACAATTTGCCCAGTATTTAATAAGTAAAAAAACAAGATAATAAGGCCAAGCAGCTTCCCAAGAAATTTCCCAATAATACGATCACTTATTTGAATAAAAGTCTCACTGGGATACATTTTATGTAATTGTGTAGTGATATAGACAGTTATAAACCCAAATATTGCCGCAATTATAGGAGAAAGCCATAAATCCTGATTTGCGTATTTAGCTGTTGCACTAGGTACCGAAAGAATAGCCGTTGCAAGAATGGTTGGGTACATTAACAACACCATTTGAAGGGATGAAATTTTTCCTTTCTCCATCTGTTTGCCCCTTTGTAACATAATTAACTATACTCTGTTTACTTCATCACATATTTTTACTTTCCCTTTTCTTTTGTATCGTCGCAATTAATAGTAAAAATACAGGTATAATTACTTGTATGAAAATAGCGTAAAAAGGAAAGGCAATAAAATCAAAACGAGAATATTCCATAATATTAGGAATGGACCAGAAACTGAATTCCACTATCAAGATGGCTACGGGCCAGATAACTAAACGGAAATCTGATAAATTAAACCACTGTGCTATCCCAGAAGAAACTGCATAGTAGAATACAGATATTTTCACAAAGGCACCCATGATCCAAATCGCCATCGAGATTGACTCCAAATGCTCAAAAAAATCCCCTACTCCGATATATCGACTTACATTCATCAAAGGATATACTTTCGTCGCTGTAGTAGTCCCGAGAACTAATTGAACGGTCAGATTAACTACCACTAGTGTTAGCATAACTACCACAACTGCTACCATTCCATATTTCATCCCCTTTTTCTTCTCATTTAAAAAAGGTAGAAGGAAAATCATTATAAAAAATTCGCTAAACCAGCCACTTGGAACAATCGCCCCTTTCATCGCTGGGAAAAAGCCTCCCTCCAGTATAGGGGAGAGATTACTTATTCTAAATTCTGGAATTAATAAAATGATTAATATGATAAGAGGAATGCAAAATATCGGTGAAAATAATTGAGCTACTCTACCTAATACTTCGATACCTCCACGAACAGCTAAGGCACAAAGGAATACCATTGACCCTGAAATAATCGTAATAGGTGTTTTGAAGAAAAAGGAACCAACAAGAAATTCACTATAATCCCTAACAATTAGTCCAGTAACATGAATATAAAAGAAAAGAAAAAATAATGTAATCAGTTTACCTGGAACTTTACCCATAATGTTTTCACTCATTTGAATGATTGTCTTGTTTGGGTACAGTTTATTCAAACTGCACGTTACATACACTGTAAATAAACCCACCACTGATGCTAATATTGGTGAAATCCATAGATCCTGTTTTGCATATTTCGCAGTTAAGCTTGGAACAGCAAGAATAGCAGTTGCTACAATCGTAGGATACATCAGCAATGCCATCTGAAGTGAGGTTATTTTCCCCTTCTCCATTAACTAACTCCTTTCCACAAGAAAAACAGAAGCAGACTCATTCTTCCATGAACTGACCGATTGGTCTAAAAATTGCAGTAACCCATGTGATCGGGCCACTCATATTTGATAAATCAAACATGGATAGCATCCAGCCAATAAATAAAAGGATAAAAAATGCAAACTTATCTTTCTTAGGTTTCTTCTTTAGTTGAGACTTCTGAAATACAATGATGACCAAAACAATTAATGTAGTTATAGCAAATGCACCCCATCTCAGTTTCCCTCACCTCTCTTCTCTACTTTTAACTGATTCGTTTATATTCCCCTGTCTCCGTATATTCCCTTTAACATTTACATTTACTTTTACTTGTGGAAAAATTTCATCCCAACGATTTTTAACACTCCTCCAATGTTTCGGATATTTATGATGAAATTCCTTGGCAAAGTCTAAAATATCGGTATCTAACTCTTGCTGTAATTCGTGAATTGTCGATTCAATTCGATGTTTAATATCCTTCTGAAATGCAATTTCCGCTAATCGAATGGAGCTAGGATTAGTAAGGTCCATTGTTGTGCTATTTTGTACAACTGCTCCCTCCGTTCTAATGTTTACATCCATTTCCCACTCATCATTATAAATATGGGGAATCATTGCGACATGAGTAGAGACCGGATTAAGCGATATATCTCCATCTATGTTTTTAGGTTTCAACGTTACTGTGTATTCCTCTATTTCATTTTTCAACCAAATGACTCCTCTTGTTTTAGCTAAGGATAGCGTACCAACCATTTTGTCCTTTTTAAAAACAGCTGTACCTACAATATGTGGATATTGATAATCACTTTGTGTGCCTTTTTCTGTAGATAGTTTAATAAAAGGGAGAGCAGCTGCTTGAGCTTCACTTGATAGCATTTCATCTAACTTTTGCATCGTCGTCTTTAATCCCACTCCTAAGTTTGCCTGACGGCGAATGGTCTCTGCGGAAAAATTCTCCAAACGTGTTTGCAATTCTGTCAATGGTCTTGCCTTTCCATCACTAACAAATACAAACGCCCTCTCCCTAGGCTGTGGATGACGTAGCAAAAAATCTAAATGATCTTGTATCCCTTCTCTCGCCACTTCTTCCCCAAAGATAAAAATATGACAATGTCCCCAGAAAACTTTTCTAGGTAACTCTGTCTGAAGTTTTGAAAGAGCTTCGGCTAAATTCTTCCCTTCGTAAGATGATACAAACGTTACTGGCTCACCACTTCCACCACCGCCTCCCTGCCCTCCTCCACTGCTCATAGCTCTTGGGATAAACACTTGGAGAGACAGTTCAATGCGATCATCCTCTTTTTTATCAATAGCCGCTGCTGTGATAATAGCTAAATCATTTACTTCTACTCGATCCCAGCAACCCGACAATAAAAGAAGGGATCCACCAAATAGAGCCAAGTATATGATACCTCTCATCAAATGACTTTCTCCTTCCAAAATGGGATGTGATATACTAATTCTCCGTTTCTCCTCCCCTATTTGGATTCGGTGATTGATCTGTAGGTTGACGATATTTATTATATGATCCAGTAAAATGTGGTCGTTGGTCCATCATCCATAAAGGAGATTTCCACAATACGTCCTTTAATTCTTTGCTTTTCAGAGGTGCAATCGGAGCTAAATAAGGCTCACCCAAGGAGCGGATGGTACATAAATGAATGGCTATCGCTATTAGTCCCATAACAATTCCTAGCAAGCCGAAAATACCAGCAAGGACAATCATTGGAAAACGAATCATTCGTATAGCAATCCCAGCAATATAGCGTGGGATCATAAACGAGGCAATTCCGGTAATAGCAACGACAATCACCATTGGTGCCGATACTAACCCAGCTTGTACGGCGGCTTGTCCTATAACAAGTGCTCCAACAATACTAACAGCAGCACCGACCTGCTTAGGTAAACGAATCCCTGCTTCTCGAAGCGCTTCAAAAGTAACTTCCATCATTAACGCCTCTACTAAAGCAGGAAAAGGAACCGATTCCCTTGCTGCTGCAACACTAAGGAGTAAGTCACTCGGTACCATTTCCTGATGGAACGTCGTAATTGCTACATAGAGAGAAGGTAATAAGAGCGAGATAGCAAGGAATAAATAACGGAGCCAACGTATTAATGTCCCTACCAAAAATCCTTGATAATAATCCTCTTGAGACTGTAATAAACTAAAAAAAGATATTGGTGCTATCAATACAAAAGGAGTACCTTCAATTAAAATAACTACACGACCCTCTAATAAGTTGGCACAGGCAATATCCGGTCGTTCTGTTGACAGTACCTGGGGGAAAGGTGAAAATGGATAATCTTCAATTAATTCTTCTATATACTCACTTTCTAAAATTCCATCAATCTCAATCTTCTTCAAGCGATTGCTTATCTCTTCAATTAAATTTTTGTTAGCAAGTCCATCAATATACGCAATAGCTACCGTTGTTCTCGTATATTTTCCAATAATGATTGATTGGATTTTTAAAGCTGGGCTTTTAATGATTCTTCTTAGCTGTGATGTGCTAATACCTAAAGATTCATTAAACCCCTCTCTTGGTCCCCTAATGCCCGATTCTGCTACAGGTTCTTCAATACTTCGCTTTTCCCATTTAGCTAACCCTAAAGAAAATGCGTTCACTTCTCCTTCGTAGAGTAAAATTGGGTTTCCGGTAGATATTGATTCAATACAATCTGCTAGCAATTCCGCCCGTTTCACTTTTGCAATAGGTATTCGATACTCCAGTAATTCTGTAGAAATTGTCTCTAAATTCTCTTCTTTCATTAATGGCGAAAGTACATATTCTTCAATCCCATCAGTATTTGATAAACCTTCAATATAGATAATCATCGCCCGTATTTTTCCAAAAAGAAAAAAGGAACGAAAAACCACATCTGTACTATTTTCATATATCGACTGGAGTGCTTGGACATTTTGCTGAAAATCCGCTACCAGACAATCCTGAGGTTTAGAAATCTGTTTTTTTTGATCATGATGATCCTTGATCATCGTCTTCTTAAGTAGCTTGCTTACATTACGAATCAAACTTGTCCCTCCAATAACCAGGTCGATCTCCATCATAGTTAGGATTCTTCTTTCCTTCCAATTTATTCACCAAAATCCTTTAATTAGTTAATTTACAACTATAATTTTCATTTCTTAGTAAATAATAAAAAGTGCTTATACTTATTCTTTAGAACTAGGAGAAGAAGATATGCCAAACCTACTATCTCTTTTGGCAGATGGAATGATCTTATTAACCGTTATCGTTCTTATAATTCTGCTCCTTTTTTGGCGCTGGATAATGAGACGTCTAGTTAAAAAGATTGGAAAGATCATTTTAACTGATAGTTATCAAGAAAATCTTATGGAACTGCTACCTGGTTTCAAGCATATGGGGATTCAAAATGTTCTAGAAAATAGCCTTCGTGCTGAAACTGGAGATGTTTTACATCGACCGCTAGGTTCCTCAAAAAAATGGCCTCATTTCGATCCGATTACATTTATCCCAGCACAGACATTGCCATTCCCCATCGATGGACAGGAAGAGGTGGACGTAACAGTTACAATTGGACCTAAAGCAGAAAAACCTCTTAAGCTTAAAATCCCTCTTATTATTAGTGGAATGGCCTATGGAATCGCCTTAAGTGAAGAGGTTAGAATCGCGCTAGCTAGAGCAGCGAAAAATACAGGTACAGCCATTAATTCCGGTGAAGGAGGTATTTTACCAGAGGAATTGGACGCTGCAGGTAAATACATATTGCAATTCTCTAAAACTGAATGGTCAAAAGAAGAAAATTTGATTAAGCGTGCAGACATGATTGAAATTAAATTAGGACAAGGGGCTCTAGTCGGTATGGGAGGAAAAATCTCTCCTAAAAACCTCACAGGTCGAGCTCGTAACATTATGGGGCTCAAAGAAAATGAGGATGCTGTAATTTATGAACATTTTTTTCAAAATCAAACTCTAGAAAATCTAAAGGAACTGATTGAGGAACTGAAAAATATTTCCGGAGGTGTTCCGATTGGAGCTAAAATAGGGGCAGGGGGGAAAATAGAAGAAGATATTGACCATTTAATTGAACTAGGTGTTGATTATATTGCCATAGATGGTGGTCAAGCAGCAACACACGGTGCCCCTCCGATTTTATCTGATGACTTTGGTATCCCAACCCTACATGCGGTTGTTAGAGCTGCGAATCATTTTGAAAAAAAGCAAATAAAGGGACAAGTTAGCTTAATTGTATCTGGAGGACTCTTCGTACCAGGGCATTTTCTAAAAGTGTTAGCACTCGGCGCAGATGCGGTATATATTGGATCAGCTATGTTATTTACTGTTTCACATAGCCAATCAACGAAACCACTTCCATTTGAACCTCCTACTCAAGTCGTTTGGAATCAAGGGAAATATAAAAATCAATTTGATCTTGAAGAAGGGGCAGCATCTGCAGAAAAATTTCTAACAGCAAGTGTAGAAGAAATGAAAATGGCTCTACGAGCAATGGGAAAGCATTCATTAAAAGATCTTTCTAAAAAGGATCTAGTGTCCTATGAAGAGTTGACTGCACGGATGATTGGTATACCATTTTCATTTGAACCATGGGTTGATAGCGAAACAAAATAAAGGATAGAGGAGAAGTTCCCTCACTTACTTGCATACTTCTCCTCAAAACCATACTCTAGCATAGCCGTTGAATCACTCCAAACATCCGAATTGGTTGAATGTAAAACAACCGCAATAAGATTTTTCCCATTTCTTGAAGCAGATGAAACTAAACAATATCCTGCCTGATCAGTGAAACCTGTTTTAATGCCATTAGCTCCTTGGTAATAATTTTGACTACCTCGATTCACTAGTTCGTTACGATTGTAATAAGTATGGTTAGCATCCTTATACATCTCCTCACTAACTATTTCACGGAATTCAGAATTCCTTCTAGCCTCTCTTGCAATAAGGGCTAAATCCTTAGCTGTTGAATAGTGATTAGGGTTATGAAGTCCATGAGGATTAACAAAATGTGAATGTTTCGCTCCTAGCCTATTTGCTTCCTGATTCATTAGTTGTGCAAAATAATCTAAAGCCTCTTTTGATGACATTTGTGGATTATTACTCTCTTTTTTGGCAACATATACTGCTACACTTCTTGCAGCATCATTCCCGGAAGGTAGGAGCATTGCTCTCAATAATACTTTTAGAGAAAGACTTTGGCCAGGTTTTAGTCCAGCAGAGCTTTCATCTGGTTCCCTTAATGTTACTTCATCTCCTATATGGACAGTATCATTTATATTTCCTTTATTCAAAGCAATTAAAGCGGTTAGTATTTTTGTGGTACTTGCTGGGAATAAACGTTCATTTGCATTTTTTGCATAAAGGATCTCACCACTATTTTCATCCATCAAGACTCCCGCTTCCCCATTAATTAATTGTTCGCTTGATGATACGGATATTTCCTTTATGCGATCTTTAATACCATCGGAATACTTATATAAAATACCGGTTAAAAATAAGACGAAACATAATAAAATAAACTTCTTCACTTATTGCTCTCCCCTTAAATTCTTCTAACTGAAAATCATTTCCTGTTCATGCCATTATGAGAAATGTGTCTTTTCAATCTACCCTATTTTGTTTAAGTGCATTGTAATAATTTCTTAAAAGTTTCTTAAGAATGAAGATAAGGTAGATTATTCCTGAATTTATCTTTGCCTTTTTTTACTAATTACAGACATATTCGCTTCCATCTTTTGCGTAATAGAAGAATAAAAAAAAATCACCTACTCAATATAGGCGATTTGATCTAAAGGTAAAGTAATTTTAAAATTCGTTTCGATTTCATTACTTGTTACTTCAATTTTCCCATCATGAAGATCGACGATGCTTTTAGCAATCGCAAGACCTAAGCCAGTTCCTCCTGTATCTAGTGAGCGAGATTTCTCTACACGATAGAAACGGTTAAAGATGTATGGAAGATCAACCGAAGGAATCGGATTTCCGTAATTAATCACTTCAACCACGGCAAAATTGTCTATTTTTTTCGCTCTTATTATGATTTTCTTACCATTTTCTCCATACTTCATCGCGTTAGATATTAGATTATCGAACACCCTCACTAATTTATCAGGATCAGCCTTAATCATCATATTTTCATCCTTAGTAACTAATGCTACTTCCAATCCAACTTCCTCAAGAAGCGGAATAAATTGAGAGGTGATCTGTGACAATAGTTGAATAAGATCTATTTCCGTTTTATTTAGACGTAAGGCACCGAAATTCACCCTAGTATATTCAAATAAATCACTGACCATCTTTTCAAGGTTCATTGCTTTCTCATAAGCAATATTTACATAATAACGAAGCTCTACTTCATCCTTATACCTATCCTCTTCAATTAAACGCAAATAGCCCATAATTGATGTAAGAGGGGTCCGTAAATCATGAGAGACATTAGTGATTAACTCGTTCTTGGCCTGAACAGCCCTACGTTCTTCCTGGATCGATTGATGTAATTGTTCAGAAATCCGATTGATATTTCCTGCCATCTCTCCAAGCTCATTATTCGAATACACAGGGACTTGGAAATCAAACTCCCCTTCAGAAATTTTCTTAGTCCCAAGTAATACCTTATAAAAGTCCTTCCCCCAAGCTCTGCTAAGTAAGAGGACAAATAAGAAAAATAGAAGGAAAAAGATAATAACCGTTATATAAAAATATCCATACTTTTGGTCAAAACGATATAAACTATATAAAAATCGATAAGGAATCACAGACATGTTTTTCAAAATATATAAAATAAAAAAAAGGATTGCCTCTGTAATAACTGATAACAATAAACTGCTTAAAATCAGAAGCATGATCTTTCCCTGTATTTGATTGACAAATCTATTCCTCAATCTTATACCCCACTCCCCATACTGTTTTAATCAGTTTATATCCTAATTCTTTTTCAAGCTTGTCCCTTAAATGACTAATATGAACCATGACTGTATTATTTGATGCAAAGTATTTTTCCACCCATACCCTTTCAAATATCTCCTCCGTACTAAACACTCGACCACGATGACTCGCAAGTAAATATAAAATATCAAATTCCTTTGCTGTTAAAGTTATCGGGAAGCCATTATTTAATACTTGATGGGACGCACGATTGATTTCAAGTGAATTTATTTTAATGATTTCACTTTCTGTCGATTGTGTCTCCAATTTATATTGATAAGAGCGTCTAAGCAGGGATTTCACTCTAGCCATTAATTCCAATGGATTAAAAGGTTTGATCATATAGTCGTCTGCTCCCGTCATTAACCCAAGAACTTTATCCATATCCTCACCTTTTGCACTTAGCATAATAATAGGAACTTGATTTTTTTCCCTAATCGTACGACATAATTCTATTCCATCCATTTCAGGCATCATAATATCCAGTATCATCAAATCTACCTGTTGATTCGTAATGATCTGTAAAGCTTCAACACCATTATATGCCTTTAACACTTGAAACCCATCATTTTGCAAATAGATGGTGATTAAATTGACAATTTCTCGTTCATCATCTACAACCAATATATTTTTCATATGAATCTCCATTCATTAATGATATTGATCATTCGTTAGAAAATACTCCTCTATAAGAAAGTCTACCAATGAATGAGGAAGAACGAAAGTCTGAATTTATTAGGAGAATAAAAAAGGCTCATTTGTAAAATTTCTAATACAAATGAGACTTTTAAATTATGGATGTTTTCGTAAAGTTTATTGCTTTTGTAAAAGCCCAACTGCCGGCTTTTACTCCCAATAAAGGATTCTAGCGGTACTTAATGGAGATTGCAGCTCTTTCTCAGTAAATTGATACTTGTAGCGATCCTCAGTCGATATTTAATAGTTATAACTTTACTTAAATAGCAACAATGTTTGAGAAAAGAGCCTAAATTATAAAACAAAACTGACTATTATCGCAGATAAGATACTAACTAAAGTAGCACCATACAATAATTTTAATCCGAATCTGGCAACTGTATTTCCTTGCTTCTCGCTAAGCCCTTTCACTGCTCCAGCTATAATGCCAATAGATGAGAAGTTTGCAAATGATACAAGGAACACTGAAATGATCCCAATAGATCTTGGGCTAAAGCTTGACTGGATTTTGGTTAAATCAATCATGGCAACAAATTCATTGGTCACAAGCTTTGTAGCCATAATTCCTCCTGCTTTAATCGCTTCCGACCATGGGATTCCCATAATAAAGGCAACTGGAGAAAAAATGTATCCAAGGATATCCTGAAATGAAATGCCAAAGATCAAGTCAAACACACTATTAATAGCTGCCATTAAAGCAACAAACCCAATTAACATAGCACCAACAATAATGGCTACTTTAAACCCATCGAGAATATATTCTCCTAACATTTCAAAGAAGCTTTGTTTTTCTTCCTGAATCTCCAATATATCTTCCTTATCTTCTACCTTATATGGATTAATGATAGAAGCAATAATGAATCCACCAAATAAATTGATAACAAGTGCCGTAACTACATATTTTGGTTCAATCATTGTCATATATGCCCCTACAATAGACATTGACACGGTCGACATAGCTGATGCGCATAATGTATAAAGGCGGTGTGCAGGCAGATGATCTAATTGTTTTTTCACTGTTATAAATACTTCAGACTGTCCTACCATAGCAGACGCAACAGCATTATATGATTCTAATTTACCCATACCATTTATTTTGCTTAATAATAATCCAATTCCCTTCATGATTAAAGGGAGAATTCTTAAATATTGGAATATCCCTATTAGAACAGAAATAAAAACAATTGGAAGTAATACTGTTAAGAAAAAGGGGGCTTCTCCCTTATTCGCTAATCCACCAAATACAAAAGAAATCCCTTCTCCTGCGTATTCTAATAGCTTTGTAAATATTTCTGCAATTGCTTTAATTAATATTAATCCAAATTTTGTATTTAATAATAATGCGGCTAATGCAATTTGAATCACAATCATTAAAATGATCGGTTTATAATGAACCTTTTTACGATTATTACTCGCTATAAGTGCTAGTCCCAAAACAACCAGCAAACCGATGATAGAAATGATATACTTCATCTTTTTTCCTCCATTCTGATGTATTTCTCACCTTGCGTACAACATACAATGGCGGAATGAAGACCCCCTTCCATCCTTCCCCATTAAATATTTTATTAATATAATAAATGCAAGTGATGTTACATACATATTCTAATTTTTTCAAGTTTAACGCATGATGAAATTCTTTATCGACTTTAAAAATAACACCAGTGAATTAAACTCCTTTCAAATTAAAACATAAAAGTTTCCGATTCACAATGGAAAGGGTTGCATTCAGAAATATTGCACTATACTCTCTATTCCAATATATTTTCACCCAATATTTTATAGTATTTGTAAAAGTATGAGGAACATGTCACTTTTTATTAATAATCTTAATAATGTCTTAAAAAAATCTTCATTGTAATTTAAACATTAACCTTTATCATTAGCTTAAAGAGAAAGCTTAGGAGGGATTTACATGGAGCAAACCAAAGAAATACAACCAATAACAGCAGAAGTGTTGAATGGTGCAAATGTAGAAAAAACATTAGCGAAGTATTTTGGGCTTTCCGTCACAAAGTTAGAAGTACAGTCCATAAAAAAGGCACTCCAGAAAAGGGATAAAATGAAGATTGCTCATTCCATTGAAGACTTACTCCATAAACGTTGGAAATTCTCTCAACAATAAATTAAATGACATGTCACCTTATCTATAGTTCACATCTCTTTTTAATAGGTCTTTTTTTCTCAAACATTTCAGCTATTTAAAAACAGCCTATGAATAAGTAAACATAGTAATCAGCGTACATCATTATTGAAATCATGCTAAGAATAAAATGGTCCCCCCATTTTATATAAAAAGAGGGTTGTCTATTAATAAATAGTCAACCCTCTTAATGTTTAGCCTAATATAAATCAAACATATTTACCTCTTTATTTAATTCCTTCAAATAGTTAAATAGCTGCCCGCGGTGGTGAAAGGCATGTGTAGTTATTTCAATCAACCATTTTGCTTGCGTATGTCCTTCCATATCAGGAGTAAAATAAAACGGCTTAGTCACCTTACCAACGAATTCTTCTTCTGACATCGATTCATAATAATTTTTAAGTTCATTAAAGCCTGTTTCCATCACTGTTCCCAGCTCATGTACATCATTAGAATATAATTTCTTTTCCAATTCTCGAATCTCTTCCTCACTTTTTTCTTGTCCAATTGCAAGATCTATGAAAGGAATCTGCACTAAATGATTGGCTAGTTCCAATAAGCTCCGCATTTTATCATTCGGTTGAAAGGAAAAATCCTCCTCTGTAATTTTCTTCAACAGCTCCTTAGTTGTCCGTACAGCTACGTATAATTCCGAAAATAAAAGATCCCTTATTTGGCTTGTACTCATCTTTAATCCACTCCTTTAAATGTTATGCTTATACTATGAATTCTGTATCTTCTTTAAAAAGTCCTTTTAGCAAACATAAAAAAGGCCAATCTAGATAGACTGATATGCTCCCCTTAAAGTGGACAGATGAAAAAACAAAAATCTGTCGTTACTCTAGGGGGATTTTTTATGTCAAAAAGAAGTAAATATTCTACCGAGGAGAAATATCAAATTTTAATGAAATACATAGAGGGGGAAATGAGCCCCAGCAGTTTGATAAAAGAATATAAAATATCTAAATCCACACTCCATAGCTGGAAAGATAAATATGAATTATATGGTATTGATGGTTTAAAGGAATCACGCAGATGGAAACAATACTCGGATGAAATAAGATTAAGGGCAATTCAAGACTATATATCTGGTGATTATTCCATGTTGGAAATATGTAGAAGGCATAAAGTGAGCCGTGGCGCCCTCAGGGGTTGGATAAAGAACTATAATAATCATAAGGAAACGAGACAAACAAGTCAGGGGGAATCCCTTATGATTCATTCTAGAAAATTGTCTTTCCAGGAGAAAGTGGAGGCAGTTCATTTTTGTATAAAGAATGGCCATGACTATTCAGCTGTCATGAAGAAATTCCAAATTAGCTACCAGCAAATATACAGTTGGACAAAAAAATATGAAGCAGATGGACCAGAGTCCCTACGGGATCACCGTGGAAGAAAGAAACCTCAAGAAGAAATGTCAGAACAAGAGAAATTAAGGATAAAGATTAAGGAATTAGAAGCAAAAAATTATCGATTGGAAGCTGAAAATGCTTTTTTAAAAAAGTTGGAGGAAATCGAAAGAAGGCGGTACTAAGCAAGGTTCGGAATGAAGTCGCTTATTGTGCAATACGGGAATTAAATGAAAGAATGAATTACCCTATTCAGCTCCTTTGTACAATAAGTCATACCAATCGGTCTTCATACTATAAATGGGTCAATCGAAAGGAAACGGATCAGGAACGCGAAAATCGCGGATTACTTAAAGAAATTAAAGCGATTTATCAAAAGGTGGATGGAATATACGGTTATCGACGTATTACCATGAATCTCAATCGGAAAATGAATAAGCATTATAACACAAAACGAATTCATCGTTTAATGCGATTAGTTGGCCTACAATCAAAGATACGACGGAAAAAGAAATGGGATCATCGCCCATCTGATAATAACGTGGAAGAGAATATCTTGAACCGAGAATTTACGGCAGTACACCCAAATGTAAAATGGGTAACTGATATAACAGAATTAAAATATGGGAATGGTCAAAAGGCCTATCTAAGCGCTATTTTAGACCTGTATGACAATTCTATCGTATCCTTTGTATTGGGACATCGAAATGATAATAATTTAGTCTTTAAAACCATCAAAGGTGCCTTAACGAAGAATCCTTTACATGATGAGCAACGTTTAATTCATAGTGACCGTGGCTTTCAATATACATCAAATGGATTTAAAAGGATAATCGAAAAAAACCATCTTATCCACAGTATGTCTAGAGTAGGAAAATGTATTGATAATGGATGCATGGAATCATTCTGGGGGACTTTGAAAGTAGAAAGATATTATCTTCATCATTATCAATCCTTTGAGGAGCTTCAAAAGGATATCAAAGATTATATAAAGTTTTATAATCAAGACCGTTTACAAGCCAAATTTAATGGCCTTAGCCCGATAGAATATCGAACTAAGGCCATTGCCTAATTTTATTTTTTTATACTGTCTACTTGACAGGGTGCAGTTCAAACGGCCCAAATATGCTTATTTATTTTTTTGTTTTTTTATCCACTTATATATGAAATATAACATGATTAGCCCAATTGCAATGATCATTGCTGGTTGAATATACGGCTTTGCAAATTCATCCACATGTTTCCAATTCGAAGCCAGTTTATCACCTAAATAGACGAATAAAATGGACCAAGGAATGATTGCTAGCGTTGTATATATAGTAAATTTTTTCAGAGACATTTTCGTAATACCTGCTGGAATCGAAATAGCATGCCTCACAACAGGTATAAATCTCGCAGTAAAGATTACTCCTGATCCATACTTATTGAACCAATCTTCGGCTATATCAATGTGCCTTTCATGAATAAAAATATATTTACCATATTTTTTCAAGAAAGGTCTACCACCATATGCTCCAATCCAATAAATAAAAAGTTGTGCGATCGTTCCACCGATTACACCAGCTATAATGGCTCCGACAAAGTTGATATGTCCTTGTGAAACGAGATATCCAGCATAAGCCAACACGATTTCGCTTGGAATAATCTCAATCATGAGACCTAGAGCGACCCCAAAATAACCAAGGTCAGTTAAAAAATTTAAGATTGATTGAATAAACTCTCCCATTTTTTCCTCCATATATGACCAAGAAACCTAGATTGCCTCTTATACGAACAAGACTAAAGACAGTATACCGTATAAACAGATCATCTGGCTTTTATTTTTTAATCATTGCTAAAATTGTTAAAGAAAACAGGAAATGGATAGTGATAATTCTTTCGCAAAAAACAACGGTTAAATTAGTGGCAATGCTTTAATGACAAGCACCCGTATACTAGAAATTAGTTAATTAATTTTTCATCAATGGATGAAGTATCAATATCTTCTCCAAACCAAGTAGATAATTTGTTTTTGGCTTTATCCTTAATATCTTGGTCAATATGAGTGGCGACTTGTAAAATAGCTGCTCCAAGTGCACCTAAATCATCTACATAACCTACTCCTGTAATAAAATCTGGAATTAAATCTATAGGTAAAATAAAATAACCAAGCGCTCCAATAATCATTGCTTTAGTTTTTACAGGCACACTTGGCTTTTGTAAAGTGTAGTACAGTAAAAGTACGGCATATACTACTATGCCACCTGCTTTTTTTCCAACACTTTTCAGCTTGTCCCAAAGCTTTTTATTCGAATAATGCTTTTTTGCTCTTTCCATTCTTGTTTTTAATTCTTCTGTATTTATTGGCTCCATTTCATTTGCCATTTTCTTAAATTCCCTCCTATATGCCTACCTTTACACTTCTATTTTATTGACTCTTCTCTCTCATCATAAACATTTGTGTAAAACGAATCCACTCTCTTGCTGCAAATGACAAATATCGATCCTTTCTCCATATAATTCCTAAATGCCAAGGAATCACTGGATCAATCAGCGGAATACGTGAGACCCTGTCATGGCCAATTTGTTTACAAATCGTTTCAGGAAGAAGCGCCACCCCATTATTAGCGGCAACCATTTCACTAATGAAATCCCATTGTGAACTCTCATAAATAATATTTGGATGGAATCCTTTCCGCACGCATTCCATTATAATTCGATCATGTAGGGCAAAATTTTTAGCAAATAAAATAAATGGTTCAGCCTCTAAATCAACGAGCTGGAGTTGTTTTCTTTTACTAAGTGGATGGGAAGGATGAGTAACAACCATTAACTTCTCATTTACAAATGAAAAAGTATGAAACTGATCTTCATTTATCGGTAAAACAACGGCTCCTAGATCTAGTGTACCATTGCCAACATCTCTTTCAATTTTTTTAGCCCCATCTTCAACAAGCTGTACAGTTATATTCGGATATTGTTGGTGAAAGGCTTGTATTACCTTAGGGAAGAAGCGTGACCCCACCATTGGAGGTAAACCAATATGAATGATTCCTGTTTTTAACTGCATTAAATCATCTAATTCCGATCGCAAGTTTTGAAAGGATTTAATAATATTTTGCGCTTGAACGAGAATTTTTTCACCAGCATCTGTCAGCTTTGCATGCTTACCCGTTCGATCAAATAGAATGACACCAAGTTCATCCTCAAGATTTTTCACCATTTTACTTATCGATGGTTGTGACACATATAGCTTTTGAGCAGCTTTCGTAAAATTTCCTTCTGTAGCCACAGCTACAAAGTAATTTAAATGTTGAATGTCCACTTTTGGTACACCTCTTATAACTTTTGAGAATGACTATTATTCTATATATTCATTTTACCTATAGCATTACCCGATGTACACTTTATTAGAGGGAAATTTTTTCACTAGAAGGGTGTACAATATGAAAAAAATATTTATTGGTTGTCTTCAAATAATGATCCTTTGTATCTTTACTTATATACTAGGAGAAGTCTCAGAATGGCTTCATCTCAACATTCCAGGTAGTATTTTGGGATTAGTTATATTATTTATTTTATTACAAACGAAAGTCGTAAAGCTAAAGTGGATTGAAGTTGGAGGAAATTGGTTAGTTGCTGAGTTGCTCCTTTTCTTCGTTCCTTCAGCTGTTGGAATCATTCAATATAAACATCTATTAATGGATAATGGACTTAAAATAATAGCAGTTATCGTTATTAGTTCCGCTATTGTGATGATTTGTTCAGGATTGTTAGCTGAAAAAATGGCCAAACAAAAGGAGGGGAAAATAAAAAATGCTGATCCTACTATTCTTAATTCTCACCGCTAGTATTTATTGGGGAGCGAAATGGTGGTATACAAAAAAGAAGAAAGTATATTTCTCTCCGCTATTGCTGGCACCCATATTAATCATATTTGTCCTAGCACTTTTTCATATTAGTTATGATTCTTATAATTCCGGAGCAAAGTGGCTAACTAAGTTACTGCAGCCGGCGACAGTTGCCTTAGCCATTCCACTTTATCGTTATTATCCTATTTTAAAAAAATATTTACGTGAAATTTTATTTAGTGTGTTACTTGGTTGTATGATGTCTATTCTTGCTTCATTTAGTATTTCATGGCTTGTACAGTTAAATAAAACATTGGTTACAAGTATTATCCCCTATTCGATCACCACTCCTATTGCAATGGGAGTTTCATCTAAAATAGGAGGAGTTCCTACCATCACTGCAGTGTTTGTAATTATGACAGGAATTATCGGCATGATCCTTGGACCTTGGATTATTCGTATCTTTGGCTTTAAGAGTGAAATTGCAAGAGGCGTATTACTTGGTACAAGCTCACACGGAGCAGGAACCTCGAAGGCACTGGAGCTTAGCAGTGCAACAGGGGCCGTTTCTAGCGTTTGCATGGTATTAGCAGCGATTACATCATTCTGTATTTCTCCTTGGATTTATATGCATATCTTGCATTAATATTTATCTGAAAAAGGGCTAACTATTAGCCCTTTTTCAATTTCGAAAAAACAATAACTAGTAGAAGTGATTATTTTTTTAGTAGATCAACATTCTCCATTTGGTGTAAAAGAAAATCCTGATCCTCAGGAAAGGCTAATTCTATTTCCTTCAAGGCATCTTTCGCCACCCATGCGATTTCATGAATTAATTGATCAGGATCCTGGATTACTGCCTTCCCTCCTACAATCCTTATAGAAAAGTAATGTACCTCAATGTTATAACCGTCCAATTCTGTATGCTTAACAAATAATTTATCTATAATTTCTGCTTCATATCCCGTTTCTTCATATACCTCTCTCTTACAGCACTCCTCCAGTGTTTCCCCCCTCTCCTGTCCTCCTGAAGGCACAGACCATTTTTTCTCTTCCTCAGGTTTTCCCTGGAGTACCATTAATAATTCCCCTTGTGCATTGACACAAACACCTGCTGAACCTACCCAATTCTTCATTTCCCTAACTCCTTTAGTTGTTTTAAATGGTGGAGATCATGCTCATATTCCCCTTTCATATAGGACTCCAGATTGTGCTGATTTCCATTAATAATGAAACTTTTCGATAAATCTAGTTGGCGCAAGTTCTCCACAAGTCTTGTTCTCTGCTTAATGGCTCCATCAATAATTTCGTATAAACTGATCCCAGAGTGAGCATAGCTTTCAGCATCTTTATTCATTTCCTCTACATCCTCTGCAGTGATTCCGGCTAAACTCCCCCCCTCAATCATGCTTGGCAAACGTTCTTCATAAAAGAAACGATCCCAAAACATAATGTGAGTAATTATTGCTGCTATTGACCATTTCCCCTCACTAATCGGCTGAAAAAATTCCTCATGGGTTCCCTCTTTTATTTTCTCTAAATAATCTTTCCACTGTGTTAACTGATCGACAATAGGATTCACTCTTATCTCTCTCCTGTTTTTATCTATTTGGTAATTTCCCAGCATTTCTAAACCGAATAATAGAAAAATCTAGTGTAGATGCAATAACTCGATTACGAATAGGATGTAAATCTGGTGTAAACCGTAATTCTACTTTTTCATTTACAAGCTTACCTATGAGGTCAGTTATTGGCTCTATTTTTTCCGGAACAACTTCCTCATGCGACACATAATAGCCTGCTACCTGATCGAATAGTTCAAACCCTTCCTCCGAAAAGCTATAAACATATAATGTCGTATTCCTAATTTGTTCTAGCCATTGATTTTCAACGACGATTATCTTGTCAGCGTTGGTATCTGAAAAAAACTTCTCAATATCGCTAACCTCTGTACAAGCTCCTTTACTATAAATCACTCTGGGACAATCACGTGGAAAATAATAATGTGAAGCATGCTCCCTGTCGATTGCCCAAACAGCTGGGGCCAGTTCAGGGAAGGACGCGGATGGTCTTGGTGAAAAAACACGAATATTCGGTTCTTCGCTAAAGTGAAAAAGCAAGGATATAGCCTCCTTCTAACAATGACTTACCTTTTCATTCGCTATGATTGTAAGAAAATCCTTTCATTTCTGCTAGGCTATTTTCATGCTGAAGCTCTTTGATGAGCAATTTCAGGTAATGATCAAGGACTTTGTTCAATTTTTAAGGTATGTCCTTTATAACATGAATGAAAGACATTTACCTTCTTACCTTCGTGATTTGTTCTTCATCTAATGAATCAAGGACACTGCGCCATTTAGCTTTACCTATTGACGTGTTTAAGAAAAGATCCTAATAAAAAAAGACCTGTTCCATTCATGAACAGATCATATGTTCAAAACACTATAATGGTAAATCTCTCTTTTTAAATATAACAATGGCAATGACAAATAATGCAATTCCTGTTCCTCCCAATGCGATTGAGACTGGTAAAATATCAACGGTTCCTTTTGCAATTTCAGTCGGTTGAAAGGCTGAGAAAATAGTAAATTTCTTTAACCATTCAAAATCCTCACTCATTTTTGCTACGAGATTAATGGCAAAAAAGATAATAGATAAGCCACCAGAGATTGCGAGTGCACGTTTTTCGTCATTGAAAATACATGAAAATAAAAAGGAGTATCCACTTATGACAAAAAACAATAGAAATCCAACAATATTCATTTCAATAAATCGCAAAATATTAATATCGGCATCTTCAATGATCCAGTTCGCTCCTAATAGAACAGGAAGGATCGAAAATAATGTGATGGTAACCAGGCCCAGAACTAAAATAATGCTTTGTGTTATAGCAATTTGACTTCTAGAAGTGGATGTAGATAAAAGATAAGCCATAGATCCTCGATCTACTAATCTCGCAATTAACTGGGTAGCTGTCACGACACTAAATATCATTAAAATAATCAAAAACAATAGTCCATAATACTCGGCTGCTAGGAATCCACTAAGATCTCCTAACATTCCGCCATCAATGCCAAAGGCACTTAAATACCCTTGGGGCATCTCTTTAAACAGTTGCTCAAGTGCATCAGATTTCGCAATCGAAGGATAGATCCAGATGACTAGGAACATATAGAATGCTGCTCCTACCGCATAGCTTACAATACTTTTTCCATTTGTCTTTAACATCGCTTTAAAAAGGGAAGCATTCATGAACGTGATCCCTCCTTATCATAATAGTGCATAAATATCTCCTCTAATGACTGAGTATGAATATCCAAATGCTGAATATGACATTGCGATAACACTTTGATAAATCGGTTATAGTCTCCCTGTACTGCCACTTTAAGCCGAAGATGGTCGATACTTAAAATCTCTATTCCAGCTTGCTTTATGGTTTCCACATCATTCATCGTTTCTACTAAAATATCAAATAGTTTTCGCTGTTTTGCTTGTAGGTTCTTAACGTCCTCCACAGCTACTAATCTACCATCTTTTATAATACCTACTCGGTCACATGTACGATCAATTTCCTGAAACATGTGGGAAGACATAAGAATCGTTTTCCCTTTTGACTTCTCTTCCAAAACTAATTCAACGAATAAGCTCTGCATAAGCGGATCCAGTCCCGATGTCGGTTCATCTAGAATCAATATTTGCGGATCATGCATAAAGGCTGCCACGATTCCTACCTTTTGCTTCATCCCCTTAGACATTTTCCGAATTGGTGTTGTTACATCAAATTGTAACCGCCTAATTAATTGGTCCCGATAGGTTCGATCTTTCATTCCTCGCATCCCTGCAAGGAGCTCCAGAAACTCTAAACCATTGATTCCATCCAAAAAAGCAATTTCTCCAGGGAGATACCCGACTGTCTTTTGTATTTCTGCGCTATTCTTCCAACAATCCATCCCATTTATTTTTGCTGAACCCAACTCAGGTTTCATAAACCCCATTAAATGCCTAATCGTAGTTGATTTACCTGCCCCATTCGGACCTAAATATCCAAACACTTCTCCCTTCTTTACTTCGAAGGATAAATCAAATATTCCTTTCCCATTGGGAAAGACTTTCGTTAATTGATTCATTTGTATTCCCATTTCCAGCATCCCCCTTTTAAATGTTTTGAACTATTCCAATACATTTATTACATATTAAAACAATAAAAATAAAATGACAATAGGTTTTGAATGAAATATATTGTTTCATTTCAAAAAGTTTTGTATTATTATGTTGAGGTGAAAGCAATGGACGGTTATCAACGAAGGACAGAAAAAAAGAAGGAAAATATTCGAAATGCTGCTTTTGAACTTTTTAAAGTTTATGGGGTTGAGAAGGTGAGTATAACGGAAATCGCTAAAAAGGCAAACGTCTCCCCTGTTACCATATATAATTATTTCGGAAATAAAGATGAACTTTTTAAAGAGGTTTTGTCTGAGTATATGAATAATGAATTAGACCAATATATGGAATTACTTCACTCTAATCTTCCCTTTCCGAAAAAATTAGAAAAGATGGTTTTCAATAAAACTGAAGCCGCCAAAACCCTTAGTTCGGACTTTCTAAAAGGAATAACCGACCCATCCCTACAAGAAGTCATCGAGGATTTTGCTAACAATAAAGCGATTCCCTTAATGATGGAGATGATTGAACAAGGAAAAGCGGAAGGGTATGTTAACCCGGATCTTTCAACAAATGCCATTCTCATTTACATTCATACATTCAGTGAAATGACGCAGCGTCCCGAATTATTTTCAAACACTCATATGAATGAATTACTTGATTTAAGCAATCTTTTCTTTTACGGCTTACTTGGACAGCCAGTGAAGGATTCATAAAAAAGCTATATTTGTATAGTTTATTGTTTTTGTAAATGCCCTACTGTCGGCATTTACAAAAGGAATAAAGGGTTCAGCATTCTTTTAAAATTTACAGCTCTTTTTCTCAGTGGAATGAAGGACTTGTCGATCTTCAATCCATTTTGATTAGTTAAAACATTATCTAAATAGCAACAATGTTTAAGAAAAGAGCCCAAAAAATAAGGGGCCCTCTAATAGAGCCCCTCTAATTTTAATCTTCTTGTTCTACAACATTATAGTAATCAACACTGTACATCGCACCTTCACTCACCATTTCATTATCAGCAAAATCATACGGATCGGAGTGTCCAACCTTTGTCATTGGAGACTTCATGTGCTTCTTCTTTGTCATCCAGGAGTCGGCTTTTGTTTTCATATTGTTTATCATTACTCGAGCTTTTTCTCTGTTATTCTTCGATGAGAAATAGGAAATACCTGCAATCCCAATACCAGCTAACACAACATGATTCATTTTAACCATTTGATCGTCCTCCTTGTCCATTTCTTTTCTTCTACCCGAAAATTGTCCATATCATGCATATATTACAAATATTTCATCATTTTAAGACAAAATAACTCTTTTAAAATATTTTCGTAAAAATAAACTAACTAACTATTAGTAAGTTTACAAAAGGTGTATAATAGATGATAAATAGGAAGAAAGTTATACCTATTTCCATATAGGAGGTGTATCAAATATGGAAGGATCACGCCTTTGTCCAAAATTTGAAAAGGCATTTCAATTATTAGGAAAACGTTGGATTGGTGTCATTATCCGCGTTTTAGAAAAACAACCGATGCGTTTTAATGAGATTGCTGAGCAAATTCCACATATAAGCCAAAAAATGCTTTCTGATCGTTTAAAAGAATTAGAAATGGAGCAAATCGTCATTCGAGATGTTTATCCTGAAACACCTGTACGGATTGAATACCGTTTAAGTGAAAAAGGCCATGCTATTACTCCTGTTCTCGAGGAAGTACAGCACTGGGCTGATAAATGGGTAACAATGGATGATTGTTGTAATGAATAACCTTAGCTTAATGGCTAAGGTTTTATTTTTTAAATCGATATTATTTGAATAGTCGCACCAACAAAACTTGATAAGTACCACTAATTCCTTTATTAGGTGTAAAAGCCAGCAATTGTTTTTTCAAAATAACATACTATAAAGAATCGCCTCTTTTAAAGTTCTTTCGTTCAAATTAGAATCTTTCTTCTTTACCCTTCATATATTGTTATCGTGTGAAAAATATACAGATATATTGGGGGTAAAAAGGAAATGAAATGGAGGCTTCAAAAGAAAGGATTTTTACTAGCCATTACAGCCTATTTTGCTATTGCAGTCACATTCTTATTTACACCACTTTTTCAGGCATCAGCTTCTATCAACTATGGTGAAGAAGTTGTATCATTTGCACAAATGCATGAAGGAAAAAAGTTTAAAATGGGAGGCACCAGTCCTGAAGGATTTGATGCCAGTGGATATACACAATATGTATACAAAACAGCTGCAACTCACTTGCCTATTCCTAGAACTAGTAACGATCAATACAAAGCAGGAAAATCGATAAAAGCAAACAAACTGCAGTTAGGTGATGTCGTTTTTTATGCTACAGGTCATAAAAAAGGAAAAGTAACATTTTCTGCAATTTATATAGGAGAAGGAAAATTTATCGGAGCTACTTCAAAAGGAGTCAAAACGGTTAACATGTCCGATAAGTATTGGAAAGAACGCTATGTAGGTGCAAAACGTTATATTCAATAACTTTTAAGACGGCTCTCATTATGAGAGCCGCTTTTATTTTTTCCAAAGCTTTAACCATTCAATAAGGCAAATAATTATAAACATTACACTATATATTTAACTAATATTCCATCCCCACGAAATTTAATCAAACGTTTGATTAAATTTTGCTATTCAATATTTACTCTTTAGCGAAAAAATAATTATATTTAAACAAAAAACTCATTGCATTAAAACGTAATTTATATTACTATTAAAAGTAAGGAGGTGTAAATATTGGAAAATTCAGATTCACTTAGATTAAATGTTGCATTGTTAAGAAGAAAAGTACCTAATTTAACAACTGCTGCTCGTTCAGTTGGTTTACGACCAGCTACAGTTTCTAATTTATGTACGGGAAAAATTCCAGTTGGCCGTGCAGAGGTACGAACTTTGGTAGCTTTAGCAACATTAGCCGAATGTAGTTTAGATGAATTAATTTTAAGAGGGGAGAAAGTCGAGATGATTGAAACTGGAATTAAAACTCTAGATCTATTTGCTCCACTTGCGAAAAATGGGACCGTCGGATTAGTTGCTCGCCCAGGTATGGGACAATTGGTCATTTTAGCAGAACTATTCTACAAAATGAAAAAAAATGGTTATGCGAATGTTCTCCTTATGCCTGAAGGTGATCACCCCGAATTAAATGATCTATTAGAATTTGTGGATATCATTGCTTATACCATTGATGAAGCCTACGAAAAAATGGCATCATACGATAAAGGCAAGGATCTTATTTTTACAGCTGATCGTTCACATGTCGTTTCTGGAGAGATCTATCAATTGCAGGAACGATTGCAAAATATCGGTGTAGAAAATGTAACAACCATCTTGCTTGATCTATCAGGTGAAGTTGTTGATGAGGAATTACCTTACGGACCACTTGAGACCCTTTGGCAATTTGATGCAGATCTAACAGCAAGACATCGTTTTCCAGCAGTTAATCCTATTTTCTCCACATCATCCGTTTTAGAGGGTGCTCATCTAGATCAAAATCACTTCATGATCCAACAACGTGCTCAAAAGCTTTTACGACGATACCGCGAATTGCGTTCGCTTGTCACTGTTAGCGGCATAGAAAAACTACCTACTACAGAAGTTCAAACCTATAAACGTGGGGAACGCTTGGAAGCCTATTTAACCCAACCTTTTTATGTAGCTGAACCTTTCACAGGAAAAAAAGGAGAATCCGTTCTATTACAGGACACACTTTCAGATGTGCAGAAAATTTTAGACGGGGTAACAGACACCACTGATATCGAACAGTTAGATTTTATAGGGAAGCTTTAGGAAGATTAAAGTGACACCACTTAACATTTGAGTGGTGTCACCCTTTTTTTATTTGGTTCTTCTTTTTTTTTGACTTGTTTCCTTCTTTTTTTGTTTGGTTCGCTTACTTTTTTAAGTGGTTCTCTATCGTTTGTGGGGTTTCACCCTTTTTTTATTTGGTTTACCCTTTATTTTGACCGGTTTCTTTCTTTTCTTGTTTGTTTCTCTCACTTTTTTAAGTGGTTCTCTCTCGTTTGTGGGGTTTCATCCTTTTTTTATTTGGTTCATCCTTTATTTTGACCGGTTTCTTTCTTTTCTTGTTTGGTTCACTTTCATTTTTAAGGGGTTCCCTCTCGTTTGTGGGGTTTCACCCTTTTTTTATTTGGTTCATCCTTTATTTTGACCGGTTTCTTTCTTTTTTTGTTTGGTTCGCTCTCTTTTTTAAGTGGTTCCCTCTCGTTTGTGGGGTTTCATCCTTTTTTTATTTAGTTCATCTTTTATTTTTTTATCGGTTTCCTTCTTTTTTTGTTTGGTTCACTTACATTTTTAAGTGGTTCTCTCTCGTTTGTGGGGTTTCACCCTTTTTTTATCTGGTTCATCCTTTATTTTGACCTGTTTCCTTCTTTTTTTGTTTGGTTCGCTCTCTTTTTTTAGTGGTTTCCTCACGTTTGTGGGGTTTCACCCTTTTTTTTATTTAGTTCATCTTTTATTTTGACCGGTTTCCTTCTTTTTTTGATTGGTTCTCTCTCTTTTTTTAGTGGTTTCCTCACGTTTGTGGGGTTTCACCCTATTTTTTTTGGTTCATCCTTTATTTTTATAAATGTCAACGGAATTATGTACATTTTTGATTGTTTTAGAATGTACAATAATGTTTGTGAATGCAAACGTAAAGTGTTTATTTAATCAGTCCCCTACCTTTCGGAAGGGGAAATTTTGATTAAAATGGTAGTATTCCTAACTGTTCTTCTAGGTTATATATTATTTCTTTTAAATTATCATTTTCATTTTTTAGCTTTTTTATCTCATCTATTAATCTTGCGATTTTCGTTTGATCATCAATTCCTGGCTCATATGCCGTTCCTTTGCATCGCCATCAATCACTAAAAGCATACATATCCCATTCAGTAACTTGGTCATTTCTGTTAAGCGTGATTGTGCTGTTCATCCATTCTTCTACATCACTTTGGCTGCATTTTACCTCGTGCGAATGAAAAAAATTAGTTGCCCCTATGGCTGTATAAGTACCCATTCCATTAATCTCCTTTCTCAGTCATTCGTTCATTTTCTTTATCAAAATGATTTTTAAGACGATATGAGTCTCCTATTATATTGACTACAGTTGCGTGATGGAGGACTCGATCTAAAATGGCATTGGCTATTTTGGGATCCTGGAAAATTTCTCCCCATATTTTAAAGTTGGCATTTGTAGTTAGGATGGTGCTTTTCTTTTCGTATCTCATGTCAATTAGCTGAAAAAACAGTTTTGCATCTTCCGCGTCAATTGGAAGATATCCAATTTCATCGATAATAAGCAGCTTATATTTGGCATAATGCTTTAATCTATTTTCTAACCGATTTTCTAGTTTTGCCCTTTTCAAGTTCATGATCAAATCATTACATTTAATAAAATACGTACTGGTTCTTTTCTTAGCGGCAGCGATACCAATTGAGGTAGCTAAATGGGTTTTCCCGACCCCACTTGGGCCAAGAAAAATGATGTTTTCTTTTAACTCAATAAATCGCAATGTCGTAAAATCTAATATCTGTTGCTTATTTATGGAAGGTTGAAAATTGAAATCAAAGTCCTTTACTTCTTTCATGTGAGGAAATGCCCCAACCTTTACCATAGATCTCACCATGTTTATTTCCTTCATATCAATTTCGTAATCAGTGAGTTTGACTAATGTATCTACAAATGGAAGTTGATTTATGGTCATGAAATCAATTGTTTCATCAAGATGATTGATCATCTGCTTTAACTTTAAGTATTCAAGATTTTGTACAAGTTTTGCATAACTACTATTCATTTTTATACACCTCATTAATTGCCTCTAGATTTTTCTTTGCCAGTTCTTCAATATTCGTCGAAGAAGTCAGTCCCCTAGCCAATGTTTCTATGTAGTGTTCTTGTTTGTAATTGATTTTCAACGGGCTAATGGTATGTTCGACAATTAAATCCGTGTTATAATAAACAAAGATATGATTATCATATACTTGTAAACCTACGGTTTTTCCTATGTATCCAGCTGGAACTGAATACTGATTGGATTTGTAGGTGATCATATTGGAAGTATTTACTTTAACGAGTGTATGATCGATTTTATAGTGGTCTCTTATTCTTTCATTTGGTAGTGGGGATAAGAGATCTTTTTCTTTTTTTAATGCCAATACAGGTATTTTCCCTGTTCCCTGATGGTAGCTATGATTGATTCGATTGCACAGTTTTTGAACAAATTGATGAAGCTCTTCGTAGTCAAACTTTCCTTGATAAGCATGTATCTCGTCTAGTATCTTCATTGGGGCTTCTATCTTGGCTTTTGTATTGGGTCTTCCGGCAATACAGGGTTTGACTTTAAATCCCATATCCTGTGCGAATTGATCAAAACGTACATTTACTTTTCCTTTCGTGTATTTGGTTCGAGGCTCGTCCATGACAGTTTTCATATTATCAGTCACAATCGTTTTAGGAACTCCCCCAAGCGCTTCAAAACTTTCCGTCAGGAAAGATAATAAGACGCTTTGGGATTTTGAAAGGGATAAATAATATGTTCTAAATCTTGAATATGCAAGTAACAACACGGCAATATTCACATAGATGATTTCCCCATCTTTTGTAATATATCGGATATTTTCTTTCCAATCTAATTGTGCTTGTTCAGCAGGCGGTGTTTCGAAGCGAATAACTTCGCTGTGTGTTCCCTTTGGCTTCCCAGAATCAAAATACTTTTGAAATTCTGGTTTAGATGATATATAAGCTCTAAAGGTAGATGCAGCGCACTTTAACCCATGATTATCTTTTAAGTACTGCCATAGTACTCTTTTGTAATAAAATACTTGTTTAGAATCCTCTGATAATAACAGCGAAATGGTCCCGTAATATTCATCAATTTTTGATGTGCATTTCCGGGAAGTTTTGGGTACATAGCCCGAAAGATATTTATCAATCGTACGCCGATCAACCCCCATATCCCGAGCCAGGCTACTCTTATTAATTTTCATTTTTAAATTTTCCATCAACATTTTTAATTTCGGCAAATCTAAAAGACTACTAATTTCAATATCTGTATTAATACTTAATTGTAAATGCACAATATTCACCTCAAGAATATTATGCAAGATTATCGACGAAATTGTACATTTTTAGACAATCGTTTCTGTACATGATTAGGGTATCATTTATAATTTTGACCGGTTTCTTTCTTTTTTTGTTTGGTTCACTTACATTTTTAAGGGGTTCTCTCTCGTTTGTGGGGTTTCACTCTTCCTTTATTTGGTTCATCCTTTATTTTGACCGGTTTCCTTCTTTTTTTGTTTGGTTCACTCACTTTTTTTAGTGGTTCCCTCACATTTGTGGGGTTTCATCCTTTTTTTATTTAGTTCATCTTTTATTTTGACCGGTTTCCTTCTTTTTTTGATTGGTTCGCTCACTTTTTTAAGTGGTTCTCTCTCGTTTGTGTGGTTTCACCCTTTTTTATTTGGTTCATCCTTTATTTTGACCTGTTTCTTCTTTGGTTCGCTCACTTTTTTAGTGGTTCCCCCACAGTTGTGTGGTATCATCCGGTTTTTTAGTCCAACCTTTATAGTCCGGTTCCACAATTCAAATAAAAAAACGCAGATGTTTCCATCTGCATTTTCTAACATCTAATTTAATAAGCTTTTGCCCAGTATACTAAATGCTTCGCTTCGCCGCCACAGCATACACATGTATCCGATACTTTTTCTTCTTCGAAAGGAATACAGCGTGAAGTTGCGGATGTTTCGTCTTTAATGAAGTTTTCGCAGGCTACATCTCCGCACCACATAGCTTTGATAAAACCAGGATTTTCGACTAGAGCCTTTTTGAATTCGTCCATATTTAATGCGATATTGGTTTTTTCTTCACGATGTGCTTTTGCCTTTTCGAAAAGGTTGTTTTGGATATCTTCAAGAAGCTCAACTACTTTTGCTTCAAGATCTTCCATTGCTACGAAGATTTTTTCACCTGTGTCGCGACGCGCAAGTACGACTTGACCTTTTTCAATATCTTTAGGGCCCACTTCTAAACGTAGTGGAATTCCCTTCATTTCATATTCATTAAATTTCCAGCCTGGCATTTTATCGCTAGCATCAATATCTACTCTTGCTACCTTTTTCAGTTGATCTCTTAATTCATATGCTTTATCGAGTACGCCTTCTTTATGTTGAGCAATTGGTACAATCATTAGTTGTTTTGGTGCAATTTTAGGTGGTACCACTAAACCACGGTTGTCACCATGAACCATAATTAATGCTCCGATTAAGCGGGTTGTAATTCCCCATGACGTTTGATGTACCGTTTGAAGTTCGCCATTTTTATCTGTGAATTGGATACCAAATGCTTCAGCAAAGCCAGTTCCTAAGTAATGTGAGGTACCTGATTGTAATGCTTTTCCATCATGCATTAAGCTTTCAATCGTTAATGTATGAACGGCACCTGCAAATTTTTCCTTATCTGTTTTACGTCCACGTAAAACAGGAATCGCAAGGTATTTCTCGCATACTTCTGCATACATTTCAAGCATTCTTGATGTTTCTTCCTGAGCATCTTCACTCGTTGCGTGACATGTATGTCCTTCCTGCCACAGGAATTCAAGAGAACGTAAAAATGGTCTTGTTGTTTTCTCCCAACGAACCACATTTGCCCATTGATTATATAGCTTTGGTAGATCACGATAGGAATGAATAATATTTGCATAATGCTCACCGAATAATACTTCTGATGTCGGGCGAATAACTAGACGTTCAGCTAGTTCCTCAGAGCCGCCATGTGTAACCCAAGCTACCTCTGGAGCAAAGCCTTCAATATGATCCTTTTCCTTTTGCAATAGGCTCTCAGGAATCAATAATGGCATATAAATATTTTCATGACCCGTTTCTTTAATTTTCCCATCTAGCACATCACGAACATTTTCCCAAATGGCAAAACCATACGGACGAATAATCATTGACCCTCTTACAGAGGAGTAATCTACTAAATCTGCTTTCTTTACAACATCTGTGTACCATTGTGCAAAATCATCTTCCATTGCAGTAATTTCTTCGACAAATTTCTTATCCTTTGCCATGATTCAACTTCCTCTCAAATGTTTTCTTAAACGCAAAAAGACCTCCGTCCCTAGAAAAGGGACCGAGGCCTGGTGGTACCACCCTTATTTACAGCTTAGCTGTACACTCTTTACTGATAACGGTTTTGAATAACCGCACGTATCTTAGTCAATCGATACAGAACTCAAAGGCAGGTTCAAATGGGCCTTTTGGAAACTTGCACCAACCGTTTCCTCTCTAAAAAAGACGGGACATTTTACTAATCCTTATCGACGTTTTTTGATTTATAATTTTTACAAAAATATACTAATTATTTACGACAAAGTCAAGTAGATGAAAAATAAATTTTATTTTTTACGTTTGATGAGTTTTTTCTCTTTTTCATTTTTCACATCTAATACATCCAAAAGGAAAACGAAGACTGGAATTCCAAGAATTAACCCCCATACACCGAAGAAGTGCTCTGAGAAGATTAATACAATAAATGTATAAAATACGGGTAGATTTGTTTTCGATGACATAAGTTTGGGATTTAAAACATACGCTTCAACCGCATGGACAACTGCCACGATAACCACTACATAAAGAACTTGAATAGGTCCACCAATACTATAAGCGATAAAGCATAGTGGGACAAGTGAAATAATTACACCTGCAACAGGGATTAGACCTAAAAAGAAAATCATAATCGCTAATCCAAATAGCTGCGGGAATCCCATAATAGATAAAGCAATCGTTGTAAGAACCGTGTTCACAATCGCAATAATAAACTGGGCTTCAATTACCTTACCGAAAGTTGATACAAATTTCTTACTAAAGAACTCGATCTCATCATAAAATGGACCGACTTTACTCTCTTTAAACTTTTTTGTAAAATCGATGAGACGTTCCTTTTCTAAAAGATAGAAAATACTTAATATCAGTGATAAGAAAACATCTACACTTACTTTACTTACATTTGTAAAATAACCAAGGAGGAAAGTAAATCCTTGTTTTAAAAAGTTAGTAATTTCATCTTTCTCTTGTATCTGTTTTACAATATAGTTTATGACAACATTTTCTTGTGGTTGTGAGTAAAAATCAAAAAGCTGCCTAACTAATTGTGTAATTTCCGCAATGAGAACGGGTAGATATTTGACAATTCCAAGAGATAGTAAGCCGACAATCGCAATATAAAGGACGACGACGACCACCTTCCGATGAATCGGCAATCGTTTCGCTACAAATTCTGATAGACGATCCATTAAAAAGGCAAATATAAATGTTAGCAGTATTAAATTCATCATGCTTCTCAGAAAATATAAAATGAGTGCAATTAAAGCAAATATAATAAGGCGCTTCACTCCTCTTTTTTTAAAAAAACTGCTAACAAACTCTGTCATTATCCTTTTTTCCCCCTAAATATTAGCTTCTTCAACATCATAATACTTCATTTTCTCATACTTTCATACTATATACTCAAAAAAAGACTTGATTTTTTTAAATAGATACAAAAGTATCTTATTCAATACATTTTTTAGTAATAAATTTGTCCTGCTTATCAAGTCTAGCTAAAGCACTTCTCTTTTCTTAATATATGAAATAATGATGTTGTCCCATTCAAATTATGTGTAAACTATTTCTTCCAACGCCCTTTCGAGTTGTGGAAAATGAAATTTAAAATCGTATCGCAATGATTTTTCCGGTATAACCTTCTGCCCCTCCAATAGCATGCTACTCATTTCGCCAAGCCCTAATTTCAATACCCAACTTGGAACTGGTAACCAATGTGGTGAGTGCATGACGGAAGAGATAGCTTTTCCAAACTGTCGCATCGTTACAGGATTTGGAGCAGTTACATTTAAAGGACCTTCAATCTCCTTATGAAGGATAGCAAAGTACAGCATTCGGACAACATCTTCTACATGTATCCATGATACCCACTGCTCTCCTGTTCCAATCGTCCCACCAATTTTCATTTTATATGGAAGCAGCATGAGAGGTAATGCCCCACCATTTCCTAAAACTAAACCAAATCTTGCAAAGACTACTCGTGTACCAGTATTTCTCGCCTTTGCCGCTGCATTCTCCCACTTCCGGACTACTGTTGCTAGAAAGTCCGGTGCTTCATCGTTATTCACCTCAGTGAATTCTTGTGTTTTAGACATTCCATAATAACCGATAGCTGATGCATTAATTAGAACTTGAGGTTTCGGATGTAATTCGTTCATCATTCGCACAATTTCGTTCGTTGCTGTCATTCTGCTATGAACAATTTCATACTTCTTTTTATTTGTCCAGCGTAACCCATTAATAGACTCTCCCGCTAGATTGATAATAGCATCGACCTCTTTTAACTCCTTCTCAGGTCTACTATCTTTTTGAAGCCATTCTACTGCAGATAATCCCCTTGTTTGATTCGTTTTATTTGGATTCCTCGTTAAAATTGTTACTTGATGCCCATTCCCCAAAAGAAACTTCTGTATTTTTTTACCTATAAAACCACTTCCACCTGCAATCACTATATGCATATGCTCTCCCCTTTTCCCTATCAGTTATCGTCCATTTATCCAATGTATATGCACATTTATAAGGTATATCTAGTGTAATCTTTTAACTTTATTAAAGGAAATGATAAAAAACTTATTGATTTATGTATTATAAAACGAAAATCTTCATATTTATCAAAAAAGGACAAGGAGAGTGATGGTTTTGAATACGTTCATGATTTTGTGTTTTAGCATACTACTAATAATAATTCTATTAATTATTTGTCTTTCTTTTATTTCAAAGCACAAACAAAAGGCTATTCAGATATTTACATTTGAGAGCTTTATTCATTCTCCTCCAATAAGTAAGAATCACAAAAAAGGCTTTATTGATACTATAAATGACTTTTTTGATAATAATAGCACTGGAACAATCGATGGGATAGAAAATGACGACAGCGATGTCGGAGGGGATGATGGTGGAGAATAGTATTCCGCCATTTTCAGAAATGACATCACGAGTCCATAGAAAAAAGGATGATCATCGATCACCCTCTTTCTCTAGTTTTATTAAGATTTCCCAAGAACCCACTTACTCTTTTGGAACATTAGGGAAGCAATCGTAAATGTAATTGCGATAAATAAAATGGAGCTTCCAGCTACTAATAAGATACTATTTAAATCATAAATGCCATAGATTAATTGCTTAATAAGGGCGTAAATATTCATAAATGGAATAATAAAGTGATAAGGTTGAAATTCATTTGGTGTGATACCAATTAAAAGAAAGTATGGAATCATAGATACCATCATTACAGGTGATACATAGTTTTGTGCTTCCTTCATCGTATTTGCTGCCATGCTAAGGACCATCTGTAATGCGGAAACTAGAAAAGCAAATACAATTATACCTACAGCTAAACTACTTATAAATGCAGTGATATGCTGGTCAAGCTGAAGAGCTTCTTTCATATTAGACGTAAATAATTGAACAAAAGCTACTAAAGTTAGTACAGAAAAAATGCCACTAATCATTCCAAGAGTTGCAATCGTAAACCATTTTCCTACTAAAATATGAATTCTCTTCACAGGAGTCATCATTAATGCCTCCATTGTTTTTCTTTCCTTTTCACCGGCGAATAAGTCACTTGATGCCGGTAGTCCTCCCATTAAAACACCTAAAACAATAACAAGCTGTGCCATGATAGAAATCATATATTTAGACATTGTATCTTTTTCACCTGTAACTGATTGCTGTTTAAAGGTGAAGGGTTCCATAATCGAACTGCTTACATTTGCTTCCCCCAGTTTCTCTATAATTTGTTCATTCTTCTTGGAAGAAAGTAAACCTAGAATCATATCAGTAGCCGAGCTTCCTTTACTACTTGTCGGTTCGCTATAAACAGTAATGTCTGGTACTTGATTTGCTCCTTCTTTTACATCAATGGCAATTAATGCCTTACCTTCTTTCACCTCATGTAGGGGATCATCAGATAAGTTAATATCCAACTGTTTGATACCTTTAAACCAATTAATAATTTCTGTATCTGTATGTTCATTGATCGATACAGATATGCTATCCCCTTCCTTATCAGACTGAATATAATTATCGATAAAAAACACAATACCGATATTAAACAAAATAGGGATAATAATGCTTAGGAAGATTGTTTTTCGATCACGAAAGGCATCCTTCAACTCTTTCAGATAAACATTCCAAATCATACCGTTTCACCTCTCACTATACGTGACATAAAGATATAATTTAAATTCTCGGTTTCTTCTTGTTGATACAGCTCCTGAAGGGAACCATGATAGATCAAATTTCCCTTATGAATCATAACAATGGTCTGACATAGCTGTTCAACCTCTTCCATAATATGACTAGAGAATACGATGGTCTTTCCCTCTTTACGCAAGTGATGAATAAGCTCTCGAAACATATTTGCAGAAGTAATATCTAAACCTGTAGTCGGCTCATCTAAAAGAATCACATCTGGATTATGAATCAGTGTCCGAGCAATCGCTACCTTTTGACGCATTCCTTTAGAAAACCCCCCTACTTTTCGGTCAAGATATTCCTTCATTCCAAACCGTTTCGCAAGATTTTCAATTCGCACATTTGATTCATGTTTGCTTAAGCCATATAGTTTGGCAAAATATTGGAGATTTTCCTTCGCGGTTAACCGGTCGTACAATCCTGTTTCACTACCGAAAAGAACCCCGATTTTCCTTTTTATTTCCATCGTTTGCTGACTAGTATTTTTTCCATCTATAATAATTTCTCCTTTTGTAGGTTCTAAAATAGTCGCGATCATCCGTAATAATGTTGTTTTTCCTGCCCCATTTTCACCGAGTAAACCAACAACCTCACCCGTTGGGATTGTAAAACTTACATTTTGAACAGCATGAATTTCCTGCTTTTTTTCCTTAAATGTTCGGGAAACATTATTTATTTCAATCATTCGATATCCCTCCAGCCCTTTTGATATGTTAATCATACTCGATAACCATTTTCCCGACTTCAAAAATGTCGCAAAACGTCTTTTTCATGTCATGAATAGGTCAAATTTCATGATGAATCTGGTACAATATAAATATTATTATTGGTAAAGAGTGGGGTATATGATAAAGATTGGCTTAGTGGATGATCAAGCATATGATTTAGAAAAACTACAAACGATTTTGGAAAAAGAAGAGGAGATTAAAATTGTCTTCGCTACGAATAATTCCGAACATGCCTACTCATTACTGAAAACAACAGAGATTGATCTTCTCATTACTGACATTGAAATGCCAAAATTATCCGGTTATGAATTAGCAGACTTTGTACATACGAATGCCTTAAATATTCGTATTATCTTTGTAACAGGATATAGTGCATATGCCGTACATGCCTTCGAGTTGAATGTATTGGATTATATTTTAAAGCCCTACTCTAAAGAGCGGTTATTAAAAGGCATTCATCGATTCAATCACGTCAATGCAGAGAAGTTAGAAACAGATAAAATGATGTTAAAGTATAAATCTGATATACATATGATCGAAAAGCAGGAGATTATTTTTATTGAACGAACAGGTCGATCAACAACAATCGTCACAAAAATAGGAGAATTCCAAACCTATCAAACTTTAGGGGAATTAGAATCAAAGTTAACAAACAAAAGCTTTATTCGGGGACACCGTGGTTTTATTATTAATATACAATATATCAAAAACTTTTCTCTTTACACGAAACAGTCTTATATTGTCCATTTCCATCACACTGAAAAAACAGCCATGATGACGAAAGTGAATGTAGAACAATTACAAAAAAATTATTACTAAAACCTTTCTCAAAAACTGGCTAGTGACTTTACATATCAAGTTGCAAAAGGAGCTACCGTGTTGAAAACCAACCTGCTTCATTTATTATATTTTAGTATGAATAGTATTCTAGTAGCCTTATTGTTTATTATAAAATCCCATAACTCAGCTATTATTTCTATTATATTTTTACTAGTATCTGTTTTCATCTTCGGCTATTTTAAAAGAAAAATGACGATTAGTAATGATCTATCCCTTCTTATTCTTTGCTGCTTCATCTTTTTCCAAGGACTTATGATCGCAAGTATACTTGCGACGAAACAGATTACTAGCGTAATCTTCCTACTCGCAGGAATGAATCTTATGTATTATCTAATCAATTATCTTAGCTTAAACAGTTATCTATATCAAAGGAGAATTGATGCGATTCAAGAGGAAATAAAACATTTCAATCAATCGGTGCAGCACTTACGTATACAGCGTCATGATTTTTTAAAGCATGTCAATGCCTTGGATTATATGTTTGAAAGTAAAGAATATGATCAAGCACATCAATATATGAAATCCTTGGTACAGGATTATCAAACAGTCAATGGCACAATACAAGGGGAATCGAGCCACATGACTGCTGTTCTTTTAAAAGCTGTCGCACGGTCTCATTACGATAAAATCAAGTTGAATTTACACTCGAATCAACCAATATCCCATATCCCGTTACCACCAGTCGACCAAGTTAATTTAATATCTAATTTACTAGACAATGCACTAGATGCAGCTGCAATTAGTAAGGAAAAAAAGATTATTTGCTCAACCAGAAAACAAAAAGGGTTCTTTATTTTCGAAATCAAGAATTCAACAACAGAATTGCCAAACGAAATTGCCGATCATTTATTTCAACGATTCAATCAAACGACTAAAGCTGGGAATCATGAGGGACTGGGGACATTCATTATTTATGACATTATTAAGCGTTATAATGGAAATATCAGCTATTCCTATAATGGCAATGAAATGGCTATTAAAGTTAAGTTTCCGATTGTTGAGGAATATCTTCAAACGATACAAAGGGGATGTCATAATACTTCAGACATCCCCTTTATCTGCTTGCATATCATGCACTGGCTGGTGTTTTCATGTTCTTATCCTTTTGTTTAGTTAAGAATTGTAGAACAATCATCCCAACAAAAATACAGAGACCAATAATATCAGAAATACCTTCAGGATAGATTAACAATAATCCCCCTGCAAGTGATAAAAGTCTTTCAATAATATTTAGCTTTCGATACCAAAATCCAATGAAGCATCCACCAATAGCAATCATTCCACAGAAAGCAGTAATAATTACCCAAACTAAGTTAAAAAAGGTCGTATCAATCATTAATAGTTCCGGTGAAAATACAAACATATATGGGATAATAAATGCCGCTATTGCAAGCTTTGATGAATTTATTCCCGTTCGTATCGGTTCCCCACCAGATATCCCAGAAGCAGCGAAGGCTGCAAGAGCAACAGGCGGAGTGATATCAGCGACAATCCCGAAATAAAACACAAACATATGCGCTGCTAATTCAGGTACTTGCAAAGCGATAATCGCTGGTGCAGCAATGGTTGATGTTATTACATAGTTTGCCGTTGTCGGAGAACCCATTCCTAAAATTAATGATGTAATCATAGTAAAAATTAGTGTCAGTAATAATTTTTCGTCTGCTAAATCAACAAGACCATTTGCTAATTTTAAGCCTAATCCTGTTTTCGTTACAACTCCTACGATTATACCTGCACAAGCGGTAGCTGCTGCAACAGATAATGCTGATTTTGCTCCTTCTGCTAAAGCAATAATAGCATCTTTAACACCGATTCGAGTATCTTTACGAATCGCACTCACTACAACAGTTGAAACTATGGACCATAATGCCGCTCTCATAATACTCATACCACTAAATAGTAGTACGACTACTACTAATATTGGAATTAATAAATATATTTTTTTCAATACTTCTTTACGATCAGGCATTTCCTCATCTGAAAGTCCTTTCAAACCTGTACGTTTTGCTTCCAAATGAGTCATAATCCAAATCCCTGCAAAGTAAAGTATTGCTGGTATAGCAGCCGCTTTTGCTATTGTCCAATATGTCATTCCCGGGATAAAGTCAACCATTAAAAAGGCAGCAGCCCCCATAATCGGTGGCATGATTTGTCCTCCTGTTGAAGCTGCTGCCTCAACTGCACCGGCAAATTCCTTACGGTAGCCCAATTTTTTCATCATTGGAATCGTAAACGATCCTGATGTTACTACATTAGATACAGAACTCCCACTAATTGTTCCTTGGAGTGCACTAGAAAATACTGCAACCTTCGCTGGACCCCCGATTCTTTTTCCAGCAATGGAGCACGCCAAGTCATTGAAATATTGCCCAACTCCTGTTCTAATGAGAAATGCACCGAACAGAAGGAATAAGAAAATATAGGTTCCGGAAACCTTTAATGGGGTGCCAAATATCCCTTCAGTTGTAAAGAACATCGTCTGCACCATGGACTCGAGATCTAATCCACGATGGATAAAGAATCCTGGCATATACGGTCCGAAATAAGCATAGGCCAAAAAAACTAGGGCAATAATCATAATCGGCAATCCTACTGCTCTTCTCGTTGCCTCTAATACTAAAAGTATCCCTAATAGTCCCACTGTAAAATCAAGGGTTGTCATAACCCCGATTCGGTTTACGATCGTATCGAACATTAGAGGTAGGTATGCACCAACGCCTACTGAAAGAATAGACAAAATTAAATCATACCATGCAACACTAAATTTCTTTTTCGTTTTTTTCCGCGCGGGGAAGAGTAAGAAAATAAGTGCTAAAGCAAATCCAAGGTGGATGGATAATAGCTTTTGGATTGGCAATACCTGAAACAGTGAAAAATAGACTTGAAAGATTGAAAAAGCGATTAGTCCAATGAACACAATCCACTTAAATACACCTTTCAATTTTCTTGTATTTGATTCTGGATCAAATTGTTCTAAAAGTTTCTGTTGTTCTTCTTCAGAAATCGTCTTTAGTTGTTCCTTTTCCAACGATGTTCACTCCTTTCAATAGTTGAAGCAGTGATAGCTTCTTAACCTCAATCGTTATGATGGTTCCTGGTTTAATAAAATTTTTAAAAGGATAGATTTTATTTTTGTATATGAGGCGATGATTAGCGACAACCTGCCCCGTACTTAAATGAAATTTCCGAAAATCCCTTTTCATATTTTTTATATAATAATGTCCATTTTTTTGAATAAAAACTTCTCCGTCTTCGGCCTCAGAAGGCATCCCAATAGATGTATCATCATACATTAATTCATATTGCCTGATGTCATTATTTTTTAAGATCTTATACGATTCTTTTACCTCTGAGAGGTGAATGGAATGTGTATATTGAATCTGAAAAGTTTGCTCTTTTTGCACGGGCATAAAAGCGAGGATTTCCTTTGAATGCATTTTTTTACAAACAATGCTTTTCTTAAAAGGAACCATAAAGATCAATATGGTGAAAATTACTACGATAAACAAATAGAGATATTTTTTTCTGGCTAGCATAGCTACACCTTTTTCTTAGCTTGGAGATTTCGGATGCGAATAGGCTTGTCATCCACATTAATGAGGAAAGAGGCTGTCTAAAAACATGAGGTTTTCACCTCATTATCGACAACCCCACCTTTAACACACCAAAATTTGAGCGAAGGTTTAAATGGCTGACTCGTTTATATTTGAGTCAGCCCAAGTCCCTCAATTATTATTGAGAAATACCCTTTTCATCAAAATATTTCTTTGCACCTGGATGCAAATCGATACTCATTCCATTTAAAGCACTCTCTGCTTTAATAAATTGAGCTTTGGAATGTTTAATCTTATCGGTATTTTCATAGATTGCTTTTGTAACTTTGTATACAACATCTTCTGGTAGATCCTCTCGTACAACTAGCATAGATAAAACAGCGATTGTAGGAACAGCTTCTTTAATTTTATACGTATCAGCTGGAACCTCATCTTTAATGTAGAAAGGATATTTTTTAATTAAGGCATCTGCTTTGTCTGCATCGATTGGAACAATACTAACTGTATCTGTAGCAGACAAGCCCTCAACTGCACTTGTTGGAGTCCCCGCTGTAATAAATGCAGCATCAATCGAACCATCTTGAATGCCTGCTGTAGAATCATCAAATGAAAGATCACGAACTTTAATATCATCAAATGACATGCCATATGCTTCTAAAATCTGCTCTGCATTAGCTCTTGTACCCGATCCAGCCGCACCAACTGAAACCACTTTTCCTTTTAAATCTTCAACCGATTTAATATCTGATTTTGTTGTAACAATTTGAATGGTTTCTGGATAGAGTGTTCCTAACCCTTTAAGTGAATCAATCTTTTTGCCATCAAACATTAATTCACCTTTTGTTGCATAGCTTACAATATCTGTTTGAGTGAATGCGATATCTGCTTTATTATCCTTTAAAATTGCCATATTTTCAGACGATGCTCCAGATGTAATAACATCCGCATTTATTCCTGTCTCATCTTTAATAATTTTCCCCATCATCCCACCAAGTGGATAATATGTACCCCCTGTTCCACCGGTTGCAATGGTTAATAGTTTTACTTTACTATCCCCTTTAGCATCACCAGAAGATTTCTTCTCGCCACCACATGCAGCTAGAATCATAGATAATGAGAGCATGATTACCGCGCCGAGAAAAAGGCTTCTTCTCTTCATAAAATTTCCCCCTTTAGTTATTTTTTTCTATCAAGGTTATTTTATCAAAGGAGTCCTAATTGTCAAATAAATTTAAAAATTGAAACCGTAACCAGAGTTCAAAGTGTACCATTTTAAATATATTATAAATATTCAAATATATGATCATAAAAACAAAGGCACCCTACAAATATAGAGTGCCTTTGTTTATTCGACTTTTCTAATCCTAAATAATTGATAGATGTGTAAAACAACAACCTTCAATACTGCATAGGTCGGTATAATTAAAATCATCCCTAGCACACCTGCAAGATTCCCCCCGACAAGGATGAGTAAAATAATGGTTAATGGATGAACATTTAATGTTTTTCCCATGACCTGTGGCGATACCAAATTACTTTCAATTTGTTGAGCGACAAACATGATGATAACGACATAAAGTGCCATAATCGGATTCTGGAAAAAAGCGACGATAATAGCGGGCGTCGCGGCAATAAATGGTCCAAGGAATGGGATGACATTGGTTGCCATACCAAAGAGTGCTAGAATCAGCGCATAATCCAAACCAATAATTAAATAACCAATTAATAAAAGAATCCCAACAACAGAGCTGACAATTAATTGACCTTGGATATAACCTCCAAGTGCTTTGTCCATATCATGTAGAACGGAACGAATTTCTTTTTCCTTTGATTTAGGGAAAAAGCGTGTCACATTTGGTACAAACCGATCCCGATCATTTAACATATAGAATAGGATAAATGGAACAATGACTAGCGAGAAAATAAATCCAAAGACATTTCCTAAAACTTTGGCCACCGCTCCCCCTGTTGCCAATGCATTTGTTTGCAATTTAGTAGTTAAATTTGCAATGATATCCTTTGCAAATTGAGGGATATATTCTTGATTTTTTTGCCAATAAGTAAAAGCATCCTGTGCGGCTTTTACCATATCTGGTACATTTTCTATTAACCGCTTAAACTGATCTTGTAATAACGGACCAATTAATTCAATCACCGCAATGACGATTCCAATCAAAATCACAAATATCAGCATAATAGCTAGTTTTCTTGGAATCCTCCATCCTTCTAGCAGCCTAACAACAGGTCTCGCCAAATAGTATAAAATTCCCGAAATTAAAAACGGAATAAACAGGGTCTGAATAAAGATAACCAATGGAGTGAAGACAAAACTCACTTGATTTAATAGCCAAATGATAATTAAAACAATAATTATCCCTATCCCTAAGTTAAAAAATTTCTTTTTTATTTTAAACACCTCTACTATTTACTTTTATTTACTATGATAATGAATTTTCCCATAAGTTAAAAGGAATTTCCCCGACGTTTTAAAAAATTTTCACCAAAATAAATAAGGACTGTCTAAAAAGCAAAGGGGGCAGACCCCACAACACAGTATATAGAATGAATTTATTCAAAATCACTCTATATAATAGTTCATCGTGAGGGATCAGACCCCTTATTAGACAGCCCCTTGCCCGTACATATTAGATAAGATTATTTTTTTTCATTTGAGTCGTCATCCATGATTCCGCTCATACCTTTTTTAAATTCTCTTAATGTTTGACCTGCAGCTTTACCTAACTGAGGAAGTTTTGACGGACCAAAAATCAATAGGGCAATGACAATAATAAGAAGAATTTCTCCGAATCCTAAGTTACCCATTTGTTCATCTCCTAAGTATTTAAACTAGATTTATACGATCTTTCAATTTAATCATTATGCCTACGGCTATTTTAAGCCTATTACTTTTGAAATTCAAGTTACTAAAATGGACAAATGATGACGTTTTTTACAGAAAATGTTGTTTATTCTGCTATAAAAGAACGACGAAAAAAAAGAAAAAAATTCTTCTTTACAACTTTTTTTGATGGGAGTAATATTTCAATATAAAAAAATGAATATCTTTTATCGCTTAATTCGAAAGAAGCGGGGGAACCATGATTGTGGCTATTAGTCACTTGGGGTGAATCCTTTTTTTAAAGGTAGGGTTACTCTCATACCCGAATCCGACAGCTAACCTCGTAAGCGTTGCGAGAGAGGAGTGTTTATGTGATCGAATCATCGACCACAGAGGACTGCATCCCTCTGTGGTTTTTTGCTGTGCAATTTTAAATAATCAAGACATCAAACAGACTTACATTAAGGAGACTTTATTTATGTACAGTTCATTTAAACGCTTATTAATTGGAAGGCCATTAAAAACACATGAACTTGGCGAACAAAAGCTAACAAAACTTAAAGCATTAGCTATTCTTTCATCTGATGCCTTATCTTCTGTTGCCTATGGTACAGAACAGATTTTAATCGTTTTAGCGACGATTAGTACATTAGCCTTCTGGTATACGATCCCGATAGCGATCGGCGTTTTATTTCTTTTAGCAGCACTTACCTTATCTTATCGTCAAATTATTTTCTCTTACCCTCAGGGTGGAGGTGCTTATATTGTCTCTAAGGAAAATCTCGGTATCAATCCTGGTTTAATTGCGGGAGGTTCTTTATTAGTTGATTATATACTAACCGTGGCTGTTAGTATTTCAGCAGGAACCGATGCCATCACATCAGCGTTTCCTATCTTGCACGAGCATAATGTGTTTATTGCCGTCATGCTTGTCATTTTTATTACAATATTAAATTTACGTGGTTTAACTGAATCTGCAGCAGTTTTAGCCTATCCTATCTATTTATTTGTTTTTGCTTTAGTGATGCTGATTTTTGTAGGGATGTTTAAAATTGCAACAGGGCAAGTGTCACCACAATTGCATACATCCATTGGGACACCGGTAGCAGGAATTTCTTTATTCCTATTACTACGCGCCTTTTCATCAGGCTGCTCAGCTTTGACTGGTGTAGAAGCGATTTCGAATGCTGTCCCAAATTTTAAAGCACCGGCTGCAAAAAATGCTGCTGCAACATTAGCCTTAATGGGATTTATTCTTGCTGTTCTATTCTCGGGAATTACTTTTTTAACCTATTGGTTTGGAATTGCTCCTAAAGGAAATGAAACGGTGATTTCTCAAATTGCAGCACAAACATTCGGACGAAATTTCCTTTATTTCTTTGTACAAGGAACTACTGCATTAATATTAGTACTTGCTGCTAATACAGGTTTCTCGGCATTTCCTATGTTAGCTTACAGTTTATCCAGGGATAAGTATATGCCAAGAATGTTCTCGATTAGAGGGGATCGTTTGGGATACTCAAATGGAATCATTTTTTTAAGCATTGCTTCTATTTTGCTCATCATAGCATTTAAAGGAAAAACAGAGCATTTAATTCCCTTATATGCAGTAGGCGTTTTTATTCCATTTACCCTTTCTCAAACAGGTATGAGTATGAAATGGTTAAGAGAAAAACCGAAAGGATGGATTGGTAAACTTGCTATTAATTTAATAGGGGCACTTATTTCATTTCTTGTACTAGCGATTCTTTTTGTAACTAAATTCCATCAGGTTTGGTTTGTCATTATCTTCCTACCTATTGTTGTATATACGTTTTATCAGATAAAAAAACATTACTCAGCGGTTGGAGAACAGCTACGTTTATCAAAGCATATAGAGGAAGAAATTAAGGGAAACATTTTTATAGTGCCTGTTGCGGGAATAACAACGGTTGTGGATCGCTCGATTAATTATGCAAAATCTTTATCTGATCAAGTAATTGCTGTATATGTTGCCTTCGATAAGGAAGATGAAAAAAAGATGGAGCTACAATGGGCTGAATTAAATAATGGGGTTCGCCTTGTGACACTTTATTCATCCTATCGGAGTATACTTCATCCTTTGTGTAAATTTTTAGAAACGATACAAGCCAAAGCAACAGAAAAGCATTATATGGTGACTGTATTAGTCCCACAATTCATCCCTAAAAAAAGATGGCACACTATTTTACACAATCAATCAGCTCTATTGATAAGAGCCAGATTGCTGTGGCAAAAGGACATTGTTGTTTCAACATTGCCGTATAAATTTAAAAAATAGAAGCCAAAATATCGTTTCAAAAAATTTACCATTGATTTATTATAAAATTATTTTATAATAGTAAATTATGAACTAAATAAAAAAATCCTCATCAAACCGATGGGGTAGAGGTCGCGGTTATTAAGAGTAAGACGGACGAGATCCAGAGAGATTGATAACTCCATCTGAAAGGAATAACTGCCGAAGCTTGTACACATCTCTGTGTGTATCGGCTGGGGCTGTATCCAAATAGGAGCAGAACTGTCACGTTTATTGATTCCAAATGAACGTGTTGTGCTATCTTCGGAAGGTATGATGCGGGGTGTTTACAATGCCGCGAAATCTTTTTCGTGGCATTTTTGTTTATTCCCCACCCTTCCAATAATCAATTAAGCGACCACCTCTTAAGGTCCGACGCTTATTATGAAAAGGGAGTGTATTTCTACATGGATAATCAACAAGAACCTCAACTAAAACGCAAATTAAAATCCCGACATCTATCGATGATTTCACTTGGAGGTACTATTGGTACCGGTCTCTTCTTGGCTAGTGGTGGAGCGATCCATACAGCAGGCCCAGGTGGAGTAATCGTCGCATATCTATTAATCGGAATCATGGTTTATTTTCTAATGACCAGTCTTGCAGAGATGGCTGCCTTTATGCCTGTATCTGGAACATTCAGTACGTATGCATCAAGATTTGTTGATCCCTCTTTGGGGTTTGCTCTTGGATGGAATTACTGGTATAACTGGGCGATTACAATTGCCGCAGAATTATCAGCAGTCACTATAATTATGAAGTTCTGGTTTCCACATACTCCTTCTTTAATTTGGAGTAGTATTTGCTTAGTCATTATGTTTCTCTTAAATTATTTATCTGTTAAAGGATTTGGTGAAGCTGAATTTTGGTTTTCCCTCATTAAAGTCATAACTGTTATGGTATTTATTATTACAGGTTTTTTAATGATCTTCGGCATTATGGGTGGCGAACCTGTAGGTTTTAAGAACTTCACTGTTGGTGATGCCCCATTCCATGGCGGATTCATGTCCATGCTTGGAATATTTATGGCTGCAGGATTCTCATTTCAAGGTACAGAACTTCTTGGAGTAGCTGCAGGTGAAAGCGATGATCCAGAGAAAAGTATTCCAAAAGCTGTTCGACAAGTATTCTGGCGTATTCTTTTATTTTATATATTAGCTATCTTAGTAATCGGTCTTCTTATCCCTTATACTGACAAAAATTTAGCGATGGAAGATGTTGCAATGAGCCCTTTTACTATTATTTTTGATAAAGCTGGAATTGCCTTTGCAGCATCAGTAATGAATGCAATCATTCTGACAGCTGTATTATCTGCAGGAAATTCAGGGATGTATGCATCTACTCGTATGTTATGGGATTTAGCACGGGATGGGAAAGCACCAAAGTTTTTAGCAAAATTGAATAAAAACGGAGTACCAGTTAATGCATTAATCGTAACATCTTTAGTTGGAACAATTGCCTTTCTGGCCTCATTTTTTGGTGATGGTGTTGTGTATGTTTGGTTGCTCAACGCTTCCGGAATGTCAGGGTTTATTGCATGGCTGGGCATCGCGATTAGTCACTATCGATTTAGAAAAGCTTATGTGGCACAAGGTCGTGATTTAAATGACTTACCTTATCGATCAAGGCTATTTCCATTCGGACCAATCTTCGCCTTTATCCTATGTGCAATTGTTATATTAGGACAAAATTACTCATCATTTTTAGGTGGGCATATTGATTGGACAAGTATTTTAATTTCTTATATCGGTTTACCACTATTTATCATCGTTTGGTTAAGCTATAAGTTCATTAAAAAAACAAAAATCGTACCTCTTGAGGAATGTGATTTTAGTACAAATAAAAATTACTAATATTGACCGTCTCTGACGGTCTTTTTTTATACCGGTACATGGAAGATCCATAGAAAAAGAAAAGCAGTTATAACGGAAAGAGCATAAACAAGCAACGGTTTAAGCATATGCAATCTCATAAATGTATACATAACGAAATAAAATGGAAGCTCCATCCAAAATCCCCATCCATGGTCAAATTCAATCTCATTAAAGTAAATAAATAAACCTTCAATTAGCATGGAGCCTATAACCCACTTACTTAAAAAAATAAACTTTTTTATTTTCCTTACCCCCTCTGGATAACGGGATAAGTACAATAAGGATAATAATGGTAGGAGAACTAGGACATTAAATAATTCTATTTCTTTTTCAGATAGAAAAGGGGAATGATATTTCCAAAGCCAATAGTCCCTACATAATACAATATAAGTTAAATTACAAGTAATTACATATAATAACGTTGTGTGATAGTCTCTCCAATTTTTTAGATACCCTTTCCAAATCAATATAATCAACAATAAAACTGTCACTGTGATGCTCATTTAATTACTCCCATCTAGTCTCTTGCCTATGATTATTTTTTCCAAGCCGGAAGTTTCTATCCACTAATTATTTGCGGTTGAACGGATAAAAAATGCCGAATATCAAAAAATAAAAATGAAAGAGGTGATTACAAATGAAGGAACGGAACACAAAACTAACTAGTCCCGAAATAGGAGCTCTTTGGGGAACTTATATGAATAATACAATGGCTTGGTGCCTTATTACTTATTTTCTTCATCATATTAAAGATAGTGAGATTGAAAAAATTCTACAAAAGTCACTGGATTTTACTAATATACGAATACAAAAAATTATAACTATATTTAACGAGGAAAATATCCCCATTCCAAACGGTTTTACAGAAAGGGATATTAACCTAAATACACCACCACTGTTTAATGATCCTTTTGCCTTAAGCTTTGTTTATAATATGGGAAGATTGGATATGATTTTTTACTCATTTGCCATTGTAAATACTGCAAGACATGATATCACTTCCTTCTTTTCAGCTGCATTATCTGAAGCTTCTATGCTATATGAAGATGCAGTAGTTTTACTATTATCAAAGGGATTATATGACCGTCCCCCAAATATTCCGTATCCTACAGAAGTTAAATACATAAAAAAAGAAACCTATATAAATGGGATATTTCATAAAAGAAGACCATTAAATGTTAATGAATTGACTGAAATCTTCTTTAATATCGAAAGAAACTACTTTTCTATTCTGTTATGTACGGGTTGCTTGCAAGTTGTTCGTGATAAGGAAGTAAAGGACTTTATAAAGAAAGGAAAGGAAAGGAAATTTCAACTAAACAAATTAAATTTTTTAATGATCTATTATTCAAGGAAGATTTACTTGGAATCACTACTGTAAATATGGAGGTAACAGACTCACAGAATTCCCCTTTTTCTGATAAATTAATAATGAATCTGTTCAATACTTTAAATGCACTGGATATTTCATTGCTCGGGCATTCATTATCCACTTCATTACGAACGGATTTAACCGTACAAATTAGTAAGATTATCGCTGAAATTCTGTCCTATACGAAGGATGGTTTTGACTTAATGGTAAATAGAGGCTGGTTAGAGGAACCTCCTGCAGCTCCTGATCGAAGAGCTCTTGAAAAAAATGAATAACGAAATAAGGAGGCTTCCATAGGAGCCTCCTTATTCATTAAAATTGAATTTTTTCTTCTAAAAAGCTTTTTAGTTCTGAAATTGGAAGACGAGTTTGTTCCATAGTATCCCGATCACGAACCGTTACCATATGATCTTCTTTTGAATCAAAGTCATAAGTAATACAGAATGGAGTACCAATTTCATCTTGTCGACGATAACGTTTTCCGATTGAACCAGTTTCGTCAAAGTCAACCATATAGTGTTTAGCTAAATCAGCGAAGATCTCCCTTGCTTCATCAGATAATTTTTTCGATAATGGTAGGATTGCTGCTTTATACGGTGCAAGTGCTGGGTGCAAATGCATAACTGTTCTCGACGTACCATCCTCTAATGCTTCTTCTTCATAGGCATTAATCATAAATGCTAGTGTTACACGGTCTGCTCCTAAAGATGGTTCAATACAATACGGAACATAGCGTTCATTTGTTTCTTGATCCAAATAGGTAAAATCTTCACCAGAAAATTGCATATGCTGTTTTAAATCGTAATCTGTTCTTGAAGCGATTCCCCATAGCTCTCCCCATCCAAATGGGAATTTGTATTCAAAGTCCGTTGTTGCATTACTATAATGTGATAGTTCTTCCTCAGAATGATCACGGAGACGAAGATTTTCTTCTTTTACTCCAAGTGATAATAACCAATTCTTCGCATATTCCTTCCAGTAATTAAACCACTCTAACTCTTCACCAGGTTTACAGAAAAATTCTAATTCCATTTGTTCAAATTCACGGGTACGGAAGGTGAAGTTTCCTGGAGTAATTTCATTACGGAAGCTTTTACCGATTTGGGCAATACCAAATGGTAATTTCTTACGCATCGTACGTTGAACATTTTTAAAGTTTACGAATATCCCTTGTGCTGTTTCCGGACGAAGGAAAATTTCGTTTGTGCTCGTTTCAGTTACACCTTGGAACGTTTTGAACATTAAATTAAATTGACGAATCCCTGTAAAATCTTTACTACCACAATCTGGACAAGCAATATCATATTCCTTCATAAGCTCTTCCATTTTTTCAAACGGGAGCCCATCAACAATAATTTCTGTCCCTTTTGCTTCTGCTGCATTTTCAATTAATTTATCTGCACGATGTCTCGCTTTACAATTTTTACAATCGATCATCGGATCATTAAAGTTACCAATATGGCCAGATGCTTCCCATGTTCTTGGGTTCATTAAAATAGCTGAATCAAGACCTACATTATAAGGGGATTCTTGAATAAACTTTTTAGTCCAAGCCTTTTTAATATTATTCTTCAACTCTGTACCAAGTGGACCATAATCCCATGTATTTGCAAGACCTCCATAAATCTCTGATCCAGGAAATACAAATCCACGGTGCTTCGCATGTGATACAATTTGTTCCATAGTTACTGCCATAGTTATTCTCTCCTTTTCGTAAAAATCAAAAAGCTCTCGTTCCCAGGCTCGTTTAAGCCTGGGGACGAGAGCTATACTCACGCGGTTCCACCCCAGTTGATGTGTAAATATACACATCCACTTTCTTACAACGACTCCAGATTGCCGTTTCACTAAAACTTCTTATCAGGCTTCCACCTTCCCTGACTCGCTAGCAAAGAATACATTTAGCTACTATTGATCCTTCAATGTCGTCCATATTTTTAAGATTATATTACCCCAATGGAGGAATATAAGTCAATGGACGGTAGCTCTTTATTGTTAACACCTACTATAAAAAAGTTATTAAATATGATATTTTTACATAAAATAATTGACAAATGGAGGTTATGAAAATATAATTATATTTAAATCACCAACTATAAAATATATAGCAACTTACATTAAGTAATTAATATAAATGGAGGAATGAAATATGACAATGTCAAAATGGACTGTTGACACAGCACATAGTAGTATTGATTTTTCAGTAAAACATATGATGGTATCTAAAGTAAAAGGAGCTTTTCAACAATTCTCTGCTGTAGTTGAAGCTGATCCAACAAACCTAGAAACAGCAAACATCGATTTCAGCATTGATGTCGCAAGTATCGACACTAGAAATGCAGATCGTGATAACCACTTACGCTCTGCTGATTTCTTTGATGTTGAACAATATCCAACGATGACCTTTAAAGCAAACAAAATTGTGAAAACAGGTGAAGATGAATACAATGTTACAGGTGATGTTACACTTCATGGCGTTACACGCGAAGAAACATTTGCAGTGACATTCGAAGGATTAGCAAAAGATCCAATGAGTGGAGCGGAAAAAATCGGCTTCAGTGCTAATGGAAAAATCAAACGCAGCGACTATGGTTTAACTTGGAATGCAGCTCTTGAAACTGGCGGTGTCCTAGTTGGAGATGAAATAAAAGTAGCTATTGAAATCGAAGCAGCGAAGGAAGCGTAAAAAGAGGCTGGGACATAACTAGCTTCAAATAGTGAAAAAGTTGAATTTGAGCGAACTCAAATTCAACTTTTCCTATTTTTGTGTGTTAATTCTTCTATTACCGTAGTTGTTTGGCCGTGAATTTTCTTAAATTCACGGCCATTAATGCGAGTCCCATTTCATTTTCTACCTTCGATTTTCCTCGTACAGAAAATCGAGTGAAACGTAAATTAGCCTTCAAGAATCCAAAAACTGGTTCCACATCGATTTTGCGTTTTCGATAGATGGAGCTCGTTTTCTCTTCTGAAAGCTTCGCTCTCACATATACTTTTTGTTGTTCCCATTGTTCATTCACCATTAGTTTTCGATTGTTGCCTTCTTTCGCTTTTGTACATGATGAACGGAATGGACATCCCGAACAGTCCTCACACTCGTAGATCTTGAACCTTCGTTGGAATCCCGTACGATCAGTACGGACAGAATGATATTGAAATTCAAGACGTTTCTGGTTAGGGCATATATATGTATCTGTTTCTTCACAATACTGCCAGTTGTCGGGATTCAATGGGTTTTGTTTGTACTTTTTCTTTTGCTCCTTCAAATACAGATTATACGTAATCAGTGCTTCTCGTTTTCTGTTCAAAAGGATATCATTATAGTTTTGTTCACTACCATAACCTGCATCTGCGACAATATGTTTCGGTAACACGAAATAATGGTTCTCGATTTCATCAAGAAATGGAATTAACGTACGTGTATCTGTTGGGTTTGAAAATAAACTATAGGCAAGCGTGTATTGCCCTTCTGTTGCGATTTGTACATTGTAACCAGCTTTCAATTGTCCGTTTTGCATATAATCATCTTTCATTCGCATAAATGTCGCGTCCAGATCTGTTTTGGAATAGCTATTACGTGTGCCTAAAATTTCAAAGTCTCGTTGATATTTTTGTTTTCGTAAGACAAAATCAATCAACTGTTTACGCACTTGTTTCGGGTATTTGCGTTCACTTCTTAAAGCTTTTCGTTCTGGAACGTCTGATGATTCCTTAATTTGTTTATCATACTCAGCTACGACATTGTCCACTTTTCCTACCAATTGAGCGAGCTCTTTCAATGATAATTGTTCATCACCTTCCCGTTCAATTTCAGGTATAATTTCGTTCTCAAGTAGCTCGTTATATAGCTGGTTTGACCTTTCAATTAAACTGTGATGATATTTCTCAATCGATTTCTTCCAGACAAACGTAAATTTATTCGCATTTGCTTCAATCTTTGTACCATCAATAAAAATTGCTTCTTGATCGATTAGTTTTTCTTCGATTAATTGGCAACGAAATTGGACGAAACATTGGCGAATTAATTCTTTCACATCTGAATGAACACGGAATCGATTGATTGTACGGTAGCTTGGTTCATACCCTTGTGATAGCCACATCATCCGGATACTGTCTTTTAATAGGGCTTCAATTTTTCGCCCTGAAAAGACAGATTGGGTGTAGGCACATAAAATAATTTTAAGCATCATGCGTGGATGATAAGCAGGATAGCCCTCATTTCGCAGAAATGGTTCGAAAACTTCATGAGGAATACTTTCAACTAGATGATGGATATGAAAGGCAATATCATTTTTTTGTAATTTTACTTCTAAATCTAAAGGCAAAACTAATTGATTCATGGTATAATTTTTAAACATAAGGATCCTTCTTTCTGTATAATTTTGTTGTGGTGACTTAATTTTATCAGAAGTGGTCCTTATTTTTGTTAAAAAAATAATCAAAGCCGGTGAAATTTTACTTGTCGTAAAATTTCACCGGCTTTTTCATCTCAGAGGTGGGTTTTGTCCCAGCCTCTTTTTTAGGCTGCCACGTATAGTTGATTGCTCTTGTCAAAAGCGATTTAGCAATTATTATGGAGCTTGTAGCTCTTTTCTCAGTGGAATGAGAGGTGTAACGTTATAACTACATCTAAATAGAAACTATGTTTGAGAAAAGAGCCATTTTTTACAATTCCATGTCATTGCGGTCTATAACTTGACGTTTCAAACTACATTATGTAAAACTTACGTTAAATTAGAAACTATAATGGTAAAGGTGTGCAATTATGGCAAAGTCAAAAAAAGCTAATAAATCAGGAAGTTCATTTTTTTGGATCGTTATTGTAGTAGCTGTAGTCTTACTTGCATTAATTGTATTTTTAAGTAAACAATCTTCTGATGAACCAAAACAGGACGAGACCTTCTCATTTGATTATAGTAATCAGCCATTTGAAGGTGATGAAAATGCCCCAGTTGAAATTGTTGAATTTGGAGATTACAAATGTCCAGCTTGTAAAGATTTTAATGATACTGTCTATCCAGTGATTCAGAAGGATCTTATTGAAACAGGTAAAGCCAAATTATATTTTATGAACTATCCATTCATTTACAAGGATTCGGAACGCTCAGCACAATTTGCTGAAACCGTTTATCAAGAACTTGGAAATGATGTATTTTGGAAATTCCATCATCTTCTGTATAGCAAACAGCCTAAAGAAGAAAAAACTGATTTCTTTACTCTCAAAGTCCTTAAAGATTCATTAGCTGAATTGGTGAATGAAGCAGATGTAAAGAAAGTGGAAGAGGCATTTAAAAATAAGGAATATAAGGATGCATTAGCAAAAGATCGATCCTATGTGAGCGAATTAAAAATCGACTCCACCCCTTCCCTCTTCATCAATGGAAAGAAATTCACAGGCAGTTCCTATGATGAATTTATTCAAGAAGTGAAAGATGCGGCTAAAAAATAATAATAAAAAAAGAAACGCTTGATTTTTCAAGGGTTTCTTTTTTTATTAACTCTTATTGATCAATTGTTTTAATAGTCATAAATATTCTTGAGAAAACATCTAAAATGTTTACCTCATTTACAGTATCATTATATAAACCATATCCCCAAGATTTCTCAGTATCATTTGATAGGTGGTAATATCCAGAGGCATATTCACCTGAATCTGTATCTGGAAATGCTTCATATTCAATTTCTGCTTCAATGAAAGGTACATGGGACTTTTTCGATTCAATAAAGAAAAATGGAATACCATAATTTTTATAGATTTTTGCATATGGAGCTCTAGCTGCTTCTATTAAATGCTCCTTCATAATAAAGATTGCATCATATTTTGAGGATAGATTTCCTTTTCTTATATCATTTAAATCGATGTTTTTAAAAACAATGTTCCTTTCCCGAACATCAGGTATTTTACCAACAACACCAATAGTCAAATCTCGCCCTTCATATAACGGGCTATCCTTGACCTCATTTTTATCCATACTACAAGCTGCTAACGTGGATATCAACAAAAAGAGCAGTATAATTTTTCTCCTCATTTAACCCTCCCGAGTCCATACTTTTTCCTAATAATAGCATATATTCCCACAGGAAAATTCACCTAAATATCTTTGAAGCTAATAAAAAAAGCACAAATCGAAGTTTTTTTGGAGTACTATGATGGTTACAAAAAGTAATGTTAATGTTTGTTATTCTTTTCACGGAAACGAGCGGAGCTTAAGTAAAGAGATTTATTATAAAAATTTGGAAAAAGACACATACTAATTTGGTATTGTTTTTCGTGAAGGAAACATTTTTAGTTCATGATTAAAACCGTAGATTCACTCAACTATCTTTCTCTAGACCCACCAACACTGCGTTTGTTATGATACAAAGGCAACGTTAAAAAGTTACAAAAGACCGTTTTTTTTGATTGGGGTGTTTTACATTGGGGAAAAGGGAAGCCATTGCTAAAAAAATTGCATGGATTAGTGTATGGAGTAATATCCTCTTAACCTTAGGGAAAATGATTATAGGCTGGTATGCACATAGTGATGCCGTATTTGCTGATGGAATCCACTCTGCTGCTGATGTGTTCGCCTCTGTCATTGTTCTATTAGTTATTAAAATTGCAAACAAACCTGCAGATAAAGAACACCCATATGGACACGGAAAAGCAGAAGTCATTGTATCTGGAATTGTTGGTATTTTATTGTTGTTAGTAGCCCTTTATATTGTTTATGAAGGAATTAGTGGCTTCTTCCACCCAATAGAGACACCTAATATTCTAGCAATGTATGTTGCAATCTTTTCTTATCTGTTTAAGGAATTCTTATATCGTTCCTCTATGAAAGTAGCTAAAGCTCATAATAGTAAAGCGATTGAAGCCATAGCATTTGATCATAAAGCGGATATAGTTGCTTCGATTGCTGCAGCCATAGGGGTATTATTATCGGTTATTGGAGAAAAAACTGATATTACGATTTTACTTTATGGTGATAAGGTAGCCAGTATCTTTGTTGCATATTTAATCTTTAACATTTCAAAGGAATTACTCAGTGAGGCATTTAATATCCTTTTAGAAAGAAATATTGATATGGATACACTCCAAGATTTTGTAACCATTATTTCTACATTTAAGGATGTCAAACGAATCGATAAAATCCGTGCTAGAGACCATGGCCACTATATTCTTGTTGATTTGAGAATTTCTGTTGATCATAGTAAAACAATAAAGGAAGGTCATGATCTTGCTAGAGAAATTAAACACGCACTGATGAGCAACTACGATAATATTCAAGAGGTGCTTATTCATTTAAATCCTTATTACACGAATGAGGAAAAAGAATAAGTAAGACGAAGCTGTCTATACTGAGGTCTACCCTCTTTACCTTTTAGACAGCCCGTCTGTAGTCCTTATTTCTTCTAGAGATTCCATTTTATTAAGAGACCTGCATGTGTGAGTCCTCCACCAAATCCGTACATTAAAAGAGTCTCTCCGTTCTTTACTTTTCCTTCTTTTATAGCTAAATCCAATGCTAAAGGAATAGAAACGGATGATGTGTTTCCAAAGTATTGCATACTAGTTAATGTCTTCTCCAGCGATATTCCTGTTCTATCACATACAGTTTCGATCATTCTAAGGTTCGCACTGTGCGGGATGAACCAGTCTACCTCATTTAGCGACATGCTGTTTTTTTCCAATAATTGCTCGATTCCTTCTGGTAATGTTCGAGCAACCCATTTATAGACTTCTCTCCCGTTCTGCACCATCTTCTTACTATCGATCAGCTCCTGCCCGTGCATTGTTGTCGATAGATGCGTTCGATAGACATTTTGCCCTCCATCACCATTCGTACCAAGGTGACTTCCAATAAAGCTAGGATTTACCTCGTCAAATTCAACTAAAGCAGCTGCAGCACCATCCCCAAATAAAATACATGTCGAGCGATCCTGATAATCTGTTACTTTCGTTAATGTTTCAGTTGCCACCACCAAGACTTTCCGATGTAGACCTGAAGTAATCAAACCATTCGCTACATGTAAGGCATAAGTAAATCCTGCACATGTGGCGTTTAAATCGATGGCACCTGTTTGTGGAATATGGAAATGATCTTGAATTTGACAAGCTACACTCGGAAAAGCGTAATCAGCTGTCGTTGTAGAGACGATGATGAAGTCAATGTCTTGAATATTCTTTTGGTAGTTTTCCGCTAAATTTTCAATCGCTTTAAATGCTAATGATGAAGCGAATTCATTCTCCTCTGATATTCTTCTTTCTTTCATACCAGTCCTTTGGACAATCCATTCATCATTCGTATCTACTAACTTTTCTAAATCAGCATTGGTTAGTTTCTTCTTTGGCACATAAGTTCCAATTGCTGTAATTCTTGCCGTTGACTTCATTTTAATCCTCCCCTTTTCTAACACCTAATATTATTATCTAATATTAGTACCTGGTATTAATTATGTCAAATTTGTTTGTAAAGTTTGTGTAAATAAAAAGGGTTTTTTCCAATATACATGGAATGAACACATTATCAATTGAAAGAAGGTGAACGAATGATTCAGAGTCATCAGGCGAAACAAATAGATACTCATCCTGATCGACCATTATCTACATGGAAATTATTTTTATCACTACCGATTTTGTCTTGGGCCTTATACGATTTTGCTAATACGATATTTTCCTCCAATATCAACACCATCTTTTTCCCATTATTTCTTGAGCATGCAGTTGGTGGAAATGCGGTAATGAATCAAATTGCTAGTACGTTTATTTCTTACGCGAATGCAGCAGCAAGCTTTTTCTTAGTTATCTTTTCACCACTTTTCGGAACAACTATTGATCGAACCGGAAAAAAGAAAAGTTGGATTGTCTGGTTTACGTTAATCACCGTAATCGGTACCTTATCAATGGGGGTATTTGCTTATTATCAAGTACCCGGTCAATTGTTTAATCTTCCTATCTCACTGATTCTTGTTATTATTTCTTTTGTCATTGCAAAGTTCTTTTATCATTCTAGCCTCGTCTTTTACGATTCAATGATTTCCGATTTAGCTCCTAAGTCGCAAATACCTTTAATATCTGGATTTGGTGTAGCGGTAGGATATATTGGGACATTACTTGGTTTAGGCGTATATCCTTTTGTCGGAGATGATGGGTACCATATTGCATTTTTACTCACAGGGGCATTATTCTTTCTATTCGCATTACCTCTATTCTTTTTTTCTAAAGATAAAAAAGTCATACAAAAACCTGATCATGCAAGTTTTTTATCAGGTTATAAAGACATCATTGCTACCTTTAAAGAAATGAAGAATTACAAACCAGTCTTTACATTTATGATTTCATACTTTTTCTTAAATGACGCGATTGCAACAGCTATTGCTATGATGGCCATTTATACGAAGGCTGTCGTAGGATTTACAACAGGCGAATTTATTTTACTGTATTTAGTCTCCACCGTATCCAGTATTATTGGGTCATTTATATTTGGATTTATTACAAAAGCTCATGGTACTAAACGGGCCGTACTCTATGTTGGGATATTAATGTGTTTAGCTCTACTTGTTGGAAGTATTGCCACAGCAAAATCAATGTTTTGGGTTGCCGGAAGTATGTTTGGAGTGAGTCTTGGTGCTATGTGGGTCACCTCAAGAACCTATATTGTTGAACTCAGTCCAGAAAACAAGCGTGGGCAATTCTTTGGACTATTCGCCTTCTCTGGAAAGGTTTCATCCATACTTGGTCCCCTATTGTATGGATCGATCACCTGGATTTTTGCAGGTTACGGAAATTTAGCCAGTCGCTTAGCAATGGGATCTCTTATTATTATGACGTTCATAGGAATATTGGTACTATTTAAAGTTAAACCTGTCAAAAATTAGGAAAGTTTGATAGTTCACTTGATATGACAAGTGAACTTTTTTGTTCGGACTTTTGGAATTGATCAGTTGGAGAGTATTTTTTGTGGGATTAAGTTTACTTTTTGAGGGGATTCGTTGAAAATAATGGGTACTGTAACCTTTTTATCAGGTTTTCTCTCTTTTTTTGTCAGGTCCTATTAGGATTGATTGGTTTTATAACTTTTTTAATAGGTTTTCCTTCTTTTCTGTTTGGTTTATCCTTCTTTTTCGTAGGTTTCTCTCTTTTTTTGTCAGGTTCTATTCAGATTGGTAGGTTTTAGAACTTTTTTATCAGGTTCTTCTTCTTTTTTGTTTGGTTTATCCTTCTTTTTCGTTGGTCTCTCTCTTTTTTTGTCAGGTTCTATTCAGATTGGTAGGTTTTAGAACTTTTTTATCAGGTTCTCCTTCTTTTTTGTTTGGTTCATCCTTCTTTTTCATTGGTCTCTTTCTTTTTTTGTCAGGTTCTATTCAGATTGGTAGGTTTTAGAACTTTTTTATCAGGTTCCTCTTCTTTTTTGTTTGGTTTATCTTTCCTTTTCATTGGTTTCTCTCTTTTTTTGTCAGGTCCTATTTATATTGATGCGTTTTGTAACTTTTTTATCAGGTTCTCCTTCCTTTTTGTTTGGTTTATCTTTCCTTTTCATTGGTTTCTCTCTTTTTTTGTGAGGTCTTATTGATAATGTTAGGTTTTAGAACTTTTTTATCAGGTTCTTCTTATTTTTTGTTTGGTTCATCCTTCTTTTTCGTTGGTCTCTCTCTTTTTTCGCGAGGTCCTATTCGTACTGATAGGTTTTATAACCTATTTTACGGGTGCTTCTTCTTTTTTGTTTGGTTTCATCCTTCTTTTTAATGGCTTTACATATAAATAAACAATACAGTTTCACAAATATTCCCTCTCAAAGAAGGATTTTTTTGGGACCTAATAGAATATTAATCTAACAGTAAAAGGAGTGATTTTATGATTGTTAAAGAGTTAACCATTCCATACAAATTATTAATGGATGTTGCCTTATTAAGGCGTCTTCGACCTACTCATCCTAAATTAGCTATGATTGAGGAAGATTTAACTAGACGTAAAGTGGGGTATCGTGGTGAGCAAAATCTTCTCTATCATTTAGGATTTTTACCTCCCCAAAATCAAAAAATTTTTTTTGGACTCCGTTTACCATTTGAAGATAAAACCTTCCAAATTGATACCCTTATTCTAACTCCCTCATTTATTCTCATTATCGAAGTAAAAAATTATTCAGGAATATTACTTTTCGAAAAACATTCTGATCAATTAATAAGAATTTATCAAAATAAGGAGGAAACATTCCCTAATCCAATTTTTCAGGTACAACGACATCATATACTGTTTGATCGGTTTCTAAAACATTACAACATTCCAAATGTCCCAATTGAACACATTGTTATTATTAGCCATTCAACCACACAAATTAAAACAGCTTCTGATAATCTTCATATCTATGAAAAGGTTCTTCACTCCGAAAAAATCATTTCCAAAATGGCGGAACTCCATCAGAGACATAAACAAAACAAACTTAAAAATCATCATCTACAGAAGGTCTCACAACTATTACTTGAACAGCATAAACCCGAGGTACCAAATTCTAATGAGATTTTTGACATTTACAAGGACGAGATTATAAAGGGGGTATGTTGTCCAGTTTGTCGAGCCTTTAAAATGGTTCGAAAACACGGAAAATGGGTATGTTCACGCTGCCATACAAGTTCTAAAGAAGTACATAAACAAGCTATTCTTGATTATCTCCTTTTAATAGAACCTTCCATTACAAATAAAAGTTGCCAAGACTTTCTTGATTTATCTAATCCCAGTCTTGTACACCGACTTTTATCATCCATGAAGCTACCCTCCAAAGGTAATGATGGTGGAAAAAAATATTTACTCCCCACTCCAGCATATTTCCAAGAACAATATGGTTTTTAATAGATGAATGCCAATCCTAACTACTTCCTGGATATATAAAAAATGACATTTGTCATCTCATAAACATGACATTCCTTACTAAAAGCATCTCATTATATTTTTTAAACTAAGACTATAAGTTACGGAGGTGCATTATCAATGAATGAAATTGTCAATGTCAATCAGGTTTCAAAAGCCTTTCAGGATAAGCATGCGGTAAAAGAAGCTTCTTTCTCAATAAATAAAGGAGAGATCGTTGCCATACTGGGACCAAATGGGGCTGGAAAAACAACAACTATTTCGATGATGCTCGGTCTACTGAAGCCTACTTCTGGAGAGGTTCGTTTGTTTAATCAAAATCCAGATGATAAAAGCGTACGAGAAAAACTGGGGATTATGCTCCAAGAAGTAAGTGTCATGCAGGGGCTAAAGGTACGAGAATTACTTGATTTAGTCAGACAGTACTATCCCAAGCCACTCTCACTAGAAGAAGTGATTGCTTTAACGGGTTTAACTGAAAATGATTTAAAAACACGCGCGGAAAAATTATCGGGTGGTCAAAAGCGGCGTGTAAGTTTTGCACTCGCTCTTTCCGGAAATCCAGAGCTAATTATTTTAGATGAACCAACTGTCGGAATGGATATTTCTTCACGAAACCGTTTCTGGAAAACGATTCAGACGTTATCTAAGAAAGGCAAAACGATTATTTTTACTACTCATTATCTTCAAGAAGCTGATGATGTGGCGGAAAGGATTATTTTATTCAATAACGGAAGTATTATTGCTGACGGTACTCCAATAGAAATAAAAGCAAGACTGACGAAACAATTTGTTTCATTCCACACTACTTCTGGATCAATTAATAAGCTTTATGGACATTCCGTTATAACTGCTATTTTTGAAAAAAATGATCGAGTATATGTTCAAACAGATGATACGGATGCAGTATTAGCCCTCTTGTTTTCAGAAAATATTGGGGCTCATCATATACAAATTGAACGAGGAAAATTGGAAGAAGCATTTGAACAACTAACAACTGAGCATAAGGAGGTCATTTAAATGAGACTGATATGGTTACAATGTAAAGCTGAAATATTAAGGGTGTTGCGAAATCCCTATTTTGTTTTTTGGTCCCTTTTAATGCCAATCGTATTCTATTTCATTTTTACAAAGGTCGTCAATACTGGAGCACCTGATGCTGAAGCATGGCATGCACATTATTTAATGTCAATGACTGCCTTTAGTGTCATGGGTTCATCAATTATGACCTTAGGAATCAGGATTGTGCAAGAAAAATCGCAAGGATGGTCCACCTTTATGAGGTTGACGCCACTGCCTGATTCTGTCTATTTCTTTGGACAAATGATTGGTCAAACAGTGATCCACATTCTTTCAATTTGTGTTATTTTTATCGCAGGAGCGATTATTAATGGCGTTTCTTTAACTTTATTTGAATGGGTAATGAGTGGACTATGGATCTTAGTTGGCTCGATTCCTTTTCTAGCATTTGGTACGATTATTGGATCAATGAATAAAGTTGAAACAGCATCCGGGATTAGTAATGTTCTTTATATGGTTTTAGCCGTTTCAGGTGGTATGTGGATGCCAATGGAGATTATGCCCAAAATGATGCAAGCTATCGGAAAATGGCTTCCTTCCTATAATTATGGAAATGGTGCATGGCAAATTGTTCAAGGAAATTTGCCAGAATGGAAAAATATTCTCGTTTTATTCTGTTATTTTGTCGCTTTCATGCTACTATCAAAATATATAAGAAGAAAACAAGAAGCGGTGTGATCATGAATGATTCAATTAAAAAGCTTAAGGTTTCAGATATTCCCTAAGAGATATGGTTTTTTCCCTTACATGTTTCTTGTGTATTTAGCTCTTCCTGTCTTTTATATAGCTGGCGAAACTGGTTTAAGGAGAATCATTGGATTTATTCTTCTAGGTATATTTTTATTCACCTATCGTCAGCTATACTTTTCAGTTTCTAATGTTGTTGCTTTTTCCTACTGTTTAGCCATACAAATGGCAATTGTATTTTTGTTTAGTATGTTTTATGATCCTAACCTATTATTCATGGGGTTCTTTCCAGCTAATTTTATTGGATGGTATTTTGATAAAAAGAAATTTAAGATTGCACTTATTAGTTTTATCTTAATGGAGTTAATACCGGCTTTCTATCACGGTCTATTCTTTTCAACGAATACTCTCTACATTTTGCCGTTTTTAGTGATTATGATCTTATCTCCATTTGGCATTCGTTCCATGAATAAGCGGATGGAGCTTGAAAAGCAGTTAGATCAAGCAAATGAAAAGATTAAAGAGTTGGTTAAACGGGAGGAACGGACACGTATTGCCCGTGATCTACATGATACACTCGGGCATACCTTATCCCTTATTACATTAAAGAGTCAGCTTGTAGAAAAATTGACTAAAATCGATCCAGAAAGAGCACAAATAGAAGCAAAGGAAATAGAAAAAACATCAAGATCTGCTCTTAAACAAGTACGTGAGCTTGTAACTAGCATGCGCGCCATTACGATTGCGGAGGAACTCATTCAAGTTCAAGAAATATTACAAGCGGCAGGAATTGCCTACCATCACGAGGGTTTAACTGACTTATCTAACATCCCTCCATTGACGCAAAATATCATTAGCATGTGTTTAAAGGAAGCTGTAACAAATGTTGTCAAACATAGTAAAGCAAAGAACTGTTCCATTACAATCCAATCTACTACAGATAGCCTTCGCTTTATCGTTAAAGATGATGGAATTGGATTAAACAATAAAAATGAAAATGGGAATGGCTTAAAAGGCATGGAGGAACGACTTTCTCTTATTGATGGCATTCTACTACTCTCACATCAAAAAGGAACGAGCCTAGAATTACAGATACCTATTATCAAAAAATTAGAGAAGGAAGGTGCTGTCGTTTGATACGAATCTTTATCGCAGAAGATCAACGGATGTTGCTCGGAGCACTCGGATCATTACTAAATCTTGAGGAAGATATGGAGGTTATTGGTCAAGCTACAAATGGTGAAGAAGCACTTTCCTCTATTTTAAAGTTGGATCCAGATATCTGTCTGATGGATATTGAAATGCCCGTAAAAAGTGGTTTGGATGTGGCAGAAGCTCTAAAAAAAATAAACAATCCAACTAAAATCATCATATTAACGACCTTTGCACGACCCGGTTATTTTGAACGTGCGATTAAAATTGGTATTGATGGTTATTTACTTAAAGATAGTTCCATTGAGGATCTATCCGATGCCATTCGCCAGGTGATTTCAGGAAAACGAATGTATAGTCAAGAATTGATGTTTGATCTCATTAGAGAAGAAAATCCTTTAACACCTCGTGAACAAGAAATTTTAAAATTAGCAGCCGAAGGAAAAACAACAAAGGAAATTATGGCCGCTCTTTTCTTGTCCTCAGGAACAGTACGTAACTATATTTCTGAAATCATTCAAAAATTAGAAGCAAAAAATAGAATGGAAGCCATTACTATCGCTCAAAACAAGGGTTGGATCTAACATGAAAGAAACATTTACCTCTTATTATGCATATTCTATTATAGGTGCCTAACCCAGTATCACTTGGGAAACTTTTTGAACAAATGCATTTGGAGGTGGAGTGAATGCTTTGGCTCATTGCCGCCATAATTATGGTCGTATCAATTGCTTGGATTTTGGATTATCGAGATCAGAAACAAAAGGGAAAGAAGAGCAGGATAAATAAAATAGATAAAGGTCCTACTTTAAAAATGGGAGATCATCGATATACAAATAATCGGTGAATAAAGGAAAGGTGGGCTATACCACGCATGATAGCCCACCTTTCCACCTATAGTTGTTTGATTGCCACATTAATTGGTGTTTCACCTGCTACTACATCAAATGAACGTCTTAATGTATTCTTTTCATTAAGACAAGCGATGATCAGTTCAGCAACATCCTCTCGAGAAATAGCTCCTCTCTGTAGGTTTTCTGCAATTGAGACCTTCCCTGTACCTGGATCATTTAACAATCCACCAGGACGAATGATTGTGTAATCTAAATTACTGGAAACTAATACCCGATCAGCATAGTGCTTTGCTACATAATATGGTTTAATTGATTCATTCCAATTTTCACGGTGATGTGCTTGTAGAGCACTGACAATAATAAAACGTTTAATTCCTACCTTTTCTGCAGCTTCCATTGTTTTCACTGCTCCATCCAAATCTATCAGTAAGGTCTTGTCGGCACCCGTTTTCCCCCCAGAGCCTGCCGTAAAGACGATTGCATCACAGCCTTTTATGGCATCTGCTATTGTCTCCACCTTATCTTCGAGATTCGCGATTACTGTCTCAATTCCCTCATTCTTTAATTGGAGAGACTGCGCTTCATTTCTTACCATTGCCTTTGGTGTATGTTCTTCATTCTTCTTGAGCTTTTGAATAAGGTGTCGACCAATTTGTCCATTTGCTCCGACAACAAATACTTTCATTTACTTTAGCTCCCTTCATTGAAATAATCTATTTCTTTTATTATTTCAGAAGAGAAATCAGTTTACAAATCAACCGATTATTTAATCGCTATATATATATCTACCACTGCTTGGTCGGGATCAACGCATCTCTCATCATACAGTTCAAAATCACCTGTATATGTGCGTTCTACACCAGAAGTTTCGAACCATTTCCAAATATCTATCCATGCCATCGGAACAATTTCAGTGATTTTCCCCTGATTAGTTGTAAATACAGCATAATTGGATGCCGGTATCGTTTTGATCACGAAATAATTTGAAGATTGATTTGGCTCTTCCACCTCTGTTCCAATAGAGAAATCATATTCGCCTGAAACATCACTTTCATAGTTAGAATAGAGGGCAATTGTATGTTGTGGGTTGACTTGATTTGGTATTTGCGCTGCAATTTGCCCTGTATAATATTTTTCCCACATAGATGGGATCACACCTTCAGGAGTAGCTTCTATTGCATTCATTGTTCTTGTATTTATTCCCATGAAGGTAAAACCATCTTTTAAGACTATTTTAGGTTCGGAAATCGGCTCACTTTTCCTCCAACGTTTTAAATATGGCATCGATTTCTGCAAAATAGTAAGTGCCTCATCCTCTTTCATCCCTTCCTCTACCATAAATGGGATGCAAAATTGGATCATTTCCTCCATCGTCATATTTGGTTGCTTAAACTCCCCATTTTCATAACAATATAAGCAAAATTCCTTATTCTTTTCCCCCGTCAATTCAGTTCCAAAAACAGAGCTCTCCTTCATAGGCATCCCACAGCTTTGACAAAATACTTGATTCATTATTAACAACCTCCTTTTTTTCCTAGTATATCGACCCTAACTTGACATCTTTATGTCATGTTTCAATAATTATCATCCAAGTATTTATCTATCATGTTTTTTAGCAGGTCTTTTAGTTTTTTCCTTACATGTAAGGGCTCAAGTACTTCAATGCGATCCGAAAAGCTAAGTAAAAAACTGTACATCCCTTCATCCTCAGGCATTTCTGTATGGACAAGGAGTCTCCCATTTTCATCCCTTGTCACATTTTCAATTCCAAACATCTCTTCCATAATGGATTGGTGTTTTTCTTGAAAGGTTATTGTAAGCTGTATCACGTTTTTTGGATTGTACCAAGCTTTATCCCAAGGAGATTGATCAACTTGCACTTCCTTTCTACAAAATGTCTTGTCACTTAATACCAAATCTTTCATTCTCGGAATCTTAAATAATCTAAATTCTCTTCTATGTAAACAAAAACCGTATAAATACCAAGATTGGCCTTTCAAAACAATCGTATGTGGTTCTACATCCCGATAAGATTTCTCTCCTAAATTATTTGAATAGAAAAATTGTACACATAAAGAGCCTTCGATTGCCCGTTTTAAGCTTGTGATTTTTCCCTTTAACAATGGATTTCCACCCCAAGGACTAAAATCTACAAAAATAGTTTCTGGCGGCTGTTGGGAGTCAGACAATCCTTTAATTTTTTCCAGTATGGTTGATGCATGTTCATCTTGATAGGAGGTAGAAATACTTTTTAATGCAGTAGAAATAGCGGATAATTCATCTCTTGTTAAAACATTTTTATCCATTCTAAAACCATCAATTAACCCAATGCCACCATTTTGCCCTTGATAAGTCACTATTGGGATTCCCGCTTGATTAAGTGTCTCAATATCACGATAGATGGTTCGTACCGACACTTCAAACATGTCTGCTAGCTCTTGTGCCTGCACTCTCCGTTGATTGATCAAAACCATTGTAATCGCTAAGAGCCTATCTAATTTCATGACCATTTTCCTTTCTTCTACAAAAATCATTTGTAATGACACTTTTCTTTGTAAATATGAGTTTTCCTTCTAAAACAACTTCTTTTTCGTTAAAACTAAATTGTTTTTTAGTGGACATTTTATTGAAAGTCATTATACTAAAAAAACCGATCTCAGCTATGGCCAAAATCGGTTTTTATCCTGCTATTTTCGATGCATTTTAAATTCTAAGAACAGTTCATTATAGTGAGCAAGCATTCGTTTTCCGAGATTCTCATATACTTCAAGACCTTCAGCTTTATCTAAATCTGGATAGAAGCGCTTGTCTTCAGATATTTCCTTCGGTAAATAATCCAATGCCTTTTCATTTGGCGTCGAGTAACCAATGTACTCAGCATTTGCTGCTGCATTTTTTGGATCAAGCATAAAATTAATAAACTTATGCGCCCCATCAATATTCTTTGCAGTTTTAGGAATGACCATATTATCAAACCAAAGATTAGAGCCTTCCTTTGGAACAACATAGTCTAAATCCTCATTCTCTTCTACAATACCTGCTGCTTCTCCAGACCATACTACACCAATGGCAGCTTCATTGTTGGCTAAAAATAGTTTAATTTCATCTCCAACAATAGCTTTTACATTTGGTGTTAATAAATCTAGCTTACGTTTCGCTTCTTGAAGATGTGCCTCATTTGTATCATTTAAGGAATAATGCAGACTATTTAATCCCATTCCAATAACTTCTCGTGCACCATCTGTTAATAGTATTTGATTTTTTAGTCCTTTATCCCATAAGTCATTCCAGCTCGAAATGGTCTTTCCATTAAGAAGCTCTTTATTATATACAATTCCCACCGTTCCCCAAAAATAAGGAATTGAATATTTATTCCCTTCATCAAACGGTAAATCTAAAAAGCGAGGATTAATATATTTCAGGTTCGGTAGCTTTGAATGATCCATTGGCAAGAGCAAATTTTCTTTCTTCATTTTATCAATCGCATATTCTGAAGGCACAGCGACATCAAATGTGGTTCCACCTTGCTGAATTTTCGTCATCATCGCTTCATTCGAATCGAAGGTTTGATAAATGACTTTAATTCCTGTTTCCTTCTCAAATTTCTTTATTAATTTCGGTTCAATATAATCTCCCCAGTTATAAACCGTTAATGTATTCCCACCGGCAAGTCCTTGAGAAGAATTAATTCGATTGATAAAAAATAGAATCGCAAATGACACGATAAAAATCATAATAAACACTCGTACAAGTTGCTTCATTTTTTAACCCCCATTCCACTTGGGCGGTTATTACGCTGATTAATATAGTAATATCCAATCACGAGAATGATTGTGAACAAGAAGATCAAGGTTGATAATGCATTAATAGATAAAGAAATACCTTGTCTTGCCCTTGAATAAATTTCAACAGATAATGTTGAGAATCCATTTCCCGTTACAAAGAAAGTAACCGCAAAATCATCTAGTGAATAGGTTAATGCCATAAAAAACCCAGCAAAAATCCCTGGAGTAATAAATGGCAGCACAACCTTTGTCAGCACATTCCATCGGCTTGCACCTAAGTCTCGTGCAGCATCGAGTAGTGTCGGGCTCATTTCCTGAAGCTTCGGCAATACCATCAATACAACAATAGGTACACAGAAGGCAATATGTGAAAGTAAGACAGAAAAGAAACCTAGCTTAATACCAATAATCGTAAACAAAATTAGAAAAGATGCACCAATAATGACATCTGGACTAACGATTAGTACGTTATTCAGTGTTAATAATGTATTTTTTGATCTTCTTTTTCTCACAAAATAAATAGCCAATGCACCAACAACACCCAGAATGGTAGACAATGCTGCTGAAAGAAGAGCAATGACAACTGTATTTAACACAATGATTAATAACCTTGTATCGTGAAATACCTCTTTATACCATTCCAATGTAAAACCTTCAAAGTCATGCATGGATCCCCCACTATTAAACGAGTAATACATTAAATAGAAGATTGGGGCATACAAAATAATAAAAATGATGACTAGATAAAGATTAGCTATTTTTCCTTTTTTTCTCATGTTATACCCCTTTCTTTCTATTTCCTGTAACAAGCATGAATAATGCCATCGCTATAATTAAAAAGACGGCAATTGTTGACCCCATTCCCCAATCCTGTGTAACGAGGAAATGCTGTTCAATCGCTGTACCAAGCGTTATCACACGGTTTCCTGCAATTAATCGTGTAATCATAAACAGGGACAATGCAGGGATGAATACAACCTGACATCCAGATTTTACTCCATCTATCGTTAATGGGAAAATCACGCGACGAAACGTTGTCCAAGGAGAAGCACCTAAATCCTTCGAAGCATCTAAAAGGGTTGGATTCAGTTCTTCTAACGAGTTGAAAATCGGTAAAATCATAAAAGGTATAAAAATATAAACCGCTACAAATAGGAAACTAAAATCAGTGAATAATATTTGTTTAGTTCCAATGCCTACCCATTCTAAAAATGTATTTGCTGTACCATACGTTCCGAAAATTCCAATAAATGCATAGGCTTTTAACAGTAAATTAATCCACGTAGGCAAAATAATCAGCAATAGCCATAGATGCTTATGCTTCGTTTTTGTTAGTAAATATGCAGTCGGATAGGAAATAATTAATGTAATGGCTGTAATTAAAAACGCATACCAAAATGAACTCAGAGTCATTTTTAAGTAGACTGGTGTAAAAAACTTGCGATAGTTTTCGAATGAAAAATCTCCTTCAATATTAAAGAAGGAATAATACAAGATTAGAAGAATAGGAGCGACGACAAATAGAATAATCCAAAGAACATACGGAATAAGATATATATTGCGTGATTTAGTTTGCATGATCGCCCTCATTATATGATTCTAATCGCTTATCAAATTCTTCTTCTGTCTCACCAAATCTCATGACATGGATCGCCTCTGGGTCAAAATAAAGTCCTATTTCATCGCCTACTACTGCTTTTTTAGTTGAATGAACAAGCCACTCATTTCCCGCTTCATCATAACAACAAATTTCATAATGAACACCACGGAATAATTGGGAATCAACGCGGACCTTTAGCTTACCTTGATCCTTTTTCGTAATTTCCAAATCCTCTGGTCGAATAACAATTTCTACAGATTCATTAGGATCAAAACCTTGGTCGACACACTCAAATTGTTTGCCAACAAACTCTACTTCAAAGTCCTGAATCATTTTTCCTGGTACAATATTCGATTCACCAATAAAGTCAGCGACAAAGCGATTAATTGGCTCATCATAAATATCTGTTGGTGTTCCACTCTGTTGGATTTTCCCTTTGTTTAAAACAAATATCTCATCAGACATTGCTAAAGCTTCTTCCTGATCATGAGTAACAAAGATGAATGTAATTCCGAGACGACGTTGTAGCTCACGAAGTTCGTACTGCATTTCAGTACGTAGCTTTAAATCTAGTGCCGATAACGGTTCATCAAGGAGGATCACTTCAGGCTCATTGACGATAGCTCGTGCAATTGCAACACGCTGGCGTTGTCCACCTGACATTTCTCTAATTTCACGAGTTTCATAGCCTTCCAAATTGACGAAACGCAATGCCTCTTTCACTTTTTGTTGAACTTCGGCATTTTTCATCTTTTTAATACGCAAGCCAAAGGCTACGTTCTCAAACACATTCAAATGTGGGAAAAGGGCATAGTCTTGAAAAACAGTATTTACTTGACGATTATTTGCGGGAACATGATTAATCACTTTCCCATTAAAATAAATATTCCCATGGCTCGGCTCTGTAAACCCAGCAATCAAGCGTAAAATAGTCGTTTTTCCACACCCAGATGGACCTAATAGTGTATAAAACTTCCCTCGTTCAATTTCAAAGCTAACACTATTTAGAACAGCAGGGTCATCATCGTATTGCTTTGTTACCTCTTCAAAGCGGATAATTGTGTTTTCAGTCATAGTGGGCTCCCCCCTTAAAAATTATAAATAAGACTCTGTTGCAACGAGAAGTAATTTGGAGATACCTGGGGAATCATTGATGATTTGATGTTTCTCGGAAGCATGATAATAGATCACTTCTCCTGTTTTTGCGGAGTATACGCGTCTACCTAACCGAATCATGATTTGTCCACTTAATACATAAGCAAATGTTTCTGATAAAGATGGTTCAAATTCTTTAAATTCCCCTTTTTCTTCTAGGGTTAAAATAATTGGCTCCATTTCCTTTTCATTTGACTCCGGAACAAGCCACTGAATTTGATAGCCTCTTTCCTCATCTATATAATCGGTTTGATCCTGTTCTCCATAGACTACTTTCTGTTCTAATTCTTGTTCATCAAAGAAATCCTTTGGTGCGCAACCCAAAACTTCAAGAATATCAAAAAATGTTTCGATAGATGGGGAACTTAAGTCACGTTCAATCTGAGATATATAACCTTTACTTAAATCTGTACGCTCACCAAGTTCCTCTTGGGTTAATCCTTTTTTTAATCGTAAATTTTTAATCTTTTTTCCGATTTGCATTGTAATAACCCTCATTCATGTTTAGCATTAGTAAACTACAAATGAATAAAGTTCACTTATATTAAACTTAAAGTTTACTTTCCTAGACCATTATACATAATCAAACAAAAAATTCAATCCAAACCTTTCATATTTTATTAAATAAATAGGAAAAAAGTTGTTTCCTTTTTATGGGGGGTCAGACCCCCTTTTAAAATACATTGCCATTAGTGGCTTTCTTCTTTCAAAGCGTCCCTTTTGGGGTCTGACCCCACCACGAGATTTACTAAAAATTCCGTCTTATCTTTCCTTTTGAAAAAGCGATTGCATAATTCCTAGTTGAATGCTATGTTTTTACTGATTACAGTATTTTGGGGAGGACATCATGAACAAGAGAAATCCTTTTAAGCACTTATTTATGTTTGTTTTAGTTTTGGCACTGGTTGTTGTAACTGCTGCCTGTGGTAATGGAGATTCCACAAAGGAAAAGAAGGAAAAGTCAAGCTGGGATAAAATTAAGAAGGAAGGAAAGATTACTGTTGCTACTTCTGGAACACTTTATCCAACATCCTTCCACGAATCCAAAACAGATAAATTAACTGGATTTGAAGTAGAAGTCGTGCGAGAAATGGCTAAAAGAATGGATTTAAAAGTAGATTTTAAAGAAATGGCTTTTGATGGGATGCTAACTTCTTTAAACAGTGGAAAGGTCGATATCGCGGCCAATGATATAAATAAAACAAATGATCCAAGTAGAAATAAGAAATTCGCTTTCTCCACTCCTTACAAATTTTCTTATGCAACAGCAATTGTACGAAAAGATGATTTATCCGGAATTAAAACGGTCGATGATATAAAAGGAAAAAAAGCTGCTGGTGAAGCAACAACAAACTATATGAAAATAGCAAAAAAATTTGGTGCAGAAGAAGTAGTCTATGATAATGCAACCAATGAACAATACTTAAGAGATGTTTCAGCAGGAAGAACAGATATCATTATTAATGATTATTATTTACAAAAGCTAGCAATTGCTGCTTTTCCAGATCTAAATATTACCATTCATCCTGATCTCCAGTTCGAAACTGGTGAAAAAGGGACAAGCATTGTCATGAAAAAAGCAAACAGTAACGAATTAAAGAAACATATTGATCAAACCATTCAAGAAATGCTAGATGATGGAACGATTGCAAAGCTATCCAAACAATTCTTTGATGGAGCCGATGTAACAAAACAACCTGAGGTTGAACTTAAGTAATTACATCTAGAAAGGAAGAGGAATATGGCGAACATTCAATGGGAGTATATATTTGATATCAAATTAGCCATTGAATCCTTTCCTTATGTTATGCAAGGTATTGGCTATACCGTACTCATTTCTTTAGTAAGTATGCTATTGGGTTTAATCCTTGGCTTTTTTATTGCACTAGGTCGAATGTCAAACAAGTGGCTCTTCCGATTTCCCTCAAGATTATATATTTCATTTATGCGTGGGGTGCCAATTCTTGTTTTTTTATTTATTCTCTACTTTGGCTTACCTATGATCGGTATTGAATTTACAGCCGTAACGGCAGCGATCATCGGTTTTAGTCTAAACAGTGCAGCATATATGGCGGAAATTAATCGCTCTGCAATTGCCTCTGTAGATAAAGGACAATGGGAAGCAGCCTCCTCACTGGGCTTTACTTATTGGCAAACAATGAGGAAAATTATTCTTCCGCAGGCAGTGAAATTAGCTCTCCCCCCCTTGTCAAATGTGTATCTTGATTTAATCAAGGGAACATCATTAGCGGCAATGATTACCGTGCCTGAGCTTTTTCAAAAAGCCAAGATTGTTGGTGGACGTGAATACGATTATATGACCATGTATATTGTAGCTGCATTAATCTATTGGGGAATCTGTTCAATCATCTCGATTCTTCAAAACTATCTTGAAAAGCGTTATGAAGTAAAGAATCTTTAATAGGTAGGCTCTTTTCTTAAACAAAGTTGCTATGTAAGTAAAGCTTTAACTAGTAAATATCGGCTTAGAATCGCTAACCATTCATTTTACTGAGAAAAAAGCTGCAATCTTCTATACGAACCGCTGGAACCTTTTTTGGGTGTAAAAGCTGGTAATTGGGCTTTCACAAAAGCAACAAGCTTTACGAAAATAGCCAACATGTAAAAGGGTGCCATCACTTGTTGTGAAACGCACCCTTTACTATATTTCTATAATATTTCATGAATCCATTTTTCTAAATTCTTCTTTTTCATTTCCCCTTCTTCCATTCTCACAACTTTTCCCTCTCTATTAACAAAAAAGCTGGCTGGAAGATTATAAACATTATACATATTGTTTACCTTTGAATCCTTATCCTGCATGACCGGGAAGGTTAATCCATATTGTTTAATAAATTTATTTACGATAAATTTCGCTTCTTTCTGATCAATCGAAACAACTTCAAATCCTTGTTTATGGTATTTTTCATATGCCTTCTGAATAAGGGGCATTTCCCGTTTACATGGTTCACACCATGTACCCCAAAAATTAATTAGAACCGCTTTCCCCTCTAAATCCTTTAATCGGAATGTCTCACCATCTAGTGTCTCAAGCTTAAAATTGGGGGCCTTATCCCCAATTGCCACCTTTTTATCTTTATGAAGATTTTGGTATAAGGTAAATCCAACCACCCCAAGTAAGACGACTAAAATAATGGTCCGAGTGATCAGCCTTTTCTTTTTATTACTCATAAAGTCACCTCTAAAAAACATGTATATACTATTATCTTATAAGATAACAAGGTGAATAGGTAAAAAATTTGTGTTTGTATTGTTACAATTTTAATTTCATCATCTTTCGTTTTCCAACTTGCAGGATCATTCCATCTACTATTGATACTTCAGTAAAAATATCATTAATCTTTTCGGAATTCATTTTCACCCCGCCATTTTCAATCATTTTCCGCGCCTCACCTTTGGATGGGAGTAATTCTAATGTCACAAGAAGTTCGATAATGCCTATTCGTTTCTCTCCATCCCATTTACGCTCGGGTATATCTGTTGGAATGGCACCTTTTTGAAAAATGGTTTTAAAGTTTTCTTCCGCATGATTAGCAGCCTCTGCCCCATGATACATGTTTACAATGGTTTTACCTAATAACATTTTTGCATCGCGTGGATGAAGCTTGCCTAACTTTAACTCATTTTTTATTTTCAACTTATCTTCAAGTGATAAATCCGTCACAAGATCAAAGTATTTTCCCATTAATTCATCAGAGAGCGACATCGTTTTTCCAAACATTTCAGTTGGCTTTTCATCGATACCAATGTAATTATGTTTTGACTTCGACATTTTTTCTACTCCATCCAATCCTTCAAGTAATGGCATAAGGATAACAATTTGCTTTTCCAGGCCGTAATGTTCCTGAAGATGACGCCCCATTAGTACATTGAAATGTTGATCATTCCCACCTAATTCAATATCACTTTCAAGAATGACCGAATCATATCCCTGCATTAACGGATAGAAAAATTCATGCAATGAGATTGGTTTTCCTGTTGCGTAACGCTCCGAAAAGTCATTCCTTTCAAGTAATCGTGCAACCGTCATACTACTAGCTAAATGAATAATCTTTTCCAGATTTAGTTCAGATAACCACGCTGAGTTATAATTCAGCTCAACTTTCTCCATATCAAGAACTTTTCCAAATTGCTCAAAATATGTTTTAGCATTATGTTTCACTTCTTCATCGGTTAACTGCTTTCTTGCCGTTGATTTACCAGTCGGATCACCAATTTTCCCAGTAAAATCACCAATAATAAGCTGAATGATGTGACCATTATCTTGAAATTGCTTGAGTTTATTAAGGACCACAGTGTGTCCTAGATGAACATCTGGTGCAGAAGGATCTAGCCCCAGCTTTACCTTCAACGGAGTATTTAATATAAGAGATTTTGCAATTTTATTCTTCAACTCAAGGGCAGGAATGACTTCTTGTGTCCCATTTACATAAATAGCAAACTGCCTCTCCATCTCTTCTAATTGTTCACTTGTTAACCGTTTAATAAACTGTTCCATTTTATTAACCTCCTATTTTATTAAAATAAAAAAGACAGCCACACCCCTTATAAAAGGGACGTGGCTGTCTTACACGCGGTACCACCCTCATTGAAGAATATGCTCTTCCGCTCAAACGTATAACGGTACGTCCGTTCTTTGCTACTTCATTGTTCGCAAAGAAAGCTCGAGGAGGTAATTCGCCCTTATCTTTGTTCCGATTTCCACCAACCATCGGCTCTCTATTACAGGGAGATAAGACACTACTGAATCCTGTCATAACTTTTTAAATATTTCTCCTATCATATCTAAAACAAAAAATAAATACAATATTAAATTTTTTAAAACATGATTGATGCAAATAAATAATTATTCATTCGTTATTTGTTCCTCTATGTGGTTTTTAAGATGGTCAATTCCAAAGCGATTAATGAATTTAAAGAAGGGCTCTCTCTTTTTTCCTTGTTCAGCATACATATCGACCAACTTCTCCACCACCACATAGAGCTGTTCAGGGATTAACTGCTCCATAAATAGAGTACCTATATGTGCATCCTTTCCTTTTGCTTTTCCACCAATATATAAATCATATCCATCCTTTATTTTCATTATGCCAATATCATTAACTAGTGGCTCGCCACATCCAATCGGACAACCTGTATATGCTGGTTTTAAGGTAAAGGGAACAGGTTTTCCAGCAATCCGTTCATTTATTTCGATAGCAACCGGCATTCCTTCTCTCTCTGCACCTTTACAAAAATTACAGGTTCTCAAGCTTTTCACAAAGTTCCCTACTGGATAACAGGATAAACCAACTTCCTTAAATCTATTTTTTACTACCTCTACTTTGTCCTCTGGTACCTCAATATAAAGCTGTTGAAATGTTGTCAGCTCAAGCTCGTCGCCATCATCCAAATACTCTGTAATTACAGTTAATTGCCTAGCATTTAATTTGGCACCAAAAGCAATGCCACCATTAACAGCCAGCTTTATTTTCGTTTCTTTCTCTTCCATTCCACCTTCACATCCTATTCTTAGTTAAGTCTTTTCTCATTTGTATAGGGCTCACCAATAACTGGACTATCTGATCACTTGATTGATTCTGCAGGACATCTTTTATAGGCGTCTTTTATTTCCTAATAAGGGAGATGGGGAAATTCAGTAAATACTATACCACCGAATGGTATAATTAATACTAAAAAACATACTCCATTCGCCTTTTGCTTAATTACAATCTATTTCTATAATTAGCCCCTCAACAATCATTTTACTATACCCTTGTAAGGTATGTAAATACAAAAATATATATTTGCGTAACTCTCCACTTAATTTCATCGTTATGTCTTCTTGGTTTGACTTTCTTTATCGACATACTTCATATACAATTGCTTCGATTAGGGATATCATTTTAAAGCATTTATAAATTCTTGCATGTACTTCTCCACTCACATTTTTTATACCCTACCCTCGTATATAACAATAAAGAATCAAACAGACAACTTCCATCTAATTGTCTGTTTGATTAATACTTCGATGAAAGGTGCAGCTTTATATGGTTCATCATTTGAAATATCACCTATTGTGCTTCACCCTTTTCACTTCATAGAAATCATAAAAATCCAGCATATCGTCTTTTTTGTCTCGAATCACCAAGTTTGCTATGATAATTTCAACTACACATAAAATGATTAAAATCAATATACCTATCAACATATTTTATTATCTCTCCTTCTTCTTCTTTTAAGAAGGCTCTTTTCGTATAGGTTGTTGCTTTTATAAAATCTTTAGCTAAATAGCAACAATGTTTGAAAAAAGCCTCTATGAAAAAGGTAATGGATGAAACGCGTTTCAGGTCAAGGCTGAGTTTGATTTTTATAGAGAGGATTTTTTTTATGGCAAATATTCGTGAAATTGCAAAGCTTGCTGGGGTATCAGTAACAACAGTATCTAGGGTTATTAATAACCATCCTTATGTTAGCGAGAATAAAAGAAAAGCTGTTCTAAAAGCTATGGAGACATTAAATTATAAAAGAAATATTCACGCTATCCATTTAGCTAAAGGTAGGTCTAACATGATTGGGATCGTACTTCCAAACATCGATCATCCATATTTTAGTCAATTTGTTGAAGGTGTTGCAGAAGAAGCAATCAAACATCACTTGCAAATAGTTTTATTCCAGACAAACTATGAAATTGCAAAAGAGCTCGATGCCCTTGAATCACTACGAGGTAACTTGATTGATGGATTGATCTTTTGCTCACGTGCCATTTCCCTTGATATTCTATATCAATATAATGACTATGGATCAATTGTTCTTTGTGAGGATTCAGATCAATCCATCTACCCTTCCATCAGTATTCCACATGAACAAGCCTTTCAGTTTGGATTAGAATACTTATTAGCAAAAGGACATACTAAAATTGCTTATACATTAGGAAGAAGAGAAGGACCAAATAGTTTTAAAAGAATGCAAGCTTATGAAAAAATGATGAAAAGAATAAATCAAAACATACGTAAAGAATGGATTTTTGATAAATGTCTATCCATTACAGATGGAAGTGAGGTTATGTCGAAATTTAAAGCATTAAAAGAAAAACCAACTGCCTTTTTGGCAACTAATGATCAAGTTGCTGCCGGGCTTTTATTAGGGGCAAAAAAATTGGGCTACATTGTTCCTAAAGATATAGCTATTTTAAGCTTTGATAATCAACCGATTGCGGAATTAATGGATATTTCGTCTATTAGTATCCCTATTAAAAAAATTGGTGCATTATCTGTCAGCACTTTATTAGATACGAACAATCAAAGTAGTAAAAAAATGATACTACCATTTAAATTGTATGAACGATCAACTGTCTAACTTTATCCTTTACAGGTTTCGAGGAATTTCTCAGGAAATAATTCTTTATTCGACTAATTTTTTGCTAGATTATCTATATATTCTCTGATTTCTCTCTTATTCTTTAATGTAATAATTGTTTTTCCTAAATCCTGATATTCTTTAAAGCGTTCATTCATTTTAACCTTACGTGGGTGATAGGTAGTTACAATAAACTTGATAAACTCCCAATCAAGTTTTTCCTTACACCCTTTTCCCATGTCTGGTCGAGTTCTGCCTATATTCATTAGCCACCTCTTCATTACACGATATAAGCAAACAGACAGAGGAAGTTCAAGATAAATAATCGTATCTGCAGGAGCAATGCGAATATCAAAGGAACCTGTATAATTACCTTCGATAATCCATTGGGACTGTTTGACAATGTTCTCCTGTTGGCCACGAAATTCCTCTTCGCTTGCCTGAACCCAACCAGGCTTCCAAAAATACGCATCCAAATGAAACACATCTATATGTAAAATGTCTCCTAACTGTCTAGCAAAGGTAGATTTTCCTACACCCGCAGAAACTCCAATAATCATGATTCGTTGCATACTACCCAACTCACTCCTTCCCTAATTTCAACTTATTTAAAATTTGTTTAATTCAGAGAATAAACATAATATCAGAAGTTCTAATATTTATCTAGTATTGAAAGTTTGTTTTTGATAGTTTTTTGCTTTTGTAAAAACCCAACTGCTCGCTTTTACAATCAATAAAGGATTCAGTAATTTGGTAGAGAAATGAAAGGTGTAGTGGTCTTCAGCCGATAGTTATTAGTTAAAGCTTTACTTAAATAGCAGCAATGTTTGAGAAAAGATCCTTTAGAAAAAACTAGTAAAAAGAGATAAAATAGAAAGAGATATTTTACCCAAAGGAGTTTATGTCATGTACATATCTACAGTTGAAATTCAGCTATCATATGCTGACACAGATATGATGGGAGTTATTTATCACGGCAATTATGTAAAATGGATTGAGCTCGGCAGGACTAAATTAATCGAAGATGTAGGATATAATTACCTGGATATGGAGCAAGCAGGCTACTACGCACCAGTATATAATTTAGAAATCACCTATAAAAAATCAATCAAATATGGAGACAGAGTCTTTGTAAAAACATGGGTTGAGGAAAACAAAAATTTACGTACCATTTACGGATTTACTATTGTGAATCAAGAAGATGAAGTATGTGCAGAGGGAACGACGACACATATTGTTGTACGAAAAGAGGACTTTAAACCCGTTCAATTTAAAAAGATATTTCCAGAATGGTTTCAGAAGTATGAGGAAATTAAGAAGCAATAGTTCTTCACAACTAAAGGGGCTGTCACTTTAACAGCCCCTTCTTCCTTATCGTAAATATGCTTGAAGCATCCAGATATGCTGTTCTAATGAAGTTTGAATATCAGTAAACATATCCGCTGTTGGATGATCGTTTGCCTCTTCGGCTAATTCAATTAATTCCTTAGAACCCTTTACAAGACTTTCATAATCACGAACAAGATCACTGACCATGTCCTTTGCTTGCAATTCATTACCTGCTTCATTCAATGTTGTAAGCTCTAGATATCCCCTTAATGTTGCTACAGGTTTACCTCCAATAGCTAATATTCTTTCCGCAATTTCATCTATATTTCCTTGTGCTTCCGTATAAAATTCTTCAAATTTAGCATGTAATGTAAAAAAATCTGGTCCTGTTACAAACCAATGATAATTCTGTAATTTTGTATTGATCACATTCCAATTTGCGAGCTGTATATTTAATTTATTCATTAATTGATTTTCCATTTAAATCACTCCTTATGTATTGTTCTTACATTTATAATAATAGCATTAATTATAATTATTATCAACTAGTAATTATTATAATTTAATCATTATAATTATTTATTTTTAATTGTAATTTATTTTGAAACTTTTATAAAAACATTTGCGTAATTGTATATAAAACCTTTTGGGGGGATTTCATTGGATAGTATGTTTGAACTTGCACCCATTTTCTTTGGCATTATTTTTATTATCGTCATTGGATCAATTATTTTGAATGCAGGTAAAGGTATCAGTCAATGGAAAAAGAATGAGGATTCGCCACGATTATCTGTTCATGCCATGATTAGTAGTAAGAGAACGAATGTAAGTAGACATACACACCACCATGACGATCATATGCATTCCCATAGTACCTCTACTACTTATTATGTTACATTTCAATTTGAAAGTGGTGATCGTTCCGAATTTAGGATTTCTGGAAAGGAATATGGACAGCTTGCTGAAGGTGACTTGGGGACTCTCACCTTTCAAGGAACAAGGTATCTTGGATTTGAAAGAGACTATCACTCGTCTCAGGATACACTAAGGGGGTAATCATTACTTGGAAAACGGATATTTTGTTGGCTGGGGAACACTAGCCCTTATTAATGCAGGATTAGCCCAAGGAAAAAACAGATCAGGGTTCAATTGGTTTCTCCTTTCATTATTCTTAGGTCCTCTGGCCACACACTGATATTATTATTTGTAGAGAAGCGCAAAGAAAATTAGGTCTTTGCAATAGACTAATAAAAAAGCCCTCATGTAAAATTTATACACATGGGGGCTTTAGTGTTTTTATGCTCTTTTCTCAAACATTCAAAAAAGGTTACAGATAGATCCTTAGATCAATGTTTTCCTCAAATTCCGCAAGTATCGATAACGGATCATAAGGAAATACATCAGCTGAGCAACTAGAAAACCTGCGAGGACAATGATCACTTCGGTAGCAATTGAGAGCTGATAAAAGCTTTGCAATGCCATAAATGCAAAGGCACTGTGTACAAATGCCACCACAATAGGTACGAAGAAAAGTAATGAGAGCTGACGGGTGACTATTTTATTCAACTCCTTATCTGTTAGCCCTACTTTTGTGATTGTTAAATATTGACGGCGATCATAATCTAGGTCTGCATAAAGTCGGAAATACAAGAAGCTTCCCGCAGCTATGAAAAAGACAGCACCGACAAGAAGAGCCACAAAGAGCATCATTCTAAACATATTCATTTGCACTTTATACAAAGTACCACTTACAATCATTGAGTATTTCTGATCAGGTTTAGATTTTACTATTCCTTCATCTACTAGGTTTTCTGCCATACCTGCTGTTTTCTCGAGATTTTTTGTGTAAAATCCAGTAAATATTCCAGTATTCACTGGTTTTAATTGCTTATAAAGCTCATCGCTTACGACCAATCCCTTATTTTGAATCAATTGAATAGGGAAAACAACATTTTCTGTAAGCTTAACTTGCTGAAGGGTAAGATGATCTTGTTTTAAAGTATATTGCACGGATTCATCATTACTATAAGGTGATGTTCGCATTTCAAGTGCCACATTTCCTGCTAGTGGCTTCTCTTGTACATCAAATCCCGCTGCTTTTCCTATTTTTCTGTAATCCGAGAACGAAATAATCGCCATTGTATCTGGTGTATAACGATCTGACGAAGAATCGATCGCAATATATTTAATAGGCACTTGATTGGTTTTATAATGAATATTTCGATGCTTAAACTCATCATTAATTTGTTGTAAATGTTCCTTATGAATGGCTTGATCATCTAATGCGATATAACCGATTTCTGCCGGAAATTCCTTGTCCACCTGTTTATTCATGACATTCATAGAAGCAAGTGTGCCAACTGCACAAAATGCAACTGTGGACACAATCGTAACCATAAAAAACATTCGTGCATTATCCTTCAAACGATAAGCTAGACTAGAAATGGTGATTAAATTTGTTTTTTTCCAAAATAATAATCGATTTTTCTGCATCATTTTTATAATAAACACTGATAACTGTGTAAAAAAGAAGTAGGTCCCTACAATTGTCATAGCAATTACAGGCAGGATTCTATAAAGTATTGTTTGCATGGTTGTTGTAGCTGCCAAGTAATAGCTGACAATGAGTAACACCGCTGCCAAAAGCGATAATAATACAGAAGCTTTTGGTTCTTTCTTTGGTTTTTCCCCTGCCTGAAATAAATCAATTAACTTATTTACCCCAACAAGAATGGTTGTAAACAAGGAAATGCAAAAGAATAATAGTAAAAATGCAAGGGTGGTCAACAATAAAGCTTTTATCGATAGGATAAACGGTAATTGATCGATTCCAATCATCCTCGAGCCAATCATTAAAAACAATTTTCCTGTAAGAATTCCTACTCCAATACCAACCACAATCGCTCCAATACCAATAATCATATTTTCCAAGAAGACCATCCGGTTTAACTGACTTCTAGTCATTCCATGCATCATTAATACTCCAAATTCACATTTCCGCGATTTTAGAAAGGTACTTACAGAATATAATACAAATAGGAAGGAGAATACATACATAATCACTTCTGCAGCGGTCATTAATTGTACCGCAACAGCAGATGTGACTCCTTTTTTAATATCTGGATGAAAAATAAATAATGCATAAACAAAGAAAATCATCACCGAAAATGCACTACTCAAAAAATACGCAGCATATATCCGTTTGTTCCGGATTACATTTCTATAAACGAACTGTGGAAAGGTCACGACTATCCCCTCCTAATAATGCAAGCATATCAATGATCTTTTGAAAGAATGTTTGGCGGTTTTCCCCGCGATAAATTTCGTTATATAATTGGCCATCTTTAATAAAAATGACACGATGGCAATAGCTTGCTGCTACTGCATCATGGGTAACCATTAATGCAGTGGCACCATCCTCTTTATTAATGGTTGTGAGAGTTTCCATAACATCCTTTGATGCTTTGGAATCTAAGTTTCCAGTTGGTTCATCCGCTAATATAAGGGAAGGTTTATGGATAATAGAACGAGCGATTGCTGTACGCTGCATTTGTCCACCTGAGATTTCATATGTTCGTTTCTTTAAAATTTTATCAATCCCAAGCTTTTTTGTGACTTCAATCAGCTTTTTTTCCATTTCACGTACGCTCACACCATCAAGGGTAAGTGGTAAAACAATATTCTCTTCAACCGTCAATGTATCTAGCAAATTAAAATGTTGGAAAACAAAACCCAATTCATGTCTTCTAAATAATGCTGTATCTTTCCGATTAAGCACATGTGGATTCTTCCCATTAATTAACACCTCGCCAGATGTTGGTTTATCAATAGTTGCAATTAAATTTAGTAGAGTTGTTTTCCCGCTACCAGACGGGCCCATTATTCCTACAAATTCCCCTTTATTTATCGAAAAATTAATATTATCTAATGCCTTGTGAGCTACTTTTCCCTCATATATTTTTTCTAAATGCCTTACATCTAAAATCGGCATAACCCTCACTCCTATATCTTTGTTATCCTCATTCTAACCAAAATCCTTTTCACCCTACCATTTCATATACTTACAATTCCCTTACAAATATGTAAGGTGTCAGACCTCATGTGAATGGTTACACATGGAGCCTGACACCTTTAGAAGACAAGACGAATAGTCGTACCTTGATTGATTTTTGATTCAATTTCTATTTGATGCCCAAGCTTCTCGCATATTTGTTTTACGAGATACAGGCCCATTCCTGTTGATTCTTGGAAGTGTCGGCCATTTTCTCCGGTAAAATAAGGATCGAATACCCTTGATAAATCACTTGGAGGAATTCCAACACCCTCATCTGTTATTTCCAACACTATACTAATACCTCGTCTATAACTATTAAAATAAATTTTACGATTCTCGTGAATGGTATAACGCAGGGCATTGGTTATAATTTGGGTAATGATGAATGATAGCCATTTCTCATCAGATGCTATCTGTATATCGTGATTAATTTGGATTGAAGGAAAAATGCGTTTTCGAATAAATAATCGTTTTTGACTCGAGGTAACTGCCCGAACCACATTTTCTAAGGAGAGACTTTCCACATAGAAATCACGTTCAAAAGTATCGAGACGTGCAGTATATAAAACCATTTCCAACCCTTTTTTTAAACGATCCAATTCATCTCCAATTGCAATAAAACGAGGATCATCTTCATCTTGAATCGTCAAATGTATGACTGAAATAGGCGTCTTCATCTGATGAACCCATTGATTGATAAACTGTATATGTCCATCCAGTTTATGTTTATAACGATATAAGTCCGTTCGATAGTGACGGAACTGGCTTTCTAGTAATTGTTGTAATCCTTCAGCCAATGGTGTGGTATGGATACCATTTGCAAAATCCTCCAATTGAGCAAAAGGTTTTTCTAATCGTTGATAGAAGGAACGGTGCCTTAAATATCGAAAAACTAGATACCCGATTAATAGACTCCCACTTAATATAGCGGCATATAGCGAGATAGCTACATGACGATAACCATCAAGCCAGTATATCATCATAATAATCAATAATTGAAGAATATAAATAACAATCAATGGGAGCTGCTCACGAATAAATAGCTTCATTCTTTATGCCCCCAGTCTGGAATCAAACGATAACCTTGACCACGAATCGTTTGAATTGCATCATTTATTCCAAGTAGCATTAGCTTTTTTCGTACTCGTGTGACATAGACATTTAGTGTATTATCATCGACAAACGCCTGATCATCCCAAATTTTTTCCAATAACCGGTCACGACTAACTACACGTTCTAACTTTTTCATTAGTTCATCAAGTATTTTCGCTTCTGTAAGGCTTAGTTCAATTGTTTGTTCATTTAAAGAAAGCTGTAGACGTTCAACATCGAGCGTTAACCCATGAACAGTATAGCTTCTACCATTTTCTGTGCTGGCATACTGACCATATGCCCTTCTAAGTTGACTATTAATTTTCGCAGTCACAATTTCATAATCAAATGGTTTCGTAATATAGTCATCTGCCCCATTATCTAACGCCATGACCTGATCCATCTTACTATCACGGGCAGATATAAATAGAATTGGACAGGTAGATATGCTGCGAATTTGTCTACACCAGTAATAGCCATCAAATTTCGGTAGATTAACATCTAATAGAACCAGATGGGGAGAATACTGTTCAAATTGATTTCTTACTTCTTCAAAATCATCAACGGACTGTACATCATAGCCAAATTTATGTAAATGCTCTTTAAGTAAGTTAACAAGTTGTTTATCATCTTCAATAATGAATATTTTAAACATCTATATTCCCCACTTCCCTTTATACTTCATTAAATTGTACCAAAAATAGGATAATAATGGAGGTAAGAGAATACAATGGCCCATTAAAAATTATTTTTGTTACCTATTGACCCCAACCTTAGGGAAGCCATTAATATATCCAATGAGGTGGAAAACATGTTATATACGGTAAAAGATATTGCATCATTAGCAAATATTACGATTAAAACTTTGTATCATTATCATAAAATCGGTCTATTAGTGCCTTGTAAGATAAGTGAAGCAGGCTATCGATTATATGGCATAAAAGAACTAGAGCGCTTACAGGAAATATTATTTTACCGCGAACTTGACTTTCCTCTCAAAGAAATAAAACAAATTTTAGATGGTAACCCCGATCGATTATCTATTTTATCTAATCAAAAAAACCTCCTTCAAGCACGCATAAAAAGAATGGAGAAATTAGTCCAGACAATTAATCAATCGATTTAGTATACCGCGAAAGGAGAAATCATGGATCAATCCAATATGTTTAATGGTTTTCGCAATAGGAAGGAATGGAACGAGGCACTTAGTGAGCAGAAACAATATTTAAAAGAAACATACAACTATGATGGATTTGAAGAAAACTCCATTCAAGTTGAGGAAATGAATGAGCAAGCGATAGAAGCTAAACATTTTATGGAAACCTTGGCTAAAGCACTCAAGGATGGATTAAAATTTGACACAACTGAGGTTCAAACACTTATCGAACAGCATATTCAGTTTCTAAATAACCATGGACATTTAATGGAAGCAAACGACTTTGCCGCTCAAGCACGATTCTTCCTACAAGATGATTTCCATCGAAACATGCTTGAATCTCAACAAACTGGTCTATCCTATTTTCTTTGTATTGCTGCCGAGGAATACGCAGCTAACTAATGGATGTCTAAAAGATTAAGGGGGCGTTAGCCTTAATCGCCTCCCTTTTCCTTTTTGCATCTTTTATGTGGAAATAAAAATTAAGGACCTTCAACATTATTGCTCTGCATATTGATAGCGATATTTAATATAGGCAACACGACAATCCGTGGAACTCGACCAACTCTTCCACATACTATTGTTTTTCTTTGTCTCCTTCGTTAAAAGTGGAGCTTCTGCCCCTGCTTGCAACGACATATGATCAACTGATGTTGTTTGCATTAATTGATCATTTCGATCATAGAACTGTACCTCTATGTTTACGTTTAAATTTTGTTTACTAAAATTCTTTACCACAACTAAATTTTCATAATTCGAATCTCTACATGATGATGATTTAGAAGAGTAGCAATGTTGTTGGGACTCAACAATAGCAGCCGCAATCGGTTGTTCTTCTATGGTTGACATCTTTTCAAACGCTTTATGGGCTCGTTTCAATATCTCTATATAATCTGCTTTCTCTCCGGCAGGTAAGATAAATAAAAATACCAGCATTAAATGTAAGAAAATAAAACCAAACACTCCAAAGAGATTGAATAGCAAGTGGAGCATTTTTCGAAATGGGGTACGCTGTACAAGCGATGTTATGATGGAAACAAGAAAAATAATAAAGGCTAAACTAAAAATAACCCCTCCCATAATAAAAATTTCTGTATGATTAGGTAAAATAGGAAATTGATATTTCCTTAAATAATCAATATTCATACCGAAAGCAATGCCGAAAAAAACAAGCCATATGAATACACTTATACTAAGTGGCCTGATTAATACTTTGTAATGTCTATGGCTCATTAGCGAAAAAATAAACACAAGCAATGGTAACGAAGAAATAAGAATGAAAATGTAACCAAACATCCGTCTATTACACTTCCTTTCTATCTTTTTCCGTGGGTTTGAGTTGTAACTTCTCATCTGTAAATTCAATGATAAAATCATTTTTAGTTTCTTGTAATGAATACAAAAATGCTAATCTTTCCTTTGTTTCATTGAAAAGCTTCTTATACATTTGTTGATAATTATCGGGATTTGTTTTCCAGCGGGTAAATAAATAAAAGTAACGATCATGCCAGAAAGCATATAGTTTCCATCTAAACCATCTCCATTCAATACCCGTCATAAATTTCATCTTCTGTGCATGAATAAGCTTTCGTGCTTCAAATAAAGGAAGCTCTACTAATTTCATCGAAAGGATATAACATGTATGTAAACGTTCTAAAATTTTTACTAGATATTTTTCATCAAATTTTAAATAATCTCCATTTCTCCATAACGTTTTTTCTTTAGAATCCTCAGCTATATGAATAATCGAAAGCAAATGATCCATTGTTTCGTTGAAATAAGTTATATTTTGATGATTAAAAAAGGAGTGTTCTTGTTGCTCGCCTATTTCCTGTAATGATTTGAAGAAATCCACACATTGTTGAAATGTTTGTTTTGCCTTATCATTCTCGAGGTATTCAAAAAAAGTTGCTGCAATAGTATATAAAATTTGAAATAGGTACTCGCGTTGAATAAAATCCTCACCCATTTCCTTACTCGAAATGCTTCGAACTGAATTTTCATCATGTACCAATAAACGAGCTTTAAATTCTTTCTTTCCCTTTCGATAAATTAAACACTCTATAAGGCGATCTTCCTCTTCATAGACGATTCTCCCGTTGAATTGCAATAAGGAAATGCCTAATTGCTTTAGCACCTTCGTATCAGATAACCTCATTTCTAACTGATTGAGTAACTCATTCATTCGATCACCATTTTCTTTTATCAATTTCAAAAATAACCAGACTTATGTGATTTTATTCTTAGGCTAAAAGTATTTATATTTTTTGTCTATCCATTTTTATGACTAATTTTCATAAAAATAAATAGGATAAAAGAACGTGCTATGACGAATGAATACACAAGCCATAATCAAAATTATTATCCCTTCTTTCAATTGTGGCTATTTTTGGAATCTACTTTTCGTTAAAATTAATATAATGATAGGCTTTATTCTCAAACATTGTTGCTATTTAAGTAAAGTTTTAACAATTAATATCGGCTAAAAAGACCACTACACCTTTCAATTCACTTAAGAAGAGAGCTACAAGCTTTATAAGAATGGCTGAATCTTGTATTGGGTGGAATAGCTGGCCATTGGGCTTTTACAAAGCAACAAACTATATGATGAAACGAAGGAGTGTGAACATGAATAACCGCATTTTGTTCGTAGAGGATGACCATTCAATTCTTGAAATGGTCAAAGATTATTTAACGAAGGAAGGATTTCAGATAACTACGGCAATGGATGGCGAAGAAGCCGTTTCAACTTTTCTTAATCATGCCTTTGATTTAATTATCCTTGATATTATGTTACCGAAACTCGATGGATTAGAAGTAATGAAAATCATTCGTGAACGAAGTACTGTTCCAATCTTAATTATGTCTGCAAAGGATAGTGATCTTGATCAAGCATTAGGTCTTGGTTTAGGCGCAGATGATTATTTATGTAAGCCATTTTCCATGGTTCAGCTTGTTGCAAGAATTAAGGCCCAAATTAGACGGGCTACAAAGTACTCTCAGCACAAAGAGTCGGTAGTAAACATTTTGTCTATTCGTGATTTAACAATTGACTTCACCAATTATCAAGTAAAAAAACACGATCGGCCAATTAAACTAACTTCAAAAGAATTTGAGATTTTAAAGCTTTTTACTACTCACCCTAATCGTGTATATACAAAAGCACAAATTTATCAATCCATTTGGCAAGATGAATATTATGGCGATGAAAATATCATAAATGTTCATATGAGAAGATTGCGAGAAAAAATCGAAGATGATCCGTCCAACCCTCAATATATTAAGACTTTATGGGGGATTGGGTACAAATTAGAGGAATAATCTTATGGTCACGATTTTATCTTTAATTATCATTCTTTTAATCGGAATCATCCTGCTCCAATTTTACAATAAGAAGGTACGCAGTCGTTCCTTAGCCTATTTGCATAAAAAACTTCAATCCATTCTGACGACGGAAACAAGTGAAAGACTACTTATTGTTACAGATGATCAGGAACTTAAGTCAATCTTAATTGCAATTAATCATCTTTTAGATTCAAATCATAAAATAAAAGCAACTTATGCTAGAACAGAAGATTCCATGCGTAAAATGCTATCCAACATTTCCCATGATTTGAAGACACCACTCACCGTTATACTTGGCTATATCGAAATATTAAAAATTGATACTTCCCTAAACGATAAAGAAAAAGAACAATTATTAAATAAACTTCAAATTAAAGCAAATGAAGTTTTAGAACTAATTCATAAATTTTTTGATCTAGCAAAGCTTGAATCTGGTGATAAAGATATTCAGCTAACCAAAATCAATGTGAGTGAGATTTGCCGTAAAAATATCCTTTCTTATTTTGAACACTTAACAATGAACCATTTTGCAGTTGATATAAATATACCCGAAAAGGATCTTTATGCACTTGGTAATGAGGAAGTACTGGATCGCATTTTAAGTAATCTCCTTTCAAACGCTATTACGTATGGAGTAGATGGAAAAATGGTTGGGGTATCTGTTAAAGAACATGGAGCATTTATTTCTATAGATATTATAGATAAAGGAAAAGGAATTGATGAAATTCATATTGACAGAGTATTTGAGCGAATGTATACATTGGAAGATTCACGAAACAGATTTTATCAAGGAAGCGGTCTAGGCTTAACCATTACAAAAAGACTTGTAGAAGCATTAGGAGGCGAAATCCATCTCAAAAGTAGGCCGTATGAAAAAACTGTGTTTACCGTTATGTTAAGAAAGATCTCCTACTAACATTGGGAAAATAAGGACCCTCTTTTGTAATTACAAACTTAAGATTTATGTAAGAAATGAGTAAGAAAAAAGAGATTTTCATTTCCTATACTTAAAGTATCAAAAACAGAAAGGAAAATGGATCATGTCCTATCTTTTAAAAACGAATCATTTATCAAAAGTATTTCATGGAAAGGAAATCATTTCTGATGTGAATTTACACGTAAAGCAAGGAGAAATTTATGGATTTATTGGCCCCAATGGTGCAGGAAAAACAACGATTATGAAAATGATAACCAACTTAATTAAACCGACTAGTGGTGAAATTGAAATGTTTGGCGAAAAATTAACAGATACATCCTATGAGATTTTAAAACGGCTAGGAACAATTATTGAGTACCCCATTTTTTATGAAAAATTAACCGCTGTTGAGAATCTGGAGCTCCATTGTGAATACATGGGCTATCATAACAAGAAGGCAATAGTAGATGCACTAGAACTAGTAGGCTTGAAGAATATTAATCATAAGCCGGTAAAGGAGTTTTCCCTTGGAATGAAACAAAGACTTGGTATTGCCCGAGCCATCTCAACAAAACCGGAACTACTCATTTTAGATGAGCCAATTAATGGTCTTGATCCTATTGGTATCAAGGAGTTAAGAGATTTATTTAAAATGCTTTCTAAGGAATATGGTATGACCATCTTTGTTTCCAGTCATATTTTAGGCGAGATGGAACAAATGGTGGATACCATCGGAGTCATTAATCATGGTAAATTACTTGAGGAGATCTCACTAGATAGCATTAACGGGAGACATACTGAATATATCGAAGTTGTCGTGGATAACAGCAATCTGGCCTCCTTTATTTTAGAGGAAAAGATAGGGATAAAGAATTTCAAGGTTTTAAATCATGGTCTAATACGAATCTATGATTCTAATGTTACTCAAAAAGAAATATCTAAATCACTAGTGTTAAACGATATATCAGTTGAATCCATTAATAAGAAAAGCCATTCATTAGAAGAGTATTTCTTAAAATTGATTAATGGTGGTGGAATTCATGCTTAATATTATTAAACTTGAACTGAAAAAATATAAACTTAGTGGATTAATTAAAGGGGCACTCATTGCAACTTCGATTATTTTCCTTATCGTAGCTTTATTATTTTTTGTAAAAGTAGATGATGAACTTTCCTTTGAAAATGTCAACGATGCACTGATACTTATTGATACTGCTGTTAGGTCTGTATTTATTATTTATGCTGCATCGCTAATTTCAAAACTTGTGATTGATGAATTTAAAAGTAAGACGATCTCCATTTTATTCATGTATCCCGTTAATCGTAAGAAAATATTAATTGCAAAGCTGCTGATCATTGCGATTTTTACTTTTGTCTCAATCATATTTGCCAATACCGTTCTTGCGATTTTATTTTATTTGATCAATAGCATCTACCCTACTTTAGAAGATACCTATACGCTTGCTTTAATTAAAAAAAACACTCATTAGCCGTACTTATGAACGCACTATCCGCTACAGGAATGAGCCTCATCCCCTTATTTTTTGGGATGCGCAAATACTCAGTACCAGCAACGATCATTTCCTCAATTATTCTTGTTAGTTTATTCAGCTCAAACTCAGGTGGGAAGTCATTGAATGATATTGTCATTATTCCAATTACGCTTGCCATTATCGGTGTGCTTATCGCCTTTTTCTCCATTAAAAATATAGAAAAAACAGATTTATTATTATAAAAATGAGCGAGTAGAAACTTTGATCTACTCGCTCTTTACCTTATATATTAAACGTATTCACTAGCTCTCTTAATTCCTTCGCATTATTAGAAAGAGATCTTGCAGAAGAATTAATTTCCTCCATGGAAGCCAATTGCTCCTCTGTTGATGCCGCCACTTCTTCTGAACTTGCTGCATTCTCCTGTGCATAAACAGAAATTTCTTTTGCTGTTGATGATACCACTTCTACATTAGCAGAAATTTGTTGAACAGTTGCTGTAATATCTTCTATTTGTGGAGTGATATTCTTTGTCCGTTCAATGATTTGCATGAATCTTCTTGAGGTCTCTACTGACCCTTTAACCCCTTGTTCGGCATTTTCCATAACTTCATTCATCATGTCTATCGAATGTTTCATATCCATCTGTATCCCTTGAATAAGCTGTGCTATCATTTTTGTGGACGATTGCGATTGCTCTGCTAGGTTTCTTACTTCATCCGCTACTACCGCAAATCCTTTGCCATGTTCTCCTGCCCGTGCAGCTTCAATAGCGGCATTTAACGCAAGCAAATTAGTTTGATCAGAAATCCCACTAATGACATCGAGAATTCCACCAATTTCATGGGAACGCTCAGCTAATGACTGAATTACTTCATGAGATTTCGATACAGATTCATGAATAAATTTCATTTGTGCCATATTCGTTTCGATTGAATGTCCTCCCTCTTCTGCTTCCTTAGAAGTTTCCCTTGCAAGCTCTGAAACATTTGTTGTGCTTTCTGCAATGCGTAACACACCTTGAAGAACCTCTTGCAAGGATTTTGAGTTATTTTCAAGTTTTTCAGTCGAATCCTCAGCTCCGCTTGCTATTTCTTGGATAGCTGATGCAACATGTTCCGTTGCAGCTGTCGTTTGATCCGCACTCGCTGTTAGCTCTTCTGATGCTGCGGCCAATTGTTGAGATGTATCACTTACTTGTTTGACCATCCCGTTAAGGCCGACAATCATATGATTAAATGAAGTGGTCAATTGACCAATCTCATCCTTTGATTGATATGTTCCCTTTACGGTAAAATCTCCTTTTTCAGCTTTGGAAAGCAAATCAACAATATCCTTTGTTGGATTTACAATTACTTTTGTAATTAATATTCCTAAAGCAGTAGAAATAATCAATGCTGCCAAAATAATCCCGATTGTGATCAATGACTCAGATTTATAGGAATCTTTAATATCAGTTTTGATTTGCTCGGCTACCGCCTGGTTTAATTGCATTAAATCATTTAGAGTATTACTTACTTTTTCACCTTGTGGCAGAACCTTTGATTTATAGAGATCATAAGCTTCTCCGTTCTTGTTTTGTAATGCTAAATCAAGGACCTCATCTCGAACGGCCTGTAAGTCTTTCGCTTCTTGTTTGTATAAGTCGAAAATTTCAAATTCCTTCGAAGATAGATTAGACTGACTAAGTTTATCGATGACTTCATCTATATCCTTCTGTAGTGAAGCGATATCATTTTTCATTTCAATATTTCGTGATTCCTCAGTTGTAATCATTACCTCTAATATATCTGCATCAATGGTTCGATCATTTCTTTGAATTTGCCCAATCCATTGATTAGGTATGAATCGATTTTGATACATAGAATCAGAGCGATTTGCGATATCTTTTATAAAATGCAAACCTCCAAATCCCACAACTAGTAACGCTAGAATTTCAATCACGATAAGCAGAGATAATTTTCGTGATATCCTCAAATTTCGCAAAAAATGCATTGTAGGCTTCTCCTTATATTTTATTAAATTGTTTGGATATCATCCTCTTGTTATATACGAACACTTCTATCCATAAAATTTAATTTATACTATATTAATTACTTATTCAACATTATTCGACGTAGTACGACATTTTTTTATACGAATTAGTGGATATAAATTTACAACTCATCTGTAATTGAAAACAAACTTCTATATGTTACATATTTTTAATGTCAATACAAATAATAGTAATGGTGTTTTCACCAATCTAACTTTCAAATGGAGGGAATCATTTTATGAATAAGCTTAGAATAATCATTCATTTCCTCATTTATTTGTGGAAAAACTTTATTCAAAGAAACCTTCAAAAACTTAATGGTCTCTATAGGTTCCCCTCTTATTCGTAAAGACTACATTTAAAGTTAGATACACAAGTTTTCTTTAAAAACACAAAAACCCCCAAGTGCAAGTCTACTACTGACTTGTTCTTAGGGGGAGTGTTTTATCAACGAAGTTTTTTCATTTAATCTCTACTCTAAAATATATCCAATTACCGAAACAATAAAAATTATAGTCAGTCCAACAATGATCCATTTTCTTATTTCAACACCCATCATCCTTCACACCATTACTCTATTTAATTGGCGAAGATATAAAATGCGAACAAAGATAAAATAAAGCACCTGAGCTGCACCAAATGCACCTACCGCTATTAAAGAAGGGCTGAATGTAACTGTAAGACCAACTTGTCCTTGAATGATGGCAACGGTAACGAGAGTTCCTATAGCTGCTACAATTAACGGTAGGAAAAAGAGAACGAACATCTGGATGGTAGCTGCTCGATTCATTTCCTTTTGACTAAGCCCTATTTTAGATAGAGAATGGTAAATCTTTTGATCCTGTTGAAGGTCGGTATATAGTTTAAAATATAGAAAACTCACAGTTGATAACGAAAACAAAATGGCAATAAAGAGAAAAATAAATTGGATTAAACGATACATTTGCTCTGCTTCTAAATAGTGTAAGCCACGTAGCATCGCATATCCCGTTTCTCCATGGACAACCGTTTCAGGTATTTTCTTCGTTATCATTATTTCCTCTGATTTTTCAGTCGGAAGCTGATTATTCTCCCATCTAGGAATATAATAATTAATTAAAACTGATAGATCCATCCCCTGCTCCTTCTTGGTTAAAGAGGCAGCTAGACCATTAAAGTCTTCATCAGATAGTACACAAAGCGAGCTAAATCCAAATCGATCCAAGAGATTAATCTCCTCAATCCCTGCTATTTTAAAGCTTGTTGATTTTGCTGTCAGCTTGGATAGTGATTGTTGATGCTCAACGGCCTTCTTACTATCATTGTGTAACTGTGCAATATTTTTAGAATTAAAAATGGTGATGGCTTCATGATTCTTTACAGATATCGTTGATAACCCATAATCCGCTGCGTAACGATTATAGTCTGATGCTTTCATTACTGTAAATGAAGTTTCTTTAAATGTATATTGTAGTGAATGCTGAACATGCTTTTCATACTTTACTCCAACAGATTCCAACTGTTGATCAATCTCTTCGATATCCTTCTTCCAATTTTCTTGATCTTGTTCATTAAAAGGAGTATAGGTGATCGCATATGGATTTTTTCTATATAAATCTCTCGTTTCGTTACCCATACTGACGATCAGACTTACAAACCCACAGGCCATAGCGGTAACAACTGTAATAATAAAGAACATTCGTGCATTGTCCTTCATCTTATAGGCCATCTCTGATATCCATAGCATATTAATTCCTTTTCTAAAAAAAGAACGTCTTTTTTTTAGCAATCTAATCGAAAAAACACTTAACTGTGTAAAAAATAAATACGTGCCAATACTACCTAATCCTAAAACATATAAATAGGTTTTCCCTAAATCATGGAACATCAAATAAAACGAACCTACAAAGCTAATGATACAAACAAAGGCTAAGAGGATTGATAGTTTTGGTTCCTTTTTTGGCTTACTATTTCCTAGAAGCAATTCAAGGGCCTGTTGTTGTCGTAAAAAGAGAATCGTCATAATCGATATGCCCAAAAACAAACCAAAGAAACAAGCAAATGTTAATATAATTGCCTTCACTGGTAGATAAAAAGGCAGATTATCAATACCTGTCATCGTTGAAGCAAATAACAAAAACAGCTTCGAACAAATCAAGCCAATAACGGTTCCCATCACAATCGCCGCAAAACCAATGATCATATTCTCAAAAAATACGATTCCATTTACTTGTCTACGTTCTGCACCAAGTATAGTTAAAATACCAAACTCCTTTTTTCTCGCTTTTAAAAAGGCACTAATGGAATATAAAACAAATAAAAGGGAAAAGAAAAAGATGACATATTCCCCCGTTTTCATTCCAACCTGTGCTGTTTGTCCCATTTCTGTTTTTTTTAGCTCAGGGTGAAACATAAATACTGCATAAGAAAGAAAAATCATGACAGAAAAAGTACTACTCAAAAAATAGGCTGCATATGCCCGTGAATTACGTTTCACATTATTCCACGCTAATTGACGAAAGCTCATGTGCATTGCCTCCTAAAAAAGAGAGTGTATCTATGATTTCCTGAAAAAATGCCTGTCTATTTTCTCCACGGTAAATTTCATTGTATAATTGTCCATCCTTAATAAAAACGATGCGATGACAATAACTTGCTGCAAGTGGATCATGGGTAACTAATAGCATTGTTGTATGATCGGTTTGATTAATAGTTTCCATCATTTCCATGACAGAGCGAGAGGATTTAGAATCTAAATTCCCTGTCGGCTCATCTGCTAATAATAATGATGGTGAATGAATTGTTGCCCTTGCAAACGCTGCACGTTGTTTTTGCCCTCCAGATACTTCGTAGGTTCGCTTATTTAAAATTTGGGTTATTCCCAGCTTTTCTGCTATGGTTGCCAGCTTTTCATCCATTTCTTTATTGCTTCTTCGATCTAATGTTAAAGGAAGTATAATATTTTCACCAATTGTTAATGTATCAAGTAAGTTGAAATCCTGAAAAACTAGACCGAATTCCTGACGACGAAACTTTGCTAAGTCATTTTTTTTCAATCCATTGGGGTTTTTCCCGTTAATAAAAATTTCCCCAGACGTTGGCTGATCTATCGTTGAAATTAAATTTAATAAAGTGGTTTTCCCACTTCCAGAAGGACCCATAATCCCAACAAATTCACCTTGCTTTATTGTTAAATCAATATCAGTTAATGCACGATAGTTTACTTTTCCATTATAGATTTTTGATAATCGGTTAATTTTTACAATCTCCACTCGTTTTCCATCCTTTCGTTGTCCGATTGATACTTAGTTTACTAAAACAAAGACAGATGAACGACCGATTAAAATTACAATAACCTTACATCCCTGTAAGGTTATCTATTGTAAATTTCTAAAACTTAAACTCACAGTCGTTCCCTTGTTAACAACCGATTTCAACGAAATATCATGGCCTAACTGTTTACAAATTTCAGCAGTTAAATAAAGCCCCATACCAGTTGACTCCTTATATTTGCGACCATTTTCACCAGTATAATAAGGTTCAAACACACGCTCAATGTCCTGCTTAGGGATCCCTACCCCCTGATCCCTTACCTCAATTATTTGTTCTGTACCCTTTTTGACTGCGGCAATAACGACTGAATTTCCATAACCCGCCGAGTAGCGAACGGCATTCGTTAATAATTGATTGAGAATAAACCTTAACCATTTGGCATCTGTTAATACTTCCATTGTCTCTGATATTTCAATAACAGGGTACACCTCGTTACGAATGAGTAAGCGTTTGTTTTCATGAACCACTTCACTAACAAGTTTCTTCAAATCTACCGATTCAATATGAAAATCCGGTTCAAATGAATCCAAACGAGACATATATAAAATCATTTCCAATCCTTTTTCAATCCGATCTACTTGATCATGAATATCATCAAAAATAGGCTCAATCTTACCTTTCAGCAATAAATGAATAACTGAAATGGGCGTTTTCATTTGATGGACCCATTGATTCGTAAAGGTTCGATGATTTCTCTGCTGGTATTCATATCGATGTATGTCTTGCTTATATTGTTGGTATTGGTTCTGTAAAACTTCCTGTAATGCTACTGGCACTGCAAAAATTTCCTTCCCATGAACCGTCTCCTCTAGAGTATGCATAGGTTCTTGCTTGGAAAGCTTTTTATAGAAGGAAAAATGGGTAAAAAAACGAAAAAGTAAATAAGCAATTAATAAACATCCTCCAAAGAAGAGAGAATAAAGTGCAATCGATAGATCATGATTTCCATTTAACCAGTAAATACTAATGATCAATAAAAGCTGAATTATATTGAATACAATTAAGAAAAGATGATCCTTCAAAAAGAGCTTCATGATTGATCCTCCTCTGAAAGATTCAATCGATAGCCTGCTCCTCTTACTGTTTCTATCACATCACCTAATCCCAAATCCTTTAATCGTTTACGTACCCGAGTGATATAAACATTCAATGTGTTTTCACCTACAAATTGATGATCATCCCATAAAACATCTAACATATGAACTCTTCCAACCACCTGTTTCGGATGCTCCATTAGTAATTCCAACAGATTAGCTTCCTTCAGACTAATTTCCGTTTTGCTCTTCCCATATTGAAGTTCTAATGTTTCTGGAAAAAGGGTCAGTCCCGAAACGTGAAGCTTTCTAATCTTTTTATCTAACGCATAGCTACCATATGCTCTTCGTATATTGCTCTCTACTTTTGCTAACACTACTTCTGGATAAAAAGGCTTCGTTATATAATCATCCGCACCGTTTTGTAGAGCAAGGACTTGATCCATTTTATCGGCTCTTGCTGAAATAAATAAAATAGGACAGGTTGATTTTGTTCTGATTTGCCTGCACCAGTAAAAACCGTCATAACGCGGAAGATTGACATCTAATAACACAAGATCTGGTTGGACCTGTAAAAAAGCCTGTAGTATATTTTCGAAATCATTCACTATTTCCACAGAATAACCGTATTTCTGCAAATATTCTTGTAATAAAGTGCTTATCTGCTCATCATCTTCTATGATTAATACTTTGTTCAATGTTCATCCCTCGTCTTTTTGGCTATTAAAGAGTAATTAACCTTCTATTCCCTTGGCCCTTTTCTAAAACATTGTTGCTATTTAAGTAAAGTTTTTAAAAATAAACTATCAGCTGAAGGACCGCTACACCTTTTATTTCGCTGAGAAAAGAGCTACAAACTTTATGAGAATCGCTGAATCTTTTACATCAAACTTTATGAAAATAGCCTTTTCCTTTTGCTTACATTGTCTTATTTAAATTCCTAAATTTCAAATGGAAATTTACATTTCTTATATGATGTTATTTCCCAAGGAGGCATCTGGCTAAATATATTTGTGCCACATCTTAAAAGAATAAGGAGCTATCAATAATTCAATAATTGTATTAAACCAAATTAAAATTAGCCATCTCTCTTCTCAGCTAAGAAATAAAAATCATTTACATTTTATTCACGCTATGATAAATTAGCCTATGAACCAATCATCCTACAAATTTTAGAGGTGTACTATGGAAATTTCAAAAACCAGTCGCTTATCTCTTGTTGAACAAGTAGTAGCACAAATGGAGGCCTTAATTGAATCTGGTACATGGCCAATTGGGTACCGCATTCCTCCAGAATTAGAATTAATGGGACAATTTGATGTAAGCCGGAATACATTACGTGAAGCGATACGAGCTCTAGTCCACGCAGGGCTTCTTCAAACAAAACAAGGTAGTGGTACATATGTACTAACATCCAGTGTGCTTGGAGCTGCACTAGAAAAACGAATTCAAAAGGCGAGTCTTCTGGAAACTTTGGAGGTTCGACAAGCACTTGAGAGGGAAGCCGCACATTTAGCTTCCATTAGAAGGAATAACGAAGATATCGAGCAATTAAGAATCCTGCTAAAAAAATGTCAAACGGCTGCTAAACAAAAGGATCGGAGAGAGTATGTATTATCAGATATGCTTCTCCATAAAGCAATTGTAGATGCTACTCATAACAGCATATTAATAGACTTGTATGACCATATGACTACCTCTATTCAAGCTTCTATTGAAAACCTTGCTGAAATGACGAATGATGTTGATTTTCATATTGATCCACATAAAAGACTTGTCCATGCCATTATCGATCAAAATACAGATCAAGCAATGGCAGCTGTTAATGAATATATTGCTCAATTTAAAGAAACTTTAACATAAACGGGAGGTGCATCATGAGTTCACAACAAGTATCGGTTCACCAAGAACATACATCAACAGTAAGTGTAAAATCAAAAGCGATATTATTTATCATTGGAATTATTTTTATTGCTGCAAACCTTAGAGCACCATTGACATCAGTCGGACCATTAGTTGCCCCAATTCGGGACAGTTTAGGAATATCAAATACATTGGCAGGGACACTAACAACTGTTCCACTTCTTGCCTTCGCCCTCCTTTCACCTTTTGCACCAAAACTTTCACGCAAATTTGGAATGGAGACTGTTCTCTTTACTTCATTAATTTTAATAGCAGTTGGCATCACGTTAAGAACCTTACAAAGCGTCTGGACTTTATTTGGAGGGACCGTCCTACTCGGATTAGGAATTGCGTTTGGTAATGTATTACTACCAAGTATCATTAAACAGAGATTCCCGAAAAAAATAGGATTGATGACAGGTGTTTACGCTGTTGCCATGAATTTATGTGCTGCGATTGCATCAGGATTAAGTGTACCTGTTTCATCAAAAATCGGTTGGCATGGTGCATTAGGCTACTGGGGATTTATCGCATTTATCGCTATCCTATTTTGGATCCCACAAATTCGTACTCATAAAATAAAGGCAGAAACAAAAACGAATCAACAATCTTCAGTGAATTTATGGAAATCAGGTTTGGCTTGGCAGATAACTCTCTTTATGGGATTACAGTCACTGATATTTTATACAATTGTTGCTTGGCTTCCTGAAATCCTTAAAGAACAAGGGGTCAGCTCCAATTCAGCCGGATGGATGTTATCGTTAATGCAGTTTGCTATCATTCCCTTTACTTTTATCGTGCCAATTATTGCCGGTAGAATGAAAAATCAGCTTGCTTTAGTTGTTCTTACTGCTCTTTTCTTTATCGTAGGAATGTTTGGGGTTCTTTATGGAAGTGTAGCACTTATACCATTATGGATCATTATTATAGGTATTGCTGGGGGAGCAGCATTCAGCTTAGCTATGATGTTTTTCAGTTTACGGACCCGAAGTACACATGAAGCAGCTGAGCTTTCAGGGATGGCCCAATCATTTGGCTATCTGCTTGCAGCCATTGGTCCTACATTATTTGGTATATTACATGATCTTACACATAGCTGGTCTCTACCTTTATGGATGCTAATTATTGCCTCCTTTCTTATTTTAGTTTCTGGTATGAGTGCTGGAAAAGATCAATTTATAAAAGTTAAGCATGATGGTTAATCATACAAAATAAGACACTGAGAAAATGGTTCTCTGTGTCTTATTTTTATATATGGATAAAAGATCTCTATTGTTTGGCTAATCTCTTTTTGATAAATAAAATGACAAATAAAATAATCAGCACGGCTAATATCGCGTAGACGATATTTGAGTAGACATCCATATATCCAACTATTGTTTCCCATGAAGCCCCAACTGCAGCACCTACATTCACTAAAATGGTATTCCATATTAATGTCCCTATAGTAGTAAATAGTAGGAATAAACCAATATTCATATGTGACATTCCTGCTGGTATCGAAATTAGGCTTCTAATTAAAGGAATTAAGCGACAGAAAAAAACCGTCCATATCCCATATTTATTAAACCAATCATTTCCCTTATGAAGATCTTTTTTTGTTAAGCGCAGTATATGTCCCCATTTTTCAATAATTATTTCTAATCTCTCCACATCGAGAAGACGCCCAATTCCATAAAGAGCAATAGCACCAAAAACTGATCCCAAGGTCGATACAATAATTACCCCCATTACACTTAAATCAGAGGAGGTAGTCATAAAACCTCCAAATGTAAGAATGACCTCTGATGGGATCGGTGGGAAGATATTTTCTAATGCGATTAAAAGAAAAATCCCGACATACCCGAACTCATCCATTATATTTGTTATCCAAGCTTCCATTTGCTCACACCCCTTTTTTATCATGTTAATTGTTCATTAATTTTACGATAAATGAATGAATCCATTAGTTTATAACCACAGAATAAAGCAATAAATCCCATCCCATAAGCAATAAGTATGAGACCGATGATCAATAATAACTGTGACGAAGGATAGAACCCCCCATATAGCAACCATATGATAATATCTACAATGGCTGCTAGGATCGCCCAGCCTATTAAATAATAATGAGCATGTAGGTTAAAAAGCATGGTATCTTTTGATAAGGATAAAATTTCCTGAACCTTGAATTGGTTAATCGCTTCCTTTGCAGCTTCATTTTTTGGCTTACCTTGCATAATTAAGTCGGCTGCATAGTCTTCCAAATAATGTTGTAGTTCTAATTTATCCTCCTTACCCATTGCTAGGTTTTCAACATAAGCCTGAATATTGTTTTGCTTTTGATACATAACATTCATACGAATATGCCCTATATAATTAATCACTCCCCATACTACTGCCAGTGCAAAAGCTAAAAGATAGCCAATTGTCAACCATCCTGGATCCTTCATATCAGACCGATCAATATAGAAGACTAAGAAGCAGAAAGCTATCGATAGTAAGAGAAGCCAGCTATATTTTATATCACGTAAGCAAAATACTTTTCTCATTATCTTACTCATACACCATTCCTCCTTAAATAAAACGGTCAACCATTTTCGTCATTTGATTCCAATCATGAATAAACCTTTGTAATAAAACAAAACCGTCTTCTGTAATGGCATAATATTTGCGTCTCCCACCATGGCTTTCATTTCCCCAATAAGATGTAATTGCTCCTTGCTTCTCTAATCGCTTCAAGGATAGATAAAGTGTCGCTTCCTGAATTTCAAACATACCTTCTGTACGTTCTTTTATCTCTTTGGAAATTTCATAGCCATAATTCTCTTTTTCTTTAAGAATGGAAAGAATGAGAAGATCAATCGTTCCTTTCAGCATTTCTTTATTCAAAATTAAGACCTCCACAAACTACCTTACATTATTAAGTACTTAATTATCATATGTTATATTACTTAAAAATGCAAGGTACTATTTAATGATATATATTCTTCATTAAAAAAATCCACTGTTCTAAGAACAGTGGATTTTGGCCTAATATGCCTTCATTACATGTAGTAAATAATCTTTCCTATTTAGAGGATTAAAGTCTACTCGTTTTCTTACTGGAAAATCACTCACCATTTTTTTATATCCATATGGTTTGGCAATAAATATACCTTCACCTTCTGTAAATGAGTAAAGATTTCTCTTGAATTTCTCAGTTACAGCCATAGGAAGCGTCCCTTTCAGAATATAGGAATCCCTACGAAAGAATGGTTCTGTAAATTCTGCCTGAATCGCTGAAAGTTTAAACATTGCTTGGCTAATAGAGTTAGCAGGAACACTTAATTCAAATTTGTTCATTGGCTCATATACATCCGTGCCCGCTTTCACAAGTGCCTCCATTAATACTAATGGAACTAACTTTCTAAAATCACTCGCTGTTGTGACGGGACTTGCATATCCAGTATGTGTAAGAGTTACGACAATATCTTCTACTTCCCATCCAAACAATCCTTGCTTTAATACATCAAAAACCGTCTCTTCAATGGCTTTATGAAACGCCAAAGGCAAAGAACCGAGTTCCACTCCTAGTTTATAGGTCTTACCGCTACCAAATTCACCAGGTTCTACTCGAAAACCCACTGTCCCATAGAAGGGGTTATCTGCCTCCCCCATTCTTTCTAATGCCTGACCGATCCCTTTTGGTTTTTCAATACAGATGACTCTTGTTTCAGAAAAGGTAACTTCTACATGATATTTCTCTTTTAAAACCGAGTGAATAACCTCTTTTTGAACTTCTCCAAATATACGGATGAAGAGGTCATGATGAAAGTCATCCTTTAATACATGTATAAGAGGATCCTCCTCAGACATTTCCATCAATGCTTGATAAAGATCATGCGTTTTTTCCTTTTGTACTGGTTTAATCTGTGTTTCTAGCTGCGGGGCCGCAAAAGGAATATTCATGATTTTATCGGACCATTCACCTACAAGATCGCCAATTTTAATATCCTTCAAGCCCCAAACTTTACAAAAGTCCCCGGCTATTACTTTTGGCGATATCACACTGCTTCCGTTATAGAATTGGTGAATCTTTTTAATTTTTTCAGTGTGTGTATTTATTGTCTTTTCTATATTTTTTCGATTGATCTTTACATATTCTCTAACATGAATGGTCCCAGAAAAAACTCTAATATACGCAATCTTTTCACCTGATGCTTCTCTCTCAATCTTGAACACTGTCCCTGATAATGACTCTTTTTCTAAACCATGACTAACGGGAAGCATCGTTTCAACCCCATTAAGCAATTCCCTTACACCAATACCAGTCATAGCTGAGCCAAAATAAATAGGACAGAGCTTACCTTCCTTTATTCGATTGATCATGATGGCTTTTATTTGTTCTTCTGTGATTTTTCTCTCGTTTACGTAAGCTTCTAATAAAAAATCGTCATTCAATGCCAATAGACTCTCTTCAAAAAAATAAGGATCTGATGCTGCATTAAATTGTTTTTGAACAATCTTGGCTTCCTTCGTTCCCAATTTTTCTACGGTATATAACGGAATAATATTTTCTATCAGTTTTTCTTTTATATTCTCAATTAATCTCGTTGACTTTGCCCCCATGCGATCAATTTTATTGATAAAAATGAGGGTCGGTATCCTTAACTTTTTAAGAATGCTCATTAATATTTTAGTCTGGGCTTGGATCCCTTCCACAGCAGAAATGACAAGAATCGCACCATCTAAAACGGAGAGGGATCGCTCCACTTCCGCAATAAAATCTGCATGTCCAGGAGTATCAATTAAATTAATCTTTACATCTTTTAGAAAAAAAGAAACGACTGATGCCTTAATCGTAATCCCTCTTCTTCTTTCTAATTCCATTGAGTCTGTTTGAGTATTTCCATGATCGACCTTTCCGATCGTATCAATCACAGCAGTCTCAAATAAGATACGTTCAGTCAAACTCGTCTTTCCAGCGTCTACATGCGCTACGATCCCTATATTTATTATTTTCATGAATGAATATCCTCATTTCGTTTCTCAAATTAAATTCCTCTTTTCTTTTGATAAATTGCCGCATTAGAATCACTCCAATCAATTTTGTAAATCTATTATATAATTATTGTAAATACTTGTAAAATTTCCAATAAAAATAACCTGATCTCCATTTATCAGGTTATAACTATTAAATAGCCATTGAATTTGTGAATTTTAAAACTTCCACTTCAATAAGACAAATATTCACTTTTTTCGGCAACGCCTTTTCGTCTCACCAGGGTTAAAAATATAGCAATAGATAAGAAAGACATTAAGATTAAAATTCCAGCACATATAAAGAAATCAGTATTAAAGGGATAATCGTACATATAGATTAAAACACTGGTAACAACCAACAAAACGGCTAGAAACAATTCAAAAAGAAGTGTCATTAATATAAACAATAAATAAGGAAACACAATCTCTTTTCTTGAAACATGCTGTAAAGTAAGGCCTTCCCAGCAAATATCAGCTAGCTTAACAAGTTTCATCATCTCTCCATCACCCCTAGAACATCCTTATAGTAAAAGTATGTCCAAAAGGGAGAATTATTAACTGAATAATAAAAAAATTTATTAGAAGGTTCTGAAGCACGGACTTAGTCATTTGTTGGCTTTTTTAAATAGAAGTTTTTAGACTTTAATATTGGCACTTTTCGAAATATTATTTCTATTAAAGTAAAGTTTTAACGAATAACGATCGGTTGAAGGCTCTACACCTTTCATTATAAAGATTATCCCTAGTCATAAAAAATCAGCCTCAAACAAATTTGAAACTGATTTCACTTCATGCTTAACCTAACAGAAATAAGGATATTAGTCCTCTGCTATACTTTTTATCGCTTGTTTATACTTCTCATACCAGATTTCCCACTCATGTTTTCGTGATTGTACAGTTCTTCCATCTAATAATGCCTGGATAACCTGTAGACAAACATGCCATCCTGCAAGATCCTTTGGCGTGTGATTCGTTATTTCCTTTATCGTCTCAATAAAGATTAATAAACATCCTTCAGGCTCTTTATATAATTCGAAACGGACACGGTCTGCAGCCCATGTATACTCCAATACGGAATACATTTTCAGTTCAGTAATCTGCATCTCCGCAAAGGTGCCATCCCCCATATTAAACGTAATCAGCCCACCCTCACGAAGATCGGCAACTCTTAATTCTGAAAACCACTTTTTTAATTCTTCATTATCTGTTAGCATCCTCCACACTTTTTCTAAATCGTGTGGAAAATGGTGTTCATATCTAGCAATGTAATAATCATCAACCTTTTTTATAGTAGCTAACATTCACTTCACTCCTCTTTTATTAGCATGATTATATATCCACAGACATGATTAATTTTATCTTAAAAAAGACATTCTATTTCAAAAGACTCATTTACTTTATCTTTTTACTAAATCTATCTGTTAAATTTAGATCGGATATCAAGTGGTAAACTATTAAAAATCATTATTTTCGATTGAAACGATCGAAATAATCATCTTTATTGATTTATAATCCCATTATAAAATATCAATGATAAAGACTCTTTTCTCATACATTGTTGCTATTTTAAGTAAAGTTTTAACTAAAACTATTCACTGAAAATCGCTACACCTTTAAATTTTACTGGGAAAAGAGCTACAATCTCCATACAAAAACAACCTTTATAAAAAGAAGAAAAGGAGTAGACTTATTCATGTCAATTGCCGTTATTTATGGTGGGACTAGAACAAATGGAAATTCAGAAGAATTAACTAAGTACACTATTCAAGGCTTAGAAGTGGAAAGCATATTTTTAACAGATTATACGATTCAGCCCATAGTGGATGGACGACATGCAACAGAGGGATTTCATGAAGTGAATGACGATTATAACGCAATTATTGAACGGATTTTACCTCATGACATTTTCATTTTTTCTACCCCTATTTATTGGTATAGTATGTCTGGTGTGATGAAAAATTTTATTGATCGTTGGTCACAAACATTGCGTGACATAAATTATCCGCAATTCAAAGAAAAAATGGCCACAAAAAAGGCATACGTTATAGCTGTTGGCGGAGACCAACCAAATATTAAAGGACTTCCGATGATTCAGCAATTCCAGCATATCTTTGATTTTATGGGAATCACATTTGAGGGCTATATCCTAGGTGAGGGAAATAAACCTGGCGATATTGCAGAGGATAAAAATGCTTTATATGCAGCTGAACAAATTCAAAAAAAGCTAAAAGAAGGGTTGTCTAATTAGTAAAGGGGCACATCCCCTTATTAGACAACCCTTCAAATTATCATGTAGCTATCTATACGGCAGCTGTTTTAGAAAATTGGCTATTATAAAGATCCGCATAAAATCCATCTACCTCTAATAAATCTTGATGTGTACCTTGTTCAATCACTTTTCCTTGATTCATGACTAGAATTAGATCAGCATCTCTGATTGTTGAAAGACGATGAGCAATGACAAAGCTAGTTCGATCCTCCATTAATCGATTCATTGCTTGTTGGATAAGTAGCTCGGTCCGTGTATCAACACTCGATGTCGCCTCATCTAATATCATAATAGGTGGGTCTGCAAGTATCGCTCGGGCAATCGTAAGGAGCTGTTTTTGCCCCTGAGAAATATTCGAAGCTTCTTCGTTTAAAACTGTGTCATAGCCTTCGGGGAGTGTTCGAATAAAATGGTCCGCACGAGCTGCCTTGGCAGCTTGATAAATTTCCTCATCTGTTGCCCCAATTTTTCCGTAAGCCAAATTTTCTTTAATGGTTCCATTAAACAGCCATGTATCCTGTAGAACCATTCCAAATGTTGTTCGCAAATCTTCACGTGAAATTTCCCGTGTATCAATACCATCAATTTTTATTTTCCCGCCATTTAATTCATAAAATCTCATTAAAAGATTGATTAAGGTTGTCTTTCCTGCTCCTGTTGGTCCTACGATTGCAACGGTTTGCCCTGGTTTTACATCAATATTCATATCCTTTATTAACAAGTCCTTCCCGTAACCAAAATCAACATGTTCAAATGTCACTGCACCCTTTGCCTCAGTGAGACTAGCTACCTTTGATTCCGGGATTTCTTCTTCTTCATCCAATAATTCAAAAACCCGTTCTGCCGCTGCAACTGTAGATTGAATGATATTAGCAATATTAGCAGTCTGAGTAATCGGTTGCGTAAACTGGCGTGAATACGTAATAAATGCTTGGATATCTCCTATTGAAATTGATCGCTTAATGACTAAGATTCCTCCAATTATGCTAATCAGGACATAGCTCAAATTCCCAATAAAAAACATCATCGGCATAATAATTCCCGAGATAAATTGAGCTTTCCTTCCTGCTTGATATAATTCTTCATTCACCTCATCAAACTGAGCAATCGCTTTTCTCTCATGACCAAAAGCCTTCACCACTTGATGACCTGTATACATTTCTTCAATATGTCCGTTTAACTGACCAAGTGAGCGCTGTTGATCCATAAAATGCTTCTGTGATCTCTTCAATACAGGTCGAATGACAAAAATCGATAACGGCAAACTAATGATCGATATCAATGTCAGAAGTGGGCTGATCGTCAGCATCATAATAATGATTCCAACAATGGTCACAATAGATGTAATAAACTGAGTCGCACTTTGTTGAAGGGTACTCCCTATTAAATCTACGTCATTCGTTACACGACTTAATGTCTCACCATTTGCACGACCATCATAATATTTAAGTGGAAGTTTTTCTAACTTTTGGTTCACATCTTCTCTTAATTGATAAACAGTTTTTTGGGCAACAATTGACATTAGGTACTGCTGAATATAACTAAATAAACTACTAATGACATATAGTCCAGCTAATAAAAGTAACAACTGTCCAACAGCCCCAAAATCAATTTCTGCTCCGGGTATGCCGGTTAGTTTCCCATAGATCCCTTCAAATAATTTAGTAATGGCATTCCCCATTATTTTTGGTCCTGCAATCATAAAAATTGTACTCATAATCGCTGCCGCAATTACAGCAATTAAACGATTTCGAAATGGTTTTAAATAGCTTAGTAATCTCCATAATGTTCCTTTAAAATCTTTCGCTTTCTGTTGTCCCATCATCATGTGCCCGCCGCCATGACCAGGTCCACCGCCTTGAGGTCTTGCTTTTCTTTTACTCATGCAATTTCCTCCTCTTGAAGCTGGGATTCAACAATTTCACGATAGACATCATTGTTCTCTAACAACTCTTCATGTGTTCCAATACCAGCAACTTCTCCCCTATCGAGTACAATAATTCGATCTGCATCGATGACCGTACTCACACGTTGAGCGACAAGAATTACAGTTGCATGGGCAATCTCGCTTTTTAGCGCTTCACGTAGTTTAGCATCTGTTTTATAGTCCAATGCTGAGAAACTATCGTCAAAAATATAGATATCTGGTTTTCTAATAAGTGCCCGGGCAATAGATAAGCGCTGTTTTTGCCCACCTGACACATTAGAACCACCTTGAGTAATCAACGACTCATATTTGTTTTCCATATTATTAATAAAATCATCTGCCTGAGCTATATTAGCGGCATACTCAATTTCTTCTTGGGTGGCATCCTCTTTTCCAAAACGAATATTATCAGCAATCGTTCCTGTAAATAGGAGCGCCTTTTGTGGAACGAAACCAATCTTTGAACGAATTTCTTCCTGTGATGCATCACGAACATCAATACCATTTACTCGTATCGAACCACTTGTTACATCATAAAAACGTGGAATTAAGTTAACAAGAGTAGATTTACCAGCACCAGTCCCACCAATAATTGCGGTAATTTCACCTGTATTCGCTTTAAAGCTAATATTTGATAAAGCAGGTTCCTCAGCTCCAGGATAACTGAAAGATACTTGATCAAACTCAAGGGTGCCTCGGTTACGATTAGCCTCCTTTGTTCCATCATCTAAAAAGGTCGGCTCCATCTCAAGAACCTCATTAATACGTTTTGCAGAGACAGCTGCACGCGGAATCATGACAAACATCATGGATGCCATGACAAGTGCAAACATGATTTGCATAATATATTGGATGAAAGCCATTAGATCCCCAACTTCCATGGCTCCATTATTAATCCGAATTCCACCAAACCAAATAACGCCTACAACAGTTAAATTCATTACAAGCATCATTACAGGCATCAAGAGTGCCATTACTTTATTCACTTTTATTGAAACATCGGTTAAATCCTTATTCGCCTTTTGGAGACGAATCTTCTCTTCCTTTTCACGATTAAATGCACGGATGACCCGAATACCAGTCAAATTTTCCCGTAATACTAAATTCAATCGATCCAGACGTGTTTGTACAGCTTTAAAAAGCGGAATTCCTTTATTCATTATAAGAAGAATGGAACCAACTAATAATGGAATAGTAACCACTATAATAAGAGACAGCTTTGCATCCTTTGACAATGCCATAATCAGACCGCCTATAAACATAATTGGCGCACTTATAACCATACGCAACATCATGATGACAACTTGCTGTACTTGTGTAATATCATTTGTGGTTCTTGTTATGAGGGAGGCAGTACCTATGTGATCAACATCTTGAAGTGAAAACTTCTCTACATGAGTAAAGACTTTTCGACGAATATCCCGTCCTAGTCCCATCGCAGCTTTAGATGAATAATAACTTGCAATGACCGATGCAAAAGCACCAAATGCAGCTACCAGAAGCATTAGCCCTCCAATTTTCCAAATATATGGTGTATCTCCCACAACCACCCCTTTATCAATAATATCCGCCATCAAAGTTGGTAAATAAAGATCTGACATGGATTGGATAAACACAAGTCCAAATACAGCTAGAACGATCCATTTATAAAACGTAAGATTTTTTAGTAGTTTAATCATCCCATCATTCTCCTTTTTCAGTCATTTCTTTTTCTAAAAAAAGTGCAATTTTCTCGAGGGAATAAAGGAAATCATCACGTTGCTTTTCAGTAAATGTTTGGAGCGCTAACTCAAAACCATGATGAATGCTTCCCTCTCGTAACCAGATTTTCTCAAAAAATTCCTTGCCTTTTTCGCTAAGTATCAGTTGCATTTCCCTACGATTATCCTCAACCGGATGGCGATGAATTAAATCTGCTAAGACTAAACCATCAATAGCCTGACTTAATGTGCTTTTAGGAATATAGCTTTCCTTCGCCAATTCCTTTTGAGTCATTTTCCTTCTAGGAGCTATCTTCATTAGAATCACTAATTGCGGCATGGAAAGATTATTGTCTGCAGCCGTTTTCTGGAAAATTTTACGTGAATTTTGTTGAACACGATCAAATGCTTGGAGAATTTCAATTAATTTAATGCTACTCATAACTTATCCTTTCTGTTCTGTTTCGAATTGTTCATTTATGAACTGTTTAAAATCATACAATAAATTTACTCCTTTAGATTCTTCAAGTCAATCGTTTAATTTTTGTTCATAACTATCTTTTTGTTCCACGCAAAGAGGCCTGAATCACCATTTCATGTGAAATCAGACCTCTTAATCGTCTTATTTTTAGGCAATAATCCTTTATTGCATATAGGTTTTTACAAGTTCATAACATCTTTCTTTCGTTACACGAGCAGCTACACTAAGATACTCTACTTGTTCATGAGTACCCCCTTTATATTTTGAAGATTCTTGTAGCGCAGTCTCATCTCTATATGTTATCCATTGTCTTTGCTTATGCTTTAACTTCTCCATCTCATCAGATGGCAACGTCATTTTTAGTTGATTATAAACATCATTTAATGCATGATCCCATCTTTCATATCGTTCATGTTCTGCTTGTTTCATTTCTACCGTATTTTCATTTTTATATAAACCATCTAAGTCAGACATTCCATATTCAATCGAATCAAGTTTTGCTAGAAATTCATTTCTTTGGCCTGCATTCGAATGACTAATAGTTTTGTTTTTAGAATCACTTTTTTCTTGATTTAGATTTTGAGATTCATTGTTTTGTTTAATGACTTTTTGATTCGCATTCGCCTTTTTGTTCTCTTCTGCTAGCTTTGCATACTTATCTAATTCAGTTTTTAAATGACCAGATAACGATTTTTTATCTCTAATTTGGTTTGCCTTTTCAATGGCTTTATCCCATTCATCCTGTTCAATCGCTTGTTTAACCTGAATAAGTGCTTCTGTGTTTTCATATAATTCCTTTATATTTTTATCTTCAGGTTTTTCGTCTAATGCAAGAGCATAGGAGGCAGCAGCTTTTTCAAATTCACCACTCTCTAATGCTTCTTGTGCCTTTTTCATCGCTTTATCATATATACCATTACTACAACCTGCAAATATTATAGATGCAACAATAAGGAGCAATCCCTTTTTCACATTTATATCCTCCATTCAAAATTAAGGGGGTATCCGAAAAATTTAAGTTTCAGACACACCTCTTTAATATATTTCATCAACTATTCTGTTTCATATGTACCTCTTCATATGGTTGAACAACAACAAAACCTTCTCCTTCAAATTTCATCTGAATAGATTCACCACTTCCTCTACCTAAGAAAGTCTTGAAGGAAATATCTGTTTGAAACTCCGGCTTTAAATCTCCCGACCAAGCGACCGTTGCATTTGGATCTGTAATAATAGGTTTTCCTGGTGTCACCTTTAAAGTAAGTGGTTCATAATAGGTAGTGATCGCAACCATTCCGGTTCCTTCACAACGGACATTGAATAATCCTCCCGCCATCATTCCAGCCACTTTTTTCATTAATTTAATGTCCCATTTGATACTTGGTTCAAATGCGAGTAAATCATTTCCGTTAACAAAAATGGCATCATTCTGTAAGTGGAGAATAATTACTTTTTTACCTGAATCAGCAAGATATAATTTCCCATTCCCATTTGCCTTCATTAGGGATGTTCCTTCACCCGTAAATGCCTTTTTAAATGTTTTGCCTAAACCATGCTCAAAAATCCCCTCACGTTCAAACTTTATTTTCCCAGTGTAAGAGACCATTGAACCCGCTTTTGCCCATACTTGCCCATCTAAGTTTACTTCAAGAATACGAGGTGTTTCTAATTCAAAAAATCCTTCGCCTTTATCCTCCTGTTCTGTTTGTTGAATAAATTGGTCAATTGAATATTTGCTCACCATAAATCATCCTCCCTTTTAATAACAAACATTGTTCTCCAGGTATGTAGCAATTTTTTGTAAAACCACTTTATCTGTTATGATAATAGAATATTTTTTTGAAAAAAGTCTTTTTTTTAACTTAATTTCTAAATGATATCCGTGATTTACATCTTCATGAAGCCCATAAAATTTATGCCATTTCTTAATCTCTTCTATTTCAAAGGAATCGATGGCTGAGTAATGATAGAATTTTCCATTCATAACCATTCCCTCTTTAACGATAAAAAATGAATCTTGTAGTTTAATGGATGTAGTAAATAAATAAAAAAGAACCGACAATGTAAAATAGGAGGAGTGGAACCAATTTGTAGTAAAAGTAACAATGACGAATACTACAAATAGACAAATAGTTAGCACAGTCGTCCATTGAGCCAAACGGTATCCTCTAGAATCCTTCTTTAATGGTTTCTCGATCTTCATTTCTGGCAAAAACCGAATGGCATGATAATCTTCATTAGAAGGATAAAGTGCTTCCTGACTAAGATTTATTGCATTTCTTAATTGGAAATTATAACGAATTAACATTCCGGTTATACAAGCTAGAACGATACTAAATAGGATATTAAACATTATTTCCATAATAAATCACCCTACAAGATTTTACGAATGAACCATTGAAAATGTTTCATGTTCTTTTATTTAAATATAAGACTGATTTCGTATAGATTGTTGCTTTTGTAAGAGCCCAACTACCGGCTATTACATCCAATAAAGAATTCAGCGATTCTTATGAATTTTGCAGCTCTTTTCTCCGCGAAATGAAACATTTAAAATAGCAACAATGTTTAAGAAAAGAGCCCAATAAAAAAAGCCCGAAGCTATTTTTTGCTTCGGGCTGTTCATTTTATCCTTACCTATTTCACTGGAATCCATATTTCGGAATATAAATCTGGACTTGATGGATCATCTTCTGAGTAGACCTCTAATTCAGGTGTACCGGCATGCTCATATCCACTGGAAGGAAACCATTCTGAGAATATTTGTTTCCATACCTTTGGCATTGCACCAGGCATCGGACCATGAACCTCAAACACTGCCCATTTTGAAGCAGGAATTTCAAAGCTATCTAACCCTTCCGGCACTTCCCCATTACTTGCAGATGCGATCCAATACTCCATTTTCTTTGATTGATCAGCAATATTATCAACACAGATTCCCAGCACCCCTTTAATTGGTCCATTATTCACCTTATACAATAAACCGTCGGTACCATTCTCATTGACTTCCTCCCAAAATTTTGGGATACCGATTAAATTTTCTTCATTCTCATAAGAATATTCCCTCTTTAATCCAACTACTTGAAATGCAGCTTCTTCCACAATACGATATTTCATTGGTTCTACCCCTTTCAGATTGACCTGAATAATCAGGCGATTATAGGATTGCAGCTTTCCTATCCCTTTTCGAGCATCACTGGGAGTAACACCGTGTTGTCTTCGAAAAGCTTTAGTAAAAGCCTCGGGAGTGTCATAACCATATTTATAGGCAAGATCAATAATTTTACAATCAGTACGCGATAGTTCTTCAGCAGCTAAAGTTAAACGCCTCCTACGAAGATATTCACCTACCGATACATCCGTTAGGACGGAGAATGTTCGCTGAAAATGAAAGCTTGATGCATTTGCATGTCTAGCAATACTTTCAATTGTTATATCCTCAAGCAAATGATCCTCCATATAATTGATTGCCTTTTGCAAAGATTCGATCCATGCCATGTCACTCACTCCTTAATTACATTTTAAAAGGGGGAACCATTTATATCCTGTTATTTTATGCTTTGTTCGGACAGTAAATGGCAATATCATAGATTATTACAATAAATAGAATAGACTCATCATTCAAATTATAATATATCTAGCCAAATTTTTGCTGCAGTTACAAAAATTAAAATGGATAAAATAACTTGAAGAACCTTCGTATTAGTATTTTTTCCGATCTTAGCTCCTATTGGTGAAGCGATAATACTTGCAATAACGATAATTAATGCTGGCAAATACTCCACTTGTCCCGTCGATACTTTTCCAGTAGCGGATCCGATCGATGAGAGAAAAGTGATGGCTAAAGAGGAAGCAATCGTCATTTTTGTAGGGATCTTTAAAACAACTAGCATAATCGGTACTAATAAAAATGAGCCACCTGCTCCTACAATTCCTGCACCAATTCCTATAACGAATGCAAGCAGTGCAGCTAACCATTTATTAAATTTCACTTGATTTAGTGGAATATTATCTATTCCTTTTTTAGGAACAAACATCATAATTGCTGCAAGCAGTGCCAATATCCCATAAATGATATTCACTCCACCTTCAGACATATGTGTCGAACCAAAGCCCCCTACAAAGCTTCCAATGAGGACACTAATGCCCATAAAGCCAATTAAAGTCTTATTTAAATACCCACCCTTTCGGTAAGCCCATACACCACCTATCGTTGCGAAGAACACTTGAATTGCCGTGATGCCTGACACTTCATGAGCACTAAAATGTGCAACTCCGAGAATTGCAGGAATATATAATAATAGAGGGTAGTTAATTATCGCCCCACCTATACCTAACATCCCCGAAATAAATGAACCTACAAAGCCAATGAAGAAAATGGTAACAATAAGGCCCATATCCATCACCGTTTACCTCCTTTAAAAAAGGAACCATAATCGGTTCCTTTTATTTAAAGCATTTTACTAATGTTACTTCACATGTCACTACTAGCCTTTTTTAATCCAAAATTTTAGAATTCCATCAATTTCTTCTTGTTTTATAAGCTCATGACCAACTGTGTTAGTCCATGCAGCCAAGTCATTCTTTGCACCTTTATCAGTTGCATGAATTTCTAAAATTTCTCCAAGGTTCAGTTCATCCATTGCTTTTTTTGTTCTCACGATTGGCATTGGACATGCCAGCCCTTTTGCATCTAGAATTTTTGTCACTTCCATCTCTCTATTCCTCCTATTCTACCGAACCGCACAACGATTTGGCCCAATTTCCATTTCGCGTTGCTTTTCTTCATCAAGGGAAAATTTCCCCATATTTGCTTGTCGAATTTCTTGATACGCATTTGGTTGAGGGGGCAAATTCTCGGTTACTAGCCTTCTAAATTCCCTTTCATCCTCTATGCTTAAGCCATGATTCTTTCTAAACAAAGTTCCTAGCTTCTCTGAAACACTGCCATCATCATTCAACTCATCAATAATCATGAAATGAGCTGGTAGAACAATTAGCTCTTCTGATAATTCTCTATAACGGGTATACAGGCTGTCTCTTAAATCAGAGACCCAATCTTCCGCCATCCCAGCTAGATCTGGTCTTCCGATTGAATCAATAAATAAAATATCCCCTGTTAATAAATATTGGTCATCAATGATAAATGACGTTGAGCCAATGGTATGGCCCGGTGTGTATAAAGCATGAATATGAATACTTGTATTTCCAATCATTACATCGCTTCCGTCTTCTAATGCTTGATAACTAAATGTAACTTCTGTTGCATCTTTAGACGGTAGCCAATAGATCGCATTCATTTCGTTGGCAATGCTTCTCCCCCCTGAAATATGATCCGCATGAAGATGCGTATCGAAAACATGCTTTATTGTTGCATTTTTACTTTTCGCAAAATCTATAAAAATATCAATCATGCGTGTGGCATCTATTACCGCTGCTTCTCCATTTGATATAACCATATAGGATAAACAACCTTTACCCATTCGAACAAATTGGTATACTTCGCCGCCATTGATCAAGTCGCCTACTTTTACTGGCTCTAAATACTCACTCCAAGCTTTCATTCCACCTTTTAAGTAGGACACAGTTAGACCTGCTTCGGATAACATTTCCGCGATCATGACAGAGGAGCCTTCCTTCGCACAAACCACCAATACCTCTTGTTCAGTTGGAATACGATCAAGAATTCCCTCTACCCCATCAAGCAATTCAAAATAAGGAATATTTAAATGGTCAAAGAATTCCCCTGTAATTTTCCAATCCGCAAATTCTGAATGATTGCGTACATCTAAAATAAACAATTTTTCTTTAGCAACAATCCTTCTAGTTACATCCTTAGCTGTTAACATATGAACCGTCATTCCAAATTACCCCCTTAGGTATATTTGATACTAAAAAAAATACTCTTATCTTTGATTTAATAGGGGGCTTTACCCCCTATCAATTAGAATGTTAATGTAATATCAGCATCTTTAGCAAAATCTAAAAATGTAACGGCTCCACCAACTTCAATTCCTGAGACAAATGATTCCTTTTCAAGTCCCATAACATCCATTGTCATTTGACAACCGATAAATTTCACTCCCATTTCTTGAGCCATTTCAACTAACTCAGGGATAGATGGTACATTTGCCTTTTTAAACCCTTCAGCAAAGTGTTCTTTTCCTTCAGGCATTGGAAGTTGCTTATGAGCTTCCTTATGAATTAAATTTAAACCTTCAAAAGTAAAGAAGATAGCTACCTCTTGATCAGTTGCTGCTGCAGCTGTTGCAATATTAAACACCTTATATGCATCAAATAGTCCACCATTACTTGCAATAATTGCTACCTTTTTATTCATGTTCATTTCCTCCTAGTTTTCTAATGCTTTCATTATTTGATTTGGGTCATAACCGACAACCCATTTGCCATTAATCTCTATTTGAGGGACTCCCATTTTCCCTGTCATATCAATTAGTTTTTGAACAATTCTCGGATTTTGGTCTACATTAATCTCTTTAAATGGAATGTTTTGATCCAATAAAAAGTTTTTTAACATGACACAATATACACATTGGTTAGTTGTGTAAACAGTAACAGGTTCCATATTGATTACCTCCTAGCTGTTGATATTAATCGTTTTACCTAGCCAGTTACTCATCCCAGGAACAACATTAAATACCTTCTTAAAGCCTTTCGCTGCTAATTTTTGTGCAGCAAGATCACTCCGATTCCCTGTACGACAAATAATAGCAATTTCCGCCTCTTTATTGAGATCATCTAAACGACTTTCTAAATCTTCTAATGGAATAGAGATGGCATTTGGTATATGATTAAATACATATTCGGCAACTTCACGAACATCGATTAAGACGAAATCAGCATTTTCTTCTAACTTCTTTTCTAATTCTTCATTACTTAAAATATGGGGATGTTTTCGCTCATCCGATTCTTCATTCGAAGACTTTCTCAAATAATGTTTCAATACATCTCCATCTTCAATTGTCCCTAGATATTGATGGCCAGTTGTTTCTGCCCAGGCTTTCATATCTGCTTTTGAACCCTTATCAGTGGCTTGAACCTCTAATACTTGACCAGCTGCTAAATCATTCATTGCCTTTTTCGTTTTAACTATTGGCATTGGACAAGCTAGCCCTTTTGCATCCAATGTGAAATTGGTTTTTAATGATTCCATATGATAACCTCCATACTACTACCCCTATAGGTATATTGTATTCCAAAAATTTTTATTCTGTTTCACCATCCCACTCTAGCATACCACCAGACATGTTAATTACTTGATAGCCCCAACTTTCAAGAAATTGTGTCGCACGTCCACTTCTTCCTCCAGAGCGACAAACCATAATATATTCCTTTGATTTATCTAATTCATGCATACGTGCTTCCAATAAACCTAGAGGAATATTTACAACACCTGGTATCTTACCTTCTTTTACTTCATCCACCTCACGAACATCGATTAGATTTAAAGACTTACCACTTTCAAGTAATTGTTTCACTTCAGTTGTTGATAGTTGTTTCACTTTATTCCCTCCATTTACTTATCTCCAGCTACTTACTCCGCCTTTTACATTGGCTATATGTTTAAAACCTAATTTTTTTAGCATTTTACTCGCCTGTTGGCTTCTCATCCCACTTTGACATATAACCACAACATCTTTCTCTTTTGATAGAATTTGTGCTTTTTGTGATAGCTGTTGAAGTGGAATATTTTTAAATCCAGGGATATGATATCCTTTAAACTCGCCCGGTGTACGCACATCGATAAATTGTTTATTTTGATGATCTTCTAATTCATGTTTTAACTGACTAATCGTTATGTTCTTTACTCCCTTTGTTGGCAAAAAGCGAAATACAATAAAAATAACAATCACACCAAAAATTATATAGCTCAACAACATCTTCTCCTTTTTAATTACCATTACCCCTATAGGTATATAGAACCTTAAAAATAAAAGGGGTGTCAGACCCTTTATCTACTTTTTACGAGTAGATTAACAGCTTCCTTAATTAATTCCTCAGGACTGTCTCCATTATTTTCATTCGCTTCTTTTACACATTCAACGAGATTAGAACTTACGATTACACCAATTGTTCGATCAATTGCAGTTCTTGCAGCGGATAATTGAGTAATCACATCTTTACAGTCTTTCGTTTCTTCCATCATTCTTAAAATGCCTCTTAATTGACCCTCAATGCGTTTCACTCGATTTTTCATTTGATCATTATATTCCATTCCCTTTCCTCCCTTCGCACAATATATTTATTAAGGCTCTGCTATTTAAGTAAAGTATCAACTATTGTAGACTGCTCTCACCTTTCATTTCACTGAGAAAAGAGCAGTAAACTCATGTAATTCTTTATTAAGTCTTTACTTAAACAACAAACTATACTAAGACAGCCTTTTTTTAAAATGACCTTATTTCAAAGATCATCTATTTATTTGTAAAATGACTTAACAAAACTAATCATATACCCATATGGGTATGTTGTCAACTAAAAATATATTTCTTTATTTACAATAATCAATACAGACTATTAATCGTTTCTCAATATCCTCTGCTAAACGCTGCATCTTTTCATCATGTAACATGCTAATTAGTGATGTAGGTCGAGGCATGCCGATTTTAGTTTTCCCATTATCTTCAAACACTACTATTTTACATGGCAGAAAATAACCGGCCATTTGATTTTCACTTAGTACACGATAAGCTTCATATGGATTACATACCTCAAGGACTTTAAACTCTCTTGAAAAGTCTAATCCTTTATCATTCAGCTTTTCCTTCATATCAAATGTAGATAAGACTCCAAATTGCTCCTTTTTCAAGCTTTCCTCGAGGGCTGCAATTGCTTCTGGCATACTTTTATCTGTTTCAATTGTGTAATCAAACATATTGAACCATCCTTTCACTACCTCATCTCTATAATCGCTGCATAAACTGCAGCATTTAATGAAACAATTTTGGAATGAAATCCATTGTCTAATAAAAAACTTTGCATTTTATCAGAAGATATTCTTTCATGAATCGGTGGTCCTACCTGTGACTCTACGGCATCCCACTCAATAATCATTAATTTTCCATCTTTTTTTAAAATCCTCTTGAATTCACTTAAAGCTTTCTCCATATTAGGTATCTCATGCATAACGAAGGCAACAAATGCTTTGTCTACGCTTGCATCACCCAATTGGATATTTTCAAGATCACTTAGGACATATTGAATATTCTCTATCCCTTCTTTTAACGCACGTTCCTTTAACAACTCAAGCATTTTAGGCTCAACATCTACCGCATATACATGATTATCCGTTTCTTTCGCAAACGGAATAGTGAAAAATCCATTTCCAGATCCGAGATCGGCAATACGATCATGATCAGAAAGATCTAGTAATGAGATTATTTCTTTTTGATTAAGTAGTTTCGTTCTTTTTGGATCCAATAGTTTATCTGCCTTTTCTGGGCTAAAACGATGACCAGCCATATTCATCTCTCCTTTTCATTTGAATTCATTCGGAATTATAGACCTATATGACCCGCTGTGTCGAATAATAGGATTACTAAGTTTTGATTTAGTATTCCAATTCAACCGTAAAGAATATTATTTTTTAGGACAAAATTGAACAAGGAAATTATCGCCAACTTCCTTTACCTTAGGAGCAAAATTCTTTAGAATTATTGATTCTTTTAATATGATAGCATTGACTATATTTTTATGGATATCTTAAGACTAGGTGATAATTATGACACAAACATTACGTAAGCCATGGTTACTCGTTTTAACCATTGGATTAGGCACATTATTAAATCCGTTAAATTCTTCAATGATTTCAGTAGCATTAACACGAATGCAGCATGAGTTTGCTTTAAGTTTTGCAGATGCATCGTGGCTAATTTCCGTTTTTTATCTGGCTAGTGCTGCTGCACAACCTGTAATGGGGAAATTAAGTGATATGTTCGGACCAAAAAGATTGTTTTTAGCTGGGTTGATTCTTGTTGCAATTGCTTCGACATTAGCACCGTTTTCGCCCAGTTTTCCTTTTTTATTAGGGTGTAGAGCGCTTCAGGCAATTGGTAGCTCCACATTGTTTCCAAGTGGGATGAGTATGGTTCGCACAAGTATTTCTAAAGGGCAGGCAAAAGCACTTGCAACATTATCTATTTTTTCCTCCACCTCAGCAGCTTTTGGCCCTTCCATTGGGGGATTTTTAATTGAGTCGTGGGATTGGCCATCGATCTTTTTCGTTAATTTCCCTTTTATCGTCCTTTCCTTTATTATGGCAATTTTTATTTTGCCTAAGACTGAACAAGTAAAGATTGAATTGGGACGTATAGATTTCGGAGGCATTCTACTTTTTATCATAACAATGATTGGATTGATCCTTTTCCTTTTATCTTTGGAATCAACTATTCGCTGGTGGGCATTAATTGTATTTGTAATCGCAGGAATCGTATTCTACAAGTATGAAAACAAGCAAAACGAACCGTTTATTGACTTCGATTCTTTGAAAAAGAATTCGAATGTATCCTTTATCTATTTACAGTTCATCAGTATTAATCTTGTGTTTTATTGTTATTTCTTTGGGTTTCCACTATTTTTACAGCAGGTTCATCATTATAGTGAAAAGCATACAGGTTTAATTATGCTTGCCCTCGCAGGGTTTGGTGTTATTATCGCACCGATTGCAGGGCGATTAATTGATCAATATCATTCAAAACTTCCACTTGTTATCGGAGCAATATTTTTATTAGTAGGAACAGCTTTATTATTAAGTCTGCGGGAACAATCCCCACTATTGTGGCTACTTATCATTATGGCAGTCCTGGGAATCAGTAACGGCTTCAATAATATTTCCATGCAAACTGCTCTTTATGAACATGTGAAACCTGAAGAAACCGGCTCAGCATCTGGCCTTTTCCAAACAAGCCGTTATATTGGCTCCATTCTTTCATCCAGTCTATTAGGTATTTTATTTAGCACACATTTAGATGTGCAGCATCTTCACAAGGTTGCCATCGTCTGCCTATTTTTTTGTGTATTAGTGCTCATATTGGCACTTCGACTTCCGGGAAAATTGCAGCTAAAAAAACAGGGGTAGGGGTATCATGGATGCCCCTCTTTCTTTAGCTAAACTTTCTACCATCCATCTGTAACTTTTCCCTTTCTTTTTCGTCAATATAGTTAGAATAATCGCTGGGAGGAAAGATAATGAAAAAAGTGAGTATCATTACTGCAAGTGTAATAGCAGCTGGAATCGCATTAAATAGCTCTCCTGTCATGGCCGCCAAATCTGAAACAGCAGATGAGAGTACCCAACAAATAGATGCATCGGACTATATCAGCGGAACTGGGGTGATAACGGAAATAAACCAAGATGGAAACTCCCTATCAATAGTTGTTGAAAATCCCGAAAATTCATTAATTACAATTTTCCCGATCACTAAAGATGTGCTGTTAGTTGATAGCGGGACCACTAACGAGATCAATAAGAATCAGCTAAAAAAAGGGACGAAAGTAACAGCATATTATGATAAACATAAACCAATGCTGATGATTTATCCCCCAACGATTACCCCAGAGCTATTGGTCGTTCACAGCGACAAGGACATGGGGATGGTCAAGGTAGCTAAGTTTAATCAACAACTGGTTAGCTTAGATGGTCAGCTAAAATTAAATCTTAGCAATGACACCATTCTCTTAAATAAAACAGGAGAAAAAATTAATAAAAAGGACCTTTATGGCAAGGATCTTGTTGTCTTTTATTCAATAGCAACAAAAAGTATCCCAGCACAAACGACACCCAAAAAGATTATTGCTTTAGACAACCTTGATCAGAAAAAAAGGGAGATACAGCAAATAATCGGTAAAGATTACTATATGAAAAAAGAAGTGAAGATGATTCCCCTACGCAAAGTGGCAGACCATTTAGGCTATCATGTGAAATGGGATGCTAAAACTTCTAACACCATCATCACCATTAGTAAGCAAAATCGATCCTATCAAATTTCGATTGGACAAAAAGAATACGGATACAATCGCAGTATTAAATTTTTTGAGGTGGCTCCTGAAATAAAAAATGGAAAAACCTATGTTTCTGAAGATTTCCTCGAGGAGTTATTTAAGGATTAATTTCAGTAGTAGAGCTTCTGTAAAAGTAGGAAGCTCTTTTTTCGTGCAAAAGATGTGCTTGATTGTGCGAAAAAGACTAATTTCGTGCGAATCGTTGCCCAAAACGCGCGAATATCGATTGATTTCGTGCGAATCACCTCCGAAATCATGCGAAAATAATCAAATTAAGCTAGCTTTATTAAAAAATAAAGACTCTTAAAGTTAGATTTCTGAAAGTTCACTCCCCATGCAGGAATCCAGACACAGTTGTTGAATAAATTTAGAAAGAAAAGGAGTTGAAAAGATGATTAAGAAGGAGTGCAAAAAATCATTTCGATTATTAGGATTGGAAACCATTCACCGGAGAATATCCCCTTCACATCAGAGAAGATCAATGATTGAAGAGAACTTAAGAAGAGAAAAAGCTGGATACCAGGGTGAAAAATCACTAGATTATTATTTAAGTTTTTTATCCGATCGAAAATACCTCATTTTCCACGGAATTAGACTTCATAATACTAATCAATATTATTTTCAAATGGATATTCTTATACTATCTCAAAGTTTTTTTGTCATTATAGAGGTAAAGAACTTTGGAGGCGCGATTACATTTGACGAAGAATTAAAACAATTAATCCAGGAAAAGGACGGGGAAATTAAAGTTTATCAAGACCCACTCTCTCAAGTTCTACTTCAAAAGCGTCAATTTGCGAAATGGTTGCAAATACATAAGATTTCTTCCCTCCCCATCTTCACATTTGTTGTCATCAGTAACCCCTATACACTTATTCATTTTAAAAACACATCTAATCGTCTGCATATGGTAAGTAACTCTATTCATCTAATCTCAAAAATCGAGGACATTGAAAGAATAAATCATAGGGATGTTTTAACAAAAAAAGAAATCCAAAAACTAACAAAATTATTATTAAGGGAAAACGAATCAAAAAAGGAGGATTTATTAAAGCAATTTCAGATTCACAAAGATGAGATAATCAAAGGTGTATATTGCCCTAATTGTTTTCAGCTCCCAATGAAAAGAGGACACGGAAAGTGGTATTGTAAACAATGTCTGCAGTCCTCAAAACATGCACATTTATTTTCATTGCAAGATTATATTTTGCTATTAGGAACCTCCCTTACCCATAAACAATTAAGTGATTTCCTACAGATTTCCTCGCGAACAATTGCTACAAATATTATCAAATCATTAAATTTACCATTCGAAGGAAAAGGGAAAGGAAGAGTATATGATCTATCAACATTGGAACGGAAAATGTTTTAAAGCAATATTAAATGCTCTTGCTTATTAAGAAATCTCATCACTTTTGAACCTGCGTTTACCTCGAACAAATGCATCCCTGTGTCACCCGTTGGAAAAACAGTTTCACTATTAAATGGAAGTGAAAGACATGCTTTTAAAAAATTTGAGATAAATCCACCGTGTGACACAATAGCGATACGCCGATACTGATAATAATCTGTGGTCACCCTGGAGTACACTCGTTCCGCTCGATAACGAAACTCGAGTTCAGATTCTCCATTTTGAATCGGAATATGTGCAGGTCTCCCATTCACAGGTAAAGGATATTTCTTTGCTGCCACTTCTTTAGGGACTCCAGCTAAGACACCATTATTAAACTCCATTAAGTCCCTATCCTCAATTAAGGAACAATCTATTCGTTCCTTTAATAATTCAGCCGTTCTTTTTGCCCTTTTTAGTGGACTTGTTAATATGATATCTGGTGGGAAATGGGTATCTACATATTGAGCCATTTTCTTTGCTTGACGTTCCCCTAATGGTGTCAATGGGAAGTCAGCTCTCCCTTCATGCACATCTAACAAATCTGCTTCTGATTGCCCATGCCTTATTACTAATATTTCCATTTCAAACCCCCTCTTCATGTCTGTCTGTTGCTAATACATCATTCTCCCCTCTAAGGACTTTTTCCTTCATACTTATACTCACAACAAGTAATTCTCATTTTCTACTTCCAGTTGAATAGAAATTATGATCATTCAACCAACCGTTGATAGGAGAATCTCTTTATGCTATTGAATAAAATAGATACAGAACAATTAAGCCCTCAACTATTTGCTAGCCTTGCCCCATTTCTAGATAAACAAACGATCACTAATATAGTAAATAAATGATTATGTAAGGAAAACTAGTCTATTTCTATTGAGAGATTTTTCAATTTTAGTATAATTACAATAATATAAACACCGTTTATTAATGTTAAGGCCTTCATATATAAACAAGGCCTTTCATTATTTTTTTAAAGGAGAGAGCAAATGGAAATAAGAGAATATCACTCAAAAGATAAGGTCGGATGGCTCCGTTGTAGAGCTCTATCATTTCTTCATACTTCATACTATGACAATGTCTTAAGGGAAAAGGAGCACTATGAAAATCCTTCTATTGAATTAATTGCTATAGAAGATGGGATAGTTGTTGGTTTACTAGATATTGAGTATGAAAAAGAAGAACTCACAGTCTGTTCTAGAGGATCTGGTCTTGGCGGTATGATATGGCATGTAGCTGTTCATCCCGATTACCAAAGAATGGGGATTGGTAATAAATTATTATATGAAGCTGAAAAAATAGCCAAGCAAAAAGGGCTAAATCGATTAGAAGCTTGGACAAGAGATGATCAGTGGGTGCAAAATTGGTACGAAAAAAATGGCTTTAGCAAGGTGGATTCCTATTTACATGTATTTATGGATGGAGAACAAGAACTAAAGGGATATGTCCAATCTTCATTCCCAAAATTATACCCTGTTCAGGCTTTTGCCCATTATCTTGGCGAGGAAAAAGAAGAAATAAAGAAGAAATTTAAACGTGTCCATGAATGTGTATGCTATGAAAAAATGTTAAAATAAGTAATATTGCCGAAACGTCAACCTTTTTTAGAAAGGAAATTGTATATGAACAGATGCGGTTGGGTCAATGATGATCCATTATACATTCATTATCATGATCACGAATGGGGTGTGCCTGTTTATGATGATCAATTATTATTTGAGTATTTAAATTTAGAGGGAGCACAAGCAGGCTTAAGCTGGTACACCATTCTCAAAAAAAGGGAGAATTACCGAAAAGCATTTGATCAATTTGATCCTGCAAAGATTATTCATTATGACGATAAAAAAATACAGGAGCTATTAAACAATGAAGGCATAGTCCGTAACAAACTAAAGATCAACGCAGTAATAACGAATGCAAAAGCCTATTTTAACATTGTTGAAGAATTCGGTTCCTTTCATACTTATTTATGGTCATTTGTCGGAGGAAAACCGATACAGAATCATTTTCACTCATTAAGTGACGTCCCTGCCACTACAGAAATTAGTGATAAACTAAGTAAGGATTTAAAAAAACGCGGATTCAAATTCGTCGGCTCTACAATTTGCTATGCTTTTATGCAAGCAACCGGAATGGTTAACGATCATATTGTCAGCTGTCATTGTTATCCGGGATAATGGGACAAGGGGTCAGGTCCACTGTCCCGTTCTTTCTAAATCAAAATGGGACAGGGGGTCTGACCCCCTGTCCCAATTATTTTGATTGTACTAGTTTTTCAGAACGATCTTTTTGATTTAACATCACGACGCCACCAATTATTAATATAATACCAATTCCAGAATAAAGATTAAAAGATTCACCCCAAACAACTACACCGACAATGACGGTTAAGGCTGTACCTACACCTGACCAAATGGCATAAGCTAAACTTAGCGGTATCATCTTTAAACATAAAGACAAACAGTAAAATGCAATACCATAGCCTAGAGCAACCCCTATACTAGGGAAGATCACAGTAAACCCATCTGATATTTTTAGCATCATTGTTGCAAAAACTTCCGAAATAATAGAAATTGATAAAAATAGATAACCTTTCATAAGTACTCCCCCTAATGTCCTCCGCCTAAAAGATTTAACACGACAACCCCTACAATAATCATGGCTATACCCGAAAGTTTTTTGAAATTAAAACGTTCACCAAAAATGGCGGCTCCTGCAATAGCCGTTAAAGCTGTACCTAATCCAGCCCATACAGCATATGCTGTACCAAGTTGGAGATGCTTTAATGTTAAGGATAGAGTATAAAAAGCTAAGGCATATCCAATCACAACGCCCAAACTCGCCCATACATTCTTAAAGCCATTTGAGAGTTTCAACATGGAACTAGCAAAAACCTCTGACACGATAGCAATTAGCAAAAGGATATATACATACATTAGTGTTCTTCCTTTCTAGTCATTTGTAATAATTTCTCTATTACCTCATCTGTCACACGATCTGAAACTGGTAGAATATTCAATAGCCGTGAATAATACAATCCATCAATAGTTAAACGGATCAGCTGAACGGTCGATGCATCGATATCGTTCTCCTGAAGCAAATCATTCATTAAACATTCATACATTTCCGTAATGTTCGTATTGCTATTTTGCATAATTTGGATCGCAACATTAAAACGTGCTCCAGCATGTAAGTCCCGTTGTGAGGCGAGGATAAACGCTCTAATATGTTTCCCATCCCCTTTTTCGTGCTCTACTATAGTTTCATATGCTTCTAGGAACTCATTTATAATTTCTTCCGCCACGGCGAGTTGTAATTCGTTTTTGTTTTTAAAATGATATAATAGCCCACCTTTACTAATTGAAGCTTTTTGGGCAATCCCATCTAGTGTCAGTGAGTTCAAATCATTTTCCAGTATATATTGAATCGCTGTATTTAGGATTAATTGTCGTTTTTTTATAGCTTTTAATGACATGATCCATCACCTTTTAAACCGTCTAGTCGGTCTTTTTTATATTCCTAATATAAAGTGTTATCCATCATGTGTCAATTACTATTACACTGTCCTTTCCCGCTCTTGAGAGGTCTCCTGTGTCTTCTTCAACCATTCTTAAATGGGGTCAGTTCAATGCTGTGACCCCATCATAACTATTAACCTAGTTTTCTAAACATTCGAAAGGGATCCAACCTACCTCCCCGTCTCCATTCTTTACAAGAACAAAGCCATCACATTCCTTATCAACAATCCATACCTTCTCTCCCTGCTTAACAGATAAAAAGGTTGTACTTAGATCATCTTTGCAATAAATTTGATCTTCTTTATAAGATAAATATTCATTTTTTATCCATTGTTGAAAACCTAAATTACTATTCTCACATAGAGTAAAATATGGTTCCTTTTTTATAATTTTCATTTCATAATTTGGATAGGTTACCGTACCTTTTCGATTCAAAGAGTCTGTATAATCTCTTTGAACCACCTTTTCTTCCTTTAGTTCATCCACATATATAAATGTGTATGTGTCCTTTTCTATAACTAAAGCGTTTAATTGGCCATCGTCTTTAATTTGGTTTCCACCATCTATTGAAATAATCCTTTTATGAAAATCAATGATGGGGTTATGTGAGCAAATTTCGTCTGACCGGTAATTTACAACGGGCCAATGTCCGACAATGACCATTTTTTCAGCATAATGCTCTTTTTCATAAAAAGCTGGTAAAGATAAAGCCATTGACTCTTCGGTTTTCTTCCAATCTTCTATTCTATCAATTCCTGCATGAATAATAATATAATCATCTGTTTCATAAGCAATCGGAAGGGATTCAATCCATTCAATTTCATTATGAAAATGCTGGCGATAAAATTGCGATAATTCCTCTATAGAAGAAAAATCATCTAGTGATCTCCCTTTAATAGATAACATTTCATTTAACACGGATTTTTTTCGTTTGTTCATATAGGGGATAATCCATTCGCTTCTATTAAAAACGGAACGATGGAGTACATCACAATTCCCTTTTGTTACATATACATGTCTAGTCTTCCTAGATAAATTCCTTACGAATTCAATCACATCTAGACTATTATCTCCTTTTTCACAAAGATCACCATTAATAAAAAGATAATCATCATCTGTATAATTTAACTTGTCTAGCAATTTGTTAAAGAGCTCAAGATTTGCATGTATATCTGATATAACAATAGTACGTTTGGTTTTATCTATATCCACTTGTCTAACATCAAGCATTTACTCATCTCCAAATTTCTTCCTTCTAACTATTCTTTACCATTATATCAAAATATACAGAAATTACATTCTAATTAAAAAACACCTTCCCTCTGAGGCATAGACCCATACGGTCATCGCATCAAATGGAAAGTGTTTCGCATAATAACTAGTTTATTAGCGTTGTCCTGTCTTCCGTTGAAATATCCAAGTACACCAAATATACGAGCCTATAAGAATCAATAGACACCAGCCTATTGCCCACCATGCATAATGGTGTATTGGAGTATGGGTGAGTAACCCGCGAATCGTTTCAATTACTGGAGTGATTGGTTGATGAGCAGCAACTCCTTGCAGCCAACTTGGCATCGTATCGGTTGGAACAAACGCACTAGAAAGATAGGGTAGAAAAAGCAAGGCAAATCCATAACTACTAGCAGCAGTCGGACTGGAGGACACCAAACCTATCGCCGCAAAAAGCCATGTAAAGGTGAGAATAAACAATGTGATGATCCCAATTGCACCAATCCACTCAAGAAGATTCGCAGAAGGTTGAAATCCAACTAATAATGCGACACAAATAACAATCCCCGTCGCCACAAGGTTACGTACTAAACTAGCAATGACATGACCTGTTATCACATGGATACTCTTGATAGGCATGGTTCGAAACCGATCAATGATACCGTTCGTCATGTCTGTAGCGACATCCACCGCTGTGCTTGATGATCCAAAGCCTGCACATAGGAGAATAATTCCTGGCACAACATAGGTTACATATTCACCACTCGGATCGATTGCTCCACCAAATACATAAGTAAATAACAACATTAGTATGATTGGTAGTGCAATAGCCATGATTAAGCTTTCCGTATTTCGCAAACTATGTCGCAGGCTACGACCGATAAAAACAGAATTTACCACTCCAAAAGATGGGGATTTTACTTCGAAATTATTCGGTATTTTCATGATAAAGATCCCTCCTGTTTTGTCACAGTTAAATCAATAAAAACATCATCCATACTTGGCTTTCGTATATTAATTCTGGTATTTTCAGGAAAATGGCCCATGTATTCATCAAGTACAGATTTCAATTCTTGGATACTTCCATCCGTTGGGAACTCTTGAATAACTTCATCATTCCCATTCCGAAACTCAACCACTTCTCCACCAATCCTTGATTTTAACTCATCTGCAGATCCTTGAGCGACAACACGCCCTTTAGCAATGATGGCAATTTCATCAGCTAACTGATCTGCCTCTTCCAAATACTGTGTTGTTAGGAAAATGGTCATTCCACTAGCTGCAAGTTTTAATATTATATCCCATAATGCTCTTCTACTATGAGTATCAAGCCCGGTTGTAGGTTCATCTAAGAATAGAATGGATCGCCTCACGACTAAACTAATGGCTAGATCTAATCGACGACGCATACCACCTGAGAAAGCCTTTACTTTCTTATGTGCAGCCTCAACTAGATCAAAATATTCCAAGAGTTCTGTTGCACGGGTACGTGATTGGGCAGGAGAGAGTCCAGATAGTCTCCCCATCATCCGAAGGTTTTCTTCCGCAGTTAATATTTCGTCAACTGCTGCATATTGACCGGTAAGACTAATAGATCGCTTCACCCCAGCCTCTTCAGTCACAACATCATATCCTCCTACACGTACTGAACCTTCATCCGGAAAAACTAAAGTTGATAAAATATTAATCAATGTTGTTTTTCCAGCACCATTAGGACCGAGCAAGGCGAAAATGCTTCCCGATGAAACCTTTAAATCAATCCCACTTAACACTTCATGATTACCGAAACTTTTTCGTAAACCAGCGATTTCAATCGCAACAGTAGTCAACTATCCCACGCCCCTTTTGTATACGTTATATACTGTTTATTGCATACACAGTATATAACGTATACAATTAAATTGCAACATGATTTTTTTCACTTTTAGCCTATAATTAAGGTTAAAAAATTCTCTTATTGTTGAACGGTTACTACAAAGGTCCAGTATAGATAGATTCAATAATAGAACAAGAAATAGAGATTATTTGATTGAACCAAATATTTAGGAGGAAAAGGATCGTGGATGAGAAAATTAATGAACTATTACCTCAAGGGGTTGCACTTAGTTGGGGGTTAGTTAAGCAACCACAACGGGGTCCAAAACGGGAACTGAATGTAAACCAAATTGTAGAGGCAGCGATCGCCATCGCAGATGAAGATGGACTTACAGCAGTTTCTATGAATCGGGTGGCAGCATCACTTGGATTCACTCCGATGTCGCTTTACAGATATATTCCTAGTAAGGATGACCTTTTATTACTCATGCAGGATGCTGTCTGCGCTATCCCCCTACCTCCTATAAAGGAAGAGGCAGGTTGGCGTGAAAATATTAAAGAATATTTCAATGCATGCTTAAAAGTATATACGGATCACCCTTGGTTTGGAGACATCCCTATCTCTGGTGCCCCTATCACCCCAAATAATCTTCAAGTTGTTGATTGGGCATTAGGTTGCATTAAGGAATTACCTCTGAGTGATTTTGAAAAAATGGGAGTTATTCTATTAATCAGTAACTATGCACGCGGTTGTGGGTTAATTCAAAGGGATATGAACCGTGCCTTACAATCTGGGGCAACTGAAGGAACATTTAGTGGTCGAGATTACAGTGCTGCACTTAAGCAGCTTGTTACATCTGAACGATTTCCTCATTTGCACCCGATTATCATGTCAGGTGTCTATACAGAGGAGAACCCGGAAGCAAATGATGTAGGGGATGACTTTGATTTTGGATTAGAACTGATATTAGATGGAATTGATAGCTATCTATTATCTAAAATGGGGAAATAAACCGTACCGTTCATTTTATCAAAAAAATCAGCGGGGTCCTATTTATCCCCGCTGATTACTCATTAAAGACTTGTCTTTAAGCAATTTCAGTTTTTTTCTTACCGAATGAACAGTTAGCCGATGAAAGGTGATTAATTCTCCTTTAAATACGGCTGAAAATATCCCATATGGGGTAGGTGATAACCGCATGAGCTCATCTCGATTATTAATTTCAATGATATTGGCTTGAATCCCTAATTGACTTGCCGCCTCTAAGAAATTACTCGTAGCAATATCTACATATGGACATTGAAAAGACCGTATGATGGTTAATTGTTCAAACCTTTCTACTCGCTCGTCCCAATCAGTAGGAAAATAGGGATCTGGAGCTTCGTGAAATTTATGTACAAGTAATTCAAAATTATATGGAGCTTGGTCAATCATTAAAAAGTTATTTTTAAGAAAAACCTCCTTACTTGGTGTCCATGAAGTCTCGGAATTGGTTAAGACCACCACCCCATGTTTCCCCATATTTCTCGCATCCTCTAGACATTTATCTATAAGTTTCGTTCCATACCCCTTACCTGTTACACTTACCCATAAGCAATGAATGACTAAATAGTTTTCAGCATAAACCACTCGAGAAGATGACTCAGAGGCTGTATATTCAATAAAGCCTACCTGCTTTCCATTCTCCAATAGCTTTACATATTTCAATCCTTCTTCGAATTGATCATTCAACCATTTATTTTTGTTTATATATCCTTGGGATTTCGGTTTACTTCGTAAACAGTAGCTTCCTGTCCCTTGAAGAATTTCATGATTTAGCTCGATGATTTCCAACAGCTCTCCCCCTTTCTTTGACCTCTTAACCTTTCTACAGCAACAAACACTTCTCCTTTAAATTCTCTTAAAAAGTTTTTATAATCCTATCATTCATCATCTATACAAATCGAATCCAAATGATAAGTAAATACATTATGAATCCATTCCTTCGTCACCCGCTGTGGTTCTTGCATAGCATGGAATGCCAATCCATCAACAATTGCATATAAACGCTCTGCTTCTATATCTTTATTGACATTCTTTTTAAGTAATTGATTCATTTCTAAAAGGGCCATTAATTTTTGGATACCTTGAAAGATTCTGTCATTCACATGGTCAAATATATCCACTTTATTTTTTGAATGAAAAGTAAATGCCAACCAAACCTCCATTTCTGCGATAGTCTCTGTATTAACCGGGACAATTTCCATTAATATACTCACTACTTTTTCTTTCGGAGGTAAATCACTCATAACTAGTTTATTAATTCTTTCTGTTACTCGTTCCTTAACGAGATTCATCGCATAAATAAGCAGTTCATTTTGGGTCGAAAAGTAATGACGTAATGCACCTAATGATAATCCCGCTTCCTTTGCAATGTTTCTTACTGTCGCTCCCTCCATACCGTTATCGAGGATCACCCTCCATGTTGCTTCTGCTATTTGTGTTCTTCTTTGTTCATGATCAACTATTTTTGGCATACCATTATTTTAACAAGAAAAAAACACCACAGCAATTAAATAATACAGTTGTATTATTTAAAAACACCTGTTAAAATATTCTTACTTAATACAATTGTATTGGAATGGGGTGCCTTCTTGAATTTTGTAGCATGGATGATTGTTGCTAGTGAAGTTGGGTTTTGGGTTTTTATTATTTTAGGATTAGTTACACGTTATTTCCTAAAGAAGGAGAAACTAGGATTATTTTTCCTTGCTTTAACTCCTTTAATCGATTTGATATTATTAATCACTACGAGTCTTGATTTATATAATGGGGCTACCGCGACAAGAGCACATGCGATCGCGGCCGTTTATATAGGGGTTTCTATTGCTTTTGGAAAAAGCATGATCAAATGGGCTGATGAAAGATTTCGTTATTATGTGACAAAACAAGGACCAAAACCGGTTCAGCGTTTTGGAATGGAATATGCTTTACACTATTTAAAAAGTTGGGGAATGCATGTCTTAGCTTATGTTATAGGAGCAGGCCTTTTAATTGGCTTAATTTTCTTCATCAATGACTCTTCACGTACGGAGGCACTGTATGGAATATTAAAGCTATGGACGATTGTGCTAGGTGTTGACCTGCTTATTGCTATTTCAAATTTTGTTTGGCCTAAAAGAGCGAAGGTGAAGGCTTAAATCTTTAATTTGGTATATTTTTCAAAATGAAAAGGACCGACTTAGTGAACTGCACCTCCAATTGTTAGTTGGGTCTAACAATTGTGGTGCAGTTCATCTCCTAACTAGCCTATTTTCTTCCATCTGGAGTATTGTCTATTTCCGATTCCCCAGTTGACTCAACAATATATTTAAGTCTGGTCAATTTATTACTCCAGAATTGTTCATAATAAGCAAGCCAATCCTTCAATTCTGTTAATGTTTCCGGTACAAGTCGGTACCTTTTCTCTCTTCCAACCTTTCTTCCACTTACTAATTCTGCTTCGGAAAGTATGTGTAGATGCTTTGCAACGGCTGTACGGCTCATAGGAAAGTGGGAAGTAATTTCAGAGATCGGCAGCTCCTTTTCCGATAACAACCGAAGTACTTCTCTACGAGTGGGATCAGCGATTGCTTGAAATACATCATACTTTTGGGCTGCCCTGGACACTAACCCTCAATCAGCTTTCGTAGTTTATTAACAATACCTGCCCAACCTTGATTCATTTTTTCACGAATAATCGATGCTTTTTCACCCGCTTTTGGCACAATCGCATCTGCTTCTTTCCACCCACCATGTATAAGAGTAAATTCTGTTTTATCACCTAAATCTTTTAAAATGAAGGTAACGAACCAACCATCTGTATCCCATGAAAAGGTTAAGCGATTGGGAGCATCAATTTCTAACACTTTACAAGGGGATGGTCCGAAAGGAGATTGCACATGAAACTCATGTCCTAATTGGAGTTCAAAATCATTTGGCATAAACCATGATGCGATTCCTTCAGATGTTGTGACAGTCTCCCAAACTTTTTGGATTGGAGATTGTATAATAACTGTTTGCTTAATATCTGGTACATTATTTTGATGAATTGTTTCCATTATCAATAACCTTCTTTCATTTTATAGAACCTTTTGGTTTCACTTTCTGATTATATAAAACCTTTTGGTTTCATGTCAACTTTAGATTTTCCCACACCTAATGATTATCATTACTCTTGTTCTGAACTTTTACACACAAAAAGAGAGACAAGCTTATCTTGTCTCTCACTTATATCATCAATATTTCTCTTATATCATTTTCTGTAAGTGTAAAAGAGGAATTTTTATTAGGATCAATAATTTCCTCAATTAAATGGCGCTTTTCTGTTTGAAGTTCATTCATTTTTTCTTCAATTGTTCCACGCGAAATCATTTTAATAACCTGTACTTCATTTGTCTGTCCCATACGATGTGCCCGATCAGCGGCTTGCTCTTCAACGGCAGGATTCCACCATAGATCATATAAAATGACCGTATCAGCTCCAGCCAAATTAAGACCCGTACCTCCTGCCTTTAAGGAAATAAGAAATATATCTCGCTCACCTGAGTTAAATCGACGGCACAATTCTACCCGCTCCTCTGAAGGAGTTTTTCCATCAAGATAAAAATATGGTAATCCCTGTGCAACTAGCTCACTTCCAATCAGATGAAGCATCTTTGTAAACTGAGAAAAGATCAACACTCTTCTTCTAGAAAGCATAGATTCTTTAATGATTTGCTTCAGTTGCTCAAATTTTGATGAGGTTCCTTTATAGCCATCAACAAACAGAGCGGGATGGCAGCAGATTTGTCGTAATCGTGTAAGGCCAGCAAGGATTTTAATGCGATTTTTCCTTATTGTATCTCTATCTAAATGTTTTAACGTGTCATGCCTTAGCTTTGCTAAATAGGCAGCATACAGCTTCTTCTGCTCCGGAAGTAACTCGATGGATTCCATTGACTCAACCTTCCCTGGAAGCTCTGATAAAACATCCTCTTTTAATCGGCGAAGTAAAAATGGACGAATCCTTTTAGCTATGACTTTTCTTGATAAGTTGTTGTATTCCTTTAATCCTTGAAATAAGTCAGGAAATACCACATGAAAAATAGACCACAGCTCCTCTAGTGAATTCTCTACAGGCGTTCCTGTAAGAGCGAAGCGATAATCTGCCATTATCTTTTTTACCGCACGAGCAGTTTGGGTAAAAGGATTTTTAAATGCTTGAGCTTCATCAAAAAACACCGTATGAAACTGTTGTTTCTCAAACCATTTAATATCCCTTCGTAGCAATGGATAGGAGGTTATCAACACATCTATTCCAGTTAGTTCCTTTTGTAAATGAAGCCGTTCTTTTTTATTACCATCAATAACAATCGCCTGTATCTGCGGAGTGAATGTCATTATTTCACTCAGCCAGTTATAGGTCAAAGATGATGGACATATAATGAGAGCTGGATGCTGCTTCTTTCTAATATCCGATAGTTCCGATTGAATAAAACTAATGCTTTGCAATGTCTTTCCTAATCCCATATCATCTGCTAGAATTCCTCCGAAGCCGTAACTAGCAAGGGTTTTCATCCATTGATAGCCCTGTACTTGGTAATCCCTTAGTATTGACTGAAGTTCCTTTGGTACCTCAAATTCCATACTACCAGGGTTCTGGAGCGTTTCTAAAAATTGACGGAATGTGTCTTCTAATTCAAAAGAAGGACCATCCTCTACAGAATCAAGAGCACGAAGGCCCTGCACAATGGGTACATCGAAGCTACCTTCCATGTCCTCATTCTGAATTGGAAGGGCCCGTAAAAACCGTTGGATTTCTTCAAATTCCCTTGTTTCCAAAGATAATAGTGATCCATTTCGCAAACGATAGTATTTCCTTTTCTCCTCCAGCGCTAATAAAATGTCACGAATATGTTTTTCAGGAATTCCATCCATTTCGAATTTAAATTCCAGCCAATTCTTCCTTTCCTTTTTCATCTTTATCCTGATTTTCGGAGGAGTATTTCCCTTAAATATCCGATTCCTCACTGCTGTCGTTGCGTAGATTTGAACAATCTTTTCAAGCTTTGGAATCATATAATATAGGAAATCGTATTCTAACTCTTCATTATGCAAAAAATATCCACCATCTGTTTTAGCGAATGAACTCTCCTCCATCAATTGGAGAATTTCATTTTCTTTCTCAATATCCCTCATGATCATTGCTCCTGAAGGAAGTTCACGATTTTCTAATGGATTGATCACCATATTTTCATAGTGAAATTCCAGCCCTGCAAGCAAGCGGTTTTTTACGCGATCCAAGTATAGCTTGGCCACCAAGGGAATCTGAACCAGCTGTCTTGAAATGGAGGGAGAAATGTTTACATTACCTATCCGTTTCAATCCAGGAACCACTTTATTAAGGAATATCTCTTTTTGCTCTAGAGGAATCGTAATTTGATTTGTTCTTGATGAATCTAATAATTGCTTTAAATACAATAGACGATGAAAATCTTCGCTTTCTAAACGAACCAATATTCCATCATATAAAGCATACCCATACAGCTCGAACACCATAATCTGGTTCAATCCTTGAATTTTCAAACTATATCCACTTCTATCGTTTTCGGCAAAATCATATCGGATTGGAAGGGGGTCCTGTGATAGTTGCAATCCTTCAAAAAACTTTCCCTGATGATGCAAATGTACGTACGGGAGATTTTTCAATAAAGCAATAAGTGTTTCCCATGAAGAAGGAGGAATCAATAATAGATCATTGCCTAAGCTCTCATTAATAGAGTCCATTATGCTCTTCTGAAACGCCTTTTCATCTTGAATCACTTGGATCAGCTGCTGAATGACAAGATCCGTTTCCTTTCGAAAACAGTGAATACTTGGATCATAAGTAAAGGTATCTGAAAGAAAAATTGACATTCCTTCTTTCACACGCATTAAAAAGTTGCGAATATCTTGTATCTTTATTAATCCAATCTTTAACTGTATCCCAAAAATATATTTCCCATCCCCTATAGGTACAGGTTTACATATAAAATCGGCATCAATTACCTGTCTATTTTCAAAATATAATTGATGTCCACTTGAACGCTTTGGAACATCATCAAATAGTGTCAATATACCTTCAGTTAGCCCCTGATTTTCTGAATCCATTGGTTGGATACTTTGAAATGGGGTTTTTCCTTGGCGCTGATATTCGTATATAGATAGCAAGACTGCGGCAATATGCTGACACTCCTTTTGAAAAGAAGCTAATTTGGGACAACTGCATTGTGTCCGAATTTCTCCATCTGCATCTTTTACGATTGTCACAAGGAAATCATCCACACCAGCTACTTTAGCTATAAATTCATTTGAATTGAATCTTTCAAATGTTATTTTATTCGTCCGAAAAAAACCTTCTCCTCTTTTGAAGGAGACTGTCCCGCACATATCTTTAATGATTTTTGGATTTAATTTTAAATTCATTCAGCCCTCTCCTTCCTGAGGATTCGTTTTAATATAGGCCATTTTCGTATTGTTTGTTGCTTTTGTAAAAGCCCTACTACCGGCTTTTACACCTAATAAAAGGGCAGCGTTCTTTTATAGCTTGCAGCTCTTTTCTCAGTGGAATGAAGGTCTTGTCGATTTTCAACCTATTTGTATATGTTAAAAATTTTGTTAATAACAATGGTTGAGAAAAGAGCATTATAAAAAATTATATGATCATTGTATCATAGGGCTCAGTGATTGTCTGACAGCACCTACTTTTAAAGAATCGTTATCGCATTATTTGGATAATTACCAAAAATTGATATACTTTTAATAAAGCAGCATCGATTTACTTCAAAAAAAATGATTACCATGAGTATAATTCCGTTCTCTTCATTCGTTATACATATAGATACAGGAAATGGAGGTTTTATTGTGATGATAGATAAAAAGAATGAGCTCTATGAGCCATCTCGAGAGCTTCATCAAAAATTTAATGCTCTTATTGAAGATATAGGAGAAGGATTATGGAAGTACTGCCGCTACTTAACTGGATCGCCTTGGGATGGCGAAGATCTCTATCAAGAGACCCTGTTAAAGGCATTAGGTGGTTTATATCAACGGTGGCACCCAACCAATCTCAAATCCTATCTTTATCGAATCGCGACGAACACTTGGATCGATCAATGCCGTAAAAGGAAAAAAGAGATTGGGCGCTTAACTGAACTAGATGGTGGGATAGTAGAAGAGATTTCAGATCACTTTGACATCGAAGAAGCATTGGAACATCTCTTCTATCTTTTTACACCTAGACAGACAGCGGTATTTTTACTGATGGAAGTTTTCCAATTTACAGCTGATGAAGTTGCAGGTATTGTGAAAACAACACCTGGAGCGATTTATGCAACAACACGAAGAGTCCGAGATAAATTAAAAAGAACTGAATTGGCACCCCTAAAAGCTCACGAAAACTCAAAGAAAAATCATAAAATTATTCAGGCCTACTTAAAAGCATTTAATCAAGGAGATGTAGAAGGAATACTAAGGCTAATAAGTGATCATGCACACTATGAGGCTTCTCTAGGATTCTTAGAAGTAACAAAAGAAGAAATTCGAAATGGCTCCCTACAATATGGTCTACCACTCTATAAAGCCCAAGAATTTACTTTGTGGGGGAAGCAAGTCATTATTGTATTGGCAGATTCTGAAGGTGGTCCTCTCATTCACGATATTCAATATCAAGAAATAGAGAATGATCAAATTGTGTACCACCGAAGTTATTTTTTTAGAAAGGAATTGATCTTTGCTGCATCAAAAGAGTTAGGCATCCCACCTCAATTAGACAAACATCCATTCTTGAATTGGCGTCACTAGAAATAAAGGAAAACAAAGACGATTCATTTATAAAAATTGATTCAGTCTTTGTTTTCTACCTTATACTTTATAAAATTAATGATTTTTCACCAATGAATATACATTTGTGTCATATGAAATGCCATTTTGATAAATATAATTTCGTAAGACTCCTTCTTTTTCGAAGCCCAACTTAATCAATAAATCATTAGAAGCCGTATTATCCAAAAATACTACTGCACCAATTCGATTTAAATCCAGATGATTGAATCCATAATCGACGACTGCTTTCACTGCTTCTGATGCATAGCCCTTCCTCCAAAAATCTGGGTGCAGTTCATAGCCGATTTCAGCTCTTTTATATTTAGGAACCCACGCATTGAATCCAATCGACCCAATGATTCCCTTCTGATCTTTTAATTCCATTCCCCATCTAATTCCGCGTCTTTCTTTAAAGTTATGATTAAACATCTCAATGATCTGCTCAGCTTGTTCGAAACTTGTAAAGGATTCCTGACCATAGTAACGAGTTACATCGGAATTTGAAAAACAACGAAAGATATCTTCAGCATCTTCTTTTTCAATTCTCCTTAAGTTAAGCCTCTCAGTTTCTAGTAACGGAAACATCCTACACTCTCCCCTTTCATTTACGGTAAGATTAATATGTATAATTTCGTTTATCATTCTACTAATTAGTGTTTTTCCCTTCCGTGAACCATATAAAAATCAAAGAATACTCTTAAACCTGATTAATTTTAGGAAGGTAGCTTTTTGTATATATGTTCATTCTTGAGGGTTAATTATTCCGTAATATACTAGGTCGACATATTGATTTTCTTTCTTCACATGGTCAATGAATATCCCTTCCTTTTTCATGCCTAATTTTTGCATAACCCTTCCTGATGCTTGATTTGAATGAAAGTATCGAGCAAATACTTTATGGTATTTCTTTTCATCAAATGCAAATCGTAATATAGCCTGTGCCGCCTCAGTAGCATATCCATTTCCCCAAAACTCTTCACCTATCCAATACGCTAGCTCCCCATTATTAAATTTTTTGTTGTTAGATAAAGCGATAGCTCCATATACACGACCAGTTTCTTTATCTGTTATAGCAAATTCATATGACTTATCAGCATTAAAATGATCAAGATGATGGTCAATCCATGTTAAAGCATCCTCTAAAGTGTATGGATAAGGTAGGTATAATGTATTTTTATAAATATTATAATTATTGCAGAGTTTAGTGACAGCTTCTGCATTAGATTTTTGAAATAATCTTAGTACTAGCCTTTCAGTAGAAATTCTTTTATTTTGATGGTCATAAGTCATAAGGCATCCCCACTCCTTCTAAGTCATGCTAATAAAAAAAACGTACGAGTCACTTGTTCCATTCATACCTACAACTACCTATCTTTAACTTCGACAAAAAAAGACGAAAACCTTCATAGGTGATCGCCCTGTAGAAATTGAAAATAATAATAGATTATTATTGCATGAATAAAATTACTTTTTTGGTATACATATTTTTACTATATACTCTTTTTATGTTTCTTAATATCGAATAAAAACCAGAATATGATTGTACAATCGACCTGCTCATCTAGAATTTTTTCTTCCAAATAATTTTTTATACTCCCATAGCTCTGAGTAATCTTTTAATCGTTATTAATGTAAAACGATTATATTCCTCCATTAATAATTAAACCGAGAATCGAAGAAATGACTGCACCAATCACAATTCTTAATATCCAAGTTGTATTGCTTTTTATACTAGCAATGTCTTCCTTTAAATCTTTGATAGTTGATTCTGCAACAGCGAGTCTTATTTTAACCTCGGAAATTTCATTTTCCAATTTCAAAATCCGCTCCTCCATATGGCACCACCTTTAAATTTTAGTACACTTAGACTTTAATCATCGTGGTCTTAGTAAGTTTGATAAATGTCTACTTACTTTGTTTTATATAGTATGCAAACCTGTCCTTCTTTGGAAAGGCTCTTAAGCAAAAGAATAGTTTATCCATAAAATAAAAACTCTCCTTAAACGAAAGGAGCTTTTATAGTATAAATCCTAAATATGAACTTATAATAAAGTACATTGGATAAATGAAGTGCTAAACAATTCGGTTTTTCCTTCATTTCCTAGGTTTATACAATTTTATAACAAGAAATTCAAACATTATTTCTTTTTCCAGGCATATTAAAATCCACAATTATTACACCCTTAATATCTCCCATTGAATCAAAAACCTATAATGTAGCCATATTTCAAAATTTCATTAGCCTTAAATTTGAGCCTTTAATTGGTTTTATGAATTATCAAGACTACCCAGGGCCATCATTTTTGAATATTGAGATCAGAATATGTATTTGTATGAGAATAAAAAATAAATGGTTGATCTAATTATTTATGTGGTAAATAAAGGTAAATAACCCATTAATATAGAAAACGGTTTCCTTTTACTGTAAAATTAAGATAGAAATAAATGGAGGAGATACTAACTATGGATGAAAGAGTAAAAATAATTAGAAGCTTTTGTGCAGGAAAGCTTGCCTTCATAGAACTACCTAGTGATGTAAAACAGCTTATGATAGATTATGGGTATATAACTAGAGAAGGTAATTTTACTGAAATGGGTAACATATATAAAAATGCAGTTATTATTAATCAAGATATGAACCAAAAACATCATATATAATTATTTAGCGGGTTAAAGATATACTATTGATCCGTGCGCTTGAATAATCTCCATTTAAAAGTATTATGTAATATCAATATTACATAGAGTATATAACGAAAAATCCCACAAAAAATCACCTAGTTTTTTGTGGGATTTTATCATCTTACAGGTTTGAATTCTAGTGAATATTATTCTTTCTAAAATTACCACCCTTAACTTCCGCTACATCATATACGGTAACAAAGGCAGATTCGTCAATATCCTGAATGATTTCCTTAATTTTACTTTCTTCTAGGCGGTTAATGACACAAGTGATTTCTTTAAACTTTTCTTTAGAATAACCACCATACACTTCATTATATGTTGCACTTCTACCTAAGCGATCACGTATTGTTTCCACCATTAATTCAGGTTGAGTCGTAATAATTTTAAATGTTTTCGATCCGCTTAAACCAACCTCAACAATGTGAATCACTTTAGAAGCAATAAAGTAAGCAATAGCTGAAAGAATTGCCCCTTGAAGTCCAAATACAGTTGAAACAAAAATAAATACAAACATGTTTAAGAAAAGAATGAAGTCACTTGTCCCGAATGGTAATTTTCGTGAAAGTAACACGGCTAACATATCAATACCATCTAATGCGCCACCATTACGCAATGCTAACCCCATCCCCAATCCGAGGATGATACCTCCTACTACAGTAACTAACAAGGTATCCCCTTCAATAATTGCTGGGATATGGTGCATAAGGCTTGTACCAACTGCTAATGAAGCAATTCCGATTATCGAATAAACGGCAAAGCTTTTACCGATTTGTTGATATCCTAACCAAATAAATGGGATATTAATAATCGCAATTAAAATTCCTAATGGTAATCCAAATAGCTTGGATGCAACGATACTAAGACCCGTTACTCCTCCATCAGATACACTATTGGGGATTAATACTGTTTCTAGCCCATATGCCGCAATAAATCCCCCAATAATGATGATCAATCCCCGTAAAAATAGTCTTAGTTTTTTTGATTTGTGCTTTTTGTTTGTGTTCATATTATTCCTCATTTCCAACATTCTATCTTATTTAAGTTTACCATAAAATACTTCAAATCATTCTGATCGAAAAAGAAGGCGTCTTTTCTTATTACAAGAAATGCCTTCTTTGTTTATAAACTATTCATCATAAACTTTATATTACTATAATGGATTATAGTATTTAGTAAATACTCATGCTTGGTTGAAAACAGAAAGAATATCATTTACTCATTCTAGAAAAATCCAATTTTTCTTAGTAAATTTCTCCCGAGGCTACTCCATTAATCTTACCTTTACTGCGTTCCTTTCTTGGATGTCCATAACGAACCAACACATGCCAAAGCAGTTTTAATTCTTGAAGAACATCAGCCATCGTACCACGTTCACTCCAAGATTCCGGATTACACTTTAAGTCCATTACAGCAGCTCCTATTGTACTGGCATTAATATAACGATCTTTTGCAATCCGTTTTGCTAATGATGGCATCGACGAACCTCTAAAATCTATCGGAACTTCATCAACCAATAGTTCAAAACCCATGTGCCATTTTAAAACGATGGAATACTTAGAGCATAATGATTTTAAAATTTCACCTATTGGAGTATCTTGATAGGAAGGATCAACTACGAGCATTTCAACGTCTTCCTTTAAGGATATATCCCCATGTATCTGTGCCTCAATATAATGATTAAGATTACGGCTTGCCTCTTTTTGTGATAGATTGATAACACCATTTTCAAAATTAGAAAGCAAATGATTGATTAATCTAGTAGGAGTTAAGTTTCTTTCACCGATAGCAAATTCTCTCGTAAATGTTTCTTCCATCAGTCCTGCCAAAATCATATCAAATTCTTCATATGTTCCCTTTTCCTTAGGGTTCTGATGTGAATCCAAGTATGTATATGTGGATCGTTGTGAGACTCCCGGTGAGAGTAAAAAATAGCATGATCCAAAACGTGGGGCTGGTCCGTCCGGATGTAACATCACATTTAGCGCTCCATATTTGGGTCTTTGATTATTGGGCGAGTTTTCCAAATGATAGGCTCCTCCGAAGACTTCCTCTTCCCAACAATCTCGTTCACCACCAGGATATGCCGTGACACTACCATTTGATAAACCTGTTTCAAATTGACTTTTGTATTTCCCCTGCTCAAGAAGTGATTCAGCAATCAGTTTCATCGTTGAATCTGGTCGATCAGGATGAAAATGCACCGCGATTTTAGCTTGTGCCTTTAACTGATCAACAGCCATTTCAAATACTTGATCTGAGATATTTGACATTTTAAGTACGTGATTAATAATAGCTCTAGCTTCCTCTTTATGATTTTTAGCATAATTAGTAATATGCTGGATAGCTTTCAGTTGAGAATGAGTTAAATCTACCAATAGAATCATTCCTTTTTAAATATATTTCTTTGGCTAATTGCAATTAATTTTTTTTATAGAAATAAAAAGTAGAGAGAGATCCCTTAAATAAATCTATACTTCGAATACATATCTCAAAGTATCCTTAAGAAATTCGTCAAAGATAGAGATTTTCCTTTAAATTAAATGTACTAATCGTTCAATATAACCCCATTATCTAATCAGCACTCAAGAAATTATCCCTAATATTTTTGCATTTTTATACACACAATATATGTACTAAAGTAAAGACGGAGGTACAAAATGAAGAAAGACTCTATTTTAAAAGAAGAAATTGAAGAACATCAGCCAAATAAACAGCTAACATCAGCTGAACTAGCTGATCTGTTTAGTAATTTTATGGGAGACTCTATGTTCAGTTGTGTCTTTGAGCATTATCTTCAAGTAGTGCATGATGACGAGGTTAAAGATTATGTCGAGTTTGCCTTAGTACTATCAAGAAGACATGTACAGGAGATAGGCAATATTTTTAAAACGGAAAACATACCTGTACCTGTTGGTTTTGGGGAACAGGATATTCGTAAGGATGCTCCTCGTCTCTTCGGTGATCTCTTCATGGTCTTTTATATTACTCAAATGGCCAGTGCCTCACTATTACTTTATGGAAATGCTTTTTCAAATGCTACTCGTCAAGACATTATCAATTATTTAGAAGCTCATTAAATGATTCTATAGAAACCTATGAGCGAGGGATACATTTATTACTGTCAAAAGGAATGGATATAAGTTCTCCAACGATCCCTTATCCAAACAAAGTAGATTTCGTAGAGAAAAAATCATTTATTTCTATCCTAACAGGTCGAGACCGTCCGCTTACAGCTAATGAAATTAAGCACTTGCACTACAATATTAATACCAATATATTAGGAAAATCATTAATGTTAGGATTCAGCCAGGTTGCTTCCTCAGAGAAGATTCGAAAATACTTCCGAGATGGAGCAGACCTTGCAAATAATCAAATTAAGAGTTTTGCTGATCATTTACTCAAGCAAAACCTGCCCTCTCCTAAGCTAATGGATGATCATGTAACAGATTCAACTACTTCACCTTTTTCTGACAAACTAATGATGTATCACGCTTCGTTGGCTGGAAACATAGCACTCACTAATATGGGAACAGCTCTTTCTCAAATGATGCGACATGATTTAGCCGCAGAAATTATGAAGCTCCTTCCTGTCATTGGAAAGTATAATAATGATGGATTGAATATCATGATTGAACATGGTTGGTTTGAAGAACCATTTACTGCAACTGATAGAAAAGAACTTTCTAAATCATCCTCTGGATTTAACAAAAATTGATTAAGTTAAACGACAATATCCAATCATTACATTGAATATTATTCCTATATTAGATGCAAGGGAGGTAACAGTAAAAAAATTTATATATGTTCTGCTACCTCCCTATGGCTCCCCAATTTATTTATGAACTATTTGACCAATCCCATTAAAAATCCATCATACCCCTTTGATCCGACCGTTTGAATAGAAGTACATTCAATTCTATTTTCATTAGCAAGCAAATCCATAAATTGTCTGATACCATGGATTCTCTCATCACTACTTATTTCATTAGTCACTTCACCATCTCTCACGACATTGTCCGCAATAATTAGTGTTCCAGACTTTGACATACTCATCGCCCATTTTAAGTAATGGGGATTATTGGTTTTATCAGCATCAATAAAGATAAGATCAAAAGGGGCAACTCCTCTTTCTTTTAATTTGGGTAAGCTATCTAGGGCATCTCCCACAATCACTTCTACCTTATGCTCGTAACCAGCATATTGAATATTTTGATTAGCTATTTTTGCAAATTCTGGATTCACCTCCAATGTATAGACTTTTCCAGACTCAGGTAATGCCCTTGCAAACCAAATACTACTATATCCACCAAGTGTTCCAATTTCTAAAACGTTTCTTACCCCCTTCATTTTAGCTATTAAATAAAGAAACTTCCCTTGTGACGGAGATACATCAATTTCTGGGATTCCGGACTCTCTATTTGTTCGCAAAACATGATCAAGTATAGGATCAGATAATTTTAATTTTCCTATAAAATATTCATCGACTTCGTTCCAGCTTTCATTTGCTCCCATTCTTAAATCCCTCATTTCTTCAACTTGTGTCTTCACTAATAGTGTATGATAGTATAAACGATAAAAATAATATATCTTTTTAACAGTTATATAAATTCAAGTTATGAATGGAGAAAAAAATGAATTTACATGGCCTTCGCTTATTTCACCATGTTGCCACAACAGGAAGCTTTACTAAAGCAGCTGAATTGATGCGAATTAGTCAGCCCGCCGTTTCTAGTCAAATAAAGAAATTCGAGCAAGAGATTGGAATAATCTTATTCAAGCCTCATGGGAGGGGAGTATTATTAACAGAATTCGGTAAAGAGTTAGCAGAAAAGGCACAGAACTTTTTTGCCTTTGAGAAAAAGATTGAAGGCTTCATTGACAATCATCGTCATGGGAAGGCAGGAAGCATCCATATTGCTGCAACTTACTTGCCTGCAAATTTTTTAATTCCAAAATGGGCCGCTACATTTAAGGCTCACAACGAGGAAATCAATTTATTCATCCATACTACTAATTCACAAGGTGCATTTGATCAACTCAAACAATTTAAAGCGGATATCGCAATCTACGGTGGGGGAGTTTCAGAAAGACCAGATGAAATTGAGTGGGAAGAATTATTAGAAGATGAACTTTGGTTTGTAGTCTCTCCTACACACCCACTTGCCAATCAGTGCATCAGCTTACAGGAAATGGTGAAGGAGCCATTCATTATGCGTGAGGAAGGAAGCTCTACTCGAGAAAGGCTTTTTTCCCTTTGTCAAACCTTTCAAGTAGAGCCACCAAAGATTGCACTTCAGTTTAATGGTTTAAATGAAACCATTCATTCGGTTATGGCAGGTTATGGGGCAAACTTTATCTCTTCTCTTGTTGTCCGTGAGTATGTGGAGAATCATCAACTTGCTCGTGTATTTGTTCAAGACATCTGTGTAAAAAATAAAATTGCGATTTGTACTAGGAAAAATGAAAAGAAAAGCCTCCTTGTATCTAATTTCATCGACACTTGTAAGCTTTCTTTAGAAAAGACTAGAGCTTAAAAAGAGGAGAGATTAAGGTAACAATCTTGATGAATGGTAGAATTCCCTTCCCTTTTTTATACTAAATCGAGCAACTCATAACAAATTCGAGCAATTCTACTATATTATTGTTTCTTGTCCAGCCATAACTGATAAAGATACAGAATAACAGCGATAAACATCATTAATAAAAAATTTAATAAAGAGGAAATTTCCCCATCTTCTCTAATTTCTCGCATATTTAATATTCTTGAAAAAATAAAGCCATAAAAAAAATCTATTACAGCGTTTACAAGCATATAGATCCAAAATTTATTAAAGGTAAAATAAAATATCCACATGGTCCCAATGAGAAAAACACCATATACTGTAAAAAGTGGAGCAATCTTATCCCAATAAAACAGACTTTCATTAAACTTCCACCAATGATGAAACCAAGCAATTTGAGCTATAATTGTATTTATGATAGTAGCTAAAAAAGCAACAGGCATATATCTCCGAATTGATGAATGGTTCATAAAAATTAAAGATAGCCATGGTAGAATAAATAATGCCCATATCAATAGTTTGTCCATATGTAGCAATCCTCTCTATTCCCTATAAATAACCATATCATCTCTCAAAATTAATTGTCCTATACCTGTCAGATGCTTAGCATCTTTCAATTCGTTTCTATTATCGGGTTCATTATCTGAAATACATTAATCTAATTGTAGCAATATATCATATATCAATCCTTTTCGTTTTAAGGTATACTAATAGTATAGAAAACAGACAAATTTCTAGGGAGGTAAGTTATATGCCAATACCTACTGATCATTCAAAACCGGTTCGCACATCCGCAAAAGAAAGCGCATTCAATCAAATACAACAATGGATTATCGATGGAACACTAAAGCCAGGGGAAAAGCTCAATGACTCCGAGCTTGCAGAAGCATTAGGAGTCAGCAGAACTCCCATCCGTGAATCCCTTCAATTGCTTGAAGCACAAGGATTTGTAGTTATGTATCCGAGTAAAGGGACACAGGTAACGGAAGTAGAAAAAGAATCGATTAAGGAGCTACTTCCTCCATTAGCTGCTTTACAAGCATTATCTGCTGAACTTGCCATTTCCAATCTAACGGACGAAATTACGAATAAATTGGAACAAACAAATAAAAGATTCGCGGATGCCATTCATTCGGATAATGACTTCCAAGCATTGAAAATTGATGAAGATTTCCATCAAATTATTGTAGATGCAGCAAATAATTCATATATTGATAATATGGTTGCTTATCTTCAAGCACATGTAAGAAGATTATTCTTCCATCAATCCATTATTCTAACAGAACAATCAATTAAAGAGCACGACACCATTATACAATTAATGAAAGATGGGAACGAAGTGGCAGTTTCTAATATTATGCGACAAAATTGGTTGCGTGCTATTGAAGAATTCAAGTCAGTGAAAAAGAACTAAATATGTAAAAGCCGGTCCTATTGTTAGAAACCGGCTTTATCTGTATCCATAAATAGATTGCCTGACCACTAGTCAGTCATTTGAAAGATCCTTTATCATTACCCACAAACTCATATCTCCATTTACGCCTTTTAAGATCGTCTCAGTTTTCACGTTAAATCCTTTCTTTTCGTAGAATGCCTTAGCTTGATGATTAGTTTTTAATACTTCTAACCAAAGTAGTCCCTGATTATTATGTATTGACAATTTAATCGCTTCATTTAAGAGTATATCTCCATAACCCTTGCCTGTAGAACTCGGGAGAAAATATATTTTTTGCAACTCGGCTCCTCTAGTTTCGTTATTAGGTAGTTTCCTATCAAAATTCACTTTTGCAAAGCCAATTGCCTCATTTTCAATATAAGCAATCAACCAGACTATATTATGCATCTGTAGGCTTTTTTCTAATGATTCTTTAGAAAAGTCTTTTTCTAAAAATTTATTTATTTCCTTTTTATTTTCCCAATTATTCTTGAAGTGTGCATAATAAGTGTCAATCCCTAATTGTCGGATAATCGATAGATCCTCAACTGTTCCCTTTCTAATTTCAAGCATGTTATACTCCCTTTCACTTATTTATTTTGCTGATAATTAAGTAATCAAAATAAACAAACGATAGTTAGCCTCACCTCTCCATTGGAAAACTATTATTCTGCCAATTGAAACTTATATGCCTTTTATCCAATTCTATCATTATTAATCATATGAAATAAACTCACGTTTTCATTACTACTTTATGTATCTCAACCATTAAACATTTCTTTTAGTTCAAGGCACATTTCACTAGGCTGTTTTCTTATAGTTTGTTGCTTTTGGTAAAAGCCCAACTGCCGGCTTTTACTCCCAATAAAGGATTCTAGCGGTTCTAATGGAGATTGCAGCTCTTTCTCAGTAAATTGATGCTTGTAGCGATCCTCAGTCGATATTTAATAGTTATAACTTTACTTAAATAGCAACAATGTTTAAGAAAAGAGCCTTTCACAAAGAAAAGAGCAGTAAACTCCATCAAAACCATTGGGGCCTTTATTAGGTGCAAATTCCAGAAGTAGAGATTTTATTCAAGTAGGATACTTATGAAAGCAGACTTATTCAAAAATCATGTCTAAATTGCCAACATTATTTTTCTAAAATATTACAAATAAAAAGCCAGTTCCATTAATACAGTCGGAACTGACTTTTTTAACCGCGATCTTTTAAAGAATTTTTGATTTACATTCGGTGCCTGTTATCCTTTTACGCATGAACTTCAGAGTATTGCATGAAGCGAGCAATAACCCCCGTAATTAAGATAACAATCAGTACTGGCAGTAACCATCCTAGGCCTTCATGATAAAAAGGTAAATAATGTTCATACACTTTAATTATGCCTGATACCCATCCAAAATAGTCCATTTTGAATAATTTAATAAAAGTTTTTAAACCGTCAATGATACTAATTAAAAAAGTAACAACTGTTGCTGCAATATAAACCAATCTTGAATGATTAAACAATGGTGACAAGAAAGTTAAAAGCATTAAAACAATCGCAAGTGGATAGAGAAACATTAATACAGGAATTGAATAGTTAATAATATTAGCTAGTCCAAAATTTGCGATGATAAATGTCGCTGTAGTAAACAAAGTGACAAATAGTTTATAGCTTACTTTCGGAAATAATGTATGGAAATACTCTCCACAGGCTGTCATTAATCCAATACTTGTCGTTAGACAGGCAAGTAAGATTACAACAGATAACATCACGGTTCCAGTCATTCCAAAATAATGCGAAGCTGCACTACCTAAAACAGGACCCCCTGTATCAAAAAGACCAAATCTTTCTGTACTAGTTGCACCTAGATAGGCAATCCCTACATAGATAACTCCAAGAAAAACAATTGCAACCGTTCCGGATTTAACAGTAGCTCCCAGTACTCCTCGTGTCGTTTTTACTCCAAGTGCACGGATGGAATTGATAACGATAATACCAAATACAAGTGAAGCTAATGCATCCATCGTGTTATATCCCTCTGTAAAACCTTTCATAAACGCACCATTTTGATACGCTTCCTGTGGAGCTTCAATAGAACCCATCGGTTTCACAATAGCCATTACTAGTAAAATAAATAATAAAATAATGATTCCAGGAGATAAGATTTTCCCCACTCGATCAACCAATTTAGCTGGATTCAATGAAAACCATAGAGTAATAGCAAAAAACAACAATGTAAAAATAAATAACCCGATATGTCCATTACCATGTTCAAAAAACGGTGCAATACCAATATCATAAGCAACAGCTCCTGTACGGGGTGCTGCAAAAAAGGGTCCAATTGTTAAATACAATAGTGAAGTAAATACTGTTCCATAAATAGGGTGAATTCTACTTGATAACTCACGTAGGTCACGGCTACCTGATATCCCCATCACTAGAATTCCAAGAAAAGGTAGACCCACACCTGTTATTAGAAAGCCTATTACTGAAGGCCATAGATTCGTTCCTGCATTTTGTCCAAGTTGTGCAGGAAAGATTAAATTTCCTGCTCCAAAAAACAAAGCAAATAGCATAACTCCTACTATAAAATAATTTGAAAATGAAAGTTTATTGTCCATATGACCAGTTCCCCCTAAGAAGTAAATATTCAAATTTATCTAAAAATTCATTACCCGCATATGCAATATATCAATGGAATTAATCATACTATCATTATATAAAAAATGCAATATATCGCTCGGTATTTTTTTAATAATTTCGACATAGTTCTACTTGTTTCTTCACATCTCTAAAGTGCATGGTTTACATATATTTTATTATCCACGTGTTTCCTTCCATAAATATGTTTTTGCATAAATCATTTTTTTAAAGTCAAAATATAAAAAAGGACAAGGGGGAGATAATTTGGTCGTATTACTTATTCGAATAATGCTAATTTGTTTATCATGGTCTACAATCTTCTTTTTACCAATCAAGTCAATTAAAAGGTTCTTACCTGTTACACTTTTTTCATCAATCATTCTTCTAGTAGAAACATTGCTAGCGAACTCCCATAAATGGTGGAAAGTAAAGGGTGGAGCTAAAGCCTCAACAAATAATGCTTTAACATTTATTTTTGGACCTTTCTTCGTAGGAAACTTATGGGTTTTTCATCTAACATACGGCAAATTTTGGCTTTATTCTCTTTTGAATGTATTTAATGATCTTATGTTAGCATTTCCATTAAATCGATTTTTTGAAAAATTCAACTTATATAAATTAAAAAGGTTCAAGCCTAAGCACCTGTTCTTAACCGCTTTTTCTTATTCCCTTTTGAACTATCTTTTTCAATTCTTTATAGAAGGAAAATCACCTAGAAAGTATAATCAATAAAAAAGATGGGCAACTTCCCTATCTAATATCGACTTGTAGGTGATGATATTGCGTAGTAAAAAAGAGATAATGGAATTAGGTATGAACTTTGCAATCAATTGTGAAAAAATTAGAATATTCACCCTTGAAGGCTCTTTAACCAACTCAAACATTCCAGAAGATGAATTTCAAGATTATGATTTTAGTTATTTTGTTACAGATATGGACTTTTTTAAGAAAAGTGATGATTGGTTAGATTATTTTGGACAAAGAATCATTCTCCAAAAGCCAGAAGCAATGGAATTATTCCCACCCGAATTGGGAAACTGGTTCTCGTATTTAATGATTTTTGAAGATGGGTCAAAAATCGACCTAACTCTCATTCCGCTTAATGAATTTGAAGATTATTTTAAAGAGAGTGATGGTTTAGTCGAAGTACTATTGGACAAAGATCAACTCATCAAAAAAACAATTATCCCAAGCGATGCAAAATATCATATTCAAAGGCCAAGTATGCAATCCTTTGACGATTGCTGCAATGAGTTTTGGATGACTTCTACATACGTAGCAAAAGGACTTGCTAGAAAGGAAATCCTCTTTGCTAACGATATAATGAATAGCGCTTTTCGCCCTAATTTACTTACGATGTTACGATGGAAAATCGGAATTGAAACTAATTTTTCTTTAAGTATTGGAAAAAGTGATAAGTTCTTAAAAAAATACGTATCTAACGAAACATGGGACACACTACTATCCACGTATAATATGTCCACCTATCAAGCAGTGTGGGACGCACTTAATTTTAGCTTTGAATTATTCCGAGAATCCTCCCTTTATGTTTCTAAAACACTTGGTTATCCTTATCCTGAGTACGATAAAAAGGTTACCAATTATATAGAGAGAATTCAAAGAAAGTACAGATAATTAAAAAACTTCATTGTGCACATTCAATACTTCGATTACAATGGAAGTATGAATTACAAAGGGGTGAAAAAGATGAGTATTAGTCCTAATGTAGCTGAAGTCGCTGCACTTCTTGGTGAAACTTCACGTGCTATTATTTTAACAAGTTTAATGGACGGACGTTTTCATACTGCAAGTGAACTAGCTTATATGGCCGCGATCAAACCACAAACAGCAAGTTTTCACCTTTCCAAATTAGTTGATGGGAATCTCGTTATTGTTGAAAAACATGGTCGCCACCGTTATTACCAGCTGGCTAATGAGGAAATTGCACGCATTTTAGAATCATTCCTTGCTATTTCTCCTCCTCCTGAAGTTCGTTCATTAAAGCAATCAAGGCAAATGAAATTACTCCAAAATGCTAGAACGTGTTATGATCATTTAGCAGGAAAATTAGGAGTTGAGTTAACTGAAGCCATGTTGGCTGCAGGCTATTTAGAAAAAGAAGCACAGGAGTTTACCGTTACAACAACAGGCGAGCAGTTTTTCACTGATTTTGGCATTGATTTAGTTGAATTAAGAGGAAAACGTCGTTCATTTTCTCATGCATGTTTAGATTGGAGCGAACGTCATCATCATCTTGCAGGAGCCCTAGGTAACGGATTATTAAAAAAGTTTTTAACATTGGGCTGGATAACTCAGGATCCATCCATTCGCGCTGTGACTATTACAGATAAAGGAAAAATAGGATTCAAAAAAACATTTCAAATCGAAATCAAGTAAAGTTACCCTCCAAAGTACATAAAGAATGGTTTAATCACTTTGGAGGCAGTCTTATATATATTCATTTAATCTATCTATTTTGGATTTCTATACTAGCATTCTCTTGTTTTAAATTCTGAAATTTTCTATTTACAAGATAAATACCAATGATAATAAACAAACCGCCAATAATAAGTGAAGGATATAGATGATCCCCAAGCAGTAACCAACCGGTTATTACACCGAAGAATGGGGCTAAAAATAAATAAGCGCTCGTCTTTCCAGGATCACCTTTTTGCAGAAGATAGTACCAAATCGCAAATTGAACAATTGAGGACATCATACTTAACCAAAATAAAATGAATAAGGACTGGCCATTGAAAGTGAAAAATGGCTTTTCAAAAAGAAAACTAGCAAGTAACAGTAATAATCCGCCAAAAAGCATTTGATAGGCTGATAATACCCAGGTATCAAAAGTTGCCCCCCACTTATTTGCTAATAATGTAGCAATTGCCCAAAAAACTGCTGAAAGAATACCAAATACTATCCCAATTTCAAATTGTAATTGGGTCCCCATTGTAATAACTACCCCTAATAGTCCTAAAAAAACACCGATCCACTGATATAATCTATAACGAATTTTGGTAAAAATGGTCCCAAAGACAATAACAAGTAACGGATTTGTGAATGTAAGGATGGAGGATTCACTGGCAGTAATCGTTCGCAAGCTCAAAAATATACACCCCATCACGCCAGCTGTTTGACAAGCACCAATAATAACCATCCTTATCCAGCTCTTTTTAGTTATGGGATGTGGCCTTTTTAAAACACTCACAATTATGCTCATAATGATTCCTGCAAGTGTAAAACGCAAAGCTGCTAATAATATCGGTGAAGAATAGGACAAGCCTATTTTAACGATAGCGAACGACGATCCCATTAAAAATGTCGTTAAAAGTACTAATGGTATAAATTTGTAATTATTCATTGTGTCTCTCCCTATTTTTGTAATACTAAGCTATTGCTATTATATCCGCTTTAAATTTCAACTTTTATCGAAATATGGAATCAAATAGAAGCATATTTAAAGCATTTCAATATAAAAGGAATGGTGCAATTAAGATTTACGTTCTCATAAATATTTTTTCATTATCTATACATTATTTTTTCATTTAAGATTCATGATAAAAGAAATATTGGAGAAGATTCCCTTACCTATATAGAAGCATATTCTTTTATCTTTTTTGATGGGATGTGCCATAATATGAAGGTATTTAATTGGAAAGAAGGAGAACTGGCTATGAATTATCAAAATATTACCGTTGCCGGTAGCGGTGTGCTAGGGAGTCAGATTGCATACCAAACAGCATTCAAAGGATTCAATGTATCTGTATATGACATTAATGATGAAGTATTGGAGCGTGCGAAAGAAAGAATTAACGGTTTAAAGGAGCACTATAAAAAAGATTTGAATGCTACTGATGAAGAAGTTAATTCAGCATATGAACGCATTTCTTTCAATTCTAATTTACCAAAAGCAGTTGCAGATGCAGACTTAGTAATCGAAGCGATTCCTGAGGTTGTTCAAATTAAAACTGACTTTTACAATGAGCTTGGAAAGGTCGCTCCTGAAAAAACTATTTTCGCAACAAACTCTTCTACATTATTACCAAGCCAATTTGCTGATGCAACAGGTAGACCTGCTAAATTTTTAGCCCTACACTTCGCAAACGAAATTTGGAAAAATAACACAGCAGAGGTTATGAAACACCCTGGAACAGATATGAAGGTCTTTAATGAAGTGATTGAATTTGCCAAAGCCATTGGTATGGTTGCTTTGCCTTTATATAAAGAACAGCCAGGCTATATTTTAAATTCATTATTAGTTCCTTTATTAGACGCTGCTCAGCTTCTCTTATTGAATGAAGTTGCAGATGCGGAAACAATCGACAAAACTTGGATGATTGCAACAGGTGCTCCTCAAGGTCCTTTTGCCATTTTAGATGTTGTTGGAATCAATACTGCTTATAATATTACACTCGCTAAAGCGAAAGCAACGGGTAGCCAAGAATACGAAAAATTAGCTGAGTTATTGAAATCTGAGTATATTGATAAAGGCAAACTTGGTAGAGCTACTGGAGAAGGTTTCTACACCTATCCAAATCCAAACTTTATGAAACCTGGTTTCTTAGAAAACTAATTCCTTTTTTACAATATGAAGGAACTCACCTAAAAGGGAAAGTTCCTTCTTCTATCTGTATATAGCTTTTTCTTCATACAGATATCAATATAAGCTTTTGATATTATCCGGTAATTGAAATGGATTTTCTTTATTCATACGATCGTAAAACATAATACCATCTAAATGATCAATTTCATGCTGTACAACAATTGAGGAATATCCACTTAGCTTTAATAACACTTCTTCTCCTGTAAGATTAAATCCCTTCACTTTAATCCGTTCATATCGAGGTACAAAGCCTTTAATATCTCGATCAACAGAAAGACACCCCTCGCCCTGTGGTAAATAAATCATGGAGACGGAATGACTGATGATTTTCGGATTTATAATTGCATATTCATGTTCTTTCCCCTTCTCATCGGTTAAAAACGCCGTAAACATTCTCTTATTCAACCCGATTTGATTGGCTGATAGACCTACTCCAGGACGTAAATTATATTTTTTTGCTAATTTAGGATCCTGACTATTTTTCAAAAAATTCATCATGGATATTAATGTTTCCTTATCTTCTTCAGAAGGTGGGAGGGACACCTCTTTTGTAGCCTGATTAAGAATTGGGTCACCTTCCCTAACAATATCCTTCATTGTAATTATATAATTTGAATGAAATTTACTCATAAATAAACAATGCATCCACCTTTACTCTTAGTATTTTTGATAATTTGAATGCCAATTCCAGTGTAGGATCATATTTATCATTCTCGATACAATTAATCGTTTGCCTCACGACCCCACATTCCTTAGCAAGATCCTCTTGAGTGAGTCCCAGCTTTTTCCTTATCTCTTTTATTTTATTTTTCATAAGCATCACCTATGTCAAAAGTATTGGACATCATTATTCTAACAATCGTAAATAAAATGTCAATTACTTTGGACAATTCAACACTGAAATCAATTTTTCAATACGCCTAAATATTCCTTCCAAGGTCCAACATCCATATCATATCTCTTTGCCATCACCCGTACAATTTGGGAAATATGTGTTAAATCATGAACCACCCATGTCGATAATAATTCTTTGACCTTCACTATTCCAAATTCTGGATGCACCCCTGTACGCTCAAGTTGTAATTCAGGTTGAATAATCGACTTAAGTTTAGTTATATTTTCTGTTCTCACCTTCTTAAATTCTCGCAACTGTTGTTGAATGGTTCTCTCCGACATCTTATTTAAATGTGCAAAACGATCAAAAGGAGGAAAAGGTCTTCTCTCACCTGCATGAAGCATTGTTTCTAATCTTGGTATCCAATTATGTTTATCGGCTTCAATAAGATGCTCAATCACTTCAGCTACATTCCAAGTTCCCTCACCCTCATTACAATCCAACCAGCCTTTCGATAAACCAGATACAAATTCATTCAATGTTTGTGGAGTACGTTGCAACACTTCAATAGCTTCCATTAGTTTAAAATTCATCTCACTTCTCCCCCCTATGATTCACTTGCAACCATCTTCTTAAAAATATCCCATGATTCATATATACAGTTGTTCTTGTTTTATTACATTGTACTTATAACTAAAAAAGGGATATAGCCCTCGCTACATCCCTTTTCTTCTTTAAACCTTCACCCTCTTCGCCATCATTTTTTTAATAATCCTTATTTGCCCTCTATGATTTATTTCATCTTCAAATACATGGAACCATTTAAAGTAATTATTAGCTTGTTGATCAAACCAAAAAGGAGTTTGCTGAAATAACCATTCATCCGGGAGTGTTTGAAATGTTTCGATGGTTTTATTACGAGCATCGATTAATTCCTTCATATAAAAATCAATCGTGTTTCCATGGATCTGTTCCCGTGCCTTACTTCCCAATTCTAAGGATGGATTTAACTCATTAATTTCCTCATCTGTCACTTCACGATTATAAAATGTTTCGATTTGATAAGCTTTTTCAACCGAAACCATATGTGCTAATAACATTCCAATTGAATTAGCTTCCGCATCATAAAGGAAATCAAGTTCTTCAACGGTTAATTCCTGTACCTCTTCAATGGTCGTCTCTCTCGCATAATTCATCATTGAAACTAATTTACTAAACTCTAAACTCATACCATCCTTTTGATCAATTAAAAATAAAGTTTCTAAATTTATTGCCATGTTTTCACCCGCCTATAAAAATACTCACTCTTTATATATTATGGTAAATACATGGAAATCCCTTTGAAATCCAACTATTTCCCTAAAAAAAGCAAGTTGTAATCATTCCGATGTTTATTAACTTATACATTCATGAACAATAAAGAGAATTCCTTCTTAAATCCATACATCATTTTCCGCCGTTAACTCTCCTTGGTGATCACCTGTGTTAACGACACCTTTCGGCTCTACTAGCATGACCTGACATTCTTTTTCCGCAAATGGCTTATGCTCTACCCCTTTAGGTACGACGTACATCTCTCCTTTTGAAAGTGTAACCTCTCCATCGCGAAATTCAATTTTCATTTCCCCCTCTATCACAAAAAATACTTCATCGGTATCATTGTGGCTATGCCAAACAAAGTCACCTAATAATTTTGCTAACTTAAACTGATAATCATTCATTTCACTAATTACTTTAGGAGACCAGTATTCATTAAATTTCGATAATTTATTATTGATGTTTATTGCATGATTTTGGTAATCCATGTAAATCCTCCTTGAAACTTTCCTTAATTAACTGATTGAGTCATGTTAATAGTCTATTTTCATGAGAAGGAAATTACGATGATTGATCGAAATCTCCCCTTCATTCGCATCTCTTTTAGTATATTTTATTAGGAATTGCAAATATATAACATAGAAAGAATATAATCTAAAAACTAGAGGTAGTCACTAATGAAACATTCTCTGCTTTCTATTTTCGTCTTATTTCTTTTAATGGTTCCCTTTTCCGTTCCTACATACGTTAAAGCAAAGACCACATCTTTCGTTCATGAGCTATCCGCTGAACCTAAAAAAGATCCATTATCCTTATCAGAATTAAATAATAAATACCAAAATACATTTTTTTTGTATGGATCGAAGACAAAACGAGAAATTGCTTTAACATTTGATGATGCACCTGATAATATTTTCACCCCACAGATCTTAGATATTTTAAAACAAAAAGGGGTTAAGGCAACATTTTTTGTAGTTGGATATCGAATCGAGGAACATCCTGATATATTTAAAAGGATTATTCGAGAAGGACATGCTCTTGGAAACCATTCGTATAATCATGCGAATTTTTCTAAATTGAGTGATACTGAATTTAGAAATCAAATTATAAAAACAGACACTATTATTAAACAGTATACTGGATATATTCCAAGAATGATTAGACCGCCATATGGAAATATCAATGAGGAGCAACTCCAATGGTTGAAATTACACAACAAAAAAATTGTAAATTGGAATGTTGATTCTCTAGATTGGAAAGGCTTAGATGAAGATCAGGTGGCGAGTAATGTTCTATTGCATGTAAAACCGGGTGCAATTATTCTGCAGCACTCTGGAACCGGGACTGGTGGAGATTTATCTGGGACCGTAAAATCTTTACCGAAAATTATTGATGAGCTGAATAAAGAAAAATATCACTTGGTAACGATCCCTAAATTGCTTAATATACCAGCTAAATAATCAATTTTGTACTTTTTCGCTTTTATAGAACTAAAAATACGATGGAAATTGGAGGATAACTCCAATTTCCATCCTCAATGACTATTCAAAAAAATTGGTTTAGTCATTCTTTTCCACTTCATTGTTTTGCTTCTCTTGAGTAGCTAGCAAAGAGGACGTTTCAATTACCTCTTCTGTTTCTTGAACATCTCCTTCTTGTATACAAAAAGTCAACAAAACATTTAATAATGTGTAAGCACTCTAACGGTGAAATTAACTCAACAAATTTTCGAGTTTACCCCTATTATTCACATAAAAAAGGCTGCCATTTTTGGCAACCAACCTTTGGGAAAACTACATCCTTACATATTATTCCCTCCCTTACTACTGTTATTAAGACCATTGATTTTGCTCTAAGGTATAAGTCTCTCAATATCCCTAGGAAATGCTGTTGCCCCCCTAATATTTCCTACTCCTGTCATATTTGCTGTCAATCTCTCTAGTCCAATGGCGAATCCACCATGTGGAGGTACACCATATTTAAACATTTCAATATATGAGGCAAAATCATTTGGATTTAATCCTTTACTTGAGAATGACTGTAACAGCATTTCATAATCATGAATACGAAGCCCACCAGAAGTAATTTCTAAGCCTTTGTACAATAAATCATATGATTCTGTTAATCCTAAATCATTACTAGGCATCGTGTACATTGGACGTGTTTCACATGGATAATTGGTAATAAAGACAAATTCACTATTATATTTTTCTCTTACGTATTCACCTATTAATTGCTCTCCTTCGGAATCTAGGTCCCCTTCAGGAGATGCTTTTTGATATTGACTACTTAATATTTCCTGTGCTTCGTAAAGAGTTAAGCACGGAATCTCAGTTATACACGGAAGTTTAACATCAAGAATTTCTAACTCCCGTTTACATTGGTCATTTACACGTGAGATCATATATTTAAGTACATCTGTTTCCCATTCCATAATTTCTTTTACATCGTCAATAAATCCTATTTCAACATCAAGAGAAACATATTCATTTAAATGTCTTGATGAATGATGTGCCTCCGCTCGAAATACCTGCCCGATTTCAAAAACACGTTCGAAACCACTTGCTACCATCATTTGTTTATAAAATTGAGGTGATTGTGCTAAATGGGCGTTTTTCCCAAAATAATTTAGGCTAAATACATTTGCACCTCCTTCTGCACCCTGAGAGACAATTTTTGGTGTAAAAATTCGTGTAAATCCATGTGATGTAAAAAAATCGCCAAATGACTGTGATAATACACTTTGAATTTTAAAAATGGCTTGATTTTTTTCATGTCTTAAAGATAAGGTACGATGGTTAAGAAGATGATCCATTCCAGCTTTCAATTCCGATTGATTGATTTCAAATGGGATCTCCTTTTGACTTTTATTGATCACTCTAATATCTCTCACATGTATTTCTACGCCCAATTTTTGTTTCTTTGATTCAACAACGTCCCCGATGATCTCAACAATTGATTCATTTTCTACTTTGAAATTTAACCATTCTTTCTCCAAAATACATTGAATAATCCCGCCCCTATCCCGAAGTAACAGGAAGGTAACTTTTGATAAATAACGTTGTTTGTGAACCCAACCCGATAATTTTACCGTTTCACCAGCCTTATAAGGTGTTTCCGTCGTTACTATTCGAATCATTTTGACTTCCTCCTTTTCATTGATAAAGAATCAAATAAAAAAATTCGCCCCTATATAAACATAGGGACGAATTTTTTCCGTGGTACCACCCAGATTGCCTTTTTACCAGCCTCTCATTCCACATAACGAGTGGTACCGTCTGATTCTACTTTGCCTTTAAGCATTTCTTTCAGCACTTACGGATGTCACCATGATAACCTTGATGCGTTTTTCCACCAACCAAACGCTCTCTATAATCAAGGACTTATCATTTCCTTCCGATCATTGATTTCCATATTTTGATTGTAGAAGATTATATATTTACGAAAGGAAAATGTCAACCTATTCAGAGTATAAAAAAATGCTTCATTATTCACTCTCTTCATTGTACACTTGTAGTAAGTGAATACCTGCAGGGAATAGGTTGCTAAGATATTAGCATTAATAGGGAATTCGGTGTGATACCGAAGCTGTTTCCGCAACTGTAAGTGCCGATGAAATAAGAAGTAAACCACTGTTTGCAACATCGAAAACGGGAAGGTTCTTAAAGTAAATTGACGCACAAGCCAGGAGACCTGCCTATTCTTGAACGTAACATGCTCTTCGGAAGATAAGAGATTTTATGGCAGCTCGATTGGTTCTTCATATCGTTTAATAAAGGATCATTTTCCCGCCGGCCAAATTCTATCTGGGCGGTTTTTTTGTGTTCTATTTTACAAGTATATTGATATCCTCGTTATGAAACTATATAGATCGAAACCAGACGAATTTTTTCTGAAGTGTTATGAGGTAAGCATTTAAAATATTTAAGATTAGGAGAAAAAGACATGGTAAAAAAAGACTTACGTTATTTATGCTATCCCTTTATGCGCGAATCCGCTTCAACCGTTGATTTCGAAATTAGAACAGATTCATTAACAACGCGTATTGGACAAGCTGCTTCCTTAACAAAGGATATTCCTATTGTTTATGAAGATTTAATGTACTTGCTTCCAATGGCCTATCATCTAAATGGATCTGTACGCGGAAAGCTTGCCATTAGCGAGGAAGATTTAAATCGTCTAAGCAGCATGTATGATTTTTATGTTACGGAAACAGATGGTCGCATTGATCGATTTGTACTTCCACAAGGGACGGCTGCTGCATGTGCTCTACATGTATGTAGAAGTGAGGCAAAAAAGTCCGTTCGTGCTTTACATAAGGTAAGTCTTGAAAGAGAGGTTCCGGATATCTTATTCAATTATACGAATCTACTAGCTAATGTCCTATTTTACATGGCGGTCTATGTAAACAAGGATAAAGGTGTTGAAGAAATCCAATTTGTCAGTAAATCTTATCCAATAAGACCGATAAAAAAGAAAGTAGGGAAATAACTTGAAGAAATATCATTTGTTTCATTGGCTAACAGCTATCATGTTAATCATTTTCTTAGCAGGCTGCCAATCCAATCAGAGCAGCAATGAACCTAAAAAAGGGGATACACCTGAACAAGTAAAAGTGTATACCGTGAAGGATGATACGGGCAAAGAAGTTTCCTTCAAAAAAGCTCCTGAAACGGTCATTTCATTGCAGCCTAGTAATACTGAAATTCTTTTTGCCATTGGAGCTGGAGATAAAGTAATTGGCGCAACGGAATATGATAATTATCCAGAGCAAGCAAGTAAAATTGAACGTGTATCGGACTCTGTTACCATTAATACAGAAAAAATTATTGCACTAAAACCAGATATTGTCATTGCTTATACAATCGGAGATGAAAATGCCTTAAAACCAATTGAAGATGCAGGTATTCCTGTATTTGTCATACAATCTGCTTCTTCCTTTGAGGATGTTTATGGTGATATCCAACAAATTTCAGAAGTAATGGGTGTGAAAGAAAAAGGGGAAGAACTTATTACCAATATTCGCACTCATATAAATGATATCGAAAATAAATTAAAAAATATCGAAAAACCAAAACGCGTATATTTTGAAATAAGCCCATCTCCTGATATTTATTCAACAGGCAAAAACACATTCCAACAAGAAATCCTCCAAACAGCTGGTGTAGAGAATATCTTTGGGAATCAAGAAGGTTGGATCAAGGTTTCAGAAGAGACAGTCATCAAGCAGAATCCTGAAATCATTGCAACAACTGTCGATTATATCGAAGGCCCTGTAGCAGAAATCAAAGCTCGTAAAGGATGGGAAACCATAGAAGCGATTAATAAGGATAGAGTATACCAATTGGACTCGGATATCATGTCGCGCCCAGGCCCAAGAATTGCTGAAGCGGTTGAATTAGTTGCTAAAATGGCGTACCCAGAATATTTTAAATGAGACTAAAGCTGGAGTGTTGATCACTCCAGCTTTTAACTTTAGCTATAATCAATATAGTACTTTCAGAATTCATGAAAAGAACATCATAAAGATAACTAAGTTCGAATATCTCGACTTAGAGAATAGTAGTGAGCAAAACCGAATCTATCTAATATATTTCTCGGCACTACCTCTTTGCTGAATAAATTTCGATTTTGCAGGGAGAATAATTTTAAAAAAAATCTTTTACACAAGTAACAAACGATACGAAAACAGCCTAAAGGTAAAACGAATCCTAAAAAGCCTTTTTTAATTTAGCTCTTTTATAAATAGTTTTAATGGATCAGCATCCTGGGATAATTTCGTTAATAAGTCAAATTGAAATCCTAATTTTAATAAAAGATTTTCTGATGCATGATTATCGGTAGTTGTAATGGCTGCGAGCCTACTTATATTTAATTCGGTTTTTGCATAGATCATGACTGCCCGAGCTGATTCATATCCATACCCTTTACCTGTAAAGTCTTTCAGAAAAGCAAAACCCAAATCAACATCCTCTAATCCATTTCTCTTAACCAAGCCACACATACCAATAGGTATTCCATCTTCTTTTAAAGTCACTAAATACAAACCAAATCCCAACTCGTTATACATTTTTATAAGGCTTTGCTCGATATACTTTTTTGCATCCTCAATGGTTTTAATCCCTTTGTCACCGATATATTTGATCCAATCAGGCTCATTAAGGAGATTTAAAATAAACTCAGCATCATCTTCTGTAAATCTTCGAAGTAATAATCTTTCTGTTTCGATCATCATTATCACCTTTTCTTCGAAAAAATTTAATTTATGAGTATTAGATATTTATGTTTGGTTCTATCGTTGTAACACATTCTTAGGAACTAAATATTGATAAGACAAAATAAGCATACTATAAGTGCATAGACCATCTATCAATGATCATAGTATATAACGATTTTGTATGTCTGAACATTGTAAAGCTACATAGCTGACTAAGAAAAAACGTTTATTCTTTCATTGTATTGATGAAGAAATATAATACCCCAAACCTTTTCAGAAATAGCACAGCTTGTTTTCATACTTTTTTCCGTTGTCTGTTTATTTAGCTTCTACTGTTAAACTATTTGTATAAAATTAAGATTTTTAGCGCATAAAAAAGAGAGTATACTCCTCACTATATTGAAAGAAGTATCTCTCTTCATTTTCTTTACTTAACTTATGCTTTTAGCTTTTTATTGGCGTGATTCTGTTAAAGGCTTTTTTAAGACTCCTATTAATACGGCCGAAACAATTGCCCCAATGACAACCGCAAGCAAATATAGAAGCCAACTACCCTCAACTAGTGGAAATACGAAAACTCCACCGTGTGGTGCGCGAAGTCCAATATGAAACATCATTGACAAGCCTCCCGCAACAGCTGAACCTACCATTAAAGAAGGGATCACTCGAATTGGATCAGCAGCTGCAAATGGTATGGCACCTTCGGTTATAAAAGATAGCCCCATAATATAGTTTACTTTACCTGCATCTCTGTCTTGCTTGCTAAATTTATGCTTAAATAAAGTAGTCGCTATAGCAATACCTAATGGAGGAACCATCCCTGCTGCCATAATTGCTGCCATTGGCTCATAGACTCCGCTTGCGATTAATCCAGTACCGAATAAGTAAGCGGCTTTGTTTACAGGTCCCCCCATATCAATAGCCATCATTAATCCTAATACTATTCCTAATAATACTGCATTTCCTGTACCCAGACCTGTAAGCCAGTTAGAAATCCCTGTATTTAATGCACTCAATGGATTATTAACGACAAAATGCATGATAAAACCTGTAATTGCAATACCTAATAACGGAAATAACAAAATAGTTTTGATTCCTTCTAAAGAACTAGGAAGTCCAGCCAATACCTTTTTCAATCCAACAACGACATATCCAGCTAAGAATCCGGCAACCATACCGCCTAAGAATCCGGCACCACTGTTTGCTGCCATCATACCACCAACCATACCAGCTGCAAATCCTGGTCGATCAGCAATACTTAATGCAATAAACCCTGCTAATACAGGAATCATTAAGGCAAATGCATTTCCACCGCCAATGATATTTAATGCTTCGGCAATCACATTATAAGTAGGATCTTTTGGGTTATGCGCATTTACACCGAATAAGAAACCTAGAGCAATTAAAATACCACCGCCGATCACAAACGGAAGCATATTTGAAACACCACTCATCAGATGTTTATAGATTGTTGCTCCGACCCGTCTGCAACTGCAGCCTCAACTACATGTTTTCCATTAAAGCGATTCATCTCCACATTCGTATCTGCTGCCACTATGACTGCGATAGCGTTTTCAATTTCATCAGCAGTTAGAACATTTTTTGCCCCACCAGATCCGTTTGTCTCAACCTTAATAGCGACACCCATTTCTTCAGCTTTTGCTTTTAAAGAATCTGCTGACATATACGTGTGGGCAATACCCGTAGGGCAAGCTGTTACTGCAACAATAAATTGTTTCTTATCCGTCATGGATTGATTTTCTTCTTTTTCTTCCTGATCATAGCGATTAATAATATTTAATACATCATCTTCAGAATTTGCCTCTAGCAATAATTGGCGTACTTCTTGTTTTAATAATATAGTAGAGAGCCTAGAAAGTGCTTCTAAATGGGTATTATTTGCCCCTTCTGGTGCTGCAATCATAAAGAAAAGATGTGAGGGTTGACCATCAAGGGAATCATAGTTCACTCCATTACTTGACCTTCCAAATGCAATAGCTGCTTGCTTTACCGCTTTTGTTTTTGCATGGGGAATGGCGATTCCCTCGCCAATCCCTGTTGTGCTTTGTTCTTCTCTCTTTAAGATCGCCTTTTTAAATTCCGCCCTATCGTTTAATTTGTTAGCGGAGTCCAGCACACTTACTAATTCTTCAATAGCATCCATTTTTTCCGTGCTATTAATTGATAGACTAATTGTATCTTTTGTTAATAACTCGATAATTTTCATATTCCATCCCCCTTGAATGAAATTCTCTCTATATTTATTTCAGGTAGTAAATTTTCTACCTGTTCACGCGTGCATAAACCAAATGAAAACGCGGTAGCACTACCAGCTGCAATACTAAAACGAAATGCTTCTTCAACACTTTTTGTTTTTTCAAACATTGCAATAAATCCAGCTACCATTGAATCCCCTGCACCAACTGAGCTTTTCACTTCTCCCTTTGGGGCAGTTGCAACTAATGCATATTCCTGATTAATAAGAACTGCTCCATTTTCAGCAAGAGATACGATAACATTTCGAGCACCTTTTTTTATAAGCTCTCTTCCATAGGGAATAACCTCTTCAGCTGTAGTTACGACTGTATTGAATAATTCTCCAAGCTCATGATGATTGGGTTTTATAAGATATGGTTGGAATGGAAGAACATTCATTAATAAATCTCCCTCAGCATCCACAACAAACTTAGTCCTATTTGCCTTGCATATTTCTACAAGCTCTTCATACGTATTTGCTGGCATGGACGATGGAATACTACCTGCTAATACGAGGATATCTTCACTTGTAAGTCCACGAATCTTTTCTTTCAAAGTTTCATAGTTTTGTCTAGTGATATTCGGGCCCTTTGCATTGATTTCTGTTTCTGTTATAGACTTTAGTTTTACATTTATTCTCGTATCCTCTTTAACTCTTACAAACTCTGTATCAATCTTTAAAGTTCTTAAGAATTCTTCAATATAGTCTCCGGTAAAACCACCTATGAATCCAAGAGCTTTACTATTAATCTCTAATTTCTTTAATACTTGCGATACATTAATGCCTTTTCCACCAGGAAATTTCGAATCATTTTTTGTACGATTTAAATCACCTAAGGTTATCTGATCTAGTTCTAAGATATAATCAAGAGATGGATTTAAAGTTAATGTATAGATCACGATATCACTACCTTTATGTTTGTCTTACTAATAAATTGCTCTTTTGTATCTGGGTCTAATTTATTTGTAATTATAGAAGCTTCGTTTAGATCTGCTATTTTCGCAAATGAAATTTCCGAAAATTTTGTTTCATCAGCAAGGACATATGCTTCTCTAGTTAATGAAATAGCTAGTTGTTTGACCATTGCTTCCTCTGGATCAGGTGTTGTATATCCAAATTGATGGTGAATTCCATTTACGCCCATAAAACATTTATCAAAACGATAATGCCCCAGACTTTCTAGAGCACCTCTACCTATAAAAGCTTTTGTTGTTGGTTTTGCATATCCACCTATTAAATATGTTTTAATATTTTTTTCAAGAAGCTCATTCGCATGCATGAGTCCATTCGTCACAACTACAATATTAGTAGGTAAATACGGAATCATTTCAAAAACGGTCGAACCAGCATCTAAATAAATACAATCACCTTCTTCGACTAATCCTCCAGCATATTTAGAAATTTGACGTTTTTCCTGAAGGTTTTTGGAAGATTTCTCAATCATGCTAGGTTCTTGAAGCTTACCTTGCAGTCTTTGTGCCCCTCCATGAACTCTTTTAAGAAATTTTTCTTGTTCTAGCTGAATTAGATCGCGTCGAATAGTTGATTCTGATGAATTTGTTAATTTTACTAGTTCTTGAAGTGTCACCGAGTTTTTTATCTTTAATGCCTCTAAAATTATTTGATGGCGTTCTGGTTCTAACAAAACAACACCCTCCTAAAACGCTTTCATTACAATTAGTAAGTTTATTTTACAACTTCAATCATTAAAAATCAATCAAAATAATTCAAAATCATTCACAACCAATCAAATGTATTCAACTCTTTATGCTAATAGGAAAATCCTTTATTTTACAATTGGTACTTTGCTATGATTATTAATTATTAGCAAACAATAATAAACCTTAACTATTCAACTACTAATGAAATTCATAATAGATAGTAGTTTCCTTGCAATTGAAGTAGCCATACTTTTTCCAATTCCTTTAATCGCTTATTTAGTTATATAGTTAAGTTGGAATCAATCGTTCCAAGCTCCCCTTATTTCTCATATAAACAATCTTAGTTGTTTTATAAAATCAATATTATTTTTGCCATTGACTTTACCCTTAGGGGAATGTGTATAAAGGAATTGAACAAAGATTATTTGAAATAAGCTTTATACAATCACAAATGGAGGTGACCTCTTGCTATCAATTGGAGAATTCTCGAAAATCTGTGGAGTATCTACAAAAACACTTCGATATTATGATGAAATTGGCTTAATTAAACCTGACGAGATTAATCCTGAAAACGGTTATAGATTTTATTCCATCAATCAGCTAAAAAAGATGCTCTTTATTAACCGCATGAAATCATATCAATTTTCTCTAGAAGAAATCAAAACCATCGTCGAGTTGGAAGAGGATCAATTGGAAGAAAAGCTTTGCTCTACACTGAATCATAAGAGAAAGGAAATACTGGAAAAGATATGCACCTTGGAAGATACCCTAAAACAAATAAATAAAGATGTCTTGAATATAAAAAATGGCCGATCAATCATGTCAATGGTTGACGATATTGAAGTTCAACTAGTTGAAACACAGCCAATGAATATCCTTTATATACGACAAATGATGACTAGTGATGACTATGCTCAAGGTTATGGAGCACAATTTAGCAGACTATACGAAAGGATTGCTACAGAAAACCTCACATTAATTGGAATGCCTATAACCTTTTACCATAGCCCCGAATATAATCCTGCCGGTAACGATACAGAGTTTGCTATTCCAATAGCAGAGCCTGTAATGGGAACCCGAGAAATGCCTGGTGGTCTTTGTGCAAAATCTGTTTTAAAGGGATCCTATTCAGAATTAACAGCTGTATATGCGAGGCTAAGAGAATGGATAGAAGATGAAAACTATGAACTGGTGAAGTCACCTTATGAAGTGTATATGACTGATCCCAATCAGACCGATGTTCCTGAAGGGATGATAACTGAAGTGTATTTTCCCGTGAAGAAAAAATAGTGTCAATTTCTTTAAACTAAAAAGGGGGAGCGATTATGCAAAGAACCTATTGGCCAACTACAGAATGGCAAACAGTAGACCCAGAAGAATTGAAAATAAACGCAAAAAAGCTTTCTGAGCTTACATCAATACTAAAAACCGAGTACGGCAATATAAATGGTATTGTGATTGTAAGAAAAGGATTTATTGCTTATGAAAAATATTTTAATGGCTATGATCGACATGCTGCGCATCATGTGGCATCTGTAACAAAGAGTATCATTTCTGCCCTTATTGGTATTGCCATAGACAATGGATTTATTAAAAATGTAGATCAAAAAGTGTTAGATTTCTTCCCCGAGTATGATTCAGATCCTTCTGATACGACCAAACGAGAAATTACTATTCGCCATCTTCTTACGATGACTGCTCCTTATTCATTTGATGATTGGCAGGAGCCGCTTGACAAAATGTGTAGGCAACCCGACTGGGTAGAGTATACTTTGGATATTCTTGGTCAAAAGGGGAGTATTGGGCCGTTTAAGTATTCCACTGCAGGGGCACATCTGCTTTCAGCCATCATTACTCGTAGTACAGGAAAAAATGCCCGCGAATTTGCTAATGAACACTTATTTAGTCCCCTTGGTATGAAGGAAATCCCTGATTATGAAATGCAAGCATTTGGGTTCGAAGACTTATTCGGAAAGAATGTAAAAGGGTGGGTAAAAGACCCAACTAATAACTCCACAGGAGGATGGGGACTTACACTAAATCCACGTGATATGGCACGCTTAGGTCATCTCTATCTGAGCCAAGGTATTTGGGACAACACACAGATCATTTCTGAGAAATGGATCAAAGAATCGACTGCAATGAATCCTCATAAATACGGTTATTTATGGTGGCTACACGACGAAAATGGAATGTATGCATACGCAGCACAAGGCGATGGGGGCAATATCATATGTTGTATACCAGAAAAAGACCTAGTCATAGCCATCGCATCCGAATTCATCATCAACGCCCGAGATAGATGGAACCTGATCAAGGAGCATATTATTCCAGCTGTAGGGACAGGGGGTCAGGTCCACTGTCCCACCATCACACAAGATTTCGAATGATTATTCTTTAACTAAGGGCAATGGATTCCTTCCCTTACCCATGTATAAAGCTCCATCCATTCATGGATAGAGCTTTATGCCATTTTTTAATTTTCCCCTTTATTCATCAGTTGTTCATATAGTTCTTCCCATTGCTTTTCAAGTTTTTCCTTTTCTATAAATAAGGTTTGTAAATATTCCAATTCCTGTGTTTCTCCTAACCTTGCTTCCAATTCTAAAATTTTACTTTCCAACTCTTCTAATTCCATTTCCAAGTTTTCATATTTTAAGTTTGTATGTTTTGGTGGTTTCCGAAGAAGAGATGCTTCCTTCTTGTTTTCTGCTATTACTGGTTGTTGTGTCTTACTTTTCCTCAACATCATCTTTTCTCTAGCCCAGTTATAATCCCCTTCAAAGCAATGAACTTCCCTGGATTCAATCCAATAAATCTTCTTAAATAGCTTATTCAGGAAATAACGATCATGAGAAACAGCTAAAATTGTCCCATTATAATCTTCAAGCGCATCTTCTAATACTTCTCTCGATTCAATATCTAAATGGTTGGTTGGCTCATCTAAGATGAGGATATTAATATCTTGATACATAAGCTGTGCTAAACGAAGCCTCATTCTTTCTCCCCCACTAAGCTGAGATACTTTCCGAAACACCATATGTCCATAGAATAAAAACCTCGCTAAGATATGCCTCGCTTCTCCCTCCGTTACTCTTACTTCATTACGAAATGCTTCAATAATGGTTTCATCATCATTGTTGGAAAATAAGTGTTGAGACAGATAACCAATTTTCACATTACTTCCGATCTTAACTTCCCCTTCATCAGCATCAATTTGTCGAAGAATTAGTTTAAGTAAAGTCGATTTCCCTGTACCATTTTCCCCGACAATAGCTACACGTTCCTGAAATTTCACATCCATAGTGACGTTCTTGAAAAGCAATTGATCTGCAAACTGTTTCGAGACCTCCTTAAGGATGATCACATCATTCCCACTACGATCAGAAGACTCCATTTCAAGATTCATTTTCTTGTGATTTAACACTGGTCGACTCAATTTTTCCATTCTTTCGAGAGCCCTTTCCATATTTCTCGCTCGCTTATGGAGTCCTTCATTCGGTGGATTGGCTCTGTTCGCCCAATCTCGTAGTCGTTTAATGGCTTCCTTCATTTTCTTGATTTTCTTTTGCTGTTCTTCATAAGCACGGAACTCCCTTAGCAGTTTTTCTTCCTTTTCCTTTACAAAACCAGAAAAGTTAGTATGATAGCACGCGATTTCACCATCCTCTAAATCTAGAATCTTATTTACGGCTTCATCGAGAAAATAACGATCATGAGATACGATAACAACAGTTCCACTATAATCTCTTAAAAAGCTGCCAAGCCACTCTACTGCCATCAAATCTAAATGATTGGTCGGTTCGTCCAGCAATAATAAATCTGGATTTTTAAGAAGAGTCAAAGCTAGGCAAACCTTCGTTTTTTCACCACCGCTTAGAGTTGAAATTTGTTCATTGATTAAATCATTGATATTCAAACCATTAACGATTTTTTCAATATTGGCATCAATTTCATACCCCCCATTTAACGTAAAATTATCTTGTAAATCCCCATAATCCTTTATTAACTTTTCTAGTCTCTCACCATTTGCTTCACTACTCATTTCCATCTCGAGTTTCTTCATCTTTTCCTCTACTTGCAAAAGATCAACAAATGCTGTCCTCAATACGTCCTTTGTAGTTGATTGGTTTTGAAAGTCTGGAATTTGTGCAAGATAACCAATTTGAACTCCCTTTTTCCAATGAATTTGACCGGAATCAGGCGTCTCCTTACCAGATAATAATTTCAATAGCGTAGTCTTACCACTTCCATTCCGTCCAACTAAACCGACCCTGTCTTTATCCTGAATTTCAAAGGTTATATCTTCAAATATAGAGCTGCCCCCATACATTTTTTTTACTTGATTTACACTGCATGCAATCATGTCTAATTTCCTCCTTCGTTTAATGAACACAAAAAAGCTATGGGAAATACACCGCGATCCCATAGCTTTTTATTCGAAACTCTTTATTTTGCATGAATTGTTGCTTTTCTCATTTAGATTAAAGTAACAAAGCATTAAAAAAGAGTCTTTTATAACGAATGGCATAAAAAAAGAAGAGCATGAAAAGCTCCTCTTCAACCATTCTTATATATTGTGGGTTTTGAGATGTTTTCACCGTTTTAGATTTGCTATTAAGTTGTTAAAAAAGGGCATACGTATCCCGTTAACAGCTTTCACAGCAAATTTTGCACGGTTTAGATATAAAAATTCAGTCCAATAACCGCACACTAAAACAGCTTGATTTAACATCATTACCCACCTCCGTATCCTATATATTCAATTACATTTTATTGGTTTTGCAAACAATTTTCAAGAGTTTTCAGTCGAAATGTTGTTACTTTTTAAAAAATTCCTCACTTTATGGGAATACCATGACAAGAGCATAGACAGTTGACTGACCTAATAATCTATGTTTTTAAAAAGATTCTCAATTTATTTGGACATAAATAGTATGTTTCGATAACTTTAATTAACAAGGGACTTTGTATTAATTATAGCTTCACGGTATACCTTTTCTGGGAACTTTTTAATCCTCAATAATTCAATAGCGTTTTTGGTCTTTGAAGGACCATCTTTAATTAGATAGTCAAATGTAATTACATCATTTTTTATCTGTTCTCTAAAATGATAATTATCATACTTTGCTGCTAACTTTTCTGTGAGTTCTAAATCATGGGTTGCTGCCATAATCCTGGTTTGCTTATAATCACTTAAAAAGTTCAATACTGATTCTGCTGCAGCGATCCTTTCAATGGTGTTTGTACCTTTAAACACTTCATCTATAAATAAGTATATGAAGTTATCTTTACTATTTTCCCTTACATCAAATATTCTCTTTAGTGCGTTTATTTCACTTATGAAATAACTTTGTCCTTTTTCAATATCATCCGACATAGCCATAGAGGAATAAACTAATCCTCGTTTTAAAATGATTTCCTTGCTCGTACTAGTATTTAAAGCCTGTGATAGTACGATATTGATTGCTATTGTTTTAATAAACGTAGACTTTCCTGAAGCATTGGAGCCAGTAAGAAGAATGTTTTTATGAAAGTCAAAATTATTTCCAACTGGTTTATCCAATAAGGGGTGGTATGCATCCTGTATTACAAGTGGTGAATTACTTGTGTATTTTGGCAAGCAGTAAAATGGAAGTGTTTTTCTCCATAATGCAATTGAGTAGCAACAATCGATATTCCCCAATTTCCTCCATGCCATTTCATATAATTCTCTATTGTTACTTAAAACTTTTATGATGTAGTTGAAAATAAAATAATCAATTAAGAAGATAGATTTTACTAATGTGAAGAGTTGAAGGACCAAATTACTTCCACTATCATCGTCCTGTATTAAGAAAAAACTAATAAAAGTTGCTTTTTTTAATTTGGTTGTTTGTTTAATAAACTCATGATCATGATTTAACTTTGCTATTTTCCTAGATGATGATATGACATGTAAACAATAAAATAAACTTTTAAACTCTACCTCATTTTTAGACTGATTAGAATAGTATATGAAGATGTTTACCAGCATGCTTATTAATACCATTGAAATACCCAGTTGGAGCGAAACAAACATTGTTATCACACCAACAATAGGAAGAAGGCTAAGTATAAAATAAACTTTATTGACTTTATAATCGGGTTTACCAAAAATATATTGGGATGAGTTTGCAAAGGTCAATTTCCCTAAATTTGATAAAATCAACGATAGTTTACTTCTATATATCCCATCTCTAGTAATTCTCTCTATTAATTCTTCATTAATTAAATGCCTTTCATGAGCCTTTTTCAACCTGTAAAACAAGATTTCTTCCCCAACAGAGGTAAATGTATAATTCAGATTTTCAAAGATTTTACCCATATTTAAATCATTCCAGGTAATATCGTCTACACAATAGTCATCCTTAGAGCTTCCCTTTGTATTTTCATAAAAATAGTTAAACGTTTCATGAGAGTTTATTGGGTAATCTACTTTTTTATTTCTATCCCATAAAGTTAAAATTAAGTTCCTCTTTTTACGAGCATAATACCTATTAACTAGAATAGTGATTCCCGTAGTAGCAATAATTAAGTAAAGGTATACCATGTTACGTTCCTCCAATGCTTTATTCTTTCAATTCATAAACATTGGAGAATGCGGACCTTCCTCATCCTGTTCATCCATAGATTCTTTCCGAAAAACAGAATACACTAATTTATATTTACAGTACGTACATGTAGTCAATTCACTGCTATGTAAAAGACTAACATTTTGCACAATGCACCTATCATTTTGTTGCAAACCAACCTGTTTATTTGCATGATATGCAGAAAAAATAAGTACAGCATGCAAAAGGAAAACTGTAAATATGAAAAGTGGAATATAAATGAAAGTATCTGGTATTAATAGCACCATAAAACCCAACACCCTAGTGAAAAAATTTCGAACATTGTATCACAAACCATCATTACAAAAGAACTAATTTTTATAATGAATCATCCAATAGTACTGCCCGCGCTATCATCTATTAAAGAATGAAGTCTATCAAAGAAATGATCCATATTAAAAATGCAGGACCACAAACAATGATTTCGAAAAAGTATATCCATATGACTTTATTTTTCGAAACATAAATCTTTTGAAAGCCTAGAAAATTATAATTGTGACTAATGTATAAAAATAAAGAGTAGTAAATTGGAAAAATCAATAATTGTACTAGTTGAGGCAATGAGATGGCATATCTACTACTTGTATCGATCGATTCATAATCATGCAATACTCCGTATGGATTAAATAACGAATAGTAAATAATGATGGAAGTAAACAACACCAAAGAAATGCTTATTGGTTGATATCTGTAATCTATTAATCTTAACAGCTTAGTTTTTCTTTTCTGGATCGGTTTTAACTCATCCTCATCAAAATCCTTTGGATTTTCATATTTCATAACCATCATAAAGGCAATCATCATTGCTATTATTAGCAGAATAAATGCAAACAGTAGATTATGTATTGGATACTTAACTAGTAAGTATAGTCCAATTGCTATAATGGGTACTACTTTCCACCCCGAAAGTTTTTTATCAAGGACTTTAAGCCAATTGAGAAATAAACTAATTCTTTTTCTATTCTTATATAGTTGTTTACCATTCAATTTGTTTTCCAACTGTTTCTTTTTGATCTGTTTCAAAAAAACGGAACCCCAAATAGCACTCAATCCAACTAAAAAAATGCCAATTGCTAATAACCAATCAACCAATTTTGAGTATTGAAATAATAGCTTGACCAATGAACTAAGGGATGTCGTTGTCAGAATTAATGTTCCTCCGATTGTTATAGAGATAATTCCTGCAAATAATAGATAAGGAATAAGTTTATAAATATTTATCCCCTCTTTCTCTCTTAAACGATCTTTATTATGTTGAAGGTCATCTAACAAAATATCTCTTGATGGCAAGAGGTATTATAACCCTATAATGAACTATTTCTAACTATACAAAACTGCAACAAACATAGTAAGGATAGTTATTGGCTTTGAACATTTCATATTCTATGAAGGCTTTTTTAGTGTGATTAATTGTACTTCCCAGTCCTTATAGAGATTAAAGTTATATAATGATATATTGTTATCATCGAAATAAAGTATGCCCTTTACCTTTAATACGATTCTTTTTATGATAAGTTTCAAATACAACAAAAATAAACAGCGCAAACAAGAGTGACAAGAAAGCAGACAGTACATTCGTATTTGGTATATATACATCCCAAAAAGAATTAATGAGTGCGTGAAAAATAATACATAGAAAAATACTATTTGTTAATGTATAGATGACCGTCAATAGAAAAGATAATGCCAAAGCACTTAGAGTAAACCAAAGAAAGTTCATACTCATTTGATTTGAACCAACCACAAACCATAATGGCAAATGCCAGATTGCCCATATACCTCCCACTATGAGAGTACTAATGAATGATGACCATTTTTTCTGCAAGGTAGGTTGTAAATAACCTCGCCAGCCTATCTCTTCCAATCCACCTCCGATGATCATGATTGGGAATTCAATCAATGCCAAATATAGTGGATTCTCCATCGCTGCTCAACCCCATAGAGTTGGCAAAAAGCAGACGGTAAATGCCAGGCCAACTGTAAATAGATACCATGCTATCGGGTGTCTAGGATTTCTTATGTTATGAATAAATGATTGATACTCTTGCTTAGAACTATATTTCTTCTTCAACCAAATCTCGCAAATAGCAGGGGTAACACCACCAAGTATAAACAATGTCATTGAAAATACAGTTCCAAACTTAAGTAGATTGAACTGTGTTAATAATGCTAGACCTCCCCATAGAACCCACGACGAAACAAAGGTATAACATAGAAACCTTATAATCTCTTTCCTCATGGTAACCTCCCCTTATTTAGAACCCAACAATAATAATACAGACTTGCAAAGTGTCTCCATTTGACGGGTTTCATCAAATTTAATAGGACTATTTTGAAACATACCGTAGCACTTTTGCAAAACGACATCCCTGACAATGCCATCAATAGATGTCATAATAAAAGTGAATAAATCTTCTAGTGAAACTTCAGGTTGAAAACTTCCTAAAGATATTCCTTCATGAATTGTGCTAAATATTCTCTCAACTAAATATTGCCCGCTTTCATTTTCAGAGATGTTTCCTAAAATTTTCTCCTCCCTCTCAGGATTATTAGCAAATACGATAGTAAGCTCGAATTGGATTTTACCTACCGTTGATAAGTTTTCTTTTATGTATTCACCTAAAAAAGTAAATAGCTTTTTTATCGATTCTTTCGGAGAGCTGCTATTTTCAATAATCGTATCTACAGCTTGCGTATAATCTGCATTTGCATTGACTTGATTTATAACTGCGACTAGAATTTCATCCAAATCCGAATAGTAGCGGTAAATACCACCTTGACTAACTCCTGAAGCTTTAATAATATCTCTCATCGTAATTTCATATAACGGCTTAACTTTACATACTGATATAGCCGCTTCTAAAATGGCATTTTTCTTTTTTGTTATATAATCATGACTTACCTTAGGCATCCTTTTCACCTCTCATAAAAATGACACTAATGTCATTTTTATAGTATGTTACGAACCACCTAATGTCAATATTAAAATGACACTGCCTTCATTTTTTAATTTTAGCTTGCAAAGAATTGCTTCAAATCCTTAGATGAGGGAGGAAATTCAAGATATACACAAAGTGATTATTCTTGCAACTCCTTAATTGTATCGATAGCAGTATAATTTTGTGACAATTCAAAATTTATGTGATTTAATAATATTATTCTATAGATGTCTTTTCGAAATACATTCAAAATGAAACGAACAATGAAGTGCATGCAATCTTAAAGCTATTGATCACATATACATTCATTATTTCAATTATGTTAGTAGTGAATTGCTCAAAAGAAAGCCCAATATTTACCAACAAAGGAGAATATATAGATGAAAAATAGAGTTGAAACGTTTGTTGAAAAGTATCAATTATATAAAGAGGATACGATCCAACAAATCCAATTGGAGCATCGTTTTAATTTGGTGGAGACATTCAAGATTAGAAAAGGGATGCATGTTTTAGAAATCGGCTGTGGCCAAGGGGATACGACAGTAGTGTTAGCTGATATGGTAGGGGCGGAAGGAAAAGTTGTTGCCATTGACATCGCTTCACCTAATTATGGAATGCCATTTACTCTTGGGCAAGCAATAGAACGCATAAAGCAATCGGAACTAGGTGCCCGAATTGATTTTCATTTGGAAACAGAGTTTCTGAATTTCCCCATCACTCAGCAGTTCGATGTAGTTGTGTTATCACATAGTTCATGGTACTTTGAGAGCGAACAAAAATTAGCGGATTATTTCAAACGACTACGCCATATCACCAAACGAGTTTGCTTTGCAGAATGGGATTTACGTTTCAGTGATCTCTCACAGCGTGGACATTTTTGTGCCGTGACTATTTTAGCACTTTATTCACAATTCGTTAAAAATGATGGTAACATCCAGCATGTGTTTGGTGAGAGTCAGATTGTAAATTTAATGGCTGAAGCTGGGTTTACATTGCAAGACAAAGAAACTATAGATGCTAGCTTTTTACAGGATGGTTTATGGGAGATGGATTATGCCATTTCCATTCAAAACGAGTTTAACCAGGTTCCCTCTATGATCCAAGCACTTGTATCAAACTATTATGATGTGATGAATGAGAATATCGATAAAAAATCCTTAAATAGTTTTGTGCTTATTTTCGAAGCATAATTTTGTCTATGCTCCTTTCTTTTTTTAGGCTCTTTTCTCAAACATTGTTGCTATTTAAGGAAAGCTATAACTATTAAATATCGACTGAGGATTGCTACACGTATCATTTTACTGAGAAAGAGCCAATTTCCATAAGGACCGCTAAGATCCTTTATTGGGAGTAAAAGCCGGCAGTTGGGCTTTTACAAAAGCAACAAACGATACGAAAACAGCCTTTATTTATATAAAAATGGCGTGAAGTTCTAATTTCACGCCATCTCCAACATTCATAAAATGTCCTTTAAATGAAGAAATAAGCCAAGGTAAAATTCTTCGCCTTAGATTATTATTGTTTTAAAATAAACTTTCTACAAAGTGCCCACATCATCACACTTAATATCAAGAAATAAAATGGCATCATAAACAATGATCCATTATGAAGAAAACTCATCCCCGATGTTACTAAACTAACCAACAAATAATAGCCAAGACTAAAAATAGCTCCAGCAGTCCCAACAACATCATGAAAGTCTACGAGGGCAAGACTTAAACAATTTGGTAAAGCCACACTCGCACCCATTAGCATGATAAAAATGGTCGTCAAAATACCTCCCGTCAATACTATATTGGGTAGAGTTGTGAACGTGTTGATTAATAATAATAATAGAGATCCGATAGACATAATGAAACAGCCAAGGTGAATAATTTTCTCTGGTTGGAATTTGGTTAACAGTCTTTTTGAAATCATAGCTCCTATAATAGATGCAAAAGCCACGATAACTCCTAAAAAACCATAGATTCCCGGAGACATGTGAAAATGTTCAATAAAGATAATGGGAGCCTCAGCATAATAACTAAATAATATCCCATTTATTCCACCGATCAGCAATCCATAGACTAATACTCGTGGTGATGAGACAATTCGCTTGATAACTGAAAAAATAGGGACCCTTTTTCTAGTTAAAGCATTCGTTGTTTCGGATAGCCTAAAATAAGCATAAATAAACAACAAAACACTCATTGCAACTAGGACAAAAAATACAGCCTTAAACCCAAACGCCTGATCAACCCAACCGCCAATAATTGGTCCAATTGCAGGTGTAAAGGCAATTACTGCAGATATTTTCGCAAACATCTCATGCCTTTTACTGCCAGTTACACTTTCACGTAAAATTGTTTGTGTAATGACAGAGCCCGTAGCTGCCCCAAAGGCTTGAATGAATCGACTAACAAGAAGCAAAGTAATAGATTCAGAGTAATAACACATTAAACTCCCAATTCCATAAAAAACTAAACCGCCTAACATCGCAGGTCTTCGTCCAATAAAGTCAGAGAGCCATCCCCAACAGAAAACGCCCAAAGCAAACCCTATAAAATAGATACTTAAAGTTAACTGTACAGAATTATTTGAAACTCCGAATGCCACAGAAATATCCGGTAATGATGGTGTATAAATTGTTTCACTTATTTGTGGAAAAGCCACAAGTACAATCATTAAAAATAAAGATGGTGTTGCATATTTTTTCATTTTATTTTGCCCTCCTACAAGCATGGTCTACTTTTTTAAAACACTATAGACCTAGCTAGGGAAACGGAGGGATCATGATAAGTATACGATTATATGATGTCATTAATAAATCACCTTAAATATGCTTTAAGTAGGAGAGCATAGTTTTGCTTTTATTATATAGTCTTTTATTATTAAAAGAAATCTTACCCATGACTTTTGATGAACATAAAGATTAACCCTTTAAAACTGAACAAGTCTAACAAGGTTTCACATTTGAGCAAAGCGATTCACCCATTTTTAACCTTCTATCTACATTTCTATTTAACTACTTAGAATGCTTATTTTTATTAATATAAATTAATGCAATCCCATTGATCTCTTGTTTTTTTTAAATAAAAAACCCAAGAAATTAAGTTTTTACATATTGTTTTGAGGATAAATTCTAATTCTCCCCCCTCTAATTGAAGGAATGCTCCGCTAGACGTGGAATAGTTTAAAAGAAGGGATAAAGTGATCTCCCTGATATTACGTTAATATAAGTAAAACACTATGATGAACCGAGGATTTAACCGATGAAACTGCAACTACTCTATCATGAATACTTAAATATTAAATTCAGCAGAAAAATACAGTCCGTTCAACTGGACTGCTTTGAATACTGCCTGCTTGAAAACGATAGCGCAGAATTATTTTTTGTCGATAGTGGGAACGAGTCATTTGTTGAGTGGGCATATGAATTAGAGCCGAAAGATCCAAATTATATGATGAATCCTAACTGGAAGCCTGTTCTCTCAGCATTTTTCAAGCAACTAGATATATATGATGAATTAATATTATATTATTTACTATTTACTATTAACAGGACGACATCCATTGTTAGCAACAACCCGTTCAATGCAATGAATGATTTTATGAAAAACTATTGTTTTTTTCAGTTAGCACAATTGACTGATGCTACTAAATTAAATAAGGAACAAAAACACCAATTAAGAGACTTTTTCTTCTTTTTCTATCTTTATACTCACCCGGTTAACGAAGAAACTCTCTACTCTTTTTCATTCGAAGGAAAGGATTTGGTCCATACGAAAACCAATATCCACCTGGAAGATTACTTTTCTAAATTTCACGATTACTACAAGGAGAACCTCAACAAGTATAGAGATCAAATAATGATTAATCCACATGAAATAGATGCATGTAAGAATCTCACACTAGAATTGTTAAGGTCCATCGAAGGGAAATCGCCCAAGCTGTCGCTGCCTCCTGAAGAGGGGTTAGAGGATGTAATACGACTAATCAATAATGTTGATTATTTATTACATATATATTCCGAAAATAAAACAACATTATTCAGTATCATGGAAGGCTTTCTCGCCAACAATTGCTCCACTCCCTATCGTGACCATTGTTTCACCATGTTGCTTCAGAATTATGTGTGCTATATCCTATACTTTAACTTTGATGAAATTCATGAATTGGTCGATTACTTTAAAGGCACTCCACTATCGTGTGAATTACTTATCAATAAAATGTTTACGGATGCCATCTTTATTCAAAAGATAATGAGACAGAACAGTATAAATATTACCGAGTATAATAATGTCATCGAATTTTTCAATGATGAGGCACGAAGCATGTATTTGTAACTAAAAAACAAAGAATGCGTTGGAAACTACTTTTATTGGAAAGAAAAAGCTAATGCATATGCACTAGCTTTTTTAACTATCTTATTTAGCAGTTACTTCGTCTTCGGTTACCCATTTATGATTCTTTACCACAGGACCACCAGTTGTCGGAGTGTAATCTACCATATAGACGGTCGTTTTTTCCGAAGAGACGATTTCAGCACTCGCACCTTTCATTCCCTTCATATGATCTGCTTCTAAGGTAACTTCTGTTCCAGGTTTCAATACTTTATTTCCTGCATCTTTGATTTCCTCTTGGATAACCCATTTATGATTTTCTACTTTCGGTCCACCAGTGGTCGGAGTATATGTAACTACATATGCAGTAGTATCAAACGCTCCCGAAATAGTTGCTTCAGCATCCTTCATTCCCTTCATATGATCTGTTTTAAGTATCACTTGATCTCCTACTTTATACGTTGGTTGTTCAGCTACCTTTAATCCCTCTGGAACTTCACCAGAACTCGAGTGCTCCATATGATCCTTATTTACACTGCTAGCAGGCTTAGATCCCATGTCCAATTTTTTATTATCTGTTGAGTCATTGCTTTTTCCACATGCTGTTAACGCAAAGATTAGCATTAACGCAACAATTCCTATTATGAATTTTTGGTACATAATTATTCCTCCTAAAACATTTGATTGAATGAATCTCGCCTCTTATGTAATGGAAATAACAATATTATTAATTTTCCCCTAATCCTATATAGGTAAACAAAATGCTGCTCAAACATAATAATTTATGCATCAAGAGATTAGACTCTACTTTATTGAAAACAGGAGGATAAAAAGTATGGTGATTTATAACTTTATCAGTGCATACACTAATTAGAAAAAAAAATGATTGAATGACTCCCCTTGCTTATATAAGTAAATAGTTATATATTTATTAATTGAATCATATATAAGTAAATAATTATATATCTATATAGGAGGTGCTCAAATGCAAGAAACATTACCCGATATTGAACGTACATCAAAAGTTCTTAAATTACTTGGTGATAAAACAAGATTAACAATGGTTGCTTTATTAATGAAACGCGAATTATGCGTTTGTGAATTTCAGGAAGTTTTCGATATGACCCAACCATCTATTAGTCAACATTTACGTAAATTAAAGGATTCTGATCTAGTAAAAGAATCACGAAAAGGGCAATGGATCTATTATTCATTGAATAAAAGTAGTGAGTTCTATCGCCTCATTAATTATGTAACGACGCAGATACCTGACCAAGAAGAAACCATTAAACAAATTGATAAGAGTAATCCAACCATCCGCTGCGGTTGTTAATCAAACATGGAGGTGACAAAAAACATGAGTCATACTGAAAAAAAACGTTTATCATTTCTTGATAGATATTTAACACTATGGATATTTCTTGCAATGGCTATAGGAATTGGACTTGGTTACATATTTCCCGGAATGATCAATGGATTAAATAAGTTTCAAATTGGAACTACATCTATTCCATTAGCTATTGGGTTAATACTTATGATGTATCCTCCGCTAGCCAAAGTACGTTATGAAGAAATTGGTCGAGTGTTTAAAGATATTAAGGTGCTAGCTTTATCCCTCGTTCAAAACTGGATTATTGGTCCGATTCTGATGTTTTTTCTTGCCATCATTTTCTTACCTGATAAGCCAGAATACATGATAGGACTTATTATGATTGGATTGGCACGCTGTATTGCTATGGTCATTGTTTGGAATGATCTAGCCAAAGGGGATACAGATTATGCTGCAGGCCTAGTTGCATTTAACTCAATTTTCCAAGTCATCTTTTTTTCCATCTATGCTTATGTCTTTGTAACAGTAATTCCGGAGTGGTTCGGATTACAAGGGGCAATTATTGATATTACCATTGGAGAGGTAGCAAAATCAGTATTTATTTACCTAGGCATTCCTTTTGTCGCGGGAATGCTTACAAGATTTACATTAGTGAAAGCAAAGGGGAGAAATTGGTATGAGAAGGTATTTATCCCTAAAATCAGTCCCATTACATTAATCGCCCTACTATTTACTATTATTGTGATGTTCTCCTTAAAGGGGGATATGATTGTTGCATTGCCATTAGATGTAGTGAGAATTGCTATTCCTTTACTTGTTTACTTCGTTATCATGTTCTTTGTATCTTTCTTTTTAGGAAAAAAATTAGGTACCAATTATCCAGTAACAACTACATTAGCCTTTACGGCCGGAAGTAATAACTTTGAATTGGCCATCGCTGTCGCTGTTGGGGTGTTTGGAATACATTCAGGAGTTGCCTTTGCCGCAGTAATCGGTCCTTTAGTGGAAGTACCAGTAATGATTGCATTAGTCAATGTTGCACTTTGGTTTAAGAAAAAGTATTACAGTGAGACTGCAGTATAAATTCAAATACTAACAGTTCTAAACAATGAAGATCTAGTAGTGGACGCTGTGGTAATCAGGAAAAGTGGCCTGTAACCATTTAAAAGTAAAAAGAGTTCGGTTATGATATCACAAAAGCAGGAGTTACAGATGAAATAAATTTATAAAAATGGTCCACCTAATTATAAAAATAATTACTGGACCATTTTAGCTTTTTTACTAATAAAGGAAGTTTACTCTCTACTTTATATAGGTTCTTCAGTGTCTACAACTTTAACTTGGTTATAATAGTTATTTTGTCAATTGATTTTGGATCAAAACATAATCCTTCATTAAAACAATAATTAACTATTAGGAGAAAACCTGCTCCTCTTCAGAATTTCATCAGAGTCCATAAAAGTCCATTCTTTAATAGGAATATCAGGATTTTTCCGCAAAAAATCTTGCATAATTTGATAACCAATTTTGTAATCGGACCATTTAGGAATAACACCGTTTCCGGCATTCATCTCTGCTAAGTCGTTATTATTAAAAGAATACCTCTTATCTTTTGCCCAATCCCAAATTGTTAGTTCCACATCTGGAGATAATTCATCTGTCCATGGAACGTTTATCTCAGGGTTGATCAAGGTAGCAAAGGAGTCAGCCTTACCTTCAGATAAAATATAATCAAATAAATCTCTTTGTTTATCTTTCTTATCCTCAAAGTAAACAATATGGTGATATTCATGTGCCACGGTGTATTGGAGCATCTCCTCTTTATATTTTTGAGGTGCTATTTGTAAAACTATAATTTGGTTAGAGGTCGCAAATGCTGTAACTCCACTCATTTGACTTATGATAGTATACTGGTCTGGATTAAACGGGAACAAATATATGGTTGTCTTTCCACCATGAAGCAGGTTAGAGGACTTTTCTAAAGTTTCTTTTATTAAATGACTAAAATGTTCATAGTTTTCATCCAATAATTGAATTGATTCATTCAGTCGATCGACATTTATAGGCGCTGCAAAATTATATTTATCTTTTAACCAATGTGCACCATTTTCGCCAAATGCCTCTTTTCGGAAAGGTTCGACAACTGTCGATATGTATAATTCTTTATGGTTTGGATCTAAATTCTCTTTTACTTTTTGTATGTATTCGAGGATAGGATTAAAAACTGGTACAATTTGAAACTCTTGTTCTCCTACCTTAAAATGTATTGGAGTAGCATTTTTTATCGTATAACTTTGGGTGTTTTCAACATGGTTAGAGGATTTATCCGTTATAGTTGAATCTTTTGGTGCTGAAGTCCTTTCTTCGATACAACCTGTTAATAAACATATAATTATAAAGGTAACTAAAACTAAGTGCCTATAAATATTTAAAACCCCCTATTATAAAAATGAAATTTCAAAATTATCAATCACTAATATTTTAACATAAATTACAAATGGTTTATTATAACCTTCCGTTCACATGATCCAAGGGGCATCTCTTTAATAAGGGATACTCTTTTCTTTTTAAAGTAGAAAATAAGACTGTAAATCAAATTTGGAAATTGCATATATAACAGAGCTTCACTTGATAGAAATTTAACGAAAGAGAAAATGAACCCGTGATTTTTAATATGGCTGCTTGGCATAGAGTAATAGACAAATGCTAACTTGAGAGAAAATCATTTCATTCGATGTATGCAACTAATTGATACTCTTATATATCTAATATATTGAAAAACAAACCAGTCAGTAAAAGGGGGGGCTGAATGGGATAATTAAAAACATTAGTCAAAAAGACAAGCGTTTGTTTCGCTTGTAAAGCAATATGAAGATGTATTATATCGGACTGCAAGTAGATTGTTGAATAATGATGAGGATCTAGCTGATGCTATGCAGGATGCTTTCATTTCGGCTTATGAAAAATTACATACACTAAAAAATGAGAGTAATTCAATACTTGGATTTGTAAAATCCTAATCTATAAATGAAACAGCATACTCAATAAGAATAAAGATATTTTGGTGATTGATGGGGATTTATTTCTTCAAGATAGAGATGATGAATTTCAGAAGATAGGATTCGCCTCATAATATAATTCTATTTATATACTTTAATAACCTGTATTATTAAACTAAATGGCCCTTTAGTACAATAAGAAAAAGCAGATTAACCTTGATCAAATCTCCCCCCCTTTCGTTCAATAAGAACAAATTCAATATAGTTCGGATGGAACAAATATAATTTGACCTTTATCCCCTAACTCTTTCTTCACCTTTTTCCATAATTGTAATCCTTTTTCATTGTGATTTTCCTGTAGCTTTAATCCATTTTCCTTTAATGAATCTGTTTCCAAATCAATCCAATTACCATATACCAATACCCATTCCATTAGTTCTTTCATTAAATTATCGGATAAAGGAAATTCTTCTATATCAAGATTCCAACCGCATATATTACACCAAATAGGGTCAGCCGAAAAATCCGCCTCAAGTTTAAATGAACTTGTAAAATTGCATTTACAAACTTCTTTTAACATCAATAGTCACTCCCCAAACATACAATTTCTCCAACAAGTGATTCAAATATCCTGGCCCTTTAAAAAAAAAAGAATTGCCAAAACAGGCCGTTCAATTGTTTTTATACTAAAACACCGGATTATTAATTAATGGCTACCTAAAAGGAACTTTAATATATAATAATAAATGGTGAATCGATTGGGCTGGGAGGAAACAATGGAACAGTTTACTTATCAAGTTCCTGAAAAGGTGCATATTACAACAATAATACCAATACTAAACGAAAAAAAAGAAGTTGCATTCGAAATAAGAAAACAGCAACATAAATTCCTTGCACGTATCGTCCACAACACATTACGAAGTGGTATTCCTTATAGTTATAAATTAGCTAATGGGTATGGAAAACCACTATATACTATAGACTGTGCGTTTCCTGGCATTAAGTACAAATTAACTGACAATTTATCCTCACAAACCGTTTCTATATCTTCTCAAAGAGTTCAACTAATTGAAAAAGCGTATCAATTTAGGTTGGATAGCCACGAATATTTTTTTGAAAAAGATTATACTGGTGCCGGTTACCTCAAATGTGATAATGACCTAATAGCCACTGTTTCGATGTCCCTTAAATCGAATACTTCTTTGTTCAAAAACTCGGAATTGAATACTATTTTAATAAAATCAACAACGCAGAAATTCGCTGGTCTTGCTGCCGTATTGTATCATACGTTTTATTACTATGGTGCTTAAAAATAGCATACAAAAGTCAAACTGTTGTTCAACAAACTTGCACCTTTAGTCGAAAAGAAAAAAAGCCGTTGATCTATACTTTTGCCCACTTTAGCTCTATAATTTAAATCAATTTTAACGCTTCATGAACTGCCCAAATTTGATGTTCATGAAATAAATTTTCTACTGCTCGAATTGGTTCAACCCATATAAGTAAGTGATCCTCTTCTGTTGGTTCACTTACCTGTTTTCCCATTTCGCATAGATAAAAATAACCTTCGCTAAGGTAATACTTATATTCATTTGTGGAAAAGAAATATCTTTGAGCACATCCTATAAAATGACCTACTTCTATTTCCATCCCCATTTCTTCTAATGCTTCCCTTTTTATACACTCTTCGTGAGTCTCAGTATTTTCTATTCCTCCGCCAGGAAGAAAATACTTACCATCACCTGTTTCAATGATTGCAATTCTATCTTTCTGATTATTAAACATTAAACAATACACAGCTGGCCTTTTTATATATTCTTTAGCATCTTCTTTTTGACCAAATGTAATGACAGCCATAATTGATATCTCCTTTGTTCTTAGCGATTTTACTAAATATACCCTTGGATTCTTCTTCTCTTTTTATAATTACATTTTTTCACAAAACTTTACTTCCAAAAAAATAACTGCAATTTAGCAGTTCCATTAGATTACATATTATTTAAAGATCAGTTTAAAATTTTTAATATGGTTAAAGATTAGTTTCACTTGGAATGCAGTCCAAATGATTAAGAAAATAGCTGATAGACTAAATAGGGAAATTGAAAACAAATAATACCAATCAGGAAAATACTGGTGTACAACAAAAAAGTTCTTTCCATTATACCTTTCAATTGGATATGCAGCTCTAGTTAATAAATTATCCTTTAATTGAGCTTTGCTAGGAAATGAATAATTAGGTTCTTTACTAAATTTATTGTCCTTACTTGTATATATAGCTATATACTCATCGGTATGAAATCTATTATTTATTTCTTTTACAGCATTACCAATCTTATCAATTTGTTGTGTAGAAAGATTGTTAACTTCTATCATATTGAGCAGATTATTACGGGATATTCCATAATTTTTATGGACTGAATTTGCAATGAATAAGCTAATTATCCCTAACACCAGAAGAAATAAAGAACCAAAACCCAACCAGTTTTTTTTAGTCTTAATATTAATCCCTCCATCGCAACTATTTAAAAGTAAATATTCTCCAAAAGGGTTAAAATTCCTGTTTAAATGTTCCAATTGTATTCCACTAAACGGCCCCTTCACGTTAGTAAATTCAACAAATAAAAATGTTAATCCATCTCGAAGTGCATCCCAATAGTTAGAAACAAATTTTACAATTAAAGATGCAATTCATCTTCAATTAACACTCCCTTTTAAGCTAAAAGTAAACTATTCTATAAACAAATATGAAGGTGACACGGTTAATTCTTCAATAGAAATATCTTTGTTATTATCAAGGTACCACTTAACCAAATAGTATCCTATTGCATAACCGCCCCAAAAAGGTATTCCTTCTTCTTCATTACCAAACATAAATACATCAGTTGATGTACCTTTATCGTTTATATGTTGTATATAATGGCTCTCCCATAGATTCTTAGCTTGAATTTCGGATAATGCATCTTTAAAAGGACCCAAATATTTTTCACCCAATTTTAAACGAATAAAGTGCTCCGCTAAACCTTCTAATATCATTCGGTCAAGTAAAGTCTGGTTTGCTTCATTAATTTCTAAAGCACTTATTCTCCAGTGGTGATGATATTCGTGTGTAATAACAGACTTTAACATTTTACGTACATTTTCTTCTGGAAGAACTGTAAAACACATCTTTCCATCCCAATTGGTAAAGGCAGATACTCCACCAAGTTTTGATTTAACGAAGTCATCCTCCTCGTCTAAAATAAATAACTCAAACTGTATTATTCTATTAGATGGGTATTGTTGTTGCAAAAGCACAAGTTCCTCTTTTATAAAATTTTCAAAACCTAGTATTCGCATTTTATTTAATTGTTTTTCAAGTAAACAAATATTATTATCTAAATTAAACATCCCGAAAAATAGCATCATTTCTAATTCTTCTTCTTCAAATTTAAAAACATCCAAAAAAATCTCTTTTCTATTTGCATCTGGATTTAATCTCACAATTGAGATAAATTTCTGCATATCGTCAAGTCTAGATATAGTCTTTACTAATAAATTTGTTTGACTAATTGTTCTCCACTCCAATCCAAAAGAACTTACTATGAATTTTACTTATTCAAGTAATTGATAGTAGTACACCTATAGTTAAAGCCTTTTTTCTGAACAACTAAATATTTTAATTCTTTATCATTTTACGAAGTTCCTTTTTATACTAACTTGTCCCGTTAGCTTAATATCTGAAACAAAAATGCGTTATCCTTCTCGATTCACTCCCCCTTTAGTTGAATAAAAAATAAACAATAATAACTAGATATTAAGCTTAGGTATGGCCACAAAAATTCTACATTCATTCTTTGTGGTGAAAAGCTTTGAGTATTTGATTCATGGATGGCTACCAGGGCTGTTTACTTTAAGAAGGATTACTTACATTATGTATAGAACATATATATGAGAAGTTTTGCTTAAGAAGATAAATAATGAAACAATTATATAAGTTTCTCTAGTATTTTTTGGTTCTCTTAATTGCAGGTTTAATATTTAATATTAAATTCAATTTTTTAAACATAATTTAAATATCCTTATAGAATTCCCAGCAGCATTAGGAATTTCATTAGGTATTATTTTTTTGATAAAAAAATCAAAGCAAAGTAATTTCTTATTATGCTAACGGATGCAAGAATTAAAATAGTTGAGTTCGCTATGATGACTTTTTTTAAATTCCACTACGGGGGAGTTTAGTTTAACAATAAAAAAGGGGGATCTTTATTGAATCTATTTACTGATTTGGATGTAGCCAGTCCTAAAATTAATTATTTGAATGAACTATTATTAAACAAATTTGATAAAAAGATTAAAAAGGATAATGTTGATAGTTGTCTTATTCTTCAAGATGGTGCGTTAGTCTATAAATACTTTAGAAATAACAAAATGAGAGTTAAACAACATAAAATAAATTCTGTAACCAAAAGTGTGTTATCAGCACTCATTGGAATTGCTTTAAATAAGGGGTTAATTGAAAGTGTTCATGTTCCAATTGTACACTACTTCCCAGAACTTAAAAGACCTGGTGTGGATAAAAGAAAATTAGAAATTACGGTCTTACACTTATTAACTATGACGGCGGGATTACGATGGACTAGTAATAAAGAAATGGAAAGCAGTAAGAATTGGGTGCGGTACATACTTGAGCGCCCTATGGAACAACAACCAGGCATTGCCATGAATTATTGCTGTGGATACTCCCACTTACTAAGTGCTATTTTAAGTAAAACAAGTGGTATGGATGCTAGTACATTTGCACAAAAGTTTCTATTTGGACCTTTAGATATAAAAGATTACAGGTGGCCTTCGGATGCACAAGGAATTTCAAACGGCGGATTTGGTTTAGCAATGCAAACTATTGATATGCTGAAAATTGGATATTTGTATTTAAACAATGGGAATTGGTTTTCCAAACAGATCCTACCAGAAAGCTGGGTTAAAGATTCTACAACAGCTAGACTAAATTCCTATGGTTATCATTGGTGGGTATTATCAGGAAAAGTTGATATCCCTATGGTTTACTATGCACAAGGTTACGGTGGAAACAATATCATTATCGTCCCCGATTATCAATTAATAACAGTATTCACAGGAACTATCTTCGAGGACTCTTCTCGACCATTTCGTTTATTTAATGAACTCATTCTTCCTGCTGTAATGAACATAAATCAAGCCTGATCTGCATTTGATAAAATCTTTTTAAACTTTAACAAACTCATAATGAGCCTGCTAATAATATTGAACTAATCTTTCCCTTTAGAACAAAAAGAAAAGCTGGCTAACTCTTGTTATTCAGCTCTTTAGTCTATATAAGCAATTTCTTTATTAATATACTAAATACACTTCTGATTATTGTACCGCTACTAAGACATTATCGTAATCTGGTAGTTACGTTGTTACTTTCGCATATATAAGAAAGAATACAGCCAACTGAACAAATATAAAGATGTTTGGAACGACTAGGGCAAGATCTATGATAAGAAATGCTGCTAATATTAATAAAAATAAACCTAAATGGAAAATGTTCAAACGATGCTTAATAATTCGATATTTATGGAACACCAGTGTGGTTGATAAAAAGTAGATAAGAGTGGCAGCAAAGGTCAAGATTAACAAAAACTGATAATGGATGTCCTTTAAAAAGGCTAACTGAATCGCCGATGCAATGATACTTAAAGACATATAAATAAATAAATGCCCATAAATAATCGCTTGCCCGGTGGATTTTATTTTTTTGTCAACCTTTTTCTCTATATTATCAAAATATTGCCACCACATAGCAATAACAATGATAAATGATATCATGGTAAAAATAATCGCTTCCCACTCTCCTTTTTCTGGATGTAAGACAGCAATTAAGCTTACGATTGATTCTCCAAACAAAATAATAGTAAAAAGTCCAAACCTTTCTAGCAGGTGAGAGGTATCTGTTGGAGCCTTGACGAGATATTTACGACCTAAAATAGGGACAACAATATCAATAAAAATACCTAAGTATAGGATAAGATATCGTGGCCAGGAGACAAAGAAAACGGAAATTAAGGAGACAGTAATACCAATTAAAAAGACATACCCTAAATAAACCGCTGCTCGTCTGCGAGGTCCACTCTCCCACCTACTAATCCATAGATATTGCATAGATGTTAATAGGCGGATTCCTATGTAACCTATGAGGAAAGGAATATAATATGGATCAAAGTTAACAGACAGGCTAGCTGTCATCAATATGATAAATATCATTTGAGTGATCATAAACAAACGTTGGGTAACACAATCTTTACCAAAACGATTGATAAATAAAGACTGACCTACCCAAGCCCACCAAATAGGGACGAAAATTAAACCAAACTTTAACAGATATTCAACCGGGATAACCCCATGTTCCTCATGCATTAACAGGTGCGTAGCTTTTGCTATTGCAGCCACAAAGATTAAATCAAAAAGTGCCTCTAACCACGTTAAGTTCTTATTTTCCATGAATGTTTCTACTCCTCTATGCAAAAATAAATCCTACTCCAGCTAGATCATATCAAACTGTAAATCATAAAATATCAGCATGACTACTTTTTTAAGGCACCCATAGTCTGTAAATTATAAACTTGTAACATTATCAAATTGAGTGGACTTCCCATTAATCAAGATATCAATAACTTCATGTTCGGGGTCTAACGTCAATTTATAAACATGTTGTTCGATTAAACCATCTTGTCTATTTGTTTCATCTAACTTTACTTTTAATGTGTCACCTTGTACCTCAAGGTCAGTAACAACTGTTCCCTTTGATTGGTAAAAAATGTAAGCAATATCTTCTCCATCATTCATTAGTTGGAGTGTATGGTGATAATCGATTTTATCTTGTACATCATCTGGAATAACATCAATTTCACTAATACTTAAGCTTGATGAATTACACGCTGCTAGAAGAGATGTTGTAAATAATAACAAGAACAATATTTTTCTCAAAGAATTTTCCTCCTGACCATTTTTACACTTAACTGAGATATAAATATTCATACCTTTATTGTACTAATGTATCCACCCAAAAAACTCGTTCCAACTCCCCTCCCCCCTTAAACCTTACCAACTCCTACTCCCCCAACGCCTCAAGCCCTTTTCCATTATTACCCTCCTAATAAAGTCGTTCCCGCATTTTCCCCACATTCATCTAATTTTTGTTCAGATTTTACAACCATTTTGGACTAAAAAAGTCACTCCATAATAGAGGTAAGGGATTAGGGTTTAGGGGAAAAGAAAAAGGAATAAAGGCTCGAAAACCCTTATTCCTTCTGGCTTTTATTCAATTCCGAAAGACCGAAGATCGCCAGATTTTGCTCTGGTTTTCCTTCTGTTCAGCCATAAAAAAGTTTAGGCAACTTCCTTTCCTTACCACCCCCGCTTCATCCCTTCTCCCGCCTATCTTCACGCCCTTTTCCCATCTTTTTTAATTGAATAAAGTTTGTCCTGCTTTTTCTCCCACTTTTGATCAATCTTGTACCGAATTTTCAATGTCTCAGAGATAAAAAAGTTTGTCCAAAATAGAGGTAAGGGATAAGGATAAAAGGGTTGATTCCCCTTCTTTTTCAAGCCTTTTCAGGCTTTTCTTCAAGATCTTCCTCCCACTTTTACTCTTTGATCGCCCTATTTTGTGTATAACTTGTTGATATCTCACATTTCCCCATTCCCTTTTTCCCGCTTCAATTCCGTTATTCACAACTTATCCCCCTTTCAACCCAAACCTTCCTCACGCTTCTTCCTATTCACACTATTTATAAGCAAAAAAGAACCGAATGGCGTACCGATGGTACGCTACTCGATCCTTTGATATCAATATCTCGCTGATTGATCTTATCCTCAGAAGCAGATAATGTCTTTTTGTAGCTCTTGTATCCAATTCATTATTTCTTTGAAATTATAATCAAAGTCAAAATTGCATTCCAATATCTCTTCAATCTTATAATAGGCATTATCAAATAAATACCAAAGATATTCTAAAATCCTTATATCCTCTGGATTTTTTTCCGAAAATAGTTCAAGACTTTTCACGATAATGCCTAAGCCTACATTAACCTTTTCCCATATTTTGTGCCAAGTTTCATCATTTGGGTTAGTAATATATTTGAAATCATCCAACAGATTAGGAAGTGAGGATAATGCATCATTTAGTGTAGTAACTCCGTACAAGTACAAATCTTCATTATCTTCTTTGAGAAGAAAGTTATAAGAATTAATCTCATATTTGTGCTGTATCCAAAGATATTCGTTAATTTGTTGGGAAAATGTTTGATTAGTCATATTGAGGTCTCCTTTATATGAGGTTTTGTTTGAGGTAAGCTAAGCGTCAGACGGTGTACTGTGGAAAAGGTTAAGCACATCCTTGTGAGGCAATCGTCTATCGCTTATATTCTATTTTATAACGGATGATGAAGCGGAACAACAGATTGATATTCCCCTGTCTTTTTGTCCTTCCCCGCCTTCCTCTCCCTCTCACTCCCCTCAAACCCTTGCGTCCCTAAGCCTCTTACCTCCTAACTCTTCATTCCATTACTCTTCCTTCTGCTACATAGTTCTTCCCCAAAACCCCCATTTTCGCCCTCCTTTTTCTGTTCTGGCTTGTATCGAATATTCTGCCAATGTTAAATAGATGTTCCCTGAACGGGAACAGAAATAAGAAAAAAACATGAAAAAAGAGCCTGAAAAAACCTCTTTCCTCAGCACTCTCTTTCTTCTTTCCCGTGTTCTTTCGAACTGTATAGGAAACGATATGAAAAACACCTGAACACGCTACGGACAAGGGATTGAAGGAATATTGGAGACAAAGAAAAGGGACGGAGTCCTATTGGACCCGCCCCGAATTGATATTGATTTTACGATTGAAAAAACCGATTGAATAACGATTGAGTACATAATAGACTGCTCGCTGCTACTCCCGCTTCCTTTGCCGTTTGGATACCAACTATGTGGCAGTGGGTACCGACTTTTTAGCATGGGGAAGAAGAAAAAGACAGCTATATATAGTAGAAAAAAGAATAGAGAAATAAGAAGCATGGTATTGATCCCACCTTTATTCCGCAAAAGCCCTCGTTACTCGAATATAGTATTTGTATTTGTATTTGTGAAATGTATTTTCCTTTCAATAACATCTACCAATGTAAATTGATTCAGTTTTTTATTTTCAATCATAATCACCCCCAATTTTATTGAGCACTCATTTTATTAACTTTCTAATTACACACTTTGCAAAGTGTTTCTAAATGATAACGGATTACTTCCTTAACCTTTTCTGAGGAGTACACATCAGGTCTTAATAGAGCATGAATTGACAAACCTTCAATCAATGCTGATAGCCTACTTGTTTCTAATTCTACATTAATTGACTCGGGTAAAAGCCCTTGTAAAACTAACATCTGAATCATAGAATTCGCTAATTCATACGTTCCGTTAGTCATTTCATCTTTTTTTTCTTTTAATGTATCACTTGTAATTGAGCGAAGTGCAAAGATCCACCAAACACTCGTTTCAATTTTCTTTTTTTCGTCAATTGGCACAAGCTCTAATAGAACTTCCTCAACTGCTTGCAATGGGTTTTCTGACCAATTTTTACTTTGAGAACGTTTTTTTCCTTCTTCCAGGTAATAATTCATGATAAATAATAACATTTCATCCTGTGTTGAAAAATAATGTCTTAACGCACCAGAGGACATCCCTGCTTCAGTTGCAACTCTGCGTATTGATGCTTTCTCAAACCCTTCTTGCTTAATAATATTCCATGCAGCTTCTGCGATCGACTTCCTCTTTTGCTCATGATTAACAATCTTTGGCATTATTAAAACCACTTCCCTTATTTAACACAGTGTGTTATTATCTTTTTTAGCACATTGTATTATAATAATACCACATATTAAAAAGGAGGTACTATTTAATTGATAGAAACGATTGAAGCAATGATGCCATCTTCATTAATAGACATATCAACAGCCTTAATAATTATTTCCATTTGTGCCTTAGTTGACATATTAAGTCCTGGTGTACTCGCTGTAACAGCCTATTTATTATTGACACAACCTAATCAATTTTCTTCTCGCTTGCTTGTTTTTCTATCTATTACGCAATTAGGCTACTTTGTAATGGGTTTATTACTATACTTTGGTGGAGAATCACTATTGACGAGAATCGAACAATTATCTGAAATTGACTTTATCAATTGGTTTTATATCCTTTTTGGAATGGTTCTTGTTCTAATTAGCTTCAGTAAACCAAAAGATACTACAAAAAAACGTTTAATTTCAATTATACCCACAAACACAACTATCAAAGGGATGATCATATTAGGAAGCATTGTTTTTCTAATTGAATTTGTAACTGCATTGCCTTACTTTTATTCAATTATATTAATGGATCACCTAGCAATAGAGACTACTCCTTCTATCTTAATTATAACTGGGTACAATCTTGTAATGGTGCTTCCTTCACTACTGCTTTTAGGAGTTAATATTGTGCTTAAAGACAAACTACATCAATTTCTAAATAAAATCAGGTCAAAATTAAATGAAGCTCCAATTTCTTCACTCTTAGTAGCGATAGGAGTAGTAGGTGCAGTTTTTTTCAACATCGGTCTTAGAGGCATATTAAATTAAAAAAATTTTAATGAGGTGTTCATCATGAAAGAAATTATTAGTGGACTTAGTTTACTATTCCTTATCCAAGGAGTAGGAGGGCTAATTAATCATCTAACAAATGGAGGTAAAAGCTGGTTTTTAGTTAATTATGTTGATGCCTTTCAAGGATTTGAAATCATTTTAAACATTGTATTTATTATAGTTGGCGGGGTCATAGGTTTAGCATCTCGTAAAAAAGACGACTCTACTAAAAGTGAAAACTAAAATGTACAAATTTACAATACAGCGGAGGAATTCTCACCACTTCCGCTGTTTTCCCTTTACTTTGCCTTTTACAAAAGAAAAGGGACGAAGTCAAACTGGACCCGCCCCCCGAATTTTGATTGATTTTACGATAGAATCAAGATTGAATACATATTTGTTTACCCGCTGGTCTTCCCGCTCTGGATACCAACTATTTAGCAGTAGGTACCGACTTTTTAGCGTGGAAATCAACTTTTTAGCATGGAGATAATTGTTGTCCCCATCGAATAATAACGTTCCCCCGCTCCATCTTCCCCCAATCCCCCTCAAACCCTTGCCACACATGCCCTCACACCCTTTTCTCACCTTTCCCCAATCTCGTTAAAGAATAATAACGTTCCCGCTTTTTTCACCCTTTTTCCTCATTTGTGTAACGATTTTTCACTGAATCCGAAAGAATAATAACGTTCCAGAATAGAGGTAAGATTTAAGGTTGGAGGGAGCGGTTTTTCCCGCTTTCTTTCACACGTTTGCTCATGCCTTTTCTTCTTCTTTTTTGTTGCGAAACCCTGTAGTTACTTGTCTTCTCATGCTTTTCTTCATGCTTTTTCTCATGCTCTTTCTCGCTCTTTCCCCCGCCTTTTTTCGGGCATAAAAAGACCGAAGGTCTGCCTGAATCGGATCAGGAAACCTTCGGATTTAGGAACGTTCTTTTTAGTTAAGGAACGGTTTTATTGTGTAAGAAGCGGTAATTTTAGTTTGAGACATAGTAGGGATAAGGTTTAAGGAAGAAATCATTTCGTTTGTTAGCCCTTATTTCAAGAATGTTTCTGTTGGTTAAGTAACTTTGAAATCCATGAACGGTCAGATGTATTTAATAAATCTAAAACATTCGATGCAACCTTTTCAAAATCTTCTTCTGTTTTTACATTTTCAAAATTAAACCAGATTCCATCTTCATCTTCTGATTTAGCCCCTAACCTATACCGTCTGTTTATATGATGGGCAGTAACTTTATTAAGCGGGACTTGTTCTCCCCAAGACATCGTTACACCTTTAATTGGACAAATTGCTAATTCCACTACAAATGAACCGCCCCATTTGTTAAATTGGAAAGTAATTAAATCAATATTATCTTCATTTTCACGTCTAAAGTGAGGAAATGAGCCTTTAAACCCTTGATTTCTTAATACAGGTATAACAACTTTTTTCAGGGCATTATCCATCATTTTTCTTTCATTCGATGCCACAATATTTCCCCTTACCTTTAGTTTATTCATAATCCTTCTTCATCGTCTAAAAGAACCACTATTCTATTGAACATTCGCACTCGTAGAAAATATAAAGAAGTTACTTATTCTTAACACCTTTTAAATCACCATAATAATCCACAATTTTCTTTAACTCTTTAATGGTTTCTTCAAAAAAACTTTGATCGCTTTCAATTTCGAATTTCAATTTGTTCTCTTGATATGCTTTTTCCTGAAAATAACCGTCTATGGTGATTTGACCTAATTTATCAAATTTAATTTCAATTTTCAGGTTAGTTTCGGAAGTCCAAAACGTAGCAACACCGCTCAATTTACGATAACAACTTGCTAATTGTTCGTGGAACTCATAGATTTCACCAGTAGTAAACCACAGTTCACCATTAACGTAATAATTCCCACTCTTAATTTCTATTCTTCCTTGAACATCATAGCCACCAAAATTACTTGTCAAATCGGGAAAGCCAAATACTTCTTTTAACTCAATTCGTATAAAGCCCTCTTTACCTTTAATGACAAACTCATTCACACTTTTCATCTCATTTCAATTAGGTAGATAGTTAGCTTACTGTTATTAATATGTAGGCGAGTAAATTCTATCGGTATCAGTATCTATAACAAAGTCCACCTTAATAGCCTCTGAATAAGGTATTTGTTCAAAGTTGTAAATTTTGCAAAATACGTCAGAAAAATCCCTTTGCTCAAAGTTCAATTCTTTGGCTTTGAGATACATTTGCTCCAATTGTTGTTTTGAACACTTTTTACCCGTAAGTAGAACTTGTTGAAAGTAACCATCAATTTCAATAATCATAATAATCACCACTGTTTGCTGAACAGTCATATAGCTCAAAATTCTCAATACTTTTCTGTATCATGCATTGCATTATAATAAGGATAAAATAACTAAACACTAAATTTTAACAGAAGCAGACATAGTAGGGAAAAGCTAACCGCCTAAGAACAATCGGAAGCAATATGCATGTTTTCTGCCTGACAACGTAATTCATAAAAATATCTAACTAATTCATGTTCTCCTAAAATAGACACTTCCATATTATGCAATGTTCTTTTTCCTACTCTACGGTCTAACAAACAGAGTATTTTAATTAGGATATCATATGACTTTAGGGATTCTTCAATGGAAGAGTTGAAATATTCCTCTAATGAAGAAAAGAAGTCGTATTGAGCAAAGATACCTTCTTTTTTCAATTGTGTGTGGGCTTGATCTTGTATGAATCTATTTTTTGCTACATCATCATAATCAAAATCATTCAGATTCCTTCTGATATCTCTTTCTCTATAATACTCTTCTCTTTCTGCTGTAATTGTACACATACTTAATTGCTCAACTTTATCAACAGTAATGACAGCCCGACCTAACCCATCATGTGCTTTTCTATAATTAATGACTTGAAAATCCACCCTTGAACGCAAAGGCTCACAGATAAAACTTTTTAAATGTTTCTTGGCTTTACTCCACTTAGGCTGATATAACAATTAACCATCTCCTGATTATTTTATTTAATCGTTCCCTTTTATTGTGTAATACATTTGATGCCTTAATAAACTATAACGGTTGCCATTCTGAATCTTTTTCATCCTTTTCGTTAGGTTTTCTGACAAACTCCATACACTTCTCCTCGCAAGCTCCAAATAAGATGTAGTCTCTTTGTGCCTGCCTTAATGATGGAGTATTTGCACCACCCTCATAATCAACATCATCATACTGAATCCCGTCATCTTCCCAATAACAGATATTGCATATAGCATATGTTCCAGGTGGTTTTTCATCTAATGTTTTATAACCGCAACAAGGACAAGTATATTTCACTTAATCACCTCAGTATAAGAATCACTTTTATTCCATTTCTGTATATGTATTTTTCAATAAGAGAAGGCACTTTTCTTATTCCAAAAGGATTGGAGCATTTCTTTTGATCTAATCACCTGTTCTGAGTTTTCTAAGAACAAAGGACTTTTTTCAATTATAGGATAATAGATTTAGTATTCTTTGTTAGTTGAAGAATACCGTTTCATTAAATGAAATCCCCAAATAGCTATATCTTATATCAACCTTAAATATTGCCTCATGATGAATAACACTAACACCATAAATTTCATCATCCTTAGTGGCAGTACCATCATCTAATTTATTAAAGTACGAAGAAGGGGCTGTACCTTTTTTAAGAACAATATCCCCTATATTCTTAAATCCATATTTTTCTGATTCTTGATTTTCAAAATCATCCGTTATAATGAAACCTTGTACAGCATCACTTTTTTGTACTTTTAATTTTGATGGTTTTTCATTGTTATTAACTGAAACGTCTAAATTCTTCACTTCGAGAAACCCTTTATTACCAATTCCGACAACAACCGATTTTTTATCTTCACTTGAAGCAAGTGTACCAATTTCTATAGGCGGGTTGAATTTTACTAAGGAATAAAGACCACCAATAACTATTACTAAAATTAGAACTGAAAACCAAATTTTCTTCTTCAAATTCTCCCATCCTTTATCGTAATCACTCTTCAACTAACCTGTTCTATGAAAAAATGCGACATTCCTCCGTTTGCTTAGTAAGGTCTAAATTTTTTTAAATTTACTTTGAACTTTAACAAGAACATATTTTTTACTCCACATTTGGGTAGTAGCAATTAATCTTTCTCCCTCTTTTTCAAAGAACAGACCACTACCATCTTTTTCTTTAAATTCCCATCCCTTAGAACCGATCATTTGTTTAATATTTTCATCAGCGATCAAAACACCTTGATTATCTGTTCTGGTAATATACCAAATCGTATCGCCTTCTACTGCAATTTCTACTACTTTACTATCGGAGTTTTCCAATTTTTCAATCGTCTCTTTAGCTGATAAATTATTAATTGGAAGAGAAGGATAGTATAATTTATTTACAAATATGAAAACAACCAAAATAACAATTACAATAGCCGAAATAAATCCAACTCGTTTCAATGAACTCCCCCCTTGTTTTTAAATTGTGATATCTAAATAATTATTCTTCAACTAAACTACGACCTTAGTGAAAGAGTGTCTCCATTATATTTTCATTGAATCACTGTTTCAATCCTTTAGCTCTTAACCTTACAAATACAAATTTGCCTATCATAAAACAAACAATGCCCGCTAAAAATGACAAAATTAAAAGCACTGCACCTCCTGAATTATAAACAATACCAAACGCAACCTCATTTTGGAGCATATGAACATTATCATAAGTATTTATGTCGCTTGGAATATGAGATTTTGTCAGCAAGTATCCTTTAATTATCGTAAATCCAAGGATTAGTACATGAATAATAATCGAAAATATAACTGCATGCAAAATTGTCTTTTTCATCTATTATAAATTACCTTTCTGTTTTGCAAATGAGACAGAAACGAGCATCAACGATAATCATTTTTATAAATTGCATATTTACTTAAACTAATCCATAAAACCTCACTTACCTATTACAATAGTATAATTGGGAATTCGCTGTGCAATCGTTTCAATGGACTTGTTTTCCTCTAAATCTGAAAATAGCAAAAAACCATATGCATCATGGGTAATCGCTATTGACGTTGATTCTTTAGTCATATCTATTAAAATCGTAGAGTATTCGGTCTCTTTACCTTTCCAGTCTTTCCCCAACTTATTTATAATACTTACATTATCAGAACAGGAAAGGATAAATGTGCAATTCGATTCTGCCATCCAGAAAGAGGTACGAATGATCGATTCAAAGGCAACTCCATCCGTTATTTTCACTTTAAATAGGGGAACGTGGTATTTAAGCATTTCACTATCTTCTGTTGAAACATATGCTACATCAGCTAATGAATTTACTTCATACTCTTGGCCTAACCTTTTCAATAATGTTTCAAATTCATCATAATCGTTATAGGTAGTTATAGTTAAGTGGATTGGAAACCTATTTATTTCATGTAGATAATCAATTAACAGCTTCTCAATTTCTTTTACTTCAATATGATATATGTATTTAGGTTCACCTATAATTTCATATCTATCATCATACTTATTAAGACCGCTTATGCTTGAAATATAAACAGTAGCCACTATTATCACCTTCTTAAAATACGATATTTGCATTTTCAAAAAATTACTGGCCAACGCTACTCATTCAAAAAGAGCAATTCAAGACAGCCCAATATTCTTCAACACTTGCTTCCATTTGTTTAAAAGCGATTCTAATAAAATCCAACACATTTTAATAATTCACAATCGTTGTGTACATGTTGCTTTGACCATCAGTGAAGGTAATTTTTTTGTGCCATTCGTCAAATCCATTTATGCAATACTTCCACCATGCATGGAAAATATATAGAAATCCCCTTCGTCTGTTAAAGTCCAACCGTCAAAAAAGGAACTGGCATGGAAGACATCTACAAAGACATTATCACATTGTACGATTAGAAGTGGACACTGTTCGAATAACTGAATATCTTCAATTTTTTTACCAACCAATAGCTCTTTGACCGATTTCCATTCACTTTGGTTAGATTGAATATCTGTTTCTCCTAACAATATTCCTCCTGTATCCCGAATTCGCCAAGGACATTCAATAATTATTGCCCCTTTTTCCAACCTAATAATGAAATGAACTTCTGAATCAATGGCGGTAACTTTCTGTCCAATCAGTTCCTTAAACGTGATCTTACTTATTTTTGTATGCCATAGATTACGTGCATGAGCAACAATCATTTCATAGATCTTATCCAGGGTATAGCCGTAATCGTTATCTCCGTACTGAAAGTCATCTATGGCATCACTGATCTCCTGCCAATTCATCTGTTCTTCGAATAAATCGTTTGCAATTGTACAAGCATAAATCTCTTTCACAATTGACACAGCATTCTTTTTGGGCATTAATAATTGTGAATGTAGGCATTTTAAATGGTAGTCTACACATTGTTCTTTAGAAGGTGCTTCTCTTTGAATACTATTTATTGCATCGACAAACATCTTTTCAATTTCAAATATATTTAATTTCCCTTTCATACTGGCTAATTTCTTAATTTCGAGAAAATCCAAATACAAATAAGAATTTGCCCATCCTACATAATCTGATGCCTGTACTGTACCTGTATATTTCTTGTAGTACAACTCTAAAAGTTCTATATGGAACACCTCAATTCATACTATTCTTGGCAAAAGTACGGCCCACACCAACCCGTTTCGTGCGTTTTTACATAAGTCCAGTTGAATTCCTTATCTACCACGTACACATCTGCTTCATTTAGGAAATCATTTGCATTTAAAGATGAAGCATTTTCAAGAATAAATGCATCATCAGAATGTTGATAGAAAACGTAACAGGACTTCTTTGACTTTTTGTTAAACGCTATGTCGGCTTGTTCTACTTTTAAGCAATTCTTTTTCTCATAACTAAATATGTGCCACAAAAAGTCATAAAGATAAATAGATTTCTTTTCTTGATCGCTGAGATGATTGGCAAAATTGTTTTCCCATCGTTTCCTCAAAAATGTTCCCCATTTGTCTATTTCAGTCACCTTTACTTTTTTGCTTCTAAGCAATGATACTAAGTCCATACGATTTTCCAATAAGACACCTACTTCTCCTTTAACTTTATTAAATTCATTGTTGATTCATCTTATAAGGTAAAGACCGCTTATTTTTGTCCTTTCCTCACCTATTCATCTATTTCATCGTAGGGATTGGCGTATAAATCAATATCAAAATCAGCATTAATGCTATTGGCAAATGCAATTAGAAATTCATCTAAATATAAACCAGGTGTATAACCGTTGTTCATTATGATGACAATGGTGAATCTACATTCTAATCCGAACCGCCTTTTTAAATCATTGATGATTGATGCCTTACCCCCGATTTGATTGATAATTAAATTTAACTGATCACCAACGTCCAATGATTCTTGATAACCTGTACTTAGCTTCCAACGGGTATAACCTCTTACATGATTTTCTGTAGGAGATATTTTCTTTATGATGTCACCTTTTTTATAACTTTCAGTTGGTACGATATCCAATTGTTTTGTTACAGCATCTAATGAAAATTCATCTGCAAACAAACTAAAATACACCATCACTTGCGTTTTCTCCATCAATATCCTCCACTTTTTATTAATTCGTTATGTAAGGAGATTTGAAGTCCTCGACAAATAATCCCGTTTCCTTAACAACCTCTATAGCTTCCGTACAGTCTTCACTCGCCCCAATGTACATATAATAATCGTATCCAAAGTGAACAAAGAATTTCTTCTTATAGCCTAATTTACACCAAATGGCATTCCGTAATGTCAACTTGACTAACTCTCGGACTTCCTGTGCAGTCACCGCTTTTCCTATCCAAATCTTTGATAGAAATTCATTCGTTGATGTTTGATCTCGTCAGACCTTTGCTCTAAGGCAATTACATAAACTCTATTCAAACCCATTTCCGTCATAAATGTCGTGATAGTATTTATGTACTTTTCCTCCGTAGCCTCATACTCCTCCATGCTTATCTTTGTCCCAACTTCTGAAAAACAAGTCCATTCTTCATGGTCAAGATAACTTCCATCAGCATTCCTTTTTAATGGATCATATTTTGTTATTCTCCAATAATTCAATGAATCACTCCCCTTTTGAATAAATCAAACACATCATTTAATCATTTTTTCTATTGATTCCAAGTTTTGTTTCCAATTGAGAATGTGTAATGATCGTTACATGTTCCAGATTAATTTCGGGTATATCCGCTCCTGAAATCTCTTCACCAATGATTGCTATAGTAAAAGGAGAACTTTCAAAAATAGTTTCAACCAACTTTGCATACAGCTCAACAACCTTACTTAGCCAAGGGTTTAACTCTTTTGTAAGAGGATATCTATATGGAAATTTTTCTTCAAGTATAGCTTGTGGAATTGAAATATCTAACCAATCAGACTCACCATGAACCCTAATTATGCTAATCACACAAGGTAACTGATTACTTGCTGTTAGAGTTATGGTTCCATAAAATAAATGAACACTCTCCTCTTCAATATTTATAGGAAGAGGAACAGGAGACGTTTGATAATCACTTTTTTCTACCCACATTCCATTAAAAAAATCACATTGGTATAATGAGTCCAGAGCATCATTTAGCTTTTTATGATCACCTGATGGATGATACTCAATTGAAAGTTCATAAAATCCACCAGTCCATATTTCAGGGTTAATATAGTCTGCATACTTCATTCATTTTTTCTCCTATTTTGATGCGTTGATTTCTTTTGTTCTGTTTCAGGCTCCCATCTAACAAATGCCCATTCGTGTATTGTATTAACAGTTAATGGTGTTGGATGGAAGATGTATTCCTCTTGAACCTCATTAATGTTAGGGAAATCAGATAACACTTCAGTGCAAGCAACACTTAACACTTCCTTTTCATCCTCTGTTGGCTCATGATCGAAAAAAGCCTGCCATAACAGCCGATTATTTGTTAAAATTACTTTTAATCCTCTCAAATTTTCAGGAATTGCACCGATTAAAGCCCGATGTAGGCTTAATACTAATGAGTTGTTCATTGGAAGCCTCCTTCCTCTCACTCAATATTTTCAAACTGTCTTTTATCGTCAGCTCTACAAACATTCCTATCACTTACACAAACACACAAACACTTTACAATGCCCCATATATCTACTACTCTATTATTTCAATTAAGTCAGTGTGAATCTTTACGAAATACGTTTCTAATAATTCTCTCAGTTTTTCATTGAGATGATAGTATTCATTGTCTGCTTTTTCGATAACGCTATAAAATTCCTTTTCGTCAATCTCGTCATTTTCTAAGGCAACGTACAAGTCCCACATTTCTTTTCCATACTTTCTCTCAATCAGTACATACTCATGTGCATCTATTTTATCAAGAACACCGATCAGTTCTTCCAAATAACGAGTGATTCCTACTCCTTCTACATGGTCTGAATTCCATCTTAAAAAACTTTCATGACCTCCACTTTCCATTTCGGAATAGTATTGAAGAACAGTAAATGCTTCATAAGCTACTTTATTTTCTAATTGATAGGCAGATTCAAGTAGCACATCACTAACGGCGTTCCAAATATCATCTTTATTTAATAAGTCTGATCTTTTTAATTTAGGCTTCTTATCCATATTTGGGGGCACCTTTCCATACTTTGTTGCCCAAGACAACAATTCTTTCTGTTAAATACTTATCACTGTCAATCAAGCTACAAATCATCTAACGCTATCACTTCCCCGTTTGATGCATTCACCCCATACTTGCAATCTAATTTCCCGCATAAAACGTATTGTTTTTGTTTAAAGTCATACACATAGTAAGATTTTAACTCAAACAAATCTTTAAGTTTTTCATAGGCTTCTTCTTTTGTGATTGTTACCTTGTCAGGTGCTTGAAAGTCATTAAAGGTCTCCAACATCGGTTTACTATCCATGTAATTTACAACTTGAAAACTTTTTGGATCTATGAAGACCTTTATTTTCCGCTGAAATACACGAACATCCTGAATATTCGCTTTCAATGTAACGTGAATATACCCTTTATCACGATAACAGTGTTTTAATACCCAATTCCCTGATTCACTTGGATATTCCCGCCGTAAAAGGTTTTTAACTGCTATCATACATTTCTCTTGTTCTATCTCTGTAATGGGGAATGAATCAGGAGATGGCTCACATGAAAATGCTTGTTCTGCTGTAAGATCTTCAATCCATTTGATTTCTTTCCGTTCAAACGGTTGATTCATTGGTTCATCCCAATAAATTGTTTGATCGATATTCAAAAAATAATTTTCATCTGCAAAAACCTCAAACGGAATCGTTGTTGTCCCATCATTTGTAACAAAAATCTCTTCCAATGCATATATAGGGTATAATTTTTTCTGTTCATAGGAAGGATATTCAATCAACTTCAATTGTTCCTTTCCCAAATCTTCTAATCGATCAAGAGAAAGAGTATATTTTTCTTTCTTAATCAGCTCTTTTGAAGGAAATTCACCATGCATTGAAAACATAGTGAGCTTCCCTTCTTCGTTAAACTTGATGTCAATATATCCAGGAGGTGAAACGGCAACACCATCAAAACACGACATAAAGTTAAGTTCCCCTTCATCTTCTCTTACCCATTGGAATTGTTCCCCATACGATAATCCTGTTTCACACTCAACCCATTTTATAACGGCTTCCTTATTAAGATTGCTAAATGTAATCCCGTCTTCTGCATAAGGCTTACCTTTTGCAAAAATACGTTCAAATTTAAGACTTTTCAAGTTGATTTCAAAACTTACTGTCCCCTCTGGATTTAGTCCATCATCATCTTGTACAGCATCATTGGGGAACCACTCCATGGACAATGTATAAATTGTCTCATTGAAGATATCTACACTCCGATAAAACTGTTGTTCATGTAAATAATAGTTACTTAGTCCGAACTTTTTCTGCGTAAACTCAACTAATTCTTGTATTCTTAAATCCATTCGCTATGACCTCACTTGCAACTTATTTTGAAACATTCAGATACCGCATCAATAACTATAGCTCTACTATACTTTTAGGAAAATTAGAAAGTTCTTATACTAAATAGATTAATTATATGGTCTAACTACTTCTCCTTGGATTGGTTCAGAACTACCTTCAAGTTGGATACGAATAGATTTACCAGTATAATAATCAAACGAATCCATGACTTGAAAGTGCAAATGAGGCTCTGAGGAATTTCCAGAGTTTCCACATAATCCAATCACTTGCCCCTGTTGTACATGATCTCCAACCTTAACAAGAATCGAGTTTTGTTTTAAATGGGCAAGCATGCTGTATTCATTATTTGGATGTCTAATCACAACACAATTTCCTTCTGGCTGACTTTCATCCATTTCACCTGGCACATTGTCCTTCACACCTTCTATTACTTTTACCACCTCGCCATCAAACGGAGCGACTATTTCTTTATTGAAAGCATAATAGTTTTCATTCTTAGTAGGTGCATCACGATAGGATTGACCATCTTTCATAATGACCAAATCATATGCGTATCTTTGAGTTTCATAAACATAATGGTAATTAATAAATTGATTTGTTCCTCCCCAAAAAACAAACCATTCTTCTTTTATTGGCATGATATAAGTATTCTCAGTGTATCGGTTATCACTTTCTGGATAAGAAACAAATGGAGCAAGAAGCAAACTTTGAATGGTGTAATCTTCATCAAATGCTACACTAATTGCCTTTTCCCTCTCATTGTCTAACCATAAAAATTGCTCAATATGTTTACCTAAACGGTTACTCATTTCTAAGTTATACTGCTTAACTTCAAGATTAAAAGACTCTCCTAACTCTATGAATTGCTCCAATATGACCAACTGTTTAAAATCCTTAGAGGTTTGTTGATATATAGTGGAAAACTCTCCATTCAAAAAACTTTTTCCAAATTCGTCAGGAATAATCCTTTTTTCTTTTCCCTCTTTCATAAATATCACCTCATATCCTATTGTCCTCACTCTATCTAAAACCGTTTTTCCTGTTTGCATAAGATTTCGCACTGGTAGATGATATGAATTTTATTTTATATTTACCGCCAATTTCTTGTTTCACCTTTTCCGTTAATACGAATCCCATTTGATTAAATTTATCTTCCAGTTCAATCCCATTAGGAAGCAATTTATCTGAATCCCAATCAATCCATTCTCCATACTTTGTTGCCCAAGACAACAATTCCTCTGCTAATCTATCTGAAATCGGAACATCTTCTAAGTCGAGATTGCCACCGCACCTATTACACCAAATTGGATCTGCCCCAACATCTCCTTCTATTTTTAAATCATTTGTTTCTTCACTATCACAACAACAGTTCAAGCGTTTTCACCTCTATTCAATTTAACAACTTTAAAGTTTCCTTATTTTTTCTCCCGACTTAATGATGATATTTACACCTGTTGAACTACCCTGTTCAATATGATTTTCCATATTTGAAACGTCTATATTTGACTCAATTTTCACTGTTTTTCTTTCATTTCCCTTTAGCTTCACCTCATACGGATCATTGTTGTTCATGAGTGAAACCATGAGTACATCATCTTCAAAATAGTATTTTTCATAAAATTCAATGGTGAATTGGACATCATTCCTACTGTAATTTTCAAAAGGAAGTTCACATTCTCCACGCAATGTTGTTTCACCGATCATTTCAAATTGACAGTTGCTCCAATCACGCTCATAAGAAACAGCATAAATACCTGTTGCAAATGTTTTTTGAAACGAACTGGCAATCATCGATGGTGCGAATAAAGCGAGAACAATGGCAACCAAGACAACACGCCCATGATATTTTTCTACCGATTTGGTAAGGAAATACAAACTTGCAATCAATAAAGCTAATGAAGCAATTCCTACATAATGTAATCCATTAACAGATTGAACTGGTATATTCAATACCGATGCGACAGTCTCACCATAAGGACTTTCGTGTGGAAAAGGGAAATTTAGGACAAGAGATGCAATAAAAAGAATAAGAGAAAGATATAACATTTTTTTACTTTTCATCATAAGGAACACATCCTTTTATCCAGAATTAGTTAAAAATTGTTTTCACTATGTATCTACGAAACTTAAATGATTTTGGTATCACATTTTTCAATTATTTTGACTATTTCATTTAACTAAATTTACTCTTTGGGATTTGTGGCAGAATTTTAAAAGGGAAATTCAATAAATAAGGGCATTATCCCAGTGATAATGCCCACGTTTTTAGAAAAAACCTAAACTCAATCCAACGTAAATTAATCCTGAAACAACTGCAAAACCTGAGAAGAATAAAACCTTTTGGAGATTTGACCAGTTCTTCATCCATCCCCATCTTTTTTTATCAACATCGAACCAAAAGAAATCCGCAATAATAGCTAAAACAATTATGATAATCACAATAAAAGAATTCATATTGTTATAACTCCGTTCCTTTTCGATCATAGCTAACTTGATAATCGAAGTATTTTTCCTTTAGCAAACGTCTTCCTCTAAAAAGTCTATTCTTAATGACACCAATATTTTCATTTAAAGTCTCACTAATTTCTTTATAGGAATACTGTTTAAAATAAAAAAGTAAAATCGGTTCCTTGTATTGGTTAGGTAAAGAATTAACTGTGTGGCATAACCATTCCTTCTCAAACTTTTCTATTGCTTCAATTTCTGCCGAGTCAGTATTTGCTACTTTAATTTCTTCGAGATATTCAATTAACATAGGAGATTTTATCGTTTTACTTCGAAAATAATCGATGCATTGATTATAAGTAATTTTATATAACCACGATCTAATAGAAGATCTTTTTTCGAACGAGTCCAACTTTAGAAATATCTTAATGAATACCTCCTGCATAATATCGTCAACTATTATCCAGTCACGAACAATTTTGTAGGCAAAATAGCGTAATTCTTTTTCATATTCATTAATTAACTCTTCTAAGTCTGTTTCACATAAACCGTGAGATGGAACAAGAGTCTTTATGTTCCCTTTTTCTTCTAATACAACCAATGTTCCTCACTCGCTTACCAATTCCCTAATATTTGTTAATATTATGGTAACACAACTTTGGAAATTGAGGGAAACAGATTACCAGTCTATTACATAATTATTACATTAGTGTATCAACTTTGCATAACAGGTCTTTAATCACTGACAATCACTCCCTTAACTATTTGACCTTGTGCGTCTCTTAAATACGAAAAATAAAACAATACCGATGGCTATAACTACTGCACCCCATATATATAACCCATTTCCTTCCTGCTTATCTGTTAAATCAACTTCTTCAATCGGAGGCTGTCCTTCCCCAAGTATCGCCAAATCTTCCTCTGAGGAACCCAATTCATTCGTACGATCGCAAATGATTGTTACAAGCGTTTTTTTTCCATACATAGTTGATTCGTAAGCATAGACCAAATACTCTTCCCCTTCTTTAAAGTCATATCCACAGTCTCCACCACCTTGTCCAGTGGTAATGATTATTTGTGATTGCTCTACACCCTTCCAGGTGTTCGTTACTTCAAAGAGGACTGATTTAGTCGTATATCCTTTTAAACTTCGTTTCTCTCGTATATCAATAACTTTCCCACTAAATACGGCTTTTGAACGTTCAAATTCTTCTTCTACACCTGGTAATTCTGCACACGAACAAGCACTTGTTATCGAAGGAAATGAGCCTATAAATATAATACCAATGATTATACAAACGAGAATTGGAATTGCCATTTTCAAATAATCACCTCAATCTCTCTGAATATATCATTTGAACACCGATTTCCTCATTTCTTTAAATACATCAAGAAATAGCTGAGTAAATAGGCAAAGCATGTAACCCCAAATAAAGCAAAAATGCTTGGAGTCATCGTTACATATAAACTGATTGGTAACGACCATATAAAAGCAATTAACAATAATACTTTTTTAGAGATTAAAGAAGAAATAATTGCTAAACAAGCAGGAATACATAGCATGAAAAACGTATTTAAAATGGGTTCAATATCAGTTGTATTTGAATAAGGATTGAAGAAGCTAAAGATAACCCATAAGCAAATTGAAAACGCCCCTGAAATTACTCCCAACATAGCTGACACTTTTGGAATTTCTCACACCCCCTCATAACCTCATTTTTAGGTTTCTATGGAGCAAAAGGTACAAAGTATCGAAACATAAAAGCCGTAAACGCTAAAACTGAAATTGTGCATATGCAAGCTAAATGCAACAGGATATACATAATTTTACTTTTTCCTTTAACGAAAAATGAATAGATAAAGCCAAATAATGGGTTAAGCATTAAGAAAGGTAAAGAAATTGCAATTGTCGCTTTACCAATCATATGTACAATCCTTGAATCTACTCCTGATAACCTCAATACACACAAGAGTAAAACAGTAACAACTATAGTAGCGATTAGGGAAATTAACGCAACCTTAGACGGCTTTCGGAAAAACTTATTCATGCAATCCTCCTTATTCGTTTCTTTATCGACAGTACTTCTACCAATCCTTATTTTTCGTTAATAGATCAATCATCCTTTGATGGTATTCAGGCTTTTCCTCTTCCGCATCGAAGGTAATTTTCCGATCAACATATTCATCAGACCAAGAAAAGTCTATATTATCTGTCCAACTAACTAAAAATATCTTTTCAATATTTCTGTGCTTAAATAAATCATCCATAATGCTCTGTTTATTACTGTCTTTCGTTACAGAATCAAACGGATAAACAACAGCGAAATTGAAACTGTTAGGAGAACTCCTCCATGTTCGAGGGTTAATGGTGTCAACAAACATTGTGTTACTTCCTAAATTGTATGCAACACCCGTCTTAAAGTTTTTATTAGCCCTAAAGAATGTGCTTAAATTCTGCATTGAGTTGGCTCTAAATAATATTCTGCTCCCTTTGAATAAATCATTTATAGTCCTTAAAACTAAAGGATGTTTCTCATTTTGAAAAGTCCCAGTTAATAAAGCACATTTTTCATCAGACTCAATAAACTCGATAATACTTTCCATAGCCATTTTTCTCGTATTCATACATAAACCTCCATTTTTAATTAGAATTGATTTATACTGTGTGAGCCTCTATAATTACGCCTTGAAGTTACTATCAAATTAACTAATTAAAAATGATAGTCATATTCAACAACTACAGACATCATTAATCAAAACTCATCTAACCTACAGCTAGTAGTGTACCTTCAATATACTGGGACATTATATGTGTTGTAAAAATAAAACAACAAGTTAATAACTATATTCCCCTGCCAAAATGTCCTTCCCCGCCTTCATCTCCCCCTCACTCCCCCCAAACCCTTGCGACTCTAAGCCTCTTCCCTCTTATCTCGCCTTTTTTCTTCATTCCATTATGTTATATAGTTCTTCCCCAAATCCCCCATATTCGCCCTCTTTTTTCCTTCTCGGGTTGTATCGAATATTCTGACAATGTTAAAGAGTTGGTACCGATAATGGAGGAAAGAATCAGGAGAAAAGAAAGGAAAATGATTGAAAAACCAGCGAAAAAGAACTAAAACCCTACGGGTTTATACAGTGAGGAAAACAACAGAATAGACACAAGAGAAATTGAGAAAGGATGGTTTGAACCGTTATGAGACAAGGGATTGAGGGGCTATTGGTAAAAAAGAAAAGGGACGAAGTCCTATTGGACCCGCCCCGAATTGATATTGATTTTTGATTGAAAAAACCGATTGAAAAACGATTGAATACATAAAAATCTGACCGCTGCTCTGACCGATTCCTTTGCCGTTCGGATACCAACTATTTAGCATTGGGTACCTACTTTTTAGCATGGGGAAGAGGATTTTAACAGCTATATAAAAGGAGATGGTTGAGACCCATATTGGACAAGGAATTGAGAGGATATTGAACAAAGAAAAAGACTGAACCCTGGTATTGGATTCAGCCTGAATTTGTATTGATTTTTGATTGAAAAAACCGATTGAATAATGATTGAAAAACCAACCGAGTACATATTGTATCTCCCGTTTTTCTCATCGTTCTTTTCCCGCTTAGAAACCAACTTAGTTACAGCAGGGAAGAACAAAGTTACATGCGAACCGAGAAAGTTACAGGGATATACTAATATTCCCCTGTCTTTTTGTCCTTCCCCGCCCCTCCTCTCCCTCTCACTCCCCTCAAATCCTTGCGGCTCTAAGTCCCATCCCTCTTTCCTCTTCTCTCCCCCACTCTTTCTTCTGCTTTATTGTTCTTCCCCAAAACCCCCATTTTCGCCCTCTTTTTTCCGTTCTGGCTAGTATCGAATATTCGGACAATGTTAAATAGATGTTCCCTGAACGGGAACAGAAATAAGAAAAAAACATGAAAAAAGAGCCTGAAAAAACCTCTTTCCTCAGCACTCTCTTTCTTCTTTCCCGTGTTCTTTCGAACTGTATAGGAAACGATATGAAAAACACCTGAACACGCTACGGACAAGGGATTGAGGGGATATTGGACAAAAGAAAAAGGGACGAAGTCCTACTGGACCCGCCCCGAATTGATATTGATTTTTGATTGAAAAAACCGATTGAGTAACGATTGATTACATAAAGATCTGACCGCTGCTCTTCCCGCTTCCTTTGCCGTTTGGATACCAACTATTTAGCAGTAGGTACCGACTTTTTAGCGTGGGGAAGAGGAAAGTAACAGCTACACATAATAGAAATAAGAAGAAGGAGATAGGTATAGTGCAATACTACACCTCTAAGAACATAATGGACTCCTTACATCCCTTCCCTGTTTTAAATTAACTTCTTAATACTAATTTTTGATCCTCTATGAGATAAACACAATCAGCTACTCTATCGACAAAGGTTTGATCATGCGATACAAATAGTACAGTTCCTTCATATCCTTTTAAAAACCGTTCCAACGCTTCAATACAAAAAACATCCAAAAAGTTCGTGGGCTCATCCAAAATGAGTATATTGTATCTTCCTAAGAATAACTGACACAATAATAGACGAATAGCCTCTCCGCCACTTAAATTACAAACATTCTTTTTTAAATCATTTCCTGTAAAACTCATTGAGTGTAGGACAGAACGAATTTTACTTTCGTCGTAATAACTTCTATCTTTCATAAAGTCCAGTACCGTTTCATCTTTGGTAAACTGATAGTCCATTTGTTCATAAATGCCGATAACAGCTTTTGGCGAAATCGTAATCCCTTCACCACGCTGTAAAATATGGCGAAGCAACGTTGTTTTGCCTGAACCGTTTTTACCTGTAATAGCAATGGTCTTGCCTAACGGGAATTGAAAGCTCGATTCATCAAGAAGGGGCTTCCCCCCCGCCTTTAGCCTTAACTGATCTGCCATTATCGGAAATTTATTGTGTAACTGAAGAGCATTTGACTGGTGAAATCGAATGACTTCCTCTTCTTTAGGTGCTTCTACCGCTTCAAGCTGTTCCACTCGCTGCTCTATTGCCTTTGCTGCCCGCTGGACTGCCTTCTGACTTGTATCCTTGGATTTCGTCATAAACATTTTATTCGCCTTTGCTTTTGTTTCCTTTTTAGAAATATGTCCATTTTCCTGTGTGATTTTTGTAGCCTTCTTCATTTTTTCCCCTGCAGCTTTCATAAGACGTGATTTTTCTTTAACGTACTTTTCATGTTGTTCCCACTGCTGCCTTTTCTGAAGCTCAATTTGTGCTATATAATCCGAATAGTTCCCTGTATATTCCGTTACTAATCCATCTTCCACTTCCCAAATCTTTGTCACAAGTTTATCTAGTACATATCGGTCGTGACTCACTATGATTAGAGCACCATAATAGTAGGTCAATTCCTCAATAAAAAACTGGATACCATCTGCATCAAGATGCGTTGTCGGTTCGTCAATTAATAATCCTTCATGATAGTTTGAGAAAATTTGGGCTAACTTTAGTCTTGTCTGTTCTCCACCGCTATAGTTCTCAATTTCCGTTTCTGGAATAGACAGTTTCCCTTTTAAACCGTAATCTACCTTGGTTTTCCCTGGGATCGTTAGTTGATCAAAATAGGCAAAATCTATAAATCGTTTCACTAGACCTTTTTCCGGCTTAATTTGACCATCTATAAGTTTTAACAAGGTACTCTTTCCAGCACCATTTTTTCCAACAATTCCAATCCGGTCAAACTGGTGCACGGCCAGTCGTGGGATGTTTAATACCACTCTATCTAAGAATGAAAGTTCAATATTATCCATTTCAATACATACATTTTCCATTAAATTCTCCCCCCTTGCGTCAGCTTATTTATTCCGACCAAAATATCTAAATCAACAGTAACCTCAGAAATACCTCGATTTATAATTCGATCAATATCATCCTCGCTCGTGTTCCAGGTAAGGGGAGACATTTGAACTAAATTAATTAACTCTGTTTGGGTTAATTTCTTGATATAACTGAGATTGAGTACATCTACCAGATGGAAATGATGGTTAAACAGTGATACTGTTTCATCATTTTTATAAGAACTTTTGTCTGTATTATCGAATAGTGCTTCTCGTAATTCTTTTAGATAATTAGAACGAGGTACAACCTTAATAACGAGACCATTTGGAACTAAAGTCCTTTTGAACTCCTTATAATTTGCAGGAGAAAGGATATTCAAAATATAATGGCATGATTGATCCGCTAAAGGCGAGTTTGCCAAATCACCGACAAGCCAGGCGGTTTCTTTGTACTTACTTGCAGCCATTCGTATGCCCTCTTTTGAAATATCTAAACCAATTCCTGCAAATGTTTCATTCTTACATTCATCTAAGATCCTTTGTAAATGTGATCCCTCTCCACACCCTGCATCAAAAATTATAATTTCACCCTTTAAAGCATTCATATTTCCAATGATAATTTCTGAAATCCTCTTGTGTAGGAGGGCAAAAAGATTGCTTTCCATAATGACCTTTTGTCGTGCTTTAAATAATTCCTTGTCATAATGGCTATTTGCAGAACGAGTCATCATGTTTACATAGCCTTGTTTCGCAAAATCAAACGTATGATTATTCAAGCAGACTAGGCTTTTTAAATGAGTGACCTTCATTGGACTTTTACAAATCGGACAACTAAATACATGAACATATTTATTAACTAATTCAGCACTTTTTTCTTTTTTAGTCATGGTTTCTCTTCCTTTCAAATAAAAAAATCACAAGCATCTGCCTGTGATTTGAGAGTAAAGGGAAAGAGACCCATCCTTATTCTATTAGGGGGGCTATTAAAAGCCGTCAGCAAATAAAACCTGCCCTTGATCTAAACAACGAAAGGTTAAATTAGACAAAAATAAAGAAAGGCAAATAAGTCGCCTTTCCTTACATTACATATTTTCCACACAAAACAGGCAATAAGGATCCACCCATAAGTTGATTGGGGGAAATAAATTGCTGGATGTGGTGAATAACTATGAAATGAAGATTATTAAAAAAGGACAGACTAATCCCATTTACTCTGCATACACAAACAGAGCCTTTGACCGTATTCAATTACTGGTTCAAAGTTGGGAATCGTAGTCTCATAAAATGTGTCATTTTTTAATAATCCTCCTTAACGTTTAAGATTCACTATTAATTGTAGACTGACTTACAGAAAAAGTCAAAGGTAAATAGTGCTTTTACAATTAGAGGCGGTTATTTACCCTCAACTTGATATTTGTTTTAGTATCATTTCCGTATCCGACATAAGGTTATGTAACATTTTAACAGCTTCACTCGTATGATCTGAATCGGAAGAAATTAATGTAACAATCTGGTCGATGCTTTCCTTGTAATTTTTTGGTTTCTTATTAAAGCTCACAATCATCCGGACTGCTTTCTTCTCATTAATACAGTATTCTTCATTTAAAGCAAATAATACTTGATTTAAACATGAAATGGTTCGGAAGCAGTGCCCCATAACATATGAAATATCATCCTTATCCACATTGTCCTTCGCAAACATTAAAGAAAAAGATGCTTCAAACATAAAATTGAACTGCGCCCTAAATTTCGGACAGTTTAATAAAAGTAACCCTGCTATTTAAGCAGCGATTAGATGACTTCGGTATTCTGCCGGAGTCATCTTTTTTAAATTCCATTGTCTTCTTGATGCATTATAGAAAATCATATATTGATTAACTAATTGTTTTAGTTCTTCAAATGTATGAACTTCTTTATAGTCCATTTCATCTTTCATATGTCCAAAGAAGGATTCCATTGGTGCATTATCGATACAGTTCCCTCTACGTGACATAGATTGTTTCAAATTCATCTGTTTCACCCTTTTTTGAAATTCTGGATGCGTGTAATGGAAACCTTGATCAGAGTGTATCATGGCTTCTGGATGTATATTATTCCCTAATTTCTCTTCTAATTTTGCTAGAGTATTGTAAACAATCGACATTTTCAATGTTTGTGATAATTCATATGCCACTATTTCACGTGTAGCGACATCCTTAACACAGGATAGATAGGCTGTTTTTCCTCGATACTTTAAATAGGTAATGTCAGTTAAAAATACTTTTTCCGGCTCGTCTTGTGTAAATTCACGGTTTAATCTATTTGGTAATGTCTTATGTTCTTGAGTAGCTTTTGCAATATTTTTATATGGGTTTGCACGTCGCACTTTCGCAAAGAAATTATACTTGCGCATTAGACGGCGTATTTTCTTTGGGTTCATTGGGTTTTCAAGTAATTCACATACTTTCATATAAAGTCCACGATAGCCAACTTTCCCTTTGAATGCATCATAGATGCACTTTAAAAAGAGATAATCCTCATAATCATTGTTCTCTCGAATGGCATGTTTTTCAGTATTCCGCAGCCATGCATAATAACCACTGCGACTAACATGTGCGACAGTACATAGCTCAGAGACACTATTGATTAGTTGATATTTACGAATTACTTCATTGATGACTGCGTATTTTTCATGTGGAGCTACTTGTGTTTCTTCGCCTTCCTTTCGAGTTCCTCTAGCTTTTTTAGTAATTCAATTTCAGCTTCGAGATAACGAATACGAGCCTCTGCTTTTTCTAGCTTCTTATCAGCGGATAACTCACTAGTTGTTGGTCTTCCCGTACTTCCTTTTCCTCGACGTTCTTCCAAAAAACCATTTTCTCCATATTGATTAAAAGTATTTCTCCAACGCTTCAAAGCTGATTTAGCTTTTTTAGGGCCAATCATTTCAAGATCAAACCCATTTTCTATAAAGATTTGAGTAGGTCCTTTCCCAGCTAAGTTCTCATTTACTGCTTTAATTTTAAATTCAGGTGTATATTGAATCGCTCGGTCAGATACTGAAGCAACATTGGGATTGGCTTCTAATAGTTGACGTTGATGTTCATTAAAATAGATTTTACTCATAAGATAACTCCCGTTCAAATTAATTATGTTAAGTATAACGGGCTTTTCCCATAGAAAAAACCCCGAATAGGGCACTTTTTTTTAAGTGTCTACTATTCGGGGTTCAGTTCAAATAGCCGATTATGGCATCCTTTAATGGTTTTGGATAAGGGCTAGTCTTAGCTTTTAAATCTGAAATTTGATTGATACGTTCAAACAATATTTTGCAAATGGAGATTTCCCCCATATACATAACATTTAGATAGGCATGTGGATGTCCCGTATGATAGTGGGTGGACACTTTACCTGATAAGCATTCATCGACTACCTGTGATACTCTTTTAATATCACGAAAGATCAAATCAACATGGTACCCTTGGACAACAATCCAACCACCGCCATTAATCCAGGCACCCCACTCACCTAAAGATGTAACCAAGTTTTCTCTATGATCATCATCCAATCTAGTAGCAGCTTCACTAACCCATCTGACATCAAACCCTGCCGATGTATCATAATATATTCCAATATCTATATCGGAAGTTGGGTGATTCGTACCTCTTGATCTTGATCCTCCTAATACCACTCCAACAATGCCCGGGACATCTTTTAATTCATTGTTAATTTCATGTAAAATGTTTTCTACGCTCAACAATTTTCAACTCCTATTTTTATCCTATGGTTAATAACATTCACTCAGTTATCATCGAAACAATCGGTTTTTCCCAAATAATCCCCATTGCCCAATTCATTCTACGAAAGGTACAGTTAGGCAATAATTTTCCATATATCTCATAGTATTTCTGTTCTGAAAGGTACTTGTCAGATGCTAAATGTTCGAGCCACGACTTTGAAGTGTTATACTTGAATACTCTCACAGCATTTTTCACACCGAATTTGAAACAGTTAGGAAGAAATTCTTGGATTGCTCCTAATATGTAAACGTACGTTGGTGGGGTTTCAACCTTAGACACATTATCAAGAATAACAATTTTCCCACCTTCGTACAGCAATTCTTTCATTTGATTAATTACAATTGATATATCCCTCAAATGATGGAAAGTCGTCCTGCTTACGATATAATCAAACTTATACCCCAAACTAAGATTTTCTGCATCCATCTTCAAGTATGAAATATTCGAACACTGACGCTTCTTGTTGGCAAACTCAAGCATCCCTTCCGATATATCAATACCAACTACCTCGCTAAAGTAATTGGATAATTCATAGACTAATATTCCCGTCCCACATCCAATATCTAATGCTCTCCCTTTTTCTATTGGCATATTAGCAATAAAAAAGGTATTGTCATTCAGAAGATTAGTTACAAAGTCATACTCTTCAGCCACTTTATCAAACTGTGATCCTGTAATACTCATATGTTCACCCCCTCCTATTCAACAATGGGATAGATTTACCTTACCATTTACTTATTTCATTCAACTCTTCCTGTAAATAGTTCATCGTTATAACTCTTTCTTGTTCCCTTTGTTTATCATATAAAAGTTGTTCCATAAATTCCCATATATCTTCCAATCGTCTCTTTCCCTTATAAAAGGTCATTGCTTCAGGATTAATTGAAAAGTTTTGATGAGTTTTCCGATAGATACTTAAAAATTCATTAAAGTAGGGTTTATCATCTAAGAACATCAAGTCAGCTTCAGGCGGGGCTAGTTTCAATCCTTCCCAATCAATTAATATTAGCTCTTGTCCCGACTGCATTAAATTCCAATTGTGTAAATCTGTATGACATAAGGCCATTCTTAATTTTGAGTTTTTCAAGTTCTGTGAATGCTCCTCAAGTGTATAAATCAGATCATTTAATTGTAGAATGTAGGAATGGATCAATTCCCATACCTCAGACGGAAAATCATTTCTCCCTTTTTGCAATGTTTGTCTCAACATCGGTAAAAATGGAACCTCAAAATCTTCTATAAAAGCATCAGTCCCAATTGGAATGTTATCACTATATGAATGAAGCTCTGTTATGATCTTTGAAAGCTGATAAACCTGATTCTCTGTTAAATCTCGATCCCCAATCGTTTCCCCCTCAATATATTCATAAAGCAAATAAATCCCATACTCATCTTCACATTTATATTTTCTTTCACTTGTCATCATAGGAACGGAGATTTTCCCTTTTAAATTGCTATTCTTTATAAGCCATACCAAGATTGGAACATATTGATCAATCAGAGCAGTCAACTTCGGTGTGGAAGCTCTGCTTTTTTCATATACCTTCAAAAAATAGCTTTGATTTTTATTTGACACTTTATATGCGAGGGATGCCCAACCACCCCGCTGAGGCGACACAACATTAATCTCTATGTCATAAAAGTCTTTTAATATACTTTTTACTTGATTCATCCTAGCCCCTCCAGTAAAAACTTACAACACGGAAAAAGTATAACACAATTCGAGGTTGCCCTTTAATTATTGTAAAAAGCCATACATATGCGTATTAGAATGGTTGAATATGAATTTCAAATGATTTAGTATCTTATTTAAAGCATTATTTATGAGGTGAGGGTATTGGTGAAAGCAGACAAGTTAGCCTCCTAAAAATCAAAAACACATTTTTAGGAGGCTAATCAAATGAAATTTAATCTAATTGAAAAAGAAAAATGGGATAGATTGCCGTATTTCGAGCATTACTTAAATCAGAAGTGCACATTTAGTATTACAGCAAATATAGATATTACAACGTTATTGGAACAGCTCAGGAACAAAGGGATAAAGCTATATCCATCCTTTATTTACATGGTCACTAGAATAGTAAATTCTCATAAAGAATTTAGAACTTGCTTAAAAGATGATGGTACTCTGGGTTATTGGGAAAGTATGTTGCCTAGCTATACAATCTTCCATAATGATAACAAATCATTCTCAAGCATATGGACCGAATTCTCTGATGAATTTCGTGTCTTCTATAAAAACTATCAAGACGATATGAAACAATATTCAGAGGTTAAAGGATTTTTCACAAAAGAAATGTACCAGAGAATTCCTTTCCTTTATCTAGTATTCCATGGGTTAGTTTTACTGGCTTCAACCTAAACGTAAATAATAATCATAACTACTTATTACCAATAATTACTGGCGGAAAATACTGTAATCAGGAAGATAAAATATTATTGCCTATTTCTTTACAGGTACATCATGCGGTTTGTGATGGATTTCATGCTAGTAGATTTATAGAAGATCTACAGCAACTTTCTAATAACTGCCTAGATTGGCTCCCATAAGCATTGATGATGTAGCTTAATAAATTTAGTTAAGGAGTTACTTTGGTAACTCCTTTTCTTAATTATACTAAAACCCCATCTTTACCTAGTTATGATTAGCTCACCTATATTTGACCTTATTACTCATTCAATGACTGATAAATGTTTTGAGTATACTTCGTGATGGCCTCGTCATAATCTGGATACTTATATCCAAGATTTTCAGCCACAGATATAGAGTATTTTCTAAATAACTCATAACATGTAAATATAGCCTCCCACATGTTTGTGTAGCTACTTTCAGAATAAGTTGTGAGTAATGTTTCCCAATCATCTTTCGGTAAATACTGATCAATAAATTTATAGTTTTTCCCCACACTAAAGGTAAACCCTCGCTCTAATCCTATTTGCCAAGACATCATTCTTAACAGATTAGGCCTTACTATCTCGTTCAAATGGTCAATTGCAAATAGAATTTCTTTTCTAGCCAATCCTTTTACTACATATGTAGAAACCCACCAAAATTCATTGCAGCAATCATCAAATTCTCTTGCTGTGGGCTTTTTGATCCAATACTTTCGATCATTTGCAACCACTTCACTTTTGACAGGTCCATCCTTATCAAGCAAAACTTCAACTAAGCCATCACTATTAATAAAATACTCCTCAACTTCATCAATCGGAATCAGTTTCAGATCAATCCGATTTCTATCTTTAAATAGCATAAGGTAGGAAAACCAATTCCCTAACTCTGGTGGAAAAAGCTCCATGTCCTCTGGTTTTTGCATGATCAAACGCTTCCCAAAAACATTCAGCCATTCATCATCCTTTTTGAAAGAATCCATATCTGTTACAAAATAAGAAATATCATAATCTTGGAATGTATCTCTGGGAATGTTTTTGTTTGCACGTGAACCTTCCAAAGTTACCAAGCGAATTCGATTATCGTTCTTAGCAAAACTAATGAGCAAATTCATCATTTCTTGTTCACTTCTCATTGTATTAATCCTCCAATTTGTTGAATAGTAGTTTATGTGTCGTATACGAAGAAATCTCAGAAAATTAATGTTCTGAGATTTCTATTGGTGTATTTTTTATTTAGTAAACTATTACTATTACTTTTCTACTGAAAAGATTAAAAACATGGGTCTTCTGTTTTCATCTTTCATCCCTGGAACATTCCTTACCATTTCTTCCGTAGCCATAGGTTCCTTGACTGCGTTTATGTTAAAACCAGCATGAATTAAATCATTTATATAAGTTGAAAATGTACGGTGATATTTAATTACGTTTTCAGTTAGGAAGGTTGTTTCACGCAATCCTTCTGTTTGATAATTATCCACTGGCCAATGAAGGCGATTTCCTTGATCATCATAATACCAATCTTGTTCGTCCCGAGAAGTAAAAATCGGATGTTCCACGGAAAAAATAAAAGAACCTCCAGGTTTTAAATATTGATAAACTTTTTCGCAAATAGTATCAAACGATTTAATATAGTGAAAAGCTAAAGAACTGATCACTACGTCAAATTGTGCGTCCGAAAAATTGATGTCTTCAATTGGCATTTTAATATACGTAATTAAAGGATCATCTGTTTTTTCACGGGCTGTTTCAAGCAATTTTTCGGATATATCTACTCCAATTATCGAACTTGCTTGGTGTTCACGTGCGTATCGACAATGCCAACCGAATCCGCACCCCAAGTCAAGTACACTCTTATTTTTCAACTCTGGAAATAAGGATTTTAAAACCGGCCATTCTCCTGCACCTTCAAGCCCTTTAACTGATCTTGGCATTTTTTCATATTCAGAAAAAAATAAAGTATCATCATATTTGTTTTGTTTCATTGTTTTTACATCTCCAATTTATTAATAAACCAAAGTACATTCTTTTTTCAACAACATTGGATTGATATTGATGTCGATTGATTAATGATTTTCCCGTGTTTACTTGCCGTTAAGATACCAACTATTTAATCATTAGAAACCAAAAACTTTAAGGCATGGAGACAAGTTAGTCATGAAATTTTCGTATATATTGAACCTCTCCCTCATCTTTCACAACTATTCCAAGTTCATTTAAGTCCATTCTTAAATGTTTTATTTTTTTCTTATCTCCTTCTCTAATTGCATTCCTACGTTCATATAAGATGGCATAGACATTTTCTCCAACCGTGCGATCTTCAAGCGTCCAGAGTTTATATTGATCGGCATATGAATCCTGTTCACTCCAAGGATAGTGATGATTCAGGAATTTTTCTCGTATGATTCCTTTTTTTATGTCTGTCTTTTCTCTCAATAATTCTTGTCCTTTATTACCTGTAATGATAACTGTTTGATCCTCCATAAAGATTTCTTTTACGTCTGAACTGTTAATTCTATTTTCTTTATCATCTTTATTAATCAAAATTTCTGTATCACTAATACTCACTTTCAAGGCTTCACTATAGACTGTTAATGACAAAAGAACCCCTATAATCGCACCTATAATCATCAAGACAATAGAAGTCCAAAAAGGGTCAAGTGACTCCAAGAGTACAATGACCTTTGAATCATTAAAAAGCGGAATTTTTATGATGAAATCCAATAATCTTGGAAGAAACCAACCAATCGTTCCTAACACAATAGGAAATAAAACAGCAAAGAGCTTTTCCAAGAAACCCATACCAATTGTGGATGTATCTTTCATATTATTTTTTTACTCCTTCATTCTATTTTTTTAATAGATGATTCTATTTCCTAAATTAGTGCTATATGACTATTTTTAACACCATTTTAATTAATTCATTTTTATATTTCTCAAAACTAAAGGTTTTATTATGTTTAAGCATACTTTCTTCAATTGCTCCTTGAATCAGGACACAGATCATTTCAACATCAAACTGATTAGAAAACTCCTTCTTTTGTTGCCCATCTAATAGAATCTCTTTGAGCAATGTATATATTGGATCTTCGTCTTCTTCCCCATTGTCAGCTCTATAGAATGGAATTCCTTCTTCATTTTCAACATTAAAGACAATCTCAATTAATGCGATATTATATTTAAAGTTAGCCACTTGATAAGCCAAACACGCTTCAATATATGCAGTTAATTGCGAAGTAGGTGTTTCCTCTTGAACCACTTTTCCACTAATAAAATCCAATTTTTTTTCTAACAAGTACAGTAAAGTTTGATTAATTAAATCCATCTTGTCGGAAAAATGATAAGAAATTAAACCTGTGCTCACCTTTGCCTTTTTGGCAATTTTAGTTAAACTCACTTTTGTATAACCAACTTCTTCAAGTGTGTCAATACAAGATTGAATAATCTGCTCTCTTCGTGCTTCCGCAATAAAAGATTCACCCATTTTTAAAAACATCTCCTTTAAATTATATTACTTATCCAAATAAAATATTGATTGTACAATCAAAATATTGATTATACGTTTTATTTTACTTACATCTTTTATTATTGTCAAATATGCTTCCATAATTAATGGAACAGGACTTCTGGATTTTATTTAGTAGGAATTTTAAACAAAAAGAAAAGCAGTTTAGATGATTGGTTCCTTATTGGACAAAGGATTATATAATTATTGAACAACAGAAACAAAACTGGACTCGCTAATGGAATCTAGCCTGAATTTTGATTGATTTATGATGAAAACAACTAATTGTTTAAGGATTGAATACATATGGGTTGCCCGCCGCTCCTTCCCGATACCTTTGCCGTTCGGATACCAACTATTTAGCATGGAGAAGTAGAAAGTAACAGCTATATAGTTGTGCTAGTACGCATTACATTTTGGTCTATTAAACAAATCTTCCTAAGTAATTTAGGAGGGGGGTTCTTATTTCTCCGTCCATTTATTTCTTTAGTTAGTATCCCCATTATCAATTACTTTGAACATCAGGTACAAACAATCCCTATCTCCATTTACCTCATTTATGAAAATCCAAGTCCATCTACTATGTCCCCATCGAATAATTAAGTTCCTCCGCCCCTCCTTCCTCCTATCCCACTCAACTCCTTCTCCCCCAAGGGCTCACGCCCCATCCAAGCAACCTCCCGATTTTTCTTATAGAATAATTACGTTCCCGCCTTTTTGCCGATTTTTGCCCAAAATTGTACCGATTTTGCAATGATTTTGATAAAAAAATTACGTTCCATAGTAGACGAAAACTTCACCTGATTTGCTCCACTAAAATGAGCTGAAAAAAGATTGGACATCTTGGAATCTATTATGTGAGGAAAACAACTGAAAAGGAATTGGATTCAGACTGAACCCTTACTGGACAAGGGATTGGAGGAATATCGAATTTAAAAAACGATTGGATATAGATTGAATTTTGATTGAAAATGGGATTGGATTCTGATTGGAACCGCACCGAACTTCACACAAAAAAACCGAAGGTCTGCCGGGAAAAGTACCAGAAAAACCTTCGGATTGGGAACATTAATTTTATTTAAGGAACGCTTTTTTTATTTAAGGAACCTTAATTTTATATGGAGACAACTATTTAGCAGTAGGTACCGACTTTTTAGCATGGGGAAGAAGAAAGTAACAGCTACATAGAAAGATAAGGATTGGATGAAAGTTTGAGGAAAAGAAGCGGTTTATGTGGGAGATAATGTTTGAACCGAGGCGGGATAAAGTAGAGAAGGGTTTAGAATACAGAATGAAGAAGCGGAAGAAAAGCCAGAAGCGGTTCTTTTTTGATAAATAAAAAGAACCGAGAAACGTACCAACGGTACGATCCCGATTCTGATTGATAGAATAATCGGCTACATACATAATTGTCACTGCACCCTCAGTCTTGACCAGACTTTTTTCTTTAAGGACAAAGTTTTTTAGCTTAGCCTAAAGATTTTTGGGTGGGTACAATAAACTGTTGCTTTGAAATAAAGTTTGATCAAAAATATCACACAAACCCTAATTCTACAACGAATATAAAGAATCCATTTTGAAAAAAGATTGATTAAAATGGATTCTTTATCAGCAGATTCAAGTGTCGTTTTTATAAAAAAGTTTGATCATTTCGTAGTGGTGTTAATCTAGTAAGCATATACAACTAATTTAATTACATAACTCAAATTCACTGCCCTTTTTGCTTCAGCGTAGGTGTTTAATTTCCTGAATTCAGATTGATGGTCTTCTAATCCTCTTAGAACATCTATTTCAAGAGATATCCTTGGAGTTACACCCTTATTATTAATATCCAAGTTAGCCTCGAATTCTTTCATTGACTTCGCTAGAATATCCCATTCAGATTCTGAATAATGTTTTGTAGCAATGTATGCTTTCTCTATCACACTTCCCACAGTAATATTTAAAGTTAAATTCAAACTAATACCTTCTAATTCCCTATAAAAATCTTGAAGTAGTTTTTCTTCCAACCTATCTATTAAACCTTGTCTAATTTCTTCATTTAATTTTGCTTGTTCATTCTCCCAACAAAAAATAATGGAGAACCCAAATAAAGCAACATCCACGCCTAAGCATTTTACCTCTTGAAATTTATATGGACCCTCTATAATGGTTTAAAACATGATGTTAAACATCGACTTAAAGCCATCCAATTATGGATGGCTCGGATATTTTCTCTTAATTAAGGTGGGCTTGTTCCTTTGTTTTCCAGCATCTATTATTTTTAAATTAATGTCAATATTATTAATTGAGTGATTATTCAACGGTATTTTTCCATCATGTTGTATTCTTTTCCAAGTGGAATAATTCTTTATGTAAAGTACGTTTGAAAGACGATATATATCAGAATCCAGTTTCAGACCTTCTAAATAAGTATCCATTATTTCTTTTTTAATTTTCCTTTTAGCCTCAGAACTTATTTCCTCTAATGAATTAGTTCGTCTTACTTTATTTATATGTACTTTAGCTTTAATTTTAACATCAAATTTAACCTCATTATGTTTTATGACCGGAGTTACCTTTACATGTAAGTTCCTTAATAAAAGACCCATACCTTCCTTGCCTTTTATAGTTATTTCTGATCTTTGAAAATCCTTATTCATCCATCTATATCCTTTAGCTTTACTGTTACTAAGATACCCTTTCAAATTGTCATTAGTGATAATACCTAATCCGTTTAATATTGCTGCATCCATGTGTTTAGAATCAGCTTCCCATGATTGGTGATTTCCTGAAATAATTGGTAATACTATTTCATTTGGTGGACGGTTATTGAAAATAATTAATCTTCTTAAATCAATAGGTCGGATATAGGAAAATTGTTTAAAACTAGGTTTTGGATCACTAAGGCGTGAAAGATCTGTAGACATTCCAATATTCGGCATGGCATGAAGTATATTAGGAATGGAATCTTCCGTTAGATATATCCATATTTGATAATAAGTTTCAACATACCGATCTAATATATCTGTAATGGCTTGTAAGCCTCCTTGTTTCAAAACATTTTCTGTGAAAACAATGTATGCAATATGCCCCCAGAAAAGTCTTCTTTGAGTTGTCTGATAGATATTAAAGATGGCTTCTTCCACGGTATTTCCTGATGCATGACCAAGTTCTGCTGTAACTTGGTTATCGCTACCTCCTGACTCGCTTTTTGCAAGTAGTCCTAAATTAATGATTTGTAAATATGCTATATATTTACCGTCTTTATAGTCAAGACCTATAGAATGTATGTAAACCATTCTTTCCGTTTGTTTCACATCCCAGCATCCAGAAAGAAATACTGTAGTTAAAATGCTCAATAAAAGAAAAAATTGATTAGCTTTTCTTTTTATTTTCATTTTCTTCACCTGTTCTAGTAACGTCATTTAATTCGAGCGCTTTTGGCCTTTTTGTGTATTTTGTGCTAGGAATTTTAATAATTGTTTTAATAAAATCAGATATATTTAGTAGGCTAATTCCCTCCAAATAAGAAACACCAAATGTATTTATTCTGCCGATATATGCACAAATAACAAATATTGCTGTAAACATGCCAAAAAAACCGAATAAAGAAGAGAATATAATAATAAAAAGACGTGTAAGAGAGAGTGTTCCAATTAAAGATTGGTCATTTAGATTAAACGTGGATAATGTGGAAAGAGCTATTACAACGACGGTAACCGGACTAGCCAATCCAGCACTTATTGCAGCATCTCCAATTATTAATCCACCAACTACACTAAGAATTTGACCAATGGACATAGGTAATCGTAATCCCGCCTCTTTAAAAAGTTCAAATAAAAGTATCATAAGAATAACTTCAATGGATACTGGTAATGGAACTCCTTTTCTTGATTCGACAACGGTTGCTAATAATGAGATTGGGAGTTGATCTTGATGAAATGAGGTTAAAGAGACCCATATGCCTGGTAGTATAGATGACAAGAAAAGTCCAGATATTCTTATCAATCGTTGAAATGAACTGAAGATGTATGATACTTCTTTATCTTCACTTCCTTTAAGTAGCAAAAAAAAGTTAATAGGAGTAATTAAGGCAATAGTGACACCATCAATTAGGATAACAAACCTTCCATTTAATAATGTTTGCACAGCGAAATCTGGCTTACCAGTATACTGGTGTCTTGGAAATACTGCATAAGGAGTGTTATTGAACGTTTCTTCTAATTGTTGGGTAGTTACAAGTCCGTCGATATCAATGGTAGAAAGTCTATTTTTTATTTCTTTAAGTACATTCATATTTGCGATATCATCCATATAAAGAATAGCAACTTTCGTTTGGGAACGTTTACCTATCGTTGTTTGTTCAAATGCAAGTGAAGATGTGCGTAATCTTTTCCTGATTAAAGAAATGTTAACATTGATATCCTCAATAAAGTTATCTCTAGGACCTTTTACAGTTGTTTCAGTGGCAGTCTCTTCAGGCTTTCTTTGAGGACGTTCTGATATATCAATCGTAAAAAGTTTTCCATTGATTCCAAAATCGATTAATAATTTTCCGGCGAATATATCCGTTATTGCAACCTCTAAATTATCAATTACATCCAAGGTTGGGATATGTAGATAGTTGCGTATCTGTTCCTCAGTGATTTCGCCTTTATGTACGAAAAAAAAATGATCAATTGACTGAGGAACAGTATTGTATAATATTTCAGTATTGACTAGTCCCGAACAATATATATATGTAATTTGATGATGTATATAAGTAGTTGAGGAAAATTGTATATCCGGACATTTTTTTAGAACATTTCTTAATACTCGTTCACTAATTACGGTGCTCTTTTTATTATTATCATTACTTATTGATAAATTTTTTTGTAGGGATTTTTTTTTGAAAAACTTCATACATTTGTTCTCCTTTTATGTAGTACTAAAATAAATAAGGATAATAGAAGTAAAAAACTGATTAAAAAGTAAGTCGTAAAAGGTAGTAGGATATTCCATAAAACATTCGAATAATGAATATCACTGATGGGATAAACGGCATATCCAATTACGATAAATAAAATTACAAATAGACACCATTTTGAATATAAATTAATTTCTAATAAAACTTCTTTTATCGTATAAAAGAATAAGGAAATGCGAATAAATGCACCTGCTAACCATTGAAACAAAGCTAAAAAACTCACATGTTCAATAAAATCCCCTATAGAAACTAATCCCCATTCTTCAAATGCTGGGAAACGTTGATAGGATGCTTCAACCTCATCAAATTCCGTTATTGCTCCTATTAATGGTCCTAATGTAAGCCCCATTAATATGAAAGACGTTATAAAGAGATGTCGAAATTTAACTGGAGTATTAATTCTCTTTTTTAAAAATAAAAAAAGCATAAGTTCAGTCATTCCGGAATAGGGAAAAATAATACTTTTTAATATGGGCCTATATCCATTTTCAAAAATAGGAAGTAATAGTGAATAATCTTTGTGTTCCATATTTGTAAAAGCAACGAAAAACCCAAGACAGACAACGAAAATGAGTAATAAGATATTAATGATACTTATCGTTCCTAGTTTTGATCCTCCAAAATATAGGCAAACAATACTGAAAATACATGCTACTATCCATTTTGGGGTTTCAGGAAGATATACAACATTAATTAACGCAATAGTTTCTCTTAATGTGATAGCACTTAAATTTATTAAAAAGAGAATAAAGATTATTCCCAAAATAATAATAATTTTTTTGTTTACTTTAAATCGTAGCCACTCAAAAATTCCCTCATTATTAATTGACTTTTGCAAAACTAAAAGAAGTATAATCCAGACTAAGGATAATAAAAATGATAGAATTACACTGATCCATGAATCTTTACCTGCATGTTGCACAAGTGGAGATATTACAAATACATGATTGTTTAGACCTATCACTGTTATTAGAATAAGCATCATTTGCTTATTTGTAATGGAATCAAGTGTATTAATACTAGCACCTCCTTTTTTTAGAATATTATTTTTAAAAAAGGAGAAATTTATTCGTTTTTTTATATAAAATCATAGGTAGACTCAGGAAAATACATAAACTTAATTCTTAGGAACATTTCAATATTAATTTTAATAGGCATAATTTTTTACAATATTTTTGAGAACCACAGCTTTTTTCATTGTTCCATTAAAGCAAATGTTAGTTATCTTATTTATTTTGCGTGGTAGAAAAAAAAAAATAAAGCCCAGTATTCCAAGCTTTATCTATCTTAAATACTTATGAAGTTAGGTAGCATTTTTTACATAATGTTTTCCATCTATTTTCAGCATTTAACCATCTTTTTTTATGACATGAGGGACAAGGAATTCTTATCTTATGTAATTCCCATTTCAACTTTTCCCCGTTAAAAACGTACTTTTCATTTTCGTTTGAAGGATTAGGGATTTTTTTTACTCCTGCATCAATAATGCATTTCTGACAATAAAGTTTATTATCAAATTTAATTAGTTTTACAAACTTAATTCCTTTCAGTTCCCCGTCTATCACACCACAAGAACTACAAACAAGTCCATTTAATTTGTTCTGATAAAGTTTAATATTAATTTTACATATGTATTCATTATAACCATCATAGTAACGAACATCTGGAATAATCTTTGAACAACAATAGCAGTTTAATTCCTTTGTTCCAGATGGATAGGTAAATTCATAACCCGAACTGCCTTTCTTATCCGACTTAAGTTCAGCACTACCCAAAACATTTAAGACATTGTTAAATCCACAATGAGGGCATATTATACTGAATTGGTCTGTTCTACAATCCTTACAATCACATGGTCTACCCCAATCACAATTTGGCATAAAGCACGAACTCCCTCCCTAAAATATTCTTTCTTTTAAGATAACATGTTAATAGATTCGGAAAAACATCTTTTTTCACATGGAATAAGGTGAAAATTACCGATATCCTCTCAATATAATTGTTCAGGAAATCACAGCTTTATGTACTATTAAAGAATTGTTGTTGGTTTGATTTAAAGTTTGAACAAAAATATGCTTTGAATGTTGATTTTATAAGAAAAACCCCCTCCGTTTTGAAAAAAGATTACTCAAAACGAATGAGGTTAATTTTAGCTAAATTTATTTTTAATAAAAAGTTTGATTACTTAGGAGACTTTCCTCCATTAAGACTAGATAAAACTTGTTTCAAACATTTTTTGAAACAAGTACATGGAAGGATAACTCATTTAATTACCTGTTTTCAAGTTGTCTATCCCAAGGCAGAATCTCATTAGATTCTCTTAGTACCTTATCTAGAGTAAATATATTTTTTGCAATCTCATTACTTACACTTTTTACTATAGGTGGATTACTCCTTACCACTATTGAGCATTTTAAAGATGATGCGGATAACGTATTTAGATTTTTCCTTCCACTTACTGCTGGGGAACGTTTAATAATAACGGAAGAATCATGTTCATAATTCTCTTTTCTCATAATTTCCCTCCTATCAGCAATTTTAAGTACTCGTAGAAATATTCATCTTCTTCTTTAATTATAGCATATTCGATTAAGTCAATGTGTGCCTTTACTTGATCATTATTCCACCGTTCAACTAAAGGAAAATGGAGACAAAGTACACATTCACCTATGGGTTCAGTTATATACAAAGTTTGTTTTTCTTCCCTATAAAAAATAATTTTCTCTTGTTGGTTAAATGCATCCACTACATAGACATTTGAATTAGTTAAATCAAAAGTATCAGGTGCAGTAACATTTCCAGTTGCCCCTAATAAAATTAATTTTTGGGGTGTGTTCTCATTATAATGATAAAGTGATGCAGCCTTACAACCTCTTATTATGTTTACTCTAGTCGGATTAAAGTCTGGAGCTACAATGATTTCTTTGTCCTTCTGTAAAAAATTAATTGCCTGTTCTAAAAAGTTTGACCAATTTCCAATTTCATTATTCATTATTAAGTTTTTTTCTGAAAGTAAGGTAAGTGTATAGTTAGCATAGTTCATTAAGTTAGCAGTTTGATTCTTAAGTTCATTTAACTTCGTTCTTTCAGGGATTAGATTTACAACTGACCTTAACGAAGTACTTAATAATGCAGATATATTCTTTGCTTGTTCCTGAGAACGTGCAATATCAAATTCGTATAACCAATAGCCATTGTTGTAAGGTATCACTCTCCCATGATCCAAAGTCTCCATCTTCAAATATAGGAACCTCATGTCCGCTTTTCTCTAAATGATCTTTTACAATCTTTCTAGTATCTTTTAAAGCATCTTCATAAGCAGAACTAATGAAAATTCTAGTTCTATTAATCAGTTTAAACGACTCCTTCAATATCATTTGGTTAACAAAACAAATAATAAAGCTACGTACAATTGTAATTGCAAGTAGCTCTATAACTTTTTAAATTTATTTTCAAGTCACTTAGGACTAACGTACACTGATCTTAACCGGTGCGTTTTTAAGTCTAAGGTCTGTTGTTGCAAATGATTCGTTTAGTTTTTGAGCAACTTCATTATATACTGGTAATTCTCTTTTAGGATCTTTAATAGTTAATGCTATTACAAATGGTACTCTTTCCTTTTCGTCTAGGTTTCTCCAAGTAGGTAATACTTCTAAAATCATATCATCTGTACCTTGCCTACCTACAGGACTCTTAAATTCGACTTGCTTAATATTGGACCACTTTGATTCACTAGTTATTCTATCTCTTTCCCATTTTGCATCAAATGAAGCATCATCAGTTTTGCTTCCTTCTGTAATTTTTTTATAAGAATCGCTAATTTTTGTTCGAATACGAACATCAAGGTTGCACCTACAATATTCACTTCCATATCTTGCATTTAATGGAGTTTCATACCCCAAAGTTACAAGAATATTTCCTTTAATTTTTTGGTTTTCCTCATCAAAAAAAGATTCCGGAAAAGGGAACTCCTCAATTTTTATCCAATTGGTACCTCTTGAAGAATCAATTTCTCCTTCGAATAATAAAGTAATTTCATGCTCATCCCCATTTAAAATATCTGATATTCTTCGGGGCAAACCATATCCATATTCATAATGAGCTGATATTTCTTTTATTCTATCTTTACCTACTGGGTTTTTAGCACCATGTATTAACAATGTTTTCGCCATTAACGGATACATGTTCTGAGGATAAAGACTAAAATATTCAGCTATAATTGCTGATACCAATGGGGTAGAAAAGCTAGTCCCGAAATCTCCAATCCTTTTACCATTAGAATCTAATGAATATATAGGGTGGTTAGACGGATTACCACTAAAGTGTACTACATCAGGCTTTATCGAAAGGCCAATACCAGGGCCGACTCTTGAATAAGGAACTATCATATTCTCTTCTACAACATCACCTATACTGCTATTTAAAGCAATTGAGCCCACAGTAACTGATCTAACCGAATCAGCAGGCAATGTAATTCTATTAATACGACTATTTGTGGTATTTCCAGCAGCGACAACAAAAATCACATTATATCTTTTTTGTAGTTCATCAATCGATGCAGTGAATTCTGATACAAACCCTGTACATTGTCTCTTACTAGACAGAGATAAATTCCAAACTTTATACGTATCCGAGTATTCCTCTAAAGCCTGTTCAAGTGATGATAATAAATCATCTTCTCTTACTTTCTCTTTTTCTGGATCAGGAAGTACTATAACATCAAGTATCTTAACTCCAGAATCTACAACATTAGTTAAATTTTCATTTAATATGTGTCCGTAATTTATTATTCCTGCAACAAAATCACCATGATAATTATTTTGATTTGTTTCAATCACATAGTTATCAACATCTTCTACCCAAGGTTTTAGGTGGTGATTGTCAGAGGAAACACCAGAATCTACAATTGCAACTTTTGGGTATTCATTACCTGGCAACGAATTTATAATATCAATAATTTCATCTTCTACTAAAGTTTCCTGCGAGCCCGATTCAAAATAAACAAAACTAGAAACAGACTCTACTCCAGGAAAGTGGGAAGCTATTTGGATTATTTCATCAGACAGATAAGGAATCGCATAAACTTCTACAGAGTTAACAAAGTCCATTTTCCTAATTTTACTTCTATTTATCCCATAATCTTTTAATTGCTTTAAAAATGCAGTTAAAACTATTTGATTTATTTCCGAATCACCATAATTAAAAAACCTGACCTTAAACTCTTTGTCCTCTTTAATGTTAATCATTTCATCTTCGTTTAAATTTTCAACGACTAATTCATTATTATAAAGTTTTATATTATTTATACACGTGAGCTGATGAATAACTTCATACCATTTTCTTTACTCTTAGTAACTGCCTCACGCTCATCTCTATAAAACAACCATTCTCTACGGTTATTTGGAACCACTTCAATGACATCATATATTAGTTCTATTAATGTTTCTAAAGAAGACTTAGATGCGCCAACGACAAGAACTCCGATATCCTGTACAGCAATAACTTCACTATTAATTTGATTTAATATAGATGTTGGCCTATGATTCTTTGCGATTTTATTATTTTGAAGTTCAAATAATATTGGAAAAGGATACTCCGATTTATTTCTAATAAAATCTGCATATCTTTCTAATTCAACATCTAAAATACTTTCTATTTGGGCTATTAATTTTTTAAAGTGTTTTCTTATAGTTGGACCTTCATCATAATACCAAGTCTTTGGACCTGGTGAAATTTTCATATGATTACCTCTTTGTCTGTCATTAGCTCTTAATCCTATCTGTTTTGCCGGAAAATCTGGATTAGCCAATTACTCCAACTCCCCTTGGATTTTTTTAAAATCACTTCTTATTGTATTGTGATGGCAATTTAATATTTGTCCTAACATTCTTAGACTAAAAGAAGGATTAATCTTTAATAAAAACTTTAATTTTTCTCTACGTACAGCGTCTGGGTCACCATCCAAATTAACATCTGTAGCGATATAATTGAAATATCCCTCAATAAAGTCTAAAAATTCAGTTTCTCTATTTTTTAATACTGCTGTTCGAACAGATTTTTTTAATATTTGCTCTATATCAGCTACAGATAAACTTTCAAATAAATCAACCAATACATCTAAGAAGTTCCTTTTATAGGTATTATAACCTATATCAGAGAGTATTTGGATAATTATTTCTCTTCTTAATTGTCTCTCAGGATAACTAATATTTAATCTAGTGCCGAATCGTCTCCAAATAGCTTTATCTAGTAAATTCTCATGATTCGTTGCACCAATTAAAACACTTCTATCATTTAAAAAATCAATATTCTGCAACAAGGAATTTACTACCCTTTTCAATTCACCTTGTTCATTTACATCGTCTCTTAGTTTTGCTATTGCATCAAATTCATCCAAAAATAGAATACACGGGTTTTTTTTTGCATATTCAAATAACATTCTTATATTCTTTGAAGTGCTTCCTAAATATGATGAGATTAAAGTATCTAATCTTGCAATTACAATTGGTAAGTTGAGCCTTTTTGCAATAAAAAATGCTAATTCTGTTTTCCCACACCCTGGGGGGCCATATAATAACAAAGTAGAAGGGATATTTAACCCATATGATGCAAGACGATCAGATTCTTTATAAGAATCAATAAACTCATCTATTTGTTGTCTTAAAGATTCATTGTAGAACAGTGTTTTTTCTTCTATTTGAATCGGCATTAAGACTGTTGCTACTTCAAGTTTAGATTCACTATCAAATGGGACTTGCCTAGAATAGTTTATTGTATTTTCATCAAAACTACCTGATTTCATTAGTATTTTTTCTATTCTTTGTGATTTTTTTTCTTCACCATCATCTTTTAACTTTTTTGCTAATAAAGTAGCATAATCATTTACTTTCTGGGAATCTTTTTTTATTCCTCCTTCAATTATTTTTAATAACTCAGTATAATATTTCACGGTACATCCTCCTTACTAACATTATCCAAAAACCCTAAAAAACTATCCATATTTGTAATATTTTTATCCATTTACTTATATATACTATCCAAATCAGTGGAATTATTCAATGTTTTTTATATTTCAGCAGGGTAAGAAATAAAACAAAGAGATAGCATCCTCTATCTCTTTTACTTTAAGTTCTCTAGGAAGAAAGGTCGCAATGAATTAAGCAACCGACTAGAAGAAAAAAACAAATACCGATACATAACTAAAAACTATATCTCGAATCCACTTTAAGAGAACGGTGTAAAACTAATGATTTTTGAGAAGTTTATACAAAAAGACAACTTCCCCTATGGAATTAAATAGGAAGTTGTCTTTTTAGTATTTCTACTTCAAGTCGATACGGTAAATCCACCCACACAAAGGACGTTATTAGCTAAAAAAATATTTCATTAATTCTATCTCAGTGATTCCAATATATTCCATTATAAAGATAAGTTATTCTTAAAGCTCTTAATTCTATCTTTCTTTAAGAAAGTCAGCAAAGATAATTAATGCTACCTCATATCCCAATACGTCCCAATTCTTCCTTGGATAATATTTCTATAGTAACTTGCTTAATAGGATTTCTGCCTTATGATGAATACTATTTTTACTGTGCTTTGCCTTAATTATATTAACTCCTTCATTTTGGCTGTCTCTTAACGATTTACTTGTCCAGGTACCACTATTATTAACCAAATTTACAAGCAAACGATTATACATAGGTTTCCATTCGTGAATAAAGGTAGCAGATAAAATTAACATCGACAATGATCGATTCTCTCGCTCCACTTCTAAAATATTAAACAACTTTCCATTAACCATATATACTTCGGCAGTCACATATCTTCGTTTGGTTATACCATCACTTAATTTAGTAAACCTACGCTCTCCTGATCCATCTGGTAAAACATCCATAAACGCTCGAATTGCCTTAATTTGTGGATATTGTTCTAGAATCTTTAAAACATTAATAAAATCCTGTAGTTCACCTTGAGCTTGTATTTCGTGCAACATTTGATGCTCTAGCCCTCTTGCCAGTTTTTGACCTCCAGTGTCTGCTGTAGACCGAATTGAATTATTTTCTCCAAAGTATTTCTTTGTATTTTCATCCTCTCTTGTTCGCTGCTTTGAAGAACTACTTTTTATACGTTTAATTTTAGGTACCGATGTATATTCATGTTTCAACTGATTCATTTGTAAAAGATCAAAATCTTCTGTAGAACCACCGGCTTGTTCATCTAATGTAAGACCATCTTCATCGTTCTTTTTATTTAGTAAACGATATGTGAATTTCTTTGCCTCATTAGATTTCTCTCGATCCAGTATTTCTGGATGCGAAATCGAAATATGTTCATACGGAATATATTTATTTTTCACATTAACAACTTGTAATACTGTACATGTGTTATTCTTTTCTTTTACACGAGCTATTATGGTGATCGGTTGTGTAAAATCCCATTCAAATTTCAAAGTCTTTTCTTGCAACCAAGTAAAGGCGATATTTTCATATACTTGTCGTATATCACTGTTCGTTAGCAGCCACGCAAGTTGATAGATAAACGTTGTCTTTGTATATTTCAACTCATATTGTGATGAAAAACTAAGATGAATTTTATTAGGTTCGTATGTTTCCGTGAAATATTGAGGAAATGAATTCGATTCAAACAAGCGATATAAAAGAAAGACATTCGGGGCTAAGATACTACGTAACACTTCAATAACAGGTAAAATAATATTCTTGCCATCATATGAGAATACGAAACTACGGGAGGTTGCAGAATCATCGCTACCTCGAATGTTCCATGGCCTTTCATAATACTTTACTCCGTTAGGATAAATGGTTATATCTACTTCTCGAGCTCCTTGAGGGGGATGACTTGTTGTTATGGTTCCATCTGAATAAAAGTGTTGAATTGCTAAGCAGGGTAAAGTTCCCCAGTCCATCAGAATTTTCTCTGTTCGCCCATGCACACGAAAATAAGCATGTATCATTATTTTATTTTCTTGTCGGAAGGGCTCACCAATCCAGATTAATTCGGCTTTTTCCCCCTTTACAAATGGCCAAACAATTTTAACCTGTTGTTTACTCATAATCATCCACTTCCTGTTTTGTTCGTATATACACTTCTAAATGAGATTTTATTTCGTTAAAATGATGTGACTTCACAGCACCAATTCGTTGTACTTTCCATAGCAATACTGGTTCTTTTTTTAGTAACATACTGTCAATTATTTTACAGCAACGTCGAATCTGAAATTGTAGTGTAGATTCCGTAATTTTATTTAGATATTTTTCAGTTTGTTGCAACTTATCAAGATGTTTCACCAAATTTGATAAGATTCCTAGACGTTTCCCAATTATCGAAATTGTGATACGTATGGGCTTATCTATTTCAATTAATTCTTTGTAAAGCTGTTTCACTTTAGAAAGATACTCCCGATCACGTATGCCCCAATCGACAATTGATTTTGGCTTCTCCTTCGCCTGAACTATAGGTAACTGATCAAACAACCATTCATAATCGTGGCGATACAGGTACATATATTCTTTTGAGAAGCACTTACGTATTTGTGTTCTTGAAAAACCTGGATAAAGCTGTATCCCTTTTAATAATTGGTTTCGATACATATGTAACTTAGGTGGGAAATCCTTTTCAGATAATTCCTCTATTTTCACAGCTAAGGAAAGTTGCCTTTTAACTGTTTTCGTATCTACACCAAGTATATTCGCTATTAATCTTGTACTGTACATCCCTTTAGCTGTTAGTTCATGTAATTTAGCCTTCCATACATCCCCATAGGCTTTTGTACGTCCAATTCGATATTTATCTTCAGATAATCTATCCGGGCCTTTTCTAGCGTAAATAAAACCACAAGAGCATTCAAACGTACCAATAGGTGCTTTTGATTTAAAATCTCTCGTAACATTTACTTCAGGAATCACACATTCCTTATAATGATTAGCTGCCTTATTTAAACAAGGCCATGGGCCACAACCGAAAGGACCTGTATCAGTTTCAACTTGTAAAAAAGAATCTACATCTTGTTCTAAGAAATAAAGCATAAGCAAATGACGGAAAGGATGTGAATGGCGTTTTAGATTGCGTGTAATGATCCTCAGCCAATTGTACTCATCATCAACATCGATTTCTGATTCATATTTAACTAAAAATCCTTTTGGAAACTTTGATTTAAATGCTTTGTATAGCTCATTCTGCCGAACTCGATTAGAAGTTGTTATTAATTTGTGCTCACGTAAAAGAACACGATATTTATGATTAATAGATTCTCTTGAAAATCGATCTATTGGGACTTGCAGCAGTTGATAAGCTTTCTTTGCCAAAGCAATTTGAATAGCTTCGAACTCTTTTGGTTCAACTTCTTGAATCATTGATAAGTTCAGTGACCTTTTATCGAATCGAATAAATTCTATTCGACTCTGCTTTGAAGGATCTACAGGATACTTCTTTAATTTCAATTCATGATGCGCACAGAAATCAATTCCTTGTAGCTGATGCTCACGATGAATATAGGGTTCTCCATACTGATCAATATCATTAGCAGCACATTCTGGACAATAACAAAGCCAGTCTTTTTTACAAATACCTCCTGCGACCATCCCAAGTCTTATATAAAGTCCTTTTCCATCTCCTTGAACATCATGTAGAAGTTCTTTCTGGCGGTTCTTAGAAAGAAAAGGAGCATAGAAAGGATAAATTGTATGCTTGGCTAATAGGCTCTCAACAGAATAGTTAGAGCCAAATTGCTCAACTAGTACAGAAAAATGGCTGCCAATCTCTACACTTGGTATCACAGTACGACTTTGAAATACTTCTTCCAATGTGTCCTTAAAATCGATATTGCCACTATAAAAGTGATAACGAGCAATCGCTGAATACATCAATTCATCAGGATATGGGTTCGTAAAGAACGGTAGCATCCGAAATCCCCCTAGTTTTATTCGACATACTTCTATCATGTCGATCAATCTAGGTTTTTAGACACCTCATAACTTAATTTCTAATTTACTTATAGAATTCTTGTAGTGGACTTTTAATAAATCCTTTTAATTTCAACAATTCATAAGGGTGTTGTTTTTTTTCAATTGCTGCTGTTCTTAATGTTAACAATGGCAATAATTCTCCCTTTTGCATCTTTGATTCTTTATTTTTTTTCTTTTGTTGATTTATTGTAATAGCTTGTTGAATTGAATCTGTTTTTAATACATTTAAATCTGTATCAATCGGGTAATTTTCAACAATTTTGATTATAATTCGCTTAATATCACTCAATTCCAGATTATCAAAAATTCCTAGTGAGGCTACCTCCACAGTTAAATTTTCTATCGTATCCTGTCGCTTATATCCCAAAGTATTTTGTCGTTCTTTCATCGCCTTTTTGATTTTACCTTCATACTCTGTGTTTTGCTTATGATTAATCATCAGATCATCTAGATTAATCATAATATCCTCGTACTTATACATCGCTTTTAAATCGTTTTTACGAATTGCATTAAGCATTGGTTGGATAATTTTCATTTCTTCTTTTGCTGTTTTCTTCAGAACACGTGGAGTAATTCTTTCTTCTTCATTTGATTCGTCAAATAAAGCTCGCTCCTGTGCTAAAATAAACAAGTTTACTGCAACCGAAGTTATCCCCTGACATTCCTCATAAAAAGTCTTTTTCACATCTTCAGTAAGTTCTGAGCGTGTTTTAAGACATTGTAATTCCCATAAAGTTTCTAAAAAGAAATCCCATTCCTCACTGTCCTCAGCCATACGATCCCAAATAATCGCACCGTCACTTGCTGCACGACGAGCTTGTCTGAAGTTACCTTTAAATAATTGCTGTGCCTTTGAAGTACCAATTAATACTGTGGGGATACCAACTGTATTTGATAGCGTAACAAAGAAATTCAGCATTTCCTCTTGGTCGTTCTTGGAATGTAAAAGGTGCTGAATTTCATCGATGACTAGTACACCAATACCATACATACTGGCTAATGAAGTCATATGTAAAAGCATTGTTGATGTAATACGATTTAAGTAGCCGTACTTCTCTAGGTAACGAGTTCCTAATAAGTCATCAATCGCTTTGAAAAAGCTTTTACAAAGTGTTGATAAGCTGCCATCATATGGACAATCAATTTTAAGCCAAACAATTTGTGTACGGTTAAAAGGCTGGCCTTTATACGTCTCATGCTTAATAACTTGAGGATACATAAGTAACAATCGTTCAATTGCTGTTGTTTTACCAATACCAGATATACCGATAATTGATAAACTATCTGCTGTAGAACGAATATAATTCAAGCGCTCATCAATATATTTATGAGCTTTTTCCTCATCTTCACGTAATTGGTGTAATACTCGAATACGTTCAAAAAACGTTTTCTCTAAAGGATTTCGAGCTAAGTAACCTCTACGTATTAGCGTAGAAAGTCTCCGTTCTACTTCAAAATGAATTGGTAAAGGCTGAATAAAGTTTTTCACACGTTTTAGCACATGATATCGGATATTCGTTTCACTTTGCTTTTCTTGCTGTGTAATACGTGGGGTCACCATAAATCGCTCTAGTACATTGTCTTCATCGAAAATACATGGAAGAGCTTCGATGAATGGATTGTTACTATACTCAGATAAAGCTTGTTCCCTATATGTTGCTTTCCCAAAATCACCTTTAAGGACAAGATTATTCGTCTTTTCCAAACTTCTCATCTCGCTTCTTCTTTAGTTTTTCCATTAGACGCGAACTGGATTTTTTAGGTATGTCATCTTGCACTTTTTCTTTTGTTACAAAATCAATAATATCTGGTTGATCACTGACTACAGCTAGCGATAAATCAAACTTCTCCTCTACACGATTTAACTGTTTTTCCGTATGTTTGTTATCTCTTATCGAAACAATTTTTTCTTTCTTACTTGTCGGTTGATTGAATGATTGCTTTTTCTTCTTCTCTGCTTTTTTTATTATTTCATTCATCATGGCATCCGTATTAATTGTTAGCTGTACTTGATGAGATCGTTCGATTTCTTCCAATTCACTACGTAGCTGTTGATAAAAAACGATTTCCTCTAAAAAGTCGTTTCGATACTGTTGGCTTGGCTCAAGTAATATACACGCTTCATAATCCATACCATTATCATGAGGAATATATATCTTCTCGACATTACGAGGATCATAAACAATTTCAATACTGCGATTTTTTAACTTCAAGTACCACTGTTCTTCAATTGCTTGTCGTGAACCATATAACAAGTTTTTAAACTTAATACCGGCTCTAGAAATTGTTGCCTTGCCACGTGGTAACACATTTAAGCGTAGAATATTACGATCGATTGTTCTTAATCGCCCTTTACGATTTTGAATGCCCCAGTTCCATAAATTAACTGGTGTTGGTACTAAACCGTCTGTAATCATTTCTTTTTCCATTGGATATTTATCAATGATTTTATGATTATGATGAAGGACTAGCGTAATAATTAATATTGTGAACTCTTTAAGATTTAACGTAGCATCTAAACGATAATCTTGATCTCCACGTTCTCGATATTCCTTTTGAATTGCACCAGGAGCCTTCTGTTTTATCTTGCCGTTAAACGTACGAAATTTGCGCTCAACAATTCCTTTTAAATCTCCTCGGTATGCTGTCGTATTTTCTATTTTTATATTTAAGTTATTGATTAAATTTTCGACAGAATATCCTTCAAACTCTCCACGATCTGCAATAATAATTTCAGGTAAATGTTTTGTTGGCCATTGTTCCTCAGTAATCTCGATTCCATATTTCTTACAAAACTCCACCTTGTCTGCTACCATATTATCTAAAGCCATCATCGCTCCAATCCATGAAGGTCCTTCTAATCCAACATATAGTCCTGTTATTATTCGTGAATACACATCAATGACAGCATAAATAACAGGGCGACCAATGACTTTATTTACATCCAACGAGCTCACTAAATAAATATCTGCAATTGTAGCATCAATTTGAAAGCGAGTACCTGGACCATTCGTTTCCGATTTTGAATCACTTAAAATAGGACGATGCTTCAGTTCATATTCTTTAGCACTTTTACGGAACTGAATATCTTTCTTTGGATCTTCTATTTTCTTAAACCAATAGTAAAACTGATTGTAAGACGGTATTCTGTTTACTTCCCATACTCTATATTTCATTTCACCATTTTCTTTATAACGGTCGGAATAAAAATCACGCAATATGAAATGATAGACATCTTTTAATGAGTAGTTGTTCGTTTTTCGGTAAAATTTATTAATGGCATGCTCAAACTGTAGCTTCACTTCGTCTGTTATATTAATACCAGTTTGATAATCGCCATGAATGTTCACTCTACGTGGACGACCTGTTTTGGCTTCTTTCAAAGACTTTGCTTTACCCTTGCCACCAGAATTTGCATAGTCTGGTAACATGGAATTTTTATTCATACCACGCTGCCAATAACGGCTAAGTAATTTTTTTATTTTCGTTTTTCCAACTCCACTTGTCTTAACGATTTCAGTAATTTTCTTTTCTCTTCCTTTTTTTCGTAGTAACTCACTTATATTAGGGAGGATATATTCTTCTACTGTTCGCCAATCTTCTTCACGTTTACGAATTTGGACTTCTGTGAGCTCATTATCTGGGATAGCTTTTGCATAAGGATCACTTACAACAAGCAGTTCATCTTGATTCATCTCTGTTTGTAAGTTTAAATAAAGTTCCCTTTGGGGCATAGCACTTGTCGTATCAATATTGACTATATATACATAAGATTCTTCTATCTCAATAACACGTAATCTTCTTGAATCAGATACATATTGAAGCACTTGGTTAATCAACATCATCCGTATTTCACCTTCTTCAGATTGCTATCATCAATCGACTTAATGGTGATTGGCTTTTCCAAATTTAAAGGCTCAATCATATCTATGATGATGATTTTTCGAGATAATAAATGATAAAACAACGTTACACCACTACCAAAAGGCAAATGCGTATCTGTATCAAATTCATTTGTGATTTTACGAATGCTTTCTGTAGTTCCTAATAGCCTTTGCATTAAAGAAATAGATAAGTCTTCAATATGCTGTGCACTCATTTCTCGAAATACATCATAATCTCGAATGTCATAGTAATCGTGGATATAACTGATGTTTCTTGCCATTGTTTTAAGTATTTCTTCTTCTGTTACAATGCCCCAATCAATTCCTTTTCGATGCCAATACTCACGTTCAATCTCAAACTTTTCAAGTATACGCTCTTTTAATAATTCATCCTTCATTTTAATTGTATGAGCTACTTCAAATACGCTTTGTCCATTATTAATCGTTAATAAAAAATCCGTTGTCATCACAATCGGTTCTCCCGTTCTAGGATCGGTAGGATGTTTAATACCTAACTCATCTGCAATGACAATTGTTTCTTCAAATGGAAGTAAAGGAAATTGTTCACGAATATCAAGAACCAAATCCGAATATTCGGTAATATAAAAGTAGTTTCGTTCTAAATCTGATAAAAACTCATGCTGCCTTTTTGTCTTAATTCCTTTCAAGCGAGTAGATCTACCTAACGAAGATACATCTTGGATCTTTAACCATGGTTTATATTCTTGTATCCACCTAAAAAACTTGTTCCAACTCCCCTTCCCCCTCAACCACCCTCAAACCCTTGCTCCTACTGACTTCAAGCCATTTTCCAATATTCTCCGCCTAATAAAGTCGTTCCCGCATTTTCCCCACATTTATCTAATTTTTGTTCAGATTTTACAACCATTTTGGACTAAAAAAGTCGTTCCATAGTAGAGTTAAGGGATTAGGTTTTAGGGGAAAAGAAAAAGGAATAAAGGCTCGAAAACCCTTATTCCTTCTGGCTTTTATTCTATTCCGAAAAACTGAAGGTCTCCAGATATTGCTATGGATTTCCTTCGATCTTGATACGACTTTATTTGTCCTGAACCGAGTTTTTTTGGTCAGGAGCGAGTTTATTGGGTGAAGACAATTCTGAACCAATTCCTGAGCCACGACCTTCCTTAATCCACTTCTCAATTTTAGATGTTCTTTTTCTTTTAGACATAAAAACACCCCTTTAGACAATCATATCTAAAGGGGGAAAGCTTCGCAACTTTCTTTAAAACATCGTGACTTTCTTCAAAACATCGCATCTTTTTTATAAACATCGCGACTTTATTTCAAATCCACAATCACCCAATAAACAATTCTTTTCCTTATTCCACCGTCACACTCTTCGCTAAGTTACGTGGTTTATCCACATCACAATCACGATGTAATGCCGCATAATATGCAAGTAGCTGTAACGGTACCACAGAGACAAGAGGTGTTAATAATTCATGTACTTCTGGAACGACGAAGCGGTCTTCGTCAGTTTCTAAACCTTTCATGGAGATAATGCAAGGGTTGGCTCCACGAGCGACAACTTCTTTTACATTTCCACGAATGCTCCAGTTGACATTTTCTTGTGTTGCTAAAGCGATGATTGGTATTCCATCTTCGATTAAGGCAATCGTGCCGTGTTTTAATTCTCCGCCAGCAAATCCTTCAGCCTGAATATAGGAAATTTCCTTCAACTTCAGAGCTCCTTCAAGACATACGTAATAGTCAAGGGCACGCCCGATGAAGAAAGCATTGCGTGTAACTGTGAAGTATTCATAGGCCATCTTTTCAAATTCTTCCTTCGAATCACAAAGAACTTCCATCGCATTCGCGACGATACCAAGTTCGTGAACAAGATCAAGATCACCTTTATTGCCTGTTACGCTTGCTAAAATAGCTAGTACAGCAATTTGAGCAGTGTACGCCTTCGTTGAAGCAACAGCAATTTCAGGACCTGCATGTAATAATAATGTATAATCCGCTTCACGGGATAATGTTGATCCTGGAACATTTGTAATAGTGATTGCTTTATAGCCTAGCTCTTTCACCTTCACGAGTACTGCACGACTATCTGCTGTTTCTCCACTTTGAGAGATAAAGATAAATAATGGCTTATTCGATAATAATGGCATATTATAGCCCATTTCACTAGCAACATGGACCTCTACTGGAACTTCAGCAAGCTTTTCAATCATTTGCTTTCCAACAAGACCAGCATGATAGCTTGTGCCACAAGCAACGATATAGATTCGATCAGCTTCATTCATCGCTTGAATGATATCAGAATCAATTGTTAAATCACCATTAATATCTTGGTAAGCTTGAATGATTTTTCTCATCACAAGTGGTTGTTCATCAATTTCCTTCAACATATAGTGAGGATATGTTCCTTTTTCAATATCACTTGCATCTATTAATGCTTTATAAGGTTCTCTTGAAATCTTTTCCCCTTGGAGATTTTCGATGATGATTTCATCCTTTGTTACAATCACCATTTCTTTATCCATTAGCTCAATGAATTGATCAGTTACTTGAATCATTGCCATTGCATCACTTGCAATGACATTAAATTCTTCACCTACTCCAACAAGTAGTGGGCTTTTATTTTTTGCAACGAAAATCGTATCATCATTTTCAGCATCTAGTAAGGCAAGAGCATATGATCCATGTAGAAGTGTTAATGTTTTACGAAACGCTTCTTTAGTACTTAATCCCTCTGAAACAAATTTCTCTACAAGCTGAACAATAATTTCAGTATCTGTTTCACTTTTTAAAGTGACACCCTGTAAATATTCTTGTTGTAATAAGGAATAGTTTTCGATAACCCCATTATGAACAAGTGTAAATCGACCAGATGCACTTTGATGTGGATGGGCATTTTCCTTACTTGGCACCCCATGAGTTGCCCAACGAGTATGACCAATTCCCATAGTAGCTAACATTTCGTTATTAACAACTTCTCGAAGATCAGCAATACGTCCTTTTTCTTTATAAACATGAACACCTTGATCATTTTTCACAGCAATACCTGCTGAATCATATCCTCTATATTCAAGCTTTTCTAACCCTTTTAATAAAAGCTCTTTCGCATCTTGATTTCCAATATATCCTACAATACCGCACATTTGTATTCTTCCTCCCTAATAAAGGGGGCAAGATACCAGGAGGCACACTTGCCCCCTTATCTCTGTTTTTTATTTAATGTCATTTTTGTGCGTTTTTACAGACCAAGCCTAGATTCACATTTCTTTTTCCTTTGTCCACCGAGTCACCTCAAGTGATTTGAGAAAAAGATCTCGACTATGTGGGAGTCGGGAGGTATCCGCCGAAACTTCGATAAACCTCCACCTCGTCAACTAAACAATTTTATCCGATCGTTGTTTAGTTCTGGCGCTTTGTGTTGCTTACTTCATTAAAATTCTACTACAATCCTCCTTTTTTCAAATTGGCAAGTAAAAACAAGATAATCATATACTACTTTATTTATTTGGTCAACCAAAAGATTCTTTAGAATCTCATAACATAAAAATATGCATAAGGGCTCTATTTCGTTCCCCTTATGCATATAATTCCACTTATTCCTCTGGTAAGCCCATTTCCGCTTTGACTACTTCAGCAATTTTATTCACATAACTTTCACATGCTTCCACTGTTGACGCTTCAGCCATTACTCGAACAAGTGGCTCTGTTCCAGATGGACGTACTAGAATCCGTCCGTCTCCAGCCATCTCACCTTCCACTTGTTTAATAATTTCTTTTACTTTTTCGTTTTCAGTTACATGATGTTTATCACTGACACGGATATTTACAAGCTTCTGAGGGTATTTTTTCATTTCGCCTGCTAACTCGGACAATTTTTTATTTGTTGCTTTCATGATATTTACTAACTGTAGACCCGTAAGTAACCCATCACCCGTTGTATTGTAATCTAAGAAAATAATATGACCAGACTGTTCCCCACCAAGGTTATAGCCGCCATTTTTCATCTCTTCAACAACATATCGGTCACCTACAGCTGTTTGAACACTCTTTATTCCTAATTCTTCTAAACCTTTATGGAAACCAAGATTACTCATTACTGTTGAGACAACCGTCCCTTGTTTAAGACGAGCTTCACCTTTTAAATACTTCGCACAAATAAACATGATTTGATCGCCATCAACGATTTCACCATTTTCATCGATTGCAATAATTCGATCTCCATCTCCATCAAATGCGAGCCCTACATCTGCTTCTTTTTCTTTCACAAACGCAGCCAAGCTTTCTGGATGGGTTGAACCGACACCGTCATTAATATTTAATCCATCCGGTGATGCACCCATTGTCGAAACATCTGCATCTAAATCAGCAAATAAATGAGTCGCTAAAGAAGAAGTCGCCCCATTTGCACAGTCAAGAGCAATGTGGATATCTGTAAATTCTTCATCAACGGTTTGTTTTAGAAATTGAAGATATTTTTGACCACCTTCAAAATAATCATTCACTACCCCAAGATCGCCACCAACAGGTCTTGGCAAATGATCAACGGATTGATCCAATAATTCTTCAATCTCAGCTTCTTGCTCATCTGAAAGCTTATATCCGTCTGAACCAAAAAATTTAATGCCATTATCAGCAACTGGGTTATGAGAAGCAGAGATCATAACTCCCGCTTGGGCTCCTAAAGCTTTTGTTAAATAAGCTACCCCAGGGGTAGAAATTACACCTAATCGCATCACTTCAGCTCCAGTAGATAATAACCCTGCAACTAAAGCGCCTTCTAGCATATGTCCTGAAATGCGTGTATCTCGACCAATGATCACCTTGGGTCTATCTGTATTTTTCGTTAAGACATATCCACCACAGCGACCTAGTTTAAAGGCTAATTCAGGTGTTAATTCCGTATTAGCTATTCCTCTAACTCCATCTGTACCAAAATATTTACCCATTCGAATACTCGCTCCTTCTACTAATACTATACTTTGCAATTAAATATTTTCGTCTTCCTTCTCTGTTAAGCGAATTTTCACTGTTTTATTCGACAGCTCCCATGACACATCATTTGGTCCTTCAACCTTTAAATTAACATCATGATCGCCTGGGGCTAGACCTGACAAATCCATCAATATATTAAAGTCGTTTGCACTGATAGCCTTTAACGAATTGCTCGTGCCCATTACTGTCAAATCCACCATTCCATTGGCAGGTGATAAAAATTGCATTGTATAGTTTTCATTCATTCCTGTACTACTTACCTGGATATCGCGTATCGTTTTTTCTTCTTCTTTATCACTAATATTTAACTTGACCCTGACGACTTCTGGTTCAATTTTGTTTACACCTTTAGGCACTTTTAAATGAACATCAAATTCAGTGTCCTTATCATATTTACTTATATCTACATCAACACTTAACGCCTTGATATCTTTTAATACATCATTACGTCCATAAATCTTGATGCTTTTTGGCTCTGTCGTGATGCTGTTAATCACTACACCATCTTTTTCATCACCAATGGGGTTCACTGTAATTGGGACGGTTTTACTCGGATTCTTTACTGGAATCGTCACTTCTACAGTATCTTGATCAACCTCTACATCCAGCTTATTCAAAGACTTGTCTAAAACTTGAACCTTAGCATTTCGTGTGATTGTTTGGTTAATTTCCTTCTTCGCATCAATCGTTGCTTTAACATATGTTATTTGATCAATCACATTTTTGGCACCAGTAATCTTTACTACTTTTGGATCAACAATAGGACTTTCAGACTCAAAACCACTAGCTAAAAGATTCGTATTAAATTCTGCATCTACTTTAAATTCTTTTGTTACTTTCTCCTGGACATCAACGGTTGCATAGGCAGGTGAAATTTTAGCGGTTAACTTATCCGATAAATCCTTATATTTAAGCTTCACTCGTTGCTTTCCAATCTCAGCATTACTCAAATCAATATAAACCGTGAAATCCTTAAGATTTTTTGTTGTTTTTACTAAACTTTTTGGTCCATCTATCGTTACATCAACCGTTTCTGGTGCACCAGTGACAACAAAATTTTGTTGATCATAGATAAGTTCGACCGGCATGTTTTCAACAACGTCATTTTCTACCTTTTGTTTCACATCTTTATTCTTATCATTATTTTCAATACTCACCGATACATAAAGAAGCAAGGCGAGGAATAAAGCAACAATTCTAATAAACCATTTATTATCCATAAATTTATCCACGCTTCTTCACCCTCCAATTCCATATTGATGAGGAAGCTTGCTTATTCATAGAAACCATAAATTCTTTTTGAAGAAGTTCCTTGAACTGTTCAATCTTTAAATCACGGTGTAGTTCACTATTTTTTGTTAATGAGATCGCACCTGTTTCTTCAGATACCACAATGGTTAAACTATCTGTTACTTCACTTATTCCTATTGCAGCACGATGCCTTGTTCCCAACTCTTTCGAAATAAAGGGACTTTCCGATAGAGGAAGATAACAAGCCGCAGCTGCCACTTGATTCTTTTGTAAAATCACTGCCCCGTCATGTAAAGGTGTATTAGGGATAAAAATATTAATCAGTAATTCTGAAGAAATCGCAGAATTCAATGGAATGCCCGTTTCTATGTAATCACCTAATCCCGTTTCTCTTTCTATGGATATTAAAGCACCTATTCGGCGTTTAGCCATATAACTTGTGGCAGTCACAATTGCATCAATAATTCTTGATTGCTCTTCTTCTTCCTGCATTGTTCCCCTTGAAAATAACTTTCCTCTACCTAATTGCTCTAGTGCACGCCTTATTTCTGGCTGGAAGATAATGATCAGGGCAAGAAATCCCCAATCAAGGGTCTGCGCCATAATCCAATCTAGTGTCGTTAAACCCAAAAAATTACTTAAATTACGTACAATCAGAATAACAATGATCCCTTTTAATACTTGTACTGCCTTTGTACCGCGGATCACCATTAAAAGTTTATATATGACATACCATACTAGGAGTATATCGACAATATTTGCAATATAATCGAAAAAATTGAAGTCTGCAAACGGCATGTTCCATCCTCCATTAGTTTTATATCCATCAAGAGCCGTTAAAAAATTTCCTATTTAAACCTCTACATTATACCACATATTTGTATTCAAAAAAAATTACTTGAGGAACATCTTATTCCCTATTAATAGTAAAAAAGGGCCCTTTATCCAAGGTCACCCTCTCTTTTTGGAAAAATTTCAGTTAAATAAACTGATAACTTCCTTGCCACCATTTTTTATTTGATACCATAACCAATCAAACATTTCATTTATTTCTTTAATATCACCAGTTACATTTCCGGCTGATGCCATATATTGATCCCCATTAATAACCGTTACATCCCCTTCAACCTTTCCCTCTATTCTTAAATCACCATTTTTTACAATGAGATCACCTTTAATCGTTTCCCCTTCTGGGACGATGACTGTGTGGTTTTCAACTTGTAAATTAGGTTGCTTTGTAAAAGAGAATTCCTGGTTATTATTCCAAAAGGAGAATATACTACCACCCATTAAAATAATAAATAACGATGCCGCAGCCAAAAATGGATGACGGGAGAACCATCTTTTGACTTCGACTTTCCGCTTTTCTTTTGGCAATCTTGCCATTACCTTTGATGCAAAGTCATTTGGTGCAGTGATTATTGAGGTACTCTTTATAAATGCACTTGTCTTTTTTAATTCATGGAAGTGTTTTGCACAGTCTTGGCATGATTGAAGATGTTTCTTCAGAGTTGCTTCATGCTCTGTGGATATATCTCCATCCATATATTCATGCATATAGAGAATCATTTCTTCAGAACAAGTATTCAATTTCGTTCTCATCCTCTCTATAAATTTCGAAGTTGCTTTCTCAAAGCTTCACGTCCTCTATGAATTCGTGTTTTAACCGTTCCTAGAGGTAGATCTAGCATTTCACTAATTTCAATTAATGAAAGCTCTTCAAGATATTTTAATACAATAACCGTTCGATACTTCTCAGGAAGAGAAAGAATAGCTAGCTGTATCGTTTCTTGCAACTCAAAATCCTCAACTTCTATATCTGGTGTTTTTCCCGCTGCCGCTACTTGGGAATACAAGGTTAAGCCATCTGTACCTGCAACCTCAGCATCAAGATAATAATCAGGCTTTTTCTTTCTTAACCGATCAATACATAGATTTGTTGCAATCCGATATAACCAGGTTGAAAATTTCCTCTCCTCTTTAAAGCTGTGAATATTGATATAGGCGCGAATGAAGGCTTCTTGTGCAATATCCTCTGCTTCATGTAAGTTGCCTAACATCCGGTAGCATATTTGAAATACTTTGTCCTTATATATCTCTACGATTTCCTCGTATGCATTTTGGTCGCCTTTTAACACTTGTTTTATTCTTTTTTTAACTAATAATTCCATTCCTATACCCCCGCCCCAGCGGCTATACATTGTTACGAATGAATAGCTAAAAGGTTTCAAAAAAAAATATTTTTATTTTTATTTTATCAAATATCTACCAACGGATGTTTGTTTTTTAACAAAAATGGATAAATAAAAACAAATCTGTAATTATTCTGGTTATAATAATTGATAACGAGATATCATCTCCTTTTAATGATTAAAACAAAATACAGTAGTTAAAACAACTACTGTATTTGCATGATTATAATAATTTTTCTCCAAACAATGAACCCATTAAGGCGACTGCAACCATCGCTGTGCGATTCCTTTCATCGAGTATCGGATTTACTTCAACAAATTCTGCAGATGTAATCATACCTGATTCTGCTAACATCTCCATTGCTAAATGGCTTTCCCGATAACTAATTCCCCCTAAAACAGGTGTCCCCACACCAGGACAATCACTAGGGTCTAATGCATCTAAGTCAAGAGATAAATGAACACCATCTGTTTTGTCCTTTAGATAACTAATTGTCTCTTCCATCACTTTTGTCATACCTAAACGGTCAATTTCGTGCATAGTATATACTTTGATTCCTTTATCTTTAATCAGTTCCTTTTCCCCTTCATCAAGGTCTCTCGCACCGATAATGACAATATTTTCATGCTTTACTTTCGGACTATATCCCCCTATTTCTGTTAAAGTTGGATGTCCATGCCCAAGACTTGCTGCCAATGGCATTCCATGTATATTCCCCGAAGGTGAAGTATCAGCAATATTTAAATCCCCATGAGCATCATACCAAATAACTCCTAGATTACTATAATGCTTTGAAACTCCTGCTAACGTCCCAATAGCAATACTATGATCACCACCAAAGACTAATGGGAAATCACCCTCTTTTACTATTTCATCGACCTTTGATTCAAGGATTGCATTCGCATCCGCAACCGCTTTCAAATTTTTCATATTTGTTTCTGGATCTTGTAGTCGTTCAGCAGCACCGATCTCAATATCTCCATGATCAGCTACCTCATAACCTAGCCTTTCTAAACGTTCAATTACATCTGCATAGCGAATTGCACTAGGTCCCATATTAACTCCTCTACGTGCTTGACCTAAATCCATTGGAACACCAAGAATAGATATTTTTTTTGTCATTATTATTTCCCCTCTCTCAAACCCTTCTATTTCTATTTTAATACGTCATAATCTTCTGACTCAACTCAACAATTTTTTGTATATATATGCAATTTGAAAGAGAAGGTATTTTTAGAAAAGAGAGGAATCTAGCCTACAAATAAAATAAGCTGCCTAAATAAATTAGACAGCTTTTGCTATTACTTGGTTTCTTCTTTATTATCTTCTTCCCACTTAGAAACTCCATCATCCTCATCGAATTCAATAATCACATCGGCAACACCCTTCTCGGCCATGATTCTCTCTTCTAAGCGGTCTTTTATATCATCGGCTTCTGCTACTGTTAAAGTTGGATCAACTTCAATTTCAAGTTCAACATGAAGCTCCTCTCCCTCTTTAACGACTGTGATATCTTGTATATCTTTAACGCCAGGGTCTTGCATTACGATGTTGCCAATTTTCTCTTCCATTTCTTCGTCTGCTTCTCCTAAAGCCCCTGCAGCATTATCTAAGAATACCTTTCCAACAACAAAAAACATCATAATCCCGATTAATACAGATGCGATTCCTTCTGCTTGGTGGAAGGCAGTAAAATGGGATATTGTAACCGCAATAACTGCTAGTAGCCCACCTAATGTGGCTACTGTATCCTCCATAAAGACTAATTTCGTAGCAGGCTTAGCTTTTCCTAAATGCTTAAAGCTTTTAAAAAAAATGCTTGGACCCTTTGCTTCTTCTCCAGCATCATGAAGGATCTCTCGCATTGCTTTAAATAAGACAAATCCTTCAAGGATAACAGCTGCTCCAAGAACTAGAACATTAATTAGAAACCCTTCGGAAGCTGTTGGCTTTACTATATGATGAAAGCCTTCCTTAATCGTTTCATAAGACATAATCCCAACAATTAATACTGCCCCTAGTAATACTAAATTAACAAGACGTCCAAAACCATTTGGAAATCGATCGGTCGGAGCCTTTTTACTTAGTGCGGATCCAATAAAGACAAAAAATTGATTGGCAGCATCTCCTAAACTATGCATAGTTTCAGCAAACATAGCCACATTTCCAGTAAAGAAAAAAGCAATTCCCTTTATAATTGAAATAACTGCATTCACAATAGCAGCGAGCATGGCTGATTTATTCCCATGCTTTAATAGCCTTAATACCTCTAACATATATCTACCTCAACTTTCCAAAGACTTTCAAATAAGTATGTATTAATAAATTTTTTTGATAAGGAGAATCGTTTCATCATTAGTCCAGAAATTATTGTTTTAATTATACACAAAGATGTTTAATTACAACTACTATTTTCAGTTACATTTTTTACATATTTAAACTCCATTATTTTAAAATTAGTCTCTTTCCTCAAACAATGTTGCTATTTGAGAAAAGTTTAACTAACAACTATCGACTGAAGACCACTACACCTTTCCATTTCACTGAGAAAAGCACTATAAACTCCATAAGCACCCCTGA
>NZ_CP152029.1:37500-170000 GCF_038630395.1 Heyndrickxia sp. FSL K6-6286 | reverse complement strand
ACCATCCATTGTAGCACGTGTGTAGCCCAGGTCATAAGGGGCATGATGATTTGACGTCATCCCCACCTTCCTCCGGTTTGTCACCGGCAGTCACCTTAGAGTGCCCAACTGAATGCTGGCAACTAAGGTCAAGGGTTGCGCTCGTTGCGGGACTTAACCCAACATCTCACGACACGAGCTGACGACAACCATGCACCACCTGTCACTCCTGTCCCCGAAGGGAAATCCCTATCTCTAGGGAGGTCAAGAGGATGTCAAGACCTGGTAAGGTTCTTCGCGTTGCTTCGAATTAAACCACATGCTCCACCGCTTGTGCGGGCCCCCGTCAATTCCTTTGAGTTTCAGCCTTGCGGCCGTACTCCCCAGGCGGAGTGCTTAATGCGTTAGCTGCAGCACTAAAGGGCGGAAACCCTCTAACACTTAGCACTCATCGTTTACGGCGTGGACTACCAGGGTATCTAATCCTGTTCGCTCCCCACGCTTTCGCGCCTCAGCGTCAGTTACAGACCAGAGAGTCGCCTTCGCCACTGGTGTTCCTCCACATCTCTACGCATTTCACCGCTACACGTGGAATTCCACTCTCCTCTTCTGCACTCAAGTCTCCCAGTTTCCAATGGCCGCTTGCGGTTGAGCCGCAAGATTTCACATCAGACTTAAGAAACCGCCTGCGCGCGCTTTACGCCCAATAATTCCGGACAACGCTTGCCACCTACGTATTACCGCGGCTGCTGGCACGTAGTTAGCCGTGGCTTTCTGGTTAGGTACCGTCAAGGTACCGCCCTATTCGAACGATACTTGTTCTTCCCTAACAACAGAGTTTTACGATCCGAAAACCTTCATCACTCACGCGGCGTTGCTCCGTCAGACTTTCGTCCATTGCGGAAGATTCCCTACTGCTGCCTCCCGTAGGAGTCTGGGCCGTGTCTCAGTCCCAGTGTGGCCGATCACCCTCTCAAGTCGGCTACGCATCGTCGCCTTGGTGAGCCGTTACCTCACCAACTAGCTAATGCGCCGCGGGTCCATCTGTAAGTGATAGCCGAAGCCATCTTTCAATTCCCCTTCATGCGAAGAAAAAAGTTATCCGGTATTAGCCCCGGTTTCCCGGAGTTATCCCAGTCTTACAGGCAGGTTACCCACGTGTTACTCACCCGTCCGCCGCTAATCATCAGGGAGCAAGCTCCCATCAGATTCGCTCGACTTGCATGTATTAGGCACGCCGCCAGCGTTCGTCCTGAGCCAGGATCAAACTCTCCAAAAAGATGTTTGATATAGCTCTTTATAAATAAAAGTAATTCATTGACGTTTCGTTTTGTTCAGTTTTCAAAGATCAATTGTTTTCCAAAAGCAACTTTTATAATATATCACTTCTGAGCTTTCTTGTCAACAACTTTTTTTAACGTTGTTAACGACATATATTAATATACCAGGATCTTAAATTTTGGTCAACCCCTTTTTTCCCTCTCCCTTTAATTTTTTTATCTCTACATTTTTTCTTTCTTCCTTGTATCTATTATATAGTTCATGCATTCATTATGAGGTGCCACACGAGTAAACAGTGCAAATAAAATTTTATACCTCTCCTTCATCGCTCGCTTTACAATATGGTCAATTCGTTCGTCCTCTAAATCATATAAAATTTCATCCATCTCTCTTTTTAATAAATACTGAATTTCTAATTTTTCTTTTTCATGAATTATTATCCCGAACAATCTATTCAACCCCTTTTTTATAGTAAACGTAGTTTTTTCCAAAATTACCGGATTTATGAGAAGAAAATTTATTAGTCATAAATAATAAATGGCCAAGCATACAATTCAATAAGGACTTGTCTATCAAATAAAATATTTACAACAAAAAGGACATTGCTGAGGTAGGGGGAGATACATTGAATTTTTTTATGATTTTGAGTGGGAAAAGATTAAAAAACTTTCTATTTATTGCATTACTATCGTTATTTACTGCCCTTTTCTTTTATTCACAAACTACTTCACAGGTTGCTGTATTCTCAACCAATGAAGGACCCAAAGCGATCTATAAAGGGGAAAAAGGAATTGCTTTGACCTTTAATATAGGTTGGGGGGACCAAAAGGCCGAACCGATTATTGATACTCTTGTGGAACATAACGTAAAATCAGCTACTTTCTTCTTGTCTGGTTCTTGGGCTGAGCGCCATCCAGACATAGTCGATAAGATTATAAAAAGTGGATATGAAATTGGTAGTCTTGGATATGCCTATGAGGATTACACTGATTTAGAAACAGAAAAAATTCGCAAAGACATAGTAAAAGCACAAGAGGTATTTAAAAAGTTGAATGTGAAAAATATTAAACTTCTTCGAGCACCTACAGGTCATTTTGATAAAAAGACTTTAAAAGTCGCTGAACAATTAAATTTAACTGTTGTCCATTGGAGTATTAATTCAGAAGACTGGACGAACCCAGGAGTCCATCAGATTGTAAAAAACATTGAAAAGGCAAAAAATGGAGATATTATCCTTATGCATGCATCAGATGCAGCAAATCAAACAGAAAAAGCTTTGCCATCTGTTATTGAATCACTTCATAAACGAGGGACATTTACAAATGTTTCAGATATGATCGCAAATGGAAAGGTAAAAACCACACTCATCAACTAACATCACTTAAAAAGCAAAACTCTCAGAGTATATTTACATTCATTAGAATGTTTTCCAACACGAATGATTATAATAAAAAAGACGGTCTCAACAGAATTAATACCGTTGGGACCATCTTTTTTATTTTTTCTTTTTGTTATTAGATTTCTTACCTGTAGTTGGCGCATTAGACTTATTTTTCTTCTCGTTTAAGATCGCCCGTTCCTCTTCGGATCGTTTTAAATATTTCGGAAGCATTAGTATTTGATAAGCATTACAAATAACGAGAGGGAATAACATTAAATACACCCAGCTTTTTTCGTTCACACGTAATACAGGAATCCATTCCAAAATGGTTACAACAACCATAAAAAATAGGGCAGGAATGAAAGTCGTTCTTTTTCCCTGCTGTGATTTAAAATAAGCAACAATTAATCCAGCAATTAATATAAATATCGCCAATGCAATATAAGGAACTAAACTTTCATTTGGCTTCGCAAATTTTTCAAACCGGAAGTAAATTAAATCGAATAATGCAAAAATCGTTAAGACAAGTTGAACTCCATTCCATAAAGTTGCTGATCGAAAAATACCTAATCCGAATTGGTGAATAGTCAAATAAGCAAAATAACCAACTTGACTAATTACACTAAAAATGAGCCCGACCCCAATCAACCATATAAAAGTAGATAAAATGGATCCAATCTTAAAATGAATAAAATAGTCCTGAAATTCACTCCAACGAATAATAAATCCTAAGACGCCGGTTGTTATACCACCCCATGCTAATGTCGTAAAAAATAATCTTACCCAATTTCTGCTTGTCAATGGGATATCCTCCAATAATTATCATAATTAAGCCACATGCTTAAAAACTTCATCTTTTTTGATTTTACCAAGCACTGTATGAAAAATCTAGAAATTACCCCCTTATTGAATAATTCTTTTCATTAGAACCATATTAACTATATAAGACATCTTTATAGGGGAGAGCTTTTCCTATGAAAAAAATTGTTATCCTACTTTTATGCTGTACATTCCTTTCCGCTTGCTCGGGTAATCCAGGAAGCGAGCAAATGGATTATGACAAAACAAAGAAAATGATTGTTGATATACTTAAAACCGATGAGGGAAAAAAAGCCATACAAGAAATCTTGACCGATACACAAATGAAACAAAAGCTAATTATGGATCAAGCCGTAGTGACTGATACAATTGAAAAAACATTAGTATCAGAAAAGGGAAATGAATTTTGGAAAAAATCCTTTAAGGATCCTGAATTTGCAAAATCCTTTGCTACAGGAATGAAAAAGCAGAACGAAGAGTTACTAAAAAAATTAATGAAGGATCCCGAATACCAAGGGATGATGATAGATATTTTAAAAGATCCTGAATATCAAAAGGAAATGCAGGATTTACTTAAAAGCAAGGATTTCCGAAAACACATTCAATCAACCATCGAAGATACACTCGAGAGCCCTCTCTTTAAAGCAAAAATACAAGAAACATTGTTGAAGGCTGCTAAAGAAATGGAAGGTAACCAAGGATCCCAGAAACAAGGTCAAAATGGCAGTGGTGGAGGAACGCAAGGCGGTGGAGGTGGGCAAGGTACTTAATTTCACCGTGTCTTTAACAGAAAATAAGGGTGCCATCCAATATGGTACCCTTATTTATTTTGCTTTGGCTTTATTTATTAAGTAGATCAATCATTTTCTTTGCAATATCTCCATAAATTTTACCCAACTTATGATCTGCTGCATAAATTGAAGGTGCAAAGTCTTCCTCATCCCAATCAGGTTGTTGTAATGGTAACTGACCTAGTAGCTCCGTACGTAGTTCTTCAGCTAACTTTTCTCCTCCACCACGTCCAAATACATATTCACGTTCACCAGTAACCTTACTTTCAAAATAAGACATATTTTCAATAACACCTAAAATTTCATGGTCTGTTTTTAAGGCCATAGCGCCCGCTCGTGCCGCCACAAATGCAGCTGTCGGATGTGGAGTGGTGACAATAACCTCTTTACAGTGTGGCAACATCGTATGTAAGTCTAATGCTACATCACCTGTTCCAGGAGGAAGGTCAAGTAATAAATAATCTAATTCTCCCCATTCCACATCACTGAAGAAGTTATTAAGCATTTTTCCTAACATAGGTCCACGCCATATAACAGGTGCATTATCTTCTACAAAAAATCCCATAGAGATGACTTTTACGCCTAGTCTTTCAACAGGAATAATCCGATCACCCCGTACAACTGGACGATTGGTGACTCCCATCATATCTGGGACACTAAAACCATAAATATCTGCATCAATAAGCCCCACCTTTTTTCCTTGACGAGCAAGAGAAACAGCCAAATTTACTGAAACAGTTGATTTACCTACTCCACCTTTTCCGCTTGCAACAGCAATAAAGGTTGTTTTATTTGTTGGTGATAATAGGTTATTATTTTCTTCTGCTGGCATGGAGCCTCTAAATTTCTGTAATACCTCTTCAGGAAGCTCAGCAAATCGAATACCTACTGTTTTAGCCCCTGCCTCTTTTAATGTATTTACTACTAGTGTTTGCATTTGCAATTGTTCACTTGTCCCAGTCTTGGCTATGGCAAGCTTAACACTTACATGTTCTTTCTCTTCCTTTACCTTAATTTCTAAAATGCCGTTTGTCTCTTCTAATGTTTTATGTAGGAAAGGATCTTGTATACCTTTTAATAGATTAAATACCTGCTGCTCTGTTATCACTTCAAACACCATCCTTGATGTGAATTCGGTTACACCCCTACAGTATATCATAATTTCATTTAATAAGCGGTGTTAATGATCGAATCATCAATCAAATTGAAAAGGCTGTTTTCGTATCGTTTGTTCCTTTTGTAAATACCCAACTGCGGGGTGGAGTTTGCAACTCTTTCCTCGGTGAAATGAAAGATATAAAGTTTCCTTAAATACAACCATGTTTGAGAAAGATCCAATTAAAAAGGCAATCGAGACCATGTCGATTACCCTACTTTAAATCCTTTTCATTTGAAAAGTATCTCATAATTCCATTATAAATTGATGCCGAGACCTTTTCCTGATATTTATCACTTTTTAAATTCTCACGTTCAGTTGGATTTGATAAAAAACCAACCTCCACTAACGCACCTGGTTTTTTTGCATTTTTTACAATATAAATATTTTTAAGAAGTTTTGCTTCTCGGTCAGTATTTTCAAGATTTCTTATTAATTCACTCTGGATGAATTTTGCTAATCGTTTATTTTCGATTATATGTGGCGAATAAAAAGTTTGTGCCCCGCTCCATCTAGGTGAAGGAATAGAATTAAGATGAATGCTTAAATATAGATCAGCTTCGGATTCATTGATCATATCTAGTCGCGTTCTTAGATCTTCAACTTTTCTTCTACTTATTCCTTTTGTTTCAGGATCTGCTAAGTCACTATCATCCTCTCTCGTCATCATGACAAGCGCACCCTGCTCCTGTAAATATTCCTTAATTTTTTTAGAAATGCTTAAAGCAATATCCTTTTCAAGTGCATCTTCATCTCCAGCCCCACCGTCTGGCCCACCATGTCCTGGATCTAAAATAATTACTTTTCCTGACAAAGGCAGATTCCACGATTCCCATGTATCCCTCTGGAAAAATTGAAATTGAAAGAGCAAAAATAAAAGTAAGGCTCCTAAAATAAAACTGATGACTTTGATCTTCCGCTTCATCCATAACCTTCCCTTCCCATTCTTCTATTCCAAAGATATGGGACAAGGTACAGGTTTAGAACATAAAATTAATGAAGTCTAAGCTTTCTTCTTTGCTCGCCCTTTGTGAAACCTTCCATCCACCAAATATCAACAAACCGTTCACAGGAATAATATATCGATTCTTGGATGAAGCCTTGATCGCCAAATTTCCAATACAGCCAAAAATTATAAAGAGTATCGGTTAAATGCCTAATTTCATTTTCGCAACGCTTCTTTGCCTGCTCAATAGATTCTCCGTAATGACCAAAACGACTATACTGTCCTCCTAATAAAAATGCCTCAATGGCTACATCATAACAGCCTTCCTCTACACCTTGTTGTATCCATAAGCCACCTTCAATTCGCTCTGAACCAAAGTATTCCTGCACACTTTTCTTTAAGCTTTGTATTGATAACTCTTTTAAGAGTTTTCTTTCATACTTGATCTGTCTTTCCCGTCTTTTTGCATTAAAGCTTGTAATTACATTCATTCAATTTCACTCCTCCCATTTCCTATTTTTCAACTAACCCCACTTTCTAATTCACCTTATTAGCGTCAATCATTACCATATAAAGAAAAGCTTGTACTTACCCCATGAGCAGTGGTGTAGATTGTTTTTTCATATTCTAGAGGAATCGACATAAACTAAGGAAGGACATTTAGATAGGAGACGTTATTATGAGATGCTTATTATTCATTCTTTGTCTTACGTTAATCTCACTACAAGGCCATTTTGAAGTACTAGCAGATTCAAAAGGACGCTTTGAATTTGAAAAAACAGGACGAGTCTTCTGGGAGGTACATTCAAAGGAAAAATTGGTAGCACTCACATTTGATGATGGACCTCATCCACTTTATACACCACAGATTTTAGATATATTAGCAAAATACGACGCAAGAGCTACATTTTTTGTAATTGGTAAGAATGCTGAAAAGTATCCAGACATTATAAGAAAACAAGTGGATGCAGGTCATGAGATAGGAAATCATACCTACCAGCATGATTATGATATACATGTTTCTGCAACAAAATTAGAACAGGAAATCAAAAAGACCTACAACATTATATACAGCATTACCGGATATACCCCTTCTCTCTTTCGTCCTGTTGGAGGATACTACAACGATACTATCGTTAAAACAGCTCTAAAAAACGATAATTATGTCATTATGTGGGGGTGGCATCAGGATACAAAAGATTGGAGTCAGCCCGGTACAAAGAAGATTATTCATAATGTGATTTCAGATACAAAGCCAGGAGATATTATTCTCCTTCATGATTCTGGAGGAAACAGAACACAAACAGTAGAAGCTTTAGATAAAATTTTAGCTGTGTTCAAAAAGGAAGGGTACGAATGTGTGACCGTATCAGAATTACTGTATAGAACTCAACCTACTCTACCGGTGTCACTTCGAATTTTCTTACACTTTTAAACAAGAAGGTTTCGTATCGTTTGTTGCTTTTGTAAATAAATACCGAGTGTAGTTCAGTTTGATATGCTCCCCTTAAAGTGGACAGATGAAAAAACAAAAATCTGTCGTTACTCTAGGGGGATTTTTTATGTCAAAAAGAAGTAAATATTCTACCGAGGAGAAATATCAAATTTTAATGAAATACATAGAGGGGGAAATGAGCCCCAGCAGTTTGATAAAAGAATATAAAATATCTAAATCCACACTCCATAGCTGGAAAGATAAATATGAATTATATGGTATTGATGGTTTAAAGGAATCACGCAGATGGAAACAATACTCGGATGAAATAAGATTAAGGGCAATTCAAGACTATATATCTGGTGATTATTCCATGTTGGAAATATGTAGAAGGCATAAAGTGAGCCGTGGCGCCCTCAGGGGTTGGATAAAGAACTATAATAATCATAAGGAAACGAGACAAACAAGTCAGGGGGAATCCCTTATGATTCATTCTAGAAAATTGTCTTTCCAGGAGAAAGTGGAGGCAGTTCATTTTTGTATAAAGAATGGCCATGACTATTCAGCTGTCATGAAGAAATTCCAAATTAGCTACCAGCAAATATACAGTTGGACAAAAAAATATGAAGCAGATGGACCAGAGTCCCTACGGGATCACCGTGGAAGAAAGAAACCTCAAGAAGAAATGTCAGAACAAGAGAAATTAAGGATAAAGATTAAGGAATTAGAAGCAAAAAATTATCGATTGGAAGCTGAAAATGCTTTTTTAAAAAAGTTGGAGGAAATCGAAAGAAGGCGGTACTAAGCAAGGTTCGGAATGAAGTCGCTTATTGTGCAATACGGGAATTAAATGAAAGAATGAATTACCCTATTCAGCTCCTTTGTACAATAAGTCATACCAATCGGTCTTCATACTATAAATGGGTCAATCGAAAGGAAACGGATCAGGAACGCGAAAATCGCGGATTACTTAAAGAAATTAAAGCGATTTATCAAAAGGTGGATGGAATATACGGTTATCGACGTATTACCATGAATCTCAATCGGAAAATGAATAAGCATTATAACACAAAACGAATTCATCGTTTAATGCGATTAGTTGGCCTACAATCAAAGATACGACGGAAAAAGAAATGGGATCATCGCCCATCTGATAATAACGTGGAAGAGAATATCTTGAACCGAGAATTTACGGCAGTACACCCAAATGTAAAATGGGTAACTGATATAACAGAATTAAAATATGGGAATGGTCAAAAGGCCTATCTAAGCGCTATTTTAGACCTGTATGACAATTCTATCGTATCCTTTGTATTGGGACATCGAAATGATAATAATTTAGTCTTTAAAACCATCAAAGGTGCCTTAACGAAGAATCCTTTACATGATGAGCAACGTTTAATTCATAGTGACCGTGGCTTTCAATATACATCAAATGGATTTAAAAGGATAATCGAAAAAAACCATCTTATCCACAGTATGTCTAGAGTAGGAAAATGTATTGATAATGGATGCATGGAATCATTCTGGGGGACTTTGAAAGTAGAAAGATATTATCTTCATCATTATCAATCCTTTGAGGAGCTTCAAAAGGATATCAAAGATTATATAAAGTTTTATAATCAAGACCGTTTACAAGCCAAATTTAATGGCCTTAGCCCGATAGAATATCGAACTAAGGCCATTGCCTAATTTTATTTTTTTATACTGTCTACTTGACAGGGTGCAGTTCAGTTAAACAACACTCGGTTTTTTTATTAAAGGTAAAACTACACACATAACTAGATAATCTTCACCTTCCCATATTGCATGAATACTTTAGCTATGGGAGGTGACAAAATGAAAGGGATATATATGGATGATCCCTCTCAAAGAGATCAACTCAATGAATGGGAAAAAGAAACTCTGATGAAATTTTCGAAAAAAATGAAAGATAAATCAAAACCATTTCCATGCATCCCTGCCACCATTGGGTTCTCACTAAACCAATTACGGTACTGCTTTATCGGTGACCCGAGAGAAACAACCACAATACATGAACTTGCAAAAATATTAAGTACGTACTCTGAAATTTCAAGGGAGATTGGAAATTACACATCACTTATCGTCTTTTTTGAAACGTCTGAGGATTTAAAAGCAACATATACAGTTCAAGATTATGAAAAATTATTTTGGCAACATCTTAATAGCTTAAATAGAATGGACCATATGGATTGGCCAATAGAGATACCTAATGATCCACATCATCCCTATTGGGAATTTTGCTACAATGGGGAGAAGTATTTTATGTACTGCGCTACACCTGCACATGAAAAGCGACAAAGTAGACACTTTGATGGAATGATGCTTGCCATCACTCCACGCTGGGTTCTCCAAGAATTTAATCAATTGCCGACACGTGCCAAAGGGATCACTAAACAGATTCGAAAGAGGCTTTTAAAATATGATTCCATCGGAGTACACCCTGATTTAAATAGCTTTGGTTCTATAAATAATTATGAATGGAAACAGTATTTTCTTCGTGACGATGATACAACATTATCGAAATGTCCATTTCATCAAGCAAATAACTTTCCAAAGCTTGAAAAAAATTAATATTATTCATAATAAGCCCCTGTAGTCGCATCTACAGGGGCTTTCTAGTTGGTTCTCTTATATGAGCTTTCTTTTATTTAGGCTGTTTTTGTATAGTTTTTTCCTTTTGTAAAAGCAACAGGGCCCATGACCTATGCAAATCCAATTTATAAATTCAACTTAATTGTAAAATATGGGGAAGTTCTAGAAACCTTCATTTATCGATGTTACTATTTTAAAGGTAGAGGCTACCGAATACATTTGAAGTTATTTTATAAATCACTGGAGGTAGAAATGGAACAAGGGCTTATTGAGCAATTGAATGAGTGGCATGAAGCAGATAAACATCAGCAAATTGTCGATTTGCTTTCAGCAATTACTGATGAAGAACGGGACTATGAATCGATCAGCCTTTTGGGCAGAGCCTATAACAATTTGGGGCATTACGAAGAAGCGCTCTCTCAATTTGATAAAATTTCTGAGGCTGGCAAACAGGATTCTATCTGGCATTATCGGGTAGGCTATGCTCTTTTTTATTTAAAGCAATATGAGGAAGCAGCTCAAGTTTTCACCAGGTCTGCTCAATTAGAGCCTGGTGTTCAAAGTACGGAATACTTTTTAAGACAGAGCATTCATAAAGCAGAGAAGCAGAAAAGAGAAGAAATCCGGCTTGCCAAGAAGAAAGCTTCCATGGAACGTGGCAGTTCGGTAAAGGAAAAGATTCTTTTTTCTGATACGTTTTTAGCTGATTTCTGGGAGGACAGCGAGTATGCAAGAGAATCTTATCAATCTGAGCCACCTACAGATGAACTAATTAATTCGATCGAGAAAGAGCTTGGTTACAAGCTTCCATCCTCTTATATTCATCTGATGAAGCATCAGAATGGTGGAGTGCCAAGGAACACCAACTTTCCAACATCGGAGCCAACTTCCTGGGCGGAGGATCATATTGCCATTACAGGGATTATGGGGATTGGTCGCAAGAAAAGCTATTCACTGTGTGGGGATCTGGGTAGTCCGTTTATGATTGAGGAGTGGGGATATCCTGACATTGGCGTGGTAATCTGTGATTGTCCTTCAGCCGGTCATGATGTAGTCATGTTAGACTACCGAGCATGCGGTAAGGATGGTGAACCCGAAGTTGTTCATGTCGATCAAGAAGATGATTATGAGATTACCTTCCTTGCCGAGAATTTTGAGGAGTTTATAAAAGGCTTAGTTAGCGAAGAACAATATGATACTTCTGAAGAAGATAAAGAAAAAGACCTGGATAAAGTAGCACACGGTAAATTTTCTCCACTGCTGGAGGAGCTGTGCTGTCGGGTAACCGAAGTAGATCAGATTGTACAGAAAATCCGCAGATTATGTACAGGGATTGTCGAAGAGAAAGGCCATTTTTCTTTTCATGCAGATGAATTATCGTATGTCATGTATGATGTGCAGTTTTGGTTATATACGAAGTCTTATCCAGACACCAGTCGCGAACAATATATGGCAGCCTACCAGAACATAATTGCTTTTGGCGGAGAATTCAGTCAAGGCGGATATGCTCCCTCCTTCATTACAGATTGGCTTGACCACCGCATCAAGGAAGGACGGATTGTACAGAATCACGGGATTATTCGGTTTACCGATTCATATGCAGAGGAAGTAATGATTAGGTTAAAAGAAGCATAATCTTTGATCAAGTTGCAGATCACGTTCTTGCCTACTAATGAAAAGAGCTCGCTTTCAAAGCGAGCCTTCTTCTTTTGTTCCCTTTTGGTCTTTATCATTCATTTTTTAGTGGAGGTTCCGCTCTAATCTTTCATTCAGTGCAACAGCAAGTTCTTTAAAACGTTTCTCTTCTTCCGTGTTCAGCTTATCAAAAGAATTCCCCCTATCCATCCAATAATCCCCGTCCAACAATTCATACATGTCGAGAAGTGTAATCTCTGGAGTGGCTGGATTATGAAAAACGGACAGCATCGGTTCTGGGCCATCATCCCAGTTATATTCGTTCACAATGGCATGTAATAATTCCGGAGAATTTATTCCTTCTATCTTATCGCACATCTTGTTCTGAGACTCCTCATACAAAACCTCATCAACAAACCTTTGCTCCTCCAGTGTCAGAGATAGGCGAACGGCTCCTTTGGTATCGAGCAGTAGGTCAGCGAGCTTTTTATCTTTCCGGGCTGCATTCCAAGCGGTAGCTAAAATGCCCAGTGGCGAGTCCAGTTTGGCCCCAGCTTCGATGAGCTTTAACAGCGCTTCAATTTGCTTAAACTTTACAGCCTTTTTAAGTGGTGTATCACCAAGTTTATCTTGTGCTTCAAGTTCTGCTCCATGCTCAATCAATATTTCTATCGCCTGAACAGGCATTCGATTGGTTAAAAAAAGCATTAGCGGTGTTCTCCCCCGCTCATCTCGTTCATTCACATCCAGTTCAGCTGCTGCCTTCTGTACCAGTGAAAGATCATCTGTCTTACTAACTTCCTTCCAATTCAAGAGTACTCCCCTCTACATATGTCCCGCTTCTTCAAGCTGACTTCCTATAACTTCAGCACGGGTAAGAAGGACCCAATAATTAACTTCATCGTATCCAGATACTTCGGCGATCACTCGATAGCGTGGGTACATCCATTCAGCAGGGGTTTCGGATTGCAAGGCGGATGTGTCCGTTATACCTACGGCCTGAGTTTCCATTAAGTTAATCAAAGTACCTTGTGGAAAAAAAGCTTCTATATACCCCTCCACTCGAGTCCCAACAGGAAACAGACTTTTGGTGCGACGCCAGTCTTCCAAACCGAGTTGAAGCTGCTCGTACCACAGTTCCTCAAACTCCGCCTGATTAATCTCCTTGTAATAGGATTCCTGCGTATTCAGTGGATGTTCTGCCAGCATGAAATGATAGAAATTATGCTTTCGATTCGATGTGATACACGTGCCATCATCATGATAAACCATCTGTCTATATGCCACACCGTCGTTATCAATTTCAAAATACCAGGTCCCCATCCCTGGCTCCTGTATATCTTTTAAATATTTCAAAACAGTCACTCCAATCAGATGAGAAGATCAAAGATGGTTGATACTCATCAATATATTCATTGTAAACATTGGGCACGAAATAACTTAACAATAGTTCTGGAATGAAATACAGCAAATTGCCAAGAGATGTCGCTCGCTTTTTTTATCTTGTTTTTCTCCATTGAAATTATGTAAATTCCGTATGTATGGGAAAGACAATGTCTATCTGATAGTAGTTACTACATTTCCATCTTGATCCTTGATGCATGTTAACGACTTGAAGTTTTAAATTTTTATAAGAAGACAAATAAATTTCTCCTTCTTTGGACAAGTATGCGCTCGTTAACAACCGCTTCATCCAGTTTCAAATAGACGTTATGGTCATCTATTTCTGTTCGATGAGAACTTAGCCTTCTTTCATTTCTTATTACAAATTCCCCCTTGATGCGGGAATACGGTGCTATAAGAAGCAAGGGCTTTATAACTTTTATTTCTATGAATATTCATTAATTCGTTTTTTTATAATCGGCAATACGCAGAGTTAGATAAATCCGTCTTCTGGTTCACCAACCTCAAATCCTACTAATTTTGTCGTTTCCAATTTAAATTTCTCTATCCAAGAACTCCACTCACTATTACTCAGCTGTGCATAAAATGATAATCCACTCGGTTCAACAGATGCCATAATAAAGACCTCATCATCTTCCTGACCGAACCAATAGGGGATTCCATTTTTATATCCGATCCAACCCGGCATACTCTCATATAAAGTAGTTACTTTATCCCATATTTCATCAGGTAGGTAATACCATATATTTAAGTTGCATTTTTGAGAGTGTATGTTACTCATTTGTGTCCCTCCTTAGCTTTAAAAGAACTACTATACTGGAACACGACTAAAAGCGATGTTCTCCCCTAGTGTAGCTTGCAGAAAAACTAGCGGACAATGAGGAAATCTCTTTTCCATTGTACTTTTCTCCACTTTTCCAATAGGAGGTGTGAAGTAGTTGAAGAGTTAAAAAAGTCAATTCTGATCTTTTCAAAGGGAACACTCAAAAGTTCGCTTCTCCTATATTCGTAACCATGTCGTTTGCTAATCTATTATTTTTGTTACATGTCCGTTTATTATTATGTCGTTGAATATCTCCACGTATATAACGTTTCATCAATTTTCGAAGAGTATCTAAGTCTGCCTTCATTACAGGCTCTTCTATATCGTTTGCTCTATTCTTATAAACTTCATTTTGATTCAACCAACTCATCCAATTAATTACAAGGAGAAATCCTATATTGTATAATTCTTCGTGAAATCCTCGAATTCCTTCACATTTAAGCATATACCGTTTTTCTTCTTCACTAATCAATGCATCTAATCTTTGGAAAAAAAACAAGAAATCTGACCTACTTATTTAGCTCTTCTAATTTTATTTTTGAAATATGTAAAATCAGATTCACCCCAATTGCTATTTATTTCCCCAAGAAGCTGCTCTGCTCCTCCCTGTAATCTTTACTCCAAGGTACCTACCTTTAAAACTGGTTACTTAATCATTAAAGGTTAAATGTAAACTGAAAGTCGAACCAATCACAGCCTCTTATTTGTCAAAGCACACCCCGTTACAAAAATGGAAGAAATGGTGAGGAAAAAAGTTCTTCAGCTTTCTAATGTGTTTATGGCTCGATTGAAATGTAGAAAAAGGCAGCTAATTTATGTATAAAAAAGATGAAGCACTCCATTATGGAAGATTTCAAACCTTCTCAATCTGTGAAACAAAAGAGATAAGCACCTGTTATGGATCCAGTGAAACCAATCTTTGATAAATGGCTCTTGAAGAATTCGAGGAAGAAAAAAAATTTCGGCGGAAGACAAAACGAATGCACGATCTGTTGATTAAGGAACTTGAGCTCAAGGATTCTGCAAATTCGGATCCCCAGGAGTATGTATAACGGATAGAGAACGGTTAGCTTCCGCTTGAAGCAAAAGTGGGAACGTCATAGGTGGATTTCGGGGATACGATGGATATTTACACTCACATCACAGAAGATACAGACGGTACTTTGAGTAAACCTTTGGCGAGTTACTTGAACAAAGACACCATTAGTAAAAATGTTTATATAAAAAACTCCCATTTGGGGATAATCTCCAAATGGGCGAAAGCCTTGATACAACAAGGTTTTAACGTTTTGAGGAATATACAGATAAATTCTAAGTGCATTGAATACATCGTAATCCATTAATATCAACATTTTGGGAATTGTTATATGGATAAAAGTGTATGAAAAAGGATTGAAATTGACATTACTTGAACCAATTTGAACCAAAGTGATTGATGTTAGTTGAATACACTATTAACTTGCTTTCCAGAATAGGGCGTTGTTTGTTCCACAATCGCGCCCTATTACGGCAAATAATGTTGGCAACACACTTTGTCAACATTAGAACAGTAGGGAGATGATAATTTGATAACTATGAAAACATCGAAACACGAAATACATAAAGCCCAGTGGCAGGATCTGATCAGGGAACAAAGTGCGAGTGATTTATCAAAGAAGTCCAGAGCCAGGCACCTAACTTATTAGCTTTATAATCCGAGTCTGGCACCTACTTCTGCATACTCTATATCTTTTCTTTCTGCATTCCAATTACCCCCTGTTTGTCCGTCCCATATTGCTCCTGTTTCAACGAAACCGACAGACGCAAACAACTTCCGGACGGCTTCGTTTACCATCCAATATGATGTAGCAACTGCATCGGCTTTTCCTTGTGGAAACGACTTTATGTAATCAATAACTTTCATCATTGCTTGTTTGCCAAATCCTTTGCCTTGATGCTTTTTATCAATCATAAAGCGATTAAGTCCATAAGTAGATTTATCTCCATATTTTTCACATAAAATTGAACTTTCCGCCAGTTTATAAAATCCAATATCGACATATCCTATGACTTCATCATTGTTGCATATAGCGAAGATCATAGGTGGTTTTTCGTCGTTGAGTATCTTTACATAGGCTTTAGCCAAACAATATATGCTGGAATCCACATTTCCTTTCTGCTCATCTGTTATGCTTAACTTCAACACTGCCTCAAAATTATCGTGGGTTATCTTTCTTAATTCAATCATTTTTCTTCCCTACTTTCGAAAATATAAATTTAAGTCCATTAACGACACTTCCACAGGAGTGCCGTGTACCAAATAAATCTAAATAAAGTGTACACGAAATCCCCATCTAATAGCAGGTGGGGATTATTTTACGCTTACCAATTGATGTACAACCCCCCTTATTCCAGAATAGCGCCCGCACAGGGAACTTGACCGTTTCATGATTGGTCGACATGAACGATACACAATGAAATCTTTAATAGAATTTATTGAAAAACACTCGGTTTAATCTATCAACTATTTTTTTGAAGGGAATTGATAGTATGGCTAGTATTATAAAAAGAGGGAATTCATATCGAGCACAAGTTTCTCTATACAAACATGGTAAACACAAAAAACTTTCTAAAACTTTTCCAACAAAAAGAGAAGCCGAACTTTGGGCTTTAGAAATGGAATTAGCGAAAGGAGAAGGTAAAGAACTTGCCCACAGAACAACAACATTTGCTGATTTCTTCGAGAACTGGATTTATCTTGTAAAGGTAAATGACGTTAAAGAATCGACATTTCAAAATTATGTTCGTACTTTGGGAGTTATTAGAAACCTATTTCAGGATATCCAATTAAAAGATTTAAATGATATTGTTGTTCAGAAGAAAATAGATGAATATGCCAAGACACATTCTCGAAAAACAACACATGAGGTGCTTCTAAAAATAAAAACATCATTACGTGATGCATATGCTCGTGGTTATATTGCAAATGATTTTGCTCGTTTGGTAAAAACACGTGGAGAAAACCCACCTAAAAGAAACAAAGCTTTATCTATAACTGACTTTAAAAAGCTTCGTAATTACCTTTTACAGCATTCTGAAGATGAATTTAACTTACTTGCATTAGAAACAGGTATGCGACGTGGAGAGCTACTAGCAATTCGACCGGAGAACCTTTACGAATACAGCCCTTATGAATACGGAATAGAAGTTAGACATTCGATCAGTCCTACTTCTGATGACACCTCATAGACACAGAATGCTAAACGTGATGTTTCTATCAACAAAGAAGTGTATGAGCTTATTCGTCAAATTCCCGTTGAAGAGAATGGTTATATTTTCGGCTTTGGTGGCTTTAAACAATCGGAACAATTAGCCGTGTTATTAACGGAATTAAACATTAAAAGAACTACCTTTCACGGTTTAAGAGATACGCATGCATCGTTTTTATTTGCTCAAGATATAGATATTGCTTATGTATCCAAACGATTAGGACATATAAATATACAAACCACACAAAATTATTATCTAGAATTAATGCCAGAAAAAAAGCACCAGCAAGATGCCGATGCTTTAAATCTGTTAAGTGCTTTATAAGGTACAAGTTGATTTGAACCAACTTGAACCAAAAAACCTTTGTAAACGTTGATGCAATAAGGAATTGATTAACGCTTTGAGAACTGAGGTGCACGACGAGCGCCTTTAAGACCGTATTTTTTACGTTCTTTCATACGAGCGTCACGTGTTAATAATCCTGCACGTTTTAAAGTTGTGCGGTATTCAGGATCAGCTTGCAATAATGCACGAGCGATACCATGACGGATTGCTCCAGCTTGACCTGTGAAACCACCACCATTAACGTTCACTAAAACATCATAGTTACCTAAAGTTTCAGTTGCGTTTAATGGTTGTTTAATTACTTCGATTAAAGCTGCGAATGGAATGTAGTCTGCTACATCACGATTATTGATAACGATTTTTCCGTTACCAGGAACTAAACGTACACGCGCTACAGAGCTTTTACGACGTCCTGTACCGTAATATTGAACTTGTGCCAAAATAATACCCTCCCTTATTAATTATCCGCGAAGTTCGTACACTTCTGGTTTTTGTGCTTCATGCTTATGCTCTGCTCCAGCATATACATGTAATTTTTTGATCATTTGACGACCTAAAGATCCTTTTGGAAGCATGCCTTTAATTGCTAATTCAAGCATTTTCGTAGGATAGTTTGTACGCATTTCACCTGCAGTACGAGTTTTTAAACCGCCTGCAAATTGAGTGTGACGGTAATAAATTTTATCAGATAATTTTTTACCAGTTAATTCGATTTTTGAAGCATTTAAAATGATGACATGATCACCAGTATCAACATGCGGTGTGAATGTTGGTTTATGTTTACCACGTAAAATAGATGCTACTTCACTTGCTAAACGACCTAAAGTTTTACCTTCAGCATCCACAACGTACCATTTACGTTCTACAGTATTAGCATTAGCCATATAAGTACGCATTGAGTTACCCTCCTAAAATAAAAAATTAAATTCTACCGTATTTATTTTTACACAGATAAGTTTCCGGGGCTTATTTGTGGGGTTAAATAACATACCATAGGTAATAATATCTTTTTATTAAGTCAATGTCAAGAAGATGTTACACCTGGATTAGTTGTTTTAGCACTAGCTAAGAAGACTAGTTTCTTCTAACTCGTATGAAAAGCCGCATTAGACTTTCCTAAAAAGAAAAAAAACTTTAAATATTTCCAGGAAAATCCGTTATTTAACATATCGATAAAATATGTTGAGGATAGCTGGAAATGGAAACTAAAGAATTTACTCGTAGTAAACCTTCCACAAATACAGTCCTTGAGAAGGAGCTGTTTTTCCAGCATTTACCCGATTTTTTTTCTCGAGTATTATAGGAACTTCTTCAGGATTTCTTTTTCCAATACCAACTTCTAACAACGTTCCCATTAGAATTCGTACCATATTATAAAGAAAACCATTTCCAATAAACCTAACCTCTAATTCATGATTTGACCGAATAAAGCTGATTTCATTAATGGTTCGAACACGATCTATTACTTCTGTCTTTGCTGAACAAAAACTCGTAAAATCATGTGTCCCAATTAAATATTGACTCGCTTGCCTCATTTGATCCTCATTTATTTCATAAGGAAAATGATATGCATAATTCCTGCTAAACGGGTCCCGTATCTTTCCAGTATAAACCTTATACCGATATTCCTTCTGAATAACTGAATATCTTGCATGGAAATCAGAACTTACCTCTTCAATATGTTGAACGGATATATCGTCAGGTAACGCACTATTTAAAACAATGGGCCATCGGTCAATAGGAATATTATAAGGAGAATCAAAATGAATCACTTGCCCCACTGCATGAACCCCTGCATCCGTCCTTCCTGAACCCGTTACATGGATATCCTCATCCTTATGAATACGTTTTAACGCCGCTTCAAGCTCTCCCTGTACCGTTCGACCTTTTGGCTGAATTTGATACCCTGAAAATCCTGAACCATCATAGGCGATTGTACATTTATATCTAAGCATGGCTCTTCCCTCACGCTCTAAAAATAATTAAAACTCCTGCTAAGGCAAATAGAATGAATAAGACTACCCAATCAGCCTTTTTCCAAGCTAGTAATCGAAACTTCGTTCTGCCTTCTCCCCCTCGGTATCCTCTTGCCTCCATTGCAATCGCTAATTCCTCAGCACGTTTAAACGAGCTAATAAAAAGTGGGATAAGTAAAGGAATAATTGCCTTTACTCGATCTTTAATAGGACCACCAGAGAAGTCCACTCCTCTTGCCATTTGTGCCTTCATTATCTTATCTGTTTCATCCATTAATGTAGGAATAAAGCGCAATGAAATAGACATCATCAAAGCAAGCTCATGAACAGGAAATTTTATTTTCTTTAAAGGATGTAATAAAGTTTCTAATCCATCCGTTAATGAAATTGGTGTTGTTGTTAATGTCATCAAGGAAGTTACGAAAATTAATAGCATAAAGCGGAGAGAAATAAAAACCCCTTGCCTTACACCTTCTTCATAGATTTTTACAAAGCCTAAATGAAAAATCAAACTACCTTGTTTTGTAAAGAAAAGATGTAAAAACAAGGTAAATAGAATTAACCATAGTATCGGCTTCAATCCTTTTAAAAAGAAACTAAAGGGTATTTTAGAAAGCAAAATAAGAAGAATGGTAAAGACCACTAAAATCCCATAAGTTACTAAGTTATTAGCTAAAAACACTATACAAATAAAAGCAAAGACAAAAATCAATTTAGAACGTGGATCAAGTCGATGGATCATCGAATCTGTCGGAACATAACGACCAATAATCATTTTCTCCATCATGGTCGTTCACCCCTAATGTTGAACTCCTTGAGAACACTCGCTAGTTCCTCAATCGTTAAGCAAGTTTTTCCGAGCCGTTTGTTCATTCTTTCTTCAAGCAAATATTGAAAATGGACAACATCGGGCACGTTCAATCCTAATGAAATTAATTCATCTGGATTTGAAAAAATATCTCTAGGTGTCCCTCTACGTTTAATCTCCCCTTGATGCATGATAACAAGTTCATCTGCATACTTCGCTGCGTCCTCCATACTATGGGTGACAAGTACAGTTGACAGGCCCTTTTCCTTATGAAGTTGATAAAACATATCCATAATTTCTTTTCGACCCCTTGGGTCTAATCCTGCAGTTGGTTCATCAAGAACTAATACATCAGGATCCATTGCTAAAACCCCAGCAATTGCCACACGGCGCATCTGCCCACCTGATAAATCAAATGGTGATTTTGACAAAGTCTCTTCAGTTAAACCAACCTGAACAATTAATTCCTTTGCACGCTTTATTGCCTCATCCTTACTCACACCAAAGTTCATCGGTCCAAAGCATATATCCTTTTCAACAGTCTCCTCAAATAGTTGATGCTCCGGAAATTGAAAAACAATTCCTACCTTTTGACGAACATGACGAAGTGCCTTTTCCTTTTTATCTGAATGAATCACTGTTTCCCCAATTTTTACTATGCCATTAGTTGGCTGTAATAGAGCATTTAAGTGCTGTAAAAGGGTGGACTTACCAGATCCAGTATGTCCAATAATTGCAATAAATTTTCCTGAAGGGATAATGAGATTGATATTTTTGATAGCTAGTCTTTCAAAAGGTGTATTTGCCTGATATCTGTACTCTACTTGTTCAAGTGTAATGTCCATAGTGCATCCACCAATTCATTTTCCGTTAAGTAATTTTTCTCTAATGTAAACCCTTGTTTCTCTAACTCTTTGCCCATTTTAATTGAAAAGGGAATATCTAATCCTAGCTCAATTAATTCTTCTTGCATTTGGAAGATCTCCATCGGAGTTCCTTCGTTATAAACTTCACCTTTATTTAACACAACAATGCGATCAGCCTTTGATGCTTCTTCCAGATCATGTGTAATGGATATAACCGTTAGTCCTAATTCCTCTTTCAACTCAAATATGGTCTCCAAAACCTCTTTACGCCCCTTAGGATCAAGCATAGAAGTGGCCTCGTCCAAAATGATTACTTTGGGCTGTAGAGCAATGACTCCAGCAATAGCTACCCTTTGTTTTTGTCCACCTGATAAATGGTGTGGCTCTTGATCGAGAAACGAATGCATATTTACTCTTTCCAAGGCATGATTTACTCTCTCCACCATAATATTTTGTGGGACCCCGTTATTTTCCAAACCAAAAGCCACATCATCTTGTACAGTTGTTCCAACAAACTGATTATCAGGATTTTGAAAAACCATACCTATTTGTTTTCTAATCTCCCACACTGTTTCTTCTGTTAATGGAAAAGTATCTATCCTAACTTCCCCTTTTTCTGGATAGTGCAGACCATTAAGCATCTTAGCCAAAGTTGACTTGCCTGAGCCATTATGCCCCACAATCGCTAACCATTCCCCTTCATTGATGGATAATGATATATCTTTTAGAACATATGGATCTTGTCCTGGATAACGATAGAAAACATGTTCAATAGAAATAATCTGTCTCACCATTTCCAAGCCCCCTTACAACAAGATAATCATCTATAAATGCAATAACTATTTTTCTCCTCATTTTTAAAGATATCACTGACTCGACTTGTCGATAAGATGAAACAAACTTATATCAGTTGTATTAAGATGCCTACCCTCATGAACAACAACCTAATCAAAAATACCCTTAATAAAGATACAAAATAAAAAAGCCTGCACCCCTCTCCTGGGGAAATCAACACTTCCCTGGTCACAAACTTCTCTATATAAAATAGAGATGGAGAGGGATGCAAGGAGCTAGACGTAATAGACAATGTCTACCCATCGTAACACTCTATTAGCTTCAATACATCGCATTATTTAAATTCATATTTGAATAATGAATTTACATAAATCTAGTTTTACAAAATTCTAGAAATGAGTTTTGTAAAAAAAAGGGCATAGAAGCAGTTATAACTAACTGTCCTGCCCTTTTAGAATAAATATTTTATTACACTAATTCAATAATTACTACTGGTGCACCGTCACCACGACGAGGTCCAAGTTTCATGATACGAGTATATCCACCTTGGCGTTCTTGATAACGTGGAGCGATATCAGCGAATAATTTTTGAACAGCATCTTGGTTTGTTTCTGCATTTGCAATTTCATGACGAATGTATGCAGCAGCTTGACGACGTGCATGAAGATCACCACGTTTACCAAGAGTAATCATTTTCTCAACAACTGAGCGTAACTCTTTCGCACGAGCTTCAGTCGTTTCGATGCGCTCGTTGATGATAAGATCTGTTGTTAAATCGCGAAGTAACGCTTTACGTTGCGCACTAGTACGTCCTAGTTTTCTGTAAGACATGAAGTTTCCCTCCCTTGTTGAAGTTATTATATTTTATATCGTAATATCAATCGTCTTTACGTAAGCCTAAGCCAAGTTCATCTAACTTTGCTTTTACTTCCTCTAAAGACTTACGACCTAAGTTACGTACCTTCATCATATCTTCTTCAGTCTTATTAGCTAATTCCTGAACAGTATTGATTCCTGCACGTTTTAGGCAGTTGTAAGAACGAACGGAGAGATCAAGCTCTTCAATAGTCATCTCAAGAACTTTTTCCTTCTGATCTTCTTCTTTTTCAACCATGATTTCAGCATTTTGTGCTTCATCAGTTAATCCAACGAAAATATTTAAGTGCTCAGTAAGAATTTTTGCACCAAGGGATATTGCTTCCTTTGGACCAATGCTTCCATCTGTCCATACATCAAGTGAAAGCTTATCAAAGTTTGACACTTGACCTACACGTGTATTTTCAACTTGATAGTTGACACGTTGTACAGGTGTATAAATGGAATCAATCGGAATCACTCCAATTGGAAGATCTTCGCGTTTATTCTGTTCAGCAGGTGTATAACCGCGACCAGTTACAGCTGACATACGCATGCGGAAGTGAGCATTTTTTCCAAGCGTAGCAATATAAAGATCCGGATTAAGAATTTCTACATCGCTATCATGTGTAATATCTGCTGCTGTTACGACTCCTTCTCCTTGCACATCAATTTCAAGCGTCTTTTCTTCGTCAGAGTATATTTTCAATGCTAGCTTTTTAATGTTTAGAATAATTGATGTTACATCTTCAACGACGCCTTCAATTGTTGAGAACTCATGCATGACACCATCTATTTGAATAGACGTGACAGCTGCACCTGGAAGTGAGGATAGTAGGATACGACGTAAGGAGTTACCCAAAGTAGTACCATATCCACGCTCAAGTGGCTCTACGACGAACTTTCCAAAACTTGCGTCATCGTTGACCTCAACCGTTTCAATTTTTGGCTTTTCGATTTCAATCATTCAATTTACCCTCCTTCAAAACGTCGAAACCCCGGCAAGACAAATTTTTATCGACCTAACCGAAATTCCCCATGTTTACATTCCCGTTTGTGCACAACAACTGGATTAATCATTTCTGTTTTGAAAATTTATGCATATCATATCCCATTATTGACATGGATACAAATTCTATACAGAAAAAATTAAACACGGCGGCGTTTTGGTGGGCGGCAACCATTATGAGGTACCGGCGTAACATCTTTAATAGCTGTTACTTCAAGACCAGCAGCTTGAAGCGCACGAATAGCAGCTTCACGACCTGCACCAGGTCCTTTAACAGTTACTTCAAGAGTTTTCATTCCATGTTCCATAGATGCTTTAGCTGCAGTTTCAGCTGCCATTTGAGCTGCAAATGGAGTAGATTTACGAGAACCTTTGAAACCTAGAGCACCGGCACTAGACCATGAAAGAGCATTACCATGAGAATCTGTAATAGTTACAATTGTATTATTAAATGTAGAACGAATGTGTGCAATACCTGTTTCTATATTCTTTTTCACACGACGTTTACGAGTGTTTGTTTTACGTGCCATACGACTATGAAACCTCCTTTACTTATTATTTCTTTTTACCTGCTACAGTCTTACGAGGACCTTTACGAGTACGTGCATTGTTTTTCGTGTTTTGTCCACGAACTGGTAATCCACGACGATGACGAAGTCCACGGTAAGAACCGATTTCCATTAAACGTTTGATGTTTAAAGAAACTTCACGACGAAGGTCACCTTCTACCTTCAATTTGTCAATGATATCACGAATTTTATTTAACTCTTCTTCAGTTAAATCACGAACACGAGTATCTTCAGATACCCCCGCTTCGGCTAAGATTTTTTGGGCAGTTGGTTTACCAATACCATAGACATAAGTTAAAGAGATCACTACACGTTTATCACGTGGAATGTCTACACCTGCAATACGTGCCATAAAATATGCGCACCTCCTTCATTATTATCCTTGTTTTTGTTTATGTTTAGGGTTTTCACAAATAACCATTACTTTACCATTTCTGCGAATGATTTTACACTTTTCACAAATTGGTTTGACTGATGGTCTGACTTTCATCTGTTTTACCTCCTTAACAGTACGGAGTGCATTATTATTTGAAACGATACGTAATTCTACCGCGCGTTAAATCATATGGAGAAAGTTCAACTGTCACTTTATCTCCAGGTAAAATTCGAATAAAATGCATTCTTATTTTTCCGGAAACATGTGCGAGAACAGTGTGGCCATTCTCTAATTCTACTTTAAACATTGCATTTGGCAATGTTTCACTAACAGTACCTTCAACCTCGATAACATCGTCTTTCGCCATCGAACCCGTCTCCCTTCTTCTTACATTTATGGACTATAAACTTATACCACTTTTACGCGAGTGCCTATGGTAGGCGGTCCATAATGAGGTAATAGTGGGTCTTCATGTAATTCTTGACCAATCCCATGTCCGGCATACTCGCGAACGATAGAAAAGCCATGATTTTCTACAAATGTTTGAATCGCATGAGAGATGTTCGAAAGACGCACACCAGGCTTTAACTCATTTAAGCCAAGATAGAGAATCCTCTGTCACATCCGCGAGCATCCCGCGTCTCTTCATCTATTTTACCAACAGGATATATACATATAGAGTCAGAATAACAACTATACTCCATTCATATCTATTGTTAAAATGTCACCTTCATTTAGCGTAAATGACCTGGAATTATCGTGCAATAATCCTAAATAAGACTTAGAACAAATACCACGTCAACCATTATACCCTTTATATGAAGGAATTGCATCAAACTTGCGAATAAATTTTTCAGCAATTACATCCAATTATTATAAACCCTATTATTTAATAGGATCAAGTAATACATCGATGTCTGCAAAAACCTTATTGATGTCCTGTTTGCCATCAATCGTTTTTAAATAGCCTTTTTCCGCATAATAATCAAGAAGAGGTTGAGTTTGCTTAATATTGACTTCTAAACGATTTTGAACAGTTTCTTCATTATCGTCAGCGCGTTGATAAAGTTCACCGCCACAACGATCACAAACACCAGCTTCTTTTGGTGGATTAAATTCAAGATGATAAGTTGCACCACAATTTTTGCAAATGCGACGACCTGTAAGTCTTCCCATCAAAATATCTTTATCCACACTAATATTAATGCAGTAGTCTATTTTTTTGTTTAAGTCTTGAAGAATTGCTTCTAACGCTTCTGCTTGTGGAACTGTTCTTGGAAATCCATCTAGCAAAAAGCCTTTTTGACAATCATCTTTACTTAAACGCTCACGGACAATACCAATTGTTACTTCGTCAGGAACGAGTTCACCTTTGTCCATAAACGATTTAGCTTGTAAGCCGAGTTCTGTTCCTTCTTTCATAGCAGCACGGAACATATCTCCAGTTGAGATATGAGGGATTGCATACTTATCTACGATTTTTTCGGCTTGTGTTCCTTTACCGGCACCGGGAAGGCCCATTAAGACTAAATTCACCAGTACTTCCCCCTCAGACTCTTCATTTAGTTTTAGGAACATATTTGTTCCTAAAACTATAGTTTATTTTATAAAGCCTTTATAATGACGTTTCACAAGTTGAGATTCTAATTGTTTCATTGTATCAAGAGCAACACCGACAACGACTAGTAAACTCGTTCCACCAATTTGTGCAGCTTGTGGCAAGCCAGCAACACTTGTAAAGAAAATTGGAAGGATTGATATAATAGCTAAGAATATAGAACCAATAAATGTTAAACGATATAACACCGATGTTAAATATTCTTTCGTATTCTTACCAGGACGAATACCAGGGATATAACCACCTTGCTTTTTGAGGTTATCCGCCATCTGCTCAGGATTCACTTGTACGAACGCATAGAAATATGTGAAAGCGACAATTAACGCAACATAGATGATCATCCCAACTGGTTTCGTATAGTCAAAGACCCATTGAATGGTATCTGTAACACCATTGGATCCAAAAAAGGATGCAATCGTTCTAGGAGCAATGATAAACGAAACAGCAAAGATTACTGGAATAACACCTGCTGCATTTACTTTTAATGGTAAGTGTGTCGATTGACCGCCCACAGGATTACGACCTGCTAGACGTTGTGCATATTGAATAGGAATTTTTCTTAATGCCTGTTGAATAAATACAACGGCAACGATAATTGCTAATACAACTAACACAATAAGTAGTAAAACAACAATTTTTATGAATAGCTGATTCCCAGCATTACTTAGCTGTTGTTCAAAAATTTGACGGACAACTGAAGGGATACGGGCAACGATACCAGCTAAGATAATAATAGAAATACCATTTCCTACACCTTTAGCTGTAATCTCTTCACCAACCCACATTAAAAAGGCCGTACCAGCTGTTAATACAACGGCAATGGTCAAATATGTTCCTATACCAGGATTACTGATCAATTGACCCTGTGTCATTGAATTAAATCCATATGACATACCAAGAGCTTCGATGAATCCAAGGATAATAGTGAAGTATCTAGTAAATTGTGCTAACTTACGTCGACCAACTTCCCCTTGCTTTGACCATTCAGTAAATTTTGGAACAACATCCATTTGTAATAGCTGAATGATAATTGATGCTGTGATATAAGGCATGATACCCATGGCAAAGATGGAGAACTGATACAACGCTCCACCACCAAAAGTATTTAAAATACTAAAAAAGCCAGAAGTATCATTTGCCTCTAATGCACGAGCATCTACACCAGGAACTGGGATAAATGTCCCTATCCTAAACACAATTAACATTAAAAGGGTGAATATAATTTTTTTCCTTATATCACCCACACGCATAAAATTGGAGATTGTCTTTAGCATTAAATCACCTCAGTTTGTCCGCCAGCAGCTTCGATAGCTTCTTTAGCAGCAGAGGAGAATTTGTGAGCTTTGACTGTTAATTTTTTCTCAAGCTTACCATTTGCAAGAATTTTAATTCCTGCTTTCTCTTTGCTTACTACTCCTGTTTCAATAAGAAGAACCGGTGTGATTTCAGTACCATCTTCAAAACGATTAAGAGCATCTAGATTCACGATTGCATAATCTTTACGGTTAATGTTTGTGAAACCGCGTTTTGGTAAACGACGGAATAAAGGTGTTTGACCACCTTCAAAGCCAGGGCGTACTCCACCGCCAGAACGAGCATTTTGTCCTTTATGACCTTTACCAGCAGTTTTTCCATTACCTGAACCAATACCACGACCTACACGATTACGCTCTTTACGAGAACCTTCAGCAGGTTTTAATTCATGAAGTTTCATTGTCGGCACCTCCTTGTATAAGTAAATTCTATTACTGTTCTTTTACTGTTACGAGATGAGCAACTTTATTGACCATACCTCGAATTGCGGCATTATCTTCATGCTCAACAGTTTGATTCGTTTTGCGCAAACCAAGAGCTTTAACTGTTTCACGCTGATCTTGTGGACGACCAATCAAGCTGCGAGTGAGGGTAATTGCTAATTTGTTTGCCATTAAAATCCCTCCTTATCCTAACAGTTCTTCTACTGATTTATTACGTAATTTAGCAACTTCTTCAACACGTTTTAATTGTTTGATACCGTCGATAGTAGCACGGATCATGTTAATTGGAGTATTTGAACCAAGTGATTTAGATGTAATATCTGCAACCCCACCTAATTCTAATACCGCACGAACAGGACCACCAGCAATTACTCCAGTACCTGGAGAACCTGGTTTCATTAGAATTTGACCAGCACCGAAGCGGCCAATAACTTCATGTGGAATAGTAGTTCCAACAATCGTTACTTCTACTAAGTTTTTCTTTGCATCTTCAACCGCTTTACGAATTGCATCAGGTACTTCTTGAGCTTTACCAGTACCAAAGCCTACATGACCATTTCTGTCACCTACAACTACAAGTGCTGAGAAACGGAAACGACGTCCACCTTTAACAACTTTTGCAACACGGTTAACTGTAACAACGCGTTCTTCTAACTCAAGTTTGTTAGGATCAATATGACGCATCTATTTGTCCCTCCTTTTTCTATTAAAATTCTAAGCCGTTTTCACGAGCTGCATCTGCAAGAGCTTTAATACGTCCATGATAGAGGTATCCACCACGATCAAATACGACAGCTTTAAAGCCTTTGTCAACTGCACGCTTAGCAATCAATTCGCCCACTTTTTGAGCTGCATCAACATTGCTGTTAGATTCAAGGTTTAAATCTTTATCTAATGTAGAAGCACTAGCTAAAGTTACACCATTTAAATCATCGATCAACTGAGCGTAAATGTTTTTGTTAGAACGATATACGTTTAAACGAGGACGAGTCGATGTACCACTTAATTTAGAACGTACACGAGCATGTCTTTTCTTACGTACCTTATTTTTATCTGGCTTAGTGATCACCCGAGGTCACTCCTTTCTTATTGCTTACGCTGCATTACTTACCAGTTTTACCTTCTTTTCTACGTACATATTCGCCTTCATAACGAATTCCTTTTCCTTTATAAGGTTCAGGCGGACGAACACCACGGATATTAGCAGCTAGTGCACCTACGCGCTCTTTGCTAGTACCTTTTACAATAACTTTTGTATTTGAAGGAACTTCGATTTCAAGACCTTCTTCTGCTTCGAATTCAACTGGGTGAGAATAACCTACGTTAAGAACAAGTTTTGAACCTTGTTTTTGGGCACGATATCCAACCCCGATTAATTCTAAAGATTTTTCGAATCCTTTTGAAACACCCTCAACCATATTCGCTAATAACGCACGAGTTGTACCGTGTAATGCACGATGCTCTTTATTATCAGTTGGGCGAGTAATGTTAATTACGTTCTCTTCGATATTGATTGAAATGTCAGGGTTAAAGCTGCGAGTAAGCTCGCCTTTAGGACCCTTAACAGTAACATGATTTCCGTCTAATGTAACAGTTACACCAGAAGGAATTTCAATAGGTTTTTTACCTACACGTGACATTCTTTTGCACCTCCATTCATGCCTTTATATTACCAAACGTATGCTAATACTTCTCCGCCAACTTGTTTGTTACGAGCGTCTTTATCAGTTAAAACGCCTTGAGAAGTAGAAACGATTGCGATTCCAAGACCGTTAAGTACTTTAGGAACCTCATTCGCTTTTGCATATACGCGTAAACCAGGTTTACTAATACGCTTAATACCAGTGATTACACGCTCATTGTTTGCACCATATTTCAAGAAGATCCGAATGATTCCTTGTTTGTTATCTTCGATAAATTCAACATCACGAACAAAACCTTCGCGCTTTAGAATTTCAGCAACTTCTTTTTTGATTTTAGAAGCAGGAACTTCTAATTTTTCGTGACGTACCATGTTCGCATTACGAATACGAGTAAGCAAATCTGCAATTGGATCTGTCATTACCATAATATTAACCTCCTTCCCAATTTAGGGTTTACCAACTAGCTTTTTTGACGCCTGGAATTTGACCCTTGTATGCAAGTTCACGGAAACAAATACGGCAAAGTTTGAATTTGCGAATTACAGAGTGTGGACGGCCACAACGTTCGCAACGTGTGTAAGCTTGCACTTCAAACTTTGGTGTGCGCTTTTGTTTCACGATCATAGATTTTTTAGCCACGTTTTCGCCTCCCTTTTAGCGATTACTTTTGGAATGGCATTCCGAATTGTGTTAATAGTTCACGAGCTTCTTCGTCTGTATTAGCAGTTGTTACGATAACGATATCCATACCACGTACTTTACTTACTTTATCGTAATCAATCTCAGGGAAGATAAGCTGTTCTTTTACTCCAAGTGTATAGTTTCCACGACCATCAAATGATTTCTTTGAGATCCCGCGGAAGTCACGTACACGTGGTAGAGAAACTGAAATTAGTTTATCTAAAAATTGATACATGCGTTCGCCACGAAGTGTAACTTTCGCACCGATAGGCATACCTTCACGAAGACGGAAGCCTGCAATAGAATTTTTCGCTTTTGTTACAACTGGTTTTTGACCAGTGATGATTGATAGTTCTTCAACAGCATTATCTAATACTTTTGCGTTTTGAACTGCATCACCAACACCCATGTTGATAACGATTTTTTCAATTTTTGGTACTTGCATTACTGATTTATAATTGAACTTGCTCATTAAAGCAGGTGTCAATTCTTTTTCAAATTTTTCCTTTAGGCGGTTCATGTCGTGTACCTCCCTTCATTTAAAGACTATTTATCTAAAACTTCACCAGATTTTTTAGCTACACGTACTTTCTTACCGTTAACTTCTTGATATCCAACACGTGTTGGTTCGTTTGTTTTAGGGTCTAATAACATTACATTAGAAACGTGAATAGCTGCTTCAAAGTTAACAATTCCACCTTGTGGATTAGCTTGTGAAGGCTTAGAGTGCTTTTTCACGATGTTTACACCTTCAACGATTACACGGTCTTTTTTAGGAAAAGCTGCTAGGATCACACCTGTTTTCCCTTTATCTTTACCAGTGATAACCATCACTTTATCGCCTTTTTTAACATGCATCTTAATCGCACCTCCTTGGTTTACGAATCATTTATAATTAAAGAACTTCCGGAGCTAAGGATACGATTTTCATAAAGTTGTTGTTACGAAGTTCACGAGCAACTGGTCCGAAGATACGAGTTCCACGAGGGCTCTTATCATCACGGATAATTACACATGCATTTTCATCAAAACGAATATAAGATCCATCCGGACGGCGGACACCACTCTTAGTACGAACAACTACAGCCTTAACAACTTCACCTTTTTTAACAACGCCTCCTGGTGTTGCTTGTTTCACTGTACATACGATAATATCACCGATATTAGCAGTCTTACGTCCAGATCCACCTAAAACTTTGATTGTTAAAACTTCTCTTGCACCAGAGTTGTCAGCAACTTTTAAACGAGATTCTTGTTGAATCATTATGGTTTACCTCCCTTCGGAAATAGTATCCGAAACATTTATTAGATAATAACAGCCTTCTCAACGACTTCAACAAGACGGAAACGTTTTGTCGCTGATAGTGGGCGTGTTTCCATAATGCGAACGATATCGCCGATTTTTGCTTCATTTTGCTCATCGTGTGCTTTAAACTTCTTAGAGTATTTCACGCGTTTGCCGTAAAGTGAGTGCTTTTTATATGTTTCTACAAGAACAGTGATTGTTTTATCCATTTTGTCAGATACAACACGTCCTGTATAAACTTTACGTTGGTTCCGTTCACTCATTTTCAGAAAACCTCCTCTCTTTATCGATTGTTTACGCCGATCTCTCTCTCACGGATTACTGTTTTCATACGAGCAATCGCCTTACGTACTTCACGGATGCGAGCTGTATTTTCAAGTTGTCCAGTAGCTAACTGGAAACGTAGATTAAATAGTTCTTCTTTAAGAGATTTTACTTTTTGTTCAATTTCGGCAGTGGTTAAATCACGAATTTCATTAGCCTTCATTTGTTTCACCACCAATTTCTTCTCGTTTTACAAACTTACATTTGATTGGAAGTTTATGTGATGCAAGACGAAGTGCTTCACGAGCTACCTCTTCAGATACTCCAGCAATTTCAAACATAATTTTACCTGGCTTTACAACTGCTACCCAACCTTCAGGTGCCCCTTTACCGGAACCCATACGTACTTCTAAAGGTTTTGCAGTATATGGCTTGTGAGGGAAGATTTTAATCCACACTTTACCGCCACGTTTCATATAACGTGTCATTGCAATACGAGCAGCTTCAATTTGTCTGTTTGTAATCCAAGAAGCTTCAACTGCTTGTAATCCATATTCACCAAATGCTACTTCAGTGCCACCTTTAGCACGTCCACGCATTTTCCCACGATGTTCGCGGCGATATTTTACGCGTTTAGGTAATAACATGATTATTTTCCTCCTTCCTCAGATTTTTTCTTCGCAGGAAGAACCTCTCCACGGTAGATCCAAACTTTTACTCCAAGTTTACCGTAAGTTGTGTCTGCTTCTGCATGTGCATAATCAATATCAGCACGAAGTGTATGAAGTGGAACTGTTCCTTCGCTGTAATGTTCAGCACGCGCAATATCTGCTCCACCAAGACGTCCAGAAACTTGTGTTTTGATTCCTTTTGCACCAGCACGCATCGCACGTTGGATTGCTTGCTTTTGAGCACGACGGAAAGATACACGGTTTTCTAATTGACGAGCAATATTTTCAGCTACTAATTTCGCATCGATATCAGCTTTTTTGATTTCAACGATATTGATGTGTACACGTTTGCCAGTTAATGAATTTAGTGCTTTTCTTAAAGCTTCTACTTCAGTACCACCTTTACCGATAACCATTCCTGGTTTTGCAGTACGGATTGTAATGTTGATACGATTCGCAGCACGTTCGATTTCAACACCAGATACAGAAGCATCGCTTAAGCGTTTTTCGATATATTTACGTACCTTTAAGTCTTCATGTAAAAGATCTGCATAGTCTTTTTCAGCGTACCATTTAGATTCCCAGTCACGAATAACTCCGATACGTAAACCTATAGGATTTACTTTTTGACCCACGAATTATCCCTCCTTCTTTTCTGATACCACAACTGTAATGTGGCTAGTACGTTTAAGGATTTGGCTTGCACGTCCTTGTGCACGTGGACGGAAACGTTTAAGTGTTGGTCCTTCGTTCACATAAGCCTCAGTTACAACTAGGTTATTGATATCCATATCATAGTTATGCTCTGCATTCGCAATAGCAGATTTTAAAACTTTTTCTACAACTGGTGAAGCTGCTTTTGGTGTTAAGTTTAAAATAGCAACAGCTTCTCCTACTTGCTTGCCTCGTATTAGATCGACAACTAATCGTACTTTACGAGGAGCAATACGAACTGTTCTTGCAACAGCTTTAGCTTGCATCAGGATGCCCTCCTCTCAATTAGCGTCTTGTTTTCTTATCATCACTTGCGTGACCTTTATAAGTACGAGTTGGTGCAAATTCACCAAGCTTATGACCTACCATATCTTCAGTCACATATACAGGTACGTGTTTACGTCCATCATAAACAGCAATCGTGTGTCCGATGAATGCTGGGAAGATTGTAGAACGACGAGACCAAGTTTTAACTACTTGTTTTTTATCAGACTCGTTTAGAACTTCAACCTTTTTCATTAAATGTTCATCAACAAAAGGTCCTTTTTTTAAGCTGCGACCCATGATCGAACCTCCTTTCGTGATTGCGCTACGGCCCTAAAGCCGAACCGTAGTTCAACCCGAGTTATTTTTTGCGACGACGCACAATAAACTTATCAGATTTATTCTTCTTCTTACGAGTTTTATAACCAAGTGTTGGTTTACCCCATGGAGTCATTGGTGACTTACGTCCGATTGGAGCACGTCCTTCACCACCACCATGTGGATGGTCATTAGGGTTCATTACAGATCCACGTACAGTTGGGCGTTTACCTAACCAACGAGAACGACCTGCTTTACCAATGTTGATTAATTCGTGTTGTTCATTACCAACTTGACCTACAGTAGCACGGCAAGTAGCAAGAATCATACGAACTTCACCAGAGTTTAAACGTACAAGTACATATTTACCTTCTTTACCAAGAACTTGTGCAGATGTACCTGCAGAACGAACTAATTGTCCACCTTTACCAGGTTTTAATTCGATATTGTGGATAACTGTACCTACAGGGATATTTGAAAGTGGTAATGCATTACCAACCTTGATATCACTTTCAGGACCAGATACTACTTCCATACCAACCTTAAGGTTTTTAGGAGCTAAGATGTAGCGTTTTTCTCCATCCACATAATTAATTAAAGCAATATTAGATGAACGGTTTGGATCATACTCAATTGTGGCAACGCGTCCTGGTATACCATCTTTATCACGTTTGAAGTCGATAATACGGTATTGACGCTTATGGCCGCCACCTTGATGACGAACTGTTAACTTACCTTGGTTATTACGGCCGCCTTTGCTTTTAAGTGGTGCAAGCAATGATTTTTCCGGCTTATCAGTTGTGATTTCCGCAAAATCAGATACAGTCATACCACGACGTCCGTTAGAGGTAGGTTTGTATTTTTTGATCGCCATTTTTTTCCCTCCTCTTCAAATTACATTATTTAATATTAAACCTCGAAAAATTCGATTTCTTTACTATCAGCAGTTAAAGTAACAATTGCTTTACGGCGCTTGTTAGTGTAACCAGCATGACGACCCATGCGTTTAAACTTACCTTTGTAGTTCATAACGTTTACTTTCGCTACTTTCACACCAAAGATTGCCTCAACAGCATCTTTCACTTGTGTTTTATTAGCTCTTACGTCAACTTCAAAAGTATACTTTTTATCAGCCATTACATCAGTTGAACGTTCAGTGATGACAGGGCGCTTAATGATATCACGTACATCCATTATCCAAGCACCTCCTCTACTTTTTCAACAGCGGCTTTGGTAATGATCAATTGATCATGAGAAACCACATCTAAAACGTTAATGCCATTTGCTTCAACAACAGTAATACCAGGGATATTACGAGCTGAAAGGGCAACATTTACATCAGAACCATCTGTAACTACTAGAGCTTTTTTACCAACAGATAGACTATTTAATACTGCTGCAAATTCTTTTGTTTTAGGCGCTGCAAAAGAAAGAGATTCTAATACAAGAATTTTTTCTTCTAAAACTTTAGTAGATAATGCAGATTTAATTGCTAAACGACGTACCTTTTTAGGTAATTTGTAGCTATAGCTACGTGGAACTGGACCGAATACAGTACCACCACCACGCCATTGTGGTGAACGGATAGATCCTTGACGGGCACGACCAGTACCTTTTTGACGCCATGGTTTACGACCACCGCCGCTAACTTCAGAGCGATTTTTTACTTTGCTTGTTCCTTGACGTAATGATGCTCTTTGCATCACGATAGCGTCGAACAATACACTTTCATTTGGTTCAATACCAAAAACTGAATCATTTAGTTCGATATCTCCAACTTTAGATCCGCTTTGGTTATATAGAGCTACTTTCGGCATTCCTGTTTCCTCCTTTCCTTGTAATTAATCTACTTTGCTTTAATCGCTGTTTTGATTTTAAGCAATGCTTTTTTAGGACCAGGAACATTACCCTTAACTAGGATAAGATTGCGTTCTGCGTCAACTTTGACAATTTCTAAGTTTTGAATCGTAATTTGTTCTCCACCCATGCGACCAGGTAATGCTTTTTGTTTAAATACACGGTTTGGAGCAACAGGACCCATAGATCCAGGGCGACGATGGTAACGAGATCCGTGAGCCATAGGTCCACGAGATTGTCCATGACGTTTAATTACACCTTGGAATCCTTTACCTTTAGAAATTCCAGTCACATCTACGATGTCACCTTCTGCAAAAATATCAACTTTGACTTCTTGACCAATTTCATACTCACTAGAGTTTACTGCGTCGAATTCGCGAATGAAGCGCTTAGGAGCAGTATTTGCTTTTGATACATGACCTTTTTCAGGTTTGTTAGCTAACTTTTCACGTTTATCTTCGAAACCTAATTGAATTGCTTCGTAACCATCAGTTTCGATAGTTTTCTTTTGAAGAACAACGTTTGGAGCAGCTTCAACAACAGTTACTGGAATTAAATCACCATTCTCAGCAAATATTTGCGTCATACCTATTTTTCTTCCTAAGATTCCTTTGGTCATGAGTCACACCTCCTAATATAATTAACATTTTATTTACTATAGTTTAATTTCAATATCCACACCGGATGGCAAATCTAAACGCATCAATGAATCTACTGTTTGAGGAGTAGGGTTAACGATGTCGATTAGACGCTTATGAGTGCGCATTTCGAATTGTTCACGAGAATCTTTGTATTTGTGCACCGCACGTAAAATTGTGTATACAGACTTTTCAGTTGGAAGCGGAATCGGACCAGACACGCTAGCACCAGATCTTTTCGCTGTTTCAACGATTTTTTCTGCAGATTGATCAAGGATTCTATGATCATAAGCTTTTAAACGAATACGAATTTTTTGTTTTGCCATTATTTTCCCTCCTTTATCGCCTATTTTTATAATAGACATTCTCCGTGGAAATTTCCCACACACGCGCCATGGCAAAGCGGCCGGGTGTGTCAGCAACCTCCCACATCATCGCAGTCAAAGACCAACATTCTCTATTATACATAAAACATTTAGGTAATGCAATACTATAATAGTGATTTATTTGGGTTTTTAACACTTTTTCAATTATACATGCATATGATAAGTTGTTCAAGCAATACTTAAATTGTTGTAATTTAATAATTCTTTAACCTTAATCAATTTCTCAAATCCCTCATGTTTTCATTAGAGTATAAAAGCATAGACTTTAAGATTATAGTTACAAAGATTTGAGTAGATAACTGAACAGAAAAACGCAATATTACTGTCGTTATATGTATCAATTTCAAATAAAAAAAGCAGACGATCGTCACCGTCTGCTTTTTATTTAGTCTAAATATATTATTTAGAGATTGAAGTTACAACGCCTGAACCTACAGTACGTCCACCTTCACGAATTGAGAAACGAGTTCCTTCTTCGATCGCGATTGGTGAAATAAGTTCAACATTCATTTCAGTGTTATCGCCAGGCATTACCATTTCAGTACCTTCGTTAAGATGAACGATACCAGTTACATCTGTAGTACGGAAATAGAATTGTGGACGATAGTTTGAGAAGAATGGAGTGTGACGTCCACCTTCTTCTTTAGATAATACATAAACTTCTGCTTTAAATTCAGTATGTGGAGTGATTGTTCCTGGCTTTGCAAGAACTTGACCACGTTGGATTTCTTCACGAGCAACCCCACGAAGAAGTGCACCAATGTTATCTCCAGCTTCTGCATAGTCAAGAAGTTTACGGAACATTTCAACACCAGTTACAGTTGTAGATTTTGCTTCTTCAGCTAAACCGATGATATCTACAACGTCACCAACTTTTACTTGACCACGTTCAACACGGCCAGTAGCAACTGTTCCACGACCTGTGATTGAGAATACATCCTCAACAGGCATCATGAATGGTTTTTCATTGTCACGTTCTGGAGTTGGAATGAATTCATCAACTGCAGCCATTAACTCAGTGATTTTTTCTTCCCAAACTGGGTCTCCTTCAAGTGCTTTAAGAGCAGAACCTTTGATTACAGGAACATCGTCTCCAGGGAAACCATATTCAGATAGAAGGTCACGAACTTCCATTTCTACTAATTCTAATAATTCTTCGTCATCTACCATATCACATTTGTTTAAGAATACTACTAGGTATGGTACACCTACGTTACGAGAAAGTAGGATGTGCTCACGAGTTTGTGGCATTGGACCATCAGCAGCAGAAACTACTAGGATACCACCGTCCATTTGAGCAGCACCAGTGATCATGTTTTTAACATAGTCAGCGTGTCCTGGGCAGTCAACGTGTGCATAGTGACGAGTTGCAGTTTCATATTCTACGTGCGCAGTATTGATTGTGATACCACGCTCACGTTCTTCTGGAGCACCATCGATTTGGTCATAAGCGCGAGCTTCTGCACCACCAGTTTTTGCAAGAACTGTAGTGATTGCTGCAGTTAAAGTAGTTTTACCATGGTCAACGTGACCAATTGTACCAATATTAGCATGTGTTTTAGAACGATCAAATTTCGCTTTAGCCATTAGGAAATCCTCCTTAATATTTATAATTATAAGTATTTATATGTTGCTTTAAAGATGAGCGCTCATCTTTAAAGCAATCATATATCATATATAGTAGTTATACTTTATAAAGGCTCAGAAATCAATTATTCACCTTTATTTTTTTTGATAATTTCTTCAGCAATTGCTTTTGGTACTTCTTCATAGTGATCAAAGTGCATTGAGAATACTCCACGACCTTGTGTACTAGAACGAAGTGCAGTTGCATAACCAAACATTTCAGAAAGTGGAACCATCGCACGAACAACTTGTGCATTACCACGAGCTTCCATACCTTCTACACGTCCACGACGAGCTGTAATTTGTCCCATAATATCTCCTAAATAATCTTCAGGGATAACTACTTCAACCTTCATTGTAGGTTCAAGGATTACAGGGTTACATTTCGAAGCAGCGTTTTTCAATGCAAGTGATGCAGCAATTTTAAATGCCATCTCACTTGAGTCTACATCATGGTATGAACCATCATATAGTTTTGCTTTAATATCAACTAGTGGGAATCCAGCAAGAACCCCACGCTCTAATGCATCTTCAAGACCCGCTTGAACTGCTGGAATGTATTCACGAGGAACAACCCCACCAACGATTGCATTTTCGAACTCAAAGCCTTTACCTTCTTCATTTGGAGAGAACTCAATCCAAACATCCCCGTATTGTCCACGACCACCAGATTGACGTGCGAACTTACCTTGTACTTGTGCACTAGTACGGAAAGTTTCACGATAAGCAACCTGAGGTGCACCAACATTAGCTTCTACCTTGAATTCGCGTTTCATACGATCAACAAGGATATCTAAGTGAAGCTCACCCATACCAGCAATGATAACTTGTCCAGTTTCTTGGTCAGTATGTGCGCGGAATGTAGGGTCTTCCTCTTGAAGTTTTTGTAATGCTGTAGTCATTTTATCTTGGTCAGCTTTTGACTTAGGTTCTACAGACAATTGGATAACTGGTTCAGGGAACTCCATAGATTCTAAGATAACTAAATCTTTTTCATCACATAGAGTGTCACCAGTAGTTGTATCTTTCAAACCAACAGCAGCTGCAATGTCTCCAGCATGTACTTCTGAAATTTCTTCACGGTGGTTTGCGTGCATTTGAAGGATACGTCCAACACGCTCACGCTTTCCTTTTGTAGAGTTCTGTACATAAGAACCTGATGCTAATGTACCAGAATATACACGGAAGAACGTTAATTTACCAACGTAAGGGTCAGTCATAACTTTAAATGCTAAAGCTGCAAATGGCTCATCATCATCTGCATGCTTATTGACTTCTTCATCAGAATCAGGACGAGTACCTTTAATAGCTGGTACATCTAATGGAGATGGAAGATAGTCAATAACAGCATCAAGCATTAATTGAACACCTTTGTTTTTGAATGCAGTACCACATAGAACAGGATAGAATTCTACGTTAACTGTACCTTTACGGATAGCAGCTTTGATCTCTTCATTTGTAAGCTCTTCGCCACCAAGGTATTTTTCCATTAACTCTTCATCTAGTTCAGCTACTGCTTCAATTAATTTTTCTCTATAAGTTTCAGCCTGCTCTTTATATTCTTCAGGAATCTCAACAACTTCAATTTCAGTTCCTAAATCATTACCATACATAGTTGCTTTCATTTCAATAAGGTCAATAATACCTTCGAATTGATCTTCAGCACCGATTGGTAATTGAATAGGATGAGCGTTTGCTTGCAAACGGTCATGAATTGTTCCAACAGAATATAAGAAGTCAGCCCCGATTTTATCCATTTTATTAACGAATACAATACGAGGTACTCCGTATGTTGTTGCTTGACGCCAAACAGTTTCTGTTTGAGGTTCAACCCCAGATTGTGCATCAAGAACAGTTACTGCACCATCAAGTACACGAAGAGAACGTTCAACTTCAACTGTGAAGTCTACGTGTCCTGGTGTATCGATAATGTTTACGCGATTACCTTTCCAAGATGCTGTTGTTGCAGCTGATGTAATAGTAATCCCACGTTCTTGTTCTTGCTCCATCCAGTCCATTTGAGATGCACCTTCATGAGTTTCACCAATCTTATGGATTTTACCAGTGTAATAAAGAATACGCTCAGTTGTAGTCGTTTTACCAGCATCAATGTGTGCCATGATACCAATATTACGAGTATTTTCTAAGGAGAACTCTCTTTTCATTGGTTTTTTCTCCTTCCTAATATGAGAATATAGTTTTTTGGTTGAAAATGAAGGTTAGATTACCAACGATAGTGAGCAAACGCTTTGTTTGCTTCCGCCATCTTATGAGTATCTTCACGTTTCTTAACCGCAGCACCAGTGTTGTTTGCTGCATCAAGGATTTCGTTAGCTAAACGCTCTTCCATCGTTTTTTCTCCACGAAGACGAGCATAGTTTACTAACCAACGAAGACCTAAAGTAGTACGACGTTCAGGACGAACTTCTACAGGAACTTGATAGTTAGCACCACCTACACGACGTGCTCTTACTTCAAGAACAGGCATGATGTTTTTAAGTGCTTGATCAAACACTTCCATTGGATCTTTTCCTGTACGTTCACGAATAATATCAAATGATGAGTAAAGAATTGTTTGAGACTTACCTCTCTTACCGTCTACCATCATTTTGTTAATTAAACGAGTAACTAATTTTGAATTATACATCGGATCCGGTAATACGTCTCTTTTTGCAACAGGGCCTTTACGTGGCATTGTATTTCCTCCTTTCAGAAAGGGTTATATTTGTGTTAAATTATTTTTTCTCTTTTGGACGCTTAGTACCATATTTTGAACGTCCTTGTCTACGGCTATCAACACCCGCAGTATCAAGAGCACCACGAACAATATGATAACGTACCCCTGGTAAGTCTTTTACACGTCCACCGCGAATTAATACAACGCTGTGTTCTTGTAAATTGTGACCAATACCAGGAATGTATGCTGTAACCTCAATACCGTTTGTTAAACGAACACGAGCATATTTACGTAACGCTGAGTTCGGTTTCTTTGGAGTCATTGTACCAACACGAGTACAAACACCACGTTTTTGTGGTGAAGATAAGTCTGTATTCACTTTTTTGAAGCTGTTATAGCCTTTGTTAAGTGCTGGAGACTTAGACTTTGTGATTTTTGATTTACGAGGTTTACGTACTAACTGATTAATAGTAGGCATTTGAATATCCTCCCTTCCAATTTTGTTTAAGCCCACACATCCAGGTGGTTCATTTTAAAGCAAAAACAAAGTTTTTGCAGGATATTTATCTGCAAAAACAGTTTTAATAAATAACTGCAACAGCAGCAGCCCCAACTTCTATTCCACATACCTTACCAAGCTTCTTCATAGAATCTACTTGATTAATCGGTATATTCATATCATTAGCAACCTGAACTACCTTTTCAATTACAATAGGATCAGCATCCTTTGCAATAATTAGTTCATCCACGTTCGCAGTTTTTAGAGCTTTAACTGTTTGTTTTGTTCCCACAATCACTTGTTTCGCCTGCAATACTTTTTCATAAGACATTTTTCATATCCTCCAAAGTAACAGGGTTTATGATTGAAGCACCTTGAATATAGTACCATTTTCAATTATTAATGTCAACACGTTATTAAAAATAAAAATGATATATGAGCCGGTAATAAATACCGGCTTCATATTTATTCTACTGTTACTTCTTCTTCAACAACAGGAATATGTGGTTCCGCTTTACGATAACGTTGCATTCCTGTTCCCGCAGGAACTAGTTTACCGATAATAACATTTTCCTTTAATCCTAGAAGCTCATCGCGTTTTCCTTTAATAGCAGCATCTGTTAAGACACGTGTAGTTTCTTGGAAGGAAGCAGCAGATAAGAAGGAATCTGTTTCAAGGGATGCTTTTGTAATCCCTAATAAAACTGGACGACCTGTTGCAGGAAGCTTCCCTTCTAAAATGGCCTTCTCATTTGCATCAGTGAATTGGTGAATATCTAATAATGAACCAGGTAATACATCCGTATCTCCGGCATTGTTTACACGAACTTTACGAAGCATTTGACGTACCATTACTTCGATATGTTTATCTCCAATTTCTACCCCTTGCATACGATAAACCTTTTGTACTTCTTTAAGTAAGTATTCTTGAACAGAATTTACATCACGAACTTTTAATAGCTCTTTCGGATCAATAGATCCTTCTGTTAATTCTTGTCCTCGTTCTACTCTACTGTCTATTGCAACTTTCAAGCGTGATGTATATGGTGCGTGATATGTGCGCGATTCAACTTCACCTTGAACAACAATTTCTTGCTGACGGTCTCTACCTTCATTAATGGCTGTTACCACACCATCAATTTCTGAAATGACAGATTGACCTTTCGGATTTCTCGCTTCAAATAATTCTTGAATACGAGGTAAACCTTGAGTGATATCATCTCCGGCAACCCCACCAGTATGGAATGTACGCATTGTTAACTGTGTTCCAGGTTCCCCGATTGATTGAGCAGCGATAATACCAACTGCCTCACCTACTTCAACCTCTTGACCAGTTGCTAAGTTGCGGCCATAACATTTTTTACATACACCATGTCTTGTATTACATGTAAAGGCTGAACGAATCCATACTTCTTCGATTCCTGCATTTACAACATCTTTTGATAAGTCTTCCGTAATCAAACCGTTTTCCGGAACAATCACTTGACCTGTTTCAGGATGTTTGATTGCTTTTCTTGCATATCGACCAATTAGACGTTCTTCTAACGTTTCAATAATTTCTGTACCTTCTTTTAATGAACCAACAAGTAGTCCTCTGTCAGTACCACAATCATCTTCACGAACAATTACATCCTGAGCAACGTCTACAAGACGACGTGTTAAGTAACCAGAATCGGCTGTTTTTAACGCTGTATCTGCAAGACCTTTACGAGCACCGTGCGTTGAAATAAAGTATTCCAATACCGTTAGACCTTCACGGAAACTTGATTTAATTGGTAACTCAATAATACGACCAGCTGGGTTGGCCATCAGCCCACGCATACCTGCTAGTTGGGTAAAGTTTGATGCGTTACCACGGGCACCGGAATCACTCATCATGAAGATCGGATTTCGTTTATCCAATGATTCCATTAACTTACCTTGAATTGTATCCTTCGCAGCACTCCAGATAGAGATTACACGGTCATAGCGCTCCTCTTCTGTGATCAAGCCACGGCGGAATTGTTTCATAACATTATCAACTTTCCCTTGAGCTTCATGCAGAATCTGCTCTTTTTCACCTAATACAACAATATCTGCTACCCCAACCGTAATACCAGCTTTAGTTGAGTATTTAAATCCTAAATCCTTCATGCGGTCAAGCATTTTTGATGTTTCAGTGATTTGGAATCGTTTAAAGACCTCAGCAATTATATTTCCAAGGAATTTCTTAATAAACGGTTTAATAATAGGTTGTTTACTAATATGTTCCTTAACGTTTGTATCAGTATCAACAAAGTACTTTTCAGGAGTTTTTTCTTCTAAATTTGTCTTTGTTGGTTCATTCATGTACGGGAATGATTCTGGTAATATTTCATTGAAAATTAATTTACCAACTGTAGTAATAAGTAGCTTTGTCTTTTGCTCTTCTGTAAACGTTTGGTTGTTAACCGAACTTGCATGTACAGCAATACGTGTATGCAAATGAACATAACCGTTTTGATAAGCAAGAAGGGCTTCATTAATATCTTTGAAAATTTTACCTTCACCAACAGCACCTTCACGTTCTAAAGTTAAGTAATAGTTACCTAATACCATATCCTGTGATGGAGTAACTACTGGCTTACCATCTTTAGGGTTCAAGATATTTTGAGCTGCCAACATCAATAGACGAGCTTCAGCTTGAGCTTCTGCTGAAAGAGGAACGTGGACAGCCATTTGGTCCCCATCGAAGTCTGCGTTATAGGCAGTACATACAAGTGGATGCAAACGAATTGCACGTCCTTCAACAAGTGTTGGTTCAAAAGCTTGAATACCTAATCTATGCAATGTTGGGGCACGGTTTAATAGAACTGGATGCTCTCTAATAACCTCTTCTAAAACATCCCAAACTTCTGGTTGAAGACGTTCAATTTTTCTCTTCGCACTCTTAATATTGTGTGCTAACCCTTTTTCAACAAGTTCTTTCATAACAAATGGCTTAAATAATTCGATAGCCATTTCTTTTGGAAGACCACATTGATACATTTTTAAATTCGGTCCTACAACAATTACAGAACGACCAGAATAGTCAACACGTTTACCAAGAAGGTTTTGACGGAAACGTCCTTGTTTCCCTTTCAACATATGTGAAAGAGATTTCAATGGACGGTTACCAGGTCCTGTAACAGGACGACCACGACGTCCATTATCGATTAAAGCATCTACTGCTTCTTGAAGCATACGTTTTTCATTTTGAACGATGATGCTAGGTGCACCAAGATCTAAAAGTCGTTTTAATCGGTTATTCCGGTTTATAACACGACGGTATAAATCGTTTAAATCAGATGTAGCAAAACGGCCACCTTCTAATTGAACCATTGGTCTTAATTCTGGAGGAATGACAGGTAGAACATCAAGAATCATCCAATCAGGCTCATTTCCAGAATGACGAAATGCTTCTAAAACCTCTAGTCGTTTAATTGCTCTTGTACGACGTTGGCCTTGTGCTGTTTTAAGTTCTTCTTTTAAAGAATCTACTTCTTTATTTACATCAATATCCTGCAGAAGTTTTTTTACTGCTTCGGCTCCCATTGATGCTTGGAACTTAGTACCATATTTTTCACGATATGCACGATATTCCTTTTCAGATAACAATTGTTTCTTCTCAAGAGGTGTATCTCCTGTTTCCGTTACAACATAAGATGCAAAGTAAATTACTTCTTCTAATGCACGAGGAGACATATCTAATACAAGCCCCATACGGCTTGGAATTCCTTTGAAATACCAAATATGTGATACAGGAGCAGCAAGTTCAATATGACCCATACGTTCACGACGAACCTTTGAACGAGTTACCTCTACTCCACAACGATCACATACTACACCTTTATATCTAACACGCTTATATTTACCACAGTGACATTCCCAATCCTTTTGAGGACCGAAAATACGCTCACAAAATAGACCGTCTTTTTCCGGCTTTAACGTTCTATAGTTAATGGTTTCTGGTTTTTTCACTTCTCCAAATGACCAAGAACGGATTTTATCTGGTGAAGCAAGACCAATTTTCATATACTCAAAATTATTAACATCTATCAAGGGGCCTACCTCCCTTTCAGTCTACAGGTTATACCCGAAAAAGGCACTAGCGCCAAACTGTCATTGGCCTGCCTCCATGAGACGAAACCTAAGGGGCTTGGCGCTAGAGCAACAAATATATTCGATTTTTTAACTTATTTATTTTAAAGGACTATTCCTTTGACGCAACGATTTCTGATTCTTCTTTAGATTCTGGTGCAATATTTAGAGTATCTGCTTGATTGACATCATCTTCATCCTCTAAATCACGCATTTCAATTTCTTGATCATCACTAGAAAGAATTTTTACGTCCATTCCTAAACTTTGTAATTCCTTAATCAACACTTTAAATGATTCAGGAACTCCAGGTTCTGGAACATTTTCACCCTTCACAATGGCTTCATATGTTTTCACACGACCAACAACATCATCTGATTTAACAGTAAGGATCTCTTGTAATGTATAGGCAGCTCCATATGCTTCAAGCGCCCAAACTTCCATTTCTCCAAAACGTTGTCCACCAAATTGTGCTTTACCACCAAGTGGTTGTTGTGTGACAAGTGAATAAGGTCCAGTAGAACGAGCATGTAACTTGTCATCTACCATGTGTGCTAATTTAATCATATACATGATACCAACAGAAACACGATTATCAAACGGTTCACCTGTTCGACCATCATAAAGAATCGTTTTCGCGTCACTTGCCATACCTGCTTCTTCAATCGTATCCCATACATCTTCCTCTGTCGCACCGTCAAATACTGGTGTAGCTACATGAATACCTAAATATCTAGCAGCCATACCTAAATGCAATTCAAGTACTTGACCGATGTTCATACGTGAAGGAACCCCTAATGGGTTTAACATGATATCTACTGGTGTACCATCAGGTAAAAACGGCATATCCTCTTCCGGAAGAATACGAGAGATAACCCCTTTATTACCATGGCGTCCAGCCATTTTATCACCTTGATGAATTTTACGCTTTTGAACAATATAAACACGTACCAATTGGTTTACTCCTGGTGGAAGTTCGTCACCATCTTCACGATTAAAGACTTTAACATCAAGAACAATCCCACCGCCACCATGCGGTACACGTAATGAAGTATCACGAACTTCACGTGCTTTTTCACCAAAAATGGCATGTAATAAACGTTCTTCAGCCGTTAATTCCGTGACACCCTTAGGAGTAACTTTACCAACAAGAAGATCACCATCTTTTACTTCAGCACCAATTCGGATAATTCCACGTTCATCTAAGTTACGAAGAGCATCTTCCCCAACATTCGGAATATCTCTTGTCATTTCTTCTGGTCCAAGTTTTGTATCACGGGCTTCTGACTCATATTCTTCAATATGAATAGAAGTATAGACATCATCTTTTACAAGTCTTTCGCTCATGATGATCGCATCTTCATAGTTATAGCCATCCCAAGTCATAAATGCTACAAGAACATTACGACCTAATGCTAATTCAGCCTTTTCCATAGACGGTCCATCACCAAGAACTTCACCTTTTGTCACATGGTCTCCCACACTAACAATCGGGCGTTGGTTATAACAAGTACCTTGGTTTGAACGAATAAACTTCTGTAAGCGATATTTATCTAGGTCACCTTTTACTTGTTGACCATCAACATCTTTCACACGACGAACCCAGATTTCTCTAGCTTCAACATGTTCAACAATACCATCATGTTTACAAATAACAGCTGCACCAGAGTCCTTTGCAGATACATGCTCCATACCGGTACCTACAATTGGAGATTCCGGTTGCATAAGTGGAACAGCCTGACGTTGCATGTTCGCTCCCATGAGTGCACGGTTTGAGTCATCGTTCTCTAAGAATGGAATACATGCTGTAGCAGCAGAAACTACTTGCTTAGGAGAAACGTCCATATAGTCGATTCTTTCCCGTTTAACAGCTGTATTTTCCCCTCTAAAACGAGCAATTACTTCCTCATCCGCGAAGGATCCATCCTCTGCAATACGAGAATTCGCCTGTGCAACTACATAATTATCCTCTTCATCTGCAGTCAAATAATCAATATGATCGGTTAATTTCCCTGTTTCAGGGTCAACACGACGATATGGAGTTTCGATAAATCCAAAACGATTGACTTTCGCATATGATGATAACGAGTTAATTAACCCAATATTCGGTCCCTCAGGCGTTTCAATTGGACACATACGACCATAGTGAGAATAGTGAACGTCACGAACTTCCATTCCAGCACGTTCACGTGTTAAACCACCAGGTCCAAGTGCAGACAATCTTCGTTTATGAGTTAATTCTGCAAGTGGATTCGTTTGATCCATGAATTGTGAAAGCTGTGAACTACCAAAGAACTCTTTAATAGCTGCAATAACAGGGCGAATATTAATTAATTGCTGTGGAGTGATCGTGTTAATATCTTGAATAGACATTCTTTCACGAACAACTCTTTCCATACGAGATAACCCAATACGGAATTGATTTTGTAATAATTCACCAACAGAGCGTAAGCGACGGTTACCTAAATGATCGATATCATCCGTGTCACCTACACCATGTAATAAATTAAAGAAATAGCTAATAGACGAAATAATATCTGCAGGTGTAATATTTTTTACACTTTCGTCAATATAAGCATTTCCTAGTACATTTATCACTTTTTCCCCATCATCAATTGGTGCGTAAATCTTAATAGATTGAAGAACGATATCATCTTCAACAACTCCACCAACTTGTGGGTATACTTTAAAGCCTGTTCCATTTTCTAAACTAGGCAAAATTTTATCTAAAGTACGACGGTCAAGTGTAGTACCTGCCTCAGCAATAATTTCACCAGTTTCAGGATCAGCTAATGTTTCTGCCAATCTCTGTCCAAAAAGGCGATTTTTCAAATGCAATTTTTTATTAATTTTGTAACGCCCAACGTTTGCTAAATCATAACGTTTTGGGTCAAAGAAACGTGAAATTAATAAACTTTTTGCATTCTCCACTGTAGGTGGTTCACCAGGACGTAGACGTTCATAGATTTCTAAAAGCGCCTTTTCCGTACTTTCCGTATTATCCTTTTCAAGGGTATTACGAATAAACTCGTTATCCCCTAATAAATCGATGATTTCTTGATCAGAGCCGAACCCTAGCGCACGTAAAAGAACCGTAACTGGTAATTTTCTTGTGCGATCGATACGAACGTATACTACATCTTTAGCATCCGTTTCATATTCAAGCCATGCTCCGCGATTTGGAATAACTGTGGCAGCAAAACCTTGCTTCCCGTTTTTATCCATTTTTCCATTAAAATACACACTCGGTGATCGAACAAGCTGTGATACAATAACACGCTCTGCCCCATTAATAATAAATGTACCTGTTTCGGTCATTAATGGGAAATCACCCATAAATACATCTTGATCTTTTACTTCTCCAGTCTCTTTGTTCACCAAACGAACCTTCACTCGAAGGGAAGCGGAATAAGTAACATCACGCTCTTTACACTCTTCAACAGAGTACTTTGGCTCACCAAGACTGTAATCAATAAATTCTAAAGATAGATTTCCAGCGAAATCTTCAATAGGTGAAATGTCCTGGAACATTTCTCTCAAACCCTCATCAAGAAACCATTGATACGAAGAGGTTTGAATTTCAATAAGATTTGGTAATTCTAGAACTTCGCTAATACGCGCAAAACTTCTGCGTTGGCGGTGTCGTCCATACTGAACAAGTTGACCTGTCAACTGATTCACCCCTCAAATCAAGCGTTTTGGTTGCGTTTATTATATCTTAAGTCAGGACAACCAAGCTGAACATAAGACAAAAAGAAAAAGGGTTTTCTATAAAAACCACATTTTTCACATGACGAGCTATTATTTTATAAGTATTTTCCATAATAACCAAAAAATATACTTGACATAATGATTTTGAATATAATTATAGAAAATATCATATTGGCATTTTATAATGCTACCACATGGTTTAATAGACGTCAAGATTTTTTAGCCTTTAAAATATAATATCCTTTATTTTTTCCTACAATCTCTACTTCATTGAAAATTTCCTCTAATTTATCCTTCGCAGATGGAGCACCTTGCTTCTTTTGAATAACAACCCATAATTCACCTTGTTGTTTTAAATGGTAAAAACTATTTTCCAGAATATCATGTACAATCTTTTTACCGGCACGAATTGGTGGATTAGTAATTATGGCTGCAAATTCACGTTCTTGAACACTTTCAAATCGATCACTTTCATATACCTTAATATTTGAAATCTGGTTATGCAGCGCATTTTCTTCTGCAAGTTCAAGTGCACGTTGATTAACATCAACCATGTGGACAATGCGATCCTGCGATATCTTTGCCAAAGCAAGACCGATAGGACCATAACCGCATCCAACATCAAGAAATGGACCACTAATTTCCGGAGGCACGAATTGATCGATTAAAAATCTAGAACCGTAATCAACTTCTTTTTTCGAAAAAACGCCTTGATCAGATTTAAATGCGAAGTTGTGACCACGAAGAGTAAAATTCCAATAAAGCGGACTACTTTCAATTTCTGGATTTCGCGAATAGTAATGATTGTTCATCCTATCTCATCCTTTTAAAAAAAACTAACTGATTATTACCGTCTTTAACCAATTACTACTAAAATAGACAAAAAAAGCTCGCCTTAAACAGCGAGCTTTTTTAATCGTGATGATTACTTAACTTCTACGCTAGCTCCAACTTCTTCAAGTTTAGCTTTGATTTCTTCAGCTTCTTCTTTAGCAACGCCTTCTTTAAGAGATTTTGGAGCGTTGTCAACAACTTCTTTCGCTTCTTTAAGGCCAAGACCTGTGATTTCGCGAACAACTTTAATAACTTTGATTTTTTGAGCACCAGCATTAGCAAGTACAACATCAAATTCAGTTTTTTCTGCAGCAGCATCGCCACCAGCAGCTCCACCTACAACAGCTACAGGAGCAGCAGCAGTTACACCAAATTCTTCTTCGATAGCTTTAACAAGGTCATTTAATTCAAGAACTGTCATTTCTTTGACAGCTTCAATGATTTGTTCTTTAGTCATTATGATATCCTCCTAATTTTTCAATAATTATTTTATAGTAAAGTAATTTGTATCAAGTTTGCTATATTTAAGCTATAAAACAGCTATTAAGCACCTTGTTCTTCTTTTTGATCTGCAACAGCTTTTGTAGCAAGAGCCAAGTTGCGGATTGGTGCTTGAAGAACGCTAAGCAACATAGAAAGTAAGCCTTCGCGAGAAGGTAGTTCAGCAAGAGCTTTAATTTCTTCAACAGTTGCTGTATTTCCTTCAATCACACCTGCTTTAATTTCTAGAGCCTCATTCTTTTTAGCGAAATCGTTTAGGATTTTCGCTGGTGCAACAACATCTTCTGTACTGAATGCGATTGCGTTAGGGCCAGTTAATGACTCATCTAAACCAGTTAATTCAGCCATTTCTGCAGCACGGCGAGTTAATGTGTTTTTGTAAACTTTGAACTCGATTCCTGCTTCACGAAGTTGTTTACGAAGTTCAGTTACTTCTGCAACATTTAATCCACGGTAGTCAACGATTACTGTAGATACGCTTGATTTTAACTTTTCAGCGATTTCTTCTACGACTTGTTTCTTTTGATCAATTGCACTGCTCATCTTTACACCTCCTAAGAATTCTAGATGAACACTTATACCGAAATATGAAAACCTCCATATCCCAAAGTAGACATGGAGGTTTAATGCAATAGTCACGAAAACTATAATTTATAAATGCATTACCTCGGTAGGAAATTAAGCTTTTACAAGCACCTACTGTCTACGGTACAAATGTTATTTAATTAAACACAGCGTTTATTATAACAAGGATAATCTATAAAGTCAACTTAGTTTTTTACAACAAATGATGAACCGTCAACTCTTACACCAGGTCCCATTGTTGAAGTAACTGAGATGTTTTTCATGTAAGTACCTTTTGCAGCTGCTGGTTTTACTTTTAATAGAGTATCAAAGATTGTTGTAAAGTTTTCAACTAATTTATCAGTATCAAATGATACTTTACCGATTGGAACATGGATATTACCAGCTTTTTCAACACGGTATTCAACTTTACCAGCTTTGATTTCATTAATTGCTTTTGTTACATCAAATGTAACTGTTCCAGTTTTAGGGTTTGGCATTAAACCTTTTGGTCCAAGAACACGACCTAATTTACCAACTTCACCCATCATGTCAGGAGTTGCAACGATAACATCAAACTCAAACCAACCTTGGTTGATTTTGTTGATATATTCGCTATCTCCAACATAATCTGCGCCAGCTGCTTCTGCTTCTTTCGCTTTTTCACCTTTTGCAAATACTAATACGCGTTGAGTTTTACCAGTTCCGTTAGGAAGTACAACTGCGCCACGGATTTGTTGGTCCGCTTTCTTAGGATCTACTCCAAGACGAAATGCAACTTCAACAGTAGCATCAAACTTTGCAAAACTAGTTTTCTTTACTAGTTCGATCGCTTCATTAACAGAGTAAGCTTTTGTGCGATCAACTAATTTTAAAGCTTCAACATATTTTTTACCTTTTTTAGCCATTCTAATTTTCCTCCTCGAATGTGGTTTTAGCGGATTTACCTCCCACGAATAAAGGTTGCGAGCAAGTATCTTTTAGCATCGCAACCCCGTCGGACGAAAAACCATTTGTTTGCATGGATTAATCTTCGATTGTGATACCCATGCTGCGTGCAGTACCTTCAACCATGCGCATAGCTGCTTCAACGCTAGCTGCGTTTAGGTCAGGCATTTTTGTTTCAGCGATTTCACGTACTTTGTCACGCTTAACAGTCGCTACCTTTTTGCGGTTAGGCTCACCAGAACCAGATTCGATTCCAGCTGCTTTTTTAAGTAAAACCGCAGCAGGTGGGGTTTTTGTGATAAATGTAAATGAACGGTCTTCAAATACCGTAATTTCAACAGGGATAATTAAACCAGCTTGGTCTGCAGTACGAGCATTAAACTCCTTACAGAATCCCATGATATTAACACCAGCTTGACCAAGTGCAGGACCAACCGGTGGAGCTGGGTTTGCTTTACCAGCAGGAATTTGTAATTTTACAATCTTCACTACTTTTTTAGCCACGAGACACACCTCCTTAAAGTCCGTGATGTGGTAATAGGGAATTTCCCTCCCACTCATCATTTAAAAAAATCTTTATTTATCATAAAGATAGATATATTTTGTTCAGTTTCTCTTTTTTGAGAACATACTGACCTAAAGAATGTTACCATTTTTAAAAACAAATATCAAGTTGTTTCAATTTATATTTTATCAATTTGTGTAAAAACAAGATCAACCGGAGTCTCTCTACCAAACATATTGACCATAACTTTCGCTCTACCTTTGTCACGATCAATTTCCTCAATTTTACCAGTAAAGTTAGCAAATGGTCCTTCTTTTACAGTAACTGATTCACCAACTTCAAAATCTATATCTATGCGTTTTTCATCCATACCCATATGTTTCAGAATAACCTTAACTTCTTCTGGTAATAATGGAGTCGGTTTAGAACCAGATCCCGCTGATCCTACAAAGCCTGTAACCCCAGGTGTATTTCGAACAACATACCATGAATCATCGGTCATAATGATCTCAACAAGAACATATCCTGGGAAAACTTTACGCTTTAACACTTTTTTCTTACCATTTTTTATTTCTGTTTCTTCTTCCTCTGGAACAACCACTCTAAAAATTTTATCTTGCATACCCATCGATTCAACACGCTTCTCTAGGTTTGCTTTTACTTTATTTTCATAACCCGAATACGTATGAACAACATACCAATTCTTTTCCATTCACGAGGACTTAAATGTCCGTCCCTCCCCAACTAATTATATAATAAGTATTTTTTTCCAAAACGAAAAAACCCGTTAACCGGGCTAAGAAATACATTTATTTAAATTCATTATACCATGCATTGTTATAAGTTATTCAATACAAAGTTTAAAATCTATATATTTACTTCAAAATTAACTTAATGAGTGAAGATATTCCTAGATCGACGACCATAAAAAAGACAGCAAGAAAGACAACTGTTGTAACTACTGTTACTGTGTAATTCGTTAACTCCTTTTTCTTTGGCCAGCTAACCTTCCTCATTTCTGATGCTACATTTCGAAAGAATTTCGCAATAGACATGTTTGAAACCTCCATCATGATAGGATGAATCTTTAATTAATAATCTAGTAATTCGTTCTATTTATATTTATAAATAATACTATTTTGTTTCTCGATGTTCCGTATGGGCATTACAATATTTACAAAATTTTTTGACCTCTAACCGTTCAGTATTTGTTTCTTTATTATGAAAGGTCGAGTAATTTCTCGATCCGCATTTTGAACAGGCTAACACTATTTTTTTCTGCATATTTACACCTACTATTATAGGTTAACATAATTTTATGTTAATATAAAAAATTCCTCATTATCGCTATCTTACTTGTTAAAAAGTAACACGCAAAATCTAGATTTGTCAATAAAAGGTTTTGTCTACGAACTAAATTCACGTATTTCTAAATAACGCTCTAGCTTTCGTTTAACCCTTTGAAGTGCATTATCTATGGATTTCACATGGCGATTTAATTCTTCAGAGATTTCCTGGTAGGATTGCCCATCTAAATAAAGTGCTAATACTTTTCTCTCCAAGTCACTAAGTAATTCTGAAATTTTCCCTTCTATGTTTCCATACTTTTCACGATTAATAATAAGTTCTTCAGGATTCATGATCTTTGCACCTGAAATGACATCCATTAATGTTCGATCAGATTCCTCATCATAAATAGGTTTATCAAGAGAAACATACGAGTTCAGTGGAATATGCTTCTGACGGGTGGCTGTTTTAATTGCAGTAATAATTTGGCGGATGATACATAACTCTGCAAACGCTTTAAACGAAGTAAGCTTGTCCTCCTTGTAATCACGGATGGCCTTATACAGACCAATCATACCTTCTTGAACAATATCTTCCTTATCAGCTCCGACCAAAAAATATGATCGTGCCTTTGCACGTACGAAGTTACGGTATTTCTGGATAAGAAAATCCAATGCTTCACTATCACCTTTATGGACTAATTCAATCAATTGCTCATCTTCCATCATCACATAATTTTCATTATGTGTTACCTCAACATTTAGGTTCACATAAATCCCCCTGACCGCTCGGAAGCAATAGATAGAAATATTATACATTACAGAATTTTCAAGCGTCAATACTCATTGCTGACCTCTCCTAAGCTTTTCGAAAATTTCAGCAACATCTTTGCTTAAAGGAATCCTTGAAACCGGCTTATATTCATGTGTTTCTCGAACATCCTTTTCAATATTATGATTAATCATATTCATTTCATTTAATAATTCTCGTGCCGATATTCGAAGTGCACCTTGTCCGAAGATCGCCCATTGCTCTGTATAGTCAGATGTAGCAACATGAATCTGAGTTGTCCGATTATTTAACTGGATTGCTAGTTTTTCGATACGTTCATCGGCCGATTCATTTTCCTTTGTAAATATAACTTCAACTTTATGCTGTTTATACTTTTTTTCTTTCCCCTTAACATATAAGGCATCAAATACAACAATTACTCTATATCCTGTGTATCCCTGATATTCAGCCATTTTTTCAATTAAACGATCTCTTGCATGACTTAGATTTGTTTTTTTTAAACTTCTAAGCTCCGGCCACGCACCAATTATGTTGTAACCATCTACGAGCAAAATGTCCATCACTATTCACCTTGCGGATGTCGTTTCCGATAAACCTCGTATATTAATAAACTAGCCGCCACAGAAGCATTCAAAGAGGTAACATGTCCCACCATTGGTAGGTGAACAAGAAAATCACATGATTCCTTGATTAGTCGACTAATCCCCTTCCCTTCACTACCAATAACGATAGCCAAAGGCATTTTTCCATCCATCGTGCGATAGTCTTGACTTCCTTTAGCGTCTGTACCAAAAATCCACAATCCACGTTCCTTTAATTCCTTAATTGTATTCGATAAATTTGTAACCCTTGCGACAGGTACATGTTCAATTGCTCCAGTTGATGCCTTTGCTACTGCAGCTGTTAATCCTACCGCTCTACGCTTAGGAATAATAATGCCATGAACGCCTGCTGCATCGGCAGTTCGCAAAATAGAGCCAAGATTATGTGGGTCTTCTAATTCATCAAGTATGATGAAGAAAGGATCCTCTTGTTTTTGTTCAGCTAACTTAAATAAATCATCTAATTCTGCATATTGATACGCAGCTACTTGAGCAACTACGCCTTGATGATTTTCTTTCACCATTTGATCAATTTTTTGTTTCGGAACATATTGAACTAAAACCTTTGATTCTTTTGCAAGTTTGATAATTTGTTGCATTTGCCCCTTATTAGAGCCTTCTGAAATCCATATTTTATTGATATCACGATTGGATTTTAAGGCTTCAATTACTGGATTTTTTCCAGCAATAAATTCTCTATCCATATTGATTCCTCCTATTAACTATGTGCTTCAACTGTTTCGATTGCCTTAAAAATAACATTTTCCAATCGATCGAAATCCTTCATTAAATATAAGTGACCAATTAATGCTTCAAACCCTGTACTATGATTATATGTTTGAACATCTGTATTTTTGGGAATCGATCCTGATTTTGCATTTCTCCCTCGTTTTACAATCGCTTTTTCCTCTTCTGTTAATACTTCTTGCTCTATAAACATTTTCAAAATACTTGCCTGCGCTTTTGCAGAAACATATTTTGTTGCCGCTTTATGCAAGTGATGAGGTTTCGTTTTTCCAAGGTGGAGAAGATGATGCCGTATATATACTTCATATACAGCATCTCCCATATAGGCAAGAGCTAAGCTATTAAGTTGTTTTACATCAACTGGCTTTTGCATATCATTCATGTTTACCCTCTTCTCCATCTAATTCCTTGTGGTGTATCCTCTAAAATAATATTCATTTCTTTCAGCTGATCACGAATTGCATCAGCTAATTGAAAATCTCTATCCTTACGTGCTTGATTTCGTTTTTGAATGAGCTCTTCAATTTCTTCATCCAATAATTCTTCCGATTCAAGTTTTAATCCTAGCACATTGAATAAACCTTTAAATTCATCCATAAAAGCATGTAACACTTTTTCTGATGTATTCTTTTCACGTAAATAATAATTTGCTTGCTTGGATAATTCAAATAATACAGAGATTCCATTCGCAGTATTAAAATCATCATCCATTTCTTTAACAAATTCTTGATGTGATTCCTCAATTTTTGTTAGCCATTCTTGATCATTTTCGGTTAAATTAGTACTGCTTTGTAAGCGATGTTTTAAATTCTGATACGATGTTTTAATACGTTCTAAACCACTACCCGCATTCTCCAATAGTTCTTCACTATAATTAATAGGATTACGATAATGTACAGAAAGCATAAAAAATCGTAAAACCTGAGGATCAAAATGTTTAATAATATCGTGAACTAGCACAAAGTTTCCAAGTGACTTAGACATTTTTTCATTGTTAATATTGATATAACCATTGTGCATCCAATAGCGGGCAAAAGTTTTTCCAGTTAACGCTTCTGATTGAGCGATTTCATTTTCATGGTGAGGGAAGGTTAGATCCTGACCACCCGCATGAATATCAATGGTGTCTCCTAAATATTTACGAGCCATCGCGGAGCACTCAATATGCCAACCTGGTCTTCCTTTTCCCCACGGACTTTCCCAATGGATCTCTCCCTCTTTAGCCGCCTTCCAAAGGGCAAAATCTAATGCATCTTCTTTCTTTTCTCCAACTTCAATACGAGCACCAGATTTTAAATCATCGACTGATTGATGAGAAAGTTTCCCGTACCCGTTAAACTTTCTTGTTCGATAATATACATCCCCTTCTGATTCATAAGCATATCCTTTATTTATCAATGTTTCGATAAATTCTATAATAATATCCATATTTTCTGTAACACGTGGATGCACACTTGCTTTATTGCAACCTAATGCAGAGACATCCTCAAAATAAGCATCGATAAAACGATCTGCGATTGTTGGTACATCTTCCCCCAACTCTTTAGCGGCCTTAATTAACTTATCGTCAACATCTGTAAAATTTGAAACAAAATCAACATCAAATCCACGATACTCTAAATACTTACGGACCGTATCAAAAACAATAGCCGGTCTTGCATTTCCAATGTGAATATAATTATATACGGTTGGACCGCACACATACATTTTTACTTTACCCTCTTCTAATGGGATAAATGGCTCCTTTTTTCTAGTTAACGTATTATAAATTTGAATGGACATGTACTTCTTCGACTCCTTCCTCTTGTATACGAGCTAATTCAGCTTCTAAATGTTTTATTCTTTCCTCCATAGCAGAACATACGTCAGCTACAGGATCCGGAAGATCACTATGATTTAAGTCCTTCTTAATTTTGACCCCATCTTGAATGACTACACGACCAGGAATTCCAACAACAGTAGAATTAGGAGGTACATTTTTCAAAACGACTGAACCGGCACCAATCTTAGAGTTTTCCCCAACTGTTATGGAACCTAACACTTTTGCTCCTGTTGCAATTAAGGCATTATCTTTAATTGTGGGGTGCCGTTTTCCTTTTTCCTTCCCTGTTCCGCCTAAAGTAACACCTTGAAACACTGTTACATTATCACCTATTTCACATGTTTCACCAATTACAACACCCATTCCATGATCAATAAAAAAGCGGCGTCCGATTTTGGCTCCTGGATGAATCTCTATTCCTGTAAAAAAGCGACTGATTTGTGAAATGACTCGGGCAATAAAAAACAGCCTTCTTTTATAAAATCCATGAGCAACTCTATGGGCCCATATGGCATGTAATCCTGAGTAAGTTAAAATGACTTCAAACGAACTTCTAGCTGCAGGGTCTTGCTCAAATACCACTTCTATATCTTCCTTCATGCGTTTAAACACGTATACCACTCCTTTCTATAGTATTCGTTAGAAAGCAACAAAAAAAACGCCTCTGAATAGACAGAGACGCTTTCTACGCGGTTCCACTCTGTTTGAATGCAATATAAGTATGACTACTTCTTGCATCCCAACTTCGTCCTTTTAACGATAGGAAAACCGCTTATTCCTACTAAAATACATCGTTCGGAATAAGATTCAGAGGTGCATTTCAAGAAACGAGAGGCCTAAACCACTTTCAGCCGGTGATGGTTCTCTCTTTCAAACTTCGTTTCTTTACTTCTCCTCATCAACACTTTTTCTTATATATTTAAAACAAAATTTTAGGTAGTCATTTATTTATACATACTATATTACATTTTTTATAAAAAGTTAACCAATAAGAGCTTCCAATCTGCTATTTATTTTTTCTTTGCCTAAAAGCTCAATCGTTTTTGGTAAATCAGGACCATGTGCTTGACCAGTTACCGCCACACGAATTGGCATGAATAATTTTTTACCTTTATGCCCTGTTGACTTTTGCACTGCTTTAATGGCTTTTTGAATTTCTTCTGCTTTAAACTCCTCTAAGCCATTAAGCTCTTGCAAAAAGGCTTTTAGAACTTCAGGAACTTGTTCCTCACTTAAAATTTGCTTCGCTTCTTCATCATAGGAAATGGAATCAGTGAAAAATAGCTTAGACAATTCAACAATTTCAGCACCATAACTCATTTGATCCTGATATAATGCAACTAAATGTTGTACCCATGTTTGTTCTTGCTCAAATAAATTCTCACTTACCAAATTAGCCTTGATAAGATGTGGCAACGCAATTTCAACCGCACGATCTACATCAAGCTGTTTCACATATTGGTTATTCATCCAAGTTAATTTTTGCTTGTCGAACAATGCAGGAGATTTAGACAATCGTTCAGCATCAAAAATCTTAATAAATTCTTCTTTCGTAAATAGCTCTTCTTCACCTTGAGGAGACCATCCTAGTAGCGCGATAAAGTTAAATAACGCTTCAGGCAGATAACCTAATTCCTCATACTGTTCAATAAATTGGATAATGCTTTCATCACGCTTGCTAAGCTTCTTACGACTTTCATTAACAATTAATGTCATATGTCCGAATATCGGTGGCTCCCAGCCAAATGCTTCATAAATCATTAATTGCTTCGGTGTATTCGTAATATGGTCATCTCCACGTAGAACGTGAGAAATTTTCATTAAATGATCATCAACTGCTACAGCAAAGTTATATGTCGGAATGCCGTCCTTTTTAATAATAACAAAGTCGCCAATTCCATCAGATTCAAAGCTTACATCGTCTTTGACCATATCTTTAAAAGAGTAAACACGGCCCTTTGGTACGGCAAAACGAATACTAGGCTTGCGTCCTTCTTTTTCAAGACGTTCTTGATCCTCTTTCGTTAAATGGCGGCACTTCCCAGAATATTGTGGTGTTTCTCCCCGTGCCATTTGCTCTTCACGTTCTGCTTCTAACTCTTCCTCTGTACAATAACATTTATATGCTAAATCTCTTTCTAAGAGATCGGTATAATATTTTTGATAGATTTCTCCACGCTCTGATTGACGATAAGGTGCATATTCACCTTCTTTATCGATACTCTCATCCCAGTCCATACCTAACCATTTTAAGTATTTTAACTGGCTTTCTTCGCCTCCAGCAATATTCCGCTTGAGATCAGTATCTTCAATACGAATGATAAATTTGCCTCCTTGACTACGGGCAAATAAATAATTAAAAAGGGCAGTCCTAGCATTACCTATGTGCAAGTGACCAGTAGGACTTGGTGCATATCGAACGCGAATATCGGTTGACATGAAATTTTCCTCCTAAAATAAATAACTATACTTTATATCTTAACTAATTACCGCTTTATTTTACCATATAATTTAATTTCTTTCGTCTCTTTCTAAAAGAATAACAGCCAAAGCTGCAATCCCTTCTCCTCTTCCAGTAAAACCTAATTTCTCAGTCGTTGTCGCTTTAACATTAACCTGATCAATTTCTCCTTCTAGAAGTTGTGCAATTCTCTGGCGAATTTCACCTATATATGGGGCCATTTTAGGCTTTTGAGCAATAATCGTACAATCAATATTTCCCAAACAATAACCCTTTTTCTTCACTAATTCCCAAACATGTTGAAGAAGAACTGCAGAATCGGCATCTTTGAATTTTGGATCTGTGTCAGGAAAATGTCTGCCAATATCCCCCTCACCAATTGCTCCTAAACTAGCATCTGCTATTGTATGTAATAAAACATCCGCATCTGAGTGTCCTAATAATCCTTTTTCATATGGAATTTGAACTCCACCAATAATAAGTGGTCTTCCTTCTACAAGCTGATGTACATCATACCCTTGACCAATACGAAACATATTAATAGTCTCCTTTTTCACCTGTTATTTCATTACTGATTGTTTTTTTAATATGGCTTCGGCAAAATAAAGATCTTCCGGAGTCGTTAGCTTAATATTATCATAACTTCCTGTAACGATATGAACAGGATAATTAATCCTCTCCACTAAAGAAGACTCATCTGTTCCAAGATAATGATCTTGTTTAGCCTGTTGATGTGCCTGAAAAAGAAGATCAAAGCGAAAAGCCTGTGGAGTCTGAACCTGCCACAAGCTTTTACGCTCTATTGTCTCCGTTACTTGATTATTGTTTACCTTTTTAATCGTGTCTTTTACCGGAACTGCCGCAATTGCAGCTCCTGCTTCACATGCTGAAGCAACTAATTGATGCACCATTTCTAATTGGATAAATGGCCTAGCTCCATCATGCACTAGAACAATCTCCGCATTTTGAGCTGCTAAAAGGCCATTATAAACACTATATTGTCTCTCCGATCCACCATACACGATTGTTATCTTTTCCTTCAAAGGTAAAGTATCAAGCATTTCTTCAAATTCAGCTTCATCATCAGGTTGAATAACTAATATAATTCCTTTGCAGTCCTTATCATGTAGGAAAATATTTATTGTATGCAAAATAATGGGCTGGTTTTGTAATTGAAGAAATAATTTATTTTTCCCAGCACCCATTCTCTTCCCCTGTCCTGCTGCAGGAATAATCACCTGATAATCCATGTTTTTTACTCCTAAATTCTTATTTAACTATCGTTTACAAAGCTCTTTCTAATAGTTTAGGCTTTGCAAATATCATACGCCCTGCAGATGTTTGTAAGACGCTTGTCACTAATACATCAATCCGTTTACCTATATAGTTTCTTCCTTCCTCAACAACAATCATTGTACCATCATCCAAATAAGCGATTCCTTGGTGATATTCTTTCCCATCCTTTATTAATTGGACATTTAACTCTTCGCCAGGAAGAACTACCGGCTTCACCGCATTTGCCAGATCATTAATATTCAAAACTTGTACACTTTGAAGTTCACAAACCTTATTCAGATTAAAATCATTTGTAACAACGATTCCGTTCGTTAGCTTCGCCAGTTTTATAAGCTTACTATCTACTTCTTGAATATCTTCAAAGTCACCTTCATAAATTTGAACCTCGATTGGAAGTTCCTTTTGGATTCTTTTGAGGATATCCAATCCTCTACGGCCTCTGTTACGTTTTAATGCATCAGATGAATCAGCAATATGCTGTAATTCCTCTAATACGAATTGCGGAATAACAATAATACCATCTAAAAATCCCGTTTGGCATATATCCGCTATTCTTCCATCAATAATGACGCTTGTATCCAATAGCTTCAATGAATTTGAAGGCTTTATTTCTTCTTCTGACTCTACTACATTCTTTTTCTTTTGGCGTGCAGACATTGTGAATAGACTCATTAGCTCTTCCCTTTTCTTAAATCCAACCTGAAAACCTACATAACCAAGTAATAATGTAAGAAGAATAGGAATTACCGTATTGAGAATTGGAATTTCCATTTTATTAAATGGGATTCCTGCTAAATATGCAACAAATAAACCAAAAATCAACCCAAGACTTCCTGATAATATTTCCGTAATCGGGGCTTTAACAATAGAATCTTCAAACCATTTTACAAACCCAACAACATACTCTACAGCCCAAAAAGAAATAAAATAAAAAATAATAGCACCGAAAATGGCAGTAGCATATGGATTATTAATAAGAACATAGTGGGAAAGACCAACTAGTTTTAATAACTCAGGCAAGAGAAAAATACCGAGTGTCCCACCGATAATTATAAAGCATGCTTGAACAATTCGCTTTAACATATCTTCACCTCCTTTATTCATTATAAACAAATTCCAAAGTTTAAAACGTCCAATTCATGAATATTTTTTGATTGTAATATTTTAGAAACACTTTTGATATATTGCTCACTTTTTTTACACATTTTCGATGTCCCTTCCTATGAAATTTACAGTTGTCGGTCAGCAAATGTTTGTTCTTTAATTAATTTTAGTCCCTCTCTTATCTTCCGCGCTCTAATCTCACCAATACCTTCCACATCATCCAGTTCATCCACTGTTGCTTTTAATATGTTGGGCAAAATTTTAAATTGAGCCACCAAATTTTCTAATATTGTTATTGGTAATCTCGGAATTTTATTTAACACTCGATAACCTCTTGGACATACATGCTCTTCAGGAGGAATATAGTTGTTATAACCTAGTAATTTCATGATTACATTGTCATCTAATACATCGGAACTAACGATATCTTGAAATCGTGAAAGCATTTCTAATGGTTTAGACTGAACATCAGATGCATAATCTTGAATAATTAATAGAGCCTCTTCTTCAATATCAGCTAATAGCTCTTTCATTTGTAAGCGAACAAGTCTGCCCTCTGTTCCGAGCTCATTTAAATAAGTGATTAGTTCCTTCTTAATTCTAATGACCATCTCTACGCGATGCAGGACTTGTAATAAGTCGCTATACGTTACTAGCTCCTCAAATTCAAGTACAGATAAATTAGAAATACTTTGGTCTAAAACAACTTTATATTTTTCTAATGTTTGAATCGCTTGATTAGCCTTTGTTAAAATAACCGAAATATCCTTTAAAGCATACCGAAAATTTCCTTGATAGAGGGTAATGACATTTCTCCTTTGTGATATAGCTATCACTAATGATTTCGTTTGCTTTGCTACCCTTTCAGCTGTTCTATGCCGCATTCCTGTCTCTGACGAGGAAATTGATGGATCTGGGGCTAATTGAGCATTGGCAATCAGTATTTTATTTCCTGTTTCATTTAAAATAATGGCCCCATCCATTTTTGCTAATTCATATAAATAGCTTGGACTAAATACACAATTAATTGAAAATCCTCCGTCTACTAATGATTGAATCCGATCATTGAACCCAAGAACAATCAACCCGCCTGTATTGGCACGTAAAACATTATCAATTCCTTCTCTTATAGGTGTGCCAGGTGCAATTAACTGTAAAATTTCTGACATGGATTTTTGTTGAGGCCTCTTATCTTCCATTGACTCATCCTCCTAAAGCTTGCTGTAAAGCTTCTTGAACAGTGGAAACTCCAATAACTTGAATATCCTTCGGGAAATTCCAACCACCGATATTATTGCTTGGAATGATAGCTCTTCGAAAACCTAATTTTGCCGCTTCCTGAACCCTTTGCTCGATGCGAGATACTCGCCTTACTTCTCCTGTCAGGCCAACCTCACCAATAATACAATCATCTGCTTTTGTCGGTTGATCCTTAAAACTAGAAGCAATGCTGATCATAACTGCTAGATCAATAGCAGGTTCATCTATTTTAATTCCGCCTGCTACCTTTAAGTAGGCATCATGATTTTGCAATAATAATCCGACTCTTTTTTCTAGTACAGCCATCAACAATGTCACCCGATTATGATCAATCCCCGTACCTGTTCTTCTTGGCATTCCGAACATTGAAGGGGATATTAGAGCTTGGATTTCTACTAAGACCGGACGTGTCCCTTCCATGGAAGCGACGACGGTTGAACCCGATGCCCCTTTTGAACGTTCTTCTAAAAAGATTTCTGATGGATTCTCAACCTCAGATAAGCCATAATCCTTCATTTCAAATATTGCCATTTCATTAGTAGAACCGAAACGGTTTTTCACAGCCCTCAATATCCGATAAGAATGATGGCGTTCTCCTTCAAAGTAAAGCACCGAATCTACCATATGTTCTAATAATCTTGGTCCCGCAATCGAGCCCTCTTTCGTAACATGCCCAACAATGAAAATAGCAATTCCTTTTGTTTTGGCAATTCTCATTAATTCCGCTGTACATTCTCTTACTTGTGATACACTACCAGGGGCAGAGGTAACCTCGGGGTGATATATCGTTTGTATCGAATCGATCACAACAAATTGTGGAGAAATCTCTTGGATAGTATGATGAATTGCTTCTAAATTCGTTTCCGAAAACACAAACAATTGATCTGACGATATTTGGAGACGGTCTGCGCGTAGCTTCGTTTGTTTTACTGATTCTTCTCCTGATATATATAAAACTCGGTGTTCATCCTTAGACAGTTGGGAGGAAACTTGAAGCAGTAATGTTGATTTACCGATTCCTGGATCACCACCGATTAATACAAGGGAACCGGGAACAACTCCACCACCCAACACTCGATTTAATTCCTTTAAGTCTGTTAATACCCTTTCTTCTTGCTCAGAAACTATTGTGGTAATAGGGGTAGCTTTTGTAACTTCACCAACAGGAGAATGAATGAATGCACCTTTTCTAGGCTTCCCAGTTATTTCGACTTCTTCCACCATTTTATTCCACTCATTACATCCTGGGCATCTTCCCATCCACTTAGCAGATTCATATCCACAAGACTGACAAATAAATTTCGTCGTCTTTTTTGCCATTTTTTACTTCCTCTCTATATATCTATGCTTTTCTGAAATACTCAATTACTTTTAAAAAGCTGTTTTTGTATTGATCAAAAGAAACCTCATATGGGAATCCTTCAAGAAGCAACAACGTTTTAATAAATAGATTTTAAAAAAAGCACATGTTAGACATGTCAAAGATGAAACATTCTATTAACATCAACGTCAATTTCTATACCATAAAAATATTTACTATATATAGACGTTTCAATGTTGGATTTAGTTTCACTTTTTAGCGAGTTCCATTATTCGTAATGGAACTCGCGACTGACTATCTTCATGTACCTTTTTTATTGCTATAAAATTGATTCTGTTACTTCTGATGGCTTCACACTAAATTCGCCATCTACTACATCAATTACCACTTTTTGACCTTCTAAAATAACTCCTTTTAACAATTCCTCTGATAAACGGTCTTCTACATTTTTTTGAATTGCTCTCTTTAATGGGCGTGCCCCGTATTCAGGATCATAGCCCTCTTCTGCTATTTTATTTTTTGCCGCTTCTGTTAGCTCAAGTTCAATATGTTTTTCTTTCAATCGCTTCACTAATTGTTCTGATAGTAGTGAAACGATATGCTTTAAGTGTTCCTTTTCTAACGCATGGAAAACAATAATTTCATCAATACGGTTTAAAAACTCAGGACGAAACGCGCGTTTTAATTCATCCATTACTTTACTCTTCATGTCTTTATAGTCTTGATTTCCATCTTGAATATTAAATCCGACATATTTATTTCTTTTTAATGATTCTGCACCTACATTCGAAGTCATGATTAATACTGTATTTCTAAAATCAACAGTACGACCCTTCGAATCAGTTAGTCGCCCATCCTCTAAAACTTGTAATAGGATGTTAAATACATCAGGATGTGCCTTTTCAATCTCATCTAGTAAAATGACTGAATATGGCTTGCGACGAACCTTCTCTGTTAATTGTCCACCTTCTTCAAATCCTACATAACCTGGAGGTGATCCGACAAGTCTTGATGTAGAATGCTTCTCCATGTATTCCGACATATCAATTCGGATCATTGCATCTTCATCACCAAACATTGATTCAGCTAATGCTCTTGCAAGCTCAGTTTTACCCACGCCAGTTGGTCCTAAGAATATAAACGATCCTATCGGGCGTTTAGGATCTTTTAATCCCGCTCTTGCACGGCGAACAGCTTTTGAAACAGCTTTAACAGCCTCTTCCTGTCCAATAACGCGAGAATGTAAAATTTCCTCTAATCTCAATAGCTTTTCCGTTTCTGTTTGCGCCAGCTTTGAAACAGGAATTCCAGTCCAACTTGCAACTACTGTTGCAATATCTTCAACGGTTACTTCACTATTTTCTTGGCCTTGTTTTTCCTTCCAAGTCTTTTTCGTTTCTTCCAATTTTTCACGTAAACGTTGTTCAGAATCCCTTAAAGATGCGGCTTTTTCGAACTCTTGACTTTGAACAGCTGCGTCTTTTTCCTTCCTGATTTCCTCCAATTTGAGTTCAAGCTCTTTTAAATTTGGTGGCGTTGTAAATGATCGTAAACGGACTTTTGAACCAGCTTCGTCGATTAAATCAATTGCTTTATCTGGCAGAAACCGATCAGAAATATAACGATCAGATAGTTTTACAGCTGCCTCAATTGCATCATCTGTAATAGATACACGGTGATGTGCTTCATATCGATCCCTTAATCCTTTTAATATTTGAATAGACTCGTCAGTTGAAGGCTCATCTACTTGAATTGGTTGAAATCTTCGTTCTAATGCTGCATCCTTTTCGATATATTTACGATATTCATCCAATGTTGTTGCACCAATACATTGAAGCTCCCCACGTGCCAATGATGGCTTTAATATATTTGAAGCATCGATGGCTCCCTCTGCTCCACCTGCACCAATTAAAGTATGAAGCTCATCGATAAATAAAATAATATTTCCAGCTTGTCGGATTTCGTCCATTACCTTTTTCAAGCGATCCTCAAACTCTCCACGGTACTTTGTCCCAGCAACAACTGTTCCCATATCCAAAGTCATTACGCGTTTATCGCGAAGCGTCTCCGGCACCTCATTATTAACAATTTGCTGTGCCAACCCTTCTGCTATAGCTGTTTTCCCAACTCCAGGTTCTCCAATAAGGACTGGATTGTTCTTTGTTCGTCTGCTTAGTACTTCAATTACACGCTGAATTTCTTTGCTTCTTCCGATAACGGGATCTAGTGTTTCTTCTCTTGCAATAGCAGTTAAGTCACGTGCTAGGCTATCAAGGGTAGGAGTGTTAGCACTTGATGTGTTCCCTCCTTGATGGGTTCCCGCTTCATTACTTCCAAGTAATTGAAGAACCTGTTGTCTAGCTTTGTTCAAGCTCACACCTAAATTATTCAGTACTCTAGCCGCGACTCCTTCTCCCTCACGTATAAGACCTAATAAAATGTGCTCTGTACCAACATAGGAATGACCTAGTTTTCGAGCTTCATCCATGGATAATTCAATGACCTTTTTTGCACGTGGTGTATAATGAATATTTTGCCCAGAATCCTGGCCCTTTCCTATTAAGTTTTCCACCTCTACTTGGATTTTTTCGGGACTAAGTCCAAGTCCATATAATGCCTTTGCAGCAATTCCTTCACCCTCTTGAACTAATCCAAGAAGAATGTGTTCAGTACCGATATTATTATGCTTTAATCGAATGGCTTCTTCTTGAGATAAAGCTAATACTTTTTGTGCTCTTTCAGTAAATCGTCCAAACATCATATTAATCTCCTCCTAGCCGTTATTCATCTCTTCAAGTTTTAAACGTTCTCTTATAAGTGTTGCTCTGCGAATATCTCTTTCATAGGGACGCAATGGACCACCAGCATATTGTTGTAAAAAACCTGGTTGTGTAAAGATCATTAATTCATTTAAGATATTTTTAGATACATTTTTGATATAGCCTGTATCAATCCCTAAACGAACATCGGACAAGCATTGTGACGCTTCCTTTGATTCAATTATTCTACTATTGGTCAATACACCATAAGACCTGAAAACTCTATCTTCTAATTGTATGTTAGAGGTTTTAATCAATGCTTCTCTTGCGGACCTTTCTTGTGCAATGATCTGTTGAACAACACTAATTAAATCCTCGACAATATCTGTTTCAGATTTACCTAATGTAATTTGATTAGAAATTTGAAAAATATTACCCAATGCCTCGCTGCCTTCTCCATAAATTCCACGAACCACTAATCCTAATTGATTAATAGCAGGAATAATACGATTCATTTGTTGAGTAAGGATAAGTCCAGGTAAGTGAACCATAACTGATGCTCTTAATCCTGTGCCGACATTAGTTGGACAGCTTGTCAAATATCCCAGCTTTTCACTATATGCATAATCAATATGTTCTTCCATTAAATCATCAATTTTATTTGCCTTATCTAAAGCTTCTTTTAGTTGTAGACCAGGAAATAAGCATTGTATCCGTATATGGTCTTCCTCATTAATCATTATACTAACATCCTCTTCACCTGATAAAATCACTGCACCATGTGAAGAATCATCTGCTAAATTCGGGCTAATAAGATGTTTTTCGACTAACACCTTCTTCTGTAAAGCTTGTAGCTGATCCATTTTAAGTAATTCTACTTGATTGCCTTCGAGATGGAAATCAGTATGTAAAACTGATTCTACTTTAGATATAATTTCTCTTGCTTCCTCATTACTAAACAATGTCGGGAATTTATAGTCCTTGAAGTTTCGAGCTAATCGAATTCTTGAACTTAGCACAATATCAGAATCTGGTCCCTCTTTACTCATCCATGAACTTACTGCTTGACTAATGAATTTTTCTAAACTCATGAGGTTTCCCTCCCATCATTCAGAAGTGAACTCTCTAAGGCTCGAACTTGATCTCGAATATCAGCAGCCTTTTCGAATTCTTCATGATTTATTGCTTGCTGTAAATCTAATTTTAACTGTTGGATTTGCCTCTTTATATGAACAGCGCCTCCAATTCTTTTCGGTACTTTACCATGGTGTTCGATATTTCCACTATGAAGCCTTTTTATAATCGGATGTAATCGTTCATTAAAGGTTTCATAACATGTGGAACAACCAAAGCGTCCAATATTAACAAATTGTTTAAATGTCATTTTACAATTCGGACATTGCAAAATTTCATTTTTTTGAATTGTGCCTTGTTTTGCTTGTTGAAAAACTGGATCAAAATTTAATAATCCTGCAATTATATTGTTAATAGAGAATCCAGGTTCCCCCTCAAACATAAACATCTCACCTTTTTCCTGTGCACATTTCTCACAGTAATGGAATTCGGTTTTTTCTCCATTAATAATTTTGGTAAAATGAAGAGTTGCCGGTCTTTCATTACACTCCTGACAAATCATTTTACTCACCTCTATATTATTTATATTTTAAAGTCATTAGCATAGCCGTTAACATTCTAGCTCTTAATTGGTCTCTTTCTGGAAGGTCCAAATAAAGAACTGAACGGTCCATTACGCTTAACATAATTTTCGCTTCTCTTTTCGAAATAACTTCTTCTTCAACCAAACGAATAATCACATCCTCAGCATTTGATTGGGATACTCTGGACTTTACTAATAGTAATAAATGATCAATTAATTGTGCCTGATCGTGAGGTTTAACCTTAATAATACGAATATATCCTCCACCACCTCTTTTACTTTCAACTACATATCCTCTTTCTATAGTGAATCTGGTATTGATTACGTAGTTAATCTGGGAAGGTACACATTGAAATTTATCGGCAATTTCACTTCTTTTTATTTCCACAATTTCACTACCATTCATTTCCAAAACCTGTTTAAGATAACTTTCAATAATATCCGATATATTTTTCATCAAGTCCACCTCCTTCTACGACTTGACTTTGACTATATTTGACTTTAATTATACATGAAGGTATCAGAAAAGCGCAAGCAACTTAGTCAGTGGTGATAACTGAAATTTCCACCCTGTCTAACATAAATGAACAGGCGGGCACCAGTCAATGTATACTCGTTTTTACTAGGTTTACCAAAAATACTAGTCAATTTTTATCTAATCTTTATATATTCGCAACATGATTATATTCATTAGTTTTACCACATGTGCAGGAAATAAAACCATATTTTTTATTCGCTTTATTAAAAAATGACATAAAAAAACCACAGAATAAATTATTCTGTGGTTTCAAATCGCCTGGCAACGTCCTACTCTTGCAGGGGGAGAGCCCCCAACTACCATCGGCGCTAAGAAGCTTAACTTCCGTGTTCGGGATGGGAACGGGTGTGACCTTCTTGCCATAATTACCAGACTATATTTTGTTAAGGGCTTATTCCCTCAAAACTAGATATATCAAGAAGTAACGGTTCATAACCTTAAATCTATTTGGTTAAGTCTTCGATCTATTAGTATTCGTCAGCTCCATGTGTCGCCACACTTCCACCTCGAACCTATCAACCTGATCATCTTTCAGGGATCTTATTTAGATAAACTAAGGGAAATCTCATCTTGAGGGGGGCTTCATGCTTAGATGCTTTCAGCACTTATCCCTTCCGCACATAGCTACCCAGCGATGCCTTTGGCAAGACAACTGGTACACCAGCGGTGCGTCCATCCCGGTCCTCTCGTACTAAGGACAGCTCCTCTCAAATTTCCTACGCCCACGACGGATAGGGACCGAACTGTCTCACGACGTTCTGAACCCAGCTCGCGTACCGCTTTAATGGGCGAACAGCCCAACCCTTGGGACCGACTACAGCCCCAGGATGCGATGAGCCGACATCGAGGTGCCAAACCTCCCCGTCGATGTGGACTCTTGGGGGAGATAAGCCTGTTATCCCCGGGGTAGCTTTTATCCGTTGAGCGATGGCCCTTCCATGCGGAACCACCGGATCACTAAGCCCGACTTTCGTCCCTGCTCGACTTGTAGGTCTCGCAGTCAAGCTCCCTTGTGCCTTTACACTCTGCGAATGATTTCCAACCATTCTGAGGGAACCTTTGGGCGCCTCCGTTACCTTTTAGGAGGCGACCGCCCCAGTCAAACTGCCTGCCTGACACTGTCTCCCACCCCGATTCAGGGGTGCGGGTTAGAATTTCAATACAGCCAGGGTAGTATCCCACCGATGCCTCCACCGAAGCTGGCGCTCCGGCTTCAAAGGCTCCTACCTATCCTGTACAAGCTGTACCAAAATTCAATATCAAGCTGCAGTAAAGCTCCACGGGGTCTTTCCGTCCTGTCGCGGGTAACCTGCATCTTCACAGGTACTATAATTTCACCGAGTCTCTCGTTGAGACAGTGCCCAGATCGTTGCGCCTTTCGTGCGGGTCAGAACTTACCTGACAAGGAATTTCGCTACCTTAGGACCGTTATAGTTACGGCCGCCGTTTACTGGGGCTTCAATTCAAAGCTTCGTCTTGCGACTAACCTCTCCTCTTAACCTTCCAGCACCGGGCAGGCGTCAGCCCCTATACTTCGCCTTACGGCTTCGCAGAGACCTGTGTTTTTGCTAAACAGTCGCCTGGGCCTATTCACTGCGGCTCTCTCGGGCTTGCACCCTAACAGAGCACCCCTTCTCCCGAAGTTACGGGGTCATTTTGCCGAGTTCCTTAACGAGAGTTCTCTCGCTCACCTTAGGATTCTCTCCTCGCCTACCTGTGTCGGTTTGCGGTACGGGCACCTTTCACCTCACTAGAGGATTTTCTAGGCAGTGTGGAATCAGGAACTTCGGTACTAAATTTCCCTCGCCATCACAGCTCAAGGTATATGGTGACGGGATTTGCCTCGTCACCCCTCTAACTGCTTGGACGCACTATTCCAGCAGTGCGCTTACCCTATCCTCCTGCGTCCCCCCATCGTTCAAACGGTGAAGAGGTGGTACAGGAATATCAACCTGTTGTCCATCGCCTACGCCTTTCGGCCTCGGCTTAGGTCCCGACTAACCCTGAGCGGACGAGCCTTCCTCAGGAAACCTTAGGCATTCGGTGGAAGGGATTCTCACCCTTCTTTCGCTACTCATACCGGCATTCTCACTTCTAAGCGCTCCACCAGTCCTTACGGTCTAGCTTCGCAGCCCTTAGAACGCTCTCCTACCACGGACATCCAGCATTTTTCCGAAGGAAAAGATGCATAGATGTCCATCCACAGCTTCGGTGATACGTTTAGCCCCGGTACATTTTCGGCGCAGAGTCACTCGACCAGTGAGCTATTACGCACTCTTTAAATGGTGGCTGCTTCTAAGCCAACATCCTGGTTGTCTAAGCAACTCCACATCCTTTTCCACTTAACGTATACTTTGGGACCTTAGCTGGTGGTCTGGGCTGTTTCCCTCTTGACTACGGATCTTATCACTCGCAGTCTGACTCCTAAGGATAAGTCATTGGCATTCGGAGTTTGTCTGAATTCGGTAACCCGATGAGGGCCCCTAGTCCAAACAGTGCTCTACCTCCAAGACTCTTACCTTAAGGCTAGCCCTAAAGCTATTTCGGAGAGAACCAGCTATCTCCAAGTTCGATTGGAATTTCTCCGCTACCCACACCTCATCCCCGCACTTTTCAACGTGCGTGGGTTCGGGCCTCCAGTAAGTGTTACCTTACCTTCACCCTGGACATGGGTAGATCACCTGGTTTCGGGTCTACGACCTCATACTCTATCGCCCTATTCAGACTCGCTTTCGCTGCGGCTCCGCCTCTTCAGCTTAACCTTGCATGAAATCGTAACTCGCCGGTTCATTCTACAAAAGGCACGCTATCACTCTGCATAAAGCATAGAGCTCTAACTACTTGTAGGCACACGGTTTCAGGTTCTCTTTCACTCCCCTCCCGGGGTGCTTTTCACCTTTCCCTCACGGTACTGGTTCACTATCGGTCACTAGGGAGTATTTAGCCTTGGGAGATGGTCCTCCCTGCTTCCGACGGGATTTCACGTGTCCCGCCGTACTCAGGATCCACTCTGGAGGGAACGAAGTTTCAACTACAGGGTTGTTACCTTCTTTGACGGGCCTTTCCAGACCTCTTCATTTACTCCGTTCCTTTGTAACTCCGTATAGAGTGTCCTACAACCCCAAGAGGCAAGCCTCTTGGTTTGGGCTTCTTCCGTTTCGCTCGCCGCTACTCAGGAAATCGCAATTGCTTTCTCTTCCTCCGGGTACTTAGATGTTTCAGTTCCCCGGGTCTGCCTTCCTTACTCTATGTATTCAAGTAAGGATACTACCCCATTACGGGCAGTGGGTTCCCCCATTCGGAAATCTCCGGATCAAAGCTCGCTTACAGCTCCCCGAAGCATATCGGTGTTAGTCCCGTCCTTCATCGGCTCCTAGTGCCAAGGCATTCACCGTGCGCCCTTACTAACTTAACCTAAAAGGTTATTTAAAACTACTTAATGGATTCATCCATAAAGTGGCGATTCTCGGTTATTACTTGGTTACTTCTTACATATCTAGTTTTCAAAGAACAATCCGGCGAATGATAAGCTTCGAATCTCTTCGTCAGCGCACTCACTCACATCCTCACGTATGTTTAATACGTTCCGGTGCTCATTCGCTTGCTTCCTCGACCTTCTCGCTTCTAATTCACCTCTATTAAACTGAAAGGATTAACCTTTCAAAACTGAACAAAACAGAAGACGTCTGAACCACGTAAGTGGTTTTCCATATTCCTTAGAAAGGAGGTGATCCAGCCGCACCTTCCGATACGGCTACCTTGTTACGACTTCACCCCAATCATCTGTCCCACCTTCGGCGGCTGGCTCCAAAAGGTTACCTCACCGACTTCGGGTGTTACAAACTCTCGTGGTGTGACGGGCGGTGTGTACAAGGCCCGGGAACGTATTCACCGCGGCATGCTGATCCGCGATTACTAGCGATTCCGGCTTCATGTAGGCGAGTTGCAGCCTACAATCCGAACTGAGAATGGTTTTATGGGATTGGCTAAACCTCGCGGTCTTGCAGCCCTTTGTACCATCCATTGTAGCACGTGTGTAGCCCAGGTCATAAGGGGCATGATGATTTGACGTCATCCCCACCTTCCTCCGGTTTGTCACCGGCAGTCACCTTAGAGTGCCCAACTGAATGCTGGCAACTAAGGTCAAGGGTTGCGCTCGTTGCGGGACTTAACCCAACATCTCACGACACGAGCTGACGACAACCATGCACCACCTGTCACTCTTGTCCCCGAAGGGAAATCCCTATCTCTAGAGAGGTCAAGAGGATGTCAAGACCTGGTAAGGTTCTTCGCGTTGCTTCGAATTAAACCACATGCTCCACCGCTTGTGCGGGCCCCCGTCAATTCCTTTGAGTTTCAGCCTTGCGGCCGTACTCCCCAGGCGGAGTGCTTAATGCGTTAGCTGCAGCACTAAAGGGCGGAAACCCTCTAACACTTAGCACTCATCGTTTACGGCGTGGACTACCAGGGTATCTAATCCTGTTCGCTCCCCACGCTTTCGCGCCTCAGCGTCAGTTACAGACCAGAGAGTCGCCTTCGCCACTGGTGTTCCTCCACATCTCTACGCATTTCACCGCTACACGTGGAATTCCACTCTCCTCTTCTGCACTCAAGTCTCCCAGTTTCCAATGGCCGCTTGCGGTTGAGCCGCAAGATTTCACATCAGACTTAAGAAACCGCCTGCGCGCGCTTTACGCCCAATAATTCCGGACAACGCTTGCCACCTACGTATTACCGCGGCTGCTGGCACGTAGTTAGCCGTGGCTTTCTGGTTAGGTACCGTCAAGGTACCGCCCTATTCGAACGATACTTGTTCTTCCCTAACAACAGAGTTTTACGATCCGAAAACCTTCATCACTCACGCGGCGTTGCTCCGTCAGACTTTCGTCCATTGCGGAAGATTCCCTACTGCTGCCTCCCGTAGGAGTCTGGGCCGTGTCTCAGTCCCAGTGTGGCCGATCACCCTCTCAAGTCGGCTACGCATCGTCGCCTTGGTGAGCCGTTACCTCACCAACTAGCTAATGCGCCGCGGGTCCATCTGTAAGTGATAGCGAAAAGCCATCTTTCAATTCTTCTTCATGCGAAGAAAAAAGTTATCCGGTATTAGCCCCGGTTTCCCGGAGTTATCCCAGTCTTACAGGCAGGTTACCCACGTGTTACTCACCCGTCCGCCGCTAATCATCAGGGAGCAAGCTCCCATCAGATTCGCTCGACTTGCATGTATTAGGCACGCCGCCAGCGTTCGTCCTGAGCCAGGATCAAACTCTCCAAAAAGATGTTTGATATAGCTCTTATAAAATAAAAGTAATTTATTGACGTTTCGTTTTGTTCAGTTTTCAAAGATCAATTTCTTTCGTCATTTAGCGACAACTTTTATAGTATATCTCATTTTAAATAAGTTGTCAACACTTTTTTTGGTGGAGCCTAGCGGGATCGAACCGCTGACCTCCTGCGTGCAAAGCAGGCGCTCTCCCAGCTGAGCTAAGGCCCCAATTATATAATGGTCGGGAAGACAGGATTCGAACCTGCGACCCCATGGTCCCAAACCATGTGCTCTACCAAGCTGAGCTACTTCCCGTTCATGGCGCGCCCGAGAGGAGTCGAACCCCTAACCTTTTGATCCGTAGTCAAACGCTCTATCCAATTGAGCTACGGGCGCATACTTGTATTTTACTATAACTATTATGGAAGAATCTTTTGCTACGCAAAAATTCTAAGTGCCGAGGACCGGAATCGAACCGGTACGGTAGTCACCTACCGCAGGATTTTAAGTCCTGTGCGTCTGCCAGTTCCGCCACCCCGGCAAGGGTTGTTTGGAGCGGAAGACGGGATTCGAACCCGCGACCCCCACCTTGGCAAGGTGGTGTTCTACCACTGAACTACTTCCGCGACTTTATTTTATAATGCGGGTGAAGGGAGTCGAACCCCCACGCCTTGCGGCGCCAGATCCTAAGTCTGGTGCGTCTGCCAATTCCGCCACACCCGCGTTATGAAAAATGTTTTTCGTTACAAAAAACAATGGTGAGCCATGAAGGACTCGAACCTTCGACCCTCTGATTAAAAGTCAGATGCTCTACCAACTGAGCTAATGGCTCGTAATGACCTAAGTGGTGCCGGCCAGAGGACTTGAACCCCCAACCTACTGATTACAAGTCAGTTGCTCTACCAATTGAGCTAGGCCGGCATTAGTATATTATAATCCCCAAGCAGAGATTAGTTATAATAGTCGTCCAGCTTTCAGTTTGCTTATTCAAGCAGCAGCTCAAGCTGTACGCTGATGTATTTCAAAGTAGTTTATTCGGTCGTGCTCTACCAATTGAGCTAGGCCGGCATTATATATGGTGGAGGATGACGGGATCGAACCGCCGACCCCCTGCTTGTAAGGCAGGTGCTCTCCCAGCTGAGCTAATCCTCCATAATCGCCTGGCAACGTCCTACTCTTGCAGGGGGAGAGCCCCCAACTACCATCGGCGCTAAGAAGCTTAACTTCCGTGTTCGGGATGGGAACGGGTGTGACCTTCTTGCCATAATTACCAGACTATATTTTGTTAAGGGCTTATTCCCTCAAAACTAGATATATCAAGAAGTAACGGTTCATAACCTTAAATCTATTTGGTTAAGTCTTCGATCTATTAGTATTCGTCAGCTCCATGTGTCGCCACACTTCCACCTCGAACCTATCAACCTGATCATCTTTCAGGGATCTTATTTAGATAAACTAAGGGAAATCTCATCTTGAGGGGGGCTTCATGCTTAGATGCTTTCAGCACTTATCCCTTCCGCACATAGCTACCCAGCGATGCCTTTGGCAAGACAACTGGTACACCAGCGGTGCGTCCATCCCGGTCCTCTCGTACTAAGGACAGCTCCTCTCAAATTTCCTACGCCCACGACGGATAGGGACCGAACTGTCTCACGACGTTCTGAACCCAGCTCGCGTACCGCTTTAATGGGCGAACAGCCCAACCCTTGGGACCGACTACAGCCCCAGGATGCGATGAGCCGACATCGAGGTGCCAAACCTCCCCGTCGATGTGGACTCTTGGGGGAGATAAGCCTGTTATCCCCGGGGTAGCTTTTATCCGTTGAGCGATGGCCCTTCCATGCGGAACCACCGGATCACTAAGCCCGACTTTCGTCCCTGCTCGACTTGTAGGTCTCGCAGTCAAGCTCCCTTGTGCCTTTACACTCTGCGAATGATTTCCAACCATTCTGAGGGAACCTTTGGGCGCCTCCGTTACCTTTTAGGAGGCGACCGCCCCAGTCAAACTGCCTGCCTGACACTGTCTCCCACCCCGATTCAGGGGTGCGGGTTAGAATTTCAATACAGCCAGGGTAGTATCCCACCGATGCCTCCACCGAAGCTGGCGCTCCGGCTTCAAAGGCTCCTACCTATCCTGTACAAGCTGTACCAAAATTCAATATCAAGCTGCAGTAAAGCTCCACGGGGTCTTTCCGTCCTGTCGCGGGTAACCTGCATCTTCACAGGTACTATAATTTCACCGAGTCTCTCGTTGAGACAGTGCCCAGATCGTTGCGCCTTTCGTGCGGGTCAGAACTTACCTGACAAGGAATTTCGCTACCTTAGGACCGTTATAGTTACGGCCGCCGTTTACTGGGGCTTCAATTCAAAGCTTCGTCTTGCGACTAACCTCTCCTCTTAACCTTCCAGCACCGGGCAGGCGTCAGCCCCTATACTTCGCCTTACGGCTTCGCAGAGACCTGTGTTTTTGCTAAACAGTCGCCTGGGCCTATTCACTGCGGCTCTCTCGGGCTTGCACCCTAACAGAGCACCCCTTCTCCCGAAGTTACGGGGTCATTTTGCCGAGTTCCTTAACGAGAGTTCTCTCGCTCACCTTAGGATTCTCTCCTCGCCTACCTGTGTCGGTTTGCGGTACGGGCACCTTTCACCTCACTAGAGGATTTTCTAGGCAGTGTGGAATCAGGAACTTCGGTACTAAATTTCCCTCGCCATCACAGCTCAAGGTATATGGTGACGGGATTTGCCTCGTCACCCCTCTAACTGCTTGGACGCACTATTCCAGCAGTGCGCTTACCCTATCCTCCTGCGTCCCCCCATCGTTCAAACGGTGAAGAGGTGGTACAGGAATATCAACCTGTTGTCCATCGCCTACGCCTTTCGGCCTCGGCTTAGGTCCCGACTAACCCTGAGCGGACGAGCCTTCCTCAGGAAACCTTAGGCATTCGGTGGAAGGGATTCTCACCCTTCTTTCGCTACTCATACCGGCATTCTCACTTCTAAGCGCTCCACCAGTCCTTACGGTCTAGCTTCGCAGCCCTTAGAACGCTCTCCTACCACGGACATCCAGCATTTTTCCGAAGGAAAAGATGCATTGATGTCCATCCACAGCTTCGGTGATACGTTTAGCCCCGGTACATTTTCGGCGCAGAGTCACTCGACCAGTGAGCTATTACGCACTCTTTAAATGGTGGCTGCTTCTAAGCCAACATCCTGGTTGTCTAAGCAACTCCACATCCTTTTCCACTTAACGTATACTTTGGGACCTTAGCTGGTGGTCTGGGCTGTTTCCCTCTTGACTACGGATCTTATCACTCGCAGTCTGACTCCTAAGGATAAGTCATTGGCATTCGGAGTTTGTCTGAATTCGGTAACCCGATGAGGGCCCCTAGTCCAAACAGTGCTCTACCTCCAAGACTCTTACCTTAAGGCTAGCCCTAAAGCTATTTCGGAGAGAACCAGCTATCTCCAAGTTCGATTGGAATTTCTCCGCTACCCACACCTCATCCCCGCACTTTTCAACGTGCGTGGGTTCGGGCCTCCAGTAAGTGTTACCTTACCTTCACCCTGGACATGGGTAGATCACCTGGTTTCGGGTCTACGACCTCATACTCTATCGCCCTATTCAGACTCGCTTTCGCTGCGGCTCCGCCTCTTCAGCTTAACCTTGCATGAAATCGTAACTCGCCGGTTCATTCTACAAAAGGCACGCTATCACTCTGCATAAAGCATAGAGCTCTAACTACTTGTAGGCACACGGTTTCAGGTTCTCTTTCACTCCCCTCCCGGGGTGCTTTTCACCTTTCCCTCACGGTACTGGTTCACTATCGGTCACTAGGGAGTATTTAGCCTTGGGAGATGGTCCTCCCTGCTTCCGACGGGATTTCACGTGTCCCGCCGTACTCAGGATCCACTCTGGAGGGAACGAAGTTTCAACTACAGGGTTGTTACCTTCTTTGACGGGCCTTTCCAGACCTCTTCATTTACTCCGTTCCTTTGTAACTCCGTATAGAGTGTCCTACAACCCCAAGAGGCAAGCCTCTTGGTTTGGGCTTCTTCCGTTTCGCTCGCCGCTACTCAGGAAATCGCAATTGCTTTCTCTTCCTCCGGGTACTTAGATGTTTCAGTTCCCCGGGTCTGCCTTCCTTACTCTATGTATTCAAGTAAGGATACTACCCCATTACGGGCAGTGGGTTCCCCCATTCGGAAATCTCCGGATCAAAGCTCGCTTACAGCTCCCCGAAGCATATCGGTGTTAGTCCCGTCCTTCATCGGCTCCTAGTGCCAAGGCATTCACCGTGCGCCCTTACTAACTTAACCTAAAAGGTTATTTAAAACTACTTAATGGATTCATCCATAAAGTGGCGATTCTCGGTTATTACTTGGTTACTTCTTACATATCTAGTTTTCAAAGAACAATCCGGCGAATGATAAGCTTCGAATCTCTTCGTCAGCGCACTCACTCACATCCTCACGTATGTTTAATACGTTCCGGTGCTCATTCGCTTGCTTCCTCGACCTTCTCGCTTCTAATTCACCTCTATTAAACTGAAAGGATTAACCTTTCAAAACTGAACAAAACAGAAGACGTCTGAACCACGTAAGTGGTTTTCCATATTCCTTAGAAAGGAGGTGATCCAGCCGCACCTTCCGATACGGCTACCTTGTTACGACTTCACCCCAATCATCTGTCCCACCTTCGGCGGCTGGCTCCAAAAGGTTACCTCACCGACTTCGGGTGTTACAAACTCTCGTGGTGTGACGGGCGGTGTGTACAAGGCCCGGGAACGTATTCACCGCGGCATGCTGATCCGCGATTACTAGCGATTCCGGCTTCATGTAGGCGAGTTGCAGCCTACAATCCGAACTGAGAATGGTTTTATGGGATTGGCTAAACCTCGCGGTCTTGCAGCCCTTTGTACCATCCATTGTAGCACGTGTGTAGCCCAGGTCATAAGGGGCATGATGATTTGACGTCATCCCCACCTTCCTCCGGTTTGTCACCGGCAGTCACCTTAGAGTGCCCAACTGAATGCTGGCAACTAAGGTCAAGGGTTGCGCTCGTTGCGGGACTTAACCCAACATCTCACGACACGAGCTGACGACAACCATGCACCACCTGTCACTCTTGTCCCCGAAGGGAAATCCCTATCTCTAGAGAGGTCAAGAGGATGTCAAGACCTGGTAAGGTTCTTCGCGTTGCTTCGAATTAAACCACATGCTCCACCGCTTGTGCGGGCCCCCGTCAATTCCTTTGAGTTTCAGCCTTGCGGCCGTACTCCCCAGGCGGAGTGCTTAATGCGTTAGCTGCAGCACTAAAGGGCGGAAACCCTCTAACACTTAGCACTCATCGTTTACGGCGTGGACTACCAGGGTATCTAATCCTGTTCGCTCCCCACGCTTTCGCGCCTCAGCGTCAGTTACAGACCAGAGAGTCGCCTTCGCCACTGGTGTTCCTCCACATCTCTACGCATTTCACCGCTACACGTGGAATTCCACTCTCCTCTTCTGCACTCAAGTCTCCCAGTTTCCAATGGCCGCTTGCGGTTGAGCCGCAAGATTTCACATCAGACTTAAGAAACCGCCTGCGCGCGCTTTACGCCCAATAATTCCGGACAACGCTTGCCACCTACGTATTACCGCGGCTGCTGGCACGTAGTTAGCCGTGGCTTTCTGGTTAGGTACCGTCAAGGTACCGCCCTATTCGAACGATACTTGTTCTTCCCTAACAACAGAGTTTTACGATCCGAAAACCTTCATCACTCACGCGGCGTTGCTCCGTCAGACTTTCGTCCATTGCGGAAGATTCCCTACTGCTGCCTCCCGTAGGAGTCTGGGCCGTGTCTCAGTCCCAGTGTGGCCGATCACCCTCTCAAGTCGGCTACGCATCGTCGCCTTGGTGAGCCGTTACCTCACCAACTAGCTAATGCGCCGCGGGTCCATCTGTAAGTGATAGCGAAAAGCCATCTTTCAATTCTTCTTCATGCGAAGAAAAAAGTTATCCGGTATTAGCCCCGGTTTCCCGGAGTTATCCCAGTCTTACAGGCAGGTTACCCACGTGTTACTCACCCGTCCGCCGCTAATCATCAGGGAGCAAGCTCCCATCAGATTCGCTCGACTTGCATGTATTAGGCACGCCGCCAGCGTTCGTCCTGAGCCAGGATCAAACTCTCCAAAAAGATGTTTGATATAGCTCTTATAAAATAAAAGTAATTTATTGACGTTTCGTTTTGTTCAGTTTTCAAAGATCAATCGTTGCTGTTTTTCTCAGCGACTTTTATATTATACTTATTAAAATCACTATTGTCAACAACTTTTTTTATTTTCTTTTTCAAGCTTCGTTGTCCTCTTGTGGGGCAACGAATAATAATATACCACCTTTTTTTTGATGTTGCAACAGTTTTTTTCTCTTTTTTTCAACAAAAAATTATTATACTAAAATATCATATTTAATTTCTAAAAAATAAAGCTCTTCTCATAAAAGAGAAGAGCTTTATTTTTAGTCACGATGCTTCATCGTTGGGAATAATAATACGTCGCGAATGGAAGCTGAATTCGTTAACAGCATTACAAGTCGATCAATACCGATTCCTAGTCCACCTGTTGGAGGCATTCCATATTCTAGTGCTTCAATAAAATCATCATCCATTTGATGAGCTTCATCATTTCCTTGCTCACGTTCCTTTAATTGAGCCTCAAAGCGTTCGCGTTGATCAATTGGATCATTTAACTCTGTAAATGCATTTGCATGCTCACGACCGACAATAAACAACTCAAAACGATCAGTAAAACGTGGATCTTCATCATTTTTCTTAGCCAATGGAGATATTTCTACCGGATGACCGTAAATAAATGTTGGTTGAATTAATCTTTCTTCAACCTTTTGTTCAAAGAACTCATTTACAATATGTCCATATTGCATGTGCTTAGTTATCTCAATACCATGTTCATTTGCTAACTGACGCGCCTCTTCAACAGTAGTAACATTCCAAAAATCTACACCTGTATATTCTTTTACTGCATCCACCATATGAAGTCGACGCCATTCTGGTTCAAGATTTACTTCATTATCTCCATATTGGATTGTTGTCGTTCCAAGAACTTCTTTAGCTATATGTGCTACTAAATTCTCTGTTAATTTCATAATATCCTTATAATCTGCATATGCTTCATACAATTCAATCATAGTGAATTCTGGATTATGCCTTGTTGATACACCTTCATTACGGAATACTCGTCCAATTTCATAGACTTTTTCTAGTCCACCTACAATTAGACGTTTTAGATGTAATTCAATAGCAATACGCATATATAAAGGCATGTCCAATGCATTATGATGGGTAATAAACGGTCTTGCTGATGCTCCACCCGCTATAGCATGCATCATTGGTGTTTCTACCTCTAGGTACCCATGCTGGTCTAAATAACGTCTCATTGACTGAATAATTAAGCTTCTAGTGATAAAAGTCCGTTTACTTTCTTCACTCATAATTAAATCAAGATATCTTTGGCGATAACGTTGTTCAATATCCTTTAACCCATGAAATTTATCAGGTAATGGACGAAGTGATTTTGTTAATAATGTAAATTCTTTTACTTTAATTGATAGTTCTCCAACTTTTGTTTTGAAAACAGTTCCTGATATACCTACAATATCACCAAGATCAACAGTATCGAATAACTCATACTGCTCTTCTCCCACTGTATCTTTACGCACATATATTTGAATTTGGCCGTTTAAATCTTGCACATGAGCAAAACCAGCTTTTCCTTTACCTCTCTTAGTCATAATACGACCAGCAATCGTTACAGAGACATCCTTTTCATCTAGGTCCTCTTTTGTAAATTCTTCATACTGTTCTTTTATCTGCTGTGTATTATGTGTCCGATCAAAGCGTTTGCCAAAAGGATCCATTCCATTTTCACGGATAGAATTCATTTTTTCTCTTCTAACCTGTAATTGGTCATTCAATTCCTCAAAACTCATTTATCGTCACTCCATCCTATATTTTAAAACTCTTTTTCCTATCATTATACTTTATTATTGTACACAATTTCACATTTTCAGACATCCTAAATGTTTATCTAAAATTCATTCCATATTATGTATGAAAAAAACACCAGTGATACTGGTAGTTTTATTTCGAAAATTAGCTAACCTTTATGACACCTGATTCTACTTCTTCTATAAAAGTAGTAAGTAGGGCTAACAAGTTCTGCACGTCCAATCATCATTATTTATCTACAGGAGTTAAATCCTCCACAGTAATTCCAAGTAAACTGGCGACACTTTCTAGAAATTCCTCAGAAGGCAAACGGCTTCCTCTTTCAATTTCTCCTAAAATAGATACAGATATGTGCAATTCCTTCGCAAGACTTTCTTGAGTATAACCTTTTAATTTTCGAAAAGCTCGAATCCGTCTTCCCCATTTATCTATCTCCATAAGCGAACTCCTTCTTTATCAGGTATTTCGTCTAGAATTTGATGCAACGGGGTTGTTGCATTTGGTAATTGAATGGTTGGATCAATCTCTATTAATGGTACTAAAACAAATGCTCTTTCATGCATCCGTGGATGAGGCACAATTAACCTCTCTGTTTCAATATTTTCGTTATTAAAAAGTAAAATGTCAAGGTCAATCGTCCTTGGCCCCCATCTAAATTCCCTAATTCTCCCCAATTCCTGTTCAATATTTAAGCACTTTTCAAGCAATTGTTCTGCAGTAAGATCTGTTTCTACCTTCAAAACAATATTCAAAAATTTACCTTGATCTGTATATCCTACCGGATCGGTTTCATATATAGATGAACTTGCTAGTACATTTATTTTAATATCTTGATTAAGAAAACTACAAGCATCCTGCAAATGCTGTGCTCTATCTTCAATATTAGATCCTAATGAGATATATGCAATATTAATCATTTATTTGTCCTCTTGTAATCTCCACCGCAACTGATTGGTAGTGTCCAGGAATTGGAGGATCTGGTTTGACCACTTGAATAGTCACTTGATGAACGGTTGGGAATCCACTTAAAATGACCTTAGAAATCTCTTCTGCAACTGCTTCTAATAATTGATAAGGTTTACCTTCGACAACCGCTTTACAGCATTCATATACCTCAGCATAGCTAACTGTATCGTTTAAATGATCCGTTTTCCCCGCTTTTTGTAAATCTAATTCTAACACTAAGGTAACACGAAACCTTTGCCCTAATCGAGTCTCTTCTGGTAATACGCCATGATAACCATAGAATTCCATATTATTCAAATAAATTTTATCCATTTAGCTCACCTTTACCTACTAGCACATCCATCATTTTTGTCATTCTACTTATCTCTTTTACATCATGCACTCTCATCATTTGGCACCCCTTCTCCAAACCATAGCAAACAGTAGCTCCCGTCGCTTCCATCCTTTCATCTACAGGTAAATTCATCACTTGTCCAATCATAGATTTTCTAGATGTTCCTAATAAAACTGGATATCCAAGACCAACTAATTTATCTAGGTTTTTCATCATTTCTATATTTTGTTTTAAATCCTTAGCAAACCCTATGCCAGGATCTAGAATAATACGTTCATCCTTAACACCAGCTTTTTTTGCAATTGATATACTTTCATAGAGATCATTTAATACATCTCTAATAAAGTCCTGATAATCTAAATTTTCTCTATTATGCATGAGAATAATTGGAACATCGTAATTCGCGGCAACATCAGCAATTTCAGGATCCTTTTTCGCTCCCCATATATCATTAATGATATGTGCACCTGCAAGGACTGCTTGCCTTGCTGTTTCTGCCTTATAGGTATCAATGGATATCGGTACATTCACGACTTTTGAAATTTCTTTTATGACAGGAACAACCCTCGAGATTTCTTCCTCCACTTCAACCGTAGCATAACCTGGTCTAGTTGATTCTCCACCTACATCGATGATATCTGCTCCATCTTCAACCATCTGCTTAGCATGCTGTATTGCTTTTTCTATATGATTAAACTTTCCACCATCGGAAAATGAATCCGGGGTAGCATTCAAAATACCCATAATTAATGTTTTATTTTCATAATCTAATTGGTATGACTTACATTGTAAAACTCGCCCCATATTCTTCTCCTTCCAACACATATTCTTTTATATTTACAGTCTAACGCTTAATTGTTATATTCTACAACCCGTTTCGCCATTTATCGACAGAAAAAAAGGCAGACGGGTTTTCCGAATGCCTTTCCATTAATAAAAATCACTATTTAGCTAGCAAATTTATTAATCTTCAAATTGATACAAGTTTGTACTTAAATATCGTTCACCATTATCTGGTATGATCGCTACTACTTTTTTACCCTTGCCTAGTTCAGAAGCTACTTTCAAGGCAGCATGAATTGCCGCACCTGCTGAGATCCCACCTAAGATTCCTTCCTCTCTAGCTACTCTGCGGGATGCCTCGAAAGCTTCTTCCGTTCCGACATGAATAATTTCGTCATAAATCTCTCTATTTAATGTATCCGGTACAAAATTAGCCCCAAGACCCTGAAGCTTATGCGGACCTGGCTTTCCACCTGCAAGAATCGGAGAATCCTTTGGTTCTACAGCATAAATTTTGATATTCGGATACGCCTCTCTTAAAACTTGACCAGAACCTGAGATCGTTCCTCCTGTTCCAATTCCAGATACAAACGCATCTAATTGTTCACCCATCTGCTCGACAATTTCTCTTCCAGTTGTTAAACGATGGATTTCTGGATTTGCTTCATTTTTAAATTGTTGAGGCATAAAGTATCCATTTTCTTTTGCTAATTCTTCCGCCTTTCGAACTGCACCATTCATCCCTTCAGAACCTGGTGTTAACACTAACTGAGCGCCATATGCCCGAAGGAGATTTCTGCGCTCCATACTCATCGTCTCCGGCATAACTAATACTGCTTTATATCCTTTAGCAGCAGCAATCATCGCAAGTCCTATCCCAGTATTACCGCTTGTCGGTTCAACAATCGTATCACCTAGTTGCAGTTTCCCCTCTCTCTCAGCAGTCTCGATCATTGCTAAAGCGATTCGGTCCTTTACACTACTTCCAGGATTCATGTACTCAAGCTTTAAATATACTTCTGCTTGATTTTCATCAGTTAGTCGATTTAACTTTACAATCGGTGTTCCTCCAACAAGTTCGGCAATTGAATTTACTAAACGAGCCATTTCTCTCCACCTCAAATTCCGAGTATTTTTATTGGTTTAATTATTTAAAATTTAACATTTTATCGATAAAAAGTCAAAGATAAAGTAGTTTTATCATAACCAAAAAGACATAAGTCATTATAACCTATGTCTTTTATCCCTTGTTTATTGCTATATTTTCATTAAATAATATGGCTATTTTGTATAGTTCGCATATAACGCAATCTTATATCTTTTCTCAGTAATTTCTTTTCCGATAGATGACGATTAAAGAGTTTTCAATTCCTAGGTGCATAAATTTTAAAATGAGCCCTATTCTTCTACTAATAATTCTTCTAATTCATTTTTGGAAAATACATATTTTTCATTACAAAAATGACATTGTGCTTCAGCTTTTCCATCCTCTTCAATCATATCTTTAATTTCTTCTTTGCCTAAGCTAATGATAGCAGCACCAAAGCGTTCCTTTGAACAATTACACTTAAATTGAACCGGCAACTTCTCTAATATCTTGACATTGTCTTTTCCTAAGATGTTCTCAAGAATTTCTTCAGGACTGAGTCCTTTTTGAATCAGCTTTGAAATAGGTTCCGTTGCTTGTAATCTTTTTTCAATATCATTTATAACATGCTCTTCTGTACCTGGTAGCAATTGAATGATAAATCCACCTGAAGCTAAAATTGAATTATCTGGATTGACCAATACCCCTACCCCAACCGATGAAGGTGTTTGTTCAGAAGCCACAAAGTAATAAGTAAAATCTTCACCTAATTCACCAGAAACAATAGGAACCTGACCAGAGAAATTTTCTCTTAATCCTAAATCTTTTACGACTGTCAATGTCCCTTCGGTTCCCACCGCTCTTCTAACATCTAGCTTTCCTTTTTCATTTAAGTCAAAATGAACCTGAGGATTGGTCACATATCCTCGTACTTCGCCTTTTGCATTACTATCGACTAGAATAGGGCCAATCGGACCATTGCCTTCAATTTTAACTGTTATTTTCTCATCACCTTTAAGCATCGCACCCATCATGACTCCTGCTGACATCGTACGTCCTAAAGCTGCTGATGCAGTAGGCCAAGTATAGTGACGGCGAACAGCTTCTCCTACCGTCTCTGTGCTTTTGACTGCATAAGCGCGAACTTGATTATTATATGCTAATGCTTTTACTAAGTAGTCGCTCATTGTTAACTTCCCTTCAATCATTTTTATTTCTTTTATAAATTAAACGCAAGCCTTTTAATGTTAGAAATGGATCAACTATATCGATTGCCTTTGATTCATTGGCAATTAAACTTGCATGTCCGCCTGTTGCAATTACGGTAGGTACCTTTTTACTGTTTGCTTTCATGCGTGTTACAATACCTTCTACTTGTCCTACATATCCATAAACAATCCCCGCTTGCATTGCAGCAACAGTGTTTTTCCCAATAACCCCTTCTGTTCTTGCAATTTCAATTCTTGGAAGCTTAGCAGCCTTTGAATACAATGCTTCAGCGGAAATACCAATTCCAGGAGCAATGGCACCCCCCATATATTGGCTATGCTCATTGATATAGCAAAAAGTTGTTGCAGTACCGAAATCTACAATAATGAGCGGACTACCATATTCTTGAATCCCCGCTACAGCATTTACAATTCTGTCAGCGCCTACCTCACGTGGATTTTCGTATTTAATATCTAGGCCTGTTTTAATCCCAGGACCAACGACTAATGGTTTAACATGAAAATACTTATTACACATTCTTTCTAATGTATACATAATTGGTGGAACAACAGTTGAAATTATGATTCCATTAATATCTTTGAATTCAATCCCTACATGTTGAAATAATGCACCTATGACCATTGCATACTCATCTTCTGATTTGTGTCGATTCGTTTCCACTCGCCAATGGAACTTCAGTTGATCTTGATCATATACACCCAATACAATATTTGTGTTTCCTACGTCTAAAACAAATAACATAAGCTCACCACTTTACCCTAATCTAAATTGCATGCCAACATCATACCATAATTTATATTGATATAAATAATCATATGAAACATAAACGTATAACTTTTTCATCCAAATGAAATCTAAAAAGTCTCTGCTCCTACTCCTAAAGAGAGGAAAATAAAAAGGGAGATTTGCTAATGTAAAAGGAAGCACTTCTCTGTGTAGAGGTTATTTGCCCTCTTAGAGTTAGAAGTCTATTCAGAAAGAACTGAATCAACTACCGCCTTATCCTTATCATAAAATGCAGTTTTCATGAACTTTGTTCCTAAACGCCATAATGCCTGCTTTAACACCCGAGGATTTACTCGCCTTAATTCTGTTATTTAAAAACCATTTAAAGAAAAGAGCCTAAAAAAGGACATCGCTATTACATAATAGCGATGTCCTTTATAAAAATATTTATTCATTAGGCTTTTCATTATCATCCTGTTCAGGAGTCACAGTTGGCCCAAACTTTTCAGGTCGATTATCATCGTCCGATTTCGTTACTTCTTCGTCTTTCTTCTGGATATTCACCTTTAAAGAATCCTTTGATTCATCTTGATCTAACTTAGGCGTTTCCAATGTTGATGCTTTTCGATCCGGTAAAGTTCCATGATCGTAAATATGTTTGATTTGTTCCGCATCTAAAGTTTCAACTTCTAATAATGTGTTAGCAATAATTGTGAACTTTTCACGGTTTTCAAGAATGATTTTTCTCGCTCTTTCATAACACTCTTTAATAATATCTTGAATTTCAGTATCAATTTCATAAGCAATTTTATCAGAGTAGTTTTGCTCATTGTTAAAATCTCTACCTAGGAATACTTGCCCACCTTGTGATTGGCCAAACTGTAAAGGTCCAAGTTTATCACTCATACCATATTCAGTAACCATTTTTCGAGCAATATTTGTCGCACGTTGGAAATCATTGGATGCTCCTGTAGAAACCTCTCCAAAAGTAACTTCCTCTGCTACACGACCACCTAATAAACCAGTAATTTTGTCAAGCAATTCAGGCTTAGTCATTAAATAACGATCTTCCTTCGGTAACATAACCGCATATCCGCCAGCTTGACCACGAGGTACAATCGTTACCTTATGAACCATCTCAGCCTCATCTAAAACAAGTCCGATAATGGTATGACCACTTTCGTGAAAAGCAACAATTTTTCTTTCTTTTTGAGATACAACTCGACTTTTCTTAGACGGTCCGGCAATCACACGGTCCGTTGCTTCATCTACATCAGTCATATCAATTTTTTTCTTATCTTGCCTTGCAGCAACTAGTGCAGCTTCATTTAATAAGTTTTCTAAATCAGCACCAGAAAAGCCTGGTGTTCTTTGTGCAATTGCTTTTAAATCTACAGATCCATCTAGCGGTTTATTTCTTGCATGGACACGTAATACAGCTTCTCGCCCATTAACATCTGGACGATCTACAGTGATTTGGCGGTCGAAACGTCCTGGACGCAATAATGCTGGGTCAAGGATATCAGGTCTATTGGTTGCAGCCACAATAATAATTCCTTCATTTGCTCCGAATCCATCCATCTCAACAAGTAATTGGTTTAATGTTTGTTCACGCTCATCATGACCTCCACCGAGACCAGCTCCACGTTGACGACCGACTGCATCAATTTCATCGATAAAAATGATACAAGGTGCATTCTTTTTCGCATTTTCAAATAGGTCACGAACACGTGAAGCACCGACACCAACAAACATTTCTACAAAGTCAGAACCACTTATGGAGAAGAACGGAACACCCGCTTCACCAGCTACAGCTCTTGCTAATAAAGTTTTACCAGTACCTGGAGGTCCAACAAGTAATACTCCTTTAGGAATCCTTGCACCTAATTCAGAGAATTTACGTGGATCTTTTAGAAATTCTACTACCTCTACAAGTTCTTGTTTTTCTTCATCTGCTCCTGCTACATCACGAAAACGGACTTTTTTCTTATCATCATTGTAAAGCTTTGCCTTACTTTTCCCAAAGTTCATTACACGGCCACCGCCGCCTTGGGCCTGATTCAATAAGAAGAAGAAAAGGATAAAGATAATAACAAAAGGAATAATGGAGGTGAAAAAGGACACCCAACCATTCGTTTCTTTCGCTGGCATATTCTCTACCTTAGCATCTTTTGCCTTCGCAACTTGATCGATACGATCTAAAGCAGTGGGATTGTTTAATACATATGTGACAAACTTAGTTTTATCTTTTAATTCTCCTCTTGCTTCATATACGCCTCTTTCTGGCTGTAATGAGACACTGTTTACTTCCCCTTTTTCTAAGTAAGAAACAAACTGATCATATGATATATTTTCTGTTGACTCATTGTTATTGTTAAAATAACTAACAATCCCAATAAGGACTAGAAAGAGTAATACATAAAAGATGGTATTTCTAAAAATTCTACTCATTCCTTACCTCCTCCCACGATCAAAAAACTATCTTCAATAGTATCATAGAAATTCTTAACTTTACAACAATTTGCATATATGGATAGAATCTTCCTCACCACATAACTTTTATTCATATACCCTTTATTTTAAACTTATTCACTTTTGTTATACACTTCAGGTTTTAAAACGCCAATATATGGGAGATTTCTGTATTTCTCAGCATAATCTAATCCATAACCAACAACAAATGCATCAGGCACATCAAATCCTACATAATCAGCTTGAATGTCTGCTTTTCTTCCAGAAGGTTTGTCTAAAAGAGTGACAATCTTTATCGATTTTGCCTTACGATAACGGAACAACTCAACCAAATAGCTTAATGTAAGACCGCTATCAATGATATCCTCGATAATTAAGATATCTCTTCCTTCTACAGAAGTATCTAAATCCTTTAAAATTTTCACTTCTCCAGAAGATACCATAGATTTACCATAGCTTGAAACATCCATAAAGTCCATTTCTAAGTAAGTATCCATTTGTTTTAATAAATCAGACATAAATAATGTTGCGCCTTTTAGAACTCCAATTGCCAAAGGAAATCGATCCTTATATTCAAGTGACAATTCTTTGCCTAATTCTTTTGTTCTTTGTTGTATTTCTTCTTCGCTAATTAATACCTTTTCAATATCCTGTTTCATTAAAATGTTTGCCTCCTAGGAGAATGTTTGCTTAAAGTATTGTAAGATATAACAAGTTTGCTCAAATGTTGGCAATATATCATAGGTAGATTTCTTTAACTTAGGTATCCATAATACATCGCCCTGTTGGTCAACAACAATTGGCCATTCATCCCTTTTTTCTCTTGGGATTTTTTCATCAATAAATATATCCTTCACTTTTTTGGATCCATTTAGTCCTTTTACCTTCATTCGGTCCCCAGCTTTCTTATTTCTAATTACTAAGGGCAGCTGGATATCCTCCAAATACATACATGTTTGATCCTGTAAAGAAGGATTTTCAGTTACCTTTCCCTTCAGAAACCTAACACAATAGCCATTTGGTAAGTCTACTTCACTGTTTAAGGACAATTTCATTTCATATGTATGGTTTTGGTTCTCCTTTATAAAAGAGAATGTACACTGCTGATACGATCTCCTTACCTTTAAACCTAAGGGAAGATCTAAGCGTCCAGATGGATGATTACTTAATAATAATTTAAGAATATCATCTGTATGTACCGCAGTTACAAAGGAAGGATTTTCATTGTAAAGATAGTTTAATATTAGTTGAATCCCTCTTCTTTGTAAAGGCAAAGGCATTTCAATAAAAGATGGAATTTCTATCACTACTTCATTTTTCATTTTATTCCATAATTTATTCATTTTTTCTAACGTTAATTCCTGCAAAAAAGCTTCATCAGATAATATCTCTTCACTAAATCGCTGAAAATGCTCGTGAACATGGTTATTCTCTTTTTTTAAAAAAGGTAATACATTTAATCGAAACCGATTCCTAGTATAATCCTGTTCAAAATTACTTGAATCAATTCTTATGCTTAAATCATGAATATGGCAGTACTCTTCGATTTCTTTTTTCGTAACACAAAGGAGAGGTCTTATAATTTCTCCGTTTGCGAAAGCTCTCCGTAGCGGAATCCCTGCTCTTCCTTTTCCTGTGCTCCCTCGAGTCAATCTCATTAAAATAGTTTCAATCTGATCATCACCATGGTGTCCAAGTAAAAGCTTATTATGCTGGTATTTTTCCATAATATCCTGAAAAAAATGATACCTGTAGATTCTGGCTGTTTCTTCCATGCCTTTGTTTAGGGCACCCATTTTCTCTTGAATATTAATTCTAATTGCTTCACAAGGAATGTTCCATTGTTTGCATAATTCTTGAACAAATAGAAGATCATTATACGAATCCTTCCCTCGTAGCATATGATCAACATGGGCAGCACGGATGGATATATTATATATATTCCTTTTTTGAACTAGATAGTGCAGTAATGCAACAGAATCAGGTCCACCTGATACACCTATAAGAACTGAATCCCCCTTTGTTATCAACGTATTCGTTTTAATAAAATCATCGACTTTTCTTTCAAACGGTAACATTTATACTCGTTCCTTTTCAGCGAAAGTATGACCTTTCCATTCTATACACTAATTGTACCAATAATCCTCTTTAATTTATCTATTTAATTGTGACATTTTTTCTTTCACTACATTACACTTATAATAGCTGTTCATATATATATATAAAGTATAGAAAAGATACGAGCACAATAATAACAATTGTTTCAAAAACTCGTGATGCTCTCTTCTTCTTACGTGATGTTTGCCTTGTAGGCGTAACCTGTTTATTTACTTTTGCTCTTCTGCTTGATGGAATAGAGTTTCTATTTTTCACCGGCTTCATCGTATCGTTAGACAAAACCTTTAGTAGATCTTTCCTCATGTCTAATGCGGAATAATATTGACCATCTATCGCATCAAATAAAATATTTTCATAGATAGCCATCTCTGGCTTTCTGCGAATCATCCTTTTCAATTGTTCGACACCATCACCCTTTTTAGAAAACCGCGCAGGATAAAATAAGTTTATTATGACCATTGATAGAGCAAATAGATCATAGGAAGGCTCTGCCTTTCTCGTTCCTGCTCCCCAATATCCTCGATCAAAAAACTCCGTAAACTCCTTTATGGCTCTTCCACTTAATGTTGTTCCTCCAACATCAATACAACGAATTTTTGTTGGCGAATGAGTGATAATTAAATTATCTGGTTTAAGATCACCAAATACCCAACCTTCTTCATGTAACCGATGTAGATCCTGTAATAATTGCAACATTAATACACCCGTCCATGAATGTCCCTTTTTTTGAATGAAGTCTAATAAATGCGGTCCCTGGATATATTCCATTACATAAAAGGGAATCTTCATTTTTGGCGTTTCCCAATCGTCAATATCTAACAAAGAAGGCCCGAGGGCAGACCCTTGGACCTTAGCAAATGCTTTCAGAACATTTACTTCTGAAGTGACAGACATAGTGTTATCACTCATCTTTAGTGCTACAAAACGATCATTGCTTTTTGCTAAATAAACAATACCATTGGCACCAGACCCCAATAACCTCACTAAAATATAACTTTTTTTATGCCATTTTCCTGTGACAGTCGTTCCAGCAGGAAAATTAAATTGACTCTTCAAAGTATTGTTCGTCATCATTTGAAAGCAATCCCCTTAAAGAACGTTTTTTCTTAAAATATGTCATAGCTTCTTTAATAGCTGGTCCAGTTGGTGTGATGCCACCTACACTAAGCTTTGAAAAGACACTAGTCAAAGATTCAAGATTTGGAGTCCACTCTAGCAATTTTTCGACATCTTTCCTTTTCCCAGGAAATACAAAGACTGAAAATTGATTATTTCCCATTCGTGCATTTAAACTTAAAGATAGATCCAGCAAGGCTTCCTTAACTGTTGGTAGCTTATGTTTCATACTTGCACTTGTATCGACAAGAACCAACAAATCTAAATCTACTGTTTCACCCAATTCATCCACTACTTCCATTACCTCACCTCTTTGTTCGGGAGGTAATTCCTCCATAGAAGTAGACTTTCCTAAAATTTGTTTTAATTCCTTATTAACTACTCCTTGTAGAGTTTGGGTCATTGCTTTTCTCGTTACCATTTGAACCGTTTGTGATAAGATTTGCGAATAAACAATTTGACTAACACCACCACCTGATAAGGCAATTCCTTCAATTTCACTCATACCCTTTTCATCGATTACATCATTCTCCATTACACCAATGACGTTAACAGTAATCCCTTGTTCATTTGCAAGAGCTGCCATTGCAACCGGATCATCTCCCTGATTCGAGCACCCGTCTGTAATTAATAAGATTTGTTTTAATTTAGCTGTCTTCAAAGGTTTCCCCGGTTTCCCCTCCCTGATTCAATCGATTCCCAATCATTTTCCTATTACCCATCTTCGACGAATTGGAGGGATTTTATACTATAATATGTTTCTCTTTTATGAAATCATTTCCTTTCCTTTTCCCGCCGGAATGGCAGCCCATTTCGGTGTATTATGTTCAAGCTTAGCCACTACAATGGTCATATCATCATCAATCATTCCGGAACGTGTTCGAATAACCTCCTCCATAATTAAATCAGCAATTTCTTGAGGATCTTTTGTCTCAATTTCTCTTATTTTTCTTCTCATCCATAAATCATAGTTTTCCACATGTTTCGGTCCTTCAAAAATACCATCACTCATCATAATCAAAAGATCTCCAGCTTTCATTTGTTCTAATACAACATCTACATCAAATTCTTGAATCATTCCCATCGGCAAGTTACTAGATTCAATTTTAATTACTTTATCTCCTCGTTTAATAAAGCTCGGTGTTGAACCAATCTTTAAAAATCTAACACTAGCATCCTGAAGATCAATCATTGCAAGGTCCAAGGTGGAAAAAATTTCATCTGTTGTTCTTAATGACAATACAGAATTAACCGATTTAATAGCAACCTTTTCTTCAATACCTGACTGCAATATCTTTTGCAGAAGACGAAGAGTTTCATTACTTTCTTGATGAGCACGCTCCCCATTTCCCATTCCATCGCTTATAGCCACTGCATATTTTCTCGTTCCCAAATCAATTGTGGAGTAGCTGTCGCCGGAAACGAATCCCCCTCCTTTAGCTGCATGTGCGACTCCTGTTTCGACAACAAATGCCTGTGCAGAACGGAAAGTGACATAGCAAAATCCATTAGGATAAGATGCACATTCTTCTTTTTGAACGATAATCGTTTCTCCTAAAATATCAGATAGCAATGGAGCGATAATTTTTTCACATTCACCATGTCCATTACAGTAAGGAATGGTCATATCAATATCTACATTCCCCACATTTAAGCTATAAATTTCCACCTGTTCAACGTCAAGACCAAAATCCTGAAGGCTATCTAGGATCATTTCCTCTTGCTTATGATGATTCTCACGTTCACGCTGTATTTCCTTTGCAAAATCACCCATTACCTCTGAGACACCAAGTAATTGCTCTGCAACTAGTTTTCGGCTCTCCTTTACCTGCTTTTTTAACTTTTGATTTGCCTGGTAAAAAGTAAGTTCCTGAAGAATCGCATCCTCTACTTTTTTTGATTTAGAGCAATGCTTATCAAGTTCTCGATGAACCCTCTGAGGTATCACCCCTTCCCCTTTATCTGTTTCATATATAACTTTTTTCATTAAATCATAGGTTTTATTAAAGTTTTTTGCCCAGCATTGCTCCTTTTTAAAACAGTTTTGACATGTCCTTTCAGTGACATTGCTTAAGAAATAATCCAATTCCTGATCCTCATGATCGAATTCCCTCCACTGATCAAATTGTGAGAAGCTCTTGGATAGCGCTTGGAAAACGGATGAAAATTGCTCCACCCTATTCACGGTAATGTCCCTTATTTTTCGGATGTATTGCTGCTGCTCCTGAGTATATTCATTTGTACCAGGTATATGTTTTGCAAGCTTTGATGTTAAGGACTTTGGGGTTAAAAACAATAAAAAAATGGCTATAGATGATTCATAAATATTAACGATCAATGGCGTCTTTACTTCCCCATACATTCCAATAAGTAATGTTGCAATAAGCAAGCCTACTGCTGTACCGATCTTTTTTCCTTCTTTTAGAAGCCCGCCTAATAAGCCAGAAAAGGCAAGTAAGCTCATTTGATAAAAGCTCGAAACATTCGCTAAGCTAAAGATAAGTCCAGTAACTACTCCTACAGTCGAACCTACTGTTGCACCAGCAACAAAAGCTAAGAGAAGTACTAAATATCTAGATAAGATATGCTCTACAGACAAATCATAAATTGTCCAACCAATGGTACCTGTTAATACAGAGGCAAATAAGATAATTAAACTAATGACTTCCTCCGTTTTTAATGTCTTTTTTCTTTTTCTTAGTGATATTAATGGAATACATTGCATAAAGATAAGTGTAAGTATGAAAGTTAGACTAGCTTCGACTGCGGCCATCATTCCATCATATAATGTGATGTTCTGATTACCTGCTATATAGAAGTATCCACATTTCGATAAAAAGGAAACGACAAATACATAAAAAGGAATTACCTTTATTTCATCTTTATGTAGTCTTCCTATCGTTTTATATATGAGTAAGAAGACAATCCCTGATATGAGTGTGTAAAATGCATTTCCCATCGAAATACTTAATGAACCTGCTGCTAAGCCAAACAAAACAATTGGGGACTTTTTTCTTCTCATCATGTAAACAGACGCGAAAAAAGGAAGTGAAAAAGGTGTTAAGTGAGATAAAATCAATGCCCTTCCCAATAAGAAACCTATGAGTAGCAAAACAATACCCTTTTGAAAGAAAATGACTCCTAGCTTGAGTTGAAGTCGACTCACTCCTTTAGAAAACTCCACTTTTGTTTCCTTTAGATTTACATTCCGTCCTGGTTCAATAAAGGTATGTTCCATTTTTGCCATAATTCACACAACTCCCTATCTCATTTAGTTGTTGTCTATTATAAAATGGACAAGCTTAAAACTTTGTCAAAATAGAGAAGCGAATTGAAAGAAAAGTTCGACTTTGTTCTGCGAAATGCCTAAAAACTAAACAAGTTTTTAAATAGATATGTAGTTTAGATTCATTAAAGCTTTTTAAAAACCTCACAAAAATATATTGACATAATTTAAATCGCTCTGTATTATAGAAATTGTGCTTTTAAAGTAACTTGTTTTACGGCGGTGTAGCTCAGCTGGCTAGAGCGTACGGTTCATACCCGTAAGGTCGGGGGTTCGATCCCCTCCGCCGCTATAAAAATTATTAGAGTGGCCCGTTGGTCAAGCGGTTAAGACACCGCCCTTTCACGGCGGTAACACGGGTTCGAATCCCGTACGGGTCATCATACAAAAAAGGGAATCAGCATATATGCTGATTCCCTTTTTTTATGCATCTAATTTCCTAGCAAGAATATTTTTATATATAAAAAAGGTAGGCCTAATCAATAGTCCTACCTTTTCATTACGTTCACCTGCTATATATAAATAGACAGCAAGTTAGCCACGTCTAGCACCACGGCCACCACGTTTTGATTCTGTATTACGTTTTAATGATGACAAACGATCTTCACTATCCTTTAAAAAACGAGCCATTTTTTGTTCAAAGTTTTCTTTCGCACGAAAATTATTATTTGATTTGTTTTGACGTGGACGCTGGGTTTGTGTTTGCTCCTTGGCTTTACGTATTGAAAGTCCAATTTTGCCATCCTTCTCAACATTGATCACTTTTACTTGAACTTCGTCACCGACTTTTAAATGTTCGTTAATATCTTTAACATAATTATCGGCTACTTCACTAATGTGAACAAGTCCTGTTGAGCCTTCTGACAGTTCGACAAACGCTCCAAAATTTGTGATGCCTGTTACCTTTCCTTGTAACTTGCTGCCTACTTCGATTGACATAAAAAATTATTTCCTCCTTAAAAAGATAAAAAATAAACCTTAATCTATATTATAGCCAACGTTAAAAAAGGGTGTCAATAAGACTCATCTTCTTCCTTATCTTTAGGCTTGGGAATATTAAAGATAATTTCTCCATCTTCTGATAGAAAATATTCACTTCTAGCCAGCTTAGCAATGTATTCGTCATCATTTAATTTCACGATCTCATCCTTTAACAATGCATGTTTCTTATCTAATTGAGCGATGGTCTTTTCAAGTTTTTCTTTTTCCATTTTCTTTTCACTAAGAAGGTCATTTCTAGATATGAGTGTAGAAATCAACATATACGAAATGGTTATCATTAGTAAAAAAAAGATAGCTAGTCTTCTAAATAGTAATTTTTTCCTTTTAGCCAACACTTTTTCTTTTACATGGTGCTGTGTCATATATGCATTTTGCATTGGTGCAATATTTCGCTTCGCTTTCTCACCCATTCTCATACCTCCTTTACAAGCACATCTCATTAGTAGAATTATCTCTTAAATATTTTAAGAATGGTTTGTAATCCTGATATAGTTTTATTCGTTGCTTTTTTCACAATACCTGCAATTAAATTATAAGACTTTTCGATTATTTTTTTAATGGATGTCGGAATTGCTCGCCATAAAAGATGGACTATCCAAATTATTGGTTTAAATAAAATCTTTACCATTAATAATAACACCTTAAGAATGGTTTGTACAAGGGCATAAAGGGCTTTTCCCATCCAAAAAACAACGGTTATCAGTAGAATAACTAGCCATTTTATAGGACTATAAACAATTGTCATAAATAAATGACTGATGTAATTGGCAATAGCAACAATAAGATCAATGGAAATTTCCAATAATTTAAGATAAGTGGTCTTCATTAATGCCTGATATGCTGCAAAACCACAGAGTAATGCTACAAAAATATAGAAGCGAATTTCTCCAAAATTAACCAAAAATAAAATGTAAAAGATTAATAAGCCTTGAAGTAACCAAAATAAAACATCATTGATAAATACAATTAACCGTTTTCTAGACCCTCGTTTCAAGAATCGATTATACGTATCAAGGGTGGCACCAAAAAAGCTTCCCATAGAGATCATGGCAAGCATGGTATAAAATTGGGTCGCCAAACTCATCGAAATATTTTGCTAAAGAAGCCTTTAGCTTTCTCCCCATGGTGATCGTCTAAGTATACTAAATCAAATACCTTCCCCTTAATGGATACGATTCCTTTATCGACATCGAGATTTTTCATTTGTAGATTTTGACCACGAATAGATAAGAAGCCCATAACGGTTTCTAATAAAAACTCCTCATTATCAAAGCTTTCAACTTGTTTAACTCCAGTAATGTCTAAAAGTTTTCGGCCCCTCATAATAACATCATGCTCTTGGGACGGTGCTTTATTATTTGATGAACTATCATAATATTGATTCATTTGCTCCCCCACTTTCCTACACAGTTCATAATAAATCCATTGAACAAGCTTTGTAATATGTGTATGACAAGCAGTGTAAAAAAAGAACAATATGAATCATAATTGTGCGGAACATAAACTCAATGAAAGAAGAGGGGATGTTTCGAAGTACTATTTTATTTTAAGCCGACTCAAGTTCCTTTATTTGCATCAAAAGAAGACATTTCCTTATGTTTGCGACATAGATACGTTATTTTGATCTTCCTATTTTTCATTCACAGCTACCCAGTGTCCACCTAATGTTTGTAGCTCTTTTCTCAGTGGAATGAAAGGATTTGCCGGTTTTTATCCTATTTTTGTTAGTGAAACCATTACCTTTGTCACAACATTTGAGAAAAGAGCCTAATATAAAGACTTTTTCGTATAGTTGTTGCTTTGTAAAAAGCCCTACTGCTGACTTTTACACGGGAATAAATGGGTTAGCGTTGTTTTACTGTTTGTAGCTCTTTTCTCAGTAGAATGAAAGAATTTGCTGGTTTTTAGCCTATTTTTGTTATTGAAAGCATTACCATTACTACAATGTTTGAGAAAAGAGCCTAAAAACAGATTCAATGTTCGGAAGGGTCTAAAATCCTCTTAATCATTATTATTCGTATTAAGTCTTTCTTCCTTTAGAATAGAATACATATTTGCAGCATCTTCTTTACGAGTTGATTCTGTAAGATTTAGTACTTTAGCTGTCACTAATTTCTGACCAAAGCGAACCTGCAGTTCATCTCCTACCTTCACATTTGAACTTGCCTTCGCAGTTTGCCCATTAATCGTTATTCTTCCTTGATCAGCTACCTCTTTTGCCAACGTTCTTCTTTTTATTAAACGAGATACTTTTAGAAATTTATCCAACCTCATCGTTGCCATAACTCTCACCTCTTATAATCCTTTTATCTTCGCCTTATTCCAAAATTGATCTAACTCTTCTAATGTGAAGTCCTGAAAAGAACCTCCGCTTTTTACCACCTGATCTTCAATATATGAGAAACGCCTCATAAACTTCTGATTAGCCCTTTCGAGTGCCTCTTCAGGATGGATGGATAAATGCCTCGCCGTATTGATCAATGCAAAAAGTAGATCTCCAAATTCCGAAAGCATATCACCCTTATTTCCATTCTTCATTTCAATTTCAAATTCCTTTATTTCCTCTTTAACTTTTTTCCACGTTTCCTCCGCTTGTTTCCAATCAAACCCATGCTTTCCTGCATATTTCTGCAAATTATATGCACGCATGATTGCGGGCAACCCTTTCCCTGCATGATTCGCTATAGAATCATGCTGATCTACTTCACCATGTTCCTTCGATTTAATTTGATTCCAGTTTTTTACCACATCATCCTCATTAGATACCTGTACATCTCCAAATACATGTGGGTGTCTTCGAATCATTTTTTCCGAAATATTCTCGATTACATCATCAATAGAAAACATTCCTTCGTCCTCACCAATTTGAGAATGCAGCATTACTTGAAGCAATACATCACCAAGCTCCTCAATCATATGATCAATATCATCTTCATCAATTGCTTCTAGTAATTCATAAGATTCCTCAATTAAATACTTCTTTAATGATTGATGAGTTTGCTTTTTATCCCAAGGACATCCATTAGGACCTCGTAATTGGGCAATAATATCCCTTAATACTGTAAATTCCTTTAATTGTTCCTTATCCATTGGTGGGACATACAAGCTCGTTAAATTATTTAACTCTACTTGTCGATCCAACTCATATAATGGGACTTTTTTAATATTTTCTTCATTACTTCCTGCAGCTGTTACAATGACTACCTCATAATCATCGGGGTATTTTTCCATTAAAGTTAATTTCACATCCGAAGCAACATATGCATCATACACTTGTCCAATAATGAGATGCTGAGTTGAACGGAGATCATTTTTATGTAAATCGGTACCATCTAATAATTGAAAACCTTCAATAGGATCTGCTTTTACAGAAGTAAAAAGAGCATCTATAAAGCTTTGCCCCCCACCTATTTTAATAGTAATATTATTTGATGGCCCTTCTTCCAACAATAATTGTACCGTTTTCTCTGCAACTAAAGGATGACCGGGTACTGCATAAACAATTTCTTCATTTTGTGCTTCCGCTATAAGCAGATTCTTAATTTGCTCATAGACTTGTTCAAATTGATCGTTTTGTTCGTATATATCATCAAAGCTAGTATATTTCATTCCTTCTCGTTCTAGCTCCTGTACAACCGGATGCTCCTTGGTCCGTAAAAAGACATGCGCTGCACTTGATAACGTCCTGTATACACCTAAAGGAAGCTGATCAATATCGCCTGCACCTAAGCCTACAATTATTATTTGTCCATTCATCATAATCCTCCATTATTTCTTTTTATGTAAAAGATATTTACCAAAAGGAATTTCCTTCACTTCATCTTCTCTAAATAATTTAAAATACCCTATCAAATAAAGATAACAAAATCCACCCAGACAAACTCCACCTAATGACTCAAAAAGACTCCATATTCGGTTAGTGAGATGGAAGTAATCAAAAACATAAGTCCATAATTGAAGTATAAAAGCCATAACTCCAGCACTAGCTAATAGCCTAATAAAAAAACTCCCTAAATTTAGGTGTATGCCTCCTCTTTTTATTTTATAAATAGACAGCAATAAAATAAAGAACAGCGCAATAATTGTGGAAACACTTGCTCCCATCGTGCCGATCTGAGGAATCAATAGATAGTTTCCAAATACTTTTATGATCATTCCAATAATAATAAACTTAGCAGATGATGATAGATCCCCTAAACCCTGTAATATTCCATTTATGGTCAAAATCATCGAGCTAAAAAAGATAGAAATTGAAAAAACCTTTAGTACATTTGAACCCGCTTGATTTGAAAAAAGCATAGTATTTGTAGGTTCCATAATACTAATTAAGCCTATAGTAGCTCCTAATCCAAAAACTACACTCACTTTTAAGGCTAATTGTATTTTTTCTTCTAAATTCTTTTTCTGGCCTTGTAGAGTGGAAGATAATTCTGGAACCAAGGTTAATGAAAAGGAAGTGGCTACTACTGTCCCTAATTGAATGAATGGTTGGCCACGGTCATAAATTCCTTTTAGTACCTTTGCCTTTTCACTAGGTATGCCTGTTGAAGTAAGCAGCGAATACAGATTAAAGGAATCAATTAGCTGCAATAAAACAAGTAGGGCTCCACTAATACAAACGGCTATGCCTTGGATAATAAATTTTTTTCCGATAAATTTAAATGCCTGCCCAAGTTGCAACGATGCTTCTTCCTTATGACGGAAATAAAAGAATAATAAAATAGCCGCAGCTAATAAACTTCCAACAACCGAACTAATGAAAGCACTCCTTCCTACCTGATAAAGAGTTGCTCCATTACGAACTAACACATATGATAAAAGCAGAATACAGATGACTCGAATGAACTGCTCGACTACTTGAGATACAGCTGTTGGCAACATCTCCCTCTTTCCCTGAAAATAACCCCTAATTGTAGAAATAAGCGGCATAACTAAGAAAGGGACAGCTACTACCTTAATTAAAGGTACTAAGCGACGATCTCCCATCCAGTGAGCAATTATGTGTGAGCCGAAATAAAAAAAAGAAAAAAGAATAATACCGATAAATCCTAAAATGATCAATGCTGCGAAAGCAATACTGTGAGCATCACTTGCATTTACTTTCTTCGCATCAGCCACCATTTTGGATATAATTACGGGGAATCCGTAAGTTGCCAGCGCTATAGCTATTCCGTAAATCGGATACACCTGCTGGTAAATATAAAACCCCGTATCACCGACTATATTTTGAAAGGGTACACGATAGACAGCACTTAATATCTTTATAATGGTTGCTGCAATTGTTAAAATTAACGCACCCCTAAGAAATAACCTCGAGTTATCTGAAGGCAATGTTATTCGACCTCTCCTATAATATCTAAAAAGTAATTAGTTAAAACAAATCTTTTGTATTATAGCATAATCAGTCAAAAATAATGGCAAGACATAAAAAGAAGCGGTAGGATCATCCGCTTCTTTACCTAGATTATATTTTCTTGTAAAGTATTTACCTATTGTTCCATCTGTCTTGCTAAAAATGCGGATGCTGTTTCGGCAGCCTTTTGTTCTACTTCTCCAAGTGTACGGTCCTTTGAAAAAATAATGACAGCGCCAATTGGATCGCCATTCGCTACTATTGGTGAAATAGTATAGGAAGATAGTTCTTCTTCAAATCCATCAATCAGTGATACTTGTCCTTTTTGTGTGACAATCTGAGTGGTACGATCATCCATGACCTTTTCAACAGGCGAACCAATATTCTTATTCAAATAATCCTTTTTCGATACACCCGCTACAGAAATAACAGCATCTCGATCGCATATTAGTATTTGACTTCCCAGACTGTCATATAATGCTTCTGCATACTCTTTTGCAAAGTCACTTAATTCGCTAATTGGAGAATATTTTTTAAGGATTACTTCTCCATCGCGATCCACAAAAATTTCTAATGGATCACCCTCACGGATACGAAGAGTTCTACGGATTTCCTTTGGTATAACGACTCTTCCTAAATCATCAATTCGACGAACTATTCCAGTTGCTTTCATCTTATGTTGCCTCACTTTCATCAGATGATTTTTTGGCAATGAATGATTGCCTTGGTTTTTATTGAATCTTTTCCCTCTGTTGACATTAGTATCTTTCAACAAAAAAGTTCTATACATGTGAGTTCATTTTTGAAAGCCATTTTTATAACGACTGGTTGAAATAACCATTTCAATAATTTAATTTCCCTTCTTTCCATCTAAATAAACATGTTTAATCCTTAGATATTAAGAAAGGGAACATGTTCTAAAAATATTCCTCAGCTTGTGAAGAAGAAAGCTTCTCTACAAACCTATACCGGTATCACATTTTCCAATATTACCCAATAAAAAAAGACTGTCGAGAGAGTAGCTCGACAGCCTCAAGAAGTATGTTTAAATAACATGTTCCTTTGTTTTAAGTGACGAATTCACTTCCTTAATAATTTCATAAGCGACTGAAAGCCACTTCTCTTGATCCAAACCTTTTATATTCAAAGTAATTTTCAACTTATTTCCATCCATACCAAATCCGACAGCACGACCATATTTGTTCAATTGACTGACCACCTTTGGACCATCAACCTGTTGTGTTCCCTGTTCGGACATTAGTATCGTTACTTGCTGTTTTATCTGTTTTATTGATTCTAGCATCGCCTCTTGCGCATACACCTTCATTTCAGCTACTGTAAATAAAAGTCCAACTTGTGACGGGTATTCACCGAAACGATCTATCATTTCCTCTTTTAATTCCTCTACTTCCTCAAGCTGTGTAATACCTCTAAATCTTTTGTACATTTCAATTTTTTGATGCCCATCAGATATATACGTATCAGGAATATATGCATCAATTTCTAACTCAACCTCAAAAGCTGGTACAGTTGGTTGCCCTTGTCCCTTTCTTTCCTCAATTGCTTCTTTAAGCATTTGCGAATACAGATCGAATCCAACAGAATCAATAAATCCATGTTGCTGAGCACCTAATATATTTCCCGCTCCACGAATGGATAAATCCCGCATCGCAATTTTAAATCCAGAACCTAACTCGGTGAACTCCTTAATAGCTTGAAGGCGTTTTTCAGATACCTCCGTAAGTACCTTATCCTTTCGATAGGTGAAATACGCGTAAGCAACACGATTAGATCTTCCTACACGACCACGCAATTGATACAGCTGGGATAGACCCATTCGATCAGCATCAAAAACGATCAATGTGTTTACATTCGGAATATCTACTCCTGTTTCAATAATAGTAGTTGTCACAAGGACATCATATTCCCCTTCTAGAAAACTTAAAATTACCGATTCCAGCTCGCTTTCAGTCATTTGTCCGTGTGCATAGGTTACCCTGGCATCTGGCACAAGGGCTGAAATCTCTTCTGCTTTCCTTTCAATATCCTCTACCCTGTTATATAAAAAATAGACCTGTCCGTTCCTAGATAATTCACGCTCTATTGCCTCACGGACTAAATGACCATTGTACTCCATAACATAGGTTTGAACAGGAAAACGATTTTCCGGAGGTGTTTCAATGACCGATAAATCTCGAACACCTAGCATAGACATATGCAGTGTCCTAGGTATTGGTGTCGCGGTCAATGTTAACACATCAACATTTGTCTTTAATTGCTTAATCTTCTCTTTATGAGTTACACCAAACCGCTGTTCCTCGTCTATAATAAGCAGCCCTAAATCATGATATTGAACGTCCTTTGATAATAAGCGATGCGTTCCAACAACAATGTCTACCGTCCCACTTTTTAACCCTTTTAAAGTCTCTGTTTGTTGTTTTTTTGTCCGAAAGCGACTGAGTAGTCCAATATTAATTGGATAGTCCTGAAAGCGCTCTTTAATAGTTTCAAAATGCTGTTGCGCTAAAATAGTTGTAGGTACTAAAAAGGCCACTTGCTTTTCATCCATTATCGCCTTAAATGCTGCACGAATTGCTACTTCTGTTTTTCCATAGCCAACATCTCCACATAGTAATCGATCCATTGGTCTAATTCTTTCCATGTCCCGTTTAATCTCCTGTACAGAGCGCAGCTGATCCTCTGTCGGCTGGTATGGGAATGTCGCTTCAAATTCTCTTTGAAGGTCACCATCCGGTGAAAAGGCAATTCCCTTTGCCGCTTCCCTTTCCGCATACAGTTTAATTAAATCATCTGCAATATCTTGAACAGAGGATTGTACTTTCTTCTTAACCCGCTTCCAATCACTTCCGCCTAATTTATAAATTTTAGGCTCTTTTCCCTCTGAACCAACATATTTTTGAACAAGTTCAATTTGCTCAACCGGAACATATAGCTTGTCGCTTCCTTGATATCTCAGGTGGAGATAGTCTTTATGAACCCCATTAATAATTAATGTTTCGATTCCTAAATACTTCCCTATTCCATGATTTACATGAACAACGTAATCTCCAACTTTAAGCTCCGAATAGCTTTTTATCTTTTCAGCATTTGATAATTTTTGACGTCTAGCTGTTTTTTTCGTGCTTTTATTAAATAGTTCTTCCTCTGTAATAACAGCTAATTTTATCATAGATAGCTCAAAACCCGTATTTAACCCACCTTCAATAATCTGAATTGTAGAAGGTAAGATTTTTCCTTGATCTTCAACTACTGCTGCCTCAATATCATAGTCTTCTAAGACACTATGAAGTTTTTTGACACGATTCTTATCACTACCGAGAAAAACAACAGTAAAACGTCCCTTTTTCCACCGATCAATTTCTGCCTTTAAGACATGCATTTGTCCATGGAAATTTTGCATTGGTCGACAAGTGATATTTAAAATATTTTGTGGACTCGTATTAGGGATATGTCTCAAAAATAAGGAAAAATAAATTTTTGATAAATTCGTTTGAGCTAATAATTTTGTTAAACTATGTGATACCTCAATTTCATGAACAATTTGCCCTTCCTCTAATAAAGAGGTAAACCATTCCGCTTCCTCATTAACTAATTGATCATTTATTTCCTGGATACGGCTAAATTCATCAAGAATTAATATTCCCTTACCAGAAACATAGTCTAGCAAACTGGTAGACGCTTCATAGGCTAAAGATAAGTATTTAAAAAATTGTTCTGGTTTTTGACCATTTCGAAGTAATTCCAAATCATAGCCTATATTTTGAACTAATCGTTCCTTAGAAGCCTCACTTTTCACTTTTTTTAATGTTTTAGATAAACCTTTTTCAAGTTTATCTGCAATCATTGGTAGTTGAGCAGGGTCTACAGGGGACTCTGTTGCCGGACCGATCATTACTTTATCTAGCTTTTTCACTGATTTTTGGTTTTCAATTGAAAAAGTCCGAATGGAGTCAATCTCGGTATCAAAAAGCTCAATACGGATTGGATTAGCCTCTGTTAAAGGATAAATATCCAAAATTCCACCACGCAAACTAAACTCTCCAGGAGCACTCACCATCTCATTTCGACTGTACCCCATAGTATTTAAGTTTACTAATATATTTTCTAAATCTATTTCATTACCTACTTGAAAAGAAATTTGATAGCCTTTCCAAATATTTGGTGTAGGAAGGATCCTACGTAAGCCAGCCATTGGAACAATCAAGACACCTTTTGCTTTAGAAGTCAAAAAGTTTAGCGCTTCAATTCTTTGACCTTTCAACTCTGGACTAGCAATTCCAATTTCAGCGGCAATCAACTCGTTTGCCGGATATATATATAGCGATTTATCGGAGATAAATTGTTGTAAATCATCATATAATTTTTGTGCTTGATGAAGATTATAGGTCACAATAATAATGGATTGATGGACTTTTTGATAAATAGAAGCGATAAATAGCGCCCTAGAGGATCCTGATAATCCCGCTACAAGCTGTTCCTTTAATCCTGCCTCAATTCCCGTGATAACAGACCCTATCTCATCTTGCTGTAAAATAATTTGCTGTAAATCCTTCAAGCTTTCAGTTCCTCCCCTCAAAATATCTCCATTAAATAAATTCATAATCATGTATATTAAAAAGACCAAACAGAAAAATGCTTTGGATCTTTCTCCAAAGCGGTTAATGAATCAAATAATCATATTCATGCAAGTTTGGATTTCTATCTAATGCTTCTTGACAGTCTTCACAAATAGAATGAATATGAATATCTCCATTTGATTCATAGGAAACCATTTCCTGTCTTTCTTCATTTGTCAATGTGTGAAGTCCAATTTGATCTGAATAAATCGATGATCGTTCAATACTTCCAATATTTGTACCACAATGACGGCAAAAATAGTTAATCGCCATATTGAGGCCTCCTTATAAACAATGCTTTTTATTAGTATTAACCTGTTTAATAGGAGTTATTCATCATTGATATTGAATTAAATGTCCTTCGTGAAGTCCTCTCTTTCTTTGCTATAAAGATCTTATTGAGATACAAAAATCATCTTAGAAAAGGCTTTTAATTATAAAGATTCATTACCTCAAGAAATGGTTTTTTCAACCATTCCTCACAAGCATCAGCACTTTTTCTGATCATCATTTGCATCTCTTCCCATTCTTCCTTATTAAATTTCCCTAAAACATAATCCGGGACAGATATTCCTTGATCAGGTCTGTCAATTCCTATTCGAATACGGTTAAAGTTCTGTGTTCCTAAATGAGCAATAGTGGACTTTATTCCATTATGTCCCCCTGCACTTCCCTTTTGTCGTAAACGAATTTTCCCAACTGGCAAATCTAAATCATCAAAGATCACTACCAGATCATCCACTGAAATATCATAATAATCCATAATTGGACGAATACTTTCACCGGATAGATTCATATAGGTAAGCGGCTTTAATAAAATGAACTTATCCCCAAGATTGTTAATTACTGTATATAAACCTTTAAATTTTGTTTGATTCAAAGAAGTTTGATAACGTTTAGCCAGTTCATCAATAACCTCAAAGCCAATATTATGTCTAGTTCGATCAAATTGAGAACCTGGATTTCCTAAGCCAACAATTAATTTCATTAATTACACCTCAATTTTACTATACCACATAAATAGGTAACACCTGTATGTTAAATAAGTAACATTACACTTACAATTTCATTCCCTATACTATTATACGATGTTTGTATAAAGGAAAGTGTCTAAAGTTTAAAAAGACGCAACCCCTTGGTTACGTCTCCATGATTTATTCGCCTTCTGGACTTGTTTCTCTTCCTTCTACATTATCAGGCATTCCAGGTTCTTGTTCTTCTCCGGTACTAATTTCCTCCTCTTGTCGAGGAGCCAATATAGAAGCGATGGTTAGTTCATCCTCTTGCATAATTTGATAAGAGAATTTATTCCTTATCTCTGAAACGGTTAATGTATCACCAACTTGGAGAGAGGAAACATCGACTTGTATAACATCTGGAATATCATTAGGTTTTGCAGACACCGTTAATTCATGTACTGCTTGTTGTAAAACACCACCATCTTTTACTCCTAGACTATCTCCTACTAATTCAACCTTCACATCTGCTTCCATTTCAGCTGATAGGTCCACAGCTTTAAAATCAATATGAAGAAGTTCCTTTTTAAGGCTATCTTCCTGAAATTCACTTAAAACAACATTTTGTTTGTCTCCATCCACATTAAGAGAGATAACACCGTTTCTACCCACTTCTTTTATTACCTTTAAAAAGTCAATTCCACTTACAAAAATAGATTTATTTTCCGTCTTATATCCATAGATCACTCCAGGTATGTTACCTAAATCTCTAAGTTTTTTTAGTTCAGAATGTTGTTTTGTCTCACGTTTTTTGGCATTTAGAGTTGTTGCCATATCCCATTACCTCCTTAGATATATGTAAAGAGTCTCTAATTTATCATTCCCCAAATCGAAGGAGATCTAAACATTAATCAAGGCTCTTTTCTCAGGCATTGTTGCTATTTGAGGCAAGTTTAACTAATAACTATCGGCTGAAGACCACTACACTTTTCATTTCTCTGAGAAAAGAGCTGCAATCTTCATAAGAACTGATGAATCATTATTAGGAGTAAAAGCGGGCAGTTGGGCTTTTACAAAAACAACACATTATACGAAAACAGCCTCAAAGAGGTATAAGGACAAAAAAAAGAGACCCATTAAAAGTCCCTTTTCAAAATTTATCAATCAAATAATGTACTTACTGATAGCTCCTCATGAACTCGGATAATTGCTTCTCCAAGTAAAGGTGCGATCGAAAGCTCTACCACTTTGTCAGATTTTTTCTCTTCAGCTAAAGCGATAGAATTGGTCACAACAAGTTCTTTAATTTTTGAATTATCAATTCGTTCGATTGCCGGACCTGAAAGAACTGGGTGAGTACAACTCGCGTATACCTCTTTTGCCCCATTTTCAACTAAAGCATTAGCAGCTAAAGTAATGGTTCCAGCAGTATCAATAATATCATCAATTAAAATAGCGATTTTCCCTTCGATATTCCCAACTATATTCATAACCTCAGCAACATTTGGTCTTGGTCGACGTTTGTCAATAATGGCAATAGGCGCCTTTAGACGTTCTGCCATTTTACGCGCACGTGTCACACCGCCATGATCTGGGGAAACAATCACAATTTCATCATTAAAGTTCTTCTTTTTAAAGTAATCAGCTAAAATAGGTACACCCATTAAGTGATCAATTGGAATATCAAAAAATCCTTGAATTTGTGGAGCATGTAAATCTAATGTAATTACTCTTGTTGCTCCAGCAGTTTCAATTAAGTTCGCTACTAATTTCGCAGTAATAGGTTCCCTTGCTCTTGCTTTACGATCTTGTCGTGCATATCCATAATACGGCATAACAATATTAATCGTTTTAGCAGATGCACGTTTTAGTGCGTCAATCATGATTAGAAGTTCCATCAAGCTTTCATTAACAGGAGCACTCGTTGGTTGTACCACATATACATCACACCCACGAATACTTTCTTCAATATTGATTTGAATTTCCCCGTCACTAAATCTTGTAACTGAGCATTTTCCAAGTTCTACTCCAACAACTTTTGCAATTTCTTCTGCTAATTTATGATTTGAATTTAGACTAAATATTTTCAAGTTAGGATCGAGATACTGGTTCGACATGATGGACCTCCAATTATTGATTGTGTTTTAGTTTATTTACATAGTTTTCTTTATTCACTTGTCGTGCACGTGCAATGGATAATGCTTCACCTGGAACATCTTCTGTAATCGTAGAGCCTGCTGCTATATAAGCACTTTTTCCGATTGTCACAGGGGCTACTAAATTAGAATTACATCCTATGAACACATCATCTTCTATTTTAGTTAAATATTTATTTTTCCCATCATAGTTCACAGTAATAGAGCCACATCCAATATTTACATTAGATCCAACTTCTGCATCTCCAATATAACTTAAGTGAGATGCCTTACTACCTTTACCGAAATGGGTCTTCTTAATTTCCACGAAATTACCAATCTTCACTTCATCTTCAATTTTTGAATCTGGTCGAATATGTGCGAATGGACCAACTTGAACTTTTGACCCAATCAAGCTATTATGCGTGACCGATTGTCGTATAGTAGTTTGATGACCAATTACGCAGTCTTTAATTTCTGAATTTGGGCCTATAATACAATCTTCGCCAATTTGGGTCACTCCTGAAATAAATACACCAGGATAAATAACTGTATCTGCCCCAATTACTACATCCGTTTCAATATAGGTTTGTTCCGGGTCAATAAGGGAAACACCATTTCTCATATGGTGTTCATTAATGCGCTTTCTCATTATCTTTTCTGCTTTCGAAAGTGCAATTCGATCATTCACGCCTAATGTTTCATCCATATCTTTTGTTTGATAGGCTGAAATTACTTCGCCTTGTGCTTTTAATATTTCAATAACGTCTGGTAAATAATATTCACCTTGTACATTATCATTAGAGACTTGCTTTAATGCTTTAAATAATTCTTTATTGTCAAAACAGAATACGCCTGTATTTATTTCGTTTATCGTTCTTTCTTTTTCAGTCGCATCTTTATGTTCAACGATTCTCTCAACAAATCCTTCATCATTTCGAATGATACGCCCGTATCCTTCTGGTTGATCTGTGTATGCTGTTAAAATAGTTGCCTTTGCCTTTTGTTCGACATGATGTTTCATTAGCGCTTCCATTGTCTCAGCTTGAATCAGAGGCGTATCACCACATACTACCAGTGTAACTCCCTCTTCATTGGCCAATTCACTATCGGCTTGCATCACCGCGTGAGCCGTTCCAAGTTGTTGTTCTTGTAACGCAAAAGATGTTTTCCCATCTAATTTAGCTTTTACTAATTCAGCTCCGTGGCCGATAATTGTCACCATTTTATTGACATGTAATTTACCAATTTGATCGACTACATGTTCAACCATTGGCTTTCCACATACAGGATGAAGTACCTTATAAAGCTTTGACTTCATGCGAGTTCCTTGGCCTGCAGCTAAAACAACAGCAAATCGATTAGTCATATTTGGTCCCCCAATAAACCTTTTTATCCATAACAAAATATAACGTAATTTACGTATGATTTCAAGGTAAGCTGAAGATATACATAGATTTGTCAACTATATGTGAATATTTTCTTATTTCATATAACAATCATGTATGTATAAAAAAGTGAGGTTTTCGAAAGAATTTGCTTTAGTAAAATCCTTACTTAACCGTTGTTACACCTATAAACGCGCTTCAGTGGTTCTTATGAAGAAGAAATGAAAGGGGGGTCTTCAACCTATTTTTTAAATTTAAACTTTCACTAAATAAAATTAATTTTTGAGAAAAAGAGCCGAAAAAAAGAGCCTTACTTCTTGGAGTAGGCTCTTGCTGCTTTTATTCTATTAGGAAGCTCCGGCTTCTTCAAACTCGACTTCCTCTAACTCTCCTAATCGGTGATACTCCGCCAATACAGATTCTTGAATTTTGCTTCTAGTATTGGAATTAATTGGATGAGCAATATCTCTAAACTCTCCATCTGGAGTGCGTTTACTTGGCATTGCAACAAATAATCCATTATTCCCATCAATTACTCGGATATCGTGAACAACAAATTCATTATCCAATGTAATAGAAGCAATCGCTCTCATTCGCCCCTCTGTATTAACACGGCGTAATCTTACATCTGTTACTTCCATCCTATTCACCACCTTTTTGCATAGATAGAATCTAGTTAAAGTATTCAACAGATTTTGATATATTCCTTCTTAAATTGTAAAATTTTTTAAATAATTAATAGGACTCTTGTATTTCCTAGTAAATCAAATCATATATTAATCATTTATTGACCAACAGAAATCAAAATATACGTATTTTTAAAACTTTTGCAGCTATGCTTTCCTACTTTGCTGTCATACATAAGAGAAAGTTAGAAACAAAAACAGGTTCATTTTTAAAAAAGTTAATTCATAAAAACAATGTTGGAGTGCAGAACAAAAAAAGACTATCAAATGACAGTCTTTTAAATGTTTATTTAACTAATGCAATAACCTCTATTTCTATTTGAACGTCCTTAGGAAGTCTCGATACTTCTACACAGGATCTTGCTGGCTTATGCTCAGAAAAATATTCTCCATAAATTTCATTTATAATTGAAAAATCATCCATATTTTTTATAAATACGGTGGCTTTCACTACTGTCTCTAAAGAGGCGCCTGCTTCATGTAATACAGCTTTAATATTTTTAAATACTTGATGTGTTTGGTCTTTTATATCATCAGAAATAAGTTTCCCTTCTTCAGTTAAAGGGATTTGACCAGAACTATAAAAAACATTATTTACGACAATTCCTTGTGAATATGGTCCGATTGCTGCTGGTGCTTTTTTTGTAGATACGACTCTCATTAAAAATCCCCCTTGGATTGTAAAAAGTAATTTCCCTCTACCACTCTGATCTTTTTCTCTTTCACATCTACATCCATTAGTTTAACCAGTGATACATAATCATCCACTAATCTTTCTTCTGCTTCCTCGGACTCTAATAGAACGGCAATCCCTGCTAATGTAGCATTAAACTCTTCTAAAAGATTCACCATACCATTAACAGTCCCTCCAGCTTTCATAAAGTCATCAACAATGAGAACCCTTGCTCCCTCATTTAAACTTCTTTTAGAAAGAACCATCGTCTGAATTCTTTTCGAGGATCCAGAAACATAATTAATACTAACTGTTGAGCCTTCAGTTACTTTACTATCCCTTCTAACGATGACGACAGGTACATTTAAATAGGACGCGGCTGCATGTGCAATAGGAATCCCTTTGGTTGCTACTGTCATAATAACATCTATATCTTTATTCGCAAATGATGAAGCAAGTAACTTTCCAACTTTACTTACGATTTGAGGGTTTCCTATCAAATCAGTTAAGTATAAATAACCGCCAGGCAGAAGCCTTTCGGGGTCTGCAATTAATTGGCAAAGCTCTGCAATTATTTCCCTAGCAGCTTCCTCTTTCATATGTGATATATATTTTACTCCACCTGCTGCGCCGGGAATGGTCTGAAGCGTCCCTATTCCCTGCCTTTCAAAGGTTTCCTTTATGATTGCTAAATCTTCGCTAATGGATGACTTCGCTGACTCATATCTTTCAGAAAAGAAAGTTAACGAAACAAGCTCCTTTGGGCGCTCAAGTAAATAATGTGTCATATCAATTAATCTTTCACTACGACGAAACTTCATATTACACCCCCCTTTACATAAATTCCCGAATAATTATTAATAATATATCACCAATGTACGGATTATGTCCATTAGTCTAAAACTAACTATTAACTATATGGAAAAGCGGCGATGCACCATTCAATTTACACATTGTTCGTTGCTTTTCAAAATAATCCTCTATTCATTCAGTAAAACGGTCACCTAACATTCGAACTGCAAAAACCTGATCACAAAATCCTCTAAGGCCATTGTATATTCGTTGAAGGCGCGAATCGTATTGAACAAGACCAAATACAGTTGGTCCACTCCCACTCATTAGGACAGCGTCAGCACCAAACCTAAACATTTGCTCCTTAATATGTTGTACCTCAGGATGCATTTTCAATGTTACACTTTCTAAAGCATTCCCAATTTCCTTACATACCGATTGATAATTCCCTTGTTGAATCGCTTGGATCATCGCTTGGGAATTCGGATGTTGGATCGATTCTAAATTTAGATTCCGATAAACATCTGCCGTTGATACTCCAATGGATGGCTTTGCTAAAATAACCCAGCAATTAGGCGGTGCAGGTAAGTGAGTTATTTTTTCTCCTCTTCCTTTTGCCAAGGCTGTTCCACCATACACACAAAAGGAAACATCAGAGCCGATTTCCGATCCAATCTCTGCAATTTCATCTAAAGTTAAGCCCAAGTTCCAAAGTTTATTTAAACCACGTAATGTGGCAGCAGCATCACTACTTCCACCAGCTAAGCCAGCAGCAACCGGGATCATTTTATCAATAGTAATTGAAACACCTTGGTTAATATGGAATTTCTCCTTAAGAACCTTTGCTGCTTGAAATGCTAAGTTACGTTGATCATCTGGAACAAATCTATTTTGAGAAATGATACGAATCTCACCGTCTGTTGTTTCTGACAATCCGATTCTGTCAGAAAGATCGATTGTGGTCATAATCATTTCGACTTCATGATATCCGTCCGAACGCTTATTTAAAACATCTAAGGTTAAATTTATTTTCGCCGGTGCTTTAATAAAAATCGTCAACAGTTTCACCCACTTTAATCCGACATTTGATTTTTGACTTAAGTACTTTCTGGTGTTAAGCTCGGAAGCTTTCCAAATATATTAAGTTACTTTCTCTGTTCTTATAAGTTTGTACTATTTTACCACAAACAATAATTGCCATATAACCTCTTCACAAATATTGTATTTTACCACTATCAATGAATATATGGAAGATGTATCTGTAAATATATTGTTTATAAACTAATAATCAGTGATATCAGGATTAATGGAACCGTTCAATCTTAAGAATATTAAAAAAGACCGAGAGATAGCCCCGGTCTTTTCGGCATGTAATTGTTTTATTCCATGAGCTTGAACCTGTCATTAGGAATGTCGATTATTGGCAAGCTGTTGTTGCGCGATTTCGATCGCTCGCTTCACCATATTTCCAGCATCTTTTGCCTTAATACCGCCCCATCCTTCTTGCTGAACGACATCATAAAAACCTAATTCCTTAGCTAATTCTTCTTTTAGCTGACTAGACATAATTCCTTTTCTTCTGCCCACTTTGAATAACCTCCTTAAACATACCTTATACATAGTATGTTCAAGCAAAAGGCTATTTATCGACTCATTTCATTTTAAATAAACGCAGTATAAAAGGGCATAAAAAACAAAAAGCAGTAAACGCATTGTCTACTGCTGCCCTAATACTATATTTCCTGTTGTTTCATCATAGAAGGTTAATTGGACCGTTTCAGTAAGCACATCTGCATAGCTGTAGGAAACACGTTCAAATGAGTTTTCCTCTTGATCTAATTCGATGACAAAAACTGATGGATAAGTTTCTGCCAAAATACCCGAACGTTCAATGGTTTTTCTTCGTCCACCATTAGCTTTCAACATTAATCTTTTTCCAAGATTTGAATCAAGGGATCTCTTAATGTCAGTTAATGTCTTTGGCATTTCGCTCCACCTCACTATGTATTAGTATAGCACAATATGTAAAAAAGGTCAAATATAAATTATTTATTTTATCAGTCAAAGGAATGTACTGTCAATACTTTTCATTCAACAAAATGACCGTTTTTTTTACAAATTTAGTTTTACCAACAAACTGAATAATATGTAGATAAACTATATTATTTAAAAAATGTTTATTACATAGGGGTTAACAGCCTGTTTATCTTGTATAAATTTCGCATTCATCAATTAAAATATAATAAATCGAAGAGGCTCGAGTCGTGTTGATTTATCGTGGAAAAAAATGAAGTTCGTTTGCAGATGATCAGAGGCTAATCACTTAACTTTGATAGCTACATTAAAATTAATATTTTTTCATAAGAAAAAAGCTCTAATGAATATTCATTAGAAGCCTTCTTCACTATTCTTCCATGACAGGCTTATATGGCATTCCCGTGCGCAAGACCCCTTTTGTCTCAATTCCTCCCAACCCCTTTTCACCAGTTAATGTATTACGTAAAACATCCCACACATTTATTGGTTCCATAAAGGATGTATAACTAATTTTAGCTACTATATAAACCGGATCAAGTGCATGAATATTAACTCTTAGTGGGGAGCTTGCAAAATTAGCCCCTACTTGAATTAATGATTCAAAATGAGATTGGCATGCTCCTGCAAAAATAATTAATTGGTCCAAATGAGGTACCTTTTTTCTTGCTTCGATCACCGTTTTAACGAAATATTTAGAATGTCTATATGCGTTTATATCTGCCTTTTTTCCTTTTGATTTTGAATAGGAATCATGTCCTGTAATTACTAAAATATCCGGCCTATATTTATCAATTAATGGCCCGATTTGATTTGGCATATCCTTTTCATAACAGTGGATTCCATAAACTTTTATTCCTATTTTTTCATAAAGTTCGATACATTTTTTTAAGTAATTAGGATCTCCATCAAGATGTAAAACGCGTCCTGGAATGTGAAAATAGCTAAAATCCTGATTATATCCATTTGTTGCATTGTATTCATGCCTATGTCGTAATAATTCAATATCTTGTTGGAATAACTCAAAAGATTGTGCTTCTAATGAACGAAATTCCCTAGAAATCTTCGACCTTTCCTCTGAATCAATCATTACTAAGTCTTCAAAGGGAGCATCTGCGATTAATCGATAGTCCTCACCATATAAAATAGCTGTTTCTTTGCCATCTTTATTAATAATATCAATCACTCTAAATAAAAGATCACATTGATATGATTTTCTTCCCACGATTGAATTGATTTTTACACCCATGAGTTTTCAACTCCAATGTAAAGCAAAATAGTCTTTTTACTTCTAACATTAGGCTATGCATCACACATAGAATAGGTGAAAGGGGACTATTAGTAAAATTCCAACTGTTAAATTTACTAATAGCCCCCCTTTTAAAGGTATTTATTTATTTATAATAGGATAGAGAGCATTACTTAGTGCGGCGAACTCTTCAATAGAAAGTGTCTCGCCTCTTCTGCCAGGATCAATTCCAATTTGTCCTAATGCCTCAAGAATTTCCTCTTTAGCCCCTTTGCCGTTTGGCAACTGACTTGTAAGATTATTTAAAAGTGTTTTCCTTCTTTGTGCAAAAGAAGCTCGTGTCACTTGGAAGAAGAACTCCTCATCATCAACGTCAACAATTGGTTCATCATGTAATGTTAAGCGTATAACTGCAGAATCTACATTTGGCTGTGGCATAAATACCGTCTTAGGAACTACCATTACAGTTTCAGCTTTCGTATAATATTGAATAGCAATCGACAAGGAACCATATTCTTTTGTGCCAGGTTTCGCACTTATTCGATCAGCTACTTCCTTTTGGAGCATAACAACAATTCCTCTAAGAGGGAGCCTTTTCGTTAAAAGCTGTGTAATAATCGGTGTTGTTACGTAATATGGAAGATTGGCAACAACCATAATATCCTTAATATCTTTAAATTCTGTTTCTATTAGTCCTTGTACATCTGCCTTTAAAATATCTTGATGAACAACTTTTACATTATCGTATGGGGATAATGTGTCCTCCAATATCGGAAGTAAACGTTGGTCTATTTCAAACGCTAATACCTTTTTGCTGCTTCTGGCTAAATGCTCTGTCAACGCTCCAATACCAGGTCCGATTTCTATGGAGCCAGTCTCCTTGGTTAAACCAGCACTTTCTGTAATATTTCTTAATATATTAGGGTCAATTAAAAAGTTCTGACCTAAGCTTTTTTTAAACGAAAATCCATATTTTTTTAATATTTCCTTTGTTCTCATCGGGGTAGCAATATCTTTATGCATTCTTTTCCTCCTGTAGGACTATTTCAATTGCAGAAGCAAAATCCTCTTTACTAATTTGAAACATCATTAATCGCTTATGAAGCTGCTTTCCATTTGTATATCCTATTTTTAATAGTTCACCTAAGCGTTCTCTTCTAGCCTTTGATTGAGGAAAGCCTATTAACCCGGCAGTAATCAAATCTTCCTTCGTAATCACCTCTATAATATCCTCTTCCATCGTATGAGCATCCTTTAATGCCTCGCGAATAGCATCTGGACTAGCATGTTCAACACCAATTCCCCTGCCAGACGTTGGTCTTGCATCCTTTTTTTTAATGAAGGCATGCTTACAACCTGGCACATGATCAGATACGATTTTTCTAATCTTCTCACCTGGAAAATCAGGATCTGTAAAAATAATGACCCCTCTTGTGTCCTGAGCTAGTCGAACCTTTTCAATTGTTTCCTTTGAAACGGCGGACCCATTTGTTTCAATTGTATCTGCATCAACGGCTCTTTTAATGGCCGTGGTATCATCTCTACCCTCTACAACGATAATTTCTTTTATTTTCATTTTTCCTCCAAAATAGTGAAACATTTTTGTAACATTATTCGTCTTATATTATAAACCACCTATATTATAATTGTATTATACAGATACACACATCAAAAAAACAAAAAACAGAGGGAAGACCCTCTGCATCTAATTCAGTATTTTAATTTTAACTCGTTTTCTTCCCCAATTATAGGCTTGTGACTTATTGGAGAAAAAAACATCAATTTTTTGACCTTTCATTGCACCACCAGTATCTGCTGCAATGGCATAACCATAGCCTTCAACATATACTTTTGTTCCAAGTGGTATAAAATTAGGATCTACCGCAATTATTTTCATGTTTGGATTGGCACGTAAATTAATACCTGTAGCTGTACGTCCTGAACATCCATTACACTCTGCTGTATAAGCGGTCGATGTTACATAATATTCTTTACCACCTTCAGGTTCACCTCTAGAAACCTGGGCTGTTAATACTTTTGTTCCAACTAAAACAACCTTTTCCTTACTTTCCTTTAAGGTTTTTTCAGTTAGTAATTTTCGATTAACTTCTTTTCCGTTTTCCTTCGTTACTTCATACGTTTTATGAACGATGCCATTTTCACCATGCTGTACTACTTTTTCTTGCCCTTTAAGTAAGGTAGAGTCCTTTTTAGTAGTTATAGCATATTGAATAGGTTCTTCCACTACATCGCTGACTTTTTTAACTCTGATCACTTTAATTACATCTTCTGGACTAACTTTATGTTTTAGATCCGGCTTTGTACGGTCTAATTCTTCAAGTTTGACTCCCTGTTGCTTTAAAAAGTCAGCGACCGTAGTCGAAGTTGACCAAACCTTTTTCTTCTCGCCACCATCATTTAGTGTTAAGGAAAAAGCCTTTGCAATATCTATTTTCATATTTTTGGTAATATCTTGATTTAGTCCTGGATTTACTTGATCATACTTTCCAATTTTAATCTTTTCATTTTCAAGTAAGTCCCTTATTGTATTTTCTGTCGTCCAAACCGATCGTTCCTTACCGTCAATCGCTAGATGGACTTTTTTAGCTGGTTTCCAGACAAAAGACAATTGATCTGTTACCTTAGTATCTTTTGGTAATGACAAATAATCCTCTGAGTGTAAATGAATATCTAAATCGTCTAAAATATCTCCAATCGTATTCGAGTGTGTCCTAATAACTTTTTTCTTCCCATCCATTGTCATAGCAACAGTTTTTTTCGTAGTTTCATAGGCAGTAAACGCTAAAACCCCTGCAAAAACTATGGAACTAGAAATAACAATAGTGAGTCTTTTACTACTCATTGTCCTGGAAAACAGGCTTTTCACATGCTTTAAATTCATGAAAATGAAACGCCTCCTTCTCTCCGTGAGATTATATAGACTATCTTGTCTACTGTCAACCTAATAGACTTTTAGAAATGTATTGCCTATTATGCATAACATTTCCAAAAATGAAAAGGGAGACTTATCGACATCGTTATCCTATGAGAAAGAAAAGACTTGTAGAACTTTAAGTTTTTCAAAAAATATTAGACAAGCTCCCTTGGCATTCGACACCTTTAGATATCACATTATGCCGAATAATTTATTTGCATTTAAGGATGTTTGCTTAGCCACTTCCTCAAAAGATATTCCCTTTATTTCTGCAATCTGTTCAGCAACTAATTTTACATATGCAGGTTCATTTCTTTTACCTCTATAAGGATGTGGAGCTAAATAGGGACAATCTGTTTCAATTAAAAGGCGATCTAAAGGAATTTCTAATGCAACTTCTTTTGGTTTTTTCGCATTTTTAAATGTAACAGGACCACCTAACGAAATATAGAAGTTCATGTTAATGCATTCTCTAGCTATTTCAGGGCTTCCACTAAAGCAATGCATAATTCCACCAACTTCTTGTGCATCCTCTTCTTTTAGAATATCTACAATATCTTGAGTTGCTTCACGATTATGAATAACAATTGGTAATTTCACCTTTTTGGCTAATCTAATTTGTTTACGAAATACTTCCTTTTGTATCTCCTTTGGTGACTTATCCCAATGATAGTCTAAACCCATTTCTCCTAACGCAACAACTTTAGGATGTTTAGTTAATTCTTCTATCCAGATAAGGTCCTCATCTGTCATATCAATGGCATCAACTGGATGCCATCCAATACTGGCGTAAAGAAAATCATAGGTTTCAATAAGCTCCATTGCTCTATTAATCGTTGGTCGATCAAATCCAACAACAACCATCTTCTTTACTCCCGCATTTTGTGCGTTTTGGATGACTTCTTTTAAATCCAGATCATATTGCGAATCATTAAGATGAACATGTGTATCGAATAACATTTATACTAACTCCTTATCCAATATAATTTTATTATAAAAATCCTACACAAGCTTTGCATTCATTTAACATTTACATTACATTTTTTTAAATACATTTTCCTATTAACTATTTGTGAAAAATATAACTTTTTTACCAGTTAATTTCGACATTATTTTGCCATTGTTCAACCTAAAAATAGTGTTATAACTACCCATTTATTCCTCTAATGATTAAAATAACCACTCTATAAAAGAAAATTTATATACTAATTGACCAAAATTATTTGTACCTAGCATTATAACTCTATACTGGAATAATGCGAAAAAGAAAATAACATAGAGGATCACGTCGAAAATTGTTCCACGTGAAACATCTCTATGTTATACTAGCCAATATTTTTTAGAGTTAAGCTTTTATATTATTACAATTACTTTACAATTGCACCATTTGGAAGGCTTTGATCGATACTAGCAAGAGATAATTGGCCGTCTTTTGATCCAGCCAGGATCATTCCTTGTGATAGTTCACCTCTTAATTTTACTGGCTTTAAGTTTGTTACACAAATTACCTTTTGACCTACCAATTCTTCTGGTTTATAGTATTGTGCGATTCCAGAAACTACTTGACGTTTCTCATATCCTAAATCTAATTGTAACTTTAGCAATTTATCTGCTTTTTTAACGGGTTCTGCATGAATTACTTCTGCAACACGAAGTTCAACCTTCATAAAATCATCAATAGTTATTTCACTTTTTTCTTCCAACTTTTCAGTTTCCATTTCTTTTTTCTCACTTTTAACAGGTTCCCCTGCCATTTTTTGCTTAATGTATTCTACTTCTACGTCAATTTCTAATCGTGGGAAAATTGGTTCCCCTTTCTTTACCACTTTTGTACCTGATGGGATGGAACCAAATTTATTAAGACTCTCCCAATTTTTTAATTCATCATCTTTAATACTTAATTGTTCAAATATATTCGTCGGTGTTTTGGTTAAAAATGGTTGAAGTAAAACAGCAACTATACGTAAAGACTCCGCTAAATGGACCATGACAGAAGATAGTTCTGCTTGTTTCTCCTCATCCTTAGCTAAAACCCAAGGGCTTGTCTCATCAATATATTTGTTTGTTCTACTAATTAACTCCCAAACAGATGCTAAAGCAACCGAGAATTCCATTTTTTCCATTGCTTCTTCATACTTTTGGATCGTCTCCATATTAACTGTGACCAATTCTTCATCAAAGGAATTAATAGGTCCATTATACGTTGGGATTTCACCATCAAAATATTTATTAATCATAGCTACTGTTCGATTAAGAAGATTACCTAAGTCATTGGCTAAATCAAAATTAATTCGTTCAACAAAGCCTTCTGGTGTAAATACTCCATCTGAACCAAATGGCACTTCCCTTAACAAGTAATAACGCAATGAATCCAACCCATATCGATCAATCAAGGTAACTGGATCTACTACATTTCCTTTTGATTTAGACATCTTTCCGTCTTTCATTAATAACCATCCATGTGCAAATACCTTCTTTGGTAATGGTAAGTCTAAAGCCATTAACATGATTGGCCAATAAATTGTGTGGAAACGGACAATTTCTTTACCAACTAAGTGTACATCTGCTGGCCAATACTTTTGGTACTTTGTATCATCGCTTGTTCCATACCCTAATGCCGTAATATAGTTTGAAAGTGCATCAATCCAAACATAGATAACATGTTTTGGATTACCTGGAACCTTAACACCCCAATCAAATGTAGTACGTGAAACAGCTAAATCCTCAAGACCCGGTTTAATAAAATTATTAATCATTTCATTTTTTCTTGATTCAGGCTGGATAAATTCAGGATTCTCTTCATAAAACTTTAAAAGGCGGTCAACATATTTACTCATTTTAAAGAAATAGGATTCTTCTTTTACCTTTTCAACAGGTCTACCACAGTCTGGGCAATTTCCGTTGACTAATTGGCGTTCTGTAAAAAATGATTCACAAGGTGTACAATACCATCCTTCATATTGATCTAAATAAATATCCCCCTGCTCTACCAATCGCTGAAATATTTTTTCTACTACCTCTTTATGTCGATTCTGAGTTGTACGAATAAAATCATCATAAGATATATCCAATTTATTCCATAAATCTTGAATTCCTGCGACAATATTATCTACATAGGCCTGTGGTGTTATCCCTTCTTCTTCAGCCTTACGTTGTATTTTTTGGCCATGTTCATCTGTTCCTGTTAAGTACATTACATCATAGCCACGAAGCCGCTTATACCGCGCCATTGCATCCCCAGCTACAGTTGTATACGCGTGTCCGATATGTAAATTCCCACTTGGATAATAAATCGGTGTTGTAATATAAAATGTTTTATCCTTCTCCATTACCTGTCCCACCTTATAAAATATTTTCTAATACATTTTCATGTCTCAATAGTAAGTTTAGCACCTTTGGCATTCTAAATGTCTTAATTGAAATGGAAATAAAAAGAAATTGTAAAAATTATTACGTTATTCTTGCTATATACTAATAAAAACTAGTTCAAGAAAAGTGCCTAAAAAAAATACTCTCACCCAATGGACGAGAGCTTATTAATGCCAATTTGGGCAAACAATATACATTTCCTTACCTAAAGACATCATAGCCTCTTATATCATCAAAATATACATAAATTTTTGCTTTTCTGCAACTTTCCTACTTATATAAGTAAATTTTAAAATGAAAGTGTATAGTAAAAAGGTAGGAAATTTGTCGAAAATTATTTTTGACTTTTTAAGATTTGTAAAAAAATAGATTTTTATTCGCCGAGGAATAAATGGTAATTTTTTCTTCAATGAAGAAAAACCCTTATATATCAAGTAGTTTCAGTGTTTTTTAGAATGAAACTAGAGTGAAAATAATTATTGACGAATATGGGAATCGTTGGTATGATAGATTCAGTTAATGAAAAATATGTCGAAAAATGACGATAAAGATAAATTACAATAGGAGGAGAAACAAAAAATGAAATCTACTGGTATTGTTCGTAAGGTTGATGAACTAGGTCGTGTAGTTATTCCTATCGAACTTAGACGTACACTTGGTATTGCTGAAAAAGACGCATTAGAAATATATGTAGATGATGAAAAAATCATTTTAAAAAAATATAAGCCTAGCATGACTTGTCATATTACTGGAGACGTTTCTGATGATAATGTTCAATTAGCAGGCGGAAAATTAGTACTTAGCCGTGAAGGTGCAGACCAATTAATTAAGGAAATCCAAGCTGCTTTCCATAAGGAGTAGTTAATAGTTTCTTGATATTAAAAGGCATCTCCTATTTATATTAGAGATGCCTTTTCTTTGTTTTATTTTATTCATTTATTACTCTTGATGAAATGTTTGATAAACTTCTCTTTTTGGTAAATTTCTCTCTTTTGCAACTTGTTTAATCGCTTCCTTTGAAGTTAATTTTTTCTGGTCCATATAATGGTTTACATGGTCAATCATGCTTATTTCTGTCCACCAAGGTTCCTGTTCATTCTCCATACTTTCATGATTTCCCTCTACAACTATACAAAATTCCCCACGAACTTCATTAGCTTCAAACCACTTAATGATTTCATCTATAGTGCCTCTTAAAAACTCTTCAAATTTCTTTGTTAACTCTCGACAAAGCACAATATTTCTATTTCCAAGTACTTCACTCATTGCTTTTAATGTTTCCTTTAATCGGTGAGGAGCTTCATATAATATAAACGTTTCAGTTTTATTGTTTAAATTTTCTAATTCAGCTCTTCTTTCCTTCTTATTCCTTGATAAAAATCCATAAAAATAAAACGGTTGTGGATTAATTCCAGAGGCAATTAATGCAGTTAAGGCAGCATTAGCTCCAGGTAAGGGAACAACTGTAATGTTTTCTTCTAATACTTGAACAACTAATTCATAGCCCGGGTCCGATATTGATGGCATTCCAGCATCACTGACTAATGCTACTTTTTCTCCTAAAAGCAACTTAGAAATAAGATTCTTTGCACTGATTTCCTTATTATGTTCATGATAACTTGTAATAGGTGTTTGTATATCAAAATAATGACAGAGCTTTTTCGTGTTTCGAGTATCTTCGGCAGCAATGATATGAGCTTCCTTCAATATTCGGACCGCACGATATGTCATATCTTCTAAATTTCCTATCGGTGTGGGTACAAGATACAGAATTCCTTTACTTTTATCATTAACAAAGCTTTTTTGTACTTGCATCTTTATCCCTCCTTTTTGTCATATTCAATAGCATTTCCAAATAACATCTCTTCGACTTCTTCACTATACTGATTTTCTGCTTTGTAAATATATAATGGTGGTAATACCTTTAAATCTTTACTGCCGTCCTTAATTCCTTCTACCAGTATTGTATTTGCCTCTTTTCCATACCTTGGATATACAAATCGCAGACGTTTCGGCTCTATACGATATTTTCTCATTAACATTAAGATATCTAATAGTCTTCCCGGTCTATGTACAAATGCTGCCTTTCCACCCTGACGCAATAATTTGCTACTAACCTGAATAGCATCCTCAAGCGTACATAATATTTCATGTCTCGCAATAGCCAGATGCTCATTTATATTTTTTTCGCTTTTTGGTGGTGTCACAAAATAAGGTGGATTACATGTAACCACATCAAATTTACCTTTTCCTAGCTTTTCAGGCATTTCTTTAATATCTCCATGAATCATGTTGATTTGATTCTCTAAGTGATTATAAGAAATACTTCGTACTGCCATATCGTAAAGTCTTTCCTGAATCTCGACCCCTATAATATTAGCTTTTGTTCGGTTACTTATTAATAATGGAATCACACCATTCCCGGAGCATAGATCGATTACCCTTCCCTTCTGGATGGGAAGATAAGCAAATCTCGCTAGCAAAACTGCGTCTAAAGAAAAAGAAAATACCGACGGACTTTGAATAATTCGTAATTTCTCAGCAAGCAAATAGTCCAATCGCTCATCATCTCTTAACTCAACCATTACTCTACCTCCATATTAAGAAAAGGATTTCCAGCTTGATAGCACCTTTCTAACAGAGTGCATAATCACTAATATCTCACTTAAAAAGCCTTCCCAAATTTAAGGAAGGCCACTCTTTTTCTCACTATTCCTATTGTACTATTATACCTACTTCTATATCATTGTTCTTATTTTTTATTTAAAAACGAGAGGCAAAATAAACAATCTTCATCTTTTCGAGGGCTTCCAAAATGAACATTACAAATATGAAATCCCTCTTGATATAGTCTTGCTAAGTTATCATAACCTTCGCCTATGTCAAAGTCTTTATGATTAGAATCAGCTTGATCTTCTTTTCTACTATTTTTTTGTATCGCCACATCCTGGATTATGGCATATTCTCCATTATCCAACCGGCGACGTAAATATTCATTTTCTATTTTTAATGAATTATTTTCTTCAATCATCTCGGCTAAGTTTTTTTTCAACTCACCTAACTGCTGATATAAGTTTCCAATTTGGACTTCCATATTACTGACTGAATCGAAGAACTCTTTTTTATCCATTAACTCCACCTCTACTCCGTGGCTTGGATCGATATGGCATCTTCACTTAATAATTCATCCATCGTAAACTCTAGGACACGTTCTTCTAATTGTACTTGTAAAACACGTTCAAGAATATTGAGTCCAATGACCTTGCCCAATCCTAAAGGTGTTCCTACTGTTTCACCCACATCAGGCAAAAATTCCTTAGCGGATTCATATTCATCATTTTCGTATTTAAGACAGCACATGAGTCTACCACATAGTCCGGAAATTTTTGTTGGATTTAAAGAAAGGTTTTGATCCTTTGCCATTTTAATAGATACTGGTTCAAAATCGCCAAGGAACGTAGAACAACATAGCATTCTGCCACATGGACCAATACCACCAAGCATCTTTGCCTCATCCCTAACACCAATCTGCCGCAACTCAATTCTCGTACGAAAAATAGCGGCTAAATCTTTTACAAGGTCACGAAAATCTACACGACCATCTGCGGTAAAATAAAAAATTACTTTATTACGATCAAATGTATATTCTACATCCACTAGCTTCATATCGAGCTGGTGTTCAATAATTTTGTCACAACAAACCTGATAAGCTTCAATTGCAGCTTCTTTATTTTCATCCACGATCAAATGGTCCTTTTGATCCGCAATTCGAATGACCTTTTTTAATGGAAGAACTACATCATGCTCCTCTACTATCTTTTGGTCCATAACTACCTTACCAAACTCAACGCCTCTGACTGTTTCCACAATAACGGAGTCATCTTTCTGAATTGAGAGACCATCCGGATCAAAATAATAAACCTTACCGGCCTTTTTAAATCTTACACCTACTACATTAAACAAAGGTAGATCCCCCCTGCAAATTTAAGACAAGCTGTTCCATCAATAAATGAGGATTCATATTTCCTTGTAACTTTCTTTTTGCCTCTAAAATAGCTGACATCTTTTCAGCTATTTTTGTCGGTGAATTTTGAAGCATATCTACCTCAAATTGCCTCCGTTGATCTGGATAGATTAATTGTTTGTCTCTTCCTAGCTGTAATGTAAGAAGATCTTTATAAATAAATAACAAAAGATCAAGCCCTCGATCTATTTGATTTTTTTCCTTAAAATGATTATACCAGTCCTCTTGTAATTCAACCATGGCAAATAATGAGCCTTTACCGAGGACTTCATATAATTTTAACACTATTTTTCGGGCTTGTGCAAACCACTCATCACGATCAAGCTGAATTGCTTCATTTAGATCATTTGTGAGGTTGGCTAATAAAGGAGCGGTAGAAGGAGAAATACCTTCTTCAATTAGTTTTTTTTCTAAGTGATTCAATGAAAATGGTTGAAAGGAGACGATCTGGCATCTCGAAAGAATGGTTGGCAAAATTTGTTGCACTTGCTCAGTAATTAGTATAGCTGTTGTTTCTGAGTTTGGTTCTTCCAGGAACTTCAACAAGCTGTTTGCCGCATTGGTTGTCATCTTATCTGCATGTACTAGAGTATAAAGCTTTTGTTTAGACTCAACTCCTGATTTGCTAAATTCCTGTTGTAAGTTTTTTATTTGATCTTTTTTTATTGATAATCCATCTGGTTCAAGTACGTGAACATCGGGGTGGCTTTGATGATTAATTCTTTTACAGTTGCTGCACTGTTCGCATGGATTTATTCCGTCTATTAGATTAAGACAAAATAGACTCTTAGCAAATAACACACTTACCTCTTTCTTTCCCAGTCCATGTTCTCCCTCAAATAGATAGGCATGTGCAACACGATTACGCAATATACTATTTTTTAACACTTTAGCTGCTAGTGGTTGAACTTTCTCCAGTTCATCCCAAGATAACGTCAATCTAAATCACTCTCTTACGTATATATATTTAAAATTAGTCCCTTGATTTCTCCAATCTTTCCTAAAATATCTATTTGAGTTTTATCCTTTTTAATATAATCTTCGGTTAATTCCACTAAATGTTTATCAATTTGTTCAACAATACTTAATTTTCGGCCCTCACCATATTGATTCCATGTATGAGATTGTTTTAAGTTCATACCAAAATCAACTGTTTCTTTAATAAACCTTTTTACGAGGTTTTTATACTTTGTTAAATCTTTAAACGTTCGTGAGCGAGATAAACGCTCACCAGCTTGATCAATCTCAGATATTAATTTATTTAATTGTTCTATTTGTAACTTTTCATCTTGTTTATGAATGATTTCAGTAAATTTAATATTACTGGAGTTTGAACCTTTTTGATCAGGGCGTTTATTATCCAAACCCAATCGTAAATCTTGGTTTATTTTCAACATTTATACCTCCGTTAAAATTGCTCAAATCGCTCAACTGGAAGTACAAATACGGTTGCTCCACCAACTTCTACTTCCACTGGGTATGGGATATATGAATCTGCATTCCCTCCCATTGGTGATACAGGTGCCATAAGCTGTTCACGGGATTGGCAGTTATCTTTAATAACCTGCATAGCCTTTTCAACACGTATATCTTCTGTACCTATCATAATAGTAGTATTTCCTGATTTTAAAAACCCACCAGTACTCGCTAGCTTTGTTACTCTAAAATTATGTTCAACCATGGCGTTCATTAAACGTGTACTATCCTGATCCTGCACAACAGCTAGAATTAGTTTCATAAAACTCCCCTCCCAATATATTTAATAAAATCAGTCAGTTATTACTCTTTTTGTTATTATATCATTTATTATATATGTATTTGAGTATATCCCTAAATAATCCTTTAAAAAACATAAAAGCCCTAAGGAAAAATATACCTTAAGGCTTGTTGTTTATTAAATCCTCTATTTTGGATTTCACTGCACTATATACTTTATCTAATGATTGGCCAGCATCTACTTCATATATCCGTTCAGGAAATTTATCTAATAATAGTTTAAATCCTTCTCGAACTTTTGTATGGAAATCCATCGTTTCTAAATCTAAACGATTCACTTCTCTTCCCTGATTATCAGATATTCTTTTTAAACCAACTTCAACATCTACATCAAAAAAAATCGTTAAATTTGGCATTAGATCCTGTGTAGCAAATCGATTTATAGAGTATACCTCTTCAATTCCTAGCCCCCTAGCATAGCCTTGATAAACTAAGGAACTGTCTATAAAACGATCGCATAGTACAATAGCTCCATCATTTAATGCTGGGATAACCTTTTCAACCAAGTGCTGTCTTCTTGCAGCTGCATATAAAAGTGCCTCAGTACGGTAATCCATTTCTGTATTTTCTTTATTCAATAAAATTGTTCTTATTTGTTCAGCGATATTGATTCCGCCTGGCTCCCTAGTCATTACAATTTTATATCCCTTTTGCTTTAGCGCTGTTCCCAAGTTATTTAACACAGTTGTTTTTCCAGCACCTTCTGGCCCTTCTGCAGTAATAAATAATCCTTCCAAAATAATAACCTCCAACATCCAATTCAAATACTCATACTATATTCATTAGTATTTACACTCTTCATCTACATAGACTAAAATTTCCCTATTTGTTAATCGCTCAATTTCACCTTGAAACCTAGCATTTAAAGTTAATAATTTATCTAATACTTCTATCGTTTCATCTGTTATGCATTCTCCTGGTAATGTAAGTGGAATCCCCGGTGGATAAGGAATAATCATTTTTGCCGCAATTCGATTAACTGCATGTTTAAAAGGAACCCATTCATACGACCTATCTTCCATTTCACTAAACGGAATTGCCAACTGGCTGATTTTATTCTTTATATCTACCATTTTATTATCAGCATTATTATTATTTAGTTTAGGTTTTTTAATTACCTCTTTCATTTTCTCGAATGCTTCTATGTATATAAATTCCGCTCCCTTTTTTAACAATGGTAATACCATTACCACTTGATGCGGATCAGCCATTTCAGTATATACCCCTTCCTCCTCTAATAACTCTTGGAACTGAAATCCCGAATATCCA
>NZ_CP152029.1:0-32500 GCF_038630395.1 Heyndrickxia sp. FSL K6-6286 | reverse complement strand
TTAGGAAACAAAAGACAATGGATAGATAAACATACCAAAGTCATGTTTTTATTCATGTATATTTTCATAGAAGGATTGAACCTTCAAAACTGAACAAAACAGAAGACGTCTGAACCACGTAAGTGGTTTTCCATATTCCTTAGAAAGGAGGTGATCCAGCCGCACCTTCCGATACGGCTACCTTGTTACGACTTCACCCCAATCATCTGTCCCACCTTCGGCGGCTGGCTCCAAAAGGTTACCTCACCGACTTCGGGTGTTACAAACTCTCGTGGTGTGACGGGCGGTGTGTACAAGGCCCGGGAACGTATTCACCGCGGCATGCTGATCCGCGATTACTAGCGATTCCGGCTTCATGTAGGCGAGTTGCAGCCTACAATCCGAACTGAGAATGGTTTTATGGGATTGGCTAAACCTCGCGGTCTTGCAGCCCTTTGTACCATCCATTGTAGCACGTGTGTAGCCCAGGTCATAAGGGGCATGATGATTTGACGTCATCCCCACCTTCCTCCGGTTTGTCACCGGCAGTCACCTTAGAGTGCCCAACTGAATGCTGGCAACTAAGGTCAAGGGTTGCGCTCGTTGCGGGACTTAACCCAACATCTCACGACACGAGCTGACGACAACCATGCACCACCTGTCACTCCTGTCCCCGAAGGGAAATCCCTATCTCTAGGGAGGTCAAGAGGATGTCAAGACCTGGTAAGGTTCTTCGCGTTGCTTCGAATTAAACCACATGCTCCACCGCTTGTGCGGGCCCCCGTCAATTCCTTTGAGTTTCAGCCTTGCGGCCGTACTCCCCAGGCGGAGTGCTTAATGCGTTAGCTGCAGCACTAAAGGGCGGAAACCCTCTAACACTTAGCACTCATCGTTTACGGCGTGGACTACCAGGGTATCTAATCCTGTTCGCTCCCCACGCTTTCGCGCCTCAGCGTCAGTTACAGACCAGAGAGTCGCCTTCGCCACTGGTGTTCCTCCACATCTCTACGCATTTCACCGCTACACGTGGAATTCCACTCTCCTCTTCTGCACTCAAGTCTCCCAGTTTCCAATGGCCGCTTGCGGTTGAGCCGCAAGATTTCACATCAGACTTAAGAAACCGCCTGCGCGCGCTTTACGCCCAATAATTCCGGACAACGCTTGCCACCTACGTATTACCGCGGCTGCTGGCACGTAGTTAGCCGTGGCTTTCTGGTTAGGTACCGTCAAGGTACCGCCCTATTCGAACGATACTTGTTCTTCCCTAACAACAGAGTTTTACGATCCGAAAACCTTCATCACTCACGCGGCGTTGCTCCGTCAGACTTTCGTCCATTGCGGAAGATTCCCTACTGCTGCCTCCCGTAGGAGTCTGGGCCGTGTCTCAGTCCCAGTGTGGCCGATCACCCTCTCAAGTCGGCTACGCATCGTCGCCTTGGTGAGCCGTTACCTCACCAACTAGCTAATGCGCCGCGGGTCCATCTGTAAGTGATAGCCGGAGCCATCTTTCAATTCTTCTTCATGCGAAGAAAAAAGTTATCCGGTATTAGCCCCGGTTTCCCGGAGTTATCCCAGTCTTACAGGCAGGTTACCCACGTGTTACTCACCCGTCCGCCGCTAATCATCAGGGAGCAAGCTCCCATCAGATTCGCTCGACTTGCATGTATTAGGCACGCCGCCAGCGTTCGTCCTGAGCCAGGATCAAACTCTCCAAAAAGATGTTTGATATAGCTCTTTATAAATAAAAGTAATTCATTGACGTTTCGTTTTGTTCAGTTTTCAAAGATCAATCACCTTTAAGCGACTTTTATATATTATCATATTCAATAATATGTGTCAATTATTTTTTTGAAATAATTATTTTCGCTTGTTTTAACGACAAGAAATATAATATCATCAAACGATATTAAAAGTCAACCCTATATCAAAATATTTTTTTATAGGTTCTTTTCTCAAACTTTGTTGCTACGTACGTAAAGCTTTAACTACAATATATTTATGTTGAAAACTATCAACCCTCTTCATTTTGAAACAATGCAGCTACAACCTTAATGGGTTGTAAAGCAAATGTTAGTTCTTTTACAAAAGCAATCAACTATACGAAAACTAACTTGATAAAACTAACATTTAAATAGGGATTGTCTAAAAAAGGGGACAGACCCCTTAATAGACAACCCCACTAAGCTAATATCCATGTTTGAATAACTGTAAGTCCGATTACACCCGGAATACCTAACAAACCAGAAACGGTTGTTGTTATAAAATTGATAGGTACATGAATACCGAACTGTCCACCAAATTGATTTAAAAAAAATAAAAATAACGCACCTATCGCAATTTTTACAGCGATTTGTCCAATGAAGCGAAATGGCCTTCCTGGTGAACCTGATATCAATAAAAGAAGAATCAGTCCAGAAATAACAGCAATCACAATGATTGGATCCAAGATTATCACTCCTTATTCTTACATTGTATTATCAGTTTATGAATGGTTTGTCCAAAAAGAACTCTACAATGCAAAAATAAGATGTCCTATCTTTTAATTCTAATATTCCTCGCCTTTGCTTCACGAAATAAGAAGAAGTACTTCATTTCAGCAACTTTTTTTTGAAACATAAGCTCTTCATTATATTCAAAACTTAAATCGACTAAGGACTTTTGTTGAATCCAATTTTCCCTTGTTTTTGTCATCAAATCAATCAGCTTTTGGTCATATTCATTACGTAGTTTCAATTTTTTATTGAACATGTGAATACACCTCTTTTTTTAAACTTCTCTTCTTCCTTCTAACGCTTTTGATAAGGTGACCTCATCCGCATACTCTAAATCTCCGCCTACTGGTAGACCATGAGCAATTCGAGTGACTTTAATACCCGATGGTTTTAGAAGCCTTGATATATACATTGCTGTTGCTTCCCCTTCAATATTAGGGTTTGTTGCTAGTATAACCTCTTGTATCGTTTCATCCTGTAATCTTTTTAGCAAATCTGGAATATTAATATCTTCCGGTCCAATCCCATCCATTGGTGAGATTGCCCCATGTAGTACATGATACAGACCATTAAATTCCTTCATTTTTTCCATAGCGATCACATCTTTTGGATCTTGAACTACACAAACGATACTACGATCACGTCTTGTATCTTCACAAATATAACAAGGATCTTGATCGGTAATATGTCCGCATACCGAACAATAACTTAAGTTTCTTTTCGCATTTACAAGGGCTTTAGCAAAGTCTAGGACAGTATCTTCTTTCATACTCAACACAAAAAATGCCAGTCGAGCCGCAGTTTTCGGCCCTATTCCTGGCAATTTCATAAAGCTATCCATAAGTTTGGTTATTGGTTCAGGATAATGCATCATCTATTCCCCTTAAAAACCTGGAATGTTTAACCCTTTTGTAAACTGTCCCATTGTTTGATTTGTTAACTCTTCTGCTTTCTTTAATGCATCATTTGTAGCAGCTAAAACTAAATCTTGAAGCATTTCAATATCCTCTGGATCTACTACTTCTTCTTTAATATTTACTTCTACAATTTCCTTATGTCCTGATACAACTACCGTGACCATACCTCCACCAGCCGTACCTTCAATTCGCTTTTCACCTAATTCCTCTTGTGCTTCAGCCATCTTCTTTTGCATTTTTTGCATTTGTTTCATCATATTTTGCATATTTCCCATTCCACGCATCATTTATATTTCCCTCCAATAAATTCATTCTTTTATACGTTTTTCATTTAGCTTAAGTTAATGCCAAATAGATTTCACTCTTTCCCTCATCTTACACTTAAATAGGACAAAAAAGAAACCGAAAAATCATAAAAGTGGTTTTATAGGGCCATTAATCTTTTATTTCAATCAAATCCGCGCCTACTAATTTTTTTGCTTCAGCGATTAGAGGGTCTTCTGTTTGTTCCTCTTCATCCTTTGAGCCATCTTTTTGATTATGAATAAAACTTTCCCTTATACTATTCCACTGATTTTCTGGAACCCCAATCAATTGATAGGAGACACCTGTTAACTCAGATAAAATAGACGAAACTGCTTGTAAAAATTTCTGATTTTCCATTGCCATTTGGCAGTGAATTTCATATTTAAATTTCAAAACAAAAGAGTGATTTGAAGCAGCAACAGGCTCGGCTTCATTTAAAAGAGCGGACTGTGAGCGCATTTGTCTGTCATTTAAGAGACTAAGCATATCACCCCATCTGCTTTTAATTAAATTCAAATCCTGTTTCGTGGCTTCTTTCAATACATCATTAATTCTACCAACCTGAGCCTTAAATCCTTTACCTGTACGTGGTGCCTTTTTAACCGGTTGTTGATTAACCGCTTGTGTTTCCTGAACACCGTTAACTTTTAATTCTTGTATTTCCTTTTGGAGATTTCTTATTTGATCCAATAATTGCTGTGTATCTATATCCATATCAGAACTATTAATTACTTGTTTCTGAACTCTGACTTCGCATAACTTAATGAGTGAAACCTCTAAATATATTCGAGCCAAATTAGAGAATTTCATCTCTTGTTGAGTTTTATTTAGTATATCAATGTATTCATAAATTTGTTCAGAGGCTATTGAATCAGTAAGCTGTCGAAAATCCTCGTCGACCATTACTCGTTCAATCGCTTCTTCTAAATTGGGAGCAGTCTTATAAAGGAGCATATCGCGGAAATAAAGAATTAAATCCTCAACAAAACGAGTTGGATCTTTTCCCTGTTGTAAAAGCTCTTCAAATACTTGAAGAGCACTGGCGATATCCTTCTTCTGTATCGACTCTACCAGTTTATTCAAATATGATTGAGATATGGAACCTGTAACGGTTAAAGCGTCTTCTATTGTCACTCGCTCTTCTCCGAAAGAAACAGCTTGGTCCATCAAACTTAACGCATCCCGCATTCCACCTTCTGCAGCACGAGCAATAATGTTTAGGGCGGACTCATCAAATTCAATGCCTGATTCTCGAGCAATGTGACCCATTCTCCCAGTAATATCTTTCGCTGTGATCCTTTTGAAATCAAAACGTTGACAGCGTGATATTATGGTTAAGGGAATTTTATGGGGTTCAGTCGTAGCCAAAATAAATATTACATGTTTTGGAGGCTCTTCTAATGTTTTTAACAAAGCATTAAATGCACCAATAGACAGCATATGCACTTCATCAATAATATAGACTTTATATGGAACGACATTTGGCGCAAATTTCACTTTATCCCGAATATCACGAATTTCCTCAACACCATTATTTGAAGCAGCATCAATTTCTATGACATCAGGTATACTCCCATCAGTTATGCCTTTGCAAGCATCACACTCATTACATGGCTCAGTAACTGGGGACCTCTCACAGTTTACCGCTTTTGCTAAAATCTTGGCAGCACTTGTTTTTCCTGTTCCTCTTGGTCCTGAGAAAAGATATGCATGAGAAATTTTTTGTTGTAGGAGGGCATTTTGCAGTGTCTTTGTTACATGTTGTTGTCCCACAACGTCCTCGAAGACCTGTGGACGCCAAACTCGATATAATGCTTGATAACTCAAATGCACACCCCTCCTTTTAAGACATTATGAAACGATTTCTTTCTCCATTACAAGCGAATTTTGTACTGTATAATTGAAACATTACTTTTCTCATATTATACCTTATTTAATAATAATTTTACATGATGAACAATCATTAGAGAATTATTTTATCTGTCTTTCTCTAACAGCTTTATGAAACAATAAAAATTGGTTCTTCTCTATATCCTCAGTTAAGAAACACTAATGAACCAAACAAAAAACTCACCCCGAAGGATGAGTTGACTATTTATGTAAATTAACTGCCGTGCACCTTCCCTCGACTAGCTCCCATAAGCGTTACTTAAGCAGTTAGCTCGGCTCAGGCTGCCCTGCGGCACATGGAAGAGTCCACTTAATGCTGCTTCCTTCCGGATCTGACATGGTTCATGGATTTCCATTGCGCAGGACCCAAGCGTCAACACCACTTACTTAAGGCAGGCCCTACAGGATACTAGCCTCAAGAAGGGATTCAGTCTTGCTAGAGCGGATTGCAAGTACAGGGCACCGCTACCTCCCCACCTAGCACGGCAAAATTGATACCATATATTATGCGTTTATCAACGCAAAATAAAGTATACTAGTTTTTTTTAAAAAATGCAATGGATATCAAATGTTAATTACTGGATTCAGTAATTTTGCGCTTTTCTTTTTCTACTTTATTCCTTTTTCGTATATTTCTAAAAAAGTCACTCAAAAGCACACTACATTCATTTTCCAAAACCCCACTAACAACTTCACTTTGGTGATTGAAGCGTTGATCATCCAATAAATTCATTAATGTCCCTGCACAACCAGCCTTTGGATCATGGGCACCAAATATCACTTTCTTAATTCGTGAGAGGATTATAGCTCCACTACACATCGGACATGGCTCCAAAGTTACATACAGTTCAGCATCTTCCAAACGCCATGATCCAATTCTTTCACATGCCTTTTGAATCGCTAATATTTCTGCATGGGTAATGGCATTTTGAGTGGACTCCCTTAAATTATGCGCAGTTGCTATAACTTCACCATTTAAAACGACAACCGCACCAATAGGTACCTCACATTTCTCTTCAGCCTTTTTTGCTTCACTTATGGCTAGCTTCATAAAGTACTCATCAGCATTTTTCACAATGTAAACCTCTGTTTAATAGTTTTAGAATAAATTTTATTATATCTTAATCTGATCGAAATAAGAAAAAATCCAGATATTCAACATTTCTTATCTTATTAAATCATAAGATGAAAACAGATACTAAGTAAAAGGAGGGATAGTGTGCAAATTCATGTAGTACAACCAAATGACACTTTAGCTAGTATAGCAAGTACTTATCGAGTACCAGTAGTAGAATTAGTTACGGCTAATGAAATTCCAAATCCTGATCATTTAGTCGTTGGTCAAACCATTGTTATACCAATTATAGGTAGATTTTATTGGGTCCAACCGGGGGATAGTTTATGGGAGATTGCGAGGAAGTTCAATCTATCATTACCTGAACTCGCTAGAATTAATGGAATGTCTGTAAACCAACCATTACAAATCGGAATGAGATTATATATTCCTCCTCAGCGTAAAGAAGATGCTGAATTTAATGCTTATATAGAACCCTTCGGTACAACAGTTTCACAATCTTTAGAGAATAGTGCTCGTAAGGCTGCTCCATACTTAACTTATCTATCTCCTTTTGCGTTTCAAGTGAATCGTGATGGATCTTTAATTGCTCCTCCACTTGGTAATTTACCGATTATTGCAAGAGCCAATCAAAATATCCTTGTAATGGCTATTAATAACCAAGAAAATGGCCAATTTAGTGATGAACTAGGCAGAATATTATTAAATGATATGGAGGTGCAGGATCAGTTTTTAAATAATATCGTGAATACAGCGAAACAATACGGCTTTCGCGATATTCATATTGATTTTGAATTTCTTAGACCTGAAGATAAAGAAGCATATAATCGATTCCTTAGAAAAGCAAAAGCACGTTTTAATCAAGAAGGCTGGTTGCTCTCAACGGCCCTAGCCCCTAAGACGAGTGCAACCCAAGAAGGGCTTTGGTATGAAGCTCATGATTATAAAGCCCATGGTGAAATCGTTGACTTTGTTGTAATTATGACCTATGAATGGGGATATAGTGGTGGACCCCCTATGGCCGTCTCACCTATTAACTCAGTTCGTGATGTTCTAGAATATGCCGTAACAGAAATTCCTCCACAAAAAATTCTAATGGGGCAGAATCTATATGGTTATGATTGGACACTTCCCTTTACCCCTGGTCAAGATACCGCAAAAGCAGTCAGTCCACAACAGGCAATACAGCTAGCAGCAAAATATAATGTACCCATTAACTATGACCTAGAAGCACAAGCCCCAACATTTGAATATACTGATGAAGAAAATAAAAAACATAAAGTATGGTTTGAAGACGCCCGCTCCATACAGGCCAAATTTGACCTGATTAAGGAATTAAATCTACGTGGTATGAGCTATTGGAAATTAGGTCTTTCCTTCCCACAAAACTGGTTACTGATTGTAGAAAACTTTAATGTAACTAAACAGTAAAGAAACCCATAAAGTTGGCATCTCTTAGATGCCAACTTTTTATTTCCATATTATATTACCTATAGTAATCCAATTTATTCCCTGTCACACCGTACAATACATATGCTAAAATAGCAATTAGCGTGTTTTTACATTGGACTATATTATTCTTATATATATTTGTAAGTTAATTGGTGAGGAGGAAAATAGATGGTGAATGTACCGTTTATTACGGTTGAGGGTCCAATAGGTATAGGGAAAACCTCACTCGCAAAGGCAATTTCAGAACATTTCAACTACAATCTATTAAAGGAAATTGTAGACGAGAACCCATTTCTGGAGAAATTCTATCAAGATATTGAAGAGTGGAGTTTTCAGTTAGAAATGTTTTTTCTTTGTAACCGATATAAGCAGCTTGAGGATGTGGATAGTAAATTTTTATCATTCGATAAACCAATTGTAGCTGATTATCATATTTTTAAAAACTTAATTTTTGCGAAAAGGACACTGAAAGATGAGCAATATATTAAGTATCTAAAAATATTTGATATTTTAACAGAAGGAATGCCACAACCGAATTTGGTGATTTACATTAACGCAAGCTTGGAGACGGTCATGAGGAGAATAAAGCTGCGTGGGAGAGATTTTGAAAAAAATATTAGCTCAGATTATATTAAACAGCTTTCCTCTGATTACGAGACTTTTATGCAAAACTTTACATTAACCCACCCTAATATTCCTGTTTTACAATTCAACGGAGATGAATTGGATTTTGTTAAAAACCCGGATGATTTAACATTAATTTTAGAGAAAATAACAACAACATTAAAAGAAGGTGTAAAGATTCATGGAACTTCGAAATAAATATCAAATCCCTAACAATGCTATCATAACCATTGCTGGAACAGTTGGAGTGGGGAAGTCTACAATGACTAGCTCATTAGCTAATGCACTAGGATTTCGCACCTCATTTGAAAAGGTTGATACCAACCCTTATTTAGATAAATTTTATGATGATTTTAAACGTTGGAGCTTTCATTTGCAAATCTATTTCTTAGCTGAACGCTTTAAAGAGCAAAAGAGAATTTTTGAATATGGTGGAGGATTCATTCAGGATCGTTCAATTTATGAAGATACAGGTATATTTGCCAAGATGCATTACGAAAAGGGAAACATGTCCAAGGTAGATTATGAAACATATAAAAATCTTTTTGATGCCATGATCATGACACCATATTTTCCACACCCTGATTTACTAATTTATCTAGAAGGGTCCATTGAGGATATTTTAGAGAGAATTCAAAAACGTGGTAGACCTATGGAACAAAGCACACCTGTAGAATATTGGATAGAAATGCATAAACGCTATGAAAGCTGGATTAATTCTTTTAATGCATGCCCAGTTTTGCGGATAAACATTAGAGATTATGACTTAATGAAAGAAGAAACAAGCATCGAACCGATTATTGAACGAATTGGATATTTCCTAAAACAAACTCAATTATTGAAAAAGTAAACAGAAAAATACAAGCCCCCATTCATCGGTGTACCGTCTGTGAAATTTAATATGGTAATTTTACCTTCACCAAAATTTAATAAAGGGACAGGCTACTATCAGTTTGTCGTGGAGGCAGACGAGAAAAACAGATGGATAGATTCAATATTGACATTAAATTTCCTTTTACCTAAAAAAATCGCCATGCAACTAAATGCATGGCGTAATTTTTACACTCCGAAGAATATTAACAAAAAATTCGTTACAAAGTAACGAATTTTAATCTCCAATAATTTATGCGCGTTGTGTTTATCAATGGCGGAGGAAGAGGGATTCGAACCCCCGCGCGGTGTAACCCGCCTGTCGGTTTTCAAGACCGATCCCTTCAGCCAGACTTGGGTATTCCTCCATATCGACAAGAAATAATATATCATATTTAATCGTTAGCGTCAATATGATATTAAATATTTTTAGAGGGGATTGCTCCCCTCCTATTAATTATTTTACACTAATTCGATCGACATTACGCATATATGGTCGTAATACTTCCGGTATAATTACACTACCATCTGGTTGTTGGTAGTTTTCTAAGATAGCAGCTACTGTACGTCCTATAGCAAGACCTGAACCATTTAAGGTATGCACATGTTCAGGTTTTCCGTTCAATTCCCTACGGAAGCGAATATTTGCACGTCGAGCTTGGAATGCTTCAAAATTACTGCAAGAAGAGATTTCACGATACGTATTATAACTTGGAATCCAAACTTCGATATCATATTTCTTCGCTGCAGTAAATCCAAGGTCAGCTGTACACATACTCATAACACGATAAGGGAGTCCTAATAACTGTAGAACTTTTTCTGCATGTCCAGTCAGCTTCTCTAATTCATTATATGAATCCTCTGGCTTAACAAACTTTACAAGCTCCACTTTATTAAATTGGTGCTGACGGATAAGTCCTCGTGTATCACGACCTGCAGATCCAGCTTCTGAACGAAAACAAGCACTAAAAGCAGCATAATTAATAGGTAGCTGATCTACATTTAATATTTCATCACGATGTAAATTTGTTACAGGTACCTCTGCTGTCGGAATTAAGAAATAGTCTTCACTTTCAATTAAGAAAGCATCCTCCTCAAATTTAGGAAGTTGACCTGTACCTGTCATGCTCGTACGATTTACCATATAAGGCGGTAAAATTTCTTCATACCCATGGTCTTCTACATGGAGATCAAGCATAAAATTAAAGAGTGCTCTTTCTAAACGTGCACCTAAACCTTTATAGAATACGAATCGACTTCCTGTTACTTTGGCTGCACGTTCAAAATCTAATATATTTAAATCAGTCGCTACATCCCAATGAGGCTTTGGTTCAAAATCAAACTCTCTTACCTCCCCCCATTTACGTACTTCTACATTGTCATCTTCAGTTTCTCCAATTGGTGTACTTTCGTGAGGAATATTCGGGATAGATAACAATAAATGATCTAAGTTTTCTTCGACATCACGTAATTCATCATCATATTGTTTAATTTGATCCCCAACCACACGCATTTCTTTAATATATTCATCTGCGTCCTGTTTCTCTCTCTTGAGCTGTGCTATTTTTTGAGTCACTTCATTTCGTTTACTCTTTAATTCTTCTGTTGCGACAATAAGTTCTCTTCTCTTTTTATCTAACTCTTCAAATTTCCCAAAATCAGCAAGGTCTTCCCCACGGTGCTGCATTTTTTCCTTTACTTCTTTTAAGTTAGTACGTAAAAACTTAATATCAAGCATAAATAATTCCTCCTTTAAATAGTAAGCTATTTTTTACTAATCATGGCATGTGAATCAAAAACAAATAAAAAACTCCCGTCCCTAAAAAGGGACGAGAGATACCCGCGTTGCCACCCAGCTTGAAAGTATAGATTCATACCTTCCACTTAATCGATAACGGTTTTACCCGAAAGTACTTACTAATAAGATAAATGCAAACGCTAAGTCAAAGAAAATTAGCCACAATTCTTATTTCATTCGGTACTTTGCTCAAGGATGGATTCACAAGTCGCCTTCATCGATTTGCACCAGCCATCGACTCTCTTTAGAAGGAACATTCTTGTTACTATTTCCTCTCATTGCTTTACATAGATTTTAACAATTAATTTACTATAAGTATTGCCTCTTTGCAACTATTTATTTAAAACTTTTTGTTTTTTTACAATGTCGATAAAATATTGTGTCAATCCGCTATCCTTTGTTAACTCTGGATGGAAGGAACACCCTAGATAATGTCGATCACGTGCAGCCACTATTTTCCCTTCATGCTTGGCTAAAACCTCAACATCCTCACCAACATTAACAATATGAGGAGCACGGATAAAAACAGCATTAAAATGATCTGATACACCAGCAATAGCTAGATCAGCTTCAAAACTATCCTTTTGCCTACCAAAAGAATTTCGTTCAACCATTACATCCATTAAACCAATATGCGGTTCATCATAACCTTGAATTTTTTTAGCTAACAAAATTAAACCTGCGCATGTACCAAACATTGGTTTTCCCTGTTCTCCAAACTGTCGAAGCTTATCCATAAAATCATATCGATCAAGCAAGCGTCGCATAGTAGTACTTTCTCCTCCAGGAAGGATGATACCATCTATTTCATCTAATTGATCCTTTGTTTTTATGATTATAGCCTCTTCACCACATGCTTCAATAGCCTGTACATGTTCTCTAACAGCACCTTGTAAACCTAGTACCCCAATTTTGACCATTCTATATACTCCTTACTAGCCAAAGCCTGCAATTCTATATATACCCTTTAGCAGGATAAGACATTTGAAAAGTTTTTTCACTCTTTTTATTTCCTAAAGTCTGTTTTAAAGTAAAGTTTGTTCCTTTTGAAAAGCCAACTGCCGGCTTTTACACCCAATAAAGGATTCAGGAATTTGCAGCACTTTTCTCAGTGAAATGAGAGATGTAGTGGACTTTAGGCGATAGTTATTCGTTAAAACTTTACTTAATAGCAAAAATGTTTGAGAAAAGAACCTTCCTAAATTAAATAAACAAGAAAAAGGACACCTTGTCAAGATAGGTATCCTTTTTCCTAATTATTCCACAAACTTATTAAAACCAACCTTTTACCGTTGAAGTGATTCCATTCCATATATCAGAAAAAAAACCACCAATTCCACGCATCATTAATACAAACCAATTTGCTTTTTCAACCTTTTCACCAGTCACGACATCGACACTTGCCGATTTATGACCGTCTAGGTAACCAAAATCATTTTTACCACTATACTCAGCGGTTAACGTACCAACCTTTTCACCTTTTTTAACAGGTGCAGTTAATTTACCAGCCTTATTGAGCTTGTCCTTTTCAACATTAAAAACCGGCTTATATAACTTTTCTTCTCCATTTTTGATTACTAACTTTACTGGATCCTTTGTATACATGATTACCTTTTTTTCTTTCCCTTTTTCCACTGGCAGTGATTCATGATTTTTAATCTTATATTGCCCTGGGTAAATTTCCTTTACAGAAAAATTAGCAAATGCATAATCCATCATTTTTTTTGTTTCATCAAATCTTGCTTTATAGCCGCCTTGACCTTTACCATCTGTTGCATTTAAAACAACTGTTATCACGCGCATTCCATTTTTTTGAGCAGTACCTGTAAAACAGTATCCTGCAAAATCAGTCGTTCCAGTCTTTAAACCATCTACCCCATTGTCCTTAGATCCATATACCAAAGATGGTAACATCCAATTCCAGTTTTCCATTTTAACATCTTCACCAGGACCCGCATGGAATGTTTGTTTTGAAATACTTGAAGTTTTTAATACCTCAGGAAAATCATTAATTAAGTGAAAAGCTAATTTAGCTGTTGCTCTAGCAGACATAATATTTTCATCAGTAGGACCTGATCCTTTAGGGTGCATTCCCATTAAGTCCTTATTATTTAATCCTGTACTATTTACAAATTTATAATCTTTTAATCCAAGCTCTTTTGCTTTTTCATTCATCATCTTGACAAAGTTTTCTTCTGACCCACCAATCGTTTCTGCAATAGCAATTGTTGCTGCATTTGCTGAATAAATAGCCATTGCTTGGTATAAGTCTTTAATTTTATATTTAACATCTTTTCTTAACGGTACATTTGATAGATTTGTATCATGAGATATTTTAAAAGCATAATCACTAACGGTATATTCTTGATCCCATTTTACCTTACCTTTTTTGATTGAATCCAAAAGGATATATTCTGTCATCATTTTTGACATTGAAGCAATTCCTAGTGCAGTGTCTGGATTTTTTTCATATAATACTTTACCCGTACTTGCTTCAACTAATATAGCTCCGTCTGCATGAATATCTAAAATGTCTTCTGCAGCTAACGCCTTTTGTGGCAATTGAAATATTCCAAACATCAATGAAAAAGCCATAATCATGGCAAATATCTTTTTTACTTTTCTCTTTTCCACTAAGAACCCTCCATCTGTTTATGTATACACTTTCGTTATTTTAACATAGTTCTTAACATAATAGTAGACGGAGGATATACCTAACTTAAACAAAAAGTGGCAGGAAATGCACTTTTTCGTGTAAATTCCTACCACTTCTATCAATTTAAACTATATTATCTATAATTATGAAAGCGAATAGTTAGGTGCTTCTTTAGTAATTTGAATATCATGTGGATGGCTCTCTCTTAAGCCGGCACCTGTCATTCGAATGAATTGAGCTTCCTCGCGGAGGGCTTTCAAATTTTTAGTTCCACAATAACCCATACCAGATTTTATTCCACCAAGTAATTGGAAAATAACATCAGCAAGTGGCCCTTTATATGGAACACGTCCTTCAATACCTTCAGGAACAAATTTTTTCGCATCTTCTTGGAAGTAACGGTCTTTTGACCCTTGCTCCATCGCAGAGACTGAACCCATTCCACGGTATACTTTAAATCTTCTGCCTTGATACGTTTCTGTTTCACCAGGGCTTTCTGTTGTGCCTGCTAAAAGACTACCAAGCATTACAACATGTCCACCAGATGCAAGCGCCTTAACAATGTCTCCTGAATATTTAATACCACCATCTGCAATGATTGCTTTACCATGCTTTCTTGCCTCAGTCGCACAATCATAGATAGCTGTTATTTGTGGTACTCCTACACCAGCTACCACTCTTGTTGTACAAATTGAACCTGGTCCAATTCCAACCTTAACAATATCTGCCCCTGCTTCAATCAACGCTTTTGTAGCTTCAGCAGTAGCCACATTTCCAGCAATAATATTTAACTTTGGATATTCAGCTCTAATTTTGCTCACTGTGTCTAAAACACCTTTAGAGTGCCCGTGAGCCGTATCTATCACAATTACATCTACATTTGCATTCACTAGTGCTTCTACACGTTTCATAGTATCACTAGTAACACCTACAGCAGCACCAACTAAAAGACGTCCTACACTATCTTTAGCCGAATTAGGAAATTCAATGACCTTTTCAATATCTTTAATCGTAATAAGTCCCTTTAATACACCATTTTCATCAACTAATGGGAGCTTTTCAATTTTATGCTTTTGAAGAATTTTTTCTGCATCATTCAATGTTGTTCCGACAGGAGCAGTTACCAAGTTTTCCTTTGTCATTACATCAGAAATTTTTATCGAGAAATCTTGAATAAAGCGTAAATCACGATTTGTAATTATGCCAACAAGCTTTTGTTCTTCCTCATTATTCACAATAGGCACACCGGAAATTCGGTACTTACCCATTAAATGCTCAGCACTAAATACTTGGTGTTCAGGAGTTAGAAAGAATGGGTCTGTAATAACTCCACTTTCAGAACGTTTTACTTTATCAACATGATCTGCCTGTTGCTCAATACTCATATTTTTATGAATAATGCCTAAACCACCTTGTCTCGCCATTGAAATGGCCATTTCCGCTTCAGTAACAGTATCCATACCTGCGCTAATAATCGGAATATTAAGCTTCAAGGTCTCCGTTAATTCCACTTGTAAATCTACGTCTTTCGGTAAAACTTCAGATTTTGCTGGCACTAACAGTACATCATCAAATGTTAATCCTTCTTTAGAAAATTTAGATTCCCACATTTTTTCATTCCTCCTGCTCCCAAAATATTATTAGTAGGTTATCAATTGGTTAAACTACTGTCAAGGAATTAATAATATGTCCAATTTTTCAAAAAATTTGGAGGTCATTCTTTTGAATAAAGATCTTGTTTGGAAACGGTTAAATTTGTATCAATCAGCTGACATGACACAGAAGCTATTAAATCGATGTTACAAAAATATCCAGATCGATAATCATGAAATAAAAAGTTATGATAATTGTTATCCTTTTATCTATTTTCTCCAACATGGCGAAATGTATTACTCACAAGCTGAACATGCACCGATTCCAATTAAGCCTGTGCTACTCTTTTATGGTTTGATACATTTAATAAAAGCTTGTTTATTATCTGTAGATCCAGATTATCCAGAATCTACTTCTGTATTAGCTCATGGGGTTTCTTCCAGAAAGAAAAAAAAGCAACACTATCAGTTTATGAATGATGAAATAAAGATACAGAAAATGGGGCTGTGTACTCATTTTTCAAAAAAAATGTTTCACGTGGAACACCTAGAAGGTGAAAAAATTATTATGAAGGATCTATTTTATCAAATACCAGAATTAGATGATTGTTTTACATTTAATAACGAATGTAATATCATTCATATTCTAAAAAACAATATAGAATATGCCATTCCTTTATCTATTCTTGATCAATACCATTTAACATTAGACAGTTTCACACGTCTATTAAAAGATAAAAATGCTATATCAATCCAAACGATAAATTATAATAAAGATTATATTATTATTAAAAGTACAAATGAGGATACTCCTTTACTTCCCTTCCGTTTTCATTTAACGAAAAATAGCTTTTGTTTACCCAACAAACAAGCGAAATATATGTATTATCCTGAATTAATTATCCACTATTTACTTTTATACAATTTAAGCATGATTGCCCGTTATGAAACCGAATGGTGGTGTGAACTTATTAAAACAACACCGACTAATGATTATCCATTTATCAGTACCTTTCTATCAATTACAGCAGAGAAAACACCCTATTTAATCTTCAAATATTTACAAAGTAAACTGTGAAATGCATACAAAAAAGCACAGAGAACAAGCTCTGTGCTTACAATTGCCTGGCAACGTCCTACTCTTGCAGGGGGAGAGCCCCCAACTACCATCGGCGCTAAGAAGCTTAACTTCCGTGTTCGGGATGGGAACGGGTGTGTCCTTCTTGCCATAATTACCAGACTATATTTTAAAGGATTTGTACCCTCAAAACTAGATATATAAAGAAGTGTAATAACCTTAAATCTATTTGGTTAAGTCTTCGATCTATTAGTATTCGTCAGCTCCATGTGTCGCCACACTTCCACCTCGAACCTATCAACCTGATCATCTTTCAGGGATCTTATTTAGATAAACTAAGGGAAATCTCATCTTGAGGGGGGCTTCATGCTTAGATGCTTTCAGCACTTATCCCTTCCGCACATAGCTACCCAGCGATGCCTTTGGCAAGACAACTGGTACACCAGCGGTGCGTCCATCCCGGTCCTCTCGTACTAAGGACAGCTCCTCTCAAATTTCCTACGCCCACGACGGATAGGGACCGAACTGTCTCACGACGTTCTGAACCCAGCTCGCGTACCGCTTTAATGGGCGAACAGCCCAACCCTTGGGACCGACTACAGCCCCAGGATGCGATGAGCCGACATCGAGGTGCCAAACCTCCCCGTCGATGTGGACTCTTGGGGGAGATAAGCCTGTTATCCCCGGGGTAGCTTTTATCCGTTGAGCGATGGCCCTTCCATGCGGAACCACCGGATCACTAAGCCCGACTTTCGTCCCTGCTCGACTTGTAGGTCTCGCAGTCAAGCTCCCTTGTGCCTTTACACTCTGCGAATGATTTCCAACCATTCTGAGGGAACCTTTGGGCGCCTCCGTTACCTTTTAGGAGGCGACCGCCCCAGTCAAACTGCCTGCCTGACACTGTCTCCCACCCCGATTCAGGGGTGCGGGTTAGAATTTCAATACAGCCAGGGTAGTATCCCACCGATGCCTCCACCGAAGCTGGCGCTCCGGCTTCAAAGGCTCCTACCTATCCTGTACAAGCTGTACCAAAATTCAATATCAAGCTGCAGTAAAGCTCCACGGGGTCTTTCCGTCCTGTCGCGGGTAACCTGCATCTTCACAGGTACTATAATTTCACCGAGTCTCTCGTTGAGACAGTGCCCAGATCGTTGCGCCTTTCGTGCGGGTCAGAACTTACCTGACAAGGAATTTCGCTACCTTAGGACCGTTATAGTTACGGCCGCCGTTTACTGGGGCTTCAATTCAAAGCTTCGTCTTGCGACTAACCTCTCCTCTTAACCTTCCAGCACCGGGCAGGCGTCAGCCCCTATACTTCGCCTTACGGCTTCGCAGAGACCTGTGTTTTTGCTAAACAGTCGCCTGGGCCTATTCACTGCGGCTCTCTCGGGCTTGCACCCTAACAGAGCACCCCTTCTCCCGAAGTTACGGGGTCATTTTGCCGAGTTCCTTAACGAGAGTTCTCTCGCTCACCTTAGGATTCTCTCCTCGCCTACCTGTGTCGGTTTGCGGTACGGGCACCTTTCACCTCACTAGAGGATTTTCTAGGCAGTGTGGAATCAGGAACTTCGGTACTAAATTTCCCTCGCCATCACAGCTCAAGGTACATGGTGACGGGATTTGCCTCGTCACCCCTCTAACTGCTTGGACGCACTATTCCAGCAGTGCGCTTACCCTATCCTCCTGCGTCCCCCCATCGTTCAAACGGTGAAGAGGTGGTACAGGAATATCAACCTGTTGTCCATCGCCTACGCCTTTCGGCCTCGGCTTAGGTCCCGACTAACCCTGAGCGGACGAGCCTTCCTCAGGAAACCTTAGGCATTCGGTGGAAGGGATTCTCACCCTTCTTTCGCTACTCATACCGGCATTCTCACTTCTAAGCGCTCCACCAGTCCTTACGGTCTAGCTTCGCAGCCCTTAGAACGCTCTCCTACCACGGACATCCAGCATTTTTCCGAAGGAAAAGATGCATAGGTGTCCATCCACAGCTTCGGTGATACGTTTAGCCCCGGTACATTTTCGGCGCAGAGTCACTCGACCAGTGAGCTATTACGCACTCTTTAAATGGTGGCTGCTTCTAAGCCAACATCCTGGTTGTCTAAGCAACTCCACATCCTTTTCCACTTAACGTATACTTTGGGACCTTAGCTGGTGGTCTGGGCTGTTTCCCTCTTGACTACGGATCTTATCACTCGCAGTCTGACTCCTAAGGATAAGTCATTGGCATTCGGAGTTTGTCTGAATTCGGTAACCCGATGAGGGCCCCTAGTCCAAACAGTGCTCTACCTCCAAGACTCTTACCTTAAGGCTAGCCCTAAAGCTATTTCGGAGAGAACCAGCTATCTCCAAGTTCGATTGGAATTTCTCCGCTACCCACACCTCATCCCCGCACTTTTCAACGTGCGTGGGTTCGGGCCTCCAGTAAGTGTTACCTTACCTTCACCCTGGACATGGGTAGATCACCTGGTTTCGGGTCTACGACCTCATACTCTATCGCCCTATTCAGACTCGCTTTCGCTGCGGCTCCGCCTCTTCAGCTTAACCTTGCATGAAATCGTAACTCGCCGGTTCATTCTACAAAAGGCACGCTATCACCCTGCATAAAGCATAGGGCTCTAACTACTTGTAGGCACACGGTTTCAGGTTCTCTTTCACTCCCCTCCCGGGGTGCTTTTCACCTTTCCCTCACGGTACTGGTTCACTATCGGTCACTAGGGAGTATTTAGCCTTGGGAGATGGTCCTCCCTGCTTCCGACGGGATTTCACGTGTCCCGCCGTACTCAGGATCCACTCTGGAGGGAACGAAGTTTCAACTACAGGGTTGTTACCTTCTTTGACGGGCCTTTCCAGACCTCTTCATTTACTCCGTTCCTTTGTAACTCCGTATAGAGTGTCCTACAACCCCAAGAGGCAAGCCTCTTGGTTTGGGCTTCTTCCGTTTCGCTCGCCGCTACTCAGGAAATCGCAATTGCTTTCTCTTCCTCCGGGTACTTAGATGTTTCAGTTCCCCGGGTCTGCCTTCCTTACTCTATGTATTCAAGTAAGGATACTACCCCATTACGGGCAGTGGGTTCCCCCATTCGGAAATCTCCGGATCAAAGCTCGCTTACAGCTCCCCGAAGCATATCGGTGTTAGTCCCGTCCTTCATCGGCTCCTAGTGCCAAGGCATTCACCGTGCGCCCTTACTAACTTAACCTACGGCCAATGATAAGCTTCGAATCTCTTCGTCAATTCACTCATTCGCATCCTCACGTATGTATAATACGCTGCGGTGCTCCTTCGTTCGTTTCCTCGATCTTCTCGCTTCTCCTTGCCCTTTCAGTTTAAAAACTACTTAATGGATTCATCCATAAAGTGGCGATTCTCGGTTATTACTTGGTTACTTCTTATATTATCTAGTTTTCAAAGAACAATGGTGGAGCCTAGCGGGATCGAACCGCTGACCTCCTGCGTGCAAAGCAGGCGCTCTCCCAGCTGAGCTAAGGCCCCAAAAAAATGTTTATATGGTGGGCCTAAATGGACTCGAACCATCGACCTCACGCTTATCAGGCGTGCGCTCTAACCAGCTGAGCTATAGGCCCACATTTATTAGGAAACAAAAGACAATGGATAGATAAACATACCAAAGTCATGTTTTTATTCATGTATATTTTCATAGAAGGATTGAACCTTCAAAACTGAACAAAACAGAAGACGTCTGAACCACGTAAGTGGTTTTCCATATTCCTTAGAAAGGAGGTGATCCAGCCGCACCTTCCGATACGGCTACCTTGTTACGACTTCACCCCAATCATCTGTCCCACCTTCGGCGGCTGGCTCCAAAAGGTTACCTCACCGACTTCGGGTGTTACAAACTCTCGTGGTGTGACGGGCGGTGTGTACAAGGCCCGGGAACGTATTCACCGCGGCATGCTGATCCGCGATTACTAGCGATTCCGGCTTCATGTAGGCGAGTTGCAGCCTACAATCCGAACTGAGAATGGTTTTATGGGATTGGCTAAACCTCGCGGTCTTGCAGCCCTTTGTACCATCCATTGTAGCACGTGTGTAGCCCAGGTCATAAGGGGCATGATGATTTGACGTCATCCCCACCTTCCTCCGGTTTGTCACCGGCAGTCACCTTAGAGTGCCCAACTGAATGCTGGCAACTAAGGTCAAGGGTTGCGCTCGTTGCGGGACTTAACCCAACATCTCACGACACGAGCTGACGACAACCATGCACCACCTGTCACTCTTGTCCCCGAAGGGAAATCCCTATCTCTAGAGAGGTCAAGAGGATGTCAAGACCTGGTAAGGTTCTTCGCGTTGCTTCGAATTAAACCACATGCTCCACCGCTTGTGCGGGCCCCCGTCAATTCCTTTGAGTTTCAGCCTTGCGGCCGTACTCCCCAGGCGGAGTGCTTAATGCGTTAGCTGCAGCACTAAAGGGCGGAAACCCTCTAACACTTAGCACTCATCGTTTACGGCGTGGACTACCAGGGTATCTAATCCTGTTCGCTCCCCACGCTTTCGCGCCTCAGCGTCAGTTACAGACCAGAGAGTCGCCTTCGCCACTGGTGTTCCTCCACATCTCTACGCATTTCACCGCTACACGTGGAATTCCACTCTCCTCTTCTGCACTCAAGTCTCCCAGTTTCCAATGGCCGCTTGCGGTTGAGCCGCAAGATTTCACATCAGACTTAAGAAACCGCCTGCGCGCGCTTTACGCCCAATAATTCCGGACAACGCTTGCCACCTACGTATTACCGCGGCTGCTGGCACGTAGTTAGCCGTGGCTTTCTGGTTAGGTACCGTCAAGGTACCGCCCTATTCGAACGATACTTGTTCTTCCCTAACAACAGAGTTTTACGATCCGAAAACCTTCATCACTCACGCGGCGTTGCTCCGTCAGACTTTCGTCCATTGCGGAAGATTCCCTACTGCTGCCTCCCGTAGGAGTCTGGGCCGTGTCTCAGTCCCAGTGTGGCCGATCACCCTCTCAAGTCGGCTACGCATCGTCGCCTTGGTGAGCCGTTACCTCACCAACTAGCTAATGCGCCGCGGGTCCATCTGTAAGTGATAGCGAAAAGCCATCTTTCAATTCTTCTTCATGCGAAGAAAAAAGTTATCCGGTATTAGCCCCGGTTTCCCGGAGTTATCCCAGTCTTACAGGCAGGTTACCCACGTGTTACTCACCCGTCCGCCGCTAATCATCAGGGAGCAAGCTCCCATCAGATTCGCTCGACTTGCATGTATTAGGCACGCCGCCAGCGTTCGTCCTGAGCCAGGATCAAACTCTCCAAAAAGATGTTTGATATAGCTCTTTATAAATAAAAGTAATTCATTGACGTTTCGTTTTGTTCAGTTTTCAAAGATCAATCACCTTTAAGCGACTTTTATATATTATCATATATATCATTTCAAGTCAATACTTATTTTAATATAATATTTTTTGAAATTTATATAGTTGATATAAAAGACCAACGAATATTATTCTATCAGATATTATTAGCAAACACAATAACTTTTTTTAAAAAAACCTAAACTTTTTAGAAGGAAGATTTATATTGACTCTTTTCTATAGCTTTATTGATAGTTAATAAATTTCTTTATATACTTCACAATTGTTTAATTTAGCAAGTTTAGGATATTGAAAAGAGCCATTTTATAATCCTTCCTTCTCATAGAGTTATCTGTTTATGAATAAACTTCCTCTATATATAACTCTCTCATCTTTTCAAGATCTATGGATTCACCGTTATTTAACTTTATTAATGGTCTCGTTAATGCATGTTGTTTAGTGAAAAGAACTACCCCTATCTCTCCATTGGATAATCTTACTCTAGTACCAATAGAAAGTTTTGCTGCCATTAATGATAGTGTGTTTAAGACAGATATATCATATTTTCCAAATTCATCTATTTTCATCATTTCTATAGCTTTTAAAGGGGCAATATTTTTTTTATGGGACCGATTAGAAATTAATGCATGAAATACATCAGCTACTGCTACTATTCGGGAAATTGGATAAAACTGATTTCCTTTTATCCCCATTGGATACCCACTACCATCTAATCTTTCATGGTGTTGAAATACAGCTAATTTTGTTTCAGGTTTTAATAGAGGACTATTTTGAATCATTTTTAAGCTTAAATTTGGATGATCTTGAATTTCCTTATTCTCTTCGGATGTAAGGACACCTGATTTGGTAAGGATTTTGGGGGATATCTTTGCCATACCGACATTTGCCAAGCAGCCAGCTAATGCTGTTTGATAGTAATGACCCTTATCATAGCCCATTTTCTTGGCTATTAGTCCGCTAATAATTCCTACTGCAACAGAATGATCATAAATATAGTTATTCTGGTTAGTAGAAAAGTTTTGAGATGAAATAGAAATGTTTTTCTCTTCAGCCTTTTCAAGTAATTTATAAAGAAAATCCCTTACATTAGCAATATCAACTGCTGACCCCGATTGCCATTTTTGAAAATCTATTTTGTACTTCGTTACTGCTATTTCAAAATCCTCTCGAAATGATGAATATATTATCTTCTTTTCTTCCTTAGTGTCATATACACGCTCATCATTTTTTTTCTGATCATGTTTCCTAGTCAATCCTTCAATTATCACATCCGTTTTCAAGAAAGCCTTTAATACTTCTATATGTTCTGGAGTAATTATTGTTTTTTTAGGAATGATTGGTTGTCCAGTCATCCCCATCACATCTTCTGCTAAAACAGCCCCTACACGTAAGTCCTCAATCGTGACTTTCATTCTTCCCACCCCAATTTTTTCAATAACTATCTTTTATAAAGGCTCTTTTCTCAAACATTGTTGCTATTTAAGCAAAATTTTAACGAATAACTATCGGCTAAAAGCCGTTCCACCTTTCATTTCACTGAGATAAGAAACTCCATAACAATCGCTGAATTCTTTATTAGGTGTAAAAGCCCAACTGCCGGCTTTTACAAAGCAACAAACTATACAAAACAGCCTTTCTAAATATTTTATCAAAAAAGAGACATCATAGCGATGTCTCTTTACAAAATTTTACTCTTTCTCTTCGTTCTCAATTAATTCGGATGCTTCCTCAGCTGTATCCTCTGCCTCCGAAGTCTCTTCTTCCTTTTCAACCTTTGCCACTGTAGCTACATGTTCATCCTCACCTAACCGTATGAGCTTGACTCCCTGTGTATTTCTTCCTAATTGGGAGATGTCACCTACCGCCATACGAATAAGAACTCCTCCAGCGGTTATAAGCATAAGGTCTTCTTCTCCAGTAACTGTTTTTACTGCTATTAAGCCACCATTCTTTTCAGTGATATTACATGTTTTTAATCCTTTACCGCCACGACTTTGAATCCGATATTCAGATGCAGTTGTTCTTTTTCCATAACCATTTATGGTTACAATTAGAACATCATTACTCTCATCTAATATTTCCATGCCAACTACTTCATCATCACCAGAAAGAGTAATTCCTTTAACACCAGTTGCTGTTCTACCCATTGAACGAACATCTACCTCTGGGAATCTTATTAACATACCATTTTTGGTACCTATAATAATATCTCTATCCCCATCTGTAAGTTTTACAGAAATAAGTTCATCTTCTTCACGGAGATGAATGGCAATTAATCCATTTGTACGTATATTTGCAAAATCAGTTAATGGTGTTCGTTTAGAAATTCCTCGTTTAGTTGTAAAGAATAGGAAGCTATCATCAACAAATTCTTCCACTCGAATCATTGTGTTAATCCACTCATCTTTTTCGATACCAAGTAGATTAATGATCGGAATCCCTTTTGCTGTTCTGCTAAACTCAGGAATTTCATATCCTTTAGCTCGATATACTTTCCCTTTATTTGTAAAGAACAGGATTGTATCATGTGTCGAAGTTGTTAATAAATGTTCAACGAAATCATCTTCATTTGTTCCCATTCCTTGAACTCCACGCCCGCCACGCTTCTGGCTTTTGTATGTTGAAATTGGAAGACGTTTAATATATCCATTGTGTGTTAAACTTATCACAATATTTTCCCGTGGAATTAAATCTTCGTCTTCAATTTGTTCGACCCCACCAGAAACAATTTCTGTACGGCGCACGTCATTAAAACGTTCCTTTATTTCCAACAGCTCTTCACGAATGATTTCTAAGACTTTTTCCTCATCCGCTAAAATAGCTTTTAATTCAGCAATCAGCTTGATTAACTCTTGATACTCTTCTTCAATCTTTTCACGTTCTAATCCAGTTAGTCGTTGTAGACGCATATCAAGAATTGCTTGAGCTTGTTTTTCAGATAATGAAAAATTCTCCATTAAACCGTTTCTAGCTATTTCAGTTGTTTGAGATGAACGAATTAAGCTTATAATTTCATCAATATGATCTAATGCTATACGTAAACCTTCTAAGATGTGTGCACGTGCTTCCGCTTTACGTAATTCAAACTCTGTTCTTCTACGAATAATTACTTTTTGATGCTCTAAATAATGATATAAGCACTGTTTTAAATTTAATACTTTTGGTTGCCCTTCCACAAGAGCTAATAAATTTATCCCAAATGTTGTTTGAAGTGCAGTATGTTTGTACAAATTATTTAAAAGGACATTTGCATTTGCATCTCTTCTAACATCGATAACTACATGCATACCTTGACGATCAGATTGATCACTTAAATCTGTAATTCCATCAATTTTTTTATCTCTTACAAGTTCAGCAATTCTTTCTACAAGCTTAGCTTTATTCACTTGGTAAGGTATTTCTTTAATGATAATCGATTCTTTACCATTCGGTTTTTGTTCTATTTCTACTCGTGCTCGTAGAGTAATGGAACCACGTCCTGTCTCATATGCACGCCTGATCCCACTTCTACCAACAATTAAACCCGCAGTTGGAAAGTCTGGGCCTGGTATATGCTCCATTAGTTCTTGAATTGTAATATCTGGATCCTTACTCAAAGCAAGGACACCATCAATTACTTCTCCAAGCTGATGAGGAGGAATATTGGTTGCCATACCTACTGCAATACCCGATGTACCATTTACTAGTAAATTTGGAAATCGAGATGGAAGAACAACCGGTTCTCTTTCTGATCCATCATAGTTGTCCTGATAATCGATCGTATCTTTGTTTAAATCTCGAACTAATTCCATTGATATTTTTGACATCCGTGCTTCGGTATAACGCATAGCAGCTGCAGAGTCACCATCAATAGAACCAAAGTTACCATGTCCATCAACCAACATATATCGATAGCTAAAATCCTGAGCCATACGAACCATCGTTTCGTAAACCGCAGAGTCACCATGTGGATGGTACTTACCAATAACTTCTCCAACGATACGAGCTGATTTTTTATAGGCTTTATCTGATGTCATTCCTAAATCATTCATTGCATAAAGAATCCTTCGATGTACGGGCTTTAACCCATCACGTACATCTGGAAGTGCACGAGAAACGATAACACTCATGGCATAATCCAAGAAGGAAGTACGCATTTCATGACTAATATTTACTTCTTTAATATTTGATTTCGGTGTTTCAGCCATACTAGAACCTCCTTTAAGAGAATCAAGCAACCAGTATCAACTGATTGCTTCTTTGTATTTCGCAATTAAATATCGAGATTTTTCACATAAATGGCGTTTTCTTCAATAAAGTTACGACGTGGTTCGACCTTATCCCCCATAAGCATCTCGAATGTTTCATCCGCTCCTATTGCATCCTCTAAACTTACTTGTAGTAATGTACGATTGGTTGGGTCCATCGTTGTTTCCCATAATTGTTCAGGATTCATTTCTCCAAGACCTTTATATCGTTGGATACCAGGCTTTGGTTGTTGTGGCATTTGGCTAAGCATTTCCTCTAGTTCACGATCACTATAAACATATTCTACTCGTTTTCCTTGTGAAATTTTATATAAAGGTGGTTGGGCAATATAAATATACCCTGCCTCAACTATTTGTCTCATATAACGATAGAAAAAGGTTAATAATAAGGTTCTAATATGAGCACCATCGACATCTGCATCTGTCATGATGACTACTTTATGATAACGAGCTTTAGAGATTTCAAAGTCATCACTAATCCCTGTACCGAGTGCTGTAATAATTGTACGAATTTCATTGTTAGACAAAATTTTATCTAAACGCGCCTTTTCAACATTTAGGATTTTACCGCGTAATGGCAAAATCGCTTGAAAATGTCTATCTCTTCCTTGTTTGGCTGAACCACCTGCAGAGTCACCCTCTACGATAAATAATTCACTTATTTTAGGGTCCCTTGAAGAGCAATCAGCCAATTTTCCAGGTAAACTTGAAACTTCTAGTGCACTTTTTCTTCTAGTAAGTTCACGTGCCTTCTTCGCCGCCAAACGTGCACGTGCAGCCATTAAGCCTTTTTCAACAATCTTTTTAGCAACAGTAGGGTTTTCTAGCATAAATTTATCAAAGTGCTCAGAAAAAACCGCATCTGTAATGGTTCTAGCTTCTGAATTTCCTAATTTTGTTTTCGTTTGTCCTTCAAATTGAGGGTCTGGATGCTTAATTGAGATAATTGCTGTTAATCCTTCTCGAACATCTTCACCAGATAAGTTAGAATCATTTTCTTTTATCAATCCATTTTTACGTGCATAATCATTAATTACCCTTGTCAGAGCAGTCTTAAAGCCAAATTCATGTGTTCCGCCTTCATACGTATGAATATTATTGGCAAATGAATAAATGCTACTAGTAAACCCTTCGTTATATTGAATAGATACCTCTATAGCTATGCCGTCCTTTTCACCTTCGACATAAATAGGCTCTTCATGGATGACTTCTTTTGTTCTGTTTAGATGCTCTACATAGGATTTGATACCACCTTCATAGTGATATTCATTTCTTTTTGTCTCATCTCTTTTATCTTCAATTGTAAGTTTTAACCCTCTGTTTAAAAATGCAAGTTCCCTTACACGAGTAGCTAAAACATCATAATCATAGACAGTTGTTTCTGTAAAAATTTCATGATCAGGTTTAAAATGACTCGTTGTTCCTGTATGATCTGTTTCACCAATTATTTTTAAATCAAAACAAGGAACTCCTCGTTCATATTTTTGATAGTGGATTTTCCCATCACGATGAACATATACTTCAAATTCACTAGATAAGGCATTAACAACAGAGGCACCCACACCATGTAGTCCACCAGATACTTTGTATCCTCCGCCGCCAAATTTACCTCCAGCGTGAAGAACTGTATGAATAACTTCAACAGCAGGTCTACCCATTTTTTCATGAATACCTACTGGAATTCCACGTCCATTATCAATAACTTTTATACTATTATCGTTTTCAATAACAATATTTATTTCATCACAAAATCCAGCTAAGGCTTCATCAATACTATTATCCACAATTTCCCAAACTAGATGATGAAGACCTTTACTACTTGTGGATCCAATATACATACCTGGACGCTTACGAACGGCTTCCAGTCCTTCAAGAACCTGTATCTGATTTTCATCATAGGATTGTCCTTGCACTTGTTCTTGTTCCATTGGCACTTGAATTCACCTACATTTCCAAAATTTATATTAAAAAGAGTTTTTACTTTTCTCTTAACTTAGTCGTTTTACGAGTGTACCTGAGGCTAAAGGGGAGAGATAATGTTGATGATCGGTAATAACTATGGATTTGAAATCACCTTTTGAAAGATTCAGCATCTTTTTCTTTTCGTTCTTCTGTAGAAATTCTTGAAAAATAGCAGAATCAATGACTGATCCTTTATCCAAAATAGCGATTATTTCATCAGTGCGAACCATTACATCTTCCCCTACATGCAAATACATGTTTACACACCTCACTTTATACGTGACATAAAACCCGCCTCAACTGAAAATGTTGAAGCATCCTTTAATGTTTGATGATCAATACCATCAACACTTGTTGTTGTAACAAAGGTTTGAACCTTTCCTTGGATGGTGTTTAATAAATGCGATTGACGGTAATCATCTAATTCAGATAGAACATCATCTAACAGTAAGATTGGATATTCTCCAATTTCTGAGTGAATCAACTCAATTTCTGCCAGTTTTAAGGATAATGCGGTTGTTCGTTGTTGTCCTTGCGAACCAAAGGTTTGTACGTCTCGATTATTCACATTAAAAATTAGTTCATCACGATGTGGTCCTATTAGTGTAACTCCCCGCTCAATTTCCCTTTTACGATTTAAGGAAATCTTTTCTTCCATTTCTTTTAATAGGTTTGACGAATCTAAGTCTTCTGATACATTGATTGAAGGTTTATACTGTATTTCCAGCGTTTCAAGCCCCCGGGAAATACCTGTGTGAATTGGTCTTGCCCATTCTTCAAGTAGTCGAATAAACTCAAACCTTTTCTTTATAACCTTTATAGCAATTTGCAAAAACTGTTCAGTTAGAACATCAAGCATCGTTTCGTCTTTTTGCTTTTGCATTTGGAGTTGTTTAAGATAATGATTTCGTTGTTGCAAAATTTTTTGATACTGACTGATATCATGCAAATAGACTGGTGATACTTGACCAATTTCCATATCAATAAAACGACGCCTAACTTGAGGGCTCCCTTTTACTAAATGGAGATCTTCAGGCGCAAACATGACAACATTCATATTACCAACATACTGGCTTAATTTCTGTTGTTCTATATGATTAAATTTTGCTTTTTTCCCCTTTTTGGAAATGATTAATTCTAATGGGATTGAACCATTAAGTTTTTTTATCCTACCTTTTATTTTAGCATATTCTTGATCCCAGCGGATTAAATCTTTATCATTTGATGTCCGATGTGATTTAGCCATTGCTAAAACATAGATAGATTCCATGACATTGGTTTTACCTTGAGCATTCTCTCCAAGGATGACATTTACATTGTTTTCAAAGGAAATAGACAATGTTTCATAGTTACGGTAATTTTTTAGTTCTAATTCTTCAATATGCATTGATTAACATCCTTTACATGTACCCCCACATAATCATTTAATGGGAGACAACAAAGATACCGAACTCCGGTATTTCTACACGGTCACCTACAGATAGTTTTCTACCTCTTCTTTGATCTTGTTCTCCATTTACAAATACATCATGTTCACTCAAAAACCATTTAGCCATACCACCACTTTGAATGATTTCCGCTAATTTTAAAAATTGACCTAAAGTGATTATATCTGTTTCGATTATTACATTTTTTTCCATGTCATCACTCTTTTCCGCTTCAATATTCCCTAATTTATAATTTTACTAAATAAATGAAATTAATACAATGCTCCTAGAATTAGGCTTTTTTATTAGTTATCCACATGTGGATGAATGGAATATATTCTATCCATCTCACATAAATTGTGGATAGAACAATTAAAAAATTAAGCGACCCTTTTAACTGAGGGCCGCCGTTTTCTCTATTGATTATTAGTATGTTCTGACTGGTAAAATTAGTTGCAAAATTGATTCATCATTAATTGGGTGAATAATAAATGGTCTCATTGCACCAGTAAAACTAATTCGAATCTCAAATCCTTCAAGTGCTTTAAGAGCATCCATCATATATTTGGCACTAAAGGATATCTTTAAATCTTCTCCATCAATTGATTCACTTTGAACCTGTTCAATAACTTTACCAACCTCTGGTGTGTTTGATGAAATTTCAATGATACCAGAATTTAAAGTTGTAAGCTTAACTACATTTGGATTTCTCCCTTCTCTTGCTAAAAGGGAGGCACGATCTATAGCTTGTAAAAACTCTTTTGTATTTATCACGAGATCTGTTTTGCTTTCTGTTGGGATTAACCTTGATGTATCAGGATAATTCCCTTCTAACAAGCGGGAGAAAAACAATAAATGTTTAGCTTTAAATAATATTTGATTTTCAGTAATAACAATTTCCACAGGTTCACTTGTATCATCTAAAATTTTATTCAATTCATTTAAACTTTTACCAGGAATAACAATATTGTAGTCTGCATCATTTGTATATTCGATTGCAGCAGAACGCATTGCTAGACGATGACTATCTGTAGCAATACAGGTTAAATTTCCTGAATCTACTTTCCAATTCACCCCAGTTAGAATAGGTCTAGTTTCTGATGTAGATACGGCAAATACCGTTTGTCTTGTAAGATTTTTCAATATATCTGTTGGGATTTTAATTACATTCTCTTCAGATACTTGTGGTAAATGAGGATATTCTTCAGGATCTAAACCATTTAAGTTAAATTCTGACTTTCCTGAACGTATGACTGTTTGTAATTGATTAATGACTTCAATTTCAATTGTATCCATAGGTAATTTTTTAACAATTTCACTAAAAAATTTAGCTTGTAATACGATTCCACCAGGTGTAAAAATCTCAACTAATTGATTTCCATCTTCTTCATTCGGAATAAAGGATTCAATTGATACGTCTGAATCACTTCCAGTTAATGTTACACCTTCAGACGTTGCAGTAATTTTTATTCCTGTAAGAATTGGAATCGTTGTTCTTGGACTAATAGCTTTCATTACATCTTGAACACTTTCAATAAGACGATCACGTTGTATCGAGAATTTCATAATGGTCCCCCCGCAATTTATTTTAATCAGCAACTGATAGTATATTAATTATCTTTTAAAAAATCGTAGTAATAGTAATAGGCCCTGTTAATATGTGGATAACTTCAATAATCAAAGGAAATACAGCCTATCCACATGTGGACAGACTGTGCATATTTCAAGTAAAGTTATTCACATTTTCCCCAAAAAATAATTAGTTAAAACTTTTTCTTATCCTTTTAGTAAACTTTTAATCTCTTGAATTTTTTTCTCAAGCTGAGAATCAGTTAAAAGTAATTTTGATATTTTTTCATGTGCATGTATAACGGTTGTATGATCACGTCCACCAAACTCTTCGCCAATTTTAGGAAGTGATGAATCGGTAAGTTCTCTAGATAAATACATTGCAATTTGACGAGGAAAGGCAACTGATTTAGTACGCTTTTTTGCTTTAAAATCATCTAATTTTACATTGTATTCTTCTCCAACCAATTTTTGAATATCATGAATCGTGATTACTTTAGGTTTTGAACTAGGAATAATATCTTTTAGTGCATCCGCAGCTAAGTCTGCATTGATATCTTTATTGATCAATGAGGAGTAGGCAACTACACGGATTAAAGCACCTTCTAGTTCTCGAATATTTGAATCGATTTGATTAGCAATATAAAGCATAACTTCATTAGGGATATCTAAACCGTCAGCTTTTGCTTTTTTTCGTAAAATAGCAATTCTTGTTTCAAGATCAGGTGGAGTAATATCTGTAATAAGTCCCCATTCAAAGCGTGATCTTAAACGATCCTCTAACGTTGGTATTTCTTTAGGTGGGCGATCACTTGATATAACAATTTGTTTGCTTTCTTCATGTAGGGCATTAAAAGTATGGAAAAATTCTTCTTGAGTCGATTCTTTTCCTGCAAGAAATTGAATATCATCTATTAGGAGAATATCAACATTTCGATATTTATTACGGAAATTTTCCGCTTTGTTATCTCGTATTGAGTTAATAAACTCATTTGTAAATTTTTCTGAGGATAAATATACAACTTTTGCAGATGGATTGTGTTCAATCACATAGTGGCCTATAGCGTGCATTAAATGGGTTTTTCCAAGTCCTACACCCCCATAAATGAAAAAGGGATTATAGGCTTTTGCAGGTGCCTCTGCTACCGCAAGTGATGCAGCATGTGCAAATCGATTCCCTGAACCAATGACAAATGTTTCAAATGTATATTTTGGATTAAGCAT